>JWTM01000126.1 GCA_001749745.1 Candidatus Marispirochaeta associata
CGGGCGATGCAGTCCATGCGAACCGGTATACGCCGTTGTTACAAACTGCACATATGATGGGCTTTGCTACAATGCGAAAAAGGCCAAAGATCGTTTGGAGCAGTCTGCTGATATTATCCACTTTGACGAAGCATGGTACGGATATGCCCGTTTCAACGGCATGTATGCTGACCATTTTGCCATGAATGGCAATCCTGCTGATCATGAAGGTGCAACAGTCTTTGCCACCCATTCAACGCATAAACTTCTCAACGGTCTTTCCCAGTCGTCATTCATTCATATTCGTGAAGGGCGCAGAAAGATTGATCCTGCCATGTTTAACCAAGCCTACATGATGCACTCTACAACTTCCCCCTTGTACTCCATTGTAGCGTCGAACGATATCACCTCAGCCATGATGTCCGGCGAAAGCGGCGAGTCCCTGACGCAGGAAGTTATTCAGGAAGCAGTAGATTTCCGTAGAGCTGTTGCAAGGCTCTGGCGTGAACATGCCAATCATA
>JWTM01000001.1 GCA_001749745.1 Candidatus Marispirochaeta associata
CCCCGTCGCTTCAGCGTGATGGCAGTTATATCATCACTCGGCTAAACGTGTCAACAGTCAGGAAAAAAAATAGTTAGAAAGATTTATGTATCGTTATCTCTCTATGCTGAAAAGCTTTGTGTCGACCAGCCTCGCTCATATCCCCGTAGAGAGTATCGGCATCTTTCCATATTTCTGAACAATTCAATCAACGAAAAATTCGCTCCATTCAGGTAGATTGCAGTCGCTGAATCCATAATGTAAACTGGGAGAAGTGACGGTCATTCTTAACTGAACCAGACAGAGTTTTTAGCAAGAAGGAGAACCAGGTGCAATCACCACAACCGGAAATGGATGGATTCGAACAGGCCCTTAGAGCCTTAGCCGATGGAGATATCCTCGATCAAGCTATGGTACGACTATTGCCGGAATCGACTCCCGTCGAGAAGGGCGCGGACCTCTATGGTTTACTCGCCTTCTCCGATAGAAAAATCGTCTTCAAACATTTCGCCAATCACAACTGGCTCTCCACTTTAATGGCCGGTTCATCGGATACTATGCGGGATGATAAAGAGATTACCCTGGTAATCGACCGCCGGAGCGTGCTGGAGCTCACCAGAAGCGCCCCAGAAGGCTTCTGGCAACGTTTATTCAGCGGGAATGAACCCACCTATACCCTCCGCTATCAGGATGAGACGTCGCGGGAAACGGCGACCCTGCTCCTTACCGTAGTTCACGCCCAAAGCGGCGAGAAGCGGTTCTTTGAGGGGCTCAGTTCTTAAGACGCGGATTGCGTTCGAAGGCGGGACAATGCCTCCCGTTGGCTCTGTAGACGGCCAGACTGGGCAGTTCTTTCGATTTTACCCCGAAAAGTCGGCAGCTCCTTGGAAAATGCCTATCCCAGGTAACGGCGAAGTGAATACATTGCAGACAGTTCGGGGCGCGGGTCGGAGTCTCCATCGGCAAGCGTTACAAATAACAGAGACGGTCCCCTAAGGACCGTCTCTCATTATACTGAATAACTCCCTAAACGGGGATGTTGGAAGCGATAACCAGCGAAACGACGCTCATCAACTTGATGATGATATCCATCGCGGGTCCGGCAGTATCCTTAAAGGGATCGCCGACGGTATCGCCGATAACCGCCGCTTTATGGGCATCAGAGCCCTTACCGCCGTATGCGCCGCCTTCGATATGCTTCTTGGCGTTATCCCAGGCCCCCCCGGCATTGGCCATAAAAAGGGCCAGCATGATACCGGAGACGGTAACGCCGACTAAGAGTCCGCCCAGCATCTGTGCCCCGCCGAGATATCCGACGATAACCGGAATGATTACCGCGGAGACCCCCGGAACGACCATCTCTTTCAAGGCGGCCGTAGTCGCTATGTCGACACAGGCCACATAGTCCGGTTTGGTCGTACCGTCGAGGACGCCCTTGATTTCCCGGAACTGCCTGCGAACCTCTTCGATCATGGTAAACGCGGCCCGTCCGACTGCTCCCATGATAAACGAGGAGAATACATAGGGGAGCATGCCGCCCAGAAGTACCCCGATTACAACCCGGGCCTCGGTAACATCGATTACCTCGATTCCCGCAGTCTCCTTGAAGGCCACAAAAAGAGCCAACGCCGTCAGGGCGGCCGATCCGATGGCGAATCCCTTACCGATTGCAGCTGTGGTATTACCCACCGCATCGAGCTTGTCGGTCCGTTCGCGAACCTCGGGATCCATCCCCGCCATTTCGGCCAGTCCCCCGGCGTTATCCGCGATAGGACCGTAGGCGTCAACGGCCAGCTGAATGCCCGTAGTAGCCAGCATGCCGATCGCCGCGATGGCGATTCCGTAGAGTCCGGCGAAACTGAAGGCGAACCAGATGGCCAGGGCCAGCATAACAACCGGGAACCCGGTGGCCAGCATTCCGACGCCGAGACCCGAGATGATGTTGGTTGCAGGACCGGTACTCGACTGGCGGGCGATGCCGTTTACCGGCTTCTTCCCGTCGGCGGTGTAGTATTCGGTAATAATACCGATGGCCACTCCCCCGATAAGTCCCGAAATAATGGCGATATAGATACCGAAGGCCGTGTAACCGCCGCCGTAGCTGGCGGGAGCCAGCGTCATTACCACCGGATAGGCGGCTATCAGGGTCAGTACCGATGCACCGATGGTACCGAAATTGAGAGCCTTTTGCGGATCCCCCCCCTCCTTGGTGCGTACAAATAAGGTTGCGATCAGGGAGGATACGATTCCGACCCCGGCCAACATAAGCGGTAAGAGAACCAGGTTCACTTCCCGTAAGGAGCCGCCGAGGACCATCGCACCGATAATCGAACCGATATAGGATTCGCACAAGTCGGAACCGAGTCCGGCAACATCCCCCACATTATCGCCGACGTTGTCGGCAATGGTGGCCGGGTTTCGGGGATCGTCTTCGGGAATTCCCGCCTCGACTTTACCGACCAGGTCGGCGCCGACATCGGCCGCTTTGGTGAAGATCCCTCCTCCCACACGGGCAAAGAGAGCCACCGAGCTCGCACCCAGGGAGTAGCCGTTGATGATGGGTAGAACCAGACCGTTGAGAGACTCACCGTCGAAGCCGAAGATGCGTCCGTAGATCAGGAGCAGTCCGGTCAATCCAATGATGGCCAGCCCCACGACCGAGAGACCCATGACGCTGCCGCCGTTGAAGGCGATATTCAGCGCCCGGACAAGTCCGCTCTGCGCGCCGTTCGCCGTTCGTGTATTCGCGTGGGTCGCGGCGTTCATGCCGATAAATCCCGCCAGAGCGGAGAATCCCGCCCCTACCAGGAATGAAACGGCCACCAGACGGCCCCAGCCCTGTTCGGAGAATACCAACAACAGGCCGACTGCAATGACGATAACCGCCAGGATCTTGTATTCCCGGCGAAGAAATGCCATTGCCCCCGAGCGTATGGCAGATCCGATTTCCTGAACCTTCTCCGATCCCGGATCCTGTTTGATAATCCAGGCGGTTTTAAAGAATGCGTACAGTAGGGAGAGTACACCTGCCCCAAGAGGCAGGAATAAAAGCCAATCCATTCATCCCTCCAAAAATTTATTTTATTCCCTCTAACCTATCGTTATATCAGGAAAAAGAAGGACTTTACAAGAGAATCATACGCATATTTATACACAGATTGCGCATATACTTGCGAGATGGTTCCCAGGGGGGGGGTCTTCCGCTCACATTCCTCAGGAGAAGGATATCGGCGAATGAGAATGATTTTCTTGACTCCGCCCAAGGCTCGGGGTATGGTCTATTTATAAAGTACCTACTGAAGGAGGGGTTATGGCTATCCACTACTATCTATCCGCTTTCCCGATGGAAGCTCTTATTGCGTCGGAATTGGAACCGGCTCAATTCGGCAGCTACATGGCTACCGGCTCGAAAAAGGGCAGCGATGAATTGATTATCTTCGCCGAACTGGAAGGTGGTTTCGGCAAGGATTTCGATTGGAAGTACGCCGAGAAGAACTGCGTCTCCCATCCAAACGGCGACCCGAAACATTCAGTCTATCTCTCGGTTTACCGAACCCTCGAGAATATCCCCCTCTCCGCTATGAAATCGATCTATTTGACTACTCGAGACGGCCGCAGCCTGGAGCTGAAACAGCAAGATTCAGCTCAGGTTCCGACAGGGCGTGATTTTTATGTATATCAGGAATTATGTCCTATCAAACCCCTGATCGTCAGCAAGCTCTCGCCTGCCGATTTTGCTCACAATCTGACCGATAAAAAGAATCTTGTAAGCGTGCCCAAGATCCTGTTCGCGGACTTGAAAACACCGAATCTCGATGATCCGGAGAATACCGGCAACACCGGCGGATTCCTATTGAACAAGAAGGCTCACTTCTTAAGCTGTATCTCATCCATCAGCGATACGGCGGGAAAAGAAAACAAGACCTTCGACCGCTCCCATGTGGAATCCTTCTCATTCCAGACAATCGACAGCGGCATCTATTTGGGGGACGGCAAGGATCTTCTGATGTACCCCATGCCCGGTGTCGAGGCGATCAAGAAGGAGTACTACGACTGGGGACGGTCGGCCCTGCTCTACTAGTTTGAATATTTATACGGGCGACGGTCAAGAATCGCTATAACTGCGATCGATTTTCCCGCTACCGAGGGCCTGAACAAGGGCTTTGAAGCAGGCATCCTCCGCTTCCAGGAGGATGCTTTTTTTTGTGCCGATTAGTTCGGGAATGTGAGCATCCGATGAGGCGAGCGGTGTATAGCGGCCGGCGGAGGCGAGGTTTCGTTCCCACGCAACTTCGACGCCGTCGAAATCGAGGGGCGGAAGGAATCCAAGCTGAGCGATCAAACCTGCGTAGGGGCGATCGATATGCGAGGGTATGATCAGCGCACCCCGGCTATGTCCCTCCTCCAGAATTTCATCCACCGTAAGATCGGTGGCCATCCCGAGATATTTATCGACCTCGCCAAGAATCTCTCCGCGTGAATCGACGATAACCTGATCACCAAAGCGTATAGGATCGTTCTCGATATCCGGGAGATGGGAGTAGATAAAATTACTGAACTCTTCGGCAAGCTCCAGGGAGGGACAGAGGGTTAGGATATGCGCCTCCTCCTGGCTGGTAACCTCCATACCCGGAATCACCGCGATTCCGGCCTCGGCGGCCAGCTCGGCGACAGCCCGACAATTGGCGCTCGAGTTATGGTCGCAAACGGCGATAAGCCGGAGCCCCGCTCTTCGGGCGCCCTCGACAATCGCTGCCGGCGACATCTCGAGGGAGCCGCAGGGGGAGAGGCAGGTATGGATGTGGAGATCGGCGCCGATCACGGCTTAGGCTTCTTTGAGGGACTCCGCAATCTCGGCGCTTACCTGGAACTGGGTCTTTTTGGTCGAAAAAATCGCCACCGTATCGCTTTCTGCGGCTTCCTTCATCCCCTCATCCGGCTGACGCCCATTGCAAAGCACCACCGCTTTGAGTCCCGCCAAGCCGCAGACGGCGATGGTGTTCTTGTGGGCCTGGATGGTGATTAAAACCCCGTCGTCGGGGGCGTTCGCCATCACATCGCTCAACAGATCCGAGGTGTATCCGTCGACGATCTCCGCCTCCGGTTCGGGCAGATATATCGCGTCGTAGTTCAATCTTTCTTTCAGGTTCTTAAGCTTCATCCTCATTCCTCCTCAGGTTCGATAGAGTATCGCCGTCGCTGTGGTTCCCCGCCCTTCGGCCGAGTCCAAGGTGAACTCGTCGCTTACGCGCTTCACATTCGGTAGCCCCATTCCAGCCCCGAAGCCGAGGGAGCGGATCCACTCATTGGCGGTGGAAAACCCGACCTCCAAGGCCTGCTCCACATTTGGTATGCCTGGACCGGTGTCGACCGCCTTTATGCTTATAAGATCCGCATCCATACGAAAAATGAGCTTGCCTCCCGATGAATGGACCACCATGTTCATCTCAAGTTCATAGCAGGCCACCGCCGCCCGCCGAATCAGCTTGGCATCCAATCCATGGGTTTTAAGCAGTTTTTTAATCTCCGCCGACGCCTTGCCGGCGTTTTCAAAATCATGACGCATCACATAATGCTGCAGAGATTCGACGCCGTGATCATCCTGTACATTCTGATTGAGTTCGCTTTCGAGCTCCTCGACGATCCGATTGACCTCGCTTAAGAGGGTGGTATTGATATCCCGGATGGTGATGATTCCGCAGAGTTCCCGGTTCTTGTTCAATACCGGGAATCGCCCGAAGCCGAATTTATTGAAGTAGTTGATGGCGAACGAGAGGGGCATGTCGTCCTCGAGCACCTTAATATTCTTAGTCATATGCGATTCGGCCGGTTCATCGATGGTACCTTCGTCAAAGGCGGTCAGGATGTCGTGCATGCTGACAACTCCCAAGAGACGTTCATCCTCCACAACGGGAACACCGGTAACGCTCGCCTCTTTCATACGCTTCTGAATCGTCCGCAGGGTTTCGTTTTTACCGGCCGTAACCAGGGAGGTGGACATAACGTCCTTGATCTTCAAGCGAAAGATAAGTTCGGTTAAAGCGGTCGGAATATTCTGCGAAACCAGAGAAACCGGCGCACGCTTGCTATCAGGCACCGCAACCGGCCTCTTTGATCAGATAATGGAGAGAAACACAGGTATCAAAGAGGGATTTCGGTGTCGAGAGGAGAGCTATCCCCAGCTCTTCGGCCAGCTTGATCATGTTCGCATTCGGTTGCTTGCTATTTACCAGGACCACCCCGAGCGCGTCGACCACATTCGCGGTCCGCAATACCTGCTCTGAATTCAGGGCCGTAACCAACAGGAGATTCTCCTTGTCGAAAACCAGCACCTCACTCATCAGATCTCCGGCGGTAACATTCTGTACCTCTACCGTTTCGAAGCTTTCCCCGCGATGGTACTCCGTACTCTCGAGACAACTGCTGATCTCAGGAAAACGCATTCTTTCTCCCCCTTAACTAAGCCATCAGTATAATCAAAAGGAGCTCGACTGACCAGCGCCAGAGGTTTGGTCTGACCAAAATTAGAGAAAAAATTCCTCCGGGGGATGGGCTTTACTAGCGTCCTCCCGCGAGATCACAACAATAAATGACCCAACATCGGACTCCTCCCAGCTGGAACGAATCAATTCGGTTTGAAGTCTTCCCTCACAGAAATGAACTGCAGTCCGGAAGCCGTTGATCAGCACCAGCCCTTTCAGGCGGAGCAGATCATCGCCGTAGGCCAGGGAAAGCTGAATGCAACGCCTCTCGAGTTCGATTCTGCTGAAATCCCGGGAGAATCTCAAGGTTCGCTGGATGATATTGTCGTCTATGGAGGGACGAGGACTGAAGAAGTCTCCTCCGTCCCCGCGGAACTCTAGCATCGACAGGGCTTCGAGCGGCTCATCACAGAGAAAAGCGGAGGGTACGGCTGCCTCAATCCGGCGTCGAGCGGCGTGAGTCTCATCGATAGATCGGAGATCCCCTTTTGTAAGTAGAATGACCTCGGCGCCTGCTATCTGCCGATCGAAGATACTCAATGCTCCGGAGAACTTCAGGTACTGAACCGGATCAACACAGAGCAGGCCAGTAGCAATGCAGCCTTCGAGGGCGGCCACTGCCTCGACAATCTCCCGAGGCTCCGCCAGACCAGTGGCCTCTACCAGCAGATAGTCCGGCCGTAGATCATCCCGTATCTCAGCAATGGCATCGATGAGTTTGCCTTTTAGCGAGCAGCAAACGCAGCCGCCGGTAATTTCCCGCATCGCGTACTCCCCGCGATCTACAAGAGCCGTATCTACCGGGATCTCGCCGAACTCGTTGATCAGAAGAGCAACCGACCCCTGGGAGCTTAGGGGGCCCAGGAGCCGATTCATAGCGCTGGTCTTTCCGGCGCCGAGAAATCCGCCGAAGATTAAAACGTGCAGAGAGGAATCAGGCAAGCTCCACCTCGACAAAGACCTCTCCCCCCTCGACCTTTACCGGATAGGTAGCTAGGTCCTGCTTGGCCGGCCGCTTGAGGGCCTTTCCGCTGCAGATATGGAAGCGGGCGTTGTGTTTCGGACACTCGATCACCTCCCCGTCCAGGTACCCCTCAATCAGGGAAGCCTGTTCGTGTGTGCAGAGCCCGTCGGTGGCGCAGAATCCGCCCTCCTCCCGGGCATAGACCAGGATATGGCGCTCGTCCACCTTTATCTGCACCATCTCCTCCTGCTCGATATGCGCCGCCGAGGCTACCTTAATCCACTCTCTACTCACTGTTTCTCCTCCGGAATCGGGCGTTCAATATTGTAGGCGATTTCTTTGCGCTGTCGAATCATGGCCGCCAGACACTCACCAAGGGCGGGAAACAACCCGCGATAAGGGGGCGGGAGTCTCTCCGCCAAGCGTTCATGCAGTACCGGGAGCTGATGGAAAGGAACCAGCGGGTAGAGGTGGTGCTCGATGTGGTGCTCCATATTGACGTAGAGGAAGCTCAGCATCGGGTTAAAGAGAAAGGAACGCGTACTGTGTCGATGATCGTAGACATTCTCCATCATGCCCGCATGCTGCATCCCGTTAAAGGCCCACTGGATGAAGCAGCCGTAGAAGCGGGGCAGACCGAAGAGCAAGAGCGGCAGCCAAGAACTAAGATAGATTGCCAGACCGATCGCTATAAGGTGCGGAATAAGCGCAGCCCGGGCCGACCAGAACATCGCCCGAAACTCCTCTTTGGGAACATAGTTTTGGACCGACTTGGGGACTATGCCGACGGCATGCAAGATGAGGTTACGGACCGCGTAAAAACCGGACCAGAGATAAAAATAGTCGGCCAGATATTTGACGATATTCGGCGGACGCGGTACGGGGATCTCGGGATCGATGGTTCTAATCATCGTGTAGCTGTGGTGCCGAGCGTGACTCCAGCGGAATTCGATCCCGTCCCGAAACTCCATGGACCCGCAGAGCCAGTAGAAGAAGGAGTTGAGCCAACCTGTCTTGAAGCAGGTACCGTGGCTGCACTCGTGCCAGCGGGCGTTATTGCTGGAGTAGATGACTCCATAGACCAGAAAGGAGGGCAGAGCCCAGAAGCTCCCGGCCAGATAGAGGCGGGCCGAAAGATAGCCCACCCCTCCCAACAGGATCAACCAGAGACCGAAATGGACTAACCCATGCAGATCGTCCCTCTTCAGGAGGGGTTTTAACTCTTTGCGGCTCAGACCAGGGGAATACCAGGCTCGATCCTCTACGTAGTCGGCGGGATTTAACATCTGCCTCCTCCGTCCCTACTCGCCCATCTCGAGGATCTGCTCGTAGGTGCCGTATTTCTTCGGAGCATCAACGAGGGCCCGCATATTATCCGGCGGGGTATTGCGGCCCATGGCGCAACCGGAAGAGAGGAAGAGATAACGTCCCTTACAGTCCTCGATCACCTTTTTAGCCTTCTCGTCCACCTGTGCCGGGGTACCGATCGCCAAGGGCTCGGAAGGGTCGACATTACCCATGAGTACATTCTTATCCCCGCAGATCTCGTGGGCCCGGGCCATATCCACTTGCCAGTCGACCTCGAGGATCTTGGCTCCGGTAGATGACATGTCGGCGATAATCGGGTCGGTGGCGCCGCAGATATGGAGGCTCCAGGGAATACCGTAATCCTGCACCTGCTTGGCCAGGGTAATCTCATGGGAGAGGGCGAACTTACGGAACATATCCGGATGGATCAAGTTCGGCCCGGCATAGGAGTCGCCAATGCTGGTCGCATGGGCTCCGGCGTCCTTCTGGGCCTTGGCGAAGCGCAAGTTCGCCTCGCGACACCAGTCGAGGGCCCTCCAGATGACCTCTTCATCCTCGGTCACCAGCTCCATCATCAGGTTCTCGGTGCCCCGGAGCAGACAGAGGAGATCGAAGGGCCCCTGGTCGGAGCGGCCCATGACGAAGACATGGTCGCCGATCATATCGATGAGGGTACTGGTCGCCTCCAGCCAGGCCGGTAGCCGGCCGTCTTTGAGCGGGTCCGGAAGCTTGAGATCGGGAACCTGGCGCAGATCGTTTACCAGCGGATTATGCTCGTCGATCAGGGCCGGCTCGTTGGGATTGTCCCAGATCACCTTCGCTCCGCAGGCCTCGGCCAGGGAGGCGTCGTCGATGTCGATCACGCAGCCGTCGTAGCCGTACTTCTCCTGACTGATCCGATGGCTCTCGGCCATCTTCTTGCCGTCCTTGGCGATCTCTCCGATGATAAAACCCGCGGTCTCGGCGGCGAACATGAAGGTCTGGGGTATAACCGGAACCCGGTCCGGGAGCTCGCCCTTTAATACCGCCTGGCAACGTTCTAATCCGGTCATCTCTTTCATGCTTTTCTCCTCATCTCCTGCAGCTGGTTCAAGAGAACCGCCGAAAGAATCAGCACGCCCTTGACGACGTACTGCCAATATTCGTTAACGTTCAGCAGGGTCATTCCATTAATGATCACCCCGAGGAAAATCACCCCGATAAAGGTGCCCCAGATACGCCCCTGCCCGCCTTGTAGGCTCACGCCGCCGATAATAACCGCCGAGATAACATCCAACTCCCAACCCTTGGCGGTGGTCGGGGTGCCAGACATAATCTGACTCGAGACGAGAATGCCCGAGACGGCGGTCAGGATTCCGACCAGTCCCATGGTCAGATTCTTGACCCGGGCCACCTTGATCCCCGAGAGACGCGCCGCCTCTTCGTTCCCGCCGATGGCATAGACCGCCCGGCCGAAGGTGGTGAAGTTACTCAGGAAGTAGACCGCCCCAAAGACTAAGAGAAAGAGGATTGCCGGAAAGGGAATCCCCAGCACATAGCCTCCGCCGAAGTAGTTATACCACTGGGGGAAGGGGGTGATAGGAAATCCGTTGGTCAAGAGGTTGGCCGCTCCCGAAAGGGCCGTCATCAACGCCAGGGTGGTAATAAAGGTGGGAACCTTGAAGCGGGTCCTGAAGATCCCGGTTAAGAGGCCGATCAGGAATCCAAGGAGAAGCGCCGCCGAGAGCCCCAGGAGGATAGCGCCGACCAGGGGTACTCCGGCCTCGGCCAGATGCTTGGTTACGAAGGCGGCGACACAACCGGCGAAGGCGACGCCTGATCCGACCGAGAGATCGATCTCGCCGGAGATGATGACCAGGGTCATCCCAAAGGCGATGATCCCCTGCATCGAGACATTACGCAGAACGTTGAGCGCATTGCGCATGGTAAAGAATCCGGGAGCCGAGAGGGCGAACATGAATATGAGCAAAATGAGAATAGCCTCGAGGATATACTCATGGAGCTTCAATTTTTTACTACGGGTGGTACCCATCTAATCCTCCATACAGCGGGTATACAGCCCTTCCAGGCTGATTGATTCGGGAAAGACCTCGTCGACGATGGTGCCGTTCTTCATAATCAGAATCCGATGACACACCTCGACCAGCTCCTCGAGCTCGGTGGAGACGAAGATCGAACTGAGGCCTTGGCGGGAGAGGTCCCACATTATTTGAAAAATTTGTTGCTTGGCGTTGACGTCGATTCCCCGGGAGGGCTCGTCGAAGATGACGATCCGCGGATTCGAATTAAGCCAGTTTCCGATAACGACCTTCTGCTGATTCCCGCCGCTCAAGGAGGCGACCGGATGGGCCGTATCGGCGATCTTAATCTGCAGGGTATCGACCTGAGGGTCTACCACCCGACTCTCCATGGCGCGATTGATATAGCCCTTGGAGCCGATCTGATAGAGGCTCGCCATGCACATGTTCTGACGAATAGAGAGCCCTTGTACGAGCCCTTCGCTTTTTCGATTCTCCGGAGTCATGGCGATTCCCCGGTCGCGCATGCGGCTCGGATCCCCGGGGATGATCGGCTCTCCCTCTAAGAGAATCTCCCCCGAGTCGTAGGGGTCGGCGCCGAAGATAGCCCTCAGCAGCTCCGAACGCCCCGAGCCGAGCATACCGGCGATTCCGAGAACCTCTCCCCTCTTTAATGAGAGATTTACCTTCTCGAAGACCGGTTTGCGGGTAAGATCCCTTAGCTCGAGAACCACCTCATCGGAGACCTTGAGGTCCTTTGGGCGGCTGCGTTGCTCGACTTCGCCGAACATCATCTCGACGATCGAGCTCGGGGTGGCCTCGCTCATCCGTTGGGTGCCGATATACTCACCATCTCGAAGGACGGTAACCTGGTCGGCGATCTCGTTCAGCTCCTGAAGTCGGTGGGAAATATAGAGTATAGCGACCCCCTTCTCTTTAAGCTTGCGGATCAACTCGAAGAGGGCTCGCGTCTCGTGGCGCGCTAAGGCCGAGGTCGGTTCATCGAGAATCAGTACGGAGGGGTTGAAGGACATCGCCTTGGCGATCTCCACCACCTGCTGCTCTCCGACGCTCAAGCGAGAGACCTTCCGCTCCACATCCATCTCGATCGAGATCGATTTGAGCAGCGCATCCGCCTCTCGATAGAGCCGGTTCCAGTTCACTACCCCGCCGTTTCCCCCGGCCTTTCCGGGATAGCGGTTCAGATAGATATTCTCCGCCACGGACAATCCGGGAATCAAGCTCAACTCCTGATAGACCATGGCGATGCCTTTTTCGAAGGCCTCCTCCGGCGAGGCGAGCTCTACCGGTTTCCCGTCCACCCAGACCTCGCCGGCGGTAGGCGCGATCGCCCCGGAGAAGAGCTTCATGAGCGTGCTCTTTCCGGATCCGTTCTTACCGATAACCGCATGAACCTCACCACCGGAGAATCCGGTGGTGAAGTTGTTGAGAGCCAGGGTGCCGGGATACTGCTTGGTCAAGTTACGCGCTTCTAATTTATAGGAAGCCATTTAATCTGTTCCCTTCACCTTATGCTTCTGCTTTACTCGGTAACGGTTTTCAGCCAGGCTTTAAAATCGTTGATCTGTTCCGGATTGGAGCGAACCAAGGGAAGTCCCTTAACGATTACGGTCTCGGGAACCTCTTCGCCCTTGATAGCCTTAACCGCAAACTCGACGCTCTGGTAGCCGATCTCGTAGGGCTGCTGACCGGTAACAGCCTGCAGGATGTCGTCGTCGGCCAGGAGAAAGTCGGCCATCTGCTCAGAGACGTCGATACCGAATACAGCTACCTCGCCCGCCTTACCGGCGTTCTTGACGGCCATTACCGAACCGATAGTGCCTCCGTCGTTGGCGGCGTAGATGATGTCGATATCGGGGTTGGCGGTCAGGATATCTCCGGCGCGCTGCACCGCATCCTCGGCCAGCCATGCATCCTGCTGGGCAACCACCTCAACGCCGGGAAGATCACGGATCTGATCGAGGAATCCGTTGACCCGGGCGTCGCTGATCTCGGGCAGAAGCGCCTTAAAAGCCAGAGTGGCTACCTTCGCTTTTCCGCCCAACTCATTCTGGATGTACTCCCGGGCGGCCTTACCGGTAGCGGTACCGAGCTCGTTCTGGGAGGAGTTGATGTAGGAGACCGGGAAGTCGGCGTTGATGGGCGAGTTGTAGGTAATTACCTTGATGCCTTCGTCGTTGGCCTCTTTCAAAGCAGTAATGGAAGCGGTGGCGGAGAGGGGAGAGATAGCGATAGCGTCCACGCCCCGGGCGATGTAGGTCTGAACCAGCTGAATCTCTTTGTCCGGCTTGTTCTGGCTGTTGGCCTCGAGGAGAGTTACCCCCAGATCCTTGGCTGCATCGCGCATACCGATCTGGATTACCTTAAAGAACTGGTCTTCCTGAAAAATGATACCGGCGACCTCGATCTGATCATCGGCGCTCTTCTCCTGTTCGCCGGCGGCGAAGAGCATGCTTGCGGAAAGAAGAACTGTAAGAGCAATAAACAGTGTGCGTTTCATCTAAGAAACCTCCCTAGTGTGTTTGGAGTATAAAAGCAGTTTTTATGCCAGAAATCTAAAATGATGATATAAATTCTATATTTTGTGTGTCGACAAGGAGTTACGGTAGATTCTTACGCTTTTTATAATTTTTTAACAGTACCTCCGCTCCATCCGCCTGGATACCCGGGGTCTCAGACAAGTGGATACCGCGGTATCCACCTGGATACAGGGGTATCCGGCACAGCCCTATTCGAGCCCGTATCTCTCCAGCTTCCGGGCCAAGGTCTTGCGGGTAATCTGAAGCTTGCGGGCCGTCTCAGATTTATTCCCCCCGTAGACCTCTAAGGCTCGCCTGAGAAGTTCTCCCTCGTACTGCTCCTGTCGCTGATCGAGATGATCCAGCAGCGAAAACCCCGCCTCCCATTCGGGTTCGTCCGCCTCGACCGGGTCGATACAGCCCTCGGCTTGTGCTGCCAGCAGTCCCTCAGCGAGGCGGCCGTTCTCAGAGAGCAGCACCGCCTGGTTGATCAGGTTCCGCAGCTCCCGGACGTTGCCGGGCCAGGAGTGAGCTTGCAGGCGATTAAGGAGGGCGGGGCTTACCGCGGGGCGAGGCTTGGCATAGCGTTGGGCGAAGTAGGCGATAAAATAGGCGACCAGGGGTTCTATATCCTCCGGACGCTCCCTAAGCGGGCTCAGTTCGAAGGCGACCACCTTGATCCGGTAGTAGAGGTCCTCCCGAAAATCGCCCCGCTTCATCATCTCTTCCAGATTACGATTGGTGGCGGCGATCAGGCGGAACTCGGTATGGATGGTTCTGTTCCCCCCTACCCGCTCAAAGCTGCGCTCCTCGAGGACCCGCAAGAGCTTGGCCTGAACCGCCGGGGACATATCGCCGATCTCATCCAGGAAGAGGGTGCCCCCGTCGGCCAGCTCGAGCTTCCCGATCCGCCGTTCGGCGGCGCCGGTGAAGGCTCCCTTCTCGTAGCCGAAGAGTTCCGAGGAGAGGAGGTTCTCATCCAGGGCCGCACAGTTGAGCCCGATAAAGGGCCCCGAACCGAGGGCGCTGGAGTAGTGAACGTAGCGGGCGAAGACCTCCTTACCAGTACCGCTCTCGCCGGTGATAAGGATCGTGGCGCCGGTATCCTTGATGCGGTCCACCTTCTTGAGCTGATGGAGAAGCTCCGGATTCCGGGTAATGTAGCGATTGGCGGGGTAATTCTGGCTGAGGAGCTCCTCCTTGAGGTAGGCGTTCTCCGTACGGAGGGAGCTAATCGAGAGGTTCTTGACCGCAATCTCGAGCAGGGCGTCGTTGTCGATCGGTTTGAGGACGAAATCCGAAGCGCCCTCCTTCATGGCCGATACGGCGCTCTCTACAGTTCCGTAGCCGGTGATCATCAGAATCGGAACCTCATGCTCCCGGCGGCGGATCTTCTTCAAGAGCTCCAGACCGCTCTCCCCGTCGGCAAGGCGAATATCGAGGATAATCAGATCGTAGGTGCGTCGACCGAGCTCGGCCAAAGCCTCCGTCCCTGCCGGAAAGGCGGCGACCTCCGCCCCGCGGCGTGAGAAGAGCTTGGTAAGGGCGAAACGAATCCCCTCATCATCGTCTACAATCATGATTAGTTTGCCGTTGAAGGTCTTCACCTGGACTCCTCGTTTGTCAGAGGGAGATAGACGGTTACCGTCGTTCCCGCCCCCAGGGTGCTCTGGATATCGATACTCCCGCCGTTCTTCTCGACCAGTCCGTAGACCAGAGAGAGCCCCAAGCCGGTTCCCTCTCCGCCGCTCTTGGTCGTGAAAAAGGGGTCGAAGGCCCGGGAGAGCTCCTCCGCGCTCATACCGCGGCCGTCGTCGGAGAACCGCAAGGCCACCCGCCGCCTCATTTCATCAACTTCGGCGGCAACGCCTATATGCCCCTTGCGTTCCAAGGCCTGGATTGAGTTCTTCAGGATATTTATCGCGATCTGCTTGAGCTCATCCGAGGAGATTGCCACAGGCGGCAGGGAGGGGAAATTTACCGCCAAGGAGTAGGCCTTGTCCTTGGCAACGGAGAGGTTGAGAAGATCCCCGACATTCTCGATAACCTGACGCGCATCCCGACAGATCGCCTCCTCCGGGCCTCCGCCGGAAAATTCGAGCAGCTTGCGGACGATCCGGGCGATACGGCGGGTCTCATTCTCCATCCAGTGGAGGGACTCCCGCTTCTCCGGATCCTCCTCGTCCTCGATTAGCATTTGAACATTGGAGAGCATCGATGTAAGGGGGTTGTTAATCTCGTGGGCCACCCCGGCCGAGAGCAGACTGATGGAGGAGAGCTTCTCCGCCCGGTACAGTTTCTCCTCCGCCTCGGTACGGGTGCTGATATCGTCGATAACGACTACCGCGCTCCTGCCGGGATTAGACGCGACGGGACTCAAGTGGTAGACCTTGATATCGTATACCCGGTATCGCGGAAGCCGACGGACAACGGCGTATGAGTCCTGCCGGTTATCAAGGACCCCTTCTACCGCCTTCTGTAAATCGGCGTCGAAGAGCTGGGGTAAAAGGGACTCGAGTCTCTCTCCGGCGCACACCTCTTGAGTCAGGGCGAACATGCTTAGAAAGAAGCCGTTGACTCGGACCAGTCTTCCGCCGCTGTTGAGAATTGCGATACCCGATTGGAGTGATTCTATTACCGTCTCGTTGAACTCCTTCAAGGCGGTAATATCGTTAATGTAGGACTCCATCTCGACCCGGTCCCGCTCAAGTCCCTGGGCCATTGATTTAAAGCCGGTAAATAGTTCCTGAAACTCCTCGATGGAGGTGTGCGGAAGGGCGGCCTTGTAGTCGCCTCGTCGCAGGGAGTCCATCGCCCCCAGCAAGACCCCCGCAGGGCTTGCGATATGACGCGAGAAGAGATAGCCGAGAAAGCCGGCCACCAGGGTAGTCCCGGCGGCGACCCATAACAGCACGGTTCGAAAAACCCAGAGCCGGCGCTGGTAGGGACTGTTGTCTATGGCGACCCCGAGAATAATCGGCAAGGCCTCGTTACGGGGAGAGATCTCCCCAATGCGGCTAAATGCAAGATTATATGATGAGTCATCCGCTTCGACGTCGTAGAGAAAGCGCTTGGCCCCCATAGAGGGGGGGAGGAAGGCGTCCAGGGATTCAGGCACGCCCGACTGGATAAGCGGTTCACCATTAAGGAAAAGAGCCAGCATCGAATCACTCCGCCCCCCGAGGGAGCGTAGATAGTCGGCGCTGAGTTGTTTGACCAGAAAAACCTCCATGCGCCCGGGGGTTAAAAAGGTGCCGTAAAAGTAGAGATCGTCGTTCCAACGAAAGAAATCCCCGTGGGGATAAGGGCTACGATTCTTCAAACCAGCAGCCGCCTCAAAAGGAAAGGCTGCATAATTACGAGTTAGGACCTCGTTTCGGCCGGAGGTATCGCGAATCACGATCCAATCCACGCCGCGCCGGTCGCTTAAGTCGGCCATCAGATTCCTGAAGTCCGCCTCCCGCAAGGGAACCCGTCCTCCTTCCAGGTAGGCGTTAACCTGGGCGTTGCCTTTAATAGTGATCAGGCTCTCCCACAAGAGCTGTTTCATCTCTACCAAGGCTGCGTCCACCCGACGGTGCTCACTGCTCAACTCCCCGCGGGCGTCCTCCTGGTTCGAGATATTGACGATATTGGTAACCAGGAAGAAGATAACTAAGGACTGAAGAATAAAACCGGAGAGAAAGAAGCTGAGGGTACGCAGGAAGAGAGTCACCTAGGGCTCCTCCTCAGCGTAGGTTCGCAGACGAAACTCGGTCGAGATCCGCTCCGGCACCCTTACCTCCTCTCGGAGAAACCGGGCGAGCCAGTGGACCGCCTCCCGGCCCACCCCACCGGGATCATCATCGATAAGACCATGTACATACCCCCTTTCAAGTGCCTCTACAAGCTCCGCCGAGGCTCCCCAGGCTACAAATCGGAGGCTTCCCTGCAGCCCGGTCTCCTCTAAGCAGCGCAATACCCCTTGGGATGCGGACTCATCCACAGTAAAGACCGCCCCCAATTGGGGATGCACCTGTAGAATTGAAAGGGTTTGGAAGAAGGTGCGTTCAGGAGATCTAAATCCGTAGTCGATCCCCACCATGCGCATGGCCGGATTACCGCTGATGCTGGCATAGAAGCTGAGTATGGTCCGTTCATGATGGGCTGATGCGGGATTAGAGCTATTTATATAAAGGTCGCCGCTCCGGCCCAGCTCTTCGCTCAGAAAAGAGGCTGCCATACGACCGGCTAAGCTGTAATCAGAACCAATCTGAGTCAGCGGAATGCGGAATTTGGAGTCGGGAGAGAGCTCGGAATCGAGCTCCGTATTAATAGTTATCACCGGAACCTTCGAGACCTTAATCAGCTTTTCCAAGCCGTCCTCGGTAAGGGAGTCGGAGGGGCGGAGAATGATGCCGTCAAAACGCTTGTCGGATAAAATGGTGGAGATCTGTGCCGCATTCGATCCGAGAACCTCATTAGCCAGGGTTATGCTGCAGTTGAGTTCCTCCGCCTTCTTTAGAGCGCCCCGGTATAACTCATCGGCGAAAAAGCCCGATTCGCCGGCAATAAGCAGCAGATGAAGCGGCTCCTCCCGTTCTGTCTGCTCAGGCGTACATCCGATCATAAGGAGGAAAATGAGTAATAATAACATTAGGGTTACTGAACGGTGAATCGGCATACCTGGATTCCGGAGATATAGGCTGTCCCGGCTCAGAGCCGCGACCGTCAGATCGAAAGTATACGATCGCATATCGCGGCTGTCAATTTCCGAGGAGTGCCTACCGGCCTTGGCGATATGCTCAGCTTCAGGACCTCCTCAACGCCATCTGCTCTATAAGCTTCCCCAAGGGGATGACGACGGATTCCCGGTAGCGTTCTGCCTCAGCCTCGGAGAAGCCTGCAGCGCGAGCAATAATGCTTTCTATATTCGAATCCTTGCGATCGGCGAAAAAATCCGTGTCCGGCGGAAAGAGCTCGCCGTTGTCGTCGGTGCGGCGGAATTCGAGCCCGGCGACATATACCCGGCCGATCGCATCCCAGGGAAGACCCTGCTCTTCGGCGCGGAGAATTGCCCCCATAAGCCGGTCGTCCTTGTGCAACTTGCGCCGCAGGTCACGGCCGACCCGGAAGAGGGTATCGCCCAGGGCTCGGTTCGCAAAACGAACCAGAAGATCCTCGATATGTTCGGCAATTTCGTCCTCCGCGAAGACCCCGGGGTAGAGCGCCCGGAGGAGCTTCCCGGCCTGGATCATGGCCCTTTTTACCTCCGACCGGATTTCCGGTGTTTCCATGACCTCCCAGATGTATACCAGCTCCTGTTTATAAGCGTATCCGAGATAGGCCGCGGCGGCGTGGCCCAGGTTATGGATGTAGAGTTTCTCCGCTACATAGGCCGCTATGGGCTCAACGGCTCTGATTTCGGGAAAACCGGGCAGTTCGCCCTTGAAACCCTTACGGTCGAGGATAAGGGTATTGAAGGGTTCGGCGCGGACGGTCGAGAGGTCTTCTCCCGACTGGATAGGAACCATTTTCCCCAGGCTCGTCTCCACAAAGCCCAGATAGGTTTCCAACGGGAAATCCGGAGGAAGATGCCGACTGAGAAGGGAGCGCATGAGCGCCCCGCCGTTATGCACGTTTTCCGCAATAATTATATCTAACGGAGAGTCCGGTCGAAGTTGGTAGCGGCGAGCAATTGCAGCCGCTGCCAGGGGGGCCGCCTTGGGGAGGATGTTCTTCCCCACCGAGAAGGAGAGGTAATCGGCCTCGACAATCGCCGCAAAAAGCCGCTTTGAATCGTCGGCATGGACCGCATCGACCCCGGAGACGCTTACAATCCTCCGTCCCTCCGCAGACAGAAAGACCACATCGTATGATCTTTTTGTAGAGAGTTCTTGGATGAGCTCATGGTTCACATCGACGAATATAACTCTACAGCCGTTCCGGCCGAAGATCTGCCCGATAAAGGAGCGTCCGATATTCCCCGCGCCCCACTGTACGAGGGTTTTCATTGCGCGACTCCGATCTGACGACGGTAGGATTCCACCAAGGGCTCCAGCCTGGCACGTTTCTCGCCGCTTTGGGTCTCATGGTAGGTCCCGCCCGGGTAGAAACAGGCGAACCCGCCGCTGGCCGCGGCCCAGGCGGCAGCTTCCTTCAGGTCCGGACCTCCGTCCCCGGATGAGCCGCTCATCTGCATCGCCGTCGACGCCGTGAGACCGCCGAGAAAATTGTCCCCGCAGCCGGTGGTATCCCTCATCAGTGACGGATCGGCCGCAAGCATTTCGACCACCCGAGCGCTTACGGGATATTCAGTAAGGGGTACGGGAGCATAAAAATCGCCTGAGGACCAGAGCAGGAAGTTCTCCGACCCATGGGTAATAACGAAGGCGCCTACCTTCCAGTCCATGAACTGCTCCGCCGCTCCCTTCAGGGTGGAGGCGCCGCTAAGCCTGAGTGCCTCCTCCGCATCCGCCACGAGCAGATCGATACTCGCATACGCCTTCTCGCCGCCCAGGGGCCAGGGTAGATCGGGGTGGAGCTTCTGATTGCGGAAATCATACACCGTGCCGACGATGGTAAGGGCCCCGCCGGCCTTGGCTCGCGGCAACACGCTGCCGAGATCGTCATGCAGGGCGGGAACAAGTCCGGTTCCCCCGAGGAGGACAATATCGGATCTATAGAAGCTCTCCGGCAGATCTGCTCCCGCCAGGAAGGCCGCCGCCCCGATGGTGTTAATAAATGAGCGCTCTCCTCGGCCTCCATTTGCGCCAGGATCCGCGAGAACCACGGTTGAAGGCGACGGGGAACCCTCTATTGGCCGGAACTCCGCCCCCACCGGGGTATCGCCGACGAAGGAGAGAATATCCTCCCCCACCCTGTCCTCACCCCGGACGCCGAAGAAGGTACACTCCGCCTCTGTACCGGCGAGAATCTGAGCGGCGTTCACCGCGCCTACGATTGCGGGGCCTCCCAGGTTTACCGAATCCGGCGGCACATCGCCGACGAGCTCCCGACAGAGAGCCGTAAAGGGCTGGCCGGAGAATCGTTCGAGATCCTCGGCAAAGACGAGCCCCCCCTCGATTATGCCGCCGTCCCCCGGATTTCTCGAGAGATAGCTCCTGAACGCCGTGCCGCTGTAGGATACATCGCGGTAGAGGTAGTCGATCAGACAACAGCCCGCGGCGGAGATCCTCATAGAAAATTCCGGTAATCGGGGACCATCAGCCGATGAGGGGCTTCATCTTCGGTAATCTCCGGAAATCGTCCCAAGGACTCGTGGAAGCGGTTGTCGTTCTGGTCGTCGTTTACCATGCTCACCTCGCCGCACAGTACCGATCCGCCGCCCTCGACGGCATAGAAGCGGTGATACACATGCTGCGGGAGGGTAAGGCTGGAACCGGGATCCAAGATGAGGGGAACACCGGGACGAACCGGGGTCATCACCCCGTCTACCGAAACGGTCAGGGGTTCCGAGGTAAACTCCTCGTTGCTATCGGAGCCGTAGAGCTCGAAGGCCATGCGGCCGCCGCCTCTGTTTATTATATCTTCCATCTTGTTCCAGTGAAAATGGAAGGGAGTCTCCTGATTCTCGCCCACCACCATGATTTTTTCGGCATAGGGTTTGCCGCCGCTGCCCGGGCGCCCGTTCCGCAGGGTGAAAAGCACCAGACCCCGCTCATGGAAACGGCCTCCGCCGAAATCGGTTATATCCCAGCCGAGACCGCAATCAAAGATTTCAGAACACTCCTCTTTTCTCTCTTTCCAGGTCTCCAGCGACCATGAGGCCCACGCAGGCAGTTTAAAGTTCTGCTTCGCGAAGAACTCTTCGGCGTCCTTGATAATGGCGTTTATTTCGCTTCGTTTCATGATTCCTCCAGTTTACCCTCGTGCTAACGTAGTTTAGCACTTGCATCTGGAGCTGACAAGTGATAATTTCACTCGACATGGCAAAAACGTCGAAAACCATGAAGCAGATCGCCGCGGAACTGGGGGTCTCGCGGACCACCGTCTCCCTTGTTCTTCAGGGGAAGGGCGATGAGTACCGGATCAGCCGGGAAACCCAGGAACGGATCCGCTCCTTCGTGGAAGAGGAAGAGTATAGACCCAACTACTTCGCCAAGGCGCTGAACAGAGGGCGCAGCGATATCATCGGCGCCGTATTTCCCGATGTCTTCGAGTCCTTCATGGGCAATATAATCCGGGGCATAGAGTCGGTTCTCTATGAGATGGGCTATTCCCTGATGATCTCCACCAGCAGTTTCGACAACCGACGGGAGCGCCTTATAGCCGAGAAGATGGTGTGGCAGGGGGTGGACGGGATAATCCTGGTGCCCACCATGCCCTTCAGGGGTAGAGGGAGCTACGAGAACTCCCATGTAAAGCGACTTCTGGATAAGAAGTACCCCCTGGTAATTGTAGACCGGGAAATCGAGGGTCTTGAGTCCCACACGGTGCTTCAGGATGATTTCGACGCCGCCTACCGAGCCGTTTCCGAGATTATCGAGGAAGGCGCCCGCAGTGTAGCCTGCCTCAGCCTCGACGTTGCCGCGTCTTCGATCGATCAGCGGCTTTCGGCCTACGGGCAGGCGGTTCAAGAGGCGAGACTGCAAGAGACAAGGATCATTCTTAGGGATGCGGATCCGGAGAGCGACGATCTAGCGGATGCTGTCGCCGGACTCTATGCAGACGGGAGAGGCCCCGACGCCTGGTTCGTCACCACCAGCGGCCTGGCCGAAAAACTGGCCTGGCTTCTCAAGAGATCCGCACACAATGCCCCCATAATACGCTTCGGCGAAACCGCCTCCTGGACCGAAGCGCGGATGCGAGACATCCCCCATCCCCACCGGGAGATGGGAAGGGCCGCCGCGGAATTGATTCTGGAACTGATCGAGAACCCCGAGACCGAGAGCCGGCACATAACCTGCCGTTGCGGGAGTCCTTATAAAAAATGATCCCGGCGCGATGGCCGGGACCTTTTCAAACCAGTAGCATTCGATTTTCTATATGCGATTAATTCCCCAGGACCAGACCGTCGAAGTAGTCCCGGATGGAGGCGACGAACTCCCGCTTGACCGCCTCGTCGATGTCGTCGTAGGCGAAGGACTGGGCCGATTCGGCGGTTACCGCCTGAGCCCGATCCTGATTGTCGTAGGTAACCAGCGCCCGGCCGTCGGGGCCGATGAAGCTCAGGCTCAGGTACCAGCGGACCGCCTTGTACTTGGGGTTGAGCTCGATCGGTTCGATAGAGACCTCGCCGCCGATGGTGATCAGCGCCGGATCGGCGGTGGGGAAACGCTCCTCGCTCAAGGCCTCCCGAATGGCGGAGGCGACCCGATCGCCGGCATTGCCGGCCACGTCGATCTTGATAGTCATGGTGGCGGCGGTGTCGAGCTTGGCCTGCTGCACCTCCCGCAGCTCGTAGGGGACATCGGTCATGGCGTAGAAGGGCTGGGAAATAATCCGCAGCTGATCGAGAAGCAGGGCATTACTCTGGGCCACTACCGCGGCGGCGGAGACATAGGCGTATTTCCGGACCGGATCGGCCGCGGCGCGATAATCCTCCAGGTAGTCGACTACGAAGGAGCCGTTCTTCTGGATCAGATCCTGATAGATCCGGCCGGTCTCCATGCGGTTGATGTAGGCGATTACGTGCACCCGCCCCTCCCCGTCTACCGCGGCTTCGCCGAACTGGACATTTAGAAGGGTCTGATTCGACTGTACGCTGGTCGACTGGGCCAGCATCAGTTCGCTCTCGGAGACCGATCCCGAAGGACCGACCAGATCGCGGTAGCGCTCGGCGGTGTTGACGTCCACATTGATCTCCGATTCGAAGATCTGCGATAGCCCCGCCATGGCGCTCTGTTCGGCCGCCCGGCGGGTGTCGCCGGTCCCTATGGCGGTTAAATACTGGTCGTCGGAGTAGACGCTCTGGGGATCGAGGAACCAGGCCGGCATATCTCCGTTGGAGGAGCTCGATCCGCCGCCGGAGGACGAGGGCGCCGTCGCACAACCGACCAGCACGAAGAGCGATAGCAGGGCCAGTATCAGTCTTACAGGAATGGCTTTTTGGTGATTCATCCTTAATTCTCCTTAACGATTGACATAGGAGGTGGCCAGATTCAGTCCTCCCGCGGCGATAGTCCGCGTTCCCAGATCGTCCCGGAAGAGCAGCGTCTCCCCGGCCAGATACTCGATTTCTATACGGTGTTCGCCGGCGGGAAGCTCGAACTCTCCGGCAAAGGCGTAGGAGGGGAAGTAGCGGGAGGTCCGCAGATCCGCCTGTTCGGAAGCCTCGACCGCCACATCGGCCACGATCGCTCCCAAGAGTCCGGCGGCAAGGCCCTGGCTCTCGGCCTGTTTCTTCGCCTGCTGGGCCACAAGCCCTTTAACGATGGTCCGGGTTACGGTCTTCATGAAGATGATCGGATATTTAACCTGAAAGGTCTCTTCGGCGATACGCTCCATGTTCTCTATCATCCCCAGCTCGCCGGAAGGCTGCCCGTCCACCAGGAGTCTGACCCTGCTTACCTGGGTGCCCTGAAGATCCATGTAGGGGAGCTGGAACTTGAAGCGGAAGCCAGATTCGATCCCGGGCCAGTAGAAGCTGGAGTAGTTCGTGGGAATGAGCACTCCCTCATCATCCTCCTCGTTGGTTACGATGGTGACCTGATTTGGTCCGGTAACCACGTAGAGAGTATTGGCTTTCTTGACCGGAGAACGGCCGGAGAAGGCGAGTACGCTCAGGCGCGGGGACTCGGCGGGCTCGATGGCCGTTTCCTCGATGGGCGGGGCGAAGTCGTAGATCTCCGGCTGGAGTTCATAGGCTTGAAGGAACTTGTTGTAGTCGATCCGGGCTCCGTCCCAGTCGCCTTCGGCCCGGTAGAGGAGCAGGCTCAGGTAGCGAGCCAGGGCGCTGTTGTAGAAGCGGCTCGATCCCGCCTCCAGATCGACGGCCGAATCATCCGATGCGGAGTAGCTCGCCGCTAAGGAGGCGTACTTATCCTCCAGGAGATTGAGTTTGGTGTTGACCCGTCTGACCTCGACGAAGCCGCCGTCCAGATCGCCCATTTTGAGAAAGTTGAGGGCCTTGAAGACATTGAGGTAGAGATCCTCGTAGTCCTCGCCGGCATAGTCCATAACCGTATCGTTTAGGAGCAGCGAGCCCGCCGCCTGGGTGACGCTCTTGGTGAAATACTCCTCGATCAGGAGTTCCGCCTCGTTGAGATACTGGATGCTCTGATCGAACTCTCCACCGTAATGGTAGAGCATCCCCACGTCCAGGAAGTAGAGGACCTTATCCCGGTCCTTGTAGAAATCGCTTCGGTCCTCGCCGCTCATGGACTGGGCGGCGTCGAGGTAGCGCCCCTCGTTGACGGCGTTGTCCACCTCGACGAAGGCTTCGTTTCTGGTGGTACAGCCGATGCCTACCAGCAGCACCAGACCCAAAAGGAGGATCCCTTTGAGGATCCTCCGATATTTGGTGCTTACCATTTAACGCGGCTCTGTTCGACCAGCTTCTTGATCTTCTTGGTTCCGATCCAGACCTTCTCGGAGGTCTCGATATTGATCAGCTCCATATCGACCTGATAGAGGGTCGCCCGCTTGCCTTCGATCGCGTCAACCTGGGAGGTTATATTGCCGATCAGCATGAAGTCCGCGCCGGTCTCTTCCCCCAGACGCTTGATCGTATCCTGCGAAGCCTCGAGCTGCTGATCCTCCTTCTCGGCCCGGACGCCCGCCCGTTCCTCGGGGTTGGCCACGAAGGTCACCTGCCCGCCGTTGATCAGCTCGCGCTCGATATCCTTAACGAAAGGAACGGTATCGATATGTTCGTTACTGCGGTTACGAATCTGCCCCACGATGATAACCGGTTTTTTGCCCTCCGCCTGACGGAAATCGCCGAGCCAGGGCCGGCTGGTCATATCCCGGATCATCTCTTCGGCCACCAAACGGCTGTCGGTATCGTTCCAGCGTCCCGAGAGGTCGGTCTGGGTATCGGCGGCTGTACGCTGTACGCTGGTACCGGTGGTTGTGCATCCTGCGAGGACGAGGACAGAAAGGGTTAAAATGATAATAATCTTCGATCGCATAACTATTTAACGCTCCTTTTGTGCCAAGGTGTTACCCTCAAAGCATAGTTAATGATATAGCACGGGTCAAGCTGCTTTTCATGTAGGTTTCCTAAGAATAGGGTTCCTGAATCATATTCTCCTGTTGAACAACGAGCCGGGAATACCTGCAAGAAGAAACCCCTTCACTAAGTGAATAACGTTCCGGGGCCTCTTCTTTCCGGTATTCCCGGCTTCCCTCTAGGAAGAGAATATGATTAAAGAACCATCCTCAGAATGCTACTGCAAAGACCTTGATCCCTGCTACCGATATAGCTAGGCTCATGAATAGGATGATTACGAGAAAAGACCCCCTGCACTGAATAACGTTTCGGGGGTCATTCTCTCCATCATCCTGTTCATGGCCGGATTCCGAAGGTGGTAGTGTGATCATTTCTATCAACTATCTGTGCTCCTGAGGGGGTTATTTTGTCAACTTGCTGAAGCAACAAGGGGTCTAAGCTCCTTTTACTAGGCAAGAAATCGGAGTATACTAAAGGAGATGACCATGGAATCATTGGCGGACATCCTGGAATCCGACCTGACCGAGGCGGTGGAAGTCAAGAACCCCCGTTCTCTGCACCGTTACATTACCATTTTGACGGCCAATCTGGTTCAGCGAGATCAGAACGATCGGGAACACTCCGAGTTTAGAGAGGCGATCGTCCGTATCGACACCCGCATAGAAGAGGGTTTCCGCCGCATGGATGAGCGCTTCATCGCTGTGGATAAACGCTTTGAGTCGACGCAGAAGTCGATGGCCGAGCGTTTTGAGTCGATGCAGAAGTCGATGGCCGAGCGTTTTGAGTCGATGCAGAAATCGATAGACGAGCGTTTTGAGTCGATGCAGAAATCGATGGACGAGCGTTTTGAGTCGATGCAGAAATCGATGGACGAGCGTTTTGAGTCGGTACAGAGGTCTATGGATAAACGTTTTGAAGCGGTGGATAGGCGTTTCGACGACGTAAATAAGCGTTTTGATGCGGTGGATAAGCGCTTTACCTTGATGGTGGGACTTCTATCCTTGGGATTCGTGCTCCTGGCTACCCTCATGTCGGTCTACCAGTTCCTGGCATAAAACTCTCCATTCGAAGATCCTCAACACTCGCCCTGCTAGCACCATGTCAGAGTCATTCCAAGATAAGGGGATATTTTTTCCACGACGGGCACGACGAGGGACACGACACTATCGGATGCACCAGGGACCGGAGCGGCAGCCCGGACCGAGGGGCCGGCCTGCGGCGGGCGGCGCGGAGCAAGCCCGCTTGAGGAGGCCGGTATTGATCCCCGAGGGAGGACTACGAGCGGAGGGCCCGTCCGGTGCCCCAAATATCCCCTTGAAAAGGCGCCGATTGGGGGCTACTCTTCTAGGGTACGACACGAGGGAGGAGAATTGATGAAACGTCTATTGCCGCTGTTAGCCGCGGTACTGATTTTAGGGGCCTGTACCACCGTTCCGACGGAGCGGGAGGGGCTTGAGTTTGTGGACCTGATCAATGCCGGGGAGTGGGAGGCTTTAAGCGAGAAGAGCGGCACCCCCTTCTTATTGGATACGGAGATGATCATGCGCGGCGCCGATATGGCCGAGTTCTGGCGCATCCTGGCCGAGGGGGGCTTCAGCTTCGGCGAGGCCGAGTTTGTGGTGATCGACGAGGAGGCGAGCTCATCCCGCTACGGATCGGGCCTGGAGATAGAGCAGTTCTTCGCCAAATACGTGCCCGAAGGGGCGGTAACCTTTCAGGTCGACGGCGGACCGGGACGCTTTTTTATGACCGTCGGTAAGGACGAGGAGCGGACCAACCGAATCTACGCCCTCGCCGGGCCGGTGGAGTAAGGGGGATATCGTGCACACAGTGAGCCAGAAAAGCATAGTCATACTGATTCTGATCCTCCTCCTCTGCACCGGACTCTTCGCCCAGGTAGCGACCATCGAGTACCTGGAGGGTTGGGTCGATATAAAACGGCCCAACGGCGATACGGTCGAGGCCCTGATCGGCGACGCCCTGTTTAAGGACGATACCGTGATTACCGGGGACGACGGCACCGCCACCCTGACCAAGGATGATCAGGCGGAGATTATCATTAGCCCCAACTCGGTCTTCTCGATTCGAGAGATCGACTCCGGGGGCGAGAAAGAGACCGTCATGCACACCGCCTTAGGGTCGATCAAGTTCAAGTTCCTGCGCCTCTTCGGCCGAGAGCCCAAGATTTCGACCCCCAGCACCGTAGCGGGCGTACGGGGCACCGAGTTCACCGTCTACGCCGGCGACGAAGGCTCCGCCCTCTTTACCGTCGACTCCGGCGAGGTGATCGTCACCAGCCAGGGCGTACCGGTCGTGCTGGTGGAAGACGAGGGGGTGGAGGTGAAAGCCGGCCGCGCCCCGGGAGCGAAGTTCGAGCTCAAAGGCCGTCCCATCGACTACTCCGCCTGGAACAGCGAGAAACAGCAGGAGTTTTCCGCCGATCCCATCCAGGGCCTCTTGGGCATCGAGAGGCAGATGGAGGAGTATATTAGGGAGGTGGAGAATCTAAAGGAGAATTTTCAATCTTCACTAGAAGATATTAAGGAAGGAAGAAACGAGTACCAGAAGATTAAACAAGAATCAGGTGATGATGCTGCCACAAATTTTTACCAGGACAATGTAGTCCCTATCGAGACAGAAGCTGGAGCACTAAATCAGAACCTCCGTTACTTTATACTTTCCGCTTATTCTCTTGATAGATACGTTTTAGGCAAACAGTACCTGAATACAAAAGCATATGAACTGACGAAAAAGATCTCTAAAGCTGAGGCTCAAGAAATTTATTCGATAATTAACAGAATAAGCGAATCCTTCTGGAGTGCAGCCGATACATATATTGGCGCATTTGATATTTAAAGGAGAAAAGAGTAATGAAGAGAACAATTTACATAAGCGTTGCCATTGCGATAATAATTTTCATGTCAGCCTGCGATATGGTGACACCGGTATCAAGAACTGAGCGGCTCGGTATGTTCATAGATGATTTAAACGTTACCGCAAACCATTCTCAGATGCCAGAACATTTTTCGCAAGCCAATATGGGTGGAGGCTGGAGTAAAGTTACTGATTCATCGTATTGGTCAAGCAGTGCTGATGGTTGGGATAGAATCCCATTCAGCTATACAATCACATCTCAGTCTGGGAATACAATCACCGCAAGCCTCACTCCAAATGGATTCTCTGCAGAGACATTTGATTTCTATTTTGTAGAGGAAGAAGAGGATATCTGGAAGATCTATCAGGTAGATAGGTTAGGGACACCAATTATTCAATAAAACAACTCTCTGTGGGCGTATATCAATAATACCGGGAGTTTAACCTCCCGGTTTTTTGTTTCTTGCAGGATATTTCCGAAATCCGATACTTTTTTTTGTCGTGTCCTCCGTCGTGACTGTCGTGGTTAAACTTTCTTCCAAAGAATCCATTAACCACGACGGACACGACATTCACTACACCGGATCGGAGGAGAATAAAGACTCTGCAAATCGCGACCAAAAAGACTATACGTATACCTCTACAGAAAGTATACGTATAGATTCGAAATAAGCTTTTGACGGGAAAACAGCGGCGCTATCCGCCGGTTAACTGACAAACTTTGAAATCCCAAATACCAGCCTCTTCCGTCGTGTCCTCCGTCGTGACAGTCGTGGTTAAACTTCCCTCCAAAGAATCATTTCACCACGACGGACACTACATCCGCGATAATCTATTTAATTCTAAAGGCGTACTTACCGAAGAAACTTATCATACTAGATACCTCTTCGGCGCCGGAGACCTCCAAAGTGTTCGTCGCTTGGAAGTACTTAATTCCCAACAGAAAACCATGATTACCGGAACCAAGATCTATCGCGGCAGAAATATCATATGCGTAACCTGATTCGCTATCATAAAACTCGATAGGCAAATCAGTCTGATTAGCGATAAACGAGAATCCCAGAGAACCCGCAAGTTGCACCATAGGTACAGGGTAAAAAATCAGACTAGGGCCAACTAAATATGAGTTGAACTGAATATAATTCACATCATCTTCAAATCGATGACCGATGCCTTCGATAACCCCAGCCAAATAAACTGGAGTACCTGCGAATGGACCGTAGCCAAGTTTAAAACCAATATCTACCGCGATCTCATCGACACCGGAGCCAAAACTATCGGCGACGTCTACTCCATCGATCTCTGTGGTAGCCTGCCCTAATCCTAAACCAATATCAAAGTAGAGACCTTGCGAGAAAACAATAACAGGAAGGGAAACTAATAGAAAAAAGGTAATGAGAAACTTTTTCATGACAATCTCCTAATAAGTAAATCTTATTCCAGAAAACGAAAATCAGCAAGAAGATTATTTTTCTTTGCTTAATGCCATTTGTTGCTTCCTGAATATCGATCTTGTCTTTAATCTTTGTCAGAGTTAAGTATTCCAGATCAATAGCATGCTAGTTCCTCCTCGTGTTCCCCGTCGTGAACGTCGTGGTTCAACTATTTACATATAATCCCATCGCCTACAACACCAGGCGACGGAACTCCAACCGTTCCGGCTGGAAGTTGAGTAGAAAGCCCAGCCTACAGCCGGACAGCTTAAGATAGTTAAGCAGCTGCGCCGAGTGCGCTGTGCCTAGCGCAGTTACCGCCTTGATTTCCAGAACCACCAGGCCGTTTACCAGCAAATCAGCGAAGTACTCCCCCACTACCCTGCCCCGGTAGCAGACCTCAAAGGGTGCATTAAAACCGACCGACGCCCCCAGCGCCTGCAGTTCATAAAAAAGCGCATTATGGTAGGGCTGCTCCAGCAACCCCGGGCCTAAGACCCCATGCACCGTAAACGCCGCATCCAGCACCAGCTTAGATTCTTCCGGATAGACCATGCCCTACCTCCTTCACGGTAATGCTGTTGAGGAGGTACCGGCTCCGCTCTTCCGGCAGTCAGGGATGGGCCGCAGGCCCACTTGCTGCAGTCCTTGACGGCCGGAATACGGAGGGTAGAATCAGAGATCCGTGAAGGAGTATTTTGAAGATCTACCACGAAAGACACTACAAAAGAACACGACATAGCACTGTAGCTTCATTCATATTCCCCCGAACTATCTCTCTCGTCGTGTCCTCCGTCGTGAATGTCGTGGTCAATACCTCCTTTTTCATCTGCTTTTCTTGAAGCAATCCGCCGCACTTCCTCCTTGTTACTACTGAACCCCATGCAGTATATTTAAGGAGATGAACATGGATTCATTAGCAGAAATCCTCGAATCCGACCTCAGCGACGCCGTGCAGGTGACAAACCCACGATCGTTGCACCGTTACATCACCCTACTTACCCAGAACCTAGTCCAACGGGAAAATAACGACCGGGAGCACAGCGAATTCAGAGAGACCATCATCCGTATCGATACTCGTATCGAAGAAGGTTTTAAGCGCATGGACGAACGTTTCGAATCCTTGCAACGCACCATGGATGCCCGCTTTGAAGCGGTGGATAAGCGCTTCGAGTTGATGCAGCGCAATATGGAAGCCCGATTCGAGGCAGTAGATAAACGCTTCACCATGCTCTTCAGCTTCATGAGCCTCGGCTTCGTCCTCCTGGCGACCCTCATGTCGGTCTACCAGTTCTTGAGCTAACCGAACCCTCTTCCGTCGTGTCCTCCGTCGTAGTAAATACCTCCATTTTCATCTGCTCTTCTTGAAGTAAGCCGCCGCATTTCGTCCTTGTTAGTACTGAAGTCAATGCAGTATATTTAAGGAGATGACCATGGATTCACTAGCCGAATTACTCGAATTCGATCTCAGCCGGGCCTTTGAAGTGAAGGATCAAACCTTCCTCCACCGCTACATCACTCTACTCACTCAGAACCTGGTGAAGCGTGAAGATAACGACCGGGAGCATAGCGATTTCCGGGAGGCAATCATCCGCATCGAAGAAGGCTTTAAACGCATGGATGAGCGCTTTGAGGCCATCCAACGTGATATGGATAAACGCTTTACCATGCTCTTCAGCTTCATGAGTTTAGGCTTCGTCCTCCTGGCGACCCTCATGTCGGTTTACCAGTTCTTAAGTTAGCCGGCCTCTTCGTCGCGTCCTCCGTCGTGAATGTCGTGGTAAATACCGCTATTTTTACCCCCCTCTTGAAGCAAACCGCCGCACTTCCTCCTTGTTAGTAGTGAAGCCAATGCAGTATATTTAAGGGGATGACCATGGATTCACTTGCGGATATTCTCGAGTCCGATCTCAGCGACGCCGTGCAGGTGACAAACCCGCGATCCTTGCACCGCTACATCACCATTTTAACCCAGAACCTGGTCCAACGGGAAACTAACGACCGAGAGCACAGCGAGTTCAGAGAGACCATAATCCGTATCGATACCCGCATCGAAGAAGGCTTTAAACGCATGGATGAGCGCTTCGAGGCCATCCAACGTGATATGGATAAACGCTTTACCATGCTCTTTAGCTTCATGAGCATAGGCTTCGTCATCCTGGCTACCCTCATGTCGGTCTACCAATTCTTGAGCTAGCCTAGTTCTTCGTCGTGTCCCCCGTCGTGAACGTCGTGGTAAATACCTCCTTTTTCATCTCCTCTTCTTGAAGCAAACCGCCGCACTTCCTCCTTGTTAGTACTGAAGCCTATGCAGTATATTTAAGGAGATGACCATGGATTCATTAGCCGAGATACTAGAAGCAGATCTCGCCGAAGCATTCGAAGTCAAGAATAGGACCTCCCTACATCGCTACATCACCCTACTGACCCAGAGTCTCGTTCACCGAGAAACCAACGACAGGGAGCATTCCGAGTTCCGGGAAGCCGTTATCCGCATCGATACCCGGATAGAGGAAGGCTTCAAACGCATGGACGAGCGCTTCGAGGCTATGCAGCGCAGTATGGACGAGCGCTTCGAGGCTATGCATCGCAGTATGGACGAGCGCTTCGAGGCTATGCATCGCAGTATGGACGAGCGCTTCGAGGCTATGCATCGCAGTATGGACGAGCGCTTCGAGGCTATGCATCGCAGTATGGACGAGCGCTTCGAGGCTATGCAGCGCAGTATGGACGAGCGCTTCGAGGCTA
>JWTM01000002.1 GCA_001749745.1 Candidatus Marispirochaeta associata
TTTCGGGCCCTTGATACTGGAAGGAACGACCCCTACAAGGGTGAGGCCAAGCTCATTGATAGCAAATCCGGTCACATCATCAATTGCCTGCTGATGCAATGCAGGGTCTCTAACAACACCTTTATCCGTCATACCCGGCCCGAGCTCAAACTGCGGTTTAATGAGCATCGCCAATTCACCGCCTTCACGAAGCAGTGCAACACATGGGGGAAGG
>JWTM01000003.1 GCA_001749745.1 Candidatus Marispirochaeta associata
AAGCAATCAATTCTTTCTCGTGCTGACCAAGTCCTCGGGTGCCGTCTACTACCAGCAATACAAGATCTGCCTGTGATGCAAGATCACGGCTGAGACGTACCCCTTCCTGTTCAACGATATCACCTGTTTCACGCAAACCGGCAGTATCAACGAGGCGGATAGGAAGCCCGTCAAAGGTAAGGTGCTCTTCCAAGAAATCTCTGGTTGTTCCTGGAATATCAGTAACAATTGCGCGCTTACGACCAAGCAGTCCGTTCATCAAACTGGATTTGCCAGCATTCACTTGCCCTGCCAGAACCACAAGGGCACCATCACGCCAACATCTGGCCCGATCAAAGTTCCCTAACAAGGTGCGAATGGCCTGCATTACTTTTGTAATATCATCCGAAAATTCTTGAGGATCAAGGCACTCTAGATCCTCTTCAGGGAAATCTACAGCAACACACAGCTTCATGC
>JWTM01000004.1 GCA_001749745.1 Candidatus Marispirochaeta associata
GGTGGCGATATCGTCAACAAGAAGAAGATGTGCGCCGTGTAATGATCGGGGCAGGCGCGCGGTGAAGGCACCGGAGATGTTCTGCGCACGGTCTTTTTTACGTAAGGTTGCTTGCGGGGTCGTTTCTCTGGATCTGTACAAAAGTTCCGGCATGAGCGGAGTTTGTATTTTTTGTGCAATAAGTTTTGCGCTGAGCATACTTTGGTTATGCCCGCGCTGGAGCAGGCGCTTTTCGTGCAATGGAACCGGAACAACTGCGGCTGGAGGATGTGCCGCAGGCTGGTAGATGCTTGTCAGGAGGCGGGCAAGAGTCAGCCCTGCATCC
>JWTM01000005.1 GCA_001749745.1 Candidatus Marispirochaeta associata
TGAACTGTTTTTAAAAGCAGAAGTTGGCGGTTCAACTGGTGCGGCACCTGTACAAATTGAACTTACAGGCACTGAAATCAAGAAGCTTCGTACAATTGCAAATGATGTGAAGAGTGCTTTACGTAACGTACAGGGCACAAGCGATGTTGCAGACAATCTTGGGCCAGCTGAGGATCAGCTACGTACTACGCCTCGACGTGAAGCGCTTAACTTTTACAGAGTTCAACTCGACGATGTAATCAACCAAGTACGAATAGCCTTGGAGAACGATAAAATCGGTAGCTATAAGCTTCCGGGAGTTAAAGAAGATCTGGACATAAAACTCAGTACGCTATGGGCAAGCCGAGAAGGAAAAATTGGCAGCCCTCGCACTGCTGAAGAACTACACTTTCTATCCGTAACTAATGATTCCGGAATTTCTATTCCAGTATCTTCATTGCTTACCTTTGATCCAGAAGAGGCATCTCAAGTTATTCTTCACCGTAACAACAGACGCACTGTCAGTGTAACGGCAAAAACAAACGGAGTTACCGCATCTCAAATATTACAAGCTGTGCAGCCTAAACTTGAAACCATGGAACAAACATGGCCCAGCGGATATTCCTGGTCTTTTTCAGGCGAGGCAGAAAGCACATCTGAAGTATATTCCTCTGTACCAATGGTATTAA
>JWTM01000006.1 GCA_001749745.1 Candidatus Marispirochaeta associata
TGTACACCGAAAAATTCTGCCATTTCTGCAAAGCGATCCATCGCAGCAAGCATGTTAAATTCACATACATGAGGAAGGAGGATTGCGTTACACTCACCATGCGGCAAGTTAAGGTACCCACCAAGCTGGTGCGCCATAGCATGAACGTATCCGAGCCCAGCATTGTTAAATGCCATACCAGCCTGATACTGAGCATAACACATAGCTTCACGGGCTTCTAAGTTACGACCGTTACCAACAGCGCGGCGCAGATATTTTGCAATAAGCTTAATTGCTTTTTCCGCGTTTGCATCGGTCATGTGCGTTGCACCAGTAGAAACATATGCTTCCACTGCGTGTGTCAATGCATCAAGACCTGTAGCCGCTGTGAGGCTAGGTGGCATACCAACCATAAGCTCAGGGTCATCAAGAGCAATCCCCGGAGTAACACGCCAGTCCACAATCGCCATTTTAACTTTGCGGGCTGTGTCTGTGATAATGCAAAAGCGTGTCATTTCTGAAGCAGTACCTGCTGTAGTATTAACAGCGAGGAACGGAGGCATTGCCACGCGAGCTTTATTCACACCTTCGTACTGGTGAATTGTCCCACCGTTTGTAGCTACGATGCCAATACCTTTACCACAATCGTGAGCG
>JWTM01000007.1 GCA_001749745.1 Candidatus Marispirochaeta associata
AAGATTTTACAGAATTTATCGGCTGTAAACATGCTCTGGCTGTAAATTCTGCTACATCAGGTCTGCATCTTGCGCTTGAGGCTCTTGGTGTAGGTGAAGGTGACAAGGTTATCACGACAGTGCACACCTTTACCGCCAGTGCGGAAGTCATCCGCTACCTTGGTGGTGAGCCGCTGTTTGCGGATATTGATCCTGATACATTTTGCATCGACCCAGAGCATGTACGGCGTCTGCTCGAAGAGCATAGCGGCGTGAAGTGCATCATCCCAGTTCACTATGGTGGACAGGCTGCTGACATGACAGCGCTTCTTGCTCTTGCAAAGGAATTTGATGTCCGAGTAGTGGAAGATGC
>JWTM01000008.1 GCA_001749745.1 Candidatus Marispirochaeta associata
TAAGTCCACATCGTATTCACGGATAAGCTTGGAATGCTCGCGAAGAATTGCATACGTGGATGACTTCCTGAAAGAACTGTTACGGTTGGTTCTGAACAGCAAATTCAAATCCCAGATGGTATCAACATCATTCCAGTCTGGAAGACGAATAAGTTCAAGGTCAGCCGCGTGAATCTTTTTTAAAGTTGCCTGATATACATCGCGGGTTGACCATGGAATGTTATCAAACACTTCAGGAATGAACGTATCCTTTCTGAAACCGATTAAGTAGTAGCCACCATCATAAGACGGGCCAACAGCAGCTTCCTGCATATCAAGATCAAGAAATGCTTTTGTTAACAGCTCAGGCGGGAAGTCAGGCACATCGCTTCCGATAATGATCACACGCTGGAAACCTTCATCAAACGCAGCCTGCATGGCATGTTTCATACGTTCGC
>JWTM01000009.1 GCA_001749745.1 Candidatus Marispirochaeta associata
TGTCCGAACGGTTGCTCACGCCCTCATATCGCCGATATCGGCATCATTCGTGCTAAACAGCCTGTTCTCATTGCCTCCGCCTGTTCTCACTGTGGACTTTGCGGGCGCATATGTCCTGACAAAGCAATTTCTTATAATCAGGGTGAACCTGTATTTGATTTGGAACAATGTATGAAATGCGGCTTGTGCATGGGAAAATGCCCCGAGCGCGCAATTAGTGCATCTGAGGATGGATACAGAGTGGTTCTTGGCGGTAAGCTGGGTAGGCATCCTCGTCTTGCCACTGAACTTGGAGGTATTTTTTGCAAGGAGCAGGTACTTGCGATTATTGCAGAGTGTCTCTTCTACTACATGGAACAATACCGTCCAAAACTACGCTTCGGTACACTTGTTGACGACAATTACAAATCTTTGATGCAACGGTTAGAAATGGCCAAAGCTGTCCAGTGTAAAGGATAACAGATGAATATGGTGCAAAAAAAGTGTAATTCAACCTCCGGTATCTGTGATAAGACCTCCGGTGTTTCTCCACTTAAAGCAGGTTGGCTTGTTATTCCTGTTCTGGGAGTGCTGCTGCTTGCTGCAC
>JWTM01000010.1 GCA_001749745.1 Candidatus Marispirochaeta associata
TTTCATGCGTTCGCTGCCTGTCCCGACGAGTATCAATATTTTTAAAATGGAACCGCTGCGTGGTAACGCTATAGTGGTTGTAGACTCCCGACTGGTATTTGCACTGGTAGAAAACTTTTTCGGCGGTGCGGGAAGTCAGCCAAAGATTGAAGGACGTGAATTTACACGTATTGAACAGGCCATTGTTGACCGTGTTATCAAGATTGCACTGGATAATATGGAAGAAAGCTGGCGCCCTGTTCACGAAGTAAATCTTGAACTTGTACGCTCTGAGATCAACCCTCAGTTTGCGGCAATTGTTCCACCAAGCGACGTAGTGGTTGTTATTACTTTTGAAGTAGAACTGGAAAGTGCTATCGGCTCACTTATTGTGTGTTTGCCGTATGCTACCATCGAGCCTATCCGTTCCAAGCTCCACGCAAGCT
>JWTM01000011.1 GCA_001749745.1 Candidatus Marispirochaeta associata
GTTACTGCAAAATGCAATGCGCGGCAGCGTTACCATCAGCGAAACTGATACAGACTTACGGGTGCTGGTTCCTGTTACTCTGGGTAATGCCCATAAGAACTGGGTTGTTTCCTTATCTGTCCCTATGGACATTGTCCTTGCCAAAGCAGACCAGATTACCAATACACTGCTCATCACAGGTGTCGCCGGCCTCCTCATTGCACTGGCAGCTATTATGTATCTTGTCCGGATAAT
>JWTM01000012.1 GCA_001749745.1 Candidatus Marispirochaeta associata
AAGTCAGATGCCCACACGTTGTGATGCACCTGACTTTTTCTTACTTCATCTTTCAAATTTCATGTTGAGTAGTGCAAAGCGAGCATGTCACACCACCTGCTCAACACCTCATCAATTCGGACGGGCTTTTGAAGCATTGAATAATCGGCAAACAAGAAGTCCTCATTTGTCTCACTATCAGGCAGCTTCATCAAGCTGCATTCCCACCACAGACTGATCATACGCTGCCAGCACATCCTGTTCTCTGAGGGTTCCAATCAGCGTGAACTCCGCCATTTTGTGCAGTGCTTCCAGCACCACATCATTTTCCTTCACAGTTTCAATGCAGGTTGTGGCAATGTCCTTGGCAATGAGCAAATTGTCCAAATATTCTTCTGCAAGAACACTGCGCAAATCACGAAATGAAATAATCCCGCTCAATTCCCCTTTGCTATCCACTAAATGCAGATACGGAGCATTCTTTCTGCGGAATGTTTCA
>JWTM01000013.1 GCA_001749745.1 Candidatus Marispirochaeta associata
CCGGATGAGTCTTGCCAGCCGGAGCATGAGAATGACATTGAACCGCCCCATGGGATAGAACGGGGTGAGGAGTACCGGCGTAGAAACAAGCACGATGATGAAGTCGAACTTATTCCAGTTGTTTTCGAAAAACGCTTTCCATGTGAACTTTTTAATCCGTGCGATGATTTCAACAATGAAGAATACCTCGCATGCGATATCAATCCACGTAAGCCATTTGCTGGCAAACATTTCTACACTACTGAACGCACCAAGCGTGATAACAATAGCATTTATTATGATAACTATTGCAACTGGTTTGGATATTTCATGCGCTTCGTCAGCAACAACCGGATTGAGTGAATCTGTATAAAGAGTCACGGTAACCTGCCTCATTGTCAGTGGCTGTTTGTTGAGTCTACCGTCGGTGGCAGAAACAGCTGCGTATCATTTTGAAGTAAGGTGTATTGTATATTCAAGGATTAAGTCTTTTGTTTCTCAAACAGTGTTATTGAATGCACACTGGCATCGGCAAATAATGTTATAGAGCCGGAAGTTGCGTATTGTGAAAGAGAGATATGGAGGCACTCATGATACGTGATATAATGTGGGCACTGGCAACCATCTGT
>JWTM01000014.1 GCA_001749745.1 Candidatus Marispirochaeta associata
ATAACAAGAATGAGAAGAGCGGTGCCCACCTGAGCAAGCCAGAGCCAGGTGTCTTTATGGTGCATCATTACGCTGTGCTTAACAAAAGCGTTTGTTTCCTGTGCACGCCAAGGCATTTTACGGGCTGCAAGAAGGAAGTGAGCGAAAATCAGCAGCCCGATGAGTGGTCCGCCGACCTGTGCCATATAGGTGGTTTCAAAGAACCACGCGATGGCATTCATCAGTTTAGGGCTAATAAGTACACTTGATACAAGCATTAAGTGTGCCCAGAGGAAGACTATAAGAAGTACCCCTGACAACATTTGCATTACATCCAAGCGCCCGACTCCGGCTCCATTTTTTCTTACATGTAGCGTAAGCGTACTAGCATCCATGGTCTCTCCTT
>JWTM01000015.1 GCA_001749745.1 Candidatus Marispirochaeta associata
TCCGGGAATGGGTAACAACAATCCCAGAAATGCACCGAAACTATAAGATGCACACTTTATTCCAGTACTGAATGGAACAGGGTCGCCCCCGACCAGCCGTGCACATGCATGAGTCACAGTACCTACTATAAACGGTAATGCAAGTATCCCAGCTCCTATGGCTGCAAGGATTTCCGGTTCAGGCATTAGCTGTGCAAGCTGTGAAACCGTAAGCTCCTGCGGCAACAGCGTCATTTCCGGCAACAGCGTCATTTCCGGCAACACCGCCTGCACTGCTGCAACCACGGAACTCCAATACGTCAGCAAAACATATCCCCAGCCGGAAAGTGCCGCGCAGGACAGAGCACATAGTAAAATATAAAACAAGAACGGCAAGATAGCTGAAGGCTTGGCATTCACCCCACGCCAGAAGCGAACAGGATGACGGAGCACACTGCTGAAGGTGCTGAAAAGGCGGTTGAAGGCTCCTAACCTTCCATCTTCCCAAGGAATAATGTGAACCTGC
>JWTM01000016.1 GCA_001749745.1 Candidatus Marispirochaeta associata
GGTATATTCCAGGCACATCGTTTACAGAACTCTAAGCACTTCCTTTACACTCTTTAACGACTAAAATGACTCCAGGAGGAGTCTATGCCGTGGAAGGAGAGTTCAGTAATGGATCAGAAAGAAGAGTTTATTCTCCTGTGGAAGAGCCGGAAGTATACCGTGACGGCCTTGTCTGAGATGTTTGAGATATCCCGCCCGACAGCCTATAAGTTTATACATCGGTATGAACTGCTTGGTCTCTCAGGCTTACATGAACTCCCTCGAGTCCCACATCGAGTTCATAACAAAACAAGTGAACGTATAGAACGAGAGATTCTGAAACTACGGAAACGCCATCCACGCTGGGGAGCGCCGAAGTTGGAAGTCCTCTTAGAAGACAAGTTTCCCGATATGAAGTTACCTGGAACCTCCACCATTAGTGCGATACTCAAGCGCAATGGTATGGTGCAGGAACGAAGAAGGAGACATCGAACGGAGCCATGCTATCCCATTTTTGATCCTTTAGCAGCAAATGAAGTGTGGAGTGCAGACTTCAAGGGTAAGTTCCGAATGGGTAACAGGATATACTGTTACCCGCTTACGATAGCTGACAGTTATAGTAGATATGTATTTACAGCGAAAGGAATGCATGCTCCGAATGCAAAGAACGCCAAAGCAGTATTTATAGATGTATTCAGAAATTATGGTTTACCGGAACAGATTCACACCGACAATGGAGCTCCATTTGCTCACGTACGCTCCCTGGGCCGATTGTCGAAGCTGGGTGCCTGGTTTATGGAGCTGGGCATAAAACCGGTGTATTCTGACCCTGCTCATCCGGAACAGAATGGTCGGCATGAACGAATGCACCGAGAGCTCAAGGCCGAAGCAACAAAACCTCCTGGCTATTCGCTACAGCCACAACAGCGGAAGCTGAATACGTTTGTGAAGGAGTATAATGAGCTGAGACCACATGAAGCGTTGGACATGCGAACACCGAGCGCAGTACATCAGAAGTCGAGTAGGGAGTACCCAGAAAAGATAATCTCCTGGGAATATCCGAACGATTACAAAGTGAAATACATCACGAGAAATGGTGCAATTCGCGTGGATATAAACACCTGGTTGTTTGTTTCAACCGCCTTAGCAGGAAAACATGTTGGCTTGGAAGAGCTAGGCAACGGAATCTATCGGATGTACTACCATGAATTCCTTCTAGGATATGTAGATATGAAGGAGATGAAAATCCATGATAGTATGGTGTATACTCATGAAGTAGATGTGTAAACGATGTGCTTAGAAAAGTGTAAACGATGTGTTGGAAAGAACACAAATTTAAGGTGGAGAGGACTTTTGCTAAAATTTGATCTTGAAAGAAAAGAATTTATATCGCTATCTGAAACACAAATGAAGAATGAAAAAATATTGGAGCGATATGATCTGCAGGAAGCAATCTCTAATTCGTGGAATCTTTTTCGTAATGAAATAGGTCTGCCAACGGCATATTTAATTGGTACTGAAATCAATCCTCATCCATCAACTATGAATTCAATTGATATCCTAGCTTATGATCCAGACGATTCTTCGATCGTCGTGATTGAGCTAAAAAGAGATAGAAATAAACTTCAACTATTGCAAGCATTATCTTACGCTGCAATGGTAGCAAAATGGGATAGTTCTAATCTTATCAATGCGATACAGAAGAAACATAATCCTGAACCAGAAGAGCTTATAGATATAATTAACAATAGCGACCTCGCTGCGGATGTAAAAATAATCATGATTTCTGAATATTTTGATCCCGAAGTAATATTAACAGCTGAGTGGCTTAATAGCATATATTCTGTTGATTTAACTGCGTTTGCAATTACTTTCTATAATTACAAGGATGATAGATATACAATATTTGAACAACGCTATCCGCTAAAGGAAATTGATGATGTTTATGAATCTAGAATCTCGAAGAGGAAGGAAAGAAAGTCAGGTCCTGAAATTACATGGGATGATGTGATAAAGAAGTTAGAGTATGATTATGCAGCCGAAGCTATCGAACTTTGTAATAAAATTGCACATGGTGAGCCTGGCAGAAGACGCTTTGGTAGTGTTCGAACCAATTATGATGGGTTTAAGTGGATCAGTATAAATTTTAGATCAAAATATATAAATGTATATACCGCGGTTGAAGATGAGTATGGGCGTGAAAAACTAACATCAATATTTGGTGATGATTTAAACATAAACTCCTGGAGAGATGGAGTTAGCTTTCTTGTTGAATCAAAGGATCAGTATGATATCTTAAAGAATTGGTTAAGACTTGAGTAAGTGTACATAACCAGCAATTGGAGCAGACGTGGCTATTGTCATGGTTTGTGCTACTGGTTCCAGGAGTAGAATAGATTGAAAAGTAATGGTGCGAAAAAAATAGGTGATATACTGTTGGTAGGGTAGCAGCACAAACGCATGCCAACTTAACGCCACGCAGCTCAATTGGATGTTATGTAGACACGGGTACAGATTATGGAGATGGTTTACAGAAGACTAAGGACTTAGGCTAAACGCGAGATCATTACTATTTTCGGCGATTCAAAAAACGCATGTCCATTTAAACAAAGATTGAATTATATTGTGCTATAGCCAAATAAGTATGATGTGAATTTGACCAGCTCGACGCGAAGATGGAGATGATATGTTTGGTTTTGATAGTAAAAAAGAAACGTACAACGCCTTGGATCTGATAAAGGCATTCTGTGAACTGGAAACAGTCTGGGATGCATCGAAACGTCCCGGTGCTAGTGAGCCACGTGAATCACTGTATCAGATCGTTACCGCCCTGGCTGGTGCAATGAATATTCGTGAGATTGCAGACATTGGTACGGGAACTTTTCTTCGGTACCAGCCTGCGAAAAAGATCGAGGCGATTTACCAGCACGCTAAGAATGCACTACCTGATTCACTCAGCGAGAGGGTGTCCTTCGACATAGCCGCGATTGAAGCGGCGGATCAACGCAATATTGGCTTTTTGGAAAGAATTTTTCATGCGCTGATCAAATACCGTATTCGTATAGCGGCTATGGGGAATAATGTCCACCCATTCGTTGAAGGCGATCATCCTCCAATGGTTTGGGCAGCTTCTACTCTGAACGATGTTAGCTTTCAGATCGAGAAGACTGCAGTACCTCTGGATGAAGTCATCGCTTTGTGGATCGACCCGATGCAACGCAAGATCAAGAAGAGCAAACTGATTGAGTCATTTGGATTCCCAAATATTGACTTCTGCACAATTGCAGTAGATTGGCTCGCGGATGAATTTTGATTTATCGCGGAGATCGAAACATTCTATTAAGCGTTATTGGTTAAGGATAATCAAGAACGCACTATTCAATAAGATTTCGGCATTGGTCAGTTTACAGGGACTGTTAATCGAACTCAGAATTACAACAACTCAAAGTACGCATAATCATTTTTCTGGTTTTCTCCCTTCACATTTTTGTGTAAATAATCCAAAGTTCTCCTTCATCCAAGCAAGCTTTACCACTGAACAATGAATAGCCAGTATCACGTTAATGCTGCACCCAAAATACTAAAGACTTAGAGTAAATAGTGTGCTAACATAACCAGCAATTGGAGCAGACGTGGCTATTGTCATGGTTTGTGCTACTGATTTAAGGAGTAGAGTAGATTTAAGAAGGTGATGCGAGCGAAGTTGGAGATATACTGTTGGTTGGGTAGCAGCACAAACGCATGCCAACTTAACGCCACGCAGCTCAATTGGATGTTATATGGAACAAAAGGTATATTCCAGGCACATCGTTTACAGAACTCTAAGCACTTCCTTTACACTCTTTAACGACTAAAATGACTCCAGGAGGAGTCTATGCCGTGGAAGGAGAGTTCAGTAATGGATCAGAAAGAAGAGTTTATTCTCCTGTGGAAGAGCCGGAAGTATACCGTGACGGCCTTGTCTGAGATGTTTGAGATATCCCGCCCGACAGCCTATAAGTTTATACATCGGTATGAACTGCTTGGTCTCTCAGGCTTACATGAACTCCCTCGAGTCCCACATCGAGTTCATAACAAAACAAGTGAACGTATAGAACGAGAGATTCTGAAACTACGGAAACGCCATCCACGCTGGGGAGCGCCGAAGTTGGAAGTCCTCTTAGAAGACAAGTTTCCCGATATGAAGTTACCTGGAACCTCCACCATTAGTGCGATACTCAAGCGCAATGGTATGGTGCAGGAACGAAGAAGGAGACATCGAACGGAGCCATGCTATCCCATTTTTGATCCTTTAGCAGCAAATGAAGTGTGGAGTGCAGACTTCAAGGGTAAGTTCCGAATGGGTAACAGGATATACTGTTACCCGCTTACGATAGCTGACAGTTATAGTAGATATGTATTTACAGCGAAAGGAATGCATGCTCCGAATGCAAAGAACGCCAAAGCAGTATTTATAGATGTATTCAGAAATTATGGTTTACCGGAACAGATTCACACCGACAATGGAGCTCCATTTGCTCACGTACGCTCCCTGGGCCGATTGTCGAAGCTGGGTGCCTGGTTTATGGAGCTGGGCATAAAACCGGTGTATTCTGACCCTGCTCATCCGGAACAGAATGGTCGGCATGAACGAATGCACCGAGAGCTCAAGGCCGAAGCAACAAAACCTCCTGGCTATTCGCTACAGCCACAACAGCGGAAGCTGAATACGTTTGTGAAGGAGTATAATGAGCTGAGACCACATGAAGCGTTGGACATGCGAACACCGAGCGCAGTACATCAGAAGTCGAGTAGGGAGTACCCAGAAAAGATAATCTCCTGGGAATATCCGAACGATTACAAAGTGAAATACATCACGAGAAATGGTGCAATTCGCGTGGATATAAACACCTGGTTGTTTGTTTCAACCGCCTTAGCAGGAAAACATGTTGGCTTGGAAGAGCTAGGCAACGGAATCTATCGGATGTACTACCATGAATTCCTTCTAGGATATGTAGATATGAAGGAGATGAAAATCCATGATAGTATGGTGTATACTCATGAAGTAGATGTGTAAACGATGTGCTTAGAAAAGTGTAAACGATGTGTTGGAAAGAACA
>JWTM01000017.1 GCA_001749745.1 Candidatus Marispirochaeta associata
TATGCTAAAGACGCTGTGTATATCTTTAGCAGGGTCTGGCTTGGTATGAGATAGAACGTGTTTAATTCTGTTTGGGTGTTTTTTCCAGTGTAGATATTGACTTTCTTGTCACCTATGATGGACGTCTGTTGTTTAACCTATTTGGATTTTGCCTTGCTTTTTCCACCTCCAAGGCTCCCGCCTGCGTTATTTTTCTCGTTTGAGGAAAAGCCACCAATGGCATTAAGCCGTAGCCGATGGTTACAGACCCTCCAATGCTGAGTTGTGTACTTTTAGAACTTGTTCTTCCTTGAGTACTTGCGACTGTCAGATTCTCGCCAACGTTCATGTCAACAGTTGAACCATGCAGGTTAGCGCCTTGAATGGTAGTGTTTTTTCCAGAAACAACAGAAAGAGTTTCTCCGGCACTGACTTGCGTATTAACCGGAGTG
>JWTM01000018.1 GCA_001749745.1 Candidatus Marispirochaeta associata
TACACCACGCCTTAGCTCCTTGTGGATAAATCTGGTTACGCCGGTACCGACGAGCCTTGCAAGGCCGCTTGTTGAAGGGTTGCGCAATAATGTTGTCTGCTCAGAAAATAGTATTCAGGAAATTATCCCGCAGGAATTACTGACAGTAAGAGAGTCAGTCCACTTAGCGCTGGAACGGGTTCGGCAGCATACCGTGGACACTAGCTGGACAGATGCAGGTGAGCCGGAAGTGCCTGAATGGGTTACTTGCGGTGACAGCACCTTTGCAGGCGGTACAACCTTGTATTCTGCTCATGCCGTGCACATACGCGATAGTGTTGAGCAGGTGTGGGGTGTTGTAAAACGTGTGGGTGGCGATAACGGCTGGTACAAGGATGACTATCTGTGGCGCATCCGCGGTTTCATCGACAAGATTGTAGGTGGGCCGGGACTCAGGAGAGGAAGGCGTGACCCGCAGGAGCTGTTTATCGGCGATGCGCTGGATTTTTGGCGTGTATTAGATATTCAGGAAAACCGAAGACTATTGT
>JWTM01000019.1 GCA_001749745.1 Candidatus Marispirochaeta associata
CACGGATTGACGCGATATCGCGCAGGTACACTGGCTTGCCATCACGAACGAACGCTACAATGTTATTAATCTCCGCAGGATCCTGAAAATCTTCCGGTACGCGCACCTGATAGCGGGCGTCACCGATATTCATGGAACCACCCGGCATGTTAACGTTACCCTTCTGAACAGAGTTCACTAATGAGTTAAAAGGAACGTTGTATGCCGCAATACGGTCAAGATCGAACTCAACATGAATTTCACGCTCAAGACCACCGATAAGGCGTGCGTCAAGAACACCCTGCACAGATTCCAGCTTATCTTCCAGATCTTCCGCAAAAACTTTCAGGCGTTTCAGACTGAAAGGGCCGGACAATACAACCTGCATTGTCGGCAGATCTGAAAAGTTAGCTTCCGAAATCAGAGGATCGTCTTCCAGATCGCTCGGTAAATCACCTTTAGCCTGATCAACCTTATCACGAACCTTCTGGAGCGCGTCATCGATGATAACGTTCGGCAGAAACTTAATCGCGATAGCGGATGCACCGTCTTTGGATGTTGATCTGAGTTCGTCAACATCTGC
>JWTM01000020.1 GCA_001749745.1 Candidatus Marispirochaeta associata
ATGTCAAGATAGTTTATGATTTGTAAACAGTGGTATTGTGCTTAATGAAGCATGTTTTTGTCTAGACAACCTTTGCTGCAACGATAATCTGCTAATACACTGTTATATGAAAAAGTAAAAAGCTCTCACTGAAGAATGATGAGAGCTTTTTTTTATTTTACACACATGTGTTGTTAATTGGTTTCTAAATAGTCTTTTGCGGGGGGACTCGTTTCCACATATGCCGTTAGTAGCACCCCTGCTATGAGTGCCGTGACAGGGGCAACCATAAGAAGCCCAATACTGCCTATGAGGATACGGAAAATTTCTGCGGCAACCAGTTTCATGTTTACTATGCGCGTAAAACTTGTTCCCTGCGATACAAAGACCATCAGCATGGTCAGGTAGCCACCTGAGTATGCAAGCAATAAGGTCGTTGCCAT
>JWTM01000021.1 GCA_001749745.1 Candidatus Marispirochaeta associata
TCCTTGACCGCTTCGGAAAAATCAGCATCCAGATGGCGGGCGGAAACCTCGACAAAATTATTCCCGTTTTCATCGAAAGTATCATGCCGTCATGGTTCTCAACCGCATTTTTACTCGCCATGTTTGCTGCTGCAATGTCTACGCTTTCCAGCCAGTTCCACATCGGCGGCACATCTCTTGCCCACGATGTTTCTCAAGTGGTCATGCCCACAAAACGTGACTCAAAGCAGGTAAACCAGTTAGGAATCGTTGCGACAATCCTTGCAACACTTATCTGGGCGTGGCTCCTGCCGCCATCCATTGTTGCACGCGCAACCGCCTTCTTCTTTGGACTCACCGGCGCTGCTTTCCTCCCTGCGTACATTTTTGGATTGTACTGGAAAGGTATGACCAAAACTGGTGCCAAAACCTCAATGGTCGGTGGTTTCACAGTCTCAATGCTCTGGATGCTCTTCATTCATAAAAAGGAAGCTGCATCTATCGGGCTGTGCAAAGCTCTCTTCGGTAAAGTAACG
>JWTM01000022.1 GCA_001749745.1 Candidatus Marispirochaeta associata
CTCCGGCGGGCAGGCTCTGCCTTGCATCCGCAGGGGGGAATCCCCCTTGACCCTTTTAAGGGATACCGTAATGGGTACTCATTGCCGAAGTCAGAGTATGAGCAAGGTTCTTCTTTTTACGAGACAAATTACTTGTCTTCTGAATCCTCTTTCTTTCCGTCATACATTGCTACATACTTCTTATAGCACTTGGTTACCGGCGAATCAGGATCAAGAATATGCTCCAGATTCCCCAAATCCTTAGGGCGTGGTGGAATTTTCGGACGCGCCTGCTTAAATACAGGCATAGTCATATTATCCAGAGACTCGCGTCCCTGCATCAATTCGACCT
>JWTM01000023.1 GCA_001749745.1 Candidatus Marispirochaeta associata
TACACAGCTTCCTCAACTTTTTTGATGACTGTTCCGGTGTCAACCGGAGCGCTGTTGTAGCAAAGGCGGTCATCGTATTCCATTTGCTTTCCTTTGTTCCATTGCGAGACCGGACGGTAGTAGCCGACAATACGGGTGTAGACCTCTGCATCAGCATTACAGGTCGGGCAGGAGAAGTGCTCACCTGCAATATACCCGTGGTCCTTGCACACAGAGAATGTCGGTGTGATGGAAATGTACGGAAGCTTGGTTTTGGTAAATGCTTTGACGATGAATTTTTTTAGAGCCGCATGGTCAGCAACGGCTTCGCCAAGATATGTATGGAATACAGTACCACCGGTAAATAACGGTTGCAGTTGATCCTGATGTTCAAGCGCTGCAAATACGTCTTCTGTTGCTCCAACCGGAAGAGCGGTTGAGTTTGTGTAGTACGGTGTTCCATTACCGGAAGCGACGATATCTTCGTATAGCTTTTTGTCTGTGCGTGCGAGACGGTAGCTTGTTCCTTCAGCAGGTGTT
>JWTM01000024.1 GCA_001749745.1 Candidatus Marispirochaeta associata
GCGGGTAAAAGATCCGGATGCAGCATAACAGGAAAAGAAACTACCGACGATGTTGGATAGCCCCTGTCCCAAGAATTCCTGATTAGTGTCTATACGTTGCCTGGAGTGCATTGCAATAGAACGGGCAATAGAAACAGCTTCTGTCAATCCTAGAATAGCAATTGCAAAAGCACTTGAGCCAAGTTGCTGAATGGTGTGCAAGTCAATCTGAGGAATAACAAACTGTGGAAGTTGAGCAGGCAAGGCTCCCACAAGTTTAATCCCGGCTTGCTCGCCACCTAAGCATAGTGCAGCAACCGAACCGAAAATAAGAGCAAAGAGCATTCCTGGAATTTTAGGAAAATACTTTTGAAAAAAAATAGAGGTAAGTAGAGCAATCAAAGCAATTGCAACTGCTGGACTATTGATGAACTCTATATTTTGCAAAATGTGGGGCACCTTTTCATAAAAGGGAATACCTGGTGGTAACGCCATACCCAAAAAGTTGCCTAACTGGCTAAAGCCAATCAATACAGCAGCACCAGCTGTAAACCCTACGACAACAGAGTGCGAAACAAAGTTAACCAATGTTCCTAACTTGATAATGCCGAA
>JWTM01000025.1 GCA_001749745.1 Candidatus Marispirochaeta associata
GCCAAAAAGTTCACGGCGTGAATGCTGCAACAGCCAAAGGCGAACTTGCCGGTATTGATGTGGCACGCCGCCTGAATGTTCTCTGCGAAAGTGCTGCACAACTGCAAATTGCTCCTGTAAAGAGACGCCTCTATAAAGCTCTCGCACCACGTGGCTTTGTTGATGCCTTTTTCGCTCCCCGAAAAAACCTTTTTACGATGGTAGACGAGGTTGTAGTGTGCCGATGTGAAGGCGTAACCGCAGGCGACATCCGTCAAGCCATCAAGGAAGGATGCCACGACGTGAATGAAATCAAATTACGTACCCGATGCGGCATGGGACCATGTCAGGGACGTATGTGCGGTAGTGCGCTCGCAGAGATTACCGCTGCAACATTACAAACAGAAGTACCAAATGTTGGTGCATTACATATTCGACCGCCAATTCGTCCGGTAACCGTTCGCGAATTGCGCGATTTTCCTAGCGCAACGTAACCGCGAGGATCTCCATAGATTATCAGAAACTTTTCGATACTCCACCATATTTGCAGCGAATTAGTGGCTCCTCTATAGACC
>JWTM01000026.1 GCA_001749745.1 Candidatus Marispirochaeta associata
ATTGTTTTTACAATGTCCCTCATAGATGCAACAAGCCCACCCGGAGTATCCAATTCAAGCACGACAAATTGTGCCCCGATATCTGCTGCCTGTCGAAGCACATTATCTGTTAATTCAACCTGAGCTGGGCCAATTCCTCCCTCGATTGAAAACTGCACAATTGTAACTTGAGATTTTTCGCCATTTTTTGAGGTCTCTACGAGCGTTTTTTCTTCGGCAGGTAGGGTGTTTGCTTGCAAAAACACAAAAAACGCCGCAAACAGGCTAATAAGTGCTATAAAACACGAATGGCTCATTTCAACCTCCAAACTAGCAGCTAACAAGGAATTATTACTAAATAGTACCTTAGTCTAAATCGGATTAGGAGATAATACCAGTATGGAAATTTCTTCTTTCACTCACATTTCAAAAAGCTTCACGTGAAACAAAAAAACACCCTCTTCTCAAAATATGAAAAGAGGGTGTCTATCA
>JWTM01000027.1 GCA_001749745.1 Candidatus Marispirochaeta associata
CATGTCGTGTGCTTCAATATGATCAAGCATACTGTTGAACGAATCCGTGAGCTCTGCCAATTCGCCCATACCTTTACGCTTAGCGCGGACAGTATACGTCTGTTCTTCACGCACCCTGCGTGCGGTTTTACTCAATTCCCGCAAAGGCCGTAATAATGTTCGGACGATAAAGACGATGACCATGATCACAAGCAAACATGTAGCAGTCACATTGGCCATAAGAAACGGAAGGAATAAGCTCAAAAAATGGTGATGATCTGGTAGGAACGTAACAATGGAGACCAGTGTGCCAGCTTTATTATCTTGGAAATAAATTGGCATTTCTATGCGGTGTT
>JWTM01000028.1 GCA_001749745.1 Candidatus Marispirochaeta associata
AGTACTCCTACGCCGTTTTTATTCATCTTAAAAACCATACCGCATGTACTCCTTGTCCCTGCGGTTAATACTTTGCACATAGCGATATTTTTCATTGGCACACGCCTGTTCCAGCACCTTACGCCCTATGGCAAGGCAACGGTCACATGCACCAACCGGCACTTCAACTCCCAGACTTAAGGGATTCACAGACGACCATGTCTCCAGTCGTAATGTACCTGAACAATCAGGGCACAACACCACAGACTCAATCTGACTTTCGCTTATCCCGTCCGTGTCGTAGTACACGTCTTTAGCACGGACTATGAAATCGCCGTCGCGTTCATATCCGGTTTCTTTCACCAGTGTTTCAATATCCGGAGCAGCGGATGCAAAATAGCTTGCAAGCAGCTCTTTCGAGAGCTTTTCAATATACTCCGTAACCTGTTCTGTCTGCGCGTAACGTTGCGGAGAAAAATCCGGCTCTGCCACGTGCTCATAGTCAATTCCTGCCATTGCAAGGCAAATACCTAAATTGACATAGGGCAGCGCACCCTGAATAGAGTAGCCACCTTCTAGTACTGCAATATGCGGATTAAGCAGCTCGTTCAGCTTTGCATACCCGCGTGCAGAAAAATTCATGTTTGTAATCGGGTCGGAATAATGGTTATCCTGCCCTGCTGAATTGATAATGATATCCGGCTTA
>JWTM01000029.1 GCA_001749745.1 Candidatus Marispirochaeta associata
ACCCACTTGCCAGACGAGAATTCTGGGCACGGATAAGTAAGTTTGCCCGTGAAGGCGTTACTATCATTGTGACGACTCACTTTATGGAAGAAGCGGAGTATTGCGATCATATGCTGATTATGGCGCAGGGACAGGAGCTTGCAGCAGGGACTCCAGCACAAATACGGGCGCAGGCGGTAAGTGCAGAACTCCCTGACCCGACAATTGAGGATGCATTCATTACGCTGGCAGGCAAACAGTAAGACAAGGACGAGGAATGGCAGGGTTTTCTTATATGCGGCTCCGCGGCTTTCTCCGCAAGGAGGTGCTGCAGATTATGCGTGACCCAAGCAGTTTACTGCTAGGGCTTGTCATGCCGGTAA
>JWTM01000030.1 GCA_001749745.1 Candidatus Marispirochaeta associata
TGCCCGGCCATTATTTATTGATCGTTCATACGTATAATCTATCATGTAGTATACGTATAAACCTGCCGGAAGCTTGCACAAACTGTGACAGTAGGTTTGTCTGCTCCAATTGCTGGTTATGATAGCACACTATTCACTTGGACACCTTGGTAATTTGGGTGCAGCGTAATCGCGAAACCGGCTATTCGCTGTTAAGCGATGAAGTTCGTTTGTTTGAAGGCCACCTTCGCATTTATGATGCAATCATCTTCAGATCAAAGTAAGCAGCAGAATCTAAATGCGTTATGCGTCCAGAGCTCTGGTTGATATCCATCATCACGGTCTGCAGACTGACCAACGCCTAAACCTTGATTGATGGTGCTTTGTTAGATCTCCTTTTACTTTATCGCTTAACGTTTCGCGAATAGCCGAAGTTACCAAGGCATTCACCTGTAAACAATGTCCTTAGCTTTCTGTAAACCATCTCAATGATCAGTACCTGTGTCTACATAACATCCAATTGAGCTGCGTGGCGTTAAGTTGGCATGCGTTTGTGCTGCTACCAATTAACAGTATATCACCTATTCAGCTCGCATCGCTACTTTTTAATCTAACCTACTCATAGAACCAGTTGCACAAACCATGACAATAGCCACGTCTGCTCCAATTGCTGGTTATGTTAGCACCATCTTCATTATTACTAATTCATACTTTTCCCTTAAATGTGTGCAATTAAATACTTTACAATCTTCATTTATGGCGCAACATTGATCAGCCACTCAATTAACCCAGCATTAATACATAATTCAGACAGACTTTGACTGTCGTACAATATAACATCCTCATCTTGATTGCTCTTTGCAAAATTAACTAAATCATTCGAAGGCGTGTGAGTTACAAAAAACATTTTGTCATAATCCTGAATAAACCCTGACAATCTTTCTTTATATTCAAGATAAGTCTTTAGGTTGCTTTGAGACTTTATTTGAATAACTGCACGTTCATTTGTAACTGGAGCCAATAATTCTATATCAATATCCTTTGTCGTCTTTCCAAGCGTTCCTACTCGTGACCAGCCAGAGTTTCGAAAAATCAAATCAATAAATGTTTCAAAGTCTTTGGGATTTAGCTTTTTTATCAATTTGTTCAATGAATTCTTTAGTTCTGAAAGATTCCTCTCAACAGAAGCCAATTCCTCACTCTGAGTATTGTTGATCTTATGTAATAGATATTCCTTTTCCTTTACATCGCATATGGTACCGCGAAATCCTTGAACTTTTGTCAATCTACCACTCAATAATTGAATAAAGAGTGTATTATTTTTAGAATCATGATCCTTCCAACCTGAAATTGTTTTACGTTCTTTCGTACCATCTTTATTCAAAATTACTTTCTCATTTGCATAACAATACCATAGTTTTGATTGGTAAAACGTTATCCACATGGTAGTCTCTGGTTCTTCAAAAAACTTTCTTATCTGATTTCTATGGCTTGTTGTTGCAGATTTCCATGTTTTATATTTCTCTTCAATTTCTTTATGTACAGCATCCCAATTTTTAGCTATACAACTATTATAATCGATTTCATTGTATCCAAGCTTAATTGATGAATTTCTTTCAATACATTCTTTCTCAAACGACCCATTGCTACCTAGTTTAATAAACTGAATATTTTTTGGTTTTTCCATCGTTATTCCTAATTTCATCCTTTCTACTACTAGATTCTATTTAAACTTTAACACAATACATAATCATACAGAATGCATACAATCTTCATCTATTAAATATTGTGTCAACATAACATCCAATTGAGCTGCGTGGCGTTAAGTTGGCATGCGTTTGTGCTGCCTGACAACCAACATTATATCACCAATTTCGCTCGCATCACCTTCTGTTGGTCTACTCTACTCCTGGAACCAGTAGCACAAACCATGACAATAGCCACGTCTGCTCCAATTGCTGGTTATATTTCTTTCTATGCCCTGGATTGGATTTCAATATATTCCTCCAAAGCTTCACGGGTTGTTACCCATTCCTTATTCAACTTTATCGCTGACAGTTTACCTTTTCTTGCGAGCAAAGATAAATATTCCTGTGAGTAATCACAATACTCAGAGGCTTCCTTAAGACTTATGAATCCTTGTTTCTCACTCGTATTCGGCCGAATGCTATTCAAGTATATAATAAGCGTTCGCTCAATTGAACGGCCGATAAAGTTTTCAAATGGTTCATCGTTTCCGGCGTTTGCTTCATTTAAAACGCGATAGTATCGTTTCCGGTCAACCTTTAAGATTATTGCAGGCGGATAACCATTGGTCATTAGAATCAGGTTCATTAACAACCGAGCCACACGTCCATTACCATCAATAAATGGATGTATGCATACAAACCGATAATGGAATTTTGCTGCCAGTACTGCAGCTGGCACAGCATGCATATTTTCATAGTACCAGCTTAGAAGATCATTCATTTGATTCTTTACTTTTATCGCTTGCGGTGGAATCATACGGGCACCAACAATTCGTACATTTGTGCGTCGATAAGCACCCGCCTCAAGATCATCAATACCTTTTAGTATGATTCTATGGCATTCACGGATGACTGATTCATTCAGTTCTTCTTTTTGGTTAATGATTCTTTTTATAAACTCGATGCCTTCGCTATGATTGATTGCTTCAAGATGTTCATTGATTGATTTCCCACCAATGGTTATACCCTGCTCTAATACTACTTCAGTTTCATGGAGCGATAAAGTGTTTCCTTCAATCGCATTTGAGTTGTAGGTCCATTCTAAGGCGAGTTGTTCTTGCAGTTTTCGGGCAATTGATGGGTTCAGCGGCCTGTTTTTGTCCAATTCGCGTTTCTTGCCTTCAATGCTCGTAAGAAGCTTTTCATCCATATCGGTTAAACCTCATTCGTGCGTAACCGATATTTTACTACCTTTTCGTCTGAAAGTAAATATAACATCCAATTGAGCTGCGTGGCGTTAAGTTGGCATGCGTTTGTGCTGCTTCCAACTAGTATTGTATCACCTATTCAGCTCGCATCACCTTCTTTTATTCACCCCACTCCTGGAACCAGTAGCACAAACCATGACAATAGCCACGTCTGCTCCAATTGCTGGTTATGTGTCAAATGATAACATAAGCTGATCGAGTAAACGCGCTAATACTACTTTAGTTTGTAAGAATTCGGGTCGATCACGGCCATTCTTTACTTCACAATTAAACAATTTTTCCTGCATATCACGCGGTATTGAGTCAATTCCTTGAAGAGCTCCGATCATGCCTCCAACTATACAGGCATTCGTATCAGTATCTCCTCCTCCCGCTAATGTTTCTCGGATTGCATCTGTATAGGAAGATCTAAGTCTAAGATGTCTGAAAGCATGAGTAAAAGCAAACTTCACAAATCCGATTTCTGGACCATATCCAACATCGGTGTTTTTCTGAGCATCTTCTAACCAGGATAACGCATCCTTATTTTGAAGATTTGTAGCAATCTTTAACGCATTAGCGAACGCACCCTCTGCATCATTCGGATTCAGAACCAAATGTTTAATTGCAATCGAAAAAATCGCATTCGCAGCTTGGCAAGTTTCATTACTATGAGTGAGTTTGCTTTCTAAACATGCAAAATCACCTAGATCAGAGTCAGACCAATTTCGCAAATATACACCAAGTGGTGTAATGCGCATAAGTGCACCATTAGCTTTAGATTCTATACTTTGTTTTGCAGCTTGCCACATTCCAATGTGTAGGGTTCCTGGTTCCTTCTTATGAGCTCCCATTAGACCTGTCCTAGTCGTAAACCCTATATCAAATGGGAGCGTGCAAATCCATTCATAATATTTCATAGCGATATTTTCAATTGAGAAATTACTTTCACTGAGAGCATGCATGAGGCACAACAACATTTCGCCATCATCAGTTATTTGCCCAGGCGCGGTTTTGAGCTTACCACCCCCGCATAATTGCATTGCATTCTCGATACTAACTTTACTGTTGAATTCCAAAGGTGCGCCTGCAGCATCTCCTATAAGAGCTCCAATTATTGCACCCTTTGCAGCTTTACGACTTGTCATACTCTTGTTATTTATTTCCAACATTCCATCCTTAAACAAAATATTTTTCATCTATAAACTTTGTGTTCTTTCCAACACATCGTTTACACTTTTCTAAGCACATCGTTTACACATCTACTTCATGAGTATACACCATACTATCATGGATTTTCATCTCCTTCATATCTACATATCCTAGAAGGAATTCATGGTAGTACATCCGATAGATTCCGTTGCCTAGCTCTTCCAAGCCAACATGTTTTCCTGCTAAGGCGGTTGAAACAAACAACCAGGTGTTTATATCCACGCGAATTGCACCATTTCTCGTGATGTATTTCACTTTGTAATCGTTCGGATATTCCCAGGAGATTATCTTTTCTGGGTACTCCCTACTCGACTTCTGATGTACTGCGCTCGGTGTTCGCATGTCCAACGCTTCATGTGGTCTCAGCTCATTATACTCCTTCACAAACGTATTCAGCTTCCGCTGTTGTGGCTGTAGCGAATAGCCAGGAGGTTTTGTTGCTTCGGCCTTGAGCTCTCGGTGCATTCGTTCATGCCGACCATTCTGTTCCGGATGAGCAGGGTCAGAATACACCGGTTTTATGCCCAGCTCCATAAACCAGGCACCCAGCTTCGACAATCGGCCCAGGGAGCGTACGTGAGCAAATGGAGCTCCATTGTCGGTGTGAATCTGTTCCGGTAAACCATAATTTCTGAATACATCTATAAATACTGCTTTGGCGTTCTTTGCATTCGGAGCATGCATTCCTTTCGCTGTAAATACATATCTACTATAACTGTCAGCTATCGTAAGCGGGTAACAGTATATCCTGTTACCCATTCGGAACTTACCCTTGAAGTCTGCACTCCACACTTCATTTGCTGCTAAAGGATCAAAAATGGGATAGCATGGCTCCGTTCGATGTCTCCTTCTTCGTTCCTGCACCATACCATTGCGCTTGAGTATCGCACTAATGGTGGAGGTTCCAGGTAACTTCATATCGGGAAACTTGTCTTCTAAGAGGACTTCCAACTTCGGCGCTCCCCAGCGTGGATGGCGTTTCCGTAGTTTCAGAATCTCTCGTTCTATACGTTCACTTGTTTTGTTATGAACTCGATGTGGGACTCGAGGGAGTTCATGTAAGCCTGAGAGACCAAGCAGTTCATACCGATGTATAAACTTATAGGCTGTCGGGCGGGATATCTCAAACATCTCAGACAAGGCCGTCACGGTATACTTCCGGCTCTTCCACAGGAGAATAAACTCTTCTTTCTGATCCATTACTGAACTCTCCTTCCACGGCATAGACTCCTCCTGGAGTCATTTTAGTCGTTAAAGAGTGTAAAGGAAGTGCTTAGAGTTCTGTAAACGATGTGCCTGGAATATACC
>JWTM01000031.1 GCA_001749745.1 Candidatus Marispirochaeta associata
TAATGCGGAATTTTTTTACAGTATCAGGGATATCTAGAGTAGCTCCAGTAGTATCGCCCAAGGAAAGCTTATCCCATGTATGGGTAGTTTCGTTGTACGCTTCGATAATAATATCTTGAACAGGCGTCTTCATCGAACCGTAACTGCTTGATGCAGAGGATTCAACAGACTGAGCTTTTTTAATCTCACCTGTCTTAGCGTCGTGAGTAAAACCTGCTTTGGCAGGCAGATAAGTTTTTGAGTTGTCTTCAAGGAACGAAACAGCATCGTTGACCACTTTAACGCCAGTTTTTGTGGTTTGTTCAAATGTTTTCGATGCAGCAAATTCAGAGTTAATTTGAATAGCAGTACCAGAGTCCGCAGTAGTTCTTATGGTATAGCTGTTAGCAGTACCGGCAACAGTTGGAGTAATGGTAAATTGATTATCGTTATTGCTAAATGTGTCGCGCACGATTGATCCATTAGCAAGTTCTGCTGTGATTCGTACTTCATGGGTTGCAGTCGTTGTTTGCGCTGCTGCTGTTGCTGCGTCAGTAATATCGGTCCAGTTGCCTCCTGGTGCACGGGTTTCGATAGTTACCTTTGTGCCAGCGTATGTAACAGCAGCAACAGCGGACGCTGTAACACCCACACCAGTAAGTTCTCCGGTTTTAAGATCCATGGTTCCACCGCCCGCAACGGTTGTTACGGTGTTCTCTACCGCTGCAATCCCAGATCTTGAAGTGTATGTGAGTGTGTCACCAGCATTTGATTTGGTAATGGTCTGAACACCATTTGCGTCGATAGCGCCGAGTGGTGTGTCTGTTGCTGAACTAGTAACGATTGCTTCATCGTTTGGCCCGTCACTTGACCAAGATTGTGTGTTGCCGTCTTCATCAACCATAGTTGCTTCTGCCGTACGCGCAGCATCGTTTTGGGCAACACTTTCTTCAACATTAATTTCTTGGCCTGTACCGGCAAGTAATTTCCTGCTGTTGAAATCAGTGTCCATGGCCATACGAGTGATTTCTTTCGCCATCAGCTGATATTCTTGGTTGATCATCAAGCGCTGTGCATCAGTGTAAGTGCCGGTAGCAGCCTGTTCTGCAAGCTCTTTCATGCGGATGAGCTTTGCATCGATAACGCCGAGAGCGCCATCTGCAGTCTGGATCATTGAAATACCGTCGTTAGCGTTACGCAGACCCTGAGCAAGTGTTTTAATATCTGCGCGCATAAGTTCGCGCATTGCAAGACCGGCAGCATCATCTGCCGCAGTGCCAACACGAAGACCTGAGGACAGGCGACGGGTGGATGTTGCGAGTTTCCCGTATGAGCTGTTCAGGTTGCGGGTGACGTTTACTGCCATCAAATTGTTGTTAATAACTAAAGACATAATGTATAACCTCCATGTTTTACTGTGAATAAAAAAGCAAGTAAGAGGCCATGTTTGTAAATGTTAATATAAACAGCATGTTAAGATTTATAAAGAAAAAGAATATTGATGATAGGTGCAAGTGTAGGAATTTTTTGCAGGGGAGCTAGGTCATTTTTAAGGTAAATTTAGTTATAAAAAAAGCCGAGGAAAATCCTCGGCTTTTACATGTTGGAATTGCTAGCTGTCTATCGACCATCAATAAGTTTCTGAGCAGCCTTAG
>JWTM01000032.1 GCA_001749745.1 Candidatus Marispirochaeta associata
TTTTGCGGTTAAAGAGATGCCGCCGGAAACAACTGCTATCACTGACAGTGACGTTATGAGCGGTTTGAAGTTTGTCGGCCTACAAGGGATGATGGATCCGCCACGACCGGAAGCCATTGAAGCTGTTACCAACTGCCAGTCTGCAGGTATCCGTGTTGTTATGATTACCGGAGACCATGCAGACACAGCTTCAGCCATCGCCCGTATGCTCGGGATCACAGCCACGGAAAACGGAGCTATTACCGGAACCCGCCTTGCGAAGATGGACGATGATGAATTTGCTGAAATTATTCAGCAGGAGTCTGTTTTTGCCAGAATTGCACCGGATGATAAATTCCGCATCATTAACACGCTAAAAGAACAGGGAGAGATTGTTGCAGTAACAGGAGACGGCGTGAATGATGCTCCTGCCTTGCAGACTGCTCACATTGGTGTCTCCATGGGCAAAGGTGGAACAGATGTCGCGCGTGAATCCTCGGATATGGTTCTGATTGATGACAACTTCTCCAGTATATTCCATGCAGTTCGGGAAGGCCGTATTGTTTTTGACAACCTGCGTAAGGCTATCTTTTTCCTCCTTCCGACAGGACTTGCAGCTGTATGGTCGATTCTATTCACGATGATGTCCGGCCTACCTATTCCGTTTGTGGCTGCACAACTATTGTGGATCAACCTTGTAACAAATGGCCTGCAGGACGTTGCGTTCGCCTTTGAACCCGGAGAGCCAGATGTTACCCAACGCTCGCCGCGTCCTCCAAGTGAAGGCATCATAAACTCTCTACTGCTCCAACGCACAGTCATTGTCAGTTTCTGCATTGCCATTGGTGTCTATGCTGTTTTCAGCACTGCTCTGGATCAAGGGGTTGATCTGGAGAAAGCCCGAACCCTTGCCATGACTACCATGGTTTTCTTTCAGTTCTTCCAGGCAATTAACTCCCGAGCAGAGCGGGCATCCATCTTTACGATCAATCCGTTCTCCAACCACTTCCTGCTGGTAAGTATGATTCTTGCCGTCAGCGCACAGATCACTGTGGTCTATGCATCCTCTCTGGCATGGATATTCAGAACCAGACCATTAACCAGTGATG
>JWTM01000033.1 GCA_001749745.1 Candidatus Marispirochaeta associata
GGCAGGCAGTGATGGCAGCCGTTTGCCTCCGGAAACTGTTTTTTGGCAGACTTCAAAGCCTCTTCTGCCGTTGGGAATTCACCCACTGGTAGTAACTGATCCTGCGGGGGGCACCACTCACAGTTTTCTTTGTGCACCTCATAGTCCCCGCTGGCCATTTTTTTTATATGGATATGGTACTGCATACACTCCTCCGTATAGACCGATGCTATAAAAAAACACCTCATCTGTAAGATTCTGTGCCGCATGGATTCAAAACCATTCTGATTCAGGCATTCTGCCATGCTTGCTGTCACCTTTACCTATAATGGGAGCATTTACCGTTATAAATGCGCCTTCACTCAACCTTGGCTTTCACCTTCCACACCAATATAGTATTTATATTCACTTTCTCAAACGGTTCCGCCCAGAACGGTGCTCCAGTTTATTCCCTGACCATACTGAATGATTACTATGCACCCACTCTTGCACAATGGTTCCATCCTCTTTCTCTATAATAATCTGTGCAGGTGCTGAATCACCCG
>JWTM01000034.1 GCA_001749745.1 Candidatus Marispirochaeta associata
AACCTTGCTCGAAACTACCTATTTACACACACAGCAAATAAAATGGACGCAAAGCTGGGAGCACAATTATTCCGCCATTTGCTATCCCTCCCCTGCCCGTATTTTGAATCCAGGCGCGTAGGTGACACCATTGCACGTGTTCGAGAACTGGAAAACATACGTAACTTTGTTACTAACAAAACAGTCTCCGTAATTATCGACCTCGTCTTCTCAGTCGTATTCGTTGTCGTCATGCTTATGTACAGCATGCAACTCACCTTTATTGTTCTGGGCTTTGTGGCTGCAATCGGTCTGCTTTATGTATGCATTACACCAGAGCTACGAAGACGCTTGAATACCAAGTTCGAAATGGGTGCGAAGTCCAACTCCTATCTTGTTGAGTCTGTTACTGGCATTCAGACGGTAAAGTCTCTAGCAATTGAGGGAAGCATTCAACGAAAATGGGAAGACCATCTTGGTCGATATGTGCACTCAAACTTTAAAATGACC
>JWTM01000035.1 GCA_001749745.1 Candidatus Marispirochaeta associata
CACCATAAAAGTTGTATCTGAGAATACTGTAGATCACACGTTAGACCGCTCCACCCTGCAAGCATGCCAGACCCCGCAAGGGTTCGATAAAAACATGCTTCTTGATGTCCACACCAAGTGCAATGAAGAAGGGTGGGAGGTTACAGATGATGCCTCAATCGCAGAGCAAGCTGGTTTCAGCGTAACAACTGTTTCGGGAGAAACATCAAATATCAAAATCACAAATCCGGAAGATCTGGCTATGATCGAACAAAAACAAGCTACTATGCCTGTCCCTGTGACCGGCTGGGGGTATGACGTCCACCGGTACGGCGAAGGTCGCCCAATGAAGCTCGGAGGCATTCCGATTCAAGGCGGGCCGGAGGT
>JWTM01000036.1 GCA_001749745.1 Candidatus Marispirochaeta associata
TTGTGGTTCCTGATACATTGCGGAGTATTTTTGTGCACGGGCACTTGCAAATGCTCCCGCAACCCCGATTGCACTAATGACTGTAAAGATGGTGAAGCCGGTTTGCAGTGCGGAAATAAATGCTTCCGGTGACTGCGAAACTGACTGTCTGCCCATGAACAGACTCAGAATGAACGAGATTGCGGACATGGCAGTAAGCATGCCCAGCGTACGCATAGTCGCTGAAAGGCTTGCTGCTACACCATAGTGCTTAGGTTCTACACAGGTCATGATTACGGTCAGGTTCGGTGTTGAGAAGAATGAGAAACCAAGGCCGAGCAGAGCGAGAATCATGAGTAATGTCGGCAGAGTTGTTTCTGCGTTGACGGTGGTGCAGGTTGCCAGTGCAATCGTGCATAATCCCATACCGAAAACAGTCAACTTGCCCGGGTCAATCTTGTCTGCCAGCCGTCCGGCAATCGGCGATAAAATGGCCATGATTACCGGCTGGGTCACAAGAATGATCCCTGCATACTGCGGTGGAATTCCCTTAACCTGCTGCAAGTAGAGGCTGAAGAAGAATGTCACGCCAAAAGAGGATGCATAGTTCGCAAGCAGAACCAGTGTACTGAGGGAAAAGGTACGGTTTGCCTTCAGCAGCGGTACGTTCAGGATCGGATGCTCAGTCTTTGACTCCCAGTAAAAGAAGAAACAGAGGCCGAGCAGACCGGCAGCAAACAGAAGAGTAAATATTCCACCCTGATTAAGATGGGTTACTCCTGTCATTGCCATACAGACTGCACCTGCATACATGATGCTTCCGATCCAGTCGAAAGGAGCACCTTTTGCTCCATGCCATTCACCGTGCAAACGGGTCAGTGTAAGCCACAGTGCAGCAAGCTGAAGCGGTAGCACACCCCAGAAAATCCAGCGCCAGCTACCGTAT
>JWTM01000037.1 GCA_001749745.1 Candidatus Marispirochaeta associata
TGAGCAGTTTGCACAATTCATACACATGCTGCCTTCTCCCATAGCTGCAAGTTCTTCTCTGGTTATTTCAATTCCTGCTAATAAACGGGGTAGAAGAAGGTCGAGACTGGTGTGTGTAAAGAATAAGGCACACGCAGGTACCCCCAGCAACGGGATAGATCCGATTTTTCCTACAAGTGTCATTGCGCCGGGGAGAATTGGAGCACCATAAAGAAGATTACGCGCGCCCGCATCAATAAGTCCTTGTCGTGTCACGTCATCTGGATCAACAGAAAGTCCTGCCGTGGTTATGATGATATTGCAGCCTGCCTGAACAAACTCCTGAGCAGCATTAGATATTGCCGTGCGGTCATCCGGCACAATAGTTGAGCACTGAATATCCCCTCCCAGTGCAAGGAGTTTTTTGTGGATAATGTTATGGAACTTGTCTTCAATAACCCCGTTGTACACTTCGTCACCAGTTATGAGGACACCGGCTTTTGCTGTGACGAGCGGAAGAACTTCAAAAAGCGGTTTTTCTTGAAGCCGTTGCAAGGCCTGTTCAAATTGAGGGCGCTGCAGATAGAGTGGGATAGCCCGGGTACCGGCG
>JWTM01000038.1 GCA_001749745.1 Candidatus Marispirochaeta associata
TCCGCAATGGCTCGAACCATGAAGTTAGGTGCGTTACCAATGTAGGTGTTAGCACCCATGAATACAGCACCTGCGGAGATAGCAAGCAGGGTGCTCGCCATGTCGCCCATGAGGTGTGCAGCATCACCACCAGCGGTGTTAAAGAACACGAGGTAGGTAGGTGCGTTGTCCAGGAAGGAAGAAAGGATACCGGTGAGCCAGAAGTACATTACGTTTACAGGCTCGCCGTTGCTGGTAACCATGTTGATTACAGAAGCAAGAGCACCGTTCTCACCAGCTTTCAGGATAGCGATAGCTGGAATCATGGACATGAAGATACCGATGAAGAGTTTGCCAACTTCAAGAATCGGGAACCAGTTGAAGTCGTTGAGGCGGCGGCTTTCGTCGTCAGTAAGTTTAAGGGAAAGACCTGTGATAATCAGGAGAATGATATCACGGATAACGTTCTGCAGTTCAACATGTACATGGTAGACGTT
>JWTM01000039.1 GCA_001749745.1 Candidatus Marispirochaeta associata
GGGGTCAGGAAATGAATCATCAGCATCTGGTGTTGAAGGGTTCGGGGAAAAGAGTACTGACTCGACTGGAGAGGAGCATTTCTACTCAGCATCGGGAGGTGAGGAAGTCGGCCGTACTTCACCTGCCGATGCCACAGACCCCTCTGCAATAAGGTTTGATGAACGCGTGGAAGGTGCGGGTACTGTTCAGGAACACACTGCTGTTGAGGGGAATCAGGCAGTGGAAAAGACACAGGATGTCTGGGATGTTCAGAGT
>JWTM01000040.1 GCA_001749745.1 Candidatus Marispirochaeta associata
AAATGGCAATGCAGGAAGCTGCACGCTGCCTGAACTGTAAAAAGCCTAAATGTGTTCAGGGCTGTCCAGTACAGGTACCTATTGCAGATTTTATTGCCGAAGTAGCCAAAGGCAACGTTGAAGAAGCCTACTCCATCATCAAAAGCACCAACAGCCTCCCTGCGATTTGCGGACGCGTCTGTCCTCAGGAAATCCAGTGTGAAGGTGCATGTATCCTTAATGCCAAAGAACAACCGATT
>JWTM01000041.1 GCA_001749745.1 Candidatus Marispirochaeta associata
GGGAGAGCTTGTTTTGGGCTATGTGTCCCTATCCCCACAAGGTAGCCATTTTTATATTGGTAGATCAAGTAGCCATGCGTCATCTGTTATTTTTCATATTGCAGGTATGAGCAGCTGTTTTTTTAAAGGGTGCGAGCAAAGATGGCTTACTGGCAGGCTGTATAAAAAGTAGACAGTTGCTGTTTTTTCAATATGTACCTGTATAAAAATTCTACACTTTTATTAAAAAAAGAATTGCAGTTTCAGTAAGATGTGGCCATACCTGACTGAAATAGTAAGGATTGTGGTGTGGTATTGATTTTGCTTCTCATTTGAAAGGGATGGGGCGGAAGCACACTCCAATATTTTACAGAAAATAATAACTACCATTGTAATTGCTTGATTATATACGTTTTATACCTGTGCGACATAACTGTAAGAGAGGGAGTATGTTTTCACGTCTTTTTGTTATAGTATGGCTCTTGCTTGTTGCTGTGGGCGATTTATATGCAGCTGAGGAGCAGCCG
>JWTM01000042.1 GCA_001749745.1 Candidatus Marispirochaeta associata
CTTGCTTGAACATTCCCTTTCTGTCGCAGAACTTTGTATGAAGTTATGTGACCAGTATCCTGAGCTTGATCGTCAGGTGCTGCTCGTCGGAGCTATTTTCCATGATATCGGGAAAGCATGGGAGCTTAGCGCAGGGCTCGTTAAAGATTATACTGACGAGGGGCGTCTTATAGGGCATATCAACATCGGGCTTGAGAAAGTGGAGCCATATCTTGCTGCATCCGGTCTCTCTACTGAACTGCAGATGCATTTTAAGCACTTAATTCTTGGACATCATGGCCAGCGGGAGTGGGGATCTCCGGTGCTTCCTGCCACTGCTGAGGCGTTGGTTCTGCATTATGCTGATAATATTGACGCAAAGCTTGCTCAGCTGCGTGGACTGTTCAGTGATTTTGAAGAGGATGCAACAGGCTGGACTCCATACCAGAATACGCTTGGTC
>JWTM01000043.1 GCA_001749745.1 Candidatus Marispirochaeta associata
TGAGCCTTTTCCGCAGGCTGTAACTTCTTGTGAATGAAGAAAAACAGTCGGGAGAGGAAAACAGTTTCCCCCAGGAAAGGGTTGTTTTCATGAGTAAATTTCACTGAATGTCTGTTTTCTGGTAGAATTGCCCCCAGCTTGAACTGGGAGGATAAAAAAAGAGTGCTTCGGGTTAGCGGCCCATATGAAGCACTCTTCTAAAAACTGCATGGCAATACTACCATATCAACAACTTTTTGTCTGGTCCGATATCGAAGAATTGGGCGATCTTGAACGCCTTCGTCTGGTGTTGGATGTTCTCCCGGATGAAAACCTTATGCAAGCTCTCGAGTTAAAACGCGGACGGTCTGGAGTAGATAAGTACCCGATTCGTGCCGTCTGGAACTCGATAGTTGCCGGAATTGTCTTCCAGCATCCGACAATCGAGAGTCTCCGACGGGAGTTGAAGAGAAACCCGCTTTTGAGGCGGATATGCGGGTTTAATCTTGCTTTCGGTATCCGTTCCGTTCCTGGAGCAAGCTGCTACAGCCGGTTCTTCAAACGATTGGGCGAGCATAGCGAAGAGTTGAAAGATATCTTCCAGTCGCTTGTCAGCATCTGCTATCAGGAACTTGATGGGTTCGGCGAAACCCTCGCCATTGATGGAAAGGCCATTTCCAGTTATGCCAGGCGCTCTGGTAACCGTCCGAATGACCGGAGAGGCGATCATGAAGCCAAGTGGGGCAAGCATGTAACCAGAAGCGAGACTAGCGCGGGCACTATTGCCGAGAGCGTAAAAACCTGGTTCGGCTTCACCCTCCACTTGATTGTCGATACCCGCTATGAACTTCCGGTTGAGTTCACCGTGCTCCCCGCCTCAGACAACGAGATGCCGGTGGCTCATAAGCTGATTGATCGTATAGCGGATGAGCATCCTGAGCGTCTGAAGCGGTGCGACTATCTGTGCGGTGACCGCGGATATGACGATGGCAAACTCCACCGGAAGCTCTGGGACCAGCATAGGATCAAGCCGATTATTGATATTCGGCGCAGCTGGCGTGATGGTGAGCCTACGCGAGCTTACGATGCTGTCCCCGGCGTAGTCTACAATAACAAGGGAGAGGTTTATTGCGTTGCTCCCTACTCAAATATCCAGAAGAAAATGGCCTATCGAGGTTTCGAGAAGGACCGGAACAGTCTGAAATACAGCTGTCCTGCTCACCATTACGGGATTTCGTGTCCTCAGCAGCAGTTCTGCACCCTGCCGACTCAGGTCCGGATTCCATTGGAAGTCGACCGGCGGATCTTCTCGCCGGTTGCTCGGGACAGCAATAAGTGGCCGCGAATCTACAACCAGCGGTCAGCAGTCGAGAGAGTAAACAGTCGCATCGATACCATGTTCAGTTTTGAGAATCATACGATTCGCGGGCAGGAAAAGATGTCATTGCGAATGACTCTGGCATTGATTGTAATGAGCTCATTTGCAGTAGGAAAGGTTCGCAGCGAACAGTCGCCTGATCTTCGAAGATTTCTATCAGCAAGCTGATGATTCCTCTCACTCGCCTCATTCTGATGGGGTGAGGTAGGTCCAAAGCAGGATGTGGAGGGGAAAAATTGTGATATATGCAGTATTTTGCCAGGTTAAAAGAGTGAGGTGTTGACTGAGGGAGGCTTCGAACCAGATTTGCCCACCGGCATACTGTTCATCCTCAAAAAGGGCGGCCTGCGGAAAAGGCTCAAACTTTTCAGCAGTTGAGATACCCACATCTTTCTGGTATCATAGACTATGAACATTGATCGGAGACAACTTTCGATTGTCGATCTTCACGACAAGGAGGAAGATCGCAACTATTGGCTCACTAAAACACCTAGTGAACGTTTACGAGCCGTTCAGATCAATCGTGAGGCAGCCTATGGAAGAGGAGCTTCTTCCCAGGGACTTCAAAGAGTTCTTGAAATTACTGAACGAAGCTGACGTACAGTATCTACTAATCGGCGGTTATGCGGTGGGTTATTACGGATATCCACGATCAACCGCCGATATGGATATTTGGATAGCAATATCCCCTGATAATGCTGAAAAGATGCTAGGGGTATTCAGAAAGTTCGGCATGAATGATCCTTCCTTAACAACTGAGATTCTCCAATACCCTGGAAAGATAATCCGTATGGGAGTTCCTCCTATTCGTATTGAGGTGCTCACCAAAATCGATGGTGTCGATTTTACGGATTGCGATAAGGCCTGCGTGACTACTACAATTGATGGAGTGCCGGTTCGCTTGATATCACGAGATCATCTGCTCCAGAACAAGAGAGCATCCGGTCGCTACAAGGATCTGGATGATATTGAGCATCTAATGATTGCCCAAGCTGAAGAAGAGGAATAGTACCAGCTGCTTAACTAAGAGGATCCCGGACGAGATTCCCGTCGACTTCGATCTTATTTAACGGATTCATACAATCCTCCTGATGAGTTATAGATAGTTTTTCCGGCGCCGCGTACTGATGTTTAGCGCCGGAAGGTGAGAGTTGCTTATAGGGAGAAGCGAAAATCTTCTTAGAAACTGGGAAAGCGAACTCATAGTAATCGGGTGTCGATAAAACTGAATGCGACCAATACTATCTATTCAGTTGAATAGACCTGGAAAAAGCTGCTATTCCCCTTGAGGATCATAAGTTCGTCTTTGCCATCGAAATTATAGTTTCCACCGATGTAAAGGGTATTCTCGGCACTGTTCATTATCATAGCACCAGCAGAGTCACTTCTTTTACTTTCAGAAAAAGCATAAAAAAAGGCGCCGATATCATAGGGATCGAGCTCTTTACCCTGCTTGGTAATTTTCCATACTGTAAACAGACTCACTTCATCTGATATTCGAGCTGAACCTGATACGAAAACGCCCTCGCGAAATACGCAAACATCTTCCGCTGTACCTCGAATAGGGACGAGTATTGGCTCAGTAGATTCTATCTTTTCTTCTTGTTTACTCAGGATAATCATTAGGGATTTTGGCCTGCTCGCTTCTGCAGCCGAAGCGGTTTCTCTGGCTATGAGGTATACCTTCTCCCCATCAGCATGTACAGAAACTACCCTGGGAGAAGCTAGAATCTCTTGATTAAGAGATACCGTTCCCTCGTTTCCAAAATCATGATCAATGCTAAAATCAGACGATAAACGGAGTATATTGATCTCGGAGGAATCAGGGCTCTCCTTCCTTGCGACCAGATAAAACTCATCGTCCTCGAGTAATCTGCAGGCATAGTCTATACGTATTTCACCTTCTGATTTAATATCACTGTTTACGATCTTCGATTCGATACCCGTAGATGAGGCCGTAATAATTCTTAAAGCTATTCCTTTACCGCTGTTCTTCTGCACGCTGAAAAGAAGGACTTTATCATCAAGCATAATCGAAGCCCGTGCCTGAATAGGCCCGTTGCTTGTATTGAACTCTCGAGAAACCAATAATTGACCGCTCGCATCGAGACAAACCAGGAACAAAGAAGAATCTTCAACCGATTGCCTTTCACCAAAGCAGTAAATAGTACCCTTTGAATCAACATATACCTTCCTGCCCACAGCGCTCTGAAGAGTTGATTCATGGGGCATATGTATGTATCTACCTCGATCACCAAAGTATGGATCAATCACTCCCTTATCGTCGATTTTCCAGACCGCCAAGCTTCGGTTGCTTTCAATATCAGCCACCGCTCCCGACAAGATATAGGAGCCTGAATTTCGATATTCAAACATATCATCCACAGCAAGATGATGGACAGAACTTGTATCTTCAGAATTGACTACTAAATCAATACCTGATTGGCGAAGTAAGTACCAATATCCAGGTAGGCTTGTAACACAAGCGACCAAAGTCGTAAGCCCGACTAAGGTCGCAATCATGCATAAATGAAATCTAATCCGCATTACTGATCGAAACCGACCGCCTCTATTCTATAGCTGTTCCAGACCGAGTCAGGAGCAATCTGGTCAATATAAGGGCGTACACTGCTCTGCATATCTCTTAGTTGTAGGTCCTTTTCAAAGTTCCAGCTTGATTCCCTTTCTTTCTCTTGCTCTTTATCGGGCGCCATATATACCATTCGCCAGTGGCCAATATATGCAACCGATTGTGCCGGAACAGAAAACTCATAACCTATATTTGCCCCGAAAGTGTAGATAACCCCGGCACGTTCAAGATCTGACTTAATATAAAGAAGGGCATACTCATGCTCAGCTTGACCCAGGAAATGAAAGAAGCCTTGATTTGTTTTCGCATCAAACTCTTTCCCCGTCTCTAAATCACGAATCCTAACCCATATATTGTTCTCAACTAAACGCGGCGCAAGATTGAAAAAACCATCTACAAAATCCATAGTAAAATTTCCAACAACCAGAGAATCGGTTTCATTCAAGGGTTCCGGAACAGTAGCGCAACCACTAATAATGAAGAGAACAATAAAAACTGTTGCAATTTGTTCCAGATTCATAATAACTCCAAATTAGTTAATATACTTGGTCGATAGTTTAGTCTATGAAGTGGCTGTTTACAAGTAAATTTTTTAATATCCTTGAACAGGGAAGAGAGAAGGCCACATGATACTCAAAGCTTCAGAAAAAGAGAATACAACTATACAGCATACGACATGCCGAGATTCATTGCCCAACGGAAAACTACAGCGATTAAGAGCTAGAATATCCAATAGGGAGGCTCAAGCAGTCGAAATATATCGTGTCCGACGGATCCAACAACCATGTTGATTAGTTATAATTGTTACCGGCGCTACATAATGATGTATAGCGCCGGAAAGAGAGGTTTGCTTCTATGCAGAGGGACAAATTTACATATCTTTATCGATTTCGAAGTATTCGAAATCAAAGCTGTAGAGCTTGAAATCAAAAATCGAGGAGAGGATCGGAACCTTAACGGTGAACTCTCCATACTTGGCGAGGGTGGAGTAATACAGCAGGAATCCTCTCTTCAATCCATCCTTCGGAATGCGTATTTTTCTGTCAAAAATAAAATTATCGATCTGCCGGTTCATTACCGAACGATCGCTGGAACTCACATCAAACGGTTCCCAGAATTGCTTTAATTGAAAAGCATTCTTGGGATAGAAATCACCCGTACGGGTTTGCAGTTCAATATCATTCAGGTTGATAACCATTGCATTCTGGGTCTTGTTCTTAATTATGAATTCAAGAACGATAAACTCCCGGGAATCCAGGGTATTATCGGGAACAATAAAGGGGCTCATATAGCGACCCGCCCTATCTTCAAGCTCCTCCCGCGGGATGTAGCGCATCTGAAGGTTCACATACTCGTCGGTCTGATTCTGCAGGGGTTCCTTGAACTGCTTCTGCGTATAAGTTACACAACCACTGATAAGTAGCAGAAACAGCCCGGCAATTATCAATTTTGAAAAATTATTCACCTACCATACCTCCGGTTTCAGCTGTAGCCTACAGAGCCCTCAGCAGGTTGTCAACCGGAAAAAAAGGACCGTCCCAATGGACGGCCCTCGTATTCAAGATTTTGAACAATCTCTTAGAGATCGCACTCTACCTTCATGTACATACCGCCGTTAACAGGCATGGATGCACGATTGTTGTTGGCCCAGCCAAAACTGGTTACAGCGTAGCCAAGGCGGAACTTCGCAGCGCCAACCTTGTAGAAACCGGAAAGGTCAACACCCAGCAGGTCGCCGTCGGCATTGACGCCGTCTTCATCAACATCAGCAGTAGCAGCAACAGCATACTGGAAGTCTACATCGGCACCGTACATATCGGTGTAGGCGCTCGCACCACCGCCGAGTACGCGGAAAGACTCATCGTCGTCGCCAGCAAAGGAGACGGAGAAGTCAGCGGTCATATCATCGGATACCATGTAGTCGACCTGAAGACCAGCACCAAGTGCCTGCTCAGTTCCGGCAACAGATGCTTCGCTGTCAGTTCCGAACTCGCCACCAACGGTAACGGTCAGAGCGTCCATGCTGTAAACATACTTCGCCTGAAGGTCGATGATCGAAGCTTCGGCGCCTGCGCCATCATCTGCAGTATGATAGTTGAACTCAACCCATAGACCGGGAACCAGGGTCTCTGCAGAGTATACAGAGATGAAATAGTTCTTGTCGGTGTCATTTCCATCATTCTCAGCACCAGTTACGTCCCAGTTGGACGCTACATCAATACCGATCATACCGGCATCGATTGAAAGCTCAGTCATGATGTCTTTGAAGGTTCCACCGGCATAGTCAGAGTACTGGTTGCCAACGTTACCGAAGTCGGCGTATTCCTGGTCGCCGGCATCGAAATAACCATTGTACCAGGTAACCCCTACGGGGAGACCGAAGTAAGCACCCAGGTCAGTGGTCAGCTTCAGGCTGTCAAAGAATACAGACTGAAGGTAGTTTCCACTACCAGCAACATTTTCTTCTGCACCAGTCTCAATCTGAGTAGAAACAGTGTTGAACTCATCAACCTCAACGGTCACGGCCAGCTCAGCCTCGTTGATTTTCTCATTGTAGACAGAACCAACAGCGTCTTCACCCATGGTCCAACCAAAATCGGTGTCCCAAGAGAAGCTGACATCAGCGAATGCAGCTGTCGCTACACAGAGAGCTACCAAAAGGACGATAAATTTTTTCATGTGTCCTTCCTCCATCGTTTTTAGGGGAATCATGCAACACGGCACAATTTTGTCCCCTTATTTATTTATTGGAGTCAGTATAGCAACCGCCATATGGGCTGTCAAGAAAAATTGGGCGTCTGTAAATAATATTCGGAAAAAAAAAGGTTACATAAATATATGGCTAACAAGCAGTTATTTTATGCTGATCAAGTTTTAACACAAGGTACTGATCTTTTTCTCGGCCGAAAACTGAGATAATTTTCCGTTCCGATGTTTATTAATTAGATAAAAATGATGTATTGGCCATGTTTTTTGCGGTCTATTCCTCACTTCTACCCCCCTAATTCTTCTATATATAGGAGATTTTTCAGATTGCTTTATTAGCCCGGCTTGTATAGAGTTAGGTTTGAATGGACGGACAGGAAACGGAAAAATATTTAAGCGGAAACTGGCGGGAATTAATTGAGGCCGCGGTGGATCTCTATGAGCTGCAGGATTTTCTGGCCTTTAAAGCCGATTTTTTAAAGGCTCAATTGGGCGAACTGCAGGCCGACGTCGAGAACGGTGTGGTGGAGTTCAAACGTTCCTTTTTGCATAGCACCTTCGACTTTATCGAGAACCTCAAGTTCGACACCCGCGGTTTCAACTCTATGGGGCGGACGGCCGACCTGCTGCGCTACGGCACCTATATGGCCCTGATCCAGAAGATGATCGCTTCGGGCAAGATCAAGATTCGGCGGCCGAAGAGCGGCGGCGAAATGGAAGCGCAGGAGACTGCGACAAAGCCGGTGGATTCACCGACAAGCGAGTTAATAGAGTTAAAAGAGATAATTGCCGCCATCTCGGAAAAGGTACAAAAGCAACCCCAGCTGAAAACGAATAGCTTCGTGAAACAGATCCTTTTGCAGGTCAATCTATATAAGAAGGAGCTGGCCGATTTCCAGCGCCTGGCCGCATCTGTTCCCAAGGAGAAGAGCGCAGGGTTGGCGGTGAACTTCAAGAAGCGGGTGGCCGAGATCACCGAGAGCGCCAACGAGAACTATCATAAGCTGATGGATGAACTCGAGCCTAAGCCCCAGGCGCCGGCCGTGGGGTTAATTTCCTACGATTTGAAGAAGCTGATTCCCCTCTACGAGAGTCAGGCCAAGGCCTTCTACGGCCTGGCCGGACGGCTGATGCTGGTCGAGAAGCAGCGCTCCGGCTATCGGGAGATCCTGCTGCCCCTGCTGCCAAAGCGGGAGGCTTACTTGGGGCTAATCAACAAGGAGCTCGAGGCCTTTACCCTGCTGGAACCCTTCGAGGGGGGGCAGCGTAAGGCGACTATGGAGTTTACCCGGGAAATAATACGAATCTTACAGCGCGAGGCGGACGAGGCCTTCCGCTAAGGATTCCCTAGCGATACTCCTCGGGAAGCTCCTCTAACGCCTCTTTGACGCCTTGAGCCTGGCCCTTACGGCTGATCAACACCCGACCGTTCTTCACCACCACGATCAGATCCTCCACCCCGACCAGGGCTACCGGCAGATCGGAGAGGACGAAGTTGCCCTCGGACTCGACTCCCGCGACCGCCGGAGCGTCTCCGGGGAAGACCCGGGCGTACTCGTCCCAGCTGCCGATATCGTTCCATTGGAACGAGGCCGCCAGCACCGCCGCCCGGCGAGTCTGCTCCATGACTGCATAGTCGATGGAGATCTTGGGGGCTTTATCGTAAATCATGGCCGTCGTCTCGTCGGTAAAGAGGCGCTTGATCGGCCCCTCGGTCGGCTTGGCCCCCAGGGCGGAGAGGGCGCGGTAGAGGTGGGCGATCTGCGGGGCGTGCTCCTCCAGCTCTGAAGCAAATATGGAGAGGGAGAAGAGAAACATCCCGGAGTTCCAGGTGAAATTTCCGGCCTGCAGGAAGTCCTCGGCGGTCTCACTATCCGGTTTCTCCCGGAAACGGGCCACTAGGTTCCCCCGGGCGCCGCTCCCGGAGATGGACTCCCCCGCTTCGATGTAGCCGTAACCGGTCTCGGGACGGGACGGGCGGATGCCGAAGGTAACGATGTAGCCCTCCCGGGCCAGCACCGCCCCGGCGGCTACATCCTCGGCAAAGGCGCTCAGCGGTTCGATCAGGTGATCCGCCGGCAGCACCAGGGCGGTCTCGTGGGAGTCGCCGCGCCCGCTTAAAGATGCCAGCGCTGCGGCCCCGGCGGCGATGGCGGCGGCGGTGTTCCTGGCCGAGGGCTCGGGCAGAATAAAGAGCTCCGGCGTCTCCACGCCCTGCTGAGTCTGATCCGAAACTAAGCCTTTGAGCTCCGCCTCGGTCTGATCAGCCTGACTCGCCAGAGTAATAATTATGATGCGTTTGGGCCGCAAAGAAGCCGCCCGCTCGATGGTGAGCCGGATCAGGGACTTTCCGTCCCGCACCGTCATAAACTGCTTCGGAAGATCCTTAATCGAGGCCGGCCAGAGCCGGGTTCCCGAGCCTCCGGCGAGGATCATGATGGTGTCGACTAGCGGGTGGGTTTTCGATACTGATTCACTCATATCTTCATCCTACTCCGGAGGCCTATGGCAGACAATAGCCTATCGATATGGAGCTATCAGAGACTAAGCCCCGCACCGATCGATAGTTGCATGATCGAAAGGTCTTGGGATTCGGCAAAAAAATCTTGGCTAGTTAGCTTGCTTACATGGGTGTAGGTAATCCTCGGAGATATGCAGAAGTACTTAAAAATAACGTCGGCACCCGCCTCAATACAGAATCCGGTCCCACTCTCAGATTTCCCATCCATATCAAAAAACGACCAATACTCCTCTAAGGTAATCGTCGTACTAGTCAATCCGGCACCCGCATATACTGCGAACGCATCCGCCAAGGGGAAAAGACCGCCCATGGTAAGACGTAGATCAGTAACCGAAAAATCATCTACAGTATAGTCTCCTTCCTCCCATTCAAACTCCTGAGTTAGAAGTCCTACACCGAAGCCCAAATAGAGATGATTCCTGAAATCAATGAGAAGATGAAAATCGATTCCACTGCCGTTAAGAGCAAAGGTTTCATCTCCAAAGTCAGCATCATGAAAGTCTTCGATAATATCCGCCGCACTGCCTTTAAAGGTCGGTAAAACAGTGCTTACAATAAGGTGGGAAAAGTGCTTTGTATGAGATTTCCGCTTCACTCGGGTGGGTCTTTCAATCAAAGGTTCTTGATACTTCTTGACTGAGCTAAGAGGAGTTGCGAGAGATTGGCTCCATATAAACGCTGAGGAACTGATTTGGTCCCCTATTTCCCGGGCCATATCTGAGAGGACAAGCACATTCCCCTTTTTTTTTATTTGCTCTTCAGTCAGAAGCTCTCCAGTCCGGGAATCATAGACTGTGGCCTCTAGGACGAACTCATCATTTTTATTCTCGAGAATTAATACACACAGCAAACCTATAGCCTCTGCCTCAGCCTTAACATGCTCTTCCCTATTGTTGACTGTAGCCAGCTCATACAGCAAATCAGGACGCTCCATATTGCCAGGAGGCACGGCTTGTAGGAAAGGACTATACTCCAGCTGTTCCGCGACTATTTCCGCAATCGAAGAACCAAGATTACGATACTCCTCGGATAGAACATAGGTGTTGGGGACGGAAATCATATATTCTTGAATCGGATTAGCATCTAAGTTCGGGAAGAGGGGCACATCCGGAATGATCGGTGAGATAGGCGAATTTCCATCAAGGTACTTCTCTATATCCCGCATGAGCCTATCCATTTCTTCCCTATCTTCTCGGTCAGCAAATGAAAAAAGTGAAAAAAGTAACAGAAGAGGGAGAATTAAAAGCAGCTTTTTCATTGAATACCTCTTTTTGAATGCACAATATTAACACGAGTATAGGCTTGCTTTGAGCAGTTTACAAGGAAGAAATCTTCTCTATAAGGCGGTCTCTTTCAATTTGCCCGTCAGATACTTATGCAGCACCATGGAGACCAGGGTTTGATAAGGGATCCCCTCCTCCAAGGCGCGAATCTTTAAATTCTTCAAATCTCTTTCGGATATTCGAATATTCATTCTTTTATCCTTCTTGAGTGTGGATATAGCCCTTTGAACGGCATCATCGATTGCATCCTCTTTATCTGGGACCGACTCGAACTCCCCCTTCTCGACCGATTCCATCAGCTCTTTTTCTTCGCTATCCAATGGTTCGAAGGCCTTGTTTTGCATATCAATCACCTCCTAAGAAGGTATTTCCTCGACATATAGTCCTCGAGGATTAAAGCAAGTTAGAGTCTACCCAATTCTCAATCCGAAGCCCTTCAATACGTTCGAACTCCTTTATATTATTGGTGACTAAGATCATATCCCTATTGAGAGCAATCGCCCCGATCAATATATCCATATTGCCGATGATTCGGCCCGTCTGCTCTAATTGAGAACGTATCGCGCCGTAGGTATAGGCATCGGATTGAGTAAAATCAACTATCTCGAAGGGGAGGAGAAATTCCATCAAAGCCATGCGGTTCTCTGCTTGTCTGCTGCTTTTTTCGATTCCATATGCTAATTCCGCTATGGTCATGGATGCTATACCGATTTGATCGAGTCCGGTCTCTTCGATACGATCGAAAATTGCGGAATATCTCCGGTTCAAGATGTAGATACAAATATTAGTATCGAAAATGTATCTCATGAAAGAAATTCGCGCGACTGCGGCTTCTCGGTATCTCGAGTAAAGATCAGGTCGTCTGAGAATTTCTCAATCGATTCTCGAAAGACCTTCCAAACCTTATCCTTGGGGATCAGCATGACCACATCATCAAGCTTCTTAATATAGACATCGTCCCCGGCAAAGCGATACTCCTTCGGTAATCGTACCGCCTGGCTCCGGCCGTTCTCGAATAGTTTTGCAGTATCCATCGTGATACCTCCATATTGGTATATACTGCAATATAGATCACCCGTAAGGATTTATCAACTTCCATTTAACCATTACTTACCCAACTTCAAAAATACTTAATCATTGACCAAGCCTCCCGGCCCGGGTATCATGAAGGACTACGTTACGTACTGATTTTTCATTAACCGCGGAGGTTCGTCGATGGCTTTCACCCTGTCCGTTTATCCCTGGTCCTACCTAGCGAAATACGAGGACGGCGCCTGGTCCGAGAAGTACCAGGAGAAGGCCCACAAGACGCCCGCCGAAGAGGCGGCCTTGAGCGATGCGGAGCGGACCGAACTTCTGGGACAGCGGAACTCCTTCCCCGAGCTGCCCCTGGTAAACTATACCACCCAGTACGGGATGGGCTGTTTCGAGGGCCTCAAGGCCTTCCCCCAGAAGGACGGATCCTTGAAGATCTTCCGGCCCGACGAGAACGCTAAGCGCTTCCGCCGCTCCATGGAGGGGCTGAAGATGCCCGGCTTCCCGGAGGAGTCCTTCGTGAAGGCCGCCTTAGAGACGGTAAAGCGCAATCGGGACCTGGGTTTCGCCCCCGCCTACGACGCCGCCTGGGAGAAGGGCGACTTCGCCGAGGGGCACGCGGTCTATATTCGACCCTTTAGCTACTCCGAGCCCGCGATCGGACTGGGTTTGAGCAGTCACCCCTGGGTGATCATGATCACCACCCCGGTGGGCTCCTACTTCCGCCCGGGAAACACCAAGGCGGTGACAACCGACAAGGTGCGGGCCTTCCCCGGCGGCACCGGCTGGATCAAGTGCGACGCCAACTACGTGGTCCCCACGCTGACCAAGAAGGAGGCCGAAGCCGAGGGCTATATGGAGGCGATCTTCCTGGACGCGACCGAGAAGCGCTACCTGGAGGAGGGCTCATCGTGCAACATCTTCTTCATCCTCGAGAACGGCAAGCTGGTCACCCCGGAACTGGGAGACACGATCTTGCCGGGTATCACCCGGGCGAGCATTATCCAGATCGCCAAGGATAAAGGCATAAGGGTGGAAGAGCGCAAGCTTACCATCGATGAGGTGATGGATACCGCTACCGAATGCTTCGTCACCGGCACCGCCGCGGGCGTCGGCTATATCGAGTCGATCACCCACCACGGGAAGACCAAGGTCTTTAACGAGACAAAAATCGGTGAGACGACCCACGAGCTGCAGATCACCTTAAAAGGGATTCAGTACGGTTCGGTGGAAGACACCCACGGCTGGATGTTCGAGGTATAGAGAAGGGTAACTACTCTAGCCAGAGGGTCTCCAGATCCAAGGGCAAATCGCCGTAGATCTGGAGCTCATAATTCTCCACCGGATAGAGCATAGCCCGCTGATTCAGGTATCCCAGGTTAACCGCGCTGGTGCGCTCCATGGTCTCCGGATTCCGCGAGAGGAGATCGAAATACTCGGTCGAATCGGTCAGGTGCACCAGGGCCCGGGAGAACTTCTGCCTGTCCCCCGAAGCGAGGCTCAGGCGCTGCATGGTTACCCCTAAATTGTTATTGACCCGAATCATGCGGTCGATCAGCGAGCGGTCCTCGGGCCGTTCCTGAGGCAGGAGGACGCTGATATTGCGCCGCTGCTGCTCGAGCTCGTCCAAAAGCTGGGTATAGTAGCCCTGGGCCGCGAAGAAGTCCGAACGCTGAAAGAGGGCGTTCCCGGTGGCGTAGAGCAGATTCTCGTTCCCGGAATAGCCCTGGGAGGCCAGGTAGAACTCGGCCAGGGCGTCCCGATAACGCTCGTTGTTGTAGTGGATATAGCCCTTCTTGTAATTCAGATCGATACTGGTATAGCCGTTCGCCTCGGCCGTCTCGAACATGCCGAATGCCTGGTCGAACTCGGCGGCCACATAGTAGTAGAGATTCCCTAAATTACGGTAGATGCGGCCGTACCGGGCCTCGGGCTCGAGGATGCGCCGGTTTCTGGCGTCCTCGTAGCTCTCCTTGGCCTGCAGATAGTACTCCTCGGCCGTCAGGTACTCGCCGTCCTCGTAATCGACCTCCCCCTGGCGGTTGTAGGTGTCGATCAGGGTGCCTAAACGCCGCCGACCGAGGGGGCGGGACTCTTCCAAGTAGTACTCGGCAAAATCGAGGGCCTTGCGCTCCTCCGCCTCGTTCTCGACCCGGCGGAAGTAGCGCGCCATGTGGTAGTGAGCCTCCGGCACCGTCTCGTCCTGGTCCATGGCTCGGGTCAGGATACCCTTCACGTCGTCCAGGTCGTTCTGATCGATTAGATAGCCGCCCAGCTCGGCGTAAGCGTCGGGCTCCACATTGAGCCCCGGATCAGCCTCGAACTGCTCCTTTAGGCGCACCACCTCGGCGTAGTTGTCGACCCGGATAAAGTAGCGCAGCATCCGGAAGAGGAGCTCGTACTTGCTGCCGTAGTACTGCATAAGGGTGGCGTAGGAGCGCCGGGCCTGTTCGTAGCGATCGAACTCGTACTCTCCCCAGGCCAGGTAGTTATCCCCCGCCGAGAGGAGGGCGTCGTAGTCCCGCTTATCCTGATTCAGCAGCACCGCCAAAATCTCTTCGGCGTGCTCGAAGTTCTCGAGCTTATCCCGCTCCATGGCCGCATAGTCGAGCAGGGCTCGCCGTTCGGCTCCCCGGATGCGCCGTATTTGGGGCTGCTTCATAAGCCGCCCGTCCTCCTCAGAGATACCAACGACGGTGGAGACAAGCTGCTCATACTTCTCCGCCGCCAGGCCGTATTGGCGCTTCTGCTGAAAGCCCTCGGCGTAGCGGAAGTACTGTTTCTTGTAGCGCCACTCGTTAACCGCTCGATTGAAGTAGAGATTCGCCTCCCGGAAGGAGTCCTCCTCCAGCTGCTCGTAGCCGGCGTTATAGAGAATCAAGGCGTGGATCGGCCGGTAGACGAAGGTCAGGGTGAGATAGGTGAGCAGACCGAGGATGATAACCCCCGCCGCCATTACCCGCAGGATCGGCAGAACGCTCTCCCGGAAGGCGTAGGCAAAGGTGCCCTTCTCCGCCTCGAAGGCGGCGCCGCTGCTCTTCTCGTAGCGGCTCGGAATCTTGATCTTCTTGCCGGTGATAGCGCCGACGATGCCGGCCAGCTCCTTCGGACTCGCCCCGTCGATCAAAGCCTGCACCAGCTTCTGCAGGTGAGCGCCGGCCAGGTTCTTCTCGCCGATCAGCTCCTCGATAGCGATGCGCAGATTCAACGGCTGCCGGTTGAGGGTCTCCTGCAAGGCGTGGAAATCATCATCGTCCAGCTCCAGCTCGTCGGTCCCGGCGGGAATCTCCTCGCTGACGGCCAGGGCCGGATTGAGGGCCTCCTCCGTGCCGACCTCGGGACCCTCTTCGATCTCGCCGAACTGCTCGCCCAGGTCGCCCAGGCTGAACTCGTCGACCTCGAAGTTTGTCTCGTCGATATCCTCGATATCCCCGGCGGTGGGAATATCAAAATCTCCGCCGAAGGAGGCGAAATCCTCGTCCCCCGCCTCTACATCGGGGAGGGAGAAATCCTCCTCGGGAGGAGCCGCTGACGACGCAGCCTCGCCCTCGGGCTCCTCGAAAGGAAAACCCTCGGGCATCGAGAAATCGGCGGTCTCGGTATCGTCGAAGAAGGAGAGCTCCTCGCTCTCTTCGGCGGCCGGTGCCTCGGGAGTCTCTTCCACCGCGGCTTCGCCGGCGGGCGGCTCTTCGTCGAAGCTGAGATCCTCCTCGGCAAACTCCTCCGGCAGGGAGAAATCTTCTTCAACAAACGCCTCTTCAGCAGCCGGGGCCTCCTCTTCGAAGGAGAACTCCTCGGGCAGGGAGAAGTCCTCTTCTGCGGCCGGCTCGTCTGCGAAAGGGGCCTCTTCAGCCGGCGCTTCCCCGAGCTCCTCCTCGCCTTCCGCACTCTCCTCAGAAAGAGAGAGCATATCCGCGGCGGCGGCGAACTCCTCGGGAATCTCGAAGGACTCCTCCTCGCCTTCCTCATCGGGTAGCTCGAAGTCGCCGGGCTCCTCTCCTGGCTCCTCAGGCAACTCGAAGTCTATGGACTCATCCGCTTCCCCGGTCTCCTCGGGCAGCTCGAAGTCGCCGGGCTCCTCTCCTGGCTCCTCAGGCAACTCGAAGTCTATGGACTCGTCGGTCTCTTCGGGAAAGGCGAACTCGTCAAACTCATCCCCGGCGGCGTCGACAGTCTCTTCGGCGGATGCCTCGGCTTCTTGCGGCTCCTCGAATTCTTCCGGCAGGTCAAACTCGCCCAGATCCTCTTCGACCGGCTCTTCGGGCAGCTCGAAATCGTCGAACTCCTCACCGGACGTTTCCGAGGCTTCAGAATCTTCAGGCTCGAGATCGGGAAAAGAGAAATCATCTTCACCAATGTCTTCAATTTCGGTGGGCGCGGGTTCGGCGGACGCCTCCTCCGGCTGATCCTCCTCTTCCAGATCGAATCCGGCCAAGAGGTCCTCGGGGATGGAGAAATCGTCCTCTTCGCCGGCCACCGGCGGCATCTCGTCCTCGCCGCTGTCGATGCCGAAGAAATCTGCATCCTCGTCTATCGAATCGACAGGACCCCCCTCCTGCATGTTCTCGGCCTCCTCTTCGGAGACGTTCAGGAGTGCATCCAGGTCGGCGTCCAGGCCTTGATCGGGCGCGGAGATATCCTCCAGCCGCTCCCCCCGCTCCGCGAGAATAGAGGGTTCGTGACCGAGGGAGTTGAGTTCAGACTTAAATTGTTCGATCTCCTCAATCTTGGGCACAGATATTCCTTTCTGTTTCTGAGTTTCGGCCAAATATCTCTTCTGTTCAAGTGGGAATTCATGAGATTAAGAGATTCCCTTCTAAAGCCGAGAATTGTAGTAATGAAGCACTCGTTCCTCTTGCGCACCGTGCTGTTGCTATCTCTCCTCCTCTTGCCCCTGGTCAGCCTTACCGCACAGGAGGCGAATGACCCTCGACTGCAGACCTATCTGCATACCCTGCAGAACGGGGACATTCCGCGGATTATCGAGGATCATCTGGTTTTGACCTATGTCAGCCGAATACCGGTACGCTACGTGGCGGCGGCTTTCGCCCACGAGAGCTTCGGGGAACTTCACCTCTACCGGAAGAATCAGAACGGGATCTTCGTGCTCGCCTATCCCCTGAAGGGCTTGCCCGCCGGCTTAAGGGATGAGCTCCGTTATCGGATCGTCGTCGACGGACTCTGGATGCAGGATCCCCTCAACCCGGATCAGCAGCAGGACTCCCGGGGGATTCCCCTCTCCCGCAAGGTGCTGCCCACCCGTCCTCAAACCCTTTTAGACACACCGATTGCGAATCCCGACGGCACCTACAGCTTCATCTACACTGGCGATTCGGGAATGGACGTCCGTTTAGCCGGGGACTTTAATCGCTGGAGCCCCTTCAGCCATCCCCTGCGGGAGGTCTCTCCCGGGGAGTACGAGCTCAAACTGCGCCTCTACGAGGGGCTTCACCGCTACCGCTTCATTGTAAACGGAGAGGAGCGATTCGACGAACGCAATCCTCGAACCGGCTACGACCAGTACGGCCGGCGGATATCCCTGATTACCGTACCGCCCGCTAACAGCGAGGGCGCTCTCTTAGCAGAACGGCGCTGACGATGGAGTTCTACGAGCAGCTGGCCCTGGCTTACGATCTGCTCTTCCCTCCCTCCCGGGAACAACGGGCATGGGCGCTCGATTTCGCCGACGGCGGTCCCATCCTGGATGCCGGCTGCGCCACTGGGGAGCTCCTGCTTTCTCTCGCCCGGGCCGGGATACGCACCTTCGGCTTCGATCCGGATGAGCTGATGATCAGCCTCGCCAGGGAGAAGGCCGCCCCCCTCGCCGACCCGCCCGAGTTTAGAATCGGCGATCTCGAGGGCGCTGCCGAGATGTATCAGAAAGGCTTCTTCCGACGCTTGATCTGCCTGGGAAACACCCTGGCTCATCTCGAGGATCGGGAATCGGTGCAAGAGGTCTGTTTCGACCTCGCCTCGCTGCTCGGCCCTGGTGCTCGCATAGCAGTGCAGCTCCTGAACTACGACCGTATCATGCGCCTGAAACCGACGGAACTCCCCCCACTTAGCTATGCCGACGGCACCCGGGAGATAAGCTTTAACCGAGAATACCGCTACGACGATAAGGGCATCCGTTTTATCGGGACCCTGATCGATGAAGAGGGAGAGAACCGGTCCGAGACACGGTTACAACCGATAGGGAGAAATCAGTTGGAGACGGTACTCAATGGGGCCGGCTTCACAGAGGTCGCGGTCTGGAGCGATTACGAGGAAACCCCTGCCGACGACGACTCGCCGGTGCTGCTCTTCACGGCCGAGACGCCTAGACCATAACCGCAGCAATCGCCCCGACGACCAGCACTCCCATGAGCATCCACTCCCATGGCCTGAAGAGGGCCGCCGGAACCCGGGAGCGATACTCCCCATAGAGCTCGGGAATCTCCTTCTCTAGCTGCCGCTCCTCGAATCGGACTTGAACCTGTTGGATTAGCAAGAACAGCAGCGCAACGGCATAGCCCCAAAGAGAGAAGAGCCCCAAGGACCACCCGGCGACCGAGAGAATCATCCCGGCGTAGAAGGGGTGGCGTCGCCGGGCGTAGGGACCGTGCTGATGCAGCCGTAAAGCTCTATCGGCATGTCGGGAGCGGCGCATCCGCTGTGCGGCGCGCCTTTTAAGCCTTTGCCCCAGGAGAAAGAGCAGCGCTCCGGCCGCGGGGAATTCCCACCAGAGTGATGGTTCAAAGGGAGTTCCCCGGAGGTGCGCGAGATACCGCGGCCGAAACAGGAACAGATCCGGCAGGAACTGCAGCAGCCACTCGCTCGCCGTAACCAGGATTCCGAAGAGCAGAACGCCCCAAAGGAGGCGCAGCAGAGCAAGGCCGAGCTTCAGCTGCGTGGGCCGCTTCGGATCCGAGCGCAGACGAAGCCGTTCCAGGGCCTTCCGGCCGGATGCGCTCAAGCCGAAGGGCTGGGTCTCGAACTCTCCTGCACTCACGAGTTCCTCCAGGATCCCGTCCACCAGCGCGGGAGCCTCCTCCCGGGACTCCAGACCGAGGGCCGTGAGCTCCTCCAGCTCCTCGAAATCGAGGGCCTCCAGGGCCGCCCGGCGCAGATCGGCCAGACTCTCCGGCCGATCCCGCTGAACAAGGTAGAGAAGAAAACCTTTGAGCTGATTCCGGCGAAAGCGACGGTAGGCGGAGAAGCCGTAGCGCTCGCTGATCGTCTCCTCGTCGGCCCCTTGAATAATCTCGATCAGGAGCGAACCGGCGCCCTGCAGGATTATTCCGGCCACAACCGCACCGACGGCCAGGTCCAGCCAGGCAATCCGGAAATGGGCGCTTACCAGGGCCGCGGCGACGCTTACGGCCACCAGCACATGGTTCCGGGAGTCGACGGACTGAGCGATCAGCGCCAGGTTGGCATGACGTAAGCCGCTAAAGCGCTGATAGAACCAGAGCAGCCCGCAGAGGAGGGCCGAGACCCCTAGAGCGAGAAAGGCCAGTGGATCGGCCTGGGGCGTATGCCCCTGCACAAGACCCCGGATTACCGCGGCGGCCGACACCCCGCCGGTAACAAACATCGCTCCGCAGAGAACGGCGTTGGCGACCGTCTCCTTTCGGAAGTGAATCCCCCAGTAGACCACCAGGCTCGAGAGGGCGTCGAGCAGGGTATCGAGGGCGTCGTTCAGGAGTCCGACGCTCCCCGAGAGCAGCGCAGCGGGAAGCTTTACCGCCCCCAGGAGAAAATGCACCGCCAGGGTCGTCAGGGAGACGCTCCGCGGCCGGGTCGCCCGGGAGAGGAGCTCGCCGTTCCTGCGCATCTCGGCCATCATGGTCTCCGCCTCCCGGCGGCCGGTATCGGTCAAGCGAAAGAGGCCCTCCTCCTCGAGAGCCCAGCCGCGCCCGACCAGGCCTGCGAGTTCCGCGCTCCAATAGGCATCCGTGTCGCGGTGCCGTTCAAGAAGCTCGGGCACAAAGCCGAAACGGCGGATCATCTTCTTAAGGTGCTCGCGGATCTCCTCGCTGGTCCGGGGCCCCCGCAGCAGGGCGGCGGCCATCATCCAGGCCTGGCCGTATTCGTGGTTCGGTCGTCTTCGGGACATTTACCTCTCTTCCGATTGCAGGGCCTCGGCCGCCTTGTAGGAGGAGCGCACAAAGGGAGCGGAGGCGACGAAGCGGAAGCCCTTCTTCAGAGCCTCACGGCGATACTCCTCGAAAACTTCCGGCTTTACGTATTCGACCACCGGATAATGGGCCTTCGACGGCGCCAGATACTGCCCGATGGTGAGAAAGTCGCAGCCCGCCCGGATGAGATCGTCGAAGAGGGCCAGGACCTCCTCCCGCTCTTCGCCCAGTCCGACCATCAGCCCGGTTTTCGCGGCGATACCGCTCCCCGAGGAGGCGACCCTTCGCAGGAGCTCCAGGGACTGGGCGTAATTAGCCTGGGGACGCACCTCATCGTAAAGGCGCGGGACGGTCTCCACATTGTGATTGATGATATCCGGCCCGGCCTTAATAACCGTCTTTAGGGCATCAGAGTCGCCTTGAAAATCGGGGATCAGCACCTCTACGGTCGCCTCGGGAACACTCTTGCGCAGTTCGCCGATGACCGCCGCGAAGTGTCCCGCCCCGCCGTCGGCCAGATCGTCCCGGGTAACCGAGGTAACCACCACGTGGCGCAGGCCCAGCTCCTTGGCCGCCTCGGCCAGCCGCGCCGGCTCTTCGGGATCGACCGGCTCGGCCTGACCGGGGGTGACGTTGCAGAAGCGGCAGTTCCGGGTACAGACGCTGCCGAGGATCATGAAGGTCGCCGTGCGGGAGGAGAAGCACTCCATCCGATTGGGACAGTTGGCCTCCACACAGACGGTATTCAGATGCAGCCGGGTAAGAGTCCGCTTGACCTGATTCAGATCCCTGCCGCTGCGTACGGGGATCCTGAGCCAGTCGGGTTTCGGTCCTACGCCCATGGGAGCTCCTCCTTGACGGTATAGCCGTATATGTCGGCGAAGCCTTGCACGTAATCCTTGCGGGCCTGCTCCATCTCGGTCTCGTAGCCCTTCAGGGCCTTGATCGAGGTTACCCCCCGATCGGTGATTCCGCAGGGGACGATCCACTGGTAGGGCGTCAAATCGCAATTAATATTGAGGGCGAAACCGTGCATGGTCACCCCGTGACTGATACTGATCCCGAGAGCGGCGATCTTCTCGTCTCCCACCCAGACGCCCACATGCTCATCGCTCAGCCCGGCGCTTATGCCGTGCCGGTCGCCCAGATAGCGGATCAGACTCTCCTCCAGGCGTTGCACGAAGAGCTTCAACTTGCGCTGATGATTGTAGAGATTGACGATCACGTAGCCGACGAGCTGGCCGGGTCCGTGATAGGTTACCTGTCCCCCCCGGTCGATCTCGGCGATATCGACCCCCTTGGACCGCAGCAGATCCCGGGGAATCCGCAGATCCGAGTCACGCCCCCGCTTGCCGAGGGTCACCACCGGAGGATGCTCCAACAAGAGCAGGGTGTCGGGAATCTCCTCGCTCTGCCGACGCCGGCGAAGCTCGATTTGTCTCTCTAAGGCTTCGGTATAGGGAATAGTGGGGGCATAGATAACGCGAAGATCCACTGTAGCTGCTCCTTTCGGGTGGTCATACTACCCTCTCTTACCATCCTCCCGCAAGCGGGAGCGCCTAGTCGGCGCAGTCGTCGCCCTCGTCCCGCTCCCCGGATACCTGATAGGTCTCCATGAATCGCCGGTCGATGCGGTCCTTGAAGGCAAAGGCGATGGGGCCGCCGAATTGCAGGCCGTTGCGGTGCCAGATCCCGGTGCGGTCGCCCATATTCAGAATAAGGAGGTATTTACCCTGGGGATTGAAGGAGCGGAGAGGCTCCCCGGCGAGGGAGGCAAAAAGGTTGTCCCTGAGGATCGGATTCTCCCGTACCGCATAGACGCCGACCTTGGGCAGATCTCGGGATGCAAAATCGACGCAATCACCGCCGCCGAAGAGTCGGGGGTGCTGAGGATTCTTCAACTCCCGGTCGATAAGAAGTCCGCCGTGGGGGCCGACGGATACGCTTGAATCACGGAAGAGATCGGGCGGCCTGGTGCCTGTTGCCGCCACCGCATGGCGGAAGGAGAGGGTCGTTCCGTCGGCCAAAAGCAGCTCGTCGGCGGTATTCCCCTGCACGGGGGAGTCTTCGTGGACGATCACCTTGAGCTGGCTCAGCTTGCGTAGCGCTTTGCGGCGCACCCGTTCACTGAAAGCGCCGAGTAGCCTCCCCCGGGTTATCAGCCGCACCTCGGCCGACGGGGCGTTTCGGGTCAGCCGGGCCAGGTTGGCCGCCACCTCGACGCCGGCGGCCCCGCCGCCGACGACCGCCAGCGGATAGGCCTCATTGCCGATGGCCTCGAGCTCCTTCTCAATTTTGCAGCGGAGCACATAGAGGTTGCGTACCGGTTTGACCGCGACCACCGAGGAAAAACTGGTATCCATCTTCCCGGCGTCGATCACGCTCCCTACGTTGAAGGAGACCGCATCGTAGGGAAGCTCCCGCCCGCCGGCGGTGCGAATCAGACGCTCCTCGGGCAGGATCTTGACCGCCCGGTCCTCGATAAAATCCGCTCCCCGATCGCGGCTCATGGCGCCTACGTTAAAGCGTACGATATGGGGGGCGTAGTAGCCGGAAAGCAGACCGGGACCCATGCCGGAGTAGTACTGATACTGATCCGGATTGATAACGGTCACCCGGACGCCTGCTTCGAGAAAGCGGGGTATGGCCAGGAGTGTTTCCAGGTGGGCGTGGCCGGCGCCGACCAGGATTAGGTTTTTCTGTTCCATTTCATTAAAAACATACTGAAATACGCGCCCCGCGCAAAGGCGTCGGTCCGGACTTATCTTTTATTTTATTCTGCGATAGAGTCGATTGCTGTGACCAAAAGCAATCCGGTACAACTCAGAACCATACTCGCCATCGCCCTGCCGATGATTATCTCCCAGGCCTCGGAGACGGTGATGCTCTTCGTGGACAGGCTCTTCCTGAGCCGCCTGGGCGAGGCCTATATAGCCGGCGCCATGAGCGGCGGACTCTCCTCCTTCACGATGGTCTCCCTCTTCGCCTCGACCGTGGGCTACGTAAACGCCATCGCGGCCCAGTACTACGGCGCGGGAAAGCCCGACCGCTGCGCCCAGACGGCGGTGCAGGGCTTTTACGCCTCGCTGATCTTCTTTCCGATCATTCTCCCCTTCCTGCCGCTGATGCGCCTTTTCTTTATCGCCGTGGGGCACTCGGAGATTCAAGTGCTGCTGGAGTACAGCTACTTCCGAATCCTAATGTACGGCTCGCTCCTGATTCTGCTGAGGCAGGTCTTTACCGGCTTCTTTTTAGGACTGGGAAAGAGCCGCATCGTGATGATCGCCAATATCGCAGGAATGCTGATCAACATTCCCGCCAACTATATCCTGATCTTCGGCGGCTTCGGGATTCCGAGCCTGGGGATCCAGGGGGCGGCCATCGGTACCCTGATCGGCAGCGCCACGATCGTCGTCGTTTTTCTCCTCTTCTACTTCGGGCCCCGGATCCGGCAACAGTACCACACCCACCGCCACTGGTCGTTTCAGCGGGATCTCTTCTGGCGGTTGATCCGTTTCGGCATTCCTTCGGGCATCGAGACCTTCCTGAACGTGATGGCCTTCAACTTCTTCCTGCAGCTGATGCTCTCCTACGGAACCGATGTGGCCGCGGCGGTTACGATCACCATGAACTATGACATGGTCGCCTTCGTACCGATGATCGGCTTGAGTTTTGCGGCCACCGCCATCATCGGCCAGCGGGTAGGCGCTAAGGATTACGCCGGCGCCGAGGCGAGCACCTATCTGACCCTGAAGCTTGCTTATCTTTATGCGGGGGTAATGATGTGCCTCTTCCTCTTTGCCACCCGGCCGCTTATCTCGGTCTTCACCGCCGAACTGGCCGCTGCGGAGGAGCGCATCGTTCCGCTGGCGATGGTACTCCTGCGGCTGGCCGCCCTCTACACCCTGGCCGATGCGACCCAGCTGGTTTTCGCCGGGGCCTTGCGGGGCGCCGGAGATACCCGCTTTGTGATGCTCCTCTCGGTTATCATGCACTGGATCTTCACCATGGCCAGCTTTTACCTGATCAAGATCGCCGAGGCCTCGCCGGTTCAGGTCTGGTTCTTCTTCATCGCCTTCGTGCTGACCATCGGGGGTGCGATGTTTCTCCGCTTCCGGGGCGGACGCTGGCGCAGCATTCGACTGATAGAAACTTAAATTGATCCCTTGCGCCCGGCGTTCTGATCTCTAATACTTGTAGCTAGACAAGGAGCAAGCATGAGCCGCGTTTTAGTGGTGGACGATTCATGGGTCGTCCGTCATCATCTAGCGAAGTATCTGGAGCCCGACGGACATACCATCGAGACCGCCGAGTCCGGCGAAGAGGCCCTGGAGAGGCTTGGAAGCGAAGAATTCGATATCCTGCTTCTCGATCTACTGATGCCAGGCATCAGCGGCATCGAGGTGCTGGAGATCCTCCAAGAGCAGAATGACCAGACCCCGGTTATTGTTCTCAGCGCCGATATCCAGGAAAGCACTAGAAATAGAGTCACAGACTTAGGAGCCAAACTCTTCCTCTCGAAGCCTCCTCTGGCGGATGACGTGCGGGATGCGGTCCGCAGGTTTTCCGGGGGTGAAGATGCGTGAGATCAAGCCCGGCGAGGAGGCGCAGGTCCAAGAGCTGATCAGCCGCGGACTAGCCAAGGGCGGCCAGGTCCTCAGCACCATGCTCAATACCTCGATCGAGTTAAAGGATCCGGCCCTGCAGCTGGTCGATCTCTCCGAGCTGAAGGCCCGGCTTCAACAGGACTACCCCGAAACTCTGGCCGGGGTTCGAATGGGCTATCTGGGAACCTTGAACGGGGAGGTTGAACTGATCCTGACCACCGATGACGCCACGCGCCTGGCCGAGGTCATCACCGACGGCCTCTACGCCGGCGATGATCTGGACGCCCTCCGATCGGCCACTATCAGCGAGATCGGCAACGTAGTCATCAATGCAATCATCGGTACGATCAGTAACCGGCTCTCCCTAAACCTGAAGTTTACCGTCCCCCAGTACATGGAAGGGCAGCTGAATGAGATGCTCAAACGAATTGAGTCGGTGGACAGCTCCATGGTTATCCTGGCGAAGACCGCCTTTCTCATTCAGGAGCTCGATATCCAGGGACATATCCTGCTCCTCTTCAGTCTGAACGAGTTCGATGCCTTTCGCCGGGCCTTAGCGGAGGCTGGGGAGGCATAGGAGCATGGACTTCACGATCTTCGAATCGGTACCGGTCGGCATCTGCCTGATCGATAGCGACTACCGCATCCAATACTGGAACATCTGCCTCCAGGACTGGACGGGATTGAGCCGGAAAGCGGCGGAGAATCGGGATCTGCGGGAGATCTATCCCCATCTGCGTAAGGAGATCTACCGCTCCAGGCTGAACCTGATCTTCGACGGCGGTCCGCCGGCAATCTTCTCGCCCCAGCTGCACCGCGGACTCTTCGAGGCGCTTCACCCGGATCTGCCGCAGTTGAGCCTGCGCATTACCGTCAGTTCGGTTCGGGATGAGGAACAACGTCCTTTGGCGCTCTTTGCGGTGCAGGATCTCAGCGCGGAAATCAAGCGCTCCGAGGAGCTTCGGCGATTGAACCGCGTCGCCGCCGAGGAGATTGAACAGCGGCGGCTGGCCGAGGAGCGTCTCCAGAAAGCCCTGGAGGAGAACACCATCCTGCTGCGGGAACACCATCACCGCACCAAGAACAATTTCGGGATGCTCTTAAGTCTTCTGGAGCTGCAAAAGGAGACCCTCTTCGATCCCCGGGACGAGGAGATCATCGAGATGCTCACCAATCGGATATTCTCGATTCAACGGGTGCATGAACACCTCTCGCTGAATACCGACTCGGCCGAAATCGACCTCGAGGAGTATGTGCGGGATATGGCCCTCGACCTGCTGGGGGCAACAGGATACGGCGAAGCGCGGATCTCCATAAAGAGCGATCCGATCCGCCTGAATCTGACTCAGGCTATTCCGGTAGGTATGATCCTGGCCGAACTCATGACCAACTCTCTGAAACACGCCTTCCCCGGCGGCGACGGGCTGGTAAGCGTCGAGGCTCGTCTCGGCGACGAGAATCTGATCCGTATCCGCTATTGGGACTCCGGTCCCGGACGGCCGGATCAACATCCGAACGATCTCGGTCTGGGAGTGCGCCTCAACGAGGCCTTTGCCCAGCAGCTGGAAGGGACCTATCGCCAGGATCCCGGTCCCGGAGCCCCGACGCTGATCGAATTTCCCCTCCCTTTGCCGCCCACGACTTGACAGAGAGGAGCTCCATAAGCAAAATGACGATATTGGAATTGTAAGCGCTTACACAATTACTACTGGCGCCGATTCCGGGGTACAAGCCGATGAATATCTACGACATCGCCAAGGAGGCCGGCGTCTCCATCGCCACCGTCTCCCGGGTTCTCAACGGGAGCAGCAAGGTCAAGGAGTCGACCCGCACCCGGATAGAGGAGATCCTGCAACGAAACCGCTACGCCCCCAGCGTCTTCGCCCGGGGGATGGTCTCGGGCAGCATGCGCTCGGTGGGGGTACTGACCATCGATGTGCGGGATATCTACTACGGCACCGTTACCTACGCCGTCGAACACGCCTTCTTAGAAGAGGGCTACAACACCGTGCTCTGCAATACCGGCGGACTGCCGGAGCGGCAACTGCATTACCTCTCCCTCTTGACTGCCAAACAGGTAGACGGGATTATCCTGGTCGGATCCGCCTTCAAAGACCAGGGCCTCGAGTCGGCCCTGCGGGAGGTCTCAACGGACATTCCGGTGGTAATGCTCAACCGCAAACTCGAAGGCGAGAACATCCGCTCGGTGATCTGCGACGAGAAACAGGGCACCGCCGACTGCGTGGCTCACTTAGCGGCGGCGGGACACAGCGGCATCCGCTATGTGCAGGATACGAATACCTACAGCGCGATCCGCAAACTGGAAGGCTTCAAGGCCGGCATGGCCGCCGCCGGTTTAGAACTGGAACCGCACTCGATTATCGAAACGGTCAAGGGCTTCGCCGGCGGCGTGAGCGCTGCGGAATCCCTGGGCGGGGCCGATTTTACCGCCCTCATGACCGGGGACGATCTGACCGCGGCGGGGGTCTGCAAAGGCCTGCGCCGGATCGGGCGGGTTCCCGGCGGCGATACGGCGGTAACCGGCTTCAACGACTCGATTATCGCCCTCAGTACCGACCCCGAACTGACCTCAGTAGACAACCGAGCCGAAGAGATGGGAAAAACCGCCGCCGCCCTCCTCTGCCGCCTCCTCTCCGGCGGAGACGTGCCGGAAGTCACTATCCTCGAACCGAAATTGACGATCCGGGCCAGCACCCGACTCGTACAAGATAGATAAGGAGCAGCAATCATGCATGCATTGAACAAGGACTTCGCCTCTACTCATCAGTTTCCCGAAGAGCTCGTCCCGCCGCGGATAAACAACCATCCTATAAAAATCCTGCAGTTCGGCGAGGGGAACTTCCTGCGGGGCTTCGTCGACTGGATGGTCGATCGTATGAATCGCAAGAACCTCTTTCAGGGTCGGGTAAAGGTAATCCAGCCCATTGATCGAGGTCTGGTAGACCTTATCAACGATCAGGACGGCCTCTACACCCTCTATCTGCGGGGGCTGGAGCAGGGGGAGACTCGGGAAGAGAAGGAGGTCATCGCCTCCCTCGCAGGCGGTCTCAATCCCTACGCCGATTTCGAGGCCTTCCTGGCGGAGGCGGATAATCCGGATCTGCGCTTTGTCGTCTCCAACACCACCGAGGCCGGCATCGCCTACAGCGCCGACGACGGAGCTGAAGACGCGCCTCCCGCCTCCTTTCCGGCCAAGGTGCTGCGTCTGCTGCGCCGGCGCTACGAGAGCTTCTCCGGGGATGCGGGAAAGGGACTGGTCTTCCTTCCCTGCGAACTGATCGACCGCAACGGCGACAACCTGAAGCGCATCGTGCTGCGCCTGGCCGGGGAGTGGGGTTTCGACGCCGCCTTCCGCCGCTGGATCGAGGAGGAGAATATCTTCTGCAATACCCTGGTCGACCGGATCGTTACCGGCTACCCCTTCGACAAGATCGACGAGTACATGGCCGAGCTCGGCTATGCCGACAAGCTGGTCGACACCGGGGAGCTCTTCCACCTCTGGGTCATCGAAGGGCCTAAGGAGCTGCGGGAGGAGCTGCCGCTGACCGAAGCCGGCCTGAATGTGGTCTGGACCGACGACATGACCCCCTACCGAACCCGCAAGGTTCGGATCCTGAACGGCGCCCACACCATGACCGTTATGGCCGCCTACCTGGCGGGCCTGGATACCGTGGATGAGTGTCTGAAGGATGCGACCATGGCCGCATACCTCCGCATCGGAATATTCGAAGAGATCATCCCCACCATGGATATGGAGAGGGAGGAGCTGGTCTCCTTCGCCGAAGCGGTGCTGGAGCGTTTTGCCAACCCCTTCATCAAGCACTATCTCTTGAGCATCTCCCTCAACTCGGTCTCCAAGTTCAAGGCCCGGGTACTCCCCACCTTGAAGGATTCCATCGAACGCACCGGTGAGGTTCCGGCGGTCCTGAGCTTCGCCCTGGCCTCCTTGATCAGCTTCTACCGGGGGACCGGCATCCACAACGGAGCCTTGATCGGCACCCGCAACGGCGAAACCTACAAGATCATCGACAATGCCGATGTTCTCGAATTCTTCCATGCAACCTGGGGCGCGTACGACGGCAGCGACGAAGCGGCCGAGAAACTTGTCCGCGCGGTACTCGGCAACGAACAGCTCTGGGGGGAGGATTTGAACAGTCAGAAGGGACTCACCGAAGCCGTCCTTACCCATCTTGCGGCGATCCGCAGCCGGGGCATGGCGGCGGCCGTCGGCAGTCTCTGCGGCCAGGAGGTCGCCTCCTAATGCGGGCGATCCGGATTCATCCCCGGGACGGCGTGGCCGTGGCTATCGTCGATCTGCAGCCCCAGGAGTCGATTTCCGTAGGGGGCGAGACGCTTATCCTCAGGGAGGCCGTCCCTCGGGGGCACAAGTTCGCCCTCAAGGATTTCAGCCCCGGGGACGAGGTGCTCAAGTACGGCTACTCCATCGGCCGGGCGCTAGAGCCGATCAGCGCCGGTGAGCGAGTTCATGTTCACAACCTGAAAACGGGCTTGAGCGGGCTCTCCGAGTATGAATACCGGCCCAATGCGCGGGCGATCGAATCGGAGCCGACCCGCAGCTTCCAGGGCTACCGCCGCAAAGGGGGCCGGGCGGGGGTGCGCAACGAGGTATGGATTCTTCCTATCTCGGGCTGCGTCAACCGGACCGCCGAAACCCTGGCCCGGAAGGCCGTCGATCTCCCCTCCGGCCTTGACGGGGTACACGCCTTTCCCCACCCCTACGGCTGCTCCCAGTTGGGAGACGATCACGAGTACACCCGGAGCATCCTGGCCGCCCTGGCGGACCACCCCAACGCCGGGGCGGTGCTCTTGATCGGATTAGGTTGCGAGAACAACCAGATGTCGGCCTTCAAGGAGCTCCTGCGCGAGAAGGGAAGCTACGACGAGGAGCGGATGCGCTTCCTGGTAACCCAGGATGTGGAAGACGAGCTCGTCGCCGGCGAAGAGCTCCTGAAGGAGTGCATCGCCTACGCCGCAGGCTTTACCCGGGTGGAGATTCCCGCCGACGAACTGATCGTCGGCCTCAAGTGCGGCGGTTCCGACGGCTTCTCGGGACTGACCGCCAATCCCCTCTTGGGGGCCTTCTCGGACAAGTTGGTGGCCCAGGGGGGCAGCACGATCTTGACCGAGGTGCCCGAGATGTTCGGCGCCGAGACGATTCTGATGAACCGCGCCCGGGACGAAGTTGTCTTTGGGAAGATTGTGGATCTGATAAACGATTTCAAGCGCTATTTTATCAAACACGACCAAACGGTCTACGAGAATCCCAGTCCCGGCAACAAGGACGGGGGCATCTCGACCCTGGAGGACAAGTCCCTTGGTTGCACTCAGAAGGGGGGCGACGCGCCGGTGGCCGACGTGATCGCCTACGGGGAGCAGGTCTCCACCCCGGGTCTCAATCTGCTGCAGGGGCCGGGAAACGACATCGTCTCCCTGACCGCCTTAGCCGCCGCCGGGGCCCAGATCGTGCTCTTTACCACCGGCCGGGGGAATCCCCTGGGCGGTCCCGTGCCCACTATAAAGGTGGCCAGTAACGGCGAGCTCGCCGCCCGGAAGCCCCACTGGATCGACTTCAACGCCGGGGACCTGGTGGAGAAGGAGGCCTGCAGCCTCGACTCGTTAGCCGAAGAGCTGATGGAAAGGGTGCTGTCCTGCGCCGCGGGTACGCCGGCCCGGAACGAGGAGCACGGCTATCGGGAGATCGCTATCTTCAAGGACGGGGTTATCCTCTAAAAAGCCCAGGCGGCGGGGGCCTCTCCGCCGCCGGCCCGCTCCCCGTTGTCCCGGCCGCCGAGGAAGGCATAGGCGGCCGCCAGCTCCGGATTCTCGGCCCGGGCCCGGTCGTAGTAGCCCCGCGCCTCGTCCGTCCTGCTCAGGGCGTGGTAACAGCGGGCCAGGGTCAGCAGCACCAGCGGCGTCGGCTTATCATCCCCCGCCGCCAAGAGCAGATCCCGGGCCGCCTCGGGCCTCTCCCGCAGCAGGAGCACATTGGCCAGATTAATCCGTCCCGGGAGATACTCGGGATGCCGCTCTACCAACTCAGTAAAGATTCCCTCCGCCAGGCCCAACTCCCCGAAGCGACCGTAAAGGGCGCCGATTCGGTTCTGCCGGCTGATCAGCGCCGTTCCGTCGGCTCCGACATAGCGCTCCTCCCAGTAGCGGACACCGCTCTGCAGCAGCTCCTCCCGCAGGCGGCTCAGCTCGCTCCAGGAGTCGGTTCCGGCGGGCGGCAGCTGCTCAAAGAGGGTCGCCGGCAGCGGGAGGGGCGGATAGCGGCGCCAGGCCTCGGCCGTGGGGAGAAGCTCCGATCCTCCGGCGGCTACCAGCCGGGAGGCGTACTCCCAGGAGGCGAGGAACCCTTGGGAGAGGGTGGTCGACTCCAGAGGCAACCAGAGGCCGCCCCGATGCAGCACGACCCGTCTCTCCTCGGTCTCGTAGAGCCAGCGATTTTCCGGCGGATCGTCGAGTCGGACGGCCAAAAAGACATGTCCCGGGGAGGTCATGATCGCCGTCGATATCCCCACCGCTTCGAGGAGCGAGGCGGTTAGCGCGGTGGTATCGTCGCAGTCGCCGCTCCTCACCCGCAGGGTACTCCGGGGGAAGCGGACCGTATCGACCACGGCGGCTGATCCGAGGACATCGGTGATAGGCGAATCGGGATCCTCCACATAGAGAATCTCCTCCTTCCCCAAACCGCTCACCACCGCCGCCGCGCGCCCCAAGGCCGTGGAGAGCCCGGGCACCTCCCGGTAGCCTCTCACCAGCCCGGCGGCATAACGCTCGATCGTCGCCTCCCGGGGGGTAATAAAGGCGGCCAGCTTGGCCGTCTCGTCCCAGGTCAGAGCCGATCGGCGATGGAGGACCAGCTCCGTCCCGCTGCTGATCTCCACTGGGTCGCCGCCGGCGCTCCGTCCCCGGATCGTCAGCCGAGCGCTGAGGGGTAGATCCTCCTCGAGCTCGAAGATCCGCTGATTCAAGCCGACGAAAAGCGGCAATTCAAGCTCCTCTCCCGGAGCCAAACTCGCGACTACCGCCCCGGAGCGGGGAAAATCCATGTACTGTTTCAGCATCAGCTCGGCTTCGATATCGAAGAGCGTCTCTTCTCCGCGATTGAGAATTCGTACTCGGCCGACGGGATCCTCTCGATAGCGTCCCAACAGGCCCGGAAAGAGATTCTCCACCTCGGCCGATACCACCAGAAGGGGCGCATCCGGTCCCGGACCGCCGCCCTCCCGGCGCTGAAAAAGCTCTTTCAGCTCCGTCAGTTCGGCCGATGCGCTGGGGTGGGCCGGCGCCAGGGCGACGAGCCGTTCATAGAGCTGTACCGCCTGACTGTAAGCGGCCCGGGCCGACTCAGGTCCCAAGCGCTCCAGGAGTTCCAGCACCTGCTCCCGCTGCTCCCGGGCGCTGCGATAGAGGGCGGCGGCTTCCAGCTCTTCGCTGCGCCGCAGGGCCAGGGAATCCCGGGGATCCAGGTCGAGGATCCGCTCCCAGGCCGCCCGGGCCAATTCGAAAGCCCCCTCATCCTCAAGGATCTGCGCCTGCTCCCTCCAGGGAGCGCTTGCCTGCGGGTTCCGTCGCCGTTCCGATACGTTCTCTTTCAAAAGCAAGTTCAAGCCATCGTCTGCAGGGAGATCTGGATCCAGCAGCAGATAAACCCGCTTTCCCAGCTGATCGGTAAGAAAGATCCTTCCCGATGCCGGTGCAACGGCCACCGATGGATTGAGCGGCAGGGAGCCGTCCTCGGCGCCGTTGAGCCTGCTGCTTCGCCAAAGGGGAAATCCCCGGCGATCGAACTTCCAAAGGTTGCCGTTCTCCGCGGCGATCCAGCTCCCGTCGGGGAGCACGGCCAGAGAGGCGGGGGCAAAGCTCTCCTCCGGAGAGACCGCCGGTGCAATCGAACCGATCAGAATCCCGTCGGGATCATAGATGCGCACCCGCCGTTCCAGGGGATCGTAAATCCAGAGATTACCCTCCGGCCCCGCCGCGGCCGCCTGTATGTAGCCGTAGGGACCGCCGAATATATCCAGGTTCTCCGCGCCGTCGAGGCTCAGCTTCACCGCCCGGCGGCTGGTAATATCGGTGACCACCACCCCGCCGTCGCCCAGGGCGACGAAGGGACCGGTCGTGGTAATAGGCGACCGGAGCCGCCGGGGACGCGTCTCTCCGGGCGCGATGCGGTAGATCTCCTTGCCGGCCCCGGGACGCAAGTAGAGGGTTCCTCCGGGACTGACCGAGGCCCCGTAGGCGGCACTGTAGTTCCCTTCCCGGTAGAGTTCTAGTCCCGGAAACCCGCCCAGCCGCAGGGTATCGTCGAGCCGGGCGGCAAAGGAACCGAAGGTAAGGATCAGCTCACCCCCGGGTGCGGAGGCAAGCGAGAAGGGCATGAATCCCGCGGACCCCGGACCGACGCCGGCGCTAATATGGGTCGTGTCGAGCTCGGCGACCGTCACCGGTCCCTCCCCGACCATCTCGGAGAAGTAGTCATCGAGAGAGGCGAAGCTGAGGAAAAGCAGATCCTTGTAGTAGCTGCTGTTCTCCTTCTCTTCGTAGAGCTGGGCGGTCTTTGAGAAAAGCGACTCACCCCCGGGGGAGCTCAGTTCAGCCGTCACGACAAGGTAATCGTCGTCGGGAAAGCCCCGAAGCAGCAGGGTATAGTCGGCGTCGGAGAGATTCTCGCCGGCCTGAAAATCATCGCCATAGATCGCTTCCGCGAGAGCGACGCCCCGGGCGAGATCATCGGCTTCCGGGAAGCCCTGTTCAGTCCGGATACCAATACGCGGGGTCGCGGAAACTGGAAAAAGAGAGGCGAGAAATAGAAGCAGCAGCAAGGGAGGCAATCGTCTCTTCACATTCATAAGCATAGCCCGCTTAGATGAGAGTATCTATATCTACAGCTCGTCGGCGCTCTCTTGTTCCTGGTCGCCGATAATCGACTCGGAGAGCCCGTAGCGCTCGACGTGTTCCCCGGCTCCGCAAGGCTCTACATGAACGATCACATCGTAGACGTCATTCAGCTTCCGCTTGATAGACTCCTCGACCGCTCCCGCAATGGCGTGCCCCCGGGAGACGCTCAAGGAACCCTCGACCTCGATATCGAGATCCACGACCTGCAGCCGCCCGATGCGCCGGATACGGGTACGATGCGGATTCGAGGCCCCGTCCACGCTCTCTACCGCTTCGAAGATTCTACGGTAGACCTCTTGATCCGCCTGGCCGTCCATCAGCTCTGTGGAGGTCTCGAAGAAGATGCCGAAGGCGACCCGGAGGATCCAGAAACTTATCAGAAGCGCCACGATCGGATCGAGCAGGGGCATATTGAAGAAACGTCCGCCCACGAGACCAATGAGTACCGTGACCGAGATCAGAATATCATTGCGCATATTCTGGGCGTCCGCAATCAGCATAGAGCTCTGAGTCTTGCGGCCGATACGGAACTTATAGATAGCCAGGAAGAGTTTAACCAGGATCGACGCCAGGGTGACGCCGATAGCGGCCGTACCGGGGATCGGCAGCGTCTCCCGATCGATCAGATGGCGCAACGAGGCCAGCGCCAGCTGGGCTCCGGCGAAGAAGATAATGAAGCTGAGCAGCTTGGTAGCGATGGTCTCCGCCCGGGTATGACCGTAGGGATGCCTCGCATCCGGCGGTTTCTCGCTGATATTGATGGTCACCAGGGTGATGACCGAGGTGAGAATATCGGTGGCCGAGTCGATTCCGTCGCTGATTACGGCGTAGGACCGGACGATGAGCCCTACACCTATCTTGGCCGCGGCAACTAGACCGTTGGCGACAATACCGACAATGGAGGCTTGGGCGATAAGACGAGCACGCTTCTGGGGCATCCCGATAAGCCTATGCAATTAGAATTAAATTCTCAAGGGTCAGGTAAAAAAAGATTGCTTTTCGATGCTCCCCTCGCTACCCTTTAGCCAGAAACTTAATTCGGAGGCAAGTATGAAAAAACTGATTCTAGTGTCGCTCCTACTGGTAGCGGCCGGGTTCCTCTTTGCCGAGGGCATCGATGTGGGTGATTTCCCCACCGGGAAATGGCTCGACGAGAATTACGATGCAGTCTGGGAGTTCTCGGTAGACAACATCAGGATCCTCGATCCGTCGGGCATGGTCTATTACGACTTTTCCGAGGCGACGGTGGAGGATTTTGAGGTCAACGCCGGGACCGGCGGACTGGTGCTCTCGTTCTCCTGCGTTGAAACCGGGAAGAGCTACAAGTTCACCAAACCGGTCTCCATGGGAAGCGAGATCGTTCTCGAGATCGATCCTCCCTGGGATGAGGACTACAAAGTCGAGATGCCCTTCCAGCGTTAGAACAATCTAAGGCGTGAGGCCGTCTGTTCGGGCGGCCTATCGCCACCCCATATCGACATGATCCGGAATAATCTTCATGGTATTGATAAGGTGGTTCGTCATCGCCAACTGAGCCGCTTCGCCGTCGCCCTTCCGTATCGCATCGATAATCTGCTGATGCTCGTCCAGGGTCTCCTCGGGCGAACGCAATAATCCCTTCTGGTAACTGCGCATCATATAGGCGTAGGTATCATTTATCTGGCTCATGAAGGTGTTACCGCAGCGCGAGAGGAGTCCGGTATGGAACTCCTTATCTGCCAAATAGTAGGCATGGGCCTCTTTATCGCTCAGCGGGTGGGTAAAGCCGTCGAAGAGCTCCAATACATGGTTTAGCTCTCCCCTGTGTTCGGCGGCGCAGATCCGGGCGGCGATGCCTTCCAGACCGGCCCGGACCGCAAAGATCTCCCGCAGATCGTCGGCTGTATATTCGCGCACGAAGAACCCCTGGCCGCCTCGCAGCTCCAGGTAGCCCTCGCCGGCCAAGCGGTTTAGCGCATCATTTACCGGGGTCAGGCTGACACCGATCATGGCGGCTAAATCGCCCTTCTGAAGCTTCTCCCCGGGACCGAGTTCCCCTTCGAGAACCAGACTCTTCAGCCGGTCATAGACCGCATCGCTTAAGACCGTGCGCCGGATTTTACTCATTCCTCTCCTCCGCCTCTTCCAACAGCTCCCGGGATGTCAGCAGATGCGCATGCATATGCCGTTCGGCCTGCTCCGCTTCGCCGGCGGCGATAGCCTCGAAGACCGCAACATGATCCTTATAGGAGATAACCGGATCCCGCATGAAGCGGGTTATATTACTCAAGACGACCAGGCTGTAGGAGCTGATCATCCTGTAGAGCAGGTCGTTGCCGCTCAGGCGATGAATGGTCATATGGTAACGGTAATCAAGCTCGTAAATCGCCTTCTTGTCGTCGGCTTCGGCTACCTCGTGAAAGGATTCGAGGAGGGTCTTGAGCTCAGCCACGCCCTCGGGATCGGTCCGGAGCGCGGCATTATATGCACCCAGGGGTTCGAGACGAATACGGATATCGTAGATATCCTTCAATTGATCCAGACTGAGTTTCCGAACGAAGGCTCCGCGCCGGGGAATAATCTCCACCAAAAGCTCTTTTTCGAGCTTTGTCAAAGCGGAGAGGATCGGCGTGCGCGAGACCCCGAGCCGCTCGGCGAGATCTTCCTGTACCAGTTTTTGTCCTGCCTCAAAGTCGCCCCGCAGGATCATCTCTTTGATGACGCTGTATACCTTTTCGGGAAGATCTTTATATTCAAGCTCAGTCATTTCCCCGTACTATAATGGGGAAGAAAGCCCAGGTCAATTCCGGACCTCTTCCCCTCCTTATTCTATTTTAGAGAGAGGATCTCCTCTTCGATAAACCGCCAGGTCTTGAGATAGTCCCCGCCGGTGATAAGTCCTTCGAACTGCTTCAGATCGACTCGGTCGAGCAGGGCCCAGATCTTGTTGGTTACCCGGGCGTTCATCTCGAAAACACCCTGAATATCCCAACGTGTGGGCGAGGTATCCGAGGTAAGATAGTCGCTGTAGTTGAACTTCTTCAGGTAATAGAGGAACTCCACATAGCCCAGCAGGTTCTGAGTTCCGACCATGTAGTCCCAGTCCCAGCGACCGTCGTTATCATTGATGTGGATATAGTAGGGTTTCCCGCTCTCCGCCAGCAGGGATACCGCCTCGGCGGGATTCTCATTTCCATAGGTGGAGTGACCGAAGTCGAGGGTAATACCGAGGTTCTCGGCCTTGATGTCGTTCAGTAGACAGAGGGCCTTGGAGCTGGTGTCGACGAAACAACGTCCCCGGGTCTCGGAGGGCTTGTACTCGATGAAGAGGGGCATCGCCGTATTGTGCGAGGCCGCCTCGCCGAAGGTCTCCACCAGATAGCGCCACATCTGTCCGTAGTCGCACTGAAAGTTGAACTCGTAGCCGTCGCCCAAAGGACAGCAGGTTACCTTATCCGCACCCACCTCGGCCGCATAGTCCTTGGCTTCCTTGATCAGTTTAACCGCTTTGGCCCGCACGCCGGCGTCGGTGGAGGTGAGCCCGCCGTTCCGGAACTCCGGTTCGGCCTTCACATTGACGTTGATTGCGGCCACCGAGAGATTGTACTTCTGCAGAAGCTCTTTGAGCTCCGCCGCCGAAGGGACCTCGTAGGGATAGACGACCTCGACGCCGTCGGTATCGGGCATGGATGCGATCATGGCGAACTTCTCGTCCAGACTGATCTTCTTATTGTACTCGTGAAAACGGTCCTTGGTTTGACTCAGAAACCCCGTAATGATTGCGCTTTTAACCTTGTTGGCCATAGGTACTCCTTTCTATTAAGCCTTTTTCGCGACCAGCTTTTCCGCCGCGGGTACAATTTGATTTACCGAAATGCCGTATTTATCGATAACCTTGAGATAGTTTCCCGATTCGCCGAAGGTGTCGGGAATGCCGAGGTTATCGAAGGGTACGGGCATGTTTTTCAGGAAATGAATCCCCATATCGTATCCCAGACCGTTCCGGGCCTGGTGATTCTCGGCGACCAAAAGGGCGCCGGTCTTCTTTACAGAAGCGGTAATTCCCTCAACGTCCCAGGGTTTGATCGAGTAGGCGTCGATAACCTCCGCCTCGATCCCCGCCGCGGCGAGCCGATCGGCCGCTTCCAGGGCCTGGAAGACGATATCCCCGTAGGAGACGATGGTAACGTCCTTTCCTGCCCGCAAGACCTTGCTGCCCCCTAAGGGGAAGCTCTCGTTCGGCTTGTAGAGCTCGAAGAGGGGGTCCCGCATCAGCCGAGTAAAGAAGGGGCCGGGGGTTTCCAGAGCCAAGTCCAACATCCCCGCCGCCGAGACCGGATCCGAGGGACAGACGACCTTCATATTGGGGAGGGTCGACATAAAGGCGATATCCTCGGTGGCCTGGTGGGTCGCCCCGTCGATGGCCGCGGTCAGTCCGCCGTGGGAGGAGAGGAACTTCACGTTCAGCTTCGGGTAACAGATGAAGGAACGAATCGCCTCCACCGCCCGCATGGTGATGAAGACGCCGTAACCGCAAACGATTACGCTGCGCCCTTCCATCGCGAAGCCCGCCGCCGAGGCGACCGTGTTGGATTCAGCGATTCCCATGTTGAAGTAGCGGTCGGGATAGGCGTCGCCGAACATGTATGAGTAGGTCGAGTAGCCGATATCCGACTCGAAGACCACGAAATCTTTATCTTTCTCGCCGTAGGCAACCATCCGGTCCGAGAAAGCTCGCCGGGTAGGTACCTTGGCCTTTTGCAGTTCTGCCGTCAGGGTCATTTAGCGCTCCCTCCCATTACTTCTTTCACAGCCTGAGCATACTGCTCGTCGTTCGGCGGCTTACCGTGCCAGGCCCGGTCGAGCTCCATGAAGCTGACGCCTTTGCCCTTCTTGGTATCCGCAATGATGCAGAAGGGCTTGCCTTTAAAATCCCGGGCCTCTTCGAGGGCCGCTACGACCTGAGCCATGTCATGACCGTCGATCCGTTTCGTTTCCCAGCCGAAAGCCTGGAAGCGGGCTTCCACGTTCTCTACCGGCATAACATCCCTGGTGAAGCCGTCGTTCTGAACCTGGTTGTTGTCGACGATGGCCACCAGATTATCGAGCTTGAACTTGCTCGCCGCTTCGGCCGCCTCGTAAACCTGTCCTTCCTGAATCTCCCCGTCCCCGAGCATGGTATAGACGGTATACTCCTGCTTCAGGAATTTCCCTTCCAGTGCCATCCCGACGGCCATACTGATACCCTGCCCCAGGGAGCCGGTGGTCGCCTCGATTCCGGGAGCCTTGTCCTTGACCGGGTGTCCCTGCAGGCGGGATTCAAACTGCCTGAGGGTCTTGAGCTCCTCCACCGGAAAGTAGCCTCTGAGCGCCAGCGCTCCGTAGAGCACCGGACAGGCGTGTCCCTTGGAGAGGACGAAGCGGTCCCGTTCCTTCCAGCGCGGTTCTTCAGGCCGAATCCGCATAATGTCAAAATAGAGAGCGGTTACCATATCCGCCGCTGAGAGCGATCCTCCGGGATGACCCGACTGCACATGATGTATCATGGTCAGAATCTGGTATCGAAGCTCTCGGGCCTTCTCTTTTAGGCTTTCAACTCGTGCCGCGTCTACCGCGGTAGCTGTCGCCGTAGCCATTCTTTACACTCCTTCCGTATTCACACTCCGCATCTCCCTCGTCAGGGCGATACAGCTATTCAACGCGTTCCGGTAGACCTTTTCAGTTTCGTCCGGTTCGCAAATGATTTCCAAATCCCACGCACCCCGATACGAACTCGCATCGAGGGCGGAAAAAACCTCGGACCACGCTATCGTCCCTTCCCCGGGAGGATGAGAACCGTTGGTGATGCCGTCGTTATCGCAGATATGAGTAGCGAAGATCCGGTGGTTCCGGATCAGCCTCGGGAGATCGAATCCCGCCGCATGGAAATGGCCTGTGTCCAGGTTGAGTCCCGCATCGGCGAACTCATCCGTACCCAGGAGCCATTCCAACGCTTCAGGACTGCCGCCCATGCTTCCGGGCAGTACCTCGATCGCTATCTGCAGATCCCTCACCGTGAAGGGCGTCGCTATACGCTTCCATTGTCGAAGAAACGCCTTCCGGGAGGAATCCTCCTCCGGCTCGCCCGCAAAGGGCGGCAAGGGAATCGAGACGGTCTTCACCGCGGGAAATTCTTCCGTAATCGCGGCGATCCGCTCCGCCGACTCAGCCCAGCTTGCATCCGCACAGACCTCGACCGATGCGAGGCCATGCAGCAGGCAGTGGGCGACGAAAACCTCCGCCGAGAGGGAAGAGCCGCGCAATGTCCTCCGCAGAGAGGAGGCGCTTACCGCTTCCCATAGATCAATCTTACGTGTCTCGAAGATCTCCAGCTGGAGGCTCTCGAAACCGGCCGCTTCGATGCGGGGAATCTCCCGCTCGATCTCGGCCGGCCCGAAGCCGCCGCCGTAGCGGGAGATCATCCAGGCCGGCGAAACGCCCCAGCGAATCATCGACCTAGTCCTGACTCTTTCCGGCCTTCTTCCGCCGGCTAAAGAGGGTCGCCACAACCCGGTTCTGAAGAGCCTTTACCGCCGGTATCTGGCTGATCATCATGTAGGCGATGACCAGGAAGAGGATTAACGCCACCGGACGGGTAAAGACCGGCAGGAAGCTTCCCTTGGATACCATCAGCGCCCGGCGCAGGTTGGTATCGCACATCTCGCCCAGGATCACACCGATTACCAGGGGGGCGATCGGGTACTTCATCTCGGTCAGGAAGTAGGCCATGAAGCCTACCGGCAGCATCAGGAACAGGTTGAAGACGTTGGTTCCCAAGGCGTACGAACCGATCACGCAGAGGACGCCGATTACCGGCATAAAGATGCTGATCGGTATCTTCAAGACCTTGATCACCTGCTTGGCCAGAAAGATTCCGCAGATCCACATGGTGAACGAGGCTAAAAGCAGGATCGCGGTAATCTGCAGGTAGAATCCGGGATGGTCGATGTTGAGCATCGGACCGGGATTGAAGCCGTGCAGGAGCAGCGCGCCTAAGAGCATCGCCGCCGGAGGGCTTCCCGGAACACCGAGGCTCAAGAGCGGAATCATCGCCCCGCCGATACAGGCGTTGTTGGCCGTCTCGGTGGCTACTACAGCCTCCTCGACGCCGGTTCCGAAGAGTTCCGGATGCTTGCTCGAGTTTTTCGCCGTACCGTAGGAGACCCAGCCGGCGATATCCTCGCCGATACCGGGGACCGCCCCGATGCCGACGCCTATCAGGGCCGAACGGACAATATTCTTGAAGTTCTTACCGATAGTACGCCATTCGGGCACGATGCGGTTTACCTCGGCCATCTCGCCGTACTTCATGTTATCCCTGAGGGTCTGCATGATCTGGGGGATACCGAAAGCGCCGATCAGCACCGGCACCAGGTCGAGGCCCGAATCGAGTTCGGAGTACCCAAAGGTAAAGCGCGGGTAGTTCTGCAGGCCGTCACGGCCGATGGTCGCCATCCAGAGGCCGATGAAGCCGGCGATCCAGCCCTTGATCACCAGATCGTGACTGGTCAAGGTGCCGGAGATCACGATCCCGAAGAGGGCCAGGAGGAAGAACTCGAAGGAGGTAAACTCCAGGGCCAGGGCCGAGATAATCGGTGAGAAGGCGACCACGAAGATCATGCCGATGAAGGTACCGATGGCCGACGCGGTTGTCGTTAAACCAAGGGCTCGGCCGGCGTAGCCCTTTTTAGCCAGGGGGTAGCCGTCCATGGCGGTAGCCGCGGCGGCCGCGGTGCCGGGAATATTGACCAGGATGGCGGTATAGGATCCGCCGTAGACCCCGCCCACATAGATGCCCATCAGGGCCACCATGGCGGTCGCCGGGGACATCCCGTAGGTGAGGGTCGTCAACAGGGCTACTCCCAGGGTGGCCGTCAGGCCGGGGGTAGCGCCGAAGATAATTCCCATTATGACCGATCCGAAGAGGAGTAGTATCGCTACCGGATCTACGATTAAGTGTCCTATCTCTACCGCAAACTGCTGCAGAGCTGCAAAGGCTAAATCAAGCATTACGTTCCCCTAATATTTGATCGCGTAGTAGATCATGTTCATCGGGCTTAAGATCAGCCCCTCATTGGGCAGCGGCACCAGCAGGAAGTAGCGGAATACCGGACAGAGAAAGAGGGGCGTGACGATAGATACGATCAAGACCGTACGTACCTTCTTGAGCTGCAGTCCTTCCGCCTTGGCCAGGCGCCGGGCGTAGATCACCATACCGACGAATGCTAAAAGGAAGATCACGTCGCTGACGGCTATATAACCTTGGTTGACTACATTCAGGAGTCCCGTGGCCGCCATCAGGATCAGTACGGCGCATTCAATCGCAAAGTAGAGGGTCAACTTCCGCATCAGCGCGTCGTTCTCCATGTAGAAGACGGTGCTGATGAAGAAGAGGAAGGTCATGATCGCGATAAAAAAATCCACAAAGGGGATGAACAGATATATGAACGCCAACAGCGCCAGGGCGATAACCAGTACGCGCTGATTTTTTTCACTAATTTTTTGAGAAAAGAATTCTCCCGCGGAACCCGAGAGCGCCTTGAGGGCCCCCGCTTTTATGGCCACGCCCATCAGGGCGACGGAGAGCAGGATAATCGCCGCGCCGACGATCAGCGGAAAGAGGGCGGGAGCTACATACCAGTGGGTCTGCACGCCGCCGTAGGCCGCTTCCATGGGCATACCGAAGGCCCGCATTACGATAAAGAGGCCGAAGGCAAGCAGAATAACGCTGGTGATAAAATCAGATTGTCTCTGATTGGACTGTTCCATTTCGAAAAAACCTCATCTTTTAAGCGGGCATCGGCTTAATGCCGATGCCCTTGAATCTTCAGCTTTCTCCCTAACAAAAAGGGGGATTCCTCTACGGTTTCGGGATGTTCAGGTCTGCAGGATTTACGTCGGCTGCGCCGAGCTCCCACAGGGTCCATGCAAAGTTGGATTCGAGCTGAGCGAATACCTCATTAGCCTCGGGACCGCGCTTGCCGGAGAGAACGTAGAACTTCTCTTGGCCGAACTTTTTAACTGCATCGGAAGCCATGGCCTCGTCGAATGCCGCGTAGAGCACCTCTTTCTTCTCCTGAGCGACGTCGGCGGGTACCGCAAAGCCGATGGACTGTGCCAGGGGCAGGTACTCGGAGAGATCGGGGTAGGAGTCGAAGGCGGAGGGGATCTCCATTCCGTCGAGGGTGAAGCTGTCGGGAGTCAGCATGCCCAAGGGGCGCAGCTTTCCGCCGCGGATCAGCTCGGCCTGTTCGGCGACGGAGGTAACGATAACCGAGATCTCACCGGTCATGGCTGCATTCTGCGAAGGAGCGGAACCGTCGTAGGGGATGAAGTTGAACTTCGCACCGGAACCGTTCTCGAGAGCAAGCAGGTTCAGGTGGTGGATCGATCCGGAACCGGAAGCGCCGGCGCGGATGGTGCCCTTGTCGGCCTTAGCGGCTTCGAGCAGATCCTCGATGGTCTCGTAGGGGGAGTCGGGATTGACCGAAACAACGTCCGGGGAACCGCCGATAATGAAGGTATCCCATACATTGAAGCGGTTGCTCCAGGCGCCCTTAACACCGGCGGTTACATTCGACTCGGAAAGACCGGTCAGGGTGTAGCCGTCGTGGGCGGCGCTGTAGCCGTAGGTCATACCGACGGAACCGGCGGCACCACCGGTCTTGTTGATGACGTTGACATTGACGCCCAGAGCCTTGGACATCTCTGCCATGACGACGCGGTTACAGACGTCGGTACCGCCGCCGGCACCCCATACAACTACGGTGGTGATGTCGCGAGCGGGATAATCGATATCCGCACCGGCGGTTTCAGCTTCGCCGCCGGCGAAGGCCAGACCGCCAACCATCAATACAAGAGCGAGCACGAAAAGTTTCCTCATACATTTCCTCCTTAGGATTGGTATGAAAATATTGTATACAATATTTTAGCATGCATCTGGGAGCTGTCAAGAAAAAGTTTCAATTTTTTTTCTTATCCGGCGCGCTTTCGATTTCACCTCGGCCATGCTATAATGCCGCACTACATCGCGGAAGGATAGAGTATGGGAGAGTGTGAATTCATCGAGAAATGCCCATTCTTCAACGGGGCGCTGAAAGGCGACGAAGCGAAGATCGAGGCGATGAAAGATAAATATTGCCGCAGCAACAACCTTAACTGCGCCCGCTATATGGTAGCCAATGCCATCGGCAAGGAGAAGATGCCTCCGGATCTCTTTCCGGACGAGAAAGAGCGGGCCTACCAACGCATCGCCGAGGATTAATTCAGATATAGATTACCCAGGGAGTTTAAAGGAGAGGGCGAAACAGACCGGATCATAGCTTTCAACCGCAAGGTGAGCCCCCAGCTCCCGGGAAAAGCTTGAAATCATCCGTACTCCCAAGGACTCGCTGCTGCCGAAATCGAACTCCCGCGGTAGTGGATGACCGCTGTTGCAGACCTTCAAGAAATAGTTTTCTCCTTCCACCCGCCCCTCCAGACGAATCGCTCCCCCGGATCTTCGCGTTTCATCCGAGAACCCGTGCTTGACCGCATTGGTCACCAGTTCGGTAACGATGATCCCCAAGCTTACCGCCTGTTCGATCTGCATCGAGTGCGATTCGACCTGGGTATAGAGCTGGATCCGCGGACCGCCCAGGTCCGATACAACCACCTGTGCCAACTTCTCCAGGTAGGCGTTGATATCGAGGGTCTCCAAGCTAGAGCTTCGGTAGAGATGCTCATGAATCATCCCCACTGCCAGGATCTTCTCCTTTAGTTCGCTCATCATCTCCCGGGCTTCCTGATCCTGCAGCTCGTACTCCTTGAGCTCGATGATGCCGCTGATCATTCCCAGATTGTTCTTTAAGCGGTGGTGAATCTCCCGCAGCATCAGCACCAGCCGCTCGTTGGCCTTGTTGAGTCTAGCCTGGGAGGAGTAGCGAGAGTATTCCATCAGAAAGGAGATGGCGCCGACCAAAAGGAAGGCGATAAAGAAGCGGAGTTTATAGGCTTCGCTGTAGCTGAACAAGGCGGTCGTATTCGGCAGCCAAGAGAAGTAGCTGAGAAATACCAGGTAGAAACCGAGGGTTATCGACCCCAAACGATGGCCGAGCAGAACATAGGTAAAAAGGGGAATCAGAAGTTGCCAGTAGAAGGAATCCGGCCCGAGTCCGGGGGAGAGGATATTCCGCAGCAGGTGAATATAGACAAAGAGTACCGAGGCCAGATAGACCGACAACGAGAAGGCCGGACGGAGAAGAATGATCACGGCCATGACCGCCAGCAGCCCGGCGATCAGAAACTGCTCCGCCTCCCAATGCAGGAAGCCGAAGAAGAGGAAGGTCGGGATCGACAGACCTACAAAGAGAAGATAGAGCCGGCGTATGCGGGTCTCCTCGACCCGGTCCCACTCGAACATACCTTTCTGAGGGTAATCGTCCGCCTGGAAAAATGCAACTCACTCGGTATCGCGGGGACGCTCCCCCATCAAGAGCAGATCCCGCAGCTGTTCCGGCCCGGTCGCTCCGCGCCAGGCCTCTCGAAAACCGTCGGTCAGCACCAACCGCGCCAGGGTCGAGAGGACCTGCAGATGCAGGGTACGCCGGTCTTCGCTGCCGCAGAGAAAGAAGATCGCCTCCACCTTCTCCCGCTCGGCACTGAATCTGACCCCTGAACGACTCCTGACCAGGGCCAGCTGAAAGCGCTCCCGACCGGGAACGACCACATGGGGAACCGCCACGAACTCATCCAGTACGGTGGAGGAGGATTCTTCCCTCTCAATCAACGCGGAATTCAGCGCAGCGGTCTCCATTCCCAGGGAGGGAGCGAGAGTCTCGGCGACTCTTTGAAAGAGAAGATCATACTCATCCACCCGGTCGAGGTCGAGAACCAGCGCCTCCCGCAGCAATCGGTCGAAATCGTCATCCACGATTCCGTCCCGCCGGCGGACAATCTCCCGCAGCTCCTCCTCCAGGCCATGTCCGGTAAAGCGCTTATTGATAATCCGCTCGATCCAGTGCAGCAGGGCGTATTCCCGCTTGGCCGCCTTTCGTCCGTAGAAGAGATACAACGCCAGACTGACCAACACGAATCCGGCGCTCGCCTCAATCGAGACCCAGCCGAGATCGACGATCAGCCCCAGGAAGATCAGGATAGAGATAATCTGCAGAACCGGATAGAACGGCGCCCGGAAGCTGGGTCGATAATTGAGCACCCTCCCGCTGCGCAGCACCAGAACCGAAAGGTTGGTCAGGATGTAGGTCGTAAGAATGACCGCCGAGGCGGACTTGACCAGCAAGTCCAGGGGCAGGAAGACCGCCCCGGCCATCAATGCGCCGGTCAAGAGCAGCGCGGGGACCGGAACCGTCCTCCTGGTACGGCCCAGAATGCCCGGTAAGAGGCGGTCTGAGCTCAAAGCGAGGGGATAGCGGGCGGCGGAGAGGATGCCCGCATTGGCGGTGGTTACAAACGCCAGCACCGCGGCGACACTCAGGGCCGCAAAGCCGTAGCGGCCGGCAAGCAGGCGCCCCGTATCCGCCAGGGGGGTCAAGGAGCTCTCGAGCTCCGTGGCCGGCAAAACACCCACCGTAACATAGAGCACCGCCCCGTAGACCAGGGTGATGGTGCCGACGGAGATAAGAATCCCCATAGGAATATTTCGGCGAGGGTTTTCTACCTCCTCGGCAATGCTGGCCACATTAATCAATCCTCCGAAGGAGACGAACACGAAGGCGATGGTCGAGACGAAACCCTGGGCGCCGCGACTGAAGAATGGGTTATAGGCTTCGGGATCGACCTGCTTCCATCCGAGCACGGCATAGGCCGCCAGCAGACCCAAAAGAAGCGCCACCAGACCTACCTCGAGCTTGCTGGCAAAATCGACGCCGACTAGATTGATCAGAACGAAGAGCAGCGTGAATCCCAAGGCCAGCAACTCCGGCGAAATCCCCGACACCTGCCCGGCAATCTCGCTTAAACCGACCACCGCGAAGGCGCTCTTCAGGGTTAAGGCGAACCAGGTAAGCATCCCGGCCACGGTACCTACCAAGGAGCCGAGACTGCGGTGGATAATGAAGTAGTCGCCCCCCGATTTTGGCATGGCGGTAACCAGCTCCACCAGACTCAGGATGCCCGCCATAGCCACAAAGCCGGCCACTACATAGGCGGCGATTACCGAGGGGCCGGAACGTTCGAATGCGAGTCCGGGGAGGATGAATATGCCAGAACTGATCATCACTCCCGATGCAATGGCGAAGACATGGATAAAGCCGAGGCTCTTCTGCATTCCCACCTCCTCTCTCAATTCAGCGGCGTGGATAAGATACAGAATATTCGAGCGGAGAAGAATGAAAAAATGACTATTCCAGGAGTTTCAGCACCGGGATATCGGCCTCCGCCAGGTCGTAGTCGGAGAGTTCACTCCTAATTACCCAGGATAATTCGCTGTGTTCCCGGGCGGCGGGCTCGCCATGGAGGATACGCACCCGATAGACGGCCAGGTCGATGCTGATATCCTCGTAGTCGTGGGAGACCAGACCGAGATACTCACCGACCTCGGTTTCGATCCCCAACTCCTCGGCGAGCTCCCGGCAGAGGGATTCCCGGTCGCTCTCTCCGTCCTCGAGCTTGCCTCCCGGGAACTCCCACTTCAATGGGCGACTCATCTCGGCCGAGCGCCGGGCCAAGAGTACCCGGTCTCCGTCCGCTATCACCGCTGCGCTGACACGAATCCGTTTCATTCCGGGTGAGTATAGCAATATTTGCCAGAAAGGGAAAACTCAGGTATCTTGTACACAAAATTTATTCGATTCCGGGGTATTTCATGCAGAAGCTGCTCTTTTCCCTTACCATAATCGCCGCAGGCCTCGGCCTGGGCTATATCATCCAGCGCCTGGTCAAAGCGGGGCGCATCACAGCCGACCCCTCCCTGGCCAAGACCAGGCGGCTCCTGCAGCGCATCGCCCTCCTCGGGCTCAATCCGCTGGCGGCCCTCGGGGCGATCTGGATCTTCGAGCTCAACAACATCCGCATCGCCTGGCTGCCGGTCCTGGGCGTACTCACCCTCGCCACCGGCGGCGCGGCGGGCCTGATTATCGGCCGATTGCTGAAGCTGGAGAAACCCCAGGCGGGAGCATTCTTCACCTCCAGCGGAATGTTCAACATCGGCTCCATCGGCGCACTGGTGGTCTTTATCTTCCTGGGGGAACCGGGATTCGCTCTGGTACCCCTCTTCCGGCTCTTTGAGGAGTTTACCTACTACGCCCTCTGCTTTCCCATCGCCAAGAGCTTCTCTCCCCGGTTCGCGGAAAAAGAGGAAGGCTCCCGGCTGAAGCGGCTGTTGGCAGATCCCTTTATCCTGATGGCCGTGGGGAGCATCAGCCTCGGATTCCTCTTAAACTTAAGCGGAATACCCAGACCCCAGTTCTTCGCGCCCCTCAACTCGATCATAATCCCCGTCGCCAGTCTGCTGCTCCTGATCTCTATCGGAATGGCCATGCGCTTCTCCAGCATAAAGGGCTACTTTCGGGAGGCGAGCTTCGTGGCGGGGATCAAGTTTCTTATCGTGCCTGCGGTGGTTACCGGGACGGCCTATCTGGCGGGTCTCGGCGGTTTCGACGCCGGTCTGCCCCTCAAGGTAGTGCTGATCCTCTCGTCGGTTCCGGTGGGCTTTATCGCTATGGTGCCGCCCTCGATCTACGAACTCGATGTCGATCTGGCCAACGCCAGCTGGCTCATGACCACGGCCCTGTTAGCGCTGGTCATTCCCGTCCAAATGGCGGTTATCAATCTGATTTAACGGCGAGCGTCGAGCATGGCGCGAAAGTTTTCCGGGGCGACCGACGAGGTAATCGTATTGCCCGAGGAGAGGATATAGCCGCCTCCGGGCGCAAGTGATCGGACGAGGCTCTTCGCCGTTTCCGAAACCTCAGCGGCGCTTCCTCGGGAAAGCAGATCCACGTCGACGTTTCCGACAAGGGCGACCTTGTCGCCCCACTCTTTTTTAAGCTCGACGAGATCGTTACCGGCCGCCGGTTCCAGCGGGCCCAGCCCGTCGATTCCGGTCCCGACCAGAAGATCGACAATATCCGCGATCTTTCCGTCGGTATGCTTGACGCAGAGCCCGCCCGCTTCGTGGACCGCCGCAACCCCGTTTTCGAGCCAGGGCAGGATAAAGCGTGCAAACCGCTCCCGCCCCATAAGCGTACCCGATTTATAGGCGTAGTCGTCGGTCAGGAATACCACGTCGACGCCAGCCTCGACGGCGAGCTCGAAAAGGCGGGCATAGTATGCGCTCACCATCTCAAAGAGGCGATCCACCAGTTCCGGTTCCTCCAGGAAACTGACGAGAAGTACATCCAGGCCGCAGAGAAACCAGGCGGCGGCAAAATCGTTACGGCTGACCATTACAATCGCCCGGTCGGGCATGCGCCGACGCACATAGCGGATAGCTCTTAACAGCGGGCTTTGCGCCGGGTCCGGGGGGCGAAATGCGGCGAGGGTCGACAAATCCGCAAGAGGATGGCCCACCGGAACCGGCAGAAGCTCTCCTGCCAGCAGACTGCGCACGCCCCACTCGTCGGTATAATAACGCAGAAAGGGAAGCACAAAGCGTCGCCAGCCAAGGACGTAGAGCATCTGATTGACCGAGACCGCATCCAGGTCGAGTCCTTCGATCATCTCCAGATACCCCTTGTAGCCGAGGCCGCGCATTACCGTCCAATCGATGGCCATCTCCAGAACGGGGACCCGGTCGACCTCTTCACGTCTCAGTGCACCTAGCACTCGCTCCCGGGGAGTCATAGGAACTCCTATAAAAAGTCAACCGTGAGCCGTAAGACTCACACTGTCTAAGCGGCATTGAATGCTGCCGCACGCATTTCCCGCGCCTTGCGGCGCATCTCTGAATCAGTCATCCGAAGCGGATCAAACGGTTCGCTTTTGGTCAGCATATGCCAGATGATCTCACTCAAAAGCCGAGCGGTCGCGATGATGCTCCGTCCTGATCCTTTCTCTCGCTTCATCCGGTCATACCTGGTCATGATGCGCCAGGTCCCTGTCACCCGTTTCAACCTCACCATACCCAGCACCGCCTGTACCAGCGCCGTTCTCAACTCTGAAGGTCCCCGTTTTGTTATCCGGCCGTAGCGTACCGTCTCGTTCGAGGACTGTACCCACGGGACTATTCCCGCATACGCGGCCAGCTGTTGGGGACGATCGAATCGTCCAATATCGTCTATCCAGGCTCGCAATGTTGCCGCCGTCACGAACCCTACTCCGGGGATCGTTTTCAACAGCTTGACCGTCGCATCATCACTGGTCAGCTCTTCGATGACCTTCTCAATCTTCTTGACTTGGTCGCTTAACTGATCTATCGTTTCAAATAGCGGTTCTACCGCTGCGCCGGCGAGAGTATGTGCTGCGAGCACGTTTTGTACCCGTCGGCGCTCTTTTTTGCTTTGCAACTGTCCTCGAATCGACTCTATCCCGACATCCAACAGCAGCGCGTGGAGCTGATTCTTGATGACTACAATCGACTCTACCAGTCGCTTCCGCACCTTCAACAGTCGCCTCAGTTTTTCGCTTTCTTCGCTGCACAGTACGGCTTCGGGCAACATATCCTTCTCCAGGAACTCCGCAAGCGTCGAGGCGTCCCGCCGGTCGGTCTTGTTCACCGACTGGGTTATCACCTTGAACTTCAAGGAGTTCACGACCACCACCCGCGCTCCGAGCCGCTGCATTCGCGCCCGGAAATACCGGGCGTTTCCCGTCGTCTCGACAGCCATGGCGACATCGATACCCTGACTAATCGCAGATAACACCTGGTGTTCGAAGGCCCCGTACCCGGCTTCGGTTGTCGAAAAACGGGCGAATTTCCCTTCGCTCGATTTCTCCGGCTTCCAGTACACCGTGAACTGACTCTTATGCAGATCCACACCGATACTCAGTCTCATCCCTGTTCTCTCCTCTCGATTGGTATCGTTGAGTCTTCAGGACAGGTCCCTGTACGGTAGGTTCTCTCCAGTCTCCTATCCGACCTCGCAGGTCAGTGAATGCTGCGGCTACGGCTCCTCATTCTCCTTAACGGCCTCGCAGGCCAAATTCTATGACGAACGGTAGCCTCTCCTGTCCGAGAATCCTCACGGACAAGATATCAAACCCACCAGCTCACGGTTAGTTTTTATCATTCCTCC
>JWTM01000044.1 GCA_001749745.1 Candidatus Marispirochaeta associata
TTCTCAACCTTATATTGTAGGGCTCATGTCACAAGCGCTTGAAGCAACGCAGGGAATGAGTGTGCTTGAAATTGGTACGGGTTCCGGCTATCAAGCGGCTGTGCTCCATGCAATGGGGCTTCAGGTGTATTCCGTGGAGCGCATTGAAGAGCTGCACGCTGCAGCAAGGAAACTTTTTGCAGAGCTCGGATACACTTCTGCACAATTTAAATTAGATGACGGTACGCT
>JWTM01000045.1 GCA_001749745.1 Candidatus Marispirochaeta associata
CAATTTTCCCGTGCGGCAACCATTATGGCGCAGGCTAGACCAGAGCTGGAATTCCACTGCATTCAGGCACCGGGGATTTCCCGCGAGCGTTTGCAGGAGCTGTGGACATCATCAGTTCCGCTCACCATTCACTCCCCTGAAGACCGCTACGCATTCATGCGCAGCTGCAACATGCTTATTGCTGCATCCGGTACCGTAACACTGGAATCTGCCCTTGTGGGAACACCAACCCTCATCACATACCAGCTTTCAAAGTTAACGTTTTATCTGGCAACCAAGTTTATTGAGGTTCCATACATCGGGCTTCCTAACCTCATCATGGGCCGCGAGGTCTTTCCGGAACTTTTGCAGGAAGACGCCAACGGCGATGTGGTTGCCCAGCGTGCCCTTGCATGGCTCAACACACCGGGTAAACTTGAAGCTATCCGTAACGATTTAGCAACACTGCGCTCCAAAGTGGGTGACCCCGGTGCTGCTAACCGTGCGGCACAGCTGATTATTGACGATTTATCAAAA
>JWTM01000046.1 GCA_001749745.1 Candidatus Marispirochaeta associata
TGCTGCCTCCCGTAGGAGTCTGGGCCGTGTCTCAGTCCCAGTGTGGCCGTCCACCCTCTCAGGCCGGCTACTCATCGTCGCCTTGGTAGGCCGTTACCCCACCAACTAACTAATGAGCCGCAGACTCATCTTAAGGCGGTGCCTTAGCACCTTTCCCCCGTAGGGCTTATTCGGTATTACCCTGTGTTTCCACAGGCTATCCCCAACCTCAAGGCAGATTATCTACGTGTTACTCACCCGTTCGCCGCTCTAGCTACCCCGAAGGGTAGTTACCGCTCGACTTGCATGCTTAAAACGCGCCGCCAGCGTTCGTTCTGAGCCAGGATCAAACTCTCCGTGATATAAATAAGGCTCAATAAAGAGCCTCAACAATTATCATCAGATTCGCTTGAATAACTCTATTTCTCGTATGCTGACTTACTTCTCGGCTGAATTGTCGAAGGTTCCCGCTTCGTTTTAAAACGGTCTTCTTCGCCCCTTCTCTTAGTTACACGGTTTGTATCACAGTACCCATACCGTCGCCCAAGGCCGCAGACTCTCTCAATCAAGTCGCCGTTCCTCATAACAGGCCGTATAGCCGTACTGTCCGTTTCCTATGAAAGATCTCACTGCTTCCAAGCGTGAGTGAGTGACTCACCCCGTCGCTTCAGCGTGATGGCAGTTATATCATCACTCGGCTAAACGTGTCAACAGTCAGGAAAAAAAATAGTTAGAAAGATTTATGTATCGTTATCTCTCTATGCTGAAAAGCTTTGTGTCGACCAGCCTCGCTCATATCCCCGTAGAGAGTATCGGCATCTTTCCATATTTCTGAACAATTCAATCAACGAAAAATTCGCTCCATTCAGGTAGATTGCAGTCGCTGAATCCATAATGTAAACTGGGAGAAGTGACGGTCATTCTTAACTGAACCAGACAGAGTTTTTAGCAAGAAGGAGAACCAGGTGCAATCACCACAACCGGAAATGGATGGATTCGAACAGGCCCTTAGAGCCTTAGCCGATGGAGATATCCTCGATCAAGCTATGGTACGACTATTGCCGGAATCGACTCCCGTCGAGAAGGGCGCGGACCTCTATGGTTTACTCGCCTTCTCCGATAGAAAAATCGTCTTCAAACATTTCGCCAATCACAACTGGCTCTCCACTTTAATGGCCGGTTCATCGGATACTATGCGGGATGATAAAGAGATTACCCTGGTAATCGACCGCCGGAGCGTGCTGGAGCTCACCAGAAGCGCCCCAGAAGGCTTCTGGCAACGTTTATTCAGCGGGAATGAACCCACCTATACCCTCCGCTATCAGGATGAGACGTCGCGGGAAACGGCGACCCTGCTCCTTACCGTAGTTCACGCCCAAAGCGGCGAGAAGCGGTTCTTTGAGGGGCTCAGTTCTTAAGACGCGGATTGCGTTCGAAGGCGGGACAATGCCTCCCGTTGGCTCTGTAGACGGCCAGACTGGGCAGTTCTTTCGATTTTACCCCGAAAAGTCGGCAGCTCCTTGGAAAATGCCTATCCCAGGTAACGGCGAAGTGAATACATTGCAGACAGTTCGGGGCGCGGGTCGGAGTCTCCATCGGCAAGCGTTACAAATAACAGAGACGGTCCCCTAAGGACCGTCTCTCATTATACTGAATAACTCCCTAAACGGGGATGTTGGAAGCGATAACCAGCGAAACGACGCTCATCAACTTGATGATGATATCCATCGCGGGTCCGGCAGTATCCTTAAAGGGATCGCCGACGGTATCGCCGATAACCGCCGCTTTATGGGCATCAGAGCCCTTACCGCCGTATGCGCCGCCTTCGATATGCTTCTTGGCGTTATCCCAGGCCCCCCCGGCATTGGCCATAAAAAGGGCCAGCATGATACCGGAGACGGTAACGCCGACTAAGAGTCCGCCCAGCATCTGTGCCCCGCCGAGATATCCGACGATAACCGGAATGATTACCGCGGAGACCCCCGGAACGACCATCTCTTTCAAGGCGGCCGTAGTCGCTATGTCGACACAGGCCACATAGTCCGGTTTGGTCGTACCGTCGAGGACGCCCTTGATTTCCCGGAACTGCCTGCGAACCTCTTCGATCATGGTAAACGCGGCCCGTCCGACTGCTCCCATGATAAACGAGGAGAATACATAGGGGAGCATGCCGCCCAGAAGTACCCCGATTACAACCCGGGCCTCGGTAACATCGATTACCTCGATTCCCGCAGTCTCCTTGAAGGCCACAAAAAGAGCCAACGCCGTCAGGGCGGCCGATCCGATGGCGAATCCCTTACCGATTGCAGCTGTGGTATTACCCACCGCATCGAGCTTGTCGGTCCGTTCGCGAACCTCGGGATCCATCCCCGCCATTTCGGCCAGTCCCCCGGCGTTATCCGCGATAGGACCGTAGGCGTCAACGGCCAGCTGAATGCCCGTAGTAGCCAGCATGCCGATCGCCGCGATGGCGATTCCGTAGAGTCCGGCGAAACTGAAGGCGAACCAGATGGCCAGGGCCAGCATAACAACCGGGAACCCGGTGGCCAGCATTCCGACGCCGAGACCCGAGATGATGTTGGTTGCAGGACCGGTACTCGACTGGCGGGCGATGCCGTTTACCGGCTTCTTCCCGTCGGCGGTGTAGTATTCGGTAATAATACCGATGGCCACTCCCCCGATAAGTCCCGAAATAATGGCGATATAGATACCGAAGGCCGTGTAACCGCCGCCGTAGCTGGCGGGAGCCAGCGTCATTACCACCGGATAGGCGGCTATCAGGGTCAGTACCGATGCACCGATGGTACCGAAATTGAGAGCCTTTTGCGGATCCCCCCCCTCCTTGGTGCGTACAAATAAGGTTGCGATCAGGGAGGATACGATTCCGACCCCGGCCAACATAAGCGGTAAGAGAACCAGGTTCACTTCCCGTAAGGAGCCGCCGAGGACCATCGCACCGATAATCGAACCGATATAGGATTCGCACAAGTCGGAACCGAGTCCGGCAACATCCCCCACATTATCGCCGACGTTGTCGGCAATGGTGGCCGGGTTTCGGGGATCGTCTTCGGGAATTCCCGCCTCGACTTTACCGACCAGGTCGGCGCCGACATCGGCCGCTTTGGTGAAGATCCCTCCTCCCACACGGGCAAAGAGAGCCACCGAGCTCGCACCCAGGGAGTAGCCGTTGATGATGGGTAGAACCAGACCGTTGAGAGACTCACCGTCGAAGCCGAAGATGCGTCCGTAGATCAGGAGCAGTCCGGTCAATCCAATGATGGCCAGCCCCACGACCGAGAGACCCATGACGCTGCCGCCGTTGAAGGCGATATTCAGCGCCCGGACAAGTCCGCTCTGCGCGCCGTTCGCCGTTCGTGTATTCGCGTGGGTCGCGGCGTTCATGCCGATAAATCCCGCCAGAGCGGAGAATCCCGCCCCTACCAGGAATGAAACGGCCACCAGACGGCCCCAGCCCTGTTCGGAGAATACCAACAACAGGCCGACTGCAATGACGATAACCGCCAGGATCTTGTATTCCCGGCGAAGAAATGCCATTGCCCCCGAGCGTATGGCAGATCCGATTTCCTGAACCTTCTCCGATCCCGGATCCTGTTTGATAATCCAGGCGGTTTTAAAGAATGCGTACAGTAGGGAGAGTACACCTGCCCCAAGAGGCAGGAATAAAAGCCAATCCATTCATCCCTCCAAAAATTTATTTTATTCCCTCTAACCTATCGTTATATCAGGAAAAAGAAGGACTTTACAAGAGAATCATACGCATATTTATACACAGATTGCGCATATACTTGCGAGATGGTTCCCAGGGGGGGGGTCTTCCGCTCACATTCCTCAGGAGAAGGATATCGGCGAATGAGAATGATTTTCTTGACTCCGCCCAAGGCTCGGGGTATGGTCTATTTATAAAGTACCTACTGAAGGAGGGGTTATGGCTATCCACTACTATCTATCCGCTTTCCCGATGGAAGCTCTTATTGCGTCGGAATTGGAACCGGCTCAATTCGGCAGCTACATGGCTACCGGCTCGAAAAAGGGCAGCGATGAATTGATTATCTTCGCCGAACTGGAAGGTGGTTTCGGCAAGGATTTCGATTGGAAGTACGCCGAGAAGAACTGCGTCTCCCATCCAAACGGCGACCCGAAACATTCAGTCTATCTCTCGGTTTACCGAACCCTCGAGAATATCCCCCTCTCCGCTATGAAATCGATCTATTTGACTACTCGAGACGGCCGCAGCCTGGAGCTGAAACAGCAAGATTCAGCTCAGGTTCCGACAGGGCGTGATTTTTATGTATATCAGGAATTATGTCCTATCAAACCCCTGATCGTCAGCAAGCTCTCGCCTGCCGATTTTGCTCACAATCTGACCGATAAAAAGAATCTTGTAAGCGTGCCCAAGATCCTGTTCGCGGACTTGAAAACACCGAATCTCGATGATCCGGAGAATACCGGCAACACCGGCGGATTCCTATTGAACAAGAAGGCTCACTTCTTAAGCTGTATCTCATCCATCAGCGATACGGCGGGAAAAGAAAACAAGACCTTCGACCGCTCCCATGTGGAATCCTTCTCATTCCAGACAATCGACAGCGGCATCTATTTGGGGGACGGCAAGGATCTTCTGATGTACCCCATGCCCGGTGTCGAGGCGATCAAGAAGGAGTACTACGACTGGGGACGGTCGGCCCTGCTCTACTAGTTTGAATATTTATACGGGCGACGGTCAAGAATCGCTATAACTGCGATCGATTTTCCCGCTACCGAGGGCCTGAACAAGGGCTTTGAAGCAGGCATCCTCCGCTTCCAGGAGGATGCTTTTTTTTGTGCCGATTAGTTCGGGAATGTGAGCATCCGATGAGGCGAGCGGTGTATAGCGGCCGGCGGAGGCGAGGTTTCGTTCCCACGCAACTTCGACGCCGTCGAAATCGAGGGGCGGAAGGAATCCAAGCTGAGCGATCAAACCTGCGTAGGGGCGATCGATATGCGAGGGTATGATCAGCGCACCCCGGCTATGTCCCTCCTCCAGAATTTCATCCACCGTAAGATCGGTGGCCATCCCGAGATATTTATCGACCTCGCCAAGAATCTCTCCGCGTGAATCGACGATAACCTGATCACCAAAGCGTATAGGATCGTTCTCGATATCCGGGAGATGGGAGTAGATAAAATTACTGAACTCTTCGGCAAGCTCCAGGGAGGGACAGAGGGTTAGGATATGCGCCTCCTCCTGGCTGGTAACCTCCATACCCGGAATCACCGCGATTCCGGCCTCGGCGGCCAGCTCGGCGACAGCCCGACAATTGGCGCTCGAGTTATGGTCGCAAACGGCGATAAGCCGGAGCCCCGCTCTTCGGGCGCCCTCGACAATCGCTGCCGGCGACATCTCGAGGGAGCCGCAGGGGGAGAGGCAGGTATGGATGTGGAGATCGGCGCCGATCACGGCTTAGGCTTCTTTGAGGGACTCCGCAATCTCGGCGCTTACCTGGAACTGGGTCTTTTTGGTCGAAAAAATCGCCACCGTATCGCTTTCTGCGGCTTCCTTCATCCCCTCATCCGGCTGACGCCCATTGCAAAGCACCACCGCTTTGAGTCCCGCCAAGCCGCAGACGGCGATGGTGTTCTTGTGGGCCTGGATGGTGATTAAAACCCCGTCGTCGGGGGCGTTCGCCATCACATCGCTCAACAGATCCGAGGTGTATCCGTCGACGATCTCCGCCTCCGGTTCGGGCAGATATATCGCGTCGTAGTTCAATCTTTCTTTCAGGTTCTTAAGCTTCATCCTCATTCCTCCTCAGGTTCGATAGAGTATCGCCGTCGCTGTGGTTCCCCGCCCTTCGGCCGAGTCCAAGGTGAACTCGTCGCTTACGCGCTTCACATTCGGTAGCCCCATTCCAGCCCCGAAGCCGAGGGAGCGGATCCACTCATTGGCGGTGGAAAACCCGACCTCCAAGGCCTGCTCCACATTTGGTATGCCTGGACCGGTGTCGACCGCCTTTATGCTTATAAGATCCGCATCCATACGAAAAATGAGCTTGCCTCCCGATGAATGGACCACCATGTTCATCTCAAGTTCATAGCAGGCCACCGCCGCCCGCCGAATCAGCTTGGCATCCAATCCATGGGTTTTAAGCAGTTTTTTAATCTCCGCCGACGCCTTGCCGGCGTTTTCAAAATCATGACGCATCACATAATGCTGCAGAGATTCGACGCCGTGATCATCCTGTACATTCTGATTGAGTTCGCTTTCGAGCTCCTCGACGATCCGATTGACCTCGCTTAAGAGGGTGGTATTGATATCCCGGATGGTGATGATTCCGCAGAGTTCCCGGTTCTTGTTCAATACCGGGAATCGCCCGAAGCCGAATTTATTGAAGTAGTTGATGGCGAACGAGAGGGGCATGTCGTCCTCGAGCACCTTAATATTCTTAGTCATATGCGATTCGGCCGGTTCATCGATGGTACCTTCGTCAAAGGCGGTCAGGATGTCGTGCATGCTGACAACTCCCAAGAGACGTTCATCCTCCACAACGGGAACACCGGTAACGCTCGCCTCTTTCATACGCTTCTGAATCGTCCGCAGGGTTTCGTTTTTACCGGCCGTAACCAGGGAGGTGGACATAACGTCCTTGATCTTCAAGCGAAAGATAAGTTCGGTTAAAGCGGTCGGAATATTCTGCGAAACCAGAGAAACCGGCGCACGCTTGCTATCAGGCACCGCAACCGGCCTCTTTGATCAGATAATGGAGAGAAACACAGGTATCAAAGAGGGATTTCGGTGTCGAGAGGAGAGCTATCCCCAGCTCTTCGGCCAGCTTGATCATGTTCGCATTCGGTTGCTTGCTATTTACCAGGACCACCCCGAGCGCGTCGACCACATTCGCGGTCCGCAATACCTGCTCTGAATTCAGGGCCGTAACCAACAGGAGATTCTCCTTGTCGAAAACCAGCACCTCACTCATCAGATCTCCGGCGGTAACATTCTGTACCTCTACCGTTTCGAAGCTTTCCCCGCGATGGTACTCCGTACTCTCGAGACAACTGCTGATCTCAGGAAAACGCATTCTTTCTCCCCCTTAACTAAGCCATCAGTATAATCAAAAGGAGCTCGACTGACCAGCGCCAGAGGTTTGGTCTGACCAAAATTAGAGAAAAAATTCCTCCGGGGGATGGGCTTTACTAGCGTCCTCCCGCGAGATCACAACAATAAATGACCCAACATCGGACTCCTCCCAGCTGGAACGAATCAATTCGGTTTGAAGTCTTCCCTCACAGAAATGAACTGCAGTCCGGAAGCCGTTGATCAGCACCAGCCCTTTCAGGCGGAGCAGATCATCGCCGTAGGCCAGGGAAAGCTGAATGCAACGCCTCTCGAGTTCGATTCTGCTGAAATCCCGGGAGAATCTCAAGGTTCGCTGGATGATATTGTCGTCTATGGAGGGACGAGGACTGAAGAAGTCTCCTCCGTCCCCGCGGAACTCTAGCATCGACAGGGCTTCGAGCGGCTCATCACAGAGAAAAGCGGAGGGTACGGCTGCCTCAATCCGGCGTCGAGCGGCGTGAGTCTCATCGATAGATCGGAGATCCCCTTTTGTAAGTAGAATGACCTCGGCGCCTGCTATCTGCCGATCGAAGATACTCAATGCTCCGGAGAACTTCAGGTACTGAACCGGATCAACACAGAGCAGGCCAGTAGCAATGCAGCCTTCGAGGGCGGCCACTGCCTCGACAATCTCCCGAGGCTCCGCCAGACCAGTGGCCTCTACCAGCAGATAGTCCGGCCGTAGATCATCCCGTATCTCAGCAATGGCATCGATGAGTTTGCCTTTTAGCGAGCAGCAAACGCAGCCGCCGGTAATTTCCCGCATCGCGTACTCCCCGCGATCTACAAGAGCCGTATCTACCGGGATCTCGCCGAACTCGTTGATCAGAAGAGCAACCGACCCCTGGGAGCTTAGGGGGCCCAGGAGCCGATTCATAGCGCTGGTCTTTCCGGCGCCGAGAAATCCGCCGAAGATTAAAACGTGCAGAGAGGAATCAGGCAAGCTCCACCTCGACAAAGACCTCTCCCCCCTCGACCTTTACCGGATAGGTAGCTAGGTCCTGCTTGGCCGGCCGCTTGAGGGCCTTTCCGCTGCAGATATGGAAGCGGGCGTTGTGTTTCGGACACTCGATCACCTCCCCGTCCAGGTACCCCTCAATCAGGGAAGCCTGTTCGTGTGTGCAGAGCCCGTCGGTGGCGCAGAATCCGCCCTCCTCCCGGGCATAGACCAGGATATGGCGCTCGTCCACCTTTATCTGCACCATCTCCTCCTGCTCGATATGCGCCGCCGAGGCTACCTTAATCCACTCTCTACTCACTGTTTCTCCTCCGGAATCGGGCGTTCAATATTGTAGGCGATTTCTTTGCGCTGTCGAATCATGGCCGCCAGACACTCACCAAGGGCGGGAAACAACCCGCGATAAGGGGGCGGGAGTCTCTCCGCCAAGCGTTCATGCAGTACCGGGAGCTGATGGAAAGGAACCAGCGGGTAGAGGTGGTGCTCGATGTGGTGCTCCATATTGACGTAGAGGAAGCTCAGCATCGGGTTAAAGAGAAAGGAACGCGTACTGTGTCGATGATCGTAGACATTCTCCATCATGCCCGCATGCTGCATCCCGTTAAAGGCCCACTGGATGAAGCAGCCGTAGAAGCGGGGCAGACCGAAGAGCAAGAGCGGCAGCCAAGAACTAAGATAGATTGCCAGACCGATCGCTATAAGGTGCGGAATAAGCGCAGCCCGGGCCGACCAGAACATCGCCCGAAACTCCTCTTTGGGAACATAGTTTTGGACCGACTTGGGGACTATGCCGACGGCATGCAAGATGAGGTTACGGACCGCGTAAAAACCGGACCAGAGATAAAAATAGTCGGCCAGATATTTGACGATATTCGGCGGACGCGGTACGGGGATCTCGGGATCGATGGTTCTAATCATCGTGTAGCTGTGGTGCCGAGCGTGACTCCAGCGGAATTCGATCCCGTCCCGAAACTCCATGGACCCGCAGAGCCAGTAGAAGAAGGAGTTGAGCCAACCTGTCTTGAAGCAGGTACCGTGGCTGCACTCGTGCCAGCGGGCGTTATTGCTGGAGTAGATGACTCCATAGACCAGAAAGGAGGGCAGAGCCCAGAAGCTCCCGGCCAGATAGAGGCGGGCCGAAAGATAGCCCACCCCTCCCAACAGGATCAACCAGAGACCGAAATGGACTAACCCATGCAGATCGTCCCTCTTCAGGAGGGGTTTTAACTCTTTGCGGCTCAGACCAGGGGAATACCAGGCTCGATCCTCTACGTAGTCGGCGGGATTTAACATCTGCCTCCTCCGTCCCTACTCGCCCATCTCGAGGATCTGCTCGTAGGTGCCGTATTTCTTCGGAGCATCAACGAGGGCCCGCATATTATCCGGCGGGGTATTGCGGCCCATGGCGCAACCGGAAGAGAGGAAGAGATAACGTCCCTTACAGTCCTCGATCACCTTTTTAGCCTTCTCGTCCACCTGTGCCGGGGTACCGATCGCCAAGGGCTCGGAAGGGTCGACATTACCCATGAGTACATTCTTATCCCCGCAGATCTCGTGGGCCCGGGCCATATCCACTTGCCAGTCGACCTCGAGGATCTTGGCTCCGGTAGATGACATGTCGGCGATAATCGGGTCGGTGGCGCCGCAGATATGGAGGCTCCAGGGAATACCGTAATCCTGCACCTGCTTGGCCAGGGTAATCTCATGGGAGAGGGCGAACTTACGGAACATATCCGGATGGATCAAGTTCGGCCCGGCATAGGAGTCGCCAATGCTGGTCGCATGGGCTCCGGCGTCCTTCTGGGCCTTGGCGAAGCGCAAGTTCGCCTCGCGACACCAGTCGAGGGCCCTCCAGATGACCTCTTCATCCTCGGTCACCAGCTCCATCATCAGGTTCTCGGTGCCCCGGAGCAGACAGAGGAGATCGAAGGGCCCCTGGTCGGAGCGGCCCATGACGAAGACATGGTCGCCGATCATATCGATGAGGGTACTGGTCGCCTCCAGCCAGGCCGGTAGCCGGCCGTCTTTGAGCGGGTCCGGAAGCTTGAGATCGGGAACCTGGCGCAGATCGTTTACCAGCGGATTATGCTCGTCGATCAGGGCCGGCTCGTTGGGATTGTCCCAGATCACCTTCGCTCCGCAGGCCTCGGCCAGGGAGGCGTCGTCGATGTCGATCACGCAGCCGTCGTAGCCGTACTTCTCCTGACTGATCCGATGGCTCTCGGCCATCTTCTTGCCGTCCTTGGCGATCTCTCCGATGATAAAACCCGCGGTCTCGGCGGCGAACATGAAGGTCTGGGGTATAACCGGAACCCGGTCCGGGAGCTCGCCCTTTAATACCGCCTGGCAACGTTCTAATCCGGTCATCTCTTTCATGCTTTTCTCCTCATCTCCTGCAGCTGGTTCAAGAGAACCGCCGAAAGAATCAGCACGCCCTTGACGACGTACTGCCAATATTCGTTAACGTTCAGCAGGGTCATTCCATTAATGATCACCCCGAGGAAAATCACCCCGATAAAGGTGCCCCAGATACGCCCCTGCCCGCCTTGTAGGCTCACGCCGCCGATAATAACCGCCGAGATAACATCCAACTCCCAACCCTTGGCGGTGGTCGGGGTGCCAGACATAATCTGACTCGAGACGAGAATGCCCGAGACGGCGGTCAGGATTCCGACCAGTCCCATGGTCAGATTCTTGACCCGGGCCACCTTGATCCCCGAGAGACGCGCCGCCTCTTCGTTCCCGCCGATGGCATAGACCGCCCGGCCGAAGGTGGTGAAGTTACTCAGGAAGTAGACCGCCCCAAAGACTAAGAGAAAGAGGATTGCCGGAAAGGGAATCCCCAGCACATAGCCTCCGCCGAAGTAGTTATACCACTGGGGGAAGGGGGTGATAGGAAATCCGTTGGTCAAGAGGTTGGCCGCTCCCGAAAGGGCCGTCATCAACGCCAGGGTGGTAATAAAGGTGGGAACCTTGAAGCGGGTCCTGAAGATCCCGGTTAAGAGGCCGATCAGGAATCCAAGGAGAAGCGCCGCCGAGAGCCCCAGGAGGATAGCGCCGACCAGGGGTACTCCGGCCTCGGCCAGATGCTTGGTTACGAAGGCGGCGACACAACCGGCGAAGGCGACGCCTGATCCGACCGAGAGATCGATCTCGCCGGAGATGATGACCAGGGTCATCCCAAAGGCGATGATCCCCTGCATCGAGACATTACGCAGAACGTTGAGCGCATTGCGCATGGTAAAGAATCCGGGAGCCGAGAGGGCGAACATGAATATGAGCAAAATGAGAATAGCCTCGAGGATATACTCATGGAGCTTCAATTTTTTACTACGGGTGGTACCCATCTAATCCTCCATACAGCGGGTATACAGCCCTTCCAGGCTGATTGATTCGGGAAAGACCTCGTCGACGATGGTGCCGTTCTTCATAATCAGAATCCGATGACACACCTCGACCAGCTCCTCGAGCTCGGTGGAGACGAAGATCGAACTGAGGCCTTGGCGGGAGAGGTCCCACATTATTTGAAAAATTTGTTGCTTGGCGTTGACGTCGATTCCCCGGGAGGGCTCGTCGAAGATGACGATCCGCGGATTCGAATTAAGCCAGTTTCCGATAACGACCTTCTGCTGATTCCCGCCGCTCAAGGAGGCGACCGGATGGGCCGTATCGGCGATCTTAATCTGCAGGGTATCGACCTGAGGGTCTACCACCCGACTCTCCATGGCGCGATTGATATAGCCCTTGGAGCCGATCTGATAGAGGCTCGCCATGCACATGTTCTGACGAATAGAGAGCCCTTGTACGAGCCCTTCGCTTTTTCGATTCTCCGGAGTCATGGCGATTCCCCGGTCGCGCATGCGGCTCGGATCCCCGGGGATGATCGGCTCTCCCTCTAAGAGAATCTCCCCCGAGTCGTAGGGGTCGGCGCCGAAGATAGCCCTCAGCAGCTCCGAACGCCCCGAGCCGAGCATACCGGCGATTCCGAGAACCTCTCCCCTCTTTAATGAGAGATTTACCTTCTCGAAGACCGGTTTGCGGGTAAGATCCCTTAGCTCGAGAACCACCTCATCGGAGACCTTGAGGTCCTTTGGGCGGCTGCGTTGCTCGACTTCGCCGAACATCATCTCGACGATCGAGCTCGGGGTGGCCTCGCTCATCCGTTGGGTGCCGATATACTCACCATCTCGAAGGACGGTAACCTGGTCGGCGATCTCGTTCAGCTCCTGAAGTCGGTGGGAAATATAGAGTATAGCGACCCCCTTCTCTTTAAGCTTGCGGATCAACTCGAAGAGGGCTCGCGTCTCGTGGCGCGCTAAGGCCGAGGTCGGTTCATCGAGAATCAGTACGGAGGGGTTGAAGGACATCGCCTTGGCGATCTCCACCACCTGCTGCTCTCCGACGCTCAAGCGAGAGACCTTCCGCTCCACATCCATCTCGATCGAGATCGATTTGAGCAGCGCATCCGCCTCTCGATAGAGCCGGTTCCAGTTCACTACCCCGCCGTTTCCCCCGGCCTTTCCGGGATAGCGGTTCAGATAGATATTCTCCGCCACGGACAATCCGGGAATCAAGCTCAACTCCTGATAGACCATGGCGATGCCTTTTTCGAAGGCCTCCTCCGGCGAGGCGAGCTCTACCGGTTTCCCGTCCACCCAGACCTCGCCGGCGGTAGGCGCGATCGCCCCGGAGAAGAGCTTCATGAGCGTGCTCTTTCCGGATCCGTTCTTACCGATAACCGCATGAACCTCACCACCGGAGAATCCGGTGGTGAAGTTGTTGAGAGCCAGGGTGCCGGGATACTGCTTGGTCAAGTTACGCGCTTCTAATTTATAGGAAGCCATTTAATCTGTTCCCTTCACCTTATGCTTCTGCTTTACTCGGTAACGGTTTTCAGCCAGGCTTTAAAATCGTTGATCTGTTCCGGATTGGAGCGAACCAAGGGAAGTCCCTTAACGATTACGGTCTCGGGAACCTCTTCGCCCTTGATAGCCTTAACCGCAAACTCGACGCTCTGGTAGCCGATCTCGTAGGGCTGCTGACCGGTAACAGCCTGCAGGATGTCGTCGTCGGCCAGGAGAAAGTCGGCCATCTGCTCAGAGACGTCGATACCGAATACAGCTACCTCGCCCGCCTTACCGGCGTTCTTGACGGCCATTACCGAACCGATAGTGCCTCCGTCGTTGGCGGCGTAGATGATGTCGATATCGGGGTTGGCGGTCAGGATATCTCCGGCGCGCTGCACCGCATCCTCGGCCAGCCATGCATCCTGCTGGGCAACCACCTCAACGCCGGGAAGATCACGGATCTGATCGAGGAATCCGTTGACCCGGGCGTCGCTGATCTCGGGCAGAAGCGCCTTAAAAGCCAGAGTGGCTACCTTCGCTTTTCCGCCCAACTCATTCTGGATGTACTCCCGGGCGGCCTTACCGGTAGCGGTACCGAGCTCGTTCTGGGAGGAGTTGATGTAGGAGACCGGGAAGTCGGCGTTGATGGGCGAGTTGTAGGTAATTACCTTGATGCCTTCGTCGTTGGCCTCTTTCAAAGCAGTAATGGAAGCGGTGGCGGAGAGGGGAGAGATAGCGATAGCGTCCACGCCCCGGGCGATGTAGGTCTGAACCAGCTGAATCTCTTTGTCCGGCTTGTTCTGGCTGTTGGCCTCGAGGAGAGTTACCCCCAGATCCTTGGCTGCATCGCGCATACCGATCTGGATTACCTTAAAGAACTGGTCTTCCTGAAAAATGATACCGGCGACCTCGATCTGATCATCGGCGCTCTTCTCCTGTTCGCCGGCGGCGAAGAGCATGCTTGCGGAAAGAAGAACTGTAAGAGCAATAAACAGTGTGCGTTTCATCTAAGAAACCTCCCTAGTGTGTTTGGAGTATAAAAGCAGTTTTTATGCCAGAAATCTAAAATGATGATATAAATTCTATATTTTGTGTGTCGACAAGGAGTTACGGTAGATTCTTACGCTTTTTATAATTTTTTAACAGTACCTCCGCTCCATCCGCCTGGATACCCGGGGTCTCAGACAAGTGGATACCGCGGTATCCACCTGGATACAGGGGTATCCGGCACAGCCCTATTCGAGCCCGTATCTCTCCAGCTTCCGGGCCAAGGTCTTGCGGGTAATCTGAAGCTTGCGGGCCGTCTCAGATTTATTCCCCCCGTAGACCTCTAAGGCTCGCCTGAGAAGTTCTCCCTCGTACTGCTCCTGTCGCTGATCGAGATGATCCAGCAGCGAAACCCCCGCCTCCCATTCGGGTTCGTCCGCCTCGACCGGGTCGATACAGCCCTCGGCTTGTGCTGCCAGCAGTCCCTCAGCGAGGCGGCCGTTCTCAGAGAGCAGCACCGCCTGGTTGATCAGGTTCCGCAGCTCCCGGACGTTGCCGGGCCAGGAGTGAGCTTGCAGGCGATTAAGGAGGGCGGGGCTTACCGCGGGGCGAGGCTTGGCATAGCGTTGGGCGAAGTAGGCGATAAAATAGGCGACCAGGGGTTCTATATCCTCCGGACGCTCCCTAAGCGGGCTCAGTTCGAAGGCGACCACCTTGATCCGGTAGTAGAGGTCCTCCCGAAAATCGCCCCGCTTCATCATCTCTTCCAGATTACGATTGGTGGCGGCGATCAGGCGGAACTCGGTATGGATGGTTCTGTTCCCCCCTACCCGCTCAAAGCTGCGCTCCTCGAGGACCCGCAAGAGCTTGGCCTGAACCGCCGGGGACATATCGCCGATCTCATCCAGGAAGAGGGTGCCCCCGTCGGCCAGCTCGAGCTTCCCGATCCGCCGTTCGGCGGCGCCGGTGAAGGCTCCCTTCTCGTAGCCGAAGAGTTCCGAGGAGAGGAGGTTCTCATCCAGGGCCGCACAGTTGAGCCCGATAAAGGGCCCCGAACCGAGGGCGCTGGAGTAGTGAACGTAGCGGGCGAAGACCTCCTTACCAGTACCGCTCTCGCCGGTGATAAGGATCGTGGCGCCGGTATCCTTGATGCGGTCCACCTTCTTGAGCTGATGGAGAAGCTCCGGATTCCGGGTAATGTAGCGATTGGCGGGGTAATTCTGGCTGAGGAGCTCCTCCTTGAGGTAGGCGTTCTCCGTACGGAGGGAGCTAATCGAGAGGTTCTTGACCGCAATCTCGAGCAGGGCGTCGTTGTCGATCGGTTTGAGGACGAAATCCGAAGCGCCCTCCTTCATGGCCGATACGGCGCTCTCTACAGTTCCGTAGCCGGTGATCATCAGAATCGGAACCTCATGCTCCCGGCGGCGGATCTTCTTCAAGAGCTCCAGACCGCTCTCCCCGTCGGCAAGGCGAATATCGAGGATAATCAGATCGTAGGTGCGTCGACCGAGCTCGGCCAAAGCCTCCGTCCCTGCCGGAAAGGCGGCGACCTCCGCCCCGCGGCGTGAGAAGAGCTTGGTAAGGGCGAAACGAATCCCCTCATCATCGTCTACAATCATGATTAGTTTGCCGTTGAAGGTCTTCACCTGGACTCCTCGTTTGTCAGAGGGAGATAGACGGTTACCGTCGTTCCCGCCCCCAGGGTGCTCTGGATATCGATACTCCCGCCGTTCTTCTCGACCAGTCCGTAGACCAGAGAGAGCCCCAAGCCGGTTCCCTCTCCGCCGCTCTTGGTCGTGAAAAAGGGGTCGAAGGCCCGGGAGAGCTCCTCCGCGCTCATACCGCGGCCGTCGTCGGAGAACCGCAAGGCCACCCGCCGCCTCATTTCATCAACTTCGGCGGCAACGCCTATATGCCCCTTGCGTTCCAAGGCCTGGATTGAGTTCTTCAGGATATTTATCGCGATCTGCTTGAGCTCATCCGAGGAGATTGCCACAGGCGGCAGGGAGGGGAAATTTACCGCCAAGGAGTAGGCCTTGTCCTTGGCAACGGAGAGGTTGAGAAGATCCCCGACATTCTCGATAACCTGACGCGCATCCCGACAGATCGCCTCCTCCGGGCCTCCGCCGGAAAATTCGAGCAGCTTGCGGACGATCCGGGCGATACGGCGGGTCTCATTCTCCATCCAGTGGAGGGACTCCCGCTTCTCCGGATCCTCCTCGTCCTCGATTAGCATTTGAACATTGGAGAGCATCGATGTAAGGGGGTTGTTAATCTCGTGGGCCACCCCGGCCGAGAGCAGACTGATGGAGGAGAGCTTCTCCGCCCGGTACAGTTTCTCCTCCGCCTCGGTACGGGTGCTGATATCGTCGATAACGACTACCGCGCTCCTGCCGGGATTAGACGCGACGGGACTCAAGTGGTAGACCTTGATATCGTATACCCGGTATCGCGGAAGCCGACGGACAACGGCGTATGAGTCCTGCCGGTTATCAAGGACCCCTTCTACCGCCTTCTGTAAATCGGCGTCGAAGAGCTGGGGTAAAAGGGACTCGAGTCTCTCTCCGGCGCACACCTCTTGAGTCAGGGCGAACATGCTTAGAAAGAAGCCGTTGACTCGGACCAGTCTTCCGCCGCTGTTGAGAATTGCGATACCCGATTGGAGTGATTCTATTACCGTCTCGTTGAACTCCTTCAAGGCGGTAATATCGTTAATGTAGGACTCCATCTCGACCCGGTCCCGCTCAAGTCCCTGGGCCATTGATTTAAAGCCGGTAAATAGTTCCTGAAACTCCTCGATGGAGGTGTGCGGAAGGGCGGCCTTGTAGTCGCCTCGTCGCAGGGAGTCCATCGCCCCCAGCAAGACCCCCGCAGGGCTTGCGATATGACGCGAGAAGAGATAGCCGAGAAAGCCGGCCACCAGGGTAGTCCCGGCGGCGACCCATAACAGCACGGTTCGAAAAACCCAGAGCCGGCGCTGGTAGGGACTGTTGTCTATGGCGACCCCGAGAATAATCGGCAAGGCCTCGTTACGGGGAGAGATCTCCCCAATGCGGCTAAATGCAAGATTATATGATGAGTCATCCGCTTCGACGTCGTAGAGAAAGCGCTTGGCCCCCATAGAGGGGGGGAGGAAGGCGTCCAGGGATTCAGGCACGCCCGACTGGATAAGCGGTTCACCATTAAGGAAAAGAGCCAGCATCGAATCACTCCGCCCCCCGAGGGAGCGTAGATAGTCGGCGCTGAGTTGTTTGACCAGAAAAACCTCCATGCGCCCGGGGGTTAAAAAGGTGCCGTAAAAGTAGAGATCGTCGTTCCAACGAAAGAAATCCCCGTGGGGATAAGGGCTACGATTCTTCAAACCAGCAGCCGCCTCAAAAGGAAAGGCTGCATAATTACGAGTTAGGACCTCGTTTCGGCCGGAGGTATCGCGAATCACGATCCAATCCACGCCGCGCCGGTCGCTTAAGTCGGCCATCAGATTCCTGAAGTCCGCCTCCCGCAAGGGAACCCGTCCTCCTTCCAGGTAGGCGTTAACCTGGGCGTTGCCTTTAATAGTGATCAGGCTCTCCCACAAGAGCTGTTTCATCTCTACCAAGGCTGCGTCCACCCGACGGTGCTCACTGCTCAACTCCCCGCGGGCGTCCTCCTGGTTCGAGATATTGACGATATTGGTAACCAGGAAGAAGATAACTAAGGACTGAAGAATAAAACCGGAGAGAAAGAAGCTGAGGGTACGCAGGAAGAGAGTCACCTAGGGCTCCTCCTCAGCGTAGGTTCGCAGACGAAACTCGGTCGAGATCCGCTCCGGCACCCTTACCTCCTCTCGGAGAAACCGGGCGAGCCAGTGGACCGCCTCCCGGCCCACCCCACCGGGATCATCATCGATAAGACCATGTACATACCCCCTTTCAAGTGCCTCTACAAGCTCCGCCGAGGCTCCCCAGGCTACAAATCGGAGGCTTCCCTGCAGCCCGGTCTCCTCTAAGCAGCGCAATACCCCTTGGGATGCGGACTCATCCACAGTAAAGACCGCCCCCAATTGGGGATGCACCTGTAGAATTGAAAGGGTTTGGAAGAAGGTGCGTTCAGGAGATCTAAATCCGTAGTCGATCCCCACCATGCGCATGGCCGGATTACCGCTGATGCTGGCATAGAAGCTGAGTATGGTCCGTTCATGATGGGCTGATGCGGGATTAGAGCTATTTATATAAAGGTCGCCGCTCCGGCCCAGCTCTTCGCTCAGAAAAGAGGCTGCCATACGACCGGCTAAGCTGTAATCAGAACCAATCTGAGTCAGCGGAATGCGGAATTTGGAGTCGGGAGAGAGCTCGGAATCGAGCTCCGTATTAATAGTTATCACCGGAACCTTCGAGACCTTAATCAGCTTTTCCAAGCCGTCCTCGGTAAGGGAGTCGGAGGGGCGGAGAATGATGCCGTCAAAACGCTTGTCGGATAAAATGGTGGAGATCTGTGCCGCATTCGATCCGAGAACCTCATTAGCCAGGGTTATGCTGCAGTTGAGTTCCTCCGCCTTCTTTAGAGCGCCCCGGTATAACTCATCGGCGAAAAAGCCCGATTCGCCGGCAATAAGCAGCAGATGAAGCGGCTCCTCCCGTTCTGTCTGCTCAGGCGTACATCCGATCATAAGGAGGAAAATGAGTAATAATAACATTAGGGTTACTGAACGGTGAATCGGCATACCTGGATTCCGGAGATATAGGCTGTCCCGGCTCAGAGCCGCGACCGTCAGATCGAAAGTATACGATCGCATATCGCGGCTGTCAATTTCCGAGGAGTGCCTACCGGCCTTGGCGATATGCTCAGCTTCAGGACCTCCTCAACGCCATCTGCTCTATAAGCTTCCCCAAGGGGATGACGACGGATTCCCGGTAGCGTTCTGCCTCAGCCTCGGAGAAGCCTGCAGCGCGAGCAATAATGCTTTCTATATTCGAATCCTTGCGATCGGCGAAAAAATCCGTGTCCGGCGGAAAGAGCTCGCCGTTGTCGTCGGTGCGGCGGAATTCGAGCCCGGCGACATATACCCGGCCGATCGCATCCCAGGGAAGACCCTGCTCTTCGGCGCGGAGAATTGCCCCCATAAGCCGGTCGTCCTTGTGCAACTTGCGCCGCAGGTCACGGCCGACCCGGAAGAGGGTATCGCCCAGGGCTCGGTTCGCAAAACGAACCAGAAGATCCTCGATATGTTCGGCAATTTCGTCCTCCGCGAAGACCCCGGGGTAGAGCGCCCGGAGGAGCTTCCCGGCCTGGATCATGGCCCTTTTTACCTCCGACCGGATTTCCGGTGTTTCCATGACCTCCCAGATGTATACCAGCTCCTGTTTATAAGCGTATCCGAGATAGGCCGCGGCGGCGTGGCCCAGGTTATGGATGTAGAGTTTCTCCGCTACATAGGCCGCTATGGGCTCAACGGCTCTGATTTCGGGAAAACCGGGCAGTTCGCCCTTGAAACCCTTACGGTCGAGGATAAGGGTATTGAAGGGTTCGGCGCGGACGGTCGAGAGGTCTTCTCCCGACTGGATAGGAACCATTTTCCCCAGGCTCGTCTCCACAAAGCCCAGATAGGTTTCCAACGGGAAATCCGGAGGAAGATGCCGACTGAGAAGGGAGCGCATGAGCGCCCCGCCGTTATGCACGTTTTCCGCAATAATTATATCTAACGGAGAGTCCGGTCGAAGTTGGTAGCGGCGAGCAATTGCAGCCGCTGCCAGGGGGGCCGCCTTGGGGAGGATGTTCTTCCCCACCGAGAAGGAGAGGTAATCGGCCTCGACAATCGCCGCAAAAAGCCGCTTTGAATCGTCGGCATGGACCGCATCGACCCCGGAGACGCTTACAATCCTCCGTCCCTCCGCAGACAGAAAGACCACATCGTATGATCTTTTTGTAGAGAGTTCTTGGATGAGCTCATGGTTCACATCGACGAATATAACTCTACAGCCGTTCCGGCCGAAGATCTGCCCGATAAAGGAGCGTCCGATATTCCCCGCGCCCCACTGTACGAGGGTTTTCATTGCGCGACTCCGATCTGACGACGGTAGGATTCCACCAAGGGCTCCAGCCTGGCACGTTTCTCGCCGCTTTGGGTCTCATGGTAGGTCCCGCCCGGGTAGAAACAGGCGAACCCGCCGCTGGCCGCGGCCCAGGCGGCAGCTTCCTTCAGGTCCGGACCTCCGTCCCCGGATGAGCCGCTCATCTGCATCGCCGTCGACGCCGTGAGACCGCCGAGAAAATTGTCCCCGCAGCCGGTGGTATCCCTCATCAGTGACGGATCGGCCGCAAGCATTTCGACCACCCGAGCGCTTACGGGATATTCAGTAAGGGGTACGGGAGCATAAAAATCGCCTGAGGACCAGAGCAGGAAGTTCTCCGACCCATGGGTAATAACGAAGGCGCCTACCTTCCAGTCCATGAACTGCTCCGCCGCTCCCTTCAGGGTGGAGGCGCCGCTAAGCCTGAGTGCCTCCTCCGCATCCGCCACGAGCAGATCGATACTCGCATACGCCTTCTCGCCGCCCAGGGGCCAGGGTAGATCGGGGTGGAGCTTCTGATTGCGGAAATCATACACCGTGCCGACGATGGTAAGGGCCCCGCCGGCCTTGGCTCGCGGCAACACGCTGCCGAGATCGTCATGCAGGGCGGGAACAAGTCCGGTTCCCCCGAGGAGGACAATATCGGATCTATAGAAGCTCTCCGGCAGATCTGCTCCCGCCAGGAAGGCCGCCGCCCCGATGGTGTTAATAAATGAGCGCTCTCCTCGGCCTCCATTTGCGCCAGGATCCGCGAGAACCACGGTTGAAGGCGACGGGGAACCCTCTATTGGCCGGAACTCCGCCCCCACCGGGGTATCGCCGACGAAGGAGAGAATATCCTCCCCCACCCTGTCCTCACCCCGGACGCCGAAGAAGGTACACTCCGCCTCTGTACCGGCGAGAATCTGAGCGGCGTTCACCGCGCCTACGATTGCGGGGCCTCCCAGGTTTACCGAATCCGGCGGCACATCGCCGACGAGCTCCCGACAGAGAGCCGTAAAGGGCTGGCCGGAGAATCGTTCGAGATCCTCGGCAAAGACGAGCCCCCCCTCGATTATGCCGCCGTCCCCCGGATTTCTCGAGAGATAGCTCCTGAACGCCGTGCCGCTGTAGGATACATCGCGGTAGAGGTAGTCGATCAGACAACAGCCCGCGGCGGAGATCCTCATAGAAAATTCCGGTAATCGGGGACCATCAGCCGATGAGGGGCTTCATCTTCGGTAATCTCCGGAAATCGTCCCAAGGACTCGTGGAAGCGGTTGTCGTTCTGGTCGTCGTTTACCATGCTCACCTCGCCGCACAGTACCGATCCGCCGCCCTCGACGGCATAGAAGCGGTGATACACATGCTGCGGGAGGGTAAGGCTGGAACCGGGATCCAAGATGAGGGGAACACCGGGACGAACCGGGGTCATCACCCCGTCTACCGAAACGGTCAGGGGTTCCGAGGTAAACTCCTCGTTGCTATCGGAGCCGTAGAGCTCGAAGGCCATGCGGCCGCCGCCTCTGTTTATTATATCTTCCATCTTGTTCCAGTGAAAATGGAAGGGAGTCTCCTGATTCTCGCCCACCACCATGATTTTTTCGGCATAGGGTTTGCCGCCGCTGCCCGGGCGCCCGTTCCGCAGGGTGAAAAGCACCAGACCCCGCTCATGGAAACGGCCTCCGCCGAAATCGGTTATATCCCAGCCGAGACCGCAATCAAAGATTTCAGAACACTCCTCTTTTCTCTCTTTCCAGGTCTCCAGCGACCATGAGGCCCACGCAGGCAGTTTAAAGTTCTGCTTCGCGAAGAACTCTTCGGCGTCCTTGATAATGGCGTTTATTTCGCTTCGTTTCATGATTCCTCCAGTTTACCCTCGTGCTAACGTAGTTTAGCACTTGCATCTGGAGCTGACAAGTGATAATTTCACTCGACATGGCAAAAACGTCGAAAACCATGAAGCAGATCGCCGCGGAACTGGGGGTCTCGCGGACCACCGTCTCCCTTGTTCTTCAGGGGAAGGGCGATGAGTACCGGATCAGCCGGGAAACCCAGGAACGGATCCGCTCCTTCGTGGAAGAGGAAGAGTATAGACCCAACTACTTCGCCAAGGCGCTGAACAGAGGGCGCAGCGATATCATCGGCGCCGTATTTCCCGATGTCTTCGAGTCCTTCATGGGCAATATAATCCGGGGCATAGAGTCGGTTCTCTATGAGATGGGCTATTCCCTGATGATCTCCACCAGCAGTTTCGACAACCGACGGGAGCGCCTTATAGCCGAGAAGATGGTGTGGCAGGGGGTGGACGGGATAATCCTGGTGCCCACCATGCCCTTCAGGGGTAGAGGGAGCTACGAGAACTCCCATGTAAAGCGACTTCTGGATAAGAAGTACCCCCTGGTAATTGTAGACCGGGAAATCGAGGGTCTTGAGTCCCACACGGTGCTTCAGGATGATTTCGACGCCGCCTACCGAGCCGTTTCCGAGATTATCGAGGAAGGCGCCCGCAGTGTAGCCTGCCTCAGCCTCGACGTTGCCGCGTCTTCGATCGATCAGCGGCTTTCGGCCTACGGGCAGGCGGTTCAAGAGGCGAGACTGCAAGAGACAAGGATCATTCTTAGGGATGCGGATCCGGAGAGCGACGATCTAGCGGATGCTGTCGCCGGACTCTATGCAGACGGGAGAGGCCCCGACGCCTGGTTCGTCACCACCAGCGGCCTGGCCGAAAAACTGGCCTGGCTTCTCAAGAGATCCGCACACAATGCCCCCATAATACGCTTCGGCGAAACCGCCTCCTGGACCGAAGCGCGGATGCGAGACATCCCCCATCCCCACCGGGAGATGGGAAGGGCCGCCGCGGAATTGATTCTGGAACTGATCGAGAACCCCGAGACCGAGAGCCGGCACATAACCTGCCGTTGCGGGAGTCCTTATAAAAAATGATCCCGGCGCGATGGCCGGGACCTTTTCAAACCAGTAGCATTCGATTTTCTATATGCGATTAATTCCCCAGGACCAGACCGTCGAAGTAGTCCCGGATGGAGGCGACGAACTCCCGCTTGACCGCCTCGTCGATGTCGTCGTAGGCGAAGGACTGGGCCGATTCGGCGGTTACCGCCTGAGCCCGATCCTGATTGTCGTAGGTAACCAGCGCCCGGCCGTCGGGGCCGATGAAGCTCAGGCTCAGGTACCAGCGGACCGCCTTGTACTTGGGGTTGAGCTCGATCGGTTCGATAGAGACCTCGCCGCCGATGGTGATCAGCGCCGGATCGGCGGTGGGGAAACGCTCCTCGCTCAAGGCCTCCCGAATGGCGGAGGCGACCCGATCGCCGGCATTGCCGGCCACGTCGATCTTGATAGTCATGGTGGCGGCGGTGTCGAGCTTGGCCTGCTGCACCTCCCGCAGCTCGTAGGGGACATCGGTCATGGCGTAGAAGGGCTGGGAAATAATCCGCAGCTGATCGAGAAGCAGGGCATTACTCTGGGCCACTACCGCGGCGGCGGAGACATAGGCGTATTTCCGGACCGGATCGGCCGCGGCGCGATAATCCTCCAGGTAGTCGACTACGAAGGAGCCGTTCTTCTGGATCAGATCCTGATAGATCCGGCCGGTCTCCATGCGGTTGATGTAGGCGATTACGTGCACCCGCCCCTCCCCGTCTACCGCGGCTTCGCCGAACTGGACATTTAGAAGGGTCTGATTCGACTGTACGCTGGTCGACTGGGCCAGCATCAGTTCGCTCTCGGAGACCGATCCCGAAGGACCGACCAGATCGCGGTAGCGCTCGGCGGTGTTGACGTCCACATTGATCTCCGATTCGAAGATCTGCGATAGCCCCGCCATGGCGCTCTGTTCGGCCGCCCGGCGGGTGTCGCCGGTCCCTATGGCGGTTAAATACTGGTCGTCGGAGTAGACGCTCTGGGGATCGAGGAACCAGGCCGGCATATCTCCGTTGGAGGAGCTCGATCCGCCGCCGGAGGACGAGGGCGCCGTCGCACAACCGACCAGCACGAAGAGCGATAGCAGGGCCAGTATCAGTCTTACAGGAATGGCTTTTTGGTGATTCATCCTTAATTCTCCTTAACGATTGACATAGGAGGTGGCCAGATTCAGTCCTCCCGCGGCGATAGTCCGCGTTCCCAGATCGTCCCGGAAGAGCAGCGTCTCCCCGGCCAGATACTCGATTTCTATACGGTGTTCGCCGGCGGGAAGCTCGAACTCTCCGGCAAAGGCGTAGGAGGGGAAGTAGCGGGAGGTCCGCAGATCCGCCTGTTCGGAAGCCTCGACCGCCACATCGGCCACGATCGCTCCCAAGAGTCCGGCGGCAAGGCCCTGGCTCTCGGCCTGTTTCTTCGCCTGCTGGGCCACAAGCCCTTTAACGATGGTCCGGGTTACGGTCTTCATGAAGATGATCGGATATTTAACCTGAAAGGTCTCTTCGGCGATACGCTCCATGTTCTCTATCATCCCCAGCTCGCCGGAAGGCTGCCCGTCCACCAGGAGTCTGACCCTGCTTACCTGGGTGCCCTGAAGATCCATGTAGGGGAGCTGGAACTTGAAGCGGAAGCCAGATTCGATCCCGGGCCAGTAGAAGCTGGAGTAGTTCGTGGGAATGAGCACTCCCTCATCATCCTCCTCGTTGGTTACGATGGTGACCTGATTTGGTCCGGTAACCACGTAGAGAGTATTGGCTTTCTTGACCGGAGAACGGCCGGAGAAGGCGAGTACGCTCAGGCGCGGGGACTCGGCGGGCTCGATGGCCGTTTCCTCGATGGGCGGGGCGAAGTCGTAGATCTCCGGCTGGAGTTCATAGGCTTGAAGGAACTTGTTGTAGTCGATCCGGGCTCCGTCCCAGTCGCCTTCGGCCCGGTAGAGGAGCAGGCTCAGGTAGCGAGCCAGGGCGCTGTTGTAGAAGCGGCTCGATCCCGCCTCCAGATCGACGGCCGAATCATCCGATGCGGAGTAGCTCGCCGCTAAGGAGGCGTACTTATCCTCCAGGAGATTGAGTTTGGTGTTGACCCGTCTGACCTCGACGAAGCCGCCGTCCAGATCGCCCATTTTGAGAAAGTTGAGGGCCTTGAAGACATTGAGGTAGAGATCCTCGTAGTCCTCGCCGGCATAGTCCATAACCGTATCGTTTAGGAGCAGCGAGCCCGCCGCCTGGGTGACGCTCTTGGTGAAATACTCCTCGATCAGGAGTTCCGCCTCGTTGAGATACTGGATGCTCTGATCGAACTCTCCACCGTAATGGTAGAGCATCCCCACGTCCAGGAAGTAGAGGACCTTATCCCGGTCCTTGTAGAAATCGCTTCGGTCCTCGCCGCTCATGGACTGGGCGGCGTCGAGGTAGCGCCCCTCGTTGACGGCGTTGTCCACCTCGACGAAGGCTTCGTTTCTGGTGGTACAGCCGATGCCTACCAGCAGCACCAGACCCAAAAGGAGGATCCCTTTGAGGATCCTCCGATATTTGGTGCTTACCATTTAACGCGGCTCTGTTCGACCAGCTTCTTGATCTTCTTGGTTCCGATCCAGACCTTCTCGGAGGTCTCGATATTGATCAGCTCCATATCGACCTGATAGAGGGTCGCCCGCTTGCCTTCGATCGCGTCAACCTGGGAGGTTATATTGCCGATCAGCATGAAGTCCGCGCCGGTCTCTTCCCCCAGACGCTTGATCGTATCCTGCGAAGCCTCGAGCTGCTGATCCTCCTTCTCGGCCCGGACGCCCGCCCGTTCCTCGGGGTTGGCCACGAAGGTCACCTGCCCGCCGTTGATCAGCTCGCGCTCGATATCCTTAACGAAAGGAACGGTATCGATATGTTCGTTACTGCGGTTACGAATCTGCCCCACGATGATAACCGGTTTTTTGCCCTCCGCCTGACGGAAATCGCCGAGCCAGGGCCGGCTGGTCATATCCCGGATCATCTCTTCGGCCACCAAACGGCTGTCGGTATCGTTCCAGCGTCCCGAGAGGTCGGTCTGGGTATCGGCGGCTGTACGCTGTACGCTGGTACCGGTGGTTGTGCATCCTGCGAGGACGAGGACAGAAAGGGTTAAAATGATAATAATCTTCGATCGCATAACTATTTAACGCTCCTTTTGTGCCAAGGTGTTACCCTCAAAGCATAGTTAATGATATAGCACGGGTCAAGCTGCTTTTCATGTAGGTTTCCTAAGAATAGGGTTCCTGAATCATATTCTCCTGTTGAACAACGAGCCGGGAATACCTGCAAGAAGAAACCCCTTCACTAAGTGAATAACGTTCCGGGGCCTCTTCTTTCCGGTATTCCCGGCTTCCCTCTAGGAAGAGAATATGATTAAAGAACCATCCTCAGAATGCTACTGCAAAGACCTTGATCCCTGCTACCGATATAGCTAGGCTCATGAATAGGATGATTACGAGAAAAGACCCCCTGCACTGAATAACGTTTCGGGGGTCATTCTCTCCATCATCCTGTTCATGGCCGGATTCCGAAGGTGGTAGTGTGATCATTTCTATCAACTATCTGTGCTCCTGAGGGGGTTATTTTGTCAACTTGCTGAAGCAACAAGGGGTCTAAGCTCCTTTTACTAGGCAAGAAATCGGAGTATACTAAAGGAGATGACCATGGAATCATTGGCGGACATCCTGGAATCCGACCTGACCGAGGCGGTGGAAGTCAAGAACCCCCGTTCTCTGCACCGTTACATTACCATTTTGACGGCCAATCTGGTTCAGCGAGATCAGAACGATCGGGAACACTCCGAGTTTAGAGAGGCGATCGTCCGTATCGACACCCGCATAGAAGAGGGTTTCCGCCGCATGGATGAGCGCTTCATCGCTGTGGATAAACGCTTTGAGTCGACGCAGAAGTCGATGGCCGAGCGTTTTGAGTCGATGCAGAAGTCGATGGCCGAGCGTTTTGAGTCGATGCAGAAGTCGATGGCCGAGCGTTTTGAGTCGATGCAGAAATCGATAGACGAGCGTTTTGAGTCGATGCAGAAATCGATGGACGAGCGTTTTGAGTCGATGCAGAAATCGATGGACGAGCGTTTTGAGTCGGTACAGAGGTCTATGGATAAACGTTTTGAAGCGGTGGATAGGCGTTTCGACGACGTAAATAAGCGTTTTGATGCGGTGGATAAGCGCTTTACCTTGATGGTGGGACTTCTATCCTTGGGATTCGTGCTCCTGGCTACCCTCATGTCGGTCTACCAGTTCCTGGCATAAAACTCTCCATTCGAAGATCCTCAACACTCGCCCTGCTAGCACCATGTCAGAGTCATTCCAAGATAAGGGGATATTTTTTCCACGACGGGCACGACGAGGGACACGACACTATCGGATGCACCAGGGACCGGAGCGGCAGCCCGGACCGAGGGGCCGGCCTGCGGCGGGCGGCGCGGAGCAAGCCCGCTTGAGGAGGCCGGTATTGATCCCCGAGGGAGGACTACGAGCGGAGGGCCCGTCCGGTGCCCCAAATATCCCCTTGAAAAGGCGCCGATTGGGGGCTACTCTTCTAGGGTACGACACGAGGGAGGAGAATTGATGAAACGTCTATTGCCGCTGTTAGCCGCGGTACTGATTTTAGGGGCCTGTACCACCGTTCCGACGGAGCGGGAGGGGCTTGAGTTTGTGGACCTGATCAATGCCGGGGAGTGGGAGGCTTTAAGCGAGAAGAGCGGCACCCCCTTCTTATTGGATACGGAGATGATCATGCGCGGCGCCGATATGGCCGAGTTCTGGCGCATCCTGGCCGAGGGGGGCTTCAGCTTCGGCGAGGCCGAGTTTGTGGTGATCGACGAGGAGGCGAGCTCATCCCGCTACGGATCGGGCCTGGAGATAGAGCAGTTCTTCGCCAAATACGTGCCCGAAGGGGCGGTAACCTTTCAGGTCGACGGCGGACCGGGACGCTTTTTTATGACCGTCGGTAAGGACGAGGAGCGGACCAACCGAATCTACGCCCTCGCCGGGCCGGTGGAGTAAGGGGGATATCGTGCACACAGTGAGCCAGAAAAGCATAGTCATACTGATTCTGATCCTCCTCCTCTGCACCGGACTCTTCGCCCAGGTAGCGACCATCGAGTACCTGGAGGGTTGGGTCGATATAAAACGGCCCAACGGCGATACGGTCGAGGCCCTGATCGGCGACGCCCTGTTTAAGGACGATACCGTGATTACCGGGGACGACGGCACCGCCACCCTGACCAAGGATGATCAGGCGGAGATTATCATTAGCCCCAACTCGGTCTTCTCGATTCGAGAGATCGACTCCGGGGGCGAGAAAGAGACCGTCATGCACACCGCCTTAGGGTCGATCAAGTTCAAGTTCCTGCGCCTCTTCGGCCGAGAGCCCAAGATTTCGACCCCCAGCACCGTAGCGGGCGTACGGGGCACCGAGTTCACCGTCTACGCCGGCGACGAAGGCTCCGCCCTCTTTACCGTCGACTCCGGCGAGGTGATCGTCACCAGCCAGGGCGTACCGGTCGTGCTGGTGGAAGACGAGGGGGTGGAGGTGAAAGCCGGCCGCGCCCCGGGAGCGAAGTTCGAGCTCAAAGGCCGTCCCATCGACTACTCCGCCTGGAACAGCGAGAAACAGCAGGAGTTTTCCGCCGATCCCATCCAGGGCCTCTTGGGCATCGAGAGGCAGATGGAGGAGTATATTAGGGAGGTGGAGAATCTAAAGGAGAATTTTCAATCTTCACTAGAAGATATTAAGGAAGGAAGAAACGAGTACCAGAAGATTAAACAAGAATCAGGTGATGATGCTGCCACAAATTTTTACCAGGACAATGTAGTCCCTATCGAGACAGAAGCTGGAGCACTAAATCAGAACCTCCGTTACTTTATACTTTCCGCTTATTCTCTTGATAGATACGTTTTAGGCAAACAGTACCTGAATACAAAAGCATATGAACTGACGAAAAAGATCTCTAAAGCTGAGGCTCAAGAAATTTATTCGATAATTAACAGAATAAGCGAATCCTTCTGGAGTGCAGCCGATACATATATTGGCGCATTTGATATTTAAAGGAGAAAAGAGTAATGAAGAGAACAATTTACATAAGCGTTGCCATTGCGATAATAATTTTCATGTCAGCCTGCGATATGGTGACACCGGTATCAAGAACTGAGCGGCTCGGTATGTTCATAGATGATTTAAACGTTACCGCAAACCATTCTCAGATGCCAGAACATTTTTCGCAAGCCAATATGGGTGGAGGCTGGAGTAAAGTTACTGATTCATCGTATTGGTCAAGCAGTGCTGATGGTTGGGATAGAATCCCATTCAGCTATACAATCACATCTCAGTCTGGGAATACAATCACCGCAAGCCTCACTCCAAATGGATTCTCTGCAGAGACATTTGATTTCTATTTTGTAGAGGAAGAAGAGGATATCTGGAAGATCTATCAGGTAGATAGGTTAGGGACACCAATTATTCAATAAAACAACTCTCTGTGGGCGTATATCAATAATACCGGGAGTTTAACCTCCCGGTTTTTTGTTTCTTGCAGGATATTTCCGAAATCCGATACTTTTTTTTGTCGTGTCCTCCGTCGTGACTGTCGTGGTTAAACTTTCTTCCAAAGAATCCATTAACCACGACGGACACGACATTCACTACACCGGATCGGAGGAGAATAAAGACTCTGCAAATCGCGACCAAAAAGACTATACGTATACCTCTACAGAAAGTATACGTATAGATTCGAAATAAGCTTTTGACGGGAAAACAGCGGCGCTATCCGCCGGTTAACTGACAAACTTTGAAATCCCAAATACCAGCCTCTTCCGTCGTGTCCTCCGTCGTGACAGTCGTGGTTAAACTTCCCTCCAAAGAATCATTTCACCACGACGGACACTACATCCGCGATAATCTATTTAATTCTAAAGGCGTACTTACCGAAGAAACTTATCATACTAGATACCTCTTCGGCGCCGGAGACCTCCAAAGTGTTCGTCGCTTGGAAGTACTTAATTCCCAACAGAAAACCATGATTACCGGAACCAAGATCTATCGCGGCAGAAATATCATATGCGTAACCTGATTCGCTATCATAAAACTCGATAGGCAAATCAGTCTGATTAGCGATAAACGAGAATCCCAGAGAACCCGCAAGTTGCACCATAGGTACAGGGTAAAAAATCAGACTAGGGCCAACTAAATATGAGTTGAACTGAATATAATTCACATCATCTTCAAATCGATGACCGATGCCTTCGATAACCCCAGCCAAATAAACTGGAGTACCTGCGAATGGACCGTAGCCAAGTTTAAAACCAATATCTACCGCGATCTCATCGACACCGGAGCCAAAACTATCGGCGACGTCTACTCCATCGATCTCTGTGGTAGCCTGCCCTAATCCTAAACCAATATCAAAGTAGAGACCTTGCGAGAAAACAATAACAGGAAGGGAAACTAATAGAAAAAAGGTAATGAGAAACTTTTTCATGACAATCTCCTAATAAGTAAATCTTATTCCAGAAAACGAAAATCAGCAAGAAGATTATTTTTCTTTGCTTAATGCCATTTGTTGCTTCCTGAATATCGATCTTGTCTTTAATCTTTGTCAGAGTTAAGTATTCCAGATCAATAGCATGCTAGTTCCTCCTCGTGTTCCCCGTCGTGAACGTCGTGGTTCAACTATTTACATATAATCCCATCGCCTACAACACCAGGCGACGGAACTCCAACCGTTCCGGCTGGAAGTTGAGTAGAAAGCCCAGCCTACAGCCGGACAGCTTAAGATAGTTAAGCAGCTGCGCCGAGTGCGCTGTGCCTAGCGCAGTTACCGCCTTGATTTCCAGAACCACCAGGCCGTTTACCAGCAAATCAGCGAAGTACTCCCCCACTACCCTGCCCCGGTAGCAGACCTCAAAGGGTGCATTAAAACCGACCGACGCCCCCAGCGCCTGCAGTTCATAAAAAAGCGCATTATGGTAGGGCTGCTCCAGCAACCCCGGGCCTAAGACCCCATGCACCGTAAACGCCGCATCCAGCACCAGCTTAGATTCTTCCGGATAGACCATGCCCTACCTCCTTCACGGTAATGCTGTTGAGGAGGTACCGGCTCCGCTCTTCCGGCAGTCAGGGATGGGCCGCAGGCCCACTTGCTGCAGTCCTTGACGGCCGGAATACGGAGGGTAGAATCAGAGATCCGTGAAGGAGTATTTTGAAGATCTACCACGAAAGACACTACAAAAGAACACGACATAGCACTGTAGCTTCATTCATATTCCCCCGAACTATCTCTCTCGTCGTGTCCTCCGTCGTGAATGTCGTGGTCAATACCTCCTTTTTCATCTGCTTTTCTTGAAGCAATCCGCCGCACTTCCTCCTTGTTACTACTGAACCCCATGCAGTATATTTAAGGAGATGAACATGGATTCATTAGCAGAAATCCTCGAATCCGACCTCAGCGACGCCGTGCAGGTGACAAACCCACGATCGTTGCACCGTTACATCACCCTACTTACCCAGAACCTAGTCCAACGGGAAAATAACGACCGGGAGCACAGCGAATTCAGAGAGACCATCATCCGTATCGATACTCGTATCGAAGAAGGTTTTAAGCGCATGGACGAACGTTTCGAATCCTTGCAACGCACCATGGATGCCCGCTTTGAAGCGGTGGATAAGCGCTTCGAGTTGATGCAGCGCAATATGGAAGCCCGATTCGAGGCAGTAGATAAACGCTTCACCATGCTCTTCAGCTTCATGAGCCTCGGCTTCGTCCTCCTGGCGACCCTCATGTCGGTCTACCAGTTCTTGAGCTAACCGAACCCTCTTCCGTCGTGTCCTCCGTCGTAGTAAATACCTCCATTTTCATCTGCTCTTCTTGAAGTAAGCCGCCGCATTTCGTCCTTGTTAGTACTGAAGTCAATGCAGTATATTTAAGGAGATGACCATGGATTCACTAGCCGAATTACTCGAATTCGATCTCAGCCGGGCCTTTGAAGTGAAGGATCAAACCTTCCTCCACCGCTACATCACTCTACTCACTCAGAACCTGGTGAAGCGTGAAGATAACGACCGGGAGCATAGCGATTTCCGGGAGGCAATCATCCGCATCGAAGAAGGCTTTAAACGCATGGATGAGCGCTTTGAGGCCATCCAACGTGATATGGATAAACGCTTTACCATGCTCTTCAGCTTCATGAGTTTAGGCTTCGTCCTCCTGGCGACCCTCATGTCGGTTTACCAGTTCTTAAGTTAGCCGGCCTCTTCGTCGCGTCCTCCGTCGTGAATGTCGTGGTAAATACCGCTATTTTTACCCCCCTCTTGAAGCAAACCGCCGCACTTCCTCCTTGTTAGTAGTGAAGCCAATGCAGTATATTTAAGGGGATGACCATGGATTCACTTGCGGATATTCTCGAGTCCGATCTCAGCGACGCCGTGCAGGTGACAAACCCGCGATCCTTGCACCGCTACATCACCATTTTAACCCAGAACCTGGTCCAACGGGAAACTAACGACCGAGAGCACAGCGAGTTCAGAGAGACCATAATCCGTATCGATACCCGCATCGAAGAAGGCTTTAAACGCATGGATGAGCGCTTCGAGGCCATCCAACGTGATATGGATAAACGCTTTACCATGCTCTTTAGCTTCATGAGCATAGGCTTCGTCATCCTGGCTACCCTCATGTCGGTCTACCAATTCTTGAGCTAGCCTAGTTCTTCGTCGTGTCCCCCGTCGTGAACGTCGTGGTAAATACCTCCTTTTTCATCTCCTCTTCTTGAAGCAAACCGCCGCACTTCCTCCTTGTTAGTACTGAAGCCTATGCAGTATATTTAAGGAGATGACCATGGATTCATTAGCCGAGATACTAGAAGCAGATCTCGCCGAAGCATTCGAAGTCAAGAATAGGACCTCCCTACATCGCTACATCACCCTACTGACCCAGAGTCTCGTTCACCGAGAAACCAACGACAGGGAGCATTCCGAGTTCCGGGAAGCCGTTATCCGCATCGATACCCGGATAGAGGAAGGCTTCAAACGCATGGACGAGCGCTTCGAGGCTATGCAGCGCAGTATGGACGAGCGCTTCGAGGCTATGCATCGCAGTATGGACGAGCGCTTTACCTCCGTCGATAGACGCTTCACCATGATGTTTAGCTTCATGAGTATCGGTTTTGTCGCTCTGGCGACCCTCATTAC
>JWTM01000047.1 GCA_001749745.1 Candidatus Marispirochaeta associata
TGGAAGCGTCACCAGCTATTTCGGTGTTCCCGGAGCCAGTGAATTCGCCTTTTCACTCAAAAACGCAGAAGAAGCCATCGACATCCGCAACCATATTCTTTCCTGCTTTGAATACGCACAATATGAGCCAGATCCCAAAGTACGCGAAGAGCTCCTCACGTTCGTAATTGTAGGCGGCGGCCCAACTGGTGTGGAATACGTCGGAGCGCTCTCCGAGCTCGTCAACAACTCACTCCACAGAGACTTTAAGGGGCTTCACCACGAAGACGTCCGAATAATGCTCGTTGAAGGTGAAGACGGTCCGTTAAACGGATATCCCGAAAAGCTCCGAAACTAACGACTGGAAAATCTTAATGTTCGCGGCCTGTATAAACAGCACGTAGTGCAAGTGGAAGCTGACAAAGTCACCCTGAAGAACGGTGACGAAATTTCCACCCGTACAGTTCTCTGGACAGCCGGAATTCGCGGCAACAGGGTTGCAGAAAACATGGGCGTCCCTTTGGGACATGCCAACCGTATTATTACGACTCCGACACTCCAGCTTGAAGATCATCCTGAAG
>JWTM01000048.1 GCA_001749745.1 Candidatus Marispirochaeta associata
GCTGGCATTTATGTTTCCATAGCCCCTGTCAGTACATTGCGGCAGTCCATTGTGGGCGCAAAAGTTTCCATAGAATGGCCTGATGGCCAGCCTTTGCGTCATCTTCCTGAAATTGTAGAGATCATCAAAAAGCTGAATGTGTCTCCCGAAGTGCGGGTGCGGTCTGTACAGGCGTTTCAGCGTCTTGCAGAAGTCGAGGCAGCTGTTCACGGCAAGGCCGTCAAAGAGATTCATTTTCATGAAGTCGGTGCCATTGATACGCTTGTGGATGTTGTGGGCGCTTTCTGGGCGCTTGAGCAGCTTGGCGTTACAAAGGTTGCAGCCTCCCAGTTGCCATGGTTCTCCGGTACGGTTGAATGTGAACATGGCGTGCTTCCGCTTCCTGCGCCGGCAGT
>JWTM01000049.1 GCA_001749745.1 Candidatus Marispirochaeta associata
CATGGCACAAGTACCACAGCAGCACGGTATTCTGCTTCTCAATAAGCCCAAAGGTCCTTCTTCCGGTGGATGTATCGGAAAGATTAAACGCCTCGGGCAAAAAAAGATCGGTCACGCTGGTACTCTCGACCCTATGGCACAAGGGGTACTGATCGTTTTACTCGGACAGGGCACTAAACTGTCCAACTACCTTATGGCCGGCGGTGAAAAAGTGTATTCCGGTACCATTAAACTTGGTGAAACTACGGATACATGGGATGCCGAAGGTCAGGTTACAGCCACTGCGGACTGGCAGCACATCACTGAAGAAGATGTGCGTAATGAAGTAGCGCACTGGCTTGAAATTACCGAGCAGGAAGTTCCTGCATTCTCAGCGGCAAAGCACAAAGGGAAATCCTTGTATAAGCTGGCGAGAGAGGGTAAAGAAACACCGGTTAAGATAAAAACCGTTAAAATTTCTGAAGCAGCAACTCTATCGGTTGAGTTGCCGTTTCTCCGTTTCCGGGTTCGGTGCAGCTCCGGCACATATATTCGGTCCCTGGCCCACAGCTTG
>JWTM01000050.1 GCA_001749745.1 Candidatus Marispirochaeta associata
CAGCAAAAATGCGCCGCTTGTAAAAAACAAGTACACAACAGTCTGAAAAAAGAACGAAGCCAACGGGGAAGATTGCTCACCGCTTAGCGGATCACTCCCCTGCGCCATGGATGCACCGCGCTGGTTATCGATGAGCTGCCCTGCGCTTTGCATTGCCCAGAAAAACAATCCCGAAAGGTACGCAAAAACAAACCCTAGAGCCACTTCCTTTGCAAGCAGTCCTAGAGTCCAAAATATTTTGTAGTATCCAGTATGCACAGGGAGCGAATGAAACTCCGGCGCAAGCGTTACGAACAAAAACGGAACAAATGTAAAAGCAACTCCGTTTCGCAACACGCCGGATAAGACGACTCCCCCCATAAAAGGTGCTACCTGAAAAAATATCAGCAACCTCGGTACACAGAGGCTGAATAAGACAATATACTTTTCCAGACTTTCAGGATCAAAGCTGAACTCAAACACAAATATTCCCGTCAGGCCAAACGTTCAGGTTGTACCACATAAATCACTACCTGACGATCATATTAAAAGAATCGAATATCTGTAATGAATACACATACAAAGCTTTGCCGAAAGTACCCGCAGCCAGAAACAGCGTGGCACATACGCAAATAAGCTTAATACCAAA
>JWTM01000051.1 GCA_001749745.1 Candidatus Marispirochaeta associata
AATAAGTTGTGCAGAAGTGGATGGATCGAGCGCAAGGAATGCACCGCCTGAAGTCTGCCTGATTGATTTACGGACAGTCTCTTCCAGACCAGGATCAAGTAAGTATGCAGCAAGCATGTTCATACCGCCGCTGTACATGTAGCTTAACTGACGCTTCAGGTTACTGCGTACATATTCAACAAGCATGATAGGATCTTTTTCCTTTGCCCCCCATTCCACCAGTGTTTCAAGGATGGAACGCATGTTACGCACAGAAACCTGTTCCTGTACAAGACGCTGCAAAACTTCAGCAATCTTTTGAACCGGTACAAGACGAGAAGCTTCACGCACCAACTCAGGAAATTGTTTTTCCACTTCTTCAAGTAAAAAGCGTGTTTCCTGCAATCCAATAAACTCAGAACTGTGCCTTGCAAGTACTGTTGAAAGGTGGAACGAGATAATTTTGGAATGATCCATATAAGAAATATTGGATTTATCTAACAACCCGCCAACACTGGTATCA
>JWTM01000052.1 GCA_001749745.1 Candidatus Marispirochaeta associata
AAGACCTTGCTGATTTCCGTGTAGAACACCAGAACTGGTTCTCCGAGCGCTCTCTTGTAACTGCCGGTGCTGTTGAAAAAACCTTCAACCGCCTTAAAGAAGCAGGTCTTGCTTTCGAAGAGGATGGTGCACTCTGGTTCCGCACAACCGAATTCGGCGACGACAAAGACCGTGTACTCAGAAAATCTGACGGTTCCCTTACATATTTCGCATCTGATATCGCATACCACGACAACAAATATGACCGTGGTTTTGAACTTAATGTTGATATCTGGGGTGCTGATCACCACGGTTACATCCCTCGTATGCGCGCAGCTGTTGAGGCACTCGGCAAGCCTAAAGAGAGCTTCGATGTTATCCTCATTCAGCTTGTAAACCTGCTCCGCAATGGCGAACAGGTTGCCATGTCCACCCGCGCAGGCCAGTTCGACACACTTGAAGAAGTTGTGAAGGATGTAGGCTGTGACGCAGCACGTTTCATGTTCCTCTCACGTAAGAGCGACAGCCATCTCGACTTTGATCTT
>JWTM01000053.1 GCA_001749745.1 Candidatus Marispirochaeta associata
GCGGGCACACTTCTTAAACAAGAAAAGACAATTACGAAAACAAATCTTTCCTTGATAATAGGAGGCCCCAATGTCTGATGAAGCTCGTAGAGTTTTCAAGATGGAAACAATCCTCGGTCTCATCGCCGGTAAAGGCGGTACCGATGTTTCTGATTTGCTTTGCTACCTCACCCAGCGCGAACTCTCCGCTGATGAAGAAGGTGTAGTAGCACCTATGTCCAAAGGCTGGCTTTACAGCATGGAACCTCGTTTCATGCAGTGTTGCTACGAAGAAGGCGAACCATTTGATGCATGGACTAAAAAACAGGCATCCAAGCTGGGCAGCAATGTATCCATTGAGCCAATCCCGGCTACTGATATGGCAAGCATTTCTATCGTTCTCGATAAGTTAGCAGATGCAAAAGCAACTGTTGCTGAGCAGGCTTCTGCAATCGAAGGCCTTCAGGCTAACGTTGCTGAGTTTGAGCCGTTTAAAGCTCAGGCTGCTGATCTCGAGAAAAAAG
>JWTM01000054.1 GCA_001749745.1 Candidatus Marispirochaeta associata
TTGTTCCGGTTTTGTATATGGGTTGAAAATGGCAAGCGCTCTTGCCCATACAGAAGATGATGCAAATATTCTTCTGTGCGGCGGCGAAACCATGTCATCCCGTACCAACTGGGAAGACCGCAACACATGCGTTCTTTTTGGTGACGGCGCAGGCGCAGTAGTCATTTCCGCCACTCCTACAGAAGATTCTACAAAGATTGTAGACATCGAGCTTTCCTCTGATGGTTCTTTGTGTGAATTGCTTACCATCCGCGGTGGCGGCTCTTCTTTGCCGTACAAGGTGGGTCAGCAGGTTCCTGAAGAACATTTCATTATGATGCAAGGACGCGAAGTCTTTAAGCATGCTGTACGCAGCATGGTAAGCGTTTGCACCACAGTTATGGAGCGCAACGGCCTTACCCCTGACGACATCGATATTCTCATTCCGCATCAGGCAAATAT
>JWTM01000055.1 GCA_001749745.1 Candidatus Marispirochaeta associata
CGCGGGAAATGTCAGTTGTGCAGGCAGAGGCCAGCGCGAGGCTTGTTGGTGGGAAATACGGGAATGCAGTGAAGCTTGAAATAGAAGAAGCGTTGGCAGTAACAAAGTCGTTGGTCGAAGTTGTCAGAGCAATGCGTGCCAGCAAAGAAACAATGAATCGTGATGTTGTTGACGGCATGATGAAAGAGGCCATTCGCAGCAGCGACGCTTTCTACGGAATTCAGGCGGTATTTGAGCCAGACGGGCTTGATGGACGGGATGCTGAATATGCCGGTACAAAGCCGTGGTGGGGAAAAGACGGACGCTATGGGCCGTATTTTTGGAAAGAAAACGGAACATTTAAAGCAGAGGACTTAACTCAGCATAATCCTGAGACAACTCGAAGCTGGTACATGGAGCCTCGCGATAAGCGCTCTGTGGTTATTACAGAGCCATATTTTGCACCAGTAGCAAAAAAGTACATGACAACAATCTGTGTTCCTTTGTTTGAATCCGGCACAT
>JWTM01000056.1 GCA_001749745.1 Candidatus Marispirochaeta associata
GCTTGAACATAAGATGTTCAACAAGTTCGATTACTCTTCGCTCCGTACCGGCATCATGGCAGGTTCCATCTGCCCTGAACCGCTTATGAAGCGCGTTATCGAAGACATGAACATGACCGAAGTAACTATCTGCTACGGCCTGACAGAAGGCTCACCGGTAATGACACAGACACTGCCGGATGACAGCTTTGAACGACGCACACAGAGCGTTGGTAAAAAAATGCCGGGTATTGAAGTCCGCGTTATTGATCCTGAAACCGGAGAAGAATGCACACGCGGTACACAGGGTGAAGTTGTCTGCCGTGGCTACAACGTCATGAAAGGCTACTATGCAATGCCGGAAGCAACAACCGCAGCCATTGATAAAGACAACTGGCTCCA
>JWTM01000057.1 GCA_001749745.1 Candidatus Marispirochaeta associata
AACATACGGTCATCGCGTGCATGCAGCAGGACCGTTTGTTGTGGCGAACGCAACGGACTATGCACATACTATTGAAGAAAAGTGCGCAGTTGTTCTTTCTGCAGAAAAACGTCGTGCTACAATTATTGAAGAAGGCAATGCCCTTGCTGAGAAAGCAGGCGGACGCATTATCTGGAAAGACAGTCTTCTTGATGAAGTACAGGGA
>JWTM01000058.1 GCA_001749745.1 Candidatus Marispirochaeta associata
CAAACAGAAGGATCAACTTTATTGGAAGAAAATGAACACATTAGTAACTACCATTCTCTGGCTTAGGCCAATTTCCGTTATAATTTTTTGCAATGGCTATATAATATTTCGGCCCATACCCGTTCGTATGTGTCGTCTGATACTCCATTACCTCAACAGATTCAAACAGTGTCTTGAGGCGTTCCAGATCAACCGGCTTATGACGGACAAAAATAGCGTCCCACCCTTTTTTGGCTTCAGGGGTTTCCCATAAGTCATACTGGGTCTTACGACGTCCCCAGTCCACACAGTATGCCTGTGGCTGACCCGGGGCATAGAATGCAAGGTTGGCAGTCACACCGTAGCGGTCAGAAAAATAAAATACTTTATCAGGATTCGGCATTTCAGCGGTAAGTTCCTGAAGTTTTTCAGACATGTCACTCCACCCCATT
>JWTM01000059.1 GCA_001749745.1 Candidatus Marispirochaeta associata
TTTCCAACCGATAGAACCGTTCAAAAATTCTATTCTGGCTTTCAGCCGGAATCCCTGAGCCTTCATCACGAACACTGAATGCAGCAAGCCCGTCACGAAGTCTCAATCCCACAGAAACGGTGGAATCTTTAGGGCTATACTTAATCGCGTTATCTACCAAGTTACGCAGCACTTCCGATAATCCGTCTGAATCTGCGGTCACTGAAATATCACTGCGCTCTATATGGTATTGCAGGGTAATATTCTTTTCCTGTGCCGCAGGCATCATGTCACGAACAGTCTGCTCAACGACTGCTCCGCCATCTACGGCT
>JWTM01000060.1 GCA_001749745.1 Candidatus Marispirochaeta associata
TGGAGAGCGGTCGGTTTTGCAGCACCGAACCTGTAGCTCGAAGAGAGCCCGAACCCTGACCAACCCCCTTTTCAGTGTGAACTACCTGGACCGGGAGATTCGAAAAGACTTAGCCGAGCATACACGGGAGTCGATGCAGTTCGCAAGAAATGTTGTCAATCAGATGGAGCGTTTGGCAGTCTATCGACTCTACCACAATTACTGTAAACCCTACAGAATCAATAACCGGGATGAGCGCATGAGGACTCATGCCGAGGAAGCAGGGATCTGTTCTGAACTCATTCAGCGGGAGATGAAGACCTTCTTCACCCAACGGCGCTTCTTGAGTCGGGTTCGGGGAATGATGAGTAGAGATCGCTGTGTATGGCTAAAAAATGTCGCGACTCCCTTAAAGGGCGGAGTAGACTATCTGCCTGCATACAGTTGGGCATGAAATATCTACAGAGTTGGGAACACTATATAACTTTTTTTTAAATTTCTCTAAAGTTTTACACTAGCGTCGACCGAAGCTCTGAATAGGCAGGATTCTGATTAGCGGATAGAGGCGAGGGCTATTCCTCCCCCATACTCTGTTTATCGGACTCCTGAATCGAGGGTTTAGCGAAACTTTCGCAAATTTTCGATCTTTTTCAGGCTGAAAAGGCACGGATGCCTTTTTAAATACAATCTTTTCATGGAGGAAGAGATGATCATTAATCACAACATGAGCGCGATTTACGCCAACAATCGCCTCAGCATGACCAACAAGACGGTTCAGAAGAACATGGAGAAGCTCTCTTCGGGTCTGCGGATCAACCGCGCCGGCGACGATGCTTCCGGTCTTGCTGTCTCCGAGAAGATGCGTTCTCAGATCCGGGGCCTCAATCAGGCCGCCGACAACGCCGAGAACGGCATCTCCTTCATCCAAACCACTGAGGGCTATCTTCAGGAATCTCAGGACATCCTGCACCGGATGCGCGAGCTGGCGGTACAGTCGGCGAACGGTATCTACTCCGATGAGGACCGTATGCAGATTCAGGTCGAGATCTCCCAGCTGGTTGACGAGATCGACCGCATCGCATCCCATGCCCAGTTCAACGGCATGAACATGCTGACCGGCCGTTTCGCACAGGACATGGGCGAAAACACCGTTACCGCTTCCATGTGGTTCCACATCGGCGCCAATATGGATCAGCGCGAGCAGGTTTTCATCGGTACCATGACCTCCCAGGCTCTCGGTGTCCGTGACGTAGGTTCCAACGACATCCTGAGCATCTCTTCTCCGGACAGCGCCAACCGGGCCATCGGCACCGTAGACAGCGCCCTGAAGAAGATCAACAAGCAGCGGGCAGACCTTGGTGCTTATCAGAACCGCCTCGAGCATGCGGTTGTGGGCATCACCGTTGGCGCGGAGAACTTGCAGGCCGCCGAATCCCGGATTCGCGATACCGACATGGCCTCCGAGATGGTCGACTACTCGAAGAACCAGATTCTGGTACAGTCGGGGACCGCCATGCTGGCCCAGGCCAACATGAAAACCCAGTCTGTGTTGCAACTTCTCGGATAGAGGGTTATATTTACTAGGTAGTACCGTCAGTTCTTTGAAAAACACCCTCTATAAGTTGAGTATGTCCGGTATAGGGAGTTCTTCCCTCCGCGGGGTCCGCCCCGCGGTGAGGAAGGTCTCCCTGTTACGTCGGGCGGCATGAACGGAGCGGAAGGTGCGCGGTTTATCCCCTTCCGGCCGTTCGATAGTGACATACTCACACGTTGAGAGGCACGGAATGCCTCTCTGTAACGTCACCAGGAGGGTTATATGATAATAAATCACAACATGTCAGCCATGTACGCCAACCGGAATCTTGCGGTTAAATCCCGCGAGGTAGACGGCAACATCGAAAAGCTCAGCTCCGGTATGCGTATCAACAGAGCCGGCGACGACGCTTCGGGCCTTGCGGTTTCCGAAAAGCTCAGAAGTCAGATTCGCGGACTCAATCAGGCAGAGCGCAACATTGAGAACGGCGTCTCCTTTATCCAGACCGCAGAAGGGTATATGCAGGAGACCCAGGATATTCTCCATCGTCTGCGTGAGCTGTCTGTGCAATCTGCCAACGGCATCTACAGTGATGAAGACCGGATGCAGATCCAGGTTGAAGTCTCTCAGCTGGTTGATGAAATCAACCGGATTGCGAGTCACGCGCAGTTCAACGGCATGAATATGCTGACCGGTGCCTTCGCAAACGGGTCCGACCGGGTCATGCAGTTCCAGGTAGGAGCTAACATGGACCAGAACGAGCGGGTCTACATTGGTACAATGACCGCTCAGGCACTCGGCTTGCAAGGCGCCCAGGGATCGACTGAAACGATCTCGATCTCTAATCCCGAATCGGCCAACATGGCGATCGGTATGGTTGACAGCGCACTCCGGACCGTCTCTAAGCAGCGGGCCGACTTGGGTGCGTATCAGAACAGATTCGAGGAAGCCTCGAAGGGCGTCGCAATCGCTGCTGAGAACCTTCAGGCTGCGGAGTCACGGATTCGTGACGTCGACATGGCCACCGAAATGGTTGACTATGCGAAGAACCAGATTCTTACCCAGTCTGGAACCGCAATGCTGGCTCAGGCCAACATGAAGACTCAGTCTGTTCTTCAGCTTCTCTAATTACTTGACTAATACTCCGTTCATTAGCGCTTAAGAGATTTCTGGACGTCATCTCTTACGCGAAACTTGAAAGAGGACGGGAGGGACCCGCGCACCCTCCCTGCCCTCGTTTGTGCTGTACATCAATTGAGTTGATACATCGAAAAGACGGATGTGCCTGAATGATGGAATCATTCCAGGGAGAAAACGATGGACTTTGATATCAACGCCATCGGTCACGGAGGAATAACCCAGGAGCATCTTCCCAGGGACGGCGCTGCACGGAAGCAAAACCGGACCTCCCCCGTAATGACCGAAAAATCACCCCCCAATCCTCCTCTTGAACGCTCGGTAAGCCCGGACGAGGTACAGCGTATGTTGCGGGAGATCGTTAACTTTAGCGATGCCTTCAACCGCCGCCTCAAGTTCTCGGTCAACCGTGATCTCAACCAGGTGGTCGTAAAGGTGATCGATCGGGAAACCGATAAAGTAATTAAAGAGATCCCTCACGAGGGGCTGCAGCGCTTACACCTGCGGCTGAAGGAGGCTATGGGGCTCCTATTCGACGAGGAGATCTAAGACCACATAACGAGGTCGGAACGTCGCATGTCAGATTTCTCGATCCCGGGTGTTAACAGCAAGTATAACACCGACAAGCTCATCGAAGATTTGATGAAGCTGGAACGCGTACCCTTAACCCGGGCCGAGGAACGAATTGACCAGTTTGAGCTTCAGAAGCAGAACTGGCAAGAGTTCAACCGCCATTTAGGGCGCGTTCAGGACAGCGCCAAAAAACTCTTCGGTTTTCAAAACCCATTCCTCGACCGTCTCGCCCTATCGGACGACGATTCGATATTTACCGCCACCGCAACCAGGGAGGCGGAGGAGGAGACCCGGTCGATCAAGGTGAAACAGGTCGCAACCGCCGACCGCTTCCTCTCGAAAAGCCTGCCCGCCGATTATGAGGTCCCCGCCGGGGAGTACGCCTTCAGGGTCGGCGACAAAGAGGCTTCGTTCTCCTACTCCGGCGGCAGTCTCAATGATTTCGCCACGGCCTTAGAGAGGCGGAGCCGGGGATTGATCGAAGCCTCGGTGGTCAAGAACACCCCGGAGACCCAGGTCTTACTGATCGAAGGCACCAAAACCGGCGCCTCTAATCGGGTAGAATTCTTAGAGGACTCCCGGGACTTCGCCATAGAGGCGGGAATCCTCGAACGCAGCCAGACCAGCTCCCGCACAATCGTGCCGAATGAGAGTTCGGTCTCGGGCAGTGCTCCCAACGAGGGCGGCGCCAGGATCTCCGAGGGTTATCTCAACCTGGAACCCCTTACTAAGCGCTCCATAGATTTCAAGCCGCCGATAATACCCCGGGAAGGCTTCGTGCTCGAGTTTCGGGTCACCGTCGAGAAGATTCCCGAGGACGAATATATCCCGCCCGAGGCGCCCCCCGGTCCGGCCGCCGCCGATCCTGGCGGTACGACATTAGAAGAGATCACCATTAAGAACCTTCCCGGTTCCCCGGCGCTTCCACCCTGGGAGCCCCCTTCCCCGCCGGAAAAGAATCTCGATATGAATATCCTCTCCCTTGAGGGAGGCGGCGCGTCACAGCCCTTGGAGGCCTTGCGGGATGAAGATGGGACCCAGACGATCCGCATTCCGGTAACCGGCGACTTGAGTCGGATAGATTCGCTGGTGGTGGACAATGTCAACACCCACCGGCGCATCACCGTCTCCGCGGTAGAGCTCTTCGATCCGAACGCCAGGGGAGACCTGGAACCGGTCAATCCGGTTGCCACCGCCGGGGACGCGGTGGTCGAGGTCGACGGAATCGAGGTTATCCGAGAATCCAACGAGATAGACGATGTAATCCAAGGGGTGACCCTGAACCTGCGGCGCCCGGGCGACCGGGAGCTCGATCTGGAGATTACCCCCGATAGGGAGAGCGTTAAAAACAGCATCATCGAGTTCGTGGGGAACTACAACCGTTTAATAAGCCAAATCAATATCTATACCAGCCGGGACGATACGGTCATCAACGAACTGGACTACCTCTCCGACGACGAGCAGGAGAAGGCCAGAGAACAGCTGGGGCTCTTTCAGGGCGAAAGCAGTCTGACCCAGATGAAATCCCGCATGCAACGCATCATGATGGATCCCTACACGACCCGATCGGGAAGCGAATTGACCCTCCTGGCTCAGATGGGCATCTCCACCAACTCCAGTACCGGAGGAGGACTCCGGGCATCCCGTCTGCGGGGCTATCTGGAGATCGACGAAGGGGCCCTGGATCAGGCTCTCGAGAATAGACTCGCCAGCGTCAAAGATCTCTTCGGATACGATTCCGATGGGGATCTGGTGGTCGACCAGGGAGTCGGCGTCGCCCTGGACAGGTATGTCAACCCCTATGTCCAGACCGGCGGCATCATAGCCTACAAGACATCGGCCATAGACGGACAGATCGACCGGACCAACCGGGAAATCGAGAGCCTCGAACGAAGCCTGGAACGTAAAGAACAGCAGCTTCGCCGGGAGTATGGTATGATGGAGAGCGCCATGCAGCAGATGGAGGATAGCTCTCAGGCGCTTGAAAATTTCAGCAATAGAAACAGTTCGAATAACTAAGAGCCCTAGGACGAGGAATGGAAGTACGAATTAACAACGAAGTAGTGGATGCCCAGATAGAAAATGAAGAAAACGCCTATCAGGTAGTACGCCAGATCGACGAGTGGATTCTCGGCGAAGGCTTTTTTATCTCCAGCATCCTCATCAACGGCGAAGCCACCTCCCCCTCGGATGAACCGCGCTTGAGCTCCGTTAGCATAGAGAGCGTCGAAATCCTCGATATCCAGGCGCTCCCGATGAATGAACTCTCCTATGAGCGGTTCTCTACCCTTTTGAACTACTTTATCCTCCTCTACCGGGCGGTAAAGGAGGAAAAGCGGGATTTAACGGCCGAGCTTTTGGCGGAGCTGGCGCCGGTTCTGACCAATATGGACGCGATCCTGGATCTCAAGGTCGGGGGACGGCCGGCATCGGAGGCGCTGAAGGAGCTCCTCGACCGTTCCCACGTCCTCGAGGGCGAGATATCCGCTATTCCCGAGCTGGGTGAGTTCCTGCGCAATCTCTGCATCTATATCGAAGGCAGGATTCGGGAAATCGTACAGCCCATGGGTGAACTCAAGGCCGCTGCAGCCATGATGGAGAGCCAGATCGGCAAGCTCGAGGATGTTCCCATCCTGCTTCAAACCGGGAAGGAGCGGGAAGCGATGGATCTGGTGATCAGTTTTACCGAGGTAGCGGAGAAACTGAACCGCCTCTACCCGCTGATACAAGCGAGCGATCAGGGCAATATTATGTCCGGGACTATCGGCGAAACCCCTTTTAAGGAGTTCTACACCGAATTTAACGCCCGATTGGGTGAACTTATCGAGGCTATGGAAGCCGAGGACTCGATCCTGATCGGCGACCTGTTAGAGTATGAGATCGCTCCGAAAATGAGCGAACTGAGCGCCGCCATCGATAAACTGCCGGTTACAGCGGGAAGTGAAGCGTGAATCTACTGCTCCAGACCGACTTCCAGTGGAAAGAGACCGATCCGGTAACCACCGCCATAGCCATCGGTATTTTCATCGCCTTTATCATCTTCCTGATCATCGCCGGAGCCGCTTCGGGCAACCAGTCCGGATCGGGCCGCAGCGGCGGCGGCGGAAGCCGGCGCTACAGTAAACGCGGATTTCGCACCCGGGCCCGAAGACTCGGATTGAGTAAGGCCCAAATCAAGACCCTGGAGAATCTCATAAAGCGCTTCGGGATCACCAAGCCGATGAATCTTCTGGCGAACTCGGGCGCCCTCGATTCCCTCCTGCGGCGGGCGATACAGAGCATCGACGGACTCGGCGCCTCTCCTCAGCAGAAGGAGAACCAGAAGCTTCACCTTTATCGAATCAAACAGACGATCGAACGCAACGCCAACAAGAAGACCGTCTACTCGGGGACCAAGCAGCTCAACGCCGGAACGCAGTTGGTGCTAACTCCCGAGGGCGGCGGCCGCTACCAGAGCAAGCTGCTCGCCACCCTGAAGGGTTCCGTGGCGGTATCTATTCCGTCGGATTCCACCGGGAGTCAGTTACGCTGGAAGCGGTGGACCAAGCTAAAGGTATTCTTCTGGAAAGCCAACGGTCAGGGATACTCCTTCGTTACCAAGATCAACGGCTACGGCAAGGTACGGGGAATCGACGCGATTCTCTTAAACCACTCGAACGCCATAGTCCAGGCCCAGCAGCGTAAGTATCGCCGACGCAACCTCGACCGACCGGCCTACTTCTACCCGGTGAGAATCCTGAGCGACGGAGTGGGCAAGAACGCCCGCAAGCGGGCCCAGGTCGAGGCCCATCGGGGCACACTTTCGACCATCCTCGACATCTCATCCGGCGGCTGCTCTATCAGAAGCGCCCATCCTCTTACCGCGGGCGAACTGATTAAGGTTGAGTTCGAGACTGAACACACTGCGCCGATCAGCTTCTACGGCAAGGTGTTGAACACCCGTAAAACTAAGCCCTACGGCGGCATTATGCATATCATGTTCACCCGTATCGGTAAACGGAATCTGAACAGTATCAACGCCTATATCTACGACTATTCCCGCTGAATATTGACCTCGCTCCCCTTTTTGCCTACAGTTTAGGCTATGACGATCCATGAGATTCGGGACATCAACAAGAAAGAGAACCACCTACACTACCGGAACGAGTACTCCGGATCCCTGATCTACAGTGCCGGCAGCATCGAGGAGGAGACCCCCTTGGAGTTCATCCTGGAACGGGATGCCATGGGGAAAACAGACATCTCCGTCAGCTTCCCCTCCTCGATTCACTATCCGCTGCTGCCTGCGATGCGGAAGGTAAAGGACTATATTGCCGACCTGGATAAACGGGGGGTGCTCAGCTGAAGAGCGAAATCTGCCCGGACCAGGAGTCTACCATAGCCCTGGGGCGCCGAATTGCCGCGGATCTGCGCGCCGGGGATATCCTCTCCCTGGAGGGGGGACTCGGCGCCGGGAAGACGACCATCGCCAAGGGCATCATCGCCGGCCTGGGAGTTGACGAGACGGTAACCAGTCCCACCTATACGATAATCTCCGAATACGCGGGTCGTGTGCCGGTCTATCATATGGATCTCTATCGAATCGACGATCCCGAAGAGCTCAGCCAGCTCGGTCTGGAGGAGTACCTCTATAGCCGCGGAATCTGTCTTATCGAGTGGATCGACCGCATGGATGAGCTCCCCGAAGGCCTGCTGCGGATACGCCTGGAGGTGACGGAAGAGGAGAACATCCGCCGCATAAGCTACGACAGCCCCCGCCGGGAGGAGACTGCGTGAACGTACTGGCCTTCGATACCTCCACCCCCCTTCTCAGCCTGGCGGTCGAGACCGCTGCAGGCCGTTTCTACTCAGCCAGGGATATCGGTCTGCGTCACGGAGAGCTCCTGATGCCCCTTATCGGCCAGATGTTAGCCGAGGCGGGGATCAGCGCCCCCGAACTCGATCTGATCGTCTGCTCCCGGGGGCCGGGCTCCTTTACCGGCCTGCGCATCGGGATGGCCAGCGCCAAGGGGCTCTCCGCCGGTACGGGGGCCCCGGTGGTCTCGATTCCGCTGCCCGATTATCTCGCCCGGCCCTATCGGAATCTGAAGCTTCCGCTCGTGGTGGTAATCGACGCCAAGAAGCGGCGTTTCTACGGCGCATTCTTTCGCCAAGGTATTCGCGAGGGTGATTACTTCGACCTCGATGCGGCGGCTATTGCCGAAGCTATGCAACGCGAATCCGAGTTAGTGGTGACCGGTCCCGACGCCCCGCTCCTCATAGACCGCCTCGACCCCGAGGCTCGATCCCGGTTTACTATCATCCCCTCAGGGATCGGCGCAATAAGCGATCTGCTGGATGCAGGTCTGGATCAATATAGCCTTTCGGGAGCCGACAGGTCCGATCAGGGCCCGCTCTATATCAGGAAAAGTGAGGCAGAAATCTCCCTGGAGGAACGCCGTGGAGTGGAACGCTGAGAGCATCATCGATTTTAAGGCCTTTCACCATCAGGAGAGCGCCGTACCCCAATCGATCCTCTCCGCCGATCTGCGCATAATTTGGCATAATCGGGCCTTTCAGGAGCTCTTCCGCCTCGAAGAAGAGGTATGCGACGAGCACATCGGCCGGTTCGCCGCCTTTTCCGGTTCCGACCAACGCTCCCTTTTCCATCAGCTCAACGACCCCGATACCGGCTACTCATTCAGCGGCCGGGGGGAGTCGCAGTTTCAGCATCATTCCAAGCTCTATACCGATGTACTCATAATCCCTCTCTTGAGCAAGGATCAAGAGGAGGCCATCGGCGGCTACTGCGCCTATTTTCACGACGTCAGCGCCGACTATAAGCAGAACCTGAAAGCGATCTTCTCCGGCCTGCTGCAGGCTTCGCTGATGAAGGACAACGATACCGGCCAGCATATCGAGCGGGTCAATCAATATTCGGCCTTGATGGCCGAGGAGCTCTACCGGTCCGGGACGATCCTGGAGGTTAACCTGGATTTCGTCGAAAATATCTCCTTCCTGGCGGCCATGCACGATGTGGGCAAAATCGGGATTCCCGACGACCTCTTGAACAAGGAGGGCCCCCTGGAGGATTGGGAATGGGAGATCATGAAGACCCATACCTTGAACGGCGCTTATATTCTGGCCAGCTATCCCGATTCCATGGCGGTCGAAATCGCTCGCAGCCATCATGAACGCTGGGACGGTTCGGGTTACCCCTATGGGCTTTTAGGATCGATGATTCCGTTGAGCGCCCGCATAGTTACCATAGCCGACGTCTACGACGCCCTGCGCACGAAGCGCAGCTACAAGGATGAGATGTCCCATGCACAAGCGAAGGAGCTGATTCTGCTTGGGAAAGAGACGCAGTTCGATCCCGATCTGGTAGAGCTCTTTAAGGATTTAGAGCCGGATTTCGAACGGATCTATGCGGAGATGGTGGACCGGCCTAGCTCCCGGACTCAGACTCTTCCGACGGAGCTTGATTGAAGAACCCCGCCAGGGAGCCCAGATCGCTCGGCGCCTGGGCGGCGGCCTGGTTTTCCGCCTGAATGGCCTGGTAGACCTCGTGACGATAGACCTTTACGCTACGGGGAGCGGCAATACCCAGCTTGACGTGATCCCCTTTGATTTCGACCACCGAGACTTCGACGTCGTCGCCGATGACGATCCGCTCGTTCAGTTTCCGCGACAGGATCAGCATGCCCTATCCCTCGCCGCCTTCATCTCCTCCATGATTACATGCCGGACCTGCCAGCGATCATCCGAGGAGATCACCTGACGCCCCTGTTTCAGCTTGCGATTGATCAAGAGCGGACCCTGGAGGTTGGCGGTCATCCTCGATTGATCCTCGGGGATGGTGACGATCGCGAAGAGCAGCATGGATTCGTCCTTCTCATCGGATACCCCCAGCGCTTCCAGGTCCTCCTGAGGAACGGCAGCCCGGTAGTCGGGCCGGAAGAGGAGCGGATTGATCAGCACGAAGGCGACATCCCGCTCCTCCTTCGACTGCAGCCAGTAGAAGGGGGCCTGCTGTGCATCGAGCAGCACAAAATCTAGATAGTCGTCGAAGCCGAAAAGTCCCCGCTGGAGGTGAATCTCCTGGCGGGGATCGACTTCGATCTGACCGAACGGCTTGGTATCAATTAACATAGTAGTGCGACTCCCCTTTCCCGATTCTTAAGTCTAGCGTAGGAAATCCATCAAGGTCGGCATCAGGATCCGGCCGGCGGTCTGCAGGGCCGCTTTATGGGTATATTCGAGCATCTTTAGCTCCATTATCGCCTCGGCCATATCAATGTCCGCGGTCAGGGAGTTCTGCTCCTGGGTCTGGGGAATCTCCCGATTGAGCCGGTTCCAGACGATCTCCATCCGTTCGTCCACCGAACCAAGCTTGGCAATCTCGCCCACCAGGTTCTCCTGGGCCAGGCTGACGCCGTTCAGTCCCCGGCCGCCGATCTCGATCGTATCTCCCGCGTAGAGCTGATCCCGGAGGGAGATGACCATATCGAAGACCGATCCCCCGGCCTCGCGGGCGTCGGAGGCGATATTGAAGGGCGGTCGGCCGTCGCCGGAGACGAGACCCAGATCCTGGAGCACCGTACCGCCCTGTTCATCCTCCAAGAGGATCTGATGGGGAACCGTACTCTGAATAACCAGGGAATTCTGAACCGGATCGAGATAGGCATCCACCGCCGTATCCGAGGCCTTTATCTTAGCCACGATGCCGTGAATGTTGTCCCCCTGACTGAGGGGGATGCGCTCACCGTCGATCAAAAGAGCCGTATCATCGGCTACGGTATAGGTCGAGGCGTCGACGCCTGAAAAGATCTGGTGCTGCTCGGCCCAGAAGATCTTGTTCCCCTGGAAGCCGGTGGGAATCAGATTGTCCTCCGATATCTCCGCCAGGTTCTCCTTGCTGCCGCCGATGTAATCCACTTGGGTGATAACCTTGCCGGTCACCTCCGGGTGGCGTCCCTCGAGGGCGCGGAAGGGTTCGGTCATAGTCCGATCCCCGCCGAAGATACGCCCTCCGTCGGCTCCGGCCGCATTGGCCACCTGGACCAGCTCCTTCAGGAGTTCGTTCACCTCCTGGCCCATGATCTTCTTGTCGTCGGCGGTAAAGGTTCCCGTAGCGCCCTGGACCGCCAGCTCCCGAATTCGGTGCAGGATCTCGTTCGCCTCGGTCATATAGCCCTCGGCGATCCGCCGGGAGCTCTGGACCTGCTCGACATTCTCCTGAAAGCGTTCCAGTCGAGTAATGCGGGAGAGAAAACGGCTCGAATGGGCCGCGTCCACCGGTGCGTCTCGAAGTTCCTTGATCTTCGTCTGCTCGCTCATCTTGTTCTGCAGATCGTTCATCAGCTTCTGGCGCCGGTAGGTGTTATAGATCATGTCGTTATTCGACTGGTTGGTACTGACTCGATTCATGGCTTAGCTCCTCTACACGCCCAGGCGGTTGATGATCGTATCCAGCATGGTGTTGAAGGTCGAGATAAAGCGGGCGGCGGCGTTATATCCATGCTGGTATTTAATCAGCTGAGAGAACTCCTCGTCGATATTGACCCCCGAAAGGGCATCCTTCATCGTCTCCAGCTCCTTCATTACCAGGCTTTCGGTCTCGTGGGTCTGCTCGGCCCGCTCGCCCCGGAGGCCGACGTCGGCTATGGTCTCGGCGAAGAAGTCGTCGAAGGACATCAGGTTGCCGAGCATTACCGGTTTGGTCCTCAGCTGGGCGATTGCCAGAGCGGCGCTGCCGTCCCCGGGGTTGGCCGGTCGACCGTTCTCGCCGAAACCGGCGGCGATGCGATTCACGTCGTTCTTCAGGGCCTGATTTATCTCGATCCAGCCCGAAGGATGGGCCACCGGCGCCACCGCGTAGTTGTCGCCGCCTCCGCGGAAGGCAAGCACCGCGTCGGCCTGCTCCCAGTCGTAGGCGTTTTCCGGTCCGCTTCCCTGCAGAATTCCGGCGTATCCGGCCAGGAACTGGCCGGAGTCCTCGATATGACGAATCACGAAGTCGGGATTGGCCACATCCGACGAGGGCAGGGCCTTCATGACCATGTTGCCCTCCTGGTCGAGCCTGGCCACCACTTCGGCGCCGGCCAGATTGATGCGGTTGATCACGTCCCCGACGGTATCGGTGGGATTATAGGGAATTTCGATATTGCCCTCGGGCCCGCTGATGCTCATGGTGCCCTGCAGCCCGATATGCTCCTGCGGATCGAGCCGATTGGTACCGGTGACGCGAAAGATATAGGATGAGTCGAAGGCGCCGTCGCCGTTCCGGTCGTAGTTACCGGCCACGTCGGTTACGAAGGGAACCTCTTCGAAGAAGGCCTCCCCGTTCTCGCCGTTCATTCCGTAGGCGCTCTGGTGGAGCTCATTGACCAGGTCGATGTAGTTCATGGCCATTACGTCGAGCTTCTGGATCTCTCCCCGGATATCGCCGTCGCGCATATCGATCAGGGATTTGATCTTACCCCCGGTAAAGAGCGCTTCCTCCCCCGATTCGGCCCACCGGACGGTGGAGTAGCCCTCGTTCTGAGGGTCGGGGTCGGTGGTCAGCGGATGGAGAACCCGCCCCTGCATCAGGTGCAGCCCCTGGGTATGGATGGTGAACTCATCGGGATCCCGGTTGTCCACGGTGATATTCATGAGACCGGAGAGCTCTTTTACTAAAAGATCCCGCCGATCCAGAAGGTCGTTGGGATTATCCCCCAGGGCCTCCACCTTCAGGATCTCCTCGTTCAGAGACCTGACGTCGTTGAGAATGCCGTTTACTCGGCCCACGGTGGCGGTCAGATCCTCCTCCACCATATCCCGGAGCTCCTTCATGCGCGAATACTGCCGGTGGATGCCGTCCATCAGCGCCTCGCCCCGCTGGACCACCGCCTGCCGGGCGGCCCGTTCCTGGGGATGGATCGAGAGTTCCTGCCAGGAGTCCCAGAAACGGTCCATCATGGTCCGTACCGAGGACTCGGTGGGTTCGTTATAGACCTGTTCCAGCTGGAGCATGTAATTGTCCCGGGTCTCCCAGTAGCCCCGGCCGTTGGCCCGGGAGACGATTTTGCCCTCCAGGAGCTCATCGTGGACCCGTTCGATGCGGGTGATATCCACCCCCTGGCCGATCTGACCGGGGGTATTCTCCCGATTCAGCTGAGGCATGTAGAGAGGGTCGGTGGCCTTGAAGTGCACCCGCTGACGGGAGTAGCCCTCCACCGAGGCGTTACTCAGGTTATGTCCTACGGTAGTCATGCCCTGGGTGTGGGCGATGAGGCTCCGTTTTCCTATCTCAATGCCTGAAAAGGTCGATTGCATACTGCGCTCCTTAGAGGTGGTGGTTCACCACCAGCGGCTCGGTATCGGCTGTTTTTGCCGTCCCGCGGCGGGAGTAGAGCTTCCCTTTGCGGTAGGGAAAAAGCTCGTTCAGCACCGTCTGCATGGTGTCGCTTACGCTGCGGATTTGGGAGTCGAGGCTCCAGGTCAAGCCTTGAATCTTGACGATGGTGAACTTGAGGCTGCGGTAGAGTTCGGCGCACTCCGCCCTGGTCTCGTCGGGAAGTCCCACGATAGCCTGGTAGAAGGGGATCGAATCATTCGCGCCGGAGGTGGCACAGAGCTCGGCGTATGTCCGGCGCCGATTCTCCTCGCTGCTTTCGATCCAGCCGGCGATACGTTCCAGGCCCTCCATCAACTCGGCCAAACGCTCCCAGTCGCTCTCCTTGACGAGGGTTTTGAGCTCCTCTTCCCGGGTGCGAAAATCCTCCAAGAGTGAGATCTCCTGGTTCATGATCCGTATCAGTTCTAAAGCCTTTGCTTCGCAATTCGTGGACATAGATACTCCTCTTCTTCATTAATCGGTCGGAAAGAGGAGCATTTTAGGCTTTTTTATCGGCTTCAGCCCCGGTTCAGCATCCGCTGAACCAGGCGCAGATCGTCCTTAAGAAGGGAGGCTTCCGGGAGCTGTTCCAAGCCCTCTAGGATCAAGCTTTCGGCCTCAGGGAAGCGCTCGGCCCGGAAGAGCTCGACAAAACGGTTGTGATAGCTCGCCGCGGCATTGTAGGCGTAGACCTCTTCCCCCTGACGGATCCGCCGGTCGGCACGTAGTTCACGGCTCAGGGATCGCAGATAGGAGAGGGCGCTGAGATCCCCCTCCGTTCGGGCCAGATTCTGGGCTCGCATGCCGTGCAGAATAGCCTGGTATTCGGCATGGACCGAGTTCGAGACCAGATCCTGCCCGTAGAGCTCCTCAAGAAGATCGAGGCTTTGCAGGGGTTCCCGGTTGCGGCTGGCCCGGTAGATCATGCGTTCGCCGACGATGTGGCGATAGCTGATCGCATTCTCTTCGCGGACGTCACCGGCAGCGGTTCTAAGGCTGAGAATCTCGAGGATCTCCTCTTCCCGGCCCTGCTGGCTCATGGTTACCGCCGCATTGTAGAGCAGGGTGTCGATGATCTCCAGATAATCCTGGTGATCACCCCAGATCTCCCTGACCTTATCCAGATATGCGAGCCCTTCCAGGTACTCCTGGCGGCCGTTCAGCACCGAAGCGTAGTTGATCAGCTCCTTACGGAGCTCCTCTCTCGTGCGCTCGGAGCCGCTCATCGCATGGCGGTCGACCGCTAAGGGCACGGTCAGGTCGATTCTGCCCTGACGCTGGAGCAGGGAGATCCGGTTCTGCAGAATCAGACCGATCAGCTCCCGTGCGTGGATGGAGGTACGCAGACGATAGTTTCCCGGCGGCACGTAGGAGAAGCCGGTCTCGCCGAAGGCATTCTGAAACTCCCGCTTCTCCCCGGGATTGTAACCGTAGGGATTGGTGGTCTCCACATCGGTCCCGCCCCCTCCGTCGATGATGCGACAAAAGGCGTGATCCGGGGTAACGACCCCTTCTACCTCGAGCCCCCTCGATTTTGCCAGGAGCATATAGAGAACCGCCGATGATACGCAGTTGTAACTGCCGTTCTGCAGGGTGATATCGATTCGGGTCTGGGGTTCCCGGTAGACCGTGAAGAGCTCGTCATGGAGGTAGTGCAGAATCGCCTCCCCTACCGGCATTTCGCTCTTCTCGGCCAGATAGGGACTCAGATTCTCGATCAAAAGATCGATCCGCTGCAGATATCCCGGAATCTGCTCATCCTCCGTCCCCGACGCAAGCAGGGCCGCCCGGCTCAGCTCCCGCAGCTCCGCCCGGTTACCGCTGTCGCCCAGCTCGGCGGCCCACGGAGAGGCTACCAACCGCGGATAGGCGGCAGCCCCCAAGGATTGCAGGTTGAATATCAAAAAAAGGATATATATGAATCCTATAAGAGCTCTTTTCATGGCTTAAATTTTACGATTATACTGGGGGAGAATCAAGGCGAAAGGAGTTAATCTATGCAGTCTGAGCGGGATCTGATCATCATCGGGGCCGGTACCGCCGGTCTCTCCGCGGCCCAGTATGCGGCCGAAGCGGGATTGGATGCGCTACTGATCGAAGAGATGGCCCCCGGCGGCCAAGCCTTGATTATCAGCCGGCTTATCAACTTCCCCGGATTCCCCGAGGCCCTAAGCGGGATCGATTTTTCTATGCGCCTCGAGAGACAGACCCGCAAACTGGGGGCGGAGATTCTCAACACCAACGTACACTCCCTTTCCATCGATCAAGACGGTTATAGGATTCAAACCCCGAAGGGTGATTTCAGCTCCCGCAGCCTGATCATGGCCACCGGCGCTCAGCAGAAGCGCCTGGGAATCCCCGGGGAAGAGGAATTTGCCGGTCGGGGAGTCTCCTACTGCGCCACCTGCGACGGCCCCTTCTTCAAGAACAAGCGTATTCTAGTCATCGGCGGCGGGGATTCGGCCTGCGACGAAGCCCTTTTTCTGGCCGGAATCAGCGATAAGGTTCGTTTAATTCATCGCGGAGGGGAGCTGAAGGCCCGGCGCTCCCTCCGACTGGAGGTGGAGAAGAATCCGCATATAGAGATCCTCCCCAACCGGGAAGCGGCGGAGATCTTCGGCGAGAAGAAGGTCAAGGGCATACGTGTCCGAAGCGACGGCACGGAGACTCTGGAGGAGGTGCCGGGGGACGGAGTCTTCATCTTCATCGGCTCGACCCCGCGCTCGGAGCTGATTCCGGCGGAGTATCGCGATGAGAAGGGACATATAATCACCGATGAGCGCATGGCCACCGCCCGTCCCGGGCTCTTCGCCGCCGGGGAGGTGCGAAACACCCCCTTCAAACAGATGGTTGTCGCCGCCGGCGAAGGGGTGCTCGCCGCCCGAAGCGCAGAACTCTTTCTGGCCGGTAACGGACAGCATGAATTATAGCCTAAGATCGGAGCTCACGATTGTCGTCTTTCTCGTGGCCATGATTCTCCTCCTGCTTCCGACTCCACTGCAGGCTGAAACCGGCTGGACTGAGCCTGAAGCCACCGCCGCCGCCATGAGCGATACGGAGCTCCTGGGGCAGGTCTTTATGATCGGCTTCTCCGGCCCCGGCGCGGACCCGACGATCCTCGCCTGGATCGAAGAGAAGCGCATCGGCGGAGTCAAGATCTTCGGCTGGAACGGCGCGAATCTCCCCCGCCTCGCCCGGGCGGTCGGCAGCATGCAGCAGAAGGCCCTCGCCACCCGGCTGCAGATTCCTCTCTTTATCGCCACTGATCAGGAGGGAGGCTGGGTACGGCATGTGAAGGGCGAGACATCGGTTACCCCGGGAAACATGAGCATCGCCGCCGGAGGACTCGGGTACGACGCGCTGAGAACCGGTGAACTTATCGGCGCGGAGCTCCGGGCTCTGGGAATCAATATGAACTTCGCCCCCACCGTCGACGTCTACGTCAATCCCGAAGCCCACGTTATCGGTCCCCGGGCCTTCTCGTCCGATCCGATGCAGACGGCGGTCCTGGCCCAGGCCTATCTGCACGGAATGCGCTCCCAGGGCATCATCTGTACGGCCAAGCACTTTCCCGGCCACGGCAACGCCGACCGCGACTCCCACGGAAGCCTTCCCATTATCTATGATCCCCTGTCGGTCTTGATGGAACGGGACCTTCTCCCCTACAGGATGCTCATCAACGAGGATCTTCCGGCGGTCATGACCGGACACCTCGCCTTCCCGGAGATCAGCGGAAACACCGTCCCCGCCTCCCTCTCGCCTGAGATCATCGGCGGCCTCCTGCGCAAGAAGCTCGGCTTTCAGGGTTTGGTTATAACCGACGACCTCAGGATGAACGGCGCCCAGTCCAACGGCGAGGGAATCCCCCAAGCGGCGGAGGATGCGCTGCGGGCGGGCAACGATATGATCATGATCTCCCTCGACTCCCGACTCCACGAGGAGGTGTGGGATCATCTGCGCCGCGAGATGGACCGGGATCCCTCGTTCCGCCCCCTCCTGGAGGAGGCGGTAGTGCGCATCTTGAGGATCAAAGCTGAGTATTTAACCGCAGCTGATCATGTCCCCTTCATACCTGATGCGGAAGAGTTGTACCGGCGGATCCCCGCCGACCAGGATTTCCTTTTTCAGCAGGCCTGCCGGGCGGTTACGCCGGTGGCCGACAGGGGCCTCCCGCTCAAAGAGTCGGAGCGGCTCCTATTGGTGGGGCAGCTGCCCGGCTTTCTAAAGGCCGGGAGCGAGCGATTCCCCGATGCGGGACGCTTGCTGCTGAACTACGAACCCTTCTACTCCCCTCCGCCGGGAGGGCTGAGTTCGATTATCTCCCGGGTGAGTGAGTACGACCGGATCGTTTTTTGCCTCAGCACCCCGGGGAGTTTCGAACTCCTGAAGCAGCTGGTTCAAGGGCGGCCGGCGCTGAAGCAACGCATAGCGGTGCTCTCGGTACTGACGCCGGTCTATCTGCAGGAACTTCCCTGGGTCGAGGCCGCCGTAGCCGCCTACGGACTGGGAGAGGAGTCCTTCCGAGCTGGATTCGCCGCCCTGGCGGGAGATTTTACTCCCGAAGGTAGACTGCCTTTAGCGGGAATCAGCCGCACTCGATGAGTCTCTCCATTCGTACCGCCCGCAAGGCGGATTACCCGCAGATACAGGAGTTTCTCGCGCAACGGGAGGAGTACTGGACCTCCCTCACCGCCCGGTTGAATATCCGCGGCCGAATTAAACCGCCCGGGGACAGGGACAAGCTCTGGCTCTTCTATAATGGAGAGGAGCTCCACGGGCTCATATACAACGGCGTCGACGGCTATACGATTCCCGCCGTACCGGCGGAGCATATGAAGGAGCTATCGGACGCCCTCTTTACGGTGGCCCGAAATCTGCCCAAGCTCAGAACCCTCCTCGGTCACGCCGGACTGGTCGACCGGGTTATCGAGGCCAGGGAGAAGGCGCCGGAGTATAGGGTCGACTATCTGCTCATGGCTCATCGGGAGGAGTCGACGCAGAGGATCAGTCCGCCTTCGGGGATCAGGATCGAGAAGGCCCGCCCCAAGATGGCCCGGGAGCTCTACCAGCTGCAGAAGGCCTATGAAATTGAAGAGGTTCTGCTGGAACCGAAACGCTTCAATCCCTTGATATGCATGTCCCACCTGCGAGATACCCTAGAGAATCAAACCGTCTTCTACGCCTCCTCCGCTTCCCGGCCGGTAGCCAAGGCGGGGACCAACGCCCTGGGATTCGGCTGGGCGCAGATCGGCGGCGTCTTTACCGAGGAATCCTTCCGGGGTCGCGGGATTGCTCGCAGCCTGATGTCTGAACTGCTTACCTATCTCGCAGCCAGGAAGCTCAAAGCGAGCCTCTTTGTAAAGCCGGATAACCCGGCGGCGGTCGCCCTCTACCGGAGATTGGGCTTCGAAGAACTGGGACCCTTTTCCATAGCCTACTATCTGCGCTAGGGCCGATCAGGCTATACTTGGGACCATGAGCAGCACCCAGCCCTTGCGGATTCTGATGGTCTCCAGCGAAGCAGCACCAGTGGCGAAGGCCGGCGGTCTGGCCGATATGGTCGCCTCCCTGTCCACCCACTTAGCGGATCTCGGGCACGACGTACGGCTTATCCTGCCTTACTACTCAGGGATCGAGATCGCGATCACGAGGCGCTTCCCCCTGCGGGTCAAGGTAGGTTTCCGGGATGAGGAACTCCGCTGCTGCGAAGGGCTGCTTCCCCAATCGAAGGTAAAGCTCTATCTGCTCGACCATCCGCTCTTCTCTGCCAGGAGCGGGATCTACGGCAATTCGGAGAGTGAGTTTTTTCCGGACAACAGCAAGCGCTTCGCCCTGCTCTCCCGATCCGCCTTTGCCCTTTCATCCGCTCTCGATTGGCAGCCGCACATCCTGCATGCCCACGACTGGCCCACCGGACTGGCCCCTATCTACCTGCGCAGTCTGGAATCGAAAAGAAATGGGGCACAACGGGGGGACGCCGAAACCGTCTCGGTCTTTACCATTCACAATATTGGTTACCAGGGGCAATTCTCGCTCCACGATCTCCACTATACCCGGCTCAGTCCGCGGCAGCTCTATCCCGGCGAGGAGCAGACCGAAGAGCTGAACTATCTCAAGACCGGCATCGCCAACGCCGACTACATCACCACCGTCTCGCCCCAGTATGCGCGGGAGATTCAGACCCCGGCCTATGGTCACGGCTTGGAGGGACTCTTGAGCCGCCGCAGAGAGGATCTTTTCGGGGTCCTGAACGGTATCGATACGGAGATTTGGAATCCCGAAGCCGATCCTTTCCTAAAGATCTCCTTCTCCCGGCAGGATATGAGCGGGAAGAGAAAACTCAAACGGGAGCTGCAGAAACGGGCTGGATTGAGTATCGATCCGGAGGTCCCGCTGATCGGCATCGTCTCCCGGCTGGTGGAACAGAAGGGCTTCAAGGAGCTGTTGGAGGGTGAACCCTCTGCCCTGGAGCGCATCGTTACCGATCTATCCTCTCAGGTCGTGATTCTCGGAACCGGAGAAAAGTGGGCCGAGGAGGCCCTCCGTAAGGTGAACAAAGAGTTGGCCGGGCTCTCGGTAGAGGTCGGCTTCTCGGAAGAGATGGCCCATCTGATAGAGGCCGGGGCCGATTTCTTTTTGATGCCCTCCCGCTACGAACCCTGCGGCCTGAACCAGCTCTACTCCCTGCGCTACGGAACCCTGCCGATCGCCCGCCGCACCGGGGGCTTGGCGGATACCGTCATCGATCTCGGATCCGAACCGCAAGCGGCCAACGGCTTCCTCTTCGACGAGATGAGCGGCGAGGCCATATTCCAGACGGTGCGAGCGGCGCTCGACCTCTACCGCCATCGGCCCGAGGAGATTAAACGGCTCCAGGCCAACGGCATGGCGGCGGATTTTTCTTGGGATCAATCAGCCGAGCACTATCTGGATCTCTATCGATTTGCCTTAAAGGAAGGCCGTCGGCAGCGCGAGAGCTAATCGCCGATCTTACGGCGCAGCCGGCTGATTCGGTGGTCGAAAGCCTTCCGCCTGGCCTCGCTGGCCTGCTCCGCATCGAGCAGGGAAAACCCCTTCTCGGCCCACAGGAGGGCGACAGTAAGATCAGGCTCGCGGTGCTCGTAATATTTTGCGAGCTCCTCGCAAACAGAGGACCGTGGCTGCATCAGATCCGTCTGTAACCAGCACTCGAGGGCCTCGGCCCATCGCTCCCGCCGTTTTAGGGCGATCGCCAAAAGCGCTCCGGCCTGGGCATCCCCCTCCTCGAAGGCTTCCCGCAGAAGGAGCTCTCCGGTCTCCGCGTCCCGGCTCAGGAGATAAATCCCCAGCGCCCGCTTATCGATACCTTCGACATCCCCCGGATGGCTCAGAATTGACTCGATTCTCGTCAGGAGCTGCGCCAGAGAGAGCACATCCTGCCGGTGGTGGCTGAACACCTGCTTCAGCCCCCGGGCGTCCCCCTCCTTCAGAAACCGAAACCAGCGCTCGGGGACCTCGGCGCTGGGGAGATCCTCTTCCCGTCGAATATTGAGGATCTCCTCTTCGATCCGCCCCAGATTACAGCTCCCGATTCGAGAACGCCACAGGCGGCGGCTTAAATAGAGAAGGTCGTAATGGGCGCCGTAGCGGTAGCGGATGCCGTTCATCAAACCGCGGGAAATGAGCAGATGAGCGTCGAAGCTACGGCCGTTGTAGCTAACCAGCGGGGTTTTCGGATTGAGATACTTCTGAAGTGCTTCTAAGAACTCCCCCTCGCCGGGATAATCGGCCAGGAAGAACTGCTCCAGGAGAAAGCCCGCATCGGTGAAACTCCCGAACCCGGCTAAAAACGCCAGCGTACCCGCGCCGCCGGAGAGTCCGGTACTCTCCACATCGAAGAAGACGAGTCGGGAAGGGTCGGTATCAGGCGCCAGGAAGAATCCGCTCCGTGCGGGGGGAGAGAGGCCGGCCCTTTCCGGGGGCAGATATTCAGTTCTACGGTAGATAAACTCTCCGCAGGCCTCGAAACCCATCTCCTGAAGCTGATTGTTCGGGATGGCGCCGGCTGAAGCGGGTTGCACCGGCTCTGCGCGACCCTCGGCCTTCACGCTGCGCAGCTGCTTCAGCCGCGTCGAGAGTCCCGACCTAGGCATCGTCCTGCCAGCAGGTCAGGAACTCGGCGATTACGAGCTTGCGGTTGAGATCCGGATCGCCCGCATCGTCGGCTTCCGCCGGGCCGACGCAGGAGGGACAGCCCCCCTCACAGCCGCAGCGGGATACCACCTCGCTCGCAGCCTGCAGCACCCGAGGCAGCTCTTTGCTCAGGGCTTCGGCGATGCCGGTTCCGCCCGGGTAGCGGTCGTAGAGATAGAGGGCCGGCATAGCGTAGTGGGGATCCCGCAGGCGTTCGGCCACGCCGATGTCGTTCCGGTCGCACAGCAGGAAAACCGGGGCGACATTCTTGATCAGCGTCCCGATGCGGGCGATTACCGCCTCCTGCACGTGCCTGGGCACCGATGCAAAGGCCCGGCCCGCCCGCGTCTCCGGTCCGAAAAGGAGTACCGTTCCCCGGGTGTGCATCTGCTCCTCGGGCAGGTGGATCTCCCCGTAGCCTACGTTCTCGTGGGTATGAAAACGGATCTTCTTGAACTTAGCCACCTGGCTGCGCACCAGGACGTCGCCCAGGGCCAGCTCCACGCCGAGGGTTCTCGTCCGATAGTCCTCAGCCAGCACCTTGATATCGGTTTTGACCACCGCATCGGTATAATAGTTGACCGTGGAGCTCTCGATGTAGCAGCGCCGGTTCTCGATATCAAGTTGGGTAACCACATACTGGTTCCCCCGGTGAATATAGATCGCGTTATCGAAGATGAGTTCCTTGGCCGAGGGCCGGTCCATCTCGCCCACGACCCGGTTGGTCCCGCCGGTGGTATCGACGATAACCACATTGTCCGCCGTAGCCGACCGGAGAGAGATCTCCTCGGAGGGATAGGAGCGATCGGACCAATACCACTTTCCCTGGGTATGACGGACGATCCCCTCATGCTGCAGCTCGCCCAGAAGCTCCGCTATGGGTCCGCCGAACTCCTCGTCGTCGGCAAAGGGGAGTTCGAAAACGGCGCACTTCAGATGATCCATCAGAATAAAGAGGTTATCCGGATCGAGGTGGGCCGCCTCGGGGGGACGCTGCAAAAAGTACTCGGGATGCTCCATAATGTACTGATCGATCGGTCCCGACGAGGCGACCATGATCGCCACCGAAAGGCTTTGACTGCGTCCCGCCCTGCCCGCCTGTTGCCAGGAGGAGGCGATTGAACCGGGAAACCCGGCCATAAGGGCCGCATCGAGTCCGCCGATATCGATTCCCAGCTCCAGGGCGTTGGTGGAAACGACCCCGGCGATACTCCCGTCCCGGAGTCCCTTCTCGATCGCCCGGCGCTCCGAGGGCAGGTACCCTCCCCGGTAGGCCTCGACCTTGGGGGTTTCGTCCCGGGTATAGTGGTTGGCCAGGGCCTTATTGATGTAACTGGCAATCAGCTCGACCCGCACCCGGGAACGGGCAAAGACTATCGTCTTGATTCCCTGTTCCAGGAGTCTGATGGCAAGCCGCTGGGATTCGTTGACCGTACCCCGGCGGATTCCCTGCACCTGATCGACATAGGGCGGATTGTAGAGGATCAGATGCTTCTCTCCGGCGGGGGCGCCGTTCCGATCGACCAGGACCACCTCCTCCTCCAGAATCCGCTCCGCCAGTTCATCCGGATTACCGATAGTGGCGCTGCAGCAGATAAATACCGGATCGGCGCCGTAGAAGCGGGCGATCCGTTTGAGCCGGCGGATGACGTTGGTCATATGAGAACCGAAGACGCCGCGATAGGTGTGCACCTCGTCGATCACCACAAACCTGAGGGAGCTGAAGAAGCGAATCCATTTGGGATGGTTGGGGAGAATCCCGGAGTGGATCATGTCGGGATTGGAGATGATGATCCGCCCCTCGTCCCGGGCGGAGACCCGCACCGAAGAGGGGGTATCGCCGTCGTAGGTAGCGATCTTGATCCCGACCTCGCCGGCGAGAACGATCTCGTTCAAGGCCGACTGCTGATCCTGGGAGAGCGCTTTGGTGGGGAAGAGATAGAGCCCCCGTGCCTCGGGCTCGCTCAGCAGCCGCTGCAGTACCGGAAGGTTATAGCTCAATGTCTTCCCGGAGGCGGTGGGAGTCACCACCACCACGTTCCGACCCTGATCGGCATAGGCGAAGGTTTCCGCCTGGTGGGAGTAGAGCCGCTCGATACCCCGCTTCCGGAGAACATCCTTCAGCCGGGGATCGAGCTCTACCGGAAAATCGGCGTAGCGCCCCTCCCGGGGGGGAATCCGCTCCCAATGTACCACCTGCTGCATAAAGCGCGGATCCCCTTGGAGGAGATCCAGAATCCCGCGTTCCATAGAGGGATACTACCACGAACAGAGAGATTTTTAACAGTTCTTCCTTGACCCGCCTCCTGGGGTGAAATAGTATAGCTATGTAAGGAGCGCAGCATGCCGGAGATCCTCGCGATAGTCCTCGGAGGCGGGAAAGGAACCCGGCTCTACCCTCTTACTCAACAACGCGCGAAGCCCGCGGTCCCCTTCGGGGGGAAATACCGGCTGGTGGATATCCCGATTTCGAACTGTATCAACTCGGATATGAAGCAGATCTATATCCTGACCCAGTTCAATTCGGTATCCCTTCACAACCATTTGGCCAACACCTATATCTTCGATGTCTTCAGCCGAGGCTTCGTCGAGATCTTGGCGGCGGAACAGACCTTCGAGAATACCAGCTGGTACGAGGGAACCGCCGATGCGGTGCGCAAGAACTTCCCCCATTTCAATGTCCAGAAACCGACTCACTACATCATCCTCTCCGGGGATCAGCTCTACCGGATGGATCTGGAGGAGATGTTTCGCTCTCACCTCGACAGCAAAGCTCAAGTGACGATCGCCTCTACCCCGGTAGACCGGGAGGCGGCCACATCCCTCGGGATACTCCAGGCGAATCGAAACGGGCGGATCACCAGTTTCAGCGAGAAGCCACCCATAGAGGTCGATATTGAGCATCTGAAGATCCCCGAGTCCCTTCATCCCGATCAGACTATGCAGGCGGCGGGAAAAAATTATCTCGCCTCCATGGGGATGTACATCTTCGATGCCGATGTACTCGAGGATGTGCTCAATAACGATAAAACCGATTTCGGGAAAGAGATTATTCCCATGGCGATCGAGACCAACCGGGTGCAGAGTTACATCTTCACCGGATTTTGGGAGGATATCGGTACTATCCGCAACTTCTACGAGACCAACATCGATCTGGCCAGCCTCAATCCGAAGTTCAATTTCTACGACGAGCGCATGCCGATCTACACCCACCGCCGCCACCTGCCGGCGACGAAGATCAACTACTGCAATATCTCTCAGTCATTGGCCGCCGAGGGGAGCATCATCACCAACGCCACTATCTCCCAGTCGGTCATCGGAATCCGTTCGATTATCGAATCCGGATCCCACCTGGAGGGGGTTATAACCATGGGCGCCTCCGAGTACGAGACCCCCGAGGCCCGGGCGAAAAACCGGGAACTGGATCGTCCCGACATCGGGATCGGTGCGGGAACAAGGATTAAGCGGGCCATCATCGATCAGAACTGCCGAATCGGCGATGAGTGCCGTATCGGTATCGACGATATAGAACGGAAGGACGGCGATTACGGCCGTTACCATATCCGGGACGGGATTATCGTGATTGCAAAGAATAAGATCATTCCGTCGGGAACGGTAATTTAGCCCTCTCTTACCGTTTGGAGAAGGGCGGCAAGAATCTGCCGGTCGGATCCCGCCATGGAGAGGCTCTGCGCCTCCTCCAGGCTGAACCAGTTCAACCGCTGATGCTCTCCCAGACAAAAATCGTGACTCAGCAGCAGCACCTCGAACGCCATGAGCCGGTACCTCCGTCCCCGGTTGGTGAACTCGCCCTGATGAACCAGCTCACCGACCTCGACCGGAACTCCCAGCTCCTCGAGAAACTCACGCTTCAAGGCGCTCTCCGGCTCCTCCCTCTTCTCCGCCTTACCGCCGGGAAACTCCCACGATTCACCGATACTCGTACCGGGTTTACGCAGGGCGAGAAGAACCGTATTGTTCCGCCGAACGACGCCGGCGGTAGAGATTCGCGGATTCAGAGCAATACGACCCTCGGGAGGATGAAGTGCACCAGCCCGGAGAGGAGGGTTAGAATACCGATTACATCCCGATACTTGTAGACGTACTTATCCATGAAGGAGGTAGCTTCGGAATCGACGTCGCTCACCTTCTTGTAATGCCCGTAGAAAAGGGTTATCCCCGAGACTATCGCAAGCAGAGCGGGAATCAGATCTTGGGCCACGGGAACCGATGGCGAGGCAGGAATAATGAGCTTCAGCACGCCGAGGGCCAGCATAATCAGCGAGGCGATAGTCACGAAGGCCTTGTTCTCGGCCAGGAAAGCCTCGAGCCCCTCCAGGGCGGGAATCTTTTCCTTGAGAAAACCAACCGCCAAGAGTACTCCGCCGGCAATATTCACCAGTACCGCTAAAAGATAGATCTGATACATTGTCTCCTCCGTTATTGATTATAAGGTATCGAAGCGGGATTTAAAAATCAATACTGCTACTCGTCGGGGATCTCCGAGCGCAGAATAAGCTCCTCCCCGGCCGCAGCCAGCCGCGCCTCTACCAGCTGATCACCCGCCCGAAGCGGGATTCGCGCCCTTAAAACAGTGGATTCTCCGGGCGTGAGGATCCCGTAGAGCCTGCTCCGACGTCCATCGGGCAGCACCTCGAGGATCACCTCCAACTCTCTTGTCTCTAACTCCTCTTCGCCTTCCTCGGACGACTCGGGCGAGAACTTAAGCGCCACAAGAATGGTGCGGTCAAACTGTGTAACCGAGAGATCGGCGCGGTAGCCTGCAATAGAGCGCCGTTCCATACGGATGTAGGGAAACAGGAAGAGAAAGACCAGGCAGATAATCAGAATATCGACGAAGATCAGGGTCAGATGCCGATTGCGCGCAAAGAAACCGAGGCGCTGACGATTGCGAACATCGTCCTTGAGGCCCTGCTCCCGTTCTTCGCGCCGGTAGTGAAAAAAGTGATCCCCGGGCTGCCGGCTCTCAGGTCCCTGCATAACGATAGGCCCCTAGGGTATGACTGATATGCGCGAAAAGATCATCGGCAATGAAATTACCACGTTCCTTGAGGGCCTGCCGCCCGGCTGCCTGATGCAGATAAACCGCGGCAGCCGCAGCGTCGAAGGGAGAGAGCCGTTTATCGCAGAGCAGCCCCGCTACCATGCCGGCCAGAATATCGCCGCTGCCGCCGGTGGCCAGGGCGGGATTCATTCCGTCGACCACCGCTTCGCGACCGTTCTCGTCGACGATGACGCTCACGTGTCCTTTGAGAATCACCGTAGCCCGGAATCTCCGAGCCGTCTCTCGGGCCGCGGCCCAAGGATCGGACATGACCTCTTCCTTCGGAATATCGAGCATCCGGCTACACTCTCCCGGATGGGGAGTCAGGATCCACTCTCCCGAGAGAGTCGCCTTTTTCTCGGCGAGGAGGGCAAGACCGTCGGCATCGATTACTCCCCGGGAGAAGGCCGCTGTGAGACTCGAGAACTCACGCTCCCGCGCCTCAAGCCCCCATCCGGGCCCCAGGAGCAGCACATCCCGGCTCCCCGCGTCGGCAAGGAGGGCGGCAAGCGCCTCCTCGGTGCAATGGAGCATCACCGCCCGAGGCGCTGAAAACCCCTCGAGGCTCAGATCGGGGTCCAGAAAGAGGGAGACCAGGCCCGCTCCGCTTCGGGCGGCCGCTTCTGCGGCCAATAGTCCCGCACCTGTGGTTCCCGGACTCCCGGCGCGAACGGCCAGGTGCCCCCGACGGTTCTTGTAGCTGCTGGCAGGAAAGGGCGCCAAGCTCTGTCTTACCTCCGCTTCATCCATCAGGATCGATCCCTCGACCTCGGTAACCGCTCCGTCGGGAAACCCGATCTCGACCGGGACTATCCGGCCGCAGAATGGTCTGGCCGCGGGGGAATAGAGGGCCCGTTTGAGGGGCGCTACGCTTAAGGTAATATCCGCTCCCAGTACCGGATCGCCCTGGGTAAAGGTATCCCCGATGCCCGAGGGCGCATCCACCGCCACTACGGTGAGCCCTTCTAGGGCGGCGATTCGCTCCACAACCCGAGCCGTCTCCGGCCGCAGGGGACCGCGGATGCCTGTTCCGGTAATACCGTCTACCAGTATCGATTGGGCCTGCAGATGTCGGGAGAACTCCTCGTCGCCGGGCTCCGAGAGGAGAGGAATGCCGATCTTCGCCGCGACCTTAAGCCAGCGGCCGGCCAGACCGCCGGGATCCTGCTTCAAACTGACTATCGAGATGTTGCGGTAGCCGCGGTTCCAGGCCTGTCGCGCCATAACCAGCGCATCCCCGGCGTTGTTGCCGCTGCCGGCTACGAAGACGATGGGGGCTTCCAGGTCGGGGCAAAGCTCATTGACGAGCGCATCCCAGAGACGGATACCTGCATTCTCCATCAGGATATCCGCAGGGATTCCGTACTTCTCCTGGGCAAGGCGGTCGATCGCCTGCATGCCCTCGTTGTTAACGAGTTTCACCCGCTTGATCCTCCAGGAGCTGGTCGGTGCGCCACCAGACCAGATCCGCTTCGAACTCCCGGCAGAGAAGCGCGGTGAGAATACCGTCTCGGCTCAGATAAAAATCGCGGTAGAATATCTCCCTGTCCCGCAGACTGATCCGCGGTCTATCGAGTACCGCGCCGGTTTCGTCGACTACCAGGATCTGATACTGATCAGGTCCGAAGGGCCCGAGTAGAAAGAAGAACCCGCCGCCGGCGACGCCGAGGAATTCGTAGAGCACCTCCTCGTCCTGTCCGGCACCGATCCCGGGAATCTCCTGCTTACGAACGACATGGGGCACCTCGAGATAACCCTCGTAGGCGCCGTTCTTCGGATTGAGCCAGAAGAAGTAGGAGGCGAAGTAATCAATCCGGCTGCCGGCGCCGCTCAAAGATTCCCGTACCTCCTTGTAGGTATCGATCTTGATATAGAGGAGCTCCTCTTCATCGTCCGGGACTACCCGCTCCAGAGCCGGAATGAGGTTCTCCTCATCAGGGAGGGGCAGATCATCCATCGGAATGGTTACCTCATACTTGAGATTTCCTCCCCGGCCGAACCAGAAGACGATCCACGACTCCTCGGCCCGGCAGATGATGATCGGCTCCTCCGCCTGATTGACGTGCATGGCCTCGATATAGGGAAAGGGGGTTCCGCCGACCCCTTCCTGTCCCAGGTAATCGATATATGCCCCGGAGAGATCGAAGCGCCTCACGACTCGGTTCAGATAGGCTCCCCGCTCCTCGTCGAACTCGGCCCGGTTCTGGGGGATAGAGTCCTCCACCATCAAGAGCCCCGACGGGGTCACCGCGATCTCTCCCACCTCAAGAAAGGGGAACGAGAGGGCGACCCGGCTCGAGACCTCACCGTCGGACCGGGCATCGCTCAACAGAACCGGCTGCGGATTATACTCGCTGTTGTAATAGAGGCTTAAGATATCCCCGTAAGAGGAGAACTCCATCACCTTCTTTCCCCTGCCGTTGGCGATAAAGACGATACCGTCCTGCATTACCACCCTGATCTTGTCGTCAAAGGCGGAGATGCCGTCGTAGTAGACATCGAGTTGATCCTCCATCTTGCCGATGGGGATCGAGAAGAGTTTCTGCTGCTCCAGGGTCTGTACCTGGTCGGTACCGCAGGAGCTCAAGAGGAGCAGGAGTAGGAAAAGGCCGATACCAAAAGGTGCAATCAGGCTGAAGCTGCGTTTAGGCACTCTCATTATGCTTTAGGATTCTATATCCGCCCCCGGAAAAGGTCAACAAAACGGCAGCTTGCTGACTTTTACGCCGCATTCAGGTATAGTATGCCTGTTTTAGGGAGGACCAGTCCGAAATGTTTCAGAAAATCATGACCGCCATATTCGGCTCCCAGCACGAACGGGACCTTAAAGAATTACTACCCCTTCTACACAAGATCAATTCCCTGGAATCCTGGGCCATGGGCCTCGAGGAGGCCGATTTTCCCGGCCAGACAGAGGGCTTCAAGAAGCGTCTGCAACAGGGGGATGATCTTGACGATCTGCTTCCGGAGGCCTTTGCGCTGGCCCGGGAGGCCGCCCGACGGGTACTCGGCGAGCGCCACTACGATGTGCAGCTTTTAGGGGGGATCGTCCTGCACCAGGGACGCATAATGGAGATGAAAACCGGCGAAGGGAAGACCCTCTCCTCGGTTACCGCCGCCTACCTCAACTCCCTTACCGGCCGGGGGGTGCATATCATTACCGTCAACGACTACCTGGCCGAGCGGGATGCGAACTGGATGCGACCGGTCTATTCCCTTTTGGGCGTCAGTGTAGGCTCGATACTGGCCAACATGGACACCGAGGCCCGCAAGGAGGCCTACCGCAAAGATATCACCTACGGTACCAATAATGAGTTCGGCTTCGACTATCTGCGGGACAATATGGCCTGGAACGCCGCCTCCAAGGTTCAACGGGAGCACCACTACTGCATCATCGACGAGATCGACTCGATCCTGATCGATGAGGCCCGGACGCCGCTGATTATCTCCGGCCAGGCCGATGACGACACCGGCCGCTTTACCGAGGTCAACCGCCTGGTAGGCCAGCTCAAGGAGTGCGACAAGGATCCCGAGACCGGGGAGTACCCCGAGGAACCGGTGGGCGATTACAAGGTCGACGAGAAGGCCAAGCGTATAACCTTTACCGATCAGGGAATGAACACCATCGAATCCCTGCTCTTGAAGAACAAGGTTATCGCCGGGTCTCTCTTCACCGACGAGAACTTCGAGTATATCCACTACTTTACCCAGGCCATGAAGGCCCATGTGCTCTTCAAACTCGACCGTGATTATGTCGTCCAGGAGGGTCAGGTACAGATCGTCGACGAGTTCACCGGCCGAATCCTCCACGGCCGTCGCTACTCGGACGGTCTCCACCAGGCGATCGAGGCCAAGGAACGGATAAAGGTCGCCCGGCGCAACAAGACCCTGGCGACGATCACCTTTCAGAACTTCTTCCGGATGTACGACAAGATATCCGGTATGACCGGTACGGCGGATACGGAGGCCAAGGAGTTCGGTCGAATCTACAGCCTCGACGTGGTAGTTATTCCCACCAACCGGCCCGTTACGCGGAAGGACGAGGATGACGTGATCTACTTCAACGAGGAGTTCAAGTTTAACGCCATCTGCGACGAGATCGAGCGGGTCAACACAATCGGCCAGCCGATCCTGGTCGGTACCGTATCGATCGAGAAGTCGGAGCGGCTCTCCTCGCTGCTCACCAAACGGGGCATCCGTCACGAGGTCCTGAACGCCAAAAATCACCATCGGGAGGCGATGATCGTCGCCGAAGCGGGTGCCAAGGGCTCAGTTACCATCGCCACCAACATGGCCGGACGGGGTACCGACATCAAACTGGGCGGAAACCCGGAATTCCGGGCCCGCCGCGAAGCGGGTACCGAGGCTAGCCCGGAGGAGTATCAGCAGGTCTTCGAGAAGATCGTCGCCAAGACCCGCAAGGACTACGAGGAGGTGAAATCCCTCGGCGGACTCTACATCCTCGGTACCGAGCGGCATGAATCCCGGCGGATCGACAATCAGCTGCGGGGCCGTTCCGGCCGCCAGGGCGATCCCGGCGTGAGCAGATTCTTCCTCTCCTTAGACGACGATCTGATGCGCCTCTTCGCCAACGAGAACATGAAGAACTTCATGGGCCGCCTCGGGATGGCAGAGGGGGAGCCGATCTATCACCCCTGGATCAACAAGACCATCGAGCGGGCCCAAACCCGGGTCGAAGACAGAAACTTCGAGATCCGGAAGCATCTGCTGGAGTACGACGACGTCCTCAACGAACAGCGGACCTTCATCTACAAGCAGCGCGACGAGATCCTGAAGGATTCCGAACTCTATAAACGGGTGCTCACCGTGGCCGAGGATATGCTGGACGATCTGATCGACTCCTTCATGGCCGACCGCAGCGAAAGCGGAGCGGCGGAACTGATCGAAGGGCTGATGGCCAGGTTCTTCTACAGCTTCGATACGGAGCGGAGCAAACTGGTCGAAACCCCGGCCGAGGAGATCAAGGAGCTGATCCTCTCCGATTTCCGGAGCGATATCAGCGAGAAGCAGGAGACCATCGGCGGTGGGAATCTGAACCAGTTTATCCGGATCGAGTACCTGCGGCTGATCGACGCCAAATGGCAGGAGCACCTGGAGAACCTGGAATCCCTGCGCGAAGCGGTCTACCTCAGGGCCTACGGTCAGAAGAACCCCCTCCTGGAGTACAAGCTCGAGGGGTTTCAGATCTTCGATAAGCTCATTCAGGATATCCGGGAGACCCTGGCCAAGAAGGTACTCTCCGTGCGGATCGAGCGGGCCGATTCACCCCGGCGACGGGAACCCTCTTCGGGGATGGTCGAGAGTCACCGTCAGCTGGGTCAGTTCGGCGGCGGAGCCCAGCCCCAAGCGGCGAAGAGCGCCCGAGGGGCCTCCCCTACCGGGACCGTCACCGTCCAGCGTTCGGTCCCCAAGGTGGGGCGGAACGATCCCTGTCCCTGCGGAAGCGGCAAAAAATATAAACACTGTCACGGAAGCTGATAGAGGGAGTTAGGCGCCGGATTGCAGCGCCTGAGTCTGACTCTCCATTGGGGTAGCGGCGGCCCGCTGGGCCGCCATCTCGTCGGTATAGGCGCGGATAAAGGTAAAGAGCGCGACCAAGAGCATCATCACCAGCATCAATCTACGCATTCCTTCCTCCTCGTTACTTTTAATGCAGAATAGTTAAAGGATCAACCGGTCGGTTGTTCTTGTAGATCGCAAAGTGGAGATGCGGCCCGGTACTGCGGCCCGAGCTGCCCATGGTACCCAGGGTCTGGCCCTGGCCGATCCGTTGCCCCTCGCGCACGCTGACGCTGTCCAGATGGCCGTAGAGGGTCTGATACCCGCGGTCGTGCTTGATTACCACATATTTTCCGTATCCCGCCGGACGGTTCTCCACATCGACCACCACTCCGCTCATGGCCGCGACGATCTTGGTTCCCGTACTGTTCGCCAAATCGATTCCATAGTGAAAGCGGCGGATTCCGGTGAAGGGATCCGAGCGGTAGCCGTAGCCGGATGAGAGCCGCCCCCGGGCGGGATAGATAATCAGGGTTCCGGTAGCCTTCTTGTAATCATACTCGCTGATCTCGGCTCCCGGCAGGAAGAGGACATCCCCGGGCTGTATCAGGGCGCTCTCCAGGTTGTTCGCATCCAGAATCTCGTTTACCCCGATGGCGTTCGCGCTTGCGATCTTACTGAGATTATCCCCCGGACGAACCACGTAGCGTACCCCGTCGAAGGAGGGTATCTTGAGGCTGGTACCGGCGGTAATACGCCGGACGTCCTCGATGCCGTTGTAGCTTATCAGCGTCCCCACATCGACCCCGTAGCTCAAGGCGATCTCGGAAAGGGTGTCGCCCCGCTGCATGGTGTGCACCTGCTCTTCGATGCCTCCCAGGTAGGAGGCCAGGGGCGGGAGCTCTCCGTTGAGATCATTCTCCTCGCTTATTGCCCGGTCGAGAAAATCGACCAGGGAGAGATAGAGCTGACCATCCACCGGCAGCTGCAGGGGTTCGTCGTAAAGTCGGGTATAGCTTGGAATCAGGGAGGAGACCATGGCCGCCGCAGCCAGCACTGCTCCGGCGGCAAGGCTTGCAATCGCTATCCGCCGAGGCTTGAAGGATACATCCTTGAGCCGGGCGCTGAGAATGTGCGGAATTCCACGCAAGGTCAAGGAGTCCAGGGTAAAAAGGGCCGTCGAACGACGCCGCTTGCGTATATGTTGCTGCTGAATTAGTTCAATCATAACCTTCATTTATCATATCGACATTAAATCCCCCACATATTACTATATTGATCGGTTTGAGTAAGCAGGTTGAAGTTAATTCATGATCGAGAAGCGTCAGCTCACCAGATTTATCATATTTATGATCCTAAGCAGCATGCTGGTGCTGCTCATCCTCGCGCGCTATGCCGCGATCATGCTCTTTCCCGAACCTCGGGCGGAACTGCCGCCTGATCGAGGAGCGGTTGAACGGGGCCCGATCCTGGATCGGAGCGGTCGGGTACTGGCCATTCAGACCCAGCTCGACACGGTTACCGCCTGGATGCCCAGCATTCAGGACCCCGAAGCAACCTACGAAACCCTGATCGAGGTGCTCGACCTCGACCGGGAGGAGCTCAAAGAGAAGTTCGATACCAAAAAGGGCTTCTTCTACGTGAAACGGAAGATCTCCCGCACCGAGAGCAGAGCGATGCAGGCGGCGCTCAACCGGGATGGGCTGAGCGGCATCTCCCTGATTCCCGAGTACGGCCGGGCCTACCCGGAGAAGGAGCTCGCCTCTCATCTGATCGGCTACGCCGGCACCGACAATGTCGGCTTGCTCGGTATCGAGTACAGCTACGATAAGATTCTCTCCCCCGAGCCCTCCTCCGACGGTGTTCAATACGGTAATCAGCTCTTCCTCTCTATAGATTTGAACCTCCAGTACCTGCTCGAATCCTTGGCCCGGGAATCATACGAGGAGAATCAGGCCGAATCGGTGACCCTCATAGCCGCGAATGCAAAAAACGGGGAGATCCTGGCCTACGTCTCTACCCCCGGTTTCGACCCCAACAGCTTCGCCTCTTCCGAGCCTCAAGCCCGCTTCAACGTACCCGCGGCGGCGGCCTACGAACCGGGTTCGGTCTTCAAGATCTTCTCCATCGCCTCGTTTCTCGAACTGGGAGGTATCACTCCGCGCACCGAATTTCTCTGTACCGGCGAGTACGATCATGTGGAACCCCACATAAACTGCCTGGGGGTACACGGCGAGGTAGATGCGGCGGATATCTTGAAGCTCTCCTGCAACTCGGGCGCCGGATACGCATCCGAGACGGTCTCAAGCGACGAGTTCTACCGTATGATCACCTCCTTCGGCTTCGGCGCCAAGACCGGCGCCCCCTTTCCGGGGGAGACCTACGGCATCCTCCGGAGTCCGCGGAACTGGTCGGACAGAACCAAGCCGACCATCGCCATGGGGCAGGAGATCTCCGTCTCGGCCCTACAGATGATTGCCGCCGCCACGGCCTTGACCAACGACGGGATGCTCTTGAGACCCCATCTTGTCTCGAAGATCGTCTCTCCCGACGGGAAGATGATCCAGGAAATCGAGCGGGAGCCGCTGCGACAGGTTCTCTCTCCCCAGGTGGCCCGACAGGTGCTTTTAATGATGGAGACCGGGACCCAGGCCGACGGCACAGCTCGGCGCGCCGCGGTGGAGGGAATCCGCGTCTCGGCCAAGACCGGTACGGCCCAGGTGAGCGATCCCAACACCGGCACCTATTCCGAGGATATCTTCGTAGCCAGTTGTCTGGCGATCTTCCCCACCGAGGATCCCCAAGCGATTATCTACGCGGTTATCCACAAACCTCAAGGCGAGGAGTTCTTCGGCGGCCGGATCGCCGCCCCGCTGGTAGCCAAAGCGGCCGAAGAGACCGCCCGCTACCTCGGTATTCCCCGGCAGACCGAATCGACCATCGACCACGGCGGCCGGGTGAGCATAAAGACTCCGCCGCCCCTCGTGCTTGACACCACCCTCCCCGATCTTACCGGCCGCTCCAAGCGGGATCTCCTGGCGCTCTATCGGATCCCGGGGGTTGTGCTGACCATTAAGGGGGAAGGCTGGGTATCCTCCCAGACGCCGGCGCCCGGCACCCCCCTTACGGAAGGAATGCGCATAACCGTGGAGCTTGAATAGATGCTCACCTCGAATCTGGCGATTCTCGACGCGCGCTTTCCGGGTTTCAGTACACGCATAAGCGAACGCTACGCTCCCGATTCCGACGCTGAGTTCTTCCGGTCCCAGTCGGGGACGCCCGGGCTGCGTCTTAAGGGACGTTACCTCTGCTCCCGCCGGGATCCCGCAGCCGACGCCGAGCGAATCATCCGCGCCCGCTTCAAGAGAGCGCCGGACCTGGCAGTCTTTCTCCATTTCGGCCTGGGCTACGAGCTGGAGGCTTTCAGACGCATCTACCCGGGTATTCCCATGCTGGTACTCGAACCGGATGTGCCGCTTTTTCTACGCACCTTGGAGTTGCGGGACATGGCCGAACTATTGCAGGCCGAGGAGTTCAATCTGCTTCTGGATGTTCCTCCCGATGCGTTGGGAGAGGTCTTGAACGACCGCCATCATGACGAGATCGAGTTTTTTCCCATCCAGAGCGTTGCCGCCCTTCACGGGGAGTACAAAGAGGCGACCGACGAATGGTTCCGACGCTTCAATTCCCGCCGGGAGATAAATCGCAATACCCTTAAGCGCTTTGGAAAACTCTGGGTCCGCAATCTGATCCGGAATCTTCCGGTGCTGGCGCATGCCCGGCCGGCGGGTGAACTACAGGGACTGCTCGACGGCAAGCCGGCGCTGGTCCTGGCGGCAGGCCCCTCCCTGGACACCATTATTCCCCAGATAGGAGAGCTCCGTCGCCGCATGGCGATAATCGCGGTGGATACCGCCGCCAACTGGTGCGAGGAGCATGGCGTCGTTCCCGATTTTCTGGTGGTGGTAGACCCTCAATACTGGAATACCCGCCACCTGGACGGGATTACCGCCGCCCAGTGCCTGGTTTCCGAGTCTTCCACCCATCCCCGGGTCTTTCGCAAGCTAAAGGGCAGGCGCTACTTCTGCTCCTCCCTCTTTCCCTTGGGGAACTATCTGGAACGGAGTCTTCGTATCTACGGTACCCTCGGCGCCGGCGGTTCGGTGGCCACCACCGCCTGGGATTTTGCCCGCTTTCTCGGCGCCGGCGAGATCTACTGCGCCGGCCTCGACTTGGGCTATCCGGAGCTAAAGACCCACTACCGGGGAAGTCTCTTCGAGGAGCTTTCCCACCTCTGGGCCGACCGGCTCAATCCCGCCATGGGGCAGCATTTCAGGGTACTCCGGGACGGCAGTCCACTGACAGCCGAATCTTCATCTGGAGGCGAGGTCTTGAGCGACCGCCGCCTGATCCTCTATCGCTGGTGGTTCGAGAACCGCCTCAAGGAGCCCCAGACGCCGCCCAGCTTCACCCTCTCCCCCGGAGGGGTAAAAATCGCCGGAATGGGACTGAAACGGTCGCAGGAGCTCACTGAGCTGCCGGAAATCCGGCGGGAACTCGATCTCTGCCTGCCGGGGCCGGAAGAGCCGGGGACCGGGTTTACGAGAGAGACCTCAGAATTGGAATCATCGCTGCAAGAGGCGTTGGAAAAGCTCACCACACTCTTAGAGGAGCTGGAGCAACTCTGTCGCGAAGCCCTGGGGCTGATCGAATCGGATCTCCCTTTCGAACAGCGTGTATCCTCCTTAAGCGATATCGATCAACGCATTATGGAGAGCGGTGCTAAGGAGATTGCGGGCTTTCTCATCGATGCCAGTCCCGAGGGCGGCACGGATCCGCTGGATGCATCCCGCAAACTCTATTCCGCCATAGGAGATTCCGCAGCCTACCACCGACGCCTCCTGGCTCAATCCCGCCTCTCCGCGGACGCGGGAAATCTTCTATAAAATCTCTTTTCCCGGCTTACCGGAGGCCTAAAGTTTCCAGCCGGATCGGCCGAACAGTAGAGTAAGAAGGGTAACAACAACGCTCTTTTAACGGTATGCTAAACGACGTCCAGGCATACCGTTTTTTTATGCCCTTTTCGTTGTTCCGACCAGCGCATCGAAGCGAAGGTAGTCGGCCTGCACCGGAAAACCGCCGATCAGCATACGGGAGAAGGGACTCATCTCCTGCTGCCTCAGTTCAAGCATCTCCGGTGATAACTCTTCTGTAAAGAGGATTTCGTCCACCAGCAGATAGAAGCGGAAGCCTTGATCATCAATCAGGAGGAGCTCCTCATTCTCGGGGTAGCCGTCGATCCAGAAGAGATAGCCGTCGCAGGTATAGACGGGCAGCCCGCGGTAATAGACCCGGGAATCGGTCTCCCGGGAGAAAAAACCGCTCTTTGGCAGCTCCTTCTCGATAAGGGCGCGCTGATCGAGGGCGATGAGCCGTGATTTATGTCTGGCGAACTGAATCAGCCGGGAGGATCCGGCCATCGGGATGGTCACCGTAAAGAGGGTCCCCCCTTCCTTCCGGGGTTCCAGCCTCAGATCTGCTCCGGCGATAGCCGCCAGGCCTTGGGAGACGATATCCAATCCGACGCCTCGTCCCGCATGCAGAGAGGCGTCCTCGCTGGTGCTGAAGCCGGGAGTCGCCAGAATATGCAGTAGCGGCGCCGCCGCGTCGAGCCCGGCCTCGGCCGCCCTGGCCCGGACGCCCGCTTCGTCGATCCCCTTACCGTCATCGGATATGCGGATAAGTAGCTCTTCGGCCTCCCTCGCGTAACTGAGTTTGATCTCTCCCCGAGGTGATTTATTGAGGCGCAGGCGTTCGCTCTTCTCCTCGATCCCGTGGCTGACGGCATTACGTAGAATCTGAACCAGAGAGGGTCGCAGGCTACGGGCGAGCCAGCGCTCCAAAGGGACCTCCCGGCCCTGGATATCGCAGCGAGCCTCCTTCCCCTGCTCTTCCGCGCTCTGCTGCACGATGGCCTGCAGGTCGGCAAAAACCGTACCGAAGGGAATGAAGCGGGTCTGCTGGAGAGCGTCGTCCAAGGCCTTGAAGGCATCGTCCTCTTCCGTATGGGCAAGCCTGGCCTGAAGGGCCCGGTTCCAGACCAGGTTGAGCTGCTCCGCAGGGAGGGAGACGGCTTCCCGGGAGTCGATACGGGGCGTCACGCTCGGCGAGCGCTCGGCCGGCAAATGCTGTTCCCAGGCCAGCCGACTCAAGAAGACTCGACGGACCTGATCGATGTTAACCGATGCAAAGAGATCTGCTTCGGGCCGGTCGGTGGTGAAATAGAAGCCGACCCGACTCAGCTCCTCATCCATGGGGGACCCCAGATCGGGGGTGGTTCGAATCACATTGACTTGTTGCTCCAGGTTGTTGAGGATCAACACCGCCTTGATATATTTCATCTCGGTTTCCGGATCGAAGTCGCAGATCATCCGGTAGAGCGACTCCCCCCGGTCCCTGGATTCGGCGAGGAGTATCAGCTCGAACTCACCGAAAGGGGTTTCGCCGCCCGGGCTGGGAATTATCTCATCCTGCTGTTCCGCCTCAGTCTCCTGGGGCGTACCGAAGCTCTCCTCTCCCAACTCCTGGGTAATCGTCTCCGCGATTCCGGCGGCGGCGGTGAAGAGCTGGTTAAGATAGCTCTCATTCCCGAAGTCCTCCCGCAGTTCGTGCAGGACCGATTCGGCCCGGTGGGCATGCTCGGCTATACGGGAGTGCTCGAGGTGGGCTGCCTCGGATTTTATACTGTGGAAGAGCCTGAAGGCCTCGTCCAGGTCCTCCCTCTGGGCCTGACCGGTCTCGAAGCGCGCTAAGAGCGGTTCCAATTTATCGAGAAACTGGCGGGTATCTTTTCTGAATATGGTTTCAAGGTTTGAACTCACGGTCTGCTCCTGTTACTGGGCGGTCTTGAATAGCTGCAGCGAACGGCGGCGGACGAAGGTGTGACGATCCTGCATGCCCTGCAGGATTATCGGTTTGAATCCGGCCCGATCACGCATATTTCCCACCGCCTCGAGGATGCTCAGCTTTATCCGGTCGTCTCCCCTGCGGAAGAGGGCCGCCAGCTCGGGGGCCGACTGCTGAACCCGTAGTTTGCCGATCGCCTCGATCGAGGCGGCCACGACCTGGGCATCCGAGTCGTAGAGTCCCTTTCTCAGATAAGAGTAGGCGCTCGCCCGTCCGCTGTTTCCAAGGCGCATGGCGGCAAAGGCCCGCAGGTGGGGGGTTTTACCGTTGAGCAGCATACTCCCGATTTCAAAGATCGAAGAGGCCGGGTTGGGACGGCGACGAGAGGTTTCGGCAGGTTTCGGCTGAGTTCGGCGTACCGGCCGGCTTTCCCGCACCGGAAAATCAATTATCCGCTTGGAATCGGCTGCGCTCAGATGCCGGTAGGCCTCGACCACCCGGTTAAAGGCCAGGCTGTCCGGCCTCGAGCCTGTATCCGGATGCAGCTCTTTAACCTTGCTGCGGTAGCTTCTCTTGATGTCGTCCATGGGCGCGCCGGCGCTCAGGCCGAGGATTCGAAAACAGTCTCTATCCAGCACGATTTGCCTCCCGGGCGTGGTCCAGGGCTTTCACCTCGCTTGCGAGGGTATCTAAGGCTATTATACACTCGCGAATCCGTTCTTCATCCTGTTTTTGCAGGGACTCGGCGGAGATAGCGAGGATATCCTCGATATCCTCCTTCAACTCCCGGTCGATAAGCCCTCCCCGCCTCAAGTTTAAAGCTTGAAGCTCGTCGATAAGCCGGCGTAGATGACCGGCCCCGCGGGATTTATCCGAACCGCTTCTCGTTATCCGGGGAATCACGATCCTTTCGGAGACACCGCTTTCGCGGTCGCCGGCCTTAACGGTCAAGAGCCCGTCGGCATCTACCGTAAAGTCGACCTCGATCTGCGGCACCCCTTTCGGCGCCGAGCGTATACCGCTCAGCATAAAGCGACCGAGGGAACTGTTTTTATCGGCGTTCAGATAGCTGCCCTGGAGAACATGGATCTCTACACTGGTCTGGTTGTCCGCCAGGGTGGTGAAGGTGCGCCGTAGGCTGCAGGGCAAGGGGGTATTGCGCTCTACCAGCTGCAGAGCCCGACCGCCGTCGATCTCCAGCCCCAGGGTATAGGGAAGCACCTCAAAATAGCTGCTGCGCCTACTGTCGGCGGGCTGGGCCGCCCGGGCCGCGCCGAGGGCCACGATCTCGCCCGGACTGCGGCGTTGAATCTTTGCGGCTGAGAAGAGCCGGCTGATCCGAGCGGCTACCGCCGGAATGCGGGACGACCCGCCGGCGAGGATCACGGTATCCACCTCATGGGGAGTCCAGCCCGCTTTTTTTAGGGTATCCAGGGTAATTCTCTCGGCCCGGGCAACGAGCGGGGCTGCCTCGCGTTCGAACACCGACCGAGAAAGCGAGATTCGATCTCCCGTCCAGCCGGTCTCCGCCTCTGTTGCGGCGCTGAGGGCTATCTTCAGCTCCTCGGCGCACTCCATGAGCCTGGCGTCGGCCATGCCGGAGAGCCGGCCGCGGAGCTGAGCTTTAATATTGGCGTATACGATGCGGGTAAAATCGACGCCCCCGAGCTTACTGTCGCCGCCGACGCAACGGACCCGCGCTTCCCGTGAATCGATTTCGAGCAGGGATATATCGAGGGTCCCTCCGCCGAAGTCGAAGACCGCCGTCCTGCCGACTATCTCGCTGCCGTAGGCCAAGGCGGCCGCGGTGGGTTCATTAATCAGACGCACCCGAGAAAGCCCCGCCTTCTGGGCCGCTTCCTTCGTGGCCCGTCTCTGATTCTCGTTGAAGTGGGCGGGAACCGCCAAAATCGCCGCTTCCACCGGTTGACCCAGGAAGCGGACCGCATCCTTCAGCAGCCGTTGCAGGATAAGGGCCGATAGATCAACCGGGGTGAAGATCCGATCGCCCAGGCGGCATGGAAAAGAGCTGCCCATCCGTCGCTTGAAGGAGCTCACCGTACGATCGTAGCGGCTGACGCCGCTCTTGAGCGCCTCTTCACCAACGATAATCCCCCGGTCGGGATCGTAGGTAAGCACCGATGGAGTGGAGAGATTACCGAACCTATTGGGAATAACCCGGGGCTTCTCTCCGTCCAGGAAGGCGATGGAACTGCTGGCTGTACCGAGGTCGATTCCGATAGTCATATGCTTTACCTATCGGTCTTTTCCATCAAGGAGATTATGAGTTCTACCTCTCCCACCGGACGGCCCACGCGGCTCGCAATCAGCCGGGAGTCGATCCCCTGGCGGTAGAGGCGGACTATCGATTCCCGGATATCACCGTTCTCATTTTCCGCGCTATCCTCCTCGACAGGCGCAGGCGAGGGCGCCTCCTCCTCATCTTCTACAACCTTGAGGGAAATCGGTTTACGGGAGGCAAGGTGGCTGTAGTCTGGGCGCGGCGGAGGGGACTCCTCGTCGCGCTTCTTCAACTCCCCCTGCATAATCCTCAAGCGTTTATCGGCCTGGTCGGTAGCCCGTTTCAGCCGTAAAATAGCCTCTTCCAGGAGTCTAATATTGCGTTCGGTGGTGCCGTTCAACTCGGTAACCAGGCTGTCGACCTCGGTCTCGATCTCGCCCAATATGCGCGTCGGTTTTACTGCCCGGCGAACAACGATACGAAAAATAACTAAAAACAGGATCCAGCCCAGGAGATTCAGGATCAATAGCAGGGTAAAACTCATTTCTATCCGGTTATGTCGATGTTATTTCCCAGATCGGGATCTTTATAATATTTAGATTCATTCTGCGACGCCTCTTCGGATTCGCCTTCCCGTTTCTTCCGCTTGCGCCGCCGACCGCCGGCCTGTTCCTCATCTTCGTGAATCTCTTCGGGACCGTCGGAGGTGGCCTGGGTCTGATTGACGCTGCTGTCGGCGTGCTCCGACTCTTGCACCAGCTCGCTGCCGACTACCGCCTGCTGCATCAACACCCCTTCCCGCTGCTGGGCCTGTTCCTTGCCCACCTGATTCATGTGCATAAAGAGGGTTTGCAGATCGATCGGCTTAATGGACATCAGCGTTTTTTGGAGTAATCCTCCTCCAACTCCTCGTACTTGGTAATCTTGACCTCGTTCAGCTCATTCACGAAGGTGGCGCTCTTGAATTCATTGCGGATCTTCAAGGAGGCATCCTTGATTATGACCTTCACCCCGGGATAGACCTTGCCCGAGGCGGAGACCTTACCGGTGACCTTGAGGGAGCTCAGGTACTCCTGAATAGTCTCAATCTCCTTCTCGATCGACTCGCGCTTTTCGTCGATCTCGCCCTTCTGTCCCATCAGGGTACTCAGGTACTGCTCCTTCTCCTCGCCGATATCCTTCTTCATCTTGCGCAGGTTCTCTAAGGTGTGGATGTTGCGCTCAATTTCCTCCAACTGCTCCTCGATACCTTTGAGTTCGCTCTCCAGCTCCTGAATCTTGGCCACGCTCTTGGGATCGTATCCGACCTCGACGATCGTCTCCGCCCCGCCGATGGAACCGATATTCTTGGCGTGCACCTCTTCACTGGCCCGCAGGCGTCCGCCGACGATGGTAGCCCGTTTACCCTGACAGATAATGCGCTTGTCCGCATCGACCGTGGAGTTGATTATTCCGTCGGAGACGACGACCATATTCCCGGTGTCCACGTCGGAGTTCTCGATAAATTTGGCCCAGACGCTCTTCCCGGCGCGGATGCTGCCGCCGCCCCGGCCGTTGACTCCCTGATGGATAACGATGTCTCCTTCGGCATCCAGATCGCACTTGCCGACGGTTCCCATAACCTCGATGTTCCCGGCGGCCTTGATCTTGAATCCATCCTCCACGCCGCCCTTGACGAATACCGTGCCCAAGAAGACCACATTACCGCCGCTCTTGAGGTTGACATTGCCGTTAACCACATAGATCGGTTCTACGTTGAGCTTCTCGTTGGCGACAATCACCTGGCCGTTTATGGCGGCCACCGCGGTCATGCCGTCCTCTGAGAGCTTGACGTTCTTGCCGATACCGAGGTTTACATCCCTGCCGCTTTTGGCCGGCAGGAGCTTGCCGGTGACGCTGCGGCCGTTCTTTCCCTCACCGGGGGGTATCTTCTTGGCCAGGGCCTGGCCCTCGACCACGTTCTGAACGATATTCTGTTCCTTGAAATCGACCCGGCCGTTCTTCTCTTTGAGCTGAATCTTGTGAGCGTCGGTTTCGAAGTTGTAGATAATCTTCGCGTCCGCCCCGTCCTCCGGTTTCGTACCCTCGGCTACGAGAATCGATTCATTGTAGACCGGCCGGTCGATGAAGCGGTGGATCGCATCCTCTTTGAGTCCGTGAACAATGGAGTTGTTCTTGAGGAAGTTCTCCACCACCTCGTAGCTCAGGTCCGCCCCGCCCTCTCCCGGAGGACGAACGACGATATAGGCCCGCATCTCGAAATCGGTGACATCCACGGTCATGATCGGATCGTTGGCCGGGTTGTAGAGGAAATCCCCCACCGATACATACTCGTCGCCGGCCTGCTTCACAATCCTTGTAACCATTCCGCGGTCGAAATTCTCCACACCCCGGCGATCGAGGGCGTCGAGCACCTGGCGTTCGGTGACGCGCTTGCCCTTGCCTACCGGCGGGGTAACCTTGACGAGGATTCCCTCGGGAGATAGGCGGACGAAGACCTCGCCGTCGAGATCCTGTTCCTTCTCCATCGTCTCTCCGGCAAAACCGAGATCGATATCGAGGCTCTCCTCTTCGGGCAGGGCTTCGTCCTTGGCCTGATAGGCGATCAGGATGCAGTCCTTCTTGCCGATGCCGAGGGTGCCCCGGCTTCCCGCTTCGAGCACCTCATATTCGATATCCTTGACCGGCAGGCCGAGCTCGATGGAGGCCTGATTGAGGGCCTCTTCTATCGTCGGACCGCTGACATTGACCGACCGTCGGCTCTTATCCTCGGCGGCCTGGGTGCGCATATACTCCCTGAGGCGTGCGAGGGTAACCATCCTACATGATCCCCTTCTTTATGTTGGTTAGCTTGGCTCTCAGACGGGTAATCGCCTTGGTATGGAGCTGGGAAATTCTGGACTCGGTAACCTCGAGGACCTTGCCGATCTCCTTCAGGGTCAGGTCTTCATAGTAATAGAGCACGAGCACCTTCTTCTCTTTCTCCGGCAGCTCGTTTATCGCTTCGACGATAACCTTTTTGATCTCCTCTTTCTCGACGATGATGTCGGGATTGAGACTTTGGGGGGACTCAATGCTGTCTACAATCGAGACCTTGTCGTTCTCTTCGCCGGTGTACCAAACGTCGTTGAGGGACATGATCGAGGTGCCGCTTACCTTGAGCATCGCCTTATGATACTCCTCGATATTCATCCCCATATCGGCGGCGATCTCCTGATCCGTGGCGGACCGCCCCAGAGAGGCCTCTAAGCGCTGTACGGTATCCTCGATCTCCCGGGCCTTCTGCCGCACCGACCGGGGAACCCAGTCGATGGAACGCAGCTCGTCGAAGATCGCGCCGCGGATACGGGTTACGGCGTAGGTCTTGAACTTTACATGTTTCTCGGGATCGAATTTATTAATTGCATCGATAAGACCGAAAACGCCGAATCCGACCAGATCGTCGAATTCAACATTGTGGGGCATACCCATGGCCACCTTACCCGCCACATACTTTACGAGCGGGGCGTACTGTTTGACGAAGGCGTCGCGGATTTTGGGATCCCGGTTTTTCTTGAAGAGAAGCCAGAGTTCCTCCTCGGTTTTTCCTTCCAATACGGTTTCAGCCATAGCTTATCCTTCCTGGTCCCGTTTCAACATTGTCTTTACCGCCTGAGCTACCTCACCCGCGCTTTGAGCTTCGCCCATGATATCCACATCCACATCCTTCGATCCGCCGGCGAGGTTCGAGTCTTCTCCATGCCCCTCTCCGTAGGATGACTCGAAGGAGTCCGAGAATCCGTCGAGGCTCGGCAGCTCCTCCATGGAGTCTACTGATTCAAGACTCTCGACCTCGTCGTCGCCCTCTTCGGATCCCACCGCCAGCTGCGGTTCGGGTCTGGGGTGTTCGACCTCTTCCACGAAATCTTCCCCAGGGGATTCACCTTCCGCTTCAAAAGCGACGTCATCCTCCTCCCCATCGTCCACGGTGATATCGACGGCACCGCCGCCCGGGGTTTCAGAATCCTCGTCGACCGCCTCTTCGCTCTGGTCGCTGCTCCCTTGAGCAGGTAGTAGTTCAGGAAAAAAGCTGCGCAGTAGGAGTTCCCCGCCGGCCGCCAATAAGGCGAACACCAGACCCGACCCCAGGGCCCGGATGAACAGGCTTCCGAGACCGACTCTGCTTAAGAGCCCGACGACGCTGGAGAGGAAAAATGCAAATCCGGCCGCACCGGCTGCAAAAACCCAGGAAATCACTTACGCACACCTTCCCTGTCTACAGATTATGGAAAATAGGTCGTACAGTCAAGGTAACCCTTTTCCTAACCACGACCTATCAGTTTCTTTATGAAGCTTCCGATACCGCTTCCCTCCCGGTATTCCACCTTCTCCAGCCGAGCGACTAAATGCTTGACGCAGATCGCCGGCTTGCTGTTGGGATCGACCACCATAAAGGGTTTCTGCTTCAGCACCGCCGAACCGACGATCGGATCATCGTAGACATATCCGAGATAGTCTACCTTGAGATTGAGAAATTGCCCGGCAATACTGATGACCCGCTCGGAGACCTTCTTCCCTTCGGTAACAGATTTAACCCGGTTCACGATCAGTTTCAGTCCCAGGTTCATATTCTCAATCTCGGTAGCGATTATCTTGATGATCCCGTAGGCGTCGGTAATGGCCGTCGGCTCGGGAGTGGTTACAATCAGCGCATCGTCGGCGGCGGCAATAAAATCGAGGACGTTATTCGATACCCCGGCGCTGGTATCGATGATGATTACATCCGCCTCGGAGAGAACCGAGAGTTCCTCGATAAAGTGTTCCCGCTCCTCATCGGAGAGGTTGGCAATCTTCGAGAATCCCGAAGCCCCGGCAATAATCTTGATGCCGTAATTGGTCTCTAAGAGGATATCCTGCAGGGTCTTCTGCTTCCGGATCAGGTGGTAGAGGTTGTACTTGGGAATAATCCCCAGAACGACGTTGACGTTGGCCAGTCCAAGGTCGGCGTCCATGACAATCACCTTTTTTCCCAGCTTGGCGTAGGCCAGGGCCAGATTGATCGAGATATTGGTCTTCCCGACACCTCCCTTGCCGCTGGCCACCGCAATAATCCGGGTCTTCTGCGCCCCGCCGTTACTCTTGGAACGCATAATCTCCCGCAGCTGTTCCGCTTGATCCGTCATTTTTCTACTCCGTTTCTGACAATTTCGGCGCGCCTCGCCGCACCGGCTCCGCCCCCGTCCCGGGAGCGAAGCGCCATCTTGGCACTCTTAAATCCATCCAGATTCATCAATAAGCGCGGCACGCTGGCCTCCTCGATATCCTGAGGAACCGACTGTCCGTCGGTAAGGAAGGCCACCGGTTTCCGCTGCTCTGCCAGCACGCTCAAGACATTGCCGATCCTCATTGTTTCATCCAGCTTGGTCAGGATCAGGGCATGGTAGCCGAAGGGTTCGAAGGAACGCAAGAGTTCTCTTATGTCCGAGACCTTCGTGGTGGCGCTCATGGTTAAAAAGACCTCCACGTCGTTGCCGCAGGCGTCGAGCATCTCCCGCATCTCTGCCAGACGCATATAGTCCCGGGGACTCTTCCCGATGGTATCGATCAGGATCAGATCGGTCCCTTCGTAGAGGGCCACCGTCTTCTTCAAATCATCAAAGCTCTCGACGCTGGAGACGGGAATATTCATGATACTCCCGTAGGTATCGATCTGCTGCTTAGCGCCGATACGGTAATTATCGATGGTGATCATGCGCACATCCATCGGGGAGTGTCCGCCGTGACCTAAGCCGTGAATGGCGGCCAGCTTGGCGATAGTGGTGGTCTTCCCGACGCCGGTGGGTCCGATTAGAATCATGATCTTCGGGGTGCGCTTCGGCTGGTAGAGGCTGACCTTCTCCCCGATCCACTGAAACACCGAGGCTTCGACCACCTCCTGCCGATCGAGATCCTCCAGGGAGAGTTCCCGGCGTAGGCGGTCGCTCATCTCGCGAATAAAGCCGTGACTGAACTCGTTCTCTTCCAAGAGGGTTTCGATCTCTCGAATCGCCGGATGAAGCTCCTCGGGGACCGCTTGAGCCGGCGCATCGAGGCGCTCCTGAATGGAGGTCACCGTCTGCAGCACCTGCTCGAGGGTCGTATCGCTGGAACTCTTATAGGTCTCCAGAATCTTGCGCTTCTCCTCTTCGGGATCCAACACCTTCCGCGGTTTGGGACTCTCCTTGGCGATATAGCCGGTTACCTCGATTCCTTCCCGGCTGAAGATCCCCAGAAATCCGCCCATCTTTACGCTACGCTGGGTTAGGATCCTGGCCCTTTCGCCGTACTTACTCTTGATCTTCTGCAGCACCTCACGGTGCGATTCGGCCTGTTCGGTGAAATACTCCATAATCAGATACCCCGATTCCTGATTCGCTTATGCACTTTCCCGCTCCTCGATAACAATTTCACCCAAGGGCTCGATACCGATATCCGTCGGAATCTCCGGTACCGAGAGAACGGTAACCTCGGGCATCTCCCTGACCAGGGTCGAGCGCACCAGCGCCCTGGCCGCCTCGGAACAGAGAATAATCGGCATGTAGCCCTGCTGCTGCACGGCGTGGACCGCATTGGCCACGGCGTTGATCCAATTGCGATAGAGCCCCGGCTCGAGCGCGGCGGTGATACCGGAGCTCGTCTCCGCCCGGGCGTCGATTATCTCGCTTTCGATGGCGGGATTGATCGTCAAGACATGCAGCTGCCGTTCGTCGTCGGCAAACTGCAGGCAGATCTGCCGCCCCAGGGTCTGCCGGGATTTCTCGGTCAGGAAGGTCGTCTCTTTGGAGACCGGCGCATAATCGGCCAGGGTCTCCAGGATCGGCACCATGTTGCGGATCGAAACATTCTCCGCCAAGAGCGACTGCAGCACCTTCTGTATCTCGCCCAGACTGAGGGCCTTCTGTACCTCGTCGACCACCGCCGAGTAGTCCCGCTTGAGCTCGTCCAGAATTTTGCGCATCTCCTGGCGACCGAGCATCTCCCAGGCATGCTTCTTGATAACCTCGGTCAGGTGGGTAGCGATAATCGAGGGGCTGTCCACCACGGTGAACCCCGCCCGCTCGGCCTTATCCCGCTGATCCTCGGTAATCCAGAGGGCCGGCAAGCCGAAAGCGGGATCCCTGGCCGCCTCGCCTTCGAGTTCCACCTCGATGCCGCCGGGATTGATGGCCATGAATTGTCCGGTCCGGATAGAAGCCCGGCCGACCTCGACCCCTTTGATCTTGATGCAGTACTCCGACGGCTCGAGGCGCATGTTGTCGATTATTCGTATGCGCGGGACCGCCAATCCCAGTTCGAGGGCGGTCTCCCGGCGGATACGGGTTATTCGGTCCAGGAGCTCGGCTCCCTGATCGCGGTCGACCAGGGGGATCAAGCCGTAACCCAGTTCCAACGAGAGGGGATCCACCGGAACCACCGGCGCAAACTCCGCCGGAGTTTCGGGAGCGGCGCTCTTCTCGGCCTCTTCCTGCTCCTTCTCCTTGAAGCGCACCTCTTTGCGGCTCAGGCTGAAGGCGACATAGCCGCTCAAGATCCCTAAGGGGATCATTACATACCAGGGGAAGCCCGGTAGGAAGCCCATGACCAGGAGGGCCGCCGCGGCGATCCAGTAGACCCGGGACTGTTGGGAGAACTGCTGGGAGACGTCGGAGCCGAAGGTCCCGTCGGAAATGGCCCGGGTAACGATCAGACCCGTGGCGGTAGAAACCAGGAGCGCCGGGAACTGAGTCACCAGACCGTCGCCGATGGAGAGGGAGACGTAGTTGTTGAGGGCCACACCGAAGGGCTCGCCGTGGATCGACATGCCCACGATCAGACCGCCGATCATATTGATGAGGGTGATCAGGATGCCGACCTTGACGTTTCCCGAAACGAACTTCGAGGATCCGTCCATGGCCCCGTAGAAGTCGACCTCCCGCTGAAGATCGTTTTTCTTACGCTGGGCCTCCTCCTCGGTGAGGGAACCGGAGTTATACTCCGCCTCGATGGCCATCTGCTTACCGGGCAGGGAGTCGAGGGTAAAGCGGGCGGCGACCTCGGCCACCCGGGTGGCGCCCTTGGTAATAACGATGAACTGTACGGCGATAATGACGATAAAGATGATCAGTCCGATGACCAGCCCCTCGGCGCCGGAGGTCCCGACGACGAAGGTGGCGAAGGCCCGAACGATCCTGCCGTCGAAATTGATCCCCTGGGAGAGGATCAAGCGGGTGGATGAGATATTGAGTCCCAGACCGAAGACGGTGGTGATCAACAGCAGGGTCGGAAAGACCGAGAAGTCCAGGGCCCGGTGGGTATAGAGGACGATCAGAATCACCACCAGGCTCAACATCAGATTGAGGGCCATCAGAATATCGAGCACTACCGTCGGCAGCGGGATGATCAACATCATCACGAAGAAGAGAACCCCCACGGCGACAAAAACATCGCTCCGGTTCTCGAGGAATGAGGTGGAGAGGATCTTGCGTACGTCCGACATCAGCCTACCTCCCGTTGGCCGGCGCCCATGCCGAGGACCTGGGCCAGGATGATTGCGGTTACTTCGTAATAGTTCTCGGGTATCTCATCGCCTATCTCGACCTCGGCGAAGAGCGCTCGAGCCAGGGGTTTATTCTCTACGATGGGCACCTCGTTCTCCTTGGCAATCTCTTTGATTCTGAGAGCGATGTTGTCCTGGCCCTTGGCATTGACCGTCGGGGCATTCATAGAATCCCGCTTCCACTGCAGGGCGACGGCGAAGTGGGTCGGGTTGGTGATGACCACGTCCGCCTCGGGGACGGCGCGCATCATGTTTTGACTCATGATCTGCTGCATCCGCTCCCGCAGCCGGCTCTTCACCAAGGGATCTCCCTCGGTCATCTTCCGTTCTTCCTTGACCTCCTGCTTGGTCATCTTCAGGGATTCCATATGCTGATGACGCTGGAAGAGATAATCGGGAAAGGAGAGGATCAGCATAAAGAGCGCCGCTTCTATCAGAATCCTGAAGGCCGCAACCGCAGTGGCCTGCAGGGACATATAGAAGGGCACCTCTACAAAGCGGATTATGGTATCCATCTCGCTGCGAATATTGATATAGGCCACAAGGCCGATTACGCCGACCTTGAAGAGGTTCTTCGAGAGGTTGAAAACCGCTTCACCCGAGAAGAATGAGCGCTGCAGGAACTTCCCGAATTTGGGCACGATCTTGTTGAGGTCCGGGGTAATCGGCTTGGTCGAGAAGAGGAAGCCGACCTGCAGGAGATTCGCCATCAGGGCCGAAAAGAAAGCCACCCCGAAAATCGGCAGGGTGAGCTTCATGGCATAATTCATGAAGAGCGGGAATAGACCTCCGTCCCCGCCGATCAGACGCTCGGTGGAGACGGAGAAGAAAAAATGGACCATATCGAGCATGGTTCTAAAGATGTAGGAGCCGAGAAGCCCAATCGCCAGGATCGGCAAGAGCAGCACAATCGCGGCGGAGAACTCGCTCGATTTGGCTACCTTCCCCTCTTCCCTGGCCTTGCGGATCTTGTGTTCGGTAGGATCCTCGGTACGCCCCTCGTCCTCGGCGGCGAACCAGTCGAGGGGGATCTCCCAGGGAGCAAAACCGACCGCCTCGGGTCGCGGAAGCATACGGCGGTAGAGCTCTCTAAGTTCACGGCGAAAGCTAAGAATCAGCAACAGGCTCAGGAGGGTAAGCATCATACCGCCCCTCCCGTTCCGGTCCGCAAGAGACGCATGATCTCGAAGTATCCGGTGTCTAGGATACGGATAAAGGCGCTGGTTATCACCGGCAGGGTTACCAGAATCACGATAAAGGCCACGCCGATCCGTATCGGGAAGCCGAGCATCAATAGATTCATCTGAGGAGCGGCCTTGGCCAGGAGCCCCATTGAGACCGATACCAGAATCAGGGTTCCCATAACCGGGAAGGCGATTATCAAGGCCTGGCCGAAGAGCTTGGTCATGCCGCTGATCAGCATTTGGGCGATGTATTCCTGCTGCAGGACCAGATCGATCGCCCGGAAGGCCTGGAAGGAACGGTAGACCCCTTTGAGAAAGAGGTCGATGAATCCGCCGGAGACGATGAAGGCGTACATGGCTAAGAGATTCAAGAATTGCCCCAGGAGGGGCAGCTCGACCTGGGCTAAGGGATCATAGACCACCGAGGCGCCGAAGCCCATCTGGAAGGCGTAGAACTGCCCGGAGATCAACAGAGCCGAATAGATCATGGTTAAAAAGAAGCCGATCAGGAGGCCCACCATCACCTCGCCCAGCATCAGCAACGCGTAACTCAAGCCCGCCTCGGGAATGGGGTAACCGAAACCCTGCACCATCGGGAAGACCGCCACCGCCGTAAACAGGGCCAGGGCCGTCCTCGCGATCCGGGGTATGGCCGAGGAGGAGAGCAGAGGCGCCACCTGAAAGAGCGCGTAGATCCGCGCTAATATCAGGAGGTAAAGTTGTGCGTTTGCAATCAGCGGGGCGAACTCCATCTAGCTTACCACTACCCTCACAACACCATTTCCGGGATACGCCGGATCACATCCAGCGTGAATGCACGCATAGAACCGAAGATAATCGGCCCGAAAAAAACCAGAGTCAGGAAAATTGCGATAATCTTGGGAACAAAGGTCAGGGTCTGTTCCTGAATCGATGTGGTGGCTTGAAATATCGAGATGATCAATCCCACCCCCATTCCGACCAAGAGCATGGGGGACGAGATTATGAGTACCTGAAAGACTGCACTTCTTACCAGTGCGACTACATATCCGATGGTCATGTTCCCCTCCCATTGAGAACGGCGCGTTATCTATGAGCCGCGCCAGCTCATCCGCCTAACTCGCTACAAGAAACTGGCCACTACCTGCTCCGTAATCAGGGACCAGCCGTCCACCAGAACGAAGAGAATAAGTTTAAAGGGCATACTGATCATTACCGGCGGCAGCATGATCATTCCCATCGACATCAGCGTGGAAGCCACGACCATATCGATGATGATAAACGGGATAAACAAGAGGATGCCTATCTTGAAGGCTACCGTAAGTTCATGGAGTACAAAGGCCGGAACCAGCACATAGGTCGGCACCTCGGTGGCATTCGCCGGCCGACTCAGCTCCGAGAGGCGCATGAAGAGCTCAATATTATCGTAATCCCCCTGCATCTGACGAAACATGAAGAGGCGCATCGGGGTTTCGGCATTGGAGTACATCTCCTGAAAACCGATTTCGCCTTCGGCGAAGGGCACAAAACTCTCTTCGTAGACCGTAGTCAGGGTCGGCCACATAATGAAGATCGTCAGAAAGAGGGCGATACCCATCAGCACTTGGGTAGGCGGGACCTGCTGCAGGCTCAGGGAGCGCTTGATGAAATCGAAGACGATAGCGATCCGCAAGAAGGCGGTGGTCAGAATCAGGATCGACGGCGAGAGGGTTATGACCGAGAGCAGCAACAGCAGCTGCAGACTTAGGGCTACTTCCTGGTTGTTCTCCGCTCCGCGGACGGCGAGATCGATGAACGGAAGATTGAGACCTTCTGCGGGAACATTGACATCGCCGGCTTCTTGTGCGAAGAGTCCCGCGCTACACGTCACCACCAATAGCAGGATGACGAGTACTTTTTGTTTCATTCCCCCCCCAGTACATACTAATATTACCACACCACTGTGGTAATTACCTACAGGTTTTTCACCCGGTCGCCCTGGCTCTTCAGGAAGATAGCCGAGGATGAGACGGTTTCATCAACCTTCGATCCGCCGCCGGGAAGGATTCCGCCGAGAAGCTCCTTGAAGCTCCGCTTCGGGGATTCCTCATCCTTGGCAAGAAAGACCTCGATCTCGTCCCGGCTCTCCTTGTCGTCTATCTCGGTCAAGAGGTTCACAGAGTTCTCTGCCGAACCTATCAGGAGATAGCGCTTTCCAAGGGATACCAGATGAACCGCACGGGTACTGGAGAGGGATTTGGTGGACAAGACCTTGATCAGATTATTATCTGCGTAGTTTTGTCCGGACATGCGCTTGAGAAAGTAGAAGAGACCGTAGATTGCGGCTACCACTCCCGCCAAAACCAGAAACATGGAGACGAAACTCCATACGGAGACGGAACCTACCGGTTCGATCTGATTCGGTGCGGCCTGAGCGTCGTCGGCTTGATCGAATACGATCTCCGCTTCCGACTGCGGTGCAGTCTCCTCGGTCGCTTCCTGCGCTATGAGCGTCGTACCAACAACGAACGCGAGCGCAAAAACGATGAGTCTTCGTTTTTTCAATGTCCCCCCCCAGAGACGTTCTACAGAGAGCCTACCAACAAAACCCCCTGTGTGTCTATATTACGTCAAATCTGACATTCTTTCCATAGGAGAAACGATTTCCGTTACCCGAACACCGAAGTTTTCGTCGATAACGACAACCTCCCCTTTGGCGATCAGCTTATGATTGACCAGAATATCCACCGGTTCACCGGCAAGTTTGTCCAGCTCGATGATGGTTCCCTCGCCCATGCCGAGAATCTCGCGAATCAGGCGTTTCGTGCGGCCCAGCTCGACGGTCATCTCCATGTAGACGTCCATCAAGAGACCGATATTCCCCTGGTCCCCCGCCCCGGTCTGGGGATAGAGATTCGGGAACTGCACCGACTGAACATTCGGCGCCTGCTGGAAGCCCATATTGCCCCCCTGCATCTGCGGTGCAAAGCCGCCGCCCATTGGCTGCTGCATACCGCCGCCGGCCATGCCGCCGTTAGGCATACCGCCCCCCATCATACCTGTGAAATCGCCCCCCATGGGCGCGCCCTGGGCCGGGGACGCTCCTTGAGGCTGGGCCGCCTGCTGTTGGGGCTGCACCACCTCGCTGACGGCGGAAATCGAGAAGACCTCCATCAACTGCGAGGGCTTCTCTCCCTCGATGGTAACCGGGTAGGTAACGCGAATAAAGCCTTCGCCCGGCAGGGTAAGGCTCGCCTTGAGCACCTTCTCGGTCTCTCCCGGCGAGGTCATCACGGTTTTGCCGATGGCGTCCCCCAGGGAGGTCGCGATGGCCCCGGCCAGGGTATTCCCGGCCTCTGAAAGGGCGGAAAGAGCCGCATCGTCCAGCTCAATCTCTTCCTGGCCCATCATCAGACCGGCAATCGACTCGGCCAGGGCGGTAGGCATAACGTACATATGCTCACCGCTTATGCCTTCCGAGAAATTGATCCGGGTTACCACCATCTCGTCGGGGGCGGTAGCCAGGAAGCCGTCCCGGTTAGTCTGTTCCACCTCGGGCTGCCCAATGGTTACGCTCTTCCCGATGATGCCGCTCAGGTTGGAGGCCTGGCTGGAGACCGCCTGAGAAAGCTTGGAGGCAAACTCCATCTGCTGATCCTGGCTGAGACCGCCGGAATCGGTCGCCGGGGCCTCGCCGCCGAAATCAAATCCGCCGCCGCCTTGTAGCAAAGCATCTATTTCATCTTGTGATAATGATCCGTCACTCATGACTACTCTTCTCCTTCGACGGCGAGTTCTTCGAACTCTTCTTTCTCGACGTCTTCCAACTTTTGTGTTATCTGAACCGCAACCTTGTTACCGACCAGCCCTGGTCGGCAGAGAAACTTCTTTCGGTTTCCTACTTTGAGGACCATCGGATCGCTTGTACGGGTATCCTGCAGACGGATCACGTCTCCGCCCCGCAGGTTGAGCACATCCCGGACGGTCAAATTGATGCTCCCGATCTCGGCCAGGACGTTGACCCGGACCGTAGAGAGCCGTTCCTTGAGGATGTTCAGGTTCTCCGTCGTCGCTCCGGAACGCACCGTGGAGTACATATACTGGGCCGATAGCTTGGAGATGATCGGTTCGATGGTCAGATAGGGGATACAGAAGTTCATCATCCCCTCTACCTCGTTCACCTTGGTCTCCAGGGTAACCAGCACGACCATCTCCGTGGGCGGAACGATCTGGGCGAACTGGGGGTTGGTCTCGATCTGCCCCAAGCGGGGACGGAGGTCGATCACCTGACTCCAGGCCTCTCGAAGATTTCCCAATATGCGGACGATGATCCCTTCCATGACCGACTGCTCGATATCGGAGAGATCCCGCTGTACCTTAGTGCCCTCTCCTTTACCGCCGAAGAGGCGGTCGATAATCGAGAAGGTGATCGCCGGATCGATCTCGAGTACCGCCGATCCTTTGAGGGGATCCATATTGATGATCCCAAGGGTGGTCGGATTCGGAATGGAGCGGATAAACTCCTCGTAGGTCAACTGATCGACTGAGGCCACGTGTACGTGGACCATACTCCGCAGCTGGGCCGAGAGTGCGGTGGTCGTCAACCGGGCGAAGGTCTCGTGCATGATCGAGACGGTCCGGATCTGCTCCTTGGAGAACTTGTCCGGACGCTTGAAGTCGTAGATCTTGATCTTGCGCTGATCCGTCGCCTGGGAGACATCCTCTGTTTCCATATCTCCCGTGGAAATTGCGGTTAAGAGCTGATCAATTTCGTCTTGGGAGAGTACCTCGTTCATCCGCCTTCCTTAGAAATCGAGGACCTGTAGATCCATGATAATTACTTGATCGATGTTCGGCCCGGAGAGCCGTTCATTGATACGCGTCTTCAGTTCATTGGTAATCGTCTGTTCGTGCCGCGGGGTCAACTCAGCCGCCGTCTTCCTGCTGAAGTAGGAACGGATCATGGCCTGCAGCGGCGCCTGCCGGTCGTTCAGCTCGGTCAGAATAGTCTTGTTATCCTTCTCGAAGCCGATCCGCACGGTCACGATCACCGTCAAAGGTTCCGCATCGGAGGTTCGGGTGCGAATTTCCTCAATACCGGGCCACCACTGTAGTACCGGCGCGACCCCCTCATACTCGTCGGAGATCATTGGCAAGGACTGCTGGGCGGTTCCCCGGTTCAGAATCTGCATTGTGATAACCACCACGGTGACGATAAAGATAATCGCCGCCAGCCCCATGGCCACCAGCTTGAGGATCTTGATTACGATTTCGGGAAGGAATCCCCCGCGTTCCCCGGTATCCGGTTCAGCACCGCCGGTAACGTCATCATCACTGAATACTACATCTTCATCAGCCATGTCAGCCAACTCCTTCGTTAATCAGCAACCGTATCAAATACGATCCTATTCTGCAAACCCTCATCCTAAAGATGTCCGTCGCTCAAGATTACTATATCGATGCGCCGGTTATAGGCGCGTCCCTCGGGGGTCTCGTTCGATGCCAACGGCACCGTTTCGGCAAACCCCGCCACCTGAAACTGATCCTCGGGCACCCCGTAATCCGACAAGGCCCGCAAGGTGTTGATCGCCCGAGCGGCGGAGAGCTCCCAGTTCGTCGGCCAGGGACCGTCCGGATCCGTCGGCGCCGCGTCGGTATGCCCCTCGATCCTAAATTTGCGATCCTCCAGGGAGGTCAACAGTCGGGAGACCTTTTGCAGGGTTTCCCGGGTATTCTCGATGTCGATCTCCGCACTGGCCGGTCTGAAGAAGGAGTCCGCAGCCAGGCTGATTATCAGCCCTCGCTCATCCTCGGTAACCCGCACCTTCTTCGACTTTATCTCCGGCTGAAACTGGCTTATAGCCAGCTTGCGGGCCTTATCCAGGGCCCGTCCCTTATCGATGGAAGGCAGGGTCATGATATTGTTCCCCAGCTCAGCCAGTTCCCCGGCCTGCAGGGTATTCCCCCCTTCCAGCACACCCAGCCCGGAGAAGGCCGCCAGAATCAACTTCAGCTGAGAGCCGTCCACCTCGGCGGTGGTGTACATCATCACGAAGAAGGTCAGCAGCAGGGTCACCATGTCGCCGTAGGTGGTCATCCATGCCGGCGCCCCTTCTTCGGGACACTTCTTGCATTTTTTCTTCTCAGCCATGCCGCGCTACCCGCACTCTTCCGTTACTCCGCTGCCGATTCGGCCATGATAGCCTCGCGCCGCGCCGGCGGCAGGAAGCTTAGGAGTTTAACCTCCAGGATCCGCGGATTATCCCCGGACTGGATCGAGAGAATGCCTTCGATCATTATTTCTTTGACCAGGACCTCGCCTTTGTCGCGGTCCTCGAGTTTGTTCTTGATCGGTATCAGTACCAGGTTGGCGAAAATCGTTCCGTACATAGTGGTAATCAGCGCCAGGGCCATACCGGAGCCGATCGAGTCGGCATCGTTAAGATTGGCCAGCATCGCGATCAGACCCGCCAGGGTTCCGATCATGCCGAAAGCGGGCGCAAAGGTTCCCCAGTCGCCGAAGATCTTGATTCCGTCCTGGTGGCGCTCCTGAATCTGATTCAGCTCATTGTAGAGCAGGTTCTTGATGATCTCGGGGTCGGTGCCGTCGACGACGAGCTGGATCCCCTTCTTCATGAACTCCTGCTCGACCTCTTCCAAGTCGTCCTCCAACGCCAGGAGTCCCTCACGCCGGGCCTTTTCGGAGAAGTTGACCAGGGTGGAGATAATCGCCTCCTCCCCCCAATTGGGTACGTTCAGCGCGTGGCTCATGTACTTCATCATCCCCAAAACCCGCTGAAGAGGATTACCGACCATAAGCGCCGAGAATGAGCCGCCGATAACCATGAAGATCGAGGGAATATCAATGTAAGAACCGAGAGAGCCGCCGGAGGTGAGGATCGACATAAGAATCATCACGAATCCGAGGATCAGCCCTATAATCGTTCCTAAATCCATCTACCGGTCACTCCTCGTTTTTAAAGGCCCCGATCTGCCGCCTATAGGCGACGATTTCACTAAAAACAGTCTGGCGGTCCTCACGGACCACCAGACGCTTTCCCGATAACATGATCAGGGTCGTATCAGGATTGGCTTCGATGTACTCGATCTGATGGGGATTCACCCAGTAGACCGTTCCATCCAGCCTGGTTACTTCAATCATCTAAGCCCTATTTTAACCCCTTAGCGCTTTAAGGTCAAAAGCTCCTGCAGCATCTGATCCGAGGTCTGGATCGTCTTGCTGTTGGACTGGAACCCGCGCTGGGTTACGATCATGTCGGTAAACTGTTCGGCCAGGTCGACGTTGCTCATCTCTAATGCGCCGGCGATGAACTTGCCCTTCCCGGCCACCCCGCTCTCGGAGATATTGGGATCGCCCGAGTTGTTGGTTACCACGTAGGTGCTCTCTCCGGCCTTCTCCAATCCGCCGGGGTTGGTAAAGCTCGAGAGCGCCACCTGAGCGATGGTCCGGTTGGTGCCGTTGGAGTAGACCCCGGTTATGATGCCCGACTGGTCGATCTTGAAGCTCTCCAGGTAGCCCATGGGATAGCCGTTCTGGCTGAAGGCCTTGGTGGAGCTTTTCTCGGCAAACTGGGTCATGGAGTTGACCACGCTGCCGACCTCGCCCAGATTGAGATTGAAGGTCTGGCGCAAGGGAGCGCCGGCGGCGTCGAGATTGGAGTCGGGTACGTCGTAGGCGAGCTGCACCTGGAGGTCGCCGTCGCCGATCAGGTCGCCCTGGGCGTCGGTTACCGATTCGAGGGTACCGAGGTTGTCGAAGTTGACCGTAAAGGTCGCATCGGCGTTGTTGGCCGCTCCTACCTCGGCGATGGTGTTGGCCGTGTCGGCGCCGGTCTCGTCCGGATCGATGGTAACCGTCGCATCCCAGCTGTTAGGCGCGCCTACGGTCTTGGTAAAGTTGATCCGCATGGTGTGGGTGTTGCCGAAGCTGTCGTAGATAGTCTTGTCCACGGTCCAGGTTCCCTGCAGGGTCTCGGCGGGTCCGGCTCCCGGAGGAATAACCGCTACCCGTTTGTCCAGGTTACAGGCCAAGTCCACCTCGGTGGTAGCCGCGGCGGGGTCCTTGCCGCCCACCGGAATGGTAATATCCCCTACGTCGGAGGCGGTGTTGATAATGGTCGTGCCCTCGACCTGCTGGGCCATCCAGCCCTGTACCCGCATGCCGTTGGCCGGGTTGGTAAGGGTTCCCTCTTCATCGATGCCGAAGGCGCCGGCGCGGGAGTAGAACTCCTTATCGCCGTTCTTGAGGATAAAGAAGCCGTTCCCCTGAATCGCGATGTCGGTCATGACCCCGGTGGTCTGCAGCGAGCCCTGGGTGTGGATGGTATCGATGGCGGCGATGGTCATACCGAGGCCGACCTGCTTCGGATTGACCCCGCCCAGCTCGTCGGTGGGACGAGCCGCGCCGGACATCGTCTGGCTGAGCATATCCTGGAAATTGACCCGGCCTTTCTTGAAGCCGATGGTATTGACGTTGGAAATATTGTTTCCGATAACGTCCATCCGGGTCTGGTGATTCTGTAGTCCGGAAACTCCGGAATAAAGGGATCGCATCATATAGCCATATCCTCCTAGCGCATTACCTTGGCAATCTTGTCTACATCGTAATAGGTTCCGTTAACCAGAACCTGGGGGAACTCTCTGCCGGAAACGGCTTCCACCGTTCCGTTGATAACCTGGTCGCCGTTGATGATCTCCACCTCGTGTCCGAGGGTACTCATCGCCCGGGAAGAGGAGAGGACGCCGGAAAGTTCCTGGAAGGAACTGGCCATGTTGGTCATCTGCTCGAGGCTCGAGAACTGGGCCATCTGGGCGATAAACTCCTTGTCCTTCATCGGTTCCGACGGATCCTGATGGGTCAGCTGGGTCAGAAGGATCTTCAGGAAATCATCCTTGTCCAGCTCCTGGCTCGTTTGACGACCGGAGTTGAGCACCTTGTTCAAGGTATCGACCTGCATCTGTGTCCGGGCCTTCTCGCCGCTGTTCATTGTCGTTGAAATATCCATCTCACTTCCTCATCTTAGACGTACATGCTCACCCGGTTCTGGGCGTCGGTATCGATATGGATCCGCGGAACCTGCTCGTTGAAGGCCTCCGCCGCCAGGGCCGGATGCACACCCAGCTGCTCACGCCGCCGTCGCGCCCCTTCTCCGGTCTGCCGACCGCCGACGCTTACATCGAGCCCGTCGGTCTGGAACCCATGTTCCCGGAAGCTGCGATTCAGAAGATCCATATTCTCCTGAAACGCCTCCCGTACACTACTATTTTCGACAATTATCCGTCCGGCTATATGCTTCTCGTTCAGATTAAGTCGAATCCGTACCTCTCCCAGCTTCTCGGGCTTGAGAATCAGCCGAATCTCGCCCTGATCGCTATCTTTCAGCAGGAACTGGGCTTTCTTGAGGATCTCGGCGTTACCTCCGTCCCTCAGGGCCTTGGAGAGCTCGGCCGCAGCCTTCGAGTCGGCCATGCTGGTTCGCTGCAGTCCGGAACTCTCGTTGGCATCCGCCGAGGTTTCCAGCACCACCAGCTCCTGACGCAGGGAGTGTTCGAATCCGCTCTCGGCGTTTTTTACCTGGTTGTTCAGACTCAGATTCTGCTCGGCCTTAGCCTCGACGCTGTTCTCTCGATTCTGCGTAGCCTTGGTACGCAGATCGACCAGTTCGATGGCAGGCTTTTCATCCTTCCCGGCGCCCTCTTTGGAGCTGACGAGTCTCTCGAGTCTCAGATTCGCTTGGTTGCGGGGTTTATCGGTAGCATGCTCGGACGACTTCCGCTCTGAAGCGAGGGCTTCTGCAGCGCCTTCCGCCTGCAGAACAGGCGTTTCGAGATCGATCTCCGCCGGATTTTCAACCGTGGAGGATTGCCCCTTTTCTGCGCTATTCGGGAGCTCGTTCCCCTCCAGGGCCGCTTCGACGAGAGCGCTTTCGCCTCGTTCTGCTTCCGCGTCGACCTTCAGGTTCCGTGTATCCGGCCGAGCTTCGGGTGCGGCGAGGGCATCCCCCTCCTCGAGTACCTTTTCCGCTCGTCCTGAATCTACATGGGCGCGCTCTTTAAGCAGCTTTCCAGACTCCTTGCCTGCCGAATTCTCGGCGGCCGAGAGCTTTACATTCTCGTTGGATTTCTCTGTATCGGAGTTTTTGTTGCTGACCGCAGTCGACTCGTCGCTGCTTTCGTTGGCGGAAGAGACCGCTTCAGGCCCGTCGTCAACCGCTGCAGGCTCAGCCACTGCCGGCTTCTCCCCTTCGACAGAGACCTTCTGCGCTTCCGGTTCCTGTTGAATTCGGGCGAGGTAGTCCGCGAAACCGGTCCCGTTGACCTCAGGCGCGCTTTGGAAGGCCTCCGGTTCGTGAGTGCGGTAGGAGATGATATCTACGGTGGATATCATAATGGTTTTTCATCCTCCTTGTGCCTCCGGCTTCTTGAGCATCTTGCGGTTCAATACCGCCGCCCGATCCGCAGGCATGAGGGAGAGCCAGAACGCGACTACGGAGGCTTGTCCCTCCTCTTCCGCCAGACGCTCGGTCATGCGCAGAATATCGATCACATCCTGGTCGTCCATCTCCACGAGCCGTTCGACCGCGGCTTCCGGGGGCATCCCCGAGAAGTACTCCGCTGCTTGCCGAAGGTTCGCACTCTTATTTTCGTACTGTTTTACAATTTCATTGAATGATTTTTCCCGGTCGTTCAGGGCCTGCTCCCGCTCCTCCAGGGCCTGAGCCATCTGCACCAGCTCCTCCTGAATCCCCTCCAGGCTGGTTTCACGCTCGTTTAGCGCCTCCTCCCGGCGGTCGAGCTCCTCGTAGAGCTTGTCGATTCGCGCCTGATCCAGCAACAGCTCCGTCCCCGGGTCTTCGATCTCCTCGGGAGTCTCCACGCCGAAGAGGGAGAAAACGGGCCGTAGCCGCTCGCGAACGTCCATCAGTCCCAGGTAATCGAACCAGAGTAAGCCCCCGAGACCCAAAATCGCGATTAATAACATCAGAATGATGATCCGGTAACCCGTATTCGCCCGTGCCATCTCATCCTCCTCCCGCTTCTATCCTGCGCGCGGCGGCGCCGCTGTTTATATCGTCCTGTAGCTTGACCTCGAGCGCCCGTTCCTCCCGGTAGAAGGCCTCCTGCTGCCGTTCCTTGAGCTTCTCGAAGACCTTACGTTCCTTCGAGGCCTCCAGGTAGCGGGCCTGAACGGCCTTCCGCTCCTCAGCCAAACGATCCAATTCCCGACGGTGAACGCCCGCCTGCTGTTCCATCCGGCGGACATAGTTGTCGGCGGCGGTCATGGCGAAAAAATCACCGACTCCCGCCGCTCGCTGTTGGAAGCCCTGCATCCGACGGCGTCCGCACTCGTCTATCTTCATGCGCAACTCTTCCATTCGGCCGGTGATCTCACCGAGCTTCAGCTCCCACTCCTGCTCCTTGTAGTGCTTGAGGTTGAGGAGTTTCTGCAGCTTGAAATGAAAGCGATGCATCTAATCCCGCCTATTCCTTACCGTTACCGGCCAGTCGACGCAGCTCCGCCAGGGTCTCGTCGATATCTGCGGCCTCGTCGATCCCCTGGACCAGAAACTCTCGAATGGCCGGCATCTTTTCGATCGCCTCGTCCACGATCGGATTGGAGCCCTTCACGTAGGCGCCGACGTTAATCAGATCCTCGGTCTCGTTGTAGGAGGCCATCATCTGACGCAGCCGCCCGGCGGCTTTAAGATCCTCACTCTCCGCGACCTTGATTCCCAGTCGAGAGAGGGAGTCGAGCACATCCACCGCCGGATAATGATAACGCTGGGCTAAGCGGCGGCTCAAGATAACATGTCCGTCGAGTATTCCCCGCACGGTGTCGGCTACCGGATCATCCATATCGTCCGCATCGACGAGAATCGAATAGAAGCCGGTGATCGTCCCCTTGTCGGAGGTTCCGCAACGCTCCAAGAGCTTCGGCAGGGTTGAGAAGACCGACGGGGTATAGCCCCGGGTCGCCGGCGGCTCTCCTACCGCGAGACCAATCTCACGCTGGGCCCGGGCGAAGCGGGTAACCGAATCGAAGAGGAGCATTACGTCGTTGCCCTGATCCCGAAAGTATTCAGCGATGGCGGTAGCCACATAGGCGCCCCTGAGTCTGGCCAGGGGCGGCGTGTCCGAGGAGGAGACGACCACGATCGATCGCTTCAGGCCCTCCGGCCCGAGGTCGTTATCGATGAACTCCTTCACCTCTCGACCCCGCTCGCCGATCAGGGCGATGACGTTAATGTCGGCCGAGGTGTTGCGGGCGATCATCCCTAAGAGGGTTGATTTTCCCACCCCCGAACCGGAGAAGATACCGAGCCGCTGCCCCTTGCCGACCGGGGCGAAACCGTCGAGAGAACGGACGCCGGTAACGATACGGCTAGTGATAGGTTTGCGTAGAAGCACATCCGGCGGCTCATTGATGGCGGGATAGACCTCGGAGGACCCGATGGTGGATCCGTTATCCAAGGGGCGTCCCAGGCTGTCGAGAACCCGACCCAGGAGGCGTTCCGAAACCGGAATCGACAGACACTCCCCGGTGGCGATGATGCGACAGCCCGCCTCTATCCCCTCCATCCCCTCGAAGGGCATTAACTGCACCGAATCCTCGGTGAACCCGACGATCTCCGCGGGAACCGTACCGCGTCCCTTGGGAACGTCGATCAGACAGAGTTCGCCCACCATACCGTGGGGGCCATGGCTCTCGATCATCAGCCCCTTAACCCGCTGTACATGTCCGATATATTTTATTGGATCTAAATCCTCGAGTACGGCGTTATACTTTTCGAACATCCTCCCCTCCCACAGGTACGGTTCGCTTCTTTAGGACTCCCCTTTTTCCCTAATCGGCGCCAGTTCGAGGATCTTCTCCTCGATCTCGTTGAACTGCGCCTTGATGCGGGCGTCGATCTCGCCAAAATCGGTTTCGATTATACAGCCGCCCCGGTCGACCCGGGTATCCTCCATAATCGTGATGGAGCGTACGTTTTCGACCATGCGCATGAAGTCCTTCACATGATCGGTGGTTAGATCCACATCCTCCAGATTGACCCGGATAACCACATCGCCCCGGCTCTTGAGCTTTCTCAGGGCCTGGATCGCATTGTTGATCACCACGTTCTTCTGATTCTCGGAGATTACCTTGATCACCTTCTGGGCAATCAAGAGCACCAGGTTGATAACCTGGGTCTCTGACTCGTCGATGATCTCGTTCCGTTTCTCGATAGCCGAGCTGATGATGCCGTGCAGATGGGTTACAAGGCGCTCGACCTCGCCCTTGCCCTCCTCGTAGCCCGCTTCACGGCCGGATTCGAAGCCCTCGGCATAGGCATCCTTCTTGATACCCTCGACCTGCTCCTCGGCCTCTTTCAGCACCTGATCGGCCCTGCTCCGGGCTTCAGCCTCGGTCCGGGCGGCCTCATCGGCCGCCTCCTGCTTCAGCTTCTCGCCCTCGTCGGTCTTGGATTTCAGCTCCTGGAAGGCCCGTTCTTCGGCCTCCTTGACGATTCCCTCGGCCTCCTCCTGGGCGGCGGCGATCATCTGGGCCTTCTCCTCCTCCCACTGAGCCTTGAAGGTCTCCGCCTCCCGACGCAGATCATCCGCGGTAGGACCGGTATACTCCTCGGCCGGCGCCGGGGCCGCCTCCTCGACGACCTCCTTATAGGGCGATTCGAGGACCATCCGCTGACTGGTCATATCGGTTACTTCTACCGGTCGAAAGACATTCTTCGCCATGGGCCGCTCCCTACACTACCATCTCGTCTTCGCCGGACCGGGCAACGACGATCTCGCCCTGGTCCTCGAGCTTGCGGATGATAGAGACGATCTTCTGCTGGGTCTCCTCTACGTCCTTGAGACGCACCGGACCCATAAACTCCATCTCTTCCTTGAGCATACTGGCCGCCCGCTTCGACATATTGCGGAAAATCTTGTCTTGAACCTCCGCCTCGACGCCCCTCAGGGCCTTGGCCAGCTCGCCGGTGTCGACTTCCCGCAACACCTTCTGTATCGCCCGGTCGTCGAGGAGTACGATATCCTCGAAAACGAACATCAGTTTCTTGATCTCTTCGGCCAGCTCCGGATCTTCCTCTTCCAGGTTCTCGATGATCGCCTTCTCGGTAGACCGGTCGACCATGTTGAGGATCTCCACGATGTCGGCTACACCGCCGGCGGCGGTATAATCCTCGGAGCTCAGGGTGGAGAGCTTCTTCTCCAAGACCCGCTCGACCTCCCGCAGGATGTTCGGGTCGGTTCGGTCCATAGTGGCGATCCGCTTGGAGACATCCGACTGGATCTCATGGGGCAAACTGGCGAGGATTATGGATGCCTTCTGGGGCTCGAGATAGGCGAGGATCAGTGCAATCGTCTGGGGGTGCTCCTGCTGAATGAAGTTCAAGAGGTGCGCCGGATCGGTACGCCGGATGAAATCGAAGGGCCGCACCTGCAGGGAGCTGGTCAGTCGGTTGATGATATCCACCGCCTTCTGGGCTCCCAGGGACTTCTCCAAGAGCTCCCGGGCGTAGTCGATACCGCCGGAGGTGATGAAGTCCTGGGCCATCATCAGCTCCTTGAACTCCATCAGCACTGCATCGCGGTCTTCCGACTCGATATTATCCAAGCGGGCAATCTCGAAGGTCAGCGCCTCGATCTCGTCCTCCCGCAAATGCTTGAAGATCTCCGACGAGATCTCCGAGCCGAGGGTTACGAGAAAGATTGCCGCCTTCTGCCGGCCGGTTAAATCCTTTTTGACACCCTTTTTGGGCGCCCCTCCGGGAGCGCCCTGAGGCTGTGCCTTCGCCTGTTTAGCCATATGCCCTACTCCTCAAGCAGCCATGTTCGAATAAGCTGCGCCACATCCTCCGGATGTTCCCGGGCCATATTGATCGCATGCTCCTGCATGTCGAGTCTGGCCCGCTCCTCCACGGACATCTCCACGTCGACGCCCTCTTCCTCGGCGCTCCTGAGAGCCGCCTCGCGCATCGCCTGATGCTGTCGGGAGAGTTCCTCTTCCCTGAGCCGGCGGCGCCGCTCGAGTTCGCGGCTAATGAGCCGGAAGACGATCAGGGCCACGATCAGGATGGAGACGGCGATCAGCGAGTAGAGGATCATCTGCTGTAAGCGCTGTTTGGCCCGGTACTCCTCGTCCTCAGCGGTGAACTGAGCCGATCGGTCGAACTGGAGATGCTCCACTGATACGCTGTCGCCCCGGTTGGCATCGTAACCGACCGCATGTTCGACCAAGGTCTGCGCCTTCGCCAGATCCTCATCCGAGACGGGGGTGTAATTACGAACGATACTGCCGGTATCGTCCAGCTTGACGGTTCCTTTGTCAGTATACTCCCGCTTCCAGAGTCCGTCGATCGCCGCACCGATAGTGATGCGCCGGATAACCCAGGGACTCTGCTCCTCGTAGGTACTCTTCTTGTTCACCTCTTCATTCTGGGTGACCGAGTTATTCTTGTATTCGCCGTAGAGGGCGTCCGCATCCTTATAGGCCGGCGGAACCTGGCCTTCGACTCCGGGAGGTCCCTCGGGATTGAATCCGGTTCCTCTCCAGTGTTCGTCGATCGTCTCCTTGGAGCGGGTTATCGACGGCGCTACCTGGAGTTCCGAGTAAGGCGTCGACGGATCGTCGGGCACCATGGTGACCGGGAAATATTCGTCGGTCTCCACCACCCGTCGGCCCATATCGAGATCGATATCGACCTTCAGGACCCTGACCCTATCGGCGCCGAAGATCTGCATCAGCGCCTTCTGGATCTCGTTGCGATACTCCTTCTCGAGACCTTCCTTCTGTTCGAGCTGGCGCTTGGTTAGCTCCAGCCGATCGAATTCGGCCAGATCGTCGAAATCGTTGAGAACGTTCATGTTGTGATCGGTGATGACGATGTTATCGGGACTCAAGCCCTCCACCGCAAACTGCACCAGCTTGACGATCCCCTCGATCTTACCTCGGTTGGTGGAGATGTCGCTGCCCGGGGTGGGGGTCACGATGACCGAAGCGGTCACCGGCTGCTGATCCTCCGAAAAGAGTTCGTCCTCGGGCATCACCAGGGTCACCTCGGCGTCGTCTACATCCTGGAGCGCCTCGATATGCTGTTCCAGACTGCGGGTAATCGCCTGACGCAGATTGACGTTCCGTTCGAAGTCGGTAATCGTCCAGCGGTCGAGCTTGAATACATCCCAGGGAGATACCTCGTTCGGTATCAAGTCCTCGCGCATCAGGACCGCGACCATACGCTGTGCGGTGATTCTATCCTTTACGAATATACGTCCGTCGGCCGAGACGGTGTGCTCCACCTTCTCTTCGTCCAAACGGAGTGAAATTTCAGATAACTTTTCCTGATCGGTAACGGGGGTCGTCAACAACGGCACCATGCTCGGCTGAGCGCTGAAGGTGACCAAGGCCACGACAGCACCGATAACCGCGACGCCGATGGAGATAAAGATAACCCGCTGAATCAGCGACCATTTACTCCATCCGCCCTTTACCTGCTCCAGGAACTTCTTCAACCATTCGTTCATGTCCCCTCCCAAGGCACCAACTGGTTAATTAGCTCCGGTTTACCTACCAAGTCTATTCTACAGCAGAACTTCCAACTTGACTACCGCAAGCTAATAATCTCCTTATATGCTTTAATCGCGCCGTCGACGACCGATTTCGTCATCGATACGGCCATATTGGCTTTCGCCATCGCTATCGTTACATCGTGACTGTCGACGCTGTTCGGATCGGTCAGCATCTGCTGAGTCAAGGCGGTGCTCTCCTGCTGGAGGTCGTTGGCGCCGTTCAGGGCTTCCAACATCGCAGATGCGAATCCCGCCTCGCTGGTATCGGTCGGCTGATTCTGGGCCAGCTTGCCGGTCAGATGATTCTGATTGGTCCTGTTCAATCCGATTGTATGTCCGTGAACTTGATCCGGGCTAAAAATATCCATTCAACTACTCCTATCTGCCGATATCGAGGGAGCGCATAAACATACTCTTCGACCCATTCACCAGAGCGATATTGGCCTCGTATGAACGGGAGGCGGAGATCATATCCACCATCTCCTCCACGATATTGACGTTGGGCATCTCCACATAGCCCTCCTTCGGCCCCGATTTGATCGCATCCGGATGGGTAGGATCGTAGACGAGCCGCGTCTTGGTATCCATATCCTTGGTAACCTCCGCCACCCGCACGCCGGAGCCTATCCCGTTATCCAGCCGCTTCGGCAGGAAGGGAATTTTGAAGTAGGGCTCCTCCACTCGAGGCTTGAAGATCACCCGGCTGCGCCGGTAGGGCCCGCCCTCGGGGGTCCGAGTCGTATCGGCGTTGGCGATATTGTTCGAAACTACATCCAGCCTAAGCCGCTGGGCGGTCATCCCGGAGGCGGCGGTGCTAATGCTGGTAAACATTCCCATCTTCTATTCTCCTCTCTCGCCCTGCTTAGCGCAGCACGATGTTGACCCGGCTGAACTGGTCGGCCACCGAACGGGTCATGATCTCGTAGCGAAGCTGATTCTGCAGCTCCATCATCATCTCTTCTTCCAGATCGACGTTGTTGCCGTTATTGTCCGCCTGGGTCAGGTAATCGAGCACCTTCTTGGGCTTCACGGTCCGGTAATCGACCGATCGGCTGAAGGGAATATGCTGTTCATCGGTTAAAGCCGCCTGCAGACGACCGGTTGGTTTCTCGGAATCGAGGGCCCGCTGCAGTTCCGACTCGAAGTTTATGGTACTGCGCTTGAAGTTCGGCGTATCCGCATTGGCTATGTTGTTGGCGATCACGCTGCGCCGGAGGACGGTAACGTCCATACCGCGGTGCAGGAGGTCTATTGTTTTGCCGAAGCTGTTTCCGTAGAACATCTGCTACTCCTTCTCCTTATCTTTTCGGCAGATTCTCAGCCGAGGATAAGGGCTCCTCCCCATCAGAGGATGTACTGACTCAAATCCTGATCCTCGACCACCTCACCCAGCCGCTCATCCACATATTGGGGGGTAATCTTGATCGTCTGCCCCTTTATTTCAGGAGCGGTAAAGGAGACCTCTTCCAACAGGAGCTCCATAATCGTATGCAGCCGCCGGGCGCCGATATTCTCGCTCCGGGAGTTGACCTGATAGGCTACCTCGGAGAGCCGTTTTACCGCTTCCGGGGTAAAATCGAGGGTCACCTCTTCGGTGCCGATCAGCTCCTTGTACTGGGTGATCAAGGCATTCTGAGGTTGAGTCAAAATCCGTTCAAACTCCTCGGCGCCCAAGTCGGAGAGCTCCACCCGCAAGGGGAAGCGGCCCTGCAGCTCGGGGATCAGATCCGAGGGCTTCGAGATATGAAAGGCTCCGGCGGCGATAAAGAGGATGTGGCCGGTGTCGATCATGCCGTGCTTGGTATTGACCGTACTGCCCTCCACTATGGGCAGGATATCCCGCTGGACCCCCTCGCGGCTCACATCGGCCCCGGAGCGGCTCTCCTTGCCGGCCACCTTGTCGATCTCGTCGATAAAGATGATCCCCATCTCCTCGACACGCTCCCGGGCTACTTCAGAGACCCGTTCGGTGTCGACCAGCTTATCGAGCTCTTCGGCCAGGATTATCTCTCGCGCGCGCTTGACGGTGACCCGCTTGCGCTTCTTTCCCATCCCCAGCATGGACGAGAGGCTTCCCAGATTGAGATCCATCTCCTCCATGTTGTTCCCGGCGAAGACCTCGACGGTGGGGAAGCCGCTCTTCGCGACCTCAACCTCGACGCTCTTATCCTCGAGTTTTCCTTCCCGAAGCATGACGCGGAACTTCTCTCGCGTATCGGCCTTGCCGGTCTCGCCGCTGACCACCGGCAGGTGCCCCTCCTTATCGGACTCCTGCTTCTTGATACCCGGTAAGAGGAGATCGAGGATCGCCTCTTCGGTACGCCGCACGGCCTCTTCCCGAACCCCCTCCTGCATCTCCTCCTTGACCATGGCCACCGCCACGCTCATCAGATCACGTACCATGGACTCCACATCCCGGCCGACATAGCCGACCTCGGTATACTTGGTAGCCTCCACCTTGACGAAGGGGGCCCCGGAGAGCTTTGAAAGACGCCGGGCTATCTCGGTTTTACCGACCCCGGTGGGACCGATCATAATGATGTTCTTGGGAGCGATCTCCTCCCGCAGCTCTTTAGGGAGCTTCTTGCGGCGGGTGCGGTTGCGGAGGGCGATGGCCACCGCCTTCTTGGCCTCTTCCTGGCCGATGATGTACTTATCCAGTTCCGCGACGATCTCGCGGGGGGTCATGTCGTCGATCTTCATCCCAGTTCCTCGCTGATGATTTGCTGATTGGTGTAGATACAGATATCGGCGGCGATCTTCAGGGAGCGCTCTGCAATCTCTAAGGCCGAGAGTTTCGCGGCCGAATCGAGGTAGGCTAAGGCCGCCGCATAGGCGTAGCTGCCGCCGGAACCGATGGCTATCGCCCCCTCCTCGGGTTCGATCACATCGCCGGTACCCGATATGAGGAGTATCTTCTCCGCGTCGGCCACCAGGAGCATCGCCTCGAGGCGCCTGAGCATCCTGTCGGTGCGCCAGGCCTTGGCCAGCTCTACCGCCGCTCGGGTGATATCTCCCTTGTACTCCTTGATCCGCGCTTCGAAGAGCTCGAAAAGGGTAAAGGCGTCGGCCGTAGCGCCGGCGAAGCCGACGAGAACCTTGCCGTCGTAGATGGTGCGAACCTTGCGCGCGTTGCCCTTCATTACCGTATTACCCAGGGTCACCTGTCCGTCCCCGGCCATCGCGGTTTTGCCGTCCTTGCGGACCGCTAAAATCGTAGTCGCTTTCATTTCGGTCATACTCTTATTTCCTTTCTGCCGCCGTGGGGATGGGCGGCGGCGTGAATCTTCCGCAACCGCTCCAACTCCACGTGAGTATAGATCTGGGTCGCCTTCAGGGAACTATGGCCTAGAAGCTCCTGCACCGTCCTGATCCCCGCGCCCGCATCGATCAGATGAGTGGCGAAGCTGTGGCGGTAGCTGTGGGGAGAGACCTTTTTGTCGAGACCGGCCTCCCGGGCATAGCGGTCGATAATCAATCGAATCCCGCGCACACTCAAGCGGCCGCCCCGGTGGTTAACGAAGAGGGCCTTTTGATCGCGACGACCGAGGCGCGTAAGCAGAGTCGCCCGCTGGGCCCGATACTCCCCAAGAGCCTTCAAAGCGGGTTCACCCAGGTAGAGGTAACGTTCCTTGTCCCCCTTACCGAGCACCTTTACCCGTCCCTCGCCGGAATGCAGCTGCGCCTCATCGACGGAAACCGCCTCGGCCACCCGGCAGCCGGTGGAATAGAGAAACTCCATCAGCGCCAGATCCCGGGTTCCGGCAAAATCATCCTTCGGCAGGGCGAGCATCCGCTCGATCTCCTCCGGAAGAAGGAAGGCCGGCAGCCGGCGGCCGCTCTTCAAGCCCTCTATCTCGGCGAAGGGATTCAATTCCAGCTCGTTTCGCTTCTGAAGATACTGAAAAAAGCCCCGGAGGCTAGAGAGAATACGGTTGATACTCCGCGCATGGAGACCGCGCCTGCTCAAGGAGGCCACAAAGGAGCGTGAATCCTTATCGCTCGGCGGAAAAACCGCCTCCCCGGCCTGGCAGTACGCCTGAAAGAGCTCTAAATCCCGCCCGTAGGCCTCGACGCTCCGGGGCGAGAGGTGCCGGACCGAAGCGATATAATCGAGGTACTCCTCGATCAGCTGCGTGAGCCGTTCGTTCATGAGACTCTCTCCCGCATTGATTCCCATGCACAATCGGGATAGACCTCGCCGAGGAGCTCGGAGGCGTGCAGAACCGCCCTGGCGCCATTCTCGAAGAGTTCCCGGGTGCCGTCGCCCACCCCCGGCTGCATGCAGTCGGCATGGACAAGGACCTCCCGTCCCTGGTCGAGGGCGTAATCGGCGGTTATCAGAGCCCCCGAGCGGTGCGGGGCCTGGACGATCAGGGTGCGCATCGTAAGCCCCGCGATAATCCGGTTGCGCTCGGGAAAGCGATAGCGGGCGGGCGGCGTGAATACCGGATATTCACTGATGATCGTTCCGCCGGCCTGTAGCAACCTCTCCGCGGTTGGACGGCTCGAGAGGGGCGAGACCTCGGCAATACCTGAGCCGAGGACTGCAACCGAGGCGGCCCCGACGGATGCATTGCCCGCGTGGGCCTGCCGGTCGATCCCGAGGGCCAGCCCGGAAACGACGCTGATACCGAGGCGGCCCAGTTCCTCGCCGATCTGAAAGGCGGATCGGGCGCCCCGGCCGTTCGGATGCCGGGTACCGACCACCGAGACGGCCGGGCGGGCGAAGGCCTGTACCTCTCCCCGAAAGCGGAGCAGGAAAGGGGGATCGTAGATCTCCCGCAAGAGTGAGGGATAACCTTGATCATCCGCCGCGATGATGCCGCCGGAGTGCTTAAACAGCCACTCCGCTTCCATTGCGGCGGCTTCGATCAGGGAAGGAAGCGTATAGGTCTGTTTATAGGACCTCTTCAGGATCTCCTCAATATTCCGCGGGGCAAGCTGCTTCGGGGAGTGGCCTATAATCTCCAAGAGTTCAAGACGCTCCCGCAGACTCAAGCGGGGAAGGCGGTCGATAGTCAGTGCTCCGATCACGGCGTATCCCCTTCGAGCACCGTCAAGAGGCGCTGGGCGTTCGCCGCCGCTTCGGAATCGGGATCTATGGCGATTATCTCCCGGTAGCTCGCGGCGGCGGCAGTGAATTCTCCCAGGGCCGCATATGCCCGGGCCAGTACAAAGCGAACATCGCTCCGCGTCTCGTCCATAGCGGCCAGATCTTCCAGGTAGGGGATGCCGCGCTCGGGGGTATTGAGCTCGAAGACATAGAGAACGCCTAGGGCATATAGGGCATCGCGGTAGTCGGCGTCTATTCGCAGGGCCTCCAGGTAGAACTCTTCGGCCCGCAAGAGGGCGTTCGTGAGTTCCTGCTGGGTTTGCCGGGTCTTTGCGATGCGAGCCGTAGAGACGCCGGCGTAGTAGTAGAGCACGTGATTTTCGGGGTAGATGTAGAGGGCCTTCTCGAAGTAATCGAGGGCCGGACCGAACATACCGGCGTCGAAGAAGTCGACGGCCAGCATTTTGTAGTAGGTGCCGAGCTTCTCGGTAGAGGCGGTCAGCTCTTCCACCTCGCTCTGCAGCTCCTTGATATGAGCCTCCAGCTCCTCCACCGCGGCCTGATCGATCCTGCCGGTCTCTCCGCTCTCCAGGGCCTGTACCCGTTCGAGATACTCCCGTCGCTGGGGGGAGCAGGAGACGAGGAGGAGCAGAAGAGCCAGGGACAGGACGACTGAACCAATCTTTGCGATATGCTGCATTCTATTACCTCCCCTCATACTAGTCTCCTCTGGTGCTCCATGCTTTTACCCCCGGGGATGAAAACTCCGGTGTTGATTCCGGAGCCCCTGTTCGGCTACATGGGTGTAGATCTGGGTCGTGGTGATATCGGCGTGTCCGAGAAGCTCCTGCACGGAGCGTAGATCGGCACCGCCCTCCAGCAAATGGGTGGCGAAGGAGTGACGCAAGGTGTGGATCTTTCCGTCGACGCCGGCTAAGAGGGCGGTCTCTTTAAAGCGTTTCCACATCCCTTTACGGCTCAAGGGCGAACCCCGGCGATTCAGAAAGACCGCGTTGCTGGGCCGCTTCATGGATGCCAGAGTGGGTCGAGCCTGCTGCAGGTAGTGTTCGAGCCAGTCCCGGGCAGTCTCACCCATGGGAACGAAGCGCTCCTTGTCGCCTTTGCCGACAACGCGCAAGACCTGCTCCTGGGGGTAATAGCGGTCGAGTACCAGGGAGACTGCCTCGCTGACCCGCAGGCCGCAGGAGTAGATCAGCTCGAAGAGAGCCCGGTCGCGAATACCTAAGGGGCCGTTCAGATCGATGCAATCGAGGAAGCGTTCCACCTCCTCGACGCTCATCACCTCGGGTAAGCGGCGGTTCGCCTTGGGCCGCTCGAGCAGAAGAGCAGGATTATCCGTCCTCCGTCCCTCGAGCATAAGATAACGGAAGAAGGAGCGTAGGGCGCTCACCTCACGCGCGGTGGTTCTCGGATCGACCGCCTCCCCGTCCGGGGTACGCTGAATCATGATCCAGTAGGCGATCTCGCCTTCCTCCGCCGCGGCGGGATCGATACCCCGCTCGGCGGCGTGCTCGAGGAAACGACGCACTACCCCTTCGTAGCTCTCCACCGTTGCGGGGAGATAGCGCCTTTCGAGCAGGAGATAATCGCTGTAACCGCGCAGGAGATCGGGCACTACTCCCCCTGGCCCGCTATCTTCCGGTCCCTGAGGATGGTGGGGATACCTAGGTCGGTGTCGCTGCTATTTCGTCCGGAGAGAAAGAGACTCGGCGTTCCGCCTTTGGAAAGTCCCTTTCCGCGGATCTCGAGCCAATCCTTGTACTTGATGATCTCATCTTCCGACTCTTCCTCGGCCTGGGTCGTCTCGCCGGCAACCGCCTCGGCGGTAAAACCGGTGGCTACCACGGTGACCCGGATCTCATCCTGCAGGGAGGAATCGAAGACGCTTCCGGGAATGATCAATGCATCGTCGTCGGCATTGGCGGTGATAATCTGGACCACTTCCTCGTATTCGGCTAGGGAGAGATCCTCTCCGCCGGTTATATTGACGAGAATCCCCTTGGCGCCCTCGATGCGGGCATCCTCCAAGAGGGGATTGTTGATCGCATTGGTGGCCGCATCGACCGCTCGGTTGTCGCCGTGACCGACGCCGATCCCCATCAAGGCATCTCCGCGGCCGCGCATGACGGTCCGCACGTCGGCGAAATCGATGTTTATCTCCCCGGGAATCGTAATCAGCTCCGAGATTCCCTGCACTCCCTGACGGAGCACATCGTCGGCCATCAGGAAGGCCTCTTTGATCGGCGTACGCTTCTCGACGATCTTGAGGAGATACTGGTTCGGGATGATGATCAGGGTATCGACCGCCTCCCGCAACTTCTCGATCCCCTCTTCGGCCAGACTGCGCTTCTTACGTCCCTCAAAATCGAAGGGTTTCGTGACCACCGCGACCGACAGGATTCCAAGCTCCTTGGCGATCTTGGCCACGACCGGCGCGGCGCCCGTACCGGTTCCGCCGCCCATTCCGGCGGTGATAAAGACCATATCGGCGCCGATAAGGGCCTCTTTGATCTTCTCCGCATCCTCCATGGCCGCCTTTTCGCCCACCTCGGGCACTCCGCCGGCCCCTAAACCGTTGGTCAGCTTCGAGCCAAGCGCCAGCTTGACCTCCGCTTCCGAACGCTTTAAGGCCTGGAGATCGGTATTTGCGGCAATAAACTCTACCTTCTGGAGATCAGACGCAATCATCCGGTTTACGGCGTTACTTCCGCCGCCGCCGACTCCGATAACCTTGATCAAGGTCGGATCTGCGCCACGTTCTTCAACAACTTCAATATGCATAGCCCCCTCCCCGAGCGACTTTATTTCTGATCGCCGTCGCATTGAGATCGGACCCTACCAAAAATCCTGACCCCTTTCCGACGGCAATTATGCCTTAGAAAAATTCCTTCATCCAACCCCGCAGCTTGTCTACGAAGTTATCCCCCTTCCGAGCGCGCATACCCGGTTCCGGAGCGCGCACAGACTCGCCTCCGTACATGACCAGCCCCATGGCGGTCGCATATATGGGACTCTGATACTCTTCCACCAAGCCCCGCATTTTATCGGGCACCCCGATGCGGGCGGGAATGCCGAAGACCTCCAGCGCCAGCTCCGCCGCGCCGGGGATCAGAGATCCCCCGCCGGTCAGGACCACGCCGCCGCCGAGGTGACGCAGATAGTCCTTTTTATCGAGCTGCTCTCTCACCAGGGAGAAGATCTCCGCCATTCTCGGCTGAATGATCTTCACCAGCTCCTGCCGGGGGATCGAGGCTGCGGGCCAGCCGCCGACCCCGGGGATCATTACGGTCTCGTCGGCGTCGACCAACGGCAGATAGCAGCAGCCCGACTCCTTCTTGATCCGTTCCGCCACATCGAGGGGCGTCTTCAGGACAATGGAGATATCGTTACTGACCTGATTGCCGCCTAAGGCGACAACGTCGGTGTGATACGGCGCGCCTTCGAGATGAACCAGCACATCGGTAGTGCCGCCGCCGAGATCGATCAGCAGCACCCCGAGTTCCTTCTCATCCTCGGTAAGGACCGCTCTCGATGAGGCTATAGACTCGAGTACGATCTCGTTGACCCGGAATCCGGCGCGGTTGACGCACTTGAGGAGATTCTGGGCCGAGGTAACCGAACCGGTAATGATATGCACCTCCGCTTCGAGGCGGATGCCGATCATATCCATGGGATCCTTGATCCCCCGTTGATCGTCGACTATGAACTCTTGGGGAATGACGTGGAGGACCTCCCGGTCCATGGGAATCACCACGGCCTTAGCGGCTTCGATGACCCGGGCTACATCCTCTTTGGATATCTCCCGGTCTCGACCGGAAACGGCCACCACGCCCCGGGAGTTAATGCCCTCTATGTGGGCGCCGGCGATCCCGGTAAGAACCGATTCGACCTCCCGCCCGGACATGAGTTCGGCGGCCTCGATTGCCGCGGCCACCGACTTAAGGGTCGATTCGATATTTATTACCACGCCGCGGCGAAGCCCCTGGGACGGAGCTACGCCGACGCCTATCACCTCGAGCAGACCATTCTCGTTCCGCTCGGCTATGCATGCGCAGACCTTGGTTGTTCCGATGTCTAATCCAACGATCAAACTGTCGTTCGGCACCGTCACCCCCCCCTTGTACGGTATACGACTTCACCAGTACGAAAATCGAGCTCCGCTAAAGAATCAAGGATTCCCTGGGCCTGAACGACGTCGATTACCAGTAGTATACTGCGCAGCATCTCGGTATTCAGTTCAGGACCGGTGCGCACCCTCAAGCGGGCATGCCCCGGAAAAAGCACAACTTCATATCTGCCTGTACTCTTTTTAACGAATTTTATCTCGCTGATCAAGTTATAGAGCTCAGGAGACTCGGCCTGAAGAAGCGAGAGCTGTTCCAGGTAGCTTATCAGCTCCTGGGGAAAACGCATACCCGGACGCACATCCATCAGCCGTACTCCCGATACGACCGGCATGGAGCTCTCCGCCGGCGCCGCTGCCGCGGAAAGGATGTAGCCCTCTTTGTCGATGCAGAGGGGCAAGCTGGCCCCGTTTGAGGATGCGAATACCGAAGCCAGGGCCTTTCGGGGGGTTATCGCGATCGAGAGTCGGTCGGGGAAGCGTTTCCTCACCTCCGCCGCCTGAATCATCGGATTCTCCAGGAGCCGCTCCTCTATAAGCCTTTCCCGAAGACTGATGAAAGATACACTCCCCTCCAGACCGGCGAGCCTCAGAATCTCTTCATTGGTGAGGGAACAGTACCCGTCGGCAGTGATCGACACATGACGCAACACGAGCCGGGGACTGATAATCAGGTGAAAAACGAGTTCTCCGGCCAGCACGACCAACAGGAAGAGTATGAGTCCCGACAGGAGACGATTCAGATTCACCCGGTTCTCGTCGTTGCGCTTACGCCGCGCATCGCCGCTGCGACTGATCACCGGCTGCTTACCGGCATAATAACGTTCATGATAGGCGTAACTGCTCATATCAGTTCTCCCTGGGTTTCCGCTGAACGGGAAACATTGAGAATTAGACCGCACATCAACAGGGTCATTACCAAGGATGACCCTCCCGAACTAAAGAACGGCAGAGGGATACCCGTTGCCGGAACCAGCCCCGCCACGACGGCGATGTTAAAGAGGGCCTGGAAGAAAACAGCCGTGACACAGCCGAAGGCCAGCAGGAACCGAAAGGAGGATCCCGCTCGCAGGGCGATGGTGTAGCCTCTGACGGCGAAGAGGACGAAGACCACCAGAATAGCGGCGATCCCCAGCAAGCCGGTCTCCTCGCCCAGTACGGCGAATACAAAGTCGGAGTGAGCTTCGGGAAGACCGCCGATCTTCTCGGTACCCTGACCGAGCCCGACTCCGAGGATGCCTCCCTTCTCGAGGGCGTCCCGGGCGGCTATGACCTGATAGCCGGTACCGGAGGGATCGAGCTCCGGTCGCAGGAAGGCGATAATCCGCTGCACCCGGTGCTCCTTGGTAAAAATCAGGATTGCCGCCAAGGGGATGACTGCGGTGGCTAAAAAGAGAAAGTAACTCAGCTTAATACCGGAGACAAAGAAGAGTACGACCCCGACAAAGAGCAGAAAAAAGGCGGTAGAGAAGTCGTTCTGACCGTAGATCGTGACCACAAAGAGGGAGGTAACGATCAGCGGCGGCACCACCGAGTTCATCAGGTCGTCGATTCGGTCGGCCTTCTTGCTGAATATATGCGCCAGATAAAGCACCAGTGCGAGCTTTGCAAGCTCGGAAGGCTGAAAGGAGAAGCCCATCAGGAAGATCCAGCGCCGGGCACCCATTACCGTTCCGCCGATACCGGGCACGAAGGGGAGCAAGAGCAGCAGGTAGCTGCCGAAGAGAATCGGCGCGACCCAGGCCTGCAGCTTTTCGAGCGGGACTCGACTGAGGAGCACGCAACCGACGGTACCGGCTACAAGAAAGAGAGATTGCTTCTTGATGAAGTGAAAAGAGTCGCCGAACTGCAGCTCGCCGTAGTAGTAGGAGGCGGAGAAGAGAAAAGCCGCTCCGACACCCGCCAACAGCAGGGTCACCCCGGTAAACAGCAGGTCGGCAGGTTGAGAATCGATCTTTTCGGCGACAAATGTACCGCTCATTTCCTCGTCTCTATCCTTCGCTCGCGCTACTGCAGCTTCAAGGTTGATAGGCTCAAGATTGCAAAGAGTCCGCCGAGAATCCAGAATCGGATCACGACCTTGCTCTCGTCCCAGCCCTTGAGCTCGAAGTGGTGATGAAGCGGGGCCATCTTAAAGACCCGCTTCTTCGTCATTTTGTAGGAGACTACCTGAATGATAACCGAGAGCGCCTCCAGCACGAAGACGCCGCCGACGATAATCAGCAGCACCTCTTTCTTGATCATCAACGCAATGACCCCGAGAACCCCGCCTAAAGCCAGGGAGCCCGTATCGCCCATAAACACCTCGGCCGGATGGGCGTTGTACCAGAGGAAACCTACGCTGGCCCCGACCAGCGCTAAACAGGGGATAGCCAGTTCTCCCGCCTCGCGGATGTGAGGAATCAGCAGATACTCGGCGTAGTCGGCCCGGCCGGTCAAATAGGTCAAAATAGTGAAGGCCACTCCGACCAGGATAACCAGTCCGATAGCCAGTCCGTCCAAACCGTCGGTCAGATTGACCGCATTAGAGGTAAAGACCAGCAGAATCATAGCGAAGGGGATGTAGAGAAAGCCCAGATCGAGCAGCGGACGCTTGAAGAACGGAATATAGAGGAGCGTGGTGTATTCGGTCCGGTTGAAATAGAGATAGAGGACCACCCCTCCGGCCACAAGGATCTGCCCCAGAAGCTTCGCCTTGACCGAAAGCCCCTCCGAGGAGCCTCTACGGATCTTGAGATAATCGTCGAGAAAGCCGACGAAGGCGAATCCAGCCAGGGCCGCCGATGCGATCCAGGTATAGCTGTTGCCCAGATCCTGCCAGAGCATGACCGCGATCAGCATAGAGACGATAATCAGCAGACCACCCATGGTGGGGGTGCCGGATTTTACCAAGTGACTCTCGGGACCGTCGCCGCGGATGGACTGGCCGAACTTCAAGCGCCGCAGGAACTCAATCAGCCAGGGGCCGAAGATAAAGGAGACAAAAAGGGCGGTAACCGCCGCATAGGCGCCGCGGAAGGTAATATACTGAAAGATATTGAAGGCACTTACATACTGAACCAGCGGCAGAAGCAGCTCTTTTAGCATACCTCACTCCCTTTTTGTACTTCCCGCACCCGTTCGGTGAGCCGCTCGAGCCCCATACTGCGGGATCCCTTGAGATAGAGCAGATCCCCGGGCTGAATATAGGCCAAAAGCGCATCACCCAGCGCAGCCAACTCGGGATACCAGCGCCCCTCTCCACCTTCCGCCTCGAAGGCGGCAAGACTCTCCCGAGCCTCCTGGCCCAGAAAGAACCAGGCATCGAAACCGCTGGCGGCGCATTGTCGGCCGGCCTCCCGGTGAAGACTCTCGCCCTCGTCGCCGAGCTCCTTCATAGAGGCGAACACCCCAATCCTCCGTCCCCGGCTCCAGGACAGACTGCGTACCGCCTCGATTCCCGCCAGAAGACTCTCGAGATTGGCGTTGTAACAGTCCTGATAGACCGTTACCTCCCCTTCCAGGAGCTCGCTCCTGCCGAAAGAGGCTTCCACCGCCTCAATTCCCGCCGCGACCGCCTCTTCCCCCGCACCGCAGAGCTGGGCGATGGAGATCGCTGCACAGGCGTTGAGCAGATTATGCCGCCCCGGCAGCTTGCAGCGCACATCCCGGCCGCGATAGCGGATCAACCCACCTTCAGCCCCGGTTTCCACCAGCGTCTCGACGCCGTCGGTTGTCCGAGGGCCGAAAAAAGAGAAGCGTCCCCGCTTCCCCTGCATCAGGCGCTTAGCGAATGGGTCATCCTCCCAGACCAGGCCCCGGGATGAGGCGTCGAAATTGTTGAAGATCGCGCTCTTCTCATCGGCGATCGCCTCCCGAGAGCCGAACATACCGATGTGAGCAGTTCCGATGTTGGTTATCAACGCAATCTGCGGTTTGAGGATTGCCGCCTCCAGGGCGATCTCTCCCACCCGGTTAGTAGCCAGCTCGAAAACACCGAAGCGATGCTCCCTCTGCAGACCGAAAATCGCCAGGGGCAATCCGATTTCGGAGTTGAAGTTCCCCTGCGAGACATAGGTGCTGCCGTGTCGCTTAAGGACGGCGGCGGCGAACTCCTTGGTGGTCGTTTTCCCGTTACTTCCGGTTATACCGATCCGCATGAGCTCAGGAAAGCGATTGAGATACCAGCTTGCCAGAGTTTGCAGGGCAGTAAGCGGATCGCGAACGATGAGAAAAGAACCGATCTCTCGCACAGGGCGATCAAGATCCTCCCAGTAGTCCTCTTTCACAATCGCCGCGACCGCGCCGCCCTCAAAAGCCGTGCCTAAAAAACGGTGACCGTCGCTATTCTCTCCCGGCAAGGCGACAAAGAGATCATCGTGCGCGATGGTACGTGTATCGATGGAGACTCCTGCGACCATCCGGCTGAGAGTCGGGCCGATAAAACGGGCATTCAGCGCATCCCGGGCCTCCTCCAGCGAGAAGAGTTCACGCCTATCCATCGCTGCCCCGCCTTGATAGCCGCACAATCAACCGCTGGGCGGCATCGTACTTCTCGAGCCCGAGCTCCTGGGCCAGTTCAGCGATCCTGGCCGGAGAGGCCGCCACCGCAATATTTACTATCATCAGCTTATTCTCTTCGAACATCTGCTGTTGCTCATCCTGGAGCCGGGCGATCCCCCGCTCCAGCTCCCAGTAGCGGAATCCCTGCCAGACGTTGAGGAACAGCAGCGCCGGAATGCTTACCAATATGCCGATCAAGAGTATTCGCTTCATCTCATTCCCACTCTTTCATCTTCTGTGCTACCCGGAATTTAGCGCTCCGGGAGGGAGGATTGGTGCTCACCTCCTCCTCCGAGGGGACCAGGGGCTTCTTGGTCAGGATCTTGAGAATCGGTTCCCCCTCACATTTACACATCGGCCAATCTTCGGGACAAGTACAGGTCTTATTCTTGCCCTGGAAGAATCGCTTTACGATTCGGTCTTCCAGGCTATGAAAGGAGATCACCCCCATGCGGCCGCCCGGCTCGAGCACCTTAAGCGCATACTCTAAGGCCTGTTCCAGCCGGGCCAGCTCGCCGTTTACGGCAATACGCAGCGCCTGAAAGCTGCGAGTAGCGGGATGAAGACGTCCGCGTCGATAGCCTTCGGGCACCGCCTTCCAAATAATCTCCTCTAGGGCCTTACTGCTCTCGATGTGAGCGCTTTTCCGCGCCCGAACCACCGCCGCGGCGATGCGGCGCGAGTAGCGTTCTTCACCGTAATGGTAGAAGATATCCGCCAACTGCTCTTCAGGGTAGTCATTCACTATATCGGCGGCGGTGGTTTCCAGGTAGGAATCGAGCCGCATATCAAGCGGCTCATCGGCGCGAAAGGTAAATCCTCTACCGCTGCGTTCAAAGTGGTAGACGGAAATACCCAAATCGAAAAGTATACGGTGCGGACGTTCCCCTCCCAAAGGATAGTCGCGAAAAAACAGATTAAACCAGGTGTTAAAGAAGCGTACCCGTTCTCCGTAGGGTTCCAGCCGCTTCTTGGCCACCGTTTGAATAGAGGCGTCGGCATCCAGACCGACTACTTTGAGCTGCGGATACTGCTTCAGGAAGAGTTCGGAGTGGCCGCCTTCGCCCATGGTGCAGTCCACCAGAAGCCCGTCTTCCTTCTCCGGCGCTAAAAATGTGAGAACCTCGTTGTACATCACCGGAACATGCACGATATCCGTCATCAACCTACCTACTCGTCTAACATTACCTTATAGGGAAAGAATCTTTCCCAGCTCTTCAGCCGCCTCGAGGAACTCCTCTTCGTTGGAGTCCATATCCTCGAGGTAGGCGGCCTCACTCCAAATCTCCATGTAATTCTCCAGCCCCAGGATAACCGTATCCTTGGTGAGCTCCGCATACTCCCGCAGGGTGGGCGGAATGTTAATGCGGCCCGCCTTGTCGATCTCGACTTCTTGCGCAGGAGCGATAATGCGCCGCTTCAGAATTCGGGCGCGTTTCTGAAAAAGGGAGGTTGATTGGGTCAGCTGCTCCGCGAGGGAGCGCCATTGTTCGCTTTGAAACAACCAGAGACAGGATTCCACCCCGCGGGTGAGCACCAGGCGCTCGCCCTCCAATTCCGTCCTGAGTTTGGCCGGAATCAACAGCCTTCCCTTCTCGTCGAGGGAATTTCTGTATTCTCCTGTTATCACCCGTCCCTACCACTTTCTACTACAATTTCCCACTTTTCCCCACCCTTATCCAAATACTACCGCACACAGGAAATTTGTCAACGTCATATCTTTTTTATTAAAGGAATTAGCTCTAGCTGCCGATACTAATAGCTTCACACTTGTTTAGTAGGCGAGAAAATCGGCATCTGCAATGATGATTCTTCAAGATCTGCGAGGAGAGGAGCCAAAGTGTCGATTTACCGGGTTCATTTCAAATGGAAGGAGAAAGAGGTAAGCCTCAAGGCCCGCAGCCTCGACCTCACCCACCCCTATTTCGTCTCCATAAAGGATCTAATCCTGCCCAAGAACAGCGCGCTGATTATAAATCCTGCAGAGGACGAGTTCCGCAAAGACTTTGCCGAGGCGAAGCACATCATGTTGCCTTTTCAGAGTGTCTCCTTAATTGAGGAACTCGATGATGAGGGAATGCCCGGGAAAACTATCAACTTTCCTTCGGCGGATGAGCAGGAGACGGAGGAGTGACCCTCGATGAAAACTATCTGATCTACCCCGACGGTCAGAACCAGGAGATCGAGCGCCCCTTACAAGTCAACCAGGTAGTGGACATGAACGGCCGGCCCCTCAGGATAAGCTTCCCTGCCCCGCGGATAATCGCCTACCGCATCTTCCGCATAAGCCATCAGGAAGAGCGGGGCATCCGCCGCCGACTCCACTTCGGAGAGCTTTTGAACATGGATGAGCTCAACGCCTACGCCCGTTCTCAGCTTTAGGAGGGCCGGATCTCCTTGAAGATTCGATAATCGATGTCCTGAAAGACGTTATTCTTCTTCTCGATCGAGGTGACCCACTCGGTATCCACCGTATTGCGACAGAGGTTATCGTAGATGCGGGTAAAATTGTAGAGATGCTCCTTGATCCTCTTCTCCGCATAAGGGACGGTGGTACCGGTCTTCATAATAAAGGGCCAATCCGAAGCTTGCGTCAACAATACCTCCCGGGCGGCCTGGTTGAGCACCCGGAGCTTCAGGCCCGACTCATTGGGGTAACGCTTAACCAGGTCCCGCATGCGCTCGATCGCCTTGTGAACATGGCGATAAATCCAGTCGTTCGTGCCGTCGATCCAGACCTCCGCATAGCCCTTGTTCCCCCAACTCGAGAAGGTAGGCTGCCCTACCGGATTCTCGGGGTACTCCTTTAGATAATCGCTGGGAGTAACCATTGCCAGCTCCCCCTCGGTTTCGGCAACCTGCCTAATCAGCGACTCGAGCCACTGGGGCCCTTCGAACCACCAGTGACCAAAGAGCTCGGCATCGTAGGGACAGACGATTACCGGCGGACGGTCCATCAAGGGACCCAGCTGTTTTACCTGCTTCTTACGATTGTAGAGAAAATTCTCCGCATGTTCTCGAGCCTTGTCGGAAGCCACCTCGGGAACGTAGGGCCGTTTCTGATCAGTCTTGCCGGTAATGGCGTAGTACTTGAATCCCGTATAGATGCGGATATCGTCGTCGTGGATGTAGGGGCGGATATAGTCCATTGGGAGATCAAATCCGATATCCCGGTAGAATTCACGGTAGCTGTAATCCCCGGGGTAGCCCTCCTCCTCCGACCAGACCGCCCGGGAAGAGGGAATATCCCGCCCGAAGACCTGCAGGCCGTTGGGACATGCCATGGGAGCATAGATTCCGTAGGGAGATTTCTGATCCGAAAAGAGGATTCCATGGGGCGAGGCGAAACAGTAGTCCAGATTGTAATGCTTTATATTCTGTTCGATCCCGGGATAGTAACCGCATTCGGGAAGCCAGAACCCCTTGGGGGCGGACCCGAAGATCCGGCCGTGGTTGATAACCGCCGTATGGATCTGCGCTTCCACCGCCTCCGGATACTCCTCTAAGAGGGGTAAAAAGGCGTGGGTCGCGGCGGTGGTTATCAACTCGAGATGTCCCGACTTCTCCAGCTCCTTGAAACCTTTAAGAATATTGTGCTTGTAGAGGTGCACGAACTCCTCGTAGTTTTTCTCGAAGAGCTCCTTATACATGCGCACTACCCCGTGGAACTCCGGCTTATCCCTGGTCCGCAGTAGCTCCTTGTTGGCCAGTTCGAGCTGCCCCTCAAGATGGGCTAAGTAACGGTTCTGCAAGAGTTCATCGGCCAGCATACTGGCCAGCGTCGGCGATACCGACAGGGTTATCCGAAAGGGAACGCCGTCCTGCTTCAGACGGTTGAAACGGCGTAAAAGGGGTAGATAGGTCTCGGAGATGGCCTCGAAGAGCCAATTCTCTTCGAGAAAGCTCTCATATTCCGGATGGCGCACAAAGGGGAGATGAGCATGAAGAACAAGGGAGAGATATCCGTTCGGCATTCCTATTCCTCGTTAGTTGGTCAGGTGCACATACTGGCTGTCGATAAGCGAGATAATCCGCTGGGGGATACCCTCGTCCTCGTCGGCGATCGTCTGGTCGAAGAGCCCCGAGAGAAACAGGGTCTCTTGCAGGGAGTCGCGATCGGCCTTGAGCTCCTCCTGTACATTACCCCGGGGACTGGCGATGATGTTGGAGCGGGAAAGACGCTTGACGAGCCCCTTGGTAACCGAAATCAGATCAATACAATACCGGATACCGCTCTCGGGCAGATTGATATACCAGCAATCGTCATCGAGAGAAACCGGAATATCGAAGAAATTACCAAAGCTGTTGGCGGTAAGTTCGCCATCCGCCAGGGTGTACACCCGCAAAAAAAGTTCGGTCAGCCCTTCGCTGCGCTTGATCTCGGCCGCCTCGGCAGGAAAGACCTCCCAGTAACAGAAGGCCCAGTAGGGATCCCTGAGCATTAAGAAGAGTTTCGTCTCGTTGTACTGCTCCGGAATAGGAAAATCTTCGTCCGTACGGAAGATCAGCTCCTCCTCTTGAACGACCTCGTACTTCTTCTCCTTGATCCGCATAGCCAGATTGTTGACTACATCCCGCTCCAGGCGATCCTCATCCAGGGCTTCGAGGATCTGTTCGACGAGCTCCTCTTTTTCCATCCCATCGCCGACATAGATCCCCTCTTTGCGGGCCAACTCCAGTATGATGTCGTCGGAGAGTTCAAGCAGCCGTTCCTTGGTCATACATTCCTCCAGCGCAGCATTGGGAAAGTCTAGGAAAAAGCGATATACCTGTCAAGACCCGCCTATCGAGGGCTTTTGGGCGGCAAACATCATCACATCCCCCTGATTCAGGCGCTTACATAGGCGATCCGCGACCTTTTTAACCAGTTTGGGTGCGCTGCCCACTGCTAAACCTCCCCAGGAGCGGCGCTTCAGCACCTTGAAACCCGCCGTGCGGAGCGCCATTCTCAGGGTATGCCGGGAAAAGAGGAGCATATGGTCGTGAATAGCCGAGCGCCAGCGCTCTCCAAAGATCCGCGCCTGAAAACCGGCGATATCCGGCGTGGTCAAGAGCAGGTAGCCGCCGGGAACGAGAATACGGTAGATCTCATCTAAGAAGGCCTTGGGATCGGTCAGATGTTCGATTACATGGCTGGAATGGACAAAACCGAAGCTCTCGTCACTAAAACCGGCCGATTCCAGATCCCCGATATGGATCGAGAGTCCCCGCTCCCGGATCCCGAACTCTGCCGCCGGGGCGCAGATCTCGACCCCTTGCTCACTAAATCCCTCTCTCTTCAGATGGTCTAAGAGCATGCCGGTGGCGCAGCCGATGTCGAGAAAACTCTGCGGCGCCTTCCCTTTGAGCTCATCGAATCCGATATCCTCGAGCCCCAGACGCATGAGGGTGAAAAAATTCTCCTCGTTTTCCCGTTCGTACGCGAAGTACTCCGCATTGTAGCGTTCGGAGAGATCCTCCTGCCTAGGCTGAGGATTCTGATATACCGCTCGGCAGTTTCGGCAGCGTACAAAAGGGATCGTTCCGGACCAGAGCGGCCGAAACTCCCGTTCGCCGCAGAGCGGACAGGGAATCAGTTCGCGAAGCTCCGCTCCCGGCTGCATGGAGAAGGTCTTCATCAGCGTACCACCACACTTCGCTGAGCGACTACTTCGTTGCCGTAGAAATCGGAGGCAACCACCTCGATCTGCGTTTCACCCCTGTTTAAGGTGATACGACCTAGACTGATCTCGGTCTCGGTACGGTAGAAATCAGCATAGGAAAACCCCGGGGATTTAACCAACACATGGTGATCTCCCTGGAATTGAAGAGACTCGTAGGTCAGGTAGACCGCTTCGCTCCCGTTCAAGTAAACGGTAACGCGAAACGGCGCCATGGGCCAATAGTGATCTATCAAATCGCTCTGGTCGTAGAGATCGATTACAAGCTCCCACTCTCCGGCGGAAAGAACGGGCGTCTCGCCGTCCAAGGGGATCGAGTCCCGCCCCTGTTCAAGGCTGATCCTGCGGATATTCGGCCGGGCGGAATCGACGATCGGCGGCAGTAACAGCAGCGGATTGATGATGTTATCGGTGTCGGAATCGATGATCGTGAAATGGAGATGCACACCCAGGGAGCTTCCGGTCTCCCCCATGACCCCCAAAGCCTGATCGGGGAGCAGGTAGGGCCCCTGAGCCAGACTCCCCCGCTTAAGATGAGCATAGAGCGAGCGTACGCCTCCCAGATGTTCAACCACGGCGAATGAGCCCATTCCCGATGGAAGTCGGGCCGCAGCTCCCCCCTCCTCATAGGCGAATATCAACTCCCCCTCGCTAACCGGATATATATCCTGTTCGCCCGCCCCCAGATCGATACCCGAGTGGAAATGATCATAGCGGTTCTCCCCGAAGGTGCCGGTGAGCCTGATCTCCTTAACGGGCCACTGGTATTCAATTCCCCAGAGTGCCGAAGCGAGCAGCAGTAGTACCCATATAGTAGCTTGCCTCATTCTATCTCCTCTCTATCTGGTAAACGAGGATCGCATCGGAGAAAAACAGAAAGAGTCTCTCCCCGGCTGCCATCAATGAGAGCTCCTCTTCATCAGGATCGACGACAATCTCACCTAAGTAGTCGGTTTGGTCGTGCCGAAGCTCGAGGCGAAATCCCTCTCGGCTCCGGGTTAGGAAAACGAGAAGTCTATACTCGTCGAAACCGACCATATCGACCAGCCTCCCGGATAAGGGAAGCGCCCGTTCCTTATAGGTCAGTTGATCGAGAAGCAGGACCCCCTGCTCCGACTCTAATACAAAGAGAGATTGTAGCGGGATTTCCCCTAAAAGATTGCGCCGGAAATCGGTTCCCAGGGGACGCTGATTCATCAGCCGAAATTCACCGCCCCGCTCCTCTATCACATATGCTGTTTGCGGATCAATTCCGGCTACCAATAGATATAGCGATGTGATCGGATCGTAGAGCGCGCTATAGGCGACCTGAATGCGCCCCTCTTCGGGAGCAAAGCGATAGATGATCTCACCCTCTTCGTCGAGAAATAGAAAGCTGCCGTTCAGTTGCCCCACTATCGTTCGCTCGCCGCCGCCGGCGACGGTGGTCACCAGGGAAGGAAAGGATCGTTCCCAGAGAAGTTCCCCCTGGGCGCTGAACTCCTTTAGTCGCAGCCTATCGGTGGAGATCACCATAAGACGCTCATCGATAAAAAAAGGATAGCCGCTGGTTTCGATAGGCATCAACAATCCGCCGTCGGGGTCGCTCAGAACCAGATTCTGCGAGACGGAATCATAGTTGACGGTGGTCCAGGATGCGGCGGCCGCAGCGTAACGCACCTTTTCGACATGACGGGGCGAACCGTCCGGGTTGAGAAATCCCACATGCGAAATCCCGGCGAAGGATAGCGGCTCTCCCGGCTTATTCCGTTCCGCCTCGTAGACGTAGGCCGCCACGGGGCTTACATTAAGCGCCGGATTGAGATCCCGGGGAAGGAAGATGAGATAAGCGAAAATACCGATTAAACCGAGGATGAAGCGGTAGGACTTCTTCATAACTAGAAGGCATCCTACTGTGTTAGTAAACGGCTGTCAACGAAGAGCCTATCCGCTCCGTTTGGCCTGATCGACTCGTTTCGAGTCCGATTCCATCTTGGCGCGCCAGACTTCGATCTTCTTCCGGATGACTTCGCCCTCCTCCACCTCGCCCAGAACGATGTGCAGGCGCCGCAAGGCCGCCAGATAACTGATGGCCAACTTGAAATCATCCATCCGCAGGGTCGAAAGCTCATATTTCTCCCGATAGCGATTGGCGGAGAGCTCGAGGAGTTCCTTCGTGAGCCGGAGATGGGCATTGCGTTCACTGTAGAACTCTGCCCGCGGATCGAGTCCGGCGGTGAGTGATTTCAGGTCAAGCAGATTCTTGACGATCGTTGCGTAGCGCCCTTCGATCTCGACAAACGACCACTTCCACTTCGAATTGGCGCCGAACCCATCTTCAACCGCATTGATCGAGAAGCCCAGCTTGCGGATCAGTTGCCAACGGGCGCCCTCGTCAAACTCGAGGATCGCCTCGAGATACTCCTCGTACTCCGAATAGGGAGCGTCTATCTGACTGCTGACCACGTCCTCGAGCTGAATAATGGCCCGATAACAGGCTTTACGGGCATCGTTTAGATAGGCTTCATTCTTGACCCCCAAGAGGGAGACCGAGAGGGAGTTCATCAACACATAGTGAGAAACAAGATTGAGGACCTGATCGGCGACGTTCAACTTTACCAATGGGGACTTCGCCTCATCCCCGGAAAGGAGCGTCTTCTCCTGCTTTAGAATCTCTTCGATAGCCGCTTTGAACTCGGTTATCTTGCTAAAATAACGCTGCTTCGCCTCTCCGCTTATTTTACCCACTGGCCGGCCCCTTGAGCGCTTCGTTCCTGCTATAACGATCGATGAGTTCCCGGGCATGTCGGATGGAGGCCTCCCCCACCGGGTCACCCGAGAGCATGCGTGCGATCTCGGTGATGCGCATATCACCGGCAAGAAACTCTACGCGGGTATTGGTACGATCGGACACAAGCTCCTTGCGTACCTTTATATGATTATCGGCACGAACCGCCACGGAAGCAAGGTGGGTAATGCAGAGAATCTGCTTCGTGGTCGACAAGAGAGCCAGTTGTTCTCCCAGGGCCAGGGCTACCTCGCCGCCTATGCCGGTATCGACCTCGTCGAAGATCAGGGAATCAATCTGGTCGGCTTCGGAGAGGACCGTCTTGAGGGCCAGCATCAGACGGCTCAGCTCGCCGCCGGAGGCGATGGAGCGGAGAGGTTTGAGGGGTTCGCCCTGATTCGGTGCAATCAGAAACTCAACCCGATCCGCGCCGGTAGGCCCGCAGCTGATCTTGCCGTTAGCGCCGGTCTTGGTATCGACATTGACCCGGAATACCGCCTTCTGCATACCCAAGGGTCGAATCCGCTTCTCTACGGCCGACTGCAGATCCTCGGCCGCGGTCCGGCGGGATTCGCTTATCCGCTTCGCCCGTTGCCCGACCTCGCCGTTCAGTTGTGAGATCCGGGCTTCCATCTCCGCCTTACGGTCGCTCCAGTTATCGATCATATCGATCTTACCAGCTGCTTCTTCCCGGTAGGCGAGCACTGCCTTGACGGAATCACCGTACTTCTTCTCTAAGCGTTGGATCAACAGCAGCCTCTGCTCGATCTCGTCCAGCCGTTCCGGGGAGAACTCCACCTCGTCGCGATAGGCACGGACCGACTCGACAATGTCTTCCAGTTCGAGGAAGGCCGATTCGAAACGAGACCCCAGAGGAGCCAGCTTGGGGATTATATCGCCTAAGGATACAAGATCGCTTTGAGCCTTTCTCAGGGATGCGATCGCGCCGCCCTTACTCTCGGAAGCCAGGGCGGAAAAATCCTCCAACAGGGAGTAGATCTTCTCCGCCTGGGATATCATCTCGAGCTCTTGCTCGAGCTCTTCCTCTTCCCCCTCCTTTAATGCGGCGCCGTCTATCTCGGCCACTGCGTGCTGCAGGTAATCGAGCTCCCGCAACTGATTTCGCTCGGCCTGATTGAGATCCTCGTACTCCTTTTTCAGGTTGCTCAGATCGGAAAAGACCGCTCCCAACGCGGCTACTTCATCGTTGAGACCGGCATAGGCGTCGAGCAGCCGACGATGCTGATCTATCTGCAAAAGAGATTGATGCTCATGCTGTCCGTGCATATCGAAGAGAAGCGCAGTCAGCTCTTGAAGGGTGCTGCGGGAGACCTGGGAATCCTGCAGGTAGACACTGCCCCGGCCGTTGCGACGGATAATACGCCGCAGAATAACGGTGCCATCTTCGGCGGCCAGATCATGCTCGGCAAGCCAGTCGAGGGCTTCCCGGTTATGGTCGACCAGGATCACGCCGCTGATGCGCGCCTCGTCCGCATCGGTCCGGATTGCTCCCGTATCGACCTTCTCGCCGAAGAGGGCACTCAGGGCGCCGACGATAATCGATTTACCCGCTCCGGTCTCACCGGTCAGAATATTCAGTCCCCGGGAGAAGCGAATGGAGAGGGAATCGATCAAGGCAAAATTTTCAATGGTCAGCTCTTCAAGCATCGGGCCCTCCCGACCAGTTGAGCTTTGTGCGCAAAACCTCATAGAAATTGCGCTGGTCAGAACGGATTATCGCAATCTTGCGGGGCGATCGGGATACATGGAGAATATCCCCCGGCTCGAGGGGATTAACAATTTGACCGTCCATGGTCAGGATCACATCGGTTCGCTGGTCGGGTTCCACCAGAATGCGCACACAACGATTACCGTTGACGACTATCGTTCGATTAGAGAGAGTAAAGGGACAGATAGGGGTAATCACCAGGGCTTCCATCTCCGGATCGAGAATCGGCCCGCCCGCGGCGGCGCTATAGGCCGTTGAACCGGTGGGCGTAGAGACTATTATCCCGTCGGCCCGGTAGTTACCCACCGGCGTGTCGGAGACATCCATCGAGAGGCGGACCACCTTAGAGATACCCGCGGCGGCGACGACCGCATCGTTGAATCCCTCATGAGTCTGGATTATCGCACCGTCCCGTTCGATTTCGACCCGCACCAGGATCCGTTCGCTGAGACTCAGCTTACCTTGGCGGTAGTTCTCAAAGGCGTCTCTCCACTCCCCTGCGGTAACCTCGGTTATAAAGCCTAAGCTCCCTATATTGACCGCCAGAATCGGCGTGGAGTAGTCCACCAGCGCCCGTGCGGTATAGAGCACAGTCCCGTCTCCGCCCAGACTGAACACGATATCGGCTCGAGTCTCTTCGGAAAACTCGGTTAGTTCAGGTTTCCCGCTGATGCGGACGACACTGAAGTCGATTCCTTCAGCTGTCAGGAACTCACCGATCTCCTGGATAAGGGATTCGGCATGTTCCTTTAGACAGTTTGCTACTAGGAGGGCTCGCTTCACTTCTCTCCGCATCGTAACCAATCTACACCATTTTTAGGGCAATGTGGAGAGGATTTTCACCAGGAGCTCGGTGTTTTTGCGACCCATGGATGGATAGAGGGGAAAGAGAATCGTCCGGAGCGCCAGACTGGCCGCCCGCGGACAGTTGATCTCCTCAGATTGGAGCCTGGCGTAGGGAGATGATGCGAATGCATTCTCCGTCTCGGCACCGTTTTTCAGGGCGTACTGCCGCACCTCGTTCATTCCAGAATCGATGACCACCGGAAAGGCTGTAGGAACGATCTCCTGCTCCTCCTGGCCTGAAAATCCGCGATGCTTCGACTTCATCAACCCCTGAGCCAGGAGCCCGAAGATCTCACCCCGCTGATCATGCAGGGCATCGGCGTGCTGAATCTGCGCCAGCCCCAGGGCGGCGTTGATATCGGGCATTCGACTCTCGATGGGAAGCTCTTCGAGCAAAGGCTTTAGAAGCTTCCGGTATTTCATCGAACCCGGGAGCAAAACGGCCCCGCCGCCGGTGGTTATCGGATCCAGATACTCGGTGCGAATAAGACTGAAAGCCGCGGGATAGACCTCTTCGGCCCTCGACCGCGGGACCACCACCGAGGAGATATCCTCGATAACCGGTTTCTCACTCTCATATATAGGGTCCAGGTCAGCCTCGATACCGAATGGTGCATGCACCACCCAGGCGTCTGCTTCAGCCTCGATAGCGGCCTTAATCGCATCCTCCGCCATTACACCGGAAAGCTCGTCCACATCCACAAAGCTGGGCTTCAACCCGAGCAGGTCCAGGGCGTCCAGGTAATAGAGGGGCGAGAGGGCGCTAATAGCCACTGTGGCCCCTTCAGGGAGTTCAAGACAGCGGAGGGCAAGAGCAAGCGCCTCGGTAGGGGAACGCAGGGCCGCCCCGTTTTTCTTCTTAAGATATTTTGCAAACTCTCTACTGAAACTATCCGCCAAGCTGCCGGGACCGATTTCATCACTCACCATACAGGTAAGAACAGCATCCATATCCCGGCGCTTGAGCGTCGGTTTGTATACAGGGATCGACATAACCTTTCTTCTTTCATCTCTTTTGGAGATAGATAATTAGTTTCTTCTCTTTACGCGCACTGCATTAGCGGCCGATAGCGCCGAGCTGCTGCAGTTCCTTGGGATCAAAAATCCGCCGGATATCAAGGATAATCAGATAGCCCGACTCCTCGTTGGTAACCCCTTGGATATACTCGGCCCCGATACCGGAGATCATCTGAGGCGGCGGTTGAATCTTCTCCCGGTCGATAGTAACCACCCGTGACACCTTGTCGATAAAGACTCCCAGTTGCATGCCGTCCAGGTTGAGAATCAGGAAGCCGGAGAGAAGCTTATCTTCCTCACTCAACGAAGCACGCCGCAGGTGAAAACGCTTGTGAAGGTTGATAACCGGGATTATTTGGCCCCGCAAGTTGAATATACCCTCTACATAGGCCGGTGCGTTGGGGATGTTACGGATATCCTGAACCTTCTGGATCTCGTTCACTTGCATGATATCGATCCCATAATACTCTTCACCAAGCTGAAAGGTCACAAGCTGTAAATGATTCTCGTCTGCCATCCTCTAAACCTCTACACCCCAGCATAGTTGAGTTATGCGGGTTTTGCAATATAGTTTTTGATCCTCTTACTATTCCTCCGTCCCCCAAAACCCCTACTTCCGATAATCAAGAATCGAACCATCACCATCCCTAATATGACACACGCCGCTGTAGCGATAGTCCTCAGGTCGAGTTACTATCATTGCTTTGACTGGATTCTGTGTAATGTATTCGAATGCTGCAACAAACTGCCTCAACGAAGCAATCAGCACACTGCGAAAACGATCATACCACACATGCCCTTTTAGATGAAATCTATGATTAAAGCGAATAGCGAATACCGACAATATCCACTGCATAATCTTCGATAGACTCTCATCATAAGCTGGGTAAATTAAAAGATGTACATGATTCCCCATGATGCAGAAGTTCTTAACCCGAAATGAAAACCGTTTTCTCGCCTCTTTTAAAACAATAAGGAATAGTTCTTTCGTTTCATCGCGCTCAAAGATAAACTCGCCCCGGTTCGCCCGGGCAATAACATGGTACATGGCGCCATGACGCACATTTCGTGGTTTTCTCATATGTATGGAAAGAGGTTCTACTAGTGTTTTGCTTCAAAGAGTAAAGAAAATTTTTTGGAGAAAACCTCCGTCCCTCTAAGACATCTGGTCTGTGGAACGCAAAGAAAAAAGCCGGGTCCAGCGTCTTCCCGTAAGCGTCAATTAAACCGCACCTGCCATCGTATCGGAACTGCATCTACAATGGATCTCGATAAGGAGAGAACAGATGCAGAAATACAGCAGAGAAGAGCGGGAAAATCATCTATCAGCATGGCGGGCGAGCGGCCTGAGCGGACAAGCCTACTGCCGGCGACAAAATATCGTTTCGACCACCTTCTACAGTTGGGTCAAAGCAGAAAAGACACATACAGCCTTGGAGTCAGCCTCTTCGTCGGTCATGGTACGAGTAGCATCTTCACAGAATGGTGGCAAGCATCTCTCATCAACCATATGCATCGAAAAGCAAGATGTTCGTATCCATCTGCCTACCAATATCGGGACGGAATCACTACAGCTGGTTTTGCAGCTTCTCGGAGTAGTCGATGCTGCTTGATCTTTCCGCAATTGAGATCTATGTCCGTCCCGGCAATACCGATATGCGTAAAGCGATAAACGGTCTGACGGTAATGGTACAGGATTATATGTATAAGGATCCTCTCTCCGGGAGTCTTTACTTGTTCTGCAACCGGCAGCGCCGGATTCTCAAGGCCCTCTACTGGGACCGAAACGGTTTCTGCCTGTGGCAGAAGAAACTCGAGAAGCACAAGTTCCCCTGGCCCATGACAGAGGAGGACGCGCGGCAAATCAATGCCGACCAGCTCACTCTCCTCCTGAAAGGGATCGACTTCTGGCATGAGCACACTGCGTTGGAATATTCGCGCGTTTCATAGATTTCTTTGTGCTTGAGGAATTTACAGCCAGGTAAAGACATGCTAGAATTCCAGGCAGGATGGATATTGCAACGCTTCCTCGGGAAGTACAGGAATATATTCGCTCGGTCGAAGAGAAAGCGAAGGAAGCGGAGCAATCTGTTCATTCATGGAAAATCCGGTATGCTTCTCTTGAAGAAGAGTATCAGCTGCTGTTACTGCAAAAGTATGGACGCAAAAGCGAGAAGGAACTCCTCGACCAAACCCAGCAGCTTCTATTCGACGGAGAGGAAAACATCCCGTCGGAACAGGATACTGAAGAACAAACCACAACCGTAAAGTCCCACTCCCGCAAGAAATCCGGACGAAAGCCAATCGATGACGCTATCCCCCGAGAGGAAGTACTCATCGATATCCCGGAAGATGAGAAGCAGTGTGCCTGTGGCCATACGATGACGAGAATCGGCGAGGAGACCTCGGAGAAGCTTCAGGTTATTCCGCCGAAGATGTGGGTAGAACGGATTGTACGGCCGAAATACGCCTGTAAAGCGTGCGAGGGTTCAGGCGATGAAGAGAATCCTGCCGTACGCATTGCGGATGTTTCTCCGGCAATTATCCCGAAGGGCATCGCTACTCCCAGCCTCCTGTCGTTCATAATAACCAATAAGTTTATCGATCATCTGCCGTATTACCGGCAGGAGAAGCGGTTTGAACGAATCGGGATCCACATAAGCCGGCAGAATATGAGCAACTGGCAGCAGGCGGCGTTCGAGGCAATCAACCCGCTGATTGAACGGTTGAAGGAGCATATTCGCTCAGGACCGGTGATTAACATGGACGAAACGCCGGTCCAGGTTATGGGAGAAAATGAGAGGAAGAATACCTCGAAGTCCTATATGTGGCTTGCCCGCGGTGGCCCGCCGGACAGACCTGCGCTTCTCTATTCATATCGGGAAACGCGGGGGGCCAGGCACATTGCAGATATCCTCGACGGCTTCAGCGGCTATCTCCAGACCGATGGCTACGAGGCCTACGGAACAGCCATCGCTGATAACACAGACATCATTCATGTCGGCTGCATGGCGCACGCCAGACGGAAGTTTCATGAGGCAGCTAAAGCTTCGAAGAAGGCTGGCAGTGCGCAGGAAGCGATTAACCAAATTAAGAGGCTCTACACCATAGAAGAGTCCCTGCGCAGCGATAATTTAGGTGACGATGAGTTTGTTGCCAGTCGAAAGGCTCTGGCAACACCGGTTCTGGAGAAGTTCAGAGCATGGCTTGAGAAGCGTAGTCTGCAAGTCCCGCCATCCCTCCTGTTGGGGAAGGCAATTCGGTATACCTTGAATGAATGGCCGAAACTAGTTCGGTACCTCGATTCACCGTACCTGACTCCGGACAACAATAGTGCCGAACGGGCCATTCGACCCTTCGTCGTCGGACGGAAGAACTGGCTCTTTGCCGGAAGCCCCAAAGGCGCTGAGAGTTCCTGCGCTATGTATTCGCTGATTGAAACGGTAAAACAGAATGACATAAATCCCAATGACTATTTGCGAAAGGTCTTCGAAATGGCGCCGTCGGTGCGAGAACCAGAAGACTGGGAAAGGCTGCTGCCCTGGAACATAGAAGCTTAATTATTTTTTCAAGGGTGCGGTTTAATTGACGCTTACGACGTCGCCTGTCTCTTAGTCTAAACCTCCGTCCCTCTGGGACAAAGGTTTAGACAAWAAAAAAGCCAGGCGACGTCCTACTCTCCCGCTTTCGCAGTACCATCGGCGCTGAAGGGCTTAACTTCCGTGTTCGAGATGGGAACGGGTGGATCCCCTTCGCTAAGGTCACCTGGCAATAATTGCCTTTTTACGGTCGTCATCGGGGCGTACCCTTCCGACTCCCTTTGTCCATGTCGCCATGAACATTTCGTGCGTCTGCTCAATTCCTGAACAGACTATGTTTTAGATCTTTGACATTCTCGGTTAGAATTGGCCGAAGAAGCGGCTTTGCCGACTTCTAAGGCTACCTTCGGGCCGAGCGGAGGGTAAAGTCTACTGACTGAACCCGACCGAGAAATAGAGCAAACAATAATATGGTCAAGCCTCACGACTAATTAGTACTGGTCAGCTGAACATGTTACCATGCGTAGACCGCCAGCCTATCAACCAGATCTTCTCTCTGGTGTCTTCAGTCCGCTTAATGCGGATGGGATGTCTCATCTTGAGGGGGGCTTCCCACTTAGATGCCTTCAGCGGTTATCCCGGCCGAACTTGGCTACCCAGCACGTACCTTTGGCAAGATAACTGGTACACCAGAGGTTCGTCCATTCCGGTCCTCTCGTACTAAGAACAGATCCTCTCAAACATCCAACGCCTGTGGCAGATAGGGACCGAACTGTCTCGCGACGTTCTGAACCCAGCTCGCGTACCGCTTTAAATGGCGAACAGCCATACCCTTGGGACCTGCTCCAGCCCCAGGATGCGATGAGCCGACATCGAGGTGCCAAACTTTGCCGTCGATATGAACTCTTGGGCAAAATCAGCCTGTTATCCCCGGAGTACCTTTTGTCCGTTAAGTGACGGCCCTTCCACTCAGAACCGCCAGATCACTAAGACCTACTTTCGTACCTGCTCGACCTGTATGTCTCGCAGTCAAGCAACCTTGTGCCTTTGCACTCGTACGTTGATTTCCAACCAACGCGAGGTTACCTTCGCGCGCCTCCGTTACTCTTTAGGAGGCGACCGCC
>JWTM01000061.1 GCA_001749745.1 Candidatus Marispirochaeta associata
ACGGGCAGGTAACGCAGCGCTCGAAGAACTCATTATGGCTTTACGCACCCGTGCTGATTACTACGGTATCGATACCAACGTTAAGTCTGAACAGTTGTTCCCGACTTGTCGTTTGCTCTCCATGATCATTGGCCAGCCGATTCCTGCGAACAAGGCAATCGTCGGCGCAAACGCTTTTGCTCACGAGTCCGGTATCCATCAGGACGGTATGCTCAAGAACCGTGAAACCTATGAGATCATGACACCTGAATCCGTAGGACGCGAAAAAACAGATATTATCCTCGGCAAGCACTCCGGTCGTAACGCCATTAAAGGCAAAACAACCGAACTCGGCTACCCGTTGGAAGATGACGAATTACAGATTGTTTTTGAGGCAGTTAAGCGCCTCGCAGATAAAAAAGAGAAGGTATACGACGCAGACATCGAGGCGATTATCCTTGAAGAAGTCTACCGTATCCCGGACAAATACAGACTGGTACATCTCTCCGTTCAGTCCAGTGATGTGGGAGTGCCTCCGTCCGCTGCCGTGGTAATGGAAATCAACGGTATCCGCAGAGAGCACACTACATTCGGCGCAGGGCCGATTGACGCTGTATTTAAAACCATTTCCCAGATCGTTGGCCGCTCACCAAAGCTGAAACGATACAGTGTAAACGCCAT
>JWTM01000062.1 GCA_001749745.1 Candidatus Marispirochaeta associata
TATTGTCGGCCAGAACACCAAAGAAGCTGTCAAAGGGCTTGCCAAGCTGCGTAAAGAAGGATTCACCTTTACGGTAGACCTGCTTGGCGAGGCAACAGTAAGCGAAGAAGAAGCAGACGCCTATCGTGACGGCTACCTTGAAGTGCTTGATGCAATCGCAGAAGAACAGGCCAAATGGAAAGCCCATGCTGGAGCAGGCGGCGATTCAAACATGGACTGGGGCTTTACTCCGAAAGTCAATGTATCCATTAAGCCTTCCGCACTCTATTCTCAGGCAAAACCTGTCGACATTGAAGGCTCAGTACAGGGAATCTACAAACGCCTCGAACCTATCTATCGCAAGGTAATGGAAATGGGCGGCTTCCTGTGCAT
>JWTM01000063.1 GCA_001749745.1 Candidatus Marispirochaeta associata
AAGAACCTTATCAATGTATTCTTTGGTCTTCATACCCGGACGGATGCCTGGAATAAAGCCGCCTGAGTTCTTCAAGTTTTCAGCAATGTCTTTTGGATCAAAAACAATTGCAGTGTAGAAGAAACAGAAGAATACAATGAGAGCGATGAAAATGATGTTATATACAATTGTCTGTGGAGCAAACCAAGCAGAGAACTGCTGAATCCACTCTACATCTGGAGCAAATGTGCCGATTGTAGCCGGGAACAT
>JWTM01000064.1 GCA_001749745.1 Candidatus Marispirochaeta associata
GTTCAGGTAGGAGAAGATGTTTCTCTGGTTGGAACAGGCGACCGTGTCGCATGGCATGGGAATGTTATCTGCGGCGGTGCATTTGCCACATACATCGAACTACCAGAGCATGTACTCTTTAAAATCCCTGAAGAACTTCCAGCCAGTATAGCTGCATCTGTTCCCTGCGCAGGAATGACTGCATGGCTTAGCCTGACCCACAGACTCAATCTCAAAGCAGGTATG
>JWTM01000065.1 GCA_001749745.1 Candidatus Marispirochaeta associata
TAGGCTCTTTTCGTAAAGACGAAGCACAGCGACCAAAGTTGTAGCGGGTAGCCTGTATGAAGAAGTGCCCGCCTTCCTCTTTTTGTCTGGATAAGACAATCAACATCCCTACGATTCTTACTATCCTCAAAAGCTTGGCTATGGTTGGAGTCTGTGCCTTTGCGTTTTACGAACGTATCGTAGACGTGGAGGCACAGGCCAACACCAACGCTAAGGCTATCCGTGCCATACAAACGGACATGGGCGCTGTGAACAGGCTTGAACAGGGCGTGCGCAGCGTGCAGCGTTCCATTGAGCAGCAGACCAAAGCGGACGATTACCAGAACCGAAGAATCGACGATATTTACAAGCTGCTTACCTCCATGAAGGCAGGCAAGTAGCCATGGCGGGCCGTAAATCTTCCTACAGAAAAAGCTACGCAAAGCAGGCGCGTGAGGCTTGTGCCATGGGTAACTTTACCCTTGCACAGCTTGCGCGTCTGTTTGGTGTAAGCAAGACCACCATATGGGATTGGCGGC
>JWTM01000066.1 GCA_001749745.1 Candidatus Marispirochaeta associata
GTTGAGAATACCGCGCAGGTAGCTGAACATGACACCCATGTCGATGCCGTGCGGGCAGTACATGCCGCAGCGGTTACAACAGGTACACTGTGACCATGCAACGTCTACGCAGTGGCGCATAAACTCGTTGGTCACTTTACCTTTTTTCTTAACCAGTTCACCAAGGGTAGACTGGATTTTGTATGCAGGAACCTGTTTAGGATCGCGATCGTTTACGCGGTACAGGAAGCAGGAATCTGCACACATGCCACAGTGGGCACATATTTCAAGCCACGTACGGATACGGGACTGACATGTTTTTTCAAGTAAAGCAGCAATGGCGTCGGAATCAACGTCAAGCTCTTTCATTTCTTCGTAGTACTGAGCGCCACCTTTGTCACCGAGCAGAGCTTTGAGCTCATCTTCGGTACCAATAGGTGTGGTGTTACAAAAAGTACCTTGAGGCATTGGTTTCTCCTAGCGACTTGCTGTTACCACGGGAATGCGGTTTCGCGTTTAGCGCCACCGCGCTTGATGTTGTAATCCATGCCGAGCTGACCACGGG
>JWTM01000067.1 GCA_001749745.1 Candidatus Marispirochaeta associata
CGACTTCGAATGCACAGTCACAGCTTATTATGGCGTCATATTTGTCTTGCCCTTCAATCACTTTGGCACAATACCCTTCTTCAAGTGGACAGAATGTGCAGGTTGCACCAAGCCTGCTCAGAGCTTTTCCGATGAAATTGATGGTGTTGTGTTGGCAGTAGGTCAGCAGAATTGAACGGCCTTCCAGAATAGTATGCAGGTCTTCCCGCAATGGTTGGCGTGGAGAAAGACCAACTTCAAGGGCGAAGACATGTGCTTCCGAAGTGGTAACGTGCTGCACCAGATCAATGGAAAACATTTTTATCATGCGTTCAATAATCGCCAAGGTAAGCTGTTGTCCCTTTTCTCCATAGTATTCAGGCTGAGGCAGCGTGCCGCTCTCCAGCATGTCTGGGTTATCTTCGTGAGAAGTCTTCTGTCCGCATGCTTCAAAGAGTACTTTTACACGACCGTTTAAGACTTCCCCTGCTGTGACAGTCAGGGTGACTGTTCCGCCGTGCACCCTTTTAGCAGCTATGTTTACTAGATTACTAAGAATTCTAAGAGATTTTGAGAAGTCAAACCAGGCTTCTTGAGGGACTGCAGGGTCGAGGTAAATACAGATGTCTGATTGCATCTGGATTGCACGGGAGTGAGTGGA
>JWTM01000068.1 GCA_001749745.1 Candidatus Marispirochaeta associata
ACCGTCCAGCTCTTTTACGTCACACCTGCGAATCATCATATCTCCATCAGTACCCTGTATGATACTAAGGCACAAAAAAAACCGTACTTGAACCTTTTAAAAATTGTGTCACTATCACCCTATCTAGGCATCTTTTGTTTTTTGTCGAGATCACCTTGCCTCATAAAAAATCAGAATAACATAAGGACAACACATTATGTACGTACTTGCTATTAACGGCAGTCCCCGCAAAGGGGGCAATACTGAAATTCTACTGGAAAATGCTCTTGCCCCTCTGGCAGCACAAGGGTGGGAAACAGAGCTTATTCAAGTAGGCGGTAAAAAGCTCAAGGGCTGTATTGCCTGTAGCAAATGTTTTGAGACCAAGGACAATACCTGCATTATCAAAAACGACATGTTCAATGAGTTATTTGAAAAAATTCTTCGTGCAGATGCTATTATCCTTGGTACTCCAACATACTTTACCGATGTCTCTGCAGAGTTAAAAGGACTGATTGACCGAATGGGCTATGTTGCCATTGCCAATGGCCGCAAGCTTGCCGGAAAAAT
>JWTM01000069.1 GCA_001749745.1 Candidatus Marispirochaeta associata
AGAAGCTGCAGGCATTGCTTCCGGCGCAACCGTTACCGCACAGGTAGTAATCGGTTGGGCTGTAGCAGCTGTTTCTCTTATCGCATTACAGCTCGGTAATGACACCATCCAGCGTGTACCTGTATGGCATTGTCAGGCAATTCTTGCTGGTATTGCTTGGGTTAACTTCGGTAACCTCGGAGTTTGTGTAGTTGCAGCAGTAGCTGGCGCACTTCTTCAGGAGCTGGGCGCTCGTCTCTTCTGGAACCACGGCGACACCCACGTTGACCCACCAGCATTCGGTATTGCTGTAGGTACCTGCATTCTCAATCTTCTTGCGTAAATATTATGCACTGCAATCGCACAATTGCAGTGCATTTCGTATAGTT
>JWTM01000070.1 GCA_001749745.1 Candidatus Marispirochaeta associata
TTAATTATGGCGTTAATCGCGCTGTCATTTTCTTTGGCAGCTTGCGGTAGCAGTGGCAGCAGCGACAGTACTGACGATACTGGCAGCACGCCTATCATTCAAAAGAAACAGGGTTGCGTTTCAGGTGCTCCTGTTAAAGGTGCACAGGTTTACGCAAAAAACAATTGTGATGTTACGGATGAGAAAATTGACTGCGGCGGCAGAGATATTCTTGTTGGTGTGACAGACAAAAACGGCTGCATCATTTTTGATCAAGAAGCGCTTGCTAAACTTGACCGCTCCAAAAATGTTTTCCTTTATTCAAAGGGCGGCATGAGATTTAATTGTGAATATGATTGTGAAGCCGATGCAAAGCTGAAAGGCGCGCATCCAAGAAAGTGTTACTTTAAAGGTCAGCTGCGTGCTGTTCTTGCCCCGGGTAAATGCGAAGCTTTCTTGACTCTTCCAAATACTCTTGTTCACGACCTTGTTAAACGTGGTGAAACACTTGAAGTGGCAGAGAATCTTGTAAGAAAACTTATCTGCTGCTGGATGTCCATCAAGCTGATGGAAGATCCACTTGGTAACGCTTGCTGCGATATCGTTAACTACGAATACATTGCACAGGCTCTCCTGCTTGGCATGGGTAGCAACGAAGACGGTCTTGCAAACAACACTCCTGAATACCGTGAAGCTCTTGCAAGAACAGTTAAGAAGCTTTGCTACTGGAATTGCCGTACTCAGGAAAGACTTGAT
>JWTM01000071.1 GCA_001749745.1 Candidatus Marispirochaeta associata
TCCGTTCTCGCCCAGATCAAACAGGAAATGGGCGAAGAGGCAGTTATCCTTTCCAAACAGGAAGGCAAAGACGACGACAGCCGTTGGTGCCAGATTACAGCTGGTGTTGAACGCGCCGTTGATGAAATTCAGGAAACTGAAACTCAAGAATATGAAGCACCTTCCGCATGGGGTCGCTGGCATGAAGAATGGTCCGAGATTAAAGAGTACATTGCGGAACTCGTAAAACCTCGTCTCCAGCTTCACAAACTTTCCCCGCGCCAGCGTCTTGCACTGGAACATCTCCAGCGTCATGACGTGGACGACACTGTTATTTTACGTCTGCTGCGTCCGCTTAAAAAGGATGCAGGTATGTCTATCCTTTCTCCACTCGGTGACTTGATCACCTTTACACCGTGGGGTGAGAACTGGGCATCAAAGGTACATACATTTGTCGGTCCGTTCGGCGTAGGTAAAACCAGTGCTGCAGTACGTATGGCA
>JWTM01000072.1 GCA_001749745.1 Candidatus Marispirochaeta associata
GGGCAGCCAAAGCTTAAGAGGTTGTCTATATAGCTCATCGATTGATAGCAAAAAGTCTCAGATGCCCTGAGACTTTTTTTGTCTATAGATAGTTTGTTTGGGGGAATGGAAGCGAACGAAGCTAGTTAACTACATCGAGACGTACTACAATCGAAGACAGCAGCATTCGAGCAATGGCTGGTTTTACCCTGCCATTTTTGAGTCTCGCAATGAACAGCATGGCCTTATCACTTAACTTGAAAACAACATTTTTGATTTAAGATCAGAAAGTTAGATTAAACTTTTTTTGTTATAGGGTCAGATGCCAGTTTAAGATATTTTATATATAAAAACACCCCAGCTTCATTTCGAATCTGAGGTTTGGAACAGTTTGAAAGGGTACATGCTTGTAGAGTGCATTTACCCTTTTTAATTATCTTTGCTGCATTGATTTGA
>JWTM01000073.1 GCA_001749745.1 Candidatus Marispirochaeta associata
AGTGATGTTTTACCGACACCCGGAGGGCCCACAAGGCAAAGGATAGGTCCCTTCAACTTGGTCGCAAGCTTCTGTACTGCGAGGAACTCAAGAATACGCTCTTTCGGCTTTTCCAGACCGAAATGATCTGTGTCCAAAATAGAACGGGCTTCTTCAATATCAATCGGAGTATCTTTAAGATTGTTCCAAGGAAGGTCTACAATCCAATCAATGTAGTTGCGGACAACAGTGTACTCAGCAGAAGAAGCAGGCATACCGCGAAGCTTTTTCAGTTCGCGCAGACCGCGCTCAAGCGCTTCTTCCGGCATTTCTTTACCGCGAAGCTTTGTCTCAAGCTCGTTCAGTTCTTCCTGAGGGTCGTCATCACGCCCCATTTCTTTATTGATCGCCTTGATCTGCTCGTTGAGGTAGTACTCTTTCTGGTTGCGCTCCATCTGATGTTTAACGCGGTTTTTAATGCGTTTT
>JWTM01000074.1 GCA_001749745.1 Candidatus Marispirochaeta associata
TAAAGAAATCAGCACCAAAGCCACGAAAAAGAGTTGCTGCCAGCAAAGGCCCGCTCAAGGATACAAAAGGGAACATACGCCTGTTCCGAACCATTGAGCTGAAGGGGAAAAACAAAACCCTCGCCCGCTGGAAACGCATTGTAGATAAAATGGCTGTCCACAAGCAGCTGTATCTTTCAAACTCGCTGCCCACGTCTGGCAAGAACCAGCAAAAGCGATGGAAACAATTCAAAAGCACAGTTGTTTCCAAATCACGAATGCAGCAATTACGTAAGGTTAACACCTACTTTAATAACTGGCCGTACCGGCTGGATAAAGAAAACTGGGGGAAGCAAGAGTACTGGGCATCACCGCCCGAATTCGTCAAAAAATCCGGTGACTGTGAAGATTATGCCATCGCCAAATACTATGCGCTGCGCGAGCTCGGGCTGTCTGCA
>JWTM01000075.1 GCA_001749745.1 Candidatus Marispirochaeta associata
AGCCTCAACAATCCATGCAGTCATGGCACCGTCTACTTCAAAATCTTTTGTTGTAAGCGGATTACCTTTTTTATCGTAGGCAAGGATGATTTTTGACATACGCTCACGCAGGTCGCGTAAATCTTTCGCAACAGCAAGAATCGCCATAACTTCAGAAGATACAGCAATATCGAACTTAGAGCGCATCATGTAGCCGTCGCGCTGTCCATTAACACCGTCAATGCCGATAATGACATTACGCAGTGCCTGACAGCAGAAGTCGATTACCCAGCCCATCTCGGATCAATATCGAGACGCTTCATACCGGACAGCTTTTCCAACTTCTCATCGTCGTAGTTACGCTCATGCTGCATGCGGGAGGTAAGGGCAACCATCGCAAGGTTATGCGCGTTCATGATGGAGTTGATGTCGCCGGTAAAGCCCAAGGAGAAAGGAGTCAGTGGAATGCACTGTGAACGGCCGCCGCCAGCAGCAGAGCCTTTTACGCCCATGGTCGGGCCGCCGGACGGCTGACGGATAGCTGCGGAAGCTTTTTTCCCGCGCTTGCCAAGTCCCTGTACAAGACCAATAGTCGTT
>JWTM01000076.1 GCA_001749745.1 Candidatus Marispirochaeta associata
ATGAACCCTCCATGGACGGAAGCACAAATAAAAAAGAACCTGCCGCAGCAAGTCCGGCAGGTGTCTGAAAAACGAGAACTTGCTTGTCTTTTGTGAGTACGTTGCGCTGCTTTCTCCCAAGACGGGAGGGGGAGTCGAAGTTATGTCAGCAGCCTGCTTCGTCTCCGGTTACGCAGCCATATGTGTGGTTGGATCGAATTTGCGTAAGCATGACCAACCGGTTGTTTCAAGTATCAGGAGAGCACGGCCTTTGCACCGTGCTCTCCTGATATCTATATTCTTAATCTTCTGTCTGCAGCACGCCTGTACAGCGTGGGCAGATAGTAGGGTGTTCGCCGTTGGTGCCGAGTTCATTGCTGTAAATCCAGCAACGTTCGCATTTTTCACCTTCAGCTTTAGCAACGGTGATTTTGAGACCTTCCACTGTTTCAGACTCAAATGCGTCAGCAGGCGCATCTTCGAGTGCAGCTGTTGAAAGCTGGGAAACAATGAAGTTTGCACGAAGATCAGTCTTCAGTGCTTCAAGTTTTTTTGCAATCGGTGCTGC
>JWTM01000077.1 GCA_001749745.1 Candidatus Marispirochaeta associata
TAAAGCGTTCATTTTCACCAGTTTCAATATGGTCTCTTGTTGATAAAGTAAGGAATTTTTCAAATGTGCAACACTAAAGAATCCCGACGGAAATTTCTTAAAAAAGCTGTGCAAGTAGCTGGAGTCGCGACAGGGTTAGGGTTAACCGGTACTGTTGCAGGGCAATATATTGCTTTTCCAAATACTATTGTTCCAGTGTTAAAAAAATCGGTAGGAATGCTTGCGGAAATACCTCAGGGGATTTCTACGTATCGTAACTTTCAGGTAGCGATAATTCGCAATAATGATCACGTAACAGCAAAAAGTCTTGTCTGTACCCATTTGGGCTGTATTGTCTCTGCTTCAACCAAAGGCTTTACTTGTCCTTGTCACGGAAGCCGTTTTGATATGCAGGGTAATGTTGTCAGCGGCCCTGCTCCTAAAGCTTTGGTCAGCCTTCCTGTTGAAGTTTCTGCACAGGGAGAAGTTTTTGTCGATATTGGAACAATGTTGAGCTAGGCGGGAGATATTCATGGCAGTTCAATCAAGAGGGTTTTGGGCACATATTCATGCTCCCAAAGTATATTCCCGTTCATTATGTTTT
>JWTM01000078.1 GCA_001749745.1 Candidatus Marispirochaeta associata
GGGGATTGGCGGTGATTCATTTATCGGAACAAACTTTTCCGACTTGCTGGAGCTTGTACGTGATGACGATAATACGCATGCAGTGCTCATCTTAGGTGAAGTAGGAGGCTCGGCAGAAGAAGATCTTGCTCGCTATGTGGAAATAACAGGGTTTGAAAAGCCGGTTGTTTCTTTTGTGGCAGCACGTACGGCTCCTCCGGGAAAACGTCTCGGGCATGCCGGAGCTATTCTTGAAGAAAATTCCGGCGGAATTGAGCGTAAATTACAGGCAATGCGCGATGCAGGCTTTGTAATCAGTCCTGACCTTGCCCAATTGCCTGAGCTGGTAAAAAGTGTTTTGGATAACACAGCAGCGAAAATGTCTGCGTAAAGCAGACCTACAATAGAATAACTAAAGGCAGCCATTGGTATTCGATGGCTGCCTTTACATTATTTGGGGGGTATGCCTGACTTCTATCCTGCTGTGGATAAAGATGCAGTGAGCTGGGAGCCG
>JWTM01000079.1 GCA_001749745.1 Candidatus Marispirochaeta associata
TTTTTTATATTTTTGGCTTTTTTTTATTATTTTTAGTATTTTTTTGAACAAGCAGCACAAATTATTGTCAAATGACAAACTGCAGTCTGTTCGAGACTGACAGCCTCAATACCTTTTGATATGCCAAAAGGTATGTTTCGTCCCTTTACTACTCCCATTGAAGATATTGCTATTATCTTCGGGCATGAACGCAGCCTCAGCAACGGTGAAAAACGAATTTACTCCGTTGCTGCCCTACGTATTTCTCAAGATGCAACTATCAGCGAATTCACATCGAATATTCGCTCCGGTAAGCTGCGGGCACGAGAATATGCCCATTCGCAAGTCAGCGAAGCAAAGCTAAAAAGTGCACCTGACGAAATTACGGTGTCAGGGCACCTACAAGATTTTCTAGAAGGTGTGGATCATATCGTGGGATACGTGCCCAATGGGCATATCATTTCACTTGAACCACTCTGCAATAACGAGCGTATTATT
>JWTM01000081.1 GCA_001749745.1 Candidatus Marispirochaeta associata
CTGGAATGGTCGGGCATTGGATGCCGCATTGCTTTTCGAATGGGCGCAAGACGTTGTCGTATTTGTTCCAGATTTCCATTCGGCGCGCATTGATAGGCGATGCATTTTCGAGAAGGGAGTAGAGGCAAGCAGCCAGAATATCACTTGGCAGATAGCTTGAGCCCACATCGACCCATGTGTACTTATCAACTTGTCCACGGAAAAATTTGCTGCGATTGGTGCCCTTTTCACGAATAATCTCTGCATGTTCGCAGTAGGATGTGTCATTGATGAGTAATGCACCGCCTTCGCCGGACATGATGTTTTTTGTCTCGTGAAAACTGAGTGCGCCGAGGTCACCGATAGAGCCGAGTGCTTTCCCCTTGTATGTGGAACCAAATCCCTGCGCTGCATCTTCTAAAATTTTAAGATCATGCTTCGCTGCTATTTCGCTACACCAGCGTAATGAACAGGAACAATAGCTTTTGTGCGCGGAGTGATGGCTTCTTCAATGAGTGTTTCGTCGAGGTTGTACGTGTCCGGTCTGATGTCGACAAAGACAGGTGTTGCCCCGCGTAGAACAAACGCGTTGGCTGTGGAAACAAAGGT
>JWTM01000082.1 GCA_001749745.1 Candidatus Marispirochaeta associata
AAGGTTTTGAGCCATTCTTTGTTGTGGGCACGGCTGGTTCTGTGAATGTTGGAGCCATTGATGATTTGGATGCATTAGCGGAAATAGCTAAGGCGGAGAATTTGTGGCTTCATGTTGACGGTGCCTTTGGTGCTACGGCTATTTTGAGCAAAACAGCGAAAGAGCGCCTTGTTGGACTGAATCGTGCCGATTCCGTAGCTTTTGACTTTCATAAGTGGCTGCAGGTTAACTATGATGCTGGGTGTGTGTTGATTCGTTCCAAAGAAAAGCATCTACAATCCTTTTCA
>JWTM01000083.1 GCA_001749745.1 Candidatus Marispirochaeta associata
CGTATTTACTAACATGGTGTAAGGTGACTGTATGAAAGACGATTCCAAAGTTGCTAAAGAGCACTTAGCTCGTGCAAAAGCATATTTTCAAAGACACGATATCCTGCGGGCCACTGCCTCTGTGATTGCTACCCTCAGGCTTGTTCTGGCGGGAAAAGTCACCGGAATTGACAGGATCACGGTTGACACCGCACTTAAAGAAGTGCTGCACAACATGAACAGGGTGACAGAAGTTGAAAAAATGTTCCCGCGTGGCATTCAATACGTTAAGGGACACGAAAAACTTGTTCATGACAGTCTGGTGAAACTGTTTCTTGAGTTGAAGAAAGCTCAGGACTCAGAATCATATACCCAGCAGCTTACACGTAAGCTGACGTTGGATAAAGCATTAAGTAGGGGTAGAAGATACCTTGCCGGTGGCAGTCTCAATGATGCTACCGAGGCTTTTGAAGAAGCAAAATCACTTTATGTGGATGAACACAGCATGTTCCGCATGATTGGTGAGTGGTGTATGGAGTGCAAGCAGCCTAAAATGGCAGTGCGGTACTTAAAAAAGGCTGTTTCAGTAGATCCTGATAAGCAGAAAGCAAAGAGAATGCTATTTAAGGCTGTTGATGCTACCGGGGACAAGGTAGGGGCAGCAAAAATTAAGGCTCAGTTGCAGGCTGATCTTTCGTAATTTTTTGTATCTGGCGTATGC
>JWTM01000084.1 GCA_001749745.1 Candidatus Marispirochaeta associata
AATTACCCTCGCAGTCGTACTCGGCATCATCTGGTATGCAGGTGGAAGCAAGATCAAAGCCTTCTTTAGTGGTCGCGCAAGCGGCATTGAAGAAGAGCTGATATCTCTTGAAACTCGCAAAGCAGATGCAAAAGCCAAGCTAGCTGATGTTGAACAGCGCATTGCAAACATGGATGCAGAAGCCCAGAGCATCCTTGATGAATACCGTAAACAGGGTGAAGCAGCTCAGGCTGCTATCATTGAGCGTGCTGAAAAGTCCGCTGCCCAGATTACGGAACAGGCAAGCAAAGCTGCTGAGAACGAAGTAAAGCAGGCAATGGAGCAGATGCGTGAAGAAATGGCAGATCTTGTTGCCGAAGCTGCTGAGCAGATGATTGCTAAGAAGCTCGACAAGAAAAGCCACGAAGCGCTCATCGATAAATACTTAACTAAGGTGGTGCTCAGTTGACCGGTAACATCATAGCAAGAAGATACGCCAGGGCGCTATTTTCTCTTGGCAAAAAGGCCGGCT
>JWTM01000085.1 GCA_001749745.1 Candidatus Marispirochaeta associata
TTTCCGGCACATCTTGTGGAACAGTGGGTAGAATCCCGAACAGTTAATTTTCCTGAATATACTCCTGCTCCTTCCTCCATGGAGCAAACGCTCATCATTGCCGGAAGCAATGACATGCTCATTGATTACGTTATGAAGATGTATATGCAGGAGCATGACGGCGCCTATGCAGCATTTTGCAACTTAGGAAGTCTGGGAGGAATTCGTGCAGTACACGCAGGTGCGGCACATATAGCCACCAGCCACCTCATGGACAGGGATGAAAGCGA
>JWTM01000086.1 GCA_001749745.1 Candidatus Marispirochaeta associata
GGTTGTTTGCGGATTTTTTTCCAGAAAATCTGTACCTCTTCCACTCTGGACATATCCAAGACGCACAGAGCAGCTGGTGACGCCGCGCTTTCCGAGTTCAACCCCGAGACTTCGATACAGTGCTTCTCCTGCAAGTTTGCTTGCGCTGTAGAAACCTTGACCTGCGTTGGGAAGTGCTGCTGCTGTAGAAGAAATAAAAATGCATCGCCCAAATCGTTTGCCCAGCATCATGC
>JWTM01000087.1 GCA_001749745.1 Candidatus Marispirochaeta associata
GACAGTGCTAAAAGACGGAGTGACCCCTTACCGACCTTAAATGCTACAAAAAAATTCCAAAAAGGAATTATCCAATGATACCAAGACGGAGAGATACCTTTACGTACTGCCAATATCCAACAAGGAGCTACGTAAAGCATGGTAAACATCCAACACACAATTAATACAATCATTTTAACTTCCTTACTTACAAGACCGTACAGCCTATTCAATGTTACAAAAAATCTCCATTTGCACATAATCAAAAGTGCTAATTAGAAAAGGGTGATAGCCCCTTGAACACAAAACAGTGCCTAGCTCTTTTCCTTCGGAATTCTCTACAAAAACATTAGAATTTCTTCTTAAGATACAAAGCAACATAACCAAAAGCCCCTGTACCATGTTCAGTACAGAGGCCTTCTCTTTTATTTTTCTGCCTGTTCTTTTATCTGCTGCAACATTATCTTTCGAATCCAACCACTGAACGGCTTAGTAAGCAGCCAGTATGAATGAAACATTATCTTCGAAATATTACCAAGTAATGCGACACGAGTTTCAGTACTCAGGCGAGTAGTCATTGCATCAATGGATTCACACTTAAAGTTCCATCCAATGCGA
>JWTM01000088.1 GCA_001749745.1 Candidatus Marispirochaeta associata
CATGTCTAAAACACTCACCATCATCAACAGAGCGCTTGGCGAAGTTAACGCGCCTGCCATCTCGGAGCTTAGCGACGGAACGGTGTATGCGGAAGTTGCCAGCCGTTCTTGGCAGCCTGCACGGGATGCTGTGTTGCGTGCGCACCCGTGGCCTTGCTGCCTGCGCCGTGCAAAGCTGAACCGCAGCCCGGATAAGCCTGCGTGGGAGTACGCGTATGCCCATGTGCTTCCGGTTGACTATGCGGTGCTTGTGAGCGTGTACCCTGAAACGTCGTACGCCATTGAAAGCGGGGTGATTCTTTCTGACCAGAAGGACGTTTCTATCAAGTACGTTTCCACGGATACCAAGCTTTATGATGCGGCGTTGGAGGATGCGATTGTGTACGAGCTGGCTTCTCGTTTGGCTATGCCGCTGACGTCTAAAAAGTCGCTGTCAGAAAAGTTGGAGCAGAAAGCGTTGGTGTGTTTGAGGCGCGCTATTCATACCACCACACGGGAAACAACCCCGAAGGATATTCGCACGAACAAATGGAAATCTGCCAAGCTCGGATACCGCAGATCAC
>JWTM01000089.1 GCA_001749745.1 Candidatus Marispirochaeta associata
CTGTTTGGTCCCAAACTAGAACACAACGTAGCGTGCTCATTGGGGTCGGTAACGACCACACCAAACAATACGGCATTCGGTTTGTGCGTGATTTTTTCTGTCAGGATGATCTGACAAACTTTACACTTTTTCACCTGCAACACGCAAAAAAACTTCAGTTACTCGGCACGAATGAACGGTCTTCAAGCGCCAAAGAGACCGTTGCTGAAGAGTTTTTAGCACGTACAGGTGAGCAGCTCTCGTGCTTGGTCACTGCTCAGGCAAGCCTGAAGCAGGTAGGCATTTCAAGCAACCGCCTGGCACTTGTTTCCAAGGTTCAGACCCATTCTAAGGCGTGGGATTTGATGGAAGAAGCTGCAAACGGTGACCATGAAGCACTTGTCCTTGGTAAACGAGGCAAGTCTTGGTTTGAGAGCATGATAAACGGCTCCGCCGATATTACAAAAGAGGTTATTGAGCGATCCTGTGCAAGACCGGTTTGGCTTGCCCCTTCATCAATCCATGGCCGCAGGAATGTGCTGTTGTGTGTGGACGGCTCACGTTCCTCCAGAAACATCACTGAACATGTAGCAAAGATGCTTGCAGGTAACCCACTGCACACCATCACTGTGCTGCATGTGGCTCCAGGTAAAAAATACACTACCGCTTCTCCGAGTGTTGCTTTT
>JWTM01000090.1 GCA_001749745.1 Candidatus Marispirochaeta associata
TCTGCCACAGTTACTGGTGCGCAATATCAATACGCCCCTAACATCTTCGTGCGGACGTCTCTTTGATGCGGTGTCGGCCATGCTCGGGCTTTGTCATACAGTTACCTATGAAGGTGAAGCAGCAATACTCTTGGAAGATGCACAGGACTTGTCCATAACTGACGCATATGATTGCCCGCTGGTGGAGTCTGATGATGTCCTTCAGCTTGATACTGTTCAGCTATTCCTTCAGTGCTATCAGGATTGGGAGCGTGGCGAAGCAGTGGGAGCCATTTCCCGCAAGTTCCATCTCGGGCTTGTTCAAGGGTGCGCTGCATTAGCAGAATATGCTGCCAGCACAACCGGTATCGACACAATTGCTCTTTCTGGCGGAGTATTGCAGAGTTTCACAATAGGAACGGAGCTTCCTAAAGCACTCGCTGCAAAGGGGTTGAACGTTATCCAACATATTCAGCTACCGCCT
>JWTM01000091.1 GCA_001749745.1 Candidatus Marispirochaeta associata
TTCCCACTGGCAAGGATGTGCTGGAACAGCTGACGTTGCTGCGCTCCGAGGTGGATGCAACGCAGCAAAAGGCGCTTGCAGCTGCGCCGGAGCCGGTAAGCAAAGAGTACTGCAAGACTGCCTTGGATAACATTGCCAGCATCTTAGACAGGGTCAACGCCACAAGTCCGGCAAAGCATATGCCGCGTCAGCATGGCAGCAGGGTGTAAATTTTCGCCGCCCTCGCCGGAGTCCATTGGCTGCATCAGCTGGGAGCAGGCGCGGGAATGGAAAGAGAAGTTTCCGCACTTGAGGCCGTGCAAGCTGGTCGGGTGGCAATGGCGGTATGTCAGAGATTGTGCGGGGTGTGAAAATTCAACAGAGCAAAGGAGATATGATGAGTAATTTTATTCCAGAACATTTTGCAA
>JWTM01000092.1 GCA_001749745.1 Candidatus Marispirochaeta associata
GTCCCGCTGGACAGCGCTTAAGTACCTCGAAAGCGATGATGAAATCATGCAACTCGGCCGTGAAGCACATCCTGTTTCCGCAGAGCTTGAAGAGGTAGTAAAAAGTGTTTCCAAGCATCTTGAAAGCACTCTTGCAACCTATCCTGAAGCTGTTATTGCTGACTACCGTTACGGATACATCACTTCTATTATCCGTCAGGGCGTAGTGACTCGTCTTGATGCTGCAGCTGACCGTGTAGCACTGTCCGATAAAATTGATACTATCGTGACACACCGTTTCCTCGGCCCGATTATTATGCTGGCTGTTATGTACCTGATTTATCAGGTGACATTTACCTTCAGTGAGACCCCTGTAGGCTGGTTTGAAAGCTTCTTCGGCTGGCTTGGCGAGACTGCTGAAGCAAATATGAATGACGGCTTGCTTAAGTCACTTGTTATTTCAGGTGTTATTGACGGTGTTGGTGGCGTTATGGGCTTTGTTCCGCTCATTATGTTCATGTTCCTTCAGATCGCTATCCTCGAAGACTCCGGCTACATGGCTCGTGTCGCATACATGCTTGACCGCGTATTCCGCTTCTTCGGCCTTCACGGCTGTTCTGTAATGCCATTCATCGTATCTGGTGGTATTGCTGGTGGTTGTGCTGTGCCTGGTGTTATGGCTGCACGTACTCTGCGAAGCCCTAAAGAGAAACTGGCAACGTTGATCACTGCACCGTTCATGGCTTGTGGTGCAAAGCTTCCGGTATTCCTCCTCTTTGTAGGCGTATTCTTTGAAAAGAATCAGGCAATGGTTATGTTCATGATCACAATGGTTGCATGGGCATGTGCTCTGATTGTTTCAAAAATCTTGCGTAACACAGTTATTAAAGGTGAAGCTACTCCGTTTGTAATGGAACTTCCGCCGTACCGTTTCCCTACTCTTCGTGGTCTTTTCATCCACACGTGGGAACGTACATGGCAGTACATTAAGAAAGCTGGTACCGTAATCCTTGCAATTTCCATCCTTATCTGGGCAGCAATGACCTTCCCGAACCTTCCGGAAGATCAGGTTGCAGCATTTGATGCACAGAAAACAGTTGTTCAGGAACAGATTGATGCAGCAACTGCTTCCGGTGCTCCGGTTGCTGAGCTTGAAGAAAAGCTTCTTTCCGTTGAAAACGAAGAGGCAGAAGCAACATTGAAAAACTCTTACGCTGGTTCCATTGGTGTGGCTCTTGAGCCTATCATGAGCCCTGCCGGATTTGACTGGCGCACAAACATTGCTCTTGTTGGTGGCTTTGCAGCGAAAGAGGTAATTGTTTCTACTCTGGGTACTGCATACTCCCTTGGTGAAGTTGATCCTGAAGATGCTTCACCTCTTGCAGAACGCATTGCACAGGATCCTAACTGGACTCCGGCAACTGCAATTGCATTCCTTCTTTTTGTACTTCTCTACGCACCATGTTTTGTTACCGTTGTTGCTATCAAGCAGGAAGCAAACTCATGGAAATGGGCTATTTTCTCCGTGG
>JWTM01000093.1 GCA_001749745.1 Candidatus Marispirochaeta associata
CCTAACCAGATCAACAACGTTTCCGGCTTCCCGTATATTTTCCGTGGCGCACTGGATACATGCGCAACCGAAATCAACGAAGCAATGAAGATTGCTGCAGCACATGCGCTTGCTAAACTTGCTAAAGAGCCAGTTCCGCAAACCATCTGTGAAGCCTATGGTGTTGAGTCTCTGGTGTAGACTATGTCATCCCGAAGCCGCTCGACCCGCGTATTCTTGAATGGGTTGTGCCGGAAGTAGCCAAAGCCGCTATGGATACCAATGTTGCCCGCTTCCAGATTGCCGACCTTGATGCTTACAAAAGCGAGCTTACAGCTCGACTCAAAGCATCGCATAACCGTGTTGATACATTCGTAAAAAGCTATTATTCCAAGTAAGTTTACG
>JWTM01000094.1 GCA_001749745.1 Candidatus Marispirochaeta associata
ATGGGTCAGCTTTCAGCATTTTGATACCTTTGTTGATAAGCTCAAGAAGCTCAGCATTGTCTTTGTTTACAGCAACGCCGAATTCTTCATGGTCACCAAAGGTGTCAATAACAGTCAATGGCAGTCCACGACCAATCGCATCGTTAACAGGAGCAGCGTCCATAGCTACAGCCTGAATACGACCGTTCATAATGTCCTGGAATGCAAGCGGAGCAGAGTCATAGAACTTAAGGGTGAAGTTCCAGCCTTCTTTGCCCATATGTTCTTTAAGCCATTCAACCTGCGGGGTGCCGGACTGCACACCGAGACGTACTTTATCGTGCTGTATTTTGTCTACAGTAAGGCCGGAACCTTTTTTAGCAGCATAGACGTTAGCAACGGTGTAGTAAGGCTGAGAAAAATTCACTTTAGCAGCGCGTTCTGGAGTAATAGTCATACCGGAGTAAACCATATCAATTTTATTTGAGAGAACGCTCTGTACGATGGTTGACCATTCCATAGGCTTATGAACAACCTTGAAACCGAGCTTCTTGGCAATCCAGTTCAAGGAATCTACGTCAAAGCCGGCTGGTTCACCATTTTTATCAACATAGGCAAAAGGAGGGTAGTTTGCATCAATACCATTAACGTATGTTTTTTCTGCAAACGCTCCTGTGCCGAACATTAAAACCAGACCAAGTGCTGCAATAAGCACACGTGTTGTTCTAAGCATTTTGTTCTTCCTTCTAGCAAGACAGGTAAGCAACGTGAGCAAATGATATCCTAAGTCATTTGCTTTCCCCAATAACCCACAACTATCTTGGCTAGCAGAAAGTGGTTCTACTCGCAACCACGAAATAGACAATTTTGCAAAATCAGCTTGATGCACATAGAACGGCACCTGCAAAAGCAATGCTATCTAGCACTTATATAATTTCTTTAATTTCAATATATTAAATCAAATTACAATTAGGAAAA
>JWTM01000095.1 GCA_001749745.1 Candidatus Marispirochaeta associata
GGTGCTAACCTCGCAAATATTGCTACAACCGATATTAACAAAACCAAAAAAGCTGCAACCTCATACGATCTTGCATCTACAACTCACAGTATGGAGCAGGATGGTTACGCTGCAGGCTTCCTGCAGGATGTTAATATTGATAGAAATGGCGTACTTTCTGGCCGCTACTCAAATGGTCGTAAAGAAAAACTTTTTGTTCTCGGCATGGCAGACTTTGCTAACCAGCAGGGGTTAACCATGCAGGGTGGCAACTTGTTCACTCAAAGCTCCACATCCGGTCAGGCTATTATTGGTACAGCTAACTCAGGCCGTTTAGGCAAAATCTCTTCAAGCACTTTGGAACTGTCCAACGTAGATTTAGCTCGCCAGATGGTTCGATTGATTACAACTCAACGTGGTTATCAGTCTAACTCCAAGGTGATTACAACTTCTGACGAGATGCTTCAGGAAGCGATTAAGCTTAAGCGATAGTT
>JWTM01000096.1 GCA_001749745.1 Candidatus Marispirochaeta associata
CGCAGCTTGTATTGCAGCTTGAAGGCAGCGACAACAACTCTTCTTTCAGCACTATGCCGGTTAATTATACCGAAGCAATTGGTTCTGAGGGTAAAACCTGCAAAGCAGGTGAGGAGCTTGCCCGTCTTCCGGTTCCCTCAAATGCACCAAAACATGTGCGTTGCCGCATTGTGACCAATAAGAGCGGTGTAACCGGAACTGTTGATGTGTTCTGCGATTTCCTTCCGCGTTAACTGATCAATGCTGTAGCAGGCAGCATGAACGATATAGTCCGGAGGAAGGCTCTCCTCCGGACCTTATAGGAAATTCGAACAGGAGTTGTGAATGAGATCTGCGGTATCCATCTGTAATAAAGGATTACAGTTTGTCGGCGGGAGCCCGATTGTGTCGCTCGAAGAGGACTCACGCGGGGCACAGCTATGTAGTCAGTTATATGAACAGGTTCGGGATGAATTATTGGAGGCGCATCACTGGAGTTTTGCGACCCGTTATGTGCGGTTACCTAGGCTGCCGGAAAAGCCGCCGTTTCATTTTGCGAGTGCATATCAGTTGCCTGCGGACTGCATTGGTGTGCGTCAGTTGCAGGACAGTAAACCCTTTGAGGTAGTGGAAGGGCGTGTGCTGTATACGGATAGTAATCCAGCAAAGGC
>JWTM01000097.1 GCA_001749745.1 Candidatus Marispirochaeta associata
CCATAAAAATGGATTTATACCGCAGGGACTTCACTATCAACGCGCTTGCCATCCAGCTAAGTCATGACAACTTCGGCAAACTCATAGATTTTTTCGGAGCGCAAAAAGATATTCGCGACAAACTTATTCGCGTGCTCCATTCATTAAGCTTTGTAGAAGATCCTACACGAATTCTCCGCGCGATTCGCTTTGAAACCAGATTTGAATTTACCATCGGGCCACAGACCACAAAACTCATTAAGAACGCATTGCACTTAAAGCTGATTACCAAACTGAGCGGCACCCGCATCTTCCACGAACTTCAGCTAATATTTAATGAAGTCAGCCCATACCAGTCGTTACTTCGAATGCAGGAATTTGCGGTTCTTGAGGCAATCCATCCAAGTCTTAAGCTGACTCCTGCTAAAAGCCATTTGCTTAAAGAAATAGAGAAAGTGCTTGAGTGGTACCGCATGCTCT
>JWTM01000098.1 GCA_001749745.1 Candidatus Marispirochaeta associata
TGCCTAGAACTTTCATAGCTCCTTCCTGTGGTTGAAGAGGGAGGTTATCCGAAGAAAGCTCCCTTTAGTTCGCTAAGCATGTCTTTAATGGAATCTTTCAGTTCTACCAGCAGGTCTTTAGCCTGCGCTGAAAGTTCTTTCAATTCATCAAGCTCGTCTTGCATGTCTTCTTTGCAAAGCGTGTAGTCTTTACTGGATTCTGCGCGCTCCATAATTCTCTGTTGCTTTTCATTCAGGTCGCGTACCATTTGCTCTGAGCGTTCTTGTGCGGAGGCAACAAAGTCGTTAAATGAAGTGATTTCATTAGCATTTGCACGTTCATTGACAGCGACAAGAGCTTCTGTTGTGGCAGCGATGGATTTTGCAAGCAGTTTTGCAGAAGTGGCCAGTGGGGTCGCATAGTCAAGGCATTTGTCATTTGCCATTGCCGTCTGGGTTAAGCAGAGCATGAATGTGAATAGAACTGCTGAAAAAATGATGGTAACACGTTTCACAAT
>JWTM01000099.1 GCA_001749745.1 Candidatus Marispirochaeta associata
ATAAATAACGCCTGCCACTTCTCAGGAACAACAGAGGACGAGAAGCCAACAGGCGAAACATACAAACCAAACTGGGTGATGAACGGGATAATATATCTAAAGTCACGGTATGTTACGTTCAGAGAACACAATAACAAACCGGGACCCAGCGCAAGGACGCTTCCGAGCAGAGCAAGAGGGATAACTGCAAAAAACTGAATCGGCGGCAGGTATCTGTAGATACACATAATCACACCAAGAATAGCCATTGAGAGAAGAAAGTCGACTATCGCCACACCAACTGTTGCAGTGGGGACAAGCAAACGGGGGAAGTATACCTTGGACACAAGGTTGGCATTTACGACCAGCGCATTTGAAGCTGAACTCAGCGCCGTAGAGAAGAGCTGCCAGGGGAGCATGGCAGAGTACACCATGAGGGCGTACGGGACATTTCCTTCAGACGGCAGCTTGGCAACGCTGCCGAACACAAAG
>JWTM01000100.1 GCA_001749745.1 Candidatus Marispirochaeta associata
GTCTGCCAAGCTCCAGTCCTACACTCTTCAGTGACTCAGATAAGCCGCTGCTTGCCGGATCACCAAGACGACCACCGGAGAAATTATTCAGACCAACGTGGATAAGACCACGCATGAATGTGCCGGTTGTGATGATGACAGTCTTAGCCGCAAATTCCTGTCCAAGCTGGGTGCGGACACCGGTGCAGCGACCGTTCTCGGTGAGCAGTTCATGGGCAGTGTCCTGCCAGATCCACAGGTTCTCCTGTGCAAAAACATCACGCTTAACAACGCGCATGTACTCGTCACGGTCAATTTGTGCGCGTGTTGCGTGGACTGCAGGGCCTTTACTGGTGTTCAGGGTGCGGAACTGAATACCGGACTGGTCTGCCCAGACCCCCATCATGCCGCCAAGTGCATCAATCTCACGAACCATATGACCCTTGGCAAGACCGCCAATGGCCGGGTTACAGGAAAGAGCGCCGATGTGATCCAAGTTGA
>JWTM01000101.1 GCA_001749745.1 Candidatus Marispirochaeta associata
GAGAACGGCGCTGGTACAGGCGGTGCTGGGTATGGTGAGGTTGAAACGGGTGACAGGGACCTGGCGCATCATGACCAGGTATGACCGGATGAAGCGAGAGAAAGGATCAGGACGGAGCATCATCGCGACCGCTCGGCTTTTGAGTGAGATCATCTGGCATATGCTGACCAAAAGCGAACCGTTTGATCCGCTTCGGATGACTGATTCAGAGATGCGCCGCAAGGCGCGGGAAATGCGTGCGGCAGCATTCAATGCCGCTTAGACAGTGTGAGTCTTACGGCTCACGGTTGACTTTTTATAGGAGAGTCTATGATTACTGAATATAGAAAGGCAGCGTCGGTAGACGAAGCGGTGAAGCTGCAGCGGGAGGGATTTGTTCTCCTTGCCGGCGGGACCCAGGTCAACAACGGCGCGTCGAAACAATACGGTGTAGCCGCTGATAAGGTGGTCAGCATCGACGGTCTGGGGCTGACGGAAATCGAACAGGAGGGCGAGGGCTGGAAGATCGGCGCGCGGGTTACCCTGCAGGAGCTGGCCGAACATACAGCTATTCCTGAGGCGCTGGTCAAGGCGGCGGGCTTTATTCCGACGCGGAGCGTACGCAATATCGCCACCGTCGGCGGAAACGTAGGCGCCAAGCGGCCCGACTCCTACATCATCCCGGCGCTGATCGCGTTGGGAGCCGTCGCAGAAACAGCGGACGGCGATGTGAGCGTGGAGGAATATGTGGGCGGTGAAAACCGCAACCTGATTCTGCGCTTTAGGATTCCGGCGGTAGGAGGGATCTGCAAGGCGGTGAAGGAGTCCCGCTCTCAGCTGGCCCTGCCGGTGGTAAGCGCCGCGGCCCGGATTGCGGTCGAGGGCGGTAAGATCACTGAAGCGGTCGTCGCCGCCGGATGCGTGGCGGGGCGCACAGTGAGACTCGCGTCGGTAGAGAAGGGGCTTCTCTCCGGGGAGCTCCTGGAGGGCGAGAAGCTCGAAGCGGCTATCGCTAAGGCCGTGATTCCCAAGGCGGACTTCCTCGGAAGCGTCGAGTTCAAGCGCTATGAGAACTCGGTGGTTATCGCCGATCTGATCCGCGCCTGCTACAAGGAGGCGAAATAATGAAGATGAATGGTAAGCGGTCGGGAACGATCGAAGAGATGAAGATAAGCTTCACCTTAAACGGCCGGAAGGTCAGCTACTACGGCGCCCCGGGCGAGAGCGCCCAGCGTTTTCTGCAGCGCCACGGGATCCCCTCGGTCCGGAACTCCGACGACAGCTACGGCTTCGCCGGATCGGACACGATCCTCTTAGACGGGAAGATCGTCGGCGCCAATATCCTTTTGGCTCCCCAGCTGGAGGGGCGGGAGGTGAAGACTATCGAGTCCTTAAGAGAGGGACGAAGCCTAGGCGTGGTGCAGCAGGCTTTGTTGGAGTGCGGCTGCGTACAGTCGGGCTACAACTCCCCGGCGGCGGCGCTGATGATTCACGAACTCCTGCAGCGGAATCCCGCTCCTGACAAGGCGGCGGTCAAGGATGCCCTTTCGCCCCTTTTCAACCGGGCCACCGGCTACCGCCAGTTCTTCGACGCGGTGGATCTGGCCGCCGCCCGGCTGAAGGATCCGAACTATAAACCCCCTGAGAATATCCCTAGTTTCGGGGAGAAGTATGAGATCGTCGGCAAGCCGGGGCCCAAGAAGGATTCGGCCCGGATGGTGGCCGGGGAAAAGGTCTTTGTGGAGGACCGGATCGAGCAGGATAGCTGCTACCTGAAGGTCCTGCGCAGCCCTCACGCCCACGCCTGGATCAGGTCCATCGACGCCTCCAAAGCTGAGGCCCTTGAAGGGGTGGTGGCGGTCTTTACCTATAAGGATGTGCCCCAGAAGACCTACAGCCAGGCGGGACAAGGGTTCCCTGAGCCCTCGCCCTACGACCGGATGCTCCTCTCCAAGAAGGTGCGCCATATCGGCGACCGGGTGGCCGCGGTGGTGGCTGAGAGCGAGGAGATCGCCGCGGAGGCCTGCGAGTTGATAGAGGTCGAGTACGAGAAGCTCCCGGTTGCGGTGGACTGGGACGATGCGATCGGCGACGACGCCCCCGTAATTCACAACGGGAAGATCCTCTACGTGGACGGGGCGCCCGACGACATCGTCGAGTTGAACCGGGATATCGACGCCAACGAAGAGCCGGTGCTCTACCAATTCCCCATCGGCGGGAATCCGCGGAAGAACATCGCCGCCTCGGTCTCCGGCGGAATCGGCGACATCGAGAAGGGCTTCGCCGAGGCCGACACGATAATCGAACGAACCTACACCACTACACAGATTCAGTGCACTCCTCTGGAGAAGCACACCTGCTATGCAAAACCCGAAGGGGATCGGCTGGTGATCCACGCCTCGACCCAGGTTCCCTACCATGTGCGCCGCATCGTCTCCACGCTGCTCGATCTGCCCGAGAACAAGGTGCGGGTCATAAAGGAGCGGGTCGGCGGCGGCTATGGTTCAAAGCAGGACATAAATCTCGAGGACTTGGTTGCCTTCTGCGCCTGGAAGACGGGACGACCGGTCTTTCAGCAGTACAGCCGGGAGGAGGAGTTTATCGGCAACTCCACCCGGAAGCCCATGCGGGTGACGGTGAAGCTGGGCGCCAAGAAGGACGGCAGCTTTACCGCCATGTATATGAAGGTCGAGTCGAATCAGGGAGCATACGGCGCCCATGCGCTGACGGTCCCCATGAACGGGGTCTCCAAGAGTCTGCCCCTCTTTCTCTGCGACAACGCCGCCTTCGATGTGGTGGCCTACTATTCGAACCGGCCCCCCACGGGAGCCTACCAGGGCTACGGAGCGCCGAAGGCCAACTATGCGCTGCAGATGGCGGTCAAGGAGCTGGCCGAGGAGCTCAAGATGGATCACCTGGATCTGGTAGAGAAGAACCGGGTTACCGAAGGGGCGATGCTCGAGATCCTCAAGTGCCTGGGTGAGGGGCGCGAAGGCGCCGCGGCCCCGGCCATGAGCTGCGGTCTGGGACCGGCCTTGGAGCAGGGCGCCAAGATGATCAACTGGGGTGTCAAGGAGAATTCCGATGATCCCGACGTGGTAATCGGCAAGGGCTTCGCGACGATCCAGCAGGGGTCGGGGCTTCCCGGACTCGATATGGCCAATGCGACGGTCAAGATGCTCGGGGACGGCACCTTCCTGGTTCAGTCCGGCGGTGCCGACCTAGGCACCGGTCTGGATCTGGTCAGCGCCAAGATGGCCGCCGAGGTCTTGAAATGCGACATGGATCTGATTACGGTACAGTCCGGGGATACCGATATGGCCCCCTTCGATACCGGCGCCTATGCCTCCTCAGGGACCTATTTCTCCGGCGGAGCGACCCGTAATGCCGCCCTGAAGATGGCCGAGAAGATCAAACGGGAATCGGCGGCTATCCTGGAAGAGAGCCCTGAGGATATCGAGCTGGTCGCCCCGGGCGTAGCCAAGGGAAAGAAGGGCGAACTCAGCTACAGTAAGCTCGCCTGGCATACCCAGTCCGGCGAGGGGACCGGGCAGATTATCGCCTCGGCCTCCTTTACGACCGAGTACTTCAGCTTTCCTTACGGGGCTCACTTTGCTGAAGTTGCGGTGAACACCCGCACCGGCAAGGTGACGGTTACTAAGTTCTTCGCCCTTGAGGATTGCGGTACACCGATTAATCCGGAGTACGCCTTAGGTCAGGTCTACGGGGCGGTGGTGAAGTCCATCGGCCATGCGATCTACGAGGAGATGATCTTCGACGAGGAGGGACGCTGCCTGAACCCGGACCTCCGGAGCTACGGGGTGCCGATGATTGGGGATATCCCCGAGGAGTTCGAGGCGGTACTGATCGAGACCGACGACCCCTACGGACCCTTCGGGGCCAAGTCGATCTCCGAGATTAGCGTCAACGGCGCGGCCCCGGCCATCGCCAACGCGATCTACGATGCGGCGGGGATCTGGCTTCGAGGATGGCCCTTCAGCCCGGAAAAGGTCTTGAAGGCCCTGGGAAAAATCTAAACGCTAAAATGCGCCAGGGATAGAAGCGGAAATCCCGGCCGTCGGCCGGATTGCAGCGGATAGCCCGGTCCGGGCCCTCTCGTATAAGAGAGGGGCCGGAGGCGCCCGGATAAATAACCACACTAGACGAACGGGAGAATTGAGAGAGATGAAAATGGACGAGGTGAGAAGCGCGATTAGCAAACTGGGGAGCCTTGCGACGGACAAGATGTTCCTGAACGACTTCCTGTTGACCTGGGAGAAGGACGACGACGAGATTAACGCGACCTTCCTGGTGGCCGACATTTTACGGGGCATGCGGGAGGCGAATGTCTCGAGCAAGGTTTTCGATTCGGGACTGGGGATCAGTCTCTTTCGGGACAACTCGACTAGGACGCGCTTTTCTTATGCGTCGGCTTGTAACCTGCTGGGCCTTGAGGTTCAGGACCTGGACGAGGGGAAGAGTCAGATCGCCCACGGCGAGACGGTGCGGGAGACGGCCAACATGATTAGCTTCATGGCCGACGTGATCGGGATTCGGGACGATATGTACATCGGCAAGGGGAACGCCTACATGCGCGAGGTGGCCAAGGCGGTGGAAGAGGGGCACAAGGACGGCGTACTGGAGCAGCGGCCGACTTTGGTGAACCTGCAGTGCGATATTGATCATCCGACTCAGTCGATGTCCGATGCGCTGCACCTGATCAACCACTTCGGCGGCGTGGATCAGCTGAAGGGCAAGAAGATTGCCATGACCTGGGCCTATAGCCCGAGTTACGGGAAGCCCCTCTCGGTACCCCAGGGGATCATCGGCCTGATGACCCGCTTCGGGGCCGAGGTGAGCCTGGCCCATCCCGAAGGCTACGAGGTAATGCCCGAGGTGGAAGAGGTGGCCAAGAAGAACGCTGCCGCGTCCGGCGGAAGTTTTAGCAAGGTGAACAGCATGGCCGAGGCCTTCAAGGGTGCCGACGTGGTCTACCCCAAGAGCTGGGCCCCCTTTGCGGCGATGGAGAAGCGGACCGAGCTCTACGGCAACCGCGACGAGGCCGGGATCAAGGCCCTGGAGAAGGAGCTTTTGGCCCAGAACGCGAAGCACACCGATTGGGAGTGCACCGAAGAGCTGATGGCATCCACGAAAGACGGGAAGGCGATGTATATGCACTGTCTGCCGGCGGATATTACCGACGTGAGCTGCAAGCAGGGCGAGGTCGCGGCGAGCGTCTTTGATCGCTACCGGGTGCCCCTCTACAAGGAGGCGAGCTACAAACCTTACATTATCGCGGCGATGATCTTCTTGAGCAAGTTCGATAATCCGGCGGCGAAGCTGGATGAACTTCTTAAGGCGGGGACGAAGCGGATTAAGTAGGACCGTAGAAGACCGACCACGGAAACACGGAAAACTGAGAACAGGATGGGGAGGATGTTAGTATCCGCTCTGTCCTGTTTTTTTGTGCCTGAAAGTAAGGGAACAGGATGGGAAGGATAGGAACAGGATGGGGAGGATGGGTAGGATAGGAACAGGATGGGGAGGATGGGAAGGATGGGGAGGATGGGGAGGGTTGGAACGGGATGGGAAGGATGGGAAGGATGGGAAGGATGGGGAGGATGGGGAGGATGCGGGAGGATGCGGGAACAGGATGGGGAAGATGGGAAGGATGGGAAGGATGGGGAAGATGGGAAGGATGGGAAGGATGGGAAGGATGGGAAGGATGGGAAGGATGGGGAGGATGGGGAGGATGGGAAGGATGGGGAGGATGGGAACAGGATGGGGAAGATGGGAACAGGATGGGAAGGATGGGGAGGATGGGAACAGGATGGGAACAGGATGGGGAGGATTGGGAAGGGTTGGAACAGGATGGGGAGGATGGGAAGGATGGGGAAGATGCGGTACAAGATGGGGAGGATGGGAAGGATGGGGAGGATGGGGAGGATGGGAACAGGATGAGGAGGATAGGAAGGATGGGAAGGATGATTAGGATTGGGTATTGTATTGATCAAGATAGAGGCGTCTGATTTCAAGCCTCGGGTTTCCAAAATTGATTAGAAGTCCTGTAGGACAATGGGTTGCTTTCAAGTAGTTAATCACTTGGGCGGAGTGTACCGAGATCAATGCACTCACTGCCTTCAGTTCAACTACTACTATATCTTCAACAAGAAGATCAGCAATATAGAATCCAACTTCTGATTCTTTATAGGAAACTGTTATGGGAAATTGCTGTTCAACGTGCAAGCCCCTTAAGTTCAATTCTGCCCTGAGGGAATTCTCATAAACTTTTTCTAGAAAACCGAAGCCTATGGTATTGATTACCTCGAATGCGGAACCGATGATAACCTCGGTTATTTCTTGGTGCTCCATGAATGGTATAGCAGTCTAAGAACCGTCTTGCTTCATGCTTTGATAAAAAAATGAGAATAGAAGAAACAAGATGGGGAGGATGAGGAACAGGATGGGGAGGATGGGAAGGATGGGAAGGATGGGGAAGGATGGGAAGGATGGGGTACAAGATGGGGAGGGTGGGAAGGATGGTGAGGATGCGGAACAGGATGGGAACAGGATGGGAACAGGATGGGAACAGGATGGGGAGGATGGGGCCTGAAGCTATTGTCCGTTTGCGTCTATGGCGCCGTAATAATCAGGCTGTAGGGTTCTCCCGGTGAGTTATTTTTAGCCGGTGCTGTGTCGTTGTTAAGATATGCATAGACCTCAATGTAATAGGTCGAATTAGGTACCACGGCTACGCTGAGCACAGGCTCCATATTGATGCTAGTTGTAATTGAAAAATCAAGCAGATCCGTATTCTCATCGTAGACATAGAGATCCAAATCATCAAATCCGGCAGCCCAGGTCAGGTCTATTTCGAAGGTTGTCAATCCTGGATCAGCACCTGTCCGGACCACGAACATGTCCCGCTTGGCGAACTCGTCAATCTCACCGGTAATGTTGATACCGTCGCCGCTGTTGAATTTCAGGTAGTACTCAGACGCTGATCCAAAGGAGTTGTCTATAGCGGTAGTTCCGGGAGTTTCAGTTTTGGGAGCGGGGTCCCAATAATAGAGGGCCGGAGTTACGAGCACGTTGTTTCCGGTATCTTTATCGTCTGGAGCTGATACTTGAATGATATAGTAGTGCATCCCAGGGGCTCCGGGAAGGGTGTCGTCGAAGTTGATGGGCGCGCTGCTGGCCCCGGCGTTCAGTGCCGGCAAGGTTCCTTGGGAGAGGACGGTGGTGTCTCCGGCGTCAAGATACTCATCGGCGGAGATATAGATTTTCCACGAGAGGGTAAAGATCCCGTCCTGTCCGTTCGCCTCACGGATCGTGAAGTTAGGAGTCCCGCCTCCCAGCGCGGATAGGGTTTCGCCGAGATTTCCGCCGTAGCGGATCGCGTCCAGGTCGGGAGAGTCGATCACATAGTCCGGCGGAAGCCTGACTTCGATGGTAGCGGCGGAGACCCCGACGTCGTTGCGATTGGTTTCGTCGGTGGCGTCAACCTCGACGATAATGTAAAAGTTCCCGCTTAAGTTCGGCCAGAAGCCGTTAATCGGAATATCGACCGCACTTCCCCCGGCCGGGAGGCCTCCGGAAACTGTGCCGCTGCCGATGACCGTGTCGCCGCCGAGGCTGGTGTCGGTCGAGGCATAGGCTGTCCAGGTAATATCGACCCCGCCGGCGCCGCCGACATTGGCGATGGAAAAGGTCTCGGAAACAGCGCTCTCTGCGGTAACCAGGGGGATTTCGGTGCTGATACTGCTGACGACATAGTCCGGCGTCGGGGCAATAGGATCGGTAATCGAGAAGCTCCCGCCGATGCCGAAGTTGTTGGTGGTATCGGTCTCATCGGCGGCCTGCACCCTGGCGATCAGATAGTAGGTTCCGGCGGCGGTCCAGTTACCGCCGACCAGGTCGCCGTCGATGGTGATGGCGCCGCTGTTTCCCCCAGCGGCGAGACCGCCGACGATACTGCCGGCGTCGATCAGGGTGTCGCCGTTGTCGTAGACTGCGTTGGTGGAACGGTAGATGTACCAGTTTAGGGTGCTGCTGCCGGCATCGCCTCCCTGGTTGCTGATGATAAAGCTGTCATTAATCGGGTCGCCGACCTGAGCCGCACCGCCCGCCGGAACTGTCGTCACAAGGTAGTCGATGTCGAGGGAGACAGACTGAACTGCAAATGCGGCGCTGGCCAGCCACTCATCCGCTGTAGTTTCGTCGTCGGCACTCTCCCGCACGATCAGGTAGCGGGTGCCGGCTGTTTCGGGCCATGTGGCGGTGATTGCAATCGTCGTCTCGTCAGGACCGCCGGCAGCCGCATCGTCCCCGTCGAGCCCGCCGGCGACGGATCCGCTGTCTATGAGGAGGTCCACACCCGGATCGTAGACATTATCCGTCGAAAGATAGACATACCAATTCAGGGATGCGCTTCCGGCGTCGGCACCGCTGTTGTGGAGGGTAAAGCTCTCGCTGATTGCGCTGCCCGCGTTGGGCGTCGGATCGCCTGCGGTAATCGAGGAAACCCCGTATTCGATATTGGGAAGGGAGATCGTATGGGGACCGCTCTGTTGTTGGTCGTTGACGCCGTTGACATCGTCACCAGAGTAGAGGCGAACTAGCACATAGTAGCTGCCCGGGCTCGTCGGCCAATTGCCGCTTATGGTTTGTGGTGTGGAGAAGGCGCCGCCGGCGATGTCGGCAGTGATTACCCCGGAGGCCAGTACGGGGTCGGAGCCTGAATTGATGACCGTATCGAGAGAGGCGTAGGCGGTCCAGTAGATTGTATCGGTACCGGGATCGGAGGAGATGTTTTCGATTTGAAAGTCGGCGCTCACCGCCGACCCAACTAAGGCCGGCGTCCCGGTTACATTGATGGCCGGAATGCGGTAATCCACCGCCGGGTCGGCTACGGTCACGGCCGCGCTGACGCCTATATCTCCGGCGGTCTGTTCATCCGAAGCTGTCTCCGTAACGATAAGGTACCAGGTGCCAGCGGTCGTCGGCCAGCTGCCGGATACGGCGATACCGGTATTGCTCGCACCACCACCCAAGCCCGGCTCGATGCCTGAGTCGATCGGCGTATCCAAATTGGTATCGAGGGTCATGTCGGCCGAAAGGTAGGCGGTCCAGTAGACGTCTGCTGTCCCGGCGTCGGTGCCTGAGTTCTGCAGATCGAAGCTCTCATTCAGGGTGCTGCCGGTAAGTACGGCGGCTCCCGGATCGGATACCGCCGGTATAACGTATTCGATGTCGAGTGGTCCGCTGCCGGAAACAGTCGTCTGGCTTGCGGTTGTACTCCGGTTGTTTCCGGTCGTATTGTCGTCCAGGGTTTCGATCTCGATAATCAGATAATAGTCTCCCGCGGCAGCGGGCCAGGTTCCGGAGAATATTACGCTGGTGCCGCTCGAGGCGGTGAGTTGCGGCTCGCTTCCGGAATCGATGACGAAATCCTGAGGTCCTAGAATGGTGTTGGCCGAGGCATAGACGCTCCATGCGACAGGGTATCCTCCGTCTGCGGTCCCGATATTGTCGAGGGTGAAGTCCCCGTCTATAGTGCTGCTGGACAGGTTGGTGCTGACCAGGTTGCTGGCCGTGCCTACCACATAGTCTACCGTGGTCGAGAGCGGTGTGGTCGAGACATTGACGGTAGCTGTGTCGGTGATCGAGTAGACTGTATCCGTTACTGTGACGATGTCAGTTCCGGCGTTATCTCCGGCGGTGTAGATATTACCGGCCATTCCGGGATTGCTGCTGCCAGTGGTTGTGATCGCATAGGTGTAGGTGCCCGAGCCGCCGGAGGTATCGAAGGTGATCTGCTGTCCGGCATAGAGATCGATTAACGGCGGTGTCATCGTCAGCGGCGTGTAGACGTCGACCTGAGCCGCCGATTGGCTCTGATTGTCGGCGGTCGCCAGATCGTCGGCGGCGGCTACATCGGCGAGGAGGTAGTAGTCTCCCGCCACCGAAGGCCAGGTGCCGCTGATCGCCACCGGTGTCGAAGAGCCGGCGCCGGTGCCGCCTAGGATGGTACCGAAGTCGACGATGAAGTCGCTCCCGCCGATGTTTGTATCCGTGGAAGCGTAGATCCGCCAGGTAAGGTCCTCGCTTCCTGCGGCACTTCCGTTATTATCGATATTGAAATCGGCGGTGAAGGCCGTGCTAATTTGAGCGGTGGCCGCCGGGGCGACATTGATGATCGCCGTTGGAGCATAGTCGACGTTGGTTACCACCGGCGCGGCGACGACAGTTACCACTGCCGGGGCTGGGGATCGGCCGTCGTAGCCGTCGGTAAGGGTAATCTGGTCTGTTCCGGGATTGGGGCCGGCGGTGTAGCTATAACTTGCCCCGCCTCCGATACCGGTTAGACTGCCGGAACCGTTGGTCGTTACCGCATAAGAGAAGGGCCCGTCGCCGCCCACCGCGGCGAACTCGACTGTTTGGCCGGTATAGACCGTGATTGTCTGGGGATTGAGACTCAAGGGTTTAGCGACGACCGTGACAGTAGTCGTTGCCGTATCGAGGGCACTGTCGGTAACCCGTACCGTGTCGGTTCCGGCCAGGTTTCCGGCGGTGTAGTTTGCTCCCGTAAACGATCCGCCGCTGTTGTTTGTAGGAATGTCGTAGGTGTAGCCGGCTGTGCCGCCGATACCGCTGAAGGTGAGACTTCCGCCGGTATAGACGGTTTGTGCCGTCGGGCTGATTCCTAGTCCGAGCGTGCCGGAGTCGATGGTGTAAACCGCCTCCACCTTGTTCCCGGCGTCGTCGCTGATTCGAATCCGTGTGGTTTCGGCGCTAGTTGGGGCCGTGTAGATATTTCCAATGATGGATCCGGTACCTGAAACTACAGTATACGTGTATGGAGGAATGCCGCCGGAGACATCCAAGGTAAGCGAAGAATTGATCAATAGTACTGTCGAGGAAGGTGAAACAGTCAGAGCCTTCCCGTCCGGGCCGTCGACAATATCCTCGAGGGTGAAGGGGTCCTGGCAAGCAGAGAACAGAATCAACGCGCTTAGAAGGAGAATAGAGAATAAACGCCCTGTATTCTGTCTATTATCAGTCATATTCAGCCTTTAAAATGATACCCCGATTCTTGGAGAAAAACCGTAGATCAGCGATAATCCGTCGACAAAGAGGACGGCGTCAAATAATAGCTGGAGGGTATAGCGGGAGAAATGCAGATCCGCTCCCATTCCGGCGGCAGCGGCCGGGATCGGTTTGTACTGCAGTTCCCTACCGTCGGGCAATACCGCCAGTAGGCCTCCGCCGAGTCCCAGTTTCAACTTCGGCTGGACGAACCCGCTTGTCGAAGCCTGATAGCGATATTCCGGTATAAGACTTAAGAGGAATCCATGGGTTCCGGCGGCGAAGCCCTCGGCCCTGAAGTACATCACGCCCAGGGAGGCTCCCAAGACAGATTCTGGACTGCGCTGGTAGCCGACAAAAAGTGAGGGCCAGATACCGAACTTAAAATAGCGGCCGGCTTCTCCGGCGGCGAGAAAGAGTCCCAGATCCGCCGCGTAAACCATGCCCGTCTCAGGCATATCGGTTACAGTCTCATCGGCCTCTTCCGATTCAATTATCTCCACCGCTTCAGCAGCTGCTGTATCTTCATCGGCCTTTTCCTCCTCGACTGATGCTTCAGTTTCAATCGGTTCTTCCTTCTCCGGAGGTTCCTCCCGGGGCAGCACGAGCTCTTCCCTCGCTTCGGCATAGTCCAGCACCGCCGCCGCCAGTGCTTCCGCCTGGCCCAGCAGAATGGTGTCGAAAGCCAGGGCCAGCTGTTCGCGAGCTTCAGTCTCGTAAATGAGTGTCGAATCGACGCTTGCGGTAGCTGCGAGGCGATAGCGGATGTCTCCATCCTGTGCATTGTACTCTACCCGTATCAATACATCCGGGGACGAACTCGATCCTAGCATCAGACCGGCGAGGTTGAGCTCCAAGATGATGCTTTCCCGAAAGAGCTGGGCCAGAGCCGGATCATCTTCTCCCGCGGAGACAATCTCCAACCCAATTTCCAAAGGTCGCCGATCCTCATTTCCGTCTTGAGCAGTTAGTCGGTCCGCGACCGACAAAAAGCACAATGAGGCTACAATAACTAGCAATCGATGCGGTCCCGGCTTCATCCAATCCTTTAGGTTCCCATAATATATCGTCGATTTTGGGTATAAATCAGGGAAACTATTATATTTTCGGCTATTAGGGCCAAAAATACCACTGATAAAGGGAGGAAACGTGGATTTGGTTTTTCAATGGGGTAAGGCGAGAAGAGGTAATGATGACCGAGAAAGAAATGCTTCTCAGCAAAGCCTCACTTCTTCTTGCGCTTCTTCTCCGTATCGTCGTGCAGCCGGGAGATCAGACTGTGGTACTTGTCCTGGATGTATTGGCGTTTGACCTTTAGGGTTTGGGTCAGTTCCTTGCCGATGGCGAAGTCGTTCTTGACCGGCATGATCTTTTTCACGAACTCGAAGGGCTTGAATCCCTGTTCCTTAGAGATCAGCCGGTTCACCTCTTTCAACAGCACCTCGTAGATCTTGTCCTGCTCGATGGAATCTTCCCCTTCGGTGGCGATGGTGAAATCGGTCAGCTTGAGCTCGGCGGCCAGCTTCATCAGCTCCTCCTCGTTGACTGCGACAATGGCCGAGAGCTGTTTCTGATCCTGCCCCAGCACAACCGCGTGGTCGATGTAGAGGCTCTCCTTCATCTTATCCTCGATCGGTTCGGGTTCGACGTTCTCGCCGCCCATCAAGACGATGGTATCCTTCAGCCTGCCGACGATAATCACCTCGCCGTTCTCCGAACGCACCGCTAAGTCCCCCGTGTTCATCCAGCCTTCGTCGTCGAGCACGGCTTTCGTGGCCTCGGGGTTCTTGTAGTAGCCGAGCATAACCTGGGGGCCGCGGGCGAAGATGACGCCCTTCTCGCCGATATCGGTCTCGGTCCCGTCCTCCCTTCGAATCTGTACCTCCGTATTGTCGAAAGGGATGCCGGTGGATCCGAAGGTGTTGCGCGCAAAGGTGCGCGAGAGAATCCCCGGGGCGCATTCGGTCATGCCGTAGGCGTTGACGATCTTGATCCCTAAGGCGTTGAAGATCTCGTCCAGGTACTTGGGTAAGGATCCCGCCGCCGAAGTCGCTCCCCGTAAACGCCCCCCGACCTTCTCCCGGAATGGTGTGAAGAGTTTATGGGCCGCCAGATGTCCGGGGAAGAGGAGGATCATCCGCAAGAGATGGTAGATCCAGGTAATTCCCTTTATTAAGGGATTGCGTTTGTGGAGCGAGATATAGCAGCCTTTGAGGTACTGGGTTGAACTTAGGTATTGTTGATTGAGCTTTATAAAGAAGAATATCAGGTGCCGTTTGAAGGCGGGCATCTGGCTCAAGGCTTTGATCATCTTCTGGTAAATCGACTCCCAAACCCGGGGTACGGATATTATGATTTCCGGTTTGACTTCCAAGAGGTCGGCGGCGAAGCGCTTGGCCGAGGAGTAGACCAGGGTGAGCGCCGATGAGATCGCGCAGTATTCGAAGGCCCGCTCATAGACATGCCAGGAGGGGAGCATGACCACCGTTCTTTCCGCCTTGGTGGGATCTATCTCTAAACGCGGTGTATTGGCCACGACGTTCTGTAAGAAGTTGGCGTGGGTGAGCATCACCCCTTTCGGATTTCCCGTCGTGCCCGAGGTATAGACGATAGTAATCATATCTTGAGGATCAATCTGCTTGGAGAGGTTCGCGATCAGATCCGGCGTATCCTCGAGGTATTTCTCTCCGGCCTCGCAGAGGTCGTTGTAGCACACGATCTTCTTGGCCAGAGACCTCGGGAGGTCGGAATCGTTGGATTCCAGAATAAAGATGCTTCGGCAGCGTTTCCAATCCTCATTCGTGAAAACCGGCAGCAGCTCCGATAATTGCGCCTGAGTTTCTAAAATAAGATAGACCGAGTCGGAGTGGTGATAGATGAACTGCACCTCCCGCGGGGTGGTGTCCGATCCCCGGGGTACGGAGACCGCCCCGATGGCCATCAGCGCGAAGTCGGTGGCGATCCACTCGAAGCGGTTATTCATGAAGAAGCCCACGTGATCCTTGCGGTCGATGCCGTAGGCCTTGAAGCCGGCGCTCAGTACCTCAATCAGGCGAGCGAACTCCTTGAATGTGCGCGTCTCGGTGGTTGTTCCGTTAATAAATTGATGGGAGATCCGATCGGGATACTCCTCTGCAGTCTGAAAAGGAATATCTAAGAGGGATTGGTACATCGCTTCTATCCTTATTGCGTGCTTCGGAGATCAGGTCTCTCGACGAGTCTGTTCTTACTATACCCTTTAATCGACGATAGAGATAGTTGGAACAGGGCATTAGTTGAGCTGTTTTGGCAGGATTAGATGCTGCGATTAGTTACTTGTTGGGTTTTCGGCTGGTGAGAGAGATAGACCGACGGCGCCGGAACGGAACCGTCGGTGTGTCTATTATAGCTAGGATCTCTAATTATGCCGCGCTGTGGACGCGGGTGATTTCGGTAGCATTGACCATGGATGCTTCGGCGCCTTCCTCTTTCTGCGCGCCGACGCGGACAATGGCGGCCGCAGCTGCAAGGCCGGCAATCCCGGGCAGCAGAGTAATCGTCGGCAGGGAGAGTCCAATGCTGGCTCCCAGGGTTATCACACTAATCAGAATAAGCACGTAGGCATCTCGCATAACGAACCTCCATTCGTTCAATTTATATCGATATAATAATAACGAATTGGGAGGCTGTCAAGTGTAATCGGTAAAAAATTATCTAATTGGGCAAGAATAGTGCCGATAGAGGGAGGTTAGGCTACGGAGAGCCCGCAAAGGGACCCTCCGCAGAATGGAACGCTATAAGAGGTTTAGGCCTTTACCACCAAGTTCTGACTCTCGTCGAACTTGGCCAGGGTCTCCTCGGAGGGAGCCTTGGTGAAGAGGCTTACCGCCACAACGGCGATAAAGGCGAGGAGAAAGCCGGGGAGGAGTTCGTAGAAGTACTCCCCTTCGATGGAGATGTAGTTCTTGACGATGAAGATCGTCGCCGAGCCGACCAGCATCCCGGCCAGGGCGCCCCATTTGGTGGTTTTCCGCCACAGCAGCGAGAGGATGACCACCGGACCGAAAGCCGCGCCGAAGCCGCCCCAGGCATAGCCCACCATGGCGAGGATTGTTCCCCCGTCTCGAGAGGCGATTATGTAGGCCAAAAGGGCGAATCCTGCGACCCCGAGACGGCTGATCCACTCCTTATGCTTGTCGTCCAGCTTGGCGATGGCGGGAATGTCCTCGGTTAAGGAGGATGTCAGTACCAGAAGCTGAGAGTCTGCGGTGGACATGACCGCCGCGAGAACCGCCGCCAGTACGAAACCGCCGAAGATGGGATGGAAGAGGGTGCTCGTCAGGGCCAGGAAGATCCGCTCGCTGTTGCCGCCCTCGCCGGAAACGCCTTCCAGGGGGAAAACCGAGTTGTAGCCGATGCCGATCAGGCCGATCATGGTGGCCAGTACCAGACAGATCACCATCCAGGAGATGCCGATGCGCCGCGCCCGGGGCACCGACTCGACATCCTTGATCCCGATAAAGCGCGCCAGAATGTGGGGCTGTCCGAAGTAACCGAATCCCCAGGCCATCAGCGATGCGCCGGTGATCCAGCTGGTAGCAACGGTGAATGCTCCGGGATTGGCGGCGGTGATGTTCGCTCCCGAGCTTGCGAAGGCGATAAATCCTAAGAGGGCGCAGAAGACGAGGGCCGTCAGCATCAAGAGTCCCTGAATCAGGTCGGTCCAGCAGACCGCCACATAGCCGCCCAGGAAGGTATAAGAGACCACCACCAGGGTGGTGACGATCAAGGCCACCTGCTCGCTGGCGCCGAAGGTGTGGGCGAAGAGCAGGGTGCCGCCCTTCAAGCCCGAGGCGACATAGAGGGTAAAGAAGACCAGAATTACAATGGTTGAAACAATCTTCAGGATGCCCCGGGTGTCGTCGAAGCGGTTGGAGAAGTAAGACGGCAGGGTCACAGCCTTGAGCTTCTCGGTAAGGCCCCGCAGGCGTCCGGCAACGATGAGCCAGTTGAGATAGGCGCCCAAGGAGAGCCCGAGGGAGATCCAGACTCCTTCTACCAGGCCGCCGGCGAATACGGCGCCGGGCAATCCCAGCAACAACCAGCTGGACATGTCGGAGGCGCCGGCGCTGATGGCGCTGGTGGCGGCGCCGATGGTGCGGCTTCCAATGAGGAAATCCTCATTTGTCGCGGTACGCTTCAACGAAATGTAGCCTATAGCCAGCATCATCACCAGATAGAGGGCAAACTGCACATACAAGATTGTCATTAGATAATCCTTTTTGAAGAGAGATTGGAGACGATTATATCAGAATATTGAAATATTTAAAGGGAAGAGTGGAGAATATTGTAAATCTTGCTGTCATTTTGTCCGTAGGGAGATTTGGAGGCGTCCAGCAGGGGCTGTCTATGCCTGCCGCGACTTCGATCGGCGCCGGAGAAAGGCGATCGATTCCCGCTCCAGGGGAAAGGTTTCCCGGGGGAGTTCCTGAATGAGAGCATCCGGCTTATCGAGTTCCTCCGAGGGGACCACAATCCTGAGGCCGAAGGGCGTCTCGATCTCCACGGCAGTCTCATCCGCCCGGACATGACGGCCGTCGAGGGTCAGTGCGGCGGTGCCGGAGGTATGAATCGCCTTCCGGTTATCGATGCGCTCCTCTCTATCGTGAGCGCAGACGCTGCGGCAGAATCCGCAGACGGTGTAGTAGAGCCAGTCGGGATCGAAGACGGCCCGGCGATAGTCGTCGAAGCTGCTGTCGTCGGCCTGCATCTGGGGATCCGCTTTCTGCAGGCTGATGCAGAGCCGGTCCAGCTCCGGCTTGGAATCGGGGAGGGGCCGGCCTAATCGAAAGGGGCTCCAATTAGACCAGCTGCCGTTCCGGGAGAGCCCCTCGTAGCCTGTGCAGCCGATCCAGCAGCAGGTATTGGGCTCTTTGCGGGCGATGGTTTCTCGGATTCCCGCGACCTCCAGGGCCATAGACTCCCGGGGCGGGATCATCCCCACCGGGCAGACGGCGGTGCAGATCCGGCAGCCGTCGCAGGGGTGCTCGTCGTCCGGGATCGGATCGTCGGGAATCAGTTCGGCCGCGGTAAGGACGCTTCCCAGCTCCACCAGGGCGCCGTACTCCCGGGTCATCAGGTTGCCGCTCCACCCGAGTCGCCCGATGCCGGCGGCCAAGGCGGCGTAGCGGTGGGAGAAGGCCGGATGAAACTCGGTCATCTCGGTCACGTCCGCCGCCCCCTCCTCGGGACGGTAGTTGTTGTTGATATCCACGTTTACGGCGGCATAACCTTCTCTCCGGAGTGTTTCGGCGACCATATCGCCGATAGAGTAGAGTCGCTGAACGGTCTCCTTGCGGTCGTCGCAGTGGGGACGCCAGGATCTCTTGGCAATGAAGTCGTTCACCTTTCTCCGGTCCAGTACGAGGGCGAAGCTGAGCACCGAGCGTGCTTCGGGCAGCAGATAGCGGGGATCGGCCGAAGGCGGTCCTTGGCTAAGAGTATCCGCAGAGGCAATCCCGACCAAGGGTGCTCCCTGCGCGCGAATGAGAGATTTGATGCTGCGTGAAAGTGCTTCCATTGATTACCGCCGGATAATCTTACCAGCTGAGACAGCATTTAACAATTGCGTTCTGCCGGTCATGCTTTATACTGAATGGACTATGGCACATCGCACATTAAAGAGCGGCTACACAAGCTTCAGCGAACGCTTGAACCGGTTTCCCCAGGGGGCGCCGCCATCGGAGCTGTTGTTTCAAATTCTAAAGATTCTGATCACCGAGAAGGAGGCGGAGCTCCTCTCGACCCTGCCGATCAAGCCGTTCACGGCTAAGAAGGCGGCCAAGATCTGGAAAATGAGCGAGAGCGAGGCCCGGAAGGTGCTGGACGAGCTCGCTTCCCGGGCGGTGCTGGTGGATCTGCCCCAGAACGGGGAGATTAAATATGCCCTGCCGCCGCCGATGGCCGGTTTCTTCGAGTTCTCCATGATGCGCTACCGGAAGGATGTGGATCAGAAGCGGCTGGCCGAGCTCTTCTATCAATATATGAACGTGGAAGAGGACTTTATCCGTGAGCTCTTCACCAACGGAGAGACGCAGTTGGGGCGCACCTTCGTGAATGAGCCGGCCCTGCCGGAAAACGACGCGTTGCATGTCCTCGAGTACGAACGGGCCTCGGAGGTGATCAGGAGCGCCTCCCATATGGGCGTCGGCGTCTGCTACTGCCGCCATAAGATGGAGCATATGGACCGGGCCTGCGAGGCGCCCATGGATATCTGCATGACCTTCAACTCCTCCGCCGCCTCCCTGATCAAGGCCGGATATGCCCGCTCGGTGGATACGGCGGAGGGACTCGAGCTCCTGCACGAGGCCTACGAGAACAACCTGGTACAGTTCGGCGAGAATGTGCAGGAGCGGGTCAACTTTATCTGCAACTGCTGCGGCTGCTGCTGCGAGGCGATGATCGCTCAGCGAAAGTTCTCGGCTCTGAATCCGATCCACACCACCAACTATCTGCCGGCGGTCGACGAGACTGCCTGTACCGGTTGCGGCAAATGTGTAAATGTCTGCCCGGTCGAAGCGATGACGATGGTCTCCGCCAACGACCCGCACAACATCAAGCGCAAAGTCGCCAAGCTGAATGAGGATATCTGCCTGGGCTGCGGGGTCTGCGTACGGGCCTGTCCGGCCGAGGCGCTGACCCTCGAATCCCGAGCGGAACGGGTCATCACCCCGATAAACTCTGCCATGCGGGTGGTAATGATGGCCCTGGAGCGGGGGAACCTACAGGAGCTGATCTTCGACAACAAGCTCCTCTACAGCCACCGAGCGCTGGGGGCCTTCTTCGGGGTGATCTTCAAACTGCCGCCGGTAAAGCAGGTTCTGGCGAAGAAGCTCTTGAAATCACGCTATCTGGAAGCGATGCTGCGGAGGATCTAACGCATACCCGTGCTGATAAAACCGGTGTTCAGGCCATTACATCCAGCCGGCGCCCCTTCCACGACTCCAGTGGGGCCTGTCGGTTTCCGTCGGTCCTGGCGGCGGATTCAGGCTGAAGCGGGCGCCAGGCTTGATTTGGATCAACCGGTCCCGGTGAGTAGATAAAGCCCGGCCCGGTCCCTAAGTCGCGGGTTTCGCTGGTGGAGAGCCGATAACGGGGGATCACTCGTTGGAAGGCGACCGGAAACACGGGGCTGATGCTGTCGACCTGATCGTTTGCACCGTCGTAGCCGGGGTAGAAGTTGGTGAGTACCGGTCTGTAAGCGATCACGGTACTTCTGTTTGATCCCACAAAGCCTTGCATTCCCCCTAATTTACTCAATTTCTGGCCTGCTGTGGTGTAGCGAAGCGAGGGAATAGGGTAGGATATGGGGATGAGATTCTACTCCTCCGGACGAACCATCCTGTTACTCATGTTGTTGAATCTCCTCTCCGGCTGCTACCTCCTGAATCAAGGTAGTTACCTCTTGCGCTACAATCTCGGTGCCGAGGATATTGAGGGGGCGCTCTCCCGGGATGATCTTGAACCGGATGTCCGCCGCATGCTCGAGGAGGTAGTCGAGATTCGACGCTTCGCCCGGGAGGAACTGGGCCTCGCGGAGAACCGCAACTATACTAAATATTCCCAAACCGGGGAGGAGTATCTGGTCAATGTGGTAACCGCCTGCAAGGACGACAGTTTTACCCCGCGGACCTGGAGTTTTCCCATCGTCGGAACGGTTCCCTACAAGGGTTTCTACCAGCGGGAGGATGCTTTGCGTCTTGCCCGGCGGCTGAAGGAGAGGGATTACGACGTAATCGTACGGCCGGTGGACGCCTTCTCGACCCTCGGCTTCTTCTCGGATCCAATCTATGATTTTATGCGCGATTACTCGGTCTTCGAACTGGCCGATCTGATTATCCATGAACAGACCCACGCAACCCTCTTCGTAAAGAGCGAGATTCAGTTCAACGAGGAGTTGGCCACCTTCGTGGGCTATGAGGGGGCTATCCGCTATATGGCAAGCCGCGGGGAGTCCGGCGAGTCCCTGCGCCGGGAGCTCGAGGAGGGCGCGGCGGATAGGGCGGTCTTCCTGGAGCTGATGCGCGAACTCTATACTGAGCTGGACGAGGCCTACCGCACCTTAGCCTCCCGGGAGGCACGTCTAGAGGCGAAGGAGGAGATTATCGGCCGTTTTCAGGGACGGATCGAGGCTGAGTACGAACGCTACTTCATGAGCGAGCGTTTCCGCTTCCTGATCAGCACCGAGCTGAACAACGCCTATATCCTGAGCTGGAATATCTACGCCCGGGATCTCTCCCTCTTCGAAGAGCTTTTCAAAGTATACAACGAAGATCTTCCCTCTTTCATGGCGGCTTTGAAGCCGATTGAAGAGTACAAAGGGGATCCCAAGAAGTTTGTGAGTCGGCTGTTGGCCGAAAAATAATTGCGCTATTCGATTCTTAGATTTATACTGATAATAGTTATTAATATACGGGGACTTGAAGGATCTTGCCCCACATGTATCGCTCCTTGGTTGATTTCAGGTCTCCCCGCAATCAAGGAGAGTGTATGAGAAACTTTGTAAAGATCGGACTTGCAGTTCTCTGTCTGCTCCTGCTGACCGCCTGTGTCACGCCGGATTATCGCAGCTTCTACTACATGGATCTACGCTCCTACCCGATTCCGGTAATGGTGAATCAGGATCCCGATGCGGCGGCCGGGCGTCCCTTCCGGGCGATTGTCTCGTCCGAATCGAGCGTGCAGACCTCGACCTACAGCGGCTATGACTATACGGTCACCACAACCACTACCAAGTCTTCCGAGACGACCTTGAGTCTCGATACCCAGCTCCTGATGCGGGCCACTCCCAACGACAATCTTATCCGAATCCAGCGTATATCCTTTTTTACCCATTTTATGGGCATGCCCTACTACTCGGAAACCTACCAGGATATGGCGGTGGATATCAGCTATCACATGGACAATTAGGAGGTGAATCATGAATAGCGTTAATAAGATTGTCTCTCTCATTGTCTGTTTCTCCCTCCTGTGGATCACCTCCTGCGTTACCCAGGACCATCGGGTTGTTTGGGAAGCTCCGGCCACCGAGACCCCCGTATCGGCCTCGCCCTATTTTCTGACCCCGGAGAATGACTTCGTCTCCCCCGAGGAGTACCGGGTAATCGAGCACTTCGCCTTTACCAAGGCGGCGGTGGGGAAGGTCGAGGGGAAAACGGAATCGGAGATATTTATCGACGAGGATTTATCTGAACTGATCGGCCGTACCGATGCGACAGCGGTGGTCAACTTCGAGGTCTACGCCCAGAGTCATGATCCTGGAAATCTCTTCGCTACCACCTTTACCCGCATATTCGGCAGCATGATGTTGGGATTCGGCGTGATGTTCTTACCCTGGGGAGACCCGACCCTGACGGAGATCGGGGCCTGGTTTTCCGGCATCGGCGGATTGAGTCTGGGGGCATCCTATGTCCTTCCGAGGACGAGTGAGAGTCGCTGGGAGATCGGCTTCGAAGGGGATCTGGTGCGGCCTGTGGCGCCGTCGCCCTAAGGTAGGTCGCCCTGACTAACGACGCCGGTTCAGCCGTTTGCGCTCTTTGCGGTTCATGGTGCGGATCTCCGTGCCGCCGAAGAGCATAAGGCCGCTGATTCTAATCAGCGGTCCCCGGTGGTCCCGGCCGTCGCTCTTGTTCTCGACTCCGCCGAAGATGGGTATACAGTTGACCTCGACCCGGGCGTTATCGGGCACCACGATCTCCAAGCCGCCGAAGACGCAGGTGGCGTTGATTTCAGTTTCCCCGGTCAACTCGCATTGACTGAGGTCGAGGTCTACGCCGCCGAACACGGCGTAGACGTTTATCTCTTCCGGTACCGCCCAGACCCCGCGACGCTCGCTGCCGCCGAATACGGCGAATAGGGTGTCCGATTCGGGGCGGTAGGGTTTCTGCGCGGCGGAGGGAGCGCCCTGGGGGGCTACCTTCTGTTCCACAGGAATAAGGGCGGCGGTTGAATCGGCGTTCAACGCGCTTTCCAGCAGGCGTTCGAACTCCTGCTCGTTGAGCTTGCCTAAGGCGTACTCTTCCTGCAGGAGTTCAATCAGCTCGTTCCGGTATTTCTCTAAATCTCCGTTATTCCTGGACATGGATGTAACCCTCACTACACCATATACCGAGTTGTAAGCTAAATCAATCTCCACCGAAGGGGCCTAACGGCCGATCTGTTCCACCGCCTCGTTACACATTCGCAGGTACTCCTCCTCCACGGTGGAGGAGGACATACTCGAAGCGACGATCTCGCCGGTCTCCACCTCGATCAGCTTGATGTTGAGGTAGTCGATGGTCCCCACCTGATAGAGGGAGCCGACGGCGATAATATCGGCCCCCAGGAGTTTCCCGATCTCCACGGCCGTGGACTCGTCGGTGATGGCCGAGGCCTGGAAGTTGTACTCGCTGATAATCTGCTCCACGTCGCTCCGTTCCACGATGCGCCCGATATTCATGTTGACCAGGGCGTTGGTTACGAAGCTCGCCAGGGCGGCGCTGAGCTGCGCCTGCTCGGTCTTGATTCCCACCACCGCGATCCGCCGGCTGCCGAAATCGCTCTGTCCCAAGGGTTTGAGCCGCTGCGGTTCAGCACTTGCCTTGATTTCGGCCGCTGCGACGGCCTCGTTCCGGGGCAGCTCGGCGATAATCAGGTCGTCCATCTGCATCTGCGATTCGTGGGCCAGCGGAAAGAACCAGGCCCTTTCGGGAAGGCCCTCGGGAATCGGCGCTTCTATATAGCGGCGGCCGTCGAGCCACAGGCGAGTAACCCCCTGCCGCAGTTCGATACGTACGCTGTGCCATTTCCCGGGCATGACGGGAGTCTGAGCCTCGTCGTGATAGACATGCTCATCGGAGACAGTGATACCGAGGCTTATATTCCCGTTTTCGATTATATAGTTCATACGCATCCCGTCGTCGGGCGCCCAGAGCAGGCTGATATGGGCCGAATCTTGCGGGCTGGGCAGGCGCAGTCGGAACTGGGTAACTGAATCCTGGCCGTAGGCGTCTACATAATTGCAGCCGGGGCTATCCTCGACGAAGTCGAGAATCCCGTCGTGAATCTTCATTCCCCGGTGATATTCAAAGCGACCCTCATCCCGGTCGAAACTGGTTTGATAGATGATCTCCCCGTCGATCGGCGGCAGCTCCAAGGGTTCCGGCCCCTTTTGGCCGAGGCTGATGATGCGCAGGTCGTCGATCTCCATCTGGGATTGGTATGCGGCCGGCATCAGGTTGCCGAATCTGGACATACGCTTGTCGATAGGAGCAGTTATCACCATTTCGCCGTCGATGAGGAGGATGGACTCACCTTTCTTCAGTTCCATTCGGATCGAGTGCCATTCGCCGTGGCGAACCGGAAATGCTGCTCTACGCTCAAGCAGCTTTTCGCCGCCGAGGCTCATCTGCATATATGTCTCTTCTTCCCCAAAGTGGTAGTAGATGTAGGATCCGGCATCATGGTCGTGCATAAGATGGATTTCGGCATTCGTCTCCGGGGTATAGCGCAGCAGCCGCAGTTCGGTGATCGAATCCTGTCCATAGGATAAATTGAAGGGGCAATGGGGCTCCTCCCCCAGAAACTTCAAGGTACCGCCGCTTAGTTCGAGTTCGGGATTAAGTCCTATAATCTCATCTGCCGCCGAGAAATCAGTCTCGTAGAGCAGGGTCCCCTCGTGATCGCCATTGCCGGTCGGGGCGGTCGTACAGCCTAAGATTAGGAATGTGAAAAGAAGGGGATAGAGAATTGGTCTGGTGAGCCATTGCAGTTGGTTCTTCATTTTATACTCCTTGTGTGATCTATCTGAAGGAGTAGGTACTGAAGCGGTTAAGTCTAAGAGTAAGAACTGGTGCGAATACTTAATTACCTTAATGGTACCAGACAACATAAAAGGCTGCCACCCTTTTTTCTGCTTTGCATAGTCGGCAAATACTAAGTATGCTGATGTTTATGGAATTAGAAATCGAATCAGTCGCGGTTGTCGGGGCCGGCGCCTTGGGACTTATGTACGCCGAGTTTCTTCAGCGGGCGGGAGTGAATCCCTACTTTGTGGCCGACGGAGAACGGGCCGCGCGAATAGAAGCTGCAGAATATGGGGTGAACGGCCGGGGCTGCCGTTTCCCGGTTCGCCGTCCGGAGGAAATTGATGAGCCAGCGGAACTTATAATCGTGGCCGTCAAGAATCATCACCTGGAAGCAGTCGTTCCGCTGCTCACGGCTGCGGCCGGCGAGGGGACGATCCTGATTTCGGTGCTGAACGGGATCTCCAGCGAGGCGTTCCTGCGCGGTCATTTTCCGGGCTGTCTAGTCCCCGACTGTGTCGCCGTCGGCATGGATGCGGTCAAGGAGGGGAACCTCCTCAGCTATAGCTCCCCGGGAAAGCTGATCCTCGGTTTTTCCGACGGCCCAGGGGATGCTTCAAGCCTCTCCCGGGTCGGGCGCCTTTTGGGGCGGGCCGGACTGCCCTATGAGCTGCCTGAAGATCCCCGACGCTCCCTCTGGTGGAAGTGGATGATCAACATCGGGGTCAATCAGGTATCGGCCGTCACCGGCGCTCGCTACCGACTCTTTCAGGAGGACGCGGAGCTCCAGTCCCTGATGGACGAGGCCATGCATGAGGTTGTGGCGGTAGCCGGGGCGGAGGGGATCGACCTGCACGAGGGCGACATTGAGCGCTGGTATGGCGTGCTCAGAACCCTGGGTCCGGACGGCAAGACCTCGATGCTGCAGGATATCGAGGCGGGACGGAAGACCGAGGTCGAAGCCTTTAGCGGCGAGCTTATTCGCCTTGCGGAGGCTCACGGCCTGGCTGCTCCGGTGAATAAAGCCCTCTTCCGGATTATCCGGGCCTTGGAGAAGCGTATCAATTAGCCGCCTGAGGCCTCGTCGATGCGGCGGGTTGTCTCGCCGGGAATAAGGTCTACCTCCACCTCGTGGCGGAACTCAACCTCCTCTCCCTGGAGCATGTGCCGGATCAGGTCGAAGGCGCGGGATGCTATCTCGTGCTCGTTCTGTTTCAGATGGGTCACCGGGTTGATCTGCTGTATCAGCGGACCCGGCGAGTCGAAGCAGAGGAGGCTGAGGTCCTCGGGGATTCTCAAGCCCATCTCGGCCGCCACCGCCTCGACAACCGGGACGACGGCGTATTTCAGGCCGAAGATGGCCGTTAGTTCTCTATGCTCCTCCAGAAACTGCCGAATCTGCTCCTTCGCCGCATGGAAGGCCGCCTCGCTCTTACCGTCGATATCCTCCAAATTGGTTAGCCACCATTCCTGGTTGAAGCGATGGCCGCTCTCGATAATGGCATGCATGATACCCTTCTCCCGCTCTGTCAGGGTCGTGGTCGTGCCGATCGGCCGGGAGAGAATGCCGATGTTCCGGTGTCCGAGGGAGTAGAGGTAGTTCATCCCCTCGAAGGCGGCCTGATAGTTTTTGGAGATTACGTTGGGGCAGGAGACATCCTGCAGATAGCGGTCGATCAGGACTACGGGAAAGCCGTCGATGATGAGCTTCAGGATCTCGTTATTAAAGGTCTCGTTGTGCAGGGGGGAGACGATGAAGCCGTCCACGCCGTAGTCGCAGAAGTTGGCGATAAGCTGCTTTTCGGTCTCGATATCGTTGTTGGAGAAGCCCGCCAGAATCAGCATCCCCGCTTCCTGGGCCAGTTTCTCGATAGTCTGGAAGAGCTCGAGGCCGAAGGTGTCCGATAGGTCGTGCTGGATTACGCCGATCAGACAGCGTTTACTATTGCGGTTACGACCGAGCATCTTCTTCGAGTCTTCGGCGATGAATGAGCCGACGCCGGGACGGCGGGTAATTATATGGTTCTCCGCCGCCAGGTCGAGTGCCTTCTTGGAGGTAATCCGGCTTACTCCATAGGATTCGGCCCATTGGGCCTCGGTCGGTATGCGTTCGCCCGGGGAGAACTCCCCCGATTCGATCTTGGCGAGAATATCGTTGTAAATGACCCTGTACAAGGGCGTTTTCTTGGTATCCATAGGCAATCCCCAAATGTTATATCAAATATAATAGTCAATAAGTTGTTTAAATGTAAATATATAATTATAAAAAAAGATTTTGTTGATGAACTTTGATATGAAAAATATACTATCTATAATCAACTAAACTCTTCAGGAGGAATTAATCGTATGAAAAAGACACTTCTCTGCCTGCTTGTTCTGTTGGTCGGTTTTGGTATGCTCTTTGCCGGCGGACAGCAGGAGGGCGCTAAGGGCGAGCCCGTTTCCGCACCCACCGAAGCGGGAACTCCCGGCGCTCCTGTAAAACTGCGGGCCCTGATCGGATTCTGGAACACCATGGCTTCCACCAACGAAGCGGTAATCGACTTCTATGAACGGCGTCAGATGGCGTGGGCCAAGAATCACCCCGACGTCTATGTCGAGATCGAGGCTATCCCCGGCGGACAGACCGCTCAGGCGATGACCAAGCTGATTACCGCCGCCCTGGCCGGCAATCCCCACGATTTCGCCAATGTCGACTCCCAGTGGGTAGGTAACTTCCACGAAGCAGGGGTTCTGCAGCCTATCGACGCTTACCTCTCTGATGCCGAGAAGAACCAGTTCTTCGACTTCACCAAGATGGTAACCATGCGCGACGGCAAGCAGTACTCCATCTGGGCCGAAACCGGTTGTCTCCTCTACTACTACAACAAGAATCTGGTTCCCGAAGCACCCCGGACTTGGGACGATGTCTTCGCTCTCAACGACCAGTTGAGCGGTAAAGAGGCTGCCTTCCTAACCCAGGGTAAGGGCGCCGCCGCGGCCTTCAACTTCCTGCCCATGTTCTGGGCCCAGGGCGGTATCCTGGTCGATCCCAACGACGACTTCAAGCCTGTATTTGGGGAAGGCAAGAACCGCGAAGCCATGATCGCTACCTTCAAATTCTACCAGGATCTGATTGCCGAGGGCGCCATGCCTCCCGAGATCGTCGGTTGGGAACATAACGACCTGGCCGCTGAAGCCGCCGCCGGAAAGGCCGCCAGCCTGATCGCCGGTACCTGGAAGTGGGGACAGCTGGACGCCATCGAAGGCGCCGACTGGGCCTACACCTCCCTGCCTATGCGTCGAGCAGACCAGTACTCCAACATCTACGGCGGTTGGACCTTCTCCTTCTTCTCCAAGGACGAGCAGAAGCGCGAAGAGTCGGTTAACTACATCAAAGAGGTTTACACCAACCAGGATGCGATGGCCGAACGTCTGCCCCTGCACGGCTACATTCCCGTACGGAAGGATGTATTCGACACCGACGCATTCAGCTCTCCCTTCTATCAGGATATCAAGAAGGAACTCGAGGTCGGCCGCGCCCGTCCTGCTACCTCTCTCTATCCCGAAATCGAGAGCCTGATCGAAGAGTCGGTCGGCAAGCTTGTAGCCGGTAATGCAAACGTCGAGAAGATTGTCGACGAGATGTATGCTAAGGTTATGGCTAAGTACGAGAATATGTAAAACGGTATCCCTCTAAGGATACAGCCGGCGTGCGGGGGATCTCTCCGCACGCCTCCTATTTTTCCTAATTTTGCTAAGGATGGTTCTCTATGTCTGATAGCAGTAAACGCTGGATCCTCGTCTGGTTTTTGCCTGTGGCGATAATTCTTGCGCTCTTTTACCTCTTCCCGCTGCTCGATGCGATACGACTAAGCTTTACCAATGCGAGAATAGGTTCCGCCAATGTTGAGTACGGATTATACTCATATCTTCAGGTCCTGAAGGATCCTGATCTTCTGATCGTACTGCGGAACACCTTTTTCTTTGTTGTTTTTACCGTAATTTTCCAACTCTTGTTGGGACTATTAGTAGGCTTGTTGCTTGAGACGGCGCTCCCGGGAATGGAGCTTCTGAAGGTCGCAATGATTACCGCCTGGGTCGTACCGGGAGTCATCGCCGGTATCACCTGGAATCTGCTCTACAGCACTGCCGCATGGGGAGTGATCAACAACACCTTCGAACTGGTCGGCATGGACCGTATCTCCTTCATGACCAAACCGGCCTGGGCCCTGGCCGCGACTACGGTAGCCAATATCTGGAGAGGCACCGGTTTCTCCGGGATCATGCAGTACGGCGCGCTGCGAGGCATCGATCCGCAGCTCTACGAGGCCGCCTCGATCGACGGCGCGTCTCCTATGCAGCGCTTCTTCAAGATTACCCTGCCCCAGCTGAAACCGATGCTGATGATCAACCTGGTACTCATCACCATCGCTACGGTCAATACCTACGACACCATCTGGGCCCTGACCCAGGGCGGTCCCGGAATCTCCACCACGGTCCTCTCCCTGCAGACCTATAAATCGACCTTCCTGCGACTGAACATGGGACAGGGTGCGGTTTATGCGGTGATCATGATTCTCTCCTCGCTGCTCTTTACCTCTATCTATCTTCAACTCATGAGGGGGCAGAACGATGCGTGATTACAGCCTGCCCGCCAAGATCGCCTTGTACGCCTGTTTCGTAGTGCTCCTGATCTTCTTTCTTCTGCCGGTGCTCTACATTATCGCCCTCTCCCTGAAGGATGAAAAGGCGATCATGGATTCGGTGCACCTCTTCAACTTTTTCCCCCGCCGGCCGACCTTGGCCAACTACGGGACGGTCATCAAGCGGGTGCGGATGGATATCTACCTGATGAACTCCGCCAAGCTGGTCGTCTCGACGGCGGTCGGGGTGCTTCTGGCCGCCTTCTTCTCGGCCTTCGCTCTCTCCCGGGGGAGGTTCAAGAATAAGAATGCGGTTATGATAGGCATCCTCTTCTTCCAGATGATCTCGCCCATCATCATTAGCATCCCGATCTACTGGTACTACTCCCGCTTGGGGCTCTTGAATACCTACTTCGGCATCGCTTTTATCTACATCGCCATCCATCTGCCCTTTACCACCTTCTTGATGAAGGGGGTCTTCGATGCAATTCCCCGGGAGCTGGACGAGGCGGCCTCGATCGACGGCTGTTCCCGAGTGGGGACGATGTTTCGAATAATCATTCCGCCGGCCCTGCCCGGAGTGGCTACGGCGACGATCTTCAACAGTATCAACGCCTGGTCTCAGTTCATCATTCCCTTCTTCCTGATCAGCGATAACAAGCTCTATCCGGTGTCGGTGGGAATCCTGCTGGCCCAGGGCTCCTATCAGGATGTATCGACTCACTTCCTGGCGGCGGCCGGCGTAATCGGACTCTTGCCGGCGGTTATCCTGGTGCTGTTTCTGCAACGTTTTATTATACGCGCCCTGGTGGCCGGGGCCGTGAAAGGTTAGGACAATGACATCCCGCGAACGTCTACTCACAGCAATTGCAAACGGGAAGCCGGACCGGCTTCCCGCCACTACCCATACCATTCAGAAATACTATCTTGATAAGTACGAGGGGGGAATTTCGATTAGTGAGTTCTTCCATCGCCATAAACTGGATCGGATCGACTGGATCTATCCCTTCATGCCGGATAGGGCAGCGGGTCAGTACTGGTCCGATCCCTCCGAGACCGGCTATGAGGGGATCGTATCCGATAACTGGCGAATCACTACCGCTCCGGTCGACGGGGAAGAGTATCCCACCACTCGCTTTACTATCAGCACGCCCGACGGCGAGCTCAGCATGGTAAAGCAGAAGAATGAGTATACCCAGTGGGTGACCGAGAATCTGATTAAAGAGAAAACGGATCTGGATGTTATCGCCAAGCACGCGCCCCACTTTATCTGCGACCAACAGATGGTGAAGGAGCATGCCGATGCGATCGGCGACGAGGGTATCGTCCGGACCTACATCCCTGTCTTCGATATCTACGGCCAGCCTGGCTGCTGGCAGGACGCCTCGGTCCTCTACGGCATCGAGCGGCTGATCATGGAGACCTTCGACGATCCCGACTGGGTCAAGGAGCTCCTGGGGGTTTTGCAGCAGCGCAAGCTGACCTACATCCGCTCCATGGCCGGCGCGCCGATCGATCTCAACGAACTCGGCGGCGGGGATGCATCGACGACGGTTATCTCCCCGGACATGTTCAACGAGTTCGTGGCTCCCTTCGATGCGCCGCTGATCGAGGCGGCCCATGAGGCGGGGCAAAGAATAGTCTATCACACCTGCGGCGGTATGATGCCGATCCTGGAGGATATCGCAGGTATGGGGCCCGATGCGATGGAGACCTTTACCCCGCCGGGCATGGGCGCCGATGTGGATCTGGCCGCCGCCTACGAGCGGATTGCCGATAAGGTCTGCTTCATCGGCGGCTTCGATCAGGGATACTACCTGCAGAAGGCCTCTGTCGAAGAGACTAAGGCCGAGGTTCGCCGCTGTTTTGATGCGGCCGGGAAGGATGGGGGCTTTATCATCTCTCCGTCGGACCACTTCTTCGATGCCAAGCCGGAACTGCTTACCGCCTTTGCGGAGGCTGCCGCCGGGTGCATCTATTAGTGCTTGAGGAAAAGGAAACGTAATGCCGAAACGGAAACCGAAAGACCCGGAGCGCAGTCCCGACTTGCCCCACAACTGGATAAGTCGGCGCATCGCCTCGCTTTCATCCATGATCTACAGCGATCCGTACGACATACCTGAATGGCGCTACCGGAGCGCCCGCCTTGCGGGACCCGGAACCTACGAGGGGCTCGAAGCCGACTGGGGAAGTATCAGTCTCGGCGAGTACTGGGGCGGGGAGGATGCAACCGCCTTCTTCGAGACCGAGCTGACCGTCCCGGAGAGCCATGCCGGCGACGATATAGTGCTCGATCTCTTCCTCGACGGAGGGGAGGCGCAGCTCTCGGTCGACGGGCGGCCCTACCAGGGCCTCGACTGGCACCGGAGTATCATCCCTTTTGGTGAGTTTGCCCAAGCCGGCCGGAAGCTGAAGCTCGAGATCGAGGCCTTTATTATCAACTACCCCTACGACGACCGGCGAAAGGACGCCCGGGAGCTCCACCGCTTCGAACGGGCTCGCTTGCTGCGTCGGGACGCCGCGCTCGAGGCGGCCTACTACGATCTCGCCTTTCTCTTCGACGCCTATATGGACTGCTGGGAGAACGACGGCGATCCGGAGCTCGAAGCCTTCTATCTCCGCCACCTGGAGCGGGTCTGCCGCATGCTGCCGCCGGAAATCTCCTCACGGGAGGAGATGCGCCGCGCCGCCGCTGAGGTTCGTAGCTCTCTGGCCGATGAGCTTTTTGCAAACCCGGCTTACCGCCGGGACGGGACGATCAGCATCTGCGGTCATTCTCATCTCGATATTGTCTATCTCTGGCCCATTAAAGAGACCTTTCGTAAAAACGTCCGCACGGCGACCAATATGCTCAGCCTGATGCGGGAGTATCCGGACTATAAATTCAGCTGTAGCCAGCCCTATCTCTACGAGAAACTGAAGGAGATGTATCCCTCGGTCTATGAAGAGATTAAAGAACGCATTGCCGAAGGTCGCTGGGAGGCGATCGGCGGAATGTACGTCGAACCCGACGGCAACCTGTTGGGGCCGGAGAGCCTGGTGCGCCAGATCCTCTTCGGGAAGCGCTTCTTTAGGCGTGAGTTCGGCGTCGAGACCGAGACCTGCTGGCTGCCGGATGTCTTCGGGGTTATGTACACCTTGCCCCAGATCTTAAAGAAAAGCGGTATCAAGTACTTCTGCACCAATAAACTCAATATCTGGAACGACGTCAACGAGTTCCCCCACGATACCTTCCGCTGGCGCGGTCCCGACGGCAGCGAGGTGCTGGTCCATTTCCCGACCACCCACTTCGGTCAGGACTACAGGGTTGCCAACCTGCAGCGGAGTTGGAGCGACTTTCGTGAGAAGCAGACCGTGGGGGAGAATCTCTTTATCTACGGCTGGGCCGACGGGGGCGGCGGACCGACCCGGGAGATGGTCGAAGGAAGCATCCGGACCGACAAGCTCCCCGGACTGCCGGGGGCCAAAATCGAGTTTGCCGAGGAGTACTTTCGCCGGGCCGAAACAAAATGGGAACAGCTTGCCGTCTGGGATGATGAGCTCTACCTCGAGGCCCATCGCGGTACTATTACCACCAAGGCCGATCTAAAGCGGCAGAACCGGCAGGCGGAGCTCCTCTACCGGGACGCCGAGATCCTGAGCTCCCTGGCTCTTCTTTTCGGCGGTGAGCGGGAGCAAGAGCGCCTGAACGAGGGCTGGAAGCGGGTCATGCTGAACCAGTTCCACGACACCCTTCCCGGCACCCACGCGCCGGCCGGTGTTCCGGACATCAAGCGGGATTACGAGGAGGCTTTTAAGATCGGCTATGACGTGCGGGATAGGGCGCTGGCCTGTCTCGCGTCTCGAAGCGGCGCCAAGCCGGGACTGGTGGCGGCCAACACCCTCTCCTGGGAGCGGGCGGATCTTCTGCTTCTCCCAGGAGATTTCGACGGCGAAGCCCTCGTCGACGACGACGAAGCGCCGATCCCGGTGCAGCGTTACGGGGAAGAGGCCTATGCCCGGATTCCGGCGTTGCCCTCCCTCGGGTGGCGTACGCTACATGCCCAAACAACGGCCCCGGATACCGAGCGGTCGACGGCAAGCTTCGATGGGACCTTGATCGAAACACCCTTCTATCGCATCGAACTGAACAGTGCGGGCGAGTTCGGCCGGCTCTATGATAAGGAAGAGGAGCGAGAGGTACTTTCCGGACCGGGAAACCAGTTCCAGATCTTCGAAGACGACCCGGGCTATAAGTTCAGCGCCTGGGATGTGGCCTATCATCTAGAGGAGTTCCGCTATACCCCGGAGCTGACATCCCCCTGGAGCCTCGCGGCCAACGGCCCCCACTTCGCGGTCCTTAAGGCCTCTTGGAAGGTGCTCGACTCGACCATCGAGCAGGAGATATGGCTCTACTCCGAGGATAGGCGTATCGATTTCAGGACTCGGGCCGACTGGCATAACCACCGCAAGATGTGGAAGGTCGCCTTCCCCCTGAATGTACGTACCAAGACGGCGGTCTACGACCTCCCCTTCGGCCATATCGAACGGCCGACCACCCGCAATACCAGCTGGGAGCAGGCGAAGTTCGAAGTCTGCGGTCATAAGTGGGCCGATCTCTCCGAGGGGGATTACGGTGTGGCCCTGATGAACGACTGCAAGTACGGCTATGATGCCAGGGAGAACCTCCTGCGCCTCTCGCTGCTCCGCAGTCCGGTGCGTCCCGATCCGGGAAGCGACGAGGGTGAACATCTCTTTACCTATTCCCTGCTTCCCCACCGGGGAGGCTGGCGGGATGCTCAGGTGACCCGCCGGGCCTACGAACTCAACAGCCCCGTCCTTGCGGCGAGCCTACGAGAAGAGGGCGGCTGCAGCGTGCCGGAGAGCTTCTCTCTGGCTCGACCAGAATCCGGAAGCCTCATTGTAGAGGCGGTGAAACAGCCGGAGGAGGGAGAGGGGCTGATCCTCCGCAGCTTCGACAGCCTCGGAACCCGGGGCAGGATTCGCTTTACCACCGGCAGTGATCTCGAAGAAGTGAAGAGTACGGATTTATTAGAGGAGAATGAGTCATCGGTTCCCGTCTGTGAGACCCGGGCCTTTGGCGACGACTATACTCCCTACGAGATAAAGACCCACCGTTTGTTGATTTCTCATTGACGATGCACCCTCCGCATCGTGGCCCCGCCCGTTTCAGACAGTACGCGGCGGGGCTTTTATATTTTGGGCTTCAAGAATGCGAATCTGCGGAGTCGGCGAAAGGGCCTTCACATCCGTCGCATCCAAAGAGATACTCTCCGACCCAACCCGGGTAACCTGTTCCGCTGGAAAACGGCCGACGAACTCATCAACCGGCAGCATGAAGAACTCAGGTCCCGGGACCCGGAAGTGCATGGGGATAACCATTTTGGGATGGACCTTCTCGATCACCCGCTCCAGGTCGTCCAGTTCGATCGTCGGATGCCCCCCGGCCAGGGCGAAAAGCAGGTCGGTCCCGCTCAAGAACTCGAGCTGCTCCTCGTCCAAGGAGTTTCCCACATCCCCCATATGGGCGATCTCTACCCCGTCCAGGCGAAAGCGGTAGAGGGCGTTGTCCCGGTAGCCGCCTTTGCGATAGAGACTCTCCAGCGCTCCGATGGCCTTGAACTCGATACCCTTGGCGGTCGCCGAAGAGCCGGCGAAATCGGTAGCGGTCAGGAGCTCGAAACCCGGGGGAATGGAGTCCACGTAGGCATGGGCGATATCGTCGGGCGAGCTCCGGATGACGATATCCGCTGCCGTCTCGACGGGCGCCAGCTTCAAATCCTCCGGGTCGTAGGGGTCGGTAATTATGCGTAGAGTCTCGGTTTCCAGTAAAAAGGAGGCGTGTCCCAGCCAGGTAATCTTCATATAAACTCCTGCAGAAATAATACTGCCCTAAGCCGAAATCGGCAAAGGGGGATACGGCAAAAATACTGCGGAAGCATTGCAGTCCAATTCTCTATTCCCGTAGAATACGACCCATGCCCGAACACGTAATCATTGATACGGACCCCGGCATCGACGATGCCATGGCTATTCTCTTCGCCCTCGCCTCTCCCGAATTGGAGCTGCTGGGCTTGAGCGCAATATACGGCAATGTGCATACCCCCCTGGCGACGGCGAACGCCCTGCGTCTGCTGGAGTTCGCCGGGCGGGAGGATATCCCCGTTGTCGCCGGAGTAGAGGCGCCCCTGATCTATCCCCTCGATAGGGTAGCCGAAGCGGTTCACGGTAGGGACGGCTTCGGTAATGTCTCCCTTCCCGAAGCGATCGCTCGCCCCGCAGCAGAGGATGCGGTCGATTTTATGGCTGAACAGGTTCTCGCCCGTCCCGGGAAGATCACCATTGCGGCCCTGGGCCCCTTAACCAATCTGGCTGTTATGGCCGAGCGCTATCCGGCTGCCGTATCCGCGCTTAAACAGGTTGTACTGATGGGGGGTGCGGTTCAGTCTGCCGGGAACATCACTCCTTATGCCGAGGCTAACATCCACCACGATCCCCACGCCGCAGCGCGGGTGTTCAATGCCGGCTGGCGGGTCGTAATGCTCGGGCTGGATGTTACCCATCAGACGATTATGAGCGGCGCTTATTTCGACTCACTGAAGAGGAGTAGAACAGGCGAGCTGATCCACCGTATGAGCCGTTTCTATACCGATTTCTATAAGCGAAGCACAGGCATCGACGGCGCCTACACTCACGACCCCTCGGTGGCCGCCTATCTTATCGATGATACAATCTTCCGGACCCGGTCGGGACGGATCGAGGTGGATCTCGACGGTCTTTACCGGGGCAGGACCCGTTTCACGCCGGATGAGGACGGAGCGGTAGAGGTCGCGACCGGCGTTAAGAGCGAAGGCTTGTTGCGGATCTTTCGCGAGCGGATCCTCAATCAGCCCTGAGGGCTGTGCCATCATCGCTGGATTTTATCCCTCTCTCTACCTATCTTACAGAGGCGGAGGTACCCCATGTTCGACCGATCCATGCGCCGGGTAAAAGAGCTACTCTTAAAACCGTTGAACCGGCCGCCGTTTTCCCTGGTTCATCCCAACTTAATCACCCTGATCGCCTTCGGCTTCGGGGTCGCTTCAGGGCTAGTCGTCTTGTGGGGAGACCTTCGCCTGGGGCTCATCTTCTGGCTCCTGAACCGGGTTTTCGACGGTCTCGACGGAGCCGTCGCTCGGGCAACCGGGAGGCAAACCGACTTCGGCGGGTATCTCGACATCCTCACCGATTTTGCCGTCTACGCCTGGATTCCGATCGCATTCGCCCTCAGACCCCTCTATGTGGAGGGCTTCCTGCCTGATAAATGGGTCTTGATCTCCTCCCTCGCGCTACTGGGGGCTTTTTACCTTAATGCGGCGAGCTGGATGTATCTCTCGGCCATCCTGGAAAAGCGGAACGCCGGAGCCGCGAGCAGGGGCGAGGATACCTCAGTCGCGATGCCGACCGGACTCGTCGAGGGCTTCGAAACCATCCTCCTCTATACCATGTTCTTTATCCGCCCTTATCAGGTCCATATCCTCTTCGGCGGAATGGCCGCCTTGGTACTGATCGGCGTAGTGCAGCGTTTTATCTGGGCCCTCCGGGTACTTCGGTCCTCCTCAAGGTAGTAAGCCGTTTTTGCTTGCATTAGCCGGCTCCCGTGGGTAGGTTTGAAAGGAGGAGCTTATGAGCGAGAGAATCCTTGTACCCCTGGACGGGTCCGGCCTGGGGGAGGTGGCCCTCGAATATCTGAGCACCCTGCTGTCCCGCCTTGCCCCGGAGAAGAAGACAATCATCCATCTGATGCACGTAATCACCAACCTTACCCACGAGGTCAATCTTCCCGGCGACGGCGCCGGATCGATTCGAGTGAGCAATTCGCCCGAAGAGATGAAGGCCATCGAGACGGAGAGCAGACGTTATCTGGAGCAGGCCGCTTCCCGTCTCAAGTCGGCGAGTGTGGAGGCGGAACTGGTGATCCGTTCCGGCACCAACCCGGCGGAGGAGATCATCCGCGTCGAGGAGGAGCGGGAGTGCGATCTGGTGGTTATGTCGACCCATGGCCGTTCGGGGATCAGCCGCTGGGCCTTCGGGAGCGTGACCGATAAGGTCTTGCGGGCCGGTAAAGTGCCGGTGCTGCTGGTCCGGGCCGATAAGGCCGCCTGAACCGTCCGAGGCTTAAATCATCGTCTATCTCGGTTATTTGATGATATAGTAGGGCCAGAGTATATTCAGAGGAACAGTAACTAGATAAAGAGGTACCCTATGTCAGAGAAACTAATTATGCTCCACGGATTCAGCCAGGAAGAGGCGCTGGGACTGTTACGGATGATCAAGGCCAACCAGCAGGATCCCCGGGAGATCGCTTTCTGCATGACCACCGAGACCAACATGGAATGGAAGATTAAGGATCTTATCGCGGATGTAACCGAGGAGCATGCCTATATGATGAAGATGGAGGACGAGCGGGCGGCCCAGGCGAAAGACGAAAAAGATTCTTCAAATCAGGAATAGAATCACAAATATATCCTATTTTGCGAAAATATTTGCCCCATTCCACCCCCGGCGCTATATTATAGGTATCCAGATACGGATTGGAATACTCGAATCGGGCTCCCTCACCAGATACACCGGGAGCGAAGGATAGAAGGATATGCAATATAACAAGATGACCCTCAAGGCGCAGGACGCGATTCAGGCGGCCCACTCCGCCGCCAATGAGGCCGGCCACGCCCAGATCGATGTGGACCATCTGCTGATAGCCCTGCTTGCGCAGGAAGACGGGGTAGTCCCGCCCTTGATGGATGCCTTGGGGGTCGATTCCCGGGGCTTGGAGGCCGAACTCGAGGAGCAGATTTCGAGCAAGCCCTCGGTGCACGGCGAGAGCGCTCAGGTCTCGATCTCTCCCGAACTCTCCCGGGTATTGAGTCGTGCCGAGAAGGAGGCCTCGTCCTTAAAGGACGAGTATGTCTCCACCGAGCATATCCTCCTCAGTATGAGCGGGGCCGAGAATCGTACGGCGGACCTCCTGCGGCGGCATGGGGTCAACAAGGATCGGATCATGGAGGCCCTGAAGAGCATCCGGGGCAATCAGCGGGTAACCGATCAGGATCCCGAAGGGCGCTATCAGGTATTGGAGAAGTACTGTAAGGATCTGACCGCCCTGGCTCGGAAGGAGAAGCTCGATCCGGTTATCGGCCGGGATGAGGAGATCCGACGGGTCATGCAGGTCTTGAGCCGGCGGACGAAGAACAATCCGGTATTGATCGGCGAACCGGGAGTCGGAAAGACCGCCATCGCCGAAGGCCTGGCTCGGCGGATCGTCTCCGGCGACGTCCCTGACTCCCTCAAGAATAAACGCCTTCTCGCCCTCGATCTGGGCGCGCTCATCGCGGGCGCCAAGTTCAGGGGGGAGTTCGAGGAGCGCCTGAAGGCGGTCATCAACGAGGTCGCCGCCTCGGACGGTCAAATTATTCTCTTTATCGACGAGCTTCACAGCCTGGTAGGAGCCGGCGCGGCGGAGGGCTCGACCGATGCATCCAACCTCTTGAAGCCGGCCCTGGCCCGGGGCGAGCTGCGCGCAATCGGCGCGACGACCCTGGACGAGTACCGCCAGCACATCGAGAAGGACGCCGCCCTGGAGCGACGCTTCCAGCAGGTCTACACCGCCGAGCCCTCGGTGGAGGATACCGTGGCCATATTACGGGGAATCCAGGAGCGCTACGAGGTGCACCACGGAGTCCGGATTCGGGACGACGCGCTGATCGCCGCGGCGACCCTCTCGGACCGCTATATTACCAGCCGTTTCCTGCCCGATAAGGCGATCGACCTGGTGGACGAGGCGGCCAGCCGCTTGAAGATGGAGATCGAGAGCCAGCCCACGGAGCTGGACAAGATCGAGCGGCGCATCCTGCAGCTGAACATCGAGAAGCAGGCTCTCTCCCGGGAGGAGGATGCGGCCAGCAAGGATCGCTTGACCAAGCTGCAGGATGAACTCAACGACCTGACCCACAAGCGGGATGCGATGCAGCTCCAGTGGAAGAACGAGAAGCGCATTATCGACGAGATCCGCTCTCTGAAGGCGAACCTCGAGGAGTACAAGCTCCAGGAGACCCGCTTCGAACGGGAGGGGAACCTGGCCAAGGCGGCGGAGATCAAGCACGGTTTGATTCCCGAGACCGGCGCCAAGATCTCAGCTCTCGGCAAGGAGCTCGAGGAGCTGAAAGGGGACCACCGGCTCCTGCGGGAGGAGGTATCCGAAGAGGATATCGCCCGGGTGGTCTCTACCTGGACCGGGATTCCGGTATCGAAGATGCTCGCCTCGGAGATGGCCAAGTTCCTGGAGCTGGAGAAGATCCTCGAAGAGCGCGTGGTGGGACAGGATGCGGCTATCGAAGCCGTGAGCGACGCGATCCGCCGCAACAAGACCGGTCTCTCCGATACCGCTCGTCCCTTGGGCTCCTTCCTCTTCTTAGGGCCTACCGGGGTCGGCAAGACGGAGCTCGCGAAGACCCTGGCGGATTTCCTCTTCAGCGACGAGAAGGCCCTGACCCGGATCGATATGAGCGAATATATGGAGAAGCATTCGGTCAGCCGCTTGATCGGCGCCCCTCCCGGCTATGTCGGTTACGACCAGGGCGGGCAGTTGACCGAAGCCGTACGTCGGCGTCCCTACTCGGTTATCCTCTTCGACGAGGTGGAGAAGGCCCATCCCGACGTCTTCAACGTGCTTCTGCAGCTATTAGACGACGGCCGTTTGACCGACGGACAGGGGAGGGTGGTCGATTTCAGGAACGCCATCGTGATCCTGACCAGTAATCTCGGAAGCGATCTGATCCTGCAGGTGGAGGACCCCGCCGAGGTGAAGGAGAAGATCGAGCTCCTGGTGAAAGGGAACTTCAAGCCCGAGTTCATCAACCGTCTGGACGAGACTATTATCTTCAGCCGGCTCGGAAAGGAGCAGATCCTGAAGATCGTCGACATTCAGCTCGAACGCTTGGCCAAACGCCTGAGGGAGCGCAAGCTGGGACTCAAGGTCGATAAAGCGGCCCGGGAGCTGATCGGGGCGGAGGGCTACGATCCCGCCTTCGGCGCTCGGCCGGTCAAACGGACCATCCAGAGCCTGGTGGAGAATCCCCTGGCCAAGAACATCCTGGCCGGGAAGATTCCCGAAGGCTCCGAGGTGAGGGTAGGCGTTAAAGAGGGCGAACTCAAGTTCAGCGCCAAAGCCGGCGCCGCGCTTGAAGAGAGCTGACTTAGTCGAACTGCGCCAGAAAGAGGCGCATATAGTCGGGCAGGTCCGGCGGCCTGCGGGCGGAGACGATGTTTCTGTCCGCCACCGCCGGCTTATCCACCCACTCGGCTCCGGCGTTGATCAGGTCGTCCTTGATCCCCGGCGTCGAGGTCATGGTTAATCCTTTTACGATATCGGCCGATGCCAGGACCCAGCCGGCGTGGCAGATATGGCCGATCGGTTTTCCCGCTGTAAAGATCTCCCTGGTTATTCGAAGAACACTCTCGTAGCGTCTGAGCTTGTCCGGGGCCCAACCTCCGGGAACGAGGAGGCCGTCGTACTCCTCGGCCGAGACCGTTTCAAAGGAGATATCCGCCGCCGCCGGCACGCCGTATTTCCCGGTGTAGCTCATTCCCGCCTCCTTGCCGGCGATGTCCACCTGAAAACCCGCCTCCCGGCAGCGCAGCACGGGGTACCAGTGCTCGAGATCCTCAAACTGTTCGTCGATGAATGCTAAAATTTTATTTGTACTCATGTTGTATGCTCCTTATTCCAGCCATTTTGTTCTTCAATGCCAAAAATAGTCATATATCGGTATGGTTTCAATTTTTGCTCATTTCACTTGACATATGCTTTGTGATAAATTATGTTAGTAATCGATAACAAACACTTTGAGGAGAATTGAATGCGTACCGAACGGCAGCAGGAGATTTTGGATGCTGCAGTAGAACTGGTGGCGCGGGAGGGTTTCAGTCGCCTTACCATCCGTAAAGTAGCCGCTTCGGTGGGGGTGAGTGAGCCGGCTGTCTACCGCCACTTTCCCCACAAGCTGGCCCTTCTGGAGGAGATTCTCGAGGACTTACAGGCTGGGGTTCAGCCCCATTTTCGCAACCTGGCGAAGGCGGGTGCAGACCCGGGAGAGCTTTTTTCGGAATTCATCAAGGGGCTCTTCTCTGAAATCAAGGCCAAGCCGGCTTTTGCGTCGCTGGTTTTCTCCGAAGAAGCCTTTCACTCCGAACCACAGCTTCGTCCTAGGCTCTTCCGTATGATGCGAGAGAATCTGGCGGTTTTAGCTGCTGCCTTCGGCTCATTGCAGAGGGAAGGAGTATTGCGGGAGGATATCTCTCCGGAGAGGATTGCGATGCTTGTGATGGGGAGTATAAGGTTGACTATAACCCGCACACATATGAGTGACGGTGCTATTCGGCTTTTCGATCAAGCGGATGACCTGGCTGGGACTTTTGTGCTGCTCTTTGGAGTATAGGATTGAGTTTTGTCGCAAAGGTTAGTTAACGATAACTATTATTCCGGGAGGAATCATGAATAAACTATTAGATCAGGCAGCTCGCAGGCCCTTTTTACTGCTCGGGTTGATTATTGCTTTGACCGCACTCTTTATTTTCGGCATGTGGCGCAACGCGGAGCTGGAGACCGATCTGGACGAATATATGCCTAAGGATCATCCGGCTTTCGTCTTCAGCGACGAGGCGGAGGAGATGTTCGGCATAGCCGACGCGGTGCTTTTCGTCCTGGAGCACCAAGACTCGATTTACAACAGCGGCACACTACAAAAGATCCGCGACCTGACCGAAGCTCTTCCTGAGACCTTCGATGAACTAGAGCCCGCCGACATAACCTCCCTCTATACCGCGGAGAATATTACCGCCGACGAATGGGGTCTCACGGTGGAGGCCTTCTATGGCGAGGTGCCGGAAAGTGAATCCGAGCTTGCGGCCCTTCGACGGTCGGTGGAAGAGAACGACATGGTTCACGGACGAATCGTCAGTCTCGACGCCAGATCGACCCTGATTATTGCCGAGATCCCCGACGATGCCTTCACTAAGGAGTTTTACGCAGGACTTCTCGAGTTTGCCGCCCAGTGGGAGGGACCTGAGATCATTCATATCGCCGGACGCCCAGTGGTCGAAGGGGAGATGACCCGGCTCGGGCCAAAGGATATGGCCCGCATGGCGCCGCTTGTCTTCCTGTTGATGACCATGATCCTGCTCTATCTCTTAAGGAATCTGCGGCATACCGTGCTCAACCTGCTGATTGTCCTCTTCGGCACGTTGAGCGCCTTCGGTCTAATGACCCTTTTTCACATACCGGTCTATACCGTCAGTACCATGATCCCGGTCATGCTTATCGCGATCGGGGTGGCCGACGGGATTCATATGCATAACACTATCCGTCATCTGCTGGAAGAGACTCCAGGCATCAGTCGGGATAAGCTGGTACGAAAAACCATGCAGGCGATGACGCGTCCGGTAATCATGACCTCGATTACCACAGCGGTGGGTTTTCTCTCCCTGATGACCAGCCAGGTGTTGCCGGTTCGCTACTTCGGTCTTTTTACTGCCGTTGGAGTTTTGGCTGAGATGTTGATGGCCCTGCTTCTTTTTCCGGCTTCGATCTACCTTCTGGGCCCCCCAAGTCTGCGAACAGGGAAAACTATCGAAAGCGATCATGCAGAAGCCTCCGGCATTTTCAGTCGACGGGCCGGAGAGTTGCTTATGACCCATCCCTGGAGAGTGGTGCTGGCCGGCATAGCAATCTTCTCGCTCGCGGGTTTGGGAACCTCCCGGGTCTGGATCGACACCAGCTTTCTGGCCAACTTCGAGGAGGAGAGCGCAGTCGTAGAAACCGATACCTTTGTAAACCAGAATTTCGGCGGGACCTCCACCCTGAATGTCATACTCAGCGCGAATGAGGACGATACCTTTAAAAAGCCGCAGGTTCTCGAACTGATCGACTCCCTCCAACGGGAGGTTGAACAGGATCCGGTGGTCGGCGATAGTTTCGCCCTGAGCGATTACATACGGCGTATGCACCGGGTGATGCACGAGGATAATCCGGCTTACGACGCAATCCCCGAAACGAGCGACATGGTAGCCCAGTATCTGCTCCTCTACGAGATGTCGGGCGATCCGGACAATCTAAACCAGGTTGTCGATTATGATTACCGCGAGGCCAACCTGACTTTCCAGCTGAAGAGCGACAGTTCGGCTTTTATAGAGGAGATTATCAAAGTAATCGACAACTATGGCGGAGAGTTTGAAGACCTGGGTATAAGGATGCGCTATGCCGGAAGCGGCTACAAGTCGCTCGTCTTTGCCAACCTGCTGCTGGAGGGCCAACTCTTCAGCCTGCTCCTCTCATTCGGCATCGTAGCTATTCTGTTGAGCTTCATGTTCAAAAACATTTTAATCGGCCTGGCCGGCACCATTCCTATCACCATTACGGCCATGGTCAATTTCGGCACCATGGGGCTCTTGGGGATTCCCTTGAGCGCCTCCACCGCTATTATTTCCGGTATTGCCATCGGTATCGGTGTCGATTACGCCATCCACTTTATCGAGCACTTTCGTACCGCCCGCTCATCCGGACTTCCCGGATATGCGGCTGCTCTTTCGACCCTCTCCCAGACCGGCCGGGCGGTAATCTATAACGCCGTGGCGGTCATGGGAGGATTTGCAGTGCTGCTGGTTAGCGTCTTCCCTCCGAACCGTCAGGTCGGCGGTCTGGTGGCTTTGAACATGGCCGCCTCCGCAGTCGGTACCCTCACTGTTCTGCTGGTCGTGCTGGTACTTCTGGATCGAAAAGGGAAGATTACAGCTCCCGTTCCGGAGAGTCGTCCGGATATAGACACATCAAATTAGATAGATGGAGGATTGCTATGAGAAAATCAGACACATTCATGATTGCGATTATGCTCTTTCTTACCGCGCCCCTCGTCGGGTTGGCTGCTGAAACGACCGGCCTCGAGGTCATGGAGAATGTTTATAACCGGACTGTTGGGCCGAGGATGAGCGCCGAGCTGGTGATGACTATTACCAACTCCCGAGGAGCAACCAGAGAGAGAAGTATCGTGCAGTACAGCCTCGAAGGGGCCGAATCGGACAAAAAGATTATGTTCTTCACCGCTCCGGCGGATGTACGAGATACCAGCTTCATGACCTGGTCCTGGGACGACGGAAGGGACGACGATCAGTGGATCTATCTACCGGCTCTACGAAGGGTTAAACGGATTAGCTCGGACAGTAAAAACGACTCCTTCATGGGATCCGATTTTACCTATGACGACCTGGGCGAACGGCACCCTTCCGAGGACAGGCACACGATCATACGAGAAGAGACGGTAGACGGAAAGGCGGCTTATGTAGTCGAGAGTATACCGGTCTCTCCGGGAGATGCCTTTTCGCGGACCGTCACTTGGATCAACAAAGAGAACTGGGTGGGACTGAAGAAGGAGTACTATGACGGGAAAAACAGGTTGTTCAAAACCTTGATCATCGATAATTATGAAAAGATAGAGGGCTACTGGGTGGTTACCGATATGACCATGAAGGATCTTGATCGCGAGAGTTCAACCCGCCTTGCAATGAACGACGTTAGTTTTTCAGTCGATCTCGAAGAAGATTTCTTTTCCGAACGGCAGATGAAAATAGGTTTACGGCGGTGACGGCCATGAAGACGAGAAAACCAACGGTCAAGATTATCGCCACGGCCTCTCTTCTGATCCTGTTTGTATCTTCTGCGGTCGCCAAGGATATTGAGATGACCGGGATGCTGCGCAGCTATACCGGAGCCCGTCCAGGCGAGGGTGATATCCCACTGACCGAGCAGACGGTCGATTTCAGCCTGCGGGGTTGGGGCGACATGAGCCAGATAACCGTCAATCCCTACGTCTATCTCGATGAAGAGGGGACGCCGGAAATCGGCATACGGGAAGCCTATATGGACCTCTTTCTGACTTCGCTGGATATTCGGGTTGGTCAACAAGCGATTGTATGGGGCGAGGCCGAAGGAGCCTTCATAACCGATATCGTCAGCCCTCAGGACCTGCGCTCATTTATCCTGGCTGATTTCAGCGAGGTCCGCATGGGGGTTCCCGCACTGAAGGCTGATTATTATGCGGGGCCGTTTACCTTCGAGGCGGTATGGCTGCCGCGCTTTGTCGCCAATAGATTGCCTGAAACAGACTCGATATGGTACGCCGACGAGATGACGAACTTGAGCGCCGCGAACCTTCCCGGAGACAGCCTCGAAAATAGCGAGATTTTCGGCAAGGTCAGTTATTTCGGCGCCGCTCTCAATGCCGAACTCATGGCGGGTTATGCCTGGGACGATCAGCCGGTTCTAAGCGGCGCAGCCCCTTCCCCGGATGCGCTTCATAAGCGCTACACCGTCGTCGGCGGTAGCTTCAGCACCACTGTAGGTTCCGCGGTACTGCGCTCGGAGGCTGCGGCATACCTGCAGAAGGATTTTACAGGTGTGGCGGGACCGGGGACTCTCGCTCTTTACGAGCACCACCAACTCAATGGGTTGATAGGGATTGACTGGAGCCTTATTGGTATCGACATGTCGGTTCAATATATTGCCGATTTTATTTACGACTATAACGACACCCTTCTGACGGATGAGTTCAGCCAAACCGGGACCTTCCGCTTACGCGACAGCTATCTTGCCGATACCCTGACTATGGAGCTATTTGGTTATCTAGGATTCGATCCCTATGATTCTCTTTTACGGCCCTCGGTAACCTACAGTATCGAGGACGGGGTCGAAATTCAGACGGGGGCTGAGATATTTCTTGGTGACGATGATGGCAAGTTTGGTCGCTACAGCGACAACTCATTGGTCTATGTTTCCCTGCGCTGGTATTTTTAGGAATTGCGAATAGAGGAGTAATCATGAATATTGTACATCTCGAAGATGGAACAGAGGCCCTGAAAAACGATTCTGTTTCCGCTCAAAGACTGCTGTTGAAGGATGAAGTAGAAACCGTGCACCTGGAGATCGCCCCGGGCGGATCTCTGCCTGTACACACGACTCCGGTAGAAGTCTTCTTCTATGTGCTCGAAGGAAGAGGCGAGATAGAGATCGGTGATGAACGGCAGTCGGTGGAAGCCGACATGCTGATTGAGAGTCCGAAGGCGATACGCCATGGTCTTCACAATACCGGGAACGCTACCTTTCGTGTTTTGGTAGTAAAAACCCCGAGGCCTCGATGAGCCTCACCGCGCTGCTGATCAATGCATTAGCCGCCGCCGCTTTGGCGGCGGCTTTCATAAAAAACAGGCGGAGCGCCGTCAAGGCGTTGAAGATTGCCGGGAAGATGTTTGTCTCGCTGCTTCCAATGCTGCTGATAATCATTCTACTTATCGGGCTGCTATTCGCATTTATTTCTACCGAAAGCCTTGAGGCCTTTCTCGGGGAGCAGTCGGGACCCATCGGGCTCATTTCAGCCGCCCTCCTTGGATCGATACTTCATATTCCCGCACTGCTCGCCTTTCCCCTGGCGTCCTCGCTCATGGAGAAGGGGGCTGCGGTCGGGGTAATCGCCGCATTCATTACCACTCTAACGATGATCGGTATGGTAACTCTGCCCCTCGAGATATCGAGTATGGGGCGACGCTTTGCATTGATGCGGAATGGTCTCAGTTTCGCTGCGGCACTGATAATCTCAATTTTAATCGGATGGTTCGTATGAAGAAATCTATAGAGAATTCCGTATACAAGAAAAGCCTAGGCCGCTGGATCCTGTCCATTCTGATTGTAGGCGTTACCGCGGTGCTGCTGTCCCTCCACCCGGGTGCCCGCGTACCCTTCGGTGAAACTATAGGCTCATACATAATGGAAATGGCGAGCATCTTCCCCGCTGTGCTGATCCTGATGGGCCTTTTAACGGTATTTGTCTCCTCCGATTTTATCAGCCGTCACATGGGCCAAAATTCTGGGCTCCGTGGCTTTGCGGTTTCCCTGCTCCTCGGCACCCTGCCTACGGGCCCCCTCTACGTAGCCTTTCCCCTAGCTGCGACCTTCCGGAAAAAAGGCGCGAGAATAGCCAACCTGGTGATTTTTCTTTCAGCTTGGGCTTGTATAAAGTTTCCTCAAGAGCTTGTAGAGCTACGCTTTTTAGGGCCCCGGTTTATGTTGAGCAGACTGATTCTAACTGTCGTCCTCGTGCTAGTGATAGCGCTAGTCGTTGAGAAGTTCGATAAGAGAAGTCTACTGGGTTCTGAATCTGTGACAATTCCATAAACTGCAAGGCATAAGAGCACTTGTTCAGAGGATGGCAGAACAGTACCATGCAAGTATGCAAAATGAGTACCGGCAGCGCCTAAATCGGGTAGTCGATTACATCGATACCCACCTGGAAGAGGAGCTCTCTCTGGCTCGATTGGCAGACGAGGCGAATTTCTCCAAGTATCATTTCCACCGCATCTTCTCCTCATCCATCGGCGAAACCCTCGGTGCCTACATTCAGCGGCTACGGCTGGAACGGGCGGCCGGCTATTTAGGATCCGATCGGAACCGGACGGTTACCGAGATTGCCCTGGATCTCGGTTTTTCCAGTCCGGCGGTCTTCTCCCGGGCATTCCGGGACTATTTCGGGATGAGCCCCTCCCGGTGGCGCGACGGGGGCCATGCTGAGCATAGCAAGAATTGCAAACTCCAGAGCAACCGCTATCAACCACTGAGCAGCTATCGTCAAGCGACGCAGGTTAAATCCTCCTACACTCAACTCAAGAATCATGAATGGAGGATTTTTATGAAAACAGCACAGAACCAGTTGGAGTACACTGTTGCAGTGTCGGAGCAGCCCGAGAAGACCGTGGCCTACGTGCGGCACACCGGTCCTTATGCGGGGGACGAAGGTCTCTTCGAAGAGCTCTTCGGGCGCTTAATGCGCTGGGCCGGGCCGCGAAATCTCTTTGATCCCGAGAAGAGCGAGATGATCACCATCTACCACGACTCCCCGGAGATCACCGAAGAGGAGAAGCTCAGGATCAGCGTCTGTCTGACTGTACCGCCGAAGACGGAGGTCACAGGCGAGATAGGCAAGATGACCATGCCCGCCGGACGCTACGCCCGGGCCGAGTTCCTCTTAAGCCCTGAGCAGTACGGCGACGCCTGGAACAGCCTCTTCGCCGGCTGGCTCCCCGAGAGCGGCTACCAGTGCGCGGAAGGACCCTGCTACGAGGTCTACCTCAATGATCCCAATGAACATCCCGAGGGTAAGCATCAGGTGGCGATCTGTCTGCCCGTGAAGCCGCTGTAGGGTATTCGCCGAGAGCGTAATCCCGGAAGTATACTGTGATCATGAATGCGTTCCGATTCAGGGCGGTAGCATTCCTTGCTTGTCTGTTGATGCTTCCGTTAGAAAGGGCTGCCGCCGTCGACTATCCGGACCCGCCGCGGGTGGTCGACCCTTACAATTCGGCGTCGGCCGAATCTCTGTCGACCGGTTTTCTGCCGGAGGTCGGCGGACGTTTCAGCTATAACCATGCCCTGATACACCACTCTCCCGACGAGCTCTTCTATCTGCTCCTCGATACATGGGCTCTCTTGTATAACAGCGGACGCTATACTATCGGCTATCGCTTCGGGTCCGTGCTAATGGCGGGTCCTGTGGCAGCTGAGGAGAGCGCCGCTTCCGTGGCTCGATTTTGGCTTAACGCCGTACAGTTCGAGTACGGGATCCATGCTGCCTTTCTCTTCGGAGATTCATGGAGTCTTCTCGGCGAGTATTCGCGACTCAGTCTGCATCCCCTGCGGAGTGCGTTCGGCGAGACCGCATACGACATCCTGAAGATGGGCGCGTCGCTGCCCGAGCTCCCCCTGGAGTGGGGCGGCGTCAACACCAGCTTTCGCGTCGGTTATCATACCCTGTTCCCCTTCTGGGAGAGCGTACTTCCCGAATATCGGGTGCGCTACAGCATGACCCCTCGAATCCGTTACGAAGGCCGGAGAGGGGCGCCGTTCTACCTCGAAATTGAGCCTAATCTGCTACTATTGGCCGACAATGGTGTCGGCTACGAGGTGTTCGGCGAGAGCGGACTTTCGCTAAAGGGTATAGACGGCAACATTGAACTCTACCTGTGGCTGCAGTTCAATGACGAGGCTGAGCTGCTCGATTCTGCGGGAAGCGCGAGCCGGCAGGTCGGGCTAGGGATCCGGATCGGATCCAACTCTTAGATCCTTAGTCTAGGCGGCTCCTCCTTCCTTTGCATATTCGTCCGGTATTTTAGATTCTTGTTGACAACTAATCGGTTAAACCTTATAGTTTACCCAAGTGGTTAAATTGAATGGTTAACTAAAAGGGTTAAACCGTATGGTTAAAGAGCTTGATCAACAGACCCAGCAGAAGATCCTCAGCGCGGCTCGGACAGTGATTATCCGGCATGGGAAGTCCGGGGCCAGGATGCAGGATATCGCCGACGAGGCGGGGGTTAACAAGGCCCTCCTCCACTACTATTTTCGGTCGAAGGACAAGATCTATCGGGCGGTGCTGGATGAAGTCGTTCAGGATCTCTTCAGTACCCTGCTGGAGTCGATCGATCTGGAGGACCCTTTCGAGCGCATGCTCAAGAATTTTATCCGCGAGCATATCGGTGCAATCCAGAAGCATCAGGCTCTCTTTCAGTTCTTCTTTGCGGAGGTCTGGACCAATAAGGAGGAACTTGTGCCCCTTATTCGCGAGATGATGCAGACCAATCGCGGCCTCATCCCCGAACTCTTCTTCGCTCGCATCAATAAAGCCGTCTACCAGAAAGAGATCCGTGCCGTCGATCCCTTCCACTTTCTGATGAACCTCCTCAGTCTGGATATCTTCTTCTTTATCTTCTCGCCGATGTTTTTCGACCTGGTTCAGATGCCCGAGGAGCAGCAGCAGAAAGTTACCGATGAGCGGGCGGGTCAGGTCTTCGATTTTATCTGGAACTCGATCCGTCCCGAGGAGGCGCCTCAATGAAGCGTGTCGCTCTCATCCTGCTCCTTCTGGGAGTCGTTGCGTGTCTCTCGGCGGAGAGCTACACGGTGGAGGAGCTCTTCACCCGGGCGCTGCAGAACGACAGCGAACTTACCCGGCTTGAAGCCTTGAGCACCCAGGCTCTGACACGTATCCGCGATGCCCGGGGAAGCTTCCTGCCTCGACTGAAGACCGGTTTTACCGCCGCCTACACCTCCGAACTGCCCGAGATGGAGCAGTCTACTCCCATGGGAACCCAGACAATCGAGGCGGGGGTAAAGGATACCTATGCCGCCTCCCTCTCCGCCAGCCAGCTCATCTTCGCCGGGTTCGCCCGCAGCGAGGCCCTGGCTCTAGCGGAGAATAACAGGGCGGCCTCCATCTACCGCAAAGAGCTCAGAGGGGAAGCCCTCCGTTTCGCGATCCTGCAAGCCTCATACGCCTATACCCTCTCGGACCTGGCCGTCGAATCCCTGAAGGCGAGTCTCGCGCGGCTGGAGATCAATCGAACCAGGATCGAATCCTTCTTCCGCCAGGGACTCGCGTCCGAACTGGAAGTAGTCGAGGTGGAGGCCTCGATTACCGAGCTTGAGCTCAATCTGCGGGCCCAGGAAGCCGAGAAAACCGCCGCCCTGATCCGGCTCGAAGAGCTGAGCGGGCTTACCGGAATCCGGGAGGTGAGCATCGACGAGGAGTATCTCAAGGTTCCCGAGGAGCTCGGCCGTGATGCAGATCCTGCCCTCCTGAGCGCCAACGGCCGCTATCTCCTCTACGATTACCGGCTGAAAGGGCACGAGATCGATCGGCGGCTTGAAACCGGCGCCTTCTATCCCACGGTTAGAGCCTTCGGCGCCCTCAACTACGGCCGGCCGGGGGCCAACTTCTTCGACGACCAGTGGCAGTTCTACTACACCGGCGGGGTCGAACTATCCTTAGAACTCTACTCCGGCGGGACGCGACGGAACGCCCTGGACCGGAATGCGGCCGAGAAAGAGGCCACCTTAGCCGAGCGGGAGAAGCTTTTAAAAGAGCTTGTCTCCGCCGCCCGACGTTCGGAGGAGGCGCTCGTCTCTCTAAGCGATCAGTATCGCACCGCCGAGACCCTCTATCGGCAGAAGGAGCGGCGCTACCGGCTGGTTCAGCAGCTCTGGCAGGCGGGACAGAAGAGCAGTCTCGACTCCCTCGCTGCCGAGCAGGAGCTTACCGCGGCGGATATAACCCGCAGCAGCCTGAGGATCAGACTGCTCTCGACCTATCAAGAGTATCTACAGCTCATAAATCAGCCTCTCTGGGACGAGCTGAATTAGAGAGCGAGGAGAAGCCCATGAAACGCTCAAGAATAATCACCCGTGCACTAGTTACCATCCCCCTGCTGTTTCTGATCTCATGCGGGGAGTCTGATCAGGGCGGAAGCTTCACCGGTCTGGTGGAGGGGCGGGTCTACTCCCTCGCATCACCGGTAAGCGACAGGCTTGCCGAGCTCTCCGTAGCGGAGGGCGATGCCGTAGCCGTCGGCGAGAGCGTCGGCCGGATCGACTCCTCGGCCCTGGAGCTCCAGCGGAAGGCTCTGGGAGCCAAGGCGGCGCAACTCGATCTGCAGCTTCAGGAGCTGAGGCTCAATAGCGCTCAGGTGGAGGATACCCGGGACTTCTACCTGGATACCTACCGCAAGAATCTGGAGCTTCTCAAGGTTCAGGCGGTCTCCGACCAGAGCGTTCGGGACCTGAAACTGAACGCCGATAAGTGGGAGCGGGAGCTCGCTACCCTCCGGCTCAAACAGGAGTCCCTGCTTCGCCAGCAGGAGGAGATCGGCTACAAACTGGACGAGATGGATCTGATGATCGACAAGGCGCGCATCACCAGTCCCGTCGCCGGCTATGTGGACCGGGTCTACTTCGAGTTAGGGGAGTACGTTCCCGCCCTGCGCCCCGTGGTCGAACTCGTCAACCTGGAGAAGGTCTGGTGCTATCTCTATCTCGGGGAGGAGCAGATCGGGGCCCTCTCCCCCGGGCAGGCGCTCGAGGCCTCATCCGGGGAGCACCGCTTTGCGGCCCGGGTGGAGCATATCAACTCCCGGGCGGAGTTCACCCCCAGCGAGGTTTTAACCGACGAAAACCGGGCCGCCTTAGCCTATGCGGTGCGGGTGGGCATCGAGAATCCCGACGGAATCCTGAAGATCGGGATGCCCGTCGAAATCAACTGGTAGGCATTACCATGGGTTCCCCGGTTATAGAATCTGCAGAACTGACCAAATCCTACGGATCGACGACCGCCCTGCGGGGCGTCTCCATCCAGGCCCTCCCCGGCGAGATTACCGGCATGATCGGTCCCGACGGCGCCGGTAAGTCGAGTTTCATGAAGATCCTCCTGGGACTGCTGCGGCGGGATGACGGGGATCTGAAACTCTTCGGCGGCGATCCGGGAAGAGACAGGGAGATCGTTCGTAACCGGGTCGGCTACATGCCCGAGATTTTTTCGCTCTACACCGATCTCAGCGTAGAGGAAAACCTGCGCTTCTCCTTCCGGATCCACCGGGGCGATCCGGCTGCCTTCCAGGCCAAGCGCGACCGGCTCTACCGCTTCAACCGACTACAGGCCTTCAGCGCCGCCCGGGCCGGGACCCTCTCCGGCGGGATGAAGCAGAAGCTCGCCCTCTCCTGCGCACTGATGCACGACCCCGAGCTCCTGGTGCTGGACGAACCGACCACCGGGGTCGACCCCTTGAGCCGGGGGGAGTTCTGGAGCATGCTCAAGGAGCTGAAAGCCTCCGGCATGGCGATTCTCGTCTCCACCCCCTACATGGAGGAGGCCCTGCAGTGCGACCGGATCTATCTGATGAACCGCGGCGAGGTCTTAGCCGCGGGGGAGCCCCGGCGCTTGATCGCCGAGTTTCCCGGCACCATCCTCGAGTTTGAGGAACAGACCGAATCGCCCCAGGACTTAAGGCGCAGACTCCACCGGGAGTATCCCGACTATCCGGTCTACCTGGCCGGGCGTCGGGTCCACCTGAGTCTCCCCGGGGATCAGCCTCCCGAGGGCTTCGGCGGCCGGACGGTCGAGCCGGACCTGGAGGATCTCTTCCTAAGCCGTATTCTCGCATCGGAGTCCGCATGATCAGCATCGAGCATCTTACCAAGCAGTTCGGCCGGTTCACCGCGGTGGATGATCTCTCCTTTAGTGTAGAGCCCGGCGAGGTCTTCGGCTTCCTCGGGGCCAACGGCGCCGGCAAGACGACCACCATCCGTATGATGTGCGGCCTCCTCAAGCCTACGGCAGGGGAGATCCTGATGGATGGTCTCTCGGTCTCCCGCGTTCCGGAGCAGGTCAAACGACGCATCGGCTATATGTCTCAACGCTTCTCCCTCTACGGCGACTTGAGTCCCGGGGAGAACATCGACTTCTTCGGGAGCGTCTACGGCGTCCCTCCGGCCAGGCTGGAAGAGGAGAAGAAGCGGGTTCGTCGTGAGCTGGGGATCGATGCAGGCCGCCGGGGCGGTCCGGCCTCGGAGCTCCCCTTAGGCTTCAAGCAGCGCCTGGGTCTGGCCTGCGCCCTGCTGCATGCGCCGCCGATTATCGTACTCGATGAACCCACCTCCGGGGTCGATCCCGTCGGCCGGCGGGAGTTCTGGGAGGAGATCTACGACCTCTCCTCGGCGGGACGCACCGTGCTGGTAACGACCCACTTCATGGACGAGGCCGAATACTGCGACCGGATCGCCATCATGAGCGCCGGCCGGCTGATCGAGCTGGATACGCCTGCGGCCGTCAAGGCGAAGTACCGCAGCGAGAGTCTGAACGAAGCCTTTATCGCGGCGGTCGCCGCCGACAGAGGGGAGGAGGTCTAGATGGGACTTACCGGCATCATTATCAAGGAGTTCAAACATATCCTCCGGGACTACCGTACCCTGATGATCCTCTTCCTCCTGCCGGTGCTGATGATCATCCTCTTCGGCCACGCCATGTCCCTGGAGCTGCAGTCGATCACCCTGGCGATGGATGATCGGGACGGCTCCTCCTACTCCCGGGAGCTGGTGCGTACCTTCGAAGGAAGCGGCTTCTTTACCCTCAAGCAGGAGCGGAATCCCGACTCCCTGCAGCTCTTCCAGCTCCGCAGGGCCGACGCCCTCGTGATTATTCCCGACGACTACAGTCGACGCCTCATCCGGGGCGAAACGGCCCGCATCAATATCGACATCGACGCCTCCAACGCTAACCAGGCGCTGATCATCCGGCAGTACATCAACGCGGCTATTCTAAAAGGAGGCGGCGGCCCCGCTCCCTCGATAAGCATCCTTCCCGCCTATCTCTATAACCGGGAGCTCTCGAGCGCCTTCTTCTTCGTGCCGGCCCTGACGGCCTTAATCATCATCATGGTAGCCGCCATGCTCACTAGTCTGACCATTACCCGGGAGAAAGAGCAGGGGACCTTCGACCTGATCAAGCTGAGTCCCGTCCACGCCTACGAGATCATCCTCGGCAAGGTGATTCCCTACCTGCTCTTGTCGCTTTTGATAGCGTCCCTGATCGTCCTGGCCGGGGCGCTCCTCTTTCAGGTGCCTATTAGAGGCAGCATCCCGGCCCTGGGTTTCTACCTGCTCCTCTACTGCCTGACCGGCCTCTCCTTCGGCATCCTGATCTCCACCGTCGCCGGGAGTCAGCAGACGGCCATGCTGATCGCTCTGATCGGCACCCTGCTGCCGACCCTCTTCCTCTCGGGCTTCATCTTCCAGATCGAGGCCATGCCCAGGGCCCTGCGGTACGCCAGCTGGATCGTCCCGGCCAAATATTTTCTGGTGATCATCCGGGGATTGATGCTCAAGGGCAACACCCAGGCGGAGCTGATCTTTCCGAGTCTGATGCTGGCAGCCTTCAGCATCTTCTTTCTGGTGGTAGCCATCGGCCGCTTCCGGCGCTACCTCGAATCCTAGCCTGGGTAGATCTAAGGAGGCCCCGTGCGCACCCTACTGGCAATGATCAAAAAGGAGCTCCTCCAACTCAAGGGGGATAAGTTCTATCTGCGCTTCCTGATCCTGGCGCCCTTCCTGCAGCTCATCGTCCTCGGCTACTCCCTCACCATGGAGACCACTAACGTCGCCACCGTCGTCTGCGACCTCGACCGGAGCGTCGCCAGCCGGGCGCTCGTTCGCAGCCTGGAAGAGAGCGAACACTTCCGCGTCACCGGGCAGGTCGGCACCTACGGGGAGCTGGAGGATGCCATCCGTCGCTGGGAGGCGACCATCGGACTCTACATCCCCCCCGACTTCTCCTCCCGCCAGGAAGGGGAAGGGAGAGGCGAGATCCTGGCCCTCTTGGATGCGGTGGACGGCAACAAGGCCCTGACCGCCTACGGTTACCTGCAGCAGATCGCCGCCGCCGAGGAGATCGGAAGCCGTCCTGTTGAGATCATGCACCGCTACCGCTTCAATCCGGAACTCAAGAACGAGGCCTTCATGGTGCCCGGCATCGTCGTCCTGATCATCACCATCATCACCCTGATGATCGGGGCCATGAGCCTGGTGCGCGAAAAGGAGACCGGCACCCTGGAGCAGCTGAGCGTCACCCCCATCGCCAAGTGGCAGCTGATCCTGGGCAAACTGATCCCTTTCTTAGTCTACGCCTTCATCGAGGTCGCGATTATCCTGCAGGTGGCGGAGCTCGTCTTCGGCCTCACCCTGGCCGGTTCCGTCCTCAATCTCTACCTGGCGGTTCTGATCTATCTCTTCTCGACCCTCGGTCTCGGCCTCTTCGTCTCCTCCGTCGCCGCCACCCAGCAGCAGGCCCTCTTCATCGCCTGGTTCTTCATGATCTTCATGATCCTGCTTTCGGGCTTCTTCATCCCCATCGGCAACATGCCAGGCTGGCTGCAGCAGATCACCCGCATCAATCCCCTGCGCTACATGATGACCATCGTGCGGGAGATCTACCTCAAAGCCACCCCGCTGACCCTCCTGGCCGATCAGCTCCTGCCCATGGGAATCCTCGGGGCGGGAATCTTCTCTTTAAGTATCCTCAAGTTTCAGAAGAAGAGCGCCTAGGGCCCCTCCGCGCGCTCATTCGCGCGCACGGACCGGGCCTGCCTCCGGGGTTCGCGGCCCTCAATCCCGGGCTACACGGTGCGCCCGGGGGGCCGCTCCGTCCTGCGGACCAAGCCCTCCGCGTCCCTGGGGCGAGGGCGGCGGCAAGCTTCTCAGGCACGGATCAGAGATGCTTCCCGCCGTCGATCGGCATAACCAGTCCGTTGATGTAGCCGGCCTGGGCCGAGGCCAGATAGGCGGCGAGGCTCCCCAGCTCATCCGGATCGCCCACCCGTCCGCTCGGGACCCCCTCTCCCTTCCTATCCAGGATCTCCTTGATCGAGACCCCCTCGGCTTCCGCTTTCGGCCGGGAGAGCTCCTTCAACCGATCGGTGGCGAAGAGCCCCGGGGCGATGCAGTTGACCGTTACCCCCTCGCGGCCCCACTCGATAGCCTGGCTCTTGGCCAGGCCGGCGATCCCCGCCCGTAGGGCGTTGCTGATGCCGAGCCGGGGCAGGGGGGTAAGGACGCTGACGGAGGTGATATAGATAATCCGCCCCCACCCGCGGGAGCGCATCCCGGGGCTAAGGCCGCTCGAAAGCAGCAGCGCACTCTCGAAGATCGCCTCGTACTGCGCGCGCCAATCTTCAGGGCTGAAGGAGTCGAGCTCCCCCGACGGCGGTCCACCGGTGTTGCTGACGAGGATATCGACCGCGCCAAGCTCGGCGATTAAAGATTGAAGTGATTCACGATTGCTCAGGTCGGCCGTATGGGCGACTACCTTTCCTCCGGCGGCCTCTAGTTCAGCCGCCGCCGACTCGATTCGCTTCCGGTCTCTGGATGCTATATAGACTGTTACCCCCTCGGCCGCCAAAGCCTTCGCCGCCGCAAAGCCGAGACCCTTACTCGCGCCGGTAACCAGCGCCTGTTTGCCTTCAATTCCTAAGTGCATATGACGATACTCCTTTTCGTTAAGGTAAGCAAAAGAGAAGCAGCCGGCCATCGCAAGCCCTTTTCATGCCCGCCCCGAAAAGGCCCTTCAGCCCCTTCGAATATTGCGATATTATGTAAGTTATAAAAATAGACTAACTTACCTAACTTTGCTATAATACTACGTATGGACCCAATCCAAAACCCGTTTGCACCGGGCGCCGGCAGTCCGCCGCCCGATCTTGCGGGACGCGATACTATCAGGGAATCAGTACGAATCGCTTTGGAGCGAATTCGTATCGGCAATGCAGCGAAAAGTGTGCTTATCGTCGGACTCAGGGGGGTTGGTAAAACTGTACTACTCGATAGAATCCGATTGGAGGCTGAGGGGCGTGGATTCTTTACCCTCAGAATCGAAGCCCCCGAAGGGAGGAGTCTGCCGGCGATGCTTTGTCCTCAACTGCGGCAAGCTTTGCTGAAAATCTCACGAATCAAAGCGGCGAAAGATTTGACCAAGCGGGCCCTTACCGCCCTGTCTGGTTTTGTGCAAGCCCTCAAGGTAACATATCGGGATATCGAAGTGGGGATTGACTACTCGCCGGAACCGGGACTGGCGGATAACGGCGATCTGGAGCTGGACTTGCACACTCTGTTGCTGGTTTCCGGCCGAGCTGCTGAGAAAGCCGGCAGCGCACTGGTTTTATTTATCGATGAAATGCAGTATGTTCCCGAGGAACAGCTTGCTGCGCTTATCGTCGGGCTACACCGGGCGGCTCAGGAGAAAATCCCGATTACCATGATCGGAGCAGGTCTACCTCAGCTACGGGGGCGTATGGGACGGGCAAAATCGTATGCGGAGCGCTTATTCTCCTTCCCTCAAATCGGAGCCCTTTCTCCGATCGAGGCCACTGAAGCATTGGTAAAGCCGATACGGGCGTCCGGTGAAGAGATCGAGTCGGATGCTACTGCCCGGATCGTGGAACTCACCCAGGGGTTTCCCTATTTCATTCAGGAGTGGGGAAAACAGGTTTGGGACATTGCTCCCTTCTCACCGATAAGCCTGTCGGCTGTCGAGGAGGCATCAAAGATAGCCGTTGCCAGTCTGGATGAAAGTTTCTTCCAGGTCAGATTCGACCGCTTAACACCGGCTGAAAAACGATATCTGCGTGCGATGGCTCAACTCGGCTCCGGACCGCATCGGTCTGGCGACATTGCGCAGGTATTGCAGAAAAAAGTATCGTCTCTTGCGCCAACGCGCAGTCAATTGATTGCCAAAGGGATGATTTGGAGTCCCAACCACGGCGATACAGCCTATACCGTTCCTATGTTCGATGAGTTTATGCGCCGTATACTACCGGGCGATAAGTGGCTTGAGTGACTCGGATCCATTCGTAGTCGTATACCTTTAAGCCGGCTGTTCGCAGCCGCTCCCTCGGCTCGCTCTTCGCGTCCCTGGGGCTCGGCTGATAATCAGCTTCCCTCCGCCTTTAAGCAAACATCTCCTACCGATGCGTTTAGATGCTCGGCGATGACCAGGCATTTTGCCAGCAGCAGAAATAAGACCGGCAGGCCGGTCTCGGAGAGTGATTCGAAGTTCCCTTGTCCCGTACCGATAATCAGGTCGGCCCGCTCCATTAAATCCATAAACTCATTAGAAACGTAGTAGAACGCCGTCCCCGGCGTTGTCGCCCAGGTAGAGAATTTCTTTCGCTTCCGCCAGGGCGGAGCGGAAGCGGCCACTTCCACCCCTCAGATATGGGGATGCGGTCGGCCTAAAAAAATACGGCCGGTGAAACAGCGTACTTCGCGGCGAGTCGCTCAATCTGCCCCTTATTTAGTTCGCGCTTGCCGTTTAAGATCTCACTGATCACCGACATCGGCGCCACATCGGTCAAATCCTTTAGCTTATGGTTATGCTGATCCATCAGAAAGCGGAGAACCGCCTTACCGGAGACCGGCGGGTCCTCTTGCTGATCTTCGTAGGCGGTGATTCGTTCTATGATATAGTCGTTTAGGCTGGAGAGCTCGCGGTGTCCGTCCTGGATCAGCTCGTTAAGCTGCTCGGCATACTGAGCCATCTGTTCGAGATCCTGATCATTGCGAATCTCCAGCTCTTGAAGAAAGCGAGAAATCTGTAGAGCAGTATCCAAATCCGGTGCTGTCACCATCGGCTATCCTCCATCTTAGCTTGTGCCCCCGTATTTCTTACTGTATTCACGGTGGGGCAGAAACTCTTTCACAAAAACTGATTTCGGAAAGGTGATTCCGACAATCAAGCGATAGGTATTGTCCTTAATATTAAAGCAATAAAGTCCTCTATCCGGTCCAACTTTATCAACAGTAGGAAAGACCGTACGTAAATCCGGTAAATGATGGAAGTTTCTGGCGCTAATCAATTTTATCCACGCCTCCAAGGCTTCCTCTGCATCAGGATGCCGGAGATACCAGGAACGAATCCGCTTTTTGGTGATTACATTCATCCCGTCTCCTAAAGGCAGATTCGTGACGCTATCATAGAAATTTAGCATATTGCGAAATAATAAACAAGGAATAACAGCGGAACCTAGCACCTGTTTACCTATAGGGGGAAAGAACGGCTGATTTTATCTTTCGAGAAATTTCGGGAGGAAGGGGTGATTTTACCTCAATCCTTATTACTCCCTCTCCGCCTTCAGGCACACATCGCCTAACGAGGCATTCAGGTACTCGGCCACCACCGGGCATTTCAGCCGCAGAAGGTAGAAGATCGGATAACCCGATCCCGAGAGGGCCTCGAAGTTGCCCTGGCCCTTGCTGATGATCAGGTCCGCATCTTCCATACAATCCATAAATGAAGACGAAGCGTAGGTGAGTACCGTTCCCGGAGTGGGGCAGCCGGAGGAGATCACCTCGCAGACCTCTTCCATCCCGACCAGACGGGCGTCTTCGAGAGTGGCGTCGTTGATGATCGGTCTGTCCCGCACGGCGAAGCGGATCGTGATTTCCGGATAGAGTTTGCGGAGGGTGCGGATAAAGGCCTTGTCGAATACGATCTCCCCGGCATTGTCGCCCAGGTAGAGAATCTCCTTCGCTTCCGACAGGGCGGTGCGGAGGCGGGCCAGCTCGAAGAGGCGTCCCTCCTCCCGCTGGATGGCCTTATGTTCCTGCTCTAAGAGGAGGCGGACCTCGTGCTTCAGATCGAAATGAGCCGCCGTCCCGTGGTCGATGATGTTGCCCGATATGGCCATCTCCACCCCCGTTAGCAGGGGATCCTCGGATGCTTCCAGCTGTTCTATCAGATAATCGTAGATATCTAAGGCCGCCCGGTTGTCGGCCTCCTTCTCCCCGGCGTAGGGGTCGCGGTTCCCGCTGATCTTGTTGATCAGGCGGTAGATCGGCAGGGCGTTCTCCGGCGGAGATTGCTCCGAGGGCAGCTCGGGCAGCATTTTCGCGACCTCGTCCATAATCTTCTTCTGCTGCTCCGCACCGGCCCCGGCTATCCGGGCGGCGGTCAGGGCCTGAGTCAGCAGGCAGGGGTAACAATCGAGGTAGGTCTTCATGGGTAGTGCTCCTAAGGGGGGTATACTATCGGAATAGGAGGGGGATGAAAACAACAGAACCGCCCGCTTCGCTCGATTAGCGCGGATCTACACGGATTACTATAAACAATCTATACGTATATATTTCATTAAACTATACGTATAATCTGAGTCTGGGTTCCTGGTCGTCAGAACTGAGTTGAGCCTCGATCAGACCCAACTCTCCGGAATCTCCGGATAGTTGCTTCAAACCAATCCGCGCCTTTCCGCGCTTGCCTCTCCTGCTCTGTCCAAACAGCATCGCTGCTCCGACCTCGCCGCAAGATGTAAAATCGGTGAGGTTCAGCAGATATCTTGTCCGTCTTATTGTTCTAGTGATCGTTCGCGAAGCAATCTTGCGCTAGTAGGCTGCGGTTCTTTTTGAGCCAAAACGGACCCGAACGGGAGTTTCAAGACCATTCTTGATGACAGGTCTATATCAATATTGATATACTAGGTCATGGCCTAAGAGGTACTGTTGTTGGATTTGGCTGTGGATTCCTTGGGATCAATCGCGTCATAAGCTAGAGGCGAAGGCGTTTCGGAACTCCCCTACCGTACGTATAGAAGCTCCCCGGCCAAGACCTTTATGAACTGAGGGTAAAGACTACGCGCAGATATTTTTCAGTTGTTCTAATTCAATCATCATGGTTGAATCTACGTGGTTACTTGCGGTTACGAAACGAAGTCTAATAAGACTGATCGACAAGTGATCAACCAGGCTTTCCGGATGAAGAGCCAATAGGGGAGAATAACCAACAATGAGAGCGTCGGAATACGAGCGATTGCTTTCCCACGAAGCGCAAGATGAAGCCTTCAAAAGGGAGTACAAAGCATTGGAGACCGAGTTCTCCCTTGTTCGAGAGTTTATCGTATTAAGGAAAGAGTACTATCTAACCGCGAAGGAGCTTGCCGAGCAGAGCGCGATGTCGAAACCGGCAATAGTCCTACTGGAGTCGGAGTAAACGAGTGCATGTGCGTCTCGAAGGGATTATGACCGGAATACGCCGCTACATCACACGGCTGCGACACTCATTTTTGACAAAGGTGATCCTCATCCTGTTTTTTGTGTCCTCCCTCGGTGTGTACGTGGGGACCAACCTCGCCACCTTGCAGACTATGGACCGGCTGCTTCAGCTGGAAGAAAGCTACAGCCAGTCGGTGCTCCGTGATGACGCACGAAGCATCGGAGGTCTGGTTGATCGAATCCTGTCGGTGTTCGAGCTGGCTTATACTCCCGATTTTTTCGGGAACTCCCTGGAGACCCTTCTCACGAATCCTTCCTACGCTTCCTTGTCTCGAACTGAGAGTTCCCAGCGAATACAAGCAAAGCTCGAGATTCTTGGGCATAACCATCCCATCATTGACGATGTGGCGTTGATCGACAGTGTGAACCGCCGCTTTTTCTTCTACTCCAAACAACCTGGACGAGGCGAGGACCTGGGATTCGAGCTTGAGTCAAGCAAGATCTGGCGAGATCTGGCCAGGCTGTCGAATCCCATCACGGTGATTCCTCCCCATGTGCCCGACTACGTAGTGTCATTGATCAGCGGAGATGCTTACCCAGTATTTTCTGTGGCACTGCAGATCTACGATATGCGCGGGAGCCCCATGACAAACTCCGTAGGCACACTAATTCTGAACCTCAACCCAAATGTCTTTTCGGGGATCATCCAAACTACTCGAACGCTGGGAAGTGGTTACCGGGTCTTGGTTGCAATCGAGGATACGAACAAACTTGTCTATGATTCAGCGGTTCCGCAGTACACGGAACTGGGGGAGTTCGTTCGCAGCGATTGGGATGAGAAGGACTATTTTATCTCTGAGTTGGCTGTCGACGGGGGCTATTTTCGGCTTATCGGCCTCGCTGAGAAGTCCTCGATTCTCCAAAACTACCGCGGCGCCCGAGCGGTCATGGCGCAAGTCAGTGTCGTTACCGTTTTTGTACTACTGATCGTAGCACTGATTCTGTCGAATGTGGTGTCCCGCAGGCTGCAGCCCCTCTCCACCATGATGGATCACGTCAAACATGGTGACCTTGAGTTCCGCATTGCAGCTTCTCAAGCCGATGAGGTCGGGGAAATCGAAGCCGCCTTCAACGACATGTGTCAGCGGCTCGATGACCACATAAAGACAGTCTATTTGGGCAAACTCCGCTACAGGACGGCCCAGCTGCGGGTTCTTCAGCAGCAGATGAATCCTCATTTTATGTATAACGCTCTTCAATCGATCCAGATGAGCGCCTTTGAACATGGCGATTCCACTACTGCGGAGATGATTCGTCTTCTGGCCGAGGTATTCCGATGGGCCTTAGATGACAGCACCGCAGAGGTAGAACTGAACGAAGAACTGCACTACCTCGAGGTTTTTACAAAGCTCCACTCACTGCGCTTCGAGGAATCCATTTATCTCGAAATCGACGTTCCCCGCAAGTTACGGCGCTGCACCGTTGCCAAACTCATCCTTCAGCCGCTTCTGGAGAATGCGATTCACCATGGATTCCGAGACCAGGACCGGGGGCGGGTTCGCGTGAGTGCAAAGATTGATGAGGACGACATCGTGCTGACTGTAGATGATAACGGGGCCGGAATGGCAGAATCCGACATCGAGAACCTCCTCGAAGCTCTTCAGTCCGAAGAAATCAAAACCCCGGCCGATGGTCACCAGCAAATTGGTTTACGTAACATCCACTCAAGACTGAGAATGTTCTACGCGGAGAGTCCGAATGAGCCCAGTCGTTACGGGATTTCTAGCGTGCGGAATCTGGCCACAGGCGGACTCTCCGTATCATTACGGATTCCATCGCGTACGCTGCAAGATACCCTGGGGACTATGTAATGTGGTCGGTAATCCTAGTTGAAGATGAACCGAAAGTCCGAAACGGTCTTAAGACTGTAATCCCCTGGGAGGACTACGGCTTCAGCATCCTGGGCGCGTTTGCGGACGGCCAAGAAGCCCTGGACTACCTGAAGGTCAACGAGGTCGATCTTGTTGTTACAGATATCAAGATGCCCCGCATGAACGGCGTGGAGCTCATTCGTGCACTCAGGGACTCGGAAAAGGATGTCCACGTTCTTATCCTCAGCGGCTACGATGACGTTGAATACTTAAAGAAAGCGATCGAACTGAATGTGGATAGCTACATGCAGAAGCCGCTCAATGTCGATGAGCTTCGGTCGCACATTGTCACCATCGCCCGCGAGCTGGAATCCGAACGGCAAGCTACTCGGCTTGTCTACGAAGGCAAGGATGCGCTTCTCAACAACCTGCTGCATCGTCTGGTGCAGAACGAGGTCTCTTCCCCGGAACTCAGGCAGAAACTGATCTTCCTTGAGTTCGATGATTTCCTGTCCTGGGACGAGTACTCCCTCGGCGTAGTCTGCCTCCAGGATCCGGCGACGGGACAGCGCTCCGAAGGTGACGCGACTAGCTTTCAGGCGTTTGCAGAAGCACTGCGATCGCAATCTCGCCAGTCCGGGGCAGTTCTGTTCATCGATCGCGAGCGTGTACCGGTGGTGATCGCCAGAAGTGAACGTTCGATACGAGAAATCGTTAAAGCCGTCGACCCCAGGGTCTCGAAGCTTACGGATCGAACGCTCGTCTGTTTCGGCGGAGTAACCGTTGCGGACCTCTTAGAGCTCCATCATGCCTATCGGACTGCATATGAACACATGTTTAAGAGCAGGTTGCCCAGTTCGGTCGCCATCTATATTTCTTACGCAGACGCCGCGGGACTCGCCGCCGCAAACCATGCCACAGAGATCCCCATTAGAGAAATCGATGAGGCACTGGTACGCTGTGATTCTGGCGCATTGAGACGAATCCTCGATGCCGCAATTGATGACGACCAGGACCTCGGTGTTGTTTCTCGCCGCTATTTCAGCACCATCATGTACATTGTGAGTGCACTGCAGAAGCGGTCAAATCGCACTCAATCCCTGTTCGAGGAATTGGATATCTCGCCTAACGACTTCACCGCGTTCAGCTCGCGACGCAGTTTCCGTGAATACTCGGAGTCGATCTGTGAACGGATTGACCAGGAGGTCTTTAAGTCGGCAGTCTTTACCGGTAATCCCGTAGTTGACCGGCTCATCCGCTATGTGCGCGAACGTTACTCAGAGGGCATAAGCCTCAAAGGTTTCTCCTTTGAGGAGGATATGAATGCGGTGTATCTCGGGCAACTCTTCCGGCAGACCATGGGGCAGAAATTTACGGAGTATCTGAAGGATGTACGGGTACAGCGGGCCTGCGATCTCCTTGAGCAGACTCCTATGAAGATCGCCGACATCGCGCTGACGGTGGGCTTCCTCGACGCACACTATTTCCTCAAAGTGTTCCAAGAGCGAAAAGGGTGTACGCCCTCCAAATATCGCGAAATGAACCAAATCTGAGATTTTTACCAGTAAACATGAGATTCTCCCCAATTGCTGAACCCGAAAGAGTGGCCGGATAATAGATTATCGAGAATAGCAATGGAGGTTGCAATGAAAAAGCTGGTTACGTTGATTTCAATCCTGGTCCTTGTCGGTGGCAGTTCTGTCTTTGCCAGCGGCGGATCGGAAGAATCTGCTGCTCCGGAAGAAGTGAAGATCGTATTCGCTACCAACGAAACTCCGATCCTTACCACTGACTTCTGGGCTGTGGTCTCTGAACGCTACATGGCTGCACATCCGGGAGTGGTTGTGGAGAACATCGCCCAACCCTCGTCTAACATCATGCACCGGGATTTTCTGAAAACCCTGCTCGCCACGGGCCAATTCCCAGATGTCACTGTTATGGCAAGTCCCGCGGATTTTGTCGCCGCAGGGGCTCTTCTTCCGCTGCCCATCGAGCAGCTGCAGTACCTCAAGGATCCTGATGTAGGCCAGATCGAAGGTGAAAGCTACGTCGCCGTCTACAAGTATCAGGTCGGCGGGTTCTGGTTCAATCGGACCGCATTTGCTGAATTGGGTCTCGACGAGCCTGAAACCTACACCGAGCTGATCGAAGTGTGTGAAGTGATCCAGAATTCGGGTCAGATCCCCATCTCAATGGGGCTCAAAGACGGCTGGCCACAACTTGTCCTGGCGTCTATGTTGATCTCTGCCGACGTGCTTGCCGAGGACGCTGATTGGGGATTGAAGCGAAACGCGAACGAGGTGAAGTTCTCCGACGCTAACGTCGCCGGCGCGGTTGAAAAGTATAAGACCCTTGTGGAAGAATACGCCAACGACGACATGGCCAGCGTTACCTACGCCCAGATGCTCGAGTATTTCTTCTCCGGGCGCGCGATCATGATACCCATGGGATCCTGGCTGCAAGGTGAGGCCGCACGGGTCAATCCTGACTTTGAAATTGGCTTCTTTCCCGTACCCAGCGATGCCGCAGCGGACACCATCTCGGTATGGGCCAATGAAGGTTTGGCGATAAACGCCAAGACCGAACAGCCTGAAGTGTGCCTGGACTTTATCAACTTCTTCTTCAACGACGACGTCTGGTACGGTCAGTTCTTACAGACCGAGATGCTATTTCCGGGGACCAAAGAACCCGTCGAATACGAGATGACCGATCTTCGTCTCGAAGTCGGTGAGAAGTTTGCAAACTTACGACCCGTTGAACACTGGTACGACATGACCGGTGACGCGGCACTTTTGCCCGGACTGCAATCCTACTTCAACAAGATGACCCAGCGAATCGCGTTAGGAGCGGATGTGACAGAAGAGCTCGCGCTTTTTGACGCGGAATGGGAGTTCGCTAAGAGCAACTCTCAATAACCTTTGCGCGGGGCCCCTGGAGGGCCTCGCATTTTCTTTTTTGCGGAGTTGAAATGACAGTTTCTAGGAAGGCCTACGACGCCGTTTTTTTGCTGCCCGGACTGCTCATCTATGTGGTGTTTGTGTTTGTGCCTCTCGCATTGAGCATGATGTTCAGCTTTACTAATTCAAATGGAATCAACCCGGAGTTCAGCTGGGTAGGTTTCCGGAATTTCTTGATGCTATTTCGGGACACTTCGTTTCGGAACTCGCTCGCCATTACTGTGGCAATCACCGCGATTACGACCTTTCTCACAAACTCTCTTGGGATAGCAGCGGCAGTGGCGGTTGAGCGACCCGGCCAGGTGTTCCGTTGGAGCCGTACCCTGGTGTTCATCCCGGCCATCCTAAGTCCGGTGGTCGTTTCATTCGTATGGGCCTACATGACCCAAACCAATGGAGGGATCATCAACACCATGCTGGGGTGGCTTAGTATCAATCCGATCGACCTATACGCTTCCGTCAATATTGTCGTGATGATGGTCTCCTGGGTCATATCCTGGGCGGCGCTCGGATTCTACACTACGGTGTACATAGCGAGCCTAAAGTCAATCCCTCGAGAGGTCTACGAAGCCGCCAGTATCGATGGTGCCAAACCGGTCCAGCGTTTCTTTGCAATCACGCTGCCGCTTATGCGGCCGGCTATCGTGATCAATACCATCACTGCCGTAATCTGGGGCTTAAAACAGTACGACTTCGTCAAGGTGATGGTTCCCGGTTATATCCAGACGATTACCGTCTACGCAATTGAGCGGGCGTTTGAATACAACATGTTCGGATATTCTTCCGCCATCATCCTCGTGTTGCTTATCCTGACTCTCCTAGTTTCCGCTATGCAGATGGCTTTTATGAACAGAAAGGAGATCAGTTATTAGCCATGAAAACGCTCATCCTTAGAAACAAACCGGTTGCTGGCCGTCTTCTTATGGTCGTCATAATAGCCCTGTATATTCTGCCCCTTTACGTCGCCATGACCAATGCATTTAAACCTTACGAGCAGATCGTAAAGGATCCGCTGGGGCTGCCCGTACCGCCCACGCTGGCTAATCTCGGGCGCGCGATCTCAGAAGCTAAGATCCTCAATCTATATGCGAACAGCATGATCATAACTGTGGGATCACTTACGTTGCTGGTACTGATTTCGTCGATGTTGGCCTTCGTGTTCGCCCGCCGCACGTCCCGGGTTACCAACATTCTCTACCTTGCGGTACTGGCGGGAATGATGATCCCAATCCAGAGTATCCTGATACCCAGTATTCAGACCCTGCGGGTGTTGAAGCTTCTGGGCACCTTGCCCGGTCTGATTTTCTTCTACGGCGGTACCTATGTGCCGATCGGAACCTTCCTATACACGGAGTTCATGCGAACCGTGCCCGTGAGTCTCGAGGAGTCCGCGGCCATCGACGGGGCGACTCCGATTACGACTTTCTTTCAAATCATCTTCCCTCTGCTGAAAAGCTGCACCGCCACCGTCATCATCTTCTTGGGAATGTGGATCTGGAACGATTTCCTGCCGCCGATGTACATCCTCGGCTCCGCCCGGGGCAGGACGATCACTACCGGGATCTACAGCGCCATCGGAACCTATACGACCGATTGGAGCCTAGTGTTCGCCGCGGTTCTCCTGGCGTCACTCCCGATTGTCATTTTGTATCTCTTTCTCCAACGCCAGTTCCAGAGCGGCCTGACGGCCGGCTCATTTAAATAGGAGGATTCGATGGAATTATCGATACTGTCTTCTCTTACTACACCAAGCCGAGCCGTGAGCCGGTCCATTACTGCCGAGAACTTCACGGGAGCACCCGGCGCCGGGGGGATGGCTACCGACGGAACCGGCGCGCCGATGGCAGAGGGCCTGGGGCAGGGATGGAAGATCTCACCATCTATTCTTTTGAAGACGGGGTCCAGTACCATGCTCGCGGAGATAGACGGACCCGGTGTCCTTCGCCACATTTGGATCACCGTCCTCTCGGACCATCTTCGAAAGTTCATACTGCGAATCTACTGGGATAACCAGGAGCACCCATCCGTTGAGGTCCCCCTTGGAGATTTTTTCGCTTCGGGTCTCAAATCTATTCGCCAGATCGACTCCATTCCGGTAACGGTGAACCCGAAGTGTGCGTTCAACTCCTGGTGGGTTATGCCCTTCGCCGGGAAGTGCCGCATGGAGCTCGAGAATCTCAGCGACGAGGACTCCTTCGTCTATTATCAAGTTGACTACACCCTGGAGGAAGTGCCTAAGGACGTGCTCTACTTCCACGCCACCTTCAGGAGATCAAACCCGCTTCCCTACAGAGAGGTACATACGATTCTTGATGGGGTGGAAGGGGCGGGGAAGTACGTTGGCACTTACCTCGTCTGGGGGGTGAACAACTCCGGCTGGTGGGGTGAAGGTGAGGTGAAGATGTACCTCGACTCCGACAAGGAGTTTCCAACGATCTGCGGCACGGGAACCGAGGACTACTTCCTCGGATCATACAATTACGAGAAATTCGACTCTGAGGAGTACTGCGAGTTCAGCAATGCCTACAGCGGACTTCCGGTGGTGGAGCGACCCGACGGCGTCTACCGCTCACAGATGCGATTTGGCATGTACCGGTGGCACTTGCAGGATCCGGTGAATTTCTTGGAGCGTATTCGCGTTACCGTCCAGGCCCTGGGCTGGCGCAACTGGCCTCTCCAGGGACCAACCCGACGCTACTTGCCGCTCCAGGACGACATTGCCTCTACGGCTTTCTGGTACCAGACACTGCCGGGGAACGTTCTCAGCCCGCTGCCGGAGCCGGATGAGCTGGAGATTAACTGAGGGTGGATTATGAGAAGCCGATAGCGGTGACCTGGTGAAAAGATGTTGAAGGCGAGGATCGTTCCTAATCAGTGAGAATCCGCGCTAATCCGCGGCTCACCTCTCTCTTTTTCCATTGATTTCGGGGGCTCTTTAGCGCTAAGTTCTCTATCGATGGAAGAGCAGCTCTACCCCGATAAACAGCAACTCCAGGAGTCCTATGCCCAGCGGGTTCACGGCTACGAGGACCTCCTCGATCAGCTGGCGCACCGTATCGGCAAAGAGATGAGAGAGGAGGGCATACGCTTCTCCATCAAACAGCGGGTTAAATCATTCTCCAGCTATTATCAGAAGCTTTTGAAGAGAATCGGTTCGACGGAGAACCGGGTCGCGATTCCGGATATTCAGGATCTTCTCGGCATCAGGATCGTCTCTCCCTTTCTGGAGAATCTGCACAGTATCGAGGAGTTCCTTCGCTCCCGGTACACCGTGCGCGAGGTGGAGCGCAAAGGGGCTGAGCACTCCTTCCGGGAGTTCGGCTACCAGTCGGTTCACCTGCTGTTAGAATTGCCCCAAGAGCTGGTCACGAGCTATCCCGGGCTCGAGGTCGATATCTGCGAGATCCAGATTCGCACCATCCTGCAGGACGCCTGGTCGGAGGTGGAGCATGAGTTGGTCTATAAAAACGGTTTTACCCCCTACGACGAATCACTGCGCAGGAAGCTGGCGGCCTTGAATGCCAATCTGACCCTCTCCGATGTGATCTTCCAGGAGATTCGTGATTATCAGAGAAGCCTGCACGGGGAGCTGAAAAAGAGGCGGCGCTCCTTTATCGAGCAGATAGAGACGGGGACCCCCGGATTGGAAGAGCGATCCGAACCGGAGCTCTCCGCCTACAGCGAAAATTACTCCCTCAAGAATGTCGATGAGCTGCTGCTTATCGCCCTCAATACCCACAACCGGGGTGATTACGAGACGGCCATTGGGATCTACGACCTTATACTGGAGAGATCGATCGAGGCTAAGGTGAGGTCGGTAATCACTATCCACCGCGGAATGGCCCTCTTCGCCGCCGCGCGCTACGCGGAAGCCTACGATAACTTTCATCAAGCGGCGGAGTTGGAGCCGGAGAACAATAAAGTACACTACTACCTGGGGATCCTCCACCGGGTCATGTCGCGAAAATCCGAAGCCGTGGCGGCTTTCAGTCGCAGCCTGGAGATAGCGCCCTACCACTTCGAGAGTCTCTTCAGCCTGGCCCAGACCTACTGCGACCTGGAGGATTTTCCGGCGGCTTTAGAAGCCTGCGAGAAGGCCTTGAAGATTGCGCCGGAGGAGGAGAAGGTGGTCGCCTTTAGAAGGTATGTGACGGAGAGAATCGGGCTCTAAGGTGCGCGGCGAAGGGCTCTCTCCGATTAGCCGTATCACCCTTTGGAGGAGCACCCCACGCAGACGACCGCCTCGGGGACTAGGCGCAGTCGTCCGATCGGGATCTCCTCTCCGCATTTTAAACAGTTCCCGTAACTGCCTTTTTCCATCCGATCCAGGGCGTTGTAGAGCCGTTGCAGGGCCTGTTTGTTTTGTCCGAGCATGTACTCATTGATCCCTTTTTCACTGATGGCTTCCATGCGCGTCAACCGCCCCAGGCTGACGCTCGGTTCGATCGGCTTCGTCTCTTCGTCCAAATAGGACAAGGAATTCTCAATGCTTTGGATCTTCGCGGTGATAGTCTCCCGAAGCTCCTTCTGTTCCTCGTTTGTCATTTCATTTAGCTTACCCTTTCACTTTACTGAATACAAGGTAGAGGAGCCCACTTGGAATATCGGTTTGGGAACTCCCCGCCTTGTGAGGGGCGTAGATTCATCCTACTGAGGGAGCTACTCTTTTAAGGGACGCACCCCTCGGATCAGCAGCCACAGGGTCAGCCCCATCTCGCCCGCCACCGCCGGGATTGCCACAAACCAGGTCCAGAGGGCTTTCTGATCAGGAACCAGGAAGTTCCCGAAGCTCTCTACGATGTAGCCCACGCCGGCGATGACCAGGAGCACTCCTAACCAGCCGGGGAAGCGGAGCGAACGCAGCAGCAACACCCCGAGCAGGATCAGGTGGGGGCCGAAGAAGATGCCCGCCAGCAGGTAGCCGTGGCGATGGAGCTCCAGAAAGCCTTGTGCCAAGCCTTCAAGTTCCGCCGGACTGAGTGCGGCCGCCCCGCCGCCGACCAGCAACACCGGCATGAAGTGGTTTAAGAGATTCACCGCCGCAATGGCCGGGTGGGCCAGGAGGCGGAGCGCCGCGGCGGTCAAGGCCAGGGTCTCCCCCGCCGGTTTCAGGAGCCGGTAGAGGATTACCGCTATCACCGCGTCGCTCAAGAAGGCGACCGAATCGGCCAGAAAACCCAAACGGTATATGGTGTTGTTGGCGGCAAGGTAATCAACAAAGACCGCCGCCTCCCGGGCGCCGGTGCGTACGACCCCTTCGGCAAAGCCAGCGGTGAAGAATATCAGCAGGTAGAGAATCCCCGCGATCCGGGCGGAACGAATATCCTGATTTATAGTGTTCATTTTGCATCCTCCATTTCGATAACGACCTTGCCCTTAGCATGGCCTTGTTCTACATAAGCGATCGCCTGCGGGGTATCATTGAAGCTATACTTACGGTCGATCAGCACCTTGAGTTTTCCCTCATCCCCCAGACGCGCCAATTCGGCCAGGTCCTTCCCGGAGACGGCCTTCAAGAAGCCCTTGAAGCTCTGTCCCTCCTTGCGGGAGAGCATGCTCCCCTTAACAGCCGCCTCGGTAAACTGATTCCCTTCCCCGCCGGAGACCACGAAGCGGCCTTGGGGTTTTAGCGCCCGGCGGTACTCCTTTAGGGAGTGATTGCCGTTGACCGCATAGATCAAGTCGTACTGTGCGCTGCCTTGGGTAAAGTCTTCCTTCGTGTAATCTATTACCCGTTCCGCTCCGAGGCTTCGCATGCGCTCCTCCTTTCCAGGGCCGCAGACCGCGGTGACCCGGGCCCCCAGCGCGGCGGCGATCTGTACCGCATAGCTTCCGACCCCTCCGGAGGCGCCGTTGATCAGCACCGATTCGCCTTCACGCACCCGACCATGATCCCGGACGCCCTGCAGGGCGGTAGTTCCCGCCGAGGGAAGGGCGGCTGCCTCGGCAAAGCTAAGGGAGCCGGGTTTCTTGGCCGCATGTTCGGCTTTGCAGCGGGCGTACTCGGCGAAACCGCCGAAGCCGCTTTCCGACAGGTCGGCTATGACCTCGTCGCCTACCTGGAAATCCCTTACTTCCGCGCCTACTGCAGCCACGGTCCCCGCCGCATCGGCTCCCAGTACCCTAATCTTGGGCCGGAATAGGCCGAAGCCGAGACGTACCAGCCAAGGGGTGCCTCGCATCAGGTGCCAGTCCCCGGCGTTGACCGAGGCGGCCCGAATTCGGATTACTACCTCATCCTCAGTAGGCCTAGGTTGATCAATCTCTTTGATTTCCAGAGTATCGGCAGGCCCGTATCTCTCTGTTGCAACAGCTCTCATTTTCTATCCTCCTCGTCAAATGCGACGGTTTCGACGGAGATGAGCGGTAAACCCAGATCGCGGATGCGCCGTAAGAGGCCGTGGAGGGCCGCCTGATCCGGCAGCCGCGCCGTAAGCATGGTCTCTCCATTCGTCCGGGACTCGATTCTTAGCCCGGAGAACCAGTCGCTCCAGCTTGCATCCATTCCGCCCCGGATTATGATCCGGTAGGTCGTCATCCGCGGTTGTTTGTCGCTCATCTCCTTCATCATCTGGAGCTAAGGATACTCTTGCTTTGTACTGGGGTGTGAGCTACTAAAGTAGGGTTTTAGGTACTGTTTTTAAGAGACGGGGGGGATTAAGCCCAGTTTCTGCGCCTTCGCCACCGCTTCGGTGCGGCGTTTTACGTCCAGTTTCTCATAAATTTTAGCATTATGGCCCTTGATCGTACTCAAGGCGAGGAAAAGGGTCTCGCTGATTCTCTGGTTGGAGTAGCCCGCGGCGATAAGAGTCAGAACCTCGGTCTCCCGGGGACTCAAGCTCTCCCCAAGGGGACGCGAGGCGTCTGTGTCCGTCGGGAGTCCCGGGGCATGGGCGCTGATTGTAGTGCCGAAGGGTGATGGTTTCGTCTGCTCAAGGTCGCACTGCAAGAGTCGGGCGATTATCTTCTCGTCCGCGATCCCCCGGAGAAAGGGGAGGGCCCGCTCGTCGGCTTCCGCAACCGCGAGCGCTCTGGTCAAATAGGCGGAAGCCGCATCCCTTTCGCCGGCAACCTCGGCGGCTACGGCCTCCATGAGCAGTATATCGGTCAGCGAGCCCCGGCGCTCCTGCTCTTCCGCCCGGAGGCGAAGTTCCTTCAGTAGGTGATTCAGTTCGATAAGCTTCTCTTCGTCGCCGGTCCTATGCGCCAACTGAGCGCGGATCTTGACCAGCAGGGGGAACTCGCTGGTGTACTGCTTTTTGTCGGGAGCCAGGCGGGAAAGCCGGCTTGTTGCGAGTCCGACTTCGTCCCGCTCGATATCGATCAGGGCCTGGAGCGCCTCTGGGGGAAAACGCTCGGGCATGGGCCCCCGGTAGCGCAGAGCCGCCGCTTCTCCCAGGAGCCGCTCGGCCCGATCATACTCCCCTTGGGCGATTGCCAGGCGTATCTCGATGATGCGTCGACGGTAGTTCCATCCCGGCAGAGCCGACCGTTCCCCCAGTTTCCGGGACTCTTCCAGGCTTGCCTCGGCCTCGTTCAGCCGGTACTGTTCAAGCTGGACCCCGGCCAGGCTCGAGAGAAAGCTGGCTCTGGTACGCTCATTCCTTTCGGCGGCAGTTCGGAATATCATCTCCGCCTCTTTCAGACGGCCGGCGCTCTCTGCAACCAGCCCTTTGGCGAAGGCTGCGCTCAAGGCGAAGATACTGCTCCCGGACGCTTGGAATCCGGCTTCGGCGTCCTCAAAAATCAAATATGCCGCTTCGACCCAGCCGGCGTTCCAGCGGGCGAGCCCTTCCAGGGAGTCGAGTTGGGCATGACGCAGCCGGTCTGTTTTCTCAAGCAGACTTCGCGTTTGCTTGATTAGACGCTCCTGAATTGCATACTCTCCCCGGGCCTGGCTCAGATAGATACGCCCCATCCCCACGGCAAAGCGCAGCTCCGTCTCCGCATCCGGTCCGGTCGCCTTCTCGGCCGCGGCGAACCACTCGTCGGCCGCCTCCAACTCCCCCCGGTTCATCCGGGCCCAGGCATAATCGGAGGCCAGTCGCGGCCGGGTCCGAATAATCTCCTCATCGATGGATTCCACAAGCCGGAGCCACCCTGCGGAGTGGAAGTTATTCTCCATTCTAGGCCAGGCAAGCTCCGCCCATGCGGCGGCCCGCGCCGCTTCTCCCGCCGCCAGGGCGGTCTCGATCGCTTCGGGAAACTCCTCCTCTTCGGCAAACCAGCCGGCTCCGCGACTTAGATAGGTGCGTCTCGCGGACTCGTCTCCATCCATGAGGGCACGTTTCTTGAGAAGATCTTTGAAGAGGTGGTGGTAGCGGAACCAGTGCCGGTGTTCATCGAGGGGGATGATAAAGAGATTCTCCCGCTGCATCTCCTCGATGATCAGCGCGCCTCTTCCTGAAGGAAGCTCCAGGACTCGATCGGCCAGGCCGGGGGAGAAGCGTTGAAAGAGGCCGGTGGCTAAGAGAAACGCTACCCGCTCGGGAGGCTGCCGATTGAGAACCTCCTCCATGAGGTAGTCGAGAATAAAGTGATGACTCCCGTCGAAGTCCCGCAGAAACGAATCCGCATCATCCCGGTCCTTCAGGGAGAGAGCGGCCAGTCGGAGTCCGGTAATCCACCCCTCGGTACGCTCGAATAAGAGCTCCGGCAAGGTGTCGGAGTGAGGAAATCCGCTATCGATCTTCAGATAGTCGAGGATCTCATCTTTGGTGAAGCGTAGCTCCCCTTCCCGTATCTCGTGCATACGCCGTTTGGACCGCCAGCGGGCCAAGGGGAATTGCGGATCTTCCCGGGTGGCGATTATCAGGTGAAACTGTCGCGGAGCATGTTCGATCAGAAAGCGGAGAAGCTCGTCGATCTCCTTCGAATCGATCAGGTGATAGTCGTCCAGAACCAGGGTGATCTCGTCGGTACAGCAGTCGATATGATTGATGAGCTCGGTCAGAAAGCCTTCGAGGGTCGACTCTTCTAAAAGCGGATTCTCCTCTCCCAGGCCCGGCAGCAGGGGTAAGAGAGCGGCGGTCAGGTAGGCGCGGAAGCGGTCGGGGTCGCTATCCTCATCTTCCAGGGAGATCCAGGCCGCCGGCCGATTCTCACGGCTGAGCCAGTCGCTGATCAGGCTCGATTTTCCGAAACCCGCCGATGCGGAAACGAGGGTTAAGGGTGCGTCGGTGGTTATCTCCTCCAGCAGTCGCGGACGACGCAGATAGTCGCCCGGAACGGGGGGTATATGGAGCTTTGTGGCGAGAATCCGACCCGACATGCTTCAATAGTACGCCTATGGAGAGGCAAAGTTAAGTCTGAAGGAATGCCCGTTATATAGATTCGTGATCATCCGCTACTCCGTGGTTAAATCTCCTTCCATCGTCCTACCAGAACTCATAGGCCCCTTTCCCGCCACGGTCAGCCGACCTTCCAGGATATCGAGATATCGATCAATCGATAGCCTGACTACATTCTTCGCATCGCTGTGGACAACCTTGCCCCACCAGCCCGCATAGATGCGGTCATACTCCAGAGGGGCCAGGATTTCAGCTATTGCCCGAATTCTCGATGCGTTCAGGGGAATGGCATTGGGGAAGCTGTACATGAAACTGACTCTGTCGCCTCCCGGAGTCACCGAGGGTTCATCGGTCGTCAGCAGGACTCCTTTACCATTTGCTCCCGCCGGCCAATGCAAAACCTGAGAAGCGTCGAAATGCCCGCCCGTGCGATGGAGCGAAAGGCCGCCGAACAGAGGCTTTACATCGCCGGAATAGAATATAATCGATGAGTCGGGCCTCATCACCCAGGGTTCGGCGCTTTCGGGCAAATGGATCGGAACCCCGCCGAAAACCCGACTCCATCCCACCATGGATGTGAAGAAATGGGGATGGGAAGCCGCGATGGCCTTGATCCCTCCGATTTTCTTTATGGAGCTTATTGCCTGATCGTTGATCAGCGGCAGGGCATCCCACATAACATTACCTTCCGGCGTTTGAATGATTAGGGCCCGGTGTCCGATGGCAAAGCTTGGATTAATGGCCATCCCCAGTAGGTTTTCTTCGAGGGAGCGAATGTCCAGATTAAAACCGGTATCCTGCAGATCCTGGATGCTCGTCCATTTCTGACCATCGGGAGGCACGTACTGACGGTCGTCTTCGCATATAGGACAGGAATCCGGATATGATTCTCCGGCGAACTGGGTTCCACAGGTGGCACAGATCCGCAGATCGACCTCCTTTTTCAGAAGCTCTTTGGTAGCTGACGCTTTATCACCTTTAGTCTTCATTGGACTCCCCTGTTTCAACCCAACGCAACAAGGGTGGAGATCGCATTCGATGAGAGGTAGGGATCAGCACGGAACGATCCTATTTCGGCTCGCCATCCAAGACCAGATCGTGCCGATTCAGATCCGATTCTCTGGTTGACGGCGAAGGCTTCAGCCATCACACCCCAGCGTTCTTCAGCTTCATTCAGGTCGAGTCGGCTTACTGATCCTTTTCCTACATTAGTGATGATGATTTCGGCGATATCCATCATACGGAGATTTTCATCATCGACGAAATCGTATGCTTCACCTCGTTTGCCTCGTTCGGCAGCAAGGCGGTATCCTCTGGCTAAATCATCGATATGAACCATACTCCAGTAGTTCTGGCCATCTCCGATTATCGGGATTCCGTCGTTTTTTTGAGCCTCCCGGATCCAACTGCCAGTGATTCCTCCACCGTGGCCGTAGACGACTCCGGGACGGATTACGATACCACCTGATTCAAGAACGAGATCTTCGACGGCAGGACGGCTGCTTACGGCTGCCAGGGCGTTTCGATGTGGTGGCGATTCAAGCACAGCACTCCCGGTGTTCCCATATACCCATGTCCCGCTGGTGTATAGAACCAGGGGCCGTCCTCCGTTCCGTTGCGACAGATTCAGCATAGTTTCGACGGTCTGCCTGTCCAGGTCGGCAGAATCATCAGACGGACTGTAAGCCGTATGAACGATTAGATCTGCATGAGCAGCGAGATCTCGGTACGAATCAGGATCGTTCATCGTTCCGATTACCGGATGAATCCCGAGTTCCTGCAACTTGCTGTTCATGGCGTGTGTTCTGGTCAATCCATGAACTTCATACTCGTTGCGGGCGAATTCTCTGGCAACCGATTGCCCGATATATCCGGTGCTTCCTGTAAGAAATACAGTCATATATAAACTCCTTGATTAAAGATGATATAAAGAGTAAGGTATAAAAAGTTAGATGTCAAGTTACTAAATATCTAATAAAATATATTGATGTCAAAATACTTGATATTTAACTAAGAAGTTGTAAATAATTGCATATTCTGTGATTGCCAAAGAGGGCCCTTGAACTGATGAATAAGCATAAAGCCGATGTGATAGATACGATCATTGAAGACTTAAACAGGGAACGTCCTGATCTGGATCCATCCGGTATGGCTGTTGCTGGGCGCATAGTGTTTCTGGCGCAGATGATTCAGAAACGTGTTGATGTACTTCTCATTGAATATGATCTGGCGCAGTGGTCGTTTGACGTCCTGGCGACATTGAGACGGGCTGGACCGCCATTTCATCGATCTCCGACTGAGCTATCCCGATCCACAATGCTATCAACTGCAGCTATGGTGAACAGGCTCGACCGTCTTGAATCTCGAGGACTTGTGCGACGTTTGCCCAATCCGACCGATCGACGCGGGATCATCGTTGAACTAACCCGGGAAGGGCTGGAACTTGCTGATATGATCCTTAAACCACGATTGGAGGAAGCAGCGCGGATCGCGGATCTCTTATCCCATGATGAGAAGACAGAATTGGAGAGACTGTTGGAGAAACTTTCACGGGAATTATCTGCGCTGTAATCGGGTTGAATTATTTAGACCTTCTCTCTTCCCTGTTCACATCGTCATCGTTTTTTTATTGCGACTTAAAGCCTGCGCTGGTATCATTTTCATGAAGCCTGTCGAGAATATTGCGATCCCTGCTGTTCCCGGGACAGTCTTCCGCGGGGTGATTATCAATTAAAGAATGAGGAGTAAAAGATGAAAGGTCCTGCTTTTTCCAAAGTTGTCATTGTTGCGCTTCTTCTATTCGTGAGCTTCTCCCTTACGGCCCAGGAGTCGGGCGGTTTTCGTCTCGGCCTCCAGATGTCGAGCGACTCCTATGCGGGAATCCTCGTGCTCACCCCCTTCCTCGAAGCGGCGGCCAAGCTTCAGGTCGTACAGACCGACGAGGGCGACACCCTCGCCGATATCCTGGTCTTCGGCGGGCACGCAGGGGTTTTATTCACCCCCTTCGGCGATACCACCTCACTATCCCTCGGGGCGGAGCTGCGTAACGGCGTCAGTACCGGTGAGGCGGAGTATGCCGAATATGTCGACGCCGGGGTCAGGTTGGGAGTCAATTATTATTTAGGGGATCACTGCTTACTGACCGGACTCCTCTATCCCGTCTGGATCTCGACCCGCGAGACGGAAGGGCTCGACGACTGGGAATTGACGGCGACCTTTGCTAAAGCCGGGGTGGCGGTCTCGTTGCTGTTTTAGAAGGAGGATCTTCTCTAATCAGTGATAATCCGCGGTTTAACTGGTAACCGCCCGCTACGCTCGATTAACGCGGATCTGCGCGGACTCCTATCAAACATGCTTTAATCTCTTTGGAACCGCATGCAAATGTAGACCGAGTGCTTCAATTATCTTTAATACTGTCGAGAGCTCAGGGTTTCCTGAGGGCGATAATGCCTTATATAAACTTTCCCGCCCGAGGCCGGTATCTGCAGCAATTTTAGACATACCCTTTGCTCGGGCGATATCACCTAGTGCTGCAGCTATCAGAGTAGCGTCATTTTCCTCTAATGCAGCTTCTAGGTATGCGGCAATATCTTTTTCATTGGAAAAATGCTGAATAGGATCCCATATAGTAGTGTTTTCTTCTTTCATTGCTACTCCTCCAAAAGTCGGGCCAGTTTTTGTGCCTTCTTAATATCCCTAGTTTGGGTGGATTTCTTGCCACCTGCCAACAGAATAATTTTGACTCCAGACCTTTCTACAAAGTAAATCCTATATCCAGGCCCGTAATCTATTCTAAGTTCATAAACCCCTTTCCCAACGGGCTTTACATCTCCAAGGTTTCCTAATGAAATTCGCTTAATCCGAATATCAATTCGCGCTCTTGCTTTACGATCCTTCAGCCCTTTAAACCACTTTTTGTATGATTCTGTCTGGCGAACTTCAACCATATACAATAAGTGTATCCTTCAGGATACACTTTGTCAACTTTTAGTTTTGTGGATTTCTTTGAATCATTTTGGATTGTGACATTCAAGGTATTGGAATGAATGTGCGGCCTTACTAAGTATGGCTCCAGACGTACCGCATCATTACAATCTGAATCCGCGTCTTATATCTGGGAGCCGCGGTTAGATTACTTCTTCTCAGTAGGGTTCAGGGCCTTCTCGATCTTCCGCATCCGTTTGGCCATATCGTTGACCCGGAACTCCAGGGTGTTCAGTACCCAGAACTGGAAGTGATCGGTCTTCTGCTGGGAGTGGATCATCCAGACGATCTTGATCGAGACCAGGAGCACGCTCACCTCGAGGGAGACGAAGACCGGCATGAAGTGGGTGGTCATCTCCAGGATGAAGAGGGTCAGGATAATAACCAGAAAGGTGATGTTGATAATCGTGTCCCTGCGCGAGTAACCCTTGCCGCCGATCTTGCCCAGCATGGTGTGGATCCGCTCCTTCTCGCGGTTATACTCATCCAACTCCTGTAGGAGTTCCTTCTCCCGGGCGGCCAGATCATCAAAATCACTCATGACTCTATTCTATCGGGGCGGCCGCTTCCCTGTCCATTCCCCGCTTTTCTTTTGGCCGCCGCAAGGGGTATACTCAGGGCCGAAAATGAGGAGGCGCACAATGGCGAAGCTGTGGCAGAAGGATTACACCCTGGATAGTCTGATCGAGGAGTTTACCGTAGGCCGGGACTACCTGCTCGATATGGAGCTTCTGCCGGCGGATGCGACCGCTTCTCTTTCCCATGCGACGATGCTCGCCACCGTGGGTCTCTTGAGCGACGACGACCTGAAAAGCCTCGCCCGGGGCTTCCGGTCGATTCTGGATGAGTACGAGTCGGGGGCCTACCGGATCGATAAGAGCGACGAGGACGGCCATACCGCCCTGGAGAACCGGCTGGTGGCCCTCTGCGGAGAGGCGGGGAAGAAGATTCACACCGGCCGCAGTCGGAACGACCAGGTAATCACGGCCTTGAGGCTCTACGCCCGGGCCTTCCTGCCCCAGGCGGTGCTCGCCGGAGTAAAGACGGTAGATGCGCTCCTGGCGCTCGCCCGGGAACACGAGATGACCCCCATGCCGGGGCGCACCCATATGCAGATCGCCATGCCCTCCTCGGTGGGACTCTGGGCCGCCGCCTACGCCGAGGAGCTCTCCGACGCCCTTGGGGTGCTCTTGAATCTGGATACGGTCCTCGACCAGTCGCCCTTGGGATCGGCCGCCTCTTACGGCGTCCCCCTGCCCCTGGATCGGGAGTTGACCGCCGGGCTGATGGGCTTCTCCCGGCTGCAGAACAATGTGCTCTATGTGAACAACTCCCGGGGCAAGATCGAGTCCTACCTGCTCGACGCCTGCGATCAGATCGGCATCACCCTGAGCAGGTTGGCCCAGGATCTGATCCTCTTCTCCATGCCGGAGTTCGGCTACTTCTCCCTGCCCAAGGAGCTCTGCTCCGGGTCGAGCATCATGCCCCAGAAGAAGAACCCCGACGGCCTGGAGCTGATGCGGGCCAAGTCTGCCACTCTCTCCTCCTACGCGGTGCAGGTCAAAGAGGTGCTTCGCTCCCTGCCGTCAGGCTATAACCGGGATTTTCAGGAGACCAAGGAGCCCTTCCTGCGCGGCGCGCGCCTGACGATTCAGATGCTCGAGGTGACCGCCCTGAGTATCGCCAAGCTCGAGGTTTATCCCGAGGCTCTCAAGCGCGGATTTATTCCGGAGATCTACGCCACCGATGTAGCCCTGGAGATGGCCGCCGCCGGCAAGAGCTTCCGCGACGCTTATCGTGAGGTGGGGGGAGAGCTTGAAAAGGTGAAGGAGCAGGATCCGGAAGCCGTGCTCCGTAAGCGGAGTTCCACCGGTAGTCCGGGGAATCTCAACCTGAGTGCATCGGCCACCGCCGCCGCCGAACTGGCCGCCCGCGCCCGGGGGATTGCAGGTCAGCTGGAAGAGGCCTGTTCGGAGCTGATGGGCCGACCGGTGCCCCTATTTCCTACCCTTACCGAGACGGCCGCGGAGAGCGCTGCTCGCGAGTAGTCCGGCCAGGGTTATTACGAAGGGCGCGGCCAGGAGCAGGGAGTCGGGAACGCCGCTGATGCCCTGAAAGTGCGCAGCAGCCGCTCTCAGGAGATACTGCCTCTATTAATCGGCTTTCGGAGCAGTCTGCGCATGCACGCAGACATCCAAGTCCATGGTTTTCCGCGGGGCCGCCCAGCGTACAGCGTTGCCTATGATCTGCAGAATTTGACGATCATGGTAGATCGGGAAGGTCTCATGCCCCGGTCTGAAGTAGAAGATACGTCCGGCTCCGCGCTGCCAGGTGCAGCCGGAACGCATGACCTCGCCGCCTTCGAACCAGCTGAGAAATATCAGTTCCGCTGGTTCCGGGATATCGAAGCGCTCGCCGTACATCTCCGTTTTTTCGAGATCCAGATACTCGCCGACGCCCCTGGTAATGGGATGGGCGGGTGCGATGTTCCATATCCGTTCCCGTTCGCCGTTGTCCCGCCAGCGCAGCGCGCCGCTGGTTCCCAGCAGCAGCTGAAAGGGTTTGGAGAGGTGCGCGGAGTGGAGCAGGATAAGTCCCATCCCCTTCAGGACCCGACGGCGCACCCGTTCGGCTATCTCGTCGTTCACTTTGTCATGGGCCATATGACCCCACCAGATCAGAACGTCCGTCGTGGCGAGGCGCTCCTCCGTGAGTCCGTGCTCCGGCATCTCGAGGGTCGCGGTCTCGATCCGGAAATCTTTCGCGGAGCCGAGATTCCGCGCCAGGGCGCCGTGTATGCCCTGCGGGTAGACGTCGCGGACCTGATCGTTCTGCCGCTCGTGCAGGTTCTCGTTCCATATGGTAATTCGGTACATGGCTATACGCTCCTTAATTCGCGATCTTCGCTGAAGTAAACGGTCCGGCCGCTTTCGGCGCTGCGGTAGAATCCGTCCAGAATTCGCTGCACGACGAGTCCCTGTTCCGGCGAGGCGTCCGGTCTGCGGCCGTCCAGGATCGTATCGACGAACTCATGCAGCGACGGCGGAACGGGATAGACCGTTCCGTCGAGGTGCTTCGTTATCAGGTTGTTCTTCTCCCGGGCGTAGATTTCCGCTTCGAAGCGGTACTCGCCGTTGAGATTGCGCTGGACGAGGCCGCCCCGGGTTCCGAGCAGCCGGGTCTCCATGAACTCGCGTTCGCGGATGTTCGCCGCCCAGCTCGCCTCAACGGCCAGGGTGGCGCCGTTCGTGAATCTGATCATACCCGTCGCGAAATCCTCGACGTCGAAGGAGCGGGCCTGATCGGCCGCGAACTCGGTCGCCAGGTGATTGTAGGTCGCGGCGTTGATCGATTCAGGTTCGGGGAAGTCCATCAGCCAGAGAGCCAGATCAAGTCGGTGAACCCCCAGGTCGATCATCGGTCCTCCTCCCGAGCTCGAGCGGGTGCCGAACCAGCCCCCGAATCCCGGAAATCCGAAGCGGCGATGCCAGACGCTGCGCCCGTAATAGATCGGGCCCAGTACTCCCGCCTCTATCTGCTCCTTCAGCATGCGGCTGAGATGGTGATAGCGGAAGGAGAAGTTGATCATCAGAATCGGTTCGACCGTCGCGGAGAACTCTTGCAGCCGCCGCGCATCCTCCAGGGTGGCGGCCATCGGCTTCTCGCAGAGGACATGCTTTCCCGCCTCCAGTGCGGCGATCGACATCTCCGCGTGGAGATGGTTCGGCACCGCCAGGACCAGCGCGTCGATGCTGGTCGACTCCAGTATCCGTTCATACTCCGAGAACCGCCTGTCGATTCCGAAACGCGTCCCCACCGCATTCAGCCTTTCCGGATCCGCGTCGCAGATCGCCTCTATTCTGACCCGGGGATGCTGGAGCAGGATCTCGATATGGTGAGAGCCGATTCCGAGTCCGACGACGGCTATCCGGAGCGTCTCCTGCGTTCCGACGATCACAGGGTCCACTCCTTCCCGGCGGGGATGCTGTAATCGTGAAACCCTCTACCTCCATACCGCAGGCGCAGGGTCAGATCCGTATCGCTCTGTATCCGCAGCCTCGGCTGTTCCGTCTGCAGGCTGCGCGGCCGATGCTCGAGATCGACCGATCCGGCGTTCCCGAAGGGGTAGTTTCTGACCCCGAAGCCCTCCGTCAGGCTGATGTCCCATTCCAGGACCGACTCCCGGCCGTCGCCTGACAGTCCGAACAGCTCCTCGAGCAGCACGGCTATCGGGGTTACTCCGCCCCAGCCGACGCAGCCGGCGACGGACTGATTCCCGGGAGCGGTGCCGACGGGAGCATAGTTTTCCCAGTAGGTCCCCGTCACTTCAGCGGTTTGCGTCACCTGCGCGAGCATCCGGGCGGCGAAATCGCGGGCTAGATCGGGACGGTCGCAATACCGCAGTCCCTTGAGGATCATATAGTTGGTGGGAGGCCAGACACCGCCGCACCAGTACTCGCCCTCGGGGGAGTAGTGCGGCGACCGGGCCGCCAGGGCCGGAAAGGGGTGGGGGGTATTGAAGCGATTCTCGTCCAGCAGGGCCGAGAGCATCCGATTCCGCCGGCGGGGGGTGGGGATATCCGTGAGCAGGGCCCAGAAGCCGGCAACGGTTTCGAGATCGCTCAGAGTGCCGTCGGGGCGCAGGTCGGTGTAGAGTCCGAGCCTGCGGTTCCAGAGCCGGCGGTTGATCAACCGTTTCAGCTTTCGGTTCTCGAGCTGCTCGCGTTCCGTATCCTCTCCCAGCACCGCGCCGAATTTCTGCAGCAGCGAGGAGACGAAATAGGCCTGAAGCGTCGCGTCGACCCAGGTCATGTGACCGTGATCCCACCAGGGATGATAGTCCTCTCCGGTCCGGGGCTGATTGTCCATCCCGCAGCCCCAGCCGGAGGAGAAGTAGCCTCCCGAGGGCCAGGTGCGCCATCTGGACATCCAGCGTCGATAGGCCAGCAGAGCCGGAAAGACGGCCGCCAGACGTCTCCTGTCGCCGGTGGTGCGGTAGTACTCCCATTCCGACCAGGCGAGCAGTTCAGGTCCGGTACTCGCGGGATCGAGACGGGCGAAGGCGTCTTCCCCGCTCTCCCCGTTCAGTTCGCGGCAGATAAATCCGTCCTCGTGCTGTACGGCGTAGAAGTTGTCCAGGGTTCCCTGAAAATCGAAGACACGTCGGCCGTAACGGCCGTACATCAGGCAGAAGACCGAATCCCACATGAAGAGGTTACCGTTGAAGGCCGTGTCGATGTAGGGCGTGATGAAGCGGCTTCCCGGTTTCGGGCTCCGCAGGTTCTTGAAGGCGAGTTCCCAGGCCCTCCAGTAGCCGTCGATGACGGCTTCGCGGCCGTCCCAGAAGGGCGCCGGAAGCGCCGAACGGGATTCCTCGAAGCCGGGAATCTCGGACTGCTGCCGAGAGCGACCGGGAAAATGGTTGCGTTCGTAGAGCGGCGAACCGGTATAGGTTCGGTAGTGGGGCATCCGTAATCACCTCGCAGGCGTAGTGATACTCTTCTATAGCATTGCGGGTCCCCCGCCGCCATTAAAGAAATTACGGTCTGGCGAAGTGCAGAAAAGTACCATAGCGGATCCGGGCGGCTGCAGGTAGGATAGACTCAATTGCAAGGAAACAAGGAGCAATCGTATTATGAATGAACAACCTCAGTCCCGACCTGGTCTTTTTACCGTCGGGATGTTCTGGTCATACTGGCGCAACGAACTTCTGCCCGAACGCTACCGGGAAAACCCGCGGGAGTACGACAGAGCCCAGATGGATCTGGTTAAAGAAGCGGGCGGTACGGGAATCCCCGTCGGTCTCGCTTGGTGCATGATCGAGCCGGAGCAGGGACGCTACGACTGGGACGCGGCGGACGCGCAGGTCGAGGATGCCGCCGCGCGGGATCTTGATATGGTAGCCTATATCGGTCATACCCCGGACTGGGCCGTACCGGAGCCGCCGGCGGGCGAAGATAGGCTCGACGGCCACAGAACCCCGCCGGATCCGCGCTTCGAGGCGGAGTTCGTCGAATACTGTCGGGCCGTCGCTGAACGTTATCGCGGCCGGGTCGACAAATATGTTTTCTGGAATGAACCCAACGGCTGTAGCTGGATCAACAACGGCTGCAGCAACTCCGAGAGTTTTCCCCTCTATACCCGCTGGCTCAAGCTCGCCTACACCGCGCTCAAGGAGGGGAATCCGGAGGCCGTCGTTGCCGCCGGAGCCCTGGACTACAACGCCGGGGTCCCGGAGGGGTGGCGCTATATCCAGGGAATCTACGACGAGGGGGGCGGGGAGTACTTCGACGCCGTCGATATCCACCCCTACGCTCCGCAGGGGGTCAACTGGCAGGCGATCCGCGACACCCGGCGGGTGCTGGTGGAGAACGGCCACGAGGAGAAGGAGCTCTGGATCTGCGAATACGGCTGGCAGGACGCCTCCGATCCGGAGGCGGTTCGCTACCTGCGCGAGTTTCTCGACGAAATCCGCAAGGACGAGTACCGCTATATCACCCACGCCCGGTATCTCGTCGTCACGGATCTGAACGAGGGCTATTACGGACTTACCGATATCGATCTGAATCCCAGACCGCTCTTCCAGGCCTTCAGGGAGATGCCCAAGGAGTGTCTCCCGGCGGGATCGGCGCGGAGCATGAACGAGCTGATCGCCCGGGGCGGCGGTTCCGCCCGGAATGCGGGCGGCGCCGAACTCGATATTCTGATGCCGAAGGAGGATTGCGAGTACGGCGAACGGCTGGTTCTGCGGGCTCTGATCCCGGAGCAGCAGAGAGCATGCGACTGCCCGGTCGACTATCGCTGGTCGGTCGACGGCGTCGAGGTCTCCCGGGAGGCGGTCTGCTCAATCGAGGAGCGCCCCGCGGCGCAGAAGAGCGTGGCGATACGGCTGGAGGCGAGCGCGGGCGAATGGAACTCCGCGGTCGAGAGGGAGCTCTGCATCCACCCCTTCGAGACCAACTCCTTCGCGATCCGTCTCAGACGCCCCGAGGAGGGCTTCCTCGTTCCCGCGGAAGCTCAGGTTACGCTGACGACGCGGGTGCTGAACAAGACCTCCCACGATCTCAGCTTTCTCTGGAAGGTGAACGGCTACGAGGTTATGCGCGGGAATGAGGAGTTCTCGGTATTCACCTTTGTCCCCTCCGCCTTCGCCGGAGGTAAGGGCGCAGTCGGGGTCGAGGTGGAGTGCGTCAACGCTGGTCTGAAGGCGGCGGACGCGGTGACGATTCGAATCGCGTAAGGCGGGCGGGAAGATGGGGGGATAATCGATGCTTGCGACGATCCCCCCCCCTCGCGGTCTACCTGAAGACGGCGTCGATCGCCGCCTGCGCCTGCGGTTTGTATTGCTCGACGGCCGTGGCCGGACTCGTACCCTTGCGGATCTCCCGCAGTATCTCGCCCACGCTGCGCTTCAGGCCCGGAAAATTGCCGGTCCAAGAGTAGACCATCGAATCGATCTGCTGCCTGATGGTCTCGATATCCTCCGCGGAGGTGACGGCCCCTTCCCAGAACTCCATCTGAATTTCCTGCTGATGGTCGAGGGGGGTGATCTCCTTCAGGATCTTCCCGAGCCGATCGGGCGGATAGTTGACGTTCGCCGGTATGGCGAGCATCGCACCCGTACCGGCGACGGAGACATACCCGTCCGCGGAGGGCCCCCTGGGATAGAAGACCCACCCGTACTCATCCCGCATATTCGTCATCATATGGTTTCCCTGGAAGAGCTGGCCGCCGTACATCGCGGCCCGGCCGGAGATGAACTGCTCCTCTCCGTGGGTCGTTACGCCGGTCGTATAGAGGGTCCTTATGAACTCGAGGGCTTCGATCGCCGCGGGAGAATCCATACGAAAGCGGAACTCGCCGTTCGGTTCCCTGGCGACGATTTCGGCGCCATTGGACTGGATCAGATCGTATTCTATCTCGTAGCCGATCGTGATCCCCCACTGGTCGATCGCGCCGTCGGCATCCCTGTCGCGGGTTGCTTTGCGGGCTATCTCAAGATATTGATCCCAAGTCCACTCTCCTCGCCGCTGCAGTTCGAGCAGATCCGGCAGGCCTTCGCGTTCGAAGAGCGACCGGTTGTACCATATCCCCGCTCCGCCGGCGAGGACCCACGGGTAGACGCCGTAGGTCTTGCCGCGGTATGTGCACGCCTCCCGGATCTGGGGCGGCCAGCGCGGATCCGCCAGATCGACATAGTCGTCGAGGGGCAGGAGGAGATTTGCCTCCGCCAGGACCGGAATCGCCCGTGAGCCGTCGACCCAGATCAGATCGGCGAAGGGCTCGCCGATCATGATCGTCGAAACCATCTTCTCGATCAGGGTGTCGGGATTGGGCATCTCTATCCATTCGAAGTTCACGTCGTATTTTTGCGCCGCCTGTTCCCAGAGATCGAGGGTGTAGCGCCCGCTGGCCAGATGCCGTCCGGGCCCCGGCCAGTGCGCGGCGATCCTGATCGTATACCCGTCGATATCCTTGACCGGCGCGGCCCTGGCCGCGTCGAGTCTTTCGATGGCCGTACCCGCCGCGTTGCGGCGCGCCCCCGGCGTCTCCTGGTCCCCGCCTGCGTGGGCGCAGATTGGCGAAACTGAAAGCAGCAGCAGGGTCAGACACAAATGCAGCAACGGTCGTGGTCTTCTCATGGATACCTCTCCTTCGTTTGTCTCTTATCTCTGATCGATCGATAGCTGATGAATCTCGAGCGGGGTGCGGTAGAGCCAGGCCCGGACGATCTCGTCGGCATCCCGCGCGTCTATCATTCCCTCCCGCATCCTCTTCCCGAGCACGACGGCGATATTCGAACGGCAGATCTCGAGGTGTCCGCCGATAAGGAACGGCGAGGAGTAGTCTCCGCCGAAGGCGGAGACCTTGTTCAGCGGCAGCGCGTCCAGGGTCCGCGACAAAAGCCGCCGCGCCAGACCCGGCTCGATAATCTGGGTCCAGGTCAGGTCGAGGCTGCAGTTGGGGTATCCGCGCGCGAGATGGAGGGCATCGTCGATGAACGGAACCGCGGCATGCAGCAGCACGAAGCGGATCCGCGGGTAGCGTCGCACCAGCTCCTCGAGGCCGCCGACTCCCGCCCGGGACCGGAGGTTGAACCCGAAGGCGTGCATCCCGGTATGAAAGACGGCGGTCATGCCGCGGGCGCTGCAGTAATCGAGCAGACGGGCGGCGGCGTAACTGTGCAGCGAAGCGAGACTCTCCGGGTGCGGCCGGAACCCGGGAGCGCCGGTAATCCGCTCCTCCCCGTCCCGCCCGGCCTGCAGGAGAGTGTTGAACGCAGCTTCCGCCTCATGCCGGGTGACGGGATCGAAGCGCAGTTCCCGCTGATAGGCGTCGGAGAACTTGACCGTTCTGATCCCTTCTTCCGACATGCGTTCGCAGTAGCTGTCGAGTCCCGCCAGATAGCCGTCGAAGCTGGTGATTGCGGCCCCCAGCTCCGCGCCCAGGCGCTGAAGGTCGATCGACGCCCGCGGGAAGAGGTCGTTGAGGGTCGGAACCGCGGTCAGCTGCTCTCCGAAATCCCCGCTTTCCGACGGGGGTACGAAGGTCAGGGCGTGAACGATACCGCACGTGGCGAAGCAGCGGCGATAGAGTCCCGGCGACCAGTCGTCGCCGATACGGCGGGAGACCTCCTCGACGACGGAGAGCGAAATCTCCGTCGAACCGGTCAGCTGCGCGACGCTCGCGGCCAGGGCGCGGTAGAAGCCGGTGAAGCGGATCAGGGGCATGAACTTCTCGATCTTCATCCAGCGCTCTTCGAGGGTCTTCTCGCCGTCGAGGAGGTCGAGGACGGCGGCCGTCGGCATTCCGGCGTTCACCAGCTCGTCGCTGACATAGGGCACGAGAAGGCTGAAGAAATCATGGCGGCCCGCCAGCAGCTGCTCCTCCCGCGCCAGATGCTCGTGGGTGTCGATAACCGGTACGGCCCTGACAGCCCGGAGCAGGCCGGTTTCGGCGGTTTCCATCAGCCCACCAGACCGGAGCGTTCGACGCTCTCGATGAAGTAGCGCTGGGCGAAGCCGTAGAGTACCAGCAGCGGCGTGATCACGAGCAGCGAGCCGGTGTTGTTCAACAGCGAGATGTAGTAGGGATCGAGAGTCTGGGATTCGCCGATCATCGAGGCCGTGCGGGCGGCCAGGGTGCTCAGGGCGATCGGAAGCACCTCGGTATTCTCCAGGAAGAGCGAGACGAAGTAGTCGTCGTTCCACTGCCAGACGAAGGAGAAGAGAAAGACGGTGACGATCGCCGGCACGGCGTTGGGCAGCATTACGGCGTAGAAGGTCTTGAGCACCGAAGCGCCCTCGACCCAGGCCGCCTCCTCCAGCGAGCGGGACATACCCGCGAAATACTGTCTGAAGATCAGGATGTAGAGGCCGTTGCGAAATCCCATGCCGGTCGCCGACTGCAGGATGAAGGGCCAGTAGCTGTCGAGGATTCCCGAGCGGCCGGTGAAGTATTCGAGCAGACCGAAGAGGTCGAAGAACCGGAAATGGAGAAAGATCGGTATCATGATCGTCTGCGGGGGAATAACCAGCGTCAGAATCACTAGGGTGAAGGCCAGCTTCTTGCCGGGGAACTGGAATCGGGCGAAGCCGTAGCCGATCAGGGTGCAGGAGACGAGGTGGAGCAGGCTGGTGATGAGCGAGAGGGTAACCGAATTGATCAGCGCCTTCGCGTAGCGCATCACCGTCATTACCGGCGGGAAGTTATCCAGGGTGAAGTGCTTCGGCACCCATACGACGGTGATATCGTAGATGTCGCGGGGATCCATGAAGGCGCTGGAAAGCATCAGGAGGATCGGATAGAGGATGACGAAGGAGATCCCGATGATGACGCTGTAGCGCAGACATCCGAGGACGAATCCTCTGAAGCGTCTCGCGGCGGTGTGCGCCAGAGGCCTGTACGGGGCCGTGAGACCCGGATTTCGATTGGGGGTATTCATCGTTCAGCTCCTAATCTCGGTAGAATATGCGCGTGCGGGTGAATGCGAAGATGGTCAACAGGATCAGCATCACCAGGCTGAAGTAGACCCAGGCCATGGCGGCGCTCTGCCCGTACTGGGACTGTCCGAAGGCGGCGGTCTGTACCATCCGCATGGTTTCGTTGTCGTAGGCGGTGAAGGAGTCGATGATGGTGTAGACGGCGCTCGCCAGCAGCAGCGGAGAGATGACCGGGAAGGTTATCTTCCAGAATATCTCCCAGCGCGAGGCCCCTTCGATGATCCCGGCCTCGTAGAACGAGTCGGGGATCGACTGCAGACCCGCCAGGGCGATCAGGATCTGGACTCCCGAGCGGCTGATGATCTCATGAATTCGGTCGACGGCTCCGGTGATGTACTCGACGAAGGTCTTGTGCAGGCCGCTCTCCAGCAGGTACTCCTTCAGCATGAAACTGTGCAGCAGGGTTCCGCCGCCCTCCCCGGACTCCAGGCTGGCCTGCAGGATCTCCTTCATCCAGTCCTGGGACTGCAGCTTCAGTACCACGCCGGAGGAGATGATAACCGGCAGGAAGAAGATCGTGCGCGTTAGCGTCCGTCCCCTGAACGGGTTCTGAATCAGGGAGGCGGCGAAGACGCTGAAGATCAGAATCAGCGGCACATCGGCGATCATGTCGCCGATGGATTCGGCGACCGTACGCAGGAAGTCGGGATGAGCAAAGAAGATATAGGAGTAGTTTTCAGACCCGACATGTTCCCGAACGTAGCCGCCGGTGACGATGTGGATCTTCGAGAGGCTGAAGATGAACGACTGGAGGAAGGGATAGAGCATCAGCGAGAGAAATCCAATGATCCAGGGCGAGATGAAAAACCAGCCCATCAGTCCCCGTTTCTGGGTGAGCGTCAGGTGCGATGTTCCGATCATAGTGCAGACTCCTTGTTGACGACGTAACTCTCCGCCGGGATGAAGACGCCGGCGTGCGTGGTGCTCTCCTGGGTGTAGTTCAGCCAGATATCGGTCCCGTCCTCGTAACGCACCCGCACGATACCGGGGGCGAGAATGGCGTGATCGATGATATTCCGGCCGCTCAGGGGGTCGTGAACCTCCCTGAACTGATGATAGTAATCGGCGGCGCTGTCGATCCAGCTGTCGTAGGTGGTCGAGTAGTAGCCGTCGAAAGCCGTCTCCTTGAACAGCGCCGTCTCGGCGAAGGTCCAGCAGAAGGCGGGGATCGCCCCGCTCTCGATGGACTTGAGAAAGGCACGGCGTTCGTCGGCGGCCAGATTGATCGCTTCTCCGCTATAGGGGACAAGTCCGTGGAGTACCAGAGCGTTGAAGGGAATCTCGGTGTCCGTGATGTTGAGATCGCTGTCGTCAAGCGGCAGATCGTGGATGTAGGCGGTATTCCCCAGGTAAGGGGTCATGAAACCGTCGGTTCCGACGGTGAAATCCGCGTTCAGGTTCTCCAGCAGCTGTGCGCCGTTAGCCATCATCTCCGCTGTCGAGACGGGATCCGAATTGTCGTAGTCCCCGTAGGCCTCGGCGGCGAGGTCCGAAAGATGCAGATGTTCGAACCCCATCTCGCCGGCCCACGCTCCGATTTCATCCCCCAGGGGGCCGAAGCGCTGCGGGGTCAGATAGTACCAGCCCAGTCCATCGATCTCGCGCTGAAATGTCGCCGGATCATAGCTGTACCCGCGCATCGAGGCCTGGTTCAGATAGCGGGCCGCGTCCCGGCGGGGAGTGAAGCCGTTTCCGGTATTGTAGATCCTGAGCACATCGACCTCGGGGATCAGGGTTATCCCGTTCCCGGCTGTGTAGCTCTGCAGCTCCCGCAGGCCGGATCTGCCGCCGAGCTCCCCGGCCGGCCGCAGTCGCCGCGGGTAGTCGTGGGCGATTCCGCCGGAGGACCACCCCTTGAGTCTCAGGGCGATGGATTCGACGCCGCGGCCGATAAGTGCTTCGCTGATGCTGATCGCCTCGGAGAAGGTAGTCAGTTCGATCGTCTCCGGCATCGAGATACCGAGGAAGCGGCGGCGATTTTCGACCGCGCCGATCAGTTCGAGCTGGAACTGCGGCGAGGCGGGGGGCGCTTTCGGGGCGAGCAGGCCCCTGCGGATTAGATCCTCGCGATAGATCCCGGCCATCCGGGTGTATCCGGAGGAGGCTTCGAGGAGGTGGTAACGGATCCGCATCGGCTCCTGTCGACCGGCCTCCTCGAAGATCAGTTTCGACCGCGCCTTCTCGCCGGTTCCGATGGTTATCTTCCCCTTTTCTCTGAACCTGAACTCCGCATTGACATGGTTGAAGGTCGACAGTCTTCCGGCCACGTCGGCCTGGATTCCCGCCGCGGCCGCGGCTGACTCGATTATCGCGAAGAAGCTGCTCTCGTCGGAGCTGAGTCCGAACACCGGCATCTGAATATCCTTATGGGTCGCGACCTCTTCCTTTACGACGTCGAGACGGCGGGATCCGAATACCGGCATGGAGAAGGCGGGGAAGCGGTATTTGCCGTTATTCAGGCGAATGAGGGCGCCCGATCCGTCGGGGACGAAGATGAATCCCTCCCGGCTCGCCCCCGCCGCACCGAAGAACTCCAGCGGCAGAATCGTGTGGATCGGGTAGGCCGGATCGGACTCTACGCTCTCGGGCGGTATCGAGACGACCAGCGACTTCCCGTCGAGGATGTATCGAATTGTGAGGCTCAAGGAGATCTCGTCGTTGCGCGAGTTGTCGGTCAGCCGCAGCCCCGGAATCCGCTCCTTGAGCGCCTCCTCCTGTTCCTCCTGAAACAGGCGCGACGCCTCCGCGTCCTGCTTCAACTCCATCCTGGAGTAGCCGATCCGGTCGAGTACGGCGAAGAAATCCTCCAGCAGGAAGCGCGGGATACCGAAGCGGTAATAGAGCCCCTGTTCGGATTCGTAGGTGTAGCGGGAGAGAAAGAGTTCCTGCTCCTCAGCCGTCATGTGTGCGAGAAAACGGTTCTCGAAGCGGTCGGCGAAGACCGCTACGGGAATATCCGTCTCGTCCCGCACATGGTTGTCCATATGGTAAGTGACCTCGACGCCGTCCGGGATCTCTCTGATCTCGAACTGTCCCTTTTCAACGCTGTGTTCCCAGCTGGTGAAGAGTACCATTTGATCCCGCGGGGTATAGAGCGAGACGACGACCTGGGAATTGAGCCGCGCCAAGTTCACGCTGCTCGCGATCCTGTCATCCTCGCGTCCGATCGGGTTGGTACGCCACTCCCCGCCGCGGGGGTCCCTGACGATCAGTTCGGTCGTTTCGGCGTCGATATAGAGCCGGAGGTACTCGTTCCCGGCGACTTCCGTCAACGCGAGATCCGGGGGCGCCGCCGGCAGGATAGCGGTGAAGAGAATCAGTAGTATGCTGCAGTAGCGGATGCGCTTCATTGATGTCGACTCCTATTGGATTCTGTAGGCGATTTCCTTGAATATCGAGAACGAGAATCCCCATACCTGTCCCACGAACGTGATGAAGAGCAGGGAGAGGAAGAGGATGATACCGACGGCGAGTATCGTCAGTCCGGAGACGGCGATGGTCTTACCCGCCGTATAATTGTGTACCGTCATGTTGCCGACGAAGAGCAGCCCCAAGGCGGCGCAGTAGGCGAAGGTTTCGATCACGTGCAGGATCGACGCCTCGTCCAGCGTCAGTAGGGAGCTTAAGATAGTCGTCAGCGGCAGGATGATGATCATCGGGACAAGGGCGTAGGCGGCGGCGATGAAGATATCTCTCATCGTACCCTCGCCCTCCATCAGCGAGGTCAGTGACCAGTTGCCGAGGGTGAACAGGCCAACCGGCAGGATAATCTTTATCACCTCTTCCAGGAGGTTATAGCCGGACATGTCGGTGGTATTGAAGAGAAAGCCGCTGAACTGGGTTCGGATCAGGTTGACGGCGATGAAGAGCAGCAGCATGATCGCCGCGGAAGCGGTCGTCCCGACACTGTTGTGTTTCAGATCCCAGAAACCGTCGAAGGGGTGGCGCAGGATATAGAGGCCGAACTTCAGACGCTTGTAGAGGGGCAGCCGGGCGGAGGCGTACTCGAGCCGGTCCCGTGATCCGGAGATCAGGCCGATTCTGCGCAGTACGGCTATGCCGGCGATCAGCAGAAGAGCCGAGGTCATCAGGATGCCGAAGGTCTCCCGCAACACGATCCTACGGCGCCGCTCGAAGGTCTTGGAGTAGCCCTGGCGATCGTTCGCGGTACGGAAAAGATCGAGCGCCTCCGCGTACTCTCCCTGTCGATAGAGGATGCGTCCGAGTCCGGAGTAGGCCAGTTCGTAGTTTGCGTTGCGTTCGAGGACATACCTCCAGAGGCTGGCGGCCATCTCGTATTCGCCGTTGCCGTGTCGGTACATCGCCTCCCGCACCGAACGTCCGTATTCGGTCAGTTTGAAACGAGAGACCATCCGGCTGCCGGCGTCGAGAACCAGCAGATCGCCGTCGCAGGTGTCGAGCGCGGCGGGGGAGACGAAGCTGCCGGCGCGATTTCCCGGCCCTCCGAAGGCGACGAGCAGCTGACCCTCTCTGTTGTAGCTGAAGATCCGCATCCGTTTCGAATCCAGGCAGTGATAGATGTCGTTGGCATCCACGGCCACGTCGATGAAGGTCGATGGCCCGGTGATCGTGCCGATACTGTTGGGGGCGACGTCGCCGACGGGATCGAAGAAGCCGTTGCGCTGCAGAACGTCGGCGCCCTCGGCGTTGTGTTTCTTCACCGGAAACTGAGCATCCTCGTTCTGCGTTACCGAATAGATGAATCCCAGGGAATCGATATCGAGATTGCTGAACTCCTCCGGAATGAAGAGACTCATTCCCTCCCGCTGTTCCCGGGTGGAGATTATTTTCCAGATATAGTCGTCGAGCCTGAAGTCGACCCTGTTCGAACCGAGGAAACCGGAGAAACCGCCGTCCTGGTCGAACTCCATGATGCCTTCGAACATTCCCGGGCCGGTGACATAGATGCGGCCGGCCTTGTCCACCGCTAGTTTCGAGGGCAGATAGGTGTACTCGGGGCGCAGGATGTCCGACCGGGGGGCCTCGATAATCTTCAGCAGGTCGCCGCTGCCGGAGAGTACGACGATGCGTTTGTTGCCGGTGTCGGCAATGTAGAGGCTGTCGTCGGCATCGACGAAGATCCCTTCGGGTCCGAGGAAGCCGTCGCCGGCCGCCGCCTCGCCGAAGGTCGTGATCGTCTGCTTGAGGTCGCCGCGGCGGTCGAGAATGACGATGCGGTCGTTGCCCGTGTCGGCGATGTAGATGTCACCGGAGGCGCTTACGAAGAGATCCCGGGGCTCTGAGAAGGGGCCGATACCTAGGGAGGCGCCGTCGATTTGGGTCGAGATGCGGTAGAACGAGGGGGTCGGTACCGCGTTCTTCCAGTAGTCGTAGACATACGGTTCGCCGTAGAGGAGCGATGCCGTCAGCAGCGAGGCGCAGATGAGTGTTAGTAACAGCGTGCGACGCATTCCTTACTCCTTGATTCCGGAACTGCTCATTGTTTCGATAACCCGACGCTGGGTTAAGATAAAGACGGTGATAGGCACGATCAGCAGGATGAAATAGACGGCGGAGGTTATTCCCATCCAGGCGAACTGGAATCCCGTCGTGATCTGGCTCAGCATGAACGGCAGGGGCTTGATCTCTTCGTTGAAGATGAAGACGCCGCCGAGTCCGGAGCTGACCGCGGTCCAGGTGTAGTTGAAATTGAAGAGAATCAGGGTCAGCCAGGCCGGTTTGACGATCGGCATAATGACGGCCCAGAGGATGGTCCAGTCCCCCGCACCCTCGATGCGGGCCGACTCGATGAGGGAGATCGGAATATTATCCATAAACTGTTTCATCAGAAAGAGTCCGAGGGGAAAGACGATCGCAGGGATTATCAGCGACCAGTAGGTATTCAGGAGCTGCAGCTTGGCCATGATCAGAAAGTTGGGGATAGCCGTCACTTCGGGAGCGAACATCAGCGAGAGGACGACGATCGCGAAGAGTAGGTTCTTTCCGGGAAAATTATTCTTGGCCAGCGGAAAGGCCGCCATCGAGGCCAGGACCACATGCCCGCCGGTTCCCATCGCGACTATGAAGAGCGAGTTGAAGAGGTAGCGGGAGAAGGGCACCCAGGACGTCGAGACGACGGAGAAGAGGTCGGCGAAGTTGTTCAGAGTCGGGTTGCGAACGAAGAGCCGCGGCGGGAAAAGAAAGAACTCGTCCAGGGGCTTGAAGGCGTTGCTGACGGTGTAGACCAGGGGAATGATCATGTAGAGCCCGATCAGCGTCAGAAGCGAGAATATCGTCAGATTGCCCAGGGTGGATCGGTTCAGGTTTTTTCTCACGGGTCGTATCTCCTATGATCCGATGTGCCGCAGGTAACGCTGCACGAGTTTATTGACGCTGACCATCACCACGAACAGCAGGGTGGCGATGGCGCTGGCGTAGCCCATCTCGAACCTGACCTGACCGTAGTCCACGAGATGGGTGACGATGGTTCGTCCCGCGTAGTTCGTGGTCGGAAAACCGAGCAGCCCGAGTGAGACGGCGCTGACGGCGAAGGAAGCGGTAATCTGGATGACCGCGCCGAACATCAGGAAGGGGCGCATGACCGGTAGCGTGATGTACCAGAGCTCCTGCCAGCGGTTGCGGATGCCGTCGATCGCGCCCGCCTCGTAGAGGCTCTTGTCGATCGTCTGCAGACCGGCAATGAAGGAGAGAAAGCTGGCGCCGAGGCTGAGCCAGAGCTGGACCAGGATGAGAATCCCCAGGATGTAGGCCGGGTCCTTGAGCCAGAGAACTGGCTCGAGCAGTATCCCGAGCTTCATCAGGATGCCGTTGGCCAGTCCGTAGCTGTCGCCTGAGAAGATCGTCTGCCAGATGATAAAGGTGCTCGGGCCGGCCAGCGACGGCGCGTAGAACATCAGGGTCAGGATCGAACGGATGCGCGGGTTCAGTTCATTGACGAACCAGGCGATGGTGAAGCAGAGGATGTAGCTGAAGGGTCCCGTGATCGCCACGAACAGCAGGGTGTTCTTAACCGCGATCAGGAACACGTCGTCCTCCAGGAAGAGCCGGGCATAGTTGGACCAGCCGACGAAGACCGGAGGTTCGAGGATGTTGAAGTGGGTGAAACTGAAGCCCACCGCGATCAGCACTGAAAGGACGACAAAGCCGAAGAAGAGGAAAAAGTAGGGAGCTATCAGGGCGTAGGATTGCCAGTTTCTGCGTATCTCCGCGACAAAGGCGCTGAGACGGCGCCTGATACGTGCGGTGCCGCGCAGCAGCCGGTTCTTGCTCTCCTGCGGTTTTGCCGACAGTTCTATCTCGTATATTCGGTTCATAATTCCAGTCCAAATTCCTTGCGTTTCAGCCATATCTCGTCGTTGATAACATCAACGTAGTCGAGCAGGGTCTCCCGGGGATCGTCTCCGCGAAATACGACCCTGCGGAAGGCGTTGTCCAGGTGCCGTCCCAGGAAGTAGCCCCCGGGGTACTCCGGAATCCCGCGGACCGACGGCCATTGGGCCTCGAGCTGGGATATTACCGCCACCGGCCAGGGCAGCGCCGCCAGGGCCTCGCGGTTGGCCGTCGGGTAGCGTCCGCCCGCGCCGAGAAGACTCTCGATCTCGCGTCCGAACCGGATCTGCGTCGGGGCGTCCACCCACCAGCGGACGAACTCCCAGGCGTTCTCCTTGTATTCGGAGGCCTGCATCAGCATGCAGGCGGTCGAATCGCTGATTACGTCCCGCTCTATCGTGCCGTCGGCGAGTTCGATGCCCGGAACCGGGGCGAAGTCCCACAGACCGCGCAGTTCCGGCGCGAAGACCGAGAGCATGTTGTAGTTGTCGTAGCGCTGAATGGCGATCGGCATCTCGCCGGTTCGAAATCGGTTGCCGAAGTTGTACTCCAGATCGAGCTTGTAGGCGGTAAAGAGCCCCGTCCAGGTTCTAAAGGCGTCGATGGCCTCTTCGCTGTCGAGGGCGATGCTGACTCCTTCGGGATTGTAGAACTTTCCGCCGGACTGATAGAGGAGCATCGCGAAGGTCTGATTCGGCGGCAGCACATTCTGATCCGCCCCCATGGGGACGGGGAAGGGCAGTCCGATGTCCAGGTTATGCTTCTGCAGCACCGGGATTATGCGGTAGAGATCCTCCCAGGTCTGCGGAATCTCGATCTCCAGTTCGTTCAGGATATCCTTGCGGTAGAAGAGGACGTCGAAGTACTCCTGTTCGGGAAGCGCGTAGACGCCGCCGTTGAAGCTATAAGGACGCAGCCCGCTCTCGGCGAACTGGGCGGCCGCGGCGTCGAAGCCCGGGAAGCGGGAAAGATCGACCACGGCGTTGCGCAGGGCGAAATTGATCGGCGTCGCCCGTTTGATGTTCATGGCGACATCGCCCACCAGCCCCGAGAGCGTCGCGGGCAGGAGCACCTTTTCGTCCACCAGTTTGACGTTCACGCCGATACCCGTCGCCGGGGTGAAGAGTTCGTCGACCAGGGGCTTGATAATCTGGGCCCGTTCTCGACCGCCGATGACCCAGACCTCCAGAGCCTCCTCTTCGGCGACCGTGTTGCCGATGGCGGAGTAATCCTCGGAGAAGGAGGCCAGAAAGGAGCCCGCTTCATGGAGCAGTTTGCGCGCGAAACCGGCCCGCGCCGGAGGAATTCGCGTACCTGGGGTATATGCGTAGAGATAGTCCAGCTCCAGCGGCTGTTCACGCACCATCAGCAGCCATGATCCGAGGGCGCCGATATTGGTCTTGAATGTATCGAGCCGGCGGGGGACCGTCTCCGGGCGGGCGACGAAGTCCTCCAGCTGCAGCTGGAGTTTTTCCAGAATCGCCGCCTCGCTGCCTTTGCTGCCGGTCAAAGTCACGAGATCGGCGTAGATCTCCGCTAACAGTTCGGCCTGCCGCTCGAGGGTCGCCGTCATTTCGGGTATCTGGCGTTCGAGGCGGTAATCCCGGAAGGGATCGGGAGAGACGCCGGTGATCATGATGATTCTGCGGTAGAGGTTGTTGAGGGTCAGCACATTCTGCTCTACCTTGCGCAGCAGGGGCGCCATCTCTCCCAGGGTATTCTCCAGGGTGACGGTGTGGCTCCCCTTGGAGAGATAGAAATAGTAGGGAGACTCGCCGCCCAGGATTTCATGTCTCCACTCGCGGCCGAAGGTGAAGGCGACGTTCTCTAGTTCGGCGAATGGGACGGTACCGTCGAGCAGAATCCTGCGATTGGCGGAGAAGCCGCGCACGAAATTCTGCCTGACCTTGAAGCCGATATGGTAGTACCCGGATTCCGGGATATCCAGCCGCCACGTGATCCACTGACCCGGCATTCTCCAGTTGGGTCCTCCGATTGTGTTCAGTCGTATCTTGGAGATGTGGTACGGTTCGGTGGCGGGGGAGGTTCTATCCATGATCGGATAGAGGGTGGGATCGGATTTCGCGTAGCACTCCTCCGCCTGCACCTTGATCAGGAGCTCCTCCGGGGCCGCGGATTCGGCGACCTCCGGCGCCGGAGGCTCATAGGCCGGGGATGCCGCGGCGGGGACGAGGCGAATCGAGGCGATTGCGACCGGCTCCCGCAGTGCGGTCAGGCTGAGGCTGTGGGAACCGCGTTCGAAGCGCAGGCTGTAGGGCCGGCTGTAGTAGCCTTCGAGATCGCGAATCACCACCGACCGCCAGGCCGGTCTTTCGATCTGGCGGGGTTTCAGATCGTTGTTGCGGTTGTCCCGGGCGGGAACGGGAAAAGTGTCCGTCCAGATGCGCTGCAGAACCAGCGTGCGGGCCTCCCGGAAGGGGATCTCTCCGTCAATTCTCAGCTCCCGTTCGATCGCCGCCGTCTTCCCCGGAAGCGGATAGTAGTCGATTCTGATGTGGTAATCGCCGCTCCGGGGTATCTCGAAGCTCCAGGTGAGGTTTGAATCCTCGTCGCAGAGCAGGGCCCGGCGGCCGTCGATCTCCGTGAAATCGCCCCCTGCACGATCGAGATCGATGGCGACGGGGGCGGGGCGTTCTGTTTCCGTCAGAGAGGTGAGATCATTACGGTAGGCCCCATAGGTGGGCAGAGCGAAGAGTTCCTGCGGGTCTGCACAGAGCGGTTCACCGAGAACGGCGAGAACGAACAGGACCAGCCACAGCAATCGTCTGCCCGGGAGAGAGGCCTTCCCCGCGGTGCGTTCCGACTGCTTCATGGAAGTTTGCTTCCGTTGGAATATCTGTAGTAGATCATGTCCGTCAGTTAAACCTCAGGCTGCGGTATTCGCAATGAGAAATAATCGCGCAGGGGGAAGGGGTGAAAAATATTAATTGAGTTTAGCTATCTTAAGATAGTTTCGTCGGGGTGCGCTGTTCAGGAGGCCAGATTGCGCCGATATTCGCTCGGCGAACAGCCTACGGATCGCTTGAAGATGCGGTGAAAATACTGGTGATTATTGAAGCCGACCTGTTCGGGGATCTCGCCCACGGCGATGCAGGAGTTCTGGAGCAGCGCCTTTGCCTGCTGGACCCGGATCGAGTTGATATAGGCGATAGCGTTGACACCGGTGATCTTCTTGAATACGAGACTGAGGTACTGAGGCGTATAGCCGCAATGCCCGGCCAGCGTCTCGAGCGTGATGGTTTCCGTATAGTTCTTGTGGATATAGTCCTTCACCTCTTCTATCGTTTTTCTGGTACTGTTCGAGATATGAACTACTCTCGATTCGGAGAGCAGCCGTACCACGGTGTGCAGTCGGAAGAGTGCTCGCTCTTGATTACCGTCGATTTCAGTTAAAGCCAACGACTCCTCGGCGTCGAGATCGATCGCCGGCCGATCCTCCCAGTATTCGCTGTAGTGCCGCAGCAGGAAAAACAGCTGCGCGATGGAAGTTCCCGATATTGATTCGCCGCCGGCTTTGAGATATCCGAGGCACTCGTCCAGCGATTCGGTCGCCGCTTCCCCGTCTCCTCTCGTGATCGCGGCGATGAGGGTCGATGCCTCGGCGTGCGGAAAGTCCGTGTCTTCGCCTTCCCCGCTTTCTGCCCTCCGATCGTAGTTCGCTGGGCTGATTGATTCTGTTTCGGATTCGACGACCTGCCGGTGCAGTCGTAGCAGCGGGGGCAGTATCGAACGATGATAGAGCAGGAGGAAGGCGGACGGAATAACCAGCAGGATAAAAGCCAGCGGAAGGAGGCCGGTTCCTTCGACCGGCGGATTCGAGTCGCTCATGAGCAGGTAGTACCAGTCGGTGGACCCGCTCTTCTGAAAACGGAGGTTTTTCGGCGGTGTGCCGGCCACCCTCTCGACGATGCCGTCCGATTGTCGTCGGAAGCGCTCCAGCATTTGCGGAGTGATTCGGGAGCTCGCGAGGCCGGCGGCGCTGTCGGAGAATAGTATCCGTCCCGACTCGTCGATAGTGAAGAACGCGGCTCCCGGTACCTGTTCGGCGATAGTCGGCGCCAGGAAGGCCGCGAAGTCGAAGGTAATCAACAGGTATATCGGTTGGACGAGATCCGGACTGTGGACGGATAAAAGATAGCGAAACTCCGTCCGGGCGTCGGTAGCGTACTTATCCTGCGGCGGGGCGGGAATCCAGAGATGGCTTCCCGCCGCATCCTTTCGTTCGAACTGTCGGGCCGCCAGCGCAGGCAGCTCCGCGGCATCCCACGCAGTCAGACCGGAGCGCGTCAGCATCAGTTTCTGCTGGGGAAAGAGAATCATGATGCTCTTCACATAGGTAAAGCGGCTTGTGAGCGTGCCGATCCTGTTCTTCAGCGACAGTATCTGGGCCTCGAGCGTCTGCGGGGCTGGAGAGGATGCGAGGGTTCTCAGTTCCTGGTTGTGTCTGAAGTCGGCGAGTCCCAGATGCACCGCCTCGATTACAAAATCAAGACGCTCCGTCGTGGCATCAAATATCAGCTCCGAGTTCGAGGAAATAGTCCGGGGGCGTGTAGATGTTCCGAGAATGAAGGCGAAGATCATCAGCGGCAGCAGTACAACTGCCGGAAATACTCGTAGTCTCTGCATGCTGAATATCCTGTTGATTGACCCGGTACCGAATCCCGGCATAGAATGAGTATGCCATTGTACCCGGCACATGTCAATCGTATTTTTAATGTAACATAAATGTATCTTATATGTGTTATTCTTTAGGTGGGTCATCATGGGACTCAAGCCCTTGTCGTTTCATCGCAGATATTTTCTGCTGCTGTTTCTGGTTTTGAATCTGGTGAATCTCTTCATCAGCGGTACGGCCTACGAGTCGATCCGGCGCAAAATGGAGAATCGAAGTGAGAATTACTATCGCATCCTGGTCGACCAGGCGGCGAATGTACTCGGAGACCATCTGCGGGATGTGCTGAAGGACGGTTCGATCTTCGCCCTGAACCAGGATCTCTCATACTTCTTTCGCGGAGCCGAAGTCGGTGCATTTCGCGACGAGCACTTTCGTACGGCCGAGATCCAGTCGCGACTCAAGGCGCTGAAGGTCGAGGATCCGAGTCTGCTGTCGGCCTATCTCTTCCGGTACGACCCGCCGACTATCATTACCGATCGCGGGATCTATCGACGAACGGAAAACTTCGACGATTTCGACTATTTCTCCCAGGAACGGGCGCGGGGACAGGTGCACCTCTCCCTGCCCTATGAACTGAAGGTTCGGAATACTGGCGGAGAGTCCGTTCTGACCCTGGCGATCCCGCTGAACAACTTCGGCCGCAACGGTCTGCTCGTATTCAATTTCAATTCAGCTCGCTATCTGGGGCAGCTTGAAACCGTATTGCGCAACATCCGCGGTCGGAGTGCGGTCGTTACGCCGGCGGATGGAATTCTCTCCTCTGAGACCCCGGATTCCGAACTGGCGGATCTGCTGAGGACCGCCGCCGCGGGTGAAGGGCTGTTGAGCCGGGAGTACCGGGGTGAACCCTGCCTCTTTTTCACCTCCACGGCCCGTTCGGGGCTGAGTGTTGTCCACTGGGTGCCGTACTGGGATCTGCACGAGGACCTCTTCTTCGTTCGAACGACGTTTCTCCTGCTCGTCGCCGCCATGATGCTGCTGACCATACCCCTCTCCCTCGGGGTCGAAAAGTATATGTACCGCCCGATCGAGCGGTTGCGGACGGCGCTAGGGCAGTTGTCGGCCAATCGAACCGCCGACCGGAATCTCGACGATATCGAGTTTATCATGCAGAACTACCGCAGACTTAGCCAGCACAGTCAGGAGGATCGCGAACAGCTTGAGGCTCACCTGCCGCTGCTGCGCGAAATGGTTCTCTTTCATCTGCTGAACGGGAATGAACGGATCGCAGCGGCCAATCCGGGCATGGTGGATTCCCTCAGAGATGAGTTCGGCGGAACTGTTTTCGTCTGTCTTATTCTGCAGATCGACGGATACGCCGAGTATCGGGCCGGCTGCTCGGATGCCCAGATTCGCGACGACTTCACCTTCATCTCGGGACGGCTGCACGAGGAGTACGACTCTGTCCGGATAATAGACCACCTGGTCGACAGCAGGATCATCGCCGTTATAAGCCGGGAGCAGGCTCTGTCGGACTCAAGGAAAGAGCAGGGCGGATTGAATCTGCTGCGTCTCGCACTCGAGGATTATCTGCAGCGGACGATTACCATCGGAATCGGCCGCGAAGTCGCCGGTTTCGAGAATTTACCCGCGGCATACTCCAGCGCCGCGGAAGCGGCGGACTACCGGCTGGTCGGCGGCTGGGGGCGGGTATACGACTACGCCGATCTGCCGCAGGAAGAGGAGTTCGAGGGAGTACCGGAGAACCTGTTGAAACGCTTCAGCAGCTCTCTCAAGAACATGAACCGCGAGGAGGCGGGAGAGCTGGTCCACGAAGGGTTCGGTTCTATTCATAATACTCGCCGCGTCTTCGATGCGGTCAGCGCGGTCGCTTCGAGTCTGTTGCGAATCATGTCCCCCTATGCACGTGGGTTCGAGATGGAGTTGCCGGAGGATAACGAACTGCGGGAGATTGTTCGGCAGATGGAGACGGTGGCTAACCTCGAACAGTGGTTTCGTACTCTGCTGAACAAATTGTTTCATCTGCTGGAGGCCGAGCGTCGGGAGCGCAATCGCGACCACCATGAGCGCATTGTCGAGCTGGTTGAAACCCTCCACACAAACCCGCTGCTGCAGATTGCGGACGTAGCCGCTGAATTCGATCTTTCACCGACCTATTTCGGCCGTTTTTTCACCGATCTGATGAAAATGAGCTTCTCCAACTATGTCAATGAGGTACGATTGTGCCATGCAGAGGAGCGACTGATCAACGAGAATGCTTCGGTCAACGATATCGCGGGGCAGGTCGGCTTCAACTCGTCGCAGTACTTCATCCGGGTGTTCAAACGCAAACACGGTATGACGCCGCGTTCCTTTAGGGTGCGGAACCGGAAGAAACGCTGACGGCGAAGCGTCAGCGGCCCTCGGTTACCTCACGATACTGCGTATAGTATTCACGGGAGATCTCCGTGCCTCCGTTCATGAAGTAGATGTCCACGAGCTTTTGGTAATTCTCCCGGGTAGCCTCGAGGCGCCCGTCGAGGAACTTACCCGCCTCCTGATCGAAGAGCGACGTGGCCGGAAATCGTTTGGCCGTCGAGGTATCGAGGAAGAGAACGCCCTTCAGCGGATCGGAATGATATTCGACCGAGTTGACCCGCTCAATGGCCGGGTACCAGGCGGGGAAGCGGTTGGAACAGGTGAGTCCGAGCTCCCGATGGTGAATCGGCGCGAAGAGATTCGCATACAGAATCTCCTCATGCTGGATGAATGCGTCGGCGCCGTCGGGAGTGTAGTGTCGGTCGGGGAGTCCGAAGGCGGCCAGGCGGTAATTCCCGGCGGAGCTCAACATCCAGTCGAGGTACTTTACGAGATTCTCTTTCTGAGTCGAATACTGGGTTATCAGGAGGACGCTCGGAACGATTCCCGATCCCGACCAGACGCCCGCGCCGTCCAGTTCCGGAATGACCGCCAGTTCCGCCTCAGGAACGATATCGGCCAGCTCCGCGCCCCAGTCGTGGGTACGTTCGACATGGTTGAAGGTGAATACGTTCTGGCCGGAGAGGAACAGCTTCTTGGTCGCGTTGAAATCGGCGGAGATAAAATTCGGATCGAGGAACCCCTTGCGTCGCCACTCCTGCAGGATACGGAAATAGTGCCTGAATTCTACCGTCTTGTTCCCGGAATAGATCATCTCCCGCTCATGGTCGATGATGTTTTCGTCCCAGCGCGGGATGCCGAGGGCGGGACAGAGCAGATAGCTGAAATCCCACCAGGCGCCGGTAATGGGGATGATGCTGCTGTCGTACTCCAGCAGACGTCTGCTCGCCTCCTCGAGTTCGGCGAGGGTTGTGGGGAGGGGGATGCCGTAGCGGTCGAGTATATCCTTGCGCACGACGATGCAGTTGCCGCCCGGGTCGCCGATGGACGGGATCCCAAGGATCGTATCGCCGATTGAGACCTGATTCCACGCCTCCGGCGGTACGGCCTCGATGACGTGCGGTCCGAAGCTGTCGAGCAGATAGTTTACCGGCTCGATGATGCCGCCCTGACTGTACCAGTAGCCCAGATCGTTCTCGCCTATAAGGAAGGCGTCGATCTGTTCTCCGATCGATAGGTCGACCGCTAGCCGCTGCCCGTATTCGGTTCCGGGAATAGATTCGACATGCAGGTCGATGTTGAGGTTCTCGGGCAGCTGTTTTCTGATTTCGCTCCAGATGATATCAGCCTCGACCGAGGCCACTTCGCCCCAGTTGTAGCGATATATCACGATCTTCTCATCCGCGGGGACGAACTCCGATTCCCCCGTCTCGCTTCCGGTCCAGAGAAAGAAGATTATGAGGAACGCCACGGCGGCTATCAGGATCTGGGAAGCGATTAGGATGCGTTGTTTCATTGGCTGCCTCTGTCTGATTTCAGGGTATCTCAATATTCCTGTATCTGCAACCAATACCGAGGTACCGGACCTCCAGCGCTGGAAACCCGGTTGCAATCCACTCCGTCAGAGTGCTCATCCCCGGCTCCTCGGCGACGGCGTGATTGACCCGGAGAATCCCGAACCCCGTATCGGCGGCCTTCTGGAGCTCCTTCCAGTAGAGGGCTCCATCGTCGGCGAGGATCGCAGCCTCACAGCCGAGATCGCGGAAGGAATCGATATCCCCGATACAGCCGGTTCCGACTCCGACGCGAGAGACGGGAAGCCCCTCCGGCGCGACCAGCTGCAGGGACGTCTGGCCGAGATCGCTGATGCGGCGGACTATCTTCCGCGCCAGATCTTCGACGGGAGCGGTCTCGATCTCGATTCCCAGATGCAGGCCGTCATTCGAGGGGGTGAGGGGCGCTTTCGGGAAGAGGAAACGGGCCCAGGCCCAGGGAATCCCGATCGCGGGCATCGCGTCCCACGCGTCGTGGACTCTCAGGACCGTCAGATCGAGATCCGACAGCGCTCTCTCCTTGGCTCGAGCGGCGGCATCCTCCGCCCTTCGTACTTCGGAGTCGAGGTGGTCCCAGAAGACAGGCTCGTGGCAGATCAGGAGCGTCGCTCCGACGTCTGCCGCAGCGCGGGCTTCGGTAAGGCCGGCCATCCAGGTTACGGCGGCGGTGCGGTGCAATCTCTTCGCCTGGCCCAGAACGACGCGGTCGACTCCCCCGGGAACGGGGGGAACTCTCTCCTGAAGGCGTACGAGAATCTCCGCCGCGCTGACTCCCCGCTCAGGTCTCATCGTGCATCCGGGCCAGGATTCGCCGCTCGGCATCGTCGAGGCAGCGCGCGACGAGATCCGCTCCCCTTCGCGGCGAGGCGTGTCGGCTGGGATCGGCCCCCGCGATCCCCGTAACCGTACCCTCCGGCGGCAGCGCCGCGATGTCCGTATATTCCGACAGGAGCGCCAGGCTGATGGAGGTCTCGTTGGCCGCGCCGTGGTCGACCATGAAGCCGTTCTGTTCGTCGATCTCCGCTCCCCAGAGATCCTCGAGCAGGAGTCCGGTCTCCTCTTCCCACTGCTCCCGCATCGAGCGGAAGAGCCGGGTCGAGGGGCCGTGACCGTGGGCTACGACTATTCTGACGCCGATACGCCGCAGGTTCCGGAGTACTCCCTCCAAAAGCGCCGTCATCAGGGAATCGGAGATCCAGTAGGCCGATCCCGGCAGCCGCCGCGGTTGCTCCTCCGGGAAGGAGAGAATATCCATGCCGTAGAACTCTTCGTTCCCGTTTTTCGTCCGCATATCGGGTCCCAGGAAGAGCATCGGCAGGACCACGCCGCCGATACGGCGGGCCAGCATGACGAAGAGCTCCGACGCCTGCAGGCCGTCGGCACCGAGGGGCAGATGCGGTCCATGGTACTCGAGGGTTCCCAGGGGCAGATAGGCCGCGGGCATCCGGGAAATTCGCTTTTCCAGGTCCGCCGGCCGCAAGCGCTCGTAGCGTACTTCCGGAGCTTCGTTCCCGCGCATCACGCCTCCCGCAGCAGGAGGACGCCCCAGGCCTGTAGTAGCGGCGACCCCTCCGTCGCGTCGAGCGGGGCGCTGGCGAGGAGAATTTCACCCTGCGGCAGCCCTTCGAGCGCGAGGGGGGCATCCGAGAAGTTGAGGCAGACCGTTATCCTCTCTTCCGGGAGCGATCTGCGGAAACGCAGCTGATCCTCCGCGGTGACCAGCTCCTCAAACCGGCCGGAGCGCAAGGCCGGACTGGCCTTACGGATGCGCAGCAGTTCTCTGTAGAACGCGAGAACCGAATCCGACTCCTCGCGCTGCGCGTCGATGTTGCGGGTTTCCGCGTCGGCGCCGAGGGGCAGCCACGGTTCGGCGCTGCTGAAACCGGCATGCGGTGCGTCGCTCCACGGCAGCGGGGTGCGGCATACGTCGCGGCCCGGCTGCGGCCAGATGTTGATGCCGAAGGGATCCTGCAGCCGGTCGAAGGGTACCTCCGTATTGCGCAGGCCGAGTTCCTCACCGTAGTAGATAAACGGCGTCCCCCGCAGGGTCAGGAGCCAGGCGGCGTAGAGCTTCGCCAGACGATCGGTGTCGTGCCGCCCCTCGGGGTCGATCCGCGACAGAAGGCGCTGTCCGTCGTGATGGCCCAGAACATAACAGGGCCAGGCCCGGGTATCGTAGATTCTCTCCGTTTCGCGGACTGTCTCCTGTCCCGCCCGCGGATCGAGGGCCGCGGCGTTCAGGTACTGAAAGTTGAAGGCCATGTTCAGCCGGCCGGGGGAGGAGTAGTCCAGGTAGGAGATGATCCCCTTCTCCGACGCCGATTCGCCGATCGCGACCCTCTCCGGGGTGTAGTCGTCCATTACCGATCTGATTTTCTCGACGGCGAGCAGGTTCTCGGGCCGCTCGAGGACCTGGTCGACGAAGTAGGCCGCGAGAGCCGAGAAGGATGAAGCCTCGTAGATACTGGAGCGGCGCGGGAAATCCCGCAGGGACTCGTCCTTGAAGAGGGCCGAGACCGAATCGAGCCTGAAGCCGTCGACGCCTCTGTCGAGCCAGAAGCGCAACACTTGTTCCATCTCCCGCTGTACGGCGGGATTACGCAGGTTCAGGTCGCACTGTTCCCGGGAGAAGACCCGCAGGTAGTACTGATCCCGCTCCGCGGCGTACTCCCAGGCCGACTCCGTTTCCCGTCCGGAGAAGAATGAGAGCCAGTTGTTGGGCGCCCCGCCGTCGGGAGCCGGATCCCGCCAGATAAACCAGTCGGCCTTCGGGTTGGAACGGGAGCTGCGGGACTCCCGGAACCAGGGATGGCTGGAGGAGGCGGTATGGATAACCTGGTCGATGATAACTCTGATCCCGCGTCCGTGCGCATCCTCGAGCAGCGCATCGAAGTCGGCGAGGGTGCCGAAGATCGGATCGACATTGCGAAAATCGCTGATGTCGTAACCGAAGTCGACCATCGGCGAGGGAAAGAAGGGCGAAAGCCAGACGGCGTCGACGCCGAGCCATTCGAGGTAGTCGAGTCCCTCGATTATCCCCCGCAGATCTCCGACGCCGTCGCCGTTGGAGTCCCTGAACGAACGGGGATAGATGTGATAGAAGACGGCCTCTCGCCACCAGCTGTTGTCGATCATTATGCATACTCCTTTACGGATGCCCGCCGCAGTACCGGCCAGTCGTGCCGCATGTCGAGGTAGGGGAAGATGGGCCGTTCCCGGGGGGTGTCGTTGGGGGTGTGAATCGCGAGTCTAAACTGACCGGCGAAATCGCGGAAGATCATTCCGTGTCCGCCGTCTTCGTCGTAGAGGGGCAGCGGGGCATGCTCCCAGGGGCCTTCGACGGTGCCCGAGGCCGAGGCGGCCATGCCGATCGCGTAGCGGCCGCGGACGAAACTGGACCAGATCATTAAAAGAACCTCTCCGTGTCGCAACAGGTAGGGGCCGTCGGTGACGAAGTTCTGATTACCGGCGCTCCCCAGGATCGGCAGTGCCTCGGCCCAGGGCGCGTCGGCGGCGCGGAAGAGGAGCAGGGGCGGTCCGGCCGGCCCGGAGAGGTCCTCCCGCAGCGGCATCGCCCGGATCGATCCGTTTCCGGTCTGCACCCACTCGTGACAGAAGATCATCCAGGAGCGCTCGCCGTCGTTCCAGTAGGTACCGTCGAGACACTCCCACTCCTCGGGCGTCGCCGGCGCGGCGGAGACCGGTTCGTAGGGTCCCAGAATCTCAGGCGCGGACAGGATCTGCGTTCCGCGACGGCGGTCGGCGGATTTGAAGCTGGCGAACATCACCCAGCGCTCCCCGATGCGATGCACCTCGGGAGCCCAGAAGTTGCGGTCGGCCCAGAAATCGGCGGGCGGGGTGAAGACCCGGAACGGTCCCTCCCACACCTCCAGGTCTCGGCTCCGGTAGGCTTCGAAGCCGACCGCAGGGGGGTCCCAGGGATCGTCGTCGGTGGTACCGAAGAGGTAGTAGCGGTTCTCACTCTCCAGCGGGACTATGAACGGATCACGTATCTGAATCTCGGAGCTTCTTTTCACTGTAACTCTCCTTTGCGTGGACCATTATGGGTGGACCTATCCGGGAGGAACCGGGCCTGTCTGATTCTGGCGCAGCCGTAGGGGACCAGGACTCCCTGATCGGTCGGAATACGGATCGGAGGCGCGTCTCCGGCGAAGGGAAGGTCGGATACCGTGCCGAAATGCGGCGCTTCAAAGCTCTGCGGCGCCGGTCGCGGGAACCGCGCTTCGGGCAGCGGCAGCACCTCGTACTCCGGGAAGGCGTCGGAACCGCCGCGGCGACGCCAGCGCTCCTCTCCGGGCAGGACCATCACGAGCGGTCCGTAATCGAAACAGTAGCTGCCGTCGGTGAACTCGCGGCGCGTCAGGCTGCGCGGCAGGGAGAGGCGGATCTCGTCTCCAATGAATAGTTCCGTATCTATCAGCGCCCATCCGCGCTCGCGGGAGTGGGGCAGGGGTGCGCCGTTGCGCTGCAAGTCGGGGGCGGAGCACCAGCCGGGGATTCTGAGCCGCAACGCGGGGACTCGTCCCCGGCGCTCCGTGACGCGGATCAGGACCGTATCGGCGAAGGGATACTCCCCCGCGACCTCTAGCCCCAGCCTGTAGGCGTCGGTCGTGAAGTGACCGGAGGCGGGGACATAGCTGAAGAGCGATGGACGCCCCCCGTCGTCGACTCCCCAGGCCGAGGCCGCGAAACGCGGCCAGCCCTGATGCTGGTTGGCGGTGCAGCAGCCGAAATTGGGCTCGAGGCCGAATAGGTTCGAATCCTCAGTGCCGTTGTACCAGGGGCCCGGTTCTTTCCGGCAGTGAAACTGATTGTCCTGCTGAAAATACTGATGGACCCGCAGGTCGGACGACAGCGCCGCCGCCAGCGAATTGAAGGCGGCGCGTTCGATCAGGTCCCACAGCCCCGGCTCGCTCGAAATTCTGAAGGCGCTCTCGAGGGCGGCCATATACTCGACGACGGTGCAGGTTTCGACTCCCGCCTCTGGGGCCAGCCCCCCCAGATGCTCGTCGCCGGTGAACACGCCGCCTGCCGTACCGTGATAGGCGAGGAGCCTCTCTCTACCGGTATTGAACAGCTCCAGATACTTTCGCTCGCCGCTGATCAGATAGAGGACGGTCGGGAATTTGAGGCCCATCGCCGCGTTCACGCCATGGGTATGATGATACCAGGGTATTCGTTCCGCGATCTCCGCCACCTTCTCGGCGGCGGGGTTCCCGTGACCGAAGATACCGGCGAAGACGCCTGATATGGCGCCTGTGTATGGAAAGCTGCCGAAAAAACCCTCCCAGTCCGCCGACTGCCTCTGCAGCTCGGCAATCAGTCCGGCGTGGTCCTCCCTTCCGGTTCTTTCCTGCAGCCAGAGCGCCGCCTCGATGTTGTCGGAGCTCCTGAGAACGCTCCACTCGTCGAGGGGTTTCTCGGGGAGGTTCAGCGCCTGGTAGCGGAAGTATCCCTCGAGGAAGGGCACTATACGGCTGTCGCCCGAGAACTCGGCGTAGAGCGTCAGGGCCTTCAGAACGATCATCCGCGGCCACCAGTCGCTGTTCGTGGCGGGGCCGAAGAAGCCGTCGCTGCGCCGGGAGGCGAGGATCGATTCTACCCACTCCTTTGCCCGCGTTTTCAGTGGGGCGTCGTCGAGGAGCCAGGCAAGGGGGATCAGGCCGTCGAGGTAGTAGGGGCCCCGCTCCCAGTCTTCGCCCTCGCCGCCGAGCCAGGCCGAATCCGGTCCGACGTCGGGCCAGTGATCTGGCAGGGGGGCGGTGCAGTTCGCAGCCTGCAGCTCGAGCTGGCGCCGCAACCAGCCGGCGGGAGCGAGGGAGCGATGATAGTCGAATCGTGAAGCACGTCGTTGCATGTAATTAGAGGATTGCCCGTCGGATGAGAGTTGTATATGAAACATTTTTACCACATCTCTAGGCAGCGATCGTTTCATTGATGATGAAATGTATCTTTATTGTATCTTATTTATTGTCTCCCGGTAGGGGGCCGGAAGAGCGCTCAATCTATGGATTAAGCGCGGGTCGGCGAAGAAATACAATTTTGCTGTCGATAAATTCTTTTATTATCACGAATTGCAGCAATGCTTGAAATGGCAAAATCGAAATGAAACATTCCGTTTCTGCGCAGAATGGTTATTTTTTACAATTGCCGGACTCCTGTGGGGTGGTACAATGCGACACAAGCAATACATTTACGAAAATGTATTAGGTTCACCGGGAGGTTTGCTGATGGAGATCGCAGGTGTACGACGACACCGGACAGCACTGTGCGCTATTCTTGTTCTTATTCTCGGGAGCTGCTCGCTGCAGCCCCTGGTCGACGGTACCTATCTTAGCGAGCCGCCGGATTACGGGAAACTCGGATTCTTTCCCAAGGGAGATAACTTAGCGCCCAACGCATCCGTGACGATCGCTCCGGCTTACGACGAGTTCGGCGTGGAACTGGCCGCTGAGAACACCCTCGAGCTGAATCTCGGCTATCTGGAAAACAACCCCAGCAAGGGAACCTGGCGCGACTTCGCCCTCTGGGCCGGCTGGGTAAAGACGGCCCTGAACGACTCCATAACTACCGTCGGCGAACCGGGTACCCCGGGAAACTCCTCCGGCTGGTGTTCCTTCGGCGCCGATCCCGCGACCAATGTCCCGACCTGGATTCAGTACGACTTCGGCCGAGAGGTGGAGTTCCAGTCCTTCGGGATGTGGCCCCGGGACGATGCCGGCGTCGGACGCAGTTCCAATATGCCGCGCGTCTATTATGCCCAGTGGTCCAATGATGGAGCTAGCTGGGTCAAGATTACCGGATCAGTCTCCGACGGCTGGGACGACGCACTGGGCATGTATACCCACGACGACGGATGGCCGAATAACTTCGACGAACAGTTCCACTATTTCGACACGTCGGTAAGCGCCCGCTACTTTCGCCTCGTTATCGAGGACGCGGGGGACAGTTTCGCGCAGCTGGCCGAGCTCGCGGTCTACGCCAAGTAGCATCTGTATTAAAGGATAACGAGGGAGCGAAGGACAATGAACAAGCAACTAATCATTTCGATTGCAATGATAATAATACTCTCTATCATACCGATCTGGGCCCAGGATGTCGAGTCCCAACCCGCCGAACCGGTCGAGGATGAGGCGACATCCACCGCCGAGTTTGATCAGGAGCGCGAGGCTGAACTCTTGGACCGCCTGGAGGAGCTGGAGAAGCGACTCGCGGGACTTGAAGAGGATGTCGACGAAGTGCAGGAGCGGCCCCATATACAGGAGCCGGTCATAACCGGTGAGTCGCGGCTCTCTTGGGAGTACGGCATCGAAGCCGGCGGAACCGGCTTTCTGAACGAGAACGATATTACCATCGAGATACCCCTGGTGCGCGGCACCGAGTCCAACCGCTACAACGGCAAGGGACTGCGGACCCAGGTGTCGATCTACAAGTTCAATATCTCCGCCGGGGTCGATCCGCAAAGCTCAGGTATGAATTTCAACGAGGGCAAGCTCGAGGCTAAGATCATGTGGGACGACTACTACATCATCACCTCGACCAACCCCGACTACCTGCTTGACTTCGCCGTCCCCGTCGGGGACCCGAACCAGAACGTCCGTACCAACAACGTCTACTCCACCGGAGGACTGCTCTTCGGTATGGAGGGCCGGGGTAGTCAGTATGAGTTCAAGATCGGTTCTGTCGAGTACGGACAGGAGAACCCCTACAACAAGTACTCCTACGGCGTCGATTTCGCCCAGAGGATTATCCCCAACCGGCTGAACCTCAAGGGCGGAGCCTCCTTCGCGACGACGATGGGAGATATCCGCGATCAAGGGGTCGATTTCGCAGCCAAGGACTTCGGTGTATCGCTGCAACCCGAGCTACTGGTAGGCGAGGTGCTGCACGGTTGGAAGCTGACCGGAGCCACCGATCTGCTGCTGCCCTATAACGGTGTGGATTACGATTCGACGCGTTACGATTTCATGCTGAAGAGCGAACTGAAGATCTCCGCAATGGGTACCGACTCCGAAGGACAGGACGACTGGAGCATGGTCAATGCGACCGTCTACGGTCTCCCGGCCGACAAGGTGCTCGATTTCGACCTGCAGCTGACCGAGGTCGTCGGCGATTACGGTCTGATTCCCACTCTCGGCTACGACCTGCACTTTACGCTGGTAAATCTTCTGGCCGGGGAACTGGCCTATAAATCCAACGGTGTCATGACCCTGACCCTGGGGCAGACCGAACCCTTCATCGACTACGCCTACGGCAGTGAGCAGTCGGATCTCGCCGGCAAGCTGGCCCTCGGCGTCGGATCGAAGTTTGTCTTCGTCGAGGACGAGAAGGGCGACGACAAGTGGTTCCTGCGGGCCGAATACCGCTCCACCGACGTCAATCATGTTCCCACGGCGACCGAGGGAGATATGGGAACATTCAAGATCGTGTCGACTTTGAGGTTCTGAGAAGGGTGTTTCTAATACGAGCGCAACCGGAGCGTCGCTCCGAACGCTATATAACGGTTCTCCCTGGCTGGGAACCGAAACAAACAAGGAGAGTGAAGTTATGAAAAAACTCACCGTTTTAAGCATGATTCTTTTGGCCGCGCTGCTGGTCCTGACCGGTTGTGAGGAGGCGGGCGCCGATCTGAATGTGGACGGGCTGATGTATGTGTCGGGTTCCGGAAGCGAATGGAACTCGGATTCCAGTAGTGTGACATATTACAACACAGGCTCCAATCTTGAGTTCTCTACAATTTCCCATGATAGTTCTAGTTGGGGAAGTAGCGAGGTTTCGATGGCGGATATTACAGTCGTATCCTATGTTGATCCTGATGCAAGCTCCAGGAGTAAGTTCCTGGGTTTCAGTCAGACCTATGGCATGACATCTACAACCTGGCGTGTTTATGGGACGGACGCAGGGAGTGATGTGAATGGTTTTGCCGCTGGTGATACTGTCACTGTTGCAGTCGATATCTGGGTACCCGATCTTTCCGCACAGGTCAGCTCTGCATGGGTTGAACTATTCATCGAGGGTGATCCGCTAGATATTGCTGGTGATGGTCTAGATACATTTGAAAAAAAATACGAAGCAGATCCCGCTACCGCGTTTGAAAACGGAACGGGCGGCTGGATTACTGTCACTAAGGATATCTTGATTGCCGATGCCGGCGGTGGCAATGCGATTTTTGATGTAAAGCTGTCAACCGGAAGTGGCGCCCTCGGTGCTCCTTACTTCATCTACCTTGACAACCTGACCATCACCAACGTAGTCACTCCGTAATCACGGAACACGACTATAATCAATCCGGCGGGCGAGCAATCGCCCGCCTTCTCTATTGTCTGCAATGAATCCTGAAGGAGCGAACGAATGAAATACGTTCTCTATGCTCTGCTTAGTCTTAGCGTCCTGTTGAACGTCGCCTGCGTCAGCGGCGGAGAGGCCTCCGTGACCGATGTCCCGGGAATCGGCGACAGTCTGACTGCGGCAGAGGTGATTCTCTCGGCCGAACCGGTACGAGATCAGGCCTGGGAGGACGGCGCACCCGTCGCCGCGGCCCGAATCAGGCCGGGGGTAATGCAGCGCGGCGTCGAAGCGGTCGAGATGGAGTGTCCCTACGGCGAAACCGCCCTGGTCTGGAACTTCTCAGGACTGCCCGCAAACAGCGAGGTCCCCGTCGAATGGGCGGTCTACTTTGATTTCTTCAACACCGAGAGCTGGGTCAGCATCGCCTATCTGCCCGGAAAGCTCAGCTCCGAGGTCGCGCTGAAACCGCGGGACGTGTTCAACTCCGCCATCGTTTACAAGTGGGCCGACGGCGACGCGATGTGGCCTGATTCGACCAACGGCTGGACCGTGCTTGACAAGCCCGCCCGGACGGACGCCGACGGCGAGTTGACGATCATCATGATCCTGACCAAACGCGGCGAGCGTCCCCCGGTGATCTATCAGTATTTTACCAACCCCGTGGTGCGTTCATAGACGTACTAACGAGAGGAGCAAGATTATGAATAAACTAAAGCCGGTCATTCTTCTAGTCGCGGTTCTGTTGGTCGCCGCCTGTGCGACCACGAGCGGCGGCGGATTTGAAAGCTCGCTTAACGGCGCCAGTTTCGATGCGGCCGATGTCGATCTGGTGGCGACCGAATCCTGGGGCAAGGCGATCAAGATCGCCGAGTTTGAACCCGGTATCGTGTTCGACGGCGTGGAGGCGATCGAATGTATCATGCCCTACGGCGAGTCGGCGGCAGTCTGGCACTTCTCCGGCCTGGAACCGAATCAGCCGGTTGAGTTCCGGATGGATATGAATATTGATGTATTTATGTCCGATTCGCTAATGGAGCTTTTCCTGCTTCCCGGCAGGCATGACGCTGAGCTCGGAACCTGGCCCAAGCCGGACTGGGTCGAGGACTTTCTGATCTATAAATGGGTAGACAGCGTCGGACGCTTCGCCGGATCCGGCTATCCCGACGCGACCGAGGGGGGCTGGCAGACGCTCAGCCATAACCATGTGAAGGCCGATGAGAAGGGCGAGGTCACGGTGATGCTGATGATCAACCACTATACCGAAAATCCTCCCATCGTCTACAACTATTTTACCAACCCGGTGGTTACGAGCGTCGGCGCCGAATCATGACTGGTTTCCCGACCGGACCGGCCGAAGGGTACTCAGGTATCCCTGCGGTCCGGTCGTTTCCGACGATTATCCTGAGTCTACTGTCGATACTGATCCTCGCCTCCTGCAGCCCGCCCGATGAAGGACTGCCCCTTGTTGACAGGGATATCTTCGGCATCGGCGTGCTCTGGTCCGACTGGCTATCCGCCGCGGAGATTCCGGATCAGTACGAGAGCGATCCCCGGGAGTACGACCGCGCGCAGATGGCGGCCATCAAAGCCGCAGGCGGCACCGCGATCCACGGCTCATTCGACTGGTGCAACATCGAGCCGGTACGCGGCAGCTACGACTGGAGCCGGAGCGACGAGTGGGTCGCCGACGCCGAGGAGTTCGGGTTGCGGGTCTACGCCTATATCGGCAACACCCCCGACTGGGCCCTGCCCATTGGCTGGAGTCCCGGAACAGGATGGAGAACTCCTCCGGACGAGGCATATGCCGCCGACTTCGAGGCCTACTGCAGCGCCGTGGCCGAGCGCTATGCCGGCCGGGTGGAACGCTTCTTCTTCTGGAACGAACCGAACGGCTGCAGCTGGGTCAACGACGGCTGTTCCAACGGGAACAGCTACACCCTCTACACCGCCTGGCTGAAGCGGGCCTATCCGGCCCTGAAGGCCGGCAACCCTTCTGCCGTCGTCGCCGCCGGCTGCATCGATTACGGGACGCATGTTCCCAACGGTTCTGACTATATCGAGGGTATGTATGCCGCGGGGGCTCAAGGCTATTTCGATGCGATCGATATTCACCCCTACGCCGCCGACGGCCTGCACTGGGAGGCGCTGGAGGCGACCCGCGGCGTGATGGTCGCCCACGGCGACGGGAACAAGCAGATATGGGTCAGCGAATACGGCTGGTCCGACTCCACAGCGCCGGGTACGGCGGACAAGATAGCCGCTGTCCTGGAGACCCTGGCCGGGGAAGAGTACGAGTACGTCGAGTACGCCCGCTACCTCGTCCTCTGCGATCTTCCCGGCGGAACCTCCTTCGGTCTGATGGAGCGGGACCTGACTCCCCGCGACGCCTTTGCCGCATTCAAGGATGTCAGATCGCGTTACATTCTCTCGCCACGCCTTCAATAGCGGAAAACACAATCACAATCAGGCAGCGCATGAAAGCAACTATTCATAAAGAGACGATAGGATTGAATGACGACTGGACTCTGGAATGGCCGAATCAAGGACCCGTTCCGGCACAGGTACCGGGAGACGTCAACGACGACCTGGTCAGGGCGGAGGTTCTTCCCGAACCGCTGCTGGCCGACAACAGCTCGTCATTCGCCTGGGTGGAGGAGACGGTATTCAGATATCGCCGCGCCATTCAGGCCTCTTCGGACTACGTCCGGGCGGAACTGGTGCTGCACGGAATCGACGGGACGGGGCGCCTCTTCCTCGACGGCGAGAGCATCGGTAACACCGCCAACGCCTTCCGAACCTACCGTTTCGACTTGACGGAGGCCTTGCGGAACGGCGGGACGCACGAGCTCATAATCGAGATGGAGAGCGGGGTATCCGGGGCCGTAGAACAGGCGGCCTCCGCGACGGGGGGTAGATATATCTGCGACGACCACCGCGAACGGCTTTTCCTACGCAAGCCCCAGTTCAGTTTCGGCTGGGACTGGGCGCCCCGGCTGGTGACTCTCGGTTTGTGGCGGGATGTCGAACTCGTTCTGTACGGTCGGGCGGCGATCGCCGATCATCACTGTACGGCGAGCTGTACCGACCGGGGAGCGCGTCTGAAAGCGCGCTTCGACGTCGACACTTACGCCGGGGAGTGGTCGGGGGAGGCGGTGCTCAGGATTCCGGAGCTACAGGCGGAGGTTCGCGCGCAGTGCGGCCCTGGAGCGGGCGAACTGCTCCTCGATCTCCCCGAGGTTGAACGCTGGTATCCGGCGGGATTCGGCGACCAGCGGCTCTATCGAGTCGAACTCGAACTGCTGGAGCGGGGCGAGGTCATCGATACCCGGGTTTTCGATTACGGGTTTCGGGAACTGCTTCTCGACCGCACGCCGGGCGCTGACGGCACCGAATCCTTCAGGTTCATCGTCAACGATCGGCCGCTCTTCTGCAAGGGCGCCAACTGGGTGCCCCCCGACAGCCTGCCCGGCCGCGTGGATCCCGCCAAACAGTCCGCTCTGATAGAGGCCGCCGTCGAGGCGGGCTTCAACATGCTGCGCGTCTGGGGCGGCGGGGTCTATCCGGACGACCAGTTCTTCGAACTGTGCGACCGGCACGGGATTCTGGTCTGGCAGGATTTCATGATGGCCTGCAGCGAGTACCCCGACGACGATCCCGGCTTCGTGGAAGAGTTCGTTGCCGAGGCGCGGGACAACCTGCGCCGGCTCAGGCACCACCCCTCCCTGGCCCTCTGGTGCGGCAACAACGAGAACCACTGGATTTTCGGGGTATACAAGCGCGGGGAGGGCGGGCGCCTGAAGCCCTTCTACGGACGGGAGTTGTGCGACCGAATTCTGCCGGAGCTCTGCCGCGAGCTGGATCCCGGACGTCCCTACATCCCCTCCAGTCCCTTCGACGCCGATCCAGAGGGCTTTCAGAACGGCGAGGAGTCGGGCGACGTCCACGCCTGGGAGGTGACCATCCACGGGACGACCGAACGTGAGCGTACCGATTTCAGGCGTTACCGCGGCGAGCGGGGGCGCTTCATCAGCGAGTACGGTCTCCTGGCCGCGGCGCTGCCGGCGACGATCAGGCAGTTCTCCGGGGCAGATACCCTGGAGCAGGCCCATCCGGGGGTGCGGGCCCACGACAACAGCTTCAACAAGGGCCATACCGACGCCTGCGTCGCCTTCATGTACGGCGGCCTGCCGCAGTCCCGGGAGGAGCTGATCTACAAGAGTAATGCCTACCAGGCGATCGGCTACCGCGAAGCGATACTCTCCACGCGCGTGAGGTTGGAGGAGTGCGGCGGAACCCTCTTCTGGATGTACAGCGACTGCTGGGGCACCCACGGCTGGACTGCGGTCGATTACTATCTTCGACGGCGGCCGGCCTGGTTCTGGATTAGAAAGGCCTATGCCCCGATCGGGATCTACTCCTTTAGTCGGGGACCGAAGAGCGAGTTCTATGCGATCAACGACGGGCCTAAGGAAGCGATTTGCCGCTATCTGATCGAGGCCGGTCCCTTCGACGGTGTCGACCGATCCTTCGACGGCGAAGTCCGTCTTCCGCCTTACAGCGTCGAACGGGTTGCGGTCAGCTACGACCTGAAGGGCTGGATCCGATCGCGGCTCTGGCGGGACGAGTCTCTATTGAGCGACGAGTGCGTGACCGCCTTCCTGCCGGGGGAGATTGCCTACCCGGAGACGGAGCTGCGCGTCGTTCGTCGCCGATGCGGGGATGATGCCGAATGTGTGCTTTCCGCATCACGCTTCGCCCATTTCGTCATCCTGGAACATCCCGACGGCTGCGAGGCCTCGGACAACTATCTCAATCTCGCTGCGGGGGCGGAGTATCGGATAACGGTGCGCGGCTGTTCCCCGGAGGATATACAAGTTAAGGCTTTGAATGCAGCGACCGTCGCGTATTGCGACGAAGATTAGCGACACTATAGAAGGAGCAACTTGATGATTACACCGTTTATACCGTCCCTGGGCGCTCTGCCCTATCTGGCCGATGCGCGTACCAGATCGATCTGTGCTGAAAATCCCGACGGGTCTAAAGGCGGCGGAGCGAAGGCCGAACCGGATGCGAACAATCCGGCCTCCGGGCTGGGCAGGGGCTGGAAGGTGCGTCCCTGTATCGATCTGGAGCCGGGAACCGTTACCGAGCTGGCGTCGATCGAGGGCTCGGGGATTATCCAGCATATCTGGATTACCGTCGATCCGAAGGCCTACCGGACCTGTATCCTCAGATTCTACTGGGACGGCTCCGAAATCCCCTCCGTGGAGGTTCCGCTGGGAGACTTTTTCGCCAACGGGCACAAGCTCAGGCAGAGCATCGCAAGCCTGCCGGTCTGCGTTAATTCGAACGGCGGGTTCAACTGTTACTGGCCGATGCCCTTTCAGAACGGCGCCAGGATCACGATCGAGAGTCAGGACTGGGAGAAGATCCCGGCCTTCTTCTACCAGATCACCTACCAGGAGACCGCCGTCCCCGCGGAGGCGACCCGTTTCCACGCCCGCTGGCGTCGCTCGGTCACTGACCGTAAGGCCCCGGAACACATCATTCTGCCTAGGATTCAGGGACGGGGACAGTATGTCGGCACCTACCTGGCCTGGACGCAGCTCTCCGGCGGCTGGTGGGGCGAAGGGGAGATTAAGTTCTTCATGGACGGCGATGATCAGTTTCCCACGATCTGCGGTACCGGTACCGAGGATTACGTCGGCGGCGCCTGGAGTTTCACCGAAGGTACCTACTCGACCCCCTTCCTAGGCTATCCCCTGGAACACAAACGGGAGGGGGACGTACTCAAACACGGTCTCTACCGCTGGCACGTGATGGATCCGATCCGCTTCGACGAGGATTTAGAGGTGACCATTCAGGCTCTCGGCTGGTGGGAGAACGCCAAGTTCCAGCCCCTGGCCGACGATATCGCCTCGGTGGCCTACTGGTACCAGGAGGGGGTGCAGAAGCAGGTCGAGGCTCTGCCGGGCCGCGACGAGCGCTTCCCGCGATGACCCGGCGACGGGCATCAATCCTCGATATCCGGGGGCTCTCCGCCGATGAACGGTTGACCGCCCGCGCCCTGCAGGGCCTGGTCAATCGCAACGGTCCGGTACTGTTTCTCAAGACCGGTTTCTGGAACTGGGAACCGGCGGATCAGTTCTGGCCGGATTACCTGGGCAGGGAGAAGGGGTTCGATTTCGAGGAGCTCCCCGATCTCGAGAGCGCCTGCAGCCGCTTCCGCACAGCCTTCCGCGGAAGCGTCGTATGGGATCCGGATCTTCCGGCTACACGCTGGGCGGCGGTCACCCTGGCCGGCATCCGCAATCTGCTTCCCCTGCCGGCGGGCAGCGAAGCGGCGCGGAGGATGGCTCCGGCGGTCTATCTGGCGGGGCGCTTCGAGACTGATCTGGAAGCGCTGGCCTGGGCCGTCGACGAGATCCTGCCCCAGTGCGACAAGCGCTGCGTTCTGCATGTCGAGGAAGCCTGGAGCGGTCCCTCGGTAGATGCGGTCGATCTGTGCGTCGCGCAGCGGGGATTCGTCTTCGGCGTGGAGCTGAAACCGGGCGCCGACTCACGCAACATGGAGCTCTTCCACGAAGTGTTGACCGCGCTTCCGGCCGGAGGCTATGTCTACGGCTGGGGCGAACCGGAGGAGTCCTACGCCCAGGCCGTCGGCTTTCACGATTGTATCGTCATGTGCGCCGAAGCCCCGAACCTCAGTTTCTGGGCGGAGCTCCCCGCAGAGCGGCGTCGATGGCGGCGGCGATCCCGCAGGCGCGTCCGCAGCCTCGAACGCAGGCACTATATCGCCCTCTGTATGTCGGAGGGGGATAGTCCGAAGATGGCGGTCTCGGTGCAGGGAGGCGCCTGGCTCGACCCGGCCCGGGGACGGCTTCCGATTAACTGGGGAATGAATCCCCTCTTTATCGAGGAGTTCCCGGCTCTGGCCGAGTTCTACTGGAATACAGCCGGTAAGAACGACTGTTTCGTCGGCGGGGCCAGCGGCGCCGGTTACACCCTGCCCGACAAGTTGCCGAATCCGGATCCCTGGATGAGGCGTACGGGTAAACTCTTCCGTACCGCGGGTATGGGCTCGACGGAGGCCTGGATGCACTTCTCGCGTCCGGTCTATGAACGCTATGCGAAGCTCTCCCGACTGAAATCCTTCTGCTTTCCCTGCGGTCCCTACGGCGTGACCCTGCTCAACGGCGGGAGGTCGGTCGCCTTCTTCCGGGGCAATTCGGGCCTGAACTACTTCGATTCCCGCGGGACGCCGGACTCACTGGCCTCCGCGATCCGGCGACACTGCTCGATCAGGACTAAACCGAGCTTCACCGCCCCGCTCCTCGTTCCCGACGACCGCAGATCCGGTTCCTCCTGCGGCGGATGGTCGCCTTCCCTGCTCGCCGAAACGGCCGGGCTCCTCGGCGACGAGTACTGCTTCGTCGGTATCGATGAGATGGCCGAACTGGCGATCAGGGCCGTACGTTCTGGACGGACGCCGGACTGTTTTTCTTCCGGATACAATGAGTGGGACGGGTATCGCGCTAGCGGGCGAAATTGAGGCTTCCCGCTGTTACGATTTCCGGCAGTTCAATACCTCTATCACGGCCTGCTGCGGCGGTTCGAACTCTTCCGGCGCGGTTGCAGTCAACCCGAAGAAGAGCTCTTCGCCGGGAAAGAGTATCTCGTCGCCGCGGGTGAACAGCAGGCCCCGAGGAGACCCCTCAGGCAGCCCCAGCGTGACGCCGACGGCGGTCAGGGAGCCGCCGTTACGCACCAGAAAGCCGCGAACGCCCTCCCGTACCGTCGGATCGGCGGTTACCCCGTCGACGGACAGCTCCCGCAGCGACGCGAGCGGCCGCTCCCACTCCCCGTCGCGCCGCGATGCGACGGAGAAAGGATAGGTGCGGCGCGCGCCCTCCTTCCCCTGCAGTCGCAGAAAGAAGGGGCGGTCGGGCACGGCGGCGCGGATCAGCGCTCCGTTTCCCCGGGCTAGGAGATCGCCGCTCGCACCGCGGAGTTCCCAGGAGCAGTCCGGAGTTCTGAGCTCGGCGCCGAACTCCTCGCCCGTCTCCCAGACGATGCGCTCGAAGGAGGCCGTCGGAATCGTCTCGTCGAAGGCGCGTCGCAGGGCGTACCAGGCCGGTTTCGGGCGACCGTCGAACTCGAGCACGGAGGTGTTGGCGTTGTTGGGGAAGGGCTCGTTGCCCATCCAGACGATGAAGCCCGAGGCGGCGGGGCTGCGAGACAGGGTCGCCTCGGCGGCGTAGGCCAGGGCGGCGGCCTGGATGAAACGGCTCGCGGCGCAGTATTGGGCGAACTCTTCCTCCCTCCATGGACCGAAGAGGCCTGTAAGCTCCTCGAACTGCAGCCACCAGGAGCCGCGGTGGGTCCAGTAGGGGTTGGTTTCATCGGGCGGCCAGACGGAACATTCGCCGCTGAACTCTGCAATCAGTGCCGGTCGCGAGGCACCGGGGCATCCCGTTTCGGAACGGAGCAGGCTGTCGTCGCCGTTGAAGAAGGTAAAATGCTCCTCGACGCCCCCGAAGAGCCAGGGGCCGTGGACGTCGTGATGGACGCCGCCGCCGAACTCGTGGCCTGAGGCGCAGAAACGCGGTCCCGAGGCGCTGGCCGGCAGAAAGATCCTGTCGGGGGTGAGGCTGCGCACGCTTCGCGCCAAAGCCTCTATGGCCGTGTGCTCTTCGCCGATGGGCCGATAATCGGGATACATCAGCTCGTTGCCGCCGCACCAGATTATAAGGGAGGGGTGGCGCGCCCGGCGCTTCAGATAGCTCTCCGCGACTCGCGTCAACGGCTCGACATACTCCCGATCCTCCGACGGCAGGTTGTCCATCCCTGAGGAGCTCTGGGGAAACTCCTGCCAGACCATCAGCCCCAGTTCGTCGCAGATGTCGTAAAAGCACTCCTTCTCGAGGACCGCTCCGCCCCAGACACGGATCAGGTTGCAGCCCATCTCTTGGAAAGTCGTCAGCAGGCGTCTGTACTCCGCCGGATCGGCGTCGCCGAAGTAGGCAGTCGGCGGCACCCAGTTGACTCCTTTCAGAAAGAGCTCCCTGCCGTTTATGCGCAGGGTGTAGGGCAGCGCCGTCTCGGGGGCGCCGGGATTCCGAACCATCTCCACCCTGCGGAAGCCGATCCGGCCGCGCCAGCTGTGGCTCTCCCGGCCGGCTCCGTCCAGTATGCGTACTTCGAGGGAGTAGAGGGACGCTGCCCCCGTTCCCGCGGGATACCAGAGTTCAGGCGCCGGGACGGCGAGGAGGAACTCCGCTTCCGAGCGCCCGGCTTCGACTGCGCGCGTCTCTTCCCCTGAAGCGACGGGGCGGCCCTGCGGATCCGCAAGGGTATACGAGAGCCGCACCCCCGGTGCGGCTGCGACGCTGTCGAGTTCCGTGCGGATCGCGACTCGCCATCCGTCTGCCGTCTCCTCCGTCAGAGGCCGGCAGGAAGTGATTCTGATCAGGCCGGTGGTCTCGACGAGGGCCGAGTCCCAGATACCGGTCTGGGGCATGCGCGGGCACCAGTCCCATATATAGCCGAAGCGACTGACGAAACGCCTGATACGCCCGGTAAAGCCGTACTGACCGTCGACCTCGGGGGTTTGGTGAAAGACGATTCTGAGAAGGTGGTCCCGGCCCGGTTCAATTTTTCCGCTGATCTCCAGTTCCACCGGAACCAGGGGCGTCTCGAAACTGCCGATCAGTTCCGAATCGAAGTAGATCTCGCCCTCAGTGTCGAGGCCGAGGAGTCGCAGGAAAATTCGGGTCTCCGGGGAGATCTCTCCGGGTATGCTGAACCGGCGGTCGCAGAACCATTCGCGGTTGTTAACCCATTCGGCCTTCAGGCTGTCGAGGCCGATCCTGGGATCCTCCAGAACTCCTCGGCGCTGCAGATTGGCCTGGATCGATCCCGGAAAGGCGCCGGTGAAGGTCGCCACCGCGGGTACGAGCATCTTGTCCAGCTCCATCGAGCGGGTGAATTTCCACTGATTGCGGTACCAGCCGGTGATCTCCCAGCCGCTGCCGTCGAGGGGGTAACGTGCCATGTGTGCTATTCTCCGTCTATTCTCCGCAGGATTTCCTGAGCATCAGCTGAGTCGGGATCGAGAGGTGTCCCAGGGGCGAATCGGGCGACTCGACCCTGCGCACACAGATCTCGGCGGCGTTGCGTCCGATCAGCCGGGCGTTCTGTACCACCGTCGTCAGCGGCGGGTCGAGGTAGGCTCCCTCCGGTATGTTGTCGAAGCCGATTACGGCCGCATCCCGCCCGATCTCCATCCCCTCCTCCTTGAGGATTCTGATGCACTCGATGGCGATGAAATCGTTGACGGCGACGATCCCGAAGGGGCTCTGATCGCGCATCTCCTGGATATGATCCCGCAGCTCTTCTATCAGGTAACGGTACTGATTTTTATAGAAGGTCGAATGTCCCTCGCGGCCGATATCTATTCGATCGGTCGACTCGAGTCCGAAATCCTGGATACCCTGCAGGTAGCCGTCGAGGCGTTCGGTGATCGAGGAGATGGCGGAGCGGTAGGCGAGGAAGGCGGAGTTGTAAAAGCCCTGGTTGTGGAGGTGCCGGACTGCGGCATAGGCGCCGCCGAAGTTGTCGGAACCGATGAAGTCGTAGCTTCCGCTCAGATTTGCTCCGCGATCGATCAGGACCAGGGCGATTCCGGCCGCGGAAAGCTGTTCCTCCCGTTCGGCGAGCCGCGACTTGTGACAGGGGGCGACGGCGATAGCGCGCACGTCCGATTTCAGCAGGGCCTCGATGCAGCGCAGTTCCAGATCGGGATCGTCTTCGGAGCTGCAGAGTATCGTCAGCCATCCGTTTTCGAGGGCCGTCGATTCGAAACCGGCGACGATCGATCCCATGAACTCCACCTGAATCTTGGTGACGATAATCCCCAGCATACGGGAGTCCGAGGCCGGGTGATGACGATGCCGCCGCACATAGGTTCCGCTGCCGCTTTTCCGTTCCAGGTAGCCCTCGTCGGTCAGCTCTTTCAGGGCCTTGCGTATCGTGACGCGGCTGACGTCGAATTCGGCGCAGAGCTCCATCTCGGTCTGCAGCAGACTGCCCGGCTGATAATGGCCGCTGCGAATGCGCTCCTCGATGGTCTCTTTAATTTGCAGATAGAGCGGCAGTTTTTTTCCGTTTTCCTGATCCACGTTCTTCTTCTCGTCCAGATTCGGATGCTACCCGGTACGTCGGATAGTCGGCCGTAACGAGGCCGCAGGTCGCGATCTCTCCCGGCTTCAGCGTGAGCGCGATATCGGCATTGTCGGCGATAGGGATGCTCTCCAGCAGATTTTCCGCGAGATCGAGGCGATATGCCGCCTGTAACTCTCCGGCGTAGCTGATGTCGACCGCCGACGCGTCGGCCTCCAGATTGACGATCCTGAGAATTATCATATCAGCTGACCGGTTAAGTTTCAAACAGCTGACCTCCGCGCCGGAGATCTGTAGGATTTCCCCGGGGGTAATCTTCAGTTCGGGGAAGCGGTCCTCGGGGTAGAAAATCTCGCTCACCGCCGGATCCTGGACGCCGGGACGGCCTCCGCCGAGAATCCTGGCGTCGGTCGCCTGAAAACGGCGGCGCAGCGGCGTCAGGAAGCGGCGCAGCGCCCGCTCGATGTCGGCTGTCTTGTCGCCGGCGGTAAGCGGCAGCAGGGCCGCTTCAAGTCTCGTCGTACCGGGGCACTGATTCCCCGCGGCCTGCCACAGGTCGTTACGCATGTTCTCGCCGTCGAAACCCTTGAGGATATATTTATTGGCCCGCAGGAGGGTCAGCCGCAGCAGGGAGGGGTCGAAGGGGTCGTGTTCATAGCCGTGTATTCCACGCGAGAGCAGGGCGATACCCCGACCTTCAGAATCGCGGTGAATCAGCACTCCCGCGAAGGGATTCTCTCGGCCCCGGATCTCGGCGTCGTCGATGATGCGGGAGCGCTCCTCGTAGCTGAAGGGGGCGCGGGCGAGGGTCGTATCGCACGCGGCTGGGCTCTCCAGACGCCAGCGCAGGCGATGATCGCGGATTTCGTTGTCGATCTCGAAGAGGATCGTCAGATACGGGTCGTGCTTCCGCAGTCTGAGGGTGATTCTGGTCGTGAGCCTTCCCCGTTCAGCGGAGCGGCGCTCCTCCGGACCGAGATACTCGAGGGGCAGATCCCATTCGCTGTGCCAGGTGATGCGCGATTCCAGCTCAGCCTGCACGACCTCTTCGATGACGAGAGGCATCGCGGTCGAACTGTAGAGCTCTTTCACCGGGCCGTCGCGGTAGAGGTAGACGTCGCCGCAATCCTCATCGTCCTCCAGCACGATCGCCGACTCGGTAATCAACCTCCCGTCCGCGTCGCGCAGTTCGACGGTTCCGTTCTCGTGCAGCCCTACGCTGAGGTACTCGTTTTCGATGCGGGGGACGGGGCGGTCGTTCCCGGTACCGGCCGGCGGGGTAGCGGAATGAGAATCGGGGACAACCCTGATCGTGGAAAAACCGAATCCCGCCGTCAGGGGGCTCTCTATCAGACAGTGGAAGGAGTCCACCTCGAGGTTCCCGGGCAGATTGATAGGACTGATTGCATTGCGCAGCATCCGTTCCCGATGCAGCACCTCGAACGAGAGCTTGTTGTTTTCGGAATCGTAGAGTCTGAACGAGGCGATCTCGAGATCGGCGGGGAAGTGGAGCTCGCAGCTGAGCACCTCCGATCGCGGATCCTGCTGAGTGTTGACGACGGCGATGAAGAAGGGAGCGCCACCGCAATCCCAGTGGCGGGAGAGGAGATCCAGCGCCTCCTCTTCGAGAAAGTCCGCGGCCTCCTCTATCCGCGCGTAGCGGTCCACCATCGCCGCATGAACCCGGTCGGCGCTGCAGCCGCAGATGCTGTCGTGGGCCAGATTGCTCAGGAGGGTTTTCCAGAGGTAGTGCAGGATCGATTCGGGCCAGCAGCCGGAGAAACCGGCCAGCTCCAGCAGCGCATAGAGCGGTTCGAGTATCGCTTCCAGCTGGTTCTGCGCCTCGACATTGAGGTACTTGAGGTAGGAGCGGGTCGAGAGGGTTCCGTGGAGGATCTGATCGCCCCGTCCTTCCCGCAGCTCGCCGCGTATCAGGGGACGGGGATCCTCGATCTCCAGTCGCCGTCGTACAGCGTCGACGTACTCCGCGAGGGTCGATTGCCGCAGGGTTTCGCCCGGCGGCAGCGTTGCCGAAAGATCACTCAGGATCTCGAGCAGATCATCCTGCGGAGCCAGATGATCCACGCCGTTCATGCAGAGCAGGTGCGGGGTCGTCGCGCGGGGCAGGGCCGATTCGCGGATACCGCGCAGCAGCGCGCCGGCTTTTGCTCTGTCGGCGGAGAAGCGCTGGGCGTTATTGTACCAGAACGCCATGTGGAAGGCGTCGACCCGGGATCCGTCCGCCCCCTCCCAGACGAACTCCGTCGGCGCGGGGCGCAGAACCCATTCGTCACCCTCTTTTATCCAGTTATCGAAGCCACGCCCGAAGATGAAGCTGTCGATGCCGAAGCCCTGTAGAATCTGGGGCAGTTGCGAGATTACGCCGAACTGATCCGCGGCGTAGCCGATTCGCATTCCGCCGCCGAACTCCTCGGCCGCGCGGATCCCGATCTCCAGGTTTCTGATCGTCGCTTCCCCGCTGGAGAGGTAGAAGTCGTTCTGCACATACCAAGGGCCGATCAGGAGACGTCCCTCCCTGATACGCATCCGCAGTTCTTCCCGGCGTTCCGGTCTGATATCGAGATAGTCGTCAAGCAGGATCGTTTGCGCATCGAGGTGAAAACGGTAATCAGGCTCCCGATCGAGCAGCTCCAGCAGGCCGTCGAGCATACGGACCAGCATGATTCTGAACTGCTCGAAGGGGAGGTACCACTCCCGGTCCCAGTGAGTATGCGAGATTATATGGTAGGTCGGCGCTTCTGTACTCATCTTTTCTTGTGACATATATAAAACATATTGAAAGAAATGTATTGTATTAATTATAATGCAGATTGTAATTGAATGCAATAGCGATGCAAATGTTTTATCGGAGAGTGAGAAATGAAAGACTTAGTAGTACGAAGCGGAGCCAATCCGGTTGTTCGGCCCGACCAGATTCCCGGCGGAGCGAACTGTGTGTTCAACAGCGGCGCGGCGGTAGTCGACGGCGAGATCGTTATGCTGCTTTCCACCTGGGTGCGAGACTGGAGTTCCCGGTTTCTGGTGGCGCGTAGCCGGAACGGCGTCGATTTTACCATCGAGGATCGGGACATGATGACTCCGCCCCGGGAGTATCCCTACTATCCCTACGGCGGGATCTTCGATACGCGCATCACCGAGCTCGAAGGCTGGTATTACATAACCCACAACGTCGCCTCGAGGCTGGGCGGGCGTATCGTCCTGTCGCGGACGCGGGATTTCACCTCCCTCGAGGAGTTAGGCTACATAACCGGTCCGGACCATCGCAACTGCGTGCTGTTTCCCCAAAAGATCGACGGTAAGTATCTGCGCCTCGAGCGGCCGATGCTGGAGGGCGGCGATGGCGATATCTACCTCTCCCGCTCGCCCGATCTGCGCTACTGGGGAGAGACGGAGCTGCTCTTCGAACGCGGATTGCGTTACTGGGAGAGCGCCAAGATCGGCCCCGGAGCGCCGCCGGTCAAGACCGATCTCGGCTGGTTGGTGATCTACCACGGGGTGCGGCAGAGCCTCAACGGCTACTCCTATCAGGCCGGCTGTTTGCTGCTCGACCTCGAGAACCCCCTGCGTATTCTCGGTAAGCTGCGGGCGCCGCTGCTTGATCCGCAGGCGGAGTACGAACGCATCGGAAACGTCAACAACGTCGTCTTTCCCACCGCGGCCCTCGAGTTCGACGGGCGTCTGCTGATCTACTACGGCGCAGCGGATACCGTCATGGCAGTGGCCGAAGCCGACGCTCTGGAGCTGGCCCGGGCCTGCCTCGAGGACGGTCCCCCGGAGGCCGATGAGAGCTATCCGAAAAGGGTTCACTGATGGGAATCATCGAGAGCCTCGCCGAACCGCCGGTCCGGTTCCGTCCCGCCCCCTTCTGGTTTTTGAATCATCGGCTCGACCCCGAAGAGATGCGGCGTCAGGTGCGGGAGATGCACCGGGGCGGCTACGGCGGCTTCTTTATGCACGCCAGGATGGGCAGACTGACGCCCTACCTTTCGCGCGAGTGGATGGAGGCGCTGAAGGCGGCGGTGGAGGAGGCTGCGCGGCTCGGGATGCGGCCCTGGTTCTACGACGAGGACAACTGGCCCTCGGGCTATGCCGGCGGGAAGATTCTCGAACTGGGAGAGTGGACCCGGGGGCGCTTTGCACGGGTCGAGCTGCACCAGTTCCGTGACGGAAGCGTCGCTATTCCCGACGGAAGAGAGATACTCGGAGCCTGGGAGCTTGCGACCCGGGAAACGGGCGATCCGGGAATTCTCGGGAGGCGACAGGCGGTGGCCGGCGAGATCTGGCGCGCCGAGGATCCCGCCGCAGATACCCTGCTCCTCTTCCGGCTGGAGCTGCACGACGGCGAACGGGAATTCTGCCCCGAGGAGAAGGTCTCGGGCTACATCGATGTCTTCAATCCGGAGGTGACCGACGCCTTCATCGCGTCGACCTACGCTGCCTATCGCGACTATCTCGGCCCCGATCTCTGGCGGCATGTGGCGGGGGCCTTCTTCGATGAGCCCGAGTACCACGAACTCGGGCTCTGGGAGGGGCCGCCGCGCTTCCCCTGGAGCGACTCCTTCCCCCGGGAGTATGCGGAACGCTTTCATGCCTCGCTACTCGACGATCTGCCCCTGCTGCTCTACGATGGGCAGGGGGCCGCCGCGGTGCGCTACCGCTATTACCGGCTGCTCTCCGAACTCTTCGCCGAGAACTTCACCGGCCGGCTCTATCGCTGGTGCGAAGAGAACGGTATCCAGCTTACCGGACATGTGATTCTGGAAGAGCATCCCCGCACGGCGGTGAGGGCGGTCGGCAATCCGATGCACCATTACCGCAGATCGCATATACCTGGAATAGATCACCTGGGAAAGGAGATCGAACTCAAGGCCTTCTGGTCCGACGCGGTACTGCTCTGCAAACAGGCGCAATCGGCGGCCGCGCAGCTGGGTCGGGAACAGGTAATGTGCGAAACCTTCGCCGGCGGCGGATTTGATTTCGGGCTGCAGGATCAGAAATGGATGGGCGACTGGATGAACGCCCTGGGAGTCAACCTGCTCTGCCATCACGCCTGTCACTACAGCCTGGAGGGCTACCGCAAGCGCGATTATCCGCCGACCTTCGGTTTTCAGCAGCCCTGGTTCGACTCCGCCGCCCGGCTCTCGGCCCATTTCGCCAGGATCGGCTTCGCCCTCTCCCGGGGAAGACGGCGGGCGGATCTGCTGGTGCTGCATCCGATGGAGAGCTTCTGGGCTACCCAACGGGACGACGATTTTCACGGCGACGATCCCCTCTCGCTGAGATTCCGTCTGCTGGTCCGGACGTTGCAGGGCACGGGCTACGACTGGGATCTCGGCGACGAGTCCTATCTGGCGGAGATGGGGCGGGTGGTCGACGGGCGCCTTGAGATCGGGGTGATGCGCTACGGGATTCTGGTGCTGCCCGCGATCGTGCGGCTGCGTGCGTCGACGCAGCGGCTCATTGATGAGTTTATCGCAGCTGGCGGCAGGGTCGCCTCGCCGCTCGATCCGGCGGACCTGCGCGATCTCTTCGATGCGGTTGCGTTTGAGGGCCCGGCCGATTCCATCGTTCCCCTCGACGACTCCGCCGAGGCCTCGCTCGACGAGGGGTTGAGGAAGTTCCTGGCGCGCTTCGGCGCCCCCCAGATCGAAAGCGCCGTAGTCGGCGCGCTCGATCGGGGGCTGGTCTTCCAGGAACGGCTGGTCCCGGGGGAGGGCAGGCTTCTTTTCCTGGCCCATGAGGCGAAAGACGAGCGGATTCTCGCTCTCCGTTTCCCGGGAGTAAAGCGCGAACCGCAGTGCATCGATACCATGAACGGAGGTGTCCTTCCGGACTCCTTCCGACGCCTACCCGACGGCGCCTGGGAGGTTCCCCTGGGCGGCGGACGGTCGCATCTGCTCTGGTTTCCGGACCAGGAGGCGAATGCGGGAATGGTTCCGTCCTTCCCGACAGTGCTCCCACCGGTCGCGCAGCCGGCGACGCTCCATCCGCTGGACATCCGTCCCCTGGATCAGAACAACCTGCTCCTCGACCGCTGTACCCTGGATGCCGCAGGTGTAAAGCGGGAGCTCTTCTGCGTCGAGGCGGTCGGCGATCTCGCCGAACTCTCCGCCGCGGAGCCCCTTCCCTTCAGCGCAGGCTATCGTTTTACGCTGCCCTTCCAGCTCGAAGGCGCATCGATTCTGGCCGAGCTGCCCGCGGGATTCAGGCTCTCCCTCGACGGGAGGGAACTCGAGCCCGCAGGCTGGAAATTTGATCCCTCGCTGCGCCGGTTTGTACCGGCCGGGGTTCTCGCTCCCGGGGAGCATCGCATTCGTATCCGAGGTGAGTGGTCTCCGGGTCTGCAGATCGAACCGGTCTTTCTCGCCGGCGATTTCAGCGTGCGCTTCGAGGAGAGCGGGCCGATGATCGGACCCGGGGAGAACCGCCTTGTTTGCGGGGATCTGGCTCTCCAGGGATTTCCTTTTTATGCCGGCGGCTTTGAGTATCGCTTCGCAATCGACCCCGGTTGGTCCGGGAGAGAGATCGAGTTCCCCTGTCGCTGGGACCCCGTCGACACCCCGAAGCTGACCCTGAACGTGGAGTTCCCCTCGGGTATGCCCGTCCGCACCCTGATAGCGCCCCCGTACCGGGTGCGGGTGCCGGAGGAGTGCCGGGAGGGGATCATGCGGGTGCGACTGGCGACGGGATTGCGGAACCTCTACGGTCCCTTTCATGTTCTGGACGAACGTGAGATCGACTGTCTCAGCCCCGCCGATCAGCTGCCGAGAGAAGGAGCCTGGACGGCGGCCTACCGCTCGGTCCCGATCGGGTTACCCGCTCCTCCGCGGCTGATATAGAGTTATGCGGGACCGAAGAGCGAGAAGGAGACGACGCCGCTTCCGGCGGGGGACGGGGTAAGGATCTCGAGCCTGACCGTATCAACCTCCGTCGGGGATACCTCCCGGTAGTCGCAGAGCAGCTCCCGGCGGTTGTCTGCGGCGTCCAGCAGGAGACGCTTCCCACCCTCGGACGTACGCGCCGTAACCCGGTATCCGATCGGCCGGGGATGTCTATCGCCGGTGAAGTCGAGGGCCGGTTCATCCCAGAGGATACGCAGCGCATGGATCGTAGCCGGACGTGCGAGTCGCAGCTCCAGCCACGGCGACCCGTCCGCCGGATCTGCCCGCCAGGCGCTGCGGATACTGTCGTCGACAGCGTCTTCCGCGGCGGACTCCCCGTCGACGGAGCTGGCCCGGCAAACGGCACCCGCCGCCCGATCGGACCAGTCGAGCGCTTTCTCCCGGCCGGGAGCCGGCCGCGGAGTTGCGCTCGCACCGTCCACATAGAGGTTGCCTCCTTCATCGAAGCGCACCGGATCCATGCCGATCCTGCGCTCGAAGAAATGACGTGATTTGACGAGACAGGTATAGAATGCCCAGAGGGATTCCCCGGGGCCGGCGACGATCGAGCCGTGGCCGGTTCCGTTGATCAGCCCATCGGTGTTACGCAGTACCGGGTTGCGCTCCTGCAATCGGAAAGGCCCGAGGGGTGCCTCGGCGACATAGCATGCCAGACAATAGGAGACGAACTCGGTTCCCGGCGCAGCGTAGATTAGATAGTACCTGCCCGCCGTTTTCAGCATCCAGGCCCCTTCGATATAGGTCGACGCGGCATTCTCGTTTAGATCCCCGGAGCGCTCCCATTCCTTCTCGGGATCGAATCTGAAGAGAAGTTGGGGCTCGCTGATAAGCATGCGGGGATTCTCCGCGTCGAGCTCGGCCCCGCGGATGCCCTCCTGCCCCAGGCCCCAGTAGGCGAAGAGTCTCCCGTCCTCGTCGGAGAAGAGCATCGGGTCCATCCAGTCCTCGAGGGGGGTGCCGTCGGCGTGGACGACGGGGCCGAGTTCGCGGAAGGGACCTACGGGTGAGGGGCCGGCCCAGATCCCAGCGTCGCAGGCGCTCAGCAGAAAGAGGTCTCCGTGACGGCAGACGGTCGGCGCGTAGCCGATATCCTCCGGCGTCAGCGGGATACGTTCCCAGCTGACGAAGTCGACGCTGCGGTAGACCATACGGCCCGAGGGATAGAGGTACCAGGCATCGTCGAAGTAGAGGACCGTCGGATCGGCGAGCTCCCTGAAATCCCGTCGTTCGGGATCGACCCACCCCCAGGCCTGATCCTTGGCGGGAGAAAGCCGCCCCTCCGGATAGTCCGGAAGGGGCAGGGGATTGCAATAGGTCGAGGGACTACTGGACAGAGTCTCTGACATAGACGGTCAGTTCGGGCATGATCGGAGCGATGTCGAAGTCTCCCCAGCCGGGGATTTCGAGGGCGAAGATCTGCGCGCCCAGGACATAGTCGTTCTCCATCATTATCGAGTCGTACCACTCGAGCTGACTCAGATACTCCGCTTCCGTGAACCAGTTGACCCAGCCGACGGGGGCTTCGTTGTCGACGCCGGTTTCGGTGATCACCAGCGGGATTTCCCGGCCCGAGGGGATGAGGTACTGGTTGTAGGCCTTGCGGTAGCGCCCGCAGAGCCAGCCCTCTTCATCCCCGAAATCGTAGTACTGCTGCATGGGAGTACCGTACTCGTGCAGGCCCAGGATGCCTCCGTTGGCGAGAGCCGCGTCTATGGCGGGATAGAAAGCGGGCCAGGCGTTCGGATCGGTCACGTCCGGAGTTCCGAGGGAGAAGTTGCCGATACAGGACTTGCGCCCGTTGGCCGCTAGAATCCTGGTTCTTTCCGCCTCGAACTCCGCGTACCAGGCGATTTCCGCAACTGTAGCCGTGCTGGTCTCGTTGTAGCCCTCCCAGTAGTCGATGTCGGGATACTGCAGGATGGTCGCCGAGTTCGCGCTCCACCACTCCGCGGCGCGGGTCTGGGGATCGCCGGTCATCGGCTGCACCGGCAGGTAGATTCTGCCTATGACGACGGTGTCGGGAGAGACCTGCTTCACCACCGAGGCGTAGCCGAAATTATCGAGCAGCTTGAGGGTAGTGGGCTGCGCTTCGCGGACAAACTGGTCGGTCAGAGTGCCCCCGCCGGAATGGACGCTGAGCTTGCTCTTGCCGCCGGGGGTGGGGTCCGGGTCGGGGTCCTCGTAACCGCTTACCCTGACGTCGATATCGTCCCAGAGGGTTCCGCTCGTGCCGGCGCCTTCGATATTGCCGCACTTGAGAACGATCGTGGCGGTCGCGCCTGCGGCGGTGAAGCTTCCGGTCGCGACGACAGGTGCGGTGGCCGACATCGTTCCCGACCAGCCAGAGGGAGTGGTCCAGGTGTCGTTCTTGTAGATCATCACCACGTCGTTCTGGGTGGCGTCGACGGGCTGGCTGTTCTGAGGCAGCCGGCTGCCGTTGATGATGAGTACTTCAGCCCATTGCGCTGAAGCGATGGTCGGTGACGAGGCCCAGAAGCCCTCGATATCGATGATGTTTCCGGCGCCGCCGGTGGCGAACTGCTGGTAGACGCCGCCGTTGAAGTTGTTCCCGCTCAGCGCGAGCCGGTCGTCGACCGTCGTCTGGAGATTGACGGATCCCCGTTCGGTCCAGAGGGTCCAGTCGTTCGATCCTGAGCCGAAGTTGCCGTTCACGATCAGATTGTCGGGGTCGGGAGGGGTTCCCACGCTTATCGAGACCGTCTCGCTGTCGCTCACGCCGCGTCCGTCGGTTACCGTCAGGACGGCCTGGTAGGTACCGGCGGCGGTGTAGGTGTGGTTGACCACGGCGCTGCTGTAGCTGCTGCCGTCGCCGCTCTGCCAGCTGTAGCTCAGTGATTCGGCGGGATCGCAGGTCGATCCGGATCCGTCGAGCTGAACCGTCAGCGGAGCGTCGCCGCCGGTCGGTGAGGCGACGGCCGCCGCGACCGGATCGCTGATCGCCGTGCCTGTGCTGACGGCGCTGATCGAGTCGAAGGCCAGAACCGACGATGCGGTCTGCAGGTTGCCTGTCTTGAGTATTATGGTCGCCGTGTCGCCGGCTGCGGTGAAATAGCCGGTCGAGGCGACGGGAGAGGTGACGGCGAAGGAACCGGACCAGCCGGAGGGAGATGTCCAGGTGTCGTTTTTAAAGATTAGTTCGACGTCGCTCTGGTTCGCGTTCACATCGCTGCCGTCCTGGGGCGTGCGGGTGCCGTTGATTATCAGAACTTCCGCCCACTGGGAGTTGGGAGTCGTGCTGACCGTTTCCCATATTCCGGAGATGTCGACGCGGGTTCCCGCTCCGCCGGTGGCGAACTGCTGGTAGATTCCGCCGTTGATATCGGTTCCCGAGAGTTCGGCGCGACCGCCGACGACCGCGGCGGAGAGGTGGCTGCGCTCTCTCCAGAGAGACCAGCCCGTGAGTCCCGAGCTGAAATCGCCGTTCTGCAGGAGCTCGATGCTTGTGCCGGCCCCGGAGAGCGAAACGCCTCCCGTATCGAGACTCATTTCTCGATATTCTAGGCTTGCGGTCGGATCAGAGCATGCTCCAAGTACCACTGCGAGGGCGATCAGAAGGGCCAGGGCCGTTCTGCGGGGGGATGGGAAATTTGCTTTCTTCATGAATCCTCCTATTTGTTCACCTGCCGTCGGCGGTGGGTCCCCCGGCGGCAGGGAAGAGCAACAAAAGGGCGATTCTTACATAGACTTTTTTCTACGAACGATGGAGCTGGCTTATTGAAAAACGATGTCGATCGCCGACTGGCCGACCTGTTTGTTCTCTTCCACCGCCGTCGCCGGACTGACGCCCTTGCGGATCTCGCGGAAGATCGTTCCGGCCACGTTCGTCAGATGGGGGAAGGAGGATTTGCGGCTGATCCCGCCTTTGTTCATCATCTCTAGAACAGTCGCGATATCGTCTCTGCTGGTGAGCTGTCCTTCGAGGAACTCCATTCTGATCTCCTCCTCCAGTTCGAAGGGGGTTATTTCCTCGACTATTCGAGCGAGCAGCTCGGGAGGGAAATTGAGGTTGGCGGGGAATACCTGCATCAGCGGTGCGTTGCCGACGGAGACATAATCGTTCATGCGCGGCCCCTTAGGGAAAAAGACGAACCCGTACTCGTCCTGCATGTTGAGCATCATGTTGCGTCCCTGAAACAGCTCGCCGCCGTACATCGCCGCCCGGCCCGCTATGAAGGTGTTTTCGCCGTGGGTCGTGACGCCGCTCTCATAGATGCGGCTGATGAACTCGAGGGCCTCGATCGCCTGCGGAGAGTCGAGGGCGAAGCGGAACTTTCCATCCGTGGACTCCTCCACAACCCGGGCGCCGTTGCTCCAGATCAGTGGATATTCGAGTTCGTACCCGATCGTAATCCCCCATTGATCGACGGCTCCGTCGCCGTCGGTGTCGCGCGTCGCCTCTCTGGCGATACGCAGGTACTCCTCCCAGGTCCAGCGGCCCTCCTGCTGCAGCTGATGCAGATCGGGGAGACCCTCACGCTTGAACAACGATTTGTTGTACCAGATCCCCGATCCGCCTCCCAGTTTCATCGGCGTAATTCCGTATACTCTCCCCTTGTAGACCGGATAGCCCGCGGCCGAACTGCGCCACTGGGGAGCGGTGAAATCGAAATAGTTGTCCAGGGGCAGCACGAGATTCTTCTCCGTCAGCGCCGGGATGACCGACGAGGCCTCCAGGTAGACGATATCGGCGAAGGGTTCGCCGATCAGTATCGTCGCGACCATCTTTTCCAGCGCCGTCTGGGGGTTGGGAACCTGAATCCATTCGAGCTTCACATTGTACTTCTCTTCTACCGCTTTCCAGCGCTTCAGGGTCTCACGGCCGACCATGGTGAGATTGTCGGGTCCGTTCCACCAGGCGGCAATGCGGATGGTGTAGCCGGAAATGTCGTCGACGGGATTAGGCTGGGCCTCATCGAGGGCCGTCAGCTGAACGCCCGCCGCGTTGCGGCGTCCCTGTCGGGAGTCGGCACGTTCCTGCTGTCCGTCGCCGATCAGTACAAGGTGGAGTGTGAGCAGGCACAGGCCGGTATAAAGCAGCTTTCGAATCATCATTCGTCCTCGTCGATTTCTATGTGTGTAGCTCCGATCGCCGCGCCCGCTTCCCGGTTGCGACGGTACGGATTGACTCCATTCTAAGCGCAGGTTACTGCAAATGTCTTTTAAAGATATTGTACATACCTGCCCGAAAAGAAATGTCTCATTAAATGTATTGCAGCTGTACTGTCAGGCCCGGGCCGCCCAGAGCATGCCCCGTACCACCAGCTCGCGCGCCGGTTCAAGGTTGAAATCATCGACCGAGTGCCCGATGCTGCAGTAGAAGACCCTGCCGCGGCCCCAGTGTCGCTTCCAGGCGACCGGGATCGTGGCGCCTTCGATCCACGAGTGTACCTCGCCGCCGAAGGTCGTGACCGCGAGTACCTCGTTCGAGGGATCGACATGCATATAGTACTGTTCGGAATGGAGGCTGAAGCGGCGCGGAAGGCCGTCGACGATCGGATCGTCGGCCACGATTTGAATCTCGTGGTCAATGAAGCCTCCCGGGTGAGCGACCCACTGTCCTCCGACCATGAACTGATAGTCGACGCACTCCCTGAAACTGTCGCCCAGTCCGCCGTGCCAGCCGGCAAGGCCGACGCCGGATTCGACGGCCGCCTTGAGGCCGGCGATCTCGTGATCGCCGATCTTCGCCATGGTCCAGTCCGGAATTATGAGGTCAAACAACTTAAGTGCCTCCGCGTCGGCCAGCGGGGCCAGGGTGTCGTAGAGCCGGACCTGCAAGCCGCGTTCCTCCAGCAGAGCTGCGAATAGTTCGGCTGTTTCGCGCGGCTGGTGTCCCTCCCAGCCGCCGTAGGTGATCAATGCTTTCTTCATACTGTCTCCTGATTCAATTTGAGCGCCGCCGGTCGTTCGACACGACTCTTCAGGCGCATGTGTCTGCCCGATCGGGCCGAGGTTTCGAAAGCGAGTAGAGCCTCGAGTATATGCTGGCCGAGCGCCCCCGAGGCGAGCGGCGGGCGCCCGGCTGCGATCGCCGCCGCCATCTCGTAGAGACCCAGACCGCGGGCGTTGTCCGCGAAGCCCGCATCGGGAGCTATCTCGGACCAGTTTCCGTCCCGATAGAGACGGATCGGGCCGCCGAAGGCGTTGGGATCGGGCAGCGAGAGGGTTCCTTCCGTGCCGTAGATCTCGATCCGGGGCAGTTCGGCGACCTCGATATCGAAACTCATCATGACCGTCGCGACGGTGCCGCTGCGGAAACGCACCGAACCGCTGACATGAGTGTCTATGGTGACCGGGAAGCGCCCGCCCGCCTGCGGACCGGCGTGAAATCCGCGCTCGGAATAGGCCCTGTCCGACATTCCGCTCACGGAGGCGATCGGTCCCAGCAGTGCGACCAGGGCCGTAAGGTAATAGGGGCCCATGTCGAGCATCGGTCCTCCGCCCGGGCGGTAATAGAACTCCGGCGCCGGATGCCAGCCCTCATGACCGGGGCAGGTGAAAAAGGCCGCGGCTCCGGTAGGGCGACCGATAACTCCCTCGTCCAACAGCCGGCGGCAGGTCTGGATACCCGTTCCGAGAAAGGTGTCGGGGGCGCAGCCGACCGTCACCCCCCGCTGCGCGGCGCGCTTGAGTATCCGCCTTCCTTGGGTCGCCGAGAGGGCGAAGGGTTTCTCGCAGAAGAGGTGTTTGCCCGCGGCGACAGCGCGGGCGTTGACTGGCCCGTGCGCGGCGGGCACGGTCAGATTGAGGACGAGGTCGATGGCCGGGTCGGCGTAGACCTCGTCAGCGGAGATCGCTCTGGGGATATTCCAGGTTTCCGCGTACGCCTCCGCCCGCGCGGAATCGATATCCGCACAGGCGAAGAGATCGATTCTGTCGGCGAAGAGGGTCCGGATGTTCTCCAGATAGACCTTACTGATTGTGCCGCAGCCTATCACCGCGGTCTTGATTGCCTGCATCTCTGATTCTCCTTCCGATCCGCATGGATCCGTCAGTTGTGGTCGTTCGATTGTCGTCAGCGATAGTAGAGTCTGTAGCTTGCGCCGCCGTGTAACTCGAGGGAACGGCCGGCGGTTTTCTCCACCTCCCCGCCGGGCTGATCCCGAAGGACGGGGGAGAGTCCCCCGCTCTCGGGGCAGCGGCATTCGCAGCCCGGCGGAAGGGTGATCTCCGCGTCGATTCCGTCTCCGTTGCGGCGCCAGGCGACCGATACGGCTCCGGCCGGGGTCGGGACGCTTCCCGCGGCGTGTTCCAGGGTGAGGAAGTGCGGCTGGAACTGCATGCGGGCGAATCCGGGCGCTTCCGGAGCGATGCCGAGGAACATACGGCTGAGAAAGAAGGTCGGCGCCGACGACCAGGCGTGACAGTAGCTGCGCGTCGGACCGTCCGGGTAGCTGCCTTCGAAATGTTCCCAGAAGGTAGTCGCCCCCGCGGCGATCATCCCGCCCCACAGCCGCCGGATCTCGGCCAGGACCTGCTCTTCCCGGTGCATGCGCATCAGCGCGTCGAGTCTGAAAAACGTGGCGAAGGGGGTTCCCATCGGAATACCCTCGTGGTCGTGTGCGAGGAAGCGTTCGATTTTCCCGGCCCGCGGTTCGGGCGCGATATCGTAGAGCAGCGCGAGGGTGTTGGTCGCCTGGCTGATCGAGCTGCCCGGCGTCCCGTCCGCATCCAGGCTGTCGATATAGGCTCCGGCGGCCGGGCTCCAGAGGCGAGTGTTGATGCTGTCGATCAGGTGCGTGCGCTTTTCGAGATAGTTGTCCGCCTCCACCTCTCTGCCGGCGGCCCGCAGGAGAACCGCGGCCCGCGCCAGGGCTTCGCAGAGCAGAATTGAATTGTAGGCGAGGCAGGTGTAGCCGGTATCGACCGGGGACCAGTCGAAGAAGTTCCAGGCGTCGATCTCGACCAGCCCGGTCTCGCGATTGCGATGCGCCAGGAAGAAATCGACGGTACGTACGACGACCGGGAGTATCGCGCGAATCGCTTCAAGATCGCCTGTATAGAGATAGTACTCCCCGGCCGTCTGAATCCAGAGAAGGTTCCAGGCCGGAATAATGTCGCTCCAGCCGGAAGGCACCTGGGATTCGGGAACGCCGAGACTCATCGGCGAATCGGCCGGCAGCAGCAGGTTGCGCCGCACCAGGTCCCAGTCCCCGGACGCGGCGTAGTTGACCAGCGATTCGTTGCGGGCGTCTCCCACCCACATCGTCTGCTCGTAGGCCGGGCAGTCGGTGAAGGTATCCTCCATGCAGCAGAGCAGGGTGTAGGCGCCGATCTCCCATATTCCGTTCAGCTCCTGGTCCGAGCAGCTGAAAGCTCCCTCCTTACGGGCGGGGAAGGCCGTAAAGAAGAGCGTCAGCCCGCGCATGCACACCGTGTCCGTCAGGTTCCTGAAGGTCAGCGTCAGATAGCGGAATCCCCTGCGTACCGAAGACTCCCAGCGATTCGTTCCTCCCGCCGCCGTGTAGCGGAAGGCAGGCCGGTGCCGTTCCATGTACTGCGGGCCGTCGGCGAGCATGCCTTCGAAACAGTATCCGTCGACGACCGTACCCGCCGGGGCGTCAATCTCGAAGACGATGAAGCCGATCAGTTCACGTCCGAAATCGATCGTGACGCTGATATCGACATCCGATGCGGGTAAGGTGATGGAAAAGTCGTCGCCCGCCTCGACGGCCGGGAGTCCCGGGAGGGACCGCTGCGTGAGGACGGTGTTGGTCACGTCGGCGGCGAACATGAAGTTGTCCTCGCTTATCCAGATAACGGGTTCCGTCCCTGCGACGATATCCCCCGCCTCGCAGAGTGCGGCGGCGACCCTGCGCACCTCGGTCCCGGAGGCGAGGGGACCGATCAGGCAGGACCGACTTTTCCACCCCTCCGGAGCGCCGAAGCGCGTCCCCGGGAGCGCGTGCAGGAAGAGGGCGAACTCGTTCTCGTGGTACTCGCCGACGAGCTCGGCGGTCAGAAGGTTCCACCCGCGTCGCAGCCGCACCGTCGAGGCCTGCCTCCCCGGGGAGGGGATGAGGGCTCCGTTGAGCCGCCAGGCGCCGAGGTCGGGAGTTTGCTGGCGGGGCAGTTCCGCCGGCTGATCCTCGGGGCTGAAGAGGGCCGCCGCGGCGACGGCCCGGAAGTCCATGCGATTGCTGCTTCGGTCGTCCGGAAAGAGGGGGCGCTTCATCTCGAAGCTGATCCAGGTCTCCGTGCTCTCGCAGTACTCGGCCTGCAGCAGCGCCTGCGGCGAAACGGCTTCGTGCGTCAGAAACGGTATCGATCGCTCTGTGAGTTCGAGCCAGGGGGCGCAGCCGGCGACGCCGATTTCGCCGGCGGGTTCCCAGGCGCTGTCGTCATAGCCGGGCTCCTCCCAGCCGTCCTCCCTGCGTGCGTCGAACTGCTCCTCGAACCCGAGCTGGCAGCTCGTGCGCGGCGCCCGCTCCTCGAAGGCGTCGCAAACGCTGGTCCTCCAGCTCCCGTCGCTGACCAGCAGGGGACGCCGTTGTTGATCGAGCAGCGTCAGCAGCAGGCCGCCGCGTTCGGCCAGATACTGAAAGGTGCTTTCGCCGTAGTGGTGTACTTCCACCGCGAGCTGATTGCTTCCCTCCCGCAGCAGATCCCGCAGGGAGTAGACGTCGAAGGAGAGCCGGCGCGGGAAGGCGCGCACCGGTCCGAAGCCGAGCCGGACGCCGTTGAGGTAGAGGCGGTAGCGGCTGTCGGCGGTTATCAGGAGCGAGAAATCCCGCGACCCGTGCGGGGGTATCTCGAAGTTTTGCCTGAAACGGAGGCGGCGGTTGCGCGGGGAGGATTCCCCGGAGCCCCAGATCCAGCGCGCATGGTGAAAATCGTTAGCCGTGAAGGCGTCTGCTCTGCTGTTCATGTCTGGAATAGTAGCCGGAGCCTCGCCTAGGGCCAATAAAACATAATTGCGCGGAGATTGCGGACGGGATTGTTTCATTGTGGGGGCGAGACCAGAGGGGTAGGGTTGTTTCATGAAAGCTGCAAGACAGATACGGCTTGGCGCCATCTTTTTCCTGGGTCTTCTCGTCGTGCTCGTCGGCTGCTTCCCGGCCGGTGCGGGAGGCGGAGGCGGGAGTCCCGCTGAGGCGACGATAGAAACCGTCTCCCTCAGCCTGCCTACGCAGGATTTTCGCTCCATTCTCACCCAGTTCCCGCCGAGCGATTACCGCTATCCCTATCATCAGGTGTCGAACCCCGGCACTCAAATCTTCCAGTCGGTCGCCTGGGAGGCGGTCGTGCTGGAGAACGTCTACCTCAGGGTTACCGCCGTTCCTTCGCTGGGGGGCAGAATTCTGAAACTAGAGAATCTGACGACGGGCAGCAACGAGTTCTTCGAGAATCCTCACGGTATCAAACTCAACGGCTGGGGCCGCTTTGCATGGTGGTCGGCGACCGGCGGGGTCGAATTCATGCTGCCCTACGACGAGCACGGCGGGATGTTCTACACCGACTACGCCCATGCGTCGAATCCCGATCCGGGCAGGGGATACCGTACCGAGGACCGCGCCGACGGCGTCGCTCTGATCATGGCCTTCAGCGAGAGCTCGGCCCTCGGTCTCACCCGCTGGCGCCATGAGATCGAACTCTTTCTTCCCGACGCCGCCGCATTCCTGCGGGTCGGTCAGCGGGTCGTCAATCAGGACGGCGCCGCCCACGACCTGATGTACTGGAGCAACGCGATGATCTCTCCCGGGCCGGGAAACATGCGGCACGCCGCGGCGGCGACGCTGAATCACCGGGTGATTTTCGATAAGCGGGTCGACTCTCTCTACAACCATAACGACAACGCCGGGGAGAGCTTCTGGGGCAATCCCTGGGACACTCTCAGCTGGCCGGTCCACGGCGGCTCCCTGCACGGCGGCGGGATCCAGTCCCTGGACATCTCGCTGATCTCGAACTGGTACACATATGACTTGAAGTACGCGGGGCTCTTCGCCCCGTCGAGCGTCCGTACGGCCTATCTGGGCCAGTACAACCTGACCGCCGACGAGGGGGTGGTGAAGCTTTACCCGGAGGAGATCCTTCCCGGAACGGCGACCGGATCGAAGTACTGGCACTGGGGCAGCTTCTCAGCGTCCGCTTCGCCCTCCTTCGCCGACGGCGGCGCCACCTACGCCGAGATCATGACCGGGGCGGCGACCGTCTTCCAGGAACCCGCGGACGAACCGCCGACGGCCCATCCGACGGGAGAGACCTATATGGTCTCCGTCGCCGGCGGCGGCGAGCTGGCCTGGGATGAATACTATCTCGCCCCGCAGGGGATCGGCGACTGCGAATATGCGGATGGAGAGGCGGCGGTCTCGCTGGCGGCCGAAGTCGAGGGCGCAGGCTACCGGGTGACCCTCGGGCTCTATCCGCTGCGGGAGGTGCGCAACGCGACGGTGAAGATCTTCGATCAGGGAACGCCGATCCTGGTGGAGAACGGGGTCGATTTCGGTCCGGGAGATTCCCCCGGACCGCTCTACAGGAGTTTCTCCGTCGCCGGTCTGAGCGATCCGGCCGCTCTGAGTCTCAGCGTCGCTTCCGACGGCTGGAGCTACGCCTACAGCGATTAGGGGATCAGATAGCCCTTGCGCCGCAGATCGTCGGGTATGTCGGTGCCTTGTACCGGGTTTTCGGCCGCGTAGAGCGTCGTAAGACGGATCTCGACGGCCGCGTCGCCGTAGGGCAGCTGCGTGACGGTCCCGTCGCCGTCGACTGCGATCGAGGCGCCGATGCAGCGTCTTCCCCGCCAGGGGCCGGCGGTCAGCGGCCCGACGTTGCTGACGCCGGCGATCGCCATTCCGTAGCAGGCGTTCAGCTCCCCGTAGGGATCGGTCCACTCCTCTCCGTAAGGGGTACGCAGATTGTCGTGGTCGGCCGGTACCGACCAGGAGCTGGGGGAGAGGAGATAGCGGGCCCCCATCCTTCCCAGGGTGTGACTGATGACCAGGGCGCCGCGGTAGTTGTCGGCGCAGATCGGCAGCGCGACGGAGCCGAAGGGGGTCTCGACGCACTCCAGTCTCCCTCCCCGCCGATAGAGTTCCGCCGCGATGGAGAGCACGTTTATCTTGCGATGTTTCGCGATGACGGCTCCCGAGGGATCCAGCATGACCGCGGCGTTGTAGCAGGCATCTCCTTCCCGTTCAACGAGTCCGGCGACGAGATATATGCCGCGGTCCGCCGCCGCCCGGGCCAGACGGTCGCTGTGCGGACCGGGAATCGGGGCGGCGTTCCGCAGATCGGGCCAGGTCCAGCCGAGATCGAGACACTCGGGCAGAAGCGCGATATCCGCCCCGCCCTCCGCAGAGACGGCAACCGCCTCTTCCGCCCGCCGCAGATTGGCCTCTACCGCGCCTCCCTCTATCAGAATTTGACACATGCCGACACGTATACTGCTCATCTTATGCTCCTTCTCCGATACGATCGTAGCTCAGGCATTCGATTCCCTGAAAAACGACGGCCGTCTGCTGAACGGCGTCGGGACGTGCGACCGCATAGAGCGCCAGGACGACGCCGGTGAAACAGGATTCCGGCAGTTCCTGTCCCAGAAGCTGGGTCAGGCCGGTGCCGATCGGCGTCTCGTCGTTCACGCCCGTGGTGAAGCGGTACCGCGTTCTGTCGGCTTCCACGGCGAGCCGCAGGGAAGCGGCGGGAAGATCAATCTCATCGCTTTCGACGACCATATCCCCGACCGATTTCACCAGCCAGGCTCCATACCCGCCGCCCTCGCTGCGGACCACGATTCTGTAGTGAAAGGCGTGGTTGAGGTAGACGGCGAGTCCCGCCTCCTGGCCCGCCTCCAGGCTTTCGATCACGGCGGAGAACCTGCACGCATACCCCGGCTGCCGTATGCCGGTTAGCGCCGGTCGGGCGAGGGGTCCGTCGAGGGGCTCCCCCGGGATGAGCCGAACCCTCTCGGGCGCCGCCGAGAGATCGATCGCGCCGGAGACGGGAGTCCGCGGCGAGATGAAATCGTAGGGCGAGAGAGCCGGCGGAAGTTCAGGTTTTCCCGGCAGAGGACCGGTTCCGCGCAGGGCCACCGGCTTGCGGCCGTTGACGATCGGCCAGCCGTCGCGCCAGACGACAGGGCTCAAGTATGTCTCCCGTCCCAGATGACTCTGGGCGTTATAGCTGTGATGACGGGTGCCGAGATGGACCATCCACCAGTTGCCGTTGTGATCATCGATCAGATCGCCGTGCCCGCAGGAGCGGACCTCGTTGCCCCAGGCGTCCCGGTTGCCGAGGATCGGGTTGTGGGGACAGGGGGCGAAGGGACCCGCCGGCGATCTTCCCCGGCCGATCGTCTCCATGTGCAGCGCCCGCGTTCCGCCTTCGGCGCACATCAGGTAATAGTACTCCCCGACTTTGTAGATATGCGGTCCCTCGACGTCGGCGGAGAGAAAACCCTCGGCGATAACCCGCAGCTCGCCGGTCAGTCGGCCGTTCTCGATGTCGAGAGGAGCCTGCACTATCCCCCCGCGCTCCCAGCCGCCGCGGCGCGTGTAGTAGACGCCGCCGTCGGAATCGAAGAAGAGATCGGGATCGAAGAGATGCGGGTCGATCCAGACCGGATCGGACCAGGGTCCGCGCGGGTCCGCGGCCCAGATGATGAAGTTGCCGCCTCCGTCGACATGGGTGGAGGCGATATAGAATTTGCCGTCGTGAAACCGCAGGGTCGGCGCGTAGAGTCCGTCCGAGTGTTTCGTGCTCCTGAGATCGATCCGGTCCGGTCTGTCGAGGGCGTGTCCGATGCAGCGCCAGGTCTCGAGGTTGCGGCTGTGGTAGATCGGCAGCGCCGGGAAATATTCGAATGTGCTGACTGTCAGATAGTAGTCGCGATCGACTCTGCAGATCGTGGGGTCGGGGTTGAAGCCGGGTAGAACCGGGTTGCGGTAATCGCGTATCACGAGGATATGGTACCGTCCTCGCGCGGGCGGGGATATTGTAAAAAAATGGACCGCGTCCCTGTACTCATTGTGCAATTTCCCGGCAGGCGGGAGCAGGGTAGGCTTGAACCAGATATGGATGACGACAATCGACCGAATATCGTGCTGATTAATTGCGACGATCTCGGCTACGGCGATCCCGGCTGTTACGGCCATCCGGAACACCGCACGCCGGCGATAGATCGACTGGCGGAGGAAGGGGTGCTCTTCACCGATTTCTATATGCCCTCGTCCGTCTGTTCGCCCTCCCGCGGCGGGATGCTGACGGGGTGTTATCCGCCGCGGATCGGATTCGGCGAGTTCAACGGCGAATGGGTGCTCTTCCCGGGGGTTTCCGTCGGTCTCGATCCGGCGGAGGCGACGATAGGCTCGGTTCTGAAGGCGGCGGGCTATGCGACCGCGCAGGTCGGGAAGTGGCACTGCGGCGATCAGCCGCGGTTTCTGCCCGCGCGGCACGGCTTCGATTTCTCCTTCGGCCTGCCCTACTCCAACGACATGGGTCGGCAGCGGGGACGGCCGCAGTTCCCCCCGCTCCCGCTGCTGCGCAACGGCGAGGTCGTCGCCGAACAGCCCGACCAGACCTCCCTGATCGAACGCTATGTCGAGGAGTCGCGGCGGTTCATGCGGCGGTCGGCGCGGGCGGGGCGGCCCTTCTTCCTCTATCTGGCCCACACCTATGTCCACCTGCCGCTCTATGTCCCCGAGGCTTTTCTGCGCGATACTTCATCTCCCTACGCCGCCGCCGTAGCCTGTATCGACTGGTCGACGGACCTGCTGCTGCGTGAACTGGAGAAGCTCGGCGCGGCGGAGAATACCCTCGTCATCTTTACCTCCGACAACGGATCCCGCTGCGATTTCGGCCCCTCCAACGGTCCCTTGCGGGGCGTCAAGGGTACGACCTGGGAGGGAGGCCTGCGGGTACCCTGCATCGCCCGCTGGCCCCGGAGAATCCCGGCGAGCAGACGCTGTCGCGGGCTCGTCTCCGCCATCGATCTGCTTCCGACCCTGGAGAGCCTCTGCGGATTGCCGCGCGGGGGGGAACTGAAGCGGGACGGGATCGACGTCTCGAACCTCTTTCTGGAGCCGGAGAGTCCCTCTCCGCGGGAGGAGTTTTTCTATTATATGCGCAACAACCTCGAGGGCCTGCGGCGCGGGGAGTGGAAGCTGCGTCTGGAGTCCGGGGCCGACGCGACGCGGCTCTACAATCTGCGCGAGGATCCGGGGGAGCGATGCGATCGCAGCGGCGAGCGGCCCGACCTGGTTGCCGACCTGTCGCGGCGGATGGAGGCGATGCGCGCCGATCTCGGCGACGACAGACTCGGGATACCCGGACCCGGGCGTCGGGAGCCGGGCAGAACGGATTCGCCGCGGCCGCTGACGGTATTCGAGCCCGACTATCCCCTGTTGCGGAGCCTTTACGATCTCGAGGAGTTCGGGTGAGGGGACCCGGCGAGGCCGTAGAGCCTGAGCGCGTTGCCCCGCAGAAGATCGAAAGCGCAGCGTTCCACCGACTGCGGGGCGACGGCGCCAGCGGAGATCAGGTCGATCAGCGTTGTCGCGAGCCGCTCGCGCATGATCGACCAGGCGCCGTAGAGCTCCTCCGGAAAGGTTGCGTCGCTCGAGAGCATGATCCTGGAGAGCGGTACGAAGCCGATCCAGTCGCTCAGTACGCGGCCGAGCAGGGCGGGGGAGAGTATCGCTAGCCAGGCCGCGTCGAGATAGACGTTGGAATAGCCGCGGGCCAGGACGGCGGCCTCGGCGTGAAAGGGATAGGTGTGCAGGAGTACGAACTTAAGCGCGGGATAACGGCGTATCAGCGCCTCGAGCTGCGCCGGACGGGAGTCATCCAGGTCGGCCATGCCGGTATGAATCTGGAACGCCAGTCCGCGGTCGGCCGCCTCGCTGAAGATGATCTGCAGCAGGTAATCCTCCTCGCGGCGGGTGCCGGGGGCGGCAAGCGCCTCGGCACGTTCGACCGCGGAGATAGCCAGGGGGCGGCGATAGGCCAGGGCGTGTTTCAGGGATCGGATTCCGAGAGTGTCGACGAGTTCGAAGGCCCTGCGGATGCGGTTTTCCAGCTCGTCGAGGGTGATGGACGGGTCGGCTCGGCTGATCAGATCTTCGATCCGCAGGATCGGATGACAATCGATACCGGAGAGTTCGCGGACCGGCTGCTTCGCGATGCCCTCGAGATACTCGGTGCGGACCGGTTTCAGGTAGGACGCGACGCCGCTGCGGCCGAGGACCTCTCCGCCCCAGCCGAAGAAGTTCCGGTAGTTGGCTTCCACCTGCCGCGATACGGCCCGATATTCTTCGGGGTCCGGGACGGCGGCGAGGCCGCGGCCGTAGAGCTCTTCAAGAGCGGTATCGAGAGTACGGACCGGACCGCAGTCGCCGAGTTCCTCGAGCCCGGCGGCGAGTTTCCTTCCGGGGGCGACGCTATTGAGGAGTCCGCCCAGATAGACCGAGCGCAGCAGGTCTTCGAGGCCGGATACGCCTCGATAGGGGCCCGGGGAAATATCGGAGACGAAACCCGAAGGCGATTCTCCGAACGCCGGTAGGGATCCCATATGGACATGGGTATCCACGGCGGGGATAGTACGCAGATAATCGAGGAGCTCGGCCCGCGTCATGCGGCGAACTCCGGAACTGACGATGAGCGGTTTGGAAAAGAGATCATGGAGTGGAGCATATCATGAAAGAGAACATTCGCGGAGTACTGATTGACGGTGATCTGATCTTTAGGGGGGCTGGGGGTAAACCAGCCGAGGAAATCGCAGCGGTTATCGCGGCTCTCGGAGAGCACGAGGTCCGGGTAGCGATCGTCGCCCGGACCGACCGGGAGGTCGAGTTCTCCCGCGACCACGCTCTCGTCACCCCCGATCCGGGCCTCTGCCGGCGGTCGGACGGGGTCGATCTCGACTATTTCTCCCGGCTGATGAGGGTTCCCTCTTTTCATCTAATCTATTTGGGCGAGGATGAGGCGACCCTACGGCGCGTACGCGGCGCGGGCGCTCATATCCTCGCGATCGGCGATCCGGGGAGAGCGTCGGGAGCGGATATCCTCAGGAGATACCCTCTCTCGGTGATCGACATTCCCTCCCTGCTGCGTTCGGGCAGGCCTGAGCGCAATCCCGTCGATGAGGTGAGCATCATCGAATCCTTTCCCGACGCCGAGAGGCCGGGCTACTGGGAGACCCTCTTCTCCCTGACCAACGGCTACCTCGGTCTCCGCGGCGATCACGAGGAGCTGACGCTGGCGGAGAACGATCAGCCGGCGCTCTTCATCAACGGGGTTTACGAGTACCGCCCCTACCGGCATGTCGTCAGCTTTCCCGGATACCCCGACGGCTTTCACGGACTGGTCAATCTCATGCGCATCACCGGGATCGAGTGGCGTCTCGGGGAGGGACGCATTACGCCCTTCGCGTCCGGTGTTTCAGAATACCGCCGTTACCTCGACCTGCAGCGGGGGCTGCTTCGCAAGGAGTATCTCGTCGACGAGGCCGCGAGCGGGACGAAGGTGCGGATCGAATCCGAGCGCTTTGTGTCGCGGGCCGAACTGAATCTCGCCGCCCAGCGGTACGCCCTTACCGTCGTCGATGGGGGCGGGACGGCCGGGGTGAAGGTCGCCTTCGAGCTTCCGGTTCCCAGCCGTCACTTCCCTGAAGAGTATCGCCGGGATCTCATTTGCCGCGGCGATGCCGGCAGGATGGAGATCGGATTCGCGACGCGTGCCTCGGGTATCGAGGTCCTACTCGCGGCCGCCTGCCGTCTGACGGTAAACGGCAGGGAGATTCCCCTCGTCTGGCGCGAAGAGGCCGACGGAGTTTTCGCGAGCGTCGAACTCGAGCTGCAGCGCGGCGACGAGGCCGTGTTCGAGCGCTACGCCCGCTTATCCTCCTCCGTGGACGAGACGCTGGTTCCCGGGGAGGAGGAGTGCCGCAAACCGGAACCCGCCGGCCTGCCTGCCTCGGGCTGGGGGGCCGCGTTGGCCGAGCACGAAGCCGCCTGGAGTCGACTCCGGGAGCACGGTGCAGCCGCGATCAGCGGCGCCCCAGAGGACCAGCAGGCCCTCGCCTTCTCTCTCTTCCAGCTGCTGCAGAACTGTCCCGCCGACGGTCGGCGTTCGGTATCGGCCACCGGCGTCACCGGCGACGGGTACGCCGGACACATCTTCTGGGATACGGAGATGTATATGGTGCCCTGCTATTCCCATACGGCGCCCGAGCTGGCGCGGGGAGTACTGCATTACCGCTATCTGTTGCTGGAGAAGGCCCGTGAACGGGCGCGCCAGCTGGACGGGCGGGGAGCGCTCTACGCCTGGAATTCGATCGACGGGAGCGAATGCGGGGTCGTCTTCGAGGCTTCGACCGCGGAATACCATATCAACTCGGCCGTCGCCTACGCCGTCTGGTACTACGCCACCGTAACGCAGGACCGGGAGTTCCTGCTGAGCCATGGCGCGGAGATCGTCTTCGAGACCGCCCGCTTCCTCTTCGATCTGGGGCACTACTCCGCCGAGCGCGGCGGCGCCTTCTGTATCTCCGCCGTCTGCGGACCCGATGAGTACGCCTGCGGCGTCGACAACAACTATTATACCAACCGGATGGCGCAGTGGCATTTCACGTATGCCGCTCGTCTGTGGGAAAGTCTCGGCGCAGAGTGCGCGTCCCTCGCCGGACGTATAGGACTGACGGAGAGCGAGGTCGACGCCTGGGCGCGGGCGGCTGAGGCCGTCTACTTGCCGCGCAGCGCGGAACTGGGAATCTGCATGCAGGACGACGGCTATCTCGGCCGGAAGCCGGTCGATATGGAGACGATTCCCTTCAATTACGATATCCGGGAGCTCTTTCATCCCCTGAACCTCTGGCGCATGCAGGTGACCAAGCAGGCGGATGTGCTGCTCGCGCTCTATCTCTTCTCCGGGGAGTATTCCACCGCAGAGATCGAGCGCAACTACCTCTATTACGAACCGCGCACTAACCACGGATCCTCCCTCTCCCCGGCGATCCATTCCGTCACCGCTGCCGCGATCGGCAGGATGGATGAGGCGCTGGAGTTCTTTCGCGCCTCGGCCAGGATGGATCTCGACGATTTCAAGGGCAACACCGCTAAAGGCGTCCATACCGCCGCCTGCGGCGGAACATGGCTGGCGCTGGTAGCAGGTTATGGCGGCTTGCGGATCGACGAGTCGGGATATCGCCTCGATCCGGTCTGTCCGGACGAGTGGGACGGGTACCGCTTCAGACTGCGCCAGGGTGAAGCGGTTATGGAGGTCGCGGTCGATGCGAATATGGCGGCTTATACCCTCCGGCAAGGGGAATCTTTCTCTTTTCGGCATGGTTCGAGACCGGTTTTGTTAAAGAAGGAGAGCCTGAGTAGTTGCGGGTTTCCTCTGCGACAGAGCGACGTACGGCGCGAAGATTCCCGCATCCATTGATGCGCATTGATCTACCATAGCGGTGCTTTGAGATGATTTCAAATAAGAGGTGTACTATTCATAAGGGTGCGGGCGACAAACCCTATTTCCTACCCTTACCGAGACGGCCGCGGAGAGCGCTGCTCGCCAGTAGTCCGGCCAGGGTTATTACAAAGGGCGCGGCCAGGAGCAGGGAGTCGGGAACGCCGCTGATGCCCTGAAAGCTGGTGGCCGCCGCCCCGGCCGCGGCGAAGAGGAGCACCGTACCCAGGAGCCCCGCGGGTCTGCCGGCGGCGATGTAGAGGGCCACCAGGGCTATCCAGCCCCGGCCGCCGGTCATGTTGGGCACGTAGGCACCGATATCCAGCGACAGGAGTGCTCCGGCGGCGCCGCAGCCGATGCCCGATAGAGTAAGGGCGATTAAGCGGATTCGTTTCAGCGAGGCGCCGAAGGTCTCCAGGTTTTCCTCCGACTCTCCGGCGCTTATCAATAGGTGCCCCGCCCGGCTTTTGCGCAGCATATAGGCCATCAGCACGAAGGCCGCCGCCGCGAGGAGAAATCCCGCAGTGCTGTTGCCGGACGGAAATGTCCTGTTGGCGATCATCTCCGGGCGCAGCACGCCCTTGCTCCCGAATCCGACCTGGCTGGCGATCCCGACCAGCCCGGCGGCTGCCAGGTTGAGTCCCAGACCGCTCAGGAAGATGTTCGACTCCAGGGATTGTACCGTCCAGGCAAAGATGGCCGCCGCGGCTCCGGCTACAAGGGCGGCGGTAAGTACCCCGAGAAGCCACGAGCCGGTGGCGGCGGAAGCGAGGAAACCTGCGAATGCGCCGACGATCATCAGCCCCTCGAGGCCGATATTGAGGACCCCCGCCCGAAAGGGGAGGTAGCCTGCGGTGGCGGCCAGTAAGAGGGGCGGAATCGATTTTATCATAGTCTCCAACATTGCCGACATCGCTAAAACCTCCTCATTCCCCGGCCCCGTCGCCGGCGGTAATGGCGATAAAGACCGCCGCTTGTAGCAAGAGGCTCATCTCTGTGGAGAGTCCCGAATCCATTACGGCGCTCGTCAGACCCTGGGTCAGATAGGCGAAGAAGAGGGCCGCCGGCAGGATCATCGCCGGTCGGTAGCGGGCGATCAGGGCCACGGCGATCCCGTTCCAGCCGATCCCGAAGCTTCCCCCCTGAACCGCGGCTCCGTAGGCCCCCAGGCTCAGCAGGCCTCCCGCCAGACCGCAGAGAGCTCCGGAGGCGGCCATGGCGCCGCTGCGGTAGCGGCCCACCGCCACTCCGGCGAAGCGGGCGAAGCGGTGGTTGGCCCCGGTCAGGCGCAGCTCGAAGCCGGCCAGGCTTCTGCGGTTGACGAACCACCAGGCGGCGGCTGCAAGGAGCGCGATAAAGAGGGCCGCCGTCAATTGGGAGGGGGGCAGAAGCCTGCTCAGCCGGTAGACTGCCGGAATCTTCTCCGTCTGCAGCAGATAGCTCTCCGGATCCCGCAGGGGGACCGCAATCAGATAGTCGATCACCGGAATCAGCGCGCTCGATACGAGATAGGAGGAGATCAGCTCGTCCGCCCCCAACTTCTCCCGGGCGATGCCGGAGATCCAGCCGATGATTCCTCCCCCGAGGAGCCCAAACAAGAGGGCGACCGGAATCAAGAGCGCCGGCGGCAGGGCGGGCAGACGCAGGATCAGCAACACGGGCAGCAGCGAGCCGAGATAGGCCTGACCCTCGCCGCCGAGGTTGAAGGAGCCTGAGCTCATGGCCGCGGCGATCCCGATGCCGCTGATCGTCAAGAGCGAAGCCGAAGCCAGGAGGTTGCCGAAGGCGAAGGAGGAGAGCAGCGGGCCGATAAGGGTATCCCTCAGGGCTACCGCCGGCCGGGGAGAGATGATTAGCATCCCCAGAAAGAGCAGGATGATTCCGCCGCTTAAGGTGAGCGCCTTGGGTTCGATGCGCAGTTTCACTTCTCCTCCCCAATGCCGAGCATCGCCCGGCCGATTCGGTCCCGATCGAACTCATGCCGGCTGAACCGGGCGTTTATGCGCCCTCCGTAGACGACGAGCAGCCGGTCGGCTATCTCGAGCACCTCGTCGATATCGCTGGCTAAAAGCAGCACCCCCGTCCCGTTCTCTTTCAGTTGTATGATGCGTCCGTAGATCTCGTTCCGGCTGCGTATATCCAGGCCCCAGGCGGGTTCGCAAAGGATGGCCAGGCCTTGCGCCTCGGCCAGCTCCCGACCCAGGATCAGCCGCTGCAGCATTCCCCCCGAGAGGGTTCGCGCCGGCGCCCGGGGCGATACCTCCAGGTCGTACTCGGCCAGCAGTTCGGCGGTATGCCCCGCGAGAGCCCTCTCAGTAAGCACTCCGCGTCGGCTCAGGCGCCTCCGGGCCAGAACCGCGCCGTTTTCGGCGACGCTCAGATTCAGCGCGGCGCCGCGGCTGACCCGGTCGGACGGGACGAGTATGATTCCAGCCTCCCGCAATGCGTTCTCGTCGGCGGGGTAGGGCCGCTCCCCTTCCAGGATCAGTCGTCCCCGGTCGAGGGAACAGCGGGCGCCTAAAATTCCTTCCAATGAGTCGAGGCCGTTCTCGCGGATGCCGCTGACGGCGAGGATTTCTCCCCGGTAGAGCTCGAAATCGATATCCCTCAAGGAGCCTTCCCTGGATTCGTAGCCCAGCTTATCCGCCTTCAGGCAGACCACGCTCTCTTCGGAGTCGATGGTCCCCGGCGGAGAGGGGCGCACGACTGAGTCGCTACCGCTCCCCATCAATAGTCGGGAGACATCCTCGATCGGCATCTCGTTCGGACAGCTTGTCGCCACGGTCGCGCCGCGCCGCAGCAGGGTCATCCGGTCGAGGCGATTGTGTATCTCCCTGATTTTGTGGGAGACCAGTACAATTCCCATCCCTTCTGCGGCTAGTTCTTCCAGGAGGGCGAAGAGGCGTTCGGTCTCTAAGGGAGTAAAGGAGGTGGTCGGTTCATCCAGAATCAGGAACTCAGGGCGGCTCAAGAGAGCCCCCAGGATCGCGGCGGCGGTTATAAGGTTGGACGGGATCTCGCTCCCCCGACTCTCCAGGGGCAGGTCGACCTGAAGCCGCCGGCTCAAGTCGTTGATCGCCTCGGCGGACTCCTCTGTTCCCCGGGGGATGCAGAGGTGCAGATACTCGCCCACCGTCAAGGAGGGAATGAGTCGCGGATGCTGAGGCACCAGCGCTATCCCCGCATCTATCGCCTTCCGGGGATCGAGCCTGGTCGGTTTGTCGTCGATCAGGATCTCTCCCGCGTCGGGTTTAGCCCGTCCGGCGATGCAGCGGATCAAGGTTGTCTTGCCGGAGCCGTTCTCCCCCAGGAGACCGTGGATCTCGCCCAATTTCAGGCTGATCCCGGCCTTGTCCAAGGCGACTACCTCGCCGCGGTGAAAGAGTTTGCTTATTTCTCGGGCCTCGATCCGCATCGGCTATTTGCTTCTATTGAGGAATGGAGACGGCGCCGGAACGGAGCTGGGTCAGGTGTTCCTCCAGGTCCTCGCGCACGGAAGCGGGGATATACTCCTCGTAGGCCGGATGATCCTGAACGAAGCCGATATAGCCGTCGGAAATCCCCACCGTCCGGGCACTGCCGAACTCAAGCTCTCCGGTGAGCGCCTCCCGGGTCAGCTCGTAGGCGGCCCGATCGAGTTCGATCTTGGTGCTCCCCAGGACAATCCCGGGGGCGACATCGTAGCCGGAGGAGTCGAACCAGAGGACTCCCTTATCGTTCTCCTTGGCGGCGGCGACGACGCCCTGATTGGCTCCGCCGGAGATGGCCAGAATGATGTCGCTTCCGGAGCGGTAGATATCCCGGGCGAGCTCGGAACCCTTCCCGGCGTCGTACCAGTTGCCCACCACCCGGAAGTCGAGCTCCGCTTCGCCGGCGGCGGCCTTGGCCCCCATTAGATAGCCCGGACGGATGGAGCGGGTCATATCGGGATACTCCTGGCCCGCCACCAGGCCTACCTTGACGCCGCCTTCGGGGCGAAACTCCCGCGCCATGAGGCCGGCGAAGTAGCCGGCCAGGTAGGCCTGTTCGGTCTGGTTGAAGCGGAAGGTGTAGAGGGAGTCGTTCCCCTCTAAGAATCCGTCCAGTACCAGGAAGCGGGCCTCGGGATAGCTCATGGAGACCTCGTTGCAGATCTCCGGCATGGCCGGATTCGAGGTGACGATCAGGTCGTACTTTTTCGAGGCGGCCAGACCGGTCACCTTGGTAAGCCATTCGCCCTGGTTGAAGCCTCCCTCAACGACGGTGCTCTCGGCTTCGGGCATCTCGGCCACGGCCTTTTCGACGCCGGCCACCATCATCTCGTAGGTAGGGCTTCCGGCGACGACGCCGGGGACGAAAACGGCGATGGAGCGGATCTCACCGTTCCGGGATTCTTCCTCCTGGGCTCCTTCGGCGAAGAGAGCGCCGGCGAAGAGGCTGAGGACGCATAAAAGGGTGAAAAAACGGAAAAGGGTGTGCTTGGAAATCATATACCTGCCTCCAAAGGGCTTCGGGGCAGATGAGAGAAACTAGAGCGGGCCTAAGAGGACGGAACGCCCCTAGGCTGGTTCTATTTTCTTCTCCCATCCAGACTTTCACTGTCGGTTCCGGAATTGCGCCGGATCCCCCCGATAGCAACGCCAACGGCGCGGGAGTATCGGGATTGCGGACTATAACCGCCGGTCGGGACATATAAGTCCCTCCCTCGAAGAAAATATTATTTTATCGAATACTACTCATTTCTGGCCCGGATGTCAACTTGACCCTCATCATCCTCTAATGGTAGGTTCAACGGGTATTCGTGGAGGACTCCTATCCTAGCGCTCTCCTTAAGGCGCACGACTCATGGGGACTATCTTTGAGCATTTCCAAGCCCGGTACCTTGGGTATCATCGCCTGCCCCGGCGGAGCAAGTTTTGCAGACGAATTAATTCCGCACCTGCGCTCTATCTATACCCGAAGGTATGAACGGATGGCCGCCCGGCTGGCCAAGCGCTACAAGATCAGTCGCGAAAAGGCGATCGAGCGCATCAACTATGTGCAGGATCTACACACTTCCAGTCAGAACCACGGTTTTAACGGGGAGACCTATCGTCCGCCCACGTTTAAGCTACCCACCCGCTTTACTCAGTTCGCCAACGGCGAGTTTAAAGCGGAAATCCTCTCCTCGGTACGCGGCATGGACCTCTACATCTTTCAGGATGTGGAGAATCACTATCCGGTACCTCTCTACGAAGAGGAGAAGGTCCTCTCTATCAACGATCATATCTTTTTGCTCTTCGTTACCATCGATGCGGCTATCCAGGCCGGTGCGAAGAGCGTAACCCTGGTACTTCCGGTCTATCCCTACTCCAGGCAACATAAGCGCAAGGGGCGAGAGGGGCTGACCGCCGCCTGGTTCGGTCGGATCTGCGAATACATGGGGGTTGAGCGGATCATTACCCTGGACATCCACTCCCGGGAGATTCAGAATACCTTCCACCGCACGGCGCTGGAGAATCTCCACGCCTCGTACCAGATCTTAAGGGAGCTTTCGAAGCTGGTGGATATCATCCACGACGATCTGGTGGTCGTCTCTCCCGATACCGGGGCGGTGGACCGTAACAAGTTCTACGCCGTCAGCCTTCACAAACCCCTGGCGCTGCTCTACAAGGAGCGGGACTACTCCAAGGTCAGCCAGGCCGGGGACAGCAATATTACCAGCATCAACCTCTTAGGCGACGTGGAGGGGAGATCGGTTTTCATGGCCGACGATATGCTGGGTACCGGGGGGACGCTTATAAAAGCCATGTCCTACCTAAAGGAGCTGGGGGCCGAGAAGATCATCTGTGCGATCAGTCTGCCCCTCTTTACCGGAGAGGCGATCAAGCTCTTCGATGAGGCCTATGAGAAGGGGCTTTTTCACCGCATCATCGGGACCAATGCCGTCTACCATGACGATGAGCTCCACAGCAAGGAGTGGTTCGTCAACGCCAACATCGCCAATCTCTTCTCCCGGATAATCTCCCGCCTCCATCACGGCCGCTCGTTGAGTCCCCTCCTGGACAACCGGAAGATCATTCAGCGGTTGATGGACAAGGTGGCAGCCGAATCGGGCGAGGGCGAGCTCCCCTTCGAAACCGGGGACGCCGAAGGCTGAGTCCGGTGGCGGAATACCTTGTCATAGACATTGGAACCAGCTCCCTCAAAGCGGCTCTGATAAACGAGAAGGCCGACCTCCTTGCCCAGGAGAAGGTGCATCTCCTGACGCTTCCCGGCGCCGACTTGGCCGCTTGGGATCCGTCGCTGTGGGACCTGGCCCTGAAGAGGGCGGTCTCCCTCCTCGCGCCTGAACGGACCCTCCGGGGAATCGCGGTCAGCGGAAACGGGCCCACCATGGTGCCCATGAGGGTCTCGGGGGAGGCGGCGGGCAGAGCGATCCTCTGGCTCGGCCGGGATCAGGCGGTGACCGCACCCGCGGGCAGTAACTCCTACTTTCTCCCCCAAGCCGCCTGGTTGCGGGAGCGGAAACCGCAGATATTCGAAGATACCTCCTTCTTTCTTACCTGTCCCGGCTACTTAAGTTACCGCTTGTGCGGAAATCCATGCGGTATAACTCCCAACGATACCTTCGCGCCCTATCTCTGGGACGATGAACAGATCCTTGCCTGGGGCTTCCCAACCGAGCTCTTCCCCCCCCTGATCCGGAGCGGCGAACGGATCGGGTACACCGCCGAGGCGGCGACCGACCGCTACGGCCTGGAGGCGAGGATCCCGGTCTACGCCGGAGGGCCGGACTATATGATGGCGGTCATCGGCGCCGGAGCGGTGCGACCGGGGCTGGCCTGCGACCGGGCCGGCACCTCCGAGGGCATCAACTTCTGTGCCGATCGCGCGGTCGATTCCGCCCGACTGCGAACCCTGCCCCATGCGGTGGAAGGGCTCTACACGGTGGCGGGAATCCTCGCCTCTACCGGGCGGGTTTTCGAGTGGTTCAGGCGCATCACCAATCAGACGGAGCGGGATTACGGGACTATCATTGATGAGATCCGGAAGCTCGATCCCGAAAGCTACTCTCCGCGCTTCTTTCCCTCCCGCCATCGCGGTCCGGTCTGGGACTTCAACGACGGGATCTTTGCGGGACTTCAACCCGAGCACACCCATGTGGAGCTCGGGAAGGGGGTCGTAGAGGCCATCGCCTTCGGAATTCTGGATGTGGTAGAGACCCTGGCAGATGAGGGCTGCCCGGTAACGAGCCTGCGCGGTACCGGCGGGCAGTATCGGAACCGGCAGTGGAATCAGATGAAGGCCGATATCTTAGGGGTTCCCTTAGAGGTTCCGCAGATTATCGACGGCGAGCTGACCGGCAATCTCTGCGCCGCCCTGGTGGGCGAGGGCCAGTATGCATCCTTGGCCGAGGCGGCCGGAGAGCTGGTCCGAATCGGTGAGCGAATCGAGCCCGACCGGGAGCTGCATGGCCGCTACCGGGAACTGGCCGACGGCTACCGCCGTGCCTGCAGCAGTTTTACGACCTGACTTACTCCCGAAAAAGCCCCATTATTCCCCGATTCGCCTTGAGCCACCTCTCCGCCTCCCGATAGCCCGGGAAGTAGCGCTCCACTAACTTCCAATAATCGGGAGAGTGGTTCAGATAGCGCTGATGACAGAGCTCGTGAATAATCAGATAGTCCTGGACCGGGGGCGGGGTCATAATAATGCGCCAGTTGTAGGAGATATTCCCCCTGCCGGATGAGCTGCCCCAGCGGGTGCGCTGGTTGCGGAAGTAGATGCGTTTGTAGGCAATGCCTATCTTGGCGGCGATCTCGGCCGTCCGGGATTCGAGCTCCTCCCTGGAACGCTTGATTAGCCACCGCTCGAGGATCTTCCGGGCGGTCTCGGCCTTGCCGTCGGGGGTCTCGATCACTACCCGTCCCTCGGCGACGGCCACCGCGCCTCGTTTGCGCTTGCCCCGGATAATCTCCACCGGGTGAGGCACTCCCTCGATCAAAAGCCGTTTGAGGGGGTTGTTCCGTTCCCGGTTTGCTTTTAGATTCTCGAGATGCTTGAGGACCCAACTGCGTTTTGCGGCTACGGTCGAGCTGATCTGCCTGTCGGGAATTTCGCTGGGAGCGGAGACGGTCACCTTCCCCGCCTGGGAGATCCGGATGTTGATCCGTTTCTGCCCCTTGCGCCGGATCAGGTCGTAGTTGAAACCGGGGCCCCTAACATTCGCCACAGCTCTCTATAACACGGGATGGGCTCTCTGTCCATCTATCTGATCAAAGAGGGAAGATTCCGGTCTATACATTATAAAAATAGTCAGGTACTCTATGAGTCGTCCGCCGTCCGAATTGTGAGCGAGGCGGAGAAGAGGTAAGCGAAGATGCAAACAGAAGCGATTATTCCCCTGAAAACCTTTATTTCCGATCTCGACGAGCGCCTGCAGGCCTGTCGCGGATCGGATTCGTCCCGACTACTAGAAGCCTTTCTCGATTCGAATCCGCTGTCGGTCTTCATTCCTTCCCGGTTCGGCGGACGGGGACAGAAGGTGCACGAGTGTCTCTCCCTGCTGGAGAGCTGTTCATACCGTTCCCTGCCCCTATCGCTGATTGCGGGCATCAACGGCGCCCTTTTTCTGCAGCCTCTCTCGCGCTCCGGGGATGATCCGCTACAGGAATCGATATTCCGCCGCTTTATTGAGCAGAGGGCCATGGGAGGGCTGATGATAACGGAACCGGATTACGGATCCGACGCCCTCTCCATGCGAACCAGCTTTACCCGCGAGGGGGAGGGGTACCGCCTGCAGGGGACCAAGCACTGGGGCGGACTCACCGGACGGGCCGACTGCTGGTTGTTGACCGCCCGCGGGGCGGGAGAATCCGGGGAACTGGAGCGGAACATCAGCTTCTTCGTCTGGGATAAGGATCTGGGCGGGATCGATGTGGAGGAGTACTACCCGAGCCTCGGGTTGGAGATGATCTCCTACGGTCGCAACAGGATCGATACCCATCTGCCCGAGGCGCGGAAGCTGGTACCTCAGGGGAGCGGCGTGCGAATGCTCCTCGACCTGCTCCACCGCAGCCGGCTTCAGTTTCCCGGCATGGCCATGGGCTTTCTGAAGCGACTCCTGGATGAGGCCTGGGGACATGTGAAGCGGCGGATGGTGGGGGGCAAACCCCTTGCCGGCTACGATCAGGTTCAGTCCCGCCTGGCGGAGCTTCAGGCGGCCTACACGACCTGTTCGGCCATGTGCGCCTACAGTAGTGCAGCGGCCTCCATCGAGAATGATTGTTCGCCGATGGCCTTAGCGGCGAATTCGATCAAGAGCGTAGTCACCGATCTGATGCAATCGGCGTCTCAGTCGCTGGTGCAGTTGATGGGGGCCCAAGGGTACCGCAAGGATCATATCGCGGGCGCCTCCCTGGTCGACAGTCGGCCTTTTCAGATCTTCGAGGGATCCAATGACATCCTCTACGAGCAGATCGCCGATGGGGTGCTCAAATCGATGCGCCGGGCCAAGGAGTCGAATCTCTACCGCTTTCTGAAGGGATTCGCCTTAACCTCCCGGGCCTCCTCTTGCTTCAGGAGCTTGCTCGATTTTCAGCTGGCGGAGTCGCTTTCCCAGCGACGTAAGGTAGACTTGGGGCGGATTCTGGGACGGATTGTCTCGGCCCAGATGGTAATCGATCTCGGGGAGCGCGGATTTCGCGGGGATCTGATAGACAACTGCATCTCGTCCCTGCAGCGACAAATCGCCGGGATTTTCGGCTCCTTTCACGCTGTTTCCCGGTCCGAAATGGTCGATGAGTACGCCGAAGGAAGTCGCTGGGCCGACTTTATCCCCGTTTGAAGTGTCGGGCGTCGATATCGTGCTTCTTTATACGGAGGCCCATGATCCGCTCGGAGATTCCCAGATGGCGGGCCGCTTTGGCCATGTTGCCCCGGGTTGATTTGAGGGCGTCCAGTAGCAGCTCCCGTTCGAGGTTGTCCATCGCCTCGGGGAGGGTCGAATGGAGGTTGGTATTGGTCGACTCGGCCGACTGCAGGCTCGGGGGTAGATGGTGGCCGTGGATCACGTCGTCCGAGGCCAGCAACACCGCCCGTTCGATGCAGTTCTCCAGCTCCCGCACGTTTCCGGGCCAGTGGTAGCTCATCAAGAGCTCGATGGCCGAGGTGGAGATCCGTTTGATCTGCTTTAGATTCTTCTTGCCGTACTTTTCGATAAAGAAGTCGGCCAAGAGGGTGATGTCGCTGTGCCGGTCCCGTAAGGGGGGTATATGGACCGGAAAGACGTTCAGCCGGTAGTAGAGATCCTCCCGGAAGCTACCGGCGCCCATCAACTCCTCTAAATTGCGGTTGGTGGCGGTGATGATACGCACATTACAGCGGATCGTCTCGTTACCCCCGACTCGCTCGAACTCCTTCTCTTGCAGCACCCGCAAGAGCTTCACCTGGGTAGTAGGCGATAGGTCTCCGATCTCGTCCAGGAAGATGGTGCCCCCGTCGGCCTGTTCGAAGCGGCCCTTGCGGGTCTGGATCGCTCCGGTGAAGGCCCCCTTCTCGTGGCCGAAGAGCTCGCTCTCGATTACCGTCTCCGGCAGAGCGGCGCAGTTGACCTTTATAAAGGGCTTCTCCGAGCGTAGGCTGTTGTAGTGGATCGCATGGGCCACCAGCTCCTTGCCGGTGCCGCTCTCGCCGCGGATCAGTACGGTCGCCTCGCTCTTGGATACCTGGGCGATCAGATCGAAGACCTCCTGCATGGCCCGGGAGTTCCCGATGATGTTGGCCGGCCGGAAGCGTTCCTCGAGCTCGTGCTGCAGCCGGGTATTCTCCTCCATCAGCCGCTGGCGTTCTTCCTGGATCGAGCGGCGCAGTTTGACCGCCTGGGCGATCATGGAGGCGATGATCGACAGAAGGCGCAGGTCCTCCTCTAAGCTGATATTCTCCGCAAAGAGGCGGTCCACGCTCAAGGTTCCGATCGTTTCGTTGCCGATTTTGATGGGTACTATTATAAAGGAGACATCTTTTTTGTGGAGATCGTCCTTCCGGGCGCCGGTTTTGTTCAGGAACTGGTTGCTCTGCTTGATGTCGGGGATAATCATCGCCTCGCCCTTGGCGACGACCTGGCCGGTAATTCCTTCGCCGACCTTATAGCGTCCCTTCTCCTGCTCCCGGGTGGAGAGACCGTAGGCGGCCTCGATGCCGATCTCCCGGGTTTGACGGTTCAAGAGGGTAATCGTTCCGCGCACCATCCCCATATTCTCCGCCATGGCCCGCAGGACGGGATTGATAATCTCTTTAAGGTCGATGCTGCCGTCGAGGATGCGGCTGATCTCGAACAGGAGCTGAAGTTCCTGAATTTTACGACGGTAGTGTTGCTTGTCCTCTTCCATGGCGATAGGGGTACCTCTATATAAGTAGCGAGACTAACGCACTTTTCGGTGCGAATGCGAAGCATATCGTACCATTCTGTAGGTTTTTCGGCAATGAGGGGCCTCCCATTTTTGATACAAATCTATTGACAAAAAAAAAGGCTTTTGATAGGTTTGTGCAACCTAATCGGCACGCCCTTGTAGCTCAGTCGGTAGAGCACATCCATGGTAAGGATGGGGTCATCGGTTCAAGTCCGATCGAGGGCTGTATTTCTTGACTAAGTCGCGCATTAGGGCGTAATCTTTTCCTGTGCATGGCGAGGAGACTATAACGAATGGCAAAGGCAAAGAAAGGCGCCGTTGAGTTGGTGGCGCTTAAATGCAGCGAGTGCAATCGCAGAAACTATACTACCAGTAAAAATCGGCGCAATATTCAGGGTAAGCTTGAGTTCAAGAAGTACTGCCGCTTCGATCGCAAGCACACGCTTCACGTCGAAACTAAGGTTAAATAGGTTCTCATTAGATTTGGTAACTGCGAACGACCTTATGGTCGTTCGTTTTTTTGATGCTTTCACAGGCCAGTAGCTCCAATGGCTAGAGCGCCGGTCTCCAAAACCGGATGTTGTAGGTTCGAGTCCTACCTGGCCTGCTTTCTTAAATTCGAGGAGTAGGGGATGAAGAGACTTCTTCAGTTCTTTCGCGATAGCTATGCTGAACTCAAAAAGGTTGTGTGGCCAAGTAGGGAAGAGGTCGGTTCGTCGACTAAGGTCGTTATTATATCGACCATCATCTTCGCGGTCCTGCTAGGCCTGGTGGACTTTTTACTCACCGTCGGTCGCGATATTGTCTTTTAGTCACCCTCTCTCGAATACGGCGTTCTAGTCGGTTGTTTCGTTCAGATAGGGGAAGGTTTTAGCGATGGCGAAAGGTTGGTACGTTCTTCATACCTATTCGGGATATGAGAATAAAGTTGAGCGCTACATTCGAAAACTGATGGAGTCTCCCGAAGTGGGGGATCATGTTTTCGATATCAAGGTGCCCTCCGAAGAGGTTGTAGAGGTAAAAGACGGGAAAAAGAAGACGGTGAACCGTAAGTTCTTGCCCGGGTATATCCTGCTCGAAATGGATCTGCCCGATCGGGGCTGGAAGACCGTCTGCTCTCATATTCGCCGCATCCAGGGGGTGACCGGCTTTCTCGGGTCTATGACCGGGGCGAAGCCGCATCCCATCAGTTCCGAAGAGGCCCGAGCTATCCTGCAAAAGGTCGGCGATATCCGCTCGGAGAAGGTCGTGCGGAACCGGCAGAGCTTTACCATGGGCGAGTCGGTGCGAATAACCGACGGCCCCTTCGATACCTTTACCGGGACTATCGAAGAGGTAAACGAAGAGAAGGCGCGCCTGAAGGTGACGGTCGGCATTTTCGGCCGCTCCACTCCGGTGGAGGTCTCCTTTAATCAGGTGGAGAAGGTATAAAAAGAAGGAGGATGGTCATCCGTGCTGGGTGAGCGCCTCCTTTTGCCGTTTCTGCATCGGAGGCGGCGTATGGTCCCGCGTTGCGGGATTGTTGGGACCCGGTCCTTAGGGGGCTGGGGTTTGTACCACATATTAGGAGTTTTTTATGGCTAAGAAGAAGGTAACTGCGGTTATTAAGCTGCAGGTTCCTGCGGGTAAGGCGACACCCGCACCGCCGGTCGGTCCCGCCCTGGGGCCCCACGGCGTCAGCGCTCCTCAATTCGTGCAGCAGTTTAACGACCGCACGAAGAGCATGGAGCCCGGTCTAACCATTCCGGTAGTAATTACCGTATTTCAGGATCGGAGTTTCTCGTTTATTACGAAGACCCCGCCCGCCTCGGTTCTAATCAAGAAAGCCTGTAATCTGCAGAGCGGCTCCGCCGAGCCTCATAAGGTGAAGGTGGCCAAGATCCCCGCGGCCAAGGTCAAGGAGATCGCCGAGCTGAAGATGCCGGACTTGAATGCGAACGACATTGATGCCGCGATGAAGATTATCGCCGGCACCGCCCGTAGTATGGGCGTCGAGGTCGAGGGATAGGAGGCGCGTGATGAATAGAGGAAAGCAGTATCAGGACGCCGTTAAGAAGTATGATAAGCAGGAGCGTTACCCCGTCGACGAGGCGGTAAAGCTCGTTAAGGATATCGCCTTCGCCAAGTTCGACGAAACCGTCGAGGTTTCGATTCGTCTGAACCTGAAGAAGAGCCAGAATGTGCGGGACACCATGGTGCTTCCCAATCAGTTCACCGAAGAGAAGAAGGTGTTGGTCTTTGCTAAGGGCGAGAAGGCCGAAGAAGCCAAAGAGGCCGGTGCGACCTACGTAGGCGACGACGACTTGATCGAGAAGATCAAGGGCGGCTGGCTCGACTTTGACGTAGCCGTGGCTACCCCCGATATGATGAAGGATGTCGGTCGATTGGGACCGATCCTCGGTCGCCGGGGTTTGATGCCCAATCCGAAGACCAGAACCGTAACCTTCGATATCAAGGATGCGATGAACGAGCTGCGCAAGGGGCGGGTTGAGTTCCGTTCCGACAAGACCGGCGTTATTCATCTGCCGGTCGGCAAGGTTTCGATGGATCCCGCACTGATCAGCGAGAACGTAACCAGCGTTGTCGATGAGGTAGTAAAGCGGAAGCCTTCCGATATCAAGGGCGATTTTGTCAAATCCATCGCCGTATCCTCCACTATGGGCCCCGGTGTCCGCGTGGACTACAAGTAGGCGGGAGGAAGAGTATGAGCGAATACACTGTAAAGGTTCAGCAGCATAAAACCGACGCCGTCGAGGCGCTTAAGGATCAGTTTAAGGATATTTCGACCTTTATCTTCGCTGATTACCGCGGTCTGACCGTGGAGCAGATCACCGAGCTGCGGGGCAAGCTGCGGGAGCAGCAGGCTCAGTTGAAGGTCGTAAAGAACCGTTTTGCGAAGATTGCCCTCCAGGAGCTTGAACGTCCCGATGCGGGTGAGTATCTTACAGGGCCTACCGCCGTGGCTTTGCCCGCCGATGAGGCCGGTCCGGTGGCGAAAACCCTGCTCGAGTACGCCAAGGACACCTCTCTGGAGGTGAAGGGCGGAATCGTTGAGGGCATGGTCTATGATTTCAATCAGATCGAGGCCTTCTCGAAGCTGCCTACCAAGCTGGAGCTTATCTCCATGCTGATGAGCACCATGAAAGCTCCCGTGCAGAATCTGGCGCTGGTGCTCAATGCGGTACCGCAGAAACTGGTCCGGACCCTGCAGGCGGTGGCGGACAAGAAGCAGTCCGAGGGCTGATTCTCAATTTAGATCCAGAAAGAGGCCGGCGGTATGCCGGCCGATCGGATACGGCGGCATTAGTCTTCCCTGGTAGTCTGCTATTGTCGCTTAAAATATTATGATATAAGGAGAAGGTAATATGGCTATCACCAAAGATGAAATTTTAGAAGCAATCGCGAACATGAGCGTACTTGAGGTTTCCGAGCTCGTTTCGGCTATGGAGGAGAAGTTCGGCGTAACCGCCGCCGCTCCCGTTGCTGTCGCTGCCGCACCCGGTGCAGGCGCAGGCGCTGCTGCTGCCGAAGAAGAGGAGCAGACCGAGTTCGACGTTATTCTCAAGGGTATTGCCGACGGAAAGAAGATTCCCGTCATTAAAGAGGTTCGCGCTATTACCGGTCTCGGCCTGAAAGAGGCGAAAGAGATTGTAGAGGCTGGTGATAAGGCTATTAAAGAGGGCGTCTCTAAGGATGAGGCTGCTCAGATGAAGGAGAAGCTTGAAGCTGCCGGCGGCGTTGTCGAAGTTAAATAGCTTTACGCTGAAAACAATTCATCTAATTGCTCAGGATACCACCGGAAAAGCTTCCGGTGGTATCGTATTGTCTATACACGGAGCCGGATTTTTACCGATGCTCCGCACTCAGTTCTTTAGGGGGTAGAGATGCTGGATTCGGGGAAACCCAGAAAGAGAACCTATATCGGGCAGGAATTTCAGGATGTGATGGATCTTCCGAACCTGGTCGATATCCAGTTATCGTCATATGAAAGATTTCTTCAGCGCGAGACGCTGCGGGAAGGTAAGCCGCTCAATGTCCAAGGGCTGGAAGAAGTGTTTCAAAGTGTATTCCCCATCGAGAGTCCCAACGGGGACATGCTCCTGGAATACACTCATTACACCCTCGAGGAAGATTCGATCAAACTCGGCGAGCAGGAGTGCAAGCAGAAGGGTGTGACCTTTGCGGTGCCCATCAAGGCGCGGATCAATCTGATATTCCAGGAAACCGGCGAGATTCGCCAGAAGGATATCTACGTCGGCGATATTCCGTTGATGACCGATCGGGGTACCTTTATTATTAACGGCGCCGAGCGGGTCGTGGTAAGTCAGATTCACCGTTCTCCGGGAGTTATCTTCTCCCACGAGAAAGGGGTCTACTCATCGCGGATTATCCCCTATCGGGGTTCCTGGCTCGAGTTCGAGATCGACCAGAAGCGGGAGCTGATCTACGCCAAGATCGACCGCAAGAAGCGGATTCTGGGTACCCTGCTGTTGCGGGCTCTCGGATATTCCACCCGGGAAGAGATTATCGAACTCTTCTATGCTACCGAGAAGGCGGAGATCGCCGAGGGGCATAAAGAGAGTCTCAACGGCCGGGTGCTCTCGAAGGCGGTCTTTATTGGCGAAGGCGAAGAGCGACGCAAGCTCTACCGGGCCGGCGACAAGCTTCATCCCCACGATGTGGACGAGTTGATCCATTCCGGGGTTACCGAGGTCGAAGTAATCGACTTCAAGGATGAAAACTCCCTCAATTCCCCAATTCTGCTCAACTGTTTCGAGCGGGAAGAGGTAAAATTCACCCGGGACGACGCCGATGTGGACGAGCCGACCAAAGAGGACGCGCTGATCGCCGTCTACTCGGTGATCATGCCCGGCGAGCCGATTACCCTGGAGAGCGCCGAGAAGGACTTGAACTCCATGTTCTTCTCTTCCCGGCGCTATGACCTCGGTAAGGTCGGTCGTTATAAACTGAACAAGAAATTCGACTATGAGCCTCCCGTAGAGGAGTTCACCCTGACCAGGGAGGATGTGGTCAATACCATGCTCCACCTGATCAAGGTCTATATCGGCGCCTCCTATGTGGACGATATCGACCACCTGGGCAACCGGCGTATCCGTTCGGTGGGTGAGCTGATGGCTAATCAGCTGAAAACCGCCTTCAGTCGCATGGAGCGTATCGCCAAGGAGCGGATGAGCCTGAAAGAGACCGACACGGTCAAGCCTCAGGATCTGATCTCCATCAAGCCCATCGTGGCGGCGGTGAAGGAGTTCTTCGGCTCCTCCCAGCTCTCCCAGTTCATGGACCAGGTCAATCCCCTCTCCGAGCTTACCCACAAGCGGCGGCTCAACGCCTTGGGGCCCGGCGGTCTCTCACGGGATCGGGCCGGTTTCGAGGTGCGGGACGTACACTACACCCACTACGGCCGGATGTGTCCCATCGAGACTCCGGAAGGTCCCAATATCGGACTGATCGTCTCCTTGGCCAACTACACCCGGGTCAACGAGTATGGCTTCCTCGAAGCCCCCTACCGGAAGGTAGTTAAAGGCAAGGCTACCGCGGAGATCGAATACCTCTCCGCCATGGATGAGGAGAAGCACTTCATCGCCCAGGCCAACGCCCGGATCGACAAGAAGGGTAAATTCCTGGACGAGACCGTTTCGGTCCGCAAAGCCGGCGACTATATACAGAAGGGCGTCGACGATATCCAGTACATGGACGTCTCGCCCAAGCAGGTAATCTCCGTGGCGACCTCGCTGATTCCCTTTCTGGAGCACGACGACGCCAACCGGGCGCTGATGGGATCGAACATGCAGCGTCAGGCCGTCCCCTTGGTCTTCACCGAGCCTCCCCGGGTCGGTACCGGTATGGAGGGCAAGACCGCCTACGACTCCGGCGTCCTGATCAAGGCGCGAAGGGCGGGGACCGTGGAGTATGTCACCTCTGAACAGGTAATTATCAAGCTCGATGAGCCCTATAACAATGTCCAAAAGGATGTATATACCCTGCTGAAGTATCAGCGGACCAACCAGGACACCTGTTTCAACCACCGGCCCGTTGTCGCGGTGGGGCAGCATGTAGACGCCGGCACGGTCTTAGCCGACGGTCCCGCCACCAACGGGGGCGAGCTTGCCCTGGGGCGGAACGTAATGGTCGGCTTCGTCCCCTGGAACGGCTATAACTACGAGGATGCGATCCTGATCTCCGAGAAGGTGGTTAAAGAGGATATCTTTACCTCCATCCACATCAAAGAGTTCACCATCGATGTGCGGGAGACCAAGCTCGGGCCGGAGAAGCTGACCCGGGATATTCCCAATACCTCCGAGAAGGCTCTGGATCAACTGGACGAAGAGGGAATCATTCGTATCGGCGCCAAGGTCAGCTCCGGCTATATCCTGGTCGGTAAGGTGACCCCCAAATCCGAGACCGAGACCACCCCGGAGTTCAAGCTCTTGAACTCGATCTTCGGCGAGAAGGCCAAAGAGGTGCGGGATACCAGTCTCAAGGTGCCCCACGGAACCAGCGGAACGGTAATCGATGTTCAGCGCCTGCGTCGTTCCGAGGGGGACGATCTTCCTCCCGGAGTGGATGAGGTAGTCAAGGTGCTTATCGCCGCTAAGCGGAAGCTGAAAGAGGGCGATAAGATGGCAGGACGCCACGGAAACAAGGGCGTCGTCGCCCGGGTTCTGCCGGAAGAGGATATGCCCTACATGGAGGACGGTACCCCGCTGGATATCTGTCTCAATCCCCTGGGCGTTCCCTCCCGTATGAATCTGGGGCAGATCCTGGAGACCGAGCTCGGCTGGGCCGCCAGGGCTCTGGACGAGTGGTACTCCACCCCGGTATTCCAGTCGGCTTCCACCGAGATGATCGAGAAGAAGCTGGCCGAAGCGGGGCTGCCCACCAACTCCAAGACCATTCTGCGGGACGGAAAGACCGGCGAAGCTTTCGTGAACCCGGTATTCTGCGGAATCATCTATATGCTGAAGCTTCATCACCTGGTGGACGATAAGATGCATGCCCGTTCGACCGGTCCCTACTCGCTGGTTACCCAACAGCCCCTGGGCGGAAAGGCTCAGTTCGGCGGACAGCGTCTGGGAGAGATGGAGGTCTGGGCCCTGGAGGCCTACGGCGCCGCCAACACCCTGCAGGAGCTTCTGACGATCAAGTCCGACGATATGTCGGGACGGGCAAAGATATACGAGAGCATCGTGAAGGGCGAGCCCTCCTCCAATGCGGGGGTTCCCGAGTCCTTCAACGTACTGGTACAGGAGCTGCGCGGCTTGGCTCTGGATGTGTCGATCTACGACTCCAAGGGCAAGCAGGTTCCGCTTACCGAGCGTGACGAGGAGCTGATAAGTCGCCAGGGAAGCCAGTTCTAAGACCCATGGGTCAATCATGAGGAGCGTGCCATGAGGGATATACAAGATTTCGATAATATTATGATCAAGCTGGCCAGTCCCGAGCAGATTCGGGCCTGGTCCTACGGCGAGGTCAAGAAACCCGAGACCATCAATTACCGGACCCTGCGTCCGGAGAAGGACGGTCTCTTTTGCGAGCGTATCTTCGGTACCACCAAGGAGTGGGAGTGTTACTGCGGTAAGTTCAAGTCCATCCGCTATAAGGGCGTAATCTGCGACCGCTGCGGCGTCGAGGTTACCCACTTCAAGGTACGCCGGGAGCGCATGGGTCATATCGAGCTCGCCTCGGCGGTCTCTCACATCTGGTACTACCGCTCCGTTCCCTCCCGTATGGGGCTGCTCCTCGATCTCTCCATCGCCTCCTTGCGGGCGGTGCTCTACTACGAGAAGCACGTGGTCATCGATCCGGGCGACACCGACCTGAAATATATGGATCTCCTCACCGAAGAGGAGTACATGGAGGCCAGGGAGCGCTTCGGGATGAGCTTTACCGCGGGGATCGGCGCCGATGCGATCCGTACCCTGCTGGAGCAGCTCGATCTGGACGCCTTGAGCGCCGAGCTTAGGTTGAAGATGATCGAGAAGGGGGCCAAGAGCGATAAGCGCCTCTTGAAGCGGATCGAGATCGTCGAGAACTTCCGGGACTCCGATAATAAGCCCGAATGGATGATCCTCGACGTGATTCCCGTTATTCCACCGGAGCTCAGGCCCATGGTTCAGCTCGACGGCGGCCGTTTCGCCACCTCGGACCTGAACGATCTCTATCGCCGGGTGATCAACCGGAACAATCGACTCAAGCGCCTAATGAGTCTCAGCGCACCGGATATCATCATCCGTAACGAGAAGCGGATGCTCCAGGAGGCGGTGGACGCCCTCTTCGACAACTCCAAGAAGAAGCGGGTGGTCAAAGGCGCCTCGAACCGGCCCCTCAAGTCCCTCTCGGATATGCTCAAGGGTAAGCAGGGCCGCTTCCGGCAGAACCTGCTCGGTAAGCGGGTCGACTACTCGGGCCGTTCGGTTATCGTCGTCGGGCCGGATTTGCGGATGCATCAGTGCGGACTGCCCACGAAGATGGCTCTGGAGCTCTATAAGCCCTTCATCATGAAGAAACTCGTCGAAAAGGACGTAGTCTATAACATCAAGAAGGCCAAAACCCTGGTCGAGCAGGAGACCCCCGAGGTATGGGCGGTTCTGGACGAGGTAGTCCGGGAGCATCCGGTCCTCTTGAACCGGGCGCCTACCCTGCACAGGCTCGGTATCCAGGCCTTCGAGCCGGTTCTGGTGGAAGGCAAGGCGATCAAGCTTCACCCCTTAGTCTGTCACGCCTACAACGCCGACTTCGACGGCGACCAGATGGCGGTTCATGTACCCCTGACCCAGGCCGCCCAGATCGAATGCTGGACGATGATGCTTTCGGTCAACAACCTCTTGAATCCGGCCAACGGTACGCCCATCGTCTTCCCCTCCCAGGATATGGTGCTCGGCATCTATTATCTCAGTAAGGAGAAGCCCGGGTCCCTGGGCGAGGGTAAGTATTTCGGCGGGGTGGACGAGGTTGTTCTGGCCGTCGAATCCGGCGCGGTGGAATACCACTCTCTGATCAAACTTAAGACCGAAGCCGGCTGGCTCGAAACCACTCCCGGACGGGTTATCCTGAACGAGGAGCTACCGAGCGAGGTCGATTATGTGAACTACACCCTCGGCGAAAAGCAGCTCCGCGCGCTGGTCGCCAAGACCTACAAGGATCACGGTCCCGCCACGGCGGTTAAGATGCTCGATACCATCAAGGATGTCGGCTTCCGTTACGCTACCCGCTTCGGCGCTACCATCGGTGTGGACGATATCGTCATTCCCGACGAGAAGCGGGGTATGATCGATTCCGCCAACAACCAGGTGCTCGAGATCCAGAATCAGTACCTCCAGGGGCATATTACCCAGGAGGAGCGCTATAACCGCGTGGTCGAGGTCTGGTCGAAGACCAATGAGGATCTAACCAATACCTTGATGAAGAGCCTTGAGAAGGACCGGGGCGGATTTAATCCGGTCTATATGATGGCCAACTCCGGCGCCCGGGGTAGCCGGACTCAGATCCGGCAGCTTTCGGGTATGCGCGGTCTGATGGCCAAGTCCTCGGGCGACATCATCGAGCTGCCTATTCGCTCCAACTTTAAAGAGGGCCTCTCGATTATCGAGTTCTTTATCTCTACCAACGGCGCCCGTAAGGGTCTGGCCGATACCGCCCTGAAGACCGCCGGAGCGGGTTACCTTACCCGGCGACTGGTCGACATCGCCCAGGACGTGGTCGTCAACGAGGCGGACTGCGGAACCATCAACGGTATCGAGCAGCGGGCTCTGAAGGACGGCGAAGAGGTCGTCGAATCCCTCGTGGACCGTATACAGGGCCGTTTTACCCTGGAGCGGGTCAAACACCCGATTACCGGCGAGGTTCTGATCGATGTGAACGAGGAGATTACCGACGAGATCGCCCAGGCGATCGAGGATGCAGGGGTCGAAACCGTTCGTATCCGTACCGTGCTTACCTGTGAGGCCCGTCACGGGGTCTGTCAGAAGTGTTACGGCCGGAACCTGGCTACCAATCGAACCGTCGAGATCGGCGAGGCGGTGGGTATTATCGCCGCCCAGTCTATCGGACAGCCGGGAACGCAGCTGACCATGCGTACCTTCCATATCGGCGGTGCGGCGACCTCGGTGGCCGAGGAGAACAGAACCTATCTCCGTTATCCCGTACTTGTCCGTGAGATCCAGGGTAACACGGTTACCCTCGATTCAGGGGACCGGCTCTTTACCAGAAAGGGATTCGTGGTCGTTTCCAAGATAATCCGCCGGGTGCCCCGCCAGAAGGGCGACAGGATCCTGGTGGAAGACGGACAGAAGGTGATCGCCGCCGAACCCCTAATCAAGCGCGGTAAGGAGGAGCTCAAATCCGAGGAGATCGCCTATGTAGCGGTTCGGGACAACGAGCTTCTGATGATAGCCCAGGAGCAGAAGATCGATATCCGCAACGGGGCCGAACTCTTGGCCAATCCGGGGGATATCGTCGAGGCTGAACAGTCTATCGCGGTATTCGACCCCTTCTCCGAGCCGATTATCGCCGAGGTGAGCGGTAAGGTTCGCTTCGAGGATATCGTCAAGGGTACGACCCTGAAGGAAGAGGTCAACGAGGACACCGGCAAGGTCGAGATGAAGATCACCGAGTTTACCCTCGAATCCCTGCAGCCGCGGATCATCATCGAGGATGAAGAGGGGAACGATCTGGCCAGCTACTTCCTGCCCGGATCGGCCTATCTGAATGTCGAAGACGGCGAAACCGTTACCGAGGGGCGTACCCTGGTCAAGCTCTTGAAGGAGAGCGTCAAGACCCGGGATATTACCGGCGGTCTGCCCCGGGTAGACGAGCTCTTCGAGGCGCGGCATCCCAAGAATGCCGCCGTTCTGGCCAAAGTCAGCGGTACGGTCCACTTTAAGGGAATCACCAAGGGCAAGCGGGTGCTGGAGATCGAAGACGATTTCGGCGGAACCCACAAACACCTGGTGCCAATGGGAAAACATCTGCTCGTCAGAGACCGGGACCTGGTGCTTGCCGGAGAGGGCTTGTGCGACGGTGCTCTCGATCCCCATGACGTCCTCGATATCGAAGGGGAGAATTCCCTGCAGAGCTTCCTGGTTAACGAGGTGCAGGAGGTCTACCGTCTCCAGGGCGTTAATATCAACGACAAGCACATCGGAGTAATTATCCGTCAGATGATGCGTAAGGTAGAGATCGTTCAGGTGGGGGATACAAACTTCATCTTCGGTCAGCAGGTGGACAAGTATAAGTTCCACGAAGAGAACGAGAAGGTGCTGCGCGAAGGCGGGCAGTCCGCGGTTGCGCGGCCGCTGCTCCTCGGAATTACCCGGGCCTCGCTCAATATCGATTCGTGGGTTTCGGCGGCCTCCTTCCAGGAGACCACCAAGGTGCTCACCAATGCGGCAATATCCGGAGACACCGACAGTCTGCGGGGACTTAAAGAGAATGTCGCTATCGGGCATCTGATTCCGGCCGGTACCGGTATGCGCAAGTACAAGAATATGAAGCTCTTCGATGAGACGAGCGACGACTTGGATGCGACGGTACAGGCGATTCTTGAACAGAGGAAACTCGAGAAAGAGACGCAAGTGGAGAGCGCGGTATTAGAAGAAGAGGTAGAAGCATAGCTCTCCGTCATGCTGAATTTGCTGTCTGTTTTTCGGATTGAGATACATGGCGCCGCGGTAAGCGGCGCCCAAGCTTGACATTCGTCAAGGTGGCTGGTATAGTCACGGTCTTGATAGATCAACTATTTTTTTTCAGGAGTTGGATATATAAATGCCGACGATAAATCAGCTCATTCGTAAAGGGCGCAAAGCTTCCGTCAAGAAGACGAAGTCACCTGCGCTGGAGGCTTGCCCTCAGAAACGCGGCGTTTGTACCCGTGTGATGACGGTTACTCCTAAGAAGCCGAACTCGGCGCTGCGCAAGGTTGCGCGTGTGCGTCTTACTAATGGATTCGAGGCGACCGCTTATATTCCCGGTATCGGTCACAATCTGCAGGAGCACTCCGTTGTTCTTTTGCGGGGCGGCCGTGTAAAGGACCTTCCCGGTGTTCGTTACCACATTGTTCGGGGTGCCAAAGATACCCTAGGTGTGGATGATCGCAAACAGGGCCGTTCCAAGTACGGCGCCAAGAAGCCGAAGGCCTAGGGGTAGAAGATGAGTAGAAGAAAGGTTAGCCCTCAGCGGCCCATTCTGCCCGATCCCCGGTTCGGCAGCAAGGTTTTGGCAAAATTTGTCTCCCGGATGATGGTGGACGGCAAAAAGTCCGTCGCCCGGGGAATCGTTTATGATGCCATGGACGTGGTCCAAAAGAAGACCAACGAGGAGCCCTTGCAGGTATTCCTGAAGGCTCTCGAAAACGTTAAGCCCTCGGTCGAGGTTAAGTCCCGCCGGGTCGGCGGTTCTACCTACCAGGTTCCCGTCGAGGTGCGCGAAAGCCGCCGCGAAGCTCTGGCTATGCGCTGGATCATTCAGGCCGCCAGGGATCGAAGCGGCAAATCCATGAGCGAGCGCTTGAGCGCCGAGCTGGTGGATGCGTTCAACAATGCGGGCGTAGCCTTCAAGAAGAAGGAAGACACCCACCGGATGGCGGAAGCCAACAAGGCTTTCTCCCACTACCGCTGGTAAGCCGGCCGTTGTTGATAAAAAAGTAACATACTTGACGAAATTGCGTGGAAGGTATAGGATACCTTCCACGTCGTTTATAGCGGTGAGATCGCGTTGCTGATGATGGGGAGCCCGCAATAAGGGTTTCGCGGCGTGCATCGGCGGCGTTTGACTTTGCGGCCAAACCGGCCGTTCTCATGAATGAGAATGGATAGGTGGTGCAGGTTTGATCTTGGTGCGTTTGGATTGCAAGCGTAACAACCACGATTCCTTCCTGAGCTACTATCAATTCATTCTCTATAATCGCGTTTTTTTCTCGGTGACCCTAGGCTGCCTTGAAATTAATTCGTCCATATGGTTTTATAATGCTTTTAAAATTTTTGCGCAGGTGCTGCGCAAGGAGGAATAGGAATGGCCAAAGAAAAATTTGAGAGGACGAAGCCGCATATTAACGTTGGTACCATTGGCCACGTTGACCACGGCAAGACTACTCTCACTGCTGCGATCACTATGTTCAGCAACGCTAAGTTTGGCGGAAAGCTCATGAAGTACGATGAGATCGATAATGCGCCTGAAGAGAAGGCGCGTGGAATCACGATCAACACTCGTCACGTTGAGTATCAGACCGAGAAGCGGCACTACGCTCACGTAGACTGCCCCGGACACGCCGACTACATCAAGAACATGATCACCGGTGCCGCCCAGATGGACGGTGCGGTAATCGTCGTCGCTGCCACCGACGGTGCGATGTCTCAGACCAAGGAGCATATCCTGCTCGCTCGCCAGGTAGGCGTTCCTTCGCTGATCGTATTTGTTAACAAATGCGACCAGGTTGACGACCCCGACCTTATCGAGCTGGTTGAGGAAGAGATGCGGGATCTGCTCAATGAGTACGATTTCCCCGGCGATGACACTCCCGTTATCAAGGGCTCCGCTTTCGAGGCTATGGAGAATCCCGATGACGCCGAGAAGACCAAGTGTATTGAGGAGCTCCTCAATGCCATGGACGACTACTTCCCCGAGCCCGAGAGGGCGGTAGACGGCACCTTCCTGATGCCCATCGAGGACGTATTCTCGATCCAGGGTCGTGGTACCGTCGTTACCGGTCGTGTTGAGCGCGGTATCGTCAAGGTTTCCGACGAGGTCGAAATCGTCGGTATCCGGGAGACTCAGAAGACTGTTTGTACCGGCGTTGAGATGTTCAACAAGCTTCTCGACGAGGGGCAGGCCGGAGACAACATCGGCGCCCTGCTGCGCGGTACCGACAAGAAGGATGTAGAGCGCGGGCAGGTACTTGCCAAGCCCGGTTCGATCACTCCTCACGTCAAGTTCAAGGGTCAGGTTTACGTTCTGAGCAAGGATGAGGGCGGTCGTCATAACCCCTTCTTCACCGGTTACCGGCCTCAGTTCTACTTCCGGACCACCGATATTACCGGCACTATCACTCTGCCCGAAGACAAGCAGATGGTTATGCCCGGCGATAACACCGAGATCAACGTTGAGCTGATCCACCCCATCGCGATGGAAAAGGGACTTAAGTTCGCTATTCGCGAGGGCGGCCGGACAGTTGCTTCCGGTCAGGTTACTGAGATTCTCGAATAGGTTTGTGTATCGGGTCCCGCCCGAAAGTGGCGGGGCCTTTTTTTAGGAGGAAGGATGGCGAAGAGCAGAATTCGCGTACGGTTGCGGGGCTTTGATGTCGAGTTGGTCGATCAGAGCGCAAAGTCGATCGTACAGACCGTCGGTAAGGCCGGCGCCCGGGTGGCGGGGCCGATTCCATTGCCGACCAAGATCAACAAGTTTACCGTGCTTCGATCCCCCCACGTTAACAAGAAGGCGCGGGAACAGTTCGAGATGCGGACGCACAAGCGGTTGATTGATATTCTTGACCCTACGTCCAAGGTTATGGACGCACTGATGAAGTTAGAGTTGCCCGCCGGGGTTGATGTAGAAATCAAGCAGTAGGTCGGAGCGACAATAATAAGTCTGTCTGCAGTGATTGGCACGCAGACCAATTTTATTGATCGAGGTTTTAGATGTTGGGTTTATTGGGAAAAAAGCTTGGGATGACCCAAGTCTTTGACGAAAGCGGTGTACTTACGCCGGTTACCGTCATTGAGATCGTAGAGAATACCATCCTTAATCAGAGAACCGAAGAGACTGACGGATACAGCGCCGCCGTTGTGGGTGCGTTTGACCAGAAAGAGTCTCGTCTCAGCAAACCGGTTCTTGGGCAATTTAAGAAGAGCGGATCCGCGCCGAAGCGCGTTATCCACGAGGTCCGCGATGCAGATTTCGAGGGAGCCCCCGGAGACTCGCTGAACATCTCTCAGTTCGAGGGAGTACGGTTCGTCGACGTAATTGGGGACTCTAAAGGTAAAGGCTATCAGGGTGTAATGAAGCGCCACGGTTTTAAAGGTGGTCGCGCAACCCACGGTTCTAAGTTCCACCGGGGACTCGGTTCTACCGGTATGGCCGCTTGGCCCTCCAAGGTGCACAAGGGCTCGAAGATGCCCGGCCGCATGGGCGGTGAACGGGTTACGGTTCAGAACCTTCTGGTAGTCAAGATTGATCCGGAAAAGAACGCCCTGCTGGTGAAGGGGGCTGTCCCCGGGCCGAAGAACGGCGTCGTTTTCGTTCGCAAGGCCAAGAAGCGGTAGCTTGTGGATTCGAGCAGGATATTAGGATAGAGGCGATCAATGGAAAAGAAGGTTTTGTCTACGGACGGAAAAGAGATACGCAGCGTTGAGCTCTCGGATGAGGTCTTCGGCCGCGAGGTGAGCGAAGGATCGATTTATTATGCGATCCGCAACGAGCTCGCCAATATGCGCGTCGGTACCGCATCCACCAAAACCCGCGCCGAGGTTCGGGGTTCCGGGGCCAAGCCCTGGAGCCAGAAGGGCACCGGTCGGGCCCGGGCCGGTCACCGGCGCTCCCCTGTATGGGTAGGCGGCGGTACGGTATTCGGACCCAAGCCCAGGGATTACAGCTACACGATGCCGAAGAAGATGAAGCGGGCGGCAATGAAGTCGATCCTGAGCCTTAAGGCGAAAGAGGACGCGCTGGTCGTAGTTGAGGACTTTTCGGTCGAAAGCGGAAAGACCAAGGATTTAGCGAGCATTTTAAAGAATTTTAACGGCAGCGAACGCATGGTTCTTATTTTGAAGGACGATGATGCGCTCACCAAGCGGGCGGCACGGAATATTCCCTGGCTGACCACTCTGTCGTACAACCGCCTGCGGGCCCACGACCTCTTCTACGGTCGGAAGCTTCTGGTGCTTGAATCCGCTGTGAAGAACCTCAATGAGTTTTATGCATCGGCCAAGGCTAAGGCATAGGAGGGACCAAAGAGATGGATTTACAGCAGGTAATTATCGAACCGGTATTGACTGAGAAGACCAACGTATTACGCGAAGGGGAGCAAAAGAAGTATGTCTTCAAGGTGCACCCCTGGGCGAATAAGAATATGGTTGCCCGGGCAATGAAGGAACTCTTCGACGTTAAGCCCGTTAAATGCAACATCGTAAACGTCAAGCCGAAGCCTCGGCAGACTCGAACCAAGCACGGTATCCGTCGCGGATCTACGACGTCCTGGAAGAAGGCCATTGTAACCCTGGCCAGCGGCGACAAGATCGATGCGATCGACGGCGTCTAGGCGTTTAGGATTAGGGAGATTCTTGAGATGGCAATAAAGAAATACAAACCGAGAACGCCGGCTTCCCGCTTTAAGACTTCGCTTGGGTTCGACGAGATTACCCGAACCGGCGGCGAGAAGCGGCTCACGAAAGGCAAGTTTCAGAAAGCCGGTCGCGGCGGCGGCGGACGGATCAGTGTTCGTCGGCGGGGCGGCGGTCATAAGAAGAAGCTGCGGATTATCGACTTTAAGCGCGAGAACGTCGGCGTGCCCGGCAAGGTCGCGGCTATCGAGTACGATCCGAACCGCAGCGCCAATATTGCGCTGATTCACTTCGCCGACGGCGATAAGCGTTACATCCTCGCGCCCCGGGGTTTGAAGGTCGGAATGACCGTCATGAGCGGTGAAAAGGCTCCTAAGGAGGTCGGCTGTGCGCTGCCTCTGGAGAATATCAACCTGGGTATGCGGGTGCACAACATCGAGATGCAGAAAGGTAAGGGCGGGCAGTTGGTCCGATCCGCCGGTCTGGGTGCGACGGTTGTGGCAAAAGAGGACGATTACGTTACCGTTAAACTCCCCTCGGGAGAGATGCGTTTGATCTTCAAGAAGTGCATGGCCACCCTTGGCGAGGTCGGCAATGAGGATCATATGAATGTTTCGATCGGTAAGGCCGGACGTAGCCGCTGGCTCGGCAAGCGGCCGAAGGTTCGCGGTGTCGTTATGAACCCGGTCGATCACCCGCACGGGGGTGGTGAAGGACGTACTTCCGGAGGCCGTCATCCGGTAACTCCGTGGGGTCAGCCTACCAAGGGCTATAAGACCCGGAAGAAGAGCAAGTCCTCGAACAAATTCATCGTCAAGAAGCGGAAATAGGAGAGAATCGTGGCGCGTTCTATTAAGAAGGGACCTTTTATCGAGAAGAAACTCTACAAGCGGATACTCGATATGAGTAAATCCGGCGAGAAGAGGATGATCAAGACCTATTCCCGCTGTTCCACAATAATTCCTGAGATGGTGGGACTCACTATCTCGGTCTATAACGGGAAGAGCTGGGTGCCGGTCTATGTAACGGAGAACCTGGTAGGGCACAAGCTCGGTGAGTTTGCTCCGACGCGGATCTTCCGCGGACATGCCGGTTCGGATAAAAAGGCCGGAAAGAGATAGGTGGGACGGAATATGGAAGCGAAGAAAGGCTATAAGGCTAATATTCGGCACGTACTAATCGCACCGACGAAACTGCGCAGGGTCGCGAACGTAGTTCGCAATAAGCCCTATGTAGAGGCGATGGCGATCCTGGAGAGTCTGCCCCAGAAGGGTGCAAAGCTCCTTACGAAGGCGATCCATTCCGCCGCATCCAATGCTTTGGTGCAGAATAAACAGCTTGATGAAGAGATGCTCTACATCAAGGATTTGCAGATCAACGAAGGGCCGCGCCTCCGGCGCTTATGGGCCCGGGCTCGTGGGCGGAGAGACATCCTGATCAAGCGGATGAGTCATATCTCCGTAGTCGTTGACGAGCTTTCGGAGATGGGGGAATAAGATGGGTCAGAAAGTCAATCCCATTGGAATGCGGTTAGGAATTAACAAGACATGGTCGTCGAAGTGGTACGTCGATCCCCGGGAGTACGCCGACACCCTGCATGAGGACCTGGCTCTGCGCAAAGCGCTGGCCGACAGTCCCGAGGCGCAGGGGGCGGAGATTTCCGAGGTCGAGATCATTCGTCATCCCCAGCGGATCACCATCGTTATTCACACCTCCCGGCCCGGAATTATCATCGGCGCCAAGGGTGCGAATATCGAGAAAGTAGGCGCTCGGCTGCAGAAGATTGCCGACAAGAAGATTCAGCTGAAGATCAAAGAGGTGAAGCGTCCCGAAGTCGATGCGCAGATCGTCGCGTTGAACGTCGCTCGCCAGCTTAAGTCTCGCGGATCATTCCGACGGGCGCTGAAAATGGCGGTCAATAACGCCATGAAAGCCGGTGTTCAGGGGATCAAGGTTCGCGTTTCCGGCCGTCTCGGCGGTGCTGAGATGTCCCGGACCGAGCAGTATAAAGACGGTCGTGTACCCTTGCACACCCTGCGGGCCAATATCGACTACGGTACCGCCGAAGCGGATACTACCTTCGGTATTATCGGGGTCAAGGTCTGGATCTTTACCGGCGAGGTTTATCGCAAGGACCGGAAAGAGGATGCAGGTCTTTTGGTCCGGAAGAAGAAAACTCCCGCCGCAGCGGGCGAGAGGAGCTAAGAGATGCTGAGTCCTAAGAGAACGAAATTCAGGAAACAACATCGGCAGGTACGCCGGCTCAAGAAGACGGCTAACCGGGGCAATAAAATTTCCTTCGGCGATTACGGACTGGTCGCTCTCGAGGGCGAGTGGATTACCAACCGCCAGATCGAGGCTGCTCGTATCGCGATGACCCGTCACGTAAAGCGTGGCGGTAAGGTCTGGATCCGGATTTTCCCGGATGTCCCCTATACCAAGAAGCCCGCCGAGACGCGGATGGGTAAAGGTAAGGGTAACCCCGAGGCATGGGTAGCGGTCGTCAAGGAAGGCACGGTTATGTTCGAGATGGCCGGTGTTCCCAAGGAGCTGGCCCAGGAAGCTATGAAGCTCGCCGCTTCTAAGCTCCCGATCAAGACCAAGTTTACCGCCCGACGGGATGTGGAGTAGAGCGATGAAGAATTCATTCAGCGATTTAAGCTACGACGAGCTTCTTCTGAAGCGGGACGAGCTGAAGGCGAAGCTGCGGGAGCACCGCTTTAATAAGGTTCTCGGTCATGTGGAGAATCCTACGGAGAAGCGGAATATCCGCCGTGCGATTGCCCGGCTCAATACCATCATTCATGAGTATGCCCTAGGAATCAGGACGCCGGAAGAAGGTAGGAAATAGATATGGATACGGTAGAGAACACTGCAGCCGAACAGGCTGAGAAGAAGACCGGTAAGAAGATGTACACCGGCGTGGTGGTCAGCGATAAGATGGACAAGTCCATCGTTATCCAGGTTAACACCCGGCAGGTACATCCCCTCTACAAGAAATATGTAGCCCGGTCCAAGAAGTTCATGGCCCACGACGAACAGAACGACGCCCACATCGGCGACACTGTACGCATTATCGAGTGCCGGCCCATGAGCAAGCGTAAAACCTGGCAGCTGGTAGAAATTGTAGAACGCGCGAAGTAATCGCACGCAGGTTAAGGGAGATAGAGAACCATGGTACAGATGCAGACATATCTGAATGTGGCCGACAACAGCGGAGCGAAGCGCGTCCAGTGTATTAAGGTACTTGGAGGCAGTAAGCGCCACTTCGCCGGTGTCGGTGACATTATCGTTGTCGCGGTAAAGGATGCGCTGCCGAACGCGGCCATCAAGAGCGGGGACGTACAGAAAGCGGTAATCGTCCGCACGAGGAAAGAGTTTCGCCGTCCCGACGGGACCTACATCAGATTCGACGACAACGCCTGCGTGATTATCGACGCCAATCAGAACCCCCGGGGTAAGCGTATCTTCGGGCCTGTCGCACGGGAATTGCGGGAAAGCGGTTTTATGAAGATCGTTTCCCTCGCTCCTGAGGTTCTGTAGGCGGAAGGCGAGGAGCAAGTGATGAGTGCGAAGATGAAGATAAAACTGAAGAAAGAAGATACGGTCGAGATCATCGCCGGAAAAGACAAAGGCAAAAGCGGAAAGGTCTTAAGGATCGACCGCAATAAAGGCCGGGTATATGTTCAGGGATTGAACATGGTCAAGAAGTCGGTTAAGCCCAAGAGTCAGCAGGACAAGGGCGGAATCATCGACATCGAGGCAGGCCTCGCGGTCTCTAACGTGATGATCTTGTGTAAGAAGTGCGGCCCTACGCGGATCGGCCTCAAGGTAGAGGGCGATTCTAAGCAGCGGGTATGCAAGAAGTGTGGGGAGGTCCTTTGATGGCGGATTACACACCTAGGCTGAAACAGCGCTATCTCGAGACGGTCCGCAAGGAACTGGTCGAAGAGTTCGGCTACAAGAGCCCGATGCAGATCCCGAAGGTCGAGAAGGTGAGCGTAAGCGTCGGCGTCGGCGATGCGATCGCCAACAAGAAGTTTCTCGATGCTGCGGTTAAGGAGCTCGAGCAGATCACCGGTCAACACGCAGTGAAGACCAAGGCCCGCAAGTCGATTGCGAACTTCAAGCTTCGCGACGGCATGGAAATCGGCGCCAAGGTTACTCTGCGCGGCACATATATGTGGGAGTTCCTGGACAGGCTGCTCAATGTGGCTCTGCCCCGTGTTAAGGACTTCCGCGGAGTAAACCCGAAGGCCTTCGATGGTCACGGTAACTACTCACTGGGTATTCAGGAGCAGATCATCTTTCCTGAGATCGACTTCGACAAGATCGAACGGGTCAGCGGCCTCAACGTCGCCGTCGTTACCACTGCGGAGAACGACGACGAAGCGCGAAGCCTGCTCAAGAAGCTCGGCATGCCCTTCAGCAAATAGGAGTAGACGAGATGGCAAAGAAATCAATGATAATCAAGGCATCGCGGAAGCCCAAGTTCATGTCGCGAAAGGTCAACCGATGCCGAGTATGCGGGCGCCCCAGGGGTTATATGCGCAAATTTCAGATGTGCAGGGTCTGCTTTCGGAAATACGCGAGCGAAGGCCTTATCCCCGGTGTTACAAAATCAAGCTGGTGAGGGAGTGGAATAGATGGCAGTAACCGATCCTGTAGCGGATATGCTGACGAAGATCAGGAACGCTAGTAGTGCGCGTTTTGATCGTGTGGATATACTTACCTCCAAGCTGAAGCTCGAGATCGTCAAGATCTTGAAGAACGAGGGGTATATCAAGAACTTTAAGAAGACCACCGTTGACGGTAAGAACTTTATTCGGATCTTCCTGAAGTTTGATGATAAGCAGAAGCCGATTATTCATGGTATTAAGAAGATCTCGACCCCTGGTCGACGGATATACGCCGGGTACAAGAAACTGCCCCGGATCTTTAACGGCTACGGCACCTTGATCGTATCCACCTCCACCGGGGTGACCACGGGCAAGAAAGCGGCTGAAAAGAAGATCGGCGGTGAGCTGATCTGTTCGGTATGGTGAGGGTAGTTAGATGTCTCGGATAGGAAAATTACCGGTAGAAATCCCCAAAGGGGTAAAGGTAAACGTAAACGGATCCGTGGTCGAAGTCGAAGGCCCCAAGGGAAAACTTTCCCAGGAGCTGAAGGGTGAAATCAGCATCAAGATTGAGGATACCACCCTGCAGGTAGAACGCGGAAGCGAGAGCAAGCAGGACCGTGCATACCACGGACTCTATCGCAAGCTTATCGACAATATGGTCACCGGTGTAAACACCGGTTTCACCAGGACTCTGTTGATAAACGGTGTCGGATACCGGGCTGAGGTGCAAGGCAAGATCCTGGTCCTCAATCTCGGATACTCGAATATCATCGAGTATGTGATCAACGACGATATCACGATCACCATGGAAGGTAATAACAAGGTTATTATCACCGGCATCGACAAGCAGAAGGTTGGTCAGGCAGCGGCTGAAATCCGCTCTCTCAGGCCGCCTGAGCCCTACAAGGGTAAGGGCATCATTTACGAAGACGAACAGCTGCGCCGTAAGATCGGTAAGTCTGGCGTAAAGTAGTAGGGTAGCAGAATGAAGAGTGTGATAGAAAAGAACCGTAAGCGTCTGCAGCGGAAGCGGCATATCCGGAAGAGGATTTTCGGTACCGCCGATCGTCCCCGTTTAACCGTCTTTCGCAGTAACCGCTTTGTGTATATTCAGGTAATCGACGATGAGAAGGGGGTTACCCTGGCATCGGTCAATAACCGGCAGAAGGAGAACGCCGCATTGAATACGAACGTTGAAAATGCGGTTACAATGGGCGAGAAAATCGGCGAACTGCTGAAAGCCCAGTCGATCTCCACGGTCGTCTTCGATCGCAACGGATACAAATACCACGGCGTGGTCAAAGCCGTAGCCGAAGGCGCCCGCAAGTCGGGACTGAAGTTTTAGGGGGAGATTGTGGAAAGACGAGATCGAGATAGAGATAAAGAGTTTACCGAGAAGCTGATCAAGTTGAACCGCGTCGCCAAGGTTGTGAAGGGCGGTCGCCGCTTCTCATTCTCCGCCCTGGTGGTTGTGGGCGATCAGAAAGGCCGTATCGGCCTTGGATTCGGCAAGGCCAACGATGTTACCGAAGCGATTCGTAAGAGCATCGAGAAAGCCAAGAAGAATATGATCACCATCCCGCTTAAGAACGGAACCCTGCCCCACGAGGTAATCGGACGATTCAAGAGCGCCGAGGTTCTAATGAAGCCTGCTGCGCCCGGTACCGGCGTTATCGCCGGCGGTCCGGTGCGGGCCATCATGGATGCATCCGGGGTGACTGATATTCTGAGCAAGTCCTTAGGCTCGAAGAACACGATCAATATCGTCAAGGCGGTTTTCGCCGGCTTCGATGAGATCCTCGACGCAAAAGAGGTCGCACGAAACCGGGGCAAGAGCCTGGCGGAGATGTGGGGGTAAGCCATGAAGCTGCGCATACAACTGGTTAACAGCGTCATCGGCCGTCCCGAGAAGCAGCGGCGCGTTGTCGAGGCCCTGGGCTTGAAGAAACTGAACAGCAGCGTGGAACAGGAGGATACTCCTTCTATCCGCGGTATGGTAAAGAAGGTTTCTCATCTGCTGAAAGTAGAGGAGATCAAATAGATGGAATTACATGCACCGAAAGGTTCCAATAAGAAGAAGATCATTGTAGGCCGCGGTAACTCCGCCCGGAAGGGTCGGACCGCAGGTAAAGGCAACAATGGTCAGAACGCCCGCTCCGGCGGCGGCGTACGGCCCGGTTTCGAGGGTGGTCAGATGCCCCTCTACCGTCGGATTGCCCGACGGGGGTTTTCGAACTACCACTTCAAGAAAGAGTACCGGCCGGTCAATATCTCTTTTATCGAGGCCCACTATGACGACGGTGAGACCGTCAGTCTTGAGACCTTGAAGGCCAAAGGCTTGGTAAAGGGGAAACGGGTACTGGTAAAGGTCCTCGGCTCCGGTGAACTCTCGAAGAAACTGACCTTTGACGTGGATAAGATCTCCGCATCGGCCCGGGAAAAGATCGAGAAGGCCGGCGGAACGATCGTAGCCGCCGCTGCCGAGGAGAAAAGCGAAACGACCGCCGAAGAAAAAGGCGAATAGGATTAGGTTGGTATGGCGACAAACCCATTAGTTGACATTTTTCGCATCCGCGATCTTAGACAGAGAATACTCTTTACCCTGAGTATGCTGGTTGTATTCCGCTTGGGAGCCAACCTGCCGATTCCAGGGATCAATGTCAAAGCCTTGAATCTCTATTTCATGTCCCAGCAGGGCAGCGGCGGCGTTGGAATCACCGAGTATATCGACTTCTTCGCCGGCGGGGCGTTCAAGAACTTCTCGATCTTCATGTTGGGGATCATGCCCTACATCTCGACCTCTATTATCATGCAGCTTCTGGTCCTGGTTTTTCCGACTTTGAAGCGGATCAGCGAAGAGGACGGCGGGCGTAAGAAGATTCAGCGTTTTACGCGCTACGGCACCGTGGTAATCTGTCTTATACAGTCCTACGCGGTGACGATTTACGCAAACCAGATTCCCGATGCGATTACCATCAACAGGACGGCCTATACCCTAATCGCCATGCTGACGGTAACCGCGGGGACAATTTTCCTGATGTGGATCGGCGAACAGATTTCACAGCGGGGTATCGGCAACGGTATCTCCCTCTTAATCTTTGCCGGTATTGTCGCCCGGATGCCGGGAGCCTTCGTGACCCTGGTGGAGAAGGTACAGATCGGCGAACTCAATCCCGTATTCGTCATTCTGGTTTTGGCTATGTTCGTACTGGTAATCGGCCTGGTTATCTATGAGCAGCAGGGGCAGCGGAAGATCCCGGTTCAGTACGCTAAGCGGGTAGTCGGACGGCGGATGTACGGTGCGCAGAACACCTACATTCCCTTTAAGATAAACCCTTCAGGCGTTATCCCGGTAATCTTCGCCTCCAGTGTGCTGACCTTTCCGCTCCAGATAGCGGGCAGCATGGGGGCTCGGTTTAGCTGGCTGGCGGCCTTCAGTGCATGGCTGCGGCCCAATGGTATTCCGTACCTGGTGGTCTACACCCTGCTGATTGTCTTCTTTGCATATTTTTATACTCAGGTAACCTTGAATCCCCAGGAGATTGCGAAGCAGATTCGTGAAAACGGCGGCTCCATTCCCGGGATTCGTTCTGATAAAATTGAGGAGCACCTAACTACCATTCTGAGCCGGATCATCCTGCCGGGAGCGCTTTTCCTGGCTTTCATCGCGGTGATTCCCTCCATGGTGCAGATGCTCTTTAGTTTTCCCGCAGAAGTAGCTATGCTAATGGGCGGTACCTCTCTGCTGATCATGGTCGGTGTCGATCTGGACACCATGTCGCAGATCGAAGGGCATCTCCGCATGCATCATCACGACGGCCTGGTGAAGAAGGGTAAACTCCGCTCCAGGAATCTATAAGGGGACTTTAAATGAAGGTAAGAGTGAGCGTTAAACCAATGTGTGATAAATGCAAGGTTATTCGCCGGCGGGGCGTCGTGCGGATCATCTGCGATAATCCTAAGCACAAGCAGCGCCAGAAGTAGGAGAATTGAATGGCACGTATTGCAGGAATCGACCTTCCAAATAAGATGACCAAGATCGCGTTGACTTACATCTACGGGATCGGTCGTTCGACGGCGATTGAGGTTTGTGAAAAAGCGGGTGTAAATCCCGATGCTAAGATAAATGATCTGACTGCGGAAGAGGTAAACACCATCCGGCAGTTGCTTGACAACGAGTACACCGTAGAGGGACGTCTTCGGACCCAAACGGCGCTCAACATCAAGCGTCTGATGGATATCGGTTGCTATCGCGGCTTACGGCACCGACGCGGTTTACCGGTTCGCGGTCAACGCACCAAAACGAATGCTCGTACCCGTAAGGGTAAGAGAAAGACCGTCGCCAACAAGAAGAAAGCGACCAAGTAGTCAAAGGAGCATACATTGGCTAAGGTTAGGAAGAAGAAAGAGAAGAAGACGGTATACGAAGGTCAAGTCTTTATCCAGGCGACCTTCAACAATACCATTGTGACTATTACCGATATGACCGGAAACGCCGTTTCCTGGGCGTCCGCCGGCGGTCTCGGTTTCAAGGGAGCGAAGAAATCGACTCCCTATGCGGCACAGACCACTGCCGAAACCGCAGCAAAGAAGGCCATGGATTACGGCCTGCGGGAGGTACACGTCAAGGTTAAGGGACCGGGCATGGGACGGGAATCCGCCATTCGCTCCCTGGGTAACCTCGGCTTGACGGTTAAGAGTATCCGGGATATCACTCCCATTCCCCACAACGGCTGCCGGCCTCGGAAGAGCCGCAGGGTATAAGGAGTATAATCAATGGCAAGATACGTAGGACCCAGCTGCCGGCTCTGCCGTGCGGAAAAGACCAAGCTGTTCCTGAAAGGGGACCGCTGTAACAGCCCCAAGTGTCCCATTAACAAGAAGCGCCCTGCTCCCGGCAAGGGACCCCGGACTCGGATGAAGAAGATGTCCGACTACGGTATTCAGTTGCGGGAGAAGCAGAAGCTCAAGCGGATCTACATGCTGCTCGAGAAGCAGTTTAAGATCTTCTTCGAGAAGGCTGAACGGATGCAGGGCAAGACCGGTGAAAACCTGATTACCCTCCTGGAACGCCGGGCCGACAACATCGTTTACCGGATGCATTTTGCATCCTCCCGGGCCCAAGCCCGTCAGCTCGTGAGCCACGGTCATATCCGGATCAACGGCAAGCGGGTAACCATCCCCTCATACCTGGTGCGTGAAAACGACGTGGTCGAGGTGGACGAGTCGAGCAAGAAGATCGTCGGTATCAAGGAGAGCCTGAAGGCCTTCTCCCGAACCGGCGTAAGCCCCTGGCTTGAGCTTGATCCCGATGCGATGAAAGGAAAGGTGATCGCTCTGCCTCGGCGCTCCGATGTTACGGAACTTGCCGACGTGAAGGAACAGCTGATCGTCGAGCTCTATTCACGGTAAGGTGGTTACATGGCGCGCAAGAACTTAATGAAAGGATTCAAAAAACCGAAGGGGATTACCTTCGAACACTCGGAGGTAAACCGAAACTATGGGAAATTCGTAGCCTATCCCTTTGAGCGGGGATTCGGTACGACCATTGGCAATACCTTGCGCCGTGTGCTGTTGAGTTCGATCCAGGGGTATGCGATTACCGCGGTGAAGATCACCAGCTACGATGAGGAAGGGACGCCCCATATTATCTCGTCGGAGTTCGAGTCGATTCCCGAGGTGGTAGAGGATACCCCTGAAATTATCAATAACCTGAAGAATCTTCAGGTTCGTCTTCCCAACGAGCTGGATCAGAAAACAGTGCTGGTCGAGTTCAAGGGCCCCGGAGAGATTACCGGTGAATCCATTGCCAAGGCTGCGGACGTAGAGATCGTCAATCAGGATCTCAAGATCGCCACCATGATGGACAAGGCCAACATTGATCTGGAACTCCAGATCGATCTGGGCCGCGGTTATACTCCGGCGGAGACCAACGAGAAGTACATCGATGTGATCGGTACGATTGCGGTCGATTCCGTATTCTCCCCCGTTAAGCGGGTAAAATACTCGATCGAGAACACCCGTGTCGGTCAGCGCAGCGATTACGACAAGCTGGTGCTCGAGGTATTCACCGACGGGACCATCAGTCCCGAAGACTCTGTGGCCGAAGCGGCGAAGATTGCCAAGGATCACTTTTCAATCTTTATCAACTTTGATGAGGATTCGGTTACCGGCGACGACGAGATGGATGAAGAGGAAGAGCGGGTGCGTGCAATCCTCGATACGCCGGTTGAGGAGCTGGAACTCTCGGTACGGTCCAGCAACTGTCTCAAGAATGCGAATATCAAGACCATCGGCGATCTGACGCGCAGAACCGAGGATGATATTGCTAAGACCCGTAACTTCGGTAAGAAGTCCCTTACGGAGATCAAAGAGAAACTTCAGGAATGGAACCTTCACCTGGGCATGACCGACTACAGTGTGCTCAAGGATTCCGACAGGTTCATGAAAGGCAAAGAAGAAGATGAAGCATAGAGTTGGATTTAATCGTCTCAGCCGGAAAGCCAGTCACCGTCGAGCCATGCTGAGGAATATGGTAACCTCCCTGTTCGATCACGAGCGGATCACCACCACCAAGGCCAAGGCCCTGGAGGTACGTCGAATCGCCGAGAAGATGATCACCAGAGCGAAGACGGACTCGGTACACAACCGGCGCATGACTGCCCGGTATATCTGGGACAAGGCTATCGTCAACAAGCTGTACACCGAAATCGGACCCCGTTTCGCCGAGCGGAACGGCGGATACTGCCGTATCTTGAAGATCGGCCATCGCCAAGGCGACGCTGCCGATATGGCTATTCTCGAACTCCTCGGCCGCAACGGCGAGGAAGAAGAGAAGCCTGCTAAGGAGAAGGCCAAGAAGAGCAAGAAGGAGACTCCGAAAAAAGAGGCTCCCGCTAAGGCCGAAGCACCGAAGGAAGAGGCTCCCAAAAAGGAGACTCCGGCCGAGGAAGCTCCTGCGGCGGACGAACCCAAGGCCGAAGCTGCTGAAGCCGAAGCCGGTGAAGCTGAAGAGAAGAGCGAAGAGTAGTCTGCCGCTGCAGGTTATAGAGAAGGGGAGAGTAATCTCCCCTTTTTTTATCCCTAATTACTCAGGGCCGGATTGTTCTTTACATAGATCTTTATCATACCGATAATTTACCTATACTTCCGTCTAAGGAGCGGTTTCGTCCAGTAATGCGACCAGGTCAGCGAATATCGATAAGTCTACTCCTCACGGTGGTGATCTTTACGGTGTTCACCTTCCTGGCCTATTCAGGTCTCTTTAACTATATCGAGACCACGATCTACAACAGCCGGGTTTCCGCCAGTATTCAGAGCGACCTGGAGGCCAAGGCCCGGGTAATTCGAGATTTTCACCAGGGAAAGCTCACAAGCTTATTAGAAACCTTCTCCGATCCGATCTTCTGGCAGATATACCGCAACAATGAGAGTCAGGAGCTTATTCAAGCCGTTGGCAATGCCGGAAATCAGTTGAGCGGGCAGCATCCCGGCTATCTAGGCTTTCGCTTTATCGATCCCGACGGGAAGATCTGGTATTCTAGCTTCCCTGGAGATCTGCGTGAGTCCAGCGCCACCCGGCGGGTCTATTTTCTGCTCGAGGATGTGGAGCCCGGACTAGAGATCGACTCGTATATCGTCTATGATTCCCCTGCCTACCGCCTTGATCCCGAGGGTCAGCGCTTTGCCTACCTTCTGCCGGTCACCAATACCATAGAGGAGTACCAGGGTACGCTGGTGGTCTATCTCGGTTATACCAGCCTCTTGAATACCATGGCGGCCAGAAATGTGCTCGAGGCGGGGCGTAGTTCTCGACTGGTAGGGGAGGGAGTCTATCTATTTAATTCAGGTATCCTCCCCGACAACCAGAGTATCGCCGAGATTGCCCGGCTCTTAGAGAATCACAGTTCCGAACCGGAACAGCGCACTATCGGCGAGAGCGGCGAGAGTCTCTTTACCCTCTTCTCCCGTCCCGCCGAAGACCAGGGAGTTGTCGCCTACATTGTCAGCATGAATCAGCTGCAGCTCACCCTGCCCCTGCAGATTCTGCTGCTTACCCTTGTCTTTCTGACCATCTTCCTGCTCATATTCCTTATATTGAGTTTTCGCCAGGATGACATGAGCGTCATCAGCGAGCGGATCAAGCGTTTTCAATACGGATTCTTGAAAGAGTACATTAACAAGAGTGATGATATAGATCTCAGTCGCTGGAGATCCGATCTGCAGAACCAGCAGGAGGCTATAAAAAAGCGGCTCCTTAAAGGGATTCGTAAAGCCCAGTTGGAGCAGGCGTCCGAGGCCTTCGATCAGAACTGGAATGATGTTATTGAACTCTTGACTCCCGACAAGAAGAGCAGTTCCCCGGGCGTGGATATGCAGAATCTGGAACAGATTCTGGAGAAGGTTCTGGAGCGTCAGCGCCATCTGGAAAGCTCCATCGCCGCAGGACCCTCCCGCACTCAGGATAAACCCCGTCTAGAGTCAGCTCCCACGCCCCAAGTCGCCGAACCGGCCGAGGAACTTGACGAAGCGGAAGCCCTGGAAGAGGTCGAGGAGTCAGGCGAGGCCGAGGAACTCGATGAAGTAGAAGCCCTCGAGGAAGCCGAAGAACTCGACGAGGTAGAAGCCCTCGAGGAAGCCGAAGAGCTCGAGGAAGTGGAAGAACTTGACGAAGCGGAAGCCCTCGAGGAGGTCGAGGAGTTAGGCGAAGCCGAAGAACTCGATGAGGTAGAAGCCCTCGAGGAAGCCGAAGAACTCGACGAAGCGGAAGCCCTGGAAGAGGTCGAGGAGTTAGGCGAGACCGAGGAACTCGATGAGGTAGAAGCCCTCGAGGAAGTTGAAGAACTCGACGAGGTAGAAGCCCTCGAGGAAGCTGAAGAGCTCGACGAAGCGGAAGCTCTGGAAGAGGTCGAGGAGTTAGGTGAAGCCGAAGAGTTAGGCGAAGCCGAGGAGCTCGATGAGGTAGAAGCCCTCGAGGAAGTTGAAGAACTCGACGAAGCGGAAGCCCTGGAAGAGGTCGAGGAGATAGGTGAAGCCGAAGAGTTAGGCGAGGCCGAGGAACTCGATGAGGTAGAAGCCCTCGAGGAAGCCGAAGAGCTCGACGAAGCGGAAGCCCTGGAAGATGTCGAAGAGTTAGGCGAGGCCGAGGAACTCGACGAGGTAGAAGCCCTCGAGGAAGCCGAAGCACTCAATGAGTTAGAAGCCCTCGAGGAGCCGGAGATACCGGAACTTGTATATCAGCAGGAACAGTATGAGCTGGTCAGGCTTGAAGAGGCGCAGGATCTGCAAGGTCCGGATGAGGAGGATTTGGCTGAGGCGGAGATGCTCGAAGAGGTCGATGAGAGTCCCGAAGCAACCGGACTCTACTCGGATATGTTCTTTGCCGACGAAGATGCCTTCGATCTGGAAGCCCTCTTCCGCCGTCCCGAGGATTTAGGCGATATCGGGGTCTTCGAGGATGCCTATGACGAGGAGGCCGTCGAGGAGCTCGATGAACTCGAGGACGATACGGCGGAAGATGAAGGGCTTGAAGCTGCGCAGCAGCCTCTACCGGAAGAAGCACAGAAAAAATCCGACTTTCCGGTAGAAGAGCTTCATGAGCCGAGCGAAGATGAGATTGAGCTTCTTTCAGCTGCAAAGAGGGCTCACGGCGATACCCATATCTCTGTACGCCCCCTCGATTCCGAACCCTTTGAAATTCTCGAAGAGCTGCCCGAGATTGATGCCGGTCGCGAGAGCGCCGAGCTGCAACCGGTCGACCTGAGGGACAAGGACGGTCTTGCCTATCGCAGCATTGATCGTGATTTCAGCTATGCACCGATTTCTGTCGGGAGCGGTACCTTGTCCCTGCATGAGGATCTTCCCTCTCAGCTGCTGCTGGTCGGTACCGTCGATAGTACTGAGGTCGATAAACTGGTCTCGCAGGTAATAGAGCCCGGAAGCTGTGAAATTTATCCCTTTGCCGCCTTTCTCCCTCAAGAGGAGAAGGTGGAAGAGGCTATCGAGGAGAAGGATGGGGTCTTTCGGATTCGAGAAGAGGTCTACAGTACTAGCAAGAGTGGAGAGAGGAAGGAGTTCAAGGAGCTGGTAGATTCGGTCCTCAGGAGCGAAAGCGGCGACGAGAGCATCGATTCGATATTCTCCTCCGGTTCGGTCGACCTGGGATTCGCGCCGTTGAGTGAGGAATCAGCGGCCGGAAAAAAACTCAAAGGCGGCCAGATCGGTAATCAGCGCCTCCTGGGCCCCAAGGGCTTCAACTACGATCTCTATCTTCAAGATTTTCGAGAGGGGCATATCGGCATCATGAAATCCCTAATGCGGGTATCGGCCCAGTTCAATGCGGTTCATGCGGCCATTCTCGGCTTCGACGAGGAGGGGCTGAACAGTCAGTATACCCTCGGAATGGATGAAACCGGCAATAAACGCCTCCGTTTCGATAAAGCCGAAGAGCTTTTCCCGCTTTTCCTGGACTATCGGATCATCTATTTGACGAGTTCTCTGGTCGGGGTTCCCTTTTTCGACCAGGCAATCGACGAGCGGGGCAAACATTTCATTGAGGGACACCTCTTTCTTCCGGTAGTCTTAAGGGAAATTCCGGCCTATATCTACCTGGCTTTGAAGATGAAGCGCTCCAAAATGGAAGAGTATATCGGGATTTTAAACGGTCTTATTTGATAGTAAATATCAATAAAACCCTCTTTTTTTCAGAAATTCAATTTGCTTGACAAATGTGTTGCAATATTTATAATTATGCTTACATTTGCATCTGGAGGAAGAAGCATGAGTCTATTGCTTAGTATCATTCTTCCTCTCGTTGGTATAATTCTAGGTTGGACGATTAGATGGGTCTATGCCCGATTCCAGCTCTCTTCTGTTGAACAGAGGGCTGAACGCTTAAGTCAGGATGCTATTCGGGAAGCCGAAGCACGTAAACGGGAACTTCTACTTGAAACAAAAGATCAGCTCCTCAAGGAGCGGAACAGCCAGGAACGAGAGTTTCGGGAGAGAAGAAACGAGTTACAACGTCTGGACAGACGTCTGCAGCAGAGAGAAGAAAACTTAGAAAAGAAACAGAGCTTGCTTGAACGCCAGAAGCAGGAACTTACCGATCGAGAGGGGAAACTAGAACAGGAAGAGGCGCAGATTGCGCAGAAGATAGAACAGTGGCGGGACGAACTGGAGAAGATCGCCGGCATGACCTCGGAAGAGGCCAAGAAGCTGATCATGAACTCCATGGAAAACGAAGCTCGTCATGACGCTCAGGTTATTATCAACAAGATTGAACAGGAAGCCACCGCAACGGCCGACAAGAAGGCCCGGGATATCCTGATCACGACTATCCAGCGCCTCTCTACGGAGGTGAGCTCGGAGATTACCGTCGCTTCAGTGAGTCTACCCAATGACGAGATGAAGGGGCGGATCATCGGCCGGGAGGGGCGGAATATCCGGACCCTTGAGACCCTTACCGGTGTGGATGTGATTATCGACGATACCCCGGAAGCGGTCGTGATCTCCTGTTTCGATCCTATCCGCAAAGAGATTGCCCGGCGTTCTCTGGAGCGTCTGATAACCGACGGGCGGATCCACCCGGCTCGAATCGAAGAGGTGGTTCAGAAGGTTACCAAGGAGATCAGTCAGATCATCTACGAGGAGGGCGAGAAGGTCCTCTTCGATCTGGGGGTCCATAACATGAGTCAGGAGTGTGTTCGGGCTCTGGGACGCCTTCATTTCCGGACCAGCTATGGGCAGAATGTGCTTAATCACTCGAAAGAGGTTGCTATCCTCGCCGGAATGCTCGCCGCAGAGGTGGGAGCCGACCGGGAGATCGCCAAGCGCGGCGCCCTGCTCCACGACATCGGCAAGGGAATCGAGACCGACGGCGACGGCAATCATGCCGAGCTCGGTATGGATCTCGCCCGCAAGAACGGTGAGGATAATCGGGTCATCAATGCCATCGGCTCGCATCATAACGATATCGAACCCAACAGCGTCGAGTCTATTCTGGTACAGATTGCCGATGCGATCTCCGCCGCCCGGCCCGGCGCTAGGCGGGAGACCCTGAACAACTATATCAAGCGCTTGGAGAACCTCGAGCGGATCGCCGGCGAGTTCGACGGAGTCGAGAAGACCTTTGCCATCCAGGCCGGACGGGAACTCAGAATCATGGTCAACCATGATAAGATCGGCGACGATAAGGCCAAGGATCTCGCTAAGGAGATAGCCAAGAAGATCGAGTCGGAGCTCAGGTATCCGGGTCGAATCAAAGTAACGATCATTCGCGAGACCCGGGTCGTCGAGTACGCCCGTTGATCCTCGCAAAACAAGAGAAAGGATAGAGCGCTGTCTGCTATTCATTATCTAAACGCTCTGGTGCTCGGCGACATTATCGGTCAGCCGGGTATCAGGGCGCTTTTTATTCATCTTAAGCAGTTAATTCGGGATACCTCCGCCAATCTGGTGGTGATCAATGGCGAGAACTCCGCCGACGGCTTCGGTATTACGCCGCAGATCGCCGGTCAGCTCTTCGGCCTGGGGGTGGATGTGATCACCACCGGCAACCACGTCTGGCAGAAGAAGGAGATCCTGCCCTACCTGGACGAGAACGAGCGTATTCTCAGACCTGCAAACTATCCTCCCGGTACCGTGGGGAGGGGTGTCGTACAGCTCGAGGTCAAGGGAATGCCGGTTGCCGTGGTCAACCTCCAGGGGCGGCAGCATATGTATGCCACCGACTGCCCCTTTAGGACCGCCGACGATATTCTCAAGAAGCTCGACGGCAAGGCCAAATCGGTCATTGTCGATTTTCATGCCGAAGAGGTGATGGAGAAGGAAGCCCTTGCTTATTACCTGGACGGCCGAGTGACGGCGGTCGTGGGAACTCACACCCATGTACAGACCGCCGACGAGCGTATTCTGAAAGGCGGTACCGCCTATATCACCGACCTGGGGATGACCGGTCCCGGGGAGAGCGTCATCGGAGTGGGGCCGGAGACGGCGATCGAACGTTCCCTGTCGCAGATGCCCTTGAAGATGGAGGTCGCCGATCACGAAGCGGCTATCCGCGGAGTACAGCTCAAGATCGATCCGGAGACCGGGAAGTGCGCCTCTATTGAACGCGTGCTGGTTCGCTCGAGCGTCTAATCGGTTCTGATGGCCTCTGTTCGGCGCCGACCGCTACTAACTCTTCTTCAGGAACGCTTCCCGGACTCCTCCAAGGAGGAGCTCTTCGCCCGCATCCTCTGCGGCGAGGTGCTGCTTGCAGGCGGAGTATGTCGCGATCCGAAACAGTCGGTCTCTCGGGATGCCGAAATCGAGTTTCTCAGTAAGAGCTACGTAAGTCGCGGCGGCGAGAAGCTCGCCTCCGCCTACGCCGCTTGGGAGTTCCCCATCGCCGGGAAGGTCTTCGTCGACGCGGGTGCGTCCACCGGGGGCTTTACCGACTTCCTGTTGCAGCACGGCGCACAGCGGGTGCATGCCGTCGATGTGGGCTACAATCAGCTCGATTTCAGGCTCCGTACCGACAGCCGGGTTATCAACCACGAACGGACCAATATCCTCGATCTGAAAGAGCTTGATCCGGAACCGGATGCCGCGGTAGGGGATCTCTCCTTTCGATCCCTGCGCCGGGCGGCGGCCCATACCCTTAAACTGACCCGTGAAGGTTGGGGAGTATTCCTCTTGAAACCGCAGTTCGAGTTGGGCGGCGCAGAGCGTGAGTTCGACGGCGTTGTGAGCGATCAGGGGCAGCTGGGTCGAGTAGTGCTGGCTACCCTCGAAGATTTAGCCTCCGAGGGGCTCAGTCCCGAGTCGATCATCCCCGCGGGCATCAAGGGCCGTAAGGGAAATCAGGAGTATCTGCTGCGGCTGCGGTTCGCTAACGAAGCCGAGGAGCTAATCCGTAAGCAGGCTTTGATGCTCTGGGAGGGGCTTTTCGGCCCTCAATCCTAGAGCGACTCCCGGGAGAGGGGCTTTCCGATATAGAGGCCCTCCGGATTGAGGTACTGCTGCTTTTGACCGTCGATCAGGAACTGCACCTGGGATACGGTGGCAAACTCCGTGGCCGTATAGATCAGCTGCTTCAACTGCAGTACGGAGCCTTCGTAACCGAAGGCGTTGAAACGAAACTCCTCGGACATATCGATATAAGCGATCCCGTCCTTGACGATCACCGAGCGGATTGTCGCATCCCCCGGGATGAGGGAGATCAGATTTTGATTTAGTTCGGAGCCCGAAGGTCCCTCTAAGAGCGCCCTGAGGGTATCGGTCAGCGGGGAGTCGACATAATAGACCGGCCGAACAATCCGGCGGAGCTCGCCCTTGCTCCCGTCGTGGAAAACAAAGTAGAGGGCCGCCCGGCGCACCCGTCGTTCCTCGACGTTCGTATTCTCCGTGCTGTTGGAAGAGGAGCTGTTCTCGGGAACCACCTCAAGGGCGATCACCTCCTCCGGTTCGGAGGACTCAAGCTCATCGGGACTCGTTTCCTCCGGCGCTTCGGGAGTTTCCGCTTCAGGAGTCTCCAGTGCGGGTGCGGGCTCCTCGCGGCTGCTCTCCGGCTCTTCCCCGCGGCGTTCTATCTCGGGCTCCTCGCGGCTGGTGCTGATCACGTCGATAAAGCCGGTGGTCTCGAGCACCGTCTCTATCCGTTTGCGGTTGAAGAGAAATATTACCAGTACCAGCAAGATCAGGGCTATCCAAAAGAGGCATCCTAAGGATGTCTTCCGTTTCTGTTTCATACTCTTCTTATCGACCTTTCTGCTTCCATATTTGACAGTCAACTCAAAAGGACGTATAGTGATCTCTGCATGAGAGAACTGACGGGAATTTCAGCTTCTCCGGGCATAACTATCGGCCGCGTATTCCTTTACATCGACGATGCCTTTACCGTTCCGCGTTATGATGTGAAAGAGTCCGAACTCGACCGGGAGTATGAACGCTTCCAAGAAGCCCTGGAGAAAGCAACTCAAGAGATCATAGACCTCAAGGAGCAGACCTCCTCTCAGATGGAGGGGCAGGAGAACCAATTCCTCGATGCCCATATCCTTATGATACAGGATCCGGACTTCGCTGACCAGATTAAGCGTAATTTGGCCGAAAAGAAGGAGAATGTCGAGTGGATCCTGCACCAGACAATCGAAGGGGTAATCAGTAAGCTCGCCAGCTCTCAGGATAGCTATATCTCCGAACGCTCGGTCGATATACACGACGTCTCTAAGCGGGTGCTGAACCACCTGATGTACCGGGATCGGATCTCCTTAGCGGATCTGGAGACCGAGGTTATCCTGGTCACCCATAATCTTCTCCCGTCGGATGCATTGGCCATGAACTCCCGGATGGTCAAGGGCATCGCCATGGATGCCGGAGGGAAGACCTCCCACACCGCTATCCTGGCGCGAGCCTTCGAGATTCCGGCCGTTTTGGGACTCTCCTCGATAAGCCGCATCGCCCGTACGGGGGATCAGATCATTATCGACGGAAACCGGGGCAAGGTGATTGTCGATCCCGATCAGGCGACCCTTAAACGCTATAACGATATCCTCAAGGAGTGGCAGCAGCGGGAGGTGCAGCTCTCGGCCCTGAACAAGCTCCCCGCCGAGACCCGGGACGGGAAACTGATCAGCCTGCAGGCCAACATCGAGGTTCCCGAAGAGACCGAAGCCCTGTTGGCTCACGGAGCGGACGGCATCGGTCTCTACCGTTCGGAGTTCCTCTTCATGCAGTCCGACGGCCTCTCCTCCGAGGAGAAGCAGTACGAATCCTACTCTCGGGTAGTGGAAGCCCTGGATGGCAAACCGGTTACTATCCGAACCCTCGATGTGGGGGGCGATAAGGCGATTCCCGGTTTCGAGCAGCAGAACGAGAAGAATCCTATTCTAGGCTGGCGGGCGGTCCGCTTCTGCCTATCCCGGACCGAACTATTCAAGACTCAGCTGCGGGCGCTCCTCAGGGCCTCGGCCCACGGAGATCTGCGCATCATGTTTCCCATGATCTCCGGCGTCGAGGAGCTCGAGAAGGTCCTGCTCCTGTTGGAGGAGGCTAAGGATGAGTGTCGCAGTCGAAATCAGCCCTTCAACGAAGAGATTCAGACCGGTATCATGATCGAGGTGCCCTCGGCGGCGATGACCACCGACATCCTGGCCCGGAAGGTCGACTTCTTCTCGATCGGTACCAACGACCTGATTCAATACACCATTGCCGTCGACCGGGGGAACGAACGGATCGCCTATCTCTACGAACCCTTTCACCCGGGAGTCTTAAGGCTGATCAAAACCGTAATCGACAACGCCCACGCCGCCGGCATTCCGGTAAGCATGTGCGGCGAGATGGCCGGCGATCCGATGGCCTCGGTTATCCTCCTCGGCTTAGGGCTAGATATCTACAGTATGTCCTCCTTCGGAATACCGGAAGTTAAGCAGATCATCCGATCGATCTCGATGATTGAGGCCGAAGAACTGGTGGGAGAGATAATGGAAATGAAATCCTACGCCGAGATCGATCAACATGTTACTGGATGGATGAATGCACGCTACAATCTCGAACGTTTCACCGGCTAACTTGCCCAAGGTGGTCGTCGTCGGACGGCCTAATGTCGGAAAATCAACCCTTTTCAACCGCCTCATCGGCCACCGTAAGGCTATTACCGATCCTACTCCGGGGGTAACCCGCGATCCGGTGGAGGCAAAATGGACGACCGAAGCCGGTCCGGTGATGCTGATCGATACCGGAGGCTACAAACTCGAGCAGGAAGAGCTCGACAACCTGGTAACCCTGCGCAGCCTCAAAACCTTGAAAGACGCCGACTGCATCGTACTGGTTCTGGATGTGACCGAGGTAACCCCCGAGGACGAATCCTTCATGGAGCACCTCAGACCCTACAGCGATCGGGTGATCGTGGCGGTCAACAAGGTCGACTCCGAAACCCGGGAACCCCTGGTGGCCGACTACTACGCCTACGGATTCGCCCGCATTGTCGGCATCTCCTCCGCTCACGGCAGGGGGATCGGCGAACTCGAGGAGTCGGTGCTCGCCCTCCTGCCGGAGAGTGTGGAGCAAGGCGAGGAGGAAGTTGCGATCCGGCTGGCGATTCTCGGTAAGCCCAATACCGGCAAGTCGACCCTGGTCAACCGTCTCTGCGGCGACGAGCGTTCCATCGTTTCGGATATACCCGGCACGACCCGGGATGTGGTGGAGGGGGAGTTCCGCTTCAAGCATACCCTCTACCGGGTACTCGACACCGCCGGAATCCGGCGCAAGGGGAAGGTTACCGATTCGGTGGAGTACTACTCGGTAAACCGGGCCATTGCCGCCATCGAGGGGGCGGACATCGTCTTTCTGATGGTCGACTCCCAGTCGGGCCTGAGCGACCAGGATAAGAAGATCGCCAACCTGGCGGTGCGCCGCGGTCGCGGCGTGGTGCTGGTCCTCAATAAGTGGGACCTGATGTCGGGGATGTCCAACGAGGGACAGGCGGTGGAGGATCGGGTCCGCTTTCTTTTTCCGATGCTCGAATTCGCCCCGCTGGTGAGGATCTCCGCCAAGGAGGGGGAGGGCATAGAGGAGCTCCTCAACAGCGCCTACAAGGTTTGGAAGCAGCTGCATCTCCGAGTCGATACGGGCGAGCTCAACCGCAAGCTGGCGGTTTGGACCGAGCACTACAATCCCCCCCGGGATAGTCGCGGTCAGTACCGGACGAAATACATCACCCAGGTCTCGGTCAATCCCGTCGCCTTTACCCTCTTCGTGAACCGTCCGAAAGGCTTTCCCCAGGGCTACCTGCAATACCTGAAGAATCGTCTCCGTAAGGATCTGGGATTCAGCGCGATTCCCTTGGATATACATATTAAGGGCTAAGCCGTCGATACTAAGAGTATGAAAAGCTTACAGGCGGGAGTACTCTTCCTGCTGATTCTCGTTCCCCTGCATTCTCAGGGATTCTTTACTACGGATCCTCAGGGGAACGCTGCCTTTCCGGACGCGGTTGATCTGCGGACCTCTTTAAAGAGCTCTCTTACCGCTTCGGCCTGGACGGCCCGCAGGCTGCCTTCGGAGATCTATACCAGTGAAACCGCCGGCCGGACGGTCCGTTTTCAGGTCCAGGTTCAAAAGGAGGCCTTCTACCTCATCCTGACCAATGAGAATGAGGAGGGCTATCCCCTCTACAGCGCCGGGAGCTACATTATTAAACGGAGTGTGGCCGACGGCAGCTTTGTGCAGGCCAAGATCTTCCTTAAGAACGATCCCGGCACCTTCGTGCGCCTCTCGCCCTTAGGCGACCGCAGTCAGTTGGAGCTCTACCTCTACGATACCCTGGCCTACCGCAACATAGTCCTGCCCCTCCCCTTTGAGGAGCTCCTCTTCGCCCCCTTCGCGCGGATCGTTTCCCTGACGGCCAACCGGGTCGATTGGGGCCTCATCTTCCCCGGGCCTCCACCGCTAGGGTCCCCCATTCCGTCGATGATCTCCCATCTTCGGGAACGAGTGAAGGAGCTTCCCGATATGGACGACGGGGCGATGGATGCGGAAGGAAGATTTGTCTATATCGAATCGGGGGAACGGAGCCGGGCCGGCGGCTTCAACTGCTCGGGATTCGCCAAGTATGTGGCCGACGGCCTCTATCTGCCCGCCGAGGGGCGGTTGATGCCGGTGGAACCCCTGAAGAATAAACACCCCGAACTCCGGGGCAGCAGCTGGACCGAACGCTATGAGGAAGAACGGGATCCCTTCTTCGGTCTCGACTGGACCCGCAATATCGCCGGCTACCTGAAGGGGGCGGATCCGACCGAATTGGAGGCGAATGATTTACGGGACGTCCCCTTTTTAGAGTATACCGAGGATGTAGGCTATCCGGTCGAGGAGCTCATGTCGGTCCTCTACTATGGCGCGGTCGCCTATCCGGGGGACTTCTACCTGGCCTCGGTGAATGCCGAGTTCGGTAGCGACCCCCCGCTGCGGCAGCATATCCATGTCGTGGTACTGATGCCCTTCCTCAATCAGCGGGGAGAGCTGCGGACGGCGGTCTTCGAGCGCAATCGAGAGACCGGCGTGGACTCCCTGCGCCGTCGCTACCCCCATGAGTTCATTCATCTGGTACGGATTCAGGGAGACCGAGATTTTCGTCTGCCCGAGCTTTCGAGCTTCGTCCCCTGAATATCTCTTTGGTCAAATCTTTGAATCGTGCTCCTATTTGAGGTACATTTAGCGCATATGAAAGCGTCCCGCCCTCTTCTGATCATCATTATCGCCTCTTGTGCTGCGCTGCTCTTCGCCGCCGACTCCTCCGAACGTCTTCTGCGGGAAGGTAACGCCCGGTTCGAACGGGGGGACTACCCCGGCGCCGCAGAGCGCTACCGAGACCTGGTGCGGCTATACCCCGGGAGCGACGAGTACCCTGAAGCTCTCTACCGTTTCGGCATCTCCCGTATCAAGTCGGATGCCTATGCCGAGGGCGTAGAACTTCTGGAACGACTCGAAGCGCGTTACCCGGGAGGGCGATTTCACGCCTCCTTCTGGATCGGCTACGGCAAAAACCGTCTGGGTCTGAAGGAGGAGGCGCTCTCGGCCTGGGAACGTTACCTGGCGGGAAATCTCGGGCTTTACCGCAACGAAGCGCGGCTCTTGGCCGCCTACGTCGCGGTGGATCTGGATCGGAGCGAGAGGGCGGAGGAACTCCTCCAGCGCCTCGCGACGGACGATAAGGAGTTCTTCGCCGTCGAGGGGGGACTCGTCCTCTTGGGGGAGCTCTACCGGCTCGCCGGACGCTATGAAGAGCTGGTCGCCCTGGCCGAGGAGTATAAGGGCGACTCACCGCCGCCCCGCTTCAACCTCGCCTTAGGCGAGGCCTATGCCGAGCTCGGACGGCTCGATGCGGCCGAGGCGGCCTACCGCGCCACGGCGCAGAACGGCAACGAGGCCGATCGGGCTACCGCCTTCGGCAGACTCTTTTCGCTCTTTGAGGGGGAAGAACGCTTCTCCGCCATGGAGGAGCTGATGCTCGAGGCCGAAGAGTCCCTGGACGGAAACCGAGAGGCCCTGGCGGCTTTCTGGTACCGGGTCGGTGCGGTCCTGGGCCGGGGAGATAATCCAACCCGGGGGATCTCGTATCTAAGCCGTGCCTGGCGCTTGCGCAACGAGGTCGCCCTGCCCGCGGCGCTGCCGCTCTTTCTGGCCCAGGCTCTGCATCAGAATGGGGATGCCGAGGCGGGGATCGCAATTCTCGAAACCGCTCTGGAGGAGGAGTACGGCACGCCCGAGCGCATTCGCTATCGCCTGGCGGCGCTGGAGGCATCCCGGGAGAACTGGAACCGGACGGCGGAGGTTCTCGAAGAGAGCGAGAGCCTCGATGATGCGGCCGCGGCGCTCTTAGGGAGCGCCTATCTGAAGCTCAGGTTGTATGCGCAAGGGCTCTCGGCGGTCGATCGGGGACTCGGGTTCGAGGATATCTCCTCCCGCTGGGAACTGCGTCTTCTGGAGCTGCGCTGGCGGCTCCTGGCGGCTCTGGGGCGGCCGGGAGAAGCGGCGGATCAGCTGGCGGAGTATCGCCGTCTGGGAGGAAGGGCCGGTACGGTGTTGGAGCGGGCCAGATTGAGTTATAATGCCGGGCGCTACCGGGAAGCCCTGGATCTTCTCAAGGCGGAGGAGGAACTGCCCGCGGTAAAACTGCTGCAGGGGCTCTCTTTTATCGCCCTGGAAGAGTACGGCGCAGCGGAAGAACGGCTGGGCGGAGTAGATTCGACGCAGCTTGCCGCCGATGAGGCTCCTTTGGCCCTCTACTATCTGGCTTGGAGCCGCTACAGAAGGGGCGACTACAGAGCGGCCCTGAGGGATTTTACCCAGTTTCTCGGCTCTTACCCAGATCACGATCGTACCCGGGACGCCGCATTCTACGGCGCCTGGTCGGCCTTCTCTCTTGAGGAGTATCTGCGGGCGGCCGAGCTCTTCGCCGCCTACGGAAGCGGCGGGAAGCGGAGCAATGCGGCCCTGCTGGCCCGGGCCAGAGCCCTCGCGGCAGCCGGGAAGGGGCCCGAAGCCATACTGATTGCCGAGGAGTATCTGAAAGGCGGGATAGGCGCAAACGAGAAGGATCAAGCCCTCTACCTTATCTTCCGGATACGCCTCGAAGCCGATGATTTTTCCGGATCCGCCGCCGCCCTGAGCCGTTTAGGGCGCGAGTATCCGGGAAGCAGCTGGCGGGGCCGCGCCCTCTATCATCAGGGTCGGGCGCTTCTGACCGCGGGCAGGCCAGAGGAGGCGGCCGGCTATCTCGACCGCTATCGAACGGCCTACTCCGGCGGAGAGTTCGCCCCGGAGGCGCTCTACTACCGGGCGGAAGCGGCGGTGAATATGGGTGAGGGCCGCTTAGCGGTACTCCTCTGGGCTCGACTCAACCGGGAGTATCCAGAGAGCCCCTTAAGGGCGGAGGCCCTCTTCAAGCGGGGAAGCCAACTGGAGGAGCTGGGGCAGTATGCGGATGCCTTGGAGACCTACGGATTGCTCTTGAAGGATTTTCCCGCTCGGGCGGAGCGGCTCGGCGTCGGCGCTGCGGTCGAACGGCTGGAGTCCCTGCTGATCGCCGCCGACTCCTCCTACTGGGATCTGATCCGCAACGCCGAGGAGGCGGGAGGAGTAGCGAATACCGGCGGCAGAGAACTTATGCGGGAGGCGATACGCCGGGCGATGGCCGAAGGACGGGCCGAGGAGTTTACCGATGCCGGCCGGCGGATCGATGATTTGATTAGCTACCGCAACCAGGACGACCGGGAGGAGGCGGAAAACCTCTATTTGGCGGGGGAGTACCGCTTTCGTCGTAATGAGTACGGCCGGGCCGCCTCCTTCTATCTCCAGGCCGGATCGGTCATGCCCGGTAATCCGGATTTCACCGCCCAGGCCCTCTATCGGGCGGCCTTGATGACCCGCTATGCCGGGGACGACCGGGGCTACTCGGAGATTCTCAGACAGATGCGCGGCGCCTTCCCCGGTTCGAGCTGGCTCGAAGCGGCCGAAGAGCTTCAGGACGAGGATTTCAGGGGAGCCAGCAGTCTCTCCGGGGAGGCACGATGAGACTTCATAGATTCCTCTGCTTGATCTTTATTTTGAGCCTCGCTCTCTCGAGCCGCCTCTTCGCGCAAGAGACGGAAGCCCCCCAGGAACCGGAGTTGGAACTGCCGGAGCTGGCCTTGAGTTTCGAAGCCGATCAGGAGGAGGAGCTGCCGCTCTTGGAACTCGATCCCGCGGAGGCGCTGGAGCCGGAGATTCTCGAGGCGGAGAGCGGTCTAGCCGAAGAGATCCCGGTTTCGGAAACCCTAGATCTGCCGGTGCCCGCCTTCGATGCGCTTCCCTACGGAGATGCGGCGGCGCCCCTTTACGGCCGGGGCTTAATCGGCTTCGGTACCGCCAACCTGCTGATAGGGGAGGTAGAGATTGCGACCCTGGGGGCCGATCCCGGATTCGGTCTCTCCTATCGTCACAGCTCGCTGGACGGCTTCGGTACCCATGCGCCCGGCGAAGGCTTTACTACCCGCCGGGAGGAGATCGAGGGACGGGCTGAATATGCCGCCTTACCTGGGCGCATCAGCTTTTTGGGCAGCTTCATCGAGGACGAGCGGGGGCTGCAGGGAGAATCAAGCTACAGTTCGCGGCTGAACCGCTTGAGCAGCGGCCGGCTCGCCTACCGCAGCGAATCCGAACGGGGCTGGTATGCTTCGGGCGCCATCGATGCGACCGGCGGCTATCAGAACCTGAGCGGCGCCGATCCGCAAGATCGCAGTCTGGTGCAGTTCTCGCCGACGGTCGAGGGGGGCTACGGCTGGGAGCGTTATCGCCTGGGGCTGAGTCTCGCCTACGGACTGCAGAGCAGTGCGGAGCAGACCCAAAATCAGCTCTCCGCCGGAATTCGCCTCGGAGCGGAGATAAATCCCCAGGTCGGGATCTCCCTGCAGGCGGATACCCTCTACCAGCTCGGCGATGAGGATGAAGGCTTCGCCTTTCCGGCGGAGCTGCGCCTCAATTTGGGGTTAAACGATACCATGAGTCTGGAGGCATCCGGCGGCTATATCTATCGTCCGGCGGATCCTCTGCTGCTCTTCGAGTCCGCTCCTTTCCTGCGCCTGCCGGAATACGGTTTCGGCTTCGACGAAGGCTGGACGGGCGAACTGGTTCTTCGCAACCGGTTGGCCAGCGGACTCTATCTGAATCTGAGCGGCGAATGGCTCCATACCGAGTTCATCCGGCCCGGCGAGGAGCCGGAAGGGGTCTCACCGCTGCTGCCGGCGCTCAGTGAGGAGATTCGGGAGGTGTTGGGCCGGGCGGAACTCGATTTTCCCCTCTCCCGATCCCTTTTCGGCAGTTTTTCCGCCGAACTGGGCTATGATTACCAGGAGACCGATCTCTCGGTGATGGCCCTGGCCCTGAATCTGGAGCGGGATCGGAGCGCCGCTAAGCTCGGCTTCTCCCTCTCCGGTGAGTGGGACCTCAAGGATGACGAGGAGACCCCCATTATCAGCGGGGAGGCCTGGTACGAGGCTCTGGGGGGGGTACGGCTTATCCTCGATGTGGAGGATATTCTAGGCCCCCTCAACAGCGGCGGCCGGGAGGATCAGAGCGGACTGGAGCTTCCGGGGCTGCTCGTAAGTGCCGGAGTAGAAATCAGCCTTTAGGCTATGAGATTAATCTAGAAAGGAATGCAACATGGAGAGTATAGGAAGTCTACTGCAGGACGGCGGGATTATCCTGATCGTCATCTTAAGCCTTTCGCTGGCGGCGGGAGCGATCATTATCGAGCGGCTGCTCTATTTCCGGAGAATCCGGGTCGATGAGGAGTCCCTGCTTACCCGGCTGAAAGCCGCTATGCAGAAGGGGCATTACGAGGAGGCCTTGAGCATCTGCGACTCGAATCCTTCGCCTATCAGCAACCTGATGAAGGTCGGCATCGAGAGCCGTCATCTCGCCCCCGCGGACATCCGGGATCTGGTAGTGAGCGCCGCCAATATGGAGATTCCGAAGTTGGAGCGCTCCTTAAGCGCCCTGGGTACCATCGCACATATCACCCCGCTGTTGGGGCTCCTGGGGACGGTGACCGGTAACATCGAGGCCTTCGGCGTCCTGGGTGAGTTCGGCGCCGTCGGGGATCCCGGTCTTCTGGCATCGGGGATAGCCGAGGCCCTGATTACCACCGCGGCGGGACTGATCGTCTCTATTCCGGCCATAGTCTTCTATAATCACCTCGTCAGTCGGGTGAATCACATCATCATCCGCCTGGAGAACAGGGTCAACGAGTTGGTGCTCTTCCTAGGGGGAGAATGATGCAGTTCCGGCGTCGATTGAAGACTAATACCACAGTCGACCTGGTGCCCATGATCGACGTGGTCTTCCAATTGGTGATCTTCTTTATGGTCTCCACCACCTTTATTCTGACTCCCGGCATCAATCTCTCCTTGCCCGAGTCGACTACCGCCGAACCGGTAGCGGTCTCTAAGATCATCGTAACGGTGGTCGACGACGAGGAGATCTACCTCAACAAGGAGCGGGTAGAGCTCGATTCCCTCATTGCCATGCTGCGGGAGATGCGCGGTTCGGCGGAGGAGGGGAGCGTCGTGGTCGAGGGGGACCAGCAGGTCTCCTATGCGGTCCTGATACGGGTCTTGGATGTGCTCCGGTCGGCCGGCTACAGCGGCGCTAACCTGAGGACCCTCGAACCTTCCTCTACCAGAGGAGCCGAAGGGAATTAGCTGATGCACGCAGAACCCCGCGATACAGAGCGGATCGGACTGGCCCTGATCATCTCCTTGGGACTGCATCTGGTCTTGATGATCCTGATGCTCGCCTTCGGGGCAGGGAAAATCGACCCGGTGAGGCCCGAATCAATTCCGGTGCGGATCAATTTCGTTCCCGCCCTTCCCGAGCCGGAGCCTGAAGTGCAGCCCCCCCGGGTTGAACCGGTCCCCGCACCCGCGCCGAGGCCCTCCGCACAGCAGGCGCCGCCGACCCCTCGGCGGTCCGCAGCGGAGGCCGCCGCCGCGCCCCAGCCGCAGCCGAGTCAGGAGTTCGAGGAGTTTGTCCCCGGGCCGGCGGAGTCGGTGGCGGGAAGCTTCTCTCATCCCGGGAGCAGCACAGCCAGAGGCGGACGGGTAGCCTCCAGCGATGAGGCCTCGATCCAGAGCACGGCGGGGATGAGCGCCCTCGACCGGGGCTCGGAAGAGGGCGAAGCTTCGGTCACGATCAGTTCGGCCGACGAAAGCCGGGGATCGACCCTCTCTGATGAGGATCTTGCGGCTTTAGAAGAGGCCCTGGCCGGTGCTCGCGCCGGGTCCGGCGGGAACTCGGGCAGCGCAGGCGACTCGCCGGTGGCCGCGCCGGTCGCCGCCGAGGGCTTTGCCGACCTGCAGGAGCTTCTCTCCTATCGGGGCGCGACCTATACCGGACTCGGCGAACTTACCGCCGATGCGAAGGCCGAGATCGAAGCCACGGGTGCAACCGTTGCGGAGGTCGATATTTCCTTTAGAATATCCCCGTTAGGAACGATTCACGACTTGCAAACCACCGCCGAGTCGCGCTATCCTGCACTGGATGCTTTTCTGAGGGCCCAATTGCCCGGAGTGCTCTCGTTCGAGCCTCTTCCTCAGGACGGCCCCTATGCCGAACTGTGGCAGGAGGTTGATCTGCGGTTAAGCGTCAAATCCAATTAGAGTAAGCGATGGACAATGAAGCTTCGCGCCTTGGCATTCGACATCGATGGGACTCTCTATCCCAATTACCGCATGTACCTCCACTCTCTGGGCCCGGCTCTGCTCCATCCCAGGCTGGCGGTCAACTTCGGTATCGTCCGTAAGAAGATCCGCAGCATCCGGCCGGTAGAGAATTTCCGGCATCTCCAGGCGGAGATGCTGGCCGAACGGATGGGTACTAGCGCCGAGCACGCCTATGCCATGGCCGAGCGCTATCTCTATCAGAACTGGCATATCTCCTTTCAGGGGCTCAAGTCCTTCCCCGGCGTCCGGCAAACCCTGGAGGAGTTCAAAGCGGCGGGATTCCCCTTGGCGGCGATGTCCGACTTTCCCATTCAGGGAAAGCTCGACTACCTGGGCCTCGGCGGCCTCTGGGATGCGGCCTTTACCTCGGAGGATACCCACTATCTGAAACCCCATCCCGAGCCTTTCGAGCGCTTGATCGCGGAGCTCGATCTTCCCCCTGAAGAGATCCTCTATATCGGCAACAGCTACGAATACGATGTAATCGGCGCGCGCAACGTCGGTATGCGGACCGCCCACCTCGCGAAGCGTCCGGTGCCCGATTCGGCGGCCGATTTTACCTTTTTTCGCTATTCCCAGCTGCGGGATTTCGTTTTTGACCATTCTGGGGTATAATTACCCTGGGTCAATAGAAAAAAACTGGGAGTGGGACAATGCTATTTGACTCTTTTTTTCAGGCTGGAAATATTATTACCCTGGCTATAGTGCTCATCATCCTCGCGGTGTACCGTCAGATGGACAAGGACAACCGTTCCCTGGAGAAGGTGAAGAAATTCGCCGACCGGATGAAGGATGAGATCGGCGCCTTCGTCGACAGTCGCAGCCGGGATATGCAGAACCTTTCGATCGAACTCGACGTACATCAAAAGACCGCCAAAGAGATTCTCGCCCGTCTTTCCCGGGCCGAAGAGGCGATAAATGAGCGCTCCGAGGCCTTAGAGGCCGTTCAGAGCCGGATCGACGGCTACGATACCACCCTGCGGGAGCTGGGCGAGATGACCGCCAAGGTGGAAGAGAACCTGAAACGGATCGCCTCCGAGTCGGAGTTCGTCGACACCGTTGCCAAGCGGGTAAAGGCGGTATCGGGGCAACTCGACGGGGTGGAGAAATCGATTCCCCAGATCGAAGCACAGCTCAGAAAGGAGTCGGCCAAGGCTCTCGAGGAGCTAAAGCAGGATATCCTCAAGGGGGTCTACGACGAGGTCGGGCGCCTGAAGCGGGAGGGCCGGGAAATCGGCGAGAAGGTGGACCAGTTCTCCGGTTTCATGGATGAAATCCTGGGAAAACAGAGCGATACCGAACGCGAGGCGATAGAGACCCTGCGCGGCGCGTTGAACGAATCCCTGAATGAGCTCGATCGATCTAAGATCAGTCTGCAGGATGAATTCGGCGAGGAGCTCCGGAAACGGCTCGATGCGGCCCTGGAAGAGGGACGGACCGTCGAATCCGCCGCGCTCAACACCCTTAAAGCCTATATCGACCGGGAGACCGATCAGGTCAAGAGCGGCTTCGAGGAGTCCCTCACACAGGTCCAAGAGGATCTCGGCGGCTCCCTGGGAGAGGTCCAGACCGAACTCGGCGGGACCCTCAATCAGATGCGGAGCGAGTTCTCCACCACCCAAAACGAGCTGGAACGACTCTTCGAGGCCCTGAAAAGCAGCTCGGAAGATTGGCGCGCCGACGCCGAGAGCAGCCTCGAGGGACACCGCCTGGGGATTCAAAAGAAGATTTCCGACCTGGAAGCCCGTCTGCTGGAGTACGAAGAGGATACCGGTTACCGCTTCTCCCGCATCGAGGAGATCACCCGCGATATGGACCAGCTCGAGGAGACCCTGCGGGCCTCGATGGACCGGGTCAGCGCCAAGATCCGCAAGGAGTTCGCCGACTTCGCCGCTGTGCTGGCGGCCGAACGGGCCGAGGAGCGGGAGAAGGCCTCGGGCGAACTTACCGCGATTCACGCCTCTATGGGCGAGCTGGAAGAGGAGCTCAATCAGCTCAAAACCACGGCCTACGACAGCGTCTCCGAGAAGCTGAAGCTCTTCGAGGACGATTTCTTCTCCGATCTGCGGGAACGGAACGCCGCCATGCAGGATCAGTTCCAGGAATGGAAGGAGCGAGTGCGCTCAAGCCTCGAGGAGCTGGCCGCAGATTCCGAACAGCAGCGGGGCGCGGTGGAGAACCGTTACAGTGAGGAGCTCGCCCAGCGTCTAGACCAGGTCCAGCATGAGCTCGACCGGCGCCTCGGCGAATACGAGAGTGAGGTAAACGGCTTCTTTGCCCGGATGAACGAGAAGATCGGCACCACCGAGGCCGACATGAAGGCCCTGGAGGAGGGGATCCGCCAGGATGTGGAGGACGCCCGACGTCAGTCGCGGGCCTCCTTCGAGACCGTCTTCACCGAGCACGATACCTCCATCAAGGATCAGTTGAAGAAGTCCGAGCGGGAGTATAGCGGCGAGCTGAAACGTCTCGGAGACGAGCTCTCCGACGGCCGCAAGGAGCTTTCGTCGATCCTGGAGAGCGCTAAATCGGACGTGACCGTCTGGCAGGCCCAGGTGCTGCAGCAGCTGAAGGAGGCTGAATCGAAGATCGGTGAGGATATCGCCGGCTTTAAACTGGCGACCAAGGAGAATACCTCCGCCCTGATCCAGGCCTACACGGAGGAACAGGAAGAGCTGGTCCAGAACAGCCAGGAGGAGCGCAGCCGCATTCGCGGGGAGATCAAGAACCTCAACGACGCTGTTCTGGAACTGCAAGCGGAGCTGCGGAAGCGCAGCGAGGAGGCCCTCGATCGTCAGCGGCGGGAGTCCGAGCAGGCTCACGCGGAGCTCCAGAAACGGGCCCGGGACCTTCTGGCCGAGTCGGACGAACGCTTGAAGGAGTTCCGGACCTCCGCGGCGGATCTCAAGGAGAAGGTCGAAGGGGCCCAAAAAAGGCTCTTCGGCAAGATCGAGGATCAGTACAAGATCCAGTCGGTTAAACTCCAGGAGATCGACAAACGGCAGAAGAACTTCGTCGCCCAGACCAAGATCTTCGACCGGGCCGACTCCCTCAAGCTGGCCTTAGAGGAGAATCTGGAGGATCTCAAGTCCGAGATCGCCCGGGTCGATGCGATGAGCAAGGAGATCAAGGAGTCCGAACGCAAGTTCGTCAAGGTTCAGAAGCTGGGCGAGGAGGTTTCGGCCAAGTTTACCCGTTTCCTGAACGAACGCAACCGGATCGAGGAGATGGAGGGGGACTTCAAGAAGCTGATCAACCTCTCCCAAGCCATCGGCACCAAGCTGACGGACGTAACCGACTCTCACGATGCCCTCACGGCGGTCCAGGCCGAGCTGCGGCGGCTGGAGGAGCTGGAGAAAGAGGTGGCCGTCAAGTACGAACGTTTAGAAAGCAAGTCCAATATCCTGGAGGTTACCGCTTCAGGGGTGGACAAGAACTTCCAGTCCCTGCAGCAGCTCGAGGGACGCACCAAGGAGCTCGGTTCCAGGCTCCAATCCCTGCCCAAGGAGATCGAACGCCTCCAGAACGGCATTCGCGATCTCTCCCAGAACAAGGAACGGGCCGACGAGGCGGTGGAGAAGCTCTCCTCCCTGGATGCGACCCTTTCTGAGATCGAGGAGCGCTCGGATAAACTGCAACAGGCCCGGGAGTGGCTGGCCAGGACCGAGACCCGGTTGCAGGAGGTCGGCAAGCAGGCCCAGGAGCAGGTAAAGCTTCTCGGTTCGATCATGAAAGAGGAGAGCCGGCGCAGCGGCAAAGAGAAGGGGGCTCCCAATCTGGGCGCCCGAGAAGTGGTCACCAAGCTTGCCCATCAGGGATGGAGCGTCGAGGAGATCGCCCGGGCTACCAAACTGAGTCGCGGCGAGGTCGAGCTTATCCTGGAATTACTGCCGAAGAAGGGGTAGATTCTTACCCCGGACATAGATTCTCCTCTCTTCTTTCCGATCCAGGCATCGAGTGACAAGACTTGACGTATCCCGTGGTGTGTTAGTAAATTATCCACCAAGAATCACTGACAGAGGTAGTTATGTCTAAGCAGCAAAATGAAGGGGTGGTCGAGAATCAACCTCAGGAGGTTGATGAGTCCATCGAGAACGAGGGGCCTGAGAAGGGGGCAAACGAGTCTCAGGCCGCGGAAGATACTATCGAGGTCGGCGATGAAGCAGGTGTTCTCCGCAGCCGGGTAGCGGAACTCGAGGCGGAGAACAGCGAGCTTAAGAGCCAGTATCTGCGGAAGAGCGCGGATTTTGAGAACTTCCGCAAGCGGATGATTCGGGAGAAGGAAGAGGCGGCCAAGTATGCCAACAGCGGACTCCTCTCCGACATCGTAACCATAATCGACGACTTCGAACGGGCCATAAAATCATCCGAGGAATCGAAGGACTTCGATTCCTTTCACTCGGGGATCGAGCTGATCGAGAAGCAGTTTACCAGCATGCTCGAGCGGAACTGGGGGCTCAAGCGCTTCGAAAGCGTGGGCGAGCTTTTTGATCCCCAGAAGCACGAGGCGATCGGCATGGAAGAGCGCGAAGGCCTCGACGACCAGACGGTTATCGAGGATTACCAAAAGGGATATTTCCTGCACGACCGGGTTCTTCGGAACGCCAAGGTCAAGGTTGGAATTCCCAAAGCGGCCGCAGCAGGCGGTCCGGAAAACGAACAAAGCAGTACTGAGGAATAGGAGACTGAAAGAATGGGACGTATAATTGGAATTGACTTAGGTACTACCAACTCTTGTGTGGCCGTCATGGAAGGCGGCGAGCCGGTGGTAATCCAGAACGCCGAGGGACAGCGCACGACTCCCTCGATCGTAGGCTTTACCGCCAAGGGCGAACGGCTTATCGGCCAACCCGCCAAGAACCAGATCGTAACCAATCCGGAGAACACCGTTTACTCCATCAAGCGCTTCATGGGACGGCGCTTCGGCGAAGTGCCCGATGAGATCGGCATGGTGCCCTACAATATCAAGGATTCGGGGAACGGCGAGGTTCGGGTCGCTATTCACGATAAGGAGTACTCCCCCCAGGAGATCTCCGCCGCGACCCTGCAGAAGATGAAGAAGACCGCCGAGGACTATCTGGGCGAGACGGTTACCGAGGCGGTTATCACTGTTCCGGCCTACTTTAACGACGCCCAGCGTCAGGCGACCAAGGACGCCGGCCGGATCGCCGGACTCGAGGTTAAGCGGATCGTCAACGAGCCCACCGCGGCTTCCCTGGCCTACGGATTCGGTAAGGACAAGAAGGAAGAGAAGATCGCCGTCTACGACCTGGGCGGCGGTACCTTCGATATCTCGGTTCTCGAGCTCGGCGACGGCGTCTTCGAGGTTAAATCCACCAACGGCGATACCCATCTCGGCGGGGATAACTTCGATCAGCGCATCATCGACTGGCTGGTGCAAAACTTCAAGAACGACTACAGCATCGACCTGACCCAGGACCGGATGGCCCTGCAGCGGCTCAAAGAGGCGGCGGAGAAGGCCAAGATCGAGCTGTCGAGCACCCAGTCGACCGATATCAATCTACCCTTTATTACCGCCGACTCCTCCGGGCCGAAGCACCTTCAGTACAATCTGACCCGCTCCAAGTTCGAGCAGATGGTCGCCGACCTGGTGCAGAAGACCAAAGAGCCCTGTATCAAGGCCATGAAGGACGCCGGTGTCAGCGCCTCGGATATCGACGAGGTTATTCTCGTCGGCGGTTCCACCCGGATGCCCGCGGTACAGCAGATTGTCAAGGAGCTTTTCGGTAAGGAGCCCCATAAGGGGGTTAATCCCGACGAGGTCGTGGCCATGGGCGCCGCCATCCAGGGCGGTATCCTCGGCGGCGACGTCAAGGATGTGCTCCTGCTCGACGTTACCCCCCTCTCTCTCGGAATCGAGACCTTGGGCGGGGTCTTCACGAAGTTGATCGAGCGTAATACGACCATCCCCACCCGCAAGAGTCAGATCTTCTCGACAGCGGCGGACAATCAGACCGCAGTCTCGATACACGTCCTGCAGGGTGAGCGGGAGATGGCTACCCAGAACCGAACCCTCGGTAGATTCGACCTGGTCGGTATCCCTGCGGCGCCCCGGGGGGTTCCCCAGATCGAGGTAACCTTCGATATCGACGCCAACGGCATCGTGCATGTATCCGCCAAGGATATGGGCACCGGTAAAGAGCAGAAGATCCGGATCGAGAGCTCCTCCGGTCTCTCCGAGGACGAGATCGACCGCATGGTGAAGGATGCGGAACTCCACGCCGACGAGGACAAGAAGGAGCGCGAGAAGATCGAGGTCCGCAACGAGGCGGATACCCTGATCTACTCCACCGAGAAGAGCCTCTCCGAGTACGGCGACAAGATCAGCGACGGCGACAAGAGCGCCATTCAGTCCGCCCTGGACGACCTCAAAGGCAGTCTGGATACCGCCAGCGTCGAGGATCTGCGCACCAAGATACAGACCCTGACCCAGGCTTCCCATAAGCTGGCGGAGGAGATGTACAAGAACGCCTCCGCCGCTCAGGGCGAGGGCGCTCCGGGAGCCGAGCAGGCCGCCGGTTCCTCCGACGACGGTCAATCCGGATCCGACGGCTCGGGCAACGTGGAAGATGTCGATTACGAGGTAGTCGACGACGACGAGAAATAGACCGAACATTAGCATTTAAGGTGCATACGCCCGGAGACGGAATATCGTCTTCGGGCTGCTTACGATTAATCACCAGAGGAAGGATGGTCTGCTTTGGCCAAACGTGACTACTACGAAGTCCTCGGCGTTGCAAAGGACGCCTCGAAAGAGGATATAAAACGAGCCTACAGAAAAATGGCGGTACAAAACCATCCGGACCGCAACCCCGGCGACACAAAGGCGGAGGAACGCTTCAAGGAGGCGACCGAGGCTTACGAGGTGCTCGGGGATGAACAGAAGCGTCAGACCTACGATCAGTTCGGCTTTGCCGGTCTCGAGGGAATGGGCGGCGGAGGACACGACTATTCCACGGTTTTCCGGGATTTCGAGGATATCTTCGGGGATTTCGGCGGTATCTTCGACTCCTTCTTCGGGGGAGGCGGAGGCCGGGGCGGACGTCGGCGTTCATCGGGCGCGGCTAACCGCGGCGCCGACCTGCGCTACAACCTGGAGATATCCTTCAAGGATGCGGTCTTCGGAACGAAACTCGAAATCTCCTACCGCAAGAACTCCGCCTGTGCGAGCTGTAAGGGGCATGGAACGACATCCGGCAGCGGCAAGAAGATGTGTCCCACCTGCGGAGGATCGGGGCAGGTCCGGCGTAGCTCCGGATTCTTCTCGATCGCCTCCCCTTGTCCGACCTGTTCGGGCGAGGGCTACATAATCGAAAATCCCTGCGGCGACTGCGGCGGATCCGGTGTACAGCCGAAGAATCAGAAGATTAAGGTTACCATTCCCCCGGGAATCGAGCATGGAAAACGGATCAATATCCCCGGTCAAGGCGATGTCGGTCCCAACGGCGGTCCGGCGGGGGACCTGTATGTCTACATCAGCGTGACTCCCCATAAGTATTTCGAGCGGGACGGAAACGATCTCTACTGTATGATTCCCATATCTATAACCCAAGCCGCCCTCGGCGCGGAGATCTACGTCACCACCCTGGATGATAAGAAGATCAAGGTAAAGATCCCGGCGGGGACCCAGAACGGTAAGATCCTCAGGATCCGCAACGAAGGGGTGCCCCATCTGCATAATACCCAGCAGCGGGGGGATATCTACATCAAGATCAGTGTGACCATTCCGACCAAGCTATCGGGAAAGGCGAAGAACCTCCTGAAGGAGCTCTCCGAAATGGAGGGTGAGGAGAAGCAGCCCGATCCGGTACCCTTGTCGCAGCTACGTTAGGAGGTTCTTAGACGATGGCCAGGAATAAGCGCAAGCAGCTTGTGGTGGATAAGGGATTTCAGTTCCGCTTTGTGTCGACCTTTCTTTTCTCCATCCTGGGGGCGCTTATTCTCTTCTCCGCCCTGGTGGCGGGCTATTACTGGCTTTCCAGTATGGCCGGGGAGAATCTCTTCAAGGAGTTCATCACCATCGACCGGCAGGTGGTCGAGAAGCGGACGGTGGTAGAAGACGGGGTCGAGAAGGTGGTCGAGGTGCCCACGACGAAGACCATCGTCGGGTTGAAGCGCTGGGAACTTGTCCTGCCGGCAATTCTGGTGAACAACCTGGTCATTATGGTCATCGTCTCGATTATCGGCATCTCCTATTCCCACAGGATCGCCGGACCGGTCTACCGCATAAGCGAGGATATCAAACAAGCTCTGCAGGGCGAGTCCGAGGTGCGCATAAAGCTGCGCAATAAGGACGGCCTCCAGGAGCTGGCCAATATGGTCAATCTTCTGATAGAGCAGCTCGAACAGCAACGGCGGCGAACTTAAGCTTATGGAATCCTGTGCCGATAGTTGGGGTAGCCCACTACGGTAAGGACTGTTCCCATGCGCAAGCCCGCCCCGTTGTTACTCTTTATTCTATTCACCGCCGCCCTGTTGCAGGCCAATAACCAGGTATCTTCCGATGAAAACGGCGACGGTCGCCCCGACACCTGGACGATATTCGAAGAGGGGCGTCGCAAGGCGGTGCTCTACGACAGTGATTTCGACGGTGCGGTCGATTACTCCCTCCACTACAATCGGGACGAACAGATGATTGAACAGCAGCAGGATTTCAATCGCGACGGCGAGATGGACGATTTCTACTACTACGCCAATAATGTGCTCAAACGGCGCGAGATGGATACCAATTACGACAACGAGATCGATGTCTGGGTCTATCTGAAAGAGGGCATCTATATTACCCGCTATGAACAGGATACCGACTTCGACGGTACCGTCGACAAGGTCAAAGAATTCGGTCCTAAATGATTCAGCTCACCGGTTTTCACGCCATTGAAGAGGCCCTGCGTTCCGCGAAGAGGGGCGAGGGACGCCTCCGCATCTCGGGCAAAGGTCCGCGCATCAAGAAGATAGAGGAGATCGCCGCTAAACGGGGTATTCCCGTCCTGCGGGTGTCCAAGGCTGAGCTGACTGCTCTGGTGGGGCAGGATCATCGGGGAATAGCCTTCGAGGCCAGTCTGGATCGGCGCGAGCTTACTCTGGAGGGTTTCCTGGCGGAGTTCAATGCCGAGAACGGGCTGGTTCTCCTGTTGGACGGGGTTACCGATCCCCACAATCTGGGGGCGATTCTGCGTTCCGCCGACCAGTTCGAGGCCGATCTTGTCTGTCTGCCCGAGCGCCGTTCAGCCCCGGAGACGGCCGTAGTGGCCAACAGCTCCGCCGGTGCGGTTCATCACGTCCCTCAAGTCAGGCTCCCGAACCTCTCCCGGGCGGCGGAGCTCCTGAAGCAGCACGAGTTCTGGATCTATGCCGCCGTAATGGGGGGCGCGCCGATTAATAGCCTCGATTTGACCGGCCGCACCGCCGTGGTGCTCGGCAGCGAAGGCAGCGGCGTCTCGGCCAATCTGCTGCGTCACAGCGATGCGGAGATCGCTATCCCGACCCGGGGGCGGGTCGACTCCCTCAATGTCTCGGTTGCCGCCGGGGTAATTCTTTATGAGGTCCGCCGCCAGCAGGGCTGGTAGTCTTAACGGGCCAGGCCCAGCCGGTCAGGGGGCCAGAAGGTCGCCACCGCCTTACCCAGAATATTCGTCTCCTCCAGAAGATAGGGATCAAGCAGGCTGAAGTAGTAGATCGATGCGGGATCATCCGGATCCAGGGCAGCTAAAGAGCGTCCGCTGTGGGAGTGTCGGAAATCGAGGCTGTTGTAGCGGTTGTCTCCCATCAGGAAGTAACTCCCCTTAGGTATATACTCTCCCTCGCCTGCCGGGGTGACCGGAAAATTGCGGTTGTCGTGGAACTCGTTCAGGTAACGGAAGAGCTCTTCCGCATCCATTTCGAGGGTTTCGAACTCGACGGAGGCCACAATCTCCGCTGCCGGCGCCCTTCTCTCGACCAAATTACTGAAGAGAATAAGCCGTTTCAGCTGTTCTATCTTGAAGATCAGGTTGAGTTTCTTGACCGAGGCTTGAAAAGGATCGTTGGGTTGCCGGGCGGCTGAGACTAAGCCGCCCTCGACGTAGTTCTCCAGAATTGACGGACCATCGTCCATCAGCGCCAGGAGCAGCAGAAGGTCGTAGCGGTAGGAGTCGGCATACTGGAAGAGTTCCAGATCGAGGGCCTTGAGTCGCGTCCGTATCTCGTCTATCAGGTTCTCCGGCTCCTGTTCGGACTGTAAGAGGGCCGCAATAAGCTCATCCTTCAGATAGGTCCGGTCCTGCTCATCGAAGGATGCCGACAGGGCTAGGAACTCGCGATTGAGCTCGGAGAGCTCCTCGGCCAGCTGCGGAATAGCGGCCGATGCCCGGTAGTCGTCCCAGCGGTCCAGCATCTCCCGGGTCGAAGCGTCTAAGGGCATATAGGCGATGCGGCTGCGGATCGCCGGCTCCTGGGCGTAGAGATCGACATTGGAGTAGTTCTGATCCGCTTCAAGGGCTTGAAACTCTCCCTCCGGACGTTTGACGTAGACCTGATCGTCTATCATCATCAGCTTCTCCCCCGGTTCGCCGATTAGGCGCTTGACGATGAAGCGTTTGCGGGGATTTCCGTTCTCGTCCCGGTCGATATCGACCATGGTCAGAGTGATGTAGTAGACGAACTGCTGGAACACCCGCTTGGCCAGGGTCTTATGGGTATACTCGGGGCTCTGGAAGACGACGATATCTCCCCGGCGGGGCTTGCGTAGCACCGGCAGGCGCCAGCGGGTAAGGGGAATAGACGGTCCCGACTGGAATTTCGTCACCAGGGTACGGTCTTTGATGAGATAGGTGGGAACCATCGATTCCGTAGGGATTACATAGAGCTGGAAGATGAAGTGCTGCAGAATGATGACGATTATTATGGACTGCACCACCGCGTCCACGTTCTCCCAGATGTGCGAACCGAGGCTGCGTTTGATTTTCTGCTTCTTCTGTTGCTTGCGCCGCTCCTTGAGCTCCTTGCGGGAGACATATACCCCCCAGGCCTCTTGAAAGGGTTTCCACCAGAGGGCCAGGTAGAGAAGGGCGGGCCACAGGGTCGAGACGAAGGAGCCTATCCAGAGCCGCCGGTAGGCTGCAGGGCTGAGGATGCCGTCCATCTCCCAGGACATTCGGGGCAGATTGTAGAAGACGTAGACGAAGACGATGAAGTACCCCGCGTAGGTCTTCAATTTCTTGTAATAGTCGCTCCGCTCCTGAATGAGGAGACGATACCCGAGATAGAGGTTGGCGCATATGACGATCAGCTTAAGGACGATCGAGGAGACTACCGCCCAGTCCAGGGTTCGGAAGCCGGTAATGAATATGGAGAGGAGCGCATCCAGGCTCCAGATCGTGAGTAAAATAGAGGGCACCAGCCACGCAGGGTCGCCCGCGCGGCGTTTCACGAGGTCATGCAGATTGATCTTCATACAGGGAGATAGTAGTGGGTTGGGCCGATAATGACAAGTCGGGATTATTCCCCGTCTATGAAGAACTTCTTGCCGATATCGGGTCTAAACCAGGCACCTTCGAAGCGTACCTCCGGGGCGGCGGAGTAGGCCTTTACCCGGGCGCTGAGCAGGTTCGAGCCGAAGCCCACCACCGTAAAGCAGCGTCCGCCGCCGGTTAGAATCCGGCCGTCGCCGTCGCTTGATGTGGCGGCATGGAATAAGAGGGCTTCCCGCTCGGGCCGTTTGGGCAGGGATTCCACCGGTATAGAGAGCGGGTACTCGCCGGGATAGCCGGGGCTGGCGATCACCACCCCTAAGGCGGAGCGCTCGCAGATTCTTAAAGGGAACTCATCCAGTTTCCCGCTGCACATGCTGTCGATCAGGTTGCCCAGGTCGGACTGGATCAGCGGCAGGAGCACCTGAGCCTCGGGATCTCCGAAACGGACATTGTATTCCAGTACCTTCGGTCCCTCTTCGGTCATCATTAGACCGAAATAGAGGACGCCGGTATAGTAGATATCATCCTTCTTGAGGCCCTCGATAGTCGGGACGACGATCTCCTTCTCGATTTTGGCCAGAATACCGTTGCTGATGGTAGGCACGGGACAGATGGAGCCCATTCCGCCGGTATTCGGACCGGTATCGCCGAGGCCGGCTTTCTTGAAATCGGCACAGGAGGGGAGTAGGCGGTAGTTCTTGCCGTCGAGGAGGGCGAAGATCGAGATCTCGTAGCCGGTAAGAAACTCCTCGAGGATGAGGGAGTCGTCTTTGAGGATCTCCGTGCCGAAGTCGATCAGCTCTTGACGGTCATCCGACTCGAGTACCCCTTTTCCGGCGGCCAGACCGCTCTTCTTAAGCACCCAGCGGCCGTTTCGGGATTCGACTTCCTGCTTCAATTGCTCGACCGAGTCGATTTCTACCGCCGCGGCAGTCGGAATCCCGTGGCGCTGCATAAAATCCTTGGAGAACTGTTTGCTCGATTCAAGGCGGGCGGCCCGCTTGTCCGGTCCGATGGCGGCGATACCGGCCTCCCGCAGGGCGTCGACAACCCCCGCCGCCAGGGCGGATTCGGGGCCGATCACCGCGTGGGTAACCTTATGCTCAATCGCCGCCCGGGTGACGCTTTCGGGATCGCATTGATTCACATCGCTTAAGTTCTCGCCCAGCTCCTGGGTTCCGGCATTCCCGGGGGCTATAAAGAGACCGGATATGCGTTTACTTAAGCTGATCTTCCAGGCCAGCGTATGTTCCCGTGCACCGGAACCGACAATCAGTACCTTCAACGGCTGCTCCTTGAAACTCTATGTTGCATTGGTTGGATAATCGACATGGGTGTCTGATGCGCACACCAGGCGCGGTGAGGGCCTTCGCCCGTTAAGAATGGTTAAGATTACATCAGGATAGAGCCGATGTTCAAGGGCGTGAATCCGGACCTCGAAATCCTTCAGGCTCTCCCCGGAGATCCTCGGAATCACCCCCTGCTGGAGGATAGGACCGGTATCGAGGCCGTAGTCGACCTGATGGATCGTGATTCCCAGCTCTGCATCCCCGGAATAGTAGCTCTCCTCGATGCCCTTGGTGCCGGGATATTTCGGCAAGAGGCTCGGATGGAGATTCAGTATCCGGCCGGGATAGGCGTCGATCAAAACCGGACTCAAGAGGCGCATGAATCCCGCCAGGGCAATCAGCTCGACGGGATACTCCTTCAGCCTAGTCAGGAGCTCTCTCTCGATCTCCTCCCGGGACCGCTCCTTGGAATATCGAATCGCCAGCACCGGAATCTCCGCCTCCCGGGCGATCTCTACTGCCCCCGCATTTTTCCGGTCGCAGACGAGAACCGCCACCCGGTGCGGGCTTTGTTGAAAGGCGGTGAGGATCGCCCTGAAATTACTTCCGCCGCCGGAGGCGAATACCGCGATCGACGCCACCCTAGGCCTCGACGACTCGGCCGATGGGGAAGGCCCTCTCTCCCGTCTTCCGCAGAAGCTCAAGGAGCTCGTCGGCCCCTTCCTCTTTGGTCACGAGCACCATACCGACGCCCATGTTGAAGACCCGGTACATCTCATCGCTCTCGATGCCGCCCTGCTTTTGAATCGCTTCGAAGATGGCCGGAATCTGCCAACTCTTCTCAATCTCTAGGGCGCAGCCCTCGGGGAGAACCCGGGAGATGTTGCCTTCCAACCCGCCGCCGGTAATGTGGGCCGCGGCCAGGATGCTTGTCTCGGCCAGTACCTGTTTCAGGGTACGCACATAGATCCGGGTCGGCGTCAGTAGCTCCTTGCGGAGATCGGTCGCGTCGGCGGGGATCGCCTTGCGGGCCAGGGAGAGGCCGTTGGAGTGCACCCCGGAGGAGGGGAGGGCGATAAGTACCGCTCCGGGCCGGATCGCATCCTTTTTGGGCAGCATCCGGCTCTTCTCGGCGATTCCCACGGCGAAGCCCGCCAAATCGAAGTCCCCCGGCGCATAGAGGTCGGGCATCTCGGCGGTCTCTCCCCCGGCGAGCCGGCACTCGGCCTCTTCGCAGCCGGCGACGATTCCCTCTACCAGGGGATGCAGGATCGACTCGTCCAAGCCTCCCAGGGCGATGTAGTCCAGGAACTGCAGCGGCTCGGCGCCGCAGACGATCAGATCGTTGACGCTCATGGCCACCAGGTCGATACCCACGGTATTGTAGATCCCGAGCTCCTGGGCCAATAGGAGCTTGGTACCCACCCCGTCGGTGCAGGAGAGCAGTACCGGTTCCTTGTAGCCTTTCAGGTCGATTTCCATCCCGCCGGCGAACCCGCCGATTCCGGCGCCGAGGGCGGGGGACTTGATGGATGCGATAAAATCGGCGAAGCGATCGCCCCGCTCTATGTCGACACCGGCCTCTTTATAGCTCTTCATTTACAGACTCCTCGGTTTATAGGGAACGGGATAATTCCCGGTGAAACAGGCGTAACAGTACTCCTTCCCCTCGCTCAAGCAGGCCTCCAGGTGCTCCCGGGAGAGGAAGCGGACGCTGTCGGCGCCGATATGGGCGGCGATACCCGCGGGATCGAGGGAGTTGGAGATAAGCTCCTCCCGGGTGGGAATATCGATTCCATAGTAGCAGGGCCATTTGATCTCCGGGGCGGAGAGCCGTAGATGCACCTCGGCCGCGCCCGCCTCGCGCATCAGGGCGATCAGGATGCGGCTGGTGGTGCCCCGCACCAGGGAGTCGTCGATCAGGATGACCCGTTTGCCTTTGACGGCCGCCTTAACCGGATGCAGCTTCATCCGCACCGCCAGCTCCCTCAAGGAGGTTGTCGGCATGATGAAGGAGCGGCCGGCGTAGTGGTTACGGGTCAGGCCGTGTTCCAGGGGCAGCCCCGAGGCCTCGGCATAGCCTAAGGCGGCGCTGTTCCCGGAGTCGGGAACCGGAACCACCAGATCGGCTTCGACCGTTTCTTGGGCGGCCAGGGCTGCGCCCATCGCCTTGCGGCGCAGATGTACCGATTCGGAGAATACCTCCGAGTCGGGCCGGGCGAAGTAGATGAGTTCGAAGACGCAGCGCTTGGGGGCTGTCTGAGGGCCGAAGCGTTCGCAATGGAGACCGTCGTTATCGATCCAGATCAGTTCTCCCGGTTCAACCTCCCGGTACTCCCGGATCTTGAGCATGTCCAGGGCGCAGGTCTCCGAGGCGACCACGGTGGTATTCTTCCCGAAGCCGATGTAGAGGGGGCGGAAACCCCAGGGATCGCGCAGGGCGATCAGGCGGTCTTCGTGGATCATCACCATACTGAAGGCTCCTTCTAAGCGGGAAATGGTCTCCCGCAGGGCGGAGTCGAAGTCGGCGGCCCGGGAGCGGGCGATCATATGCAGGGTCAGTTCGGTGTCGGAGCTGCTCTGGAAGATCGAGCCCTCCTCGGAGAGTTCCCGGTTCAGCAGTCCGGCGTTGGAGATATTCCCGTTATGCGCCAGGGCGATAGAACCCTTGTTGCAGCCGGCGGCCAGGGGTTGGGCGTTTTCGATCCGGTTCCCGCCGTGGGTCGAGTAGCGGACATGACCGATGCCGACCGTCGAGGGATGGGGTTTCTCCAGGTAGTGTCCGAGCACGCTGGATACCATTCCTAAATCCTTGTAGGTAACCAATCTACCGCTTCCGTCCTCGGGGGTCTCTTTGCGATAGCAGATACCGGCGCTCTCCTGACCGCGGTGCTGGAGCGCGAAGAGGGAGTAGAAGAGTTGTTCCGGTATATTGTCGGGATTTATGCTGTGGATTCCCACCACGCCGCAATGATGCCTGAGAGAATCGCCGTGTTGTTCCATTGAGAAGATATAGCACCCTTCTCGGCCGCTGGTCAACTGGGGAGCCGTTCCGGACGGCCCGGTGATCAACCCAGGCTGGCGAGAAAGTCCTTGAAAAACTCCCGGTACTCAGCCGCCGATTCGGAGTGGACAAGCTGATTGCGAAATCCGGCGGAGCCGGGTATCCCCTTGGTGTAGGCGCAGAGCTGCTTCTTCATCTCCTTAACCGCCGTTCGTTCGCTCTTGATCTCGATCGCCCGCTCTAGTTGGGCCAGGGCGGTCTCTATTCTCAGCTGCGGCGAAGGCGGTTCCGGCACCTCTCGGCCCTCTAACAGCGCCCGGATCCCGGCAAAGATAAAGGGGTTGCCGATAGCTCCCCGGGCGACCATCACGCCGTCGCAACCGGTCTCGCTCAACATACGGATTGCGTCGTCCGGGGCGAAGATATCCCCGTTGCCGACAACGGGAATAGAGAGGGCCTCTTTTAGCCGGGCGATCTTCTCCCAGTCGGCTGTTCCGCCGTAGCCTTGACTGCGGGTCCGACCGTGGAGGGTCACCAGGCAGGCGCCGGCCTCTTCCGCCCTCAGTCCCGCCTCCAGAAAGGTATAGTTTTGATGATCCCAGCCGGTACGCAGCTTGACGCTGACGGGTAAGGAGGTTTCGCGTTTCATCGCGGCTACGATGGCGGCGATCTGTTTGGGCTCCTTCATGAGCGCCGATCCGGCCCCCCCCTTTACCACCTTGGGTACGGGGCAGCCGCAGTTCAGGTCGATTACTACCGGATTATAGGCTTCGATATACCGCATCGAGCCGGCTGCGGCTTCTGCGGAGGCGGTAAAGAGTTGTATGCCGTAATCGGATTCACCTTGAGCCCGGGCCAGAAGAGATACGGTTTTCCCGTTCTCCCGGACCAGGGCCTCGCATGAGACCATCTCGGTATAGCACATAGCGGCCCCCTGGGCGAGGGCCTGTTCACGATAGGCGATGTCGGTGTAGCCCGCTAGGGGAGCGCAAAGTACGTTCCCGTCGATACGACGGGAACCGAAGTGCAGGGGATGCCAGGAGGCGCTGTTCACGAAGCTCCTCGTCTACTCCTCGATAGAGAAGAAGGTACAGGCGTTCTGATAGAGGATCTCCGCCATCTCTTCCGCCTCTAATCCGCGCAGTTCCGCCAGAAATTCGGCGGTAGAGCCGATGTATGAGGGCCGGTTCCGCTTGCCCCGATAGGCCGCGGGAACCATGAAGGGACTCTCCGATTCAATCAGCATCCGATCCAAGGGCATGTTGAGGGCCGTCTCGTGCAGATTCTTCGCGTTCCGGTAGGTGACGTTCCCGGCGAAGGAGATATAGAGGTTTAGATCCAGCGCCTTTTGGGCGTAGGTCCAGTCCTCGGAGTAACAGTGAAGGACGCCCCCCTTCGGAGGGAGCTTCTCGGTTAGGATCTCGAGTACATCCTGTCCTGCTTCGCGGTTATGGATGATGACCGGGTAGTCGAGCTTCGAAGCCATCTCGAGCTGCCGGATAAAGAGCTCGATTTGTGAGTCCCGGTTGCCGAATTTGCGAAAATAGTCCAATCCGATCTCGCCGATGGCGACAATCCGGTCGAATTTGGCGCCTTCCTCAATTTTTCGCTCCCAATCCTTGCCTGGATGCGCAACTTCGGAGGGAGAAACGCCGATACTATGATATATATGACCGGCGGTTTTCAGATTTTCATACACCTGAAAAAAATCATGCAAATTGTTGCAGATAGAGACAATGTGGTCGACCCCCGCCTGGCGTGCTTCGGATACAATAATAAGCTGATCAATGGGGTCCTCATTGATAAGCCCTATGTGCGCGTGAGTGTCAAAAAACTTCATGTCGGCTTCCGTTGTGTGAGGATTACGCAGAATACTAACGTATACGAAGGTAAAGTACCACGAAGTCCTGACAAGGTCAATAATTATTTGACAAAGTTTTATCAACATGATAGTCTTTGCACATTCAGGGCAAGCTTGATGAGTCCCGTAGGAGTAGTTTGTGTCCCCCGCTAACCAGTATAAAAAGGTGGAAAATAAAGTCTTCGTAGCCCTCGGGAAGCTGCTGATTCGGGTTTTTTCCGCTGTTGCTAGGTTCTTTAACGCTATAATCGCCGCCGGGAAACAACGTTTCACGGTGATGTTCATACCCCACTCTGAAAAAAAGATATTCAATTTTAAGATCTCGGTTTTTGCAATGCTCTTCTTTGCAGCCTTGCTTTCAGGGGTCGTCTCGTTTTTCTTTTTCTATGGCACCCAATACACCGGCATCTCGTCCCTCTTAACCGACCGTTCCCGCAGTTTGGAGGATACCCAGGCCAGCATGGAGCTCTTGCGGGACGAAATCGCCTCCCTCAAAAAAAGCTCCCGGGTCTTCGAGACCTCGTTGAACGAGGCGCTCTCTACCCTGGGACTCCAGGAGCGGAACAATCGGCAGCCGAGCGCCGAGGGGGACCTCTCCAGTTTCCTCGGTATGGAGGAACAGCAGGAGGGGGTGATGCGCGAGTTGAGCGACCTGCGCAGTATGGAAGCCCTCTTCCTGGATTCGGCGGATTCCCTGGAGAGCATCTCGAAGTTGCTCTCCGCACAGGGGGATTTGCTCTATGATCTGCCCTCGATCTGGCCTGTGGAAGGCGGCATTGGTCGGATAACCAATCCCTTCGGTCCGGCGGAACACCCCTTCACCCATCAATGGTACCTCCATAAGGGTATCGATATCGCCTACGGTTACGGTATCCCGCTTATCGCCAGCGCCAACGGCAAGGTGGTCGAGCGGAAGTATGAACCCCTGGGATTCGGTAATTATATTCTGGTCCGTCATAAATTCGGCTTCTACACCAAGTACGCGCATATGGGACGGGTCTATGTACGGGAAGGCGATACGGTAACCCAGGGGCAGCGAATCGGCACAATGGACTCGACCGGTTTGTCGACCGGACCGCACCTGCACTATGAAGTCCGCATCGGTTCCCAGGTTGTCGATCCGGCCCGGTTTTTGAACATCAAATAAGCGGCGGCATAATACTGATATGAGCGACACGATTAGCGCCGACGGCGCATTTATTAATTCATTTATAGGCGAAGGCACCCGTTTCGAAGGCAACATTAAGCTCTCCGGCTTGCTGAGGATAGACGGTGATTTTGTGGGAAAGATCGACACCGAGGGCAAGGTGCTGATCGGCAAGAGCGGACGGGCCGAGTGCTCTATTTCCGCCCGCACGGTGGTTATCGGCGGAGTGGTCAAAGGGGATATAGTCTGCAGCGAGAAGCTGGTGATCCTCTCCTCCGGGATCGTCCTGGGCAATGTCCACACACCGAAGATGATCGTCGAGGAGGGAGTGATCCTGAACGGTGATTGTGTGGTAGAGGTCGGCGGCAATCATGCCAAGGATGTCCCCGATTCGATGGCCTATCAGCCCTTCGGGGCCTAGGCGGCGGGTACGGGTATGGATCGAATCGATCCTTTAACCGGAGCACCCCTCCCGTTTTATCAGCCTGATAAAAAGAAGGTAGAAAAAAAGCGTCCAGTAAAGAGTGTGTTCAGCGGATTGGTCGAGTCGAATCAAACCGAAGGGGCGACACCGGCGGAGGAGATGGAGTTCTCCGATCTGGAGAGCATTCTCGATGAGATCCATCAGGCGGGCGAAGCCTTGGCCGAGGATCCGGGAATGCAGAAGGTGATGGCCTATAAACGCCGGATACAGGCATTCCTGCGCTACGTGGTCAAAGAGACCCGGCAGCTCGAGCATCAGGACGGCGCACGACTGAGTATCTTCAAGTCGCCGAAGCGCTATACCCTGATCTCCGTGGTCGACAAGAAGCTGGAACAGCTGGCGGCGGGGATTCTGCAGAATCAAGCGGATAAGTTAGAGATATTGCAAAAGGTGGAAGAGATACAGGGAATTCTGGTCGATATCGTCGGCTAGATCAGACCCGATTGAAGATAAGGAAGAACGATGGAAGGAAATCAGGCATCGAACGGAGATACCTGCTGTTACCGTATCAAGATAAAACATTCCAGCGAGACCCACATCGTCGAGCATCCGGCGGAGGAACCGCTGGATCCGGAGACGAGTCTCATCGTTAACTCCCGCTACGGGAAGGATCTGGCGGTGGTTCTCGGGCCCTCATGTTGCGGAAGCAACAGTAAGGATAAGCACGAGGTGGTTCCGATCGTCCGCAAGGCCAGTGAGAAGGACCTTGAACGTTTTGAGGCTAATAAGGAACGGGAGAAAGAGGCCCTCGCGGTCTGCCGGGAAAAGGTGCGGGCTCGGCGGCTCGAGATGAAGCTGGTATCGGCGCACTTCCTCGAGGATGAGTCCAAGCTTCTCTTCTTCTTTACCGCCGAGGCGCGGGTCGATTTCCGGGAGCTCGTCAAGGACCTGGTTGCCGTTTTCAAGACCCGGATCGAGCTTCGTCAGATTGGGGTTCGCGACGAGTCTCGCGTATTGGGCGGCGTCGCGGTTTGCGGCCGGGTACTCTGCTGTAACGGAATAACCGATAAGCTGAATCCCGTCTCTATAAAGATGGCCAAGGAGCAGAACCTGAGTCTCAATTCGATGAAGATCTCCGGGCCCTGCGGGCGACTGCTCTGCTGTCTCTCCTATGAGTATGATTTCTACAAGGAAGAGAAGCGTTCCTTCCCTCCGGAGGGGGCGAAACTGCCCTTTAAGGGGCTTACCTATAAGGTTTCAGAGGTGAACGTCCTTTCCAAGACCGTCAAGCTCTACTCTTCCGAGGGGGGCATCTCCGATGTACCCTTATCGAAGTTTGAAAAGGATAAAGAAACCCGGCGCTGGAGTATCATCGATCTCGATGAGGAGTAACGGCCTTGACTCCCGGGCTCACCCATGCTATATTCAGCCACGATTTTTTCAAATACCTTACATCGGGTTGTGCCCTGGGCGCAATTTAGTATAGCAATTCATTGTATGGGAAGGAGTTAAGCGATGGCACAAGTAAGTAAGAACGCCCGTGCGGGATCGGCTACCCAGCGTTTCGAATGTTCCTGCGGAGGCGAGATCAAGATGAAGTCCGTCTTTGCTAACGGACGGCTGCGGAATGTCGCCGAATGCGAAAAATGCAAGCGTACCGCTCGTCGGCCGAGGGATCTGCGTTAATACCGCGTATCGATTTGGAAAAAACGGGCCGCACGTCGTGCGGCCCTTATTGTATTGACAGGAAAGGATTTATCTGGTATTTTACCAGTTCAAAACCAGCCTGATTTTGCCAGTATGGGGGTTGTAAATTGCCTGGAAAAGGTTCCGCCGCTAAGCGGCATCGTCAAAGCCGAGAGCGCCGGATGCGTAATCGGACGAGTAAGAGCACTATCCTGACGGCCAAGAAGAGCTTCTTAGCCGCAGTTAAGGATGAGGATGCAGCCGAGGCCGAGGCCCGGTATCGTTATGTAACCAAATTGATCGACACCGCCGCCGGTAAGGGCGTGTTCCATGCGAACACCGCCGCCCGGAAGAAGTCGCGTCTCAATAAGGTTCTGAAACAGTTGAAGCAAGGAAACGAGGCTTAATAGCAGCCTCGTTTCCGAACCGTGAATGGTTTTCGAGGAAGGAGCTGCGCTGGTGAGTAACAAGCTCACGAAAGCCGAGATTATCGATAGTATATTCGAAAAGACCGGCGTTAATCGCAAGGATGTCCATCGGATACTCGACGAATTCTTTGACGAGCTGAAAGACGGCCTCCGGGATGACCGGGTGGTGGAGCTGCGGGGATTCGGTACCTTCGAGATTCGTACCCGCAAGGGGCGCGAGAAGGCCAGAAATCCCAAGACCGGCGAAATTGTGCCGGTCAGCGCTCACGGTGTGGCGGTGTTTCGGCCCGGGAAGGAGCTGAAACAACTGGCCTGGCCGCTGCGGTCCTAGGTCGTCGCCCCAGCCGAGTGGACGAATGAGCACCTTAGCGAAACATAATTCCATTAGCGCGCGTATACGGGGCGTACTCATCGACATCGCCCTGTTATTAATCTCTGCTCTATTTTTTGCCTTAGCATTTCCCAGTTTCCTCTCCGTAAAAGGCTGGGCTCCATTGGCCTATATCGCTATTGCGCCGGCCTTCATTGTGGTTCACCGCACCAGCTGGATCGGTTCCTTTCTGCTTGGGTGGCTCTACGGTCTCGTCAGTTACGCAATCTTCAACTACTGGCTGGCGATTTTCCATCCCTTGGCTATTTTTATCGTTCCCCTTATCTATTCGGCCTACTTCTTTATCCTTTTTCCGCTCCTGAAGCTGGCGGACCGACTCTTCCCGCGTTACGGTTATCTGGTTCAGGTGCTCCTGTGGATGGGCTATGAACTGCTGCGGACCAAGGGGTTTCTCGGTTATCCCTACGGAAATCTGGGATACTCCCAGTACGGCTTCCTGCCGCTGATTCAGCTTGCATCGGTGTTCGGCATGTGGGGTGTCTCCCTCCTGGTCATTTTTCCATCCGCCTGGCTTGGAAACGCCTTAAAGCAGCTCTCCCTCAAGGGGTGTACCGATTTTCTAAAGCAGCACCGAACCGAGATTTTCGGTTGGGCCGCAGTGATGATTCTCGCCTTAGGTGTCGGGTTCGCCGCTATGCGCAGCTATGATGAAGAGCGGCAGTGGAAGGTGGCCCTGGTTCAGCAGAACGAGGATCCGTGGCGCAGCAGTGTAGAGGCCTATCGGGATGCGCTGGAGACCCTTATTCGCTTGAGTAATGAGGCCCTGAAGGAGGACCCCGAGATTGTGGTCTGGTCGGAGACGGCATTCGTGCCCCGGATCCAGTGGCATGACCGCTATCGGACATCCCGGCCCCATTACGAGCTGGTGCGGGAGCTGCTTGATTATCTGGCGGCCCAGGACGTGCCCTTTGTGGTAGGAAACGATCATGCCGAGAACGGTGCAGAGCCCGGAGAACCCCTGGACCCGGTGGATTATAACGCAGCCATCCTCTTCGAGGGGGGCGAGATCCAGGATATATACAAGAAGACCCACCTCGTACCCTTTACGGAGCATTTTCCCTACGAGAATACCCTCCCGGGAATGCATCGTCTGCTGATTGAGGCGGATACCCACTTCTGGGCCAAGGGTGAGGAGTATACCGTCTTCGAGTCCGGCGGGGTGCGCTTTTCGACGCCGATCTGTTTCGAAGATGTCTTCGGGTATCTGAGCCGGGAGTTTGTGCTTCGGGGCTCCCAGGTTATCGTCAACATGACCAACGATTCCTGGTCCGGTTCCGTGGCCGCCCAGGTCCAGCATGCGGCAATGGCGGTTTTTCGGGCCGTCGAGAATCGTCGCAGCGTTGTGCGCAGCACCAACGGCGGGATGACCTGGATTATCGACCCCGACGGACGGATAACAGCCGAACTGGCCCCCTTTATCGATGATGTTCTGGTCGGTGAGGTCCCCGTTTACGACGGACGCACAACCCTCTATACCCGTTTCGGCGACTGGTTCGCCTGGCTGCTCCTTTTTTCCGGAATCCTCGCCCTGGCTGCCGGATCGGTATTTCGGATTCTACGCATCATTGACAAGTAGCTCTACATGTAGGAATATAGAAATCAGGAATACCGATGGATAAGAAGACCAAGATTCTAATAGTAGATGATGAACCGATAAATCTCGATTTCTTCGATGTTATGCTCAGTAAGCTGGGCTTCGAGGTGGTCAAGGCCGAGGACGGCGAAGAGGCCCTCGAGAAGATCAAGGACGAGGAGCCCGATCTTATCATCTTGGACAATATTATGCCCAAGATGTCCGGCTGGAAGCTCACCAAGCTTTTGAAGAAGAGCGACGAGTACGCCGACTTCCGGGATATCCCGGTGATCATGTTCTCCGCCATGGACGATGTGAAGGATAAGATCGAAGGTTTCGAGCTCGGAGTCGAGGATTATATCACCAAGCCCTTCAATTTCTCTGAGGTGCTGGCCCGAATCCGGGCGGTGCTTCGCAGCCGGGAATTATCGCGCCAGGTAGTCCTCAAGGAACGGAAGATTGCATCCATCGAGTCCCTGAATCAGTCGCTCATCTACTTCACCCAGCACTTGAAAGAGCCGGTGGAGAGTTTGCAGAAACGGGTCGAGACCCTGGATCATACCTCCGCTGATGCGGTGGAGGATTTTATCGAAGCTGTACGCAGCGAAACCAAACAGGTTATGGTAACCTTGAAGAGTCTCGAAGATGAGATAGAGGAGCTGCAGAACGCTCCCGAGGTTCAGGACGAGCGCGATGCCGACCTTCTGGAGGATCTGGAAGATAAGTTCCAGAAGCATTTTGCCAGTTGGAAGGAGAATCAGGGGGGCGCCGGAGTTTCCTCATGATACAAGAAGAGAAAAAACAGGTCTTGGATCTCTTCGCGGAAGGCAGGAAATACTACAAGCTGATGGATTTCTCCAAGGCTAAAGAGAGCTTCGCCAAAGCCCTGGAAATCGATCCGGAAGACGGTCCGTCGAAGGTCTACTTCCTCCGCTGTAAGCATTACATCGAGAATCCGCCCCCCGAGGACTGGGACGGCGTATTCGTTATGAAAACAAAATAGACCAGACTAGGTAAATGGCCAGATTAACTACCAGCAGTTTAGATAAACCCACAACGACCCTCGGCAATGCAACCTCGTTTACCGGAGATCTCAAGTTTGCGAGCTCTTTACGTATCGAGGGCAGCTATTCCGGACGCATCGAATCCCCGGGGACCCTCTTTATTGCCCCGGACGCCAAGGTCGAGGCCGATATCGACGTCGGTTCGGTTGTCGTCGCAGGATCGGTGGTCGGCAATATCACCGCCCGGGAGAAGGTCGAGATCGAGGCCAGCGGCCGGGTGGTGGGCAATATCCGCACTCCTCAGCTCAAGGCTGCCGAGGGCTTTGTCTTCCGCGGCCGATGCGACATGCTCAACGGAGGAGAAGGGATAGATATCTTCTCGGCAGAGCCGGAAAAATTGAAGAAGATTCTCACCCACTCCCACATGTAGATGAGCAGTAGCGGATTCTCGATAGCGGCCCTTACCCCGGCGGGGGTGCTGCGACGAGCGGCGGATACGGGTCGGGTAATCGATCCGAGCAGACTCAAGGCCGATACCTACGGCACGAATATAATCAAGCCCGCACTGACGGAGTACGAACTCCATAGCCTCTTCGATCCCTATCTTTATGCCCGGGACCGGGAGATAGTAAATCCGGCCTTTCCTCTTGTCAGAGCCGCCGGGGAACAGGGTTTGAAGATAGCCTTTGCCGAATCGTGTACGGGCGGTCTGGCAGGCGCCCTGGTGACGGCGGTACCCGGCAGTTCCGGCTGCTTTTGGGGTTCCATGGTAACCTATGCCAACGAAGCCAAGGAGCGGGTGCTCGAGGTTTCGACCCTGGTCGACCACGGCGCGGTATCCGAGGCCACCGTTAGGGCCATGGTGGAGGGAACGCTCCGCCTCTCCGGAGCCGATGCCGCCCTTGCGATTTCCGGTATAGCCGGTCCCGGGGGCGGAAGCGCAGAGAAGCCGGTGGGAACGGTCTGGTTCGCCTTCGGTTTCCGGGGTAGGATAGAGGCGTTCAAGGCTCGCTTGAGCGGCGGACGGGAGGATGTCCGGGCTAAAGCGGCGGCATTGGCCTGTTGCGCCCTTGCAGATCAGTTTAAAGGAGCTTTACTTGACAGCAAATGGATAGCTGAGTATACTTTTAGCTAACTGTTTCACACTGATTTTATTTCAGGTACCAAATCTGACGACACAGCCTCCTAACAAAGAGACAACATAATTAATGCAAACCTACCAAGGTTCGATTGTAGTACTAATCCCAATTTTGCGGAGACCCATTTGGCATTGATACCCAAACATGCCGACCAAGATAACGCCATTGAAAACGAGGAGACGCAAGTGGACAGCTCCGAAACAGTTCAGAATGAACTGAGTCTAGCCGAAACCGAATCCAACACTAACCAGCAACCTGAATCTTCCAATGAAACCGATAACGGATCTGAATCCTCCGAACCGGTCAAAAAGCGCCGCGTGCGACGCAAGGGGAACGAAAACGGCGATGCCGCTAATGACGCCGCCCCTAAAAAGCGGGCGAAGAAGAAAATCCGCGTAGAACTAATCAAAGATAGTGTCGCGGACGAGGAGAGCCCGGAGATTCCCCCGGAGGAGTCGACCTCCGAGCCGGCCCCGGCCGTCAATAATCATACAAACTATTATCCCGATCATGGTAAACACTCCGCACCCCGTAAGGGCGGATCCGACAGCCGTGAGAAGGATAAACTGAGCATCAACGATCTGACCCGGATGAACATGGGCGATCTGCGAGCTTTCGCCATCGATAAAGGGGTATCTCCGGATAATCTGGGGTCGATGAAGAAGCAAGAGGTGATTTTCGCCATCCTGAAGGCCCATACCTCCGCCGGAGGGGCGATAATCGCCTACGGGTCTCTGGAGATCCTGCCCGACGGCTACGGCTTCTTGCGATCCCCCCAGAACAGCTACCTGCCGGGACAGGATGATATCTACATTTCACCCTCCCAGATCCGGCTCTTCAATCTGCGCACCGGCGATACCGTCTCCGGGCATATCCGGCCCCCCAAAGAGGGGGAGCGCTTCTTTGCGATGCTGCGGGTCGACATGGTCAACTTCCGGGATCCCGCGGAAGCCCAGACCAGAATCCCCTTCGACAACCTGACGCCCCTCTATCCGGATACCCGGATCAATATGGAGGGGGAGAAGGGCGTCGTTTCTACCCGCATGATCAACCTCTTCTGTCCTATCGGAAAAGGGCAGCGCGGTCTGATCGTATCTCCCCCGCGGACGGGAAAGACGGTTCTGCTCCAGCAGGTCGCCAATGCAATCACCACTAATCATCCCGAGGTCTACCTCATCGTGCTCCTGATCGACGAGCGGCCCGAAGAGGTAACCGATATGCGGCGTAACGTCAACGGCGAGGTGATCGCCTCGACCTTCGACGAGCAGGCGACCCGACACGTTCAGGTGGCCGAGATGGTCCTGGAGAAGGCCAAACGCTTAGTGGAACACGGCAACGACGTGGTTATTCTCCTCGACTCGATAACCCGGCTGGCCCGGGCTTACAACCAGACCGTGCCGACTTCCGGCAAGATCCTCTCCGGCGGTGTCGATTCCAATGCCCTCCATAAGCCGAAGCGCTTCTTCGGCGCGGCCCGGAATATCGAGGGCGGCGGCAGCTTGACCATTATCGCCACCGCGCTGATCGAGACCGGTAGCCGGATGGACGAGGTCATATTCGAGGAGTTCAAGGGAACCGGTAATATGGAGATCAATCTCGACCGGCGTATGTCCGATAGACGCCTCTATCCGTCGATCAACATCAAGAAGTCGGGAACCCGGAAGGAGGAGCTCCTGCTTACGGAGACCGAACTTCAGAAGATGTGGGTCCTGCGCAAGGTGATCAACCCCATGGACGACATCGAGATCACCGAACTGATGATTGACAGAATGCGCAAAAGCAAGAATAATGAGGCCTTCCTGCGCTCGATGAATACCTCGTCGGTAGCCGAGTAGCAAGGATTGCTAAAAAATTTATGCCCGGTGACGTATCCCATAGATAAGGATAATCATCGGGTAACTATAGATTTGAGGAGAACTTTATGAAAACCGGGATCCATCCCAAATACGAGTTCACCACGATTAAGTGCGCCTGCGGCAACGTAATCGAGACTCGGTCCACCTCTAAGGATCTTGAAGTGGAAATCTGCTCCAACTGTCACCCGTTCTTTACCGGTAAGCAGAAGCTTGTCGATACTGCGGGTCGGGTAGAGCGCTTCAAGAAGAAGTACGGCATCAAGGACGAGTAGTTCCTCGCCGGCGAGCGGTCCATCGGGGCCGCTCTTTTTTTCTTCCCCTTCGCCATATCTAATTCTTATTGCATAGCCTCACATTATCCAGTAAGATGATACTGTACAACGATGTATAGCGCTGCCCTATGGTTGATAGCGAAGGAAGTTGAATGAAAGAGCTGGAAGCACTCCATGTAGAGGAGTTCGGGCGCAAGCCTGATTGTATCGCCCGAGCCCCCGGGGTCATCAACTTGATGGGCGAGCATACCGACTACAGCGAGGGCTTCGTACTGCAGGCGGCGCTGCCCCTCTACGCATCCGTGGCGGTCAGTCGCCGAGATGATCCTTCACTTCGCTTCTACACCGCCGATGCGGGGGAACGCAAAAAAACCTCCGTCCCGAACCTCAAATATAAACGGGAAGATCGCTGGGCAAACTACCTGAAAGGGGTCCTCTCCGAGCTGGCCGAGCGCGGATACGATCTGCCGGGCTTTGAATTCACTATCTCATCGGAAATTCCTCAAAATATCGGACTCGGCTCCTCCGACGCGCTCTGTACCGCGGCGGCGATCGCCGTCTGCCGCTGCCTGGAGATCGAACTGGCTGTAGAGGATCTGATCGATGTGGCCTACGGGGCCGAAGCCCGATTTATCGGTTTGGCGAAGGAGCCCACCGATGTGGCGACAAGCCTCTTGGCGGTGGCGGATAAGGCGATCTATCTCGATATGCGTACCCTCGAGTATCGTCAGGTACCGCTGGAGCTGGGGTCGGCCAAGCTGGTGCTGACCAACTCCCACGTCCCCCATATCGATGTGGATGATTACATCGAAGAGCGCCGGGGGGAGTGCTATGAATGCGTCGAGCATCTGCAGGCAAAGCGCAGCGGTACCGCCCTCAGGGATTACAGCGTGGACGACCTCAAGACCGGCATCGGTATTCTTCCGGAGTCCCTGCGCCGTCTCTGCCTGCATGTGGTCGAAGAGAATCAGCGCGTGAAAGAGGCGGTTCAGATGCTTCCCGACGGGGACCTGGACGGATTCGGCAAACTGATGTACCGTTCCCATGAATCCCTCAGGGATGCCTACGAGGTCTCCTGTCCCGAGCTTGATTGGCTTGTGAAGCGGGCGGGCGAAATCGAAGGCGTCTATGGTTCGCGTTTGACCGGACCGGGGCTGGGCGGCTGTACAATCTCCCTCGTGCGAGAGGCCGCCTTGAACGAATATATCGACCGTCTGGGCGAATACGAAAGGATCTTTGGTTTCGCCGCTGAAGCCTTCCAATTCCGCGCCTCCGACGGTGCCAAGGCGATAAACGATGAAGATTCTCCTTACCAATGATGACGGCATTGATAGTCCGGGTCTGAAGGCCCTCCAGGAAGCCCTTGCGGCCCACGATCTCTGCGTGGTGGCTCCCGACGGGGAGCGTTCCGGCAACTCTCACAAGATTACCCTTAAAGAACCGGTCAAGTTCGTTCAGCGGGGCGATATGGCCTATGCCTGCAGCGGATCGCCGGCGGATTGCGTGCTCTACTCCCTGAGCGGAGCGGTTGATTTTGAACCGGATCTGGTTGTTTCGGGGATAAACATCGGTCCTAATATCGGGACCGATCTGATCTACTCCGGGACCGCCGCCGCGGCCCGGCAGGCCTCGTTTATGGGGATTCCCAGTATCGCCGTATCCCAGCTTCTCAAGGATAACGCCATAGAGTACACCGCCGGAGCGGAATTCGTTGCGGCCCACTTAAGCCGCCTGGTAGCCGCTTGGGATAAAAACCATTTTATCAATATCAACGTACCCTATCCCGACTCCTCCGAGCTCGAATACGAGATTACCTTTCCAGCGAAGCGCATCTACCACGATGCGGTTGAGTCCTATACGGCTCCCGACGGACATACCTACCACTTCCTGAACGGTAGCTGGCCCAGTGCCGAACCGGAAGCGGGAACCGATTGGGATGCGGTAAGCCGCGGCCGGATCTCGGTCTCGCCCATCTACCTGCATCCCGTGCCGGAGAGCGATTTAGACGGATTCAGGAGTAAGCTGGCCTAGCGGGGAGAGATGAAAGGCGACTTGAAGGAAGCCAAACGGCTCTATAAATCCAAACGCTACGAACAGGCTCTGCGGGAATTGTTGGCGATCGATGCCGATCCCGCCGAGGATGCGGAGCTCTCCTACTACCTCGGACTCACCTATACCCAGCTGGGACAGTATGACGACGCTCTGCTCTATCTGGAGCAGGTGGTAACTAACCACGCCAATCTGTTGCATATCTATCAGAGCCGGATGGTTCTGGGGTTGATCTATGCCATGACCAAGCGCTACAGCCTGGCCAAGTTCGAACTGGAGCAGCTGATGGAGGGCGGCTACGAATCGACTCAGGTTTACGCCGCCTACGGATATGTTCTCTACGAGTTGGGCGAGGTGGACGAGAGTCTCAATCTGCTGCAGAAGGCGCTGACCCTGGACGCGGAGAACGCCAACGCCCTCAACTCATTAGGCTATATCATGGCCGAGCAGGGACTGGATCCGGCCACGGCGGTCAACTATTGCCGGGAAGCGGTCAAGAAGCGGCCCGAGAGCTACGCCTACCTTGATTCCCTGGGTTGGGCGCTCTTGAAGGCGGGAAGACTGGAGGAGGCGAGGGGCTACCTGCGTCGGGCGATGGAGCTCTCCAGCGGAGACTCCCTGGTGGCTCAGCATATGCGCGTTTTGCTGGATGAAATAGAATCTAATAATCTTGACTAAATGTGCCGACAATAGGGGTAAGGAGGCTCAATATGAGTGTTGAACCCTCAAGCGGGCTGCATTCAGTGCCGGCCCCGACGCCCGATGAGCTGCCGATCATGGATATGCGGGATATGAAACGGATCCTGATGCTCGGTATCCGCGGCGAAGTGGCCCTGCCCCGGGAAGAACATGAGGTAGATATCTACGCCTGACATCGGATATACTCTTTTTGTGAAACTTCGTCGGGCGAGCTACCTTCTACTACTCATCCTTATTTCAACTACAACCGTCATTCATGCCCAGGAACTCGACTGGGATCAGCTGCGCGGCAGCGAGGAGTTCCGTTGGGGCGTACAGGCCTATCATAACGGCCTCTTCGATAGCGCGCTGGTCTCCTTCGAGCGGGCCTTGAGTTTTTCTCCCGATCAGCCGGATTTCAAGGAGTGGCTGGGGCGGAGCTATCATCGCCTCGGACTCGACTCCACCGCCCTCTCCCTCTGGCGGGAGATCGTACGGGCGGGCGAAGGCAGCGCCCTCCTGCAACAGCGAATCGATGTGATCGACGCCCGGCTGGGCCTCGAACGGGAACGGACGAGTCGGGAACGCTATGTGTTGGGCGAAAGCCTGCAGGGGATTTTCGAGGAGTACACCCTCTTTACCCGGCCGGTAGGCCTCGAACCCTGGCCCGACGGCAGCTATTTCGTCGCCTCGTTCACCGGAAACGAGGTCTATCGCTTCAATCTCAACGGCGCCCTGCAGCAGACCCTTCAGGGCGGGGTACTCGGCTTCAGCCAGCCCTTCGATGTGCTCCGGTACGACAATAATACAATCTACGTCTCTGAGTTCGGCGCGGATCGAATCGCCTACGGCCGGCCGGACGGCGGCGGTCTTCAGCGCATCGGTTCCGAGGGAAGCGGTCCCGGGGAGCTCTCGGGACCCCAGTATCTGGCCCGGGATGCGGCCGGCTACCTCTATGTGAGCGAGATGGGGAACCGCCGGATCAGCAAATTCTCTCCCGAGGGGGAGTTTATCCTCAGTTTCGGCCGCCGCGGCGCGAGCTTCCCCGGCTTCGGGGCTCCGTCGGGAATAGCCGTTCAGGACGGCAGCGTCTACGTGGCCGATTCACGGCGGGAAAGAATCTATGCCTTCGATACCTCGGGGAACTACCTCTTCGAAGCGGGCGAGGGGAGTCTTGAATCACCCGAAGGGATGTCGCTTCTCGAAGACGGAACCATCATGGTGGCCGACGGAGAGAGGCTGCTGCTCTTCGATACGGAACTCCGTTCCTTCGAACTCTTGAGCGATTTCAGCGGCGACGGACGCCGGATTATCGATGCGGTGCAGGACGTCAACGGAAATATCCTGATCAGCGACTTCAAGCGTAACGAGATAGGCGTCTTGAGCGAGCTTACCGCCATGTATTCGGGGGTATTCGTCGAGATCGAGCGGATCGACGCCGACGGCTTCCCCGAGGTTTTTATGGATGTCGCCGTTCACGACCGGCTCGGTAACCCGATCGTCGGTTTGCGGGAGAGTAATTTCATCCTCTCCGAGGCCTACGGTCTCCCCGGATCACCGGCGCTTCTGGCGCAGGCCGATGCGATCGAGGGACTCGAGGTCGCGGTGGTGGTGGAACGATCGGCCTACACCGCCGGAAGGGAGGATGAGCTCGTCGGGGCGCTGCGGGATCTCATACGAAATCTACCCGCAGGCAGTAGACTCAGGCTCTACACGGCCGGTGAAATTCCTCAACTTGAACAGCCCGCCGGCAGGAGCAGTCAAAATTACCTGGACGCGGTTCGAATGGCCCCGCCCGCCGCCGGGGTCGGTTTTGCCCTGCCGGGGACCCTCAGAATGGCTTCTCTGGAGCTTGCCCCCTTACGGGGACGAAAACTGATTGTCTGTCTCGGCAGTGGACAAATGCCTGTTCTCCCACAGGAGAGCGATGCGCCGTCGGCTGCGGTTCTGGCAAATATGATGCGCACCAACGGCATCAGACTGGCCTATGTCTCCCTCGATCGCCAGGCGGAGCTTGCGATAAGCGCCCCCCAACTTGAATATCTGGCCGCTGAGAGCGGCGGCGGAAGCTACTCCCTCTACCGGCCGGCCGGGATCGGCCCCCTGATGGCGGAGTATGCTCAGAAGCCGACCGGCCGGTATTATCTGAAGATTATCAGCCAGCGGGATCCGGATTACGGCAATCGCTACCTGCCGATAGAGGTCGAGGTGGCCTATTATAACCGTACCGGCAGGGATGAGCTCGGCTACTACGCCGCACCGCCCTACAACTAGATTCCTCCCTTGAATTCCAGCTCAAAATGACGCATGCTTAAGGCTATACGGCAGAAGGAGCGCAGCATGTTCGACTACGTGGAATTTCAACACAAGAACGGAGCAAAGAAGGATAAGCAATTGAAGCTTTTCGCTCTGTCTACCTGCGGTTTTTGCAAGAAGGCGATGGCCTTTTTGGAAGAGAACGATACCGCCTACGATTACATTTATGTGGACGAGATCGATCCTGAACTCAAGAGCAAGATAAAATCCGACTTTCTCGAGAAGTTCGGGAAGAAGATGCTCTTTCCCTCCCTGGTTATCGATGAGGACGATTTTCTGGTCGGTTTTATCCGCTATCATTGGCAGAAGTTGGTCTCTCCGTGAGTAAAGAGAAGAGCGTTGCCGACGTTCGGACCTTCGTTGAATCCGTGGCCGCCCACAAAGGGTGGCACCTCAATCGAGAAGAGGATTTCATTACCGATCTGATCGAAGGCTTCCGGACCAACTACAGTCGTTACGGTTTCTTTCAATGCCCCTGCCGCGATTCCTACGGCGACCGAACCAAGGACAAGGATATTCAGTGTCCCTGCGCCTATGCGGCGGAGGATATCGCCGAGTACGGCCAGTGCTACTGCGGTCTGTTTCTCAAGCCTGATTTCTACGAGACCCATGGGGAAATCGACGGTATCCCCGAGCGCCGTCCGGAAGAGCTTTTTCCGGATTAGAGTCTGGTTCGATACTCCTGGGGCGCATACCCCAGGTGTCGGCGAAACTGCTTCGAGAAACTGAACTGATCAGGATAGCCAAGCATCTCCGCTATCTCCCCGATGGACCGGTCCCTCTTAGAGAGCAGTTCCCGGGCACGGTTCAACCGCACATTGATTCGATACTGCGTAAGGGATATCCCCGTCTCATTCTTAAAGCGACGCCGCAGACTGGCATAGCTCGTATCGAGCTCTGCGGCAATCTCCGGCAGCTTCTTGCGGGCCGCCGGATCGGCCTCGATCAACTTTACCGCTCGTCCAACTATTGACCCGGCTGCCTGTTCATTATTGGCTTCACCGAAGAGCATGAATAGAGTCCCCAACAACCTGTGCATCAGCAGCGGCAGTTCCCGGTGTTCAGCGTGAGCCAGGGCTTCCAGCATCTCTCCGTAGAGTTGGGGGGTGCATCGCTCGGTGGGAACATGTAACAGCTCCTCTTGGGGGAGGGCCCGCAGCTCCTGCAGACTCCTATAAAGAGGCGCACCGAGGGCTATCCAGAACTCGAGCCAGCCGCTTTCGGGGGCGACTCGGTTCGAGTGACGCCGACCGGGGATGCGTTGGAAGAGCGACCCGGGCGAGAGGAGATGCTCGTCGCCGGATGAGTCGGTAAAGGTCCCCCCGCCCCGCAGGAGTACAATAACCGCATAGTGAGGAAATACCGCATCGATGTGAGAATCATGATCGTTGTACTTGCGTTCGAATCCGCAGCCTACCACGCCGGTAACGGGATCCGGCCCGAGGGTTCTAAAGACTCGCCGGGTCTGATCGAGATGAAGAGGGATCGATATCATGAGCAATTATGACATATTTTGGTTCCAAAAAAAACATGGTGCCCCGGACTAAAGCGTGCCATCATAAGAAGAAGGAGCGATTCTATGGATCTACGTACCCAGTGGTGGCAGGAGCCGGAACTAACCGGCATGCATCGACTTCCGGCGCGGGCGACCCTCTATCCCTTTCCCTCAACGGAGGCCGCCCTGGCGGGGGATCGCTGCGCATCTCCCTGGTTTCACTCCCTGAACGGTACCTGGGAGTTCTGTCTGTTCGAACGTCCCGAGGATCTACCGCCGGAGGCGACCTGGGCAGGTCTCTCCTACGAGCCTATAGAGGTACCGGGCAACTGGACCCGCCAATTCCGGAGGGACGGGAGTTTGTGGGATATTCCCCACTACACGAACGTTCAGATGCCCTTTCCTCATACCCCGCCGCAGGTACCGGAGAAGAATCCTACCGGTTTCTATCGGAAGCGCTTCTCCTTGCCTTCAGAGTTTAGCGGACGGCGTACCGTTATCCACCTCGGCGGGGTGGAGAGCGCCTTCGTCATCTTTTGTAATCGCCAATTCGTCGGGATGAGTAAGGATTCCCGACTTCCGGCTGAGTTCGATCTGAGTCCATATCTCAATCCCGGCGAGAATGAGCTGCACGCGATGGTCGTGCGTTGGTCCGACGGCTCCTTTATCGAGGATCAGGACCACTGGTGGATGGCGGGAATTCACCGGGAGGTATTTCTCTACTCCACGGAAACAAGCTACATTCAGGATCTCTTTATTCGCGCCCTTCCCGACGAGGATTTGCGGAACGCAGACTTCGAGGCCGATCTCAAACTCGTCCCGGAACCCGGGGATGCCCTCCTGGCCGAGGTTCAGCTCTACGACGGGGAAGGGGCGGCGCTCTTTCCCGAGCCCCTCCGGGAGGAGGTCGGCCCCGATTTCAGACAATCGAGCCATAGCGCCAGGATCGGCACCCGGGTGCGCCGTCCGCGACTCTGGTCCAGTGAAGACCCTTACCTCTATCGCTGCGTCGTTGCCCTCCGTGGGCAAGACGGTAGCCTGATCGAGGCGGCTGCCTGCGACGTCGGCTTTCGCAGGGTCGAGCTGGGCGAGCGGGAGCTTCTGATTAACGGCCGGGCAGTGCTGATGCGGGGGGTAAACCGCCACGATCATCACGAACTCTACGGCAAGACCGTTCCCGAAGAGACGATGATCGAGGATATCCTCCTCATGAAAAGGAACAACATCAATGCCGTACGTACCAGCCACTATCCCAACGATTCCCGCTGGTACGAGCTCTGCGACCGCTACGGGCTCTATCTGATCGATGAGGCCAATATCGAGAGCCACCACTACTACGACCAGCTCTGCCGGGACCCTCGCTGGGCGGCCGCCTTCCTCGATCGGGGGCTGCGCATGGTCGAACGGGACAAGAATCACCCCTCGGTTATAAGCTGGTCCTTAGGGAACGAGAGCGGCTACGGGCAGAATCATGATCTGTTGGCCGCTTGGATTCGCCGCTACGATTCAACCCGCCTGCTCCATTACGAGGGGGCAGTGCGGGAGGAGTGGGGCCAGGGACCCAACGACTATACCCGGGGACATCACGCCACCGATATCGTCTGCCCCATGTATCCGCCGGTAACGGATCTTGTGCAATGGGCCCGAAACTCAAGCGACGACTATCGTCCCTTCATTATGTGCGAATATTCCCACGCCATGGGCAACAGCAACGGCAACTTGAAGGAGTACTGGGATGCGATCTATGCGTATCATGGGCTTCAAGGGGGATTCATCTGGGACTGGGTAGACCAGGGACTCCTGGAGCGGGATGAGGAAGGGAGAGCCTACTGGAGCTACGGCGGCGATTACGGGGATGAGCCCAACGATAGAAACTTCTGCATCAACGGTCTGATCTGGCCCGACCGTATCCCCCATCCGGCCTTAAGTGAGTTCAAGAAGCTGATTCAGCCGCTCCATACCGAAGCGGTCGATCTGGCTAAAGGGCTCTTCCGCATAACCAACCGCATGGATTTCAGCAACGCCTCGATCTTCCGCGGCGAGTGGGAGCTTACCGTCGACGGCGAGATCTGCGTCAAGGGCAGCCTGGGCAGCTTGAAGATCGCCCCGGGGGAGTCGACGCTGCTGCGCGTCCCGTACGATAAGAAACCCCTGCCTAAATCCGGGGAACTCCATCTGATGCTGCGCTATCGCCTCAAAAAGGCTACTCCCTGGGCCGAGGCGGGACACGAACTCGCCTGGGAGCAGTTCCGGCTTCCGGGGGACAGGCGCGGCTCCCTTCCCCGGCGCAGGAGTCCGGGCGATAGCCTTGCGGTAGCGGCGAACGAGGCGCTCATTACCGCCGAAGGGAAGAGCGTGCGCTTTGCGGTGGACCGGGAAGAGGGCGGACTGCTGGCTTATAGCGTAGAGGGCAGTGAACTCATCAGCAGCGGGCCGAGGCTGAATCTCTTTCGCGGTCCCATAGATAACGACGGAATAAAAGGCTGGACCGGTCAGGAGAATAAGGCCCTGGGGCGTTGGCAAGATTTGGGACTGGACAAAATGCACTCAAGCGTATCGGAGCTGAGTTACCGGGAGCGAACGAGCGGATTGGCTCTGCGCTGGAAAGAAGCGCTGATGCTGAAGGATAATCAAGGCGCGGTAGAGCTCTCCCAAAAGCTGAACCTGAAGGCCGGGGGGGAGATTCTCTTCGATCTTACCTTTACCGTGCCCCGATCGGCATCGGATCTTCCCCGCTTGGGCGTGGTCTTTCGGCTCCCCCCGGATCTGGAACAGCTGCGCTGGTTCGGCCGCGGCCCGGAGGAGAACTATATCGACCGTAAGGCGGGGTACCCTGTGGGAGTTTACCGATCCACCGTAACGGATCAGTACGTCCCCTATATCCTGCCCCAGGAGCACGGCAACAAGTGCGATGTGCGCTGGATTGAACTCACTGATCGGGAGGGACGGGGATTCCGGATCGAGGCGGAAGGGTTGATCGAGGCCTCGGCCAGCCATTTTACCCCGGCCGATCTCTATGCCGCTTATCATACCTCAGAATTGATCCCCAGGCGGGAGACCTATCTCTATCTGGATCTTATGCAGCGGGGCCTGGGCGGAGCGAGCTGCGGTCCCGACACCCTAAAGGAGTACCGGATCGGCAGCGGGGAATTTAGAATGCGGTTTCGATTAGTACCCGTACAGGCTTAGTCGGTCTGATTCTCGCGAACCAGTTCGACCGTTCCCCGGGAGAGATTCTTCCGCAGAATCCCTTCGTAGAAGAGATAGCGGCCGTCCCGGGAGCGGAGAACATAGAGTCCTTTCCAGAAGCGGGATAGCCAGTTATCGATGGTGATCTCCACCTCGACCGCCCGCTGGCGGATGCCGTTAATGGTTAGGCTCTTCTCTTCCCCGCGAGTCGCCTTCATAGAGCTCAATTTGAGGTTCTGGGGCTGAATGAACCAGAAGGGACGTTCTTCCTCGCCCTCGGTTACGAACTGCTCCATTCCGAAGGGGAAGAGCTGGTGCCAGGGGGAGTCGTTCTTCAAGCGATAACGCTCCGATTCCGTTTTGCCGCCCTCTGTTTTGGTAACGCTGATTCGCCGACCGGTCCGGGCTGCATCGATTACGATATCTTGCCCGAAATCCTTAAAGCTCCACTCTAAGGTATTGCCGTGGTGATCGACCAGGATTCGCTCCCGGGAGAGTTCTTCCCCCTCGTGATTCTTGACCAAAGTATATTCGGTAGCGTTCCCTTTGGTTTCGATGGAAATTTGGTAGTCGGTCAGATCGCCGTCGAGATTTTCATGATAGAGCAGATCTTCAGCCGCAATGGCGGCGCCGATGGAGAGCAAGCAGCAGAGCAGGGCAGTTCGGAACATACCTATATTGTAGAAAGCCTATAGTTTCGTGTCAAGTCAATCTCCAATATCTCAACATCCGAAGTGAGATAATCGATGATTGTCTTCTGCGGCATAATCGGGTATAGTGGACTCTATAATCAGATATGGTCGATTAGACGGGACCGGAGGAGGGGAGATAAGTCCGTCGCTCTAGTTGTACAATTTGGGTGTAATGAAATAACGGAAATCTGTGAAAATCAGATGCGGGCGTGCCGCTGTAAGCGGATTTTAGCCGGAGGAGACCACTGCTCAAGCAGGGCGGGAAGGTTCCGGCGCAATTATCCGTAAGCCAGAAGACGATTTCATTCCCCGGAACAGCTTCAAACTGTTCAAACCAGACCAATTCTCTCACGTACGGGGAATCGGAGCATATGAATAACCTGCCGAATAATCTGCAAACCTTCATAGCCCGTTCCTTCCTTACCTGAGACCTATGCGACAAACCTAAGGAAGGGAAGATGAATCGAATTATTGTATTAGGAATATTACTCACGTTTATGGTGCCTGTTGCGGCGCAGGAATCAGATGAGACCGTTCGACTAGACGATGTCGTAGTTAGCGCTACCCGTAATGAACGTACCGTGCTTGAGGCACCGGGACATGCAACTGTAATTACCGCGGAATATATTGAAGCATCGGGAGCGGGCAATCTGGCCGATGTACTAACTCGGGAGGTCGGTGTAATTGTTCGTGATTATGGAGCCGCCGGAGCACAGAAGAGCATCAGCATCCGGGGAGCGAGCTCCGCTCAAGTTCTGGTGCTGGTCGATGGAATTCGTCAGAACGACAATCGTCAGGGAGGCGTGAATCTCAATAACTACTCCCTGGAGAATATCGAGCGTATTGAGATCGTTCGTGGCGGGTATGGTGCCATCTACGGCGCTGATGCCGTTGGTGGGGTTATCAACATCATCACCAAGAGCGAGGCGGAAAACTCGTTTAAACTAAGTATCGAGAACTATAGCTATATTCCGCGGGATGCGAAAAAGGTGACCGCTTACTCTACATTCCCTGTTGAAAGTATAGAGACTGAAGATAAAGATGCGGATTGGTCATCTTTGATCGATACTCAAATACTAGGTGCTTCTCTGAGCAGAGAGATTGGTTTCGCCAATGTAATCCTCAGCGGAACACTCATAAACGCTAACAATCGTTTTGTCTGGAAAGACGATGAGTTGTTGAATGACGAGTACCGAATTAGAACTGATGCGGAAGCTATTGCGGGTGGTGCGGATTTAAGTGTGTCGGTTCCCGTATCTGATGGTGCTGTTAGAATTTCGTCGGGATTCTTTTTGAACCAGGTTAATACTCCCGGAGGGGTAACGTTTATTTCTCTGGATGACGAACAGAAAGATACCAATTATTCAGCGACCGTCGGATACATAGCAGATCGTTTTCTAACCGATGATCTGACCATTGATGCGGATGTTAGCTATAAGCAAAATGAGTTGAAGTTTATAACTTCAGCCAGCGAAGAGACTCATACCTTGCATAATATTAGCGCTGATCTACTCCAAGAGTATTATATCGGTAATAAACTCTCTATGATTTATGGTGTTAGCCTAATGGAGGATATGGTCGACAGCACGTCCGTGGGTAAGGAGCAACGTTTTAGTGCAGGAATCTTCTCGAGTCTTGTTTACTATCCGATTACATCTATTGAAATTATCCCTAGTCTAAGGCTTGACTATTCCGAAGATTTTAACTCGGCAATTACCTATCGTTTATCCAGTAATTACTTCTCCAGTGACAACCTATCACTTAAGCTGAGCGGTGGATCCTCTTATCGTGCGCCTACATTTAATGATATCTATTGGCCGTATCAGGATTTTGGCTTTTATGGTGTTTATGAGGGCAATAAAGATATTGAACCTGAGAAAGGGTATTTTGGGGAACTTGGTGCAACCTATGTTTCTCCAAAGTTGGAAGCTAACGCATTTGCTTTCTTCAGATACATAGTGGATGAAATTAATTGGTCAGAGGGGGGCGATGGGGTTACGCGACCTACTAACGTCGGGAAAACCGCTTATCCTGGGGCTGAAATAGAGTTTGTGTTGCGACCAGCGCAAAAAATTGAATTTAGTGCTTCTTATAACTTTCTCTACAGCTTTCTGTTGGAGGATACTGGGATTGAATATGACTTCCAGGATGATAAGCGGGTAACATATACCCCGGTCCACTCCGTGGATGGTTCGCTTGAATATGTAGCGGATACCACTACTCTCGGTGTCCACGCTGAATACTCGGGCGATTACTACAGCGACGCCGCGAATGATACCAAAGAAGATGGTTATTTTGTGGTGAACTTTTTCGGACGCCAGCGGGTGAATGAACTGGTTAGCGCTACCTTTGGTATAGACAATGTCTTTAATGCTGTCTATGAGAAAAAAGATGGTTATATTGCGCCTCCGCTGACAGTGCGTCTCGGGGCTGAACTGGAGATGTAAGATTCTTTGGGAAGCACGGGCATCGTGCTTCCCATTACTTATGTTAAAGAAAATGGCGGATCGAGAAAGACAAACTATTGCAATACTCCTTTCATTTTGCATGCATATAATGTTCGTGCTTTCCCTCAGTCTCTTCCCGCTTTCAAAAGATGTGGTCGTGCCTCCAACCGATGAGACGAGTGTTCGAATTACTCTCCTAAAGCCTGCCAAAACAGCCCAAACGGTGCCAACCGAAACGCCTGTTCGCCAAGTCCCAGAGAAAAATACCGAAGAAAAATCTGTTATCCCTCAAATAGAAGATATAGAGACTGAGTCCCAAGAGCTGGAACAACCTGAAGTGGTCGAACGCCAGGAAGCCTCGGACTTATCAATAGAAGGATCGGAAACGACTTTTTCAACGGAGTCCAAGGTCGAAAGTGTAGCGTCAAACCAGGATACTGCTCCTGAGTCGAAAGTGAGCCCAACTCAGATGACCCTGATATTGGCTGAACTCAATGAACGCCTTCAGCAAGAGCACAGCTATCCGCGAATGGCCAGGCGAAGGGGCTGGGAGGGGCAAGTCGTTGTTTTTGTTAGGCTCGACAGCAAGGGATTTCATGAAGAACTGCGGATTCAGCAGAGTTCGGGACGCGATATTCTAGATGAAGCAGCCTTGAAGCTTGTTGAGGGGGTTCTTCCCGTCGAAACGCCCCTAAATCAATCAGTTTCGTTAGAAATTCCAATCACCTACCGCCTCAACTAACCCGATTCTCCCTCCCATTGACAAAGACCCCGCTGACCCGTACTCTATAGAACCTCACAATCGAATCCCAAAGGTACGAATAACGCCATGGCAGACCACGCCGTTCAGGGGGCGGATAAGAGCCCGCTGCAGCAAGAGATAGATAAACGCCTCACCTTCGCGATCATCTCCCACCCGGATGCGGGTAAGACGACGATTACCGAGAAGCTCCTCCTCTTCGGCGGAGCGATCCACATTGCCGGGGCGGTAAAGAGCAAGAAGAACGCCCGTAATACGGTCTCCGACTTTATGAAGATGGAGGCCGAGCGGGGGATCTCGATCTCCACCTCGGTTATGGGCTTCGATTATCGGGATCGGACGGTCAATCTGCTCGATACCCCGGGGCACGCCGACTTTTCGGAGGATACCTATCGGACCCTGACCGCCGTCGACAGCGTCTTGATGGTGATCGACTCGGTTAAAGGAGTCGAGGAGCGGACCCGCAAGCTGTGCGAGGTCTGTAAGATGCGCCGAACCCCGATCATCACCTTCCTGAACAAGTACGACCGGGAGGGGAAAGAGGCGATCGAGCTATTAGACGAGGTCGAGGAAGAGCTCAACATCAAGGCCTGCCCGATGAGCTGGCCGGTGGGGCAGGGACAGTCATTCAAGGGGGTCTATAGCATCTACGAGAAGCGGCTGATCCTCTTCAAACCCCATGATATTCAGGGAGTGGAGTCCTCGGTCGAGATCTCCAGCCTGGATGATCCGATCCTGGACGAGAAGCTCGGCTCCCTGGCGAATAAGCTGCGTGAGGATCTGGAGCTGGTTACCGGTGTATACCCTGAGTTCTCCATGGAGGAGTACCTGGCCGGTACCATCACTCCGACCTTCTTCGGTTCGGCCTTGAATAACTTCGGCGTCCGGGAACTCTTGGACGCGTTTGTCGATATCGCCCCTCCGCCGAGGAGTCAGGAGGCTGAAGAGCGGATCGTAAACCCTGAGGAGGAGAAGTTCTCCGGATTGGTATTCAAGATCCATGCAAACCTCGATCCGAAGCACCGGGACCGTATCGCCTTCATGCGGGTCTGTTCGGGCACATTCGAGCGGAACAAGATCTACTTAAACGCCCGCAGCGGGAAGAGCTTCCGCTCGGCCAACCCAACGGCTTTCATGGCCCGGGAACGGAGCGTGGTGGACACCGCCTTCCCGGGGGATATCATCGGCCTGCACGATACGGGCACCTTGAAGATCGGCGATACGATCACCGAAGGGGAAGAGCTGCGCTACACCGGGATTCCGAGCTTCGCACCCCAGATCTTCCAGAAGGTGATCAATCTGGAACCGATGCGCAGCAAGCAGCTCAACAAGGGACTCGAGCAGCTTACCGAAGAGGGGGTCGTGCAGCTCTTCACCAAGGAGTACACCAACGACAAGCTCTTGGGTGTGGTCGGAATGCTTCAGTTCGAGGTTATCCAACACCGGCTGAGCGAGGAGTACAAGGCCTCCGCCCGTTTCGAACCGGTAGAGTACGGCGGCGCCGCCTGGGTCGATTCAGAGTCGGAGAAGGCTATGGAGGAGTTCCTGCGCTTCCACGGCAATCATGTGGCCCTCGACAAGCACGGCCAGCGCGTACTGCTCTACCGCAACCGCTGGGCGGTAAGTCGGGCTATCGATGAAAATCCCGATGTGAACTTCTACTTCACCTCGGATAAAAGGGAGCGGCTCAAGGCCTAGCGTGTAGCCGCTTGAGCGATTCCATTGGTATCTTATAACTGCACCGCAGTTTCGAATATATCCAGAATGATTAATATAGGGGGTTCGTATGAAACAGACAGACATAATGCGCATTGAACGTGAAAAGAGAAGGGCCGAGAAGAAGGCCGAACGCCTGATGAAGGGCGGTACTGAGAATAGAAGCGTTAAGGATTTTATCGACGAGCTCCACGACCTCTTTTTCTACGATGCGACCAAGATCTACAATCTGACCGACAACGTCGACATCATGGAACTCTTCGAGGACATGCGCGAGGAGATTCCCGAGAAGCAGTGGGAGAACGTGCTCCGCAAGGCGATCCGCAAGGCCAAGGTAGCCCAGAAGGACGAGGCCTACAATGAACTGAAAGCCATCATGGACGAGCTGGGTTAGGAGGCGCGCCTAACGCACTCGCATCAATAGACCCTTCAGGTACTCTCCCTCCGGCTGCGCCAGATTGACCGGGTGATCCGCCGGCTGGGAGAGTCGCTCCAGCACGCTGATGCTCCGCCCCGCCTCGATGGCGGCCGCCCGGAGCGCCCCTTCGAAGAGCTCCGTTCCCACCACCTGACTGCACGAAAAACTCATCAAGAGCGATCCCGGTTTCAGCCGCTCCATAGCGGCCTGATTGAGCCGCTTGTAGCCCTGCACTGCCTGATGGCGGGCGCTTTTGTGTTTGGCGAAGGCGGGAGGATCGAGGATGATCAGATCGAACTCGCCGGCCCGCTCCTTTAGGAAGGGCTGCACCTCTGCCTTGATCGATTCGTGATTCTTAAGGGTCCCATTCAGTTTCAGATTCTCCTCCAGCATGGCCATGGCAGGGCCTGAGGAATCGACCGAGACGACCTTTTCCGCCCCGGCGCGGAGGGCGTAGATCGAGAAGCCCCCGGAGTAGCTGAAGGCGTTGAGCACCCGGCGCCCCTCGGCGTAGGCGGCCAGCTTGGCGCGGTTGTCCCTCTGATCGAGGAAGAAGCCCGTCTTTTGCCCCTCTTCCCAATTGACCTTGAAGGCGTGACCGTTCTCGCGGATTACCGTCTCCGTTAGAGGCTCTCCGCCGGCAAAGAGATAGCGATTCTCCAGAGAAGAGAGTTTCCGTCCCCCCAGGGTCGATTTCGACTTATCATAGAGCTGTTTCAGCTCATCCCCGCAGACCTGCTTTAGGGCGGAAGCGATCGTCTCCGCCTGACGGTAGATCCCGTAGGAGTGGGCTTGCAGAACCGCATGGCCGGCGTACCAGTCGAGGATCAAGCCGGGGATGCCGTCCCCGTCGCCGTGAACCAGCCGGAAGGCGTTGGTCTTCTCCGACCCGGTCAGTCCTAGCTCGTTGCGCATCTTCCAGGCCGCGCTCAACCGTTCGACAAATAGCTCCTCGTTCACCGGCCGCTCGGCAAAGCTGATCATCCGCACGGCGATGCTGCCTCCCTCCCAGAAACCGACTCCCAGCATTCGTTTGTCGGCGGCCAAGACGCGCACCGCCGAGCCCAATTCGGGCTCCGGTTCAGTGCGGGCGACGGCGCCGGAGAAGATCCAGGGGTGCATACGTTCTAACGAGGACTCTTTGCCCTTCTTCAAGATGACGGCGGGATAGCTATTCATGAGTATTCCTTATTGAATGTTCATTACCGAGGGGATGGTGCGGATACTCTTGAGGACGGTCTTGAAGTCCTCTTTGCGGTCCAGCTCCATGGTGAAGAAGCCGCTTAAGTTTCCGCGCTCGTTCTCTTCCAACTTGCCCTCGATCAGGTGTCCTTTGTATTTCCGGATCGCCCCTTCGATCTCGGAGAAGAGGTCGGAGGTCATCCGGGCGGTAATCTGGAAGCGTCGGGTGGCCCTGGGAGTTGCGGCCTCCCACTCTACTTCGACGCAGCGCTCCTCGATCTCGTTGATATGCGCCAGGTTGGGACAGTCCCGGCGATGGACGATGATTCCCCGTCCCCGGGAGATATAGCCGATGATGTCGTCTCCGGTAGCCGGTTGGCAGCATTTGGCCATGGTGATCATCATATTGCGTTCGCCCCCGATCTTGAAGGCCACCTTGGCCCGGTCGACGATCTGCTTGATGATCTCTCCCGATTCGCCGCTCTCGTCGCTCTTCTCGGGCTCGGCTGCCGGGGGCGGAGCGTCCTGCCGCTTCTTGGCGATGACGTTCTTGTCGATGATCAGGTTCTCGTCGTGCTGGTTGAGCCAGTGACGAATCTTGCCCCGGGCTCGGGCGGTCTTGACGAACTTGAGCCAGTTGACGTGTGGATGGGCGCTGTTGTTGGTCAGGATATCGACCACCTGGGTGTTCTTGAGCTCCGTATTGAGGGAGATGATCGATCCGTCGGCCTTGGCGCCCAGACAGTGGTTTCCCACCTCGGTGTGGATGTGGTAGGCGAAATCGAGGGCCGTTGCTCCTTTGGGAAGCTCGATGATATCACCCCGGGGGGTAAAGACGTATATCGAATCCCGGAGCAGCTCGCTCTTGATATCGGTAAGGAATTCGCTCGAGGTGTAGCCCCGACCATTGAGGCTCTTGAGTTTATTGATAATCGCCAGGTCGCCGGTTTTGATGCGGTCCTTATTCTGACCCCGTTTATAGGCCCAGTGAGCGGCGATTCCCATCTCGGCGGTGGCGTGCATGCGCCGCGTGCGGATCTGGATCTCCAGCTGCTTTCCCTCCCAGCACATCACCGTCGTATGCAGGCTCTGGTACTGGTTCGACTTGGGCATGGCGATGTAATCCTTGAAGCGACCCTCGATGGGCGGCCAGAGTCGATGCACCAGGCCTAAAATCGTGTAACATTCGCTCGAGGTGGTGCAGAGAATCCGCAAGCCGAGGAGATCGTGAATCTCATGGAATGATTTCTGCCGGCGGCGCATCTTCTGATAGATCGAATAGAAGTGCTTAGCCCGGCTGTAGACCTCGATCTCGATCCCCTCTTTCTGGGCCTGTTGGTGGATCGTCCGTTCCACCTTCTTTAGGTAATCCGCCCGTTTGCGTTTCTTCTCGGTCAGGGCTTCCTTGATCTGGGTGTAGACCGCCGGATGGAGATGCTTGAGCGCCAGGTCCTCCAGCTCGATCTTCATCCAGGAGATACCGAGCCGGTCGGCCAGGGGGGCGTAGATATCGAGGCACTCCTGGGCGATCCGCTTCCGCTTCTCCTCGGGGAGGTACTCCAGGGTGCTCATATTGTGGAGTTTGTCGGCCAGTTTGATCAGGATGACCCGGATATCCTTGGTCATCGCAAAGAGCATCTTCCGGATCGATTCGGCCCCCTGGACCGATTTGCTCTTGGCCCGGAGGATCGAGATCTTGGTTACCCCGTTCACCAGGGCGACCACCTCCTTGCCGAAGCGGCGCTGCATCTCCTTCTTGGAGCCTTCGGTATCTTCCAATACGTCGTGAAGCAGGGCGGCGATGATAGTCTCGGCGTCCATCTCGAGCTCGATCAGAATCTCGGCCACCATGATGGGATGAATGTAGAAAGGCTCCCCGGAGGCGCGCGTCTGCTCACGATGGAGCTCCTCCCCCCAGTGGACGGCCTCCATGATCTTGGCCTTATCCTCCGGTGCGTAGCGGCCGAGTTTGCTCTCAAACTGTTCGATGCGCGTCTGCATATTAAGCGTTGCCCTTGCGGCCCAGCGCTATGCGGGGCCGGCCTGCAAGATCCTCTATCCGCCGTACAGCAGTGTAACCGCAGCTATCCATATCGTCGGTAATGCGCGGTACAAGTTGAGGAGATGCTTCTATCATAAGATACCCATTCGACTCGAGCCGATCCAGCCCCTGGCTAAGAATCCGGGGAATCAGATCGTAGCCCTCTTTTCCGCCGTCCAGCGCTAAAATCGGTTCCGGCCAGGACTTGGCGAGGAGCCCCTCGACATAGGCATGTTCTACATAGGGGGGATTGCAGGTAATCAGGTCGTAACGCTCGCTCAGATCGGCCAAGAGATCGCTCACGCAGCTTGCCAGGGGTGCTCCCAAGAGCGAGCGGGCGTTGAAATCGGCCACCTCCAGCGCCTGCTCGGAGATGTCGGAGACCGAGATCTCGATCTCCGGCCGTTCATGCTTCAACGCCACTGCGATACAGCCGCTGCCGGTACAGGCGTCGTGAATCTTTAAGGGGGATGAGGACCGGTCAATGAGACGGAGGGCCTCTTCCACCATTACCTCCGTATCGGGCCGGGGCACCAGTACCCGTTTATCCACATAGAAGTCGAGGCCCCAAAACTCCTTGCGGTTACGGATGTAGGAGACCGGTTCGCCGGCCAAACGCCGCTGCAATAGCTCGTCGTAGATGGCGGCAGTTACTCTGGGTATCTCTTCGTTCAGGTTGGCCAGGAGCCGTTCCTTCCCGACGCCGGTTGCGTGAGAGAGCAGCACCAGGGCGTCGAGGTAGGGGGTTTCGGTCTCGGCCAGGCGCTCCCTGGCGGAGCGCAGGCACTCGTTGAAGGTCATAGTCAGGAGGCGATACCCTTGAGCATCTCCTCCCGGGCGCTGACCTTCAGGGTTTCCACCAGCTCCTCCATGGCTCCCTCGATGATCGAGTCGAGCTTGTAGAGGGTCAGGTTGATCCGGTGGTCGGTCAGCCGATTCTGGGGGAAGTTGTAGGTTCGGATTCGTTCGGAGCGGTCGCCGGAGCCGATCTGGTTCTTCCGGGTCTCCGAACGCTCCGCCTGCTTGCGGGCCTCTTCAGCCTCGAAGAGCCGCGCCCTGAGGACCTTCATCGCTTTGGCTTTGTTCTTGTGCTGGGATTTCTCATCCTGACAGGAGACGACCACCCCGGTCGGGATATGGGTGATCCGGACCGCCGAATCGGTGGTGTTGACGTGCTGTCCGCCGGCGCCCTGGGCCCGGAAGGTATCGATCCGGAGATCGCTCTCCTGAACCTCGATATCGGTCTCCTCCGCTTCGGGCAGCACCGCCACGGTAACCGCCGAGGTGTGAATCCGCCCTCCCGACTCGGTGGCCGGCACGCGCTGCACCCGGTGGCCGCCGCTCTCGTAGCGCAGATTCTCGTAGACGTTTTTCCCGCTGACGGTGAAGATGATCTCCTTGAATCCTCCCAGCTCCATCTGGTTGGCTTCCATCACCTCGATCTTCCAGCCCCGACCCTCGGCGAAGCGGCTGTACATGCGGTAGAGATCGGCCGCAAACAAAGCCGCCTCGTCCCCGCCGGTACCGGCGCGGATCTCCATGATGATATTCTTGGCGTCCAATGGATCCCTGGGGATCAAGAGGAGTTTCAGCTCCTGCTCGAGCTTCTCGAGGCTCGTCTCGAGCTCGGAAAGCTCCTCCTTGGCCATCTCCTTCATCTCCGCATCCGACTCGGAGGCGATTAGCTCCTTGGTCTCCTGCAGCTGCCCATCCGTATCCCGGTACCGGTTGTAGGTCTCGACCAGCTCGCTTACGTGGGCGTGCTCTTGCATCAGGTCCCGGTAGCGGCGCATATCCTTCATGATATCCGGATCGGAGATCAGGGTTTCCAGCTCTTTGTGGCGTAGTACGTACTCGTCCAGCTTATCAAACATATTAGGCTATACCTTTTCGTTGAACCGGGGGCATGAGTAGATGACCATCTCCATCTCTTTCGCCACCGCGGGATCAAACTCTTTCAGGGATTCGCGTATCCGGTCCTGCAGAATACAGCGGCCGTTCTGGGTACAGAGCGGGCAGGCCCCGTTCTCGCGATAGTTAATCTCGACCTTCATAGCGCATAGAATAACAAATTCGGATGATTTCTGGAAGGAGGGAGCCATAAATGAGGTGATGAGATCATTTATTGGAAGCTCCCTGAAGAATCAAGCCAAGTGTGGTATGATAAGGACTATCATTACGTGGAGGATGATATGAAAAGAGTATTCTCAATTGTTGGTCTAGTTCTGCTAGTTTTGGCCTTTTCGGCTTGTTCGGGAGGCGGTAGCGGTTCGGGAGGACCAAATCCCTCGGTCAGTCAGGTTAGCGAAGCCACGCTCTCGGTCTCCGCAGGAACTACTGATCTTGGTAGCAGCGGAGTCGATGAATATGCATCTACAGCCGCTGATGTCTTCACCGACTTGGGCATGATGCTGGAGACCGTCTTCGGCACGGGCGGAGACTATGTAATGGGCTTGTTGGAGGGGGAGTTTGATACGTGGATGGGGAACTTTAGCGCCACAACCACTCCTACTGATCTCTACAATCTCGCGTCGATACCTGAGTATCTCAGTTTTGACGGGAGCGTGGACACAGACGCAGCCTTCGGAGACAATGCAGTCATCAGCAGCGGCGCGGCGTTGGACACAACGGTTAACATCAATCTAGACGGGAACGGTCTTCCTAACCATGTAACCTTAAGCATCGAGCTTGCGGATTTATGTGTCGACGTAACCGGTCCGATCAGCAGCAGCGACGATTACGATGCCTTTGTTAATGATGGCAAGATCGTCGTCTCGGCTAATCTCAACCTCGATCTCTATATCACCTGGGCCTATGACTCGGACTACGGCGAGTACTTTCCCACGGCGTTCAACGGCGCCTACAGCACCTCCTTCCGGGGTAAGGCGGCCTTGAGCGGCGGCCACGGGGATCCAACTTCCCGGGGAGGCAATATCGTTGCTATTATCGAGATGGACGACAGCGAGGTTCTCTCGATTGACGAGAATATGATGAGTGATCCCACCGCGATGGAGAACTATTTGGATTCAAAGGTCCAGCCCGACTATTTCAGTGTTGAATTAGCTAACTATGCTGACGGCGAGACGAGTACTCCATTATATTCTGAAGTATTAACCATAGACGATCTCATCGCCATGGTGCCGTAAGGCTTAGCATTCTATAAGCGCCTCCGGCCAATGGGGGCGCATTTTATTGCTCTTCCACCTCTTCAGTAACCTTCCGCTCCCCCCGGCGGGTAAAGCCGAACATAGAGCCGCAGATGCCGCCCAGGATGTGGGCGGTCTGGGAGATGTCGTCCGCCCGGGCGATCAGGATGATCTCCTTCATTAAATATAGGAGTACCACCAGAATGAAGGTCAGCGGGATCTCGCCGTTTCTGACATTAGTGAAGGAGACGAGGATGATCATCATGAAGACTATGCCGCTGGCGCCGAGAAGGGCGGTATGAAAGAAGAGGGTGTTGACGACACCGGTTACCAGGGCGGTGAAGAAGATCATCCAGAGGAGCGGTCCGGATCCGTACTTCTCCTCCAGGATCGGTCCGATGAGGAGGATTATCGCGAAATTTCCCATTAGGTGTTCCCAGCCTGCATGGCCGACTATGTGGGAGACGAGCCGCAGATAGGCCAGGGGATTCAAGGGCTGGAAGTAGCCCCGGGGGAGGGCGGTAAAGAGGGCCGTGGTGACTCCCGCCCGGGTAATGGTGTCGAAAAGGAGTACTGCCGTCGCCAACAGGGCGAAGCTCAAAGTTATCGGGGCGTTGTAGCGGATGCGCATTACTCTATCTCCACCAGGATATCAGTGAGGTCGGAATCGACCTCGAAGGAGATCTCGTTGAACCGCGGACCTCGAAAGCGGGGGCGAACCGGGCGATAGGTGCCCCAGGGTTCAATCCCAAAGAGGGAGAAATCGATCTTCTCATTGCCGTTTTGATCGAGGAAGGCCCGTATACCGTAAGTTCCCGCCGGTACGTCGGGAAACGAGAAGGCATCCGTCTCCTTGCCGGCTTCGACCTCGACGATCGCCCCCTGCCAGTAGCCCTCCTGCTCCTCTTCAAAGGCCTCCCGGTCCACTAACTGTAGATAGACGGTGCCGCTCTCTGATGCTCTGACCTTGCCCGCCACGAGGAAGCCCTCTTCGGCGTGGAGCATCCCTCTACTGGTGAGTCCGACAAGCAATACGAGCGATAATAGCCTAAACTTCATGATTTATTAGTCTATCAGGAGAAATAGGGGGCATCAATAACTGGCTTTTTCTCACTTTTTTTGTAAATTATAAGCAGACGAGATGAGGAGGAGTAAATGACTCCCACAGTACAGAAAGGCGTAAGTTTCCTACAGAACGGACAGTACGACGAGGCTATCGCGGTATTCCTGGAGGTTCTCTATGATGACCCTCAGGAGGCGGAGGCCCTGAAGAATTTGGGAATCGCCTACACCGAGGCACAGCGCAACGTGGAGTCGGAGAAGACTCTGAGCTACTATCTCTCCCTGCATCCAGAAGATCCGGCGGCAATCGAGGGTCTCGGTTGCGCCCTCTACCGGCAAAAGGCCTACTACAAGGCCTACGAGCTCTTTGAACAGTCGAAGGCGCTGAATCCGGGGAGTCCGTCGATACATCGTAATCTCGGTCTGGCCCAGATGGCGGTAGGCGAGCTGGAAGAGGGGTATCAGAGTCTGAAGAAGGCTCACCAGATGAACCTCTTCGATTACAAAACCGCCTACGCCTTTGCAGCGGCCTGTCAGAAGAGCGGTCGTGTGGACGAGGCGGAAGAGGTGTTGACCGAGTTGCTCCAGGATTTTCTGCCCGAGGAGTTCGAGAGTACCGTACGACATGATCTGGAGGCGCTGCGCCGCTCCCGTCTTCGTTGACCAGCATTTACGCCGCTGGTAGAATTGGCCTATGGATATCCGCCGCAAGCTCTCTCAGGCCTACTCCCCGGGCAAGCAAGAAAAGGATGCTGCTCCCAAAAAACCGGTCGTAAAACCGGTAGAGTGGCAGAGTTTCAAACAACCGGCCGCCCCACAACCCCAATCGGAGCATCCGCCCAAAGGCCTCCTGAAAACCGGTCCAGAGGGCGACGGGACCGAGAAATCGGCCAAATTTCTGCTCCTCATCGGCAAGGATGAGGCGGCCAAGATTATGCGCCACTTCTCCGAGGAGGAGCTGCTTAGGATCTCCCGCGCCATGGCGGAGATACAAACGGTCTCGAAGAAAGAGGCCGACTCTCTGCTGCGGGAGTTCGGGTTCCTCAAGGTTCCGCCCCACTCCTCCCAGGGCGGTTTCGATGTTGCCAAATCACTCTTGACCGAGGCCTTCGGTCCCGAGCGGGCGGGTAAGGTTTTAAACAAGGTGCTCCCCTTCGGCGGGGAGAAGCCCTTCTCCTTTCTAGAGGAGTACGAGGCTCATCAGATCGCCTCTATTCTGAAGAAGGAGTCGATCCTCGCGGTGAGCGTGGTACTCAGGTTTCTGAGTCCCAAGAAGTCGTCGGCGGTATTGACCAGCCTGCCGGTTTCGCAACGGGTCGAAGCCGTGCGCCGTATGGGCCGCATGGAGCGGCTCGACGGAGAGGCCTTGGAGCGCATGCAGAGTGCTATCAGGGAGAAGATCCGCGCCCAGGGTAAGGTCGTCACCGAAGAGGTGGACGGACCCTCGGCCCTGGCGGCGATTCTGAAGCATCTCTCCTTGGACCACGAGGAGGAGCTGATCCAGGATATCGAGGAGTTTAACCCTGAATTGAGCCGGGAGATCAAGGAGAAGGTCTACACCCTCGATCTTCTCTTGAATATCGAGGATAAGGAGCTGCAGGAGGTGTTGCGCACCCATCCGGACGAGGAGATCGCTCGGATGATCAAGGGACGCGATATGCGGGTGAGGGAGAAGATCCTCCACAATGTCTCCAGCCGGCGCCGGATGCTGATCGAAGAGGAGTCGGAGCATCTGGGACGGATTCCCAAGCGGGAAGCGGACCAGGCGGCCCGGGAGTTTCTCGATTATCTCATGAAGCTGGCCGATCAGGATATGATCCATTTCATCGACCGGGAAGAGCTGATCTAAACTACTCTATTAAATCGGGAAAACGGTACTCGATTCCCCCATTATCACGTACCTCGAGGGAGGCGTAGCCCCGTCGGGCGAGGTCCTCTAGAATCTCTTCGGCCTGGGAGATGGTCAGATCGCTCTCTACGGCGATCATAGTGGGGGTAATAACGCCCTTATGCTTCTGGGCCGATTTGAGGATCAGCCGCTCCCGGGCCTCCTTGGTGAGCTCCCGCGGTTTAGAGGGTTCATTGAGCCGGCGCTGACTCCGCTCCTCCAGAATCTTGCCGGCGCCCCGGGCCATGGGGAGAATACCGGCGAAGACCAAGGGAAAGATCCAGAAGAAGCTGTTGAATATAAGATAGACCGCCCCGAAGGCCAAAGTCATGCCGAGACCGGAATAGAACTCGTTGCTGCCGGAGCGTTTTCCCATAGCCGATATAGTACCGAAGATTATTCCCTCTGGCAATGGCGAACAGGGAGTGGGGCGGGAAGCTCTTTCCCGCCGGAAAATGGTACTCCGCCACCTGCAGATGGGCGCCGGTGTAGATGTAGCGAACCACATGGCTTGCGACCGTCACCCTTCGCATCCACTATATCAGTCCCGGGAGCCACATGGCGATCGCCGGAATATAGGTGACTAGAAGCAGTACTGCGACCATTGCGATGTAGAAGGGCCAGATTGTTTTCGTTACCTCCTCGATGGAGATCTTTCCGATGGCGCAGCCGACGAAGAGGGTCGAGCCTACCGGCGGAGTACAGAGACCGATGCCGAGGTTGAGCATCATCACGATTCCAAAGTGGATCGGGTCCATCCCGATCGATTTGGCCACCGGCAGCAGGATGGGAGTCACGATCAGGATCAGCGGCGCCATATCCATGATGGTCCCCAAAAAGAGGAGCATCACATTGATCAGAATCAGGAGCAGAATCGGGTTCTCCGTCAGACCCAGAATGCCTTGAGTTACCGTCGCCGGGATGCGTAGGTAGGCGAGGAAGAAACCGAAGGCCGAGGAGCAGCCGATCAGGAACATAACCATCGCTACCGTCTTGACCGAGTCGAAGAGGAGTTTCGGGAAGGCCGAGAGGGGGATCTCCCGATAGACGAAGAAGGTTACTAAAAAGGCGTAAACCACTGCGATGGCCGAGGATTCGGTGGGGGTAAAGATTCCCGAAAGGATACCGCCGATAATTATGACCGCGGTGATAAGACCGAGAAAGGCGTCCTTGGTTATCTTGATCGCCTCCTTAAAGCTTACCATCCGCTCCCGGGGATACTGCCGCTTGAATGAGATAATCAGGGAGACCACCAGAAGCCCCAGGCCGACCATGATGCCCGGGATAACCCCGGCCATGAAGAGTCCGGCGATCGATACCCCGCCTCCGGCGGCCCAGGCGTAGATTATCGCGTTGTGGGAGGGCGGGATGATAATCCCCTGGGTCGACGAGGTGATGGTCACATTAACCGCGAAATCGGTATCGTAGCCCTTTTTCTCCATTACCGGAATCATGATCGCACCGATGGAGGAGGTGTCTGCTACCGAGGAGCCTGAAATTCCGCCGAAGAACATGGAGGCCAAGATATTGACCGAGGCCAATCCCCCGCGCATCCAGCCGACCAAGAGGCTCGAGAACTCGACGATCTTCTGGGCGATTCCGCCGTTGGCCATAATCGCTCCGGCCAGAATAAAGAAGGGGATCGCCATTAAGCTGAAGCTGTCCATTCCGTCGGCCACCTTTTGCAGGACGACCATCAGCGGGACGCCCACATAGACGCCGGTGAAGAGTGCGGAGAGCCCCAGGGCGAAGGAGATCGGCACGCCCAGGATTATCATTAAAAAGAAAGATCCGATTAAAATCCAAGATGCCATGCTATACCTCGCTCGGGGGGAGATTCAGGGGGTCGTCGGTGGCGCCGGTTTTCCGCTCCGCCAGGTCGGTGCCGATCTTCTCGATTACGAAAAGCAGCAAGAGGAGACCCGTCAGGGGGATCGGCAGGTAGGAGATTCCCACCTTTATCTTCGTGGCCGGCAAGGTCTGGTTACGCATCATCCAGGAGAAGCCGGCTCCCCAGGTGATCATGAAGATACTGAAGAGACCGATGAGGGTATCAATAAAAAAGTAGACTCGGTTTCGAGTCAGAGGCTTCATCATCATCAGGAAAACCTTGATGCCGATATGCATCCTCTCCCGGTAGGCCAGGGATGCGCCTAAGAATCCGGTGAAGAGCATCAGTACCAGGGTAAACTCCTCCGACCAGCGGGGCGTCTTGTTCATGACGAAGCGGCTGAATACCTGCCAAGTGATAATCAGAACCATCGCACAGATCAGCGCACCGGTAATAACGAAGATAACCTTCGCGATACCGTCCATAATTCGTTTATAGCGTTCCATTTACAATTCCTTTCGCGTCGACCGGTATATGCAAAAGGACCGCTCTCCCCGGAGGGAGAACGGCCCTGAAAGCATTATCGCCTATTTTACGGCCTGAATGCGGTCGATCCAGGGCTGAAGTTCGGGATACATCGCATAGACCGGAGCCATCGCATCGATGAAGGGCTGCTTGTCGATCTCGGTGATGATCTCGACGCCGGCGGCCTGCAGTTGATCGAAGGATTTCTTAGCCATCTTGGTCCACTCGTTGCGCTGGTAGGGTACCGACTCGGCGGCGGCCTTCATGATCAGTTCCTGATCGTCGGCGGAGAGCTTATTCCAGGTTCGCTCGGAGAAGAGGATGATCTCCGGTACGCGAAGGTGCTCGTCCTGGGTGTAGTACTGGGCTACCTCGTAGTGGTTAGAGGTAAAGAAAGAGGGGTAGTTGTTCTCCGCACCGTCGATAACGCCGGTAGAGAGGGCGGTGTAGACCTCGCCGTAGGCCATCGGGGTCGCGGATGCGCCGAGGGCGTTGACCATGTTGACGAATACCTCATTCTGCATAACCCGGAACTTAAGTCCGTCCAGATCTGCCAGAGAGCGGATCGGGCGCTGGGTATTGTAGAAACTGCGTTGACCGGAGCCGTACCAGCCGAGTCCGATAAAGCCGTGCTCTTCGACCTTGGCTAAGAGTTCATCGCCGATCTCGCCGTCCACTACCTTGTAGCAGTGCTCTTCAGAGCGGAAGACATAGGGCAGGGAGAGGACGTTCAGTTCGGGAACGATCTCGCCTACCGGACCGACCGAGGTGCGCACGATGTCGATGGCGCCGAGCTGGGTCTGCTCGATGGTCTCTTTCTCTTCACCGAGTTGCTTCGAGGGATACATCTCGATGGTGATGCGTCCGTCGGTCCACTCGTCGAGCAGTTCGCCCATCTTGAGGATGCCGAGTACCGTCGGGTAGTCGATGGCGTGGGTGTCGGCGGCCTTGAGAACGATGGGTTCCATCGAGGCCTCTTCTTCCCCCTGTCCGCCGGCAAATACGACGGTCATGCTAAACATGAGAACGATTAGGATTGCGAGAGCTTTTTTCATTACTCACTCCTTATTAAGATTTACCATCTATATGCAGGTTCGGGGCCAACAATCTCAGAAATCTATAAAAAAAGTTAATCCTATATCAATAAAAGAGTTAACTATGTACGGGGCGCTGGCGTCCGCCCCAAGTAGGCCCAGCGGAGGAGGCGCCTAGGCAAAAATTGCCGATCTGCCCGGATAGTTTTTCCTATCCGGCTCGTTAAAGCGGAAAGATTACCGTCACTACTCCCCCCCGGTTCCCGTTGTTGGCAAGGGTGATCCGCGCCCCGTGGGCCATCACGATTCGATAGCTCAAGGAGAGACCGAGGCCGGTCCCCTTCTCCCGGGTGGTAAAGTAGGGATCGAAGAACTGATCCATCAGCTCTTCCTTGAAGCCGGGCCCCGAGTCGCGAAAGATGATATGGATCTCCTGTTCGGCGGTAAAGGCGAGCTCCACATCTATGTGGCGGGAGTTGCCGCGTCGGGCATTCTCGTCGATCGCGTCGATCGCGTTCTGGAGGATGTTGGAGAATACCTCCTCCATGCGGATTACATCCATGTAGGTCTGCGGGATAGGCGGCTTCACCTTGGTCTCGATGGTAATACGCCGGGAACGGGCGATGATCTTGAACTTATCGACCACCCGTTCGATGAGGAGGATCGGGGAGTAGAGCTGTTTGTCCAGGCTCTCGTTATGGGCGAAGTTGAGAATCTCGCCGATGAACCGGTCGGCGTTGGCGATCTCCTGATTGATAATGCCGATATAGCGTTCCCGTTCCTCCTCCCCCCCTTCCAACGCCTGGGCCGAAAGCTGAATCAGATGCAAAGGCTTTCGAACTTCGTGGGCCATGCGGGCTGCAATATGCCCCAGAAAGGCGAAGCGGTCGTCGGTCCGTAGGGTCAGCATTCGCGAGGCCAGCCGGTTGAAGGACTCCGCCAGATCGGCCAGCTCATCCTCGGTGCCTATGGATATCTTCTGACCGTAATCTCCGGCCATAATACGATGCACCCCTTCGTTCAGCTGCTTGATCGGATAGGCGACGGCGTAGCTGAGGATAAGAACGAAGACGATCACGATGATGACCAGGAAGACGGTAAAGCCGCCGATAAGGGCGTAGGCCTGACGGTAGGGGGCCATCAGCTTGTCGCTGTCGAGAAAGGCGACCACCTTCCAACCGTTACGCATCACCTGCACGAATACCTCATCGCCGCGCCACTCCTCGGTTTCGAGAAAGGTTCGGCCGTATTCCCCTCGTTCGCTCAAGCCCGACATGGACGGATCGGCATGGGTGATGATGATCGAGAAGGGATTTACCACCATCCATGAGTCGAACTCCTCGAAGGTGAAGAAGCCGAAAATCCTGCGCAGCGTCGCCAGTTTGATCGTAGCCGTTAGGACCCGGTCGACGTTCCCGTCGTCGCCGTAAACCGGTAGCCCGATAACGAAGTGGTCCTTCAGCACCGAGCCGAACCTGTGGGGACCGGCATATTTAATCAAGGTCTCTTCCTCGAAGAAGAGAGAGGGGTAATCAGTATCGACCATAACTCCGGTAGAGCCGTCGGTGGACCAATAGCTTCCGTCCCTTTCTATGAGATAGAGATCGGCATAGAGAAAGGAGAGGCGGTTTCGCCACTGGATAAGATAATTGTGGATCTCTCGGTCATCGGCGCTACGGAAGAGAGGGATGCGGGAGAGCTGCACCACCTCGGAGATGCGCGACAAGAGCCAATCGTCGATTCCCCGGACGATATTGGTAAGGGCCGCCTGCTTCCTTTGGAGAGTGCTCTCCCGGAATGAGATTCCCATGTACCAGACACCGCCGACGATTACGATCGTGTAGACTGCAAGAATCGGAATCAAGAGCTGGAAGAATATACGGTTGCGAATCTTTTTCATCGTCCGCTACTCATTAGAGTTGAGTTTGTAGCGCAGTCCCCTCACCGAGATTCCGAGGGCCTCCGCGGCGCGGGTCCGATTGCCCCCGTGCTGGTCGATAACCCACTCGATATACTCGTTCTCCAGCTCCTTCAGAGGACGAACCCCGAACTCATCGAAGCAACAACCCGGCGCGGAGCTCTCGTTATAGTGGGATACATCCCTGACCGGCGTGAGGAGCAGCGAATCGGTTCCGATCACTGGGGTGCGGCAGAAGATCGTCGCTCGATCGATGCAGTTTCTCAGTTCTCGGATATTTCCGGGCCAGTGGTAGTCGATCAATTTCTGTTCGGCATCGGGGCTGAAACTGCGGGCGGCGCGCTCGGTGCTGGCGCGGAAGTGGGTCAAGAACCAGGAGGCGAGGGGAAGAATATCCTCCCGTCGCTCCCGAAGGGGCGGAAGCTTTAGAGGCAGCACATTGATCCGGTAGTAGAGATCTTCCCGGAATGAGCCTTTCCTGACCAGGTCTGCCAGGTCGGCGTTGGTGGCGGTTATCAGGCGTACATTGACCGATATGCGGCGGGTTGAACCGAGGGGCGAGATCTCGCCCTCTTGGATAAAACGGAGCAGCGCAACCTGAGCTCTGGGCGGGAGCTCGTTGACCTCGTCGAGAAAGAGGGTACCCCCGTCGGCCAGCTCCAGTTTCCCCTGGGTACGTTGCTCGGCGCCGGTAAAGGCTCCCTTTTCATAGCCGAAGAGTTCCGACTCGATCAGGTTCTCCGGTATAGCGCCGCAGTTGATGGGGACGAAGCTGGCTTGGCTTCGGCGGGAGGTGTTATGCAGCAGGCGAGCGATCACCTCTTTCCCTGTGCCCGACTCGCCCTGAATCAAAACCGAGGTGTCCTCCTTGCAGATAACCTCGATGGTCGAATAGATCTGCTGTACCGTGGGGTTGGCGGACTTGTAATAGAAGCCCTTGATCCGATCCAGCTCGTTTCTCAGAAAAATATTCTGGTCCACCAGACGCCGGTGACCTATCGCCTTCTGAATGACCAGGATCAATTCGTCCATCTGAACCGGTTTGGAGAGGTATTCGAAGGCCCCCTGCTTAAGGGCATCCACGGCGTTGCGGATGGTCCCGTGTCCGGTAATGATGATCACCGCCGTTTCGGGATAGTTGTCGACACAGAGTTTGAGCAGGTCCAGGCCTGTGCGGCGGGGCATCTTAAAATCGCTTATGACCACCCGATAGGCGGAGCTTTGCAGGTTCTCTTCCGCTTCATCGACCGAGGAAGCGGTATCGACGTTGTAGCCTCTGCCGATGAGCAGATCGCTCATAATACCTAAGGCGGTGGTATCGTCGTCCACGAGAAGAAGGCGGCTTGAATCGGTCATCGACCTACTATATCACCAATACCAAATTTTGTACAAAAAAAGCCTCCGCGAAGTCCCGCGGAGGCTGGTAAGCTTATGTGCTCAGATCGGCTTAGGCCTTAGCGGCGATCGCCTCTTTCTTGGGCATCTTCCAGAGGAAGAGCGCCAGGAGGGCGGCGGCCACAACGATGCCTACAGGGTAGGAGATGCTGGTGGGCAGCCGGAAGCCTTCGGGAGCCTGAATGATATAGGTGGTAACCACTGCGGTCATGAAGGTCGCGGGGATGGTTGCCAGCCAGTGGAAGCGCTTGTTAACCGCCAGGTAGGCTGCCGCGGCCCAGAGGACGATGGTAGCCAGGGTCTGGTTGGACCATGCAAAGTAGCGCCAGATGATCGAGAAGTCGATGAAGGTCAGGGTGAAACCTACCGCGAAGAGGGGCAGGGCGACCATCAGCCGGTTCTTGATCGGGGTCTGATCCATGCCCATGGAGTCGGCGATGGTGAGCCGAGCCGAGCGGAAGGCGGTGTCGCCGGAGGTGATGGGGCAGGCGATGACGCCCAGGATGGCGAGCATACCGCCGACGGTACCGAGGAGTCCGATGGAGACGCGGTTTACCACGAGGCCTGCGCCGCCTTCGGCTACAGTTGCCTGGAGACCGGCGATTCCGCCGTCGAAGAAGGTCATGGCCGCAGCGGCCCAGATCAGCGCGATGATTCCTTCGCCGATCATGGCTCCGTAGAAGACCTTCCGGCCGTGCTTCTCATTGGGGAGACAGCGGGCCATGATGGGCGACTGGGTGGAGTGGAAGCCGGAGATAGCGCCGCAGGCGATGGTGATGAAGAGCATGGGCCAAATCGGGAGTCCCTTAGGATGCATGTTGGCCAGGGCGATCTCAGGAATGGGCATGCCGCCGAAGATCAGCGCGCCGCCGACGCCGAGAGCCATGATCAGGAGTACCGCGCCGAAGATCGGGTAGAAGCGGCCGATAACCTTATCCACCGGAACGATGGTGGCGATGAAGTAGTAGGCCAGGATCAGGAGGAGCCAGAACTGCTTCTGGGCGAAGATACCGGTCATACCGAGATTCGCCAGAAGGCCTGCGGGGCCGTACATGAAAACGGTACCGACGAGGAGCAGCAGTACAACCGAGAAGACGCGCATTACCAGGCGGATCTTGTCGCCCAGGTAGAATCCGACGATTTCGGAGACGCTCTTTCCGTCGTGGCGGATAGAGAGCATGCCGGAGAAATAGTCGTGGACACCGCCGGCGAAGATGGTTCCTAACACGATCCAGATAAAAGCCGCGGGGCCGAAGAGAGCGCCCATGACTGCGCCGAAGATCGGGCCGAGCCCGGCAATGTTCAAGAGCTGAATCAGGAAGATCTTGTGCCAGGGAAGGGCGACATAGTCGATGCCGTCTGCCTTGGTAACGGCAGGGGTCTGACGGGAGGGATCGACGCCGAAAACCTTATCGACAACCGCACCGTAGACGAAGTAGCCGGCGATCAGAACCGCCAGGGAGATAATGAAGCTTATCACTGAATTGCCTCCGTAAGGATTAGAATTTGAGCGGAGTGTAACCTGAGCATCTTAGTATGTGGGGTTAAAAGGAACGAACGGTAGAAAATCCGGCACGAACGGGCTTGCCCGGCCGGATTCTAGAGGTTAAGGCGCTTGCGGAACTCCGGAGCCTGCCCTCGGGAGACCGGAATTCGCTCGTCTACTCCGGAGAGGGCGAGCATGAAGGAGTTATTCACCCAGAGATCGATCCGCTCTACATAGGAGATGTTGACCAGGTAGCTCCGGTGGCACTGGAGGAAATCGGGATGGGTCAACTGTTCCTCTATCTGCCAAAAAGCGCCGCCGTGGCTAAACTCCCCCTTGGTGGAGACGATGCGCACCTCCTTTCCCCGGGCCTCGACGAAGATGATCTCCTGCTGTTTGAGGGGAATGATCGCATCCCCCCGGTAGACCGGGATCGGTTTATGCTCCTCCTGCGTCCGGGGGCTGAGGTTGTTCATAAGGCGCTCCAGATCGGCCAAGGAGGGGCGCCGTTCCAGCAAGCGCGAGAGAGATTTCTGCAGTCTTTCCGGAGAGACCGGTTTTAAGAGGTAGTCGAGGGCTTGAACCTCGAAGGCCTGGAGGGCGAACTCGTCATAGGCGGTCTGGAAGAGGATTGCCGGCGGCGGATCGAGTTTGATGATCTCCCGAGCGGCCTCTATGCCGTTCCTGCCGGGCATCTGAATGTCGAGAAAGACCAGGTCCGGTTTCAGTTCTCGGCAGAGTTTCTCCGCATCGAAGCCGTTTTCCCCCTCGCCGACGATATCGATCGTGCCCTGTTCCTCGAGCAGATACCGCAGCTCATCCCTGGCCAAGACCTCGTCGTCGACGATTATCGCCCGCATTCTAGGCTCCGATGGATGCGGCGGGGTCGGCGGGCAGGGAGAAGCTTACCCGGGTACCGCTATCGGGGCTACTCTCGATCTCGAGCCCTTGACCGTAGAGATACTCCAGCCGCTCGTTGACGTTTCTAAGACCTATGCTTTCGCCGTTCTTGCGCTCTTCCAGGACCTCTTCTCGGCGGGCCTCGCTCATGCCGACGCCGTTGTCGGCCACAGAAAAATGCACGGCGCCTCCCTCCTGCACCACGCTGATTCTAATAGTTCCTCCGCCGAGTTTCTTGCTGATCCCGTGTTTGACGGCATTCTCGATAATCGGTTGCAGGGTCAGGGGAGGCATCATCGTATTCGGCGGGGCGGAGATATCGTAGCGGATCTCGAGTTTTTCGCCGAACCGGGCCTTCTCTATCTCCAGGTAGGAGCGGATGTAGTAGAGCTCATCCTCTAAGGGTATGCGGTTCCCCAGTTTGCGGAGGGAGTGGCGCAATAGCTCCCCGAGGGAGACCAGCAGTTCCCGGGCCCGCTGCGGCTTGGTTCGGATCAGGGAGCTGATGGTATTGAGGGCGTTGAAGAGGAAGTGGGGACGGATCTGGCTCTGCAGGGCCTGGAGCTCGGCTGTGGCCAGGAGTTCAGTCTGCCGTTGCAGTTCGCTTACCTCGATCTGGGTCGAGAAGAGGGTCGCGAGCCCAAGGGCTACCTCCACATCCACCGGATTGATCGTTCTGCGCCCGGTGCGGTAGAGCTTCAAGGTACCCACCGTCTCGCCGCGAAGCTTCAGCGGCACGATTACCGCCGATGAGAGGGGGCAACTCTCCTCCGAACAGCCGATCTCGCTGCGATGGTCGGCAACCCGGTAGCTTCCGCTCTCGATTACCTCTTTGGTCAGCCTGGTCTGTAAGCGGGCCAAGGCTCGATGGTGGTCCTCGCCGGCCCCCTTGTGGGCCAGGCATTTCTCGGTATCGGTTATGGAGACGGCGGAGACCTTCAGGTGTTTGAGGATAATCTCGCAGGCGGCGGCGGCCGTAGCGGGGGTAAGGCCGGCCCGTAGAAAGTCCATAGTCTCTCGGGCGGTCGTCAATACCCGGTGAGACTGACGGGCGGCGATGCGTTCCTCCTCTCGGAAGGCGTCTTCGGCGATGGCGATGAACATACCGATTCCGATGGCATTGCCGAAGATCATCGGTACGGCGATTATCTCTACCAGGGCCACCGCCTCGCTAAAGGGGCGGGCGATCAGCAGGATCAGTCCCATCTGCACCACTTCGGCGAAGGCTCCCCACATAGCGGCGAAGAGCCACTTGTTCTGCACCCTGCGGAAACGGGAACTGACCAAGCTGGCGATGATCCCTTCGACGATGGTGGACACCATGCAGGCCAGGGCGGTGAAGCCGCCGATATCGATCGCCCAGCGGTGAAAGCCCGCCACGAGACCGGTCATTACGCCGACTATCGGGCCGCCGATGAGTCCGCCCACGAAGACCCCCACTACCCGGGCGTTTGCCAGGGCGCCCATGATCGGGATGCCGGTATAGGTTCCGAGAATACCGATACCGCTGAAATAGAGGATCAGCACCAGGGCGTCCCAGAAGCGAAGACGGGTACGGAGGACCATTCTCTTCAGGAACTTGGCCCGGGTAAGGAGAAACGCGAAAAAAAGAATCAATCCGCCCTGGCTGACCAGGTTGCGGAGCAGTAGGATAACCTGATTATCAAAGTGCATCTTTGTCTGCCTGCCTATGAGCATACTGAATTTTCCGCCGCTTCTCAAGCTTGAGAGGCTGATCAAAAGATAGTAGAATGATCCTCGATGGAGGAGGCTCTGTGTATTCTGTAGGTTTAGCATATCTGCTCTGGCTGCTCTCCGGTTTTGGTGCGTTGGGACTGCACCGCTTCTATCTGGGAAAGATCGGGACGGGGATTCTCTTTCTCTTTTCCGGCGGCCTCTTCGGGCTCGGTAGTCTCTACGATCTCTTGACCCTACCGATACAGGTACGGGAAATGAATATGCAGCTCTCCTTCAAATCTGCCCTGGAGCTCGAGTATCAGCGGGGTAAAGAGTCCGCAGTGGTGCGCGATCGTTTCCGCGAGGATATCGCCCGGGAGTTCTCGTCGAAGAAAAAGAAGAAACGGAAAGAGCCGCTGGAGAAGGTTATCCTGAACGAGGCGAAAGCCAACAACGGCGTCGCCCGGCCTTCGGTAATCTCTTTAGAGGCGGATGTCCCGCTCGATGAGGTGCAGAAACAGCTCGATGTGCTGGTCCAGAAGGGCTTTGCAGAGTTGATGATAAAACGCGGCGGCGGAACGGTTTACCTATTCCGCGACCTGGTGGACGATATGTCGAAACTTGACCTTGAGGAGCTGTAGATGATGAATGCCGACGAGTTTCTGGCCATTCCGATCGGGGAGGCCCTGGTCAAGCAGGGTGATCTGAGTCAAGAGCAGGTCGACTATGTACTGAAGCTTCAGCAGGAGGGTGATTCCCGGCTCTTCGGGGAGATCGCCGTCGATCTAGGCTATATCGACCTTCTAACGGTTATCCGCTATTTGGAATCGGATGAGCGGGACGAGTAGCCCGGGCTAGTTGATCCTATAGGGAAAGTTGATCAGGATCCGGGTACCGGAGCTATCCGACTCGATTTGCATCTCGCCCCCAAGCTGTTCGGCCAGGGAGTTCATTAAGGTCAGCCCCAGACTTCCGTTGGAGGAAGCGTCCCCGATATCCCCCATCCCGGGGCCGTTATCGGCTACGCAAAGCTCTGCTTGATCCCCATGCCGTTGGAGCTGGACGTCGATCTGCGGAGTTCTATCCTTTACCGTACCGTGTTTAATCGCATTCGTAACCGCCTCGGTAACCAGCAAGCCTAAGGGGATCAGTTCGTCTATGGTCAGATCGAGGGCTTCGGCATCGACCTTCAAATTCATGGGATAGCGCGGATCCTGGTAGAGCTCGGCTAAATAGGTGGTATTCTCCTCCAGGTAGAGGGGGAGGTCGATATTGCGCAGGTCGTCGCTCTTGTAGAGCCCCTCGTGTACCCGAGCCATGGAGTGGACCCGGGCTTCGCAGTCCTGGAAGAGGGTGCGGGTCTCCTGATTGTTGGATTTTAAAGATGAGAGGTGCAGGAAGGCGGTTACTATGGCCAGATTGTTCTTTACCCGGTGATGAATCTCCTTGACGAGGATCTCCTTCTCCTCCAGGGCCGCCTGCAGACGCTGGCTCGCCTGTTTGCGGTCGGTTATATCCTGAATGCTCACATAGACCTCGTTCCACTCCTCGTTCGATCCCGGGGCAAGGGCCAGGCTCACCTCTCCATGGCTGATTCCGTCCGGAGTGGGGAAGCTGATCTCCCAGCGCTTCTCGGTTTCACCGAGCCACATGGCTTTAATCTCCTTTAAGAGTTCCGGAAACTCCTCGGGCTGGAGGGTCTTCGAGAGCTTCCCCAGAATATCCGCTTTGTGCTCGATGTGGTTCATCTCCATGGCGGAACGGTTTGCATCGCGGATAATAATCCGCTCGGCGAAGAAAGCCGCCAGTTCCGGATGGGTATCGATGTATCCGGGGATGTCCTCGACGCCTTGGGCTACCAGTTCCTGGAGATAGCTCTTTACCTGGGAGAAGTCCTCCTCCCAGAGGGATATGGGCGAGTATTCGAAGATCGATTCAAAGCGTTTTTCTCCCAGGCGGAGGCTGCGCCGATCCCGGCGCCATTTCGTTATAACCACGATCAGATAAGCAATGGATATGGCCTGAATCATCAGGATAACCGCCAGAATAATCACCGAAACCTGACTCTGCCAAAAAGGGTTCACCGGTTTGCCGTAGATAATCGAATCCTCCGGTAATTCATCCAGCCGGATATTGAAGCGGATCAGTTCGTCGTAATCGAACTCGAAGCGATTGGGACTCTCTTCTCGGACGGGAATATCCTCGATTCGCCGTTCTCCGGAGAGAACCTCCTGCAAGGTCCCCGCCGCTGCCCGAGCCTGTAAGCGATGATTGGTTACCTTCCCGCCGAAGATTCCTTCACCGATTCCCGGTTGGTAGAGCTGAAAAATGGGCTTTTTACTGGCGGAATAGATAAGCGACAGGTATTCGCTGAAGCTCATGGTCCGGCCGCTTTGGTCCTGATAAGCGCTCAAGAGCAGAATCTGATCCTGCTCCTCCAAGTCTGCCAGGGCCGCTTCCAGCTCGCGGTAGGTCATATCGCTGAGAGAGAGATCGTTAAACTCCAGTTCGGGAAAGGAGGAGGCGATTCTATAGAAGTGATTGAGATCGCTTTGCCCGGTTGTTGTCGGATCGGAGATAGCGACGATTCTCTCGGTTTTCGGAAAGAGCTGCTTCATCGCCGCGACTGTTTCTCGAATGGAAACCGCTTCGACATAGCCGGTAATCTGCGGTTCCCTGTTTTGACGCAGGGCAAAATCGGCGTCGTTAACCCCAAAGAAGACAACCGGGGTATCCGGAAAGAGCTCTTGCTTGTGATCGACCACCAGATGGAGGGCATTATCGTCGGCGGAGATGATCCCGTCGTAGGGAGGTAATTCCGCCAGCTTCATCCGTAAGATCGCGAGCATCTGCTTTTGATGTTCGGGACCTGGGAATCGTTTCGAATCGAGATATTCAACATCCAAGTGGTATCTATTCTCGGGCAAGATCTCCTTGATCCCGTCCACCTGCTGAAAGAAGACCGAAAAGCCCGGGTGGTAGGAGCTGATAAAGAGAATCCGCTTCACGGGCGCTTCTGCATTCAAGAGGCTTGTCAGCACGAGTAGGAAGGCGGCGATCCGCAACGCAGTTCTCATCTGCAATGAAGTGTAGTTCCTGCGTGGCGGGATAGCAAGGGCAGCCTGGTAATATTGACAGCCGGTTTCTATCGACTGTAGTATCTTAATCCTATGACAGGCAACGAACTACGCAGCAGATATCTGGAATTCTTCAAGCGCCACGACCATGCGGTCATCAACGGCGCGAGTCTTATACCGGAGAACGATCCCACCGTTCTCTTCACCACCGCCGGGATGCACCCCCTGGTTCCCTACATCCTGGGCGAGCCCCATCCGGCCGGCGCCCGGCTAACGGACGTCCAGAAGTGTATTCGCACGGGCGATATCGACGCCGTAGGGGATCCGAGCCACCTCACCTTCTTCGAGATGCTCGGGAACTGGTCTTTGGGGGACTACTTCAAGGACGAGGCGATCCGGATGAGCTACGAATTCCTGACCGGGAGCGAGTGGCTCGGGATCAGCCCGGATAAGCTGAGCGTTACCGTCTTCGAAGGGGACGACGACGCCCCCCGGGACGAGGAGTCCGCCGCAATCTGGCGGGAGCTGGGTATTCCGGACGAGCGGATCTACTTCTTGCCCAAAGAGGACAACTGGTGGGGCCCCGCCGGACAGACCGGCCCCTGCGGTCCCGACACCGAGATGTTCATGGATACCGGCAAAGAGGCCTGCGGGGACGACTGCCGGCCCGGCTGCTCCTGCGGCAAGTACTTCGAGGTCTGGAACGACGTTTTCATGCAGTACAACAAGCAGGCCGACGGGAGCTACGGTAAGCTCGACCGTAAATGCGTCGACACCGGTATGGGAATAGAACGGACCATAACCATCATGCAGGGAAAGGGTTCGGTCTACGAGACCGAGCTTTTTACCCCCATTATCGATGCGATTACCGAGATATCAGGCATCGCCTACGGCGGCGGGGATGAGGCGGACACCTCGATCAGGATTATCGCCGACCACGCCAAGACCTCGACCTTCATCATCGGCGATCCCCGGGGGGTATCCCCCTCCAATGTGGGGCAGGGCTATATCCTGCGCCGGCTGATTCGCCGGGCGAGTCGCCACGGCCGCAAGTTGGGAATCGACGGCACCTTCCTGGCCAAGCCCGCCGCGGCGGTAATCGATATGTACGCCCACTTCTACCCCGAGCTTGAAGAGAAGCGGGATTCGATTCTGCACGAAATCACCTCGGAAGAGGAGAAGTTCCTCGCCACCCTGACCAAGGGTGAGCATGAGTTCGAGAAGCTCCTTCCCAACCTGCAGAAGAATCCCAAGAAGCAGATCCCCGGCCGGCTGGCCTTCAAGCTCTACGATACCTACGGCTTTCCGGTGGAGATTACCGAGGAGCTCGCCGCCGAGCACGGCTTTACCGTAGACCGCGAGGGCTTCGACGAGGCTTTCAAGAAGCACCAAGAGGCCTCGAAGAAGGGGGCCGACAAGACCTTCAAGGGCGGCTTGGCCGACCATTCGGCCCTGACCACCCGCTTGCATACCGCTACCCACCTGCTTCATGAGGCCCTGAGCCAGGTCTTAGGCGACCATGTGCAGCAGATGGGTTCCAATATCACCGTCGAGCGGCTGCGCTTCGACTTCAACCATCCCGATAAGATGACCCCCGAGCAGATCAAGGCGGTCGAAGAGATCGTAAACAAGCAGATAGAGCGGGACCTGCCGGTCTCTATGGAGGTGATGAGCCTGGATGAGGCCAAATCCAAGGGCGCTCGGGCCTTCTTCGCCGATCGCTACGAAGAGAAGGTCAAGGTCTACTCCATCGGCGACTTCTCCCGGGAGGTCTGCGGCGGACCCCACGTCGAGCACACCGGCGAGTTGGGCCGCTTCAAGATCAAGAAGGAGCAATCCTCTTCGGCCGGGGTGCGCCGTATCCGGGCCGTTCTGGAACCGGTCGACTAATCGGGGATCTCCCCCTTCTCGACGATTCCCTTAAAGCGGGCTACGAAACGGGCCGCCGGCGCGCCGTCGGCCACGTCGTGGTCCAGAGTCAGGGTGATGCCGGCGACCTCCTTGGTCGTCGGTTCTCCGTTAATCAGTACCTCCCGCTTCTCTATCCCCCCGATCAAGAGGTGAACCGGGTGGGGGGTAATCGGGATTCCGTAGCCGAAGCCCCCGCCGAACATCTGCATAGCCGAGAAAGAGACCGTTCCGAAAAGCCGCTTCTTCAGGAAGGGGTTCCGGCGGAGAATCTCCCTTAGTATCAGCCTGCGAAAGAGACCGGGAAGGAGCCCTAAAAGGGTCGCCGGGTTGAGGCGCCCGCCGCCGGCGGTAACCAGGGATGTGCTCGCCTCCGTCGCGGCGGCGTCCAGCTCATTCTGGATCTCCTCTATGCTCTTCCGATTCGCCCTACGCACGATGTAGCTGGTCGGAACTCGCCGGTCGCCGACCCGGCGCTCGACGATAGTGCTGACGTCGATATCCTCGAAAATGATCAGCTTTCTTCCTCTTCGGATATGGGCCTGTAGTTCCCGGTGGGCCTCCAGGGCGCGGGCGTAGGCGTAAAGCAGGTAGACCGAGAGGGAGATCGGCTTATTTCCCTCCCGGCGGCGACGCCGAAGCATACGCCGCAGAGCAGTCAGATCCAGTTCGAATAGGCCCTTGATCGAGTGGCTGCGGGAAGCCTCGGCGAAGTAGTCGATTACCTGTCGTCTGGTTCTGGGCAGCCGTTCGGCGGTGTGGGGCGGTTTCATAGAGAGTATAGTAGCGGTCGCCGCGGGCCGATACAAGCGCCGGGACTCCCTCAAGGACGAAAAGCGTCAATCGCCTCGTACATGGCCAGCACGTTCTCCACCGGTACGTCCTCGGTTATCGCATCCGTACTGGGCGCGGCTATATAGCCGCCCCCGGGGGCCATCTCTTCTAGACGCCGGAGGACCAGCTCCCGTACCTCTTGGGGATTCCCCTTCAGCAAGGTGTTTCTGGCGTCGATAGCTCCGCTAAGGACGATGGAGTCTCCGAAGGAGCGCTTTAGCTGGGCGCTCTGCATCCCGGGGCAGTCGGGCTGCAGGGCGTGGAGGGCGTCGAACCCGGCTTCGATGATGCTCGGTATAAGGGGGAGGATCCCGCCCGAGGAGTGGAGCATCACTTTTATGCCGTAGCGGTGGGCCAGCTCGGTAAACCGAACCAGGCAGGGCATGATGAATCTTCGGAAATGCTCGGGGCTTATTAGCGGACCGGTCTGGGTACCGAAGTCGTTGCGGATAAAGAAGAGATCGATGCGATCCCCGGCCTGCTCAAATACGCGGATCGAGACGGCGATATAGTAATCGACGATCCTGGACAAGAGGGCTTCTACGAAGACCGGATCGTCGTACATCATACAGGCCAGGGTCTCCAGGCTTACCAGGTCGATCGCGTCGTGCCAGAAGGGCGACCATGGACCGCCGGCGACGGCGTAGTGCTCGCCCAGCTGGTTGAGCCGGCCCAGTAGGGTTGAGACGTCGGTCTCTTCCGGCACCGGCCAGGGGTAATCCTTTAAGGCCTGGATGCTCGGGTTCTCCTTCAAAGGGTGAGTCACCGGTTGGCCGTAGCCGGATCCCCGTCGCTCAATCCCGAAGGCGTCCCGCCGTTCCAGGCTCTGTCCCACCGGATCGGGATCTACCCAGCGCAGATCGTCCCCGATCTTGGCTCGAAACTCCTCTTCGCTTAACTTCAGCTGGGTGCAGGCTTTATCGATAAACTCCCGCGAAGCTCCAAGCCATCGGGGTATCCCCGTCCCGGCGGGACCCGAGGAGAAGGCGGAGAGGAAGCGGCTGCGAGGAGTCTCGGAGACCGATCCTTCCCCCGCCTCAAGGCTTCGAATCGATCGGGTCGAGCCCCGTTGGACCAGCTGCTGCTTGATCTTCAGGACATGGATATCGCCGTTATTCTGGCCGCTTCCGATAAGTCTGGACATCATGTCGCAGGCTAAGCGCCCGATCATCTGGGTGTTGATTTTCAAGGTAGTAATAGGGGTTATATGAGGATCGGCGTAGTTGAGGAGGTCCCCCGGGGCGATTACCGAGACATCCTCGGGTATCTTGAGCCCCATATTCTTGAGGAAGCTGATTACCCGAATCGCCACATCGTCGTCGATACAGAACACCGCCGTCGGCGGGGTCGCCCGGGAGAAAACGCCGTGAATCAGGGCCTCGAAGTAGGGGGTGTTCCCGATATCGCAGCTGATCCGCAGCTGGGGGTTGAACTCCTCTCCCGCCTCGTTGAGGGCCTTGAGGAAGCCGTAGAAGCGGTCGGTGGAGAGGACCGGGAGATCGATGCGCTCGGTATCGACATAGAGGATCTCCCGGTGACCCAGACGCAACAGATGTTTCGTCCCCTCGTAGGCGCCTTGGAAGTCGTCGGCCAGGATACAGTGGTACTTCTCCTGGTAGCGGCCGTTCATGATCACTACCACCGGAATCCCTCGATCCTCTAGGCTCGAGAGGAGATACTCGCTTCCGTAGTGGAGGGAGAAGACCGCCCGACACTGCTCCTCCTCGATACGCCGGATAATGGCGTTGTCGTCCAGCTCCATGGAGATAGGGATAATAGTCGGGTTTTGCTCCTGGGCGCGATAGAAGTCCTCGATTTCCGCGATTATGGGGCGGATGAACCACCAGACCATCGCCCATTCGGCGTCGATGCTGACCAGGATGCCCACCGAATCCCCCTTTTTTACTTCCCGGGGTTTTCGATTTCGGAGATAACCGGTCTCTTCCGCCGCTTGGAGAACCGCCTTCCGTACCGATTCGGAGATTCGCCCCTTGCCGGAGAGGACGAGCGATGCGGTTGTAGTGGAGACCTGGGCCCTCTGGGCGACGTCGCGGAGCGTTACCTTCATTCTCTGATAAATCCTGATAAAATAATTATTGAATTTTCACCTATTCTGCTGATTTGTCAAGCGCGAAGAGGCGGAATCTGCTATAATTCCGCTCGTGTCACGGGAATTTGAGGAAGAAATCTTCCCCTGGAGAAGGGAACGCAAGGAGTTGCCCCAGCGACCGGACGATCCCCGCAGGCTGGACGAACGGGATCCCCTCTACTGGTACGACGAAGAGTACGCCGGCTGGATGGTCTCGAAGCATAATCAGCCTAGCCAACCCAACCTTGATCCGCGGGGTAAGCTCATCACCCTCTTCTCTCCCGGGCCGCACCCCTACTGGACCGCCTACGAGGAGGGGTTCCGGCGGGAGGCCGAGAAGCGGGGGATCCGGGTAAAAATCTACTACGGGGACTGGGATTCGGAGCGGCAGGATAAACAGGTTACCCTGGAGCTGGCGGTGCCGCCCGATTGTATCGTCTATATTCCGGTGGATCTTCAATCCGGGAGTGAGATCCTGCGCCGCATAAACGGGGCCGGAATCCCGGTCTTCGCCAGCAATGTCTCCCTCGAATCAGAGGCCTATAGCTATATTGTCGCCTGGACCGGCCCGGACGATTGGGGTCAGAATAGGCTCCTCGCCCGACGTTTCGCTGAGCTTTTACGGGGCGAGGGGGGCTACTGTCTCGTGACCCACCGTCCGGGGACGTCGGCCTACCTGGCCCGCTCCTGGGGCATTATCAGCGAGTTGAGTCTGCGGGCTCCGAATATGCGGCTTTTAGAGATGGGATTTACCGAGTTCAACCGGGAGAAGACCCAGCGGCGCGTAGCGCAGTGGATCGCGCGCTACGGATCGGAGCTCAAAGGAGTTATCTCCGCCGACGACGCCCTCCCGGTGGCCGGAATCCGGGCCGCCCTGGAAGAGGCGGGGCGTACCGATATCGTCTGCATGGCCAACGGCGCCACCCGGCGGGGCCTCGGCTTCCTCAAAGCCGGCTGGCTGGAATCGATTACCTACCAGTCCCCGCGGCTGGACGGCGCCCTCCCGGTTCGGATAGTTGCCGACTGGTTTCGGGGCCTCAGAATCGAGCCGATTACCTATCTCCCGACCTCCCTGATTAATCGGGATGAGGCGGAGCACTTCCTGAAGGAGGGGCGCGGTACCGAGGATATCCATAGCGAGGAGCTCTCGAAGCTCATTATCGAGGGAAACCTGGATGAGATCGACGCCTTTTTTAAGGATTTCCTGCTTCGCCTGGCCCATGAAGAGATCGCCGGGGAGGAGTACTTCCACGGGGTCACCATCGAGATCCTAGCGGAGCTTCTTGGTCTCGCTCGGTCTAAAGGGATCGATCTGGTAAGCCTGGTAGGCGGGTACGAGATGCTCTACAAGGGGCTCTTTCAGCAGCGATCGGTCAGACGAACCCTCGGTTGGCTGCAGGATCTCGCCCGGACCATGGTAGAGAAGATGATCGGCTCCCATCAGCTTCACGGTTCGGTGGTCGACCAGGTGCGGGCCGTGGTGGAGCTGCGCTATGCGGACCCGATGTCCTTAAAAACCCTCTCGAACCAGTTCGGACTCTCCGCCGGCTATCTGGGAAAACTCTTTCGCGAACAGATCGGCGTGAGCTTCTCCCGCTATCTAAACGAGTTTCGAATCGAGAAGGCCAAGGAGCTTCTGCGCACCGAAATGTATAGCGCCAAAGAGGCGGGGCTGGCCGTAGGATACTCTGAAGCCAGCTATTTCTACTCTATCTTCAAGCAGATCTGCGGAATTTCTCCCACCGAATATTGTCAAGCTTGCGGTGATCGGGAGGATTCGCAGCGTATTGATTCCTGAAAATTTATAGCCTGATTAGCAATTATTGATGTTGCGGGCGCTTCGAATCGCTCCTTAGAATGGTAGACACGTACGAATCTACACCGCCTAAGGAGCGATAATCATGCTGCACGATCCCGGAAGTTACTCCGAACCCCTCGTGATCGACGAAATTAGCCTCTCTTCCCGGGAAAAGGATACCCTACGCCGCCTTGCTTCCCGAACGGCCGAGATTGCGGCCGATCCGGCCAATCGCGAGCGGCCGCAGCTCTGGCGCCGGATGAACGATCTTAAGGCGGTGCGGCCGATGGTCTGGATCAACGAGATCCCCTGGCACGAGATGAATGTGGACGACGAGCTGACCCTCGTCTCGGAGAATAGCTGGGCCCGGGAGATGGAGCGCACCCTGCGGCGTACAATCTATCGGTGGGACCACATGCAGGGGGATATGGTCGTCAACGACTATCTGGAGTGTCCCTTGGCGATCCACTCGACCGACTTCGGTATCCACGAGGAGACCGACGTGGTCAAAACCGACGAGGCCAACGAGATCGTCTCCCGCCATTTCCACGTGCAGATCAAGGAGATCGCCGATGTGGAGAAGATCAGTCTGCCCAAGGTCGTCCACCATGCCGGGACGACGGAGGTGGTTTTCCGCACCATGCAGGAGCTTTTCTCCGATATCATGCCGGTACGCAAGGTGGGGCAGACGCATATCTGGTTCACCCCTTGGGATTACCTGATTCGCTGGACCGGCGTACAGGAGGCGATGATCGCGCTGATCACCGATCCCGAGATGATCAACGCCGCCGTAGAGCGTCTAGTCGACGCCTGGATGGTGGAGCTGGATCAGTTCGTTGAACAGAACCTTCTCTCCCTGGATAATAACAATACCCGGGTCGGATCCGGCGGCTACGGCTATATCTCCGATCTTCCCGGAGAGCCCTACGATCCCGAGTATGTGCGTCCCCATAACATGTGGGGCTGTTCGAACGCTCAGATCTTTTCCGAGGTTTCCCCGGATATGCACTGGGAGTTCGCCCTGCGTCACGACCTGCGCTGGTTGGAGCGGTGGGGGGTAACCTACTACGGCTGCTGCGAACCCCTGCAGAATAAGATACATCTCTTAAAGCAGATTCCGAACCTGCGCAAGATCTCGGTCAGTCCCTGGAACGACTACGCCAAGATCCTTCCGGCCCTGGGATCCGACTATGTGGCCAGTATCAAGCCCAATCCCGCGGTCTTTGCCGAGAGTAGCTGGAGCCCCGAGAAAGCCCGGGAGGATTTGAAGCGGGCCTTGGCCGCGGCGGAGGCGACCCCGAATATCGAATTTATCATGAAGGATATCTCCACGGTGAAATACCGGCCCGAGCGGCTCTGGGAGTGGAGCCGTATCGCCATGGAGTGCGCCGAAGAGGCCGCGAGGTGAAGGAACGATCTAGCCGGGAGCTGGTGCTGGATACCTTCGAACACCGACCGGTAGAGCGGATCCCCAAGTGGTTCGGCGCCTCCCCTGAGTTCATCGAGCTGGCGATCGCTGAACTTGAACTCGACTCCGAGGAGGAGCTGCTGCGCTATTTCGGCGACGATTTCCGTCGGGTCGGTTCAGTCTATCGTGGTCCCTCGAAGCCTCTCTCGGAGGGGGCGACCTGGAGAAGTCCCTTCGGGGTAGAGCGGATAGGCCTCTTCTACGGTGAGCCGAAGAGTCATCCCCTGCAGGGGCGCCATACTCTGGATGATCTACGATCCTATCCTTGGCCAAGCCCTGATTGGGCGGATACCTCCGGAATCCCCGACGCCTCCCGTCGCTACGGCGGAGAATATGCGATTTTAGGGGGCGAATGGTCCCCCTTCTGGCACGATGCAATCGATCTGGTCGGTATGGAGGATCTCTATTACCTGATGTACGATGAGCCAGAATATGTAGATCTTCTTCTCTCATCGATCAACGACTACTATCTCGCCGCTTCGGAAAAGGCCTTTCGTGAGGAGGAGAACGGCATCGATATCTACTTCATCGGGAATGATTTCGGCGGCCAGACCGGACCCTTGCTGGGGCCTGAGCTCTTTCGACGCTTTATGATTCCTCAACTCCGCCGACATGTCGAACTGGCCCATCGCTACGATAAGCGAATAATGCTGCACTGCTGCGGCGGGTATCGCGAACTTTTTCCTCTCCTGGCGGAGGTCGGGATCGACGGTGTGCACGCCTTGCAGCCCGACTGCGTCGGTATGGATCCGGCGGAGCTCAAGGCCGAGTTCGGCGATCAATTGGTGCTCAACGGCGCTATCGACAGTAAAGCGGTTCTGATTCAGGGCGGCGAGGAGGATGTTCGTCGCGAAACAGAGAGAATCTTACGCATAATGAGTCCCGGAGGAGGTTTTATAGCCGGAGCGAGCCACGATTATATCCTGCCTGAGACGCCGGTGGGAAATGTACGGGCGATGTTCGAGACAATTCGTGAATTCGTGCCGGGCAACCGGTGATAAAAATTTATCATTCTGGGTTCGGGGAGTAATTTTGGCGAGGTGGTAACCGCGGAATTATCCTCTTTATCAGGATTTAGCGGCCGATTACGGGTGTTAATAGGGCTGGGGAAAATAAATTTAATAAAACTTGACAGCATATTTATCTGTGTTAAGATAAATATTCATCAAGACGAGGAGACGTTCAATGATCCGACATGGACAGCTTATTAAACTGAAGCCCGGGGTACTCGAGAGCTATACAAAATATCATAGCGAGGTCTGGCCCGGGATATTGGAGAAGATCACCGAGTGCAATATTCGCAACTACTCCATATTTCATAAGGACGGGTTTCTCTTCGCCTATTTCGAGTATATCGGGGAGGACTTTCAAGCGGATGCTCAGAAGATGGCCGATGATCCGCTTACCCAGGAGTGGTGGGATATCATGATGCCGATGCAGGAGCCGCTGGAGACTCGCCGAGAGGGCGAATGGTGGGCCGAGATGGATGAAGTTTTCCATCTGGATTGATTATGGGGAGTATGACGACAATGGAACGTACGGCAAACTGTTTAACTAAGTTGGAGCGGATCAACAAGACCCTCCGACATGAAGAAGCGGATCGAATCCCTGTTAGCGACTTTTTCTGGGTCTCCTTTATCAAACGCTGGCAGCAGGAGTTGGGCCTCTCCGCGGATACCGATATCTATACCTACTACGATCTGGACTGGATCGTCACGGTTCCCAATATGGATCCCCATATTAAATCCTTCGAAATCTTGGAAGAGAAGGAAGACGACATTGTCCTGAGAACAGGATTCGAAGCGGTTATTCGCCACCGAGAAGGGCGGCAGATGCCCTACTTTGAGCAGTTCGAGACCGATACCCTGGAGAAGATGGAAGCCTTCCAGTTCGATGACCCTTGGGACGAGCGGCGCTTTTTTAAGGGCGGCGACAATCAGATCGCCGGGGTCTCTGAGGTGATTGTTCGCAACTCCCCTCCCTGGATCGATACGGTTAAGAGTTTGCATCCCAAGATGCCGGTTTACGGTTCGATCTGCGAGGCCCACGAGCTCGGCTGGCGGATTATCGGTTCGGAGAATATGCTCCTCTGGATGGGGCTCTATCCCGACGAGTTGGGCCGATTCCTGGCCAGGGTCGGCGATTATCTGATCGAATCGACCAAGGCGCAGCTCAAGGCGGCCGACGGAATGCTGGACGGCATGGTTATCTGGGGCGACGTGGCCTATGTAAACGGGATGCTCTTCTCGCCCGATTTCTGGCGCACCCACTTCAAGCCCACCGTGAAGGCGATTATTGATCTTTGTCACGCCGAAGGGCTTCCGGTAATCTACCACGGCTGCGGGAACGCGTCCGTACTCTACGAGGACTTCATCGAGATCGGACTGGACTCCTATAATCCTCTGGAGGCAAAATCGGGACTCGATGTGGTCGATCTGCGCAAGCAGTACGGCCATCGGATGGGCTTTTGCGGGAATATCAATGCCTACGATTGGGCCAACGCTCCCTTAGATGAGTTGGAAGCCCAGGTTTTGCGGAAAATGAACGCCGCCAAAGGGGGCGGGTACTTCCCCCAGTCGGACCATTCCGTGCCGAGCAATGTCTCCGCCGAGCGTTTCGAGTTTGTTCTGAACACCATCCGCAAACACGGTGCGTATCCTTTGAACCTCGGGGAACATGATATCCCCGAACTGGGTTGAGGCGGATGTGATGACCTCCCGCGAACGGATCTTAAGCGCAATCGATCATCGGGAGCCGGATAAGGTTCCCGTGGATCTCGGCTCCAATCCGAGTTCCGGTATCTCCGCCGTGGCCTACGCCAATCTCCGGGACTTTTTGGGGATACAGACGGGGGGTGTACAGGTTTATGATGTGGTTCAACAGTTAGCCCAGCCGGAGGAGTGGGCCCTGAAACGCTTCGGAATCGACGTAGTCGACGTGGGCAGAACCTTCAATAGCGAGCCGGAGGATTGGCGAGCTACCGAGCTCTACACCGGAGCCGCCGCCCAGTATCCCGCCTGGTTTACGCCGCAGCGGGAGGCCGACGGCTCCTGGTCCGCGTATCATGCGGACGGAACCCTGATCGCCAGCATGCCGGAAGGGGCGGCCTTCTTCGACGAGACCTGTTTTCCCTATCAGGAGGGATACCCGAGCGACTGGTCAGGCCTGGACGAGGCGATGGGCAAGGTGCTCTGGTCCGCCCTGGTCCACTCCCCCTGGGATAACGCTTCTGGACCCGGATTCTGGGAACGGCTGCGGGAGAACGCGTTAGAGCTGCGTCGCACCAGCGACCGGGCGATAATGGTTGTAATCGGGTGCAACCTCTTCGAGTGGGGAACCTTCCTCCGGCGAATTGATAACTTTCTTATGGATTTGATGCTGGAACCGGCGCAGGTAGAGTCCCTGCTGGATGCCCTGATGGAGCGCCATCTGGCGACCCTCGAGAAGGTCTGCGCCGCCGTGGGCGATGTGGCGGATATCGTACGCTTCGGCGATGACTTGGGTACCGACGCGGGACCCTTTATGCAGCCGGAGATCTATCGCAGCCTCTTTAAACCGCGGCACCGGATACTGACCGATTATGTGAAGGCGAACTCATCCATGAGAAGTTTTCTCCACTCCTGCGGCTCCCTGGATAAACTCTTGCCGGATATCATCGAGGCCGGTTTCGAGATCCTTAATCCCGTGCAGACCAACGCGCGGGGCATGGAGCCGGCCTACTTAAAGCAGGAGTTCGGTCGGGAGATCACCTTCTGGGGGGGCGGTATCGATACGCGGAGCGTGCTGAACAGCGCTTCCCCCGAGGAGGTTCGCGCCCAGACCCTGGAACGGCTGGAGGTCTTCTCCCGGGGCGGCGGTTACGTCTTTAATACGGTCCATAATATCCTGCCCGATGTTCCGCCTCAGAATATCGTGGCTATGTTCGATGCCGTTGCCGAGTTCAATGCCTAGGGATGTTAAGATGACGGAGAGTAAGAGAGTAGGAATATGGTGATGAAGAATAGAAACAGAGGAGCGTGGTAGTGAGCGAAGAGCGGCTTGGACTGGCGCTGGATATGCAAGGCGTCGGAAAGCGGTATCCGGGAACCATCGCTGTGGACAATGTAGATTTTCAAGTTTACGCCGGTGAGGTGCATGCCCTGGTAGGAGAGAACGGCGCCGGAAAATCGACCCTTATGAAGATGTTGGCCGGTTCTTTCAACGATTATACGGGTAGAATCTTTATCAACTCCAAGGAGGTCCTGCTGCATACCCCCTCCAAGGCCAAGGAGTTCGGTATCGGGATGATCTACCAGGAGCTGAGTCTGGCGAAACCGATCAGCATTGCCGAGAATCTTCTCGCCGGTCGATTGCCTAAGAAGGGCTTTCTAGTCGACCGGGAGGCGATGAACGAGAAAGCGAAGCGCCTCTTGGCCTATGTCGGCTTGGATCTGGATCCTCAACTCCCGATCGAGGATATCAGTCAGCATGAGGCGCAGCTGGTCGAGATCGCCAAGGTCCTGGGGACGCGCCCCTGTATCCTGGTGATGGACGAGCCTACCAGCGCCCTGTCCAGGGAAGAGGTAGAACGCCTCTTCGAGATCATTCGCAGCCTGAGGAACAACGGACTGGCTATCGTCTATATCTCCCACCACCTGCCGGAGATCTATGAGATCGCCGATAGGGTGACCGTTATGCGCGATGCGAAGCGGGTCGATACCCGGGATATCGGAGACGTACGGCGGGAGGAGATCGTCCAGATGATGGTCGGCCGGTCGGTAAAGGAATTCTACAGCCGACGGGAGCATGAGATCGGGGAGAGCCGGCTTAAGGTCTCGAATCTTTCTCGCTTCGGCTATTTTCATGATATTAATTTTGATCTTAATCGGGGAGAGATCCTCGGAATCTGCGGGCTCTCCGGGGCGGGCCGATCCGAGTTGGCCCGGGTCCTCTGCGGACTCGATAAGGCCGAAGAGGGGAGTATTCATCTCGACGGTAAACGCCTTCCCGCGAGCGATATGGCCGGACGAATGCGCAAAGGGATCGCCTATCTCACCGAGGACCGGAAGAATGAGGGGCTCGCCTTGAGGCTCTTGGTGGACGACAATATCACCGCCGGGATTATTCCCGACCTCTCCCGGGCGGTTACCTTCAACAAAGCCCGGGGCAGAAACAAGGTCAAGGCTCTAATAGATGAGCTCTCTATCTATCCCCGGGATCCCTCCCGGACAGTGGCCAACCTTTCCGGCGGTAATCAGCAAAAGGTGCTCTTGGCCAAGTGGCTCGCCACCGAACCGAAGCTTCTGATTTTGGACGAGCCGACCCGGGGCGTCGATATCGGCGCCAAGATGATAATTCATGATGCGATCGAGAAGGCCGTTGAAGCGGGAGCATCAGTTATTCTGATCTCATCGGACTTGCCCGAGCTGGTGGGCTTGAGCGATCGAGTGATGATTATGCGCAAGGGCCATTTTACCCAAGAGATGGATCACGACGAGTGTTCCGAAGAGGCGTTGCTATTAGCAGCCAACGGCGAAGGGAGCGTTTAAAGATGACGGAAACGAATGTATTGGAGAAGGACCTTCGTGCTGTCGGTTCGAGTACCTTCGGACGAATTGTGCATACCTTCGGCATCTATTTTGTAGCTCTGTTGCTGCTCCTTTTCGGCTTGCTGTTACAGGGCGCCGGTATCATCAATAATTTTGCGACGCCCCAAAACTTTCTCAACATTATCGACGCTGTAGCGCTGTTGGGAATCGTCGCGGTAGGAATGGCCTTCGTTACCTATTCGGGCCACTATGCCGACCTTTCGGTACCCACAACCATGGCGCTGACCGGGATCGTCAGCATCGAACTCTTGCGGATCGGCTTTCTACCGGCGATTCTCGGAGCTCTCTTAGTCGGACTATTCGTCGGGGCGATCAACGCCCTGGTGGTTGGGAAGTTCCGGGCTAACCCGATTATCTGGACCCTGGCCATGAGCTACGTGACCCTCGGGGTTATCCGCTTTATCTGGGTCAATAAGCAGATTTATCCCGACATGATTACCGACGATATTGCAGCGGTGGCCTTATTCGACAGTATCTACCGTTTCCGGCTCTTCGGGGTCATCGGCATGCCGGTGATTCTTTTGATCATCGTCGTCATTGCGGGGCAGTTCCTCTTGAGTAAGACCCAATACGGCGCTCAGTTGAAGCTTACCGGATCGGCACGCACCGCGGCCCGGTTTACCGGAATACGGGTAGAGCGGATCATCGGAATCGCCTTTATCCTCTCCGCCATCGCGGCCACCGTGGGCGGTTTAGCGGTTACCTCCCTCTCGCGGGTCGGGGCCTGGTACAACGGAGCCGGTTACGATTTTAAAGCGGTTACCGCGGTGGTTATCGGCGGAATGACCCTAAACGGCGGCCGGGGAAACATAATCGGCGTTCTCGGCGGAACCCTGGTAATCGGTCTGATGAACAACATCATGACCCTGCTCGGCATAGGGACCTTCTCCCAGGATATGATCCGGGGCGCCATCTTCATTATCGTAGTCGCCATCAACGCCAAATCACTGCGCAGTCTCGGGAGGGATGATGCATAATCGAGAAGAAAAACGGAACAGCCTCTTGGCGTTCGGTAACAAATATAGGATCTACATCCTCTTTCTGCTGATGTTTACCTTCATGTCGCTCTTCGCGCCCCACTTCTTCAACGTCTTCAACTTGACGACGATCTTGAAGACCGCCTCTCTGAATGCGACCGTGGCGCTGGGATTCTGTATCATCCTGATCACCGCCCAGCTCGACCTCTCCATAGGTACCATCGTTACCTTCGCCGGTATCGTCGGCTTGGGATTAAAGGGGCATATCGGATACAGCTTGAGCCTTCCCGCGGCGGTTATCGCCGGCGGTCTGGTAGGTCTGGTGAACGGGCTCTTGGTAACCAAGATGAAGATCCACTCCTTTATCGTAACCATCGGAACCATGACGATACTCCAAGGAGCTATCTATACCTTCACCGGGGGGAACTCGATAAGTCTGGCTACCCCCGACGCCTTCGCCGTCTCGGATTTCCTCTCCCGGCCCATTCTCCCGCTGATCACGCCCCGGGTTCTGATTCTGATCCTGCTGGTAATCGGTTTCGAGATTTTCCTGCGCCGCACCCAGCGGGGACGAAACTTCTTTCTCGTCGGCGGAAACAAGGATACCGCCTGGTTGGCGGGAATCAATACCGACCGTTACATAACCGGCGCCTTCGTGATCTCCGGGGTTATGGCCGCCTTCGGCGGGGTCCTCTTCGCCATGGAGTCGAGCGCCGCGACCCTCAACATGGGGGATAACAGCCTGATGTACGTCATCACCGCCACGATTATCGGCGGAACCTCCATGGCCGGAGGAAAAGGCGGCGCCCTACAGACGGTCGTGGCGGTGCTTACCCTGGAGATTCTCTACACGGGAATCATCCTCTTAGGTCTCGGTAACGAGGTAAAGATCTTCGTGGCCGGCCTGATCCTGGCTCTGGTAGTCCTCTACGAGGCCTATGCAATCTACTCCCACGAGAAGAATATCGGGCAACGCCCGGAACTGCTCGCGGAACTGGAAGAGCAGGCTGTAAAGGCCTGATCGCACCTGCTCGTTATCCGGAGCTCAATAGCTACCGGACGAGATATATTACGCCTAATTAAGGAGGCATGTATGAAGAAACTGTTATGCGTGTTGTCGGTTTTGCTGATTGGTGGACTGATCTTTGCGGCCGGAACCCAGGAAGGAACCATGAGCGCCGACGAGGCAGAGGCAAATCTGGAAGCGTCCCTTGCGGTCGATACCTCGGTCTTGACTGCAGCTGATGGTCAGCCGCTGCTCAAGTTTGGTGCGGACGTCCAGGGAAAAATCCCCAACCGTCCTGCAGATCCCGAGGCGCTGCCTGAGGAAGATCCCCTGCATTGGTACGATATGGAGTACGCCGGCTGGAATGTGGAGAAGACCAATATCCCCGCGTCCCCCGAGTCGGGAGCGATCGGCAAGCGGGTTGTGATGATCGTACACGGCGACCATCCCTGGACCACAGCTTGTACCAACGGCGCCAACAAGGTCGCCGATGCCTATGATATGGATCTCAAGGTCCTCTCTCCCAACTGGGATCTGGCTGTACAGAATCAGATGATCGATCAGGCGATTAACGAACGCCCCGACATGATTCTCTTGATTCCGCTGGATGCTAAGACCGCTCCCCAGCAGGCGCGCAAGATCAACCAGGCCGGCGTTCCTCTAATCCTGTTCAACACCCTGCCTACAGCCGAAGCGATGCGCTATGCCATCACATGGACCGGACCGGACGACTTTGGTCAGATGCGGAAGCTCTCTCGGGAATTCGCCGATGAACTGCGGGCAAGAAATCCCGATGCCGACGAACTTGGCGTTGCCTATGTACAGCACGCTCCCGGCGGCTCACCCTACTTTGCCCGCTACTTCGGCCCCGTTTCGGAACTCGATACATATGCCCCCGAGGTTGTTACCCTGGATGCCCAGGCCCCCGGATTTGAAGCCGACAAGACTATGCAGCTGACCTCCGATTGGTTGACCCGCTTCGGTCCCGAGCTGAAAGGTATCTTCGCCGCAGACGACTCCGCCCAGACCCTGGGTATCATTGAAGCCTTGGTCAAGGCCGGCCGGGACGACGTAGTCGTTATGGCCGCCGGTAACTCCAAGGTCGGCATGGACTTTGTCCGTGACGGAAAGCTCCAGGCGATCACCTATCAGACTGCTGAAGGCGATGGAGCCTTAGCAGTGCAGTCCGCCGCGGACTGGTTTAACGGCGTAGACCTGCCGCCCCGTAGGAACCTGCCCCAGCACATAATTACCGCAGAGGACGTAGCCGAGTTCTATCCGCCCCAGTGGTAGTAAATTGAATTAGGAAGTTACAGTACTCTAATTTAATAGCCGCCGGGACTCCCCGGCGGCTATTTTTCTGCAACGCTTCTGCAACGCCGTTTCCGTATGCTGATCCAAGATCAAATTCATGAGGAGATGAATATGGAAAAACGGATTATCTTAGTTGCTGTTGTGTTGCTGCTTGCAGGAATGACCCTCTGGGCCGGCGGATCGCAGGAGGCGCAGCTCGAAGAGGAGCGGGAAGAGATCGCCGGTATATGGGATACCTACTGCGATGCCTTCGAATCCGGCGACGCGGAGACCTTCATCGCGCTGCATGAACCGGGGGCCTTCAAGATGCCTCCCCAAGCGCCTATGTACCTCATGAAAGAGGCCGCCCCCGGAATGCGCAAATCTTTACCTGAAGGTGCTCGGAAAATGGATATCGAGATGGAGATCTATTGGGACGAGATAATCATCCACGATGATATCGCCTGGTCCATGGGCACCTATTTGATCGAGTCGACCCCGAAGAACGGGGATCCCCCATCGGTCATGGACGGGAAGTTTCTGACTATCCTCCGTCAACAGGATGATGGTAGCTGGAAGATCTACCGGGACTGCTATAACTCGAACGTACCTCAAATGGCTGCAGTGAGCAGCGCCGAATAGCGGCCCGCATGCTGCCTGGTGCGGCGGTGCCCCTGGCGCCGTCGCCTGGTTTCAAACCCCCGCTGCGTGGCGGGCCGGCGGCAGATCGGAGCTGAAGCTGCAGTGAGAGAGCCGCAACCCTTCTTCCGATTCTCGGACAACCGCCAGGTAGTTGCCGCTTACTACCTCAATCCGTGTATTTCGATCGTCGTGAATCCTGGCGGTAAATCTGCCCTCTATAACGCCGAGCTTCTCATCTAACCGGACTCCAATTATCTCGATCTCCGCCTCCGGGGATTTATGCCTGAATTGAGTCTTTAACCAGCGTCTGAGGGCTTCCGTACCCCGTAGGGCGGGGGTGGCCGGGATCATCAGGACGACGGATGTATCGGTTAATCCGAGGATCCCCTCAGTATCCGCTCTCTGGAGCGCCCGGAGAAACTCATTAATCAGCTGCTCTATTGCTTCCATTTCAAGGACTCATTCCTCAGAGCAGCATAGTAGAAGGGTGTTGCAGAATCGTTTCAGCGGATTTACAATAAACTATAAAGGTTATTGGCGGCAAAAGTTAGATGTCACTCCTTACGGCCACACTCTTCGGACCTCCGACGATTTTCTCGGCGGGAGACGCCGTCGGCGGCCTGCGCCACAAGAGCACGGCGCTTTTCGCCTATTTGGCGGTCGAAGGCCGTCCGGTAGGCCGGGATACCCTGGCGACTCTGTTCTGGCCCCGGTCGGGACAGACCCAGGCCCGAGCCAACCTTCGCAGCTGCATCTTCCAGCTCAACGAGATCCTCGGTACCTCGCTGGTCAACAACGGTAGCGATCTTCTGAAGCTTGATCTTGAGCGATGCCGAGTCGATGTGGTCGAGTTCCGGAAGCGTGTAGCCGAGGCCCGATCCGCGGCGGATGATAGCCTTCGGGAAAAACGCCTGACCGAAGCGGAGTCGCTCTTTACCGCTCCCTTCCTAGAGGGCTTTACCCTGCCGGATTGTCCGGATTTTGATACCTGGGAGTTCTTGCACGAGGAACTTTTCCGGCGACAACTCTCATCGGTTCTCTACGACCTCATCGAGTTCGCATCCCTCAGAAGCAACTGGACCGACTCCCTGCGTCTGGGGCGAAGATTGATCGCTCTGGATCCTCTGGAGGAGGGGAGCCATCGGCTGGTGATGCGTCTGCTGGCCAGGTCCGGACAGCGATCGGCGGCCATCGAGCAGTACCGGGAGTGCCGCCGCTTTCTTGCGGAGGAGCTGGATGAGGAGCCTGAGCTTCAGACAGAAGAGCTCCTGCAGGAGATCAGCTCCGGCTTATCCTCGGATATTTTTATCCCCTCCCCTTCAGTACCCCAGCTGGCGAACAGCTTCTTCGGACGTCAACAGGAACTTCAGTCTATTCGGGAGATCTTCTCGAGCGGCGGAAGGCTCTGTACCCTTACCGGACCGGCGGGAGCAGGCAAGACCCGGCTCGCGATAGAGGGTTGCAGATCGGCGGCCGCCCTTTTCCCGGGGGGATTGATCTTTATTGAATTGAGTAGAATCAACTGTCCCGACGAACTGCCGGCGGTAATCAGCGCCGCCTGCGGGTTGCGGGAGAGCTTCTCATCCGCGGAGGAGGCGATTGGCCTCTTGGTGCGCTACTTCAGCGGTTCGAAGATCCTACTGGTCCTCGATAATTTCGAACATCTCGTTGAATGCAGGGATTTCATCGATGCATTGCTGAACCGATCCTCCAGTCTGTCTCTGCTGGTAAGCAGCCGCGAGGGGTTACAAATAGGTCATGAACGAATCCTAGAGGTCCACCCCTTCGACGTGAGCGGCGACGAAGCGGCGGATGCCTCTGCCCTCTTCCTCGACCGGGCCCGGCTGATCCTCGAAGCCGAGGAGCTCGAGACAATTCCCCTGGATAAGATCGTCGATATCTGCAGCCTTCTCGACGGACTCCCCTTAGCGATAGAGTTGGCTGTGCCCCTGTTGAAGGTTTTTACCATCGAGGAGCTGCGGAAGAGCTTGACCCAGCCCCTAAAGATTCTCCGTTCCGGCATCAACGACTCCGCATCGCGACACTCCTCTCTTCAGAAGGCGATCAGCTCGAGTGTCTCCCTACTCAGTCGTGAGGAAGCGCGACTCTTCAGCGCTCTCTCGGTATTCGCCGGGGGATTTTCCCTCACCGCGGCGGCCGAGATCTGCGGAGATGCGGGTAGCGAGGCCGGGTGTCCGGTACTGCTCCGATCCCTGATACAGAAGAGCCTGGTTCGGGAGAACGGTCGGCTGAGGAGCGGCGAGAAGCGCTTCTTTCTACTCGAAAGTATCCGTCAGTATGCCCGGTTGCAGATAGAAGCAATCGACACCTTTGCGGAAATCCTGCGGCGGTTCGTCGACTACTACCGCAACATGGTAGCCGACCTCAGTTCCCTCTTCGATGGTCCCCGGGAGAGCGAAGCCGTACATCTTCTCGAGTTGGACGATGCTAATCTTCGCCAGCTTTTGCAGACCCTCTACAGTGATGCGCAGTATAGCGAGGGGGTACGAATCTGCATCGATCTCCACTGGTTCTGGTATCGTCGGGGATACTTTGTCCTCGGCGAACGCTGGTTGGCGGCCTTTTTGGAGGCCCTCCCCTCCGATCAGATTCGTCTGCGTGCGGCGGGAATCGCCTCCCGGGCTTGGCTCCTCTTTGTGGGCGGACAGTGGCGGCGGGCGCAGGAGCTGTATGCGGAGAGTCTCTACCTTAGCCGCGAGACGGGAGATGCGGCGACGGAGGCGCGGGCCTTGTCCGGCGTCGGGGTCTCCCTGCGCTGGATGGGGGATACCGTCCGGGGAGAGGAATACGCCCTGCAGGCGGTCGATGCGGCTCGACAAACGGGCGATCGGCCCCTGATTATCTTCACGCTCATCTGGGCCTATGCTACCACCGGCGGTGAAAGCGACGACAATACCGCGGTGGCCGAGCTCGAGCGGGCGGCTGAACTCTCCCGGGCAAGCGGAAATCAATGGTATTACGCCCATGCACTGAATGGCCTGGGGGATATTCGAAGCGCTCGAGGGGAGTTTGACCGGGCCTTGGCTGATTATCAGATCTCATTGCAGCTTTTTCAGGATCTGGGGGACCGCTGGATGTGCGCCTGGTGCGAGGAGGGAATGGGACTCGCAGCCTTGCGACAACACCGATATGTTGAAGCCGCCCGGCGGAGCGCGGAGGCTCTACGCCTCTTCGCTGAAGTAGGGGATCGGATGAACGTCGCAGTGCTGCTGGTGCGGATGGCCGATCTGGCCCTTCACTTAAGCCGGCGAGAGACAGCGGCCCGTTACGCAGGCGGCGCATCCCTGATTCTCGACTCGGTCCGGGATACCGACGAAGGCCGTTCCCCGCGACTTACCAGGGCCCGGGAACGCTGCAGAGAGTACGAGATCGATTATCCTCAATACTGGGCGGCAGGGCGAGCAATGAGGATAGACGAGTTGCTCGAGGGAGATGTGTGGAGCGAGAGCGAAGCCTGATCAATCCTTTCCGGTCGCTAACTGACCGCAAGCGGCGTTGACCCCGCGGCCTTTCTTGTAGCGAAGCACCACCGTCAGCCCCCGCTTCTCCAGGGCGGCCTGGAACGCCAGCACCTCATCCTCATCCGGCTCGGCGAGAGCGACTTCCCGTCCGTCGGGGAGGAGGACCGGGGCTATCCCGGTTGCCGGATTCCAGGGGATCAGGTTGATATTGCACGAAAGCCTTGCGGCGAAGCGGGCCGTTAGATCCGCATCCTCCCTCCGGTGATTGATCTCTTTCAGGAGTACGTATTCCAGGGTTATTCGGCGGCCGCCTGCTTCTTGATAGGCCTGTAATGCCTCCTTGAGCCGGGGCAGGGGATTCCGCTGTTCCACCGGCATCAGCGCACTTCGCAGGCCGGGGTCGGCGGCGACCAGGCTGACCGCCAAGCGCACTTGGGGATGGTCGTCCGCCAGGCGCCGGATTCCTTCCGGGACGCCGGAGGTCGAGACGGTTATTCTCCGAGGGCTCATGGCCCGCCCCTTGGGGTGGGTCAAGATGGTGATCGCCCTCGAGAGTTCCTCGTAATTCATGAAGGGTTCGCCCATGCCCATGAAGACGACCGAATCGAGCCCCGCCTCCACATCCGGGAGCCGTTCAAGCCGGTAGAACTGTTCGATGATCTCCGCGGCGGTCAGGTTGCGGTGCAGGCCCATGGTCGCAGTTTTACAAAAGGCGCAGCCCATGGCGCAGCCGGCTTGGGTCGAGATACAGGCGGTGTGACGTCCGGCGCCGTCGTTTAGCAGGACCGCCTCGATCCGTTCGCCGTCGCTAAGCGAGATACGCAGCTTGCGAGTGCCGTCGGGCGAGCTCTCGTCGGCATCCTGTCGACCGCTAAAAAGAGAGTAGTCCGCCTGAAGATGCGAACGGAGGGCTTTGGGGAGGGTATGCATCTGCTCGAAATCTGCGGCGCCGTTGCGGTGGAGCCACTCGAAAATCTGTTTGCCCCGGAACCGCGGTTCCGGAGCAATGAGGGCACTAATCTCTTCGGGCAGGGCCGAAAGCAGCGATGCCCGGTTACTCATTACGGATTAACGGCCCAGTCGCAGGCTGTCGAGCATGTTGGAGACGTAGGTATTGCGAATACCCAGCCGCTGGAAGCTGGTCAGGATATCGATGGCCTGGTCCTTCTCGTTCAGCTGCAGATGGCATTCGGCGATCTCGGTGTAGAGCCGGTGGTTCTTGGGATCGTTCTTCAAGAGGCCGTGGAGACTCTCTATCGCCTCGCGATAATTCCCCCGGGCCTTATTGATCAGGGCCAGTCCCAGAATAGCGTAGGCGTCGAACTCGATATTGAGGGCCTTGTGGTAATATTCCTCGGCCATATCGAAGTTGCCCATATGTCGGTAGGAGTCTCCTGCCCGGGTCAGGATTACCTTGTTCCGGGGATCCCGGGAGAGGATCCGCTGCCAGTACTCCAAGGACTCCTCGTGCCGATCGAGTCCGCGGTAGCAGTCGGCCATGCCGAAGAGGGCGTAGAAGTTGTTGGGCTCCTGATCGAGGGCGCGGCCGAAGTAGACCAGCCCCTTCTCGAAGGTCTTGAGCTTGCGGTGACAGTTCCCGAGGCTGGTCAGCACCCGGATGTCGACATCATCCTTCTTGACCTCCAGCATCCGTTCCCAGTAGCGCAAAGCATCCTCATACTCCCTGAAGTCGTAGTGGAGATGTCCCAGGCCGATTAACGCATAGGGGTTGTTCTCCTCCATCTCCAAGACCTTGAGATAGATCTCCTTGGAGCGGCGGAAATCCCGCACCTTGCGGTAGGCGTCGGCCACGCGGGTCAGGACGGTGACGTTGCTCGAATCGTGTTCAAGGTAGCGTTCCCAAATCTCTATGGCGTTGGAATACTGGTGCAGTGCTTTATAGCAGTCGGCCAGCCCGAAGAGGGCGTAATTGTTGCCCGGATGCGAAGCCAGGCAGCGTTGATAGTATTTGATTGCATCCCGGTGGCGGTTCTTCTTGCGAGCCGCATCGCCCAGGCCCACCAGGGCGTAGTTATTGTTCTCGTCCATCTCCAGAATCTTGTTAAAGCAGACGATGGCGTCTTCCACAAGATTCTCTTTCAAGAGCTGATAACCGCGCTTCGAGAGCTCGGAGATCTCATTCAGGCGCTCTTCCTCGGCTTGTTGCTCGGGGGTGAGCTCTCTCATCTGATCATTTTTGTCGCTCATCACTCTATTTCCTCTCTTTTTCTTTTAACCATTTACGTACTACTGATGCCATTGTTTCAATCAATGCGTCACGCTTATCCGGGGCCGGAGCGACCCAATACAAGCGAAGGGCTTCGATGTGTCTGTCCTGTTGTTCATAATACTGGCCGATCCGGATCAGACCGTCAGAGTAGCTGGTAGTAAGAAAGATCCGCTTCGCTTTTTCAATTTGACCCGCGTTAAATAGCTCATTGCCTTTTCGTATTAGCGTCGCGCGCTGCCCCGCACTCAGCTTAACGTCCGAACCGGCGGCAACCTTTAGGAACCCGTCCGGGGGTATCAACTTTAACGCTTCTCGTCTGTCCATTAACTACGAAGTCCGCTGTTCCTACTATAGTGAAAAGATATCCTAAAATCAATGTTTTTTAATTAACAATTATTTAAATAATCTAAATTCTCCAACGGAACCGACTCTTAGGCGTAGAGGGTTCCCTTGGTCGAGGCTACTCCGCCTGTTTTGGGTCTAAAGGATTGCCCCAGCGCCTTTCCCAGGGCCTTGAATAGCGCTTCCGCCATATGGTGGGAGTTCGTCCCGTAGCGGCAATCGGCGTGCAGGGTCAGTCCTCCTCGGGTGCTCAAGGCCACCAGGAATTCGTTTACCAGGCAGAAATCGAAGTCGCCGGCCCGCATCTGCGGAAAATCGGCCTTGAATACCAGGAAGGGCCGCCCGGAAGCGTCGACGGTTACCTCGCTTAAGGCCTCGTCCATGGGGATCACGGCGTGACCGAAACGGCGCATCGGGCCGTGGGATGCAATCGCCTCGGAGAGGGCGTCCCCGAGTACCAGGCCGGTATCCTCCACCAGGTGGTGTGGGTCGACCTCTACATCCCCGTCGGCTTTAATCTCCAGGCCGAATCCGCCGTGGAAGGACATGGCGGTCAGCATGTGATTGAAGAAGGGCACCGGCGATTCAATCGCGGGTTCCGCCGCCTCGTCGAGCTTGAGGGTCAGTGTGATTTGGGTCTCTTTGGTATTCCGCTCTTTGGTAATGGTGCGCATGCTCTATTCCGTATCTAATGTATCGACAAACTCGCCTATTTCCTGAAACTTGAGCTTGAAATAGGCCGGATTGGCGATCAGCCGCACCTGGATGTCGGCCAGCTTCTCGAAGACCTCTAAATCGTTGGCCTTGAGGGTGTTGCCGGTCTCTACCAGGTCGACGATGTAGGGGGTCAATCCGAGCACGGGGGCGAGCTCGACCGATCCGTTGAGCTTGATCACCTCCACCGGGATGCCGCGGTCGTGAAAGTAGTCCCGGGCAAAGCGGGTGAACTTGCTCGCCACCCGGATGCCGCCCTTAGAGAGAACCAGCGATTCCCCCTTGCGACCGGCGAGACACATCGAGGTGGAACCGAAATCGAAGGTGTGGAGCTTGACGAAGGGGTAGCCGTACTCGTAGAGCACGTCCTCTCCGCAGACCCCGAGGCCGGCGATCCCGTGGTGGACGTAGACCGGCAGATCGGCGTTCTTGACCAGCAGGATCTTGATCCGGCCCTCGCTGTCGTGGGCGACCAGTTTGCGTTTCTCGAATTCGACCTTCATCCCGACCGATTCCATCCGTTCCAGTACTTGTTCAGTCAGCCGGCCCTTCGGCAAGGCCAGGGTAAGGGGGGCGCTCATAGGCGTACAATCCTTCCGGCGGCCCGTTTCTCGGCCGCGTCTCTATAGCGTTCTGCAAAGCTCGAGCCGGCGGCCCGTTCGGTATCCTTTTCCGGGGCGAAACGTTCCGGTCGGCCGACAAGGGGTTCGACCTTGCGGAGCAGCAGCGAGAAGCCGACCGAGGGGCTCTGGAAGCCGAAGGTGTCCAGCAGGTTATCGTATCTGCCGCCCGATAAAAAGGCGGAGTCGACTCCTTCCAGATAGGCCTGAAATACCATTCCGGTGTGGTAGGCCTGGCTTCCGGTCTCCGAAAGGTCGATGCGGAGATCGAGCCCCGGATTCTGCTCCTCCACCAGGCGGGCGATCTCGGCCAGCTCACCCAGACAGGCCTTGAACTCCTCGCCGAGGCCTTCGCCGAGACTCTCTATCGAGCTGTTATACTCCTTCGGGTTACCGATGAAGGAGAGGAGCTCGATAATCCGGGAACGGTCCGCTCGTTCGGCGATCAGCCCCTCCATCTCTTCTGTATCGCGCAGGGAGACGGCCTTGAAAAAGGTTTTCGCCTCCTCCGGGGAGAGATCCCGGGCGGCTTCGTGAATAAGGGCGGATGAACCGATATGCACTGCCGCGGGGAGCTCCAGGAGCTCGAGAATCTCAGCCGCCATCAAGAGGATTTCGCCGTCGCCTTCGATGCCGGGCGTGCCGATCAGTTCGGCGCCGAGCTGGTAGAACTCATTCTTGGAGATATCCTCCTGTTGCTGGTGGCGCAGGATCGAATCGGCGTACCAGACCCGTACCGGAAGGTCCTCCTCCGTCAGGGCCATACCCATCTGCTTGGCCAGAAAGAGGGTAACGTCGTTTCTGAGCATCAGAAGATCGCCGTCCCGATCCATCATGCGGTAGATAGACTCGGCGGAACTCTCGTCCAGCAGGGGTTTGTAGATATCGTAAAAATCGAAGACCGGGGTCTCCGCCGGAAGGTAGCCCCACTGGGTAAGCAGCCGGTCGAGCTCGCTCAAGATCCTCCGGTGACGATAGGCCTCCTCCAGGAAGAATCCCTCGGTTCCGGGGGGGATTTGTAACAGCCTCCGTTGTGCGCTCATCGATCATCTCCTCTTTTGTTACGGTGGCCATCGGACGTGGGCGTCCTCCGGCTCCGCTCCGCCTCAAACGACTATAACAGATCGATCGGGGCTTTACCAGAAGAGGAGGATCTACAATACTTGAGGTATGCCGTCAATTGAATTGAAGAGTATCGACAGAGTGGGAGAAGGGGAGCGCTTGCTTCTCGATGTAGGAGTCTACGCCAAGGCGGGAACTGCGGCGGACGAACGGATTATCAAGCATTTGGGACGGCATCGGGTACGGGTGGTCCCTACCGTTTCCCTGAGTTACGAGGAGCGCCGGGCGGACAAGGGCGAGGATGAGTTGATTCGGGAGTTCCTCGAGTCACAGAACACCCCTTTTACTACCATTCGCACCCGGCTCTACGAGAAGCTGAAGAGCTGCTACGTCCCCTTCTCAGAATCCGACACAGGCTTCCAGGCGCCGGGTAAACGGAAGCAGATCGTCAAGGGGGTGCTCCTCGAGCCGCGGCCGGAGAAGCTCTACCTGGCGGACATCGAGGCCGGGAGCCGGGCGGTTCTGCCCGAGGCCTCGGTGCGCTACCTCCGGGACGGGCTGACCTCCCTCTACGCGCTGCTGGCCAAGCTCACCGTCAGGAATCGCGATACCCGGGGCAAGAAGCGGAGAATCCCGCGCGTGGGTTACCACTCCATCCGGCTCCAGACCCGTTACGACGGTGAGCGGATCGCCACCGTGGGCGACGCCCATGTGCATCACGCCGTGGACTGCGCCTGCTACTTTCTGACGGCCATGATCAATATCAATAAGGAACGTATCCTGACCGGCGCGCCGCTGACGGAGAAGCGCTTCGATCCCAACAGCTCGGTGGATAAGGATACCCTCTTCCAGTACAGCCAGGATTTTATTGTCGACGCCGCCCTGGGGGTGCTCCTGCATGCCTTGGGCTTCGCTCATAATGAGATTCACCAGACGGTCAGCACCTCGACCCTGATCGACGGCGTCTCCGCCGCCGAGCAGCGCCGGATCAAGATCCTGCAGAGGAACGTCACGGTTCTACGGAACCTGATCCGCGACCGGCACGATCTCTCCTCTATCTCCCGCATGATGCTCCTGACGCAGAAGATCTACCCCGACGGCACCGGCTATCCTCCGCCCAACGAGAACCGCTATCTGCATGAATTTGTGCGGCTCTTTCAGATCGTCGCCTTCTACGACGAGCTGACCAATCCGGTTACCTCCCACACCCCCTTTAGCCGTATGGAAGCGATTCAGTATCTCAGGGATCAGGCCGGCGGTTATCTCTTCGACCGGGAACGTTTCTCGCCCCAGGCGCGCTTCGATGCCTCCCTCCTCGAGGGCTTTCTGCAGATACTGGCTCCGTATGAACCGGGGGAGAAGGTCTATCTCTACGGCGGCGAACGGAGGAACGCCTATATCTTCGTGGGACGGGTGCACAGCTATTTGGAGGAGCCGATTCCGCTGATCTCAATCCTGAAGGACGAACGTTCCGGCAAGAGCTATCCCTTCGGGCGTCTGGTATTCCATATACCGTCGTCGACCGGATTCTTCATGGAGAAGGGGAAGATCATTAAGCGCGTAAAGGCCGACTGGATCGGAAAACTGCAGATCCATGACCTGATGCTCAATCCCGGGCGGATCGGTGAACATCAGGATCTCCTCTACGGGGCGGAGATGCCCATGGCTAAAGGGGTTCGCCGCTTATAAAAAAACTACTCTTCTCTTAAAGGACCATGAAAAAGCAGGCGGCGGGGTGTACATTGGAAACAACGAAGGAAGGTTGCCAATGGATGAGTATCCCGCACCGGACCGCAGTGAGCTTTTACGGCGGCACGAGGAATGTATGCCCCCTAATGAGAAGACCCGTCCCACTCTACTCTTCGAAGAGGAGACTCTCTCCCGGCGCCTTCGTCGCTGGCTGCAGACCATCGATCGCTGAGTTACTTGAAGCGGTAGAATCCCAGTTGGGAGCGTCCGAAGCTGCGCAGGTCGAAGCGTTTCAGTCGTTCGGTCTCCGCCCCCGGATCATCCTCCTCCGGAAAATGGATCATCACGAAACCGTCCTCGTTTAAGCGATCCTCCGCGAGGCTGAGGAAGCTGCGCTTGCCCTGCAGGGGAAAGGGAGGATCGAGATAGATATAATCGAATGTATCTGTAAAGCGCTTGAGGTAGACCTCGGCCCCCATAATGTGGGCCCTGATGGGGCTCTCCACCATGGCGATATTCTTAATTAGCACCGGTCGTTTGCCCCGGTCCTTCTCCACCAGTACCACAGGCGCGGCTCCCCGGCTGGCGGCCTCGATTCCCACGACCCCGGACCCGGAGAAGAGATCCAGGAAGGATTCGCCGGCGATGTTGCCGAGGATGTTGAAGAGGGATTCCCGCATCCGGTCCATGGCGGGCCTGATTACCCCCTTGGGGCACTGTACTGTTCTGCCGCGGTAGCGGCCGCCGGTAATTCGCATAGGTTCCTCTTGCTCCTCAAGGGTTGTAGCATGAATTGGTACGGCCCCACAACGGACGGGACCGAGTCACTCCTGATCCTGGCGGATAAGTCCCCGAAGCACCGCATTCTTCGGATTCAGGAGGCCCGGATCCTCGGCCAGGATGCTGCGCGCCCGGTCCCTGGCCTCGATCATCAGGGACGCATCCCGCACCAGGTCGGCGAAACGGAGCCTTAAGAAGCCCGCCTGTTCGACTCCGGAAATGTTGCCCGGACCGCGGATTTTCAGGTCCTCCTCTGCTACGGCAAAACCGTCCTGCTCCTCCTTCATCACCTTCAGCCGCTGTTTCCCCGCTTCGGTCAACTCCGGATCGTAGACCAGGAAGCAGTAGCTCTGTTCCTCTCCCCGGCCGACTCGACCCCGGAGCTGATGCAGCGCGGAGAGACCGAAGCGTTCGGCATGCTCGATCACCATGCAGGTGGCGTTGGAGACGTCCACCCCGACTTCGACTACGCTGGTTGCGACCAGGATATCAATGTCCCCGGAAGCGAAACTACGCATAGTCGTGAGTTTTTCCTCCTCGTCCAAACGGGAGTGGATAAGCCCCAGGCGAAACCGGGGAAAGCGATTCTTGAGGGTACGGTACATCCCCTCGGCGTCCTTGAGCTGGAGCTTGCCGGTCTCGGCGATCAGGGGATAGACGCAGTAGGCCTGCCGCCCGGCGGAGAGCTCCCTCTCGAGCCAGTCGTAGACCTTCTCCTCCTTGCCGATGGCGGCCAGGTGGGTGATAACCGGCTTGCGCCCGGGGGGCATGGTCCGGATCAGGGAGACCTCCAGGTCGCCGAAGAGGGTCATCGCCAGGGTGCGGGGGATAGGCGTGGCGGTCATCACCAGGAGATCCGGTTTCTCCCCCTTCAGTTGCAGGGCGTTTCGTTGCAGTACCCCGAAGCGCTGTTGTTCGTCGATGATCGCCAGGCCCAGTCGCTTGAAGCGGACTGAGGAGGAGAAGAGGGCGTGGGTCCCGATCAGGAGATCGATCTCGCCGGCGGCCAGCCGCTCCAAGAGGAGCTCCCGGGCCTCCCCGCCGACGGCGCCCGAGAAGAGGGCGATTTTGATTCCGGCGGGTTCCAGGATGCGGGCCGCGTTGTCCGCATGCTGTCGGGCCAGGAGCTCGGTGGGGGCCATGAAGGCCGCCTGTTCCCCCCGCTCTACCGCCTCGCAGACCGCCAGGAAGGCGATCAGGGTCTTTCCGCTTCCCACGTCCCCTTGTAGAAGCCGACCCATCGGCCGGGGGAGCTGCATGTCGGATCGGATCTCGCCCAAGACGGTCTCTTGATCCGGGGTCAGCTTGAACGGCAAGGCCTCGAGGACGGCGGAGCTCAAGCGGCGACCGGAGGCCGGCCTGGTACGGTCGCCGTTACGAAGTTCGAGCCCCCGGCGCGTCATTCCTAACTGCAGGATCAGGAGCTCCTCCCAGGCGAGGGCCGTGCGGGCCCGGCGGGCGCTGTCCAGGTCGTCCGGGAAGTGGAGCATTCGCAGGAGTTCACCCTTGGGTGCGCCGTCGCCCACAGCGGCAGCGACCGGAAGCTCCGCGTCGAGCCGATCGGCGTAGCGATCCAGCAGTTGTCGAACGCAGGAACGGATCAGTTTCTGGCTGAGATCGGCGTTGGCCGGGTAGACGGGCAGGATGATCCCGAAGAGGGAGTGCTGGGCGGGGGTAACTTCCTGCTCGAACTCGAAGGCCGAGGCCTGGAGCTCCCCGTAGCGATACTCGAAGCGACCGTAGATCCGAATCCGGGTGCCGACGGCGAGCTTGCCGCTCAGGAAGTTTCGACCGAAGCAGTTGAGGGTCGCCCGGCCGCTCTCATCCTCGATCCAGACCTTGAGGGTGCGTCGCTTCCCGAAGCCGAAATAGTCGTGGGCAATTACCTCGGCCAGGGTATTGACCGGTCGCCCCTCCAGGGCCCGGGCGATAGGTGCCGGATTGCGTCGATCCTCGTAGTCCCGCGGAGCATGGAGCAGGAGATCCGCCGGGCTGGTGATTCCCAGGTTATGGAAGGCCTCTTCCGCCGCCGGACCGACCCCTTTTAAGTCGCGAAGCTTGCCTTTAATCTCCCGCAGCAACACCCTAAATGGTCACCGTTTCTGAGCTTAGAGGGGCAGCATGGAAAGCAGGCGCTGTACCTGGTAAAAGAGGAGATCCCCCAGAAGCCGGCTCAGGAGGAGCACCGCTCCGCTCAAGGCCAGACCGGTCTGGTAGGTGACGTCCCTACCGCGCAGTACTAAGCGCGAGATCAATTGCAGTACCGGGGCGAGGATGATATCCAGGGTTTGGATGAAAGGCGAGACCATGCTGACTCCCATTAAGAGGGTAATAAAGCGGATCAGCGCCAGGATGAAGAAGAAGGTGAGAATCCAGCCGGCGGCGTTCCATATTGAACCGACGATGATAGCCAGGATGACGCCTAAGGTAATCGTACCGGTGAAGGCGATCCGGTTGGCGATGTTCAGGATAATGACCAGAACCATGATGCCCGCCAGGGGGGAGAAATCCATGTTCCCGGCCCGGAGGAAGGAAAAACGGCGGAACCAGTTCAAATAGGGATCGGTTACAGAACGGAGGATCTCCATCGGCCGACCGTAGGAGGCGCCTTGAAACCAGGTCATCAGCACCCGGATAAAGATCAGAATCATGTAGACCGAAAGGGCCCCGGAAATAAAACGCATTAGTGCTTGCATCATCTACTCCTTCCATACCTCTTCGATGAAGGGGTGGATATCTATGGCCGAGAGGACTTCCGGGCTGGTGGAGAGCTGAGCATTGGCCCGGATTACAACCTCCTTATCGGCATGTCCGTCTCCCAGATGAAGGTAGACGGCGCAGTCGCCGCGGTGCTCGATCAGGGTGGAACGGAAGTCGTAAAGTTGATCCTCGTCCCTGAGCCCCTTTGAGATACGGATATGGATCTCCGAGGTCGAGGCCTCTTTGAGCTCCTCCGGTTCGATCACCCGGTCGACCAGGATCTTGGGATCCTCTTTATTCTTGTCCAGTTTCCCTTCCAAACCGATAATGGAATCCACGGCGATCCGCTCGCGAACCAACATCCAGGTCTTAGGGAAGAAGATCAGCTCCATGGTACCGTTGAAGTCCTCGTACATGGCGAAGGCCATGGGATCGCCCTTCTTGGTAATAATGGGCCTCAAGGATTTTATCATTCCCAGCAGGGTATAGACCTTCTCCGACTGGCCGTTCGCCGCCCGGCTTACATCCAGATTGACGGCTTTAGAGAAGATGTCCCGGTATTTGTCCAGCGGGTGGCCGGAGAAGTAGTTGCCCAGGTTCTCCTTCTCCAGGCGCAGGAGTTCGAGCTGCTCATACTCGTCGTAGGGCTCGAAGTCGAACTGCCCTAAGGAGGTCTCCTCGGCCGGATCGAAGAGGGAGGTCTGGCCGAACTCGCGGCTCTCCTTCTGCTTGATGGTCCACTCGAGCACCTGCTCCAGATTGCCCATCAGGGTGGCCCGGTTCAAACCGAAACGGTCGAAGAGTCCCGATTGAATCAGGGTCTCGATCACCCGGCGGTTGACGGTCTTCAGGTCGATCCTATCTAAGAAGTCGACAAAGGAGTCGTAGGGGCCCTCCTGCTCCCGGACGCGGATAATCTCGTCTACCGCGTTGCTTCCGACATTCTTGATTCCCTGCAGACCGTAGAAGATCTTCCCGTCCACGACGGTGAAGGTCTGCTCGGAGAGGTTGATGTCCGGCGGCAGGATCTCGATTCCCATCTCCTTGGTGGCGGTCATGTAGTCGGAGAAGGCGTCGGGGCTGTTGATCTCGTTGGTGAGGTTGGCCGCCATGAATTCGGCGGGATAGTTGGCCTTCAGGTAGGCGGTCTTGTAAGCCACTACCGAGTAGGCCGCCGCGTGGGATTTGTTAAAGCCGTAGCCGGCGAAGGGTTTCAGAGTCTCGAAGATGGTGTCGGCCAGTTTCTTGGTGTAGCCCTTCTTTTCGGCCCCCTCCAGGAACTCGACCTTCATCTTCTCCATCTCTTTCTCTTTCTTCTTACCCATCGCCCGTCGGAGGATATCCGCTTTTCCCAAGGAGAAGCCGCCGATGATCTGGGCGACCTGCATAACCTGCTCCTGGTAGACGATGACCCCGTAGGTCGGTTCGAGTATCTCGGTCAGATCGGGATGGGGATACTTGATCGGCGTGCGACCCATCTTGGAGTCGATATACTGGGGAATGAACTGCATGGGCCCCGGCCGGTAGAGGGCGTTCAAGGCTATCAGTTCCTCGATACTGGTCGGTTTGGCCTGTTTCAGGATCCCCTGCATGCCGGAGGATTCAAACTGGAAGACCGCGGTGCTCTTCCCTTCGCCGAGCATGGCGAAGGTGGGCTCGTCGTACTCGGGGATGGTCTCGATATCGAAGTCTGGATCGAGTTTATGGATCAGTTTCTCGGTGTTCTTGATCAGGGTTAGGGTCTTAAGGCCTAAGAAGTCCATCTTGACCAGGCCGCACTCCTCGAGCTGGTCCATGGTGAACTCGGTGGAGATCTGGCCGGTCTTGGAGTCCTTGTAGAGGGGCACGTAGTCGGTCAGCTTGCTGCGGCCGATCACCATCCCGCAGGCGTGGGTCGACGAGTGGCGGTTCATCCCCTCCAGGACCCGGGCGGTGTCGATCAGTCGCCGGTAGATCCCCCCCTTCTCGCGAAACTCGTTCAGCCGGGGTTCCATCTCCAGGGCCTTCTCCAGGTCGATCTTGGGGCCGTCCGGTACCAGCTTCGAGATCTCGTTGGACTCGTTGAACGGGATATCCAGTACCCGGGCGACATCCTTCAGGACCGCCTTGGTTTTGAGGGTTCCGAAGGTACAGATCGCCCCGACCTTATCGGCCCCGTACTTGTTGGTAACGTAGTCGATAACCTCATTCCGCCGTTCGAAGCAGAAGTCGACGTCGAAGTCGGGCATGGATACCCGCTCGGGATTGAGGAAGCGCTCGAAGAGGAGGTTATACTTCAGGGGATCGATGTCGGTTATCCGCATGGCGTAGGCCACCAGGCTTCCGGCGCCGGATCCGCGGCCGGGGCCGACGGGGATGCCGTTTTTACGGGCGAAGTCGATGAAGTCCCAGACGATCAGGAAGTAGCCGGTGAAGCCCATCCCCTGAATGATATCGAGCTCATACTCGGCCCGTTTGCGGATCTCGTCGGTAATCTCGGGGTAGAGCTTTTCCAGGCCCGAATAGACGATATGGCGCATGAAGCTGTCGGGCGAGTCGAATTCCGCGGGGATCTCGTAGTCCGGAAGCAGCGGGCCGGGCAGGGGAATCTCAAGATTGCACTGCTCGGCGATCTTGACGGTGTTGCTGATCGCTTCAGGTACATCCTTGAAGATCTCCGCCATCTCGTCGGGAGTCTTGAAGTAGAACTCCTGACTGTCGAAGCGCATGCGCTTCTCGTCGTTTACCTTCTTGCCGGTGCCGATACAGATCAGGATATCCTGGGCCTCGGCGTGGCTCCGTTCCAGGTAGTGAATGTCGTTGGTGGCGATCAGCGGGATGCCGGTCTCCCGGGAGAGTTGGATGATCTGGGGATTGACCTGCTTCTGCTCGGGAATACCGTGATCCTGAAGTTCCAGGTAGTAGCCGTCGGGACCGAAGAGGGAGCGATAGTATTCGGCGGTCTTGCGCGCCTCGTCATGCTGGCCGTTGAGAAGGTGGGTCGGGATCTCTCCGGCCAGGCAGGCGGAGGTACAGATCAGTCCCTCCGCATGCTTCTCCAGGAGTTCGTTGTCGATCCGCGGTTTGTAGTAGAAGCCGTCCAGGTAACCCTGAGAGACGAGGACCATCAGATTTTGATACCCGATCTTGTTCTTGGCCAGCAGCACCAGGTGGTAGTATTTGTTCTGCTTCTCCGAGCCGCTCTTGACCAGCCGTGATTTCGGCGCCACGTAAAACTCGCAGCCGATAATCGGATTGATACCCTTGGCCTTGCAGGCCTTGTAGAAGCGCAACACCCCGAACATGTTCCCATGGTCGGTTATGGCGAGGTGCTTCATTCCTAAGGATTCGGCTTTATCTACCAGGCTTTTAATACTTGCTGCTCCGTCCAGCAGCGAATAGTCGGAATGGTTATGGAGATGGACGAATTCCGGCATAGTTCCCCTCTCGTTTACTGAAACTATACCGCCTCTTGGGGCCTCGAAGCAAGCCGAATGCTATATCTATTTGGACTTGACTTATGCACTGTTGTAGTATAAATTACACAAAGAGTGCAAAAACACAACACGGAGAGTAGTTAAATATCTCCGTGCAATATACAAACGGAGGCGCCCTATGAAGCGTACTATTTCTGCAATCCTACTCGCCCTTTTCTCTATCAGCATGTTGAGCGGCTGTATCCATCTGAAGGAGTTCACCCCGGAAGAGCTCGACCGGCTGATGTACTCGGGGGAGCACCAGGAGCAGAGTCTGGGCCGCTAGGCATCAGCTCGCTATGCAAAACCCGCCGGTCCCCGTCGGCGGGTTTTTTCGTATTGGAGATCCTGGGTACAGCGTGTATACTAAGTGCACTAAGGAGTGGCTTGTGGGAATCGTTGAGCGGAAACTGCGCGAGAAGAATCGGCGGATTGAGGAGATAATCAGTGCGGCCCGGACGATCTTCATGGATAAAGGCTATAACGATACCACCATGCTCGATATCGCCGAAGAGTCCGAGCTGAGTCGACGCACCCTCTACCTCTATTTCAAGAGCAAGGAGGAGATCTCCTTCGCCCTGATGTATGAAGCCTTCCAGAAGCTCTACAAGCGGCTGCTCGCTTCATGCGAGGGCGGGGGAAGCGCCCTGGAGAAGATCAGCCGTTTAAAACAGGCCTACCTCGATTTCTATAAACAGGATTTCGATAACTTCTATTTCACCACCTATTTCAACGTCAAACTCAACCTGCGTAATATCGAGCAGAAGGATGTAAAGCGCTGCTTCGATGTGATCGAGCAGATCCTGGCGCTTTTCGCTACCATTCTCAAAGAGGGAACCCATGACGGGAGCTTTCGCTCCTTGAAGAACTACAAATTGACCGCTTTCGTCCTGGGGGAGCTGATTCAATCCTCCATGCAGCAGGTCGCCAGCCAACACCAACTCTTAGAGCAGGCCTCCGGGTTCAGTCAGGAAGAGATTCTTTCGGAGCTCTTCGATCTGGCTATTCATTCAATAACTGCATAAACAAGTGAATTAATTGCACTCACTGTGTTGACCTTCGGCGGAGCTTTGATTATTCTAAATGCACATAGAGTGTAATATATGCATTAGGAGTAATTGAATGAACTGGTTAACGAAGCATCCTAAGTTTGTGCTTACCGTCACCCTGATCCTGACGATCATTGCCGGTCTGCTCATCCCCCGGATGGTGATCAACAATAGCGTAATGGTATTTTTTCCCGACGAGCATCCCTCGAACCTCAAGCTGGAGGAGCTGGACGAGATCTACGGGAATCAGATTCTGATGGTGGTCTCCCTGACCGCCGAGGAGAAGGGGATTCTCACCCCCCGGGTGATCAAGCATGTGGCGGGACTGGCCGAAGAGATCGAGACCTACGACTTCGTCGAGGACGTGAAAGCCCTGACGAACACCGATTATCCCGTCGGTACCGCCGAAGGAATGGAGGTAGGCCCTCTTATCCCGGAGGATTTCTCCGGAACTGAGACGGAACTCATCAATATCCGTCGCAGTCTGATGGACTGGTCCGAGATGTATCGCCACATGGTCTACAGCGACGATCTTAAATCAACGCAGCTGATCATCTCCATCGACTACGACCATGAAGCCAAGGACCTGGACGCCCTCTATGCCAAGGTTCTGGCTCTTATCGAGGATACCGGACTGGATGAGGTCGAGTACCGCCTGGCCGGTCACCCGGTAATTACTCAACGGGCCAAGGCTTATATGTACCGCGACTTGGCCGCCCTGATCCCGGTGGTGCTCCTGGTTATCCTGACGGTGCTCTTCCTGGCCTTCAAACGGCTCCAGGCGACGCTGCTGCCGGTAATCACCGTCTCCATCGCCACCGTTTGGACTCTCGGGGTGATGGCCCAGGCCGGCATCGAGTTCACCATTATTTCCACCTGTCTGCCGGTGCTGCTGATCGCCGTGGGGAGCGCCTACGGTATCCATGTTCTCAACCACTACTATGATGAGCTCAAGGAGTCAGCCCCCGGAACGGCGCATACCGAGCTGGTCGCCCAATCGGTGCGACGGGTGATGAAACCGGTCTTGATGGCGGGCTTTACCACCATCGCCGGATTCATGTCGATCGTTACCTCAGAGATCGTTCCCTTAAGGGAGTTTGCTATCTTCTCTTCCTTAGGTACCCTCTTCTCGCTGATCCTGGCTATGACCTTCATCCCGGCCGTTGTGAGCCTCAGACCGCCCAAGATGCAAGCTACGCAGAAGAAAACCGGCCGGGCGGCCGAGGAGCGGGAGCGCTTCTACGTCAAGCTCTTCGCCTACTTACGGACCCGTAAACCGGCGCTACTCGCTGGAAGCCTGATCATTATCGGTCTCTCTATCTACGGATTGACCCAGATCAATATCGAGAGCTCGATGATCGAGTACTTTCCCAAAGAGAGTACGATGCGGCGACATAACGACTATGTCTCCGACGCCTTCGGTGGTACCAATCTCTTCAGTTTAGTGGTCAAGGGCGAGGAGTCCGGGGCGCTAACGGAGCCGGAAATCCTGAAAGCCATGGATGAACTCAAGACCTACCTGATCGAGAATCACGAGAAGGTGGGGAAGGTCGTCTCCTACTCGGATTTCATCCGGCGCATGAATAGAATAATGAACTACCCTCCTGCGGAGGCTCAGAACGGCGGCGACGTTGTCACGCCGACTGAAACCTCGTCCTTCTCCGACGACGCCGTAGAATTTGCGAGTTTCTTCGACGACGCTGAAACGGTGGAGGATTCCTCTGTCGCTCTTGACGAGGACGCAGGCACGGTAGTTTCTTCTACAGATACTCCCTATCGCTACGACGAATACCCTCGAGAGATGAGTTATCGAGATCTGCTTGAGCTGCTCAGCGAGGCGGCTCTGACCAAGTCAGGCGCGGAGCTATCGGCCGAGGAGCTGGTGAATCTCATTCAGAATGAGTTCAATTATCGGGGCGCAGCCTTCGACGAGATTCCCTACGATCCGGCTAAATATCCGGTAGAGAGCCGGGAGGAGCTGGCGAACCTGATCAGTCAGTATCTGCTCCTCTATTCGGGCTCCCTCGATGAGTTCGCCGATGACGCCTTAGAGCCCGCCGAGGCGCGCATGACGATACAGATGACCGATAATGCGACCGGTCCGGTGGCGGCGGTAATCAAGGATGCGACGGCCTTTGCCGAACGAAACTTTCCCGCAGGCTACACTCTCGAAGCGGGGGGCACCGCCGAATTGGAGTTGGCCCTGACCAAGATGATTACCAGCTCCCAGATTACCAGCCTCGCGGTAGCCCTGGTGATTGTCTTCATCATCATCGCCGTCGCCTTTCGCAGCCCCTTAGCCGGTCTTATCGGCTGTATCCCCTTGAGCCTGGCGATCCTGATCAACTTCGGCATCATGGGGCTTACGGGGATCAACCTCGACATTGTAACCAGCCTAATCGCCTCGATCGCCATCGGTATCGGCGTAGACTACACGATCCACCTTCTAACCAACTACCACGAGGAGCGTCTGAAGAGCGACGACCTGCAGCTGGTCACCCGCAATTCCCTGAAGCTCTCCGGCCGGGCGATTCTGATCAACGCCCTGGCGGTGGGCTTAGGCTTTGCCGTCCTCCTCTTGTCCGGCTTTGTGGTGCTCCGCTACATCGGTCTTCTGGTGGCGATAATCATGGGAACCTCCTCCCTGGCGGCCCTGGTTCTCTTGCCCATTATTCTCAATACCTTCCGTCCGGCTTTCATCTCCAGAAATCCCGGCGAGAAGTAGAACAATACCAACACATTTAGGAGTGAACAGATGACTAAACGAATTCTAATGCTTATGACGGCGGCACTGATTCCTTTCGGACTCTTTGCCCTGGACGGGACCGAGATCGCCCAGCGAGCCCACGACATCGAAGACGGAGAGACGAGCCACAGCGCGGTCCAGATGGATCTGATCGAGAGCGACGGCGAGGTAAAGAGTCGACTGATAGAGGAGTGGGGTAAGGACGAGGGCGAGTTGACCTCCATGGTGATGGTCTTCCGCAGCCCGGCCTCGGTAAAGGATACCCGTTACCTGCAGATCGAGAACGAGGGTCGGGACGACGACAAATGGATCTATCTCCCCGCCCTGAAACGGGTACGCCGGATCGCCTCCTCCGAGGGCGACAAATCCTTCATGGGTTCCGACGCCAGCTACGACGATATGGAGACCCGGGATGTCGAGCGGGATCACCACGAGCTGCTGCGGGAGGAGCGCTTCGTTTCCTGGGACTGCTACGTGGTCAAAGCCTGGGCCAAGGATCCCGCCGACAGCCAGTATTCCCATCGGATTACCTGGTTCGACAAGGCGAGCTTCGTGCCGGTCAAGGTCGAGATGTACGATAAGCAGGAGGAGCTCCTCAAGGTGCTCTCCGTGGAGAAACTCGAACGGGTTCAGGGCTACTGGACGCCCATGCAGACCCTGATGGAGAACGTCCAAACCGGCCACTCCACGCGGCTCAGCTTCAAGAAGCTTGTCTACGACGAGCCCCTGCCGGAGGCCCTCTTTACGACCGCCTTCCTGGAGACCGGCCGGGTCCGTTAGGAGGATGAGATGAAGGCTAAGTATATTGGATGTCTATTTTTAGCCCTGCTGCTGTCGGTCCTGCCGGCGGCGGCGGATGACTTCAGCTTCGACGATCTGGAGGGTTTCGAGGATGACGGCGCGGCTGCCGGAAGCCTGCTCGAGATCGACGGGGAACTGATCTTCCGCACTCGAGCCTATATAAGCGAGGCGGCGCTGGAGGATGCGGGAGATCTCGACGCATCGGGCGATCGGCTCGAGGCGCTTCCCCAGGCGCGGCTCAACTTTAGTTATGCGGCGGAGAAGGCCGATATCTTCGTCAATCTGGATGTCGACCGCAAGGAGCTGGCCGACTCTCCGGAGAGCTTGCTGGACGAGGCCTACTTCCGCTACTACGGCACAGGCTATGAGCTTGAGGCGGGCCTGATGAAGGTGGTCTGGGGCAAGGGGGATCAGCTGCATGTGGTCGACTTCCTGAACGCCGACGATACCTCCGATGCGGTCAATCCCGACTACCTGGATCGGCGCCTGGCCGCGCCGATGATCAAACTCAATCTCTATCCTGGGGAGGGGGGCAAACTGGAGCTGGTCTACCTGCCGACCCTGGTCGCCGACGCGATAGAGACCGAAGGTCCCTGGGCCTCTCGGGATGCCCTCGCCCTGACGGCCGCGGCTGCGAACTTCGTCGATAATGCAGGGCTATCCCCATCTCAACTGACGGAGTACCTGGATCCCGACGCCTTCTATCCCGATACGGATACCCTGGATTACTCCCAAGGCGCCCTGCGCTACACCGACACCGTCGGCGCCCTCGACTGGGGCGTGAGCTACTACTATGGATTTCATAAACAGCCTTCGGTCAAGGTGAGTTACTCATCCCCGACGGTGGTGAGCGGCATCGAGCTCGACTACGACCGGCTGAACGCCTTTGGTGTGGAGGCGGGGGGCGTCTTCGGCGGCTTCAACCTGCGGGGCGAGGCGGCCTACTCCCTGACCGAGGATAGCGGCGGGGATGATCCCTATGTGCACAACGACAGCCTCCACTATCTGGCCGGCTTCGACCGGGATCTGCCGCTGAATAACTTGAACCTCAACCTGCAGTACACCGGAGATCTGGTCCTGATGAATGACGAGATAAGCCTGCCGGACGACGTAGACTACGATCCCGATGATCGCTACTTCCGGCAGAGGGTGATTCTCAAGCTTAGCGATTCCTACGCCCACGAGACGGTCAAACCGGAGCTGAAGGGGATCTATACCTTCGAGGATCGGGATTATCTGATTGCTCCGGGGATCGTATTCAAACCGGCGGATAACTTATTAGTAAATCTCGAGGCTGGATTCTACGGAGGCGAAGACGACTACACCGAACTGGCGCAGTTTGACGACGCCGATTACCTGGAACTGGGATTCAAGTACACTTTCTAGAGCTCTATCCCAGCTAAATAAGTGTTGCAGCCGAGCGGAAGCGGTCGATCAGCGTATCGCTCTCCGCCCGGTTGCTCCGGACGAATTCGTTCTCATCGATCGTCCCCTGAACCGCCGTTCGCTCCGAATCGCTCCTGAAGCTCAAAGCCTTGAATGGATCCTGAAGATCCTTGTTCCGGCTCTCCCGAACCCTCTCGACGATAAGTGCCTGAATCCGCTCCGCTTCGGCGAAGAGCCTCCGCCATGCGGCGGTATCCGGGGTTCCCCCTTCGAGGAGGCGGAAGTAGTCGAAGGCGTCCCGCACCTTCTCATGCCCGTACTCTTCATGCCACTCATCGTAGCGACGGTGAATCGCCTCCCAGTCGTTAAGATCCCCGGTGCGAATTTCCGCCCGTAAGCGATCGACCTGCTCCTCCGGGACCAGCTGCCCTCCCAGGTTGATCCACTTCCGGGGCTCAGTCGCTTCGGATGCGGCCAGGGCACCGACTAGGCCGGCGCCCTTCTCCTCCAGGGCGGGGAGCAGGGTAGAGGCGATGTAGTAGGAGAGCATCTCCCGGTAGGCGATCCGGGCCTTGTCGGCCTTCAGGATGCGTACCCTGCGGGATGTGCGCTCCACCAGCCCCCGGGGGGCCTCGAGCTCTCCGGCTTCGCCGGAGGGGTCCCACTCATCAAGGAGGGAGAGGGCCTTCCAGATCTCGGCGGCCGTATCGGGGGCGAGAAAATCGAACTCCACCTGCTGACTGGGGCGAATGCGCCTGTCCCGGGCGGCGTACTTCTTCGCATTCCGGATCAGGGCATACATATTGTAGTTCCACCAGAAGGCGGGAATAATCTCCAACTCTCCGCGCGACTCGTTGTTGTTCAGAAGCGAGAAGGGGAGGGGCTGGTTAAGCTCCGCCGGATAATCCCCCTTCGCGATCAGGGTATAGGCGGCGAAGCGGCTCGGGTGCTTGAGGCTGGTGCAGAGCCCCGGCCAGAATCCCCGTCCGGCGACCAGCTCGTTGTCGTTGGCCCGGCTGTTATGGTTAGAGCCGACCGTCGCTCCGGCGGCCATATTCGACTGGCCCATCACCACCGAGGCGATCAGAAAGGAGTTGTTGTGGTGCTGCTCGTGGGCCGGGAAGATCAGGTTGTTCAAGACCTCGCAGCAGGAGATGGTCGAGTTGTCCCCCAGGAAGGAGTGGATCAACCGGGCGCCGTACTTGAGGCTGGTGTTGTTGCCCATCATGAAGCGCACCGCCTTACAGCCGTAGAAGACCCGGGAGCCGTAGCCGATGATCCCGTTGACCAGCTCCACCCCCTCGCCGATCTGACTCGGCTCCTCCGCCGATGAGTTGACGGTCAGGTTCTTGAGCTTGTTGGCGCCCTTGATGTAGCAGGCCTCGCCGACGGCCACATCCTTGATGATCCTACTGCTCTTGATCACCGAACCCTTCCCGATACTGCCGTAGTAACCCCGGCGCGGGTCGTTCGAGGCCTGAGTTATAGCCTTCAGTCTCTGCATGAGCTCACCGTCGTCCCGGTACTTGCCCCAGAGGTAGGCGTCGGCGGTGCGCATCCCGTCGAAGGGGAGCACCGCCCGATTGCCGGCTTCGTTCATCAGATCGAGCCAGACTCGGTCCGATTCGGGTTCTCCCTCCTTCAGGATGCCGTTGCCGAATTTAGCGTGGTTGGTCACGTGGAGCTCGTCGATATCCCTTAAAATGCAGGCGTCGCCGATGCGGTAGTGAGCGCAGTAACTCAGGTTCTGCAGGGCGGCGTCGTTTCCGATGTCGCAGTCGATGATACGACAGTTATCGATGCCGCTCCGGACCCGCAGGTCGTGAAACTCGAGTACCGCTCCGTCGAGCCGGCCGATCCGCACCAGCCCGGAGAAGCTCGAGCGGCGGATGAACTCCGGTAGAAAGGGGTCGCATACCAGAACGGTAGACCAATCCTCGGCGCTGTTGCCGCCTGTCTCCAAGGCGGTGATCTCCGCCTTCGTCAGCCCCCGCCAGGGGATCTCTTCGCCGGAGGCTTGAAGGTTGCGCAGGTAGTACTGGTTCTCCCCCGGCGGCAGGTACTCCTCGGGAATGAACTGAGGAGCAAGAGCGTGATTGCGGTAGACCTCGACCATGGGCGGACAGCCTCCTTCGAAAAGGTATCTATATTGAATCGTTCAGGACGCGCAGAAACCAGCCGATTGCCCGGCTTATCCGATCCCGGTGGAATTCATCCAGGTCGGGATAGCTCCTCTCCAACTGGCTCTGCAGGAGTTGTGAGAACTCCCGCCGTTCCTCGGCCAAGAAGGGGAGCTTGCGACCGATCAGTTCGGCCTCGGCGTTGCGGATGCGGATAATGCGCTGGCTGCCGAGGGCGTAACTGGTGCGCAGATCCGAGAGTACCTCTTTCTGTTTCCGGGCGACGCCGCAGAAGATGAAATGGTCGGGCGAGAATATGCGGCCCTGCTGACGGAACTCCTCCACGTCCCAGTCGAGAAAGGGGATGCGGATTCGGGTCAGTAGCTCGCCCCGTTCGAAGATCGGCTGGCCTTCGTTGGAGATGAAGCGGTTCAGGTTTATCCAGCGACTCGCGCCCGCCCGACGCAGTTCGAGACGAACGTCCAAGAGGAGCAGTATCGGGTAGGCCGAGAGCCGGTGTCCCCGGGCGCAGATATTTCCGCCTAGGGTAGCGTGGTTCCGTAAGGCCATGCCGCCGATGGCGCTCAAGGCGGTGTAGAAGGAACGGGACATTACGTGCTTGCCGGTGCTCATAATCTTGCTGATCGGTACGGCGGCGCCGATCTCCATGAAACGCTCGGTCCGGCTGATATGGCCCAGCTCTTCCACCCGGGCCAGGTCTATGATCTCCCCGCCCAAGCGGTTTTGGGGGCTGCGGTTATGGAGCAGATAGCTTCCGCCGGCAAAAAGCCGGGCTTCGGGATGATCCCGGTAGATAGAGAGCAGATCGCCCAGGTTGGTCGGGCTGTAGATCTTGGTCGGCGGCCTCGAATCAACCGACACGGTGCCTGTTCCTTCTGATGCGTCCGGCATACTGGACCGCCTTCAACATGCTGCGGTAGTCGGTGCAGGCGCACTTCACCGTCCGAAAGGTCTCGGCGATCTCGTCTTCCCTCGGATCGGGGCTCAGTTCCAGCAGGGAGTGAATAGTCAGTATGCGTCCGGCGGCGCAGAAGCGGCAGGGGGCCATGCCGGCCTCCTTCATCCCGGCCAGGATCTCTTTGTAGCCGTGCTGTTTGGCAAAGCCCTCGATGGTGGTTATGCGGGTGCCGCGGATCCGGAAAAGCGGGGTTAGACAGGCGTGATACACCTCGCCGTTGATTAAGACGATGCAGGAGCCGCACTCGCCGGTATAGCAACCGGCGTGGGTGCCGATCAGCCTGAAACGCTCCCGGAGGACGTCGATCAATCTCAGTTCCGCTTCCGCGTCGAGACTTTCACTGCTGCCGTTCAGGTAGAAATCGATTCTCACTGCTCCTCCATGTATCGATAGAGACTGCGCGAACTCAAGGGGAGCTGATCGAAGTAGACCCCCGAAGCCTGACTGAGGGCGGCGGTAAAGGCCGGCGGAATCATGATGTAGGGGAGATCGCCGATGCCTGAGGCGTATTTCTGCCGGGAGTTGCGGTTGAACTGGATCGACATAGGGGGAATCTCCCGGTACTCGGGAAGATGAAAGAGCCCCTCCTCCTCCGGGAGAAGGTCGGGGCTGAATCCGCAGCCCTCAAGAGCTTGAAGAATGCCGATCTCCAGGCTGCTCTCCGCCCGGTGTCGGTGGATTACCTCTCCGCAGTCCACCGCGGTCCAGACCCCGCGTACCCGCTTCTCAAAGAGGGTCGGATCGAGCTCCACCTCCACCACGCAGGCCGCCCAGCTGCGGGCCGCATAGGGGTTGCCCTGCATGGTCGACTCCTCCCAACGATCCCGGGCCGGAAGCCGGAAGGAGCGGGATGCCTCTAAGGGAAGGGGATTGCGGAACCGTCGCTTCTTGATCGCCTCGCAGCAGCGTTCGACCAGCCGGAACAGGACCGAGATATTCCGGGAGAGTCCCGAAGGGCCGCTGTCGGGTACCTGGGCGGTATCGTCGTTGATGATATGCACCCCGTCCCGGTTTATGCCGAGAATCTCCGCCGCTCTCCGCCGGGCAAGTCCGGCGGTGCGATTGGACCCGGCCAGCCCGGAGGTGTAGATATAGAGACTCCCCTCGGATTCGAGGCGTACCGTAACCTTGAAGCGCTCGGTATCCTCGCCGCGGCCGAAGAAGCCGTTGCCCTGATAGACCCCGGCGATACCGATGCCCCGCATCAAGAGACTCTCGTCGCCGCTGTTAATGCGCCGCTTCTTGGCCAGCTCGTACGCGGCGTGCTTGCGGCTGAAATCCGAGGCGGCGGCCACTCTGGTGAGCAGTTCCGGCAGCGGACTCTGGCGGCCGTCGAGGTTGTCCAGCTTCCATTCGAGAGGATCGGACTGGGATATCTCGGCTATGCGGCTGGCATGGGTCTCGGAAGCGAAGAAGCAGCCGGCTATGCCGGCCCCGGGAGAGAAGTTCAAGGGACGCCGGTTGGTGGTAATCATCCGGGTTCGGACGCGGACATTCTCGCAGGCATAGTTTCCCGCCGCCGCCGCACCGGCCCGCTTGAGGGCCTCCCGGCTATAGAGCGGATAGGCCCCCGCCTCCAGGTTGACCTCTACATCGATGCCGGCCAGTTCGCCCTCCTTGCTGAGCGCCGTCCGGTGGAAGACCTGCACGGGCGTTCCCAGGGGACCGTAGCGTAGCCGATCGTCCGGACTCAGGAGCAAGCGGGCCGGCCGGCCGCTGTTCCAGGTTACCAAGGCGGTGTAGGCGGCCAGGATGGAGGGGTAGGTGAGTTTCTCGTCGAACTGAGCCGCATAGGCGGTGCGGCGCACATGGATCTCCCGCTCTTTTAGCTTCAGGGCGGCGGCTACGGTGCGGCGCACATGATGTATCCATTGGGTCGAGGAGTAGATAACCAAGCGGCCCTCCTCGAAGCGTGAGAAGGCGCCCTGGGTATCGATCGACCAGGGGCGGGTCTCGTTGACCGTGTAGCTCCCCTCCAGGACCTGAAAGGCGTTCTCCAGGGCCTCGTCGGGGTCTCCCTTGCTGAGGATCTCTTCGGCGGCTATCTGATTATTGAGGTAGGCATGGAATGCGGGCAGGATCTCTTCCGTGCGGTAGTCTATTTCGACCTGGTCGGCGAAGGCCTCGGCTGCCGCCCTCTCCGGAGCGGCCACGATCAGCAGGGGCTGGCCCGGATAGGCCAGCTCCTGGTCGGCCAGCAAGGGCATTGCCCCTTCGGAGAGTTCTACCCGATTGATACCGGGGATATCCTGGGCGCCGTAGATTCGGAGTTCCCCCGGCGGTTCGGGGTAGGAGAGCAGATTGAGCCGTCCCCGTTGGACGGAGGAGCGCACCAGGGTGAGATGCAGCATCTCGGGATCGTGATAATCATCGATGTAGCGAATCCGGCGCTGTTCCATGCTTCCTGCTTACAGGCTATTCTCGACCGCCCGGATCACTCTGTCAACCTGCTCTTCGCTCATGGCCGGATAGATGGGCAGGCTGAAGCCGCTCCGGTATGCGGCCAGGCTGCGGGGAAAGTCCTCCGGCTTGAGGCGGTAGAGGTCCCGGTAGTAGGGCATGATATGCAACGGAATATAGTGGACCGAGGTGCCGATCCCCGCCTCGGCCAATCTCTCGATCAGGGCGTCCCGGTCGATTCCGGCGTCCGCCGTGAGGCGCAGAATGTAGAGGTGCCAGGCGTGCTCTTCCTTGCGAGGCGGCAGATGCAGCGGAGAGAGCCCGCCGAAGGCCGCGTCGTAGCGTTCGGCAATCTCCCGGCGCCGATTCAAAAACTCGTCGGCCCGCCCGAGCTGCACCCGACCGATGGCGGCGGCCAGATCGGTCAGGTTGTACTTGTAGCCGGCTTCGACCACGCTGTAGGCCCAGCGGGCGTCGGCGGAGGTGTAACGATCCCAGACCGTTCGGTCGATTCCGTGCAGCCGCATGATCCGCACCCGCTCGGCGAGCTCCTCGTCGTCGGTGACGAGCATGCCCCCTTCGCCGGTGGTAATGGTCTTGGTGGCGTAAAATGAGTAGACCCCGGCCCGACCGCTGGTTCCGGTCATGCGCCCGTCGTTAGAGCGGACCGGAAAGGCGTGGGCCGCATCCTCTATGATGGCGATCCCCCGTTTTTCACAGAGCTGCATGAGGCTCTTCATGTCGCAGGGCTCCCCGGCCAGGTGAACAGGAACAAGCGCTTTTACCCGTTTCCCCGCCGCCTTCGCCCGGTCGAGGGTTCTCTCCAGCTCCCGGGGGTCGAGATTGAAGCCCCCCTCCTCGATATCGCTGAAGAGCACCTCCGCGCCAAGATAGCGGACGATTTCGGCGGAGGCGGTGAAGGTGAGGGGGGTAGTTACGACCGTGTCTCCCGGTCCGATGCCGACGGCTTCTAAGGCCAGGTGGAGTCCTGCGGTAGCTGAATTGAGGGCCAAAGCGAAGCGGCTGCCGACTCGCGCGGCGAACTCCCGCTCGAAGCTCACCGCCTCTTTGCCGGTAGTGAGCCAGCCGGAGCGCATCACCCCTAGGACAGCCTCCTCTTCGGCGGCGCCGAGGCTGGGGAGCGCGAAGGGAATAAACTCAGTATTCCGGCTCATCGTCGACCTTCTCGAAGCTGGGAATGTGAGCGGCCAAGGTCTCCCGCAGCCGGCGTCGATTGCGGAACTCCTCCGGCCGCGCCGGATCGAAGAAGCAGGTCGGACGCAGACTCTCTATCAGGTGCTTCAGGTCGCCTTCGATGTGAGGGCGTCGATTCAGGCGCAGAATGCGGGGAAAGTCGGTGGCGTCGCTCGCTTCGTCCTCGGACCAGAGTCGCTCGCACTGTTTCTCGCCGGGCCGGAGTCCGATGTAGGTAATCGGGATATCCCTATCGGGTTCGTAGCCGTAAAAGCGGATCATCTGTTCGGCCAAATCTCGAATCTGCACCGGGTCGCCCATATCGAGGACGTAGAGTTCTCCGCCGGAGCCGAGGCCGCCCGCCTTCAGCACCAGAGAGACCGCCTCGGGGATGGTCATAAAGAAGCGCGACGCCCCGGGATCGGTTATGGTAACGGGGCCTCCCTTCTGAATCTGCTTGCGGAAGAGGGGGACGATCGATCCCCGGCTGTCGAGGACATTGCCGAAACGAACCACCATGCGCTGCTCACTCTCCCCGGCGGCGGCCAGGAAGAGCTCCTCGCAGATCAGCTTGCTCGCTCCGTAGACGAACTGCGGTTCGACCGCCTTGTCCGTGGAAATCAGTACCATCCGGGGAGTGGCGCTCTCCCGGGCCGCTTCGATCAGGTGCAGGGTTCCGAAGACGTTGTTCTTGATCACCTCCACCGGATTGGCTTCCGCCATAGGGACGTGTTTATAGGCGGCGCAGTGGAAGATGATGTCCGCCTTGAGCCGCTTGATGATAAAGCGGGTGTAGTCCCGGTCCTTCAGGTCGCCTACCACCGGAACCAGGGTCGCCCGTTCGCCGACACCCTCCTCCTGGAGAATCTTCAGCTCCTTTTCGATCTCATAGACGTTGTTTTCGCCGTGGTCGAAGAGATAGATCCGTTCCGCCCCGGCCGAAAGCAGCTGCCGGGAGAGTTCAGAGCCGATACTGCCGCCGGCGCCGGTAATCAGCACCCGCTTACCCCGCAGGTAGGCCAGGGTCTCCTTCAACGGGATGCGGACCGGGGTTCGCCCCAAGAGGTCCTCCACGGCGATCTCCCTCGTCTGAATCAGGTGGGCGTCGCCGTCGATGATCTGGGCCAGGTTGGGCAGGATGCGGATCCTCTCCAGCGGGGTCTGGGAGAGGTAGCCGTAGATGGTCTTGAGTTGGGCGGTAGAGGCCGCGGGAATGGCGATCAAGGCCTCCTGGGCCTGAACCGTGTCGAGTATCCGGGAAACGGCGGAGATGGGGCCCAGTACCGGTATGTCGTCGATGTCGCGGCCGATCTTTTGCGGATCGTCGTCCAGGAATGCGGCCACCCGGCCGTATACTCCCTTACGCTTAATCTCTGCGGCTATCTCCCGGCCGGCGAAACCCGCTCCCACTATCAGAATGCTTTTTGCGTTTTTCTGCATTTTGTTCTTCTTCTTGCGCCGGTTCTATTAGATCGAATCCGAAGTCTACACTGAAAGAGTTCTCGTACATATTGAGGCGGACCTTCGCACGTCTCTTTCGTTTATCGACCTTGATAATCCGTCCCTCAAGGCCTTTCAAGGGCCCCTCGACCACCTGAATGCGCTTGTTCTCGTCGAAGAGCACCCGCGAGGTTTTTACCGTTTCGCCGTGTTCCAGGAAATGGACCAGTACCCGTCGGTCCTCTCCGGTCAGCGGCTCAATATCGGTATTGGCCTTCAGGAACTTGTAGATCCCATCCACCGGGCGCAAGGCCCAGTATACCTCAGGATAGACCTGTTGGGCTTCTAAAAAAAGATATCCCGGGTAGATGGCGGCTGTTTCGGTGCTGGTTTTACCCCGACGACGGATCGTCAGCGTCCGTTGCGGGAAGAGCAGCCGGCCGTACTCCTCATCGGAGAGCCCGTTGACCCTGAGGGCCGTTTTAGCGAGCTTGAGAACCTTCGCTTCACTCCGGGTCTGCACCTGCAGTACGAAGTATTCCATGGATGATGGGCACCATAGCATGGAACTTGAAAAGCGATCAAGGAGCGTCGGAATCGGTCGATACTAGGAGCGGAGGTATCCATGAAAAACCGGGTAATCGTCCCGCTTTTGTTTATTATGACCGCCGCTCTGCTGCAGGCGGAGACGGTACTGATTTTTACCCGTAATTCTCACAATCCCGAGCTCGAAGCGGTAATGGAACAGCAGTCCGCTATCGAAGACGGGGTAATGGAGGCCTTCTTCGATGCCGGGCATATCGTCTTCAATGCCGGGATTGTTGAAACGAATGAGAAACTGGAGATTCCGTCCGAACGGCTCTCTTTCCGGATGGCGAAACAGGGCGGAGCCTACTATCTACTGGAGATCGATGTGGACTATCGCGACATCGACGATAGTGTAGAGGTCTCAAGCGCCGCCTACCGTTTCTACGATGTGATGAGCGGCGACATACTGACCGAAGGCAGCCTTACTGTCGCCGATGTCGAAAGCCGGCCGGATACGCCGGTGAAGACGGTATGCAGCCACATGGGAGCTTCGATCGCCTCCGGGGCGCTCTCGAAGCTGCACCTGTAAATCCTGGAACGGGATCCAGATTGCCGAGGAGATGAGGATGAAAAGAACCGCATTAATTATACTGCTGGCCCTGCTTGCGGCCGGGACAGCCCTGGCTCAATCCGAGTGGGAGGGCACTACCGCCATGGGGCGCTATGGGGAGTTCCCCAGTTCCGGATACTACGGCGCCTCAAACTCCTTTCCCCGGAACACCCTGGTAGAGGTAGAGAATGTCGAGACCGGTCGCACGGCGACGGTTCTAATCGTGGACCGCTTAGATGATCCGGGACTCTTCCTGCTCCTCTCCCGGGAGGCGGCCGAGGAACTCGGTATCGAGGACGATCAGGTAGTGCGTAGCCGGGTTGTGCTGGCCGATAACTCGAACCGTCTGGCGGTAGAGAACGAGGATCGCCCCTTCAGCCCCGATCCGGATGTAAATCCGGGCGCCGACGAGGAGCTTGCCTTCCTCGACCGTTACCTGGCGGAAGAACCCGAAGAGACCGCTCCCGTCGCACCCCCGGCCCCGCCCGCGGAGGAACCTGTTGTCTCCGGCGGATTAATTGTTCAAGCCGAGCCGGAGGAGGAGCCGGAAGTTCCCGCCGAGGAAGCCCCCGAGGAGGAGCTTGCGACCGAGCCGGAACTCTTAGCGAACGAGACTGAACTCCTCGGCGCCGCCGAGCCGGATAACGGACTCGAGCCCGAGGTGGCCGAACCGGATCTCCCGCCGACGGAGTTGGGCATAGTCGTCGCCCCCGAGCCGGAAGCGGCGGAAACCCCGGCAGCGCCGCCCCAACCGGCCGGACCATTCATCGAGGAGCTCTATGCCCAGGCGCCGCCTCAGGCCGTTCTCGATGTTCCTTTGGACGATCCGGATCTGCTGGACAGGGTCGCTTCGGAACGCAGCGCCGATAACCTGGCCGGAGCGACGGCTCCGGAGGATGCCGAAGAGCTGGCCGTAGCTGATCTCCCGCCCACGCCGGAGGCCCGGGAGCGGGAACGGATACTGGCCGAGCAGTTTCCCCTGCCGGTTCCCCCCTACGACGGCGAGGAAGAGGAGTTTGCCGCGGCTGAACCGATGCTGATCGAAGAGGCCCGCCCCGCCGCCGTGGCCGAGGCGGAGGAACCTGCGGTCGAACCTGCGGCTCCCGTGGAGGAACCGGAGGGCCAGGTGGCCCTGGTTCTTGAACCTGCCGAGGAGCGTCCCCCGGAGGCCCCGGCGGAGGAGGAAGCTGAGTCTGAGCCCGCGGTAGTCGAAGCGCCTGCGGCCGAGCCGACCGAGGATGTTTCGGTCTCGGCACGGCTCAATCCGGAGTATCACTACCTGCAGTTAGGGGTCTACTCCTCCCAGGGCAGCGCCCAAACAACGGCGGCCCGCTTTTCATCGGTCTATCCGGTAATGGTATTGAATCAGGACAACGCATTGTATAAGGTCCTGGTTGGACCCCTTTCGCCGGACGAGAGCGGCGCTCTGCTTCTGAACTTCAGGGCCCAAGGCTTCCGGGACGCATTTATCCGTAAGGGGTATTAAGCAGGGAGCTGAATGTCCGATCCGAAGCACGAAATCGATACCCTCGTCGCCAGGCTGCAGGCCTGGCAGCATGACTACTACATCAAGGCCCGGCCCTCGGCAACCGACGCCGAATACGACCGGGCCTTCGATCGTCTCCTGGAACTCGAAAAGGCCTATCCCGAGTTGCGCCGTCCCGATTCCCCGTCGTTGAGGGTCGGAAGCGATCTCTCGGCCGATCTGCCCGAGGTGGACCATACCATTCCGGTTCTGAGCCTCGACAAGGCCTACACCGCAGCGGAAGTCGCCGACTGGGCGGCCAAGACCGAGAAGAATGCCGATGCCCGGCTCAACTTCGTGGTAGAGGAGAAGATCGACGGCGCCTCGATCGTGCTCTACTACGAGAAGGGCCTTCTGGTGCGGGCGGTTACCCGTGGCAACGGTACGCGGGGGAACGACATCACCGCCAATGTACGTACCATCCGCTCGGTTCCGCTGCGTCTGCCTGAAGCGGTAAATATAGCCGTCCGGGGCGAGATCTACTTGCCCTTAGAGCGCTTTGCGGAGATTAACGCCCGGCAGGAGGTCCCTTTCGCTAATCCCCGCAATCTGGCCGCGGGAAGCTTGCGGCGCAAGAAGAGCAGCGAGGTAGCCGCGATTCCCCTGGAGATCTTCGTCTACGAGGGCTTTTTCGCCGACGACTCGGCCGCAGAATACCGCACCCACCACGATCTCCTCTCCTATCTTCAGAATCTCGGTTTCCGGGTCAATCCTCGCCTGGGGCTATTCGGTCCCGATTATGGTTCCGGCCGCTTCCGTGCCGGAGAACTCAGCTTTTCTGCGGGCCCCCTGGAGAAGGTGGAGGGATTCCTGAAGCGGATGAACGAGGAACGGAACTCCCTGGGGTACGAGATCGACGGCCTCGTCATCAAGGTGGATGAGCTCGCACCCCGGGAGGAGCTCGGCTACACCGGTCATCATCCCCGCTGGGCTCTGGCCTTCAAGTTCGAATCCCCCGAGGCGGTCAGCACCGTCAAAGCGGTGGAGGTTCAGGTCGGGCGCACGGGACGAATCACCCCGGTGGCCCGCATAGAGCCGGTTCTGATCGGCGGTTCCACCGTCTCCAATGTTACCCTTCATAATCAGCAGTATATCGATGCCTTAGAACTCGGCATCGGCGATCAGGTCGCCGTATCCAAACGGGGAGATGTGATCCCCGCGGTGGAGCGGGTGGTCGAAAAGAGCGAAGCAGCGGAGCCTGTCTGGCGCATGCCGGAGGCCTGTCCCTCCTGCGGGGAGGGGCTGGAGAGCCATGGCGCCCATCTCTTCTGTGTAAACCGGCGTTGTCCCGATCAGGTCCGGGGGCGAATCGTCTTCTTCATCGGCAAGGATCAGATGGATATCGACAATTTCGGGCCCGAGACCGCCTCCTTTCTGATCGAGAAGGGACTGCTTACGGGGATTGAGGATATCTACCGCTTCGATCCGGAGACACTGGCCGGGGAGGCCGGATTCGGGGAGAAGAAGATCGCCCTCTTGAAGCAGGGCATCGAAGCGAGCAAGGAACAGCCCTATCGCCGGGTACTGGCCTCATTAGGCATTCCCGACCTGGGACAGAAAGCGGCGGAGCTCCTGATCGAAGCGGGCTACCGCGGAATCGACGCCCTGCTAAAGGCGGCGGACGGAAAAGAAGAGGCGGCCCTGGCCGAGATCCACGGCATCGGCGAGAAGACCGCCGCCTCGATTCTGATGAGTCTCCGGGATCCGGAACTACGGAAACAGATCGCCGCTCTTCGGCAGGCGGGTCTCAATTTCGAGGAAGAGGAGACGGAGGCCTCGAGCCTGCCGCAGATTTTTTCAGGCCAGGTCTGGTGCGTCACCGGGAGCTTCGAGAACTACAAGCCCCGGGGGAAGGCGATGGAGGAGGTCAAACTCCGCGGCGGCCGCAGCGTCGGCGCCATTACCGGCGCGGTAACCCATCTTCTGGCCGGAAGCGGCGGGGGCAGTAAACTCGCCAAGGCCGAGAAGCTCGGGATCGAGATCGTTTCGGAAGAGGAGTTCCTGAAACTCCTGGGGAGCGAATAGATGGCTTTGAGCTACGCGGAACGCCAAACGCTACAGAAGCGCCTCGAGGCCGAGGGCTACGGCGTGATACCCAACGATCAGTATCTGATCGATCTGGAAGATCAGTTCAAGGGGATCTGGGAACAGGTCAAACCCTTTACCATGACCAGCCCGGAGCGGGGCTACGGCCTCTACCAGGCGGTCAAATACCTGGAGGAACGCAACCTGGAGGGAGATCTCGTGGAGTGCGGGGTCTGGAAGGGCGGTAGCTGTATGGTGATGATGCAGACCCTGGCCGCCTTAGGACGACGCCGGCGGATCTGGCTTTACGATACCTTTACCGGGATGCCCGAACCGGGCGAGGAGGATAGAATCGCCTGGAACGGCCGCTCCGTGCGGGAGAAATGGGAGTCCGACGCTCTCGCCTCCTGGGCGGTAGGAGTAGAGCAGGTGAAACAGAATCTCTCCGCCGTGGACTATCCGGAGGAGAAGCTCCGCTTCGTTCCCGGCGACGTGGCCGAGACCCTCAAGGAGAGTATCCCCGGGAAGATCGCCCTCCTGCGGCTCGATACCGACTGGTATGCCTCCACTAAGGTAGAGCTGGAGCTGCTCTACCCGCGGCTCGTGTCGGGCGGGGTACTGATTATCGACGACTACGGTCACTTCGAGGGGGCCCGGCAGGCGGTGGACGAGTACTTTGCTCAATCCCATGCGGGGCCGATCCTGTTGAACCGTCTCGACTACACCGGACGGATCGGACTCAAGCCCTGATCCCTTGACGAATCGCCTTTTTTTAGCGAAATTTCATTCACACACTGTGCAAGGAGCAACTGTAGATGACACGTGAACAAATATTGAGCAATACCGCCGTCCGGGAACGGAGCATCCTGCGGAACGTCTATGTCTGGATGACCATGGGCCTGGCCCTCACCGGCGTAATCAGCCTGGGGATGGCCTCCAATCCCAATATGGTAATCGCCTTCGCCTCTAACCCTGTCCTCTTCTTCGGGGCTATCATCGGCGAGTTCGCCCTGGTATTCTATCTCTCGGCCCGGCTGATGAAGATGAGCGCCACCGCCGCCACCTTAGGCTTCGCCGCCTACGCCGCCTTAAACGGCCTGACCATGTCGGTAATCTTTCTGGCCTACACCGGGCAGAGCATCGCCCAGGCCTTCTTCGTCGCCGGCGGAACCTTCGCGGGGATGAGTCTGTGGGCCACCGTCACCAAGCGGGATCTCTCCTCTATCGGCAACTACCTCTTTATGGGGCTGATCGGTCTGATAATCGCCTCGGTGGTGAATATCTTCTTCCGCTCCGATGTTTTCTCCTTTCTGATCTCCATCGTCGGGGTGGTGCTCTTTTTAGGGCTTACCGCCTACGATACCCAGATGATCCAGCGCTGGAACCGCCAGTACGGCAGCTCCATCGGCGAGGCGGACTATGTGAAGCTCTCCATCATGGGCGCTCTCAAGCTCTACCTCGATTTTATCAACCTCTTCCTCTTCATGCTGCGTATCTTCGGTCGGCGTAACTAGAGGTTCTTATTCAAGGAATTGCAGGCCCCGCCATCGGCGGGGTCCTTTTTTTGGGTTGAAACCTTGCAAATATCTCCTTTTTCTATAATATTAATAAGCAAATACTACTCATGTGTGTCCGGTTCAGGACCTGATAGCTCAGTATTCATGCATTCTATTCTCAATCCGATTCGTTCGGTTCACGGAGGTTTTCCATGCGACGCTCCCTTGCTTTGAAGATATTGATTCCTACCCTGTTCTTGCTGCTATTCAGTGTCGTCGGGACGGGACTTCTCAGCTATCTCTATACCCGAAAAGCCTATAACGAGGAGATCCGCAGCGACTACTTGCGCAATTATATGATCTCCATCGGCAACGAGATGGAGGTCGAGATCGGCAAGGCCATCGAAGCCTCTCTGACCCTGGCCTCATCGCCGGTGAGCTTGGCCTGGGTCGAGGGAGAGGAGCAGGACCAGCGTCTTAAGAACTATGTGCTGGATACCCTGGATATGCTGACTCAAGAATTCGGTTACTTCACCACCTTCCTGGTGAGCAATACAACCTACAACTACTGGTCCAACGGCCAGACGCTACTGGACGTGGTCGATCCGAGCGATCCCGACGACTCCTGGTTCTTCTCTTCCATGGAGTCTCCCAATCCCTACGACCTGAATCTCGACTATAACGAGGAGCTGGGAGATACCTTTATCTTCGTAAACGCTTATATGCGTCGCAACGACAGGATGCTGGGGACCGCCGGAGTCGGCGTAACCTTGACCAGCCTGGTAAGCGCCTTCGATGAACAGATTTCCACCGAGGATACGAGTATTTTGCTTACCAATCAGGCCGGGGAGATCCTCGTCTCCAACACCGAGGCCTTGGTTGGTTCTAGCGTGGAAGAGCTCTTTACGGGCAGCAATTTTGCCGATCTGCAGCAGCAGCTTAGGGAGCAGTATGTCGATCTGGATGGTCTGCGTTACGCGCTTATCGAGAAACCGATCCTCGGATCGGACTACTCCTTCGTGCTCGCGGTGCCGGAGCGGGAGCTTAGCGGGTTCATCGATTCAATCCTCTACTTCACCATGGCCGCCATCGCCGCCTCGGTTCTGATTGCGATCCTGCTCTTGCTTCTCATCGTCCGCTACATTATCACCCGGCCGATCATCGAGGCGGTTCGCTTTGCCGAGCAAGTAGCCGCCGGGGATCTTAGGGCGCTCATCGAAAGCCGCCGCAGGGATGAGATCGGTCAGCTTTCAAGCTCTTTGCAGCAGATGGGAACCAAGCTCGGCGATATCATGGGAGAGATCAGAATCGCGTCCGACCAGGTAAACAGCAGCTCTCAGCAGATGAGCGATACGGCGGCTATGCTCTCCGAGGGGGCTTCTCAGCAGGCATCCTCCATAGAGGAGGTCTCCTCATCCATGGAAGAGATCAGCGCCAATATCAGCCAGAATGCAGAAAACGCCACCGAGACCGAGCGAATCGCCAGCTCCGCCGCATCCGAAGCCGAGGAGAGCGGGGAAGCGGTACGCGAGGCGGTCAGCGCTATGCGCTCTATCGCCGAGAAGATCAGCATTATCGAAGAGATCGCCCGTCAGACCAACATGTTGAGCCTCAATGCAAGCATCGAAGCCGCCCGGGCCGGAGAGCACGGTAAAGGCTTTGCGGTAGTTGCCGCGGAGGTCGGAAAGCTGGCGGCCCGCAGTAAGGAGGCGGCCGTGGAGATCTCCGATGTGAGTCGGGATACCCTCGTTGTCTCCGAACGAGCCGAAAAGACCCTCTCCGAGCTGGTGCCGACCATCCGTAAGACAGCGGAACTCGTTCAGGAGATCGGCGCCGCCAGTCGGGAACAGAACGGCGGCGTCCAGCAGATCAATCAGGCTGTTTCTCAGCTCGACATCGTCGTGCAACAGAATGCGGCCAGTTCCGAGGAGCTGGCCTCGATCGCCGCCGCCCTGGCGGGCCAGGCCGGCGAACTGGAACGCTCGATCGCCTATTTCCGGCTTAATGGGGAGGCGAGCGAGGAGCCCTTATTGCTCAACTAGTACAACCCCGAAATCATCCCCACCCCGTAGATCGCCGTCGCCACCAGGGCGGAGGCGACGATGGTAATCGGAATACCCGCTAACGCCATGTCCTTGATGGAGAAATAGCCGGCGGAGTAGGGGATTACGTTGGTCGGGCTTGAGGTGACGAGAATAAAGGCCATCGAGGCGGTCAGGGCCGCGGGGATGGCGATGGTCAGCGGAGCGACGCCGATGTTCTGAGCCAGGGCGATCATTATCGGTATGACGATGGTCGCGGTAACGGTGTTGGACGAGAAGGCGATCTTCAGGAAGCTGACCGCCAGGATCACCAGGAAGACCTGCAGGAAGGGGTGGATCCCGCCGATGCCGCCTAAAAGAGCTACCGCCAGCCAGTTGGCCGTACCGCTTTCGTAGAGGGACATACCTAAGGAGATCCCGGTTACTACCAGGAGAATACCGCTCCAGCTGATCTCCCGCTCCACGCTCTTCCACTCCAGGGTGGCCACCCCGGGAATGAAGAAGAGACAACCGGTAAACAGAACCGGCATCGAGATCGGAATCGAGATACCGAGAAGCGTCGACAAGAGGGGCGACCCGATCCAGAGGACTACCGTCAGGAGGAAGACCACCAGGGTTACCCACTCCTCCCGGCTCATGGAGGGAAGATCGTCGAATTCGGCCTTCAGCTCTTCCCGGCTTTTCTTTAAGTGCTTCATCTCCGGGGGAAAGAACTTGAGCAGGAAGAACCAGACCGGTAGGAGCAGCAGCGCCGCGGCGGGAACGCCGTAGGCCATCCAGCCCAGGAAGGTCAGCTCCACCCCAGCCATCTCCTTCAAGAAACCGATAGCGATAGGATTTGGCCCGGCCCCCGACGGGGTCGCGATCCCGCCGATGATCGAACCCCAGCAGATAGAGATCATCAACCCCTTGCCGAAATTCGATTTGAGGGGTTCTACCCCCTCCTCCTGCAGGATCGCCCGCCCTAAGGGCATCAGCATGGCGGCGACTGCCATGTTGGTCAGCCACATGGAGAGGAGGGTTCCGGTAATCAGGAAGCCGAAGATGATCATCGCCGTGGAGTTCCCGGTCTTCGAGAGGAGAAAGACCGAGATCCGCTTGCCCAGCCCCGAGTGGGTAATGAAGGCCGAGAGGATCAGCACTCCTAAAAAAAAGGCGAAGATATGGTTCCCGAAGCCGACGGAGATATGCTCCTTAAAGCTTCCCACCTTGAAGAGGGTAAGCAGCAGGATGCTCAAGAGGCCGGTCACATGGAAGGGAACCGCTTCGCTCATCCAGAGGATCAGCGCAAAGAGGAGTACTCCCATGGCGGCCTGTCCGGCCTGGCTCAATAGGATGCCGTCCACGGTGCGGACCCCTTCGGGAAGTACGACGAAGCGAAAAAGAGCGGCGACTAGGAGGGCGGAGAGGAAGATTAGCAGCTTGGTTCTGGTTTTCACGCCTCGGCCCCTTCGGCCAGTTTGGCCTTCAATAATTCGCCTACCTCACGGGGGCGTCTGGCGACCGCGGCGCCGACCGCCTCTAAGGCCTCGGTCTTGGCGTCGACGGTACCCTTGCCGCCTACGGCGATAGCCCCGGCGTGGCCCATGCGCTTCCCGGCGGGCGCGGTGCGGCCGCCCATGAAGGCCACCAGGGGTTTCGTGAAGCGGCCGGACTCGATCGCCTCGGCGACCTCCTCCTCCATGGTGCCCCCCAACTCACCGATGATGACCACCGCATCGGTCTCGTCGTCGGCCTCATAAGCCGGCAGAAACTCGGCGAAGCGAGAGCCGGGGATCTGGTCCCCGCCGACGCCGATCAGGGTGGAGACGCCGAAGCCTGCGGCCACCACCATGGCGGTGATCTCATTTGTCAGGCTCCCCGAGCGGGTCATGACTCCGATCCGTCCCGGGGTGTAGACCCGTTTGATCCAGTAGGGGAAGAAGCCCATCATCGCCTGGTCGGGGCTGATGACCCCCGAGGTGTTGCCGCCCACGACCTGAGCCCCGGCGTCCAGGGCCGCGGCCCGGATCTCCAGGGTCTCCTGCAGCGGGATTCCCTCGGCTACGGTGACGATCTTCTTGATTCCCGCCTCCAGGGCCTCGAAGACGGCATCCTTGGTGAAGCGGGGCGGGACGAAGAGCATGGCCGCGTCGATCTTCTCTTCCGCCGCCGCCCGGCGCACGGAGTGGTAGACGGGAATCCCAGAGACCTCTTGCGCCTCTTTCCCGGGGGTGACCCCGGCGACGATCCGGGTGCCCATGCCCTGCATATGCTCGGTCCAGTAGCTCCCTTCCTTGCCTGTGATCCCTTGAATCAGGACCCGGGTATCGGACTCGATGAAGATGCTCATGTCTCTGCTCCTTGTGCTTCCCGGGCCAGCTGAACGGCGGTGCGGACCGCCTCTTCGGTGTCGTAGAGCGGGGTGAGCCCGGCTTCTTTCAGGATGCGGTCGGCCTCCTCCTCGTTGGTCCCGCGGATGCAGGTGACGATGGGCCGGTCGGGCTTGAGCTCCTCAATTGCCGCGACAATGCCATCGGCCATTACGTCGGCCCGGGCGATGGTTCCGAAGGTGACCACCAGGATTACCCTGGCCTCGTTCTTCAGGCAGAGGCGCATCGCCTCCTTGGCCTTACGGTAGTTGGGGCCGCCGAACTCGAGGTAGTTGGCCACCCGGCCGCCTTCATAGTTTACCAGGTCATAGACGGTGGTAGTCAGTCCCGCGCCGGCGCACATCAGGCTGATATCCCCGTCGAATTGCAGATAGGGAATCCCCTCCTGGGCCGCTTCGAAGGCCGCCTCGCTCTCGTAGTACTCCCGGCCGGGTACATAGGCCGGCTGTCTGAAGCCCGAAGCATCGTCGATGACGAACTTGCCGTCCCCACAGACCAGATTGCCGTCGGCGGTAATAAAGAGCGGATTGATCTCCGCCAGCTCCGCATCCTTAGCGCGGAAGAGCTTGTAGAGTTTCATTAAGAGAGCGCTTAAGGGCTTATAGGCTTCCGGGGCGATGCGGTAGGCCAAATCCCGGGCCTGGAAGGGCATCAGTCCCCGGTCGATGGGGACGATCTCGCGGATGATCTTCTCCGGCGCCTCCTCGGCCAGGGTCTCGATCTCGACTCCGCCGGCGGAGGAGGCCATGATCAGGATGCCGCCCGAGACGGGATCGGGCGACATAGAGAGGTAGAGCTCCGACTGGAAGTCGACCGCCTCTTCTACCATCACGGCTGCGCCGGATTTAGTCCGGATATCCCGGGCCAGCTCCACCGCCTCTGCGGCGGTATCGGCCTTCTTGACCAATCCCGCCTTCCCGCGGCCCCCGTGGAGGACCTGGGCCTTTATCATGCAGGGGGCGCCGATGGAATCCACCGCGGCCCCGATCTGCGATTCTTCCGCGGCTAGGGCGTTCTCCGGTACCGGCAGGCCCGCCTCCTTGAAGAGCTCCTTGGCCTGGTATTCGTAGAGCTTCACCCTATTCCGTCCCTTCTATCCGGTATTCGTTCCAGAACTCGCCCCAGATATCCTTATCCGTCGGTTTGACCGGGTCGAAGGGGTAGGAGAGCCAGGTGATGTTCATAAAGTGCTTGTAGTAGATGTTCTCGGTGGTAATGTTTCCTCCCCAGGTGCCGCAGCCGAGGGTGACCGTCGAGGGCATACCGTTGAAGAAGTTCCCGCCGTTACCGGGGGCCTGGGGTTGGCGCACTAGCACCCGGGAGGTGTGCATCTCGAGCGCCATGCGTTCCACGTACTCCTCTTTGAAGGTGTGGATGCCGCAGGAGTGGCCGGTCCCGGCGGCGTTGGTAAGCCGGACTAGGGTATCCATCGCCTCGTCGAAATCGCTGTAGCGCCAGAGGGTCAGCACGGGACTAAGCTTCTCCCCGGCGAACTTGTCCTCCTCCACCGATTCGCCCCCTTCCACCATCAGGATTCGAAAGGGACCCTCCAGGTCGAGGCCGGCGTCGGAGGCGATCTGCATGGCCGAGACGGCGACCACCGCCGGATTCAAGGCCATGTGTCCCTTTTTATTCGGTTTCCACATATGGGCTTTGAGGGTCGCCTTCTGGGAGTCGTCCATCAGGAGGGAGCCCTCGGCGAGCATCGCCTTCACGAACTCGTCGTAGACCGAGTCGTGGATAATGACCGAGTTCTCGCTGGAGCAGGAGGTGGCGCAGTCGAAGGCCTTGCTTAAGGCGATCTTCTTGGCCGCATCGGCCACATCGGCGTCCTCGGCCACGATCTGCACCGCATTACCCGGTCCTACGCCGTAGGCGGGGGTGCCCGAGGAGTAGGCCGCCTTGACCATGGCGCCGCCGCCGGTGGCAAGCACCAGATCGACCCGCTTCATCAGATCCCCGGTCTTTTCGATGCTCGGCTCGGCGATAATTTGCACCAGATCCTCCGGGGCGCCGATGCGTTTCAGTTCTTCCCGCATCAGTTCGACGGCCAGACCGGAGGATTTTTTCGAGCGGGGATGGGGGGCGAAGATCACCGCATTCCGCCCTTTGAGGATAGAGACTGCGTTCGACGCCGGAGTAGCCGTCGGATTGGTGACCGGGGTTAAGGCCCCGACGATCCCTACCGGCTTGGCGTATTTGCGGATCTTCTTGACCGGATCATCCTCGATTACCCCCACCGAGGGTTTGTCCTTAACGTCGTTGATAACGCCTAAGACCTTCACCTTGTGTTTCGTAATCTTATCGGCCACGGAGCCCATGCCGGTCTCATCCACCGCCGCTTCAGCCAGGCGTTTGATATTCTCGTCCTTGTACATCGCCCAGGCCACGGCCAGGCAGACGTCGTCCACCTCTTTCTGGGTGAACCCGGCGGCGATCTCCGCCGCCTTCCGGGCCCGCTCGAGTAGGGTATCCAGCTCTCTATCCATTTCCATCCTGCTATCCTTCAGCTCTCTCTATCGTTTGTTTCGCTATTTGAAGTTTTTATCTTCGATCGCCTGAACGCCCTTAAAGGCGTTGGTCAGGAATTCCTTCTTGAACTCCATCTTCTCGGTAAACTCAACGCCCAGCCAGGCGTCGACGATCTGGGTCCCTAAGAAGGGAGCGGTAATCCAGCCGCCCATGGTGATAACATTGGCGTTGTTGATGATCTTGCCTCGTTCGCCGGCGAAGATCCCGTCGGCCACCACCGCATAGACCCCTTTGTACTTGTTGGCCACAATTGCCATACCCTGGGCTGTGCCGCATATCAGGATGCCTTTGTCGGCCGTTCCGGCCTGAATCGCTTCGGCCACTTTCGGGGCCTGCTCGAAGTAGGGTTTGGGGGCATCGGGAGATTCGATCCCGAAGTCGGTAATCTCCACGTCTCCCCGCTCTTTAAGGTGTTTTACAATAGCCTCTTTTAAGGGAAATCCTGAGAGATCGGATGCAATTGCCAGTTTGATACTCATACTCGTACTCCTTCTTTCTTTGCCGCCGCTAAAGTCTCCGCCTTCTCGGCGATGACGGCGTCGTTCATGCCGTAGCGCTCCATCAGATACTCGAGGGTTCCCACCTCGCCGAACTCATCCTGGACGCCGTGGCGCTTCATCAGGGTAGGGCGCTGCTCGCACAGCACCTCGGCTACCGCAGAACCTAGTCCGCCCTTGACCTGATGATTCTCGCAGGTCAGGATCGCGCCGGTCTTCTCGGCATATTCTAGGACCAGCTTCTCGTCCAGGGGTTTGACGGTGTGCATGTCGATTACCGCCGCGTCGATACCTTTTTTGGCCAGCATCTCCGCCGCCTTCAGGGATTCGGGAACCATCACCATTCCCATGGCGATGATGGTCAGATCCTTGCCGTCCCGGAGCACCTTCCCCTTACCGAGCTCGAACTCTTCCGAATCCTCGTAGAGTTTGACTCCGCCCTTGCGGTGCAGCCGCATGTAGGTCGGCCCGTTATGGGCGGCGGAGAGACGGGTCAGCTTCGCGACCGAGGTCAGGTCGGCCGGCTCGAATACCACCAGATCGGGGATGGTGCGCATCAACCCCACATCCTCGAAGGGCATGTGGGTGCCGCCGTTGTACTGGGCGGTAATTCCCGGATCGGTGCCCACCAGGTGTACCGGAAGCTTAGCATAGTTGGCGGAGAGGAAGAACTGATCAAAGGTTCTTCTGGATGCGAAACAGGCGAAGCTCGCGGCAAAAGGGAGTTTGCCGACGGCGGCTAATCCGGAGGCGACGCCGACCATATTGGCCTCGGCCACGCCGACGTTGATCGCGCGCTCCGGGAATGATTTGGAGAAACTGCCGGTGCCGGTGGCCTTCATCAGATCCGCTTCGAGCACGACGATGCGTTCGTCCTCGCCGGCCATCTCGATCAGGGTGTTGGTGTATACCTCGCGCATATCCATATTAGTTCACCTCCTGGCCGGTCAGTCGGACGATCGCCTCTTTGGCCGTCTCGTAGTCGAAGGGCATGTTGTGATTCCCCAGGTTATCCTCGGCGAAGAAGGCGCCTTTGCCTTTGACGGTATCGCAGACGATCATGCTCGGTTTACCGGTCTCGGCGTCCGCCGCCTGAATCGCCGCATCCAAGGCCTCGAGGTCGTGTCCGTCCACCCGTTGGGTGTGCCAGCCGAAGGCTTCCCATTTGGCAGCGATATCCTCCAGATTCATGATGTCCTTGGAGTAGCCGTCGATCTGCATCTTGTTGAAGTCGGTAAAGGCGATCAGCCGGTCCAGCTTGAAGTGGGCCGCGCAGAGGGCCGCCTCCCAGACCTGCCCCTCGTTGGATTCCCCGTCGCCGATTACTGCGAAGATGCGGGCGGGATTCTTGTCCATCCTAAGACCCATGGCCATGCCGATCGCCGCCGAGAGTCCCTGCCCCAGGGAGCCGGTGGTCATATCGATCCCGGGGGTGCGATTCTTGTCGCAGTGGCTCGGCAGCCGGGTGCCGCCTACATTGAGGGTATGGAGCCACTCCTCGGGGAAGAATCCCTTGTCGGCCAGAACCGAGTAGAGGGCCGGACCGGCATGTCCCTTGGAGAGGACCAGGCGGTCGCGATCCTCCATGCTGGTGTTCTTGGGATCAACCTTCATGTGACGGTAGTAGAGAAGGGTTAGAATTTCGACGATGGAGAGGGCGCCGCCGATGTGGCCCACGCCGAGATAGCCGATCTGGTCGATGGTTAATACACGTATATCCCGCGCCTTTCGGGCGAGACTCTTTGTATCGATGGCATTCACGATACACTTCGCTCCTTTCCCGGTAATCCGGGTTTTTTGCTTGACTATTTAATCGTGTCGTACTTTAATGAATTATTACTTACTTTATGTAAGTAATGAATTGAATCTATCACTGTTGCCGTGGCTTGTAAAGGGTTTTTCTGTACAGGAGAAAGTATTCTTGATAAGATCAGGTATACAGAATGAGGCGGGTATGCGCAGCGGGCGACACAATCCTCTCCGCGGATCGGACATCCGGGAGCGAAACGAAAAGATTATTCTCTCCCTAATCTCCCGCAAGGGCAGGCTCTCCCAGTCCGAGGTGGTGGCCATGACCGGCCTCAAGCCGCCGACGGTCTTAAGGATCTTCGCCAAGCTGGTCGAGAGCGGGATGATCCGCGTTTCGTCGATTCAGGACCGGGATCCCGAGCGGAAGGGGAGGCGACCGGTCTTCTACGAGCTCGTCCCCGACTGCGCCTATGTGATCGGCGTCGATTTCTGGGCCCAGAACGCCTCCATCGTCATCGTCGACTTCGCTAATAATCCGGTCTATACCAGCCGGCTCCATTTTAAGCGAGATCTCGATGCCGGGCAGGTCGTAAAAGAGCTGATAGAGCTGATCCGGAGCTCGGTGGAGCGCTCTGGTCTGGATGGGGACGATATTATCGGGATCGGCATCGGCGCCCCGGGCAGAATCGATACGGCCACCGGGACGGTAATCTACTACGCCCGTATCCCCGGGATGGTGGAGTATCCCTTATCGGAGGAGATCAAGGCCGAGTTCGACTATCCCGTGCTGGTCAACAACAATACCAATGTGATCGCCCTGAACGCCTGGAATCGGGGCGAATCGCGGGGATTGCGTTCCTATATCACTATCCTGATCCGTTCCGGTGTGGGCGGCGCCTACCTACAGGAGGGGCATCTCCTTCAGAACGGACGGCAGACCGTATTGGAGCTGGGACATCTCTCTGTGGAACGTATTGCCGGGGAGAACGGCTGCGGAGACTCCTGCTGTCTCGAAGACCGGATCGCCGAGGGGACCCTGCTGGAGGAGACGAGTGAACTCTTCGGGATCGAATCGATCGAGGAGCTCGACAGTGCGATCGAGAAGGACGACCCCAAGTTGCTCTCATTTCTGGATACCAAGGCCCGTATTCTGAGTTATATCTGCAGCGACCTCTATCATATTTTTAATCCCGAGGGGATGCTGCTAATCTCCCGTTCCCGGGCGCTTTCCCGTTTTCTCGCATCCAGGCTGGACGTCCACTTCCACGATGTCTGCGATTTGCCTCAATCGGTATCGAAGCTGACCTTCTTAGGCGATGTCTACGATCCGACCCAGGCCTGCATCGGAGCATCCCGTCTGATATTCGACGCCTTCTTCACCTCATCATTGACCGGGGTGGAGACAATCGTCCAGCAGTGATGTCGATGAATTGATTGACAGTGCCCCGATCTCGTGATTTACTTACAGAAAGTAAATAAATGAGATCCCGGATAATAATGACAAGCGAGGGCCGAAATGACCTTACAGATAACTGAAACCGATCTTTCCTATGATTTTGCCGCAGGCGCGCTCCGGGTCTTCTACAAGAACCGGCTCATCATTGAATCCCGAAATGATCTTCCCTTCCTGACGATCGCCGAGGGCGAGGGGCACTATAAAAATGTGCGCGGCAACTACCGGATCCGGGACAGCCGCAAACGGCGCATGGAACTCGATCCCAGTGAACCGAAAGTCGTACCGGGCCGGGGACTGACCGTCGATTTCGGGGGCATTATCGAGTGCCGGATCAGCGTAGGCGAGGATCTCTGCCGGCTCAGTTTCTCTAAACTGGAGACGCCCCGGGCCTTGGGCTGGAACCGATTAATCCTTCGTCTGCCGGCCGTACCGGGCGAGCGGATCTACGGCGGGGGCGAGCAGTTCTCCTATGTCAATCTCAGGGGGCGCCATACGGTCAACTGGGTTCAGGAGTCGGGCGTCGGACGCGGTCGAAATGCCATCAGTCTCTTCGCTCAGCTCCACTCCGGCGAGGGCGGTACCCGGCAGTCCACTTACTATCCGCTGCCGCAGTTTATCTCCTCGGAAAACTACTACGTTCATGCCGACTGCGCCCGCTATTCGAGCTTCGACTTTACCGGCCGCAACTCTCACCGACTGGTCTTCTGGGATACCGACTTCACCCTGACCATCGGCACCGCCAAGAATCCCCGCAAGCTGGTCGGACGTCTTTCTGCCACCAGCAAGCGTCAGCCGCCCCTCCCCGAATGGGTCTACGACGGGATGATTCTCGGGCTGCAGGGGGGCAAGGAGACCGTCTCCGCAAAGTTGGAGAAGGCACTAGGCCACGGGATTCAGGTGGCCGGTCTCTGGTGCCAGGATTGGGAGGGGGTGCGCTTCACCGCCTTCGGTCAACAGCTATTCTGGGACTGGAAACCCGACGAGAAACGCTACGGCGACCTCAAGGCCTACACGGAGGAGCTTAAGAATCGTGAACCGAATCCGGTGCGCTTTCTGGGCTATATCAATCCCTTCCTCGCCTTGGAAGGAGAGCTCTATAAAACCGCGGCCGAGAAGGGCTACTGCGTCAAGAACCGCAAGGGCGAAGATTATCATGTTACCATAACCACCTTCCCCGCCGCGCTCTTAGACCTTACGAATCCCGAAGCCTGTCTCTGGATAAAAGAGGTTATCAAGAAGAATATGCTCGGCAGCGGTCTTGCCGGTTGGATGGCCGATTTCGGCGAATACCTCCCCACCGATGCGGTGCTCTTCTCCGGGGAGGATCCCGAGGAGTTTCACAACCGTTACCCCGCCGTCTGGGCCAAACTCAACTACGAAGCCCTGGAGGAGGCCGGGATGGAGAAGGAGGCCCTGATCTTCATGCGGGCCGGATTCTCCGGCGGCATCGAGTACGCCATGAGCGTCTGGGGCGGGGATCAGCTGGTCAGCTTCAACCGGGACGACGGCTTTCCTTCCGCGATCCGGGCGGGGATCTCCCTCGGTCTCTCCGGGGTCGGCAACTATCATACCGATCTGGGCGGCTATACCACCATGGCCTGGGTCAAGCGGCGGAAGGAGCTCTTCTTTCGCTGGGCGGAGATCGCGGCCTTCATGCCGGTGATGCGTACCCACGAAGGGAACCGGCCTTTAAGCAACTGGCAGTTCGACCGGGACGAGGAGACCCTGGAGCTTCTGGCGCGGATGACGAAGATCTACGCCGGCCTGAAGCCCTATCATCTCAAGCTGAGCGCCGAGTACCAGGAGAAGGGAATGCCGCCGATTCGTCACCTGCTGCTCCATTACCCCTCGGACCGGGAGGCGCGGCGCATCGAAAACCAGTATCTCTACGGGAAGGATCTGATGATCGCCCCCATAACGACCCCGAAGGCGATCCAGCGGCGGGTCTATCTGCCCGATGCGGTCTGGGTTCACGCCTGGACCGGCCGGCGCTATAAACAGGGCTGGCGTCCCACCGAGGCGCCTCTGGGCGAATCGCCGGTCTTCTACCGTCACGACTCTCCCTTCCGGGAACTCTTCGAGGAGATCTTCGGGCCCTATCAGCGTTCCGAGTAGGGATGACGGACCACCCGCGCTTGGAGACTCCGACTCCGGTTGGGGATGAGCTCAGGCAGGCTCCCGGCGAGCACGAGCTGATCGTCGATGACGATTAGAACGCCCCGAACCCCCTGAATTGAGCTAAGCTCCCCGGCGACGGCCTCGGCGCTCTCTTTATCACGACTCAGATTCCCGGCTTTTGTCGCCGCCGCGTCGGCCAGGGAGGCGTCATCGGCGACCACCGTGGCCAGGTCCGCCCGTCCGAAGGAGTGGGAATGACCCAGCTTCGAGGATGAGGAGCAGACCGCCAGGGGAGAATCCTCAACCCGAATCCGGAACGCGAGTCGTTCCGCCAGGGGCGAACCGTACAGTCCCACCACGGCCTCCTCGTTAAGATGGAGAAAGATATCCCCGCCGTTGTTGACGATGGCCTCGGGACTCCCCCGGCGAAGTGCCTCCTCTGCTGCCATCTGGGCTACGCTGCCGGCCACCGCCGCCATCGGGCCGACGCCGACCGCAGTCGATGCGGCATGCATCCGCTTTGCGATCTCGGGGGGATTCCCGGGCAGGCTTGCCAGAGGTTCGAGGCTGGTTTGAAACTCCGGAAAGGTATCGATATAGGCGCCCAGTTCCCGGCGTAGCTGCTTGATCCTCCTCCGGACCGTCTGCGGATCGGCGCAGGAGACCAGAAAGGCGGCTTCCCGGAAGCGGAACTGGGCGAAGCTTCTCAAAAGATGGAGCTGCAGGCCCCGTAGGGGCAGTTCTTCAGGCAGGCGAGACACTCCACGCACTTGGCGTCGTCGAACTCTACCCGGCGTTCCGGACCCTTGCTGAAATGGAGCGCCTTGGTGGGGCAGTGGGGCACACAGTTACCACAGCTCACGCAGCGCTCCTCTTCCCACCGTACTCCCCGCTGGTGTTCCCGTACCTCGATACCGAGCTCCTCGGCCCAGGCGATTCCGGCGGCGATATCATCCTCGGTGCCGCTCAAATCGAGCACCAGATAACCCTCCTCATCGGGGGTGACCTTGGCCCGGAAGATGTTGACCATCAGATCGTGCTCCTTTACCAGCTGGTAGACGATCGGTTTCTCGGTCTCGCACTGGGGAAAAAAGAGCATCAGCCGTTTGGTACTCATCGCACTCCTCCTGCTGAATCACTGCGATAACTAAGATGCATGGGCTTCGTCGATCCCTGAGCCGGGAGGGGCATGGCCATCTCGTTCACCGTAAAGTCACCCCGCCTGATTTCATCGGCCAGTTCCCCCGCCGCTTCCAGGGCCAGGGCGAAAGAGGAGGGGCTGCCCGTCTCGATCTTCCGGCCGAAGAGCTCGATCTCGCCCCGGCGGAGCTCCGCATAGCTTACGTGGGTCAGGGTCTTTCCCGTAGCGCCGGGGTAGTCGACCGCATAGTCCACCACCGGGGCCATAATCTCCTTGTCCCGCACCATACAGGCCTTCAGCACCGCAGGAGAGGTGATCGGGATCGGTATGGCGATTCCCAATGCCAGCGAGACGCCGTAACCTTTTAGGGAGACCGCGCGCACGAAGCGAGGCTTCATCTGTTTCAGATCGGCGGAGAGGGCCAGGGTACCCGCCCCGTCCACCGGTACGCCGTTCTCGCCCCGGGGAGCGTCGGGACTATGCTGGGTGCCGGGACCGTAGACGATCCCGGGAGCGCCTGCCAGCCAGACCTTCGAACCGATGCCGATCGTGCGGTAGAAGGGATCGTTCAAGAGGGGGCTCAATTCTCCGGCCGAGGAGTAGCCGATGGAACCGAAATTGGGTTTCAGTACGCCGAGATAGGTATGGATCGTCCGGTCCGACGAATTGACCGCGGCGTTGTAGTTCTGGTAACAGTTGCGGGGATTGGTCATCAGCACCTGATTCAGGTCCTCGAGGCGGAGCTCCGTCTGGACCTCCCGCAAGGGATAGTCGTCGGTCCCATAGGAGCGGGCCGAGAGGGTAACCGTCTCGCCGCGCAAGAGCTTCTCGATTACGTGGGCGCCGCCGAAGCGGAACTCCCCGGGGTAGTCCATATTGGCCGGATCGTTGACCCGAATCTCGGTCGCCCCCAGGTAGAGGTCCGCCGCGGCAAGGCCGGCATAGGCCGGTACGTCGTCGAGCCGGGCTTCGGTAATGCGCATCTTGGGTTTGGCATGTCCGGTATTGATAAAGACTCCGGAGGAACACATCGGGCCGAAGGTGGCGGTGCTGACCACGTCCACCTCCCGGGCGGCCTTCTCGAGGCCCTGGCTCTCGACATATGCAAAGACCTCGTCGGCGGTAAGGACGACCGCCTTACCGGCCTCGATGCGCTGGTTAATCTGGTGTACGGATTTAGTTGTTTCCATTTTATCCCTTAAATCGATAACTCGAGCTGCCGCTCACTCCGGGGCGAACCTGGAAGAGGCCGCCGGATTGCGGAAATTCGGCTAATGCGTCGACCTCCATCTTCTGACGGGCGGTGGTTATATAGAGGGTATCCATCCCCGGACCGCCGAAGCAGCAGGAGGTGACGTTCGGAGCGGGGACCTCAATCTTGGAGAGCATCCTGCCTGTCTCCGGATTCCAGCGGGCCACGCAGCCTCCGCGGTAGAAGGCGATCCAGAGCATCCCCTCGTCGTCGATGGTCATCCCGTCGGGGCTGCCCATTGATTCCGGCGTCTGCAGTGCGATGGACGGTGAGGAGATCTCGCCGCTCTCGGGCTCGTAGGCAAAGCTCACCACGCTCTTGGTGGGGGAATCGATATAGTACATCCGGTCCAGCTGCAGATTCCAGGCCATGCCGTTGGAGACGGTCACCCCTTCGACCCATTTGGTTAGGCTCTTATCCGGATCGAGCCGATAGAGGGAGGCGCTGCCGGTCATGCGGCTCAACGACATGCTGCCCGCCCAGAAGCGTCCGCCGGGATCGCACTTCCCGTCGTTGAAGCGGGTGTCGGGATTGTCCGGTTCGGGATCGGCGATGCGATCCAAGCCGCCGCCGGCGGGATCGACGAAGGCGAATCCCCGCTCGGTGGCGGCCAGCAGTCCGCCCGTCTCCCGCAGCACCACCGCACCGACCTTCTCGCCCACGGAGATTTCCTCGTCGGATTTCCCATCGGCGGATGTTCGATGAATGATGCCGGCATTAATATCTACCCAGTAGAGCTGCTGTTCCCGGTCGTCCCAGCAGGGGCCTTCGCCCAGATCGGCTTGTGCGTCAAGCAGGCATTCGATGTTCATAATGCCCCCATGGTAGGAGCAATACCGGGGATTGTCAAAGGGGAGTCTAGGCCTTATGCTCCTCAGTGGATGAAATTGACCTATGAAAAAGCTCTACACTAACGCCCGTTTCACCACCATGGGCAATGAAGGCGATACCGCAGCCGCCCTGCTGACCGAAGGGGATCGGATTCTCGCTCTCTACTCCTTAGAGGAGGATATTCCCCTCTCCCTGGAGGCCGAACGCATCGATCTGAAGGGTGCGGCAGTCTATCCCGGCTTTGTAGATACCCATACCCACGCCTTCGAAGGAGGGCTCTACTCCATCTGCGTCGATTTGGGCGCCTGCCGTAGGATCGACGAGGTGCTGGAGCAGCTTGCCGAGGCGGATCCCGTGGGCGGGCTTGTGATCGGCTGGAATCTCGACACCTTCGCCCTGGCCGAGGGGCGCTTCCCCAGCCGAGAGGAGCTTGATCGGGTTCAGCCCGACCTGCCCCTTCTGCTTCGCCGCATCGACGGTCACTCCTCGGCGGTGAACAGCGCCGCAGCCGAGCGCATCCCCTGGCCGGGAGAGCTCCCGGCTTCCAATGAACCCCTGGTAAGCGATCAGAACCGGGCGGCCACCGCTTGGTTTCATGCCGCGGTGGATGAGGAGGGAATCCTCGCCGCATACGCGGCCGCTTCCAATATCGCCCTCGCGGCCGGCCTTACCGGCGTGCATGCCATGATCGGCAACGGCGCCTCCGATCCGCGCCACTACCGGCTTATTCGGGATAACCTTTCTAGCTTCGACGTCGCCTTCACTCTCTATCCGCAGATCCGGGATATTCCGACCGCCCTGGAGTTGGGAGCGGAGCGGATCGGCGGCTGTGTGCTGGCCGACGGTTCGATCGGGAGCTATACCGCCGCCTTGAAGGCCCCTTATGCCGACCGGCCCGAGACCGGCGGAGCCCTCTACGAGAGCGACGACCACTGGTACGCCTTCGTAAAGGCCGCCCACGAGGCCGGACTGGCAGCCTGCATCCACGCTATCGGCGATGCCGCCGTGACGCAAATAGCCCGCATAATGAGCCGGGTCTATCATGAAGACCCGAAATCATTACCCCATCAAATCATCCATGCCGAGATGTGCGACGACGAGACCCTCTCCCTGCTTAAGGGGACGCCTGTTTGCGGGGTGATGCAGCCCGCCTTCGACGCTCTCTGGGGCGGGAAACAGGGGCTCTACCGGGAACGACTGGGGGAGGAGAGGATGCAGCTCTGCAACCGCTACCGATCGATGAGCAATGCGGGCATCCTCTTGAGCGGAAGCTCGGACTGGTATATCACCCCGCTCGATCCCGTCGGCGGTATCCGGGCGGCGTTGAATCTCCATAATCCGGCCGAAGCGCTCAGCCCCTTCGAGGCCTTGTCCCTCTTTACCCGTAACGCCGCTGCATTGATAAATCGCAGCGGGGATGAGGGAGTGCTCGCTCCCGGGAAGCCTTGTGATCTCTCGCTCCTTTCGGGCCCCGTCGAAGAGGCCGGCTCCCGGGTAGTCGGGGTAATCCGGCGCGGCCGGTACTATTCTGCCGATTCTTGAAGCGGTCGGCTTGATTTTTTTAGACCCATCTATAGAATTAATAGAAGATCAGGGGGATTGAATTGAAGACAAAGATGGATTTCCCGTCCATAAATCAGAAGGATCCCGACGGAATCGGTCCGGACGGAAAGGCATACCGGGTACTCATCGTCGACGACTCGATGTTCGTCAAGAAGCAGCTGGGACAGATCCTCTCTTCCGAAGGCTTCGAGGTGGTCGCCACCGCCGGAAACGGCGAAGAGGCGATCGAACTCTATAAGGAACATCATCCGGCCGTCGACATAGTCACCATGGATATTACCATGCCGGGAATGGACGGTATTACCGCCTTAGAACGTATTATGGCCTTCGATCCGGAGGCGAAGATCATAATGGTCAGCGCCCTGGGCAAGCAGGATCTGGTCAAGAAATCATTCATGTTGGGGGCCAAGAACTACCTTGTTAAGCCCCTGGACCGTAAAAAAGTCCTCGAACGAATTGTACGGGTGCTGAAAGGTCTATAAACTACCCCTCATATGAGCGACCCTACCCGGGATGCGGAAGGCATCCTCTCTACTCACGCCGAGACAGCGCTGCTCGTGGTTCCCCGTCTTCAGGGAGAGAGCGAACGTGAAAGTCAATCAGCCCTGGACGAACTTGAGAGCCTGGTGGATACCATGGGGCTCGAAACGGCTCGCGGTATCATCGCCCCCTTGCGTAAGCCGGCCTCCCGCTACTATTTCGGCAGCGGCAAGGCCCAGGAAGTGGCCGAGCTGGCCGACGAGCTCGATGTGGACTGCATTATCTTCGACGAGGATCTCTCTCCCTCCCAGCAGCGTAACTGGGAGGCCCTGACCAAACGCTGCGTGATCGATCGTCACGAGGTTATCCTCGATATCTTCGCCGCTCGAGCCTCGACCCGTGAGGCGGTGCTTCAGGTCGGTCTGGCCCGCATGGAGTACTCCCTGCCGCGGCTGACCCGGGCCTGGACCCACCTGAGCCGTCAGCGGGGCGGAAGTCGGGGTACCCGAGGCGAGGGAGAGACCCAGCTCGAGGTCGACCGGCGAATCGTGCTGCGCAAGATCAGCCGCATGAAGCAGGAGCTGAATCAGGTGCGCAAGAATCGCGGGGTGATGCGCAAGCAGCGCGAGGCTGTCCCCCTGCCGACGGCGGCGATCGTAGGCTATACCAACGCCGGAAAGTCCTCCCTCCTCCACAACCTCACCGGGGCGGAGGTACTGATCGAGGACAAGCTCTTCGCTACCCTCGATCCGACCACCCGGCGCATCAAACTCGACGGGGGCAACGAGCTCCTCTTGACCGATACGGTCGGATTCATCCGCAAGCTGCCCCACGATCTGGTGGACGCCTTCAAGTCGACCCTGGAGGAGACCGCCCTGTCCGATTTCCTGCTTTTGGTGGTGGATGCGTCGGATCGGGAGCTGGAAGAACACCTGAAGGTCACCAAGCAGGTTCTGAATGAGATCGGCGCCGGCGAGAAGCCCATGCTGCTCTGCTTCAACAAGACCGATCTCTGTACCCCGGAGGAGCTGCACGGCCTGGAGCTTAGGTTTCCCGATGCGGTCTTCTTCTCCGTGCGTACCGGCGACGGCCTCGACTCGCTCCCCGGCGCCCTGGAGCGCATGCTCTACGGGGGACTGCTTCGGCACAGCTACCGGCTCCCCTCCAGCCGTCACGATCTGGTGGCCCTGGCCCATCGAACCGGCAAGGTTCACCGGGAGGAGTATCTGGAGGAGGGGATTATCCTCGAGGCGACGGTACCTCCCAAAACCGACGGGCTGCTCCGCGCCTATACCGAGGAGCGGTGATGGGCGGTTTCGACCTGCTCACCCCGGACCTGGTACTCGGGGCGGTCAGTCAGAGCTTCGACCTGGAGTTGGATTCGACCCTTACCCCCTATCCGAGCTATATCAACCGCGTCTATGGCCTTCGCGCAGCAGAAGGCAAAGAGCTGGTGGTCAAGTTCTACCGGCCCGGCCGCTGGACGGACGAGGCTATTCTCGACGAGCACGCCTTTCTGAGTGATTGTCGCGAGGCGGAGCTGCCGGTGGTCGCGCCTCTGGCCGACGCCGACGGGGACACCCTCTTTGCGGTGGATGCCTTGGATGACGAGGGGGAGGAGAGCGAGTTTCTGTTCGCCCTCTTTCCCAAGCGGGGCGGCCGGATCTTCGATGCCGAGAGCGACGATGCCTGGCTGCGCCTCGGCCGGCTGATGGGAAGACTCCATGCAGTAGGCGCCCGGGACGGGGCGGAAGAACGGATACGGCTTCATCCGGCCGAGACGACCCGACGTCAGGCGGAGGAGCTGAGCCGCTTGGCCCATCCCGATTGCCGCGGGGAGTTTGAGGAACTGACCCTGGAGGCCCTGGAGCGGATCCTGCCCCTCTTCGACGGGATTCCCATGCAGCGGATCCACGGCGACTCCCACCGGGGGAATATTCTCGACCGGGGGGATGAAGGCCTCTTGCTGATCGATTTCGACGATATGGCGGTCGGGCCTGCGGTGCAGGACTTGTGGTTGCTCCTGCCCGGCCGGCGAGAGGAGTGCGGCCGGGAGCTGGGGCTTCTGATCGAAGGCTATGAGGAGTTCCGGCCCGCCCCCTACGAAACCTTCTCCTTGATCGAACCCCTGCGTTTCATGCGCATGATCCACTTCATGGCCTGGTGCGGTAGACAGCGGCAGGATGCGGGCTTCCGAACCCACTTCCCGGACTGGGGTAGCAGGGCCTACTGGATAACCGAGGTCGAGGATCTCCGTCAGCAGCTGACCTTCATCGACCGCGTTTAGAAGCTCTCCCCTGGGGCCGGAATCAGGACTCTGAAACTTTCTCATCTCAAGAAAATCCTGTATACTGAAACGATTGATTTAGCTCGAGTCGGCGGAATTTCCATCTGGGCATCCGCCGGGGAGGAGTGCCCTTCATGGCCCGCTTTCGCGTTTACTCTATTCTCTTTCTCATGGCGGCTTTTCTCTACGGTCACGAGATTGAGTTCTATCTGGCGGGAGAAAGCCGGATGGAGCTTAGCGATGAGGGCAGAGAAGCTACTCTTTTGATGGAGACCGGTGCCGATTGGCAATATCAGTTCTCTCCCGGACAAAGCCTGAACGCCGCCGGCGGCATCCGCTTCGATCCCGACCCCTACCACGGAGATCCCGGGCTGAGCGGCGATGTAACGCAGTTCGTCTATCGGGGGCGCTTTCCCCATCCCTCTGGTTCGGCGGGCGAGTATATCTCCATTAACGGCGGACGCCGTGAAATAAGAGATCTTTCCGGACTGGTGCTCGCTGCTTATTTTGACGGCGTCGGATTCGGCTTTTCCCGGCCCGGTCAAAGTATCAACGTCAATGCCGGCTACAGCGGTCTTGTGAATGATGAGTTCTCACCGTTGACGCGCACCCCCTACGAGGCGCAACGGGATGATTCCTATTTCGGCCCCGCCCGGCTGCTGGTAGCGGCCGATCTTGAGCGAGCCGTTTTAACAGGAGGGCAGATGCTTCGGGCGGCGGTGATCGGTAACCTCGACACGGCGGAGGCGGAAGAGGAGGAGCGGGACGCCTATGATTCCCTCCTCCTTGGAGCCGGCCTGGACGGCCCCTTCTCCTCGGGCTTAAGCTATGCAGTTTTTTCGTACTTTCAGTTAAACCGGTATTATGAGAGCGACGAGCGGGAGATCGTACTCAGCGAAGGCAACGCAGTGGCGGCGGGATTCAGGTTGTTGTATGAGATGCCCGCGCTGTCGGCATCTCGAGTTGAAGCGGCTCTGCACTACGCCTCAGGGGACGAGAAACATCCCCTCTTTTCCGACTCCGGCGGCGGCTCAAGCACGCAGTTCGTTCCATACTCCGAGAGTTCCCTGAGTCTGGTCTATCCGGTGAGCTTCTCCAATCTATTGGCCGGACAACTCGTCTATTCCCTCAAGCTTCTGCAGGATGAGAGGATCCCTGCCGAAGGGGGGCTGCTGCTCGAAGGGGGGGCTTCCTTCCTTTACCGGCCGAACGAGGGCGCCGGTACCATGAGCGAGCCGGGATTCTACCTGGAAGAGAAGGGGTATATGGGCACGGAACTTATGCTTGCCGCCGAATGGCAGGTCAATGCGGGTTTGAGCATCGGGCTCAGGACGGGACTCTATCTGCCCGGCGGAGATTTTGCCGGAACCGATCTCTTTCCGGATGATAAACTCCTGGCCGGGTTCACTCTGACGGGATCGTATCGCCCCTTCTTTCCTTGATTCTATCCCCCCACCGGTCGATACTTAACCCAGGATGTCCTCATTTTTTATCGAGTGGATCAAAAATCGACTCTTTCGACTTTCCGATGCCTCCATGGTTCAAGAGCGGACCCGAAAACTGGTCATGCTCTATACGATCATACTGGTAGGAGTCGTACTGTTATTGGCCCTCGGCAGCCTGGCCTATTTAAACGGGGACTATCCGCTGGCCCTGCTGGATCTGGGATTGAGTCTCTTCTTCATCGGGTTTTTTATCTACCTTCGATTGAGCGGAAATCTCGCTGTAGGGAGCTTTGTCGGGGTAGCGGTAATATTTTTCTTTTTTCTTATTCTCTTCGCGACCGGTGCCGCCGATCACCAGGCTTTTATGTGGTATTACTCCTTTCCCCTGATTAGCCTTTTTCTCTTGGGACTGCAGATCGGTACCGCCTCCTCCCTCCTGTTGATTGGGCTCTCTCTTCTAATCTGTCTCTTCAGGGACTTCCTCCCCTTCTATACCCCCTATCCCGAGGGACAGGTACTGCGGCTCTTCTTTAGCTATATGGTGGTTCTTGTTTTTGCCCACCTATTCGAAAGCACCCGGCGGGTTACGCGGGAGCAGCTGGAATCGGCCATGCAGAATCTCAACGAATTGGCAATTCGAGATGGATTGACCGGTCTCTATAACCGGCGCTATTTCGATGAGGTGATCCAACGGGTCTTGAATCAGGTGAGCCGCGACGGGAATACGGTTGCGTTTTTAATGGCGGATTTAGATTTTTTCAAGGGCTATAACGATGCCTACGGTCACCGGGCCGGGGATGCGGTGTTGAATACCTTTGCCTCGGTGCTCAACGCCCAGGTCCGTCGAAAAACCGACCACGCCTTTCGATACGGCGGGGAGGAGTTCGCCCTCCTTCTCTCCCCGACCAACCGGGAGACGGCTCTCCGCTTCGCCGACCAGCTCATCGCCGATACTGAGGAGCTCAAGATTCCCCACGCCTCGAGCCCCTTCGGGGTACTGACCGTCTCGGTGGGCGTAGCCCTGGTGAGAATTGACCAAGGCGTTACCATGCAGCACATGATAGACCTGGCCGACCAAGCCCTTTATGAGGCCAAGAATCGGGGACGGAATGGACGCGTTATCAAGGAAGAGGTCAGTTGACCAGGCTGGCGAAATCGATCTTATAGCCTAAGAGATCTTCCAGTTTCTTCTCGGCCCGATGCCGACGCAGGCGCTTGCCGATCTGCTGTATGGCGATCTCGAGCCTGTAGAGGGTATCGGTGCTCTCCAGCATGGCCTGTTTCTGTTCCATACCCAGAAGATCGGTGCCGCAGATTACCAGGGAAAGCTGTTCGGGATTCATACTCTCGAGACCTTCGCTATCCAGGTAGAGATCCTCCTCGGCGGCGATATTGAGTATCCCTTCGGCTGCCATCCGGGCCAGTCCGTCGGAGTGAGCATCGTATTCGAACTCTTCATCCGAGAAGTATTCCACCTCGGCTTCCAGGTTTTGTTGATCCCCGAAGAACCTGCGCACCCGGAAACGCTCTTGACCAAAGGAGAGCAGATCGAAACGGCCGTCCTCATACTCCTTGAGGATGCCCCGGATCTGAGCGGAACAGCCTACACGGCTATAGCCGTCTTTGGTCTGCTGTAAAACGCCGAACTCCTCCTGGTTGTCGATGCAGTGACGCATCATGCGCCGGTACCGCTCTTCGAAGATATGGAGCGGCAGGGGCATGTTGGGGAAGAGGACCAACGGCAGCGGAAATATCGGTATACGCTGAACCCTAACCATCAGTTACTCCTTGCTACTTAGAGTATACTAATCTTATTAGGGTTAGAAAACCATCTATATTTCAACGATTATCTTCGTGATCTCTCCCGGATTCTCCGCCCAATCGGCCAGGGCTTGCCCGGCTTTATCAAGGGCTATGCGCTTCGAGACTACCCGCTCCAAGGGGAAGGTTCCCTCCGCAAGATAGGCGGAAGCGGCTTGAAAATCGAGGTAGGTGGCATTGCGGCTGCCCCGTACATCGAGCTCCTTTTGGACGATCAGTTTGGTCGGCAAGGGAGCATCCTCTTTGGCGTAGCCGATACAGGCGAGGCGTCCGCAGAAGGCTGCAAGCTCCACCGCCAAACGATAGGTGATGGGATTGCCGACCGCTTCGATTACCGCATCGGCCCCTGAGCCGCCGGTCAACTCATTCAGTCGGGACTGCGGATCCTCGTTGCGGCTGTTGATGACCGCCGTCGCCCCGAGGCTTTGCGCCGTGGCTAATTTGGTATCGTCTATATCTATTACGATGACCCGGGCGCCGCGGATTACTCCCCGGACAATGGCGCCGATCCCGATCATGCCGCAGCCGATAACGACCAAGGTATCCGCATCGCTTACGGCGGCCCGGTCGACCGCATGGAAGCCTACTGTCAGGGGCTCCACCATCGGCAGCAGCTCTTCCTCAAGACCATACTCCGGCGCTATGGCGCGCCAGGGAACGGCAATATATTCGCACATGCCGCCGTCCCGCTGCACACCCAGGGTCTGATTGTAACGGCAGGCGTTGGAACGGCCCCGGCGGCAGGCCGAGCAGCTTCCGCAGGCGGTGTAGGGGATCAGGGTAACCGCTCGACCGGGTACGAACTCTTCCGGTACATTAGCTCCCCTCTCTGCAATTACGGCGCCGATCTCGTGACCCGGTATCCGCGGATAGGCAACCAGGGGATTTTTTCCCAGATAGGTGGAGAGATCCGATCCGCAGAATCCGACCTGCTTTACCTGTAGCAGGCACTCCTCCGGGCCGTATTCGGGGCGGGGGATCTCGGTTACAGCAGTTTTTCCCGGTTCGGTTATTTGAAAGGCTCTCATATTCGCTCCTTGCCTCGATTCACTAGCGCGGCTCGAGATGATAGATACGGCGGGCGTTCTCGCCCATAATCAGTTTCTGTTCGTTCGGGCTCAGCTCGGCTATAAGCGTCTCCGCGGCGGCGCACCATTCCCGATACTCGGCACCTAACAGGGATACCGGCCAGTCGGAGCCGAACATCACCCGCTCGGGACCAAAGGCCTCTAAGACGGTATCCGCATAGGGGCGGAGCTCCTCGACGCTCCAGTTCTCCGGATCGGCTTCGGTAATCATTCCCGAAAGCTTGCAGCTCAGGTTATCGAAGCTCCCTAAGGCGCGGATATGTTCCGCCCAGGGCTGAAGCTCCCCGTCGGCGATCCGCGGTTTGGCGATGTGATCCAGCACCAGGGGTTGTTCTCGATGGCGGCGGACGAATTCGAGGGTCCCGGGAAGCTGGCGTTCGAATATCAGAATCTCGTAGATCAGTCCCGCACCCGCGAGCTTATCTACCCCGCGATTAAAGGCTTCTCCCAGGATAAATTCGGGATCCGGCTCATCCTGTACCACGTGGCGCACCCCCTTGAGGAGTCTCTCTTCCGCCAAATCCTCCAGAAGCTCATCCAAATCCGAAGAGGCGAGGGGGAGCCAGCCGGTAACGCCGGCGATCGGGCTACCAGCTTCCGCGGCCAGGGAGAGGAGCCAGCGAGTCTCCTCCACGGTCTGCCGGGCCTGAACCGCCAGACAGGCATCCATCCCGGCCGATTTCAGGGCCGCTTTTAGCTCCGGAAGGCCGAAATCCCGGCGTAGAATCGCTGAATCCTCAGAGATCCAACCGTACTCGGCCTCGCTGAAGTTCCAGAGATGATGGTGGGCGTCGATTCGCATAGGGTTATACCTCTCCCGCTTCCGGCCAGGCTTGGGTGGGAAGCACCTCGATCATACCAAGCTTTAAGAGATCCTCCCAGAAGGCCTCAGGCGCCCGGGAGAGTACCGCGGCGACGTTTTGGGCCACCCGGGAGGCTTTGGCCGTGTTGAGGGCCACAGCGCTGATCGCTGGGGGACGCAGACCAAACTCGATGCAGACTTCGGCGGGCTTGACCTCGTGGGTTTTACAGAGTTCAAAGAACCGGGAGCGCCAGGTGAAGAGCTCCTCATCGGTTTCAGGATCGGGACGGCGGTAATCGAAGAACTCCCCGCCGGTGAGGAACCCGGCGTGGAAGAGGGCGGAGTTGATAATCACCGTGCCCCGGCTCTGCAGATCGCGCATGAACCGACGCAGCTCGGCCGGATGGCGGTAGATGGTGTAGCTGCAGGCGAACATGGCCCAATCGAGCTTCAACTCGCTGCTCAAGCGACTGATAATCGACCAATCCTTGGCGCCCACGCCGACCGCATCCACGTAGCCTTTCTGTTTGAGCTCGAAGAGGGCCTGGTAGGATTCGAGAATATCCTCGAAGCGCCGTTCCCGGTCGGCCTCCGTCGCTGCAGCGGCGAGATACTCGTCCGGATCGTGGCAGGAGACGACCCGCGCCTCGTACGGGGCGAGGAGTTCGTTCCCCTGTTCCCAGCATTCGACGATCCCCCGGCGGGAGAAATCCTGCTTTGCATCGTTTTCGAGGCCGAACCAGACCCCCTGTTCGAAGGTCGGCTCGGGGCCCTGCAGGGGAACCCGCTTCCAGCCCAGCTTGTTGCTGATGGAGACCGCCTTGGGCGGAATCGCCATATCCTGCAGGGTCTTCCCCATCATTTCCAGGGCCAGACCGGCGCCGTATTTCCCGGCGCTGTCGAGGGCCACCGGGGTATCGACCGTACTGAACCATTCCCGGGCGATGGCAAGTTTTTCGTCGTAGCTTAATATCTGATAAAGGTTTCCCAGCGCGCTGGTACCGAAGATGATTTCGGGGACCCCGGGGCCCCGGTCGCTTAAAGTAGTTCGTTGCATACTGCTCGTCATACAATCAGTATAGCCTCCGCTCTGGATTCGACAATCCGCAAAATGCGAGTAATGCTTCTTGAATTGCGCAAATTCAGGACCCAGGTTATAGTAGGAGGATGAAGGTTGCCCTCTTTATGGGCCTGGAAGACTATTATGAACACGGTATAGCCCGGGGGGTGGTGCGTTATGCCCGGGAGCAGCGGGATTGGCGCCTCTTCGGCCCGGGCTGGATGTTCTCTTCTCTCAAGAGCCTCCGCTCCTGGCAGGGAGACGGTATAATCGCCCGTATCGAATCGACGCAGAGTGCGGATCTTCTAGAGTCCCTCTCCGTGCCCGTTATCGATGTGGCCGGGGCCTATTCTCGGCCCGGATTCCACTATGTAGGCGCCGACGACCGGGCTATAGGCCGCAGCGCCGGACGCTATTTTGCCTCCCTCGGATTCCGCTCCTTTGCCTATGCCGGGGTAGAGGATGTCCGTTGGTCCGAGGAGCGGGGTGCGGGTTTTTCCGATGAGACGGGCGGGCTGGAAGCTCAGTTTCTGCGCAGTCTCGACTGGTACGAGAAGCGGGAGAACGAGGAGGACCTAAAGCGCTTCTTGGGATCCCTGGAGAAGCCCACGGCGCTCTTCGCCTGTAACGATACCGTGGGGCTGCGGGTGATAAACGCCTGCGGCTACGCCGGGATAGAGGTCCCGCAGGAGGTTGCGGTCCTGGGGGTGGATAACGAGGATATCCCCTGCGAACTGGCCGCGCCCCCCCTCTCTTCGATTCCCTTACCTTTAGAGGAGATCGGCTATCGGGCGGCGGAGAGCCTGCACCGGCTGTTTCTCGGTCGCAGCCTGCCGCGGCGGCTCCTCTTCCCGCCGGAAAATCCCATTCTGCGGGAATCCTCCCGGGTATTCGCCTATTCCGACCCGCTGGTAACCGCCGCCTTAGCGCGTATACGCGGCGGCGAGCCCCTGCAGAGCGTGAGTGAGCTGTCGCAGCTCTTGAATGTTTCCCGCAGAAGTCTGGAGGTGCATTTCAAGAGCGCCACCGGTAAGACCCTTCATCAGGAGATTATCGAGTCGCGGATCTCCCTGGCGCTGCATCTTTTGAGTCATGAGGATCTCAAGGTCTCGGCGGTGGCCGAATCGACGGGCTTCCGCTCGGTACAGCGTTTTTATGCCGTCTTCAAGGAGCATACCGGTTGTACCCCGGTCGAATACCGGGAGCGGAGCAGGGTATCCCTCAGGAATAATCCACCCCGATAGCCGGTCCGCCCGCTTCGGCCCGGGCGATATGGTCGAGGATGACCGTCGATTTCCGGCCTTCCACACCGTCGCAGAGGAGCGTTTCCCCCTCGGTCAGGGCGCGGACGAAGTTCTCGATCAAACCCCAGTGGGTAAAGGGGAGTCCCGGCACCGAGAGCTGAATCTTCTCTTCTCCGCCCCGGGCCAGTACCAGAATCTCTCCCCCCTTCAAATCTTCGAGGTAGAGGATCCCCTCCTCACCCTCGATTTGAAGCGCCTCGGGCATGCCGGTTTCGAGCCAGCCCTGAGCCATGGAGACGGTGACCTGGGATTGGGTGGTTAGCGTCAGGAGCGGTATTCGTGATTCCGGGGCGAACGAGTCCTCACCGCCCTTACCGAGGGCGACCTCGGCAATATCCCCGAAGAGGTAGTGCACCAGATCGAGCCGGTGCGACGTGGGGAATTCGTTGTTAATTGATGCAGCTATGGGGGTGCCGATCAGACCGCTGGCGAGGACTCCTTTCAGCTTTTGGATGGACGGAAAGCCGCGGCGATAGTAGGCTACGCCCAGGCGACGATCGGCCTTCTCCGCCGCCCGGATCATCCGGGCACAACCCTCGGCATTCAGCGCCATAGGCTTCTCTACCAGCACATGCTTCCCGGCCTCGAGGGCGGCCACTGCCTGTTCCTCGTGCAGCGCATGGGGCGTCGCCACATAGACTGCGTCGATCTCGTCGCTTTTGATCAGCGCACTCAAACTCTCCACATATCGGCCGCGGCCGTGGCGGATTACGAACTCCTCTCCCTCTTCCCGGTTACGGCGGTGGACCAGTTCGAGACTGGAGCCGTTGACCAGATAGAGTGGAGGTCCTGATTTTCGTTCACACACGTCGCCGGCGCCGACTACGCCCCATCGAATGGTATCCATGCTGAAAATGCTACCACGGAAGCGGCGCCTTGTCGATTGATTGGAACGGGTACTTGTCCTCCAATGGCAAATCCGGCATGGTATAAGCCTATGGAGAATCGAACCGTTCTGCTGCTGATTCTGATCGCGGCGATGGCCCTTTTTATCTATCTGACCCGGATGTTTTTCGTTCCCTTCGTGGTCGCCCTGACGGTGGCGAACCTCTTCGATCCCCTCTACCGCCGTTTTCTAAAGCGCTTCAAGGGACGCAACGGTCTGGCGGCCTTCGTCTCGACCCTGGTGATCTTCCTGGTCGTGGCGGTGCCGATCTATCTGGTGGCCCAGGTTCTGGTGGTGCAGACCATCGATCTCTATAATTTCCTAAGGGATTACCTCCGGGATCCCGGCTTGGGTCCTCTGATCAGTCAGATCGAGAGCTGGTCCATCTTAAGGAATGTCGATCTGCGCCAGTTCGACTGGGCCAATATCGCCAGCCGAACCCTCTCCCAGACCGCATCCCTAACCACCCAGCTGGTTAACCGCACCTCCGCCGGAGTCGTATCGGTAGCCTTCAACACCTTCATCGTCTTCTTCGCCCTCTTCTTCTTCCTGAAGGACGGGGACGGCATGCTCGAGGGCATCAAGCAGGCCATGCCCTTGGAGAACCGTCACGTGGAACGGGTGGCCGACGAGTTCCGCAGAACCAGCAAGGCCGCGGTATCGGCGACGGTCGTTATCGGCATTATCCAGGGGGTTGTCGGGGCGGTCACTCTGCTGCTGGTCGGTATCCAGGCCTGGATCGTCTGGGGAGTGATTATGACTATCCTCTCCATTATCCCGCTGGTCGGCTCCTACTTCATCATGGTCCCCGCCGCGCTGGTGTTGGCGGCGGGGGGACGGATCTGGGCGGCGCTCTTCGTATTGATCATGGCTACCGTCGTATCCTACGGCGTCGACTACCTGCTGCGCCCCCGGCTGGTGGGCAAGGATGCCAAGATGCACGACCTCCTGGTCTTTGTCTCATCCCTCGGCGGACTCTCCGTATTCGGCTTGATGGGCTTTATCGTCGGCCCGGTTATCGCCAGCGTACTGGTGGCGATGCTGAATATATTTAAAGAGGGGCTCGATCTGCCTGCGGAGCTGGAATGATCCCCTGCGCCTTGATAGGCCTCGGCCGGATCGCCTCGCTCTTAGAGGATGATCTTCGCCGGGAGAAGCCCGCCACCCATGCGGGAGCGATCAGCGCTCATCCGGATACCTATATCGCCGGAGGCGCCGATACCGATCCCGAACGGCGCAGACTCTTCGCGGAGCGCTGGGGCGTGGAATCCCTCTACGAGGATCCCGCCCTGATGATCCGGGAACTGCGACCGCAAATTCTCCATATCTGCACCCACGCCGACTCTCACCTCGACTACCTGGAGCTAGCCGTGAAAGAGCAGGTTCCGGTAGTCGTGTTGGAGAAGCCGGTGGCCGACTCTATCTCCCGGGCGCGGCGCATGCAAGGGCGGCTGGCCGGGAGCAGTACCCGGGTGGTGGTCAACCATGAGCGTCGCTACTCGAAGGACTACCTCAGAGTCCGAGAGCTCATCAGAAGCGCTCGTTACGGAGTATTGCGTTCGGTAACGGGAAAACTCTTCATGGGAAGGGAGCGGCCGGTGGAGGCGATTCTCCTCTACGATGCGACCCATCTCTTCGATATCGTCGCCTTCCTCTGCGGAGAACCGATTCGGCGGCTGCGGCGCATCGGCGGACGACGAAGGGGTGAGCATTCGGTATTCGTCGGGGCCGACTGCGGCGCCGTACCGATCATGGCCGAAGTGGGCCGGGGCCGGGATCATCTGGTCTTCAGTCTCGAGCTCTCCTTCGAGAGGGGGATGATCCGGGTCGGTAACGGTATCTACGAGGAGTGGGAGAGCGATGAATCCCCCTACTACGAGAAGATGCGCTCCCTGATGCCGGTGGAATGTGATGCAATCGGCCCCACCGGCTACTTCGTCGGGATGTTTGCCGATGCGGTCCGGCTGCTTCGCACCCCGGAGGGGGAGGCCGTTTCGGGATACCGGGAAGGCGTCGAGTCCCTGCGAATCGTGCAGCAGATGCGCCGTGGTTTGAGAATATAGCCCATCTTATGATTATGACGATCCCTTGCACCGTTCCCGGCTCTCGGTTAGGCTTCCTCCGATGAGTAGGCACGACGACAACTTCATTGACCCTCCCGATTCCCTAAGCGATGCCATTCTCAGGCGGGTGCGCGGCGCCGCCAAGAAGGAGCGCTGGGGCCGGTCTATTCTGAAGATTGCCTGGACCGCCGGACCGGTAACCTACTTGGCTCTTCAGGGGGGCTATCTGATTGGTTACGGGAAGTCGGCGCCCAATCAAGTTTTTATCTACTTCGCCGGCTATACCCTTGTGGCCGGTATCTTCGCGCTGATCGTACGCTTCCTCTACAATCTGACCCGGGGAGGCGAGCATGACGAGGACCGCCGCTCCCTGGAACGGCTTTTCGATCGTCTACCCGATAGAATCATCGAGATCCGGGATCTGCAGTTGGCGGCCCTCGATCCCTACGGTCGCAAGGTGCTGGCGGCGAAATACCTGCTGGAGAATCCCGACGCCGGGGCCGATGCTGTGGCGACCGCGCTGATGGATCTGACCGGGGACGCAAAGATTGCCGCCCAGATCAGGGATGTGGAGGTCTACCGTCGCTTCGGTCTCAGCCTGCGGGCCGAAGAGAAGAGCGAATGGCTCAAGAGTGCGCTGCACGACCACGGCGAGGAGCTCAACGCCGCTTCCCAGGAGGTTTCGCGTCTGGTATGGCAGCGGGCCTCCGGATCGGCTCCGTCGAAACGTATTGGCCGGGCGCGGACCAGGGGCTTTATCGGCCGAACCCTGGCGGCCAATGAGCAGGATAATCTGAATCTCATGAGCCTTATCGACGCCGAGGAGATCTGCGTCCTGGTCTATGAGCTCATTAGCGGCCGTCGTTTCCCTCAGTTCCAGGTTCGCTATTACGGAAATAAAGCCTATACCGAATCCGCCCGCCGTTTGGCCCACTCCCGACGGGAGTATCGGTCGGCGGTGTTCGTACGCAACAGCCGTCTTAGGGTGCTGGCGGAACATCTCTATGCCGGGCCGAAAGAGAAGCGCGGCTGGCTTAAATCCCGGCGGGTAGGCAAGGGCATCAGGCGGGTTCTCGCCTCCTTGCCCCAGATCCGCTCCGCCCGGCTTCTGCAGGAGACGGTGGTCGAGGCTATGAATGAGCTTGTTCGAAGCGCCGCAACCGGCGGCTCCAGGGATGAGCAGAGACGGGTTAAGCTCTTGAAGGAGCTCTACCTGCAACTGCGCAAGGCATCGGATAAGGTGGAGAGGGGTTATCGCCAGTTCAAGGCCGACTGGGAGCGCTATGTGACGGTGATGCAGAAGCGGGAGCAGGCCGGTCCCGTGCGTCTGCTGCACAACGGCGAGACCGGCCGCGGCGTGCGTCTGCAGCTGCGGCGGATCGGACTCGAAACGAAGAGTACCCTCCCGGCGGCCCGGCTGATCGAAGAGAAGCTCGAGGAGTTTACCCTCGAACATGAGGAGAGCTTAATTAAGACGAACGATCAGAAGGAGCTTGCGGTCGATTTATTACAGATTCTCGATCGTTTTCTACCCTTAGGAGAGAGCCAGGTTCAGCGGGCGATCGAGAGCACAAATTCCGCCTATCTGATCAGCCTTGAGAAGAATATGACCGTGGCGGCAAAACAGTCCTGGGGATTGGCCCTTGTCTCCGAGGTCGATTCTCCGCTCCGGGAAGGTATCCACGAGACGATCCGCAGCCTGGTCGAATATGACCGTCTCGAGCTTAGAGAGGCGGATTTCGAGGAGCTCGAGAAGCGCTTCGGTGCCGACCGGGAGTATCTGGCCGGCTTCGCCGGAGTTCGATGTACCCCCGCCGGTCCCGGTTCCCCCCTTGCCGGGTCAGGCTTCGAAAGCGGTGCGCAAGAGCTCCTGAGTATACCCCTCCTTCGGCTTGGAGAAGATATCTGCAGCTTCGCCCGCCTCCACCACTTTTCCGTCTTTCATTATTATTATCTCATGGCATAGGTCTCGGACGACGGCCATGTCGTGGCTGATGAAGAGGTAGCTCAATCCGTGACGTTCCTGCAGCTCTTTGAGCAGTTCGATCACTTGGAACTGAATCGACCGGTCCAGTGATGAAGTCGGTTCATCCAGCACAATGAGACGCGGTTTGAGTACCAGCGCCCGGGCCAGGGCGATCCGCTGTCGCTGACCGCCGGAGAATTGATGTGGATATCGGCCTCGATGCTCCGGGTCCAGTCCTACCTCTTTCATGGCTGCCGTAATCAGTGCCGGGCGGTCCTCCTTGGAGCCGATTTCATGAATGTCCAGACCTTCCCCAATGATACGCTCTACCGACATTCGCGGACTTAAGGAACCGAAGGGATCCTGGAAGATGATCTGAATTTGTCGTCGAAGGGGGCGCATGGCTTTGGAATCCAGGGCCGCAATGTTTTGTCCGTCGAAGAGAATTTCCCCATCGCTGTTTTCCAGTCTGATCAGGGCTTTGCCCAGAGTCGTCTTACCAGATCCGCTTTCTCCCACTACACCCAGGGTCTGACCTTCCCGGATGACGGCGCTAATCCCGTCCACCGCCTTTACATAGGCGACGGTGCGACGGAGAAATCCCTTCTGAATAGGAAAATGCACCTTTAGGTTGCGAAACTCGGCGATCACCGGCCTTCCTGAATCGGCGCTCGGGGATTCTTCGCCCGGCTCGGCATCGAGCAGGGTGCGGGTATAATCATGCTTGGGTGCGGCGAAGATCTCGGCGGTCCGCCCCTCCTCGACGATCAGGCCGTTCTGCATCACCGCTACACGCCCGGCGAAGCGACGGACGATGGATAGGTCGTGGGTGATGAAAAGAATAGCCATACCCGTCTCGGCCTGCAGTCTCTTGATCAGGCCCAGAACTTCCGCCTGAATAGTCACATCCAGGGCGGTGGTTGGCTCGTCGGCAATCAGCAGCCGGGGCTTGTTGATCATCGCCAGGGCAATCATCACTCGCTGCCGCTCACCGCCCGAAAGTTGGTGGGGATAGGCGCCCAGGCGCTTCTCCGGATCTCGTAGTCCCACTCGCTTCAGCCATTCCAGGGAAATCGGGGTGGCCTCGTTCTCACTGATTCCTTGGTGGAGCATCAGGGATTCGTTCAACTGCTTGTTGATGTTGTGCAGCGGATTCAGTGACGACATGGGCTCCTGGAAGATCATGCCCACATCGTTACCTCGGACCTTCCGAAGCTCCGCATCATTCGCCTCGAGTATCGAGGTTTCACCGAAGCGTACGGAGCCCCCTGTATAAGCCACCAGGTTTTCCGGATAGAGACGAAGTATCGACTGGGCGGTAACGGTTTTGCCCGAGCCGCTTTCGCCGACCAAAGCCAAGGTTTCGCCGGGATTCAGATCGAAACTTACCCCATGGACAACCTGGTTGATTTTGTCATCCCGGCGGAAGCCGATTTTCAGGTCCCGGACCTGTAGAAGTGCCATGCTCATGAGGCTTTTCTCGGATCGAATGCATCGCGAACTGCCTCTCCGACAAAGACCAGCAGCGCCAGAATTGCCGCAAGGACCGTAAAGGCCGAGAAACCAAGCCAGGGAGCCTGAAGATTGGCCTTAGCTTGGGCTAGAAGTTCTCCCAGAGAGGGAGAACCCGGCGGCAGGCCGAAGCCCAGAAAATCCAGGGCTGTGAGGCTGGTGATAGCGCCGCTCAAGGTAAAGGGCATGAAGGTGAGCGTCGCCACCATGGCGTTGGGCAGTACATGACGGAATATAATGGTACGGTCGTTCAGACCCAGAGCCTTGGCGGCCAGGACATATTCAAAATTTCGGGCTCGCAGGAACTCGGCTCGTACTACCCCGACGAATCCCATCCAGGAGAACAACAGTAGAATGCCTAAGAGCCACCAGAAATTAGGCTGAATCACGGAAGAGAGAATGATCAGGATAAAGAGAGTAGGCAGACTACCCCAGATCTCTATGAAGCGTTGGCCAAGAATATCAACCCGCCCGCCGTAGTAGCCCATGAAGGCCCCGACCGAGACTCCGACGATGGATGAGACCGTGGTGAGGACCAGGCCGAAGAGCACTGAAATCCTGAAGCCGTAGATGAGCCGCGCCACAACATCCCGCCCTCGATCGTCGGTTCCCAACCAGTTCTCGGCCGTCGGCGGAGAGGGTGCCGGAGAGGGCAAATTGTAGTTGATGGTATTGTAGCTGAAGCGAACCGGCGGCCAGAGTATCCAGCCCTCGGATTGGATAAGATCCTGAACGAAGGGATCCCTGTAATCGGCTGTGGTTTCGAAGTCGCCGCCGAACTGGGTTTCCGGGTAGTCCCTGAGCACCGGTGCATAGAGCCGACCCTGATGACGGACCAGCAACGGCCGGTCGTTGGCGATAAACTCGGCAAAGAGCGACAGGACGAAGAGAATGCCGAATATCCAGGCGGATACCAGACCCAGCCGGTTGCGCTTGAAGCGTCTCAGTCGTTCAGCGGTCAGCGAATTGATTTCGGACTTAGGCTTATGCGCGTTGCCAGTCCTACGATTTCTGCGAAAAGAACTGGGAATGAAAGGCATGCTATACCCCCCTCTTTTCGAAATCGATCCGCGGATCAATCACCGTATACATCAGGTCGGATACCAGGCCCATCACGAGGCCCAGGAGGGTTGAAATGTAGAGAGTGCCGAACATCACCGGGTAGTCTCTCTGCATCACCGCTTCGAGTCCCAGCAATCCGAGGCCGTTTAAAGAGAATATAGTTTCGATAATCACCGAAGCGGAGAAGAGGATCGAGATAAAGGCCGACGGGAAGCCGGCGATCACCAGCAGCATGGCGTTCCTGAATACATGCCCGTAGAGGACCTTCTTCTCGGTCAGCCCCTTGGCGCGGGCGGTCATCACATACTGCTTTCCGATTTCATCCAAGAAGGAGTTCTTGGTAAGCAGGGTCAACGAGGCAAACCCCCCGATAAGCATGGCCGTTAGGGGCAGCGCCAGGTGCCAGAAATAGTCGACGATCTTCATGAAGAGGCTCAGGTCGTCCCAGTTGGGAGAGGTCAGACCCCGCAGCGGAAAGATCTTCAGAAATGATCCGCCGGCGAACAGAACGATTAAGAGAATCGCGAATAGGAAGGAGGGAATCGCGTTACCGAAAATCACTACCGCGCTGGTCCAGCGGTCGAATCGGCTGCCGTCCTTGACCGCCTTGCGAATCCCCAGGGGTATCGAGATCAGGTAGACCAGGAGCGTTGTCCAGAGCCCTAAGGAGATGGATACCGGCATTCGGGAGACGATTAGTCCGATCACCGTATCGCCTTTAAACAGACTGTCGCCGAAATCAAAGCGCAGATAGTCCCAGAGCATGGTGAAGTAGCGCACATGCATCGGTTTGTCGAATCCGAAACGTTTCTCAATTTCCGCGATGGTTTCCGGAGCCAACCCCCGAGCGCCGCGATAGGTGCTGTTGGTAACCCCGGCGCCTACAGCGCCGTCGCTGTCCCCGGTACCGCCGTTCTGATTAGTTGAGTTTCCATCGGAGGTTTCAACCTGGCCGGTGCCGGAGATCCGGTCCATCACCATATTAGACTGAATGCCCATGGCTTCGGCCAGGGCCTGGTCCACCGGCCCCCCAGGAGCGACCTGTACAATGAAGAAGTTAATAGTGATGATGGCCAGCAGCGTTGGAATGATAAGCAGCAGCCTCCGAAGGATGTAATTCGCCATCGATATTCCTAATTGCCGGGCAACTCGGCGGCTTTATCCTCGTCGTACCACCAAGTATCGAGACCCACCGCATACTTGGGGCTGATTTCCGGTTTGCCGAACTTGTCCCAATGGGAGACCCGGAACATGCTGTTGTGCCATTGGGGAATGGAGTAGAAGTTCCATTGGAGCACCCGGTCCAAAGCCCGGCCCCACCAGACCAGGGCCTGATTGTCGTTCTGGTTGGCGATAATGCCGTCGATCAGATAATCCACCGCCTCGTTCTGCACCCGGGTGGTGTTGTAAGAGCTATCCAGATATCCGGTCCGCCATTCGAGCTGCAGAGAGGAATCAGGAAAAAAACCGCCGCCGAGGGTGCCGGTAATCATGTCGTAGTCCCCTTCCCGGTATCGGTTTAGATACTGGGTAGTGTCCACCATTCGAATGTTCATGGTGATGCCTATTTTCTTTAGATTTTCCTGAAAGGGTATGGCCACTCTCTCCCAGGTGGGGCTGTAGATGAGGAACTCGAACTCCATGGCTTCGCCGCTTTCCACGTTTACCATTACCTGGTCCTGAATTTCCCAGCCGGCTTCGGCCAGAAGGTCCTTGGCGATGGCTATCTGGCGTCGGATTTGACCGCTGCCGTCGGTGACCGGCGGTTGGTACTCCTCGGTGAAGACCCGTTCCGGAATCTGATCCCGGATCGGCTCTAGAATTTCCAATTCCTCGGGCGACGGAAGACCCAGGGCTTCGAAGGGCGAGGACTGGAAATAGCTGCGGGATCGTTCATACTGGCCGTAGAAGAGGTTCTTATTCGACCACTCGAAATCAAAGGCGTAGGCAAGGGCTTCCCGTACTTTTGGATCCTGGAAAAGCTCCCGCTGTACGTTGAAAACGAAGCTTTGCATACCCGGCGGGATGTCGTGGGGGATCTCGTTCTTGAGGATGTAGCCCGCATCGAAGTTAGCCCCAGCATGTCCGATGGCCCACTCTTTAGAGGAGCTCTCCTGTAGATAGTCGATCTCTCCGGCCTTCAGGGCTTCGAGCTGTACGGAAACGTCTCGGTACATATCGTAGCGGATAAAGTCGAAATTCAAGGTCCCTTTGATAACCGGCAGATCCATGGCCCAGTAATCCGCTAAACGCTCATAGATTACGTACTGACCCATGGAGAAATCGGCGACGGTGTAGGCCCCGCTGCCCAGGGGTACCTCGGTAATGGGTTCGCCCAGATCGCGGCCTTCCCAGAACTGCCGGGGAATCACCGGCGTCCCCCCCACGGAGATCAGCATCTCTTTGTCGCCCTTTGCCAAAGTGAATTTCACCCGGGAATCGTCCAGGGCCTCTACGGAGGTCACCGATTCATAATAGGCCCGAAACTGGGGAACGCCCTGCTCGAAGAAGGTATTGAACGAGAAGACCACGTCTTCGGCGGTGATAGGAGAACCATCCTGGAAACGGGCTTCAGGACGGATATGGTAGATTATCCAGTCGTATTCCGGAGAATACTCCATCTTCTCGGCAATTAGTCCGTAGCTGACCTCCACTTCATCTAGACTGCTGGTCAGCAGGCTGTCATAGAAAGATGCCGAGGCGGGGGCCATGTCTCCTCGCTGGGCGTAGCGGTTGAAGGTATCGAAAGTGCCGATGGAGGCCAGCACCAGGGTTCCTCCCTTCGGCGCATCGGGATTCACGTACTCAAAATGTTCGAAATCAGGACCGTACTTCGGCTCGCTGCGCATAGACATGGCGTGGGTGACGATGACGCCGTCTTCGTTTACCACTTCCACTGGATTGGGGGGTACCGTCCGGTTTTCATTTACCGCGCTTTCGGCCGCTGCGCTTCCTACTGCGGAGTCGGTTTCGCTCGCTGTGTCCGAGGAGCCTTGGCCGCATCCGACGAGGATAAGCAACGGCAGCGCCGCTGCGAGGAAGAGTATCCGATTTATTCTATTTTTCGTTGGTATGTTAAAGAGCGGGACTGCTTTACGCATATAACCTCCGGATCTACACAAAATCATTCTGTAGATCAACATACGGGAATTATATACAAAGCGTCAATTATAATAGAGATTTAAAACTCTACCGGGGTCCCCGCGTCTAAGGATCGGCGGGCGGCCAGCGCAACCTGTAGTGAACGCATCCCCGCTTTTCCGCCGGAGAGGAACTCTCCTCCGTCCTGCAGGCGATCGACGGTATGGATCGTATATTCCCGGATATTCTCGGGCTCCGTGGCCTCCCATCCGTATGTGTTCACCGTCGCCTCATCAGGACTCGCGTTCAGGGGGCCCGAACTCACGACGCCGAGATAATCGCTGGTACCGGCATCCAGGGAGGAGTAGGGCTCTTCTTTGAGGCCGCACCAGGCGCTCCCGGCGGTGCCGTGAAGCTGCAGTACAAGGCTGAAATCGAAGCCGGAGAGGGCGTGGGAGATTTGGTACACCCCGCCGTCAGAGTAGCTTCCCTGGCAGAAGGCGATGTCCTCGTAGTCGAAATCGGGGTGGATTTTGTCGCTGCCCACCGCAAAAATCGAGCCGATCTCCTTCCCGGTTACATACTCGGCCAGATCGAACCAGTGACAGGTCTCCTCGATCAAGAGGCCGCCGGAATACTCTTTCTTCTGGATCCATTTGTTCCACTTGTCCCGTCTGAAAGGGGTTCGGTAATGGTATAGGGCGAAGGCCTGGATATCCCCCAATTCCCCCGATTCTACCAGGCTCCGCAGACGCATAACCGCCGGATTGATCCGAAACTCATAGCCCACCGAGATGCGAAGCCCCCTCGACTCAGCCTGCTTGAGGATCTCTTCGGCCTTCTCCTTCTCCAGGGCCAGGGGCTTCTCCAAGAGGAGATGTTTCCCCGCTTCGAGACAGCGCAGCGCCAGTTCGTAATGGGTGTAGTCCGGGGTGCAGAGGCTGACGAGCTCCACCGAATCGTCGGCGAGGATCTCCCCTAAATCGGTCGTGCCTCTAACCCCGAGGTTTTCCCAGGGGGCGCTCTTCTCTTTCGCGGTGAAGAGCCGCTCGAGCACCTTGAAGCTCCCCTGTTCGAAGGTTCCTCCCAGGCGGGTGAGCCGTTCTGGCTGCAGGTCACAGACATATTTGAGGGCGGCCTGATTCGATTTGAGGTATCCGGCTACATGGGCCAGACCGATTCCAAGGCCGATTACGGCGGTGTTCATGGTTCTACTCCTTCAATCTCTTCTATACGTTCGCTAAAACGCTCCCTGAAGCCATCCAGGTAGGCGGCGGCCTGCTGCTCCCGTAAAGGTCTGGGCCGTACGCCGAAGAGCTCCAGATAGCTCCGTGCGAAGATCCATTCAAGCGTCCCTTGGTTAAGCCCCAGTCCGGTGATCAGGGGAATATCGGCTTTAGAAAGGGGGAACGGATTCGCGAACTCCTCTTCCCTAGCGAGAAACAGCTCGAGCATTCTCGTTCCCCGGCGAACTGTCTTTAAGGATTGGCCGGGAAGTCCTTCGATTTCGCCGCTCTCCTCCTGGAGGGATAGAAAGAGCGCATCCGTACCGAAGATGATCCGCGGTGCATAGTCGCTGAAGAAGCTCGCCGCCATCCTCCTGCGCTTCTCGCCGCCGCCTAAGTCCGGATAGAGATATCGCCCCGGGGCCAGGTCGAGGTAGGCGTTGGGGTAATCGTCCAGAAAACCCGCCATCCTCGGAACATCCCCGGCCAGGAAGAGGAGGTGGGGGAAGATGAATCGGCCCTCCGGGACTGCGCGGCAAACCCGCTCCGCCTGCTCGATCAGTTCGTCGAAGCCGGGTACCTCTTTTCCGACATAACTCCAGGGGCCGCCGGTGCGTTCCCAGAAGAGGGGAGGGTCGGCGACATGGATCAGCACCGGGATACCCGCTTCGGCGGCCTTGCGGTAGGCGGCCAGCAGGGCGGGATCGTCGATGGAGAGGCCGAGCTCGGCCTGAAGCTCCGGCTTTCCTTCCCAGAGTTTAAGGCCGTCGAAACCCATTTCTATCATAGCCTGCGCCTGCTCCTCGAGGGGTGCCCTCTCGGGCGACCAGTGGTCGAAGGAGCCGAGGATGTCTACCCGGCCCGGGAGGCAGCGCTTGGCGAGGATCAGTTCCGGATTGAAGTTGAGCCCCTCCCGGAAGGGGAGGGATACGATGCCGACCCGGTCCACGCCGCCGATCTGTTCTTGATCCAGATAGGCCTTCAGCTCCTCGAGACGTCCGGCGGCGCCGAAGTGGATATGCCCGTCGATCATGGCTCTCGAACAAGCCGGGTCAACGGAGGGCGAAGTCGGGCTTCATGGCCACGATCGGCGTAACCGTCAGGTTTGCCTTCGGGTGACGCCGGGCGAAGGAGGCGGGAAACTCCGGTCCCATGGGTCCGAAGAGGAGTTTGCGCACCACCGCCGCCTGCCAGGGGCGGTTCATGTAGATCTTCAGCTCCCGGGCCGCCAGGATCTGCTTCATCCCCACGGTAACCGCCTTGGCCGGCACCTGATCGAAGGCGCCCCGCATGGCGGTGTTGGAGTTGATGGTGATCGTCTCCCGGGTGAGTTCGACGATGCGCGAGGGAGCGTCGGCGGGACAAGGGGCTTCGTTGAAGGCCAGGTGTCCGTTGATCCCCACCCCGGCGAAGCAGATATCGATCCCCCCCAACTCCTCTATTCTGCGGTCGTAGGCGGACGGGTCGGACGGGTCGGGAAAGTAGATCTGATCAGCTGCAAGGCCGCAATCGACAGGAACGGTTCCCAGGAACTCGCGTTCGATAAACCCTCGGAACGAGAGGGGGCTCGTGACCGGCACCGCCCGGATCTCTTCCCCGGGCTCCAGGTACTCGTCCATGAAGAAGCAGTGCAGCCGGGAGAGGTCCAGGGGCATCCGGCGGCAGAGCTCGGCGAAGCGGCGGTACTGAAAGGTCGGTCCCACCGGTAGAATGAAGCGCGTAAGCTCGTCTCGCGCATTCGCTTCACGCACCGCGGCGTACATCTCCAGGGCGATCCGCCAGTAGAGATCGGTCTCGGTTTCGACCTGCTCCACCGGGAGCGGGCTGTCCGGTCCCAATTCCCGGGCGTAGATTGCAGGATCGACGGAATAGCTCATGCTTCTAACCCTTTACCGCTCCGGCGGCCAGCCCCTTGATGATCTTCTCATGCAGGAAGACATAGACCAGAATGCTCGGAATAATCGTCAAGACGATGGCGGCGAACATTGAGGTGTAGTCGGTAAAGAACTGACTGGTGAAGAAGCGGATACCGAGCTGCAGGGTCCGGGCCTTCATGCTGGAGGTGAGCAGCAGGGCATAGATAAACTCGTTCCAGGAGAAGAGGAAGACGAAGGTTCCGGCGGTAACGATACCGACCCGCGAAAGGGGCAGGATAATCCTCCAGTAGCGCTGGAAGAAGCTCGCTCCGTCGATCACCACCGCCTCTTCGAGTTCCTTGGGGATGGTGCGCATAAAACCGTGGAGCAGGAAGGTGGAGATCGGAATATTGATGGCCGCATAGGTCAGTACCAGGGCCCAGAGGTTGTCGTAGAGGCCGATCCGATTGGTGAGCCGGAAATAGGGGGCCATCAAGCCGACGATGGGCACCAGCACTCCGGCGATGATCAGATTCATCAGGGTCTGCTGCAGGGGGAACTTCTCTCTCGCGAAGACGAAGGCCGCCATGGAGGTGACCAGCATGGCGATGGCCGTGGAGACGGTGGAGACGAAGACCGAGTTCAGGAAGAGCCGCGGCAGGCCGGAGATCTGGACCGCATTGATGTAGTTTTGGAATTGCCAGACATCGGGCAGGGCGAAGGGCTGCATTTGCAGCTCCAGGTTGGTCTTGAAGGAGGAGATGAATAGCCAGATCAGCGGAACCAGGGTGAAGAGCAGGAAGAAGCCCAACACCGACCACTTGAGGCCCTGAAAGAAGTATTCTACCGGTTTGAAGGTTTTCTGTCGTACTATGGCCATCTTACTGCTCCGTATCGGCGGCCGAGCTCTTGCGGCCCAGGGTGGATCGAATCAGGACGATAATAATCAGCCCCAGAATAACCAGCGTAGCGCCGACGGCATTGGCGTGGCCGTAGTCGATGTAGCTCAACATCTTGTAGAGCTGAATACCCAGGACCGATGTCCGGTTGGCGGGACCCCCGTTGGTCAGGAGGAAGGTCGCCTCGAAATGGCGCAAGCCGTAGGCCATGGCCAGGGTCATGGTGGTAACCAGAATATCCTTGATCATCGGGAAGGTAATATGAAGCTCCTGCTGCAATACCGAGGCGCCGTCGATTTCGGCCGCTTCGTAGAAGCTCTCCGGAATCGACATGGTTGAAGCCAGGATAATGATCATGAAATAGCCGATATAGAATACCTGTTGGATAATGATCGACGGGAGAGCGGTGTTGATCTCTCCCAGCCAGTTGTGGGTCAGGTGTTCCATACCGATCATCTCGAGGAATTGATTCAGCGCACCGTACTCGGCGTTGTAGATGGCCGCCCACATCATGGCGATGGCCACCTGGCTGATCACGTTGGGGAGAAAGTAGGCTGTCCGCAGGAAGCGCCAGCCCTTAGGCTGCCGAGCCAGGAGTATGGCCACCAGAGCGGCCATGCCGATCTGCAGAAATCCAAGGGAGAAGAGCCAGATAAAATTATTCTTGATAGACCGCTGGAAGGTAGAATCCTGGAAATTGTCGATATAATTCTGCAGTCCAACGAAGACCGGGGTGCTTATCCCGTTCCACTCCATGGTGCTGGTAACGAAGACAAACCCCAGAGGATATACGAAATACATACAATAGAGCACAAGCACCGGCACTAAGAATAGAATAATGCCCAGGGTGTTGCGGCGGGATAACATGTTCATCACAACCTCGCGTTAAGAAAGGACGGAAAAAAGCGCGGCCCCTGAAATCAGGGGCCGGTTTGGGTTAAGAAATCGAATTAGTTGTTGGCTTTAACCAGCATTTCGACGAACTCTTCGGGAGTCGCCTCGCCGAGAGCCATGGCAGCCAGGGCCTGACCGAACTCAGCCACAACTTTGACGGAGTAGCGGCTGGCGAAGTGGCCGATTACGAAGTCGGCGTCGCTGGCGACCCGAACGAACTCCCGCTGCAGGGGATCGGCGTCTGAGCCGAGCTCATACTTGACGGCGAAGAGGGATCCGGCCTGTTCGGAAACCATCTTCACGTTGTCGGGAGCGGTCATGTACTTCATGAACTCCACTACCGCGGCCCGCTTGGCGGGATTTTCGGTGTTGCCTGCAGCCAGGTTGGAGAGCAGGAAGCCGATCTGGTGACCGGAGTAGTCGCCGATCTTGGGTGCGGGAGCGAGCTTGGTAGCCGCATATGTGTCGGGTGCGTCGCCCCGGATGCGTCCGATGTACCAGGGGCCGTTGATGAAGGCTGCGGTATCGCCGGCCATGTAGTGACCGCCGGATACGCCTGCGTCGCCGCCGACCGCGTCACGGGTGGTGTTGCCGTCGGAGTAGAGATACTTGAGAACCTCTGCGGCTTCCACATATACATCGTCGCCCAGCTCTTTTTCCCAGACCTGAGGTCCGCCGATGGAGCCGAGGATGTGGCTGTACCAGAGCATCGAGGTCCAGGCGTTGGAGCCGCCGGTCATCTGGCTGGTGGGGGTAATCCCGGCCGCCTTCAGGGCCTCGGCCATCTTCATGAAATCATCCATGGTTGCAGGAGGTGCGCTTACGCCGCCCTGCTTGAGGAGATCCATGTTGTACCAGATGGGAGTAATGGCGATCTCGTAGGGGATGGTCTTGGTGCGGCCGCCCTTGGTGGACTCATCAATGTAGCTCTCGACGAAATCAGAGCGCCATGCGCCGGAGAGGTCGTCGGTGAAGTCCATCAGGATATCGCTTTCATAGTATTGAAAGGTAGTGGGATCGGGATTGAATACGAATACGTCGGGAGCGAGGCCGGAGGCCAGCTGGGCGTTCAGTTTATCCCGGTAGCCGTCGGTATCGGGATTGGGCTCGATGGCGACTTTGATCTCGCCGGCATTGGCGTTATTGAAGTCCTGGACCAGGGTGGCGATGGGACCGGACTTGGAATCCTGGCCGACCCAGAAGGTAGGGAAGGTCAGTACGACTTCGCCGTCGGTTGCCTCTTGCTCGCCGCCGGCGAACAGAGAAACTGCGGGAAGAAGCAGTACCAGGGTCATGAACAGCACAAAAATCGTTCTTTTCATTGCGTACTCCTTTTGGTTTCTTTCTTTAAGTAAGTAAAGCACAGATGCGGGCAACTGTCAATTTTTTTTCTCATTCTTACACTCTATGCCTGGCCGACGCATTTGACAAGGCCCTTTGCATAATGAGGGTGGTTAGAATCGTGTTAAGATACGGGGCATGCAGACCCTAAGCGAACAGATAGAACAGAAATTGAATGCCGTTACCCATGGAATCGGGGCGGGCCTCGCTATTGCAGCCCTGCTTCTGCTGAGCGCCGCCGCCGCTGATCCCGGAATGAGGACGCTGCTGCAGATTTATGCCGTCTGTCAGGTAATTCTCTATCTTTCGTCGGCCCTGACCCACGTCTTTTACGACATGCCGGGGCCCTACGAGGTGTTGCGGGTTATCGATCAGGCGGCGGTCTACCTGCTTATCGCCGGCACCTATACCCCGGTCGCCTTAGGGGCGGTGGGAGGAAGTGCGGGGTGGTGGATGTTCGCCCTCGAGTGGGGAATGGCCGCCGTCGGCATTCTGGCCAAGAGCACTCTCTTTCGGGGAAGCCATCTGGCGACGGATCTGCTCTACCTGCCGATGGGCTGGCTCTTGCTGGTTTTCTTAGGACCGGTGGCTGCAGCGGTCCCCGCGGGGATGATCGTCTGGATGATCGCCGGGGGACTCTGCTACACCGGAGGGATACTCTTTTACCTGATAAAACGCATCCCCATGGGGCACGTATTCTGGCATTTGGCGGTAATCGCCGGGGGAAGCTGCTTCTTTACCGCCTTCTGGCGCTATCTCGTCTAGCCGAATCCCGTCCGCGGCCGCCCTGCCGCTGCCCGCGGCGCTGGGCGCGCATCTCCTGGGCTTTCCGGGCCTGAACCACATGGGGTGCGGGATGATCCCCCTCCTCCTGTTCGTAGCCGCTGATCTTGCGGACCTCGATTCGCTGCTTGAGGAGCTTCTCGATCCCCTGCAGGTAGCTTCGCTCATCGGCGCTGACTAAGGAAGAGGCGAGCCCCGCGGCGCCGGCCCGTCCGGTTCTGCCGATCCGGTGGACATAATCCTCAGGTACGTTGGGGAGTTCGTAGTTGATTACATGGGGCAGATCGTCGATATCGAGTCCCCGGGCGGCTATATCCGTGGCCACCAGGGTCTGAATCTTCCCGGCTTTGAACTCCTTCAAGGCCCGGGTCCGTGCGGCCTGGCTCTTATTCCCGTGGATCGCCGCCGACGGGATTCCCGCCTTGTCGAGCTGCTGGGCCAAACGGTTCGCACCGTGTTTAGTGCGGGTAAAGACCAGGATCTTGAACCAGTTGTGCTCCTTGATCAGCTGGGTTATCAGTTCCCGTTTCTGATTCTTGGCTACCGGATGAACTATGTGCTGTACGGTCTCCGCCGCGGTATTCCGGGGGGCCACCTCGACGCTGACCGGATTCCTTAGGATTGACGAGGACAATTCCCGGATTTCGTCGGAGTAGGTGGCCGAGAAGAGCAGGTTCTGCCGCTCTTTGGGGAGGTAGCCGATGATCTTCTTTATGTCCCGGATAAAACCCATGTCGAGCATCCGGTCGGCCTCGTCCAGGACCAAGGTATCGATCTTGGAGAGATTCAGGGTGCGCTGGGAGAGATGATCCAGGAGACGGCCGGGAGTGGCCACCAGAATATCGATTCCCCGCTTCAGGGCGGTGATCTGCGGGTTGATTCCGACCCCGCCGAAGATAACCGTCGAATAGAGGTTCATCCCTTTGCCGTAATCGACGACGCTCTGGTGAACCTGAGCGGCAAGCTCGCGGGTAGGGGTAAGGATCAGTACCCGGGGAGCGCTGCCTTTCCCGGCGGACTTCTGCAGGCGCTGCAGGATGGGCAGGACGAAGGCCGCGGTCTTGCCGGTGCCGGTTTGGGCGCCGCCGAGGACGTCCTCTCCCTGAAGGATGAGGGGAATAGCCTGCGATTGAACAGGGGTAGGTTCGTCATATCCCAGGGACGCCACCGTAGAGGCGATGTGGGGCTTCAGACCTAGTGCGCGAAATTGATCGACCTCGCCTGAGGCGGACCTGGGGTGAGAATGAGACATACAATAAACTCCGTGGTATCCGACGTCGCGGCCTGCTCAAATGAGGGCCGGTCCGGTCGCGGCGGAAGGGTAATCTGCTCGGTAGGTAAATACAAAGCGCGGCGCCGACCGGGGCGCCGCATGCAGGAAGGTTAGCACAGAAGCTAAGGCCTGTACAAGGGGAGCTAAATTTGCAGGTCGATGGAGATCGGGCAGTGGTCGGAGCCCATAACCTGCGGATGGATCGCCGCCGCCGAGACGCTCTCTCTGAAGCCGTCGTTGACGCAGGCGTAGTCGATCCTCCAGCCGATATTCTTCTGCCGCGCCCCGGCCCGATAGCTCCACCAGCTGTAATGACCGCCTTCTGCGGTGAAGAGCCGGAAGGAGTCGGCGAATCCACCTGTAGTAAAGCTCTCCATCCAGGCGCGCTCCTCCGGAAGGTAGCCCGGGTTCTTTTCGTTCTGCTTGGGCCGGGCCAGATCGAGCGGGGTGTGGGCGATATTATAGTCCCCGACGATAACCACGTTCTCTCCCGCTGCGACTCGTTGCCGGGCAAGGTCGAAGAGGTGGCCGCAGAAATCGAGTTTGTAGGGAAGCCGGGCGCCCTCGGCCTGGCTGTTGGGGAAGTAGCAGTTGAAGAGGGTGAACCCCGGATAAGTTAGAATCAGTCCTCGACCCTCGCCGTCGAACTCCGGCGCATCCAAGTAGTCGATAGATTTCGGCTCTTTCTTAGCGTAGACGCACACCCCGCTATAACCCTTCTTCTCGGCGCTCGCCCAGTAGCTTCTATAGCCGTCGGGGGCGATCAAGGCCTCGTCCAGCTGCTCCGGTTGGGCCTTGGTCTCCTGAATGGCCAGGATCTCCGGTGAGGTTTCCAACAGCCAGTCGCTCAAGCCCTTCTTCTCGGCGGCTCGAATGCCGTTTACGTTCCATGAGTAGATTGTCGTCATTTCTTGTTCCTTGCGACGAGTTTTTCAAGCTTCGGAAGGCTTCGTTCCAGTTTTTCCCTGCTAAAAGAGCTGCCGTGGCCGGGATGGAAGCGCTCGGCCCCCGATTCAAGCAGCACCCGCCAGCTTTCGAGCAGATTTTCGATATCATCCGCCAAAGGCGGTACTACCGAGCGGGGAAAGATGTTGAAGCAGGTATCGCCTACGAAGGCGTCCCCCGAATCGAGAATCAGCGTAAGGGAGCCTGCCGAGTGGCCGGGGGTGAGAATCGCCCGGCCGGCGATTCCATAGGAGTCGAGTCTGTAGGAGTCGTCGATACCGATCGTAGCCTCTACCGGGGAAAACTGTTGCCGATCGCCCATCGACCGGGAGGCGATCCCTGAAACGAGCCGGGCGTATGGATTCAGTCCCTTGGGAAAGGGAGTCCAACCTGCGCTCAGGTGGGGCGCCTCCGGCGCCGAACAGAGGAGCTCCGCCCCGGTCGCCTCCTTGAGCGCGGCGGCCGCACCGGCGTGATCGTAATGGGCATGGGTAAGAAGGATCAAGCTGATCGCCGAAAGCTCTAAACCTTCGGCGAAAACCGCCTTACTGATTCTCTTGAGGGAGGCCGGCAGTCCGCAGTCTACCAGAACCGCCCCCTCTCCGGTGATGATCAGGTAGACATGCACATGACCGCAGCTGATCGGAATTATTCGATCTTCGCGCAAGGAAACGACTCCCTAGTAGTGGTGTCCCAGAACGATGAAGAGCTCGTAATTATCCCCTGTATACTGCCCTTCGTCCATTACCTCTTTCAGGTCGAAGCCGATGGAGCCGCGAATATAGTAGCTGCGGGCGAAGAGGGGAAAGCCGATCGCTTCGATGCCGACGGAGTACTTGAGATGGGTGTCGGCGTCGTAGGCGATATCCCGCTCGCGCACATAGCCTGCATCGAAGAATATCGATCCCTGACCCTCGACGAAGCGGGGAATGGTGAAGGCGGTAATGCTGATATCGGTGTTGAGGAAGGCGCCGTACTCGACCTGTTCGCCCATCTTGGTGTCCCGGATTCCCCGGATAGACGAAGCGGCATTGTCCTCGACCCCATCGAACTCATAGAATCCGCTGGCTCGTGCAGAGGCATGAAAAGGCCACCAGAGAATCTTCAGGGGCAACGGGGTGTAGGCGCTCAAACTACCCGACAGACTTCTATCCCAGGATGATTGCACCAGGTTGTAGGAGTTGTCGTTGGTGAGGTTGAAGTTTACCCCCTGGCGTACGTTCCCGATCCAGTTGACCTCTCCCGCGCTGAGGGCGTGACTGAATCCCGGCTCGAGTCCCTCCTTGGATTCGGAGATTGCTTCGCCTACCTTGTAATCGAACTCGGTAAAGATGCTTGGATTGTAGGAGAATTCCCCGAATCCCGGCAGCACGAAACCGGTGTTAAAACTCTCTGCCAGGCTGAGATTCGTGGTCAGCCAGTAGGTATCTATATCATCCGAATCGTAGTTATAAGTTTCTTTAACGGTCAAGGTCGGGTCTATGGGGCCCATGGGGATGTCGATTCCGACGGAGGTAAAAGTCTCCAGGTCATGCTCGCTGTTCGCGTACTCCCAGTCGACCCCTGTTTTCCAGTACCACTGATAGTTCCGCCACATAAAGGGGTAGGTGAAGTCTCCGACGATTGAATAGGTGGTATCCCCGTCCTTGTTTTCGTAGCCGAGATCGAGGGCGAAACGTTCCAGGGTCCCGAAGAAGTTCTTGTCCCGGTATTTTACCGTTACATAGAAGCCGTTATTTGAATCATACTCGGGGATTGGAAAGACGATTATATTCCACGTCTCCTCTACATAGACGTCAATATCGATATAGCTTATCTGATCCTGCTCGCGGATAAGCTCGTACTCGATCCTTGAGGTCTCCTTTAATTGCCGGACATTCAGCAAGGCCTGCTGCTGTCGGGTGATATATTTCTCGAAGTCATTCTCATCGGCAAGAACGGTCCCTTCTGTCAGTTCCGGAAGCTGTTTCCGCAGAGCGTCTTCCAGCGTACTCCCGTCGATGTGAAACTCGATCGTCTCTATGATGAACGATCCGGCTTCAGGCGGAGTCTCTTGGGCATTGAGGAACGACATGCATAGCAGCAGCAACAAAACAAGGTTGAACGAGAACTTCTTCACGGAACCCTCCAGATATGTATCAAATATGTAGCACATAATTGGGAAAAACGATAGAGTTTGCGACTTGATTCAATCTGGATTATCTTTTCACAAGTATGCTTATACGGTTTTCCTTGTTCGCACATCTTCTGCTGCTCTGTTTTCTCGCCATCCCGGAGTCTCTTTCGGCTCAGAGCCTGGGACCGCTGGAAGGGAAACTGCTCGATGTTCCACAACAGATATACTACAGCTTTCCCGGTTTTTCCGCCCGCGCGGGAGGCGCTGCCGGCTCTCAAGTGACGATGCGGACTTATTACCTGAATGAGTTTCGAGGATATGTATTCTACGAGAATGAAGAGAGCTTCGATGCCGACGGACGATTGAGCGATCCCGACCGCGTAAAGGAGCTGACTGCGATGGATTTCGAGGCCGCCGTGGCGGAACTCGACTTCAGCACCCGGGCGACGGAGAATCTCAGGCTCGGTGCGACCATCAGGCTCTACTCCTACTTCGGCGGCTTTCTCGACCCCTGGATCGAGGGATTCCATGGCGCCTTCGATCTGGCCAACGCCTCCCGCGAGCGATTCCCTCAGAATCAGACATCGATCAGCATCAAGAACAAGCTTGGGGTAGAGATTGAACTGGAGGGTGCGGCCCTGCTATTGGGGGATATCGCCCTCTACGGCAATTACCTTCTCTATGCGGATCGCGACCGGGCTATAGCATTAGCCGCGGCGGCGGAGTTGCCTAGCGGCGGTCAGGGAACTCCCGCCGGCAACGGTTATCTCGATATTGGAGTCGATCTGCTCTACGAACAGAGCCTGGGCGACAGGTTTGTGTTGCATCTGCAGCAGGGAGTCGTTATTCCGGGGGAAACCTTTGTGGCGGGTAGTCGAGAGCGGCCGCTTCCGATGAGTCAAAGCCTGGTCGGCCTGGAGTGGCGGGTGGCGGATTCAACCAGTTTGCTCGTGCAGAGCAGGATCTATACCTCACCCCTGCGATCGGAGGAAGAGCTTCTTCACGATCTCTTCGGTGCGGCGGATCAGTTCGAACTCCCTGTTACCTCGCTGCAGTTCGGGATAAAACAGCGGCGCTCAAGTTGGGGGTGGCAGCTCTACTTCGAGGAGGATGCATTGACCCACGAAGGGCCCGATTTCATACTCTCCGCGGGGGTAACCCATCACTTTTAGGGGATTCACGGCTGGCTAAGATCCGATCGGTTTCGAGCCACTCCCGGATGAGCAGGTTGATATTGGCCCTGGCCTCCTCTTCGCTCCGTCCGTGGGAGAGGCAGTAGGGCAGGGTCGGGCAGTGGGCGATATAGCGACCGGTTCGATCACGGCTCAGTCGGATATCGAGATTCATACATCCTCCTCGGAATAGTGCTCTACTACCTCGTCCGCTTCGAGTAGACGATCATAGAGCCTGATTTTGTCGATTATGCCCTCGAAACGGTACTCCGGCTGTGAGTCGGGTAGCTGAGTCCCGATCATCAGATCGCCGTCGGAGCTACGCATGGGCGCAAAGTTTGCAGGTAGACTGCTCTTCCATCCATTTTGATAATACTTTTTCTCCACATCCACGCCGTTGACGTAGATCATTACCTGAGTCTGATCCCAGGTCACCACGATGTGGTACCAGGTATCCACGGCCAGTTTCGGCGCCTTGGAGATGACGTAGGTGTGTACGCCTTCTTCGTTAGTGATGATGAAGGCCAGCTCGCCCGGGCTGTTGTACTGCAGGCTGTAGGATTCGTCGGACCAGTCCGAAGCGGTTCCCTTGTGCAGGATCCCGGCGCCGGTTTTGTTGACCTTGGGCATGATCCAGAGCTCGATCGCCGCACTCTCGCCGGTCAGATCATTGCTCTCGTCGGCAGGAACCCGCAGGTACTCGCCCACGGCGTCGAATTCATAGGCCTTGCCGCCGTCGACGCCGGTAACGAGGGTCGGGGTCCCGGAAACCTGAATCGGACTATCCTCGGGAATCTCCTCGTCCAGATCGAGTCCTAAGGTAATTCCTTCTACGGGATCGCTGTAGGTACCGTCATCCGGCGCGCCGGGGGGCGATTGACCGCTCGCGCTGCTTCCCGCACCGCCGGAGGTACAGCCGCTAAGGATCAGCAGCAGGCTTATGAGGATTATTGCAGTTGATTGTATGCTTCTCATATATCGCTCCTTCCCCTCCTATACATACAATGCAATAAGCGTGCCAGTTTTTAATTCTTTATTATATATATACTTATAGGAAAGGCCTTGGCGGCGTCCTCTATGCGTTTTGCATACTCATCTCTAGTATCGGCGGGAAACAGAGGCGACTACTCAGGAATTATGGGGCAAAGGGGGGATTACCCGGGGAGATCTCTAATCAGTTCTGACTCTTTGGAGATATTAGTAGCAGGGGTATGCACAACGCATCGCTATGCGCAATGCATACCTTGGCTTGAGGGCGCTAACGGCGATACTGTTCCGGTCCTTGTTGATAGAGATTGACGCCCCGGCTGTCGATAGCGACCACCGCGGGAAAGTCCTCCACATCGAGCCGTCGGATGGCCTCCGTACCGAGATCCTCGTAGCAGACGATCTCCGTGCTTTTGATCGATTCCGCGATCAGCGCTCCCGCGCCGCCCACGGCGGCAAAGTAGACGCAGCCCGACTCCTGCATGGCTTCAATTACCTCCGGGGAACGGTCTCCTTTTCCGATCATCCCGCGGATCCCGGCGAAGCGGATCAGGAGGGGCGAATAGGCGTCCATCCGATAACTGGTGGTCGGTCCAGCCGCACCCAGGACCTTGCCCGGCTTGGCCGGGGTGGGGCCGGTAAAGTAGATCACCTCGTCCTTCAACTCCAGCGGGAGCTCCTCTCCCCGGTCGATCAGCTCGCAGAGACGTTTATGGGCCACGTCCCGGGCGGTGTAGAGACGGCCTGAGATCAGAACCTCGTCTCCGGCGGTGAGGGCGGCCACATCCTCCGCGGAAAATGGGGTAGTCAGCTTAATCGGCATTACTTCTCCTCGTATACATTACAGGCTGAGCGACGCATGCCGAGCGGCATGACAGTTGAGGTTGACCGCCACCGGCAGGCTGGCGATGTGACAGGGGGCCTTCTCGACATGGACGGCGAAGGCGCTGATGCGTCCCCCCAGACCCTGGGGGCCGACGCCGCTGTCGTTTACCGCCTTCAGGATCTTCTCTTCTAAGGTCGCGTAGCGGGGATCGGGATGGGCTTCACCGGTCGGCCGGATCAGGGCCTTCTTGGCCAGATAGGGGGCGTGTTCGAAATTGCCGCCGATGCCGACGCCGATTACCGTCGGCGGACAGGGATTGGCGCCGCCTTCGACAACGGTGCGGACCACGAAGTCGATAATACCCCGCTCGCCCTCTAAAGGCTTCAGCATCGCCAGGCGGCTCATGTTCTCCGATCCGCCGCCCTTCGGCGCCAGGGTGAGTTTGAGCCGGTCCCCCGGGACCTCCTCTACATGGATGATCGGCGGGCTGTTGTCGCCGGAGTTCGAGCGGTCGTAGAGGGGGTCGAGGACCATCGATTTTCGCAAATAGCCCTTGGTGTAGCCCGCGGCGGTACCTCTGCGTACGGCCTCCTCCAGGCTTGCTCCCTCTATGCGGCACTCTACCCCCTTCTCGATAAAGAAGACCGCCACCCCGGTATCCTGGCAGATCGGTACCCGGTCGCGTTTGGCGATCTCTGCATTCTCCAGATACTGCTTCAGAATGCTCCGCCCCAGGGGGGACTCCTCCCTCTCTGCAGCGCTTTCGATGGCCGCAAGCACATCCCCGGGGAGATTATAGGCTGCCTCCAGGCAGAGCGCCTCGGCGGCTTCGGCTACCTGTTGACCGGTGAGAATTCTCATTGCTCCTCATCCTCCTTGTGGTCGACATCCTGGGGAGGCGGGAGTTCGTTGAAACCGTCGATCTCCTCCCGGCCGACGATTCCGACCAGCAGGTACTGTTTGGCGATCGGATCGTAGCGGAACTCATTCAGAAGCCTGAAATGTTCTATCTGTCCCGAGGTTTTTACGTGGATTCGCTTGCCGGTACAGTAGATCTTCTCTTCTCCGACCCGGATAAAATCCCCATCGTCGGGGCGGATGGCGACGTTATCTTCGACAACCCTGCGCACCCGCTCCTCCAGTTCGGGAATCGAGAAGTCCGGTTTAGCCGGGAAGCCGATGACGAATCCGTGACGGATGTCGGAGTGGAGGGCCGAGGGCTTGTAGCCGTATTCCCTCTTCAGGATGTGCCCGACGATATCCTCCGCGGAGTGGGCCATCAGACGGTAGCGGAGATTCTCGTCCACGCTGCGTTTGACCTCCAGCGGGGAGGGACCGAAGATCGAGGGCCGGAATACCCGCACCTCCTCGCCGATGGCGAAGATTATCTGGGCGTTGTAGCCCAGGTTCTTGTAGATCAGGTCGAAGTGTTCGATCACTACTCGCCTTCCGGCCTGGATTACCCGGTTGACCGCCTCGACGATCTCCCACATCTGATGAAAGGCCATCTCGTAGCGCATGTCGATGTGATAGGTATGTTGGGCGAAGAAATCCCCTTCGGTGAAATCGAAGAGCGGAGTGAGCCGGTTGTTGACGCCGTCGTCGTCGTTGGTCAGCTCCAGACCCGGGAAGAGTCCCCGAATAAGCGTCGATTTGCCGGAGCCCTCGGCGCCGATAATGCCGATGAGCCGGTCGGTGGGGGCCAGATAGCGCTGCCCCAGCTCGGAGCCCAGCGCGAAAAGCCTCCGTCTGCCCCGGGGAGCGTTGTAGACGGCGTAACGCAGGGTGTCGATAGTGATGAGGCCGGTCTGCATGGTCAAACCTCGAACTCGAGTTTTAAGAGCGGGGCGTGCTGCTGGGCGCCGTAGACATCCGAGTCGCCGGGGCTGCCCGATGAGACTTCCCGCTTCATGGTTATCTTAACCGCTGCGGCCGGATCGAACCAGATCACCTTCTTGATTCGATCCTCATTGATGCCGTAGATACGGGCGATAAGCTGCTCATCGATGGCCTTGCGGGCCTTTAAGGCCTCGTAGATCGAGGGATCCCGGAAGATGATATCCAGGGTAAGTTCGAAGGGACTGCAGTTCTTGGAGCGAACTACCTTGGTCAGGTCGCGGATACTCTTCATGCTGATGCTCCTTTGACGTCCATAGTCTCCAGCGGAAAGAGGGACTCATCTTCCACCTCCATCAGATGATAGATATGAAACTCGAAGACCTCTCCCGCTTGGATATCCGAGGGCGAGAAGGGGAAGGCCAGATTGCCGGCGGTGGCGATCCGGCCGGGGTAGCCGTAGTGAAGGAGGGAGGAGCGCACGATGGAGCAGATGGTATCCGCCTCGGATTGAGTCGGCGCTACCGCCTCCATCAGGATGCCGAGTTCCTGAGGCGCGGCCGGCGCATCCGGCTCCAGGGCCCCCATCACGGCGTTCTTGCCGTAGAGGTGGAAACTGATCTTGCCCGTCAGGCCTTCGTTGGCCAGGTTGGCGTCCACCGACTCTTGAACCTTCTTCAGGATCTCCTCGATCTGCCCAATCATGATCGGATCCCGGGTGCCGGCCATGGAGACGGTGCGAAACCCTACCGAGCGCACCCCTTCCAGCTTGATCTTATAACCCTCTGTGGGGACGAAGCGGGTCCCTTTGACCTCGACCATCCCGCCGCCGATCTCGGTGAAGCTCACCTGTCGGAGGTCGATGCTCCCGCCGGGGCCGGGGAGGGAGTAGGGGTCGGATTTCTCGTAGAGGCTGTGAGCGGCGACGCTGGTAGAGGTAAAGCGGCGGGCGTCGCTTAAGGGTTTTAAAATGAAGGCGTCATCCTTGAGGATTCCGAGTACCGAATCGGCCCCGGAACCGGGGTCGGCGGCGATGGCGGCGCACTCCAGGATCTTTCCCAGGTGGGTGGCCAGGGCCGGATCGTAACCCAGCTTGATGGGTAGGCTCGAGAAGCAGCTCGGATCGTAGGCCCGGCCGGCGAGGATCACCCGACAGCCGGCATCCAATGCGGCGATGATGCGTTCGGTACCCATCTGGGCCACCACCGCGGCCGCCTGGTCGACATCGGTTTCGCTTAAGGGCGCCAGGTCCGCCAGGGCTTCGGTCTTCTTGTCTCGGATCGCCTGCTTGATCAGCTCCGGGGCCACGTCGGCGTAGATCAGTCCCAGCTTGAAGTCGAGTTTCTCCTCGGCGGCGATCTCGAGCACGATATCCCGGCACCAGTCGAGATGCGCCTTGGCGCCCGATCCGCCGGCGGTTCCGACAACCACCGGGACGCCGAGCTCTACTCCCGCCTTCAGCATGTAGCGTAAATCGCGTTTGACGCCGACCCGGTTGGTAAAGGCTTTTCCCGATCCCAGGTAGTAGGGGCCGGGATCGACCGAGCCGCCGTCTACGGCGATCAGGTCCGGCTTCTCGGCGATACCGCGAAGAAAAGAGCTTTCGGGAAATCCGTAGCCTAATATTGCGGTGGGGGAGAGTATCTTGAACTCTTTCATTGCTGCTTGTTCTCCTTCTCTTCAAGCCTAAGGAGCGCGAGTACCCGCTCCATCTCGTTATTGACGATCTGGTAGCCTTCGTCGAAGCCCATGCCCGGCTTGGCCAGGATTCGCTCGGCCCTGACCGCTAAAGCCACATTGACGCAGGCCCGGGAGGAGACGTCGGTCTCGTTGCAAGTACCCCCCTGGTAGGCCTCCATCCCGTGTTCCTTGCAGTAGAGGACGCTCTCGGCTACGTTGTGAATGCTCCCCAGGTCGGGAGTTTTGATCTGCACCATGTGGCAGCACTCTGCATCGGTAAAGGCCTTGATGTCCTCGATGGTATTACACCACTCATCGGCGACGATCTTTACCCGGCTGCCGATGGCCTTCAGCTCCCGCCGGATCGCGCCCAAGGCCTCGATTTGCCCCCGCCGTTCGCCCATATCGACCGGTCCCTCGATGTAGAGCTCATGTTCTCCGGCGGCGGGTTCCAGGCTCTTCAGGTAGCGGGCGATGGCGACGGGGTCGTTCTCGAAGATCCTCCCTAAATTACCGTAGACGTCGATGTGGAGCATGGGCAGGTAGTCGGGCGACGGCTTCAGCTTGGCCACCCGGTTTTTCAGCCATTCAATGTAGGCGGCGAGCTTCTCACCTTCCCGACCGAGTTTGTCGTCGATATTGTTGATCAGTCCGTGGGGAATCACCTCGGCCCCCTTGATGATCATCTTGTCCGCATTGGCGTAGCGTTCATCCCCGGTCTGGGCGAAGATCGGGATGCGATCGAAACCGGCTTCGAGCCCGTAGGCGCCGAGAACGACCCGGGCCATGGAGACGCCGGATGCCTTGGCGGCCGCATCGAGGAGCGCCTGGCTGAGGCCGTAGCGGACGGCGGTATGGAGCCGCCTCCCGTCGAGCTCGAGCTGGTCGAAGTAGCGGGCGTTGGCCAGAAACTCCTCGGCCTGCCTGCCGATGAGAAGGGGTTTGAGCTTCTCCTCTAAGATAGGAATGTAATGGGCCGCCAGAAATAGCGGGTCCCTTCCGCCTGCTCCGGAGTATTGAACCGCCGCGCAGTCGCCCAGGGCGGTTTGGCCGTTCTCCAGGATCAGCATAACCGAAATCGATTCACCCGCCTGTCGTACGGCATGAAAGCCCTCGGTCCGGGGCTCGCCCAAGTAGACGAAGCCGTCCTGGGATGCGCCGGCCTTGATGGCCGCCTGGTCGTCGAAAAAGAAGCCGGTTTTCCCGGCGGTAAAGAGTGCGTCGCGGATCCTCATCGTGGTCTCCCTACAAGTTTGCCTTTACTGATGGCATAGATATCGTCGATAACCATTTGAAAACTGGGTTCCCGCCCCTCTTCGGCGGCCCGTTCTCGAATCTGTTCCCGGTGGTAGGCGGCTGCGCTGCTCTCGAGGGGGACGTTCCCCGGTTCGAAGATGCGGATCGCACCCCGGTTGTCCCGAATCGGGAGGAGTTTGCCCGCATTGTGGGAGGAAGGGGCGAAGGGGATATCCAGCACCCCGGCCTGAAAGGCTCTTACGCTCCCCCGGGCGATGTCGCCCTCGCCGAGTTCCCGAACCTTGCTAATCAGGTGGCGCACCTCCTTCTTGATCAGCTCGACCTCCTGCTCCAGCGCGGCGGAAGGGGCGATCCCCTGATCGGAGAGCATGGAGACAACCTGACGGGTCGCCTTTAAGCCCTGGAGGTTCGCCTCCTTGGTGGGAATCCCCGCCGCCTCGTGGGGCGTCTTCACGATTACCTTGTCGGCGCCGGCGAAAGCCGCCACCGCGCCGCCCCAGGAGATAACCGCAAAGGCCTTGGCTTCGTCCTCGGGGAAACCGCCCATCCACTGGTGGAGCACGGTGGTGAGCTCGAAACCTTCGTAGCCTTCGGCGGTGAAGATTTCATGAGCCAGTTCCTTTAACGAGCGAATGGCGGCTACATCCTGGGTGAGGTTGCCCAGCTGTCCGTAGCCCAGGGTCAGCGACCTGACCCCCTGTTCGAGGGCGAGGAGTCCTTCGATGATCGCCACGGTATGGCTGATGAAGGGCGGTACCAGGGTTCCGGTCAAGGGCCCGAAGGGTTCCCGGTTGATTCGGACTCCCTCCTCCTCGTAGAGACCGGTCAGCCGATCCACATACTGCCAGTTGCGGATCGTCTCCTCCAGGGATACCCGTTTCGCGTAGGGGATGTTGTAGGATATTCCGCCCCCCTCGTAGGCGGAGAAACCGGCGGCCAGGGTTATCTCCGCCAAGAGCCGGGCATCGGGGGTGCCGTGGCGCAGCTGAACCGGTTTGCTCAGGGCCTCTATTACCTCCCGGCAGCGGGCGGGCCCGTGGTTGACCGCGGGGAAACCGTTTAACAGGGAGTGACCCGCCGCCCGGGAGCGTTCGATCCCTTTTTCGGCCTCGGCGTACTGATTCTGCCGGGTATAGGCGTCGATAGTACTGGGCAGCAGATCACAGCCCTCCTCGAGAAATTGCAGGAGCTTGATATGCTCGTCCACGAGCGCCACTCCGGCGCGGGGCTGGAGCAGGACCTGTCCGGCGGCGGAGGCATCGCTGAGAACCTTCGCAAACTGTTTAGACGCCGGAAGATTCTGCTGGTAGGCGATGCCCTCCTCCAAGTCGACCTCGGCTCCGGTCGGCCAGGCGGCGAGAATCTCTCCGCGCAGAGCCATGAACTGATCTCGTTCAATCTGTTTATTCATTAATTCCATTGCATACGCTCCTCATGGATCAGGACGGCAGCGAGACTCGCCGCCGCCTCCCGGGGATTCTCAAAGACAAGGTTTGCGATCAGGGGCAGAAGATATTCCCGGTCGCGCTGCAGCTCTAACTGCGGGGGGAGGAGGATTTCCTCCGTCCCGGGAGCGGTCAGCGGCGGCGCCGGCTTGAAACCTTCGCTTCGCGAAAGGTAGCCCCCGGTGGTAAGCAGATACTTGACGGAACGGAGATCCTTGCCGCGGATCAATTCCGCCTCTCCGGCGGCGGTAAAGATCCGACGCTTTCGGCCGGCATGACGCATGAGGGCGGCAGTTGCGATCCCGGCCGCCAGGGAGCGCTCTAAACTGCGTTCGCGCTCATCCGCCGGCAGTTGCTCCGGACGGCGCGCCAGGGCCGCCGCATAACGGGCGAGCTCCTCGTCGGCGCCGATGGCGGCGACCGCGTGGGCGGCGCTGATCCTGAGGCCCAGGTCGCCCTCTACGGTGCGTTTTATTCTCGGTTCCGGGAGCCCCCGGCGGATCCGGTCGGCGCCAAAGGAGGGCTCCGCCGCAACGGAGTAGACGTCGGTGGTGGCTCCGCCCATATCGATGAGCACAAACTCATCCAAAAGCGCCGCATCGGCGACGGCTTCAATGAGGCGGAGCATTGCATAGGGGGTAGGCACCGGATCGGTACCGAGGCGGGCCGCGAGCCGGTCCAGTCCTTTCCCGGCGACGATCCGTTGCAGGAAGATGTTCCGGATCTTGTCGCGGGCGTCCTCCGGCGCGGGGGAGTCGAGGTCGGGGAGCACGTTCTCCGCCACCATATGCTCACGGCCGCCGAGGGCGCGGGAGATCCGGCCGCGAATGCGCCTGTTTCCGGCATAGATCAGGGCGGTCTCGCGGCGAAGCCCGGCCAGAATCTCGGCATTGTGGATCAGGTAGGATTCGTTCCCGCCGTCGGTTCCGCCGGCCAGGAGCAGAATATCCGGTTTCGCGGCATTGATCTCCTCCAGATCCTCCTCGGAGAGACGGTAATCATAGACGGCGGTGATGCGCGCGCCGGCGGAAAGCGCCGCTTCGGCCGCCATTTTGGCCGTCAGTTCGGGGACGATGCCGCAGGCGGCGATGGATAAGCCGCCTTTAGCGGAGGATGAGAAGCGGATTGGAATCTGCCGGCCGAGTTCCTCCAAGGAGAGATTTCGGAGGGCTTCTGGGAGCACCGGATGCAGGGCCGCCTCGAAGCCGAGACTCAGCTCCTCCGGCGTAGTCGGGGAGTCGGCGCGGTCGACGAGGGTATAGGCGCCCTGGGTACGCTGAAAGAGGGCCGCCTTGGTGAAGGTTGATCCGATGTCGGCCGAGAGGGCCAGATCCTTCATCCGGGGACCGCGCTGCCTTTGGCGGCCACATCCTGCTTGAGCAGGGCGACCGCCTCTTCCAAATCGTCGGCGGGACTGAATACACGGTCGTAGCCCATGTCTTGAAACTTGTCCCGGACGGTGCCGTAGTCGGTTTTGCCGATGACCAGGTTGCCGCCTACATAGAGGATGATCTTCTCCAGGCCCCGCTCGATACAGCGCTCCCGCAATCCCTGGCAGTCGAGTTCGCCCTGACCGTAGAGGGAGGAGACCAGAATCGCATCCGCTCCGGTCTCAATCGCCGCGGAAATGAACTCGTCCTGGCTGACCATCACCCCTAGGTTGATTACCCGGAAGCCCGCCTCGGCGAAGACCTTCTCGAGAATCTTGTTCCCCACCGCATGCACGTCGGCGCCGATCACGCCCAAAACGACGGTCGTGTGCTTCATTAGACCTGCTCCAGGAGCTCTTTTACCCGCTCCTCCAGGTAGCTCAAGGTAGCCCGGTCGATCTGGAAGTCGAAAACCAGGATAGTCCCGCCATCCTCCTTAAAGCGCGCCAGACTCGGCGCCATGCCGGTCTCCGCTCCGCCGGGATCCGAGGGCGGCAGAATTACCAGATCGAGGTCATCCAATACCGCGGCTCCCTGTTCCGGCCTAAGGCGCTGGGGGGGACGGAGGTTGAAGCTCTCCAGTTGGCCTGAGATGATCTGATAGAAGCGTTCGCTTTCGCAGAAGATCCCGATCCGGGTCTTAGCGGAGAGCTTGGTCAGGGCGATAATCGTCTCCCGGGAGGGATTCATCGGGATGTTGACGATCTTCTCTTTCAGGCCCGGAATTCCCCGTTCGAGCTCGATACCGTGGCTGGTGGTGGTGATGATCAGATCATATTCGGCCAGCTTCGACTCCGCCTCGTTGTCGTCTAAGAGTCGGTAGAGGTCGAAGGGGTAGAGCTTGACCCGGCTTAAGTAGCGGAGTTTCTCCTCCAGCACCGAGAGGGACTCAGGATTGCAGTCGACCGCGGCGACGTGAATCGTCGCCCGCTGGCTCTCCATCTCCATAAAGACGAGTTGAGCCATGGTCAGCGCCTCCCGGCTGGAGAAGCGCAGCCGCAGGATCTCCCGAAAGGCGTTTTCCAGGATGTTCACCGCCCGGTCCTTGCGGCTCAGGGCGACTACGTCCTGTCGGCTGGAGATGATCGTTCCCCGACCCGGGGCGCTCTCGATTACCTCCATCCGTTCCAGCTGTTCATAGGCCCGGGAGACGGTACCGCGGCTGATGCCGAGCCGTTCGGCCAGCTCCCGTTCGGTGGGGAGTTTGTCTCCCGGCAGGAGTCTGCCCTCCTGAACCCAGGAGGCCAGATTGCCGGTTATCTGCTGATAGATCGGTTCCGAATGATCGGGATCGATTAGTTTGGAATAGTCCATACCTCTCCTCGCTTTATTGGACTAGTCCAAATTGTAGGAGAGGCAGGTGCAATTGTCAAGAGAATCCTTAAATTACCAGGCTCCGATGGCTGTGATAGAGGGAGTCCCGGAATTCCCGCACCTCGTCGGACTTCAGATAGTCGTCCAGGCGCATGCGGCGGTCGATCATACCCGCCGGCGTGAATTCGATGATCCGGTTGGCCACGGTGTCGACGAACTGGTGGTCGTGACTGGTAAAGAGGATCGATTCGGTGAACTCCATCAAGCCGTTATTCAGGGCGTTGATAGATTCCAGGTCGAGATGGTTGGTCGGCTCGTCGAAGACCAGGAAGTTGGCCCCGGAGAGCATCATCTTCGAGAGCATGCAGCGCACCTTTTCGCCCCCGGAGAGGACGTTGACCGGTTTGAGGGACTCCTCGCCGGAGAAGAGCATCCTGCCCAGGAAGCCCCGCACATAGGTCTCCTCCTCTTCCGCATCGGTGTACTGACGCAGCCAGTCTACCAGGGAGAGATCGGACTGGAAGAACTCGCTGTTATCCTTGGGGAAGTAGGCCGGAGTGATCGTAACGCCCCAGTCGTAGCTCCCGGCGTCGGCCTCGATCTTGCCCATAAGAATGTCGAACATGAGACTCTTGGCCTGATGGAAGGGGCCGACGAAGGCGATCTTGTCGCCCTTGTCCACGGTAAAGCTGATATCCTTCAATACTTGCTCGCCGTCGATCTCCTTGCTGAGACCTTCGATGCTCAGGATGCTCTTGCCGCTCTCTCGCAAGGGGGTAAAGCCGACGTAGGGGAAGCGCCGCGAGGAGGGTTTGATGTCGTCGATGGTGAGCTTGTCGATCTGTTTCTTCCTGGCGGTAGCCTGACGGGCCTTGGAGGCGTTGGAGCTGAAGCGCTGGATAAACTCCTTCAGTTCGGCAATCTTGTCCTCCCGACGCTTCTTCTCGTCCCGCATCTGTTTGCGAGCCAGCTGACTGGCCATATACCAGAAGTCGTAATTACCGACGAAGAGGGAGATCTTACCGAAGTCGATATCGGCAATGTGGGTGCAGACCCGGTTCAGGAAGTGCCGGTCGTGGGAGACGACGATAACGGTATTCTTGAAGTTGTAGAGGAAGTCCTCCAGCCAGGAGATCGATTCCAGGTCCAGGTTGTTGGTCGGCTCGTCCAAGAGCAGGATATCCGGATCGCCGAAGAGGGCCTGGGCCAGGAGTACCCGGACCTTGAGAGCCCCTTCGAGCTCCTTCATCTCTTTGGAGTGGAGCTCCTCAGCAATTCCGAGGCCGCTCAAGAGCTGAGCCGCCTCCGATTCCGCCTCCCAGCCGCCCATCTCGGCGAACTCGCCTTCCAGTTCGGAGGCGCGAATGCCGTCCTCCTCGCTGAAATCCTCTTTCTCGTAGATCTTGTTCTTCTCGTCCATCACCGCATAGAGCTTGCTGTGGCCCATGATAACCGTGTCCAGTACGGAATAGTCGTCGTAGGCGAACTGATCCTGCTTTAGGACCGCAATGCGCTCCCCGGGGGTGATATTAACCTGCCCGGAATCGGCCTTTATATCGCCGGAGAGAATCTTCAAAAAGGTTGATTTTCCCGCGCCGTTGGCGCCGATGACGCCGTAACAGTTTCCGGGGGTGAACTTGATATTGACATCTTTAAAGAGTACCCGCTCTCCAAAGGAGAGGGTAATATCGCTGGCACTGATCATAGGGTAAATCCTTGTATTGTAATGAGAGGGTATAGGCAATACCTACCTTAGGTGGGCGGATAAGGTCAAGGGCGGAGGGGGATGTTGAGGGTTCTAGGCTGGGGTACGGCCTTGCCGTACCCCACAACCTTTATTCCATGTGTTCAGATTTTGCAAATGAGTGGGTCAAGCGGTCGATAATGATCGCCAAGAGCACAATGCTGATTCCGGCTTCGAAGCCGCGGCCTACCTCAATCCTACTGATCGAGAGCAACACCTCCATTCCGAGCCCTTTGGCGCCTATCATCGATCCGATAACCACCATCGCCAGGGCCATCATGGTCGTTTGATTAACGCCGACCATAATCGAAGGCTTGGCCAGCGGCAGCTGAACATCGAAGAGCACCATCCTCGGATTGGCGCCGAAGGCCTTGGCGGCCTCGACCGCCTCCTTGTCGACGGTCCGGATACCGACGTTGGTCAGCCGGATTACCGGCGGGACGGCGTAGATGATGGTCGCTATAATGGCCGGAACCTTGCCTAAGCCGAAGAACATCAGCGCCGGAATCAGGTAGACGAAGGAGGGCATGGTCTGCATGCCGTCCAGAATCGGCTTCATGATCGATTCGGCCCGATCGTTTCTGGCCATCAGGACGCCCAGCGGGAGACCGACCAGCAGGGAGAATATAACCGCCGTGATAACGAGGCTCAGGGTGCGCATGGCGAGTTCCCAGTAGCCGAAGGTGCCGATTAAAAAGAGCATCACCGCGAAGGCTAAGCCGCTATACCACTTGCCGAGAAACTTCCAACCCGCGAGGAAGATGATGAGAATCATCACGAACCAGGGCATATAGAGGAAGAGGTTTTCTACTCCCAGCATGACCTGCAGGATAATGAAGCCGATGGCGTCGAAGAAGCTGTCCAGGTTGGTTAGGAGCCAGCTCATTATAGCATCGATCCAATCGGCGAGGGGTATCGATATTACTTCAGGAAACTCAATCATCGTTGCCTCCGTCGTCGGTACTGATGGTTTCGAATATGGCGTCGGTCTTTACGATTCCCAAGAGCTTGCCCTTCTCGTCGGTAACGGGGATCGGGTAAGGGTTCTTGGTGACGATGCTGAACATCTCCTCTATGTAGGTATCCTCGTTAACGGTCGGTACTTCACGAATGGCTTCAGCGGGAATCCTCGCGCCTTTCTCCTTCATGGCTGCGAAGGGTTCGAGGCGCTCCTTGGTGGCGACGCCGAGTAACATACCCTTCTTGTCTACCACGAAGGCGGCCCGACGTTTGTTGGAATCCAGGAGATGCACCGCCGTATTCGGACCTTCCCAGGCGTAGAGCAGTACCTCCGGCTTCTCCATGATGGTGCCGGCGGTCAGTACCTTAGCGGGAGAGGCGTCCTGTACGAACTCGGTTACGTAATCGTCGGCCGGTTCGGTGACGATCTCTTCGGGGGTGCCGATCTGCACCACTTCGCCGTTACGCATGATGGCGATCCGGTCGCCTAACTTCAAGGCTTCATGCAGGTCGTGGGTTACAAAGACGATGGTCTTCTGCAGTTTGTCCTGCAGCTCGACCAGCTCGTCCTGCATCTGTCGCCGGATGAGCGGGTCGAGGCCCGAAAAGGGTTCGTCCATCAACAGCACCTCCGGCTCGTTGGCCAAGGCCCGGGCCAGCCCGACCCGCTGCTGCATTCCGCCGGAGAGGGCGCCGGGATAGTAGTCCTCCCAGCCCTTGAGTCCGACGGTCTCTAATGAAGTCATGGCCTTGGCATAGCGTTCGCCCTTGGGCAAACCCTTTACCTTCAGACCGTAAGCAGCGTTGTCGAGGACCGTCATATGGGGGAAGAGACCATAGTGCTGAAAGACCATCCCATAGTTATTCTTGCGGAACTCCAGCAGATCTTCCTTGCTCAGCTTGGTTACATCCGTCCCGTTTACCACAATGGAGCCAGCGGTCGGCGTGTTGAGCCGGATAAGGCTGCGAATCAGGGTTGACTTTCCGCTACCGGATAGTCCCATCAGGATGTAGAATTCCCCTTTTTTGATCTCCAGATTGATGTTCCGCATTCCCACGACACAGCCGGTCTTCTTCTGAATCTCCTCTTTCGGGAGATCGCGCAGCTTCGGCGAGAGGATGCGTTTGGGGTCGCGACCGAACACCTTCCATAGATCACAGACCTGAATGAACTCATCATTACAGGCTTCGGACTCAGAAAGGGGAGCCTGTTGGCTCCCCTGAATCTTTTCGCTAGACATGGATAAATAATCCTAAAGTTCCGCCAGGGCGGCTTTTACCCGCTCGGCTACGTCTGCGTCGACCCACTCGGTCCAGACCGCTTCCTTGTTCTCTAAGAACCAGATCGCGGTCTCTTCACTGTCCATCTCTTGATCGTCCATGACGGCCAGGAACTCATTGTTATCGGCTACGGTGGTGGAGTAGTTTTTCAGGAACTCGACGACCTCGGGGGCCTTCTCCAGCATCGACTTGTGAACCAGAATGTTGACGTCCGCAGGATCGAACTCACTGCCCTTCAGGCGGACCATATCCAGCTTTCCGAGAACCGCGGTGGGGGCCCAGTAGTAGCCGACCCAGGGTTCGCGCTTTTCATAGGCACCGACCATGGTACCCGCCAGGGCGGCGCCGGAACCGGCGATAGCCAGATTGAAAGAGTCGCCCAGACCCGCTTCGGCAAAGATCTCCTCGGAGATCGCCATCTGCGACCAGCCGGCAACGCCGCCGTAGACAACGCCCATACCGGGATTCTCAGGATCGGGGAAGAGCTCGGGGTACATCTTGAGATCCTCAACGCTCTCGAGATTGGGAGCGGCCGCGTCGGGGCCTTCGATCAGGTAGCGGGGAACCCACCAGCCCTGGGGTGCGTCGGGCATGTTCTTGCCTAAGTCGACCATGTCGCCGGACTCGATACCTTTGCGATATACCTCGGGGAAGTTGGAGTGCCAGGACTCCATGTCCACGTCGATGTCTCCCTGAACGATACCGTTGATGATCGGCAGGGTGTCGCCGGCTACAAACTCCGCCTCGTAAGAACCCTCGAGGCCGTTTTCGATGATAAAGGCGGCGATTCTATTGTGTACCTGGACGGAGTCCCAGGATACGTCGCCGAATACTATTTCAACAGTGTCCGACTCGCCTTGTCCTTCGGCAACCAGGCCGACCAGGGCAAATAGAATCAGTGCAAGGGTCAATAATTTTCGCATACAATACTCCTCTTTAGTGTCTGTAATGAATTATATTTAGCATACTAAAGATAATTTTAATATTGGTCAAGGGCAAGATATTTTTAGATGATTACGTATTCCGTAATAGCGATGGTAATGTCATTCACTGCAAAAGATTATCATTGGTTCAATTATCAAAATTGGATCTATCTGGGGTTTGTAGATAAAATTGAGGAAATAACTATTAAGCGTCATAAATAGATTGTGAATCGACAATCAGTAGAGAGCGAAGTTTATTTCTAATGCTCCAGAAATGTTCCTTCTTCGATCTGCCTGAAGGCTTCTTTGAGTTCGCCCTGGGTGTTCATTACGATGGGACCGTACCAGGCCACCGGTTCCTTCAGGGGCTTGCCGGAGAAGAGCAGAAAACGAAGAGCTTCGGCGCCGCTTTTTGCCCGGATCCGGTCTCCGTCGCCGAAGCGGATCAGGGTCCGATTCGATGCATGGGGATCGGGCTTGATATCGGACCAGCCCGAACCCGAGCTGGGAACCTCTAAGGGGGTCTCGAGATTGCAGAAGTCGCCCTCTCCCTGAAATATGTAGGCAAAGGCGTGCCGGTCTGCAGCTACCGGGATCTCTATCTCCCGTACTCCGGAGAGACTGATGTCGAAATAGGCCGGGTCGACGCCGATCCCTTCCACCGGACCTTGGGTGCCCCAGAGTTCCCCGCAGATAACCCGTGCTTCGACCCCGTCCGGGCCGTTTGCGACGGGGATCCGGTCGGGACCGAACTCCTGATAGCGGGGAGCGCCCATTTTCAAGGCTTTCGGCAGGTTGGCCCAGAGCTGAAAGCCGTGCATTCGGCCTTCGGCGTCTCCTGCAGGCATCTCCTGATGGATAATCCCCCGTCCGGCGGTCATCCACTGGACTGCACCGGGACCTATGACCCCGGAATTCCCCAGGCTGTCGCCGTGCTCGACCTTCCCCGCCAGTACATAGGTAATCGTCTCTATTCCCCGGTGGGGATGCCAGGGGAAGCCGGCCTGGTAAGCGGTCGGATCGTCGTTGCGGAAGTCGTCCAGGAGCAGGAAGGGGTCGAACTCGCTGGTCTTCCCGAAGCCGAAGGCCCGGTAGAGGCTGACTCCCGCCCCCTCCCGGGTCGGGATCGCTTTGCTTATCTCCTCGATACCGCGCAGACTCATAGCTTACTCCTTTTTGGGTGGATACCTTTAAGGTGCGGAATATCGTCTCCGAGGGCAATAAAAAACCGCGGACCATACAGGCCCGCGGTTGCGTAGTTATTCTGAAAGCGGCTGGTCAACCGACGGGCAGACCGAAGGCGACGCCCAGGCTGAAGGCCCGGTTCTCGTCGAGGGCGTCGGTCATGATGGCGTCGACGGCGAACTTATACTTGGAGAAGGCCGGAATGCTGGCCAGGTCGATCCGGATGCCGGAGTTGAATACGCCGCGGAAACCAGCATTGGCTGCGTAAGCTTGTGCGGAGTAGGAGAAGTTCGAGAAGTCGTTGATCCAGTGGATGTAGCCCTGGAAGATATCGGGAAAGAGGAGCAGGTCGAAACCCATGCCGAAGTCGATATTGTCGTTGTCCTGGTCTTCGATGAAGCTCTTGCCGACCACCACGGTGGTTTCGGCGGGCATGTCGAAGAAGGTTCCCGGGTAGGTGGCGGCCAGATAGATCTGGGTTACCGAGTCCGAATCGACATTATTCTCCTGCAGGATCTGATGATTGCCGCCGATGGCTACCGCCGAGGCGCCCTTCAGGGGCAGCTGAATCTTGCCGTGCAGGAGGAGATCCTCGCTGTCGTCAGCATAGTTAGCCATGTCATAGGCGAAGCCGAGTTCGGCAATCTTGAAGAGGCTAATCGTCGCCTTGGGGATGCTAACGGTGTCGTCGTCGATAATCGCATGATAGCCGAAGTCGAGGCCGATGTCGGCGGTGCGTTCCCAGCCGATGCGGCCGGTGGGGATGCTGATCAGGCCGGTGGCGCCGTTTAAGGACATGCCTTTTAAGGGGGCGGCGAAGACCACGCCGGCACTCAACACGAGAATCGTCAGCAGGATAAGCATTTTTCGCATATTCATTTCTATCACTCCGTTCTATTTAGTATTTCCATAGAATATAGCACTTTTCGACGGCCTATCCAAATAGACGACCGTTAATAGTCTGTTATTTAACGTTCTCAGCTGAGGAGGCGCCCCTCGAGTTCATCGGCGTAGGTTTCGAGTTCCCCTGCAATCAGCTTCTGCCGGGGCGGGAGGTCCCGGTCCTCCCGCAAGGCGGCCAATTGCTTGCGGAACTCCGGCAGGCGCATCGCCCCCTCGGCGGAGGGAATTAAAAGCCGAGAGGCGCAGAAGCTTCGCCATTTACGCTGCTCCTCTTCGGGCATCACCTCGGGATAGTTGCGGTGGATATAGCGCCAGAGCATCTCGGGGATGCGCGGGTCCTCCCAATCGAGTCGCAGGGCCGGGAGCTCGGCCGGGGGAGTAGAAAGCACCCGGGTAAAGCGTTCCCGGTCGGCATCCTTGAAGAATCCGCCGGAGTAGATCTTCAGGTCGGGATCGCTCGCATCGGCCCGTTTCTGTTCGCTATAGACCCGACGGAGCTTCTGGTTGAGCTCCTTTGCATCGCGGATTTTGCGGTAGTGGGCCCGGCAGGCGTCGAGGTCGATTCCCAGCCGGGCGGCTTCGGCATCCTTCAGGGTCTTGGCCGGCGAGATCGACGGGGCGCGATTGACGTGCAGGCCCTTGATGCGGATGCGCTCCACCTCCAGCTCCTCGTCGGGGGTGAAGATTCGCCGCCGGATCTCGGCCTCGGGGAGTTCGAGCAGGGGCGTCGGATCGTAGCGCAGATCGTAGCAGAGCACGCAGTTGCCGTTTACCGGATCGACCGTCAGCGGGGCGACCATGGTCGTACAGCCCTGCTTCGAGGTGAACATCCCCGAGGTGTGGAGGAAGGGGGTGCGCTTATAGAGATCGATCTGTTTCCAGACCTCCTGCTTTTTGCGTAGCTTGAAGAGGTAGCGAAAGAGCTTGGGCTGTCTGCGGTAGACCAGCTGGGCCAGACCTACCGTGGCGTAGACGTCGCTCAGCGCGTCGTGGGCATGGGTATGCTCGATGCCGTTGGCCGCCGCCAGGGACTCAAGGGTAAAATCGGGCTTACCGTCGGCCCGGTCGATCCACTCTATCCCCTCGGGACGCAGATCCCGGGCGGTGCGCATCAGATCGAGGATGTCCCAACGGCTGTTGCCGTTCTTGTACTCCCGTTCGTAGGGGTCTCTGAAATTGCGGTAGAGCAGGTTGCGTATAAACTCGTCGTCGAAGCGGATCGAATTGTAGCCGGCGACGCAGGTCCCCGGCTGGTTGAACTCCTCCAGTATCCGCGCGGCGAACTCCGTCTCCGGCATGCCGTCGCCGTTTACCTTCTGCGGCGTAATGCCGGTTAGCAGGCAGGCTCCGGGATCGGGCAGATAATCGGGACTCAGCCGGCAGTAGAATACCTGCGGCTCCCCGAGGGGTTCGAAGTTGTCGTCCGTCCGCAGGCCGGCAAACTGCGCGATTCTATCGTAATAGCTGTTGCGGCCGAAGGTTTCCAGGTCGTACCAGTAGATGCTCGCCATACGAAGTCGAGTCTATCACGGAGAATCGCTTACAAACAATCGGAGCCGGTTTCTGAGAGCTAGCCGATTACCAGACTGGCGCCGTTTACGTAATCCTCGAGCATCTTGTTGTCGAACTCCACCTCTTTCAGGTGCGCCTTGAGGACATCCCCGATGGAGATCAGCCCGACCAGGCTGTCCCCTTCAAAGATCGGCAGATGGCGGACTCTATTCTCGGTAAAGACCTGCATGGCGTAATCCAGGCTGTCCTCTTTATGGCCGATAATCAATTTCGACCGGGGGGTCATCACCTCCTCGACGGAGCTTCCGGCGGCGCACTCCTTGAAATTGCGCAGGATATCCCGTTCGGTGATAATCCCCTGGATTACTCCCTCGTCGTCGGCTACCAGCAACGCCCCCACCCGGTGTTTATTCATAGCTGCTACTGCATCGGCGGCGGGACGGGCGTGCGGAATCGTCAGAACCTCGGTCATGCTCTTCGAACGTAAGAGATTCTCGATCAGCATAAGCACCTCCCCAACCGTAAAAAATGATACTGTCAATCAAATTCTAAACCCGATACGTACAGAGGGCAAGGAAAATCTGTATCAGCCCTGTGTCGCGGCTTGATCGAGGATAGCGCGGTACTCCCGGAGGAATTGGATCTGATTGATAGTAGGTTTGGAGTTCGGTCGGGCCAGATGGACCTGATGGATCGCCGCCGGCGCCTGCATCCCCTGCTTGATCAGAATCCCGGCCGCCACCATGGCGGTACGGCCGCAGCCGGTTTGGCAGTGGACGAGCAAACTTCCCTTGGCAAGGAGATCGATGATATCCTGCCCCAGTTGGTCGAATGTCTCGACCTTGTCGGGGGTGCTGAAGTTCTCCAGCGGATAATGGAGTATAGAGAGGCCGGCCCGGCGGTACTCCGCCAGCAAATCGATATCGGCCTCGTCCCGGTCGATCTCCCGCTCCGGCAGCAGCACCGTTACCGCTTTGATCTCCCGCTCGGCGAGGGCCAGGATAAACTCCTCCATCTTCTCAGGAAACTCCGCCTTGAGTTTGACCTGATCCAGGGGGTGGCTCGACAGATAGAGAGGGTGCAGGCCGGGCAATTCAAGCTTATCGATTCGTACCATAGGGATGTGAGTATGCGCGGATCCGCCGAAAATGTCAAAGTCGCGGATGGCAGGATTCGGCGCTTTGGGATAGAATGAAGTGATCTAAGGATTATGATATAAGAATCTTCAAGGGGTAATAGATGTCTCTGGCCGGATTCCTCAATCCCGCTTCATTTTTAGTATCTCTCTATGCGCTCTTCGTCGTTGTTTTGACGATTCAAATTCTGCTCGATAATAAGGCCCCCGAGGTGGCGATCGCCTGGATCCTGGCCATCTACTTTCTTCCCTATGTCGGAGCGATTCTCTATATCCTCGGGGGGATCAACTGGAAGAAGCGCAAGATAATGAAGCTTCTGCCTGAGAAAAGCTTCGAGAATCTCCTGGGTCCAATCCTGCAGCAGCAGCGGGATTTCCTTAAAAACGACTGGGAGCGGATCGACAACGACATGGCCAAGAGCATCTCCTTAACGCTGTCGGCGGGAAACTCGATTATTACCCTCAATAATCGCTTGGAAAGCTATCATCAGGGAGAGCCCCTTTTCGATAAGCTGATCGAGGATCTGGAGGCGGCCGTCGATTCAATCCATATGGAGATCTATATCTACCGTTCCGATGAGCTCGGTCACCGAATTCGGGAGATCCTGATCCGCAAGGCCGAACAGGGGGTCAAGGTGCGGCTACTCTTTGACGGCGTGGGCTGCTTCAACAAGATGAGCCGCCGGTTTAAGCGGGAGCTGAATGAGTCGCTGGTTGAGGCGCGCTACTTTCTCGATCCCATGAATGTGCTCTCCGGGCGGCTGCTCAATTACCGGAATCACCGTAAGGTCACCGTGATCGACGGTAAGATCGGCTATACCGGAGGGATGAACATAGGCGTGGAGTATGTCAGCGGCGGGAAGCGCTTCGACAGTTGGCGGGATTCCCACATAAGGCTCGAAGGGGAATCGGTTCAGCTCCTGCAAGCGGTCTTTCTTACCGACTGGTTCAACTCCGGCGGCGGGATGGATCAGGATCCGCGCTTCTTTCCGGAGAAGGGGAGGCGGTCGGGGAGCCGGCAGCTACCGACTCAAATCGTCTGCAGCGGCCCCGATTCGGATTGGAACAGCCTGCGGATGCTCTACGCCAACCTAATCCACAATGCCAATGAGCGGATCTATATCCAGAGTCCCTATTTCGTCCCCGAAGCGACGGTGATGAACGCCCTCTTGACCGCGGCGCTTTCCGGAATCGAGGTGCATGTGATGATGACCGGCATCCCCGATAAACGCATACCCTTCTGGGTGGCCCATACCTACTTCGAGGATTTAATCCGGGCCGGGGTACGGATCTATCTCTATCAGGCCGGCTTCTTCCATGCCAAGACCCTTGTCGCCGATGATTCGATAGCCACCATCGGCAGCTGCAACCTGGACGTGCGCAGTTTTCATCTCGATTACGAGCTGAACGCGGTTTTTTACGACCGGGAGGTCGCCCGAGGACTGATAGAGACCTTCGAGGCGGATCTGACCGAATGCATCCGTATCGACGAGGAGTATATCCGCAAACTCCGGCTTCCTGCGCTTCTGCGGAACTCCTTCTTCAGAATCATAGCGCCGTTGTTGTAAGAGAGTCCCAATCTTGATGATTACCAAGGAATAGTGTGTGCCTGGACAGAAAGCTGAATATCGAATCCCCTCCTTCGCCCTTGCCATCGTCTCCTGCCTGCTCTGGTCGAGCGCCTTCGCCGGCGTCAAGACCGGCCTGCAGTTCGTTTCGCCCCTGCACTTCGCCGGGATGCGTTTTACCCTGGCGGGTATCCTGCTGATTCCCCTGGCGGGATCTCCCCGTCGCTATTTTAAGGAGCTCGGCAGGGCTCCGCTTCTGGTCGCCAAGGTCGCTCTTTTTCAGACGGTACTTCTCTATGCCCTCTACTTCAACTCCTTGAACCTGGTGCCCGGTTCGGTCGGGGCGGTGGTCAACGGGATGACTCCCCTCTGGGCCGCGCTGGCGGCCCACCTCTTCCTGGCCGACGACAAGATGAGCCGCAGGATGGTGATCAGCCTTGGAATCGGGTTCGCCGGCATCCTGCTCTTGAGCCTGACCCGTAGCGGCGGGCCCGGCAAGATTGGGGGGGCGGAACTCTTCGGCATTATCCTGATGCTGGCGGCAAGCTTTGCCGGGGTGATAGGGCACGTTCTGGTCTACGGCGAACGGGGGAAGATCAGCTCCAGCGTGCTGACCTCGGCGCAGTTCATCCTGGGCGGGATCGTGCTCCTGCTTCTCTCCCGGCTCTTGGAAGGTCCCTTAAGCTTCGAGGCGCCGCCGCTCTTCTGGGGCGCCTTAGGCTACCTCTCCTTCCTCTCGGCGGCGGCCTTCGGCATCTGGTTCTACCTGCTCTCGGTTCGTTCCGAAAAGGTCTCGCGTATAGGAATCTGGCAGTTCCTGATACCGGTAAACGGCGCCCTCTTGAGCTGGCTCATCGTGGAGGGGGATAATCCCAGCCTGCCGGTGGCGGCGGGCATGGTGCTTATCGCGGCGGCGATACTCTATTTTTTCCGGAGGTAGGAAGTGGCTGATTTTAAACGGGATCTACAGTACTGGAAGTTTTCCGCCTACGGATTCGTCAAGAATCTACAGTTCTTCGATCCCTTTATGGTGCTCTTTTTTCGGGAAATGGGGATGAGTTTCCTCCAGATCGGCGTGCTCTACTCGGTGCGTGAGGTGATCACCAATCTGACAGAGATTCCCACCGGCATAGTCGCCGACAGCTTCGGTCGCCGGAGCGCGATGGTGGCCGCCTTCGCGAGTTACATCGTCAGTTTCCTGCTCTTTTACCTCTTCCCCTCCTACGGTATCTATTTTATCGCCATGACCGCCTTTGCTCTGGGGGAGAGCTTCCGCTCGGGGACCCACAAGGCGATGATCATGGAGTATCTGCAGCGGCAGGGAATCGCCGATCAGAAGATCTCCTACTATGGCCATACCCGCAGCTGGGCTCAGAAGGGTTCGGCCATTTCGGCGCTGATCGCAGGCGGATTGGTCTTCTTCTCAGGTAGCTACCGCAGCGTCTTCCTCTGGAGCATCATCCCCTATGTGGCGGGGATGTTCCTGATTATCTCCTATCCCAAGGAGCTCGATTACTCCTGTGAGAAGGATGAGGAGTGCGACGATTCCGCGGTGAAGCGGGGCCTGGCGGATGCGAAGAAGACGGTTACGGGATTTATCGAACTCTTCAAGTCCGGCGGGGTTCGCCGAGCGCTGGTCAACTCCAGCCTCTTCGATGCGGGATTCAAAACGGTTAAGGATTATGTCCAGCCGGTTCTGCGCAATCTGGCCCTGACCCTTCCGCTGGCGGGGATGCTGGCGGAGAATCAGCGTATCGCCGTGACCAGCGCAGCGGTCTATTTCTGTCTCTATCTGCTTACCAGCGCCGCCAGCAGTCGCTCGGGGCGCTTCTTCGATCTCTTCTCTACCCGACGGCGGGGGCTGAACGCGACCTATCTGGCGGGAGCGGCGGCGGTCGGACTCATCGGCGTCGGGATTCTTGCCGGGCTGCAGTGGCTGGCGGTGCTGCTTTTCGTCGTCTACTATCTGCTGGAGAACCTGCGCCGTCCGGCGACCCTGGAGTTCTTGAGCGACCGGATTAAAGGCTCGGTGATGGCCACCGGCCTCTCCGGCGAGAGTCAGATGAAGACCCTCTTGGTAGCTCTCCTGGCGCCCGCCTTCGGTTGGGCGGCGGACTCCCTCGGTCTCGGCTGGGCCCTGGTCTTGTTGGCCCTGATACCGATTCTCGCCTATCCGCTGCTTAGATTCCGTAAGTAAGCGGGCCTTATTGCCGGTACCCGGAGGCTATCTGCAATAGCTCGACCCGGCTGCCGGCGCCGACCTTGCGGAAGATGTTATAGAGATGGGTCCTGACGGTGGTGAAGCTCACATGCAGGGATTCGGCGATCTCCTTATTGCTCAATCCTCGAGCTACCAGGGCGATTACCTCCGCTTCCCGGGCCGAGATCTTGAACTCCTTGATAAAGGCTTCGCTGATTTTTCCCTCTTCGATGAAGGCGCTGGGGCGGGTAAGGTAGCGCAGAAAGGCGATGAGAACCGTTATATTCCAGAGAAAGAAGAAGAGGAACTCCAGGGTAATCGCCGGCTGAAAATCAGCCGCTCCAAGGGTCAGTATCAGGCCGGTTAGAAATATTATCCCCGAGAACCCGATCATACCCCAACCCAGCCAGCGGCGAAGAAAGCGAATCGTATCCTGAGGGCTGAGTTCTGCGGACCGGAGATACCCATACCCGACCAGCCCCACAAAGGCCGAGCCGGCGGCGACGCTGAACATCCCGTAGAGGTGGGGATAGTCGGCGGCGGGAGCCAGCAGGGCGGGAAGCAGGGTCGAACCGATCAGAATCAAGAGGTAGTAGAGGAATATAGGTCCCAGACAGAGCAGGTAAAACCAGGGACGGAGGCGGACTTTGCTCGAGAGAAGCGCCACGAACATGAAGAGATAGCTGAAGGTTCCCAGCATAAAGTTGACGCCGTTCAATATGGCGACCACGGGGATGGAGACGCCGATGATGCGCCGGGCATAGTAGTTGATCATGGTAATAATCAGCCAGAGGGTGAAACTGACGAGCACTGCGCTGATCCAGCCCATGAAACGATCGCCGGTTCGTTTCCAGAGGATGAAGCTGACGCTGATTCCGGCAAAGCCCGACGACAGAAAGAGAAAATAGAGGAAAAGCACGAGATGGCGCATACCCCGATAGTAGGGTATGCGCCGCCGGCTGTAAAGTCGACCTTAGGATATTAGGAGCTAAAATCGGTAGGCCAGGCCCATTTCGGACCAGAATCCGCTCAGCTCGTTCTCTTCGGCGAGGTCGGTTTTTATAGGACTCGTGGCGCGAACCCCGCCCCGCAGGAAGAGGCTGTAGCGGGGACTCGCCTGAAAAGCAAGCTCCCCGCCGGCGTTGTAGACCGCATAGGTGAGGGTATCCAGGATCTCCTCGTCCCAGCGCATCTCTTCGGCGTACTTGTGCTCATAGCGATAGGTGAGTATGCCGCTGCCGGCCTCCAGGTTGAGGGCAATCATCCAGCGGGGCGAGAGCTCGAAGGTCGGCTTAAAGCGGAGGGCCGCATAGGAGCTCTCCATGTGGTACTCCTTACCCAGGGCGTCCTCCTCGCCGTGGTCTAACCTCGTCATCGCCTTTCCGATAAATCCAAGCTCATACCAGGGGGCCATGCGGCGGCTTACGGCCAGGCCGAGCTCTCCGGTCTCCTCTTCGCCGATATAAGCCCCGCCGGCGGATAACTCGGCGCTCCACCGCATCTCTTGCGACTCCGGCGCGGCGAAGAGATATCCTGCTCCGACGATAATCAACAAGCTTACGATCAGTACTGTGTGAATGCTGCGCATAATCTCCTCCATAGGAATGTTATACGCAATCTATGTTCGATTCTGAGGGATGAGGCTATCGGTAATTAGTCGGAAATTGGGTTCTCGTACAGAATACTGAGGGTCTCCATGTAGATCCTCGCCGCTCGTACGACCTCCTCGAAGTCGATCGATTCGTCGATGGTGTGAGCCAGGGAGAGTTCACCCGGTCCGAGCATCAGAGGGCTGCAGCCTGTATCGATAAGAAGGCTGGCGTCGGAATGGCTGCGGAACTCACTCGGGCGCCACTCCTTCGTGTTTCTTCGGTAGAGCTCCTTCACGATCGAGCAGAGGCCTGCCTCCTCATCCAGCCTGTAGCCGTCGGCGCGGGTGGGGAACTCTATCTCGTAATGGGTCGCCCCGGAGCTGTCGAATTCCCTGCGGGCGAACTCCTCCAGCCTCGCGGCATACTCGGCGGCGCTCTCTCCCGGCGGGATATGGAAATCCACCGCCGCGGTGCAACGGTCGGGAACGGCGAAGCCTGACTCCGAGCTGTGCAGGTCCCGGATGTTGATGATGCTCTCCTCTTCCTCTTCAATACGGTCCTCGAGGGCCAGCAGGAAGCGGAGCAGGCTGCGGATCGCTCCGGTTTCCCGGGAGGCCATGGCGGCGTGGCGCCGATACCCGAAGACCCGGATGAGCATCTCCACATAGCCGTAGTGGGCAGGGCAGGGCTTGAGCCCGGTCGGCTCGCCCACGAGGGCGGTGTCGAAGCGCCGGCCCTCGAGTAGGGCTTCGGTTCCGTCGCCGCTCTCCTCCTCGCCGACCACCAGGGCCAGCATGACCGAATCGGGTAGGCTGCCCCGCTCGGCCGCGCAGATGAAGGCCTCGATCATGGCGGCGCAGCCACCTTTCATGTCGGCCGTTCCCAGGCCGTAACAGCGTCCGCCGCGCTCCGAGAACTCATACTGCTCGATGTCGAAGGCGGGAACCGTATCGATGTGTCCCAGAAAGAGGATCGATGCGGGTTCCCCGCGGGCGGTGATCTCCAGATTGCTGCGGCTGTCGTCGACGGGAGTGACCTTGACCGAGAGGCCGGCCGCCCGCAGATAATCGGCGAGCCAGGCGGTAAGCTCTTCTTCCCGCCCGGAGGGGCTGTAATGATCTACCATATTCTGAAACAGGCCGTAGAGCCGATCCCGGTTGATAGGGTTTTCCATCATAGTGTCAGCGCTCTTCCTTATCCAGGTTGAGGCTCATATAGATGTGATCGGTGGGATTCTCGAAGCCCTTACGGCGGAAGAAGTTGATGGCCCGCTCGTTATCGGCCTGGGTATCGACCAGGAGCATTCTGATTCCCTCGGACTCCATCAGGCGCTTGAAGCGATCGAAGAGCTGTCCCCCTATATTGCGCCCGGCGAAGTCGGGGGAGACTCCCAGCCAGAGCAGGTAGCCGTAGTTCCAGGCGGAGCGGGCCTTTTCGATGGTGGTTCCCATGGCGAATCCGATTACCTTGCCGTCGCTCTCGGCCACTAAAATATGCTCGGGCTCGCTGTTGAAGAGGCTGGTCACCTCGTACTCGTCCCAGGTCCGGTAGAGGTTGGTGTAGGTCTGGGCGTGGAAGATCTCCTCGCCCAGATGAAATATAATCGGGAGGTCGTCGATGCTTGCGGTTCTGATCCGTATCTCGTTCATCACCAGCGATTATAGACATCTTCGGCAAAGCCTGCCAGGCCGTCGATCTCCAGTCTGCGACCGTCGTCCAGCAGGGCGAAACCTCTATACCGGCCGAAGAGCTGGTGCTGCAGGGACCGGATCAGACCGAAATTGGTGTTCCCGTTCCGGTCCAGGTCGGGGATAAACTCCAGCTCCAGGCGTTGGTCGTTGGAACGGATCCGCCAGGGTTTCAGATAGTCCGCGGGATCGAAGATGAACTCCGCCTGATCCAGTTTGTGGGCCCGGCCGTCGAAGAAGAGCATGTTCTCCGAGGCGCTCGAACGGTCGGAGAAGCCGTAGCCCAGGTTGAATCCGAAGGGGCGCTCCTCGACCAGTCCGGAGGCGGAGGCCCAGTACCAGCGGTTCTCGTAGGTCCAGCGGCCCCGACCCCAATCGAGCACACCGAAGCTCGCCCCGTCGGTAAGGGTGTGATCCTTCGAGCCGATGCTAATGAAGCCGGATGCCGGCATGCAGTTGATCTTCTGGTTGTAATAGAAGGCGCTCCGCTTCTCTTCCCAGGAGGTGGCGATTACCATCCGTTCTTGATCGGCCGGCTGAATGAGGACGATCTCGCCGCTAAGGCCCCGTTCGTCTCCCCAGGGAAAGTCATCGCAATCAAAGGCGATCAGCCGCGCGTCGTCCCGACGGTCGATGGTCATGTGCAAGGTTGAACCGGAATAGCTGAGGGTATGCTCCTCATCGGCGGTCTCGGCCAGCCCGGAGCGGCCGGCGGGAAAGAGGCGGAGGCTGTCGACCTGGTGCCAACGGGAGTGCTTTAGATCGACCAGGCAGAGGGCGTAGAGCCCGATGTATCCCAGATCGCTGTAGGTGAGGGTACAGCCGAGGCCGGTCTCCTGGTCGATTACCGCATAGTAGTCCCACTCCTTGATTCTGTACCAGGGAGCGCGAATGCGTCGGCGGCGGTAGCGCCAGAAGGGATGAACGGCATAGCCCTCGGCGCTAATCTCGCCCCGCTTGTTTAAGAGTTCCCGCTCTTCCTCGATTCGTCTCTGCATAACTCATCCTCCCGCTGCATCATACCACGGGATCAGCCCTTCTTCTCGAATCCGATCCAGATCCGGTAAAAAACCGTCAAGAGGAGGATGCTGCCCAAGAGAGCGATCGGGATGGCGCTGAGGTTGAAGAGTTCCACCCCCAGACCGATTACCAGCGGGACGAGGGCCGAACCGACGCTGGCCGCCGCGACCTGTTTCCCGATGATGTCCGCGGCGGCTTTCGGTCCGGTAATATTGGGAGTGTAGCTCACCAGGAGGGGGAATATCGGCGCGCAGGCGAAGCCGATAATCGGCATCGCCGCCAGGTTGGCAATAGCCGACCAGGGTTGGAGAAAGAGGAGCGCGCCGAGGATTACGGTAAGCATCATCGATACGATAATGGCCTTCGCATGCCAGCGGCCGCCTAAAAAGCCGAAGAAGAGCCGTCCGGCGGTCAATGCCCCCCAGTAGAGGCTGATCCAGAAGGCGGCGGTCGCCGGCGGAATCCCCCGACCTTCGCTAAGCCAGGTGAATCCCCAGGAGCCGGCGGTCACCTCCAAGCCGGTGTAGATCATGAACATCATCACCCCGCTTACGAGGATCGCCCGCAGACGCTTGGGGCTCGCGTCCTTCTGCGCAGCGCTTCCGTTCACCTCGGCCGGACGGCTGGGGCGGGTCCATTGTCGCTGGGTCAGGAGAAAGAGCAGAATCAGCGCGGAAACCATGGCCAGGGTTATGTGATAGCCCCGCTGCCACGGCTCTCCGCCGGCTAATACCTGCCGCATAATAACCGGCCCTATCATCGCTCCCAGGCCGTAGAAGGCGTGGAGCAGGGTGACCTGCTCCTTGGTGAAGCGTTCGGCCGAGTAGGCGTTCAATCCGGCGTCGACAGCTCCGCCGCCGCAGCCGAGGATCAGCATCGACGGCAAGAGCAGCAGCCAGGAGCCTGCAAAGCCGAAGCCGGTCAGCGCCAGGGCGACGAGGATGTTGCTGAAGATCAAGAGCCGACCCACGCCGAGCCGGCGGATCAAGCGTCCGGCATTGGTGCTGGAGATAAAGAACCCGGCCGTCCCCGCCAATTGGAGGAGGGCCAGTCTACTCAAGGGCCGCTTGAAGTGAGCGGCGATGGAGGGCCAGGCGACTCCTAAGAGTCCGTCGGGGAGTCCCAGGCTGATAAAGGCCAGAAAACTCAAACCGAGGAGGAGTAGGTTGGTTTCTTTATTCAACTTCATAGGCGGCCATCCTATGCCGATTCAATGAAAAAGTCTACTGTACCCGACCCTGTGGATAGTTCGTGATACTGTCGGCTACAGTTCAGAGAGTCGTGTCGCGGTCTGTTTCCTCCGGGGACACTTCTCCGGATCCTTGTACCAGAAACAGGGGCTGCACTGCAGGCAGCGGGCGATATCGTCGCTCCTGCCGGAGACCGCCTTCGCCGCCCAGCCGGCGTCGGCCAGGATCCCCCGCCCGACGGCTACCAGATCCGCCATGCCGGATTTCAATGCCCCATCGGCCTGGGCGGGATCGATAATCCCTCCTACGCCGATTACCGGGATGGAGAGCTGCGGTTTTACTGCCGCGGCCAGCCGAAAGAGGGGATTATAGTCGCTCTCGGCGGGCGGAACGTCATCGGGAACCTTATGGGCGCAGGAGATATGGAGCAGGTCCGCCCCGGCCGCCTCCAGCCGACGGGCGGTTTCGATGCCCTCCTCCAGGCTCAAGCCCGCAGGGTTCTGATCGATAACACCCAGTCGGCAGCTTAAAAGCGCCTGGTCGCCGATCCGCTCCCGGCAGTTCCTAAGGAGTTCTAGCAGGAAGCGCATTCGGTTCTCCAGGGAACCGCCGTACTGATCTGTGCGGGTATTGGTCAGGGGACTTAGGAACTGACTGCCCAGATAGGCATGGGCGCCGTGCAGCTCTAATACCTGGAACCCCGCCGCTACCGCCCGCTCGGCGGCGTCGGCAAAATCGCCTTGAATACGGCGGATATCCTCGATCGTCAGTTCCCGGCACTCCGGATCTCCCGGCTTTACGGCGCCGTCTAAGGACGGCGCGAGGGGCGCGAGTCCCCAATTCGATTCCCGGCTTGCTCGACCGCCGGCATGGTGGAGCTGAATCCCCGGAACGGCTCCGGTATTCCGGATCGTCTCGGCCAGGTCCTTTAATCCGGGGATGTGCCGGTCTTCGAAGATCCCCAGCTGGGCTTTATGTAGTTTGCCCTCGGGCGAGACCGTGGTCGCCTCGACTATCATCAGTCCCGGGCCGGCGCAGGAGGCGTAGTGCTTCCGGTGGATATCCTTTACCTCGGCTGATGCATCGGATTCCCAGATTACCAGAGGCGGCATGACGATGCGGTTCTTGAGAGTGATGGTGTTGATCTGCAGTTCATTCGTGATGGCTGTGGTGCTCATAGATGGGATAGTACCGTAAAGAGCGGAAAGCTGATAGTGACCGCTGCTCCCGTCGATCTCTCTCGGTCGATAGCGACCCGGCCTTTGATCTGCTCTGCCAAGGCGTTAATCAGGAGCATCCCCAAGCTCTCACGGGCCTGTCCGGTTTGCTCGGGCGGAAACCCCGGACCTTCATCGCTTACCGTCAAGTGGGCGTTCCCGGACTCAACCGCAAAGACGATTCTGATCCGTACGGTGCCGTCGTCGGATGCCCCGTGCTTCAGGCTGTTGATGATTAGTTCATTGGTTATCAGCGCTAAGGGAACGAGATTCTCCGTATCGATTATGTGATCTTCAGCCTCTACGACGATGGCGCTCTGTTCGGCGAATCCCTTGCTCATCGAGGCTAAGCGCTTGAGGAAATCCTCGGTCCCGACGCGTCCGATATCCTCGGATTCGTACATCAGCTCATGCACCCCGACGATCGAACGTATTCGGTTCTCGATCTGAGCCATAAAGATATCCATATCCGCCTCGCTCTGACGCTCCAGACGGATAATGCTCAGCATGAGCTGCAGGTTGTTCTTGACTCGGTGGTGTATTTCCCGCAGCAAGATCTCCTTCTCCGCCAGGGCATTGGAGAGCTGCCGTTCGTTGACATCCCTTTCCCGGTTTCTCTGTTCCAGGGCCGCAGCCATTCGGTCAATCGCACCAGCGACCACGGCGATTCCCCCGCCTTTGTTGACCAGTCCCGTTCGGGCCGAAAGATCTCCGCTCTCTATAGAGGCCAGGGATTTGGTAAGAACCAGCAGTTTATGACCCAGGCTTACATAGCCGAGAAAGGCCGAGAGGGCGATGCTGGTCAAGGCGGTAATGCCGATCAGGATAATGTTTCGGCGGAGGATTTGCCGGGAGGGCGCGGTCACCTGGGCCGTGGGAATCCCGAGGATGAGCGTCAGGTAGGGTGAGTCCGTCCCGGGCAGGGACATCTTCCGGAAGGTGTAGAAGCGGGCGATATTGTCGGAACCGGTCTGATAGATCGTTCCCGCATCGCCCCCTTCGCAGACCGCCTGCCATACCTCATTTTTGATTGGCTTCCCCACAGGATTAGTATCCTTTTGGGGATGAAAAAAGAGCCGGATCCCCCGGTGATCGGTAATGCCTAAGATGCTCTCCTCCGGGAGATCGAGTTCATCGAAGATGCGGGAGTATTCACTCAGACGGTTGACCACCGTCAGGGCGCCGATTATGCGGCCCTCGCCGTCTCTGAGGGTTTGGGCGAAGGGGAAGGACGGTTCCGAGTCGACCCTGGCTAGGATATATTCTCCGGCTACAAAACCCTCTCCCCTCAGCGCGGCCTGCACATGCATCCTGTCGGATAGATCGGTTCCGACTGCAAGCCGGGACGAGGCGCGAACGATCCCGTCGCTATCGACGCTGGCTATGTTCACGTACTCGGGATTGTTACTGATCACCCTGCCCGTAATCGACTGCTGAACAGCCCAGTTCTCCTCTCGAAAAGGGCCGAGGGAAGCAAGGGTGATCAGGGTTTGGTGGATCGATTCGGTGGACCGCTCTTGGGCGAAGGAGAGGATCTCGATCTGGCGCAGCGCCTCCTTCTTGACCGACTCTTCGAGGGCTTTGCCCTGCTCCAGACCGGTGAAGACGATGATACCCAAGGCCGGAAGGAGGCCTACGGCGACTATCAGGAGAAAAATTCCTGCAGTAGAGGCAAACACCGATTTTTTCATCTACTTCATTAAATAATAGTGTAGTTGTCTTGTGTAGTGCAAACTATTTGAGGGTCAGGCTATAGACCCCGTCCCAGTTGGCGTTCGGCGGCGTTTTCTTGAACTTCTTGATCCGCTCCAGGAAAAACTCCGAGGGCCCGTCGCCGGGGAGGAAGCGCAGCACCGAGCGAAAGTTGCGCTCGCTCTTGCTCCACTCCCGCGCCTCGAAGAGTTCCAAGCCCTCGTGGAAGGTATCCACCGCCTCGAGCAGGTTGGAATCGACCCGATCCTGCTCCTCGATCAGTTCATACAGTCTAACCGGTTGATTGATACCGACTACCCGCACGCGATCGAGCTTCCGGGTCAGAAACTGAGGTCCCGCAGCCGCCTGGGTATGCTCGCTCATCAGGACCCAGGTTCCGTACTGCTTGTTGACCCCCTCTAAGCGGGCGGCCAGGTTAACCGAGTTGCCCATGATGGTGTAATCCATCTTCTGCTGGGTTCCCATGTTGCCGACGACCATCTCGCCGGTGTTGATGCCCACCCGGGTAAGGAGCGGGGCGGGTGAGGTCCCCTCCTGAAGGAAGCGCTTGTTGAGTTCCCTTTCCAGCCGCTTCATGATAACCGCCGACTGGCAGGCGCGCTTGGCATGGTCCCGGAACTCGATCGGCGCGCCGAAGAAGGCGATAATTGCATCCCCCTCATACTTGTCGATCGTGCCCCTGAGGTCGAGGATGGTGTCGCTCATAGCGGTCAGATACTGATTCAGGAGTTTAACCAGCTCCGTCGGATCAAGTTGTTCGGATATCGTTGAAAAGCCTTTTATGTCGGTAAAGATAGCGGTGAGCTCCTTCTTCTCTCCTCCCAGATTGAGCCGTTCCGGATCGTCGACGATCTGTTTAATGACATCCGCCGAGAGGTAGTGGGAGAAGGCGCTCCTCAGAAAGCTCTTCTCTCCTTCGGTGATCAGAAACTTTATGGCCCAGATGGTTAAAAAGGTCAGTCCCAGCATTAAGAGCGGCGGGAGCATCGGCAGGTACCAGCCCTGAAGCAGGAATAGGCCTAGGGATGCGCCGAATACGCCGGCGATGAAGAGCAGGCCCACCAGGATCGATCCCAATGGATTCAAGCCCTTAATGATGAAGGCTAAGAGGAAGGTTAGGGCCACCGCTACCCCCAGGGCCAGGAAAGGGCTGAGCTCGTCCAGGAAATCCTGCTGAAAGATGGTGTTGGCCACCGCCGCATGGGTTCCGACGTTCATATACTCCTTCTCAAAGGGGTTAACGCCGATATCGGTGGTGGATATACCGGTATGTCCGATAATGATGAACGCATCCTGAAGTTCGTCCCGCAGTACTTGCCGGATCTCGAGAATCCGGTCCGTGTCCGTCTTGAGGGCCGCGAAGGAGGCGCTTACCTCGTCGCGGATAGCCGCATATTCGGCCGCCTGATCCGTTTCGAGATCGGGCGAGGCGAGGATGCGCTCAATCTCCGAGACGATGGCCGCTTCCGTTTCACCGTTTACCAGGGACCCTAAGCCCTCGAAGAAGAGCTTGCGGATTTCTACGTACTCCCGCTTCGCAGCCTGATCGATCGGGCCTGTCTCGCCTTGAGCGATAAGCTCATCCCGCAGGAGCAGGGCGTACTGGTGCAGATCCCAGACCGGCGCATCGGTAAGGTGGAAATCGAGATAGCCTGCGTCGTGCATGATCTCCAGATTGTAGACAATCTGTTCTTCCAGTTTTTGGTGCACCACGATCTGATTGTACGAGAGGTGCCGGAAGCTCTCTTCGAAGCTCTTGGGAGGCCAGTTGATCAGCATCCGCCCCTCATCATCCAGGGGGATAGAGACCAGCTGGGTATCCGATTTGATCTCGATGTTTCCCGGGCTTAAGCGGACCTGGGGATTTCCCATCTTCGCTAAAATGGGAGCCATAACCAGCTGTCCGTAATAGGCATCGCTGTAGCGGGAGATCAGATCGATCCGGCGGCGCACGCCGTCCTCGTCGACCACGACGTTAGGGAAGCCGGCTCCCGCTGCACCCCGCAGGATGGTCAGGATCGTCGGCTGGACCGCCGGTGCGTCCAAGCCCGGGGTGTAGTCGGCTGAGGGCAGGGTATTTTCAATGGGGATTCGGGTGCGAACCTCCTCTTTCAGCTCTTCGGTTACCCGGACCAGTTCAACCTCATTGGGAAGCATATTGACCGTGGCCCAGGCATTGCCGAAGAATCGGAAGGCGCTTCCCAGATAGCGGTCGTTGTCCCGGGCCACCTGACGCACGTCGGCAAGGAGTTCGCCCCGGACCTCGTCGCTTATGCCGGTTAGTTCAGCCACATACTCCTCCGCTTCGTTCAGCGGAATAAAACCCTGCTGCAGGGCCTCGAAGAGGGCGGAGATGCTCTCGTTCAGTTCAATGAACTCGTTGTCGAAGCGGCGTGGCAGATCTTGCTGCAGATAGCGGGAGTCTATGCCGAGGGGACTGGAGTCGACGTACTCAATATCGAAGACCACCGTGTCGGCATCGAACTCGCTCATCAGTATCAACCCGTCGGCGACGACCGAGCGGCTCCAGGGCCAGGTCCCCACCTGGGCGATGGCCAGATCGTCGATGTCGAGGAGGAGGATCGATTCGTCCTCTTCGATAGCCGGTTTAATATGCAGAAAGAGATCATAGATGCGATTACTGCCCGATTCGAAAGCGGGAATAAAGATAGTGGAACTGACGATGATCGCTATGATTAACGGTACGGCATAATAGAATCGGAACGCGGTTCGCTTCGGCATACTTCCTCCCGACCTCAACTTTTAGCTGGTGGTTTCTGGGTGTTAGTATACTCTTAAATCGGCGTAATTTCCCCTTTTTCCCGGTAAAGATGGTATATTAATACAAGAGTTTTTGAGAAATCGCTTCTTTGTTTGATCATCGTCCTATTTGGTGTATGTTGTGTAGGGGTGATATATGAGTAGAAAGGTAATATTAGCAACCGTTATTCTGATTCTTGCCGCACCGCTTTTTTCACAATCGAACGAGATCCTCGATCTGATCCTGGCCGAGTCCGAATTGAGCGCCGGCAGCGCCGCCTATCTGGTGGGGAGTATCGATCCCGCGGGGGCGGCTCCCGCGGATCAGGCCGAGGCCTTCGGTCGGTTATTGGCCGAGGATGATCTAGGCCGCTTTGGTATTCAGTCGGCTTCCGACACGGTAAGCCTGGGGCTTTTCGCCTACCTCCTGCAGCAGGAGATGCAACTCCCAAAGGGGATCGGCAGCTCCCTCTTCGCGTCTCCGCGCTACGCCCTCCGGGATCTGAAATTTCTAGCGTTGATCCAGGGACGGGGCGCCCCGAATGATCCGCTCGACGGCGAACGGGCCGTGCGTATTATCGGCCGGGCACTGGCCGAGACGGAGGAGCGCTCATGAACAACTTACGCAATGCCGTCATCGTCCTGGTGCTTGTAGTTGTCGCTCTTCCCGCCTTCGCCTTCGATTGGGGCGTAGTAATCGACAATACCTCGACCTTCAACTTCTCCGACGACAGCAATGCCGACCCGGAGAACGAGCAGCGCAATAAGGTCTCTCTCTGGGCCGAGGAGTATTGGACCCCCTGGGAGAGCGGCTCTGTCTCGCTAAGCGCCAACGCCTTCTACCTCTACACCGACGATCGGGATCTCTTAATCGATCTGAGCCTCTTGAAGCTCTCTATCAGCCGGCCGGACCTGCTTGAAGCGGGGAAGGGTGTGTTGCGGAGCGATATCGGCCGCTTCCGATTCAGCGACCCGAGCGCCCTAGTTTTTAACCATACCGCCGACGGTGCGGCGGGGAGCTTCGACTTTGGTCCGGCTATCGTCTCGGCTGCAGTCGGCTATACCGGTCTGCAGCTGAAGCCGGAAGCATCATTGAATATGAGCGCCGCCGATCTGGTCGACGAGGACGATGACGACGTCTACTTCGCTCCCAAGCGGCTCTTCGAGCAGGTAAGCCTCACCGTACGGGACTATCTGCCCCGGCAGAAGCTGACCGCCGCGGGCTTCTTGCAACAGGACCTGCGGGACGACGACGGCGACAAGCTCAACAGCCTGCATGCGATAGGTACCGCCGACGGAAGCATCACCGACGGGCTCTACTACAGTCTCTCCGGCGTCTACGCCTCGAATCTGAGCGATGATCTGAACGGGACCCTCTTCAAGGCGGGACTCTTCTACTTCTCTGAAGAACTATATAACTCCCGCCTTTCCGGCGAGGTCCTCTTGACCGGGGAGGACTACTTCTCCGTCTCCGAGCCGACCCTTGGCCTGGTCTATACCCCGGATGAGGCTGATCTGCTGCGTTTTGCACTGGACTATTCAATTCGTCCATGGGGGGATCGGTTTGATCCCGTTCTACGAAATCTGCAGTTTACCGCGGGGGCCAAGTTCTTCTCAGTGCCCGACGGAGACCCCACGGGCAACGAGTTTGAAGGGGGGATTAAATTCCGCCCGACCTCGGACTTCGGCGCAGCCGTCAAGTACGGCATCTTTATTCCGGAGGACGGGGACAACGCGAGCCTCTTGAGGCTGGAAGCCTCGCTCGGACTCTAAGGAGGATTAGAATGATCTGTAGGAATAATATAATCAAGCTTGTGAGCATCCTGCTGATGTTGGGTGTAACGGTGCTCACCGCCGGCGCCCAATCCACCGCGACGGTGCAGAGCGTCACCGGCAAGGTGGAGATACAGACCCCGGGCGGCGCCTGGCGAGGTTTGAGCAGCGGGGACGAGGTCGCTATCGGTTCGAGAATATCGACCGGCTTCAGATCCTCGGCGGTGCTCGAGATCGGCTCGGCTACCTTAGAGGTCGATCAGCTCACTCGCATGACCTTAGAGGAGCTCGCCGAGCGGGAAGGGACGGTTAAAACCGAACTCTTCTTACGGGTCGGCCGGGTCAAGGCCGAGGTGACCCAGCGCCAGGGGCTGCAGCAGGATTTCCGCCTGCGAAGTCCCGTCTCGACCGCGGCGGTGCGGGGCACCAGCTTCGAATACGACGGGATCAACTTGAAGGTGCTGGAAGGCCTGGTCGCCCTGGCTAACGCCTACGGCCAGAGCGTTTCGGTCGCCGGCGGCGAGGTGGTGGTAGCCGAGGAGGGTGAACTACCGCCTGAGGGGCTGGCGGCGTTGGAGGCCTTATTCGCGGTCGATACCAGCGCCTCGCAGATTGACGAAATTATTGACTCGCTGCCTGCGCCAGGGACGCTGACGACGGGGAGTGTGACGATTACCTATGAACCCTATCAGATCATTATACCTCAATAGGAGGGATGTACATATGAATCCTAAAGAGCTATTTGCTATATTGTTAGTTTTTCTATTGTTTACTGGCTGCTATCTAGAAGGAGTTTCAGATAATAGAGTTCTTGAGAATACAATAGTGTTGGATTTAGTTAATCAGGCTCCGGTGGGTTTCGCCGGTACAGGTTATTATTTAAAAGCTAGAATTTATAAAGCGGAAGATGTTGATGCAATGCTTAGCCAGGGTACTATATTCGTAGATACGATAGAGACTAATACTATTGATTATGATCCTGTTTTGCTGTCTACACCTCTCAATACCCAGGCCTTCTTCTTAGGATCTCAACCTCCGACTACGGGTCTTGTAATATTGGTTGATCTTCCGCCGGACGAGTATAGGGTGTTGTTGGAGAGACTGGAATACTGGCAGGGTGATGGTGAATCTGGTCCCTATGCTGCCGGTCTCACCGACTCATTTAATGTTGTTGGGGGCGAAAACACAGATACTGCTGTGCAGATGCTCACGCACTTGTCTAATACGTGAGTCTTGCTTCGGCATACTTCCTCCCGACCTCAACTTTTAGCTGGTGGTTTCTGGGTGTTAGTATACTCTTAAATCGGCGTAATTTCCCCTTTTTCCCGGTAAAGATGGTATATTAATACAAGAGTTTTTGAGAAATCGCTTCTTTGTTTGATCATCGTCCTATTTGGTGTATGTTGTGTAGGGGTGATATATGAGTAGAAAGGTAATATTAGCAACCGTTATTCTGATTCTTGCCGCACCGCTTTTTTCACAATCGAACGAGATCCTCGATCTGATCCTGGCCGAGTCCGAATTGAGCGCCGGCAGCGCCGCCTATCTGGTGGGGAGTATCGATCCCGCGGGGGCGGCTCCCGCGGATCAGGCCGAGGCCTTCGGTCGGTTATTGGCCGAGGATGATCTAGGCCGCTTTGGTATTCAGTCGGCTTCCGACACGGTAAGCCTGGGGCTTTTCGCCTACCTCCTGCAGCAGGAGATGCAACTCCCAAAGGGGATCGGCAGCTCCCTCTTCGCGTCTCCGCGCTACGCCCTCCGGGATCTGAAATTTCTAGCGTTGATCCAGGGACGGGGCGCCCCGAATGATCCGCTCGACGGCGAACGGGCCGTGCGTATTATCGGCCGGGCACTGGCCGAGACGGAGGAGCGCTCATGAACAACTTACGCAATGCCGTCATCGTCCTGGTGCTTGTAGTTGTCGCTCTTCCCGCCTTCGCCTTCGATTGGGGCGTAGTAATCGACAATACCTCGACCTTCAACTTCTCCGACGACAGCAATGCCGACCCGGAGAACGAGCAGCGCAATAAGGTCTCTCTCTGGGCCGAGGAGTATTGGACCCCCTGGGAGAGCGGCTCTGTCTCGCTAAGCGCCAACGCCTTCTACCTCTACACCGACGATCGGGATCTCTTAATCGATCTGAGCCTCTTGAAGCTCTCTATCAGCCGGCCGGACCTGCTTGAAGCGGGGAAGGGTGTGTTGCGGAGCGATATCGGCCGCTTCCGATTCAGCGACCCGAGCGCCCTAGTTTTTAACCATACCGCCGACGGTGCGGCGGGGAGCTTCGACTTTGGTCCGGCTATCGTCTCGGCTGCAGTCGGCTATACCGGTCTGCAGCTGAAGCCGGAAGCATCATTGAATATGAGCGCCGCCGATCTGGTCGACGAGGACGATGACGACGTCTACTTCGCTCCCAAGCGGCTCTTCGAGCAGGTAAGCCTCACCGTACGGGACTATCTGCCCCGGCAGAAGCTGACCGCCGCGGGCTTCTTGCAACAGGACCTGCGGGACGACGACGGCGACAAGCTCAACAGCCTGCATGCGATAGGTACCGCCGACGGAAGCATCACCGACGGGCTCTACTACAGTCTCTCCGGCGTCTACGCCTCGAATCTGAGCGATGATCTGAACGGGACCCTCTTCAAGGCGGGACTCTTCTACTTCTCTGAAGAACTATATAACTCCCGCCTTTCCGGCGAGGTCCTCTTGACCGGGGAGGACTACTTCTCCGTCTCCGAGCCGACCCTTGGCCTGGTCTATACCCCGGATGAGGCTGATCTGCTGCGTTTTGCACTGGACTATTCAATTCGTCCATGGGGGGATCGGTTTGATCCCGTTCTACGAAATCTGCAGTTTACCGCGGGGGCCAAGTTCTTCTCAGTGCCCGACGGAGACCCCACGGGCAACGAGTTTGAAGGGGGGATTAAATTCCGCCCGACCTCGGACTTCGGCGCAGCCGTCAAGTACGGCATCTTTATTCCGGAGGACGGGGACAACGCGAGCCTCTTGAGGCTGGAAGCCTCGCTCGGACTCTAAGGAGGATTAGAATGATCTGTAGGAATAATATAATCAAGCTTGTGAGCATCCTGCTGATGTTGGGTGTAACGGTGCTCACCGCCGGCGCCCAATCCACCGCGACGGTGCAGAGCGTCACCGGCAAGGTGGAGATACAGACCCCGGGCGGCGCCTGGCGAGGTTTGAGCAGCGGGGACGAGGTCGCTATCGGTTCGAGAATATCGACCGGCTTCAGATCCTCGGCGGTGCTCGAGATCGGCTCGGCTACCTTAGAGGTCGATCAGCTCACTCGCATGACCTTAGAGGAGCTCGCCGAGCGGGAAGGGACGGTTAAAACCGAACTCTTCTTACGGGTCGGCCGGGTCAAGGCCGAGGTGACCCAGCGCCAGGGGCTGCAGCAGGATTTCCGCCTGCGAAGTCCCGTCTCGACCGCGGCGGTGCGGGGCACCAGCTTCGAATACGACGGGATCAACTTGAAGGTGCTGGAAGGCCTGGTCGCCCTGGCTAACGCCTACGGCCAGAGCGTTTCGGTCGCCGGCGGCGAGGTGGTGGTAGCCGAGGAGGGTGAACTACCGCCTGAGGGGCTGGCGGCGTTGGAGGCCTTGTTCGCGGTTGATACCAGCGCCTCGCAGATCGATGAGATTATCGACTCGCTGCCGGCGCCGGAGACGCTGACGACGGGGAGTGTGACTCTGAACTGGGATATATTTTAAAAGGAGGTTTAGAGTGAAACTTATAAACAATGCGATACTACCGTTACTTGGGATAATTCTTTTATTGTCCGGATGCTATGTAGATGTAGATCCTTCATCTGAAGAAATGAATCCATATGTATTGGACCTGCAGAGCCAAGCATTAGTCGGCTATCTTGGTGACGGCGATTATCTTCGAGCACGTGTATATGACGAGGCCGATATGGATTCTATGCTGGCCGACTTGACTATTGACTATGCACCTGGAGAAAATATCTTTTACACCTTTGGCGGACTATTACCAGACATAGGCACGCAGGCGTTTTATCTTGCACCAGCATATAGTTCACCGAATTTCGGTATTGCCGTTGTCGTCGACTTAGCACCTGCACGACGTTATCGATTGTTAATTGAACGTGTAATCTGGCAGGGATATCAAACCGTGAATGCCGCTGGGGTTACAGATGCATTCGAAGTTGCAGCTGGAGAGAATGTTGTTTTGAACATCACTTTGACTCCCACCTTTATATGCTAGAATTACATATTGTAGGTGCTTAGTAGTATTGATCGAATAGTAGTCCCCACGTCTCAGCGCCCGGATCTTCTGAATCGGGCGCTCTTTTCTTTCCAAGACAGCAGAGAGAAAACGAATAGTTTTCCTCCACTCTTGATTCTTGATGATTCCCCTGCAACTGAAATGGCGGAAAAGAATCGTTCGGTAGTAGAATCGATTCGAAGATCCAGTAATATGCCAATACGTTACTGTGGTCCGGATTATCGGAAGAAATTCCTTTTTAAGTTAATTGAGGATTCAAAACAAGAAAGCAGTTCAATACAGTTTACACAAAGTGCATCATTTTTCACTGATAATGCAGCCTTTTCGGGAGGTATCCGCAATCTTGCGCTACTCTTGACTGCGGGGCAAACAGTACTCAGCTTCGATGATGATGTGTTACATAATTATAGAAAAATTTCTAGTAGGTATTCGAAGAGAGCAAATCCTGACGATCATCCGGTTTTTCTCTGTTTCGGAACTCGTAAGCAGCTTCTGAAAAGTACTATTCCGATAGATACTCACATTACAGATTTTTCGGCTCTACTTCATCTGCAAACGAATATGAATGACCAACACTTATCAAGGCCTAAGATTGGTATGGCAGGTGTTTACGGAGATAAATGGTTTACTAATCCGTATGCTTTACTATCTGTAAGCAAGGAGTACCGTAGCAAGGTGTGGCCCAGATTTCAAGCCTTTTCCATGGCTAGAACAGAACCTCATGTTCTACTCCTGTCCCCAGAAGTATCCTACAGCGAATCGCCATTTTTTGTATCAACCTGTTTTTTATATAATGCCAATGAGATCCTTCCACCATTTCTGCCTGGGATTCGAGCTTCCGACAGTATTTGGGCATGGATGATACGGCTGATGTACCCTAATTCTCCGATAATGCATTTACCAATCGCTATAGAGCATTCAACTGATGGTAGAAATACTTTTGCTGAAAATGATTTTAAGAATATCAGATTCAGTATGGCCGAATTACTTAATCTCCTATTGGAATATTCTGCAATAGGAATTCCAGCGCTTTCCCCACGAGAGGTATTGATAGCACTGGGAGAAAAAATAATTATAATTTCCAAGCTATCTCCAAATGCTCTTCGGGAACTCTGTTCGGAACTAGTATTTGTCGCTATCGCCAAACGTATCAAAGAATACAATCATCAAATAGAGATGTCCGGGGGACGACCTAAGCCTTGGAACCGAGCTGTATCTGATCATATTGAGCTATTGAAACATCTAAGTGGTCAAAAAAAAATTTGGTGTCCTAAAGAGCTCAATAATACACCCAGAGGAAAAAGGATCGTTCAACTCAAAGATTATCTCTTCAATACAGGCTGCATGCTGCTTGATTGGTCCGGTCTTTGGACTTCTGCAATGAGTATGGAGATCCGGTAGCGCATATGAGCAAAATGAATGATCTCTATTATCCTGCCGATTTTATTGTTACTGATATAGGCAGCGGTTCTGCACTAATTAGAAACAGGAACAACGGAAGAATTACTGAAATGTCTGTGGCTGAATATAGGCTGTTTGCGGAGCTACAGGGTGCACTATCCATCGACGAGCATTTATGGCGTTTACTTCCTCGTAATATATACGGATTAAGCGATGACCGATTGAAGATGTTAATAGGGCGCTGGAAGAAACTCGACCTTCTTCGCCACTCTACGTTGCTTGGCGTAAAGAAGGGAAGGCAGAACAGTAACAAAGAAAGAATCTGTGCTGCAGTTTTCACCTCCGACAGAAGTGAAATGTTAAGTAAATGGCTTCGGGTACGATGTAATCACCGGCATTATTTTGATAGATCCATTCCTCTGATAATAATGGATGACAGTATCAGTGAGCAACATCTGAAAAAGAATAGAGCGCTCATAGAGTATTATCGAAAAGTTTATCCTGGGGAGGTCCACTATTTTGGCAATAATGAAAAAGAAGAATATTGCGCCGGTTTGATAAGGAAATCGAGTAAAATCGGAATTGAGAGCGATATTATCCGATTTGCGTTATTCGGCCCAGCCGATACAAAGCAGGTAAATAAGGTGGGAGCAAATAGAAATTTCGCTCTCCTTGCCTGGACTGGTGAGAATATACTATTTAGTGACGATGATATCCACTATTCACTTTTTAAGCAGCCGTTTAATACTAGTAGTAAATGTCGTCTTGCGCCAGCTGAATCCCTCTCAGTGGATTTCTACCCTTCTCTCGATGAATTATATAGCTCAATATGCAAGGAGCAAGAATATAACTTGATAGAGAACATAGAATCCAATCTTGGTTTGAGTCTATCGAGAATTGTTGCCGATAGTGCTGACCTTGCTATGTTACCCTCGGCAATGGCGCGTAGGATTGAGATTGACGCGGCTCAGATCGGTGTCGTGTGCGCCGGACACTGCGGTGCCCGTTGGTTTAATAATCCAGATTTTATAATAGGAAATCGAGAATCCTATAACGCACGAATTTATGATGATGAAGGAAAATATCGTGAGTCATTGAAGCACGGTTATAACTTTAGTGCATTCGATCAAGCCACTATAAGCGATGGTAATTTTCTGCAATCAGGAACAATGGCTTTGTCGGGTATGTTAACGCCACCTCCTTTTTTTCCCATTGATAGAAACGAAGATCCAACATTCGGGATTCTACTGAGGCAAATATATCCGGACCAGTATGTTATGCATTTACCGGTGGCTTCTGAACATGATATTTCAGCCAAATCTACTATGCCAGAATTGAATCCGGATATGGAAATTCCAAGCATTGGTAGATTTACACAGTTAATTGCTGCCGACCTAACCAATGGTATTATTGCCTTGAAAGCCGAGGAACGATTGAATGAGATAGGCCTAAAGTATGAGAAGATTGGAAAGCTCTCCGACAAACAGTTCGATGAGTATTTGACATCCCTCTATTGCAGATACGCACAAATTAGGATGGGATCCTTAGAGAGTCAGCTCTATCTCTATCAGTATCAACCTGTGTGGTGGGTAGAGGATGTAAGAAAGGTTATTTCTGCCTATGAATATAGCATCAGGAATCCCCTAAGGGATATTCCTGCTGGTTTCAAATCGTGGATGGAAATGTACGGCAGGGTATTGCGAGCATGGTATGAAATCATGCGGTGTGCGGTAAGTGTAAATGATGAAACTATTAGGCGCGGTTTTCTCTAAATTGATCTATATATGCTTACCCATAATTGAGCATAATCATATCTACTGGATGAATTATAGGCTGCGATCAATTGCTATTTCTATGGATGATCTCCCCCCTCAACCAATAGCCTTGACCAGATAATCACTAAAGTGCCATCCTTGCGCCACGGATATGGGCGCACGAAACAGTAAACCTAGTACTATCACACTAATAGCCGCCGCTATCAGCTTACTGCTTATCGCGGCGGTATTTATCTTCTTCCTGGTACTAAACCGCACCATACTACCGAATCGAATCGAGGCCCAGCTACACGGCTTAGAGGAGCACTACGGTATCGTATCTGCCTTCGATAAGGTCCGCTACCGACCGTTCTCAACATTGAGAGTATCCGGCCTGGAGTTCGCTTTGGACGCCGATTCTTTTGCGTTCCCATTCTCCGTCGGCGGCCGGATTGAGCAGCTTCGTCTGCAAACGACCCTCAAGAGTGTGTTGGCCGGCGATCCGATTATAGAAGCGCTCACTATCAAGGATGTAACTATCCGGATATTCCCTGAAGCCGAACCTTCTCGGCCGGTTGCATCAGCTGAAACAGTAAACTCTGGTTCGCCGAGTGTAGAAACGCTTCAGAAAGCACCGACTCGCCTGCCGAAGCTCCCTGCTATTGAGGACTATTTCGATCGTTATATCGTACGGCTTGTGTCGCAGCCTCTTTTTCCGGAGCAGGGCCGAGTAGAGAATCTTACTGTTGTATATGAATATGGTGATGACCCGGCAGACGAGTTTGCCCTTAATCTGACTTCGGTGGAGATGACCCACGCTCCGGATCAAGCGAACCTTACGGCTCTGGTCGCCGGGGAGCTAAGCGGGGCTATTGATCTCGATTATAGTCAGCCCCGATTGTCCGGGAGCCTCAAGGGGAAGGATTTTACTCTCTCCGAACTAGTCGCCGCTGCCGCCCCCCGCTATACGGATAATCTACTTAAAGGATTCGTTAGTTTCGATCTCGATTTTACCTCTCCCGTAAGAGGATTGGCGGAAATGAGCGGAGCCGTCGAATTAAGCGGCCTGAGTCTCTCCCACCGGGCCCTGGGTGAAACTCCCCTTAGCGATATCGATCTCGCCTACGATTTCGAACTTCTCTACGACAAGGACGTACCCCTCCCGCCGCCCCGCATCTTAGGCCGGGTGACAGGCTCTAACCCGGCGGTGATCGCAGAGAAGCAGACGGTAACGGTGGACAAAGACGCTAGGGGAGAATTGAGGGTAAAGCGGGGTGAGTTTACCGTAAATGGACTGCGGGCCGAGTTTCTTCCCGCTGTGCGAGGGCTCTTCATTGAGCAAGACGATGAACTTATGGTAAGTCCAAATCGTTTCGAGTTGCGGATAGCGCTCCCTCCCTCTCCGGTGCAGGCCCTTTTCTCGGCGTTACCGCTGGAGATCAGCGCACCCTTCGCCGGCATGGAACTCGACGGCACCGTCGCCTGGAACCTCGATCTCGAGGTACCCCTGGATAAGATCGCCGCCATGAACTGGACTACCGCCACTGAGCTACAGGATTTTTCTGTGGAGAAGCTTCCCGCTCGATTCAATGTCTACCGCTTGAACGACTCCTTCAAGTACAAATTGGCTGCCGATTCGAAGGGACGGGGACGGTATGCAGAGATCCCGGCCGCCAGGGCGGTCTCTCTTGCGTGGAAGCAGGCCCATACCGAGAGGACCAACCGTCAGATAGAACGGGCGGACGCCTTCGATACCGCCGGCGCAGCCCAACCGGAGTTACTTGGTTCCGGAGGGACAGCACCCTTTGGCGAGATGGATTCGGGGTATATCGACTCCTCCTACCGCTATGTTCGTTTAGAGGATATCTCGCCCTGGGTGGTGAAGGCTGTGTTGACGGCGGAGGACGGGGATTTCTATTTTCACAGCGGTATTAACTGGTACAGTTTAAAGAACGCCATCGAGCGGAATATCTTGGCCGGTGAGATCGAGCTGGGAGCCAGTACCCTCTCCATGCAGCTGGTCAAGAATCTCTTTCTGACCCAGGATCGGGCCTTCTCCCGCAAGCTCTACGAGACGTTTCTGGTCTACCTGATGGAGCAGGATGCCCGTATCTCCAAGGAACGGATCCTTGAACTCTACCTCAATATCGTCGATTTCGGTCCCGATCTCTACGGCATCGACGCCGCCAGCCGCTACTACTTCGGCAAGGATTCCTCCCGGATTAGCGCTGGAGAGGCGGTCTGGTTGGCCAGCATCTTGCCCTCGCCCCGACGGTATCACGCCTACTACGCGGCAGGGGCGATTAGTCCCGGCTGGTTCGAGCATATGAAGAGCTATATGGATATTATGTTGGAGCGGGGCAGGATGAGTGAAGAGGAACATGCTCGGGCAGTGGTAGGCCCGCCGGTATTTAGCCCTTAAAGGGATTGCGCTTTTTGGGAAGAATGTAATCGGTGCCCTTTACCTGATCCAGGCGCTTCTTGAAGGAGTTCATGGCCGTATCCAGCTCCTTCTTGACGATCTTATCCAGGTACTCGCTTTCTTGTTCTTGCGGCTTTTCCGAGGATTCTTTTGCTGCTTCTTCAGACTGCTGTTTCTCTTCGTCAGCCATACAATCCCTCGGACAGAATGTCCTATTAGTCTGGAGCTGATGGGAGTCCTCTCCAGTCCTCGACTTCGTGTCTCGGCCTTCCGAGCCGCCGCGCTCACTGGCGCCCAGCATCCTGCCGGGCTTCCGGGCCTAATCGGCCCGCGTGCGCTTGTTTCGACTCCCACCTCTTCCCTTTTGCACAAAAAGGTCCGCAAGGATGCGAACCTTTTTGCGCAATGGAGCTGATGGGAGTCGAACCCACGACCTGTTGATTGCGAACCAACCGCTCTAGCCAGCTGAGCTACAGCCCCGAGATCGGCTATCAGTATAGCCTATCTCTTCTCCCTTGCCAAATCTGTTTTTAGATTCGGTCTACTCCTTCTCGTCCTTCTTTTCCTTCTCCGCCGCCTCTTCAGCTCCCTCGGCCATGCCGTCCCGGAACTCCTTCTTGGCTTTACCCAAAGAGCGGGCAAACTTGGGGATGGCGGTAGCGCCGAAGAGCAGCACCACTACGCCGCCGACAACCAGGATCTCGGTAGAACCCATCATATCTCTTGCTCCTTCTCCGGCGCTTTCTCATCCTTAGCGTCCGGTGTTGATTTTGTCTCTTTTTTAGTTAGGTCTTTATCAAAATTGGCGATCTCGGAGTTGAGTCGGGCGTTGATCGATCTGATCTCCTTCATCTCCTCTTCGATGCCGATCTCTTTCTCGAGATTTCTGAATTCCCGCTTGGCCAGGGTGTAATAGTAGTAGACCTTGGCCCACAGTTTGCCGATCTTGCGGAAGATTGCCGGGAGCTCCTCGGGACGTACAAAAATGAGTAAGAGTACGCCGATCAAGAGCAGTTCCTGAAAGCCGATTCCGATCATATTCACGCCCGTTCTCCTTCGCCGAAGCGGAAGATCTTCGCGATAAAGATCGCAAGAAAATAGAGAACGATCAATGGGGCGGCGATGATACACTGAGAAACGAAATCCGGCGGGGTAATCATGGCCGCGCCGACGAAGACCAGCACGATCACGAAGCGGCTGGCCCGGAAGAGCGCTTTGCGTTCAAGAACGTTCAGAATCATCAGCGCTTCCAACAGAATGGGGAACTGGAAACTGAGCATCACCATCAAAATAAAACGGAAGATGTAGATGATATTCCGCTGATAGTTGAGCATAAAGCCCACGTTCTCCGGCAGGAAGCCGCGGTTGGTAAAGAATTTCACCGTTAAAGGCAGGATCGAGTAGTAACCGTAGTAAAACCCGACCAGTACCAGAATAGCCCCGGCAAAGATCGCGACAAAGAGCACCCGCTTCTCCCGCCGGTGCAGGGCCGGCAGCACGAATCGTACCACCATAAAGAGGATTACCGGAACCGCTACGGTCAACCCGGCCATGATCGAGATCTTCAACTTGGTCAGGAATCCTTCGAAGAGGAAGTTAACGAAGAGGGTATCCTCGGTATTCAAGCCTTCGATCAGCTTGAAGGGCGCATAGAGAAAGTCGACGATGGGGTCGAAGAAATAGAGGCTGATCCCTGAAAAGATGACTATGGCCAGTATAGAGACGAGAAAAACCGTGCGCAATTCACGCAAGTGCTGCCTGATCGGCATCTCCTGCAAGGATTCGCTCTCGCCCTTCTTAATCTTGTTCTTTCTACTCATTCGTCCTCGGCTGAGAGAAGAGGAGGGGTGCCTCCCACTCTATTCGGCCTATTATACCTAATCCGGATCTTTTTGCCATCAGGCAGGCTTTGGTCGTGGCAATGCTGCGGCTGACGATCAAGGGAAAACCGCAGGTGATCGCCTTGGTTGCGATCTCCGCGTTGACCCGGCCCGAGGTAAAGTAGATCAGGTTAGCCGGATTCTTGCCTTGCTGGAGGGCCCGGCCGATAACCTTGTCCATAGCGTTATGCCGACCCACATCCTCGAAGTGGGCCAAAAGCTCGTCTCCCTCATAGAGGGCGCTGCAGTGGATGCCGCCGTGGCTCTTGTAGAGGGTCGCCCGGTCGAAGACGGAGACGATCCGTGATTTAAGCTCTTGGATGGCCGGCATCATGAAGGATCGCCGGGGATCGAGGGAAACCCGTTGGGAATGATCTATCTCGACATGGATGATGATCCTATCTTCGTTAAGATCGCTCGCGAGCTCGAAGCTCACCTCCGGCGCGGATTCAATCAGGCCGCGGATAAAAAGATGCCCGATAACGAGCTCCCGTACGGCTTCCGGGGTGCATTGAAAACGGCATAGTTCTTCGCCGCCGAGTAATAACTGGGCTTCGGTCTCTTCAACCTGGGCAAAGGCTTCGATAAGTTGTGCTTGCATTATTGGTTCTCCAGCTGTTCGACCGATTCCCACTCCGCCAGGTATTGAGCCCGGGGGGTACTGAGGTGTGAAGTCGAGTAGAGGTAGCTATCGCCGTTTGAGGCGTCGACCCGTTCAATATCGCTATATTCTCCGTCGTCTTCGGCCAGTTTGGCGCAGATAACGGTCAATTCTTCAGGATTGAGCTTATAGGGAGCTCCGCGGAACTCATCTATCATCGTCGGCCGGGGGTATACCCGGGCGTTGGTGCGTACGGTCTCCGCGATCATGCGCGGGGTATTCCCCTCTTCGATCAGGTTGAGGGTCTCCGCATAGGAGTCGGCCATCTGCGACCGGTCGTAATAGCGGCGGACCTCGGCCCCGTCGAAGCGGCCGATCTGTTTGGGATCCGCGCTTGCCAGGGCTTCACGCACCTGGGAGGGGAGGATTTCTACTGTTTCTGAAAAATGGCGGGAGCTCGCCTCGGCAAGCTCCCGTTCGTCGATAAGCCGTCCTTCGCCCGAGGCGGCTTTTACCGCCTCGGTAAGAAAGGACAACAACTCCTGATTCATGTGCTGATGCGCCTCTTAGGCCAGAAGACCCAAAGCGTCGAGCTCGTCGGCTACGTCGCCCAGCTGCAGCTTCTCGAGCCGCGCCCGAGTGGGAATCCCGGTCTCTTCGTGCCAGCCCATCTCCTTGTAGAAGAGGGTTAGGGCCTGCTCGTAGTCGTCGCGATCGAGCTTGATGGTGCCCTCGCTGAAGGCCTCTTTGTCGGGATCCATGTCGAACTGCCATCCGGTCAGCTGATCGTGATCCTGGCGCAGGTTCTTTGAGTTCATCTGCTTGGCAGTCAGTGCCCGGTGCAGGGTGAACACCCGCTCGGCATACATATCGAGGCTCTTTTCGTCGACCTCGAAGCCGGTGGCCATGGAGAAGAACTTCGCCTCCAGCGCGGTATCGCCTCGGTAGTTTTTCTCCTTGTGAGGAGAAACCGTCATGGGCCACATCCAGTTACAGAGGGTCAGGGAGTCGTGAAGCACGTTACGCACAATACTCCAGCGGGTAAATTTGGCTTTCGCCTCATTGGCGGGGGGGTAATTCGCCGGCGGATCGATCGCGCCGTCGCCCCAGAGCTCCGCCGCCACTTCCTGCTGAATCTCGGTCGGGAGACCGCTGCCCAGAAGGTTCTGGTGGGTATGGCACTGAGCGTCCCGGTTGAACATGGAGGAGATCACCGCGCCGACGACGCCGTCGGACTCGTTCGAGTGATGCACGGGGTAGCCGATCTTGGTCCAGAGCTTGTTGCCCTTATAGGTCCAGTAGTCCTCGCCGAAGCCCCATTTTTGGGCCACATAATGAGCGCCTTCGCCCAGAACGGCGAGTTCGCCCTCCTTCATCGCTATTCGTCGGTAGAAATCCTGGAAGAAGCTGATGTCGCCCTTCTCGAGCTTGTCCAGCGGCAGGGATGCATACTCGTCGGCAGGCAGAACCTTCTCCAGGTAGCCGTGGGAGAGCGCCCAGTTAAAGTCCCGGCCCATCTGGCCGTAGTTACACCAGACGCCGTAATCGTCGGCAACCTGGGAACCCATGGAGCGGCCGATAACCGTCGCCTGTTCCTTGGTTTTTCCTTCGATCTCGTACTTCTTCATTACCATCCAGGGGGAGAAGAAGCCCATGCAGGTGTTTGCCACGTTGGGGCTGACCCCGTATTCTGCCAGCTCGGGCACGTTCAGATGGGAGTGGCAGCGTACCGGACAGGCCGCGCAGCCGCCCATGCGTACGGTATACTCTTCACCGCCGGGTCCCAGGTCCTTGATGGCCTTCATGGTTCGGTAGCCGATCTTGTTCTTCTCGTCCGGTTTGATCTCTCCGGTCTCGATGGGGTACTCGGCGGCGCCCCAGTAGAGGCCCTTCTGGGAGGTCCAGCGGCTGCCGGGGTGATGATACTCTGCCCAGGCCTGGGGGGTTGAGGGGACAACGTGCTGGTTGTTGGCGCCCACCACGTCGAAGGCCTCCCGATTTAAACTGTGCCACTTGTTGGGTTCCCCGGCGATCTTGACCGAACCGGTTCCCCGGACGCCGATGGCCTTGAGCATCTTAGAGCCCATTACGCCGCCGTGACCGCCGGCCGAGTGGCTTGCGCCGGTACGGATAACCGATAGGTTAACCTGGTTCTCGCCGGCCTGACCGATGGCCGCCACCTGGCTGTCTTTGCCCATAACCGCCGTAAGGCCGGTGATGGTGTTGAAGGTGCCTTCTCCCCAGAAGACGCTTGCATCCTCGAGGGTTACGTCTTGGTCGACGATACGGAGCCAGACCGGTTTCTCGGCCTTGCCCTGGATGATGATGCCGTCGTAGCCGGCATACTTCAGCTCCACCGCGAAGTGGCCTCCCATATGGCTGTCGGAGACGCCGTGGAAGGGGTTCGAGGGTAAGAGGCTCGTGATATTGGTCCGGCCGCTACACATCGCGCCGGTTCCGGTCAAGGGCCCGACGGCGAAGATAATGCGGTTCTCCTCGGCATAGGGATTGGTACCTGCGGGAACCTCGTCCCACATAACGCGGTAGCCGATACCCATTCCGCCGATATATTTCGTATATTTCTCTGTCGATTCCCGGGTAATGCTCCCGGTACTCAGGTCTACGCGCAGGATCGTGCCTGCCCATCCGCCTTTAAGTGCCATTCTCTACTCCTCCCTGTTATGCCTGAAGATGATTCTTGTACTTCGCGAGAGCCTCTTCCCAGCTGATATACTGGAGTGCTCCGGTGGGGCAGTCCTTGACGCAGGCGGTGTAGCCGTGGCAGAGGACGCACTTGGTGGAGACATTGGTCTCGGGATCCAAGGTAGGAATACCCCAAGGGCAGGCGCGGGTGCAGGTGCCGCAGCCGACGCATTTCTCGGGATCTACCTCGCGGGCGCCGGTCTCTTCCTGTTGGAAGATCGCGTTTTCAGGACAGGCGAGAGCGCAGGCGGGGGTCTCGCACTGCCGGCAGGTATCCGCCACCAGTTTGAAGTTTCCCATTTCGCCCGGGCCGTTGACCCAGTCGCCGCGGACGCCTTTTTCGCCGTAGGCATAGTTGCCGCTTACCTTGATTCTGGCGGTAACCTGGCTTGCTTTTCCGTCGTTCCCCATGGAACAGGTTGCTTCGCAGACGAGACAACCGGTACAGCGGGCAGATTCATGAATGATCATGCCGTCGGCGGTCTCAAATACCTGGATATCCTTCGACTGACAGCCGGGCAGAAGCCATGTCATGGCGGCCGCGCTGACGGTACCGATACCGGTGTACTTGAGGAAGTCTCTGCGGGTGATTTTTCCGTGCATTAGGTGCGTAGTTGTGTCGGACACTCCTATCCTCCCTGTGTTTATTTAGCTCCTTTCCAAACACGGGAGGCATAGTCGTTTCCAGCTATACCCAATGTCCAGACACCCATAGAATCGAAACCCGTAGGGAACCTGAATCGGAGCGGTTGAATTCATGATAATGGAGAATATTTTACCTGTAAAGGTTTTTTCGATAAAAAAAGAGCGATATTCTAAAACCCGAATATAGGGCTCGAATGATATATCAAATTGGGGAGGTTTTCTGAGAGCAAACAGAATAGAGAGGACGAGATTATGCCTACCACTGCTGTTTTGGTGTAATCTGTTTGCATCGGGTGTAGCCGACTCCTATACTTGGGGTGAGGTCGCAGGCAACATGAAAGATATGCTCACTGATTCGTCCTATTCTGATCTCAACGTATTAATCGACCGCTACAAGCGCGCCCAATCCCTGGGCAAGGTCGGGAACTGGGAATATAACCTCGTAAGCCGGGAGTTCTGGGGTTCCGATGAAGCGAAGAGAATCTACGGTTTCGATCCGGAATCTGAACACTTTTCGGTCGATACTGTCGAGGGCTGTATTCCCGAGCGGGAGAAGGTACACCAAGCCTTGATCGACCTTATCGAAAAGAACCAACCCTACGATCTGGAATTCGAAATCCTTACCTATGATGCTCAGGTTAGAAAGACCATTATCTCGGTGGCTGAAATTGAGCAGGATGAGCGGGGAAACCCTATAAAGGTCGTCGGGGTTATCCAGGATATTAGTCGGCGGAAGAGGATCGAACAGGAGCTGAAGAATACCACCAAGAGGTTGAAAAACGCCCAGAAATTGGCCCGGGTCGGCTACTGGGACTGGACTATAGAGTCGAATCGGCTCAGTTGGTCTTCCGATGTCTATGAGATTTTCGGACAATCCCCCGTTGAGTTTGAAGTCACCGTAGAGGCCTTCGAGGCCCAGATACATCCGGAGGACTTCGACTCCTTTATGCAGGAACGGGAGCGGGCCCTCGAGGAGGAGCGGGACGTCGATATTGAACACCGCATTATACGTCCAAACGGTTCCATCCGCTGGGTGCACGAGATCGCCGAGATCATCCGGGACGAACAGGGAAAAGTACGCGAGGTCAACGGGGTTGTCATTGATATAAGTGAGCAGAAGGCGCAACAAGAGGAGTTGGCCCGTACGCTTAGGCAAAAAGAGTTTTTGTTACGGGAGTTAAATCATCGGATCAAGAACAATCTGATGCTCATTTCGTCTCTGATCATGTTGAAGCATGAACAACGAGAAGATAACGATATTCTCGATCTCAAGAATCAAGTAGATGCTATTCAAGGGGTGTATCAAAGCCTGCATGAAGCGGGGAGTAGTGAGGGTATCGATCTGCGTCGGTACTTCGAAAGGCTACTGCCGGCAATCTTCTCCTTTTCTACAGAAGATATATCATTAGAGATGGAAATTGATGCCGATCCAATCCCGCCCGATCTGGCAGTTCCTGTGGGGTTGATCGTCAATGAACATGCAACTAATGCGGTAAAACATGGATTCACGCCGCAGAAGCCCTGCACCTACTTGCTGCGGTTACATGAGCAGAAGCCGCAGAGAAGTTATACCCTTACCCTCGCCAATACAGGCATGCCCTTTCCGGCTGATACTGATGTACTGAACGCACAGAGCTTCGGATTGAGTCTCATCCGCTCCCTCGTCCAACAGGTAGGCGGGACCCTAACTTTTCAGCGCGAGCCGTATCCTCTCTTTAAGATCTCTATCCCTTACAGTCCGTAGCGCCAGCGTACTCCCGCGGAGAGATAGTGGAACATGCTGAAGGTATAAACCGAGCCGCCGCCGTCGGAGCCGCCCTCTAAGATGCGGTAGCCGAGGCGCAGGCTCAAGTCCTCCCGGGGAGAGTATACCGCCGCCAGCTGGAAATCCTCCGCCCGACCCTGTGGGGCCGCCAGACCGTCGCCGGCAAGTAAAAGAGAGAACTGCGGCGAGAGTATCCACTCCGCCGAGAGGTAAATCAAGGGAACGAACCCTAGGTTGGTTCTCTCCGAATCCTGGGTGCCGTCGTCGAGGGCTATATAGGCGTCGCGGATTTTCCCGGTCAGCCCGGCGGCAAGCTTGAAGGATTCATTCTCATAAAAGCGATACGCATAGGTCAGGCGGTAGCTGTTGAAGACATAGGTGCCGGTTATCTCATCCCCCGGGTTGAAGGTTTTCCCTTTGAAGACGACCAGGGAGTCGAACTCGCCGCTACTCTCGACCCTTAAGGGTGCATATAAGCCGAAGATTGAGTGCCGGCCGATATCGAGCCCGAGCTGCAGCCGGTAGTACCAGACTGTTTCGGGATCGAGATCGTCGGCCAGGGAGAAGCGGGTTCCGTCATCGGCGGGAATCTGCACATCATTGTAGCCGGTAAAGACCGCTCCGCTTTCACCATCTACCCATACGGAAACCGGAGCCGCAGTCGCACTGAGGGTCATCATTACGATAGTTGCACATATCCATATCCACTTTTGCATTCTAACCGCCTTTGATTGAGATCTACTCTCACTATGGTATACAGAAGCCTTGCAGTTTACAAGCGACTTACCACGACAGGCACGACTGGGGACACGACGAAGAGGGTCCGGCTAGCTCAAAAACTGGTAGACCGACATGAGGGTCGCTAAGAGAACGAAGCCTAGGCTCATGAAGCTGAAGAGCATGGTGAAGCGTTTATTCATGTCGTCGAAGCGTTTATCCACCGCCGCGAAGCGGGCATCCATATTGCGCTGGATCGACTCGAACCTTTTATCTATCGCTTCAAAACGATCATCCATGCGCTTGAAGCCTTCTTCGATGCGGGTATCGATGCGGATTATGGTCTCTCTAAACTCGCTGTGTTCCCGGTCGTTATTTTCCCGTTGAACGAGGTTCTGGGTGAGTAGAGTGATGTAGCGATGGAGGGAGGATTGATCCTTCACTTCGAAGGCCCGGCTGAGGTCGGATTCGAGAATTTCTGCTAATGAATCCATGGTCATTTCCTTCAATATACTGCATTGGCTTCAGCACTAACAAGGAGTAAAAGTGGCGGTTTGCTTCAAAGGAGGGGTAAAGAAAGGTTTAACCACGACAGCCACGACGGGGGACACGACGGGGAGAGTTCGGCTAGCTCAAAAACTGGTAGACCGACATGAGGGTCGCTAAGAGGACGAAGCCTAGGCTCATGAAGCTAAAGAGCATGGTAAAGCGTTTATCCACCGCCGCGAAACGGGCATCCATATTGCGCTGCATCGACTCAAAGCGCTCATCCATGCGCTTGAAGCCTTCTTCGATGCGGGTATCGATGCGGATTATGGTCTCTCTAAACTCGCTGTGCTCTCGGTCGTTGCTTTCTCGTTGGGCGAGGTTCTGGGTGAGTAGGGTGATGTAGCGATGGAGGGAGGATTGATCCTTCACTTCGAAGGCCCGGCTGAGGTCGGATTCGAGAATTTCTGCTAATGAATCCATGGTCATTTCCTTCAATATACTGCATTGGCTTCAGCACTAACAAGGAGTAAAAGTGGCGGTTTGCTTCAAAGGAGGGGTAAAGAAAGGTTTAACCACGACAGCCACGACGGGGGACACGACGAGGAGAAGGTTGAGCGGGTATATCCGGAATATAGATGATTGAAATAGTAATAAATAATGACTATTTTTTAGAACAGGAGGAAGTCTAATGAATAACAGGAAGATAACACAAGTCCGCACAACGCTATTTATTATGCTCGCTGTGTTCCTATTGACTCTATCCGCTTGTAGTTCCGGCGGTGCTGGGGATGGCGGTAATCTCGCGTCTAGTACTCCGGCGGAGGAGAACTTAAGCGCCATAAGTTCTGCTGGTATGAGTGCATCCGGAAATGTCTCAAATATAGACGCGGCGAGCTCGCTATCCTTAGGTCTTGGGGTATACGGCAGCTTTGCCGTAATCGTAGACAATTGGGCAGGTGAAGAAGGGACGTACACATACGGAAGTTCTACAATTACTGTTTCTCGGACCGGGGATACGTGGACCTGGACCTATAACGATTCTGGAGACACGATGGTCTACACCATCACCAAAGGGAGCAGCGGTTGGAGTTTCACTTGGACCTATAATGGTGATCTCTACTTGGAGGGGTTCATCGCCTTCGGCGGGCTTTCGGGAAACATAACTGTTTATGATGAAACTAACGGTGACAAGTTGTATGAAATAGCGTGGGCGGAAGCAGCCGACCCCTATTATCTAACATACACGGTATCCGCTTTCAGTAGCGGCTCACTTATCTCGCAGACTACGGTGACCACGACTGCAGATGGCTCCGCAGGAACGTATACATATGACGACGTGAACAACAACGCAAATGACGATAGCGGTAGTTGGTAGCGAATAGAATCAATATATTGGAGGCTGCCCAACTAGTTGGGCGGCCTTTTTTTTGAGTTGATGAAAGGTTCCGATCTGTGATTAATCAAAATCGAATATCGTTGGCCAACCTTTGAAATGTCTTGAAAATGATCAATGTTCAACCACGACGTTCACGACGGGGGACACGACGAAGAACTAGGATAGCTCAAGAATTGATAGACCGACATGAGGGTCGCTAAGAGGACGAAGCCTAGGCTCATGAAGCTGAAGAGCATGGTAAAGCGTTTATCCACCGCCGCGAAACGGGCATCCATATTGCGCTGCATCGACTCGAAGCGCTCATCCATGCGCTTGAATCCTTCTTCGATACGAGTATCGATACGGATTATGGTCACTCTGAACTCGCCGTGCTCCCGGTCGTTAGTTTCCCGTTGAACCAGGTTCTGGGTTAAATGGGTGATGTAGCGGTGCAAGGATCGCGGATTTTTCACCTGCACGACGGGAGCAAGGGATATGGTATTAGCCGATGAGCTGGAAGACGGTAATGAGGGTCGCCAGAGCGACAAAACCGATACTCATGAAGCTAAACATCATGGTGAAGCGTCTATCGACGGAGGTAAACCGTTCATCCATGCTGCGCTGCACCGTCCCAAAGCGCTCGTCCATACTGCGCTGCATAGCCTCGAAGCGCTCGTCCATACTGCGCTGCATAGCCTCGAAGCGCTCGTCCATACTGCGATGCATAGCCTCGAAGCGCTCGTCCATACTGCGATGCATAGCCTCGAAGCGCTCGTCCATACTGCGCTGCATAGCCTCGAAGCGCTCGTCCATGCGTTTGAAGCCTTCCTCTATCCGGGTATCGATGCGGATAACGGCTTCCCGGAACTCGGAATGCTCCCTGTCGTTGGTTTCTCGGTGAACGAGACTCTGGGTCAGTAGGGTGATGTAGCGATGTAGGGAGGTCCTATTCTTGACTTCGAATGCTTCGGCGAGATCTGCT
>JWTM01000102.1 GCA_001749745.1 Candidatus Marispirochaeta associata
GAAATAGAGCAAACAATAATATGGTCAAGCCTCACGACTAATTAGTACTGGTCAGCTGAACATGTTACCATGCGTAGACCGCCAGCCTATCAACCAGATCTTCTCTCTGGTGTCTTCAGTCCGCTTAATGCGGATGGGATGTCTCATCTTGAGGGGGGCTTCCCACTTAGATGCCTTCAGCGGTTATCCCGGCCGAACTTGGCTACCCAGCACGTACCTTTGGCAAGATAACTGGTACACCAGAGGTTCGTCCATTCCGGTCCTCTCGTACTAAGAACAGATCCTCTCAAACATCCAACGCCTGTGGCAGATAGGGACCGAACTGTCTCGCGACGTTCTGAACCCAGCTCGCGTACCGCTTTAAATGGCGAACAGCCATACCCTTGGGACCTGCTCCAGCCCCAGGATGCGATGAGCCGACATCGAGGTGCCAAACTTTGCCGTCGATATGAACTCTTGGGCAAAATCAGCCTGTTATCCCCGGAGTACCTTTTGTCCGTTAAGTGACGGCCCTTCCACTCAGAACCGCCAGATCACTAAGACCTACTTTCGTACCTGCTCGACCTGTATGTCTCGCAGTCAAGCAACCTTGTGCCTTTGCACTCGTACGTTGATTTCCAACCAACGCGAGGTTACCTTCGCGCGCCTCCGTTACTCTTTAGGAGGCGACCGCCCCAGTCAAACCGCCCACCTGACATTGTCCAGTACCCAGCTTCATGGATACCGTTAGAAATATAACTTGCAAAGGGAGGTATTTCACCAACGACTCCGCACAGCCTAGCGACCATGCCTCTCTGTCTCCCTCCTATCCTACACATTCCAAGCCACATTTCAATGCCAAGCTGCAGTAAAGGTTCACGGGGTCTTTCCGTCTAACCACAGGTAATCGGCATCTTCACCGATACTTCAATTTCACCGGGTTTCACGTTGAGACAGCGTTCAAGTCGTTACACCATTCGTGCGGGTCGGAACTTACCCGACAAGGAATTTCGCTACCTTAGGACCGTTATAGTTACGGCCGCCGTTTACTGGGGCTTCAATTCGACGCTTGCACATCTCCTCTTAACCTTCCAGCACCGGGCAGGTGTCAGTCCCTATACTTCATCTTACGATTTCGCAGAGACCTATGTTTTTGGTAAACAGTCGCTTGAACCTTTTCTCTGCAACCCCTCTCAAACTTTGACATCCAAGAAGGGCCACACTTCTCCCTAAGTTACGTGTGTATTTTGCCGAGTTCCTTAACGTGAATTCTCCCGAGCGCCTGAGAATACTCTTCCCGCCTACCTGTGTCGGTTTACGGTACGGTCCCCTACAGCATATCTTTAGAAACTCTTTCTCGGCACCTTGACTCCACCGGCTTCGCATTCCCGAAGGTCTGCTCGCCTTAACATCTCACCTCAACATGCGGATTTGCCTACATGTCTCATCAGCTTAATGCTTAGACCGGGACAACCATCGCCCGGCCCGGGTTCGCCTCATGCGTCGTTCCATCAGTCCTGTAGGAGGTACAGGAATATTAACCTGTTTCCCATCGGCTACGCCTTTCGGCCTCGCCTTAGGGGCCGACTAACCCTTGGGCAGATTACCTTAACCCTGGAATCCTTAGGCTTTCGGCGGACAGGGATCTCACCTGTCTTTTCGTTACTCATGCCTGCATTCTCTCTTCCATCCCCTCCAGCATCCCTTTCAGGACACCTTCAACAGTACATGGAATGCTCCTCTACCCCTGTATGGTAAACCATACAAGCCGTAGCTTCGGTACTATGCTTAGCCCCGTTACATTGTCGGCGCACAACGACTCGACCAGTGAGCTGTTACGCACTCTTTAAAGGTATGGCTGCTTCTAAGCCAACCTCCTGGCTGTCTTCGCCGTTGCACTTCCTTTTCCACTCGAGCATAGTTTTGAGACCTTAGCTGACGGTCTGGGCTGTTTCCCTCTCGACCACGAATCTTGTCACCCGTAGTCTGACTCCCGCTCATCATTTAACCGGCATTCGGAGTTTGACTGAGTTTGGTACCCGGTGAAAGGCCCTAGCCCAATCAGTGCTCTACCTCCGGCAAACTAAAGCGAGGCTAGCCCTAAAGCTATTTCGAGGAGTGCCAGCTATCTCCGAGTTTGATTAGCCTTTCACTCCTATCCACACCTCATCCCTGCCTTTTTCAACAGACTAGGGTTCGGTCCTCCACTTTGTGTTACCAAAGCTTCAACCTGGACATGGATAGATCACTCGGCTTCGGGTCTACCGCATGCTACTTAACGCCCTATTCAGACTCGGTTTCCCTTAGGCTTCGGTTCTACTAAACCTTAACCTCGCAACATACGGTAACTCGCAGGCTCATTCTACAAAAGGCACGCCATCACCCCAATAAATTGAGGCTTTGACCGCTTGTAGGTCCACGGTTTCAGGTTCTCTTTCACTCCCCTCCCGGGGTGCTTTTCACCGTTCCCTCACGGTACTATTCGCTATCGGTAGCTGTCTCGTATTTAGCCTTGGAAGGTGGTCCTCCCAGATTCAGACAGGATTTCTCGTGTCCCGTCCTACTCAGGTACGCACTCGCATAAACTTTGTGTTTCGAATACGGGGCTTTCACCCTCTCTGGCCGGCTTTTCCAATACCGTTTTTCTACACGCCGCTTACACTTTATTGCACGCCCTACAACCCCTGAGTGCACGCACCCAGGTTTGGGCTCTTACCCGTTCGCTCGCCGCTACTGAGGCAATCTCAATTGATGTCTTTTCCTTCGGGTACTTAGATGGTTCAGTTCCCCGAGTATCGCTCCATTAGGCTAGTTTGTTCACCTAACAGTGACAGAGAGTCTACTCTGCCGGGTTACCCCATTCGGTTATCCAGGGATCATTAGATGTTTGCTCTTCCCCCTGGCTTTTCGCAGCTTACCACGACCTTCTTCGCCGGACAGCTCCAAGGCATCCGCCGTGGACCCTTATTCGCTTGACCATATTAGTGTTTGCTCCATTCGCTATTTCGCGGTCGCTCTCGGACTTCGTCCTCAAACTCCCCTCGGCCCATCACGCTCGCAGTCGGCAAAAGCCGCTGCTCGCTACCTGACGAACCTTAGGTTCTTCCGCACCCCGGAACTCCCCTAGCTGGTACAGCTACTTCCCATTTTCGCCGTACCGGTATGTTCCGGTTCATATGTCAAAAGATCACTGAAAAGCTTGTTACGGCTTTTCGTTTGGCGGCTGTTTTACCAGTCGCCTATTTCGTGGAGGTAAAGGGATTCGAACCCTTGACCCCTAGAATGCAAATCTAGTGCTCTAGCCAGCTGAGCTATACCCCCGAAATGCTTAACTATCAGCTTCCGGGAGACCCCAGCCGCTGAGTCTTCTCAATCTAATAAAAGAAAAAGAGAGGGCGAAGAGACCTCAAACGAAACGTGTTCCTTGACATTCAGCCCGTTCGTAAACCAGCTGCCTCACTCATTTGGTGAGACGCGTTCCTATTCCTTTCTCGTAGAAAGGAGGTGATCCAGCCGCACTTTCCAGTACGGCTACCTTGTTACGACTTCACCCCCCTTACCAGGCATACCTTCGGCACCGTCCTCCTTTGACAGGTTAGACGAGCGACTTCGGGTACCCCCAACTCGGGTGGTGTGACGGGCGGTGTGTACAAGGCCCGGGAACGTATTCACCGCGCCATGCTGATGCGCGATTACTAGCGATTCCACCTTCATGAAGTCGGGTTTCAGACTCCAATCTGTACTGAGACCGGCTTTCTGCGATTTGCTCCACCTCGCGGTTTCGCGTCACTCTGTACCGGCCATTGTAGCACGTGTGTAGCCCAGGACATAAGGGCCATGATGACTTGACGTCGTCCCCACCTTCCTCCGGTTTGTCACCGGCTGTTCCACCTGAGTCCCCAACTGAATGCTGGCAACAGGTAGCAGGGGTTGCGCTCGTTGCGGGACTTAACCCAACACTTCACAGCACGAGCTGACGACAGCCATGCAGCACCTGTATACCCGCCCCGAAGGGAAGCTGTATCTCTACAACCGTCGAGTATATGTCAAGCCCTGGTAAGGTTTCTCGCGTATCATCGAATTAAACCACATGCTCCACCGCTTGTGCGGGCCCCCGTCAATTCCTTTGAGTTTCACCCTTGCGAGCATACTCCCCAGGCGGTGCACTTAACGCGTTAGCTACGGCACTCAAGGCTACCCCCAAGCACCTAGTGCACATCGTTTACGGCGTGGACTACCAGGGTATCTAATCCTGTTCGCTCCCCACGCTTTCGCGCCTCAGCGTCAGTACATGGCCAGGACCTCGCCTTCGCCACCGGTGTTCTTCCTGATATCTACAGATTTCACCCCTACACCAGGAATTCCAGGTCCCCCTCCTGTACTCTAGTCTTACAGTTTCCAGCGCGTCCCCGCAGTTAAGCTGCGGTATTTCACACCAGACTTGTAAAACCGCCTACACGCCCTTTACGCCCAATAATTCCGAACAACGCTTGCCCCTTACGTGTTACCGCGGCTGCTGGCACGTAATTAGCCGGGGCTTATTCCTTACCTAACGTCATCCCGCTGCCATTCCCTGCAACGGTTATTCTTCAGTAAGAAAAGAACTTTACAACCTCACGGCCTTCTTCGTTCACGCGGCGTCGCTCCGTCAGGCTTGCGCCCATTGCGGAAGATTCTTAGCTGCTGCCTCCCGTAGGAGTCTGGGCCGTGTCTCAGTCCCAGTGTGGCCGTCCACCCTCTCAGGCCGGCTACTCATCGTCGCCTTGGTAGGCCGTTACCCCACCAACTAACTAATGAGCCGCAGACTCATCTTAAGGCGGTGCCTTAGCACCTTTCCCCCGTAGGGCTTATTCGGTATTACCCTGTGTTTCCACAGGCTATCCCCAACCTCAAGGCAGATTATCTACGTGTTACTCACCCGTTCGCCGCTCTAGCTACCCCGAAGGGTAGTTACCGCTCGACTTGCATGCTTAAAACGCGCCGCCAGCGTTCGTTCTGAGCCAGGATCAAACTCTCCGTGATATAAATAAGGCTCAATAAAGAGCCTCAACAATTATCATCAGATTCGCTTGAATAACTCTATTTCTCGTATGCTGACTTACTTCTCGGCTGAATTGTCGAAGGTTCCCGCTTCGTTTTAAAACGGTCTTCTTCGCCCCTTCTCTTAGTTACACGGTTTGTATCACAGTACCCATACCGTCGCCCAAGGCCGCAGACTCTCTCAATCAAGTCGCCGTTCCTCATAACAGGCCGTATAGCCGTACTGTCCGTTTCCTATGAAAGATCTCACTGCTTCCAAGCGTGAGTGAGTGACTCACCCCGTCGCTTCAGCGTGATGGCAGTTATATCATCA
>JWTM01000103.1 GCA_001749745.1 Candidatus Marispirochaeta associata
GCGTGGTGGCTTGCGAGGTTTGGCCTTTTTCTTTTTGCTGATAGCCGCAGCACAGCATTTTTTGCAGAGTTTGTTCCCTTTTTTTGACCGGACAAAGTGCTCTGTTTTGCAGGAAGGGCAGATGACTACAGGCATAACCGCTCCTAGTTGCTTTGCGGCAAGCAGGTGTTGCACCAGACATGCCCGTTGCGGGTGGTGTAGCTGTCGCCTTGGCAGATCGGCCGACCGCATGTGTC
>JWTM01000104.1 GCA_001749745.1 Candidatus Marispirochaeta associata
CAATACGGGTCATAACTGATGCAATCAAGTGTTCACGTATTGCAAGAATATCCATGTTAAATCCCTTTGTTGCTGGCGAAAAAACATAAAGGCATTTCCAAAAAATGCAGGTGCAGAGTACCGGAATGTGACTGTCGGGGCAATAGGCAGACAGAAAAAAGAAGCAAGCTGTATGAAGAAGAAAAGGGTTACATGGTATGCTTTTTATATGGCAAATATTGTACTTTCAGTAATTCAGGGTAGTAAGAAGCAGGGGATAAAATTGCAATAAAAAATGGATGTGCAACCGTATACACAGCTTAGCCCCTGTCCGAAAACAATCGAACAGGGGCCTTGGGCTTTTCCAAAGAGGATGTATGCTTTACAAGGCGCTTTCGGCAGCCTTGATTGCAGCTTCGTAATCTGGTTCTTCTGTTACTTCAGGAACGATCTGTGAGTAGACAACGTTAAGACCGCGGTCGATAACAAAAACAGAACGTGCAAGTAAGCGGAGTTCTTTAATAACAACACCGTATGCATGTCCTAGAGAAAGATCTTTGTGATCGGAGAGAACTTCTACAGCGTTGATACCTGCAGCACCGCACCAGCGTGCCTGTGCAAAAGGAAGGTCTGCGGAAACAGTAAGCACTTCGATGTCTTCGTGAAGGTCTGCTGCTTCCTGATTGAAACGACGAGCTTCTACG
>JWTM01000105.1 GCA_001749745.1 Candidatus Marispirochaeta associata
TCCTTCAGAACATATTCTGTATAGCGGTGGTGCACGAGGCACAGAAGCTTACTTTGGTGAACTTGCAGAAAAGTACGGGCTTCAGGAAGTTAACTACAGCTTTGATGGTCATAAGCTTGAGCGTTCCCGTGGTTTACGGGTTCTGACTGCTGATGAACTGGAATTGAAAGACGTAAGCCTTACCTATGTTTCCCGTTTGATGAACCGCTCTTACTCTGTTGCGCCGTTGTTCCGCAAAGTGCTTCAGTCCATTTGCTGGCAGATTTCCAGCGGGCATGAAGTTTATGTGGTTGGTGTTATTCAGGAAGATAATACGGTTAAAGGTGGTACTGGTTGGGGAGCTGAATTTGCTAAAATTTGCAATAAGCCTCTGTACGTTTTCGGACAGGCA
>JWTM01000106.1 GCA_001749745.1 Candidatus Marispirochaeta associata
CCAGCTGGCTTGGTGCCGGTGATGCTGAGCTTGCCCGTAATTCATTTTTCAAGGCCAAAATTCCGTCGTATTTCACACCGGACAGTGCGGTGCGCACATTTCTTAATCTCGTGCAGTACAGAAGCAACCAGATTAAGCTTGCAGAAGCTCCTGAGTCGAGACCGGACAGTACGATAGATGTTCTCAAAAGCCGTTCTGTTGTATTGCAGGCACTGGAAGAAAAGCGCCAGATGCTCACGGTGGAGGAGTCGGAAGCAATTTTGGGTGCCTACGGTATTCACTGCATTACCACTCGTAGCGCGGAGTCTGCCTGTGAAGTGGCAGCCATTGCAGATGAGGTGGGCTATCCACTGGCGATTAAAGTCATTTCACCTGACATCTTCAGAAAGTCACAGGCTGGCGGTGTAAAACTTGATATCCGTAACAGCACGGAAGCCATGGCTGCTGCGGAGTCTATTCTAATGAACGTTGCCCAGTATCAGCCTTCTGCGCGTATTAACGGCTTTGCTGTTCAACGAATGACAAGACGTCAGC
>JWTM01000107.1 GCA_001749745.1 Candidatus Marispirochaeta associata
CAGGGCGAACGCACATAGATATACGAACCCAGGCGGCGGTCGATAGGCATTTTTGTATTAATATACATTCGAACTGAATTTTTATGTCGCTAGACTTTTTGAACTCCTTATTTCATAATGGATTAGAGGATAAGGAGTGCATATGAAGAAGCCGACAGCATCCATCGTTGATCATTTTGAGGAATTAGCAGATCCCAGAATCGAACGAAACAAGAAGCACGCCCTGATAGATATCATCATTCTGACGATTTGTGCAGTTATCACGGGCAGTGAAACCTGGGAGGAGATTGAAGATTACGGTCACTACAAAGAAGAGTGGCTCAAATCGTTTCTCCCCTTGCAAAATGGCATTCCTTCACACGATACCATCCGCCGGCTCTTCATCCGACTCAATCCTGAAGAGCTTCAACGGTGCTTTATGAGCTGGATAGAAGCCGTACGAGAGGTTATAGCCGGTGATGTGATTGCCGTAGATGGGAAAACACTCAGACGCAGCGGAGAACAGGTGAGCGGGAAATCGCCTATCCATATGGTTAGTGCCTGGGCCGCAGGGAGCGGGTTACTTTTGGGGCAGAAGAAGACTGCTGAGAAATCCAACGAGATAACCGCCATACCTGCACTGCTGGAATTGCTCAAGATTAAGGGGTGTATTGTTACGATCGATGCCATTGGCTGTCAAGGTGAGATTGCAGCATCTATTCAGAACAAGAAAGCTGACTATGTCCTTGCACTGAAAGGAAATCAGAAGAATCTCCATGAAGACGTGAAATACTTCTTTCATGAGCTGGAAGAAAAGGACTTAGCAGAGGAGTGGCTCGATAGTCATAAAACAGTCGATAAAGACCATGGACGCATTGAAATCCGTGAATACTATCAAAGTGATGAGATCGCCTGGCTCCCGGAACTAAAGAACTTTGCCGGGGCAAAGACCATCGGAATGGTAAAGGCAACTCGGATTATTGGCAAACTGCAATCGACCGAATGTCGATACTATATCTCAAGTTTGCCGATGGATGCACAGCGCTTTGCCCATGCGGTACGATCCCATTGGAGTGTGGAGAATACGCTTCATTGGACATTAGATATGACCTTCAGGGAAGACGATTCCCGGATGCGCGAAGGTTATTCGGCAGAGAACTTTGCAATGATACGACGCTTAGCGTTGAGCTTGATGAAACGAGATAAGAACTCGAAGAAATCATTGAAACGTCGTAGAAGAATTTCTCATCTCGATGACTCATACTTGACCCAACTACTCTTCAGTTCTGACGAGGCTATCGACCGCCGCCTGCCTGGGTGAGTTTATGTGCGTTCGCCCTGTATTTATAGTGTTCCAGTCTTGACAGATGCAGGCTGTTGAAATAGTATAATTGTTGTATCAACAGTTAGCGGGTGATCATGAACGAAAAGATTGTACTTGATGAATCGATCGGCTACAAGATCGAACTTGCCGAACGAATGCTGAAACGGGAATTAACAAAACGCTTCCAAAGCAGAGGATTTAATATCACCCCGAATCAGTGGGTAATTCTGTACAGGCTTTGGCACAACGACGGACTAACCCAAGCAGAAATTTCAGAAAAGACCTTCAAGGATAAGGCCAACATAACCCGAATTATCGATATCCTCGTTAAAAAGGAGCTGGTCATACGATCGATGGATCAATCGGACCGCCGTTTCTTCCGCATCAACCTTACTAAAAAAGGCAAGGAGTTGATGAAGGATCTTCCTTTTATCGTCAATGATCATATAGAGAAGGCGATTGATGGAATTCCGAAAGAGGATCTGAAAACAGCCAAGGCGGTACTGGAAAAGATCGCCTCAAATTTCGGATAGAGGTAAAGATAGATAGCAATAGATATGCGCCATACAGTTGTTATGCCGACTATTCGCGTGCCAACTGAATATAATAGAACCCGCCGAGGAGAAGAGATGAGATCGAAAGAGCGGATTATTGCCACCTTGAAGGGAGAGAAAACCGATCGGATACCGATTTGGCTGCGGGATGAGTTTAATCTGTCCCCACGCTTTGATTCCTATCTACCTGCCGACCGATATCGTACCATAGGTTCGGGCCTCGAGTATGACGATTTTACCGACGCGTGGATAAAGCGGGATACTTACAGAACCGCGATTCTCGACCGGGACGCTAAACTCCAGGCGGATAGAATCGTCGAGTGTAAGCCCCCCGATCTGGTGTGCAACAGATTCCTGGCGATCCCGCCGGAGTATATTGTTCAGCAAGAGCTTCGCTATGAAGATGAATTTCGAATTGAGGAATATATCATACCGACCCCAAAGGGCGATCTTGATTTTACCGTCAAGTTTCAAAAAGACATCTCGACGCAATGGATGACGGAAGAACCGGTTAAGGATACCGAGGACTTGAAAAAGATCATGTCCATACCGTTCAAGCTTCCCGATATGGACTTTAAACCCTATCTGACGGAAAAGAACGCCCTGGGAGAAGACGGCGTCACCGCCATTCAGATCGATACGCCCCTTGTGGCCGTATCGGGATTGATGAGATTCGAAGACTACCTGATGCTTACCGTTACCGACCAGGGCTTGCTGCGCGAATTATGCGACATCGCCTATGAACGCATCAGCTTGATCCTCGATCGTTGTCTTGAATCGGGTATGGGCCCCATCTTTAGATTCAACGGCAGCGAGCAATCCACACCGCCGATGAACTCCCCCGATATATACGAGCGATTTATCTACTCCTACGAGAAACGACTCATTGATAAAGTTCACCGACACGGGGGCTATGCCGCCGTCCATTGCCATGGATTTGTTAAACAGATCCTCCCTCGCATGGTCGACATGAAGCTCGACCTACTGGATCCGATCGAGGCGCCCCCTAGCGGAAACATCGAGTTTGGCGATGCCTGGAAGGCCGTGAATAAGAAGATAACCCTGGCCGGGAATATTCAGCTCCGGGATCTTCAGAATGAGAATGAGGAGAATATTCGCCGCCAGGTTCGGGCCTTGATCGACTCCACCGACGGCTCGCACTTTATTCTCAATACCTCCGCCAGTCCCTTAACCTGGGTAACGCCGAAAACCCGGGACAACTATATCGCCATGCTCGATGAATGGGCGGAGTATGGGAGGCGGGGATGATGAAATTAAGGAGTGGCGCAGACCAGCTTACTCCCCAAGCCAGCCGATGCGCCGGAAGAAGCGGTCGGTAAGCTCTTCGATCCGGTCGTAGCAGCCGTTCTCTCGCCGATCGTAGTTGAAGAAGCCATGAACCTGCCCTTCGAAGACATGATATTCCACCGGGGATCCGCACTTTTCTATCTTTTCTGCGCAGGCCTGTATGGTCGAGACGGGAATGATCTCATCCTGATCCCCGATATACATGATGGTCGGGGGCGCCTGATCCCCGATATTGTGAATAGGTGAAAACTCTCGCCAGTAGGCGGAAACCCGATCATAGGCGTAGCCCGTTTCGCCGGTGTCCAGGACGGGATTATAAAGGACGAGTGCATCGGGACGGCAGCTAATCCCCTGGTCCGCATCCTCATCGAATCCCGGCAAAAAGAAAGAGGCGGCCGCGATCTGTCCTCCTGCAGAGCCCCCCGCCGCCGCGATACGTTCGGGATCGATTCCGAGGCGCCCCGCGTGGTTCCGGACATAACGGAGCGCACTCTTACCGTCCTTTGCGCTTTCGGCCGGAGTTGTCCCGTGTCTGTCGAAGACCCGGTACTCGGCACTGATCGCCACAAAGCCCCTGTCGCTCAGATGCCGGCAGTGGGGAAAGAACTGCTTAGGATGCCCGGTTTTAAATCCTCCGCCGAAGAAGAAGATAATCGCCGGGGCGGTTGCTTCAGGTGCGTGCCCGGGCGGTTGGAAGATATGAAGATTGAGATCGCCCTGGGCTGTGTGCTTGAATACCTCGCTAATCATACACTTCCCCTTCGCGATCCGCCGCTTCCTGAGCCCTGATACAAACATCGGTCAGAGCGTAAACATCTGCTAATGTCTGCCTGTAGGGGTAAGTATCATCATCGACGTATCGGAGAAACGCAGCAAACATCTCTTCCTGTTCTTCCATCGGCAGCGTCTCCTCCGGACGATCATCACGGATGATCACGGCTTTGTCCTTCATGAGTTCCACTATGCCTTTATCTCCGGCAATGCGAAGACGGTCATCGCCATGGGTTTCGGCCCCCGACGGACGAAGATAATCGATATTCGCAACCGCTTGACCGCCGTTTTTTAGACGCGCAAGAAGAATGCTGCTCGATTCCATTTCGCCGTTACCGTAGTTTCCTTTCCGAGTTTCCATGGCATGGATTTCTACGATCCCGTTATCTGTCACCCAGTTTATCCAATCCAATGCGTGGGAGCCGACCCAACTGATCAATCCACCGAACTGTCTCCGTTGGTGCTGCCATTTCGGTTTCTGCCCGCACTTATAGGACTTTTGAGCCGAAATATGAATAGGCGCACCGATCAGCCCATTCTTGACGGCTCTATATACCGCATAAATTGCAGGACTGTAGCGACCGGGGAGCATGGTTGAGAGTTTCAGATTCTTTTCAGCAACAAGCTGTTGTATTTTTGCAAGCTCTTCACGATACAATGTCAGCGGCTTCTCAGTAAAACAATGAATACCCCGGTTCAGACACTGGATGGTCACGGGGCCGTTCAGATAGTAGTAGGGATTGATCACGGCGACATCCGGCTCTATCTCATCGAGCATTCTTTCATAACTCTCAAATTGGGGAACCCCGTGAGCGATCTGCCTAGCGAAGGTGAATGATACCTTCTCCAGCTCCTCAGGCAGAGCCGGAGCGATAGCTGAGAGTTCCGCTTCTGGGTATACATTTATGCCGTCGACGCCATACGGCCAGTGTCCGCTTGCACCGATGATAGCTACCTTTTTCATTCCCACCCTCCAAATTGTTCCTTACTCAGATTGGAAATACTGGCTCAATGTCCTTGAAGAAGATCGTCCCGTCATCCCAGGGCGAAAAGTGCTGATCCATATGGGCGTCAGCCCAGTTGACAGGCGTACCGGAGGTTTCAAGTTTCTTTCTGGTCAAGGGTTCTTCGAGCACCTCCGGTAGCTCCGTGTATCCAAACAGTAGATTCTCATGCAGGAAGATGATTTTATATTTATCGCCGGGGAAGGCCCGTTCCTCCTGAAGCTGATAATGGTAATAGATATAGCTGGCGACCATATCCGGTTTTAAATGCGCCACCTTTCCGACTCTTCTATCAACAGCTTTGTTCCTCTGCCAGTGTTCTTTACCTACCGGTTCATTAAAATGAAAAACGTCGATCATTGGCACCCAGAATCTCTGTTCCGCGGTCCCGGGCCATGCTGCAAGGAACTCCTCCAGACCGGGAAGGATACTTTCCGGACGCAGCTCATGAGAGATACACTCATAGTATAAGAAAATGTTGCGTTCCCATCGGTAGAGAGAGACAGTCATCAGTTGCTCTCTTTCAACCAGCTCATTACAACTGCTTACGCCCTTTCCTTTGATCTCCTCCAAGCTAGCTGCCGAAACTTCGGTGAGTTGAGCCCTATAGACCTTTCTGGTAATCATTTCACTATCCTTTTCAAAGTTGATTTCTCAGCGCAGCTTCACTCATCATCTCCAATACCCTTATGGAATCGGCGATCTGCTCAGGGCTGGTTCCATCCTCAAAGACTCTACGTTCCGTTACCGCCTCATAAAAGCGATCCCATTGGTAGGCACTGCTGCTATCGGAGCTGTCGATAATGCGTTCTTCGACGGGGTCGGAAAATCCCTTTTCAGGTGTAAAAAGCTGGATTCTAAGTTTAGAGTGTAATCCATGTACGGGACTGCGCCAATCGATATCCTTCACAATGGTCCCGTTCTCAAAATGAAGATGAATGCGGTTGCAGCATCGATCAGGGGCCATGCACCAGCCGCCGAGCAGAGAGATCATCGCTCCTGATTCGAATTGAACCATCATCTGTGCCAGGTCGGCGGTGGGACGACCGGTCAACATTCGGGATTGCATGACCTCAACCCCAGTCGGTTTTCCGAAGAGTGGTACCAGCTCATTAATCCCGTAAATACCCAATCGAAGAATAGGTGCGGCCGGGCATAACTGCGGATTGTCATACCAGGTACCGTCGGCCTGTTCTACCGCTTTATACCAGCCCTCCCATCGTCCCGCGCAGAGTTTTCCGAGGGAGTATGTATCTCGAAAGCCGGATATAATTTTCTTGTCCAGGGAGGGGGCGATATTGGGTGAGTTCAGGTGAACCATCCGTCCGAGTTTCTCGGCTTTCTTCAATATTCTGAGAGCTTCGGCCGAGTCGGTTTCGAAAGGCTTGGTGGTCATCACATCCTTGCCGGCATCGATAATCTTCTCGATCAGCCCGGCTCGCCCTACCGGCCCGGTGAAGAGGCCGATCACCTCGAGGCTTGAATCCTTCAGGGTCTCTTCAAGGCTGTAATAGGCTTTCAGACCCTTTTCCTTCGCAATGGAATCGGCCTTGTTCACATCTCGGTCGCAAACGGCGGTCAGATCAAAGAAGGGTGAAGCGGGGCCCTCGAGAAGTTCATTCTCGATGATGTGTCGCCCGAATCCGAGCCCCACTACACATAGCGTAACTCTTCTCAAAGCTCCCTCCTAGATCGAACCCTCTCCACCCCATTACCCCCGGTCGTCCAGATCGTACATGGCGATGTAGTAGGGATGCTCCGGATCATAATGGGTCAGCGGCACAGCATCTTCTACGTATCCGGCCCTCCTGCAGGCTTTTCCCGGCTCTCCGGTTATCGCATCTCCCAGTTCCCTTCTCATCCGCTGAACAGCTTCTGAGAAGCTTTCCACTACCTGGGACTGCGAATCATAGAGGTTCGTTGCTTCTCCCGGATCCCTCCTCACATTGTAGAGTTCACAGACCGGCCTGCCCTCCCGGCTAAGATGAAGCTTCCAATCTCCCTTGCGCACAGCGGCCAGCTGCGTTGAGTCATAGTAGAAAAACTCGCTTCTCCCGGATATTTCCGATAAACCTAACAGATGGTCAGAAATATCCATTCCGTCTATCTCGGCATGAGGCAAATCGGCCCCTGCCAGGGCCGCAAGGGTAGGAAGGAAGTCCAGAGAGGTCATTATTTCATGGGAGACTGTTCCCGCTCTGATTTTGCCCGGCCATCTGACGATACAGGGAACCCGGAAACCTCCCTCCCAGTTGGTAAACTTTGTTCCTTTCAATTCCCCATTACTCGGTCCGTAATCGTTTCTCGAACCGTTATCGGAGGTGAAGATGACGATAGTCTCCTCATCTAAGCCCTGCTGCTTCAATTCGTAGAGGATAACGCCGGTTACCCAGTCAAGCGAGGCAACACAGGCTGCATAGGGATTAGGATTCTCATCTCTAAAGCGAGAAAGAGGATAATGGGGAAGATGAACATACATATGGGCGAGATAGAGGAAGAAGGGCTTATCTCTGTTCTCCCGGATGAACCTGATCGAATGTTCCAGGTAACGCTCGGTAATCGAAATCTGATCGGGCTGTTCTTCCAGGACCGCATCGTCAAGCATTAAAGGTAAGGGCGGACGTGTTCCAGCGGCATCGCCGCGCTGAATTCCCATATCATTGCTGTAGGGAAGACCGAAATACTCATCAAATCCGCATCGGGTCGGAAGGAACTCAGGCTGATCACCACAATGCCACTTTCCTACCAGTTTGGTGGCATACCCGACGTCCTTCAAGACTGAGGCTATGGTCTTCTCGTCGGGGTTCAATCCCTTGCCCTGTCCGGGGAATAGAACCTTTCGACCCTCGAACTCAGCAAAATCGATCCGTTTTGGGTAGCAGCCGGTCAACATCGCGCCCCGGGAAGGCGTACAGACAGAGGAGGCCATATAGAAATCGGTAAATCTCAGCCCCTCTTCCGCCATCCTGTCCAGATAGGGGGTCTTGTTCATCTTCGATCCGTAGCAGCCCGGATCTCCATACCCAAGATCATCGCAATTTATCAGAATTATATTCGGCTTTCGCATCGGTCCCATATACTTCTTCCTATCGCCTTTGGAACTGAAAAGATGAAATCCGCACTCTTCCAGATCCGTCTTTTGACTTCAGCGCCAGATAGACCGCATGCCGATGCGATATGGCCGAACGTAAATCGACGGCGTACCTCTGATATTCCTCACTTGCTTCGAGGTCGATCTCCGCCAGCAGCTGTCCATCGTACTCATCGGCTCGGATTTCTATGACACCGGATGTTTCAGACTTCACTTTCACTATAATAGATGAGCAGGCATCCGCTTCGAAATCCACGTATCTAAAACCGGCGAAACTGCCGACACTGTCGAAGAAGAGGTAGGCATCCAGCGGATCATTATAATCGCATCGCTGTTCTTTAACGCCACCGGAAAAATCGACCGCGGAAATAGCCGGGATTTCTTCATCTAAGTGAAAGGCGGCTCTGGGGCCGCAGGAGGTCGGCTTAGCCGGTACAATTGTTCCATCGGGATTAAACCTCAGAGGAGCCGCACAGGCATATCTTGTTTTTTCCATTCCCTGAACGGGGATGTGATAGAAGACAAACCACTGATCCTTCCACTCAACAATGGAACCGTGCACATTAATGGTACCAGGATAGTCGCTGGTGTCGATAATTACTCCCCTATCTTCGTATGGTCCGAGAGGTGATTTGCTGGTCATGTAGGCCATTCTGGCTGGCTGTTTATTGGCTTCTGTTCTGGGTCCATTATTCTGAATGTAGATAAAATAGTAGGTATCTCCCCGCTTCCGCAGGGAAGGTCCTTCGAAGGGATACACCATATTCTCAATGGGAGTGACTGTTTCTCCCAGCACATTGGAAAAATCTTCCGGATCCAGCTGTCCGATGGACCATGGAGAATCCTCACCACCCGGCCAGACGATATAGGCTTTACCGTCGTCGTCGAGGAGGACTCCCGGATCAATGACCCGGGGAAGAATATCCCGGTGATCGATGGTTACCCGCTTCGTATCGGTAAACGGACCGGCGGGAGAATCGGACGAGGCGACGAAAATACCTCCTCCCCCATTGGTACAGCTGTACAGATAGTATTTACGACCATAAGGATTGAAGCAGAGATCGGGAGCCCACAGCCTGGTAGCTGTCTCGGGAAGCGCGTCTGAGGGAATGCTGGAAAGGGAATAGGAGAGACCCATATCTTCCCAGTTCTCCATATCCCTGGTCCGGATGACATGGTATTCAGTTGAACACCAGTGCTGCTGGCCATCCAAAAATCCATTCTTAAGATCCATTGAACCATAGAGATAGAGATAGCCATCATACACATGCGGCTCGCCATCGGCAATGAAGAGTTCCCATTCCAGGGGAAGCAATGGGTTTGAGCCTGTTTCATTCATCATTTTCTCCTAAGCATAGATTCTGAACCAGGCCGCCGCCAGGGGAATAAACTCCCGGGTATAGCGGTGTGATAATGCTTCGAAATTGCTCAGTGATTTTGTACCGGGCAGGTTGTCATAGAGGGCCCGGATAGTTTCAGGAGGACAAATCTCGTCCTTCCCTCCTGCTGTCAGCAGAACCGGGCAGGTGAGTCGTGCGGCGTGGGTGATGGTGTCCACAAATCCCAGGGCTTTCCATCCCGCATGCTTGTCGTCCATCGCATCGAGCCCCTCCGTCGCATGAGCATAGGCACCCCTGCCGGCCGCCAGGGGATAGTGGGTCAGGAAGGGAACATCCGCCGCGACACAGCGCACCCCTTTATCTTTAAACAGGGAGCCGAGGAGCAGCGCTGCACCGCCCCCCTGGCTGGTGCCAAAAAAGGAGACCCGGTTTCCGATTACCTCGGCCTGCTGCATGGCCCAGGCAACCGCCATAAGGCAGTTCGCGAGCCAGATTCGGTACCCCCCCCGGGCGCCGCTTAAAACCGTATCGGGCAGCACCGGCCAGGCTTGGTTGCGCTTTTTGCCCTCATCCGGGCCGTCGGGTGTCGCATATCCCAGAGGCGAGACATGGAGCACATTGAATCCCCGGGCAACCAGTTCGGGATGAGTGCTCATCTCCGCCCCGTACCCGGGAAGATGGACCAGGAGCGGCGCCGATCCGGAGAGCACGGGCTGCCAGTAAGCGTAAAATGGATCCATCCCTTCGGGAGTGAATTTGACGTAGCTGAACTCATTCCCCACATGGTTGACGCCCAGACTGAAGGAGAAACCGTTGTTCTCTATAATCTCCGCCGTATATGCGGTCTCTTCCGCCAGTTCCCAGATGGAGGAGATCCAGCCATGAAGTTCATCCAGGTCGGGATAATAGTTGAATTCTTTAAAGTCATCGTTCCGCATCTATCTCTCCGTGAGAATTCGCTCCGCCAACGCCTCCAGCAGATTGGCCGCCGCCCAGCCGTTGTAGCTGAACCAGGTGCTGGACGGCGTACCGTCTGAGTAACGTTCTATGGTCAGGCCGTCGCTGGGGCAGAATCGTTCTGAAAAGACTCCGTAACGGCCGTAGCCCATGATTGCGGGATAGAGTTCCATGGTAGCCATGGCCCAGGCGACCGCATCCTCGGCGCGCTGGCGATGGTACTCATCGCCGGTGGCATCCGCCAGATATTCCAGATCATCCGTTACCAAAAGAGCCATGGGATGCATATGCGGGTTGGATACGGAGGTGATCGAACCTCCGCAGGATCTCCAGCCTGAATTTTTCAACGGCGGCCATTCGGGCCTGGCGTTGAAACCGTAGCGCCACAGGTACTCGTAGTAGGCCCCCTGTTCGAGCATTCTCAGATACTCAGGATCGCCCGTGGCTTGATGCAGAAGCCGTACGCCCTTGATAAAGGCCAGGTTTCCCTCTTCATCCACCGATTTCCAGGTGTCCATCGGCGTTCCCCAGCAGTTGAGGTCGCTGACAAATTGTGCATAGTATGCCACGGCCCGGACGGCGGAATCGAGATAGGAGTCATTTCCCGTGATTCTGAAGGCGAGGACAAAAGCCGGGACAAACCAGCAGCCTGCAAATCCTTCCCAGTCAAGCACACGCCGTTCCGATTCGGAGTAGGTGTAGCCGAAGGCACCGTCCTCCCGCTGCAGCGCTTGTACGGTATTCAGCACCCGACAACCGACAGCCTGCCACGCCTCATTGCTCCGCTGCTGATGCGCCTTCATAAAGTTTAGGGTTTTAAAGAGGTAGTAGAGCGCGGAACCGTTAGCATAAGCCGTATGGCAGTTCTCCGCCAGATGAAATCCCGACCACCAGCCGTTCACGCGGCTCTCGGGCCACGTATCGCTCCAGGACTGAACCACATCGAAGAGCAGACCGGATTTCTGATTGTAGCCGTCGACGATATCCTGCAGGATGCTCTCCGGACTCTTGTAGTCATCGAAGATGGATTCCGGCATGCCCAGGGCCTCTCGGGCGATGAGCAGGGGATATGCAATCACCCCGCCCCCGGTCCACCCGATCTCGACCAGGGGACGCCAGGCCTTGAGCTGCGGAGCATCGGGAACTCGACACTCCATATTGGTGTAATTCTGATGCTCCTTGGAGTAGTTCACTTCCAGAAAAGTATCCAAGAGCGCTGCAGCGGCATCCTCCAGCGGTTTTTCGGGGACGGCGCGATCGGCCATCTGCAGGTAGAGTTCGCGAATGATCGGATGCACAGATTCCCGGCCCGCCCCTCTGATCCCAAAGATCCGTCCCCGACTCATCTGCCTCTTGCTTCTATGCCGACTCGAGGCTTCCCAATCCATGCAGAAATCCAGCCCCTCCTCAGTGATCCTCAGGTGATTAATGAAGGTAACCGGATCGTTGGTATAACCGAGGGAGACGCCTAAGCGGTTCGGAAGAGCGCAAAAAAGGCCGTTTCGGGTCAACTCGCCGTTTTCGCCTTCCGCATATGGTTCAATGGAGATCCCCACCGCGCCCCGGGAGCAGCAGAGTATCGAGACGGGGTGGGACGCTCGATCGGCCCGGAACTCCCACAGGGGCGCACAAGAAACATGTTGAGGAGACTCCGTCGTCAGATTGGGGAACTCCCCCGGTCTGCCGTAGGCCAGGTTATTGTCGCCGTGTATATTGCAGGGAATCAGATGGAAGAGCTCATCCTCGTCCTGCAGGCTAAGCTCAATCCGGATTTGCGTCGCGAAGGAGGATTCGAATTCCAGGGCATACTCTATGCGCTCCTTCCCGGTAGTCAGCCTTAGAACCGCTTCCGGTCCGTCGCCGGATTCCGGAACCCACCGCTCCCCTTCAGCAGGGAGCATTCCATGCCAGAGATCCTCTCGTGAAAAGCTAAGCGCCAGATCGAGCTTGAATCCATTGAGTTCTATCGGCAGCCCGGCGGGATGATGGTGGTTTTTCAGGAGACTATCTCCGGATTATGCTTCGCGGCTGCGTCGACCGTGCTCCCCTCCGGGGCCGGAATATCTCCCTCCAGCAGGGGATCATTCGTCTCGAGCATCCAGTTGTCTAAGTTGGTCTTCATCTCCTCGTAGACGGCTTTGTAGGCTGCATCGCCGGCAAGATTCACCCGTTCTACCGGATCCAGATAGAGATCGAAGAGCATCTCTTCCTCTCGAACCAGGTCGTGTCCGCCGTGCTTAATCAGGAACTGATCGGCCGTCCCGCCGTCTCCGCCAAGGTGCACATGTTTGTCATAGCCGCTAAAGACCCGGATATACTTGTAGCGCTTACTGCGCACACAGCGCATGGGCTCATAGGCGGAATGGTAACTCACTTCGGAGAAGAGGGTCTCCCGAATCTCCTCTTGCTCGCCGTCGAAGAGAGGCGCCATGGATTCGCCCTGCAGCCATTCCGGCCGCGCGACATTCAGCAGATCGCAGATCGTGGGGAAGAGATCCAGATGCGAGACCAGCGCATCAGAGGCCCTCCCCTTCCGCCGATTCCCGGGGAAATCGATGATCAGCGAAACACCGATTCCCGTATCGTAGAGATTGCACTTCATTCTGGGAAAGGCGATCCCGTGATCGGTCGTGAAGATGACCAGAGTCTCGTCCCGGATCCCCGCCTTCTCCAGGGAGTCGAGTACGGTCCCGACACATTGGTCCACCACCTTTATGGCCGAAATATAGGCGGCCATGTCCTCACGGTTTTCTCGCGTATCGGGCACCGGAAACGGCGGCATCACCTGATCGGTCTTCACCTCGGCATCGACGGCCGGATAGGGCCGGTGGGTGTTGACCATCCCGTAGGAGAGGAGGAAGGGGGTATCCTTTTTTCGGCTGATGTAATCCGCCGCCTTTGCCGCGTTGGCCAGATCGCACTCCCTGAAATTCTCTTCCGTATACTGTTCTTCATGCAGAATTTTCTGATACCCGATGGTCCGATCGTCGGCCGCCTCATGCTGCACCCCGCACAGGGCGGTCTCATAACCCAGCCCGTTCAGGAAGCGGACCAGATGCCGATTGTAATCAGCAAGGGCGAATCCCCGGTGGGATAAGCCGGTCATCCCGCATGAATGGGGCGCCATGCCTGTCAGCAGACCGGCCCGGCTGGGGGAGCAGGTGGGGCCGGCGCAGAAGGCATTACGAAACAGGGTTCCTTGGCCGGCAAATTCTTTAAGATTGGGGGTCGGGATTCCGTAGCCATAGGGTTCGATATAGCGCCCCGAATCATGGGTATGCAGGTAGACAATGTTCATCGTTACCCCTTGAAATCCACATAGACATAATAGGCGCCCTGCTCCCGGCCGTCGGAGGTCTCGAACCAGGCGTCGAGCGTTGTCTCTCCGGTATCAGAGAGTTCCACCTCGAAGCTGACCGCCGGATCATCGACCGCAATATCCCGGGTCAGCTCGATACCGAAGAGTTTCATCCGCGCCCTCTCCATCGCCATCGGGGTACAGTGTGTGACCGCTCCCCCGTAAGGCGCGATTCTTGCCGCGGCGTCGTCGGAGAGCTCCTGCTTGATAGGCAGTCCCAGCTCGACCGGCCAGCGCCGCAGGGAGATGCGGTAGCTTCCGGGCTTCTCGACATCAACGGCCCATCGCCCGCTGTTCCTGCTCGCCCGGAGAAGATCGATCTGATGCACGGCCGCATCGCCCATGACATCGAAGGCGTCGAGCTTCACCGGGTTTTCAACGCCGTTTCCCAGGGGAATGCGGGCATACTCGTCCAGCCCGCCGCAGACGGCAGACCACCAATCCTCGTGATAGGCCCCCATGCGTTCAACGACCTCCGGATACTCTTCCGCCAGGTTATTTCGCTGTTCCGGATCCTGTTTAATATCGTAGAGCTCATCCCTATGGACCAGTCGCCAGCGGAAGCTCAAAACCACGTTATTCCACTTCTCCGGGAGTTGATTAAAATCCGTCCCGATATGGAGGATCTCCATCCTGTCGTCGGGGAAGCGGGAGATCTCGTTCCTCAGCAACGGGACGAGGCTCCTGCCGTCGAGCTTCTCAGGCTGCGGAAGCTCTATAGTGCAGAGCTCAGCCAGCGTGGGCAGAAGATCGATATGACAGCTCAGCTGATCGATACTTCTCCCGCCGGCGATCCCGCCCGCAGGCCAGCGGATAAAAAAGGGAACCCTGTGTCCGCCGTCGTAGTTGTCCCGTTTTCTGCCCCGCATCCCGGCATTGTAGCCCTGATATACAAATCGGTCGTCATCGACAAGGATACCGCCGGAACTGCCGTTGTCCGTCATGAATATCAGAATCGTATTCTCTTCCAACTCCAGGCGCCGGAGCTCTTCTCTCAGCCGGCCGAAGTTTTCATCTATATTGGTGATCATGCCGCAGAAAGGTGGATAGGGAATATCGGGATTGTCGCGATAGAGCTGCTCATACTTCTCGTCCACAAGATAGGGGACATGGGGTGCGTTAGTGGTAATCACCGCCAGAAATGGATCCTCTTTTGCATCGGTTATAAACTTCAAGGCCTCGTCGAACCAGACGTCGGTGCAGTAGCCTTCGTATTGTACCGGAACACCGTCCTTGAAATAGGTATCGTCGAAGTAGTTGTTCCCCCAGAAATCCGGTGTCTGCCCGACGCCGCCGCCCTTGTGAGCGACCACATGCTGGAAGCCCCTGTCCTGCGGTCGATAGGGATAGTTATCCCCCAGATGCCACTTTCCAAAGAGTCCCGTCCGGTAGCCGTTCTCCGAGAAGATATCGGCCATGGTCACTTCATCTCTATGCAGGATGGAGCGCCCGCTGTAGACCCCCCAGGCCCCGTTCACCAGCGGCCGTCGTCCTGTCATCAGCGCGCCCCTGGTGGGGGTGCAAAGGGGCGACACATGGAAATCAGAGAAGCTCGCGGCGTCGGCGTGAAACGCATCCAGGTTCGGCGTTATCATCCAGGGACTCCCGTGACACCCCAGGTCTCCGTATCCCTGATCATCGGTCAGGACGATGATTACATTCGGTTTCGTGCGGTCGTTACCCATTATCCCTACTCTTCCTGACCAGAACCGTCGCCAAGCAGAGAGGCTTCCGCCAAAGCGGCCAGTACGAGTCCCTGCCCCCAGCCCTGGATGCGTTTCCGGGGTACGAGCTTATAGTCTTCGGCGCTTCTCATCACCGCCGTTCCGGCCGAGACGTTCATTGCCCGGCCGTCTGCGGCAATATTGGCGAGTAAACCTTCAATCCCCTTACCGATATACGGCTTGTAGATGCTCTGCCCCAGCACCCTCTCATAGCCGATCAATCCCGTTATGATTCCGGCCGAGGCGGAGATCTCTTCATAGGCCGATGGATCGTCTAATACGGTTCTCCAGAGCCCGTTTTCAGTTTGCAGCCTGACGAGCGCCGCTAACTGATCGCGCAGCGCATCGAGAATCACCATGAAGGAGGGATTAAAGGCATCGATCTCCTTCAGAGCTCCCGCAGCTGTAACGGTTACCCAGGCATTGGCCCGGGCCCAGTAGATGCCGGAGAGATTATTCTGATTGATATTGTCCCAGGCATGGTAGTAGAGATTGGTGCTTGTGTTCTGCAGGAACTCCTCATGCCAGTAGTACTGCCTCAGACCGTCATTCAGGTAGGCCTCATTTTCCGTTTTCACCCCCAGGCGAACCAGGAAATAGGCGGCCATGAAGAGGGTGTCGGCCCAGGCCTGTTCCGGGAAATTGTAGTTCTGAGAGACCGTGTGCTGCAGCACATTCTCGCCGAAGCGGAAGGCGTCGTTCGCGAGGTATTCAGCCATTTCATTGGCCACGTTCAGGTACTTCTCATCACCGGTTGCGTCATGGAGGGTTATCAGCGTGTGGCCGATGGAAACGGCATTGACGGTGAAAGCCGGAATACCCCGCTCCAGATAATCGTCCACCCAGCCGACCAGATAGTCGAGGTACTCCTGCTCCTTGAGGACCTCCCAGGCGCGGCTTATGCCGTAAAAAGCGACGCCGGCGGACCAGTCCCAGGCGAAATCCATGGCCATTGTGCGCCTGACAACCAGATCGATCTTTTCCCGCAAAATTCTATTTTCGCTCATCATCCTATCCTGTTTTGTATGCTTTCAAGAAATTGCCGGCTCTCGGTGAGCTCCTCTCCCCGCAGATCTTCGATAATAATATCGATTCCTGGTTTATGTTTTTGCGCCGTTGCGAGCAGGTGCTCGAAATCCATCAAGCCCCGTCCCAGGGGGACGGTTCGTATCTGATCGCCCTCCACCACAAAATCCTTCGCGTGAATCAGAACAATCTTATCGCCGAAGAGTGAAAACGATTCTTCGATAATCCCTTTCGCATCTCTGTAGTTTCCGAAGTGCAAAAGATTGACCGGATCGAGGATGACTTGGAGATTGTTCGAATCCACCGCATCGAGCAGTCGCTTCATTCTCTCGGGGGTGTGGATGGAGAAGCGGTAGACGCCTTCGACACCGACCATCACCCCGTGCTTTTCCGCCTCGGAAACGAGCTCCTTGAAGAGCTGAACAATAGTGCGGAAAGCCTCTTCCCCATGATTATCCGGGTGGAAGGACATATCGGCATTGTAGGAACCCGTCTCCGTTCCCACCAGCGGACAGCCGAAATCCCGGGCGTAGCGAATGTACTCCTTGAACCGCTCCATCAGGGTCTTTAGGCTCGATTCGTCCCTCTCCAGCATGTTGAAGTAGCTCCCCAAGAGAGCCAAATGGATCCCCCGTTTCTCAAACTCCCGCGCTACGGACCATGCCAGTCCATGGGACAGGCTCCCGGGCTGCTCGCGAATACCCGCAATACTTCTGTAGGCGACCAGTTGAACCGCTTCCATACCGAGATCCTGCATCTCCCGCGCCAGCCCCGCGGCAGTTCCCGGTGCTGCTCCGACATCATGTCCTCTTGTTCCAATCATCCTCTATCATCCTCATTTCGTAAGCGTATTTACTGAACCGGAAGCTCCCGTCGTACATATGCTGTAATTGCTTGTGCCTCTTCAACGCTCCCGGCATCACAGACTAATACCGTCTTGGCCCTTTTCAGAAAATCAATATTCTCCTTTATCTCATCAAAGGTCACGAAGAGCTTAACAATCCTGTTCCCGAAGAGCTCCAGGTGAGCCTTATAGACCTCGATACCGCTCGGTTGCTTCGGGTCGGGAGCCAGCTCAAAATAGTGCAGCTTCTCAAGATCGAGAATTTCGGAGAAGGCCTGTGTTCCCGCCGTATGGAGATGCATAAAGGCTGAGTCGTATCTTTCCACCAGTCTCATAGTGTAGGGTTTTCCGAAATCTGCATAGAAATCGGAGGAGCACATGACCGATGCGTCCTCCGACAAGTGACCGACCGCATCCCCCGCCATCCAAACATCGGTGCCGCTGATGCTTCCTCCGTAAAAATCTCCGACCACGTGCTTTTGCCGGGAGATATACCATTCGCACGCCTCGGTGCAGAACGTCAGGAGCTTGTGCAGCTCTTCGGGGGATTCATACATATCGAGAAAGATATCGTTTCCGCGTAGAGCATTGGCCAGATCCAGCGGCGCCATGGCGCCTCTCTGTTTAACCGCAAAGATCCCTTCTCCCTGCTCTTTATAGTATGCCAATCCGTCGATAACCAGACGGAGCCAGAGATTGTCTTCTCTCAACTCCAGCTTCGAGATATCCTTGTAATCCGCTAAGAACGGATGATGCCAGCTCGTCTCCTGACCGAACCCCACCTCACCGCCTACAAAGGCAGAATGTTCGGCAATCCCGTACCGGGGATAGAGGGCCGGGATTGAGTCATCCGGGATAAGCCCCTTTTTCCGCCAGGCAAACTCCAGGGCCTTGATATTCTCGTCGAGAAACGCTTTCATCTCGCCGGGAAAGTTCCACTGGTCTAAACCTTGTACTGCATAGGCTTCCTGTTCGAGATTCACCATGACCAGTGCGTCTCCGCACTTACCCATGGTGGTGAACCGGATTATCCGGTCCATCAGTTCATCGACATCCTTACGTAGTCTCATCATTGCTGTTCTACCTCGGTTGATTCATTGTAAGTAGGGACTATGCAGCTGTCATGCAACAGATAAGTAGTGTTTATGTGTCATATCAGTAGAACTGCCTTTTTAATTTCCTGTCGAATCGAGAGACAAAGACGACCATCTGCCGATACTCATCGGCGACATCTAGTCTTCAACTACCGATTTCGCCGCAAATTCACCGGGAGTCATGCCCTTGAACTTCTTGAACTGTCGAATGAAATAGCTGCTGTTCTCTCCGTAGCCGCAGAGTTCGGCAAGCTCCAGGCTGTGGATATCCGGTCGGCGCTTGAGTACTTCACAGGCCCGGGATACCCGGTACTCTGCCAGATAAGCGGCAAATGACTTTCCCGTCTCCTGATGAAAGAGTTTTCCCAGGTAGTCGGGTTTGACGAAAACGATGTTCTCGCTCAGCCATTTTAGGGTCAGGTTTCGATCCCGATAGTGGGTCAGCAGGTGAATAAGAATTTTTTGGATGTGCGGGTTCAGCCGTTCTCCCAGGGATACATCAGTCTGGGTTTGGGTCAGTAGGATCTGGTCCTTAAGGATATTGTAGATCTCACTCTGGGAGACGGCGGATCCGATCTTGCCGGCGAGCATAAGGGTGGACTCGTCGGAGAATATGACTTCTCCTTCGATCAGCATAGAAAGAAAGCGGATTGCCGCTCTGCGACTCGCTTCCAGCTCACCGCCGGCGGCGGATATCTCCTTGAAGATATCCAGCAGGATGCGCCCGACGCTGTTCCAATCCTTGCCGGTCACCGCAAGTACTGTTTTTTCCAGATACGGACCAAGGTCGACGTCGGCGCTTTTCTCCTCTGCTCCCCGACGCTGCCGGGACTCCCTAATGAAGGTCTCGGAAATGGAGAGCAGGATCTCCTCGATTTCCGCCAGACCCACCGGTTTGAGCAGGTACTGCTGCACCCCGTACTGCATGGCACGACGGGCATAATCGAACTCGCCGTAACCGGAGATAATAACGAACCGGAGTCCAGGCTGAATCTCGCCTGCCCGCCGAATAAGCTCAAGCCCGTCCACTTCCGGCATGCGGATGTCGGTAAAAACTAGATCGACATCCGCATGCCGGAGAAGCTCCAGGGCCGTCAGCCCGCTGTCCGCCGTCCCGACTACCTCACAGTTCCACTTCTCCCAGGGGACCATCTCGAGCATACCGCGGATGCTGAAGCGTTCGTCGTCGACGAGGAGTACTCGAATCACGCATCCTCCCCGGCTATGTTTGTCGGCAGCACTATACGCACTTCAGTACCCCCTGAATCGACCGTTCCTATCTCGAGCCTCGCCCCTTCGCCGTAAATCAACTCAATCCGGCGCCGTAGGTTTTCCAGTCCGATTCCGGTACTCTGAGGATCCTCGGTCTCGGGATGATACCCAGGACCATTGTCGCGGATGGTGATAATAAACAAGCCGGCTGATTCCTCCCTGCGCATGGCCACCTCCACGATGCAGACCTTCCTGGAAGAGTTCAAACAATATTTAATCGAGTTCTCTACCAGGGGCTGAAGGGTAAAACGGGGAATCAGACACTCGTACAGGCGATGATCGATATCGATGTGAAAATCCAGCTGATCCTTCAGGCGAATTTTTTGAATGTAGAAATAATCATTCAGAAGATCCAACTGCTCCTTGACCGTTATCAGCGCTGCGGATTTCTCGAGGGAGCTTCGCAGCAGGGCGCTAAGTGACTTGATGACCGTGGCGATTTCAGGCTGCTCCCCCATTTGAGCCATCCAGTAAACCGAATCGAGGGTGTTGTAGAGGAAATGGGGATTGAGCTGATGGGAGAGCGCCTCCAGCTGGGACTGTTTCAACGATAGCTGCTGCTTCAGGTTGCGATTGATGAGGGTGTCAATTTTCTCGAGCATCTCATTGAACTCTTTATGCAGCAGCACGACCTCATTCGAGGTACCCGATGGCAGCTCCTGGATTTCACTACGCACGAAATTATTCTCGACAATATCTTCCATCGTCCGCGACAAGGCAATGATCGGCCTCGCGAGCTGCCGTGAGGCGCGGAGGATCAGGAGGGCGGCAATTATGAAGAGGCCGAGGAAGGCAGCATAGAATATGCGGTTGACTCGTTGAAGCTCAAAAAAGAGCTCGGCGGTTGGAATCAGGAAGAGAAACTCCCACTCCTTACCGCTGCTGATGTAAGCGGCAAAATAGCGTTCGCCCCGGTGAACTACGGTGGCATATTGCCGGCTGCCCAGATCCTTAATCAGATCGCGGGTATTATCGCCTTCCAGCGCATAAAACTCGTCGCCCTTATAACCGATCCCCGCCTTGAGTCCGTAATAACCGATCTGCGATAGGGTTTCATTGAGCAACTGCTCGACGTCTACAAAGATATGAAGCTGACCCAGCGGCGGGGGATTGAATTCTCCCACCATATTGATCTGCCGGGAGAGTACCGCGGGTAACACGTCCGAGCCGGTCTGATTCCAGACGCTGCTTCCGCCGAGGCTCTCACTCCGCCGCCGGATCTCCGGCTTAATAATTTCATCGTAAGAGGTTTGATGAAAAAGTCCGATGTTTGCATAGTAGGGATTGCCAGCACTATCGGCAACGATCACCTCCCGGACATACTCATTGGTATGCGAATAAAAGGAAAGCTGATCGATAAAGCGCTCCCGGGACTGCCGCCAGGCGTAGGTCTCATCCTTTTGTTTCTTGGGATCGAGGAAGTCCTGAACAATCCGATCGGAGAGGATACTGACTGAGAGTCGTTCAAGATTACTCACCGCAGCGGTAAAACTGCTCACGCTCGAATTGAAAATCTCATTTACTGTACCGTAGAGATAGGTACTGAATACCCGGTAGGTAAACCATTGTGCCCCCAGGCCGAGCACGAGAATGGCGGTGTAGAATGAGAGGAAATAGAGCAGTAACCTCGATCGTATTCTCATTTCCCAATTCTACACCTTTGATTATGCCGCCTCAAGCTGGCCTGGTTCCCGGCACACTCAGCCCTTCAAGCCCTGGGTACTTACACCGTCGACGATATATCTCTGGAGCAGGCCGAACACCGCGACCACCGGGATGAGCGATAACAAGCCCATCGCCAGCAGCGCACCGTAATTGGTACCGGACGCGGGGTCCGACCACATGTTCAACGCCACCGGCAATGGATAGAGTTCGATGCTGTTGAGATAGATCAGGGGTTGCAGAAGCTGCTCCCAGGTCCAGTAGAATTTGAAAATCGAAACGGTGATAATCGGCGTCTTCAACAAGGGAAGAATAATACTGAAGAAGGTTCGGTAGACGCTGGCGCCGTCCATAAAGGCGGATTCGTCGAGCTCCCGGGGAATGCCCCGGATAAACTGTACCACGAGGAAAATGAAGAACGCATCGCCCAAAAAGGCCGGAACGATTATGGGCAGAAAGGTATCGATCCAGTCCAGTCTGTGGAAAATAACATATTGGGGCACCATGATAATCTGATACGGCAGCATCAGGGTAGCGATCATGCAGGCGAAGAAAACCTTTTTTCCGAAGAACTCCAATCTGGCGAAACCGAAGGCTACTACTGAAGATGAGAATATGGCGCCGACGACACTCCAGGTGCTAAGGATCAGGGAGTTCTTCAGGAAATGGGGAAAGTTATAGTCGCCGAATCCCCGAAATGCCATAACAAAGTTTTTGGTGGTTACTTCCTTGGGAATAAGGGCAGTTCCGCTGCGAAATATCTCCAGCTGATCCTTGAAGGTGGCGAATATCAGCCAGAGGATCGGATAGAACATAACGACCGCCAGCAGCATGGTAAAGCCGTGGAAGAGCGTGGATGAGCGAACAGATCGAATGGAAAGCGGCATTATTTCCCTCCCTCGTAGAATACCCAGCGGTTCGATGTCTTGAAGAATATCGCGGTGATGATCGAGATAATGACGAGAAGGATCCAGGCCATTGCCGAGGCATAGCCCATCTCGCTGAAAAGGAAGGCACGTTTAAAGAGATAGAGGGAGTAGACCAGGGTATTGTTCATCGGGCCGCCTGCGGTAACGATATAGGCCTGGGTAAACATTTTGAATGCGGCGATAGTCTGCATAATCAAGTTAAAGAGTATAACCGGAGACAAAAGCGGCAGGGTAATATGAAAGAACTTCCGAATCGACCCCGCCCCGTCAATAACCGCCGCCTCGTAGTAGTGGGTGGGAATATTTTTTATTCCCGCCAGAAAGATCAACATCGAGGAGCCGAACTGCCACATACTCAAAAGCACGATGGAGAGCAGGGCGAGATTGGGATCACCAATGAGTGAATAAGACGATCCGGTAAGGATCTTGAATACGGCGCTCAACGGTCCCCGGGAACCAAAAATCATGCGCCACACGATAGCGACCGCTACGCTACCGCCGAGGATAGATGGAATATAGTAGATTATTCGGTAGAATGAGCTAAACCATCTCTTTTGCGAAAGAAGCATGGCCACCGCCAGCGCAAATATCAGCCTGGCGGGGACCGAGAGAAAGACATACTGAAAGGTTACCACTATGGATTTGGAGAACAGTTCATCCGCGGTGAACATCCGTACCAGATTCTTCATACCGACCCATTCGGGCGGCGAAATCAGGTTGTAGTTGGTAAACGAGAGGTAGAGAGAGATGAACATCGGAATGATAATGAATCCAAAAAAACCGATAAGCCAGGGGCCGATAAATATCAGCCCCGTGACATGGTTATTATGGATGAAGCTTCTTCGTGGCTTGGTATCCATAGTGCAACCTTATGGTAAAATTAACGGCCGAGGATCTCGTTACCGCGATTGTAGAACTCTTTCGCGGCGGCAGCTGGACTTAGTTCGCCGAACATGACCTTGGCGAAGATCTCGTCGCAGAGTTCATTGATCTCAGCCCGACCGGGATTCGGAACCCACTCGAGGGGAGAACTTATAGGCGCGGCGACACTTACAAAATCGAAAGACGCAGCGAGTCCGGGTTCGAGCCCCTGGTCGAGCATATAGTTTCGAGCTTCGGCGGTAGCGGGAACGCCGCGGTTCGCCTTCTGGATCGCCAGCGCTTCAGGTTCGGTGGTCAGGAAATTAACCAGATCAGCACTGATCTCCGGCTGCTCACTGGCGCTGTTCATGGTGAAAGCCAACGCAGCCGCCAGGTGCATTGTGTTATTTGCAGCGGTTCCGGGAACAGGCATGAACGGCAAAGCCTTGCCTACACCGGCATTGATGGGTGTTGCCTGGTTGGATGGAATGAATACCATTGCCGCTTCACCGAAGGCCATGGGATTCGCAGCCCAGTTGTTGAAGTTCTCCATAGTGAAGGTATGCTCAACCAGCGCACCGGCCTGGTGCATACGATTCATCATGGCGAAATAGTCTTCGAAGAAGGAGTAGTCGGTGAACCCCCAGCTCTTACCGTTCTCAGAGAAGAGAGGGTAGCCGGCTTCCCGGGCCAGGAAGGGAAGATCCTGGTACATCAGTACAAAGGAGACTCCGTAGAGGCCGGTATTCTCATGGATTTCGGTCGCCATGGCCTCGAAATCATCCCAGGTCCAGTCGACAGTGGGATAGCCCACGCCGGCCTGATCGAAGATGTCGGGATTATAGAGTACTCCCCAGCCGTTCAACCCCGCCGGGAGACCGTATACGCTTCCTTTCTGAGTCCACTCCTCCAGTGCTGCAGTATCGACTTTGTCGAAATCTAAATCGTAGTCATCCAATGCCGCCAGGATTCCGCCCTCGACATATTCGGTCAGCCGGTTGTTTACCATCTGCATAACATCCGGGGCATCGTTTGCTGCAATCTGCGTTGCAAGCTTATCCCAATATCCGCCCCAACCGGTGTATTCGGGAACGATCTTTACATCAGGATTCATCTCCTCGTAAAGTGCGATTGACTCGAGCGTGACGGCGGTGCGAACCTCGTTGGTCCACCAGGCGAGACGAATCTCCGTCTGATCCTGGGACGCCGTTTCTTCTGCCTCGCCTGCGGCAAAAATCGTCAGGGAAGCAATGAGAAACATAACAAGTACAAATACTAATTTCTTAGAACCCATGCAGGCCCTCCTTGTGATAGATTATTCATCGTAACCCTGGAATTCTGAGCTGTCATGGGCGATCTCAGTAGAGATGATGGTACAAATTAGTAGTTAGCTGTTGTACTCACTACACGCTTCGGCATACGCCAGGATATTCTCGACGGGAACTTCGGGTTCTAAGAGATGGGTCGGCGTGCAGAAGAGTCCTCCCCTATCTCCGGCGATGTCGAGATTTCGAATAACCATATCTCGTACATCCTTTGGTGAACCGAAGGGCATGGTCGACTGTGTTCCGATCGTTCCATGAAAGGAGAGATCCCGGCCGAACTCGGTATGGATCTCGGCGAAATCCATAGACTCCGGCTGCACCGGATTGAGTATATCCACTCCGACTTCGATAAGATCCGGTATAAAGGGACGAATGAAGCCGCAGGAGTGGTAGAGAACGAGTATATCGGGCTTCACCTTTTTTGCGGCATCAATCACCTGTTTTATGCGTGGCTTCAGCCATTTCCGGTAGAGCTCTTCGCTCATCATGATCGAACTCTGCATGCCGATATCATCGCCGATCCAGAGTATATCGACCGGCGCCTGGGCATAGGCGACCGCGCGCTGAATAGACCCCTCAGTCACCCTGTCGAGGACCAGACTGGCCTTTGGATCATCGAGCATCATGTCCATCATAAGCTCTTCCATGCTGCGGATGGACCAGCTCCGTTCCCAAATCGTCTGTCCCATCCTGCCGAGGGATGCGTAGCCTGATTCTTTATTCTTAGAGGCCTGTTCAGCCATATGGCCGGTGTCCGCCCTGCTGAAATCGGGAAACGGATACTCTTCGAAGAAGCTGAGGTCATCCGAACCAGCCAGGGGGTAGCGTAAGCGGGTCATATGCATCGCAGCTTCGCTCCCCTTCTCGTGGGCTACACCCCAGGCGTCAATCTCAGTACCTGGTTTTAGGGAATTCCCATAATAGGAAGCGAATATTTCTGTGGGAGACTCCAGCCTGGGGCCTTCAACATATCTCCAGGGGAAATCGAAATGAGACCAGTAGTCGACTATTCCCAACTCATCCTTGAATCGTTCTTCCAGGAAGGGAGAGAGTTCAAAAAAAACAGGTACTTCGTTGTAACCGCGTCGTCTAAATAGACGCAGGAGGTTCTCTCTCTTTGTTCCACCCACGTTCCTAACCCCAGAACTTGACTGTACAACTCTCGTCGACATCAAAGCCCCACTGACGTACATACTCCTCACCGGGCCTGAACTCATCGTTTCGCTCCTCGAGGGTCTTGGCGAGCTTCTCCTCCAGATCTTTTTGAACCTCCGCGTAGTCGGGTAAATCTACCAGATTTTCCATCTGATAGGGATCGCTACGATTGTTGAACAAGAGCCACGGGCCGTCGAGGTCGCGCACGTAGGTATACTCTTTCGTAGTGATTCCGCGAAAATCCCGGCCGGTAAATCCGAGCGGACCGCCGTTCCGCCCCCGCTTCCACTGACCGTTCGCCACATAGGATGCAAGAAATGCAAACTCCTTGCCGTCGCTGTATCTGTTGAGAATACGATCGGCGCAATCGACACCGTTCAGCGAATCGGGAATCCCTAATCCGCACAATCCGAGTAGAGTGGGTAGAATATCCTCGGGCTCTAGGAAGAGGGTTTCGTGCTTACCCGCTTCAGCGCCGGGTATCCTGATGAGAAAGGGTATCCGAATTGATTCCTCAAAGGGATTCTGTTTTTTGTACAAGCCTTGGGATCCGAGGCTGTCGCCATGATCGGAGGTAAAGACGACGATGGTATCGTCGGCCAGGCCCGATTCATCGATATAGTCCAGCAGCCGGCCAAAATCTCTATCCAGGGCCGTACAATGCGTATAGTAACCAGCTAACAATCCCCGGACGGTTTCGGCCATCTCATCCGGTACGTTCGGTCGTAGGTGGAGCTCCTCCGCCTTATAGAGATCACAAAGATCCTCGGGAAACTGGTCATACGAGGATTCCTGAGCATACGGAGGCGGGGCGTGGGGCGGTCCCCAGGAGAGTACCGCCAGAAAAGGTTTGTCGGGATCGCGCTCTTCCTTCAAGTAGCTGATGATATCCTCGGTCTGGGCATCAGCATCATATCCGTCCCATACCGACGGATTCGTCTCATCATTGTCGTAGTACTTCGAATTAAAGTAATCATGGGTACACTCGAGCACCTTCCAGTAGTCGAATCCCATGCGGTGCTCTGGCGGTATATAACCGCTGCGATTACTGCCGTGCAGATGCCATTTGCCGACATAGGCTGTCTGATACCCGTTATCCTTAAAACAGGATCCGAGGCTCGGTAGCTCCGGATCGAGCATCACATCGTTGGTAATTATCCTGTGTTCCAAGGGATAGCGTCCCGTCATCAGGCTGGCCCTAAATGGGCTGCAAACCGGGCAGGTGGAAACTGCGTGTGGAAGCTCAATTGACTCCGCGGCGAAGCGGTCTATGTGTTGAGTCTGGACATCAGGATTGCCCGTATAACCGAAGGATTGGCGACGCCACTGATCGGCAAACACAAAGAGAACATTCGGCTGCTTCATTTCTCCGACCCCGCCATTAATCCTTGAATGAAATAACGCTGGGTAAAGACCAGCACCGCCAGAACCGGAATTGCGATGATGATCGATGCCGCCGCCATCTGGTTCCAGTAGACATTGAAGGCGGTAATGAAGCGAGCGAGGCCGATCGACACCGTAAGTTTATCCGGCGATTCAAGCAACGCTACGGCGAAAGGATACTCGCTCCAGGTCAAGAGCAGGGACATGAGACCGATCGTAGCGATACTTATCTGGCTTAAGGGTAAGGTTACCTTTAAGAAAGCCTTCAGGGGTGAACATCCGTCGATCGCCGCAGCCTGTTCCAGTTCCCGCGGGAGATGCTGGTAGTTGCTGTAGCTGAGCCATGCGGCAAAGGGCGTTTGAAAGACCACATAGATCAGGATCAATCCGAAGATGGTGTCATAGAGTCCGATGCGCGCCATGACCACATAGACGGGAATCATCAGTGCGGGTCCGGTAAAGAGTTGTGCGACTAAAAGTACCGCGAGAATAAACCCGGAACCCCGCAAGCGATAGCGTGCCAGGCCGTAGCCGATCATCGTCCCCAGGGTTATAACGATTCCAGTTGTAAAGACGGTAACGATCACTGTGTTCAGGAAGTAGCGAATCCAAACCGCGCCGTTGCCCGTTCGATCAAGCCAGACCTGCGCGAACGGGTCCATAGTAATCTTCTCCGGAAACCAGCGAACGGGGATCTGCTGTATATCGGCCTGGGATTTGAATGCCGCAATCAACAGCCAGAAAACCGGCAACAGGACTACGACTAAAATTATGATTGCATACAAAGTGCGCAGTAGATACTCTATTTTAGGTTGTTTGATACTCATGCCTGCTACCTGTCCGCCCGTTGACTCTGTTTGTAGATAAAGAGATAGACTGCACTGAGAAGGAATAGGATTCCTAAGTTGATAACGGTGATGACCGCCGCTTCGCTGATCTTCCCGTACTGCATGCCGAGCTTGTACATATAGACCGGGAGAGTCTGACTGAAGAAGAGCGGTCCTCCGCCGGTCATAACATTGATCAATACCAGGTTGTTGGTGATCCAGATAATAACGGTTACCCCCATGGTAAGTACCTGATACTTGATGCACGGCATGATGATGAACTTGAACTCCTGAACCTTCGACATGCCGTCGATTCGCCCCGCTTCGAACATGCTTACGTCGATGGATTGAATCGAGGCCGCCACAACCAGGGCGAAGATCGGAAAGAGACGCCAGACAATGACGCTGATCACCGAGTAGAGCACCGTATCCGGTGTAGCGAGGAAGGGAAAGAAATTCTCAATGAATCCGAAATCGACCAGTATCTTGTTGATCAAACCGTTCTGACCATTGAACATCCATTTAAACAGACCGGCGACGACAACCCCCGGAAGTACCCAGGGTACAAGCATAAACGCTCTCGAAAGACGGGCCGTTCCGTTGGAACTGTCGGAGAGAAGATAGCCGGTTATAACCCCGAGGATTATAACCAGGACGGCGCTGATCGACACCCATTGGAGGGTATTCATGACAACCGGTACGGTCTCTCGGTGGGCAAGAACGGTCTTGTAGGTTTGAAGTCCGACGTAGCGGGATTCAAAGCCGCGCATCATATTAAAATCCCTGAATGAGAGATCGATGCTATAAACCGCCACACAGCTCATAATGATGAAGATAAACAGGAATCCAGGTAGAACGAATGCGAGCGAAAGTCGTCTCTGCGCGCTCTCGAATGTGAGGGTTTTCGATTTCATAATCCCGTCCGTAGGTGAATGAAAATCCGCCGCACCCCGTGTGGGGTGCAGCGGTCTAGAATGATAAAGTACGTCGCCTAACGCGCTGCGTCGTAGATTGACTGGATCTCCGGTGCGATCCTGCTTAAGCCCTCTTCCGGCGTCTCAATATTCAGGAGCACACTCTGAAAAACCTCAATGAGTTGCTGCTCCGCTTCCGCCAGTCCCGGGAATCCGGGCATGGAGAGCGCGCCGTCGAAGAGTTTCCCTTCCTTGTAAGAAGCGGCCAGATCGGGATAGACTCGGGCGAAGTCCGAGCTTTCCAGGTTCTGCTTCATTACCGGCAGGCGTCCTTCAATTACTGATCCGGACCAGCCCTCCTGGGCCTCATAGCTCGCCCAGAAGTCGACATAGCGCAGAGCTGCGTCCGTATACTCGGCCGGTAGATCCGTCGGGATCATGTGCGCGGCTGTCGGGGTCATTATAAAACTGGCCGAGGGGAAGCGTCCGGTGTCGCTGCTGTTTTTCGGGAAAGGAGCGATGCTGTAGGGATAATCCGCCGGCGCGCCCAGGGACTGGCGCAGAATCGGCGCATAGGACATGGTCATCGCCATGGGTGCCTGATCCTGAAAGAAGAGCTCCATTGCCTGCCGGAAATTGGTTTCGGTGAATCCCTGCTGCGCGTACTGTGTCAGTTCGCTGTAAAACTTAAGGGTATCGACGAATCCGGGGCCGTCTACGGTTACCTCGTCGCCCTCGATCCATCGTCCGCCGTTGCGGTAGGCAATTCCCTGCATGATCAATGCATCGTTAGGGGCGTTGCTTCCGGGAAGGGCGATGCCCGCTATTCCTTTCTCCTTGAACATCTTCGCGATCTCGACGACCTCGTCCCAGTCGGCCGGAGGCCGCGCCTCCCCGCTCGCATCTACAATCCCGGCTTCCTTAAACATATCCGTGTTATAGGCGATCATAGTTGCGGCATCCACATAGGTGGAAATCGCATATGTTTTGCCCATATAGACGCCGGTATCCCAGGCTTCGTCTACAAAGGCACTCTTCCACTCTCGCATCTTGTCCGGGGCAAACTCCTCATAGGGCTGGATGATTCCCAGGGTTGCGAACTCCGGAATGCTCTGTCCGTCGGAAACAATAACATGCGGCAATGTGCCCGCCTGTGAGGCGGTAATCACCTTTGTTCGTCGTTCCGGATAGTTCTGGTAAATCCAATCGATCTTGATATCCGGATTCCGTTCCTCAAAGATCTTTATCTTCTCCAGCATATACTCCCGCTCATGCTGGGGCCCGCCGAATTTCCAGACGCGTAAGGTTGTTACGCCGCTTGAACTCGAAGAATCCTCCTGCTCGCCTCCCGCGAAGAGAACACCGGCCATCATGCTGAGGACCAATAGTGTCATTAAAACTCGTTTCATCATACCCTCCTTAAGGAATATTGCATTGAGAAACTCTCTCAATACAATCATACCATTTGACGGCCATTAAAGTTGACCTATCAAAAGTTGTTGTATCAATTTTAAGCCCGAAATAGTTGTCCTGTCAACTATAAAACGACGTCGCGATGCGATAGCGTCTATTTCAGGTAAAACATCTTCTTCAAAGGAATAGAGACCGGCGAGTTATCTGCATTGGTCTCCATGATGTCCGCCATGTATTCCCACCACTTCTGGACCAGAGGATTCTGGCCCAGATCCTGGGAGCCCGCCTCGCCTTTCGTCTTCTGGACAGCAAAGAGGATGTTCGTCTCCTCGTCAAGAAAGATCGAGTAGTCGTAGACCCCGGAAGAACGGATGAGGGCGGCCAGCTCCGGCCAGATCTCGTCATGGCGCTTTTTGTATTCCGCCGCCATGCCCGGCTTGAGTTTCATCTTGAAGGCAGTGTTAGGGTTCACCGATAAATCTCCTTATGACCGAGCAGGTCGTCTATTACGCAGGATCTCCGTAATTCGCGGCAATAGAACCGCAACGATAAGCAAGAAACCTATGGTGATTATCATCACTTTACCGGAAAGATTGATCAAGCCCATACCGAACTTAAGATAACCAATCAGGAAAATAGCCAGAACGACACCGGGGATATTCCCCTTGCCGCCGGAGATGGATACACCGCCGAGGACGACCAAGGTGATAACCTCCAGCTCCCAACCCCAGGCAATCTGCGGGCGAGTCGAACCGATCCGAGAGGTGAGCATCACTGCCGCGATTCCTGCAAAGAGTCCGTTCAGCACAAAGTTGGTGAACCGAATACGGTTAACCGCCACGCCGGAGAAACGGGCCGCCGATGATGAGTTCCCGATAGCGCTCACCTTGCGCCCGTAGCTGGTAAAGTGAAGCAGATACCCCATAACTACCGCCAGGATGAGAAAGAGTACCAGCTCGAAGGGAATAATCGTGTCACCGAGATATCCTTGTCCAAAGTAGCCGAATCCCTCGGGATAGACGGTATAAGCCTGATCTTCGAGCAGCGCATGGGAGATACCCCGAAACACCGACATAGTACTCAAGGAGACCGCGATGGCCGGCATTCCCACCCCGGCGATCAGATAGCCGTTAAACGCACCGGCGACTGTTCCGACCAGGAGACTGATCAGCACCAGGGTGGCCGGATTCGCCCCGGCCTCGGCGGCGTAGCCCATTGCAAAGGAACAGAGCGCCAGGATGCCCGCCACGGAGATATCAATGTCGCCGCACACTATGACGAATATCATCGGCAGGGCCATTACCGCCTTCTCCGAAAAGGTGAAGGTCGCATTCATCAGATTGAATGAATCAAGAAAGTAGGGACTTAGATTCGAGAATAGTATTGTCTGTGCAACGATAAGAACGACTAATAGAAACTCCCAGCGCTTGATGAGATTCGTAAGGCCGTCGCCGCGTATAAAATCAAGTCCCCTTTTCGCCATATTCATTAGAGACAACTCCTATTGAGGATTACCTGAGACTTTCGCTTCTGGACCAGGGTGTTAATTAACATGGCAATCAACAAGACGGCTCCTTGAATGAATACCTGAAAGAAGGGACTCAAGTTAATTACCGGCAAGGCGTTGTTGATGATCCCCATAAAGAGCGCGCCTAAGATTACTCCCACGACAGTTCCGGATCCTCCGGCAATGCTGACGCCCCCGATAACACAAGCGGCGACGGTCTGCAGCTCGAATCCGGTGGCGGTCTCGTTTACCGCGGCGGCGTATCGGGCGGTCCAGAGCACGCCGGCTAATCCCCCCAAGGCGCCAAAGATCATGAAGATACGCATATTAACCCGCTCTTCCTTCACGCCTACAAAACGGGCTGCGGTCTTGTTGCCGCCTATGGCATAGATCTCCCGGCCGGCCCGGGTATAATTCACAAAATAATAGAGGAGCAGGGATATCCCGATTGCAATCCAAATAAGATTCGAGAGTCCCAGGAAACTCCCGTGGGGCAGGTTCATATAAGATTCGCTCATCTCATGAGCCGTAACCCATTGTCCCTTGCTCAATACGAAGGTAAATCCCCGAAAAATACTCATCGTACCTAAAGTAGTAATGATTGCAGGGACCTTCCCATAAGCGACCAGCACCCCGTTAAAGGTTCCGAGACAGAGTCCGACCATTATCCCGAAGAGAAGTACCAGCACCGCCGGTATGCCCGGAAAATACTGGTTCAGCATGGCGGCCGACATTCCGGAGAATGCGATAGTTGAACCGATGGAGAGATCGATGCCACCGGAAAGGATGATCAGAAACTGGCCGATAGCGGTAATTATGAGAATCGAGGTATCGTTGAGAATCCGATTCAGATTGTCTCCCTGAATAAAACCGGGAGCTCGCAGCGTTACCAGTGCAGTAAGCAACAATATTAGCAGAACCAGGCTTGCTTCCCGCTTCTTGAGGAGTGTCTTTATATCCATTACCCTACTTCCCGTTCGCCTGCGGAATGTCCCGTGGCGGCTTTCATAATATCATCGGGATTTGCTTCTTCCCGGGAGAACTCGGCGGTCTTCTCCCCTTCGTGCATCACGACTATCCGATCCGCCATACCCATGACCTCCGGCATTTCGGAAGAGATCAGAATTACCGCTAATCCGGCGACCGCCATTTGGGAGATAAGCTGATGTACGGCGGCCTTCGTTCCCACGTCGATCCCCTTCGTCGGTTCATCCAAAATCAGGATCTTGGGATCCGTAGCCAACCACTTGGCCAGAACCACCTTCTGCTGATTCCCGCCGGAGAGGGTGTTGGCGGAGACAATCCAATTCGGCGATTTAACCTCCATTCTGCTACCAAAGGAGTCGGCCAATTCCGCCTCCTTTTTGGCGTGCAGATAGCCGAGGGTACTAAGTTGATCGATTTGCGGGAGACTGATGTTATGCTTTAGACTCATATCGAGAATGATGCCTTGAGTTTGACGGTCCTCCGGAACATAGGCTATCCCCTCGTCCATTGCGTGCTTCGGGCTCGTCGGGACGTAAGAGCTGTCGAATAGCTTGAGCTCGCCTTCGTCCAGCGCATCTATGCCGAATATGGCCCGCATCAGTTCGGAGCGGCCCGCGCCGACGAGTCCGAAGAAGCCGAGGATTTCTCCCCGACGAAGATCAAAGCTAATATTTTTAAAGAAACCGCGTCGTGTTAGGCCGATCGCCTCAAGCACGGTTTCGTGTATCTCCGCATCCTGTTTGGGAAACATCTGATTCAGGCTTCTTCCAACCATCATCTGTATAATCTGGTCGATTGAATATTCCTCAAGCCGGCCTTCACCAATATAGGCCCCATCACGAAGGACAGTGAAGTAGTCGCATATTTCATAGATCTCATCGAATTTATGGGAGATGAAAATGATGGCCTTGCCCTCTTCCCGCAGCTGGCGAACGATCTTGTAGAGATCTTCTACCTCTCGCGTACTGAGGGCGGAGGAAGGTTCGTCCATGATCACGATCTCCGCATTGACTGAAAGAGCTTTCGCGATCTCTACCATGTGCCGCTGCGCGGCTCCCAGATCCTTGATAAGAGTGTCGGGACTGATCTTCAGCTCGATGCTCTGAAGTAAATCCATCGTTTTTCGGCGCATGGCGGCCCAGTCCAGTTTTTTTGCCGCCCCATTCTGAATATGATGTCCCATGAAGATATTCTCCATGACGCTCAACTCGGGAAACATCGAGGCTTCCTGATGGATGGCCGCGATTCCGGCCGTCTGCGCCTCAACAGCATTGTTGAAGGAGACTGTTTCTCCACGTAGAAGGATAGTGCCGTCCGTAGGGGCATGTACGCCGGTCAGAACCTTCACCAGGGTAGATTTCCCGGCTCCGTTCTCGCCTATCAACGCGTGGACTTCTCCGGTACGTATGGTTAAATCGACCTGATCAAGCGCTTTGATTCCGGGGAACTGTTTGCTGATTCCCCGTAGTTCCAGTATGGTTTCACTCACCGTTCTCGAATCCCTGTCGGTTCCTTTTGACGATATATATAGGGCCGGGTTCCACCCGGCCCTAAAATCCTTTCGAATTGACTCTTAGAAGATCTTGGCGAACTTCTCGATATTGTCCTTGTTGAAGACAAAGGGGAAGCCCATTACCGCTGCGCCGTCGGGGCCTATGGTAACTTCACCCATCCGTCCGCAGTCGATTACCTCGCCCTCTTCGCCTTTAACGTCACCATCGACAAGACGTTTCAGGATATAGGTAGAGGTGTACCCGAGATCAACCGGGTTCCAGAGAGCCATCTGACCGCAGGTACCGTTAAGGATGTACTGCTGCATCTCAGAAGGAAGCCCGAGCCCAGTCAGCTGTACCTTACCCTTCATGCCTTCATCCTCGATGGCCTTAGCCGAAGCGAGAACGCCGACGGTTGTGGGAGAGATGATCCCGGTCAGGTCGGGGTATTTCTGCATCAGACCAACCGCCTCACGGTAGCTCTTATCGGAAGCATCGTCGCCGTATACGACTTCGACAATCTCCATGTCCGCATACTCGGGTTTCTTGATCTCTTCCTTCATCCACTCGATCCATGCATTCTGGTTAGTTGCCTGGGAGGTAGCGGAAACAATACCGATTTGGCCCTTGTAATCAGTCAGTTCGGCGATAAGCTGAACCTGCTGGCGGCCGATCAGCTCGGACTCGGAGGGCGCCAGGTCTACAATCCGTCCCCCCGGAGCGATACCGGAGTCGAAAGAGATTACCTTGATCCCGGCCTTCATGGCTTTCTTGGCTACCGGCACGAGAGCATCCCGGTCGTTAGCGGAGATAGCGATGCCGTCGACCCGCTGGGCGATCAGGGTCTCGATGATCTCGATCTGGCCTTCCGCGGTGGCGGAGCTGGGACCCATGTAGATAGACTCAACGCCGTCGAGTTCCCCGGCAGCTTCGACACCGCCGTCCGCTACCGCTTCAAAAAAGCCGTTACCAAGACTTTTTACCAGCAGCACAAGCTTCAGATCTCCCGAGTCTTCCTCGGCAGCCTGCTGTCCTCCGGCGAATACAAGCGCCGCAGCTAATAACAAAGAGAGAGCTAAAATGAGCTTTTTCGTGTTCATACACAACTCCTTTTAAAGTGTTGATTAATTGTAGCACCCAATATGAGAAACCTGTTAGGACGAAGATCTACAGTCGGAGGCAGATTTTCTACACTACCGTATCCCGTAGCGACTCTGATATTCCGACGGGCTGATTTTATAGCGCTCTTTGAAGATTCTGGTAAAATGGCGGCTGCTCAAATAGCCTAACTGAGCGGATACAGATTTCACCGAGCGACCGGGATCGGAGAGCAAGCGGGTCGCCTCCTTCAGCCGGATCTCCGTGATGAAAGCCGTAAAGGATATGCCCTTGCCCTGTTTAAAGCGTGCGGAGAGATAATTGGGCGAAACCCCGAGCTCCTCGGCTACTTGAGCAACACCGATCGATTCTCCAAAACGGCGCCGCACAATCCCTTCCGCCTTAGAAACAAGTTCGGTGGCGCCGTTCCGGCGGAGGGATCCGTGATAGATGCGCTGGATGCTCTTAAGTGTCTCACCTCCTAGAATACAAAGGGATTCATCGTTAAGAATCCGCCTTAGGTTATCCAGAAACGCTGTCTGATAGGGAGCGAGAAGCGCAAACTGACTCTCCCACAAGCTATGCAATTCGGCGAAGCGATGAAAGAACTCATCCGGTTCGAGCTCATCCATCTGGAGCAAGAGCGTCTCGAGGCGGCTGCACAACCTCAGAAGCATCTCACCATCCGGAGCCCGGGAGACTCGGTAGAGTTTTTCCGCCTCAATCGACTCATGTTTCGAGAAAAGATAACGCAGCGGGATGACCGCCTGGAGGTTCCGCATGCCTTCGAAAAATTTAGTCGGTCCAACGGAGGCTTCGCACTCGATTAGTTGAACACTAAGGTCCGTACTTATTCTTTTTATCTCCTGCCGAACTTCATGCTGGCCGCTTACCGCCGATTTCCCGGTGCCTACAAGCAGGGATGAGCCGTCCGACACACCTAACAATGCCCAAACGCCTTGCACCCTGGTCGCCAATATTTCGCGAATCTTCCGGGAGAGTTGCCTCTGCCCGTCGAGCATCTCCTTGTCGTCTCGGGCCGGATCGTAACAGATCAACATCCCCGCCATCTCTTCCGTCCGGCCGCTGTCGTCATAAAATTCAGGGGAGAGGGTGTTGTTCAAAATTCCCTGCATTCTCTGCTCAAAAAGCTCGCGCCTCTCTTTGCGATTCTGCTGCAATTTGGTCTTCACTTCCGAAAGCAGTCGGCCGATCTCTAACGGATCGGGCGGTTTTAAGAGATACTCTCGAACCCGAAGGCTTAAGGCGCGTTTTGCATAGGAAAATTCAGAATGTCCGCTCAAGACCACCCATTCCGCATCTTGATTCTCTCCGCTTACCTCTTCAATTGCATCGAGCCCGCTCAGGAGGGGCATGCGAATATCTACAAATACTAGATCTGGTTTGAAGCTGCGGAACTCCTCGATCAGCGCTCTCCCGTTCGCCGCAAATCGCAGAATCACCTCGGAATCCAGTTCCTGTAGGATCGACTCTAAAGAGAAGCGGATAATTTCTTCATCATCGGCGATAAGCACCTTCATTCATCATCTCACAAGTGGATATAGATCTTTGTGCCCTCACCGGGAACACTTATAATACGGAACTGATGATTGGGATTCATTATCTCGAGGCGCTGACGAACATTAGATAGGCCGATCTGCTCCTTTTCCATTATCTCGGCGGAGTCGAATCCCAAACCGTCGTCTTCGACGAAGATCTCGGCGGAGACCTCGCCTTTTCGCCTCACCCCAAGGGCCTTTACTAGCAAATTCCTGGGATCCTCGGCGGGTTGGATGCCGTGAACCAGCGCATTCTCTACCAGGGGTTGCAAAATAAGTCGTGGAATCTGTACAAATCTACATTCCGGATCAAGATCGAAGCGGTACCGAAAACGGTCGCCAAAACGTATCTTCTGCAGGCTGCAGTATCGTTCCAGAAATGCAAACTCCTCCTCAATGGTGACCCAGGGTCTCTGGCTCTGCACATACTTGAGCATCTCCCGTAAGGAGAGAATCGCCTCCTCCAGGCCGTAACGATCTTCCTTCCGATTCAGTCCGAAAAAGCTGGTGAGGACATTATTGATAAAATGGGGCTGAACCTGAGCCGCCAAGGCCTGGTACTGGGCCTCCCGCTTCTCCAAAAGTTCGTGGTACTTCTGGAAATTATCGATCGTCAGGGAAGCGAATTCGGCGAACATCTCGAGCCGTCTCAAACCAAAATCGGAGAAGCGCGAATCAGCTCCTGTTTTAATCGACAACACGACGGCGAATATGCGGGTATCCACCGAAAGGGGAACGCCGACGACGGAACCGATACTGGCGAATCCCGCCTCAAGACGGGCATCCTTCAGTATCATCTGATTTCGGGTCCGAAATATTCTCCTACTGACGATGTCTATCAGCTTGGATCGCTCTTCAGGATCCAAGGCTTCACCCGATTCAACCACCGGAGTATAGAGATCGTCAGCTGTTCTACGCAGGACTATTACCGCATCGGCCGATGTATCCTCGTTGACAGCCCGGGCGACCAGTCCCAAAAGGGAGTTCAAATCCGAGGATTCATGAATCGTCGCCCCCACATCCCGGGTGAGATTCAGGATGCTATCCATATTCTCCTTCAGGTCTCGTATCAGGTGGTTGAAGGTCAGCGCCAGTTCTGCAAACTCGTCCTTCCCCCCCGCATCCAGCTGCAGGGAGAGGTCGCCCCGGGCGACTCTAAGAAAGGAGTTCTCGAAGGTAAGGAAATGTTCCTTGATATCTCGCATCATCAGGATGGTAATTGAAGAAAAAAGCAGCAGGATAAATATTCCGAAACCGGTAAATAGGAGGGCTATTTGGCGCTGTAGCCGCTGATTGGCTTCCCTCAAGGTCTCGATGAAATAGTTGATAAAGCTCTCGAAACTGTTGGTAAAGAAAAACGAGGTCTCTCTAAAATCACGAAAGAAGGGAATCAGGGATTCATTTTTCTGCATGGTATTGTAGAGATTATCTGTCTGCTGATAGTTCTCCCGCAGCAGGAAGAGGGTCTCTTCGGTTTTGGAAAGCATAGTCATCGCCCGCTCGTTCATCTTGAGGGCGGTGAGGTATTGATCCTGGACCAGATCGTCCTTGGTGTTGGAAAAGTAGTCCTGACGCATAAATCGTCGAAAGCTACTGTCGTATAGAACAACCGCCTCCTGCCATTGTCGGATGGTTACCGCCGAGCGGGGCGAATAGGTTAATGAACGGATCTGTCCGTACATCTTGGGCGCAAAGAGGTCGAAGACGATATCCTTCATCAGGCTCTTCACCTCGGCCGAGCGGACCTGCAGCTCGTTGCCCAAGGAGAGGGTGTCCCGGAGCCTGGCCGACTTGACCATTCCGTACGAAGCCAGACCAAGCACGGCTACCAGTCCGAGAAAGTAGAGCATTACCAGGAGATAGAGCCGATGACGAATCTTCATAGTCTTCCATGGTAGAACCAGATTGAGCCGGGCGCAAGTGGCACCCGGTTCGTTCTAGCTCGGGGTATAGCTCGCGATGCCTCCGGCGTTGCGAATACGCTCCCGCCCCTCGTTCTGGTCCTTCAGTTCACCCATGGCGATGGCCTGGTACATGATATTGCCCAAGGCGGTCGCTTCTACGGGACCGGCGGTAACCGGGATTCCCGCCCTGTCGGCGGTAAGCTGGTTCAGAAGCTCGTTCTGGCAGCCCCCGCCGATGATGTGAAGAACCTCGATCTCGGTCTTACCGGCCCGGGAGATCTTCTCGATCACCTCCGCATAAGCCCGGGCGAGGCCTTCGAAGATGACCCGGGCGAACTGCGACGGCCGTTCGGGAAGGCTGAAGCCCTGTTCCCGGGCGAAGTCGAGGATGCGATTCGGCATGGTATCCTCACCGCGGCCCGGTTTTAAGAACCGGGGATCATCCACATCGAGCACGAAGAGGGGCTCCTCCCGGGCGGCCTCCGCGGCGAGCTCGCCGTAATCGATACTCAAGCCCTCCGCCTCCCAACTCCGGCGGCACTCCTGGAGGATCCAGAGACCCATAATATTCTTCAGAAAGCGGATACCACCGTCGGCGGCTCCCTCATTGGTCACATTGGCCGCGGCGCTCTCCGCATCGATTACAGCCTCGGGAAGTTCGACCCCCAGAAGCGACCAGGTGCCGGAGCTCAAGTAAGCGCTCTTCTCGCCCGCTTTCGAAGGCACGGCGGCCACGGCGGCGGCGGTATCGTGCCCGGCGGTCGCCACGACCTTTATCTCATGCTTGATGCCGAGCTCTTCGGCAAGTTTGGGGTGCAACGGCCCCAAAACAGTGCCGCTGTGCACCACCGGCTGAAGCAGCCCCTCATTCAAGGCTATGGCCTCGGTCAAAGGGAGCGACCATGAGCCGGTCTTTGGATTGAAGAGCTGGCTGGTGGAGGAGATGGAGTACTCGTTGACCGCCACTCCCGAAAGCCAGTAATTCAGCAAATCCGGGGTAAAGAGGAGCCGCTCGGCGGCCGCCAGCCGCTGCGGGGTATGTTCGGCCTCGGCGGCCAGTTGATAGAGGGTATTGATCTGCATGAACTGGATTCCGGTCTCCCGGTAGATCTCATCCTTGCCGATCTTGTCGAAGAGGCGCTCCATCATCCCGTCGGTGCGGTCGTCCCGGTAGTGAACGAGATTCCCGATGAGCGCCCCTTTTGAATCCAGGAGCCCGTAGTCCACACCCCAGGTATCCACGCCGATCGAAACGATCTCGTCGCCGTACTTTTCCACCGCCCCTTTTAATCCCTCCTTGATCTTGGAGAAGATATAGAGGATATCCCAGTGGAGGGTAGCGTGTACGCGGGTGTTCCGGCTGGGAAAGCGGTTAATTACCTCGAACTCAAAGCCGTTCTCGACGGAACCGACAATAACCCGGCCGCTTTCGGCCCCTAAATCGACAGCCACATATCGCTTGGGCATCGGTCACCTCCTACTCAGCACTAATCTTACTGCGGTACTGTTCTACTTCCCAATTGCGGATAAAATCAATCTTATCCTGGGGCATAAAACTATGCCCCCCGAAGCTCTTTGTATAGACGGCGATCTTTATCCCGTCCAAAAATACCCGCTTGGCGATCGACACGGCTTTCTCTGAATTACCGATAGAATAGAATCCGCTGTTACGGATCACCACCACCTTGGCCGGAGCGCCGTGCTCCTCGGCAAACTGCTTATAAGCCGGCAGCAACTCGTCGAAGGATTCGATGAAGAGAGGCTTGTAGCCGGCGTACACGATATGATCCGGAGTAAAGGAGAGGGAGAGGGGTTCGAAGCTCTCCCGATCTTGTATGAAGAGCATCAGATCCCTATTCACCCCGGCGGCTACATGGGTGACGCCCTCGCCTGCGAGAGCTTGGGCCACCTCGGCGGCGCTTGGTTTCCGGGGCTCATCCAAGGTCGAGAGGGGCTCTCGCTCCACCGCAGCGCGCAAGCGAGAGAGGATATCTTCATAGAGTGTATCGATTTCCTCGATGCTGTCGCCTTGAACGAAGACGCCGTGGTTCTGGAGGAAGATAATCTGGTCGCCCCCCCCGGCGGAGCGATGTTTTTTCAGCATCTCATCCACCGTCTTGGCCAGGATATAGCCCGGGTTCACCACCGGCACCCAGAGGGCGGAGCTATTGAATAGCTCCCGGGCCTTGGCGGCACCGCCCTGACTGCAACTCAAACCGTTTACCAGTGCAGGATGAGTGTGTACTACATAGCGATAGGGCAGGATCCCGTGCAGCAGGGTCTCGACGCTGGGGCGCTTCTCCTCACCCGGTATGCGGGCGTCCATCAGGTCCTTCAAGGCTTCTGCCTCCCGGGCCGTGCTATCCTGCGGATACTCCTTCTCCATAATGGCCGTAAGCTTCGTCAGATCCATCCGGGCGAAGCCTTCGACTTCGATATCGGCCAGGGTAGTCCCCGATGCCTTAACGAACATCGTGTTTCCTTCCTTAACGGAGGTGTTCCCCCCGCCGGCGATAACCATCTCGTCGTCGCCGCCGTAGCGCTTCGATACGGCGACTAATTCTTCGATTCCCATCCCGCTAGAGCCTCTTACTCAGCACATCCCGCTCATAAGCGGCGACCTGGTCCATATAGTGCGCTTCGGTGGGGACACCGTTGATCTCGCAGAAACGATCCCACACAGCACCATAGGGCATGCTCTTCATTCGTTCGCCCAGGGCGAGCCGGCCGATATAGTTCCCCTCCTCCTCGAGGGCGACTAGCTTGGCATGGGGTTCGAGGTAGGCCATGAGCCAGGCCTTCATGGCCGACCGTGAACCCAGCGCATAGGCGCCGACCCGGTTTACCGAGGCGTCGAAGAAGTCGAGTCCCACATGGGCCTTTTTATTATTACCGGCGCGTACAACCTCTTGGGCCATGAAGTGGAGATCGTCGCTCATTATCACGATATGGTCCGAGTCCCAGCGCATGGGCCGGGAGACATGCATCAAGAGTTCGTCCTGGAACTGAAAAACCGCCGAGACCTTGTCAGCCACCAGTTCGGTCGGATGGAAGTGGCCCATATCGAGACAAATCAGCTTATTCCGCGACAGAGCGTAGCCCAGGTAGTAGTCGTGAGAACCAACGACGAAGGCTTCGCTGCCGATGCCGAAGAGCTTCGACTCGACTGCATCCAACATCTCATCCTTCGGGAGATCCAGTGCGAATATCGTATCCAGGGATTCCGTCAGACGGCTGCGCATGCCGAAACGATCGGCAGGATAATCCTTCATCCCGTCGGCGATCCAGAGGTTATGAACCGCAGGGGTTCCCAGCTCTCGACCGAAATAGGCTGAGATCTTCCGACAACGCTGAATATGCTCTATCCAGAAATCACGAATCCCCTTGTCGGTACTGGAGAGGGTAAAACCGTCGTCGGCCTTCGGGTGGGAGAACATAGAGCAATTGAAATCAAGGCCAAGCTTCTGTTCCTTCGCCCAGGAGACCCAGCTTTCGAAATGTTCGGGTTCTATCTCATCCCGGTCCACAGCCTTGCCCTCAAAATCGCCGTAGATGGCATGCAGATTGAGCCTATGATTCCCGGGAATCATGGTGAGGGCAAATTCGATATCCTTGCGCTGCTCCTCGAGATTGCGCGCTTTGCCGGGATAGTTGCCCGTAGCTTGAATACCGCCGCCGGAGAGTTCTCCTCCGGTTACTTCAAAGCCGCCGACATCGTCCGCCTGCCAACAATGCAGGGAGAGGGTAAAATCTCCCAGTTTTTTTAATGCCTGTTCCGTATCTACTCCCAATTCAGCGTAAGCCTCTCGGGCTACATCGTAGTTGGTACTCATATCCGCTCCTCATTAGGTTTATAAAGTGAATATAGTTTACACCCCTAGTCGGGAACGGGCCTTGACGATTCGGTCAGCAAGTAGCACTATTCCGTCATGTACACCCTGCGAGCCGATGAGTTCTTTGCCGATCCCGGTTTTCCCTTGGCTATCGCCTCCCGGGATCCCCAGCCCCTATTCCCTATTCATACCCACGATTTCTCGGAGCTCGTACTGGTTATCGGCGGCACGGGCGTCCATTTTACCGAGGAAGGGCAGTACCAGGTCATTCCCGGAGATGCCTATATCATCAACGGCGATCTGGCGCACGGCTATAAGAATCTGGACGATCTCGTCCTCATCAATATCATATTTCAGGGGGCGGGCCTCGGAATCCCCGATCGGGATCTAAGCAGTATTCCGGGTTATCATCTGCTCTTTACCATCGAACCGGCCTACCGCTACCGCGACCGCTTTCAGAGCCGCTTACGATTATCACCCCAGGAACTGGATCGGGCCCGGAATCTTACGGAGGCCATCGAGCGAGAGCTGTCTGATCAAAATCCGGGGTACCAGTTCATGGCCCGCAGCTACTTCCTGCAGCTGATAGGGTTCCTCTCCCGGGCCTTCGGCGATGGAGACGGTTCCGGCATCGCCCGGCAACGCTACCGCTTGGGGAAGGTTATCAGCTATATGGAGCACCACCGGGATCGAATGATCCGCATCGAGGAGCTGACAGGGATAAGCGGGAGCTCGGAGTCGACCCTGCTCCGGGATTTCAAGCGCATTACCGGCAGCTCTCCGCTCGAATATCATCTGCGGATCAGAATCAGCCGGGCCTGTGAACTCCTGCGCAGCAGTTCGTTCAGTATTACCCAGGTGGCCTTTGAAACCGGATTTGAGGATTCCAACTATTTCAGCCGACAGTTCAAGCGCATCATGGACGTTCCGCCCCGGGAGTACCGGCGCCACCATTTCGGCACCCCCATCGCCCCTCACTCCCCGGGGCGGAGCAGATAACTGACGCTATCCCGGCCCCGGGCGCTCGCCGCCCGGTCGAGGTAGCGAAAACCTCCCGCCTTCTCCTGCACCACGCTGGAGTAGCCCTCCCAGAAGAGATCCAAGAATTCCCCGGTCAGGCAAACGGTCATCCCGGCGGGTACCGGAGAATCGGCTATTCGGGCCGGCAGGGCCCGCTCGAAGAGCCCTATCTGGTACTGACCGAACTCCTCTCCATTGGCCTTGATGTCGATCCAAAAATCGGCTTCTGCAAAGGACTCTTCCCAGACCTCGAAGAAGGTGTCCCTGCAGATGCTAACAGCGATGCGATAGCCCCGGTACTCGAAGGGGCGGGCGGCCTCCAGGGGGCCGGGATCTATCCCTAAGAGCTCCCGTTCGAAGGGGGTCAGGAAGACCTTATCCTGGGTATAGAATACTTCGCCGTCCGGGCCGTAGACCACGGTTCGGTTTCGGAGTTCGTCGCCCGTCGGGCCCGGTGCAACGGCAAAGTAACTCCCCGCCAAGATGGCGACTCCGTGCTTTCGCGCCAGACCGCCCCATATGCGATCCATAGAGGAGCGTACCTCGGCGGAGATCAGAAATTCCTCGAGACTCGCCGCCCCTGAGGTCCGCATGAGGATAGCGCCCGCCTCCTCTAAGCCGTCCGCCAGAAAAACCTCCCGGGGAAGCCCGAAGGCGGCGAAGAAGACCCCGGTATACTCGGGGATTACCAGTAGATCCGTCTCCTCCTTCTTCAGAAGCCGGGTTATCTCGGCGTCGGCGTAGCGGATAAAGCGTTCCTCCGAGGCGTAGATCTCTTCACGAATCTCGAGCTGCAACCCGACAATCCGTAAGGGTTCGAGGGAATAGGCGGAAGAGAGCCAGAGAATGATCAACAGGAGGATAAACAGAGATCGGCGCATACTCATGAGGTGGGAATTCTAACCTAAGAGGCCTACAGGGTAAACCCTGAATGCAAAACCCTTGCCTCGACCTAATCATTCAGATAGCTTTGAATCCATGATACGCTACATCCTCTTCGATCTTGACAACACCCTCTACCCTGAATCGAGCCCCATGGGCGCTAATTTCGAGAACTCAATCAACAGCTATGTGGCCCGTTACCTCGGGGTGTCCCCAAAAGAGGCCAAACGGTTGCGTCGCGAACGGGCCCGGGACTACGGGACGACCCTGCAGTGGCTCTGTCAGGTGCACGACTTCGACAGGGTGGATGAGTATATGGAGGCGGTCCATCCGGTGGAGTTGGATAAGTACCTGAAGAAGAATCCCGATCTGGTCTCCATTATTCGCGCCCTGCCGATGCAGAAATCGATCCTGACCAACTCACCCCGGGAACATGCAGAACGGGTGCTCGAGTATCTGGAAATCTATGATGAGTTCGAGCATCTCTTCGACCTGCGCTACAACAACTTCGTCGGAAAGCCTGATCCCGAGGTCTACCGCAGAATCCTCACGACCATCGGCCACGCGGCGGAAGAGACCCTCTTTATCGACGATGTACCCGGCTACCTGGAACCCTTTCGAGAGATGGGCGGGCAGGCGCTCTTGATCGACGAACTGGGTCGCCACTCCAAGACCGATTATCCGGTCATTCAGCGCATAGAGGAGCTGCCGAAATTCCTCGAAGAGCACTTCGGTATCGGGGTCAATCCATGAATCTGGTTCTCAGCGCCCGAGGCCCCGAGGCCCTTGAACTGCGGCTCTCCCGCATCTACCGCGGAGGACTGACGCTGGTTGCGTCGGTTCTGGCGATAGCCATGCTCTTTGCCCTCGTCAGCGACGGGAGTATCGCCCTCATCCCGCTCGTACTCCTGCTCCTCTCGGGCGCAGCCGCCCTCTACGAGGAGCGCTGGATTTTTACGCCCCGGGAAATCGAGAGCCGCACGGGGCTCCTCTTTCTCTATAAACGGCGCTTCTTGGCCGCCGATAAGATCGAAGGCTTCAGGCTCACCTCCTTCACCAAGGGGAGGCTCTCCGGCACAGATCCCGACGCTCCCGCTTTTCTGCCGAGCTATGCGGTGCTGGCCTGCGAAACGGTCGACGGGGATTCTCTAACCATCGAGATTCTGAAATTCAGAAAAAAAGAGGAGCTCGAAACAAAGGCGGCTGCCGTAGCCGACCTCTGTTCCAAGCCCCTGATAAGCGAACTCACTCATTAGAGCGGGATAGTTCTAAGCCTTTAGACCGCTCGTATCCTGATGCAAATAGCAGGCGACGTCATGCCGCTCGCCGGTCTCGGTTAGCTGGGGAATATTGCTTTTACAGATGTCCATCTTTTTGGGACAGCGATCGTAAAAATAGCAGCCGTGGCGTTCCTTGTCGGGCGACGGGACATCCCCGGTTAGGATAATCCGCTTGCGTTGACGCTCGACTTTGGGATCGGGGATCGGGGCCGCTGAGAGCAGCGCCTGGGTGTAGGGATGCTTCGGATTCTTGTAGAGCTCGGTCGCTTCTGCCACCTCGACGATCTTTCCCAGATACATAACCGCTACCCGGGTGCTTATATATTCGATTACCGCCAGGTCGTGAGCGATAAAGAGATAGGTAAGACCCATCTCCTTCTGCAGTTCGGTAAGGAGGTTCAGGATCTGTGATTGGATCGATACGTCCAGCGCGCTAACCGGCTCGTCTAGGAGGATCAGTTTCGGGTTGAGCGCCAGGGCCCGGGCGATGCCGATACGCTGGCGCTGGCCGCCGGAGAACTCATGGGGGTAGCGGTTCTTGTAGTTCTTCGAGAGCCCTACCCGCTCCATCAGCTCTTCGACCAGACGTTCGATCTCCTGCTGGGAATGGGTCAGGATCTTCTTCTTGGTGTAGATCTGCAGAGGCTCGGCAATAATGTTGCGCACGGTCATCCGCGGATTGAGGGAGGCGTAGGGATCCTGGAAGACCATCTGCATGTCCTTCCGGGCGGCTAATAGCTCCCGGGCCGACAACTCGGGCAGGTTCTTCCCCTGGAAGAGGACCTTCCCCGCGGTGGGCTGATAGAGCTGGGCGATCGCCCTGGCGGTGGTGCTCTTGCCGCAGCCGGACTCGCCGACGAGTCCTAAGGTTTCTCCCTTGTTGATCGAGAAGGAGACCCCGTCTACGGCCCGAATCTGGCCGACGGTCTTCTTGAAGAGGAGCCCCTCTTCGATGGGGAAGTGGAGTTTCAGATCTTGTGTTTCTAACAGGGTTTCGGCGCTCACTTACTCGGCCTCCTTCTTGTTGTAGAGCCAGCAGCTGACCGAACGGCCGCCGTCGAAGCTTGTCGCTCCGGGATATTTATTGCGGCAGATATCCATCGCATGTTCGCAGCGGGGATGGAAGGGACAGCAGTCGGGAAGGTCGATCACGTTGGGCGGTTGTCCTTTGATCGAGTAGAGTTCCTCGTTCTTCTCCTGGTCGAGCCGGGGAACCGATTTTATCAGCCCCTGGGTGTAGGGGTGCTTGGGTTCTTCGAAGAGCTCGTCGGCGTTGGCCTTTTCGACCACTCGGCCGGCATACATAACGATGATGTTGTCGCACATCCCGGCAACGACGCCGAGGTCGTGGGTAATCAGGATCTGAGCGGTGCCGAACTCGTCGGAGAGGTCGTTCATCAGGTCCAGAATCTGGGCCTGAATGGTCACATCCAGCGCGGTGGTGGGCTCGTCGGCGATCAGAATAGTCGGATTACAGCTCAAGGCCATAGCGATCATTACCCGCTGACGCATACCGCCGGAGAACTGGTGGGGGTAGTTGTCGACCCGTTTAGCGGCGCTGGGAATACCGACCTTCTCCAACATCTCGATCGCCTTGGCTCGGGCGGCAGTCTTCTCGAGGCCCTGGTGGAGCACAATGGTCTCGATCAGCTGGGTAGAGATCTTGAGAAAGGGATTGAGGCTGGTCATCGGATCTTGAAAAATCATCGAGATCTTATTGCCGCGAATATCCCGCAGCTGCTCCTCTTTCAGTTTGAGAATATCCTTATCCTCGAAGAGCACCTCGCCGGAGACGATCTTGCCCGGCGGGGAGGGAATCAGCCGCATGATTGAGAGGTTGGTTACCGACTTACCGGATCCGGACTCGCCGACAATCCCCAGGGTTTCTCCCTTATGGAGGGTAAAATCTATGCCGTCCACGGCCTTTACGATGCCGTCGTCGGTCTTGAAATGGGTTCGGAGGTCTTTAACTTCCAGCACAATATCGTTGTTACTCACATATAACTCCTTCGGTCTGCTGCATGCATGTGAGGCTTAAAGCTTGTTTTTACTTTGCGGATCGAAGGCGTCCCGGAGACCGTCGCCCAGGAAGTTCATCGCAAAGAGGAATATCGTCATCGCTCCGGCGGGAAAGAAGAGTCGCCAGGGATAGAGGGTCATCCCGTCGACCCCCTCCTTAACCAGGGAACCCCACGAGGCGTAAGGTGCCGAGACGCCTAACCCTAAGTAGGAGAGGAAGGACTCCATCATGATGAATGTCGGAATCCGCAAGGTGGCGAAGACGATGATGATTCCCAAGGTATTCGGTACCAGGTGGCGCAGGATTATCCGCCAGGTACCGCCGCCCATGGAGCGGGCCGCCTCGACGAACTCGGAATTCTTCAAGGTAATAATCTGCCCTCGGACCACCCGGGCTACGGTGAGCCAGCTGACGACCGAGAGGGCCAGGAAGAGATTCATGATATTCCGACCGAAGATGGCCATGAAGATGATAACCAGAAGCATATAGGGCAGCCCGTACATTACGTCGACCACCCGCATTATCATATAATCCGTCCTGCCGCCGACATATCCGGCTAAGGAACCGAGCAGGATACCGATGAGAAAGGAGGTGATGGTACCTATGAAGCCGATCGCAATCGAGACCTGGCCGCCGTAGATGATTCTCGCCATCATATCCCGGCCGTGGTAATCGGTACCGAGGATGTAACGGCGTTCGTGCATCTTAACGGTCTCGCCCTTGTACTCCATGGTTTCGGTGGCGACTCGCTCCTTAATCTCCTCCAGTCGGGCCACCTCTTCGGCGGTCAGCTCCCGGCCCTCCTTCTCGGCGATGCCGGTCATGGTGTTGAACTCCTTCTCGTACCAGAGCTCGCCGGCGGTCTTTGTCAGTGATGGGGGAAGATCCTGATGATCGGAGATGATCTTCTTGTAGGAGTAGATCGGCAGGATCGGGGCGGCAATCGATAGAATCGTATAGACGATCACCAGCACCAGGCCGGCCATGGCCATCTTATTCTTCTTCAATCTATTCCAGGCGTCCCGACTCAGGCTGTTGCCCTTCTCGACCTGGTTTAACTCATTGACCAAGAGGTCTTCTTTCTTCTTCTGTCTAAACACAGGTGCTTCTCCTATTTGTACGAAACCCGCGGATCGAGGTAGGCGTACACTATATCGACGATAAAGTTCATGATGATCAGGATCACCGAATAGACGATTACCGTTCCCATAATCAGGGTGTAGTCCCGGTTGAGAGCCGACTGAACAAAGAAGCGGCCGAGACCGGGAACCCGGAAGATCGTTTCGACGACTACCGAACCGGTAATGGTGGCCGCAAAGGCGGGTCCCAGGTAGCTGACTACCGGCAGCATGGCGCCTTTCAACACATGCTTGAACATGATAACCCGTTCGCTCAAGCCCTTGGCCCGGGCGGTTCTAATATAGTCGGAGCGCAATACCTCGAGCATACTGGCCCGGGAGAGCCGGGCGATGTTGGCGAAGCGCGGAAAAGCCAGGGTAATGGCGGGCATGATCAGGGTTACCCAACCGTAGCGACCGGTTATCCAGCCCGAGGTGGGCAGCCAGCCCAGCTGCATGGCGAAGATCCACATCAACACCGGACCAATTACGAAGAGCGGAACCGAGATACCGACCACCGCCGCCGACATGGCGGTGTAATCCATCCAGGAGTTCTGTCTGAGGGAGGCGATCATTCCGGCGCCTATGCCCAGAATAATGGCGATGGTCATACTCACAACACCTAAGAAGAGCGAGTCCGGCAGGCTGTTGAAAATGTAGTAGTTAACATCGTGGTCGTTGTAACGGTAGGAGGGACCCAGATCTCCCCGTACGACATCCCAGAGATAACGCAGATACTGCATAACCAAGGGTTCGTCCAGATGATACTTGGCTTCGATGTTCGCCATGACCTGCTCGGTTATGGCCCGCTCTGCGGTAAAGGGTCCGCCCGGAGCGATCCGGATAATGAAAAAGCTGATGGTGATAATAATAAACAGCGTCGGGATCAACCCTATCAGCCGTCTAATGATATATTTCGTCATATATCCCCGCCTCTCTACGGTAAGTATTGATGTATGCTAATCCGGCCTGAAGGAGCCGGTGTTTTTTTCTCTCTGAACATATTCCGGTCAGGGAATCTGCTAAACCTTGGGTTAATTTTTGGTTGCTGCGGTACTGCTTTTTCACTTAGATTTTTTTATTAAAAGCCAATGGAAAGGAAACCGGCGGATAACCGCCGGTTTCCCAATAGAATTATCAGTTGTGTAAACCGACTACTCTTTCAGAAAGATATCTTTCGGAGGATGGTAGTCGCGGACGTTGGTGAACCAGCCGCCCCACTTGTCGGTATCGACCATGTTCTTCGATACGTAGAAGTAGATGGGGATTACACCCATATCCTCGCCGATGAAGTAGGTCTCGGCGTCCCGGAGAACCTGGAAGCGCTCGGGACCGTCGGCCATGGTAGCGGCCTGCTTGATGGCCTCATCGTATGCGGGGTTCGCATAGAGACCGTCGTTTCCGGCGCCGCCGGTAAGGAACATGTCCAGGAAGGTGTTGGGATCCTGATAGTCTCCGATCCAGCCGGCCCGGGCGACGGCAAAGTCGTGGGTACGGCGGGTCGCGAGGTAGGTCTTCCACTCCTGGTTGAAGAGATTACACTGAATACCGAGATTCTCGTTCCAGGCCTGCTGGATATACTCGGCGATCTTCTTGTGACCCTCGGAGGTGTTATAGAGGATCTCAAATTCGGGGAACCCTTCGCCGTCGGGATAACCGGCTTCGGCCAAAAGGCGCTTCGCCTCGGCCAGATCCTCGGAGAAGAGGTCTCCGCCGGGGAACCCGGCCATGTTGGTGGGAACGAAGGAGTAAGCGGGAATCTGTCCGGCCTTAGCAACCTTGGTTACCAGCTCATCCCGGTCGAAGGCCATGGCCAGTGCTTTCCGAACCCGGGGGTCGTCGAAAGGAGGCCGATCGTTGTTGACCAGGTAGTAATAGGTTCCCAGGTAGGGCGCTACGTGGTAGCTGTCGTTCTGCTTGGCCTGATCCATCATGTCCAAGGGAACCTCGGTGATCCAGTCGATCTCGCCGTTCAGGAACATGTTGTAGGCGGTGTTGTTATCCTCGACGGGCAGGTAGGTAACCTTGGAAAGGCTTACCGCATCCTTGTCCCAGTACTTGTCGTTGGGAACGACGGAGAGGGACTCCTGGGGCTTCCACTCGTCCAGAACGAAGGGACCGTTGCCGACGAAGTTGTCCGGCTTGGTCCAGTCCTCGCCGTGCTCCTCGATGACGTGCATGGGAACAACCGCGAATGAGTAGTGGGTCAGGGCGTCGATTACGTAGGGAAGAGGTCCGATCAGATCGATCTGGAAGGTCTTGTCGTCCAGCGCACGGATCTGAACCGCTTCGGGTCCTGCTTCACCGGAGTTATACGCTTCGGCCCCGTCGATGAACATGTTGGGGAACCAGGCGTAGGGCGAGGCAGTCTCGGGAGCCATGCCGCGCAGCCAGGAATCGACTACGGTCTGGGCGGTAATCTTGGTACCGTCGCTCCATACTGCGTCCCGCAGGGTGAAGGTATACTGAAGACCGTCGCTGCTCCGTTCCCAGCTCTCGGCCAGGCCGGGTACGGGACCGCCGGTCTTGGGATCCATAGTGGTGAGTCCCTCGAACAGTGACATGTAAATGCGGTGCTCGGGGACGCCTTCGATCAAGTGGGGATCGAGGGCTTCGGGCTCAGCGCCGTTGCCGAGAATGAACTCCGCACCGGTGGGGCCGGACTTCTGACAACCGCTGAAGACAGCTAGAAGGACAAGAGCTGTAAGCAAGAGGGCTAATACTCTTTTCATCGTTTCCTTCTCCTTTAAATTTAAGATATTAAGATACAATACCGTATAATCGTTACTCCCGCAATAGGTTTTATTTTATTGACGGCTTGTGTAACTATAGGCAGTAACGAATTTTAGATATACTGTAACTGCTTTAACGATACTATACGGAATCCTGCTTAGCCCACTCATCGAGATCGATAAGATAGGAGCTGCGGACCGTTTCGAAGCCGGTTGTCTCGAGCAAGCGCTGCATAGATTGAGATCCTCCCCAGAGGTCCAAGACCACCCGCTTCATCTCCCGCTGGTAGGCACGCCTGACGTAGGTATCTAAAAGCAGCCGGGCGAGACCCAAGCCGCGGAACTCAGGTTGCACGTAGAGCTGGAGCAGAAAGGAGACCGCCGGCTCCTCCTGAAAGACCGCCGCGGTGCGGGTACTGAGCCAGGCGTCCACCCCCCAGACGAACCCGGCGTTCTCGCCGGCCGGGGTCAGGGCCTGGAGGAGTATCTGGTTCTCTCCCTCCCGGGGGATCAGCGAACGCCGGGCCAAATAGAGCAGATGCTGCAGCTCACCCGGCTGTTTCCCGCAGGCCTCCTGAAAAGCGGCCAGATCCAGCTCATCCAGCCGCTCCTCCAGTTCGGCGCCGCCGGTTTCGATTACGAAATCGCTTAAAACCAGCTCTTCGGTCTCCTCCGGTTCGGGACCGATCTGAGCAAAACCCATGGCCTCGCAGAGCTGATTATACCACTCCACCACCTGGGAACGCATCTCCCGCTCCTTGAACTGAAACCAGAGACGCTGTATATCGTCCCTCTCCTTGAGGATGTTCTTGAAATTACGGAAAACCCCTTTTCCCGACGCAAGAGCCTCCCGCAGGCGCTCGCGAAAGACCGGGTTCCGCAGGGAGTCGACAAACTTCTCCATCAGATGAAACCCGTCGGCCGAGCCCCAGCGCGGGATCCGAACATAGCGCTCTTCGTTCGTGCGAAGCTCATCCGGAACATTCCGTTCCGGCTCCACGCTCCCCTTTTCCAGATTGAGATAGAAATACTCATTCTGATTTTCCATGCCGAAGATGATCTGGTCTATCAATTCGGGAGTCAGTTCAATGCCCATTGCTCCATGCTACCCTTTACTCTAAAAATTAATAGCTGCGGATAAGGTCGGCAGCTTCCTCGAGCGGGACCTGCCAGGTTTTGCCGCTGGCTCGTTCGTAAATCTCCACCTCGTTGGAGCTTAAAAGCCCGGTAGTGACTACTACCCTATAGGGAATCCCGATCAGATCCGCATCGAAAAACTTTACCCCCGGCGATTCAACTCGATCGTCTACCAGCACCAGATCCTCACCAAGCTCCTGATAGAGATTGAAAACCGCCTCTTTCACCTTGTGGCTCTTACCGATACCCATCAGGAAGACCTTGAAGGGAGCGGCTTCTTTCGGCCAGCCGATCCCCTTCTCATCCCGATTGGCGGCGACCATGGCGCTCATCAAGCGGCCGATACCGATGCCGTAAGAACCCATATGTGGGTAGTAGCGCTTACGCTTATCATCCTGAAATTCCAGATCCATAGATCGGGAGTAGATATCGCCTAACTTGAAGATGTTGCCCAGCTCGATAGCCCGCACCTCCTTCAGGGGCGAGGCGCATTGAAAGCAACTGTCTTTCCCGCGTACTCGGGCGATATCTCCGACCAAGTTGGATTCGAAATCCCGGCCGAAGTTGATATTCACATAGTGGAGATCCTGCTCGTTCCCACCCATAACCAGGTTATTGCTATTGGCCACGCTATCGTCCACCACTACCAGCACATCCTCGGGGATGCCTAAGGGGGAGACAAAGCCGGGCGAAATACCCCGCAGTTCGAGTTGTACCGACGAGGCCAGCTCGATGATCTGTCGCTTACTGATCTGACTCAGCTTCTCGCTACTGATCTCGTAGTCGGCCCGGATCACCGCCAGTACCAGACCTTCGGAGGAGCGATAAACCATCGACTTGACCAGCTTCGATTTGGGAAGTTTTAGGAACTTGGATAGCCGGTGCATGGTGGTGCACTCGGGGGTATGGATCTTTTCGGCGGGCAGGGGATTCTGCGAGGAGTACTCCTTATGGGCGATAGCCACCTCCCGGTTGGCCCGGTAGCCGCAATGATCGCAGACCACGACCACATCCTCCCCCTCCTTGGAGGGCATCAGAAACTCGTAGGCCTTCTCGCCGCCCATGTAGCCGACCCCCGATTCGGCGGAGAGTACCTCCACCCCTAAGCGACGAAATATTCGCTCGTAGGCTTGGAACATGCGGGGGAAGAAGTTATTCAGATCCGCATAAGAGCGATGAAAGGAGTAGGCGTCCTTCATCACAAACTCCTTGGACCTGATCAGCCCCCCCTTTACCTTCTCCTCGTCGCGAAACTTGCTTTGAAACTGGTAGAGTAGTACCGGGAGGTCCCGGTAGGAGTTGAGACCGATACGAATTAGCTCCACCATCGCCTCTTCATGGCTGGGAGAGAGTACCAGCTCGTGGCCGCTGCGGTCCCGGAAGCGGATCATCGATGGGCCTATCATCTCGGCCCGTTTGGCTAGCTTCCAGATCTCGTAGGGATTAACCAGCGGAACCAGGACCTCCTGCCCCCCCAGGGCGTCCATTTCCTGGCGAATGACCTCGCATACCCGCCGGTACACCCTCATTCCCAGAGGCAATAGGGAGTGAAGCCCCTGGCCCAGGGTGCGGACAAAGCCTGCCTGCTGTAACAGCTGATAGCTTTTCGAGCTTCCTTCCTGAGGACGTTCACGAAGCGTTTTACCAAAGAGCCGGGTATAGAGCATGCCCTATTCTATGCTATGCCGAATGAGGGGTCAAGAAAACTCACTACCCATCTCACCGCCCCTTACCTTGACTTAAGTGGCCGAAACAGATAATCCTAAACTTGATCCTTAGCCAAGAATCAGGAGAAATTTATGAGTATTATTGAGTACATTGAAGCCAGAGAGATCCTCGACTCCCGGGGTAATCCCACTGTCGAAGTTGACGTAGTCCTGGAAGACGGTTCCATGGGCCGGGCCGCGGTCCCCTCGGGAGCCTCCACCGGTATCCATGAAGCAGTCGAGCTCAGGGACGGCGACAAAGGCCGCTACCTGGGCAAGGGTGTCCAGAAGGCCGTCGAGAACGTCAACAATATCATCGCCGCAGAGCTGGTGGGCCTTGATGCCCTCGAGCAGGTCGATATCGACCGCACCATGATCAAGCTCGACGGTACTGAGAACAAGGGCAAGCTCGGCGCCAACGCCATCCTCGGCGTCTCTATGGCGGTAGCCCGGGCGGCCGCCGACTACCTCGGTATCCCTCTCTACAAATACCTGGGCAGCTACCACGCCAACAACCTGCCCGTACCGATGGCCAACATCATCAACGGCGGCTCCCATGCGGACAACTCCGTAGACTTCCAGGAGTTTATGGTCATGCCCGTAGGCGCATCCTCCGAGCGCGAAGCGGTACGCTGGATCGCCGAGATCTTCCACAACCTGAAGAGCCTCCTGAAAGCCGCCGGCCTCTCTACCGCCGTAGGCGACGAGGGCGGTTTCGCGCCCAACTTCAAGAGCAACGAAGAGGCCTTGAAGTTCATCATGGACGCCATCGAGAAGGCGGGCCTCAAGCCCGGAGACGACGTAATGATCGCCCTCGATCCGGCCTCTTCCGAGTTCTCCGAGAAGCAGGGCGACGGCTCCTATATCTATGAGCTGAAGTGGTCGACCGGCGAGAAACTGACCAGCACACAGATGGCCGACTTCTGGGCCGACTGGTGCGAGCGCTATCCGATCATCTCCATCGAAGACGGCATGAACGAGGACGACTGGGACGGCTGGAAGGTGCTGACCGACAAGATCGGCGACAAGGTACAGCTCGTGGGCGACGACCTCTTCGTCACCAATACCAAGCGACTCAAAGAGGGTATCGAGAAGGGTATCGGCAATTCGATCCTGATCAAGGTTAACCAGATCGGCACCCTGACCGAGACCTACGAAGCCGTAGAGATGGCTAAGCGCGCCGGGTACACGGCTATCATCTCTCACCGTTCCGGCGAGACATCGGACAACTTCATCGCCGACCTGGTGGTGGGCCTCGAGACCGGACAGATCAAGACCGGCTCCATGTCCCGCTCCGACCGGGTTTCCAAGTACAACCAGCTGCTCCGCATCGAGGATATGCTCGAGGGGATCAGCGAGTACGCCGGGCGAAACGCCTTCTACTCGATCAAGCGCTAAGCAGTTTACGCGACTGATTTATGGCCGCTCCTTTATTAAGGGAGCGGCTTTTTTTTGTACGGTGATGGTATTAATAGGTTACGGAGAATTTCTGGTAGCGACCGGTGGGAGTAAGATCATCCCGGTCTACCCGTCGAACCCGGGACATCGGCGGTCCCTGTTCCAGCCAGGCGGCGAGTTTTTCCAACTGCGCGCGCTCACCCTCGGCAAAGAGCTCCACACTTCCGTCGGCGCAGTTTCGTACATAGCCTCTCAAGGCCAGCTTCCTGGCTCTGTCCTGGGCGGAATAACGGAAGCCCACACCCTGAACCCGGCCGTGCACCCGAAAGCGGGCGGCGGCCACTACTCCTTCTGCCATTTAGTTAGCTGCGAGGGCCTTCTCGATCATCTCCGCCAGGGTGGAGTAATCGAATGGTTTGTAGAGAACCTCAAAGGGAATAGAGAAATCGGGGCGGAGAAAGCCGGAGGTAATGAAGACCCTCTTATCCTTGCAGAAGTTCGCCAGGAATTTAATCCAGTAATCGCCGCCGAGAACGTTCATGCGGTAATCGGAGACGATTAGATCGACTTTATGATCGAGCATCAGCTTGATCGCGCCGACTCCGTCGGAGGCGACGTACACCTCGTAGCCCTTCTTCTTGAGATAATCCCTGAGGGTGAGACGAATGGCGTCTTCGTCTTCGACGATCAGGATAACCTTTTCTGAGGAACTCATAGCGACTCCTAATGCAGTTTCTGATGCATAGCGTCGATCAAAGAGTCGAAATCGATCGGCTTCGGAAAGAAGGCGTCCGCCCCCTCCTCGAGGATCTGCTTGCCGTCTTTCTCAGGGTCGAGGCCGCTGACCGAGATCACCACCGGATGATTCAGCTCCGGATCTTCCTTCATGCGGGTGCAGAGACGGTGGCCGTCTATACCGGGTAGATCGATGTCGAGGATAACGCAGACGGGACTGCGCTCGGCGAGCAGGCGGCCGGCTTCGAAACCGTCGAAGGCCTGGATTACATCAAACTCGGGCATACGCCGAACGACGATCTCCCGCAACATGCCGTTCAGATCCTTATCATCATCGACGATCATAATGGTGCGTTTATCGCTATCCTTGGTCAGCTCTAAGAGCTCGTCGGGGATACGCATTCCTCGAGCCTGAAGAAACTCGAGCAGATCCTCGGCATAGATCCGGTACTGGCCGCCGGGAGTGGTAAAGGCCTTCAGATGATTATTCTTGATCCAGTTGATGGCTGTCTGATTGACTACGCCGCAGATGTTAGCGACTTCCAGAGCAGAAAAGATACGAATTTTTTTTCCATTTTTTGACACTTGCTTACCCTCGCCTGCACGCATAGAGAATTACTGCGTTTTGATATCCCTATTAGTGTACCAAATACATCCAAAATGTCAACGAAAAAACTGGGGAATATTGGAGAAATTAGTAAATTAAAAATCGAGATAGGGACCGATTTCGCCGTACTGAAAGCCCATCTTCTGGAGCTCACTAACCATCCCTTCCCGGTCTAACTCCCCCTTCTTGCGACGGATCGTATCGATCCCCCGTTCGATCAACTCCTGCAGAACCTCGTCGGTGAAGGCGGCATCGAGGACCTCCCTGCAGGTACCCAGCGAAACCCCTTTGGAACGCAAACGCTGCTCGATCCTGATGCGTCCCTCCGGTTTGCGGCGCAGGCGCACCCGCACGAAGAGCTCGGCAAAGCGAAGGTCGTCCAGATAACCTTGATCCCGTAAGAGGTCGCAGACCTCGCAAACGGTCGACCGGCTGAAATCGCGTTGCTGTAGTTTGATACTGAGTTCATAGGATGAGTGTTCCCGCCGGGCAAGGAGTTCCACCCCTTTGCGGTAGGCCCGGCAGCGTTCGTCGAGAAGGGGAAGCAATTGGAGATCGGCATCGAGGATCTCGCTGCCTTGGGAGAATTGGGCGCTATCGTAATCCGCCGGCAGGATAAAAAAAGAGGAACCGTCGGAAAGCTCCACCTGAACGGCAGACTCCGCGGTTCCCCATTTGACGGAAAGAACGTAAGGATTAACGCTTTGAGAACTGGAACTTCCGCCGTGCTCCGGGCTGTCCATACTTCTTCCGTTCGACCATACGGGGATCACGGGTAAGGAATCCGTTGGCCCGTAGGGGGCGGATGTTGGTATCGTCGTAGTGAGTAAGGGCGCGGGCGATCGCGTGCCGGCATGCACCTGCCTGGCCGGTAACGCCGCCGCCGTTAACGGTAATCAGAATATCGAACTTGTTCAGGGTGTCGGTTACATCCAGGGGCTGCTTAACGATGTAGACCATGCTGGGATTAGCGAAGTACGTCTCCACATCCTTCCCGTTTACGGTGATAGTGCCGTTGCCTTCTCGAAGATAAACCCGGGCTACGGAGGTCTTCCGCCGTCCGGTGCCTAATGCAAGATTCTTGACCACTCTTCTACTCCTTTGCCTTCAAGCCGGATTAACCGACCACCTCGGGTTTCTGCGCCGTGTGGGGATGGCTCGGCCCGGCATATACCTTGACGTTCCGGAAGAGTTTGCGTCCCAGGGGTCCCTTAGGAAGCATACCCTTGATAGCCTTCTCCAGCGGAGCCGCAGGCTTGCGCGCAATCAACTGGCTGAAATTCTCAGACTTCAGACCGCCGGGGTATCCCGAGTGACGGTAATACATCTTCCGCTGTGCCTTATTTCCGGTAACTTCTACCTTGTCTGCGTTAACAATAACTACAAAATCCCCGACTTCTTGATGGGGAGTATAGTAGGGCTGATGTTTCCCCCGGAGGAGGCGGACAGCTTCAGTAGCGACCCTTCCGAGGCGCTTGTCTGCGGCATCGATTACGTACCACTTCCGCTCCACTTTTTCCGGTTTTACGAATATCGTCTTCATTCAAATCGCCTCAAAAATAGTGAGAATTGGAGGACATATTTTCACACATCCCGGGTAATGTCAAGCGTAGACAAAAGATCGGATGATCATTGCCCCCGCCCTGCTTACCTAGTATGTTTGCACCATGCGCGTGACAATCGACAGGCGGCAGTGTATTGGATGCGGACTGTGTGAACAACAGCTCCCTGAAGTTTTCATTATGCAGAATCAGAAGGCCCTCGTCAAGCAGTCGCCGACGGAAGAAGAACTGCGCTTCGCCGTTCTTCACACCGCAGACGACTGTCCCGCCGAGGCTATTCACGTCAGCGAAAACGTTGACGTCGAATCATCAGAATAAGGGCGGCTATAAAGAAGAGATAGGGTAGATTCTCCAGCACGATTCTGACGATAGGGATCTGCAGTTGAAGGATCCCTCCCTCTTCAATGATGCCGAAGAAGCTCAAGGTGGAGAAGGTAATCTCCAGATAGCGCAGGATTATGCCCATGATGACCAGCATCCAGGCCGCATCCCGGGTCTGCGACCAGAGATAGATGGCGAAGAAGGCGCTCAAACCTCCCATAACCAGACGGCTGATGTGCAGGATCAAGATTCCGTAATCCATAAGGCCTCCATGGCGCGCAATTTTTTTACCTCTCCCGGGGTGAATTCGGCCGGAATGATAGAAGGGGTCTCATAATCGGGGGAGGGATAGATTCCGGCAGCAATCAGATCGGCAGCGAAACGCCCGTACTCCATCCTCTCGACCCGGGGAAAGAGATATGGCCCCCTCCTCCGCCAGAGCCGATCGGGAAATGAGTCCCAGAGAGGCTTGTCGCCTTCTCTGTTCAGGTTCCCGTAGAGGCGGAGCCCCCGTTCAAAGGCCGCCTCGGCGAAGGCCGGGAGCGGCGAGGCGTCGCCCTGCTCTTCCGTCCGGGAGAGGATCACTACCCCGCCCCAATCTCCCGCGCCGGGAACAACCGGAAGGAGATACTCGCTTTCAGGAATCGAAAGATAAGGACGCCAGAGGGAGAGCCGCAGCTTAGCGGGAGAGGTCGATCCATAGCCCGCTCCCCAGGGATCCCAGACCTCTTCCTCCGTCAGCCCGAGTCGGCTCAAGGCCTCTGCATAGGAATTGAACCGCAGCACATGGGGATAAGCGGGGAAAAGTGAGCCTAAAAGCTTGTCGATCCGCCCCAACCATGGGGAGGGCAGGCTTGCCGTGCCGAGTTTCTCCAGGGCCGACTTGGCCTGGGAACCGAGTCCCTGAGGGCGATGCCCGGCCATGGCCCGGCCCGCATCCTGATAGAGATCGAGATACCGGCGGCCGTCTGGCCCGTAGAGCCGATACCCCCGGGCGCGACGGATAGGCGGAAACGAGGCGAAAGCGCTCCGCGGCGGGGCATTAAAACTCATCTACGGCGATCCTCTCAAGATGGGACTCATACTCGGGGAAGAAGGTGGCGGTCCGGCCTGTTTCGAAGCGAACGACAATCAACTCGTTCTCTCCGTTCTGCCAGGATTTCACCACCACCCCGCTGCCGTAGCCGTCGTGGTAGATTCCATCCCCCGGAGAATAGGTGAGTCCGCCTTTCTGCTCCGCCGCCGCCCCGTCTACCTGGGCGAACTCCATGGGGATCTCCCGCAGGAAGCAGGAGGGACTCTGCAGGTTCCTCCGTCCCCAGATAAAACGGCTGCGACAGCTGGTCAGGATCAACTCATCCATGGCGCGGGTCAGACTGACGTAGAAGATCCGCCGCTCCTCCTCGTAATCGACCTCCCGGAAGCCGGCGCTTCCCGGAAAGAGCTCTTCCTCCATTCCGGTGATAATCACCCGGGAAAACTCGAGCCCCTTGGTATTATGCATCGTAATCAGGGTTACGAACTCTCCCCCCTCTTCCTCGCGGGCCATCCGGGAGCGGTCGAGCTCGATATCCTCGAGGAAATTGGCCAGAGCCTCCGGGCCGCGGCCGTAATCGGCGGCGGCGTTCACCATCTCCTCCAGATTAGCGGTCTTCTGGGTAGAGGCGATCTCATCCTGCTGGGCGTGATACTCCAGGAGTCCCGAACTCTTGATCAGCTCCTCCACGACCTCCGCTAAGGGAGCCTCGGTAAGCTTCTGCTGCAGGGTGCGTATCAGGCCGGTGAACTCCGTCACCCCCTTGGCGCTACGGGCGCTAAGATGCGCTATCTGTCCTTCCGCCGCCTCGAGAAGATCGCCCCCGCCGCCGGCTTCGAGGATCTTCTGCTGGGTGGCCTTGCCGATCCCCCGGGAGGGTTTGTTGATGATCCGCCGGAAGGCGACCTCGTCCAGGGTGTTCGAGAAGAAGGCCAGAAAGGCGAGTACATCCTTCACCTCCTCCCGTTCATAAAAGCGCAGGGAACCGACGATCCGATAGGGGATGCCCCGGCGTAAAAAAGCCGACTCGAAGGCCAGGGATTGAGCGTTGGTGCGGTAGAGAATCGCCGTATCGGCGTAGCGCCGGTCGGCGAGAAGGGAGGCGCAGTAGTCGGCCTCATCCTCCTGATCACGGAGGTAGACGATCTTCGCCTTCGGTCCCTCGCCCTTCCTCGTCCAGAGACTCTTCCCGAGGCGTTCGCTGTTATGGGCGATCACCTCCGAGGCGATAGCGAGGATGGCCCCGGTGGAGCGGTAATTCTCCTCCAGCCGGATCACCCGGGTTGAGTCGAACTCCTCGGGAAAGTTGAGGATATTCTGAACCTCCGCCCCACGAAAACGATAGATCGACTGATCCTCGTCGCCGACGACGCACACCTCGGTCTCCGGTCCTGCGAGGCTCTTCAAGAGCCGATACTGGGCGACGTTGGAATCCTGATACTCATCGACCATAACGATCCGGAAACGCTGGTGAAAGCGGCGACGGAGCTCCTCCGATTGATTCAGAAGCTGCATGGGCTTGAGAATCAGGTCGCCGAAATCGACGTTCCCCACCTGATCCAGCCGTTCCTGGTAGGCCCGGTAGAGCTCGGGAAGCTCCGGTTCGGCGCTGATCGGCTGCAGATCGTCCTCGGGGCTAAGGGCGTAATCCTTGGCCCGGCTGATCATGCGGTTGAAGCGCTTCAGATCCTGCTTGCGCCGGGCGTCGTTTAGGGAATGGAGCAGGGTCAAGGCATCGTCGTCATCGTAAATGGTGAAACCGGGATTGAGACCGGCCAGCTGGGCATTGCGCCTGAGCATCCAGGCCCCGAAGGAGTGAAAGGTTCGGATCATCACCTTGTCCGCATCGGGACAGAGGCTCCGCGCCCGCTCGGACATCTCTCGGGCGGCCTTATTTGTAAAGGTTACCGCCAGGATAGACCGGGGATCTAGTTTGAGCCGATCGACCAGATAGGCGATCCGCGTGGTGATTACCCTGGTCTTCCCGGAACCTGCTCCGGCAAGGATCAGCAAAGGCGAACCTTTATGGGTGACTGCTTCGTACTGTTGGGGATTGAGGTTTGCGAGATAATCGGGGGCGTCCATCTATTAGATGGACTTTACCCCAAAACTGGTTGAGCCTCAAGGTCGATCCCGTTAAGAGCGACCAGCTTGGCTTTGATTACCTGGCCGGCTTTTAACTCCTCCCCGTGGAGAACCACGGCGCCGTCGACCTCCGGGGCATTGAGGTAGGCCCGGGCGATGGCCAGCTCCTCCCCTTCTACCGGCTCCTCGACCAGAATCGCGAGTTCCCGGCCGATGAATCCCTGTAACAGCTCCCGGCATATGCCCGACTGGAGCTCTTCGAGCTCCCCCTTGCGTTTCTCCGCCCGACGTCGCGAGCGCCTCGCAGCAAAGCCCTTGGCCGAGGCGGCGGCGGGGGTTCCCTCCTCGGGGGAGTAGAGAAAGAATCCGGCCCAGAGGAACCGCCCGCGGCGCATAAAATCGGCCAACAGATCCAGATCCTCGTCGGTCTCCCCGGGGTAGCCGAGCAGAAAGGTGGTGCGGAAGACCGCGTCGGGAATCTCACTGCGAATCTCCTCGATCATCGAAAGGTAACCCTCGGCGTCGCCCGTGCGTCCCATGGATGTTAGGATCCGGGGGGAAGCGTGCTGAAAGGGGATATCGAAATAGGGAAGAATGCGAGAATCCCGCTTTATTATCGGTATGATCTCTTTAGGAAAACGGTCGGGGTGGATGTAGAGGAGCCGGATCCAGAAATCGCCCTCTAAGGCGCTCAAACGCTCGAGCAGCTCGGGTAGATCCTGACGTCCCCGGTCCCGGCCGAAGGAGGCCAGATCTTGGGCGACCAGATTGATCTCGAAGGTTCCATTCGCGACCAGCTCCTCGGCCTCGGCCACCACCGCATCGATTCCGCGGCTTACCACCGGGCCTCGGATAAGGGGAATCGCACAGAAGGAGCAGCGGTTGTCGCAGCCCTCGGCGATTTTGAGGTAGGCGCTGCCCCGCATGCTCAACAAGGTGCTGCGCCGGATCTCTCCGGTCACGCCCTCGCGGATCAAGACCGGCCGTTTATCCTCTTCCAACTCCCGGATCGCGTCGATCACGGCGCTTAGATCACGATTGCCGACGACCGCATCCGCTTCAGGCAGGTCGATCTCCGTACCGTAGCGCTGGGCCAGGCAGCCGGCCAGTACGATTCTGGCCTCGGGATACTGCTCCCGGAGTTCCAGGGTGGTATTGATCGACTCCTCTTTGGCCGGGTTGATAAAGCCGCAGCTGTTGACGATTACCGCGTCGGCCTGACCGGGATCCTCCACGTACTGGTATCCCGCATCGGACAAGAGGGAGATAATATATTCTGCATCGACTTGATTCTTCGCGCAACCGAGGTTCTCGATCGCCACGCTGCGAATTGGTCGGGGAAAAGTCTGTTTCATGGAATCCTTCAAACAGGTCCTTAGTAGACCGGGTACATCATCAGTTCATACATGCCGTCGGTAATACGCCAGCGGAAAAGCCAGGCTACTACCTGTCCCGAGCGTCCAAAACTGATCTCTTCGCCTTTCAAGCGCCCCTGCACCACGCCGCCGTTAGAGGCCCAGACCTGCAGGGTGTTGGAGAAGCTCAGACGCAGCACCTCGTCCCGTTGAAAGAAGCGTTCCTCCCGGGGATCCGAGTCGACGCTGTAGCGGAAGAGGGTGTTTCCCCGGAAGCTGACCGGCATGGTAATCACCTCCGGTGAGGAGGCGCTGTAGAGCAGCCGGGGCTCGATCGTTCGCGAAGCTATCTGGGTCGATCCTACCGTCGGCTCGGAGCTTTCGACCGCTGCGGGCTCGGGACCGTAGAGGGATTTATCCATGCGCAGAACGACCGTGCCGGCGCCGGGGTCGATATCCCGAACCAGGAGCTTCAGATCGTTATTCTGGTCGCCGTCGAGGTCCACATCCCGCTCTTCGCCCAACTGAAAGGAGAAACGACCGGAGGAGGTGGAGAAAACCACCTCATCGGCTGCCTCGCTTATGGTAAAGAGCTGGGATTCGTCCGATCCGGAGAGCTGAATGCGGGTTCCCACGCTGAAACGCTGTTCGACGATCTCGTCGGCAAAGAGATAGAGCTCTCCCTGTTCCTCCTGCGATACCTCTTCAGTCGGTGCAACGCTCTCCGTTTCGGCCCTGGCAGCTCGAGCCTCGGCTCGGACCTGCATCGAATCGGCAATGCTGGGATAGAAATAGATCCCGCCCCCGACCAGACCGCCCAGGATTACCAGGCCCAGAAGAATGAAGAGCAAGGGCGAAGGCCCGCGCTTGATTATCAGTTCATCCATCGGCAGGGGCTGTTCCTGAATCTTGAAATTCTTGTAAAGAGAGATCATCTCGTCCACATCCAGGCCGAGATATTCGCTGTAATTCCTCAAGAATCCGATAAGATAGGGCTCCCCTGGGAAGGCGGCGAAGTCTTCGTTCTCCAGCGCCTCCAGGTAGGATTTGGCGATATTCGTGTCCCGCGTGGCTTGATCCAGGGAGTAGCCCTCTTCCTCGCGGCGTTTGCGCAGTTTGTCTCCTATCGACTCCATCGGTTCCTACTTTCTCTCTCTTCCCTACTCATCGGGAAAAATAAAATTATTGATCACATACGAGGACGGGGGGCTCTCGTAATCGAAACGGGCATCGGGAATACTCTGATTAATCTTGATATTCTCCAGATCGATCTGAATCTCGTCAAAATCCTTGGTAATACCCTTTAAGCGACGAATCAATCCGTTGGAACCGACCGCCATCTCGATCTGCCGAAATCCCTCGTCGGTAGTCCTCCAGACCAGATTGAGCTTGATGACCTCTTCGGAGGACTCCTCGTCTAAGGGAACGTAATCGGGGGTTTCCTGATAGGCAATACTGTACCCCTGCTTGAAGAGCCGTAAGCCCTGGGGCTCGCCGCTACCCCGGGTAAGATCCTGGGTCAGGGTGACACTCTGACTGGGGAGGTAGACGGTTAGAAGGCGTCCGTCGGAGACGATAACCTGCTCCGCCGGTTCGGCGAAATTGATCCGCAGTCGTCCGGGATTTTTATAGAACAGGATGCCCTGGAGCACACTTTCCGGCTGGGTGATCGTTACATCCGCTTCGTAGTCCTGGATGTATTCGTACTTCTCCGATACCTGATCGAAGAATTCTACCGCCGTGAGGATATCCTGCGCGGAGAGAGGGGTGATGAACAGCGTAAAAAGGGTTAATGAGAGAATATATATGGTGGATCGTTTCACGTCGTATCCTGATTGTATCCTAGTTGAGCGTTAGAATCATCTTACTCATGTCGGGCTGTTTGTCAAGGATGTGGAATTTTCGCCAAGAGAATCCGCCGCAGCGCCGGATCGTTAAGTTTCAGCGAGCCGCCGCATTCACAGAGCAGCCGTCCGCCTTCGATACGGCTGGCGGCGCACTCCACGCAGAAGATCTTGCCGCACTCCTCGCACTTGCCCGCTGGAGCGTCCGCGGGCGGCTCACCATGCAGCCGCGCCTGAGGTACCGGTTCGCTGCTCTTTTTCGCGCGCCACTCCCGGCTGCAACCGGCACAGCGGAAAATATCGTAGAGATATTCCTCTAAACGGCGGCGCAGCTTCATCAGCCGGGGCGTCTCCGCTCCTAAGGCCTCCTCGGCAGCCTGCAGGGCCTCATCCGCCTGGTCGAACATCCTGAGGGTTATCATGAGCTCCACCAGGTTACAGTGGGCATCCTGTTGACCAGGCTGCAGCTTGAGCGCCTCCCGATAGGCGGTTTCCGCCCGGAGGAACTCGCTCTTGATCCAGGCACAGTTCCCGATGCCGGTCATGGCGGCCGGATCCTCACTCACCTCGAGAACCTCCTGGTAGAGCTCCTCGGCCCGGCTGATCATGTCGATCTTCAGGCAAGCGGCGGCGCAGTTCATCCGATAGTCGTTGATGCCGCCGTCCGAGAGCCGGATCGCCCGCTCGTAGCAGCGCACCGCTTTGTCCAGCTCCCCGGCGGCCACCAAGAGGTTTCCCCGCTGATTATAGAGGGTATGGGACTCCTGCATCAGAGAGCCCAGGGAGTCGAGGTAGTTTATCCCCTCCTCCGGCCCCTCTTCGCGGCTGATCAGATAGGCCATATTGGCCTGAATCTCCTCTTCCCGGGGCGCCAAGGCGACCGCCCGCTCCAGATCCCGCCGCGCTTCGATCAGCTTCCCCTCTTCGGCGAGAAGCAGGCCGCTTAAGTTGAGTACCCACGGATCATCGGGATTCAATTGCGCCGCCTTGCGGATCTCGTCCTCCGCATCCAGCCCCATGGCATGCAAATTGTCGGCGAGCTTGAGCCAGTAGAGATAATAGTCGGGCTCCATCTCGGCCGCTTTCAGGATCAGTTCGACCCCCAAGTCGCGTCGCCCCTCCCGCACCTTCAGCATTCCCTGCAAGAAAATGATCGAGCTCTCCTCGTAACCGGCTTTAATAAGCTCTCGAAACTCCTTCTCCGCGGCTTCATACTCCCCGCGGCTGAACATCACCTTGGCTTCGATCGCCCGTACTTCGAGATTCTCCGCGCTAAGCGCCCTTATAGCCGGAAGGAGCCCCTCAAGATCGTAATAGGCCTCTTGACGGAAATAGAGACGGGAGGCCTTCATATAAAAATCCAGGGCTTCAGTCGAATTCCCCTGCCGCTCGTAGGCCCGGGCGGTGTTTACCGCATAGAGCGGGATCTCCCCGTCGATCTCGTAAGCCTTCCGGTAGGCGACTGCCGCAGCCTCCCAATTCCCCAGGCCGTACTCGCCGTGCCCCAAGAGGTTCCAGGCAAGACTCTCCTCGGCAAGCAGATCCATCCGCTCGCGCAGGTAGTCACGCAACTCCAGATACCGATTCTGGATATAAAGGAGATTCGCCTTCTCCCGCACGGCATCGATAAAATCAGGTTCCAGGCGCAGAACCGCCTCTACCGCCTCCTCCGCTTCCCGATAGAGATCGAGTCTGATACAGCACTCGGCCAAGAGGAAGTACTCTCCGGCGGTGGGCGTTTCAAGGGCGAAGGCTTTTTTCAGCTGCACCGCGGCCGGACTATACTGACCGGAGGCGAAGAGGGTTTCAGCCAGCCGGATTCTATTCTGGCGGGGCACCTCGACTCCGCGATTCCAACGGTAAAAGGCCGTCTCTACATCCAGCGGCAGGGAGTCGATTCGGAGCCTTTCCAATCGAAAAAGGGCAGCTTCCCTCTCGTCGTAATTTTGACCGGCAAAGGCTATCCGACCGCTGTCCAGGTTATCATCGCTGTACTCCCCGACCCACTCGTCATTGACGGTAAATACGAAGGTCGAATCATGGGCGATCAGCCGCAGATAGAGATGCCCGTCGACAGGCGCCGGCGCCGGCGTCCAGGGGATTAAGGGACGAGGAGTCTGGTTGAATACGAGATCGAAGCGGTAGTACCCCTGATTAGAGACGAGGAAGTAGTAATATCCGCCGGCCTCGCTCTGACGCAGCAGGAAACCCGCTGCAGAATGGCCGTTATGCGGATCTACGGCGATATCCGCTTCGATCAACTGGTCACGGTATTGATAGAGAGGGTCGGTAATCCAGGCAAAAAGATTCTCCCGTTCCAGCTTCAGCTCAAACCCGCCGGTAAGAGCGCGGGCCCGATAGCCGTCGCCATCCTCTTCAATGGGAAAACGGCCTTTGGAGAATCGGGAGAACGAGGTCTCCCAGCGTTCCTGAACGATTGCGTCAGGATCATCGCGGTGCTTCGGTCGGAGCCAGCTCAGCATGGGCTTAGTATACGGAAGGGATTATTCTCAGTCCACACCCCCCGAATTCGGCCTTGCAGCAGCCGGGTCTCCCTGGCTATAGTGGCAGCATGGTTACCATCATATCCCTCGGCGGTTCGATAGTGGCTCCCGGTGAGCCCGACACAGACTTCATTCGCTCCTTCACCTCCCTCTTGCGGGAGTATCTGGCGGAAGAGGAGTCTCGGCAGGTTATTCTAATTGTCGGAGGCGGCGGACCCGCCCGAAGCTACCAGAAGGCCTATCGCAGTATCGAGCCCGAAGGATCCGCCGCAGAGCAGGACTGGATCGGCATAATGGCCACCCGGCTCAATGCCCAGCTTATCAAGGCGGTTCTGGCGGATATCGCCCCGGATCCGGTGGTGACCGATCCGACCGGGGTGAAGCAGATGAGTGGCCGCGTGCTGGTAGCCGCCGGCTGGAAGCCGGGATTCTCCACCGACACCGATGCGGTCTACCTGGCCGAACAGTTCGGCGCAGACCGGGTAATCAACCTCTCGAATATATCCAAGGTATACTCCGCCGATCCGAAACTCGATCCTGCGGCGGTACCGCTGGATACCATTTCGTGGGATGAGTTTCGCCGGATGGTCGGGGACGAGTGGATCCCCGGCAAGAACCTCCCCTTCGATCCGGTGGCGTCCAAGAAGGCGGCGGGACTGGGTCTGAAGGTGATAACCGCCGCGGGCGAGGATATCGAGAATATCGGCCGCCTGCTGCGGGGCCGTGAGTTTACCGGAACGGTGATCGGCTAAAGGAAACCTTCCCGCCAGTGCCAGACCATAGTGGAGAACTCCTCGGGAAAAGGGTTTCTACGGCTGAAATCGGGGAGCCAATCACTCTCCTCGGCCGCTTCCTGGATAAATCCCTCCTCAATACCCGCTGCATCCAAGGCATCGAGAAGTTGCTCCTCGTCGGTAGATGAGAGCGGTGGCGCAGAGGAGCCCACGGCGGGATCGATATACTGGGTCATCAATGAAAAAAGCGCCGCTGATCCGATAGTCCGGCCGTACCAGTCGATCACCTCCAGGGTATCGGATAGAGATCCAGGCAGCATAAGATGACGGACGATGACCCCGCGGCGAAGGGCGTTTCCTTTGGTGAGAAGCTCCCGCCCCTTCACAATCCTCTTTAAGCCCCGCATCGTGAGCTCCGGATAATCGGGACGTTTGAAGCGCGCGGTCGCCGTCGCGATCGAGAGGGTCTTGATATCCCAGAGATATACATCCGCATATGGTTCGAGTAGATCCAGGGTTTCGATGCGCTCGAACCCTGAAGTGTTCCAGACCAACGGCAGAGCGAGTCCATCGGCCCGAGCCCTGCGTAGCGCATCGATAATGCCCGGAGCGAAGTGGGTGCCGGTCACGCAGTTGATATTCGAGGCGCCCCGCTCCTGTAAGCGCAGCATGATTCCCGCCAATTCGGCGGCATCGATCTCGGCCCCCATCCCCTGACCACTGATCTGACAGTTTTGACAATCCCCGCATCCCAGGGTGCAACCGCTAAAGAAGAGCGCCCCCGATCCTGCACCGCTTATCAGCGGAGGCTCTTCCCCGCGGTGGAGGGTGGCGCACGCCAAACGCATCCGGTCCGTTTGACCGCAAAAACCCGTCGTGCCATGCGTCCGGTCCACTGCGCATTCCCGGGGACAGAGGCGACACACCCCATAGCCTATGGTCTGCTTTGAATCTGCTTCTTCCATAAGATCGACACTATAGCAAAACACCCTCCGCCTTGACAGATACCGAGGGGACAGAGTATTCTCGGTGCCACAGAAAACCTGCCGGCGTGGCGAAATTGGTAGACGCGCTAGACTCAAAATCTGGTGGGGGCAACTCCGTGTCGGTTCGAGTCCGACCGCCGGTAACATGGAAAAAGTCGTCCGAAAGGGCGGCTTTTTTTATGTTATAGGGGTAAGACGGACTCGAACTTGTCCGAGCACTTGGCCGAAGGACAAGTGCGGGGCGCAGGCCCCTGTAAAGGGGCCGAAGTGAGTCCGACCGGCAAGGAGAACGAGCGGAACGGCCATACGTGTACGGGTATTCCCGAGTCGACGCAGCCGGCACCGAAGGTACCGCCGGTAAAAAAGGAGATATCCGCAAAGCGGGTAGCTCCTTTTTTTATGGTGGAAAGACGGACTCGAACTTGTCCGAGCGATTGTGAGCGCAGCGAGCAAACGCGCGGTGCAGGCTATAGACCTATGACGACTGAAATCGCTTGCCGAAGAAACAATAAGAAGCCCAACTAGCTCCGGCGAAGAGGGGGCTCTGCCGACCTCTGAGCTCGCTTCGGGCCGAGCGGAGCTTGAGGCCACAGGCCGAGGGAGACCGAGAAAAAGCTCCGGAGTGAGTCCGACCGGCAAGGAGAACTTAGTGTGTGTAGATCTGTGTATCAGCTGAAGCAAACTCCTTTCCCTGCCCCTATATATGGATAGATCCCTTGCCAAACGGAGGTTTTATCCATGAAAACGCCCCCTTTCTGTCCCAACGACGGCTGCGATTACCATCAGACCGTACCCCCAGGCTCAGTTTGGTATGTTCGCTATGGTCACTACCATTCGACCAACCGCGGTCCTATCCAACGCTACCGCTGCAAACGCTGCGGTACTCATTTCTCCTCTCAAACCTTCTCTCTCGATTACATGACCCAGCGGACAATCTCCTACAGAAGAATCTTCGAGCTCCTTACTAGCTCCACAGGAATCAGAGGAATGGGGCGAATCCTCAAGGCCTCGCCCCATTGTATCACCAACCGGATCTCTCGCCTCGCCCGGCAATCCCTGGCTATCCATGCCGACTTGCTTGATACCCTCATCCTCAATGAGGACCTGGTTGCCGACGGATTCGAGAGCTTCGCCGTCTCCCAATACTTTCCCAACAATATCCAGCTCCTGGCCGGAAAGAAATCTCAGTACTGGATCTACTCCGACTATGCCCACCTGAGACGCAAAGGCAGGATGACCGACTAC
>JWTM01000108.1 GCA_001749745.1 Candidatus Marispirochaeta associata
TCAGGCTCCTGTGCAAGGAATTCGGTGCAGCTGTTGTCTGCTCTGAAATGGTCAGCGCCAAAGGCCTCTACTACAAAAGCAACAACACCCATAAGCTTCTCGAAACCACAGAAAAAGAATCTCCTGCTGTTTTCCAGCTTTTCGGGAATGATGCAGACATCATGTCACATGCCATGGAACCGCTTGTGAAAGCCGGATACAAATGGTTTGATCTAAACATGGGTTGCTCTGTCCGCAAAGTATTCAAGCAGGGATGCGGCTCTTCCATGATGCGCGATATTGAAAATTCAGTGCGCGTCGCAAAGGCCATGATTAGCATCGGGGGCAAGGGAAAAGTTGGCTTCAAATTCCGCCTCGGTGTAGACTCTGAGCAGGAAGTATACAAAGAGCTGGCACTGCGACTGGAAGATGCTGGTGCAGGATGGCTTACATTGCATCCGCGCACCGCCGCTCAAGGTTTTTCAGGCACAGCCCGATGGTCAGCCATTAAAGAACTTGTTGAGGCTGTATCCATTCCTGTTATTGCAAGCGGTGATTTGCTGGAACCTGAAGACGGTGTGAGATGC
>JWTM01000109.1 GCA_001749745.1 Candidatus Marispirochaeta associata
ACGATATACAGTCGGCGGAGCGCAGAAAGTAGTAATTTTGTGCTGCGACAACTGCTCAAGCAGTTCTGCCGGCTCAAATTTCCCACGGAAATCCCACACGAACACAGCAGCGCCAGCCATCCATTGTCCGTAGAATTTTCCCCATACAGCTTTGCCCCAACCGGTATCAGCCAAGGTAAGATGAAGATCACCCGGCTCCAGATCGTGCCAGTACGCACCTGTCACATAATGCCCTAAAGGATATGTATGGAGGTGCTCAACCATTTTCGGCATTCCGGTTGTTCCGGATGAAAAGAAAATGAGCAATGGATCATCGCCACCAGCATTACGCTCAGGTTCCTGAGGGCGCGGAAATACTGAGGCACCGGATTCAATCAATTCATTATATGCATTCCAGCCATCGGCAACTGAGTCGCCACCAACCTGCACAAGGCACGTTAACGACGGGCAG
>JWTM01000110.1 GCA_001749745.1 Candidatus Marispirochaeta associata
TCCGCACGAGGCGAGACTGGGACGTGAAGAATTTGGCGGCGAAGTGCACAGCTTCGCCGCTGCATATTCTGATGACGATATGGCAGAGCTTATCCAATACTCTGACCACATCGTATTCAACTCCTTTGCGCAACTTCGCAAATACCGTCCACTCATTCAGGCAGCAGAACGCACCATCAAAATTGGGGTGCGCGTTAACCCGCAGCATTCAGAAGGCACAACGCCTATCTATGACCCATGCTCTCCGGGTTCACGCCTTGGTGTACGCCTTGAAAACTTTGATGAACACGACCTCGAAGGAGTGTCCGGTCTGCACTTCCACACGCTGTGTGAACAAGATGCCGATGCACTCGACCGTACCCTCGAAGCCGTTGAAAAGCAGTTCGGGCATCTCCTCCACAACATGGAGTGGCTTAACTTTGGCGGCGGACATCACATCACTCGTGAAGGATACGACATTGAACGCCTCTGCGCCTGCATAGAGCGCGCAAAAAACCGTTACAATGTTCAGGTATACCTTGAACCGGGAGAAGCCGTAGCGCTCGACGCAGGCATCCTCGTAGCCACCGTCCTCGACGTAATCAAAGCAGACATGGATATCGCCATCCTTGATGCATCCGCTGCATGCCACATGCCGGATGTGCTCGAAATGCCGTACCGTCCATT
>JWTM01000111.1 GCA_001749745.1 Candidatus Marispirochaeta associata
AGCCATCTTCTGAGTCTTAATATGGTCGCCAGCTTCTTCACCAACACCAAGGGATTTTGCAGAAGCCATATTAATGTAGGTGTCGTAGCTATCAACTTTCTGGCTGCCTGTACCAAAGTGTACATTGACTACAACTAAATCTTCTGACTTAACGTTGAGCTGTGTAGAAGAGTTACTTGGGTTGGTGGCAGTCATGCCTAAGTCCATACCGTACTGGGTCTTAGTTACAGTAAATTTACCACCAGTGTTGTTAGAGAACGTATCTCTAACTTTATTGTAGTCACCGTATTCAGCAGTAATACGGAATTTTTTAGCGTCGTCGAGGATGTTAACAG
>JWTM01000112.1 GCA_001749745.1 Candidatus Marispirochaeta associata
CAATACGTGCTGGGAAGTCTTCATCCTGCATTGCCTGAATTGTAGGCTCCATGTCGTTGATCTGTTTGATCACCGGGCGCAGGCTTTTTAAGTAGCGGTCATTCTGTGTGCCGAATACTTTTTTGATAACGAAGTTGATCATTCTTTCTCCTGAAAACAGTATGAAACTCCACGTAATGCGGAGGGAAAATTTGTACTAATCGCAATGTATGCCGATCGTGCATACATTGCGGTATGATAAAAAACTATTGCAGCATACCGGAAAAGAGCATGCTTTGCATGGTGTTCTTTGTGTCTTTTCGGTGATTCTAAAGCAGTAAGCCTGTAATCGGACTTGCTGCACCGTGTATCGAAAGCACGGGGCGATACGTTGGTCAGATACACGCAGAACAATCGCTATAGGTACTGGAAATCAGTTAATAACGCAATGAGGTTTGGCAAGGGGTAACAGCCACTTTTTAGGGTGTCAGCATCATATTTCTATGGTGCA
>JWTM01000113.1 GCA_001749745.1 Candidatus Marispirochaeta associata
CCAGTATCTTACGGGCACCAATCATATACGGAACTGTTGAATCAGCTAATCTCTCTGTGCCGGAAATGCTCAGTGAGGCGTAGGCGAATATAGATAGAAATAGTACCGTAATACATAGAGTCAGAGCGTATGTGGCACCAGAATATTTTTTGTTCTTTGCAGAGGGCGCATACAGTTCATACCCGATCAGAAGTGGAGCCATGAAGAGTAGCCCTTCTGAGAAAGGAGAGAGTGCGTACGGTAAAAAGAAGTCAGGAGAACTGGCTCCGCTGGGTGGTGGAATCTGTAGTGAAGCTACTGATAAAAATGTGATAGCGGCTAGTATGGTTATAACAGCAAAGAGCTGTATTTTTCGTGCTGTGTATGACGGGAGCAAGCAGGTGAGACACGAGCATGCCAGCACAATGAAACTGAAGAGAAAATTTGGAAACCAGTGCAGAAAAACTTCGTTGAAAGCATAGCCTGCAACTCCCAGAATTGAGCATGAAAAGAACATCAGTGTAAAAA
>JWTM01000114.1 GCA_001749745.1 Candidatus Marispirochaeta associata
TTCACTAATACTGCCGAAATCCTGAAGCATCTTCTCTTCATACTCGTTACCGATAGTCAACTGCAATGCCACAGCATCCGCACCTGAGCGAAGTGCTTCAAGCACTGTACACACCACAGTCCGGTTCCATGAAGGTACCGCATGCTTACTTGCAGTGGCGAGCTGGACAATAAGCGGAAGGGATGGAGGCATAGTTACGCCGAATGTACGGGCAAACCCGTTGGAAACAAGCGCAGACTGGATTGTCTGCGTATCAACAACCTCCACACAGGCTGCCGCAGAAGCTGCGGCTGGAAATCCGCTCTCCATCCGTGTCTGTTCAAAAGAAAGGATGACAGATCTGGATTTATTCTCTGTCACAAGCAGACGCTCTCTTCTACGATACATTCCAAGCATAAACTCTCCTGAGGGCTATCGCCCGCGTGCGTTACATTCCAGATACGGACAATATGCAAGAGCCCCGTCCGT
>JWTM01000115.1 GCA_001749745.1 Candidatus Marispirochaeta associata
TCGTACTTATCGCGTACTTCTTCCAAGGCAGATTTGAGCAGATTTCCTTTTCCCTGCTTCTCCTTCAGGTCAACTTCCAATTCTGAAAGTCTGATTGAAGCAGGGACTGTGTCAAATTCCTGACCTTCATTCCTGACAATCAACTGCTCCCACAGTACGGGCCAGACTTTTTTGGGTGCAGTAAATAAATCATATGTGGACCGCTTCACCAGATCTGGAAAGAAACGCATATGAACCGAGGCACACGCATGCGGGTCAAGATCAATCACCAAAACTTTCTTGTTCCTGCGTGCCAGTGCTGCACCAAGAGTTACAGTTGTGGTGGTTTTACCCACTCCGCCTTTTTGGTTGGCAATAGCCAGAACTTTGGCGTTCAAACCATACTCCTCTTACGGGTGCCCTACTGCATCAGATTAGGAATCTTTGCGATAGACGATTGCACCCTTGTGATGTTCGGGCCTGAATGCCCTGGATATATTGTGTAACGACTCAGAATGTCCGATCAGCAACGCGCCACCCGGA
>JWTM01000116.1 GCA_001749745.1 Candidatus Marispirochaeta associata
GAGTCCGGGGTTCAGGCGATGGTTACTAGTTCTGAACTCCGGACTCTTTTGCGTTGTACGCACAAAAAAAGGTCAGTCACTATGTGGCTGACCTTTTCTTTTTTAACGCTGCTAATGTTTTTTATGCACAACCAAAACGTTACACGGTGCTTGCTTAAGCACCCTAGTTGTAACGCTTCCAAGTAAAATCGAAGCAAGCGGGTTTGTGCCCCGTGGTGCCATAATGATCATATCTACGTTTTCTTTTTCTGCCATACGGGGGATCTCTATGCTTGGAGAGCTATCCACAACATGTTCAGTAAATTTTGCCTGATGCTTTTCCAGCAACTCGCGTACGGGAGTCAGAACATGATTCGCGTATTCAAGAGATTCAACTGAAA
>JWTM01000117.1 GCA_001749745.1 Candidatus Marispirochaeta associata
GTGGGCATCACTTGCTGCCGCCTTTGCGGACTGGCCTGCTTTTGTCCAGCCTGTAAGCATTCTCGGCGCTGAAGGATATTCCGCCCTGCTTGCCGGACTCGCCTGTTATGTAACAGCTGCCTTGATAGCAAGCTCGGTTAAGCATTCCGTCACCGCGCTTGTCTCTTTGGCACTGCTGTTTACTTCCAGCTATTATTCATGGATGCAGCCTGCCGATGCCGGAGCAAATATTGAAATCGCGGTACGGTTGAACGGTATGTTACGCTTAGCAAACAGGTTCTTGAGCGTCCGGTTGATCTTGTTATCTGGCCGGAAACGTCAATGCCGTTCTATCTTCAGAGCAGTAAAGAATATCTCCCGATCGTCCGCAGACTTGCTGTTATGAGCAATGCCCCTTTTCTCATCGGCACCCCCGGTTTCGGTAAAGGAACCGAAGGTCGCAAGCATGATATTTTCAACCGCGCGTACCTGTTCGACGCCGAAGGTATTATGCGATCATGGTATGACAAAATGTACCTTGTCCCCTTTGGCGAATACATTCCTTTCTACGTACCGTTTGCTGATGAACTCCTCAAAGGAACCGGCTCATTTGTCCCCGGAAGAGTCTATGACCCTC
>JWTM01000118.1 GCA_001749745.1 Candidatus Marispirochaeta associata
TGAATAAATCCAGACTGTCCAGCACTTCCCAGAGTGATATGGTTGTAACCCCTTCGTATAGGCTGCTGAAACGCTTATCACACCCTGCGCACACGTTGATGATGACTGAACCTGCATCCAGTTGCGGATCATGTCGGCAGCAGATTTTATGGAGTTCTGTTTTTGTATAGTTCTGATTCAGGAAGTGCAAAATGGTCTCTTCCATCTCATTGTGTTATCTCCTTAGTGGTCTCTTACCCGTTGCGGGATGGAAAAACGACCCAGATATTGCTGTGTGGTACAGGCAGTAGTGTTGGGAAGCAAGTCAGGCAATACTTGCGCTGTGTCCTGCATTTTTTACGACAAAAAAGCCCCCTGCATTGCAGGGGGCTTCATGATTCCACTTCAGTGTTGTTTATTCTTTCATCCGCTCTTCCATACCATCAAAGTGAGCGGCGGCATTGTATACAAATGTCTCCATGCTTTTCAGAATAAAGACAAGTTCAGGATACTGCTTGCAGGAAACGGCAGAAGGCTTTTCCCTTACGGGTATTGTATGACCTTCGTACTCCCGACCAAAATATTTGGCGTAGATAAGTAATGATGCTTCCA
>JWTM01000119.1 GCA_001749745.1 Candidatus Marispirochaeta associata
CCAAAAACCGTGCTCTCATTCTTGCACTGTGTCACCGCCGCAATATCCCGATTGCCAGTCATGATGACACAACTCTTGAGCATGTAGAAGAAGCAGTGCGCGAAGGGCTGACCATATCTGAATTTCCCACAACTCTTGAAGCTGCTCGCAAGGCACGTGAAGAAGGACTGGGAATTGTGATGGGTGCTCCAAATGTCGTCCGCGGCGGTTCCCATTCCGGTAACGTATCTGCACGTGAGCTTGCCTCAGAAGGGCTACTCGATATTCTTTCCTCAGATTATGTTCCGGCAAGCCTGCTGCACGGTGCGTTCATGCTGCATGAAACACTGGACATCCCACTGCATAACGCACTTGCAACTGTCACAAGCAATCCGGCTCGTCTTCTTAATCTGGATGACAGAGGCGAACTTGTTGTGGAAAAACGTGCT
>JWTM01000120.1 GCA_001749745.1 Candidatus Marispirochaeta associata
GTCCAGAGCCGGAATTGCTCCGCCCCTTGCGCTGCGAACATATGCAAACCGTCTATGGTTTCCCAGCCTGCGGCTTTGGCAGTGCGTAGAAATACAGTTTCCAGCGGATTATAGACAAGGTCATAGGCTGTGCCTTTCCCTGTAAACATCTCTTCTGCAAATGTTGTCTTATCAACATGATCACCTGCCATGCCCATAGGCGTGGTGTTAATCACAAGATCTGCTTCTACGATTCCTCTTGCATCCCAATCAACGCAATCCACATCAAACTGAACAGCAAGACTCGCCGCCCTGTGCGCAGTGCGGCTCCTTCAAGCCTGCAAGTACAGCCTTTGCAGCACCACCTGCTCCCAGAACAAGCGCGCGGGAATACGTTGCAGGGCTATCTATAAGCGGAGCCATAAAGCCCAGTACATCCGTATTGTCTCCCACCAGAACACCATTGTCCCAGTAAAGTGTATTCACAGCCCCCACCAGCGTTGCCCGCGGGGTAATTCTGTCCA
>JWTM01000121.1 GCA_001749745.1 Candidatus Marispirochaeta associata
GGTACATTTACCACCAATAAATTTCAGGCTGCCCCTGTGCTGGTTGCTAAAGAGCTTGTGGAGACTTCTGCAAACATTCAAGCGATCATGATCAATGCAGGTAGTGCGAATGCATGCACGGGTGAAGAGGGGCTTGCCAACTGCAAACGATCTCTGGAGCTTGTTGCCTCCCGAGTAGGCCTTAGCTCTGATGCTATTCTTCCTGCTTCAACAGGTGTTATCGGCATGCAGTTCGATATGGCAAAATGGGAAACAGCTGCTCCTGTATTAGCTGACGCTGTGGGAAAACACACGGGTGATGATTTTGCAAAAGCAATCATGACCACTGACACGTTCCCAAAAACTGCAAGCAGAATCGTCACTGTGAACGGAAGTGATGTGACTATTGCCGGTATGGCAAAAGGTGCAGGCATGATCTGCCCGAACATGGCAACTATGCTCGGCACTGTCATCACTGATGCTCAAATTGATGCTGCAATGTGGAAGCGCATTGTAAAAAACGCGGTGGACGGCTCTTTCAACTGCGTTTCTGTTGATG
>JWTM01000122.1 GCA_001749745.1 Candidatus Marispirochaeta associata
ATAGCAGCAACTGGCGATACGTTGGAGTTCGCATTTCATTTAAATCAGCGTAACGGTGCTTGTCTTGCTTGTAACTTAACGTACGGACTTCCGCAGGTGTTCATGCGTCATCCTATTATTAATGTTAAAGGTGTGGTGGATGAAATTGCGGCAGCAGCAGGTAAAGAAGCAGTGAGCTTTGAGCTTGGCAGGACTCAGGAGGAGTCTTGTGCTCGCCATAGCATCCCGCTGTTGGTTAAGATTTCTTAGTGCTTCGTTTTCTTGAAGCACTAAGTTCATATTTTGAGCATAAAAAAAGGAAGAGAATTATCTCTTCCTTTTTTTCGTCCTAGTAGTGCAGACTAGTCGTTTTTAATACTGCGGGAAATAAATTTCAGGACTTCATCGTAGAGGTTGGCTGGCGCGTATGGTGTAAGCAGTCTTGTTCGGATCGCACCAACCAGATTACAGGTAAGAACAGTGGTGGTTTCATGAGCAGGTAAATCTCTGA
>JWTM01000123.1 GCA_001749745.1 Candidatus Marispirochaeta associata
AAACTTTTACCGCCTGCTTATCACCTAAAAAGCTCTAAACACCGCACCACATTTCGCTAACATACTTATTTTACACAAAACATGCAAAACAATAACGCAGGAACATAAAACCACCATTCCTGCCATCTGCCACTTGAAGCACCACCTCTTTTGCTGTAACAATAATCGCCTTCGCGCAACAGGCTGCCTGTTCGCGAACATATTTTATGAATTCACATGCTGCTGGTGGTACCCATGCAAATCGCACGAAGCATACAGGAAATTTCACTCGATCTTTCCAAAGGTTGTTGTCTCACTATCGGAAACTTCGACGGTGTTCACAACGGTCATAGAAAGTTAATCAACCGCACTAAAGAGAAAGCGGCGTCTATGGGCGTCCCGAGTGTTGTTGTTACCTTTTGCCCGCACCCACTCAAGGTGCTTGCCGGCTCGCATGCCCCTGCTCTTATTACCGACTACGAAAAAAAGTTAGACCTGCTTGAAAAAATCGACGTTGATTTAGTTCTTCTGCTTGAGTTCACGCGGGAACTTGCTGCGCTGGAACCAGAAGAATTTGTTAAATCTATCCTTGTAGATCAGCTCAAGATGAAAGAGCTTGTTGTTGGATACGATTACGCTTTCGGCAAAGGACGC
>JWTM01000124.1 GCA_001749745.1 Candidatus Marispirochaeta associata
TCAAAAAACTCAGGACGTTGATCTCGTCTGATGTACACACTTTTACGTCCATTATTGAGCAGGATAGTTTCGTGGTGTTCTGTAAAGCTGTCACCAGCTTTGGCATACAGTGCAAATGTGTCGTCACACCGAATGTAAATGTCAAAATTACCACGGTTCGAACGCAAAGCCAGAGAAGGCAAGACGGGAAAAAAGTCGTGCGACAGTTCCTCTAAAAGAGGTGCTTGGGGAACAGCTTGTGTCATTACCTGATATAGCCCGTGTAGTTACAGCACTGATGGTACAGACATGAGTTGCCCAGCTTTGCCCGGGGAAGGAGAAAGATGTTCATGCGACTTGAACAAGGGGAATTTGATCGTATCGCTTATGTTTGTACTGTCGTAAGTGTGCTTAAGTTAGAACGCTCT
>JWTM01000125.1 GCA_001749745.1 Candidatus Marispirochaeta associata
GCATGCACGACCTGCATCCCCAACGAGTTGGATTCTGCAATATCAAAATCTTCAGGAAACCCTACACCGTCATCAATAACCTTAAGAACAATGCTCCCTTCCCGCAGCTCTGAGAAAAGATATAACCTGCCCCGATCTCTTCCGATAAAGGCATGCTTGTATACGTTGGAAATAAGCTCATTCAAAATCAACCCACAAGGCACTGCTGTATCCACTGAGAGATGAATTTTTTCCAGATCCACAACCAGCTCTACAGGACAAGTGATAAAAAGGCTTGCTCAATGCGCCGTGCCAGTTGCTCCACATAGTAGCTGAAATCAATACAGGAAAGATCATCCGTCCGGTACAGTTCTTCATGAACCAGTGTCATTGACTGGATCCGCCTCTGGGAATCAAGGAAGCGCTCTTTGTCCTCAAGATTAGAAATACGTTGTGCCTGTAAACTCAACAAGCTGGAAACAAGTTGCAGA
>JWTM01000127.1 GCA_001749745.1 Candidatus Marispirochaeta associata
GAGCGTTCTCGAAGTATGGCGCAGCATGGAGAAGAAGTTATCACAGAATCTGTAGCTGCTATTACACAGCTTCACGCACGCAGTGAGGAGCTGAAAAGCAACATGACGACCCTAAACTCACAGTCAGAGTCAATCGGCAGCATTATCAATGTTATCAACGATATTGCTGACCAGACGAACCTGTTGGCTCTTAATGCTGCCATTGAGGCTGCACGTGCTGGTGATGCTGGACGCGGCTTTGCTGTTGTTGCGGATGAAGTGCGTAAACTGGCTGAAAAAACCATGAATGCCACGCATGAAGTTA
>JWTM01000128.1 GCA_001749745.1 Candidatus Marispirochaeta associata
TTACGAGCAATGGCTTCTGACGAAGGTATTGTTATCGCAGCTGATAAATACGGCGTGTAGGACGATCAACAACGATCTGGAGAGACATAAGCGCTTTTTCTGGGAAGAAGTGCGCTCTGTCCATCTGCTCAACGTGAACGGAAATAGCATCAAAACCGTTAGCAAGAGCCTGCTCAAGAGTGAGGCCGGCACCGCTGCAGGACATTTCAAATAATTTTACGCACCAGCTGCCGATTGCACCAGCCATGGTTGCATTACCACCGGCAAGGTTTGTACCGATGATACGACCCTGACGGTTAGCCATGGAACCAAGCGGGTAGAAGCCGCGCTTACCTGTTACGAGGTTAGGAATAGTTACGCAGTCACCACCGGAGTAGATAGCCGGATCAGAAGTCTGGAAACGTTCGTTAACAATGATAGCACCGCGCGGATCGCATTCAATACCA
>JWTM01000129.1 GCA_001749745.1 Candidatus Marispirochaeta associata
TTGGTGTTGTGCCGTATGTCATGCAGCTTGGATTGCCTGAAGAAGATTCCGTGACATTCAAGGAATCCATCGGACGACAAATGCCGGTTCGAGATGATGCGCTGGATATAGTGCTTGTCGATCTGCCGCATATTGCAAATTTTACGGATGTGGATGCCTTTGGCATTGAACCGGATGCAGTGCTGCGTGTGGTGAATTCTGTAGAAAATTTAGGCAGACCGGATTGCATTATTATCCCCGGCTCAAAGAATACTCCCGGTGACTTGCACTGGCTGCACGAAAGTGGATTGAGTGCTGCCATCACACAGTTTGTGGAAGCTGGCGGCGTAGTCGTTGGTATCTGCGGCGGTTTTCAGATGCTCGGAAAAA
>JWTM01000130.1 GCA_001749745.1 Candidatus Marispirochaeta associata
TATGGACTGTGATGTAAGGAAGGAGAGCAGTAGAGTGATGAGTAGGGTTGCGGCGGAGATTGTCAACAGGCTGCTTAAGGAAGCCTCGTTGTTCGCTTGCATTTTTGGCCCGAGAATGTCCTGATCGGCCATTACGGACAATTTTACTTTTTCGATATGTGAGGCTGCAAGTTTTCCTAGCTCATTAATCTCAGTGCTGTGCTTACGTAGTTCCATTGTGGTTGCATAAAGCAGCTCTACAAAGTGCTTGTACTGCCCCAGGAGAGACAGGCAAGTGTTGTACGTGCTGCGTTCTGTGGAGCTGTACAGGTAGCGCTCTGCACCTTTGAGTTGATTCTGTGCCTTCTTCATCAGCTTTTCAAGATGCGCCTTGTTCAGATTTACTGTTGGCGCATACAGGGCGGTGAGAATACTCATACGCGCCTGAGTGAAAGCTATGCTGCTGTTGGAAAGGGCTTGCGCAAATTGCGGGTTTGTTCTGCTAGTATACGAAATAGCATCGTTGAGCGCGTTATCGAGCTTTACCGTAATGTTTACTGCGTCAGAC
>JWTM01000131.1 GCA_001749745.1 Candidatus Marispirochaeta associata
TGGTGATAAGAAAAACACTATCCCTGAGCATGTCTTCCGTAAGGTTTGCCGCGAATACGCAGAAAAGTATGTCGGCATCCAGCGTAAAGAATTCAAACGCCTCGGTGTACTTGGTGAATGGGAAAAACCATACCTCACCATGCACCCGTCTTACGAAGCAGCTACTGCCCGTGAACTTGGTCGCTTTATGGAAAACGGCTCTGTTGCCCGCAGCAAAAAGCCGATCTACTGGTGTGCTTCCTGTAAAAC
>JWTM01000132.1 GCA_001749745.1 Candidatus Marispirochaeta associata
TGGATACTTGCCGTTATGTGCGTGCATATGCCGGTGTTCGTCCTCTTGTTCAGCTTGGTGAATCTTCCAGTGACCGTGCAGCAAGCCGTGGCTATGCTCTCTTTGGTCATGAGGAAGATGGTCTCGATAACTTTATCACCATTACAGGTGGTAAGTTGACTACCTACCGTTTGATGGCAGAGCGTTGTACAGACCTTGTATGTAACCGAATCAAGGTCGATGCTCCGTGTCTTACAGCTGGTAAAGTGCTTCCTGACTACGTGCAGACAGAATGGGCAGAACCGTCCATTTTGACGAAACGTGAATGGATGCGCCGCCATAAGTCTGATGACTATCTGCTGTGTGAATGTGAAATTGTACCGAAAAGTGCTGTTGACGCTATCCTTGATTCCTTCGGTCCGGACGAAAAGCCTCGTATTCAGGCTGTTGGTCTGCGCAGCCGTGTTGGTAAAGGCTCTTGTCAGGGAGCATTTTGTGGTGCGCGTATTGCTGCTCATATGTATGATCGTGACCTTTTTGAAGGTGATGCAGGTCTGGACAGCATGCGTGATTTCCTTTCCAAGCGGTGGAAAGGTCAGCGTCCTATTCTTTGGGACGCGCAGTTCAATCAGGCAGAACTAAAAGAAGCACTGTATTTCGGTCTTCTTAATCTGGAAATGGATTAGAGGGTGATATGAGCACTATGCCAGTCACTGAACGT
>JWTM01000133.1 GCA_001749745.1 Candidatus Marispirochaeta associata
TTGTTGTGATGGGTCTCGGCGTAGCTCTCTTCTTCCCGGGTACCATCCCGGGCGGCGCAGTGGCGAACCTTGCATGGTTCATCTTCAAATGCTTCATGCTTATGCTCGTGTCCGTGACCATTGTTCGCACTGCTACCGGACGCCTGCGTACTGACCAGACCTTCAAGTTCTACCTCAAGTACCCGTCTGTACTGGCGTACGTGAGTCTCGGACTGACCCTTCTGTTCAAATAAGGAAAGCTGAAATGTCTATTATCGATGCAATCAAAAGCAAGGCAGTCCGTTCTCCGTGGTTGTACCGCATTAACGCGGGTTCCTGTAACGGCTGTGACGTAGAACTTGCCACCACAGCGCTTATTCCGCGCTACGACGTTGAACGCCTCGGCTGCAAATACTGCGGCAGTCCGAAGCATGCTGATATTGTTCTTATCACCGGCCCTGTAACCTCCATGGTTAAAGAAAAGGTGCTGCGTGTTTATGAAGAGATTCCAGATCCGAAGGTGACCGTTGCTGTGGGCGTATGCCCTATCTCCGGCGGTGTATTCCGCGGCAGCTACTCCGTACCGATTATGCTGGATGATATTATTCCTGTTGATGTGAACGTACCGGGTTGTCCTCCAC
>JWTM01000134.1 GCA_001749745.1 Candidatus Marispirochaeta associata
CGGTATTGCGGTTGGTATGGCTACCAACATTCCGCCGCATAACCTTGGTGAACTTATCGGTGCCCTGCTGGTTCTGCTTGAAAACCGCGATGCTGCTGTTTCCGAGCTTATGGAGCACGTAAAAGGGCCGGACTTCCCTACTGGTGGCTTCTGCTACGCAGGTAAAGGGCTTGTTGATGCGTACAATACCGGTCGCGGTACTGTAAAAGTACGTGGTAAACTTGAGGTAGAAGAGCGTAAAAAAGGCCTTCAGTCGATAGTTGTCAGAGAGATTCCTTATGCGCTTAACAAATCTTCTCTGGTTGAAAAGATTGCTTCACTTGTCAACGATCGCAAGATTGAGGGAATTACCGACCTTCGTGACGAATCTGATCGAAAAGGTATTCGCATAGTTATCGATTTGAAGCGCGGAACTATTCCTGAGATTGTTATCAACTCCCTGTACAAGTTTACACCGTTGGAAACTTCCTTCGGCATCAACATGCTGGCAGTTGTTAATAACAAGCCGCAGCTTTTGAACTTACGTACTGCGTTACTTCACTTCCTTGATCACCGTCGCGAAGTTAT
>JWTM01000135.1 GCA_001749745.1 Candidatus Marispirochaeta associata
CATAACAGAGGCAGTAAACGGATCAGGCAATTAGCTGCGTTTTTCCAGATACATTGCCTGATCTGCACGTTGCAATAAAACATCCGGAGTATCCCCGTCTTCCGGATACAACGCCACTCCAACACTCAAGCCCACACTAACAGCGTGCTGCGGACTAATTTGAATCGGAGCATCTGCTGCGGCATGTATCTTCTCTACAACCACTCCCACATCTGAGACTGATCGAACGTTCTCGAGAACAATACAAAATCCCGCTCCCGAATATGGGTGCCTATCCGCTTAACGAGCTCTTTAATGACAATATCACCGCAATGGTGTCCATGTGTATCGTTCACATTCTTAAAGTCATTAAAGTCCAGATACAACACCGCAAAGTTAGTTCCTTCATAACGGGCACAAGCAAGAATAGAATTCAGCTTTTCATAAAAATAGCCACGGCTGTACACACCGGTTAAACAATCCCGGGTAGCCTTGTGCTGTAAATCTAATTCAGCCCTTCTGCG
>JWTM01000136.1 GCA_001749745.1 Candidatus Marispirochaeta associata
CTTGCATTGATTCTTTCCGGAATGCTTACACTGGCTCTGTGTCTCACTACGGTGTGGTTGAACATTGAGCAGGTGAATATGGGGTATGCCCTGAAAGAGCTTCAGGTAAGCGTTAATAAGAAGAAAGCACATACTGCCAGACTTCAACTTGAGCGGGACAATTTATTGTCCCCCTACAGGCTTAAAAAAGAAGCTGCCCGTCTTGATATGCAGGCGGCGCAGGTCGGTCAGATACGGCGGATGGTGAATGAACCGTAAAAAGATTGACGGGAGTGACCGTGGCTAAGGCGACGCGAACAAGATCACAGTCCAGATCAAAAAGAACCGCAACGGTGAACCGTGATTCTGTCTCTAAGGGACGGGACTGGAGCCGTGTGCGGTTTTTATGCGTTGCTGCACTCATTGCTGTTGTGTGGGGTTCATTGTGGGCCCGTGCATTCAGTCTGCAAGTCA
>JWTM01000137.1 GCA_001749745.1 Candidatus Marispirochaeta associata
CCTCCTCTATCCTTGATGGTTCCATGAACTCCCTGCTCACCATGCGCTGCGGCATTATTGCCCGCAACTACATGAGTCTTTACTCTGATGCTGACCTGCAATCACAAAAAGAGCTCAGAAAGTCTGCAACCCGTGAAGCTGCCGCCATGTTTATGAGAACATCAGGCGACACCATCGCAACTGTGGCGCAACTGCTTATTGCCGGAGCCTCCAAAACCGTTAAGCGCAGCATGGCAAAAGCATGGGATGCTGTCCGCAGTATTGCACCTTCTGGAAAAAAAGGCTCCACAGCCGAGCCTGAAAACAAGACAGAATCTGCAGAGCGTGTTGAATCAGCCGACACCCCAAACGACTCAATAAAGAAAGAACGCTTTAAAGCAGCACGGGAATGCGTTTCAGATACCACCGAAAAGATTGTTGCAGGAGCCTCTGCCACAGGCAAAACTATTTCACAGGCTTCAAAAGATGCAGCCACTGGTGTAGCAAGCGGCGTTTCTAGCGCAGCAGCAACCGCAGGAAAGGGCGTTGCGGCTGCCGCATCCGGTGCCACTAAAGGCGTCAATGCAACTGCAAAAGGTATGGCT
>JWTM01000138.1 GCA_001749745.1 Candidatus Marispirochaeta associata
CACCAACCTGCTTAAGAAAGGACTCAAGAACAGAGAGGTGATAGTAGGTGCGCGTAGGAGTCATAAAGGACTTACTTGCTTCAATACCAAAGGCAGGCTTTCCATGCGTAATGGCGTAGTAGGTAAGTGACTTTTCCATTTCATGATCACCTTCGCGGGTGCGGGTATTCTTTAAATGGAACTTGTCACTTGGTTTAAGCAATTCTGTATTCGCTTTTTTAACAGCAATGCTAGCCATTCTGTTCAGGTCACCGAACTTATGACTAGCAATCATTTTCTGGTCAATAATAACACACTGCCCCCAATACCGAGGGTTGTGCAGTTTATCGATATATTTCGGGTTAAAAAATCCACTTCCATCATGCAGGTTGAGTACCATGTCCACCTGATCGTTACGGATAATTTCCTTAATACGCTGTACGGACTCGTAATCCGGATCATTTTTATCCAATGAAGCAAATTTGCGGTTCATATCACCATATGAACCACGAGAACTTTTGATAATACTTAAAAAGTTCAAGTTAGGAACAACCCAGATGTTCCCTTTTGTAATGTTGTAATGAGATACAAGCATGCCCGCAGCACTGAAACCGCCCGGCTCATCTCCCTGAATACCGCCTACAACCAGAATAGTCGGACCCTTGGGATCATTTCCAAGCTTATGCAAAGAAAACGCAAGCGGGTTTTGTGCAAACGCAGAGACCGCAGTCATGACAACAAGTATGATAGATAATAACAATCGCATTATGAACTCACCTTAACGTGCCAGGGTTCATACCGTACCCCCAGCATATTCCCTCTAGGGTATCGCAATGTCAGATAACCAAGTTCGCTTAACTTGGTAAACA
>JWTM01000139.1 GCA_001749745.1 Candidatus Marispirochaeta associata
ACATAGCGGACGGGCGCGCCCAGGGCGCGCAGGGTGCCGATCTCCCGTTTGCGCTCGAAGACGGCGATCAGGAGGATGTTGACCATGGCGATGATGCCGGCCAGCGCAACCAGCATAAGGCCGCCGTTGTAGATGAACTGCACCAGCAGTACCAGAAGCGCACTGGGTCCCGCGGCGCGCCGCCAGTCCACGACCCGGACCGGCAGGTCGGCGAGGAGCTCGTGGATACGGTCGATACCTGCATCGGTGCGCAGGAGCAGGAAGTTCCAGCCGCCCTCGAACTCAGGCCTCGCGGAAGGGGTGAGGGAAAGGCTCTCTCCATTGGAATTGCCGTCGGTATTGAAGAGCTCCAGGACGCTCACCCCCTCGGCCTCGCCGGGCTGGTCCGCCGACGCATCGAAGAGGGAATCGAGGCCTTCGTCGATAAGGTCTGAGTCGGAATAAGCAATGGCGGCGGGATCATCAGGAGCAATAAAGACCCGATTCAAGGCGCGAAAGGTGGCCGGATCCATCAAGACGATCTCTTCCACCACCGGGGTGGGATGCACGTAGGTGTGGATGCCTACCAGCGGCACCTCCCGCAGGGAGAAGCCCTGGTTGCCGAAGCTCGAGAAGAGCACCGGCTCGCCGATGCGCACCGGCCGCCCGATCTCGGCCTCTATCTCGCTCACCTTGCTGCGACTCAGCATAACCCCGTACTCGCCCGCCTGCAGACGCTTCCCGCGCAACAGCTCGAGGGCGGGAAACATGGCGAAGTACTCCTCGGGATCGATCCCGAAGACCGGCATAGGGCGCCGGAACCCGGCCAGATCCACCAGGGCGAGGCCCGAGAGCTGGGCCGTCCAGTCGGCAATGCGTGCGTCATCCCCAAGCCGCGCTTCAAGCTCCTCCCGGGCGGGGAGAGTCGGCAGGGAGTAGTACTCCCCCACCGCCGGGGTGTTGGCCCCGAAGAGACTCAAGGAGAAATCGGCCTCAGGCATTACCACCAGATCGCCGGTGTAGCTGTAGACATAACTCTGCCTAAGACCCCGCTCGGACGATGCCAAGAGGGAGTTCCCCAGGGCGAAGAGGCAGGTTATCAGGGCGATCACCGCCATAATAATCAGGCTGCTTCTGCGGTGGCGGAGCAGGTTCCGAATCGCTAAACGGAGAATCATCGGATAACACCGGCCTCGGCGCGCAGCTCGGCATCGATTCTTCCGTCCTTTAAAAAGATTGCATGATCGGCCATCTCCCGAATGCGCTCGTCATGGGTGGCGAAGAGGAAGGTGGTGTTCTGCTGCTGATTGATGCTTCTCATCAGCTCGAGAATCATCTCTCCGGTATTTGAGTCCAGATTGGCCGTCGGCTCGTCGGCCAGCACCAGCTGGGGCCGGGTCGCCAGGGCCCGGGCGATGGCCACCCGCTGGCGCTGTCCGCCGGAGAGCTCCGCCGGCTTGTGTTCAGCCCTGTCCGCCAAGCCGACCTCTTCCAACAGATACTCGATCCACTCCCGGCGTTCCGTTTTTGCCCCGGGATTCCCGAAGAGGAGGGGCAGCTCGACGTTCTCGTAGACGTTTAGGACCGGCAGCAGGTTGAAAGACTGGAAGATAAAGCCCACGATCCGGTGACGCACCCGGGTTAGCTGGTGCTGGTTCAGGGAGGAGATCTTCTGATCGGCCACATAGATGGTGCCGGCGGTGGGCGTATCGAGGCAGCCGATAAGATTCATCATGGTCGACTTTCCCGATCCCGAGGGACCGGCGAGGGCGACGAAGTCGCCGGCCTCGACGGAGAGGGTAATATCCTGCAGGGCATCCACCACGGTCGCCCCGAGGGCATACTGCTTAGAAACGGATTTGAGACTCAGAATCTCGGGCATGAAATAGTTCTCCAATGCATGAATGAGTAAAATTAGTACTTGATCCGCTCGCGAAAATAGACGGAGATCAGGGTATCGTCGATGTATCCGAGCTCCACGGCGATCTGACCGAAGAGTTTATTCGGACTATGCTGCTGGAGCTTTATTATTTCATGTACTTGTTCGTAGGTAAGAAATCCACGGCGCGCCATGAACTCCCCCATCGTCTCCTTGGCCAAGGTTCTCCTCCGGGTTATTGTAGGGTTCGGATGTATCGATTCAGGGAGTGCTCCCAGGCGGGAAATCCTCCGCCGAAATTATTAATAAACTTTTTCGTATCCAGGACTGCCTTGCGGGCGTTACCGTTCTTCGATTCAAAACCGCGGAATTGGGGACGCTGTGCCAGCAGCCCGGCGATCTCTGCAAACTGGGCCATAAGGACCCCCAGACCGTAGAACGAGACTGTTCCTGCGGCGGCGCAATGGTAGAGACCGTAGGCATGGTGATTGCCCTGGATGATGGTCAAAATCCAGTTGGCCGCATCCCTGGCCCAAGAGGGGCTTACAAACTGATCGGCGGGAAGATCGAGCGTCGATAGAGTCAGCACCCGTCGCAGCAGGGAATCGACCGGCCCCGCTCCGCACTCACCATAGAGATCGGCAACGCGGAGGATGTAGCACTTATCGGTTACAGACTGCACGGCCTTCTCTCCGGCCAGTTTACTGGAGCCGAAGATAGAGAGCGGATTCGCCGGGGTATCCTCATCCACGCGTTCATCCCACACCCCGGAGAAGACGCGATCGGTCGAGAGGTGGATCAGGGGCACATCGAGCTCGGAGGCAACTACAGCAAGGTTGCGCGCGCCATGGGCATTGACCGCATAGGCCAGCTCTTCCTTGGTTTCTGCATGGGAATTATCATCCGAATCGATACAGTTGATGATCCAGTCGGGACGTTTCTTGAACCCGTAAGCCCGTAAGCCTTCGATGTTCAATAGCGATTCCGGACCGCTGCAGATAGGAATGCGGTAGTGGTCCGCTAAACGGATGATTTCCCGCCCTACTGGAGACGCGGTACCGACGAGCCAGATCATTGCAGTAACTCCGTTTCACGATACCAGGCTTGAGGCAGATTGACCGCCCAGGTCTCCAGGTCCTCAGGGACCGTCAAGGTTGTGCAGAAATCGAAGGCGACGGTTTGAGAAACATCCGGCAACCGGTAGACGATGTAGGGGATCTGCTCAAGCGGCTGATCCAGGGAGAGGAAATCATCAATATAGGGACTGTCGGGACCGAGCTTATCGGTCTCTATTCCTTTAGAGAAGCGCGGAGAGGATTCGGTTGCATAGCGGCCGCCCTCGAACCAGGCTAGCCCCGTCCCCTCTTCGCGGTAGGAGGAGCGACGCAGGCTCTCGTCGGATGAGGTGTCAAGAATGGTCTGCTCGAAGAGCCCGGCGTAGTACTCGGCCTTGCGACTGCCGAAGAGGCGTGCTTCCCCCGTCTCAGTATTGAAGCAGTATTGATAGATCAGCGCCTCACCGCGGAGAGAGGCGGCAGCCTGATCCATAGTGCCGTTTTTAATCTGCACATAGAGGAGCCGGCTGATCCCGTCGGCATCGGCCGGGGAGTAGCGGAGCTCCTCATACGAGAAGGTTTCCGTTTGATCATCGTAGGAAAACTGACGGAAGCCATGCTGCATGCTCTCGGCTCCATCCGCCGCAGCCTGTAAGGCAGTGTTTGTGCGCACGCCGCTCAATGAGGGCAAGAGCGATTCCGACGAACGGGTCGCCATTACCGGCAGATAAGATTCCTCCTGATCAGAGAGGAGCGTTCCGCACTGGCGGCAGGCGACGATCAGCATCAGGAGCAGGAGGAATGGAATTAATAGTAGTATTTTTTTCATTGGGTCTCCAAAAAAATGAGACTGGTTAGTTATTTTTATGCATAAATATACCGATGTTCTAGTCAGCCGACAGACCGAGAGCAATTCTTTTCTACTGTTCTCAATGCAGCGTCTTGTCAGTCCCCGAAGTGTTGTCCCGGCTCCCCGGAGGTGCCACATGACCATACTTGCTATGGTTTTTCCGTAACTCCCCCCCTATCTTTCCAAAGCAACACAAACAAAAATGAGATTAAGGAGAACGCTATGTCTCTACAGTTTATGGTTCAACCGAACCAGCTGGTGGGCGACGGGAGCTATATGCCCAAGGTAGTCGGCCAACCGGTGTTTACCTATGGGGAGGTACTGGAGGATATCCAAAACAACACCACCCTGCGCTCGCACGACGCGGAGTTGGCTATTCGCCGCTTAACCATGGTTCTGTTAAAGCAGATGTCCAGGGGTTATAAGGTGGAGATGCCCTTCGGGGTCCTGCGACCGACTGTTCACGGTTCGTTCGCATCCGAAACGGAGGACTTTGAACCGTGGAACGGAAATACCAACCACGAGATCGACATCAGCTTCCGACCGAATCGCGGCTTCTTAAAGCAGTTAGCCGCGAGTTGCGAAACCGAACGGATCAGCGACTATGCCTTGAGCCACCCGAAGATCCATTCGATCCGCAACGTGAGTCGGAAAGAGGATGAAGGTTTCCGTAGTCTGGATATTATCTCGATTACCGGGGTCAACCTGAAGCATGATCCCGAAGCGGAAGACGAAGGGCTCTTCTGGTCCGACGGGAATGGTACCCGGGTACGGACGCCGATTGTCATCGACAACAGCGCCAAGAACCTGAAGGTGCAGATTCCCGAGCTTGAAGCGGGGAGCTACGAGCTGACGGTGGTATCACGCTTAGGCAACCATCAGCTCAGAAGCTCATTTTACGAAGAGACCGTGCAGATCTCGACGTAAAACCACACCAGATGCGGTTATCGACGAGGATCGGATCAGAACATCGTCGATAATTCACCCGAACATCGTCGAAATGTAAGGCAGCTTTCGACGATGTTCTTATGTAGTATAGTCGAGTTTTCCATTAATTGTCGACGAGTTTTTTTCTGATCGCTTCCAGGCTTGCATCACGATCCAATTCACTAGTATTGATCTCTAACTCCGGTTTCTCCGGTGCCTCGTAGGGGGCGCTAATGCCGGTGAACTCTTTGATCTCTCCGGCAAGGGCCTTGGCGTAGAGCCCCTTGGGATCCCGATTGATACACTCTTTAATATCGCAGTTTACGTAGACCTCGTTGAAGGCGCCCTCGGGGAAGAGGGTCCGAACCGCATCCCGCAGTTCCCGCTTGGGGCTGATAAAGGCGCAGATAACGATAAAACCGGCATCATACATCAGCCGGGCCACATGGCCGATACGGCGGATGTTCTCATCCCGCGCTTCGGGACTGAATCCTAAATCGCCGTTCAAGCCGTGGCGCACGTTATCGCCGTCCAGCAGATAGACCCGCTTTCCTTCAGCGAAAAGCTGTTTCTCAAGCTCTTTGGCGATGGTGCTCTTCCCGCTACCGGAGAGGCCGGTCAGCCATAGGCACTGCGCCGGATGCCCCTGCTCGGTTTCGCGCATCTTGCGGGTTACCCCGCGCTCCTCCCAGACGACATTGGATGAGACGAGTAGCTCCTTCTGCCCCTCTTCGACCGAGCCTGATTCGTAGCGGATCATACCGGCGGCGACGGTCAGGTTGGTACCCGGATCGATCAGGATAAAGCTTCCTGTTTCGCGGTTCCGCTCGTAGGGGTCGAAGAAGATCGGTTGAGCCGTCTCTATGGCGACCCGGCCGATCTCGTTAAGGGCCAGGGTGGGAGCCTTATCCCGGTGCAGGCTGTTCACATCGAGCTTATAGGTCAAGTCCCGTACATAGGCATGGGTAACGCGCACTCCCGCCTGGAGGATGTAGTGCTTGGTCAGGTCGAGACAGACAGTAGAGTCCATCCAGCTCAAGGTGGCGTCGAAGCGGGTGCCCACATGGGGGACGTTCCCGGTACGGACCAGCATTTCGCCGCGACTCAGGTCGATCTCATCTTTCAGGGTGACAACCACCGACTGCCCGGCAAAGGCCTCGTCGGTGGTGCCGCCGTTGAGGTGGACCTCTTCGACCTTCGACTTCATCCCCGAGGGAAGCGCGACGACCTCCTCTCCGGGAGCGATAGAGCCCGAGGCGATGCGGCCGGCAAAGCCGCGGAAATCCTGATGGGGCCGGATCACATTCTGGACGGGGAAACGGAAGTCGACCAGGTTCCGGTCAGCAGTTATCACCACGTTCTCCAGGTGCTGCAGTACAGTCGGGCCGGAATACCAGCTCATGTTGACGCTCTTGTCGACCACGTTATCCCCGGTCAGGGCGCTGACGGGAATGAAAAGGATATCGTGAATATTGAGCTTTCGGCTGAACTCGGTATATTCGGCGACGATCTCGTTATAGCGCTCTTCGGACCAGTCGACCAGGTCCATCTTATTGATGGCCACCACAATGTGGGGAATCCCCAAGAGAGAGGCGATAATACCGTGCCGCCGGGACTGGGTCAGCACCCCGTTCCGGGCGTCGATCAGGATAACCGCCAGGTTGGCGGTGGAGGCGCCGGTAACCATATTGCGGGTATACTGTTCGTGTCCCGGGGTATCGGCAATAATGAACTTCCGCTTGGGGGTGGCGAAGTAGCGATAGGCTACATCGATGGTAATTCCCTGCTCCCGCTCGGCCCGCAGGCCGTCGGTAAGCAGCGCGAGGTTGACGTTCTCTTCGCCCCGCAACTTGGTGGTGCGCTCCAGGGCCTCCATCTGATCTTGAAAGATCTGTTTGCTGTCATAGAGGAGGCGGCCGATCAGGGTCGATTTACCGTCGTCGACGCTCCCGGCGGTGGTGAACCTGAGGAGCTCGCGCTCCTGAAAATCTGTCATCGGGGTATTTGTTGAATTCATTTGAGTAACCTTTCATTTGGAAATTGAGGAATGTTAATGCTGTATTAAGCTAATTATTTTACGCGATCTAACCAGTAGTCCGGTTTACGATGCGAATGGGCTATTGCCAGGACGACAATTGTGCCGGACTCGACTGCGTAAAGAATTTTATAGGGAAATCTCAGCAATAGACATTTATGTATTATATCATTCAGCTCTTCAACGGCGGGATCAAGAAACCGAACTTCCATCTAATCCTTGAACAGTTCACTATAAGGAGTTGAACCGACGGATCCCGAGCGATAGCCGGCAAGTCTCCTTTCCGCCTCTTCTATCCACGCCTGATCTATCTCTTTATCAGGTTCATCGAGACTCTGAAGTATGGCCTCGACAAGTTTGAATCGCTCATCCGGTTTGAGCATCATAACTTCATGCATCAATCCTCGCGGATTCATAGTGTACCTCTCAACTTATATCACACCTTCATAATACCATAATTGTCTATAAAATACTACGATCAGAAATAACCGGCTTTCTTGCGGTCTTCCATGGCGGCCTCGGAGCGTTTGTCGTCGGCTCGGCCGCCGCGTTCGGTAGTACGGGTAGAGGCGATCTCTGCGATGATGTCGTCAATGCTGGACGCGGGGGATTCGACGGCGCCGGTACAGGTCATGTCGCCGATGGTGCGAAAGCGCACGGTGCGGGGCTCCGCGCGTTCACCGTCTACGTGCTCGATATAGGGGCACTCGGCCAGGATCACTCCGTCCCGAGTAAAGACTTCCCGTTGGTGGCTGAAGTAGAGGGAGGGCAAGGGGACATCTTCCTTTTTGATATACTGCCAGACATCGAGCTCTGTCCAGTTGGAGATAGGGAAGATCCGGAAGTGCTCTCCCGGTTTCTTCTGGGCGTTGAAGATGTTCCAGAGCTCGGGACGCTGATTCTTGGGGTCCCACTGCCCGAAGGAGTTTCGGAAACTGAAGAAGCGCTCCTTGGCCCGGGCCTTCTCCTCGTCCCGCCGGGCGCCGCCCATGGCGGCATCGAACTTGAACTCGTTGACCGCGTCGAGGAGGGTCACTGTTTGCAGGCCGTTGCGGCTGGCGTAGGGGCCGGTCTCCTCCTGCACGCGGCCGGAGTCGATCGAATCCTGAACGGTACGCACGATAATCTTGACGCCGATCTCATTACAGAATCGGTCGCGAAACTCGATGGTCTCGTCGAAGTTGTGGCCGGTGTCGATGTGCATTAAGGGAAAGGGGACTTTACCGGGGGCGAAGGCCTTCTTGGCCAACCAGGCCATGCAGATAGAGTCCTTCCCGCCGGAGAAGAGCATTACGGGATTCTCACACTGGGCGGCGGCTTCGCGGATAACGTAGATCGCCTCCGACTCGAGCTGCTCCAGGTGGGTCATCTTATACGAGTTCATGAACGATTTCCTTTCTCAATGATGATATAACCAGAAAATGGGGATTATGAAGATCCTTTTTGTTATAGCGTAAGGGCTCGCCGGTCTCCTTATCGAGCACCAGGGCCCCGGCCGCCCGGCAGACGGCATCGGCCGCGGCGGTATCCCACTCCATGGTGGGGGCAAAACGGGGGTAGACGTCGGCCGCGCCTTCGGCCACCAGACAAAGCTTTAAGGAACTCCCGGCGCTGATTCGCTCGACCCTTCCGCGGCACTCCTCGACGGAGGCAATATAGTCCGCGGTGGCCTGGTTCAGGTGACTGCGGGAGGCGACGACGGTAAAGGGGCGGTAGGCATTACGAGCCGGTAAGGGTACTCCGTACTCCCAGCAGTTGCCGAATGGGATACGGCCGGCTTTCGCCAGCTTGCGGGCGCCCTTCTCGGCAAAACCCATGTAGAGGGTATCGGTAACCGGCACATAGACCCAGCCGGCGAGAGGAACGCCGGCTTCGATCAAGGCGACATTGACGGTAAACTCGCCGTTCTTCTTAATAAATTCCTTGGTACCGTCCAAGGGATCGATTAACCAGTACCGGTCAAGAAGCCTACGCTCCTCGTAGGGGATTGCGGCGCCCTCTTCTGAGAGAACAGGGTAGCTCTCCTTTAGAGCTTCAGCCAGGATGCGGTGAGATGCCGTATCCGCCTCAGTCAGGGGCGAGGCGTCATCCTTGGTGGTGACCGTAAAGTCGGTGGTATAGATCGACATGATTGCTTGGCCGGCTTCGATGACGGCCTTGGTTACTTTCTGTTTCAGTTGCTCGTTCGTAGTACTCCTCCTACACTATATTCTTCAGGCATTCTGTGCCTTTATGTGAAAGGGTCAGACAGAGATCTTGATTACCCAAGGGATTTTTCTGCCAGTTGTGTACCTTGAGTATTGATCTCCCCCGGGCAAAGCCGACGATTATGAGACCAGCAGCAGAGAGGTCGACAAGGGTCTGAAAGAAATCATCAGGGGAGAGCTGCTGCTCTTCATAGGCCGTTTTAAGAGAGATATGGGGTTTCCCGCTAGCCTTGATCGCCTGGGAGAGGCCTTTTAAGACCAGGGTTTGGTGGATGTCCGGGCAAAAGCGATGCTTACTGGGCTTCATCACAAACTCCTACAAGGCATGGATCTAATTCCTGAAAGAACTCCTCAGGAACATAGTCATCCTTTAGACTGATCTGAGGGATGGGTTCGCTCCCGAGGATTATGTTGTGCATAAGAGCAGCGAGGGCTTCGGCATCCCCGGCCGGTACCAGCCAGCCGGTCTCTCCCGGAATAACAAAGTCGGTAACCCCGCCTAATTCAGAGGCGATTACCGGTTTACCGGCGGCAAGATGTTCCAGCACCGCCACGGGGGAGTTCTCGAACCAGAGATGGGGCGCCACTCCGATGGTGTACTCATCGATAAAGTCGGTGAGCTGGGAATGATCGTAGGGAGGGTAAAACTCTACACCATCTATCTCGTCCCGCTGGAATCCGCGCACGATGAACCGGGCCCGGCGTCGAAGACTCGCGGGAAGCAATCGCACCGCCTCGATAAAGATATGCCCCCCTTTATGAGGGGCGGCAGTACCGTGGAAAGCGAAGCAGAGTTGCTTCGCCGTACTCCCGGTCATGCATCGCGCCGCCTCGCGCAGCTCCTGGAGATGGGGGAGCCGGATTCTAATCTGCTGCACTGTATTAACCGGCAACTGAAACCGGCGCAAGTAACCAATGATAAAACTCGAGGGAGCATAGACTGCTTCGGCATGCGTAAGCACCGAATGCATTACCTGCTCCCGGGGGTTCTCTTTAGAGGTTGCACTCGACTGATCCAAAAAAACCCGGTTTGCATTGGGTAGCGTTATGCGCGGCAGAGACGATTGGTGTATGGTGGCCCTATTCAGTCTGCGTCGATACTCACCCAGCCAGAGTAGGAGCCGGTTCACCAGCTGCAGTGCTGTCGATTGGCTCTGATAGACGGCGGAGCGCAGCCGAAAGCGCAGATCTGATTGAGGCGTTCCGCACGTGCGACAGCGCCTTCCATCGTCATTGTTTAAGCAAAGTTCCCGCCCCTGGTACAGCAGGCTGACTCGGGGGCAGACGGTGTAGTGGTCGTGCAGGAAGAGTGAGTAGGGAATACCGGCCTTCGCCAAGGCTTCAAAGAGCGGCAGGGAGTGGCCCTCCAGGGAGTGGATGAATACCGCGCCTACGTCTTCCTCCTGCAACCAGCGAATGATCATTCGGTTCTGATCCGCATCAACAGACTCAGTTTCACGACCCAACTGGTAGAGGGCCGGGGCGTGAACAAGGCTGTTTTCCAGCACGGCATGGAGGTATAGTTCGTTCCGCTTAATATGGATTTTGGGGCCATAGTTCCAGATAGAGTAGTGCACGCCGCTCTGCAGGTAGAGCACCCGGTGGCCCTGAGCTTGAAGGTGCTCAATATGGAGTCGGGCAATGGCGTTATAGCCGCCGCCTTCGTGTGCTCTCTTCTCCGGATCGGCCCAGCCGAAGATAGCTACAGCTTTCTGATGATAGATCTTAATTTTAAGAGTCCCCAATAAACGGATAATATTTTCACTTGTTCGCAAAGACAAGCATTCGCAGCAATTGTATTTTAGTTAAACTGTGTTACATCAAATCTATGACATCGAAACGTGATATACAAGATAATTCTTATTATACATTATCTAATTTAGCTATAAGCTTTACATTGAACTGTCTCCAGTCATTAGTCGAATTTGGACCCAAACAACCTAAATATATTACAAGTTCTTTTAGCGAAACAACACAGAACTGTATCTAGTTCTTTTGAATTACTTGAAACTGGATTAGGTATAAAGAAATTATATACTAAAAAGATAATTTCCATGTAAAATACCTCAGAGAGATAAACAATTTTCAATCTTTTGCATAATATTTCCAGAAAAAATTCGCACAGGGCGCTCGCCCCTCTTTTAGACCGTTAAAATAATAATGTGTAGCAGCATCTTGCCCAGAGTCCTTCACATCTTGATTCGCTTCAAGATAATATTCTACATCAAACACGCAGCCATCTCTTATAATCTTAATATTTTCTGCATCTTGTGTTGAAAAACGTCCTTCATCTCTACCGTACAAGAGGTAATGAATCAAGGGGTTTAAACCCTTATTTTTAACATCTGGATACCTATTAAGATAATATTCCGAATCAAATCCTACACTACACTTTCTTCCTTCAAATCCTCCCCATCTATAGTAATGGCTAATTGCAAAGTCTCTATCATGCCCAAGATCAGGATAGGTATTCAAATAGAAGTCAACATCGAAAAGTTCTGACTTCTTTATTATGTCTTCATACTCTGCATCTAAACTTGGATAACGACCTTCACTTCTTCCCCATTTAACATAATGATAGAAAGGATTCATTCCTATCTCAGAAATATCTGGATTAGCCGAAAGATAATAGTTCGTATTAAAGTAGCCACTGGGATTACGACCTTCCTTCCATCCATATTCATAATAATGCCACATAGCAGAAAGGTTGTGCCTTAGCACATCCCCATACACTCCATAATACCATGCAGCATCAAATGAACTACGAGTCTTTATTAAATACACATACTTCACGAAATGCGCAAACTGTTGCACATCCGGGAAGTAGAATATGATAATATTTATTATTCGCTTTATTCTTTTCTTCATCTTTCTTTTCCCAAAAGGTAGTCATTTTGCATATATATTCCGAATTTCAAATAGTGCAATAGAGGATTCATATTATTGTCTTTTACCTCAGGATGAGAATGAACATAGCCTATAGTACTGAAATCAGGACATGGATCGTAATTCTCGTGATAAAACATAATGAAGTGATACAAAGGATTATAGCCGGCTTCTTTTACTTCTGGATATCTCTGCAAGTACCATTCTCCATCAAAAAGTGGATTTGGTGCTTTAGTAGGATGATTAAGTACATAGTCGATCAAAGGATCAATTTCTGGATTTCTTATGAATTGCTCCAAATAGTAATTATTGTAGAATAAACCAGACCGTCGTATTGCCACTATTTCATTCCTTTTCTCACTTGACACTGGGACTCTACTATTTTCTAATATCAAGTTCAAATCAACACTATTCCTACAACGCTTATAAGAGAAATTGTTAATTTGTACTGCTTTTATACTTTTTTCTTCATTTAATATTCCATGGACCATATTAATCATACATTTCTGCATCTCCGGAAAAACCATTGGAGATCTCTCATTATTTTTATACCATTCATTTTGACTTACTACATTTTTATATAATTTCAAGTATCTATCCGCCTGAACATGCAATGAGAACTCTTTTTCTGAATATTCACGACATGAACTCGATAAATCGCTATCACATAGCTTGATAATCGAGTTAGCCAAATCATTACAGCTCCCCCTCTCTGCCAAACTACCAGTAACTCCATCTATTACGGCATCACCTATACCGCCAGAATTAAATGCTGCCACGGGAGTTCCACATGAAATTGACTCAAGAATGATATTTGGTAAATTGTCTTCTAATGAAGGTAAAACAGTAATGTCCGCCGCACTATAACCTAATGCTAAAGTACTGGGATCATCTATATGCCCTAGCGAACTATACGAGAAGCCAAGTGATGACAACTCTTTGCTTTCATGGCCAAATGTTAAAATGTGAAAATCCAAACCTTTGTTTTTTAGTATTTTTGAAGTCTCAACAAGTTCATTGAACCCCTTTCGTCGCTCTCCATGGCTATGACAAGAGAAAAGCAAAGTTGGTTTTGATAATGGTATATTAAACCTACTCTTAGCCAAGGCCTTCTCTGTCGGGACAAACACATCAGTGTCCAAGGAATTGGGAATCACTTCAATTTGATTATCTTTAAACACCTTGCTGTTTCTTGCACACTTAGCTAACCACCTACTAGGAGTCACAACTATTATATTTTTTGACCAGTATCGTTCCTTAGCGGCTAGTATTTTAGCAGGATACTCATTATAAGTATTTATAAGTTGCGGACAATCAAAACATCCTGTTTTATACCTACCGCATCCATGATCATAATGACATCCTCCCGTAAATGGATTCATATCATGCATCGTCCAAACAATTGGCTTACCTATATTCGAAAGATCTGCAATAGCTTCATTACTTAATATTCTCTGTATCCAATGGAGATTAATAACATCAAAACCTTTTATCAATTCTAACTGATCGTTTGACAATCCAGCATACGAGGTTGAAAAAGCAGTACCTTCTCCTTTCATGTTATCGTCAGAGACTAAGTTTTGCATTAATTCAAACATTGAGATTTGATCTTTTTCCAAATCGACTCGATGAAAAGAAGGACAATCTTTAGCAGTAAGCCCAACCACTTTCGAATCAATAGCCTTTCTCCTTAGCCCTTCATGAAGCCGCACCGCTGCGATTCCTGCACCACCCTGCACATATGTAAGCACTTGGCAAACTTTTATGTCAATATTTTCATATCTTTTTGTCGGCCCCGAAGAACCAGTGATTTTATCCAAAACCTTCTTTTCAAGAATATCCACGTTATTCTTCACCCTATACTGCTTTGACAGCTTAATCGATTCTTTTCCATATTCTCTTCTCTTAATAGCATCACCTATCAAGTTGCTAATTGCATTGGCCAAAGATTGAACATCGTCTATTCTGCTGACCAAAAAACCATTTTTTTTATTCTTAATTATTTTATTTACACCTTCACAATCAGAAAACCCTATCACTGGCAACCCATTAGCCATCGCCTCGACTAAGGTCAATCCAAATCCCTCGAAAATCGATGGAATAACATAAATATCAGCAGTCTTATATACTTCTTCAATATTTCTCCGAACACCGAGAAATATGTTTTCTGGATTCAAACCTAGAGTTTCAGTATAAGTGGCGAGATCATTCTTAAGTGGGCCTTCTCCATATATATGTAAAGACCAATCAGGATACTTCTTTTTAACTTCATTAAAGGCGCTCAGTAACGTTCTATGGTCTTTCTGTTCTGATAATCTTCCTACAGAAAGTATTACTTTCTTTTCTACACTCAGATCACATATCTCGTTAGTATCTATACTTATAAAATTCGGTAGAACTATTGTCTTTTTTCTATATTCGATTGGCATTTGTTTAACAAAGCCATCAAAAATTACACTTATTGCGGTAGCTTTTTCAAGCGCTACAAGTCTTAAATAACGCTCCATATCCGAGTTAGCTGGGTATAGTGGAGAGTAAAATTTAAATGATGGCGCATTGTGCAAGGCAGCTATATGTACTGTATTTGTCTTTGGACTTTCGGAGAAAAGTACATATGGATAAGAAGAAGGCATATGAGAAATAACACAATCAAAATCATGCTTCTTTAAGAATCCATTGATTACTTGTATTCTCCATAAATTTCCCTGATCTAGCCACTCTTGAAAATCCTTTTCTATAGGAATATAGTTCAAATCATCAAATTTTCTAGCGTAGATATCATTAAACCTTAAAACTAAGTTTTTACCTTCTTCATAATACTCTTTATTATATGGGTGGATTGCCAGATCAATATATGGGATATCTTCATCAAGAGAGTAATAAGCGCCCCCAGCTAAACCGTGACAACAGACAACTGTTACAGCATGCCCTCTTCTATGCAACTCATTTGCCTGCTCAATAGCAATCCGCTCAGCCCCGCCGGTAACATTAGTTAGAAAAGACACGAAGACTGCAATTCGCTTTTTAGCTTTATCTTTTTTTTCCATTGGAAGAATCTTACCTTTGATTCCATTCCGCAGGTTGTTAAGGGTCAAAAACAAAGACTTTCTATATCTCTCCGAACGATAATAACTATCTTTAAGCAGTTCATTAATCTTTTCTTGGGATATATCCGATCCATGCCAGTTCTTATAAAACTTGAGTGAGTAGAGATCATCTATCAAGGTAGATGGTAAACTACCAAACTGCTTTTCAAGTAAATAATAGTTCTCATTTCTCTCATTCTCTTCTGAGAAGGAAGCTCCTCCCATACGCATTACCAGGATGTTTTTCTTTAGCGGCATGGCCTTAAAGCCTGCATCAAAGGCAGACATTACCCAGTTATAGTCCGCAGCGACCTTTAGTGATGTGTCAAATCCACCCAATTCGTCATAGCATTTACGATGCGCGAATATGGTTTCGTGACCGCCGGGGATCCCCTGTATCAACATTGACTCATCCCAGCTTCTTCCCTCATCAGCGAGTACTGCATACCCATCATCACGCATATATATAAAACCTGCATACGATAGATCCAGATCATTATCAACAATGTTATTCATGGAGGCACTGATAGCACCTTGGAGATAGAAATCATCTGAATTCAGAAAGGCAATATAGTCTCCAGTTGCCAGCTTCAACCCTTTGTTCATGGCATCGTATAATCCATCGTCTGGTTCACTGACCAAAATATCAATATCATCTCCATATTCCTGAAGTACTTCCAACGTACCATCAGTTGATCCTCCGTCTATGACAATATACTCTATGTCGCAGTAGTCCTGTAAAAGAACAGAGTCAATACATTGATGAATCGTATTTACATTGTTGAATACAACTGTAATAATAGAGACTATTCCTTTGCCCATATATTTAATCCTTTCTGAACCTGTTCTTTGCAATTCATTCATTAATCTCAGACAGTAAATCCACTGATTGTCTTTTTCGGAAATTACTAATCACATTAGCACCAATCCGAGCTTCATCGCGAGAGGACTCATTTCAAATTTGATATTACAGATATTGTTTTGCCGTATCTTCTCAAAATCTTCCAGGCCGATGATAAAAGTTCTTTCTTTGATTTATGATGCGCTGATGGTTATACAATAAAGGACCAACCAGTGCCTCCATTTCTCTTCGGTAGATTCATCTGCAAAGAACTCTACAAATATCTCACCAAGACACATTTTTCTCCCCCTGAAATCAGCGCCCTCGTTCATTGAAATGCTTACCTCAGTGATGATTTTTTTCGCTATCCATGAAAAGCGCAAAGTCGTTTTCGCAATACGTTTGTCCCTTTCAAAGCGTAAATACTATAGATCATTTTTACCTTCTAACCGCTCTCTCTATGGAGACTTATCCGACAGGTCTTATCTTTGTATGTATCTATCAACCATGACAGAAGGCCCGATCTCACTTAAAGTTAAATCTTTTTTATCTTATATAGATAGCAGCATGCAATCTCGATGTAATATTCAACATTCTTACGATTAGAACATTTTTGAGCATACATCATCGTAACCAAAAAAACGTATTTCATCCTTAAAGAAATCATTTAAATAATCTATAATATTTTCAGAAAAATGCTTTTTATGATTCCCTGGGATTACAGATCTAATATGAGATTTTTCGTTTTCATCGATAGGTATAATATCATGCTTAGAAACAATTTCTTTCAGTATAGCTTTTGGTATCTCGATATTCAAATATTCGCACATATTCAGTATCCATTCTTTTTTGTAAAAGATTATGTCTTCATAGCGATACACTTTAAACCCTAAATCTAAGCAGCTTATATACTTTTGCATATTTAACTTCATGCTCTTTCCTTGTTTATCAATGAACGCTTTAATCGTATCATCATTGAAACTGTTTCTATTTAATTCATTTCTAAGATCCTCTAAATTCTTTTTCAAAGCGCTTTTTGAATCACCAGGAAAGACGTGAGATGATTTCATAGAGAAATAATACGATATCATTGCATCTCTAGGATCCCGAACAAGTAAAATTTTTTTATATTTCTCAAATGAAAAACTTGTTAGTTCTGGCCAAAAATACCTGAACCCATTGTAGCAAATTAACAACTTTTGAAAATAATTATTCGATTTTTCTAATTTATTTAGGGTTAAACCCCTGGAAAACAACTCGTCCGGTATTGAAAGAGAAGGTATATCCATTCTTTTACAAATATCTTTAAAGACATTACTAATCAAGGTACTTCCTGATTTGTGTAAACCAAAAATAAAAAAAGGATCCCCCTCATAATTGACTCTTCCATTTGCCACCAACTCAAGTTCTTTTCCATCCGTAAACCTTAATATATGTTTTACATTTCTATCCATCATTCAATATTCCTCCTGATTGATCTACTTGACTAATAACGTTTTCGAATTTTTCCTTTTTTAAAATTTTATAGTCAGTATCTCTATACTTAAGCACTCCCCCGCATCAAGCTTCTACTATTAACCAAATTAGCTGTTTTTATAATGATCTTAGCAGGCCAAACTGATACTTCAACATTGATAGCAAACAAACCTCAAACTACTAAACCTTCACCTATAGTTCATTTGCCTTCAATAATTGTTATGGACAATACTATCGAATCAAATCAATGAATATTAACAGATAAATCAGTCAATACTTATTAACTTTTTACCGATTCTCAGTGGTATAAAAACTATTAATGAAACACACGATTCTATCATTATTAATGTTCAAAGTTTTAATATGACATGAATGAGACTTATCAATAGATATCATATCAAAGATCGTAATATTATTCCTAATTTATAACCTTTGTATACCAACTCTTGGTATTCACCATTATTATTACAATATCAATACCCAAGTGAAAATAAAAAATCTTTATGCTTACTATAAAACGACTCTATTTGCGCACAATCCAAATACTCTTTATAAACATCAGTCTTAGATTTCCAGAAAAACTTCTTTCCGCTATTCTTTGTTCGCTCATTCACACTATCAAAGACATCAGGACAAAAATCTATCCTTTCACCAGGAATAAGTTTCTCAAAAAGATTCAACATTGTAGAATAGGGATCTTTAAATAAATCCTCATATCTTAATGCTACAACTTTATCTAAACTCATCGCTCTCTCAAGATATAACTTATAATTAGAATAATTTCCTAATAGAGAATAAAAAAAACGCACTCCCATATCCTCAATAAATTCATCGAAATAATCATCCAATAGATTGAGATCCAACAATTCATCAACAGATCTAAGAATATTATCCTTAAAGAAATCAATCTTCTCAGTTATATACATATAGTTTAGAGACGACATAAATACATCTAAAGGATGCCGATATATAAGTAAGATTCGATCAGGATTCATTTTTTTGTGATTGAGGTTATGCGATTTATAAAATCCATATTCTTTCTTGAGTTTTACAGTTTTGATCATTTCTTTAGTTTTGTCATGTTGTTGATGAATATCAGGAACGTCGAAATGTACATTCAGATCAAACAACTTTGCTAAAATATGACGCATCCAAGTATTTCCACACTTAGGATAGGAGGCAACTTCTATTATCACACTCATCGTCTCTTCCTTATAATGTACTATTTGTTCTGTTCGCAGCTAATATTTGAATCTTTCTATTCATACGCTTCAATTGAGATGTATTTTTATCCTTAAGCAATATTATTTCTCGCTTCAGTTTGCCCCTCTCACCCTTCAATGAGCAACTTTCGAGCTTCCAGTATTCATTATCCTTCCTCAGGATCTCATTATCCCTGGTTAGGACTTCCTTAACACTCCTCAGGATTTCTTTCTCGCTACTTAGGACTTCTTTATCCTTCCTCAGGATTTCATTCTCGCCGATTAGGACTTCCTTATCCTTCCTCAGGATTTCTTTCTCGCTGGTTAGGACTTCCATATCCTTCCTCAGGATTTCATTATCGCTGGTTAGGACTTCCTTATCCTTCCTCAGGATTTCTTTCTCGCTACTTAGGACTTCTTTATCCTTCCTCAGGATTTCATTCTCGCCGATTAGGACTTCCTTATCCTTCCTCAGGATTTCATTATCGCTGGTTAGGACTTCCTTATCCTTCCTCAGGATCTCGCTATCCTCTTTAAGGTCTTTATAACCTACATTTAACTCATCAATTTCCTTTCTGAGATCATCTAATAATTGTTCTTTTCTATATCGTTCTTCATACAGATCATTTAGTTTCTGTTCAGTAAAGCGACAAGTAATAATATTCTCATTATGTAGGATTGATTGTAATTCTACATCTTTAAGATAATCAGGCATCCCATCTAGATACTTGAAATCAGTCATCTGCTGATATGATTTTATCCAAAAATACTGCAAATCCTCATTGGACAATTCTTCCTTCCAGCTATCAGCCTTTCCCTTTCGAAAAAATTTTGAATCTATTTGTTGTAATTTACTAAAATTATATATTTCAGTATTTTGTATTTCCACATCTAAGAATTCAGACAAATTTCTTACATACTCTATTGGATCCTTGATCATATCTTCAAATTTGATAGTAATACGATGCTGATTATCGTAAACTTCCCATCCTTTTACATGCTCATGCCAGGAACCTAATCCATGCATCCCATACACTAAGTCAAGAAATGGTAGATACGCGTCCGGATAATAATTTCTTAAGTATTTTGAGAATGACGATGTTGCAGCTCTACCGTCTCTAACGAGGTAAACGATTCTATCGTTACTCATTGCTTTGCTAGGTAAATAGTGAGTCTTTATTATATAAATCTCCTTGTCTGATCTATATGCTTCAATATTTTTAGGATCCAATAAAGTGTGACCGGTGATTTCTTTTAATGATGAATTCTTCTCAATATCAAGAACATCATTATGTATAGAGTATGTTTCTAACCCCAAGCAGGAATGTATCAGAGTTCTAAGAAACGTATTTCCTGATCTAGGATAGGAGGCTAACCATACTATCATTCCCAAACTCCTAGTAAGATTCCATCCGGCTGCATTACAGTATTAAATTTGTCAGCAGATATATAATATCCACTATTTTTCAATATTTCTCTACACGAATCATGGATTTCCTTACCATGTGTCCCAATTAGTATTCTTTTTATTAAACCTTTCTGGAGTACAGATGCTTCAGAGCTAGCAAGGACCTGATTTTCTAAACCTTGAATATCCATTTGTAGCAAATCTATTCTGGAATCAAACATATGGACTAAATCTTCTAAAGTGATAGACTTGATCTTTTTATATTTCATCAATCGTTCTCTAATAGAACTATTAACATATTGAGATCGAGAATGGATCATACTACCGTATGAGTCCTTCCACAAATATACATTCCCATTGTCAGAAGAAATTGCTTTATTAAATATTCTAATATCTGATTTTGAAACTCCATTTAGTTTACGATTTATATTATAAAATCGTCGATGCATCGATAACGGCTCAACACCTGCTATTTTCAGATCACTTCTTATCATTTGTGCCAGGAATAGATAGTAACCAATTGCTGAGCCAATATTTACAAATACTCCATTATTTGGTAAAGCTTTAATACATGCGCGAAAAACGGCTTCTTCCTCCGGCTCATGAAGATTATTCTTCTTATATCGTTGCCTTTGAAGATCTAACAGTTGAGAGTCATCTACTTTAATACCGTTTTCAAATTTATGTATTTTTTTCAACGTTCCTACCCTTGAAATATTCATAAGTTTTCTGGATTCCCTTCTTCAAAACCGTTTTATATACCCACCCCAACTCATGCATCTTACTAATATCCAATAATTTCCGAGGTGTTCCATTGGGCTTGGTTTCGTCCCAATAAACATTCCCTTCAAAACCAACAATAATCTTAATCATTGCAGCCAACTCTTTAATACTGATATCCTCTCCAGTACCCACATTCACAAACTCACCGATTTCGGATGCATCCTTCTCGCACATTAAATAGAGTGCGGCATCCGCCAGATCATCCGCAAAAAGGAACTCCCGTTTCGGACTGCCGTCCCCCCACAGAATTACCTCCGTATTATTCACCTTCGCTTCATGAAACTTCCGTATCATGGCGGGTAATACATGCGAGGTCTCCAGATCATAGTTATCATTAATACCGTAAAGATTAGTCGGCATAAGAGAGATAAAGTTGGTTCCATGCTTCATGTTCAGGTAACTGCAGTATTTAATCGCCGCAATCTTGGCCAGGGCATACGCATCGTTCGTTTCTTCTAACGGGCCGGTTAACAAATACTCCTCTTTCAACGGCTGCGGTGCATGTTTCGGGTAAATACAGGAGGACCCCAGATTCAAAAGTTTCTTTACACCATACTGATAAGTCGCATGGATAACATTCATGGCGATCATGGTGTTATCGTACATAAAGGCGGGCTTATCCGTGCTGTTCGCCAGAATACCGCCGACCTTTGCCGCCGCCAGAAACACATAATCGGGGCGCACTTTTTCAAAAAATGCGTTTACTGCTGCTTGATTCCGAAGGTCGAGCTCGTAACTCCGTCTATACATAAGGTTGGTATAGCCGTCCGCTTGCAGGCGTCGTAGAATCGCGGAGCCCACCATACCGGTATGTCCTGCAATATAGATTTTATCATTTTTATTCATTATAGCTTTTTACCGTATAACCGCCGTCGACAAGATGCATATCTTCTCTGGCCTTCATTAAATCGGCATCAACCATCATATTCACCAACTCTTTAACTGTGGTAGTTGCTTTCCATCCCAGCTCTTTGTATGCCTTTTCCGGATTACCAAGCAACTGTTCCACCTCTGCCGGTCGAAAATAACGAGGATCAACCTGAACGATAGTTTTTCCCGTATCAAGATCCACACCGACTTCATCCACGCCTTCCCCTACAAAATCGAGGGTTATTCCGGCCCGTTTAAACGCCATCTTGGTAAAGTCGCGCACAGATGTCATTTCTCCGGTGGCAAGCACATAATCATCCGGCTGCTCCTGCTGCAGCATCCGCCACATTCCCTCAACGTAATCCGCCGCGTAGCCCCAGTCCCGAAGGGCATTCATGTTACCAAGGTATAACTTCTCTTGCAGCCCCTGACTTATCCTGGCTGCGGCTCGAGTAATCTTCCGGGTGACGAAGGTCTCCCCTCGTCTGGGACTCTCGTGGTTAAAGAGAATTCCGTTACAGGCATACATACCATAGCTTTCTCGATAGTTTTTCACGATCCAGAATCCGTACTGCTTGGCTATACCATACGGGCTGCGCGGATAAAATGGGGTCGTTTCCGATTGGGGCACTTCTTGCACCTTGCCGTATAATTCGGAGGTCGATGCCTGATAATAACGAACCTGCTGTTCCATCTCTAATATACGAATAGCTTCCAGCATACGGAGCGTTCCGACAGCGTCGGAATTGGCGGTATACTCCGGTACCTCGAACGAGACCTGCACATGGGATTGGGCCCCGAGGTTATAGATTTCATCCGGCTTTACCTTATTTAGAATACGGATCAGGTTGGTGGAATCCGTCAGATCCCCATAGTGCAGATGAAATCGTACATCTTCCTGATGGGGATCTATGTAGATATGGTCGATTCGATCGGTGTTGAAGCTGGATGCCCTGCGCTTAATACCGTGAACCTCGTACCCTTTGTTTAACAAAAGTTCAGCCAGGTAGGATCCGTCCTGTCCTGTTATTCCGGTTATCAGTGCTTTCTTCATTAATATTCTTCCTTATGTCTGTTATGTAGTACGGCGTACTCCGGCCGTTTTTATAAGACTTCCGGCCAGCCCATTCACCCGACGTAGATCCTTCCTTGAGTAATAGCGGAAATCCTGTACACGGTTTTTTAGCTCCGGCTTTACAATCTTTTGCATGAAATCGACCTGCGGTTCACCGATGAAATCCAGGACTTTTGAAAGGGTCGACTCCGTGTTATGGATCAAATCGTAATATTCAATATAGAGAATATCCTCTTCAGTAATGTTTGCTCTCACCTTGGTCATGACCACCCATTTGGTCATAAAGCTGATCCAATTGTAGAGGCTTTCCTCAAGAAATCTTTCCCAGTTCCGGCGGGAATCCTTCTCTATATGCTCCAGCTTTAGCTCCAGTTTGTAGTTGGAGACAATCGATTCATACGGGTGGCGGTACTGAATAATGTATTTTCGATCAGGCAGAATATGATCTGTAAAAAAGAAGTCGTGGGACTTCTGATAGTTGACTTTCTGGTCGGGACACGGAAACTCCCTGCAGTGGTTATACTGTTCACAATAACGAAGCTTCGGTCCTAAAATCTTCCGCAGACACCCTCCGACTAGATAATGGTGACCACTACGAGGGTAGGTGATATTGACGATGTTGTGCATCTCTTTCCTTTGCTAGTTATCCTGATATGCTTACAGAAGGGAACGGTAGAGCTCTTGGTACCGATCAACACATATCTCGATATCGTAATTTATAACAGCATACTCTCGCGCAGCTTCAGAATATGCCGTAGAGTCTGATGAAAGCACTTTACTGATCTTATTTTTGAAATCATACATATCAAAAGGTCTTACCAGCTCCCCGTTGTGACCGGGAATAATCAAATCCGGCATTCCCCCAATGTCGAAGGCGACTATCGGGGTCCCGCAGGCCAAGGCCTCGACGACCGTATTGGCAAGGTTTTCTTCCTGGCTGGGAGCCAGGAAGAGATCCGCCGCCGAATAAACCAGTGCAAGCTGCTCGGTTGAACCTATATGCCCCGATTCCGTATAACTGATTTTGATTGCAGAAGCCACTTCCGGCGGCATGTATCCGCCGAATATGAGGAAGTGAATATCATCTCGATCTTCACTCATCAGATATGATTTTAGTAGATCAAAGCCCTTTCTCGAGTCTGTGACGGAGTTCACCGCACCGAAGAGGACGATCTTCTTGTGCAACGGCAGTCCCAACGCCTTTCTGGCGCTGGTCTTTTCTATGGGATGGAATCGATTTACATCTATACCGTTGGGAATAACAAGAGTCCGCTTTTCTCCCAGCAATCCGCTGTTTAGGGATTCATCCGCCAACCACCTGCTCGGAGAGACAACACAGATATCCGCCTGTTCATATACCTGTTTCTTCCTCTTCCATTGCCGACGGCTCCAATCGTCCTCCCTGTTCGATCCGAGAATGGGACAATTTCCACACGACTGTGTATAGTTCTTGCAGCCGTTTGAGTAATGACATCCGCCCGTAAAAGGCCACATATCATGCAGAGTCCATACCACCGGATTACGACCTTGATTTAAAATACTCAACGGAATAGAACCGTCGGCGATCCAGTGCAGATGCGTTATTGAGTGATCATTCTGCTTAATTTTCTGCAGCCAGTTCGCTTCATGCTGCAAGGGGCTAAAGAATCCGGTTTGGCGAGGGTATTGGAACTGGGGACGATAGTTTTTATCTACAGTTCGCGCCATTCTCTTCTGTTCAGCGAATGACGGCACCATAACATTTACATCGTCAGGCTTAGGATCACCGCTGCCGGCAAAAAAGTGAGAAGCAACCCCATAATCTACTAAACCGGAGTGCAGTCGCTGCGCCGCCACTGCGGCACCACCGCTATGGAGCGTAGCGTTATACATTCCCACAACTAATTTTTCATTTCTGAAGTCATCGTATTGCACCGTACTGCTGCGCTTATATCGAAACCCATGTACATGGTGACGCAAAAACGCTGCAATCCTCTCGGCGCCCAGACGTCGAAGTAGAATTATCAACCGTGGGTACCTTACATAGAAGTACTGATACCAGTTTCTTAAAGTACAGAAATAGTAGTGGATCCTTCTTTCTGGTATTTGATTCTTACGGTATACCCGATTCATCTCTTTCAGGCTGATATGCTGAGTTCTGAATGAATCCGACATACCGCCGATTTTCATCTTAGCGATATACTCTCCAAGGAAATGGGCGCGCTTATTGAATTGCTTTAAGGTCCGATAGATGATATCCATGTCGCCGGCAATTCTCAGGCGAGGATCAAAGAGACCAACTGCGTGTATTGAGGAACGCCGCTGAAAGAGCCCCTGGTGCGGAAGTGGTACACCGGAACGGCCATTCTGATAGATTTCTTGTACTGCCTGCTGCAGGGGGAAGCCAAAGGTGCGCACCGAATACCCGGTAGGATTCACACAATCAACATAACCATAGGCCAGGGGAATATCCTCGCCCAAAGATTCGAGAACAGGGGCAATCTTCGAGAGAACATTTGTACTATACAAGCGATCATCAGCCCCAAGGAAGAGTACCCAATCACCCGCGGCCTGCTTAACGCCTTTATTGAAAGCGTCGTATACCCCGTTATCCTTCGCGCTGCACCAGTACGCCAGATTATAGGAACTATCGTTCTCCAGCTCTTGAAGAAACTGAACCGTACCGTCATCACTACCGCCGTCAATAACTATATGCTCGTAGTGGGTAAATCCCTGTTCCCGAATGCTGCGTACACACTCCTTGATACCTTCAAGGTCGTTATATACCGCCGTTATTATAGAGATTAGTGGATCCATATAATTCTGCGACTTCTCGACGCTAGTCATCCGCTTATTCATTGACTATCGCACCTTCTTCGAAGATGCTGCATTGAGCTATCCGCGATCTACTTCCGCTGCAACGGAAGACAACAGCATCACTAACCACAGATGCACCCACAACCTCCTCATCGATTACGGCACGCACAATACACCGCAGGCCATACAGCCCGTCATGCAGATAGGCATGAAAAGAGGTAGTAAAAGTGAACGACGTACCTGCTGCAACATACGGGATACTCCGCAGATTGTTCGGGACGACAATCCCGCCTACCTCATGCCCCAAATGATCCGTAATCACCGCACTTATGGCCGCATTGTTGACTTCTTCATTGAATGTAATTGAGGCAGAGATGGTATAGGTTGTACCCCAGAGCAACCGGTTTACATCACTGCCCTGCGAATTCGTTAGTCGTATATCCTCAATAGCGATATCTTTGATCTTTTTTTCTTTTATAGATGTACTCTCTAAGCTGGGATCAAACATCTCGGTGAAACCGTCGCTGGCGTTAATGCCGACCCTGGCAACACTTTCACGTTCCACTCGTTTCTTGTTCTGTCTTTCAATTGAAGACTCAAAATCCTTCGCATTGCCGATGTCCAATCCGCCGCTCAATACCTTCTGATACCCGAGTATTATTGTATCTACCGAACCGGTCAGCAGCATCGAACCATTGTGAAGCAGCACGCCTTTATTACAGAGCTTCTTTACGCTATCTATCGCATGGCTTACATACAGAATGGTTTTTCCGCTTTCAAATAGTTCCATCATGCGGGCATAGCATTTACGTCTGAAGAGTTCATCCCCTACTGCGAGGACTTCATCGAGAATGAGGATGTCGGGGTCGATGTTAATCGACGTGGCAAAGCCCAGACGAGAGCGCATTCCGCTTGAATAACGCTTAACCGGAACATCCATAAAATCTTCCAATTCGGAGAACTCAACGATCTCGCGATAGACTTCATCTATCTGCTCTCTCTGCATTCCTTGAAGGGAACAAAGGAAATAGACATTCTCCTTGCCGGTGTATTCAGGATTGAACCCACCACCCAGCTCAAGCAGAGCAACTACTTTCCCATTGACATGGACTTCACCAGAGGTTGGTTTGGTAATTCCGGCGATAATCTTGAGGAGCGTGGATTTACCCGCTCCATTACGACCGACTATGCCGAGAATATCCCCTTGCTTTATGTTGAGAGATATATTATTCAAAGCCTGGAAATTTCTTATATGCTTGCTCGTTCCAGGAAGGAATGTATCTCGAAATCGGTCAACGATATTCCTGTCATACAGCTTGTAATCTTTAGTTACATTCGTCAATTCGATAGCATTCATAGATAATCCGCAAATTGATTCTTGAGGCGAGAGAAGACAAAGCCCCCAAACAAGATCATAAAAATCGTCCAGGACCAGAAATATCCAATAAGAAAAGGATCTTCCCAGAAATTAACCTTGTAGAAGAAGGCATTACGATAACCCATAACTATATAAAACAGCGGATTTAACTTTAACCAGAATTGCAACCGCTCTGGAATCATTGAGAAGTCCCAGAATATCGGGCTTCCATAGAAGAGCATCCGCGAAACTATACGCACAATACTCTGAAGATCTGGAAAAAAGACCCCGACTGATGCAGTAAATAGCGTGAGACCTACCAAAAAGAGGGATAATGCAATCTGGTAGTAAAGAACCTGCAACCAGTAGATGTCCGGAAAAATGTGATGCACCAAGAGAATGACGATTACCGCAGTTAAGAATATTATATGATCTACAATCCCCGATAGCACCGATACGAGCGGTAGAATACTCAGGCGGACATGCACCTTGTTAATTAAAAATGCATGAGAGCGAATAGCATTCGTTCCGGCACTCAAGGTCTGCGAGAAAAACTGAATGACCGCCAGGCCCGTAATCAAGTAGCAGATAAACGGAATATCCATATTCCGACCGCCCCGAAGGCCGATGCCGAAAACCACATAGAGAATCCCCATAAAAGCCAAAGGCTCGGCCAACGACCAGAACATCCCCAGTTTGGATCGTTTATACTGGGCAGTTACATTACGCTTGGTCAGCTGAAACAAGAGGTATCGATTTTCTATAATATGTCTGACGAAGTTGATTGCATTTTTCATAGGTAATTATTAGTGTTGCATGACCCTTTCAATTCTATTTACCATCCTCATCCCCGCGCCTATAACCTCATCCATATCGTAGTATCGATATTCCGCTAAGCGTCCCGCCAAATGCAGATTGGGGATTCCCTCGGCTGCCCGGCGATACTCGGTTGCCATTGCCTCCGCCTCTTCCGTCTTCTCGATGTAGTAGGGCTGATTTACCCCGCGCACATACTCCTCCGGATGCTCCCGGCTAATTATGGTGCCGCGAATAGAGCGGTGATTCCGCTGGAAGTATTTGTACTCAGTTATGCGGGTAAACTCGTAATTGCCGGGGTAGTTAACCAGGGCGTTCTCCTGGTAGTAGTCCTGCCCGTGCTCCTCGAATACCAGCTCCAGGGATCGATACGGGAGCTTCCCGTAGGCGAACTGAAAAAGCTCGTCCGGCATCCCGGTGTAGATCACCATGCCCGCGTAGGACTTGCCGCTGATTAGAATCTTCTCGTCTTCAATGCTTAGGTGCTCCAGGGCGTCGGTCTGCAGCATCAGCTGAATGTTCCGGTGGTCGAGCATGCGCTCTACCATGGCCGTATAGCCCTGCTCAGGAATCCCTTGAAAACGATCATGAAAGTAGCGGTTGTCCCGGCTAATAACCACCGGCACCCGGCCGGATACCGACGGGTCGATCTCCTCCGGACTCTTCCCCCACTGCTTCATCGTGTACTGCAGAAAGACCTTCTCGTAGACATACTCGGCCACAAACTGCAGGTCCGGGTCCTTATGTTCCCGAAGCTTTAGAATCGGCACCCGGCTCCCGAAGCCGAAGGTATCGATCAGCTTCTCGCCGATACGCGCGAACATAGCGGGGCTGAAAAGCTTCTCCATACTGTTCAGGTTGAAGGGTATGGGCACCCGCTTGCCGTCTACCAGCCCTAAGACCTCATGATGGTAGAAGTGCCAGTCGGTAAAGCGGGAGGCGAAGCGCCAGGCCGCCTCATCGTCGGTATGAAAGATATGGGGACCGTATTTGTGAACGTAGATCCCCTTCTCGCTTAGGTAGTCGTAGCAGTGGCCGGCCAGATGGTTCTTCTTCTCGATAACCAGCACCTTCTTGTCCGCCTCCGCCAGTTGCCGGGCGCAGACGCTTCCGGCCAGTCCCGCACCGACGATTACCGCATCGAAACTATTCCACATGCTCTGCTCCTTGCCCCGCAAGCTCCGGGGCGTTAATCGTATCCCACATCTCCAGGTTCAGGCGCATCTCCTTAAACTCCCGGCTGCGCACCGGGTATTCACGGATAAGGCGCCGTCCTAAGCTGATTATCCGGGGCAGAATAGCCTGCTTCTCCGGCGGCTCGGCCTTTATTACCCGTTGGGAGATCTGGCTGTAGGCATCTACCACCGCAAAGGGGCCGGCCAAAAACTCCTCTACCCCGTTCAGGATATGGCGCACCCCTTCCCCGTCCAGCCGCAGCCCCCTGAAGAGCAGCCTGCTGACCACAAAGCAGAGGGAGCTCATTATCGTAAAATGGCGACTATTGAGGATCAGCGCGTTCCGGGTACTCAAGAAATAGCGCCGCGCAGGGTTCTCTTTAGCCAGGAAGGGCTCGTGCCACACCCCGACGCCGTTCAGGTAGATAATCCCCCCCGCCCGGCGCAGGGAGTACTCGATATCGTCGTAGCGCAGAAAGAGGGGCAGGGGCAGATCCTCCTCGATGGCGTTCCCCAAGGGGAGGGCGCAGTACCACCAGCCGGCATAGAGGTTGGAGTTTAAGACCTCCTCCTCGTTCTCTAACAATTCCTCCCGGTGGGCCAGATCCAGCTGGTGCTTCTTCTGCTTGACGAAGATTCCGTTCCAGGTAGCGCCGGCCTCCTGCTGCACCGTGCAGGCATCCATTCGCAGCATCGCCCCGCCGATAAAGTGCTTGTCGTACTGGGGATTCAAAAGCCGCAGGAGCATGTCGGTGCGGCGGATCGACTCCGGCTCGATGATGACATCGTCGTCCATCAGAACCACATGGGTCCACTCGCCGGAATCCCGGAAGGCCTCGACAATGCCCCGGGTAAAGCCGCCGCTTCCCCCGGTGTTGGGATTCGGTACCAGTTTGAAGCGCCCGTCGGGACTGTTGATCTTCTCAGCATCGAGGGTCTGGCCGTTATCGACCACAAAGCAGCCCCACTCGGCCGGCAGGGCTACCCGGAGGATTTCCAGATTCTTTTTAACGTACTCCTCCCGCTTATAGGTGCAGATGATCACCGCGGGCTTGATCGTCCGCAACAGGCTGGGCGGGGCCACCGTATACCAGCCGCCGCCGAGGATACGAACCGGGCTGATGGCCCGGAGCTCGACGCTGTAGATGCCGGGCTCGTCATGGGGTATGTCGATGGCGAGGCGTCCCGCGGCATGGGTAAAGGAGTCGACCAGGGTCTTACTGCTTCCGTTCTGCTGGGCGAAGATCTTGATCCGGAAGGAGCCGTAGATGCTCAACAAGAGGCGCACATTCTCGACCCGGGCATACTTGTGCCACTTGCGGTGGTTAAAGAGGTTGAAGTAGGTAAAGAGATCCAGGGTACCGCCGGCGGCCATCTCCGCCCCGTCCTGGCGGATCTTCACCCCGTCGCCCCGCCAGTAGAGGGGCGCGGAGCCTTCGGGACGTTCCCGGGTTTCGAGGAGAATCGACTGTAATAAGAACTGTTCTTTTTCCATCATGATTGTTAGCAGCAAGCCTTTGCTCAGGATAGAGCTCTGCCACTGTTACTGCTCCCGCTTTTAAAAACGGGAAGCGAAACAGGCGCACATCTACACATTCAAACCACCCCGAGCGCCGCCGAAACAGGCTGATCAGGGCTCCCTGCCGGGATATAGACCGCAGGAGTTAACCCGGCGGCCGGCAGCATCCGCTTATTTCAGGTAGCGGAGTAACCCGTTGACGGCGTAATTGCCGAAGAAAAAGAGACTCTTGAAAACCGAAAAGCGCCACACCCGGCGGTAGTACTTCCACTGCTCCTTGGCGGCGTAGACCTTGTTGCCGGTAAGGGATTCGGAGAAGACCCGCAAGCGCACCAGATCCTCATTTAAACCGTAGGCGTAGGGAAAGCGGCTTAAGATAGAGAGCCACATATGGTAGTCGTTCTTGGGGGCCGGGACCGATTCGTCCTCCAGGATATTCCCGGTCAGCTCCCGGTCGAACATAGCGCTGGAGGCGCAGATATGACAGGTGCGCAGCAATCCCGTAAAGCTCACCATGGCCGGAACCCGGATCTTATTTTGCGATCGCAAGGCCCCGTTCTGATTGATCTTTCGATAGGCGGTATAGGAGAGGGGTGCGCTGGTCCTGCGCATATGCTCTATCTGTTTGGCGAGTTTCTCCGGCAGCCAGAGGTCGTCGGCATCCAGGTAGGCCACATAGCGCCCCTTGGCGCGACGCAGCGCCGCATTCCGCGCCCCAACCGGCCCCACATTCTGCGCTAAACGTTCAATCTTGACCCGCTCGTCCCCCTTGGCAGCCTGCTCCAATAGGTCGGCACCGCCGTCGGTCGAGCAGTCGTCGCTGACCAGCCACTCGAAGTCGGAAAAGCTCTGCTCGAGGAGCGAGCGGTAGGCCGAGATAATATAGGGGGCGGCGTTATACATGGGGGTGATGACGGAGACCAGGGGCATGACTATCCACGCCTCCCGCTATAGAAGAGGTTGGGCGATAGTGAGGATAGACCTGTCCCGTGTGAGAACGGGAGGCTGATTAGGAAGTTCGCCGGGAATTGAGGCGGAACCTGGAACGAGCAAACGTTACAAAATACTAAACGCATAGACCGCAAACCTCTGTCATGGTCTGCAGTCCAGTCCGATACCTACTATAGTCTAGGAAAATGGGATTCGCAACAGTTGAGAATCAGGAAAGTCAAGTTTTTTAATGAATTTCTTTCTCAGTCAGGAGTCATTCCTTCTTAGGGCCGATCTCGTTCCGGAGCCCGCCTTGCAGGAGACGGTCGGCTCCGGTATGCTGGGATTCGATATGCGTACACGACTGATGCCTCTGATTATCCTCGCCCTGCTCTTCCTCTGCGCCCTCGAGTTGCCCGCGGAGCATATGCAGGCCGCCGAGGCGGGCAGTTCCCTGCCCTGGTGGGCCTGGGCGATGATCCTGTTTGTATTCACCTTTTTCCTGGGGATTCTGGCCGTAGTGGCCGGCGTCGGCGGCGGCGTGCTCTTCGTACCCATCGTCAGCTCCCTCTTCCCCTTTCACCTCGACTTTGTCCGGGGGGCGGGCCTGATGGTGGCCCTTACCGGAGCCTTGTCGGCCAGTCCGGGGCTCCTGAAGCGGGGTCTGGCCAGTATGCGCATGGCCCTGCCGATGGCGCTGATCGGATCGATCTGCTCCATTGCCGGGGCGAGCGTCGGTCTGGCGCTCCCGACGAACCTGGTCGAAGCTTCCTTAGGATTCTCGATCATCGCCATCGTCATCCTGATGCTCTCCGCCAAACGGGCCGATTTCCCCGAGGTTAAGAGCGCCGACGCCCTCTCCCGGGCCCTCGGAATCTGCGGCATCTACCATGAGGAGACCCACGGCGAGGATGTGGAGTGGAAGATTCACCGCAGCCCCCTGGGGATGCTCTTTTTCGTTTTGATCGGTTTCACCGGCGGGATCTTCGGCCTGGGAGCAGGCTGGGCCAACGTGCCGGTATTCAATCTCTTATTGGGCGCCCCGCTGAAGATCGCCGTAGGAACCAGCATCTTCTTCATCTCTATCAACAGCTCCGCCGCCGCCTGGGTCTACATCAACAAGGGGGCAGTAATGCCCCTGATCACCGTGCCCTCGGTAGCGGGCATGATGCTGGGGACGCGGATCGGCGCCCGGCTCTTATCCAAGACCCGTCCCAAGGTGGTGAAGATTCTGGTGGTGACCTTCCTCCTGGCCGCGGGGGTCCGCAGCCTGCTGAAGGGTCTCGGGATCTGGGTTTAACAGAAGTAGAGGAGAATGTAGAATGGATTTACACAAATATACCGACGGTCCCGCCCGGAGTTACGCCGCTATCCTCCGCACCCTCTCGAGCCTGGGACTGGTCCTCCTGGTAGCGGGTTTCATCCTTTACGGCTCAGGAATTCTGCCCTCATCGGTAAGCCCTAAGGAAGCCACCGGCCTCTGGCACCATTCCGCCGCCGAGTATGCCGAAGCGGCGGGGCTCTCAGGCGGCTGGAGCTGGATCAGGAATCTCGGGCAAAGCGACATGATCTCCTTCGCAAGCCTCGCCCTCTTGGCCGGGGTCTCGATTCCGGCCCTCGCGGCGCTGACGATTATCATGTTCCGCCGCAAGGATCCGATCTACGGGGCAATCGCCCTGCTCCAGGTACTGGTGCTCCTGATCGCCGCCTCAGGTTTCCTCACCGCCTAGAAAGGAAGCTTCAACTCCTTGGCCGCATCCTCCAGCAGGTTTTTCGCCTCATCCTCGACCTGCCCGGCGGCCTCATCCTTGATCTCTTCGATCCGCTCTTCTACCTCGTTGCGGCGGGAGTCGAGGATCTCCTCGGCCGAGGCGCCATCCCGCAGAGCGCCGGCCATCTCGCCGCCGGATTCGCCCAAGAGATTCTGAAGCTCGCTGTTTCGTTGCAGTTCATCCGCCAGCTCATCCCGTAGCCGCTCTTTTAGTTCCTCCGTAAGTTCATCGGCCTTCTGCTCCAGATAGGCGCCCACCTGCGCCGAGAGCTGGGAGTCGAGGTCGCTGCGTACATCAAGATCCGTAATCAGGGCGCCGTCGCTCATAAAGCTCAGCTCGATCCTGGTCGAATCGGTGTTGCCCAGGATCTCCCTGATTGCCTCTTTCAGAAGATCATCGGCTCCATCGAAACTCGGCCGCAGGGGGGATAGGATAATCTGTGCCTGCCCTTCGCCCTCCTCATCCGGGTTGAGCCGGAATTCCAGGCTCCCCCCGGCGCCGCCTTCGAAATCCTCGATCCCCAGATGGTCCAGGGCCGATCCCAGGTCGAAGCCGCCCCCGGCCAGTTCGCCGCCGAAGGTAAGCAGATGTTCAGCATCGCTTCTCAAATCGAGCTCCCCGTCGCCGTCTACACCAAGACCGTCGTTGAGCATGGAGAAGCTGATCCTGCTCGGCCGTCCCCACAGATCGGGATCGCTGTTCAGGTCGCTTATGCTGAGCTCCACGAAGGGATCCTCACCCAGGCTCCCGGCGGAGACGATAAACTCCTGCATGAGAAACCGGGGATAGCCGGTAGCCGGAAAGTAGACCGTCTCCCCGGCCCGGCGCTTATCGGGAGTCGCCTCACCACCGGCCGTATCCGCTGTGAGTTTTTTACCGGCCGCGACGAGCCGGTTCAGCTTCCGGTAGTTCTCCTTCAGCTTCGCCCGGAGGATATTGTCCGCCGCCTGGCTCGCGATTCCGGTGAGTTCCCCGCCGGGATCGGCCACCACCGATTCGAGCAGCGCATAATCAGCCTCGATCGCATCCTGAACTCCCTGCTGCAACTCGGTCAGCCGGCGCCGGTCCCGATCGAAATCCTCTGCGGCATCCTCGACCCGCGCCGCCGCCCGTTCGATAGCCGGCGAGTTCTCCTCGATCACCTTAGCCGCCGCAGCCGCCTCATCCAGGGTGTCGATCCGGTCGAAGCGGATAGCGCGAATCTCATCGGCGG
>JWTM01000140.1 GCA_001749745.1 Candidatus Marispirochaeta associata
TCCAAGTGATCTGCCACCTGCTGGCAAGGTGGAAATTCCTTCATACCAAATTCCTACTATCACTGACTTATTGATAACTACCTCGAAAGGCGGTCTGGATAATACGCAAGTTTCCACAAAAGGGAAGCCGCTGAGTAAAATATCTATCCTTCTATGTCCAGTATTGAAAACATGATGGGTGACAAGTCATACAACAAAATTGTTGACAATCTTGTCAAGCGCTGACACATACTTCTTACCAATTGATGTTTAAAATTTTATTGCGACAAGGAGTGTGATCGTGCGTAGACTTTGTTCCCTCATCGTTATTGCTGCATTACTGACCGTGAGCTTCCCTGCCATGGCACAAGATAACAAGCGACTTATTATTGCCACTGCTACTACAGGGGGAACATACTACCCTGTTGGCGTTGGAATCGGCACACTGGTAAGCCTGAAGCTTGCTAAAAAAGATGGTATTACAGCGACAGCCATTAACTCAGCTGGTTCCGGCGAAAACATTGAGATGCTCAAAAACAAAGAAGCGCACTTTGCGATTCTCCAGTCACTGTTCGGCCTTCAGGCATCCCGCGG
>JWTM01000141.1 GCA_001749745.1 Candidatus Marispirochaeta associata
ATGTTTACCGTAAAGAAGGTTGCGACTCTCTGATTACCCTCGGTGGCGGCAGTGCCCATGATTGTGGCAAAGGTATCGGCCTTGTTATCGCCAACGGCGGCAAAATTCATGACTATGAAGGTGTAGACAAGTCTACCAACCCAATGCCTCCGTACGTAGCTGTTAACACCACTGCCGGTACCGCTTCTGAAATGACTCGCTTCTGTATTATCACAGACACTTCCCGCAAAGTTAAAATGGCTATCGTTGACTGGCGTGTGACCCCGACAATCGCTCTCGATGACCCTATGCTTATGCTGGGAATGCCTCCTTCTCTGACTGCTGCAACTGGTATGGATGCTCTTACTCATGCTGTTGAAGCGTATGTTTCTACTGCCGCCACACCTCTTACTGATGCATGTGCAGAAAAAGCTATCAACAACATCTGCGTGCAGCCGTGGCAAATGGTCAGGACATCGAAGCCCGAGACGGCATGTGTTACGCTCAGTACCTTGCTGGTATGGCATTCAACAACGCAAGTCTCGGCCATGTTCACGCTATGGCTCACCAGCTCGGTGGTTTCTATGATCTGCCGCATGGCGAGTGTAACGCTATTCTCCTGCCGCATGTTGAGAAGTTCAACATGATCGCTAAGATGGATCGTTTTGCAG
>JWTM01000142.1 GCA_001749745.1 Candidatus Marispirochaeta associata
AAGCTGCTGCTGCGAAAAAAGCTGCAGAGGCTGCTCAGGCAGCAGAAGCAGAAAATCCACAGCCAACCGCCTAATAGGAGCGAAGACTATGACTACATCTCGTCGACAGTTCCTGCAGGCTTGCGGTGTGCTCGGTCTTGGTGCCGCTGTAACCGGCGTGCCAGCAGTTGCATCTGCCGCCCGTGTGGGTAACGAATACAAAGTGCAGGAAACCCGTTTTATGATGGGAACTGTGGTAACGATTACTGCACTGCATCCTTCCAAACAGCTTGGTGAGGAAGCAATTGGTCGCAGTTTTGAAGAGATTGCCCGACTTGAGGCACTTCTCAGCCGTT
>JWTM01000143.1 GCA_001749745.1 Candidatus Marispirochaeta associata
GTTCGGTTCGTGTAGTTCGAGGTCATAGAAGCCGGAAAAATTAAAATCGAGAGGATAGTTCGGTACTGCATGGAACCTGATGAATCCAATGCTTTTACCCTCCGGTATGGATGCAAGGGGAATGGTTCCTTGTGGAACGGGGAAGGTTAGCGGCGCAGTAGAAACTGATTTTAGCCTCGTGTGGTATCGCTGCTCAAGGTAGCGGAGAATAGTGTCTCTTTCTTTTTCCGTAAAGCTCTCTAGAACCATGCGCTGTGTGTCCTCAAGAGTGCCTGTCAGATGAGGCTCAAGTGCATATTTTTCTGTGTCAGTATCAATGCGCTGGTGAAGGATTGTGCTTGGCAATTCGCTTTCAGGAACATCTGAGCGGAAAAGGTGCGCCTCAACGTTTTTGC
>JWTM01000144.1 GCA_001749745.1 Candidatus Marispirochaeta associata
TAACGAAGAAGATCTTTACGCTGTTGTTCAGCCGGGTGTTGTAACTGCACAGTTTGCACAGGAAGTTGCAAAACGCGGTCTGTTCTACCCACCGGATCCGGGTTCTCAGGCTGTTTCCACCATCGGTGGTAACGTTGCCGAAAACGCAGGCGGCCTTCGCGGTCTTAAATACGGTGTAACTAAAGATTACGTTATGGGGCTGGACTTCTTCGACGTAAACGGTCAGCTCGTTAAAACCGGTTCCCGCACTGTTAAGTGTGTTACCGGCTACAACCTTGCTGGTTTGATGGCTGCATCTGAAGGTACCCTTGGTATCTTCAACGAAATCATCCTCAAACTTACTCCGCCACCAGCAGCTTCCAAAGCTATGATGGCTGTATTTGACGATGTTAACAAAGCTTCTGAAGCTGTTGCTTCTATCATCGCTGCTCACGTTGTTCCTTGTACTCTCGAGTTCATGGATCAGGCTGCGCTCAAGCACGTTGAAGCATACACTAAAGCAGGTCTTCCTGTAGAAGCTGCAGCTATTCTGCTTATCGAAGTTGACGGTCACCCGGGACAGGTAGCTGATGAAGCTGCTGTTGTAGAAAAATGTCTCTCTAAAGCAGGGGCAACCGCTGTTCACGTTGCTAAAGATGCTGATGAGAAATTCAAGCTTTGGGAAGCTCGTCGTAACGCTCTGCCGGCTCTTGCACGTGCTAAGCCGACCACAGTTCTCGAAGACGCAACAGTACCTCGTTCCCAGATCCCTGCAATGGTAGCAGCGATCAATGACATTGCGAAAAAATACGACCTCGCTATTGGTACATTCGGTCACGCAGGTGACGGTAACCTGCACCCGACTATCCTTTGCGACCGTCGTGATGAAAAAGAATTCCATCGTGTAGAGGAAGCTGTTG
>JWTM01000145.1 GCA_001749745.1 Candidatus Marispirochaeta associata
TTCAGAAAAAATCTTACATAAGTGATAAAACTTTTTTTGCACCTGCGTGATTCGGATCAAGATCAAGGCAGGTTTCAAGATGAACTCTAGCCAACTCCATCTCTCCGCCCTTATAGAATATCAGCCCCATATTATACGCAACGGTTGTTTCCGTACGTACAAATTCCTGATTCAACTGAATCACTTTCTTCAGGCAGGCCACAGCCTGTGCAAAATCTTTCCCCTCAGCCGAGGCCACGGCAATATTGTAGTAAAGATTTTCATCCTTTCTGGATACTTGAAGAGCACGCTTGTATTCCTGGACAGCCTCACGCCACTTGCCTTGTTTACGCAAAACAGTACCAAGAGTGTTAAAGGTATCCACATCCCCTTTATCAAGACTGTCACCCTTTACACGCAAAGCCCGGCGTAAATATTGCTCTGCACGTTGTGGGTCCTGCTCTTCATACGCAGTGGCAATGCGCTGTGACACACTGCCCAGATAATCCATTGCCTCTTTATTAGCCTGACGCAACGCGCCCTCGAAATACGCATCTGCACTGACAAAGTTCCCCAGATCAACATATATCGACCCAATATCAAGCTTTCGCTCAACATTCAGCGGACTCATTTTATCAAGCTTGGTAAGACAATCGAGCTGCCGTTTCTTTACTCCGGCAACACCATACAAATCTGCGAGTTTTTTTA
>JWTM01000146.1 GCA_001749745.1 Candidatus Marispirochaeta associata
CTGCAAGCTCCTGAACGGAGCCTTCATGAAAAAAAATAGCCGGAGCAACAAGGGCTGCTAAAACCGACGCGGGAATGAACCTGAGAATGTCGGCAAATTTGTCGCTCAGTTTAAACCGCTCTGCCGTGAGGATAAATGAGCCACGCATGAGCATGGTTACTATACCGATGGTGGTGATGACAATCCAGAATGTCAGGTTATACATGGTGCGCTCTTTGTTTTTTGCTGAAGAAGTATCCGGCAAAAATTCCGGTAAATGCACCTGCCATCAGACCCATATTATATGGGAGAGAGACCGACAGAATCGCTACAAGCGCTGCAACACCTGCGGCAAGCGCTGTTGCGCGGTCTGTTATGTTTGGCATCAGTAAGGCAAGGAACGTGAGGGGCACGGCAAAGTCAAAAGACCATTCTGGCGGTATAAGTGCGCCGAAAAAAATGCCCCCGATGGTGGCTGCCATCCATGTGACATACAAAGAGACACATGCTCCTAAAAAGAAAGGCGCTCTCTGAAATGGACTGTTTTTTTTAGTGAATTCCACAATGGAGACAGCGTATGCCTGATCGGACAAGGTGTATGCAAGAAACAACCGTTG
>JWTM01000147.1 GCA_001749745.1 Candidatus Marispirochaeta associata
TGGAGCGCACAGTACTCAAAAGTCCTTTAAGGTCGTCTCCGGCGAACTCAACGCCATTATCGCCCACAATTGTAAGCTCCTTGGCAACTCGTTCGAGGAGGAAGGTTGTAAGCTCGTCATCATCTTTGATGAAACGCTCAAAACGGGATGCGTGAGCACGGTACAACGGAGGCTGCGCAATATACAGATGACCGCGACTGATGAGCTCAGGATACTGACGGAAGAAGAAGGTGAGCAGCAAAGTACGGATATGCGCACCGTCAACGTCCGCATCCGTCATAATGATGATCTTATGGTAACGGAGCTTATCGTAATCAGTATCTTCTTCACCAATACCGGCACCCATAGCCGTGATCATGGCTTTAATTTCTTTGTTCGCGAGCATCTTGTCGAAACGTGTTTTCTCAACGTTCAAGATTTTACCGCGAAGAGGCAGAATAGCCTGCGAGTTAGGGTCACGACCCTGTTTCGCAGAACCACCCGCAGAGTCACCTTCCACTATGTAGAGTTCGGACTCTTCCGGCTTTTTAGACTGGCAGTCAG
>JWTM01000148.1 GCA_001749745.1 Candidatus Marispirochaeta associata
TGCCTGTCCGAAATTTGCTTGTCGAAGAAATAAACCGCACTTCAAACAGTGTTACGCTGTCCTTTCCGCTCCGAATGCGCCCGTGGTTCAGTAAATTCACCTCGGCCTTCGGTCATGAACCGCCTGTACAAAAAAAACGCCTCGAGCTTGATGAGCTCGGGACGTTCTGCTGGACACGCATTAACAGCCAACGGACAGTACAGGACATTGCAACAGAGCTTTCCAAAGCCTATCAACTGCATCCGGAAGAAGCCCGCGTTGCGGTCAGCCAATTCATCCGTCAACTGGGTAAACGTGGGGTAATAGGTTTGAAAGAAGGAGAAATCTGATGCAGGCTCCCCGCATTACCGATGTCGATTCCCCGCCCAATCCCAACTCCGGCCATCTCCAATGTACACCGGAACAGGCTACCACACTCAATCAGGTACTCACGGACAAAGATATTGTCATCGGGGCATACTTCACTCAAAAAGTGCATCCTCAGCACGGAGTCTCTGTTCAGCCAGCGTCCTTTGACTACATTGCTGACTGGTTCCACAGCG
>JWTM01000149.1 GCA_001749745.1 Candidatus Marispirochaeta associata
GCAGAACTCGGCACCATTGTCCGTAATGTATTAGATTGCAAAGAGGATAGCGTAGCATGGCTTTAGTTCTCATAATCGATGATGATCCTTCAATCAGCTATACACTTTCCAGAGCGTCACAGCGTCAAGGACACACAGTGACGTTTGCCCGAACTCTTCAAGAAGGCGCACAGCGCGCAACTGAAGAAGACTTCGCGGCAGTGTTCCTTGATGTCTGCCTGCCGGACGGCGACGGCCTGACACTGCTGCCGCAGCTGAAAGCGCAGGAGCCTTCACCGGAGG
>JWTM01000150.1 GCA_001749745.1 Candidatus Marispirochaeta associata
CTGATCAAAACAGCTTTACACATGGAAGCCGGATCATAGCTGATCATCAGCAACATACCTACAGGCTGCAACAATCCACCTACAAACAAGCGTTCTTCCATCAGTCCCTGACACTGTGAGCCGAGCAAGCGGGAAAGAATACCGCAAGAAATGGCATATTCCCAAAAATCCTGAACATTAAAGACCAGATCAGGAATACCTGAAAAGTTATGCACCACACTCAACCCAAGGGTAAGTGTAGTCAACTCATTCGATCCCAAAATAGTCAACGCACGTTCAATACTCTCAATACGAGCCGGAAAGCCGTAAAAAGGGCTGTTAACGAGCTTCAATATTCGTGCAGCTAGTCCTGTGTCTTTGGAAACAATGTTGGCGAGTCTACGAGACGTTGTGAATGCATAGTTCAATTCACGAACAATTTCATAGTAAATGTTCGGAAACGAAATAAGCTCCAACTCTTTTTCAACAACTGTTTCCGGCGTAATGACACCCG
>JWTM01000151.1 GCA_001749745.1 Candidatus Marispirochaeta associata
TAGTTTCTCTATTCCATGTGCAGCCTTCGAAGTTCGCCCTTCCGGCACATTGCAAGTCTTTACTCAATGGTCAACCGGCTCTACTCTGGGGTTTGAATCACCCTACTCTGAACAAGAGGTTAATAATAACTTCCGCGGAGCTCAGTACTTCCAGCTCCAGTTTGATGTAAACCCTGATGATGCAGTTTCTGCCACAGGACTCTTTGAAGTGGATACCTATTGGGGAGTCGATGATGGTGACGAGTACGGCTATGGTGAGTTTACCGGTGGGCAGATCGGCTCGCAGGGCGTTAACGTACAGACCTCACAACTCTTCGTACATGTCCAACCGGAAGACAGCGAATTTCGGGGAAGAGCCGGACTCATTTCTGTCCATATGCCCAACCAGATTGGCGGCTCGATCATTTTAGACGATACTGTCGCAGCTATTGCCTTGGCATATAAATTTACAGATGTTTTCAGCGGAAGCATCGTATGGGGCAGACCGTACGACAGGCCAAATGAAACTGTATCGAACCGTACAAT
>JWTM01000152.1 GCA_001749745.1 Candidatus Marispirochaeta associata
ATTCTTCCTTGTGAATAGAGGGGGCTGAGTGTTGTTCGTATTAATAGCGAAATGATACTGTGATGCGTTCTGGCGATGGATTACGGCCGGACAAAAGCAGCTTACATGTGAGCTAGCGTATTCGAACGCACCACAGTATCGGGAGTTATTGTGGTTTTTGAGCTGCGATTAATAGCCCTGTGCCTGTTTGGGAAACAGGCTGGCAGCGAATGTTGATAAGGCCGAGATCAGCAAGCACGGAGGTCAGATCTTCTTGCTCAATAAAGTGGGAAGGATATCCGCTAAATCTGGTCAGGAGCTCAAGCGAAGCTTTCATTTGCTCGTTTCCTTGCTTGGAAAGACCGGAGTAATGATGAGATACAAACCAGCCTCTCGGTGT
>JWTM01000153.1 GCA_001749745.1 Candidatus Marispirochaeta associata
GTCAAGTCCCCGTTCACCTATGTCGACGAGCAGGATTGTATATCCTGCTATAAGTAGCAGGCAGAATACAATAACAGAATATATGATTGTCCGTTTAAGGCTACGAGGCTTTCTCATTATCTATTCTCAATATAAAACCGTGGCGGGGAAGAGTCGTTATTAACGCAGTTGGAAAAGGTTTATCTACCTTCTGACGTAATTTATGCATATGCACTTTCAATGTGTTG
>JWTM01000154.1 GCA_001749745.1 Candidatus Marispirochaeta associata
CTTTGCAGGTGTGCCGTTTGAATGGGTTACAGATTTATTTGGTTTTGAACGCAACCATTTTGATAGAATAGGGCATTACTCAGTAGGTTTTTATGCATACCCAATTGCAGAACTATTCGTTCGCAGAAAATTGGCTGGACCGATTGTGACAACGCTCTTTGCTCTTTTTGCGATCATGTCCGTTGCTGCTGCGTACGAAATTATCGAATGGCAGTATGCTGTAGTAGAAGGTGGGCAGGCTGGTATTGAGTTTCTTGGTAGTCAGGGTGATATCTGGGATGCTCAGAAGGATATGTTTGCAGATACCTTAGGGGCTATCACAACGCTTATTCTGTTCTGGGTGTTTGGAAAACGGTGGGGCAGCCACGGTTAAACGTTTCTTTGAAGAGATTGAACTCATCAATATACGAAACACGT
>JWTM01000155.1 GCA_001749745.1 Candidatus Marispirochaeta associata
CAAAACTGAATGACATTGAGATATTTTTCCTGCCAGCGCAGGACCCGATGCGATTGGTCGGCCCTTTCGCAGAATAGAAATTTCATAGTTTCGGTGAATCCGAATCCTACGGTTTTCAGGAGGAAAAAACCTTGAGCCTGTACTTAAAGCAAATTGAACAGCTCGTTGCACTGCAGCTTGTTGATGATGAAATCCTTGGTATCACCAGTGAACTTGATGAAGCTCCAAAAGAAGTTGAAGCTCTTCAGGAACGCTTTGATGCGCTTGAAAGCCAGCGCAACCGCTTCCTTGAGAAGATTGATCACCTCAAGGCACAGGAAAAACGCATCAACTCCGAGATCGAAAACGACTCTCTTAAAGTTAAGAAAAGCAAGTCCAAACTCATGCTCGTTGGTAACACCAAAGAGTATCACGCAATGATGCGTGAAATGGACAACCTTGAAAAACTTAACCGTCTTCGTGAAGAAGAAAAGAATGCTCTTGCAGAAGAACTCAGCCGTCAAGAAATGGCTGTTTCTGACATGGATGAACGCTACAGCATTCTTAAAGAAGATCTGGAAGAAAAGAAAACCAGCCTCAAGCAGCGTGTTGACGAAGCAAACAAGGTTCTCGAAAAGCTGGACAAAAAACGTAACGAAGCAGGCAAGGAAGTACCGACTCCTATTCTCAGCCGTTACGAGTTTATCCGCTCCCGTCTTGAAAACCCTG
>JWTM01000156.1 GCA_001749745.1 Candidatus Marispirochaeta associata
GTGCTTATGCTGATGTTAAGCATGTCAGCTGCGTTTGCAGAGGGGGTAAAAACTTTCGGGATTGTGCCGTTTACTGTTAACGGACCAAAAACATTTAAATACCTTGAGCGTGCAATTCCGCAAATGCTCAGCTCCCGTTTGTTCTGGAAAGATCATTTTATTCCTGTTGATGCCAGCGCTGTCGAGGGCATTGCAGCTCCTGCAAATAAGGCAGATGCTCTTAAAGCTCTTGCAGATTCCGGTGCGGACTACCTTGTATACGGTAGCGTTAATATTATCGGTGACCAGACTTCTTTGGATGTTCGCGTTGCGGATAAAAAAGGTGCGATCTGGCCTCGCTCTGCTTCAAGCTCTTTAAATGATATGATCCCGACCCTGCAGAATATTGCTGGTGCGATTAACACAGAAGTGTTTGATCGTCCTGACGCCCGCGCACAGGCTGTTGCAAAGGCTAAGG
>JWTM01000157.1 GCA_001749745.1 Candidatus Marispirochaeta associata
AGTAACGGCCTGACATTTGACATGTTCCTGCCTGTATACCCGCCTGAGTTTGAAGGAGACACAACAAAGCCTGTTTCTGTGCTCATGCTCTCCAAGCTTGTCTCAGGTAAAATTACAGAAATCATCTCCTCATCACCGCTGGCAGAGCAAAATACAACAACACATCTGGTTCAGAAAAAAGGAAATATGCTTCAGGATATCCTTCCGTGGCAGCCTGACGGACTTATTGCTGTAAACTCCTCTTTTGCAACGCTCAGCGCGGACACATTGCCGTTTGCAGTACGCAACAACCTGACGACGTCAGGGCGACTGGTGGGTTGTTGAAGAGATCAGCTATGATGCCGCCCGTGCGGAACTTACTTCCACCATCAGAACAACGCTTGTTATTGCTGCGCTGACAACAGGTGCGTTCGCTCTTATTCTTGTACTGCTCTGGCGTCTGCTTGTGTCACAGGATACAAAGAAGGTTGCCGATAACTTCCGCAAACTTGCAATGACCATCAAAGAACAAAAAATGTT
>JWTM01000158.1 GCA_001749745.1 Candidatus Marispirochaeta associata
TGAAAAATAGGCTATTTGCCTGTAATAAAGGCTAGTTATCCAAAAGAAAACTCAATGGTGAACTCACCATGGTCGGTAGTGAAGGGAACAGCAATTACAGGACTGGCAGTTACATGAGTAACTGTGTGGGCGTCGCCCATGATAATGGAAGGGGTTGAACCGTCAAATTTAAACCCCATTTCGGAAAGACCTGCACGAGCCTGTCCGGAAATCATATTACAAATTTCCCCTACAGCATCCTTTGTATCAGCGATAATATCCTGAATGTCGTCACCAAGCATCGCACGAACAAGGGCAACGGCACATTTTTTGGTAAATGTCACAGAGATACTTCCGTGCTTTTCACCGGTAAGACCGATGATAGCAGATACATCACCGCACGCGATATCATCTTTT
>JWTM01000159.1 GCA_001749745.1 Candidatus Marispirochaeta associata
AAGGCGTCCCATGATCCAGAAATACCCGTCATCGTCTACGCGCGCTCCGTCACCGGATTCATACATTTTCGGGAAGCGTTCAAAATAGGTGCTTTTGTATCGTTCAGGGTCATTAAATACCCCTCGGAGCATTCCCGGCCATGGTTTACGGATGATTAGGTGGCCGCCTTCATTCGGCTCAGCATCCGTGCCGTCAGCCCGTACAATACGGGCATCAATTCCCGGCAATGGTAAGGTGGCTGAACCTGGTTTCAGCGGTGTTGCAAAAGGCAGAGCCGCAATCATAATGCCACCTGTCTCAGTCTGCCACCATGTATCGACGATAGGTCTTTCACCTTTGCCGATGTTTTCGTGATACCACATCCATGCTTCAGGGTT
>JWTM01000160.1 GCA_001749745.1 Candidatus Marispirochaeta associata
CATACTGCACCCTCCTAGTTTTACCGATACAATACGCGAAAAGTGAATGTACTACAGTATAGTTATATAAGGTTATGTGATTGATCAAGTATGTTCTTATAATAAAGGGTGTTGGACGCATGCATTGCCATGTTGATGAAGGTTGATTGCTTGATAGTAGTGTTCTGAGAGGGTGAAATGGACAGCAGGCGAGACAGAAAAGTAATGTTAGCTGCCGGTATTTATTGTTTCAATTTTTTCTTTGACGATAATATGATCTGCAAGAGCTGCTGTAAGTTCTTTGAGGAATAATGCGTTGTTATCCGGTGTGCCTATTGTTTGCACAACAATAGGTT
>JWTM01000161.1 GCA_001749745.1 Candidatus Marispirochaeta associata
AGTACTACAAGCTTATTGGTGATGTAGGAAATATGCTCCAGTCTGAGATAGAGTTTAAAGGCGGTGATGACTATGCGAACAGTAAACTGGGAACATGGATAGCCAGCCACAGTACAAAAAACACCGCAATCCAGAAAATTTTGGATGATATGGAATCACCGCTGAAGGCATTTTATTCCGCGATTGCTGAGGCTAAACAAGCTATTCGTCGTGGCGATGCCGACGCTGCTTCGTTTCTTTATGAAGTAAAAATTATTAAAGCCTCTACAGCACTACGAAAACAGTTAGACCTACTTATAGCAGAAGCTGACAAGGCCGAAGCTCTCTACCAGAACATGGCAACGCTTATTATGGTGGATGATAAAGAGTTGAGTGCAAAGTCGTCGCAGATTATTGCCGAAATGCTGGCACTGAATTCTCAATCCGTGGCTAGTCAAACCGAAGATGCAGTTGAATATGCACAAGTTTTGAACTCTGTATCACTATACGGTACCGGCGGTGGTTTCTTGTTGGCCTTGCTTATAGGCATAACCCTTACCAGAAATATTACCAGTCCGTTATTTAAGGGAATAGAGTTTGCCCACTCCGTT
>JWTM01000162.1 GCA_001749745.1 Candidatus Marispirochaeta associata
GCGTACCAGTTCCCATTGCTTCCTTTGTACCGGTCTTCTTTATGCCTATAAGCATCACCAGTCCCGCGAGAGTCAGAAATACTGCAAAGAAGTATAACAACACACCCTCTGGCACCACAGTGGAGGCATATGCCCCTGCCGGTGCACTGCACAGTGATGCACCGAGAAGCGGCAACCATTCTCTGACACGGATCTTTCCACTTCTGATGTTAACAAAGGAAGCACTGGAAAGCGTAAGGGTATTTATCAACAACCCCAAAGGACGGGCAACGCTCAGTGCCATTCCCAGACTATGCAGCACTGGCACAAGAACTGCGGCAGAACCCACACCACCAAGAGCAAACAAAAAGCTCAAAAATAACGTTGCTACAGCCGCAATGAGAAGCATACCTGCTACCTCTGGTTGAAGAGAGGCGTAGGCTTAATCAACGTAGCGATCTGTTCAGTACTTAAGGTAAGCGTCCGCACTTGTGTG
>JWTM01000163.1 GCA_001749745.1 Candidatus Marispirochaeta associata
TCCAAAGACGGCATCGTAGACCCTGAAGCACTTGAAGCTGCTCTTGATGAAGATGTAGCTGGCGTTATGATGACATGTCCGAACACACTCGGCCTGTTTGAAAGCCATCTTCCACAGATTGTAAAAAAATTACGTAAAGTTGACGCACTCCTTTACTATGACGGTGCAAACTTTAACGCGATTATGGGTAAAATGCGTATCGGTGATGTCGGATTCGACGTAGTACACCTCAACGTACACAAAACCCTTGCTACCCCGCACGGCGGCGGTGGCCCGGGCGCCGGTCCTGTCGGTGTTTGTGCCCGCCTTGAGCCATACTTGCCGAACCATCGTCCAGCCAAAGCAGCAGACGGCTCATTCTACCTTGATACGGACAATCCAAAGTCCATCGGACATATATCTCCGTTCTACGGCAGCTTCTCTGTAATGCTCAAAGCATTTGCATACATGCTC
>JWTM01000164.1 GCA_001749745.1 Candidatus Marispirochaeta associata
CGCCAACTTTTTTCATCTCAGCTTTAAGCTGGTCAGCGATGGAATCAACTGCGATGATTTCTTTTTCGTCAGCACAAATGAGGTTGTTATCAAAAGATGCACCAATGTAGATGGACTCAGCTGCACGAGCGATGTCGGCAGTTTCGTCTACAACTACAGGAGGGTTACCGGCACCAGCAGCCATAAGGCGCTTGTTCGTGGTCTTGCGTGCAGCTTCTACTACAGCTTCACCACCGGTAACTACGAGAAGGTTGATACCTTCGTAAGTAAAGAGGCGCTTTGCAGCGTCAATGGAAGGTTCTTTAACAGCTACGAGAAGGTTAGCAATGCCGGTTTCAGCAACAACAGCTTTGTTGATGATTTTGATAGCTTCCTGAGTGATGCGCTTAGCAGCAGGATGCGGAGCGAATACTACAGAGTTACCGGCAGCAATCATGCTGATACCGTTGTTGATAACAGTGGAACCCGGGTTGGT
>JWTM01000165.1 GCA_001749745.1 Candidatus Marispirochaeta associata
ACACACCGTTCTTGTCTGTTTTGACAACCATGGTAACGTGGTATTCTGTAGGTCTTTTGTAGCCGTCTTTATTGTAGAATTCATATTCAACAATGGTGCTTGGAACCGGCTTTCCGTCTTTCAGAACCTGACCTGTGAAGCTGCTGCCGACGTACAGGCCGTACGGGCGGCTAAGCGGAACAATTTCCATAGGCAGCCTTGCTGGCGTGTCCCATCCGTCTTCAGAACCGAAAGCAGCTACATATGCTTTTGTGTAGTGAACAATGAAGCAGTCTTCTTCAGGTTCCCAGTAAGGTTTTGGTTCCATGATGAACTGGTACACACCTGGACGCTTGAAGCGGTAATTTGTTTTCCATGCAGGTGCATCCATAATGGTGGTTTCAGTAAGCTCAGGAAGCAGATCAATCTTCTCGTCGTTAACCAAAGCATAAAACTGCTTTGGCTTTTCAAGCGGCATGCCGATGCCGTCAAACGGGTGAGAGAATGAA
>JWTM01000166.1 GCA_001749745.1 Candidatus Marispirochaeta associata
TTGTTCTGAGCAAGGGAAATCAAGTGGTTGTACATCCATGGATTTTCGAAATATCCACCCGGAACATCCAGAGTATACCTGCTGTACCAAACGTCCTGACGATGCGGTACAGGCGATACTTCCGTACTTTTCTCTTTACCGGAAAGATGCTCTGCATACCGGTTCAACACCACTGCAAGAGAGCTCTTCCCGCAGCCCGTGGCACCTATCAACATTATTCTGCGGTCTGTCATTGCATGCCCTATGAACGGGTAACAGCTCCGGCTGTGAAGCCCATATTGCGGGACAACACATCCACCACTGCCTGCAATGCTGTTTCAACACTTTCCACACTGCCGGTGACAACTACAGACCCTGTAAAACGGTCGAGGAAACCTATTTCCACATCTGCAGTTTTGGTTGCAATATCAGCCGCAATTATCGCGGTCTCAAAAGGAGAAAGAGTTAAAATACCCAACGCACCTTTAGCTTCAACTCCAAGCCTGTCATAAATATCAGGCATGGGCGCTGCAATAACATGGGCAATGGTCACCTGCTTTCCCGGAACAGTTTCCTGAATAATCCGCTCCAGCTCGCGGGATTGATTACTTTGCATTCTCAACACCTTATTATCTGCTTGTGCCAGTGCGATCTCTTCTCAACGGTTAGTGCCGGACTATTGAAACCGGAAAATCATGTGCCTTGAATTGATTCTCAACACGCTCAAGATCGGTTTCGCTCATAGCAAATTCACCGGTCATCGGATATTCCCAACCCAACTGCGCATACTTGTTCACACCCATCTTATGGTACGGAAGCAAGTCA
>JWTM01000167.1 GCA_001749745.1 Candidatus Marispirochaeta associata
GTACAGCAGGATATGGAATATGGCATGTCCGTAAACGGATCAATCTGGGAAAACCTTTATGAAAACGCCAACAACTTTGCGATAAGCCCCGATGGAAAAAAGTCGGCTGCGGTTGTTCAGGTCACGCCTATGGGGCAAGCAGATCTGAAAACATTCCGTAACGGCATCTTCTCTATCGCGGTTGATGGTATTGCATGGGATACCCATCTCATGAACTTGTGGACACCTGTTTTCGATGCCAATGCATACCGCGTTGCTGCACAGGTTCGACTCACTCTCTATGACTACAGTATTATTGTAGACAACACCTTATGGGACAACACCTATCAGGGAGTATGGAACCCGTTGTTTACTCCGGACGGTAAACACGTGGTTGCTCCTGTACGCCAAGGTGGCAAATGGGGGCTGGCTAAGGACGGTCAACTTATTTGGAAAGCAACATATGCTAACTGCTGGCATCAGCAATTCAGCCCTGACGGAGAGAACCTCTTCGCTATCGTTGCTCCTGAATATGGGAAGTTCACTGTTGCAGTAAACGATGTGCCTTGGAAAATGCGCTCTCCTGTAATCACAGATCTTGCTGTTTCACCCGATGGC
>JWTM01000168.1 GCA_001749745.1 Candidatus Marispirochaeta associata
GACAGTGGCGTGTCACGCCCTGTCCAACTTGCGCGAGTGCTTTCCGTACAACGAAGTGTAAGGAGCGCACCTGCCAAAATTTCTATCAGGGTCTAGTTTCTGCCCTCTGTAGAAATGACAAAGCCTGAGCATACTGATGTGTGTTCAGGCTTTTTTTGCTTTCATTATATGGAGAAGATATTTCTGATGATGCCTCGTAAGCCTCCCTTAAAAGACACAAGTAAAAGTA
>JWTM01000169.1 GCA_001749745.1 Candidatus Marispirochaeta associata
CAGTTTCGCGTGAATCAAGGTAGATAATAGTGCCTGTCAGAGCGCAGTTGTCATAGGCAGGCATGGCATTAAGCAAGTTGAGGTAACGGCGTACCTGCTGTTTATGTGCAGGGTCGTGACCGCCGGTTTTATACTCAACAATGGTTATGGCGTCCGGCTCGCGTACTAGCAGGTCGGCTCTATGCTGGTTGCCGTGTTCGTCCATAATGCCTTGCTCCGGTCTGCCATAGTGCTGCCATGTTGTGAATTGCGGCAGTGATGTCAGCCACAGCAGCATGTCTGCCAGCTCTTCTTCCACTTCAACTCTGTTCTCCATTGGCAGAGGGTATTCACGCATACCATGCTGGATGGCACGATGCACATCTTCACGCGGATTATCCAGCACACGCAGATGCTCAAGGCACGTATGTACAAGAATGCCGCGCCTGCGTTCATCGTAAATGATCTCTTCCAGCGGGTTACGGAAAATCTTCAAGCGTGGAAGCCAGTGCATAGGTTTCCATGCGAGTACTTCTTCATGTTCAGGAAGAAGCTTTTCAGTCTGGTCGTCTTCGGTTTGCTCTTCTGCCCGCGTGTTTTCAGGAACTT
>JWTM01000170.1 GCA_001749745.1 Candidatus Marispirochaeta associata
GCATCTGGAGGACTAGGGAATGTCTGAAAAACTCGTTTTCGACGCACCTGAAATCATGATCGACCGCCCTACGCATTACTGCCCGGGCTGTCATCACGGCGTTGCACACCGCCTTGTGGGTGAAGTGCTTACCGAAATGGGACTTGTGGACGACACACTTTGTGTTGGCTCCATCGGCTGTTCCGTATTTATCTACAACTACCTTGATGTAGACGCTGTTGAAGCACCGCATGGTCGTGCACCAGCTGTAGCAACCGGCCTCAAGCGTGCGC
>JWTM01000171.1 GCA_001749745.1 Candidatus Marispirochaeta associata
GACGGCTTACTGACAAAGCTTTCTAACCCTGCAGACTCCATGTAATACGCTATGCGCAGCTTCAATCTGAAGATACTCGGCACTGAGGTCTCTTTTAAATCAGAAGCAGACCACGACACTGTCGAACGGGCTAAAACTTTGGTGGAGGAGCGTTACGAGACGCTCTACAGTCCGGGTATGCCTATCAGTAAGGAAAAATTGCTCACTTTCCTTGTCTTAGGTCTTGCGGATGATTATCTGCAAACAGCAGAGAAGTTGCAGGCACTTGAAGAACGGTTACAACGATTAACTATGAGAGTGGAAGGCTGCACTGAAGATCCTGCAGCCCCGCAAGAATAATCAGCCTGACTTTGGTTGTGTTTCCTGCTTACTGTACGCAAACTGCATTTTTACATGCAGCCAGTCGGGGCTTAACGCCACTCTCACTTTATAT
>JWTM01000172.1 GCA_001749745.1 Candidatus Marispirochaeta associata
AGAAACAACAATATGACAATCCCCAGAAGTAATAGAGCTTCTACAATACGCTTCAGCCTCGACATTTTTTCTCCGGCTCTTTCTGTTGGTTTGCATTCAAAAAAAGGCGGAGTCGGGGTTCCGGCTCCGCCCAATTGCGTAATCCCTACTTAGTCCGTTCTTGGCCATAAGGAATTTTAGAGTATTTTTCGTTAGGGCCTGTTGTGTTACCAAGCAGCGCTTTGGAAGGTGTAGTTTTGAAAGAGGAAAGTTTTACGCCCATAACGTCTGCCATGGTTTTAGCGACTTCTGTGTTGTCTTTAAATCCACCGAATTTTGCTGACTGGTTACCGATTGCAGACAGTGCCGTAACAGTGGAGGTGTGAACGTAAGAGGTCCAGCTGATACGTGCACGTTCAGATA
>JWTM01000173.1 GCA_001749745.1 Candidatus Marispirochaeta associata
CGGGGACGATACTATTACCACCACAGGAAGCGCCTATCAGCATGTTCAAGGTGGTAATGGTAATGACACTATACGAACTGGTTCTGCAAATGATGCAATATACGGCGGCGCAGACAACGATACCATTTGGGCTGGTGCAGGTGACAACGCCATATGGGGTGGAACTGGGGAAGATGAAATTCATTCTGGCTCTGGAAATGATACTATAGACGCAGGTGACGATAACGATACCATTTGGGCTGGTGATGGTACAAATACCATTGATGCCGGCAAAGGGGATGACATAATTCATGCCGGAGCTAATGCTGATACCTACAAGTATAGCAAAGGCGACGGTCACGACGTCATCTACGACAATGAAAGCGGTGCTGTCACTGCGGATCATACTCTGGATGCAATACGTTTCAGCTCTGATATCGCGTACAATGATCTTCAATTCGCCATCGACGGCAATGACCTGTTGATCACTTTTAAAAACTCCCCTGAGGACTCTATTCGCATCAAAGACGCTGCAACTAACCCTGAGCATGCTGTAGAGAAAATCCTGATTGAAAATCGCTATAATGCTAGCCAAGTTTCTACATACTATGTGGAAAATGGGCTTTTTACGCACACACTTACAAACAATGATGACTCTTTTGACGGGTCAGCTTACACCACTCGTCTTGACGTTATCGGACTAGATGGTGCTGACACCATCACAACAAGCAATAAACAGGACACTATTCATTCAGGTGCAGGTGACGACAAGATCACTGCAACAGGTAATGATACGGTATATGCTGGTGATGGTGACGACACTATTACCGGTGATGCCAACAATCTATATGCAGGAGCCGGTAACGATACTATTACGATAGATAATACTTCAACTAGTATCTACGGAGAAGAC
>JWTM01000174.1 GCA_001749745.1 Candidatus Marispirochaeta associata
TGGACGTCAGTGAAAAGCAGAATTTTCAAGGATATGTCGTTACAGTTCATGAAGAGATGGTCCCTGTCTGGTTTTCTGTGAGCAGGATTGCCGAAGGGAATAATCTGCTGTGTGTAATGACGAATCTGGAGGAAAATTTGCAGGCTGAGGCAGCATTGCGTGAAGCTGAAGCAAAATATCGTGCGCTGTATCTCAATGCTGCAG
>JWTM01000175.1 GCA_001749745.1 Candidatus Marispirochaeta associata
GCAGAATGGCAATTGCGTCACTTGTTCTGCTTACGCAGCGACACAGAATCCAGATAACCAAAATACCGCGCACTCACTGGAAGACCTTTGCATTTCTCGTATTGTGCGAGCCATGCCTGCTGTTTGTTTTTGAAGCACATGCGCTTAAATATACATCTGCATCTCAGGCTGGCATGGTCTGCTCCATTGTTCCAATCTTTGTGGCAGCAGGCTCCTACCTACTCTATAAAGAAAAGCAGCCCGCGTGGCATTGCTTTCATTTAAAAGCATTGCCACAGAAACTGCACCCAACCCACTTTTAGGGAACTTTTTTGAGATGCTGGCCATGCTCTCTGCCACTGGCTATATTTTGACCGCAAAACGCCTCTGTAGCTCTTATTCCGCCTTCACACTCACGGCATTACAAGCATGGATAGGAACGTTGTTCTTTTT
>JWTM01000176.1 GCA_001749745.1 Candidatus Marispirochaeta associata
AGCCTACATATGGCCTTGTTTCCCGTCGCGGCATGGTTGCGTACGGTTCTTCTCTGGATCAGATCGGGCCTATGACCCGCTCCGTAGAAGACAACGCACGCCTGCTTCAGGTTATCGCAGGGCACGATGAAAAAGATTCTACCAGCGTAGACGCTCCTGCAGCAGACTACCTTGCAGCACTGAACCGTACAGACCTTAAAGGTCTCAACGTCGGTTTGCCTAAGGAATTCTGGGCAGAAGGCCTCGACGGAGAAGTGGAATCAGCATGTCGCGCAGCAGTTGCAAAACTTGAAGAACTCGGTGCAGAACTTGTTGAAGTCGAGCTCCCGCATTCTTCATACGCAATCGCGACCTACTACATCATCGCCATGGCTGAAGCCAGTTCCAACCTCGCCCGATTTGACGGCGTGCGTTACGGC
>JWTM01000177.1 GCA_001749745.1 Candidatus Marispirochaeta associata
CAAGCAGAGCCTTTTTTATTTCTTACTACATATTCAACAAACATTTCTTCCTATGCCATCTACGAGTCTTCAGGAATAAAGCTTGTTTGTTATTGCGTGGCTAGATTGGAGGCGCAATAGTAACAACAAGACTCATATCTGCAGAAGCACGTACTCCGTGCGGCACTTTAATCTCGCAGATAATAACGTCACCTGCAGTGATGGAATCCAAAGGACCATGTTCACCAAGCAGCTCACCTTCACCGCTCAGTACTACCATCACAAGCTCACCCTCCAGATTATGTGAATGCACAGGCATCTCCTGCCCTGCTTTCAAGTTAAAGTTCATCACTTTGACGTGTTCTGATTCGTGTACAAGCTGCACATGCATACGTTCTGGATTAAAACTACGACTTTCTGGAATTCTATTTTTACGCATAGGATAGCTCCTTTGATTCAGTGTATGGTTCCACCCTATC
>JWTM01000178.1 GCA_001749745.1 Candidatus Marispirochaeta associata
AATAGATAACTATATCGCAGGATAGTGAGCAGATAACAGAGTATTGTGGAGATAATAAACGAAGACACACCGCAAGTACGTCATGGCGAGTGTAGACGGGTAGTCTCATAGAGGTCACATTCAAGCCTCGCCCTTCTTAGCGAAGAATAAAAAATCCAGATTGAGCCAACGTCAATGCGTTGCCCCAATCTGGAAAAGAAAATGCGATGACAGGGTGCGTGATGCAACCAGTACTATAAACCGAAAAAGCGGATCGCATTGTTGCCGCAGGTTGTCCAGAGTTTCTCAGTTTCCATGCCGAGTTCTTTTGCAATGCATTCTGCAGTAAATACAGTGTATG
>JWTM01000179.1 GCA_001749745.1 Candidatus Marispirochaeta associata
AAGTCCTAATCGGCGAGAATGAAATCCTGAGGAAGGATAAAGAAGTCCTAAGTAGCGAGAAAGAAATCCTGAGGAGTGTTAAGGAAGTCCTAACCAGGGATAATGAGATCCTGAGGAAGGATAATGAATACTGGAAGCTCGAAAGTTGCTCATTGAAGGGTGAGAGGGGCAAACTGAAGCGAGAAATAATATTGCTTAAGGATAAAAATACATCTCAATTGAAGCGTATGAATAGAAAGATTCAAATATTAGCTGCGAACAGAACAAATAGTACATTATAAGGAAGAGACGATGAGTGTGATAATAGAAGTTGCCTCCTATCCTAAGTGTGGAAATACTTGGATGCGTCATATTTTAGCAAAGTTGTTTGATCTGAATGTACATTTCGACGTTCCTGATATTCATCAACAACATGACAAAACTAAAGAAATGATCAAAACTGTAAAACTCAAGAAAGAATATGGATTTTATAAATCGCATAACCTCAATCACAAAAAAATGAATCCTGATCGAATCTTACTTATATATCGGCATCCTTTAGATGTATTTATGTCGTCTCTAAACTATATGTATATAACTGAGAAGATTGATTTCTTTAAGGATAATATTCTTAGATCTGTTGATGAATTGTTGGATCTCAATCTATTGGATGATTATTTCGATGAATTTATTGAGGATATGGGAGTGCGTTTTTTTTATTCTCTATTAGGAAATTATTCTAATTATAAGTTATATCTTGAGAGAGCGATGAGTTTAGATAAAGTTGTAGCATTAAGATATGAGGATTTATTTAAAGATCCCTATTCTACAATGTTGAATCTTTTTGAGAAACTTATTCCTGGTGAAAGGATAGATTTTTGTCCTGATGTCTTTGATAGTGTGAATGAGCGAACAAAGAATAGCGGAAAGAAGTTTTTCTGGAAATCTAAGACTGATGTTTATAAAGAGTATTTGGATTGTGCGCAAATAGAGTCGTTTTATAGTAAGCATAAAGATTTTTTATTTTCACTTGGGTATTGATATTGTAATAATAATGGTGAATACCAAGAGTTGGTATACAAAGGTTATAAATTAGGAATAATATTACGATCTTTGATATGATATCTATTGATAAGTCTCATTCATGTCATATTAAAACTTTGAACATTAATAATGATAGAATCGTGTGTTTCATTAATAGTTTTTATACCACTGAGAATCGGTAAAAAGTTAATAAGTATTGACTGATTTATCTGTTAATATTCATTGATTTGATTCGATAGTATTGTCCATAACAATTATTGAAGGCAAATGAACTATAGGTGAAGGTTTAGTAGTTTGAGGTTTGTTTGCTATCAATGTTGAAGTATCAGTTTGGCCTGCTAAGATCATTATAAAAACAGCTAATTTGGTTAATAGTAGAAGCTTGATGCGGGGGAGTGCTTAAGTATAGAGATACTGACTATAAAATTTTAAAAAAGGAAAAATTCGAAAACGTTATTAGTCAAGTAGATCAATCAGGAGGAATATTGAATGATGGATAGAAATGTAAAACATATATTAAGGTTTACGGATGGAAAAGAACTTGAGTTGGTGGCAAATGGAAGAGTCAATTATGAGGGGGATCCTTTTTTTATTTTTGGTTTACACAAATCAGGAAGTACCTTGATTAGTAATGTCTTTAAAGATATTTGTAAAAGAATGGATATACCTTCTCTTTCAATACCGGACGAGTTGTTTTCCAGGGGTTTAACCCTAAATAAATTAGAAAAATCGAATAATTATTTTCAAAAGTTGTTAATTTGCTACAATGGGTTCAGGTATTTTTGGCCAGAACTAACAAGTTTTTCATTTGAGAAATATAAAAAAATTTTACTTGTTCGGGATCCTAGAGATGCAATGATATCGTATTATTTCTCTATGAAATCATCTCACGTCTTTCCTGGTGATTCAAAAAGCGCTTTGAAAAAGAATTTAGAGGATCTTAGAAATGAATTAAATAGAAACAGTTTCAATGATGATACGATTAAAGCGTTCATTGATAAACAAGGAAAGAGCATGAAGTTAAATATGCAAAAGTATATAAGCTGCTTAGATTTAGGGTTTAAAGTGTATCGCTATGAAGACATAATCTTTTACAAAAAAGAATGGATACTGAATATGTGCGAATATTTGAATATCGAGATACCAAAAGCTATACTGAAAGAAATTGTTTCTAAGCATGATATTATACCTATCGATGAAAACGAAAAATCTCATATTAGATCTGTAATCCCAGGGAATCATAAAAAGCATTTTTCTGAAAATATTATAGATTATTTAAATGATTTCTTTAAGGATGAAATACGTTTTTTTGGTTACGATGATGTATGCTCAAAAATGTTCTAATCGTAAGAATGTTGAATATTACATCGAGATTGCATGCTGCTATCTATATAAGATAAAAAAGATTTAACTTTAAGTGAGATCGGGCCTTCTGTCATGGTTGATAGATACATACAAAGATAAGACCTGTCGGATAAGTCTCCATAGAGAGAGCGGTTAGAAGGTAAAAATGATCTATAGTATTTACGCTTTGAAAGGGACAAACGTATTGCGAAAACGACTTTGCGCTTTTCATGGATAGCGAAAAAAATCATCACTGAGGTAAGCATTTCAATGAACGAGGGCGCTGATTTCAGGGGGAGAAAAATGTGTCTTGGTGAGATATTTGTAGAGTTCTTTGCAGATGAATCTACCGAAGAGAAATGGAGGCACTGGTTGGTCCTTTATTGTATAACCATCAGCGCATCATAAATCAAAGAAAGAACTTTTATCATCGGCCTGGAAGATTTTGAGAAGATACGGCAAAACAATATCTGTAATATCAAATTTGAAATGAGTCCTCTCGCGATGAAGCTCGGATTGGTGCTAATGTGATTAGTAATTTCCGAAAAAGACAATCAGTGGATTTACTGTCTGAGATTAATGAATGAATTGCAAAGAACAGGTTCAGAAAGGATTAAATATATGGGCAAAGGAATAGTCTCTATTATTACAGTTGTATTCAACAATGTAAATACGATTCATCAATGTATTGACTCTGTTCTTTTACAGGACTACTGCGACATAGAGTATATTGTCATAGACGGAGGATCAACTGATGGTACGTTGGAAGTACTTCAGGAATATGGAGATGATATTGATATTTTGGTCAGTGAACCAGACGATGGATTATACGATGCCATGAACAAAGGGTTGAAGCTGGCAACTGGAGACTATATTGCCTTTCTGAATTCAGATGATTTCTATCTCCAAGGTGCTATCAGTGCCTCCATGAATAACATTGTTGATAATGATCTGGATCTATCGTATGCAGGTTTTATATATATGCGTGATGATGGGTATGCAGTACTCGCTGATGAGGGAAGAAGCTGGGATGAGTCAATGTTGATACAGGGGATCCCCGGCGGTCACGAAACCATATTCGCGCATCGTAAATGCTATGACGAATTGGGTGGATTTGACACATCACTAAAGGTCGCTGCGGACTATAACTGGGTAATGTCTGCCTTTGATGCAGGCTTTAAGGCCATGCCGCTAAAGAAAAACATCCTGGTAATGCGTATGGGAGGAGCTTCCTTCTCAGAAGAGAATGAGAGAAATGAGAACTATTATTTACTTGAAAAGCAGTTTGGTAGTTTACCATCTACCTTGATAGATGATCTCTACTCACTCAAGTTTTATAAGAACTGGCATGGATCGGATATATCCCAAGAAAAGATTAATGAACTGCTTAAAGATAGTTATTATCGTTCGGAGAGATATAGAAAGTCTTTGTTTTTGACCCTTAACAACCTGCGGAATGGAATCAAAGGTAAGATTCTTCCAATGGAAAAAAAAGATAAAGCTAAAAAGCGAATTGCAGTCTTCGTGTCTTTTCTAACTAATGTTACCGGCGGGGCTGAGCGGATTGCTATTGAGCAGGCAAATGAGTTGCATAGAAGAGGGCATGCTGTAACAGTTGTCTGTTGTCACGGTTTAGCTGGGGGCGCTTATTACTCTCTTGATGAAGATATCCCATATATTGATCTGGCAATCCACCCATATAATAAAGAGTATTATGAAGAAGGTAAAAACTTAGTTTTAAGGTTTAATGATATCTACGCTAGAAAATTTGATGATTTGAACTATATTCCTATAGAAAAGGATTTTCAAGAGTGGCTAGATCAGGGAAATTTATGGAGAATACAAGTAATCAATGGATTCTTAAAGAAGCATGATTTTGATTGTGTTATTTCTCATATGCCTTCTTCTTATCCATATGTACTTTTCTCCGAAAGTCCAAAGACAAATACAGTACATATAGCTGCCTTGCACAATGCGCCATCATTTAAATTTTACTCTCCACTATACCCAGCTAACTCGGATATGGAGCGTTATTTAAGACTTGTAGCGCTTGAAAAAGCTACCGCAATAAGTGTAATTTTTGATGGCTTTGTTAAACAAATGCCAATCGAATATAGAAAAAAGACAATAGTTCTACCGAATTTTATAAGTATAGATACTAACGAGATATGTGATCTGAGTGTAGAAAAGAAAGTAATACTTTCTGTAGGAAGATTATCAGAACAGAAAGACCATAGAACGTTACTGAGCGCCTTTAATGAAGTTAAAAAGAAGTATCCTGATTGGTCTTTACATATATATGGAGAAGGCCCACTTAAGAATGATCTCGCCACTTATACTGAAACTCTAGGTTTGAATCCAGAAAACATATTTCTCGGTGTTCGGAGAAATATTGAAGAAGTATATAAGACTGCTGATATTTATGTTATTCCATCGATTTTCGAGGGATTTGGATTGACCTTAGTCGAGGCGATGGCTAATGGGTTGCCAGTGATAGGGTTTTCTGATTGTGAAGGTGTAAATAAAATAATTAAGAATAAAAAAAATGGTTTTTTGGTCAGCAGAATAGACGATGTTCAATCTTTGGCCAATGCAATTAGCAACTTGATAGGTGATGCTATTAAGAGAAGAGAATATGGAAAAGAATCGATTAAGCTGTCAAAGCAGTATAGGGTGAAGAATAACGTGGATATTCTTGAAAAGAAGGTTTTGGATAAAATCACTGGTTCTTCGGGGCCGACAAAAAGATATGAAAATATTGACATAAAAGTTTGCCAAGTGCTTACATATGTGCAGGGTGGTGCAGGAATCGCAGCGGTGCGGCTTCATGAAGGGCTAAGGAGAAAGGCTATTGATTCGAAAGTGGTTGGGCTTACTGCTAAAGATTGTCCTTCTTTTCATCGAGTCGATTTGGAAAAAGATCAAATCTCAATGTTTGAATTAATGCAAAACTTAGTCTCTGACGATAACATGAAAGGAGAAGGTACTGCTTTTTCAACCTCGTATGCTGGATTGTCAAACGATCAGTTAGAATTGATAAAAGGTTTTGATGTTATTAATCTCCATTGGATACAGAGAATATTAAGTAATGAAGCTATTGCAGATCTTTCGAATATAGGTAAGCCAATTGTTTGGACGATGCATGATATGAATCCATTTACGGGAGGATGTCATTATGATCATGGATGCGGTAGGTATAAAACAGGATGTTTTGATTGTCCGCAACTTATAAATACTTATAATGAGTATCCTGCTAAAATACTAGCCGCTAAGGAACGATACTGGTCAAAAAATATAATAGTTGTGACTCCTAGTAGGTGGTTAGCTAAGTGTGCAAGAAACAGCAAGGTGTTTAAAGATAATCAAATTGAAGTGATTCCCAATTCCTTGGACACTGATGTGTTTGTCCCGACAGAGAAGGCCTTGGCTAAGAGTAGGTTTAATATACCATTATCAAAACCAACTTTGCTTTTCTCTTGTCATAGCCATGGAGAGCGACGAAAGGGGTTCAATGAACTTGTTGAGACTTCAAAAATACTAAAAAACAAAGGTTTGGATTTTCACATTTTAACATTTGGCCATGAAAGCAAAGAGTTGTCATCACTTGGCTTCTCGTATAGTTCGCTAGGGCATATAGATGATCCCAGTACTTTAGCATTAGGTTATAGTGCGGCGGACATTACTGTTTTACCTTCATTAGAAGACAATTTACCAAATATCATTCTTGAGTCAATTTCATGTGGAACTCCCGTGGCAGCATTTAATTCTGGCGGTATAGGTGATGCCGTAATAGATGGAGTTACTGGTAGTTTGGCAGAGAGGGGGAGCTGTAATGATTTGGCTAACTCGATTATCAAGCTATGTGATAGCGATTTATCGAGTTCATGTCGTGAATATTCAGAAAAAGAGTTCTCATTGCATGTTCAGGCGGATAGATACTTGAAATTATATAAAAATGTAGTAAGTCAAAATGAATGGTATAAAAATAATGAGAGATCTCCAATGGTTTTTCCGGAGATGCAGAAATGTATGATTAATATGGTCCATGGAATATTAAATGAAGAAAAAAGTATAAAAGCAGTACAAATTAACAATTTCTCTTATAAGCGTTGTAGGAATAGTGTTGATTTGAACTTGATATTAGAAAATAGTAGAGTCCCAGTGTCAAGTGAGAAAAGGAATGAAATAGTGGCAATACGACGGTCTGGTTTATTCTACAATAATTACTATTTGGAGCAATTCATAAGAAATCCAGAAATTGATCCTTTGATCGACTATGTACTTAATCATCCTACTAAAGCACCAAATCCACTTTTTGATGGAGAATGGTACTTGCAGAGATATCCAGAAGTAAAAGAAGCCGGCTATAATCCTTTGTATCACTTCATTATGTTTTATCACGAGAATTACGATCCATGTCCTGATTTCAGTACTATAGGCTATGTTCATTCTCATCCTGAGGTAAAAGACAATAATATGAATCCTCTATTGCACTATTTGAAATTCGGAATATATATGCAAAATGACTACCTTTTGGGAAAAGAAAGATGAAGAAAAGAATAAAGCGAATAATAAATATTATCATATTCTACTTCCCGGATGTGCAACAGTTTGCGCATTTCGTGAAGTATGTGTATTTAATAAAGACTCGTAGTTCATTTGATGCTGCATGGTATTATGGAGTGTATGGGGATGTGCTAAGGCACAACCTTTCTGCTATGTGGCATTATTATGAATATGGATGGAAGGAAGGTCGTAATCCCAGTGGCTACTTTAATACGAACTATTATCTTTCGGCTAATCCAGATATTTCTGAGATAGGAATGAATCCTTTCTATCATTATGTTAAATGGGGAAGAAGTGAAGGTCGTTATCCAAGTTTAGATGCAGAGTATGAAGACATAATAAAGAAGTCAGAACTTTTCGATGTTGACTTCTATTTGAATACCTATCCTGATCTTGGGCATGATAGAGACTTTGCAATTAGCCATTACTATAGATGGGGAGGATTTGAAGGAAGAAAGTGTAGTGTAGGATTTGATTCGGAATATTATCTTAATAGGTATCCAGATGTTAAAAATAAGGGTTTAAACCCCTTGATTCATTACCTCTTGTACGGTAGAGATGAAGGACGTTTTTCAACACAAGATGCAGAAAATATTAAGATTATAAGAGATGGCTGCGTGTTTGATGTAGAATATTATCTTGAAGCGAATCAAGATGTGAAGGACTCTGGGCAAGATGCTGCTACACATTATTATTTTAACGGTCTAAAAGAGGGGCGAGCGCCCTGTGCGAATTTTTTCTGGAAATATTATGCAAAAGATTGAAAATTGTTTATCTCTCTGAGGTATTTTACATGGAAATTATCTTTTTAGTATATAATTTCTTTATACCTAATCCAGTTTCAAGTAATTCAAAAGAACTAGATACAGTTCTGTGTTGTTTCGCTAAAAGAACTTGTAATATATTTAGGTTGTTTGGGTCCAAATTCGACTAATGACTGGAGACAGTTCAATGTAAAGCTTATAGCTAAATTAGATAATGTATAATAAGAATTATCTTGTATATCACGTTTCGATGTCATAGATTTGATGTAACACAGTTTAACTAAAATACAATTGCTGCGAATGCTTGTCTTTGCGAACAAGTGAAAATATTATCCGTTTATTGGGGACTCTTAAAATTAAGATCTATCATCAGAAAGCTGTAGCTATCTTCGGCTGGGCCGATCCGGAGAAGAGAGCACACGAAGGCGGCGGCTATAACGCCATTGCCCGACTCCATATTGAGCACCTTCAAGCTCAGGGCCACCGGGTGCTCTACCTGCAGAGCGGCGTGCACTACTCTATCTGGAACTATGGCCCCAAAATCCATATTAAGCGGAACGAACTATACCTCCATGCCGTGCTGGAAAACAGCCTTGTTCACGCCCCGGCCCTCTACCAGTTGGGTCGTGAAACTGAGTCTGTTGATGCGGATCAGAACCGAATGATCATTCGCTGGTTGCAGGAGGAAGACGTAGGCGCGGTATTCATCCACTCCCTGGAGGGCCACTCCCTGCCGCTCTTTGAAGCCTTGGCGAAGGCCGGTATTCCCTACTCACTCTTCCTGCACGACCACTACACCGTCTGCCCCCGAGTCAGCCTGCTGTACCAGGGGCGGGAACTTTGCTTAAACAATGACGATGGAAGGCGCTGTCGCACGTGCGGAACGCCTCAATCAGATCTGCGCTTTCGGCTGCGCTCCGCCGTCTATCAGAGCCAATCGACAGCACTGCAGCTGGTGAACCGGCTCCTACTCTGGCTGGGTGAGTATCGACGCAGACTGAATAGGGCCACCATACACCAATCGTCTCTGCCGCGCATAACGCTACCCAATGCAAACCGGGTTTTTTTGGATCAGTCGAGTGCAACCTCTAAAGAGAACCCCCGGGAGCAGGTAATGCATTCGGTGCTTACGCATGCCGAAGCAGTCTATGCTCCCTCGAGTTTTATCATTGGTTACTTGCGCCGGTTTCAGTTGCCGGTTAATACAGTGCAGCAGATTAGAATCCGGCTCCCCCATCTCCAGGAGCTGCGCGAGGCGGCGCGATGCATGACCGGGAGTACGGCGAAGCAACTCTGCTTCGCTTTCCACGGTACTGCCGCCCCTCATAAAGGGGGGCATATCTTTATCGAGGCGGTGCGATTGCTTCCCGCGAGTCTTCGACGCCGGGCCCGGTTCATCGTGCGCGGATTCCAGCGGGACGAGATAGATGGTGTAGAGTTTTACCCTCCCTACGATCATTCCCAGCTCACCGACTTTATCGATGAGTACACCATCGGAGTGGCGCCCCATCTCTGGTTCGAGAACTCCCCCGTGGCGGTGCTGGAACATCTTGCCGCCGGTAAACCGGTAATCGCCTCTGAATTAGGCGGGGTTACCGACTTTGTTATTCCGGGAGAGACCGGCTGGCTGGTACCGGCCGGGGATGCCGAAGCCCTCGCTGCTCTTATGCACAACATAATCCTCGGGAGCGAACCCATCCCTCAGATCAGTCTAAAGGATGACTATGTTCCTGAGGAGTTCTTTCAGGAATTAGATCCATGCCTTGTAGAAATCCTGAGGAAGGATAAAGAAGTCCTAAGTAGCGAGAAAGAAATCCTGAGGAGTGTTAAGGAAGTCCTAACCAGGGATAATGAGATCCTGAGGAAGGATAATGAATACTGGAAGCTCGAAAGTTGCTCATTGAAGGGTGAGAGGGGCAAACTGAAGCGAGAAATAATATTGCTTAAGGATAAAAATACATCTCAATTGAAGCGTATGAATAGAAAGATTCAAATATTAGCTGCGAACAGAACAAATAGTACATTATAAGGAAGAGACGATGAGTGTGATAATAGAAGTTGCCTCCTATCCTAAGTGTGGAAATACTTGGATGCGTCATATTTTAGCAAAGTTGTTTGATCTGAATGTACATTTCGACGTTCCTGATATTCATCAACAACATGACAAAACTAAAGAAATGATCAAAACTGTAAAACTCAAGAAAGAATATGGATTTTATAAATCGCATAACCTCAATCACAAAAAAATGAATCCTGATCGAATCTTACTTATATATCGGCATCCTTTAGATGTATTTATGTCGTCTCTAAACTATATGTATATAACTGAGAAGATTGATTTCTTTAAGGATAATATTCTTAGATCTGTTGATGAATTGTTGGATCTCAATCTATTGGATGATTATTTCGATGAATTTATTGAGGATATGGGAGTGCGTTTTTTTTATTCTCTATTAGGAAATTATTCTAATTATAAGTTATATCTTGAGAGAGCGATGAGTTTAGATAAAGTTGTAGCATTAAGATATGAGGATTTATTTAAAGATCCCTATTCTACAATGTTGAATCTTTTTGAGAAACTTATTCCTGGTGAAAGGATAGATTTTTGTCCTGATGTCTTTGATAGTGTGAATGAGCGAACAAAGAATAGCGGAAAGAAGTTTTTCTGGAAATCTAAGACTGATGTTTATAAAGAGTATTTGGATTGTGCGCAAATAGAGTCGTTTTATAGTAAGCATAAAGATTTTTTATTTTCACTTGGGTATTGATATTGTAATAATAATGGTGAATACCAAGAGTTGGTATACAAAGGTTATAAATTAGGAATAATATTACGATCTTTGATATGATATCTATTGATAAGTCTCATTCATGTCATATTAAAACTTTGAACATTAATAATGATAGAATCGTGTGTTTCATTAATAGTTTTTATACCACTGAGAATCGGTAAAAAGTTAATAAGTATTGACTGATTTATCTGTTAATATTCATTGATTTGATTCGATAGTATTGTCCATAACAATTATTGAAGGCAAATGAACTATAGGTGAAGGTTTAGTAGTTTGAGGTTTGTTTGCTATCAATGTTGAAGTATCAGTTTGGCCTGCTAAGATCATTATAAAAACAGCTAATTTGGTTAATAGTAGAAGCTTGATGCGGGGGAGTGCTTAAGTATAGAGATACTGACTATAAAATTTTAAAAAAGGAAAAATTCGAAAACGTTATTAGTCAAGTAGATCAATCAGGAGGAATATTGAATGATGGATAGAAATGTAAAACATATATTAAGGTTTACGGATGGAAAAGAACTTGAGTTGGTGGCAAATGGAAGAGTCAATTATGAGGGGGATCCTTTTTTTATTTTTGGTTTACACAAATCAGGAAGTACCTTGATTAGTAATGTCTTTAAAGATATTTGTAAAAGAATGGATATACCTTCTCTTTCAATACCGGACGAGTTGTTTTCCAGGGGTTTAACCCTAAATAAATTAGAAAAATCGAATAATTATTTTCAAAAGTTGTTAATTTGCTACAATGGGTTCAGGTATTTTTGGCCAGAACTAACAAGTTTTTCATTTGAGAAATATAAAAAAATTTTACTTGTTCGGGATCCTAGAGATGCAATGATATCGTATTATTTCTCTATGAAATCATCTCACGTCTTTCCTGGTGATTCAAAAAGCGCTTTGAAAAAGAATTTAGAGGATCTTAGAAATGAATTAAATAGAAACAGTTTCAATGATGATACGATTAAAGCGTTCATTGATAAACAAGGAAAGAGCATGAAGTTAAATATGCAAAAGTATATAAGCTGCTTAGATTTAGGGTTTAAAGTGTATCGCTATGAAGACATAATCTTTTACAAAAAAGAATGGATACTGAATATGTGCGAATATTTGAATATCGAGATACCAAAAGCTATACTGAAAGAAATTGTTTCTAAGCATGATATTATACCTATCGATGAAAACGAAAAATCTCATATTAGATCTGTAATCCCAGGGAATCATAAAAAGCATTTTTCTGAAAATATTATAGATTATTTAAATGATTTCTTTAAGGATGAAATACGTTTTTTTGGTTACGATGATGTATGCTCAAAAATGTTCTAATCGTAAGAATGTTGAATATTACATCGAGATTGCATGCTGCTATCTATATAAGATAAAAAAGATTTAACTTTAAGTGAGATCGGGCCTTCTGTCATGGTTGATAGATACATACAAAGATAAGACCTGTCGGATAAGTCTCCATAGAGAGAGCGGTTAGAAGGTAAAAATGATCTATAGTATTTACGCTTTGAAAGGGACAAACGTATTGCGAAAACGACTTTGCGCTTTTCATGGATAGCGAAAAAAATCATCACTGAGGTAAGCATTTCAATGAACGAGGGCGCTGATTTCAGGGGGAGAAAAATGTGTCTTGGTGAGATATTTGTAGAGTTCTTTGCAGATGAATCTACCGAAGAGAAATGGAGGCACTGGTTGGTCCTTTATTGTATAACCATCAGCGCATCATAAATCAAAGAAAGAACTTTTATCATCGGCCTGGAAGATTTTGAGAAGATACGGCAAAACAATATCTGTAATATCAAATTTGAAATGAGTCCTCTCGCGATGAAGCTCGGATTGGTGCTAATGTGATTAGTAATTTCCGAAAAAGACAATCAGTGGATTTACTGTCTGAGATTAATGAATGAATTGCAAAGAACAGGTTCAGAAAGGATTAAATATATGGGCAAAGGAATAGTCTCTATTATTACAGTTGTATTCAACAATGTAAATACGATTCATCAATGTATTGACTCTGTTCTTTTACAGGACTACTGCGACATAGAGTATATTGTCATAGACGGAGGATCAACTGATGGTACGTTGGAAGTACTTCAGGAATATGGAGATGATATTGATATTTTGGTCAGTGAACCAGACGATGGATTATACGATGCCATGAACAAAGGGTTGAAGCTGGCAACTGGAGACTATATTGCCTTTCTGAATTCAGATGATTTCTATCTCCAAGGTGCTATCAGTGCCTCCATGAATAACATTGTTGATAATGATCTGGATCTATCGTATGCAGGTTTTATATATATGCGTGATGATGGGTATGCAGTACTCGCTGATGAGGGAAGAAGCTGGGATGAGTCAATGTTGATACAGGGGATCCCCGGCGGTCACGAAACCATATTCGCGCATCGTAAATGCTATGACGAATTGGGTGGATTTGACACATCACTAAAGGTCGCTGCGGACTATAACTGGGTAATGTCTGCCTTTGATGCAGGCTTTAAGGCCATGCCGCTAAAGAAAAACATCCTGGTAATGCGTATGGGAGGAGCTTCCTTCTCAGAAGAGAATGAGAGAAATGAGAACTATTATTTACTTGAAAAGCAGTTTGGTAGTTTACCATCTACCTTGATAGATGATCTCTACTCACTCAAGTTTTATAAGAACTGGCATGGATCGGATATATCCCAAGAAAAGATTAATGAACTGCTTAAAGATAGTTATTATCGTTCGGAGAGATATAGAAAGTCTTTGTTTTTGACCCTTAACAACCTGCGGAATGGAATCAAAGGTAAGATTCTTCCAATGGAAAAAAAAGATAAAGCTAAAAAGCGAATTGCAGTCTTCGTGTCTTTTCTAACTAATGTTACCGGCGGGGCTGAGCGGATTGCTATTGAGCAGGCAAATGAGTTGCATAGAAGAGGGCATGCTGTAACAGTTGTCTGTTGTCACGGTTTAGCTGGGGGCGCTTATTACTCTCTTGATGAAGATATCCCATATATTGATCTGGCAATCCACCCATATAATAAAGAGTATTATGAAGAAGGTAAAAACTTAGTTTTAAGGTTTAATGATATCTACGCTAGAAAATTTGATGATTTGAACTATATTCCTATAGAAAAGGATTTTCAAGAGTGGCTAGATCAGGGAAATTTATGGAGAATACAAGTAATCAATGGATTCTTAAAGAAGCATGATTTTGATTGTGTTATTTCTCATATGCCTTCTTCTTATCCATATGTACTTTTCTCCGAAAGTCCAAAGACAAATACAGTACATATAGCTGCCTTGCACAATGCGCCATCATTTAAATTTTACTCTCCACTATACCCAGCTAACTCGGATATGGAGCGTTATTTAAGACTTGTAGCGCTTGAAAAAGCTACCGCAATAAGTGTAATTTTTGATGGCTTTGTTAAACAAATGCCAATCGAATATAGAAAAAAGACAATAGTTCTACCGAATTTTATAAGTATAGATACTAACGAGATATGTGATCTGAGTGTAGAAAAGAAAGTAATACTTTCTGTAGGAAGATTATCAGAACAGAAAGACCATAGAACGTTACTGAGCGCCTTTAATGAAGTTAAAAAGAAGTATCCTGATTGGTCTTTACATATATATGGAGAAGGCCCACTTAAGAATGATCTCGCCACTTATACTGAAACTCTAGGTTTGAATCCAGAAAACATATTTCTCGGTGTTCGGAGAAATATTGAAGAAGTATATAAGACTGCTGATATTTATGTTATTCCATCGATTTTCGAGGGATTTGGATTGACCTTAGTCGAGGCGATGGCTAATGGGTTGCCAGTGATAGGGTTTTCTGATTGTGAAGGTGTAAATAAAATAATTAAGAATAAAAAAAATGGTTTTTTGGTCAGCAGAATAGACGATGTTCAATCTTTGGCCAATGCAATTAGCAACTTGATAGGTGATGCTATTAAGAGAAGAGAATATGGAAAAGAATCGATTAAGCTGTCAAAGCAGTATAGGGTGAAGAATAACGTGGATATTCTTGAAAAGAAGGTTTTGGATAAAATCACTGGTTCTTCGGGGCCGACAAAAAGATATGAAAATATTGACATAAAAGTTTGCCAAGTGCTTACATATGTGCAGGGTGGTGCAGGAATCGCAGCGGTGCGGCTTCATGAAGGGCTAAGGAGAAAGGCTATTGATTCGAAAGTGGTTGGGCTTACTGCTAAAGATTGTCCTTCTTTTCATCGAGTCGATTTGGAAAAAGATCAAATCTCAATGTTTGAATTAATGCAAAACTTAGTCTCTGACGATAACATGAAAGGAGAAGGTACTGCTTTTTCAACCTCGTATGCTGGATTGTCAAACGATCAGTTAGAATTGATAAAAGGTTTTGATGTTATTAATCTCCATTGGATACAGAGAATATTAAGTAATGAAGCTATTGCAGATCTTTCGAATATAGGTAAGCCAATTGTTTGGACGATGCATGATATGAATCCATTTACGGGAGGATGTCATTATGATCATGGATGCGGTAGGTATAAAACAGGATGTTTTGATTGTCCGCAACTTATAAATACTTATAATGAGTATCCTGCTAAAATACTAGCCGCTAAGGAACGATACTGGTCAAAAAATATAATAGTTGTGACTCCTAGTAGGTGGTTAGCTAAGTGTGCAAGAAACAGCAAGGTGTTTAAAGATAATCAAATTGAAGTGATTCCCAATTCCTTGGACACTGATGTGTTTGTCCCGACAGAGAAGGCCTTGGCTAAGAGTAGGTTTAATATACCATTATCAAAACCAACTTTGCTTTTCTCTTGTCATAGCCATGGAGAGCGACGAAAGGGGTTCAATGAACTTGTTGAGACTTCAAAAATACTAAAAAACAAAGGTTTGGATTTTCACATTTTAACATTTGGCCATGAAAGCAAAGAGTTGTCATCACTTGGCTTCTCGTATAGTTCGCTAGGGCATATAGATGATCCCAGTACTTTAGCATTAGGTTATAGTGCGGCGGACATTACTGTTTTACCTTCATTAGAAGACAATTTACCAAATATCATTCTTGAGTCAATTTCATGTGGAACTCCCGTGGCAGCATTTAATTCTGGCGGTATAGGTGATGCCGTAATAGATGGAGTTACTGGTAGTTTGGCAGAGAGGGGGAGCTGTAATGATTTGGCTAACTCGATTATCAAGCTATGTGATAGCGATTTATCGAGTTCATGTCGTGAATATTCAGAAAAAGAGTTCTCATTGCATGTTCAGGCGGATAGATACTTGAAATTATATAAAAATGTAGTAAGTCAAAATGAATGGTATAAAAATAATGAGAGATCTCCAATGGTTTTTCCGGAGATGCAGAAATGTATGATTAATATGGTCCATGGAATATTAAATGAAGAAAAAAGTATAAAAGCAGTACAAATTAACAATTTCTCTTATAAGCGTTGTAGGAATAGTGTTGATTTGAACTTGATATTAGAAAATAGTAGAGTCCCAGTGTCAAGTGAGAAAAGGAATGAAATAGTGGCAATACGACGGTCTGGTTTATTCTACAATAATTACTATTTGGAGCAATTCATAAGAAATCCAGAAATTGATCCTTTGATCGACTATGTACTTAATCATCCTACTAAAGCACCAAATCCACTTTTTGATGGAGAATGGTACTTGCAGAGATATCCAGAAGTAAAAGAAGCCGGCTATAATCCTTTGTATCACTTCATTATGTTTTATCACGAGAATTACGATCCATGTCCTGATTTCAGTACTATAGGCTATGTTCATTCTCATCCTGAGGTAAAAGACAATAATATGAATCCTCTATTGCACTATTTGAAATTCGGAATATATATGCAAAATGACTACCTTTTGGGAAAAGAAAGATGAAGAAAAGAATAAAGCGAATAATAAATATTATCATATTCTACTTCCCGGATGTGCAACAGTTTGCGCATTTCGTGAAGTATGTGTATTTAATAAAGACTCGTAGTTCATTTGATGCTGCATGGTATTATGGAGTGTATGGGGATGTGCTAAGGCACAACCTTTCTGCTATGTGGCATTATTATGAATATGGATGGAAGGAAGGTCGTAATCCCAGTGGCTACTTTAATACGAACTATTATCTTTCGGCTAATCCAGATATTTCTGAGATAGGAATGAATCCTTTCTATCATTATGTTAAATGGGGAAGAAGTGAAGGTCGTTATCCAAGTTTAGATGCAGAGTATGAAGACATAATAAAGAAGTCAGAACTTTTCGATGTTGACTTCTATTTGAATACCTATCCTGATCTTGGGCATGATAGAGACTTTGCAATTAGCCATTACTATAGATGGGGAGGATTTGAAGGAAGAAAGTGTAGTGTAGGATTTGATTCGGAATATTATCTTAATAGGTATCCAGATGTTAAAAATAAGGGTTTAAACCCCTTGATTCATTACCTCTTGTACGGTAGAGATGAAGGACGTTTTTCAACACAAGATGCAGAAAATATTAAGATTATAAGAGATGGCTGCGTGTTTGATGTAGAATATTATCTTGAAGCGAATCAAGATGTGAAGGACTCTGGGCAAGATGCTGCTACACATTATTATTTTAACGGTCTAAAAGAGGGGCGAGCGCCCTGTGCGAATTTTTTCTGGAAATATTATGCAAAAGATTGAAAATTGTTTATCTCTCTGAGGTATTTTACATGGAAATTATCTTTTTAGTATATAATTTCTTTATACCTAATCCAGTTTCAAGTAATTCAAAAGAACTAGATACAGTTCTGTGTTGTTTCGCTAAAAGAACTTGTAATATATTTAGGTTGTTTGGGTCCAAATTCGACTAATGACTGGAGACAGTTCAATGTAAAGCTTATAGCTAAATTAGATAATGTATAATAAGAATTATCTTGTATATCACGTTTCGATGTCATAGATTTGATGTAACACAGTTTAACTAAAATACAATTGCTGCGAATGCTTGTCTTTGCGAACAAGTGAAAATATTATCCGTTTATTGGGGACTCTTAAAATTAAGATCTATCATCAGAAAGCTGTAGCTATCTTCGGCTGGGCCGATCCGGAGAAGAGAGCACACGAAGGCGGCGGCTATAACGCCATTGCCCGACTCCATATTGAGCACCTTCAAGCTCAGGGCCACCGGGTGCTCTACCTGCAGAGCGGCGTGCACTACTCTATCTGGAACTATGGCCCCAAAATCCATATTAAGCGGAACGAACTATACCTCCATGCCGTGCTGGAAAACAGCCTTGTTCACGCCCCGGCCCTCTACCAGTTGGGTCGTGAAACTGAGTCTGTTGATGCGGATCAGAACCGAATGATCATTCGCTGGTTGCAGGAGGAAGACGTAGGCGCGGTATTCATCCACTCCCTGGAGGGCCACTCCCTGCCGCTCTTTGAAGCCTTGGCGAAGGCCGGTATTCCCTACTCACTCTTCCTGCACGACCACTACACCGTCTGCCCCCGAGTCAGCCTGCTGTACCAGGGGCGGGAACTTTGCTTAAACAATGACGATGGAAGGCGCTGTCGCACGTGCGGAACGCCTCAATCAGATCTGCGCTTTCGGCTGCGCTCCGCCGTCTATCAGAGCCAATCGACAGCACTGCAGCTGGTGAACCGGCTCCTACTCTGGCTGGGTGAGTATCGACGCAGACTGAATAGGGCCACCATACACCAATCGTCTCTGCCGCGCATAACGCTACCCAATGCAAACCGGGTTTTTTTGGATCAGTCGAGTGCAACCTCTAAAGAGAACCCCCGGGAGCAGGTAATGCATTCGGTGCTTACGCATGCCGAAGCAGTCTATGCTCCCTCGAGTTTTATCATTGGTTACTTGCGCCGGTTTCAGTTGCCGGTTAATACAGTGCAGCAGATTAGAATCCGGCTCCCCCATCTCCAGGAGCTGCGCGAGGCGGCGCGATGCATGACCGGGAGTACGGCGAAGCAACTCTGCTTCGCTTTCCACGGTACTGCCGCCCCTCATAAAGGGGGGCATATCTTTATCGAGGCGGTGCGATTGCTTCCCGCGAGTCTTCGACGCCGGGCCCGGTTCATCGTGCGCGGATTCCAGCGGGACGAGATAGATGGTGTAGAGTTTTACCCTCCCTACGATCATTCCCAGCTCACCGACTTTATCGATGAGTACACCATCGGAGTGGCGCCCCATCTCTGGTTCGAGAACTCCCCCGTGGCGGTGCTGGAACATCTTGCCGCCGGTAAACCGGTAATCGCCTCTGAATTAGGCGGGGTTACCGACTTTGTTATTCCGGGAGAGACCGGCTGGCTGGTACCGGCCGGGGATGCCGAAGCCCTCGCTGCTCTTATGCACAACATAATCCTCGGGAGCGAACCCATCCCTCAGATCAGTCTAAAGGATGACTATGTTCCTGAGGAGTTCTTTCAGGAATTAGATCCATGCCTTGTAGGAGTTTGTGATGAAGCCCAGTAAGCATCGCTTTTGCCCGGACATCCACCAAACCCTGGTCTTAAAAGGCCTCTCCCAGGCGATCAAGGCTAGCGGGAAACCCCATATCTCTCTTAAAACGGCCTATGAAGAGCAGCAGCTCTCCCCTGATGATTTCTTTCAGACCCTTGTCGACCTCTCTGCTGCTGGTCTCATAATCGTCGGCTTTGCCCGGGGGAGATCAATACTCAAGGTACACAACTGGCAGAAAAATCCCTTGGGTAATCAAGATCTCTGTCTGACCCTTTCACATAAAGGCACAGAATGCCTGAAGAATATAGTGTAGGAGGAGTACTACGAACGAGCAACTGAAACAGAAAGTAACCAAGGCCGTCATCGAAGCCGGCCAAGCAATCATGTCGATCTATACCACCGACTTTACGGTCACCACCAAGGATGACGCCTCGCCCCTGACTGAGGCGGATACGGCATCTCACCGCATCCTGGCTGAAGCTCTAAAGGAGAGCTACCCTGTTCTCTCAGAAGAGGGCGCCGCAATCCCCTACGAGGAGCGTAGGCTTCTTGACCGGTACTGGTTAATCGATCCCTTGGACGGTACCAAGGAATTTATTAAGAAGAACGGCGAGTTTACCGTCAATGTCGCCTTGATCGAAGCCGGCGTTCCTCTCGCCGGCTGGGTCTATGTGCCGGTTACCGATACCCTCTACATGGGTTTTGCCGAGAAGGGCGCCCGCAAGCTGGCGAAAGCCGGCCGTATCCCATTCGGCAACTGCTGGGAGTACGGAGTACCCTTACCGGCTCGTAATGCCTACCGCCCCTTTACCGTCGTCGCCTCCCGCAGTCACCTGAACCAGGCCACCGCGGACTATATTGCCTCCGTCGAGGAGTGCCGCGGAAGGGTCGAGCGAATCAGCGCCGGGAGTTCCTTAAAGCTTTGTCTGGTGGCCGAAGGCGCGGCCGACGTCTACCCCCGTTTTGCCCCCACCATGGAGTGGGATACCGCCGCGGCCGATGCCGTCTGCCGGGCGGCCGGGGCCCTGGTGCTCGATAAGGAGACCGGCGAGCCCTTACGCTATAACAAAAAGGATCTTCATAATCCCCATTTTCTGGTTATATCATCATTGAGAAAGGAAATCGTTCATGAACTCGTATAAGATGACCCACCTGGAGCAGCTCGAGTCGGAGGCGATCTACGTTATCCGCGAAGCCGCCGCCCAGTGTGAGAATCCCGTAATGCTCTTCTCCGGCGGGAAGGACTCTATCTGCATGGCCTGGTTGGCCAAGAAGGCCTTCGCCCCCGGTAAAGTCCCCTTTCCCTTAATGCACATCGACACCGGCCACAACTTCGACGAGACCATCGAGTTTCGCGACCGATTCTGTAATGAGATCGGCGTCAAGATTATCGTGCGTACCGTTCAGGATTCGATCGACTCCGGCCGCGTGCAGGAGGAGACCGGCCCCTACGCCAGCCGCAACGGCCTGCAAACAGTGACCCTCCTCGACGCGGTCAACGAGTTCAAGTTCGATGCCGCCATGGGCGGCGCCCGGCGGGACGAGGAGAAGGCCCGGGCCAAGGAGCGCTTCTTCAGTTTCCGAAACTCCTTCGGGCAGTGGGACCCCAAGAATCAGCGTCCCGAGCTCTGGAACATCTTCAACGCCCAGAAGAAACCGGGAGAGCACTTCCGGATCTTCCCTATCTCCAACTGGACAGAGCTCGATGTCTGGCAGTATATCAAAAAGGAAGATGTCCCCTTGCCCTCCCTCTACTTCAGCCACCAACGGGAAGTCTTTACTCGGGACGGAGTGATCCTGGCCGAGTGCCCCTATATCGAGCACGTAGACGGTGAACGCGCGGAGCCCCGCACCGTGCGCTTTCGCACCATCGGCGACATGACCTGTACCGGCGCCGTCGAATCCCCCGCGTCCAGCATTGACGACATCATCGCAGAGATCGCCTCTACCCGTACTACCGAACGCGGCGGCCGAGCCGACGACAAACGCTCCGAGGCCGCCATGGAAGACCGCAAGAAAGCCGGTTATTTCTGATCGTAGTATTTTATAGACAATTATGGTATTATGAAGGTGTGATATAAGTTGAGAGGTACACTATGAATCCGCGAGGATTGATGCATGAAGTTATGATGCTCAAACCGGATGAGCGATTCAAACTTGTCGAGGCCATACTTCAGAGTCTCGATGAACCTGATAAAGAGATAGATCAGGCGTGGATAGAAGAGGCGGAAAGGAGACTTGCCGGCTATCGCTCGGGATCCGTCGGTTCAACTCCTTATAGTGAACTGTTCAAGGATTAGATGGAAGTTCGGTTTCTTGATCCCGCCGTTGAAGAGCTGAATGATATAATACATAAATGTCTATTGCTGAGATTTCCCTATAAAATTCTTTACGCAGTCGAGTCCGGCACAATTGTCGTCCTGGCAATAGCCCATTCGCATCGTAAACCGGACTACTGGTTAGATCGCGTAAAATAATTAGCTTAATACAGCATTAACATTCCTCAATTTCCAAATGAAAGGTTACTCAAATGAATTCAACAAATACCCCGATGACAGATTTTCAGGAGCGCGAGCTCCTCAGGTTCACCACCGCCGGGAGCGTCGACGACGGTAAATCGACCCTGATCGGCCGCCTCCTCTATGACAGCAAACAGATCTTTCAAGATCAGATGGAGGCCCTGGAGCGCACCACCAAGTTGCGGGGCGAAGAGAACGTCAACCTCGCGCTGCTTACCGACGGCCTGCGGGCCGAGCGGGAGCAGGGAATTACCATCGATGTAGCCTATCGCTACTTCGCCACCCCCAAGCGGAAGTTCATTATTGCCGATACCCCGGGACACGAACAGTATACCCGCAATATGGTTACCGGCGCCTCCACCGCCAACCTGGCGGTTATCCTGATCGACGCCCGGAACGGGGTGCTGACCCAGTCCCGGCGGCACGGTATTATCGCCTCTCTCTTGGGGATTCCCCACATTGTGGTGGCCATCAATAAGATGGACCTGGTCGACTGGTCCGAAGAGCGCTATAACGAGATCGTCGCCGAATATACCGAGTTCAGCCGAAAGCTCAATATTCACGATATCCTTTTCATTCCCGTCAGCGCCCTGACCGGGGATAACGTGGTCGACAAGAGCGTCAACATGAGCTGGTATTCCGGCCCGACTGTACTGCAGCACCTGGAGAACGTGGTGATAACTGCTGACCGGAACCTGGTCGACTTCCGTTTCCCCGTCCAGAATGTGATCCGGCCCCATCAGGATTTCCGCGGCTTTGCCGGCCGCATCGCCTCGGGCTCTATCGCTCCCGGAGAGGAGGTCGTCGCGCTTCCCTCGGGGATGAAGTCGAAGGTCGAAGAGGTCCACCTCAACGGCGGCACCACCGACGAGGCCTTTGCCGGGCAGTCGGTGGTTGTCACCCTGAAAGATGAGATCGACCTGAGTCGCGGCGAAATGCTGGTCCGTACCGGGAACGTCCCCCATGTGGGCACCCGCTTCGACGCCACCTTGAGCTGGATGGACTCTACTGTCTGTCTCGACCTGACCAAGCACTACATCCTCCAGGCGGGAGTGCGCGTTACCCATGCCTATGTACGGGACTTGACCTATAAGCTCGATGTGAACAGCCTGCACCGGGATAAGGCTCCCACCCTGGCCCTTAACGAGATCGGCCGGGTCGCCATAGAGACGGCTCAACCGATCTTCTTCGACCCCTACGAGCGGAACCGCGAAACAGGAAGCTTTATCCTGATCGATCCGGGTACCAACCTGACCGTCGCCGCCGGTATGATCCGCTACGAATCAGGCTCGGTCGAAGAGGGGCAGAAGGAGCTACTCGTCTCATCCAATGTCGTCTGGGAGGAGCGCGGGGTAACCCGCAAGATGCGCGAAACCGAGCAGGGGCATCCGGCGCAGTGCCTATGGCTGACCGGCCTCTCCGGTAGCGGGAAGAGCACCATCGCCAAAGAGCTTGAGAAACAGCTTTTCGCTGAAGGAAAGCGGGTCTATCTGCTGGACGGCGATAACGTGCGCCACGGCTTGAACGGCGATTTAGGATTCAGTCCCGAAGCGCGGGATGAGAACATCCGCCGTATCGGCCATGTGGCCCGGCTGATGTATGATGCCGGTTTTATCGTTATCTGCGCCTTTATCAGCCCCAAGCGGGAACTGCGGGATGCGGTTCGGACCCTCTTCCCCGAGGGCGCCTTCAACGAGGTCTACGTAAACTGCGATATTAAAGAGTGTATCAATCGGGATCCCAAGGGGCTCTACGCCAAGGCCCTTGCCGGAGAGATCAAAGAGTTCACCGGCATTAGCGCCCCCTACGAGGCACCGGAGAAACCGGAGTTAGAGATCAATACTAGTGAATTGGATCGTGATGCAAGCCTGGAAGCGATCAGAAAAAAACTCGTCGACAATTAATGGAAAACTCGACTATACTACATAAGAACATCGTCGAAAGCTGCCTTACATTTCGACGATGTTCGGGTGAATTATCGACGATGTTCTGATCCGATCCTCGTCGATAACCGCATCTGGTGTGGTTTTACGTCGAGATCTGCACGGTCTCTTCGTAAAATGAGCTTCTGAGCTGATGGTTGCCTAAGCGTGATACCACCGTCAGCTCGTAGCTCCCCGCTTCAAGCTCGGGAATCTGCACCTTCAGGTTCTTGGCGCTGTTGTCGATGACAATCGGCGTCCGTACCCGGGTACCATTCCCGTCGGACCAGAAGAGCCCTTCGTCTTCCGCTTCGGGATCATGCTTCAGGTTGACCCCGGTAATCGAGATAATATCCAGACTACGGAAACCTTCATCCTCTTTCCGACTCACGTTGCGGATCGAATGGATCTTCGGGTGGCTCAAGGCATAGTCGCTGATCCGTTCGGTTTCGCAACTCGCGGCTAACTGCTTTAAGAAGCCGCGATTCGGTCGGAAGCTGATGTCGATCTCGTGGTTGGTATTTCCGTTCCACGGTTCAAAGTCCTCCGTTTCGGATGCGAACGAACCGTGAACAGTCGGTCGCAGGACCCCGAAGGGCATCTCCACCTTATAACCCCTGGACATCTGCTTTAACAGAACCATGGTTAAGCGGCGAATAGCCAACTCCGCGTCGTGCGAGCGCAGGGTGGTGTTGTTTTGGATATCCTCCAGTACCTCCCCATAGGTAAACACCGGTTGGCCGACTACCTTGGGCATATAGCTCCCGTCGCCCACCAGCTGGTTCGGTTGAACCATAAACTGTAGAGACATAGCGTTCTCCTTAATCTCATTTTTGTTTGTGTTGCTTTGGAAAGATAGGGGGGGAGTTACGGAAAAACCATAGCAAGTATGGTCATGTGGCACCTCCGGGGAGCCGGGACAACACTTCGGGGACTGACAAGACGCTGCATTGAGAACAGTAGAAAAGAATTGCTCTCGGTCTGTCGGCTGACTAGAACATCGGTATATTTATGCATAAAAATAACTAACCAGTCTCATTTTTTTGGAGACCCAATGAAAAAAATACTACTATTAATTCCATTCCTCCTGCTCCTGATGCTGATCGTCGCCTGCCGCCAGTGCGGAACGCTCCTCTCTGATCAGGAGGAATCTTATCTGCCGGTAATGGCGACCCGTTCGTCGGAATCGCTCTTGCCCTCATTGAGCGGCGTGCGCACAAACACTGCCTTACAGGCTGCGGCGGATGGAGCCGAGAGCATGCAGCATGGCTTCCGTCAGTTTTCCTACGATGATCAAACGGAAACCTTCTCGTATGAGGAGCTCCGCTACTCCCCGGCCGATGCCGACGGGATCAGCCGGCTCCTCTATGTGCAGATTAAAAACGGCACTATGGATCAGGCTGCCGCCTCTCTCCGCGGTGAGGCGCTGATCTATCAATACTGCTTCAATACTGAGACGGGGGAAGCACGCCTCTTCGGCAGTCGCAAGGCCGAGTACTACGCCGGGCTCTTCGAGCAGACCATTCTTGACACCTCATCCGACGAGAGCCTGCGTCGCTCCTCCTACCGCGAAGAGGGGACGGGGCTAGCCTGGTTCGAGGGCGGCCGCTATGCAACCGAATCCTCTCCGCGCTTCTCTAAAGGAATAGAGACCGATAAGCTCGGTCCCGACAGTCCCTATATTGATGATTTCCTCTCCCTGGATCAGCCGCTTGAGCAGATCCCCTACATCGTCTACCGGTTGCCGGATGTTTCTCAAACCGTCGCCTTCGATTTCTGCACAACCTTGACGGTCCCTGAGGACCTGGAGACCTGGGCGGTCAATCTGCCTCAAGCCTGGTATCGTGAAACGGAGTTACTGCAATGATCTGGCTCGTCGGTACCGCGTCTCCAGTAGGGCGGGAAATCATCCGTTTAGCGGACCACTACCGCATTCCTATCTGCAGCGGTCCGGAATCGCTATTGAACATCGAAGGCTTACGGGCTTACGGGTTCAAGAAACGTCCCGACTGGATCATCAACTGTATCGATTCGGATGATAATTCCCATGCAGAAACCAAGGAAGAGCTGGCCTATGCGGTCAATGCCCATGGCGCGCGCAACCTTGCTGTAGTTGCCTCCGAGCTCGATGTGCCCCTGATCCACCTCTCGACCGATCGCGTCTTCTCCGGGGTGTGGGATGAACGCGTGGATGAGGATACCCCGGCGAATCCGCTCTCTATCTTCGGCTCCAGTAAACTGGCCGGAGAGAAGGCCGTGCAGTCTGTAACCGATAAGTGCTACATCCTCCGCGTTGCCGATCTCTATGGTGAGTGCGGAGCGGGGCCGGTCGATTCCCTGCTGCGACGGGTGCTGACTCTATCGACGCTCGATCTTCCCGCCGATCAGTTTGTAAGCCCCTCTTGGGCCAGGGATGCGGCCAACTGGATTTTGACCATCATCCAGGGCAATCACCATGCCTACGGTCTCTACCATTGCGCCGCCGCAGGAACAGTCTCGTTCTACGGTCTGGGGGTCCTTATGGCCCAGTTTGCAGAGATCGCCGGGCTGCTGGCACAGCGTCCCCAATTCCGCGGTTTTGAATCGAAGAACGGTAACGCCCGCAAGGCAGTCCTGGATACGAAAAAGTTTATTAATAATTTCGGCGGAGGATTTCCCGCCTGGGAGCACTCCCTGAATCGATACATCCGAACCCTACAATAACCCGGAGGAGAACCTTGGCCAAGGAGACGATGGGGGAGTTCATGGCGCGCCGTGGATTTCTTACCTACGAACAAGTACATGAAATAATAAAGCTCCAGCAGCATAGTCCGAATAAACTCTTCGGTCAGATCGCCGTGGAGCTCGGATACATCGACGATACCCTGATCTCCGTCTATTTTCGCGAGCGGATCAAGTACTAATTTTACTCATTCATGCATTGGAGAACTATTTCATGCCCGAGATTCTGAGTCTCAAATCCGTTTCTAAGCAGTATGCCCTCGGGGCGACCGTGGTGGATGCCCTGCAGGATATTACCCTCTCCGTCGAGGCCGGCGACTTCGTCGCCCTCGCCGGTCCCTCGGGATCGGGAAAGTCGACCATGATGAATCTTATCGGCTGCCTCGATACGCCCACCGCCGGCACCATCTATGTGGCCGATCAGAAGATCTCCTCCCTGAACCAGCACCAGCTAACCCGGGTGCGTCACCGGATCGTGGGCTTTATCTTCCAGTCTTTCAACCTGCTGCCGGTCCTAAACGTCTACGAGAACGTCGAGCTGCCCCTCCTCTTCGGGAATCCCGGGGCAAAAACGGAACGCCGGGAGTGGATCGAGTATCTGTTGGAAGAGGTCGGCTTGGCGGACAGGGCTGAACACAAGCCGGCGGAGCTCTCCGGCGGACAGCGCCAGCGGGTGGCCATCGCCCGGGCCCTGGCGACCCGGCCCCAGCTGGTGCTGGCCGACGAGCCGACGGCCAATCTGGACTCAAATACCGGAGAGATGATTCTCGAGCTGATGAGAAGCATCAATCAGCAGCAGAACACCACCTTCCTCTTCGCCACCCATGACGAGCGCATTCGGGAGATGGCCGATCATGCAATCTTTTTAAAGGACGGAAGAATCGATGCCGAGCTGCGCGCCGAGGCCGGTGTTATCCGATGATTCTCCGTTTAGCGATTCGGAACCTGCTCCGCCACCGCAGAAGCAGCCTGATTATTATGGCGGTGATCGCCCTGATAACCTGCCTCTTCGCCCTGGGGAACTCCCTCTTGGCATCGTCCGAGCGGGGTCTTAGGCAGAGTTATGTCTACAGCTACACCGGCGATCTGGTGGTAATGCCTGAGGCCGATTTCTCCTTGAGTCTCTTCGGGGCCAACACCCCGGCGGTGGGGGAGTACTACTCCCTGCCGACTCTCCCCGCCCGGGAGGAGCTTGAAGCGCGGCTTGGGGATGACGCACGCATTGCCGACTGGACGGCCCAGCTCTCGGGCCTCGCCCTGGTGGATCTGGCCGGGTTCCGGCGCCCTATGCCGGTCTTCGGGATCGATCCCGAGGAGTACTTCGCCATGTTTCCCGCCCTCGAGCTGTTGCGCGGGAAGCGTCTGCAGGCGGGCGAGTACGGGGTTATGCTGAGTCGCAGCAAGGTGAGCGAGATAGAGGCCGAGATCGGGCGGCCGGTGCGCATCGGCGAGCCGGTGCTCTTCTCGAGCTTCGGCAACCAGGGCTTCTCCCTGCGGGAGGTGCCGCTGGTAGGCATCCACACCTACGTGCATCCCACCCCGGTGGTGGAAGAGATCGTCTTGATGGATCCGGCCACCTTTCGCGCCTTGAATCGGGTCTTTATTGCTCCTGATGATCCCGCCGCCATTGCTTATTCCGACTCAGACCTTATCGACGAAGGCCTCGATTCCCTCTTCGATGCGTCGGCGGACCAGCCCGGCGAGGCCGAGGGGGTGAGCGTCCTGGAGCTCTTCAATACCGACGGCAATTCCAATGGAGAGAGCCTTTCCCTCACCCCTTCCGCGAGGCCTGAGTTCGAGGGCGGCTGGAACTTCCTGCTCCTGCGCACCGATGCAGGTATCGACCGTATCCACGAGCTCCTCGCCGACCTGCCGGTCCGGGTCGTGGACTGGCGGCGCGCCGCGGGACCCAGTGCGCTTCTGGTACTGCTGGTGCAGTTCATCTACAACGGCGGCCTTATGCTGGTTGCGCTGGCCGGCATCATCGCCATGGTCAACATCCTCCTGATCGCCGTCTTCGAGCGCAAACGGGAGATCGGCACCCTGCGCGCCCTGGGCGCGCCCGTCCGCTATGTGCGTCTGCTCTTTCTGGTCGAACAGGGACTCCTGGCCCTCTCCGGCGGCGGGGTCGGTCTTCTTATCGCGCGCCTCGCCACGGTTGCGATTAACCAGGCGGGGATCGAGATTGCCAATCAGACCCTCGCCTCCCTCTTGGGCGGCTATCGGCTTGCCATGGATTTCCCGGCCTCCATCGCCGCGGGGAGCATCATCCTCGCCCTGACCCTCGGTCTGGGCGCGGGACTCTACCCCGTCCACCGGGCAAGCCGGATCGAGCCGATCGTCGCCCTGGAGCGGAGATAATGATGCGTCATATGAATCGACTGCGCATCGCCGCCCGCTATCTGAAAGGCCACCTGCGGCGCTTCTTCTTTCTGATTATCGCCATGAGCTTCTGCTTCGCGGTTGTGACGAGCATGACCGCCGTCTCCGCCGGGATGCGGGAGCAGGTCTACACCGCCGCGGAGCAGCACTACGCCGGGCATCTCTTCGTGTTGGGGTTTCAGAAGCGGGCGATGCACCTCGGCCGCATGCCGGAGGGGGATCAGGTCCGGGAGGTCGTCAATCAAATCCTACCGGACTATACGCGGATCGTCGCGCGGACCAACTATTTTACCCAAGGGATCCTCTACTTCAACGGCAGCGCCGTCCGGCAGAAGTATGTCTACGGCGTCGACTGGGAGGCTGAAGAGGAACTTTTTAGAAGGCAGGCGTACAGCGCCGGCGGATCGGCCGACCTGACCGGGACTAACGGCGTCTACCTCTCACGGCATACGGCGGAGGAGCTTAACATTGCCGTGGGAGATGCGGTCCTCCTCGAGGTCGATACCTGGACGGGGCAGAAGAATCTGGTCGAGCTGACGGTCGCCGCTATTATCGACGACGATTCCATCTTCGGGAGTTTCCGCTGCTACCTCGATCGCACCCTGCTCAATACCAGCCTGGGGCTGGAAGCGGACGCCGCCTCCTTCTACGGGATCTATCTCGATTCCCCGCGCAGAGCGCCGGAGGCGGCCCAGGAGCTTCGGGCGGCGCTCAGCATGCGGCTGCCGACCGCCGCCCTGATCGAGGAGAAGAGCGCCTTTACCCGCGAGCTGAACCGGAGCTGGGAGGGAACCCGCTACTTCGTGATCCCCTTAGAGGTCTATGTATCCCAGGTCACCTCCCTGCTGCAGGCGATGGACCTGGTCTCCTACTTCCTCTATCTGGTCATGGCCCTTATAACCCTGGCCAGCGTCTTCGTGACCTATCGGCTGATCCTGCAGGAACGGGAGCGGGAGCTGGCTACCATGCAGGCCATCGGCATTCCCCGGGCCGATATCAGCGCCGTCCTGGTGCTCGAATCGTTGGGCGTCCTGGGGCTCTCCCTTGGAGCGGGCTTTCTCCTCTCCCTCCTCATGATCGCCATAAGCGGACTCTTCTCTTACGACTGGATCCCGGGCTTCGAGATCTTTCTGCGCAATGGCCGCCTATCGGCCCGCTTTACCCTGGTACAGCTCGTCGGCAACAGCCTTCTATTGGCTGCCATCGTGATCCCGGCGGTGCTGATCCCGAGCCGGGCGCAGCTTGCCCGCAAACCGGTCGAATCCCTCGCATAATACACAACCAGAACAAGGAACTTTTAATGGCTAGAACCCTCACTCTTGTACTTGCCAGCCTGCTTCTCAGCCTCGGCGCCTACGCCGTCGAATACGCCGACCTGTTGCGCCGGGCCGATAGTTTAGTCAGCTTTCTGGAAAACGACTTCTCCGCCGAGTACACCTTTGTCCAGGATATCCCCGGCGAGGGGCGCTCGGTAACCAAGGCGGCGGTCTTCCGGCGGGACGGAGAAGCCAAGTATGTGATTATCGTCCTCGAGCCATCGGTCAACCGGGGCCAGGGCTACTTGAAGGTGGACGAGACCCTCTGGTTCTACGATCCCTACAGCCGGCGCTACAACACCAGCTCCGCCAAGGACCGCTTTCAGAACTCGAACGCCCGCAACTCCGATTTTACCCAGTCGACCCTGGCCCAGGATTACCGGGTAGTAAGCGGGAGCGAGGAGCGCCTGGGGCGCTTCGACTGCTGGCTTTTGGAGCTGCGGGCGACGACCGACGAGGTCGCCTACCCCAAGATGAAGCTCTGGATCTCGAAGGACGGCCTGGTTCGGAAGTACGAGGACTACAGCCTCTCCGGCAGGCTGCTGCGTACCACCGCAGTCCCCGCCTATACCCGGGTCGGCGAGCGCTACGTGCCCCAGAAGCTCCTGATCGTCGACGCCCTCAGGGGGGCGGAGATCGACGGCCGCTTCCGGTACGAACAGACCCAGATCAGCATCGCCAAGCCCTCTCTGAAAACCCTCCCCGATTCGGTCTTCTCCAAGTCCTTTCTTGAATCGGTTAGTCGCTAAGGAGCTTTCGTGCGTCGTATATTCATCAGCCTGCTGGTTCTGCTGTTCATTTGTGCGCCCCTCGTCGCCGAGGAGGAGCTCGACATCGACGCCCTCTTCGAAGAACCGGCTCCTGCCGACGAGGGTGACGAAGCCGACGCTCCCACGGACGCGGAGATCGATCTGCTGACCGAACTCGTGCAGAGCGAGCGCCTGAGTATCCGCGGGGACTTTACCTTCTACGGCGGCTACAGCCCCGGTTTCGAAGAGCTCCCTAATGAGGATTCTGGCTCATTCGCCGATACCGCCCTGATGGAGATGCAGTCGGCCCTCTCCCTCGATTTTCAGATCTCACCCCAGATGCGGGTCTATCAGAAATACAGCATGAGCTTCCCTGATTTGGAGCCGGAGGTGAGCGAGTTCTTTGCCGATTACACCGTCGCCGACCGGTATCGCTTCCGCCTGGGGCGGCACAATGTGACCTGGGGCATCTCCCGGAACTTCCCCTTTATCAATCTCCCGGCCCGGATTCCCGACTACATCTCGGGCGATGATGCCGATTCCTATGCGCTGAAGGCTACCCTGCCGGTCGGCATCGGCGGAGTCGAGCTTCTGGCCTATACCAGGAACGGCTACTTCGATGATCCCGACGCGCCGGCGGTGGACGAGATCGGTTACGGGGGCAGGCTTGACTTGGCTTTTCCGGGCCTCGATATCGACCTGATGAGCTTCTACCACCGGGAGCTCCGCTTTCGGAACGCTTTAAGCCTTTCGACGACCTTGGCAGAACGCTATGAGCTCTATACTGAAGGCTTGGTGAGCCTGGATGATCAGACCCCGTACTACTCCTGGAACGTCGGAGCGCTCATCCCCCTATTGAACGACCGCCTGGAGCTGAACGCAGAGTATTTCCATAACGGCGAAGAGGGTGAGCAGGAGCTCAAAGGGGCCCAGTATCCCCTTTTTCCCGGGGAGAATCTGGCCCTGAATCTCTCCTTTACGCCCGCAACTCCGGCCCATACCCGATTCCTATTAAAGGGCTTATACAACGCCGACGAGCAGGCGGGGGTCGTCATTCCCGGCATCCAGTACGACGGTTTGCCCCATCTGCAGCTGAATCTGCTCATGCCCTGCGTCCTCGGAAACGAGACCGACGGCTACCGGACTGAGAACCCGGATACCCTGGACCGTCCCTTCAGCCTGGTGCTGATGGCCCGCTTGAAAGGGTCCCTGCAGAAAGATATCCCCTAATCGATAGCGTGGGGGTGCCTGAAGAGCACATGATCCCCCTGGGGTTCCCCGAAGAGGGGATTCCCGGATCCGTCCCAGATAAAAGGCTGCACCCGGATCTCCCGTTTCCCGAGGGAGCTTTTATACTGATTGGCATGAAAGACAATCCAGTCCGGCCGGCCGCCGCTGATACTGAGAAACGAGGCGTGTCCCGGGGAGTAGACCCCGTTGGCCGAGCGGAAAACCGGAAGCTGATCCTTATTCCAGTTGGCGGCGATTAACGGATCCGCCCCGGCCGAGCGGAGCTTGAGGCGCCCTAAGGCATAGTTGTTGGTCCAGAAGCCGTTGGCCGAATAGATGATATTGATCGAGTTCTCTCGATTCAGCATCTGCGGCCCTTCGTTGATCCCGATGCTGGTCCACTCCCACAGGTAGCTTGGCGCCGAGATCCGCACCCGCTCACCGGTTACCGTCCAGGGATTCAGCATACGGGCGATGTAGATATCCTGCCTGCCGTCCTCCGTCCCCTCCCACCCGGACCAGATAAAGTAGTGTTCATCATCACTTCGCTGCCAGACTGTCCCGTCGATGGCCCAGCGCTGGTACTGATCGGCTATGGCGCCCTTGAAGCTGTAGTTGCTAAACGGGTCCTCGTTCGCCGATTCCAACACATACATACGGTGATTCCGGTTATCCCCGTCGTCGGCGGCGAAGTAGACGTACCACCTCGCGCCGATCTTATGCAGCTCCGGGGCCCAGGTGTTCCGGGAGTAGGCCGTCCCCGAGGGCGCGAGCCAGATGCGGAGCGCATCGGCATACTGCATGCGGGTAAAATCGTCGGCGGCCTGCAGATAGATGGCGTTGCTACCGTTAGAGTAGATATAGTAGTAACGGCCCTCCTCCTCGACCATCCAGGGGTCCGCGCCGTTGGCGATTATCGGGTTGGCAAAGTATTCACCGGATTCATCCCCGGTGTAGATAAACTCATTGAGAAACTCTTCATCAAGATCCGTCGGTTCCGGACAGCTGGTCAGGATCAGGATGTAGCTCAGCAGACACGCCGATGCCCCCCGTCTCCAAGCAGCGCGAAGGCTGGTCACCTGATTATAATAACCATAACTATTCCTGAATAAGTAGTGAAAAGTGAAAAATCATCAGCTGGGCTCAGAATAGATAACCTAGTTCGATACCGATCGTGTCGATGAAGGTCAGGGTCAGGTCGCTGTAAGGGATCACCTCGAAGGCGTAGCGGAATCCAAACATCAAACCTGACAGGGTCTGTACTCCTATTCCAGCGGTCAGATCGAGGTAGACGGTGCTGTAGGGCGGATAGCTGCTTACCTGGCCCGAGCTCCCCTCCTGAAGAGCGTCGTCGGTAAGCAGAATCAACTCCGGACCCGTCATCCAATAGAAGCTTCTTCCACGTGCGTTGAGACGCCGTTTTATGAAAGCGCCGAGCTCGAGGGCCTGCCGATACTCACGGATCCACTCATCCCCATTGCCGTACTCCAGGGTACGAAGCGACCAGGCTATTTCCGGGTGCAATAGGAAACGCCGGCGCAAGGGAATATCCAGAAACGCTCCCGCTCGGATGCCGGGTGAAAGCCGATTCTGCATTCCGGAACTCTCACTGAAGCTATGCCAGTCCGGACCTCGGAAGGAGGATTCCAGAAGCATGAGAGTGATGCCGGCTCCCGAGTCGGCGACAACAGGCAGTGAGAAGAGCACGAAAATAAAGAGAAGGCGGACTTTGTGCATATGCAACGCTATAAGTCTGCCGAATTGAAACCGGGAAGTCAAATACCCCAAGGAAAGGAACAGTATGTCATTAAAAATCGTCCATCTGGCAACCGATGCTATCGCCGGAATGCCCTACCGCTTGGTTGAAATCCTCAAACGTAACACAGACTTTGAGGTCTCTCTTATTGAGACAAGACATCGCAGTTCATTCCCCCAGGATCTGGTCCTCGGCGATGACCTTGACCGGGCGCGACAACTGATCGAATCCGCGGATATCATCCATCTCCATAATAATGTTGATCTTGATTCCAGCGCCTTCACTCCGGTACATCTGCGGCGACTCTATGATCAGGGTAAAGCTTTTGTCCGTCAGTTTCACAGTATACCGGAGACGATCGCCAGAAAGATGGGCTGCTCGGTTGAATCTTTGCTGCGTGATCCGCTACCTTCGCTGGTGATCAACCATTGCCCTGAGCGATACTATCCTCGAGCTCGGGTAGTTCCGAATCTGATCCCGCTGAATGATCCCCTCTATCGCCCGTTCAGCGGTCCGTTGCATAACGACATTCTCTACTCCCCCTCGAAGAAACAGAGCGCCTGGAGCCATCGGTGGAATACGAAGGGGATGCCCGAGACAGCTCAACTCTTAATGAATATCGAGAAACATACGCAGTGTAAAACGCGCATTGTTACCGATGCTCCGTTGGCAAAGGTTCTCTACATGAAGCAGCGCAGTTATATGATTCTAGAAGAGATGGTAACCGGCAGCTATCACCTTTCCGGTCTCGAGGGGGTCAGCATGGGAAAACCCACCTTGGCTTACCTCGATTCCCGGACAAGATTCGTTATGCAATACCTCAGTACTGCAGAATCTATCCCCTTTATCAACACCATGCTGGAGCACTCGGAAGAGGTCATCACCTACTTATTGGAGCATCAGGACGAAGGGATGGCTATCGGTAAGGAGGCTCGATCCTGGATGGAACGTTATTGGAGCGAAGAAGCGCTCCTGCACCATTACATCGATACCTATACGATGTTACTGGAGGATCCAACGCGAGTTAAGCGACAGCCTGATTTAGAACTTGTTGGTTCAATCAATCGGTTCAACTCGATTCTGGTGAACGATTTGATCTATACATCCCGTAAGAAGCAGCGTCATTTTAGTAGTCCTTATGCATTGATTCGTGAGAGCCGTACGCGCTTCAGGAAGCTGTGGAGAGGAGTGCGGCGAAGCCTAAAAAATAAGTTTCTGGTCAAGCAGAGAGCGACCCATTAATGGAGAACACTACCATGTACCTACAACTATATCGGAAAAAATATTTTGGGCTATTCCTTATCATATTGATGGTGGGCCTGAGCGCCGAGAGCCCGACCTTTCTTGATTTTGAATCGCAGAGAAAGCTAAAAGGCCTTGGCGAGGGTTCCGCGGCACCGGTTATGAACTTCTCGAGTTATTCATTGAGGCGCGTTAAGGAACTCGCTGCTCCCCAGATCGAACTCTTACCGCTTTCGCTCTTCCAGTCGATCAACACCACCTATAACAGCGGAGATAATGACGGAGCCCTTTGGCAAGGACGCGGCTATAATGCCCAGTTGGAGGGCGGTTTCCATTATTCCAACCGGCACATTCAGGTTATCGTTAATCCAGAGATTAGTTTTGCCCAGAATCTCGATTACGATATTCTATCGGCCGATTCCTGGTCGGGTTCATTGTACGGTTATCCCCTCCCCGGGATCGACGCGCCCCAACGCATGGGAGATGAACCGCTTTACTCAGTAAACCCGGGGGATACCATGCTTCGACTGTCGGCGGGGCACTTTTCGGTAGGAATAGGAACCGAATCAATTTGGCTCGGACCTGGGTGGAACAATGCACTTATCCTGAGTAATAATGCGGCAGGATTTCCGCATATTGATGCAGGATGGTCACCGGTCGATACTTCTTTCGGTACGGTCGAGCTGCGAAGTTTTTGGGGTATTCTGGAGAGTTCTGCCTGGTATGAACGGGAGGAATCGGAAACCTATCTTGATTTCTTGACCGGTCTCTCGGTCTCTTATACCCCTGCATTCATACCTCAGCTCACCCTGGGCATTAACCGCACCGCCCAGGCTCCGCTGGAGGTCTTTGACGGGTACGGCCTCGTGAGTTCCTTCGATTTCGGATTCGGCTCAGTCATCAAATTCGGGAGCGATCGCTACGACGGACGTTTGTCGGGAACCTTCGAGTGGAATGATCCAATTAATCATCTTAGGCTCTACGGTGAGCTTGCCCGGGAAGATTTTTCCCCGAACTTTACCGAAGTGGTACTGGTTCCTGAACATACCCTGGCCCACACTTTGGGGTTTAGCAAGGGATTCCCTACTGACTCAGGTCTTGTCTATTGCGTATTTGAGACGAGCGATCTCACCTGGAGCCGCGACTACTATATCAGCTCGCTTGATAATTTCTGGGGCTACTACCGGCATCACGAAACGAATCTGGGCTTTACCCACCAGGGACAGGTCCTGGGCGCCGCGGCCGGCAGCGGCGGCAGTAATCAGTATCTTGGTGTCGGTCTTATCGTTTCCCGCGCAGAAGCTGAATTCTTTGTCGAGCGTTTTCGACGGGATCCGACCCTGTTGTACATGCCGCCGAACGATACCTCGGATCCTGATTTAGTCCGCCTGCCGGCTCAACTGGATCTAGGTTTCCTGGGCAAAGTGGAGTTTCCTCCCTGGGAGTTCTACGGCGAACTTCGGTATCAGATGTTCTTTAACTGGCAGCATGAGTCGAGCACCTTCGAACCCGGGCTCTATCTCGCCTTGGAGTCGCGGCTCTCCTTTTAACTAGTGCCTTCCTACCCTAGCAAACCAAATAGGAGTTATCAATACATCGTAGCCGTCGCCGGGGAGTATGGCCACTCTATATTCTTGTATTTGCCCATAGCTTTACAAATACTTAAGTATATGAATGTATACTCTTGAAGAAATAAGGTCTAAGGAGGACGATTGTCATTTCAGGGCAAATGCACATAAACTCACCCAGGTAGGCTCAGGGGCCTGCCCATTAGCTCTTTACCTCCGCTCCCCGTATCACTATGATGCACCCATGGAAGAGCGCATTACCCGCCTGGAGATGAAAATCAGCTACCAGGACTCGATCATCGAGGATCTCAATCAGACAATCATCGCTCAGCAGCGGGAACTGGAGCGCTTGTCGGCAGCCTTCGCGAAGCTTACCGAAAAGGTGGATGAGCTCCTCGAGCAGGGCGGCGAGGCGATGCCCTTCACCAAGCCTCCCCATTATTAGCTAATCTGGGCTATGATAGCTTCATGAGCAGCATCGATATTAGACCAGTCGACCATCCCCGGAGTCGCGAAGCCCGGGACTTCATCGCCCTGCCGAAGGCTATCTATGCCGGATCCGATAAATATGTGCCCTGGTTCGACCGGGCCATGCGCAAACTCTTTGCCAAGCAGAATCCCTTCTTCGAGCATTCGGACGGGGAGTTTTTTTGCGCCTACCGGGACGGCAGGATTGTGGGCCGGATCGGTCTCTTCGAGAACAAGGCTTTCAACGGCTATACCGGCAACAGCGACGCCCGCTTCTATTTCTTCGATGCCGAAAAGGATCAGCCAGGCGCTTCGGCCCTCTTCGATATGGCCCGGGAGTGGACCCGCCGACGGGGATTGAAACGCCTGATCGGTCCCCAGGGCTTCTCCAGCATGGCCGGCGGGGGCATCCTGATCGACGGATTCGAGCACCCCTCGGCCATGACCATGATGGGCTACAACCATCCCTACTACCGGGAGTTGCTCGAGAACTGGGGATTCGAGAAATATAAGGATTTCGTCTCGGGCTATCTCGATCCGCGGAGCTATGTAATGCCCGAAAAGATCCGTCGGGTGGCGGAGATCGTCATGAAGCGGGGCGGATTCACCATACCCCGGATACGGACCAAGGCGGAGATGCGCACCCTCGCCCGGGAGATCGGCACCCTCTATAACGAATCCTGGGAGGATCATGCCGAGTTTGCCCCCCTCTCGCAAGCGGAGCTGGAGGCCTTGGTGGAGGACCTGCTGTTGGTAAGCGATCCCAAGCTGCTGCAGGTAATTCGCAAGGGCGAAAAACTGGCCGGTTTCGTGCTCACCTTTCCCGATCTGACACGGGCGCTGATCCGGGCGAAGGGACGGCTCAACCCGCTGACCTTGATCGACATCCTCCTTGAGAAGCGGCGAACCGACAAGGTAATTATCAACGGCTTAGGGATTCACCCGGATTATCGCAACAACGGCGGGACCGCCTTGCTCTACAGCGCCTTGGAGCGGAGCGTTAAAGCGATCGGCCGGGAGTTTGTGGGAGCGGATCTGACCCAGGTGGCGGAGACCACCGACCTGATGCTGGCCGACGTCTCCACCCTGGGCGCCGAGATCTATAAACGCCACCGGGTCTACCAGAAAATTATTTAATTATCTGAATATTCTTGCGCTCTCTACCGTGATTTATATACTTAATTACGGAGGGTACCCATGAAAAAACTCACATTACGCACAAAGTTGATCGCCGGCTTTGCGGTGATGATCGTCCTGATCGTCTTCGTATCGGGCTTGAGCATTCTACGTTTTACCGATGTCGCCGCTTTAGGAAACGCCACGGTCGAGGAGAACAGCCGCCGGGCCTTTGCGCTGGCCAAGGAGATCGACCACCTGAAATGGGTGAACGACGTCAGCGATCTCTTCCTGATCGAGGAGGTGCATCATCTCGAGGTGGAGACCGACTGGACCCAGTGCGGGCTGGGGCAGTGGATCTACAGCAGCGAGATGGAGAGCATGATCAGCGGCCAAGCCGAACTCGACGGCCTGGTAGCCGCTATCAAGCCCCCCCACGAACGAATGCACAAGAGCGCGATCGCCATCGACGATATCTACGTCGAGTTCGACGAGAAGCTGATCTCTAATCTGGAGAACGCCTGGATCGATCATCTGGAGTGGATCAAGGATCTCAACTACTCCATCATGAACGGCTCCCGCTTCACCGGGCAGACCGATCCGCGGCAGTGTAACTTCGGCAAATGGTACTACAGCTACACCGCGGAGGATCCCGAGTTCGCCCGCCTGCTGCAGGCCTGGGAGGAGCCCCACATTCGCCTTCACCAGTCGGCCGAAGCGATTATCCGGGCCACGGCCGCAGGGAACCGAAGCCGGGCAGTCGCCCTCTATAACACCACCAGTCTGCCCGAGGTCGATACCCTGCGGGAAGCAAAGGGTGAGACCATCGAGTATCTGACCGGACTGCAAAGCGATCAGGCGGCGGCGGTGGCGCTCTTTCAGGATGAAACCCTGCCCGCCCTGGCCGACACCCAGGCGGCTTTAGGCGAGCTGGTCGCTTATTTCGAGGCCCGGGCTCAGGCGGCTCAGGCGACCATGGATCGCCAGGTGAGCCAGATCATCATTACCGTACTGGTGATCGCCATCGTCGCCCTTCTGGTCGGATTGGTACTGGCGATTATGACCACCTCGAGCATCCTGACCCAACTGGGGGATGATCCCTCGGTACTGGCCCAGATCGCCGAACGGGTAGCCGCCGGCGACTTGGCCATCGATATGCGCCAGGGGGCGGCGGCGATCGGCGTCTACGGCTCAGTGGTCGATATGGTCTCCGCCCTCAAGGAGAAGGCCGACTCCCTGGAACAGATCGCCGCAGGGGATTTTACCGGGAATATCCGCAAAGCCGGCGATGCCGACACCCTGGGAATCTCGATGATGACCATGCAGGAGTCCCTGACCAGCGTTTTGCTGCAGGTGCGCCAGGCGATCGATCAGGTGGCTCAGGGCTCGGATCAGGTCAGCCAGGCGAGCCAGAGTCTGAGTCAGGGGGCGACCGAGCAGGCGAGCTCCTTAGAGGAGATCTCCTCCTCTATAACCGAGATCAACGGCCAGGCGAATCAGAACGCGCAAAGTTCATCCGAGGCGAACAAGCTCGCCGTCGAAGCCCGGGATAACGCGATTAGCGGGAACAAGTCGATGGAAGAGCTGATCCGGGCCATGGAGGAGATCAACACCGGCTCGGAGGAGATCAAGAAGGTGGTCAAGGTGATCGACGATATCGCCTTCCAGATCAATCTGCTGGCCCTGAACGCCAACGTCGAGGCCGCCCGGGCCGGAAAGTACGGCCGGGGATTCGCGGTGGTGGCCGAAGAGGTCCGGAATTTGGCCGCCCGCAGCGCCGAGGCGGTACGGGAGACGACGGGCATCGTCGATCAGTCGGTGGCGAGCATCGCCCAGGGGGATAAGCTGGTCAAGGACACCGCCTCCCAGCTGGAGCTGATCGTCGAGGGAGCCAATAAGGTCGCCTCCCTCTTGGACGAGATATCCGCCGCCAGCCGCGAGCAGGCCCAGGGTTTGAGTCAGATATCCGAAGGTGTGGAGCAGATCGACGAGGTAACCCAGGCAAATACCGCCTCGGCCGAGGAGAGCGCCTCCGCCGCGGAAGAGCTGGCGGGGCAGGCCGATGAGCTGCGGCGCCTGATCGCTCAGTTCAGGCTGGCCGCCGAGCGGCAGCTCTTGACTTGAGCGACGCCTACGGTAATTAAAGCAGGCTGAGAAGCTGCGCCAGCAGTACGCCCAGGTAGTTTCCGGCGGCGTAGCCGATAATGCCGGTGGTGATGCCGGCGAAGATCACGTTGCGGTTGCCGATGGCGACCGCAACGGCGGTTACGAAGGGCGGCGAGTAGATGGCCGAGGTCGAGGTTATCATCATCGTATCCGCATCGATGCCGAAGATGCGGCAGAGAAGAATGTGGATCAGAATCGAGGCCGTCACCGCTACCGCCACATAGCCCAATACGGTAGGGATGGTCGAGAGCAGCTTCGTGAAATCGGCCATGGAACCCACCACTGCGCAGAATATCAAGATTATATACTCGCCGATCTGAAAGCTGTGCTGTAGATTCCTGACGCGGGGGATAAAGGAGGAGGCGATCGCCAGGCTGGTGATGCTCAGGATGGCCGCTACCGTGGAGGCCTCACCCGGAACCAGCATCGAAATTCCGCCCCCAAGAGCTACGACGAGTAAAGCCATCCCGAAAGAGCCCAGTACGCTCAAGCCCGCCCGCTGTTCCACGATCCGGCGCAGGGACTCCAGGGACAAGCCTTCGATATTGCGCTGTTCACCGTAGTGGTCCTGGTAGGCCGGCAGAAGCTTGCGAATAATTCGATGGCCGACTGAGAGCAGGAAGAGTAGATAGATCCCGCCCACGATCACGTCCGCCGTATGGACCGCCAGGTAATTCTCGGTGTTAACCTGCAGCGCCCGCTGCAGCGCCGCCATATTGGGGGTGCCCCCGGTGTAGACCCCGACCAGCAAGCCCGCCACCTTAGGACTCTCGGGCACCCGTTCCCCGAAGATCAGGTAGCAGAGGGTAGACGAGACAAGAATGGCGATAAAGGCGAATAACATCGAGAGTCCGGCCTTGCCGGTAAGATCGCGCCACTTACTCAGGTCGAGGGAGAAGAGCATGAGGGGAATCGAGAGAGCGACGGTTATCGTGGAGATTAGATCCAGGGTTCCCATGCTGGATTCGGGCAGGAGTCCGCTGTTGCCGATTATAATTCCTACAATGTAGCAGAGTATTATCGGACGAACGTGTTTTACGATGCGGGAGGCCTCGGAGAAGATGACGATCCCCAACGGAAGCAAGATATAGAAAGTCGCCAGACCGAAGGCCACCATATGCGTACTCCTGGATGCCGGTATGTGCAATCAGGGTACCAGTTGCTTATCTCTTTGTAAATAAAAAGCTGCGGGCCGAACTCATTCCCGCTTCAGCTGTCCGGAACTCGTGATCCTCAGCGCATCAATCATCGGTTCACCCCTCAAGATCAGGTCTCCCGAGGAGCTCAAGCGGGCGGTCAAGCGGGCGCGGACGCTCACCCGGGCGTCCCCCGAGCTGGTCAGGGTTATCTCGGCGGTCTCGCTCGCAAGGTCTGCCGCGCGGTAATCGCCGGAGCTGGAGCAGCGGATTCGCTGGCTGGTTACCCGGCCGTCGCCGATACGCAGGTCCCCCGAGCTGGTAAGGCGCACATCGAGGAACTCCGCCTGCAGGGAATCGAGCTCGATGTCGCCCGAAGAATCCGCAGCAAGTTCAAGCTCGCGGGTCTCTATCCGCTCTATTCTAATATCCCCGGAGCTGGTGGTAAGTACCGAATCGATATCTTCGAGGACCAGGTAGTAGTTGACCGGTCCGGAAAAGAAGCTGAAGGGACGGCTTCGGTGGCGGATGGTGAGCCGCTCCCCCTCTACAAGGATATCGACTCCCCGCAGAGCTCCCGGCCCGGCATCGACCTCGAGCCGCTCGGGAGTTCCCTGGCGGAGAAAGAGGGTTCCGCTGGTGGTAAGGCGGACCTCCCGTACGCCGGATGCATCGTGTGATCTCTGGTCATCCTCGCCGGCTCCGGCGCCCCAGAGCAGGGATGTCCCGATGAGTAGAATAGCGATTGCGACACTGAGTCTCCGTAGCTGTTTCATATAGAAAGGCTCCTCTTCATCTACTATAACACCCGGGAGCCCGGTTCCTGTCACCTTCTATACGGTTTTTACTACCACCAGGGTCTGGTCGTCGCTCAGGGGCCCGCCGCCGGCGAAACTGCTGAGGTCGCTCATGATGCTGCGCTTGATGTTTTCCGCATCCATCCCGATCGAGCGGGTAAAGACCTCGTTCAGCCGCTCCTGGGAGTACATGCCGCCCAGCTTGCCCGCCGCCTCGCTGATGCCGTCCGAGTAGAGCAGCAGGGTATCGCCGGCGGAGAGATCGAGCTTCAGGGCGGAATAGCGCGTACCCGCCTCCAGTCCGACCGGGAGGCCTCCGGAGTCGATGGGACGCACGGTTCCGCTCTCGGCGGAAGCCAGCAACGCCGGAAGGTGGCCGGCATTTACATATTCGGCCTGGTTGGTTTTTAGGTCGATCACCAGAAAGGAGAGGGTGGCGAAGATCCCCGGTTCCAAGCTGCCCACGAGACCGGAGTTGATGTAGTTGACGATGGTTCCGGCGTCCTTTGCCGCGGGACCGATTATATGCAGAATAGTGCGGATCATCACCATAACCAGTGATGCCGGGAGCCCCTTCCCCGCCACGTCGCAGACGATCAGGGCCAGCCGGTCCTTGGGCAGTCGCAGCAGATCGAAGTAGTCCCCGCCCACCGCACCGGCCGGCTGGGAGTGAAAGGCGACCCGCACGTGGGCCAGTTGGGGTACCTTCTGGGGGATAAGCCGTTTCTGAATGGATGCGGCCAGATCCATCTCCCGGTCGAGCTGCCGCTTCTTCTCGATTTGTCGGGACTGGAGGGAGTTCTCCAGGGTAAGTGCACCGAACTCGGAGAAATGTTCCAGATGGAAGAGATCCAGATCGTTGAAGAGTTCCGAGCCGGACCGACGCACGGCGACGACCGCTCCGATGCGTTGATCCGAGTGGATCAACGGGTGAGCCGCTAGTGAGATGACCTTCTCACTCGCCGCCAGTCTGGCGTGCACATCCTCGGGCTCCGGGTCGATAGGGCTCAGTACCGGGTGTTCTCCCCGGGTGAGCAGCTTGCAGAGATTTCCCGCTTGATCGAGGTCCAGCAGGCGCCGGGGAAAATTCCCTTGAGTATAGAGTTCGTGCTCGCCGGCTCGTCCGGCTTCGCCCGCTTTCCAGATACAGATGGCCGCGGCATCGGCACCGGAGATCTCGAGGGCGGCGGTGGCGACCGCCAGGTAGATCTGCTCGCTTCCGGCGTCGCTCGAGAGGGCGTGGTTCAGGCGGTACATGGCCCGGAAGCCGAGGGCCAGGCGGTTCTTTAGCTCCTGGATAAAGGTGTTGAAGTTCTGGGAAAGGGCGCCGAACTCATCCTGAGTGCGCAGATCGAGCCGGGCGGTGAAATCCCCCCGGGATACGGCGGCGACCGCATCCTGCACCTTGGTAATACGACCGGCAATACGTCGGGCGAAAACGGCGGAGAAGATGACTGAGATCAGAATGGTCAGTCCCGAAAGGATCAGATTGATGCGCCGGAAGAGAAGGCTTCTGCGGGCAAGTTCGTCGTCGATATACTGAATGGTATCCATCAGGGTGTTCTGAAAGAGGTCCCTGAAGGGGGTGAAGAAGATGATGCTGTCGCTTAGCTCATTGAGGATCGGATCGGGTTCGGCAGTGAGGAGCGGCGCTTTTTCGGTATCTACCTGGTCGAGGAGTAGGCCGATCTTGATAAACTCTTCTTGAATCGTCTCCCAGGCACGAACCATACTCTGGAGATTCTCATAATGGGGTTCCCCCTCCTTTAGATCGTGAACCGACATCTGGGAGCTCAGGAAGAGCTGCAGCTGGTTATCGAGATTCGAGACCTGCCGCTCCCAATCGCTGCGGACGTTCTCAGGCGAGGGATCGATCAGGGTACGGTAGAGCTGTACGGCGGCCTGGTTCCACTCTATCTGGATCTGGTCCACCTTGGACCGTTCCTGCCTCAGGATATCGAGGGAGCTGCTTAGGTAGATAAAGAAGATGAGGAGGGTCAGAAAAGCCAGACCGATAACCAGAAAGGAGAGACCCATTTTCGTACGAATGCGCATGGCGGGCTCCGGTATAAAATATTGTATTCAATATTTTATACCGGTCTGATCCCGGCGTCAAACAGAGATTTCTTATTTTCTAGTGATGGTGATGACCGTCGTGGGCATGACCGTGATCAAGCTCCTCTGGAGTAGCCTCCCGGACGGCGGAGACGGTAACATCGAAATTGAGGTGATACCCCGCATAAGGATGGTTGCCGTCGAGGGTAACATTCTCCTCGTCCACCGACTGAATAGTGAAGATCTGATGACCATGGTCGGTTTCGGCCTCCACCTGCAGCCCTTCCTGCAGCTCCTCTTCGGCGGGGAACTTATCCCGGGTAACGGTGATCATCATCTCTTCGTCCCGTTCCCCGAAACCCTTCTCCGGCGCGATGCTGACCTGCACCTGATCTCCGGCTTCCTTCCCCTGAAGCTCCGCCTCGAGGGCTTCTAAAAGCTGCTCGTGTCCGTGCAGGTAGGCGAACTCCTCGTCGGCGACGCTCTCTTCGAGCAGATTTCCGTCATTATCAGTAAGTCGATACTCGATGGTTACAACCGTATCTTTATCAATTTTCATAAAAAACTCCTTCCCAAGCAGTCTACAGAAGAGTAGCTGCTTGCGAAAGGGGCGCCTAGAGGCTCTTTTGAGCGCTGAGATCGTTCACCGTTACTCCCGGATTCCGGTAACGGCTCTGGTCGGCGCTGGTTTTTCCGTGCTGAATGGCCGACGCAGGGCAGAGATTCAGACAGGCGAGACACTGTTCGCAGACCGATCCCCAGACGGGACGACCGTCGACCAGCTCGATATTCTCTACCGGGCAGACCTTGGCGCAGATGCCGCAGGAGGTGCAGCTCTCGTCGACCCGGAATCCGCCGGCCATGCGCGGTATCATCTTGTAGCCCAGGGCGTACATAGCGCCCGGCCAGAGGGCCCGCTCGAACCAGGAGGACTGAGGATCCCGTTCTTTTTTCCCCCCGGCGATGCGCGAGGCGATAGCTGCGAGCTTGTGCTCAGCCTCGTCGAGCAGGTGGCGCTGCTCTTCTCCCTGAACGGCTTCGCCGAAGGGGAGGTAGTTGGAAGGGGTCACCAGGGTATACGCGCCGACCAGGGTTCCCCTGCCGCGGATGATCCGCTCCGCCTGGTTGAAGCAGCCTCCCACTCCGCCGGCGTTGACGGCAAGCAGATGGAGTTTGAATCCGGCGGGAATCTCTTTTAAAAAACGGACGACGATATGGGGCAGACGGAACATATAGACCGGGCTTACCACCAGGAGCTCCCCCGCTTCGGGGAGTCTATGCTCTTTTAAGGCTGCAGCTATCCCGATCGGCTCGGGGGCTTCGAGCAGCTTGGTCAGGGTGCGGGCGGCGCTAAGGCTGTTACCGGTTCCGGAGAAATAGTAGCATTGCAGGGTCATGGAAACCTCCTGTATAGTAGATGTATTCTAAATCCTATTAGTGTCACTGAAAATACCGGAGGTAGCATGAAGCAACGTAGTCTCGGTTCCTGTATCGATAATCTCTCCGCCTTAGGATTCGGTTGTATGCGTTTCCCTGAAAAGGAGGGGAGGATCGATCGGGAGGAATCATCCCGCATGCTCGACCTCGCTTACGAGAGGGGGGTTAACTACCTCGATACCGCTTGGCCCTATCATGACGGCGAGAGCGAGGAGTTCCTGGGGGAGTATCTGGAATCCAGGGGGATCCGAAATTCAATCTATTTGGCCTCGAAGATGCCCTGCTGGATGGTGAAAGAGCGGAAGGATTTCGACTATTACCTGAATGCACAGCTGAAGCGGTTGAAGACTGATCGGATCGATTTCTATCTGCTCCACGCCCTGGACGGCAAACGGTGGCGTCAGATGCTTGAGCTGGATGTGCTCGGCTGGCTGGAGGAGAAACGGGATGAGGGAAAGATCCGTTTTCTCGGCTTCTCCTTTCACGATGAATATCCGGCTTTCGAGACGATCCTCGCCGACTATCAATGGGACTTCTGTCAGATACAGTACAACTATATGAACACCGCCTACCAGGCGGGCCGGGCGGGAATGCTCGCCGCCGCAGAGCGCGGAATCGGGGTGATCGTGATGGAACCTCTCCTCGGAGGGCGGCTGGTCGAACCGCCGGCTGCGGTACAGGCGGTCTGGGATTCAGCGGATCGTAAGCGTTCTCCCGCCGATTGGGCCCTGCAGTGGCTCTGGGATCAGCCCGAAGTGGGGGTGGTCTTGAGCGGGATGTCCTCTCTCGTGCAGGTGGAGGAGAATATAGAGAGCGCCTCCCGTTCCGGCAGCGATTCGCTAACTGCAGCGGAGAAGAAGCTCTATGACCGGGTCGAAGAGATCTACGGGGGGCTGACGCAGATCCCCTGTACCGACTGTAAATACTGCCTTCCCTGTCCGGAGGGGGTGAATATTCCCCGGAACTTCTCGGTCGTCAACTCAGGTTTCGTCTATGACAATACCGCCTGGCCCCTCAGGGAGTACGGCTTCTTTAGGAGCGAAGAGCGGGCCTCGGCCTGCGTACAGTGCGGGATTTGCGTCGAGAAGTGTCCACAAGGCATCCCTATTTCTGCTATTATGCCCGAGGTGGATGAGGTGCTCTCCGGAAATCGTCCCTTCGGCGATTTTGTCTATCCCGCAACCTAAAATCAAGCTAAGGAAGGCCCATGGCGCACAGCATTGTTGAATCGGCGGAAGCGATTCTCGACCAGGAGTTTCCCGTACTCAATCACGGTTTCGTCCGACTGGTGGACTACATGGGGGGCGACGACCGGATCGTACAGGCCGCCCGGGTCAGTTACGGCGCCGGTACCAAGAGCTACCGCCAGGATAAGGGACTGATCAACTACCTGCTTCGTAACGAGCATACCAGCCCCTTCGAACAGGTGGTGCTGACCTTCCACGTCAAGATGCCCATCTTCGTCGCCCGCCAGTGGATTCGTCACCGAACGGCCCGGCTGAACGAGATCTCCGGACGCTACTCGGTGATGAAGGATGAGTTCTATATTCCGGCTCCCGAGGACGTTGCCGCCCAGAGCGAGGATAACAAGCAGGGGCGTACTCCGGAGCCGATGTCCGCCGAAGAGGCCCGGCAGGTACGGGAGCGGCTGGAAGGTGGGCAGCGTCGGGCCTATGCCGAGTACGAGGAGCTACTCGAACAGGGGGTGGCTCGGGAGTTGGCGCGAGTCAATCTGCCCCTGAGCCTCTACACCGAATGGTACTGGCAGATGGATCTGCACAATCTCTTCCATTTCCTGAAGCTGCGCATCGATCCTCACGCCCAGCGGGAGATCCGGCTCTATGCGGAGCAGGTGCTGGATATCACCGAGAAGGTGGCCCCCATCGCCTGTGAAGCCTTCCGGGCCCATATCCGGGAGAGCGCCCGGTTCAACGGGCAGGAGTTGGAAGCCCTGCGGCGTATGACTCGGGGAGAAGATCACGGACTCGAAGGCCGGGCGGCGGAACTTTTTCTGGCCAAGTTGGAAAAGGGAAGCGAGGTGTAAGGGGGGCGATTTAGCGGACAGGGAAGCTGATACGGTAGCCGCTTTTCCCGTCGTGGACAAGGCTTCCGTCGAGCTGCTTGGTCAATCCGCGGATCAGTTCCAAGCCCAGTGAGGTTCCGTGCCGGCCATTCAGATCGAAGCCTTCGCCGTTATCTCGATACTCCAGATTTACTAGATTGCCCCTGCTCGTAAGTTCAAGCTCGATGCGGCAACTGTTTTCCCTACGGGCATACTTGATGCTGTTGGTTACCAGCTCGGTGATAATGATACCCAAAGGTATGGCCTGATCGATGTGCAGCTCTATCGCTTCGCTCTCCAACTCCGTCTCCAGAGGGACCCTGCTCTCCCTATAGCTGGTGGAGAGTTCGTCCAAGAGGCGTCTTAAATAGCGGGAGATATCGATACTCGAGATATTCTCCGAGCTATAGAGCATCTCGTGCACCCCGGCCATGGCCCCGATCCGGTTTTCACTTTCCAAGAGAATCTCCCGGCTCATTGGATCCTCTACCCCCTCGGCATGCAGCCGCAGAAGGCTGATGACGATCTGCAGATTGTTTTTGACCCGGTGGTGGATCTCCTTCAGCAGGATCTCCTTCTCGTGGGCCGATTGTTCTATCTCCCGCTCGATCCGGTTGCGGTCGCTAACGTCCCGGAGGATCGCCAATACCGCCTCCTTTCCCTGAAAGTTAACCTTTACCGCGCTGCTGGCCAGCTCGATGGGATGCCCGTCTCGGTGCAGATGAACCACCTCGCTGTCGTGGCGGCCCTGTCCCAGCTGGGCGTTCAGTCGATCATTGAAGCCTGCGGCCGATTCTGCATTGTTCAACTCTTGAATTCTTAAACCCAGCGCCTCCTGCTGACTGTAGCCGTGGACCTGCTCAACCGCCCTGTTGATGGTGAGAATCCGGCCCTCTTTGTCGTGCACCAGGATCACATCCGGTGCGCTGTCGAAGAGGGATTTGAAGAGGGTCTGCGCCTGTTTGCGGAGGAGGATATTCAGCAACAGGAGCAGCATCATCAGGAAGAGGACGCTGAAGGAGGTCACCGCCGTCGCAAAGGCTTCAGGATAGTTGTAGTAGATCCGGTCGGGCAGGTTTCTGATTATCCGGTTTTTCGGCAGTCTACCGAAGGGGATGGAGTGTTTCGAGAGCGCCATGTAGTCGAAGATCGGCGTGGTCAGCCGGCTGCGGTCGACCGGAATCTCACTAATGGGAATTCCGGAGAGCACCGCGATCGCCATTTCCGCCGCCCGCGATCCGTGGATGGTCCCGTCCAAGGCGATCCCTCCCACGGTTTCGTACTGAATCATATGGTCCCAGCAGGTATAGACGGGGAGCCCCGGGGCGTTGAGAGTGAAGATACTCTCTCTGTGGGAATAGGGACGGCCGAGGCTGTCTCTCCAGAAGCCGAGGTTCAGAACGACTGCGTTTTCGGGCAGGGCCCAGAGTCGCTTGATCAGTTCCGGGAGATCAAGATCGAACAGGATCTCATACTGCAGCGGCGGGGCTTCGGGACTTTCGGCCGCCCGAGCGAAGACGCCGAGGTTCAGGGTTCCCGATTCGGTCCCGTCCGCCACTACCGCTACCAGGGTCTGTTCTCCGTGCAGCCGGGCTATCAGGCGCAGATTGCTGAGTACATCGAAATCCTCGGCTATGCCGGTCGAGTTAGCGGGAGGTTCACCTTCATAGGTGTCGTAATTGTTCAATCCGCAGAAGATGATCGGTCTTCCCGGGGCAATCTCGTTGCGATGCTTCAACATGAATTGATAGGCGTTATCGTCGCTGGTAATAATCAGGGAGAAGTTGAGGTGGGCGTACTTCTGTTGAAGATAGTCGAGGAATTCCTTTTCCCGGGATGCCGGGGAGAACCGTTTTGTATCGTAATATTCACTATAGAGTTCGTAGGATTCGTCGCCGGCTGCAAAGGTTTCCCGAATCCCCTGTTCTATGGTATCGGTCCAGAGAAATCCCTGGTGATAGGAGTGGATGATCAGGATTCTCTCCTGATGAAACGCCTCCGCCCGCATTGCTCCCAGGAGCAGTATCAGCAGCAGGACTGATTTGAGAAGCATAATTCTGGATTCGATAGGTTTAGTGTCCAATATATCCAATAGTGTAGGTTGCAACAACTAAAAACGCAAGCGGATTCTACTGTTCCCGATCCTGCGGATGAAAGGGAAGCTCCTCGAAACTGTCCTCATCCTGACGGTAGAGCAGCATCGAAGGCGCCCGGCGGCGCTCCGCTTCGGCGGCGGTGCGGGCCACGCACTTCTCCATCCGCGCGGCGCTCCAGGTCGGGTGATACGGGGTAAGGGCAATGTGTATATCCGCCAGGGGGAGCTTCTCCAACACCGACCGGGCGAGCCTGCGGCAGAAGAGGAGGGCGTTTTCGCCGCTGGTCTCCGGCAGAATAATCGGAATCGAATCGTCCTCCAGCCGGTAGGGAAGGTCGGAGTACTCCCGGATCTCGCCGCGGACGCAGTGGCCGATGACCCGCAGCTGATCGTCCCGCTCCTCCGGTCCGAGAATTCTCAACTCGGGAACCGAGAAGACGGCGATAGTCAGGGGACGCTGCTCCTTGTGATAATCCTCTATGGCTCTCTTTACCGCGGCGGAATAGTCGTGGGTCAATAGCAGTCCGGAGACGGAATCCCGGTCGGGACTGTCCAGGAACTCCTCCGGCGGGGTAAGTTCCACCTCGCTCCCCTCGATTATACGCACCGTCTCCATCTCGCCGACGGTGTAGATCGGTATTTCCCGGTGTCCCTCCTCGTGACGGTAGAGGGGGAAGTTGGTCTGCCGGTAGAGGTGACTCGCGGGATCGTTGATCAGATAATCCAGAAGCTGAACCAGTTTGTAGGTGTACTGCACCAGATGGCGGTTGTCCTGGGGCATCCCTTTACGCTGCAGATAGCGGCGGAAGCGGCGGATTACGAAGCCTTCGATCTCGAAGTGGAAGGGGGCGTGGGGATTCCGGATTCCCGGCTTGGTACCTCCTTCGGGAAGGCGCAGCGCCTCTTCCAGGAGTCTGGAGAACTCCTTGACGGACTGGTAGAGCCGCAGGGGATTGCGCTCCTCCCCGAGGTGGAATCCGCGAATACTGTGGACCTCCAGCAGCGGCAGCAGGGTACGCTTAATGCGCAGCTGCAGGCTGTATTCTTGCCGGGCGCCGGCTTCACTATAGCGGTGGTCGGCGGAGCGTTCGATCTGACGGCAGAAATCGACCATATCGTTTAAAAGTCGACCGCCGATCAGTTCATCCAAGAGCCGGTGCCAGGTGGCGAGGGCGGCGTCGATCTCCGGTTGAATATCCCGGGCATTGCCCTCCTCATCCACCGCTTCGCCGAAAATAACCTGGCGGAATCCGTAGAGAAGCTCCTCCAACAGGCTCAGGAGGGCCGCAACTTGATGTACCGGATTGTTAGGATGGATCAGGTCCGCGTTCTTCGGCAGGGTGACGATCGGCTTCAGGTAGGCGATTAGATCGGGAAAACGGCTCAGGTCCTCGAAACCGCTCTGGGGAAAGAGCCGGGTAAGAAACTCCAGCGCCTCATCGGCCTCATTCGGCGGGGCGGGGGCTTCCTCCTCGGCCGCATCCGCCTCGGGATGCTCCTCCGGCTCCGGTTCATCCTCCCTCTCTTGGGGAGGTTCGATTAAAAGCTCCTCCGTTTCCAGGGCGATGAGATCATCGGGACCGAGGGAGAGGTACTGTAGAATCTGAGGGCGAAAGTAGCCGAGGAGTTCCGGATAGGGGGCGTAGGGGAGTTCCGCCAGGTAGACCAGCAAGGGGATGCAGCGCCGGCGGATATCGTTGAAGAGGTGCAGGAGCTCATGTTTGAGGGTGCTCCCCATGCGTTTGATCCGCGCCGCCTCGGCCGATTCGGCCGGATAGGCCATCAGATCCAGATCGAAGAGCCGTTTTGCCGCGGCCAGCAGGTGTCGGTTTACCTCCAGGTCGGCCAGCTGCAAAAAGGGCCGGTAGATCGCCCGGCAGAGTTTGGCCGCCGCGGAGAACGGTTGGTTCCGGGGCGAGCGCTGCAGGACGGTCAGCTCCTGGTGGATGGTCTCGATATCCCAGTCCCTAAGTACATTGAGAATCGCTAAGGCATGGCTCTCTTTCAGGGTGGGGACCTCCTCCCGGCGGTTTATCGAGAGGAGGGAACGGACCGCCAGGACCAGCTTCTCCAGGGAGCGGTAGAAGAAGATATCGCCTTTGATGATGAAGAGGGGATTAATCTGCTGACGTACCGGGAGGATAAAGCTGAAGAGCGAGGCGTAGGCCTGGGCCCGGGGGATGATCTGAAACTCGGCACCGGCGGCCCGGAAATCGTTGCGAATCCGGTCTAGATAGCCCGGTTTGCGCCGCACCGGCTGGTAGACATCGGTCGTCGCTCTCCCTTCGGCGCCGAGGACGGGACCTGGATCGCCCTCCCTCCGGTTGAGCATCTTCAGCCGCCGGTACTGTTCCTCCGTCTCGGGACTGCTGCGCTCGACTCCCACCTCGCCGCCGAAGAGCTCGGCCATGCGCTTCGCTTCATCCGCTTCGAGCTCGCCGAGGTTTTTGCGGGTCCGATCGAGCTCGCCGGGTTCATAACGTTCCGGAGGATGCTTCGCCATCGATTACTCCAGGATAATCTCCATGCCCTCCCGGGCACCCTCTATCTGCATCCCGGTCTTGCCGTCGACCCGGGACCGGTATTCATCGATAAGACCCTGCAGCTGTTCATCGGTTCGAAGCGGGTCATGATGGAAGAGCAGGAGATGTTTAACCCCCGCTTTGTGGGCGGAATTGATGGCGAACTCAAAAGTAGAGTGTCCCCAACCCAGCTTCGACTCCAGATACTCCTGGTGGGTGTACTGGGTATCGTGAATAAGGAGGTCCGCCCCCTGGTAGAAGCGCAAGAGCTTCTCGTTCTCCTCCCGGGCGGCCCGCTCCCCCTCTTCGGCGGCGATAGGATCGTATCCGGGCTCGTCGGGATCGGTGGGGAAGACATTGCGGAAGGGTTCGGTGTCGTAGGCGGTGCAGAAAACCTTGCCCCGGTACTCGAAGCGGTAGCCCAGGCAGAGAATGGGATGATTCAGATACTTGGTCGTAACCCACAACCCGTCCCCTAAATCCATCGAAGCCTCTTTCAAGGGATGATAGGTAATGTCCGCGGAGAGTTCCGAATGCTTGACCGGGAAGTAGCGGTAGGAGAGCTGTCCGCCGATGATCGCATCCAGCCCCTCCTCCTCGTAGGTGACCGGGCCGTAGATCTTCAGTTTTGTACTGGGAATGAAGTTGGGCACGAAGAAGGGGAAGCCCATGATGTGATCCCAGTGAGTATGGGAGATAAAGATCGAGGTGTCGATCGGTCCCTTGGGCAGATCGTGCTGCATCAGGTAGTTTCCCAGACTGCGAATACCCGACCCGGCGTCGATGATAAAGAGCCGCTCCTCCTCGCCGACCCGGAGCTCGATACAGGCCGTATTGCCGCCGTAGACTACGGTATTTTCACCGGGACAGGGGATAGAACCCCGTACTCCCCACAGTTTTATCTTCATCATAGCGGCGTCTCTCCTTAGGTGGCGATCTTTAGGAAGATCCGAGCCTTCTCGATCTCGTCCTGAATCTGCTGCTCGACCCCCTCGAACCACTCCATGGATACCCCGATCTCGGTGAAGACCTCGGCCGGCACCTTCTGGGTGTAGCGGTCGCCGGCGAATCCGATCTCGAAGACGTTGGCGAAGTAGTTGGCCGCCGTTACGGCGAAGACGATCCGGCGGTGGGGCCCCTCGTAGCTCAAGGGTGCATGGTGGAAGCTCAAGGCGTCCTGAATCTCCTGATTGAGCCGCCAGCGCTGGAGGATGATCTTCCCCACCTCGCAGTGGTGAATGCCGATCACGTTCTTTTCGGCCTGAATCAGGGTGATCTTCTCCCGATCGGCGGCGCTCATGGCGTTGACATAGGCGTCGGAGAGCCGATTGTTCAAGGGGATCTTCCCAATATCGTGCAGTAGGCCGGCCATGAAATACTCTTCCAGCCGCTTCGGATCGACCTTTAGCTTCTTGGCGATCAGTTTGGAGGTCGCCCCCACGCAGAGGCTGTGGCGCCAGAAGCCGTCCATGTTCAGACCGTGCTCGGACGAGGTTTTCCCCAAGTTAGCCAGTACGGCGGTGCTCAAGGCCAGATTCTTGACGGTATTGATGCCCAGCATGATGATCGCCCGCACCAGGGAGGTGACCTCGGTAGAGAGACCGTAGTAGGCCGAGTTGATCAGCTTCATCACCTTGCCCATCAGCACCGGATCGAGGCTGATTACCTGGTTGAGGTCCGCCGGCGACGCCTTGGGATCGTTGGAGATCTCCATAATCTTGGTGACGCTGGTCGGGAGACTGGGCATTTTATCGATATAGACCTTCAAGGCGTAGAGATAATTCTTTTTATGTTGCTCCATGCTTGTCTCGCTTCATGTTCTTCAATATATCGGCAATTCGGTGATGAAGAGCAACCCCGATCTCTTTATTCGGCAGATAGGTGGAGAGATCCCCCATAAATGAAAGGGTACTCTCGATCGAGTCGCTATTCAAGCGTAAATCCTCCCTAGGGGAAGAGGGGGGGCGAAGTCGTTCCAGTTGCTGGCGCAGGGATGGTTTTCCTTCCAGGCGTTCGCGAAGCGCTTCGAGGCGCAGCCGCATATCGCTCTGTTCGTACTCATGCTTACGCTCCTCCGGCAGGTAGTCGGTAAGATCCTCCAGGTACTTCAACAGTTCCGCCGGTTTCTCTTCTACATCTTCGGCCGGTGCTGCCCCCTGCGGCGATTCGCCGGGTTCTCCCTTGCCGGGCTTTCCCCGTCGGAGCTTACGGGTAATCTTCTGCTTCTCCCGGCGGCTGATATGCTCGTCCAGTCTGAGGCCGCCGGCGATCTCCATCCTGGTCGCGGCGGGCATCTGAATGGGTACGTTGACCGAAACGTTTCCCGCGAATCCTCCGCCGTCCGAACCCCGGTCGCCTGAATCGCCGCCAGCGGCAGAGGCGGGTGTTGGCGATTCAGGCTGTGCCGCAGGCTGAGGGGATGCTGCAGGACCGATCATCGCTACCTCCGAACGCAGGGGAGGCGGCTCCTCCTCGTCCTCCTCTTCCGGCGGCGGAGAGAGGATCTCCTCCTCCATCTCCTTCAAGCGCAGCCGTTCCTCGTCCTCGTTGATGACGATGACCGGCTCGATGCCCCCCACGTCGAGGATCGCCGCCGGTTGGTCGAGATCGGGGATTGCGTCGAAGAAGAGGCTCTCCTCCTCCTTGATCTCCTCCGGTTCCGGTTCGGCCTCGTCGCGGTCGGTCAGGCGTTTGAGATTCTCCTCCCAGACCCGCTCGTGTTCCTCGGCATAGGCCTCGACCGCCTCCTCGTAGAGGTGCAGGGTCTGCTCCAGCTTCTCCAGATCGAGGGTGCTGTCCCGCTCGCTCTGCAGATGGACCAGCTCCTCGGTAAATCTGAGGGCCTCTTCCCGGTTTCCGGCGCCCTTGTGGGCCCGAATCAGGGTCTCTAAGAGCTCCTCGTCGTAGGGGAAGCGCTCGTAGAGCGGTTCCAAGAGGCTCAGGGCCTCGCTGTAGAGATTCTGGTAGAGGTAGAGCTTGCCTAATAGAAGCTTGGCAGCGTAGTGGTTCGGATCCCGGGAGAGGATATCGCTTGCCTGAGCGATGGAGCGTTCGTGCTCCTTCATCTCCTTGTAGAGGAGGGCCAGATTGAGGGATGTCTCTAAATCATCCCGGTCCAGACTGATGGCCTTGGCATAGGCCTGCACCGCCCGTTTGCGGTCGCCGGATGCGAGGTGAATCTTCCCCAACAGGGAGTAGGCGAAGCCGGCGTTCGGGTTGTGATCCAGGATGAAGCGGATCTCCTCCTTGGCCTGACGCATCTTTCCCGATTTAAGGGCCAGCCGGGCGATCTTCTCCCGGATCTCCAGGTCGGCCGGGGTTTCGGCTTTTAATTTTTGTAGATGATCCCAGGCGTCGCCGTATTCCCCGAGCTCCTCGAGTTCGGTACCCAGATTGAGGCTGGCCCGGCTGTAGTTGGGATTCCCCTCCACCGCCCGGCGCAGATAGTCGATCGCCTCGTTGTGGCGGCCCTGAGCACTCAGGACGACACCCATGTTGTTGTTGAGCTTGGGATTGTCCGCCTCGATCTGCAGGGCGTTGCCGATAACCCGGGCCGCCTCCTCGTACTCACCCCTCTCTTCCAAGAGGATTCCGAGGTTGTTCAGTCCGTCGACCCAGTTGGGACGGCTCTTCAAGGCCCGGCGGAAGGCGGAGATCGCCTCATCGACCCGCTGCTGCTCCTGATAGCTGATTCCCAAGTTGTACTGCAGCAGGGGATTATTCTCGTCCCGGGAGATCCCCCGGCGGTAGAACTCCTCCGCTTCCTGCTGCTTCCCCTCCTTCTGGTAGAGGGTGCCGAGATTGTTGTAGGCCCGGGTGAGCCCGGGATCCAGCTCGATGGCTTTCCGGTAATAGGTTTCGGCCACCTCCGGCTCGTCCATCTGCTTGTGGACGTTGGCCAGGTTGTACCAGATGTCGGCCCGCTCCGGGGCGAGTTCCCGGGCCCGTTCCAGGGCGCCCACCGCCGCGGGCAGATTCTCCTCCAGCCGGTAGACGATGCCGATGTTGTTGTAGGCCTCGGTGTTTTTGTCGTCCAGCTCCAGGGATTCCTGAAAGGCCTGGATCGCCCGGTTGTAATCACCCATCTTGGTGTAGATGTTCCCGAGAAAGAGGAGAATTCCCGGGGTTCCCGGTTTCTGTACGTTCAGCTCACGGGCGAAACGTTCGGCATTGGGCCAGTCTCTGAGAAGGAAGGCCTTGCGGGCCCGGGCGCTCAGTTCATGCAGCTCCACTAGGGTTCTCCCCCGGGCATCGCAGGTTCCAAACGCCGCGGTCGGGCGCTGACTTCCCGGGAGAAAACCGTCTGATAGGGATTGACCGAACCATCGTAGGCGACCACGCTGAAGTAATAGAGTCGGCCGTTTTCGAGACCCTCGAGCAGAAACTCGGTCTCGGTGCCGACGTCTACCGGCGAGGGACCGCTCTCGCTCCCTTCGCCGAAGTAGCGTCCCGGGGATGTTCCGTAATAGATCCGGTAACCTTCCAGGTCGGGATCGGGCACCGGATCCCAGCGGAGCCGTACCGAGGCGTTCCCGGCGACGGCGCTCAGCCCTGAGGGGGGCGGAGGCGGCAGGTCCGGTTCGTAGGTGATGGTTACATCGGACAGCACCGGACTCAGTTGCTCCTTTCCGTCTGGATAGAGGGCGGCCATCAGGTGCAGGTAGCGGCCGCGGACCTCAGGAGAGAATATAGCACCCGCGGTGAAGGGTATCCAGCCGGGATTCTCCGGCCGCAGAGGAAAGGGATCCTCCCGCAACTGGTAGTAATAGAAGATATCCGAATCGGCCGGGGTGTTTTGGGTGGTATCGATGGATACCAGCCGGGAGCGGCCGTAGCCGAGATCCTGTGCCGGGAGAACAACCTCTCCCCGCCGGGCGGTATAGAGAGCGGGGGGGATCTCATCTCGGTGGATCGACGAGATCCTCAGCTCATCCAGCAGTCCGTCCAATTCTCCGCCGATGAAAAGCTCCTGTTTCCCGGCGGACCCGAGGAAGGGTAGAAAAACAATCCCGTCCTCCCGGTCTGTATAGTTGGCATAGGCGAAATCTTCGACCCGTCCGTTGACCAGGTATTCAATAAGACCCGTAGCCGAATCGAAGCGGACCGCATGATGATTCCAGCGGCGGGGCAGGAGCTCTTGCGAACCGGTCAACTCCAGTTCGTAACCTCGAGTATCGAATGGGCGAAAGATATTGGTAAAGCTCCAGCTGAGCCGGTTGTCTCCGATGCGGCAGCTCAACTCCTGGGGGCGGGGCATCTCGCCCCATTCATCGGGGCGGGTAACCCCCTCCCAGTGGATGATAGTCTGGCGGGATTCGGTTTCCGCCGGGTAGAGCCAGAATTCAATCGTGAAATCCCGCCAATCGCTGCCGGGATAGAAAAGGCTGCCCCGTTGGGGGATCAGTCTCAAACTGCTTTTCCCGGCGCTGAAGAGTCCCGCGCCGCGGCCGAATACCCGCATCTCGTCGTCCAACTCGATTCCCCGGGGCTCGAGCAGGTAGCCGGGACTCTGATCCCAGAAAACGCGGTCAGCCGAACCTTCGAAGTGGAGCAGCAGATCCGTGGCTTCATCCCTCCCATAAGAGGCGTCGAGCAATTCGATATCCGCAAAACCGCGGAATCCTTCAGGATTCTCTTCGGTTCCGTAGTGATAAGGATTGGTCCAGCCCTCTTCGCGACCGAGGCGGATTGTCTCCTCTAAGGCGTAGAGAGGGTCCGGGAGCAGGATGAGGAAAAGGAGAACGCCAAAAAGCGCACGCGTCAGGATGTGATGCAGTCTATTCATAGTCCTTCAATAAGTGTATCGGCGCTTAGTTCACGGATGCTGAAAGTTCTTCTTGCTTTTTGCCCCGCTTTTCCGATAGTTATATTGTATGCGTACGAAAGTAGTCCTCGCTACTCTACTGATATTCCTCACCCTTATCGGCGGCCTCTATTTCGCCTTCTTTGCAGCCGTTCCCATAAGCAGTCTCGATATTGCCGACGGAAGCGGGGTTTTGACCGAAACTCTCGACGGCAGAATCTACGATTTGAGCGGCCCGTGGGAGTTTGTTCCCGGCGAGCTCCTCGATCCCGAGGAATTTTCTCGCGCTTCAGGCGTTCAAACAGTTGTCGTCCCCGGAAGCTGGCGGGATCTAAATCGAGGAGATAGTCCCCAATTGCCCTCCATCGGAAGCTACCGATTACGGATCGGCGGCCTCGAAGGACTCTCTTTCGCCGCATTGGGGCTTCCGCCGCTTCGTTCCGCCGGCCGGATCTGGATAAACGGAACCGAACTGGAGACTCCGGCCGTACCTGCCAGAAGCGAACGGCTGGAGATTCCCTTAAGCTATCGTACCTTCCAAGTCTTTCCCGTCCCTGAATCGGGGGAGTGGGAGATTGTGATCCAGCTCTCGAGCTTCCACCACCCCGTCGGAGGTATATGGGAGGGGCGCGTGCTGCTCGGGGATCCCGCCTATGTAGGCCGTTGGACTGAGCTCCTGTCGGTTTCGAATCTGATTCTCCTTACCGTGCTCCTGGTCACCGCGATCCTGGTTTTTCTCTTGGCCTCTTTCGGTCGTCGTCGGGATCATCTCTATTTTGCCCTCTTTATTCTGTTTGCATTCCTGCGTTCTCTGGTAACCGGCCAGAAGATGCTGATGCAGTTCTTTCCGGAGCTGGGTGCGGATATCTTCCTCTGGATCGAGTATCTCAGTCTGCCTGCGGCCGGAGCGGCGCTCTTCTTTTTCTTTTGGAACCGCTACCGGAAACGGCTGGTGACCTGGCCGCTCTATCTCTACGGCGGATTGATGGCGGCCTTGCTTCCCGGTCTCCTCCTGCTCTCGCCCTCCTGGCTGCCCTATCTGCTCCTGGTTCAACTCGCCGCCAGTGGGCTGTTGTTTCTCTATCTGTGGCGGGTGTTGATTCTTCAGGTTCGTAAAGGTAACAGCGGCGCCTTGCTGCATCTAATCGGTAGCGTCCAGCTGTTGCTCTTCGGCATCAATGATTATCTCTTCTATTTCGGATTCATCGATTCTCTCTACCTTCTTCCGATCGGATTAATAATTCTCTTGTTTACTCACCTCTTGGTGCAGTTCCTGGCGGTCGAACATGAGTTCGACAAGATCCGCAATATGCATGATCATATGCGCCAAGCCGATCGGCTCAAGGATCAATTCCTGGCCAATACCAGTCATGAGCTTCGCACGCCCCTCCATGGAATAGTCGGATTGGCCGAATCTATGCTCCGGGGATCCATGGGAGAGTTGAATGAGGACCAGAGTTCTACCCTCTCCCTGGTAGTCTCCTCGGGGCTGCGCTTGAGCGCAATGGTCAACGATATCCTCGACTTCTCGAAACTGCGGGAGGGAGGGATCAAGCTGCAGCTGGCCGAGGTAGACGTCTACCAGTCGGTGATCGTAGTCAACGCCATGTGTAAGCCCCTGCTCTTGGGGAAACCGGTCAAGCTCTTTAATGAGCTCGATCCCCATGCTCTCTTTGCCCACGGGGATGAATCCCGGATTGAACAGATCCTCTACAACCTGGTCTCCACGGCGATAAAATTCACCGAGGAGGGCGAACTGCGCATATCGGCCGAGGAGGACGACGACCTCGTCTTCATGCGGATCGATGCGGACGGTATGGGGCTTTCGTCCGATACCCTCAACAAGGTCTTTACTGCCTACGAGACTGACAACCTCAGCTTGATCGAAGGATACCAGGGAACCGGGATGGGATTAGCCATTACCAAGAGCCTGATTGAGCTCCACGGAGGCGAGGTCTCTTTCGCGTCCGACGAGGAGGGACATGTATCCTTCACCTTCTCCCTTCCCAAGGCCTCGGCCGTGCATCGCCAGGACAACGATGAGGAGTACGATCTTACCCTCGATGCGCTGGCCAATCTGGAATCCCTCAACGAGAACAACAGCGACGTCGGCCGGTTCGCAGTGTTGGTGGCCGACGATAATCCTGTCAACCTCCAGGTTATGAAGAATCAACTCTCCGGGGGCGAATTCCGGGTCGTTGCCGTCTTGACCGGACAGGAAGCGCTGGATCAGATGGAAGAGAACGAGTTCGACCTGGTTCTCTTGGATATCATGATGCCCGGAATCGACGGCTACGAGGTCTGCCGCCGGATACGCGAGAAATACAGCCCCACCGAGTTGCCGATAATCCTGGTTACCGCCAAGAGCGAAGTCATGGATATGGAGGAGGGGCTCAAGGCCGGGGCGAACGACTTCCTGGCCAAGCCCTACACCCAGGAGGAGTTCCTGGCTCGGGTACGGACCCATCTCAATCTGGCCAAGATCAACAGCATCTATAGCCGTTTCGTACCGATGGAGTTCCTTGATTTCCTCGGGCACGACAACATCGTCGACATCCAGCTCGGCGATCAGGTCCAGAAGGAGATGACCGTCCTCTTCGTCGACATCCGGGCCTTCACCGCACTCTCCGAGAGTATGACGCCCCAGGAGAACTTCAAGTTCATTAACTCCTTCTTGAGCCGTCTTTCTCCGATGATCCAGAACAACGGCGGCATCATCGACAAGTATATCGGCGATTCGATCATGGCCCTCTTTCCCAATCGGCCCGAGGATGCGATTACCGCGGCCACCGAGATGGTGCAGCATATGGAGCTCTATAACAAGCAGCGGGCGACCTGCGGCTATCGGCCCATCAGCATTGGGGTCGGCATCCATACCGGAAACCTGATCCTCGGTATCATCGGTGATCAGGGGCGCATGCAGGGAACGGTTATCTCCGACGCGGTCAACCTGGCCTCTAGAATCCAGGACGTGACCAAGCTCTACGGGGCCAATATCATAATCAGCCAGGAGTCCTTCATCAAACTCGAGAATCCTACCGCCTACGGCTTCCGCTTTCTGGGCAAGGTACGAGTGAAAGGCAAGAACCAGTCGGTATCCCTCTTCGAGATCTTCGACGGCGACCTGGAAGAGATGCAAGGCGCCAAGAACGAGACCAAGACCGACTTCGAGTCGGCCATCCTCCACTTCTCCAAGAAGGAGTTCGAGGAGGCCGCCGAGCTCTTCAAACGCATCATTGCGGCGAACCCCCACGACAAGGCGGCGCGGCTCTTCCTGGAGAAGGCGGAGATGTTTATCGCCCAGGAGAAACGAAAGTTCCTCTTCTCGGGCTAGGAGTGCCCGGAGTCATTCGGGACGGTCCAGCCCCGGTAATAATCAAAAACACCTGTAGTCCGGAAGCCCGCCTTCTTCATTCCTCCGAACTCGAGTTTGCACTTGACGCCGGATATACGTCGTGTATACGATATGATTATGACCAAGAAGCTTGTACAACACGGAAACAGCGCCGCCCTTATCCTCGATAAACCGATCCTCGATCTCCTAAACGTGGGAATGGATACACCGCTGGAGATCACCACCGATGGACACAACATTGTAATCTCGCCGGTAACGTCTCACACCGAAGACGAGTTCCTGGCATCCCTGGACAAGATCAACTCACGCTTCTCAACGACCCTCGAGCGTCTTGCGAAGTAGTGGATAATCCGCGGTTTCTCACCCTAACAGAGGTCCTTACCATCCTCCGCGACCAGATTGCTCGCTATGGTGGTGAGTTCGGCGTACGCGATATTGGTCTCGTAAGCTCTGCAATCGCGGTTCCGCAAGCCTCGTTCAGGGGAACACGGCTTCACGGCGACCTGTATGAGATGGCGGCCGCGTACGTGTTCCATTTGTGCCAGAACCATCCCTTCGTCGACGGCAGCAAGCGGGTGGCGCTTGCCTCGGCCCTGGTTTTCCTGGACCTCAACGGGATTACGATCACAGATCCGGATGACCGGCTCTATCCGCTGATGATCTCCGTGGCTTCCGGTCGTGTTCAGAAGCCAGAGATTGTGAATGCCTTGCGTCGACTCGCGACCGGCGACGGACAGTCCTGACCCTCCTTGAAGTTCGCCAGCGCACTACCCCAAGCGCCGAGAGCTAATCAATGCCATGGGCAGTTGCCCTCGTAATGGGCAATGGCCGCCAAAGGGCGCAAATATCTGACAGTCTGAATGAGAGTACGGAGTAAGGTCTCTGATGGTATTCTATACGTATATCCTACCGGAAAGTATACGTACAGACTCTCCTGTCGTGAGCGCTGTGCTCTCTGTATACTCTGCGAAAACCTCTCTTCCCCGGCGGCGATCAATAATGAAACCGGCAGGAGATGATGCGCAGTTCGTCGTCGACCAGTTCGTAGACGATGCGATGCTCCTGAGTGATCCGTCTGGACCAGCAGCCCTGTAGTTGAAAGCGTAACGGCTCAGGTTTACCGACTCCTTCGAAGGGTGATCTCTTTATTTCTTTGATTATGTTGTTAACTCGTTTAAGGATTTTCTTATCCGTATTCTGCCAATAGAGATAATCTACCCAGGCTGAATCGGTGAAGGTGACATTCATTCCTCAATCAGTTCTCTCTCTGAAACTTTACCGCTTCTTGATTCCTTGAGTGATCTTATCAAGTGTTCTGCGTTCGCTTCGGTGGATAGCAGATATTGTGTTTCGGTCAGGCTGTTATAATCTTCCAGGGATATAACGACCACGTTCTCATTCTCCTTGCGGGTGACGATGAGCGGATCATGGTCGTTGAAAACCCGGTCCAGATGAGATTTAAGATTTCTGCGCAGTTCGGAGTAGTTAATGGCTTGCATTTAAACAATATACTGTACAATATATGGTACGTCAATGATTATCCTGTACCGTATCCGCTCTACCCGCTCATTGCGAACGGCTGGCCAGTACCTCCCTCATACCAGCTCCAGCCCGAATTCCTCAAAAGCCGTGAAATCGTCCCGGTTCTCGGTGGCCAGTATCGCCTGTGAACCAATGGCTGCAGCGGCGATCATTGCGTCCACCCGCAGGCTCCGCTTTCGCCCGCAACGGTTGAAGAGCCGTGAGGCTTCCTGCGCCTGGTCGGGACCGAAAGGCAGGATGCGATCCCCCAGCAGGGAGGCGCATAGATGGATGCCCTCCTCGTCAACAGGGCCGCAGAGAAACTCGTACCAGCAGATTGCCGATGTGCAGAGCTCCTGTCGTTCGCCTATCCAGCCGCTCACCCTGCTCGCCTCATCGGTTCCCGGGACGAGGCAACGGATTAGGTAGTTTGTGTCCAGCAGGATCACCACTCTCTGTCCCAGTTGGCGCGGTTCTTCCGCACCTCTCCCAGATACTCTTCGGCCTTCTCCGCGCTGATGCCGCCCTTTGCATGGTAAGCATCCAATCGGGCGAGCTTCTGTGCCGCCTCTCCGTCGCTTACCTCCTCCGCCAGGGCTACGGCCCGTCGTACCACCTCTGCCTGCGAGACATGCATGAGGGCGGAGAGTTTCCTGATGCGTTCTATTGTCTCTTCGTCCAGAGCGTAGGTTGCCCGCTTATTCATTTGTGCCATACCATAATTATATACCATAATAATTTAAAAAGCAATTTCTCGGAAATAACTAGCCCGGAGTGACTATCTCACTCCTCCAACAGCCCCTTGAGCTCCAGGGCGTTGTCCACCGCCTGCCCCTTGTAGTGGTTGTTGAAGGCCACCAGCAACACCTGCGCCTTCTCCCCCATCTCCTTCAGGATCGGTACCTGTTCGATGAGCTCCTCTGTGGTGTAGCGGTAGTCGTAGCGGGAGACATTGGTCCCTTTCCACCAGTTGGTCCTGTTCCGGCCGTGAAAGCGGGCGTAGGCGATGGGTGAGGTTTGGGCGGCGGCGAATCCGGGGAGGCCTTTCAGGTCCGGGTAGTCCGAGGCGACCAGGCCCACCCCGCGGGTGCGCAGCCCCTCGCTTACCTGCTCGCTCGACCAGTCGGTGTTGCGGAACTCCACATGCAGGGGAACCGATTCGAACCCGGTGCAAAGCCTGTCTAATCTCAGCCGGTTCTCCCGGGTGTAGTGGAAGCTGTAGGGGAACTGCAGCAGGACCGAGGCGAGGCTACCGGCCTCACGAAAGGGGCTCAGGGCTTCGACGAAACGGGCGCAGAGGCCGGGGATGTCGTCGCTCTCCTCGTGGGTCATGCTGCGGTGGGCTTTCAGGGCGAAGCGGAACTCATCGCCGGCTTTCTCCTGCAGGGCCGCCAGGGTTTTTGCGGATGGAAAGGCGTAGTAGCTGAAGTTGAGTTCGGTGAAGGTGAAGATTTTCCGGTAGTGATCGAAGTATTCGGTCTGTCTGCACCCCTCGGGATAGACCGGTCCTACCCAATCCTTATAGGAGTAACCGCTGGTGCCGATGAGGAGATCCATACAATCAGTATAGTCCGGGCAGTACTCTTCTGGCAATTAATCCGGCTCGGTTAAGAGTTTGCTAACTTTAAGTTAATAAAGAATATAGGCTCTTCCGGACTACTTGTAATAGATTGCTCTTTTGGTTAGTATACGCGCCGTGGGATTACATCATCCCGCCCCTGCTTGATCCTGACAAGAATACCAACTTTCTTGCTGACTCTAATGATTGAAAAAGCAGGAAATAGACTTATATTGAGAGGTAGTGAGTAATATGAGCAATGATATTACCAAGTTGAGGAATATCGGTATCAGCGCCCATATCGACTCCGGCAAGACCACCCTGACCGAGCGTATCCTGTTTTACTGTAAACGGATCCACGCTATTCACGAGGTTCGGGGAAAGGACGGCGTCGGAGCGACTATGGACTCCATGGAACTGGAGAAGGAGCGGGGAATTACCATCGCTTCCGCTGCGACCAACGTAACTTGGAAAGAGACCCAGATCAACATCATCGACACCCCGGGACACGTCGACTTCACCATCGAGGTTGAGCGGGCCCTGCGGGTCCTGGACGGCGCCATTCTGGTGCTCTGTTCGGTCGGCGGCGTTCAGTCCCAGTCGATTACCGTAGATCGCCAGATGAAGCGTTACAACGTGCCCCGGGTCGCCTTCGTCAACAAGTGCGACCGGACCGGTGCCAATCCCTACAAGGTGCGGGACCAGCTCGAGGAGAAGCTCGGCCATAATGCGGTCATGATGCAGGTGCCGATCGGACTCGAAGACAAGCACGAAGGTATGATCGACCTGATCACCATGAAGGCCCTCTATTTCGAGGGTGATGGCGGTACCGAGGTGGTGGAGAAAGAGATTCCCGCGGAGCTTCAGGCCGAGGCCGAGGAGCGGCGGGAGATGATGCTCGATGCGGTCTCTATGTTCTCCGAGGAGCTGATGGAGGCGATGCTCGAAGAGAGCGTTACCGAAGAGCTGATTCACGACGCGGTTCGCAAGGGAACCCTCTCGTTGGAGCTCACTCCGGTCTACCTGGGCTCGGCTTACAAGAACAAGGGCGTTCAGCCCCTGCTCGACGCGGTAGAGAGCTATCTGCCGAGTCCCGATCAGGTTGAAAACATCGCTCTCGACCTGGATAAGGAAGAGGCGGAGTTCAAACTGACCGCCGATCCCTCTAAGCCCCCGGTGGCGCTGGCCTTCAAACTCGAGGACGGACAGTACGGACAGCTGACCTACATCCGCATCTATCAGGGCGAGATCAAGAAGGGCTCGGAGCTCTACAATGTGCGCAGCCGCAAGAAGTTCAAGGTCGGCCGCTTGATCAAGATGCACGCCGATCATATGGAGGATATAACCGAGGCCGGCTGCGGCGACATTGCGGCTCTCTTCGGTATCGACTGCGCATCGGGAGACACCTTCTGTCATCCCGATCTCAATCTATCGATGACCTCCATGTTCGTACCCAACCCGGTAATCACCCTGGCGGTACGGCCGGTGGACAAGAAGGCTTCGGACAACATGGCCAAGGCCCTCAACCGCTTCACCAAGGAAGATCCGACCTTCCGCACCTATGTCGACCCCGAGTCGAACGAGACGATCATCCAGGGAATGGGCGAGCTGCACCTGGAGGTCTACATCGAACGGATGAAGCGGGAGTACAAGGCCGAGGTCGAGACCGGCGCTCCCCAGGTAGCCTACCGCGAGGCGATCAGCCAGCGGGCGGACTTCGACTATACCCACAAGAAGCAGACCGGTGGTTCCGGTCAGTACGGTAAAGTCGTCGGCTATATCGAGCCCCTGGAAGAGGGGAACTACGAGTTCGAGAACAAGGTCAAAGGCGGTAACATCCCCACCGAATATATTCCGGCCTGTGACAAGGGATTTCAGTCCGCCTTGGACAAGGGTTCCCTGATCGGCTTCCCGATCGTCGGAATCAAGGCGGTCCTCCAGGACGGCGCCTCCCACGCGGTCGACTCCTCGGATATGGCTTTCCAGATCGCATCCTTGAGCGCCTTCCGTGAGGCCTACCACAAGGCCAAACCGGTTATCCTCGAGCCGATCATGAAGGTCAGCGTCGAGGGACCGAACGAGTTCCAGGGGAACATTTTCGGTTCGATCAATCAGCGCCGTGGTATAATCGTAGCGTCGGTCGAGGACGGCAGCTTCTGCCGGGTCGAGGCTGAGGTACCCTTGAGCGAGATGTTCGGCTACTCCACCGTTCTCCGCTCATTGACCCAGGGTAAGGCCGAATACACCATGGAGTTCGAGAAGTACGGCCGCGTACCGGCGGGTATCTCCGAGGAACTCAAGAAAGAGTTCGAGGAGAAAAAGAAGAAAGAGCAAGGCAAATAGGGGGAAGGAATGGTTAAATCAGAGTTAGTACAGCGCAGTCCGCTGCGGGTATTCGAGAAATCGATCCACGGCGGACTCGGAGCAGGCAATATCGGCGTTCTTGCATCCCGGAAAGGGGTTGGCAAGACCGCATGTCTGGTACATATCGGAACCGACCAACTCTTTCGCGAGAAGCACGTTATTCACGTCTCCTTCTCCTCCCGGGTCGATCATATCGTTAGCTGGTACGAGGATATCTTTAAAGAGATCTCCAAGAAGCGGGAGCTCGAGGATGCGTTGGATATCCATGACGACATCGTCAAGAATCGGGTCATCATGAACTTCAATCAGGAGGGGATCTCTACCGATCAAATCCTGCGCAGCATCAGCGCCATGATCACCGACGGCCATTTCGCCGCCGATCAGATTCTCTTCGACGGCTTCGATTTTGCCCAGGCCTCCGCCGAGGATGTGGCGAAAATCAAAGCCTTCGCCGGCGAGCACAAGCTCGAAGTCTGGTTCAGCGCCTCCCTGAAGGGCGACGAACCCTGTTACGACGAGAAGGGATATCCCAACGAACTGAAGAGCTTTGCGGAGAACCTGGATGTGGTCATTACCCTGGCCTATGAAGGGGACCACGTCAAGTTGAAAGCGGTTAAGGATCGCTCGAGCGAGGAGCTGCACGACATGCATCTGATGCTCGATCCCAAGAGCCTCTTGATCGCCCGCGAGTAGTCGAAACACTCTAGGGAATCTACGCCTCCCCGATCCGGGGAGGTTTTTTTATGCTCGATTATGTGCGAGAGCGCTCCACCCCGATCCGCTCACACCGGGAGTAGAGTGGGCAACGACCGCACCAGGGACTCTGGGGGGTGCAGATCTGTTTCCCAAAGGCGACTAGGAGGGTATTGATCTCGATCCAGTAGCGTTCGGGAAGGATGGCCATCAAGGCGGTTTCGCTCTCGTCGGGATTTCGGGTTGAGATCCAGCCTAATCGATTGGGAATCCGATGCACATGGGTGTCGACGCAGATCGAAGGCACGCCGAAGGCGAGGCCCAGGGTAAGGTTTGCTGTCTTTCGTCCTACCCCCGGCAGGGCGAGGAGCTCCTCCAGGGTATGCGGCACCCGGCCTGCGTGTTTCTCGATTAAAAGGCCGGATACTCTATGCAGGGTTCCGGCCTTGGTGCGGTAGAAGCCGGCGGGATAGATCAGTGCGGCTATCTCCTCTTCGCTTAAGCTTAGCATAGCCTGCGGGGTATCCGCGGCCGCGAAGAGTCGCGATGAGCTGGCGATGGTGACCTCGTCCTTGGTGCGCAGGGAGATTATGGTGGAGACCAGCACCCGGAAGGGATCGGGCCGCTCCTCGGCGATCTTGGTGACCGATGGTGTCGGGGCGCTCCCTGTAGAGCTTCGCAAACGGGCGAAGATCTCCTCCCATTCAGCCTTGGATGGAATCATGACTCCTCGATCAGAACCGCGGCGTGAACCGCTATGGCCTCGCCCCGGCCGACGGCATCGACCCCCTCGTTGGTCTTGGCCTTGACGCTGACGCAGTCGACCGAAAGGCCGATGTCCGCCGCCAGCTGTTCTCGAATCGCCCTGATGTAGGGTTTGAGTTTGGGCAGCTCCAGGATAACCGTCGCGTCCAGATTAATCGGACGAAAGCCTGCTGTGCCGATGAGTTCCATGGTGCGGGCCAGGAGTGTGCGGCTGTCGATGCCCGCATAGGCCGGATCCGACGGCGGGAAGTGGGTGCCGATATCCCCCAGGGCGGCCGCTCCCAGCAAGGCGTCGATCACGGCGTGAATCAATACATCGCCGTCGGAGTGGCCGAGCTCGCCCACGGAGGAGGGAATCTCCACGCCCCCCAGCATCAGGGCTCTATCGGGTCCCAACCGGTGGAGATCGTAGCCGCTGCCGATGCGCATCAGCTTAACAGATCCTCTTGGTAGGTTATCTTACGGTTGGCTTCGTCTCCCGGTACGGTGGCTACCGCACCGATATAGCGGCCGTAGATTTCGGTATCGTCGATATAGTTGCCCCCGTCCCTCGCAGCCTGTCGATGGGCGCTTAAGATATCCTCGTAGATGAAGCCCTGGGGGGTCTGAATACGGAAGGTTGCTTCCCGGGAGAGATGGTCGAGAATGAAGCCGTCCCGGGAAAGGATCTTCATCGCGTCGATGGAGGCGACCGCCGGCGCTGCAGCGCCCGCTTCCAGGCTGCGTTCGGCCACAGCCCGGGCCAGATCGGGGGTGCACCAAGGACGGGCGCCGTCGTGGATGAGTACGATCTCCGGCGCTCGCTCCTCGAGGGCCGTTAGGCCGGCCAGAACCGAAGCCTGCCGGGTCTCTCCACCGGGGGTAAAGATCACCTCGTCGAGGCGCTCGAAGCCTGCAAGCGCTTGCCTGGCTCCCGATTCGCCGTCGGCGGGAACCGTGACCAGGAGATCGGTAAATAGTTGGGGGTCGGCAAAGGCCGAGAGAGCGTTGTAGAGCACGGTGGCGCCGTTAAACCTGAGGTACTCTTTCTTCATGCTTCCGCCGAACCGGCGGCTTGCGCCGGCGGCGGTTACGATTACGGCGGCGCGCATAGGGCGGGGCCTATTCCTTGGGGGTTTCCAATTTGGAGAAGATCAGGTTCTCCACATCCTCTTTGCTCTTATCCAGCGAGAAGGAGACCTCGTCGACCAGGAGCTTCAGGGCGCTGTCGAAGAGCTTCCGCTCCAGGATCGGCAGTTCCTTGATCTTGCTGCGGTGGTAGAGGGTCCGTACTACGGTGGCGATATCCATCACGCTGCCGCTCTTCAAGAGGTCCAGATTCATCTGGTAACGCATCTTCCAATCGGCGGTGATCGGTTCGTGATCCTCGGAGATCAGTTTGAGGGCCTTGTTCGATTCGGTCTTGGAGACGATGGCGCGAATGCCCAGCTCATCGGCCTTCTCGGTCGGAATCATCACCGTCATATCGGATACTTCCAAGTAGACGATGTAGTAGAGAATCTTCTCGCCTTTGAACTCTTTCTCTTCAATGGCGGTGATCTTTCCCACGCCCTGCAGGGGATAGACCACTTCCTGGTTAACCTTATATTTGGTCGCGGGACTCGACTGTGCGGCTGATTTCATAACGGGTAGTATAGCGAAAAAGAGGCTGAGAGTCAAAGGTCGGAGTCCTTCGAGAGCTGCTCCCTACAGCTGCATTGTTCGCACCCTGCCGTCCTCGGCGTTCAGATCGAGGGTGACGCTTATGGGGTGATAGTAGTCGGCCACCAGGTTGATTCGTCCGCGGACCGCATCCTTGTATTTCCCTTTGAGGCGTGATACCAGAGCGTTGAAATCCTCCCCCACTGGAACATTGCTCCCCTCGGTGTAGTTGATAGTTACCACATCCTCCTGGCTCTCTTTTTGCACTTCCAGAACCCGTTCTTTATCCGATTCCTCGAGTTCGTAGTTCAGGAGGGCCTTCAGGGGAGAGGAAGGGGAGAGGATCTCCCGCACGAAGAGCCGCTTATTGATCCGGATTTCGCCGCCGCAAATATAAAAATTTACCGTCATTGCTTTAGCCTGTAAACTTGAGGAGTGATCCGAATGGAGGTGGAGCTTTCGGATCAGCGGTTAATACCCAGAGAACCTGCTGCTTCGAATCGGGAGGGTAGATACCGTCTCCGTCGGTGAAGACGATTACCAGCGGGACGGTCAATGCATCGGCCATGCGGAAGATCGGCCGGAAATCCGTGCCCCCCTGTTTGGCCCTGGTTCTTTTTCCCACATAGGCCTTGAGGGATTCCGGCGGGGTGCAGTCGCTGTCGAAGCGGGTAACGCGGATATCCGCCCTGGTAGCCCGTTCGAGCTTGCGAAGCTCGCCGTAGAAGGAGGAGATATCTTCGTCGCTGATAGAGCCGCTCTCATCCACCGCAACCAGGGCTCGAATCCCTTTGCTGCGCTTCACTCCCGGAGTATCCTCGAAGCGTTTTGAAAGGCGCTTCACTGTTTTATGCTGCCGCATGCGACCCTTTCCGGTCAGAAACTTCTTCAGCACATTGCGCCAATTGACCTCGAGTCTACGGTAGACTCCGGTCAGATGATCCCCCAGGGCTCCCGGAATCTCTCCCTCCTGGGCCGCCTGGAGGGTAAGGGCCTCCAGGGAGTGCTGTACGGTTTTACGGTTTATTTCCGATAGCTCAGCATCCTCATTGATCCGAATCAGACTCTCCCGTTCATCGGGGAAGCGCACCATAACCTGCTTCTTAAGGGGGATAAAGCCGAAGGATCCCTCATCCCTCAAGGCGGCCAGGGATGCATAGTAGGATTCTGCACTGCCGCCGGCTTCCAGCGTGATCCCCGGTTCTCGATTGAGCCGTTCAACCGTCAAAGCCTTATCGGGAAGGATCGCCGGGTCGAGATGCTCGTTAACCGCCAGGTCGGTTGCTATCGCCCAAAGCGCCGGCTCTCGTCCGTTGCGGCGAAAGGGATGCATAAGAACAATATGCAGAAGCTCGTGGATTACTGCGCCGAAGGCCCGATTCTGCGGGAGGGTCTCCAGCCATACAGGATCGTAAAGCAGCCTCACGCTGGGGCCGTCGTAGATTGATTCCATGCCCTCGATTCCGGCCTTCCGCTCGAGCCGCAGACTCGACAGAATATAACCGTAGAAGGGGCGCCTGAGCAGCAGGCTGGTGACGATACGGTTCATGGTCATGTGGCGATGAACTCCACAATATCGTCGGCCACCCGATCGAAAACAGTCAATCCGCCGGCGATGGAATCGAAATCCTCCGCCCGTCGCGTAGCGAGGTACTTGAAGAAAAGAACCGCAAACTCCTGGGGCAGAAAATCGAGCAGCTTATCGGCATTCTTGAGATGAAGAGGATTCAACTGTAATTGGAGAGAGATTTTCTTGAGGATTACATGCAGAACATCGAAGCGGTCCCCCCGGAGGAGCTCGGCAAAGGTTGCGCGTTGAGATTCGAAGTTCTCCAGGGTCTCCCGGGCGCCGGGTATTCTGGTCGAATAGGTTGCCAGGTAGCCGAAGAGAGATGCGGCGCCTTCCGGTCCTACGATTCCGGCCACCAGCTGTTCCGCCAAAGGGGTCTCTACCACGCAGCTTTCGAGTACCTTCTGAACCTTCGTCCATCCCCGCGGCGTGGGAGACTTAGCCAGGGGATCGGAATCCGCGGCCTCCCGGGTCACTAAGAGCATATCCGGATTTGCACTCAGGAAGGCGAGTACCGCATCGAAAGCGCCGATCCTATGGGAATAGGCGATATAGTCGTCCAGATCGGCGCTGATCTCGATGGAGATGAAACGGTCGATCAGGGCGTCGTCCAGGGCGTTTACCGCATAGTTGAGGGTGTCCGGATTCATGGTCACTCCGATCTTCCATCCGGGAACCAGTTCGTGGGTATTGATACGCCCCTCAAGCAGCAGCGGATAGAGTACGGAGACCGTATCGCTGGGCACCCGATTAATCTCCTCTATTACCAAGAGCCCTCGTTCCGGAAAGAGCCCGGCCTCTACCGCGGCTCGGGTAGGCATAAACTGGGGCGCCAAGTAATGGGTAACCCCCGTCTCCCGGTTTTTATCCGGTAAGCCCATAAAATCGGGCCCCTCCAGGGCCGCTGCATAGAGGGCCATATATCCGATTTCCAACTCGTCGGCACACTGCCGGTAGGCCGAGGTCTTGCCGACGCCCCGTTCGCTGATGAGGGCGGTTACTTCCCCGGTATTTGCGTAGACCTCCTTGATGCACTGTTTGGCTTCGCTTATACGCACGATAACCCTCCACAATCGATAAAAAAATAACGAAATAAGGGCGGATTATCTCCTTCCCCCACACCCTTCTATGTCATGGGAGTCGCTAGGATGTTACCTAATTGTAATACAGGGCCTACTCCCTGCAGAAGGAGAGGCGCGCGCCGTCGATTCCGAGGCGGAGGCGATCTCCGACCCTTAGGGGATGCATCGAGTGGGTAAAGAACTTAAAGCTTCCGCCGGTATACGCGAGGGGCCGGAAGCGGACCTCCTGATAGTCGCCGAAGAAGTAGGTCTCCACTATCTCGGCCTCGAAGCCCTCCTCCGATTCCAGTTCGATATCCCAGGGCCGGTGAATCAGAAAACCCCGGGAGGGATAATCGGCGACGCTCTTCTGCTCGGAGTAGGGGATCAGCCCGAAGGGCGAACGGAATCCTTCGGCTACGGAATCAACCGGCACGAGGTTGGCCCGGCCGAAGAACTCGGCCACATAGGTGTTTGCCGGGCGGCTGTAGATATCCCTAGGTATCGCCGTCTGCAGAAGTCGGCCCTCGCGCATGACGGAAATCCGGTCGGCCAAAATAAAGGCCTCCTCCTTCTCGTGGGTAATGAAGAGGCAGGCTGTCCCCGTGGCCCGGATGATGGATGCTATATCCTTGAGGAGCGCGCGTTTGATACGGATATCCAGATTGTTGAAGGGCTCGTCCATCAGAAGAAGCTCTGGTTCCGGTGCGAGAGCCCGGGCGAGAGCCACCCGCTGCATCTGTCCTCCCGAGATCTGATGGGGGTAGCGCTCCTCCAGCCCCCGAAGGCCGGTCAGTTCGGTGAGCATGGAGAGGCGCTCCCTACCGTTGTTTTGCAGGCCGAAGAGGATATTCTCGGCCACCGTCAGGTGGGGAAAGAGGGCGTTATCCTGAAACACCATCCCGATAGAGCGCTCCTCGGGAGGTACCGCATAGCCTGGTCGGTTGAGGAGCTTCCCGGCATAGCGGATCTCCCCCTCTTGGGGATACTCGAGTCCGGCTATCATGCGTAGGGTGGATGATTTTCCGCAACCGCTCTCACCTACTAGCGCGAGAATCTCCCGCTCTGCTAAGGTAAGGGATATACCGTTTACCGCCGGGGTGGCGGCGCCGGGATAGCGGAGGCTCAGGTTGTCTATCTCCAGAATACTCAAGCGATGCTCCTTGTAGGTTTTTTGCGCGTCCAGAGCAGGACCGGGATAAGCCCTATGGCGACGATTACCAGGGAGGGGAGGGCGGCCATCTCTAAGCGTTCATCCCCGGCCATCTCGTAGGCTCTGGTGGCCAGGGTCTCAAAATTGAAAGGCCTGAGCACCAGGGTCAGGGGGAGCTCCTTCAGGAGGTCGATGGCCGTCATAATCGCCGCGGCCTGCAGGGCCGGTTTTAAAAGGGGCAATTCGATCTTGATCAAGCTCCCAAGGCTGCTCTTGCCCAGGTTACGGGAGGCCTCCCGGAAGCGGCCGCTCACCTGGGTGAATCCGGCTTCGACCGGATTGAAGGCGACCCCGAGATAGCGAACCAGGTAGGCGGCGGTAAGGGCGCCGATGGAACCGGAGAGGAAGAGCCTGCCGCCCGCGGAGAGGTAGCGGGCGGCGATCCCGTTCAGGCCCGAGTCTATATATCCGGCGCTGGTCATGACCCCGATAGCGATTACCGCGCCGGGTATTGCGTAGCCTAAGGTCATGGTCGAGGCCAGCATGTTTTTTCCTTTCAGCGCCGGTCGTCGCAAGAGATGCCCCGAGATTAGTGCGGCCGAGAGGATCAGCAGGGTCGCGCCGGCGGTGAGCAGCAGGGTGTTCAGGATCTGCTTCAGAAAGCGCGGATCAAACAGAGACTGTTCCGCCTGCAGCGCCCAGGCGACAAGCTGCGCCACCGGGATGAGAAAGCCGAAGAGAACCGGTACGGCGCAGATAAGCAGGGCGATACCGGCGGCGGGACCGCCCAGGCTTAGGGGCTTTATCGGTCGCGGCACGAGATTCGCGTATCCTCGACTCCCCCGGAGGAACTTCTCGGATATCAGCAGAAGAGCTACCAGCATGAGCAGGACCGAGGCCAGTTTCATCGCGGCGTTTAAATCTCCCAGGGAGAACCAGGCCCTGAAGATACCGACGCTTAAGGTGTTGATCCCGAAATAGTGGACCGCACCGTACTCGTTCAACACCTCCATCAGCACCAGCACCCCGCCGCCGGTAAGCGCCGGGCGCGCCATGGGCAAGGCGATGCGGAAGAAGAGGCGCGCCTCCCCAGCGCCGAGTACCCGGGCTGCTTCGTATATGCTTCCCCCCTGGCGTTTAAAAGTACTCCGCAAGGGCAGGAAGATGTAGGGGTAAAGGGCCAGGGTCATGATACCTATCGCCCCCGGCAGACTGACGATATCCGGAACAGGGTAGCCGTCGCTCCGGTTGAGTATATTCCTGAAGAAGAGCTGCCAGGGTCCGGAATAATCGAAGATGCCCGACCAGGCGAAGGCGGCTACGTAGGCCGGCAGCGCCAGGGGGATCACCAGGGCGATGTTGAAGAATCCTTTGAGCGGAAAATCGTAGCGTACGCAGACCCAGGCCGCCGCGGTTCCGATTACCGAGGCGGCGGCTAAGGTTCCCCCCGCAAGCAGAATCGTCTGTCCGATGTAGGAGCCAAGCAGAGTGCTCCGGATATGTATCCAGATTTCGGAAGCCGGGCTAAAGAGGGATGCCCCTACTACTCCCAGCGGGACCAGAACGGTACCCGCCAGGAGAAAGAGGAAGAGAGAGTGGCGCCGAATGCGGCGCAGGCTATTTCCAGCCGGCCCGGTCAAAACCGATTACCGCCTCGACGTTGAGATCTCCGAGCACGGAGAGGTTGATCGAATCCTCTTTGAATTCCCCCCAGCTGCCGACAAGGCCTTCAGCGTCTATGTCGTCGCGCACGGGAAACTCATAATTCTCGACGGCGTATACCTTCTGAACCTCCGGGGAGGTCAGGAACTCCAAGAGCCGGATCGCATTCTCCCTGTTGGGTGCGTGCTTGGTCACTCCGGCGCCGCTGATGTTGATATGGGTGCCCCGCCCTTCTTGATTGGGGAAGTAGAGGTCGACGGCCTGGCCCGCTTTTACCTGCTCCGGATCGGAAGAGTTGAGGAGCAGACCAATATAATAGGTATTGACAATGGCGATGTCCGCTATACCTGAGGCGACCGCCTTAACCTGATCCCGGTCGTTGCCCTGGGGATCCCGAGCCATGTTGGCAACGATGCCCTCGGCCCATTCGACGGCGGCTTCTTCCCCGTGGGCCTTGATCATGCTCGCCATCAGAGATTGGTTATAGATGTTCGACGAGGAGCGCACGGCGATTCTTCCGCGCCACTTCGCATCGGTAAGATCCTCGTAGGTGGAGAGCTCTGAGGGATCGACCCGCTCGGAGCTGTAGGCGATCACCCGGGCACGCTTCGTCAGCCCGTACCAGAAGCCTTCGGGATGGCGGAGATTCTCCGGCACCGCTGCGTTCAGCTTCTGCGAGTCGATCGCTTGCAGCAGATCCATCTCTAAGGCTTTTTGCAGCCGTCCCGCATCGGCGGTGAGGAAGAGATCTGCGGGGCTGTTTGCTCCTTCGGTACGCAGGCGTTGCAGCAATTCATCCGCCCCGGCTTTGACGACGTTAACGGTGATTCCCGTCTCCTCGGTAAATCGCTCGAAGAGCTCCTGATCTACATCGTAGTGCCGATGGGAGTAGAGGTTGACCGACTCTTCGGTATCGCCCGACTCGGCGGCCCCGGAGGCGAAAGCCAATGCTGCCGAGAGCAGCAGGATAGTCATAATTATGAATGGTGAGCGCATTCTTAAGCTCCTGTAATTAAGTTAGGCAAGGTTAACATTTGTATTTATAAGTGTAAAGGTCATGAATAGAGTTTTTTAACAAATTAATCTTTCTGTGAACTCAAAAATGGGCCTATTTCTTTCATAGCCTGCGGCTTTGGTTCTTTGTATACTTCCCTCAATGGAGAAACCTCGAATCAGCGAGCTATTAATCGGTCTCCTCTTTCCTCTGTTTCTCATTGCGATACTGCTCTTCGTTTTCGTGGAGCGGGATCTCTTGAGAGAGATCTTCGCCTCGCCCGAAAGCTTCGAAACCTGGATCGAGAACCAGCCTGCGCTACCCGTGGTTTTCATGGTTCTCCAGTTTCTGCAGGTGGTGGTATTCATTATTCCCGGTGAGATTCCGCAGATCGCGGGGGGCTACCTCTTCGGCGCTCCCTTGGGGTTGCTCTATTCTTTGACGGGGATCGTCGCCGGATCGCTGCTCAATTTTATTATCGGTCGCTTGTTGGGTTCCCCCTTTGTGCGCCTGGTGATCGGGAAGGAGCGTTTCGACCGCTTCGCCCATCTTCTCTCCTCTCCCCGGGCGCTGACGGTCTTCTTTCTGCTCTTCCTGTTCCCCGGCTTTCCCAAAGATGCCCTCTGTTATGCCGCGGGACTCTCCACACTGCGATTCTTCCCCTTTTTCATGATCAGCCTCTTCGGCCGTCTCCCCGCGCTCACGGCCAGCGTTCTGGCAGGCAGCGCCGCCGCCCGGGAAGCATGGATTTTCCTGATTATCCTCTCGCTGCTGGTTGCGCTGGCGGCGGGCCTGGGCTATATCTATCGTGCGCGAATCCACGACTGGATCGAGAAAGTCGCTCACAAAAGCGATGACTGATTTTGCAATTCATCCCGACATCGACTATGCTGAAGCATTAAGCACTGCAGCGTAAGGAGCAGTAATGATTGAGAATCGTGCGGCGGGGATCCTGCTGCATCCCACATCCCTCCCCTCTCCCCACGGAATCGGCGATTTAGGAGCGGAGGCCTACCGCTTTATCGACTTTCTACAGGCCGCGGGCATACGTCTGTGGCAGATTCTCCCCTTAGGTCCCTGCGGCCACGGGAACTCACCCTATTCGGCGGTCTCCAGTTTCGCCGGAAATCCGCTGCTTCTCAGCCTAGAGAAACTGGCCGAGGATGGGCTGGTCAATGCGACCGAGATTGCCGAGAACCCCGGCTTTCCCGATGATCACGTCGACTATGAACTGGTGTCCCCCTGGAAGATGCCTCTGCTGCGCAAGGCGGCCGCTCGTTTTCTCCAGGATGCGGAGAACTCCGCGCCCTTCAGGGAGTTCTGTACCGCAGAGGAGTGGTGGCTCGAGGATTTCGCCCTCTACACCGCCCTTCAGGATCATTTCTCCCTCTATCCGGCGGAGGAGCCGGCGGAGCCTCGGGTCATAAACCGCTACTGGGAGCGGGATATCGCTTTGCGCGAACCGGAAGCTCTGGAACGCTGGCGCAGCCGGTTTACCGAAGAGACCGCCCTCCAGAAGGCGCTGCAGTTTCTCTTCTTTCGACAGTGGCGCCGGCTTAAAACCTATGCCGGCGAGGCCGGAGTCGAGATCGTCGGCGATGTTCCGATTTTCGTCGCTCCCGATTCCGCCGATGTCTGGGCTTTCCGCTCCAATTTTCAGATCGACGATCACGGTCGCTTGAAGGCGCTCGCCGGGGTACCCCCGGACTATTTCAGCGCCGAGGGGCAGCTCTGGGGGAATCCGCTCTTCGATTGGGATGCCATGAGCGCCGAGGGCTATGCCTGGTGGCTGCGCCGGCTCGAGGCGGTGCTGCGTCAGGTCGACTGGGTGCGGATCGACCACTTCCGCGCCTTCCAGGCCTACTGGCGTATCCCGGCCGATGCCGAATCGGCCAAGGAGGGGGAGTGGATCAAGGCTCCCGGCGCCGATTTTTTCAGGGTGTTGAAGTCCAGGATGGGAGAACTGCCGATTATCGCCGAGGATCTGGGAATCATTACCGACGAGGTGCATGAGCTGCGTCGAGCGGCGGGACTTCCGGGCATGAAGGTGCTGCAGTTTGCCTTCGAATTCGATTCTGAAGGCGTCTTCCGCGGGAGCCACGCCTTCCTGCCTCATAATCAGGAGCCGAACAGCGTCGTCTATACCGGTACCCACGATAACGATACGACCGCCGGCTGGTATGCCTCCCGGGACGAGAAGACGAAGGATATTATCCGCCGCTACCTGGCTCGGGACGGTCACGATATCGTCTGGGATCTTATCCGTTTGGCCCTATCTTCGCCTGCGGGATTTGCGATCATTCCGTTTCAGGATCTTCTGGGGCTCGGAAGCGAGGCGCGCATGAACACCCCCTCCACCGTGGGCGCCCACAACTGGGCCTACCGTTTCCGTTCGGGAGAAGCGAACGAGTGGATTTCCGGTCGGCTCTATGAGATGAATATGCTCTACGGCAGGCTCTGAGTTATGCAGGACGCATAGATCTATGCGTCCTGCATGGAATAGTAAAACTCGAGAAACGCCAAGAATCCTCGCCTCACAAATAAACACCTATATGGCAACAGTTTACCCTCCTATACTGGCCCCCCTTCGACTTGGCACGCTTTTCGCTTGGGTATGAGAGGAACGCTCACGCGGTGAGAGTCGAAGGAGTAAGTCTATGAGAAGAGTGATGTTGTCCTTGATACTTTTTATTGCATCTATGTGCGTCTTTGCACAGAACGAGTTGCTGATCGCTACGGTGGAAGCCGAAGGTGGTGAGCAGAGTGCTCTGCGTCTACTGGTACGGGAGCCGAGGGTGGTGGTCCTGAAAAGCTATGAGTGGAACATGGTCTTCGATACCCAAGGGGCCCAAAGACTGAGTGCGATGCTCGAGCAGGGACTCGATTATTTCCGGCTGGTCCAGAGCGAGGGAGTCACCATCAATGTTCGTAAATCGATCGGCTCCATGGATACAAGCGATAGCAAGATGTGTCAGGTACTCTTCGAGAATCGTCGTCGGGCGGATACGAATCACTCGTTTGTGGATCTTTACTACTTTGAGCATACTAACAGTCGCGATCCGTCGGTGATTCGGTTGACCGAAGAGGACTTGGGAGAACTTGTCGCTGCGTTGGATTCCAGCCAACAGGCGCTGGATGATCTGGAACGGCAGCTGGCGCTCTTCTAAGGAGCGGCTTCGACGATCCGCGCCGGCAGGGGCGGCTTGTCGTAGTGCAGATATTTAAAGGGGTGGATATCCAGGGGATTGGGTACCCAGCCGCTCAGGACCTCCATGTGGACAAAGTTGTAGGAGGGGGAGTGCTTGTAGGGGATAATCCCCCCTTCGCTGAGGATCAGCTCCTCCGCCTCGGCCATGCGCTGGTAGCGCTCCCGACCTTCGAGATTCATCGACTCCTCGATCAGTCGATCATAGGCGGGATTTACATAGTTACCCTTATTCAGGTTCGAATCGCTGACCCACATCTGCAGAAAGGCCAGGGGATCGGCATAGTCCCCGATCCAGCTCATCAGTCCCAGGGTGTAGTCCAGGGTCTCTATCGCATCGTAGTAGGCGGAGTAGGGGACGACGCTAAAGCGGGTATCCAGGTCGAGCTCCTCCTTCCAGGCCGCCGCCATGGCGGAGGCCAGTTCGCGGACCTCCTGACTCTCGGGTATCTTGAAATTCGGCGACGGGAGGCCCTGCCCCCGAGGGTAGCCCGCCTCGGCCAGGAGTTCGAAGGCCCTCTCCCGGTCGGCAGCGTTGATGCCGCCGATCTCGGGATAACCGGCGATTGCGGGGACCGCTCGAGCAGTGGGCACCGCATAGCGTTCCTCGGTGCGAATCTGCTCCCAGGGAACCAGCTTTAGGAGCGCTGTCCGCACCCGCTGGTCGTTCCACGGCTCTTCGTCGCAGACGAAGTAGAAGTAGCTGGTCGCGAATTGATGAAAGACCGCCAGGGTCTCCGGATCGTCGAGCCGGTCGTAGAGGATGTTGCCCGACGACCAGAGGATCTCCTTGTTGTTGAACATCTCCGTCATGCGCTCGAAATCGTCACTCAGGTAGACGGTAATCTCGTCGGCCAGTACCTTCTGCCGGTCCCAGTAGAGCTCGTTCTTATGGAGGACGTACTTCTCGTCCGTCCGTGAAAAGAGCATGAATGGTCCGTTGCCGATCACCGACGGAAGTGTGGACCAGTCGGTCTCTTCCCTAAAACTGGGATGAATCGGCGAAAAGCTGTGGTGGCAAAGCATCTTTAAAAAGTGGGATGCAGGGGTGTTCAAGCTTACTTCGAGGTTGCCCTCTTCGGTCACTCGAATACCGACATCTTCCCGCTCGCCGCGGCCGGTACGGTAGTCCCGGGCTCCTTCGATTACGTCCAGCAGAAAGGTGTACTCCGCGTCGTCCTCCGGATCTAGGTGGAGCAGCCAGGATTCCCTGAAGTCTTCGGCGGTAACCGAATCGCCGTTCCAGTAGCGCGCATCCTGACGCAGGTAAAAGGTGTAGACCAGGCCATCCTCGGAGACCTCGTGAAAACGGGCGACTCCGGGGACCGGTTCGAGGGTCAGGGGATGATAGGTATAGAGACCTTCATACAGGGCGGTATAGATCTGCGCCTCGGTGGAGGAGTAGGAGTGGTGAGGATCGAGGGCTATGGGCGACGCTGAAAAGGCGACGCTGATCGATTCGGCCTGGAGCAGGCTCATCGATGCGACGGCAATAGCCAGCACGGCGATAATGGTTTTTTTCATATATCTACGTCAGGTAGTTCTTGATGGAGTCGATGTAGTGTTGACCCCGCAAGGGTTTGATGAAGACCTCGTTAAAACCGGCCTCGTTGAGTCGCTGGATCTCTCCGTCGTCGGAGGTGATGGCGATCAGCGGCAGGTCGGGGCGCTGCTCTTTGATCTTCCGGGCGACCTGATCGCCGTTCAGGCCGGGCATATACTGGTCGAGGATAACCAGGTCGTACTCGTTCTTCTGGAACAGCTCCATGGCTTTCAGGCCGTCCTGGGCCAGATCGCAGCTGATACCGTGATTCTTCAATTTTATCTCGAGCAGTTTACGGTTGGTGAACTCATCCTCTGCATAGAGAACGCGCTTCTCGGCCACTCTTTACTCCTTGTAGACCTGGCGGAGATAGCTGCTTACTCGCTGCGCCTCTAAAACGACTCGGGCAAGATCAACTGCTGCACTCTTCAGGTCGCCGGTACGGGCTGACCGCTCAATCCTCAGGGCTATCTCGCTTAAGGGACTTGCCCCCAAATTGAGCGCACCGCCTTTGATGGAATGCGCGATACGATGGACATCACGTTGCGATCCGCGTTGGAACGCTTGCTGGAGTTCGCACAGTTGTGCGTCCAGGTGGCTCGGATAGGAACTCAGCACGGATCTAACCATGCGTTCCTCGCCGATGCACCGGTATACCCGCTCGAGATCCACAGGGGTTGCGCGCGTATTCGATTCCATCTATCTCACCAAAGGGTAAACAAAAGGTATCCCCCGGGTCAAGCAGAACCCAGTCTTGACAGACAGGGAGCGGATGCGTAGCGTGCAAGTCATTATGAGCGACTCGTTCGAACGACTCAAAGACCATTATGAGCCCAGAATCCATCCGGAGAAAGAGGGGTATCAGATTCTCGACTGGGAGGATCAAGCCAGCCAACAACGGCGATTCGACGCACTGATCCGGGCCATGGACTTAGAGGGCAAAGAGTTGCTCGATCTCGGTTGCGGCGTAGGCGACCTGTGTCTCTATCTGGACGAGAAGAAGATCAGTTGTGAATACACGGGCGTCGATATCCTCGACTGCATGATAGGCGAAGCCTGCCGGCGATGCGAGGGGGGCAACTTCCTTCAGGCCGACCTGCTCACGGAAGAACCCTTTCCGCCGAAATTTTTCGATGTGGTCTTCTGTTCCGGAATCTTTAACCTGGAAACGGGAGATAACTGGCAACTCTTAACCCGCTATCTTAATCGGCTACCCTATTTTACCGGCGAAGCGGTGGTAATCAATCTCCTTTCAATCAATTCCCCCGACCAACAGGAGCGCTACCACTATTTCGACCCCGGGAAGGTGAGGATGGAGGCCTTAAAGCGCTATGTGCGGGTTGATATCGACCAGGGCTATCTGAAGAACGACTTCACCCTGATCTGCCGGGAACCCAAGGATTAGAGCTGATTGATCGGCCGCAGGAAGAGTTCGTAGTCGCCGAAAACCCCTTCGCTCCGGTAGCCGTTACGCTTCAGATAGCGGCGGTTTTTGGCGTGGGAGCTGGGGGAGAGGGCGGCTACGAAGCGGATGTCCTGTCCGATCTCGGCGGCGAGTCGTCGGTAGAAAAGGTTCGAAAGCCCGATATCCCGGTACTCCGGAGCTACATAATCGATATGGAGATAGAGAATGGCTTCCGGCAGAAGTTGGTCTCTAATATAGTCGAAGGCCGGTCTCTCCTCCCGGGTAAGCAAATCTACCCTTGAAGCCCGCTGCAGGAAGGCGAATCCGACGGTCTGAAATCGCTTCAGGGCCAGGAACATCCATGCCTCGCTCCCGAAGCCCTCTTCCAACTGGGCAAGGCGGAAATGGGGAAAGTGTCGGCGGATGTCCTTCTCCTGGGCTTCGACGAAATCGAGTAGTTTCTGCCGCCGTAGCTCGCCGATCTTCAGGTAGCTGAACTCCTTGAGGGAGGGGAGAAAGGCCTTACTCAAGTGGTAGATATTGATGATCGAAATAAAGCTGTTGGTGATTACGATAGGCAGGGAGCCGATCAAGAGGCCGTAGGCGACGAAGAAGAGAGAACCCACCAGGTTCAGAATTCTCAGCTTGACGATGGAGACCATGATCAGACTCAGCGCCACGAAGAGGGAAGCCGCATAGCCGATGATCTCGAAAATAACTGCGCTATTCATCCTGATCAGCCTAGTTATCCGTCTAGCGGCTGTCAATAGAGCCTGCGAGCCCGGGACTTGACCCCAGCCACTGAAATCGACTATTTTTAGCGACTATGAATGGATTTAGAGGTTTTAACCTTTTTAGCATAAGCTTAATCCTGTTGCTTCTCTCTCTCGGTCTCTCTTCCTGCATCCTGTCGGACGAGAGTCCTGAAGAGCAGCAGGCTGCCGCCGTCCCGGCGGAGACGACTATCCATGTCGATCCCGATCAGGATCTCAGTCTGATCCTCTATCGTCGTCCCGAGAGCCGGGAGGCGATAATCGATTTCTACACCGCGGTGACGGCGAATCGGGAGATTGCGGAGCTGATTCTCCACTACGCAGACATCCACGAGGTTCCCGCATCCCTCGCATTCTCTCTGGCCTATGCGGAGAGCAGTTTCGTTCCTACGGCGATAAATCGGAATTCGAGCTCAATCGACCGGGGACTGTTTCAGTTGAACTCCCGTTCATTCCCCAAGATGAGCGAGGCGGAGTTCTTCGATCCTCGGATCAATACCGACACCGGAGTCGGCTACCTGCGCTACTGTCTGGATGTAGGTGAAAATACCGTGGTGGCCCTGGCGATGTATAACGCCGGCCGAACCAGGGTGACTGAGCGGGGTGCGCCGAAGATGACTCTGGATTACATCGCCAAGATCCTCTCTTTCCAGGGGGACCTGGAGGACCGGATCGAGACCAGTCTGGTGACCAAGCAGACCTACGCCGCAAAAGAGGATGCCAAAGAGGGCAAGCGCATCTCCTACGTACTTGACAAGAGTAAAGCCCTAAAATAGCTTGATTACCCTATGGGGGACCTATGGTAATCGTCCTGAACAAAGCTATCAGCCAGACGGATAAAGAGCATATTCGCGGCTATCTGACTCAAAAGGGTTTTACGGTGCGCGAGATCGTCGGCGAAGAGGAGACTATCTTCGGCGCCGTCGGGCTGGTGCAGATCGATCGACGCGAGGTGGAGCTGCTCCCCGGGGTCGAACAGGTCATTCCGATAACAAAGCCCTATAAACTCGCTTCGAGGGAATTCAAAAAAGAGGACAGTATTGTCTCCGTGGGACCGGTCAAGATCGGTCCCTTGCGCATGGCGGTTATCGCCGGCCCCTGTGCGGTTGAGAGCCGAGATCAGATCATGGAGTCCGCCCGGGTCGTTCGCGAAGCCGGCGGCGTACTCCTCCGGGGAGGCGCCTTCAAGCCCCGCACCTCGCCCTACTCATTTCAAGGTTTGGGCGAAGAGGGAGTCCGCTATTTGAAAGAGGCCGGGGAGAAGTACGGCCTGCCGGTAGCCACCGAGATCGTCGCTACCGACCATGCCGACCTTTTAGCCGAGCATGTGGACGTGTTGCAGATCGGCGCCCGGAATATGCAGAACTTCGAACTCCTGAAGCGGGTCGGCGCTCTGGAGAAGCCGGTTATCCTGAAGCGTGGCCTGGCCGCCACGATCCAAGAGTGGCTGATGGCCGCCGAATATCTGATGGCCCACGGAGCGGAGGACGTCATCCTCTGCGAGCGGGGGATCCGTACCTTCGAGACCTATACTCGCAATACCCTCGATCTCTCGGCTATCCCAGTGGTAAAAAAGCTCTCCCACCTGCCGGTAATCGTCGACCCGAGTCACGCTACCGGCATTAGGGAGAAGGTCCTGCCCATGGCCCTGGCCGCAGTAGCCGCCGGGGCGGACGGACTCATCGTCGAGGTGCACCCGGATCCGGACAAGGCCTGCTCCGACGGGCCCCAGTCCCTCTTTCCGGAACAGTTTGAGAAGATGATGCGCGACGTGGAAGCGATGATGCCGGTGGTCGGCCGGGAGCTGGAGCGGCCCCCGAGGGCCGCCTCCGTGACGATCGCATCCGCCGCAGCCGCACCGAAAACCGAAGCGGGACCGGCGGTGGTCGCTTTCCAGGGCGAACGGGGCGCCTACAGCGAGAAAGCCCTGAGCCTCTATTTCGGTAATCGCGACTACAGCACCCTTCCCAAGGGCAGTTTTCGGGATGTCTTCGACGCCGTCCTGCGCCGGGAGGCCCGCTACGGAGTCGTCCCCATGGAGAATTCTCTGGCGGGCTCGATCCACGAGAACTACGACCTTTTTCTTCAGTATCCGGATATCGCCATCCTGAGCGAACGTCGGGTAAGGGTGCGCCATATGTTGATCGGAATGCCGGGCGCCGAAATCGGAGCCGTCAAGCGCGTATTCTCCCATCCCCAGGGACTTGCGCAATGCTCCAAATTCCTGGACGGACTGCCCGGTATCGAGCGGGTTCCCTACTACGATACCGCCGGTTCGGTAGCCCATATCGCCGCCGAAAAGGATCCCTCCTTAGGGGCGATCGCCAGTGAGGAGGCGGCCCGGGAATATGGTATGGAGATTCTCAAAGAGGGCATCGAGACCAATCCGAGCAACTACACCCGCTTCTTTATCCTCGGACTTCGAGGCGAAGAACCCGAGGCGGAGCCGAACAAGGCCTCCCTGGTCTTCGCCACTCCCGACAAGTCCGGAGCCCTCTTCGCCAGCCTGAAGGTGCTGGCCGATCGGGGCATCAACATGAAGAAGCTGGAATCCCGGCCTATCATGGGTAAACCCTGGGAGTACATGTTCTATCTGGATGTGGAGATTCCCGAGGAGAGATCCCGCTTCGAAGAGGCCGTGGAGGCCCTGCGCGGGGTCTCTGAGGATCTGCGGGTGTTGGGGATTTATCGCAGCTAACGGTCGGATTTAGCTGACGCTGGTATCGACGCCGAGCTTCTTGAGCTGTTCCAGCTCCTCTTTCTTGGCTACATACTCGTGCCGTTTCTGGTTGGCCCGGATAACCACATTCTTTATAGCCGAGGTCTCGATTTTTACTCCGCGGATGCGGTTGCGGAGTTCCCGGGATACCTCGCTCTTGAAGTAGGTGTCCAGGGCCGGCAGGGTAGTAATGATCTTCTGCAGCTCATCCACGACGCCGGCCAGATATTCGTAGATCTTTTCCTCGTCGCTGTTCTCCAGACGCATGTAGGCGCCGGATACCTTGCTCGAGAGGATGCCGAGCACCTTGGCCCGCTTGAGAACGTTCTCGGCGAAGGCGTCGTAATCGATGCGGCTTGTACGATTGGTGGCGGTCTTCTCATCAAAGAACTCCACCATATAGACATGCTTCTCGCCCTTTTTCTGTACCGTATTGAAGAGCCAGCGCCGGAAGCGCTCGCCGAAGCTCAAGCGGCGTTGATCGATAATAATCTGACTCTCGTTCAGCTTGGCAATCGCTTTTTCCATATGGATGCTGGCGCCGGAGAGCATGCGTACCGCCTCCAGCAGGAGGGGCTTATAGGAGACCTCCTCCTTGCGGGTTTTCTTGGCCTCTTTTACCCGCAGCCTCTCCGCCAGCTCCTTTTTCATACGCTCGCTCTGCTGGGAGTACTCCTCGGCGACCAGTTCGTTGACCAACTCGGGGAAGAAGGGGGTATCCGGAAGTTCCTGGGGAAAGGCCCGTTTAATCTGATTATAGGCCTTCTCCATGGTTTCGCTGGAGGGAGCCCCACTCACCGAGATCTTGTAGAGAATCCTCTCCCGGATATCCTGCTTATAGAGCTCCCGGCTGAAGGCGGTTATCTCCTTGAGCAGGGAGAAGATCTCGCTCGTTAATTTCGAGAGCTGTTTGCAACCGTCGGTAACAATGCTGCCGGAGAGGTTGTCGCCGCCCTCCCGAACCCGCTGCACGATGTCGGCTACGACCCGGGTATTAAGGGAGGTGGAGCTGACGCTCAGCTTGGTCCAATGGAAGTAGTTCAGCAGGGAGGTGAGCCCCTTCAATCGCTTTAGGGTGAGGAAGTCGGCGCTGAACTGATAGTAGTTGCTTAAGAACTCCAGAATGGAATCGAACTGGGAGAGCCGGATGCTCATCTTCTCGGTTTTTTCCGACTCCAGGTAAGGCTCGTTGCTGGGGGTGGTTACCTCGGAGATCTTGAAGTCGTTCTTATAGGGGTCCTCTTGAATCAGCCCCTTGCGCAGCAGCACGTTGTAGATATTCTGAAAGGAGTTGTGGTAGAGACGGAAGTCTTCCTTCAGCTTCGGCATCAGATTCTTGTCGATATAATCCCGTCTGGCCGCAATGGCTTGGGCCAGGAGGGCGTCTGTATCCCGTGTCTCTTCCATATGCTCCACATTATGGTCTAAAATCACCAATCTATCAACGTTTGCAGGACGGTTTTCATGGGAGGCAAAAAAGCTTTTCTCCGGGAGAAACTCTTATTAGGGGTTCTCTATGGGGAGGAATCGATCTACCTCAAGGCCCGTGCTGAGCTCATTCGGCGTTTTGGTCCTATCGACTTCGAGTGCGGTCCGCTTCCCTTCGACTACTCCGACTACTATGCCGAGGAGATGGGGGCCTGCCTCCTGCGTCGATTTCTGACCTTCGAGAGGCTCATCGATCCCTCCCGGCTGGCTCCCATCAAGATCTGGACGAATCGCTTGGAGGAGCGTCTGGCCCGCGACGGCAGACGGAGAATCAATCTTGATCCGGGCCTCATTGATCTGAACCGCCTGGTACTGGCCTCCACCAAGCACAGCGGTCACCGCATCCCCTTGCGGCTGGGGATCTTCGCCGAACTGACCCTCCATTATCGACAGCGGGAGTTTCACCCCTTCCCCTGGACCTATCCCGATTTCCGGAGCGACGCCTACCGCTCGCTCCTGCTCGAGGTGCGAGAGATTTTGCATCGTCAGTTGAAGCGGGGAGGCTGATCGGACCCTTTACTAGGGAGATGATTCGCCGTGTTGCATTCATTTCCTTTATATCCCTCATGCTGTTTCTCAACGCCTGTCGCTTCATGCCCGGGGAGTACCGCTTGACCGTATTGATACCGCCGCTCCCGGCGGAGCTCGCTCCGTATCTGGAGGGAGGCGGGTGGCTGACGGTAAGCGCCTCCGGCCTCTCCCCGGAACGTATACGGGCCCGAGCGGGAGATTCGTGCAGCCTGGAGCTCTCCAGAGCGGCGGTGGTGAGCATTTGCTTCTCCTTCGACGAGGCTATCCCGGCCGCCGGTGGAGTCCTGCCTTACGATGCGGCGGGAGCGCGGGAGCGGACAGCGGCGGTCGATTTACTCTTTGAAGCGGGTGTTGCGGCCCGGCTCATGGAGGAACTAAACCTGGCCGGGCTAGCTACAGAGACGATCAATTATCCGCGGCTGCGCCGGGAGCTCCTGGCCCGATCGCAGGGGAATCCCAATCTGCTCGATTACGACAGGCTTGCCCGGGGGATGCGCTCCGGGGCCTTCAGCTCCCGGGACATAGTGATGCGTGATTCCTTCCTGCTGCCGGCCCACTCCCTCGAACCGGGCAGCTGGTATCCTTTCGATCCCCTGTCGCCGCCCTTGTGCGCGGCGGAGGAGAATCGAGTTTTCTGCGGCCGGCACTGCTTTCTTCAGGACGGCGAGCGCGGTGTACTGTGGATCGATGAGACAGGGTGGCGCTTCTACTCGCCGGAGGGTCGATTCGACCGTTCCGGCGCCTGGCAGTAGCGGCTTAAATTCTAAAAATACCCGAATCGGTCAGCTTCTCGAAGCCGGTATCGGTAATCAGATAGTCGTTCTCTTTGCGGACCCCGCCGAAATCGGGATGGTAGAGTCCCGGCTCAACCGCCAGAATCATGCCCGGTTCCAGTTTGACCGACTCTCCCTCCCGGTTTTTCAGGGTCGGTTTCTCGTGGGCCTCCAAACCGATTGCATGGCCCAGGCTGTGGGGCATGGAGACCCCTTTGCTGCGGAAGAACTCGTCCACCGCCAGGGCTACCGTGGCGTTGGTCGCCCCCGGCGTCAGGGCCGCTTCAGCCTGGCTATAGGCCTCTTCCACCAGTTCCGCCATCCGCTCCTGTTCGGGCTTGAGCTCGCCCTGAAGCAGGGTCAGGGTAACGTCGGTAGTATAGCCTTCCAGCTTGACGCCGAAGTCGATGATCGTCGGACCGTCCAGGTCGAGTCGCCCGGAGGAGAAGGAGGGGAAGGCGTGGATGCCGAAGCTCCGTTCCGGATTGGCGACGATGGTCTCGAAACCGGTCCCCTCGCCCCCGGCCTTGCGCAGCTCAGCTTCGATAAAGAGGGCGGCGTCGAGCTCGGTCTCGAAGAGCTTCTCTTTGAATCCCTTCACCAGGGCGGCGATGATTTCGTCGGTTATGGCCGCTCCCCGTCGGTAGATCTCGAGCTCCGTCGCATCCTTAACCGCGCGCAGTTCGTTCAACTGCTGTTCGGCGCCGTCGGTACGGCAGAGGAATTCGAACTCCGGGGCCTCCTGCTGCAGCTCTCGATACAGGGGTAGGGGTATGGAAGAGGGAAGTTCCACGCGCCCCTCCTGGGAGACACCGAAGCGCCGGGCGACGCCGGCGATTGCCTTGATCGGGCTGCGCTCGAAGGAGCTGTAGGCTACCAGTGCGTCGGCGGTCGCCATGAGCTCCGCCATGGGGAGATCCCAAGGAACCAGGAGGCTTGCGCCGGAGACGTGCAGGAAGAAGAGCGCGTCCGACGGGTGCCCGCACAGGTAGCGAAGGGCGGCGTTGCGACGCTCCTCGCAATCCTCGATTACCAGGAGCTCGATGCCCTCCCGTTCCATCCAGCTTTTGAGGGCGTTAAGGCGATATTTTGCCATCTCTCTGCTCCCTGTTTAGTTCGCGACGATATTGACGAGCTTGCCGGGGACAGGAATGATCTTGCGGATCGTTTTGCCGTCGGTAAGTTCCTTGATTCTCGGATGCGAGAGGGCCATCTCCTTCATCTGATCCGGATTGAGATCGGCGTCGGCCTGTACCTTGGCCCGCACCTTGCCGTTTACCTGGAAGACCAGCTCTATCTGATCATCCTTGGTAAGGGCCTCCTCGTAACTCGGCCAGGCTTGTGCACCGGCCAAGGGCTCCTTGCCCAGCCGTTCCCAGAGCTCCTCACCCAGGTGAGGGGCGTAGGGCGTCAGCAGGAGTACAAAGGGCTCGATCAGTGAGCGGTGCAGCACCTCCTGTTTGAAGACCTCGTTGACGAAGATCATCATCTGGGAGATGGCGGTGTTGAACTCCAGCCCGTCGGTGTCGTGGGTCACCTTCTTGATCGTCTTGTGCAGCAGTTTGACGAGCTCCTCCGAGGGGGCCTCGTCGACGATCTCTTTCTCGAAGAGCCGCCAGACCCGGTCCAGGAAGCGGTGTACTCCGGAGATGCCCGAGGTCGACCAGGGCTTCGAGACCTGCAGGGGGCCCATGAACATCTCGTAGACCCGCATCGAATCGGCGCCGAAATCCCGGATTATGTCGTCCGGATTGATAACGTTCTTCAGGGATTTGGACATCTTGGCGATGACCTGGGTCAGTTCGGTTCCGGTCTCCCGCTCGACGAATGTATCGGTTTCAACCTCTTCCACCATATCCGTGGGGACCAGGGTCTTGTCGGGGCGCTGGTAGGCGAAGGAGGTGATCATTCCCTGATTGACGAGCCGTTTGAAGGGTTCGGCGTCGCCGACGAGACCGAGATCGAAAAGCACCTTGTGCCAGAATCGGGCGTAGAGGAGATGGAGCACCGCATGCTCGGCGCCGCCCACGTAGAGGTCCACGGGCATCCAGTAGTCGATCTTCTCCCGATCGGCCAGGGTGTTGCTGTTCTTCGGATCCAGGTAGCGCAGGTAGTACCAGCAGGAACCGGCCCACTGGGGCATGGTATTGGTCTCCCGCTTTCCGGGGCCGCCGCACTTAGGGCAGCTGGTGTTGACCCACTCCTCTATCTTGGCTAAGGGCGATTCGCCGGTCCCGGAGGGCTCGTAGGACTCTACCTCGGGAAGAGTTAGCGGGAGCTCCTCCTCGGGGACCGGGACGATCCCGCAGTCGGGGCAGTGAACCAGCGGGATCGGTTCGCCCCAGTAGCGCTGGCGGCTGAAGACCCAGTCCCGAAGCTTATAGTTGACCGCCCGGGTGCCGAGTTTCTCCTCTTCCAGACGCTTGATGATGGCGTCGATCGCCTCCTCCTTACCCATACCGTCCAGGTAGCCGGAGTTGACATGGGGACCGTCGCCGGTAAAGGCCTCGACGGTGATATCGCCGCCCTTGAGGACCTCGATAATCGGCAGGCCGAACTTCTTGGCGAACTCCCAGTCCCGCTGATCGTGGCCCGGTACCGCCATGATGGCGCCGGTGCCGTAGGAGATCAGAATGTAGTCGGAGATCCAGACCGGAATCTTCTCGCCGTTGACCGGATTGACCGCGTAGGCTCCGGTGAAGACGCCGCTCTTATCCTTGGCCAGATCGGTCCGCTCCAGGTCTGACTTGAGCCGCGCCTGCTCCAGGTAGGCTTCGACCTCGGCGCGCTGTTCAGCGCCGGTAATTTTACTCACCAGAGGATGCTCGGGGGCGAGGACCATGTAGGTGGCGCCGAAGAGGGTATCCGGGCGGGTAGTGTAGACCTCCAGGGACTCCTCCCGGCCGTCGAGTTTGAAGATTACGTTGGCTCCTTCGGAGCGGCCGATCCAGTTGCGCTGCATGGTCTTGATCGACTCGGACCAGTCGACCGTCTCCAGGTCTTCCAGGAGCCGGTCGGCGTAGGCGGTGATCTTCAGGATCCACTGGCGGATGTTGCGCCGTTCGACGATCTGACCGCAGCGTTCGCACTTTCCGTCTTTGACCTCTTCGTTGGCCAGGCCGGTCAGACAGGAGGAGCACCAGTTGATGGGCGTCTCCGATTCGTAGGCCAGGCCCTGTTCGAAGAGCTTCAGGAAGATCCACTGGGTCCAGCGGTAGTACTCCTCGCTGTGGGTGGAAACCTCCCGCTCCCAGTCGTAGCTGAAGCCTAAGGATTTAATCTGGGTCCGAAAGTGGTTGATATTCTTCTCGGTGGTCACCTTAGGGTGAGTCCCGGTCTTGATGGCGTAGTTCTCCGCCGGCAATCCGAATGAGTCGAAGCCCATCGGGTGCAGTACGTTGTAGCCCTGCATGCGCAGAAAGCGGCAGTAGATGTCGGTGGCGGTATAGCCTTCCGGATGGCCGACGTGGAGGCCGGAACCGGAGGGGTAGGGAAACATATCGAGCACATAGCGCCGTTTCTCAGGTGGGAAGCTCGGATCTTCTTCGACCCGGAAGCTTTTATGCTCCTCCCAGTAACGTTGCCATTTCTGTTCAATATCTGCGTAGGGGTATTTGCTCATGTCCGGCATGATACTCATTGCCCTAGCTCCGCGTCAATGTCGGCCTTGACCGGGGGGCGGTCGGGATGTAGGCTGCTCAGTATGAAGATCTTCGAAGATGCCTCGCTGCGGGAGCCGGCCCGCATCACCTGTAGCGCTGTTCTCAAGCTCCAGCCCGGCGAACGGGTGCTGATTATCACCAATCCCGAAGAGGAGGTGATGGCCATCTCCCAGGCCCTCTATGCGGCGGTCGAGGAGGTCGGCGCCGTGCCGGTTCTGATGGTGCAGCCGGTCAAAACCCAGGTCGATTTCGCCGATCCTGCGGTCCTCCAGGCTATCGGTTCCGCTCCGGAGGTACTCTTGTCGATCAGCGCCGAGAAGGTCGGTAAGGATCCCAAAGGACTGAAGGAGCCCTACCGACTCGGGGATAAGGAGTTCGACCATATCTTCGATTATCATCTCAACGGTACCAAGAGTATGCGTGGTATCTGGTCCCCGGGCATTACCCGGGATATGTTCCGGCGTACCGTGGGTATCGATTACAGCCGGCTCAAGCGGGAGTGCGGCCTCCTCAGGGAGCTTTTCGACCGGGCCGACGGAATGCGGATCAGCTGTGCCGCCGGGACCGATCTCTACATCGGACTGCGGGGCAGAACCGGCGATCCCGACGACGGTGATTTCAGTTTGCCCGGCAGCGGCGGTAATCTTCCGGCAGGAGAGACCTTCGCCTCCCCCGAACTGAGAAGCTCAGTCGGTCGAATCGCCTATCGCGGCTCGATCTCCCTCTCCAAGGGGGATATCCTGATCGAAGAGCCGATTATGGTCGAGGTGGAAGACGGCCGTATTACGCGCCTTTCAGGCGGTACGGAGGCCGAATTGCTAAAGGAGACGATAGACCTGGGCGAGAGCCGGGCCCTCGCCATGGCCGAAGCCGGGGAGTTACCGGAGGGGATGGGAGAGATCTACCATCATAACGCCCGTAGTCTGGGCGAGATCGGCATCGGACTCAATCCGTCGGCCCGGGTGGTGGGGAATATGCTCGAGGACGAAAAGGCCTACAAGACCTGCCATATAGCGGTGGGAGCCAACTACGCGGACGACGCCCCGGCCCTGATCCACTGCGACGGCCTGGTGCTCGAGCCGACGATCACCTTTATTCTGCCCGGCGGCGAAGAGCGGCTGATAATGGACGCGGGAAGGCTTCTCGTCTAGGCATCACGACGCTTCTCCTGTTCCCTTTTCAGCAGCGCTCTCTTCCGCTCTGCGCCCCAACGGTAGCCGCCGCTGCCGCCGTCCTGGCGAACCGCCCGGTGACAGGGGATGGCGACGGCCAGGGGGTTGGCGCTGCAGGCGTTGGCCACCGCCCGGGCGGCCTTCGGTTCCCCGATGCGTGCGGCGATCTCGGCGTAGCTCCGGGTCTCGCCGGGAGGAATCTCTTGCAGGGCCCGCCAGACTTTCTCCTGGAAGACGGTGCCCCGAATGTCCAGGGGCAGCGCGGCGGAGGTTCTACCTGCATTCATCAGTTCGGTAATGGGTCCTCGGGTCTCTTCGGCGATTGAGCGGGACTCCTCCAGTTCCGCCCCGGGAAACCGGCCGCCCAGGGCTTCGCGCAGCTCCTCGGGCGTATCCCCCAATTCGATGGCGCAGACTCCCTCAGGCGTCATGGCTACCAGAACCCAGCCCAGATCGCAGGGGAAGAGGGCATACCCGATCTGAATCCCCGCGGCTCCATCACGGTACTCCCGGGGTTTCATGGCCAGTTTCCGCCGGGCCTGACCGTACATGCGGCTTGCGGAACCGAACCCGGACTCGTAGATGGCGTCGGTAACGCTCTCAGCTGTCTGAAGGCTCTTCGTGAGTCGTTGTTGGCGGATGCTCAGGCTGTACTGTTTGGGGCTCATGCCGGTTACCTCCTTGAAGATGCGCTGAAAATGACCGGGGCTGTAGCCGGATTCATCCGCAAGCTCGGCGACGGAGAGAGGGTCTTCACTGGCCTCAATCCTGCGACAGGCGGCGATGATCTTTTTTCGCTTCTCGTCGACCTGACGTTCCCCTTCGGGGTTGCAGCGCTTGCAGGGGCGGTAGCCGGCGGTCCGGGCGGCTGCCGGCGTTTCGAAGAACTCGACGTTCTCCTTCCGCGGCCGCCGGGAGGCGCAGCCCGGGACGCAGAATATCCCGGTTGTCTTTACCCCGTAGAAGAAGGGGGCGTCAGTTGATTGACGGCCTTCGGTCAACAGACGCCAGCGTTTATCGTAGTGTGTGTCCCTCGAATCCATAGTCGAAAATATAGAGGAATCTCAGGCCTAGGACTATCCGAAACCTGCGGACTAATTCCGCCGCGACCTTGAGGAGTTAAACCGCCGAGCGGCGGTCGTCTGAATCCTCGTCGTCTAAGACCGGCTCCTTGAGGGTGACGAGAAGGGAGGTAATCCGGTTGCGGACGATGCCCTCGACGGTCAGGGTGCTCCAGTCGGTTTCGACCGTCTCGTTCCGTTGGGGCAGTCGATCCAGAAGTTCGGCGATGTAGCCGGAGATGGTCTGCACGTACTTCCCGTGGGGCAGTTCGACCGCCAGGTGGTCTTCGATCTGCTTCAACGAGGTATCGCCCTTGATGCGGTACTGCCGTTCCCCGATATGCTGGATCCGTTCCCGGCCCTTCTCCTCGTTCTCGTCGTAGAGTTCGCCGAAGAGCTCCTCGATCACATCCTCCTGGGTAACGATCCCCGCTAAGCCGCCGTATTCGTCCATTACCACCGCGATATTGAGCTTTCCGTGCTTAAAGCGGCTGTAGAGCTCGGCGATCTTCTTGCTGGTGGGAATGAAGAGGGGTTCCAGCATCAGCTTCTTGAGGGTGGTGTTTCCCCTGCCCTGGGCGATCTCCCGGGCTACATCCTTGAAGAGCGCGATTCCGACGATCTTCTCCGGGTCTTTCTCGTAGACCGGAATCCGGGAGTAGCCCTCGTCGATCATCGACTGGAATACATCGCTAAGCTTGAGGGACTGTTCCAGGCTGAAGACCTCGGTACGGTGGGTCATGATCACCTTGGCCGAGACGTCGTTCAGGCGGAAGATGCTCTTGATCATCTCCTGCTCGTACTGCTTCACCACGCCCATGTTGCCGGCCACGTTGACGATATGCAGGATCCCTTCCATGGAGACGTCCTGGCGTCGTTCGGAGGCGAAGAAACGGGTAATGATGGAGCTGATCAGGCTGATGAGCCAGTTGAATGGACCGAAAAGAATCGAGAGCAGCTTCACGAAGGGGGCCACCAGCAGGGTGATTCCCTCGTTATGGATTATCGCGATCCTCTTCGGGGTCACCTCGGCGAAGATCAGGATGATCAAGGTGAGCACCCCGGTCATGATGCCGATCGCCTGGCTGCCGTAGAGCTCGATGGTCAGCTTAGTGGCAATGGCCGAGGCGCCGATATTGGCCAGATTGTTGCCGATCAGGATGGTGGTCAAGAGGATGTCCGGTTTTCCCGAAAGCTCTTTGACCAGGCGGCCCTTCTTGCCCCAGTTATCCACCAGATGCTGGATCTGGAGCATGGAGAGGGAGGTGAAGGCGGTCTCGGTGGCCGAGAAGAGTCCCGAGAGCATAATTAGCCCGACTAGGATGAGTACGCCGGTCAACATAATCTACTCGAGAAACTACTAGTGTGGGTGATTAAGCAACACGACGGAGGGTACGGGTCATCGTCCATGATTACCCCGAGTATAACCTGAAGGGTGGGGGAGATCAAGCATTCAGGGCTTGGGGATGTAATCGCCGCCGCGGCAGCTTTTAAGATATTCAAGGGCTCTGATCTGACCGGTCAACTCGAGCTCCTTGCGGAAAAACGCGTCGTTATGTCCCTCGATGTCGATCGTTCCCCGGTAGCCGCTTCGAAGGAGCTCGGTGACGATTCGCCGCCAGTCGCTCTCGCCGAAGCCGGGAAAGCGCTCTTCCCCGAGGGCCTGCGGACCCAGGATGCCTTCCCGGCGGATTCCTCGGTCGAAGCGGCTTGCATCCTTGCCGTGAACGTGAAAGATTTTCGGGGCCCAGAGGGCGAGCTGTTCAAGCGGATCGATCAGCTGCAGGATCTGATGGGCCGGTTCCCACTCCAGTCCCAGGTTATCCGCCGGGACCGCCTGAAAAAGCCTCTCCCAGGCGGCGGGATTAAAGGCCAGATTCCAGTCGCCCGAATCCCAGTTCCCGCCCATGGGACAATTCTCGAAGGCGAGACGTATCCCCTTCTCGCCGGCGCGTTTGCTTAAGGGACCGAAGAACTCCGCGAAGCGCGGCAGAGACTCCTCCCAAGCGCTTCCGGGTATCCGTCCGGTGAAGCCGGTGACCAGTTCGGTTTCGAAGGCCGGAGCGGCCTCGATCAGCGCCTCCCAGCCCTCCCGCGCCGTCTCTCCCCGTTCTCCGTCGGCCAGGGGGTTCCCGAAGAGAGCGAGAGTGCTGATTCGGGGCGGATATGCATCATTCCGCTCATTGAAAAGCGTCCTCAGCTCCTCGGCGAGGCGATAGAGGTCGGTCCCGTTCAAGGATTCCCAGAAGAATATCTGAAAGGATTCGAAGCCGTAGTGGATGATCTTGCGGATAAACTCCGCGCAGTTCCGGTCGCCTCGGACCATGGTGCCGATTCGTATGCGCATGGGAAAGTCAGACATTGAGTGCCTCCTGTCTCTCCGCTGAGGAGTTGAGCACCGCCGCGATGCAGCGCTGGTTGCGCAACCCCTCGGCCAGACCGGGGGTCGTCGGATCGGCCGCGGCGCCCTGTATTAACGCCAGAAAATTACGATAGGTGCTGACCGGTTTCTCACCGGCAATGAGCCGCGGGGCCGCCGCGTCGGCATCCTGAAATTCGACCCGACTCTTATCGGCCTCGAGATCGAAGCGGAGAGAACCCTTCGAGCCGAAGATCTCCATCCAGATACGATCGCTCATCCCGACGGCAATCCGGCTGGCCCGGAGTTCTCCGGCCGCACCCGAATCCGTCCGGACCAGGGCTTGAAAGGCGTCGGGTGAATCTAGGCGATAGCGACCTACCCTTTCTCGTCCTTTGTCTATGACTAGGGTTTGACCCCGGACCTCGGCTGCCGGTGCAATCAGGTGCTCCACCAGATCGAAGAGATGGCTTCCCAGATCACCCACGACCCCGGCCGGGGCGAAGCGGGAATCGAGACGCCAGGCCCAGGGGGATTCAGTCTCCCAGTCACCGTACTCCTTGGAGTGGATCCATCCCTGGTCGTAGCCGCCGGCGAAGGTTATAATTTCTCCCAGTGCACCTTCGTCGATGAACCTCTTTGCGACCTCTACCGCAGGGGCATTGCGCTTAGAGAAGTTGATTACCACCGGAACCTCGCTATCCATCGGCAGCGCGGAACAGTCGGCGAGGCTCCCGGCGAAGGGTTTCTCGCACATAACAGGTACCCCGCGCGCTAAGGCTAGGGACAGGACGGGGATATGCAGGTAATCGGGAGCGGCGATTATAATGCCGTCGACGGGAGTTTTGGTATCCAGAAGTTCGCGGTAGTCGATGAAGCGTTCGGGGATTCCGTGGCGGTCGGCGAACTCGTGTAGTTTTTCCGGCGTGGGATCACAGCAGGCGCTTATGCTGCATCCGTAGCGGGTATAGAGTCGCTGATAGTGGCTTCCCATGAATCCGCATCCGATGAGCAAAAGGCTGGGGGTGACTGACCGGGGCTGCATATCGGGAGTATACACCCCGTTTCCGGGAATTGAAAAGAATTATTCGGCAGGTCGGCCGGTGCTTTCGCGGATGATGAAGCCCGAATCGATATAGTGGTCCATGCGTACTTCCCGGTTTTCGAGTCGGTCGATCAGCATGGCGGTGGCCTCCGCTCCCAGTTGAGTGACTGGGTTGTGGATGGTCGTCAGTCCCGGATGAGTATCCCGGGCGGGTCCCAGATTGTCGAAGCCGATGAGGCTGATATCCTTGGGGATCTCGATCTGCTGCTCCTGACAGTAGGACATAACCCCCAAGGCGCAGCGGTCGGAGGCGCAGAGGATTACCGTGGGCGGATTTCGGCGTTGAAGAAGCCGTTTTGCGGCGTTATAGCCGGAGGTCTTCGAGAAGTTGCCCGACTCGATCGCCGCCTTGAGGCCGTGCTCTTTGATCAGCTGCTTGAATATCCGCAGCCGACTGGTGCCGTCCCAGTAGTCCAGATCTCCGTGGATGTAGCCGATTCGCTGATGACCCAGGCCGATTACGTGGCTGAAGGCGTCCCGCATGCCCCGCTCGGGGCTGCAGTTGGCGCAGTAGAATCCCTTCTGATAGTTGTTGATCAGGATGAACGGGACTCCTCTGCTGTTGAGGTCCAGGAGACGCTGATCCTTCAGCGGAGTGACTGAAAAGAGGAGGCCGTCGACCTCCTTCGAACGTACCAGCAGGCTCAGGTCCTTGTAATTGTCCCCCGCCTTGTCCAGGACGATAGTAATGCTGTAACCCCGCTCCTCGGCCGCCATTAAGGTGCCGTCTAAAAGACGCGGGAAGTAGGCCCGGGAGAAGGGGGAGAAGCTCTTGTAGGTTCTCACCACGAGACCGATGCGATAGGTCTTGTTGCGGGCCAGGAGCGCCGCCTGGCGATTGGGAATGTAGCCGAGACGGTCGGCGATGTCTCTCACCCGGTCTTTGACGACCTCGGAAATCTGAGGGGAGTCGTTTAATGCACGCGAGACGGTCGACTCCGAAACCCCCGCCATCTTGGCGATTTCCGCCCGGGTGATTTTTACTTCCAAAGGTGTATTTCCTTATTCGGTTTGCGGTATCTTATCGCTGCCGTCGGCTCCTGTAAATAGCGGGACCGGGCTTCTTGGCCCGGCCCCGCTAAAGACACATTTGTTAATAGCGTTTCTGTTCAGCTCTCTCCATGCTTAGAATACCGATTCAGGCTCGTAGTAGTTCTCCGCATTCTCTTTGGTGATCAGCTCGGCCGCCAGCTGGATAAATGCCGGCGGGGTATTCTGATAGAAGCCGGGCAGACTCTCGCCCCGGGCGCCGTGGACGCCGACCGATACGGCGGAAGCGGCCATGTTCGGATGATAGGTGACGTCGGCCCGGATCCGGGGATCCTCCTCGTCCATGATCATCTTGATGATGTCCTTGCTGCCCGCGCCGCCCATGAAGAGCTTCACGTCGTCCCGGCCCGATTCCTCGTAGGCCTGGAGGGCGCCCTTGAGCACGTCGTCGTCCTGACAGAAGACGGCGTCGATCTCGGGATATTTCTGCAGATAGTTCTCCATTAGCTCGAGACCCTTCTGGGTCGACCAGTGAGCGGGTTGAGATTCCAAGAGCTCGATGTCGGGATATTGGGCGATAACAGCCTCGAAGGCCTCGACCCGTTCGGTGTTGATCGGAACCGGCATGCCTTCCATGGCGACCAGCTTCCCTTCGCCGCCCATGGCTTCGGCCAGCCACTCGGCGGAGACGCGGCCCAAGCCGGGATTGTCGCCGGCCAGGTAGACGTCGTAGGCCTTCTCGGTCAGCCCGCGGTCGATAACTACCACGAAAATCCCTGCATCGTAGGCCTCTTTCACTACCGGGGTTACCGAGGAGTCGTGAGGCAGGATTACGAGGGCGTCGATCTCCTGGATCATCATATCCTCAACCACGGCGGCCATGTCGGCGGCGCTGGCGGCGGTCTTAAAGACGAATTCCACGTTGGGATCCATCGCCTTCCAGTCGTCGATAGCCTTCTCGGTCCACCAGACTACACCGCCCGTCCAGCCGTGGTCGGCGGTCGGAACAGTTACTCCGATCTTGACCGGTTCCCCGGCGGCGACCATCTCTTCCTGTTCGGCGGGAGCCGCGGCCGCGGGAGCCGCCTCTTCCTTCTGGCACGAGACAAGCAGTCCCGATACCGCTACGAGAGCGATCACAAACAACAGTAAAAGTTTCTTCATACTTTCCTCCTGATATTTTTCACTCCCTCTAGGAGGGAGTGGGAATCCAAATTTGTTAGTCCCGGCTCCGCTTGTACTGCAGCAGTACCGCGAAGATGATAACCAGTCCCTTCACTGTCCCCTGTAGATAGGGCGAGACGCCGAGCATGTTGAGCATATTGTTGATGATGCCCAGAATGATCGCGCCGATCACGGTTCCGAGCACCGTACCCGATCCGCCGGACATTGAGGTCCCGCCGATAACCACCGCCGCGATAGCGTCCAGCTCGTAGAAGGTTCCCATGTTGGATGAACTGACCGCATTCAGCCGGGAGCCGAACATCACCGCTGTTACCCCGACGGTAAAGCCGGTAATCAGATAGGTCCCGAAGCGGACCAGATTGACCTTGATCGCCGAGTAGCGGGCAACCTGCTCTGAGGAACCGACGGCGACCACATAGCGACCGTAACGGGTATTCTGCAGCACTATCTGCAGCAGCACCGCCAGACCCAGAAAGCACCAGACCGGAATGAATATACCGAGGAATTTCCCCGCCCCGATCAGTCGGTACTGGTCGACCATCGAGCGATATTCCCCGGCGTTGATGAAGTAGAGGGCCAACGAACGGAAGATCGACATGGTTCCCAGGGTCACGACGAAGGAGGCGATCTTGAAACGGGTGACCATCAGGCCGTTGAAGGCTCCGCCGGCCACCGCCACGGCGATTGCGGTCATGATGGCGGCGAAGATGCTCAATCCCACCGGCTCGATCGCATTCAGCACCAGGATGGCCAGGCCCCCTGATAGGGCCGCCAGAGAGCCGACCGATAGGTCGATTCCGCCGCCGATGATGATGAAGGTCATCCCCAGGGCGATGGTGCCGGTGTAAGATACCTGCCTGAGAATGTTCAGCAGATTCTGCAGCTTTAAAAAATAGGGGCTGGAGACGGCGGAGATAACAAACAGTACCGCAAAGGCGATCAACGGCGCGAAGCGACTAATGTCTATCTCGCCCTTCTGTATCTTCTGCCGCAGCCCTGCGGTATCTATGGTAGGTAATTTCATGCCGAACGGCCCTCCTTAATGCCGGTGGCGTAGTACATAATCTCCTCCTCGGTGATTTCCTCGCCGGAGAGTTCTCCGGTTATGCGGCCCTCTTTCATTACACAGACCCTGGTGCAGAGTCCGATAACCTCCTCCAGCTCGGAGGAGATAACCATGCAGGCGATCCCGTCGTCGGCCAGCTGCCGGATGAAGCGATAGATCTCCATCTTGGCGTTGACGTCGATGCCGCGGGTCGGTTCGTCCAGGATCAGAATGGTCGGGTTGGTATCCATCCATTTGGCGAGATAGACCTTCTGCTGATTCCCGCCGCTCAAGAAGCGCAGCGCCCCTTTGAGTGAAGCGGCACGCACATTGAAACGCTTCACATATTCGTCGGAGACCTGCTGCTCCTTGCGCTTATTGATCAGGCCGGAGATGTACTTCTTTAACGAGATAAGGGTGATATTCTCCGGGATGCCGAAGTTCATTACGATGCCCCGGCCCTGACGGTCTTCGGATATATAGCCGATGCCCAGATTCACCGCCTGCCGGGGGTGACGGATATCCGCTTCTTCACCGTGGACCTCGATGCTGCCCGAGACACGATGCCGAAGACCCATGATCGCTTCCGAGAGCTCGGTGCGTCCCGAGCCGACCAGACCGGCGAATCCGAGGATCTCCCCCGATTTGAGCTCGAAGCTGATATCGTCGAGCAGGGTCAGGTCCGAGAGGCCGGTAACCTTTAAAGCCGTCGCGCCGGTCTTCTCCCGTTTCTCCGGGAAGACCTGGCTCAGCTCCCGGCCGACCATACGCCGGGCCATTTCGTCGGGATCCATCGCTCCCGTCTCTTCCAGGGCTACCTGGTCCCCGTCCCGCAGGATGAGGACACGGTCGCAGATATCCTTTACCTCGCCCAGCTTATGAGAGATGAAGAGGATCGCCACGCCGTGTTCTTTCAAGGTGCGCATGATCCGAAAGAGAATCTTCACCTCCGCCGGGTTGAGTACGGTGGTCGGCTCATCCATGATGAGAATCTTCGATTCGTGGGCCAGAGCCTTGGCGATCTCCACCATCTGTTTCTGTGCCACGCTCAAAGAACGTATCTCCGCATCGGTACTGATGTCGGTCTCAAGCCGATCGAGGATTGTTTTTGTCGCTCTGCGCATCTCCGCCTTATCGAGCAGCGGTCCGCGCTCCTCCTCCTGGCCCAGGAAGACATTTTCAAATACGGTTAAGGTGTCGACCAGGTTGAACTCCTGGGGAACCATCGAGATTCCCAGGCGCTTGGCGACGCTGGGGTTTTTGATCTCCACCCGCTCGCCGTTGAGGCTTACCGCACCGGAGGTCGGCCAGTAGATCCCCGACAGGATCTTCATAAAGGTCGACTTGCCGGCGCCGTTTTCGCCGATGACGCCCAGGATCTCCCCGGGCGTCATGCTGACGTTGACGTTGTTGAGTACGCGGACCCCGGAGAACTCCTTGGTGATTGCTTTCGCTTCCATCAAGGGGATGTCACTCATTCCGCCTCCCTAGTTTTCCATCGCCCCGTCGAAGGCTACGTTCGACGGAGAGAAGTTTATGTTCTTCACGAAATCGCAGGCCTCTTTAGCGCCGAACTCCCGATCCATTCCGTTGTCCTCCCATTCGACCGAAAGGGGGCCCGCATAGACGCAGCTGTTGAGGGCGCGGATGATATCCTCGAAGTTTACGTCCCCGTGTCCGAGGGAGCGGAAGTTCCAGCCCCGGCGCAGATCGCCGAAGGGGATGTGGGAACCGAGAATGCCGGAACGACCGTCCAGGGTCACCGCCGAATCCTTCATGTGCACATGGTAGACCCGCTCCGGGAAATCCCGGATCATCATCGCCGGATCCATCCCCTGCCAGATTAGGTGGCTGGGATCGAAGTTCATGCCCAGGGTCGCCCGGCCTTCGAAGGTGTCGAGCAGACGCTTCCAGGTATAGTAGTCGAAGGCTATCTCGGTAGGATGCACCTCGAGGGCGAACTTGACGCCCACTTCGTCGAAGACGTCGAAGATCGGGTCCCAAAGTTGACGGATCTTCTGGAAGCCCTTCTCAATCAACTCGTCCGAGGCAGGCGGAAAGGAGTAGAGGTAGCGCCAGATCGGCGAGCCCATAAAGCCGGTGACTACTTCGAGTCCCATGGCCTTCGCCGCCCGGGCGGTGTACTTCATCTCTTCCACGGCCCACTCGCGGATCTTATCCGGTTGCCCCGCCAGTTTGGCCGGCGCGAAGCCGTCCAGGCGTTCGTCCCAGATATCGCCCACACACTGACCGGCCAGATGGGCGCCGAGGGCCCAACAGCCGAGGTCGTATTTCTTCAAGATCGCCTTACGCTCCTCCACATAGGCGGGATCGGTGGCGGCCTTGCGGACGTCCATGTGGTCGCCCCAGCAGGCGATCTCGACTCCATCGTAACCGAAGTCGCTCATCATCTTGCAGACGTCCTCAAACGTGAGGTCCGCCCATTGTCCGGTAAAAATCGTTACAGGTCGTGCCATTCTTTTCTCCTTTTTTCCGTTGTCCTTAGAAATCAACCCAGGCGGCGTCTTGCTTCGAGCTCTCTACGCAGCGCTCGATAAAGCGCACGCCTGCGGCTCCGGCTTCCGGCGAGGGGAAGTCGAGATCATTGTCGCTGAGCTTTTCACCCAGGGCCTTCTTTACGAGTGCATCGATATAGGTTGAATAGATATTGGCGAAGGCCTCGAAGTAGCCCTCGGGGTGCCCTGCGGGGACCCGGACCAGTGATTCCGGTCGGGGATAGAAGCCGTCCCGGCCGCGGGAGAGGATCATCGCCGGCTTATCCTTGTAGACCACCTTGAGGTAGTTGGGATCCTCCTGACGCCAGTAGATCGCTCCTTTGGTACCGAAGATGCGCACCGAAAGCCCGTTGTCGTTGCCGATTGCGATCTGGCTGCTCCAGTAGAGCCCCTTCGCGCCGCTTTCGTAATCGATCATTATCGAGGCATTGTCGTCCAGCAGACGCCCCTCGACGAAGGTATCCAGCCGGGCGGAGAGGCGCTTGATCTTCAAGCCGGTCATATAACTGACGGTATTCTCCACATGGCTGCCGATATCGCCGACGCAGTTGGAGATCCCGCTCTGCGCCGGATCGGTGCGCCAGGCGGCCTGCTTGTTGTCGGTCTTCTCGACCAGATCGGCCATCCACTCCTGGGGATACTCAGCGTTAACAAAGCGGATATCGCCGATCTCTCCCCGGGCGATCAGTTCCCGAGCCTGCTTGACCGTCGGATATCCGGAGTAGGTGTAGGTTACCGCGAAGAGCAGACCCTTCTTTTTTGCCAGGCTGGCCAGTTTCTCGGCCTCACCTGAGTCGGTGGTCAACGGCTTATCGCAAACTACGTTGATGCCGTTCTCGAGGAATGTGCGGCAGATATTGTAGTGCGAGCTGTTGGGGGTTACGACGACTACGAAATCGATCCCGTCGGATCGCTTCGACTCCGCTTGAGCCATCTCGGTGTAGGATTCGTAGAGCCGCTCCTTCTCTACATGAAGGGCCGCGCCGGTCTTCAGGGTCGTGGGAAAGCTGCGCGAAAAGCAGCCTGCGCTCAAGAATGCTTTTCCATCCAGGCCGATTGCTTTGCGGTGCACGTCGCCGATGAAGGCGCCTTCGCCGCCGCCGACCATACCGTACCTGACGACGGGGGCGGCGTTTCCCGATTTACTTGCTTCAATCATCCGTCTCTCCTTCTATGTAATACTATTGCACGCGCGTGCGTAAATCGATATAAAAAAATCGAATTACCCATTCGATTGCATTCTCAGCCGCGTACCAGCCGAGTATTTGTACCCCGTTGTGCACGCGCGTGCGTTATTCGGTATCGTAGCACGGCTTTTTTCGGGGCGCAAGTTTTTTTTTACCCTGCCGATAAAGAAAGGGGGTCCCCAACCGAAAGAGGCGTTCCTCCATAGCGACACGAGGAAAAAGGGTATACCATTTAGACTATGATCCTGAGGCCGCAGATCCCGGTACGGCTGGCACTACTATTTTTACTCATAATCTGTACGGCATTCACCCTCTACGGTAGAGATAAATCCGAGGAGGGGAGAGTAATGCTTTTGCCTTTGAGCGATCTATCCCTCGAGGAAGAGGAAGATCGAGAAATAAGCGAGTTTGCCGCAGCCGCGGGGCTGCTGATCTCTGGTCTCGGCGAAGGGTTGGGGAGTCGGGCGCTCCTGGCGAATCCCGAGGACGATGAGTTCCCTGACGATCCTTTAAACCGGGATGAAGCGGCCCGCTTTGCGCTGAACGCCGGGGCGGATCTGCTCATAAGCGGCTTTTTCGCCGTTCAGGAGTCGGACGGCGCCTATTATCTCCAACTTCGGCTCACCCTGCAGGATCTGATAGAACCCGAACGTAGCAGGACAAGACAATTCGAGGGGCTGGTCGAGGCGGATGAGTTGACTATCCGTGTTCCGGAGCTAGCCGCCTCGCTGAGCGATGCGATCCTGCGCCTGTTGCCTCCCTTGGAGGGAGCCCGCTTAGAGAAGCTGGCCGCTCTCCGCGGCGAGGCGGAGCGGGGAACGGCCGTTCGCCGCACGGTTACCATTACCGTCGTCTCTCCCGCCGATCCGGAGGCGACGGTGGTGCTCCCCGACGGGAGTATCGCCGGTACCATGACCGATGGGGAGGTCAGCTTCGAGACCGCCGCCGAGAGTCTGCTCCGCTTCCGCTTGGAGAAGCCCGGCCACTATCCCCGCTACATCGAAACCAGAACCGGCACCAGGGACGCCCGCTTCAAACTGCGCAGGCTTTATCCGATCCACACCTCCGATCTGGGGGTAAATCTCTCCTATTTGCGTCCCTTCGGGGGACTCTTCGAGCATCGATTCCGATTCTGGAACGAGCGATTTACCTTAGGTTATGGAACCGGCCTCTTTTTAATCCCCGAATATGAAGAGCGCTTTCTGACCTATGTCGACTTCGAGCTCTTCGGCGGCAGCGGGGAGCTTTCTGCCGACACCCCGCTGCCGGACTTTAGCCGCATCATTTTAGAGAGTGAGCTGGGGGTGAATCTGGGACTCTACCTGCTCGGCGAGGCCGACGATTCATTTAGAATCCTGGCCGAGGCCAACCACCGGGTCAACCTCTATACCCTTCCTCACCAGGAGTGGAAGAGCTTCCTGGTGCTTGCCGGCGGTCCGGGGGGACGCATCGAATGGAACCGGCCCGACTCCATCTGGCATGTGGGAATGCGCTTCTACTTTCCCTACCGCACGCCGCTCAGGCGAACCGAGAGCATGTTCGGCCTGATCAACGGAGGGGTATCATGGAAGCGCTAAAACGGACCGCCGCGCTCTTGGTCCTCCTCTTGAGCCTCGTCGGCTGCGAGTATCTTGGGCTGGACGGCTACGTCAATCAGTTGCGGGAGTTCGGGATAACCCACGACCTGGCCGACGCGGTCAGCTTCAATCAAGCCCTGGTCAGCCGTCCCCGGGAGTTCGAAGGCGAGGTATACGTGCTCGGCACCCGGGGCGTCTTCGTGATGGATGCGGACGATCTCAAGGATTACGACTACTATCCCTATGCGATCGATCTCGGCTACGACCGGGACTACGATAACGACCGACTGCCGCCGATCAACTGCTACCGGGAACCATCCACCGGGCAGGTGGTGATCATGGCGCTGAACTATGATCAGGGCTTGCGGTTCGGCGACATGCTCACCCTCGTGAATGGAACCGGCGAGGCGGTGGTCTCATTTTTGGATCCGGCCTGGGGGAATCCGCCGCTCTCCCTTTACTGGGACGGTATCGCCACCCGTTTTGTAAGTACCGATCTTTTCAACGATACCAACGACTTGGTTGAACGCTACGATGCCCCGGCGGTATTGTCTACACCTCCCTCCTCGGATTCCACTGCTCCCTCGGAATATGTCCTGAACCGCTCGTTCCGCACCCCCTCATCCGGGGATGCGATTTTTGTAGCTACCCAAATCGCCATCCCCTTCTCCGGAAACTCCGGGGCGACTGTTTCCGTCTATCGCCTAAGCCTGGCGTCCTGGTCTCTCGCGGCGCCTCTGGTAACGCTCACTATTCCGAATCCTGTATTCCATAATGAACCCAAGAATGCCTTTACCGAGTTCATATCCTACGATCTTGCGGTCTCCACCAACGACGGCTACATCATGGTATACGGCTTCGATCAGGAAGACGACGAAAGTTTCCTGCTCTACGACTATGCCGGTAAGCTCGTCATGGAGCGGGATGCTCCAGACTATAACCTGAACGCCGAACTGGCGGAAAAGGGCAGAGTCTTCTACACCAGCAACACCGAGGGAGGCGTGGCCAAGTATGTGCTCGATTAAGCGGCTGCTGCTTCTGCTGATCCTCTTCTCTTCGATATCTCTCGTCGCCCAGGAGGAGCTCGTCCCTCGCCGAATCGCCCTCGTTCCCGAAGGGGATCATCCCCAGACACTGCTTCTACTGCGAAACCTTGAAGCCGAGCTTATCGGTCTGGAGTCGATCGATCTTGTCGAAGATCCAGAGGCGAGCGACGCGGTAATCTACCTGGGCAGACTTGAGTTCGGCTCCCGATCGAGCCTGTGGGTGCGGGGCGTCGACCGCTACTTCGACGCCGAGGTCTTTACCGAGACCTATATCTTCCAGGAGTTTGATCTACAGGAATTGGTTGCCGCCTACGTGCCGCTTGTGCGGGAGCGGATTATCGCCGGTTTTGCACCGCTGGATGCGGCTGCTGCCGGTCTTGTAGATGAATTAGAAAAGGGTGATATCGTCCTCGAGGATCCCTTTGCAGAGGTGGGCGCTCCGGTGGAGTTGACTATACTCTTGCCGCCGGGAGCCAGACTCAGGCTGCGCTACGAGGCCTTTACCGCCGATGAGGCGGGGCGGGTGCGGATCCTCGCCCTCCCCGGGACGCTGATTAGCTACCGGGCCGACGCCGTGGGCTATCTGCCCCGCAGAGCAGAACTTTTAGCCGGCGATGAGGATGCTACAATTCCTATCGAGCTGACTATGAACGCCAAATGGGCCCTCGACCTGAAGCTGCGTCTCTTCGAGATGGGCTTCATTCCCGGAGCGGTATATTTCCTGGCGGAAGAGGATCTCTATCTCTATGCTTCCGTCGAGCAAAACATGCTCAGCCTCAAGAATATCTTTACCTGGTGGGAGGATGATGATCCCGGCTTCCTGCAACCGGTAGTCGGCATCGGGAGTTTTCTGGCGCCCGCGGATTTCCTCTTTCGACCATTCCTGGGCATGGGAGTTACCAGCCGTATCGTGCTGGGCGAGACTCAGGGGCCTTATCTCTCCAAGACCTTCACCTACGGCATCGACTTCAATCTGGGCTTTGAATTCGATCCCCTCCCGCGGGAGGATATGAGCATAATCGTCAATTACACCCCCCGCTGGTTCTATAGCTCCTTCTTCGACGCACCTTTCGATACGTACTATGCCCTAGAGAATCCGCCTGTACATATTCGGGGCCACTACTTCTTCCAATGGGCCGGACCGGTCAATATCGGCCTGAGGTGGGCCTTATGAGACGATTGATGCTCGCCGCCTGCGCGGTCCTGTTGTTGGCTGCATGCGACTCCTATCTGCAGGAGGAGCTCGGCTTTCTGGAGCTCCCCTTCGAGTATGAGGGGCGATTAGATCGTGATTGGTTCGATCCCTCCCGGGATCTGGCTTGGGGAGTGCCGGATAATGGTGATGATAGCGGGGTCTATTTAGGGACGGTGTGGGGTGATATATACTACTTCCCTGGATTGGCCGGTTCATCGGTAAGTTGGTTGGGCTGGCTTTTCGAACCGCGTCGGATCGGATCAAGCTCGCTATATGAGTGGTTCGTCTCCATCGACGGCAGCGGCGGCGGGGAGTTCATGCGGCTCTATAATCCGGATCTGACCACCATGACCCTCCCGGTCGAATCCGATACGCTGACGACATCTTCTACCGTGGATTTCTCGCTCTTATTCGTCTTCGGGTTGAAAAGCTATACAGCCGTTATCGAGACGGATCTCCTTTTGCAGGAGGCTATCCTCGATATTCCCTCCGGAGCTCAGTTCGGCGTTTCCAGCGACCTTTTAGTCGCAGGTAACGTACCCCTCAGCTCTATCCTCTCTTTGGCCTTTCCCGAGGCTATCGGCTCCCCCTGGGGAACCCCGGCCGTTGACTTCCACGCCTTCGCCCCGGCGGAGTTCGCCTCCTACAACGGGGAGCACAAGTTCATCGTGAGTCGTACGGACGGCCTGAGCGGTAATCAAAAGACGGTGCTCCTCTCGGTGGATAAGACCAGCTTCGAGCTCGAGGCGGTGGAGATTGAAGCCGACGGAGATTTCCACTTCGTTTCCCGGGATCGTTTTGTCGGGATGGACGGCTCCGAGCTAAAGATCTTCAACGCCGAGGGAAGGCTTTTGGAGAGCCATGAAATGGAGGGGATGCGACTCCTCGGCTACCGGAGCGGCTCCGAGGAGGAGCTGGTATTCCTCTACTCCTCCGACGAGGACGACGGCGACAGGGTCTACGGGATCTACAGCCTGCCGGCGAAGTTCATCAAGGAGGCGAAGTAATGCGGCGAGGATTGCTATTAGCCGTGCTGAGCCTGGCGCTTCTCGGTGCCTGCGTCGAGGAGAGCCGTACCAGGATTATTCTGGAGGATTTTGAGAATGCCAGCGGAGCAGATGTATATATTACTCTTTCGTCAGAGGTATTTGTGCCTGCGTTACCTGTTACCACGAATTTAACGACGACCGTAGTTCCCTCCGGCGCGGTTCGAGACGTGGTGCTGCTCGATACCGACTCTCCCCAAGCGGATACCTACCTTATCTATATTGCCATCGATGATAGCGGTGATGCTCAAATAAGTGATCTGGACCGGATCCTGCCGGTACCCCGAGTGGAGGTCGGTGCCGGGGATACCGTAACGCTCCAGGGAATCCGAGCCGACGCTGATTCGAGCTTTCTGCTCAATCCCTCCGCATGGGGAGGTGAGGTCGGCTGGGCCAGAGTTGTGGTTGATAATAATCTAAGCCGGGCCGTCAGTAATGCCACACCGCTTTATGCAGTCTTTCGTAACTCGCCTGTATTCGACGTTTCTACCTTCTCCGTGCCTCCGGACCTCGAAGGCTATCTGCGTCTTACCGACGCTGCAGTATCCGAAATCTGGTGTTTCACAAATCCATTTACATCAATCAACTTCTGTCTCTTCCAAAACCTCGTTATAGGCGATACCGCGGCGCCGTACATCCCTCTTGTCGGCGATCCTACGATGTATCTCGACAGTGCCGCATCGTTCGATTATCTCATCTCTCCCAGCAGTTTTGGATACGAAGATTGGGTTTCCCTGAATGATTACACCCAAATTCTGCCTTGATCTCATCAAAATCCATGTTAAAATAGTAACCAATTAAACCAAACGCCATATTCCAAGCCGACACAAGGAGCAGCTATGAGCATGCAATGGGCTAAATTTGCGGCGTTATTCATTCTATTCTCATTTCTCCTGGCCTGCGGAGCCGGAGATGCCGGCGATACAGGTGTCGCTGATCAAGATATACACTTAACGGTAAATATTAATGGAAGCGGAACAGTAGTCTGTGATCCTGAGTCGGACCATTATGAAAGTGGCGACACGGTAACAGTCTCCTCCAGTGCTGATACCGGGTATCTCTTTACCGGTTGGAGTGGAGATATCGTAAGTGATGAGACTTCTCTTGTACTAGTCCTGGAGCACGACTGCACCATAACCGCTAACTTCGGAGTAGACGGCAGTTATGATTCAGACGGCGACGGTATTCTTAATGTAGCCGAGGATGTCAATCGAAACGGCATCTACTCCGACGACAATACAGATGGGGACGATAAGCCCGACTACCTGGATGAGGACGATGACGGGGATGGGATAAAGACTACAGATGAGCCTGGGGATACCGACGGCGACACAATTCCGGACTACCTTGAGTGCAATAATACGGATCTGGAATCAGATAGTTCATGCAACTACGATGATGAAGATGATGATGGAGACGGACTAGCTACATCTGCGGAAGATGTGAACGGCAACGGTTGGGCAGCCGATGACGATACCGACGGAGATGGGACGATTAATGCCTACGATTTTGACGATGACGGTGACGGAATAAATACTGCAGCTGAATCTGATGCGGATTCCGATGGAGACGGGGTTCCTGACTATCTGGAACCCTCCAACCTCGATCCGGATTTCGACGGGAGCTATAATCAGTACGATTATGATGATGATGGGGATGGGGTCGATACTATAAATGAAGATCTCAACGATAACGGCAACTGGTTCGACGACGATCCCAACGGCAACGGTATTCCCGCTTTTCTAGACGCTGACGAATAACCACATAAAATAGGCCGCCCCAATCAGGGCGGCCGTCTTGTTTCTACCGCTTTGCTATTCTATTGCTGCCGGCTCTATCAGTAGCACTCTACCCTGCCGCGTTCCGAGGGCGATCAGCCCGTCGGTGATGACCGGCCGCGTCGAAGGGGCGCCCCCGAGGGCCAAGCTGCGCCGGGTGGCGCCGCTGGCGGCGGAGGCCAGGATCAGCTTGCCGTCCTTGGTCCCGTAGATCAGCTCCCCGTCGCGGTAGGCGGGCGCTGCGGCGGCCCCGCGGATCGGCGTGAATAGATCCGAACCGTCGGCCAGGGAGAGGCCGTAGATGCTTCCCTCCCGACTGAAGGCGTATACCCCTTCGGGGGTGATCAGCAGATCCGCGGCGATCGAGACCCCTTCGTCGGCCAGTTTGCGTTCCCAGGCTACCCGGAAAGAGTCGAGATCGATGGCGGCCACATCCCCGCGCCGGCCGGAAAAGGCGGCCAGTGAACCCCGTACAGCCACCCTCTGGGCGATCGGCTGGAGGGCGGCGGTGCGGATCTCATCGGTGACCTCGCCCTGGGCATTGATGCGGATGAAGAGCCCCTCCTGGTCGGCTATCACTACGCTGTTGCCGGCGATGCCGGGGGTCATCCGGGAGCCGGGTCCTTCCAGGCGGGTAAAGGTATTGAATGCGCCGCTAGCGGGATTGAAGCGCTCGATGCTGTTGTTGGCCGGATAGAGCACTCTCTCTCCGAAGGGGACGACCCGCCGCCCGAAGAGATGCGACTTGTCTCCCGGCAGGCTGATCTGTTGTCGAAGCTCACCCGACCGCAGGGCGACGACGATCAGCTCCTTGGAGCCGGAGAAGAAGACCTGATTCCCGATGATCACCGGCGATGAGTTCTCGTTGGGACTGTTAGCGCTCTCTTTACGCCAGAGGTTACGGCCCTGGAGATTCGCAGCGCTTATGCGGCCCTTAGAGTCGGCTGCGACAATAGTGCCGGAAGCCGCCGCCAGGCCGACGAAGGGATCGTCACCGAGCTTGGTACTGAAGAGGATCGGCCGCGGCTCGAGGCGAATGCTGCGAGTAAGATCGTTAGTGCCAACGGAGATCTCGATCTCCTGCGGCACGAAACCCCGGCGTTCGATGCGTACGCCGATATCGTTGCCGGGGAGGCTCTCTATGGTCAGACTGCCGCGACCGTTCTCGCCGGCCGCGCTAATGCGGGCATCCGAGGGATCGGCGCTGATTTGTACCCGGACCGGTTCGGCCGGCGCCTCGGAATCAGTGTCGACCTCTACCGGGGGCGTCTCGGCCTCAGAAACAGTTTCCTCTGCTTCATCTATTTCAGTCGCGGGCGCCGGAGCCTCCGCTTCGGGTTCCGGTTCAGCCTGGGGTTCCGCGGCGGGCTCCGGTTCCGGTTCAGGCTCCGGGGCGGCGCTGGGGACGGCCGCCAGCTGCAGGCGATAAAGTTTGGCTGCCTCGGGAGCAACCGAAACCGGTAGTTCATAGCTCTGATAGCCGTCGCGGCTGACGCTGAAGTTCAAGCTGCGGCCCTCTTGATAGAGGGCGGAAAAGTTCCCGGTTCCGACCTTTTCTCCGTTCAGCATGATTGCGGCGTCGGACGGTTCGATCTTGAGGGCGATCTTATAGAGCATGATCTCGGGCTGAGGCGCGGCGGTCTCTCCCTCGGCGGCCACGGGAACCGCCAGGATCTCCATCTTATCGGTCTGTTTAAGGGTCTCCGCCCGGACGGGAGAGATCTCCCGGGGTGCGCTCTTGGATGCGACCTTCGTAGTTGCAGCCTGCTGCGAAAGGGAATCGCTCTTGGCGCTGACCTCCGCTTCGGTCTCGGCCGCGGCGATTTCCGTCACCGCCTGAACCATGCTTTCGGTAAGCTCGATATTCTCTTCGGCAAACTCCTCGTCCAGTTCGAGCTCCTGGTCGGCTTCGACCCTCGGAGCCGCTTCCAGGAGCTTGTCGATGGCGGCTATGGCAGATTCGCCCTTGTCGGCGACCTTATCCTTTAATTCATCCGGATCGAGGGCGGGCGGAAGTACCGCTACAGAGCCCTCTTTGACGGCCAGCACGGTCTCTTGCCCCTCTTCGGCGCTGACGCTGAACTCGGTTCCCCGGACGCCGCAGACGGCCGACTGGGTGCGCACGCTGAAGCTGTCCTGCTGGGAGAGCTTCTCCACCTTGGCCAGGACGGTACCGGCGACCATGGCGATGCCGACCTTGTTTGCCTCGGGCTTAAGGGAGATGCGGTTTAAGGCGACCTCGGTGTTCTCTTGAATCCGGATTACCGCGGTCTTGCCGAATTGGAGTTCACAACTGGAGTCACCCTCGGTACGGATGCTCTCATCCACGGTGACCAGGTCGCCTATCTCAGCCGGGATCCACTCTCCGCCGCGATAGAGATCGACGATACCGCTCACGTAGCTGATCAGTCCCTCGTCTATCTGCGGGGCCTGTAGGGGAGGAAGCTCCTCTTCGGCGACCGTCGCCTGGGGCGGCGCGGCGGTCTCTGCGTCGGACCCGCCGGAACAGGCTGCGAGTAGGCCGAGGATCCCTAGTATCAGTAGACTTTTTAGCAGCATAGGCTTGAACGGGAATGAATGATATAACGCTTTCATCGGCATCTCCGGGCATTCGGCATTGAGGAGCGAACGAACAGGCAATTCCTATCTCTAGAATATAGCACAGTCGGATTAAGGGCATCAATTTTCTTGAATTTTTCGCCCAAGCTGTGTATATTTCCGCAGAATCAAGAACACAATCAATAATTCATTCACGAGGAGAAACCGGCAATGTCGAAGCATCAGTTTCAGACCGAAGTATCCCAATTGCTGCACCTGATCATCCATTCACTCTATTCTCACAAAGAGATCTTCCTTAGGGAGCTGATCTCCAACGCCTCGGACGCGCTGGATAAGCTCAAATACCTGACCCTGACCGACGAGGAGTTCAAGAAGATCGCCTTCGATCCCCGGGTCGACATCGAGTTTGTCGAGGGTGATAAGCCGACCCTGACCGTCTCGGACAACGGTATCGGTATGAACGAGGAGGATTTGGTCGAGAATTTAGGGACTATCGCCCGCTCGGGCACCAAGAACTTCCTGACCCAGCTTACGGGAGACGCCAAGAAGGACTCCAACCTGATCGGCCAGTTCGGTGTGGGTTTCTACTCCTCCTTCATGGTTGCCGACTCGGTGGAGGTGATCTCCCGCAAGGCCGGCGAGGATAAGGCCTACAAATGGGTATCCGACGGCAAGGGATCCTACGAGATCGCCGAAACGACCCGGGAAGCCTTCGGGACCACGATTACCCTGCATCTGAACGAGGAGGGGAAGGAGTACGCCAGCCGTTGGCAGATCGAGAACGTCATCAAGAAGTACTCCAACCATGTGGCCTTCCCTATCTTCCTCCACTATGTGGCCACCGAATACGAAGGCGAAGGGGACGACCGCAAGGAGAAGAAGGAGAACAAGGTCGAGCAGATCAACTCCGCTTCGGCCATGTGGAAGCGCTCCAAGAGCGAGCTCTCCGACGAGGACTATAAAGAATTCTACAAGACCCTGACCCACGACAACGACGATCCCCTCTTCTGGCTGCATACCCAGGCCGAGGGTACCCAGGAGTACACCACCCTCTTCTATGTTCCCAAGAAGGCGCCCTTCGACCTCTACCAGGCCGATTACAAGCCCGGGGTCAAGCTCTATGTAAAGCGGGTCTTCATTACCGACGACGAGAAGGAGCTGCTGCCGGTCTATCTGCGCTTCGTGCGGGGAATCATCGACTCCGAGGATCTCCCCTTGAACGTCAGCCGGGAAATCCTGCAGCAGAACCGCATCCTGACTTCGATCACCTCCGCCTCGACCAAGAAGATCTTGAGTGAGTTCAAGAAGATCGCCGAGAACAATCCCGAGATGTGGAAGGAGTTTATCGGAGAGTTCAACCGACCCTTGAAGGAGGGGCTCTACTCCGACTTCACCAACCGGGATACCCTGCTCGAGCTGGTACGCTTCAAGTCGACCGCAGTCGAGGGCTTCACCAGTCTGGCCGCCTACAAGGAGCGCATGCAGGACGACCAGAAGGGAATCTACTACATCACCGGGGAGAACGAGGACACCCTGCGCAATTCGCCCCTGCTCGAGGCCTACAAGGCCAAGGGGATCGAGGTGCTGATCATGGACGACGAGATCGACGAGATCATTGTGCCCTCCATCGGCAAGTACGACGAGACCGAGCTCAAAGCGGTCAACAAGAGCGGCGCCTCGGACGACCTGAAGACCGACGACGACAAGAAGAAGGAGAAGGAGATCGAGCCCCTGATCGGGAAGATCAAGGAGGCCTTAGGCGAGCGGGTCAAAGAGGTCGTCGCCTCAAGCCGTCTCTCCGACTCCCCCTCCTGTATCGTGGCCGACGAGAACGACCCCTCGGTACAGATGCAGCATATGCTGAAGGCCATGGGCCAGAAGGATCTGCCCGAGATGAAGCCGATTCTCGAGATCAACCCCGATCATGAGATCGTCAAGAAGCTCGAGGCCAAGAAGGACGATAAGGAGCTGGTGGCGGATATCGCCGCGCTGCTGCTCGAGCAGGCGATGATGGTCGAAGGGGTCGAGCTGAAACAGCCGGCGGAGTTCGTGAAGCGGCTGAACCGCGTCATGGGCATGGCGCTCTAAACCTTCAGATTCTCAATGATTCCGCAGACCTCGCGGATATCGTGGCTCGAGACTTCGAGGCTGGTGACGAAACGGATGCGGTAGTCCCCGTCGTTGGAGCAGAGTACTCCCTTTTTCGCCAGGGCCTGGACAATAGCCTGGGCGTTTCCCGCCGGAGTGCCGAAGAAGAGGATGTTGGTCTCCACCGCATCGGGATCCACCTGGGCCCATGCCACGCCGCCTAGGGTGTCGGCCAGCTTGCGGGCGTTCAGATGATCCTCCCGCAGGCGGTCGACGTTGTTTTCCAGCGCGTAGAGTCCCGCCGCGGCGAGGATTCCCGCCTGGCGCATCCCGCCGCCGAGCATCTTTCGCACCCGCCGCGCCTCGGCGATGAACTCGGCCGGTCCGCAGAGGAGGCTCCCCACCGGCGCCCCGAGCCCCTTGGAGAGGCAGAAGGTGACCGTATCGGCGTAGGAGGAGATGCGTTTGACCGTCATCCCGGTGTGAACCGCGGCGTTGAAGACCCGAGCCCCGTCCAGATGGATCGGAATCCCCCTCTTTTTAGCAAAGCGAGAGAGGGCCGAGAGCTCCTCCTCGCTCCAGCAGGTACCCCCCTCCTTGTTATGGGTATTCTCTATCTCGATCAGCCCGGTGCGGGCCATGTAGTAGATCTCCGGACGGAGCTTCGGCTCCACCGCCCGGGGCGTGACGATTCCTCGCTCGCCGGAGACGGTGATCGGCATAACCCCCGCTAAGGCCGCCGCCGAGGCGAGCTCGTAATGCATGATGTGGTTGTTCTCGTGAAGGATCACCTCGTTTCCCCGGCCGCACTGAATAATGAGGGGAATCAGGTTGCCCATCGATCCCGAGGGGAGGAAGAGGGCCGCCTTCTTGCCGGTCAGCTTGGCCGCCGTCTCCTGAAGCAGATTGATCGTCGGATCCTCGCCGTAGACGTCGTCCCCGACCTCGGCCTTGTGCATCAGCTTGCGCATTTCTCCCGACGGGCGGGTTACCGTATCGCTGCGTAGATCATAGTACTTCATCAAAAACTCCTTTATGCCTAAATAGCGGTTAATAGAGAGAGGTTAAGAGCGGGAAGAAGTCGGGCACCGTAACGCTGACCGCCTCGGCCCGGTGGATCGCGATCGGTCGCTCGGCGGCCAGGGCGCCTACCGCCAGGGACATGGCCACTCGATGGTCGCCGTGGCTGTCGATCGTACCGCCCCGTAAGGGCGAATAACGGATAACCAGGCCGTCCGGGCGCTCCTCGATATCGGCGCCGCATTTAATAAGCTCTTCCCGCATCACCGCGATGCGGTCGGTCTCTTTCAGTCGGGCCTGGGGTACGTTGACCAGCTCGGTGGTGCCGGTGGCGAAGCAGGCGGTAACCGCCAGCGCCGGGAGGGCGTCGGGAATGGCGTTTAGATCGATGGTGCGGCCGCTCATCTGTTTGCCGGTGATGGTTATGCGGTTCTTCTCCATGGTGACCGCACAGCCCATGCGGCCTAAGATCTCGGCCACCTCCTTGTCCCCCTGGGCGTCGTTCATGTCCAGATTCTCCAGGGTGATCGTCGATCCGGTCACCGCCGCCGCGCAGAGGAAGAAGGTCGCCGTAGAGAAATCCCCGGGAATCCGGGCGTCGAATCCCTGGTAGGCCTGTCCGCCGGGAATCCTGAAGCGGTGATACTCCTCCCGTTCGTAGCGGATACCCTGTCGGTCGAGCCAGGCCAGGGTCATATCCACGTAGGGGCGTTCGTTCAAGAGAGGCACGGCGATATCCGAAAAGCCCTCGGCCACCGGCAGGGCCAGGAGCAGGCTCGAGAGGTATTGGCTGGTATGGCACTCGATGCTGGTCTTCCCGCCGCGGAGGGGGCCGTGGATCGTGAAGGGCGGGAGCCCCGGTTTCTCTTTGCAGTCCGCGTCGGCGCCGAGTCCGTTCAGCGCATCCAGGAGGGGCTGCACCGGGCGGCTTCTGATCTGTTCGTCCCCGGTAAAGAGGCTGCGGCCCTCGGCCAGGGCGGCGACGCTCGCGCCTAAATAGAGGGAGGTGCCAGAGTTTCCCACGTCGATCGGCTCTTCGGCGGCCACCGGCTTCCCGGCGATCCCCTTGATGCGCCAGACGACCTCCTCCGGCGCTTCCGCCCCTTCGGTGGGCTCCTCGAGAGATTCGTGGCTCTCCTCTATCTCGGCCCCCAGGGCGCGACAGACGTCGATGCAGGAGCGGGTGTCGGCCGAGTCGAGGGGAGCGCGAATAATGCTCTCCCCCTCCGCCAGGGAGGCGATTAAAAGCGCGCGAATGGTGTGGGACTTCGAACCCGGTACGGTCAGAGTCCCTTTTAGGGAATCCACGGGAAAGACGGTTTTGATCATCGTTACCTCGTATTAGAGGCTATTTTATCAAAGCGGGGAGGGTGGGGCAAAGGGTGATTCCCTTCGAATGGTGTTTTTACTATCTTATTATGGACGCCCCGGATATATCTATCGATAGGTACATGATTAATGCATAATACTGGGGTATGTTTGATAGACAGAGCTCAATTTAATGAGCTCCAATAGAGAGGTATACCATGCAACAGACTATACTTCGAACCGCACTTCTACTCGGATCATTGATATTTCTGCTAATTGCCTGCCAACCGGCTGCGGTCGATTCCTCGGAGGACTTCGATTTCGGTTCAAGCGCTCAGGTGGTGCTCCCCCCGGATACCCTCGAGGACGAAAGCAGGATAATCGGAAGCGATTTCGCTTTCGAAACCCTCTATGCTTTGGGATTGGACTTGAGAATTTTACCCTATGAGGCTGACCAGAACGGCGGAGAGGCAGCTATCCCCGGCGAAAGTCCGGCTACTGGTTTCATGATTACCCTCGAGGATATGAACGGCAAAGAGTTATTCGCCGGAAAAACAGACGAAGAGGGAAACTTGATCACCGGACTCTTTGTGCCCTCGGCGGTCGATTCCGCCCGGCTGATTATCGAGGCGGAAGGCTTTGAGCAGCGAACAATTCTTCTAGAGAATCTTGCAGATATCTCCGCCGTCGACCGAGAGCTACCGATGCTCAAGCAGCGGGCCTCCATGCTTAGTATGAGCCTTGAAGGAAGCGGTGGTAAGGATGACGACGGCGACGGGGTTCCCAATGATTTCGACGCTTTTCCGAACGATCCCGAGAGAGCGTTTGTAGCCAATGTCCCTACCGAGGGCTCCATTACTGTAGCCTACGAGGATCTCTTCGGTCGCGCCCGGGCGGGCGATGCGGATTACAATGACTTCATCGTCTCCTACAAGCTGAAGATCATCACCAATAATAAGAACATGATTACCGATATCGAGTTCAATGATATCACCATGGTTCAGAAGCTGGCCGGGTATACCCACCGCTTTGGTTTTAGGATCGACTCCTTTTACGGCGGTGCTACGATAGCATGGAGCAGTAGCAGCAAGGACAAGTCTGTGCTAATAACGAAGAAAAAGGTGAAAGCTCCGGCGGAGATAACGGTCTTCGAGAAGAGTAGCGCGGATCTGGTCGGCACTACTCAGAGCTTCACCGTCAGTTTCGATACGCCCCAAAGCATGATAGACGAAAGCCGCGTGGAGAGACTTCTCTCTCCGCCGCCTTTTAATCCCTATATCTACGTTTACAACACCGGCCACGACATCCATCTGATCGATGCCGAACCCTTAACCTATTCCAAGAATCCCGATGACGACTTTCGCGACGATCAGGGATTCCCCTGGGCGCTGTTGATTCCCGCTGACTGGGAGCATCCCGCCGAGGGGCAGCGGATTGAAGAGGTCTACCCCCGGTTTACCAGCTGGCGCGAGAGCTGGGGCGAGGATGATGAAGATTGGTATCTGGGAGAGGTGAGCGAGAATCAGCCGCCGTATGCGGTTAACGGACCCGCCCAAGTATTTCTCACCTATCGTTTTGATGAACCATACCCGGTGAAGCTCACTACCGATGCGCCCGGGGCGGACTTAGATCCCGACGGAGATGCTGTTACCTTCGATTTCGCATACACCGGCAGCAATTTAGAAATAGGAATTGATAGTGTAAAAGGCATACTTTCTGTAGATACTCTAATAAGCGGCAATTACCAAGAGACAGTTACGGTTTGGACCGTGGACGAGAAGGGCCTAAAATCGGCTGAATTTACTATTCTCATTGATATTTCGTCGCCCTCTTGAATCAAGAGGGCACCTAATAAGCGGACTGAGTTTGAGAGGAGGATAGATTCGGGCAATAAACAACCATAGCAGCGACAACAATGTTTGGTCCCAAAGACGTCGAAAGACCGGACTGTGCGCCAATCTGTGCTCCTCTCCTGACTTGGAGCTAGGAGGATTGAAATGTTTAAAAAAACTTTGCCAATTCTAACGATTGTATCCCTATTCATATTATTCTTCTCCGGCTGTCCTTCCGGCGGCGGATCATCCGGAAACAATCCCCCCTATGCGATCAACGGCCCTGCGGTTGTAGACCTTACCTATCGCTTCGACGAGCAGCAATCCGTACCCCTCTCGACCGATGCTCCCGGCGCAGACCTCGATCCCGACGGGGATCCTGTCAGCTTTCACTTCTCCTACGCCGGATCTAATTTGAGCATCGATATAAATAGTGTAACAGGTGTTCTCTTGGTAAATACTAATATCAACGGCGATTATCAAGAGACTGTTATCGTCTGGACTGAGGATGATTCAGGGCTCAAGTCGGCGGATTTTACCGTTACTATTAATGTAAGTCCTCCGACGTAGGTGAGCGGCCATCCACATTGACCATAGAGTTAATTTATAATCTATAAATAGTTTAGAACTATTCGATCTCCATCCGATCCTGAAATTATTGATGAAATATACGCATGGGTACGATATATTAAGCAGTAGCATTGTGTTTTCGGGAGCATCATGAATTATAAAGGGTTTAAAATAGTTTTTCTTCTCATCCTGCTGATATCCGCAACCGTATCCCTTTGCGCCCAGAGTCGCATCCCGAAGGATACTGGTCTAGGCGTGTACGATACTTATTTAGGGATTTCTGCGAACTCAGGGGCCGGCTCCCTGGATACAATTCAGGTAATTTTCTACGAAGTTGATGAAACCGAAACCAGCCCCTTCTATTTAGCTATCGATAGCCCCGGGGCACAAAACAATATTTCTCCCGACGATATTTCCGGAGCCGCACCCCAAACCCGGGTAGATATTGTAGGCGGGAACGGCGCTTTATCCGACCCTGTTGCAAACGACTTCGATTTCGCCGATCGGGCGACCGCGATCTCCGGCGGCACCTTGCTGGGGTCGCAGATATTCACCAATGAATTGAGTTGGGAATATATCGGTCCCTTTCTCCCGACCCAGGGAGAGAAGATTGCTAATAAGTACTATTTCCGTATCGTTGTTTCCCTGGTTCAGGATGTTGATCGAAACGGCTACCGCTTGGATGTCTCCTATTCTGATCCGGGAAGCGGAAACGATCCGAGCGGATCGACGAACTTCAGGGCCTTCGCTTATTCATGGAACATAGGACTTTTAGGGGATGATAATGGAGATGCAGCCGGAGGAGCAACCAGAGTTTACGAGCTCTACCCTTTCGTTCCCGACGGTTCCGCGGCGGCGAGCGACAAGATCATCCTCTCGAACTGGGATGTTGATGAGGGCGATGACAATGGTACTCCGGGGGATTCCACTATTGCGGTTAACGCTACAGCCTATAATGAGTCGAATGCCGTCTCTGAAGCAGCATCAATAGGAACTCCAACGAGCTCCGGCGATGGGGTGGTAGAGAATTTTGCGGCTACGATTACCGAGGATATCGGCACCTGGAAGGTCAAGTATGAAGATACCAACGGTCGCGCGGGTTACTACTCCAATCCGGCCGAGTTCTGGCATTGGCGCGCGCTTTCGGCCTTCGTGCCGGGGGCGAATACCTTCTACGACCCGGATATCGACGGGAATGTCCAGGAACTTTTAAGAACCTATGCCGATTTCTATGTCCCGGCGGCTCTTGATGCTGTTTATCTGGGTACAAGCGACGGAGTCGCGATCGATGACGGCGTGGACACCGAGACTATTACCCTCCAGCTCGTCGACTCAAGCGGAAACCCGGTTCCCTATATTCGCGATATCTATGTTGAAGCGACCGACGGCGCCAATCCGACGACCGCGAACGGCGCCTCGGTAAACGGCGGCGGCAACAGCGCCACCATCACGACCGACTCCTCGGGCCTCGCAACCTTTACCGTTGCCGATGATGAAACTGAAACAGTTACCGTTACCGCCTACTGGGACACGACCGGTGGCGGGGATTCATTCGGGAGTAATTCATTTACCTCGGTAACGGTGGATTTTGATGATGACCCGGCTCCCGTGATGAGTTCCGCGACTAATAGCTCGTTTACTGAAGGGGGTACGCTCACTCTACCGCTGATAACCATTACCGAAGTAGGGCCTACTACGGTTGCGAGCCCTACCACCATAGAGAACGGGGAGACCCTGCTGATTCGAATACCCTCAGGTCTCGACGTCGTCTTCAACACGGCGGCGACTCCGACGCTAACGAACGCCGCATTCACCGATTATCGTAATTTCGGTAATACCGCCGCCGGCGACAAGGTTCTGAGAATTACCTCCACTGCGGATATGACCGACGGGGATACCATAACCATAGACGGATTACAGTTCACAGCGGTCAATACCCCCTCTTCCGGCAATCTGGAACTCTCCCTCGATACGGGTACGACTTATCCGGTCGTTGACGACAAGGTCATTACCGTTATCAGCAGCAATACATCCTACACCTGGTCTACATCCGCCACATCAACCGCCTGGACTACCGGCGGTAACTGGGTCGGTGGATCCGCCCCGGGCGCGAACGATGGTAGCGAGGATGTGATTATTCCCACAGGCGCCTCATTCTATCCCGCTCTCCCCGCCGGCGGCTATCAGATGGGGGAATTGAGCATCAATAACGGAGCGGAGCTGGATCTCGCCGGGCAGAATCTGCAGGTCGATGGAAATCTGACCAATAGCGGTACCATCCGATCCGTCGGTGGCGAGACCTTCACCGGAACCCTGAACACGGATGCCGGGACTGTCGAGTATTATGGAAGCGGTACCTATGCCAATCTGCTACCTATGGGGACCGGTTATTACGATGTTTCCTTTACCGGTGCGGGTACCTGGAATCCTGGCGGACCTCAAACCGTAAGCGTTGTCAACAACTTAACCATTGGCGATGGTGATGCCGATATCGTCACCTTCGGTAACGACCTGACCGCAAGTGCCGTCGGGACTTTTACTATTGACGGGTCATTAGCCGCCACCGGAATAGCTGTACTGGATCTGGATGCAGGGCCGATAAACGTTACGACCAACTCGGTTATAGGCGGTACCAGTACAGGTAATCTTTTGCTGGGAGCGGTTACCCTGGCCGACGGAGTAGGCTTAACCCTGGGCGATGGTGCTGTCACGCCGATAACCGTCGCTTCGGTATCCGGTACCGCCGGCGGAGCGCCCTCGAACGTAACCTTCGATACCAGTGGTGCGGTTAGCGTTACCGGCGCCATCGCTACCGATATCGGTACTCTGACGGTAAGCGACTCCGGAGGAATAGCCTTCGCCGGAACTGTTTCCGTCGATACCCTGACGATTTCCGACAGTACCGCGGCCCAAACCGTCGACTTCCAGAATAACCTCTCCGTATCGTTCGGCATGAATGCTGCCGCCGGTAGCGGGGCCTACAATGTGTCGTTAACAGGGACGACAAACAGTATCGCCGGGGTGACGTTATTCTCGAATACCGGCAGCCTAACCCTGGGCGACGGCGGAGACAGTTCTACCTTCATCGGGGGAATCACGGCGACGGCGGTTAGCGGGGTCAACCTGGATGGCACTCTGAATACGACCAACTCGGCCGCGAGCCTCGGGGCCATAACCCTGGACGGGAACTCTGTTATCGACACCAATACCGGAGCGGGAAATATCCAACTTGCATCGGTGACGGGTGCTACCAATGATCTGCAGTTGATCTCCGGCAGTGGTACAATCACAATAAGCGGCGCAGCAACCGCTATCGGAACGCTTATCCTGCAGGAGAATGCCGCAACCTCGACCGGTGCCGTCTCTCTGCAGGGGAATCTCGGCCTCACTGCGCTTTCCACTTTCTCTCAAGCATATGCCGTGTCAATTACCGGCGCCTCCTCTACCGTAACCAATGCAACAACCTTTGATAATACCGGTACCCTGTCCCTCGGCGACGGCGGGGATGTCATTACCTTTACCGGCGGAGTGACCGCCACCGCCGGACCCAAGATCTTCGCCGGAACAGTGCGAACGGCGGCGGCTCCCGCCGATTTTGGGACCACCACGCTCACCATCGGCGGAGCATCGACGATCGACACAACCAACGCCGGCGGCTCTCCTGCCGGAGCGAATATTACCGCCGCGGCGATTACCGGGGGAAACGCACTGACGATTAATGCCGGCACCGGCGGCACGGCGATTCAGACCGGTATCTGGGGCGCGGCGACGGATCTGGCTAGTCTGGATCTGGATGCGGCGGGTTTCACACAAGGGGCGACGGTCGAGGCGAGCGGTTTGATCGATATTGCTGTTTCCGGCGGGCTCGCCGTGAGCAGTCTGATTACCTCCTCCGGAGGCAATGTGAACCTTACATCGACCGGGGCATCGATTACCGACGCTTCGGGTGCTGAAACGGCGCTGGTCTCCGGCGGCTCGGTAAGCTTGAACGCAGTCAACGGCGCAGTCGGCGGCGCAGACCCGGCTGATTTTGAAGTGACGTCAAGCACGGCCTTGAACGCCGATACCTCAACCGGCGGCGGAGATATCTATCTTACCGCTACGGGAACGCTCCGTGTCGGTCTGATCGATGCCGGAATTGGCAATGTAATTCTGGACGCCGCCGGAGCGATACAGGGGGTCACCGACGACGGAACGGCGGATGTAACGGGGGCGACTGTAAGCCTGACGGCCGCGGTAGGCGGCATCGGGAGCACGACCGTGCTGGACGTGACGGCGGCGACCGCCCTGAACGCCGACACGGTGACCGGGGATGACGGAACGATCGCCATCGACGGGATTGGGACGCTGCCGATCGGCCTGGTGGCAGCCGGTACGGGCGCGGTCACCCTGGATTCGACGGGCGCTATTGTGGGCGTTACCGACGACGGAGTAGCGGATATCGCCGGAGGCACGGTCAACCTGTTAGCCGCGGTGGGGGGAATCGGAACCGGCCCGGTACTGGATGTCTCGGCGGGAACGGCCCTGAACGCCGATACGGTGACCGGCGACGACGGCGCGATTGTGATCGATACGATCGGTGCGATCGATATCGGTCTAATCGATGCAGGAACGGGCAATGTAACCCTGGACGGCAGCGGAGCAATCGACGCGGTAACGAATGACGCCGTGGCGGATATCGCCGGCGGAACGATCAACATAACGGCAGCAGTAGGCGGAATCGGGGTGACGACGATCCTGGACGTGACGGCCGCCACGTCCTTGAACGGCGATACGAGCGGGGACGGTTCCAACCTACGGATCGATTCGATCGGCGCGCTGCCCCTGGGAGCGCTGACGGCGGGAACCGGGAACATCGTGTTGACCTCGACAGCAGGTATAAGCGACGCCGACGGAGCGGTGGATTTGACCGCCGCCGATGTGAATCTGACGGCCGCAGGCGGGGTGAGCGCCGATATGGACGCAGACAGCCTGACCCTGGCGGCCACCGCCGCCGGGGCCGTGGATATCAGCGATACGGATGATCTTATCGTAACCAGTCTGACCGCGGCGAATGGCGATATCGATATAGCCACTGCCGGAGCGACGGATCTGGTCAGCGTGGTCTCGACGACGGACGCGGATGCGAACGACATAACGGTGACGGCTTCGGCCGGGAATATCGATGTAGATGTCGTAACGATCGGTGGTGCTGCCGCCGCGGGCGACGTGTTCCTGATCGCTACGACCGGCGCCATTCTGGACGCCGGAGCGGACAGCCTGATAACCGCACAGCAGTTGAGCTTAAGCGCGGCCACGGGGGCGGGCGTCTCCGGCGGAAACGCGCTGAACACCGATGTGGCCGAGGTCGTGACGGCCACGGTGAGCGGGAGCGGAGATATCGCGCTCAACGAGAGCGACCTGATCACCCTGACGGCGGTCTCGACAGCCGACGGAATAGTGGATATCACCGTCGGGGGCACAATAACGGCGACCAGCGTTACTGCCGGCGGTGCGGCGGGGGATAACCTGATTCTCGCGGCGACGGCGGGCGATGTAGCTCTTGATACGGTCTCCGCGGCGGACACGGCGAATATCTCGGCCGACGCCGGGAGCATTACCGACTCCAACGGGGCGGCCAATAATATTACCGCCCAGGATATCGATCTCTCTGCGCAGGATCTGATCGGCGACATCACCGATTTCGCCACTGTGGCCGGAGATCCTCTGGAGGTAACCTTCAGCGGTACGATCGACAATCTGAGTACTTCGGCGCTGAGCAGCGAGATATTCCTGGATATCACCGGCAGCGTGAACGTCGCGGGGGGAACGATAACCATAGGCGGCGCCAACTACGGCCAGTGCATCCTGCAGGCCACGGGGGCGATAGACGCCTCGGGGGCGGCGAGCATTTCGCTGGCGGGGAACGACGACCTCGGCTTCTATGCGGGAACGAATCTGCAGATTCCGGATGCGGGCCTGGACGCCGGAACGGGCGATCTGGTACTGAACGGGACGAGCGACGTAGCCGACGGAACGGATCATACCCTGGGGCCGATAACGGCGGATGAACTGATCTTCGTTTCCGGCGGCGGCACGGCGACGACGCTGAACACCACGGTAGCGAGCCTGGACGCGACCATGACGGGCTTGAATACCGCCCTGACGGTGAACGAGACCAACGCCCTTACTCTAACCAACGCAACCACCAACAACGGCAATATCGATGTAAGTACCGGTGCCGCCGGTGATATTGGCGTTACCTTAGCCGACGCCGGCACCGGAAACGTAATTCTGGACGCCGCCGGAGCGATACAGGGGGTCACCGACGACGGAACGGCGGATGTAACGGGGGCGACTGTAAGCCTGACGGCCGCGGTAGGCGGCATCGGGAGCACGACCGTGCTGGACGTGACGGCGGCGACCGCCCTGAACGCCGACACGGTGACCGGGGATGACGGAACGATCGCCATCGACGGGATTGGGACGCTGCCGATCGGCCTGGTGGCAGCCGGTACGGGCGCGGTCACCCTGGATTCGACGGGCGCTATTGTGGGCGTTACCGACGACGGAGTAGCGGATATCGCCGGAGGCACGGTCAACCTGTTAGCCGCGGTGGGGGGAATCGGAACCGGCCCGGTACTGGATGTCTCGGCGGGAACGGCCCTGAACGCCGATACGGTGACCGGCGACGACGGCGCGATTGTGATCGATACGATCGGTGCGATCGATATCGGTCTAATCGATGCAGGAACGGGCAATGTAACCCTGGACGGCAGCGGAGCAATCGACGCGGTAACGAATGACGCCGTGGCGGATATCGCCGGCGGAACGATCAACATAACGGCAGCAGTAGGCGGAATCGGGGTGACGACGATCCTGGACGTGACGGCCGCCACGTCCTTGAACGGCGATACGAGCGGGGACGGTTCCAACCTACGGATCGATTCGATCGGCGCGCTGCCCCTGGGAGCGCTGACGGCGGGAACCGGGAACATCGTGTTGACCTCGACAGCAGGTATAAGCGACGCCGACGGAGCGGTGGATTTGACCGCCGCCGATGTGAATCTGACGGCCGCAGGCGGGGTGAGCGCCGATATGGACGCAGACAGCCTGACCCTGGCGGCCACCGCCGCCGGGGCCGTGGATATCAGCGATACGGATGATCTTATCGTAACCAGTCTGACCGCGGCGAATGGCGATATCGATATAGCCACTGCCGGAGCGACGGATCTGGTCAGCGTGGTCTCGACGACGGACGCGGATGCGAACGACATAACGGTGACGGCTTCGGCCGGGAATATCGATGTAGATGTCGTAACGATCGGTGGTGCTGCCGCCGCGGGCGACGTGTTCCTGATCGCTACGACCGGCGCCATTCTGGACGCCGGAGCGGACAGCCTGATAACCGCACAGCAGTTGAGCTTAAGCGCGGCCACGGGGGCGGGCGTCTCCGGCGGAAACGCGCTGAACACCGATGTGGCCGAGGTCGTGACGGCCACGGTGAGCGGGAGCGGAGATATCGCGCTCAACGAGAGCGACCTGATCACCCTGACGGCGGTCTCGACAGCCGACGGAATAGTGGATATCACCGTCGGGGGCACAATAACGGCGACCAGCGTTACTGCCGGCGGTGCGGCGGGGGATAACCTGATTCTCGCGGCGACGGCGGGCGATGTAGCTCTTGATACGGTCTCCGCGGCGGACACGGCGAATATCTCGGCCGACGCCGGGAGCATTACCGACTCCAACGGGGCGGCCAATAATATTACCGCCCAGGATATCGATCTCTCTGCGCAGGATCTGATCGGCGACATCACCGATTTCGCCACTGTGGCCGGAGATCCTCTGGAGGTAACCTTCAGCGGTACGATCGACAATCTGAGTACTTCGGCGCTGAGCAGCGAGATATTCCTGGATATCACCGGCAGCGTGAACGTCGCGGGGGGAACGATAACCATAGGCGGCGCCAACTACGGCCAGTGCATCCTGCAGGCCACGGGGGCGATAGACGCCTCGGGGGCGGCGAGCATTTCGCTGGCGGGGAACGACGACCTCGGCTTCTATGCGGGAACGAATCTGCAGATTCCGGATGCGGGCCTGGACGCCGGAACGGGCGATCTGGTACTGAACGGGACGAGCGACGTAGCCGACGGAACGGATCATACCCTGGGGCCGATAACGGCGGATGAACTGATCTTCGTTTCCGGCGGCGGCACGGCGACGACGCTGAACACCACGGTAGCGAGCCTGGACGCGACCATGACGGGCTTGAATACCGCCCTGACGGTGAACGAGACCAACGCCCTTACTCTAACCAACGCAACCACCAACAACGGCAATATCGATGTAAGTACCGGTGCCGGATCTATCGAAGTGGATACCATAACTACCGGCGGTACAGCAGCGGGCACCGTCACCCTGACCGCGGCGGCGATTACCGATACCGATACTAACTCCTCGGTTACCTCTCAGAACCTTGATTTGACCGCCGCCGGGCTAATCGGCGGCGTGAATCCGATCTATACGACTGTAGCGGCGATTCTTGACTCGGAATCGACCGCCGCCGGGGATATCACCATCAGCAACACCGGGGCGGTAAGCGTCAATCATATCAATAACTCGAGCGGGAATATAAGCTTGAGTTCCACCGGCGCAATCAGCGACGCCAACGGCGTAACCGCCAACTACAGCGGCACCAACCTGGTACTGAACGCCGCCGGCGGGATTGCCGGCGACACGGATGTGGCCGATATTGCCGCTACGACGAGCGCCGCCGGTGCAATTCAACTCGATGAAGCCGACGCGGTAACCCTCTCGTCGATCACCACTGCGAATGGTCCGATTACGATTACCAACGGAACTGCGGCAACGACCATTACCGCGACCTCGGTAGTCAGCACCACCGACGCCGAGGCGAACGACATCACTATCACCAGTGCAGGCGATATCGCCGTGGGTATCCTAAACGCCGGCGGTACGGCAGGCGATGTCGCTCTCAATGCCCCAGCCGGCGCCATCACCGACGCGACCAGCGCCGTCACCGCCCAGGATTTCAGCTTTATAGCCGCAGGCGATGTCGGCGGGGGTACCGCCATCAATACGACGGCAGTCAATTATCTCAGCTCGTCTTCCTCCGGTGGGGGCAATATCTACCTTTTGGAGAGCGACGGCGTCGCGATCAACGATATTACCACCACCGGGAATCTACGCATCGAAACCACCCTCGGATCATTGACCGACGCCAATGCCGGGGCGACAAATCTCACCGGGGCGGCATTGACTCTGAGCGCTGCGGCCAATATCGAAGCCGATACCGATGTTACGAGCATTACTGCTTCCTCCACGGCGGCCGGTACGATTACCCTGCGCGAGGCGGACGGAGTGCTCCTCACGGATGTGACTTCCGCGAACGGCAACATCAGCGTCTCCAATGCGACCGGAGATATCAGCCTGGACCTGGTCAGCGCCGACCAGACCGACGACGTTATCAACCTCACTTCCACCCTGGGCTCTATCGCCTCAGCCGACGGGGATGTGGCGGCGGACATCTCCGGGTATCGGGTCATTCTCAGCGCCCCGGCGGGAACCATCGGCCAGGGGGTGAACGATCTGGAGCTCGAGGTCGATTCCAGCGTCGCCGGGAGCTATGTCGACGCCTCCGCCGGCGGAGCTATCAGCCTCAGGGATGATACGAACCTCAATATAGGGCTTATCGACGCCAATGCCGGAGCGGCTAACGTTCTTTTGAATATCGGCGGAGCAGCGGGCGACGCGAACGGGGCGGCGAATAACGTGACCGCCGCCCTGTTGACGATCAATGCGGTCGACGGCATCGATCTGGATACCAACATAGCCAGCCTCGATGCGGCGAATACGACCGGCGGCGTTATCGATTTCAACGAGACCGACGCCGTCGATGTGGTCTCTATCGATCAGGACGCGGCTGCCACCGTGGATCTTGTAGCAGGCGGGGATATCACCCTGACCACCGGGGGTACGGGCATTACCGCCACCAGCGCCCAGGTAACGGTTGACGCCGGTGGCAATACCATTTTCCTCGGCAACACGGTTACCACCACCTCCGGTCCGATCCAACTTGCCAGCGCCGTCGATCTCGATGCGAATGTTACGGTAACGAGCGGTGCGGCGACGGCCGGAAACATTCAGTTTACCGGGGCTATCGACGACGCCTTTAATCTGACGGTGGAGGCCGGAACGGGGGTCCTCTCGATCGACGGTATTATCGGCGGAAGCGCCGCCGTCGGCGATCTGATTCTCGATGCCGCCGATATGACCCTCAACGGGATCGGATCCGGCGCCGCCGGCGCGGTAAGCGTGGATGCCGATACCACCGGAACATTGACCCTTCAGGGAGCCGCCGATTACTGGACGAGCGGGGTGCAAGGCTATAATCAGGATGAGACTGGCAATAGCCTTCTCGGGGTAACCGGAAGCGGCCGTTTTCAGGCGAGTGCGGCAATCGATTTCCGGGATTTCTACCTTGATTTCAACGCCGCGCTGACGGTTACGCTTTTTAGCGATATTCGCACCCGGAACTTCGTCTTCTACGGCGGAACCCTGGCCTTCAACGGATCCCGGAGCATTGCGACCGATCGGTTCTTAGGCGGCGACTTCCTGGTATTCGGCGCGGCCTACAGCGCCGACGATGGAGATATCAGCGCCGTGGACACGGAGTTCGCCTATCCCGCTAACGGGAACGCGGTGCTGAACTTTGATCCGGGGGCCGGGAACTACGACGCCTCTTTTTTCGATCTGGCCAATACAACGATCAGCGTCGGTGCTGGGGGTGATGAGAATTTCTACGTTAACGGCAGCGATCTGTCTGCTTCCGCCAATTGGTCGCTGAATGTCGGCAACAACAGCGGCGCGAATCCTGTGGCAGATGCTCCTTGGGGACTGCCCTTCAATCTCTTCTTCAACGGTTTCGTTACCAACTGCAGTAGCGTAACCGGCGGCAGTATCGCGGCGGCCGCAACCACTGCGATCGACGGCAACGGCGACGGGGATACGGTCGATATTCCTGAGGATTTTACCGTATTGAATAATAATGTCGACGGCATTGCCAGCACGGGAAACGATACTACCGCTCCCGGCTGGGATTTTACAGCGCCCTACATCGAAAACGCCTCGACCCGAACGGATCAGGTCATATTCATCGATTTCAACGAGCCCGTGTTGAACAACGGTAACATCCTCTCCGGCCAGGCAGTCTTAGGCTCCGTTAACATCGGGGGCAGTGCCTTCAGCGGCTCCTTTACCGATGAAGGGGTCTCTACCTCCACCGACGGCGCCGGAAACCTGGAGACCTTCTATCTGGCGAGTCCGGTGACCTGGAACTCCGATGCCGACGGCGGCGGATTCACCGGCGCGGTCGGCGTCGGCGATACCGCCGGGGCGATCGTAAGTACCGATTGGAGCGGAACAGCGCAGAGTATCCTGCCGGATCTGACCTACAGTAAGGGCGTCTTCCATGACGCCGCGGGTAACCGTTCGGTCAATTATGATCCGGCCGTCAATGCCGCTCACGCCCGGTTCTCAGGAACTGCCGATAACGCGGAGCCGGTGGTAGTTTCGATCCTCTCCGCCCGCGATGGGGGGGCAGGGGATTACCGGGATTATCATAACTATTTCAGAATTCTCTACTCCGAACCGGTGGACATTGGGAATCTGGCCGGGAACGTTGCTGCAACGAATGTTAGAGCTGATAGCGGCTTTACCGCCCTGACCGAGCATGGCGGACACATTCAGGGGGCCGGCACGGTCACGGTGGACGGCTTCTTTACCTATCCGGGAAGCTTCTCAAGCGGTTCCAAAGACGGAACCGCCGAGACGACGGCCCTCCGGAGAGACGGTGCCGGGGCGGAGCAGGAGATTTATCTCTATGCCGTGGGCTTCGACAACAGCGCCGCCTATACCTGGCCCGGCTATATTATGAGTGCCACCGATCCGCTGCTTGCCACCGCATCGGTAGTACAGAACAACTTTATCCGCGACCGCTCTCCGGCGCAGAACATTATGAGCCGGGACGATTCGCCCGCCCATTTAGCGGCCATTACGCAGGATGTCGCTCCGCTGACATGGGATATCACCTCCCCCTCCTTCGCACCCTATACCCCGGCGGTTGGGTTCTATGAGCTCATTGTGCGCGACGCGGATTCCAATACGGTGCTCGACCGCTTGGAGGTCCACATCCTCGATGATGACGGGGCAGCGTGGGATTCCACAACGGATCATCCCGACGGCACTCTGAATGCGGGAATCCGGGATGTATCGGTGACCAGCACCGTTCTCGGTGCATTCGGTATCGACCGGGCCATCGGCGGGGTGACCGGCAATATCACCGGCGCCAGCTTCGATACGGCCACCAACGATATCACCCTCTTTAGTGTGGTTACGAATACCGCCGACGATACATACTTCTCTATCAGCTTTGCAGAGGATAAGACCTTTACCGAGCTTGAGCAGCTCTACATGAGTTACAACCCCTCGGCCCCGGGCGAGTATGCGACCGATCTCGCGGGAAACGTCCTGCTCCCGGCGACTGATTATCTCTGTCTGGAACGGACTCCCCCACGGATTCTCTACTCCCTTGCGCTAGCCGGGGACGATAAGATCTACGTCAAGTTTTCCGAGCCGGTTTTCCAGACCGCCAACGTCGATATCTCCGTCGATCCGATTCTTCCCGGGGATTTCACGCCTCCGGCGGGATATCTGGTTAGCTCGATTCAGATTTTAAGTACTGAGCTCTTAGGTGCCAAAGAGATATTTATTCATCTCGATGCAAATCTAACCCAGGACGCGATAGTTGATTACCCGACGAGCTTTCATGCCCTGACAGCTAATCTTGAGGACCGGGTCAGCAATAGCGCCTCCACCGCCCCCGAAAGGGTGAGCGATATCGGATTGAATGTGGTCTCGCCCGTATGGGCCAGCGATAGCATCCATCAAGACGGTTCCTTCGGCGGGGGGTTCTCGACAGTGAGGGAGTTCGATGGTTCCGGAAAGATTCTGGATGAGGATATAACCCTGCAGGCCTCAATTCTGGCACCGGCAGCGATCGGCTGGGGAATGAATCTGATCTATGATATGAATCCTGCGGCTTCCACCCTCGTGGGGGATATGTGGCTGCCTTCGATTATCCCTGAGTTCAATCCGGCGGCGAACACCGATGCGCGCAGTCTCTCTCAGGTCGCGGCCAGCGGTGCGCTGCGTGATTTTCTGATCCCCGGCGGAGATCCGGAGCTGGTGGCCGGCAATGATCTCGAGTTTATTTTGCAGCTGGGGAACCTCTATTCGGCGCGCAGTCTGGATCCTGAGGATCCCCGCCGGATGGCGCCCTGGATATTGCCCATCCGGGATCTATCGCGGCAGACAGCCGGGGTCACGATCCTCAATAATGTAATCAATCCCGATGACGGCGAATTAGCGGTGCTCAATTATGAGTTGGCTGAAACAGGCATGGTTACGGTAACGGTATTCGGTCTGGACGGTGATGTGGTCAATGTTCTGCAGCGGGGAGTTCAGGCCGCGGGAGAGCATAATGTAACCTGGGACGGGACCAATCGCGGCGGTCGTACGGTTGCGCGGGGGATCTACTTCCTGCGGGTCGTCGGACCGGGATTCGATGAGTATCGGAAGGTGATCGTGGTGAAGTAGCCGACTAGGCTCAGGGAATAAGTGAGAGAGTCGGTTGTGCGATAAACATGATGCCGCAGTCCTGATCGTTGTAGACGGTGGGCATCACGGAGAGCCGCAGGATAGGATCGGTGGCGATGTAGGAAGACTCTATATCTATACTGAGGGTTGCGGATATTTTTTGCCAAGCGGCCCAACCGGCGTCTCGGTTAAAACTTGCATTCGCTCCGGCGCCGTTGGTAGTTAAATCATTTATACGCAGGGTGACCCCGTTGGGGTGGAACTCGTTGGCTCCGAGGGTCTCCTCCTCCCGAATCCAGACGGAGAAGCGGTAAGTGCCGGAGACGAGGGGGGCTCGTCCTGTCTCGTCTAAGAGCACTTCGTAGTAGATTGCGCTCGGTAGTCCGGATGCCGAAGGGACATCGGTTCGGACTACGCGGAAGTTATCAAGATAACCTTCAGATTGCACCGATCGAATGTCGCTGTCGACCGATCCGATAGAGAAGGTCGGCGTATTGGTGTTTTCGTTGACTACGACAGAATAGCTAGAGATATCGTAGGGGAAGGCGTAGAGATTGCCGAGCCCGTCGGCATTAGTATTCCAAGATCGATATGCAGAGACCGTATCATTGACCTCGAAAACAGTAATTGCCGTGCCGCGAAAGGAGAAGAGGAATCTGTATGAGGCCTGAGCGACCAGGCCGTCCGCTAAAGCGCTGAGGTCGAAGTTTATCTGATTGAGTTGATTGGTGATCGAAAATTGCAGGGTATCGGTGTCGATCGCATTGACGCCGGTATGAATAAGGGCAGTTGTTCCGGCTTCGGTAGCCCAGCCGGCTGTCCCGCCGTTAAAATCTCCATTAGCCGCCAGATTCGGAATTTCTAGATTACTTACATCAGCGGTGGAGGGCAGCCCTGCGGTGTCCACCGGCAGAGTGCCGCTGCGATCGGCAAGGGCGACATATGTTCCGTCGGTAAGGATCCAGTCGCCAGAGACGAAGTCGTGCACTGCAGCGCCGCTGTTATACTCCAGTAAGTTCACCCCCACATACTCCTCAAACCCGCCGATAGCCTCTTCACATCCGGAGAAGAGTAGTACGAGATTAAGTATGCCTGCGAGAGCGAATATGCGGTTCATCATCTCAAATATATCCCAAACGGGGGCTGCTTTCCAGCGGCCCCTTGTTCTATACTTATCGGCAGGATGGAGCATAAACCCACGGTTTCAGTCGTTATCCCCAGCTATAACCGCTTTCTGCTGCTGGCGGAAGCTCTTGAATCAGTGCGGGCCCAGGTGTACCGGGATTTTGAACTGATTCTCGCCGACGACGGCTCCACCGACGAGACCAGGCTCCTGGAGAAGGAGCCCGATATCCGCTATCTGCGTCTGCGCCATTGCGGCATGCCGGGGGCGGTGCGCAACCGAGGAGCCGAGGTCGCGCGAGGACGTTACCTGGCCTTCCTCGACTCCGACGACCTGTGGCGGCCGGAGAAGCTCGCGCTGCAGGTCCCCTATTTAGAGGAGCGGCCCAATATCCCGCTGGTCCACAGCCGAGAGCACTGGCTCCGGGGGGAGCACACGGTCAGCCAAAAAGGACAGCGCCACGCCCGGGAGGGGGATGTCTTCTCGGACGCCCTCTGGAAGTGCACCATCGGCCCTTCCACGGTACTGATGCGCGTCGAGGTCTTCCGGGAGCTGGGCGGTTTCGACGAGGGCCTCGAGGTGGCCGAGGATTACGAGTTCTGGCTGCGCCTGACCGCCCGCTATTCGGTGGGCTATATCGAGAAGCCTCTAACCATCAAGCGGGCGGGGGAGTGGGATCAGCTCTCCGAAAAATATGGTCAGATCGAGGAGTTTCGCATCGAGGCCCTCTTCCGGCTCCTGGAAGAGGAGCGCCTGCCGGTCGAGCGGCGATCGGAGACTCTGGCTATGTTAACAAAAAAGCTCGAGATCTGGTCGGCCGGAGCCCTCAAACGGGGTAGGGATGCGGAGGTTGAAGCCTTGAAGCGCCGAATGGAGAGGCTCTAATCCCACCTGATCGGGATTATGCCCGGAATTTTTTCGAAATGGGTGTCTCTGGTTAGAACCCTACCCCCGTAGGCTATCGCGACCGCAGCAATCCAGACATCATTCATTGGCAGCGGGGTGCCTGCCTGGCGTAGGGCCTTTACCAGTGAAGCGTAGCGCCCCGCATCTGCGCTGGTGATCTCATGGCTCAAGACCCCTGGTTGTTCAAGGAACTCATCCAATTCGCGGTTATTCCTATCGAACCGACTCCCCTTCATAAATCCGGAGAGAAGTTCTCCCACCACGATAACGGGAACGATGATCTGTTCACTCTCTTCTAAGAGATGGAGGATTTCCCTGTCGCCCGATTTAAACGCTGAATAAGCGTTTGTATCTAGGACCAGACTTATTTCCATTCATCCTCATCGATACGATCGAATGTCTTCTGACTCTCTTCGAATTCAGCGGTCTCTTCGACGCTCCACGTGCCGGCCAGGGAGGTGAGATCGCGGTATCGACGGGAGTCGGGTTCAAAACCGGCCGCCTCGCTCAGCATCTTCGTGATAGTCACGTTCAGACTTGTTCCTTCCCTGCGGGACCGCTCGCGAATAAGCGACTCCAATCGTCGGGGTAGGTTACGAATCGTTATCTGACTCATGAGTCACCTCTTAGACTCAATATAGTCCACAGAGGCCGGGACGTCAAATCAATCCCCTCAATCCTCTTTAATCAAGCAGAGCGGGCGGCCTAAGTTAGAAAGGTATGGACGGTATCCGGGGTAATGAATCCCGTTTCTTGCGGCTTATATGCATCCAGAAATGATTTTGATAGTTTTTTTGAGCTTTTGCGCGGATTCCATTTGAACTCCCAGGCGGAAAGCGCACCTCCCTGTTCCTCGATATAGTCTATCTCCTGCTGCGCGGTAGTGCGCCAGAAATAACTATTAGCCGGGATGGAATGGAACGCTAAATATTTCTTGCGCTCCGATACAGCATAATTTTCCCACAGAGCTCCGATGTCTGTTCGCTGATGGGGATAGCTGAAGTTGTTTATTAGCGCATTCCTGATTCCATTGTCATAGAAGTAAATTTTCCGGGATTTTTTAAGCTCGTTGCGCAGGTTTCTGCTGAATGCAGGTAGCCGGAAAACGACAAATCCCTTCTCTAATAGATCGATATATTTGGCGACAGTCTGATTATCCGCACCAATCAACTCTCCAATCTCCTGATAGGAGACCTCGCTGCCGATTTGCAGGGCTAAAGCCTGCACCAGTTTCTCTAAGAGCTCCGGCTTTCGAATCCGTTCCAGACTTAGCAAGTCGCGGTAGAGGTAACTGCCTGCAATCTCCTTTAGCAGGGATTGCGCATTTTGCGGTGAGGTTACAATCTCCGGATAACTTCCGTATATTAGTCGGCGCTCTGTTTCCCGTCCCTCTTCCAGAACACCGAAGTGGCCTGCCCGTTCTTCATATGATAAGGGTAGCAGGGTGAACTCAAACTTTCTTCCGGTTAATGCTTCGAAGGTTCCCGATGCGAGTTCGAGAGAGGATGAACCGGTGACCAGTACTTGCTTTTCAGGCAGCTTGTCGACAAGCAGTTTGAGGGTTATTCCGATATTGTTTATGCGTTGGGCTTCATCGATAAAGACTACTTTAGCGTCGCCGATTATGTTCCCGAGTTGGGTGGATGTGGGGGAATCCAATAATCTTCGTATATCGGGTTCATCACCGTTCAGCTCAATCGTCTTCATATTGAGGGAGCCGATTATGTGGCGCATAAATGTCGTTTTTCCGCTTTGACGGGGGCCCGAGAGTATTACGGCTTTTCGGCTGCAAAGATGCTGTGTGACGCTCTCATACAATACTCTCGGTATTTGTACATCATCCATTATAGTAGAATAATATACTATAATAAGGTATAAATCAAAAAAAATATATATAATTTGCGATTACGTTCGCAAAAAATATTATTAATATGCGTATTTTAAGAGCGTTGTCTCTATCCTTCATCACGCGAAGCGAGCGGCTAAAGCTTTTCTTCAGGAAAAGGGCCGCCCGCCTCGCGCTGCTCGGCTTGATTCTGGGGATTAGCACGGATAGAAGAGGGGAAGATTCTTGCACGAATCCCCCTCAATCCTCTTCAATCAAGCGCAGCGGGCGGCCTCCCCTCCCTTAGCCAACCGCCGCCACTCCAGGCTTATGCCTTGGAATTAACCAACAGACCAACCGGACACCCTGAGATAGCCAGGTAGTTGAGGAGCTGCGCCGTGTGGGCCTGATTGAAGCCGGAGACGGCTTTGACCTCGATGATTACCCGGTTTTCGACTACCAAGTCCGCGAAATACTCGCCGACGGTATAACCGCGATGGGAAACTGTGTAGGGTACATTGTAACGCACGGTCAGCCCCGCATGTTGGATTTCGTAGAAGAGCCCGTTATGGTAGCAGCTCTCCAGCAGCCCCGGACCGAGACTTTTGTGTACCCCAAAGCAACAGCCGATAATCGTGTAGGTAATTTCTCTAAGTTCCATAGCGAACCTCCGTAATGTTTTATGGAGGTATAACGGTGTTCACGTTTCCGGCGCTCAAGACTCGCCGCAGGCGACTAGTCTTGGTCTTGAACGACGGAAACTGAACCGTAAAATGAAAAGAAACGTTACAGAGCCGCAAAAGGATAATTACGACAATCCCCTCAATCCTCTTCAATCAAGCGCAGCGGGCGGCTAAGGACTTTTCCGTAGGTAAAGGCCGCCCGCCTCGCGCTGCTCGGCTTGATTTTGGGGATAAAAGAGGATGAAGAAGAATAGCAACCACATGCATAATTCCGTCGCTGTCGAGCTACTCCTATCCTCTTCAATCCTCCCCAATCAAGCGCAGCGGGCGGCCCAAGACTCTTCTTTAGGATTAGGCCGTCCGCCTCTCGCTGCTCGGCTTGATATTGGGGATTAACACGGATTGAAAAGAAGAGAGCCAGGTACTCATCCCCCTAAATCCTCTTCAATCAAGCGCAGCGGGCGGCCCAAGACTCTTCTTTAGGATTAGGCCACCCGCCTCGCGCTGCTCGGCTTGATTCTGGGGATTAGCACGGATAGAAGAGGGGAAGATTCTTGCACGAATCCCCCTCAATCCTCTTCAATCAAGCGCAGCGGGCGGCCTCCCCTCCCTTAGCCAACCGCCGCCACTCCAGGCTTATGCCTTGGAATTAACCAACAGACCAACCGGACACCCTGAGATAGCCAGGTAGTTGAGGAGCTGCGCCGTGTGGGCCTGATTGAAGCCGGAGACGGCTTTGACCTCGATGATTCCCCGGTTTTCAACTACCAAGTCCGCGAAATACTCGCCGACGGTATAGCCGCGATGTAAAACCGCATAGGGTACATTGTAACGCACGGTCAGCCCCGCAAAAGAATAATTACGACAATCCCCTATAATCCTCCTTAATCAAGCGCAGCGGGCGGCTAGAGACTTTTCTTCAGGATAAGGGCCGCCCGCCTCGCGCTGCTCGGCTTGATTTTGGGGATAAAAGAGGATGAATAAGAATAGCAACCACATGCATAATTCCGTCGCTGTCGAGCTACTCCTATCCTCTTCAATCCTCCCCAATCAAGCGCAGCGGGCGGCCAAGGACTTTTCCGTAGGTAAAGGCCACCCGCCTCGCGCTGCTCGGCTTGA
>JWTM01000180.1 GCA_001749745.1 Candidatus Marispirochaeta associata
AATGTAATCTGTGCAACATATTCAATCGGCAGAGTTCCTGTTGCGTAAATGGTTGCAGTCGCTGCGAGACCAAGGCCGATGGAAATCGGTACACCAATTACGAGGAAAAGAAGGAAGTAACCGAACAAAACCGGAAGGGTGTTCAGATCTTCACTGATAAGAACCGGAGCTGCAATAGCTGCTGTGAATGCAACACCGAGAAGAGTATCAACCAGACCACATTCTTTTGCCTGAGCATATAAGTCCTGAAGCAGACGGATGCCCATCAGCGCAAAGCCGATCGGAAGAATGAGGTAAGGAATAAAGTAGCTCATGTTTGTAGCTGGTGCCACCTGTGGATACTCAAGGAGCATCTCAAGATGGTTCAAGCCCATGTAGAACACAACAGCAACAAGAATCAGGAAGCACAGATCTACTACAACCCAGCTCATTTTCTGCAGTCGATCAGGGAGCCGATCGTATACGATGTCTACACGAATATTGTTGCGGTTCTTAATAGCTACCGGAATAGCAAGATATGAAATCCAAATAAAAATGAAACGAGCGAGCTCTTCAGTCCAAATTGCCGCACTGGCATCGGATGAAAAGTACGCTCCAATATATCTATAGAAAGTCTGAAAAGTAATAATGAGAATGATGCTGAGCATCCCCGTAAAAAGAAACGGTTTCTCAAAATTGTCG
>JWTM01000181.1 GCA_001749745.1 Candidatus Marispirochaeta associata
GGCAGATCTAATCTGCTCTGTAATGACAGCCTATGCTTGTTGTATTTCGTTTCGCTGCCATCGTGATGATGTACGCAGTGAGGCAGCCGTGGAAAAGATCAATAAGCCGTTTTGAGAGCGGGGTGCTTTTGTAAAACGTGTGCAGGTGCTTGGACAGGTCGCGCATGTCTTCATGAGCACGGGCGAGACGCTGTGATGTTCGGGTTATTCCGACGTAGTTCCACATGGTGTTGCGGATTCTGCTCCAATCCTGCGCAATGAGAGCCGGATCGTCATTGTGGTCATCACCCAGCGGCATCCAGTCTGGTACAACGCTTCGCAGTTCTTCTGTAATAGGAAGGTGCGCACGTTGCTTGATGTGCTTTGCAGCGGTATCTGCCCATACAAGCGCTTCAAGCAAAGAAGTGGATGCAAGACGGTTTGCACCGT
>JWTM01000182.1 GCA_001749745.1 Candidatus Marispirochaeta associata
GGTCTTATACGTGTCATTAAAATGATACCTAGTTCCTATGTATCGCTGCCTTCCACCATGCATCCCAAGGTTCAATGACAGTGCCCAGCATTCTGTCACCTTACTAATCATTTCTGGGCTGGAAACAGAATCACGGGTAACCACGTCATCATAGACCAGAATTTCAAAATGCTTACCGGTGGGCTGGCCATCCACAAGCCCCCATGCTTCCACAGTGGCCTCTTTCGGGTTTTTCTCTCTGCGTACAACAATGCCGCTATCCACAGACCAGCGAGGCGATTGCCGATTAGGTGACTCCCAGAGAACATCTGCATAGCACCGCTTAAGCACCTCGTTCTGTTCAAACTCGTATTTAATTTGCGAAAGAAACCCCTTTGCAATGGGGCGGGTATGAGAA
>JWTM01000183.1 GCA_001749745.1 Candidatus Marispirochaeta associata
CCCGGCTCTTTTTGCCAGTCTGCTTTGCTTTTGTATTCAAAACGCTGAATCAGCTCGTTCGCCAGCACATCACGACCAATGGAGGCAATCGCATCTTCAGAAAAATCACCATAAATATGGTACTGGTCTGCAACATATACAGATACGCTTTCGCGATCTTCAAGTTCCAGTACAATAGCAATGGTTTCCCGCGCTGTGCGGCCTTCGTTATCTGTTACACCCGGACGGAACCCAACTTCTAGTACCCAGTCTGCCTGACTGGATACCGGAGAAAGCGCCGCGTCCTGAAGTACGGGATCATGCAGAGCTGCCTCACGCACAACTGTAGCAAGTTGCTCTTCTGTAAGACCGTCCACAGTAAACACCTTGACCTGACGAACTTCTTTCACGTCAAATCCGAGAGCTTCCCTGATCTTGTTAGCAGTTTTGATACCCTGAGTATCAACAACACCTTCTCTAAGACCAGCTTCAATGCGCCGCAGCATGTATTTTCTCCTGATGCTTGCTGAAATTAACGGTTAACGGCACCAAAGCCGAAACCGCCATATGAATAGAGTAAACACACCAACACAGTTTCTTCCGGCTGTGATG
>JWTM01000184.1 GCA_001749745.1 Candidatus Marispirochaeta associata
TCATGCGAATAATCGGTCTGCACATTTAAATGCTTTCTTTCGATGATCGGCGCATTTTTTCTCATAAGCCGACGAAGCGTGTTGGTAATATCGCACGCACCAATTTCGCCGATCTGCGTATTCATTTCCAGCTTTGACAGCTTTAAAATCTCTTCGATTAATCCATCCAGTTCAGCAACTTCGGTTCGTACAGCATGCAAATGTTTCTTTACGTTGCTGTAGTTCTCTTGTTCGCAGCTTAAAAAAGCCAGTTCTTCGGACATTTGAATACGAGTGAGCGGACTCCTGAGTTCGTGGGAAATGTTAGCCGTAAGTTCATGCCTGAAGCGTGTCATCTGCTCAAGGTTGTCCGCCATCATGTTGAACGTGCGTGAAAGACGTCCGACTTCGTCGTTGTGAACAGGCAC
>JWTM01000185.1 GCA_001749745.1 Candidatus Marispirochaeta associata
ACCAGATTCTGCAACCATGAAGTGGGTGGCATTAATTTCTTTAATTTTTCTCTTCAGTTCTGCTACATCTAAGAATCTGAAAAGATTTGCTCGAGATGCAGAACACAAGAGTGAAATTGCCCACCGCTTCAATGATTTACAGGAAGATACTTTTCAAAAAGTTGCCCTGATCACATTTGCTCAGTACCTCCAGAAGTGTTCTTTTGATGAACTAGCTAAACTGGTAAAGGATGTCGTCGACCTTGCACACAAATGTGTAGCTAATGAGGATGCTGAAGGATGCACAAAATCACTGCCTGCCATTTTCTTGGATGAGATCTGTGAAGTACCAGCTCTTGGTGAGAAGTATGGGGCTATGGCTGACTGTTGTGCTAAAGATGACCCTGAAAGAAATAAGTGCTTCCTAAAATTCAAAACAAACGATCCACCATTCATTCAACCATATCAGAGACCTGAGCCTGATGCATTGTGCAAGGATTTCACGGACAACAAACAGTCATTCCTGGAGCATTACCTCTATCAGGTTGCAAGAAGAGCACCTTTCCTTTATGCCCCTGCACTTCTTGCCCTGGGTGTTGACTATGAGCATGTAATTGAAGCCTGTTGTGCAGAGACTGAAATTGGTACTTGCCTGGATGAAAAGATACCTGCCCTAAAGGAAAAAGCCAGAAAACTGAATTCACGGCAGGTATATGCCTGTGGAATCTTAGACAAGTTTGGGGAGAGAGTTTTCCAGGCAGAACGGCTAGCCTTAATTAGCCAAAAATATCCAAAGGCTCCATTTGCAGAGGTTCACAAAATTGTACAAGATCTCAAGGGAATCTACAAAGAGTGCTGTGATGGTGACATGGTGGAGTGCATGGATGACAGGGCTGAACTCATGACTTACATCTGCTCCAAACAAGAGCAGCTCTCCAGTAAAATACATCACTGCTGTGAGAAACCGGTGGTGGAGCGAAGCCAGTGTATCATTGAAGCAGATTTTGATGACAAACCTGAAGACTTACCCCCGATAGCTGACAAGTACATACACAGCCCAGATGTGTGTGGACACTTTGAGGCAGCACATGATGTCTTCCTGGCAGAGTTTCTCTTTGAATATGGAAGAAGGCATCCAGAGTTCTCTACTCACATGCTTCTGAGGATTGCTAAGCTATATGAAGACACCCTGGGAAGGTGCTGTAAAACTGAAAGTCCTTCTGAATGTTATGCAGAAGTGGAAAGGCTTATCCAAGAACACATCCAGGAGACTAAAGTCCTCGTAAAGACAAACTGTGATCTTCTTACACAGGGTGGAGAATTTAACTTCCAAAAAGAGGTTCTTATCCGCTACACCAAGAAAATGCCTCAGGTATCCACACAAACATTGCTTGAACTTGCAAAGACGATGACAGCTATTGGTGTTAAGTGCTGCCATGAACCTGAAGAAAAACACATACCTTGTTCTGAGGGGCGTCTTAGCATTGTGATTCAGGAAATGTGCAAGAAACAGGAAACAACACCTATAAATGACCAAGTTGCACATTGCTGTGATGACTCCTATTCTGAAAGGAGACCGTGCTTCACCAAATTGGGAGTGGATGAAAAGTATACACCTCCACCATTTAACCCAGCTATGTTCAACTTTGATGATAAATTATGCACCGCTCCTGAAGAAGAACAGAAAGAAAACCAGCTTGGTTTGCTTGTCAACCTTATTAAACGCAAGATCAAGATTACAGAGGAACAATTGCAGACAATCAGCGGAGGTTTTTCTGCTATGTTGGATAAGTGCTGCAAGGTAGAAGACCATGATACCTGCTTTGGTGAAGAGGGTGCAAACCTCATTGTTGAAAGTAGAGCTACCTTAGGAATTGGAAACTAAAGCATGGCAGGTCACCAGTGGGGAGAAAAAGGATTAATATCTCCTGCTCAATATGTCCTCAACATTACTTCTTTCTCAGTTGTTTACAATTCTGTTTAGTAAAATACCCAACATTTTGCAGACAAAACATAAA
>JWTM01000186.1 GCA_001749745.1 Candidatus Marispirochaeta associata
GGAGGAATGATAAAAACTAACCGTGAGCTGGTGGGTTTGATATCTTGTCCGTGAGGATTCTCGGACAGGAGAGGCTACCGTTCGTCATAGAATTTGGCCTGCGAGGCCGTTAAGGAGAATGAGGAGCCGTAGCCGCAGCATTCACTGACCTGCGAGGTCGGATAGGAGACTGGAGAGAACCTACCGTACAGGGACCTGTCCTGAAGACTCAACGATACCAATCGAGAGGAGAGAACAGGGATGAGACTGAGTATCGGTGTGGATCTGCATAAGAGTCAGTTCACGGTGTACTGGAAGCCGGAGAAATCGAGCGAAGGGAAATTCGCCCGTTTTTCGACAACCGAAGCCGGGTACGGGGCCTTCGAACACCAGGTGTTATCTGCGATTAGTCAGGGTATCGATGTCGCCATGGCTGTCGAGACGACGGGAAACGCCCGGTATTTCCGGGCGCGAATGCAGCGGCTCGGAGCGCGGGTGGTGGTCGTGAACTCCTTGAAGTTCAAGGTGATAACCCAGTCGGTGAACAAGACCGACCGGCGGGACGCCTCGACGCTTGCGGAGTTCCTGGAGAAGGATATGTTGCCCGAAGCCGTACTGTGCAGCGAAGAAAGCGAAAAACTGAGGCGACTGTTGAAGGTGCGGAAGCGACTGGTAGAGTCGATTGTAGTCATCAAGAATCAGCTCCACGCGCTGCTGTTGGATGTCGGGATAGAGTCGATTCGAGGACAGTTGCAAAGCAAAAAAGAGCGCCGACGGGTACAAAACGTGCTCGCAGCACATACTCTCGCCGGCGCAGCGGTAGAACCGCTATTTGAAACGATAGATCAGTTAAGCGACCAAGTCAAGAAGATTGAGAAGGTCATCGAAGAGCTGACCAGTGATGATGCGACGGTCAAGCTGTTGAAAACGATCCCCGGAGTAGGGTTCGTGACGGCGGCAACATTGCGAGCCTGGATAGACGATATTGGACGATTCGATCGTCCCCAACAGCTGGCCGCGTATGCGGGAATAGTCCCGTGGGTACAGTCCTCGAACGAGACGGTACGCTACGGCCGGATAACAAAACGGGGACCTTCAGAGTTGAGAACGGCGCTGGTACAGGCGGTGCTGGGTATGGTGAGGTTGAAACGGGTGACAGGGACCTGGCGCATCATGACCAGGTATGACCGGATGAAGCGAGAGAAAGGATCAGGACGGAGCATCATCGCGACCGCTCGGCTTTTGAGTGAGATCATCTGGCATATGCTGACCAAAAGCGAACCGTTTGATCCGCTTCGGATGACTGATTCAGAGATGCGCCGCAAGGCGCGGGAAATGCGTGCGGCAGCATTCAATGCCGCTTAGACAGTGTGAGTCTTACGGCTCACGGTTGACTTTTTATAGGAGCTTACTATGCAGATTACTGAAAAACAGACCCTAGGCGAGATCGTAAACGCCCTGCCGGGTGCGGCGGAACTCTTTAATCGCCGCGGAATCGACTATTGCTGCGGGGGAGACAGATCCCTGGCGGAGGCTGCGGGCGGTGAGTCCGCTAAACCTATTCTGAAGGAGCTCCGGGAGCTTGCCCATGGCGCTCCCGAACAGGAAGAGTGGCGGGAGATGGATTCGGCTCAATTGATCGAGCATATTATCCGGACCCACCATCACTTTACCAGGCAGGAACTCTCAGAGCTGGATCCTCTTATCCAGAGGGTGTTGCAGGCCCATTATGCCGCTCACCGGGATGAGCTTATCAAGGTCCACCGGCTCTACGGCTCACTGAAGACTGAACTGCAGGAGCATCTGATCTATGAAGAGGCGCTGCTCTTTCCCATGCTGCTGGAGCTCAAAGAGGGAGCGAACCCTGAGGCGCGGGAGTCGCTGATCGATAAGATTAATCAGGGTGAGGAGGAGCACGAAGCTGCAGGGCAGCTGCTGCATGATCTACAGAGGGTAAGCCGCAACTTCTCACCCCCGGAGGATGCCTGTGCAAGTTTCCGGGAACTCTATTCCCGCTTGCAGAAATTGACGGAGGACATCTTTCTCCACATTCATAAGGAGAACAACATCCTTTTTAAGCAGATTCCTTCTCCCGTAAGCCCGAACGGCTAAAATTGAGGTAGTCGGTCCGGGTCAGGATGCCGATCAGCTCCCCGTCCCGGAGAACCGGCAGATGGCCGACGTTGTTGTCGAAGAGGAGGCGTTCGATCTCCCGGATCGTCGCCTCCGGCCGGGCGGAGACGAGCTTCTTGCTCATGAAGCCCTTTACGGGAGCATGCATCTGATCAGCCTTGCGCCCCTTCATTATATCCCGGAGGGAGATGAAGCCTACCGGGAGGCCGGCCTCGTCCACTACCGGCAGTCCGGTGTGCCCTTGCTCCTCTAATTGCAGGGAGGCCTCGATCAGGGAAGCCTTTTGAGAAACGGTCTTTACCGGGAAGGTCATCAGTTCTCTTGCGGTGATCGCATCGGCTAAATGGCTCTCCAAAAGAAGTTCGAACTTGGTAAACACTTCCTTGCCGTCCTGGCCCTTCACATTGGCCGAGGCGGCCTTGGCGTGTCCGCCGCCGCCGAACTCCCGCATCAGTCCGTGAAGATCGATATTTGGTTTCTGATTACGGCCTATCAGCAGGGTTTTCTTCTTTTTCGGGAAATGGAAGATGCCGAATACCGCGTCTTGATTCTCCAGCTCGAAAACCCGCTCTATCACAAGGCCCAATCCCTCGGTCTCGTCGTCCTCGATCTCCCAGTAGCAGACGCCGACGCTGTGGCCGTGGATGGTGCGGTATTCCAGGCGGTTGAGAATCTCGTGAAATAGGGTCACCTGATAGGCGCCGGAAAGGGGCTTTAGAAACTTCTTGACCAGCTTCAGATCGGCCCCGGATGAGAGGAGGAACGAGGCTACCTCGAAGTCGTCTTTAGTTACGTTCTCGTGGGTAAAATTGCCCGTATCGGCGTAGATCCCGGCTAAAGCGATGGTCGCATCCTCTTCGCCCACGGGGATACCGCGACGCATGATCTCCGCTCCCAGCTGACTGGTGTTGGCGCCGCAGGGGGATTCAAAGAGCTTTGCCCCGGGGAATCCGGACTCCTCCGCCGGATGATGGTCCCAGATGTCGACGGGAAAGCCGTTATTGCCGATATAACGGAAGAACTCATCCACCCGCTTACGAGTGCGGGTGTCGACGATCACCATCCCGTCGATATGCTCGCCTTTGAGATCTTTAGGGTGGAGAAAGTTGATGTGATGCCGGTAGAGGTTTTGCACTTTCCGGGCGCTGGGGTGCAGCAGGCCGCTTCGAACCGGCTGAAATTCAGGATAGAGGTACTTGGCCAAGACCATAGAACCGATGCAATCGAGATCGGTGTTGCTGTGGCCGATGATGATCTTCATGGCGGCTCCTTCCTGCACCTAATGGTAGTCGATTATGGGAAAAAAACAAGTCTTGATGCTGTTGTGAATCGTGACCATATGCGTATGCTATACTTGTTGCATGCGCCGGACGCCTCTTCTACTCTTATTCGCCTTGTTGTTTGCCTGCGGTCAGAAGCCAGCTTCAAAACCGGAGCGATTCGCGAGCATCGGTAAAGGCGCCGCGGATTACCCTTCGCTGCAGCAAGCGTTGCACGAGGCGCCTCCCGAGGTCGAGGTCTTCCTGCTCGAAGATCCGGTACACACCGAGGCGGGCATCGTCGTCGAACGGGATGCTGAGATACGCGGGATCGGTGCGAAGCGAACCATCCTTCAGGCCGGGGATACGCCCGATGCCGCGGCCGACAGAGTTTTGACCGTTGCCGGAGGGGCGCGGGTTGTCGTGCGGGATATCACCATCCGCCACGGCCAAGCGACAGAGGGGCTGCGCGGCGGCGGAGGCATTCGTAACTATGGCGAACTCCAGCTCATCGACTGCCGCATCGAGAATAACCGGGCGATCTTCGGGGCGGGAGTCCTTAACTACGGGCTTCTTTCTATCTCCGACTCTCTCATTCTGAACAACCGCACCCTCCCTCCTTCAGCCGCAGAAACTGTTTCCGCAGCGGGTTGTACGGGGGCCGGCGGGGGCATCAAAAACGAGCCGTCCGGCGAACTCTATCTAAGCCGGACCGAGATCCGCGGGAACTACTCCCGGCGACGGGGCGGCGGTCTCTTCATCGCCTGTGAATCGGAGGCTCTGGTGGAGGAATCCCTGTTTACAGAAAACGAATGCGGCCGGAGCGGCGGCGGCATCCATAATCGAGGCGATCTTGAACTGCGACGCAGCCGGATCGTACGGAACAGCGCCCGCAAAGGGGCCGGGGGCATCCAAAATCTGGGCCGGACGGCAATCTTTGATACGCGGGTAAAGCGAAACAGCCATATCGACCTTGAGAATGCATCGGGCGGCGGCTTCTACGGGCAAGGAGAGCTTACCGCCGATGAAGGGAACCGGATCGGCATATTGAGCGAATAGTCACCCGCAAGACCCCGGGGGCGGTTCGGCCGTGCGTCGGCAGGAGTAATCGATTTTACAGTATCCGGCGGAGAATTCCCCTCAATCGCAAGCTGCGGCCTGCCCCGCCAAGGCGATGCCCAGTTTCAGGCTGAGGAGCTTTGTTTCCGCATCGTCCGAACGGGAGGAGACAACCACCGGAGCTTTGAGCCCCACCAGAATGCCCGCTATGGTCGCCCCGCCGAGAATGGTCACGGCCTTATAGACCGCATTCGCCGAATTCAAATCCGGAAAAAGAAGGATGTCCGGATCCCCCGCAACGAGGCTGTCGATCTTTTTGATCCGAGCGGCTTCCGCCGAGAGGGCCACGTCCAGGCCGAAGGGTCCGTCCAGAACGGCGGTGGGACAATCCTTATACTCCGTCTTTAAGCGCACCGCATCGACGGTGGCGCTGATTTTCTCGCTTACCGTTTCCACCGGCGCTATCAGTCCCACCTTGGGGGCCTCGATGCCCAAGCGTAGAGTCATTTCGACGGCATTATTTAGTATGCGGTACTTATCCTCATAGCTCGGAGTAATGTTGATCGCACAGTCGGTCATAAAAAAGGGTTTATGATAGGCCGGGGCCGAGCAGAGGGCCAGATGGCTTACAAGACTCCCGTTCTCTAAGAGGCCGTTTGATTTATTAAAAAGAGCTCGACTGAACTCTCCGGTATGTACCAGTCCTTTCATGGCCGTTTGGGCCGTGCCGGCGTGCAGGGCTTCCGCGGTCAAACGGCAAGCCTCTTCTTCTCCCACCGCTTCAATAAAGCTGCAAGCGTCGACATCTAGTTCAAGACGCTTCGCTTCAGCGACGGTCTTTTCCCGATTGCCGATAAACAGGAAATCCGCCCAGTCGTTGGCGAGGGCGGCGCTCACGGTTCTCATCACCGCTTCGCCTTCGGCAAAGGGAATGGCGACGGTCACTTTTTCACGTATCTGGATCACGTCGTCCAGCTTCACGGTTCATACTCCAGAATGGCGGCCTCTCCCCGCAAAGCGGCGAGGGCGTTTTCGGCCAGGGCTTCGAGCTCCCGTTCTCCGGCGATGATCCTCACCTGGGCCAGGAAGGAGACTCTCTCGCTGATGTAATCGGTCAGGAAGTCGTTGTAGGCCATACCGCCGGTGAGGATAATTGCGTCTACAGCTCCCTTCAATACTGCGGATAGAGAGGCGATCTCCTTGGCAATCTGATAGCCCATCGCCTCGACTACCCTGCGGGCTTCGGCATCCCCCGCCTCTATTCGCCCGCTTATCTCCTCCAGGCTGTTGGTCCCCAGGTAGGCGATCAGGCCCCCTTTGCCGACCAGCCGCTTGCGAAGCTCCTTCTCCCGGCCGGCGTACTCCATGGTCAAACTGATAAGCTGTCCGGAGGGGAGTCCCCCGGCCCGTTCGGGCGAGAAGGGCCCTTCGCCGTCCAGGGCGTTGTTGACGTCCACAACCCGGCCCCGGTCGTGAGCCCCGACCGAGACACCGCCGCCCATATGGGCCACGATAAATCGGCACTCCTCGTAGGCGAGTCCTAACTCCTTGGCCGCCACCCGGGCGGCGGATTTCTGATTCAAGGCGTGGAATATGCTCTTGCGTTCGATCTCCGGTGTTCCGGAGAAGCGGGCGGGAGGGGCTAACTCGTCCACCACTACCGGATCGGCGATAAAGGCCGGAATGGATCGCCGTGAGGCCATGCCGTAGGCGATTACCGCCCCCAGGTTGCTCGCATGGCTGCCGTAGGGGGCCGCTTTCAGATCGGTCCGCATGCGTTCGTTCACCCGGTAGATGCCGCCGGCCAACGGAGCCAAGAGCCCCCCCCGGCCGATAACCGCGGAGAGCTCTTCTTCATCGATTCCCGAGTTAATCAGAAACTCCTCGCAGAGCTGCCTGCGGAAATCGGCCTGGTCGGCGACGCAGGCGAAGGGTTCCAGCTCCTCTACGCTGTGGCTGATACTTGAGCTCAGGACGCAGCGCTCATCCCGAAAGAGGGCCAGCTTGGTAGAAGTCGACCCGGGGTTGACGGTGAGGATCAGGAAGCTTTTAGAGTTCGCCATAGAACGCGGCGGCCTTCTCTATCAAGCGCAGGTTGAGCTCCAGGTACTCTCGCTTCTTGAGGCTCAGGGGCATGATCGCCTTCAGGGTCTCGGGATCGACCACACCGCTGGCCAGGAGGTAGACGGTCAACAGCACCACGTTGGCCGCCGAGATCAGCCCCTCGTTCTTGGCCATCTCCGAGGCGGGCACATAGATAGTACGTACATCCCGGCGCTCGACCTTCTTCTCTACTACCGATGAATTGACGATGATGATCCCGCCCGGTTCGACCTGCTCCTCGAAGGTGATCAGGGAAGGCAGATTCATCGCCAGGAGCACGTTCGGTTTATCCACCACCGGCGAGCCGATCGCCTGCTGGGAGAGTATAACGCTCGCGTTGGCGGTACCGCCCCGCATCTCGGGTCCGTAGGAGGGGAGCCAGGTCGCCTCCAGCCCCTCGGCAATGGCGCAGTTGGCCAGGAGAATCCCGGCGGAAAGCACGCCCTGGCCACCGAAGCCGGAGATCTTCACATGCTGCTCGGCTTCGAGCTCCTTTTTCTCCACCTCAGGCAAATCCTTCTTGACCTGGAAGAGTTCGACAAGCTCCTTATCGTTCAGTACCTTAGGCTCGGTGTGGTCGGGGCAGTGGTCGGAGTTGTCCCGGAAAAGGCCTATTGGAAAGATCTCCTCCATGGTCTCCTTCATCCATTCCCGGGCCTGAACGGCGTCCATCTTCCAGTTAATGGGGCAGGGGGAGAGAACCTCCACAAAGGAGAAGCCCTTCTTGTCGAGCTGATTCTGAAGGGCCTTCTTGAAGGCCTTGCGGGTCTTCATGATTCCCGCCGGCGTAGCCAGGGTCGTGCGCTCGATATAGACCGGGGTCTTGATGGCGTTCATGATCTCCGCCATGCCGATCGGTTCGCCGTCCTGTTCGGGATCCCGTCCGTAGGGGGTGGTGGCGGTCTTCTGTCCGGCGAGGGTGGTCGGCGCCATCTGGCCGCCGGTCATGCCGTAGATAGCGTTGTTGATAAAGATGACCGTCATGTTCTCGCCGCGGTTGGCCGCATGGATGATCTCGGTGGTGCCGATGCCGGCTAAGTCGCCGTCCCCCTGATAGGAGATCACCACCGAGTCGTCGTGAACCCGCTTTACGCCGGAGCCGATGGCCGGCGCCCGGCCGTGGGAGCATTGAATGTTGCCGGTATCGAAGTAGTAGTAGGCGAAGACCGAGCAGCCCACGGGACTCAAGAATACCGTGCGGTCCTGAATCCCCATCTCGTCGATCAGCTCGGCGATCAGTTTATGGGCCGTACCGTGACCGCAACCGGGACAGTAGTGGGTGACCGTCTGGCCCGGGCCTTTGCGTTCGAAGGTTTCGTAAAAACTCGCTGGTTTCTGTTTGACAATCATACCGCAGCTCCTTGCAGATCGGCTTGAGTCCGCTCGACTATTTCATCTACCTCGGGAACGACGCCGCCCATCCAGTTGTAACGCAGCACCGGCACGGCGCCCTTGACGGCGATATCCACATCGTCGGCCATCTGGCCGTTGGAGAGCTCGGCTACGCAGAAGGCCGAAACCTGTTTCGAGAGCTCCTTGATGCGTCGGCTTGGGAAGGGATAGAGGGTTTTCGGTCTGAGGAGCCCCGCTTTTATGCCCCGTTTCCGTAAAGCGCTTACCGCCGAGTAGCAGAGCCGAGAGCTGATGCCGTAGGCGATGTAGACGATCTCCGCATCCTCGGTTTGTACCTCCTGAAAATCGGTGATCTCCTCTTCCAGGCGGCGGTATTTCTCCTGGAGATGCTCATTGTGGGCCGACTGGAGCTCTCGCTTCATCAGGATCGAGGTGATCAGGTTGTGTCGGCTCTTCTCGTCGGCGTAGAGAGCCCAGTCGTGACGCTCGCCGTGGAGCACCTTTTCCGGAAAGGCCACGGGCTCCATCATCTGCCCGATATAGGCGTCGGCCAGAATAAAGACCAGCATCCGGTATGTGTCGGCCAGCTCGAAGGCCTTGTAGGTAAAGTCGCACATCTCCTGGGCCGAGTTGGGCGCCAGCACGATGTTGCGGTAGTTGCCGTGTCCGCCGCCTTTGACGACCATATTGTAGTCCGATTGCTCGGGCCAGATGTTGCCCAGGCCGGGACCGGCCCGCTGTACGTCGATAAGAACCGCAGGAAGCTCCGCCCCGGCGATGTAGGAGATCCCCTCGGCCATCAGCGCAATACCGGGACCGGAGGAGGCGCTCATAACGCGTGCTCCCGCGCCGGCGGCGCCGTAGAGCATGTTGATGACGCTCACCTCGGACTCCGCCTGCAGGAAGTGGCGTCCGGAGGCGCGAAAGTAGGCCGCCGCTGCGTGGGCCACTTCGCTGGCGGGGGTGATGGGATAGCCGAAGAAGTGGGTCGCCCCGCCTAAAAGCGCGCCGTAGATAACCGCTTCGTTGCCTTTGATCAGCTGCTTATGCACCGATGACCTCCTTCTCAGGCAAATCCTCGTTTTTAAAGACCGTAATGGCTCCCGGCTCCGGGCAAACGTAGTAGCAGATGCCGCAGGCGGTACAGTTGGGGTTCTTGAAGACCGCCGCCTGGTAGCCCAGCCGGTTGATCTCGGAGCCGATCCCCAGACAGTTGTTGGGGCAGTTATGGACGCAAAGCTTGCATCCCTTGCACTCGTTCTTCTCTATTCTGACGTAATTCACCTAAATCCCTCCAAAAATCTCGTCCTGGCCGGCGCCGAAGTAGTTGATCTCGCTGATTACCTCGAGCACGTCGTTCCGGATCTCCTCCACGATCAGCTCGTGATGGGGACAGGCCACCCGGGGGCAGGCGTAGATGCGGTTGTTGCGGCCCGGCAGGTAGAGAGCGATCTGTTCGGGGGAGTCGCAGTTCTCGTCCGGACAGGGACGCTTCACATTCAACGAAACCCCGCAGTATGGGCAAGTGGCCTCGACCACGGCGTCGCCGGTCAGCCCCATGGGCATGAAGGAGAAGAGGTTCGCATGGCTGCCCCAGAAGGAGTCGAGGAAGACTACGCCGTCCTGATCGCCCAGTTTTATATTCAGCTTAATCGACGGTTCGTCGTGAATGCGGACGCTGTCGACCAAGAGGTTATGACCGTTGGGGCAGAATAGGGACTCCACCAGGAGCACCTCTTTCTCGTGCTTCGAGAAGAGCCTCATCCCCACCGGGATATTAGTTTTGAACTCATTCGGGATCTCACGTATCGTTAATTCCATCGGCTAACCCTCCGTAAATATTGTAAGCCGGGTTCTTCGATTTGTAAAATTGAAAGTATTAGAGTTTTTGTCGGGTATAAAAAAGAAGTTATTGCAGTAAACAGGTCAAGATATTGCTATAATCATAAAATCGAGTCTGATCGCGCCTGTGATGTGGGGGATCTTTGGGTTAATTCTTGCAGGATTCTTAATCGCTATCCGAGTACGGGGACACCTACAAATGATCCTTCAGCTCATGGTAGGGGAAGAGTTGGTTGTACTCCATTAAGCCCGCCAGCGCGTAGTGCTGAACCTCGGCCCGGGTCTCTTCCAAGATCGCCACCGGATTAAGCCCGCCGATTACCACCGCCCCGCAGCTCCCCTCCTTGACGGGGATATTGTAGAGGTCCCGGGAGGGGCGTCCGATCTTGAGGAAGGCGCCCAGACCGATGGCCTTCAACTTCTGAGCCAGCGATTCGGTGAGATCATAACTTTCGGCCGGCAGTTCCCGGAAGCCGGCGCCTATACGGCCGTTGCCGTTGGCGATAGCGCCGAGGTAATCGGTCATCCGGGAACGGATAAAGAGCTGGAGCGGGTCTATACTGGTGCCGTCGTAGTTGATCAGTTCGGAGAACCCTGTGGGGAGCCCATTGGTAATCTCCAGGATGCCGCTAAATACGGAGCGGGTGGGGATTCCGTACTTGAGCAGGACGCCGTTAAGTGTTATCGAACAGACCGTGCAAAGCCCTACCATTCCTTGGGGAATTAGAAAATCATCCAATCGATCTCCCGGTCGAAGAAGAGATACCAGGGTCCCCATGGCATAGCCCTTATCGAATACCCGGGTGATCTTGTCCAAACGACTGATGAGCAGCGCTTTCTCCACCAGAGCCAGGTTTACCACCACAGTACCCCGCCGCAAGGCCAGATCGAAGTTCATTCGATAGGTCAGATTATCGATCTTGGTCGACATGTAGCCGACCCGGCTTAAGAGGGCGGAGGTCTTGATGCTGTTTCTGCCCTGCTCGGTTATGCTTCGCCCCCGCTTACCGTAGGATTCGGTCAGGCCCTCCTGGTCCAGCTGATTCAGATAGAGCCGCACGCTACGCTCGCTGATATCGCTCCCCGAATCGTTGAGGATTCTGGTAATCTGCCCGCTCCCTATGGGGCCCTCCTGCTCCGCCAGGAGGTTGAGGATGCGCTGCCTGTTCTGTTCGATCTTCTCGTCACGGCTCATGGCGGCATTATGGGCTATCCCCCGTAAGGGGTCAACGTCCGGCAATCTTAGAAGCGGTAAAATTGCCGCATAAATTGTTTCTATGGATAGTAAAAAATACCGTTGACAATAGGAATACGGCTCTATATGCTGCTTAAATAATAGTAAACGGTATAAATTATTTATAAATAACGGCAAGTAATTGCCGCAAGGAGCACTCTATGTTGAATTGGCCGAAAACGAACGACGCCCTGGGAACGGTAAACCGGGGGAATCCGGTGGAATCCGGACTGTGTACCCTCTGTCGCGCGGATTGTAAGGGTAAATGTGAAACCTGGCTCTCCTGTCTGCTCGGCAGGAAGCTCCTCTATCCCCGGGATTACGCCAAGACCACCGCCGGGGCGAACCATTTCGTAAGCGTCGGCGTCGGGTACCACTCTTTGAGAATCCAGGGCTACGCCTACGGTGCGAAAGGGCTTCCTTCAGGGCTCTCCTCGAGTCCGGACGACTGCATCTTTCCCAACGTCAACATAGAGAGTAGCTTCGGAGGGGAGATCAAGACTAAATCGCGAATGCCGATCATGACCGGCGCCCTGGGCTCGACCTTCATCGCCGCCCACTACTGGGACTCCTTCGCCGCCGGAGCCGCCCTCTGCGGCATCCCCATCGTGGTGGGAGAGAATGTGGTCGGCGTCGACCGGGAATCGGTCCTGAAGGATGGGCGTATCGTCTCGGCCCCGGAGCTGGACCGACGGATCGAGGTCTTTAAGCGCTATAGCGACGGCTATGGGGCGGTAATCGTGCAGATGAACGTGGAGGACACCCGTAACGGCGTGGCCGAGTATCTGATCGAGAAGTACGGCGACGAGGTCATCATCGAGCTGAAATGGGGCCAGGGGGCCAAGGATATCGGCGGCGAGATCCAGGTCACCGATCTGGACTATGCCAAGTTCCTGAAGGACCGGGGCTATGTGGTCGATCCCGATCCCTACGATCCGACCGTGCAGGAGGCCTTCAAGCACCGGGCTATCGAATCCTTCGCCCGCCACAGTCGGCTGGGGGCGACCGATATCGCTTCCGCCGAGGCCTTAGAGAAGGCCTTCAAGGATTCGGTCGACTATCTGCGGAAGATCGGCTATAAGCGCATCTCCCTCAAGACCGGCGCCTACGGGCTGGAAGCATTGGCTATGGCGATTCGCTACAGCTCCGACTGCGGTCTGGACCTTTTGACTATCGACGGCGCCGGCGGCGGCACCGGCATGAGCCCCTGGAATATGATGCAGCACTGGGGCATGCCGTCGCTGAATCTCCACGCCAAGACCTATGAGTTCTGTAAGCTCCTCGAGGATCAGGGGAAGCCGGTCCCGGATATCTCTTTAGCCGGCGGCTTCGCCCGGGAGGACCATATCTTCAAGGCCCTGGCCATCGGCGCGCCCTACGTGAAGCAGGTCTGCATGGGCCGGGCCCCGATGATCCCCGGCTACCTGGGGAGCAACATTCAGGGCACCTTCCAGCCGGAGAACCGCCCCGCTCTGCATGGACACTGGGAGGAGCTCCCCGCCTCGGTCAAGTCGGTGGGAACCTATCCGGAAGAGATCTTCGCCGGCTGGGAGTCGGTCAAGAACAAGATCGGCCCGGAGGAGATGAAGAGCATCCCCTTCGGCGCGGTCGCCATGTACGGCTACGCCGACAAACTGGCCTGCGGCCTGCAGCAGCTGATGGCCGGCGCCCGGAAGTTCAGCTTACCAGAGATCTCCCGGGACGACCTGGTTTCCGCTAATCGCGAGACCGCCGAGGAGACCGGCATCCCCTACATGGCCGATGCTCTGAACGATCAGGCCATGGCGATTTTGAAGAAGTAGAGCGAGCCTCCTCCTCCGGGGCGATTCCCGGGGGAGGTTTGGTTTAGCTCTTCATGCGTCGGTATTCGCTGGCGCTCACGCCAGTGCGCGCCTTGAAGCGCCGGGCGAAGGCCGGGTAGTCCGGATATCCGACGGAGGCGGCCACCTCGCGCACCGGGTAATCGGTTTCCGCCAGCAATCTCCCGGCCGTCTTCATCCGGTAGTCAATTAAATAATTTATGAGGGTCGTTCCCATTTGACGGTGGAACAAGGAGGAGAAATAGGAACGGTCCAGTCCTATATGTCGGGTAACTGTTTCAACGTCGATCTCCCGCATATAGTTACGGTGGATAAACTCCACTGCCGCGGCGGTATAGTCGGGATCTTTCCCTCCCGGTAGAATTGACTTCTCACCGACGAGTTCCCCGACTATCAGCTGCAGATAACCGGTGGCGCGGCGGACGCTTCCCGCGCTTCGCTGTGAAAGCTCTTGTATGAGTTCCGTAAACCAGAATCCCACTACATCTTGATTCTCCGCTCGGTAGAACCCGGGCTGAACGCCGCAGAGATCCCCGGAAGAGTCGAAGCCTATCCAGCAGTACTCCCAGGGGCTGCGCCGGTCTGCCGAGTAGCGCATACGCCTACCCGGCGGATAGATGAACGCCTCCCCGGCTCCGAGGAGTTTGCCGCCCTCGACCCGGCCCTTGCCGCGGATAATGAAATGGAGCAGATAGTGGTTGCGAATGCCCCGGTGTTCATGGGCCGGCTTGCAAGCCTGCCGTCCCGCATAACGCAGGCTGAGCGCGCTAACTGAGGGGGAGGGGGCATAATACTCGCTAAACTCCTCCATGCCGACATTTTATCATATTATGACGACAAAAGGCGCTATTAAGTGGTGGATTAAATGCTAAAATAGAACAAATTGCGATACAGGAGAGGACCCCATGACCAAGATCACCTTTCTCGGCGCCGGCAGCACCATATTCGCCAAGAACATAATCGGCGATATCTTCTTAACCCCCGCTCTGCAGGAGAGTCAGATCGCCCTCTACGATATAGATCCCGTACGCTTGGAAGAGTCGCGGCTGATGGTGGATACCTTGAACACCTCCATCAACGCCGGACGGGCGATCGTCACCGCCCACCTGGGGGAGGAGAACCGCCGCGAAGCCCTCAAGGATGCGAACTACATCGTCAACGCGATCCAGGTAGGCGGTTACCGACCCTCGACGGTGATCGACTTCGAGATCCCGAAGCGCTACGGCCTGCGTCAGACCATCGGCGACACCCTGGGAATCGGCGGGATCTTCCGCGGGTTGCGGACCATTCCGGTAATGCTCGATTTTGCCGCCGATATCGAGGCGGTCTGCCCCGAGGCATGGTTCCTGAACTACACCAATCCCATGGCGATCCTCACCGGCGCTATGCTGAAAGCGACGCAGGTAAAGAGTGTCGGACTCTGTCATTCGGTTCAGGTTTGCGTCCCCGATCTGTTGAAGCTCCTCGACTTCGAAATCGACGCGGCCGAGACCCAGTGGAAGATTTACGGCATCAACCACATGGCCTGGCTGCTGGAGCTGACCCATCGGGGAGAAGATCTCTACCCGAAGGTTCGAAACCGCGCAGCGGAACTCAACCGTAAGGCCCGCGAGGAGGGCGCCGAGAAACACGAGGACATGGTGCGCCTGGAGATGATGCGTCACTTCGGCTACTACCTTACCGAATCATCGGAGCACAACGCCGAGTATACCCCCTACTGGATAAAATCCTCCCAGCCAGATCTGACGACTGAGTTCAACATACCGCTGGACGAGTATCCCCGGCGCTGCGAGGAACAGATCGCCGGCTGGGCGGAGCAGAAGCGGGAGATCCTTTCCGCCTCTTCCCTGGAACATGCGCGGACCCACGAGTACGGAGCGCGGATTATCGAAGGTCTGGCAACAGGGGAGGTATTCAGTTTCCACGGTAATCTGCTCAATCGCGGACTGATCCCCAACCTGCCTGCGGAAGCGGTGGTCGAGGTACCCTGTATCGCCGACAGGAACGGAATACAGGGGGTATACGCCGGATCCCTGCCGCCCCAATGCGCTGCGCTCAACATGACCAATATCAACGTACAGCTTCTGACCATTGATGCGGCGTTGCAGCGCTCCCGTGAGTTGGTCTACCAGGCCGCGTACCTCGACCCCCACACCGCGGCGGATTTGAATCTGGATCAGATCCGAAACCTCTGCGACGAGCTGATCGATGCCCATGGGGAGATGTTGCCGGTATTGAAATGACGGGGGGTTGAAAGAGCAAAACGGGGTTCGTTTAGGCCTGCTCTCGGCTATCGAACACCTCGCTCAAGGGAATCGTCAAACCGCTTAGCAGTCGGCATTCGATTTTATCCTGATTCTTATATTCCAAGGCGGGAGCGTATTTGCCCATAGCCTGGTCGAAGATATGGATTTCTATCACCCCCTCTTCGGGGTAGACGATCCAGTACTCCTTCACGCCGTGGCGCTGATAGAGCTCGTATTTGATCTTGAGGTCCTTATGGGTGGTCGAGGGGGAGAGGATTTCGACTAAGAGATCCGGCGCGCCGTAGCACCCCCTATCGTTCAGTTTCTCTTTGTCGCAGACGACGATCAGATCGGGTTGCACTACGGTGTACTGTTCCTTCGGATTGTCGACCAGATGAATCGGAGAGGGGAGGCGGACGTCCAGCGGGGCAAGCAGCATCTCGCAGGATTGATCCTTTAAAAAGGCGTGTATAAGAAATCCGAGATTCCGCGAAATAGCCTGGTGCCGATAGGTCGGCGCCGGGGACATGGCGTAGGCCACGCCGTCGATAATCTCCCAGCGCTCGTCGTCCGGCCAGGTTAGATAGTCGGCGTATGTGTACTTTGTATCCGCCCTCTCGGTAGGTCTCGGCATATGACCATTATACTTGATTTGGCATCATAATTCCACGCTCAGAATTCTTCAGGCTACCAGAACACATTCTATTCGGGTAAGATAGCGGATCAGGAGGCCCCCTATTCGCACCCTCATCGCCCGGGGAGACCGGGCCGAGATTTACAAGACCGACGCAAACGACGCCTTAAAGCTCTTCTTTCCCGGCCACAGTCTGGTCAGTGCGACCGAGGAGTACGAGAAGACCGCCTGGGCGCACCGGGTCTACCCCAAAGCGCCCTGGATGCAGTCCCCCGCCCAAAACGAGGGCCGGATCAGCCTGACCATGGAGTTGATCCGGGGAAGGCCGCTCAGAGTCGGGATAAGAGGGACGGATATTCGGGAGGCTGGAATGAGCCTGGGGATGATGCACCGGGATCTCCATATTCGCCCCTCCGAGGGGCTGCCTCGGGCGGGGAGTATCTACGAGCCGGCGTTGCGGGAACTCCCGGGGCTTGCCCCGGAGCTGCGGGAACGGACGCTGGTCTGGCTCCGGGGCCGTCGGGACGACCGCCTCTGTCACGGCGCATTTTATCCGGGGAACGTGCTGGTAACGCGCAGCGAGTGGCGGCTGATCAGTTGGCGGCGGGCCTTCGCCGGGGATCCGCTCTGCGATATCGCCCGCACCCTCACTCGCCTGGGACGCTACAGTCGGCTCCGGCGCTGGTATCTCACGGGCTACTTCGGGAAAGAGCCTATCCCTGAGGAGGAGCTGCAACGCTGGTCCTGCCTGAACGAGGTAGCGGAACTCTATGCCTCCGGCCATTACAATCCCCTGAAATCCATGATCTTGCGGCGACGGCTCGCTTCTATTTACCAATCTCCGGCGAGCGGGTAGTATGTCGGCGTGTTTCTGCGCCGAATCCTGATCAGCTTTCAACTTCTATTTTTTCTCTGCCTACCGATAGCCGCCGATATCGACCGCGTGCTTAAGGTCCGCGGCGACAGCTACTATCCCCCCTTCGAGTTTCTGAACGAAGAGGGCGATGCCGACGGATTCAACGTAGAGCTCCTGCGGGCCGTAGCGGAAGAGATGGGCCTCGAGATTGAAATCAACCTCGGTCCCTGGACCGAGGTGCGCGGGGATATCGAGTCGGGCAAAATCGATATGCTGATGGGGATGTTCTATTCCGAGAGCCGCGACCGATTGGTCGATTTCTCTACTCCCCACAGCGTAATCTCGCATACGGTATTCGTTCCCCGGGGGAGTTCCATCACGGACATCGAGGATCTGAGAGCTAAGGAGATCCTGGTGCAGGAGGGGGATATCGTCCACGATTATCTCCTCGAGAATCATTTGTCCGACCACCTCGTTCCCGTAGCCGATCAGAAGGAAGCGCTGCAACTGCTCAACCGCGGCTACCACGATGCCGCGTTTCTCTCTAAATTGCAGGGGCTCTATTTTCTTGAAGAGTTGAGCCTCGACAAGGTTAAAACCATAGAGGCGACCTTGATACCCGAACGCTACTGCTTCGCCGTCCGGGAGGGTGATGCGGAACTGCAGGCTCTGTTGAACGAGGGCTTGAACATTATCAAGATAAACGGCACCTACGAGAGAATCTACGACCGCTGGTTCGGCGTGCTCGAACGGCGTGATCTCTACCACCGGTTCCAGCGCATCATCCTTAGTAGTGCGGTCGCGATCCTGGTGGCGACCGCGTTCCTGCTAATCTGGAACTGGAGTATGCGGATTACCGTCCGGCGCCGTACCCGGGATTTGCAGGAGGAGATTGTCCAGCGCAGGCACATAGAGGAGCAGCTGGCGAGTTCCCTGAAGGAGAAAGAGGTGCTCTTGAGCGAGATACATCACCGCGTTAAGAACAACCTGCAGATTATCAACAGCCTGCTGGAGCTGCAGCGCAACAGCCTCGAGGATACTGAGATGGACCAGATTCTCCGGGCCAGTCAGGGACGCATCCGTTCCATGGCCATTGTGCACGAACAACTCTACGGCGGACAGAGCTTCAGCTCTATCAGTCTGCTTAGTTATTTGACTGAACTGACCGATTCCATCTATCCGGCGTTTTTAGGTGATAAGGGAAGAATCGAATTGGCGCGGGATCTCGAGGATACCGCCATCGATATCGACAAGGCGATCCCTCTGGGTCTGATCGTTTCCGAGATAATAACCAACAGCTTCCAGCACGCCTTTCCCGCCGATCAGGGCGGTCGTATTCTGGTGCACACCCGGCTGGTCGATTCCTCCCTCCGGCTTGAACTGAGCGATAACGGGATCGGCAAAAATGCCGAAGAACCGGGTGATGATCAGGCCGCGAACGGCTCCCTCGGTAGCCAGCTGATCGAGGCCCTAGTGCAGCAGCTGAACGGCAGGATGGAACTCTCCTTTTGCGACGGGACCGCCTACATGATCGAGATCCCCCTAAAGAATTAATACTCTCTCTCAGTCGAGAAACGTCATCTTGGCCGGCTTCAAGGCTTCGTTCAGCTCCTCCTCGGACATCAGTTTCTTCTCGATGATGAGGTGATAGACGCTCCGTCCCGTGGCGTAGGACTCTTTAGCGATCTTGGAGCAGGTCTCGTAGCCGAGCTCGGGGGTGAGGATCGTGATCAGGCCCGGGCTCTCCTCGACCTGGCGGCGGCAGTAGTCGATGTTAGCCGTAATTCCGTCTACGCAGCGTTCGCCCAGTACGTTCATCCCCCGGCAGAGCATATCGATTGAGGAGAAGAGGCTGTAGGCGATGATCGGTTCGAAGGCGTTCAGCTCCAGCTGCCCCGCTTCGCTGGCCATGGAGACGGTCAGGTCGTGGCCGATAACCTTGAAAGCTATCTGATTGACTACCTCGGGGATTACCGGATTGACCTTTCCGGGCATGATGGAGGAGCCCGCCTGTACCGGCGGAAGATTTATCTCGTTGAGGCCCGCCTTGGGCCCGGAGGAGAGGAGCCTGAGATCGTTACAGATCTTGGAGAGCTTCACCGCCAAGCGTTTTACCCCGGAGGAGTAGATAACGAAGGCGCCGGTATCCTGGGTCGCCTCGATCAGATCAGCCGCGCTGACGAACTCCTCACCGGAGATCTCCGCCAGGAGAGGAACTACCCGCGCCCGGTACTCCTTCGGGGCGTTGATGCCCGTACCGACAGCGGTGCCTCCTAAGTTGATCTCCTTAAAAAGATCCGCCAGGTTCTGAATCCGCTCTACCTCCTCCCGCAGGGTGGCGGCGTAGGCGGTAAAAGTCTGGCCTAAGGTGATGGGGACCGCATCCTGGAGCTGAGTGCGGCCGATCTTAATTACCTCCCGAAACTCCTCCGCCTTGCGCTGAAAGGAGGCGGCCAGTTTCTCGACCGATGCCACCAGTTCTCCGGTGTACTTGATCAACGCCAGCTTTACCGCGGTGGGGTAGACGTCGTTGGTCGATTGGGAACGGTTTACATGGTTGTTGGGATGGCAGTGTTCATACTCTCCCTTCTTCTTGCCCATCAGTTCCAGGGCTCGATTGGCGAGGACCTCGTTGGTGTTCATATTGGTCGAAGTTCCGGCGCCGCCCTGAATCATGTCGATGATAAACTGGTCGTGGAAGAGGCCCCGCTCGACCTCTTCACAGGCGGAGATAATCGCCTCGGCCCTCTTTTTGTCCAGTAGGCCCGCGGCCGCATTGGCCGCGGCGGCGGCATGTTTTACCTGAGCCAGGGATTTAATGAAGACTGGAAAATCCTTGAGGCTTACGTTGGAGATAGGGAAGTTCTCGATCGCCCGTTCGGTTTGTATCCCGTAATACCGATCCGAGGGAATCTGAACCTGACCGAGAAAATCTTCTTCGCAACGGGTAGGTTTCATTGGTGGTACTCCTGCAGTAGTAATAGTAAAGAGTATATACCATTTCTTTAGAAAGTACAGGGAAAAACTAAACCCGCGGCTTTCCTCGGTCGGTAAACTCCGCTACCATACAGAGTGTCTCTACAAGTTCTTTGCGACGGGAGAGGTATACCGTGAAAGATCAGCTCTACAAGCTCCTAATCAGCTTCGGCATTCCCGAGGCCTATGCCGGAATCGCCAACAAGGGGCTCTTGCTCGTTCTGGCGTTGATCGTCAGCTTTCTGGCCGATTTAATCGCCCGGAAGGTCCTCTTGACGATCATCCAAAAGGTATCGAGGCGGACCAGCACCGTCTGGGATGATATTATCGTCGAGCAGGGTGTCTTCAACCGCCTGGCCCACATCGCTCCGGCCCTGGTGCTCTACTTTTCGATGCCCTTTATCTTCCCCTCGGTGGATCTCTTCTCGGCGTTGATTCAGCGGATCGTTCTGGTCTATATGATCGGGGTGATTCTGATGATGCTCAACTCCCTGCTCTCGGCCATAAACGGGATCTACCGCACCTACGAGATCTCGAAGAGCCGTCCCATCAAGGGCTATCTGCAGATCGTACGGGTTTTTATCTACATCGTCGGCGTGACCCTGATGATCACCACCCTGCTGGATAAATCGGCCCTGGGGCTGCTCTCCGGTATCGGCGCCCTCTCGGCGGTGATCATGCTGGTCTTCAAGGACTCGATTCTGGGACTGGTCGCGGCGGTACAGCTCTCCGGGAACGACATGATCCGCATCGGCGACTGGATTAGCGTTCCCTCCTACGGCGCCGACGGGGATGTGATCGACATCAAGCTGCAGACGGTGACCGTCCAGAACTTCGACAAGACCATTGTCCAGGTCCCGATCTACAGCCTGGTCTCCTCCTCCTTCAAGAACTGGCGGGGTATGAGCGACTCCGGCGGCCGGCGTATCAAACGCAGCCTCGCCCTGGATATGAAGAGCATCAAGTTCTGTAGCCCTGAGATGATCGAGCGCTTCAAGAAGATCGATGTCTTAGGCGATTATATCGAGAAGAAGCAGGCCGAGATCGACGAGGATAATCAGAAGCGCAAGGCTAATACGGCGGAGATGATCAATGGTCGACGGATGACCAATATCGGCGTCTTTCGGGCTTATGTATCAGCCTACCTCAAGGAACATCCGATGATTCACGACGAGATGACCTTTCTGGTGCGGCAGCTGCAGTCCACCGATAAGGGCGTGCCCATAGAGATCTATGTTTTCTCGAAGGACCAGGCCTGGGCCAACTACGAGGCGATCCAGGCGGATATCTTCGATCACCTGATGGCGACGGTCGACTTCTTCGAGCTGGCGATCTACCAGTCGCCGTCGAGCCTGGATCTGCGGGAGAGCCTGAGCCGGAAATAGCTTACACTCCCCCGTAGGCCGAAAACCCGCCGTCCACCGGTAACACCGCGCCGGTAACGAAGCTCGATGCATCCGAGAGGAGGTAGAGCAGGGTGGTGATTAATTCCTGGGGCTGGCCGAAGCGGGCCATGGGGGTCGCCTGCTTGATCTTCTCACCCCGGGGAGACGGCGCACCGGTCTTCGGATCGGTCAAGAGGAAGCGGTTCTGTTCGGTCAGGAAGAAGCCCGGGGCGATGGCGTTGACCCGGACGCCCGCCTTGCCGAAGTAGACCGAGAGCCACTGGGTAAAGTTCTGCACCGCCGCTTTGCCGGCCGAGTAGGCCGGGGATTTCGTCAGCGGCCAGACGGCGCCCATGGATGAGATATTGACGATGGATCCGCCGGGTCGGTCGAGGAGCCGCGGGCCGAAGACCTGGATCGGCAGAAAGCTGCCGATAAAGTTGAGTTCCCCGGTCCGGGCGAAGGCCTCGGAATCAAGCTTGAAAATATCCTTTTCGTCTTCGACGGCCGGATCGTAAAACTCGCTACTGGTACTTGCCTCGGGCACCGCGCCGCCGGCGGCGTTCACCAGCGCATCGAGCCGCAGCTTCTCGCCGCCCAGCTCACGGTAAGCCGCTTTCAGAGACTCCTTATCGAGAACGTCGCAGACTGCCCAGCGTACCTGGCCGGCGGCCTGCGTTATCCGTTTCTCGGCTGCTTCCAGCTTCTCGGCACTCCTGCCCAACAGGATCACCTCGGCGCCGGCCCGGGCCGCGCCCAACGCGAGGGCGGAACCGAGCACGCCGGATCCGCCGGTAAAGAGCAGGGTCTTCCCCTCTAATGAGAAGAGTCCCTCGATATAGCCTTTAGCCATCGATCAAGCCCTCGTCGATCAGGATCTCCGCCGTCCATTGGGCGGCCAGACCCGCGACGCGGGTACACTTATCATCGTGGCCGCCGGCCCGGTTGAACTTCTCCAGCTCATCCGGGTCCTTGATATAGTAGGGGCGGCCCATAATCTTGGTATGGATCTGCCGGCAAACGACGTTCCCGAACTCGTCGATGAAGCGGCCGTGAAGCTCGCGGATCAACCTGGAGGTCTCATGGCGGATCTTTTCTGGGTCCGCGAAGTTGTCCCGCTCCCGGCCCAGCAGGTGGCCGATTATCATGCTGCCCCCGGCATAGGCGCCGCAACTTCCGTCGGTCTCCTGAGCGCCGCCCCCGGCCAGGCCTGTGGCGGCCTTGAAGATCGCATCCGTTTCGGGATTCCGTAGCTCCAGGCTATCCTGGAGGGCTGCAATTACACACTGCGCACAACCGCCGAAGCTCCCTTCGTACTGGTATCCCAATTCATAGGCCCTTCGGGCCGCCTTATCTCGCGTTTGTTGTTCCATGGGGCCTATTATAGTGATTCTCCTCCTTTTTATAAAGCCGTGAGTTACATAAATGGCCATCTTCTCCTTGACAGCTGGCGATTGTTACGATAAAGTTTTATCGATATCTGAGAGCGGATCACGGTCCCTCGAGGTTGTCCAATCTTTCCCGACTGATCCGGAGGTTATGCACTGATGGAAAAGCGACTGGGAGTCGTCACGATCCTCATCACCGAAAAAGCGTCCGTCCGTCCTATGAATATGATCCTCTCCGATTTCGGCGAGCTTGTTCTGGCGCGACAGGGACTGCCGCTGCGGCAGAAGGGTATTCATGTGATCTCACTGGTAGTGGAGGGCTCGACCGACGAGATCGGCGCCCTTAGCGGAAAGCTGGGCCGTCTCGAAGGGGTGCAGGTCAAGTCCGTTCTAACCAACTATCGGGAGGACTACCATGACGACATGCACCCGGATCGATCTGAGACCGGCGGCTGAGCTCAGCCGGCTGAACGAGCCCGCGCCGAGCAGGCGGCGGGAGATCTTAGAGAAAGCACGCAAACTCAAGGGACTCACCCTAAAAGAGGGCGATAGATGAGCTCCTTCAGACCGCCGCCTACGTTAAGAGCGCCATCTACGGACCGCGGATGGTACTCTTCGCGCCCCTCTACGCCGGTAACAAGTGCTGTAACGACTGCCTCTACTGCGGATTTCGCCGCAGCAATACCGCCCTGCATCGGGAGACCCTGACTGAAGAGCAGATTCGAACGGAGACGCGGGCACTCTTGGAGCAGGGCCACAAGCGCATCTTGCTCCTGACCGGCGAAGCGGGGGAGTACCACCTCGATTATACCCTGCGGGCTCTGGAGACAATCTATTCGGTGACCGACTCCAAGGGGTCCTCCATCCGCCGCATCAACGTGGAGCTGGCTCCCATGTCGATCGATGAGTTCCGCCGCCTGAAGCAGGGGCGGATCGGCACCTACACCTGCTTTCAGGAGACCTACGATCGGGAGCTCTATGCAGAGTATCATCCCTCAGGGCCCAAGGCCGATTACGACTATCGGATCGAGGTGATGGACCGGGCGATGGAGGCGGGAATCGACGACGTCGGCATCGGGGTGCTCTTCGGTCTGGCGCCTTATCGGCAGGAGGTGTTGAGTCTGCTGCTCCACGCCCGCCACTTAGAGGAACGGTTCGGTTGCGGCCCCCACACGGTCAGCGTGCCGCGACTCGAACCCGCCTCCGGGGCGCCGCTCACGGAGAATATACCCCATCCCGTCTCGGACGAGGAGTTCAAGATCCTGATCGCCGTCCTGCGGCTGACCCTCCCTTATACGGGCCTCATCCTCTCTACCCGGGAATCGGAGACCCTCCGGAGCGAGCTCTTCCGCTACGGGGTCAGCCAGGTCTCCGCCGGCTCGCGCACCAGCCCCGGCGGATATGGAGAGCAACACGCCGAGGAGCACAGCCACAGTCAGTTCTCCTTAGGGGATCATCGCAGCCTTGCCGAGGTGATCGGGGACCTCGCCGCCAACGGACTGGTCCCCTCCTTCTGCACCGGTTGCTACCGCAAGGGGCGCACCGGCGCGGATTTTATGGATCTGGCCAAACCGGGGTTAATCAAGAAATATTGTCTGCCCAACGGCCTTTCGAGTTTCGCCGAGTACCTCCACGACTATGCGCCGGATGAGCTTAAAACCCAGGGCCTTGAACTGATCGAAGCCATCGCCGCCGAACAGCCGGAGGCCATAGCCGGGATGATCACGGCCAACTCATCCCGGGTCGCCGCCGGGGAGCGGGATCTCTATGTCTGAGTTGGACCGGGCCCTCGAGCTCTATGCTCGCGGGGAGTTCGATACCCTCACCGGTATGGCTCGCCGCATTGCCGAGGCACGCTTCGGGCGCAAGGTCTTCCTCCGGGGGCTGATCGAGTACAGCAACCGCTGCGCCTGCAACTGTCTCTACTGCGGGATCAGGCGGGAGAACGGAAATGTTCGCCGCTACGGCCTGAGCGACGAGGCGATCCTCGCCGCGGTCGATACCGGCTACCGGCGGGGCTTGATGAGCTTCGTGCTGCAAGGGGGAGAAGATCCTGCTTTTGATACGGAGCGGCTCTGCCGCATTGTGGGTGAAATCAAGCAACGTACAAGGGGCGAGGCGGCGGTCACCTTGAGCGCCGGCATCCTTCCCCGGGAAGCCTATGCCGAGCTGCGCCGGGCCGGCGCCGACCGCTATCTTATCCGCTTCGAGACCGCCGACCCGGAGCTTCATCGCTACCTGCGGGACGGGATCAGCCTGGAGCGGCGCCTTAAGGCCCTGGAGGATCTCAAAAGCCTTGGGTTTCAGACCGGGTCGGGCTTTATGACCGGCCTCCCCGGCGAAACCGCCGATCTCATCGAGCGTAATATCCGGCTCTGTAAGGAGCTCGAGCTCGATATGGCCGGCATCGGTCCCTTCATTCCCCATCCCGAGACCCCGCTTCGCGATGCGTCCACCGCGCCGGTGGAGCGGGCCATCCGGGCGGTGGCGCTTTTGAGGATCGCCTGTCCGGACATCCATATCCCGGCCACCACCGCCGCCGGGAGCCTCGCCGCCGACGGCCGGGAGCGGATGATTCAGCACGGGGCCAACGTGCTGATGCCCAACCTGACGCCGGTGGCCGAGAAGAAGGAGTATCTCCTCTATCCGGGGAAGATCTGTTTGGACGAGGAGGGGCTCCACTGCATCGGCTGCCTCGGCATGCGCATGAAAAGCGTCGACCGGGAGCTCAGTTTCGAGCGGGCCGACGGCTTGGTCGCCCCCCGGCGCGCCGCGGAGCGGGCGCTATGCTGAAGCGGGGGCCCGAAACCGCCAAAGCGGCGGCCAACTTCGGCGAAGGCCGACTCCCCCGGGAGTTGATCCGGGCCTACGGGGAGGTGAAGCTCGCCGCCCTGCGCTCTGTCCAGCGGATCGATATGCGCTGGAGGGATGAGCTCTTTCGGCTGATCGAGGAGTCCCTCTTCGAGATCATTCGCGGCGAGCGGGACGAGGAGTTTCCCCTGCCCTTGGCTCAGGGCGGGGCGGGAACCAGTATTCACCTGAACCTGAACGAGGTGCTCGCCGCGCTGGTAACGGAGCGCAGCGGCGAGGAGCTCGAAACTCTCGATACTCTCGATACAGTAGAGGACCTCGCCCGCTACCAGTCGACCAACGACACCTTCTCCGCGGCGGTCAACATCGCCTTGCTCCGGGGGCTGATCGAGACCGAGGGCGCGGTGATCCGGTTGCAGGAGAAGCTGGTCGCCCTGGAGACCGGCTACGACGCCTACCTGACGACCGGCCGTACCGAGATGCAGGATGCGCTCCCCATGGGAGTAGGCCAGCTCTTCGGTTCCTGGGCCGGGATGATCGAGCGGGATCGCTGGCGCCTCTCGAAGCTGGCCGAGCGCATCCGGGAGATTCCCTTAGGCGGCACCGCGATCGGCACCTGCTTTACCGCGCCCCGGGAGTACGTCAATCAGGCTACAACCGAGTTGCGCTCGATTACCGGCCTCCCCCTGGCGCGGAGTCAGAACCTCCCCGATGCGGTGAGCCACAAGGACGCCCTGGCCGAGCTCGCTTCGGGCTATGCCCTGGCGGCGGGGAACCTGATCACCATAGCCGAGGATCTCCTCTACTACACCAGTTCGGCCGTGGCTGAGTTTCGTCACCCCGAACTGCAGTGGGGGTCGAGCATCATGCCGGTGAAGGTCAATCCGGTGCTCCTCGAGTTCGCCAAGGGACTCGCCATTCGAGTCGGTACCTCCGCCGAGGCGGTCCGCCTCTACGCTCGGGAGTCGCGGCTGCAGCTGAACGCTTTTCTCCCCTTCCTCTACGACTCCCTCTCATCCGCCGAGGCGGACCTGCGCAAGGCCTTGGCCGGGATGCTCCGCTTTCTGGAAGAGGCGCAGGTCGATACCGACCGCATGGAGGCTAACCTGGCCGCATCGCCCGCCCTGTTGAACGCCCTGCTGCCCCGGGTCGGCTACCATCGCCTGAAGCCGCTGATTGCGGAGTTTCTCGTCAGACCGCCGGCGAACCTGCAGGATTTTCAAATGCGAGCCGCCGCCTCACTGGATATCGCCCCCGAAACCATGGCGCAGTGGCTCAAGCCGGATTCCTTAATCGCCGCCGAGAACCCCAACCGGAGAAGAACATGAATACCCCCCTGGCCGAGCAGCCGCGAATCGTTCTATTCGGCATTCGCAACGCCGGAAAGAGCTCCCTCATGAACGCCCTCTTCGGAAAGCCGGTGGCCATCGTCTCGGATACCCCGGGAACCACCACCGACCCGGTTACCCGCAGCTTCGAGATCCCGGGCCTGGGACCGGCCGCCTTCGTGGACACCGCCGGGATAGACGATGAGGGCGAGCTCGGCGCCCAGCGCATCCGGGCCGCCCTCTCCCGGGCCGAGAGCGCCGACCTGGTTATCATGGTCAGCGCCGCTTCGGCCGAGGCGACGGAAGCGGAGCGGGAGCTCTACCGCAAGCTCTTCCGGACTGAGAAGAAGCGGACGACCCCCTCCCTGCTGGTCTTGAGCCGAGGAGCCGCGAGTCCCCATCCGGAGAAGGCGGCCTGGCTCGAACAGTCCGGCGGCCTCCGGGTGGAGAGTCCCACAGGCCAAGGGATAGCGGATCTGATGAGCGAGATCTCCGCCTTACGGCCGGAGCCGGAGCCGACGCCCCTGGAAGGGCTCGTCTCCGAGGGCGATCTGGTTGTACTGGTTACCCCCATCGACCTGGCAGCACCCAAAGGGAGATTGATTCTGCCCCAGGTGGAGACCCTGCGGGATGCCCTGGACCGGGACTGCGCCGCGTTGGTGGTCAAGGAGCGGGAGCTCGGCCGCTTCTACAGTCGTTTGCCGGAGCGTCCTAAGCTGGTGGTAACCGACAGCCAGGCCTTCCATAAGGCGGCTGCCGATATCCCCGACGATCAGCCGCTGACCAGCTTCTCGATCCTTTTCGCCCGCAAAAAGGGCGACCTAAAGCGTTACCAGGCGGGGCTGGAGGCTGTGGATCAGCTACCTGCCGGAGCGCGGGTATGCATCCTCGAGGGCTGCTCCCACCACCGCCAGGCCGACGATATCGGTACGGTCAAGATCCCCCGGCTGATCCGGCAGCTGATAAGCCGAGACGCGCAATTCGACTTCCGACGCTCCCTCCCCTCGGCCGAGGAGCTCGCGGCAACCGATCTGGTGATCATGTGCGGAAGCTGTATGCAGACCCGGGGCAAGGTCTTGAGTCGCCTCGACCGTTTCGAGGAGGCGGGGGTGCCGGTCCTCAATTACGGCCTCTTTTTGGCTTGGGCCAACGGACTGATCCCGCGGGCCCTTGAGCCGATGGAACTCCTACTTCCTAGGAATCCGATCCACATTGATCGAATCGTCGAAGGTGAACCACCAGTGTAGGCCGTCGGTCGATTCATAGCGAACCTCTCCCAGGAGCTGATGCTCGATCAGGCTGAATACGGTCTGTAACCCGACGGAGGAGCTCTGCCGCAAATCTGTGCCGGGATCGATCCCCCGGCCGTTATCGCTATAGCTCAGCTCTATGCCGGGCTCTAAGCCCCGCAGACCGATTCGGATCAGATCATCCCTTGACGGGGCGGCCGCAGAGTCGGGTAAGCCATGCTTCAGGGAGTTTGCCATCAGCTCGGCAATGATCATCCCCACCGGAATGGCCGCATCGATCGATACATGAAGATTTTCTATCTGGCGTTCGCAGCGAACGGGACGCTGATCAGAGGCGCCGCTGTGGATCAGCATCGTCGAGAGCTCCTCGATATAGTGGCCCAGGTCGATCTGGGTAAGGTCGTCGCTCTGGTAGAGCATCTGATGCACCAACGCCATGGAGCGGATCTTATTCGATATCTCTCCTATGATCTGCTCCAGCTCGGGGCTTTTATGGGAGAGGGACTTCATCCGCATCAGCGAGATGATCACCTGCATGTTGTTCTTGGTTCGGTGGTAGAGCTCCTTCAAAAGGAGATCCCGCTCCTCCAGGTCCCGGCGGATTCTCTGCTCGGCCTCTTTGCGCTTGGTTATATCCTGATGGGTACCGATAAGCCGCACAGCCTTGCCGTCGGCATTGAAGACCGCCTGCGCCCGGGAGAGAACGTCGACCCAATGGCCCTTCTTGTGCCTCATCCGGAACTCCATCTCGAAGCGGTCCCGTTTCCCTTGGCTCAGCTCATCGAGCATCTGCCAGCTCCGCGCGACGTCCTCCGGGTCGGTCAGCTGCTCCCAGATTGAGAACTCGTTGGGGAGTTCATTCATTTCATAGCCGAGGATGCGCTTCCAGCCGGGAGAGAAGTAGACCTCATTCCTCTCGATGTTCCAGTCGTAGAGACCGTCGTGAGAAGCCTCCATGGCCAGCTCGAAGCGTTCCTCACTCGTCCGCAGAGCCTCCTCTACCGCCTTCCGGTCGCTGATATCCGAATGGGTGCCCACGAAACGGATCGGATTTCCCTCCCTGTCCCAGGCGGCGATCTTTCCCCGGGACCGGATCCACATCCAGGCGCCGTCTTTGCGGCGGAATCGAAACTCGACGTCGTACTGATCTCTCTTTCCTTCAATATAGGCTGCTATCGCCAGCCGGCAATCCTCGACATCATCGGGATGAACCCGCTCTTCCCAGGCGACAAAATTCTCAGGGAACTCGTACGGGGTGTATCCCGCCATTCTATAGTAGCGTTCGTCGAAGGCGACGTAGTTACTGCGGAGATCCCAGTCCCAGATCCCGTCCTGAGCGCCGGCCAGGGCCATATCGAGCCGTTCTTCGTTGGCGCGAAGTTCCGCTTCGGCCCGTACCCGTTCGGTAATGTCGTTACCGAAGCCGATGATCTCGATTATCTCTCCTCGGTCATCCCTCCGTGTCAGGCTCTGCCAGGCGACAGTTCTCACTTCGCCGCTCTTGCAGGTCAGCCGCATCTCATAGCCTTCTACATCACTGATCTTGAGCCGTGCGAACAGATCCTCTACCTGGGAGTAATCGTCTCCGGGGTAGAAGGTCTCCCACCAATTTTTACCTACCAGCTCATCCCGGCTATAGCCGGTAATCCTTTCGATCGCGGGATTGACGAAGTTTGTTATTCCGCCCCGGGCGATCCCGCAGATAAGACTGGGAGAGTGCTTAATCAGATTGTTGCTGTATGTCCGCTCCCGATTTAAGTTTGCGAAGAGTCCGGCGTTTTCGATCGAAATCGCCGCCTGAGTCAACAATACCTCCAGAATCGAGAGCCGGTCCCGGCCGAAGACATTGGTCAGCTTCCCGTTCTCGAGATAGAGAAGGCCGGTCTGAGTCTGCTGATGGATGATCGGCATACAGAGGATCGATCTGGAACGCTGAGAGCGGACATAGGCATCTTCCTTGAAGCGTTCGTCGCTGTAGGCATCTGCGAGAATGAGGGCTTCTCCTCTCTTCGCTACCTGATTCACCACGGAGCGGGCTATGTCCGGATACTCCTCCAAGGGTGTAGCCTTTCGAGTTTCCACCGTTTTTCCTGGCAGTGCCAGGACGGCTTGCACCCAGTAGCGCTGCTTTTCCTTCAAGATCAGAACGCCTCTATCGGCGCCGGCGTTCTCTACGGCGATAGAGATCAGCCGCGCCTGGAGTTCCCGATAATCCACTTCCCTGGAGATTGCTTGGGAGGCCTTGATGATACTCTGTTGATCGATATGGGATTCACTGAGGCTCCGACTGCTGGTGGTCGGCGTTTCCGAATGCTGGAGCAGCCAGGAGTAGGTCTGCTTGAGCTGACTGCATTTCGATACAGCGCCCCAGCGTTGATAGAGTTGTAAGGCCTCATTCAGGTAGGTGGCGGCGATCCGTTCGATTCCCCGGTCGAGATAGAAGCCTGCGGCCAGTTCGAAGGCGAGAGCCTCTTCCTGCAGAAATCCGCCGTCCCGAGCGCCTTCTATCGCCCGTTCGTACCACTCCATGGCCACCGAGCGCTTTTCACTCCTCAGGATCTCCGCCTGTAACAGCGCGTGTTTGTGGCTGAAGTTCTCCGGTGCTGATTCGGCCCACTCCTCCATGCGAATGAGGGTCTCCTCCACTCGGGGGCTCGTCCCGGTTCGAGCTATATCCGTAAGGGAGGCATAGAAGCGATGTAGAGCGGCGGTATACTTACCGGTAGCGCCGTCGAGATGCTCCTCCCCCCGAAGTGCGGCTTCGGCCGCCAAGTCATAGCGTCGGTAGAGGTAGTTCAGCATGCAGCTGCTTAAATAGAGGTAGCAGAGGGACATCTTGTCGTTGGCGGCAAGATGGCGGGATAGATTCTCCCGGGTACTGTACTCGGCTCCTTCCAGGACTAGTGCGGGCGGGAGGGGGGCGCGCAGGTCTTGGACTGTCTGTAGATGGATCCGGTTCCAACTGAGGGGATCGGCCTGGTTGAGCCGTTCGATCCCGCGGGTATATTTATCCAGCTCCTCTTCTACCGCGGAAAGGGGCCGTCCGCTGAAAAATAGGTAACAGCAGTATATATGAGCGGAGTAGGCGGCAAATTCGATATCGCCGAGCTCCATGCCGTCGGTATAGTTTCTCTCCAGTTCCGGGAGGGATACGGAGATATGCTGTTTCCAGGGCCGAACGAGATCGTTGAAGACATGGGTCGTCTTGGTCTGTATTTGTTTGTCGCCCTGCCGTGCCTGCATTCTGATCCCGGCGAGTCCTGTATGATAACCAAGATCGATGTCTCCGGTAATACCGCATAGCACGACGCCGAGGAATACCAAGGCATAGCTGGTCTCCGGTGCAAAACCAGCCTGCATCGATAGTTCGACCTGCTTGATTATCAAGAGGATCATCAAGTTCGGCGAAGCGACGAAAGCGGCGGAGGTCGCCGTCGCCATTATTTGCATGCTCAAGAGGAGCGTCTGATCGTTCATTCGCCGGGAATCGATATACTCTTCCGCATTTTTTTTCTTTAAGCGATTCTTCAAGCCGGAGAGACTCTCCTGGACTACTGTGCCGGAGGGCGTCTCCTCCAGCTCGATCCCGAGCTTCCGCAGCAATGAGACCGCCACGGTAATCCCTTGCTTGCGTTGATTCTGGGCGATCAGGGCTTGAATCTCTATCCGTCGAATCCGGGCCTCGTCATCTAGGGAACGCAGTCGGGGAGTAAGCTCGTTAATAAGTCGTTCCATCTCGTCGTATTCACCGTCTAAAAAGGCGGAATCAATCGCTTCTAGATGGAGATCGAAAAAAAGATCACCGTCAAGATGGGCGGGGTCGGGCGGGAGGCAGTCGATACCTGAGCTGAGATATCCGAAGGCCGCCGCGTAGGCGGCGGAGGATTTGGCCTTGCGGCCCGCAGTCAGGAAAAGGCGGGCTAGACCTTCCCGCTCGTCGCTATCGCTTACCAGACTGAGAGCCCGGGTAAACTGAGTAGCTATGGTTAGGATTCTCTCAGGCAAGAGTTCGTCCGAGGTGTGTTTGAGAAGATGCCTGCCGATAGTCAAATGGGTCTGTTTGCGGCTGGCCTCGGAATCCTTCCCATATGCCGCCTCTCTGACCCGGTCGTGGAGAAAGCGGAATCGAGCTCGATCCATGCGAGGCAGGATTTTATAGTCGCCGCTTAAGGGGGTGATCAGGCCTTCATGAAGGGCGGGCTCGAGGCGGGTAAAGGTCTCGTCGGGCGCTAGATCGAGAATTATACCCAGGTCCTGCAGGCTAAACTCGTCACCGATGCAGGCGCTCAGATGCAGGATCCTCACCGAATCGGCAGGCAGCCGATCGATTCGTTCCGCCATCATAAGGGCCAAGTTCTCATTCGGGTACTTGCGTCGGATCCGCGATGTATCCCATTGCCATAGTCGCAAGGCATGATCGAAGGTAAGCAACTCTTCATCGGCCAGCATCTGTATGTACTGATGAGTGTGGAAGGCGTTGCCGTCCGTCATTTCGTGGATCAGCTCGGCCAGATCCGAGATTCCTTCCGTTTGGCCATTCAGGCTGTCCGCCAGAAGCGCCTCGATATCCGCGTGCTCCAGGTTTGTCACCTTGATTTCTGTGAATGTCGTATCATTTATAGAGAGCTGCTTACGAAGTTGATGCAATGGATCGCCGGGATAAATCTCGTTAGACCGAAACGAGAGCAGCAGGAGTAGGTGGCGCATCTCCTCGTCTGTTGCCAGAGCCCGAATAATCTGCAATGAGGCGGAGTCCGCCCACTGAAGATCATCGAAGAAGAGAACCAGGGGATGCGTTGTACTGCACAGAATTTTTACCAAGCTGCGGAAGAGGAACTCCAGACGATTCTGTGCTTCTGTACCGCTTAAAACGGGTGCGTGGGGCTGTTCGCCGATTAAGCGCTTCAGTTCGGGAACTATTTCGATTAGAGCGCCGGCGTTCGTCCCCAGCGCATGCACTATCTTGTCCGGGGCCGTCTTCACCGTACGGCAGAGCTCGTTGAATGCCTTGCTGATCGCCAGGTAGGGGGTGTCCCGTTGAAGCGGATTGAACTTGCCCGCTGCAAAGTTTCCCCGTTTGGCGGTTACCGGCTTGTAGATCTCACGGATCAAGGCAGTTTTTCCGGCGCCCGAAGGTCCGGAGATAAATACGGTTTGCGCCGCCCCATCGGCAACCCGGTCGAAGAGGGCGAAGAGCTCTTCCGTCTCATCTTCGCGGCCGTAGAGTTTCTGGGATACCTGGATAATTCGGGGGATGTCGTTCTCTGCCAAGGGGAAGGCCATGATTGCGCCGGTCTCTTCATAAGCTTGCTTGCAGCGCTCTAAATCGGCCGACAGCCCCAGAACCGACTGGTAGCGATCCTCGGCGCTTTTTGCCAGCAGTTTCATCACGATCGCCGACACAACCTGAGGGAGTGGGGAGTTCCGTTTTACCGGTGGGGGCGGATTCTTCGCAATATGGCTGTGAACAAGCTCAATGGCGACCTGCTCGCCAAAGGGGAGGGTCCCGGTAAGGAGCTGATAGAAGGTTACCCCCAGGGAGTAGAGATCCGCCCGGTAGTCGGTAACCCTGTTTACCCTTCCGGTCTGCTCCGGTGCGATATAGGCGAGGGTTCCTTCCAACCCGCTAACGGGGGTAATACCCATCGACTCACGTTTCATCCGGCTGGCGAGCTGAAAGTCGATGAGCTTGAGGCGCTCGAAACCACTATCGACTACAATGTTGGTCGGATTGATATCCTTATGGACTATGTTCAATGAATGAACAGTTTCCAGGGCGGCGCAGATCTTAATCGCCAGGTCAAGAAAGGTGGCAAGCTCGAAGCCCTCCGACGGAATAAGGTTCGCCAGGGCCTGCATCCCCTCGTCGGGAAAAACGATCAGCGCATTGCCGTTGATCTCGGAGAACTCGAAGGGGAGCACCGCAAAGCGTCCATCAAGTAATCGACACATCTCATACTCATGACGCAATAGATAGTCGCGTTCCGTCCCGGCTCTTCCAATCTTCAGGATCACCGGTTGATTGTCCCCTTTGCGCACTGCTTTTTGAACCTGGACTGTTTCACTAGCGTGCAGGGTCTCGTGTATGTCGAAGCGGTCGGCAATCACTTGGGTGTCCTCGTCGCTGTAGTTCTTACTCTCCTGATCAGGCCGCGACCATCCGCAACCTCCCTCTAGTATAGTAGATGCAGAATAGGAATACAAATAGATTTATATATGGCATAAATAGCTTGTTCTGTCGGCCGGTGGCTAGTAAGTTTCCAGTAAGAGGTGCAGTATGGACAGAATACGAAGATCTCTGCTGGCAACAGCATTCCTGTTGATCTTTCTCTCACCGGTGTTCTCCCAGGAATTGACCGTCGGGGTGGTCGAGTTCGAGGAGAAGAACGATATCGGTCTGCAGAATGCCGGCCGGATTGTCGCCGAATGGGTGGTTACCGAGTTAAAGCAGCTAGATCGCTTTCAGATAGCCGAACGACTCTTGATGCAGCAGGTGCTGGAGGAACAGGAGCTGATGCTATCCGGGGTTATCGACGACGAACAGGTGGTGGAGATCGGCAAGCTCTATGGAGTCGATGCGATCGTTACCGGTTCGGTGATGAAGGTTGGCGACAGCATAAATATCACCGCCCGGATCGTGAATGTCGGCACCGCCGAGGTCCTGAAGACGGCTTCCGGTCGGGTTGTCTCCCTGAACGATCTAGAGCAGGAGTCCTACATCCTGGCCAATAACCTGAGCGATATATCCCGGGAGGAGTTTATCGTGCGCCAGGCGGTGGCGGAGAAGCAAAATCAGCGTCTGGAGGTCGGCGGAGGCATAGCCGCCGGTTGGAACAACGCCGATTCGGGACCGATTCTGCTGGATGTCTTCTTCCGTTATCAATCGCCGCTCTTCGGTGCCTTCATCAACGGCGCACCGGTGGGGGGGATTCAGAATGTCGATATCGGCGGTAACTTCAATGTTACCCATTATCTCGGTTTAGGGGCTATGGTCGGTATGTGGTTCGATAACGCCATCGACTATGTGGATGCTAACTATGTATTATTTGGGATCGTTGGGCGTCCAGTGGTGGCTGTGGACTTCGGTCTCTTCTTTGGCGGTACCCTGGGCGGAACCGTTTGGACCGAGGATAACAATGATGTCAAGGTAGACGGCGGTTGGGGATTCGGCAACTATACTGTCTGGGTTCAGTATCGCGTCAATGAGAGCTATTCGATAATGATTCGGGCTCAGGGAGTCGAGCTGTATGACCTGGAGGATCAACTCCCGCCGGGTTACCAGTATCCGAATGCCGACTACGAGTACCGGGGCGGGAAATTCTCGATTATCTTCAACTACTCGTTTCTGATCTAAGCGGCCCTAGATCAACCCGATAATCAAGGACATCCCGGCGAAGGTGACCAGGTTGTTGCCGATATTGATCAGGAAAAGAGCTCGGGGTTTCTTTTCGTAGAGTACCTGGTTGAAGAAGGGGGGAACCAGAAAGAGCAGCCACACGAAGATCCCGAGGAAGAGACCGCCGAAAATGCCGGTAAAGCCGGTGAAATTCTGGAGCAGCGCAAATCCGAAGGCTTCGGCCAAGGCCACTCCCAAGGCTCCCAAGAGGATCGCGGGAGTCATACCGCCCTGAAGATCATCCTCCTTGAAGCCGAGGAGTTGCGACCAGCGTTCGCCGAAGAGGAGCGGACTATACCAGAGGCTGCCGATAACGAAGTTATAGATAACCGCTATTAGAATCCCCAAGAGATTGATCTGAAACTGTTCCATCATGGCCTCCTTATCCTACAGTGAGTATAGCGCGAAGCCTCGCATTGTACCAAGCATCTATTTTCCTCATTTGTCTTCCTTCAGGCTTGTAAGCCTCACAAATTATGTTTAATATCTCCACATGGACCCGGCAAGGACCCATCGCCTCACGACTCCCGACTTCGAACGCAATCCGGACGTGCTTAAGCACTACGATCTGCTTTCAGAGCTGGGGGTGTTTCAAGAGATCAACCGCCTCAAGAGTCAGCTCATCGAACGGAATGAGCTCTTGGGGGAGGCGAGCGCCCTTTTTTCTCAGACCGAGATTCCCGATATCGCCCGCACCGCCGCCGGATTCCTGGTCAACAAGTTCATTCCCCGACGGCTCTCCTTCCTCTATACCCTCGAAGGCGGCGCCGAGGTGCGAGAACTGGCATTCAAGAACCTGCAGGAGGAGCCGGCCGATACCCACCTCATCGATTTGGAACCCTTCGAGGAGTACTTCTCCGTCAATCTGGGCCTCGCCCACTACCGGGACCTCAAGGAGCAGATGGACAATCCGGTGGCTTTAGAAGACTTGGCTCCAATGGATCCCGAGCTGGTAATACCGGTCAAGGGCTATGCCAAGCTCTACGGTCTGGTGGTTATCTCTCAGAAGGTGGTCGGCGGCGAGTATACCCAGGAGGAGCTCGCCTATGTGGACCGGCTGATGAGCTTCGCAGCCATAGCGATCCAGAACAGTATTCACTACTCGGGCTCGGTAACCGATCAGAAGACCAAGCTCTTCAACAACGAGTTCATCCAGACCGAGATAGAAGAGGAGATCAGCCGGGTTCGCCGCTATGGCGGTGAGTTTAGCATCCTGGTCATCGATCTCGATTTCTTCAAGATCCTGAACGATCGCTATGGTCATTTAGCCGGCGATCTGGTTTTGAAGGAGGTGGCCCTCATTATCGCTTCCTCCATTCGGGAGGGGGATGTGGCCGCCCGTTTCGGGGGCGAGGAGTTCGTGGTGCTCCTGCACAAGGCCGGCTCCAGTGAGGCCTTCTCCATTGCCGAGCGGCTGCGCCGGGCGATCGAGGTCAAAGAGTTTCACCATATGGAAGAGATGATCAAGGTCACCGCCAGCATCGGCTGCGCCACCTTTAGTCAACTGAGACAGATGAGCAAGGAGGAACTCTTCCAACTGGCCGATAGCGCCCTCTATCGCTCGAAACGGAGCGGCCGAAATATGACCACCGTTTCCGGTTCAGGACTGCTCTTTCGGGCCAGCAGATTAAAATAATGTTGCCGTCGGTTGCAATCTTTATCCTCAACTATGATTATATATAAGATATGAGCCTGGAACATCTTCGGTCGTCCAACCTCGTGCGCCTCAGTCTCGCCCTCCTCGCCGTCGTCATAGCCCTGATAACCCTGGTTACCTTCTTCTCAATGCAGTTGCGGGAGAGCATAATCGATCTGCGACGGGAAGAGCTGAAGCGCCTGGTTTCTCTGGGGCGGGGAAGTATCGAGCCGGCACTCGAGCAATTCCGCTCGGGTGAGCTCGACCGGGAGGAGACCCTCATTGAGGTGCGTAACCGGCTACGAAAGCTGACCTACCAGGATCCCTTTACCGAAAACTATCTCTTCATGAGTAGCTACGACGGAACCATGCTGGTCCAGCCCTTCGAGCCGGAGCGGGAAGGGAGCTCTCAATGGGATCTGCAGGACAGTAACGGCCTCTACATAATCAGGGAGCTCGTTAAAACCGCTCAAACCGGCTCAGGCTTCGTGGAGTATTACTATCCGCCCCCCGACCGGGAGGAGCCGGAACTGAAGATCTCCTATGTGGTCGGGATCGATGAGCTCGACGCTTATGTCGGAACCGGTATGTATGTGGGGGATATCATCCTCTGGATCCACAGTCTCTATAACCGGGTGATTGGGGTTGTTTCGCTGGTTTTCTTTCTATTGTGTATCATTTTGCTCTATTTCTTCAGTCCCTTCTACCGGGTTTACCGCTACCTGCTCGATCAATTTTCCCTGGTCCGGGAGGATCCCGAGCGGGATCATCAACGAGTCGCTCCGCCGAAGATCCGTAACCGCGAGGCGAGACGACTGATCGGCGACTACGAGCGGATGATGCAGGAGATCCGTCTCTCCCGGAAGCGGCTGGAAGCCTCTCTGGAGGAGAAGCGGACCCTCTTGAAAGAGGTGCATCACCGGGTAAAGAACAACCTGCAGATTATCTCCTCCCTCTTGAGTCTGCAGTCCTCCTACATCGATGAGGAGGCCCTGCTCTCCACCTTTGAGGAGAGTATCCTCAGAATCCACTCCATGGCCCATATCCATGAGACTATCTATGCTACCGGGAGCTTTCAGGCGATTCGGATGCAGGGCTATATTCAGAGCGTGGTGGATGCCGTTCATCAGAGTATGGCCGCCCCGGGTTTCCGCTTGGATCTAAGCTACGATTTAGACGAGGGCGAGCTCGATATCGATAAAGCGATTCTTTGCGGACTGATTCTGACCGAGATGGTTACCAACTGCTATAAGCATGCCTTCTCCGGTCGTCAGGAAGGGAGCCTCTCCGTGCGCTACCGGAACGAAGCGGATACGGCGATCTTGACCGTCGCCGACGACGGTACGGGGGTCGAGGGGGATCTACTGGAGCAGGAGTTCGGCTCCCTGGGGATTACCCTAATCAAGAGTCTCAGTGCTCAGCTCGAAGGAAGTCTCTCCTTCAGATTGAACGGCGGGAGCGAGTTTAGCCTCCGCATTCCGCGCTAACGAGGCTCGGCATCGGTTCCGCCGCGGCCGTATCCCAGCGTTGTAAAAAGAGCCTCCGCTCGAGAATACGCGCTCCCAGTCGCAGTTTATATTCCATATAGGGGTGACCCAGATTCCAGAAGGCGAAGCCCGCCTCCTCCAGGCGCCGGGCGAGGAGCACCAGCTGCAGCTTCCCGTAGTTATTCCAGGCCCTGTTCTCCCGCCGGAAAAAGCCCGATAGGCTGGTATAAGTTCGGCCGATGGCGTAGCCCAGCTCGCCGGCTACCGGGCGCTCCTCTCCCGGAACATTCAGCTCTACTCCCAGAATCTTGAAATCCGGCGCTTTGTGCCGCTCTTTCTCCGTCGCCAGCTCCAGGATCAGCTTCGCATAGGGCGGATAGAGCCAGCTCTTCTCTCCCCAGGCACGCTCGAGCTCTTTCAATACATCGGATGGATCCTCCGCGATCTCGAGTACCGGCGAGGGTCGATCCCTTCCCTGGTCCAGGACGCGGCGGACCCCCTTATCGACGACGAGATTCTCCCAATCGAGCAGGGCGTAGGCGGACTGCAGCTGGGGCAGGAGCGTATAGCCTGACTCATCTAGCCCCGCCACGGCGATGCAGCCGAGCCTGGCCTGAGCACGGTAGAAGGCCGACGACCAGTCGTCGCTTCTGAAGTACTCATCGGTGAGCAGCGGTAAGAGACTGTCCCGGAAATCCCGGGTGAGGAGCTCGTAGGGAATGGTCGGGAGGGATACCTTAATAATAACTACTCCTGAATAAAGTTGCCGCTGCCGGTCATCCGGATCTCTCCCAAGCGAACTCCCGGGTAGAGCCGGATACCGCCGGAGCCGGTCATCGTTACATCGGCCTCTTCCGCCTGTAAGCCCCGACCGTCGAAATCGCCCGAACCGGTGGTACGAATCTCGGCTTTTCCGACCCGCCCCTCTATGCGAATGTCGCCGCTGCCGGTCTGGGTGGAGTCGAGTCTATCCGCTTCGATTAGGCCCTGGAAGCGGCCGGAGCCGGTGATCCGGATCTCGGCATCCCCGGCGCTGATCCTATCGATCTCGAGATCTCCGGAACCGCTTAATAATAGTTCCGCTCGCCGCGCGGCGAGATCCTCCAGGTCGATCCCGCCGGAACCGGTAAGGCGCAATTCAGCCTGCGCGGCATCTATTTCGGTAAAACGCATCTCTCCCGAGCCGCTGCTGAGCAGTCGGATCCTGTTGCCCTGCCAGGAATCGTCGGAACTCACGCTTCCGGACCCGGCTAAGCTAATCTCCTCGAATTCGGGCAGGGTAATTCTAAATCGAATATCCGTGGATTTAAAGCGTTTAAAGCGCGGGCGCCGTGCTTCAATTACCAGGATCCTCCGGTCGTTTCGAATCCGGATCTCGTCGGCGAAGCGCCGGGCGACATCCGCTTCAACCCGGTGTTCGTCTCCCCGGACGAGTTGAACCGTGGCCGGAATCTTAATCTGAATCGAATCGAAGCTGCCGTAATCGCTCCGGCTGTTGACCTCTTCGGCGGCACCGTAGGCGAACACTACGCTCAAGGCGCAAGCGAAAAGGAGCAGGGTAATTACTAATTTTCTCATCTCTCTACCTCGTACCTATTCTAACACCCGGCGTCCCGGTCTGTGTTACTCGTTTCAGAATCTATTCCGGACGGATGGCTGTAGATAGCTCCTCTGCATTGCTTTATACTGATGAATCATGGTCACCCATCTACTCTGCGCCTGGATAGGGCAACACGATCTCAACGCCGCCGCCCGGGTCGAGGGCGCCGGCCTCGGACCTATCGGCACCGCTCTGGAAACGAAGCGCTTCGAACAGGTTGTGCTCCTCTCGAACTACGACGCCGGCCGGGCCGAGGAGTATTGCGCCTGGGCGGAGGTCATGTTTCCCGGGGTAGAGTGCAAGCACTACCCGGTCGAGCTCTCCAGTCCCACCGCCTACGGCGAGATCTACCGGGCCGCGGACGGCATGCTTCAGGAGCTCCCGGTGGAGAACGCCGCCCTCTTCTTTCATTTGAGTCCCGGCACCCCCGCCATGGCCGCGGTCTGGATCCTTTTGGCAAGCGGCAAGTACAAGGCCAAGCTGGTCGAAACCCACCCGAGTTTCGGTCTGAGAGAGGTGGAGCTCCCCTTTGACATCATGGCCCAGTATCGGCCCGGTAAGGGAATGGAGAGTCACATCTCCCTCATCGATGATCGTTTTCTGCCCGAGAGCCCGGCCTTCGAGGCGATTCTTCACCGATCGGCGGTGATGGAGCGGGCGGTAGCCAAGGCCAAGCGGGCGGCGGTCTTCGAGGTGCCGGTACTGCTCTTAGGGGAGTCGGGCACCGGGAAGGAGCTCTTCGCCAAGGCGATTCACTCAGCTTCAGTCCGCTCCAAGGGTCCCTTTATTGCGGTCAACTGCGGAGCGATCCCCGAGAGTCTGGCCGAGTCGGTCCTCTTCGGCCACGCCAAGGGGGCCTTTACCGGCGCCGCCGAGGCGAAAGCCGGCTCTATAGAGGAGGCCCACGGGGGCACCCTCTTCTTAGACGAGATCGGGGAGCTGAGTCCCGAGATGCAGGTCCGGCTACTCAGAACCCTTAACGATCGCACTGTGCAGCGGGTAGGGGAGACGAGGCTCAGGGAGGTCGATTTCAGGCTGATCAGCGCCACCAACCGCGATCTGGCCGAAGAGACCGACCAAGGACGCTTTCGCTCCGACCTTTTTCACCGCATCGCCGTGGGGGTGATCAAGCTTCCCCCCTTACGGGAGCGGGGCGAGGATCTGCCGCTCTTAATCGAACATGTATGCGCGCGCCTCAATGCGGAGTTCGCCTCCGTTCCCGGCTGGCAGACGAAGCGGCTCTCCGTCGCCGCGGTAAAAAGGATTACCGCCCACCAGTGGCCGGGGAACGTCAGGGAGTTGATCAACACCATCACCCGGGCTTTCGTCTTCTCCGGCGGAACCGAACTGGACGAGACCGCCATCGGCGATGCGGTTTTAGTCATGGGGAGACGGGACGAGGAGGTGCTGGACCGACCCCTGGGTAACGGCTTCTCCATCGAGGAGGTTATCGCCTCTACCGCCGGCCACTATCTGGAGCGGGCCATGAAACAAGCCGGGGGCAACAAGACCCAGGCGGCCAAACTCTTAGGCCTCAACAGCTACCAGACCCTGACCAACTGGCTCGAACGCTACGGGTCGGGCGATGATTGACTATATCTCCACCCCCGGACCGGCGAAGATGTCCAGGCAGTCCATGGCCCGGGTCATCCCCACATAAATCAGATTGCGGATAAGCCTCTCGGTCTGCTCCGCGTCGTAGTACTCCTTACGCTCGATGTAGGGGAGGTAGAGGAGCACCACCGGGAAGTCGAGTCCCTTGGCCGAGTGGAGGGTGCCGAGGCGCACCCTATCCCGCAGGTCGAAGCGGAACTCCCGCTCCTTGATCGGCGCCGCCGGGATTCCCGCCTCCTCGAAGAAGCCTGCCGTCTCCTCCAGGGCGCTGTTGTTGGGAACCAGAACGCAGATATTCTCCGCCTCGTACTTCAGCTCATACAAATAGATCTTGAGTTTCCGCAGCAGCTGATCGCGAAGCTCCGCACCGTTCTCCGACCGGTATACCTCCGGCGGCGGACCCTCCCGGAAGGGGAAGGGGCGGGTCTCCTCAGCGGCCGCCTCGGCATCCGCTGCCGATCGCCGGCGGTACTCCTCAGCGAAGCTGTGAATCTGCACGGTGTTCCTGAAGTTGGTCTTCAGCACCCGGGTGCGCCCCTGAAAGTTGAGTCCCGCTCTGGTAAAGGGGTTCTGGAAGCAGTAGAGACTCTGGTCGAAGTCGGCGGCGAAGACCATGGAGCGGGTGGAGAGCTCGTTTAGGGCGGTCACCGCCGCAGCGGTCAGGTCCTGGGTCTCGTCCACGAAGAGGTAGCTGATATCCCGGATTGTCGCGTCCTCCCTATGCTCGGTCAGATACTGGGCCAGGCGCATCCGCACATACTCCTTCGAGACCTCTTTGCGTTCCTCCATATCCCGCAACGCCGCATCGCGTAAATCCCATACGAGCAGGCGTTGCTCCCTGGTCAGCCCCTTGCGCATCCCCGTGCGGGGAATCATCCTCTCCACGTACTCCTTTCGGGTGACCATATGGCCGAGAAGGAAGTTTTCAATCTCGCTCTCCGCCTCTTGCCGGCTGAAGAAGGGGGGCGGAGGATTCTCTGCGAAGAAGCGCTCGTAGAAATCGAAGTTGTAGCGATAGTCGTAGCCGAATACGGTGCGGAACTTGCCGTAGAGAAGGCTGTCGGTGGTGCGTACCAGCTTGATCGGGAGCTCCAGCTTCCGTAAGGAGGCCAGATACTCGTTGTACTTGGCCAGGGTGGTGGTAAAGGTAATGAAGACCACCGAGGACTCCTCGCCGAAGTCGAGCTCCTGCTGGCTCAATACCCGGCGGATAAGCTCGATCAGTACCAGGGATTTGCCTGTTCCCGGGCCTCCTTTTATAAAGAGATGCTTATCCAAGCCGACGCTAATCAGGATCTCCTCCTGCTCCGGGGTCAGTCGGCTAACCAGTTGCTCGTAATCCATCCTGGTGCGGGTGTAGAGGGAGAAGCGGCTTAGGTAGCGCAGGTACTGTTCCAGGTCGCCGTACTCCTCCAATGAGCGTTCCAGTTCGGCCTGGCGCTCCTTGGCGTAGCGCCGGTTCCGGCGAAGGGCTTCGATGCGCTCATCCTTGCTCTCTACCCGGGACTTGAGCCGGTCGAGCTCCAGATCGACCTGAGCAACCGTCAGCCGGGCCTCGCGAAGCTGCATCTTCAGGGCGTCCCGCTCCTCTTTCTGCTTCAAGAGGTCTCGGTTGCGCTCCTTGAGCTCCTTCAGGATCCGCTCCAGGGTTTTCAGCTGAGCCGATTGCTCTAAAATAGTGTTGCGGTTCTTCCAGACCTCGAGGCTCTGCCCCAGAAGCTTGACCTGCCGGGCGTGATCCAGCCCGATCAGCCCGCAGAAGCGCAGAAAGAGGAGGGTGGCGCTCCTCGCCTCCTCCTCGTCGAAGGCTTCGAAGGCGTGGCGCACCTCGTTGGTAAAGCGGTGCTGCCGGGCGAGACCGGAGAGGCAGTTGAGGCCCTCGATGAAGCCCTGGCGCTCCTCGATCAATTCGTTTCGGAAGCGCCAGGTCAGCTCGTGAAAGTAGTGCTCCTCGTAGCCCTTCTCGTAGCGGAGGTACCACTCTACGAAGGAGTGGAGGGCGAGGATGTAGAATCCCTGGTCGGATCCTAACAGACGTACCAGTCGGTCGAGTTTGGCATCCATTATCTCTTTTATTCCCGAAAGTGAGTGTAGCCTGGAACAGGGGCGGATGGAAACGGGCGATATCACAATGCTACAAGTTCATATCCTCTTTTTCGCAAGTTCCGTAATCGCCGACGCACCCCTGATTTTGACATCCCTACCTTCTCCGCTGTCTCATCCAGGGAATACTGTTCCTGATAATGGAGCCGTGCTATCTCTTTTGTCGATGCCGGTTCACACGTGAACAGCCGTTCTATGAATTGGCGGGTGAGAATTTGGTTAGAGAAGTCCTCCTTTCCGATCGTTTCCTCGAGGAGATTTGGGTCCGTCGCTTGCGGCGATCTTCCCTGGTGTCGAGCCAAGGAGAGGGATACTCTCGTTGCAAAGGTGTAGAGCATGCTCGACGGGGCGGTATCATGCAGTGAATCGGCTTTACGCAATACGGCTACAAAGGTCTCTTGCATGGCATCCTTGGCTGCCTCCTCGTCCTTAAGGATAGCGCGGCATCTCCGCATAACCATCGGACCGTATTTCCTGTATAACATTTCCACATTTACAGCCATTCCCTGTCTCCTATCCCGAACCTAGAAGGCGTAACCGATGGAGAACTCGCCTAAGAATGGGCTTATGAAGGCGTACTCATCCTCGAAGGCGTCGATAGCCTTAGTCGCCTCGACGCTTGTATTTTCAACTTCCCGCCAAGAGTAGGCGTAGCCGTAGCCGAAGGTTAAATTGAGGTTGAAACCGTTCTCCCAGAGCCAGCGGCGACCGACGTTGATTCCGATGGTCACCTCCGGCAGAGCGAAGCTGAACTCCTGTCCGGAGAGGCGGCCGTCTCCCAAATAGACTCGATACCGGCCATAGGTGCCCACATAAAATGAGTCGAGGCTATCTCTAAGGTGTTTCCGATAGTTTATCACTGCGGCATAGCCTGCGGCGTCGATGGATCCCTCGGAATAAGTCTCCGGAATCATCTCATAGTCGAGGCGGCCTAGGATACCGTGGCTGGGAGCAACCAGGTATTCATAATTGACCGAGAAGATTCCGAAGGCCACTCCCAAGGGACAGGCGTTGATTGCCTGCCGTGGCGCGGTTTCCTCACTCTCGGATTGAGCGGCGAGGGGACTTAATATAAACAGTAGGGTTATTAGAATAGTAGTCATGCGCTGATTCCGCATAGAGTTCACTCCTTACTTGGTAGTGCGATCACAAATCAGGTAAAGCCCCACACCGAAGAACCATATAATCAGACCTAAGCCGAAAAGGGCTCCCAGAAAGCTCAGGGCTGGGATAAGGGTAACGATGCCTGCGGCGCCGGAAACCGATCCGAGAAATACCAGAAGGTGGGGCAAACGCTTGGTTAATCCGCCGGCCAGGCTGACGAGCATCACCCAAATCCCGCCGACAATCTCGTTCCCTCCGCCGAGCCCGATACTGACGGTGTCCACCGCCGTCCAAAGACTTTCTGCCGCCTCCGTATTCTCGACGGCCATAACAAGTACCGCAGATATTCCCACGTTGGCGACCATGCCGCTGGCGATAACCAGACCGGCCCATAAAAAGCCGAATACCGAGGCAACGCTACTGAGCAGGGGGAGTTTCTCCTCCGTTTGTTTCGCTAAAACAAGACTCAGCGGGACGAGGGCTATACCGAAAAAGACATAGATAACCAGGTTCCAGAGGTACACAAGACCTTCCCGTTCCATTAGCACCGCAAGGATATCTTGCCATGAGCTTTCTCCGCCAAGCGGTTTTAAGGCGGTGAAAAAGAGGGCGAATCCGAAGATGAAACTGAAGCATGCGAAGAGTGCGGCGATGCCGCCGGTTTTCTGTATAGTTTTCATTTTTTCTCCTTCCGGTCCGGTACTGCCGAACCGATTAAGGAGAGGATATAGTCTAAGGTGGTGAGCGGTCCTCACCACATCTGGTGAATTTTGACTGTTTTTATAAGATATCCAGGGCCTTTGCGCGGCTCACCGCCGTCCTTCGGCTCTGAGCTCCAAGTTTGGCATAAATATTTTTAGTATGGGTACGCAGGGTATTTAGTGAGACATAAAGATTCCGGGCCATTTCTGGTCCGCTAAGGTCGCTATCTAAGAGTTGCAGTACCTCAGTTTCCCGCTGACTGAGGGGCTCTATCAATCCGCACCCATTACCTTTGTCGACGAAGTCGGAGTCCTTGAGCAGCAGATCGCGGTAGCTTCCCTCCCTCAGGAGCGACTTGAGTATTCCCTCCAATGCGGGAAGTCCTTCGGCGAAGGGCCGGATAATCTTATCTCCTTCCGCTATTTCCAGGGCTTTATGCATCACATCCTGAGCCGCCGATGTCTCGTTCCACGCCAGATACGCCAGGCACTCAGTAATGAGGTAATCGAGGTAATCCCTAACTCGCCCGGTATTAGAGGCCGCCTCTTTCAGTCTGAGGATAAGGCTGAGTAGGTCCTCTCGCTCTCGAGGAGTAGTGTGCTTACCGGCCAATAGGGCTTGCATCCTAGCGTAGGTGGCGCTCCAATAGTCATTCTCACTACTATGCTTCTCATCCGATACCCAGCGTCTTATCGGGGCAAAATCTCCTTTGAACATATGCAGGCGGGCTATCCAGGCATTCGTCGACCGCGGGGTCGGTAGAGGGGTGCGAATTTTCTTTAGAGATGCCTCTTCCGCCAATTCGATAGCCGTATCGTAATCTCGGCGGGCCGCGGCCAAGCGGGAGAGGGTTAGTAGGCGGCGTTCATCCCAACCGGGTAAGGAATTGGGAGAAAGGGTGATTTGTTCTAAAATCTCCTTGGCTTCATCTAAACGATTCTGTTCGATAAGGATCTCCGCCTCTTCACGGTAGATATCGTCAGTACCGAGGGGATATTCTTTTCCCGCAAACTCATCTGCTAACTTTTTAAGGGTAGTTCGTAACAGCTGCCGAGCATCATTGAGACGCCCTTCTTCCCTAAGGAGCTCGGAGAGTACGAAGGTAGCGCTCACCGCCGATGGAAGATCCCTGGCGGTGGTCATCAAGGTCATAAAGGACTCGAAGGATTCCCTTGCATTTCCAACACAGCCCTCCGTCCAATGAGCCAACCCAATCAAGGTCAGCGCCCGGCCCTTTTGGGTGAACTCCTCATCCGGAAGGAGTTCCAAGAGTTCTTCTGCGTACTGCAGGGTAATCCGATACTCGCCCCGGGCTTGTGAAAGGTAGGTCCGCGCGACAGTCGCCGATATCAGTTCATCCTGTGAGAGCGATTTGAATGGTAGGTCCTGAAGCAAATACCCCGCCGCTTCGAGTTCCCCTGTATTCAAGAGAGCCCACACATAGCCGAGAACTATCCCGGATTGCGACCTAAGCATCTTCGCCGGCATTTGTTCAGCAAAGTCTCGCCACTGACGCCAGTCGAGTAAACCGTCGATATGAGGCCAACTCTCAGTAAGCAGTTCCAGGGAGAGGTCATTATCCTGCGCCGCTCGTGCGTGATAGAGCGCTTCCTTCCATAAGCCCTGGGTGCGGTACCAGCGGCTTGCATTCGCATGAAGCGGGGCAACTCGCTCAGGGAGAGTGAGCTGGAGGCGTTCCCTAAGGGCTTCCTGGAAGAGGTGATGGTATCGAAACCATAGCCCTTCTTGATCCAGAGGGAGAAGAAAGAGGTTGCGGCGGTTAATCTCTTCTAGTAGTACGGAGCTTTCGAATTGTTCACTCAGGGCGTCGCAGAGGGAGATAGTAAAGCGCTCGGGTAACGAAGAGATCAGTAGAAATTCTCTCAGCTTCGAAGGCTGGGCGTTGAGAACCTCGTCGATGAGAAACTCGATCTGAAAACGGCGGAAACTGACGCCTGCTTCAACTCCTCCATCCCGAAGCGCGATCATTGCTAGTTGCAGAGCCGCTGGCCACCCATCAGCATGCTTCAGAAGCTCCCCAGTCAAGTCGGGAGTTATGTTCTTCGGCATCTGTTCAGCAAGAAATTCTGCCGCTTCCTTCGAGTTGAAGCGGAGCTCCTCTTCACGGATTTCTGTGAGTCTGCCTTGCGCACGAAGGCGAGATAGCGCGATCCCGGGATCGACTCTGCTTGAGATGATCAATCGGAGCTTCGGCGGTAGGTAGGTACAGATAAGGTTGAGGGCGGAATCGTTCTCATGAGTGGCGGCCAAATGATAATCATCTATAATCATTATTCCGGGAGATGTGAGCTCGGCCGCCGCGTTGAGCAGGGCGGTTAGCACTGGTTCAGGATCTCCATTCGAGTTCTCTCTTGCCAATCGGAGAGCTTCTCCGCCGAGTTGCGGATCAAGCGCTTTAAGTCCCTCACTTAGGGTCTCCATTAATCGGAGGGGACTCTGGTCGCTGTGATCAAGTGTTATCCATGTTGCATGATAAGACCGTTCATTTATCCACGCTGAAAGTAGTGAACTTTTTCCGTATCCCGCCTGAGCCGAGATTAGGGTGACCGGTCGGTTTGTTCCACTATCGAGAATCTTGAAGAGTCGCTCCCGCCTGACCAATCCGGGAACTGGTGGAGGGGGGCGCAGTTTTATAGATGGGAGGGGCACGGGGGCAAACATATCGCCCCTTTAATGTAGCCTTTCCCTGACCGTCGGACAAGACGGAAATATTCTACAACAACACCTTTCCCAGGGCTGGATAATCGGCCAGAAGGTCCCGGGTTCTTACCGGCGCGTTCCTATTCATGCTCTCGTTGGCGGCGATGCCGGTAAGAATCGAGTAGGCCCCCTCGCGGTGGTCCGCCGCGCGCTTCAAGGGATCAGGGCCGGCGCCGAGGAAGATATCCTTCAACAGCCTCTCGTCGCCGCCGCCGTGGCCCCCCCGCTTGTCGTCGGGAATCTCCACCTCGTAGGGCGCCGTCCAGTGGGGGCGAACCAGGAGCCGCTGGCGGTCGCCGAAGGCGAACTCCTCGGCGCTGCGGACATCGAAGCGGTTCGGATCGTCGTCGCTGCCCGAGAGGTAGGCGGTTTCGGTAACATCCAGTTCTAAGCGTCCCAGGCTGCCGTTGAAGCCGATACGGTAGCCCTCCCAGGGGGAGTAGGCGGTTAGGTGGTAGCTCATGACGGCGCCGGAATCGTAGTTGACCAGAACCGAGATATCATCCTCGATGGAGATCCCCTGGTCGAAGACGCTCATGTCCCTGAGGTAACCGTCGTGGGATTCGGCATCGTAGTAGAGTCCTTTGAGGCGCTCTTCAGCGCGAAGATCAAGGGCGAAAGGGTCGTTGACCGAGTCGAGGCTTCCTCGGGGATAAAACTCACTCACCCCGCGCTTCTCCGCATTCTCTTTGCCGTAGAAGGTCAAACCGCCCTGGGCGTAAATTTGAACCGGCCGGGCCGAGAGCCACCAGTTGACCAGATCGAAGTGGTGGGTCGCTTTATGGACCATGAGTCCGCCGGAGTTGTACTTGTCCCGGTGCCAGCGGCGAAAATAGTCGGCCCCGTGGCGGGTGTCGAGGAGCCACTCGAAGTGGATAGAGTGGACATCGCCGATTACCCCTCGGCCGATCAGCTCTTTCACCAGGGAGTTTCTCGGCGCATAACGGTAGTTGAAGCTCACCCGTACGGAGCCTCCGCTTCGATCCGCCGCGCGGAAGATCTCTTCGGCCTTTTTACAGTCCACGGTCATCGGCTTCTCGGAGATTACCTCCCGCCCGGCATCGAGGGCCCCGACGATATAGCGGTGATGGGTTCGGTCGACGGAGGTGACGATTACCGTGTCGATCCGCTCCGCATCGAGCATTTTCCCGAACTCCTTTGCTGAATATTGGGGGATCGGATCGGCCCCGTAGTTCGTGCGGTACCAGTTTTCGGCGTACGCCATCCGCAGGGGATTGGTGTCGCAGAGCGCGGCCAGCCGGGCGGTCTCTGAGAAGCTGCTCATAATCGCATCGCCGAACATAAACGAGCGGCTTCCGGTCCCGACGATAGCGTAGTTCTTTCTTCCCTGACTCTCCATGCTCACCCTCCTTGAGTAGGTAGCGGGGTCAGTCTATAAGAAGCTCCCCCGGGGCTGCTGTGCATGACCGCCCCCGGCATTTGACATTTTCGCTCATCTCCGGGAATACTGATACCCATGATCTACTATCTCGGACGCGGCCCGCGCAACTACGAGCGTGATCCGGTTCCGGTCCATACCCGGGGAAAGTGGGAGTTCCAGATTTTTCACCGCCGTCCGGCGCGACTCGTTTTAAGCGGAGAGACGTCCTCTCCCGAGACCGAGGATAACTTCTTTATTTTCCGACCCGACTGCGCCCACGGTTGGCGAGGTGCGCGGGGAGGGGAGGAGTCTCAATGCACTATCTCGAGCTTCCATCTCCATCCGGTTCCGGAGACCTTACGGATCCTGATGCAAGAGACCCCGTATCGCTCTGTGCGGCTCGGCGCCGATGGGCTCGATGCCGTCGCGGAGATAGCGGCCCTGGTTTCCGAAGAACTGAAGCGCCCAGGCCCCCTTACCTCGCTAAGATTCGAGAAATACGGGAGCGAATTATCCCTGCTCTTTCTGGAGGCCTTCGGCGGACCCCTTCCCGATGCAAACCAGGAGACCCGCATCGTAGAGATCGCCATAAGCTGGTACGAAAACAACCTCGACCGCGGCGTCGGCGTCAAGGAGGCGGCCGCCGAGATGGGCTATAGCGAAAGCCACCTGCGACGCCTTTTTACGGCGGCCTTGAACGAATCACCCCGAGAAGTATTTTTACGTATTCGAATGGAGAAGGCCCGCTCCCTCTTAAGGAATAATCGCCTTCCCATCCTGGACATCGCCTTAGCTTGCGGTTATCCGAATCACAGCAGCTTCTCCAGAGCCTTTAAGCGCTACTTCGGGATCCCGCCGGTTGAGCTAGAGCGTTCGCCCCGCACGCAAGGAACAAAAGCTTGCGTCCGGCCAGATTTTGGCCTACTATGGCCGAAGATGAAACGCGCGTCCGCTTCCCCGCTCTTCCTTTTAGTCTCGCTGATTCTTTTCTCCTGCGCCCCTGAAGAGCCGGAAAAGGAGACTACCCCTCCCCGGAAAATAACCGCCTTTCTCGATACCATAATCCAGGATTGGGAAGGGCAGGATAGGTTCGTCGAGGAGTATCTTCGAAAAACGGGAATAGAGTTGGAGATTATCCAGCCGCCCCATCAGCAGTACATGGACTCCCTCTTTCTGCATATCTCTTCCGATCGGGTTCCCGACGTCTGCGAGATTCTCCCCGAATATCTGCCCCATCTGGTCAATTCTCGAATCGCGATTCCCCTCGACGCTTTCATCGAGGAGTCGGAGAATATCGACAGCGTCGACCCGCGGGTTCTCGCCTCGGTGCGCTACAGCGACGGCCGCACCTACGGTTTCCCAGCCCGGGACGGCGGCGGCTGCGTAACGTATGTGCGCCGGGATTGGTTGGAAGCCGCCGGCCTGGAGGCCCCTGTCGACTGGGACGGGTTTGTACAGATGCTCGAGGCCTTCACCTACGGGGATCCCGACGGGAACGGAGCGGACGATACTTACGGACTGACCGACATGTTCTCCGCCAGTCAGGACTGGTATAACCGACCGGTGTTTCAGGATGCGAGGGCCGAAATCTACTTCGACGGCAGTCGCTGGCGGGACGGCTTCGCGGAGCTATCGATCCGGGGAGCCCTCGCCCGACTGATCGAGCTGTACGATCGGGGACTGATCGATCCCAGCTTCATTACCAACACTACCTATTCGGCACGGACCAAGTTCTTTAACGGCGAGGTGGGCGCCATTACCTACTGGGCCAACCACTGGTCCCGAAACCTCTACGAGCGAACCCGGGCCACCGTGGGAAAGTCGGCGGAGGTGGTCCCTATTCCCGCTATCGAAGGCGTCCGGTATATCCGCAGGATCAGTCCCCTCCTGGTCGTTACCAGCGGCGCGGATGATCCCGGGTTCGTCTTTTCTCACTTCATCGACCGGCAATATGATACGGGCGAGATCCAAACCCTTTTTACCTACGGCGTAGAAGGCTACCACTGGTCCAAACAGTCCGGCGTACCCCGCTTCCTGCCGAATCCCGAAGACCCTTACGAGGCTCCTTTTACCAAGGCCTTTGTGCCCCCGGCGGCGGTCATTAACGATTGGGATCAGCCGATGCCGCTCGATCCTCTCGTTCTGCCGGCCCTGGAGCATCTGAACCGGAATCCGGTCTATGATCGGCTGCGCACCGGCGGAGAGGCCTACGATCGCTACTTCGACGAGATCGAACGCAGCCTAAAGCCGGATATTATCACCGCCGTGGTGACCGGGCAGATCAGCATCGACGAGGGCTTGGCCCGCTACCGGCGGGAGTCGAGGGAACTCAAAATCGACCGTATCCTCGACGAGCTAAACGGCCTAGATTAGATAAATCGTCGTTGCCGCTCTTGCGCCCGGTATTCGCTGGGGCTTGCCCCCTTGGTACGACGAAATACCCGGCGAAAGGTCTTGTCGCTGTTATACCCTACCGAACGGGCTACCTCGAGTACCGAGGCATCAGACTCCTTAAGGAGTCCCGCGGCCGCCTCGATACGCTTGCGCTCGATAAAGGTCGAGAAGTTCTCGCCGGTCTGTTCCTTGAAGAAGAAGGAGAGGTATGATTCCGTTATGGAGAAGGCGGAGGCCACCGAGGCTAGGCTGAGATTGCGGTCGGTGAAGTTCTCTTCCAGGTAGTCCAGGATCTGCTTGATGAGCCGGGAGTTGTGACTCCTTTTGCGGGTCTCGACGGAGCGGCAGATCGACAAGAAGATGCGGTGGAGCTCCTCTACATCTTTATCGAAACTCTCCTGATCCTGCACCCGGAAATCCGCGGCTTGAAGCTTCAACTGAGAGACCAGTTTAGCCAGGGTCGAGCGCATTTCGAAGAGGAGAAAGCGGATCTTATCCTCCGGAAGGGTGCGCAGTTCGAAGTTCTCTCGAATCAGGCTCTCGAATATCTGATCCACTACCCCGGCGTCTCCGGCGGCGGCGGAGTTGAGCAGGCGTACTTCAAGCTCTATGGGGTAGTGGTAGTTGTCCAAGGCGCGCTCGATCTCGGTAAATGAGTGGACCCCCGGCGCTCCGGTGCTCCGGCAGTAGAGTTCCGCTTCCCGGGCCTCGGTATTAGAACGATGGATATCCACAAGATTCTCTACGGTACTCCCGATACCGATCGAGATTCCCGCCGGGACTAAGCGGCCGGCGATCCCGCAAATATCCGCGGCGATGCGTTGTAGTTCGTGCTGGGTCGTCCCCGTGGGATGGACGCAGATAACGGAGATTCGCTCTTCGGCGGGATCGTAGAACCAGATTCTACCCCGAAGGGCGCTCTGAAACTCCGATTTTACTACTACCTTAACCTTGTTGAGTTGATCGATCACATCGGGACTCTCCAGATCGATGTCGCCGTTAATACCCACCGACAAGACCGTAAACTGCTCCGCTTCCTCGCCTAAGCCGAGAAGGGCGCCGAACTGTTCCAGGCTGGCCGGATTGCGGTAATAGCCGTTTAAGAGCCGGTTGAGGAAGTTTGCGAAGACCTGTTCCCGCTGACGACTCAGTTCCTGTTGCATGCTGGAGTTCTGTTCGATGAGCCGGGATACGCCCAGGTCTATCGATTTGTAATCCAGCGGCGCTCGAGCTTCCGGCTCCAGTACCTCGCGGATCTGACTGAATATATGCCCCAGACTCTCCGAGCGCCGGTAGGCGAGGATAAGGGCCATCCCCATGGAGACCACCAGGGATCCGAGCAGGCCGAGAAAGGTCATGCGCTGTAGGGCGCTTACCGCCCGAAAGGCCCAGCGCGTCGGGAGGACGGCGACGTAGCGCCAGCCGCGGACGGGGGATGCGGTATGGACCACCAGTTGGGCCCCGTCCTCGCTCCAGAAGGCCCCGGCGCGCTCCTGTGCGGGGAGCTTTCGGTCGGGGATGTTCTCCTTCTCCCGGCCGACGGCGGAGAGCACCCGCGCTTCCCGATCCGTTATGTAGGCGTAGCCCTCCCGGGGGAGTCCGAGGCTCTCTAGGTGTCGATTGATCTCATCCTCACCGATCAAAAAAACTACCGCCGCCTCCACGTCGGCCCCGTCCTTGAGATACCCCAGGGGTATGCTCTGTAGGTAGGGAATCATCGCCTTGTTCTTGAAGTCCTCGATAGTCACCAAGCGCGAGGGGAGTACGGTCCCCAGGTGGTAGCGGGAGAATACCTGCTCGTGCCAGTCGGCGGTGCTGATTCCCGGCATATGGAAAAAGGTCTTTCCGTCTACAAAATCGCCGGTGTGGTAGATCGAGTAGGGGGTAAAGATCGTCTCTTGCCGGGGACAGTAGACGTAAAAGGTCGAGCTGATCATATTGCTGTAGAGAAGATAGGAGTTAAAGTCGCTGACTATCTCCCGCATTAGAAAGTTATCTAGACGGTTCCCCTGTTTCGTACTGGAAATGAAGCGGAGCAGCTTCGGATTGCCGGATATCTGATAGGCCTGCCACTCGATATCATTCATTAAGGCTTCTATACCGGCCCGTCCCTGATCGAGCAGGGTGATCTGCGAATCGGTCACCTTGCGCTTATACTCCTCCACCAGGGCTCGAACCAGCAGGGTGCCGGTAATCAGCGGCAGAGAAATCAGCAGAATATAGGTCGCCAGAAAACGGGTAAAGACGCGAAGCGATACCATACAGCCACTGTACGTCGACTTTTCAGAGCCGTCAAATTAAACATGCCCATATAAGGGCCTCTTTCGTAACAGAAGAGCCGCTATCGCAAGAATTGGGCGGTCGAAATCCGAACTAACGCACCCTTACAGAAAGAATCGTTCCTTTACGGGGCAAAAAAACCGGCCTGATAATAAATCACCATATTTTGCGAGGTTGTGTGATGGCGTCAGTCGGAGTTAGGGCCGTTTCGTCCGGTTCCTTAAAAAAGAGGATTCAGAAGTATCGAATCTTCTATCTCTTTATGCTTCCCGGTTTTCTATTTTTCGTGATCTTTCATTACCTGCCTATGCTGGGATTACGATGGGCCTTCTTCGATTACGACCTGCGCGGGGTAGGCGACTTTATCGGATTCGAACATTTTCGGGACGCCTTCACCAGTGAAGGTTTTCGTCGTTCCTTCGGTAACACGCTCCTGTTGAGCAGCGCCAATATCGTAATCCAGATGAGTCTGGTCATTTCAATCTCCCTTCTCCTAAACGAGATTATGAACCGGCGCTTCAAGAAATTGGTTCAGACGGTCATCTATCTGCCCCACTTCCTCTCCTGGGTCGTGGTGGGCTCCCTCTTTACCCTGATGCTGAGCCAACAAGGGGGAATCGTAAATGCCGCCATAAGCGCCGCCGGCGGCAAATCGATCTACTTCCTGGGAGACACCTCCTGGTGGCGGCTGGTTTACCTCTTCGCTTTGAGCTGGCGCGAGGTCGGCTGGGGGACGGTTATCTTCCTGGCGACCTTGAGCGGAATTGATCCTCAACTCTACGAGGCGGCCTGGATGGACGGCGCCAATCGTTGGCAGCAGATGCTCAATGTAACCCTCCCGCACCTAGTGCCGGTCATCATCATTGTGTTGATCATGAATCTGGCCAAGATCTTCAACCTCTTCGAGTCGGTCTTCGTTCTCTACAATCCCCTAGTCTACAGCGTCTCCGACGTCATTCAAACCTACGTCTATCGGTCGGGGCTTAAGGAGTTCCGCTTCGGCTACGCCACGGCCGTAGGGCTCTTCCGTTCGGTCATCGCCTTCGCCTTAGTCATGACCGCCAACAGACTCTCGAAGCGGGTCAGCGGCGAAACCGCCATATAGGAGCAGCAGATGAGCGTAACCCTAAAACTGCGTCGCGAAACGCCGGGACGAAAAACCTTTGTCGTCATGAACACCTTACTGATGATTCTGATAATGGGAGTCGTCCTGGTTCCCCTGGGCAAGGTTGTTATCGATTCGGTAGACGAACGGGCGTCGGAGACGGTCTTTCGGATGGTGCCGGAGATCTTCACCCTGGATGCCTATAGAACCATTCTCAGCCGACCGGCCCTCTACCGCCCCTTCTTGATTAGTCTTTTCACCACTACCGTGGGGACCATTATCTCTATGACTATCACCTCCCTCTACGCCTACGGGCTGGCTCAACGGGATCTTCCCGGACGGCGCTTTCTCCTTCTAATGGCCCTGATAACCATGGTCTTTCGGGCCGGGATGATCCCCCTCTTTTTAGTTGTTCGCAATCTGGGGCTGATGAACAAGCTTGCGGCGGTCCTGCTGGTGCATGCGATGGACGCCTACTACCTGCTCTTATTGCGGAACTTCTTTATGACCATTCCCTCGTCAATCGTCGATGCGGCGGAGATCGACGGGTGTACCCCGGGAATGACCTTCCTCCGGGTCGTCCTGCCCCTCTCCAAGCCGGGCCTGGCCGCGGTGGGACTCTTCTACGTGGTCTTCTACTGGAATCAGTTCTTCGACTACATCATCTATATCCAGACCAGGCCGGAGCTGCACAACTTCCAGGTCTTCCTCCGCAGCTTGGTAATCGAAACCGACACCCAGGGCTTCGAAGGATTCTCCTTCGCCAGTCAGAGCCTGAAGAATGCAGCGGTGGTGGCTTCGATTATACCGGTCATGCTGCTCTACCCCTTTGTGCAGAAGTACTTCGTGAAGGGGATCAATCTTGGGGCGGTGAAAGGCTAGCCCCGTAAACGAGGCTGTATCAGCCGGCGTTGCCGGCTTCAGCAGATATTTTTAAAGGAGGCTTTTTATGAAAAAAGCACTCACCGTATCCATCCTACTCCTGGTCCTCTCCGCGGCGCTCGTGGCCAACGGATCCCAGGAAGCAAGCAGTTCCTCCACGGCGGAGCTGAAGTCGATCGATGCCGTTTTCGACCGCGTACTCTTGAAAGAGAACGGTCAGGACGAATGGGCCGAAGAGTTCAAGGCTATGACCGGGGTTGAACTCAATATCGTCAAACCCGCCCATAACCAGTACTCCGAAATCCTGGGCGCTACCTTTGCATCCGGGGATCTTCCCGATCTGGTAGAGATTCAGACCGGCGACTATCTCACCTATGCGGCCTCGGGGAACCTGGTGCCCTTAGAGGATTTCATCGCCGACTCCGCGGCGGTAAAGGCTATTCCCGCTGAGTTAGTCGAGGCCTATCGCTTAAAGGACGGTCATATCTACGGCTTCCCCACATATAACGGCGGCGGCTGCGTGACCTATATTCGTAAGGATTGGCTCGACAATGTCGGCCTCGACGTGCCCGAGACCTGGGACGAGTTTGTAGCGGTCCTGACCGCCTTCCGGGACGACGATCCCGACGGGAACGGCAAGGACGACACCATCGGCATGACCCTTCCCTTTGCGGTGCCGGCGGCCGAGTTCGATTACTATAACCGCTTCATTATGCACGATGCGATGTTCGGTTTTCAGGAGAAGAACGGCAAGTGGGTCGACGGCTTTACCCAGCCTGAGATGAAGGCCGCCCTGAAGCGTTTCCAGGATCTCTATGCCGCGGAGCTGATCGATACCGAGTTCTTCTCCAACAAGACCTCCGCCGCACGGAGTAAGATATACGACAGCCAGGCGGGCGTTATGGAGTACTGGTCCGGGACCTGGGCTCAGCGCTTCGATTCCAGCGCTAAGAACTCCAATCCCAATGCAGTGGTTATTCCGATAGAGCCTATTGCAGAGGCTTTCTACATCAACCGCGTCGGCCCCCTCTTCTCTATTACCGTGGCGGCGGACAATCCGGAAAAAATCTTCGACGTCTTCATCAACACCATGCTCGACAAGGGCGAGGGACAGATCCTCTTTACCCACGGGATCGAGGGCCTGCACTACCAGATGGGGGCCGACGGTTACGAGATGCTCCCCGAACCGGCAAATCCAGACCGCCCCTTCGACAAGGCCTTCTCAGACCCGACCCTGGTTATGAACGGCTGGGAACCCATGGTCCCGCTGAATGATCTGATCAGTCTCTCCCGACAGATCCATCGCAACAACTCCATTCAGCTCTCTCTGCCTCAGGGCGGCGATACCTATGTAAAATATGTGGGTGAGCTGATGACCATGAAGCAAGAGGTATTCTCGAAGATCGTCGTCGGCGACCTGAGCGTGGACGAAGGCTTAGCCGAGTACAAGCGTAAAGCGGCGGCCTTGAAGATCGACGAGATCATTGCCGAACTCAACAGCTAGGGAGTAAGCGCCTAGTTGAGAAACGACCGTTAAGAAACTATAGGATCGCCGGAGCCGTAGAATCTGCGGCTCCGGCTTTTTTGACTCAACGGCCTGCCTACTCTTCCCGGGCCCGGACAAGCTCCGTCGCGGCCAAAATAAAGGCGCCGACGCCGTGGAGGTCGTTGGTGCTGACCGGCCGCTGTAGGTAAAACTCATAGTCGCCGATTCCGGTACCGATGCAGATACTGTTCAACTCGAAGAAGCCTTGATCGTCATAGCTACAGCACTCCTTTAGAAGGGCCGAGAACGAGTCCTCCGCGGTGTGCAACAGATTTTTATCCAGGAGGCCGGTGCGCACCCCCTTGGCGATAGAGTAGATAAAGAGGGCCGAGGATGAGGATTCGATCCAGTTGGCGGGATCATAGCCCTTATCGAGGACCTGATACCAGAGTTTAGTCGCTTCGTCCCGTTGCTTCAGGATGGGCGGCATCAGGCGCTGAAACATAGCCGTAAGCTCGCGGGCTTCTGCGCTCTCGCGCGGCAGGTAGTCGAGCATATCCAACAGGGCGGCGGGGAACCAGCCCAAGGCGCGTCCCCAGACCTCCGGCGCCTTGCCGTCGGGGGATCCCGCCCAGGCGGCTTTCAGGCTGCGGTCGAAACCGTGACGCAAGAGGCCGGTCGCTTCATCCTTGGCGCCGGCTTCGATCAGCCGGGCCTGGTCGGCGAAGAGGCGGAAGTAGTCGGGGCGGTCGAACTCCCGCCCGAAGCGAACGGATACCGGTCCGGCCATATAGAGTCCGTCGAGCCACTGCTGATTGGGGTATTTGTGTTTGTGCCAGAATCCGCCCTGATCCGTTTTGGGGAACTCAGTTAAAAGGCCGACGATGGTATCCAAGGCTTGGCGGAGGCGCTGTTTCTCTCCGTTGTCGGCCAGGAAGGGGAAGATAAGGTTCCCGGGCTGCATGGCGTCCAGTTCGGTTGCCGCCAGGGGGACGCTCCCGTCGGCCGGGATGAGTCCGTCCAGATACCGGCGGGTGTAGTCCAGAAGCTCTGGATCCCCCTCCAAGGCTGCAAGGCGCTGCAGGCCGAGCAGAAAGACCCCTTGGTGATAATGCCATCGGCCCCTCGGGGGAAGGTCTAAGGGATCGGGATAGGCATGGATTAAAGAGGCGGCGGCTGAACGAGCCGCATCGCGGGGTGAAAGAGTGTTTGTGTTCACGGGTCTCTCCATAACAAATGTGGGATAGGTGAGACCGTAGAGAGAACTATAGGATAGCTGCATAGTAGATGATTAGCCGAAGGATGACAAGTGAGAAATCAGATCAGGATGAACAGCTAAGGAGAAGCAGATGGAGTTAGGAATCAGAGCCCACGACCTGGGGAAGCTTAGCATTGAGGAGTCCGCGGAGCTTATAGCGGGATTGGGGTTATCGCGAGTACAGCTTGCCCCGGGAAAGGCCGTCGTCGGATGGACGGAAGTGGCGGAAGAGGGACAAACCGTATTGGCCGATGAGATCGCACAAACCTACCGGGAGCGGGGAATCGAGATCGCGGTGCTCGGCTGTTACATCGACCCGGTCCATCCCGACCGGGAGGAGAGGCGGAAGAATCTGGAACGTTTTGCGAGTTACCTGGAGTTGGCCCGCTCATTCGGCGCTCCGGTGGTGGGAACCGAGACGGGGGATCCCGACCGACTCGGAAGCGGGCAAGCCTTTGATATTCTTCTCGAGGGCATCGGCGATCTGCTAAAGGCGGCGGAACGGGAGGGGGTATCCATCGGGATCGAACCGGTTGCCGAGCGACATACCCTCTCGACCTGGGAGAGGGTAGAGGAGCTGTTGACCCGGTATCCCACACCCCGGCTGGGATTAATCTATGATCCGGTCAATATCTTTCCGGTCCGCAAGCCGGTTGATATGGAGAGCGAGGTCCGCGGCTTCTTCGAACGCTTTGGCGACCGTATCCTGGCGATTCACGCCAAGGATCTCGACTACTCCGGCGGGGAGAAGGAGTGGCGCCTCCCGGCCGGAGCCGGGGAGCTGCCGTATGGAACGCTCTGCAGATGCATTGCCGATTACACCCCGCAGGCGCCTCTTCTACTGGAGAATACCGATCCCGCGACGGCGGCCGCGGCGGTAGCCTACGCGCGTAGCCAATGGGAAGAAGCATTCAGTCGAGGGGCGACAAATTGATACCGATTAGATGGGTACCGCTCCAATCCGTCTCTGTGCCTCTTTAGAGGAATGTCTCCACCGTCTTCGGCAGGCTGCACTGAGCATGCAATCGCTGGGCAACCTCCAGTATCGGTCCCGGTTTAATGCTCCGGGCGTCCCGGGGACAACGCTTGATGCAGGCGCAGCAGGAGATGCAGGCTTCGATGTTGATCCGCCTGCTGTCGGCGGCATCGATTGCCGTGGTGGGGCACACGTGCGCACATACCCCGCACTGAATACACTCCTCGCCCACCGCAATGAAGTCGATCCCGCCTTTTTTCGCTTCCTTGCGGTAGGGGTACTCCCCGGGTATGGCGGGCGTTTTCAAGTCCGAAGGGGTCGCAGCCGATGCAAGCTTGTCGCGGACTGCGGCGCCGAAGAGGGCGGCAATGCGGAGATCCTCATCGTTCGGTCGTCCGGGAGCGATGGGCAGGACAGTGCTCGAAAAGGAGTGTTCGCCGATAAAAGCGGCGGCGGCGATCGTGATGCAGCCGCACTTTTCTAGTATATGGGATAACTCCAGGAGGGCGTCCTCGTACTCCCGGTTGCCGTAGACGACGACTGCCACGGCGAGGGTACCCGTACCCCGGATGCCCTGTAGCCGTTCGGCGGCCAGAGGTAGGATTCTCCCGGCATAGACCGGCATCCCGACAACAAGCAGTTCATCGGGACCTAAGGGAGAGATCTCTTTATAGTCGGCGGGAAAGGTTAGATCAAGGGGATCCGCAACTGTGAGTCCTATTCCGCTGATGATACTTTCGACCACGGCTTTGCCGGTTCCGGTAGGCGAGAACCAGGTTGCACGAACCTTTGTTACGCTCATACCACACTCCTATGCATCGCCGTCGAAAAGGCCGTCCAGTCCCGCAGCAGCGCTGTAGACGCAGTGGGCTCCGGTAATGAAGGCTGCGACCCGCAGGGCCTCCATAATCTCATCCTTCGTAGCCCCGTTCTGCAACGCTCCGTCTGCCAGGGAACGCACGCCGTTAGCGGCGCCTAATGAGGCGTCCAAGGCCAGGGCGATCAGCTGCTTAGTTTTTGTGTCCAGTGCACCCGGGGCGAAGGCAAACTCCCGCGTCTCGTTTACATGTGCGAAGAGGCCGGGATCTGCTTTAGCAATGCTTTCTAATGGATTCCTGGGCATGCTCGGCTCCTTGGTTTCTGTGATTTCGTTGAGCATACCATACCCCGATGCCGCTTGCTACTCCGAAAAAACCCCCTTGGTCAGGATGATACAGGCTGCAAAACTGATCTCCGCACTTATATTTGGTACTCTCCCCATCGACCATCCGCAGTAGTCCCACCTGATAGTCCGCATAGGTATCCGACTGCAAGATTTCAAGGAGGACTATCCTCGGTAATCCCTATAATTTGATTCTTCTCCTATCGGTGGCGGTAGAGGTTCCAGCCCAGGTAGCGGCCGACCGCCTCTTCGATAATCTCCGCATGGCCGCCGCGGCTCATGGCAACGTGGTGCTCGAAGCCGTTTCGAGTCAGGTGTTGCAGCAGGGGATTCAGGTCCTCTACCTTGCAGACCGCAATACCCCCGTCCATGCCGTAGGGGTCGGCGGTGAACTCCCCTTCGCCCAGGTAGGCTTTGATCACGCCCTTGCGGTCGTCGGTGGATATCCGGAAGAAGGTGAAGGGCCCGGGAGCGACCTTCCCTTTGATAGCCCCGAAGCAGCGTTCGGCGCCGATGGTGTTGCCCAGAATATCCAGGTTGGAGATCTCCACCTCACCGCCCATAAAGCTTTTGGGGTAGTTGGAGCAGTGGGTGCAGACGCACTTGTCGGCCCCGTAGTCGAAGTTGTTGTTCCAGTCCAGGAATCCGGGAGGATTCCCGCCGGCCAATAGCAGGGCGTACATCGATACCGCTCCGGCCACGTCCATCTCGCAGGCCGAGGGCTGCTGTTTCTCGCCCATCATACTCATGGTGAGGCAGGAGGCACAGCCGTAGTTGTACTCTAAGCTGTCCCAGCACTGAATAGCGCTGGCGTCGAGCTCGTTCTCGGCCATAAACTGATTCACTGCTACAGAGAAGCGGGTCTGGGTCAGGACGTTCTCCTCCGGGATGTAGTCGGGGATCGTGCCGTAGTCGCCGATGGCGGCGCGCATCTCCTTAACCTGTTTCGCGTTCTTGTCCATCCCCTGGGCGGTAGCGATGATCTCGGAAAGATCGATGGGCACCACGGTGATGCCGGTAGCCTGGAGGAGCTTTTCGGAGAAGCGGACCGTCTGGAAGGCCGCCGGCCGGGCGCCGATGGCGCCGATCCTGGCGGTACGTAAGCCCTTGACGGTGCGGCAGATCCGGGCGAAGCGCTCCAGGTCGCCCTTGAAGAGCTCTCCCTCGATATCGCAGGTGTGGAGGCTGGTGTCGGTAAACTCGATTCCGTACTGGTAGAGGTTGTTGCAGACCGAGAGCTTCCCGCAGAAGGCGTCCCGCCGCTCGGTTACCCCGACCTTACTCTGCTCGTCGTTAGCGGCCTGAACCAGGACAGGCACATTCAGGTTTGTCAGGCTCAGGGTATTGACCACCCCCAGCTCGTCGCCGAAGTTGGGGAGGATCACGATAATCCCGTCGATCTTATCCTGCTCCTTACGGAAGAGCTCGGCGCAGATCTTGGCGTCCCTATAGGTTTCGACGCAACCGCTGGGGGTTGCATCCTCAGGGAGAACTACCGCTCCATAGCCGGCCGACTCCACGAGTTTTAGGAGGCTGCGCCGTCCCTGAAGGGCGAGCTCCGCGTTAAAGATATTGCGGGTCGCCGGGATGATCCCGAAGGTAATCTGCTTCTTCATTATACTCATGCTGGAACTCCTTTCTCGATGCTCGAGGCGCTGACCGCGGCTCGGGCTTTCATGCGTTGTTGTAGTTGGTCGAAAATGACCGCGGCGATAATTACTACGCCCTTAATAACATTCTGCCAAAACTCGGAGACCCCCATCATAACCAGACCGTCGCTCAAGACGCCGATGACGAAGGCGCCGATGATAGTGCCGCCCACCGACCCGATGCCCCCGGCTAGGCTGGTTCCGCCCAGTACGACCGCGGCGATGGCGGAAAGCTCATAGGTTTCGCCCGTGGCCGGATGGGAGGCCACCAGCTGAGAGGCGATGATTAAGCCCACAATCGCCGAACAGAAGCCGGAGAAGGCGTATACCATAACCTTAATCCGGGGAACCTTAACCCCCGAGAGCTCCGCAGCCCGGGAGTTTCCGCCGATGGCGAAGATGTGACGGCCCAGCGGAGTTTTTCGGGAGACATAGATGGCGATCAGCAACAGCAGGAGCAGGATCCAGATCGATACCGGAATCCCGATGATCTTACCGGCTCCCAGAAAGGGGAAGCCGGTGTTCCCCAGAGCAGGATCGCCCTGCAGGTTAGGGAAGGTGGCTCCGCCGGAGCGAATATTGGCGAAGCCCCGGGCGATATACATCATTCCCAGGGTGCCGATAAAGGGGGCTACGTTGAAGCGGGTAATTACCAGGCCGTTGATCATTCCTATCAGAGTTCCGATAAGGGCGGTAATCGCGATGATCGCCCAGACATGATAGTAGACGGTGATGCCGAACAGGGGCAGCACCAAGCCTTCGTTGATCAGTCCGCCGGCGATCATGCCGCAGAGGCCGACGATAGAGCCGACCGAAAGGTCGATTCCCCCGGTGAGGATGACGAAGGTCATGCCGATACCGAGAATAGCGGTAATGGCCACATGCTTGGTAATAGTGATCAGATTTATCGGGGCGAGGAAGTTGATCCCCCGGTCGCCGAGCATTATGGTAAAGGCGATAATCAAGACAAATAGAGCGATAAAGGTACGCGCCTGCATTAGGATCATTCCCAACGAGAGATTGCGCTCCTTTAAGGAACCGTTTTTTCCAAAGTTGATGTTCATGCTACCCCTCTCTCCTTTAGGTAGGTGCTAATCTCGCAGGCCTTAATCGCTGCCGCGCATGCTGGTGGTTAAGTGTCCGACGGCGGAGGCCTCAACGAGACGCTCCTCGCTGGCCTCCTCTTTTTCGAACTCTCCGGTCAGTTTTCCCTTGGACATTACAAGGATGCGATCCGAGTGGGCCCTGATCTCCATGATCTCCGAGGTAACGAAGATTATCCCTAAGCCCCGTTTGGCGAGTTCGTTCATAATCGAGAAGACCTCGCCCTTGGCGGCCACGTCGATACCCCGGGTCGGTTCGTCCATTAAAAGGATCTTGGGTTGGGTCAGAAGGCTCTTACCGATAACCACCTTCTGTTGATTCCCGCCGCTCAAGGAGCTGACCAGTACCGCCGATCCGGCGGTCTTCAACGACATCTCCCGGATCAGTCGGTCGACCTCGACGTTTTCATCCCGCTTGCTTAGGTGAATCCCCTTCTTGGCCAGCCGGAAGAGGCTTGCCAGGGTCATGTTGTGGGAAACCGACATCGTCTGGACCAGCCCCTCCCGCTGCCGATCTTCCGGGATCAACGCAAAGCCGTCGCGAATACGCCCGCCGATGTCGCGGCTGGTAATCTTTCGCTGTTCGATGTAGATCTCTCCCCTCGCTTCCGGGTGAACTCCCATCAAACTCTCCAACAGCTCCGAGCGTCCTGCACCCATAAGGCCGTAGACTCCCAGAATCTCGCCGGCATGGAGTTTGAAGCTGACCTTATCAACGGCGGGGATTCCTTTCTCGCTGGGGAGGAAGAGATCCTTGCATTCCAAGAGCACCTCGCCCCGCTCGCGGCTCTCTCCGGAGAAGATCTCCTTCTCGGCGCCGCCGACCATCTGGCGGACAATCCACGGGAGGTCTATATTGGGGATCAGCTCCTCGGTCACCAACTTGCCGTCCCGCAGTACGGTGATGTAGTCGCCGATCTGGAGGAGCTCCTCCAGTCGGTGGGAGATGTAGATGATCGATACGCCTTGACCCTTTAGCTCGTCGATCATCTCGAAGAGGATCTCCACCTCCGTGGTAGAGAGAGCCGAGGTGGGCTCGTCCATAATCAGGATCTCCGCCTCCTGGGCCAAGGCTTTGGCAATCTCGATAATCTGCTGCTGGCCGATTCTCAGTGCGCTGACCAGCGCTCGGGGATCGATATTCTGCTTGAGCTTCTTCATCAGCTCCCGGGTAAACTCCTCCTGGGCGGCATGGTCTATCGCTCCCGCGGCTTTGACTCGCTCCCGGGCGATGAAGATATTCTCGCTTACATTCAGGTTAGGAAAGAGATTCATCTCTTGGTAGATGATTCCGATTCCCGCCGCGGCTGCCTCCGACGGGGTGGAAAACCCCACCTGCTCGCCTTTAAGGGTAATCTTCCCGCGGGAGGGGGGTACCACCCCTGCTAAAATCTTCATTAAGGTCGATTTTCCGGCGCCGTTCTCGCCGACCAGGACATTTACCTTACCCCGGTAGACGTTGAAGTCGACCGCATTGAGAGCCACCGTTCCCGGATAGAGTTTGGTGATTCCCTCGGCGCGGAGGATTACCTCGGACCCGTTCCGCGTCATTCCGCGACTCCGACGGTAAGTTTTACGGGAGTGATCAGGACCGGTTTACCCGCTCGCCATTGAAAGGCGCCGAGAAACTCAACCGGCTCTCCCTCCAAGGCCTCGCGATCGATCGATTCCAGGATCTCGGCCTTAATGCGGTTGTTCATCTCCCGGGAGACGTTGGCGAACTCCAGCTGGTTGGTAAACTCCTCGAAGGAGATAAAGTCCATAGAGTCCCTGATGGCGGTGCCCTTGACTACCGGGCCTATCTGAATCTCTACTGGATTACCGGCGGGGTCGAGAACATCCAGGGATATAGTTGCCGCCGCCGATTCCAGATTAGCGGCGGCGATACGGGCCTTACCGCGAACCATAAAATTGAACGGGGCCGTTACCTCTATACGGTAGCCGTAGTCGGTTATGGCCTGGTTCTCGTCGTTCGCCAGGGCCTCCATCAAGGAGGATAGATTAACCGCCTCCTCTTCGATCCTCGGGAGTACTTGGGCTTCCCAGATCGAGTCGACGTAGGTCATCGCATCGAAGCTGCCGTTGTCGAAGTAGATACTCAGCTCATCGCCTTCGGTTTGTTGCTTATCGTCGTGATGCACTATGGTACAGCTGCTCACGGCTAGGGCAAGTATGGCGACGGCGAGAAGTAACTGGGGTAGGGGCTTTCTAATCATACCTTGTACGTTCTCCGGTTCTTAAGTCTTATTTTCACTCTTCGGCAAAAAGGGTCGAAAGCCATCGGCCTTCGACCCTTAGGTTCGCTTAGATATTACCGTTCTATTCGCTGAGTACGAAGTTATCGAGCTTAGCGGCGTTGTTGATGTCGATCAGTACGCAGTCGGTAAGCTGCTTCTCAGGCGCGCCGGTGGAACCGGTCTTGATGTACTTATCAGCCTGCTGTACAGCCAACCGAGCGTTATAGGCACAGGTTTGAAGTACGGTGGCCTTGATGTCGCCGGCCAGGATAGAGTCCCGAACGTCGTTGGAGCCGTCGAAGCCGACCACGATTACGTCGCCCATGCCGGCGGCGTTCAGGGCGGCCATAGCGCCCATGGCCATGGTGTCGTTACCGGAGATGACGCCCTTGATGTCCGGATTGGCCTGGATGATGGACTCCATCTTCTCGAAGGCCTCGGTCTGACTCCAGTTGGCGCTCTGGCGAGCTACCATCTCAAGATCCGGGTACTGGTCGATTACTTCGTGATACCCCTTAGAGCGAATACCGGCGTTGGTGTCGGACTCTTTGCCCACCAGCTCAACGTACTTACCCTTTTCGCTCATCAGCTCGACGAACTTCTCGCCCCCCAGGACTGCGCCCTGGTAGTTGTTAGAGACGATTTGGCTTACCGCCAAGCCGGTCTCGTTGATCTCCCGGTCGATTAGGAAGGTTGGGATTCCCGCTTCCTTAGCACGCCGTACCGGTCCGATGGTGGCGTCCGCACCGGCATTATCGCAGATGATCGCCGCCGCGCCGGAAGAGATCGCCAGTCCGAACTGCTGATCCTGCAGGTTGGGGTCGTCGTCGTGGGAGAGCACCAGGGCTTCATAGCCGAGCTTGAGCGCCTCGTCCTCAGCGGCTACCGCTTCGGTTTTGAAGAAGGGGTTGTCGTGGGACGGAGTGATGATGACGATCAGATTACTCTTCTCCGCCGCCTCTTGCTCGCCGCCGGCCCATGCGCCTACAATAATAAAAGAAAGTAGCAGAAACAGAATAGTTACTTTTCTCACCTTTTTTCCTCCTGAATCGTGATATTTACGTAACCAATTTCCGTTTTAACACGGTAATCAAAGTCTGTCAAATAAAATATTTCGAAAAAACAAATATAATTAGATTAAAAGCAAAATAAACGAAAGAAAAGGTTTTGACTAATGCCGTAAAGTGTGCTAATTTTGCGTGTAACCCAATGGAATAAGGAAGCAGTTATGGTGAATAAACATAAATTCTCCGCCGAGGAGCTGCGAGAACGGGCGAGATCGATACGCAAGAGGATCATCGCCATGAACTCGGGCGCCGGGGCGGGACATACCGGGGCCGACCTTTCGGAGGCCGATATCCTTACGACCCTCTACTTCTCGGTCCTCGGGGTCGACGCCAAACGGCCGGACGCGCCGGAACGGGATCGCTTTATCTTAAGCAAGGGGCATGGGGTGGGCGGCTTCTACTGCACCCTGGCCGAAGCGGGCTTTCTCGATCCGGCGAGCTTGAGCACCTACCTGCAGGCGGGGTCGAAGTTTCCTGGCCATCCGGTGCGGCAGAAGACCCCGGGAATCGAGCTCAACACCGGCGCCTTAGGCCACGGCTTTCCCGTCGCCTTCGGCCTGGCCCTCTCCGCCAAGAAGCAGGCCCTTCCCTGGAAGACCTATCTGCTCTTAGGGGACGGGGAACTGGCCGAGGGTTCTAACTGGGAGGCTGCCATGGCGGCGGCCCACTATAAACTCGATAATCTGATCGCCATCGTCGACCGCAATACCCTGCAGCTGGCCGACCGTACCGAGGTAATCATGGGTCTGGAACCCCTGGATAAGAAGTTCGAGGCCTTCGGCTTCGAGGTGCATAGCGCCGACGGCAATGACGTGGAGGATCTTCTTAAGGTCTTCGACGCGGTAGGCGAGGCGAACGGTAAACCGAAGCTGATTATCGCCCGTACCGTAAAAGGGAAGGGGATATCCTTTATTGAAGATCAAGCTGCCTGGCACCACCGAATTCCCGTGGGGGATGAGGTTACCGCGGCTATTAAGGAGCTGGAATAGATATGGCGGTAGAATTACGTGCGGCTTTTGTCGAGACCCTGATGGAGCAGGTCTCCCGGGGAACGAATCTGAGCGTCCTGGTAAGCGACTCCACCTCTACCTCGAAGATCAAGCCCTTTCACGAGGCCTATCCGGAACGTTTAATTAATGTGGGCATCGCCGAGCAGAACCTTATCGGGGCCGCTGCGGGAGTCGCCCTGGGAGGTATGATTCCCATAACCGCCAACGCCGCCCCCTTTCTGGTGGCCCGGTCGAACGAGCAGGTAAAAACCGATGTCTGTTACTCGGAAACAAATGTTAAGATGGTAGGGCTCAATCCGGGCTTCGCCTACGGCGCCCTGGGGCCGACCCACCACGCCATCGACGATATCTCGATTATGCGCGGCTTCGGCGGTGTGCGGATCTTCGCCCCCCAGGATCCCCGGGAGGTGCGGATGATCGTCGAGCATGCGGTAACGAGCCTCGGGCCGGTCTATATCCGCCTCGACTCGGGGAAGTTCCCCGATCTTCCGGCCACCGAAGAGCCCTTTGTTCCCGGGCGGCCGCTCCTGCATCGAACGGGGGCGGATCTGACCCTGGTAGCCCTAGGAACCGCGGTCCACGACGCCCTCGGCGCGGCCGAGGGCTTGGCTTCTCAGGGGATCGAGGCGGGAGTCGTCGGCATTAGCTCCGTCAGGCCCCTGGATCGATCGGCTCTGGCGGATCTCTTGAAGGATTCCGCGCAAATTGTCACCGTGGAGGAGCACTCGGTCCACGGCGGCGTGGGGAGCCTCATCGCCGAGCTGATCGCCGAGGAACTTTCCGGAGTTCGACTGCGCCGCCTGGGCGTCCCCGAGGGGGAGTTCGCCCCGGCCAGCCCCCGGGAGGCGATTAAAACCGAGTACCGTCTGGATGCGGAGGGGATTACCGCGGCGGTGCGGGAGATACTTAGATGAACGAACCGTGCATACTAGCCATAGACCAGGGAACCAGCGGTTCCAAGGCGGTAGTCTTTAGCCCTGAGGGGAAGATCCTCAGTAAAGAGACGGTGCCCCTGGCCTCGACCTACCCCCAGCCGGGATTCGTCGAGCAGGACCCGGATGAGATCTACTCCAGCGTAATCGAGGCGGTCCGCAAGGCGGTCGACGCCTTTCGCGCCTCCGGGGGGGATCCCTCGCGCCTCACGGCCTGCGGTATCTCCAACCAGCGCGAGACGGCCCTCCTCTTCGATCATGAGGCGCAGCCCGTGCGACCGGCCATGGTCTGGCAGTGCAAACGCTCGGTCGAGACCTGCGCTCGACTGAAGGCGGAGGGCGCGGAAGAGGAGCTGCAACGCCTGACTGGTCTGATTATCGACCCCTACTTCTCGGGCACCAAGCTGAGCTGGATCATGGAGCATGAGCCGGAGACGGCCGACCGGATTCGCCGGGGGGAGGTACTCTTCGGCACGGTCGATACCTGGCTTATTTACCGGCTGACCGGCGGCAAGGTCTTCGCCACCGACTACACCAACGCCTCCCGCACCCTACTAATGAACCTAAGCGAGCTCGCCTGGGACGAGGCGATGATCTCCATGCTGGGAGTCGGGGGACTTAGGCTTCCGGAACTGCGCTCCTCTTCGGCCGGTTTCGGAGAGAGCGATTTCGAGGGGATTCTCTCTAATCCCGTTCCGATTACCGCCGTTGTGGGGGACTCCCATGCGGCGGCCTTCGGCGAGCGCTGCTTTGCTCCCGGTGAGGCCAAAGCGACCCTGGGAACCGGTTCGTCGATTCTGATGAACACCGGCGGAGAGCGGAAACACTCCGCGCGGGGGATGGTCTCCACCGTCTGCTGGAGCGCCGGGAGTAGGGTCGACTACGCCTTAGAGGGGATCATCGTCTCCTGCGGATCGACCATCACCTGGCTTCGGGATCAACTGGGGCTCTTCGCCGAGAGCGGCGAGACCGAGGGCCTCGCCCGGTCGGTCGACGACAACGGGGGGGTCTATCTGATTCCCGCCTTCTCCGGCCTCGGCGCTCCCCACTGGAAGCCCGCGGCCAAAGGGAGCATCGTGGGGCTGACCTTCGCCTCGGCGAAGGAGCACCTGGTTCGGGCGGGGCTCGAGTCGGTGATCTTCCAGATCAAGGATGTAATCGCCGCCATGGAGGCCGACAGCGGCATCCGCTTGAGCGCCCTGAAGCTCGACGGCGGACTGACCGCCAACCGTTTCGTGCTGGAGGGAATAGCCTCGCTTCTGGATACTACTGCGTCGGCTATTCAGCTGACAGAGGCCTCGGCCCTGGGGGCCGCATTCTTGGCGGGGCTCGGAAGCGGCGTCTATAAAAGTATTGAAGAAATAGGGAAGATAGCCTACACTTCCGACGACTACCGGCCCGCAACCGACGAGACGCTCGAGAGCGCCTACCGGGAGTGGCAAACCATAGTAAGGAACGCGTAAACCTCAATGCTAGCCGAACAGCGCAGACAGAAGATACTGGAACTTATCCGCGAGAACGGCGCTGTACGGGTCAGTTACTTAAGCGAAACCTTCGGGGTTACCGAGCCGACCATTCGGCAGGACCTGGTAAAGCTTGAAGGTGAGGGAGAGATCGTCCGGGAGCACGGCGGCGCTTTCCTTAAGGATTTTACCAAGGGCGTCCGGGAAATGAGCCTCCATCACATGGAGAACATGGACAAGAAGATGGCCATCGGCCGCAAGGCGGCGGAGTTCATCAAGGACGGAGAGAGTATAATCCTCGATTCGGGTTCTACCGTTACCGAGGCGGCCAAGAACATCGCCTCCGTCAAGAATCTACGCATTATTACCAACAGCCTCAATATTACCCTGACCCTAGGAGCCGAGCCGAACCACGAGGTTCATCTAACCGGTGGGGAGTTTAAGGCGCCCACCCTCTCCCTTACCGGGGACAAGGCGGCGGAGTTTATGACCAACACCGTGGTGGATAAGCTCTTCCTGGCTACCGCCGGAATCTCCTTCAAGACCGGCCTCATGTATCCCGGTTTCAGCGACATCCCGGTAAAGCGGGCCATGATCGAAGCGGCGGAGACCGTCTTTCTTCTATCCGACTCCAGCAAGATCGGGAAGACCGCCTTCGCCGTCCTGGGCGAACTGGAGCGGATCGACTACCTGATAACCGACCGTGGCATAACGGCTGAGGATAAGGCCCGCTTCGAGGAGCTGGGCATAGAGGTTGTTTTAGCTGATTAAAGCCTGAATGCTGTTCAAGTCTGCAAAGGAATTGAGATTTTGTAGCCCGATGTTGGTTGATCGCGAGTCTCCATCCTTCCCCCCAGTTCGCGCAGCAGGAGCTCGGCTAAGGGGAAGCCGAATAAGGTGTCGGCATCCTTCAGGTCGGGATCTTCGTCGGCTCCGTACTCAATCTCTAACACCAGCCTAGATGCATGATCCTCGACCCGGCCGGTAATGCGAAAGGATGCGCCGTCGATCGTGCTTATGCCGCCGGCGATAGCGATATAGGCGAACTCGTTCAACAGTAATCCGATCAAGACCGCTTTTTGCGATTCAACCAGCAGCTGAGGAAGATCGATATGGGTCTCTACCGGCGCGAGGAGAGCTCCCGAAAATGAAGATTCAATCAGTTCTTGTAGATACTCCCCGATACTAATCTGGAGCATCGTGTCCGACTCATAGAGCTTTTGATAGAGCGCTTCGATCGATTTGATTCGATTCTTGAGATCCCGAAGATCGATGTTCTTTTCCGTCTCCTTGATCTCTATCAGGGCCGAGGTAAGGAGCAGATTGTTCTTGGCCTGGAAGCTGAGCTTTTTTAAGAGCGTCTCCCGGAGTTCTAACTGCTCTATCAATCTCTGCTTCGTCCGCATTTGTTCGGTAATATCATTATGAGCCCCGAGCATCCGAATCGGCTCTCCATGTTGATCCCGGATGGCTATCCCCCGGCAGCGAACCCAGACCGTACTGCCGTCCTTGTGACGGTAGCGGACTATTTGATCATATGGGTGCTCAGGATTCTCCAGATGCTTGCTGAAATTTTCCAGCGCGATCGTAAGGTCCTCCTGAAAGATCATATCCTGCCATTCCGCCGGGGAGTGCGTTTTCTCATGCGGTTCGTATCCGAACAGTCGCCAGAATTCCGGACTCATCCACTCGTTTTCCCGATGGATAAGATCCCAGTACCAGAGGCCGTCCAGCGAACCGGCTTTGAGAAACTCGAATATGCCGGGATCATTCTGTATTAAGTTGTAGAGCTCGATTTCCAGATAGTGCGCTTCATTAGGCGGTTCTTCGCTGCGCCGCTCGGGGGATGATTCGACCTCTGTGCGTTTTGTCGCCGATGACTCCCGTTTACCCTTGTGGACTACGGCCATCGAAATCGCGTGGGCTATCTCCCGGAGCAGCTCCATCTCATCCGCTACCTTGGTAAAGAGCGGCGGTAGGATCATGGTCATCCAGCCCAGGATCTCTGAATTAACGTGCAGCGGAACGGTTATAGAGGGATAGTCTTCGTGATGATGGTCCTGCGGTCGCGGGATCCAGGCGCAGGCGGTGCAGACTGAATCATGGTGCGCCATATACTGCGGCTGCAGGCTTTGTATTGCAAGCTCTGCACAGCGGGGAACTGGAGAATTGAAATCGACCGTATCCGGAGGAACCAGTTTTTCCGCATTAAAGCGCATATATCCGTGTCGCGTGTGTTCCGTCGGAGCGGAGAGCACAATCCAGGCGGCATAATACCCGCTTGTCATAACAAAGGTATCGCACGCTTCCTGAAGTATCGGATCGAGCTCGCCGGTATCGGCGATTATCCCATTGATTCTTCGCAGGGTGGTATAGAGACGCTTGATCCGGCTGTGTTGAGTCTGACTCTTTTCTAGCTTTGCATTGGCCAGGAGAGAATTACTCAAGTGCTGCTCGGTCTTCCGCTTCGAGCGATAGAGCTCCATGGCCATCTTGATCGCCTGAATCAAAACAAAGTGTCCGGAGTTCTTCAACACATAGCCGTAGCGGGTTATCTTCTCGACTCGCTGAACATACTCCTCTTCAGCATGACTGGTAAGGAAGATGATGGGCACCTCCCGGGCGGAGAGGATCTTACTCGCCGCCTCGGTTCCGTCCATGCCGCGGCCCAGGTCGATATCCATAAGTATCAGCTGAATATTGCTATCGGCTACGGCCTTCTCGATAGCGTCCGCACCTGTGTAGGCAAGCTCGACGGAGTATCCGCTTCTCTTCAATACTGTGGAGGTCGCTAACGCGATAATTGCTTCATCCTCGACGAGCAAGAGGGAGAGGGTGGAGCTTGTCTCCTCCCCAATCCGCTGGGTTAGCGTTTTATGGGTTGAATGAGTACCGAGCATATATAAACAAGTATACGAGATCCCTATCCCTGGGGGGGCTCAGTAAAGTATGAAAAAACTCATCCCTTTGCTTGAAGTTCTCGTAATTCCTTGCGGGAACGCACCCCAAGCTTCCGATAAATGGAGGCGATATGGGTTTTTATGGTAGGAAGACTGACATAGAGCCGATCGGCGATCTCCCGGTTGGACCTTTTTTCTATGAGCAGGGTCAGCACCTTTCGCTCCTGGGGAGTGAGGGATGGGGAGCGGTTCGTGAGCGCCAGGGAATCGAGCAGTACACCGATTTCGTTAAGCTCCGAAATGAGTGATTCATGGGTAATGGAAACGTCGAGCTGCCGGAGATTCCGGATCAGATCCCGCAGCCTGTCGTACACGTCGGCCTCAGCTGATATCCGGTCGAGCAGGACCTTATGCGTTTTGTTCCGCTCCTTGGTCATCGACTCGATAACCGGGCTCTGGCTTGTCCGGACCGGCACCCCTAAGAGAAGCAGATCCTGCTGCGCCTTGACGGTTCGAAAGAGAAAGGAGCAGATGAAGTCCTCATGATCTGGCAGGTGAAGTATCGCCGGTTCCCGATTCTGCAGTAAACGCTTTAATCCCGGTTCACTTTCGCGGGCAATATAGTTCTCCAATCGTGTATGCTTTATCTCCTCGGAGGGAGCGATGAGCTGCTTTAACGAGGGGGAGCAGTCCAGGATATAACCCTGGTGATCGAGGCGCATGAGCAGCAGAGCATCGGACTTCTCCATGAGAGATGCGAGGATAGTCTGTGCTTCCTCCGGCGAAAGATTCACTCCTACTCTCCAACCAGTTTTTCAGCCAGGGCAAGGGCCTTCTCGCACGTTTCGGCATAACCGTCGACCCCGAGTTGGGGCACGAGCTCCGGATGCTGATTGATAAAGCGTCCGCCGACAATGATCTTGATCCCGGGCGCCGTCTCTCGGGCGCTTGAGATATAGTCGGGCAGATAGGGGGCATGTAATACCAGGGCCACCGAGATAGCGAGAACGGCGGGGCGATGACGAACTAGGGCCGCCGACAGCTCTGTTCTGCTGGTGCCGGCATTCAGATAGTGAACCTGCCACCCGGCGGCACGGAAGTAGTTGGCCAGCATAAGAGCTCCGAGCTCATGGAATTCATTGGGAGCAGGGGTAATGAGAATAGAATGCCCTGGCTTCTCCGGGATCGGTACCTCTTTAGCCGCGAGGAAGCTCGATATCCGGGCGCTGATCTCATGTTCCTGGTCGACGCTGATCTTGTCCATCTCCCAGTAACGCCCAACCTCGTACATAATCGGTTGCAAAACCCGGCTATAGAGGGCGAGCCCCAGCTCGTCCGCAAGTTGTCCCAACAAACCTCCTATCTTCGCCTCGTCCTGCTCAATCAGCGCCAGGAAGAGCTCCTGCTCCGGGCCGGGAGTGATGTATGAGTCCGGGACTTCCCGGCTCTGGGCTCGCATCTCGGCATCAAGGTCGAGTAAGTCGTGCATGAGAGCCGTATAGATCTCGGACAGGGGGAGCAGTCTGCTGCTTATATCGATCCAGATTTGAAGCGTGGCGGCGAAATAGTCCGGAGCAAATCCGTGACGCCAGTAGCTGCGGTAGACCCAGGGCAGCAGCTTGCGATGAATAGCCGGGTCTTTAAACCTGTAGGCCGCCCACAGGGTAAGGCCGAAATAGAGTTGGGCCTTCTCAAGGATTAGCCAGGGATTATCACCCTTGAGGGATGCGAGGTCGGGATTCTCACGGAATCGAGCTACAGCAGCCTCGACCAGTCGATCGAGGTTCTGTTTAAAGAGGAGCGTCTCCTCCTCGTTCGGCATGGAAATCTCGGGCATAGGTTAAGTTTACTACAATCTCCGCGGCAGGGTAATACTAAAGGTCGTGCCATCCGGGGATTCTGAGGTAAAGCGGATCCGGCCGCGCAGGTAGTTCTCGGTAATCAATTTCATGCTGTAGGTTCCCAGGCCTCGGTTCGCTCCCTTGGTGCTGAAGGAGCGCTGAAAGAGCTGATGCCGGACCGCCTCGTCCATAACCGCCGGATTGTTGACGGCGACGCTGGTGTTGTACCGGTTCGATTCAACCCTGATGGTAATAGTATCGCCGTTTGAGCTGGCTTCGACGGCATTCTTGAGCATGTTGAGCATGGTGCGGCGCACCAGCAGACGGTCCGAAACTATGACTGCTTCCTCGCCGCTGCACTCGATTGTCATGGTGTAGCCGTTTAGTTCAAGCCTGTGGCGCTGCATGCGGGCGAGATGGCGGCACTCCTCGAAGAGATCGAAGGTCTCCGAATTGACCGCCATCGTGCCATTTTCTGCATCCAGCAGCTGGCGGTAATAGGCCAACTGTTCAACCACATCGCTTACCCCCTCTTCCAGCAACGGGAAATACTCGTCCCAATCGGGATCGTTTTCCGGCGGATTCAAGAGGTTGAGCAGGCTGGTTACCATGGTGGCCGAGTTGAGAACGTCGTGGAAGAAGATCCTCTCCATCATAGCCTTATGGGTGGCGGCGGTAATGTCGGTGATAAAGAGCATAATCAGCTGGTGCTCGCCCAGGTCGAACGGTTCGGCGGTAACCTTAATATTCAAGGCCATGTAGGCGCCGTCCTTTACCGTCATCAGTCGGGCTTCACCGCTTCGAGATGAATTGGCAACTATCGCCTGACGGACAATCGTAACCGCTCCGCAGTAGCGACAGGCCGAACCCTCGCCGCAGCCCTCGGGATGATCCTGGGAATGGATGCAGCCGAAGACCTCCCCCGGACGCATGCTTAGCGCCTGATCCGGATCGGGATGGCCGAATAGCGTTAAGAGCTGATGGTTAACCAGAATAAATTGACGACTCCGGCTGAGAATCCCCACAAAGTCGGAGGTATATTTAAGGAGTACATCTAAAACCGGGTGGCCGGTGACCTCCCGGCTGAGCTCGTCGATCTCCGCTTTGGAGTAGCGATGTGAAGGCAGTGCTGTCATGCAAGGAAGTCTAATGCAACAAATTCTCGTTTGCAATCTGTTTCAGGATAATTTATAACTCAGTCTATGAGCTCGACTGATCCTATTTCTATCGCAATGGTCGTCCTGATCTAACTCTGGGGCGGACAGACGGTTGAACTGGAACCCTTTATAAAGTCTATCGTAAGCTCCTATATCGAGGGCTATCCTCACCTCTCCATAGAGAAAGTTTGTACAATTGAAGCCGGAGCACTCAGTTCGGAAACGGCTATACCACTGGGGCTTATCGTCAATGAGTTGTGCGCCAATGCCTTCAAACACGGTAATCCCGGAGATGAGGATTTTTACTTCAAGGTGACTCTCCGCTCGCAGACAGAAAAGCAGCTCGCACTTAGAGTGAGTAACTCCGTCGGTGATCCTCTGCCGACGATCGACCTTATAAATCCCGCTTCCAACGGTCTATATCTAATGAAGGCGTTGGCGGATCAAGTAGAGGGCGTTCTTGAGAGTGAGGTCGAGGAGAGAGTAGATTTCGTACTTCGTTTTACAGCGGAGTAAGATGGCGATTCTTTAGCTTGTGCTGTATCCCTTTCGGTAGGAGTGAAAGTTCCTTCAGAACGGCCGAAAGTTTTTTCAGCTTTGCTGAAAGGTCGACGCGTCGGCATCAGGGACGAACGAAGCAGGTGCGAGAAGCTTATAGGCGTCGCAAAATCTTTGAGAGCTTACTGATCAAGCGGCGAGAGCTTCCTTGGCAGGCGACGGGAGTTTGAACGGGAAGCGACGAGAGCCATGCATCCGGGGAGTAGCACGGCAGGCGTGAGGAACGGCGGGGGTAGGAATTAGAATAGGCTGCAGCGAACCTGGAAGATAGAACATTGATAAAAAATCCGCATGACCCTGCTCCTCGATCAAGGACTTCCCGAACTACTATTTCAGAATTAATAAAGCTTGGAATCACGGCTATTCATGTGGGCGATATTGGCATGGCATCTGCGTAAAACGGTTGCCTTTAGTGTAATGCGTTCTCATCAAATCGGAAGACGAGAGCGCAAAAGCGTGGCCGCGCGGATCACCGCTAAGCTCTTAGGCTTCGCGGAGACCTTTATTAATGGGGTTGCGGCCTAGAATATTGTGTTATGTAGATCCCTTAACCCGGTTGATTTTGAAGATACTCTCTTAGAGCGCGAAATCATCCTCCGAGTGTTTCATATTGTCTCTGTACGCACCTCGCGATATAATCTAACATCGATTGCGAACCCAAGCAAATAAGAGGCCCCCATGGCTCAGATGCAAAGCACCAAACCCACATGCTATCAGCTCAAGATCACCCTCAAGGATATTAAACCGCCGATCTGGCGGCGGCTGCTGGTCGATTCGAAGGTCCTTCTCCCGGATCTGCATAAGATTATCCAGACGGCCATGGGGTGGACCAACTCCCATCTGCACCAGTTCAGGCAAGGCGATCGTTTTTACGCCCTTCCCAGCGAGGATGATTTTATAGAGGTCGAGGATTACCGCCGGGTTAAGCTCAAAGATCTGCTATCTAGTGAGAACCAGAAGATAATCTACGAGTATGACTTCGGCGACGGATGGGAACATGTGGTCCTGTTGGAAAAAATCCTAGCGGAAGAGACCTGTAGTACACCGGTCTGCGTGAAGGGTAAACGGAACTGTCCGCCCGAGGATTGCGGCGGTCCCTACGGATATCAGGATCTCCTGGATGCATTGGCGAGCGAGACGCATCCGCGCCACAAGCATATGGTCCAGTGGATCGGGCCCGACTACGACGACGAATACTTCGACCTGGAAGAGACGAACGAGATGCTGCAAAGCGAGGATTACGGTTGCATTACCCTTGATTGGGATGAGTAGGCCTCTTCGGCTCCTACTCCCCCTCCAGCCAATACTCCTCCGGCACCGGTTTGCTCCCGTCCCAGATAATGCGCCGGAACTGAACCGGGTCGGTGTTCCCTTCGGTATTCAAGAAGAGGATCTGACTCTCCTCGTCTATCCCCAAGAACTCCTTTAACTCCTCCACCCCGTTCTCGCTCACGATCGAGACGAAGGCCCCCAGGGTGACCGCGCCGCTCTCGCCGCTGATGATAAAGGGGTCCCCGGCTAAGGGGGTGGCGTAGATGCGCATGCCCCGGGCGGCGATGTAGTCCGGAACCGCTAAGTAGGCGTCGGCGGTATCCTTTAAGACGCTCCAGGCGATGGGGCTCGGCTCCCCGCAGGCGAGGCCCGCCATGATGGTGTCCAGATTACCCTCGACGGTGTGAATCTCCCCGTCGCCGATTTTCGCGGTGTGGTAGAGGCAGGCGGAGTTCTCCGGCTCGACCACGATGCACTGGGGCGCCTCCTCCCCGAAGAGGGAGTGGTAATAGCCGATTACCGCCGCCGCCAGGGCGCCGACTCCGGCCTGGACGAAGATGTGGGTCGGCTTGATCAGCCCCTGGGCGCTGAGCTGCTCCTGGATCTCGGCGGTCATGGTGGTGTAGCCCTGCATGATCCACTGGGGTACCTGGGTATAGCCCTCCCAGCTGGTATCGCTGATAATCTCCCAACCGTATCGGCGCGCATCGACTACAATCTGCCGCACCGCGTCGTCGTAGTTCCCCTCGATCACCTCGACCCGGGCGCCGTAGTTCTTGATAGCGTTAATCCGCCTCCGGCTCGTATCGCTGTGGACGTAGATAACGCAGGCAAAACCGAGTTTCTGGGCCGCCCAGGCGATGCCCCGGCCATGGTTCCCGTCGGTGGCGCTGGCGAAGGTAAGCTCCCCGAGCTTGGCCTTTACCTCGGGCGAGGTGAGGTAGGCGTAATTCATATCCTTGTCGGCGATCCCGATCCTCTCCTGAATGAAGCGGTAGAGGGCGAAGGAGCCGCCCAAGACCTTGAAGCTGTTGAGCTCCAGCCGGACCGACTCGTCCTTGACCCATATCCCGCCCACGCCGAACATCTGGGCCAGGTTGGGCAGGGAGCGCAAGGGGCTCATGCTGTAGCCGGGAATCTGTCGATGAAACTTGCGGCTGGTGCGGGAGACCTCCACGGGGAACATCTCTTGTGCGGCTTCGATATTGGAAGCGCGGCGATTGATCAGCCATTGAAAATCGGGGGTCTTGTTCTTCATGGTGGCAATTATACTATAGATTTTGCGTTCTCATTAGGTCGACCGCAATATTTTAACATTACCTATACTGAACAGTGCGAAAAAACTGAGAAATATTTAGCACAGTAATTACCTAATTATTTGATCGTAGTCTAAAATATAATAGGAATAGGTTTCGATAACACCAATTATATCGGTATATAATTATTGAATATTCTGAATGTTTTGCGTATGGCAGATATATATTAAAATGAGACAAAAATAAGCTAAAAAAATTTAACAAAAAATTTGACATTAAGTTTATCTGTGGTATAGTGGTTTTACTATCCACAAATAGTGGAAGGCACATATAGGAGGTATATATGCAGAGAAACACTTGGTTGGTCGGAATGGTTTTTATTTTTCTAATTTCAGCTATTCCTGTTTTCGCAGGGGGAAGCAATGAGGAGTCCGCTGGTGCAGTTGGTCTCGATATGGCACCCCAGGAGCTGATGGAGTATAACTTGATTGCGGGGAAACCTTTCGAGGGCGCAACGGTTAAGGTTCTCTGTGTCTCCGAGAGTATCCCGCAGTTTATGGCCATAAAACGCCAGGTGCCTGAGTTTGAGAAACTTACCGGTATTAAGGTCGTTTGGGACTATTCGGTCTGGGACGCATGGCAGGAGAAGTTTATCGCCGAGGCGACGACCGGCGGTGGGAATTACGACATCCTTACCTATATGGACTCATATGTAGTGGGTGTTAAAAATTATCTTCTCCCTATCGAGGGGCTTATAGAGCGGGATCAGATCAATCTGGATGATTATGCGCCCGGCTTTGTCGAAATGGTACGCATGGGCGACGAAGATACGATCTACGGATTGCCCTTCCGCGGTCACGCTAACTTACTCTACTATAATAAGCAGGTATTCGACTCTTTAAATCTGGAGCCTCCAAAGACCTGGGATGAGCTGGTTGAGGTTTCGAAGATAATTGAGGCCGAAATCCCGGGTATGAAGGGGCTCGCCCAACCGTACGGCGGATCTTCTGGACAGAATCTAATGAACTGGCTCGGTATGCTCTGGAGCAACGGCTCGGATATATTTGATGAAGAGTATCGACCGATTTTCAATAACGCTGCTGGTCTTGAGGCTACCGAAACCTATGTTGGATTCCTGACTGAGGATGAGATTGTCGCTCCCGGATCAGTGACCTTCTCCGAGGGAGAAGCTAACGAAGAGGTGTTGCAGGGCAGAGCCGCAATGAATATTTGCTGGTCCTGGGTATATACGAAGTATTCAAATCCGGATCAGGCCATTCCAAGCGTGTTGAACAACGTCGAGTTGGCCACGGTTCCCAGCTTTGCCGGAAAACCCGCCTATACCTATGCAACCAGTCTCGGAGCCAGCATCTCTAAGGATTCCCGGAACAAAGCCGCCGCCTGGGAGTACCTGAAGTTTTTTACCTCCAAGGAGCAAGAGAAGAAGGTCGTAACCTTCGAAGGCGATCCCGCATATGAAACGGTTATTGCGGTTCGTAATTCCAATCTGCTTGATCCTGAGGTAAACGCCGCCAACAACGGTCTACACAAGATGATCTATGAAGGCCTCAAGAGTTCCCGCGGTTTGCCTGCTGTACCGGAATGGCTCCAGGTTCAGTCTATTCTGGAAGTCGCGATGAACAAGATGGCCTCCGGAGCGGAGGTTGAGGCCACGCTGGATAAGGCCGCTGAAGATGTAGGCGCGGTAATGGAACGCGCTGGGTACTATAAATAAACTACAGGGCGGTCGGCTATCCTGATTAGCCGGCCGCTTTTTTGAATCTTGAATCCGGGAGCTACGCATGCCAGTCGGCCAGAAGAATCGGAAATACATACTGCTGTTACCAGCTCTATCCGTAATCGCCATAACATCGACATATCCGCTCATCTATGCTTTTTGGTTGGGATCGCGTAGGTGGCTCATCTCTGAATCACCCTCACCACAGCAATTCGTCGGGTTGGAGAACTTCATCCGGGCCCTCTCGGATTCGCAGTTTCTGATGGTCGCTCGAACAAGTTTCATCTATACGGCGATTTCGGTAATTCTGTCGGTGATTATCGGGCTTGCGATAGCGCTAATCCTACAGAAGCCTGGTATCTCCTCGACTTTTACGAAATCCTTATTGATCTTTCCCTTCGCCATCAGTCCGGCCCTTAAGGGATACACCTTTAGATATATGCTCCACCCTGAGAGCGGTATTATCGATAGGTTTTTGAACGCCATATTCCCCTCTACCGAGAATCTTATCTGGCTCGGTCATACGGGTTGGGCGATATTCTGGTTGGCCATGACCGAGGTGTGGGGCTGGGCCCCCTTGGTGGCGTTGATGTTTCTTGGGGCCCTGGGCTCGATTTCTCCCTATATCTTCGAAGCAGCCAAGCTGGACGGTATGAACAACGTCCAACTTTTCTACTATATCACTTTGCCGTTGCTTTTGCCGGTGGTTTTAACCGTTACCTTATTGCGCACTATCTTTTCCCTCAAGATGTTTGATCAGGTTGTAACTATGACGAACGGAGGGCCGGGCGGATCGACCCAAACCTTCAACTATCATATCTATCAAACGGGTTTTAGATTTATGGACATGGGATATGCCGCGGCAATGGCATCTATTCTTATTGTAATTATGGCGATTATCTCATCCTTATATGTTAAGTCCTTGAAAAGAAGGGGGCTGTAATGAATAGGCTCTCCATTCGCACTCTCTTCGGCGAGGTCGCCCACAAAGTAGCCATCCTTTTGATTATCATTTTTGTGGTATTTCCGATTCTCTGGATAGGGCTTACGGCGTTTAAGACGCCGGTGGATTCAAAGACCGGTGAAATTTTGTTTCAACCGACCCTGGAAAATTTTGAAGTAATAAATGGTCCGACAATAAATGTTACGGGCCGCTTCCTTAACAGTCTCATTATTTCTCTCGCCACCCTGGGGATCGCGATTCCTCTGGCTTTAATGGCGGCTTATGTCTTTTCACGCCATTCGTTTCGTGGTGACAGATCGCTCTTCGTCTATATCCTCACAACCCAGTTTGTTCCGCCGGTTGTTATCGTTTTGCCGTTCTTCGCTATATTTCTTAAGATAGGCTTAATCGACTCGAAGATATCTCTCATTATCGTGAATCTTTCGATCGGTCTTCCCTATGCGATCTGGCTTTTAAAGGGCTTTGTCGATAGTCTGCCGGGAGAGATCGAAGAGGCCGCTACTATCGACGGCTGCAGTCAACTACAGACGCTACGTTACATCCTGTTTCCTCTGACCGCACCGGGAATCATAACCACATCGATATTCGTTTTTATCAACTCTTGGAATGAGTTTCTCTACGCCTTGATTCTGACTCGATCTGAGCAGTCTAAGACTATTACCATCGCCCTTATGAGCACAATCGGGCCTTACGGCGTGTTATGGGAACGGATGTCTGCAGTAGGTATCCTGGTGATTCTTCCGGTACTGGTCCTGGCGTTTTTTATCCGTAAGCACTTTGTGCAGGGCTTAACCATGGGCGGGGTCAAATAGAATGGAAAGAAGGTCGACCGGAGAGATTGAGTTAGTATCGGTTCAAGCTCATTTTCCAGCAGGAGAGCGGGAACGAAATCTTCAAAAAGCCCTCGACTGCATCATGAGTGGCGGAGAGCTATCGCCGGATAGAACTCTTGTTCTACTGCCGGAGCTCTTTCCCAGCGGCTACGATCCAGAACTTGCCGCGAAGGAGTATGCCGAAGAACGAGACGGGTATACTTTTTCCCGCATAAGTGCGCTTGCGAGGAAGAAGCGTATATACATCTCCTTCGGGTACCCAGAGAAGGGTGGTCAAGGGCGGGTGTATAATTCCCAGCTCTTAGTGGGCCCCGACGGCTCAGAACTGGCCAATTACCGAAAGATACATCTCACCAAGCCGGAAGAAGAACTTTATACACCCGGGGATTCAATAGTTGTCGCCGATACGGAGATCGGGCTTATCGGATTGATGATCTGCTGGGATCTCGCTTTCCCCGAACTTGCCCGTTCCCTAACCCTCAACGGGGCTGAGATTATTCTTGCTCCCGTAGCGTGGGATGAACCGTATGAACACCATTTTAGGGATTTTTCCCGCGTGCGAGCGGTGGAGAATACCGTGTTTCTTGTTACGAGTAATCACGTCGGTTCCATCGCTGGAGTTGAATATTCAGGAGACTCCGCTATTTATGCGCCGAACGGAGTCGTGGTTGCTTACGCTGAAGGGCGGCACGGCATACAAATTCGTACAAAAGTGGATCTGAGCATAGTAAACAGAATTAGGGACGGGTATTACACCATGCTGGCGGATCGTCGGCCGGAGCTATACGAAATGCAGTTCAACGGCAAGTACATCAACAGAGAATGAGACAACTGGAGGATAAGAAGATGGCGATCAAGTATTTGAAAGAGGCCAAACCGGCCAAAGCGGAAGATCTGAGCGCAGTGCGGGAAACGGTCTCCCAAATGATCGAGCAAGTACGGCTTCGAGGGGATGAAGCGGTCCTCGAGTACACAAAAAAATTGGACGGAATAGAGCGTAAGAATGTCCGCATATCGGAGCAGGAGTTTGCTTCAGCCAGACGAGAGCTGAGCGACACTCTGAAAGAGGATATTCAATTCGGTATCAACCAGGTACGGAGCTTTGCCAAAGCTCAGCGCGAAACGATGTCAGAGCTGGAGGTTGAGGTTTCTCCGGGTATACATCTCGGTCATCGCATCGTACCGATCTCTGATGTAGGTGCGTACATTCCCGGAGGTCGCTATCCGATTTTATCGGCCGCCCAGATGCTCATTATTCCGGCAAAGGTTGCCGGGGTTGAACGGGTAATCGGCTGTACGCCTCCGAGGAGGGATGGAAAGGTGCATCCGGCGGTACTCTTTGCCGCGGAAGAGTCGGGTATTGATGAGCTCTACTGTATCGGCGGGGTGCAGGCTGTCGCCGCGATGGCCTTCGGAACAGAAACGATCAAGCCGGTTTTTAAGATCGTCGGTCCGGGAAACAAATGGGTAACTGAGGCAAAGCGGCAGGTAAATGGCGTAGTCGGGCTGGATCTTCAAGCGGGTCCGAGTGAAATCCTGGTAATTGCGGATGCTACCGCCCAGGCGGACGTTGTAGCCGCCGATCTTTTGGGCCAACTTGAGCATGATCCGAATGCGAGAGGTATGTTAATTACCACTTCCGAAGAGTTGGGACGCGAAACCATCGCCGAGGTAGAGAAGCAGTTGAAGGTTCTCTCGACCGCCGACGTCGCTCAAGCGGCGTGGGATGCCCAGGGCGAGGTCGCCGTTGTGGAAACCCTGGACGATGCCGCGTTACTGGCAAATCAGTGGGCGCCCGAACATCTAGAAGTTCACACAAAGTATCCGCATGCTCTTTTGTCGAAGCTTGTTAACTACGGCTCCGCTTTCCTTGGTGAACGCGCGGCTGAGGTATTTGCCGATAAGGTGGCGGGTACCAACCATGCCCTGCCGACGGCCGGGGCTGCCAAGTACACCGGAGGGGTGTCGGTAAGTACTTTTCTGAAGACAATCACCCATCAGTGGGTATCGGAGGAAGCTATGCAGACCCTGGCGGAGATTGTTGTGCGTCAGTCGAACGTCGAAGGGATGGCGGCCCATGCGGAATCCGCCGCAATCCGGCTCCGCAAGCAGAAAACTAACTAGCGGCTTGGATTGGAGTTGAATGAATGGTTTGGGAAGCAACGGACCGGGATCATGATTTTTACAATCTGAAAGCGGCGGTCGAAAACGTAGATTTTGAGAACGAACGGGACGTGGAAGAGTTTTTTATATCCCTTACCAGGTATATTTGGGATCATAAGATGATGGGCGCAATTTATGATTCATATAAGGATAATACCCTCATTCATGGGGAGAATGGGGCACTCACTTCATCCGTAGACGGTATCGTTAAGCATACAAGTGAAGGCATAGCCGCTATGCCTGATATGCGGACTAACTTCTTAGAGATGCATGCAGTTAAGAAGAGTGAAGATGAGTACCGATTCGTTCAGGTAACTTATATCGAAGGTACCTTCCGTGGTCCGTCAAAATATGGTCCGTCGAATAATGCGCACCTTAACTATAGGAACAACATGTGCATGTGCGAATGTTTGGTACAGAGGGAAAATAACAGCTGGAAAGTTTCAGAAGAGTGGTGTCTCGGATTTGATGATTTTTTCAAATCCCAGTTTGCGGATACCTTCGACCAGTAAGTAAAAGGATAAAGAAGATGGACTACTGTGAGACTATGGTGATGGAACGAAAAAAGATGGAAGCAATCCTTGATAAAGAGGAGTTGAAGAGTCCTGAAGAGGCTGTAAAATTTGCGGAGGCGATCTCCAAGGTGATATGGAATCATCAGATGTTGGGGCTAGTGTATAAATATTATACCAAGGATGCCGTTCTTAAGGGCCCCGATGGCGATCAAATTGTAGGCCCCCAGCAGATACAGGAGAAATTCCTCACTTTTATAGCATCCTTTCCGGATTTGCGTGTGGTGGTTTCCGAGGCCTTCGCGAAAAAGGATTCCGAAGACGGATATATGGTGTATCAGCGAACCTACTGCGAAGGAACCAATACCGGCATGAGTATGTATGGTCCGCCTACTTTTCGGAAATTAAATGAGAAGAACTCTCTGGGGCAGTCTGTTTTTCTTTTAAGAAAAGAGGACGGTTGTTGGAAGATTGCGCAGGAGTACTCCATACGAAGTAAGAGAACGATAGAAAATCTGTTAAAAAATCTGGACGACGAGTAGACGAGATGGGAGAAGGTAAGGAGATGGAAAGCTATAACGAGATAACGGATGTGGAAAGCCTTGAAGCCATTGTTAGTCAATCGGACTTTAAAACCGCCGAGGATGTAGAGAGCTTTTTCATTGCCTATACAAAGCTCATTTGGGAACACCGAATGATCGGTCGCATTTACGATCACTACTCCGACGATATAGTAATTCATGGAGAGAACGGAAAAGACTTAAGCGGAATCGAACCGGTAATCGCCCATACGAGTGAGCGCTTATTCTCTATGCCGGATATTAAGATCAACTTCGTTGGGATATGGGCTAAGCAGTTGAACGATTCAGAGTATACCTTTATTCAGATTACCCAGCCTCAAGGTACCTTTACCGGTCCGAGTCTATACGGCCCTCCTACCCATAAAAAAGTGGAAAGTGGAAAAATAATCAACATGTGCGAATGTCTTGTTAAAAAAATAAACGGTACTTGGAAGATAGTAGAAGAGTGGGGGTTGCTGGGGTATGCCGACTTCTTCTCAGAAGGCAAGAAAAACGAAATCCTTGTTTAAACGTGATCTTATTGTTAGTTTGCAGCGTCCTTGTGAAGCTTGAAGTTTGCAGGGGCGCCTGCTTCTCTCATGGTACTACCGAGAAAGGTAAACAAGAAGATAAAAATTTGGCTATCTTGACACCATCTTTTTATCAACTTATAATCCGATGATGGCCAGGAAAGTTACTTTACAACAGATCGCAGAAACGCTGAATCTCTCGCCCTCAACTGTTTCCCAAGCGCTGGCAAACAAGGGAAGGGTATCGCCTAAGACCGTGGAGCTGGTAAAGAAAACATCGGAACAACTCGGGTATACCAAAAGTTCGGATACTACCCTGGAAAACGTGGGGATTCTCTTTAGTACTGAGAAAAACTGGGGATACCTGTGGGTTTTTATACGGGTGTTTATCGAGAGTCTTAAGAAGAACCTACGGAACTATGGTATCCAACCGGTGATACTTCCCATCGATGACAATACCACTTCGCAAGAGTTGCTCCTGCAGTCTAGTGCCGTTTCTGCCAAGGCGCTTATTATCCTTCATCTTGAGGACGAGCAGCTTATCGATGCGGTAGCCGATTGCGGTATCCCAATCCTCGCGGTAATGAACAATAAGTATCTGGACAAGTATATGTCGGTTTGCAACGACGACTTTCAAGGCGCTTATGATGCGGTCAGCTACCTTTATGATTGCGGTCATCGTAAGATCGCTTACTTAGGCACTGAGCACCCGGCAACGGAACTGATGGGTAAAGACCGCTTACTCGGTGTAAAAAAAGCGGTAGACGATCACGGTATGCTTCTTCCCGATGAGAACATCATACTGTTTAACGGTCAGGAAAACATTGAGAAAATTGAGCTTGGACTGAAGCGTCTATTTGAAGAGGGAGAACCTCCGACCGCACTATACTGTTTGCATGACCAGTTGGCCGAGCGGGTATATGTTGTGCTGAATAAAAATCATATATCCGTTCCGGACGATGTATCGATTATTACCGCTGGTGACTCCTTTGATTACTCTCAGTTTGAGATTCCAAAGTTGACGACTATGAGATCTCAAACCGATCAGATGGGTGTCGTTGCCGCCGATATGTTGAATCGGGTGGTTAACCTTGAGGATACATCGCAGTTGATGATGGGAGTGAAGATTCGTCAGAAACTTGTGGATCGCGGTTCGTGTAAGCGTTTATAATTATTGCAAGCTATAGTCTGCAGTGCCCGATAACGACGGGTATATGACAATCGTAACATACGATTTGTATTGATTATGTTGCTCTCGAGCTTCTACCCAGGTTCCGCCTATGCGAATATCTTCTTCTCTGCCCAACTGATTTAGGCGCGGCGATTGATCAGCCATTGAAAGTCGGGGGTCTTGTTCTTCATACCTGATCATACACCCTATTTTAGAATTCCGATACAAATTGCTTTCTTCGGCATGATGAACTATAGTCCTACTATCTGGAGGAGAGGAATGTACAGCATGAAATTCTGGAAAATTTTGGCCGTCGTATTAGCAACGGTACTGTTTCTCGGCGCCTGCGCCAGCACCGAGGTGCGGGCCGTCCGCTCGGGCGATATTGATGCGCTGCGGGAGTATATAGCCGACGGGGGAGACGTCAACGCTCCCCAAAAGAACGGCAAGACCCTGTTGATGTTCGCCGCCGAGGCGGGGCAGCTTCAATCCGCCCAGTATCTGCTCGATAACGGCGCCCGGATTGCCGATCGGGATAACAGCGGTCGAACGGCCTTGATGTACGCCTCAGGCCCCGGACACGCTCCGGTAACCGAACTTCTGCTTAACCGGGGAGCCGCGGTCGGCGCCCAGGATAACGACGGAGTATCAGCCCTCTACTTGGCCGCTTCCGGCGGACACCTGCGGACGGTCGAGATTCTCCTTGCCGCCGGAGCCGCGGTGGATCAGAAAACCGCCCAGAGCTACACCGCCCTCTTTCCGGCGGTAGAGCGGAACCACACCGCCGTCGCCTCCCGGCTGATCGCCGCCGGCGCCGATGCCGCCGCCGTCGATAAGGAGGGCGTATCCCTCCTCTTTTATACCCTGAAACCGGGTCGGCGGGAGATGGTCTCCCTCTTGATAGAGGCCGGGGCCGACCCCGCCGCCGTCGACCGGCAGGGAAGAACGCCGCTGATCGTGGCCGCCGCGGAGAACGCTCCTGCAGTGGTGGAGCTGCTTCTCGATGCCGCGCCTGAGATCCGGGATCTGACCGACCGCAACGGCTGGAGCGCCCTGATGCGGGCCCTCTACGTCAGCGCCCAGCAGCCGGAAGGGGTTAATCAGAGCGCCGTTATCTTGATTAACCGCGGTGCGGAGATAGAGGCCGGGAGCGATCCCGTCCGGGAGACGGTCTTCGCCGCCGCCGGGTCAGGTAACGTGGAGGTCCTCGACCTGCTCCTGAAAGCGGGCTTTAATCCCGATACCCTCTCCGCCGACGGCGAGCGGCTGGTGGTTATCAGTACCGGCAAGCTCCCATTCCTCCGCCGTCTATTAGAGAACGGCGCCGCCGTCGATGCCGCCGATTCCCAAGGCCGGATCGCCTTGAGCGAGGCGATTCACAAAGGGCAGGGCGACGCCGCCCGGCTACTGATTCAGTTCGGCGCCGCCACCAATCGGGTAAGCGCCGACGGTCGCACCCTCTTAATGCAGGTCGCCGCCGGAAACGACGTGGATCTTGCCCGGCAGCTCCTGTTGGGCGGCGCCTCGGTTCGGCAGCGGGATAACCGGAGCCGGACGGTGCTCCACTACGCCGCCGCCGCAGGCTCGCCGGAGATGGTACGGCTGATGCTGACCGCCGGAGCCGAGGTAAATGCCTACGACGCCGACGGCAAGCAGCCGGTCGATCTGGCCGCGGAAAATCCGAGCAAGGATGAGGTGATCCAGATTCTGGTTACCGCCGGGGCGACCCCGCCGGCGGTCGCGATTGAGCCTGAGCCCGCCCCTGCGCCGACTCCGGCGCCTGTTCCGGTTCCTACGCCTACTCCGACGCCCGCTCCGGAAGAGCCCCCCGCGGCGGAGGAGACTCCCGCCCCGCAGCCGGCACCCGCGCCGACGCCGGCTCCCCAGCCTGCACCCACTCCGACCCCTGCACCGGCGGACGAGCTCTATCCGGCCAATAAGCGTTCCAGCCCCAGCGCCAAGGAGGTAACGGTGAGCTTCGTAAACCAGGCTACCCAGGAGCTGGAACTGATCTGGATCGATACCGAAGGGCGTCCGGTGAGCCTGGGGACGATTCCCGCGGGAGCCTCGGCAAGCTTCGATACCCGGGCCGCCCACTTCTTCGTTATCCGAAACGCTTCGGGTACGGATATCTACGAGTTCAAAGCCACGGGACAGAAGAACCAAAGCTTCGAGTTCGGGGGCCAGTAAGCAGTTCTGTAGCGGCAGATACGTGCGTGAACGAGCAGGCGCGGTCAATTTTGTCTGAACAATTGACCGCGTATGTTCTATCGGTTATGATCCTAGCATGGCAAGCGGCAAATCGCGACTTACGAAGTACGAGATCGTTCGCGCACATATTCTAGATCTGATCGAGAACGGCTCGGTCCAGATCGGGGACACCCTCCCCGGCGAGATGGACCTGGCGGAGGAGCTGGGCGTGAGCCGCAATACCGTCCGGCACGCCTTCAGCGAGCTCGTCCAGCGCGGGATCGTGGAACGCACCCGCCGCAAGGGCACCGTCTATGTGGGTAATGAGGAGACGGAGGCACCGCCGAAGACCATCGGCATCGTCAGCAGCTGGCTCACCTACAATATCTATCCCGAACTGATTCACGGCCTCGAGGACGGTCTGTACCGGGGCGGCTATACGATGATCCTGGCCAACGGCAACTCCGACCATCAGAAGGAGCGCGAGTCGATCAACCGCATGCTCGACCAGGGTATCGCCGGGCTGATCATCGAACCCAGCATGAGCGCCAAGCTCAATGCCGACGATCCCTTTATTAAGACCCTCAATAACCTCGACCTGCCGATTCTGCTGACCAATACGATTATCGAGGGGTTGCGCGCCTCGTCCATAACGGTGGACGATCTCCGCGTCGGCCGATCGGCGACGCAGTACCTGCTCGATATGGGGCACCGGCGCATCGCCTTCATCTATAAATCCGATACCCAATCGGGGATGTTCCGCTACGCAGGCTACAAAGAGGCGCTCGAGAAGTACGGGCTTGCCCTGGACCCGCAGATTGTACGGAGCTACGAGGACGCCGCCAACTATCGGCGACCGGGAGCGCTTTTAACCGAGGAGATAATGGCTTCCGCCTCTCCACCCCCGACCGCTTTCTTCTATTTCAACGATGAAATGGCCCTCCAGGGTTACGACTACTTCGAGTCCAATAATCTCTCGATCCCGGAGGATATCTCGGTGGTGGGGGTGGATAACATCCGCGAGTCCTCCCTCGTCTCTCCGCCGCTGACCACCTTCAATCATCCCAAATATGTGATGGGCAAGATCGCCGCCGAGATGATGCTCGCCCGTCTAAGCGCGCACACTTATCACAGCGAATACACGGTGATGATGCAGCTCGAGCTCATCGAGCGCGGCAGCGTCGCGGACCTGCGAATCAGCTGACCGTCGCTCTTTCAGTGTAATTGAATCGCGCAAATTCGGCGTGCATCCCGCGGCCGCTCATGTCGTGGCAAGCCATCCCGACGAAGGTGCCGGTGAATCCCAGAGGCCAGACCGCGTCGTCGGAGAGGGCGAGCATGTCCAGTTCCACGGAAACGGTTTTTAGGTCTTCTCCGGCGGCGGAGTAGTCGAAGCGGCCGGTACCGCCGTCGACCTCTAGTCCCAGAACGACCGGACCTGCGGTCAGTTCGATCTCCGGCTGCACCGGGGCGTCGAGCTCGCCGGCGATAAAGCGCAGCAGACCCAGGCTGCGCCCGCCCTCGGGAGTCCCGGCGATCCGCAGGTAGTACTGGTTGCGCTCATCGTAGCGGACGATCAGCCCCGCCATCTGCTGAAAGGAGTCGGGGGCAAACTCCAGCTCTATCTCTACCCTATAGGTAAAGGCGGTGATCGCCATGGCGACGACCGTCTGCCTAAAGGTCGAGACCGGGGATTCCCGGCCGATAAGGCGTAGATAGCCGGGGCGCGCCGTGAGGGAGGCGTCTCTGCCCGGGTCGCGGCGAAGGAAGCGAAACGCTGGGTGGAGCGCCTCGCCGTCGAAGAGGTCGGTAACCATCGTGTCGTGATTGGTATAGGAAGGACTTCTTTCAGCCGCCGGGTCAGCCGCGGCCGAGGGAACCGGGAAGCACACCTCTCTCAAGGGGAGGGCGGTAGCCTTATTGTCGTTGTCCACCACCCTGGGCCAGTCATCGGTCCAGCGTACCCGCTGGAGGGAGGTCTCCCGCCCCAGCGGACATACGGCGCTCCCGGGAGCTGGACGGCTGGAGAGGTGGGCCATCAGCCACTCCTCCTCGCTTATGGGGAGCAGGCTCGCATGCCCCGCCTTCTGCGGCCGGGTGTAGAATCCGTCGGGAGGCTCCGCGGCCGAAACCCTTGTGCCCTCGACGAGGGAGGAGAGCACGGGATTGTTTGGGTGTACCTCGTAGGGGCCGGTTATTCTTGGTGAGCGGGCGACGCTTACCGCATGCTCGAAGCCGGTGCCCCCCTCGGCGGTTACCAGATAGTACCAGTCGCCGCGACGGTAGAGGTGCGGTCCCTCGACGCAGCCGCGCTCGGTTCCCCGAAAGATTGTATGGATGGGGCCGAAGGGCGCAAGGGTTTCCCGGTCGAACTCCTGCAGCAGGATGCCTGAAAAGTGGGTCGGATCACCCCGATAATCCCACTCCATGTTGAGGAACCAGCTCCGGCCGTCGTCGTCGTGAAACAGGGAGGGATCGAAGCCGGAGCTGTTGGCGAAGACCGGATCTTCCCAGGGGCCGTCAAGGTTCGATGAGCGGGTTACGTAGTTGAGGGTGTCCTTGAAGGCGCCCGGATCTTTCCCACTCTCGCCGCGCCAGCTGCGCACCACGGTAAAGACCAGGTAGAACTCCCCCTCGCGATAGCTCAGGCAGGGGGCCCAGACTCCCCCGGAGCTCTGCACGCCGGTCAGGTCCAGCAGGCGCTCCTCGTTTAGGGGGCGGGTACGCAGGCGCCATGAAGCGAGATCGTCGGACTCCCATATCTGGACGCCGGGAAACCATTCGAAGCTAGAGACGGCCGCCAGGAACCGACCCTCTGCACGGCAGATCGAAGGGTCCGGGTTGAATCCCCGCAGAATCGGGTTCCTGATAGTCGCGGCCGACACCGGACCTACTCTTTCACGCCGCCGAAGGCGATCCCCGCGATCAGATAGCGCGACAGGATTGCAAAGGCGATGATGATGGGTACGACGCTGAGGGCGATCCCCAGATACATGGCGCCGAAATCGCGCTGGTAGGTGGTGGTGTTGAGCTGCTGGATGATCAGCGGCAGGGTGTACTTCTCCTGACTGTTCAATAGCGTCAGGGGTACCAGGTAGTTGTTCCACTGCACCAGAAACCCGAAGATCGACATGGTGGCGATTCCGGGTGCTACCAGCGGCAACCCGATCCGGTGGAAGATGAAGAACTCCCCCGCACCGTCGATGCGCGCGGCTTCCACCAGGCTGCGATTGATCACGCTCTTGGTGTACTGACGCATGAAGAAGACCGTATAGGGGCTGGCTATCGCCGGCAGGATTAGAATCAGCCGGGTATCGTATAGATTGAGGCTGAGGGAGAGTTTGAAGAGTCCCACCAGCATGATCGTCGGGGGCAGCATGATTACGCTCAACAGGAGTCCGAAGAGCAGGTTTCTGCCCCGGAATTGGTACATGGCGAAGCCGTAGGCGGTCATGGCTGAGAAGTAGGCGGCCAGGGCGGTCGAACTCAAGGCGACGATGAGGGAGTTCATGAAGCCCTGGGGTATGTTGAGTCCGCCGGAACGCAACCCGGTATTGGGATCCTTGCGCCCCTGAATCAGGGTCTGCCAGTTGTCGACCAGGGCGGTTCCGGGCAGTATGGTCGGTCCGCCGTTGATCTCCTGGTTGGTCCGGGTGGCGTTTACGAGCATCACATAGAAGGGCACTATGCATGCCAGGGCGACGATAAGCAGTACCAAGTAGACGCCGGTCGTTGAACCGATATTACGAATCCGGTGGGCGCTCTCTCCAGCTGTATGTGTCATTTTACTCCTCCTTCCCGAAGCCGACGAAGCGCAGGTAGATGTACGAGAATATTCCGGTGAATATCAACAAGAGGTAGGAAACGGACGCCCCCGCGCCTAACTGATAGAAGCGGAAGGCCCGGTTGTAGAGGTATACGACGGTGGTCGTCAGGCTCTGGTCGGGACCGCCCCTGCCGCGGGTCAGAATCCAGGGCAGATCGAAGATATTCAGGCCGCCGATCAGCGAGGTGATGACCACATAGATCATAACCGGTTTAAGCAGCGGTAGCGTGATGGAGGCGAAGGTACGCATCGGTCCGGCCCCGTCGACAATCGCCGCCTCGTAGAGGCTGGCCGAGATCGACTGGACCCCCGCCATGAAGAGGATCATGGTGTAGCCGAACCACATCCAGGTCTGGATGAGCGAGACGATAATGCGCGACATGATCGGATCGTTCAACCAGAAGATATAATTCTCCTGCGCGCCGGCGCCGGTCCCGAATATGAGCTGGTTCAGGACGCCGTTTTGCCAATCCAGGACGGCGTAGGCCAGAATCGCGATCGAAGCCACCGTTACCAGATTGGGAAAGAAGAAGATCGCCCGAAATACTCCCACCGCCCGGATCCGCAGCTGGATATTGGTCAGGACCACCGCGAGAAAGAGGGCTATGCTCAGCTGGAGCACGATGTTGGGAAGCCAGATGATCCAGGTATTCAGAAAGGAGCGCCAGAAGCCGGGGTTGGTAACCTCGTATACATAATTCTGGAAAGCTACAAAGGCCCGTCCGGCTCGGGTAAAATCCTCGTTGGTCAAGCTGGTAACGAAGGTGCTGATGACCGGATAGAGCCAAAATACCGCGAAGGTCGCGAAGAACGGTAGAATAAAGAGGTATCCGTACCGCGCATATTTACGTTCTGTCATATCTACCCCCTTAAGGAAATTACGGCGACGCCCCGTTCGGGTGGTCCGCACGAGGCGCGCCGCAATAAGTCGATGATAGATGCCTACTTGATAGTAACCTGAGGCAACGCTTCCTTAACCCGATCGCCGATGGCCTTGACCGCCTCGTCATAGGTCAGCTGATCGTCGAGGAACTCGTTCAAGACCTGAGCGAAGATGTTGTTGATCTGGTAGTCGTAGCCCTGAATCGCGGAGGCGTCGATATAGGGAGTCTGCTCGTAGAAGTACTGCAGCGGATTCTGGCCGGCCAGGGTTTCGGAGGTGAAACCTTCCTTTACCTCTTCCATGACTTTCTCGTTGGACATGAATTCGGTGGCCCGTTCGGCGTACTCCTTCATCCACTCCTCATCCTGGGTGAGCATCTTGATGAACTCCCAGGCCAGCGCCTTGTTGGGGCTGTCCTTGTAGATACCGGCCCAGGTACCGCCCCAGAAGAAGGGATCGGGAGGCGCAGCGACGGCCCAATCGCCTACGGAGTTGGTCTGGCCGTTCATTACAAAGAAGAGGCCCCAGGTCGGCCAACCCCAAAGAAAGACCTCCGCTTCGCCGGGGACGGTATTCATCGCCTCGAACCAGCCGCCCGACCAGTCGTCCAGCTTGGCGTCGTAGCCTGCGTCGCGGATCTGCTTGCCGATGCGCATGTACTCGAGCATCTGGGGATCTATGGCGAACTCGTTGTTCTCGTTGACCCAGGGGGTGGTCCTGGCGGAGTAGAAGATCCGGAAGATCGTCTCTCCGATACCGGGGAACATCTTAACCTCGCCGTTGCTCTCGTCGTAGAGCACCTTGGCGGTCTCCAATACGCTGTCCCAGTCGGCAAAGAGCTTGGCGATCTCGTCGGGATCATCGGTGCCGAAGTACTCCTTGGCCAGGCTCCTGCGATAGAACCAGCCTCCCGGAGTCGTCTGCCAGGTAAGGGCGACGACGTTGCCCTCTTTGTTGGTCCCCATTTCGGCCGCATAGGGGAACATGCCGCTGGTGTCGGCGTTGAAGGGATCCTGGCTCAGGTTCGTCCAGTACCCCGCTTCGACGAACTGGCGTACATAGGCGGCTTCGCCGACGAAGATATCGGGCACATTCTGGCCGGTAGCCAGGAGGGGCCGGATCTTCGCCTCGTAGTCGGCCAGCGGCACAATCTGCATATCGACCGTCGCCCCGGTGCGCTCCTCGAAGTCGGCCACTACGCCCTGGTCCTGCCACTCCCCGGTAAAGGTGATAATCGAAAGGGTCATCCCCTCGAAGGAATCCGGAATAACAACCTCCGCTTCTTCCGTCCCTTTGCTACACGCCGGAAGGAGGAGGGCGGCTACAAGCGCCAACAGAATGAGTTTCTTCATTTCTATCTCCTTGATAATCAATATGTACCAACTTTATGAGTAAACGTTGGTACTTTATTCTCTACCCATCTGCTATATCTGTCAACAAAAATCGTAATATGTTCCTACAAAAGTCTATTTTGTGGTATAATCGAGGGGCGAAACCGATGATAAGGGATGTGAGTTATGAACAAGAGTATCTATTTAGGATCGACGCCGATCGCCCAGCGCCGCGAATCTCCCCGGGGCGAGTTTGTCGAGGAAGAGGGTAGGACCTGGTACCGAATCAAGAATTTCGAGACCATCGCGCCCTTTCTCGTCTCCGTTACGAATCCCGGCAACGTCTGGATGTTCGTTTCCACCACCGGCGGCTTGACGGCGGGACGGGTCAACGCTGATTCGGCGATTTTTCCCTACATCACCTCCGACAAGATCGACGAAGCCTATCTCCACACCGGAGCGCTGACCCTTATACGGGTCCGCGGCGACTCTCGAACGCAGCTCTGGAAACCCTTGGCCTGGGACGGGGAGCGGGTGTACGATTCGGTACGCTCCTTTTACAAGAGCGCCCACGGCGATGCGATCATGTTCGAAGAGCGCAACGCCGACCTGGGCTTGGAGTTTCGGTACGGCTGGGAAATCAGTCCCGCTTACGGGATTCACCGCTTCGCGCGGCTTACGAATATGAGCGGAGATCCCCTCGAGGTGAGCGTACTCGACGGCATGCGGAACATACTCCCCGCGGGCGTGACCGCCCAGATGCAGTCCCTCTACAGCAACCTGCTCGATGCCTATAAGCGGTGCGAATACGATCCCCAAACCGGCCTGGGTATCTACTCCCTCAGCGCCGCCCCCACCGATTTAGCAGAGCCGAGCGAGAGTCTGCGGGCCTCCACGGTCTGGTCCTATGGGCTGGAGCGGGGGACGCTCCTTCTCTCGGAGGATCAGCTCCCGCAGTTCCTTTCCGGGGCGAAACTTGAGTCCGAATACGATATTAAGGGGCGGCGCGGGGCGTACCTGCAGGCGGCGGAGCTGCGCCTCGCCCCCTCTTCAGCGACGGAGTGGGGCTTCTGCGCGGAGGTAGAGCAGAGCCACGCCGCCGTACATAACCTTCGCCTCCGGCTCAGCCGGAATCGAGAGGGGCTGGTGGATGACCTGGGCCGGGATGTACGCGCCGGTCGGGAGGAGCTGGGCCGTATTCTTGAGCGCAACGACGCAGCCCAGCAGGTGGGCAGTCGGGAAAGCAAGTACCACCACGCGGCCAACGTGCTGTTCAATATAATGCGCGGCGGCTATTTCGTCGAAGGCTATTCGATCAAAGCTGCTCAGTTCGCCCAGTTCGTGCAGCAGTGGAATGAACGGGTCTACGCCGCACAGGAACGGCAGTTGCGGGAGTTGCCCGCTTCGCTCCCTATCAGTGAACTCCACGGGCGCTGCGACGCAAGCGGCGATCCGCAGCTTCGACGACTCGCCTACGAGTATCTGCCGCTGACCTTCAGCCGGCGTCACGGCGACCCCAGCCGGCCCTGGAATAAGTTCCATATTCAGACCCACGACGCCCAGGGGAACGCCATAATCGGCTACCAGGGAAACTGGCGGGATATCTTTCAGAACTGGGAGGCCCTCTGCCTCTCGTACCCCGACTACTTCCCTTCGGTAATCGCCAAGTTTCTCAACGCGACCACCGCCGACGGCTACAACCCCTATCGCATCTCCCAGAACGGTATCGACTGGGAGGTGCCCGAGCCGGAGAATCCCTGGTCGAACATCGGCTACTGGGGGGATCATCAAATCGTCTATCTCTCCCGATTGATGGAGCATGCGGAAGCCTTTGCACCGGGCGTGCTTACCGATCTGCTCAATGACCCGATCTTTGTCTTCGCCGATGTTCCCTACCGGATCAAGCCCTTCAAGGAGCTTATCGCCGATCCCCGGGATACGATCGAGTTCGACCACGGCGCAAACGAGCGCATCGGCAGGCGGGCGGAGAGCCTCGGCGCCGACGGCCGTTTGATCCCGGATCAGGACGGGATGCCCCTCCGGGCGACGATGTTGGAGAAGCTCCTGATCCTGCTCCTGGCCAAGACGGGAAACTACGTCGCCGGCGGCGGGATCTGGCTGAACACTCAGCGACCCGAATGGAACGACGCCAACAACGCCCTGGCCGGCTGGGGCCTTTCGGTGGTTACCGTCGCGTATCTGGCCCGTTTTACCGATCTTGTGGCGGGTCTGCTTGCCGGGCTGGATACCCCGCGCTTGAAGCTCCACGCCGAGGTCGCCCGATGGCTGAAGGAGACGGTCGCCGGCCTCCGAAGCATCGCCCCAGAGGATTCGCACGCCCCCGGCGCCTGCTACGCCCTGCTCACTGCCCTCGGGACCGCATCGGACAACTACCGGGACGGGCTCTATAAATCCGGATTCCAGTCCGAAGAATACCTGGAGCGGGAGGAGATAGCGGAGTACCTGAGCCTGTGGCGGGCCCATCTGGTCTCGACCCTGAAGCGGACCTACTCGCCCCGGGAGGGTTTTCAGTCCTATCAGCTACTCAGCATCGAGGGGAACGAGGCCCATGTGAAACCCCTCTACCTTATGCTCGAAGGGCAGGTATCCGGGCTCGCGAGCGGGATTCTTTCCCCGGCGGAGGTCGTCTCTCTCTTAGACGCCCTCAAAGACGGGCCCCTCTACCGGGAGGATCAGCACTCCTACATGCTCTATCCCAATCGGGAGCTTCCCGGCTTTCTCCGTAAGAACCGTATCGAGGCGGAGGATGCCGAAGGACTCCGCGTCCTCAAGCGCCCCGAGAAGGAGTGGTCGACCCTCTTAGAGCGGGACGAAAACGGGATCTGGCACTTCGACGGCTCCTTCCACAACGCCCGCGATCTGGAACAGGCGGCCGCCCATCTGAGCGCAGAGGAACGGAACGAGCTCCTGCTGCTCTTCGAGAAGACCTTCGACCACGCCTCCTTTACCGGCCGGTCGGGAACCTTCTTCGCCTACGAAGGCTTAGGGAGTATCTACTGGCACATGGTTTCGAAGCTCCTGCTAGCGATTCAGGAGCAGCTGGTGGAAGCGGTGCTCCGGGGGGAGTCGACCGAGACGGTTGCGGCCCTAAAGGCGCGCTATATCGACGTCCGCTCCGGTCTGGGCTTCAACAAGGATCCCGCTACCTACGGTGCGGTGCCCGTCGATCCCTACTCCCACACCCCCTGGGGCCAGGGGGCCAAACAGCCGGGAATGACCGGCCAGGTGAAGGAGGAGGTCGTCGCCCGCTACGCTGAGCTGGGCCTTGTGGTACGAAAGGCACGGATTCTTTTCCTCCCCGAACTGATCCTGGAGGATCAATTCAGGCCGGAGACGGGGGAACTGGAGTTCAGCTACTGCGGAGTCGATTTTACGGTAGTGCGGGCGGGCCGAAGGGCGATGGCGATTACCTTTACTGACGGCACGGTAACGGAGCTTCCCAGCCTCGAGATCCCGGCGGAGCTATCGGCCGAGGTCTTCCGCAGGAGCGGCCGCCTCCGATCCGTGCGGGTTTATATAAATGAGGACCGCTTAAAAAAATAAGTTCATGGAGATCTTGCGAACAGCACCGCTGCTCACTAAGCTTTACTCAGTGGGAGATACATAAACAAGCGCAAATTCGATCCTCTACGACAGGCGGAATCCGAAGAAGTAGATCGGCCATTTGGAGCTCGTCTCGGACGTTGCCACCAAGGTGAGTCATAGTCTCGAGTCTATCTCTGCGGAGATTCAGAACCTGGCGGGACGGACCGAACAGGTGGACGAGATTCTGCAGGTGACCAACTCTATCGCCAGTGAGACGAATCTGCTCTCGATGAACGCCGCTTGTTTCTTCTCTTATAGGATACGTATATTCTCCCCATGAAGGATACCTTCGGACTCGAACTACGGCCGCTTCTTACCGAGGGCGAGCCCGCGGATTTTGCTATAACTGATCTCCGCGACAGCTATTGGTCCGGCGAATCTGCCGCCGGGCCCGTGCGGAATGGCTATTACGCCGTGCTCTGGCCGGCTGAAGAGAGCGACGCGACTCTGCACATCGACTTCTCAAGCTACCGGTTCAAGCGGGACGGCCTCTTCTTCGTCCAACCCCGGCAGATTCACCGGGTCGAAGGCGGACTCCCGCCGGACGGCGCGGCGCTCTGCTTCACCGATGCCTTTCTCGCTCGCGGAGAGATTACCCCCGGCTTCATGGCGGGCTTGAAGATCTTCCATGATCAACTGCAGAACGAACCCCTATTTATCGATCCGTCCCGGGCGGATAAGCTCTCCTTCTATTATAAGGAGATCTCTTCGGCCGTGAATTTGCGGGGAACCTACGCTGGGTTACGCCTCGGTGCGCTGCTGAAGCTCTTTCTGATCGAGTGTACCGGCGTCTGCGATGCCGATCTCGATACCGGGGTCGGCGGAACGCTGGTTCTGGTCAAACGCTTCAAGGACGCGGTGGAGGCCTCATTCATGCGCGAACACCGAGTCGCCCGCTATGCGACGGAGCTTTCCGTATCTCCCGGCTATCTTTCCGAGGTGGTAAAAATGCACACAGGTTATACGCCGAAGGAGTATATCCAGAAGCGGATCAATCTGGAAGCTCGGAGACTCCTGCGTTATTCCGATATCCGGGTAAACGAACTGGCCTACAATCTCGGATTCGAGGACCCCCACTACTTTAGCAGGTGTTTCAAACAAGAAACCGGCAGTACGGTCACCCGGTTCGCCCGGACCTGAGATTTTTCCCCATCCTCCGGTGATTTCTCCATCGTTTTGCCGTCCGCCTATGACTATTTTCTCTCTGTCGGCCGCGAGCGGAGCGGCCGGACACACATCATTGAAGGAGTAGTTCGATATGGAGAGCAGGATCAACGGTCTACACCATATAACCGCCCTGGCGGCCCATCCCCAGGAGAATTATGATTTCTATACCCGGGTTCTCGGCATGAGACTGGTCAAAAAGACGGTGAACTTCGATGCCCCGGATGTCTACCATCTCTATTTTGCCGATGAAATCGGTACGCCCGGAACGGTACTCACCTTCTTCCCCTTTCCTAATGCCTCCCGCGGTGTGCGCGGCGCCGGCGAGGCTAGTGCGGTACTCTTCGCCGTTCCCCGGGGAAGTCTCAGCTTCTGGATCGACCGGCTGAGGAGTAAGGGGATCGAGTTCCGGGCCGGCGAACGCTCGTTCGGCCGGGAGTATATCGGCTTTGAGGATCCGGAAGGGATGCGCCTGGAGATTGTCGAAGACGACGTGGCTCATCTTCCCGGCTGGGAAACCGAAGATGTTACCCGGGAGCATTCGCTCCGCAAGTTCTTCGGTACGCGCGTTCTCGTATCGAACGACGAAGGTACGAAAAAACTGATTGTCGATGATATGGGATTTGAGTTTCTGGGCCGGGAAGGGGCTCTGGACCGGTATACCGCAGGCGAGGGCGACCACCGGGTCTATTTCGACGTGGAGGTGGATCCGAAGGCTCCCCGGGCCAGACAATCGGCGGGCTCTATTCACCATATCGCCTGGCGAACGGAGAACGACGAAAGCCAACAGTTCTGGTTGCAGCGGCTGCGATCGAAGGGCTACTCGATTACCTCGGTTATCGACCGCAATTATTTCCACTCGGTATATTATCGCGAGCCGGGCGGCGTGCTGTTTGAAATCGCTACGGACAACCCCGGTTTTACCGTTGATGAGGCCCTGCAGGAGCTGGGAATGAACCTCAAGCTGCCCTCCCAGTATGAGCCGCATCGAGAGCAGATCGAAAAGGTGTTGATCCCGCTGGATCAGCGGCAAGCCAGCACCCAGGCGGCCGAGGCTGTCCAATGAGGCTGACCCGACTGTATGCCGATGGGGAGGGCGATTCCCGTTTCGAGGATATCGAGATTGCCCTCCGCAGCGCCGGTGAGATAGGCCGCTTGAGCTCGGCCCTTCCCGCCGAATCCCTGATTTTCCGGGAGACCGGGGGGGACTATAATTATGATTTTCACCATGCGCCGGCGCGTCAGCTGATTGTATTGTTGGACGGTATAATCGAGATAGAGACCAGTCTCGGCGAGCGGCGCAGCTTTAGCGCGGGGGATCTCCTGCTGGTAGAGGATACCGAGGGGAAGGGCCACCGAACCAAGAGCGTCGACGGCAATCTTCGCCGGTCGCTCTTCATTACCCTTGAGGATGGATATGAGCTATCAGAGCTTACAGAGTGATGGGCCGAGTAGTTTAATGAAGCTGGAAGATCTTGCTCCCCCCCATGGGACGGAGGGGATGCTTGTTACCGGACAGCCGCTTGAGGAGGCCCAATCGGCGGTAATCCTGATACACGGCCGGGGAGCACCGCCCGAATCGATGCTGCCGTTGGCGGAGGAGTTGAGTCGAGAGGATACGATCTTCATTCTCCCCCGGGCAAGCGGTTCGCAGTGGTATCCCTTCCGCTTTATCGAGAAGCGCATCAAGAATGAACCCGGCTTGACGAGCGCCCTCCGGCTTGTGGACGGAATTGTTAGGGCCCTTATTGCAGCGGGACTTTCCCGGGAGAGGATCTTTATCGGCGGATTCTCCCAAGGCGCCTGTCTGGCGCTGGACTACGCCGCCTTACATCCGGCGCGCTACGGGGGCGTCTTCGCCTTGAGCGGCGGGCTGATCGGTGCGACAATCGATACCGAAGGGTACGGCGGCAGTCTCGAGAATACTCCGGTCTTCATCGGCTGTTCTAACGTCGATTTCCATATCCCCCTGGAACGCGTTCAGGAGAGTAGCCGGGTCTTGCGTTCCCTCGGGGCCGAGGTTACCGAGCGGATCTACCCGGGAATGGGACATACGGTCAATGAGGATGAGCTCAAGACCATAAAGGCGATGCTGTCCAAAGTCGCCTAAAAGTAGAGCTTTAGCATGAGATTGATCAGGTAGTCGTCCCAGGGCTGCCAGTCGTTGCCGGGTACCAGTTCCCGGCTTCCGCCGAACTCATCTGTTCCGCCGCCCAGCGGTACGGCTACCGCCGCGCTGAAGAGCAGGTCGGCCTGGGGCTCCCACTCAAGCGACGGAATAGCGAGCAAGCTTCCGTCGTTCAGGTTGATCACCGCCGCCCCTTCGAGGGTCCACTCGGGGCTAGCGCTCCGTGCGGCCCGCAGGAAGAGGTACTCCTCGGCCAGGAGAAGGGAATCCCCCGCGAGGAAGGCTTCATAGTCGTAGCTATCGCTCCCGGCGGCCCCCGATCCTAGGTGGATATACTCCGCCATCAACTCGGTATCCAAGGGCTCCGCCAGATAGGTGAGCCCGACCGAAGACTCGAGCGCCTCCTCAAGCTTCCAGTCGCCGGATTCCTCCGGAAGCTTCAACGCCGTTTCGGCGGTGATTCCGACCTTTCCGATGTCGCTGGTCAGGTCGAAGAGGAGGTAGTAGTCCTGCCTCCGCTCCCCGTTCTCGAGGCGGCTCTCCCGGGCGACTCCCGCCGAGAGCTGGGCCCAGTCGGGGTAGGCGCTCACATGGAGGGCGAAGGGGGTGTTCTCCGGAGCGCCCTCGTCGATATCGACTTCGCCGTCCCCGCCGGTATCGGTGAAAAGGATATTGCCGGAGACTCCGTAGCGCCACCCCAGGGCGGCGTCGAGGCTTACGGCCGGATAGCCCGGGCTCTCCTCCGCGCCGAGAGAGTCGAGCCCGGGGCGGTTGACCCGGTCGGTCGGGTTGATGAGCCAGGCGCTGCCGCGGCTTAAGGGCATCTTGCCCAGGGCTATCTCGGCCGGGCCCCAGGCGGCGGAGACCCAGGCGTGGTCGATGAGGAACTCGGCGTGCAGGTCGCTTCCTGGAATAGACTCCGCCGTGGCGACCCCGGCCGGTTCGGGAAGTCCCGCGGCCGCGTAGCGCCCCAGCGGGTGGGCGTAGCCGGAAGCCCAGCGGTACTCCCCCTCTACCCGGGCGGTGACGCCGGGGGAGGGAGAGGCGCTTAAGCTGATCCTGGTGCCGAGCTCCTCGCCGTAGCGAACGGCTGAACCGACGCCGGCGGCGGTAAAGCCCGCCCGCCCGTAGCCGCTGACCGTCGGCGACTCGGCTGCGGCGGCGAGGCAGAAATATGCAATCAATAAGAGTAGTGTACTGCGCTTGCGTAGAGTAGGCATGATTCTCCTCCTTAGCGATAGAAGAGCCGGGGGTGGAAGCGCTCGTCCGCTAAGGGCGTCCCGAACTCCATACGGGTGAACTCGATCTCGGTCCGGGAGTTCTTGGCAGGGTTCTCCATTACCATCCGAGCGGGTTTGAGGCGCCCGTCGAACTTACCTACCTCCTCCACGGTCAGGACTTTCTCAGGGCTCGAGGAGCCTTTGTAGTAGACGATACGCCGGGGTATGTAGTCGGCCTTGGCCACGGTCATCTCGATTCCGCTATAGCTGATCTCGTCGTCTTTAGGCGTCCCTTCAAGGATCCAGGCGTCGCTCTCCTCCGAGACGAGCCTAAAACGGTAATCCTCGCTCCACTCGCCGCCGCCCAGATCCTCGTAGGAGAAGTCGCCCCCCACGCCGCTGACCGACTCGCTCTTGGCCGCGCCGCTCAGTTTTCTGACCCGCCCGGTGGAGGGGAAGTAGACCCACTGGCCGTCGTCGCGGCTCAAGATCGAGAGCCCGGCCAGCCGCCGGGGAGAACGGAAGACGATGACGCTCTCGTCCGCCCCGCGGCCGATCGTCTCGGCTTCGAAGCTGCGACTCGACCCGGGATCGGCCGTATCGTCGACGACGGTCATAGTCATAGAGGCGACCTCGGTATCGCTCTTCTGGACCTCGTCGACCTTGCGAATTATCTCCTCCGCTTCTGCGTCGGCGATGAGGGGCATAGAGAGCGCGAAGAGCCCGAGGATTAGGGAACCTATTCGTCTGAAAAAACTGGTGTTCATTTTCTAACTCCTTCATTTGATGGGGTAGAGAGATATCTATGCGTCCGCGAGAGTATCGCGGGTAGCAGCGTAAGGGAGGTGAGCAGGGCGGCCGCGGAACCCAGGAAGAGCAGGGTCCCCAGGGTCGCGATGCCCCGGAAGGTACCGATCGCCGCCAGGGAGCCGAAGCCGATCATGGTGGTCAAGGCCGCTAAGAGCACCGCCTTGCCGTAGCTCCCCAGGGCGGCCGAGGTAGAGGGGGAGGAGTCCATCCCGTGGATAATGTGGACGCTGTAGTCGATCCCGATGCCGAAGATCAGCGGCAGAGCCAGGATATTGACCATGTTCAGTTCGCTGATCCAGGCGTTGATCCCCATCATCCAGAGGACCCCCAAAGAGAGGTTGGCCAGGGCGAGCAGGGTGCGGGAGAGACTCCGAAAGACTAACAAGAGAAGGATAAAGACTGCGGCGATCACCGCGACCCCCGCGGTTCCGGCGGCGCTCCTGATCTCCTCCGCCAGCACCAGGGCCAGGGGAATGGTGCCGGTGATGCGTCGGTCGATCTCGTGCATCCGTTCATCGAAGCGGAGCATCCCCGCCTTGGTTTCGATCGCGTCGGTGGGGTAGAGGGTGACCAGATAGGAGTCGCCGTCGGGGGCGATCATCTCCCGGCGTACCTCAGCAGGAAGCTCGGCCGCCGTCAGCGGCGTTCGGGGAGAGGTCATGCTCAGGAAGCGATTATAGGCGGCCTCGGCAAAGGCGGGATCGAGGAGGGCAAGTCTTTCGCCTCCCCGGGGCGATTCGATGCGGCTAATCAGTTTTTGAAAACTCTCCCGCCCCGATTCTCCCGTCTCGGCTCCGGCGATCTCCCGGATCATCGCGTCCCGGAGTTCGATAATGCGCCCCTCGGAGCCGTACTTGGCGACGCTGATATCGGCGATCTCGATGATGTTCCACTCCAGCCGCTGCACCTCGTAGGCGAGATCCTCAATCGCGACCAGGGGCGACTCCTCAGGCGGGGCAATGTCGTCACGCCAGGCGGTCAGAAAGGCGTGGCGTTCCCGCTGCTCCCGGATTGAGGGAATATAGTCCGAGGGGGAGCTGACGTTGCTTACGATCCGTTCGTCCCGGAGCAGGTCGGTTAGGCGTCGCGCCTCTTCCAGGCTATCCACCGCCGCGAAGGATGGGAAGGGGGTCAGTTCGAAGGCCTCCATGATCAGCTCCTCGGTCGCCTTGGATGGCGTGCCCTGGGGGCCTATTTTGCGGATATCGATGCTGTAGCTGAGCCGGGGGAGCATCAGGATCGAGAAAAGGGAGAGGGCCGCCGCGCCGACGATGAGGGCGAGAAACACCGGACGCTTCTCGAGCCGAGTTCCCCAGCGTTCTATAAAGCGAAATTCGAGCCGCGCCCGCCGCCGGCCCGAGGGGGCGCCGCCCCAGGTGAGGAGCAGCAGCGGCAGAATCGTGAACATCGCCGCCAAAACCAGCAGGATGCCGGTTCCGGCTACGAAGCCGAACTGCCGGAAGGCGAGGGTCTTGGAGATCATTAAGGCGTAGAAAGCGACCGCGGTGGTGACGGCGCCGACGGCGACCGGCCTTCCGGTGGTCGCCAGGGTGTGGGCCATCGCTTCGCTCGCCTTCATCCCCGACTCCCGGGCGTCGCCATAGCGGCTGACCAGATGAATCCCGAAATCGATGCCTAAGCCCACGAGCAGGGCTCCGAAGGAGCTGGTGATCATATTCAGTTGGCCGATCGTCAGGCCGATGACCCCCAGGTCGAGGAGGATTCCGACACCCAGCGCCGCCACGGCGAAGAGGATCGAACGCAGGTTGCTGAGGGCGAGGTAGAAGAGAAGTAGGATCACTATAAGCGCCGCCAGGGCGGGGTAGAGGGCGTCGAAGCCGAGGGCCTTCTCCTCGTCCGCCTCCTGGGCGACGTCGCCGGCGGCCCCGAAGGAGAGCTCCGGCCAGTCGTCGGAAGCGCTGAGCAGGTGCGCATCGATTCGCGCCATGGTGGAGCTCAGTTTCTCCCGGTCGGAGATCGTAAAGGTCGGGCTGATCTGCATCATCAGCACCGAATAGTCGGGACTAAAGAGGTAGCGGTCGCCGATGAAGAGGGCGTCCAGGAGCTCCTCGGCGGTCTCTTCCGCGTCCTGCTCCTCTCCGTCGATCCAGGCGCTCAACTTTTCGGCGAAGCCCTCGAAGCGTCGGAACATATCCAGGATCTCTTGCTCATCCGAGGGGGAGGAGACATCCTCGCCCCCTTCGTCGAGCCAGGCCGCCTCCAGGTTGTCGTTAAAGGCGGTAAGGAAGGGGAGGAGTCGGGTGTCCCGGCTCAAGGATCGCACATCCTCAAGGTCGTCGATCTCGGTCAGGAGGAGGCCGTACTCCAGCAGAAACTCCCGGTCGATCTCCAGGTTTATGCTGCGGATATCCCCGGCGAGCTCCGGGTCGGCTTCGAGGTCCGCGGCCAGTTCGTGGGCGGCCCGGATCATCTCCTCCCGACGCTCCCGGGATCCCTCTACCGTAAGCAGGATGGCCGAGGTGCTGAACTCTTCATCGATCCGGTTGTAACTGGACACCATGAGATGATCCTCGGGCAGCATGTCCTGGATACTGGTGCTGACGCTAATGCGGCTCGCCCCCAAGAGGGCGCCCAGGGTCAGCAGCAGGACGCCGCCCAGCAGGATGTAGCGGTGTCGATGGAGGAACTCGGTGTACCCTAACCAGCGCTCAAATCGTCTACTCATCTTTCACTCCTTCCAACTAAATAGTTAGTTAATTGTGACTTAAATAAACGGTTGGTTAATTTTAGTTCAAATAAACAGTTAGTTAAATCGAGGTTCGTCAATAAGGGATTAGTAGGCCTATACATTACTTCTCCTCTGTCTGGTGTGAACGAAGATGGGTCGTCTCGATGCTGCGCATGAAGTAGGTGTCAAGCTCCTCGGGATCGACCTTCAGCAATTGGGCTACATCCTCTTTAAAGAGGATATAGCAGACAAAGGGGATCATCCCCGTGAAGAACTCGGTTACCGCCCACTGGGTACGGTCCGCGTCGGTATGAAAACCGTGCTCCTGCATCTTATCGACCACGTCCGCGGCGCGGCCGTCCAGATAGATGCGCGCCAGTTCGAGGATCGGCTTCTCCCCCTCATTCTTGACGCTCTCCATCATCAAGATGCGCAGGATATCTCGGTAAGGCTCGAAGAAGTGGAGCAGCCGGTGGTAGAAGTCGGCGAACCCTTCCGGGTTATGGGCGATATCGGTCTTGGCGAGCTTCTCGAACTCCAGGGTCGTAAAACCCTTGTTGATCAGCCGCTCATAGAGCGCGCTAAGGAGGCCCTGCTTGCTCTTGAAATAGTAGTAGAGGAGGGCTTTGTTTACCCCGGCCTCCTTGGCGATCTGATCGACCCGGGCGCCGTTGAAACCCTTGGCGGCAAACTCCTTCTCCGCGGCCTTGAGAATCAGATCCTGAACATCTTCGGGCATCGCTGCTTGGCTCCTAAATAACCGTTTAGTTAAAAATAGTCCTGATTTGAGTATTTGTCAAGGGTGATGCAGTAGTTTATCCGGTGCCGGATGGGAATAGGGATCCTTCTTGATCAATTCCATTACTCATGCCATACTTAGAAATACTGCGTGCTCGAGCACGCAGTACGAGGAGAGAGCATGGAGACCAGCACGACAATCAAGGGCTTAGAGACAAAACCGGACTATGAGCGCTGTATAGAGCGTATTTATGCTTGGTATGAACAGGAGATCATCGACCGTCCACCGGTCCGTTTCCATCGGCATAACGCCCAGTTCGAGGGGATAGAGACCGACGCTGCCCGCTGGGCGAGTCAGCGCGAGAAGTGGTTCGATGCCGATTATCAGCTGGAGGCCTTCGAGAAAAGTCTCGAGATAAGTCGCTTCACTGCCGAGACCTTCCCGGTATATATGCCTAACCTCGGCCCGGATATCTACGCCGCCTATTACGGGGTGGAGCTCGAGTTCGGCGAAACCACCTCCTGGAGTCATGAGATCTTGAATGAGTGGTCGATGCTGGATGATATCTTCCTGAACAGGGAGTCCGTCTATTATAAAGGTATTGAAGAACTTACCCGACGGGCGCTGGAATCCTGCGCCAATCGCTATTGGGTGGGTTACACCGATCTGCACCCGGGAATGGATTGTGCCTCCGCTCTCCGGGGGAATGCTCAGCTCTGCATGGATCTCTACGATGCCCCGGAGCAGGTTCATAAGCTGCTAGACCTCTCGATTCGGGAATTCCCGGGAGTTTTCGATACCTACCATGAACTGCTCCGATCACATGGACAGCCCTCTGTTTCGTGGATGAATATCCCCTCCTATGGAAAGTTCCATATTCCCAGTAACGATTTTTCGGCTATGATATCGAGCGAACAGTTTGAGGAGTTTTGTTTGCCGATTCATACACGAGAGATCGCCGGGATGACCCATAATGTGTTCCATGTAGACGGTCCCGGCGTTGCAAGGCATATCGACTATCTTCTCGAGCTCGATGAGATCCACGGGATTCAGTGGGTCCAGGGCGTTGGTGAGGATTATCCGATTCTGCAGTGGGTTGAGCTCATCCGTAAGGTACAAGGAGCAGGGAAGGGTATAATCGTCGACCTGGCCCCGGAGGATTTGGATCAATTCATGGACGCGGTCTCTCCCGAAGGGATCTTCCTCTGGATCAATGCTGAAACAGCTGCTGAGGAGGAGAGCATTTTGCAGAGACTGATGCGCTGGCGATGAGCGACAAGCGCGTAACGATCAATGATATCGCCCGGGCGCTGGAGATCTCCCGGGGAACGGTAGACCGGGCCATGCATAACCGAGGCCGTATCGACGCAGATACTCGTGAGATGATTCTGGCCAAGGCAGAGGAGCTGGGATATAAGCCGAATAAGGTTGGCAGAATTCTTGCGTCGAAGGGAACGCGAACTATTACGGTAATGATGCCCCGCTTGCCGGAGTTCTTCTTCGCTGAGCTTGCCCGGGGGCTGGAGGAAGGGATCCTCCTCCATGAGGAAGCGGGCTTTGCTTTGGATTGCCGCTTCACCGAGCGCCACGATTTAAAGGCTCAAAGAGCCGGCCTTAAATCTTTGCTCGATAATCCGCCCAGCGGTCTTGTCATCGCTCCGGCCCATGCCAGTGAGTTGAACCGCTACCTGCAAGAGTTGACGGCCGCGGGTATCCCGGTGATCTGCATAAACACAGATGCCCCGGACTCCGGCCGGCTGACCTTTATCGGTCATGATCTGGCAGCCTCAGGCCGTACTGCAGCGGAGATCCTGGGCAAGGCAATCCGGGGGCCGGCCAAGCTGGGGGTTGTTACCGGGTTTCCCGAACTTGCCGCGCATCAGGAACGGCTTGAAGGCTTCCGCCGAGAGCTTCAGGAAAGCCACCCTCGGTTGAGCCTGGCCTGGGTTGAGATCTGCCGGGATGATCCGGAACAGGCGGCTAAGCTTGCAGCAGAGCACTTGCGGCAGGAAAAGTATATCGCCGGGATTTTCGCGGTCAGCGGGGCGGCGACCCTCGGGCTCTGCCGGGCACTAGCCGGGTTTCCGGCGGGGGAGAGTCCCATGGCCGTGGGGACCGATTACAGCCCTGAGATCGCTGACTATCTGCGCACCGGACTGTTGTTCGCCGCTCTCGATCAGGACCCCCACGCCCAGGGCTATTATGCGATCCAGGCCCTCTACCGCTACTGGTTCGAGGATATGCGCGACTTCCTAAGCTCTTATCACACCCAGGTAAATCTGCTTCTCAAGAATACCCTCTCCCGGTCTATCCCCGAGAGGAATCCGCTCTACCGGCTTTAACTCTCGTGCTAGCTCCGGTAGCCCTCTTGGGCCTGAACCTTGTCGATGAAGGTAAGCATGTTTTCCAGGGAGACATCCCCCTCCACTGCATGACTGGGCGAGAAGACAAGTCCGCCTTGCTTGCCGAGTTCCAATAAGCGGGTAGACTCGGCGGCTACATCCTCGCTGCTGCCGAAGGGAAGGGTCTTTTGCGTGGAGAGTCCTCCCCAGAAAGCCAGCTTTCCTCGATGTTCAGCGATCAAAGCGGCGCAGTCCATTACCTCCGGCTGGAAGGGATTGAAGCAGCTCAGGCCGATTTCGATTAAATCGCCAAAGAGTTCATCCACCTTTCCGCAGGAGTGAATTATCACCCTTTTGCCGGCGGCTGTTACGGTCTCGTACATTCGTTTAAGTTCGGGCTTGATGAATTCCCGCCAGAGATCAGGGCCCATGATCAGACTGGTCTGTTGTCCCCAGTCGTCGCCGAAATAGACTGCATCGATATCATAACTCAGTGCCTTCTCCACTTGGCGAATGTTATAATCGGCAATCTTGCTGAAGAGTTCCCGGACAAAATCGGGATTGACGTAGAAATCCATCAGCAGGTTCTCTATGCCCCGTAAAGACCAGGCCCGCTCATAGAGACTGAATCCAATGCAGAAAACCCGGTAGGCCTCGGGATCGCCCGCGATCTTAGTGGGAATATCCTGAAAAAAGCGCTCGTCCAATGGATCGGGAAAGCTGTAGTTGCTGAGCTCGGGTTCACTCAATACTACCGCTTCCGGAAGGCCGATATCCTTCTCTACGCTTCGGTCCCAAACGACGCCGAAGAGGTCTTCAAAACGGTTATCTCCCAGGTCGGTAAAGAAACCAATATCGCTTCCGAGTTCCACAAAGTGGTTATTAATGCGGGATTCCCAGTCAGGCCCGTAGTGCTGCTCCAGTTTTGCGGCAGCCTCCACAGTGAACCGGAACGACCACGGAACGTAGGGAGGCGTTTCTCCCGCCAGAACTGAGGCCACTATTTCCCGTTTACTCATCTTTTTAGACATAGCTTCGCTCCTTGTCTCTTGTATGGTTTTATTGTAGTTCAGGTTCTTAAGCCCGAGGTGGATTATCCTGCTATCCTGGTGGAGATAGATGTCGGCGTCTAAAGCTCTCGGGGGAGTCGCCGAACTCACGTTTAAAGAGTCGGCTAAAATAACGGGGATCATTGAATCCCGAATCTAGGGCGATCCGTTTAATTGGGTGCGTGCTCTTGACCAGCCGGGAGCGTGCGTGGCTTAGCCGGTAGGATCGGCTGAGCTCGGTAAAGGTCGTATTGAGTTCATCCTTCAGCAAATGTGAGAGGCGAGAGGGACTCAGGTTCAGGAGTGCTGCGGCGTCCTCAATGCGGGGAAACATCCCCGGTGACTGCTCCAAGGCGCTTAACAGTTTTCCCAGGCGCGCGTCATGTTTGATCTGAATTAATGAGCGCTCGGTTATGAGGTTCATCAAGTCGTGAAAGAGCTCGATAATACGGCTCAGTTCATTGGCCCGTTTTATCGGGAGCTCTTCGAAGGCCTTCTGTAATTCCAGGGTCTGTTGTATAGGTTCGGTAGCGAGAAAGGGGAGGGAGGGCACCCGCTTACGGGTTCTTATCTGTCCGATCATTACAAAGGCCAGGAGGGTCGATTCATGGTAGAGGGGCAGAATCGCCTCCTCTAGGCCGGCATGACAGGTATAGACGCTGGGGCTCTGGCTCTCCAGGGCTTTGCCCCGGGCATGGCAGTCCTGCTCCCTGCACGCTGATTCCCCCGCAGCGGATAGGCGGATTAGGCGGCAATAGCTGCATAGATCCTGGTTGCAGCCGACCTTCACCTCTTCCCCTTCGGGGGTATACAAGGCGATCCGTATCTGGAAGAGGGTCGTGAAGTTGTTGAATATGCGTTGTACATCCTGATGCAGGAGAAATGATAATCCGCTCTGCATAATTAGTAGGCCTCGATATTCTTCCAGGTAACAGGAATCATCGGGATCTCTATGACCTCGTCGATCGGTCCCTCCTCCAGCACCTTCACGGTGACGTCGATTATCTGGCGCCCGGTACCGTAGGGGTCTATGTCGACGGTCCCCCGGAACATCGAGCGGGGCTCCTTCATTTTACTGATCGCTTCGCTGGTTGCATCCAAACCGACGACACAGTAGCGTGAGGGATCCTTGACCATTCCCTGAAGGACTGCCAACGCGCCAAGAGCAGCGCCGTCATTGATAGCGGCGATAACCTCGATATCCGGGTGCGCCTTCATAATCCGCTGAGCCTCTTCAAAGCCCGACTGAGGCGTGTTGGCCGATCCGTAGGCGACAATGTCCACCCTGGGGGCAATGGCCCGAATCCCGTCCTCGATCCCCTGGGCCCGTTCGGCCAGGGGGGTAATTTGTTCATGCCCGATAACGGCGGTCTTGGCGTATCCATCCAATACATCCCGCACCCAGGTGCCGGCGATGATGCCTCCGGCGTAGCCGAATTCGTACTCGTCGATGTTGATGTTGGCATCGCTACCGGGGATAGCCTGGTTCGGATTTATAAAGGGGATCCCTGACTGCTGAGATTTCTTGCGTAAGGGAATACACGGCTCTATGGCTACGGGGCTGCAGATTATTGCATCCGGCTTAAGGCGGATGGCTCTTTCCAGGGCTTCGACCTGAAGGGATTCGTTTGACTGAGCGTCGTGCACTTCAAGCTTGATTCCTAATTCCGATGCTCGGTCGACAGCTCCGTTTCGAACCGCGATGAAGTAGGGATTCGAAAGATCCTGTAGGGTATAAAAGAGTGTGTAAGGCTTCCTCTCAAGACTCTGGGTGGGGCGGGAGTTAATAATGAGAAGAAGGGTTGCCGCCAAAAGAATTGGCGGCAGGATAATCAATAATAGTTTACGCCGTTTCATTGCCGCAGGTAGTATATCACTGCTGTCGCTTCTTTGATATGTGATCCATACTTACCGCAGCCAGGAGGACCGCACCCTTCACAATCCATTGGGTATACTCATCGACGTTAATCAGGATCATACCGTTTGTAAGCACGCCCATTAGAATTACGCCGGTGATTACACCGCCGATCTTGCCCACGCCGCCGAAGATACTGACCCCGCCCAAGAGTACGGCGGTGATGATATCCATCTCGTATCCGGTTCCAGCCTTGGGCTGTCCGCTGTTAACCCGACTCAGGAGGACGACCCCGGCCAAGGCGGCGAGGAAGCCTTCCAGAATATAGATCTTATAGCGAGTTAGGTTGACATTCACACCGGATAAACGACACGCCTCTTCGTTCCCGCCGATTCCATAGACATAACGGCCGAAGCGGGTCTTGTTCAAGAGGATATAGCCGAACAGGAATACAATGGCCATGATAATGACCGGTACCGGAATACCCAAAACGTACCCTTGTCCCAGGAAGGCGAAGGATTCGGGGAAGCCGTAGACGGGCATCCCGTCGGTTAGTTTATAGGCCACACCGCGCAGGGCCGTCATGGTGGCCAAGGTTGTGATGAGCGGCGGAATACCCACCTCATTAATAAAGACCGCGTTCATAATACCGATCAACACTCCCAGGAGGAGGCTGATAAGCACCGCGAAAACCGGCGGTACACCCATTACCATCAGCGAGGCAGTGGAGGTTACGGATACACCGATAATGGAACCCACCGAAAGGTCGATGCCACCGGTGAGAATCACGGTGGTCATCCCGACGGCGCATATACCGACAACCGCAACCTGCCTGAGGATGTTCATCAGGTTCCTTCCGGTGAGGAAGGAATCAGAGAGCAGACTAAAAATGACAATAAGGACAAATAGGGCAATGACAATCGCATATTTCGAGAAGTTGATCTTCTTAAGGTTCAACATCCGGCAGCCTCCTCATCCACGATGGATGCATAGTGTAAGATTGTTTCTTGGTCGAACTCTTCGCGGGGGAGTTCCTTGATGATTCTGCCCTCGCTCATAACAAGAATCCTGTCGGACATTCCGAGCAGTTCGGGCATCTCTGATGAAATCATGACTATCGCCTTCCCCTCTTCGGCCAGAGAGAGCATCAGTTTATAGATCTCCTGCTTGGCCCCTACATCGATGCCCCGGGTAGGCTCGTCGAAGAAGATAACCTTCGAACCGGTCAAGAGGGTTTTTGCCAAGACTACCTTCTGTTGATTTCCGCCGCTCAAGCTTAATAGCGGCGCCTCGAGGGTAGGGGTTTTAATCCGCAGGGACTGTTTCATCTCTTCCGCCGCGGCGTTCTCTTTCTTGCGGTTAATAAAGAAACCGGCAAGAAAGTTTCTAATACTGGCAAAGCTGATATTCTCCCGGATAGTCAGGAGTCCCAGTATTCCGTGTTGTTTGCGGTCTTCCGGGATCAGGCCGATGCCGAGCCTAACGGCGCGAGCGGGGTTTTCTATGCTTACCTCTTCACCCGAGAGTTCTATGGTGCCCTCGCTGATGGGGTCAGCGCCAAATATGGCACGGGCTAATTCGGTACGCCCGGCACCGACCAGGCCGGCCAGGCCGACTATTTCGCCTTCCCGAACCGTGAAGGAGACGTCGGCAAGTTTGTCGGTGGAGAGATTCGAAACAGCAAGGGTGGTTGAACCCACGGAACGGGCATGCCAGGGAAACTCCTGTCCGAGGCTGCGGCCGACCATGAGCTTAATCAAGCCGTTGCGGTCGATCTCATTGGTAAGGCAGGTGTGGATAAATTCCCCGTCCCGCAGAACTGTAACCCTGTCCGATAATTCGAAGACCTCCTCCAGACGATGGGAGATATAGATGATCGCCACCCCCTGACTGCGCAGCTTCTTGACGATCTCGAAGAGGTAGTGAAGCTCGTTGTTGGTCAGGGGTGCCGAGGGTTCGTCCATAATCAATACGCGGACGTTGTCGGAAAGACTCTTGGCAATCTCGACAATCTGCTGGAATCCGACGGTCAAATCTTTGACAAGGGTTGTGGGATCGACGCAGATACCCAAATCCTCGAGGATTGCTTCCGTCTTTTTGTTCATACTCTCGTAATGGAGAAAGCCGTTTTTCAGGATCTCTTTGCCGAAGAAGACATTCTCGGTAATAGTCAAATAGGGGAAGAGATTAAACTCTTGATAGATGCAGGAGATCCCCGCATTCCTGGAAACAATCGGGTCTTGGTGCTCAATTTCCTCACCGTCGTATATTATCGTCCCCTTCGTGGGCTGAATCGCACCGGTGATGGTCTTGATCAGGGTCGACTTGCCCGCGCCGTTTTCTCCGACGATGGCGTGTACCTCACCCGGATAGACGTCGATGGAAAAATCGTCCAAGGCGATTACGCCCGGATACTCTTTTGTAATGTGCTTAAGGCGTAGTATGAATTCGGTGTCCATAGCTCCTCGATACGAAAGTGCCGAGCCGTTAGTCGGCTCGGCAGTGGAATGAAAGAATCCTGGTTTAGTACTCGCTTATATTCGCAGCGGTAACCGGAATCATCGGAATCTTGACCATTTCGTCCTTGGGACCGTTCTCGATAACATCCAAGGTGACGTCGATGATGAGTGCGCCGGTACCGTAGGGATCGATATCAACCGTACCTCGGTAGATGCTGTCGCCCTGCTTCATCTTGTTCAGGGCCTCGGGGGTCGCATCCAGCCCTACGATACAGAAATCATCCGTATCCTTGCCCATAGCCTTGACCGCTTCCATGGCCCCTAACGCGCCCGCATCGTTAATACCGGCAATAACCTTTACATTCGGATTACCCTGAAGCACGGTCTCAGCCGCCTGCATGCCCCGTTCGGGAGTGTGGGCCGACTGCTCGGCAACTATATTTGCGTTGGGTGCTTTCTCGAGGATACCGGCTTTAATTCCCTCAGCCCGGTCGATCAGCGCTTCCATCTCCGGAAACCCGAGGATAGCGACCTCGGCGCTGCCGCCCAGCTCATTTGCAATCCATTCGCCCGCAATGAGTCCGCCGGCATAGCCGTACTCAAAGTCAATCAGGTTGATGTTGGCATCGTTGCCTTCGATTACCTGATTCGGATTGATAAAGGGGATCCCCGCTTCATGGGCGGCTTTAACCATATGCTTCATGGCATTCGGATCGATCGGGCTACAGATAATGGCGTCCATGCCCTGGGCGATAAAGTTCTCTACCGCCGAAACCTGGGAAGCCGAATCGGATTTTGCATCGTGAACAGTAACTTCAATACCGAGCTCCTCGGCCCGGTCCTTCACTCCGCTGGTCACGGTTACAAAATAGGGGTTGGCCAGGTCCATGGTGGTGTAGCCGAACTTGAGCGCCTTCTCGCCGTCGTCCTGCTGACCATTGGCGAACAGACCCAAGGTACAGACTGCAATTAGAAGTACAACAATAATTCTCTTCATGGTAAAAACACTCCTTTTCTGGAAGTTTTGTAAGGTTGATTCCATCTTAGGACCTGATTTCGGATCGGGATATTAAATATCTTGTGCTTTTCTTTTGAATTTATTTGATTTTATGGGATCCTCAGTTTTGCCTTCGTTTCCTGTAGAAAATCGTATATACTTGCCCGCAGATGGCCTTACGGGATCTTGCGCTGCAGAAGAAAATGCTTATCGCCTTTCTGGTGACTTCCCTTATTCCCATGATTGTCCTCAGCTCTCTGTTCTATACCGTCAGCCGATCCCTATTGTACCAGAATGCCAACGAGACCGCGGAGGTGATCATCGATCGTGTAGCGGCGGAACTCGATCTACTCTTGGGAGAGTCCCTGGAGCTGGCGGCCAGTCTGGCGGAAAACAGCATTATCCAGCGGGCGTTGGAGGTGAACTTCTCGCCTGAGGATGTCCAGTATCAGCTGAGCCGTGCCGCAGGAAGAGAACTGCTTCAGGTCGCCCGAGCCCGAGTGCCGGCCAGCACCATCTATATCCTCGGCGAGAACGGCGTCTTCCTCAGCACGGCCGAGATTGATTTAGAGCTCAACGAGTACCGGAATAGCTACTGGTATCGGGAAATCCTGCAGAACGCCTTTCCTCCGGTGCTTTTTCCTCCTCATGACGGTTCCTATATGAATCCGGAGGCCGGAGAATCGCTAATCAGTCTGGGATTTCCTATCCGCGATTCTATATCGAATGCTCGTAGCGGGGTGGTTCTGCTGGATCTGGAAGAACGGGCGGTAAAAGATATTCTTACCGAACGGCTGGGCTCTACGGGCTATCTCTTTGTTCAGTACGGACGAAGCGGCTTTACCAGTAGCCATGACCAGGCGCCGGACAGCGATTACCTGGTGCGCTTGGCAAATAATAGTGAGATCAGTAAGGAGCTCCTGGCCCAGAAGAGGGAGCTCGTGATACTCCGCAATCTCGAGATCGGCGGCTTCAAGCTGGCGGCGGTCATCGATCTCGATATTCTCTATCAGGATTCCCAGTTTGTGGGGATGATTATTCTTATTACCTTGATGGTGACCTTGGGGCTTGTTCTATTCTCCGCCTTCTGGCTTTCGAGTAGTATCTCCGGACCTATTCTCCATCTACAGGAGTTGATGTCCCAAGCGGAGGCCGGCGACCTAATGGTACGCATGCGCATTCCCACCGGAGATACCGAGATCGCTCAACTCGCCCGCGGATTCAACCGAATGATCGAACGCATCGGTACCCTCTTGGAAAACATCCGGGAGGATCAAGTACAGTTGCGTAAGGCCGAGCTGGAGACGCTTCAGGCGCAGATAAATCCCCACTTTCTTTATAACACCCTGGATTCTATTAATTGGCTCTCCCGGGACGGGCGCGGTGATGAGATTCCCGAACTAGTCTCCTCTCTCACGACCCTTTTTCGCAAAGGTATCAGCAGGGGGCGGGAGCTGATTACGGTACAGGATGAGATCGCCCATGTTGAGAGTTATCTCCGCATTCAGTCTATTCGCTACCGAGAACTTATTCGCTATAGCGTCGATGCGGCACCCGAGGCACAGATGCTCTATGTGCCGAAGATCATCCTACAACCCCTGGTAGAGAACGCGATCTATCACGGACTCAGGAAAAAGGGAGATCCCGGAACGATAAGCATTCGCTGTCGATGCAGCCGCCGCTATCTTTTATTTGAGGTTGAAGATACAGGTCTCGGGATGGACGAGGCGCGTATTCGCGGGCTGGAACAGCGATTAGCCGGAGATGTGAATGCTCCAGTGGAGAGTTTCGGTCTTCTCAATGTGGCGGAACGAATCAGAATTTTGTGCGGCGATGAGTACGGGTTGAAAATCCGGTCTCGGCTGCATGAGGGTACGCGAGTGCTGCTTACTCTTCCATTGGATCTAAACGAGGAGGCGCAATGATACGCATAATGGTAGTTGACGACGAAGCGGCAATTCGTGAAGGGATTCAGCGACATACAGATTGGGAGGCGCTCGGTTTCTCTGTGCCTCTGTTGGCTGCCAATGGTACCGAGGCGGAGGAACGCTTTCGGGAGTATCTGCCGGAGGTTGTTGTCTCCGACATCCGCATGCCCGATATCGACGGGCTTGAATTGATTCGTCGTCTGAAAGAAATAAAACAGACCACGGTATTTATTGTTATCAGCGGGCACGATGAGTTCGCTTACGCCCAAAAGGCGATTAGTCTGGGTGCCTTCGATTATATTCTGAAGCCAATCGATACCGTCTATTTAGAAGAGAAACTTGTGCATGCTGCTGCGAAAGCCAGGGAGCATGAACTTCGCGCGACCGACAGGGAGATAAGCACCAAAGCCCAGGTCCGTGCTATCCTGACTGAAGCAACATTGTATACCCACGATATTCAATCCCTTTATAGCCGTCTGAACGCCCTCGCCCCCCACTTGATGAATTGGTACTATCAAATAGCAATCATCGATATCGATCACTACTACCGATTAATCGGCGGGCAGGAGAATCCTGCAGGAAATCCCCGCGCCCTGTTGCGGGGCGCGATAGACCACGGGATAATTGGAGATCTGGCAATCTATCGAGTCAGCGAATCGGATCACGGCTCAGTTCTCTGCTGTTGCGGATCTACCCGGGATGAACTTGGCAAACAGCTCTCCGTTTATCTCGACTCTATCCGTAGCCGACTGCGGGATGAATCTTTTACCGTTACCATTGGGCTTGGTGGCGTAGCGGTCAAGCTGGATAGTCTTAACCAGAGTTTCAACGATGCGAAGCAAGCCCTGGAGTCTCGCTATATTCTCGGACATGGTCGCATTATCCGCATCGAGGATGTGGAGCAGCTGCCATCAGCCTGCGACGAAGATTCTCCAGAGGAGCTGGTCTGTTCATTGATAGAGTTGTTGGGGAATCAAGCTGAGGCCGAACGGGCTACCCTTCTTTCTCGACTGGAGATTTCTCTCTCCAGTTCAGCTGATCCGCGGATTGCGCTCCACCATGTGATGTCGCTACTCTATCGGGAGATTAACCATAGCCTAACGAAGCTGGAGATCCCTTTATCTCAAATTTTGGATGATCCCAATGCAGAGTACCGGGAGATTCTCTCTAGCGGCACGGTGACGGAAGCCGTAGAAATGATCGGCAGTATCATTGCCAGGGTATCGAGTTTCCTCAGACTGCGGGAAAACTTTCGTTCCGAACAGTTGATCGATCGCAGCATGCGTTTTATTGATCAGAATCTTTCAGATCCAACCCTCGATTTAGAACGGACGGCCGAGGTGGCGTGCATGAGCCCATCATACTTCTCGGTTTTCTTTAAGAAACATGCCGGTGAAACCTTCTCCCGTTATTTGAGTAAGCAGAGAATTGAGAAGGCTAAAGACCTGCTCCTCTCAAGCGATGCCAAGCTGTATGAGATAGGAGAACGGGTCGGTTTCGAAAGCTCCTCTTACTTCTCCGTGGTATTTAAGAAGAGCGAGGGAATGAGTCCTTCGGAATATCGAAAGATCTACGGCTAGCTACATCTCCAGCGGCGGAAGATCAACTACATCGAAGTCGGAACCGGCATCTCGGACCCGGAACTTAGCATAGATCTGCTGCGGGTCGGCGGGATTGGATGCGATGTTCTCCCACGGAAAGCGGGCCTCCAGATATCCGTCGCCGCTACGGGTACGACAGCCCTGCTCCTGTTGGCGCCAGATGGCGCCGCCGGTGGAGGTCCGGTTCCCGATGTTTACCGCCGGACCGATGTTGTTTTTCAGGCACCAGAGCTCATAGTGATCCGCTCCCAGGGTGAAGGTGATATCATAGGTGAAATCCGAACTGGTCGCCCTCGGGCGCCCCTCCCGAAAATCGACCCGTACATAGAGGTAGGTATCGTCTGAAGCGAGATAGACCTTGCTGATATCCCGGTTTCCCGCCGACTCGTCGTTCAAATTATCCACCGCGATAGGGGGGATGATCCAGTCGGAGATATCCCCGTCGATATCTATCGTACCGGGAGCAACCTGAACGATACCGTCGGCTCTACCCTCGAAGTATGTATCCCCGGTGCGCTCTAGCGAGGTCGCCACACCCTCCACGGCTCTTACGACGCGTTGCTGAATCTCCTCCCTATCGGTTTCACGCAACACGTAGCTCAATAGAATCCCCTCGGAGACATCCAAGACGCAATCGAGCGGCGCCTGGGTAAGTATCCAGGTACGTCCTCTCCCATCGAGATAGTGGTCGGCAAACTTTGCCCCCGACACCTCCGTCCGGGTGAGCTGTTCGTTGACCGTATTGACGATGCGCTTTACATCACGCCTCGACGCAAGTTGCTGATCCTCTACCGTTGCAGAGATACGGGAGACGAATTGCTGGCCCACATTCACGATCGCCTTCTGCTTGGCTTTCTCGGGATCCGGATCAACCCCTATCCCATAAATGAATCCGGCATCTACGGGCGGGGTGCTTATCCATACCGGTACTTCCGCAGTAGGCGAATCGGGCGCTTGTGTAGAGCTGCAGCCAGCGACAAGGAAAAGCGTGTTTACGAGGCAGAGAAGTAGACTATATCGGATGAACCATCTGTACATGGATAACACTATAGTGTCATATTCGCCTGCGGTCAAAGGCGGGCGCTGCGTAGTTTAGGCCTCCGTCTCCTCAATCCCGATCTCCACAGTAAAGCTGTTTCCCCCATTGCTCCGCTCTATCCGGAGCTGTCCATCGTACTGGCGAGCATAGCCCTCTACTAGCTGCAAACCGAAGCCGTACTCTTTAGGGGTGAGGTCGATAGCCTGCCGGCCGTTATCCCTCACGCTAAGCTCCAACCGATTCTGATCAAGGCTGCGGATCGAGACCTGAACTGTAAGCAGCCCTCTCTCCGGTTTAGCGTACTTGACGGCATTGGTAAGCAGCTCGTTGGTAATAATCCCTATCTGGAGAGCTTGGTCCGTAGCCAGGGGCACCTTATCGGTCGAAAGGCTGATAGCGGGGGTGTTTTGGAGCGGCAAGCTGCTTCTATACTCGTCGATTATCGAACCGATAAGATCGGCGATGATGATAGTGTCGAAGTGGTCCTCCACATAGAGGTGCTGATAGATGGACTGCATCACCTGGATTTTATGCTGAATCTCGATAAGCTCCGCTTTGATAGCTGTCTCATCATGGGCGTGCAGGTAGAGATTGAGCATTGCAATCAGACTCTGCATATGGTTCTTGACCCGGTGGTGAACCTCTTTCAGGAGGAGTTCCTTTTGCTGTACCAGACTGCGGATGCTCGCCTCATGGTCGGCCAGCTCCGAGATGTCTGTATAAGAGGCTACCACGCCGTGAAACTCGCCGTCGATCTGGATCGGGGCGCCCGAGATTAAGAGCTGCTTGGCCTCTCCCTCTTTGGTGTACCGGACATCCCGCATCTTCTCTATTGTCTTCTGATCGGTCACCCGCTTGCTGATAGCCCGAGCCCGGGAAAGAATGTGCGGATCGTCGTTGCAGATCAGGGAGTCGATATTGAGCCCCCGCGCCTCTGCCTCGCTGTAGCCGAAGAGCTCCTCGGCGCTCCGGTTCCATTCGCGAACAATATGATCCGGATCGAGGGTTATCATCGCCCCGGGAGAGAGGGCCAGGGCATTGCGGTAGTAGCTTTCCCGGATCTTCAGTTCGTGCTGCAGGGAGCGCATGGTGCTCGTCACCACGGCGGCGATGATCCAGACCAGGGATACGAAAATGATCTCAACGGAGAAATCGAAATCGAGTAGAATGAGATTGAATGCTGCCGTATAGCCGACTAAGAGTACGGATGTCAGCAGGATCGCTCTGGGACGAAGAGAGAGCGCGCAGTAGATAGTCGCTAAAAGGAGCAGAGAAAACCAGCTGCTGTTGTTGAGGACAGTGGCTAATACAGATGAGATCACCAGTACGCATATGATCAACATCAGGAGAAATCGGGGACTGTTCATTAACTTCTTTAATGTCGCCATCTATAGCAAAATAGCATAAAAAGTCCAATATGTAAAATTAAAAATTGATTGCTAATGACGCCGGCGTGGTCTATCATGGCCTCAATCGAGATTATTTAAAGCAGATCATAAGAACGGAGTCGCATATGTACCCACGACTTACTGCGTTAGTACTGTGTATCTTTCTCCTCACCCTTCCCCTTTTCGCCGAACGACCGGCATGGATCGAGAAACTCCCCTTCACCGACGACGCCTTCTGGGGCATGGGGGTCGGCGAGACGCCCGAAGAGGCGGAAAAGAACGCTAAACGGGATATCCTGATGCAGCTCAGTAGTCAGGTGAAAGCGGTTATTAGCCTGCAGAGCGGCGATCAAGCCGCCGGCGGGGCCGAGGAGAGCTTGAATGCCTATTTCGGTTCCAACACCCTGCGCGGAGCCGAGTTAGAGGATGAGTATAGCGAAGGGGGCCGCCACTGGACCTTGATGAAGTACTGCGACTCCTGCGGCGAGATGCTAATGAAGAGCGCCGTCTTTCGTTACGAGGAGGAGATAGGCTACGAGAGTGAGGCGGTCATCGAATCCTTGGCCGATGAGCGGGTGAAGGACGCAGTCAAGATTCAGCGCCGTTTGTCGGAGTTGGATATGAGCGAGTACCGCTCGGAGTATATCGATGTGCGCCCCGCCGACGGGGGCTTGCGCATCCTGATTCTCAACTTCCTGCCCGACCGGGCGCAGCTTTCACCCGAGCAGAAGGCGAGCCTCGCCCGCTTGAGCACCACCCTCTTTGAGCAACTGAAGGAGCTTCCCGTGGGGTCGGTAGAGGTTGTAGGCCACGCTAATCCCACCGGTCTTCCCGATGAGGCTGAACAGCTGGAAGAGTTGAGTCGCAATCGGGCGGAGACAATGGCTGAGGTGCTGTCGGCTTCCGGATTTGATGTCTCCAAGATCGAATGGCGCGGCGGGGAGGAGCTTATCGGCGATCCCGCTGATACCGAAGGGGCGGGAAGGAACCGCCGCGTGGAGATTCTGGTGATCTTCATTTCGGAGGTCTAGGTATGGGACGCATCCTCTGTCTGCTTGCGGCCTTGCTTACTCTTCTGGTCGGCTGCACGACCAGCAAAGGAGAAGGTGGCGACCCGGCCCTCAGTGACGACCTGCCTGCGTGGGCCTCAGTGCCGCCGGACGATCCGGGTTTCTGCTACGGCGTCGGCTGCGATGCCGAACTGGACCGCGCCAAGCAGAAGGCGATAATCAATGCCGGACAGGTCTTCTCTTCCGAGATCTCCGCATCTTTGGCCGTGCATACAGTGGTCGATGGAGAGCGATTCGATAAGGTCGTCCTTGGCGTGAACCGACAGCTTACCAATGAGCAGTTGATCGGGGCCAAGTTTGTAGATCAGTATCAGGATGGAGAGGGAGAATACTGGGTCTTGAGCAGGGCGCCGATCGACTGTGTGCTGGATGTAACCGAGGGGGTGCTCTTAAGCTATCGGCTGGAAGAGGATGCAAAGCAGTTATCCGCTGTAGCCGCGGTGATGGACCAGATCGAGACCCGAATTGCGGCCAAGGCCGTTAGCTATGATCGGGGAGGCGCCGCGGTCTACGGCGCCCCACGAGCGCTGATAATTCCCAATGCAAGCTTTGAAGACCCGGCTGTTACCATCTCCGCAGGAGACGGCCGCGGCTTGCGAGTAGGGGAGTGGCGAATCGGCAGCACCTGGTTCGGCCGCTTTCAGTGGCCCGGCGGAGTTCCCGAGGGCGAGCGGGCGGTCTGGTCCTCGATCTTTATCAACGGTTCTGATGCATCCCAGGGGATGAACCCCGACAACGGCTTTTATCAGGTGCTGGAGCAGAGATTTGAACCCGGTAAGTATAACCTGAGCGCTAAAGCCAGCGGGGACAATTCGGCCGGGCTTACCTCCCGACTTACCCTCGGCTATGCGGCCGGACCCGAACGATTTGTACCCCTCGAGTATAGCGACCTGGAAATCAGATATGATACCGACAGTGAGCGCTTGCCCCAGCTGGACGACTGGCAGAACCAGGAACTCACCCTGGATATACCTGAAGGTTCCCCCGCCGTGGGGCGGCCGATCTGGATCAAGTTGAGTTCCCTTACTGATTCGACCGGACCCGGCGGCGGGAATTCCAACTGGTGGGACGATGTGCGGCTTGACTATCGGCCGCGTTTGATGAGCTACGCCGCACTAAAAGCCTCCGGTCCCGAAACCTATCGCGTCGCATCGGAGACCATCACAATCGACGGGGACGCATCCGACTGGGACCGCATCCCTGTTTACTATCAGGATGAGATCGGCGACGCCTCTTATTCCGGCACCGATCTGCATTACGTTAAATCAGCTATGGATGAGGAGCTGGCCTACTTTCTCTTCGTCTGTGCCGACGAGGCCTGGGGGAGCGAGCTGACTCTGGAGATCAATTTCGACTACGCCCCGGGTAAGCTGGCGGAATCCCACCGCGGTGATACGACCGACCTGCACACCAATATTCGCGAACGAGAGGCGAACTTCTGGCAGAATACCAGCCACCGCGGCACCCCCCACGACCCTGGGGTGCGGTTACGCCGCAGGAATGAGATTATCGAGTTCTCCGTCCCGCTGAAGCGCTACGACGCCGACTACTTTGCGATCGTCTACGCCAATATCTGGCGGCAGGGGGATTCCAAGCCGGCCGATTATAGTGATGTAGAGTTTCAGAACTGATCGAAGCTCTGTTCGGCAGTACCCGAGCTTGAGCTGGTCTGGTAATCTCCATAGGCCTGAGTCGTTTCCGGCAGTAAGCGCGTCTCTGCGGCCAGTCGGAACTGGGCGACCATATTCCGTAGCTGCTGAGCTTGGCCGGCCAGCTCCTCCGAAGCGGCTGCGCTCTCCTCGGCGGAGGCGGTGTTCGCCTGGGTGGCCTGATCTATCTGGTCGAGGCCTTCGTTGATCTGGTCGATGCCCAGGGCTTGTTCGCGGCTGGCGGCGGCTATCTCGTCTAGTAATCCGGCTACTTTACCGGTACCGTCGACGATGGCGAGAAGCTGCTTGGCCGTTTCATCGGCCGCGGAACTGCCCTCCTTGATGTTGCCGACCGTATCGCCCACCATCTGAGATGTCTCCTTGACCGCTTCGGCGCTGCGGGCGGCCAGGTTTCGCACCTCTTCGGCCACCACCGCGAAGCCCCGGCCGTACTTTCCGGCCCGGGCGGCCTCAACGTTGGCATTCAAGGCCAGCAGGTTGATCTGAAAGGCGATGTCGTCGATCACCTTTACCACCTTGTTGATCTCGTCCGACGAGGCATTGATGCGCTCCATTATTACCGTCAACTGCTCCATTTGATCTCGTCCGCTACCGGCGTTGTCGCTCGCCAAGCGGGCCAGGTTGTGAGCCTCGTTTGCACTCTCTGCGTTCTGTTTGGATTGACCGTTGATCTCGGTGATCGAGCTGGTCACCTCTTCCAGGCTGCTCGCCTGTTCGGTCGCTCCCTGGCTGAGATTCTGGCTGGCCTGGCTCACCTGGTCGGCGCCTACATTGACCTGCTCTACGGTGGCGTTCACTTGGCTGAGAACCTGATTGAGGGCCGCGACCATCTCTGTAAAGGAGTGGCCGAGGGTATCCCGCTCGGAAGAGATCTCAACATCGACCTGCAGATTCTTGGAGGCGATCTCCTTGGCAATCTCCGCCTTCTCTCGCTGGTAGGCGGTCAATTCTGCAAATGAGGTGCCGATAATCCCCAGTTCATCGCTCCGACCTCTAATCCGGGCGAACTCTTGTTGATCAACATCATTGAGATCGATGTCTCCCACAGCCAGGTTCCGCGCTCCTGATACCAAGAGAAGGATCGGCTTGGAGATGGTCCGGGAGAAGAGAATGGCTGCCGCGGAAGCTATAATGACCATTGTCAGTGCACTAATGAGGATAAATATGGTCAGCCGGTTGATCGGTTGACGGACCTCCGCCTCATCGATCTCGGACATTAATGCCCACTTGGTATCGTAGACTGAAAGAGAGGTATAAGCGGAGAGGACGGGATTCCCGTTGTAATCGATAATCACCTTGGATCCGGTCTCTCCTCGCAGCGCCTCCTGAGAGGCCGCGGTATCGACGCTGCCGAGTTCGGGCCGGGCGAAGGAGGCGGTAACGCTGTGATTTTCCGGGTCCAGGTATGAATCGGAGCGCATTAATTTGTCCGGTCCCACCAGATAGCTTTCGCCGGTTTCTCCCATACCGGTCCGTTCCTGCATGATTCCGTTGATCGTTTCCAGCGAAAGCTGCAGGGCGATAATCAACTCCGCCTCACCGTGGTAGACGATGGGCTGCGAGATAAAGGCCGCCGGCTCTCCGTTGGAAGGGGCGTAGGGTTGGAAGTCGCCGAAGCCGAAATTGAGGGTATCCAATGATTTGCGCACCGCTACTCCCAGACTCGAGTCGGCATACTCACCGTTGAGGATATTGGTCCCCAAGTCCTTCTCCTTGGCAACGGAATAGAATATCTCTCCATCGGGGTGGATCAGGAAGAGGTCGTAATAGCCGTATTCTGCGGTGTAGTCCGTAAAGAAATCCTGACTATGTCCTTCAACCTTCACCTCGATCGCCTCTTCGAGGTCCATCTTAGTAACCAGGGCGAAATTGAAGCCGTCGAGCTGCAGGGGAGAGAAGACGACCATGACCAGGTTGCCGGCGCTGTCGGTAAAGACGTCGGCGTCGCTCTCGCCGGCATGAGCTCGCTTCAGGTACTCCGGAGCATTGGCGGTTAGGTCGTAGCCGAAGACGTAGCTCCCGCCGCCCATAGTTTGCATATCGCTGCGGAAAATATAACGTCCGTCCACATACTCCATCAGATAACTCTCGCCGGTTTTGCCCAAGCCTGTACGCTCGCCGAAGATGCGGTCTACAGTGCGTTTGTAATAGCCTACCGGGTTAATGTCGCCGCGGGTAAAATTATTCTCGGTGAAGAGGGCTTCCATCTCATTCTTCTGATTGGCGTGGATGGCCTCGAGCTCTTTGAAGGCCTGCTGCTGCATGACGGCCACCATACTGGTAAGGACGTTTAAATCCCCGTGGCGCTCAGCGAAGTACGATTCGATTTGGCCCTTCTTGATCTCACGGATCGCAGTCAGCTGATTGAAGCTGGCGTGCATCAATGCCTTGTTCGACTGTAGGAGGGCGATTCCGGTAACAAGTGCGATAGCGATAATGACCACTGCGGCGAAGATAGACGTGATCTTCCCGCCGATACTCTTAATAAACGCGATCGATTCTGATTTCATCTGGATCCTCCCTATATTGAAGGTGGCGAAGTGATAGGCGTGGTGTACTGTTTATTGCCGCTTCTTATTATCCTTAAGCCTATGGGATAAAATTAGAAAAGCAAGGCGTAAGCTACTTTTTTCTATGGGGTTAAAAATGGCCGCCGAACCTCCAGAGGGTATCTATCGTTGCGGGCGATAGTAAGGAGCTTCGGCGGCCGGGTTCCATTTGTTCAGCTTTCGTCTAACGAGGAGAGTTGGTCCAACTCCTCATTGCCGATGAGGCGGAGCATATCCAGGATGATGATAACCTGCTCACCCAGCTTACCTAAACCGCTTACAAACTGCTCTTCGGCAGCGTTCTCCCGATGAAAGTCCGGCGCCGGTGAGATATCCGAGTGCAGGATATCCTGCACCTCGGTGGCGGTATCGACAATCAGGCCGATGGACCGGTTCTGGAGTTTGACCACCGTTATTACCGTACGGTCGTCATAGGCCCGTTCCTCCATCGAGAAGCGGAGCCGCAGGTCGATAACGGGAATGACCTGACCGCGAAGGTTGATTACCCCGCGCACATAGGCGGGCAGATCCGGTACGGCGGTGATCTTCTGCAATTCGATTATATCGGTGACTACAGAGATATCGATGCCGTAGACTTCTGCGCCCAGTTTGCATAAGAGATACTTCGTTCCGCTCGCAGCTTCCAATTCCTCATCGAGGAGTTCTTGTTCAATTGCTAAATCACTCATATTAGCTTTCTCCGGCCTAAAAGCGGTCGAAATCGTCATCGTCGATCATGACCGTATCGCCCGTCGATGGCCCGCCAATCCCGACAGTCTCCAGCTCCCGGGCACGGGTATTCCCGTTGCCGTTGTTCCCTGAGGTATAGCCCAGGAGTCTGGTCTCCGAGGCGAGCTTGAACTGGGCAATCAATCTTCTCAGTTCATCACCCTGACCGGCCAGCTCCTCGGCCGCTGAGGCGCTCTCTTCGGCGGAAGCGGTATTGGCTTGGGTGACCTCGTCGATCTGCTCGACGCCTTCGGAGATCTGGCTGAGACCCTGGGCCTGCTCGCGGCTGGCGGCGGAGATCTCGTCCAACAGGGAGGCAACCTTCCCGGCCCCATCAACGATCAGCTCCAGCTGTGAGGCGGTATCCTTAACCAGCTTATCCCCATGCTCAATGCTACTGACCGACTGATCGACGATGGTGGTCGTCTCCTTTACCGCCTCGGCACTGCGGGCGGCGAGGTTCCGTACCTCTTCGGCGACGACGGCGAATCCCCGGCCGTACTTGCCCGCCCGGGCGGCTTCGACGTTGGCGTTGAGGGCCAGCAGGTTGATCTGGAAGGCGATATCGTCGATCACCTTGACCACCTTCTTGATCTCTCCCGAACCGATATTGATTTCTTCCATGGCGGAGATCAGCTCCTCCATCGAATTGTTGCCGCTCAAGGCGTTGTCCCTGGCTTCGACCGCCAGCTTATTCGCCTCGGAAGCGCTCATCGCATTTTGATTGGCCTGGCCGTTAATTTCAGTGATAGAAGAGGATATCTCCTCCAGTGAGCTCGCCTGCTCGGTCGCTCCTTGAGAGAGGGATTGACTGGCCTGGCTGACCTGATCCGAGCCCTGGGCCACCTGCTCGATCGCCTGTTTTACCTGATTGAGAACGCCGGTAAGGGACTCCTGCATAGTGAGCATAGAGATCCCTAAGGAATCCTTATCGCTCGCCTTGGTAATGTTCCCGGTAAAGTCGCCGGAAGCGATAGTTCCTAATGAATCGGCTTTATCCTGTAGGGCGCCGACCATCTCCATCACCGATGAGAACACTCCCTCCACCCGGGTAAGATTAAAATCGCCGGCTTGCACAGCTAGGTCTCCGGCGGAGACGCGGCTCATGATCTGCTCGATAACCCCGGGATCGGCCCCCAACTGCTTCAAGACGCTGTTGGTGGTAATTAGAATAATGACCACCGCCAGGATTAGAGCCGCGACAGTGAGGATGGAGATCAGCAGAACAGAACGTTCGTTGTTGGCCTGCAGGCGCGGGCCTAACTCATCCTGGTCGGCCATCACCGATAACTTAACATTCTCCACATCCTCGGCGATCTGCGGCCCGAGTACATCGAGGCGGTTCTGAACGATGTCGTTGAGAGCGAAGGTTGTATCTGCTGCAATACGGAAGGATTCTATGTAGGTCTCATCTGCATTATGGATTTCATCCAGCAATCCTCGTCGCTCGGGATTCTGTAGCTCTGCATTCAGCGTATCGAGATAGCTGTCTAAACTTGCAAACTCCTCTTCCACCCGGTCGACCTCAGCTTGAAGATTGTTTTTAAGGAACTTCGTGACATAGAGCCGTCCCAATAGGAGTGAACGCAGGGCGAGGGAGGCGTTGTAGGCGGCGGTCATGTCGCCGTCTTCCTCGGCGGAAACGAGGATGGCGGTAAGGTTTCGCTCCATCTGCGGTCCGATTACATCCATGGTTCCTGCAACCTCTCGATCGACGGTCGCCGCATGCTCCTTGAGCTGTTCAAAATTACGGTTGTACTCGGTCACCTTTTCATCTGCTTCATCAACAAGCCGTGCTCGTTCGGGATCCATAATCTCCGCTTGGGCCGTGTCCATAAACTCCCGCATTAGCGCAAAGTACTCACTGTACTGTTCGATATCCCTTTCGCTGTGGGTGATGATGAAGTCCTTCACGTTCATGCGGACCATCAGCATATTAGCTTGCAGTCTTCCCGAAAGGTTGGTATCTCGAGCCAAGCCCCGATATTCGCTAAAACCCTTAGTCGCATCGGAGAGGGCGAAGAGAGAAATGCCTATAGCGGTGGAGAAGACTAATACCAGTACCAGAAAGCCGAGAATCATTTTGGTTCGTAGTTTCATTTTATGCCTCCGTTTCTGTCTTTAAGCCTAAAAGAACAGGGGGCAAAAGCAATCCGATTTGTTTTTGACTTTTACTCATTAATTACCTATAAGTAATGGGTAATGTCGGTAAACATAAGCAGTATTGAAGAAAAGCTTAACGAGCGGGCCAAAGAGCTGCAGTGCCTCTTCCGCATATCCGAGGTAGTGGATTATTTCGACGATGATCTGGATAAGATTCTAACCGCGGTGATTGAGATTTTGCCGGAGTCGATGAAGTATCCCCAGTGGGCAGAAGCAGCCATACGGCTAACTAATGGCGAGTGGCGCTCGGCGGGTTGGAGAGCTACGGAGTGGTCCTATACAGCGCTTATTCGGAGCAAGGCAGTCGTTATCGGGCACCTGAACGTCGCTTATACCCGGGAGCTGGCGCAAGAGGATGAGGGCCCCTTTCTCAGCGATGAAAAGCTGTTAATCTCAGTCGTTGCCGAGCGGGTGGGTAAGATTGTGAGCCGCATTCAGGCTCAGAAGGCACTGGAGACGAGGGCGGAGTCGACCCAGAACATCAACCTGGCCTTGAAAGAGGTACTGCAGCAGGCTGAGGAGGAGAAGCGGCAGGTCGAGGAGCGGATTCAGAGGAATATCAATGCCGTTATTCTCCCCCTTCTCGACCGAATGGAGAGCCTGGCCCATAACTGTCAGCATAAACCCCTTCTCTTGCTGTTGCGCTCTAATCTGGAGGATATCGCCGGGGAGTTTGTTACCCGGGTTGAATCCGCCGCGGGAGCCTTGAGCCTGCGGGAACAGCAGCTCTGCGGTATGATCCGCCTTGGGATGTCGTCTAAGGAGATCGCCGAGAGCCTCAATCTCTCCGTCTCTACCGTGCATAACCACCGGGAGCGTATTCGTAATAAACTGGGACTCCAGAATACCCGGACGAACCTGGCGAGTTACCTTCAATCTTTATAAAAGATAATGGAATAGATGAGTATTCTACTCATTTGACAAGCCCTTTTGACTGCATACACTTAGGTGTATGGTTAAAGCGTTTTTGCGATTCTTAGCTCTGCCCTGTACGAGCATTATCCTGCTTCTACTAATTAGCTCGTGTGGTCGTGAGCTTCCCTACGGTATCGATCAGGAGCGTCGTATCGCGGTCATTCCCGTGGGTAAAACGGCGGCGGAGTTGACGGTTACCGGTAAAACGGCCGGCGCTAAGGCGGTATACCTGAATAGAGAAGCGCTACAGGCGCAATTTCCGGAATTCAGCTTCCGCTGTATGGATCCGTGGCTTGAGAAGGAGGTCAGCTACACCGGCATCTCCCTCTATCAGCTTATTAATAGTATCGGGATCGATCCGGAAGCGACGCGGGTACGTCTTTTAGCCAGTAATGATTACGTGATCGAGGTGCCCGTAGCCCATATCAAGCGATATTACTACCAGCTCACCTATAAAGAGGACGGCCGCTACTACCGTGATCTCCCGGCGGAACAGAACAAAGGGACCTTCGCCGTCTCCATCGATTTCAGCCGTTTTAAGTCCCTCTCCATAGAGCAAAGAAAGCTCGAGGAGGTCTGGTGGCTTACCAGCATAGAACTTAAATGAGAGGGCATGCTCGCTATCTGACGCGCCTCACGAGGGCTATTCTTAGTATCCTTCTTATCTCTATCATCGCCGCCTTAGGATTTGTGGTTGTGGTAATCACGTCCCGGGCGGAGACGGAGGAGAACTATCGTCATCTTAGCGAATATGGTATCGAGCGGGCTTTCTATACCTCCAAGATTGTTATCGAAGTGATCAGGCTTACCCATATAAGGGAGGCCGGCTCCGCCGAAGGTCGGGAAGAGGCTCGGGCGGCGCTCAATCGAATTAAATCCCACTACTCATTGTACGATAATCAATTATCCGAGCACAGTCAGCCGGACCGCTTAGATTACTTTCCCGATTATTATGAAGAGATTTATACTGAGAATCAGCGGGCCTTTGAAGAGAGTTATTTCACCTTAGTCGGATTGATAGAGGCAGAGCTACGCAAGCCGGTTCCCGATATCTACCAGCTCATGCACAGTTACTATGACGAGACGCTTGACCCCTTTCTCTTGAGCGCCCGCAGGTATAACGACTCCCTTCTGCAGCTCTCCGGGATGATGTTCGCCCATGTGCATCAAACTGCGCTCAAGGATAATATGCGTCTCCAGACGAGCCTGCTCTTCGCCCTGGTGGTCCTGATCGGTATTCTGGTCCTGCTCCTCCTCTTCCGCAGGGCGTATCTGGATTATACCTCTTCGCTGGCTCACTCTCTGGAGAAAGCCAAAGCGGCGGATGAAGTAAAGACGCAATTCCTGGCCAATATTAGCCATGAATTGAGGACGCCATTAAACGGGATCATGGGCATGGGGGATCTGCTTCGATCCACCCAGCTCGATGAGGAGCAGCTGGAACTGCTTAATTTCCTGCAGACCTCCGCCCAGGAGATGACCGACACCGTCCGGCAGTTGCTCGATTTCAATCTTTTCTCAAAAAAGACGGCGGAACTGTCCTTGAGGCCGATCGATCTGGGGAGTTTCGTCGACCATCTGACAACCCTCGCCGATCGTCGCGCCGGCTCGTTCGGAGGGTGCTTTCGTACCGATATCCCCTCTCGGCTGCCGCGGATTATGGGCGACGGGAATCGGCTCTTTCAGATCCTCTGGTCGTTAATCGATAACGCCTGCAAATACGCCCCGGAGGGGGAGATCGAACTGAAGGTTTCCATGCAAGGGGAATATCTCTTGTTTGCAGTTCGGGATAACGGGCCCGGTGTGCCGGTAGAGATAGAAGGGGAGATCTTCGATCCTTTCTTTCGCGGCGAAGACGCCTACACTAAAAGCCATCGAGGCATGGGTATGGGGCTCTCTATTGCGGCGATTCTTACGCAACAACTTAAGGGAACGATAGAGTATCATCGTCGCGAAGAGGGTGGGGCCTTATTCACCGTAGGTATACCGGTGTCTACTCTTCCCCATATGGATGATTCTCTCACTCATTCCATAGATCTTTCACAGCCGCTGTCTCGCGAAAACCTATCCCCGATTCTGATTGCAGAGGATGAGGTCATAAACCGGATGTATCTAAAGACTAAGCTTCGGGATCTCGGTTTTAATACACTCGAAGCCGGGAATGGGGAAGAGGCGATCAGGATACTCCATGAGCATGAGATCAGCTGCATTCTGATGGATATCGGCATGCCTAAAATGAACGGATTGGAAGCGACGCGCATAATCCGGCAAGGTGAAGTCTCTCCTTCTATCCCGATTATTGCGGTAACCGCCTATAACTCGGAAGAGGACCGGGAAAAGTTTGCCGAGGTCGGTATTAATGAGGTGGTCTCAAAACCGGTCGATTTCTCCAGCCTCGAAGCGATGATTGTCAAGCTTGCCAGGCGCTAAGGGATATCCTTTTCACGTGCTGATCTGCCCGTTCATCCCTCTATACGACGGTTAAGCGGATTTTTATTGCAGATTCTGCTGGAAATCTCATAATTGGGGCAAATCTATAGGAGGATTTCATGAAGAAACTCTTAAGTGTTATGCTCATCGTGTTGCTTATCGGCTCTGTACTGGTTGCAGAAGGTCAGAAGGAGGCCGGACAGGAGACCTACAAGATCACCGCCGGTATCGGTCTCAACGACAAATCAGCTCAGTATGAGTCCCTGGAGTATTTCAAGGAACTGGTCGAGGCCAACAGCGACGGCCGTATTACCGTCGATCTCTACCACTCCAGCCAGCTCGGCGACGACCGGGAGATGATGGAAGCTCTGCAGCGGGGCGAGCAGGAGATGACCTGTCCCTCTACCGCGCCTATCGTTCCCTTCGTGCCCGAATTCGGCGTATTCGATCTGCCCTTCCTCTTCCCCACCAATGAGGCTGCGGATTACATCCTCGACGGCGAGATCGGCCAGCAGTTGTTGGACGAGCTTTCCGACATCGGTATTAAGGGCCTGGTCTACTGGGAAAATGGTTACCGTAACCTGACCAACAGCGTACGCGCCGTGCGGACTCCCGCCGATGTGAGCGGTATGAAGGTTCGAACCATGGAGAATCCGATGCACCTCGACGCCTGGCGCGCAATGGGTGCGAATCCCACTCCCATGGCCTTCGGCGAGCTCTTCTCCGCTATGCAGCAGGGCGTTGTCGACGGACAGGAGAATCCCTGGGGGACTATCTATCTGCAGAACTTCCCCGAGGTTCAGGGCTATGCTACCGATACCGGTCACGTCTACTCTCCCTTCGTACTGATGATTGCCCAGAGCTTCTGGGATAATCTTCCCGCCGATCTGCAGGATGTAGTCATGGATGCGGCGGTACAGTCCCGCGACAAGAACCGCGAACTGAACCGGAAGTACAACAAAGAGTATATGGAGAAGCTGAAGGACGTAATGACCGTCGTAGAGCTGACTCCCGCACAGAAAGCGGAGTTTCAGGCTGCGGTAGCTCCGGTATACGAGAAGTACAGCGAAGCTATCGGCGAAGATCTGGTAGAAAGCGTTCTTGCGGAACTGAAAGATTTCTAAGCTAAGTATTCAATCTGGATACGCGACCGGTGCTATTAGCACCGGTCGAATTTTCCTGGCCTATGAAGGAGTGTTCTTATGAAGCCCGGAGCTCGACCAATGGTTGCGGTGGAGAAGATATATAACAGTGTGTTGATTCTTCTAACCACATCTATGTTTATCGTCGTCAGCTACAATGTGTTCATGCGTTTCGTTATCAACCAGTCCGTAGGCTGGGCGGATGAGCTCTCGCGCTTCATCTTTATCTGGATCTCCTTCTTAGGGGCGGTCTTGGCCTACCGATCGGACGAACATGTCGGACTGGGATTCCTAGTCGCCAAGATACGTTCGCAGAAGTTGTTGCGGGCGGTGATGGTGCTGCAGCAGCTGTTGGTGCTGCTGGTTCTGGTCTTTCTGGCCTGGTACGGCTATAAGGCTTCGACTACGGTTATGAACGTCTCCCCCGCCCTGGCCATCCCGATGTCCTGGGTCTATTTGATCGTTCCCTTTTGCGCATTTCTGATGTGTCTAATCGGTATTGGTAAACTGGTACGACTCTTCCGCGGCGGAGAGTTGAACCGTCAGTCATTAAGCTCGGTGGAGTAGTAGTTATGTTGTGGGTATTCTTATTAATACTGTTTGCGGCGGTCCTGATCGGTATTCCGGTAGTATTCTCCCTGGGGCTCGCCAATCTGGCCATGCTCCATTTTATGGATCTGCCCTATACTATCCTGCCGAGCCGGATGATATCCGGGATGAACAGCTTTCCTCTGCTCGCAATTCCCTTCTTTATGTTTGTGGGCGAGGTCATGAATCAGGGCGGTATTGCCAAGCGTCTGGTTAAGCTCGCCGATGCATTCGTCGGTCATATAACCGGCGGGCTCGGGCATGTTAATATTCTGGCCAGCATGTTCTTCGGCGGAATCAGCGGTTCGGCTATCGCCGATACGGCCGCTATCGGCGGTTTGATGGTTCCCCCCCATGGTGGAACAGCGCTATTCGCCCTCCTATTCGGCGGCCGTTACCGCAAGCTCCGCGGTAATCGGTATTATTATACCGCCGAGTATTCCCTTCATTCTCTTCGGCATCGTAACCTCCACCTCCATTGCCAAGCTCTTTTTAGGCGGCATTATCCCCGGGATAATCGTCGGACTGGCGCTGATGCTGACAACCTATATTACCAGCCGTCGTCACGGCTATGGAGTCCGGGAAGCCGGGCACAAGTTCTCCATGCGGGCGGTCTGGATCGCTTTCAAAGAGGTCTGGCCGGCGCTGACTTTGCCGCTGATAATCGTCGGGGGAATCCTGGGCGGAATCTTTACCGCCACCGAGGCGGGCGCGGTTGCCGCCGTCGTCGCTCTACTGCTGGGGCTCTTCTACTACCGGGAGATCTCTATTCGGGATCTGCCCCGCATACTCCTGGCCACGGCGAAGACGACCGCCATCGTGCTGTTCCTCTGCGGGATGGCCATGGTCTCCGCCTGGCTTCTGACCCGGGCGCGGGTTCCCATGACCTTAGCCGCACTCCTGACGAGCATAACCGAGTCGAAGATCGCTATCCTGCTCCTGTGTAATCTGCTCCTGTTTCTGATCGGCTTTGTGATGGATCTGACGCCGGCTATTCTCATCCTGGCTCCTATCCTTACGCCGGTGATGACGCAGATCGGCATTGATCCGGTCTATTTCGGCATCATTCTCTGCATCAACCTCGGTATCGGCCTGGTTACCCCGCCGGTAGGCACCGTGCTCTACGTCGCCTCGGGAGTAGCGAATGTTTCCCTCGAGAAACTGGTTCGGTCGCTCTTGCCCTTCCTGCTCACCCTGTTGCTGGTACTGCTCTTGTTGATTCTATTTCCGGGATTGGTAATGGCGATCCCCAATATGGTCTATTAAGTGCTCGGCAAATAGATAGCATGATTCTTGCGTGAAGACCGAGGTCGTGGTATCTTCTGTCTCTGCGCAAGGATAATGCATGTACCGTCGTATTCGGCCTAGGTTCCTACTCCTCTTTCCGCTTCTCCTGCTAGTCCTGGCCGGGTGCGGCCCACGGCAAAGCTCCATTCCTGAGAACCAGGGACTGAATCTGCGACGCTTCGAAGGTACGACCATCAATTTCATCGCCAACAAGCATCCCTGGATAGAGCTCATCGATCCGAGATTGGAGCAGTTCGCGACGATTACCGGGATCGAGGTCGAGCTGGCGGTCTATCCGGAAGAGCAGTTCAGGACCAAACGAACGGTGGAGCTCGTCTCCGGCGTCTCAAAACTCGATCTCTTTATGATGATGCCCGGAAACAGTCTCGACGCCTATGTGAGCCGAGGCTGGGTCGAAGCCTTGACGCCGTATATGAAAGATGAAACCGCCGGGTGGCCCGACTATGATTGGGAGGATATCTTCCCTGTGGCCCTCGAGGTCGGCCTTCGGGAGGGCGTGAACTACACTCTCCCCGTCATGCTGGAGACAAGTCTTTTAGCCTACAATCGGGATATTCTCTCCCGCTACAATGTTTCTCCGCCCACGACTATGGCTGAGTTGGAGGAAGCGGCGGCGGAGATCTACTCAGCCAGCGGCGGCGAGATATTCGGTATCACGATGCGGGGAAAGCATGGCGCGGCGAGTAGTCAATGGATAGACTTTGTACGCTCCTTCGGCGGAGACTGGCTCGATGAAGAGGGGGTACCCGATTTCTCTTCATCTCCGGTAATGGCCGCCACCCGCTACTACGGCCGGCTGCTGCGTCGTTACGGTCCTCCCAGCGCGCCCTCCAACGGTTGGTACGAGAGCACCTCACTCTTTATGCAGGGCCGGGCCGCGATGATCTATGACGCCAGCGTATTTAAGTCCCACTATGAGAATCCCAACCGCTCCCGGGTGGCCGGCAAAGTTGGGTATCTGCCGATTCCTGAGGGACCGGCCGGATCGGTACCGCATATCTCCAGCTGGGGCTTGGCCATCAACAGCGGATCGGACAAGAAGGGAGCCGCTTGGCTCTTCATGCAGTGGGCGGCGGGAGAGCGCATCGCCTTGGACGGACTCGAGGCGGGAATCCCCTCCTGCCGTCAGAGCGCCTGGGAGAGTCCTGGATTTCGACGCTCCGAGAGTGCGACCGATTGGATCGAGGCCTCCCTTGCCAGCTACGATCGAGCCTCTACGCGTTGGAATCCGCCGGTTATCGATATTAATTCGGGACGAGAGATTGTCGGCGAGTTGATCGTGGCCGCTATCCTCGGGCGTAATCTCGAGCTTCAAGCCGAGAGAAGTTCGCGCCGCATGAGTGAGCTCATGCGGCAGGAAAGAATGCAGGTAAGCGAATGAGTATCCGCCGCCGAATTTTTCGCTCCTATCTTATTCTGATCATCATCGTCCTCGTCTACTTAACCCTCTCCTTCTTTTTAAACGGATTTCGTCTGAGGCTTGAGCGGGACCGAAACGAGATCCTGGAAGTAAACGCCGTTTGGGGCGATATGCTGGTTTTTATGAATGAGTCGGTCAGCAATTGGAATAGCGGCGCGACCTACCAGAAGTTTATCGACAACTCCCTCCTCTTCGATCGAAGATTGTCCGAGCTTACCGATGCCCATGGTCCCGCATTCTGGTACAGGAAAGAGACCATTCGCTATCTCGACAATCTGGAAACAATCTGGAAGCTGGCTCAGGTAAATATCGAGCGCATCGAGGAGACGCGAAGGAGTTCCAACTTTCTCACCGTCGAGGAGTTCCTGAATCAGGAGCCCGGACTCCAGCGGCTCTACCAAGTCTATATGCGCCTCTTAGACTCCGACACCATCGATGACAGTCGCTATGCCTTCGCCTTAAAAGAGTATATCGACACGGTCGAGTTCTTCCCTATCTATAGCGATACCGTTAATTATCTCTTTTCGGTAATTCTAGAGAATATGGAATCTAACTATGAGCGGCTTCTGCTCATTCAGAACTACGTCAGTGTTCTCTTCTTTATAATTTTCTTAGTTAGTTTCATTCTGATCTCCACCCATTTTACAGAGAGTCTCTCCCGACCGATAACCGCCCTGAGCAATAAACTCAGCGGTTTTATCGGTAAGAGTGTCGAACCGATTACCAAGACGACACCCAACGAGCTGGAACTCCTCGAGCATGCGGTGGATGATCTAATCGTACATTATACGCATCTTTCGGAACTAGCCGGTCGTCTGGCTAACGGTCATATCGAAACATCTCTGCTGCGCTTACCTCGACAAGGCGTCGTCGGCAATGCACTGAAGGATGTGGCGGCCTATATGAAGCAGTTGGCCCAGGTCGCCGACTGGATTAGGGAGGGACAATACGGCTCGGTGATTGTAGAGAAGTCCGAGCAGGACGTGCTCGCCCGCAGTTTTAATATTATGTCCCGGGAGATCGCCTCTCGCATAACGACCTTGACGAATATCTTTGAAACCATCGATGAAGGCATTCTTCTCATCGATTCGCAAGGCAAGACAATCGAGGCCAACCAGAAGATCGTCAACCTCCTCGATGTGGAGGATCTATCTCAGCTCGAGGAGGATGATATCCTCGATCGATTTATTCATGATGGTGAAAGCCTCCGGAACCTGATCCTCGAGGGAAGTCCTATTTCCGATCTCTATTGCGATCTCTATTCGGCGCGTTTCGAGCTCATTCCGGTACGGATAAACGTTCGCCCCCTGACGAAAGCCGCCGGCGAGCGGGGTGATTTTCTGGTATTGGTATCCAATGAGTCGCTCAGGATCCGCATGCGCAGGGAGCAGGAGCGTCTCGCCGCCCAGGCCACCGAGGCAGAGTTAAGGGCCTTGCGGGCGCAAATCAATCCCCATTTTCTTTTCAATACCCTGAATACCATCGCCCATCTTATCGAAACCGAGCCCGAAGAGGCGGTAGGAACGGTGGAAAAGCTGGCCGGAATGTTTCGCTACGCCCTGCTTTCTACCAAACATCCAACCGTGGCCTTGTCGGAAGAGATGCTCCATGTGCGAACGCTGTTGGAGATTGAGAAAATCAGGCACGGCAAGCGACTGGAAGTAAATCTCAATCTCGGCCGCGGGACGGAGGAGCGGCCTATCCCGCCCATGGTACTGCAGCCCTTGGTAGAGAACGGTATCAAGCATGGCGCCGATCCCGAGGGTAATATTCGGCTGACAATCTCTTCCGCCCTGGTGGATAAGAAACTGATTATCGAAGTTGCCGACCGAGGAACCGCCGGAATCGATATCGATCGGCTCTTGAACAACAGTCGCACAGGACTGAAGAATGTGAATCAGCGCCTATTGACCCTCTATCGAAGCAGCCTCGAGTTTGAGCAATACGAGCCGAGAGGATTGCTGGTCCGGATCAAAATACCCTTGGAGGGAGAAGCGGTATGATTAGAGCTATCATTGCCGATGATGAGCAGCCCGCCAGAGGCAGGCTTAAGAAGTTCCTCGACGATTATCAAGGAATTGAATTGGTGGCGGAGGCGGAGAACGGGCAGGAGACGGTAGAACAGGTTAACCGCTTGAAGCCGGATCTGCTCTTTCTCGATATTCAGATGCCCAAAGGCAACGGCTTCGAGGCGCTGGCACAGTTTACGCACGAACCGATTGTGGTGTTCACCACCGCCTACGATGAGTATGCCATCGAGGCCTTCGATGTGCATGCCCAGGATTATCTCTTGAAGCCCTTCAGCAAGGATCGCTTTGAGCAGACTATTCAGCGGGTGCGCGCCAGGCTGGGCGATCCCGAAGAGTACAAAGCGGGAACGCGGACAATCGTCTCCGAGATCAATCCGGTTCAAGGGGTTTTAAAACGGGTCAGCGTCAAGAAAGGTCATGTTTTTACTATTCTCCCCACCGAGGCGATCCTGGCGATCACCACTATCGACGGCTTGGTCTATATCCACACCGCAGACAATGAGTTCCAGTCGGACACAACCCTAAATCAGTTTGAGCGCCGGCTGGACCCCTCCCTCTTTATGCGCATACACCGTTCATCTATCGTCAATCTCGAGCGGATTACCAAAATCATGCCCTGGGGGCAGGGGCGCTATGCAGTAGTTCTAGAGAACGGCAACTCCCTGCAGGTAAGCAGGGAGCGCATAAAGGAGTTCCGGGAGCGGGTGGGTTTGAAGATCTAAACCGTAGCCTTGGTCGCTCCGGTGGTGATCCCGCCGTCCACCAGCAGACACAGACCGCTGATGTAGGCGCTGGCGTCGGAGGCCAGGAAGACAATCGCTCCGTCCAGGTCATCGGGCAGGCCCGGACGGTTTAGGGGAATTCTGTCGCTGATGTACTCAACCCAGGCCTGGTTCTCGTAGAGGGCCTTGGTCTGTTCAGTCTTGAACCAGCCCGGGGCCAGGCAGTTGACGGTAATACCGTCGCCGCCCCATTCGTCGGCCAGGCTCATGGTCAATTGCTTGATTCCGCCTCGGCTTGCGCAGTAGACGCTGATCCCCGCATACCCGAAGACGCTGGTGACGGAACCGATGTTGATAATCCGGCCGTAGCCGTGGGGAATCATCCTTTTAGCCGCCGCCTGGGCGACGAAGAAGGGGCCTCGCAGATTGGTTTCGATAATCTGATTCCACTCATCCCAGCTGACATCGACCGCCGCTTTCCGAATATTCATGCCGGCGTTGTTTACCAGAATGTCGATATGACCCAACGCGGCTTCGGCCTCGCTCATCATCTGCTCGATGCTGTGGTGGTTCCGCACATCCAGTTCCAACGGGATCGCCTCCGAACCGAGGCTCTCGATCTCGGCACAGGTATCCGTGAGCCGATCCTTCTCTCTGCTGGTGACGACCACCCGGGCTCCGGCGGAGGCCAAGGCCTTGGCAAAGTAGCGCCCCAAACCGCGGCTTGCTCCGGTGACGACGGCGGTTTTATCGCTTAACGAAAAGAGTTCCCTGTTCATCTGTTTACTCCGGGATAAAGAATGACTTTCAAGAGCTCCGTATCCTTGCGGCTGAGTTCCTCGAACCAGTGCGCTCCTTCCGCAAGATCCGCCCGGGCGGAGATGAGCGGCTCTACATCGATCCGGCCGGAACGCAAAAGCTCGATGCAGGCCCCGTACTCCCCGGCGGAGGCGTTAGAGCCTTGGATACGGATTTGACGGCTCACGACCTGCTGTAGGGGAAGGCGGATTTCCGGAGCAAAATTGCCGATAACCGTTACCGTCCCCCCTTTTCGAAGCTGCCCTATCGCGCCGGTCAGTGTGGGTTCTAAACCGACCGCGTCGAAGGCGCATTCAAAGCCGAGCCCGTCGCTCGCCTGTTGTAAAAACGCGTCGGCATCCTTACTGCCGGTATCTACCGTTAGGTCCGCCCCGAGGGTGCGGGCGAAATCGAGGCGCTTGGGATTGATATCGGCCATGACGACCCGTCCGCAGCCGGCCTGCTTCAGAACCAGCATCGTTAACAAACCGATAATCCCTGCGCCGAAGACGAGGGCCTTGTCGCCCACGCTTATGGGAGTGATATCGACGGCGTGTACGGCGATGGAGAGGGGCTCGATCATCGCCCCCGCTTCAAAACTCAGCCCATCCGGGAGTCGGTACAGGAGCCGCTCCGGGACGGCCAGATACTCGGCGAAGGCTCCCTGATAGGTGTACTCATCACAGGAGACCCCGAAGACCCTGCGGTTTTCGCAGAAGTTGACCTCCCCCCTGCGGCAGAAGCGGCAGCTCCCGCAGTAGCGGGTGGAATCGAAGGTGACCCGATCGCCTACTGAGTATGAGGCGACTCGACTTCCCGCCTCGACGATCGATCCCGCAGCCTCGTGGCCCATGATAATCGGTGGAATGCGGCGTCCGGTACTACCGTCGACCCCGTGTACGTCGCTGCCGCAGATCCCGACCGCTTCGATACGAAGGAGAACCTCATCCTCCGCGATGCTCGGTTTCTCCACCTCGATTATTTCCAACTGGTTATATGCCGTGAGATTTAAGGCCCGCATTTTTGCCTACCTTGAAACCACATAGGGAACTTCATGCCCGTCGAGGTAACGCACCACGGCCTCCGCCGACAGGCTCCGCATGCGTAGTTTACCGTAGTCCGAATCGGAGCCTACATGGGGGCTTACGGCAATATTCAGATCATCCGTCAAAGGCAGATCCGGCTGGTCCCAGACCTCATCCAAACCGTAGCCGAAGAGGCGCTTTTCCGTTACCGCCTTATAGACGGCCCTACTGTCGACCAGAATCCCCCGAGCGCAGTTTACCAGGACTGTTTCAGGCTTCATCCGGTTCAACTCATTCTCACCAATGATCTGTGCTGTGCCCGAGGCGTGCAGGGTAATCAAGTCGGCCCGGCTGCAGAGTTCTTCTAACTCTACATACTCGGCTCCCACCGACTCGGCCCAGGTTCGGTCCGGATAGGGGTCGGAGACGATGAGCTTCAGGTCGAAGCCGCTCAACATGGATTGTACATATTTACCGATCGTGCCGGTGCCGACGATCCCGAGGGTCTTGCCGCTGACATCCAGACGGGAGGGGCCGGTTTTCAGCAATCCCCGGGATGCCCGACTATGGTGGGGGATCCGTCGACCTGCGATATCGAGCAGGGTGGCTACCGCCCATTCCGCCGTGGGGCGGGCGCTGGCGGCCGGGGTGTTGGTGACGATAATCCCCGCCTGCTGTGCCGCCTCTAGGTCGACATTGTTGTAGCCGATGCCGTATCTGGCGATGATCCGTAAATCGCCCCCTGCCGCCGGCCCAAGCTGAGCCAGTAAGGGCGCCGGCCAGACCTCCAGATCGGCGATGACCGCTACCGCATCTTTCAGCTCGTCGATCGATAAAGGTGTCGCCGGATTCCGGTTCGTGCGGAATTCCAATGTTAGAGAGTTCTCTGCGGCCACGCGTTCGAGTTCCCGGCGCGGAACCTCCTCCCCCTCCGGGTGCGAAGCTAGGGTGTCCTGAAAACTGGTGGCGAATACGAGGATTTTCTTGCTCATGATGGGGACCAGTATGGATTTAAAGCCCAGGATCTGCAATAGAAACCGGGTGAATGGACAGATAGGTGGATGAACGGGAAAATGGAAGGATAAGCGGGGGCCCCGCGAGGAGCCCCCTGTTTTTCTCTAAGACTTTTCTATATCTGTGTTAAGGTATTGCTGGCGACCATCATGGTTACCAGGAGTCCCATGATCAAACCGGGAAGGTACGGATTCCCGCTCTCCTTGTAGATTTTGCGGGAGATTACCGCTGCGGTGGGAAGGATAACTACAATCGGGAAGAGCCAGATACCGATGATGTTGGAGACCCCCGTGTAGAATACTTCGCCCGTGGCGAAGAAGGTGATGTACTGAATGGCGACGATGATAGCCGGCGCCAAGGCGGTAAAGGCGGCCACTACCAGGGTGTTGAGCCACTCCTTATCCGCTATCTTGAAATAGTTGAAGCTGTTTACTCCCACTGAGTTGGCTACATAGTAGAGCAGAAACAGGGGGGCGTACTTGAGGGCGATGCCGATCTTATCGGGGGTAAAGGTGCGGAAGGTAAGTACCCAGGCCCGGAAATCGACCTTGAAGAAGTAGTCGGCCAGGAAGACGATGCCGAAAGCCGATGCTACAACCAGAATCGCCAATCCGATCGTCCGGATCAGATAATCCAGAGATACGGTGATCCCCCGGTCGCCGGGATTCATACCCGTTTTTTTGGAGTAGAGATAGTAGGTCAGTAGCAGGGCAATAATTATGGTAAGCCCCATAACGGCGCTCCACATGCCGATGTAGTAGGTCGGACGCTGAGGGAAGAAGGCGGGCCGGGTCGCTACCGTCCAGTTGTAGAGCTTCAAATAGGAGATGTACGCCACAAGGGAGACGACCAGCGATGAGATCCAGAACCAGAGTTTTCCGGCTTTATCCAGACCCGCTGCCGGTTCTACCGCTTCAACCCTTCGTACCGCGGCGAAGACCTTGGTACTCAGCATCAGCTTGGTGAAGCTCACCAGAAACATCACGATCCCGATAAGGCCTATAAAGTTGAAGAGCAGCTTGATAGGCCAGATCTGATTGCCCGAGGCGATTTTCCGGGGCGCACCGAGGGTCTTCTCGAAGTACTCGATACCGTAGGCGGCGCATTCGGTGGATACGTGATTCCAGGGATGAATTTGGTACGGCGCATAGATTATCCGGACCGCTTCCCTGCCGTCGATAGTTTGGGTATAGAAGATCCCCTCGTCCCGCTTTTCCTTCGGATCGGTTCCGAAAGCGAGGAAGGATTGGGCGTACTCAGTGTTAACGTACTCGCCGGGAACGGTCCGGCTTCCGTCCTCTTTTACGGTTCGGAAGAAGAACTCGTCGAATTGTGCGGCGATTATCCCCACATCCCGGCTGCCGTAGTTGTTGGTGTAGGGGCGGCGGTCGTCCGGCTGAACGAAGGGGGTGTAGCGCGGTTCATCGGGGTGGGTGGTATACATCGCGTCGTTGGCTACCAGCAGCACCGATGAGATGAGGGGGGTCTCTCGCTGGTTATCCTCCTTGATAGACCAGTTAGCCGCCCGGGCGCCGTTGGAGTGGCCGGTCGCGCCGATCCTTGAATCGTCCACGTAGGGTAGTTCCGCCATGAGTTTGACCGCGTCATACATGCCGGTTCCGGCGTTGGACCATTCGGCCGGGGTAACAGGATCGGAATGACCGTGACCGTACATATCGATTGAGATGACTACGTAACCCCTGCGCGCCCACTCGACATAGTTCAGATCCTGCATCTCCCGGTTGTTATACCAGCCGTGACTGGTGACGATCCCGGGGGCCGGGTTATCCGCGGTGGCCGTCTTAGGTTTGAAGAGCAGGGCGCTCATCATATGGCCGGATGGCGTCTCCCAGCGCATATCCTTGATTTCTACTTTCCCTCCTGAGCTCTGTACTATAGCGGCGCCGATCATACTTACTAAACAGAGAAGAAGAGCTATAGCCAAGACTCGTCGATTTCTTTCTGCTGCATCCATTGATTCCCTCCTGTGCTGCTTTATCATATATGATAAAAATTATTATTAACCCGCTTAGCGGATCTGTCAATCTTAATTTTTCGTTTTGGAGCTGGACAATTGCTGAGAGCAAGCTACAATACCAGTGATGAAAGAGACCCCTGAAAGAACCTCCGCTCTCCAGCGGGGATTGAAGATTCTCGAAATTCTTTCCGATAGCCGGGAGCCGCAAACCCTGAGCTCCTTAGCCCGCACACTCGGTCTATCTGTCTCCAGTATTCAGCGTATGGTGGACCAGCTGGCAAGCGAAGGCTATATCCTGAGGAGCGCTACCGGGGGCTACTATCTGAGCCAGAAGCTCTACCGGGTGGCCCACGACCACGAATCAGAGCGTTCGCTGCTGCAATCGGCTATGCCGGGGATGCACGACTTCGTGGGGGCTACGGGAGAATCGATTCACTTGAGTGTGGCGGTCATGGACCAGTTTGTGGTTATCGGGCAACTCTCGGGGACCAATATCGTACGCATCACCGTACGTCCGGGTAGTTATCCCATCGACACATTGCCCAGCGGATTGGTGCTCCTGGTATTAGGCGCCCGGGGCGCCAACAATCATCTGGTAGACCGCATTAATGAGGATACCCGAAGATTTATTAGAGAAAACGAATACTGGTACGGCCCTAGCGGGGTATCCGCGGGAATCTATCACCTCTCTACACCGGTGCTCTTGAAGGACGGTCTTTGTATTGCCGCTTTGACCTGCAGTTTCGCCTTGCCCCTGGGGGAGGAAGATAAGCCTCAGCATCGAGTCGGCCAACTGGTTAAGCCCTTGAAGGAGGCCGCCAGGGAAATCCAGACAGCGATCGGATAGGCCGCCTTTATATTGAGTGCTCCGATTACTCTTCCGGCACCGGCAACGAGCGGCGACTCAGTATCTCCGAGAGTTCATTGATTCCCTTCTGGTCTTCCCCTTGAACCGCGACCACCAGTTTGAGCATTAGCAGGGCGGGATCCTCCGCCGCCGCCGTTGCGGCGCGCTCGAGCAGCTCGGCGGCCTTCTCGAGTTCTCCCCGGTCGATCTCTGTCTCCGCCGCCTGCAAGAGATGGTCGAGCGAAGCCAGACGCACATAGAGCACCTGAAGGCGATCGCTGAACTCAATGCTGATGTTTCGAGTTTCGAAGCCCTGCCTGGAGATGATTAAATAATGCCTTCCGGGGGGGATCGGTTCGCTAACAAAGCGGCCGTTGATATCGCTCTGGGTTCGGATACCGGTATCGATACGGATGTGCGCCCCGCGAATAGGACGCCCCGCAGAGGAGTAGATCATCCCGGCGAGAGGGGCCTTTTCGAAGGGAAGGGGAGTCGAAACGTTGGGGACGGTGCTGCTGCAGTGACAGATCACTAGGGTGGCGAACAGCAAAACGTTAATTCTTTGAAACATCGTATATATGCTCCTTGTAGAGGATTTGAACCTCCTCAACTCCCAGGGAATGGAAACGATACTCCTCGTTGTGAGATCTTCCGGGGGCGGATGACAAATAAATCATCTCTCCCGTGGAGGAATCCTTGAGGAATACCGTTATCTTCCCGTCCACAACCGCCTCCCCGATGTAGGAGAGTGCGAGCACTTCAGGCGGCGCTTCTGTTGCGGCTGGTTCGAGCGCAACTCTTGCGGGAGTCCTTTGCTCCATTTCGGTTCGAATAGAAGATGGATACGAGAGAAGGGACGTGATCTTCGCCAGGGCTGCTGAGGTCGGGATTGCCGCCTCCGCTGCGCTATCAGGGACTGCGGCCAGTAAATCCATGCTGAATCGGTATCCTTCAGTCCCGGATCGTCGACTGAGGGATAGTCTCTCGAATCTGAGGAAAACCAGCTTGTCTTGGATCTCTCTCAACAGGGGAAGAATGGTTAGGGGAGGAGCTTCTCCCGAGAGGCGAATACGGGACTCTTCCTCGTTCAGTGCATAGGAGTGCAGCTCGACCGGAACCCCTCTCACCATCGAACGGATTCGCTCGCCGGCTTCTATAAGGGGGATCACTATTGGGTTGATGGCCCGTTCCCGAAGGTGCGCTTCCCTTTCGGCCGAGATCCTCCTTAGCTCCTCCAATTCTCTCTCATCGATACTCGGCGCCGATTCGATTAATGCCTGTTCAGCGGCGATGCGACGGTTCAAACCCTTGAGTCTATTGAGTATGTGGAGCGTTCCCGGCAGGGCCGCGCTTACCCCTAGGCAAAGCAGGAGTATCCCTAGCAGCTTCTCTTCGCCGAGCCCCAGCCTTCTCTTCATTCCTCTATAACCAGTTGTAAGCGGTACTCTTCACGCTGGGGATTATCCGGCAGGGGGCGTATCTCGCCCAACAGGGATACGTCTACGCCGCTTAAATCGCGCAGGCGCTCGAGGCTTAGCAATGCATCCGGTCCTTCGATTTCGACGACCGTATACGCGGGGGTATACTCGAGGCGGACCAGTCTGCTTCCCTCCGCTACGGCCGTCGCCAAGAGCTCGATTAGGGCCAGGATAGAGAGCGGAGGCGAGGCGTCGGACACGCAGGGATTTATCGCTTCCGCCTCTTCCTGCAGGGCGGACAACTCCTCCAATTGCACGGTCTGCTCCCGGCGCAGACCGGCCAGCTTGCTCAGTTCCGTGTACCGCTTCTGAATCTCTCTCCGGCCGAGTACAAAAAGCAGAGAGGTTGCGATCAGCACGACTAACCCGGTCTTTAAGACCGAGTGTATGCCGGTGCGCTCCTTGAACGCTCCCCGGTAGCCCCTCCTTCGGCGGAGTACATCCAGATCGGCCGATCCGATATCATCGGAACCTTGATGCTGCCGGAGGGAGTAGGATCCCTCTGAGTTCGTTATCAGGATATCAGTAATTCCCGACTCGCTCAGGGTAACGCCCGTTTCTTTGCGGTGAAGCTTCACATCGACGGCATGGAAGAGGGGCAGGTAGAGCCCCGGCGGCGACACGGACGAGGTCGGGATAATCGCCACCAACAGCTGATCCCTCCCTCCTGGTCCAAGCAGCCGGTAATCCCAACGGCAGGCAGATATTTCCCCGGGATAGAGCTCCGGCAGTTTGGCGGTCGCCGCTTGTACCAGATCGGCCCCTCTGGTCTCCGGTATCTTAAGCAGCTTGAGGATATACTCCTTCCGATCAATCCGCTTGTATCTGCGGCCTTTGCTTACCATGGGATCTCCTCATCCACGACCCTATACTCGCGTACGCCTTCGGCGCTCCCCTCATCCGGTATACGGGCCAGTACCCGGGTTAAGACCGTGCCTGCCCGGTCCTCGATTCGAAGCTCCCAAAACCAGGTGGTATCCCCCAGCCAGGCGAAGAGACGGTTAGCATGCTCGGTTTCGACAACCGGAATGAGGTCGAAGAGCTCATCCTTTTTCAGCGGACGTTCCTTCCGCAATGAGATCACCCTGTCGGTTGTCTCTTCCGGCGAGACGACCCGGAAGGATTCGTAGGATAGGAGCTGTGTTATAATCCACTCCCCGGCAGTGTTGATGTTTACGGGAGGATCGGCGTTAATTACGGGAAAGACCATCTCGTAGTGGGCTGTCCCGATGAACCCTCGTAGTTCATCCGTCGTAATCAGGCGCCGCTTACGCAGCACCTCTCTAAGTCGTGTATGAAAGATACGCGCGGCCCCTTCGTCTCCGGTTCTCAATTCGAAGATGCGCTCCAGGGTAAATTCGTCTGCGGTGTTGATGTGCCAGTAGCCCCAAACAGTCAGATAGTTGTTCAAGGCCGGGGCTTCGAAGTATGCGCCGTAGTGATCCAGTTTGTTTAAAGATAATCCCGCATCCACCCGGTACTGCTGCAGGGCGGCGGGACTCCTCCCCGGCTTAAGATACTCCCCTACCGCCGTAGCGGTGATCATGGTTTTGCGAAGGGTATTCAGGTTGAAGCGGCTCGAGAGATCGGTCAGGCTTATCTGCAGCCCCGTTTCTTCGGCTAGGGCCTCGATCCGGGTATGGACCGGAGCGGCAAGGGAGTCGGGCGCGGCTGCAGCCTGCGCGGAAAGGAGGGCGGTCGCCTCGTCGGCACAGGCCGAAAGCCGCATGAGCGCCTCCGTTCTGCGTTCGAGTCGGGCGACGAGGGCGGTCTCCGCTTCGGCAAGATGGGCCGCGCCGAGGGCGAGCGTCCCTGCTATTAAAATTGTCAGCAGGCTCAAAAGGGTGAGTTTAGCGCTCATGATCGATACTCCTTCCCGGCCAGTGGGCCCGGATCGGTACTACCGAATCAGCCATCGGTACCGTAAGGGCTACTCCTTCGTCGTCCACGGTGAGTCGCGTCCCAACGGGCAGCGGCAGGTGCTGCGTAGCGGCGCCGGGGATTCTAATTTCCAGCACTGCTTCTCGGCTATCCAGACGGAGCTGTAGCGTCTCTCTCTGCTTCCCGTCGAGAAAGTCGATCCTGTACTCCCCCGGATGCGAATCGATTCTCGGTCCCTCCAGCCAGAAGGGCGGCGCGATTCGGCCCGCGGCGATACGCAGCGCGTGTTCGGCCGCAAGGATACGACGAAGGTCGCGGGCCCGCTCACCGCTCTCGGAAGAGCCGGCCCAGGCGCCGGAGACAAAGAGTACGGCGCTGCCGCTAAGGGAGGCGAGGATCAGCAGGGCGATCAGGGTCTCGATATAGCTGAAGCCCGCCTCGGAATCTTCAACGGCTCTCATCTCTATCCTCCCGTACGGCAATCCTGTTTCGTTCGGCCAGTACCTCAACCGACCGATAGACCAGCTCCGTCTGGCGGTCGAGGGCGCTTCGGAACAGAATGCTGATAGAGGAGATGCAGGTGCATAACAGCAGCAGTGCAATGAGTGCGTCGAGCAGCCCAAAGCCCTCTTCCTTGCGATTCTCCGGCCGGGGTCTTCTATTGTTCCCATGAGACGAGATCCCGCGCATCGCCGACGCCCCCTTCACGGCCGTCGGCGCCGTAACTGGCGATGCCGTAGGCCAGTCCGTTCGGCCCCGGCACCCTGTAGTGGTAGGCATTACCCCACGGGTCCGATTCAATCCGATTCTCAATATAGGGACCGTTCCAGCCATCTGGTATGGGGGATGCCGTCGGTTTCTTCCAGAGGGCTTCGAGTCCCTGAAGCTCACTGGGGTAGTCCCCGCAGTCGAAGAGGTAGCCTGATAAGGCCAGACTGATGGTCTCGATCTGATTCCGGGCGGCGACTCTCTTCGCCTGTCCCACATATCGGAAGCCTACGAACCCCACGGTGGTCGAGAGGGTGAGCACAATGGCCAGGACGATAATAGTCTCGATAAAGGTCCATCCCTCTTCCCCGGCTCGGATTCCTTCATTTCTTAGCCCTTTAGTTTTTCCTGTCAGCAAATATCTCTCCTTCGGTTGCATCTCAGAGTAACTCTCCGTACCAGCGGAACAGGGGCAGTACGAATATCAGTACCGCTGCAAATAGAATCCCGCCGGTAATCAGGATCAGCACCGGCTCTATCAGACCCGTAATTCTCTTCAGTCGCTTCTCGTACTCGTGGCGATAGTAGTGTTTCAACCCGGCGAATACTTCGGCCGGTGAGCCGGTTCTCTCGCCGATAGCGAGCCAACGAATAAAGCGGCGGGGTATGCGGCCCCCTGCTGCAAAAGCCGCTGGCGGGGAGGCGCCGAAGAGGAGCATTCCGCCGGCACTCTCTACATCCCGCCGCAGGGCGCTGTTCGATAGGACGGAAGATGCCTCCTTTACCGCCTGTTCCAGGAGCACCCCCCCTTGGGTAAGGGCCTCCAGGGCGAAGCAGAGATTCATCATCTCCCCGGCTAGCAGAAAACTGCCCAATCCCGGAAGCAGTAAAAGGATCCTGTCCGCAGTGAATTGAAAGTGCGGGACGAGTCGGTAGGCAAGGGTCCCGAACAGGGGCAGGCCCAGGATCATGATCGTGAGAATCCCGAGTCCGCCCACGGCCAGTTCCATGCGAGCCACTGTCGCGTCTACTCCTGCATTGCCGGTCGAAAGGCTTTCGAGGGCAGCGATGAGCCGCGGCGCAATCAGGGTTAGTATCAATACGGCGCCGCTTATGAGTACCGTCAGAATAAAGAGGGGGTAAATCAGCGCCGAGATAAGCTTCTCCCCGATCATCTTGCGGGTTTTGAGATAGTCCCAGAGGGCGGGGAGCACCGTCGACAGGCCGCCCAATCCTTCGCCGATAGAAACCAGGGATGAGTAGATACCGGGCACGCCGGCGGAGGAGAGCACCTGAGAGAGCGGCTCGCCTCCGGTGACCGCGGACCGGAGCTTATTAACCAGATCTCCTCGTCGATGATCGGCGAAGATTTCCGCTGACAATTCCAGGGCTTCCGAGGTTTCGAGACCGGCCTCTGTCAGGAGTGCCAGGGTCTCGGTCAGTTCTATGAGGAAGGCGGATGGTATGCGGATCTGTTGGTAGCTTGGGGGAGACACTTCACGCATGGCTGAGCGCCCCCGCCCGCTCCAGTTCAGCCAGGCTCGTAAGGCCCGAAACCGCGGCCCTTAGGGACTGTTTGTGCAAAGAGCACATCCCCCGGCGCGTCAGGAAGGCCCGTAACTCACCGCTGTCGGCGGCGCTCGAGATCAGGGTGCTCAGCTCTGGGTCGCAAACAAAATATTCGGCTAAAGCGAAGCGACCGGAAAACCCGAGACCGCCGCAAGTTCTACAACCGCACGCTTCCCATATATGTGTAGCTTCCGCTGTCGCGGAGCGCAGCAGTTTTCTTTCCGCCGGGGTGCAGGGTACGCTGCGTCGGCACTGAGGGCAGAGGCTGCGTACCAGTCGTTGGGCGAGGATACCCCGTAATACGGCGGCGATGAGGTAGGGTTCAACTCCCAGGTCTCTCAGACGTTCCACCGCAGAAACGGCATCGTTGGTATGCAGGGTAGAGAGCACCAGATGCCCGGTCAAAGCCGCCCGGACCGCCAGCCGGGCCGTCTCGTGATCCCGGATCTCTCCCACCAAAATCACGTCCGGATCCTGACGCAGGACTCGTCGCAACAGGGCGTCGAAGCCCAAACCGATCTTCTCGTTGGTCTGTATCTGGTCGGCCCCGTCGATCAGGTATTCCACCGGATCCTCGATGGTAATGATCTTGAGGGTCTCCGAGGCTAGCGAGCGGATCATTGCATTCAGGGTCGTCGATTTCCCCGAACCTGTAGGCCCGGTGACGAGGATCATTCCATGGGGTCGTTTCAGGAGAGAGGAGAGGAACATGAGGATATCCTCGTCGAACCCAAGTTGCCCCAAGGAGAGCGGAGTATGCGTGCTGCTAAAGAGCCGCATTACAATCGATTCGTCCCCCTCCATATACGAGGCCCCGGCGGTGGGGACGCAGGAGACGCGCATATCGAGGCTCACGCCGGCAAGCTTGACTGTGGTGCGACCGTCCTGCGGTTTTCTCCGTTCCATGATATTCAGGCCCGCCATCACCTTGATCCGCGAGGCGACGGCTCGGAAGCGGGAGGGGTCGAGACGGCGGACAGTCGAGAGAACTCCGTCGATGCGGTATCGAACTCGCACGCCATCCGAGAGGGATTCTATATGGATGTCGGAGGCGCGGCTCCGGATCGCATCGATACAGATACTGTTGACCAGGGTGACTGTCGGAGCGTCGGTGGTCGTCTCTTCGAGAATGTGGCCTGAAGCGGATCGAGTAGCCGTAGCGTCGGCATTCTTACTCAGATAACGGCTCAGCCAGGCGGAGAAGTCGCTCCCCTCCAGAGGAATTACCCGTATCTGTTTGCGGTGGTAGCTTTGGAGACCCAGGATCATAGAGTCGTCGATCCTCCGCCCGGCTCCGATGGTCACCCGCTTCAGATCCTCGCCGAGTTTAAGCAGCCCCTGACTTCGAATAAACTCCGTGCTGTACTGCTCGTCACCCTCCGGCAACGGCTCCCAGGCGGCAAGGGCAGTCGGATCGGGTCGCTTCATTCTTCGCTGTTCTCCGCCAGATACTTGGTATAGATCCTGAGCGCTTCATCTCTCCTGCTTGCTGCTTCCCGTTCAGGATGCTCGATGTGGGGAACCACGTAGATCACCATCTCCGTGGTATCGATGCTCTCGACACGGTTTTGAAACAGAAGTCCCAAGAGGGGAATATCCCCCAGAATCGGAATCTTGGTGGTGGAGTAGTCTTCATCCTGCTGGATCAGTCCTCCGATCACCACCGGTTTTCCCGAAGGGGTGCGCACATGGGAGGAGACGACCTTCTCGGTGGTCGTCGGCGGCGACCCGCTGGAGGAGTCGCTGCCTTGTTTCGAGACGGTGGCCGAGACCTCCATGGTGATCATCCCGTCCCCGGAGACCCAGCCGTTGAGCGAGATGATCAGCCCAGAGGTCAACTCCCTGGTTATGCCGGTGGAACGGGTCTCTCCGGTGTCCGGGTCGATTTCGTAGTCCCGGTAACGGTAGGTGTTGGTGTTTTGAAACTTGAGATCCTCCCCGGACAGTCCGTTCAAAGTCGTATCGGCCATAATGCTGGCCCGGGTCTCCGCCATATCGAGGCTTAAATCGACGGCGAAGAGGTAGCCGAAATTGGAGACGATATCAAAATTGAGGGTCATCAGCTGCCCGATTGAGCCTAAGAAGGTCGTCTCGGCTCCCGCTTCAGCCACATCATTCGACCATGTGCTGCTGAAGTTGAGGCTTTCGCCGTCTTGGTACTGAACAACCAAGAGGTCGTAGCGAATTTGCGGGATCGGTCGATCGATTATCTCGAGCTGATCGAGAAAGAGCCGGCGACGTTTTAGAGGTCCCGTATAGAAGATCAGGTTGGGATCGACAGACTCTACAATCTCCCTCTTCGAAACCGACGGGGGGAGCTTTGCGGCCAAGGTCTCTGCGCTAATATAGCGTAAGCGGATCGGCAGCTGCTCTTCCCCATGGTCGAGTAGGGTGAGGAGCCGGGAAAGATCCTCTGCTTGAGCCTCGTTCAACGGAAGCACGAAGGAGTTGGTCCCGCCGATTACCTTCGGCTCGCGCAGGGAGAAACGCGGGGGAAGCAGTTGTAGCGCATCTTGAACACTCAGGTGGGCCAGGTCGAATCGATGATAGGTCAAGCCGTCTGTGGGAATGTCGAGGGAGCGGATATACTCCTCCACCGGCGAAATCTCCTCCGGGGAACCGTAGAGCACCACCGTATTGGCTGTTTTCTCGATGCGCATTAGCTGAGAGGCGGACAAGTCCGGCGGTAAGAGCTGGGAGAGCTCGGCCGCCGCGATATGGTCCAAGGGCACGCGTACGGTGGTTTTCAATTTTTTTAGGATGTCTCGCCGCTCGATCTCGAAGAGGTAGTAGATCCCTCCGGCGAGGTGATAATCTGCCGATGCCTGTTCCAGAATCAATCTTAGGAGGGTCTCGAAACTCTTATCGGAAAAGTGAAGATTCTCAAGGATGATGTCGCTGCGCATCAGCAGGCTGTATTCGGCCTCCTCCAGGGTGAATAGTTCTGCGATGAGGTCCCGGAACAGAATCCTCTCTATGTCGAGGGAGTAGCCCCCGGAAGGCTTCCATTTCAGACTCATACCGCGCCGAGGAGATCGAGCACTCTCCCCAGGGATCTTGCGGATATAGTAGTAGCTCTCATCTTCCTCCAGTCGGTACTCGTCCAAGCGGGCGATTAAAATTCCCAGCGCTTCCCGGGGAGTTGCCGACTCAATATGAACTGTGAGCGAGATGGGCGGTAGGGCATCGCAGAGGATCGTCCGCTCGATGGCTTCGGAGAGCGCTCGAATCAGAAACCGCAGTTCGACGTCCTCTCCATGAAGCCGTACTCTGTTCTCCCCGGCGTCGTAATCGGCCTCGATGCGGGAGACGTAATAGACCCCCTCGCGAAGTTCCGCATGGAGCTTGTAGGTTTCGAGAAATACCTTGAGGGATGTTGCGAAATCAAGGGAATGAAAAAAGTAGCTGGCCGTGCCGGTAACCGTCTCGTCGGGGATAATCGAGATATCTCCTATCTCGGCGAGTACCAGCAGAATGTCGCTAATGGCCTGATTGCGAAATGTAAGGGAATCCAAGCTCTGCCCGTCCGCGCTCAAGCAAAGGAGCAATAGGCAAAAGATAAGGATGAGCTCGAATATCGTCGGCATTGTTACTAGGGGTAAATCCTTGGCCATACTGCTTGAATAAGATGCCTTGGGTACGGATCGCTTCTAGGGATAAAGAAAATTCAAAAAAAATCCTTTCTCGTGAAGCAGAGACGAGGTAATGCGCCTTGAAGATCGTATATGGGCGACAAGAAAAACGGAGAGTATCGAATCGGCTTGACTAGGGGAGTGATGTTTCTGTCCTTACTGCTCTTGTGGATCGGGGCGATTGGATTCGCCGGCTACAGTGATCGGCGAGCGCTTCTACGGCTCGAAGCGGCGCAGACCGCCATATATGGAGAGATAGAACAGCTTCAGTCACAAGCGACAGCTCATGTTGCGCTGCTTCAAGGGAACCAGGAGAAAATGGCGGATGATTTGCTCTCTTACTCCCTCGGCCAGAAAGATCTCGACCAGGGACATCAGGCTTTAGTGCGTGAGCTGCGGCAGATAGAGGTCGAACTTGCGGAGCTTGCCTTAGGGTTCGATCGGTTTAATCCATCCGGCCGTAATGATAGCCCCTCGCTGGAGACGAGAGTACAGGCTTTGCTTGATGCGGGGGAGCTGAGCTTCCGGGAGGGGGACTACAGCACCGCCATCAATAGAATGGAGGCGGCCTTGGCCCTCGATCCCGCAAGCTCTCGCGCCCAGCTCTATCACGCGGCGGCTCTCTTTCGAGAGAACCAGGCGGATACCCTGCGCTTCACGTGCATTAAAGAGGAACTGTCACAGGTCCTCGGTGCGGATCCGTCGAATAGTTTGGCCCTGGAGATCCTGGGGGAGGTGGCCTTCGAGGAGGAGGCGTGGCCGAGAGCGATGCTTATCTATTCCCGTTTGGGGACCCACGATCCCGGACTGCCCGACTACCGGATGCGCTTAATCTACGCGGCCGAGGCCGCAGGCTCCCTAAAGAGTGTACTGCAGGAGATAGAATCGCTCTTGACGAGCGGATCCGAGTCGGGGGATTACGAGGGCGCCCTCTACTCCAGACGAGAACTCCAGAGTCTTCGCGATCAGGCTCGATCGGAGTTTTTCAATCGGGAGGGGGATGATGGGCGATAGTCGGCGGTTCTCCCTCTCGTGTGCGCTGCTTCTTCTCTCCATGATCCCCCTCCCGGCTGTCGAAATCTATCTTGCTCCCCTGGAAATAGTGGAGGGTGGTCGGCAACCAGGCCTTGAAAAAGTTCTGCAGAAACGAGCGACCCTCAGGCGATTCCAATCCGCTGTGAATCGTTTGGATCCGGCAGGGGTCATTCAGCTCCGCAGGGTACAAGGAGAACCGGGAAGCAACGGGGGGGCGCCCCGTACCATCCTGCAGGCTGCGGCATTTTGTGAGGAACGGCAGATAGAGCTCCTTCTCTATGGATATCTCCGGCGTACGGCATATACCTGGGAAGGCGAGATAAAGCTCTATGATCACCGTGAACACACAATAGATAAGCGTTTCTTCAATCGGGACGGAGCCGAGGAGTTCGATCGTTTTATTGATGATTTTGCCCGGACGATTGTCGCCTACTTCTCTAACGACTTGGGGCTGGCTCCCAGAGAAGTAGAAGCTCCGCCGGAACGGAATATCTTCGCCTTGCCCTTTGCAATCAGCTACCCAATTTCCTGCTCTTCCGAGTGGGATCGAACAACGATGGGCATTATTGGTTTTGAAACCGGTCTTCTCTTTGTCCCTCGACGCCCACTCTGGCATCTCCATGGAGATGCATGGGAACTACAGACGGGATTAACCGTGGCGTACTCCCTCTTATCGAATCCACCCGGGTATGAGAGCTTCCTGCTCCATCGCCTACGTTTGAATATCCCGGCCCTCGCGCTAGGTCGTTTTGCTGGGGACCGGCGCGTCGTTGTGGGCGCGGGATTGAGTCTTCACGCGGATTGCCTGGATCAACGGAGGGCCTATTACGGGGCGTATCGGACTGTATCGATTGCGCCCGGGTTCTTCCTCGAGACAGGCTTTCGCTATCGCATCAGTTCCCGCTGGAGTATCGGCCTGCGCGCCCCTCTGGAGTTTGCACTCTTCGATGATGTGCAGGTCAATCTACTCCCGGGGATTTGCGGGGTCTATGAGTTTCCTATCCACCGTAAAGATAGATGAACGGAGGTTGAATAATGAAGAATCCCATCTGTACGGCCGCGCTCTGGTTTGTTCTCTGCTTGAGCTGTGAAGAGGGTCTTCTGCCCGATATCGATCGGGTCAGCGAGGATCCTGGCATTGTCGAACCGAGAACGGAGAATTTTCAAAGGGAGCTCTGTGTCGAGATCGCCTGGGATGATGATCCTGCTGCGGATGAGTATATCCTTCGCCGCGCACTCGATAATCCCGTTCCAGGCTATCGGATCCTATATCGGGGTACCGGGACCGGCTTTACGGATACCGGACTGGCCCATGAGCAGCGATATCTCTATACCCTGGCTAAACGAAAGGGCAACCGGGAGTTCGGGCCCTCCTCTCCAAGTCTCGGGGTCGGCCATGATTCAATAGGCGACGGGTGGGAGCCGAACGACAGTAAGCTCTTAGCTACGAGACTTGCCTTTCAGATAAATGCCAATACCTATTTTTATCAAGATTATAACGGCGACAGAATAGAGGATACGGACTGGTACTGTCTGGAGGTCCCGGCTCGACATATGGCCCAAGTTCAGATAGATCAGATTCGTCCCGATGTGGGCGGTGAAAACACCTTCCTCTATTTCCAGCAGGAAGGACAGTCGCGAATTATGTTCGCCGATAAGGATCCGATTGAAATATGCAACTACAGCATGGAGACAGCGCTCTTTCGTTTCAGGATCACACCTATTCCGGCCAAGTGTATCAACGAGCTCGAGGTGGCCGGCGGGACATTAATAGAGTACACCGTAACGATTGCGAATATCCGGCTTTTGTAGGAATAGAGCAGGATGAAAGTCGGGATCCTATCAACCCTCTGTGCAGTGCTGCTTTTCTTCTTTCTGTTAAGTACCTGCTCGGTCTCTCCCAAGACATCGGCGGTTGAAGAAGGGAACGAGGAGGATCGAATTCAAAGGGTCAATGATCTCTTCATCGAGGGGGATGATCCCCATGAAACCGAGTTTCGGACCAATGATCCGGCGTTCTGGAGTCCCCTCGGATATACGCTCTGGTGTCTCAAGAATGATCTCCAGAATCCTTTCAGCGAACGAAGCGTCACCTGCTCGAAAATCTCCGGTGATGATATCGCCGGTTATGGAATCATCTTCTGTCATTATAACGATCCGGATCCAGAGATCGGCGAAAGTATGTTGGCGGTCATGCTCAATACCCTTGGTGAATATATCGTCGGCGAGATTGTAGACGACTCCTTTTCTCTCATTTGTCCTTGGACCTATTCTCCCTTCCTTAGTCAGGGTTACAACCAGACCAACCGCCTTCACCTCGCTTCTAATGGAGAGGAGTTCGAGCTCTATTTAAATCATCACCTTGTCTGCACATTCTCCGACGAAGAGGCGCCGCTCCATTCCGGTGGAGACAACGGCTATATCGTCGTTATCTCTCCTCAAGATAAATTTCCAGAGGAGACGGTATACGTGCGTTTCATGGAATGAGATGTAAGGAAGTCAAGCTATGGAAAATCGGGTAACAAATAGAATAATTGCACTCTGTCTCTTAGAATGTCTCATCTTTTCCCTCTACGCTCCGCCGCTTGTAGCTCATCCGGCTACTTCTGGGATGATAAAGACCGCTCAGCAGAATTGCGCTCCCTCCTTAATCGCAGAGTTTACGGTTACACCCCAAGATGGAGGGGGGTATCGCTCCGACTCCGTCTCGATCGAGATACCGAAGGGGGCAGTTCTTAAAAAGACCGTAATCCGAATCGAGAGACTTCCCGCCGTTGAGGCGCTTGATCCGGCTATGGCCAATGCCACCGCCGGTGCCTCGGGCTACCGCTTTCTCCCGGACGGTCAACGTTTTGTTACTCCGGTTAAGATTACCCTCCCTTACGATGTGCGCTTGAATCGTTCCGAGGCTGCGCTCAATATGCTCTCTTCCTACTACTTCGATGAAAAGGCGCGCTGCTGGCGGCGTCTGGAGCGGATATCCCTAAACAGGGAGCAGGCGACCATAACCAGTCTCTCGACACACTTCTCCGACATGATTGCCTCAACCTTGACCCTGCCCGAAGGTCCCCAGTCGGTGGATTTCGATGTGAACAGTATCAAAATGATCAATGCCGCGGATCCTACTGCAGAAGTAGCGCGCCTACAGGGGCTTGAAGCTGGTCCCTTCGGAGCTGCTGAATTCTTGCTTCCGCTGAGGATCCCCCGGGGGCGCGGCAAGGCGACCCCCCGCTTGGCGTTGAGCTACTCCTCGGAACACCGTAACGGCTGGATGGGTCGAGGTTTCGATATATACGTACCGGCTATCAGCATCGATACCCGCTTCGGACTGCCCCAGTACCAAAGAAAGGATACCTACCTTCTCGAGGGCGAGGAGCTTGTCGCGATGAACGATGCCGATTTTGAAGCCCGGGTTCAATTTCGCCAGCGCAGGGAGGGCCGCTTCGCCCGGATTATCTGGGATACGGTAGAAGGACACTGGGAGGTAACCGATAAAGACGGGACCATGCGCATCTATGGGCTCAAGAACGGCTGGAGCGGCAAAGGTCCTGAGCGGGTAGATGCCTTCCGCTGGTACTTGAGCCGCATAATGGATGCCAACGGCAATACGGTGGAGTATGAGTATGAAACCGATGAAGAGAATAACTATACCTATTTACATACAATCCGCTATTCGGGACGCATCGATTATCAGGAGGTCGCTCTGGATAACCCCGATGAGGATGGACTCTACTCCGTTCATTTTACAATAGACAGCGAGATCCGGCCGGACCGGAGAATCGATGCCCGAGGTAGGTATCTCTCGAAGCTGACCGGTAGATTGGAGGAGGTGGAAGTCGCGTACGACGGATTAACAATTCGACGCTACCGGTTTACTTATGAACCAAACCTCTTCGGACAGACCCAACTCACTGCAGTCGCCGAATACGATTCTGCGGGCAAGCTTTTTTATCGCTACGGGTTCGACTATTTTGATCTGGAGACGATGGGGGAGGGCTTTAAGGCCTTCGGCAGCGATGAATTTTCCGAGGAGCAGATCTTGTTGGCCGGCCCGCAGGATGTAGAGACCTTTAAAAAAGAGCGGACCAGATCCCTCGGGGCGAGCCTCTATACGGGCGTTTCCGTCTACAGCCTGGCCTGGAAGCGGTGGAAGTTCTACTGGAAACGCTTCGCCCATTTCGGCGTCCGGGGAGGATTTGCCGACTCCGCCTCCCGGACGGAGGAGTTGCTACTGGACCTCTCCGGCGACGGAGTCCCCGATGCGCTCAGCGCCTACGGGCGCGATCTGGATATGATCCCCCTCGATTGGGTCGGCAGAAGCACCCTGAATGAGTCCTCCTTAGGGAGGCTGCCTGAGGAGCTCTCTCGAACCGAGGGGAACAGTAAGAGCGTCGGCCTCTCGGCCGGGCTCATGCCCCTTTCCGGGGCCGCCACCTGGCAATGGGGGCAGTCGAGAACAAAGAGCTCATTTATCGACTTTGACGGCGACGGCTTGATCGATTTTGCGAGCAGCGGCGATTCCAGCTACCGCCGAAACAGCGGCGGTGGATTCGAAGCCGAATCGATCCGGGTGGATACTGCGGCCAGTTCAATGAGCTTCAATGAATTGACGGAGAAGCAGGCGCGCAACCTGGAGAAGAGCTACTACTTGCAGGAGCCGGTGCGAAAGTGGAAGGCCTATCGCGGAGGCGTTATCGAAATCGAGAATAGCGTCGGCGCCGTACACGGCTCATCCCCTACGGTGGAGGCGAAAACCTACATAGATTCAACGGTCCACGCCTACAACGGCGACATTAATTCGATCGGCGATCCGCAGACCATCGAGAATGTTGAGGTCGATCGGGATGCGGAGATTTTCTTCCATCTGGATACCTTAGGGGATTCGAGAAACGACAGCGTCGACTGGCGGACCAAGATTCGTTACCGGGAACTCAAGTTTTTTGACGAGTGGAACACAGCCGCCTTCTTTCGGGATCCTCCCTCACCCGTTCGCAATAGCCTGCCCTGGAACGACGGGCGGTTGGAACTCATATATAAGCAGAATCGACGAACTGACCCTGAGGATAGCAACTACTGGGAGTACTCCTTAAAGAGCGACTGGCGCAACTTTTCTAACTCCCTTCTTCGCGGGGTCTATGCCTCCCTCTATGAACACGGCTACGCCATTCCGGGAAAACTGGATCAGGATCTCTTCATGGCCCTGCTTGGGGAAGCGAGTAATACCATGCATTCCCGAACCGTCGGCGAAACCACCTACTACTCGCTCTCGAATCGGAGCAGACTCTTTTTCTCCTTTCGCTATGCCCCTGAAGAGAAGGCCTTCTACCGCATCAGCCCAGCCGGGGATTCGATCATCAGCTCGAACTGGAATGCTTGGTACCACTCCTTAAGCCCCGCCCAAAGAGCCCGCTTGAGAGAAGCCGTCTACCCCCGCTTTCTGGACGGAGAGGAGATCCTTCCCGCCAACGACGGTTCGGCCTATTGGGTTCGTCGTAGCGCCGCTGCAGACCTGCAGGAAGAGAACGAGCTTTACGACAGCTACTCACCGGAGCAGAGCCTGGGAACGCGAAACACTGCATCCGGAATCCTCCTCGACCGGGAGTATCCAAGTTCTGCTGATGATCCTGAAGCCCTGGTATTTCTGCGCCTGAACGCCGCCGACGAGTGGGAGCTTCTGCGGCTCGATGGGGAGAGCGAAGAATTTGTTCCGGTAACTGTCGCGGAGAGCGGGAGCATCCTGACTGTCTCCTACCTGCGCGACGGGGTGGAGCGCAAATACACCTTGACCGAACGGGATGCGCTCCTTTCACGCCTCCCGAAGGAGACCTACGAAGGGGAGGTGAGCGAAGCCGTCCTGGCCGGCATGGTCTTTACGCCCGATACATATTCATGTCTCGCTGCGGAGAACTGGAACAGCATCTACGCCGCATCCGAGGAAGATGAAAGGTTTCTGCTTGATCTCTTCTACGAGGAGGAGAGCCAAAGCGGCGACCATCTCTTGAAGGCGGATGAGTCGATAATGGCGGAGGAGATCGAGTACCTCAGGGCCGATGCAATTCACCTGGTCGATGCAAAGAGTGCCGATGGTGTCGACTCCATCTTCAATCGTCTCAGCGACGGGAGGAGCGGAATCACGACTTTGAGTTCCGCTGAGTATACCGCCTTCACTGACTTTTTTGCAGATCCCCTATATGCGGGAAACTTCTTCAGCGAATTAGTGACCTCTTCTGGCGACTCCCTCTATGTGCCCCGTTCAGCAATGAGCGCCGAGGAGGAGGCGGAATGGATAGATATGATCAAACAGTATCGGCGGGATGTCGAACTCTTTCCTTACTATAGAGCGAACAATCCCGCAGACGGAGATGCGTACACCTTACGGGATGGGCTATCCATCGAAGATGAAAATATCGTTCGAACTCTCCTCTCCGGCCTCAAGCTCTCTGTATATAAACGGCTCGACCGCTCCCTGATCTACCGCTCGGATGCCGCCTTTTTGGTGACCGATATCGGCCTTCGGGATAAGGGAGTGCTCGAATCCCTGGCGCCGGTGATCAGCGGGACCTCGTCGAGTTTGAAAGCAGGCAGGATACGCATCCCTCTCATTCAGGATGAGCGCGGCTTGGAATACCGGGAGATCCTCTTCCGTCAGCCCGACTCGCAGCGGGACTATTCGGCGGAAGAGCTGGTCGATTACTCGATAATCGAGAATCTCGAACTCAATGCGGAGATTATCGGCGGGGCCGCTGCCGCGGATTTTGAAGGCTTAGACCAAGAGGAACCGCCCCGGGAAGCCTTTCGGGGCGGCGGAAACGGCTGGTTCTACGGCGCCTGGACCGGCTACCACGACTGGGATGAGAAGAAGCTCCTCGACACTCCCGGTTACACCAATGATATCAGTGATGTTACCGAAGCCGACGATCCCGCTTTACGAGGTCAGGAGCCGCCGCCTCCCCCCTATTTCCTACCGATGACGCCCAACGAGCCTGATCTCGAGTTCATTTCCACCGGTCGGGATCCGCAACTCCCCGTGGCTCCGGACGCCTGGCTGGGAAGGTTGAGCGAATACTCCGACGCCGAGTGGGACGCCGACGGCACGATGACCTTTACCCAGTACCGCTTCGCCGCTTTCATCGATGAATCGACCATGTCCCCCGAGCGTTACGGCGGAGATACCTTTTACCGTGTTCCTCGGACAGAAACTGCGGCCGGAAGCAGCAGCTTAAGCAGCTTGCGCAAAAGCAAGAGCGAGTCCTTCGATCTCAGCGGCGGTGTAGATCTATTAGGCGGAAAGGTTAGCCACAACAACGGAAGCTCCTGGCAGTACCGGGATTTTCAGGATATCAACGGCGACCGCATTCCGGACGTAATCATCTTTCCCTCCGATGGAGGCATGAACGCCTCCGTGCTCTTCGGGAGCATCAATCCCGACTCAAGCTATCAGCTCTCCCGACCGCATGCCATCGCCGCCGCCTACGACTATATCGTCAAATCCGACAACGACGGCTACGGCGTTGGCGCCTCTCCCGCCTCCACCGGCGGCGGGCTTGAGTCGGGAATTAAAGACGGGAAGTGGACGAGTTTGGACGTCGCGATCGCCGAGGCGCCTCCTGGAGCGAGTTTGAGCTTTAACGCCGCCGCCGGGGAGACCGTTACCAAAGTCGGTTTGGTGGATATCAACGGAGACGGGCTCCCCGATCAGCTATCCCGCCATGGCGGCGGGGCGCTGAAGACCGCCTTGAATACAGGCGCCGCATTTCCCTCGGATTCGCAAACTGAGTGGGACAACGCCATGCATGATCTCATCAAAAACGGGATGTTCGGGGCAACCAAGCGGAGCGAGGGTATCGCCTATTCGAACGTAGGCAGCTTCGGCGAGAGCGTCGGCTATAGTACCGGTGGACAGGTCTCGATCGGCGCGACCGGCTCGTTGAGCGGCAGCGTCAATCGGGATATCTATTCCCTCATCGATTTCAACGGCGACGGGCTCCTCGATCAAGTGATGAAACGGCCCGAGACCTCCTACTTTGAAGTACGCTTCAATCTGGGGGATCGATTCGCATCGACTACCACCAAGCTGTACAAACCCGAGTGGACGAACGTCGATCTCGCCTCCATGATGATCTCCTCACTGCAGAGCAATATTTCCACTGTCATCGAGAGCTTCACCGGCCTCAAGGTGCCGAACGAGCTAAACTTTGTAGCCGAGGGGATCGGCTCCTGGGATTACGAGGATCATTTCGGCGCTGAATTAAATCCCCTGATTGTGGAAGACGTCTTAAACTACGCCAACGGACTCAGTTTGAGCTTCGGCTCGAACCTCACCTTCAAGATCCCTTTCTGGAATATTCTGGTTCTGGAGTTTGTTCCCGGCGTGAACGGCTCTACCGTAACTACCTCGTCGAGCCTGATGACCCGGGATATCACCGGGGACGGCCTTCCCGATCACATCCTGCGCGTCCCTGGAGAAGATACAATCCGAGTAATGGAGAACCGTATGGGGAAAGTCGGTCTCTTGAAGTCCGTGAACACTCCATTCGGCGGCAGAACAGAGATCGACTACCAGCGCGTCGGCAATACCTCCGCCATGCCCCAGAGCCGTTGGGTACTAAAAACCGTGACCATGACAGACGGCTTCGAGGGCGATCTTACCCGCCCGGGATCCCATAGCTATACCTCCCGCTATGAGTTTGCGAACGGCGTCTACGATCGACAGGAGCGCATCTTCTGCGGATTCGGTACCGTCCGCAAGATTCGCTACACTGCCGAGGACCAGATCGCCTCCGTCCGGGAAGATATCTACGCAGTCGACCCGGTCCATCCTGATAACTTCTACCGACGCGGACTCCTTAAAGGACGTACCGTATACGACAAGCACCCCGTGTTAGCATCGGATGAGAAAACCTACCAGCGCAGCGAAACAGTATATGATTTCCCCGGAAGCCCTATAACGACAAGCTTCTTTCCCAAAGTTCGTGAAGAGCGACACTACCAGTACGATGCCGACACCGGCGAATCAGTGGCCAAACATATGCGCTACAATCAGTATGATCCATACGGCAATGTACTGGAACTGACCGACTTCGGCGTGGACGAGCGGGACGACGATAATATGAGCGCGGTTATATCCTATGCGAATCTGAATGATGACCGCTATCTGCATGCCCATCCAAAATCAATCGAAGTTACAGACTCAAGCGGAACCATACGCAAACGCACAGGTAGCTACGATCAGCGAGGAAATCTAATAGAGCTGAAGCAGTACTATACCGAATCTAAGTTTACCCTTCATGAACTTGAATATGACCCAACCTACGGCAACCTCACCGCTATGGAAGACCCTCGGGGCCACACCATCGAAGTAGAGTATGACCCAACTCTACACACGTTTCCGACCGAAATTCGCAGTCTTAACCGAAGGGATTTCTCAGCACCCACCTACACCAGCTTCATGAGCTGGAACTACCTGTACGGTAAAGAGGCGACATTAATCGACCAGAACGGGAATCTACAGACCAGAAGCTACGACACCTTCGGCCGCATGACCAAAGTCTTTAGCCCTTACGACGATACGGGCGGAATGCCTGCCGTCGCCTTCGGCTATACCACCCCCGACAACTCTAATAGTACTTTTAACCCTTGGCACGCCATAACCGTCAACAAAGTGAGCCGTGAGCAGGCTTCATCCGACGACATGCTCACCGCCGCCACCGCCGACGGCCTGGGCCGCATCATCCAGACCGCGAAAGAGGGCGAAGTCCATTCCCATGAACAGGGCGGCGGGAGTACCGTCCTCGGCTGGAACTGCTCCGGAATGATAGTCTACGACGGGGCGGGCCGGGTAATTCAGGAAGGGCAGACCGTCTTTTTAGACGAGCCCGTCGGTTCAGGCCTCAATGCAACTCCGCCCTCGTTAGTAGGCCTTAAACGGCCGACCATTAGAAACTACGACGCTGTCGACCGCCCGGTCTTGACACAACTGCCTACGGCGCCCGAAGATAAAGCAATAACTATTTTCATGAAGTACGGCATAGAGGGGGATTCCCTCCTGGAAAAAGTCACCGACCCCAACGGGAACATCGCCGAGACCTTAAAGGACGTCCGCGGCAACGCCGTCGAAGTCCGCCGCAGCGACGCAGCCGAAACCCTCTTAAAGAAAGCGACCTACACCTACAACCCCCTAGGGGAACTTCTGCAGAGCCTCGAACACGACCTGGAGCAGAACAAAACCTACCCCGTAGAGTACAGCTACGACCTATTAGGACGCAGAACCAGCATTACCAGCCCCGATGCAGGCCATATCGTCTTCGAGTACGACGCGGCCGGGAACCTTACCCGCAAGGTCGATTCAAACTTACGGGCACAAGGGAAAGCAAAAACCTACCAGTACGACGGCCACAACAGATTAACCACAGTTCTCTACCCCTTCACCGACGACACGACATACGAGTACGGCGGGAAGAGTGCCCCCTACAACGGAGCTGGACGCCTCATCAGGCGGAGCGACGCCTCCGGCACCATCGACTACCGCTACGGCAAACTCGGCGAAGTAACCTATACCGAAAGAAGCCTCAACCGCTTCCACGACTACGACGGCCACAAGAACGCCGTTACTCAGTTCCGGTACGACTACTTAGGCCGCCTGGAAGAGATGACCTACCCCGACGGAGAAGTCGTCGTCTACGACTACGACGCCGGGGGACAAGTAACCCGAATTACCAGCACCGGCAAGGGCGAGACCACCGACTACGTAACAAAGATCGGCTACGACGAGTACGGGCAGCGGAACTACATCGCCTACGGCAACGGCGTAGAGACCGTCTACACCTACGACCCCTACCGACGCTGGCTTAAAAGCATCAGCACCGTAGATCGGAGAACCGGCACCGAGTACCAGAACATCGAATACGAGTTCGATGCGGTGGGGAACATCGAGCAATCGGTCAACAACGTCTTCGACTACCGTACCGAGCAGAACTACAGCTACGACGCCCTCTATCAACTAAAAGGTGCAACAGGAACCTACAACCACACCCCCAACGGCCTGAACTTCTACACCTCCACCTACACTCAAGACTACACCTTCGACACCCTTGGAAACTTCACGAACAAACAGTCCACCCAACGCTACAACTCCACCGCGAGCCCCAAACACGAGCTCAACTACAACCTCGACTATACATATTATGAAGGAAGCGCCCACCGGGCCGAATGGATAGGGGACATCTACTTCTCCTACGACGCCAACGGGAACCTCATCGAAGAACGGGAGGGCGGACCTAACAGTGAAGTAATCGCCGGAACCTCAACCCTGCAGAAGCATGAGAACCTCCGCACCGTCAACCGCGGCTTCGCCCTGGTCAGAAACCCTGAAGAGGAGGACGAGGAGGGCTATATCAGAAGCTACACCTGGGACGAAGAGAACCGCCTTCTCGCCGTAAGCGATGCCAACACCGACGCTCAGTTCCGCTACGACGCCGATAACCAACGAACCATCAAATACTCACGAGGAACCGAGACCCTCTACTTCGGTCAGTTCTCATCCGGGGTAACCTTACTCGGAGTGTTCAGACAATCGAAGCACATCTACTTAGGAGAGACCAGGATCGCGACCAGACTCAACATCGAAGGCGAGAACACCTCAGGCTACGAACTGAACAACACCTACTATTACCATGCCGACCACCTCGGAAGCGCCCAGCACGTAACCAAGGAACCCAACACCCAGCTCGGCGAAGAGACCTGGTACGAACACATCGAGTACACCCCCTACGGCGAGCTCTGGGAAGAGCAGCAGTCGGACTCGTTGGATATGATACCCTTTAGGTTCACCGGCAAGGAGTGGGACGAGGAGACCAAGCTCTATTATTACGGGGCGAGGTACCTTGATCCGAAGCGGGGGAGATGGTTGTCGAGTGATCCGGCGATGGATGGGTTGAATTGGTATGGGTATTGTGAGAATAACCCTTTGATTTTTACCGACCCTGATGGATTGCAGCCGGTAATCAGTAGCTGGCGAGGAACACTGATAACACCGCTTAATTATGCCGGATCTCCTCAAAGACGTGATCAGTTGATGACATCTCAGGATTCTACGCGAGCTAATGATCGCTATGCAAAGGGTCAGGGTGGTAATTTTAATATGCCAGCAGACTGGAAAACCTGGTGTAATCAGTCAACCTATGATGTATCATTTGCTACCGGTTTTATTCGTTCAGTATTCGGTGGTGGGGCTGATCGAAGCAACTGGAGAGACGGATCGTATAACACGAATGCAAATGCCGCTGCGCGTACACTGGCTGCCAACGCCAAAGTTGGAGAAAGATATGCACCAGATGATCCTCGATTTGTGAAATCAGTAACTGCAGAAAACGCACAGAAACTCGCGAATGATGGCTTTACGGTAATTGCCGCATGGGAGAATGCAAGTGGTGAACCAGGACACCTTGCAACGGTGAGGCCAGATGAAGGTGAATATAACGATAATCTTGGACCTCGTGTCTCAAATATTGGTGACGGAGTAGGCTTGAGTTGGGTTCGAGAGGCTTTTGGTGTTGATTCTTATTATTCTGGTACAGCTGAAAACATGGATGACATCAAATACTATTATTATCCAAATCAAGATTTCGAATATGACGCGACGCAATCGAATAACAGGTGGGGTTATAATGATTAACAGAACAATTCTATTACTTGTTGGCATCGCTATGGTGTGTGGTTGTTCAGGGAGAACAGGTGAAAGCTCAGAGTCCATTAGTGCTGAGACTGATCAGAACCAACCTGAAGAGTCAATGGTTGAATGGGTTTCCTTTGAGAGCTATATCGAGAATAGATTTGAGAATTTTAATATTCGATATAGAGAGAAAGGAAATTTCACAGGTAGCACTTTCAATGAAGAGATTATTTTTTTTGAAGACCCCGAAAGACGTTTAAACCTTGGCGATGAGGATAAGATCACCGATGTTCATCTTTTCATTTATTCAAACGAAGGATTGATAAAGGAGGAACAACTTTCATTATTCACCTTGCCTTACGGAGATTCTGAAAGGGAAGCGGTGTTACGTTCAACGGAATCATTTGAGGTGGAACCAAGGCCATATTTTTCATTGGATCTAAATGGAAATGGTAGAAACGAGATCTATTTTTTTGGTCTGAACGGTATTCTCTTCGGGGTTTTAGGTATTGAATTCCATAACGAAGAAATTAAGGTCATATTAGACAGTTCTATTTATACAAAGATCTTGAATACTTTAGAACTAATCAAAGAGACGGATGAGGGTCCAGTTTTACGTTTAGTAGGCGAAGGGAATGCCCAACTTTCACCGGGTCAGAAGGACTGGTATGAACTTGCTTGGGATACTGATGAAGCAGAGTACGTCTTAATTGATCAAGGCATACAATAATGTGCCTGGGGTATTAGGCCGCCGAATGTGCTAATTGAGCTGCGACCCGCGAGAGCATCGCGGGGCGTCTGCTCCAATTAATCGATTCGGCGGTGTGTAGAATAGGCCTTTCCTTTACCCCGCAGGAGTGTTATACTTGTTATACACGGAGGTTGTCATGCTTGCTGTAAGACTTGATCCTAACATGGAAGAAGAGCTGAACAAGCTTTCTAAAGAAACGGGAAGAAGCAAAAGCTATTATGTAAAACAGGCAATTGAAAACTTTCTCGAAGATAGAGCAGATTACCTACTTGCTCTTTCTGTACTAGAGAAAAATGAACCCCGGAAACCGATAAAGTTAGTGAGAAAAGATCTTGGCTTGGACGATTGAATTTTCTGAAACCTCAGAGAAACAACTAAAAAAAATAGATCGGCAATGGCAGCGTGCTATATTAGATTATTTAGAAGCAGAAATAGCCCCACTCGAGGATCCGCGGCAACGAGGGAAAGCTCTTGTAGGTGATAAAAAGGGCCTGTGGCGTTATCGAGTTAACGATTATCGAATTATTTGCCAGATTCTGGATTCCGAATTAGTAGTGGTTGCTTTAACGATCGCACACCGGAAAGAAGTCTATAAATAAAAAACCAAGCAGAAAGAATCTGTTTTGATAAAGACACTCGTTTGCAGTGAAGGACAGGTTCTTTCTTCCTTATCCACCGTCTGTGGCGACCCAAAAGGGTGGCCTACCCCCCGGTAACAATAAACCGCCGCCACTCGACTTTGCTGTTGCGGAAATTGATAAGATAGCCGACCGGCACCTTCGACAACCGCAGATAGTTTATAAGCTGCGCCTCCATAGCCCCGGTGAACTGCCGCACAGACTTGAGTTCCAGAATAATCTTGTCGGCTACGACCAGATCGGCAATTTAGCCGCGAGCAAGCTCGCCTTTGTAGTAGAGCGTATAAATCTTCTCCGTGCTGAACGGTATCCCTCGCCGGCGAAACTCGATGACCAATGCCCCATGATAAGCCGACTCGAGAAGGCCTGGTCCCAAAATGTTATGAACCGAGAAAACCGCCCCCAAAACTTGGTGAGATAACTCCTTAAACGCAACCTGTGCCATATCGCACCTCCTGTTTTTCTTCCCCCCCACCGGCCAAGCGAGGAGCAGTCAAGGGCGTAGCGATTCGCCGAAGGCGACATCGCAGCCCGAGGCTTTGCGAAGCAAAACGCAGGAGCGAAGAGCGACAGCGATCCTTGACAGCGACGAGCGGAAGGTAGAGAGAAAAGAACAGGAGGCGGAAGAAAAAAAAAGTTAACCGCTGATGGGCGCTGATGTTTGGGGTATGGCGGTGGAGTTGTGCACTGATACATATCGGGTAGTGCACAGAAGCCATATGTGATTATTTTCAAATTGACAAAATTTTGCTATACTCCAGTCATCATGAAAAGTTCTGGCATACAATTCAGATTCCATAGATAAGCGCACCGCCCCCCTGCGCAGCCCCATAAATATCAGTGGTTCACTAACTCCCCTAATCAGCACCCGGCAAAACCACGGCGTCAACCTCTCATCAAGCTCAATCAAGAATGCCGCCCCCAAACTCCTCGAGAAGAAAGTTGAGAAGGCCCAAAAAGCCCTCTCCGCCTACATGAACCACATCTTCGGCATCGACTCGGAAGAGGAAGACCCCGCGAGATCAACGCGGGACGTCTGCTCCAATTAATCGATTCGGCGGTAAGAAAGAAATCCTTTGCCTTAAGAGGCCTTTACAATTGATAGCCTCAAACCCAGCGCACGAAGAATCGCATCAAGAGTTTTAATTGTCGGGTTTCCATCTTCAGAAAGAGACCGGTAGAGATGTTGACGATTCAAATTTGTTTTCTCGGCGAGTTTTGTTATCCCTCCTTGAGCATCAACGACCGTCCTGATTGCTTTAAGAAAGGCCGGTAAATTGCCATCAATCTCATAATCCTCCAAGGCTGCCACAAGGTACTCAGTAGCCTCAGATGAATCTTTGACAAGTTCTTTTACAAAATCTCTATATTCTTTCATTATTTTGCCTCTCTAAATAGTTTTCCCAGCAAACCTTTGCACGTTTGATGTCCTTCGTTTGGGAGGCCTTAGAACCACCGTTTAACAGGATTATCAGGGCATCGCCTACCATACCGAAGTAGATCCGATAACCAGCGCCAAATGTGAATCTGAGTTCATGTAGACCGTCACCCAGCGCTTTATGATCACCGTGATTCCCTTGCTCAACTCTGTCTAATCTAGAGAGAATCCGTGCCCGTATGGTTCTGTCTAACATGGTAATCCATTGCGTAAAAGGCTCATTTCCGCTTTCGTCGGAATAGATAATCATACGAAAGGGTTTGACGACCATACGCTATTGTCGCATGTACGCGACAATGCGGTCAATACGAATCTATTAGATAGTTCCGTCTGCTCTAAAGGACGTTAGAAATTGCTGAGCGACCGAAAAGGAGCACGCTACTCCTTCGTGACGATAAATCGTCGCCACTCGACTTTGCTATTGCGGAAGTTGATAAGATACCCGACGGGAACCTTTGAAAGCCGAAGGTAGTTAATAAGCTGCGCCTCCATAGCGCCGGTAAATTGCCGAACCGACTTCAATTCCAGAATAATCTTGTCGGCTACGACAAGATCGGCGATGTAACCACCCGCCAACTCGCCTTTGTAATACAGCGGATAAATCTTTTCCGTACTGAACGGAATCCCCCGCCGGCGAAACTCGATGACCAAGGCCCCATGATATGCAGACTCGAGGAGACCTGGTCCCAAAATGTTATGCACCGAGAATACGGCTCCGAGAACCTGGTGAGACAGTTCCTTGAACGCAACCTGTGCCATATACGCACCTCCTGTTTTCTTGCCCATCAACGGCCAAGCGAGGAGCAGTCAAGGGCAGAGAGCGCAAGCGTCCCTTGACGGCGACGAGCGGACGGTAGAATGAAAAGAACAGGAGGCGGGAGTAGGGATAGTTCACCGCTGATTGACGCTGATGATAAGGGGTACAGCAAGTAGCTGTTTACTGATAACAAAAGTGCGCGTATGTCATTCAAAATCCAACAATCAGTGCACCGCCCCCCTGCGTATACATGCACTATCAGCGGAGCCACCTTGCGCACACATGCATGTATCAGCGGTTCCCTAACTCCTCTGATCAGCACATGCTGGTAGTCTTCGCGTTAAATGGGGGTCGGCTGGTGGGCAAGCACTATCTGCCGCTTCGTGCCAGAAGCTTATCAAGGGCGGCGGCAAAGAGCTTGCGGTCTTTCTGCCCAAGCGCGGCGGGACCGCCGGTGAGAACGCCTCCGGAGCGGAGGGTATCCATAAAGTCGCGCATCGCCAGTTTAGATTTGATCGTGTCCGGGGAGTAGATCTCCCCTCGGGGATTAAGGGCCTGGCCGCCGTGTTCGATCACCTCCGCCGCCAGGGGAATATCCGCGGTGATAACCAGATCCCCTTCCTTAAGTCGTTTGACGATCTCGTTATCGGCTACATCGAAGCCCGCCGCTACACGAATACAGTCGATATTCGCGTCTTCAGGAACACGCAGCTCTTGGTTTGCTACCAGGGTCATGGGGATGCCTGTACGTTTGGCGGCGCGGAAGAGAATCTCCTTTATGACGACCGGACAGGCATCCGCGTCTACCCATATATGCAACTATCGCTCCTTACAATTTTCTAAGCTGCAATCTGAAGTAGACCCAGACCAGGTTGAATCCCAGAAATATGAGCAGAAAAAGATAGATGGCCGGGGGCCGATTGTGGGCGTTCTGTATCAGATTCAGGATAAATCCGATGATTGCCGCGGCCGACCAGATAATCTTGAGGTCTAACAGGGGTTTGAAGGCTTCCAGGGTGCTATTCCTGGCCAGCCATGACTCTATTCCGATGGCAAAGAGGGCCGCCGCAACAAGTCGGGCGGCCACGGGGTCGATCGACTCCCAACCCAGGAGGGCTAAAAGCCATATGGGAGTGACCATCAGAGGCAGGGCCACCAGAAGATCCAAGGCGAAGTGAAGGATAAACCAGATTCTTAAATGCCTTTGCAATTGATGATTATCCATATGCGATAGACTCCTGGGTTTAAGGTAGGACTTTGCCCGGGGAGTGTAAAGTCGTGCATTGATAATCTATCCTAAATAGTAGGGAATAAAGGCGCTTGGCTTATGCAAAACATTCACCTCAGCATACCGGCCGCGAGCAGGCCCCAACTACTGAGTACCACCAGACCGAGAAAGGCGTATCCGAGCCCCGTCGTCTTTTGTGTAGCAATCGCGACGGGTTCCAAGTCCTGAGCTTCATTCTCCAGGCCGAACAAGCGCTCGTCAATCTTCTGGATTAGATTCCCCCTGGAGATACGTTCACCCTCGAGGATCTTTTCGAAATAGTAGAAGACCAGCGATAGCATACTCCCCATGCGGCCCGGGATGCTCAAGCCCCGCTGAATGGAGAAGCGGGAAAGGTAGATCATGCCGATTAACAGGGCGGCCTTATCCAGGCCGTTCACGGCGGCACCGGCGGTTATGGGAAAGCCGCCGATTGCGGTGATTACCTTGCCGTTGGGGGTAAGCAGATTGGCGGCGGTAACGCACAGGATCATAACCAGATTGGGAAGAATCTTGATCTTCTTACCGGTTATTAGGGAAAAGCCCATGAACATCAAAACCTGAATCCAGCGCAGTAACATACTCGGCTGGAAGAGAAAGGCCGGGGCCGCGAGCATGCCGGCCAGCAGGATGTGCTTGGCTGTATATTCCATCCGGGGGGTGCTGATTGCCTTGATCATTGCTTCCCCGCCTGATCGAGTTTCTCCCGGTACCAGCGCGATTCGGCCAAGAAGCGCTCCGCAAAGACTCCCAGAATGACCGCGCTGATCGTCCCGATCGCTAAGAAGGGAGGACCGATCAGCAGAGCCGATTTTCCAAAGATGATGTACCGTGCCATGGTCAATTGGATCAGATTGCTGGTCAACGCTCCGGCCAGGCAGAGGCCGAGCATAGAGACCCGCGTTTTCAGGAGTCGAAACAGGAGCAGCATCACCATACCGCTTGAGAAGGAACCTGCCGCTGAGAAGAGGAAGATATAACTGAAGAGGGTGCCGTTGACCAGTCCCTGTCCGAGGACCTTGAGGACGATTAGCAGCACTATCTTCCTGGGCTGTAATAGATTGAGCGAGAAGAGGATGGGAAGATTGGCCAGTCCCAGGCGCATGAAGGGGAGGGGCTTGGGAATCAGATATTCGATCAGGGAGAAGAAGAGACAGCTCGCCGCCAAGAGGGCGATCAGCCTGGTTTCCCTATCGGCTGAAGGTATCGATGCCTGCATCCTCACCCCCCTCTATGGATACTAAAACGCCGTTCGGAAGGCAGGCCGCCCACTCGTATTGATGCTCCAGCCAACCGATGCCCATGCAGATTTCATCGGGGCAGGGGGAGTCGAGCACCCGTACGCGCTGCTCCCGAATCTCCACCACCGTTTCGCCCCGGTAGCCGGGAATGCGGACGGTCCGATCGATATCGAGGGGATATAACCAGGCTTCGCCGTCGCTCTCGATACGAACCATCGTCTCCGAGATATCCCCTCCGTAGACCATTGCGGCGAAGATGCCGATCACGGCCAGATTTATGAGGAGGATGATGAAATCGGTAAATTTGAGTAATTTCACATCCCTATCATAGACAATCGATAAAAAAATATCAACTAATAGCTCCTCGGTCAGGATTGATTCAAGCGAAACAAAGCAGATATGCTGTGTGCCTATGAGCGGTGAAACAGATCTTGACAGGCTCGTGTCCTCCATGGCCCCGAAGCTTACGGAACCTCTCTATGTCTTCTGTACGCTTCAAGAGGCCCGCTATGGCGATTACCGTGAATTGGAGCCCATCGCCAGTTTTGGGGAAGAGGAGGGGCTGACCTTGATCATCGAGAAAGCGGCCGCAGAGAGGGCCGGCTTGGCCTTCGACGGTCTCTTCCGCCGCATTACCTTGCAGGTCCATTCCAGTCTCGAAGCGGTAGGGCTAACGGCGACGGTTTCGGCTGCATTGACCGAGGTAGGAATCAGCGCCAATGTGGTCGCTGCCTATTATCATGATCATCTATTTGTCCCTGCCGAACGGGCGGAGGAGGCCCTCGCGGTTCTGTCAGGCCTTGGGAATGTTTAGGTTGTAGATAGTCCCGCTCCTCGTATCGAGGGATAAGGTCCCCATAATTTGCTGGCTCAAAGCCTTGATCAGCTGCAGTCCCTTAGTTTTGGCCTGGGCTAAGTCGAAGCCCTCCGGAAAGGTGCGGCCGCTATTGTAGATCTGTAGCGTGTAATCCTGCAGATTTTGATCCAGGGTAATACCGAACACGGGGGCGGAACTCCCCGGGAAGGCGTGCTTCAATGCATTCGTACCCATCTCATTGATAATAAGGCCCAAGGCGATGGCGGTGTCGATTTTCACCGGGAAGCTGGGAATTGAAATTCGAATATCGACCCTATTCTGAGCGAAGCCGAAGAGATTTTGTAGGACGGATCCCAGATAGGAGGCGAGGTCGACTTGTTCGATCGAGTTGCTGCTGCTCAGTTTATTGTAGCTGAGTCCGATTGTCTCGACCTGATGGATAACCTTCTCCAATTCCGGCGATGCGGAGGTATGGTTTTTCAGCTGCATCCTCAGGAGTGATGAGATCATGAGGAGATTGTTCTTGGTGCGATGATTGACCTCATGTAAAAGAGTCTCTTGGAGGGTGAGCGTCTCCTGCAGCCGCTCCTCGTTCTCGACGGTGCTGGTAATGTCCTGAATCACCCCCTGGACTATGTAGGTGCCGGTTCTCTTCTGCCGAATGGGTTCTCCCATAGCACGGATGTGCTTGATCGTTCCACGCTGAGTTCGAAACTTCAAATGGATATCGTAGGGAATCCCCTCGTGTACTGCGGCTCCAAAGGCATCGGAGAAGAGTTTGAACTGCTCTGGATCGTACATGACCTGATACTCGCCGATGTTCGGCGGGCCATCCGCGGGATCTCGTTCATAGATACGGAAGATCTCATCCGACCATTCGGGAATCCCGATGTCGGGATCGAAGCGCCAACTGCCGATCTTGGTCATTCTCTGCGCCAGCTCCAGGTTGGCGATCGTCTCCTTGAGCTCCAATTCGAGTTGCTTTCTCTCACGAATGTCCCGGCTGCTGACAAAAGAGTGGCTATGAGTTCCGTCCGGATGGTAAAAGGCCTGCACATGATCCTCGATCCAGATGTACTCACCGCCCTTCCGCCGAACCCGATATTGGTAGTCGAAATTGGTCCGTTGCCGGGCGTGAGCCTCGCTTATGGCATTCTGGATCGCCGGGGAATCGTCGGGATGTATCCTGCTGATGAGCTTCTCCAGAGATGCGCCGATGGTCTCTTCCGGAGCATAGCCCAGAAGCTGCTCCATGGATGGAGAGATATAGGTGATCGATTCATCCTGAAAGAGGCTTACTCCGTCGCTGCTGTTCTCCGCCAGCCACTTATAGCGTTCCAGAGCATCCTGGCTCTGTTGATGGGCGCTGAATAAGCGCAGGGCCAACTTAATTACCTGAAGCAGGATAAACTCCCCTGCTGATTTCAGCACATAGCCGTAGCGAGTCACCTCTTCAACCCGCTCAACCAGTTCCTGCTCGGTGTGGTTCGTTAGGAAGACGATAGGCAGAGCGGTATGCTCCAGGATTGAAGCTGCAGTCGCGATCCCGTCCCGGCTCCCGGGTCCTAAATCTATATCCATCAGAATCAGATCGCAGCCCTGCAGGGCAATCGCGCAGGCTTGATCGCTCGTGCGGGCGGTGAGTACCGTGTATCCGTTTCTTTCTAAGAGATCCGCAGTCGCCAGGGCAATGATAGCCTGGTCCTCTACCAGAAGGATCGTGCTCTGCCTCGTACTCTCCATCTTCATTTAATTATAGTGTTTCGATTCTCTATGGCAAATAAAATGCAGGTTTATCGCTTCTTTTTTGCATTTTTTTCATTTAGTGCACTACAATTGGATGTATGAAGCATCTATATCGGCTTGTTATCGTAGTTCTTGCGTTCTTACTATTAGCCGCGTGTACTACCGGGTCGAACTATAACCGCGGGTCCTTAAGCGATGCGATGGACAAGTCCCGGGATGATTACGAGGATGAGCGTGAGGTTCCCAACGAGAGGGAACCTGATAATTGGTGGGATGAGGATGATTCTAATCGTCGACGGGACGAGCCGGGGGACGATCCGCCTCCTTCGGCGCTTGCAACGGGGTCTGGTCCGAGTCTGATGTACCTGGCCGGTCGGGGCGGTAACGCCTGGCACAGCTCCCCCTATTTCGACTCCCTCTTCGACGGCGAACTGCTGTTGGGGTATCGGGAGGATGCAGTCGAGATTATCCTCTTCGGCGGCTTGAAGGCGGTAGAAGCCAAGAAATCGAGCGAGATCTACGAGTCGGTCGACGAAGGGGTCCTCTTTTTACGGGCGGGCGTGGAACTACGCTATTCACCTTTGCCGGATCTTCCCTTCTTCTCCCCCTATGTGCTGGGCCAGGTAGGCGGCTCCTATATGTACTGGTCCTTCAAGAACCCCCTGGATGCCGGGAGCGATGTGATCTGGAACGATAGCGTAGGCGGCATGATCCTCGGGGTCGGGGCGGGCTTCAACATTATTAATTATGCACCCTTTCGCCTGGGCGTCGCCTGTATTCCGGAGACCCACCTCTTCGGCTCGGAGACGCAAGAGGGCTTCCAGAACGACGTCTTCGACTACTACGGCACGGTGCGCTGGGCGATCGAAGCCGGGCTCTTCATGTAGTAAAGACCGGGATCTTACAGTCCGTACTTCTGCATCTTGTTGAAGAGGGTCTTGCGGGTTATTCCGAGCTCCTTTGCGGCGGCGGTCCGGTTGTACTGATTATTGCTCAGCGCCTCCTCAATTCGGCGGCGTTCATGCTCCTCCTGAAGGTCGGCCACCTGGTCTCCTAAGGGTTTCTCCTCTATTGCGGGGGATTTTTTCGAGGCGGAGTAGTGTCGCGCCGCTTCTATCAGCGGCTTGAGATCGAGGTCTCCGTCGCTCAACAAGACTGCCTGGTTGATCATGTTCTTCAGTTCCCGGACGTTTCCCGGCCAGCGGTAGATCTCCATGGCTTGTAGGCTCGCCGGGGTTATCGCCGCCGACGGTTTTCCATATTGCCGGCAAAAAAGCTCCGTAAAGTAGCGGGCAAGTTCGGGGATATCCTCGCGGCGCTGCCGGAGGGGCGGGATTTCAAGACGCACCACATTCAGACGATAGAAGAGGTCCTCCCGGAATCGGTTGGCTCCGATAAGCCCGGGGAGGTCCTGGTTCGTTGCGGCTACCAAGCGGATGTTTACCTCAACCTTCCTTGTCCCGCCGACCCGTTCGAAGCTCCCCTCTTCAATCACGCGGAGCAATTTTGATTGGGCCTCCATGGGCATGTCGCCGATCTCGTCTAAGAAGAGAGTTCCGCCGTTGGCTATCTCAAATTTTCCCGGCTTGCGCACTTCCGCGCCGGTAAAGGCCCCCTTTTCGTGGCCGAAGAGCTCGGAAAGCATTAAGGAGTCGGCGATCGCTGCGCAGTTGACTCCCACAAGCGGTCCGTCGCGGCGGTTGCCGGTCTCGTGAATGTAGCGGCAGAGAACCTCTTTACCCGATCCGCTTTCGCCGCTGATCAAAACGGTAGCCCGGGTGCTTTTCACCTTATCGGCCAGCCGAATGATTTCTGCCATCTCCGGACTCCGGTGCACGAATCGATCTTGACGCCGTACTGAGTCGAGTTCGCTTTTAAGCTGTCTGTTCTGGGCTTTCAACTGTTCCAGTTGCAGCCGGTCTTTCACCGTCTGCAGCAGTTTGGCATTGTCCAAAGGCTTGAGGAGGTAATCGGCCGCGCCCTCCTTCATGGCCTTCACGGCGTTCTGAATGCTTCCATAGCCGGTGATCATGATGCAGATGAGCTCGTTATCGATCTCTTTTAACTCCTTCAGGAGTTCCACGCCGTCCCGGTCTCCGAGGCGTATATCCAGGAGAGCAATTTGAATTTCCTCCTCCCGCACCGCCCGGAGTGCCTCATCGTATTCCCCGGCGATAGAGACAGCAAAGCCGTTGCGTTCGAAGAGGGTTCGCAATCCGCTTCTGATTCCCGTTTCGTCATCGGCTATTAGAATTCTCATCCCTTACCTCTCTTCGTCGACCATGGGCAGTGTGAGATACACCTTCGTTCCCCGGCCGAGTTCACTCTGGATGTCGATTTTTCCCTCGTATTTCTGCACAATACCATAGACGACGGAAAGCCCTAAACCTGTGCCCTCACGGTTGGATTTGGTGGTGAAGAAGGGATCGAACACGCGGCCTAAATGCTGACTCTCGATGCCGACGCCCTGATCGGCGACTGTGATCAGAATAGTGTTCTCCTCCGGCTGGTCTACAAAGCTGACCATGATGCTTTTCTGATCCGGTGTCGCATGTATCGCATTCTGAAGCAGATTGATATATATCTGCATTAGTTCGCCTTTAGGGATTGCCGCTTCGGCCGGAGTGTCGGGATCGTTAAACTCGATGGGGGGAATCTTGTCGCCCCCGGAGCGGCGGGAATGTCGAATTAAGTGACATACCTCTTCGACGACCGACCGCGGATTGCAGCTCTCTTTACGATCTTGCTCCTGGGAGGTGAAGTCGAGCAGTTCGCGGATGATCCGTGCGATTCTGAGGGCTTCGCTCTCGATCAGCTGCAGGGTTTCTCCATCCTCCTGGTGTTCCACCATCAGATTCTGCACATTGGTAAGGATTGAGCCTAAGGGATTGTTGATCTCGTGGGCAATACCGGCGGTTAAAATACTGATGGTCGCCAGTTTTTCCGCCTGAAAAATCTTCTCTTCATAGGCGATCTGCTCTGAAACATCCTCCAGCACCAGCACCCCGAGGTCGTGTTCCGTGTCGTTGCTACCGTCCCGGTGGAGAGGATAGACCTTCATCTCATAGATCCCGTTTTGTCCGAGCCGGAGTTTACTGGTCCAGAAATCCTGCTTCCTCCGGACCACTCGGGTAATATTGTTTCGGCTCTCCTCATCGAAGGGGAGCGAATCTAAGTGTTCGGCCTTGGGAAAGAGGCGCTTGAAATAGTGATTTGATTTGGCGATTACCATGGAATCATCGATAACGGCGATCGCATCGCGAATGGAATTAATCACCCGCTCGTTGTAGCGATTGAGAAAGGTGATCTCCTCTAGGGAAGAGCGAATCTCTATCTGATCCTGGTTCAGCCGGGTTGCCATCTGATTGAAACCCTGTACCAGAATGCCGATCTCATCTCGAGGCGCCTGGGGAATGCGGATCTTTTTCAGTCCTGATTGAAAGGTCCCCATTGCATCGGCCAGTTGGATCACCGGTTTGGTAATACTGCGGGATATCAGCAGGCTCAAACCCACGGTTATCAGCATCGTGATCAGGGAGACGAAGGCGACGGTGTGTTCTATCTCCAGAATATGATCCCTGTAGGGATCGTTCGAGAGGATGGCCGTAAGGTAGACCGATTCCGGGGAATCGGTGCTCCCCGCGGTTCCGCATTGAGTAGAAGCTATATTATAGCTGGATTCTCCATGGGGCAGCCCGATGATCTCTGTGTAAGCAGAAGGGGTCGCATTCAGCCTGGGGGAGGAGAGGAGCTCCGTATCGGCCAGGTTGCCGGCCAGAATCTTGTCAGCGGTGTGGAACACAACCCTGGTTTTGGGCTCCAGTATAATACCCTCTATAAAGGTGATATCGATCTGTTTGATCAAGTGCAGCTCGTCGATCCGGCCGGGAAAGGAGACCTCGGCGACGCCGGTGAGGTAAAAGTTTTCGTTGTAATAATGGAGCCGGATATAGGGATGGCTGAAGAGGCTCTGAAGGGAGGATTCCGGCGGCAGGCGAAACTCATCGCTTTCACCTATTTCGAGAATCTGCGCTGCTACTCCGTCGCTCAGCATGACCATGGCATCGATGCTCGATCTCCGTAGGATTGAGTTTATGCGCTCGTTCAGCTGATCCGGGGCGACAGACTCCTCCTCGAGCTCTTTTAAGCTTACTAGCCGTTTCCAGATATGTCGCTTCCAGGCATAGAAGTTATTGTTTATCAGCTCGGCCTCCGACCTTAGATCGAGTTTTGCCGTATCCTGATTAATCCGGCGAACCGAATTGGCCACAAAAAGTCCGGTTAGGAGGGCTTGGAAGAGGATCAGAAGGGAGAAGGCGATTACCAGTTTGGGAAAGAGTTTCACTTAGGTCTGTCTCCTGCTGCTTCCTCTATTTGCGGGAGTAGACATACTGAGCCATACCCGGATCGTTCAAATTAGACGGGGTGAAGAGGAGATAGCCGGAGGTGATTTTAGCAGGGATTCCCCGCCCTTCCGTAAGGGCACGGTAGGCGTACTCTACCGCCAGGGCGCCCATCTCCGCCGGCTTCTGGGCCAGGACCACATCGACTCTCCCGTTTCTCAGATCCTCAATTAGGGATTCTGTAGCGTCCCAGGCGGCTACGCGGACCGCTCCGGAGAGTCCCGTTTGCCCGACCGCCTCCGAGATGCCCTGGCTGGAGAATACATTGGAGCCGAACACCCCCACCAGGTCCGGAAAATCCTGGAGTGCCGCCAATGTTTGAGCGGCGGCCACCTCCTGCAGATCTCCGTTGTAGTCGATCCTGACAACCTCCATCTCCGGGAAGCGGGCTATTCCCTCGACAAAGCCCTCCTTCCGCTCTTCGGTGGTGGAGGTATCAGGGGTTGTGGTATTGATATAGATCCGCCCCCGCTCCCCGACCTGTTCGGCGATATATTCGGCAAGACGCATCCCGCCGGCAACGTTGTCCGTACCGATATGGGTGAGCGGAAAGGACCAGTCGCTCGGCACCCGATAATCGCCGTCGCCGATCTTGGTGTCCACGGTTATTATCTTGACTCCCCTGGCATCTATCTCGGCCAGAGGCTGGATAAGAGCATCCGTGGCGACCGGAGCGATCATTACGAGATCGTACTCCTCCAGCGCCAGGGCTGCTTCCAAGATAAGTACTTGATCCTCCGCATTCCAGACGGAAGGGTATGCGGCGGTATCTAGAATGACCCCCAGTTCCTCGGCTTTCTGCCGGGCCCCTTGCTCCAGGGTATAGTAGAAAGGATCGGCGACCCCCGGCATGTAGAGTATCCGCAGCGGCGGGGGCTCTTCGCTGACGCCGGCGGAATAGAGCCTGGTGAGGAGTATTAGTAGATAGAGACAGAGCTTGCCGATGCGCATGATGGGCTATTATAGCATACCCCCGCTTGCGGTGGATCAGCTGTATGCGTATCCCTCCTGCACCAGCGCAAGCCCCTGATCGGTAATCTCATAGATATCCTCTTCCCAATGAATCCTCTTCGAATGGAGCGACTGATCCCCGAGGCTTTTCCGGAGCCTCTCACTCCCCTGCCTTTCTTGGTGACTATTCTTCCTATCCATGATTCCTCCTTTCCTTCTGAATAAGCAGGATACATGCCAAGGAGATGCCGATCGGGAAAGGGCTACCGGAAGAATCCTATTTTGTTATGGTAAATAGATATACGAAAAAGGTGAATCGTCCAGTTCCCTGATGCATGAAGAGAAGGCAATCTCTATTTCGCTAAAGCTTACTCACTGTGGGTAAGGCTTTACCCGTCCCTCGAGGAGCCGCTGATAGTAGCCGCAGGTCCCGGTCTCGATAATCTCATGTATCGCCCGTAGAATTAGCGGTCCGACGCCCTTCACCCGTTTCAAGTCCGATCCCATGCGCCCGATACACTCTCCGGAACCGTCGAGACGTTGCCAGAGGGAGTAGGCGGCGAATCCGAAAGGCGAGCGCTCCCCCTTCAACTCCATTAAATCCCCCATTTGGGCCAGAAGCAGGCAGATGCGCTCATCCTGGTTGACAATATCCTTAAAAAGCCTGAGGGGAAGGCGTTTGTCGATACCAAAGTAATCGGCCGCGGCATTGAAGCTCTGGTTAATGCTCCGATGATAGTCGCCGCTGGGCGATCCGTAGGGATCGTGAGGATAGATCATCTCATAGAGGTCGAGTTTCTCCGGGGCATACTCGGCGAGAAGATCGAGAAAGTGACGTTTCTGCCCTCCCTCCTTTAAGGTCATCCCGCCGAAAACCGTGAAGTCGGCGCCGGCCTGTTTGAAGGCCGCAAGGCTCTCGCCGATCTTCTCCGGAGTATCGCTGATAAAGGGAATAACCGGAAGAAGATAAGTGCCGACGGGTATGCCCCGCTCCTTGAAAAGCTTTAAGGTCTTTAGCCGCTCTCCGGGAGAGCTTGCACCGGGTTCAAAGTGACCGGCGATCTCGGCATCGACGGTGGAGAAACTCATCGAGACCAGGGCCCCCCGACGGCGGTGAATGGCATCGATTAGATCCAGATCCTCCTCGACTCGGGAGGATTTGGTCAGGATATGGACCGGGTGATAGAAGCGGTAACTCAGCTCGAGGGCCTTGCGGGCCAGGCGGTACTCTGTCTCGGCCGCCTGATAGCTGTCGTTCACGCCTCCCCCTAAGAAGAGGTAGCCCCCGGGAAAGGCTTTCCTTCGGCGGGTCGGGTCGAGCTCCCGCTCGAGGATCACCGGTGCATTTAGCTTTACCTCTAGGTCGCGGCCCCAGCATCCCGGTACACGATACTGCTCGGCCCGGCCGTCGCAGTAGGCACAGTCGTGGAGACAGCCGCGGTAGAGGTTCATACTCATAGATGAACAGAACCAGGAGTCGATGCGTTTGGCCTTGCGCAGAATGCTCTTGGCATGTATCTCGTGTATTGGGGACACGCCTTATAGTGCCTCAAAGCGGGGATTCCGGGAAGAGGACGGCTTTATTCTTTGCCGTCGATCGGGGTAGATTAGTATCTACTATGATGTATCGCGAATATGCAAATACCGGCAAAACAGTCTCAGCCCTCGGCTTCGGCGGAATGCGCTTCGAGAATCCCCACGATATCGACACCTCCGCCGCTACCGTGGTGCATGCTCATAATCGAGGCGTAACCTACTTCGATACCGCCCCCGGCTACTGCGACGACCAGTCGGAATCGATTATGGGCGCCGCGGTGAAGGAGATGAAGAAGAGCGGCAAGCCCTTCCTGCTCTCCTCGAAGAGCATGAAGCCCGACGGGGCCGACCTACGCCGGCAGCTGGAAACGAGCCTCACCCGCTTGGGCGTAGACACGCTCGATTTCTACAACTGCTGGTATGTGCTGACCATGGAGGACTGGCAGGGCCGTAAATCGCGCGGTGCGGTGGCGGAGATCATGAAAGCCAAGGAGGAGGGGCTGATCAAGCATGCTGTCTTCTCTACTCATCTTTCCGGAAACGAGATCGCCCAGGTAATAGAGGAGGGCTGGTTTGAAGGGGTAACCCTCGGTTACTCGGCCATCAACTTTCCCTACAGGGAGGAGGGGATCGCCTCCGCGGCGGCCAATAACCTGGGGGTGGTGATCATGAACCCCTTAGGCGGCGGGATTATCCCCCAGGCGGAGGAGCGCTTCGAGTTTCTGAAGGTCCGGCCCGGGCAGAATATCATTGAAGGGGCCCTCCATTTTCTCCTCTCCGATCCTCGGATTTCGACCTTCCTGGTGGGGATGCGCAACATCGCCGATGTGGATGCCGCCGTGGATGCGGTCGAATCGTGGACCCCCTATACAGAGGAGGAGCTCTCGAGCATCAAGAACTCCCTGACCGAGGGCTTGAACGCCATCTGCACCGGCTGTCGCTATTGCAAGGATTGCCCCGAGGATATACCGGTCTGGGCCTTCGCCGAGACGGCGAATCATCTGTTGTTGACCGAAAACTTCGAGCCCGCCGATCGTCTAAAATACTACTGGGGCGTGGATGCATCGCTGATGGATAAGTGTATCCAGTGCGGCCGGTGCGAAGCCGCCTGTACCCAGAAGCTCCCCATTATGGAGCGCTTCGAGCTGGTGAAAGAGGCCCTGGCAAAGGCTTAGTGGCTGAATGAATTTCAATACCATGCCTAAGACCGGCGACTCCCTCTCCCCCCTCGGGTTCGGCTGTATGCGGCTACCTAGCTCCGGAGGCCGGGTAAACGAGCAAGAGGCGATCCGGCAGATCCGTTACGCCGTCGATCGGGGTATTAACTACTTCGATACCGCCTGGCCCTATCATAACGGCGCGAGCGAGGTGGTGCTGGGAAAAGCCCTGAAGGAGGGCTACCGGGAACAGGTGAAGATCGCCGACAAGCTCCCCCACTGGCTTTGCAAATCCCGAGAGGATATGGACTCTTATCTGAATGAGCAGCTGAAGCGGCTCGATGTGGAGACGATCGACTACTACCTGATCCACATGCTCGATGGAAGCTCCTGGAAGCGCAGCGAGGAGCTGGGAATCAGAGATTTTATGCAGGCCGCCAAGGTGAGCGGCAAGATCATGAATATCGGCTTCTCCTTTCACGGATCCGGGGAGGAGTTTATTCAGATCATCGACGCCAACGACTGGGATTTCTGCCAGATCCAGTTCAACATCCTGGATGAGACGGCCCAGGCCGGAATCGCGGGCTTGAACCACGCCTGGCAGAAAGAGATCGGTGTAGTCGTCATGGAACCTTTGCGGGGCGGGGTGCTGGCCAATAAACTTCCGGCCGAGGTAGAGGATATCTATCGCGAGGCCGATCCCGACCGCTCCAATGCGGACTGGGCGCTGCGCTGGGTCTGGAACCACCCCGGGGTAATCACCGTCCTCTCCGGTATGAACAGCATCGAGATGATCGACGAGAACATCGCCATTGCCGAGAGTTCCGGCTGGGAGCAGATGAGCCGGGACGAGCTCGATACAGTACGCCGGGCGGCGGATAGATTCCGGAGCCTGCAAAAGGTTCCCTGTACCGCCTGCCAGTACTGCATGCCCTGTCCCTATGGGGTGAACATTCCGCTGGCTTTCTCGTTCTATAACAACAAATATCTCTTTCACACCGGTTTGATGAGCCGGGCCACCTACCTCCTGCAGCTGGACAATCTTCAGGAGGGACGCAAAGCCTCCCTGGCAAGTCAATGTGTGGGCTGCGGGCTTTGCCTGAGCCATTGTCCCCAGCATATCGCTATCCCCACGGAACTGAAGCAGGTGGCGAAGGAGTTCGAAGGGCTTTTTACCCGGCCTTTAAAGGCCATGATCCGACTGGCGCTGAAGGCCGGAGGACGGCGCGGCTGATAAGCTTTCGCACCTAGCCCTCTTTCGGGTATGATCCCCGGTAATGAAGACCATAGCCCTGGCGGCGGTTAACGCGAGCTACTCCCACTCTAATCTGGCGCTCTTCTATCTTCGGCGGGCGCTGCGGGAGGAGGGAGTAGAGGCAGAGCTGATCGACTGGAATATCAACCGCTCTCCCCGGGAGCTTATCGAGCGTCTCTCTGCCGGCGGCTTCGGCCTGGTCGCCTTCTCGGCCTATATCTGGAACAGCCGCTACCTGCAGGACCTCCTACCCGATCTCCGCGCTATTTTGCCCGAGGTGTTGCTCGTGATCGGCGGGCCCGAGGCGGTCTACGGCGGTAACCCCTGGCTTAGGGAGCTGGGAGTCGACTATCTGCTAACAGGGGCTGCCGAGCACTTCTCCGAGCAGCTCATTCGACTTTCCACTGAGGAGAGGCGGCTTGCGCCGCAACGAATCGATGCCCCGCGCCGCTCCTTCGTCGAGACTCCATTCCCCTATTCTGAACAGGATCTGAATCAGCTGGAAGGGCGACTCCTCTATTACGAGGCGAGCCGGGGCTGTATCTTCCGCTGCGCCTACTGTCTCTCGGCCCGGGCGGACGAGTCCTTCGATCGGCGCCGCTTGGATCAGGTCGAAACGGAGCTGGCGCTGTTGGTCCGCTTCCGGGGGACGGTCAAGTTCGTCGACCGCACCTTCAACGCCGATTCCGAGCTCTCCCGGTTCATCTGGCAGTATATGATCGACCATCCCCCGGTCGGCTGCTTCCACTTCGAGCTTCATCCCCTCTTGTTGCGGGATCAAGATTTCTTGCTATTATCGCGTCTTCCGGCCGGATCAGCTCAGTTCGAGATCGGCATCCAGTCCACTGATCATGAGGTGCGGCGCCGAATCGATCGTAGCGGCGACTGGCCCCGAGAACGGGAAGCGATCAGGCGCTTGATCGATATCAACCGTTTTCATATCCATCTGGATCAGATCGTCGGACTTCCCGGGGACTCGCCGGAGACGGCCTCCCGCTCGCTGGACGAGATTCTCGCTCTACAGCCCGATCATTTTCAGCTCGGCTTCTTGAAGCTCCTCCCGGGAACCCCCCTCTGGGAGCGTCGGGAAGCAGAGGGGCTTGTCGCCGGTCGAGAGCCCCCTTATGAGCTGTTACAGAGTCCCGACTTCTCATTCCTGGAACTTCAAAGATTTCATCGTATAGAGACGTTGATCGATCTCTTCTATAACAAGTCCTATTTTCCTGAGACCTTGAAGACGATCGCAGAGGCGCACGATTACTCAGCCTTCTTCTCAGCGTTCGCTTCACAGAGAGAACTCGAGTTCGAAGCCCGGCGCTGGGAGTACTGGGCCGGGATTATCCTCGACTGGGTCAAGGCGGTACTCCCGGAGCAAGGTATCGAGATCACAGACTCCCTCAGGCTCGATTGGTGCCCCCGGGCCAAGGCCCTTCACTATCCCTCGCTCATCGACTACCCGGAGAAGATTGATCTGAATCGGCGGAAGAAGGAGTTCGCGCCGCTCTTGAAGGAGCGTTTCCCGGAGATCACCCCCGCCGAGCAGAAGCGGGCCATTCTCTTTCTTCCTGAGGGGAAACGGGCCGCCGACTACCGGGCTCTATTCTTCTTGACGGTCGAGGGGAGGCCGGAAAAAGTTGTGCTATACTGAAGCATGCACACCATCATCCTGATCCACGGCATGGGCCACGGGAACCAGACCGACAAGGATTACGAAAAGCTGAAAAAACGGCTGGCCCGGGCCTATACGAAGCGGTACGGCGGGCAGATCGGGGTATCATACAAGTTTCTGGATGTAAAATGGTTGTGTGTGACCACCCGCTATGAGGAGCAGTTGATGAAGCTCTGCTTCCCTCGAAACGATGTGCGTACCTTTAGCCCGCTGCGAATGGTTCTCCAGTTCAGGCAGAGCCTGCGCTATTTGATGAGCTTCTTTATCGGCGATGTGATCGCCTACACCTCGGATAACAACAACGGAATTAGGAGCACGGTTCTCGATACCATCCGGGATGCGGTCGTATCCGGGGAGTACTCGATTGCGGCTCACTCGCTCGGGGCGGTTATCGCCTTCGATTTCCTCTTTCATCTCTTTCCGCCGGCGGGGGAAGCGCCCGGATTTTTCGCTTGCGGTGAGGGGGGGCTTAAGGAGATCGATGCCGCCCGCAGGAACTTTCGCCACTTCTTCAGCTTCGGCGCGCCGGTATCCCTCTTCATGTTGCGTCGCTTGGAGTTGATTCCGGGGCTCTCCGACTCGAAGGATTTGATTAACCCCTGCGATCAGGCGGGAAGAGGCTCTCGATGGTTGAACTTTATGGGGCGCCTCGATCCTGTCGCCTATCCCGCAGAAATCCTCTTTGACAAACCGAGTGCGGTCAAGGATATTCGCTACCTCAATGCACTCTTCTTTGTATTTGCCCATCTGCGTTACTGGGGCTCCAGGCGCATGGCTAAAGAGATTGTCGAGGTCCTGGAATCAGAAACTGAACCCGGTCGCGATCCCCACCGGTTGGAATAGGAGCTCCGTCTGATGAGGGACCATGCCGTTCAGGGGCAGGGCGGCATAGACCCGAACGAAGAAACTGTTTTTACCGAACGATTGGAGTCTGCAGCCGATTAAGGGATAGAAAAAATAGTAGATCTCCTTATAGGCCGGGGACTCTCCGGCATCGAGCTCGCCGCTCACCAGGATCATCCCGGTGCCTCCCAGGCCGAGTTCGTAGTATCGTTCATCCTTCCCCAGCAGGACGGTCGCATGATGGGGCAGGGTCAGGTAGTGCGCGGGAGTCCCTGCCAGATCCTGTTGGAAGATCCTGCTATCGGCCGCCCAGCCTGCGCCGAGTTTGCCGGAGATTAAGAGCCATGGGGTGGGAGTAAAGAGTCGATCATAATTCAGCGAGACTACCGAAGCATCCCCTCCGGCCAGGTTGAGGTAGATGCTCTGGTTGCGCCGCTCCTGTTGAGCGGCGATAGGGTAGGCACTAGTAATCAGTAGCAGCAGGCAGACAACTACTTTTATAATCCGCATACTTCTTTTCTCCTTCCTCTTAGCGCAGCAATGGGGAAGCGGAAAATGATGAGCTAACGCGGATGAGAAGCAGGGTCCTAAACCTGTATGCGAGGCTGGTTGACAGACCGTGGTGCCAAGCGGCTGAATGGATTCTATTCTGCTAAACAGGTATCATCGCTGCATAAGAAGATAGCACACGCGGGAAGCCGCGGCAATTTTTATCGCTTTAAAGGGGAGTCGCCGGATGGATGAGATGATTTTTCACATTATGGATAGGGCAGAATGGGATGCGGTTCGCAAACGGGAGCGGTTTTCAGCGGATTCCCTCGAGTCCGAGGGCTTTATCCACTGCTCCTTTGCCCGCCAGACGGAGGGGGTGATACAGCGCTTCTTTCCTAATCGACCGAATCTGGTGATCCTCGAGATCGATCCCGCTCGCGTAAGCGCCGAGATTCGGGTAGAGGATACCCATGGGCACGGCGACGGCTTTCCCCACGTCTACGGGATGATCGAGACTGCGGCGGTACGGAAGGCTCGGCCGGTGGTGGATTGAGTCCGTCGTCTATGGTCTGTTGCTCTTATAGTATGTCGCATCAATGATCTTAATCATCCTCGGCAGATCATTCTCTTCGGGCGGACTAAAATCGAATATAATCTTCAGAAAGCGCAGTACGATCTTCAGCGCCGCACCCCAGAGGATCTCTTCCTTATCACCCTCCCGATGGACAAAGCAGAGGGTTCGGGTGATCTTCTCGCCCTCTTTGAGGATATCGTAGGCTGCATAGCGGAAGGGGTCGAGGAGCTCTTCTAGCGGGATCTGCAGGATCTTCTCGACCTCCCGATTGGGGCGGAAGCTGCGGGCCTCCGTCCAGGCGCAGACGGGATAGATGCGGCGGGAGAAGAGCAGCAGCTCCTGAACCGGCAAGAAACCGAGCAATTCTACCCGAAATGGGTTTAGGCCGATCTCCTCCCAGGACTCCCTGAGAGCTGCAGTGGTGATGAGTTTGAGCTTCGCCCACCCAAGAGCAGTTCGTGTACGGGGGGCGAATAGAGAAAGAGGCTTGTCTATCCAGGGGCTGATGCGCCCGCCCGGGCTGCAGAGATCACCCGGTTGCGGCACAAGCTCGGAGCGTTTAGTCAGGATAAGCGCCGGCTTGCCGTCTTGATCTGCCGTCAGCAGGAAGAGTACCGCCGCTGCACCTTCTTCTGCGAATGATTGCTTCCAATCAGTATGGGCCGCTTCTTTGGAAAGGGTGTCCCGGATCTGCTCACGTAGATCATATATTGAGAGTGGGTTCAGCATGTTGTTCTCTGCTCCGATTAAGAAAGATAGCGATCTTACGACTGTGAGTCCAGCCAAGCGCCATCGCCGAGGGGAAGGTGGATGAATAGTTCTACCCTATTGGGTTTTTTGGTGCTGAGTTCTATCGAGCCGTTGTGAAGTTCGGCAATCAGTTTCGCGGTGTAGGTACCGAGTCCGAGGCCGTTTTTCTTCGTGCTGACATACTTTTCGAAGAAGCGGTTTTCTATGAACTCAGGAACAGTCCCGGGATTGGCAAGCATTATCTCTACCTGTCTATGCCCCTCGGGTAGGCTGATTTTCAACTCGACGGTATCCCCTTCACCGCATGTGTCGAGGGCGTTCTTGATTAAATTCTGAAACAGGGAAAAAAGGAGGATCTCCTCGCCCAGAACCGGCGGCGTGTCGCTCCCTTTATCAGGACCTGAGATAGCGAATTCTATACCTCGATGTGAAGCCTCCAGGGAAAACCCGCGCAGCACCCCCTCGATAAGCTCTCGAATATCAATCCGGTTTTTGAGCGGTTCGTAGGTGCCCATCTCAATCCGGTATATATCCTGGGTAAGATTGATCAGTCCCAATAGACGCTGGATCGTCGCCTCGGCTTCGGGTAGGTAGTCCTTGATCTCCGTCGAGAGGGACTCTTCCTTGAGAAGTCGACAGAAGCTAAAGAGCGAACTTAAAGGGCTGCGGAGGTCGTGGCGGATAATCCTTTCCACATCTTCCCGCATAATCAGCGCCGCCTTTCTCTCTATGGCATATCGAATAGAGCGCTTTAGCAGGGAGGCGCTGAGTTCCTGCTTCATCAGGTAATCCTGAGCTCCTTCGCGAACGGACTGTAGGGCGATCTCCTCGTCGTTTAAACCGGTAAGGACGATAATCGCCGTCCGGGGACCGCATTTAAGCATCTCTCTCAGGGTTTCAAGACCGGAACTGTCGGGTAGAGTCAGGTCGAGCAGGATCGCATCGAATGCCTCTTCAACGCAGCTGCTGCGCGCCTCGGCGAGGGTCGTCTCTTGAACAATCTCGTACTGCCACTCGCCGCTCAAGAGCTCCCGTAAATAGAAGGAGTCCACATGATCATCCTCAACCAGGAGTAGTCTGGTCTTCTGAAATGCGGCATCAATCGCCATGGGGTAGCCTTACGACGGTAAACCAGAACTCCTCGATAGAGCGGACAACCTTGGTGAACTGCTCGAAGCCGACCGGCTTGGTGATGTAGCAACTGGCTCCTAAATCGTAGCTACGAAGGATATCCTCCTCGGCTTTCGAGGTAGTCAGGACGATCACGGGAATAGAGCGCAAGTGGTGATCCGCTTTCATCTCCTCTAATACCTCCCGTCCATCCTTGCGGGGCAGGTTGAGATCGAGGAGCAGTAGGTCGGGACTGATCGCCTCAGCGAAGGGTTCCTCCTTTCTGAGATAGGCGAGGGCTTCCACCCCGTCCGATACCACATTGAGATTGAGCATGATCTTTGATTCCAGCAGAGTTTCGCGGGTCAGCTCCACATCTCCGGGATCGTCTTCGACGAGCAGGATTTCAATCGGTCGCATGTTCATGCTTGAGAACTCCTTCGATTGATTTTGGAACGGTGAAACTGAACCGACTTCCGGTACCGGGCTCCGATTCAACCCATATTCTGCCCCCGAAACGCTCGACGAGTCTTCGACAGAGAGGCAAGCCGATGCCGGTGCCGGGGATTTCTCTGCCGTGAAGGCGTTGAAAAATCTCGAATATCTTATTCCTGTTCTTCTCCTCAATGCCGATGCCGTTGTCTTCTACGCAAAACCGCCACTCCTCCGCGCGCTCTTCGGCGCTGACGCGAATCAATAAGGGGCCTTCGGTGGAGAACTTGAGGGCATTGCCGATCAGATTCTGCATGATGCGCATAAAAACGGTCGGGTTAAAGTTGATCTCAGGCATCTCACCGATCTCGACGCGCGCTCCGGCGCTTTCTATTTTTAGTTCGAGATCGGTAAGTACGGTTCCGAGGGCGGAAGCAGTATCGAATTCTTGAGACTCGAAATCGATGCGGCCGGCTCGAGAGAAGGTAAGCAGGTCATTGATCAGGTTGCTCATGCGCCTGGCGGCATCGACGGTATAGTCGATGAAGCGGTCGGCCTTCTCGTCCAGCGCTCCTTTGTAACGATGCGCCAGCAGTTCGGTGAAGTTGATAATCTTACGCAGAGGCTCCTGAAGGTCGTGGGATGCGATATAGGCAAAGCGTTCCAGTTCTTTGTTCGATCTCTGGAGTTGAGCGGTCCGGGCTGCAACCTGCTCCTCGAGTTGGGCGGCAAGCTCTCTGTTCCTGAGGGTCGCTAAGCAGGTGTCGGCGATGAAACCGCTGAGATCAACCAGGAAGGCGAGAATCTCTCGAATCTTCTCTTCCGAAACGACCGGGACTTCCTCCAGTGCCCGCAGGTAGGCCGCTTCATCGAATCCGTACTCCCGGGCCTGACGGCGAAATCGATTGCGAAGCTCTTTATCCTTCTCTTTAATAAGAAACTGACCCGTGAAGAAGTTGCCCAGGTGCTCGCCTTCGACAATCACCGGGGCGGCGGCGTCTATCAGGCCGTGGCCGCACTCATAGATCACGTACGGCTCTTCTCCGGAGAGTGTCTGATTGAAGTGAGTATCGCTCTGTTGGCAGATTGCCCGGCTTTGGGGATGCTTTCGATGGAACTCAACGCAGAGATCCTGCCAGCCGGACCCGATGAGGATCTTACCGTCCAGGTCCAAAAGAGCAGTGGCTATGCCGGTCGCCCGGTGAAAGCTGTCGGTCAGCCCCTGAAAACGACGGATATCGAAGATGTCCTCAAGCTTATAGTTCATGATCCCCTATATTAACTATAATAAATGAGTACTAAAATCGCCAATTACATACCACGAATTGTATTTATGTCGGGTTAATTCAGTTCCAGGCGCCCACCGCGTGCAATTTCTGCTTGGCCGCTGCGGCCCAACCCCGGTTGGCGGCGGGACTCGCCGGACTCGGATGCAGGATGGAGTCGATGGTGATCCCTTTGCGCTCCTCGACGGGGAGTCTTCCGGCCACGCGCAGCAGCTGCTTGTAGGCGAACTTACCGACTCCCAGGAGGAAGCGCGGCCGGAAGATATGCAGCAGTCCTTCGAGATGATCGTCGCAGGCGGTGAAGAGGGGCGCCGATTCGGCCTTCGGGAGTTTGTCGGGGGTAAAGTTCTTCCCCGATTCCTCCATGAAGACCAGCGGGCAGTAGTTAGCGACGAAATGATCGGCGAAGAAGGCTTCGGGAGTCGCGAACTCCTCGCTGAAGAGCCCCCAGAGCCGCCGACCGCTCACCTCGCTTCGGGAACAGTCGAATCCCTCCACGGGCCGCTTGGGATGCTCCTGCGCCGGCCGTTCCACCGGAGCTTCCAGCTTCAACCAGTTCCGGGCGGCGTTGATTTCGCCGAAGGGGATCCCTATTTGAGCCATCCCCCAGGGACCCGGATTCATCCCCAGAAAGAGAATCTCTTTTTTCCCCCGGCCGAAGCGATCCAGATAGCGCTTGTAGGGCTCTGCGGCGTAGCGCAGGGGATTGTAGGTATAAGCGACCCTCCCGCCGAAATCGAGTCGATCGACCCGGTCGGCCAGTTCTGCGGTTAGACGATGCAGTTCGTCAAGCTGATCATGCGGCGAATCCATAGGGAAGAGCATAACAGGAGAGGGACGGAGTGGGAATCAGGCGCTGCGGTAAACCGGTAAATCCGGCAGAACGGGCGGGGTTTGAGTCCCGGATAGCTGCTTCAGGAGGCGGATCATATCCTTCAACACAGCCACGTTATAGGGGAGTACCTCCGCCAATAGACGGCGGTGGATGTACTGCTCCCGGTCTTGCAGGCGGTAATCGGGCCGCAGGGCCGAAACCCCAAGCAGCTCCTTAATGTGGGGCAGCAGGTAGGTTTCGATGGTCCGCACGAACTGTTCGAGGCCGGAGATTCCATAGAGGATCTTGTCCTGACTCTCCAGCTCCGCCGGTTCGGAGTCGAGGAAACTCCGAATCTCCGGAATCACGCCCCGATCGAGGGGACATTCGTCCAGTAGGATGCGGAACCACGTCTGATCGAAATGGGTATCGTACTGTTCCCGGATCGCGCGAACCTGCTGATGGATTTCTCGGCTTCCCATATAGCACCTTCCTAATCACTATTGTCGGACGAAGAGGCGCTCCGGCTTAGGTTTGTCTAATTGCGGTAGATTCCGCCCTCCAGGACACCGAGATAGAATTCCCATGTTTCGAGATATGCTCTGACAATCTCCCGCTCGGTCTGCTGTTCCTCCCTGACGATGAGGAAGGCATTTCGGGTTTTTACCAGGAGTAGTCGAATTAGGTCGAAAATCTGTTCCGGATCGCGGGAGAAGCGGCTCCGGTCGACGCTGGCGAAGAGGGAGTCGAAGCGGCTGGTGAATATCCTTTCCAGGGCGTCCGCAAGGGAATGTTCCCGTTCGGCTGCGGCCCCCGCCAAGAGGGCGATGTAACGGGGTTTCGCCAGGTAGACCTCGGCCGCATAATCATTCACCACCCGGAGCCGTTCGATCAAACCCGGCGGCAGGGGTGATTCGCCGGAGTCTATCCGCTCATGAAGGTAGCCGTAGATCCCGTCGTAGGCGTACTCCACTGCCGCCAGATAGAGTTCCTGCTTGCTACTGATATACTCGTAGAGGCCGCCCTTGGAGATCCCGGCGCGGTTAATGATGCGGTCGGTCGAGCCGGCTCTGAATCCCTTCAGGCCGAACTCGTCCACCGCCGCTTCCAGAATACGGTTCTTCTTTTCCGGGCGGAGCTTGTCGAAGGTCGGTGTCACGCCTCGATTGTAGCCGGAGCGAGCCGATGGCTCAACTCCTAATCGATTCCCTCGAAGCTCAAGGCAACGTGTTTCTCATCGGCCGGTTTGCTGAGCAGGCTTCCCACAATGGTAAAAAGAACCGATGTCGGCAGGGCCAGCACCAAGGGATCGACCGCCGGCCAGGCGCCGCCTAATAGGGTTGGTCTTCCGAAGAAGGCCTGGGAGATACCGAAGAGGGCCGCCTCTTTCCCATGGAGAAAGAAGAAGGAGAATCCCGCCGTCAGTAGTCCGGAGAAGATCCCCGCCAGGGCCCCGGCTTTGGTGAGCCGCTTCCAGAAGAGGGCCGCCGTGTAGGGGGCCAGAAAACAGCTTGCCATAAGTCCGAAGAAGATGGCCGTAGCCCGTGCGATGATGCCGGCGCCCATGTTGAGGGCCAGGAAGACCGTCAGCAGGATCGAGCAGAGAATGCCGATGCGGGTGATCAAAATCTCCGTTCCTCTCTTGCCCCCGCCTGCCCCGCCGGCGTAGAAATCCCGGCCGATGGAGGTGCCGATGGCGTGGAACTGACTGGAGAGGGTCGACATCCCGGCCGAAAGGATTACCAGCATGAAGAGGTAGCCGAACCAGGAGGGCATGGCAGAGGCTATAAAGGCCGGCATCACCTTGTCGGAATTGCCTCCCACCGCGGCGATGGCGATGGTGCCCGTCTCTTTGAGGAAGTAGACATTCGACAGGGATCCGACGGTGTAGGCCGTGCCGACGGTGGCCAGAATGAAGACGCCGCCGATAATTACCGCCCGGTTCAGCTCCTTGTTGCTGCGTACGGTCATATAGCGTACCACCAGCTGGGGTTGGGCCAGGGTGCCGATACCGACTCCCAAAACCAGGGAGGAGTAGATGGTCCACCAGAGGGGCGACCAGAGCTTCGGCGATGCTGTCCAGCCCTGATGCCCGATGGCGACCAGATTCTCCGGCACGAGATCGCTGATTCCGGAGAGCGCCCGGTGAGCGCTGCCCACGCCGCCTAAGCGCAGATAAATGAAGAAGAGCAGGATCAACATGCCGAAGAACATCAGACTCCCCTGCAGAGCGTCGGTGTACATCACCCCCTTCAAGCCTCCCATGATTACATAGGCGGCCACCAGCACGGAGAAGATCGCCACTGAGTAGAGGTATGGGATGCCGAGGAGCCCCTCGATAATGCGGCTTGCGCCGATCAGCACCGCGGCGGCATAGAGGGGCATGAAGACAAAGATCACCAGGCCCATCAGGCGTTGTATAAAGCGGGACTCAAGCCTGCGGCCTAAGAATTCGGGAAAGGTGTGGGCGTCCAGATTGAGCCCCATCCGGCGCGTGCGTTTACCGTAGAAGACGAAGGCGATCAGGATGCCTACGGCGATGTTGGCGAAGGTCAGCCAGTGCAGGCTCATGCCGAACAGCGACGCTATTCCGGAGAATCCGACGATGGCGGAGGTCGAGATAAAGGTCGCGCCGTAGGACATGGCCATCACATAGGGGTGAATATTGCGGCCTCCGACGAGGTAGTCGCTGGAGTTCTTGGTCGACGAGTAGCCCTGGTAACCGAGATAGGCGACGATCCCCAGATAGATTACGACTGTTGCGATAAGCCAGAATAGACTCATTTCCGACCTCCGTCGGCAAGATCCCGTTCCAGATCCCGTTCGCCGGCGAGCCAGCGCTCTTCCTCGGCCAACTCTTCAGGCGATATTTCTCCCCCGTCGTTCCAGTGTTTCAGCCCGTAGGCGACACATATGAGTGCCGAAATCAGAGTCAAAATATAGGCCAGGCCTATGCTCAGGTCGGAGAATCCCAGCAGCATTATCTACCCCCATTTAAGAATCGAGATTTTTTCTTGTCCAGTGTCCCGCATCAAGAAGAAACCGACTGAATAGTCGGTTTGTAGGCATGATCCTACACCGACTGAGCAGTCGGGTCAATAATTTTTTTTGTCCTAATTATCCCGGAGCTGCTCAGCCACCTCTTTCAGGTGTTTGCGATGGAGGCTCTCCTTCTCACTCAGCATAGCGGCGGGAATGCCGTAGGCCTCTTCTAGCTTGACCTCGGTCAGGATCTCCGCCGGAGAGCCCTGTTCGATGCGTCCCTGCTTCGTGAAGAGGAGCACCTCCCGGGAGTACTTGCGGGTCAATGGGAGTTCGTGGGCCGAGAACACGAATGATGTCCGATATTCCCGGGCATAGGTGCTCAGGTACTCCATGATAAGCTCCCGCTGCCGGGGTTCCACCGCAAAGAGAGGCTCGTCCATCATTACCAAAGGCGAGCCGTAGAGAAGGCTGAAGGCGACGATCGTCCGTTGCAGAGCCCCCTTGGAGAGCTCCTGGGTTCGTTTGTCCTTATCCGACTCCAACTCGAAGCGGCGGATCAGTTCCCCCGGGAGATCCTCACCATCGTCGTGGGCGCCGGCCTCGTAGATCTGCGCCATCAAGGAGCTCACGGAATCCTCGGTCTCGAACTCCATGTTCTGATAGACGAAAGAGACCAGCAGGTTACGGCTCTCCTCGTCGGTGAACTGGGTCGATTTCTGCCCGAAGATGGTGACTTCGCCCTTATCGGGCATCAGTCTGCCGCCGGCGAGGAGCATCAGCGTGGTCTTGCCGCTCCCGTTAGGACCTACCAGAGAGGTTACTCCTTCGTTGATGCCGAGATTGAGGCCGGTGAAGACGGGACGATCCGCTTCGTCGTACTGGAAGCTGATATTTTCGAGGGTGATGATACTCATGGATGCTGTTCCTTCCTGCTATTTCTCTGTTTTGGTCTCTTTCTTCGACTCTTTTTTTGTCGTTGTAGTCGAGCTTTTGCGGCGCTTCTTGGTGCGTTTCTCCTTGGCCTCGATCAGGGCCTGCCGGACCTCGCCGTAGGCGGGGATCTCGAGCATCGGCGGCCGCTCCTCTTCGGCAATATGGTACTCCACCGATTCGAACTTATCGTCGTGAGCCTGGAACTGACGCAGGATGGTGTCGGTCTCGGGGAGGTCCCCGATGATGCCTAACTTGTCCAGCCGGGAGAGGAAGGTTTGCAGGATGCCGAAGGCCATGCGGCCTAAGGATCGGGTCTGTTGATTGCGGTGCACCCGTTGATCGAGATCGGTCTGGGCGAAGGCGGAGAGGCCGTAGAGCTGGTAGACGTCGATTAGGTGGCTCGTCTCTACGCCGTAACCGATGGGGAAGGGGATCTTCTCGAGCACCTCTCGGCGTACCGCGTACTCCCCGCTCAGGGGTTGGATAATCGCCGTCAATTCCGGGAAGAAGAGGCTGAAGAGAGGGCGCACGAGAATCTCGGTCACCCGGCCGCCTCCCGAGGGGCGCACCCCTTGGCTGAACGCCAATGGGCGGTCGTAAAAGGCCTTTACGTATTGCACCTCCGGCCGGTAGATCAGCGGGGCCACCAGGCCGTAGACGAAGCGGGGGTGAATATTCTTGATATCCGCGTCGATGTAGACGATGATATCACCTTTTAGCTGGTAGATCGCCTTCCAGAGATTCTCGCCCTTGCCCCGTTTCGGGTCGAGCTCGGGCAGGATATCCGCACTCAGATAGGTGTCCGCACCGAAGGATGAGGCCACCTCCAGAGTCTTGTCCTCACTGCCCGAATCGATAACGGCGATCTCGTCGATTAGAGGATAGCGGTTCATCAGCTCGCTCTTGAAGATGATGATCTCCTTACCGATCGTCTTCTCCTCGTTCAGGGTCGGAATGCAGAGGGAGACGGTCAGGCCCTGCTTCTCCTTCTCCTTGACCAGGTGCTTCAGATCCCAGAATTGAGAGTGATGGTAGGTGTTCTTATCGAGCCATTCATTTAGATTCGTCACAGTAGCCTCCGTCGATGGCCATAATCAGTCCCAAGAGCTGGGCGATTCCCTTGAAGATCGGTTCGATCTCGATCGTCTCGTTCGGCTGATTCAGGTTCTCCCCGTCGGTGATCCCCAGGGTAACCGCCGGAATCTTCTTGTCGATAAAGGCCGATAGCTCCGAGGTCGACGGGGTGATTCGGGGCTGAATATCGAGGGAACGCATAATCTCCCGGGTATTGCGGGCCAGGGCGTGAGAGAAGGGGATGCCCCCCGGACGGCGCTGGGCGAAGATTCGAAAATCGACGTCCGCTCCGGAATGGCTGGCCACCTCGTGGGCGATATACTCCGTTTTTTGCCCAATGTTGCGGACCATGCGGCCCGATTCCGAGCGGATCTCGAACTTGAGAGAGGCATTGGTGGCGATGTTATTGAATCCAGTGCCCCCTTCGACGGAACCTAATACGATGTTGGTTTTCGGTCGCTTCGGCAGGGGAATCTCGAGGATACGGTTTATGGCGTCGTTGATGGTGACGATCGCCCCCACCGCGCCGAAGCGGGTCCAGTCGTACTGCTCGGGAACCGAGAAGTTGATCCCGCAACGCATCATTCCGATGGAGGAGTAGGATATCCGTCCCAGTTTGACCCCTTCCACGCAGATACCGGCGTTGATCGGCAGTTCGGTATGGTCCAGGAAGAAGCGCAAACCGCGGATGTTACCCATCCCCAAGGATTGGGCGCTTCCCATCAGGATGATATTGCTCTTGGGCTTGATCTTCAAATGCTGTAGGATCAGCGGCAGGGTGGCGATCACCGCCAGGCCCAGGCCGTTGTCGCCGACTCCGGGGCCGGATATCTTTCTCGGTTCCACGCTTATGGTATGGTCGACCTTGGCGTCGAACACCGTATCCAGGTGGCCCACGATCAGGATGTTCCGGTCCCCGTTTTCGCCGGGGATGATACCGAGTCCGTTACCTACCTCATCGGTAGAACAGTTGAGAAGCTGCATCTCGTTGAAGCGGTTGAGGAGGAAATTCATCCTGGCCGCTTCGTTAAAAGTAGGGGCCGGAATCTCCGAAAGCATCACTAGATTGGCGAGGATTATCTCCCTCAAGGAGCGGACCTGCTCTTCGATATCTCCGAGGCCGGAGATTATCTGTGCCATTCCTTTTTCCATACACCTATCCTTATTAGAGCTATCCTATTGGCTGCCGGTCATTTACCAACGTAACCCTCATTCTAACTTTTCCCCGCCGGGAGTGCAACTGATGAAATCTTGTTCTGCAGATGAAAAAAGTTGCCATTAGTAATGATAACTGTTATATTTATCAAGAATGCGGAAGCAGAATAACTCATTATCTTATGGAGGAATGATAAAAACTAACCGTGAGCTGGTGGGTTTGATATCTTGTCCGTGAGGATTCTCGGACAGGAGAGGCTACCGTTCGTCATAGAATTTGGCCTGCGAGGCCGTTAAGGAGAATGAGGAGCCGTAGCCGCAGCATTCACTGACCTGCGAGGTCGGATAGGAGACTGGAGAGAACCTACCGTACAGGGACCTGTCCTGAAGACTCAACGATACCAATCGAGAGGAGAGAACAGGGATGAGACTGAGTATCGGTGTGGATCTGCATAAGAGTCAGTTCACGGTGTACTGGAAGCCGGAGAAATCGAGCGAAGGGAAATTCGCCCGTTTTTCGACAACCGAAGCCGGGTACGGGGCCTTCGAACACCAGGTGTTATCTGCGATTAGTCAGGGTATCGATGTCGCCATGGCTGTCGAGACGACGGGAAACGCCCGGTATTTCCGGGCGCGAATGCAGCGGCTCGGAGCGCGGGTGGTGGTCGTGAACTCCTTGAAGTTCAAGGTGATAACCCAGTCGGTGAACAAGACCGACCGGCGGGACGCCTCGACGCTTGCGGAGTTCCTGGAGAAGGATATGTTGCCCGAAGCCGTACTGTGCAGCGAAGAAAGCGAAAAACTGAGGCGACTGTTGAAGGTGCGGAAGCGACTGGTAGAGTCGATTGTAGTCATCAAGAATCAGCTCCACGCGCTGCTGTTGGATGTCGGGATAGAGTCGATTCGAGGACAGTTGCAAAGCAAAAAAGAGCGCCGACGGGTACAAAACGTGCTCGCAGCACATACTCTCGCCGGCGCAGCGGTAGAACCGCTATTTGAAACGATAGATCAGTTAAGCGACCAAGTCAAGAAGATTGAGAAGGTCATCGAAGAGCTGACCAGTGATGATGCGACGGTCAAGCTGTTGAAAACGATCCCCGGAGTAGGGTTCGTGACGGCGGCAACATTGCGAGCCTGGATAGACGATATTGGACGATTCGATCGTCCCCAACAGCTGGCCGCGTATGCGGGAATAGTCCCGTGGGTACAGTCCTCGAACGAGACGGTACGCTACGGCCGGATAACAAAACGGGGACCTTCAGAGTTGAGAACGGCGCTGGTACAGGCGGTGCTGGGTATGGTGAGGTTGAAACGGGTGACAGGGACCTGGCGCATCATGACCAGGTATGACCGGATGAAGCGAGAGAAAGGATCAGGACGGAGCATCATCGCGACCGCTCGGCTTTTGAGTGAGATCATCTGGCATATGCTGACCAAAAGCGAACCGTTTGATCCGCTTCGGATGACTGATTCAGAGATGCGCCGCAAGGCGCGGGAAATGCGTGCGGCAGCATTCAATGCCGCTTAGACAGTGTGAGTCTTACGGCTCACGGTTGACTTTTTATAGGAG
>JWTM01000187.1 GCA_001749745.1 Candidatus Marispirochaeta associata
TTGTCCGGCGAGCGGTTCCAAACAACCACTTCATGTCCGTCCTTAAGGAGCCTGCGTGCCATATTCATTCCCATGCGGCCAAGGCCGATCATTGCAACTTGCATACTATTACCTCGGAAAAAGTAATTTGGTTTTGTAGGGAGGATTCCAGTTCCAAGGTACGTGAGCTACGAGTTTAGTGCAATCCGCAGTGATGATATATGCCGGTGGGAGCTGTTTGCATGGAATGCGTTATAGGTAAGAAGAGTAAGCGATCAGGAAACTCTATTTTTGATTTGTGTTTTTTTAAAGAAGCTTACGGTTCCCCCAAAGGCAAATTTCTCTTGTAGTACTATTTCGAGAATTGAGAACAATCGTTCTTTGCTTAAAAAAGAAATATTTCGCTCTATTTTTTTAGACACTTAATGCAACACATCTTTCTGACGAAGATAGCGAGATAAGGTCTGAATGATTCGGTAGCTGAATTGTCTATAATACGATTCAGCTCTCCGATATCATAGTTGATGGCAAATATCCTAAGGTCTGTATGAATCTTGTCGATAACACATGAGC
>JWTM01000188.1 GCA_001749745.1 Candidatus Marispirochaeta associata
CCGAAAGATGCTCTTGATGCAGGAATCGCGTTTATCAGCGAAGACCGCAAAGCAGACGGCCTTGTCTTAGGGCTTTCCGTCAAAGAAAACATGACGCTCTCTGCACTCAGGCATTTCAGCCACGCATCAGGTCAGCTGCACCACAGCAAAGAGCGCGATGCCGTGGACGAATATATTGATACCGTGGGTAACCTCTCCGGCGGCAATCAGCAAAAAGTTGCCATTGCCAAAGGACTTATGACACGCCCTAAGATACTTATTCTGGATGAGCCTACCCGTGGTGTTGATGTGGGGGCAAAAAAAGAAATTTATCAGCTCATCAACACCTTTAAAAAAGAAGGCATGAGTATCATTCTTGTATCTTCAGACATGCCGGAAATTTTAGGAATGAGCGATCGTATTATTGTAATGCATGAAGGAGTGGAGAATTTACCGCTGCAGAAGCAAATCAGGAAAACATTATGGCCTGCGCTGTAGGTAAGAAGCGCTAGGATAGCACCCGTATGACAACTGCAAAAAAAACACTCACCACAAGACTTATAGAGCAAAAGACGCTCATTGCACTCATCATCATGGTCATTGTGGTATCGCTGCTTAACCCGAACTTTTTCACCACCGGCAATATTC
>JWTM01000189.1 GCA_001749745.1 Candidatus Marispirochaeta associata
CTATCGTTCGTGGCGACGTAGCTGCTTGTAAAGCTGCTACCGACGCTGGTGCAGCAGCTGCACAGCGCATCGGTGAAGTTGTAGCGGTTCACGTTATTCCTCGTCCTCACGGCGATCTGGAAGACGTTTTTCCATTTAAGCGCTAGTCGCGCTCTTTGTAGCCCTTAACGCACAAAGAAGAATGTCATGGACAAAGTAACACTTATCCGTTCGATCCAGAATGCTGGTGTTGTCGGAGAAGGCGGGCCGGTTTTCCGGCCCACGTCAAATACGACGCACAAGTTGATACGGTCATTGCCAATGGTTGCGAATGTGAACCATTGCTCCACACTGATCAGTACATCATGAAATCCCATGCTTCTGACATCATTCGTGCCATGCAGGCTGTAGTTGCAGCTACAGGGGCTACACGAGGTGTCATTGGCATTAAACGGAAATATACCGAAATTGC
>JWTM01000190.1 GCA_001749745.1 Candidatus Marispirochaeta associata
TCCTGAACACACTCAAAGACCATCCACTTACCCACGCACGGTATTCTGAGCTTGTTGCACAGGGAATCACTGCGTTTGATCCCAACCTGCTTTCACTCGAAATCCCGTATGAAGATGAAAAGCTCTACTGGATGGAAGGACATACCCCTGCACTCGACAACGAAGGCTATGAGCCAATCCTTGTACCTGTGCAGATGGTGTACATGTTCTGCAACCTTGATGAAGTAGCTTTATTCTCACACAGGACTTGCTTCCGGCAACATCCTTGAAGAAGCCAAGGTGGCAGCGCTCATGGAAATTTTTGAACGAGACGCAGAAGCTACCAAGCCATTCAATAAGCACGAATGCTTCACCCTAACCACAGAAGACCCGAAACTCTCCATGCTTCTGAATGACTATGCTGCCCGCGGAGTACACGTCATGTTTCAGGACATCACCACTGAGTTCGGTATCCCCTGCTATTATGCCTTTGTCATGGGCAGGCGCGGCGAAGTGTTCCGAGGTACCGGAGCCGGGTTGGACGGCAGACGAGCCATCGTATCTGCATTAACGGAAACTCCATACCCCTACCCGCAGAGCCCTCCGTCTGCACCAGCGTTACGTGGAATAGCAACTCGTAAGCATGAAGAGCTGTCAAATGTTTCCATGGAAGACCCTATCCGTAACGTCCAGCTGCTGGAAAAAATGCTTATCGCCAATAACAGACGCCCTGTTTACGTTGAGCTGGCACGTAAAGATTTACAGTTCCCTGTTGTCAAAGCGCTCATTCCGAATATGGAACTTACCGCAGATTTCGATTCATTTACCCGTGTAAGCCAGAGGTTATTTACGAATTACCTGCAGATGGAGGAATAACGTCCTCCTGC
>JWTM01000191.1 GCA_001749745.1 Candidatus Marispirochaeta associata
CCTCACGTGCTTCAACTTGTGCACGGGCGCTTTGTGCTTCATTGGTGCTGCGTTCTGCAATTGTGGTCTTTTCTTCTGCTTCCTGAATCTGCTTACGCAAGCTTTGCACCATAGAATTCAATGCACGGGCAAGCAAACCAAGCTCATCTACCCGCCTAATATCAAGATCAGACACAGCATCAGGATCATGTCCCACACGCTCTGCAACGCCGGACACTATACTCAGTTCACGAGCAGTTTTAGCGTACCCAAGACAAACAGTAATAAGAAGTGAAATAACAACAAGAATGGTCGCAATAACAGCGTAGTAAAGAGTACTGAATGCTTCATCAAACTCTGCTGCGGACTGCGCTTTTACTTCTTCATAATATTTTTCAACAACAGCGAACCCTTCAAATGCAGGTTTATCGCTGATTTTTACTACAGCATCTATCTGAGCAGGTGTTTTCCCCTCGCTCCACAATCGTTTAACAAGCTTAACGTTTTCAAAATAGTTATCCATTACCCCTTCGATCTTATCGAGGGCTTCCTTTTCCGCAGGGGTAATATCACGAAGTTTTTCGTACCTGTTTACTGCGTCAGAAATT
>JWTM01000192.1 GCA_001749745.1 Candidatus Marispirochaeta associata
CAAAAGTAGAATAATCCGCTAGGGCAACCAAAGGAGATTCTACATGAAAAAGTCACGCTTCACCGACAGCCAGATTATGAACATTTTGAAGCAGGCTGCTAACGGCACCCCTATTCCTGATCTTTGCAGAGAGCATGGTATGAGTAATGCGACATTTTACTAGTGGCGCGCCAAGTATGGTGGCATGGATGCTTCTATGATGGCTCGATTAAAAGAGCTTGAACGGGAAAATGCTCGTTTAAAGAAAATGTATGCAGAGTCGCAAATGATGGCTGATGTGTTGCGTGAGGTGCTTGAAAAAAAGTAAAACGGCCATCCTGCCGTCGAGAGATGGCCAGAGAATTTGTAGCTAGTCATAAACTGAATATCAGACAAGCTTGTACGGCCTTTGGGATTAGCCAATCTTGTTATAGATATCAGCCCAAGTTGTCAGAAGAAAATGACCTAATTGCCAAGTGGCTCATAAGGCTTACCTGTATGAAAAAGAACTGGGGATTCGGGCTTTGCTTTCTATACATGCGTAACGTGCAGGGCTTCGCATGGAATCATAAGCGAGTTTACCGTATTTACAAGGAATTGGAACTTAACTTGCGAATCAAGCCCAAAAGAAGATTGAAAAGGGCCACA
>JWTM01000193.1 GCA_001749745.1 Candidatus Marispirochaeta associata
GTGGTGCGATGGTTAGCAACGCACAAACGAATGACCCCCTTGCCGCAAATACGGGCAGGAGTCATAAAACCGAGACCGCTTTTTTCGAGTTTGCTCAGTATTGCAACCTGAAGGTTGTCCAGTTCTGTCTCAGACCAAGAGCAACAGTTATCGGGAATGTAGCGGGCACAGGCCATGGACAGCTCAACATCACACACTGTCTCCCAGTTTGGAGAATCAGTTGTGAGCTTGTAGAACAGTTTAGCTTGTTTATGGTTACGTTCCACAATTTCAGCCAGACGTTTAACACCATAGGTTTTAAAGGCAAACCAGAGTTTGAGAGCACGCCCTTGTCGGGACAGCTGGAAATTGGTGTTTTTCAAATCCCAGTCTGTTTCCTGCCCAAGATATACAGCCTTGGCAATAAAGGTGT
>JWTM01000194.1 GCA_001749745.1 Candidatus Marispirochaeta associata
TTTTATTGTCCCCACGACAACATTATGGAAAACTGACTTCACAGCATCAAGGGAGCAACGGCTGCATTTCTTAACGCAATATAAGAAGTATGCCGACCTGCCCCAATCACTTGAAGAACTGTCCGTCCTGACTGATGTGCTGGAAAAAACGATACTCCTCCGTGGATTATCGTGGTGCTACATGGCATGGTACGAATACACCCAACATGATCGTGCTCTTAAAAATAACGATACCTTTGCGACAATCGAACGCTATCTGGATAATCTTGAATGGTTTTTACAATAGATTCCTTATGTAAAACGTACAGCGGCAAATCTGTACT
>JWTM01000195.1 GCA_001749745.1 Candidatus Marispirochaeta associata
CACTCTATTGTTATAGACAAGTCAGATGGAATGTAATGGCCACAAATGCTTTGCCAGAATCAGCAAGGGTGACACTGACGGCAACAGAGCAATTTCTTCGAAAATTGCCACAATACTTGTGCGCAAGCGCATACCAATGGAAATCGCGAGAGGGGAACGGCACAGAGGATAGTCCAAGGCGTATTTCAGGACACTTCTGTGTACGGATTAAAACTCGGGGGGATAGGACAAACTATGGGGAAGGACCCCGAAATGGAAGGAGACACCATGAAAAAAACCTGAGTTGTGTTACTAAACACCACCCTGTCACGTGGCTCGTAGCATTGCTACTTTCCTTTAACCTTTTCCTAGGAACAGCATTTGCTGCTGTTGACACTGGTGGACCTGCTAACACCAGTGATCATCAAAAAAACGTTATTGGCTACATCACAAACTGGGATGCATGGAAAGAACAGAAAGCAGGAGTTCCACAGCAGGGTGGCTTGACCCACATGAACGTGGACTTCAGCAAATACAACATCCTCAACTTTGCTTTCTTTGGCGTTGCTAAAGACGGTTCAATGCACAGCGGGGACTACAGAAACAAAG
>JWTM01000196.1 GCA_001749745.1 Candidatus Marispirochaeta associata
CAGTCTGTTCGAAACACCGGTATTTTTTATCTACCGGGGCTTATGAACGTCAGTAAGACTGGTAACGAGGTGATCTCTCAATTCATGGAACAGGTTGAGTTGCAGAAGGTCGGGCGTACCTCGGACTTTGCTCGTTGGGACAGCCAGCGTGAAATGCTGCTTAATGTTGATTCCATGTTTGCCACAGAAGATGCCCGAGGCTCTCAGGATACGATCAGTCGTTTTTTTGATAACTGGAAAACACTGAGTACAAATCCGCAGGATGAGTCTACAAGACAGGCTGTTCTTTCCAGTTCAGAAGCTGTTGTTGAGATGTTGCGCGGCCAGCGCGATATGTTGAAGGCAACATCAAATGCGTTGGGTGAAGCCGTTCAGGAGTCATTAACCAGCCTTAATGACAAATTGCAGGCTCTCGTGGACGTAAATGAACGTTTGGCATCGCCTGACAATTCCGGAATGCG
>JWTM01000197.1 GCA_001749745.1 Candidatus Marispirochaeta associata
TCAACTGTCCGTATGAGGAATTCGTAAACTCCGGTTCCAAGGAAAGATAAAAGCGCGTTCCGCCTCCACCTACAAATGAAGCTACCCCTTCGATTGCAGAAAAGTTGAGTAATGTACGCTCAAGCTTTCGCAAATCGTCCGAAACAACATCAACATTCGTCCCCTCAGGCAACCAGTAGTCTACAATAAGCTGCGGACGTCTTGATTCTGGAAAAAACGTCTTATCAACATATTTGAAGTTTACAACCGCCGTAACCAGCAACGCCCCCATCACAGCAAGTGTTACCCAGCGAAAGCGGATGCAGAAATCAAGCATCTTTTTATAAGTAGTAAAGAATATACCCGCGTACGGGTCTTTTCCTTG
>JWTM01000198.1 GCA_001749745.1 Candidatus Marispirochaeta associata
TGTTCTTTCCAACACATCGTTTACACTTTTCTAAGCACATCGTTTACACATCTACTTCATGAGTATACACCATACTATCATGGATTTTCATCTCCTTCATATCTACATATCCTAGAAGGAATTCATGGTAGTACATCCGATAGATTCCGTTGCCTAGCTCTTCCAAGCCAACATGTTTTCCTGCTAAGGCGGTTGAAACAAACAACCAGGTGTTTATATCCACGCGAATTGCACCATTTCTCGTGATGTATTTCACTTTGTAATCGTTCGGATATTCCCAGGAGATTATCTTTTCTGGGTACTCCCTACTCGACTTCTGATGTACTGCGCTCGGTGTTCGCATGTCCAACGCTTCATGTGGTCTCAGCTCATTATACTCCTTCACAAACGTATTCAGCTTCCGCTGTTGTGGCTGTAGCGAATAGCCAGGAGGTTTTGTTGCTTCGGCCTTGAGCTCTCGGTGCATTCGTTCATGCCGACCATTCTGTTCCGGATGAGCAGGGTCAGAATACACCGGTTTTATGCCCAGCTCCATAAACCAGGCACCCAGCTTCGACAATCGGCCCAGGGAGCGTACGTGAGCAAATGGAGCTCCATTGTCGGTGTGAATCTGTTCCGGTAAACCATAATTTCTGAATACATCTATAAATACTGCTTTGGCGTTCTTTGCATTCGGAGCATGCATTCCTTTCGCTGTAAATACATATCTACTATAACTGTCAGCTATCGTAAGCGGGTAACAGTATATCCTGTTACCCATTCGGAACTTACCCTTGAAGTCTGCACTCCACACTTCATTTGCTGCTAAAGGATCAAAAATGGGATAGCATGGCTCCGTTCGATGTCTCCTTCTTCGTTCCTGCACCATACCATTGCGCTTGAGTATCGCACTAATGGTGGAGGTTCCAGGTAACTTCATATCGGGAAACTTGTCTTCTAAGAGGACTTCCAACTTCGGCGCTCCCCAGCGTGGATGGCGTTTCCGTAGTTTCAGAATCTCTCGTTCTATACGTTCACTTGTTTTGTTATGAACTCGATGTGGGACTCGAGGGAGTTCATGTAAGCCTGAGAGACCAAGCAGTTCATACCGATGTATAAACTTATAGGCTGTCGGGCGGGATATCTCAAACATCTCAGACAAGGCCGTCACGGTATACTTCCGGCTCTTCCACAGGAGAATAAACTCTTCTTTCTGATCCATTACTGAACTCTCCTTCCACGGCATAGACTCCTCCTGGAGTCATTTTAGTCGTTAAAGAGTGTAAAGGAAGTGCTTAGAGTTCTGTAAACGATGTGCCTGGAATATACCTTGTACACATAACATCCAATTGAGCTGCGTGGCGTTAAGTTGGCATGAGTTTGTGCTGCCCTCCAACCAACATTATATCACCTCTTTCGCTCGCACTGTTACCTATTAAGCAATTCTACTCCTGGAAATAGTAGCACAAACCATGACAATAGCCACGACTGCTCCAATTGCTGGTTATGCATATATCATTTACAAGCTCCAGTATTGTTTCAGAGTACACTTTCTTCTTTGATCATCGAACATGTGAAAGTCATTTTCTTTGTAAAAACAGTACTTATTAGCCATTTTTGTAGATAAGTAATTGTTTTCCCTTATGTAATAATTTTTTAATGATATTGGAGACGTAGGAACTATTCCTAATTCAGAATAGACTATGGTTTGAGGATCTATTGCAAATGAAAGGACAGTATCTGGAGTTAAAAAAGCAGGAGAATAAAGTGGTGGCATTTTCTTTGTAAAAAATAAAAGAATCGGGGTATCTGTAGTGATTAATCGACAAGTCTTATTCTCAGAGACATAACCAACATACCAATTACGTTCAAATAGTGCTTTATAGATTATATCTAATTGGATTAGAATATTTTCCATTTGCATTTCATTTGCAATTTCAATTGATATCTTTTCTTCATCAGACAGTAATTCCAATAATTCTTCTTTGGTATATTTTTTTGCAGAAGGATCTCTTTTTAGTACGGAATCTTTTAATTCTTCATATCTATGAGCAATAGTTTGCATTCCCATCAAACGAATTATTTCACCAATACTTTTATTTACATTTTCTCTAATTGTTGGAACTCTACATGCCAGCGAAGCAATAAATAAAAACAAATTTTGAATTCCTTCATCATCTGTTGGCAATAGTTTTGTTTCGCATATATTTCGAATTACTTTCGCTACAGGTGCCTCAATTTCATTAAAAACATCCTCAAATATATCCTCGGGCAACCCTTCAACATTTATTCTGTAATAATCTCGTATAACAGCAGCATCTTTTGTACTAATGTATCTTATTGTTTTTTCAACATTATCAAAGCAATGGAGCATTCCATTATTGGAGAAGTTATTCAAAAGAAACCTTGAAACATAATGATGTCTTCTCTTCACTTTTTGTATATTTTCTCCATATTATGCATAACATCCAATTGAGCTGCGTGGCGTTAAGTTGGCATGCGTTTGTGCTGCTACCGAACAAACAGTATATCACCAATTTCGCTCGCATCGTTACCTTTTCTGCTTTAGATCTCCTGGAACCAGTAGCACAAACCATGACAATAGCCACGTCTGCTCCAATTGCTGGTTATATGGACAACTTCTTCACTCCTTAAACAACTCTTCGACGTGTATCAAAGCAGCTTGCACGGTGATATCAAGATTGTAGCCACCACCCGGCATCGATAGTACAGGGCATTTCTCCTGGGCAGCAAGATTTTTAACAGCCTTCGTTAAAATTCTGAAGTCTTCATATTGAAACTTGGTTATACCCTCTCCGCAATCATTAACATGAGAATCATGCCCATCAAATATTACTATCAGATCAGGAGAGAACGGTAGATTGTCCAGCGCAAGCTCAAATTGTTCATGAATCTGGTTAGAACGAAAGACTGTACCAGGTAAACCAAGTTCAGAAAAGTAGAACTCGTCGGTATATTCATCACTCAAAACGGGAATGTTGCAGTGTCCTACTTTTTCGGCATACGTTGTGGTTCCAAGCTCTATCGATTTCATAATGCTCATATAGAGATCAACTGCACTATGAACACTAATACAATACACACTCAGATCGTCTTCAAAGATTGTTTGCGTCCCATCGCCATGATGTATATCCCAATCAATAACGAGAACATTTCTATAACCAATCGATTGCGCATATCGCACTGCTGCTGCCTCAGTATTCAGCAAGCAATAGCCATGGCCTTTCTCGGGAAATGCATGATGGCTTGGTAGACTGAAACAATAAGCTCTGTCCAAGTCTCCACTTTTCATTAGATCTAAAGCTTTAAAGACTCCACCCAAGGCATATTCATAACCGGGTACAGCATAGAATAGATTACTGCATTCAGCACTCAGTTTAGGATGCTCAACCTCTTTTCCGGCAGCCAAAGCAGCGATTGTATCAACATATTGGTTGGTATGAACCGATTTATAGTTATCTATTGATATTCGAGTAAGATCTAATACTGGATAATGAAGCTGTTTTTGGATCTCAGCACGGACTTCGTCGTAATACGGCAATGATTGGCCTACAAACTCAATCTGATCTCGAGGGATAGTAGTATTGCATGTCTCTGAATGAAAATAGGTCGCTACCTTCATTTGATAATCACTTTTCCTATCATAAGCCTCTGAAAACTTATCACCTCAAAATTTTTGTTCTTTCCAACACATCGTTTACACTTTTCTAAGCACATCGTTTACACATCTACTTCATGAGTATACACCATACTATCATGGATTTTCATCTCCTTCATATCTACATATCCTAGAAGGAATTCATGGTAGTACATCCGATAGATTCCGTTGCCTAGCTCTTCCAAGCCAACATGTTTTCCTGCTAAGGCGGTTGAAACAAACAACCAGGTGTTTATATCCACGCGAATTGCACCATTTCTCGTGATGTATTTCACTTTGTAATCGTTCGGATATTCCCAGGAGATTATCTTTTCTGGGTACTCCCTACTCGACTTCTGATGTACTGCGCTCGGTGTTCGCATGTCCAACGCTTCATGTGGTCTCAGCTCATTATACTCCTTCACAAACGTATTCAGCTTCCGCTGTTGTGGCTGTAGCGAATAGCCAGGAGGTTTTGTTGCTTCGGCCTTGAGCTCTCGGTGCATTCGTTCATGCCGACCATTCTGTTCCGGATGAGCAGGGTCAGAATACACCGGTTTTATGCCCAGCTCCATAAACCAGGCACCCAGCTTCGACAATCGGCCCAGGGAGCGTACGTGAGCAAATGGAGCTCCATTGTCGGTGTGAATCTGTTCCGGTAAACCATAATTTCTGAATACATCTATAAATACTGCTTTGGCGTTCTTTGCATTCGGAGCATGCATTCCTTTCGCTGTAAATACATATCTACTATAACTGTCAGCTATCGTAAGCGGGTAACAGTATATCCTGTTACCCATTCGGAACTTACCCTTGAAGTCTGCACTCCACACTTCATTTGCTGCTAAAGGATCAAAAATGGGATAGCATGGCTCCGTTCGATGTCTCCTTCTTCGTTCCTGCACCATACCATTGCGCTTGAGTATCGCACTAATGGTGGAGGTTCCAGGTAACTTCATATCGGGAAACTTGTCTTCTAAGAGGACTTCCAACTTCGGCGCTCCCCAGCGTGGATGGCGTTTCCGTAGTTTCAGAATCTCTCGTTCTATACGTTCACTTGTTTTGTTATGAACTCGATGTGGGACTCGAGGGAGTTCATGTAAGCCTGAGAGACCAAGCAGTTCATACCGATGTATAAACTTATAGGCTGTCGGGCGGGATATCTCAAACATCTCAGACAAGGCCGTCACGGTATACTTCCGGCTCTTCCACAGGAGAATAAACTCTTCTTTCTGATCCATTACTGAACTCTCCTTCCACGGCATAGACTCCTCCTGGAGTCATTTTAGTCGTTAAAGAGTGTAAAGGAAGTGCTTAGAGTTCTGTAAACGATGTGCCTGGAATATACC
>JWTM01000199.1 GCA_001749745.1 Candidatus Marispirochaeta associata
CAGGTGCGCAAAGCGTTACTCGATGCAAATGTTTCCATACCTGCTGGCGACTTTGATACTGCTGAATCTGAATATGTAGTGGTGGTGGACGAACGATTCAGGACTCAGGAGGATATTGAAAACGTAATCCTGAGGCGTGACGATGAAGGGTCGTTTGTGCGTGTGGGTGACGTAATGACAACGGCCGAATACGGATATCGTGACCCGCATGTCATTACCTCTGTAAATGGTAAGGATTGTATTACCATTGCCGTAATGAAGCAGAGCACGGGCAACGCCATTGCTATTTGTGATACCGTGGAAGCGATAGTCGCAAAACATACGGACCGGTTAGCAGCCAACAAAGTAACACCAGTTATTACACAAGATCAGCGTATTTATATTAATGAATCCATGAATGTAATGGGCTCTAACTTGCTTGTGGGAATTACGCTGGTTCTGGTCATTATCTGGATTGTTATGGGGTTGCGTAATGCGGTGGTAACCACTGTGGGGATTCCGTTTTCATTCCTTGTGACAATGATCTTTATGAAGCTTTCAGGAAATTCCCTTAACGAAATTACGCTGTTTGCTTTTGTCCTTGTGGCAGGCATCATTGTTGATGACGCTATCGTTGTCATAGAAA
>JWTM01000200.1 GCA_001749745.1 Candidatus Marispirochaeta associata
CATCATAATGGTAACAGCGAGAAATAATAGCAACTTTTTCATAAATAACTCCTCTTTGTAGTATGTGCTTACATACCATAAGAAATAGCAATTGCAATATTGATAGCGTTTACAACAGCAAAGTCTAACACCATGTTGTACAGTACAACCTTGAGCAGTTGTACAATGATCAAGATCTATGCACCTACACGAATGATGCGACTCGTCTTGTGTATAGCAATAGCCAAAAGAAAAGCTACGTATACTCTATTGTATACGTAGCTTTGTGATATTTATGTTACTGATTTGTTTCTTCCGTTATCTTTTCAAGCTCTTTTGCCAGTTTGGAAACTTGTTTTGTCAGGTTGAAGTGTATTTCTGTGTATTCTTGCACCATGCGTTTGTTTTTAGATAGATCCTCTTT
>JWTM01000201.1 GCA_001749745.1 Candidatus Marispirochaeta associata
GTATCGATCTTCGAGGAATTTACTGGGACGGCGACGAAGCTGCTATGGCAGATACCCGTAACCTCCAGCCAGCACTGACTCTGGTAAATCTCGGTTTATGGATTGAAGCAGCAGGCACTTTACGCCCATCCTGCATGGCTGGTCACTCCCTTGGTGAATTCAGTGCTCTTGCAGCATCTGAAGCACTTTCCGTAGATGCTGTTCTTGAAGCAGTTTCCCTGCGTGGACGCCTTATGGCTGACGCTGACCCAAG
>JWTM01000202.1 GCA_001749745.1 Candidatus Marispirochaeta associata
TTCGTGCTTCGTGAGTTCCCTCACGTGCGAAAACGTATCTATGGAAAACTATGCCGAGTGTCAAACTGTTTTTTATCTTTTTTTGTATTAATTTCAGACAGGCAATCGCTTTAACAAAACATAACACATTAATTCAGATAGTTAGTTCTTATTTTATATTTCAACGTTGTTTCTCTACAGACTAACATTCATGACTAATAGTATTTGCAGGCAAAAGAGTAAGTGAGTATCATCACTTTTTGCGCAGCGTTTTTTCGCACAAAGGTAAATGAAGCGGCAGCC
>JWTM01000203.1 GCA_001749745.1 Candidatus Marispirochaeta associata
GGTCGTTCGCCTTTTTTGTGCATTGCACGGAAGTACGAACGCCACTTGTTACTTTTTTCCAAGGTGGTGTTGTTATGACAAGACACACACCCTTTCGGCGGCTTTGCATTGCGAACCGGTGCACTGAACTTTGCTTTTGCTTCAGGGTCCTTCCACTTATGATGGCAGGTATTACAAGAATACCCTTCGTGGCTGGAGTGGTTAAACGTAACAGAAAGGTCACGTTTACTGTGGCCCTGAATACGGTTGATAACAATATCGTCCGGCCCTGAAGTCACTTCTTCCTCTGCAAGCGCAGCGGTTGCCATCACGCTCATACAAAGCAGACAAATGATACATATTTTTTTCATGCTATCTCCCTTGTATTATGCGTTTTCGCTTCCGTTCAGAATGCTTTTCAGCATACCGCGACGGCTTACGGTTTTTGACTTAGGTGCAGCTGCCATGAGCATTTCATGCTGGTCAGATGCAGCAACAAGGTTACTGTAATAGTTTTCCGGTGCTGAATCGCACAGGTAAATTACACGTACATGCTCAGGGTCTGCCAGATATGCATCAGGATTTGTTTTCTGCACCT
>JWTM01000204.1 GCA_001749745.1 Candidatus Marispirochaeta associata
GAGCAGGAAGGCTTGGGGCTGTTAACCTGTGGTCTTATTGCCACAGCAGTTCCAATGTTATTGGCTCCACTCATAGGGAAGTACATTTTTAAATTTGATCCTGCAATCAACCTTGGCTGTTGTGGTGGAGCCAGAACCAGCACAGCTTCAGTTGCTATGGTGGGTGATGCTGCGAAAAGTAATATTCCAATGCTTGGCTATACAGTTCCGTATGCGGTGAGCAATACGCTATTAACATTAATCGGTATGATTATTGTGCTCATTTATTGATCGAGTTTGTTTTTACTGAACATGACCGTTCAATATGAGTATCAGGAGTAAGGCAATGGATCGCAGGAAAGAAAAAGAGTTAGAAAAACTGAGCCCGTTCGAAGTAAAAAATACACTAATTTCATATGCAGAAGATTCGCATGACCATGCGTTCATTAATGCAGGAAGAGGAAATCCAAACTGGGTTG
>JWTM01000205.1 GCA_001749745.1 Candidatus Marispirochaeta associata
GCTACGGTCTGTGCAGGCACTGAGCGAACAGGAGCAAACGGCATATGAATTCTGTCATTACGGCACAAGGCCACTACCTTTGCCATATCTTCTGCAGCAATGGCGCGTATCATCAAACGCCGGACAAGTGCGCTGTCCACTACCAGTGCTCCCACACTCACAATAGAACTATTACGCTGTTTCAAAAGGGCATTCACCTGCTCTGCATACAGAGAAGGTAGTTTCCCTGCTTCACGTAAAAATCCTGCTGCAGCCTCCGGTGAAAAGCTTCTGAGCACCTGCGCTGCATGACTCTCACTCAGAGCAAGAACTGATGCCACAAATTGCTGTGACTCAGACAGAACAACCTCTATACCAGCCCTGTGGCCTGCCCTGCGTTCTATGGCTTCCCTTTTTTCTCTGTCCATCTTTTCCAGAAGACCATTTCTTCTATCCTCTGAGAGCTGGGACAATATAACAGCTG
>JWTM01000206.1 GCA_001749745.1 Candidatus Marispirochaeta associata
GTTAGGGCAAATTCCAAAGGGGAACATATTGGTGACAAACCTGTGTATTGGTGCATCATGGTTATACACATAGGTAGGCATTAGCGGAGTAGCTTTGGGTATCCTGTTGTGATTTGAGTGTGTTGAATGAGTTGTAGGCTGAACTTACTGAATAATTTATAAAAACAGGATGGTTCTGGACAGCCGGAAGGAAAGCGCCTAATTTTATCCCGCATTTCAGAATGTGGCCGTTATGTACTGCCCTGTTCTGACTTGGTAAGACATTGTCATATAATGACTACATACGTAATTCGAGTTTGTTATGCCAAAGAAAACGCTTCTCATTACACTTGGTGATGCAAATGGACTGGGGCCGGAACTGGCCTGCCGTCT
>JWTM01000207.1 GCA_001749745.1 Candidatus Marispirochaeta associata
TGCATGGCGCGATGAACTTTCACGGTACAGACAAAGTCATCCGTGTCCTGTCTGTGACGGCGCACGACTGAAAAAAGAGTCGCTTTCAGTCCGTGTGGGTGAACATTCTATTTATGGTTTCTGTTCTCTTTCTATTTGGCGCGCTCTTGAGTGGTTGCAACAGCAGAGTTTCTCAGAATCACAGATGGTTGTGGCAGAACCCCTATTGAAAGAGCTCACCCATCGCCTTGGATTTATGGTGAACGTAGGGCTGGATTACATTTCCCTTAGCCGTAACATGTCTACCCTTTCCGGTGGTGAAGCGCAGCGTATCCGCTTGGCTTCGCAGCTTGGTTCCGGCCTTGTCGGAGTAACATACGTACTTGATGAGCCGTCCATTGGATTGCATCCAAAGGACAATGTACGTCTCATTAATACACTGCGCAGTCTTCAGAAACGCGGCAATACAGTTCTGGTTGTTGAACATGATGAAGCAACCATGCGTGAAGCAGATACGCTGATCGAGCTCGGGCCTGGTTCCGGCATGCTTGGCGGTGAAATAATGTTCAACGGTTCTGTAGATAAAATGCTTGGAGAGGCAGATACGCTGACTGCTAAGTACCTGCGTGGTGAGATGGTCATCGA
>JWTM01000208.1 GCA_001749745.1 Candidatus Marispirochaeta associata
GCAGAATATGCTGAACCATAACGACGTGGAAAGCGTGGTGTACAACAAGATTCAGGAAAATCCTGTTCTCGACCACGTCACAGAGGGCGCAAAGCTGGCAAAGCAGCATGGCTGTGATTTTGTTATCGGTCTTGGCGGTGGTAGCTCCATAGACTCTGCAAAGTCTATTGCCCTGATGGCAAACAACGACGGCAACTACTGGGATTACATGCAGGCCGGTACAGGTGGTAAAAAGACGCCTAAAAATCCAGCACTTCCGATTGTTGCTATTCCGACAACAGCAGGTACAGGAACCGAAGCTGACCCGTGGACAGTCATCACCAACAGCGAAACCAATGAAAAGATTGGCTGGGGAAATGACTCCACCTATCCAACCCTTTCCATTATCGACCCGTGGTTTACCCTTACTGTGCCGCCAAAAGTAACCGCGTTCACCGGTATGGATGCCTTTTTTCATTCCGTAGAAACATATCTTTCTATGCAGCGTCAGCCGACAAGTGATCTGCTGTCACAGCAGGCAGTACAG
>JWTM01000209.1 GCA_001749745.1 Candidatus Marispirochaeta associata
AAGAGACTGTTCAACGAATGGGACAGTGGCTTAGCAAATCGGAGTAGTACTCTACCATGGAACATGCGCCAGCGAGCGAGATAACCCCTTCTGTTATTCTACGCCGCGTCTTATACAGAATTTGCAAAAAAATAGGCATGACCGCGCTGATTCTTTTAGGAATCACGGTCATCAGTTTTTGGGTTATCCATCTGGCTCCAGGCTCTCCTACCGATTTGCAGACAACGTTAAATCCAC
>JWTM01000210.1 GCA_001749745.1 Candidatus Marispirochaeta associata
TACCATGCTCCGGCACCAGCCCCCCCCAGAAGAAGGATAATGAGGAAAAAGATTAAACAGCCGTTGCCGGATTTTTTCTTTTTCTTTTCTCCAAGCCCAAATGCGTCTTCATCTCCAATAAGCGAATCCAAGTTGCCTTCAGGAGCTTCGACCTCTTCCATTGCAGGCGGTTCTGATAAGGTTATTTCTTCTTGCAGTTCGGCTGCTACGTTGTGCTCGGAAGTCTCAAT
>JWTM01000211.1 GCA_001749745.1 Candidatus Marispirochaeta associata
TTCAACACCATATCACACCTAAAAAAGTATGCAAGCGGTTTGTCTTTTTTCAAGCACACAAAAAAATCCCGACGTATAACACATCGGGATTTTGAATCTTTTATATCAAGCAGCCAATTTTTATTCTGCTGACTCGTCTTTTGCAGCAGCAAGACGTTCTTTACGTGCTGCTTCCTGCTTACGCTCACGGGTACCAACATATTTGTGGCCTTCAAGCGCGTCGAGGCCTTCCTGATGACGAGCAAAAATAAGGAAACCAGTGTGCGCAACCATGCGGTCGTTCGGGCGAAGACGATCCGGTACCGGCTTCCAGTTACGAACGAGAAGTTCAGAAACTTCAACTTCGTCAAACGGGCCTTTTTCCAGTTCTGTAAGAAGGCTGGAAACCTGATCTACAGTAGGAACAAGGAAACCTACCATTGCACCGGCTTTAATCGCACCCGGGATAAACTTAACGTATTCCCAAGGATCACGCACATCGAGGAAAAGAGCATCAGCGTCATCAACAAGGAAGCCGTTCTCAATGTTGTGGTTGTACAGAGTTACGTTCTGTCCAACACCTGCCCAATCAAGATTGC
>JWTM01000212.1 GCA_001749745.1 Candidatus Marispirochaeta associata
CTGATTACTGCATCCTTTGAGCACACGAATTTAAGAAGGCCCACTCATGAAACGCTTTTTTGCATCAGCTCTTGCTGCTTGCATTTTTTTTGGCGCTGTCGGTTACGCACGCGCTGTTGAATTCAATGCTGTCGGTAAAACACTGTCTGGCTACGACTACATTGACGTTAACGGGTTCAGCGGTGATGGCGGTTCTTTTATCCAGGGACTGGATACACAATTCTCTATTATTGTCTCAGAAAACGTATCTGCTACCACGTTCTTCAGTATTGAACAGACATGGGGAGAGGCTAACGACAATATTGGAGTCGGCTCCGGCGGAGCAATGGGTGCTGACGGCGTTAATATCAACACAGACCGTGCGTATATCGATTTTACCGTACCTTCTACGTCTCTGAAAATCCGCTCCGGTATTCAGGGAGTTGGTCTTCCGGGAGCTGTGGCACCCTCCCCTGTGTTT
>JWTM01000213.1 GCA_001749745.1 Candidatus Marispirochaeta associata
TGCAGTGACGGAACATTTCAGCACCGCCTACCGGCATGCCGTCGTTGGAAATAGCAACGCAACCTGCCTCAGCAAGTTCACCCATAGGGGCAAGCTCTTTGCCTTTGAGACCTATTGTCGCAGCGCCGATTGGGTACAGGTATGGTCCGTTAGGCCATGTCTGCTGTGCTTTTTGCAGCATTGACTCTGTTACAGAGGCAGCGTCGTTTGTCGGGTTAGTGTTGGCCATGGCTAACACGCCTCCGAAACCACCATGTGCTGCTGCGGACAGGCCGGATTCGATGTCTTCTTTGTATTCATAGCCCGGTTCACGCAAATGAACATGGCAGTCGTAAAAGCTTGGGAATACGATGAGCCCTGAAGCGTCAACAACTTCTGTGTCTTCCGGTGCAGTTGTTTCCCCGTGTGGTTTCACGGAAACAATAGTTGAGCCGGAAACAAGAATATCGACAGATTTTCCACGAAGCAGGCCATTGGAAATAAACAAGTTTGTCATGGCTATGCTCCTTTATCTTTACGGGTTGCGTGGAGGTACAGAATCGCCATGCGGGTGGCGACACCTGCGGAGACCTGATTAAGAACTCGGCTCTCGTTGCAGTCTGCAAGATCAGACGCAATTTCAAGTCCTCTGTTCATTGGGCCAGGATGAAGAATTTTAGCTCCTTCCTTTGCCATCTCCATATGATTCCCTGTGAGGCAGAACATGCGTGCATACTCGCTGAGCTCAGGCAGTAAGCCTGCCTGTTGGCGCTCCAACTGCAAGCGCAGG
>JWTM01000214.1 GCA_001749745.1 Candidatus Marispirochaeta associata
CTAATTCTGTGCGGAACAATATCAGAAGGGTAAGAATTTGTCATCTGATGTAAAAGAGAAAATTGATTAGAAGAGAGCCGTTGGGCAAAAAAAAAGAGAGGGGGGCGAGAACCAATTATCACTGTTGAAGAAAATGGCGGCGTCAAAACTTGCTGCATGAGTTATATATGAAGATAGCGTTAAGTTTATAGGCTTTCCCTGCCACTTAAGCTGTGTTATAGCTTGAATGCTGTTGTGCATGATTAGATATTGCGTTGGAACGTGTTCTATTTTCTATCTGAAATCGTTGGGAATATTGTATGTTAGTATCATTCCGCAAGGTACTTGTGGTTTTTTTGTGTGTGCTTTCATTGTGTCAGCATCTACTGTTGCTATGAGTGCAACACTTACAGCGACAAATGATGATCAGGAAACTGTTGAATGGCAGTTGTCTGCACAAAAAGTATCATCACTAAATGACGCGGAAGTTATTGAAGCTGAGGGGGAAGTTGTTCTTAAGCAGGGTAATGATTACCTGAAAGCTGATTTTGCCCGATACTATGCTGCTACAAACTGGGTGTACCT
>JWTM01000215.1 GCA_001749745.1 Candidatus Marispirochaeta associata
GTTGAACCGATGCTGGAACCTATCTGCACAATAGGGCCTTCCCTCCCCACAGAGCCACCGGAACCTATACAGATGGCTGATGCTGCTATTTTCACAGCCGCGACTCTTTTACGGATAACCCCGTCGCGTAATGCGACAGCCTCCATCACTTCAGGTACACCGTGACCTTTGGCTTCAGGGGCTCCTTTGGAAGTAAGCAGACCGACAATGGCTCCACCTACAGCAGGAGGCAGTACAATAGCGTACCACGGAAGCGTATCACAAAACTCCAGAAAATCGGCTCCGTTTCTATAAAACAGAACCTGTACCGCATCTATGGCGTACCGAAAAAGAACAGAGCCATAGCCAGCGAGCACACCTACTCCAAGCGCCAGCAACAACATTGGCGTGTGCGCATTTATTCTGGATGAAACACCAAGCCAGGGACGGGAATCGCATACATTTTGTTGCGGCATACATCTCCTCCGGTGCAGTGAACAAAGAGTAGCTCAACTATAACAAAAAGATCATATGGT
>JWTM01000216.1 GCA_001749745.1 Candidatus Marispirochaeta associata
GAGCCTTTTCCGCAGGCCGCCCTTTTTGAGGATGAACAGTATGCCGGTGGGCAAATCTGGTTCGAAGCCTCCCTCAGTCAACACCTCACTCTTTTAACCTGGCAAAATACTGCATATATCACAATTTTTCCCCTCCACATCCTGCTTTGGACCTACCTCACCCCATCAGAATGAGGCGAGTGAGAGGAATCATCAGCTTGCTGATAGAAATCTTCGAAGATCAGGCGACTGTTCGCTGCGAACCTTTCCTACTGCAAATGAGCTCATTACAATCAATGCCAGAGTCATTCGCAATGACATCTTTTCCTGCCCGCGAATCGTATGATTCTCAAAACTGAACATGGTATCGATGCGACTGTTTACTCTCTCGACTGCTGACCGCTGGTTGTAGATTCGCGGCCACTTATTGCTGTCCCGAGCAACCGGCGAGAAGATCCGCCGGTCGACTTCCAATGGAATCCGGACCTGAGTCGGCAGGGTGCAGAACTGCTGCTGAGGACACGAAATCCCGTAATGGTGAGCAGGACAGCTGTATTTCAGACTGTTCCGGTCCTTCTCGAAACCTCGATAGGCCATTTTCTTCTGGATATTTGAGTAGGGAGCAACGCAATAAACCTCTCCCTTGTTATTGTAGACTACGCCGGGGACAGCATCGTAAGCTCGCGTAGGCTCACCATCACGCCAGCTGCGCCGAATATCAATAATCGGCTTGATCCTATGCTGGTCCCAGAGCTTCCGGTGGAGTTTGCCATCGTCATATCCGCGGTCACCGCACAGATAGTCGCACCGCTTCAGACGCTCAGGATGCTCATCCGCTATACGATCAATCAGCTTATGAGCCACCGGCATCTCGTTGTCTGAGGCGGGGAGCACGGTGAACTCAACCGGAAGTTCATAGCGGGTATCGACAATCAAGTGGAGGGTGAAGCCGAACCAGGTTTTTACGCTCTCGGCAATAGTGCCCGCGCTAGTCTCGCTTCTGGTTACATGCTTGCCCCACTTGGCTTCATGATCGCCTCTCCGGTCATTCGGACGGTTACCAGAGCGCCTGGCATAACTGGAAATGGCCTTTCCATCAATGGCGAGGGTTTCGCCGAACCCATCAAGTTCCTGATAGCAGATGCTGACAAGCGACTGGAAGATATCTTTCAACTCTTCGCTATGCTCGCCCAATCGTTTGAAGAACCGGCTGTAGCAGCTTGCTCCAGGAACGGAACGGATACCGAAAGCAAGATTAAACCCGCATATCCGCCTCAAAAGCGGGTTTCTCTTCAACTCCCGTCGGAGACTCTCGATTGTCGGATGCTGGAAGACAATTCCGGCAACTATCGAGTTCCAGACGGCACGAATCGGGTACTTATCTACTCCAGACCGTCCGCGTTTTAACTCGAGAGCTTGCATAAGGTTTTCATCCGGGAGAACATCCAACACCAGACGAAGGCGTTCAAGATCGCCCAATTCTTCGATATCGGACCAGACAAAAAGTTGTTGATATGGTAGTATTGCCATGCAGTTTTTAGAAGAGTGCTTCATATGGGCCGCTAACCCGAAGCACTCTTTTTTTATCCTCCCAGTTCAAGCTGGGGGCAATTCTACCAGAAAACAGACATTCAGTGAAATTTACTCATGAAAACAACCCTTTCCTGGGGGAAACTGTTTTCCTCTCCCGACTGTTTTTCTTCATTCACAAGAAGTTACAGCCTGCGGAAAAGGCTCAGTTTTACGCAAACCCTCCCTTCCGGCGCTAAACATCAATACGCGGCGCCGGAACGCTATTTCCAACTCATCAGGAGGGTTGTTGGAATCCATGAGCATCCTTGGGCGACTGTTAAGAGGACGATGTGGCTAGAAAAATGTTCTTTCTTAAAGCGATAATGTTTGAAAAATGCTTATCCCCGGTCAGAAGAATCGCCCCGGTCTCAATGCATTGGGAAGCGATCCAGATATCATTTGTGGGGATAGGAGTTCCTGCTTTTTTTAGATCGAGGATCACCTGAGCCCATACTTGTGATGTCTCTTCTGTTATATGGAGTATGCGGACCGTTGGCTTCTTTAAGAATTTTTGGAGCCACTCTTCATTTTCTTCTCTTCGGGAGCCTTTTGCATATCCATGATAGAGCTCCGCTAAGACAACAACGGACATATAGATAGTATCTGCAGCCTCCATGGTAGCGATAACCTCTCTGTTAGATAGCCTTAAAGCCGTCACCGCATTGGTATCGCAGAGTAACTTCACGCCCAGAGCTCCTGGTCTATTTGAGAAAAGCTGTTGTTAGCCTCTTCAAACTCTCGCGCCTGAGCTTTCGTCATTGTTCCCGCAAGATCGGAGAAATCTGCTTTCTTCTGAACAGGTTTCTCCAGAATTAGCGCTTCTCTAAGGATGGATTTTATCGTCTGATTCAAACTGGTGTGATTGCGTCGAGCGGTCTCGCGTATTTTCTGTTCCAGATCACTATCCAGATTGTGGAGGGTAATTGAAGCCATAGGGTCCTCCTTGAACCAAAAAAAGGTTCATATTGAATAATTTAATGAACCGTAATAGGAATGTCAATGACGATTCTTATCAATCAGGAATCGAGATTTAGATCTTATCCGGAAGAAAGAAACGGCTATAATGAAATCTACAAAAAAAGTTCTTTTTCCCTAGAAGCAACCCTCACCTTCCGGCGCTATACATCAATACGCGGCGCCGGAAAACTATTTCCAACTCATCAGGAGGGTTGTATGAATCCGTTAAACAAGATCGAAGTCGACGGGAATCTCGTTCGGGATCCCCAAACCAGGGAGACCCCCAAGGGCACTCCCATCTGTACCTTTTCAGTAGCGACCAATCGCTACTTCGTCCACGAGGACGAGAAGAAGCAGGAGGTATCCTTCTTCGATGTGGAGACCTGGTCGAAGACGGCCGAACGCTGCGCCAAAACCCTGAAGAAGGGGCGGGGCGTACGGGTCCATGGCCGGCTGAAGCAGGACCGCTGGGAGGACGCCGAGGGTAAGCCCCACAGCAAGATAAAGATCGTGGCCGAGAAAGTCGAGTTTCGCACCGTCTTCAATAAGGAGGAAGATGCCGAGGAGGGCGAAGCGCCCGCCGAGGCGGCGGCGGAGACCGAAGACGAGGGCCAGCACTACCTGGCGGACGTCTTTTAGGGCGGCTGTGAGGTAGCGATCTATCGCCGGGTGCCGTCTCTCAAGGAGTTAGGGCGCCCGGTGAGTTATGCTATAATGCAACGAGTCGCCGGTGAGCTGGGAGTCGTAATCGTGGAGGTAGAGAAGTGAGAGTAGTTACCTATTCAGAGGCGCGGCAGAACTTCGCCTCGATTCTGGAGCAGTCCAAAGAGGAAGAGATCATCGTTACCCGCAAGGACGGGAGCCGCTACAGGATTAGCTTTATCGAGGAGCAGGAGCAGCGCTCACCCTTCGACATCGAGGGCTGCGGCGTAAATCTGGAGCTGAATACCATCTTGTCCGCCCTGGGGGAGTCCCGGGAGAGGATGTGGTAGAGAGGATGGCACGTAATGATGAATTGCTAGATAAAGTAGATCCAAATGACGTGAGAGCGTATGAAGGACTTATCCAGAAGGCGTTTCAAGCAAAACATAAAATAGAAACTTGCTTTATTGAATTGGCGGAGAGTATTTTCGAAATAAGCAAGAAGAAACTCTATAAACTAAAATATAGAACTTTTAGCGCATTCTGTGAGGAGGAATTGGTTTTTTCTCGACAAACCATATACGTATATATCTCAATCCTGAAGTTGATTAATAGTTTCCCTATTTATTTCCCAAAAGACACAGCTGTTGCATTCGGTCATAAGAAAATGCGGTACATAACCGAAGGTGCAAATGCAATAGATAAGAAGGTTCCGGATAATGATGAACGGAATAGAATTAAAGTTTCCATCTTCCGGTCGATTTCTCCTTCTATGCCTTCGACGGAAATCGAAGCAAGGATAGAAGATATCATCAGCCATATCTAACCATGTCGCACCGGTGCGACATTTTAGAGCTTAACCTGCTGGTCTAATATTACGCTTGGGACCAGTGCCTTCTATCGCATAATGCATTGACTATGTGTATTGATAAAATCGATCATCCTAACCTCCAAAAAGGACCTGTGGAGAACATTCGAAGAGAGTCTTGGGAAGTATTCCGACGATCTTTTTGAAGGCGGAAGAGAGCAGCCTGAACCGCAGGAAGGAGAATCTCTCTGATGTATCTTCTCGATACAAACATCTGCATCTACTTAATGAAGAGGAAATATCCCTCTCCGAGACTGATTACGAGAAATTTGGCTTCCTCAGGGCCTACGGTTCGAGAATTGGGTTGAATAGCCAGAATTAATCCAGCAAATCCTCGCTGGAGACAAAGTTCTTCTTATCGAAGCCCTTCTTCTCCAGATAGTTGTCCACGAATTTGATATCCTGTACATCCTCATAGAGTTCAAACATCGATTTCTTGAGGAGACTGGACTTCTCTTCGTGGAAGTACTCGGTGAGAAACTTGAGGACTTCTTCTTCGCTCTCATTCAATCGTACAGATACTACGGCCATTTCTTGTACACCTCATCTCGCTTTGCGATGGCCAGCACAAAGATATCCTCATCCTCGAGAATGAAGATAGCTCTGTATTTGCCCTTCCTTAGTCGGTAAAAAACTTTCTCTGAATTCGAGGTCAGTTGCTTTACATCAAAAAGGTTGAAGTCTCCGGTCGCATCCAGAACCTCAAAAGTCTTTCTAAAGAGTTTTGCAACATCCCGCGGGAGCGAACCCTTCTTGATAGCCTTTTTTACTTCAGATTCATAGAAGACCACTGAATCAATGTATTACATTGTAGTCGGCACGTCAATCGCTAAGTTTGCGTGCGATTATGCTGATCTTGCTTAATGCTCTCTCTTAGCCATTGTGTATTTGCCAGAGATCGTAGGAGATGGAAGGTCTCCATTAGACTATTGTAGGTTTTTAGGGACATGACGACTGCGTCTTCTGAGTTTCGACAGTTATGATGGTGGTGTCGGCATCATCAACAACCCTATCTAAGACAGCCTTCAGGGACTTTCTTGCATCTGAGTAAGAGATAGTCTGCATGTTTCACCCCCCGTATATATTGTACTATAACTAGTACAAGTTGCTGAAATGTGATTGGAGTATCAAGAGGGTACCCCTACTCCCACACCGCCCCGGCGTAGTTCTGGAGGATGCGTGAGTCCTTCGTCAAAAGCGGTACATTCTCTGATCTTGATTGAGCCACGATGATCCGGTCGAAGGGATCTCTGGTCCATTCGAGGTCCAGGGAGTAATCGATTACCTGATTGAAGGGAATTTCGGAGACTGATAGCTGTATGCGCCTTTTAAGGTACTCTAGGATCTCGTCGGCCCTGGTCTGCAGACGGCCGATCTCGTGCAGGTAGCGGAGCTCCAGGCGTACTATCGGGCTGATCTGAAGGTTGTGTTCATCCAGAAGCGTCAGGGCCCTGGTGCTGAATTTTTCCGGTTCGCGGCTAAAGAGCCAGACCACGATATGGGTATCAAGATGGATCATCGCCGTTCCAGCTCTCTTCCCAGGAGATATCCACAAGGTCGGCTGAATCGCCCGTAACGGCAGTATGCTCCTCCAGGCGGTCCCAAATGCTCTGCTTTTCCTCTGGGACAATCTTTAAAATACGGCCCCGGCGCTCGATGATTATCGGTTCGCCCGAGTCGAGCACCTGATCTAAGAGCCGATAGAGGTTGCGGCGTAGCTGAGTAGCCTTGATATTCATCTGCTAACTTCCTCTTACAATAATACCATAAAAACGTACGCAAGCAAAATGAAGGCGTACGGTCGATGTTTGTCCTCCTCCCATTGACATCTTTTCCAGTTTCTCGTATGTTTCTCCAAGAAGAAACGATACTTCATATAGAAACACTTGCGTGGGGAGGATAGATGACACAAACAGCGGACGAGAGGGTCGTGATCAAGGCGGTGGCGGGCGACCGTTTTACCCCCTACTCCTTGGCGCGCAAGCTGGACGCGAAGGTACTCTTGGAATCATCCTCCTTCGAGAAGGGCAAGGAGCGCTTCTCGGTACTGCTGGTTAACGAGGCCTTTCGGGTCTATCAGCGGGCGGGCGAGATGTTCTTCGTCAACGAGGCCGGGGAGCGGCGCATCAAGAGCGGCGCCAAGGATATTCTGGATGTAATCTGCTACTTCGCCGATCAGCACAAGCCTCTGGGGCTGGAGCTGCCCTTCCCCTCGGGCGGGATCGGCTACCTCTCCTACGAGTTCGCCCGCTACTGCGACAGGATCAATTTTACGGAGAAGCCGGGGGAAGAGCGGGTGCCCGAGGCCTGCTTCCTCTTCGGGAACCTCTATCTGATCTTCGACCACTACACGGATATCATCTATCTGATCGCCGTCGACTATGTCGAGGCCCGGACCGACCTGGATGCGTTGATCGCCGAGACCGAGAAGACCCTGAAGAACCTCGATTTTACCTACCTGCAGGAGCCCGAGAAGGGCCTGGCCGCCGGGCTCGGCGACGATGCCGCCGAGCGGGAGGCCTATATGGCCGGGGTCGAGAAGGTCAGGGAGCATATCATCGCCGGGGATATCCTGCAGGGGGTCCTTTCCCGCAGGGTTACGGTGAAGACCACCATCCCGCCCCTGGAGGCCTACCGTCATCTCCGGGGGACCAACCCCTCGCCCTATCTCTTCTACCTGGACTTCAACGACTTCGTGCTCTTCGGTTCCTCCCCGGAAGTGCACGTCAAAGCCTCGGACGGAGTAGCGGAGATCCATCCCATCGCCGGTACCCGGCGCCGCGGGAAGAACGAGGCCGAGGACGCGGCCCTGGAAGAGGAACTGAAGCAGGATGAGAAGGAGAAGGCCGAGCACCTGATGCTGGTCGACCTGGCGCGCAACGACTTGGGCCGGGTCTGCAAGCCGGGGACGGTCGAGGTGAGCGAGTTTATGGGGGTGGAGCGCTACTCCCACGTGATGCACCTGGTCAGCCGCGTGCGGGGCGAGCTCGAATCGAAAAGCGCCGCCGCGGTGGTCCGGGCGACCTTTCCGGCGGGCACGGTCTCCGGGGCGCCGAAGATCAGGGCCATGGAGATCATCGACTCCCTCGAACCGGAGACCCGGGGCTTCTACGCCGGCCTGGTCGGCTACTTCGGGCCGGAAGGGGAGATGGACACCTGCATCACCATCCGCAGCGCCCTGCAAATCGGGGACATGGTGACCCTCCAGGCCGGGGCGGGGATCGTCTACGATTCGACCCCTGAGCGGGAGTATGAAGAGACCCAGGAGAAGCTGGGCGCGCTTTTAGCGGCGATCGAGACGGATCTTTAGGGGGATATTCAGGATGTACGCATTAATCGACAACTACGACTCCTTTACCTATAACGTCTACCAGACCCTCCGCACACTTACCGAAAAGCCGGTGAAGGTCTTCCGGAACGACCGGATTACGGTGGAGGAGCTGGAGGCCATGCCCCTGGACGGCCTGATCATCTCACCCGGACCGGGACGCCCGGCGGAGGCGGGCATCAGCGTCGAGGCGGTCCGCCGTTTCGCCGGTAAGGTGCCGATCTTGGGGATTTGTCTCGGCCACCAGGCCGTCGGCGAGGCCTTCGGCGGCACGATCGTCTCGGCCAAGCGCATCGTCCATGGGAAGACCGAGCTGATCGCCAACGACGGCCGGGGACTCTTTCGCAACCTGCCGGGGAAGGCGGTCTTTACCCGCTACCACTCCCTGGTCGTGCGGGAGGAGGATCTCCCTGCGGAGCTCGAGGTGACCGCCCGGGCCTACGACGGGGATATCATGGGCCTCCGCCACCGGGAGTATCCCGTCGAAGCGGTGCAGTTTCATCCCGAGTCGATCGCCGCCGAGGACGGGAAGCGGCTTTTGGCCAACTTCCTCGAGTATCGGCGGGATCCCTACCCGATCCTGGACAACCTGAAGCGAGTGATCGCCGGGGAGGATCTGAGCCGCGATGAGGCGGCGGGCTTTATGCGCGAGATGACCGAGGGGAGCATCGGTCCCGCCCGGCTCTCGGCCTATCTGACCGCTTTGAACGCCAAAGGGATCGCCCCCGAGGAGGTCGCCGGCTGCGCGGCGGTGCTGCAGGAGAAGCGGGTGCCGGTCAAGATCGACTTTCCAGTGCTCGACACCTGCGGAACCGGCGGCGACGGGCTGGGAACCTTCAATATCTCCTCCATGGCGGCCCTGGTGGCGGCAAGCTGCGGGGCCAAGGTGGCCAAACACGGGAACCGGGCCATCAGCTCCCGCTCGGGGAGCGCCGACTTCTACCATGCCCTGGGAATCAACATCGACATTCCGACGGCCAAGGCCGAGGAGCTGATCCGCGACCACGGATTCGCCTTCCTCTTCGCCCCGCGCTACCACGGCGCGATGCGCCACGCGGCGGCGGTCCGCCGGGAGCTGGGAATCAAGACGATCATGAATCTCTTAGGGCCTCTGGTGAATCCCGCCGGCGCCGCCTACCAGCTGATCGGAGTCTATGAGAAGGAGAAAGCCCTGCTGATGGCCCGGGCGGCTCAGCTTCTAGGCATCAAGCGGGGGATGATCGTCCACGGCTCCGACGGCCTGGATGAGATTACCGTGGCCGGACCGACGAGTCTTGTCCGCTTCGAAGCGGGGCAGGAGCTTGTCGAAGAGGAGTTCAATCCCGCGGCGCTCGGTATTCAGAGCTTCGCTACCGCCGATCTCAAGGGGGGCGACGCCGACGAGAACGCGGAGCTCGCCCGGGAGCTCTTAAAGGGTCGGGGACGGCCGGCGCTGGTCGAGGCGGTCTCCCTCAACGCCGGCGCGGCCTTGAGTATCTACGGCGTGGCTGAGAGTCTTGCCGAGGGCTATGCGCAGGCCCGGGAGGCTCTGACGGGCGGCAGGACGGCCAAGAAGCTTCAGGAGCTGGTCGAGGCCTCTAACGCATGAGAAGTCGCGAGGATATTCTAGGCGCTATCGCCGAGAAACGGCGCGGCCGCATAAAAGCTGAAGGCCACAGCCTGGGGGTCGAGGTTCCTGAGGAGCGTCTGTACCCGCTGGTCGAATTCGGCCGGGCACCCTTTCTGATCTGCGAGGTGAAGCGCCGTTCCCCTTCGAGAGGGGATATTGCCCCCGGTCTCGATCCGGTCAGCCAGGCGGGACTCTATTTCCGGGCCGGGGTGAAATCGGTCTCGGTGCTGACCGAGGAGGATCACTTCAAGGGCTCCCTCACTGATCTGATGCGGATCAAGGCCGCCTATCCGGAGCTCGCCCTCCTGCGGAAGGAGTTCATTCTCGATGGTGAGGATCTGGAGGTGAGTTACCGGGCCGGGGCGGATGCGGTGCTCTTGATCGCCGCCCTGCTCGATGGGGAGACCCTGCGCAATCTCCACGACTACACCCTCGAGCTGGGGATGACCCCCTTGGTGGAGGTGCACACCCCCGAAGATGCCGACAAGGCGCGCCGCTTCGAGCCGCAACTGGTCGGTATCAACAGCCGGGATTTGAGGACGTTTACCGTCGATCCGCTCTTGCCCCTGGAGCGGGCCGCGTTGCTCGATTGGGAGCCGCGCCTGGTTTTCGAGTCGGGAATCCGCTACTCTGAGGACGTGCGCCTCTGCCGGGCCAACGGGTTTGCCGGCGCCCTGGTCGGGGAGACGGTGGTTCGCCACCCGGAACGGCTGCCTGAGCTCTTGAAGGCCGCTGCGGCCCCCGTCGAAGGAGAGGGCTTCTGGGCCGAGATCGCTCGCCGGCGGTCAGCAAAGAAGGGCGCCCCGCTGGTCAAGATCTGCGGCCTGACTTCTGCGGAGGATGTGCGCCTGGCCGACGAGTTGGGCGCGGATCTCCTGGGTTTTATCTTCGCCGATTCGCCCCGCAGGACGAGCGCTGACTTTATCAACACGATCGGGGACACTATGCAGAAGACGAGGGCCCTCAAGGTCGCAGTGGTCGTCTCAGACGGGGGGAGGATCGATCCGGAATTACATGCGCTTCTCGATGCGGGGCTGATCGATGCGGTCCAGTTTCACGGCGACGAGACCCCGGAGGAGTGCGCCGCCGCCGGAGTTCCCTACTACAAGGCCCTCAGAATCGGTTCCGTGGCGGATCTGGACCGGGCCGTCGACTTTCGCTCCCCCCGGGTGCTCCTCGACGCCCGATCTGCAGGGGTGCGGGGCGGAAGCGGCCGCCGGATTGCGGCGGACCTGGTCGCCGAGGCCTCCACCCGGGGACCGGTCTGGCTTGCCGGAGGGATAAGCGATGAGAACGTCCGCAGTATCGTCGATCAGTTCCATCCCGAGCTGATCGACCTGGCCAGCGGGGTCGAGAGTGCTCCGGGTAAGAAGGACCATCAGAAATTGCGCCGCCTCTTCGCGGCGCTGAGTGAGGTATAGATATGAGCGATTCAGGATACTACGGCGCCTACGGCGGCCGTTATGTGGCGGAGATCCTCCGGCAGCCGCTGATCGAACTGGAAAATGCCTTCGAGGAGGCCCGCTGGGACGCGGAGTTCTGGAGGGCCTATGAGCGCCTGGGGACCGAGTTCGTCGGCCGACCGACGCCCTTACTCTACGCGGAAAACCTGAGCCGGAAGATCGGCGGGGCCCAGATCTATATCAAAATGGAGGGGCTCGCCCATACGGGGGCTCACAAGATCAACAACGCCCTCGGCCAGGCGCTCCTGGCCAAGCGCATGGGCAAGAGCCGCATCATCGCCGAGACGGGCGCCGGCCAGCACGGGGTAGCCACCGCGGCGGTCTGCGCCAAGCTGGGCTTCGACTGCACCGTCTACATGGGGGAGGTCGATATCCGCCGGCAGCGGCCCAATGTCTTCTGGATGGAACAGTACGGGGCCAAGGTGGTTCCGGTCTCCTCCGGGGCGCGCACCTTGAAGGACGCGGTCAACGAGGCGCTGCGGGACTGGAGCGCAAACTTCCAGGATACTCACTACCTGATCGGAAGCGCCCTCGGTCCCCACCCCTATCCGCAGATGGTGAAGGCCTTTCAGGCGGTCATCGGCCGGGAGACGGAGGCGCAGCTCAAGCAGCGCGGGGTGAAGCCCGATGCGCTGATCGCCTGCGTCGGCGGGGGGTCGAACTCGATCGGCTTCTTTGAGCCCTTTATCGAGGGGAGTCCCGAGCGGAGGGAACCGAAGCTGATCGGCGTGGAGGCCGGCGGCCGGGGACTCGGCAGCGGCGCCCACGCGGCCCGGATGAGCGGCGACGGCAAGCTCGGGATCATTCAGGGCTACAAGAGTCTCTTCCTGACCGATGCGGACGGGCAGGTGGAGGAGACCCACTCGATCTCGGCCGGCCTCGACTATCCCGGCATCGGACCGGAGCTGGCGGCCCTGGGGGAGAGCGGTCGCGTCGAGTATGCCTCCGCCACCGACGATGAGGCCTTGGAGGCGCTCAAGCGCTTCGCGGCCAACGAGGGGGTGATCTTCGCCCTTGAATCGGCACATGCCGGCGCGGAGGCCCTCAAGCGGGCGGCCATGATGAAGCCGGAAGAGACCCTGGTGGTCAATATGTCGGGCCGGGGCGACAAGGATCTCTTTATCGCCGCCGCGGCTTTAGACGGCGAGGCCTGGAGGCAATTCTTGAAAGACGAGGCGGAAGGATGAGTAGATACAGAGTGATGACCCACATGGTTGCCGGCTACCCCGACCGGGAACGGAGTCTGGCCGTGGCCAAGGGGCTGATCGAGGGCGGGGCGGCCTACCTGGAAATTCAATTTCCCTTCTCCGACCCCAGCGCCGACGGTCCCGTGATCCAGGCCGCCTGCGGGGAAGCCCTCTCCGCCGGATTCAGCCTGGACGATGGCTTCGCCCTGGTAAGCGAGGTTGCGGGTATGAGCGATACCCCGATTTTTATCATGAGCTATGCCAATCCGGTCTTCACCCTGGGGGTCGAAGCCTTCGTGGCCCGGGCGCGGAAGGCGGGGGCTACGGGGTTGATAGTGCCGGATCTGACCATCGACGCCGACGAGGGGCTCTACGCCGCCGGGCGCGAGGCGGGTCTGGCGGTAGTGCCGGTCCTGGTGCCGACGGTCTCCCCGAAACGGTTGGAATCCCTCCTTAAGGCGGAGGCCGAGTATCTCTATATCGCCCTGCGCCGGGGCATTACGGGGCAGGAGACGCAGATAGCGGACGAGACGGTGGCCTTTCTCGACCGCTGCGCCGCAGGAGGAGCCAAGCTCTTTGCCGGCTTCGGTATCCGCAATCCCGAACAGATCGCGCTTCTCTCGCCTCATGTAGAGGCCGCGGTGGTCGGTTCGGCCCTGGTGGAGGTTATTACTCAGTCGACCGGCGGAACTGCCGATGATATCTATAGAGATATTAATCGCGAAACCCGCCGGTTGTGTGGAGTATGAAGAAAAAAAAACTGAGTTTAGATGAGATCGAACAGGCCAGGGATAAGATTTTAAGCGAATACGACCACTACATCGTGGAATATATGAAATCCCGCCGGCTGAAAGAGGATTTCGAGTCCCGCTACTTCAGCGCCATGAAGGCGCGCATGGATATGACCCACTTTCTGCACGCCGAGCTGACCGCCATCCGGGAGCTCCGGCGCAAGGAAGAGGAGCGCCTGAGCAGCGAGTACAACCGCAGTATCGACGAGTCCGCCAAGAAACAACGTCCCAAACCCCAGGGCTTTGCCGACAGGATCGTAGCCGAGAACCGGGAGAAGATCGCCAAATACCCGGCCAAAGAGATCCATCCCGACGCCTCCTTCGAGGTGGCCCGGCTCTTCGGGGTGATGAACGACTTTGAGCGCCGCTACTGGCCGGAGGTGGAGCGTTGCCTGCGGAAGATATCCCCCACCCTCTATTCGGGTCCCAGGATCGTACTGGAGCGTAAGATCTTCGACCTCTGGAGCGATACCAAAGACGGGGTCTCTCCCCGTCTTGCGAGTTATGTCTCCCTCTTTTTCCGCTTTCCCCGCAGCCCCCGGGATATCGCCCGGGAGGAGCAGCGCTTTCTGATCGATTCGGGCTATCTGATGCATGAGGTGGCGGACGAGATCGAGCTGGTAAAGGAGAACAACGCCTTAGAGGATCATGAGCGGAAATTCCTGGAAAAAATGTTCGATTATGTGCATACTGTAATCAACGATTTTCGCTTGAACGATTTCAAAGCGCAATAACTCGAACAGCTGCGGAGGAGATATGAGCAAGGAAGTTACGATCACCCAGGATAATTTTGAAAGCGAGGTACTCCAGTCGAAGGTGCCCGTGTTAGTGGACTTCTGGGCCGAATGGTGCGTCCCCTGCCGCATGGTAGCGCCGGTTTTGGAAGAGATCGCCTCGGAGTACGACGGGAAGGTCAAGATCGCCAAGGTCAATGTGGACGAGTTGGGCGAGCTGGCCGGTCAGTTCAATATTATCAGCATCCCGACGCTGATGGTCTTCAAAGGCGGCGAGGTGGTCAATCAGCAGGTTGGCGCAGGGTCCAAGCAGGCCATCGAGGACCTTTTTACTCCCCACCTCTAAAAATCAGCTTTCCATTAGGGACTGTAGACCTCATCACAATTCTCTGCGCCGAAACTGAAGCTGCTGGTCGGCACTATGTGCCAATCGGCGGCCGAATCGGTGTCGGTCGGCACGGAGCCCCTGCAGATAGAGCGGGTAGCGGTCGAGTCTTCCGGGTCCAGGGCATCCTCCGGCCTGAGGGGCACCGTCTCGCCGATCCAGGCCTTCCTGTCGCTGAGATAATCCGCCATCAGCATCACCGAGCTGCTGCCGAATCCCCGGTAGTTCTCGTCCGAGGCGGAGGTCCGGTTGGAGTAGAGGAGCGCGTCCAGCAGCTCGCCGAAGGGGTCGGCGTAGAGGCAGAGGCTACCGTTGTTGCCGGAGAGGCCGCTCCCGGCGGGCACCCAGAAATCCCGCGCCTCCGGGTGGGCGTCTAAGCCGCCGGATTCATCCACAGCTTCTGTTTCATCGGTCTCCGCGGCGATGCCCTCCGGTTTGAAGTGGACGATCAGGTACTCCCCCTCGCCGACCTCGCAGGCCGGAAAGAGCATCCGGTCGTCGTAATCCTCGCAGGTTCCCTCATACAGGCAGACCCCGGCCAGGTTCCCGCTGCTCATAACCCGCAGTTCCACCATATCCGGATGAGTACCGCTCCCCTGGGTCGTCACTTCGTTGATCAGCAGGGCGGGCACCCGCGGATTGTGGCCGTAGCAGCGTACCAGAAGCTGTTGGGTGTTGCCCCGGCCGTCCCGGACCAGCAGGTCCAGGGCGTACTCCCGGCCCGCCTCCTGGGCTTCGCCGAGGCGAATAATGAGCTCCGGTCCGCGGCATTCGACCTCATCCAGCACAATAGGCGGTAAAATCGCCATCAGCTCCGCCCGGCCGAGCTCCTCGTTGAAACTGAGGCGAAACTCATCCTCCGCCGGCGCCCCGGCCGAGATCAGCACCGGCGGTTGAAGATCCGCTCCCGCCAGGCCGAAGCTTTCTCCCGCCTCCTCGAGCTCGAAGAGCGGCGTACAGCAAGAGATGAAGAGCGGTAGAAGGAGCGCGGTGGCAAATAGGGTGTTTTTCATACAAGCCTCCCTGGTGATCCCGCTTTGAACGGGATATCTACTTTAAAAAGGGGCTAAACTTCGTTATGCTTCAATATCTGCCGAAGATAATTGTGGGAGAAAGAGAATGGAAGATAACAAGCTCTATGATAAGTACGGGATAACCGTCGATTCCGGTAAGGTCCTCTTCAAGGAGGGCGAGCCGGGCGACAAGATGTACATCATTCAAGAGGGCAACATCCGCATCAGTAAGCAGATCGGGGGTAAGGAACACATCCTGGCAGTCCTCGGGAAGGGCGACTTTTTCGGCGAGATGGCCATCGTCAATCAAGTCAAGCGCACCGCCAGCGCCACTGCAGTGGGCACCGTTCGGCTCCTGGCTTTCAATCGCGAGGGCTTCTTGGGGATGATCGAGAAGAACGCCCGGATTGCGCTAAACGTAATCGATAAGCTCTGCCGGCGACTGCAGCAGACCAATAATCAGATCCAGCACCTGGTCAAGCGCAACACCAAGGGATTGATCGCCCTCAATCTCTACTACGCCTTTGCCGAGAACGGCTTCGAACAGGCCAACCTGGAGTACCATAAGCTGAGCCGGGAGATCTCCCTCAACCTGGAGCTCCCCCAGGAATCGGTGCTGGCCTATATCGAGAACCTGGCCAAAGAGGGGATCGTCAAGACTGAAGAGTCTCAGATGCGGCTCATAGATAAAGACCAACTCAACGCCCTGGCCGAAAGCGCCTCGGGTCTATAGTAAGCTAAGCGATAGAAGGAATTTGAAATTATGTGCGGAATTGTAGGATACAGCGGAAAGCGGAGCTCTACTGAGGTCTTGCTCCAAGGACTCAAACGCCTCGAGTACCGGGGCTACGACTCGGCCGGTATTGCCGTCGGCGACGGCGACGGCGTGCAGGTGATCAAACGCACCGGGAAAATCAAAACCCTGGCGGCGGCGGTTCCGGAGACCCTGGCCGGCGGCTTCGGTATCGGTCACACCCGCTGGGCGACCCACGGCGAGGTCAACGATCAGAACGCCCATCCCCACCTTAGCGCCGACGGGAAGATCGCGATCTGCCACAACGGCATCATCGAGAATTACCTCTCCCTGCGGGAAAAATTGATCTCCGAGGGCTTCGAGTTCGTCACCGAAACCGATTCGGAGGTTATCGCCCACCTTTTACAGTTCAACTACGAGGGCGATCTGGCTTCGGCGGTGCAGGCCTCGATCCCGCTCTTGCAGGGCACCTACGGCATCGTCTGCATCCACAGGGATGAGCCGGGACGAATCGTCGGGGCCCGGAACGGCTCTCCCCTGGTGATCGGCGTCGGCGACGACGAGATGTTTCTCGCCTCCGATACCACCGCGGTGCTGGCCTATACCAAGCAGGCGGTCTATGTCGAGGACGGGGAGATCGTCGTCCTCGATCCCTCGGGCTTCAAGATCCTCGACCGGACCAACCGGGAGATTCAGAAGAAGATCGATACCATCACCTGGGAACTGGAGCAGATGGAGAAGGACGGCTTCCAGCACTTCATGGAGAAGGAGATTCGCGAGCAGCCCGAATCAATCCTGCGCGCTTTTCAGGGGCGACTCAATCTGGAGTCGGGAACCGCCCACCTGGGGGGCCTCAATCTGATCCCTCAGGAGCTCTTGAATCTGGAGCGGGTCAAGATCGTCGCCGCCGGCACCTCCTACTATGCCGGACTGGTCGGGGCCTATCTCTTGGAGAATGTAGCCCGGCTCCCGGCCACTGCGGAGCTCTCGTCGGAGATTCGGTACCGCAACCCCATCGTCGAGAAGAATTCCCTCCATTTCGCCGTCTCCCAGTCGGGAGAGACAATCGACACCCTCTTTGCCATGCGGGAGCTGCAGCGCAAAGGGGCCAAGGTGCTCGGTATCTGTAACGCGGTCGGTTCGACCATCGCCCGGGAGTCCGACGGCGGTACCTATATCCACTCCGGTCCGGAGATCGCCGTGGCCTCAACCAAGGCTTTTACCAGTCAGATCACGGTCTTTTATCTCTTCACCCTGCTGATGGCCCGGATGCGTCACATGTCATGGGACGTGGGACATGAGTTCATCAAGGATATGGAGGGGATCCCCGCCAAGGTACGGCAGGTGTTGGATAATGCTGATCAGATCAAGAGGGTGGCGGAGAAGTACGCCGACGCCGAGAATTTCCTCTTTTTAGGCCGGGGGATCAATTATCCGGTCGCCCTGGAAGGGGCCTTGAAGCTGAAGGAGATCTCCTATGTGCATGCCGAGGGATTCAGTGCGGCGGAGATCAAGCACGGCCCGATCGCGCTGATCAACGAGGAGACCCCGTCGCTCTTCCTGGTTCCCGACGACCATCTGCGGGACAAGGTGATCACCAGCATGAAAGAGGTGAAATCCCGGAAAGGCAAGGTCATCGCCGTGGCGGCCGAGGGCGACCGGGATGCGGCCGAGATCGCCGACGACTGCATCTACGTCCCCAAGACGCACGAGTTGTTCTACCCCTACGTCATGGTGGTTCCGCTGCAGCTCTTCGCCTACTTCGTAGCCCAGAAACTGGGCCGGGACGTGGATCAACCGCGGAATTTGGCGAAGTCTGTTACTGTAGAATAAAGACGCAGTTTTAAGCGTAAAATATTACACTTATAAGTTGTTTTAGTCTATAATCCGTAATATATTACTCTTATGAGGAAATCATGGATTATAGACTGATGAGCGATAAGGATCTTATCCGTCATCTAGCGGGTAAGATCGACACAATTCGTATTGCTCAGCATATCAAGGAATCCGAACTGGAAGAGCTGGCGGGTATTTCCCGGAAAACCCTCTATAACTTCAAGCAGGGAAGGGGACTCAGCCTTACGAATTTCATCCGGCTGCTCAAGGCGCTTGGTGTGGTCGACCGGCTGCAGCTGCTCTTCCCGGAAACGAATGAATACAGTCCGCTTACCGCAGACAAGGGCGAGGAACCGAAGCGGGTTAGGGATAGTCGGAATAAAAAAACAGGCAAGAGTGATTTTCTCTGGGGCGATGAAGAGTGAGGAACCTTGTAGATGTTCGGATGTGGGGGACTCGGATCGGATCCTTGGGATATGCACCCGGCCAAGATAGATTCGCAACCTTCGAGTTTGAACCGGAGTTTATGAACTCCGGCATTCAGATCTCACCTATTCAGCTTGCGTATCCGCCGGCGCGTTTTCTCTTCGATCAGCTGAGCTATAATTCCTTCCAGGGGCTTCCCGGATTCATTGCCGACTCTCTACCCGACAGATACGGAAGTCAGCTGATTGATATCTACATGAGCGAGAAGGGTATTCCTCAATCGGATGTTACGGCTTTAGACCGTCTCAATTACGTCGCCGACAGGGGGATAGGAGCTCTGGAGTATCTCCCCGGGGAGTCCCTGCCGTTGCAGCGGACGGGGCTCGATCTACAGCACCTGGCCGAATTATCGGAGTTGGTCCAACAACGGAAATCGGCACTGCATCAGAAACTGCTCTCCGCTGAGGATAGAGCCGAGGCGCTGACGATGATCCGGATCGGTTCCAGTGCGGGAGGGGCGAGGGCTAAAGCCCTAGTCGCGATCTCCGCTAAGGGAACGCTTCTGGACGGAACGGTAAATCATGGACCGGACTACTCCTATTGGCTCTTGAAGTTCGACGGTGGGGCGAATCGGGATAGGGACAGTATCGATCCTTTAGGGATGCCGGTGCTGGAGTATATCTACAGCCTGATCGCCCGCAAGGCCGGTATCGATATGCCCCGGACGGATCTGCTCGACGACGGGAGAACCCGCCATTTTCTGATCGAGCGCTTTGATCGCCAAATGATGCATAACAAGCTGGATAAGCTCCACTACGCCTCCTGGGCCGGATTGGCCCATGCGGATCGCGACGCTATCAACTCCTATGAACAGCTGATTCTCTTGATCAGGCAATTGCAGCTGGGACAGGCGGCGGAGGGTGAGGTTTTCCGCCGGGCGGTATTCAACATTATCGGCAGGAATCAGGATGATCACACCAAGAATACCGGGTTCCTGATGGATCGATCGGGCAGGTGGAAGCTCTCCCCGGCTTTCGATATGACCTACGCCTACGATCCCGGCGGCAGGTGGACGAAGCATCATCAGTGCTGGTTGAACCGCAAGAATAGTGATTTTACCTATGCGGATCTGCTCCATTTCGGCAGTTTCTGCAATCTCAGCCACAAAAAGAGCCGGGAGATAATCGAGCAGGCAGGAGATGCCTTTGCGGAGTTCCCGGCCCTTGCCGATACCTTTGAACTAAACCCGGATCTAAAGGGCGCCGTGATCAAGAATCAGCGGCTCTCTCTGCTTTTGGGGGAGTAGGCGTACTCAGCAGCCCTCGAGACCCATGATCTTCTCTACCCGGCGGCCGTGTCTGCCGCCGCCGAAGTCGGCGTCGATAAAGGCGTCGAGCATCTTCTCCGGGGCCTCCCAGTAGTCGATGCGGCCGCCGAAGGCGATGAAGTTGGCGTTGTTGTGTTCCCGCCCCATCTGTGCGGCGAAGATGTTTTGAGGTAAGGCGCAACGAATCCCCTTCAGCTTGTTGGCCGAGATCGATATACCGATGCCGGTGCCGCAGCAGAGGACGCCGAACTCGTAGCCTCCGTCCTTCAAGAAGGCCCCGCAGGCTTCCTTGGCCATGTCGGGATAGTCGACCGAATCCTCGGAGTCCACGCCGAGATTGTCGACGGTATAGCCCCGGGATTCGAGATGGGCGGTAAGCTTCTGCTTGATTTCGATAGCGCCGTGATCGTTGGCGATGATTACTCTCTTCATGGCTCAAAATGTATACAAAAACTCACCCAGAGCCAAGGGGGTGCTTATTCAGCAGGCGGCAGAGGCCGATACTAGGGGTATGTGCAGGGTTCTCCTTTCAGGTCTGCTACTCTTCCTGACCGCTGGTCGGCTGCTTATCGGGGCGCCGCTGGAGATCGAACCGGGGGAGGTGCTTATCGAGCAGAGTCTGGACGGCGGCTACGATCTCTGGATCGCGGCCGAACCTGGCTTGGGATCGGTGCTCTTAACCGAATCCACCGAGGATCCCGCCCGGGAGACGGCGAGTTACGCCTACCGTAATCCCGACTATCACCCGGCCAACGGCGACGAGAAGCGCCTTCTGAACGGCGAAATCCTGAACGAGACCCGGGGCTTCTCCCTGGTCGACTCCTCCCCCGAACCGCATCCGGAGCTGGGCAGCGCCTTCCGCATCTTTATCCCCTACATCGTCGTCTACGGCTATCCCTGGAGCCCTGAGGGGCGTTCCGGAGAGGTTCAGGTCCTGGACGGTACCTACTTGAGTATTCGCGCCTTTGAGGAGCCTTTAGCGAGCTATGAGGGAGCCTTTCGGGATAATCCCTTCATCCTGCGGGTGGTTCAGCGCCCCTTCGAGGGCCCGCCGGAAGGCAACTATATGGAGGAGACGGTCGAGGCCTATAGCGAGATATCCGCCGCCGGGAACGGCGAGATGATCTACAGCCGCGGCGAAGACGATATTATCGAGAAGATCGCCGAGATTATCGATGCCGGCGGGGGCCGTTCCCTCGATCTGGTGCTGGCCCTGGATACGACCCAGAGCATGGAGAACGATATCCCCCATCTGCGGAAGAGTCTGGTGCCCCTCCTGCGGGAGAAGGCGGAAGGCTTCGATGCGCTACGGGTCGGGGTAGTGCTCTACAAGGATTACGACGAGGAGTATGTGACCGATCTCTTCCCCTTTCAGGTAGGCGGGGTGGAGACGGTGCAGCGCATTCTGGACAGGATTCGGGTCTTCGGCGGTCGGGATATCCCCGAGGCGGTCTATGAGGCCCTCTATACGGGGATTCGCGGCTATCCGTGGAGCGCCGAGGCGCGGAAGATCGTGCTGGTGGGAGACGCCCCGCCCCATCCCCGGCCCAGGGGCGCGGTTACGAAGGAGCAGGTCTACGCCGAGGCGGAGAGCCTCGGCATCGAGCTCTATACGATTATTCTTCCCCAGTAGTCTCGGGTTGTAGTTCGTCCGATTCGAGGCGCTCTATCTTGGCCAGCACCTTCCGGGAGAGTACCAGGGGCCATTCCCGCAAGCGGGTAGCCTCTTCGGTCTCATAGCGGGCGATAATCTCTTCAAAACGCCGTTTGGCTTCCTCGTTCTGCCCCATTTTATAGTAGAGAAAGGCGATCTCGTAGTCGGCTTCGACGTTTCCCTGGAGATCTTCAGGGTACCGTTCCTTGAAGGCGGTGTAATAGACCATGGCGGTATCGTAGTCGTTGCGCTTGGCCACCGCCTCTTGGGCGCCCTGAAAGTACTCCATGGGGGTAAGGTCTTCGGGGATTTCTTCTGGCGCAGAGACGCCGACGCAGGAGATGAAGATCAGGCTGGCGAACAGAATGCTGATTGGTGCGATTGCGTGTCTCATGGAGACGAGTTAAGCATATTAATCGTTACTTGTATAGATTTCGTCCTTGATGGGGAGGCTCTTCTTCAGATCCTTGATGAATTCCTTGGGATCCCCCATCGGTTCGTAGGAGTCGCAGTATTCTATGCTTCGCCGGGCGACGGTGAAGTATTTGTAGATCTTCTCTTCGCCCAGCTTCTTGCGCCACTTCCCGGCGTCGCAGCGGACGCGAAGGGAGTACTGTTTCATCCCGTGGGCTTCGCGGATCAGTTTGCAGTGAACGCAATTGGCACAGTAGATCTTTCCGGACGTGGCGGCGGGTGGGGTGAGCGGTTCATCTGTGGCCGACATAGGTCCTCCATCTTTTTTTGCTTCTTCCACGGTATCATCATCGACTCAGAGGCGTCAATAGTTTAATTTTTTCGCGCTTCTTGCAGGGTATCCTCCGGATCCTGGCTGATTTCGACCCTGCAGGGCTCCACCCGCCAGATATCCTTCGCATATTCACGGATCGTTCTGTCCGAAGAGAACTTGCCCGAGTTGGCGATATTCAGCACGGCGCGGCGGTTCCATTCACGCTGATTGCGGTAGCACTCCTCCACCGCCGCTTGAGCCTCGGCATAGGAACGGAGATCCGCCAGATGCATATAGTAGTCCCCCTGGTCGAAGAGGGCCTCTTTCAGGGGCTTGAAGATATCCGGCTCGGAGAAGTTGAAGTGTCCCGAGAAGATAAGATCGACCGCGGCTTTAATCTCTGCGTCGGCCTTGTAGTACTCCTTCGGCGCGTATCCGGGCCTGAGATCGGCTACCTCTTCGGCGGTGAGTCCGAAGATAAAGGCGTTTTCATCCCCCGCCTCCTCGATAATCTCGATGTTGGCGCCGTCCAGGGTCCCCAGGGTCAGCGCCCCGTTGCACATGAACTTCATGTTGCCGGTTCCCGAGGCCTCGGTTCCGGCGGTGGAAATCTGCTCGGAGACGTCCGAGGCGGGGAATATCTTCTCCGCTAACGAGACGCGGTAGTTGGGCACGAAGTAGACCTTGAGGAGGTCCCTGGCGGCCGGATCGCTGTTGATCACCTTACTGATGTTGTTGATCAGCTTGATAATCAGCTTTGCCAGCCGGTAACCCGGCGCCGCCTTCCCGGCAATCAGGAAGGTTCGTGGGATCATCCCCTCATGTTTGCCCGACCGGATGCGGTTGTAGAGCATCACGATGTGGAGGGCGTTCAGCAGCTGGCGCTTGTATTCATGGATCCGTTTGATCTGAACGTCGAATATCGACGCGGGATCGATCCGGAAATCATGATCCCGGCGCAGTACATCGGCCAGTCGCTCTTTGGCGCGCCGTTTAATAGCGCCGAATTCATTCAAGAAGGCGTCGTCCTCGGCGAAGGGTTCGAGCTGTTTGAGCTTACTCATGTCGCAGATCCACTCATCACCGATGGAGCGGGTAATCAGCTCCGAGAGCTCGGGATTGGCCTTCAAGAGCCAGCGCCGCTGGGTTATGCCGTTGGTCTTGTTGTTGAAGCGTTCGGGATACATGGAGGCGAAATCGGGGACTACCCGGCTGCGCAACAGGTCGGTGTGGAGGGCGGCCACGCCGTTGGTCGAGTGGGTTCCGACGATGGAGAGGTGGGCCATACGCACCTGCTTCAACTCTCCCTCCTCGATGATGCTCATATTATTGAGCCGTGCGGCATCCCCGGGAAAGGCGATCGAGACCCGTTGCAGGAAGCGGTGGTTGATCTCGTAGATGATCTGCAGATGCCGGGGGAGGAGTTTCTCCAGCATCGGTACCGGCCACTTCTCCAGGGCCTCGGGCATCAGGGTATGATTGGTATAGCCCAGGGAGCGGACGGTGATATCCCAGGCGGATTCCCAGTCGAGGTCGTTCTCGTCGATTAAGAGGCGCATCAACTCCGGCACGGCCAGGGAGGGATGGGTGTCGTTGAGCTGGATCGCCGCATAGTCGGGGAAGGCCGACCAGGGGCGGCGGCTCTTCTTGAAGCGCCGCAGAATATCGTGCAGGGAGCAGGCGACGAAAAGGTACTGCTGTTTCAGCCGCAGCTCCTTGCCCAGGTAGAGCTTGTCGTTGGGGTAGAGAACCTTGGTCAGATTCTCGGCGTTGACCTTGGCGGCCACCGCTTCGACGTAATCCCCCTCGTTGAACTCGCTGAAGTCGAACTCCTCCGCCGCCCGAGCGCTCCAGAGGCGCAGGGTGTTGACAGTGCTGCCGCCGTAACCGACGATGGGGGTATCGTAGGCGATGCCGAGAACCGGATTGGTTTCGATCCAGTGGTACCGGCGACGTCCCCGTTCGACGATCGAGTCGACCCGGCCGCCGAAGTGGACCGGAACGAGGATATCCGGCCGTTCGATCTCCCAGGGGTTACCCCGGCGCAGCCAGTCGTCGGGTTGCTCGATCTGCCACCCCTCTTCGATCTGCTGACGAAAGATGCCGTAGTCGTAGCGCAGGCCGTAACCGAAGGAGGGGAGGTTCAGGGTAGCCATGGAATCGAGAAAACAGGCCGCCAGTCGCCCGAGACCGCCGTTGCCGAGTCCCGCGTCGATCTCCTCCTCCCTGAGTTCCTCCCAGCCGTAGCCGAGATCGCTCAAGGCCTCTTCCACCGAGGATTGTAGACCCATGTTGATAACGTTATTGCCCATGGAGCGGCCGATCAGAAACTCCAGCGAGAGGTAGTAGATCCGTTTGACGTCCTCTTTATGATGGGTCTGCTGGGTGCGCATCCACTGATTGACCAGCCGGTCCCGAACCGCCAGGGCGAGCGCCATGTAGCGGTCGTAGTTGGAACTGGAAAAGCTGTCTACCCCGAGGGTGAACTTGAGATGTTCCGCATAGCCCCAGGAGATTGAGTTCGCGTCGTGACCCTGCCGGGTCGAGAGGGAATTCTTTTCGGCGCCCATGGGAGCCTCCTTTTTATGCGAGCTCTTCTTCGTGCTCGTCTACTATTTCGATGGATACGCTCGGCTGTAGTACGACCGGCAACGCATCCAGTGTGTTGAGCGCATTCCGTAGGTCCCCTTCCCGGACCCGGTGGGTGGTGATCACCACCGGGACTGCATCGGGATGGATCCGGTGCGGTTCCTTCTGCAGGACCGACGAGAGACTGATCTGGTGTTCCCCGAGTATAGTCGCGATCCGGGCGAAAACTCCCGGTTTATCCTCAACCATCAGGCGCACATAGTAGCGTCCCTGGATCTCCTCCGGCGGAAGCTGCAGGGCGGCCTCGGTTCTATCGGGCCAGATGTTGAGGGTCGAGAAGGTTGTATCCGCCGTGCCGATACAGCTGGCGACCAGATCGGCGATGACCGCGCTCGCCGTGGGGGAGCCGCCGGCGCCGCGGCCGTAGTACATGGTGTGCCCCACCGCATCGCCGTAGACGCTGACCGCGTTAAAGGGGCCGCTGACCCAGGCTAAGGGGTGTTCGGTGGAGATGAAGGCCGGCCGGACCCTGAGACTGAGGCCCTCCTCCTCCCGTTGGGCGATGGCCAGCAGCTTGATAACGTAGCCGAGTTCGCGGCCGAAGTTGAGATCGAAGAGCTTTAACTCATCGATTCCCTGTACCGGAATCGGATCGAGTTCTACCCGTTTGCCGAAAGCGAGAGAGGACATGATGGCCAGCTTGTGGGAGGAGTCTCCGCCGGAGACATCCAGGGTGGGATCGGCCTCGGCCAATCCGTCCGCCTGCGCCTGAGTCAGACACTCCTCGTAGCTGCTCCCCTTCTGGACCATCTCGGTCAGGATGTAGTTGCAGGTTCCGTTGACGATGCCGTAGAAGGCGTCGATCCGGTTGGGGAGAATCCCGTCGTAAAAGGCCCGCAATAGCGGAATTCCGCCGCCGCAGGAGGCCTCGAAGGAGATCGAAATTCCGGCATCCCGGGCGATAGCCATTAATTCCGGACCGTGGTGGGCCAGGAGCGCTTTGTTGGCGGTGACGACTCGTTTGCCGGCTTTGAGGATCTTCTCGGTCAGGGTTTTGGCGATGCCGGTTCCCCCGATGAGTTCGATGACCGTGATCACTTCCGGGTCGGCGAGGACGGTATCCAGGTTCGACTCGAAAAGGCTCTCATCCAGTCCGAGGGATCGGGCCCGGTCGAAGTTGGTGTCGACAATGTAGCGGAGGTCGATGTCGATGCCGGTTTTCCCGGCCAGGGCTTCTCTGTTCCGCAGTAGATGCTGGGCGGTGGCGGCCCCGACGGTTCCGCAACCCAGGAGGGCGACGACAGCGGTGCGATTCATGCAGGCTCCTTCAGTCCGCGTTCGGTTCGGCTGTTCTTGCGGCTAATCCTAGGCATGAGGCTTTTCATTGTCAAGCGTCGGGACGGGAGGCTAGAAGAAGGTGACCTCGCCCTCTTCAGTGCCGCCTTCGACGGTAAAACCGCCGATTTCTCCGGCCTGGGCTTTGTGGGCGTAGATGGTGAAGCGTTCTACGATCTCCTGCAGCCGATGTTCGATGATCTCCCACTCCTCGAGGCCCCGTTCCTGCAGCAGGTGGCTTTTGCGGGAGCGAGCCGATGTTGCGGTACGTTCGAAAATCTCCTGGATATAGCGGGCCCGGCGGCTCAGGTTGAAGAGTTCGGCCGTATCGTTTTGTCCGGCGTCGATCAGCTCGCGAAACCGATAGCTGAAGAGGCTGAAACTCTTCATGGTATTGACGATCTCGTCGTTGGTGCTGCGCAGCTGGGCGTAGAGGCGCTGAATCTCCGACGAGAATGAGGCCACCATCTCGCTCTCCTCGTTGTAGGAGGCGTTGAAGCCCTTGAGCGCTCCTTGGGTCGTCTCGATAAAGCTCTTAGTGGTCTCCGCCGCCTGTTCGACGTCGCCGTTGATGCGCTCGGTGAGGCCGCGCATCTCATCAACGGTCTGCTCCATACCGTGCAGGATGCTGCGTTTCGCCACCTCGATCCGGGCGGCTACATGGATGTTGCGAAAGCGCCCCACCAATACGGAGAAGCGCTCCAGCCGCTCCTCCAGTTCTTGAATCCGGGCGACGAAGGCGCCGTTGGTGTTGCGCAGGGTCTGCTTGAGCTTCGGTACCCGGCGGGCATCCTTTAACATCAGGCTGAGTTCCTGCTCTGAACGCTGAAAGAGGGAGTGGATTCCGTCAGCCGAACCGCTCCCTTCGATCTGCCGGGCGATAAACTGGTCCCGTTCCTGCTCGATCCGGGTGACCGCATCCTGAACCAGGCTGATATTCTCTCTGAATACTTCGCTGTTCTTGTCGATGGTGGCCGCAATCTCGGAGAGCATGTTGGCGCCCAACAATGAGACCTGTTCGAGGAAGGTGAGCTCATCCAGTAGCAGGTCGTCCCGGTCTTCCACCGAGGTGCTCAGGTCAATTTCCCGAATCTCGTCTAGGGTGACCACGATCTGTTCCGCCGTCTGGCGGATAATATCCTGGGTCTGGACCGCCTCCATCATCCTCAAGAGGGGCTCTCTGATATCGCCGGCCCGGCTGCGGAGCTGTTTGAAGAAGTCGACGATACCGGAGAGGTTGGATTCAATAGTGCTGAAATTAGAGAAGAGTCCCGTTCCGAAGCGGGAAAAAATCTCCTCCTGTTCCCGGGAGATCGAATCCGAGGCCCGCTGAATCTCCTGGAAGAAGGACTGAATCTCGCCCCCCTCCTGGGTCAGCCGCTTCGCCTCGGTGATGGTCTTGGCGGAGATCCGTCGGAGCTCGTCGGTCACGTGGGAGAAGCCGCCCCCCTCGTGTCCCGCTTTGAGTGCCACTACCATGGCGTTCAGGGAGATCAGCTCCATCTCTTCGGTATTGAAGGTGATGCCGGCGATCAATTCGTCGAGAATATCGAGATTACGGATGCTCTCCTTGAGCATCTCAAGGAGTTGAGCGTCCGAGGTGTTGAGGTTGCGGAAGGAATCGTAGGCCTGCTGGATGCAGCTTTTCGTGCGCTCCATGATAAGATGCAGAGCATCGAGCCCGTTGCCCCCTTCGGCGGCGATAAGACTGATTTGACTGTCCGAGTTCTTGAATCCCGCTTCAAACTCGTCGAGCAGTTTGGGATATTCCTCGGCAATATGGGTGTAGATGGTTTCGGTAGAACCGATCAGCTCGGTAAGCTTCTTGACCAGATCCTCTTTAGCTGATTCCTGTAGTACATTCACGCCCCCATTATAGGGTAGCTGACCTCTGAAATCAATTAAAAGCGAACTTAGTGTGTGTAGATCTGTGTATTAGCTGAAGCAAACTCCTTTCCCTGCCCCTATATATGGATAGATCCCTTGCCAAACGGAGGTTTTATCCATGAAAACGCCCCCTTTCTGTCCCAACGACGGCTGCAATTACCATCAGACCGTACCCCCAGGCTCAGTTTGGTATGTTCGCTATGGTCACTACCATTCGACCAACCGCGGTCCTATCCAACGCTACCGCTGCAAACGCTGCGGTACTCATTTCTCCTCTCAAACCTTCTCTCTCGATTACATGACCCAGCGGACAATCTCCTACAGAAGAATCTTCGAGCTCCTTACTAGCTCCACAGGAATCAGAGGAATGGGGCGAATCCTCAAGGCCTCGCCCCATTGTATCACCAACCGGATCTCTCGCCTCGCCCGGCAATCCCTGGCTATCCATGCCGACTTGCTTGATACCCTCATCCTCAATGAGGACCTGGTTGCCGACGGATTCGAGAGCTTCGCCGTCTCCCAATACTTTCCCAACAATATCCAGCTCCTGGCCGGAAAGAAATCTCAGTACTGGATCTACTCCGACTATGCCCACCTGAGACGCAAAGGCAGGATGACCGACTACCAAAAGGAACG
>JWTM01000217.1 GCA_001749745.1 Candidatus Marispirochaeta associata
ATCACACCGTGGTCACCTGTCTGACCGCCTGATTCGCCGTAGAAAGGAGTTTTGCTGGAAACAAGGTATCCCTTCTGGCCTGCAGTCAGGGAGTCAACGTTTTCAGCTTCTTCATTCATAAGAACTGCAACGCGGCTTTCAACACCAAGATTGCTGTATCCTACAAACTCACTGCGCACCCCTTCTTCAAGAAGAGATTGGAAGCGTGCGGCAAGTGTATCGCCTGCAGCACCTTTCCACGCAGCTTTAGCGCGCTGTTTCTGCTGTGTCATGAACGCGTTAAAGCCGTCTTCATCAACAGCAATACCGCGCTTTTCAGCAATGTCATTAATGATATCGATAGGGAAACCATATGTGTCGGACAGTTTGAACACAGTTTCGCCTTTAAGCGTTTTCGCAGAGGTGTTTTCAACTGCAAGAATCTCATCTTCCAGAAGAGCAAGGCCCTTATCCAGTGTTTTGTTGAAGCCTTCTTCTTCCATGATCACAACGC
>JWTM01000218.1 GCA_001749745.1 Candidatus Marispirochaeta associata
AAACGCTGGCCTTCACGAGCACCCATGGACATGCCCACATCAACAACCACACGGCTGACTGGCAGAACTTCGCGAACAGTTCCCCCTTCATGCAGTAGACGGGTAAACCCAAGGACATGCGGGATGGTGAGGAGTTCTCCGAGGCGCTTGGCAACTTCAGCACTTATGCGGGCTTTTCCCAACAGAATACGGCTCTGCTCGTTACTATTCAGTTCAAACTGAGCGCCTTCAAAATCCTGTGGAAACGCTGCATAGCCTGCGGCAATATCAACACCGACTCTGTGTTCAGTTATGTCGTGGACTTTCTGAATGGAGCGCAGGGTACGCACTGCTTCTCCGGCGATTTTTCTGCACACGCTCGAGGTTCCGGCAGGTACAAGAATGGCGTATTCATACTCTGCGCTATTGCACACAAGAGCCTGCTCCGGTGCTATTGAAGACAAGGCATCTGCAAACTGCACAGCCAACTCTTCGGCAAAAAGATGTCCGAACTCTGTTGCTACGGAACGCAAGCCGGAAAGATCAAGAAGCACTACGCCAACAGAAGCACGATATTCTTCACTCCCCGCAGTACGCGGTTCTCCGGAAGGATGAAAGCCTTCACGGATCATGCGCAGTTCACGGTTTGTCGCGTGATACAGATAGTCACGGGTAAAAAGTCCGTTTTGCGCATTCGTGATACTGG
>JWTM01000219.1 GCA_001749745.1 Candidatus Marispirochaeta associata
TTGCCAGATGAGCAGATTCAGCACACAGATCAATTGGCCCACCACTTGTGGATAAGTGAATATCAATGTGTGGGGCTAGCTCCTTGAATTCTTCTAATCGAGGCATCAACCAGCGCATAGCTAGCGACGGCTCACAAGAAACATATAGCTTGAACTGCTCAGAGTTTGTACGCACTTGTTCGCTTGCGTGTTCTAATTCTTTTAGAACTCGTGCAACATGTTTCGCAAAATAACGTCCTTTCTCCGTCAAATATACTCCACGACTTTCTCTATGGAACAGCTTTGTTCCAAAGTAGTCTTCAAGCTGCTTTACAGCGCGGCTTACAGCTCCATGAGTCAGGTTCAGTTGATGTGCTGCTTCCGTAAAACTTTGATACTTTGCTGCACTGTGAAAGCTGATTAAGGGACTTAGGGGTGGAATATTCTTCATGTCATCTTCCTGTGATTTTTTTTCACAGCTTATGTGAAAATGAATGGTTAGTCATTTTTAAATACTTCTTGTTAGATAAGGGTAAGTTATTCGTAAAAAAGGAGGATAATGTGAGTAATAGTTGGGAATCTAGTTTGGTTATGATTGTGATGGTCACGCTACTTGCAGTTATCAGTCCAGGGCCGGACTTTGCTGTTATCGTGCGGAATGGTCTGCG
>JWTM01000220.1 GCA_001749745.1 Candidatus Marispirochaeta associata
ATACTACATGATAGATTATACGTATGAACGATCAATAAATAATGGCCGGGCACAAACTGCGCCAGCTTAACGGTTTGCAGCTCAATTGGGATGTTATATTTACAAAAGTTGCTATAGATCAAAAAGGTGAAGTGTTTATAGTGAGAATTGAAAGTATAATGGATATGAATGAAATCTATAGAAAAAATTGCATGAGGTTAAAATGAATGATGAAATGCTTAAAAGCATGGATAATATCTTAACCGATGTTATTTTTGTGATTCAAAATACTTATATCGTATATTTCTTTCTTGCTATAACCTTTTTGTTGATTGGATATTTCATTGGTAAAAAAGTGCGCTCTAACCGTATAAATGTTGGCGAAGCTGCAGTAATGAGAATCCTATCCAAATCATTAAGCAATCGTAACTATCATCTTCTAAACAACATTACATTACCAATAGAGAATGGTTCAACGCAAATTGATCATATCTTAGTTTCTCGTTATGGTATATTTGTAATTGAATCAAAACATTATTCAGGTTGGATTTTCGCTAATCCAATTAGTAAAAAATGGACACAAGTTATTTACAACGAAAAATACCGATTTCTAAATCCCCTTCATCAAAATGCAGGGCATGTTAATAGAATTAGAGAATTGCTCGATTTTATCCCTTCAAATGATATTCATTCATTAATTGTTTTCACAGGAGGGGCAGAGATAAAAACCGTGGTTCCCAAGAATGTTATACATATTGAAGACCTAATAAATTTTATAAAAGCTTTTGATAAAGAAGTCATGTCTCATAATAGATTAGAATTCTGTGTGGGTCGGATTGAGAGCAAAAGATATCAGATTTCAAAGCAAACTGATATACAACATCAAGAAAGTTTAAGGAAAAAGTATGGATATTTAGATCAATAAAATTGTTGAAATATAACCAGCAATTGGAGCAGACGTGGCTATTGTCATGGTTTGTGCTACTGATTCCCGGAAACTGAAAGTTCTTTGTTAACGATGCGAGCGAAATTGGTGATATACTGTTKGTTCGGTARCAGCACAAACGCATGCCAACTTAACGCCACGCAGCTCAATTGGATGTTATACGGACATAGGTATATTCCAGGCACATCGTTTACAGAACTCTAAGCACTTCCTTTACACTCTTTAACGACTAAAATGACTCCAGGAGGAGTCTATGCCGTGGAAGGAGAGTTCAGTAATGGATCAGAAAGAAGAGTTTATTCTCCTGTGGAAGAGCCGGAAGTATACCGTGACGGCCTTGTCTGAGATGTTTGAGATATCCCGCCCGACAGCCTATAAGTTTATACATCGGTATGAACTGCTTGGTCTCTCAGGCTTACATGAACTCCCTCGAGTCCCACATCGAGTTCATAACAAAACAAGTGAACGTATAGAACGAGAGATTCTGAAACTACGGAAACGCCATCCACGCTGGGGAGCGCCGAAGTTGGAAGTCCTCTTAGAAGACAAGTTTCCCGATATGAAGTTACCTGGAACCTCCACCATTAGTGCGATACTCAAGCGCAATGGTATGGTGCAGGAACGAAGAAGGAGACATCGAACGGAGCCATGCTATCCCATTTTTGATCCTTTAGCAGCAAATGAAGTGTGGAGTGCAGACTTCAAGGGTAAGTTCCGAATGGGTAACAGGATATACTGTTACCCGCTTACGATAGCTGACAGTTATAGTAGATATGTATTTACAGCGAAAGGAATGCATGCTCCGAATGCAAAGAACGCCAAAGCAGTATTTATAGATGTATTCAGAAATTATGGTTTACCGGAACAGATTCACACCGACAATGGAGCTCCATTTGCTCACGTACGCTCCCTGGGCCGATTGTCGAAGCTGGGTGCCTGGTTTATGGAGCTGGGCATAAAACCGGTGTATTCTGACCCTGCTCATCCGGAACAGAATGGTCGGCATGAACGAATGCACCGAGAGCTCAAGGCCGAAGCAACAAAACCTCCTGGCTATTCGCTACAGCCACAACAGCGGAAGCTGAATACGTTTGTGAAGGAGTATAATGAGCTGAGACCACATGAAGCGTTGGACATGCGAACACCGAGCGCAGTACATCAGAAGTCGAGTAGGGAGTACCCAGAAAAGATAATCTCCTGGGAATATCCGAACGATTACAAAGTGAAATACATCACGAGAAATGGTGCAATTCGCGTGGATATAAACACCTGGTTGTTTGTTTCAACCGCCTTAGCAGGAAAACATGTTGGCTTGGAAGAGCTAGGCAACGGAATCTATCGGATGTACTACCATGAATTCCTTCTAGGATATGTAGATATGAAGGAGATGAAAATCCATGATAGTATGGTGTATACTCATGAAGTAGATGTGTAAACGATGTGCTTAGAAAAGTGTAAACGATGTGTTGGAAAGAACA
>JWTM01000221.1 GCA_001749745.1 Candidatus Marispirochaeta associata
ACTGTGGACATAATTGCCGCAAGAGGGCCTGCAATGAAAACTCCAGCCCAGAAAGGTGAAAGCAGCTCCATAATCAAGGATGGCATAGCAAGGTCTCCCGCAGGCAATTCTGGGAGAATAGCTCTGCCAAGAGCACCGGACAGATGAGCACATAAAATAATGAACCCGATAATAAGGGTACCAATGATCATAGCATCATGCATGGCTCGAGAGTTTTTATAGCCCATGCAGCGCTGCGTTGTCTGCGGCAGACCAAGAATCCCCAGTCCAACAAGAACCCACAAAGACAATGTAAACGGCTGCGGAACCTTATTCTGAGGCCCCGTAGGTGTTATCAGTCCCGGGTCAATATTTTTAAGAGTTGTAATGCATTGCTCCATTCCGCCACCTGCATTGATGATAGCCAACAGAATCACCACCACAGCAACCACCATGATGATTCCCTGAATGGCATCCGTAATAACAACTGCGCGGAATCCCCCGACAGCGGTGTA
>JWTM01000222.1 GCA_001749745.1 Candidatus Marispirochaeta associata
TGATACCATGTGTGATACCACATACTACGGCACAATGATGGTTAAAAAAGGCGATGCAGACGGCATGGTTTCCGGTGCAGTAAACACCACGGCCCACACCATCCGCCCTGCATTTGAATTCATTAAGACCAAGCCGGATGCTTCTATTGTTTCATCCGTGTTCCTCATGTGTCTTAAAGACCGTGTACTCGTATTCGGTGACTGCGCGGTTAACCCTAACCCTAGTTCTGAACAGCTTGCTGAAATCGCAATCAGCTCTGCAGATACTGCACGCATTTTCAATGTTGACCCACGCATTGCAATGCTCTCTTACTCCACCGGCTCTTCCGGTAAAGGTGCAGACGTAGAGAAAGTTATTGAAGCTACCAAGATTGCGCAGGAACGTGCTCCTCAGCTCAAACTGGAAGGCCCACTCCAGTATGATGCTGCTATTGATGCAGATGTTGCAGCAACTAAGCTTCCTGATTCTGAAGTTGCCG
>JWTM01000223.1 GCA_001749745.1 Candidatus Marispirochaeta associata
TGTGCAGTTAAAAATTACACAGTAGTCTATTTTGAAATAAAAAAGGTACGGCCGGAATATACTCCGACCGTACCTTTTTTATTGTATTATTTCTTCACACACAATGTTTTGAAATACGTCTTTCCGCAATCTTGAACGCGCTCTACCCCGTGAATATCGCTCTCATATCCGGGGAAGGTATTTTCGAATGCTTCTCTACGCTGCAAGTATTTCAAAATTTGTTTTGCTGCTCCATCCACTTTTTCCCCACCCATAAGAATTGGAATTCCCGGAGGGTATGGCACGAGCATAACCGCAGGTACTCGACCCTGTAATTCGTTCAACCGCACATACTCAA
>JWTM01000224.1 GCA_001749745.1 Candidatus Marispirochaeta associata
TGAACCACTCATTTCATACCCTCAAGGCTGCATTGCCGGTTCATTTGTCCGCCGTGTAAAACGCTTTAGCGTGGAAATAGAAGTCGAAGGTGAATCTGTATGGATTCATTCCAACAATACCGGCTCCATGATGGGGTTGCTGCGGAAGGGATCTCCTATTCTGGCTTCGCCTGCTGCAAACCCGAATAGGAAATTGAAATGGACGCAGGAAGCTGTTGGATTACACATGCCTGCAGGAATAAAATGGGTCGGTGT
>JWTM01000225.1 GCA_001749745.1 Candidatus Marispirochaeta associata
TCCCAAGGCGAAATATTTTGTTCACGTAACCATGAATAGGGCGGTCTGATGCCGTATTGCAGGAGGGTACCAAGCTGACTGTCGGGTGATCCGGTGCCTTTCAGGTCTCCTTGATGCAGGACGATCATGGAGTCTGCCAGATCAAAGACGGGCTCAAGATCGTGCACAGAGACGATCTGGGTGAGTCCTTGTTTCTTGTTTTCCTTCATTATTGAACGCATCTCGAGCATAGCGGGATAGTCCAAGCCTGAGAAAGGTTCGTCCAGCAAAAGAACAGATGGTGTTGAAAGAAGGGATACAGCAAGGCAGAGCTTTCTTTTTTGTCCGTAGGAAAGTGCATGAACAGGGGACTCCCAATGTTCGAGTAAAGAGAAGCGCTCTGCCATTGAGCGGCAGGTCGCTTCTGCTTCCACGTCGTTGATCGGGAATGCGAGCATCATGTCTTCAGCAACAGTAGC
>JWTM01000226.1 GCA_001749745.1 Candidatus Marispirochaeta associata
CCTGATGATTTTTTCCAATGTGCTTCTATATATAATGTTAGAATAATGTTTGTAAGCTGAAGATGCTGATCTTCAGCTTTTTTGTTTTTTATGGGGATAATGATTGAAAAATCAAACACTAAAAACGAAAAGTTTGATTGTATAACAATATATTATTACTGACAAAATGGGCGGAATTGTCTTGCAGTGAATGAAAGCAGCATGTAACAGCCTAAGTAAGTATTTTGCAAAATTTGCTGAATATGTTTTCTGAACTTCAGGTTCCTCCTTGTCTACTTTGATTGACAGGGAGCTTGGTTTCACCGGTGGCAACGCCACCACAATTTACAGGTGTCCGGTGCGGCAATGCCAAAGAAGAATAAAGGCCAAACTCTTGTATGTGTGTACCCGGATTGGTGTAAAGGATGCGGACTGTGCGTCGCATTTTGTCCGGGAAAGGTTCTTCAACTTAATGCACTAGGTAAGGCGGAGGTGGTTCAGCCGGAAGAGTGTATTAACTGTGGTTTTTGTGAACTTCACTGTCCCGATTTTGCGATTGCGGTCAGACCGAAAGTTACTGGAAACGGT
>JWTM01000227.1 GCA_001749745.1 Candidatus Marispirochaeta associata
AAGATCGGCCATGATGCTGGTGCACAGTCTGATCAGGCTATGACGATTCCGCAGTTGGAAGAGATGATTTCCCGTTCCGGATTTAATCCGGTACGCCGTAACAGCTTCTTTAAGCCTGTTACTGATAAGCAGGAGGCGTAGGTATGTTTGTCCACAGCCCGTTTCATGAAAACGACGCCGTATTGGAAGTTGCTAAAAAAGTACTTCGTGGTGAGCGGATAGACCGTGGTGAAGCAAGCGTTCTATATAATGAAGCCAGCCTGCACACCCTTGCGCATCTTGCCAACGAAGTTCGTTTTGCAAAACATCCTGAGCGGATTGTGACATATGTTGCAGACCGCAATATCAACTACTCCAATGTTTGTAGCTGCGCATGTCGCTTCTGTGCATTTTTTGTTGCACCGGATAAAGCTGAGACTGATGGCGGCTATGTTATTTCCCGTGAAGAACTTGGCCAGAAGATTGAAGAGACCATTGCACTTGGTGGTACTCAAATTCTCATGCAGGGAGGACATCATCCTGACCTGACCATGGAATTCTATGAGGATATGATCCGCTGGATTAAAAAAACATATCCTTCTATCCACGTGCATGCATTTTCTCCGCCGGAGATTGTGTTCTTTGCAGAGAATGAAAAGCTGCTGGTAAAAGATGTTATTGCCCGTCTTCGCGCAGCAGGACTTGATTCCATTCCGGGTGGTGGCGCAGAAATTCTTGTGGACGAAGTCCGCAAACGTGTTTCCCCGAATAAGTGCAGCGCAACACGCTGGCTTGCTGTGATGGAAGAGGCGCATTATCAGGGACTGAATACGACGGCGACCATGATGTTCGGTCATGAAGAAAAGCTTGAAGATCGTTTGGAACATCTGTTTGCTGTACGTGAGGTGCAGGACAGAACAAACGG
>JWTM01000228.1 GCA_001749745.1 Candidatus Marispirochaeta associata
CGCTTGAGCTTGCGGTATCCATTGCAAAGCCGGGCGACTGTATTCTTGTAGCCGGAAAAGGGCACGAGGATTATCAAGTCATCGGGACAACAAAAATTTCCTTCAGTGATCAGGCAATTCTCAAGGAGCTGCTCTAGTGAAGTTAACGCTCGATCAAATTCAGAGCGCGATGGGAGCTGTAGGATTTCTCGGTGATGCGGGAGATACAGTACCCCTTGGCGTACAGACTGACAGTCGCGTGCTCAAACGCGGTGAACTGTTCTTCTGCATTTCAGGCGAGCGGTTTGATGGTCACAACTTTGCTAAAGCAGCGCTTGCGCGCGGTGCGTGCGGCATTGTGGCGGAGCGTCCTCCATTTTCTATGGATGAAATGATGGATCTGGAGTGCGGTGATGGCGGAGTTCCGCTGTTAATGGTGCAGGATTGTGTTGTTGCCTTGGGAAAACTCGGGGCATATCACCGCCAGCAGACCAAAGCCATTGTGACAGGTATTACTGGAA
>JWTM01000229.1 GCA_001749745.1 Candidatus Marispirochaeta associata
GGCACGGACGCTTACAAACCCGCTCTTTAGCGTGAACTACTTGGACCGGGAGATTCGCAAAGACTTGGCGGAACACACCCGGGAGACGGTACAGTTCGCTCGTAATGTCGCCAATCAGATGGAGAGACTGGCGGTCTACCGGCTCCATCACAACTGCTTCAAGCCATTTCGGATCAATGGGAAAGAGGAGCAGGGTATCACGCATGCGGAGCGAGCGGGGATATCCCCCAGCCTTATTCAGAAAGAGCTGAAGACCTTCTTCACTCAACGGCGCTTTTTAAGCCGGATCCGGGGGAAGCTGATCCAGGAACAGTGCGTATGGCTGAGAAGTATTGCAACTCCCTTGAAGGAGGGACCTGAATATCTCCCGGCCTATTGCACGGCTTAGGATGGATATACACAAGGGTGCTGACACTATTCAAGGAGAACGAGCGGAACGGGCGTATCTAAAGTGCAGGCAGGTACCCCTCCCCCGTATGGGAGAGGGGTACAAAATCTTACATTCTCTCTGCTTTAATTTCCGCCATAACCATGTCGTAGATATCGTCGCCGCATTTCTCTACGATCTGATCCTTAATCGCGGTGTTCATCGCCTTTCCCATTGCTAAACGGGCTTCCAGGGGAACTTCGTTGACCTCGATTCCCAGACCGGGAAGCTTATCCAGAATCTCCTGCTCCGCCGCCGCCATTAATTCGCGATCCAGGGCGATCGCCGCCTTGGCCGCCTTGTCGATTATGGCCCGATTCTCCGGAGAGAGCCCCGCCATGAAATCCTTGTTGGCATACCAGAGCCAGTTGGTGTAGATATGCTGCGTCAGGCTCCAGTGCTTCTGTGCTTCATAGAACTTCGCACTATGGAAGCTGGCGGTGGCGCACTCCTGCCCGTCAATCAGATTCTGCTGCAGCGAGGTAAACACCTCGGACCAGGAAAGATTCGTGAGGGTACACCCAACCGCCTCCCAGGCCTTGATCTGCATGGGGCTGTATCCCCGAATCTTGAGACCCTGAACATCCGCGGGACTCATGATGGCTCGTTTGCTGTTGGAGAAGTTCCTGAAACCGATCTCCATATAGCCGATCCCTTCCAGATTCATCCGGTCCAGGGGCTTCATCAGCTCGGTTCCCGCCTTGCCGTCCAGTACGCGGTGAGCGTGGGCCGCATCGTCGAACATGTAGAAGGAGTCCCACACGGCGAACTCAGGGATCGTCTGCGTGAACAGGGTGGTCGCCCCGACGCTCATCTCAATGTCGCCGCGCCGGGTCTGCTCGAACATGTCCTGAACACTCCCGAGCTGTCCGCCGGGGAAGATCTGGACCTCAATCTGCCCGTCCGACTCTTCTTCTACGATTTTCTTGAACTCTACAAAGGCTGCATGGCCGGGGGTCTGAACATTGTTGTCGTGGCCCAGCCGGATAGTTACCTTGCCCCCGGCGTTCTCTTTCTGCCCTTCGGCGAAGAGACCGGTTGCACACACCATCAGCACTAACGCAATTACCAATACCTTTCTCATAACACACTCCTTATAGTGGTATGGTTGTTCTGAATGTATACGTATACATTCTTGGTTATTTTAACACCCGCAGGTGAATAAGCCTCATTGAAGCCTCAGTTAAATAGGAATCCCCAGTAGCTTAGGTAATCCCAAAGAGATCATGGGGATATAGGTTACGGCCATCAATACAATGATCATAACAATTATCCAGGGTAGAATCGATTTGGCCAGGTCATCGAATTTAATATCGCCTATCTGACAGGCCATAAAGAGGTTAGCACCCAGCGGAGGAGTTACAAATCCAATAGCAAGGTTCAACACCATGATTATACCGAAGTGAATCGGATTTACTCCCAGCAGGGTCACGACCGGAAGCAGGATCGGCACCAGGATGATGATCGATGCATTGGTCTCCATAAAGGTACCGACTATTAACAGCAGTATGTTGATAAACAGAAGGATAAGAATTTTGCTGGAGGTAATATCGAGAATAGCATTGGCAATCATTACCGGTACCTGAGCGATCGTCAGGATACGACCGAATCCGGCGGAGATCCCGATGATAACCAGAACCGCCGCACACAGTAGGGCGGAATTAAAACCGATCTCCAGCAATTCCGATACCTTAACCTCTTTATAGACGAAAACGCTGACAATAATCCCGTAGAGTGCAGCTATAGCGGCAGCCTCTGTGGGAGTAAAAACACCGCCGTAGATACCGCCGAGTACGATCACCGGGACAAGCAAGGCGGGAATTGCATCGACCATAATCCTAACTTGTTCTTTGAAGCTATGTTTAATATCCGAGCCTTTATAGCCGTGCTTGGTGGCATAGAGGATGGTATAAATCGACAGCGCCAAACCAATAACTAATCCCGGGCCAATACCGGCCATAAACATACCGGTAACGGAAACACCGGATGCTACGGCGTAGATGACCATACAAATGCTGGGCGGAATAATAACTCCCACGGTTCCGGCGGTCGAGATAAGCGCACCCGAGAAGTTTCGGTTATAGCCGTTACGCACCATTTCAGGAATCATAATCAAACCGATCGCCGCCACAGTCGCCGATCCGGTGCCGGAGATCGCGGCAAAGAAGAGACAGGCTACAATGGAAACGACACCGAGTCCTCCCTTGAAACGGCCGAAGAAAAGTCCTGTTACGTTAAGAAGCCGTTTAGAGATTCCTCCCCGTCCCATGATGTCGCCGGCAAAGGTAAATAGAGGAACGGCCATAAGCGGAAATGAATTCAAGCCCTGGATCATCGTCTGGGTAAAGGCTTCCATACTGATCGGACGTTCGATAAATATCGTCACGATTGAAGCCATGCCCAGGGAGATTCCGATGGGGACTGAGATTATCAAGAATAACAAGAGAGTACCAAAAAGCGTCAATGCTATCATTTCTTCACCGCCCCCGTTGTTGGGATATCGATGGATGCCTTTTTCGGCAAAAAGCAAATCTTATCTGCGCCGGTATAAATACCGGTGTAGTTCTCAAATACCTCCATCGAATCGTTCCACTTTTTGAACTTCCATAAAATACTTTGAACGAGTCGTATGACAATCAAACCTAAGCCTACAACTCCCGCGCCATATACGATATTGAGGGAGACATTCAAGGTAACCGCCATATCTTGAAACCGGAAAACCGATTCACATACCTTGATTGCAGAGATGAAAACGATGATTGCAAAGGCCAAGAAGATGAAATCGGTAAAAATCATGAAGCCCTTTTTTACCTTTTCATTGAATCGGTTGATCAGAAAAGAGACGCGAATATGCCGTTGATTGCGCGTGGCATAAGCAATACTGAAATACATGAGCCACACAAACATGAACCTGGCCAGCTCCTCTCCCCAGGAGAAGCCGGAGGCAAACACGAAGCGCAGTACTACTTGGAGCGAGACCAACAAAGTAATGGCGTAGAACAGGAGGGCCATCATAATCGGTTCAAAGTTGATATCCAACCAGCTAAAGATTTTCTTAACCATAGAACTCCCCCATCAGAGATGAGATACCGGCCATAATCAGTATCAGAAAACTATGGCCGGCCCCTCTCCTATTGTCTCTCTGCTTTAATTTCCGCCATAACCATGTCGTAGATATCGTCGCCGCATTTCTCTACGATCTGATCCTTAATCGCGGTGTTCATCGCCTTTCCCATTGCTAAACGGGCTTCCAGGGGAACTTCGTTGACCTCGATTCCCAGACCGGGAAGCTTATCCAGAATCTCCTGCTCCGCCGCCGCCATTAATTCGCGATCCAGGGCGATCGCCGCCTTGGCCGCCTTGTCGATTATGGCCCGATTCTCCGGAGAGAGCCCCGCCATGAAATCCTTGTTGGCATACCAGAGCCAGTTGGTGTAGATATGCTGCGTCAGGCTCCAGTGCTTCTGTGCTTCATAGAACTTCGCACTATGGAAGCTGGCGGTGGCGCACTCCTGCCCGTCAATCAGATTCTGCTGCAGCGAGGTAAACACCTCGGACCAGGAAAGATTCGTGAGGGTACACCCAACCGCCTCCCAGGCCTTGATCTGCATGGGGCTGTATCCCCGAATCTTGAGACCCTGAACATCCGCGGGACTCATGATGGCTCGTTTGCTGTTGGAGAAGTTCCTGAAACCGATCTCCATATAGCCGATCCCTTCCAGATTCATCCGGTCCAGGGGCTTCATCAGCTCGGTTCCCGCCTTGCCGTCCAGTACGCGGTGAGCGTGGGCCGCATCGTCGAACATGTAGAAGGAGTCCCACACGGCGAACTCAGGGATCGTCTGCGTGAACAGGGTGGTCGCCCCGACGCTCATCTCAATGTCGCCGCGCCGGGTCTGCTCGAACATGTCCTGAACACTCCCGAGCTGTCCGCCGGGGAAGATCTGGACCTCAATCTGCCCGTCCGACTCTTCTTCTACGATTTTCTTGAACTCTACAAAGGCTGCATGGCCGGGGGTCTGAACATTGTTGTCGTGGCCCAGCCGGATAGTTACCTTGCCCCCGGCGTTCTCTTTCTGCCCTTCGGCGAAGAGACCGGTTGCACACACCATCAGCACTAACGCAATTACCAATACCTTTCTCATAACACACTCCTTATTTGACACTAATCATAAGAAACAACACTCAAAATGTATACGTATACATCATGGTATCATCGCTTTTTTGATCCGTCAACTTTTTTCTACACGCAAAATGCTCACCTCTTTACTGAGGCATTATGGGCTAGGCGAAACTCTCCCGGAACAGCTGCATCCGCTCCCGCGCAGCCGCACTCAGGGTAGTTGTATCGGAGAAGAAGAATACCAAGCTGTAGCCTCGTTCATATTTCTTCTTTGCGTCCTCCCATGTACCCGCAACGGTGGAAAGGAATTTCCCGGAGGCAAAGACCTTCTCTTCGATGGTCTGAATAGCTTTTTGTACCTCATCTGCTTTAGGATTCCCGAAATGCCCCATACTTGTGGCAAGATCCATGGGTCCTATAAAAATTCCGTCGAGCCTTTCAACCGAAAGAATTTCATCGAGATTTCCTACTGCCTCGGGAGTTTCTACCGCCGTCATTAGGTAAACCTCGTCATTAGCGGACTTTAAATAATCCATGGCATTATTCCCGTAGTGGGCGGCCCGGGGACTGCCCGCTACCCCCCTGATTCCAGAGGTGGGATAGGAGACTGCCTTGGCCGCTGCGAGAGCTTCCTCTTTGGTGTTTACATAGGGAACCAAGAGTCCATAGACTCCGGCGTCCAGTATTCGCTTGATCTGTACGAAATCATTCCACGGAGCTCTGCAGAAGGGAACAGCCGGTTCGCCTTTCATGGCCTGAATCTGTCCAATTGAGCTCATAATATCGCCCGGGCCATGCTCCAGGTCGATCATGAGTGCATCAAACCCCGCTTCCGCAAGGATTTCCGCTGTTATAGAACTTCCCGACTGACACCAGGCGCCGGCGACTTTGCGGCCTTTTTGCAGCATAGCTTTTACGCTGTTCTTGTTTTTTTCAAGCATTTACCTATCCTTTGAGTCTATAAACTCTGACGCCGTTCGTCGATAATCTTCAAGGCCTTTGACCAGGCCTTCTCAAAGGACTCCCGAAAAAGAACCACCGGACCGTAATCCTCATATTCGCTAGGCTGCAGTCCGTTTACCCGCCAGGCCCGTTCGAACTCATCAACCTTTTCGAGGAGTTCATCCAGTACGCTCTCGGCGGTATGCACGTGATACCGGTCCACCACCGGAGGATTCTGCTCGATAAGATTTTCGGCAGTGCCCTTCCAGTTGATCGTTACACAACAGTCGGCGCCGACCATCTCTGTAAAGTGATGGAGTCCCCGGGCTCCGCCGCCGATAAAGCCCACCTCGCTGCTTCTTTCGTCGGTAAGCCTCCGTATCTTGCGCGCCACGATCATCCCGGCCTGCCACAGGGCATCGGGACTGAGCTGGATGTTTTTATCGGCTACATATTTAGCGAGATACTCATCAAAAATACCGGCGATATGGGAGTAGTAGACCGGGGGCATCTCCTTAACCTTGGAAGCCACGCGATCATAGACATCGCAAACATCCATAGCCTGCCGCGCGCCCATAACTTCCGTAGCGTTGATAGGCACCCCTTCCTGCAGCAGTATCTCAATTGCCTCGAGGCCTTCTTCAGTAGCGGGTACCTTCGCCATGATATTGGGACCGCCCTCCCGGTTAAAGCGGGCGTTACGAACGATATTCTCAACATCCTCTTTAAAGGGATTCCCCTGAACACTGACATAGCCGTACCGGCCTTTACTTTTTTCCCACAAGGGGAGAAACCTCTTCGCTATGCCGGCCACCAGATCCCGCTGTATTGTCTCCTGCACAAGGTCATTGTCTTCTGTCTGCTTGAGAATAGGATCCAGGCACTGAAAGGCGTACCCCTGCTCCTGGTCATGGACGAGCATCTTATAGACGTACGAGGGATTCTGCGTACAGCCTACGGCTCCGGCCTCGAGGGATATATCGGCTTCCTCCCTGGTAACATTGTTGATCCAGAACCGCGTGGGGGTCTGGGCGGTAACTCTGTGAAAATATCCTTGCTTCATTCTTCTCTTCTCCTATGCGAATACTTCGGCTTCTATATCCAGAATATTGCAGACCTCTAATAGCTCATCCAGATAATAGCCTTCCACCCCGGAAATATGATTAGAACCGTACTCATTTACGAAGGAATCCAAATCGAAATCTACCTTGGCAAAGAGAGCGGGCAGCTGATGCGGGCCCCGGGCTTCGATAAATTCATCGAGCATCTCTTTGGTGGGGTCCTCAGCCTGACAGGGGATAATGGCCATCTTGTATTTCCCGTTCTTGCGATAGAGTCTGGCAAGCTGAATGGGACCGGGGGCGGCATTGAAATAGGTTATACCGCCGCCGCCGGGTCGCACAGACTGCTTTATCACAATCTTCTTTAGATTCTCACCTGTATCCTCGCTTCTATTGGCGTAATAGACACAAATAGCGCCGCAGTTTACGCAGTACATCTTCTTGTTTTCATTGTCGATATGACTGACATCGGCAAAGAAGGTCGGCTTCCCGCCGGAGAGGATCTTCAAGATCTGCTGAGTCAGGGCCCCGTCGGCATCGGCCTCGCAGGCGATGGGGGTAGTCTCTTTCGCGCCTTCGGCATCATCGTGGTTGGCTAAAAGTGCCTGAGTGATGCATTGGGGAACATATGAGTTAGAGAGCTCGTGCATACACTTCAAGGCGACAAAATCCATGTCGTACTCTTTGACCAGATCCTTGGTAGCGAGATAGCAAGCGATCTGGAAATCGAGCTTCTCCTTCGTCAGCTTGGTATCGTTGTAGAGAACCTCTTTGACGCCCGCCTCCAACCACTCCCGCTGCTTATCTATCCTCTCCTGAGGAATAAGCTCGGCGAGGCGGATAATCTCGACCTGATCCAGGTGTTCCGAATCGATACCGAACTGAGCCTTCCACTGCATAGAGTCGTAGGTACTGGTGTCGATGCCGATAGAGCGACCGCCGAAGAGCCCGAAGACCGAACCCTTAAGTTTCTCTTTAACCGCCGCTGCAGTCAGAACCGGGAGCACCTTCTTGCGATAGATCTCGCTATCGTACTTCTCCCGAACGCAACGATGATTGAATCCAACCTGAGAGAGTGCTCCGGAAGCCCCGAGCAATCCCACGCATCCGTGGGTTCCGGGATCCTGATTCCCCAGTATAACAGTGTAAACACCCATCCGCTGAACACCATGCACCACCAGATTAGGGCTGGTCCAACAGGGCACATGAGCGACCAGGACGTCAATATTCTGCGCTTTCAGGCTGTCGACCGCCTGATTGATCTGCTCCCGAGTCCTGGCTACCTCATTTACAGAGATCAGTTCAATCGGCAGCTTTCGAAGCTCTTCCATAGCCTTCTCATGCAGAGGAATAGCCAGGCGGGAGAAGACATTCTTCCACATATCCGGCCGATGATCGCCGAAGGTGATGAAGCCGATTCTCGCTCTATCGCCGTTCTTATGCATCATTCTCCCCCTCCTTGCACTGCTGAAGCAGCTCATAATCCGCATCTGTAACGGTCCTATACCCAGGTACGGGAAAGGCCTGAAAACTGCGGCCGCCGTCGTTATAGATGGACTGTCCGAAAATAAAATCGGAATCCTCGGAGGCCAGGAAAACAGCCAAACGCCCACACTCTTCCGTGGTACCGTATCTTCCGATAGGAGTCCTGGAAACTACCGTATCCTTGAGCTCCTGGGACGACCCAACTCGAAAGGCTAAATCGGTTGCTATCGGTCCGGGAGCCATGGCATTGACCTTTATCCCGTGTTTCGCCAAGGAGACAGCCTGCACCTTCGTAAGCTGCTGGACACCGCCTTTTGAAGTGGTGTAGACCATCTGACTATCCAGCGCAAGGTATGCGTTAACTGAGGAGACGTTTATAATCACTCCTCCCCCGCCCTGTTTCACCATCTGCCGTGCGGCAAACTGCCCTCCAAAGAACAGTCCCCGAAGATTCACATCCATAATCTTGTCGTATTGCTCCGCAGAGATATCAAGATAATGAGTTTTTGCGGGATCATTGATTCCCGCGTTTGCAACATAGATATCTAAGCGACCAAAGTTTTCGATCGTTATGTCGACAAGCTTTTGAAGTTGATCAAGATCGGCTACATCGCAAGCGGTATAGACAACCTCGCCCCCCAGGGCCTTAAGCTGGTCACATGCTAACGCGCACTCTTTTTCGTTTCTGGAGCAGATAACAACCCTTGCTCCTTCCCGGATATATTCCCGGGCAATGCCGAAACCGATACCCTTTGATCCACCGGTTATAATGGCAACCTTATCTTTGAGTCTCACATAATCCCCCTCTATATGGGGCGCATGGCTCTGCAACCATGCGCCTCTATAAGCCTATTTCTTCAGGCGGCCCTTCTCGTCATGATCCTTGTCATAGGTGATCTGCTCAGTATAGTTGTATCCGATCGGATTACGGAACCCGAGAGGATTGATACCGCAGGCATACTTATTCCGGATCTCCGTCACCAAGCGAACGTAGTGTTCAACCACACCCTCGACCAATGCTTCTCCTTTTTCACGGCTGGCATTGGTCGGATCCCCAATCGTGCCGTTATCCAGGTCATCCTTCTCGGGAAGAGCGAAGGTCCCCTCAAAGTGATAGAGCATACCGGGGTTGGCGGGAGCACCGGGTGCAATCTTCCAGTCTCCGTCTATCAATCCTTGACCGCCGCCGGGTTCGGCCAGCTTCATGTCGATCATCTCGGGGTAGAGATAGAGTCCGACCGATGTCTCCGCCTCATCAGCGTGCCACATATAATCTTTCAAGACAGTTTTATTATCCCGGAGGAAGTCGTACCAGGTAGAAGAGATAGTAAAAAACCCTTCGATACCAAGCTTATGCACCGCCACAATGGTCGAGGAAACCTGTCCGTGGGCGGAGATAATGAGGAACTTATTGAAACCGGCCACTGCGGCACCGCGGACGATGTCCATCAGCAAGGCGATGTGGGTTTCATAGGTCAAGGGGATCGTTCCCGGCATTCCCCAGTGGTGGTGAGGATGGGAACCGTACATCGGACACGGAAGCAGCATTGCGCCGGTCTTTTCCGCTACCTTCTCCGCTATTCCAACGGCGTTAAAGGTATCCATACCGCAGGGGCAATGCGCAGCATGCTGTTCGATTGCACCGATCGGCAGGATGGCTACGTCACAGATCTCCTTGGCGTAATTCGAATTGACCGGTGCGGAATTCTCATGAAACCAAACAGAGCTTCTTCCTTCTAACTTCTCGTTTAACATCTCGTACTCTCCTAATCTTGCGCAGGTGTATATTTTGATAACTCGATTCGAGTTATATCTACAGGCTATATGGAACTCCCAGTTCCTGGGCCAGTTCCTTCAACTCTTCTACCAACTTGACCGGCAGAGGGATCCCCTCGGATCTCCTTGTTTTTTCTTTGTTGTACTCAATCTCGCCCGGAATAACCTGCCGGCTTTCAGGATCGGTCATGGGCGTGCCATGGATCATCCCCGCCCATTCGTTGACTCGCTGTTTATACTCCTCCTCAGCAAGAAAGAAAGATGGGTCAATGGCGATAAAGAGATGGGTAGTTTGACTTGGTTCATCAGGGTGCTTATACATGCTCTTCAGATTGTGAAGAAAAGGCCCGCCGCTCAAGACCCCGGTTATCAAATCCACAAACAGAGACATGCCGAAGCCCTTGTGCATACCCACCGGCAGCAAGAACCCCTCAAACCCCTTCTGTGGATCATCGGTCTCCTCTCCTTCCTTGGTAACAGCCCAATCGGTGGGGATCTTCTCTCCCTTCTTGGCCGCTAAGAGAAGCTTGCCCCCCGCTACCGCCGAAAGGGATATATCCAGAACAAAAGGAAACTCCTCTGTCATCGGCGCAGCCATGGCAATCGGATTATTCCCCGTAGAGGGTTTGCTGTTGCCCTTCATTCCAATGTTGGGAATCACATTAGTAGAGCAAATTCCAACCAGCCCCTTTTCCGCGGCAATCCGAGCGTAGAGCGCTGCGGCACCGAAGTGATTGCTATTCCGCACCAGGGTCATACCGATTCCATACTTCTGTGCCTGATCGACGGCGTTCTCCATCCCTAGCTTGCCCAGAACAAATCCCATCCCTCCATCACCATCTAAGAGGGCAATGGGTCCAGGTTTTTGTGTGATCGTGCGAATTTCTGGATTGGGATTTACCGCCCCTTTCATTACCCGCTTTAGGTAAACGGGAACCCGAAGAATCCCGTGAGAATCTACGCCCCAGAGGTTTGTCTTAACCAAACAGTCGGCGCTGAAGGCCGCGTCCTTGGCGTTCATACCGCCCTTGCTAAAAAGATCAGTCACAAAGGCCTTTAAAGCCTCGGCGCTGACTTTCACTTCACTACTCATCTACTCCTCCATTGTATACGTATACATTTAACTTCAAAAAAAATGATCACTCCAGGGTCAACCGGTAAACCGTCGAAGTAGCGGTAACATAAAGAGTTCTTTCATTCTCTCCCCAGCAGAAATTCGCCGCAACCTCAGGCATAAGAATCTTACCAAGACATTCGCCGCTTGGATCAATCACAAATATCCCGCCGGGACCGGTGCAAAAAATGAACCCGTCGGAAGTAGCCTTCATGCCGTCCAACACCCCAGGTCCTTCGCTGATGATACGAGAGAACTCTCGCCTATTCTCACCCAAGCCCTTGTCGTTTACATCAAACGAGAAGATTATCCCTTGTAGACTATCATTAACATAGAGTATTTCCTCATCAGGTGAAAAGCAGAGCCCATTAGGGAGCAGTAAGGAATCATCCATGAGCGTCAGGAATGCGCTCGTGCGATCGTAGATAAAGACCCCCTGGAAGGACAGCTCTTGAGGACGCGGAATACCTACGCGCGGGCACCGTCCAGGCATGGGATCAGTGAAATAGATATTACCATTCGACTTCACAACCACGTCGTTGGGACTATTCAAGGCCTTTCCATTATACGAAGCAGCTAAAACGGTGTAGCTGCCGCTGCGCAAGTCGGTTGCCGTAACCCGGCTCGTACCATGTTCACAAGTAATGAGCATCCCGGAGGGATCATAGGCATTACCGTTGGCCAGATAACTATTCGGCCGCAGCATGGAGAGCCCTTCCGCTTCGCTCCAGCTATAGATGGCGTTGCCTTGTATATCGCTAAATATGAGACGCTGCTCATCGCTGATCCAAACTGGCCCCTCGATAAAGCGGAATCCCGACTCTAAGATTTGAATTCGAGGAGAGCGCCCGACCAGTTGTGTAAACTCATTGCTGTACGATTCAACGCGCGCCAATGTCTCCTGAACCGGTTCCACAAACTCCTCCAAAATGTATACGTATACATATGGTAGCATCCGCCCTCGGAGCTGTCAAGAAAAATATACTCCGTTGGCGCTCAAATAACCTTTTATCTACGATCGACGACAGAATCCCGTTCGATAATCTTTCCGGGGATCATCCGGAGTATAACGTCTTCGTGCTGGGATTCTATTTTTTCTAAAAGTATCTCAACCGTAAGATCCACCATCTCCTTCAAGGGCTGGTTTATGGTGGTGAGTCTATAATGGGGACTGGCGGCCATAAATGAGTTATTGAATCCGATGACGGAGAGCTCCTCCGGAATATGTACGCCGTGCTCGTCCTCCAGGCAGTCTATCAACCCAAAGGCCATCTCATCACTAGCACAGAAGACAGCATCGGGGCGCACTGTCCCTTGCATCAGCTTTCTTCCTGCTTCGATACCGGATGCATAGGTGTAATCGCCGACGTAGCGATCAAAAAGGGTTTTTCCCTGACTATCCAGGTACTGTTTCAGCCCCTTCTCTCGATCCTTATTGGTGGAACTATTTATATCTCCCGATAGGTAGGCAATTCGAGAGTGCCCCCGGGCTACCAGATACTCCGCCGCCTGGGATCCCGCCCGAATGTTGTCTAAACAGATGGCACTGACCTCCAAACCAATCGAATATCGATTAAACTGTACAATAGGAACCTCAAGCTCCATGCAACTCCTAATTAAATCGGAGGAGAGAGAAACTGCCGTTGTGATCAATCCGTCTACTTGATACTGGAAGGCTATGGGCAATACATCTCCCAGCTTCGCTCCCTGGGGAATATTGAGCAACATCACCGTGTAGTCCCGTTTCTGCAGCTCCTGGGAGAAGACGTTCAAGGCCTGGCAATAGAAATATCCTTCTAAGTTAGGATTGATTATGCCGATTATTCGGGTTTTATTCATATTCAACCCCCGAGCCAGAATATTCGGCTGGTAGTTCAGCTTCTCGGCAGCTTGAAGCACCTTCTCCCTTGTCGCATCAGAGACATGCTCGGCAGGCGTATATACGCGGGAAACCGTGGCCTGAGAAACACCGGCCAGCCTTGCTACATCAATTGAGGAGACCCTCTTTCCGCTTTTCTTTTCTTTACTCATATAATTTTAAGGCTCATTAAAAATATTATCACTGTCCCATGACACGATAGGAGTATATCATCAGCTCTTTCTCTAAACAAGAAACACTACAGCTAAGCTCACCCCAGCATATTACCTAAGGGACAGTATGATAAATAACCGAAGTGTGTATACGTATACATTCCCATGATAGCATACGCTGTAGAGATGTCAAGACCTATAGAATCCAACACGAAGCGAAAGACTCTACCGCGAGCATGAACAACCGGGAACCGAATCCTAACTGCGCATTTTGCGGCGGAGCTTGAGCGCCTCTTCGCTCTTTCCCAGCTCGTCGCAGGTATCGGCCAGGTTGTAGAGGGCATCGGGGTGCTTGGGATTAATCTCCAGGGCGCGGCGAAAGCGTTTCTCCGCCTCTTCGATTCGACCCTGAATAAAGTGGAGAGCGCCGATATTGTTCTGAAGGGTTGCGTCGTCTGGAATCAACTCATCCGCCCGCTGGTAGGCCCGGGCGGCCTCACCGTAATTACCGGACAGAAAGCGGATGTAGCCGAGCTGGTTCCAGGCGTCGCCGTCATCGGGGCGAAGACCCAGAAATGTGAGCAGACGCTCCTCGGCCAACTTGAAACGATCCAAGCGGCTCAAAGCAATAGCGCTGTTGTAGAGGGCGAGCGGATAGCTGGGTTCAACCTCCAGTACCTGCGAGAAGTAACGCTCCGCCTCCTCCGTGTTGCCCAACCCAAGGAGATCGGCGCCGCGATTTATCAGCGAATGCAGTTCCTCGTCCATCGTTCTACCTCCAGTTCTCCGGCTCTTTTCAGGCGCTGCCCCGGGGCGGAAAGTCGAAGTTGCGGCTGAAGAGCTCGCAAAGCTTCTCCAACTCGGCCTCCTCATCGGGGCCATCGACCTGTATCTTCACCGAATCCCCCTGGGTCAGCCCCATGGCGATCAGTCCCATGATATTCGTGAGATCAATCTGCATTCCTTTGGCGTCGACGCAGATCGTCCCGGGATAGTCCTGAACCGCTTGGATTATAACTCCCGAGGGGCGGACATGAATACCGGCATAATTCTGAACCTGTGCTTCTGCTTCTACCATCTTCCGTACCAGTATGCATTCCCAGAGGTAAAATGTCTAATGGGCATGCTCATTAATCGAAATAATGCTCAATCGCGCTAGTTCCCGGCTTATTTTTTTTCGCGTTATGGGTTTAATCAGGTAGGCGTCGGCTTGCCCCGAGAAGCTTTGGCGTATGCTCTGATGCTCGGAGACCGTGGAGACGACCACTATCTTGGCCCGGTCGAGGCCGCCAATGCGGTAATCATCCTCGAGTTTCCGCATGCCGTCTAAAACCTGATGTCCCGAAAGCTCGGGGAGCAGGATATCGAGTATTATCAGATCGTAGGGTGCCGCTTCAGCCATGGCCTCCCGGAAGGCGTCGAGGGCCTCCCGTCCGTCAACGGCCACATCACAGATCCCGAACTGGCTCAAGACAGAGGCCTCAAGATGGCGGGTGGCAAAATCATCCTCCACAATCAGGATCTTTAGATTATGTTCCTCCCCGGGCGCCACTTTGGGCACGGTCGCAGGAAGAATCGGGTCGAAGATCCTCTGCTGCAAATCTCCCAATGGGAGTTCACTCTGAAAACGGAGGGTTACGGTAATCTGATCCTCATTCTTGGACCATGCTTCATAGGGAGGCTCTACGTTGACCAGGGTGCCGACGGAATCGATGGTTTTAAATATCGGCAGAGAATGAAACCGCTTCTCCGAGAGCCCCGTTCCCACGCTCTTCTGAATCAACCACTCCCCGGTGCCGACTCTTTCCGGCCGGGGGGTAGATCCCGTCTTTTGCAGAACCTCGTCGAATGAGAAGGGAGTCTCTTCGGTCCGATCGATATTGGTACGAACCTGATCGACGGCTCTCAGGAAGAGGTCTACTTCACTCGATTCGAGAAGTTCTCCGCTGCTGCGGTGGGCGTCCAAATGGGTCTCCATGGTGTGCAAAATCGCCGAGGAGAGGGGAAAGCCCGCCATCCCGAGGGAACTCTTGAGGCTGTGGGCGTGGCGAAACATATCATGGATACGCAAGGCAGCATCGTGGGCTTCCGCCTGCCCCAGATCGAGCAAGGCCTGTTCCAGGGAATCGAGATGTTCCTCTATTTCAGCCAGAAAAGCAGTTTGTTCGGATTCCATTGACGCAGATAAACCTCGTTCCAGAGTTCAACGAAAGAGACGCTCCCATTCGTTTGACCTATAATACGCAAGGATTGCTTCGATTTCAAATACTAAGCGGGAATATCGCGATAAGGAATTCGATAAATCGGCGGAGAGGGCAACTACTTCGAGATCCGCCGCCGTTTGCGAGGCTTTTACTGCGGCGACCGATAGCAGGGAGCTTTTTACCCGATGTGCGAGGGCGGCGGCTTGCTTTCCGTCGCCCTCCTCGAGGGCCTCTCGAAGCTCCTCGCAATCCAGAGGAAGCCGAATAGCGAGGATATCCATGATCTCTTCGAAAAGAAGCGTATCTCCCTCATAAATCTCTTGCAGCGCGGCGGTATCAAAGGGGCAATCGGAACTCATTCCCCCTGTATCTCGTTTACCAGTGCATCGAAGATGGTCAGCATATCGCCGGTGGTCTTGCGCAGCCGGGAAGCGATAATCTTGGCAATGGCCCGGGTTATGGGAAGCCCAATGGCAGGTTCGCTGTTCCCCAGTTCGAGAAAATCCTTCTTGGATATCAAGAGGAACTCGGAATCGGTAGCCGCCAGAACAGTGGCCGAACGTTTGTCGTCATCGATGAGGGCCAGCTCTCCGAAGAAGACATTATCCTCGGCCTTCAGGCTGACTACCGTGTAGTTGTCTCCGGCCCGGGTTCGCTTGAGTATCTCCACCCCGCCGCTTAAGACAACGAACATCTCGCTCCCGATATCCCCCTCCTTGATGATCGTCTCGCCGGCTTTGTAGGATTTAGTGCGGCAGATCGCGGTCAACTTCTCCATGAAGGCGCTATTCTTGGAGATCTCTTTAAAGAGGGTTATCTGTTTGAGCCGCTGTAAGGCATCCTTATCTCCGCTCATACCGCAGCCTCCCGGCGCTCGAGCAGAATCGCCATGGTATGAGGTCCGATCAGATAATCGTCGGGAGGCAGCAGGAGAGGGCGGTTAACAGCGAGGCCTTTCACCTTCTGCAAATTGGTCACCAGGGCCGATACATCCGATGTCTTCTGGGCGTTCCGCAGGGCCTCGATCTTCATTCGGTTGGGCGAGCCGGTGTTCTCCAACACCCCCAGGAGCCGTACCCCGATCTGCTCTTCAAGACGAGTCCGGTATTCCCCGTACTCCTTGCCGATAAACTCCTTGGGGATCGATTCGGTCGAGAGTCGGGCGGTTCCGCTCTCACTGGTCAAGAGATCCTGGATGATATGGGACATACCGTTGGTCACCGATGATCGCGACAGGATCTGCCGGGAAAAGTCCCGGGAGAAGATCACCTCGTCGCAGGAGGCATGATTCAGATAGCTCTCGTACTTGCGATCCAAGAGTTCTGCCGTGGTGTAGACATCCTTGGAGATTGCTTTGATGGTCAATACGGTCATTACGGTCTTCGAGTCGACCTCGGATGCGGCTTTGCTCTCGAAGGTATCCGACAGGATCAGTACCTTTCGAGCCGCTTTGACGTTGGCCCGCTTTAGGGTTGCGTCCGAGAAGTAGTCGCCCCGGACAAACTTGAGGCCCTTGAGCTCGGGATCCTCTTTGATCTCCTCCACCCGGTCGGAGTCGATATTCGAGACGAGAACCATCTTCTCGTCGCTCAGATTACGGCTTCCGTTGAGAATATCGACCAGGATATCACGCATATGATCCTTCCAGCCGCAGATGATGAAATGGTCGTTCAGTTTGGGATAATCCATCAATCCCCTCCTTGCACGGGTGTTACGTTCAACAAATATGGAGGCCAGGGAGCCCGAAAGGGCGCTGGTAGCGGCTATCCCCAAGAAAATCGAGAGGACCGCCACGATTCTTCCTGCGGGAGTTATCGGCACCTTATCCCCATAGCCGGTGGTGGAAAAGGTGATAATCGCCCACCAAAAGCCGTCGATTACGTCGCCGAATTCGCTGTTGGCGCCGCTTTCAAAGAGATAGACCAGGGCCCCGGTCAATAGAAAGACCGTTAGAAAGAAGAGGGCCATCTGTAGAAAGGGGGAGTCCTTAACTGCCGAGGAAAACCGGCTGTAACGTCGCTTGGCCATTATTAATTCTCCAGGATGGTAATCTCTACCCGACGGTTGAGCCGCCGCCCGGCCTCGCTCGAGTTATCGGCGATCGGCTCCCGGGCCCCAGCGCCGCGGATTACGATCTCCGCCTCCCGGCGGGCGCCGAGTCGAATCAGCTCCTGCGCCACCACCCGCGCCCGTTCGACCGACAGGCGCTGGCGTCCTTCGGCGCTGCCGGCTAAGGCAGTGTGCCCGCTGACCAGGATGTCCCGCCCGGGATAGTTTTTGAGGATTCGAGCTACGGTCTCGATTTTTCGCTCTTCTCCGGGCATAAAACGGGAGGAATCGGGCTGAAACTGGATATTCGAGAGGGCAATGGTTACCCCCTCCTCTCCGATGCGCACATTCGAATCGGCCACGCCCTCATCATCGAGGGTCTTGCGAATATCCTCGGCTACCCGCTCCTTCTCCATTTTTTCGGCCTGAATTACCTCGGCCGCCCCGGTACCGCGGAAGATCTGGACCGAGCCGTCGTTGAAGTGCATGACCAACTCGAACTCCTCGCTGTACCCCTTCAGATAGCCGAGTTCGTTGTCCCAGTAGAGCTTCTGTGCCGAGAAACCGGATATCTGTTCGGGTGCAAGGGAGGAGGAAGAAGGGAAGCGGTGATAGACGTTGTAGGTCGCATCGATTGCATGCAGCTCTTCACCCTTGTAGCGCTCGATCCCGCGATACTGGTAGGCGACATTAATGGGGAACCGGAGAATACCTATACCGGTAGGGGTATCGCGAAAGTCGTGAACCTCCTCCCCCTGACCTACCCAGGTCTCTCCGGGCTTGATGTCCCGCTCGGGGAAGCGGGGCACATTGCGGACCACGGGAAAGCTGTAGAATTGGGGAAAGCGCATGGTGCCGTCGGCGTTCCGCCAGTAGGCGGTGGGATGCTCCTCGCTCTTCTCGTAGACCCCGGCCTGACCGGAGCTCTTGGTTGCGATCTGGAAGCTACCGTTCAGAAATCCGGCGCCGTCCTCCGTATCGGTCACGGTGTAGGCGATCTTATAGAGCATCTGCGATTGCTGTACCGTCTGCTGATAACCGTAGCGTACGATCACCGTCTCATCGATCTGAGCCACGGCGTGGAATTTCGCCCCCTCCACATAGCGAAAGCGAAAGACCTCGGCCTGCAGCAGAGCAGGACTTAGACATAATATCAATATTAGAGCTTTTCTATAGATCGTCATAATTCCGCCCTTCCTTGACAAAGGCAATCCACTGCTTATATCCTCAACCAAGGCATTCATCATAGGAAGCAGTCGTGTTTCACAAGCTCAGTCAGCCCCAATCCGAGCAGTTGCTCACCATTCTAAACAACGCCGGCTACGCTCAGCCTACCCTGCTGCAAGAAAAGGTCGTGCCTCAGATCTATAGCGGACGGGATATGCTGGTCGAGACCCTCTATGCCGAAGGCCGAACCGCCGCCTTCCTGCTTCCCCTCTGTCTGACTCAAAAGTCGGACGCTATCCATCCCCAAGCCCTGGTTATCTCCGCAGGAGTCGGTCTTGTAGAAAAGACCGCTCTGCAGTTCCGCCGCCTCGCCAAAGCCAATAAACTTCCCCACCGGCTTATCACCCTTGGTTGGGAGAGTCCGATCAAACGGGAAGTGAAGCTGATCGCAAACGGCTCCGATATCATTGTCGGCACCTCGGCGCGTATTATTGATCATCTTCGACGCAGTTCTATCGCATTCAACGAGCTGCGTACGGTGATCGTCAATTTAGAGGAACTGGAAAATGTAGAGGGTTTCCGCAGGGATGTGATGTTCATCCTCTCTAAGATACCCAAAAGAAGCCAGATCGTCGTTTTCACCCCCAGTTTGCGGGAAACCGAGCCCCTGGAGCAGGAGCTACGGCGTCCCTTGGTGATACGTTCGGAGGACTGGGACCAGGAGAACCGGATCCAAAGCGTCTATGAAGCCGCCGACCCGGTTCACAAGGCCGAACTTCTTTTGAGTCTTTTTTTAAGCGGCAGGATCTCGAAGACCGTGATCTTCTGTCGAACCATGGCTGCGCTGAAAACCCTCGAAAAGAAGCTTGCCGCAGAGGGAATCAGTAGTCGCATCGTTTCCACCCGGACCTCCGCCCGTCAGTCGGAGGAGATCATTCGCCGTTTCAGCGCCGGTGAGTTCCCGTGCATCCTGACCGTCAAGAGCACGCTCTTAAGCGAAATCGACGGTCTTGAGCATGCGGTCTTCTTCAATCTGCCCGCATCCCCCGAAGAGTTCGGGAGAATCGGACAGGAATTAGCTCACCGGTCGAAGGCGAAAGTGATCACCTTCGTTACCCAGGAGGAGTCGGCAACCCTACAGGACCTACAGGAGAAAAACAAGATGAAGAAGGAAAACCTTCCCGATAACGACGAGGTTATTCGGGGTAAGGTCGAAAGTATCGTTCATCGCATTCGTCACGAGGAGAATCCGGCGGAGCTCAACCGCTACCGGAAACTCATTCGCAAAAACGTCCCTTTCAATCTCAGGGGCTACTTCAGCGCGCTGCTCTTTAAAGAGGCGCTGGGCAACACCGTTCGGGGCAATGATCCCTTTAAGACGATCTTCGTTTCGATCGGACGCAACCGCCGGGTTTTTCCCCGGGACCTTTCCAAGCTCTTTACCCAGACGCTGGATATCCCCCCGGCGGACGTGGGCAGCATCAAGGTGCTGGACAACTACTCGTTTATCGATATTCCGGCCAGCCACGCTCAGGCAGCGATCGATCAGCTGGACGGAACCGAATTCCACGGTCGGAAGATAACCGTCAACTTTGCACGCAAAAAAGAGGAGAAGATTCTCCGCTAATTTGCGTATAGCGGCAAGCTTCGACGTCCTTCCTTATGGGGAAGGACGTTTTTTTATACCAGAATCGACCAGAGGATTACAAAGATAAGACTCACATTGATCAGCATCGCCAAAAGAAAGAAGAGGGCGGCGATGATCTCCTTCCGTTTTGCACCTTCGCCGCAGCGCCGGGAAAGTTCTATCGGATCTCCGGGGATCAAAACCGATTCGGCAAAGGGATCGGTGAAACGCTTCCCGTGAGTACGGGAACAACCGAAGGCGTAGAACTCGAGACGGTGGAAATCCCGGGCAAGCAGGCTGTAGCTGGTTCTAATCTTACTGGCCTCGCACGATTCGAGCGCGAGTTCACAACTGGGAAAGACCTCGGCCCGGTAGAGACTTCCGTCGGGAAGCCGGGTAGAGGCGCCGCGGCTAAAATCCGCATCATCGGCGAAGCGCCGCGTCGGCAGGGCGATCAGATCCCGTTCCGCCCGCAAATAGCGTCCGGCGCGCCAGATACGGCGGTAGAGAGAGAAAAAGAGGATCCCCGGCGGAAGAATAGGTGCGGGCGGCACCAGACTCAGGGTCAGTGCAATGTGGGCGAAAGGGAGAAGCCGCGGGGTACGCAGGAAAACATAGGCCAAGATAAAGAGGGTGAACGAGGCCAGGGTGAGCGAGAGGGGCGTCAGTTGATTCCAGTACTCGTTTCGTTGCCGGCCGGACCAGATTGCCCGGCGAAGAATAGTTTCCGCATCGCCGTCGTAGATCAAACAGAGGAGTTCGTCCTCCGCGGAGGAGCTCATTACCGCTCGTCCGTTAGAGACGCTCAGATCCCCGGCGACCATCATCTGGGTGCCCACCGGCAGAGCGGCAAGCCGCCGGCTCGGCAAGGCGACCGGAGAACCTTCGGCAATAGTGAGCTCATTATCTTCGACCCGGCCCTCCTCAGACGGCGTCCTGACCGCCGGCAGGGTGTAGACCTCGACCCCGTTGAGATCGATCTGCAGCGAAAGACTGCCGTCGCTGAGCCAGAGATGATCCTCTCCCTGACTCGCCTCGATGCGACCGAAAAAACGGTACCTGCCTTCCATGCTTCGTCGTACATCTGCGTAACCGAGAATTGGCAGTTCCATACTCTCATAGAGGGCGCCGCGAAAGTTTCGCCAACGTCGGCGGACGCGAAAGGCCCCGGCCAAAGGGAGAAGCAGATAACCCGCAGCAGCGATTATTAGGATGAAGAGCAGCCGTTCCACTTATTGCACAACCTTCAACAAATGAATTATCCTTAGCCTATCATGCTGGAACGAATTATTGTAGGATCCCTCAGTACTAACGCCTATATCTACTCCGAGTGGAAGAAGGAGTGTCTGTTGATCGATCCCGGCGGCGATATTGAACAGCTGCTCGAGCGGATGGCGATCAAGAATCTGAAGCCCTTGGGTATTGTCTGTACCCATGGTCACCTCGACCATATTGCCGGCGCCCTGGCCGTCCAGACCCATTTCGCCGAAAAGGGTTTGAATGTTCCGGTAGCTATCCATGCTGATGACGCCCACTATCTGGGAAGCGGTGCCGCCGCAGCCCATCAAGCCAGTTTCAACGAGATAGGGGTCGACATGGGGCAGGTTATGGACGGAGATAATCCCGGTTTCCCCGCAGCGGACTCCATCGTCAAGGACGGCGAGACTGTATTCGAATCCAGCTTGACCGTGATTCACACCCCGGGACATACCCCGGGCAGCATCTGCCTCTACTCCGAATCCCAAGGCATACTATTCTCAGGGGATACCCTCTTCTTTGAAGGGGTGGGCCGGACCGATCTAAAAGAGGGAGACGACGATGCTATTCTTACAAGCATCAAGGAGCGTCTCTTTGTGCTGCCCCCGGAGACCCGGGTCTTTCCGGGACACGGTCCGAATACGACCATCGAGCGAGAGATTCGCAATAATCCGTTTGTCCGGGTTTAAAGGTTGATATCCGCTACCAGCCCGACGGGGCTTCCCGGATTCAAATAGGGGTTGGCTTCGGCCTTGACGAAAGCCTGATGCAGCTTACGGGAGAGATCCTGAATCAATGCATCGAGATTCTCTTCCGACATTCCCTTAAGCGACTCGGCTCCGGGCAGTTCGCCGGATTTATTCTCTTTCAGCTTGATAAGACGATCGATAAGATTATCGAGACTGCGGAGCTTGCCCAGGGAGTGGCCCCCGCCTGAAGGGTCGGGACGGCCGCTGATGTGTTTAAAGCGGGCGTAGAGCACCTTCGACCGGGGGACGGGAAGAGAGACCTGCTTGGACCCTAGACTACCCCGGACTACACTGCTCAATGGGATGGTTCTACTGTTGGATATCGTCGATACTTGCATCTTCCGGCCCTTAGTATCATTTTCGGGCCGGAAGAGAGATCGTATTAGAAAAACTTAGCGGTTACGCCGCTCATCCGTGCTTTTACAGTCGATACACATTAGCGCATACGGAATAGCCTCGAGCCGCTCTTTGGGTATCTTTTTATTGCAGCGCATACAAACGCCGTAGCGCTCGTTCTTGATACGCGACAAGGCTGAATCGATTAGACGCAGCCGCTTAACATCCTTGCTGCCCAGGGTCTCAAGGGTCTTACGGTCGATATCATCCGCGGCGACATCGACTAAATCCTTGGGATCCATGTCCCGGACCAGGGTCTCGAAATCCTCGCTTTCGCTCATCAGGTTGCTGACAATTTCCTCTTTAAGAAGGAGCAGTTTTTCTTTCATCTGATCCACGAACGCCTTTTCCATACCTATCCTCTCACGCTGCGCAATATGGCAAGAGAATATGTAGGAAATAGAAAAAAAAGTCAAGGCGAGGCAAAATCCCCATTTGCAAGCTAACCTTGACAAAGGAAGGGGCAATAGCCTACTATTTTTCCATTCGTACAGGAGGAATTGTGGCCAAAGAGGAAGCAATAGAAGTAGAAGGAATCGTTAAGGAGTCCCTCCCTAACACCATGTTTCGGGTAGAGCTCCAGAACGGGCATGTAATCCTAACCCACCTTTCGGGAAAGATGCGCAAGCACTATATCCGCATCGTTCCGGGAGATAAGGTACGGGTCGCCCTCTCCCCCTACGACCTCACCCGCGGCCGCATCATCTACCGCGAACGCTAGAACCTATCGCAAGATTACCCAGACAGCCCCTTCTCCGCCCAGGGACGGCTGGGGAACGCCGGTCTCTCCACAGAAGGGAGACGAGGCAAGATAGGCCCTGACCCGGCGGCGAAGAATCGATTCGCCGTCTGCGGAGTGGTGCCCCTTCCCGTGAATCACCAACACCTTCTTTAATCCCCGTTTCTTCGACCGCTTCAGGAAGGCTTCGAGCTCGAGTAGGGCCTCATCCACCGTATAACCGTGGAGATCGATGCTCTCCTGGGGAGCCATGCGACGAATAGTCTTTCGAGAGGGACTTTTCCGGGAATGTCCGCGTAAATCCGCTTCCTTTTTCGCGACCCCCTCGCTGTCGAGCCAGCCGTCCATCATCCGGCGAAACTCATCTTTCGGGTTTGGAGATACCTTTCTCTTCTGCTGGTTCCGTTCCCACTCGTCCAGGATATCGCCGAAACTCATACATCCGGCTCCTGTTGCAGGAGGTCCTCCTCCCGGAGTAGCTGCTCGCTCTCGATCCAGCCCTCGGCACCATAGGCGGTCTCCACCAGGATATAGGATCCCGACTGCTGGGTAACCCGTACTGCCAGCCCCGCCGGAATCGCAACCCACTCTTGGGCGTTCTCCCGGGGGATCCTACGGGAGACCAAATCCTCCCGGATTACGCCGAATCGTTCTTGTCGCATCACTTGGCCGTGAATGAAGAGTCCGGCCATACCGGCGCTGAGGGTCAGGAAGACGAGTGTCGATAAGAGCAGCAGCGAACGTTGATAGAAGAGGGAGAGGATCAACGAGAGAAAGAGCAGGTTATAGAAGACCAGCAGCAGGAGAAAGGAGAGTTCCGGGAAGTAGAACCGGGGCAAGCTGAACTGACGCTGATACTCTCCGCGAAAATTAAGCTCTTCCCAGTAGCGAGAGACCCTTTCGTTCGGCCCCAGACGCCGGTTTGCTCCTAACAGAGCTGCAACGGCCTCCGCCTGCCGTCCCTCCTCTCCCAGGGCAAGACTGTAGTTGTAGAGAAGTCGTCCGTTCTGTGCATGATCGGCGACCAGACGACTGTAGAGGGTGGCTGCTCCGGAGTAATCACCGCTCAGGAATCGCTCCTCAGCCGCGTGCAGCTCCTCGCCTAGTGGAGTTCCGCCGCCCGAGCTCAGCAGGAGAAGCGACAAGGGCAGGCAGAGAAGGGCCGCCGTACTCTTGGCTCCAAAACGCTTTATCAGACGCAGCGCCAGCACCAGCATCGGACCGGGGAGAAAGAGTAGATAGAGGGGCCAGACGGTACTCAAGCGACGCTGCTCCGCCTCTTCGATTTCTGCGGGCGAATAGAGAAGCTCCTCGGCCACAAAGGCTGGACCCGGGTCAGGCTCATTTCCGGGGAGAACCTCGACGGTTTCAGTCTGCAGCGGAATCCGCCTCGGGCTGCCCTCCCGGGGATTCAGATAGGCAAACGAGGGAACCTCGATGGCGATCTCCCCCGCTTCCTCCGCCTCGAGGATATAGCGTTGGATCCGGTACCCGGTATAACCGGCTTCCGCCGGCTGGTAGAAATACTGTTCATCCTCACGTAGCAAGACAGCACCTTCGAAGCGGGGACTGGGCATAGTCAGATAATTAAGGTTGCCCTCCCCTTCCAGTCGGAGGCTTACCTGAAACTCCTCTCCGGCTTCGATCTGCCGTGATTCGAGGAGCAGTTCCAAACCGAAGCCGCCCACCGCGCCGCTCTCCCGCACCTCTTCGGGCAGCGGCAGAACCTCCAGCGCGACGGCCGCAGAGGTCCCCCGGCGTTCTCCTGCCTCCACTTCGGCCCGGTTCAGGAAGTAGCGCCCCGTCCCGGTGGGGGTAAAGAGGAATCCGCTTGCCGTCTGCCGCATGAGCGTAAACGGCCCCAGAGACCGGGACTCGGTCGACTGCAGATCCGGGGCTTCCTCGAAAAAACCCCCTTCCGAAGGCTCCACCGAGACCCGATCTATTAAAACCGGCTCCTCGAGATTCTCTATCATGAGCTGTACGGGGATAGTCTGTCCCTGATAAAAAGGACCCTCCGGCAACTGCCACTCCACTTCCAGGGGCAGGGAGAGGACCGAATCACGGTAGGTACCCACCCGCAGGAGCGCCTCCCGGGTCGCTCCGGGACGGCCGTTTATGCTGTAGGGGATCGAAGGGAAAAGGACGATTCCGCTTTCGGATGAGCGCAGGATATAGCTGACGGAAACCAGCGGGATAACGCTCCCGTCCGGTCGGGTCTCTATTATCCCGCGGATGTAGGGACCTGCGTAGAGGCGCACCCCGCGAGGATACTCCCAGGAGCCGATGCTGACGTCGGCGGCGGACGGGGTGGGCAGGATGAAACTCACCGTGAAGCGGTCGTTCACCCCCACCGGATTGGGCAGGATCTCGACCGGCGCCGGATCGGCGTCGGACGCTTGCGCAAATAGCGCCGGTTGCAGCAGAAAGAGCAGCAGCCCTACCAGGAGGGTTGTTCGGAATCGGCTTCGCCCTGTTCCTGGGATACCCATTGGGACTCCTCCTTGCGCTGAATATATTGCAGGATTCTCTCCACCTCGTCGCTGGGTTCGGATCCCGACCGGGATCCGCCCTGGCTTCGGACGGACTGACTCGTCTCCTGACTACTGAGCTTCTGGAGGCTCAGCTCCAGATTTCGTTTCGCCTCCATACTCTCGGGCCGGATAGTCAGGGCATCCCTGAAGCTGGCATAAGCCTTCGCGTACTGGCTGAGTTCGAAATAGAGGTTGCCCTGGTTAAAAAGGGTTCGAAAGAGGAGCTCTCCCTCCGCCCCCTCCCGGGCCAGGCGCCACTCCTCTTCGGCGGCGGCGGTCTCTCCCAGGGCATAGAATACATTCCCCAGGTTGTAGTGGATTACCGCTTCTTCGGCGCTCCCCTCCTCAAGGATGCGCAGATAGGCCACCGTGGCGGGTTGGTAGCGGCCGTTCATATAGTCGTAGTTCCCCTTCCAGACCCGCCAATGCGAGGCATAGGGAGCGCAGCCGAGAAAAAGCAGGGGTAGAAGCAGTATTAAAAGGCGTTTTTCCATCGCACTATCCGAATCAAAAAATAGAGTAGTAGAGATGCCAGAGCCCCTAATAGGTAGGGGTGATACGCCGACTCCCGCGGTTCATTGTAGCGTATCGCGGAGGTGCCGTAGAGAGCGTCGATTTTGCGCATCAGCCCCGGATCGTTCAATGAGAGATACTCCCCCTCGGTCTCTTCGGAAAGAAAGCGAAGATTCACCGGATGAAGCCGGGTCAGGACCGTTTCGCCCTCTGCATCCCGCAGGTAATCACCGTCGCCCAGCGGGATTCGGGCGCCTTCGACCTCGCCCGCACCGATGGTAATAATCATGATTCCCCGCTCGCGAGCAGTCTCGACCACAGGCGCCAGCTCATCACCGAAGTTCTCGCCGTCCGAGAAGAGGAAGAGGAAGCGCTCGCTCTCCACCCCGCTGGGGAAGGACTCCAGGGCCGCCTCGAGTCCCGAGGGAAGATCGCTCCCCTGGCGGGTCATTATCGCCGGTTGGAGATTAGTCAGGACCGTTTCGAAGAGGGCCCGGTCCTCGGTGATGGGAATCAGCTTGAGCCCGGCACCGCGGAATACGGTCAATCCGAAACGTCCGGTTCCGCCGTGGGTGGACATGATTCCCCGGATAATCTCCAGCGAACGGCCGAGACGATTAGGATCGGAGTCCTCGGCCAGCATACTGCGAGAGATATCCAGAGCAAAGACGGTGTCCCGCTCCTCCACGGTGCGGATCTCCGGCGCGCCGCGTCGCTCAGGGTCGGCTAAGGCCAGGGTAGCAAGGAGGACGAAGAGCACCAGCGCCAGGGAGGAGAAAAACCATTTAACCGTAAAGATATCCAGATAGTCACGCCGACGACCGACCAATACCTGCAGGTCTCGCCTACCGCGTACGAAGCCTCTCCAGAGGATACCCCCCAGAGGAAGAAGTACCAGCAGGGAGAAGAAGTATTCGGGGTGTTGAAACATCTAAATCGCCTCCCCGAGGATTAGTCTTCGTACCAGTATACTCACAAAGATCGCGACGGCACCCAGAATCAGGAAGAGACGATAGGCCGGATCCGACTCGATCTTGACCTTTACCCGCTTCTCGGTAACCGCCGAAGAGTCGATAGAGCGAAAGACCGTCTCCAAGGCGCCGGGGGTGCTGGCGGCATAGAAGCGCCCGCCGGTCGATTCCGCCAGCGTGCGTAAAAGCTCCTCATCGTAGGAACCCGAGAATATTCCCTGATAAATCCTGCCGGTCTCAGGATCGGTATACTCCCCGGGGACATCCCCTTCGCTCCCGATTCCGATGGCGTAGATCCGGATACCCAAGGATTCGGCGATATCCGCCGCACTCTCGGGACTGATTTCGCCGGCGTTATTCTCCCCGTCGGTGAGAAGAATGATAATCTTCTCCTCGGCGCTGCTTTCCCGCAGATGCAGGGAAGCCACGGCGAGCCCCACGCCGATGGCGGTTCCCTTGCCGAGACTCATCAGCTCCAGCTCATCCACCGCCCGCAGATAGGCCCCGTAGTCGAGGGTGGGCGGGACCTTCAACGCCGCCTCGTCGCTGAATACTACCAGACCCACCGGGTCGTTCTCCCGGGAGCGGATAAAGGTCTTGATTACCTCCCGGGCGGTGGTGAAGCGGTTGTTGGGATAGAAGTCCTGGGCGGCCATACTGGGCGATTCGTCCAGCACGAAGACGATATCGATACCCCGGGTGAGGTAGATCCGTTCCTTTCGGACCCGTCCGGGGCCGGCCAGGGCGAGTACGAGCAATACGAATCCCGCCCAGAAAAGGAGATGTCCCAGAAAATCGGCTACCCTCAGTAGCGGCGGAATCCGTTCGAAGATGTCTCCCCGCCAGACCGACAACGAAAAGGGGACGGCTCCGCCCCGGCGCTTCCAGAAGTGGGCCGCGAAGATTGCCGGCGGGATCAGGGCCAGGAGCAGGAGATAGGCGGGACTCTCAAAGATCCACATCGACGTCCACCTCCTTCTCCCGGTTGCGATACTGCTCCTCCAGTTGGCCGACCAGATCGCCCAGCCTGAGAAGATCGTCGCCCTTCTTATCCTCCCCGGCCTCGATACCGGCGAACTTAATCATATCGGCGTACTCGAGGAAGTGGATTAAGCGTAAAGCGGTATCGCCTTCGGGAAAAATCTTCTGCATCATTACCCGGATCTCATGGATAGTCGTACTGATGCAGTCGCCGCCGGTTCTCCGGCTGATGTAGGTCCTGACTGCATCAGACAGACGGTAGTAGAAATCCCGGTCCGGCAGCAGCAGCGCCTGAGAGCTCAACTCCTTCAGATCCCGCTTCAGCCGCCAGTAGGGCCGCCGTCGCGTCCAGTAGAGTGAGAGGGAACGTATCCGGCCCCGAATAAAGCCGGAGGCGGCGATGAGCGCCAGCGGGCCGGTAAAGAGCAGCACCATCGTCAGAACCAGAAGCAGCATGGTCCCGGGAAGGTAGAGCTGATTGCGGAGATCGGCGATATCCCCGTCCTCCTCTTCCAGGATCGTAGTCGTATGAATCTTGAGTCCCCGCAGGGTAAAATCACCGAAAGCGACCTCCGGCAGGGTCCGGGTTCCGGGGGCGAAGGGAGAGAAGAAGAGCCTAAGCTCATAGCCACCCTCCCGCGTCTCAACCTCGGCCCCGCGAAAGAGGATCCATTCCGCCTGAGGAAGGGCCGCGGGCTTGTCGATCAGCATTCCCGGCGGGGCTTCGACCTCAACCCTCATCTCGACGGTGTCGCCCACATAGTATTCCGGGGGCAGAAAGAGGATCGAATCGATCCGAGCTCCGCTCTGGGCATTGAGAAGACCGCCGGCAAGAAGCAGCAGGAGAGCAATTGCCCGCTTCATACGCCTCGCCTCCGGCTCTTGAAGAAGGCGAGCACCTTGGCCACCGGATCGTCGGCGGTATCCACATCGAGAACCTGTATCCTGCGGCGACGACACTCCCGCTGGAAGAGGATCTCCTGGGTATCCCAGAAATCGGCGTAGGCGCGCTTGAAGGCCTTGGAACGGCCGCTGGCGAGGATTCTGTGCCCCCGTTCGGGATCGCGCAGGTTCAAGCTGCCCTTGATGGGGATCTCTTTATCGCCGGCGTCGGTAATGCGGACCGCGATTACGTCGTGCTTGCGGGAGAGGAGGGTCAGCTCGTTCCAGCCGCTGGCGGTTCGGAAATCGGAGAAGATAACGCAGATCCCCCGGGAACTGAGGCTCTCGTAAACCGTCTTCAAGGCCAGCCCTAAATCCGATCCTCCCCCGGAAGCAACCAGGTTTTCCATATCCTGAATCAGACTGGCCACATGTTTCCGCCCCTTAGAAGGGGGCACCCACTTCTCGATCCTGTCCGAGAAGAAGACCCCGCCTACCCGATCGTTGTTGTGGACCGCGGCAAAGGCGAAGATGGCGCCGAGAATCATAGCCATGTCCCGTTTGGTGATCTCGCCGATCCCTTGATTGAGGGAGGCGGAGACATCGATTACCAGGGAGAGGACCAGTTCCCGTTCCTCTCGAAAGGTCTTGGCGTAGGGCGAGCCCATGCGGGAGGAGACGTTCCAGTCGATATTGCGCATATCGTCGCCCTCGGTATACTCCCGAACCTCGTCGAATTCGAGTCCGGGGCCGCGGAAGACGGAGCGGTAGTTTCCGGCAAAGATCCCCTCTAAGAGCTTCGCGCTGACCAGCGGGAGGTTGCGGATGCGTTGAAAAAGTTTCTCTTTCTCCATGACAGAGGTCGAATGATCAGGGAACCGGAACGGCGCGGAGGATCATGTCGATGATATTCTCACTGCTCAGTTCCTCGGATTCCGCCTCGTAGGAGGGGATTATCCGGTGACGAAGCACATCGTGTACCACCGCCTTCACATCCTCAGGGAGTACATAGCCCCGACCGGCGAAGAGGGCGTGCACCTTGGCCGCCCGGTAGAGGAAGAGGGTCGCCCGGGTAGAGGCGCCGAACTCGATATAGCGGGTATAGGCGTAGCGGACGGTGTCCGTCTCTCGGGAAGCGGTGACTATAGAGACGATATACTCCTCTATGCGCTCGTCCACCTTGATCGAGGCGGCGGTCTCCTTGATGGTATTCAGAATCCCAGGGGTCAAGACCTTCTGGACGAAGACCTTCTTCTCAACCCCCAAGCGGCGCAGAATAGCCAGTTCATCCTGGGGATCGGGATAATCGACCTTGAGCTTCATCATGAAGCGATCCAGCTGGGCCTCCGGGAGGGGATAGGTACCTTCGCTTTCGATCGGATTCTGGGTGGCCAGCACGAAGAAGGGCTTCGGCAGATAATGCGTCTCGTCTCCAAGGGTTACGTGGCGCTCTTCCATCGCCTCCAGCAGCGCCGACTGCACCTTCGCCGGGGCGCGGTTGATTTCGTCGGCCAGGATAATGTTGGCAAAGACCGGCCCTTTGCGGGCCACGAACTCGCCGGTCTGTTGCCGGTAGATCATCGTTCCGATCAGGTCCGCCGGCAGCAAGTCCGGGGTAAACTGCAGCCGTTTAAAGCTCGCGTCGAGTACCTCGGAAAGGGTCTTCACCGCCAGGGTCTTCGCGAGACCCGGGACTCCCTCTAAAAGCACATGGCCGCCGGCTATCAGGCCGGTCAGCATCCCGTCTACCATCGCCTCCTGTCCAATAAGACGCTTGGCTATCTCCTTCCTGCAGCGGTTAAGCTCCGTGCAGGCTCGTTCTACGTTTGCATCGATTCGATTCGCGACGTTGTCCATTTATATCCCTTTAACTTCGGTATTCGGCGTTCTCCCGAATATACTCATAGGAGAAGTCACTGCCCCACACCAGGGCGGCGCCGTCACCGTCGCTTAAGTCTATCCCAATTTCGACCATTTCGTCATGCTCCGGGAAACCTTTTTGTTCGGACGAGAAGGAGCAATCCTGCAGATAGTCGGATAAACGGCGCTCCAGAGAGGGATCGAGCCGGAACTCTCCAGAGGAGAAGACCTGGTGACCGCCCAGGCTGAGCTTGAGCCGGTCGAGATTGAGGGGAATCCCGCTGTTCCCGGCATAATCCCCGATCGCCGAGAGTATCCGGCCCACATTGGGGTCGTTGCCGTAGACCGCCGTCTTGACCAGCGGCGAATTGGCTACCGCTTTCCCGAATCCCCGGGCCTCGGCCTTGGTGCGGGCGCCCTCAACCTTGATCTGCATCACATGGGCGGTGCCCTCGCCGTTGCGCACCAGATCCCGGGCCAGCTCCATAGTGAGCTGAGTCAAGGCTTCGGTGAAGAGTTCCGCATCTACGGCTCCCGCCTCGCCCGAGGAGAGGAGCAGGGCCATATCGCTGGTGCTCTGATCGCCGTCGACGCTGAGAGCGTTGAACGAGTCCTGAACTGCCGTATCGAGGCTCCGCTGCAGAACCGCAGCCGGAAGGTCCGCATCGGTCAGGAGAAAGGCGAGCATGGTGGCCATGTTCGGTTCGATCATGCCGGCCCCTTTGACGATGCCGGTAATCCGTGCTCCGCCGACTTCAATGGTGCGAATCTTCGGATAGCGGTCGGTAGTCATGATTCCCCGGGCGAACTCCACGGCCTTCTGATCAGTCAGCCCATCCCGTAGTTCGGGCAGCCCTGCAGAGATCTCCCCTTCGGGAATCCGCCAGCCGATTACGCCGGTGGAGGCGTAGAGCCAGGATTCGTCCTCATCCCCGCTCAGCTCCGCCAGCCGGGAGGCGATCCGCCGGGCGCTCTCTAATCCGCCGGGGGCGCAGACATTGGCCACCTTGTTGTTCACCAGCACGCCGCGGATCTTGTTGCGCCCGACCCGTCCCCGGCAGAGCTGTACCGGGGCGCCGGTAACGGCATTTCGGGTGAAGACTCCCGCGGCGGTACCGGGTCGGTCGAGTTCGATGAGGCTCAGCTGCATCGGATACGGCTTCGTTCCGGGAAGCTCCGCAGGCAGGAACTCGATTCCCAGCGTACTGGCGCGGAAGCCCAGGGGAAGCCGAGAACGTCGATCGAGTTCGTTTTGATACTCATCGGGGGAGCTGAATCTAGCCATCCCGTTTTTATAGTACGTGCCGGGCCGGATTGCAAGGGCCGGTCCCTTGTAGAATCGGGCGAAATTAGGCAGACTCCAAGGAAGCGAAAGGAGAAGTAATGACCCTAAAAGAGTTAGCTATCAAGAACCGTAGTTTCCGCATCTTCGACGAGTCCCGGCCGATATCGCCGGAGTTGCTCCGCGAGTTGGTCGATACGGCCCGCATATGCCCCAGCACCGCCAACCGGCAACCCTTAAAATACAAGATCATCACTGCCGCCGAAGAGCGGGAACGGCTCTACCCCTCCCTGGCCTGGGCGGGATACCTGAAGGAGTGGGACGGCCCGCAGGCGGGTAAACGCCCTAGCGGTTACGTCATGATTCTAAACGACGACGCCATTGCTAAGGATTCGGGCCTGGACGCCGGAATCTGCGCCCAGACAATGCTCCTCGGTGCGGCAGAGGCCGGATTCGGCGGCTGTATGATCGGCTCGTTGAAACGTGAGGAGATCCGCAGCAACTTCGCTATTCCCGAAACACAACAGATCCTGCTGGTTATCGCCTTCGGCGCTCCGGCGGAAGAGGTTGTGCTGGAAGAGACGGGGGCGGAGGGATCGATCCGCTACTACCGGGACGATCAACAGCGTCATCACGTACCCAAGCGCCCTCTAAGCGAGGTCCTGCTCGGCTAATGCCTCTAAAAACCAACTACCACACCCACAACGATCTCTGCGACGGCGAGGGTAGATTGGAGGAGTATCTGGGCCAAGCCCGATCTCGAGGTTTTGCGGCCCTGGGATTCTCCAGTCACGCCCCGCTCCCCTACTCCAATGAGTGGACCCTGGAGGAGAAGGATCTTCAGCGCTACTGCGATGGGGTTCGAGCTCTTCCTTCAGATAAGGATCTGGAGGTCTACCTGGGGCTCGAGATCGATTACCTCCCGGAACGCATGGGTCCCGCCGATGCCGGCTGGGACGCTCTGGGACTCGACTACCGCATCGGATCGGTCCACTCGATTCCCGTGGACGGCCGCGATTACTCTATCGACGGTCCGGACGAGGAGTTTCTCAAGCTCTGGAAGGAGTATTATGCCGGCGACGCCCTCGCACTCAGCGAAGCCTACTACCGTTTGATGGGCGAGATGATCGCACATGGGGGATTTCAGATCCTCGGGCACATCGATCTGGTCAAGAAGAAGAACGACACGTATAGCTACCTGGATGAGCGGGAGCCCCGCTACCGCCACGCGGTGGGAGCTGTTCTGGATCGTCTGAAGGGGAGCGGTATTATCCTGGAGATCAACTCCGGCGGCATCTTCCGGGGCGCCACCAGCGAGGTCTACCCCTCTCCCTGGATCCTGACCGAGGCCTTCGAGCGGGATCTGCCGCTGATGATCAACGCCGACGCCCACCGGCCGGAGGCGATCGACTTCCACCTGGAGGAATCCCGTACCCTGGCTCGAGAATCGGGATACCGCAAGCTCAAGGTGCTGATCGGCGGTCAGTGGCGGGACGATCCCCTCTAGAATTGCCGGGGATAATTGCCATCGGAGCCGCAATACCCTATTCTTAAGGGGTGGACCAACACTCAGGCGACTACCGCGCCGCCTATGAGCGGCGAACCGAGCAGTTCAAACGACTCCTGACTCAAGCCAAAGGATTGACCGACAATCTCCGCCGCAACTTCGAAGGCATGGTACAGCTTCTCACCGATGTGCTGACCCAGGCGGCCCCGGATCTGGGGGCGCACGCCAAACGAACAGCCGCCCTGGCCCGCAGTACCGCCTTTGCGATGCGGCTGAATCCCGACCGTCGCAGGTTGACCTTTTATGCCGCGAGCCTTCACGATCTGAGCCTGATAGGCCATTCCGAAGAGTGGCAAAAAGGCGAGGGGGAGGCCTGGCGCGCTCATCCGATGCGGACAGCCGAGATGATCGCAACCGTAGAGAATCTAAAACGCCTGGCCGAGACCGTCGTCTGCCATCATGAGTCCTTCGACGGCTCAGGCTTTCCCAAGGGACTTAAGGGGCAGGAGATCCCCTTGGAGAGCCGTATCATCGCCGCCTGTTCGGCCTATGACCGGCGTCTGATCCTAAACGGCCTCGAGACGGGAGAGGCCTTCGACGGAATCGACGGCTCGCCCCGCTTCGATCCTGAGGTCTGCCGCACCCTGGGCGAGATCATTCGGGGAAACCGGGATCTGCGGAATCGCGGAGACCGTTTGCTGGCGATGGAACAGCTCTGCCCCGGGATGCTCTTGGCCGACGACCTGCTGCTTGCAAACGGGCTGATTCTCTTCCCCCGGGAGACCATGATCGACGAGGAGAGCCTGGAGCGGATTCGTTCGTTTCGCCGGATGCTTCCGGCCGACCGGATGATCCGGGTATACCAGCAACGATAAGGAATAGCGAACGATGAAAGAGACCATACTCAGCTCATTTAAGGATCACGAAGCGATCAAACGCATAGAGAAAATATATAGCGCCGCGCCGGTACGGCAGATCGATGGATCGGAGAAGTTCATAGTCTTTTCCGACCTCCACATCGGCGCTCGCCGCCGGGGGGATGATTTTAGAACCAATGCCGAGCTCTTTCTCCGGGCCATCGAGGAGTACTATTGGCCCGAGGGCTACACCCTGATCCTAAACGGCGACATCGAAGAGTTACAGAAGTTCAATATGCCCGTTATCCGGCGGCGCTGGCCCGAGGTCTTTCAGGTACTGGAACGCTTTCATCAGGCCGGAAGGTTGATCAAGATTATCGGGAATCATGATCTTGAGCTCTCCACGGGCCGCTTCGACAGCATCAATGCCGGTCTGATAGAGGCCCTGCGTCTCGAATACGAGGGGCAGTCGATCTTCCTCCTCCACGGCCATCAGGCGGCGGATATCTTTCATCGCTACAACGATTTCGTCGGATTTCTGGTCAAATACATCGCCAACCCTTTAGGGATCAAAAACCGAACCGCCGCCCACGACTCGAAACGGAAGTATACCGTCGAACGGCGGATTTATCGCTTCTCCTACCTGCACAAGATCGTATCCATCATCGGCCATACCCATCGCCCCCTGTTCGAGGGCCTCAATAAGCGCGATTCCATCAGATTTGCCATCGAACGCATCCTGAGGGACTATCCGGAAATGGAGGAGGAGACGAAGGAAGCCGCCGGTGACGAGATTATCAAACTCAAACGGGAGATCGAGAACCTGGAGAGTAAGGAGCGAAACTCCACCGAATCGAGCTTCTATCATAGTGCCGACATCGTATTACCGAACCTCTTTAACTCCGGCTGTGTTATCGGCAAGCGAGGCATGACCGGTATCGAGATCCGGGACGGCAAAATCGCGCTGATCCACTGGTTCGATGAATCCAAGCGGAAGCGCTACCTCAAAGGTGCGCCTTCGGAGCCCCTCCCGCAGAGTTCCTTTCATCGGCGGATCATCAAGGAGGATTACCTGGAGTACATCTTCAACCGTATCCGCCTCCTCGGCTGGGTAGAGGAACGGGAAGAGGTTCAAACTAGCTAGATCCGCTTCCCTTGTCCCTTTATCACATCTTCAGTACCATAGCTTATGGAGCAGCAGAACGAGAGTCCCTTCCCCGCCCGGGTTTTAATCAAGGTCATAATGAGCGCCAAAGAGACCGCTAAGGTCAATCAGGAACGTATCACCGCCGCCGTCGAGCCGGCGGGATTCACCGCCGAGAGTTTCAGTTCCCGTTTAAGCGGAAAAGGTCGCTGGATGAGCTTGAGCTTCTTCTCCGAGATTGAATCCAGCGAGGCCTTGAGTGATTTATACGATATTCTAAGAGAGGTGCCCGGGGCACGGATGGTGCTCTAGACCGGGAGGATCGCCGGTTCGCGGAACTCGAGCAACCACTCCTTAAAAGTGGGCCTGGAAAACTCGGGCAATCCGTTAAGGGCCTTCTCAACGCTCTTCTCCCGGGTCAGACGATCCGGTTTCTTCGAATAAAAACAGTCGGCGAAACAGATCAGACGCTCCTCGATGCTGAGGGGGAGCATGTCCCGCAGGGGGAGATCCATCTTTTCGGCCTCTATAATCTGTCGGCTAACACCGGTCAGAAAATGGCGCTCGCACACCAGCGCGTGTCTGGGGTAGCCGGCTTCCTCCAGGAGTTCACGACCAATAACCCCGTGTTGAATATAGGGAGCGGTGCCGAAGCAGCCGAGAGAGGGGAGATCGGTACCGATCATGCCGATATCGTGCAGTACCCCCGCTTCGAAGATAAAATCCCGGTCGATCTCGTATCCGGATAGACGATCCGCCACCGCCAGGGCCTTGGCCGCTACCAGCTCGCCGTGGATGGTCATAATCCGGCGGGCCTCAGGACTCTGGGGAGTAAGGGCATCGATCAGCGCATAGGGGTCCATCTGCTTCAGCGTTCCCGACCGATCGTGAATAACCCGGGGATACAGCGCTCGATCGCCTCGGCAACGGCGCTCTCCTGGTGGGTACGCTGGGTAACCAGGTCGGCGGCTTCGCGAATCTGCGTTTTGGCGTTGGCCACGGCCACACCGGTACCGGCCCAACTGATCATCCCGAAATCGTTCATCGAGTCCCCGACGGCCATCGTCTGGGAGGCCCCAAGGGAGAGCGCTTGCGCCACATACTCCAGGGCGGTTCCCTTGTCGGCATCCTTCCGCAGGACCTCGAGAAAGTAGGGCTTCGAGATGAAGATATTGGCCCGGTCTCCTATCCTTCGTTTCATCTCGGCCTCCGCCCGGGGGAGGATCTCCGGATCCCCGGGGATGACAAACTTCGTCCGGGGTACGGTAAGATAAGAGGCAAAGGGCTCGACCAGTTGCCAGTGCTGACCGGTCAGGCTGCAGTCCTTCTCGGTATAGGGATTTGGACCGGAGGTAAAGATTTCGCCGTCTCCGTAATACTGCATGGTCAGGCCGAACTCCTGGACGACCTCCCAGGCCTCCAGCGCTACAGCCGGTTCCAAGGGTTTTTCGAGAATGGTAGTGCCGTCCTTGGTACTCAGAACCGTCGCACCGTTGTTGGCGATCATGAAGCCCTCTCGCCCCCACATGCCCAACTGTCTGCCGTAATCTCGCATGGAGAAGAGGGTCCGCCCGGATGCGAGAATTACCGTCACCCCGGCCTCCTCGGCGGCTTCCACCGCTTCCCGATTCAATCTGCTTATAGTCAGCTCTTCGCTCAAGAGGGTATCGTCCAGATCGAGAGCCAAGAGCCGGATAGTTTCCTTGTTTATGGTGCCGTTCATAACTCCACTATAGCGGTCCGATCCGGCAGCTTCAAGCTTCGGGGGATACCCCTAGCCGCCCGGCCTATGGTAACCTGCTCCTATGCGAGAGGTACACTTCGAACTGGACTATGTAAAATACCCTGCGGGCAGCTGCCTTGCCTGTTTTGGGGATACTAAAGTGATCTGTACAGCCACGGTCGAAGACTCGGTTCCGCCCTTTCTGGAAGGCAAAGGCAGCGGCTGGGTCACCGCGGAATACGGGATGCTTCCCGGGAGCACCGGAGGCGGCCGCAAGCGCCGGGACGGGGTCAAACGGGACGGTCGGGGAGTCGAAATCAGCCGCCTTATCGGCCGCAGCCTGCGGGCGGCGGTAAAACTGGATCGCCTCGGCGAACGGAGTATCCTCATCGACTGCGATGTTCTGCAGGCAGACGGCGGGACCCGCACGGCGGCCATCTCCGGCGGCTGGGTAGCCCTCTACCGGGCGCTGCAGAAGCTGCACGCCGAATCCGGCGGTCCCGCGCCCGACGAGATTCTGGCGGGACAGTTGAGTGCGGTCAGCGTAGGCATCGTCGGCGGAGAGATCATCTGCGACCTCGATTACTACCATGATTCCCGGGCTGAGGTGGATCTGAATGTGGTTATGCGCGACGAGAACCTGGTCGAGATTCAGGGAACCGGCGAGAAGGGCGTCTTCGACCGTGCCAAGCTGAATCAGCTTATGGACGCAGCCGAAGAGGGAATCGCCCTTATCCGTGGGGAGCAGCGAAAGGCACTCCAGCTGGTCGGCTAGAAAGCACCGAGAGCTCTTCGTTCCCGCTCAATAGGAGTCGAGCTGGGTCCTATAGCCCTGATTGTGGGCCACCAGCTCGCCGATCAGGGCTGTTTCGGCGGAAGAGTCAGTCCACTCATAGCGTACGATTTCGCCTGGGATCCGGTCGCTTAGCCACCACTCGTAGCGGACCGAGTAGGATTCGCTCCCGCCTTCGGCATCCTCAACGGTGTAGGTGTCTTCGATCAGGAAGTACTCCGCCCGGTAGGTGCCGGCCGGGACGGTAATATCCGCCAGACCGCGACTATACTCCTCGTAACCGCCCCGGTAGAAATCAGCCTCCGTCTCGTACTCATCTTGATCAGCTTTCTCCTCAACCGACTCTTCTTGCTCCGGAATCCATTCCCGAATATCGCCGGTTTCGGGATCCCGGTAGCGGAATTTCTGAAGTTTATACTCCGCACCGATCAAGGCCTCAGACAGAAAGGGCTCCTCACCCTGGGCGCTATATTTTAATAGCCACCAGGACGACCCGTCTCCGTTCCGTTTGAGAAGGGCCCGTTCAATTTGGAGAGGCTCTTCTTCATCGGTGGAACGAATATTCCAGAGGACCCCCTCTCCCTCCTCAAAACTCTCGTATCCGTACCCGTACCCGCCGGCATAGAAGACCTGGTAGTAGATAAGGTTCGCCAGAACTGCGTCTTCCAAGGCGCCGAGGCCGATTGCATCCATTGCCGCCTGGTTGAGCCGTGCTTCGGTCTGATCCAAAATAGATGTACCGCTCGCCAAACTGTCGAAAAGGGTGGAACAAGATCCAAGTCCAACAAGAAGCAGGGCCGAAATCAGAACGCTCACTTTGCGCATATACTATCCTCCATAATATATCCTGTCTGGGGAGAATATACTTAACTGTTCCACTCAGGTAAAATCAATACGAGCTTGGTATCTATACCGCCCCCATCTCCAGCAGCCGGTCAACCTGATCCTTGAGGGTCTCTTGCGACGGCCGGAAGTTAAGGCCTAAGCTTTCACGGCTTTTTGAATTATCCAGGGAGAAGCTATAACCGATATTTGTGCGCGTATAACGCCATGAAAACCCCTGAAAGGGGCCGAAGATGTACAACAACAGCTTGGGCAGCACCCCGGAAGGCAAAGGAAAGCGTTCGGGATAGCTTTTTTTGATTATTTCGGTGATCTCCAGCATACTCAATACCGGTCCGGAGACAATATGCCGACCTTCGACCTCCTCAATACGGGCCGCCGCCAGATGGGCCTCGGCCACCTCGCGCACATCGACTACTCCGAAGGAGAGGGCCGGAACGCCCGATTTATAGGCGCCTTTGAGGAACTCCATCACCATGCCGGTGGAGGTGGCGTCTGTTCTCTCCGAGAGGGTCGGTCCGAGAACGAAACTCGGATTGATAACCACCAGTTTCCAGCGCTCTTGAGCAGAAGCGATCCGCCAGGCCTCCTTCTCCGCCTCTACTTTGGAGTAGCTGTAGGGCTGATGAGCGAGTGAGGAGCTCTGGTTCCAATCCTCCTCGCTGAAGGCTTGGCGTTTTGCTCCCGGCTGCTCCGAGGCATCTCCCATGACCGAAGCGACGCTCGAGGTAAGCACCACCCGGGTAACGCTCGCCGTACGATCGACGCTCCCCAGTACATTGGCCGTACCCTTCACCGCCGGTTCTACCAGCTCGGCCTGGGGATCCTTCACCTTGAAAGGCACGAAGGGACTCGCCAGGTGGAACACCGTATCACAACCGGCAGCCGCCTCGTCGAAGGAGCCTTCCTTAAGAAGATCCGCCTCGAAGAGCTTGAGCGTGCCCGGGAGCTCCGCATCCATCCTTCGCAGGTGAGCGACTTTCTCCTCGTTCTGCAGACTACGGACCGTGCCGTGTACCTCGACCCCTTCTTCCAATAGCCGTTTAACCACCCACGAGGCGATAAAACCGCTGGCGCCGCTTACCATTGCTTTCTCTATCTTACGTGTCATCCTGTATCCTCACTTATGACCATTGGTCATTTTGATCTAATATACCCATAGAGGAAGAAGAGTGCAAATCAAATCGATCAGACTGGCTTCCTGAGCCGATCGGCGGTATTTTCTGAATATGAAGGATCTAACAGGAAAAACCTACGCCGTAATCGGCGCCACCTCCGGCATCGGTACGGCCGTTATCAATGAATTAGTAGATCGGGGAGCCGAGGTCTTCGCCGCCGGCAGAAATGACGCTCCCCCAGCCACCCTGCCCGCCGTCGCGAGCTGGCACAGCTGGCGGGTAGGCGATGAGCCGCCGGAGTTTCCCTCTCCCCTGCACGGCCTCGTCTATTGTCCGGGCACCATCAATCTCAAGCCATTTAAATCCCTAAAGGATGATGATTTTACCGCAGATTTCGAGGTGAACCTGCTCGGTGCGGTTCAGATACTCCGGGCTGCTCTGCCGGCCTTGAAGAAAGCCGAGGAGTCCAGCGTCGTACTCTTCAGTACCGTAGCCGTCCAAACCGGACTGAGCTTTCACGCCTCCATCGCCGCCGCCAAAGGCGCGGTAGAGGGCTTAACCCGCAGCCTCGCCGCCGAGTTTGCTGCAGACCGGATCCGAGTCAACGCAGTTGCCCCTTCGCTGACCGATACCCCGCTGGCGGCACGGCTGATCAGCGACGAGAAGCGCCGGGAGGCATCGGCCCAGCGCCACCCCTTGGGCCGCATAGGAAGTCCGGAGGATATCGCAGCGGCGGCCCTCTACCTCCTCGGCCCCGAATCCGGATGGATGACCGGACAGATCCTGGCGGTAGACGGCGGCATCAGTTCCGTCCGTCCCTTGTAATCTCGCAATTGACAGCCCGGGGCCTAATTGTCTACTATCTTCCCACCTGCCCCCGTAGCTCAGCAGGATAGAGCGACTGCCTCCTAAGCAGTAGGTCATGCGTTCGAATCGCGTCGGGGGTAAAACGAAGCCGACCCGTTGGGGTCGGTTTTGTTTTATATGCTATGTGTATCGAACGCATGAAATGCGTGAGAATCGTCGCCCAGCGATTCGCCGCAGGCGATATCGCAAGCCCAAGGTTTGCACAGCAAACCGCAGGGTCGGGGGTAAAAAAAGGATTGGTCCGCCAGGGCCGATCCTTTTTTATGCCTGATGTGTGCCGACACATGCAATGCGTGAGAATCGCGCAAACGGTTTGCCGAAGGCAACACCGCAAGCCCCAGCTTGCGGCAGTAAATCCGCAGGATTTACGAAAGCAAGCGCAGGGTCGGGGGTAAAAAAAGGATTGGTCCGCCAGGGCCGATCCTTTTTTTATGCCTGATGTGTATCGAACGCATGAAATGCGTGAGAATCGTCGCCCAGCGATTGGCCGCAGGCGGCATTGCAGCCCAAGTAAGCGCCAGGACGGCGCAAAGCCGAGACGTCCATGGATGGACGACAGTCGAGGCCGTGCGGCAGTAAATCCGCAGGATTTACGAGAGCAAGCGCAGGGTCGGGGGTAAAACCAACCTGTGTCTAAACCTCAACCTCCGGCGGAGCTTCCGGCGCAGTGCTAAGATCACGATATACCCGGACTATGAGGATCGTGATAAAGCCGGTAAAAAGGGCGTAGACTATCATGGAAAGGACCACACCCAGTAAAGGAATAAGGGCTACAATAAAACTGGCAATACCGGTGAGGATTCCCAGCCCCAGAATCACCAGAAAGGTGATGAATGTGGCGCCGAAGTTCTTACCGACCGTCTTAAAGCTTTGACCTATGGCCTTGAAGGCGCCCAGATCGTCGACCATGAGGGCGACCAGGGTAAACATTAGAAAGAAGGCCAGGATGATGCCGGGAAGAACGAGCAAGATAAAGCCCACACCGACTATGACGCCCATCAAAATCGAAGCGATAATGACCGGCACAATGCGGGAGATAACCCGGGACCATCCGTTCTGAAGAGTAGCTTTATCACCCTTAAGGGCCGTGTCCGCCATCGCGACGGTCATGCTGTGGGTTAATAGACCGACGAAGCCGCTGATAATACCGATAAGAAACATTCCGCCCGCAGCGACCCCGACGCCGGCCAGGGCCTGCTCCGGATTGGCTGCGATCTGCTCGCCAGAAAAACTACCGGCCATCGGTACGGCTGATCCGGCAAAGATGAGAGAAAGAAGTCCAGAAATAACGCTCGCCGCCAGCATGGGAATGAATATCAGGGGATTACCCTTCGCGATCGCTAAACTTTCCTTGATAATTCCACTTATACTCATACAACACCTCCTAAAGTCTTGTAGTGTCTCCCTATATGCTAAGGCTATTTGTCCGCCTTGACAAGTTCGATGAGTATACGAGGCTCGAGAGGCTGCCAATAAATAAAAAAACTCAATTAATTAAAGGAAAGATACATCCAACCACCTGCTTAGGGTACAGTCTGAATATGAAGTAATCCCAATGACTGCAGGTCGATCAGGATTATTGTAAACTTGTTTGCGGAAAAGAAAAGATAAAAGTCGGATACGGCGTGCGTTGAAGTTCGATCGTCCCGTCCATCTGCTCGGTCAGGGAAGAGATCAATCTCAATCCAATGGTATGGGGATTATCCAGCCGTATCGTTTCTGGAAAGGGTTGCCCGCTATTAGATACGGTCAGCAAAAGCGCACTGGATCCGGCATCGAACCTCAAATCGATAACAAAGAGAGATTCCTGACCCTCGGTAAAACCATGCTTGATCGCATTTGTTGCAAGTTCGTTGAGAATCAACCCTAAGGAGACGGCAGCCTTAGATGGTACCGTTATCCGCTCACAGCGGTTCTGCACAATGATTCGATGGGAGAAAAAATGCGAAAAAATTGTATCCAGAAGCTCCTCAAAATAGTCCCTCAATTGTACCTGGTCCAATTGACCGGCCTTGTAGAGCTTTTCATGAATAAGTCGAATCGCATCAACCTGGGCTTGAATATCCGATAGATCTACGGCTTCGCCTATTTCAGAATCCTTGATGGAGATTAAACTTCGTAGGATCGCCAGATTATTGTTGACCCGATGATTCAGTTCGTTCATGAGTATTCTATTCTCTTTGATTGCCGAAACGAGTTCCGCCTCCCGTTCCTCAAGTTCGGAAATATCACTGCAGACAACAAAAGCCCGGGAATAATTACCCTGTTCGTCAAGAAGCAACCTGGTTTTATCGAAGCGCCATATATAGGTGCCGTTCTTATGTCGAAAACGATACTTGCATGTATACTCTAGTTTTTTGGTTGAGATGGCCTCCGCCACAATTGAACTGACTAGTTTTATATCATCAGGATGGATTCGCTCGGTTATGATCGAATCGACATGGCGCCCGAGTTCATCCTCCAGAGTGTAACCGAATAACCTCTCATAGGCGGGAGATATGTATTCAATCTCTTTTTTACGATCAAAAACGATTAGTGCATCGAGGGAATTGTCGACGATCATGGCCAGTCTTTTTTCGTTTTCCCGGTGCTTCTCCTCCATCAGCTTTGGCTCGGTTATGTCCTGAAAAGTTCCATATACCCTGATGGGGCTTCCTTGGTCTGTATAGCAAACCCTACCTAATACATGGGCGATGCGCGTCTCTCCTCTTCTTGTTTTGAAGCGGAGAATTGTATCGATCTCGCGATTATGGCGGATAAAATCGCTGATGTTTTCATCAAATAATGCTGTGTCGTCGGGGTGAAGGTGCTCTTTGAATAGGGCATAGGAGGCTGTTACTGCTCCAGGCTCATATCCGAGGAGATGGAATAATTCATCAGACCAGTAGCCGTCACCGCTTACAGCATCCATATCCCAGCTGCCTAGTTTGGCGATATGCTGGGCATCCTTGAGCCGCTGTTCACTTTTCTGCAGGGACTCTTCCAACTGCTTCATTGCTTTGATATCCACCCCGGTCGAGTAGAAGTAATCGCCGAAGGCTACGCTGTTCATGAGCAGAAACTGACCTGTTCCGGGGAAATAAATTTGCCAAGTATGCGGTTTTCCCTCCTCAAAGATCCGCTTTACGATGGGAAAAAAGACTCCGATTGGGTCAGAACCCGGCCAGATCTCGTCTGCAGTTTTTCCGATAACCTCATCCAGGCTCTTTCGCCAAGCCTTTAGACCTGCGGGGTTCACATCGACTAGTCTCCACGTTTTTATATTTCCCTCGGAATCACGTATTACTTGCCAGAGATGTACCTCTTCGAGGGTATTCTCATAGAGGTACCGATATCTCTTTTCGCTCTCCGCAATCTTCTGTCTTGCATTGAAGAGTTTGAAGGCCATCCTTACCGACGCCAGCAGGACGGTTTCTCCTGAGTTCTTAAAGATATATCCGTAAGATGTAATGCCTTCCGTTTTCTCAACAGTTTTAGAATCAGTATGGGATGAGAGGAAAACAGTCGGGATATCGTGCTTCTTTAGGATGAGTTCCGCTGTCTCGGTACCGGATAATGAATTCGGACCAAGGTCGATATCCATCAGGATTAGATCTATATGAGTCTCCTCGATCGTGTCGATCGCTTCCGTGTCGCTGTGTACGGTAACAACTTTATAGCCATGCTCTTCCAGCAAAGCGGCTTCACCCATGGCGACGACAACTTCATCCTCCACTAAGAGGATGGTTTGGGCCGGATCAGACATTGACATCGGCAACTCCAAAGATCTCTTCTAATTCATTATAGAATGGAAACCGGGCAAATGCAAAATAAACTATATATTGAGCGTGAAACCTTCAGCCTCAGGTGAGCACGGTAAGTATCGCCATCGCCAGAAATACTCCCGCCAGAATCAGCTTAACCAGGGCAACCCGACGGGAGAAAAAGTCCGAGATCTTCGGCAACGAGACGCCTGCGTACGAAACGCCGAAGACCAGTACCAGGGGTAGAATAAAGGCTAGATTATAGCCCGCCAGTAGTAGATAGGCCCTCAAGTCGGCCTCGTTGCGGGCAAGATGCATGATAACCGGCAGATAGACCTGCCCCGTGCAGGAGAACTCGAAGATGGTGACCAATAGGCCGAGGGCGACGGTACCGAGAATAAGGGAGCCGCTTCGTAGCCGGCTGCGCACTACTCCGTGTATACGCCGTTTCATCTCCTTGGAGAGCTGCAGACTCATTTCACCGGTTCTGCCTCGCCGGGCCAACCAGGCATCCCGTAGACTGAGAACAGCCAGAAGCAGCAGGCCCAGAATGAGGAGCCAGCGCACTGCCCGCACCAGAATCGGGAAGACGAAGAGGGTTCTAACGGCGGCGAAGAGCCCCAACCCGGCTGCAAAATAGCCGGTAAAGACCGTCACGGTGAAAACACCTCCCACAAGCAGTATCTGCCGTCTGCTTCGTCCCGTCAAAGCCAGCATGGAGACGAGAAAGAGGATCGTCGAGAAGGCGCAGGGATTCACCCCGTCGGCGAGCCCGGCGAGCAGCACTGCGGCAATAGAAAAGCTCCGCCAAGATTCTCCCGGCGAGGAGGCCGCGGGCTCCGAGCTCGCATCTCCCCTGAGTAGAGCTGGCAGTCGGCGCTCTATCGCGTCGAGTCCCTGCAGGATTCTCCCGTCGATAATCATCAACGGAAACTCATCCAGCGGCGCCTCGAGCTCTTCCAAGCGTAAGAGAAGCTCATCCATCACGGCCGGATCGAGAATGTCGTGCTCTATCAGCCTCAGCCCCTGGGGAAGTCGCTCCAGGAAGGCGGCGCACTCGCTGCAGCTCGCATCGGCGTAGAAGTCGGCCGTAAGGAGGGATTCACCTTCAAGCACCTCGACTGAATCGGGGTCGCTGCGGGACGCGGAGAACTCTTCGTCACTAGAGGGCAGCACCTTAAGGGAGACCTTGATACGCCCCATCTCGCTGGAATCAGCCCTGCGGGTATAAACCAGCATCCGCTCGGCCTCGCCGACCAGGCCGCTTGTATCGAAGCGGAAAAGAAGTGTCCCCCTTTCGCCGGCCTCGAGCCGCAGTTGAGATTCCCGGGGGGATAAACAGGAACAAGTCGAGAGAAAGCTATAGTCCGCCGCCTCCGGACCGGGATTGCGTACCGCCACACTGAACTCCCGCACAAGGCCTTCGGGGGCATCGGGAAGCCGGATCTCGGATTCGATCTGGGCCGAAAGAATCATCGGAAAACTTACTATAAGCAGCAGCACTAAGATCAGATTCCGGCGCACGACAGAGACCTCCGTATTGAGAGTTCGCTCACAGCATACACAGTATGCTTCGCCTACAGCAACGGGGGATCAAAATCGCATTTACGTAAATTAAACCGTTTTTTAATCCTTTTGCGTAGAAACAATCTTTTTATTAACGCAAATTCACTTTTTGCTATCGTTCTACAGGATTGTGCATTATACTGCAGTAGTAATGAGTAGGGTATGGAACTCGAGGAACTGAACTACTACTACAACAAATTCAAGTACGGGCAGGATAACTTCCACAACCTGATGCAGTGGCGGGTGCGGAAGATCCTCCTAATCTCGACCTTCTACGACGCCTATACCTTCGAACACGACGGGCGTCTCTCGGAACAGATCGTGGGCGACTACATGCAGCTCAATCTTACCTCGGTTCCGCAGATTACCTCGGTACCCACTGCTGACGAAGCGCTGCGGGTCCTCGCGGAGGAGCAGTTCGATCTGGTTATCGCCACGATGCGCATGGGTGGGCCGACGCCGCCGGATCTCTCCCGGGAGATTCACCGCGAACATCCCGATCTTCCGGTAAATCTACTCTTAACCTCCCGCACGGACGTGACCTATATCGAGCATAACCCCGATTGGCTGGGAGAGATCAACAACGTCTTCCTCTGGACGGGGGATTCGAAGCTCTTCATCGCCATGGTCAAATCGGTCGAGGATCAATGGAACACCCCCTTCGATACCGAAACCGGACTGGTGCGGACTATTTTACTGGTAGAGGACTCTATCGTCTTCCGGTCCCGTTACCTCCCCCTGCTCTACGAAGAGATCATGACCCAGACGCAGCGGCTGATCTCCGAGGAGCTGAACGATAACCAGAAGTTCTACCGCATGCGGACCCGCCCCAAGGTGCTTCTGGCCAAGAGCTACGAAGAGGCGATGGAGTACTGCCGGCGCTACCGGCCCTATCTGCTCTCGGTTATCTCCGATGTAGAGTATCTCCGCAACGGCCGTCTGGATCGGGAGGCCGGCATCGCCCTGGTACGCACCCTCAATCTGGAAGAGTGGGACGTGAGCCTCTTGCTCCAATCATCGGACAAGCGCTTCCGCCAGCAGGCGGAGTCGATCGGCGCCACCTTCATCCACAAGAATTCACCTACCCTGCTGAAGGAGTTGCGCCACTACATCCTTCGGGAGCTGGGATTCGGTGATTTTATATTCCGCGATGCCGAGGGGAAGGAGATCGCCCGGGCCGGATCGATCAGCGAGATGGAACAGGTTCTGCCGAGGATCCCCACCGACTCATTTCTCTATCATAGCCAGAAGAATCACTTCTCCGCCTGGCTGATCGCCCATGGGGAGTTTCAGATCGCCCGTAAGGTGCGGCCGGTTCACGAGCGAGACTTCTCATCCACCGAGGAGCACCGGGAGTTCGTGCTCAAGGCCTTCCGGGACGTCCATATTCAGCGCAACCGCGGTAAGATAGTCACCTTTTCTACGGCAATAATGAACAATCATGAACTGATCCTCACCATGCGGGACGGTTCGCTGGGGGGGAAAGGGAGGGGACTCGCTTTTTCCAACTCCATCATCGTTACTATGGAGCTGGAGCGCCGCTTTCCGGGCACCCACATTCGGATTCCCCGTACGGCAATAATCGGTACCGACGAGTTCGACGAATTCCTGGAGCGAGAACAGATCCGCGACCGGGTGGAGGGGCTGGATGACGACGCGATTCAGCAGCTCTTTCTGGCGGGGACGCTCTCCGAGGCGCTCTCCGACCTCTTGAAGGAGTTTCTCGGCAATACCAACCTCCCCTTGGCGGTACGCTCATCTTCACTCCTGGAGGATTCGCAAACCCTCCCCTTCGCCGGGGTCTATAACACCTACATGATCCCCAACAATGATCCTGAGGAGGAGGTAAAGCTGAAGCAGCTCTGCGACGCCGTCAAGCTGGTCTTTGCCTCCGCCTTTCTGGAAGAGGCGCAGAGCTATCTGCGGGGATTCAACTACCGGCCGGATGAGGAGAAGATGGCGGTGATCATTCAGGAGTTGATCGGACGGGAACATCAGGGCTTGTTCTATCCCGATTTTTCCGGAGTGGCCCAATCCTACAACTTCTACCCTATATCCGGCATGCGACACCACGAGGCGGTTGCCTCCCTCGCCCTGGGGCTCGGGAAAGCGGTGGTCGACGGAGAGAATATATTCCGCTACTGTCCCGAACACCCCTCGATCTCTTACCTTCCCCCCGACCTGCTCATCAAGAACAGCCAGAACCGCTTTTACGCCCTGGATCTCGACAATAGCCGTCCCGACCTGCGGGCGGAAGACGGGGGAAGCCTGGCTTGCGCCGGGATCGACCGGGCCCAGGAACACGGGAGCCTGGATCATCTGGCGGCAGTCTGGGACGGCTACTCCTTGAAGGAGGACCCCTTCGCCAAGGGACCGCGGGTGCTCACCTTTCCCGACATCGTCAAGTACGACTATTTTCCCCTCAATAAGATCCTGTTGGAACTCTTGAGCATCTTCGAGGCTGCCCTGGGTACGGCGGTAGAGATCGAGTTCACTGTGGACCTGCATCCCTCGGAAGAGAGCGGCGTGCTCCCGACCTTCTATCTCTTGCAGGTCCGGCCGTTGACCACCGCCAATATCTCGGGCGAGGTCAGCCTCAAGAAGGCGGACGATCCCTCCTTGATACTCGTCTCCGAGGAGGCCATGGGTCACGGTCTTTTTAGCTCCCTGCGGAACCTGATCTTCATTCCCCCGGAGCGCTTCGACAGTACCCGCACCCTGGAGATCCAACGGGAGCTGGCCGAATTCAACGAGGAGCTCTGCCTGGAGGATAAGCACTATATCTTGATCGGTCCGGGACGCTGGGGATCCCGCGACCGCTTCCTGGGTGTTCCCGTTACCTGGGCCCAGATCAGAAACGCAGGCCTAATCGTCGAGACGGAGATAGAGAACTTCAACGCCGAGCCCAGCCAAGGAACCCACTTTTTTCATAACCTGACCGCCCAGAACATCGGCTATTTGACGGTAAAGACGGGTACCCGCGACCAGTCCCGGATCGACTGGGCGTGGCTCCTCGACCAGCCGCGACGCCGGGAGGGAGAGTTCTGCATTCACCTGGAGAGCACGGAGCCCTTCCCGGTACGGATCGACGGCCGGTCGGGCAAGGCCGAGATCGAGAGACCAAGCAGTTGATAACCGGGTGGAAATCCATCCGATGATTTTTTGAATAAGGAGTGTTTATGGCAGGCTATACCGAGAGCGTACAGGAGAACTTGAGCAGCAAATACTACTGGGAGAAGGAGTTTCTGCAAGCGACCCACGAGGTGCTGGAATCCCTCAAGTTGGTGGTGGATCAGATACCCAAGTATAAGAAATTTGCGATTCTGGAGAGGATCGTCGAGCCTGAGCGGGTATTGATATTCCGCGTTCCCTGGGTAGACGACCGGGGCGAGATCCGACTGAATACCGGCTACCGGGTACAGTTCTCCTCCGTACTGGGCCCCTACAAAGGCGGCTTACGGCTGCACCCCTCGGTCAACCTGGGGATTCTGAAATTCCTCGGCTTCGAGCAGGTATTCAAGAACAGTCTCACCGGCCTGCCGATCGGCGGCGGAAAAGGCGGATCCGACTTCGATCCCAAGGGCAAATCCGACATGGAGGTCATGCGCTTCTGTCAGTCCTTCATGAGCGAGCTCTACCGCCATATCGGTACGGATACGGATGTTCCCGCCGGCGATATCGGCGTGGGAGCCCGGGAGATCGGCTACCTCTTCGGCCAATACCGTCGGCTGACCAATCGCTTCGAAGGCATCCTGACCGGGAAGAACCTCAACTGGGGAGGCAGTCTGATCAGGCCCGAGGCGACCGGCTACGGTGCGGTCTACTTTGCCGAGGAGATGCTCAAAACCCGGGGCGAGGCGATCGAGGGTAAGCGGGTACTCGTCTCCGGATCGGGGAACGTAGCCCAGTTCGCCACCGAAAAGATCAATGAGCTGGGCGGAAAGGTAATCTCCCTCTCGGACTCTTCCGGTTCGATCATCGACGAGGATGGCATCGATAAGGAGAAGTGGGAGTTCGTGATGGATCTGAAGAATAACCGCCGCGGACGGATCAAGGAGTACGCCGACCACTTCAAGGTACCCTACTACGAAGGCAAACGTCCCTGGCAGCTGGCCAAGGCCGAGATCGCCCTTCCCTGCGCGACCCAGAACGAGGTAGACCTGGAGGATGCAACGGCCCTGGTCGGTAACGGCTGTTATGTCGTCTCCGAGGGCGCCAACATGCCCAGCGTACCCGAAGCTGTGGACTACTTCGTGGATCAAAAGATTCTTTACGGACCCGGAAAGGCCGCCAACGCCGGCGGCGTCGCTACCTCAGGTTTGGAGATGTCCCAGAACAGCATGCGCATGAGCTGGACCCGGGAAGAGGTGGATGCGAAGCTGCACCGGATCATGATCAACATCCATCAGAGTTGCGTCGACGCTTCCGAGATGGTCGGCACCCAGGGCAACTATGTGAACGGCGCCAATATCGCCGGATTCATGAAGGTGGCCGATTCGATGATCGACCAGGGTGTGGTATAAGGACTACTAATCGACTTTCTCTGGTCCCGGGGAGTGCTCTCCGGGACCTTCTTTTTGGGCTTCCTGGGCAAGAGATCGTTCTATAATCCGAATCTGATGCAGACTCATGGCCGCCGGAATCCCTAAGCGGCTGCCGTCGGGAATCACCGTTCCCCGACGGATCATGGAGTTAACCCCGATAACGCAGTTCTTTCCGATCGATACCCCGGGCGAGATATAGGCATGGGCGCCGATGAGGGTGCCTTCCCCGATTTCAGTCCGTTCGAGGATGATGTAGTTTCCTTGAAAGATATGGCAGCTGATCTCGGCCCTGGCGCCGATAACGACGTTCTTACCGATCTTCAAGAGATAGGCGTCCGGCAGAGTGTATGAGTTCAGCTGGGCGTTGCGTCCGATATCCGCCCCCATGAGCCGGTAGAACCAGACCAGGAAAAAGGTGTTCCTGACCAGCGGCAATACCAGGTGAGAGGCGATCCCGTAGAGCCCCGAGGCGAACATCCAGCGAATGCCGGTTAGCGAACCGACTCGGTAACGCCCCGGCTTGATCCGCGCCACGGCCAGACACATTGCAATGCCCATAACCAGTACACCCCAGACATGGAAGATCCAGATCGAGACGGCGATAACCATCGCGAAGCGGACGATATACCAGTAGGTATAGCTCCCGTTGGTTACCACCTCGATGAAGGTGGCCAGGTGGGAGGCTATCCAGAGGGAGGGCGCCGCAAGAGTGAGACCGAGCACGAAGACGTACATTCCGGAAGCCAATAGAGTTACCAGGATCTGAAGGAAGCGGGAGTAGAGGAGATCGGGGCGCTGCATAGCGGGAGTATAGCAAATCACCTCGGCGAGGTCACCTGCGCCGAATCCCCTCCCCCGCCAGGAGCCCTAAAAAAACCAGCAGCGATCCTGCCAGATACATCCAGCCCGCCGGACGTCCAGACAAGAGGTCCAGGGCGATTCCCATGCCGAACTGCCCCAGATAAGTGGCCAGGACCATGGTGAGGGCCTGCATCCGCGTTAATAACCGGCTCTGCCCGGCGATAACCGCCACGCCGATAACTCCTCCGCCTATAAGAAGGTGTAACGGGACCTCGCTAAATCGAAGCAGATCCGGGGCGAAGCGTCCCCACTGGAGCAGAATAAGCAAGAGCGGCGGGGTCAATCCGCTCAGATAGTTCCAACGGAGCATCCGGTCCTGGCCGATTGCGCTTCCGAGTCGGCTATTCATCATCAACTGCAGCATCAGAAATCCGCCGGGCATCCATGAGATCAGGAGCCAACCGATACCTACCTCGGCGGATATGGCGATAGCCAAAGAACCGGGCAGGATAAAGCTGAGAGGAATCAAACGCTGCAGAGGACTCCCGGCACGGACCGAACTCCAAGGGCTCGATTCGAAGAGCGCCGCCGCAACACTCTGACCGGCGAGCATTCCGCTTAAGGTGAGAAGCACACCCCCCTCAAGGAATACCCGGTTATTGAGATAGACAATGGGGAGGCCGAGGGCGCCCGCCATCAGGAGTATTCGAGCCGGACGGCGCCGTTTGCGAGGGGGTAATCCGCCCAAAAGAGGAGTGAACGAAAACGAGGCGGCAAGCCCTGCTATATGAATGATCGTCAGGGCAGCAATCGGTCCTAGAATAGACTGCAGCCCCCCGTTTAAGCTAACCATGACGGAGATCAGCGCTCCTATTCCAACCGCAAGAATTATCAGCATTTCAGTCCTCCCCCTCCTGTGGGACGTTACGAGGATAGATGATAGAGTGAGAGATCAAGGAGGACATATGTCCGGTCTATCCCAGTTTTTCTCCTATTTTCCCGACTTTTGTTCTCTAGAAGGAGAGGTACGGCTGCACCGTTACTCACCGGGGGAGTTCATCTGTCGTGAAGAGGATCGTCTGAGCCGTCTCTTTTTTCTCCTATCCGGCAAGGCCCGGGTCTACCGCAGCCTGGCCAACGGGCGGACCTATCTTTTTCAGATCTACGGCGCCGGCGATATCGTGGGGGACATCGAGTATTTTCTGGATATTCCCGCCAGCTGTACGGTCCGGGCCGGCGGAGCTCTGGAGGCCGCTTCGGTGCGGATGGATGCGCTGGAGAACGCTACAGAGTCAGTCCCTAACTACTGCAGGATTCTCGCCCGCGGATTGGCGCGCAAACTCCATCGGGAGAGTCTCTTCTCTTCTCAAAACGTCAGCTATCCCCTCCGAGTGCGTCTGGCGGGATTACTTCTTTCCGGAGGACTGAGCGGATACGGTCGGGGCGGGATGGAGGAGTGCGCCAATCAACTCGGTACCAGCGTACGGCATCTCCGCCGTACCCTGGGGGAGCTCGAAACCCGAGGGCTCATCCGCCGTCGGGAGAATCAACTGCTTATCACGGATCGAGTCGGACTCAAGCTGCTGGCCGGTGATTTAGATTCTCCTTGACCGATCCGGCCTCATAGAGGATGATAGACCGATAAACGGTATTACAAAACGGAGGACACGATGAACCGCCCCGAGATGACTGATCAGGCCCTGACGCTGCTACGTAACGGCGACAACTTCCATTGGAGCGCCATTGCGCTCTTGGCCTTCGCCCTCTATGTCTATGTAAAAGAGTACGAACAGCGAAACTGGAACTATATCGCCGCCGGCTTGGCCCTCTACTCGGTGCACTGGTTCTTCGAAATCGGTAACGCCCTCGTGCAGCACTTTACGGGACACGCCCTCTGGACGGTTCCCGGAGGAACCTCGTTTCTGCTCTTGATCGGGGTCGGCTGGGAATTGAGCGTAATGTTCTCGGTTGCCGGCGTTATCTTGAGCAAGCTGCTGCCGGAGGATCGCCGCCGTAAGATTGCGGGCATTCCCAACCGCTGGCTCTTTATCCTCTTCAACGCCGTATTCTTCTCGGTCTTCGAGATATTCTTAGCCTGGACGGGAGTGTTTCATTGGGTCTATCCCTGGTGGGGCCCTGTTAGCGTCTGCATCTTCGTTTACATCCCCTTCTTCGCAGCAGCCTTTTGGGCCTACGATAACCCGGGACAGAATCGCTGGCGTTTTATCGGAACCATGGCCGGACTGGACGCGCTGATGCTGATCCTCTTCGCATCGATTTTGGGCTGGATCTAGCTCGTTACCGCCCCTTCGCTGGCGCTGCGGCAGAGCCGGGCGAACTTGGCCAGGGCGCCGCGGGCATAGCCGTTATCGATCGGTTTCCACCCAGCGAGCCTGCTTTCGATCTCCTCAGGACTTAGATCTACCGTAAGCTCCCGACGCTCGAGGCTGATGGTGATCGTATCCCCCTCTCGAACGGCGGCTAAGGGACCGCGCACCTGGGCCTCCGGCGAGATATGGCCCACGATCATCCCGTGGCTGCCGCCGGAGAAGCGGCCGTCGGTTATCAGGGCCACCTTGCCCGCCAGGCCCCGCCCGGCAATCGCCGCGGTAGGGGCCAGCATCTCCCGCATCCCCGGCCCGCCTTTGGGTCCCTCGTAGCGGATCACGACCACATCCCCCTCGACGATCTTGCCGGAGAGGATAGCGGCCTGAGCATCGCTCTCCCCTTCGAATACCTTGGCCGGCCCCCGGTGTTCGCTAAGCTTCAGGCCGCTGGTCTTTAAGACCGCTCCTTCGGGGGCCAGGTTGCCCCGGAGGATTGCAATCGGACCGGTCTTTTTATAGGGCTCGGCAAAAGGGTAAATCACCTCTTGCCCGGAGAGGTCGGTGGAGACATCCGCCAGGTTTTCGGCCAGGGTTCGGCCGGTAACGGTCAGGCAGTCGCCGTGGAGGAGGCCCTCCTCGAGGAGGATCTTCATCACCACCGGCACCCCCCCGACCTGATGGAGATCCTCCATGACATACTTCCCGGCGGGCTTCAAATCGGTCAAGGTCGGCGTCGTATCGTGGAAGCGGTTAAACTCGTCGATCGAGAGATCCACCTCCGCCTCCCGGGCTAAGGCCAAGAGGTGCAGGACCGCGTTGGTACTTCCTCCAAGGGCCATTACCACCCTGAGGGCGTTTTCGAAGGCGGGCCGGGTCATGATCTGGCGCGGGAGAATTCCCTCTTCTAAGAGATGGGCCAAAGCACGGGCGCTACGACGCAGATGCTCCTCTTGGGCGGGGTCGACCGCCAGGATGGAGGAGCTCCTGGGAAGACTCATCCCTAAAGCTTCGACGGCGGAGGCCATGGTATTGGCGGTGTACATACCGCCGCAGGCTCCGGGTCCGGGACAAGCGGCGCACTCGATTCTGTGCCGCTCCGCGTCGTCGATAGCGCCGTTCGAGTAGCTTCCCACCGCCTCGAAGGCGCTGACGATATCGAGCTTCCGATCCCCGATCCGCCCGGCCCGAATCGTACCGCCGTAGCAGAAAATCGAGGGCCGATTGAGTCGCGCCATGGGCATAACCGTACCGGGGATGGTCTTGTCGCAGCCGCCGATGCCGAGGATTCCGTCCAGGGCGTGGCCGCGAACAACCAACTCTATCACGTCGGCGATAGTATCCCTGGAGACGAGGCTCGCCTTCATCCCCTCATGGCCCATCGCCTCGCCGTCGGTAACGACGAAGGTGTTGAACTTCATCGGCCGGATATCGGCCTGGATCAGCTCATCCTTGGCCAGGGCCGCCAGGCTATCGTGGTGAATATTACAGGGGCTCAACTCCGCCCCGGCGCTGGCGATCCCTATCAGAGGCTTGGAAAAGTCTTCATCCGTAAAGCCGATGGCCCTCAACATCGCCCGGTTGGGCGTCCGTTCGACCCCTTCGGTCATGGCATAGCTGTAGGGATTCGGGCGCTTCTTGTCCATTCATCCACCTCCGACGGGCCTTAATGTACTAGTATTTTTGTCATATTTAAACGAAAAGTTCGCTCTTCCAAGCCGTTCGAGTTGATCCCGTCCAAAAATGTTCGCAATTTAGATAACTAAAAGGAGCCACCATTTCCTCCGATGGGTTAAGTGACCAAACAAA
>JWTM01000230.1 GCA_001749745.1 Candidatus Marispirochaeta associata
GGATCTTTCCTGCTTTGATCGCATCAAGCAATGGAGTAAGGGTTCCACCAAGAGCAGAAAGAATTGCTTCATTGGAGAAGCCGGTCATTATTTCAACTGACTCTGCTGGAATTTCTACACGACCCTTATCACGTTCTGTGTATGCTCTGATAGCTTCTTCAACAATGGCTGTTGCCTGCTCCAGCGCATTGTGCGGGTGGACTTCAAAGTGCATTGCGCCTGTGAACTTGGCTTTTTCTGCAGTGGTAATAAAACGGGTATGGTAACAATGTGCAGCAGTTACCAGCGAAGGCATAATGCACTGGTAGTCAACAACCACAGCTTCCACAGCACCGGTTACGATTGCAAGTTCTGTCATGAGATGGTTGCCCGCCATCGGGATTCCCTGACGCATGAGCAGCTCGTTACCAGTACAGCAGAGACCGGCAACATTGATACCTGCTG
>JWTM01000231.1 GCA_001749745.1 Candidatus Marispirochaeta associata
TGCGTTCGAAGTTAAGTCCCGTTACTTGAATATCATCAACGCTGCAAAGCGTATCAAAGTGGCAGAAAAAACTCTTGCCGCAGCGGAAGAAGCGTACCGTATGGCTGTAGCCCGTTATCAGGCACAGGTTGGTACCAACACAGACGTGCTTGATGCACAGGCTGACCTTTCTTCTGCTGAAGCTTCGTTGATTACAGCTCGCGGTGACTATATGATCTCCGTAGCTTCCTTGTACAACGCAACAGGTAGCAAAGTTCCTGGTCTTACAACCAGCAATGCAATTAACGAAACAGGTAAAGGGCTTGAAGCAGATATCGCCAGCGACATCAAAAAAGATGAAGCTGCTGAACGCAGTGGCGATACAAGCGCTCTTGATCAGTCCCTTGATACAGAAAAAGATCGTCAGCTTGAGAATAAACTTGAGCAGGAATCTAACTAGTCGACGTATCGTAACGTATTTACAGAATACAATTAAAGGCTG
>JWTM01000232.1 GCA_001749745.1 Candidatus Marispirochaeta associata
CCGGAATAACGAGGAATAACGGAGCTAACAGAAGAGCCAGTGCAAACAGGATTGCAGTGGTGAACGCGGTAAGACCGGTTCTGCCGCCTTCTGCTACGCCAGCAGCACTCTCTACGAAAGTGGTTACTGTGGAGGTACCGAGACATGCACCAGCAGTAGTTGCGATAGCATCCGCAAACAATGCCTGCTTTGCATTCGGTACACGACCACGCTCATCAAGCATGTTCGCTTTAGCTGTAACACCGATAAGGGTGCCTACAGTATCAAACATATCTACGAACAGGAATGTGAACAGGATGATGAGCATGTCCAAAGAGAATACATTGGAGAAATCCAGCTGCATAAAGAGCGGGGACAGGCTTGGTACGCTGAACAGGTGTTCGGTGCTGAATGTGCTTAAATCGGTAACACCGAGAGGAATAC
>JWTM01000233.1 GCA_001749745.1 Candidatus Marispirochaeta associata
AGAAAAGGCATGGATAAAGAGGTGGTGTCTAAAATAGCTCAGGCAATGTTCAAACTTTCAATGGATAACTCTGACGATGCTGCAATATTACGTAAAGCCCGCACCTGCGGTATTATTCCGGCATCAGACTCTGATTATGATACAGTTCGCACTCTCATTCATAAAATAGACGTGGATGATAAAACATCCATCCTTCCGGCGTTGCCTCCAAAGCCGGCTCAGCGGGTGAAGAATGCTGAATAAAGTAA
>JWTM01000234.1 GCA_001749745.1 Candidatus Marispirochaeta associata
AGGCGTCCTTATGCACGTATCGAGATGGCTAAAACAGAGAATGGTGTCATCGTTATTTCAGGTAAGGTTGGCACATTTGCAGAGCTAGATGCACTGCGAAAAATGGTATCTGCCTATCCGTTTCCAACGTTGTTCAGAGTACGTGTACTTGAGCAACGTATAGAGGCCATGCAGCTGACGGCATCCCAGCTTGGGTACAATGTTAAGTTTACATTAGACCACGGTATTGTTGTGGGGACGGGCTATGTCCGCTCTGCAGATGAGTTGCAGGAGTTGAAGAAAGTTATTGCTGACAATTTTTCCAATATGGAGGCATTGGAATGGGATATTGCCAGTGCCAAAGATGTTGCCGCAGTGCTGAAAGAACTTTTGGCAAAGCATGAAGATCCTGATGGTCTGATTGCAAAATATGAAAAAGAGCGTGTTGTTTTGTCAGGTATATTAGGGGATTTTGATAGAGAGTGGGTAAGTGGCATGCCACTTGCTCTTAATAAAGCATTACAGATTCCTGTACCGGTTGAACTGCAGGTTCAGTTTGCAAAAGCTAAGGTGAAAAAACGGAAGCTTGTTT
>JWTM01000235.1 GCA_001749745.1 Candidatus Marispirochaeta associata
GAGAATTACGTAAAAATGGTGCTGTACAGGAATTTACTGAACGTATTCGTGAAGGACAAATGCAGAATTCTCCTTTTGTATGGCTGAAAGATATTGAGCTGGCATGTAAGCCGGATGTTGATATTAAGGCGATGCGCAGCCGCCCTGACCTGCTTGGGGAGGCGCTTACTGTTGCCGAATCCTTAACAGGAGAAAACGGAGTTGAAGAACTTCGTGAATCTGTAAGTGAGTTATACGGCTCCCCTGCTGTCAAAAGAAACTTAACCATCCTTACTGATGTAGAGCTTGAGCAGCTTGCAGCTGAAGCACAATACTTGTGCATAGATTTATTGGAGGCAGAGTAATGAAGATTACGGACCTTCATATTCATGGTTTCGGCATCTTTGCTGAGCAGGAGCTTTCTGGCTTTTCTTCCGGCGTTAACGTTTTTCTAGGCAATAATGAGGCTGGTAAATCAACTTGTCTGGCTTTTTTGCGGTACATGTTGTTCGGGTTGCCGCGAAAAGGGAAAACGATTTCTCACCACGAACCATTACGTGGCGGTAATCATGCAGGTGTACTGGGACTTGATACCCATAAG
>JWTM01000236.1 GCA_001749745.1 Candidatus Marispirochaeta associata
CCGCTTTATTCAAAACCGGCTGACCTCTTCATGCTGAATCTTGAAGATATCCATCCTCGATGGAAAGGCCAGCGTGCATACTACCGTATTGAAAACGGCAGAGCCGTTCCATACTATGACAGAAAAGCCATTGATATGAAGGGAGTGCTTCACGCACAGCAGCTTGAAATTGCATGGGCTAAAGATCCACTCGATATTTTCTTCCTTCAAATTCAAGGTTCAGGAAGACTTATCCTTCCTGACGGCTCTACAAAGCACATTTTATATGCCGGAAAAAACGGCCGTCAGTACGTCTCATTGGGTCGCGTTATGTGCCGGAAAGGACTACTGCCTAAAGACGGTATATCCATGCAGGCTATTCGCAAATATTTCACGGAAAATCCAGAAGATACCTACAAGCTGTTAGCAACAAACCCTAGCTATG
>JWTM01000237.1 GCA_001749745.1 Candidatus Marispirochaeta associata
ACAGGTATGGCAGCAGGCGTTGTCCAGTTTGCCGCACATGGAATCTACGTTATGCAGTGTAAGCTGGTCATCGATGGCTTCTTGCAGATGATTGTAGTCGGCAAGAAAAGGTTCCAGAGATTTTGCTGTAGCTTCCCCGAATTCCAGCGTCGGTGTTTTTATTTTGAGCGGGGCATTCTGTGCACCATATTTTCGTACCGTGCGCCACTGGGTAAAGTTTGTCGGTTCAGCGC
>JWTM01000238.1 GCA_001749745.1 Candidatus Marispirochaeta associata
ACATAGAAGAAACCTGCTCGCAGAATTCCATTGGCTCGTACTGAGGCTGCTTGAGCAGCTCAACGAGACGGGCACCACGATTCAGTTTAGCCTGTGTTGCTTTATCAAGGTCAGAACCGAACTGAGCAAACGCTGCGAGTTCACGGTACTGAGCAAGATCAAGACGCATTGTACCTGCAACCTGCTTCATAGCTTTAATCTGAGCAGCACCACCAACTCGGGATACAGAAAGACCTACGTTAATCGCAGGGCGGATACCGGCGTTGAAGAGGTTAGGCTCAAGATATACCTGACCGTCAGTAATGGAAATTACGTTGGTAGGAATGTATGCAGATACGTCACCGGCCTGAGTTTCAATGATAGGCAGAGCAGTCATGGAACCAGCGCCGAGATCGTCGTTAACTTTAGCTGCACGCTCAAGAAGTCTGGAGTGCAGGTAGAATACGTCACCCGGGAACGCTTCACGTCCTGGAGGGCGACGGAGCAAGAGAGACATCTGGCGGTACGCAGTAGCCTGTTTGGACAGGTCATCGTATACGATGAGAGCGTGTTTGCCGTTGTCACGGTAGTGCTCAGCCATGGTACAACCGGTGTATGCAGCGATGAACTGCAGTGGTGCCGGCTCAGAAGCGGTAGCGGAGATGATGGTTGTGTATTCCATCGCGCCGTGCTTCTTAAGGGTATCTGCTACAAGAGCAACGGTAGATTTTTTCTGACCGATAGCTACGTAGAAGCAG
>JWTM01000239.1 GCA_001749745.1 Candidatus Marispirochaeta associata
TTCTTTCTGACAGCTGCGTTGCTCGCATGTGCTTTTTACTGAGCCGCTTACTCCAGTAAGGAATTAAGGAGCAATGCGCAGAGCCTGTGACAGGGTCCTCAAATATTTGCGCCTGCGGCGTGAAGAAGCGGGAGACGAAGTCAACGTCACTTCCTGGTGCAGTAACGCAGATTCCGCCGGGGTCGGTGTTAATCTGGTTAAGCATGGCTACGTCAGGATTCATATTTTTAATGACTTCTTCTGATTCAAAAACAAGGACGTAATCTCTTGAGCGGAGGATTTCTGTTGGTTGTATTTGTAGAGCATCTACAATGAGTTGTGGAATATCGCTGGGAGCAGGTGGTCGGG
>JWTM01000240.1 GCA_001749745.1 Candidatus Marispirochaeta associata
TTCTTGATCAGAAAATTGATACCAGCACAGCAAGCGGCAAAGCGTTTTTACAGATGTTGGGTGTATTTGCCGAATTCGAAACGAACCTCAGGAAAGAACGACAAGCCGCCGGAATTGAGAAAGCCAAAGCGGCTGGGAAGTATAAGGGACGAAAGCGGCAGTTTGAACGAGAGGCAGTGTTGGAGTTCGTCCAGCAAGGGAACTCTATCAGTAAGACTGCCGACAAATTTGGATGTTCAGTCTCGACAGTAAAGCGAATAAAACGCCAAGCAAAGCAATAGCACTACGAAGCGACCATGATGGTCGCTTTTTTTATTCTCCTTTTAACAAAGCAGCGACAAAATGTTGTCAATAATAACTGGGGTAGCGTTAGGGAGCTTGGCAGTCGACATGCAATAACATTCTAAAATTAAGAATTATTTAAACGAACTGTGAAAATGCTCTATTCGGTT
>JWTM01000241.1 GCA_001749745.1 Candidatus Marispirochaeta associata
ACATTACGACCAAATTACGTGAAGTGTATGACATCTGCACCAGCTTTCTTGGCGTTAACCCGATAAGCGACCTTATTCCTGTCAGACCAACACAGCACTATTCAATGGGCGGCGTACGCACAAACAAAGACGGTGCGGCATATGGATTAAGCGGGCTGTTCTCTGCCGGTGAAGCTGCGTGCTGGGACATGCACGGATTCAACCGCCTTGGCGGCAACTCCCTTGCTGAAACCGTTGTTGCAGGGCGTTATGTGGGTAAGAAAGTCGTCGAATTCCTTAAAGGCCATTCTGTAGACTTTAAGCAGAGTGCGTTGCGGGATGCCCATGCAAAAATTGAAGAGCGCATCAAGCGTCTTTCCGGCAGTTCCGGTAAAGAAAGTGCCATTGTTCTGCGGGATGAAATGCAGGATATAATGATGGACTACGTGGGAATCTTCCGTAATGG
>JWTM01000242.1 GCA_001749745.1 Candidatus Marispirochaeta associata
TTCGGCCCACCCACCATTTGCAACTGATCGTTAAAAAAGATGGTGCGTATTTCTTCTGCGCGTTCCTTGGTAAGCACATGCACACCGCTTACGTCAGCTGTGGAAGGCAGCGGATGTATGCCGCTGCTGCGCTCACCTGTAACGCCGTTTCCATCGTAGTAATTTGTTGCGCCGGAATCTGTATTCACACCGCCCTTGAACATGTTGCTGTCAACAGCCAGCGGCGGGTCGCACTGAATCTCTACAGCTGCGTTCTTGGATTCTTCCTGACTGTGCAGCAGGCGGATATGCGGCAACGCTGTATGCCCAGCACCACGCCCCCACGGGGCAGAGCCGGAGAACTTGGAGAAGCGCGCAAACATAAACGGCTGCTCCCTGTATCCGCCTTCAGAAAGAAGCTGGTTTGTCTCTTCTTCCCAGAA
>JWTM01000243.1 GCA_001749745.1 Candidatus Marispirochaeta associata
TGATCTGATAAACTCATACATTATGTAATGGAGAACTTCATGACTAAAGCTGAATTTGTAGAAAAGCTTTTCACTAACGCTAACCTCGCTTCTAAATCTCAGGCTGAAACTGTACTCGAATCTACTATCGAAACTATCACTGAAGCACTCATGGATGGCGACTCTGTAGTATTCACTGGCTTCGGTAGCTTCAAAGTTGTTGAGCGCGCAGCACGTAAAGGCCGCAACCCACGCACTGGCGAAGAAATTGAGATTGCAGCAACTAAAGTTGTTAAATTTACTCCAGGTAAAACCCTCAAAGAAGTTGTAAAATAATTTTCTTTGAAGATTATCTGCTCTGCTGCGTAAGCAGCATGATGTTCAAGCATATTGTTTGAATATAAAAATCCCGGACTGTTATCAGCCCGGGATTTTCTTATATAAGAAGTAAGCGCATGGGTTAAAAGGG
>JWTM01000244.1 GCA_001749745.1 Candidatus Marispirochaeta associata
TAAAAGCCTATGAACAGCAAGCCAGCAACACGCTAAACGCACCACAACAATTTACGCGCCAAGCTCACTGCATACAAGAAAAGCCGCGAACCCTTTCGGGAATCGCGGCTTTTTTATCTACATGAAAACCTGCCTGCATTGCTGCATAGCTACTGTAGTCACAAGAAACCGCGGCTACAGAGCTTATCGGCAAAAAACAATTAATCTGAAGAAGAAAGTCTAGATACTTCTACCATTCCATTTCAGACATTCCGTCAACCATAGAATGGAACATACCGGCATCAAGGTTCACTTTTTCATTCATCAAAAGTTCACTTACCTTTGCCATCATTCCCATCACGTTTTTGGAAATCATCTTGATACGCGCAGGGTACGGCTTATCCTCAGTACCATCCCAATACACTGAAATCAGACGCTCAGCTTCGAGGTTCTGCACATTAGGACAGTCAGACGTATGCACTGTTA
>JWTM01000245.1 GCA_001749745.1 Candidatus Marispirochaeta associata
ACAGACGGGTGTGACCCTAAACCGGAAGCGCCGTACGATCTCGTAAAGACCATGCGCGCATCTGTGTTGTGTTTAGGCCCTCTGCTTGCCCGCCTTGGTGAAGCTAAAGTTGCATATCCCGGTGGCTGCGCAATTGGCGCACGCCCTGTTGATCTGCACCTCTCTGCACTTGAAAAAATGGGCGCAGTTTTTGACGTGGACTCAGGCTACATCATGGGGAGATGTGAAGGCCGTTTAAAGGGTGCGCACATTGTATTTGAGAAAGTAACTGTGGGCGGTACAGAAAACCTGCTCATGGCTGCAAGCCTTGCAGAAGGCGAA
>JWTM01000246.1 GCA_001749745.1 Candidatus Marispirochaeta associata
GCTGTTGGTGGCCCTAAATGGGATAACCTTGATGGTGCTACCCGTCCGGAAGCTGGTTTGCTCGGTATCCGTAAGGAACTTGGCTTATTTGCTAACCTTCGTCCTGCAAAGTTGTTCCCTGAGCTTTCAAGCGCATGCTTCCTTCGTCCTGATATCGTAGAAAACGGTATTGATGTGATGGTTGTCCGTGAACTTACCGGTGGTATTTACTTCGGTCAGCCTCAGGGACAGGAAGTGCGTGACGGCATCCGCTACGGCTATAACACAATGGTATACAATGAAGACGAAGTACGCCGCATTGCACGTACTGCATTTGAAGCAGCCATGAAGCGTGACAAGCGTGTGTGTTCTGTGGACAAAGCAAACGTGCTTGAAGTGTCCCGTCTCTGGAGAGCTGTAGTTGAAGAAGTGGCAGCAGAATACCCTGAAGTTGAGCTTTCCCACATGTACGTTGATAACGCTGCAATGCAGTTGGTTCGCG
>JWTM01000247.1 GCA_001749745.1 Candidatus Marispirochaeta associata
GACCGCAACCCAAGTGCAATATCCTGATCCATTGAACGCCCGACTTTCAAGCCGAACTCATGCTCTAACCCTTCAAGGGCAATGGCTTCGTTAAGTCGTGCTGCTTCGAGGATAAACGCAATCCGTTCAAATGGAACATCCATGGCAAAATCATAAATTTTTGCCATGGTAAGCGGCCAGTCATCGGATTGTGCATCTTCAGATTCAAGCTGCTGACTGAACAGGATATCGTTGTCTTTGGTTACTTCTGTAATCAACGTATGCTGTTGTTGAATAGTACACGTAGCAACATGGTCACCGTGAAACGCACTGACCTGCGCAAACAGCAGCTCTTCAGTATCTGCAAGCTCAACCGTAATCTTACCGTCAGCCAGCATACGTTTGCCTTCGGCAACACTGGCTTCTGTAAGGTCACGGAGCACTTCCAATTTCAAAGAAGATGTTCCGCCCAATGCACCCACAGCAGCGGCAATACCAAGACCGGACATGCCGGTTCCAGGAACGCCGACGCCCATTCCATTTTTCAACAGATTGCCACTCACCTGCACCAAAATACGGTCAGGCTTTGCTCCCAGTTCTTCCACAGCCCGTGCAGCAGCAAGGGAGACTGTGACCGGCTCGGTACAACCCAAAGCCGGTACAACTTCGCGGTTTAATATCGCGATAAATTCATTCCATTCTTTTTTCATGAGATAACATCTCTA
>JWTM01000248.1 GCA_001749745.1 Candidatus Marispirochaeta associata
TCACAATAAGCACGCGGATATCTTCTGCCATGGCAAGGATCATTTTACGGATGTTCTCCGCCTGAGCAGCTTCCTTGCTTTCAAAGGTCATCAGACTGATTTTAGTAACACCATCAACAACATCCGCCACTTCTTCACCAAACTGGGCATCAATCCCCTCAATGGTTGCGGAAGTATCTTCAACTGTATCGTGCAGCAAACCTGCTGCAATGGAAACATCATCCATTCGCATGCAGGCAAGTTCATAGGCTACAGAAAGCGGGTGCGACAGATACGGCTCACCCGAAAGACGGGTCTGGCCAGCATGCGCAGCAGCAGAAAAGACATATGCTTTCTGAATCAGAGCAACGTCCGCATCCGGACGAAGCTCTGTTACTTTATCTAATATTTCCTGAATCCTGATCATGGATTAGTTTGCAACCTC
>JWTM01000249.1 GCA_001749745.1 Candidatus Marispirochaeta associata
ACGCATTCTGAACCTGTTTATTGAAAACGGTGCCGATGCAGACATCCGCATCGACGCGCATCCTCATCTTGGTTCAAACATGCTGCCGCGTATTGTGAGCAGCATGCGTGAAGCTATTCTCGCAGCAGGCGGAGAAATCCACTTCGGTGCTCATGTGGCAGACCTGGTAAAAAACGGGGATACTGTGACCGGCGCTGTACTCGCATCAGGAGAACGTATCGATGCTGATGCGGTAATTCTTGCAACAGGCCACTCTGCCCGCGACATTTTTCATATGCTGGTTCGCAACAACATTCCTGTTGAAGCAAAGCCGTTTGCGCTGGGTGTGCGCATTGAGCACCCTCAGCCATTGATTGACCAGATTTTTTATCACCAATCACCACGCCATGAAAACCTGCCTGCGGCCAGCTACCGCATTACTACGCAAGTTGAAGAACGCGGAGTATTCTCGTTCTGCATGTGCCCTGGCGGATTCGTTGTCCCTGCGTCCACAGCTCCGGGCGA
>JWTM01000250.1 GCA_001749745.1 Candidatus Marispirochaeta associata
CGACACCTACAAAGAAGAAACTATCCTCAACAGGTTCCAAGGTGCGCCTTCCATAGGGTTGGAACTTGTTGATACTGGTGGAACAGACATTACTATTGCTGCCGCAGAAGCATATGATGTCATTGATGGTATCAAAAAATCCGGCTTATTGCCGGATACGGTTTCCATCAGCACATGGTACGATCAAAGCGAGTACATTAACAGCCGCGTATCGCTACTTGTTTCCAACGGACTTTCAGGTATCGCGCTTGTTATTATTGTATTGGCGCTATTCCTGAATTTACGACTGGCGTTTTGGGTTTCTTTCGGCATTCCTGTATCCATTGCAGGGGCATTTATCATCATGGGAGAAAATGTCCTCAACTACACACTTAACGAGCTTACTTCATTCGGTTTTATTGTATCGCTCGGCATTCTTGTGGACGATGCTATCGTCATTGGGGAAAACATTTTTACAGCCCGTAGCGAAGGGAATGACCCCGTTGCAGCGACCATTGCCGGAGCATCAGAGGTAGCAACACCAGCAACCTTTGGAGTGCTGACAACGGTGGCT
>JWTM01000251.1 GCA_001749745.1 Candidatus Marispirochaeta associata
GCGGCACAAGCACACTTGCACCTGTTGCAGGACGTAACTCAAGAACACGAATAATCACGCGACCGGAAAAACGTTTTGCATATACATTTATAGCGAACGAGTCCGAAAGCTCTTCATCTTGTTGCTGTAAAAAATTGAAATATTGAGAATACTCAGAATTAGCTGTATCTGCAGGAACTGTAAATGTTGTGAGCTGCCATGTGGTGCCCCAACGCTCAACATCCTCATTGACTAGTGGTTCAAAATAATATTTATCACTTCCGAGACGTGTCCACTGGGTAAAATAATACGTACCGTTATACGCATACACTGTTGTAGATAAATATTGCGGAACGGTCAGATCCGGTATGGGTACAGATGGCTGCCATGCAACCTCAACTGTGCCAAGGTTAGAATATGTTGATGGAATATCTATAAAGACATGACCATAAACTACCTTGCGCACATCCTCTGCTTTTTGACCGATAGCAACTTCTTCTCCGAAGGTGCC
>JWTM01000252.1 GCA_001749745.1 Candidatus Marispirochaeta associata
GCTAATACCGCTGCACGTAACCTCAACAATGCATACAACCAGCTGACTAAATCTACTGAAAAGCTGTCTTCTGGTATGCGTATCAACAGCGCTGCTGATGACGCAGCAGGTCTTGCTGTACGTGAAATGATGCGTGCGCAGACAACTACATTGAATCAGGGTGTTCGTAACGCGAACGATGCAATATCCATGATTCAGACTGCAGATGGCGCTCTTTCTGTTATTGATGAAAAGCTTATCCGTATGAATGAGCTTGCAGAGCAGGCTGCGACTGGTACCTACACCGATGAGCAGCGTGCCATTATTGATCAGGAATATCAGACAATGGCTGCTGAAATTACACGTATTTCAGATTCAACTGACTTTAACGGTCAGAGCCTGCTGAACGGTGCTCTTGAAGAAGGGTCTACTTACGAAGATTCCAATGGCGAAGTACAGGACGGTAAGTCCATGACTGTACATTTCGGTACCGGTAACGATGCAGACGAAGATAAATACAGCATCGAAATTGAAGATGTAAGCGCTGAAGCTCTCGGTATTGGCAGTGAATCTCTTGATTACAAGATCAA
>JWTM01000253.1 GCA_001749745.1 Candidatus Marispirochaeta associata
GCGTTCCTATTCCTTTCTCGTAGAAAGGAGGTGATCCAGCCGCACTTTCCAGTACGGCTACCTTGTTACGACTTCACCCCCCTTACCAGGCATACCTTCGGCACCGTCCTCCTTTGACAGGTTAGACGAGCGACTTCGGGTACCCCCAACTCGGGTGGTGTGACGGGCGGTGTGTACAAGGCCCGGGAACGTATTCACCGCGCCATGCTGATGCGCGATTACTAGCGATTCCACCTTCATGAAGTCGGGTTTCAGACTCCAATCTGTACTGAGACCGGCTTTCTGCGATTTGCTCCACCTCGCGGTTTCGCGTCACTCTGTACCGGCCATTGTAGCACGTGTGTAGCCCAGGACATAAGGGCCATGATGACTTGACGTCGTCCCCACCTTCCTCCGGTTTGTCACCGGCTGTTCCACCTGAGTCCCCAACTGAATGCTGGCAACAGGTAGCAGGGGTTGCGCTCGTTGCGGGACTTAACCCAACACTTCACAGCACGAGCTGACGACAGCCATGCAGCACCTGTATACCCGCCCCGAAGGGAAGCTGTATCTCTACAACCGTCGAGTATATGTCAAGCCCTGGTAAGGTTTCTCGCGTATCATCGAATTAAACCACATGCTCCACCGCTTGTGCGGGCCCCCGTCAATTCCTTTGAGTTTCACCCTTGCGAGCATACTCCCCAGGCGGTGCACTTAACGCGTTAGCTACGGCACTCAAGGCTACCCCCAAGCACCTAGTGCACATCGTTTACGGCGTGGACTACCAGGGTATCTAATCCTGTTCGCTCCCCACGCTTTCGCGCCTCAGCGTCAGTACATGGCCAGGACCTCGCCTTCGCCACCGGTGTTCTTCCTGATATCTACAGATTTCACCCCTACACCAGGAATTCCAGGTCCCCCTCCTGTACTCTAGTCTTACAGTTTCCAGCGCGTCCCCGCAGTTAAGCTGCGGTATTTCACACCAGACTTGTAAAACCGCCTACACGCCCTTTACGCCCAATAATTCCGAACAACGCTTGCCCCTTACGTGTTACCGCGGCTGCTGGCACGTAATTAGCCGGGGCTTATTCCTTACCTAACGTCATCCCGCTGCCATTCCCTGCAACGGTTATTCTTCAGTAAGAAAAGAACTTTACAACCTCACGGCCTTCTTCGTTCACGCGGCGTCGCTCCGTCAGGCTTGCGCCCATTGCGGAAGATTCTTAGCTGCTGCCTCCCGTAGGAGTCTGGGCCGTGTCTCAGTCCCAGTGTGGCCGTCCACCCTCTCAGGCCGGCTACTCATCGTCGCCTTGGTAGGCCGTTACCCCACCAACTAACTAATGAGCCGCAGACTCATCTTAAGGCGGTGCCTTAGCACCTTTCCCCCGTAGGGCTTATTCGGTATTACCCTGTGTTTCCACAGGCTATCCCCAACCTCAAGGCAGATTATCTACGTGTTACTCACCCGTTCGCCGCTCTAGCTACCCCGAAGGGTAGTTACCGCTCGACTTGCATGCTTAAAACGCGCCGCCAGCGTTCGTTCTGAGCCAGGATCAAACTCTCCGTGATATAAATAAGGCTCAATAAAGAGCCTCAACAATTATCATCAGATTCGCTTGAATAACTCTATTTCTCGTATGCTGACTTACTTCTCGGCTGAATTGTCGAAGGTTCCCGCTTCGTTTTAAAACGGTCTTCTTCGCCCCTTCTCTTAGTTACACGGTTTGTATCACAGTACCCATACCGTCGCCCAAGGCCGCAGACTCTCTCAATCAAGTCGCCGTTCCTCATAACAGGCCGTATAGCCGTACTGTCCGTTTCCTATGAAAGATCTCATCGCTTCCAAGCGTGAGTGAGTGACTCACCCCGTCGCTTCAGCGTGATGGCAGTTATATCATCAGCACTAAGTTGTGTCAACCCGATAAGGACCGGATTATACAGCAACCCGTTGTCGATTCTGCCGTTCTCCAGCAGAACCCAGAGATCAAAAAGATAAGTACATTCGATGAACTTCTTTTTGCTGACTGGCTCTGAAGACGCCCTCCGTTTGAAGGACGATGCTAAATATAGTGAATAGCCCTGATTATGTCAAGCCGTGATGCTCGTTTTTTCCAATTTGCAGGATAATCTCCGCAGCTTCGGCAAATCCTCTGCCGCCTGTATGCTTGGTAACGAAACGAGGTTCAGAGCTGAGAACATCCGCAAAGGGCGCTATATTCGCAACCCCGCATGAGAGCGGGAAGAAGGCGAACATAGGTTCATCGTTCGGGGAATCTCCACAGAAGAATACCTCTGCGGTCTGCTTATCCCCATCGGTTCCGAAGCGTTCGCTCAAGAGCTCCCGGGCCATGTCAAGTTTGCTGTAATTTCCGAACCAGGTATTAACATGGATGGAGCTGATTTTGGCTACGGCGCCGAACTCCTCACAGATCTCCTTAATACGCACGGCAGTCTCCATACCGAAGAGAGGCGGGTCCTCGGCAAAATCCAAAGCCAGATCAAACCATCGAAATGGCTGGTCCTTGGCCACCTTCATCCCCGGAATTTCGTTACAAACCCGTTCCTCGATGAGTTTCAACTGTTGCTTCACCCTATCAGGCGCGACAGAAGAGTGAAGGATTACCTCAAAACCGCTCTGAGTCCGCAAAAGAGCGAAGGCGCCGTTCTCCCCTATCACCGCCTCTACCGGCCATTGTCGAATAATCATATCGCACCAGCCCGCCGGTCTACCGGTTACCGGAATGATGCTATAGCCGGCCCGCTTCAATCTCCAGAGGGCATCGAAGGCTTCGGGAAGCAGGAAACCGTTCTCGGTCAATGTATCATCGATATCACAGAGGATGTATCGAATCCCTGCAGCCTCATTGCGAGTCAGGCTCTCTATGGGTTTCACGTATATTATTCCTGAAATGTCTCTTTCAACACCCCGAGGGCGCCGGAAAAATAGGTAACGAAGGAGAGTACCGATGCGATTGCGGAGAGGATGAATACCGCCTGCACACCAATGAGGAGTGGGGAGAGCATGTCTCCATAGAGTCCGCTTCGCTCGATGGAAACGTAGACCAGACCGAGAACTCCCGCCAAGGCATAGGTTACAGCCTTCAGCTTACCCCAAATGCTGGCCGCCATGGCGACGCCTTTTCGAATCAGAATCATCCTTAAGAAGGTGACGGAGAACTCCCGGTAGAGGAGAATGGCAAGGATTACCACAGGCATTATTCCCGCCGCACTAAAACAGATAAAGTAGGTTACCCGGCTCAAGACATCGGCAAAAGGATCGAGAACCTTACCCAAGTCGCTGACCAGACCGTACCGGCGAGCAATGAATCCGTCGAGCACATCGGAGATCTCAATAGCGAGATACAAGGCCCAGAGTACTACACCCAGCAGAGCAGAATACCCGTCCATCCAACGGGGCAACATAAAAACGATAAGAAATACCGGCGTAATCGCTATACGAAACACGGTCAGTTTATTAGGCAAATTCATACCGAAACCCTATTATGGGCCCTAGGCATTGTCAATATAGGGAAAACACGCTTGACCGCAGCTGGATGGTCAAGTTTAATATTGCTATGCAGGATCGGCCAAACTCGAAAAGACTGGGGAGAAGTATCGTCGGCAATCTAGCGATTCTTGCCCTCGGACAGATGTTGATCTACGGTTCGATCACTGTAGCTGCTGTTTTCGATCAATATGTGCTATTTTCCACCTCTTTCTCGGTATAGCCCTTTAGAATCTACCATCTCTTGCCTGTATGACTCTTCTGGTTGATTCTGGGGCGCGGATTTCTGATGGATATCGGCATGATCGTCGTCGCCATTCTGGAGGGCACAATCCACGGAGATACGACCCACCTAGGCAAGCTCTGGGTATCTAGCATGATGGTGCTCTTTGCTCTCGAGCTTCTGAGACTTTTCGAATCAGTACCTTGGCGGGCAAGAGTTACTATTCAGTATGCCGAGTATCTGGCCGGGATTATAGTAATTGTCTCGATAGCCGATAAGATCCGTTTCCTTCGCAGCCGTCTGAAAAATCCCTATAAGGGTCATAAGGAAGCTCCCGGAGAATAAAGCGGGAAGAGCCCTTACACAACGCTGAGTGTCGGCTGATCGAACTCATTGAGGATGTGAATGAATTGATCGTCCCTGGCGAAGCGATAGAGTACCTTGTAGCCTTGGGAGAGCTTTTTCCGGACCATACGGCGCAGAGCCTTCTCCATCTCCAGCCGGGAGTCGTAGAGGTAGACCTTCTCCCGTCCTGCGTTGGGCTCCCGTCCCCAGGTTACAGTAAACGCGTACTCCGCAAAGAGGTTTCCCTGCCTGTCGTGGACCGAGTAATACCAGAAACAGCCCTTGGCGTCTTCTTTAAAAAAGGTAACTATCATTCATCCCCAGTATCGGATGTTTGCCCTCGAAAGGATAGGGGGGAAACGACAATTTCTGCCCCGCTCTGCTCGATCTGATAATTCAGCATGGGTTCAATGGAAAGCTCCGCTCCGAAAACCTGGTCCATGACAAAGATTCCGATATCTTCCAGGAACTTCGCTGCCCTATCCTGTGGCTGGGCATCCTCGCTCGCGGCTTCAGTAGCGATCTCCGTGCCGCCTACCTCGTTGGTAAAGCCAATCAGGTAGAGAAAGCGGTGGCGCGGCCAAGGGAGAACCTGCGGGATCTCTACAGAGAGGAGCTGAGGACGGATTCTCGATACCGAGATGGTGTGGACCTCGGAGAACCCGCGATGGCGAAGTTCGACGCCGCCTCCCCCCTCGCTGTCTACTCGGAGGATAAGCAGTTCAACTGCGCCTCGATCGAGAGAATACCCCGGCATTGATCCTAATGCACGATTAATGAGAATGCCCCCCGCCGCAAGCAACAGGATCAGAATCGGTACGGTTATCCTGGGGAAAGCGCCGCACAGAATGCCCGGCACCAGGGATACCAGGAAGAGCTGAATCCGCATCTGCTGAACAAATTGGGGTACCAGGATCAATCCCAAGGAGAAGAATAGTAACCCGAGAGAGGCGAGAAAGGCCGCGCCACTTATCCAGGAACCGCGAACTCTTCGTCGCCTGAGGATATGCCCCCCGGCAGCTCCCAGACTGAGCCCGGCAAGGTAGAGCCAGAGAACTCCTTCTGTCAGCAAGGCTGCGGCCTGTTCCATACCCTTCCCGAACTACAAAGCGTAGATCTCGCCGTATTTCTTCCCCAAATAGCGCATAAAGTAGTCCGCATCCAGCTCCTCGCCGGTCACATCCAGGCATAGCTGAGACGCACTTCTGCTCGCTCCGTGACGGTGGATCTTCTCCTTTAGCCAGGTGCGAATAGCCTCGAACTCTCCATTCCGGACTAGCGCAGCCACATCACCGAGCTCCCGCTCCATGGCGGCCTGGAATTGCGCACCGTAGAGATTGCCCAGGGCATAGGTCGGGAAGTAGCCCATAGCTCCCATGGACCAGTGTATATCCTGCAGCTCCGCTTCGGCACTTCTCTCTGGACGGATACCGATCAGCTTTTCCGATAGATCCCGCCAGGCCGTAGGAAGATCGTTCAGGGCGAGATCGCCCGATAGCAGGGCCAGTTCCAGTCGGAACCGGAGAATAATGTGCAGGCTGTAGGTTACCTCGTCGGCATCGATTCGAATGTAGGTCGGTTCCACCCGGTTTACTCCTCGGTAGAAGCGGTCCAGCTCTATCCCTCCCAACTGAGAAGGGAAATACTCAGCCGCCACAGGCAGGTATCGCTCCCAAAAGCTCCGACTCCGGCCGACGGCATTCTCCCAGGTACGGGACTGGCTCTCGTGGATGCCGAGAGAGGTGCCCGTGGCCAGGATGTTGCCCATTATCTGCTCGTCAAACCCCTGTTCATAGAGGGCGTGACCAAACTCGTGGATCAGTCCGAAGAGTCCAGTCCCCAGATAATCCTCGCGAAAGCGGCCGGTAATGCGCACATCGTGGGCGCCTAAGGTCGTTGTGAAGGGATGAGCGGTCTCGTCGATCCGACCGCGGTCAAAATCATAGCCCAAGTCGCTCACTACCCGGCGAGCGAGGTCGCGCTGCTTCTCCGCCGGAAAGCTCTGCCGCAGAAATGCGTCGTCCACCTGAGGACGGTCTGCAATCTCCGCCGCGAGACTGCTTAGATCGGATTCGAGCGCTCGAAAGACCCGGTCTACCTCGGCAGTACTCATCCAGGGTTCGAACTCGTCTATCAAGGCGTCGTAAGGCTGATCGTCGTAGCCGATGGCCTCGGCTTTCTGTTGGGTAAGATCGAGCAAGACGGAGAGCTCGTTTCGAAAGAGGGAGAAATCATCCGCCTCCCGGGCCTTGACCCAGGCGGCCTGGCCGGCGCTGGTTGCTCGGGCGAAATCGGCTACCAGCGCTCCCGGAAGCTTTACCGCCCGGGAGTGCTGGCGAAAAAGCTCCCGCAGATAGGCCCGGTCGAGTTCGTCTTCACAAGCCGTTCCTTCCGGGGCGGCACTGCTGCAACCGAGACTATCGAGCAGCTCTCCGACCCGGTCGCCGGCCAGGCGTTCGTGGGCCAGGGATTGGAGTAGAGCGAGTTGCTCACCCCGTTCGGGAATAGCCAGGGGAGGGATATAGGTCTCCTGATCCCAGCCTAAAACAGCCGAGGATTCGGCCAGTAGCTGGCACTCCCGGGTTATCTGCCGCAGTTCTTCCAAGCCCTTCTGCATATCGCCTCCTATAATTCCGCCTTGGACGCTACGCTCTCTTCCAAGCGCTTCACAAAATCATCAAGGGGGATACCATTCTCCTGTTTCCCGCTTCTCAAGCGCAAAGAGACGGCCTCGGCCTCGGCCTCCTTCTCTCCTAATATTAGCATATAGGGGACTTTATCGGCCTGGGCCTTGCGGATCTTGGCGTTCATCCGGTCGTCGCTGTCGTCCAGATCGACCCGGAAACCTGCCTCCTTCAGCCGGGAATAGACGGTATCGGCGTACTCCTGAAAGGCGGGGGCCACGGGAATCACCATCACCTGGGTCGGCGCCAGCCAAACCGGGAAGGCACCGCCGTAGTGCTCGATCAGGACGCCGAAGAAGCGCTCCAGGGAGCCGAGGAGCGCCCGGTGAACCATGTAGGGCCGTTTCTCTTCGCCGGAGGTATCGACAAAGGTCATATCGAAGCGCTCGGGAAGATTGAAATCGAACTGAACCGTCGAGAGCTGCCAGGCCCGACCGAGGGCGTCCTTAACCTTCAGGTCGATCTTCGGACCGTAGAAGGCGCCGCCCCCCTCATCGACCTCGTAATCGAGTCCTTCGGCGTCGATCGCCTTGCGCAGCGACTCCTGGGCCACCATCCAGCGGTCGGGATCACCGACGGCCTTCTCGGGCCGGGTGGAGAGGTAGGCCTGGATATCGGAGAATCCGAAGGAACGCAGCATGTGGAGGCTGAAGCGCAGTACCTCGAGGATCTCGCTCTCTACCTGATCGGGGGTACAGATAATATGGGCGTCGTCCTGGGTGAAGCCCCTGACCCGCAGCAGACCGTGAAGGGTTCCCGATTTCTCATAGCGGTAGACCGTCCCCAGCTCCGCCCAGCGGAAAGGAAGCTCCCGGTAGGAGTGCTTGTTGGTCTTGTAGATCATCACGTGGAAGGGACAGTTCATGGGCTTGGCATAGTAGTTGGCCTTGTCCATCACCATCTCGGGATACATCCCTTCGGCATAGAAATCGAGGTGTCCCGAGGTCTCCCACAGCCAGGACTTGCCGACATGGGGGGTAAAGAGAAACTCATAGCCGTTTTTGCGGTGCTCGTCCCGCCAGAAATCCTCGATCGCGATCCGAATGCGAGCCCCCTTCGGGTGCCAGTAGATTAGACCTGGACCGGCCTCTTCATGGGTGCTGAAGAGATCGAGCTCGCGGCCCACCTTGCGGTGATCCCGCTTCTCCAGCTCCTCCAGCTTTTGCAGATGAAGGCGCAAATCCTTCGGATTGGTCCAGGCGGTGCCGTAGATCCGCTGCAACATGGGCCGCTTCTCGTCGCCCCGCCAGTAGGCGCCGGCCACAGAAAGCAGTTTGAAGGATTGAGGATTGAGCTTATTGGTACTCTCTACGTGAGGTCCCCGGCAGAGATCGGTGAAGTTCCCCTGGTTATAGATCGATATATCCTCATCCTCAGGCAGATCATTGATCAATTCTACCTTGAAGGGCTGATCGGCAAAGCGCTGTAAGGCCTCATCGCGACTGATAACCTGGCGCTCAAAGGGCTGACCGGTCTTGATTATCTCCCGCATCCGCTCGGAGATCTCCTCCAGATCCTCCTCCTTGAGACTCCGGGGAAGATCGAAGTCGTAATAGAAGCCGTTCTCGATCGGCGGTCCGATGGCGACCTTCCCCTCGGGAAAGATCTGCAACACCGCTTCGGCCATCACATGGGCCATCGAGTGGCGCACCTTATAGAGTTTGTCGTCCTGGTTCTCTTTGCTCATCCTCATTTACCTCACTCTGTTCAGTCCCGAATCATTGGGACAGTCTAATCACTAAAAAATAAAAAAACCTTCAGGTCTCGCACCTACCCTTCACACAGGATGTCCGATAGACATCCCTCGGGTAAGGACGAAGGCCTGAAGGCTCTCCGCGGTTCCACCTTACTTCGCATCACCGTATGCTTCACGAACGGCTCTGCGCTCTCGACTCCTCCCTTTCCGCATCCGTTTCCACGGCGGCGGGGCATCACCCTACGGCGGAAGGTCTCCGGCACGGCTTAATCGGCGCTCTTTACCTAAGCTCGCCTTTCAGCCTGCAGCTCGGAAGGGGTTTTCTCTCCGCACGATTCGGAGGGCTTCCAGCCTAAGGCCCTCCTCTCTCTCGAATCGCAAACCGAAGATACTCGTCTTCGTCACAGCTTTGTCTTCAGTAATACTAAAATCGCGAACCGGTGTCAACTGCGAATGAAGTCCCGCACCAACTGCTCTACCTCGTCCATTTTCTCTGCGTGTACCCAGTGGGAGGCATCCGCTAATACCTCGAGTCTGGCAGAAGGGAAATAGCCTTGTATGAGCTTCTCATCCCCAGCCTGCATAAAGGGGGATGCTCCGCCTTTTATGAAGAGCGCCGGCCCCGAATAGCTCCTATCCTGTAGCTTGAACTCCAAGAGTCGGGGATAATTGTCCCGGATCGCCTCGATGTTGAGGCGCAGTTTGAATCCGCCCTCGGGTTTCGTTACCAGGTTCTTCAGGAGGAAGAGGGCGACCGCCCGATTCCCGATGCGCGGGATCATCCACTCCTCGGCCTCCTTACGGCGTTCAATCGTATCGACCGGGAGATCCCGCAAGGCCTGGAGTTCCCGTTGCAGGCTGGCCGCGTAGGTACGGGGGCTCATGTCCTCTACCAGGAGACCGGATACTCGCTCCGGATACTGCAAGGCGAGGGTCATGGCGGTCTTGCCGCCCAGGGAGTGGCCCAGAACGAAGGCCTTATCGATACCCTGTGAATCAAAAAAGCCGACTACATCCTCGGCCATCAGGGTGAAATCCATTTCGTCCGTATGGGGCGAATCACCATGATTGCGCAGATCCAGGCTGTAGATGAGGTATCTGTCCGCAAGTCTTCTGGCCAGGGTGTGAAAGTTCTCCTTAGAGGCGAAGAGTCCGTGGATCAGAACCAGAACCTCCCGGCCGGGTTCTCCGTAGCTTGTATAGGCTAGATCTACGCTCATACTCCCTCCCCAAGAGTTTGTAAATAGTCGACGACCTCGGCTACCGCCGCGTCAGGGGTGGAAGCACCCGCACTGATACCGATCCTCTGATACGAATCGAGGCCGGAGGGGAGATCGTCTACCCCCTCAACCTGCCAGACAGGCCGTCCCCCCACGCCTGCAATCTCGAAGAGCCGCTGGGTGTTGGCGCTGTTTCTTCCTCCCACGACGATAAGCGCATCACAGGAGGTCGCCAAGCGCCTGACGGCCTCCTGACGCTTGCGGGTCGCCGGACATATGCTCCGATAGACCTGAAGATCATCGACCTTAGTTTCGAGTACGGCGATCACTGCTTCATAGCCTTCGCTCTCGTAGGTTGTCTGGGCGATAAGCGTCGCCCGGGCAACCGGCGCAACCCTCTCCGCCGCTTCCGGTCCGGGGAGAATGATCGCTCCCCCGGGATCAGAGAGAGCGCCGGCAACCGCTTCCATCTCGCCGTGACCGGGATCGCCGACAAGGTAGACGGTGCGGCCTTCCGCTTCGGCGCGGGCAGCTCGCTGCATCGAGGCGGCTACCTTAGGACAAGTAGCATCGATAATCTCCGCCCCTGTCGCTTCAATCTCCCGGCGAACAGCGGCGGAGATTCCGTGCGCCCGGATCAGTACCCGATCCCCGGGGCCAAGCTCATTCGTCTCCTTTACGACATGCACGCCAAGTTTCCGATAGGAATCGATAAGCCGGGGGTTGTGGATCAAGGGGCCGAACATATGGGGCGGCCTTTCTCTATCTTCGCTCAATGCGGCATCCAGTAGATCTATCGCCCGGCGGACGCCCATACAGAATCCCATCTCATCGGCTAAAAGAATCTCCATCCTACTCCTCGTTTGGATAATAGTACTCTCTGCCCTCGGCGTCCCGAAGAAGGTATCCTTCTTCCGTCTCGCCGGCGATACTCCCCTGATGGAGCCGGATCTTGCCGCCGCCGTCGGGCAGATCGACGGCAAAGTTCGGTAAAGCCAACCCGGAGACTTGCCGTTGCAACTGGGAGTAGATTTCTACAGCCCGTTTGAGATTGACCCGAAAATGAGCCGTTCCCGCGGCGAGATCGCCCTGAAAGAGATAGTACGGTCGTATTCCCCGCTCGATAAGTCCGTAGAAGAGGGTCATGAGGGTTTCCGGATCGTCGTTCACCCCCTTTAAAAGAACGCTCTGGCTCAGCACCGGTATCCCAGCCTCGATAAGCTCCCGGATTCCGCTATCGAAAGAGGCGGAGAGTTCCGCCGGGTGGTTTATCTGAACCACCAGCCACACAGGAGCCATCCGGCGAAGCAGATCCACCAGGGCGGAGCTCACCCGCGCGGGTAAAACCACCGGCATACGGGTCGAAACCCTTAACACCAGGCCATCCCTAACGCTCCTCAGTCGGCCAAGCACTCGTTCCAAGCGCGTATCATTCAGCATCAGCGGGTCGCCGCCGGAAATCAGCACCTCGTGGATTTCCGGATGGGTGCCTAGATAGCTGCAGATCTCCTCCAGTTCATTCGAACTGAGTGCACCGGCGCCCTCTCCCGTGAAGCGGCGGCGAAAGCAGTGACGGCAGTAGAGGGCGCAGCTATCGGTGGCCAGGATCAGCACCCGATCCCGATAACGATGAACCATACGCGGGGTGATTTGATACCGTTCCTCCGCCAGGGGATCCAGGCTCTCCGCCGGATGAAGCTTCGTCTCGGCGGCAAGGGGAACAGCCATTTTTCGCAGAGCCGCCGCATCCTGCTCGTTTTCGCACGCGGCTATTAGTCTAGCGTAAAAAGGTGTGATGCGCAGAGGCAGGGCTGAGGATTGAGCGCCTAACAAGCTAGAAACTTCATCCCCGCTCAAGGAGAGCCATTTCTGAAGCTCCTCCGGTGTTTCGATCAACTGTTCAAGCTCCCATCCATTCATTGCGGCCCTCAGGGTAGCATGAATGGTCCTCTTGGTCAGCAGAAAAAGGAATTGACCCCCATTCTTGGAGCGGATACTCTCAATATATGAAGTGGGCCCTTGTTCTATCCGGCGGCGCCGGAAACGGATTCAGTCACATCGGCGTGCTCAAGGCGCTGGAAGAACTCGACTTGAAGCCTGACCTTATTGCCGGCACCTCTATCGGCGCTATTATCGGCGGCGCCTACGCCTGCGGGATGGAGGTCGAGGACTTCGAGGAGATATTGGCCGATTTCAATCTCTTCGATTATCTGGAGGGGCGTTCCTTCCAGTTCCGGGTCGGTGCGGTAACGCGCTTCCTTCAGGCCCAGGAGTCGGTCAACCGCATGCTGATGAGTCGCGGCGCCGACGGGGGATCGAAGATCCTCGAATTTCTCTACCGCATAACCAATAACGCCGGCTTCTCTGAAACGCGGATCCCCTTCTACTGCAATGCGGTCGACCTATTGAGCGGCAGCGAGGTCCTGCTCCACCGGGGCTCGGTAGCCGAAGCGATGCGCGCATCGATGGCCTTTCCCGGAATTTTTACACCGGTAGAACGTCAGGGGATGCTCCTCTGCGACGGTTCGGTAGCCGACAATATGCCGGTCTGGATTCCCAGCAGCCTGGGATTCAAAAGAATAATAGCCGTCTGCGCCACTCCCCGCCGTATTGCCGAAGCGGAGGATGTGGCCAATGGTTTCGCGATCTTCTTACGGGCCTTCACCATCGCCTGTTATGGTCAGACTCGATTTCCCATGGATCGACCGACCCTCGAGCTGAGCCCCAATAGAGAGGATACCAGCTTTGATTTCTCCCGCTACGAGGAGATTATCCAGGCCGGCTACGATGCGGTTATGGAGAGAAAGCGCGATATCAAACGCGCCCTAAGTCCCTTTCATCCGTTCTGGCGACTTACCCAAGCCCCAGATTCCCAAGTTCAACGGAGAGAGTCTCCCGGCTGAATGGTTTGGTGATCACTGAGTAGCTTCTTGATCCGAATAGATCCTGCAAGGTCCCCCGGAAACCTTCATGATCCCCCAGACCGGTTACAAACAGTATCCTCGCCTCCGGATCCTCCGCATATATCTGCTTCGCCGCTTCGATACCGGACATCCGGGGCATGGTGCAGTCCATGGTCACCGCCTGGGGTCGCATCGCCCGGTAGTTACTTACCGCTTCGACCCCATTGCGGGCATACTCGGCCACCCGGAATCCCAATTCGGTGAGATGGGTGGCCATATAGTAGTGCACATGGAGGGAATCATCGGCGATCAGAATAGAAACGCCTCTAGGATTCTTGCGTTTGAGATCCGTCAAAAGTCCCTTATAGTTGGTGTGGCGCAGGGACTCCTTCTCGTTGCGCAGGTACTGGAGAAGATTGGCAAAGATAATGCTCTCCAAGTCTCCGTCGAAATCGGGATGCTGAAGAGTCGCGAGGACCTCCATGGTCTCCCGTTTGCGGAGCAGGTCTTCCCGGGAAAGACCAAACCAGCGTTCGAGCTTTTGAAGACCGTCGTTCCAACTGGACAAGCGAAAGGCGGGCAATCGGATTGAAAAAACAGCTCCGCCCCCGGGATTATCCTCCACCGTGAGCTGCCCCCCCTCCTTGCGGACTACGGTACGACAGATCCAGAGCCCGCGACCGCTGCCTTCGGTCTGCTTCGTCGCCTCCCTGCGGTAGGATCGCTCGAAGATCCTCTCCTTCTCGTCATCGGGAATCCCGGCCCCAGAATCGGAGACTCGAAAGAGAACCTCCCCGCCTACCCGCCTCAGTTCAATCTTGACCGGTGAATCCTCAGGGGTGTATTTCAGGGCGTTCTCTATCAGGTTGACCAGGGCATTGCGGATCAACGCGGAGGCCTCGACATAGAGAAGAAAGGATGAATCATGTTCGATGCTTATGCGGGGATGGGTTTCGATCAATCTGCGTTCGCGACCGATCTTGAGGAGTCTCAGCTCCTCCAGGAGGGAGTAGATCCTTTTTCTCTCTCCCAGATACCCCATGGCCTCGGCGGTGCCGTTTCGCAACTCCCCGATGGTATCGATCAACATACCTTTCAGGGAGCCCTGCTCAACCTGGTCGACCAGCGCCTCGAGGTGTATAAAGAGATTCTTGGTATCATGGGAGAGAATATCGAGGATCGCCTCTAAGATGGCGCCCTTCTCGGCCAGGGATGCCTGATCCCGTTCCTTACGCGAAACGAGCTCCGTCAAGAACTCCATCTCCTGCCTGCGTCGGACCGACGCATTCAACACCGAATAGAGGCTGATCTCATTCAAGGGGAGGGAGAGAACATTCACCGCTCCCAGCTCCGTCCAGCGGCAGGCAAGCTCGATATCGACCTCGTTTTCACTAACCACACTGACGATAGGGAAGGGTCCAGACCTTTGATCGGTGAAGCATTCCAGTAAGTCCGCGGCCTTTTTCTCGGCGACCAGAAACGCATCAGGCAGGGTCTTCTCTGAAAAGGAGTCGGGAACCCTCTCGAGCCTGCGATAGCTGCAGGCGACGCCGCCGAGGTGGGTCGGAAGGAAACGGGAATCTACACCGATGACGGAGAGGACGAAGGAATCCATATAGACTAGTATAGCAGAAAACCGGCCCTATTGGCCGGTTTTAGAGAGGCGACGCCTGTTTAGAGGGTCTTTACTTGATAAACCTCATAGATCTGGCTGGCCTCGAAGCTCTCGATCTCCTGAATATAGCCCAGGAACTTTTCGGCCTCGGCTTTATACTTATAAGGTCCGATTCTGACCCGGAAGTAATCGGTGCCGTCGATACTCTTGGTGAAGATCACCGAATCGAATTCCTTGGCCTTCAGGCTCTCCCGGGCCGCCTCGGCGCTCGATCGACGCTGGAAGGAACCGGCCTGAATCCAGTATTCGGTAACCTGGACCTGCCTGGGTGCGGGTTTCGGTTGGGGAGCGGGCGCCGGTTTAACGGCTACAGCCGCCGGAGCATCCTCCTCGTCGGCTTCCACAGCCTCTTCTGGCTCCGCCGCCTCTTCGGCCTCGACCTCGGCGGCCGACTCATCCTCGGCGATACCGATCACGAAGCTGGTCTCCCCTTCTTCGCTCTCCGGCTCCGCTTCGAGGCCAAGGGTCTCCTCCCCGTTCTGCAGATAATCGGTTACATCGAAAACATCCGCATCGGTGGCGGCGGTATCCTGATTGCTCAAAGGGGTCTCCGCCGGCGGAACGAAGAGCACGAAGGCGGCGGCCACGATAACCAGAAAACCGGTCGCCAACGCAAAAATTATCCATAAGAGCTTTTGTTGTTCCATCTTACCTCTCCATACTGGAATCACCGACCGCCCTGCGGAGTCTACTCTCCAATCTACGACGGGAGCCGAGATTCACTATAGTAATAATATCGACATCTTCCCGCTCTTTTTGAGGATAGAGTTTACGTTGAGCCTGCATTCGCCTCAGAAACTGACCGATTCCAATCCCGTCCCGTTTACGGGCCCGCAAGAATCGAACGAAAGGCGGTGCATCGATCCAGAGAACTTTATCGCATAGGCCTTCTAGGTGCATGGGAAAAAGCAGCGCCGCATTCACCAGTCCCAGACCACCCCTTTCCCGTATCTCTCTTACCCGGCGTTCCGCTTCACTCCGCATCCAGGGATGCAGAATCGCCTCAAGATCGTGCAGAGCCCGGGGATCGTCGAAGACGATGCCCGCCAGTTCCCGCCGCTCCAGGGTGCCGAAGCGTTGCAACACCTCCTCCCGCTTCGCTTCCCGGGCGGCATGACCCAGGGCGTCAACATCGATCTCTTGGTAACCAAGATCTTCCAAGATTGCGGCTGCAGCGCTTTTCCCGGAGCAGTAGGGACCGGCGAGACCGAGGATCCGACTCAATGGACGGCTCCCCAGCTATCCCCCGCCTCCAGACTGACCTTCAAGGGCACAGACAGCTTAACCGCAGACTGCATAACCTCCTCCACAATCTTTGATACGCGGTCGACCTGCTCCGCCTTTACCTCCAGGATCAGTTCGTCGTGTACCTGCAGCAGCAGCGTCGCATCCAGGTTCTCACTCAGAAGACGTTTGTCGAGATCGATCATCGCCTGCTTGACGATATCCGCCGCGCTTCCCTGAACGGGAGTGTTGACCGCTATCCGTTCGGCGCCGGCCTTCTCCGTCTTATTGCGGCTGGTTATTCCAGGAACGAAACGCCTGTGCCCCATCAGGCTGTAGACATAGTTCGATTGCTCCGCTTCGGCTACAGTGGACTCCATAAAGCGTTTGACCCCTGGATACTGGTTGAAATAGGCTTCGATGAAGCGGGCCGCATCCCCCCGGGGAATTTTCAATTCATTGGAGAGTCTGAAGGCGCTCATGCCGTAGATAACCCCGAAATTGATCGTCTTCGCGACTCGGCGCTGTTCGGCATCCACCTGCTCCTCACCAATTCCGAAGATTAGCCCCGCGGTCTGCCGGTGGATATCCTTTCCCTCGGCAAAGGCGCGGCTCAAGGCCTCGTCGCCGGAGAGATGGGCAAATACGACCAGTTCGATCTGAGCATAGTCGGCACTGATGAATTTGTATCCCGGCTTGGGAATGAACGCGCTTCGAATCGCCCGCCCGGCATCATCCTTTACGGGGATATTCTGAAGATTGGGGTTCTTGCTCGCCAGACGGCCGGTGGCGGTGCCCGTCTGCTGATAGCTGGTGTGAATTCGGCCGGTATGAGGATTGATTTCACCGGGGAGGGTATCTACATAGGTCGATTTCAGCTTCGCCAGTCCCCGGTGACGGAGGATCAGATCAGGCACCGGATCCTCGGCGGCCAGCTGTTGCAGCACGGAGGTATCCGTGGAGTAACCGGTCTTGGTCTTCTTGACCGGCGTGAGCTTTCGATCCTGGAAGAGTACCTCCTGCAGTTGCTTGGTAGAGTTGATGTTGAACTCCCGTCCGCAAAGGGAGTAGATCTCGGCTTGAATGGAGTCGAGTTCCTCGCCGAGACGTTTGCCGTATTCAATCAGCTCCTCTCCGTCCAGAGCGATGCCCGCCCGTTCCATGGCGACCAGGATCCGGGTGATCGGCATCTCGAGATCGGTAAAGCAGGCGATGAGCCCCTCCTTCTCCAACTCAGGTTTCAAGTGCCGATAGAGCCTGAAGGTTATATCCGCGTCCTCCGCGGCATAGGCGAGAGCCTTCTCCAGGGGCACGCTCTCGAAACTCTTCCCCTTCTCTACCACATCGCCGAAATGAATGGTCCGGTAGTTGAGGTAGCGTTCGGCCAGGGCGTCCATGCCGAAGTTATTGCCCGTCGAGTCGATCATCCAGGCGGCGATCATGGTATCGAAGAGGCCGCAGTCGACGGAGGCAATCCCCCAGTTGAGGAGCACCTTGTAGTCGTACTTGAGGTTCTGACCGATCCAGAGATTATCGGGATTACCCAAGAGCCTATCGATTGCCTTCCTGATCGTCTCCGGTGACAGAGGGTCCGTATCCGGGGCTTCGACCGGGATGTACCAGGCTGTCCCCTCAGCATTGGAGAGGGAGATGCCTATCAAGCGAGCGCGCATCGGGTCGAGGGAGTCGGTCTCCACATCTAAGGCGAATTCCCCACCCTGCTCGAAACGCTTAACGAGTTCGTTTAGTTCCGTCTCATCGACTATCGCCCGATAAGCGCTCGACTCAGCCGTATAGGCGCTCCTCCCCTGGGCTTTTTCCACCCCCGCCTGGGAGGTAAATCGAACGGCAAGGCTCTCCGCCCCCTGCTCGAGCAGCAGCTGCGCCACGGCGGCACCGTCAAACTCCTTCCGGATCAGCTCCTCCGGTGCGGGAAGCCCTTGGACGTCACATTTGAGGGTAATGAGCTCCTTACTGAGAAAGGCGTTCTCCCGATCGGCAATAAGCTTCTCCCGTAGCTTGGGCTTGAGCTCATCCAGGTGCTGATAGATCCCCTCCAGACTCTGATGCTCTTCGAGCAGGGTTAAGGCTGTTTTGGGTCCGATCCCCTTTACCCCGGGGACATTGTCCGACTGATCACCGATCAAGGCGAGATAATCGAGGATGCCTGAGGGCGGTACCCCCCATTTCTCTTTAACCTCCTCGGGGCCGTAGAGGGCGTATCCGCCGGACGAATCCGGACTCAGGGCCCGCACATGGGTCCCGACTAACTGCATAAGGTCCTTGTCGCCGGAAACGATATAACACTCCCGGCCGTCTCGTTCGGCCTGGACCGCATAGGTGGCAATAATATCGTCCGCCTCCACCCCGTCCTGTTGAAGCTGAAGAATCCCCATGGCATCCAGAATTTCCTTGATAACCGGCACCTGGGCGTGCAGATCGTCGGGCGCCTTCTCCCGGGTAGCTTTATAGTCGGGGTAGCGTTCATGACGAAAGGTCGGTTTCGCCGAGTCGAGAACGACCACGAAACTCTCCGGATCATAGGTATCGAAGAGGCTGAAGAGATTTCTAAAGAAACCGAATACGGCCGAGCTGTTTTGACCTTGGGGGTTGAAGAGCGGTTTGCGGATAAAAGCGAAGTATGCCCGGTAGATCAGGGCGTAACCGTCGAGGAGAAAGAGCTTCTTTGCCATGGGAGGCCTCCTGATTTAGGCGGCCCTTTTAGCAGGAGATATCCAGCATTGTCTGATTCTGCTGCTCATAGACGCGCCGGGGCCGCTGCTTGAGACTACTGTTTTTCAGCCGTCCCTGCAAGTTTTCCGATCGCTGAACGCAGGCACTCTTCAACTCACGCTGCCGCCGAATCAGCGCGGCAATTTCGTCCTCGCCATGCTTCTCGTCAAGGAGACTCCGAGAGGTTCGTAGGCATGCCTCGAGACGCTTGAAAAGGTGCGTTTCGATCTGCATATGCGCCTCAAAAGCGGCACTCTCCTCGGACTCCAGGTCGTGAAAGAGATGATCGAGAAGGGTATGGTATTCTTTGAGGAGGGCATCCCTCCGCCGGCGCATTTCCCGGCGGTAGAGTTCTGATTTAGCCGGCGATGTTGACGCCGCGGTATGATGAGGCATGATTGTCCTGGGGCTGGGGGGCGTTGGCGGCAATCTGCTCCCAGGCGCCCCGCAGATCGGCCATGAGCGAGCGCACCGGCTTCAGCAGGGCGGCGCTCTTCTGGATGTTAGCTTCCAAGAGCTGCTGATTGAAAAAGAAGTAGATATTGTTGAGATTTTTAGCAATATCGCCGCCGTTTTCAAAATCCAGCGAGACGGTTAGTTCGGTTACCATATCCTGAGCCCGGATTATGGCGTTGTTGACCTTGTCGAGGCGTTTATCCTCCCGCTCGAGGAGCTCCAGGGCGGTATCTATCTGCCGCAGGGCCTCATCGTAGATCATAATGATCAGTTTCGCCGGGCTGGCGGTTTTAATGTTGGTCTCTTTGTAGGCGTTCAGTGGGTTTGCTGGACTCAAAGCACTCCCCCTCCCTGGTATTTCTCGTTTAGAATATCGACGACGCTTCCCTTAATCTTAAGGGAAGGGATGGACAATTGCAAAAAAGAATTAGTTAGCATGATCCATAAGCTGGGTGACAGGCACGATGCTGTACCCTAAAGATATCAACTCATCGATCAGGATATCAAGGGAATGGAATAGATAATCCTCCCTTTCGGGATGAGTTTTACCGATTCTTAACGGTATGATCGAACCGGGCTGCTTCTGGCGGATGATACGCTCCAGGATGTCCGCCGCCGGCATGTAGAGGTCCAGGGCCCGCGCGCCGCTTCCGGGAGTAATCCAATCCAGAGGGTCCACGTCCCGCCCTACATATGTGTAGTTCATCTCCTGCGAGGCGTCGATGATGTCGGAATTGACGAAGTAGTAGGGTGCATGCCAAAGGAGGGAGAGCTCCTTCCCGGTGGTTTCGAAGTAATCGTCCTCGTTGCGGGCCAATCCGCGTTTAATGAACTCCTTGTCTACCTCGAACCGGCTGTCGGTCATGTTGAAATAGGCATAAAAGAGGCTGCCGATCTCGTGATTCGATTGGGCAAGCTCCTTGACCGCATCTGGATGTCGGCGAATAAACTCGCCGTTGACGAAGAAGGTCGCCCGAATACCGTAATCCCTGAGGGTATGCAGAATCGGCGTCAGTCCCTCGACGGAATCGATGGCGTTGAAGACCAGGGCGATCTCCCGGCGGCGAATCCGGGTACCGTGGGCGAAGTTCTGCATATCGATCTCGTCGTCCTCCGCAGGAAAGGGATCGTAGCGCCGTTCGGGATAACGAAAGAGCGGAGCGGTAAGCAGATTCTCCAGATCCCGGACCATCACCATATTGGCATAGGATCCGCCGAGGAAGCGTTCGATATAGACCCGGTACTGAGCGGAGGCGACCCCGGCAGGTTGGATCTCCGCCCCGGAGGCCGGAACGAAGCCGCTCTCCGCCAGGCGCCAGGTCTCACCGCCGCGGGTAACCACCGTCGATCCCTCTTCGTCGAAGCCGGCCGATTCGTGCTGGGAGAGAGCTATGAGCCGAAAATTACCCTCGGGCAGGGTAAGAAGCTTCGTTGCGTCCTGGCCGGCGATAATCAGCTCGGTCGGGCTGCGCCATAACAGATGAAGCGGCCGCCGGTAGGAAAAACTGCGCTGCAGCCGGAAGCTGAAGTAGTTTCTGAGCTCGACCCGATCGTCGAAGAGCAGCGCGCACTCCTCCTGATTGGGGCTCAAGACCAGGTCGTTGGCGCTCTGATCCCCGGTACGGCTAAAACGCTTCTCCCCGGCCGCCAGATTGAGGCGGAAGAGCCCCGACTGGTCTTCGCCCTCGATAATGCTGTCGGTTAAAAGGGTAATGATGCCTGAGGTCGACCAGACCACCCGCTTCACCCTGGTATTGCGGGGCAGATAGAGGTACGGTAAGGAGGTGGTATCCCCGGTGGTCAGATAGTCGTCGGGCCGGAGGATATAGAGAAAGATGTTCTGTCCGCCCTTGTTAAAGAGAATCTTCGAGCCGTCCGGGGCGATCCAGAAGGAGTCGAACGAGGGATCGAACTGAAACGGAATCTTTCCGGCGATATGACCTACCTCGAAGAGTCCGGCATAGATCGACCGGGTAAAAAACTCGGGGCTGAGCACCTGGTAGACCAGGTTGCCGGTCACATAATAGAGGTCGTTCTGCCTCGACCAACGGATACTGTGTATCGTTCCCTTGCCGAGAGCCCGGTAACTCTCATCGATCACCCGGTCGCCGATGAGCTGGTCTATGGAATAGTAGTAGAGCATTCCGCCTTTGTGATAGACGAAATAGCGAGAATCGGGGGACCACGAGGCGTTCGGCCCGCGCAGGGACATCTCGACCTTGGATGCGATCCGATACTCCTCCTCCCTGCCGATGCGGTAGAGCATCAGATCCGCATATCCGTGGCTTACCGGTTCCAGATAGAGGAGAAACCTGCCGTCCGGCGAGGCTCCTACGGTGTTGATCTTCCCGGTCTGAATCTCCTCGCCCCCCACAAAGGCGGGAAAGGTTTGAATCGGTTGCATGGACTCCAGATTCTCGTCGGTACGGAACACACCGAAGCGATTCTGCAACTGAAGTCGTTCGCCGCCGTTGATCAGTTCGGCCCGCTCGGGAAAAAAGGTGAGCTGAGTGATCTCCTTGGCGTTCAGATCGGCCGCAAAGAGGGTCGAATAGTCGCCAAAGCCGGGAGAGTCCGTCTCGGCTCGAAATAGGAGCTGATTTGAGGATGAGAGATTGAGCTCGGAGAAACTCACTTCACCGAATGCGCTGAAGAGCGCCCAGCACATGAGCAGCAGGATATGCGTAGACCTATGGTTCATCTTACTCCCATTGTCGGCATGGTCGGGGCGGTACGTTTAGCAAAAAGAGCTTTCGGTCTTTAGAGCAATTCCGTCGCCAGTTCGGCCAACTCGCTCCGTTCCGACTTATCCAGCGTAACATGCCCGAAGAGGGCGTTGCCCTTCATGGCCTCCACCAGATAGGTCAGCCCGTTGGAGCTGGAATCTAGGTAAGGACTGTCGATCTGGTAGGGATCTCCGGTCAGCACGACCTTCGTCCCCTCCCCGGCGCGGCTGACGATGGTCTTGATCTCGTGGGGGCTCAGGTTTTGAGCCTCATCGATGATGATAAACTGATCCGGTAACGAACGCCCCCGAATATAGGTCAGGGCCTCCAGTTCGAGCAGATTGTTGTTCAACAGGGAATCGACGCTCTTGATGTTCTGCTTCTTGTAGACCGAGAGGATAAACTCCAGATTGTCGAAGAGGGGCTGCATCCAATGGGAGAGCTTCTCGTTCTTAGCGCCGGGAAGATAGCCGATATCCTTCCCCATGGGAATGACCGGTCGGCTGACTAAAACCCGTTTAAAGCTCCCCTGCTCCAGCACCTGGGCCAGGCCGGCGGCGATCGCCATCAAGGTCTTGCCGGTTCCCGCCTTCCCGACGAGACTCACCAGCCGCACCTCGGGATCCAGCAGGAGCTCGAAGGCCATGCGCTGCTTCTCGTTCAGGGGAACGATACCGCTGACGGCCTCCATCTCGCCCAATAGGGCTTCCAGTTTGCCGTCGTTGTAGCGGGCCAACAGGGCTTCGTCGACCTTTGAATTCTTGAGAATCAGAAACTCGTTTTCATGCAGCCGTTGATCCCAGGGTAGCAGCGCACCGGTCAAGAGTTGGTCCAGATCTCCCTCCGAGATGTCCCCCTCCCGCCAGCCGGGGTAGAGCTCCATGATATTGACCTTCTGCTTCTCATAATCCACGGCGCGGAGCCCTAAAGCGGTCGCTTTGACCCGGGCATTGATATCCTTGGAGACAAAGAAGACCCGGCGCCCCTCGTTTTTCAGGGATACGGCGGTCAGTAGGATTTTGTTGTCCACCTTCTCGCGATTCAATTCGATCGGAACGTCCGTCGGAAGGGTAAGAGAGACCCTGAGAGTAATCCCCTCCCCAACCTTTGCACCCTTGTTGAGATCCCCGTGCTTTCCGACCTCATCCAGAAAACGGATTGCCTGACGGGCGTTGCGCCCCTTCTCGTCGGAGAAGGTCTTCAGCTTATCAAGCTCTTCTAAGACCCACAGCGGAACCACCACTTCGTTCTCTCGAAACGAGAGAATACAATCAGGTTTATGGATGAAAACATTGGTATCTAAGACAAAGGTCTTCATATTCTCCTTATCCACAGCGTACTCCTCCAATGCGGGTAATTTGGCCACGGCGGTATCGAATCATTCGAGCCGGCTCTCTATCCAGCTCTCGATGGAAGCTCGCCTGCGGTCGTAGGCCTCGAGGGGCCCGCCGCTCTCGATAATCTCCAGGCGTTTTCCGCGGTCGATAACGGCAAAGGAGTAAAGATATTCCTCCCCGGCATAGGGCAGAAGCCACATCATCGTAAAGCCCCTATCCTCGCCGATACTGCGGCTGGCGCCGCGCGGTTCATACCCCCGGGTAACGAGGTGATTCCGTACCGCCTTCTCCCAGAACTCGACGGCCATGGCCGGTTCGGGTTTTATACGGCGACTTGCGATGCGAATACCCTCCGGAGAGATGGCCATGAAATCACGGCTGCGTCGGTAGAGGGAAAACCCTTCGGGAGCCGAATCGGGCGCACCGAAACGCGGCAGGAATTGAATAGCCCGGGGGGCAGGCTCTCGAGCGATGAACCGATAAAAATCGAGGCTGTTGATCCAGCTGAAATTCGAATCGCCGCCCGCTTGAGGGGTAATGGCGGTGTTCTTCAGCTGAAGTCGTATGGAGGCGAAGTCGATGCGGTTCCGGGCCACCGCCAGCTGCCCTCTCAGTGACTCAATCTCTTGGATCAGCTGCAAGACCTCCTTCTCTATCGCCAGGGTACTCGAGAAATCGGCATCATCGAGGAACTCCAGGTTGCGGTCCAGTACCTCTTCTCGGGATGAGAGGGAGGCCTCCAATCTGCGGAGTTCGGCGCTTAGATCCTGAGCAGTCAGACTGTAGTCGAGAAGCTCCTCGGCTTCGTTCTTTAAAAAATCCGCCGCATGGTTTACTTTCTCCGCCGGCAGACGCCCTTCAATAAAGCCTTCCCGGAGAACGAGAAAGTAGCCCCCCTCATCATCCAACCAGTCGACCAGGGAGTCCGAGGCCGCCTCTCCATCATAGACCAGCAACCGGGCGTCTATCTGATAGTGGACTGAATCATCCGCCGCCAATCCGGCGATCAACAACCCAAAACAGATAAGAGCGGAAAGCAGTACACGCGCATCGGATTTCATCGAAACACCTCCGTTGCAGCGTTGCGAAAGGACTCGATAAGCGCCGGATCGCTCCGCTCTGGAAAAAGAGCTTCGGCTACCTGCAGCTGTTTACCGTCGGGAAAGACAATCAGCTCATAGCGATAACTGGGGCTTCCCGGTATAGACATGCGCAGTCCCGGAAGCAACTTCCCCCCGCTCAAGCGAAAGGCTTCGACGTCTGCAAAAAGCGGATCCAGATAATGGAGCAGGGTCTGATGCCAGAAATCGGCGTCGCCGTAGGGCTCATTCGGAACGCTTCCGAAGCGTACGATGGCGCCGTCGGCGCTCTCCGCATAGAAAGCCTCCCCCGCCGGGGGTTCGGAGAATACCGCATACAGAGGCCCCAAGTCGGGTTCGATACCGCCTGTAAGGCGGGGGATAGTAACTGCAAAGGGATCCAGATCCCTGATCCAGCGGAACGGAATAGCTGCCCGCTGTTCGGCGCCGCTACCGAGACTCGATCGCAGGGCAACGCTGATGCGAGAGAAGGCGACCCTCTCGGCCAGGGTTTCTAAGCTGAGCTGATACCCCTCGATCTCCTCGGTCAATCTTCTGATCTCCCGCAGGATTGCAACCCGTTCATCCGCCTCCTCGGCCCTCTCCAGTAGAGTATAGAGCCGTTCCCGAGCCTCCCGGGCCAGGCGCAGACGAGTCTCCATATCGCGAATATAGTCGCTTACGTCCCAGGCTTCGATGGACCGATCGAGAAGATTTCCCAGCTCCTCGAACTCCGCCACGGTGGTGAAGAACCGCTCCGCCGGGACCAGCACGATGATCCCGTCGCTACGGATGGACTCAACCCGGCCGCCCAGCTCAACCGCTCTGGCGGCTATACGATCGCGAACCGGCTCGGGTCGGGGCACCTCCAGCTCCAGGGATGCGCTATAGATGCGTGACCGCTTCTCCCGGGGAGCCTCGGGTCGGGATTCATCCATCACCGCCCCGGCGGCAAGCCTCGAGACCGACGCCTCCGGTTCCGGCGCCGGTTCTTCGCCCTGGTAATACCGATCCTCTTCGGCATATTTTGCCGAGGAGTAGGAGCAGGAGAAGAATAGGAGGAGGCTCAAGAAAACCAGGGCGCCAGCCAGAACAGAGAGAATCTTCCGCCCCGTGGCGGAGGCGGCCGCGAAGGATTTCACTTTCATCACCCTAAAACTATAGCGCACTTTCTCGAAATCTGGAAAGGAAAGTGCGTAATTTAGGGCTGTTTTTAAGGGATTCTAACGGTAAGGCCTTAAATACGATTCAGGTAGCGCAGTCCCCGCCGTTCCACCACCTGTTGGGTAGCGGTAAAATCCTCCGGTCTGATCAGCACGACCGCGCCGTCTCCCGGGATAGCGATGGAGGTATAGAGATAATCGATAATAATCCCCTCTTCCTCGAAGGTATCGAGGATACCCGCCAGACCGCCGGGAACATCGCCCACGGTCAATGCCAGAATGAGAGATTCCTTGAAGGGGATACCCTGCTCATCGCAGATTCCGGCCGCCTTCTCATGGTTATCGGTAACCAGATGCATCGCCTTCTGCCCATCGCAGGGAAACAGGGTAATCGCCCTGGTGTTGATATTATTCACCGCCAACATGCGAGCGAGGCGATTTACTATAGCCGGTTTATCGGCGTTAACAATCAATTCTTGCGCAAACATCTGGCCTCCCAGGGCCTAAGATACTCACCTAGGCATCCTTTTCCAAGCGGGCCCGTTCTTTCATCGCCTGGCGGACCTTGTCTGCGCTGACAAAGCCCTTGCGCACGGCTATACGCCCGAAGGCTTCGTAATCCTCTTGATCCATATTGACCTGCTCAGCAGCGATCTCCCGCTCTTCCTCGACAGAGAGAAGTCCCCGGGCCACGAGAAATTTTCCTATGGGTACGCGCTTTTTTGCCATTAATCTACTCCTATAAAAAGTCAACCGTGAGCCGTAAGACTCACACTGTCTAAGCGGCATTGAATGCTGCCGCACGCATTTCCCGCGCCTTGCGGCGCATCTCTGAATCAGTCATCCGAAGCGGATCAAACGGTTCGCTTTTGGTCAGCATATGCCAGATGATCTCACTCAAAAGCCGAGCGGTCGCGATGATGCTCCGTCCTGATCCTTTCTCTCGCTTCATCCGGTCATACCTGGTCATGATGCGCCAGGTCCCTGTCACCCGTTTCAACCTCACCATACCCAGCACCGCCTGTACCAGCGCCGTTCTCAACTCTGAAGGTCCCCGTTTTGTTATCCGGCCGTAGCGTACCGTCTCGTTCGAGGACTGTACCCACGGGACTATTCCCGCATACGCGGCCAGCTGTTGGGGACGATCGAATCGTCCAATATCGTCTATCCAGGCTCGCAATGTTGCCGCCGTCACGAACCCTACTCCGGGGATCGTTTTCAACAGCTTGACCGTCGCATCATCACTGGTCAGCTCTTCGATGACCTTCTCAATCTTCTTGACTTGGTCGCTTAACTGATCTATCGTTTCAAATAGCGGTTCTACCGCTGCGCCGGCGAGAGTATGTGCTGCGAGCACGTTTTGTACCCGTCGGCGCTCTTTTTTGCTTTGCAACTGTCCTCGAATCGACTCTATCCCGACATCCAACAGCAGCGCGTGGAGCTGATTCTTGATGACTACAATCGACTCTACCAGTCGCTTCCGCACCTTCAACAGTCGCCTCAGTTTTTCGCTTTCTTCGCTGCACAGTACGGCTTCGGGCAACATATCCTTCTCCAGGAACTCCGCAAGCGTCGAGGCGTCCCGCCGGTCGGTCTTGTTCACCGACTGGGTTATCACCTTGAACTTCAAGGAGTTCACGACCACCACCCGCGCTCCGAGCCGCTGCATTCGCGCCCGGAAATACCGGGCGTTTCCCGTCGTCTCGACAGCCATGGCGACATCGATACCCTGACTAATCGCAGATAACACCTGGTGTTCGAAGGCCCCGTACCCGGCTTCGGTTGTCGAAAAACGGGCGAATTTCCCTTCGCTCGATTTCTCCGGCTTCCAGTACACCGTGAACTGACTCTTATGCAGATCCACACCGATACTCAGTCTCATCCCTGTTCTCTCCTCTCGATTGGTATCGTTGAGTCTTCAGGACAGGTCCCTGTACGGTAGGTTCTCTCCAGTCTCCTATCCGACCTCGCAGGTCAGTGAATGCTGCGGCTACGGCTCCTCATTCTCCTTAACGGCCTCGCAGGCCAAATTCTATGACGAACGGTAGCCTCTCCTGTCCGAGAATCCTCACGGACAAGATATCAAACCCACCAGCTCACGGTTAGTTTTTATCATTCCTCC
>JWTM01000254.1 GCA_001749745.1 Candidatus Marispirochaeta associata
CGCTGAAAACTTAACATTTTTTTGAGGTAAGATAAGAGGAAAACGAACGATATCCTCAAGTGTAACAATCTGTTTTGTAAGTTCATGCCCTTTGGGCACCATTAACGCGTATTCCCCGGCTCTCCATGGGGTTTGTTCCAAATTGCCAGGAACAGTCGATCCGTGAACAAGCGCAATATCAATAGCACCGGAAAGAACATCATCGATGCATTTTTGTGGATTCATGTGCTTGAGATACAATGAAACTGTAGGGTACTTTGCTTTAAAATCTTCCAGAATAGGAGGCAAATAACACTGCATTATTGCTAATGGTGCCGCTACACTTACCCTACCAGTAAAATCGCCCTTGAGCTCTGCAAGGTCATCCAACAACTCTTCTTTGTTGCGTACAAGTTTTTCCGTAAATTCAAATACGCGGTGTCCTTCATCTGTAAGCTGAACGCCTTGCTTGCCAATTCGTTCAAACAGCGTAATACTCAATTCCTGTTCCAGCTTTTTAATTTGCTGGCTTAGTGCTGACTGGGTTCTAAAGGTTGCCTCTGCAGCGCGGGTAAAACTGCCTAGTTTTACTATATGATAGAACCCGATTAATTGGTGTAGTTCCATACTTAGTCCCCAATTCATATCAAGTCCCTTAATGTGCAAGTAGCAACAACTGAAGCAC
>JWTM01000255.1 GCA_001749745.1 Candidatus Marispirochaeta associata
TAATCAGGAAACACTGGCGTTTGTAGGTGCAGTTCTTGCCAGTGCACTGCAAAAAAATCCAGACAGCGGCATTGTGGTAAGCTCTGATATGAGCCATTACATTTCTGCAGAAGAAGCAAAAAAACTGGATACACTGGCACTTTCATATGTGCAGTCTGTCGATGCATTAGGTCTGCTTTCCGCTGTATCCCGTAACAACATCAGCAT
>JWTM01000256.1 GCA_001749745.1 Candidatus Marispirochaeta associata
TTGAAGGGCTTTCCGCGGTTCGTAAACGTCCGGCTATGTACATCGGCAGCACGGACGTTCGCGGTCTGCATCACCTTGTCTATGAAGTTATTGATAACTCCATTGATGAAGCCATGGCAGGATTTTGTGACAAGATCACCGTAAAAATCCACCTCGATAACAGTGTAACTGTTCAGGATAACGGCCGTGGTATTCCGGTAGATATTCACCCGAAAGAAAAACGTCCTGCTGTAGAAGTTGTTATGACTGTTCTGCACGCTGGCGGTAAGTTCGACAGCGATACCTATAAGGTGTCCGGTGGTCTGCACGGGGTTGGTGTTTCCTGTGTTAACGCGCTGTCTGAATACCTTGAAGTAACCATCGACAGAGAAGGTACCCGTTACAAGCAGCGTTACGAGCGCGGTGTTCCTGTAACCGGTGTTGATACTATCGGTGATTCAAGACGTCGCGGTACAACCGTACGTTTCCGTCCTGACGAAGAAATCTTTGAGACCAACCAGTTTGTTTTTGAAACACTGAAAAAGCGTTTTGAAGAACTGGCGTACCTTAACTCCGGTCTTGAAATCGAATTTATTGAC
>JWTM01000257.1 GCA_001749745.1 Candidatus Marispirochaeta associata
GGAGTACGGCAGAGTTTTAGGGCGATATGATTTACGATGGAATAAGAGTGCGGTGCCGATATGCGCCGCACTTTTTTATGGAGTCTGACCTCATTTAGTTGGCGTAACAGGTTCTAACAGAAACTCAGTATGGTATGAGGTATGGAACTATAAAGCCTGCAGTGCGGCATGGTGCAGTGAATACTCACGTTGCGGCGAGATAGACTCACGAAATATGATGTGTGAAACATATTGAGACACATATTGTGAAACACCTTGAGACAAGCTTAGTACTCTTCTTGCGCTCAAATATGATTTAGTGCATGGAGTGCGTGCCGACCGCCTTGGATGGTCGGCTTTGCTGTTGTTAATGAGCAGAATCGCATT
>JWTM01000258.1 GCA_001749745.1 Candidatus Marispirochaeta associata
TGCAAAGAGCTGTCCTGAGTTCGTTACATCTGTTTGCTGAATCCCTCGGGAACGCCATTGATGCCAAAGACCATTGTACGTGCCTTCATTCTGAAGAAGTGGCGATTATTGCGCAGGCAATCGGAATGCAGCTTGAACTGCCTCAACTGGAAACCCGCTTGTTGCATATTGCCGGTCACCTGCATGATATCGGGAAAATTGGCATTCCCGACGCAATCCTGAAGAAAACCGGATCGCTTACCGATGCAGAATATACTGAAATTAAGCGTCACCCTCAGCTTGGGGCAGAAATTGTCACCCCTGTTATGGGGGCTGTGGGCAACGGTGAAATAATCAGCGTTAT
>JWTM01000259.1 GCA_001749745.1 Candidatus Marispirochaeta associata
TACACTGCTGTATCTGCCTGAACACAACAGACGCCACCGAATAGTCGATGCCAGCAGGCTTCAAACAAAACCTTACTCATATGTTCTGTTCTGGCATCTCCCATAAAAAGATCACCATGTCTGTAACTGCTTAGTCTAATTGAAATTGGAGCATGGTATGCTGCCATACCTGCCTGTTCCCATGTGCAGGAAGTAATTGCGCCTGCATCAATCAGGTACTGGCTGACCAGTTTTTGCACAGCATTAACGGCATGACTTCGTAATTCTTCACGGCTGACTCCGAACTGATCCTGCTCGCCCATGCTATCACCGTACTGGTCTTTCAATGTGCTCCAGTCATGCTTTCGCCATTCGTCAAGGTACCCGATCATATTGGCTTTAATGAGGTACATAACCTCAGGTACGTCATGCCCGAGTACAAGCGTAAGAACTTTTAGCGGATCGGTATCAGGCTCACCTGCATATTTAAAAGAAATCCGTGCGAAAATATCGCGGGTATCATCCTTATATGAC
>JWTM01000260.1 GCA_001749745.1 Candidatus Marispirochaeta associata
AGCAGCTTCTTGCGCTACAAATTGTGCACGTTGTTCTCGATCGTCAATTTTTGCGATTAAAATGCCTTTTTTAACTTTGTCGCCAACTTGAACATGCATTCGTTCAATGACACCTGTGGCGCGTGTACCTGTTTTAACAATGGCGCCCACTTGAGGTTGAATAATACCTGTTGCTTTAAGCTGGACAGTTACACTTCCCCGTGTTGCTTCGGCTGTTTCCAGCACCTTGGCGGTTACGGTATTACGGTGCGCAACAAAATACCACACTGCTCCTGATATAAGCAGTACGGCAATTAGCACCGCAGGAATAATAAACGTCCGTTTTCGCATTACCGTGTGTCCTTCTGAA
>JWTM01000261.1 GCA_001749745.1 Candidatus Marispirochaeta associata
AGAAGGCGGTACAGATTTAACCTTATCGCCGTGGGACATCCATACACGTAAGGAATCTTCACGGTTGAGGTCAGCAAACAGCGGGCAGTCTGCAGTCATGTTGAAGTCTGCAGGGCCGTACTCACGGGTCTCAGAGCTTGCGAGTTCGCCACCAAGGTTGTGGGCGAGCAGCTGCATACCGTAGCAGATACCGAGTACTGGTACGCCAAGTTCGAGCAGACCCATATCGAGAGCAGGAGCGTCTTCGTCACCTACACTGGAAGGACCGCCGGAAAGAATCACAGCGGAAGGGTTCATTGCCTTGACTTCTTCAGCTGTTACGATGCAAGGGTGAATCTCAGAGTATACGCCCGCTTCACGTACGCGGCGTGCGATAAGCTGAGTAAACTGAGAGCCGTAGTCAACAATAATGACTTTGCTAAGTGCGTCCATAATGTCCTCTAAAAAGAGAAATTAGTTCTCAACTCGGTAGTTGGGAGCTTCTTTCGTAATAATTACGTCGTGA
>JWTM01000263.1 GCA_001749745.1 Candidatus Marispirochaeta associata
GTAGTCGGTCATCCTGCCTTTGCGTCTCAGGTGGGCATAGTCGGAGTAGATCCAGTACTGAGATTTCTTTCCGGCCAGGAGCTGGATATTGTTGGGAAAGTATTGGGAGACGGCGAAGCTCTCGAATCCGTCGGCAACCAGGTCCTCATTGAGGATGAGGGTATCAAGCAAGTCGGCATGGATAGCCAGGGATTGCCGGGCGAGGCGAGAGATCCGGTTGGTGATACAATGGGGCGAGGCCTTGAGGATTCGCCCCATTCCTCTGATTCCTGTGGAGCTAGTAAGGAGCTCGAAGATTCTTCTGTAGGAGATTGTCCGCTGGGTCATGTAATCGAGAGAGAAGGTTTGAGAGGAGAAATGAGTACCGCAGCGTTTGCAGCGGTAGCGTTGGATAGGACCGCGGTTGGTCGAATGGTAGTGACCATAGCGAACATACCAAACTGAGCCTGGGGGTACGGTCTGATGGTAATTGCAGCCGTCGTTGGGACAGAAAGGGGGCGTTTTCATGGATAAAACCTCCGTTTGGCAAGGGATCTATCCATATATAGGGGCAGGGAAAGGAGTTTGCTTCAGCTAATACACAGATCTACACACACTAAGAGAACTTTACAATCTGGATTGACCCCTCCGGGAAAATTGATAACCTTGAAGGGGATTACGATAATCAGGAGGCAAGAGATGGCCGAGGCTGCTTTCTTCTCAAAAGAGCTATTTCTCTTTTTAGAAGAACTGAAGAAGAACAATACCAAGCGCTGGTTTGAGGAGAACCGGGAACGGTATGTTCGACATATCAAGGAACCAATGCTCGCGTTTATCAGCGCCATGGGTGATCGTCTTGAATCGATCTCCCCCAGCTTCATCGCCGATACCCGTGTAAACGGCGGTTCTATGTTCCGCATCTACCGGGATGTGCGATTCTCAAAGAATAAAGCCCCCTACAAGGAGAATGTCGGGTGTCAGTTTCGGCACAGCGTCGGAAAAGGGGCTCACGCTCCGGGTTTTTATATCCATCTTCAACCGGGGAACTGCTTTGTCGGCGGGGGGATTTGGCAGCCGCCCACACCGGATCTTACCAAGATTCGGGAAGCCATCCTCGCTAAGCCGGAGGAGTGGGGCGGCGTGAAAAAGTTCCTCGATCGGAGCGAGCTGGCATCGTTTATTGAGGGGGAATCCCTAAAGCGTCCGCCCCGGGGCTTTTCGGAAGAGGATCACTTCATCAAGGATATTAAACAGAAGACTTTCTTCGCCGGCAGCTCGATAAAGGATGCAGTTGTTGCATCTCCCGGTTTTATTGATCAGGTGGAGAATGTTTTCTTGGATACCCTGCCGCTGATGAGGTTCATAACCCTCTCCTTAGGGCTGAGTTTCGCCTAGATGATTCCGGCATCTTCTACCAGGAGAACTTCTCCTCGTGAAGGGCTGCTTTCGACACCTTGAGTTCTTTGAGTGCCGTCCGGATACTCTTTCCGAAGCCTTGAGGGCCGCATATAAATACGGAGGCGTTCTTCCGCTCAGCTTCAGGGATGAATTCCGCCAGGGCGCCACGATCGATCCGGCCGAGCACTTGTTCCGATCCGTCGGGACCCTGCCGGGTATAGCGCAGCTTGAGCTCGATCTCTCCCTTATCAGCCAGTTTTAGGGCATCCTGGGCGGCCTTCACATCTTCTGCATTACGAACCGACCAGATCAGCCGCATGGGATACTGACGACGCAGCTCAGCATCCCGGATCATACTAAGGAAGGGTGTAATGCCTATCCCGCCGGCGATGAAATAGAGGGGCGTGCCGGCCGGTATTCGATGGGGGTGAAAATGACCGTAGGGACCGTCGAAGGCGACCTTCGTGTTGAGGGCCGCCTTAGGCATGGCCTCGGTATAGTCCCCCGAATTTTTGACGATGATCTCAAGCTCATCGCTTCCCGAGCTGGCCACGGTAAACGGATGCTCTTCCTTCCCGGGGATATCGCTTTCGAAGCTGAAATAACCGAACTGTCCGGAGAGTCGGTGCGGAACCTCTCCAGCCGGGGTTTTAAAGCGGTAGGAGGTCACCTCCGGTGCCAACTCTTCCACCCCTGAGAGCTCGAGGGATATCGCCTGCTTGGGGCGGATCAGCTTGTGCCAGACGTAGGCGGCAAGACAGAAGATTCCCCAGGCAAGGGTTATCAGTTTGAGGGTTAAGGTCCAAGTGCTGGTGGCAAGGTAGACATGGGCCACGGCTAAACCTCCCGCCAGCGCGAAGAAGTTATGCCTGGTTTTCGCCCTGGCATAAGGCGGGCTCTTGGATCGATATTTTCCTCTGCCTTGGAGCACCAGGAGCGCGGCGGGGGTCAGCAGCGCGAATATGATAAGCGCCGCGATTCCGAGACTGCTTTGGAGGGTAGGGCCTGCATAGCGCAGAATCTCGATGTATTTAATAATGAAGTGGCTCAAGACCAATCCCCCGATAACCATCCCCATGCTTCCGTGAAAAGCGAGGAGCTTGTCCTGGGGGAAGCGCTTCTCGATGAAACGCAGCCTGGCGGATAAGAGGAATTGAGCCATGAAGAGTATATAGGCCAGGGCTCCGGTAATAATTGAAAGATTGTAGAGTTCAAAGAGGGCGGCGAAGGAGTAGAGATTCCCGATAAAATAGAGGGATGTGAAGAGGAGCGGAAGCAGGATATAGATCCCCAAGAGCATTACCGCTCCTCCGCTTCGCCGCCCCGCCATTAGAACTTCTCCTTGAGCCGACGGATTATGTCGTCCGTCAGGCGGTCGATGTTCGAGTTGTCCGAAGCCGAGGTAATCGAATCTACCTGGACCGGCGGATCCCAATCGGTGATCTGCGTCGTATGGACAATCACGTTCTCATCGTAACTGGAGACTGCATCGAGCCACTCCATGACCCACGGGCGAACCTTGGCCTGAGCTCCGGAGTTGGTGATGAATACGGCGCTATAATCCCGCGGATCCTCTCCCTGCAACTGTTTCCGCTTATGGTCGACGACCGTTATATAGACGGAACCGTCGTTGAGTTTTTCGACCAGGGTATCGATTAAGCGGCGCTTGTAGCGGGTGTTCTCGGTGGCGATAAGGACCTTATTCGGGGCCTGGGGGCTACCGAAGTTCTCGGTAGCTATGAGTCCTATATTAACAAACAATACCAGAAGCATTAATAAACTCGTTCGTTTCATAGTGCATCCTATAGAAAAATCTGAATTTCAGGATAAAAAGTAGGTCTAGGGAACCCAAAAGGTCAAGAAAGTTTTTCTGTTTGTGCATTGCCCTGCTTTTGTGTATCCTTATAGACACATGATATCGACGGCGCAGAAATTCAGGTTGGGACTCTTCATCTCTCTGGTCTCCGGGGCGCTTATACTCTTTTTTCTTATGGTGGCGGGAAATTCTCTCTGGGAGCAGCGGGATATCTACTACATCCGCTACAGCAACGCATCGGTTCAAGGGCTTCAAGTCGGCGGCGCGGTGGTCTATCAGGGGATCACTGTCGGTTCTATCAAGAGTGTGGAGATAGATCCGGAGAACGTCGAGAACATCATCGTAACCATAAGCCTGGAACAGCATACCCCGATCAAGACCAACGTCAGCGCCCGCCTCGTCCCGGTAGGAATCACCGGACTCTCCCAGATCGAGCTCTCCGGCGGAACCCAAGAAGCGCCCCTGCTTCCCCCGGGCTCCACTATCACCCCGGAGCCCTCCTCCATTTCACAGGTATCAGAATCCCTACAATCGATACTGAATAACATCCAGCTCCTCTTGGAGGACATCTCGAGCTTCGTTACCGAGGAGAATCGCCGCAGCCTGGGGAACATCCTCAGCAACGTGGATGGCATGGTGGCCGAGAACCGAACAGAACTGGGGGAGATTGTAGACAATCTCAATCGAACCAGCGCCAACCTGACTGAAGCGACTCGGGAGGCTTCGCTCCTCGTCGGCTCCCTGCGAAAGACGGTCGAAGCCGCGGAGGTAGAAGAGGCCGCCCAGGAGTTTCGGACCATGACCGCCCAGGCCGGTGCGCTGGTAGACACCCTCGATTCAGTGGTATTCGAAGGCCGGGATGAGGTTCTGGAGTCGATCGAGGTGCTGAACGATACGGTCTGGCTCTTGAATGATTTTGCATTTCAGTTAAGCGAGAATCCCTCACTGATTATCTTTAACCGGGAGGATGAGTAATGAGGCGCCTGTTTGTCCTCTTGCTTCTCAGCGCGGTACTGATCAGCTTGGGCTCCTGCATCACCCGCTCGGCCCCGGAGGTCTCCTACTATCTGCTGGAGTACAGCGTCGACAGCGAGAAGGAAGATCTGCGGGTGAGTGATGCCTTGGCGCAGCAGGTTCATATCGAGGATACCGAGCTGCCCCGGGCATTCGTTCGCCGGCAGATCGTCAACCGTCTCGAGGGGCAGGAATTCCGGTACCTCCGAAATCACCTCTGGGGCGACGACCTGAGCGAGACCATCCCCCGTCTGATCGAGAGCCGTATTCGCAGATACGGAATCTTCGAACGGACGACCCGTAACTTCAACCGCAGCCGGGAGGGCTATGAGATTCGGTCTCAGCTCGACAGAATCGAGTATGTTCAGTGGGGCAGCGTCTCCCGGGCGCTGGTGGAGATAGAATTCGAGTTGGTGAACCTGGATACCGAACAAGTGCTCATCCGGCGCAATGAACGAGTAGAAGAGGATCTTCAAAGCCGTCGGGTGGGGGATTTCGTGGCCCTAGCCAACAGCATCCTGCTGAATGAGATCGATCTCTTTCTGCAGCAGGTAAGTCAGGAGCTCGAACAGCGGGATAACGATGCCGGTTGAAGGCGATCGACTCAGATTGACCGAACCTCACCTCGACCGAAGGAGCGTCCCGGTTCTCTATCGGGAGCTGAAACGGGATAAAGATTCCATCTTCTCGTCGGTCGACCTGGCGGCGGTGGAATCTATCGACAGCGCCGGAGCGGCCTTCCTGGAAACCTTGAGACGGGAGCGCAAGGCGAGTCGGGAGGAATTCTACCGGAACGCCAAGGAGCAGGTCGCGGAGACCCTTGAACTCTTCGCCCTGCCCGACACGGAGGGCGACGGGTCCGCCGGTTCCGCCAACCCCTTTGTCTGGCTTGGGGCCAAGGCCTATCAGTTTTTCGATGATATGGTGATCTTCATGATCATCGCCTCCAATATCTTTCTCTGGTCGGTGACGGATATCGTAAAAACTCGCTATCGTCGGCGGGGCGAAGTATCTAAACAGGCCCTCTTAATCGGATTCGATGCGGTCCCTATCGTCGGTCTCCTCTCGCTGATCATCGGCCTGATCTTAACCCTCCAATCCGCGGCTCAGCTGCGTCAGTTCGGAGCGGGAATCTTCGTCGTCGATCTGGTTTCGATCGCCATGGTACGGGAGATGGGACCGATGATCACCTCAATCCTTATCGCCGGCCGTTCCGGTTCGGCCATAGCCGCCGAGATCGCCACCATGAAGGTCACCGAAGAGCTCGATGCCCTGAGGATCATGGCCCTGGAGCCGATCCGCTTCGTCATCGTTCCCAAGGCTCTGGCAATCTCTTTCTGTCTGCCCCTTCTTGTCGGGATCTCGATCATCGTCGGAATCGCCGCCGGGATGATCGTCTCATTTCTTTATCTCGATATCTCGTTCTTCACCTTCGCCAACCAGGTGTTCGAGGTGCTGAAGGTAAACGACCTCTCCATAGGACTCGGGAAAAGCTTCTTCTTCGGCTGGGTAATCATCCTCGTTGCCAGTTACTGCGGCTTGAATACCGCCGGCGGTGCCGAGGGGGTAGGCACGGCTACGACTAAATCGGTTGTAGGATCAATCTTTGGGGTTATCGCGTTGGATGCACTCTTCAGCTTCTCCTATTTGGCTTAGATATGAGTGAAGTCCTCATCTCAGTAGAGAATGTCAGCGTCACCTACGATGGGAGGCAGGTTCTCGACTCAATCGATGCCGAGTTTCGGGATGACGAGATCACCATGGTGCTTGGGGCCAGCGGTTCCGGGAAGACGACGCTGATCAAGCATATGCTCGGGCTAGAGCCTCTGCAGCAGGGGCGCATCCGTTTCTTCGGTCAGGAGATCTCATCCGTGAGCCAGCGGGATTTTGAAAAGCTTCTGATCCGCGTGGGGATGCTCTTTCAGCAGGGAGCGCTTCTCAACTCCTTGAGCGTGGCGGAGAATATTAAAATCCCCTTAGAGCAGCATACCGATTTACCCGATGCGGTTATCGAATCGATGGTGAGGACCAAGTTGAAATTAGTCGGTCTGGCCAGCTATGGGAATGTGGTTCCCAGTCAACTCTCGGGGGGCATGCGGAAGCGGGCGGCCCTGGCCCGGGCGATCGCCCTGGATCCGGAGATCCTCTTCTGCGACGAACCGACCTCCGGCCTCGATCCGATAACCGCCCGTGAGATGGATCGACTGCTGCTGCGGCTGAGGGATCAGTTGAGCATTACGATGATCATCATCTCCCACGATGTCGAGAGCGTTCGCTATATCGCCGACTCGGTGCTCTTCCTGCACCAGGGGCGACTCGCCTACAACGGTCCGAAGTCGGAGATCGAGGCGAACGACCATCCTGAACTTGTCCGCTTCTTTGCATCGGGACCGGAGGATGGCTGCCGGTGAATCTCTACGCTTTAGCGGCGGATGGGATTGTTGTTCTGCATCTCTGTTATGTAGCATTCACCCTCGGCGGCGAGGCGGCGATCCTCGCAGGATGGCTCTTCAAATGGCGCTGGATAAGAAATAGGGTTTTTCGACTGCTTCATTTGGCGGCGGTGCTTCTGGTCGCTGCCGAGGCTCTTCTCGGCATCTGGTGTCCCCTGACTGTCTGGGAGCACCGGCTCAGATATCTTGCGGGTCAGCATGTGGAAGAGGAGATCTCCTTCGTGGGCCGATTGATCCGTTTGGTTCTCTTTTATGATTTTCCGGCCTGGTTTTTTCTCGCCCTCTATGTCGGCTTCGGTCTGCTTGTGCTGCTCAGCTTTATCCTCATACCCCCGGAGAAGATGTCCGACCGCACAATCGAAGGCGAGAAATAGGAGGGCTCCCGGCACGAGAGCCCTTTTGTAGCCGATTCGCTTGAAATTACTCGGCTTGGGATTTTGATTTCGTATAGACGTCGAAGAGTACGGCCAAGAGCAGAACAAGTCCCTTGATCGCTTGCTGCCAGTCGACACTGACGCCCATGATCGACATTCCGTTGTTCAAAACGCCCATGACGAGACCGCCGATAATGGCGCCGACCACCGTTCCGATTCCACCGGAAGCGGAAGCGCCGCCGATAAAACAGGAGGCGATGGCGTCCAACTCGAACATCGTACCCGCCTTCGGTGTAGCCGCATTCAACCGACCCGCCACAACTAGTCCGGCCAGAGCCGACATCAGACCGTTATTCATATAGACCAGAAAGAGCACCCGCTCGGTCTTGACTCCCGAGAGCTTCGCCGCCTTGGCATTTCCCCCCAGGGCATAGACATGACGGCCGAAGATCGTTCGCTGGGTGATGAAGGTGTAGAAGGAGACCAGGAAGAGGAGCAGGATAAGGACTATCGGAATTCCGTTATTCCGGGCCAGGCTGATGGTGAGCAGGTTTATCGCCGCCAGCACGAAGAGAATCTTGATCAGTTCGATCCAGGCGGGAACGACCTCGAATCCGTATTTCTGTTTGCTCCGTCGAGAGCGAAGCAGCATGATCACGAAGATAATCGAGAGGACGATCCCGAAAACGAGGGCGATTACGTTCATGCCGGCTATTCGGATCTCCCTTCCCGGCAGGAAGCCGGCCGCCATGGCCTGAAAACTTCTATCGAAGGGCGCCTTGGTCTGTCCCTTGAGGATTACCATCGTGAGACCACGCCAGATCAACATGCCCCCCAGGGTGGTAATGAACATAGGGATCTTCATGTAGGCGATCAGGAACCCGTGGAAGGCACCGATAGCCATGCCGACGACCAGCGCCGCCGGGATAGTGATTGCCACCGGGATTCCCCAGTCCACCATCATTACCGCCGAGACAGCTCCGACAAAGGCCACTACCGAGCCGACGGACAGGTCGATTCGGCCGGTGATGATTACCAGAAGCATTCCGGTAGCCATTATGAGCACATAGGCGTTTTGGAGCACCAGATTGTTGACGTTCATCGGTCTTAGCAAGATTCCACCGGTCAACAGCTGGAAGAGCGCCAGGATCAGGATAAACGACATAACCATGCCGTTTTGCCGTAGATTATTCTTGAAGTAACTCGCTAACTGATTCATTCCCTACTCCTTTACCAGGGTTTTTTGGTGGGTCATGATGATCTTCATGATGCTCTCCTGAGAGGCCTCTTCCCGGTCGAGGACGCCGGCGATCTCTCCTCCGTTGATGACGAAAATCCGGTCGCACATCCCGAGGAGCTCGGGCAGCTCGGAGCTGATCATCAGCACTCCCTTGCCTTCGGCGGCGAGCTTATTAATGATGGTATAGATTTCGTACTTGGCACCCACGTCGATTCCGCGGGTCGGCTCGTCCAGGAGCAGGACGTCCGGATCGGCCATCAGCCACTTGCTCAAGACGACCTTTTGCTGGTTGCCCCCGGAAAGGGTCTGAACCAATTGGCCCAAGCCTCTGCTGCGGACGTTCAGCTGCTTACGATACTCTTCGGTTTGAACGATCTCTTCGTTGGGATTTATAACCATACCGCTGGAGACATTCTTCAGATTGGCCAGGGAGATATTGTTTTTTACATCCTGAATCAGAATGAGACCGTAATTCTTTCTGTCCTCGCTCAGGTAGGCGATCCCGGAATCAATCGCCGCATCTACCGAAGGTAGCTCAATCTCCTTGCCGTCCTTGAAAATTTTTCCTTCATGTCGCTGTCCGTAGGATTTACCGAAGAGACTCATGGCGATCTCGGTGCGTCCGGCGCCCATAAGTCCGGCGAACCCGACGACTTCGCCTTTTCTAATATCGAAGTTTACCTTGTTGGCTACCTTCCGGGCCTCGTGTTGGGGATGGTAGACGGTCCAATCCTCGACTCTGAAGATCTCATCGCCAACGCTATGCTGGCGGCGGGGCCAGCGATCGGTGATTTCCCGTCCTACCATGCTCTTGATAATCCGGTCTTCGTGTAGATCGTCCTGATCGCGTTTTAGGGTTTCTATCAGCCTACCGTCCCGGATTACCGTAATAGAGTCCGCTATTTTTTCAACTTCGTTGAGTTTATGGGAAATTAGAATAGAGGTAATTCCCTGTTGCTTCAGATCCAATAGAAGATCGAGGAGTTTGTTGCTCTCCTCATCGTTCAACGCCGCCGTCGGTTCGTCCAGAATCAACAGGCGCACATCCTTTGATAAGGCTTTTGCGATCTCTACCAGCTGCTGCTTCCCAACACCGATATTGGAAATTAAGGTACTTGCGCTCTCATTGAGACCGACCTTTTGCAAGAGTTTTTGGGCTTCCGAGTTGGTTTTATCCCAATTGATGACGCCGCTTGTCGCCTGCTCATTTCCTAAAAAGATATTCTCAGCAATTGAAAGGTAGGGAACCAGCGCCAGTTCTTGGTGAATAATGACGATTCCTCGACGCTCGCTTTCGCGAATGTCCTTGAATCGGCACTCCTCGCCGTTGAGGAGGATCCTCCCCTCGTAGCTTCCGTGGGGATGCACACCGCTGAGAATCTTCATCAGGGTCGATTTCCCCGCGCCGTTCTCACCGACCAGGGCATGAATCTCCTGATTCTCGACTTGCATGCTGACGCCGTCGAGGGCTATCAGGCCGGGGAAGCGTTTGGTGATGCTCTGCATCTCTAGATGAGTATTAGCCATTCTCTGTCCCTTCTCCGGTTTAAAAACCGGATATACAGCTTAGCCAGTATACAACGGATCCGGCAGACCTCAAGTCCGCCGGATCCTGGTTGTACAATTTCAGGAACGCCGAGCGCTTACTGAAGCTGATCTTTGGTGTAGTATCCTGTATCGATCAACGCTTCTTCCCAGTTATCGATATCTACCGATACCGGTTCTTCCAGGAATGAGGGAACGATGAAGACGCCGTTGTCGTAGGTCTCGGTGTCGTTGATCTCGGGCTCAACTCCCTGAAGTACGGCATCGACCATATCCGCGGCGCGCTTGGCCAGTACCCGGGTATCCTTGAATACGGTGTGCGCCTGCTCCCCCGCAAGGATCGACTTAACCGAAGGGATCTCCGCATCCTGTCCGGTTACGACGGGAATATCCTTGGCGCTGCCGTAACCGACGCTCTTGAGAGCGGAGAGAATACCGATGGAGAGACCGTCGTACGGCGAGAGAACTGCATCTACATCCTTGTCGGTATAGTATGCGGCCAGGAGATTATCCATCCGCTGCTGAGCTACAACACCGTCCCAACGCAGGGTAGCTACCTGGTCGAAGTCGGTTTGGCCGCTGACAACTACCAGCTGGCCGTTGTCGATATAGGGCTGCAGCTCGCTCATAGCGCCGTCGAAGAAGTAGTAGGCATTGGTATCGTCCGGAGAACCGGCAAAGAGCTCGATATTGAAGGGACCGGCGCCTGATTCGAGATCCAGAGCTTCTACGATGTACCCGCCCTGCTGAACGCCGACTTTGAAGTTGTCAAAGGTTGCGTAATAGCTGACATGGGGACTGTTTACAATGAGCCGGTCGTAGGAGATGATCTTGACGTCGTTCTCCGCCGCTTGTTCCAGAACATTGAAGAGGGCTGCACCGTCGATGGCGGCAATAACCAGACAATCGGCGCCTTTAACGATCATATTCTCGATCTGATTGACCTGGGCGTCGATGTTGTCCTCGGCATACTGCAGGTCTACTTTATAGCCCCGTTCCTCGAGGATCTCCTTCATGTAGCCGCCGTCCTGAATCCAACGCTGGGAGGATTGAGTCGGCATGGCGATTCCGACGATTTGCTGTCCGTCTTCACCCTGACCATTGGCCATAAGGGGCATGAGGAGGGAAGCAAAGATGACGAGAAGTGCGAGAGACCGTAAAACTGACTTCATACGTTGTTCTCCTTTTCCGTATGTAGGGTTTGTATTCAAAACACCTGTTCGAATTGATCAGATGCTGAATCCGCGTGTGCGTTAACGCAACACATAAATAAAATATTCGCACACAAACGATGATCGTTTGCTTACGAATGTGATTAAATCGTAGCATTGCTTTCTTTTCCCGTCAAGAAAAACTTTACTCATCATGAGGTTTTGATTGCCAACCGGCCGGCTATCCCGTATAGTATTGGCGCAGTCATATGTTTGCCCTAGAACGGATTCGCATAATAAAAACCTATCTTCTCGAGAATCGACAGGTGGAAGTGCATGCCCTGAGCGCTATGCTGGGCGTGTCTGAGGTTACCGTGCGCCGGGATTTGGAGAAGCTCGAGAACGACGGATTCCTGACGCGCACCCACGGCGGCGCGGTAATCCGCGACCTGTCGGTACTCGAGACACCGGAGGGAGAGCCCTCGCCGGACGAGACGGACCGCGAGATCGCCGGGGTTGCCTTGAATATGATCGAGGACGGAGATGTGATTATGCTCTCCGGCGGTCCCATCTGCGAAGCCTTGGCCAGACGCCTTCGGGAACGAAGCCGCTTGACGGTTTTGACCAACAATATCGCGATCGGGGTCGAACTCTCATCCCAGCCGCCGAATCGAGTCGTACTCTTAGGCGGCGATGTGGCCGACGACGGAAAATCCCTCTACGGCGCATTGGCGGTCGCTAATCTGCGCCGTTTTCATGTGAGCCGTCTCTTCGTGGAAATAGACGGGGTCGATCAGGATCTGCATGTTTGTGTGGACAGCCACGAGAAAGCCGAGCTCATCGAAGCGGCCATGGAATCCTCCCGGGAGAAGATCCTCCTCTGCCGGGCCGATAATTTCAGTAAAAACGCCTTCTTCAACCTGGGCGATATAGCAATGGCCGATAAATTGATAACCAATCCGGAGCTTCCGGATGAAATGAAACAGAGGATTTTCATCAACAATATTCAACTTCACACCTCAATAAATCTTTTCGAGGGAAAGGTATAGGATGTGAGCCGAGCAGTACTCCGCCTGCAAGGAATTTCGAAAAACTTTGACAATGAATTTCTCCTTGACAATGTTGATCTGGAGCTGCTGCGGGGTGAGGTTCACATAATTATCGGCGAAAACGGTTCGGGTAAATCGGCGCTCATGAAGATCGTCTCCGGACTCTATCGCCGCGATGCGGGATCCATCCTCTATGGGGACAGGGAAATCGAATTCGATTCCTTTCATGAATCCCGTGTAGAGGGGATTTTTTATCAACATCAGGATAATCAGCTCTTCTCTAACCTCAGTGTGGCGGAGAATGTCTATTTCGACAGGCTCGCCCGGCGTCGGAATCTCCTCTCACTCTTCGACAGAGCGCAGCTGCAGTATCGCTGCGGACAGCTCTTTGAGGAGCTGGGCATTGGGCTCTCACCGGCAGAACTGGTACGGCGACTCGGCTATGCAGAGCGGCAGCTTCTTTCAGCGGTTAAAGCGTATGTCTCGGAGGCGAAGATAATCATCTTCGACGAACCGACCGCGGCGATGAGCGAGTTTGAACGACAGATATTTTTCGGCCTCCTCGAGCGTCTGAAGAAGCGGGTTCTCGGCATTTTTTATATATCCCACCGCATGGATGAGATCAAACAGGTGGGGGACCGGGTGACGGTTATGCATAAGGGCCGGGTGATCTCCACCAACCGTATTCATGAGATCGATCGGAGCACTCTGCTGGGCATGATGATCGAAGAGCCGCACCAGGAGCGCTACCCTCGTTTGCGGATCCAGCCCGGAAAGCCGGTGCTCAAAGTAGACCATTTGGTCAAACAGCCGATTCTGCATAATGTAAGTTTTACCCTACACAAACAGGAGATACTCGGAATTACCGGTTTGATGGGATCCGGGAGAACCCTGCTCAGTAACTGTCTCTTTGGCATTGAGGCCCCGGATGCGGGGCGGATTTCCCTTGAGGGGCGGGATTATCTCTTCCGACATCCCGTCGAGGCGATGAACAGCGGCTTGAGCCTGATTCCTGAGAACCGGGCGGAGAACGGTATCTTTCCGCCGCTCAATCTCCTGGCCAATGTCTCTATTGCAACCCTAAAACGCTTTAAAGACCGATGTGTTCTGAACGACCGCTACATGCGGCAATTATCCGTAGAGTATGTCAGACGATTAGGAATCGTACCGGGGAGGCAGAGCGATATTCTGCGCTACTATTCGGGCGGAAACCAGCAGAAGGTGATGCTCGCCCGCTGGTTTATGAAGCGGGCCTCTGTTTACGTAATGGACGAACCGACTCGCGGAGTCGATACGGCGGCAAAAGTCGATATCTACAATGCCATGAACGATCTGATCAGCAAGGGTGCATCGGTGATCCTGATCTCGTCGGAGATAGAGGAGATCCTCGGTATGTGCGATCGCGTTCTCGTACTGGCCGGGGGCCGGATAGCCTGCGATTTGAAAAGGGAAGAAGCCTCGAAGGAACTGATTCTCGAGTACGCTACCGACGAGAGCTGAGGGCAGCTTCGCGCCCGGCGATGCGTCCGAACACCACCGCATCGGTCATGGAGTTGCCGCCGAGCCGGTTCCAGCCGTGGATCCCGCCGGTAGCTTCGCCGGCGGCGAAGAGACCTGGAATCGGCGCACTGTTCTCTTCCGAGAGAACGCGGGCCTTGGGATCGATCATCAATCCTCCCATACAGTAGTGAACCCCAGGGGAGACCTTGATGCCGTAGTAGGGGGGAGTATCGAGGGCGATGCGTCCTTCGTGCCGGGCGAATTCATCCGGATCACCCGCAAGGATGCTTTGGTTGTATTCCGCAACCGTCTCCGTCAGGATCGGTCCGTCGATATTCAGCAACTGGGCCAACTCCTCAGGATCCTCCCCCCGGCGTACCAGGCGCCGGCCAATGTAGAATTCGGCGGCCTTGAGGGAGCGGCGTACGCCATCATCGAATATTAAATAGGCCACTCCCTGACGCTGTTCGAGGATCGCCGCGCTCAATACATCCCGAAAGGCCAGTTCGTCGGTGAAACGTCGTCCCATGCCGTCTACGAGAATGCCGCCGTTTCCCCTAAGGGCTTCGGTAATCAATATGCCGTGATCGGGTTCGACCGTGGGATGGGTCTGTATCTGTTCCATGTCGATCAGCCGGGCACCGACTGCCTCGGCAATGGCGATATAATCACCGGTAGCGCCGGGATGGTTGGTTGTGTTGAATCCTTCCAGGTCGTGCCGGTAGCGTACGAATACCCGCGGGCTGCCTCCGAAGCCTCCGGTGGCGATAACCACCGCCCGGGCGTTGATCCGGTAGACTCGTCCCGACTTGCTTCGAACCCGTACTCCGCTCACCCGCTGGCGTGTAAGAATCACCTCCTGGAGCTCAGTCTCCAAAAGCAGCTCGATACCTCTCCGATCCAACAGGTTTTTTAGAGTCGTCAGAATCTCGAGCCCCACCGGAGCCCCTCCGGTAGGGCGGTGGGTCCGCGGCCGGGTATGTCCTGCCAGGTAGCCCACATCTTCGAGGTCGCTTCCGTGGTCAATCAACCAGTCCACTGCATCGTCGGCCTGATCGACCAGGATCTGAACTAAGGAGGCGTTGTTCTTACGGTGCCCGGATTTGAGGGTATCCTGCCGAAGGGCCGCCGGGGAGTCGGAAATCCCCATGCGCCGCTGTACGTCGGTGCCGGCAGCGTTCATACCCCCCGTTGCACGCCGAGTATTACCGCCTGCGGCGGGCATCTTTTCGATTACCAGTACCGAAGCGCCTGCATTATCCGCTTCTATGGCCGCACTCAAACCCGCCGCACCGGCGCCGGCAATGATAACATCGTAGCTTTGAGGACCGAGGAGAAACCAGCCGAATATCGTGCTTACCAGCAGCACAGTTACGCCCACGACTAAGAGTTTATTCGGCATGGGGCCCCCTGGTTCTCCGACCAGGATTGAGGCTATAACGATGAACCGGACGACCGACCTGCCCATAGATCGGCGTGCAGCGCAACAGGCCTTCGGCCACCATACGTTCCAGATAGCGTCGGACCGTTACCCGGGCCAAACCGGCCTCTTCGGCGATCTCCTGGGCGGAAAAGTCGCCCGATTTGGCTAAGATGCTCTCCTTCACCAATGCGTAGGTCTGTTTCCCCAGACCTTTCGCCGGTAGTTCCTCATCCAGTAAGGCCGGCGCACCGCTATTGGGGGTTCCCAACCAGCGGTCTATGCTCGCCTGGTCGAGCCGTTCGCCGGAACGGGCTTTCAGGGCGACGATTCTCGATTCCACGTCGTTTATAGACTTATGGAACCGCTCGAACTCAAAGGGCTTGATGAGATAATCTACCGCACCCAGGGAAAAGGCCTGCTCCACCGTGGCCGGGTCGCGGTCGGCGGTGATCATAATGGCCGCGGCGGGATTATTGTGCTTACGCTCCTGGCGCAGAAAATCGATTCCGGACCCATCCGGGAAGTATACATCCACCAGCATCAGATCGAACTCAAGCTCCCGGCATAGTCGGTGCGCGGCTTCTATATTCTCGGCGCCAGAAACCGTGCTGCCGGAATCAATCTGCTCCAAGAAACGGGTGGTGATCATGGTTACCATCGGGTCGTCCTCGACGATCAGTATTCTCATTTTTCTCTCCTCGACTCTATGGGGAACTCGAAGTCTACCGCGGTACCCCGGCTCCCCTCGACCTGTATGCTCCCCCCCAAACGGTCGATGATCTCTTTAACCAGAGACAGCCCCAAGCCGCGGCCGGCACCCTTGGTCGAGCTGCCGCGCTGGAAGAGATTCTGCGCCACCCTTGGATCGATCCCGCGGCCGCTATCCTCGACGCTGCCCTGAATCGATTCCGCGCTCTGGTAGATTCCGACGAAAATCTCTCCGTTCTCGCTTCCGATCAACTCCTCATAGGCGTTTTCGATCAGATTCCCGAGAATCGTAGCCAGATCGTCGCTGTATTCGCCCAGGTCGGCCAGGTTAGAACGGCTGTCGATGGTCATCTCTATATGAGCCTCGGCGGCACGGTTATACTTCGAGAGGAGCAGACCCGCTACGGAGGGATCCTTAATTCGACGATTGAGTACGTCGGTTATCCCGGCCCGAATTTCGGCTACCGCGGAGATATATTCCAGGGATTTCTGGTATTCCCCCAGTTGAATGAGACCGGCGATGGTATGAATCTTATTCAGGAATTCGTGATTCTGCGCCCGAAGAGCGGAGGTCAACTGACGCATTCCGGTCAACTCCTCCGCCCGTCGCTTGGCCTCGGTTCGGTCCTCCAACAGGATCAGGGTGCCGATCTCTATCCCATGATGGTCCCGTACCGGACGGGAACGACGCATCACGACCCGTCCGCCGGTCCCCCGGATGAGTTCCACCGCGCCGACCGTCTGAGGCATTAAGTTTGCCTCCGACGACCGGTTCTCCTGGCCAACCAACTTGCGGGCCGCCTCATTGAGCAGGCTTACCTCGCCGTTCTTATCGCCGAAGATCAATCCCAGATCGAGCGAGGAGAATATGAGCTTCTGCTGACTCAAGAGCCGGGCGATCTCCTCCGGTTCGAGGCCGAAGATTCGGTTCTTAATCCCTTCGGCGAGACGAAAGGCGACGAGAATTCCGGCTAAAACGGCAGTCAGAATAATAAGGAGAAAGATTATGAGGTTGCGTCTGGACTCCTGGTAAGCCCGTCCATAGTAGAGCTCGACCAGTACTGTACCCGCAAGGACGCCCCGAGTGTAAACGGGCGCGGCTGCTTGCACGCTGGTACTAAAGGGATGACGACGGCCTAAGGCCGCCTCGCCCCGGGTTAGCACTTCGTCGACCAGACTCTCCGATTCCGCAGCCCTCTCCTGTCGAGGATATGATCCCGTCAGGGGCCGGCCGTCGATAGTAAAGACCTCTATCGCCTGTATGCGGCTATTGAGTCGGATCTTCTCGGTCTCTCGCTGAATGATAATATCGCCGTTCTCATTGAGAATATTCTTGCGTATTTGATCGCTGCGGCTGATTGTTTCGGCCAGATCGAGGGCCTGATTGCTCATCTGAAAGCGGAGGGAGTCAAACCACTGCACTAAGAAGAAGGCGGAACTCAAAAAAAGGGTGACGGTGAGAAGCAGACTGATTGAGAGGGTTACCCGACCGGTGAGTTTCATTCGGCCCGATTCTATCCCGGAAAGGCGATAATTTGAAGTCATGGTGAGTGCATATGAAACAAAGACCGGACCGGGCAATCCCGGTCCGGAAAGGAGGTTTGTGTCTATGAGATTAGCGGCCTGCGGCTGCGCTCGCACCGGCGATGCGGCCGAAGGTCGTAATATCCGAAAGGGCATTTCCGCCGAGCCGGTTACCACCGTGAATTCCGCCGGTTACCTCACCGGCTGCATAGAGTCCGGGAACAGCATTGCCTTCGCTGTCGATTACCCGGGCCTCGGTGTCGATCTTGATACCGCCCATGGTGTGGTGGACTGCGGGGCCTACCTCGACCATGTAGAAGGGGCCGTTTTCAAGCGCCCGGGGAAGGTCCGTACGGCCGAAATCGGCATCCGCACCGGCGACGACAAACCCGTTGTAGCGCTCGACGGTCGCCTTCAAAGCCTCGGCGTCGAGCTGCATCTCCTGGGCGATCTCCTCGATGCTGGCGGCTTCGGTCAGCAGACCGGCCTTGGCATACTTCTCGATGGCCGCCAGGGATTCCCGGACGCCTTGATCAAAGAAGAGAAAAGCGGTCTGGCCTTCTTGGGCGAGTTCGGCGTCGGATACGACGTCCCGGGTTTCCAACTCGGAGATAAATCGTGCCGCGTCGCGGTTGACCAAGATCGCACCGTTACCCCGAACGGCTTCGGTGATCATCTTGTTTTTGACCGGGACCACGGTAGGGTGGGTCTGGATCTCTTCGATATCGACCAGGGCGACATTGAAGGGAGCGACCAGGTCGAGGGCGTCTCCGGTAGCCCCGGGGTGATTGGTAGTGCCGAAGCCGGCAAGCTCGGGCTTGAAGTTGACGACTTTCTCCTGGCTGGCGCCGAAACCGCCGGTAGCGAGCACTACCGCTTTGGCCCTAACCCGGTAGGATCCGTCCTCCGTCTCTACCAGCACGCCGCTGACCGCGCCATTCTCGCTCAACAGCTCGACAACCTTATGCTCAGTGCGGATCTCGACCCCTGCGCTGTCGGCAACCTTCTGCAGCGTGCCCGCGAGATGGGCTCCCACAGCCTTACCGCCGGTGGGGCGGTGGGCTCGATTGGCGGAGGCGCCGCCCATCCGACCAACGTCGCTCAGATCGGTACCGTTCTCCTTGAGCCATTCCACGGTCTCCGCTGACCGGTTGGCGAGAATACGCACCAGCTCGGGGTCGTTCATCTCTTTGCCGCCCTTCATGGTGTCCTGATAGTAGGTCTCTACAGAATCTTCGATCCCCAGGGCCTCCTGGGAGCTGGTCTCTGCGGCATTGAGACCGCCGGTGGCGTAGTTGGTATTTCCCCCCGCCACGGCCATCTTTTCCAGGATCAGCACGGTGGCGCCGTTGCTTTTGGCTTCAATCGCCGCCGACAGCCCGGCCCCGCCGGAACCGACCACGACTACATCGACCTCGATATCGTCATAGACGGCGGCGCTATCTTCTGCGACGGCAGACTGGGTCGAACCGACCATAGCTTGAGCCAGGGCGGCCTGTATGGCAGCGATTACACCGGTGGAGGTCTCGGTGGCGCCGCTGACCGCATCGATCTCGCCGCTATTCTTCTCAATTGCCTCGTCGATCAGGTTATTGATGGCGGGAAGGGCGAATTCGGACTCGGAACTCTCGACTAGTTCTATGTTGGTGATCTTCTTTTCCGATACGGTTACGGCCATCGTGATCTGACCGCCGTGACCTTCGCCGGCGCCGGTATAGGTACCCGCTTGGTAGCGGGCTGTCCCGCAAGCACCAAAAATGAGAGCCGCTGCCAGAATCAGCAGGGCCAGAACAATTCGTTTGCTGTGCATAATCGCTCCTCGTTATTCTCAATTTATGAGAATAGATAAATATTTAACGATTGGAGCTTACGGGATCAGCCCAAATATGACAAGATTTTTAATCTTACTGTTTTTAATGGTCTTTTTGGTCTGAGGGCGTCTCTTAGGCCATCATCGGGCTGCGGATGGAAAAGAGCGGCTGAACCTCAACATTGCCGCGGATCATATGCCAGACGGGGCAGTAGCTGTTCTCCGCCAGAAAAAAGGCCTTCAGCATATCCTCCCGGTTCGTATCGGGGGAGTCGATGCTAAAATTGAGATAGATCTGTTTGAAGGTATAAGGCTCGTCGTAGTCGCGAATGCCGGTAGCTTTGACCTCGATGCCTTCCAGATGTCGGTTTAATTCGCGCAGATAGCGGGTAACAGCCGTGGCGCAGCAGTCGGCCAGGCTCATCAAAAAGAGCTGCAGCGCCGAATATCCCTCGCAGGTCCCCGATTCATCCGGTGCATCGAGAAGTACCGGCGTGTTGAGCCCCGATTCGGCCCGGAATTTCAGATCGTCATCCACTAGAATAATGTGCGCTTCCATTTTCTCCTTCATTGTATCCTCCTCGATTATGCCTCTATGTAGATAGGATATGAATCTTTCTCTACTCAAGCTTCATGCGGTCGGACCAAAATTTATGGAAATCGGACATGAAACTATCGCCAGCGCTCGATGAGGCTGCTATACTGAATAAGGAGGGTGTCCGGGAGGCGCCTGGTGACTATTCAAAACGATGATTATCTCGGACTATCTAATTTTGATAGCTTTGTAGCCGTACCGATTCGCGGCCGGATGGAAAGGTTCTCGACCGAGGATAATCACTTTCATCGCTATACTCAATTTATCTGGATCATCAACGGTATTACCATGCTCCAGGGGGCGTCTCACAGACAACCCCTCTACGGGGCAATGTGCGCCCTGATTCCGGCGGGAAAACCGCATCGTTCACTGGTTATCGGCAAACCCGTTGAGTATTTGAGCCTTAACCTCCGTCCCTGCCTCTTTCCCGCCGCAGAGATAGGGGTCTTTTACCTGAGTCCCCTCAGTATTCAGCTCCTAACCAGGATGGGAGCGAGAGACGGTCAGAGCCTGGAGGAGGGAGTCGAATACCAGTGCTTAAGGCTTTTTTTGAACCTGGTTCACGAGGAGATATCGGCCTCGAGCTTCAAGCTTGAATTTCCCGTCGCCGAAAGCGAACTCGGCAGAAAGGTGGTGGAGTATATCGATTCCCACTACAGCGAAGAGTGCCATATGCAGGAGCTGAGTGAAGCCCTCTGCTATTCGGAACGGCATATCGCCCGGATCTTTCGCGGGGACCTCGGCCTATCCGTGCATGAGTATCTGCGGATGTATCGGATATTTCGAGCCTCGATTATGCTCCGTGAACAGGGACAGACCGCTACGGAGGCCGCCTTGAATTGCGGCTATCAGTCCCTCTCCTGCTTCTATACCGATTTCAAGCGGATCTTTCATCAGCCTCCGGCTGAATTCGGCCGGCATCGAATTTCAAGGCCCCAGGCTCCGGGCAGCACTTTCGCCCGCTAAGTGCCCGGTGGAGAAGGCGGCCTGCAGGTTGAAACCGCCGCTGTCGCCGTCGATATCGATCATCTCCCCGGCGAAGTAGAGTCCCGGGACGAGACGGCTCTCCATGGTCTTGGGATTGATCTCCTCCCGGGAGACCCCGCCCACGGTAACCATGGCCCGCTTAAATCCGCCCAGTTTGCGAATGGGGTAGTCGATACTGCAAAGAGCCGTGAGAACGGCGTGCCGTTCGCTGCGGGAGAGCTCCGCGGCCCGCGAGTCGGGGGCGATACCCTGCTCGCGAAGCAGGGCGGCGAAAAGACGCTCCGGAGCGCTGAAGAGTTCCGCCGCTCCGAGCAGGCGTCGCTTACCGTTCCGCTCTATCCAGCGCAGGAGCTCGGTTTCCGCGTTCTTGCCGAGGCCGGAGAAATCGGGTCGGAGGCGGTCACCCGCTTGCATTAAACGGCTTCCATCGAGGATGACCGGACCGGAGAAGCCGCGATGGGTTATCAGGAGGTCTCCCTCGAGGGAGGCTACCCCTCTATCGTCGCGCTTGAGTACGATTCGGCATCCGGGGAGGGATATCCCGGCCAGGTCGGAGAGGGGAAAGGGATCTATTACCGCATCGGTCAAGCCGGGGCGCGGTTCAATTAGGGTATGGCCGAGCTCCCGGACTAAACGGAATCCGCTGCCGTCGGAGCCGGTTCCGGGGTAGGAGGCGCCGCCGCAGGCGAGAATCAGAGATCGGGTATCGAAACTCTCTCTTCCCGTGGAGAGACGAAACCCGCGGGGAATGGCTTCGACGGCGGAAATCCGTCGGCTTGTTAAGAGTTCGACGCCGTAGGTTTTGCACCCTTGTAGAAGCAGATCGCGCACATCCCGGGCGCGGCGGGAGGCGGGAAAGATCTTGCCGGACGCTTCTGTTTCGAAGCGCATTCCTTCCGCGCGGAACTGATCCAGGAGAGCCTCCGGCGGAAACTCCCATAAAGCGGGTTTCAGGAAGCGTCCGGCGGCGGCGTAGCGATCGAGGAATTCGCCCACCGATCCGGTATGGGTAATGTTACACTGTCCCGAACCGGTAATCAGGAGCTTTCGCGCGGGACCGGTCATGGCCTCTATGAGCAGCACGTACGCAGCCTTTCCGGCGGCAGCATGCATAGCCGCACCCGCCGATATCGCGGCCTGCAATCCGGCCGGTCCCGCACCAACCACGGTAAGATCAATCATGGCCCCAGTGTAGTCGTTGGGAAGCGAGCGCGTCCAGCGGGAGCTCGCAGTCGCTTGACCAGATATGAGTGGGGTGTACAATTACCCGATGGAGATTCTGAACCGTTGGCGGCGCTGGGGACTTATCGTTCTTATTCTCTGGGAGATGTTTTCCGATTCTGAGGCCTTCCTCTCTGCCTATCTGGGATCGGGTACCATACTTGTGCTTACGGTCTGCATACTCTATTCACTCCTGGGAACCGGCAGAATAGGTGGGGGTGCCGATCTCATTATCTCTTGTATGGAAGCTCCTCTTGTCCTCGTGATTGCACTCATAAGCGGACATGCAACGGTTCTAATCTTTATTCCGCTAACCGCTATCGGCATCGGGGAAGAGCTTCAGGAGCACGATCAGCGGTGGCAGAGGATTGTCTCCGTCGCGCTCCCGCTGCTGCCGATCTCGGCATTCTTAGCAAGCCCGTTTATCCCCAGATCCAGCGGGGCTGGCGGCTCCGAGTTTCTGGTGGCGGCATTCTCCGCTGCGGCGGGGATATGGTATCCTCGCCTGAGGATGAAGATGGAGTTGTCCCGGAGTGCGGCGCTTCGAAAGAGTCTGGCCGGTAAGGAAGCGATTTTATCAACCTTGGCCCATGAGGTTCGGACGCCGATAACCGTTATCCAGTCGACTGCGGAGATTATGAAGGAGGGGCGCACGGGGGAGCTCTCGAAAACGCAGCGGGATTTCCTCGATTCGATAACCTCCAGCGCTCGGCGATTGATAACCTTTTCGGAGAACATCCTGGCCAGCATAAAGGTCGAGAGCGATCTCTTTGCCGTGCGTATGATGCCGGTTGACCTGCGGGGCATTATCAAGGATGTGGCCGCCCATATGGGGCCTGTGCTGGAAGAGAAGCAGCAGTCGCTGCGCTATACCTTTCCGAAACTCCTCTCCCGGCCGGAGGTGGATGCCGCCTGGATTCACCAAGTGCTGGTAAATCTCGTTCATAACGCCTCCAAACATCTCTCCAGCGGCGGCAGGATAATCATCGCCGTCAACGAAAACGAACAGTGCATCGTCGTTTCGGTAAGCGATGACGGCAGCGGAATCAAGACGGAGGAGCGCATCCGGGTCTTTGACGAATACTTTCAGGGGGACGAGTATGCTGAATCCAGATTGGAAGGAGCAGGTCTGGGCCTGGCTATCGTTAAGAGGGTAGTTGAGAAACACCAGGGTAAGGTCTATGTCGGCTCCGTCAAGGGGCATGGTACGACGGTATCCTTCACCCTTCCGAAAAAACATCCCGGCGTAGAGTACGCGTAAGGTAAGTGGAGCAGATGGAAGAGCAGAAAGCGGCCAGGATTTTAATTGTTGACGACGAGCATCATATCCTCAAGGTTCTAACCTTTCTCTTGCGGGATGAAGGCTACGCGGTAGAGACTGCCGAAACCGGTGAAGAGGCGCTTGATCGCTGCCGTCTGAGCGAACCGGATCTGGTTATTCTCGACCTGGGTCTTCCCGGAATGGATGGCCTGGAGGTATGCAAGCAGCTGTGCGAAGCCGAGATTCCCGTACTGATTCTCAGCAGTCATGACGAGGAACAGTATGTTATTGCCGGCTTGGAAACCGGGGCCATGGATTATGTCCGCAAACCGTTCAATCATCGTGAATTAATCCTCCGGGTTGCAAATCTGGTCGATCGAGGGACCTCCCGCAGGGCAAGCTGTTTCTGCGCCGGCGATCTTGTTCTCGATCCCGAACGGGAGGAGCTCAGGCGCGGCGAAGAGCTCATCCACTTGACGCCCACGGAGTATCAACTCCTCCATTTTCTGATGCACCGGGCGGGGGCTCTGGTATCGGTAGAAGATATTCTGCAGCGTGTATGGGGGACTCAAGAGTGGGATGGAGCCCGGCAGCTGGTAAAGGTCAATATTCAACGTCTGCGCCAGAAAATAGAGTCCGATCCGCATAATCCGGAATATATACTCAATCAATGGGGGCGGGGGTACCGCTTCGGCCCGGCTGTTACTGTTTCGTAACTTCTTTGTAACCGAATTGTTTCTTGTCGATCCTCCCATTCCGTCTCACAATGAGTTAAGCATCTATTCACAAATACCAGGAGGAATGCTTATGAAGAAGGTACTCTGTTTATCTCTCACAGTTTTATTGCTGGCGATGTCGGTTTTCGCCGGCGGATCCCAGGATTCAGCCGGACGGATTACCGCCTATACGACCTTGGATGAGGAGCTGGCCCGCAGGGTCTTTGCCGCATTCACGGAGGAGACGGGAATTCAGGTCGATTGGGTACGACTCTCTACTGGAGAGTGTGTCGCTCGCTTGGAAGCCGAAAAGGAGAATCCCCAGGCCAGCATCTGGTACGGAGGCGTTGGCCTTGGCCATATCGAAGCCAAGAATAAAGGGCTCACCATGCCCTACGATTCTCCCGCAGCCGGCATGCCCGATCAGTTCCGGGATGCCGATAGATACTGGGCCGGCATCTATGCAGGTCCTCTCTGTTTCGAAAGCAACACCCAGCAGCTGGAGCGCTTCAACCTGACTGCGCCCCGCTCGTGGGAAGAGTTGGCCGATCCCAAGTATGAGGGTCATGTACAGATGGCAAACCCGGGCTCATCCGGTACCGCCTACAATGTTCTGGCGACCATGGTCAATCTTTACGGCGAGGATGAGGCGTTTGAATATATGAAGCGCCTGGACCGCAATATTACCCAGTATACTCGTTCGGGATCCGCGCCCGGCAAGAGCGCTGCCATCGGCGAGATCACCGTCGCTATCGGCTACGCCCACGACGGCGTCAAACTGGTAAACGAAGGTTATCCGCTGGAGATCACCTTTCCTTCGGAAGGTACCGGCTATGAGGTCGCGTCCATCAGCTTAATCAAGAACGGACCCGAAGAGGAACTCGAGGCGGCCAAACAGCTCTATGATTGGGCCCTGGGCGAGACCGCGGCGGAAATCTACACCACCGCCTTCTCTGTACCCTTTGTGGATGTTCCGCTGCCGAAGGGTGCGCTTCCCATCAGCGAGGTGAACACCATTGTACAAGACGACGAGTGGGCGGCGGCAAATAAAACCCGGCTGGTCGAGAAGTGGAATGAGGTGATCGGCGGGGAAGCCCGTACCGAAGCAAAGAAATAGTTCAATTCTGCGGCGGACGGATTTGTTCGCCGCAGCCTTCTAATCAAGGAGAGTTTCTATGAGCACCTCCCAACTCAGGGGAAATATACTAAAGAGCTATTATCAACTAACTCGGGAACCGGCACTCTTGATCGGTGTACTCCTGATCTTTGGTCTCCTGGGACTCTTTATTCTCTATCCACTCTTTTCAGTCGCCAAACTCTCCCTCTCCCCGGACGGGGTTTTTAGCGGAGAAGTCTACCGGTATATCTTTACCCACAGTCAATATCTACGGGCCATTCGAAACAGCGTGACCTTAGGGGCTATCGTCGCTACCTTGGCGACCATCATCGGTTTCCTCTTCGCTTTCGCCCTGACCAGAGCTAAAATCTACGGCCGCAAGTTTTTCCAGGGCATGGCATTGCTGCCGATTATTTCGCCGCCCTTCATGTTTGCCTTATCCGTTATTCTGCTCTTCGGCCGTAACGGTTTGATAACCGCCAAGTTGCTGAATATGACCACCGGCTCCATCTACGGCCTGCGGGGATTGGTGATTGTACAAACCATCAGTATGTTTCCTATCGCCTATATGACCCTGGCCGGGATTCTGCAGAGTATAGATCCGGATCTCGAGAGCTGTGCGATGAATCTGGGCGCCCGGCGGATTAAAGCCTTCCTGACAGTCACCCTTCCGCTCGCTGTCCCGGGGATCTTCGCCTCGTGGCTGCTTGTTTTCGTCAGCAGCCTGACCGATTTCGGTAATCCGATCATTATCGGCGGTGATTTCGATGTTCTCTCCGTACAGGCCTATCTCGAGTTCACCGGTATGGGGAATTTACCGCGGGGTACGGCCCTGGCCATACTCCTGCTCGTACCGACAGTGGCTGTCTTTTTTATTCAAAAACGTATTATGCATAACCGCTCCTATATCACGGTTACCGGAAAGTCGAGTCGTCGCAGCACCTCCGCCAGCACGCCGCTGGCGAATATACTGTTGACCGTGATCTGCGCCGGCATATCCCTCTTTGTTCTGCTCTTCTATGCTACGATTATCAGCGGTAGTTTCATAAAGCTGTGGGGTATCAATTGGAGCTTTACCCTGGACCATTTCGTATACGGCTGGGACGTCGGGGTTACCACCATGAAGAACACCCTTTTTCTGGCTTTGATCAGCACGCCCATAACAGCCTTCTTCGGAATGGCGATAGCCTATATCGTTGTTCGCAAGAGTTTTCCAGGCAAGCACGTTATGGAGTTTCTCTCCATGCTGAGTTATGCAATCCCCGGAACAGCGGTCGGTATCGGATATATCCTCGCCTTTAATAAAGCTCCGTTTGAACTTTCGGGCACGGCCTTTATCCTTATCACCTGCTATGTCTTCCGCAATGTTCCCATAGGAGTCGAAGGAGGGATCGCCGCCTTACGACAAATTTCGGACGAGATAGAGGAGTCGTCTATCAATTTAGGCGCTACCAGTGCAGAGACATTCCGTCGCATAACCTTGCCTCTCATTAGACCGGCCTTCTTCTCCGGGGCTACCTTCGCGTTTGTGCGCAGCATGACAGCCATAAGCGCGATTATATTCTTGGTCTCCGCCCGATGGAACCATATGACGGTGCTTATTCTTGCGCAGACCGAAATCATGCGGCTCGGGGCTGCATCGGTAATGTCCTTTGCATTAATCGTTATCATCATGTTTTTTATATTCGTCATCATGAAGCTTACCGGTCTGGGACGAGAACAGATCTTCGGTACCACAAAATAGGTTGAGAGGTATAGACTAATGGATAAAACTAAATATCTGCGCATGGAGAATCTGTCCAAAGAGTTCCACGATGGTCGCGGAAATAGTGTGCTGGCCGTGGATTCCATTAACCTCGAGATAGAGAAGGGCGAGCTGGTTACCCTCCTTGGCCCATCAGGGTGCGGCAAGACGACGACGCTGCGCATGGTTGCCGGATTTGAATTACAGACGGCAGGCAACATCCTCCTCGACGGGAAGAAGATCAATAATCTTCCCGCTTTTAGCCGCAACATGCCCATGGTTTTTCAAAGCTACGCCCTCTTTCCTCACCTAACCATCTTCGATAATATCGCCTACGGCTTGAAGATGCGTAAAATGCCTAAGGAGACGATTCGTAACGATGTGGCTATGGCATGTCAGATGGTGAATCTTGTCGGGCTGGAGGACCGTTATCCGGGGGAGCTTTCAGGGGGGCAACAGCAGCGGGTAGCTCTGGCAAGGGCGCTGGTTCTCAAACCTGAGATCATTCTCTTTGATGAACCCCTCTCAAACCTGGATGCCAAGCTGAGGATACAGACTCGTACCGAGATACGCAGGGTGCAGCAGCTTCTGGGCATTACCGCGCTCTATGTGACCCACGATCAGAGCGAGGCGTTGAGTATTAGCGATACAATCGTTATTATGAATAAAGGCAAGATTGTACAGAGCGGAAGTCCCGAGGATATCTACAATCATCCGGCCAACTCCTTCGTGGCCGATTTTATCGGCAACGCCAACTTCTTCGACGGCGTGGTCAAGGAGGCAGATGAGAAATTCCTGACGGTATCGATGCTCGGTTCGGATGTACAAATCCCGGTCAAAGGGCGCGATGAGGTTTTCAAACCCGGCGAGGAGGTCAATCTTGCCATTAAGCCGGAAGCGGTAGTGGTGAACCCTAAGTCGGGCTCCTTCGCGGGGAAGATTGAGGTTTCCAGTTTCCTCGGCGCAACGACAGAATATAAGGTTGAATCAGCCGACGGGTTCCTCACCGCCATCCATCCCAACACGCACGGGGAGGTGCACACTTATCGATACGGTCAAGATGTACGATTCAGTTTTAAACCGGAGTTTTTCCGGGTATACCGGAAATGATCTGATCCTCCCGGGAGGAGACAGGCCATGATCAGCTACGAATCGGTACTCAAGGCCCACAGCAAAACGGAACTGGAGCTCAAGAGCTGGTATCCCCTTACGCAGAAGCGGCAGGCCTGCTATACCCTGAACGCCTATCTCTTCACGCCGGGACAGCTTGAGCTTAATGCCGAGCGCTACGGTGTAGAGCGTTTTTTTCGGGACGTAAAGAGTCACACCCGATTCAGTACCGCCTATATACCCCTGCATCGTCTGATCGACCCCGAGTGCGACGTCAGTCCCCTCTTTAGGATCCATAAGTATGTCGACCAGGCGGTAACGCCCCAAAGCCTGGATGAGAAACGTATCCTGTATGAATTGCGTACCCTGGCTAATCTATACTCCGCGGAGATGAAGGGCAGTTTTCGGCTTATTAAAACTAAATACCAGGAAGACAAGACCTCCGGATCGGTCAACAAGAAGACCCAGCGCTACCTGAACGATATCGAGCGCTTTCTCAAATCCTTTCGGGAACTGCACTCGCTTTTTATCGACCCCGCTATAAGCGAGAAACTGCGAACCGCGGTACGGTGGTGCGACGAGTATATCAGCCTCTCGACGGATAAGATGCTCTACTCCCTCTACGGCATCTACGAACAGGAGAAGATCCATAAACATATCGGCCAGATCATGCAAAACGAGGCCGAGTATCGCCGTTCGATGAACTATCCCTGCGTAATTGATTCCACCAAGGGTAAGGAGATCGAGAGCGTTCTCTACCGGGAGAATATCCTCAAGAAATGGTCCCAGACAGTGCTCTATATGACGACCGAAGAGACCGGCACCAACCAGAAAATAGGTCACGTCCTGGCCGGCGTCGCCGCGGCGGCCGCCATGAGTTTCGCGGTGATGGCTACCTTCTTCGCCAACCGGATGTTCGCCAGCTACAGCGTCCCCTGGGCCCTGATTATCGTCGTCAGCTATATCCTCAAGGATCGGATAAAAGAGATCCTAAGAGGCATTTTGGTTCGGGTGTTGCCGCGCTTCATCGCCGATAAAACCGAGAAACTGGTGGATCATGCCGTCGGCAAAACGGTGGGGAAAACCCGCAGCATGGTACGCTTCATCTCTCCCGACGAGACGCCATGGGACGTCAGGAAGGTGAGAAACTCCGGTTCCAATCCCTTTCGCTCTATCCTCCCCAGGGAGAACGTGATCCATTATCGCAAGGAGATAAAACTCGATGCCAAGGCGCTCCTTAAGGAGCATACCCGCCTCGAGGCGATCACGGAGATTATCCGGATCAAGATGGATAGTATAATTCAAGAGATGGATGCCTCCCGGAAGTACCTGCGCACCTGGCTCAAGGATGGACCGGAGGCGGTCAAAGGTAAACGGGTTTATCACCTCAATCTCATCCTGGCTCTTTCATCGGGTTCCCCCGATTCGGAGCGGATCTTCCGTTACCGGTTGATAGTCACCTCCCAGGGGATCGAGAGGGTAGAGACCGTCAGCGAGGATCGACCTTAGACGCGCTGATCTTTTCTGATTCCGCTAACCGGGGCGTATTCAGTCCGATATCCTGAAGGCGTAGATCCGGTATGTGCTTTGAATGCCCGAACGAAGTGGGATGCGTCGTAGAATCCGCAGTCCTGGGCGGTTCGAGACACAGCGGCGCCGGTCTGCAGCATTCTGCAGGCTCGATCAACCCGCACCGCAGTCAGAAAGGCGTGGAATCCGGCGCCGGTATGCTCGCGAAAGAGCCGTGTGAGGGTTGATCTCGAACAGCCGGCTATCTCCGCCGCCGTATCCAGGGAGATAGAATCCGCATAGTGTTCCTCCACATAGGTAACCAGATCGAACAGGCAGCTGGTCGCCTGAGGCGCGGCCGCTTCACTTCTCTCCGGCACCGTTTTCAAGATCGCAAATAGTAGTTCCAGCGTGGTGAATGGATTGTGGAGACCAGGCTGATGCCTATTTAGGAGTTGGCGTAAAGCTTCGCTATCAAAACTTCGAGGCAGACGCTGTAATGCTCGCTCGATCTCTTCGAGGTTTATAAACCGTTCAAGATAGGGAAGTGCAAAATGGACGACTTGCACCGATGCGGCCGCATCAGGTTCGATTCGATATGCATGCAGCACACGCGGCGGTATGAGGATCAGCTTGTTCTTCGATAAGGCGTAGCGCGACTCTTCGAAGAAGACCGTTCCGACGGCGGCGCTGAAGAGATTAACCTCAAATGAAGAGTGGTAATGGAGGCGAATCCTTTCGCCCCGGTGTTCAGACTTAGAGAATATCTTCAGCGGGTATCGAGGGCTTAATTCTCCCTCCTCCAAGAGAAGCCCGGGACTCTCTCGCAATATCGGCATGAGCTGATTATACAATTAATTTGCTCGATAATACAATTATTAGCCTTTCCTTGACTGTACAATACAAACATGAACGATAAAGCTACGCATGCGCCCGATTATAATGTCTTGACCTTAGCCGCCCGCCGCCAAAAGACTCCGTATACTCCGCTCTACGAGCACGCCGTTAGTCCGAAGGTGCTCTCGAGTTTATCCGGTCGGGATCTTATCTCCCTCTGGGAAGGAGGAATAGATGATAAGACGGAAGCCTTCCGGACGGCCGCGGGAATCCTTGCCGACCTGGGTTACGACGCCTTTCCTTTTGAAGGCTGTGTAACAGAACTGATACAGGGCGGCAAAGGATTAATGGGGATCGGGACGCCGATTATCCGGGATAAACAGGATCTTCTGGCTTTCCCGTGGGAGGAGATTCCAGACCGCTATTTTAAGCGCTTCGATACCTACTTTCAGGCCCTCGAAAGAGCCCTTCCTCCAGGGATGCGCGCCTATGCCGGCGTGGGCAACGGCGTCTTCGAGATTGCCCAGGATTTCGTTCCTATGACCGACCTCGCATTTCTGGAGATCGACGAACATGAGGTCTTCGCGGAACTCTGGGTGCGGATCGGGCGGCTGCTAATGGAGATTTGGAGCCGTTTCCTGCGCCGCTATGACACGTTGTTCTGTCTCTATCGTTTCGGAGACGATCTGGGTTTCAAGTCCTCTCTACTTATCAAGCCAGAGACCTTTAAAACCCATATCGCGCCACAGTATAAAAGGCTCATCGGCCTGATCAAGTCGACTGGTAAACCCTTCCTGCTTCACTCATGCGGAGCGATTTTCGAGATCATGGAGGAATTGATCGCCGATTGTCGCATCGACGCCAAACACTCCAACGAGGATGCGATTGTTCCCTTCGACCGCTGGGTGGAGAGCTACGGCGAGAGGATCGCCCTCTTCGGCGGGATAGATATGAATGTGCTCTGTAGTGAGGATGAAACCGGTATTCGGGAGTATGTGCGCGACCTGGTCGGACGTATCGGCACCCGCCCAGGCCTCGCCCTCGGATCAGGAAATCAGATCGCCGATTATGTCCCTCCGGAGGCATTTCTGGCTATGGTGGATGAACTCAATCGTCTGCGCTTTAATCGATCAGGGAGCTGATAATTCGGCATAAATCGGCTATATAGCCGGGAAAATCGGGAACGGTTTTGCGGGTCACCCGGAATCCGATCGCGCCCTCATGGCCGCCCCCGTTTTCGATGCCCGCCTCGTCGAGAATAGTCCGCAAATCGAGGCCGCGGAAGCTATGACTGCGGCGGATACGGAACTGGATCAGATCTGAAATATCCGGAGGATCGTAATAGACCACCATCCCCAGGCGGCCGCTCTCTTCCGCTAAGGCGTCGGTGACCGACCGGGCGGTGGAGACGAAGAGATCAAGATCGAACTCCTCCGGTAGGGGATCGGTCATCTCCTCGGGCAACGCAGTAAAGACAACCGGACCCTTCTCCTCTTTATAATTCATGAAGTAGTTGAAACAGTGCTCCTCGATCTTCGAGAGTCGGGTAATCTCCTGGAATACCTCATGCATGGAGGAGAGGTTCTTCGAGTCGGCGCTGGTCTTCTCGGCCAGCATCTGCGAAAAGGTGCCGCTGAAGAGCTGATAGAACCACTCTTCCCGCCGGCTTTTCAAGAATTTCCCCATCTTTGAATCGCCGACGATACCGGTCAGTACCGCCAATACAAAGTTCCGGGTAAAGAGGTCGTCCACATCGAAGAGTTCCAGCACGCTCCGCTTCTGCTGCATCTTGAGGGAGAGATAACCGATCAGTTCGCAGGTGGAAGAAGCTTCGGAAACCAGGCAGAGGCCTTCATCACCGATATAGGCCGAATCGGCCGCCAGATGATGATCGAACTCGATAACCGCCACCTTAGGATTCCTTCTCAATCCCTCCGCGCCGCTGCAGGTTTGAAGCATGCTCGGTTTGGGAGTATCGACCACGCAGATAGCGTCGATCTCGTCGATCACATCCCTGCAGTCGGGAATGATATTGATGGCGTTGTAGCGGCAGATGTTGAGTAGGTAGAGAAACTTCTCGTTTACCTGTTCGGTCAACAAAATCGAGACGCTTTTTCCAAGCTTCTTGATTAACAGCGAGATGGCCACCATCGAGGCTATGCAGTCCTCGTCGGCATTCTGATGACCCATAATCAGGAAGTTCTCCCGACTGATCAGGGTAAGGATAATCTTATTGAATATTCGGTTCTTGGCGGCGATACTGGTGATATTCTGTTTCTTCACGGACACCCATCCCCGTAGACGGCCACTCTGTCGCGGCCGGCCTCCTTGGCGGCGTAAAGCGCCTGATCGGCCAGCTTGAGCAGGGCGGCACCGTTCTGTGCATGGGAGGGTACGGCTGCCAACCCGAGGGTGACGCTGAATCGTACTTCGTGCGAGCTGTTCTCCGGCTGGAGTCCCAGCTCCCGCATACTACGGCAGACCCGATCGCAGAGGGAGAGAGCTTCCTCCGGGCTGCGTTTGGGTAGAATAAAGGCGAACTCGTCGCCTCCGTAGCGGGTAAGGAGATCCTGCTCACCGAAATTGCGCTGAAATACCGTGCATGCTTCCTGAATTAGACGGTTGCAGAATGACTCTCCGTAGCGGGCGTTGAGGCTGCCGAATCCGTCGAGGTCCGCCATAACCAGACTCAGGGGCTGCCCGGAGATCCGTGCCTCCGAGGCGTAGCGTTCCAGGTTGAGATCGAAGAATCCCCGGTTGAAGAGACCGGTAAGCTCATCGGTCAAGGCTCTGCGTTGAGCATCCTCTCCCCAGCGCACCAATCCGGTAAGAAAACGGTTGGTTCTCTTCAGGCGTCCGGTAGTAACATTCAACATCCTATGCATTATCTTGATCGCAGCCTCAGGAAAGCGGTCACGGAAGGTGAAGAAATCCTCAGCTGAGAGGCTCAGGAGCAGGGAGTCGTCCTCGGCTATGCAGCCGGCTGAGCGGGGTTCGTTTTGGAAGATCGACATCTCGCCAAAGAAATCCCCGGGTCCGAAACTGGTGATCTCCATCGTCTCTCCGTTTTCCAGGGCCACCGTTATCTTGACTCTTCCGCTGGAGACCAGGTAGAGCTCTTCCCCGGCTTCGCCCTCCCGAAAAAGGATCTCCCCCGAATTGATCTTCCGTTCCCTGAGGTGAGCCGAAATTCTCATTAGCTCATCCCGAGAGAGGGGGGAGAAGATATCGATTCGAGCGAGAAATGCCTGATCGAACACTCTTAATCCTCCGCTTGCAAGAGCCGGCTGCCGCCTATTGTGCGGCCCCGTAAGGCAAGGGCGTGGGCCCGGGCGATCAGATCGTCCGCTTCCGTTCCGTTGTCCGGATAGGCTACGATACCTACACTGACGGTTACTACTATATCATTCTTCCCGATTGATTTCTCGTACTTTATTTTCATCATTATCTGTTGCAGCTCTTCCGCCCGGGAGAGAGTCTCCGCCAAGCTGACTCCCGGAAGTATAAGGGCATACTCGTTACCCATAAAACGAACCAGCTCTTCTCCAGGTCTCAACCCGGCGGTCAGGGTCTCGCCGATCTCCCGGATAGCCGCATCACCGGCCTCATGGCCGAAGCTATCATTTATCTGTTTGAAGTTATCCGGTTTCAGCATAAGTAAACCGCAGGGCTCCCGTCCGAAGAACTGGGCCAGATTCTCCTCTAAGTAGGCGCGGTTGTGCAGGCCGGTCAAGGGATCGGTGTAGACCTGGGACTGGAGTTCCCTGACCCAGAGGGAGTTTTGCTTGAGCAAGGAGTTGGCTAAACGGAGTTTCCCGGCCACAGCGGAAACCAGTTTCTGAAGGACCTGGGCGTAGATCCGCGGATTCGCGGCGATAATCTCACCGAAGGCTTCGCCCCGGCGCGGGAAGATCAAAAGAAGGCTCGGTTTTTGGGCCCGGGCCTCTTCATTGCGCGGATCCTCGCTTAATAGATCGAGTTCGCCGAAGCTCTCCCCGGCAACGAAGCGGGCAAGCTGTTCGGCAGGCCCGGAATCGGAGCTTCGGGAGATGCTTACGCTTCCCGAATAGATAATGAACAGTTCCGCTGCGGTGCTTCCGGGTTCATACAGGAGTTCATGGCGGTCGAACTGATAGAGGTCGCTGTGGGAGGCGACGTCGGCTATCTCTTTGTCGCTCAACTCATCGAAGATGCTTGCCCTCCGGAGAAGCCGCTCCTTCTCCTTCCGGCCGATAGTGCGGTTAATCTGCATGCTATCAACAAGGTAGCCCGGGAACTCCCAGGAAGCAAGGCGCTTTTTTAACTTGTCTGGGAAAGAGGACTCAGCCTAAGAGCCGGAGCAGTAAAAAGATGCTTAATCCTGAGATAATCGCCGCCCAGAGGGCGTAACGCCGCAGGCTAACGCCGGCAATTATCGCCGCCAGACCGCTTAACAGATAGATGTTATCCAGAGAGAAATCCATGCTCCCTGAGGGCATCAACAGGGCCGGCACGGTTATGGCGCTCAATACCGCAGGCGGTACATAGACCAGCGCTCGCTCCCAATTCCCCGTCAGCCTAAAACGGTCAGAGAATACCAAAAGAAGCGCCCGGATGGAGAAAGTAACCAGCATCATCCCCAGGATCGTCAGGAACTCGACCCACCTCATCGGCCGCCTCCCGGAAGGGGCCTCACCAGCCCTTGTACACGTTCCGAAGCAAGACCGGCTAGAATACCGGCCCCGGCGGCGATGATCAGTCCCAGTTTATAGGGCATTTCCGCCAGCACGAGCGCGCTGCCGCCGGCGGTGATCACACAGGCCAGCATGGGAACGCTCCTAACAAAAGGGATCGTCATGCCGATGAAGGTTACCGGCATGGCTACATCCAGGCCCCATTCGCCGGCATTGGGGATACTCTCCCCCAGGATCAGTCCCAGAAAGCACCAGAATTGCCAGTTCAGGTACATGATTATCGACGAACCGAGCTGGTACCACTGCTTGTAGGAGCTGGAATCCTGTTTGTTCCAGCGGCTTACCGAGACGGCGAAGGTCTCATCGGTTAGCCAGAAGGCCAAGGGGAGCTTCCAGCGCAGGCTATACTCCTTCAGATGCGGCAGGAGCGTGGCGCTGTAGAGCATGTGACGCAGATTGACGACTAGGGTCGTGAGCACGATGATCGCCCCCGGAGCGTTGAGGGCGAAGAGCCCCACCGCGATGAACTGGGCGGAACCGGCGAAGACTATGGCGGACATCAGTATCGCGGCCGCTTTGCTCAATCCGGCGTTGACCGCCAGTGCACCGTAGATCAGTCCGAAGGGAAGCGCCCCTATGAGGAGCGGGATGGTATCGCGAGCGCCGGTTAGGAACTCCGAACGAGCTGAGAAGGAAGGTCTCTCATCCATGCGGCTGATGCTACGCGAAAGAACGGCTCTGTGCAAGTGGATAAGGAGGGCCTAATAGGATTCCTCGAGCACCGCGATGATATCCTGAGTGCGGATTTCCCGGGGATTATATACGAGAGATGCATCTCCCAAGGCCGTCTCCGCCACCCGGTCGAAATCCTGATGTCGGATAAGAGATTTTCCATCTCGGTCGACGATCTCTCGCAGGCGTTCCGGATGGCGGCCGTCGGTAGCGTCCTTCAAGGCGTGGTTGATCCCCCGCAGGATGCTGATAGCCCCGGGGGCGCGCAGGGAGACCAGTGTCTCTTCGTAGCTCGGGCGGTCCTTGAGGGGAATGAGAAGCTCCCCCAAGGGTTTTTGGATCAGTTCCAAGTTGAATTCCAGAGCCCGGGGCAGGAGCACCGCCATACAGGCCCCGTGGGGTGCGTGACAGACCGCGCCCAAGGAGTGCCCCACGGTGTGAACCATCCCGACCATGGAATTCGAGAAGGCGATGCCCGCCAGACTGGAGGCGAGGGCGGTCGCTGACCGGTGTTCCTCCGCATCGGGATGGAGCACCGCCTGTTTGAGATGCACCGACAAGAGTTCGATCGCCTTCCAGGCGAAGAGATCGCTCAAGGGATTCTTCCCCAGGCCGGTAAAAGCCTCCACCGCATGGCACATGGCGTCCATACCGGTTTGGGCAGTTATGTGCGGCGGTAGGGTCTTCGTCATGCCGGTGTCGAGAAACGCCGCCCGGGCCTGCAGGACCGGGGAGATAAAGAGGAGCTTGCGTCCGACGGTTGCGTCGCTGACCACCGCCGCCTTCGTACACTCCGAGCCGGTACCGGTGGTGGTCGGCAGGGCGTACCAGGGATAGGTGAGGGGCGGCAGATGGCCTGACCCCTCGAGCTGGGTTAAGCGAGAGCCCCCGTTGCTCAGCACCATGGCCACCCCCTTAGCGGTATCCAGCACCGAACCTCCGCCCAGGGCGATCAGGCTGTCCCTGCCGCTCTCCCGGCAGAACTCCGCCAGGACGTCCACCAGGGCGGTGTCCGAATCGGGAGGGACATCACTGCGAAGTTCGAGGTCCGCCGTCTCCGCAAGGGCGGCGCAGACTCGATCGGTCAATCCGGCGGCGGCAACCCCGGCGTCGCTCAAGAGCAGGGGTTTGGAAACCCCATCCTGCTGCATCCTGGTCGCTAGGGAATCGAGGATATCTCCCTCTCCGGTAAGGCTGTTTTGATGGAGGGTGCAAGCGGCGGAGAACTGAAAATGAACCGGCGTCGAGAGGCGAAAGGGGTAGGTCGACTCCTCGCCCAGGCTTGAGGTGAATATGCGGCGACAGAAGCTCGTCACTGCTTCCGGATCCTTAATGAGGCGCCTGTCCAGCACACTGATTAGCGCATCGACCGGTCGTTGAAGCTCGCTTGCCGAAAGGGGAATCCAGACCAGGGGGATTGGGGAAGCAGAAGTATCATGCCCCTGCCGATCCGTTCCGGAGAGGATCAGGGCATCGTATTCGGCGAGGCGCTCGTCGTCGATTGGGTCGATCAGCTCGAGTTCCGTTCCTTGCGGGCGGTTAATGCGTGAAAGCTTATCCCGGAGCAGCTTAAAGTTCTTCGGGTCGGCCAGGACGGCGATCCGCCGCCACGAGCGTAGTTCAAGCTCATAACCCAGCTGATCGAGGGCGGCCCGGCCACAGAGGAGGGTTCCCGGCATGGGATATGTACGGATACTCATATGGGCCTCCTTGCAGATCGCGGCGGCGGGAGGACGAGGGAGGCATAGAGGCGCGCCCTCTGGCGGTGCAGCCCCTTCGGCCGACGCCACTCCTTAACTGCTCGACGGGCAATTACCTTGGGGAGTAGCAAAATCTCAACCTGATCCATGATGCGGATAAAGCTGATTACCTGGGGCAGACTCCCCCGGGCTATCAGGCGGCCGGCCGCTTCGCTCGCGGCGGTACTCTCCCGGAAGGTGAAGAGCCGAAATGCCGCCTCCAGGCTCTTGATCTCGATACTCAGATCCGCTTCAGTTCTCTCTCCCCGCGGGGGCGGGTAGAGCCCGCCTCGTCCGTCAGCGCTGAGGGCGAGTCCGGGGCCGTCGGGCCAGAGTCCGAAGGAGATCAGGAGGCCCGGGGGATAGGCTGCCGCCTCCCTGCGGACGGCGTCACAGATCCGCGAGGCCCAGGGAATCGCCCGGGAGAGGAGGGCGAAGAGAATCTTCAGATAGAGACGCCTCATCAGATTTTGTCGTCGGCCTATTACCTTCTTCATAGCTTCTCCTCCATCAGCTTTTCGACGTCCGATCTTTGGGGCCGCCCCTCTCGGCTATATTTCCGGAGTTTATAATAGCGCCGGCGCATCGGTTCCAGGGGGACCGGACTCTCCCCCTCCCGGGTGAAGCGCAGGGGCAGGGTATCCTCGGCGGCCCGGTCTGACATGCGCAGATTGATCCAGCGTTCGAGCTTCGTGATTCGTTCGCCCGCCTTTAAGAGAGCGAGCTTCCCCAGCTTCCGGCCGGTTATGGCACTCAGCATCTTCGAGAAGAGGCTCCAATCCATAAGGAGCTGGGAGATCCGGGGAGTCGCCACGGTGACTATCCGCAGGATTGCCTTGGGAATCAGCCGGGGGATCGGCGGTTCGGTTAGTATCCCGTAGGCGGTGAACTGACAGATCTGCAGGGAGTTGAGGGCGGCATAGAGGTCCTCGCAAAATACCGTCCAGGACGCTTTGCCCGCGGTAGAGAGGGCCGGCAGGTAGCCCTGGAAGCGCTCCAGACCGATCATGAAAGATCCTAAATGGCAGCCGCCCTTATTGTAGACCGCGTAGGAGAGTCCCTGCCCCCAGGAGGCGCGCGGGTCGTAGGCGGCGCATTCCAGGCCTTTAACCTGCATGGCGAAATCCCCGCCGCCGTATTTCTCGCTCAATATCCGGGAACCCTCGGCCAGCTCGTCGCCCTCGTTGCGGCGGAAGGCGATGTCGTCTAAAATAGAGAGGATGTCGTCGCTGCGGCCGAAGCGGAGTTCGCTGGGGCGGATCTCCTTTTCCGCCGCTTCCATCGCCCAGGCGATGGTACCTCCCGCGGAGATCGTATCCATGCCCAGCTCGTTCAGGCGTTCGTTCCAGAGGCCTAAGCGGTCGGGGTCATAGTTGCCGATATTGCCGCCGAACATGCCCACCGTTTCATACTCGGGAATCTGTCTGACCCCACCGTCGGGATAGGTCCCCTTATGGCCGCAGAGGATAACGCAGGCCCGGCAGGTTGAGTACGAGCTACTATAGCGCTTCCGCATCGCCTCCCCGGAGAGCCGATCAACCTCCTCTGGATTGATGTTCCCCCTGAAGTTGTCGACCGGATAGAAGCGGTGGCGGATAGCGGGTCGGACATTGGCGGCGGTACCGTAGGAGCGGTAGCTCGAGGAGAAGTCGTTACGGGTAATGTTACGCTTCGCCAAGCGCACGCTTTTTGCGAACTCTTCCGGCAGGGACGGTTCAATTTTCTGTTCATCATGACGAACGACAAGCGCTTTGACACGCTTCGCTCCCATAATCGCACCGGCGCCGCCCCGGCCGGCGAAGCGGTGTCCCGAACGGATATTGGCATAGCGCACCAGGTTCTCCCCGGCGGGTCCGATCAAAACCGCTCCGTCCCGGGAGTCGAGGCCGAGGGCCTTCTCTGCGGGGCTGGTTTCGAGCCCCCAGAGCTCTGCGGCAGGTTTAAGCTCGGCTCCGTGGGGGGTGATCAAGACCTTCCCGGGCCGATCCGCCTTGCCGCTGAGGATTACTCCGTCCCAGCCGGCGCTTCGCAGGGCTTCCCCGAATGGACCTCCGCAGGAGGAGCCTACCAGGAGTCCGGTCAAGGGTGATTTGGTTACCACCTCGAATCGGGCCGAGCAGGGAGCTTTGGTCCCCAGATAGGGGCCGGCGGCAAAGATGAGCAGATTTTCTTCACCCAATGGATCGATATCTTCCAGGCGATCCTTACGGAGATCGTAAAAGATCTTGATCGCCAGCCCCTTCCCTCCCAGGTAGAGGCGCTGATCCTTCTCCGGGATCGGATAGGGGCGACTTTCACCGGTGCTGAGATTAAGGTAAAGAAAACGTTCGACTGCGCCGGCTCTGTTCATCAAGCCTCCATTTTCCTAATCAGTTCGAATATCATTCTCAGGGCTGAATTTTCCGTTGTCAAGGAATTGTTTCCGCTCTGAATACCGCTGGACACCCAGTCCAGCTATGGCTACATTAATTCGAGCAGCCAGGGAGGTCGCCATGAATCCGCATAAACTGCTCGTGTTTCAAACTGATTTCGGCCGACTTGAATCGACGGTGGCCGAGATGTACGGGGTCGCCCTTTCGGTCGATCCCGACCTGAAGATACACGAGACGACCCACTACATTCCTCAGTTCAATATCTGGGAGGCCAGTTACCGCCTCTTTCAAGCCGTCCCCTACTGGCCTGAAGGTACGGTATTTGTCTCCGTGGTCGATCCGGGGGTTGGATCGACCCGCAAGTCGGTGGTGGCCGAAACGGATAACGGCTGTTACGTGGTAAGCCCGGATAACGGCAGCCTGACGCATCTCTATGAACGGATCGGGATCCGCGCCGTACGCGAGATCGATGAGTCGGTTAATCGCCTGAGAGGATCTGGCTCGAGTCATACCTTCCACGGACGGGACGTCTATGGCTACACCGGCGCCAGACTGGCGGCGGAGCATATCGGTTTTGCCGAAGTCGGGCCGAGCTTTCCCACCGAAGAGATCGTCCGACTGGAAACTCGGGAACCTACTCTTGATGAAGTTACGGTGAGGGGTACAATCGAGATTCTCGATACCCGCTACGGTAATGTCTGGACTACCGTGCCCATGTCTCTCTTCGAGAAGGCCGGGATCCGGGACGGCGATACCCTCGAGGTCGTTATTGAGCAGGGGAAAAAAGAGATCTACCGACGGATTCTCCCCTATTCAGGTTATTTTTCGGTCGTGGCGGAGGGAGAAGAGTTGGTGTATAATAACGAGTTGTTGTATGTATCCCTGGCGGTCAATCAGGGAGACTTCGCAGCACGCCACGGAATCGAATCCGGCCCGGAGTGGACGATTCGATTTACTAAGAAGTGAAGAGGAGCAGTCCATGAAAAAACTGTCGGTTAAATCTGTCGTTATCATCGCCATCGGCGCCGCGCTCTATGGGATCGGGGGGCTTCCCATCTTCGGCGTACCCATCTTCGCCGAAACAACCCTCAAACCCGCGATGGCTATCTTAGCCATCTTCGCCGCTCTCTACGGGCCTATCGTCGGTTTCCTGATCGGCTTTCTCGGCCACTGGATAACCGACCTCTTCGCCGGTTGGGGCGTCTGGATGACCTGGGTTCTCGGTTCCGGTATCGTCGGTATCGTCATCGGATTTTTTCCAAAGCTTACCAAAGAGAAGATCGAAGAGGGCCTCTTCGGCACCCGGGAAATCGTCATTTTCATTGTATTAGCTTTTATCGGCAATTTCGTCGGCTACTCCATCTCCGCCTTTCTTGATTATGTGCTCTACGCCGAACCGGCGAGCAAGGTTATCGCTCAGCAGTTGATCATCTCCAGCACCAATACCGTGCTGATTGCGATCATCGGTTCGATCGTACTTGCTCTCATCGCCAAGCGCAGAAGAGAGGGGAGTAATCTAACCGAGGAAGAATGAGCGGAGTCAACATCGAGTTCTCCGCGTTCTCTTTCCGCTATAAAAGTCAAACCCTGCCCACCCTGAAGGAGATCGATCTTCAGATCCGGGCGGGGGAGAAAATTCTCATTATCGGGCCTTCGGGGAGTGGAAAATCCACCCTCGGGGCCTCTATTAATGGATTGATCCCCTTCTCGTACGAGGGCGAGATATCGGGCTCGCTAAAGGTGCAGGGGCTGGAGACCCGTTCCCGCGATCTGCATCAACTGGGCCGGGAAATCGGCACCGTATTACAGGATACGGACGGCCAGTTCGTCGGGCTTTCGGTGGGCGAAGATATCGCCTTTGCACTGGAAAACGATGCGCTCCCCCAGGCAGAGATGCGGGAAAAGGTGATCCGCGCCGCAGGGCTGGTTAAGATGGAGTCCTTCCTCGACCATTCCCCCTTCGAGCTCTCCGGCGGGCAGAAACAGCGGGTCTCTTTAGCGGGGATTCTGGTGGACGAGGTAGACCTGTTGCTCTTCGACGAACCCCTGGCCAATCTCGATCCCGCCACCGGTAAACTGGCGATCGAACTGATTGACGAGATTCACCGGCAGACAGGGAAGACCGTGCTTATAATCGAACACCGGCTGGAGGATGTACTTCATCGGCCGGTAGATCGGATCCTTCTAATGGATAAGGGGCGTATCGTTGCCGACGAGGCACCTCACCGGCTTTTGGCGTCGCCCATGATATTAGAGAAGGGCTTGAGGGAACCCCTCTACATCACGGCCTTGAAGTACGCCGGTTGCGATCTCTCCGAAGGGGATGAGGCCGCCTATCTCGAGACCCTAGAACTCGATCGGCACCGGGAGAAGATATTGCACTGGTACGAGGAGAGACAGCTCGAGGCCTCCCCGCCGGCCGGTAATCCCCTTCTCTCCGCTGATAATGTCTGCTACTCCTACGACGGCGAGAAGCAGGCGGTAGAGGGGATCAGTCTCGAGATTGCGTCGGGAGAGATGGTCGCCATTCTAGGCAAAAACGGCGCCGGCAAGTCGACCTTCGCCACTCTGATAATGGGACTCCTGAAGCCCGATACGGGGAGCTTCCGATTTCGGGATCAAGATATGGCGGAGCTCAACATCGCCGATAGGAGCGCATCGATAGGCTACGTAATGCAGAATCCCAACCACATGATCAGTCATCATCTGGTGCGGGAAGAGGTCGAGTTCGGTCCCCGTTTAAGGGGACTCGACGAGGCGGAGATTCTCCGCCGCAGCGAAGATGCCCTGAGGCTCTGCGGACTCTACCGCTTCAGAAACTGGCCCATCGCCGCCTTGAGCTACGGGCAGCGCAAGCGGGTAACCATCGCCGCGATCCTCGTCATGGAGCCGGAGCTGCTTATTCTCGACGAACCGACCGCCGGCCAGGATTACCGCCACTATTCGGAGATAATGGATTTTCTCGAGGAGCTGAACCGCAGTCGAGGCCTGTCGATTCTCTTTATTACCCACGACATGCATCTGGCCCTCGAGTATACCCCCCGTTCGATCGTCTTCGCCGACGGACGGCTTATCGCCGATGATCGAACCGCTGCAGTCTTCTCCGACCGGGAGATAATCGAACAGGCCAATCTGAAACTGACCAGTCTCTTTAGTCTGGCCGAGCGTTTGGAGGTGACCGACAGGGAGGCGTTCATCGCCAATTTTATCGAAGAAGAGCGAAGGAGGCGCGCATGGATCAGTCAAAGATCAGCTTTGGACTGAATTATATCGAGACCGGCTCGATCCTGCACCGCCTCTCGGGGGTGACCAAGTTCCTACTCTTCGTCTACTGGATCACCCTGGTGTTGACCAGTTTCGATTTGAGGATCCTGGCTGCGATGCTGCTTACCGGCATGGTGCTGCTCGGGATCAGCCGGATACCCATGAGGATCTATCGGCCCTTTATCTTCTTCATGATCTACATCCTATTGATGAACAGCCTCTTCATGTTTCTCTTCGCCCCGATGCAGGGCACAGTCTACATGGGATCCCGGACCGACCTCTTTGCGATTACCCCGCGCTACACGCTTACCGAGGAGACCCTCTTTTATCTTCTGGTAATAGCCACCAAGCACTTCTCGATCTTCCCCATGGCGCTCCTGTTCGTATTCACCACTCACCCAACGGAGTTCGCCTCCAGCATGAACCGTGTCGGTGTTCCCTATAAGGTGGCCTATGCGGTGAGCCTTACCCTGCGCTATCTGCCGGAGATTACCAAGGATTTCGTCAATATCATGCACAGTCAACAGGCGCGGGGTGTGGATATCAGCAAGCGGGTATCCTTGAAGAAACGCATAGGCAACGTGACCCGTATTCTGATCCCCCTTCTGCTTTCGAGTCTGGATAAAGCGGAGGTAATCAGCAATGCTATGAGCCTGCGGGGCTTCGGGAAGAGTAAGCGACGGAGCTGGTTCAGCGCCAGGCCCTTGAGCCGGGCCGACTATTTCGTCTACCTCTTGATGATTCTTTGGTTGGTCTTTGTCCTCTATACCAAGAGTCGACAAGAAGCTATGTTCTGGTATCCTCTCTAATCCATACTCATGCAATACAGGAGTCATTATAGATGCTTGGAAAAATATTTGACGCTTTTGTAGCTTTTTTAATTCGCGTCGTCTGTAAGGTCGATGCTGCCGAGTTTGAAGAATTACCCCAAGAGGGGCCCTATATCATAATCTTCAATCATATCAATTTCCTGGAAGCTCCGCTCTTTTACCTCAAGCTGAGGCCCCGGCGGGTGTTCGCCATCATGAAGGTTGAACTCTCCCGGGCCTTTCTAATCGGAAGGATCGCAAAGCGCTGGGGAGGCCTGCCTCTGGAACGGGGAGCGCCCCCCTCGGCGGCTTTCAGGAAGGCGGGAACCCTGCTGGGGGAAGGGGCGATCATCGCCCTCGCCCCGGAGGGAACCCGTTCGCGGGACGGCAATCTTCAGCGGGGGAATCCCGGCGTCGTTACCCTGGCTTTACAGAACGACGCGCTTATCTATCCGGTGGGTCATTTCGGCAGCCAGAATCTCGGCCGCAACCTAAAACGTCTGCGGCGGACGCCGATTACGATGAAGCTGGGAGCGCCCTTCAGACTCAAGGCTCCGGAGAAACTGAATAAAGAGAGTCGGGCGGAGTTGACCGAGCAGATGATGCTCAGGATTGCAGAGCTCCTGCCCGAAGAACTCCGGGGCGTCTATAGGGATACCCCGGATAAAAGCGGTGATTACCTGATCTTCGATTAGCGAGTCTGCTTAGAGTACCTTGCCGTCGATCCGTTTGGCCAGCTCCCCGGCGATATGCGCCGGGACCTCGATGGTCGCACTCGAGCGCTGCAGTCGGATAGCGCCGATCGGAAAGCGGGTGCCCTTCATGGCGCGATTCGCCAAATTGATCAGCTCCGGCTTGGTGACGCCGTCTTCCTTCCCCATCCCGAAGAGGACCTGGGTGAAATCTCGGTTCTCAAAGCGCGGTTTGCTTCCCTTGAAATCCTTGCGGGGCGGGCGGTTCCCGGGACGTCCCCGGTCGGCATGACCGCGCTTTTCGAAGCGTGCCGACCGCGGCTCCGCCTCGCGCACCTCCGCCTGTGAATCCGCGTTTAGCAGCTCCGCGGCGAACTCCCGATGCAGCAGTTTCGCGACCAGCTCCTCCCGGGAGAGCTCGAGAAGCTTTTCCGCCCCTTGAGCCATGGCCGGATTGAAGAGCGATTCCCGGGGATCGGCGGCAATGAGCTCATCCACATAGCGTTCGATCCGGGTCTGAACAATCTCCTTGGCCTGGGGAACCTTGATGCGGCGGATCCCTTGAGGCAGCCGTCGACCGAGGGAGCGCAGCTTATAGTCGTCCTGGGGACCGGCCAAGGCCAGGGAGATGCCTGCTTTTCCGGCCCGCCCGGTGCGGCCCGAGCGGTGTACGTAGGACTCGCCGTCGTTCGGCATCTCGTAATGGATGACATGGGTAAGATCGTCCACATCGATTCCGCGGGCGGCTACGTCCGTGGCGACCAGCAGACGGATGATCTTCTTCCGAAAGCGGTCCATCACATACTCCCGCTGCATCTGCGACAGGTCGCCGTGGATCGCGTCGGCCGCCAGACCCTCCTGGGAAAGCTGATTGGCAACCTCCCGGGTCTGATCCTTGGTGCGGCAGAAAATGATGCCGTAGATCTCCGATTCCCGGGCGATGCAGCGCTTCAGCGCCTCGAAACGGTCCCGGGGACGTACCATCAGATACTGATGATCTACCGAAGCCCGAGAGGCATCGCTCTTGATGACCGAGATCTCCTGGGGATCGTGCAGGTATTTGGCGACAATGCTTCTGATAGGCGCCGGCATGGTCGCCGAAAAGAGGGATGTGCGCTTCTCCTCCGGGGTCTCAGAGAGAATCCTCTCCAGTTCTTCCCGAAAGCCCATAGAGAGCATCTCGTCCGCTTCGTCCAAGACGACATTTTCAATGCTCCCCAGATCGATCTTCCCCCGCTCGATCAGATCGATCAGACGTCCCGGGGTAGCGATTACAACTTGCGCCCCCTGTTTGATCTCCTTAATCTGCTGGCCGATACTGGCGCCGCCGTAGACGGCTACGTTTTTAATGCCCGGGAGATGCGCGGCGAACTTGGTCAAGTCGCTGGCTATCTGGCAGCAAAGCTCTCGGGTAGGACTTAAGACCAGGGCCTGAGGATAGCGCTTCTGCGGGTCCAAGCCCTGCAGGAGAGGCAGACCGAATGCCGCGGTCTTGCCGGTGCCGGTACCCGCCAAGAGGATGTGATCATGGTTCGATCCGAGGAGGGCTGGAATAGCCTGTTCCTGGATGGGAGTAGCCTGTTCGAAGCCTAGAGCAGAGACTCCCTTAAGGAGCTCCTCCTTGAGGCCGAGGGATGAGAAATCTGTCATGTAGTTCCGCCTTCGGAAAAATATTCTTACGATTCCTAACACACAATCGTAAGCCCTCGAAATGCGGTTGATGCAGATAGAGATGTACCCTGGATTGAATTGAATGGATGCTAAGATTCGTACCTGACCGGACATCTATGGTCCGGAATGATTAAAGACACCTTAGAGGTAATTAAGGGAAGAGTCAAGATCCAGGTGGGGAATGTAATATTCCTTTACAATTCTTGAATGTCGGGACTAAGATAGAGATAACAATTATTATTTAGGAGTGTGCTATGAGAAAATCTGTTGTGTTTCTTGTAGCGGTGCTGCTCCTCTTCATTAGTCAGACAGCCTTTGCACAGATGGCGCCGCAAGAGTTCTCCTACGGGGAGCAAGGGACCAGGGAACTGGGCTTGAACGGATCGATAATTCTACCGACCGAGATCACCGTAGACGGCGATACCGACGATGACGGAACGACTACTATCAGTCTGCAACCCTTCTTCAAGTATTTCTTTCAGGATCGCATCCATGCAGGAGCACAACTGCTGATTCAAAGTTCGACCACCGAGCAGGATGTCGGCGACGACATTGTTACCACCGTAACGGTTTTCTCTCCGCACATTGGGTACACCTTTCCGCTTTCCCCGCGATTTCAGGTGGACGGCCAGTTGAATCTCGGATTCACTTCCGTTGAGTACAGCGATCAGAATATAAGTGAAAGCGCTATCTCCTATGGTTTCAGTCTGATGGGGCTTTCTCCTATTTCCGAGAGTGCAGTCGTCGGTGCGGGAATTATCTTTAACTGGACGACTATCGATGTGGATGGCACGGACGTAGAAATATTCACTCGTGTCATTCCTATCCAGGTCTCTTTCTACTTTTAGGAAGCTATGGGACAAGAACGATTATCCTTTTTATCCCGCGGTTTAACAACCGCGGGGTTACTGTTGCTCCTGGTGAGTCTCTTTGTCGGCTGCCTAAGCGGCGCGATGCCGGTGAATCCCATCTATGCTACTCGAAGCAATCGCACTATTTCCGGGGAAATCGCTCTGGGAGAGGTGGAGCAGCTGCAAAATCGCTACGGAGCCCCCGGTGCGATGGGGGCGGTGGAGCTGGCGGTACCGGTTGCAGGCTTTTGTGAGGATTCGCTGCAGCAAGAGCTGGAGAGTTTCGGCTTTAATATCACCGACAAGGCCCCGCTCAGGGTTGACGCAAAGGTGCTGCAGGCCGATACCGTATGGCAGCAGCAGGGCCGCGGCGGGGTCTTCAAAAGCACCTTCGCCCTTGAGTTCGCCCTTACCGATGCGGACGGCAGCGAAGTATACCGCCAGATACATCAGGGAAGTGCCAGCCACAGCCAATCCTACGGCGGATATCCCGCCTCCGCCAGCGTGGTCGACGCCCTGGCTACCGCCTACGAGCGATTCCTGAAGGATGCCAGGCTCCAGGAGGTACTGGTGGCGAGTCGGTCGGTCAATCTATACGGCGAAGCTTCCGCCCGAGCGGAGGAGCGGATCGACTATAAGAATCAGATTTTTCGAGATTACCCAGCGGCTCTGGAGGCCATAGCTCCCGACCTGATCGCCTATATGAGCGGCGACAAGTTCGACTCGGTATATGCCATCTTCGGATTCAAGAACCGGGAGAACCGGCGTAACCAGCTCTCGGTGGAGGTCGAACGGGACCTACGCTCAATCTTGAGTCGTGAGCGCTTTCAAATCGTCACCCGGGAGATCGACGAGATTATCGAGGAGCAAAAGCTGCAGCTAAGCGGGCTCTTCGATGAAAATAAGCGGGTTGAAATCGGTCAATTGGTGGGGGCGGATCAGCTTATTACCGGCTCCCTCTACCATTATCCCGACGACGGCCTTATCACCCTGCGCATAGAAGTTGTCGGCGTCGAGAGCGGATTGGTGGGTGCAAGCTTTGTCACGAATCTAATCGCCGGGCAAGGTTACGTGGAGATGGTTAGCGCTGAACCGTAAAAGGATCTTTAAGGTATAAAACTCTCCCCGCCGTCGAAGGTAGTGCTGTTATCCAGATCGATCTCTAGACTGATGCCGGGAGTCAGCTGATAATTGCGCAGTCCGCCCAGGTATTCGAGGTAGATTTGCGTCTCCGTCGTGTACCAGGCGCCGTTTTGAGTCGAACCGGTATCCAGTATTCCCGATTTATGTAGGATAAGAGTATCCGGGCCGTTCCAGGTGCCGACTATATCCGGGTCGGCATAGAAGGTGAAACTCATGGAATCAATGTCCGCATCGGTCCAGGCCTCGACGGTGAAGGAGCCGTAGTTTACTAAGCTTACCCGGCCGGAGGAGTCGATGGTCGCGACCTGTGTGTCCGGGTAGGCGCTTACCGGATAGGTATCGCGAATCCTCCAACTCACCGAGGCATCCGGATGCGAGGTTTCTGCCGTAATCTGCATGGTCTGCCCGATGTAGGCTGGATCCGCTCCCGAATAAGTGAGCCAGATACGGGAACCGGGATCATAGATGCAGGCGCATAGGAGTAATAGAATCAGGCCGACCAGAAAGAGTGTTTTGATCATCACTACTTCCTGGAATTGAGGGCCAATCTCGATGCCTGATGAATACGTAAAGCGTTGGATAGCTCAATTTTATAGCTGGTTTCAAATATAACGCAGTTATCTTATGGATTCAATTATTATCCCTTGGGAGGACGTGAAAATCGGGCGAATACGCGCGGGCCTGAGCGCACAAGGATCACCGCAGCTAGAATGATTGCTGAACCGACAAGCTGACTAACGCTCAAGCGTTCTTGGAGGTACCAATAGGCGATTACGGCGGTGAAGACCGGTTCTAAGGTGGCGATCAGGTTGACTACGCTGCTCGGTAGATGGACCAATGCCGCCGTATAGAAGCCATAGCCCAGAAGGGTCGGACCGGCGGCCAAGAGGAGCAGGAGCAGCCATCCGCCCAATCGATCGGCCAGGAAGAGGGGATTCCCGCTGCCGCTGACACTGAGGGGAAGCAAGAGCTGATTCACAACCAACATAATTCCGGCGGAGAAGCCGAACACCCAGGTTATCGTCGTCCAGCTATTGAGGCCTCTCCGGGCCGCCTCTCGACCGCTTATGCTGTAAAAGCCGAATGCCAGACCGCTGAACATGGCCACGGTGATTCCTATTCCGCTTACGGCGGTCTCATCTCCCATACCGAGTCCAGCCACCAGGGCGCAGCCGCTCAAGGCCATCGTTGCCGCGATCAGTGCATAGGAGGAGATCCGTTCTCTATGAAAGAGTCTATCCAAGAAGACGGTGAAGAAGGTTGAGGTATAGATAAGCACCGTAGCTACCGTGGCGCCGTTCAACCAGATCGAGAATGTCCAACAGAGGTTGAAGAAAGTCAGCACAAGACTATAGCCGAAAAGAAAGGCCACATTTGTCAGGCCGGGATTTAGTAAACGGGGGGATATAAGCAGAAGACTTCCTATCATGCAGACGGAGGTAAAAATATTTCGCCACATGGCGAGTACAAGCACCGGTAGTTCATATTCAACCGTCAGTTGCCGGATCAGGATTCCGGTAAGGGCTAGGAAAAGGGCGGAGAGGAGCGCCGCGGTATACCCCTGCGACCTCGCTGTAGCGATTGTTGGACGAGTTTCATGCATACCAACTGATACCCTATTTTTGTTAATGAGCAAAGTGTTCGGATGATAAATAGTGGATTTAACGAGCCTATTTTTGAACAGAGTCGATGAGAGAGAAGCTGCAGAGTCGATAAAAGGGCATCCCGGTTTTATCGTTGAGGAGATTGTTATTTTTGTCCGCCGCGAGGATCAGATGGGAAGGCTTGAGACTGTAATCGATGAAACCCTTAGCGCTGAGCTTGAAGCGGACGTAGCGCAGCAAGGACTCATAGCCCCGGGTATCGATCAGTTCCCGGTAGTAGGCCTCCAGGAGATTCATGGGGTGAAAGGATGGTACCGTGTTGATCAGAAGATCCTCGTCCTCCCCCTGCCAGTAATCCCAGATGGTTAGATAGTGTCGTTTATGATGCAGAAGCTCTTCGCCGCTCAAATCTTTCAGTTCGATGAGATTCTCGTAACGTCGCTCATCCCGAAGATAGGGGGCGATATCTGATTCCTGATTCATCTGGTAGATGGCGAGAAGCCGGGTGGTCGGAATCCCTGCAGTCTGCAGCCTTTCAGCCCAAACCGCCTCCTCGAAGGGGCTGTTGTAGCTGTATGAGATGTCCGCGTCGTTATCGACACAGAAGTCTTCATAGAGGGGCTTCATCCCCACCTTGGAGCTCTTAACGATGAGTCGGATTCCGTCTTTGCTGTCGGTGAGATAGGTATTCCCGGCTCGGTTTAGTTTTACCCGGGGTGTGATCTGCCATTTCTCGGGCAGGAAGTAGTCGTTGAATTCCGGATCATGACCGCGGATCCAGAGTCGGCCGCCGCTGCTCTCTACGGCTGTTTCAATATAGGGAATTCCGAGGATTTCTCGTTGCTGATCTGAGCTTGTGGTTGGGTGGGGCCGGAGTCGTAGCTGATAATAACGTTGCCTGCGAAAGCGGCGGATCGTTTTCTCATGCTTTGCCGTACGCCGGAGCAGCTCGAAATCAATCAGGTAAAGATCGCTCAGATCGAATGAATCCTCTTTCTGCTCCGCAATCAGATGATTCATTTTATGATCGTCTACCGCATATCCGAGGGAGTCGAGGATCTCCGCCGACTGATCGGTGAGGGCCTGGGCTGAATCAAAATCTATAGTAGTCTCTTTGACATGTTCCCACAGGTCCTTCCCCTCTATCCAGGCATAGATAACCGCATAATCGCGGTTCACATCGATGCCGTCCTCGCTGCTTCGCTTGGTCAGAAAATCCATCAGGTGTCGCCGACGCTGGAGCATCTCCAGGCTATGACGCTCAGAGGGAACATAGATCCCGAGGGGGATCTGAAGCTTGAATCCGCCGGAGAGCTTCGTCTCCAACTCCGCCGCCAGGGCAAATTCCTCAAAGGGGCTGTTGAATATCGCATCCTGGTCGGGGATCATCGGATCGGTTCCCATGCGGTTCCATTTAAAAACCACCTCCCGATACTCCCTCTCCGTATCCCTTAACGGGATACGGAAGGGGGTACTCGAACCGGGTAAGGGCACTTTGACGCTATTAAACCAGTCTCTATCCCGGGCGAAGTTATCCGGGAGCAGATCATCGAGATAGGGCAGGCCGGCATCGGTCAGGTATAGATCATCTCCGATACTGGTTTTCAGATGGAGATAGGGGACATCGAGTATGGTGATCCCCTCCGAAAGCTCAATCTGATCCTGATAGCTTTCGGGAAGGGCGACACTCCGCCCCTCCGTATACCGGCCCGACATGCTTAGTGCTTATGAGGCATCAAGGCCTCGAAATCGTTTGCGTTGCCGCGGTCGCGGAAGCATTCGATTATCAAACGACCGGTAACGTGCAGATCAGGTACCATGAAATCGCTCAGCTGATGTTCAAAAAATTCATATAGCTGTGCTGCACCGGCATCATAGGCTTCAACACCCACTTCAGGCTGCAGATCGGTGCGTAAGAGGTACTTCGGTATGCGGGTACCGTCGATCTTTATCGACTCGGGAGAGAAACCCAAGAGGGGACAGCGGGACTCTACCAGCTGATCATCCCGAAAACGCGCATTTCCGCGCCGGGCAAGATATTCTCGGGACAACCACTGGGGCATGAATCCTACCTCGTAAGCGCCGATATGCTGATTGGGAATCAACTTGTAGCGGGTCGCCGGACTGTCCAGCATCTGCTGGAGGAGCAAGTTGGCCTGGTCAACCTTACGACCGGTAGCGAAAGGCCAGTAGGAGCCGACGCCCTCGGAGGACATCCCCTCGCTGTCGGTTATGCTGGGATTCGCATAGCCCCGGGGAGATACCAGACGCCAGAGCCAGGCCAGCGCCGGAGGCAGGCAGTGGAAGAGTCCGATTATCCCGTAGCTTGGGTGTTCACTGGTACACGGAGGGGTACGAATCCCGAAACTGCGTACGTCGACCCGGACCGGCTTGTTGACTACGTTTTCGACAAACCGTCTGGGCATAATTACCCGCGGATTCGGACAGGGCTTACCGGGAGCATCCATGGTGTGCTCCCAGATAAGGGTAGTAGCTCCGGGATGGGCCTCCAGGTTCATGAAGATCAGCGGCTCCGGGGGATGAATCGTCAGCTTCTCATAGAACGGATCGGTACCGTAGTTGTCGATATGATTGATTCTCAGGAACCAGCCGTCCTCGGCGTCCTGTACATGAAGATGTCCGCTCATATCTTGATCATTGGGATGCACCAGGGCCATATCGTCGGTGACTGCGTGTAGTTCGCTCCTATCCGAAAGATGGAGGACCACCTCTTCATCGTTGACTATATTATGTCCCACAACGACCCGGCCGTCGTAATCCTGATGCATCTGTTCGATCATCTCCGATTTACCGCCCCCTGAGGCCCCTTCGTGCATGATAACCATCTCATTCTCATAAGGGGTTATCACCTTCACTGTCGAGCCATGCAGGGTCGTCCACCCCTCCTGCTCGCCTCGGGTCAGCAGAATCCCAAAAACTCCTTTTTTTGCACTCGGTCCGGGATAGAGGTTGTAGGCAAAGATCTCGTGATGATGATCACCACGCCGGTGAACAACTACCTGCTCTCCGTCGAAGTGAGTGTGCCGGAAGGGAGGCGCAAGGAAGATATAGGTCTTGGGTTGAAAGTCCTTCTCCTCCATACTCAGGTCGGTTGCTTCTTGCAGGTCGCCTAATCCCGCGGCGAAGAAAGCCGCGTTTGCCGGTGCTATCAAGAGGGAAGGGATGTCCACCCCTTTTCCGCCGGAGTAGAAGGGTAAAAGCAACAGGTCCTGCTTGGCCAACCAGTCGAATGTCTCTTGCCGCACGGGATCGAAGGATTCGCCGAAGCGTTCGGTATAGCGGGTCTTATCCGATGGTAGATCGTCGGCGATGACCATACAGTTCGGATCGCGCCGTCGCATATAGGGTTCGATGTAGTTAATGACGATACCGTTGCGCGCGCGGGTGAGGTTGACCTCATCTACGATCCCGCTTCCGGGCACCTCGTAGGAGATGGTCCTTTCGCTCATTCCGTCCATACTGAGTTCGACCAGGTGTTCCCTGCTGCGAGCCACCGTAACGGACGGTGCGGCGTTGAGCAGATTATCTACCTCAGGCAGATCGGCATGGATGATTGATTTAATTCCGACAGATTCAGGCATAAAATCCTCCCAGGATTTATATGGGGGCATAAAAAAACCGGCAACTCCTATACCCAGTACGGTATATGAGGTGCCGGCCTACTCACGGCTAACACTTTCCAATGCTAAAGATGCACGGAACGGGTTATCAGATCGTCTGCCTCTGAAATTTTATTGAAGGGTACTCTCTAAGTCGGAATCGGTAACAAAGAGAATCACCTTCTCTCCGGTTACGGTACTCACATCGGAATGAGTACTTATAACCTGTATATCTATACTATTTCTAATCGAAGAAATCAAGTGTCCCTTTGACCGTTCGAAAAGCGAGGTCCTGAGTTTCTTCAAGAGGTCGATTCCCTGGGAGTTATCCGCCAGGTTTCGTTCCGAGGGACTTAAGAAGCCGATTAATCGGATGATAATCATATCCTTGACGATTGTCGTCCGGATCTGCTTCGGTCCCCGTCCCATAAACTCGCTTTCGAAACGGGATACTTCCTCACTTATTTTGGCCTCTAGTTGGCCCTTGGTCATAGATACCTCTCGGTTGGTATGTTGATTTGGGCTAAAGGTATAGTATCGAAAGGATTAGGTCAAACGTATTTGTTGTAGTTTTTCAGCATTAGAAAACTCTCGGTCTTGGCTATTCCATCCACCTGGGCCAGAATCTCCGTCAGGAAGTGTACCAGACCTCGGTTGGAATCGACCAAGACCTCGACCATTAGATCGTATTGACCCGAGGTGATGGAGACGGAAAGGACATTCTCCAAGGCGGCGATTTCACGAGCCTTCGCATCCAGGTGGCGAGATTCGGTAATCGTGATGGCGATGGTCGCCAGCTGCTGGCGAACCAGGCTGTCGGGATTGATGAGGGCCCTGACTTTCAGGACCCCCGATTCTTTCAGCTTCTTGATGCGTTGCCGGACCGCCCCCTCGGAGATGCCGAGCTCCTCCGCTAAGGCGCTGTTATTGATGTTTTCGACGCGCAGCCGCGCAACGATCTCCTTGTCCAGCTCATCAAGTTCTAATTGATTCATAATACGTCGTCGGCGCCAGTATATTCCAGGTTGAATGCCTCGGCAACGCCCTTGTAGGTACATTTTCCGTCGTGGATGTTCAGGCCCCGCTTGAGCGGTCGTGATTCGCGGCAGGCTGCGACAACCCCCTTGTTCGCCAATTCGATACCGTGGGAGAGGGTAGAGTTGGTTAAGGCCAGGGTAGCCGTGCGGGCGACCGCACCGGGCATGTTGGCGACGCAGTAGTGGATCACGTCATCAACCACGTATACCGGATCATCGTGGTAGGTCGCCTTGGTAGTCTCGAAACAGCCGCCTTGATCCACGGCCACGTCTACCAGGACCGCCCCTTTCTTCATCATCTTCAGGTGTTCCCGTCGAATCAGTCTCGGCGCCTTCGCTCCCGGAATCAGTACCGCACCGATTACAACGTCGCTTTCCCGGGCAATCTTTTCGATATTGCGGTCGTTGGATACCAGGGTCGTGATCTGAGTCTGGAAGATATCATCTAAGTAGGCGAGGCGAGCGGTGTTTATATCCAGAATAGTGACCTCGGCTCCCATTCCGACAGCGATCTTGCAGGCGTTCATGCCCACAACGCCGGCGCCCAGGATCGCGACCTTACCCCGTTCTACCCCGGGAACGCCGCCTAAGAGTACGCCGCGTCCACCGAAGGTCTTCTCCAGATATTTGGCTCCCTCCTGGGCGCTCAGGCGGCCGGCGATCTCACTCATGGGATTGAGGCAGGGAAGCAGCCCGTCATCGGTCTGGATTGTCTCGTAGGCGACTCCGCTCATCCCGGAATCGAGCATCGCCTTGGTTAGATCCTCGGCGGCAGCCAGGTGGAGGTAGGTATAGAGGAGCAGATCCTTGCGGAAATAACCGTACTCCTCAGCCAGGGGTTCCTTCACCTTTACCACCATCTCTGCCCCCCAGGCCTCGGCGGCGGTTTCGACAAGCTTAGCCCCCGCTTCGATATACTCGCTGTTTTCAAACCCGGACCCCAGGCCGGCATCCTTTTCGATCAAAACCGTGTGGCCGTTGCGCACATAGGATTTCACGCAGTGGGGTGTCAGACCTACTCGATACTCATGTTTTTTTATCTCTTTAGGACATCCAATTATCATGACCGGCCTCCAGAATACGAAATACGAATATATATATATTATATGTACGAAAATCGTATTATTGTCAAGCAATATTCGGCAGCATCAATTTGATAGATTCTGCCGTAGAGTATAGAATGTGATAAACCTTAGATACGGAGTCCCATGGTGAGTGAGCAGCAAGGGAAGAGCAGTCTTGAATCGATGATCAACGCCATAGCCCTGGAAGAGCAGAGTCTGGTCTTGCCGGAATTTGACCAGAAGATCGCTCTGGATCTGGGCTTGGCGGTATTGCGTAAGGCCCGGCAGAAGCAAGTGGCGGTGACTATCGATATCCGCCGGGGAGATCATATCCTCTTCCACTACTCCATGCCCGGTACCGGGCCGAACAACGACCGCTGGGTAGAACGCAAGAGTAATACCGTTCAGCTGATCCAGAAGAGCTCCTACCGGGTCGGCCTCGAACTGGCGCTAAAAGGGGATACCCTCGAAAACCGCCAAGCCCTCGATCCCGCGAAGTACGCCTCCCATGGAGGCTCATTCCCGATCAGAGTGAAAGGGGCCGGTTTAATCGGTGCGCTTACCGTCTCCGGGCTCCCTCAAGAGGAGGATCATGCGCTTGTGGTGGAGACCCTGAAGGAATACTTAGGGGAGTGAGAAAGCTCTCGCTGCTAATCCTGCTATTAATCTCTCATGTTTCTTTATGGGCAGATGAAGCAACGGTTCGCTTCAACCATCTCTCCTTGAGGGGAGGTCTATCGAGTAACTCTGTCTACTGCGTTCATCAGGATCATCTGGGATTTATCTGGTTCGGTACCTTTTCCGGCCTAAATCGCTTCGACGGCCGGGAGATAGAGATCTTTCGGCCGGAACCGATGAATCCGGAGAGTATTTCAGGGTCTATCATCTTTGATATCCTGGAAGACTCATCCAATCGGCTCTGGATAGCTACCGACGGGGGGGGACTCAATCTCTACAATTTCGAACAGGGAACCTTTAGTTCATTCCATAATGATCCCCAAAATCCAGAATCCATATCCAGCCAGAAACTTTTCTGTCTCGAGGAGGATGCCCAAGGACGCATTTGGATAGGAACAGCCGATGCGGGGCTCTGTCTGCTGTCGAGGGATAGTCAGCTGTTCCTGCGCTATTCTGCCTCAAATACCCCCGGTCTTGAGAGTGATGTTATCCGAGTACTCTACCGGGACAGTCGTAATCGCATGTGGATCGGAACTCAAGGCGGAGGGGTGAGCGTCTCGGACGGGGAGTTCCGTCTCCAGAATTATCTGAACGGCACTACCGTTCGCGAAGTCTTTGAAGACTCTCTGGGCAGGATCTGGTTGGGGACAGAGAATCAGGGGCTTATCCTGGTGCAGCCTCAGGGTGAGGGGTTCCGCTTCAGCGGTTTTTTGGATGGTCTCACCATTCGTAGCCTGGCGGAGGATGCAAAAGGTACACTCTGGATAGGTACCGAGAGGAGCGGGCTGGTCTTATTCGAAGGAGCTGAACTGGTAAGAAGGGTGACGGCGCTGCAGGGAGATTCACTCTCGCTTTCCAGCAATTTCATCCGCGATATCTATGTCGATCAATCCGGCCTTGTTTGGATAGCTACCCGGGGGGGCGGGGTGAATCGCTACAATCCGCGGTCAGGAAGTTTTTCAACTCTCTTAGGTGACGGATACACCTTCCGCCAAATATTTGAACATAGTACCGGAAAAATCTTCTTTGCCACCGACGGACAAGGTCTCTTGATGCAAGAAGCGAATGGTCGGATTATATCTACCGAAAAATACCCAAGCCTTGAGCTTCCCAGTCGACATCTCTATGCCTTAGAGGAGGGGGATCAAGGCGACCTTTGGGTAGGCAGCGACGGCGACGGTCTTTTCAGGCTCAATCTTGAAACCGGGGATTATGCTGAGTTGCGCCATGATCCTGCGGATCCTGATTCATTGTCATCGGATGTGATCTGGTCTCTTTTCTTCGACAGCCGAAAACAGTTATGGATTGGCACCGAAGGGGGGGGCTTGGTTCGTTACGAACCTGAAAACGACAGTTTTATTTCTTACCGCAACAACCCGGACAACCGGAATACATTGCTCGGGAATTCGGTTCGTACCATATTTGAAGACAGTAGCGGAGATCTGTGGATCGGCACCTGGGACGGCGGGTTGAGCCGTATGCCCGGGGGAACAGAGCGTTTTATCAACTATACCCGGGATCCGGAAAATCCAACCAGCATCAGCGACAATAGCGTCAATTGTATCGCCGAAAGTGATGATGGACTGCTCTGGGTTGGAACGGCCGGGGGCGGGCTCAACTCTTTGGATCCCGAGACGGGAGAGTTTACCCCGTTTCGGCAGAGCGACGGTTTGGCAGACGATACAGTCTTCGGCATAATACCTGATGGGGCGGGTTTCCTCTGGATAAGTACCGCTGACGGTCTATCCCGCTTGGACTTAATCACCTATCAGTTCACGAATTTTTGGAACTCCGATGGTCTCGTCTCCAACGAATTCAGTCGCAACGCCTATCTTCGCTCTTCTGTAGGAGAGGTCTACCTCGGTACAGCCGACGGTATTATCCGCTTCCTTCCCGGTTCGGTGCGGATCAACAACTACCGGCCGCCGATTCGGATAACCGATTTCAGCCTCTTCAATGAGTCGGTCAACGATACGCCGGTCATAGGTAACCGTATTTACCTGGACAGGGATATCAGCGTCAGTAATCAAGTCACCGTTTATCCTGGAGACAGCTTTATCGGCTTCTCTTTTGTCTCCCTTGATTACTCGAATCCTGCGAAGAATCAGTATGCTGTCAAGCTCGACGGCTTCGATGACGACTGGCACTATCTCGGCACCAATAACCGCTTCTACTACGCAAGTCTCCCCCCCGGGGGGTATACCTTCCAGGTCTTTGGAACTAATAGCAACGGCTCCTGGAGCAGAGATTTTGCTGAAATCGATGTCACGGTCTTACCGTCATTCTATCAAACCTGGCCGTTTTACGTGCTAGTCGTTCTTACTATTGGTGGTATCTCCTATATAATCTCACGGATTCGGATGGTCGGCCTCAATCGACATAACCGTCTTCTTCAGCAATTCTCAAACTATGTCCAGGATGTACGTGAGGAGGAGCGGAAAGTGATCGCCCGGGATGTCCACGATGAGCTGGGGCAGCTCTTGACCACATTGAAGATGCACATATTCTGGCTCAGCCATAACGCCGGTTCTCGGCAGGATCAGCGCCAGGCGCGTTACGATTCGATGCTGGGGATTATCAATACCAGTTTGGATTGGTCCAAGGAGCTGGCCTCCCGATTGCGGCCGGTGGTGCTGGATAACCTGAGCCTCGCCGAAGCTCTGGAGTGGCTGTTGCACGAACATCTGGTCCCCAGCGGACTCGAGGTTGATCACTCCATCGACCCAACTCCACCGATAGGTCCCGACCGAGCTACCGCCATATTCAGAATTATCCAGGAATCGATTACTAATATCGTGCGTCATTCCCGGGCAACCCGGGCGAAGCTCACTCTGCGGGTACAGAATAACTCGCTCCTGATTAACATCAGCGATAACGGTACGGGTCTAAGTAGCGACAAGCTGACTGATGCGGACTCCTTTGGTATAATTGGAATGCATGAACGCGCGAAGCACCTGGGGGGGGAAATCGCAATCAATTCAAGCGCCATGGGAACAACCATTCACCTGCGGATTCCGGTGGAGCAGTAGGCTATGCTGAAGCTCTTGATTGCCGACGATCACCCGGTTTTGCGAAAGGGATTGATTCAGCTTCTCAAAGATTCCCTGCCGATAGCCAAGGTTTTCGAGACCGGCGATGGCAGCGAGGTTATGGAAATCCTGAGGGAACAGGTAGTGGATGTGCTTATTCTCGATATCAGCTTACCGGGAAAGGATGGAATGCTCGTCTTGGCAGAGGTAAAGCAGGAATTCCCGAGGTTGCCGGTTCTAATCCTGAGCATCCAGCCGGAAACCCAGTACGCCACCAGAGCATTCAAACTGGGGGCGGCCGGATGCCTCAATAAGGCCACTGCCCCGGAGGAACTCGTTCGTGCGGTACGACAGGTTGCGAGTGGGGAGAATTACATTAATGAGCTGACCTCCGGAATCCTGCTGCGTTCATTGAGGACCGAATCGACTGAAGCTCCACACACAGTTCTCTCCGAAAGGGAGAGTCAGGTTATGTTGATGATCGCCTCGGGAAAAACCATCAGCGAGATAGCAGATGATCTTTGTCTAAGCGTTAAAACCGTATCTACCTATCGGGCGCGGCTGCTGGAAAAGATGAACCTGAAAAACAATGCTCAACTAACCCAATATGTCTATAAGCATAAACTGATGCCCTTAACCTAGATTCTCCCGTCCTGGGGCTTGTAGGACAAACACCTACATAACAATCACAACTCTTCTTACTTACGGATTATAAATCCTGTCTCAGAATACTACCATGAGCTGGCAAGAAGATCAGACTATCAGGACCTTTTCTCCGGAAGTCGCGGCCGATCGGCGAATAGTCGAAGAGTTTCTTAATTTGCAGGGACTGGACTACGAAGACGATATCGAATACTCAGTCGGACTCTATCGGGGGAATGAATTATCGGCGGTTGGTTCACTCGCCGGCCGGATTATCAAAGGCGTTGCCGTCCTGCCCCGGTATCGAGGAGAAAATCTTACCGGTAAAGTCCTTTCCTACCTAAAACTCAAAGCTCACCACCGAGGCGTTCATTCCCTCTTTGTCTACACTACACCGGAAAATCGAGAGTTCTTCACTACTCTGGGTTACACCCTCATCGGCGAGACGGCCGAGGTAGCTCTGCTGGAGGATTCCAAGCGTAATATCAGACTATACCGAGAACATCTTGAGGGACTGAATCCTAGAAAGCTCTCCGCGGCATCACTGGTTATGAACTGTAACCCCTTCACCTTAGGCCACCGTTATCTGGTAGAGGAGGCGGCCGGAGAGAATCCAATGGTTTACCTCTTCGTCGTCCAAGAGGATCGCTCAGTGTTTCCCTTCGACGTCCGCTTCCGTCTTGTTCAGGAAGGGGTCGCCGATCTCGGGAATGTCAGAGTCGTTCCCGGCGGTGATTATATTATCTCCAACGCCACCTTTCCCAGCTATTTTATCAAGGATAAGGGAGCGATCTCGAGCATCCACACCGATTTAGATTTATCCATTTTCGGCGCAACCATCGCTCCAAGTGCGGGAATTGTCCGTCGTTATGTCGGACACGAGCCTTTTTGTCCCGTCACCAAGTCCTATAACAGTGCAATGCAGCGGATTCTGCCGCAATACGGCCTCGAAGTTAAAGAGCTTAAACGAAAAGAAGCGGACAGCATTCCGATAAGCGCCTCCGAGGTTCGTAAGCGGATTTCATGTAATCAGTTGGATCAGCTCGCGGACCTAGTCCCCACTGCTACTTACGCATACCTGGCCTCTGATGAGGCTGCGCCAATACGCGAAAAGCTGCAAGGAGTAGAGCGTTGAAGATAGTTACTACCGGTATCGCCGGAACCCTTGAGTCCAGCGATGTGCTGGTTACCGTCATTCCGCCCAGTGTTCCCGGGCTCGAGATTGATCTCGAAAGCGTAGTAAAGAAACAGTTCGGCCAGCAGATTCTCACGGTTGTCCGGGAGACCCTGGAGAACCTCGAGGTCACGGACGCGTATGTTTCGCTCCAGGACAAGGGTGCCCTGGACTGTACCATCCGAGCGAGAACCGAAGCGGCTGTCTACCGCGGAGCGGGTAGCACAACATATAAATGGGGGAAAGCATTGTGAAACTGCGAAGAACCATGCTCTATGTCCCCGGCAGCAACGCCGCCATGGCCAAGGACGCCCATATCTATCGTTCCGACGCGATCATGTTCGATCTCGAGGACTCGATCGAGGTAAACGAAAAGGATAGCGCCCGTTTTTTGGTCTATCACGCCTTGAGAACCCTCAACTATGAGGGGATCGAGACGGTAGTTCGCATCAATGGATTGGACGGTGCGTACGGTAAGGAAGATATTGCGGCGATGGTCCGGGCTAAGCCGGACATTATTCGGCTCCCAAAAACTGAGACGGCCCAGGATCTCCACGATGTGGAAGAGCTGGTTGCGAAAAATGAACGGGAAGCAGGGTTGGCTGAAGGCTCTATTAATCTGATGGCCGCCATCGAGAGTCCTCTGGGGGTCTTAAACGCCTTCGAGATAGCGACCGCCAGCGAGCGGCTGATCGGGATAGCCTTCGGGGCCGAGGACTACGTTACCAGCATGAAGACGAGCCGCAGCAAGAGCGGTGAAGAGACCTTCTTCGCCCGCTCGATGATAGTAAACGCCGCCCGGGCGGCGGGTATCTACGCCTTGGATACGGTTTTTTCCGATCTGAACGACGAGGAGGGCTTCGTAACGGAGGTCCGAATGGCCAAGCAGCTCGGCTTCGACGGCAAGTCGATCATTTCCCCCCGGCAGATTCGACCGGTCCATAACGTCTTCATGCCCACCGATGACGAGATCGAAGCTGCCAAGCGGGTTATCCGGGGCATACAGGAAGCCAAGAAAAGAAAGAGCGGCGTCCTGACGGTAGACGGGAAGATGGTGGACAAACCCATGGTCGAACGGGCCGAGCGGGTTATTGAAATGGCCAAAGCTTCCGGCCTGCGCATCTCCGAGGAGGATCTTTATGCCTGAGAATAAAATCGGCCGAATCATACCGGAGAGCTTAAACGGCTACCCCGAGATAAAGCCCTTCCAGGGTGCGGTGGCCAACACCCCGCTGATTCGTCAGGACAAGGGGAACCGTAATCTACCACGTCTAAACAAGCTCTTGGATACCGTCGAACAGGCCGTTCTTAAAACCGGCCTCAGGGACGGTATGACCATCTCCTTCCACCATCACTTTCGCAACGGTGACCAGGTGGTTAATTTGGTGTTGGATGTGATCGCCAATATGGGCATCAAAAATCTGACCTTGGCCCCTTCATCGCTGACTACAGTCCACGACGAGATCCTGCCCCATATACAGAACAAGGTCGTAACCCGCATCGTTACCAGCGGACTGCGCTCCAAACTGGGTGAGGCGGTATCTCAGGGCGAAATGGATATTCCGGTGCTCTTTCACTCCCACGGCGGGCGCGCACGAGCGGTGGAGACCGGTCAACTGAATATAGACGTCGCTTTCCTTGGCGTTCCGTCGACCGACGTCTACGGCAACGCCAACGGATTCACCGGCGGTTCGGCCTGCGGATCCTTGGGCTACGCCCAGGTGGACGCGAAGCACGCCGGCAAGGTGGTGATGATAACCGACAACCTGGTTGAGTATCCAAATACCCCTTTCAGCATCGATCAGGATCTGGTGGATCATATTGTGGTCGTTGACTCGGTGGGTGATTCCAAACGCATCGCTACCGGAGCTACTAGAATAACAACGAATCCCAAGGATCTACTTATCGCTCAAAATGCGGCCGACGTGATTGCCTACTCTCCCTATTTCGAGGATGGCTTCTCCTTGCAGACAGGTTCGGGCGGTGCCTCATTAGCCACCACACGCTTCTTAACTGAGCATATGCATAAAAGCGGCGTCACCGCCAGCTGGGCGCTGGGTGGGATTACCAGCCAAATTGTCAAGATGCACGAAGAGGGGCTGGTGAAGCGTATGTTAGATGTCCAGACCTTCGACCTGGATGCGATTAACTCCATCGCCGTCAATCCTATGCATACCGAAATAGACGCCTCTTACTACGCCAATCCGCTGAACAAGGGCTGCGCCGTCAACAAGCTCAATGTTGTGGTTTTGAGTGCTCTCGAGATCGATACCGAGTTCAACGTTAACGTGCTGACCGGTTCCGACGGCGTCATCATGGGAGCCTCAGGCGGACATTCGGATACCGCCATTGGGTCTGGGCTCTCAATTATCGTAGCGCCTCTTATCCGGGGACGCCTGGCTACTGTGGTGGACCGGGTTCTGACGGTTATTACCCCCGGCGAAAGCGTCGACATTCTGGTCACCGACCGGGGCATTGCCATCAATCCCCGCCGCCAAGACCTGATCGATCACTATAAAGGCTCCAAGTTGCCGATCTATACGATCCACGAACTCAAGGAGCGGGCGGAGAAGGTGGCTGGTAAGCCCGAACCGATAAAGTTCGACGACCGAATTGTCGGTCTGGTGGAGTATCGGGACGGTACCGTCATCGACGTCATCCGCAAGGTGGCGGACTCAAAGAGTTTTTAACGCAGCGTTGCTGCGTCGAAATACCAATAAGGAGATTCACTATGAGAAGAATCACCGCATTAGTTGTAGTATGTGCCCTGTGCCTCCTGGCCGCGGGCGCCCTCTTTGCCGAGGGACAGAATGAGGGAGGCCCGGTCCAGTACCCGAAAGGCGCACTGGATTTTGTCGCTCCCGGCGGAGCCGGCGGCGGCTGGGACCTGACCATCCGCACCACCGCAAAGTGTCTGAAGGATACCGGTCTGGTTAAAGTACCCATGCCCGTACGGAACAATCCCGGCGCCGGCGGTTCGATCCACCTTGCCAGCCTGCAAGAGAAGCCGGATTCCGACAAGATTATCACCGTTTATTCTCCTCCCTTGATCCTGACCAAGCTCTCGGGTACCACTGATCTCAACTACGAGAATGTGACACCCTTGGCCCGGTTGATTGCCGACTACGCGGTATTTGTGGTAAAGGCCGACTCCAAGTACCAGAGTATCGCCGATGTAATGGAGGCTCTCAAAGCGGATCCGAAAGCCGTGAAGATCGGCGGTAACTCTTCCGCCGGTTCTATGGATCACCTCCAGTTCCTGATCATGGCCAAAGCAGCCGGTGTCAAGGACCTCCGCAAGATCGACTATGTCAGCTTCGACGACTCCGGCGCCGCACAGGTAATGGGCGGTCATATCGACCTTTTCTCTACCGGTCTCTCCGAGGTGCGCAGCCTGATCGAGAGCGGCGACCTGCGGGCCCTCGCACAGACTGCTCCCCATCGGGTAGGCGACGGCCTTGTGCAGCAGATCCCCACCTGTACGGAAGAGGGCATCCCCGCAACCTTCGTCAACTGGCGCGGTCTCTTCGGACCTCCCGAGATGCCCGAGTACGCCGTCGACTACTGGCGTGAGAAACTGGCCGAGATGGTAGATACCCCTGAATGGGCTCAAGCCCGAGAAACCAACGGCTGGGACGACGCCTATATGGATGGTCCCGAGTTCTATGAATTTCTAAAAGAGGTCGATCAGGACTACCGATCTATTCTGGAAGAGATCGGTATGCTGGCCGGCTAATAGCCCTTTTCCAACCGTTCAACAAGCGGGCGGCGTCTTCTTCGACGCCGCTCCCTATCCTTTGAGAGGTTAAGAATGAATATGACACTTGTATCCGGTACGGTATCGCTCATAATAGGTATAATCGTCACCTGGATGACCCTCGCCCTGCCTGAAGCGAGCATCGGCCTGCCTAACGCTCCCAAGGCGTTTCCCGGAGGATTGGGGATCCTTATGATTTTCTGTTCGGTGGTGCTGTTGGCGCGGGAGTTCGTGCGACTCAAAAACGAGGGCACCGGCGAAGCAGCTTCACGAAATCCCCATTTACCGAAAATTGCGTTTACCTGCCTTTTTGGTGTTGCGTACGCGCTGCTCTTCAATCGCATCGGTTATGTACTCTCCACCTTTCTCTTCCTGGAGGCCGAACTGTGGCTCTTCAACGGACGGGAGAACTGGAAGGTAAATACAATTGTAGCCCTGGTCTTTAGCGTCTGTATCTATCTTTTATTCGCCAAGGCGCTGGGAGTATACCTGCCGATGACACCGATCATCTGGTTTTAGGAGTAAAATATGGAAACATTCGGTTTTCTACTGGAAGGCATGGGAGTGGCCATGCAGCCCATGAACATTCTATGGGTAACAATCGGCGGACTCCTGGGAACGATCATCGGTATGCTTCCCGGACTTGGTCCCGCAACAGGTGTGGCCGTACTACTGCCGCTGACTTTCGTCATGGGGCCCACAGCCTCGTTGATAACCATGGCCGGGGTCTATTACGGCGCCATGTACGGTGGTTCCCGGGCTTCGATTCTGATCAACACCCCCGGCGACGGCGCGGCGGTTGCAGCCACCTTCGACGGCTATCCCATGACGCTTAAAGGGAAAGCGGAAGCCGCCTTGGCTATTTCCGCGATTGCCTCGTTCATCGGCGGAATTATCGCGACCATTATTCTGGTGGCGGTCGCATTACCCGTCGCCCGGTTTGCTCTGAAATTCGGTCCGGCGGAGTATTTTATGCTCTTTGTCTTCGCCCTCTCGGCCACGGCCTCCATGAGCAAAGGAGACAGCTTGAAAGGCTTCATCGCCACCATGCTGGGGCTGATGATCGCTACCATCGGTATCGATGGACAGTCGGGAATTAAACGTTTCACTTTAGGAATCCTCGAGCTGGAGGCAGGAATCGACTTTCTGGTGGTAATTATTGCGGTATACGCCCTGGGTGAAGTTTTTAAGAGTTTCCGCAATATTGCCGAGGGAACGAAAACCGCTCAGAAGGATTTCGGCCGCATCTGGATCAGTAAGGAACAGTGGAAACGCTGTCTGGGACCCATTCTGCGCTCAGCGCCCTTCGGCTTCTTTATTGGGGCCCTGCCCGGTGCCGGTGGTACCATGGCCGCCCTATTGTCCTACAACAACGAGAAGCAGTTGTCCAACCATCCCGAGGAATTCGGTGAAGGCGCTATCGAGGGCGTGGCAGCGCCCGAGTCGGCCAATAACGCGGCTTCGGTGGGCGCCATGATTCCCATGTTGACCCTCGGTATTCCCGGATCCGGGACTACCGCCGTCATGATGGGCGCCCTGCTGATGCTCGGCCTCCAGCCCGGCCCGATGCTATTTCAGCAGCAATCGACCGTCGTATGGGCGCTGATTGCCAGTATGTTCGTAGGGAATATCATCCTCGCGATCATCAATATTCCTCTGGCCGGCGGCCTGGTCCGGGTGCTCTCGGTACCGCCGAAGATCCTCTATCCTATCGTCCTGGGGCTGGCCTTCGTAGGTACCTACGCCATAAGCTACAGCGTCATAGATTTTTATCTATTGATCATCTTCGGAGTAGTGGGATACTTCCTGTCTGTGGCCAAGATACCGGCAACGCCGTTGATACTGGCGGTGATTGTGGGCAACAACATGGAACAATCCTTCAGGCGGGCCTTTACCATCTCAAACGGTGACCTGGGGGTCTTCTTCGGATCGCCACTCTGCATCGTTCTCTTTCTGCTGACGATCGCCTCTATTGCGGGACCTCCGCTGCGTGATTTCGTTGTCAAGCGCCGTCAGGCTGCACAGACCGCCTAAGAGCGGCACGGCCGCGTTGGCCAGCAAGGCCATGCTGGCGGAACTGGACGCCAGCCCCAAACCGGGGCTGGTGGACCATTTCGATACCGGTTCCCACAGCGATATGGATTATGCCCTTTTTCGCCGGAGCGCCGGGGCTATCGCTCCCTACTTTCATTCTATGGAGGCGCGCGCCAGGGGACGCCCAGCCTCGCCGGAGCTATTTGCCGAGCTCCGCGAAATCGGTAAGGGCGCGGAAGAGGCAATGTTCGCGGAAACCAGCGGCATAAACACCCACAAAGGACAGATTTTTCTCTTTGCCCTTCTGATTGCCGCCGCGGCGGATACGCTCCAAACGCAGCCGTATGTAAGGCCGAGGCGGGATCACCTCTCCGCTGCTCTACGGCGCATGACGGCCGGTATTGTTCGGCGCGAATTGACGGACGAGCTAAAGCGTCGTCCTGTACGTACAAACGGAGAGAAACTATACGTACGATACGGCTCCGCCGGTATCCGTGGGGAGGCAGAAGAAGGCTTCCCGGCAATCTTCTATACCGGCCAGCCGGCCTATGCCGCCGCGCTGGCCGATGGCTTATCCTCCAACGATGCCGCCGTAGATACTCTGCTGCAGCTTATCTGTGTCTGCGACGACAGTACCCTGCTTCACCGAGTCGGCCATGAAGGGCTCCGCATGATGCAAAGGATGAGCCGGATGGTTCTCGATGCGGGCGGCATGCGGACTCCCCAGGGACGGACGGAGGTCGAGAAGATGAACCGGCGCTGCATCGAGCTTAATATGAGTCCCGGCGGATCGGCGGATCTCCTGGCCGGGACAATCTTTGTACATGGACTTCTGTGTGGCGAATACAAGTGCGACTGACCTTTCAGCCTTAAGCCGTATTCTGTTTGCCCGGGATGAGCGGCGGATGAAGGTTGAAGAGCTGTATATACAGTTCAGAACTCCTGTGTTGGTTCTGACATTGAATATTCCCGGATCACAGAAGATCCCTTCCTGGGCCGCGGACCTCTTGCGCGCAGGTCAATACGCGATCAACGACCGATTCCTCGGCTACAAGGTGCTGCACGATGTAGAACGAATTGCAGGGGCCGGGTGGGAGTGGTACGCCGTTATAGATGTCGAGCCATGGAGTATGAAATCAATCTGTATCGACATTGAAGAGGAGCATCCGTTGGGTCGACTGTTCGATATCGATGTGCATACTCGAGAAGGTATCTTGAGCCGCAGTCAATTAGGAGCACAACCCAGACGGTGCCTCATCTGTGAAAATGATGCCCGGATCTGTTCGCGAAGGGCCGCCCATAGCCTCACAGAAATCCTCGAACGGGAGCAGTCGATGGTAGCGGCTTATCTTAAAACCAGTTCGCCGCTACAAAGGCCAGGGCGTCTTCATCGTGGCGGTGACCCAATACCACGTCGGCTTCCGCTTTGAGCTCCTCCCGGGCGTTGCCGACGGCGATGCCTAAACCCGCCTCGCGGATCATCTCCACGTCGTTCATGCTGTCCCCCACGGCGATGCTCGCTGCCGGATCAATCTTCAAGCGGTCGAGGAGAAAGCGCATCCCGGCCGCCTTGTTCACCTCGGGATGTAGAAACTCGAGGTAGATCGGTTTGGAGAGGGCGTAGTGGAACCTCCCGCCGCAGATCTCCTCTACCCGGGGAATCACACTCTCGATCTTTTCCGGGGGAGCATGGAAAAGGAGCTTCGGCGTCTCCTCGATAATCGCTTGGGGAAGATCTTCTACCACCTCGAAGTCCATACCGGTAACCTGATGGTAGTAGAGGGCCTCCCGACTCTTCTGCTCGACGAAGAATCCGTCGCCCCTATAGGCCTGAGCGGTAATTCCGTACTGCCGGGCCAGCAGGGCCAGTTCCCGAGCCGGTTCTACCGGGAGTCCCAGGCGATGAATCTCGCTGTCGGTATCCCACCGGTATATCAGGGCGCCGTTGAAGGAGATAAAATAGGTGTCGGTTACAGCCCCCGGCTCTCCGAATAGGTCGCGCATATAGTTCTTCATACTGATCGTCGGCCGGCCGGAGCAGAGAACTACCTGAATACCTCGTTCTTTGAGGCTCCGCAGAGCCTCGGCGTTGGCGGCGCTTATGGCATGTTCCGCGTCGAGGAGGGTGTCGTCCAGATCGATGAATAGGGCCTGATAGTTCATCACATGCGCTCCGCCGCCAGTTCGACCGCATCGAAGATCTGCTGGTAGCCGGTGCAACGGCATAGATTCGGTTTAAGGGCCTTCTTGATCTCTTCCCGGTCGGGCCGGGGATTTCGCAGGAGCAGCCCCCAGGCGGACATGATCATTCCCGGCGTGCAGAAGCCGCACTGCACCGCGCCGGCATCGAGGAAGGCCTGCTGTAAGGGGTGGAGTTCCCCGTCGGGGCTCTCCATGCCTTCGATGGTCAGGACCGCCTTGCCGGCCGCTCGGGAGAGCTTGGTAACGCAGGAACGGACGGGACGCTGGTCGAGCAGCACCGTGCAGGCGCCGCAGGCGCCGATGGCGCAGCCGTTTTTGGTCCCCTTTAATTCTAAATCCTCTCTCAGCCAGTTTAAAAGCGTCCGCTCGCTATCGGCGGGATCGACGTAACGAGTAAGACCGTTGACGCTTATTTCAAGCATATCCTTCATTTCGAATTCCTCATGGGGAGGGTGTATTGGCGCTTTCCGCTGGCCCGATAGAGGGCGTTGGCAATGGCCGGAGCAATCAATTCAAGGGCCGGTTCGCCGATCCCCTTGGTACCGGTGGGAGAGGCGGGATCGAAGTTCTCCACTATATGGGGCTCCATGGCGGGGATATCGGTGGAACGGGGAATCTTGTAGCGGTTGTAATTCAGACTCTTTACCCGGCCCTCTTCTACGGTAAAGTTCTCGAAGAGAGCCATTCCCATTCCCTGGATGATGCCGCCGTAGATCTGTCCCTCAAGTAGGACAGGATTTACCGCCTGGCCGATATCATGGGCGGCCACCACGTTCACCACCTTAACCGCGCCGCTTTCGACCTCCACTTCGACCTCCGCGGCCTGACAGCTGTAGACATAGGTAAAATAGGGATCTCCCTGGCCGGTCTCTTCGTCGTAATGAACCTCGGGAGCCTTGAAGCTGCCGAAGGCGAAGGGATAGACCCGGGCGTCGAACATCCACTTCATCGCCTGATCCCACGGCAGATCCATACTGCCGCCTTTCACCTGATCATCCTCGAAGCGGATATTTTCAGGCGCACAACCGAGGCGGGGGGCTAAGGTGTCGGCGATAATCTTTTTTAAGGTAACGACCGCATCATGGACTGCGGCGCTCCCCATCAAGGTGCCGCGGCTAGCGACGGTGGTCCCCCCTTCCGGAACCTGACTGGTGGTGCTCTCTGAGTAGCGGATACGATCGAGGCTGATGCCGAGTTCCTTGTGCAGGGTCAGAACCATTGCGCTCTGGGCGCCTTGGCCGTTCTCGTAGATCCCGGTCTCCATCAAAACCGAGCCGTCGAACTGGCAGTTAATCATGCAGCTGCAGAAATCCTTGGCTTCCGCTCCTACCGATGCGCCCCGATAGGCTATGGCCAGACCTATGCCGTAGAGTTTCCCATCCCGCGGCTCGCCGAAGCTGCAGGAGGCTCTTTTCTGGTCGTAGTCAATTGCATCGGTCACCAGGTCGAGTACCTCGCCCAGAGAGACCTTGTGATTATCCAGGATCTGCCCGGTTATGGTCGTATCCCCGTCGGTTAGCATGTTGCGTTTGCGAATCTCTATTTCGCTCATACCGAGGCTTTCGGCAGCTTCGTCCATCAACTGTTCAACCGCAAAGTTCACCGGTGGTGAACCGAAGCCCCGGAAGGCGCCGGTAAAGACATTGTTAGTGGCCGCAGCCCGGACATCCGTTCTAACCGCCGAGACCCGGTAGGGACCGCAAGATTGAATGGTCGAGCGCCAGGTAGACCAGGGGACAGTGGAGGTATAGGCCCCCGAATCGGCCAGGATATCCACCTCGGCCGCCTGCAGTTCGCCGTCTGCGGCGAAGCCGAATCGGTAGCGCATGCTGTAAGGCGGGCGTTTATAGCTCTCCTTGAAGCTCCACTCCCGGTCATAGATCAGTTTAACCGCCCGTCCGCAGAGCTTGGCCGCCAGCGCCGCTCGTCCGCAGACCGCGGAGGCGGTATCGTCCTTCCCGCCGAAACTTCCTCCCACCGGATGGCTAAAGACCTCTACCTCGGCGAAGCTCAAGCCGAGCCACCCGCAGATGAATCGCCGGGTACTAACGGGATGCTGGAGGGATCCGTAGATCTCGAGGACGCCGTCCTGCCTGGGAAAACAGACCGCGCCTTCCGGCTCCAGATAGGCATGCTCGAACCGGCCGGTAGAGAACTCTCGCTCCAGAATGAGATCGCAGCCGGGCATCTTCTCTGACGGATCTCCACGGCGGATTTTATGGTGGGCTACGAGATTGCTCTCCTTTTCCAGCCGTATCACCGGGGAAGAATCCTTGAGAGACTCCTGGGGATCCAATATGGGAGGCAGTTCGGTAACGCGCAGAACTACCTTCTTCGCCGCTTTAAGGGCCTCCTCTCGGGTTATGGCTACAACCAGGGCGACCACATCCCCTTCACAATTGATACGATCCACGGCGATGAGCGGCATATCACGGTCGATTTGACCCCAGTAAGGAGCGCCGGGCACGTCTGCGCCGGTGATAACCCGGATAACCCCCGGCATGGCCGCCGCTTCGGCGGTATAGATCTCGTCTATCGTGGCCCGGACCGTATCGGCGAATACCGGAACGGCATGTACCATCTTGGGAAACTGATAGTCGTCGGCATACTGGGCACGCCCGGTAACTTTGGCGCGACCGTCGTTGCGGTATACCGTTTGGGTTTTAGGGCGGACAGCGCGGGATAGTTCTAGGCTCGACATGGGTACAGAATACTCTATTTTCTAAAAATCTCAAGTAATAGTCCCCCGATTGTGGTGTGATCACGGTCAAACTTTGCATATTCTTAAGAAAATTAAAAAAAATTTTACATCTGCGTATTCCTCGGGTACAATTTCCACCATTCGACCAATAAGGAGTAATGCGTATGTCAGATTCCAATCCAGCCCCGGCTACCGAACTTATCTACGGCCTCAACGATAAGCCTTCGGCTCCACAGGCCTTCTTTGCCGCCCTACAGCATATGATGGCAATCTTTGTGGGTATAGTTACACCCCCGATAATCATTTCCGGAGCCCTGGGACTTAGCGTCGAGCAGAGCAGTTTCGTTATCAGCATGGCGCTCTTTGCTTCCGGTATCTCGACCTTCATCCAGGTGCGGAAATTCGGACCGGTCGGATCTGGTCTCTTGAGTATTCAGGGTACAAGTTTCACCTTTCTCGGTTCGATTATCGCCACAGGTCTGGCGGTAAAAGCCGGGGGCGGAACAATCGAAGCGGCCCTGGCCACCATCTTCGGCGTCTGTTTCTTGGGTTCATTCGTGGAGATGATCTTTAGTCGCTTTATTCCTCTTTTAAGGAAGATCATCACCCCCTTAGTCAGCGGTATCGTCGTTACTATGATCGGTCTCTCGCTGATTAAGGTAGGTATTACCGATATTGCCGGTGGTCAGTATGTGAAAGATAACATTCCCGAAGCCTTTGCAACCCTCCAGAACCTTGGTCTGGCGGCGATTGTCCTCGTTACTATAATCGTCCTCAACCGGAGTCAGAAGAAGTTCATCCGCATGAGCGCAATTTTTATCGGCCTGGTTGTCGGCTACATCGTGGCCGCCTTTCTGGGAAAGGTTAATTTCGATGCCCTGAACGGCTTGAGTATCATTCAGGCGCCCGTACCGTTCAAGTTCGGCTTCTTCAAGATCAGTTGGGCCAGCCTGGTTCCCTTCCTTTTGCTCTACCTGATTACCACTGTTGAATCTATCGGCGACCTGACCGCCACTTCGATGGTTTCCGGCGAGCCTATCGAGGGAGATGTCTACATGAAGCGTATCTCCGGCGGAGTTTTAGGCGACGGCGTAAACTCAGCGATTGCGGCGGTCTTCAACAGCTTCCCCAATACCACCTTCAGTCAGAACAACGGTGTGATCCAGATGACCGGCGTCGCCAGCCGTCGCGTGGGTTTCTGGATTGCCGGGCTTCTGGTTATCGTCGGCCTCTTCCCCTTTGTGGGCGGACTCTTCTCGATCATTCCCCCTCCGGTCTTGGGCGGTGCGACAATTATTATGTTCGGTACCGTTGCCGCCGCCGGCGTACGGATAATCGCTTCCAGCACCATCAATCGCCGGGGCGTACTGATCATGGCCATCAGCTTCGGCCTCGGTCTGGGCGTGACCTTTGTTCCCGAGGTCCTGAAGAATTTTCCCCCCATCCTGCAGCAGATCTTCGGCTCCGCAATTACCACCGGCGGTCTCTCCGCGCTCTTCTTAAACCTGGTTCTGCCCAGAACCCTGGCCAAGGAGAAGGTTGCGGATACTCCGGTATCAGGCTATTCGGATCTGAATTAAGCTTACAGCCTCGCTGTTTCCGGCCCGCCCATTGCGGGCCGGCTTGCAATCCGCCTGCTCCGCTTGTACAAGCGGAGCAGGCGAAGCTATAGTTGATGCATCTATGATCCGTAAATTTATCACCTACTATCGCCCCCACCGGGGGCTTTTTCTGCTCGACATGCTGGTCGCCACAGCGGCCTCATTGCTTGCGATTGTGTTTCCCTACCTAACCCGAAATCTATTGCGCAGTTATATTCCAGATAACAATATGCATATGGTCTTCTGGGTCCTCGCTCTGATGGCGGCGATCTATCTCGTGATGCTGATATTTAATTACATCCGAATCCGCTGGGGGCATATCCTCGGTGTGCGGATGGAAGCCGATATGCGCAAAGAACTCTTCAGGCACGTTCAAAAATTGAGCTTTACCTACTTTGATAACACGAAAACCGGGCACATTATGTCTCGAATCTCCAACGATCTCAACATGATCGCCGAGGTGGCCCATCATGCTCCGGAGGATCTGATTATCTCGATCGTGGTACTCTTAGGAGCTTACGGATTCATGTTCTCCTTCTCCTGGCCCCTGGCGTTGATCTCCCTGATCCCTTTCCCCTTCATGCTGGTCTGGGGAATCTTCTTCGGCGGACGGATGAGGGCTGGCTTCCGGGCTGTTCGCCGAGAAATAGCCGAGATCAACAGTACTGTGGAGAACTCCGTTCAAGGTATACGCGAGGTGAAAGCCTTTGCCAACGAGGCGCTCGAGGAGGAGAAATTCCGTCGATCGAATAGTAGCTTCAGGGAGGCGAAGGAGAACGCCTATGCGGTTATGGCCGGATTCCATTCGGTCATCAACTTCTTGCGAGACACCTACTACCTGGTTGTCGTGGGCGGTGGAGTTGTTTTGATTATGCAGGGGATGATCGAAGTCTACGATCTGCTCTCTTTCGTGCTCTTTATCGGGATTATACTTCCGCCGATCGACAGGCTGATTAATTTCAATGAGCAGCTGCAGCAGGGAAGCGCTGCTTTCGAAAGATTTACCGAGATAATGGATATCGACCCCGATATAGCGGATCGTCCCGATGCGGTTGACCTGGAGTACCGAGGCGGGGATATTCGCTTCGATCAAGTCGATTTTCGCTACCAGGGGGTTGAGGAGAAGGTCCTTACCGGGATCGACTGTACTATTCCCTTCGGCCGCACCGTAGCCTTGGTCGGCGAGTCCGGCGCCGGAAAGAGCACCCTGGTTTCGTTGATTCCCCGCTTCTATGAACCCGAAGCGGGGAGCATCACTATCGGCGGGCAGAATGTGGCGGAGCTGACCCAGAGCTCCCTGCGCGAGAGCATCGGAATCGTGCAGCAGAACGTCTTCCTCTTCGACGACACCCTAAAGGCTAACATCCTCTACGGAAACCCCGAAGCCTCGGAGGCGCAGATGGTCGAGGCGGCCCGGATGGCAAATATCTATGACTTCGTCATGAGTCTACCCGCCGGCTTCGATACCGAAGTCGGCGAACGGGGGGTAAAACTCTCGGGCGGACAGAAGCAACGGGTCGCGATCGCCAGGGTGTTCTTGAAGGATCCGCCTGTACTGATTCTCGACGAGGCAACCTCTTCCCTGGACAACGAGTCCGAGGCGCTGATTCAGGAGGCTATGTTCAGGTTGGCACAGAACCGGACCACCGTGATCATCGCCCACAGACTCTCGACGGTGCGTACCGTCGACCGCATCCATGTCATGCGCGCCGGCCGGATCGTCGAAGAGGGCGATCACGATCAGCTCCTCGCCGCCGACGGCTACTACGCCCAGCTCTATAACCGGAAGATACTGTAGAACTCCTAGGAATCTCGCGCCGTTTCTTGGATTCAAGTCCACCGGGGCCCTGCCACAAAAAACGGGAGCCACCTCGATGAGGCGACTCCCGTTTTCTGGGCCCAGTAGGACTTGAACCTACGACCCACGGATTATGAGTCCGTTTATTTAGCCTATACAATCTTGCCATCGTTTTCCTGGTCTTTCATAAGTTGTTACATGGTAACTATATAGTATTTCATCGTTTAATTCAATCTCGTAATCGCTTTGATCAATTATTCTCAGAATGGCGACCGTTTGGGCGACCGTTTCAACTATCATGGTGACTGGATCAAATTAGATTCACCATGTGCAGTAGATACCTTAATTGATACGACATCAGATCAACCGTAGAATATTGTGATGAGTTACAGAAAATAGATATTGGAATAGTGCCAATAATAGGATAAAATATGATCGGTGGGTTCAATACTTTATGAATTGCATACGTGGTCTTGCCTACGTGTTAGCTCATATCAAAGAGCCGTTCATTTATTTGAGTGAAAGTCTGTAAGGAAAAATTTTATGTCAAGTGTTCATAAAATCTATGAAAATTTGCTTTTGATACCTTTAGAAAATTTAGATTCAACGGTAATAAGTCCATATAGTTTATGGGTTTTCTCATTAGCATACAGGTTCAAAGATGATAAGAGTGAACTTTGGACAAGACGTATTAATGATTGTAAGCAGGGAGATTCTGCTCAAATTGAAGCGGCAATAAAAGTCATGCTTGTAGCAACAGAATTCATTCGAGATAAAATAAAAGACAATACAATTGCATTGAGCGCAATAGGCTCGTCGGACACTGTTTTGGATGACTGTTCATTTAATTTCAAGATGGGAGAGCGGATTTCATCAAACTTATACTTAGACTGGAGGCCTGAGCTAATTTCAAAAGAAAAACATATACCGTTGCATGGGAGCAAACATTCCAGGGAAAAAAGAGATCATATTCTCAAGAATGTTTATATGAGCAAAAAACTACCACCTGACACAAAAACAATTGTCATCTTCGATGATCTATGTACAAATGGGACTACCATGAAATCGATACTTAGATCAGTGCATAAATCCAATCCAGATAGAGAAATAAATGCAATCGGAATCTGCTTAGGGAAATCAGAAAGTAAGTCTTTTCATGCTAAATGTGGTGTTGAAATAGATAACTCACATGTACCTTCTCGATTTTCTGAGTTATGGAGAGGAGCTGGTGGATTATGATGAAGACATGTTCGGAAGTCACTCAAAAAATTCTCATGTTTCTTAATCTCCCGAACATTGGAGTTAGTAAGCTTCGGAAGATAATTGCAAAATTTGATGATCCTTTAGATGATGTAGATGCGATCTTAAAATATTTACAATATGATCATTCAATAGTGATGCTTCATAATGCCAGTGATGCTAAGCAAAAGATAATCGAAGAATGTGTAAAGCACGATATTGGAATAGTATCTCCATTTGATGAGATGTATCCAAAGAAACTAAGAGAAATTACAGATTATCCACCTTTGCTATATTATAAAGGTAACATCGAAAATTGTTCGATAAAATGCGCTGCAGTAATTGGTACACGAAAACCAAGCGAATATGGAGAGAAAGTTGCGTTTAGAATTTCTCGATTTCTTAGTGAAAATAATATTTGTATTGTGAGTGGCCTGGCCATTGGTGTTGATACCGCAGCACATAGAGGTGCAATTGAATCAAGATCAAAAACAGTTGCCATACTCGCTCATGGACTTGATATCATTCATCCACCAAATAATATTAGTTTAGCCGAAGAAATACTGCAGTGTGATGGAACCTTAATTAGTGAGCATCCACCTGGCTATAAGATTTATCGAACAGAGTTTGTAAAACGAAATAGAATACAAAGTGGAATATCAACCTGTTCAATAATTGTGGAAAGTGGAGAGAGTGGTGGGTCTATACGTCAGGCAGAATATACCTTTCGTCAGAATAGAAAAATGTTTGTAGTAATGCAGGATAAAATCACTGCATCTTCATCGGACTATAACATGGCTGGTTCCTTATATTTGATGGATAAGTATAAAGCAACAGCTATCCGCAATCGTAATGATCTTAATGAAGTACTACAATTGTTTGAATTAAAAGAATGAAGAAAGTGGAATTAATAAATATTATAGATGGTAAGATAGGATTATACTTTTACAGGAGAATAAGCATGGCAAAACGAGGCAGACCAGCTGGATCGGCTACAAGGACAACTTCGACTCCTGCCAAACGAGGACGTAAGTCTGCTACAGCGAAGAGCACGGGTAGTAGTGCAGGGGAAAAGAAACCTACTATTACTTTAGACCAGATAAAGTCTTCTGATTTGAATCGTTTAAAGAGAGAGATAAAGCAAGAGATTCTCGAATCAAGAGAGTTTGCTGCTATGAAGAAAGAGCTATTAACTGAAGCAAAGAAGGAAGTCCTTCGATCAGTTGTCAATCCATTAGTTAATGAATTCCAAAAGATTGACAAGTAGGATTTGAATGAAGCTATTTACATTAAAACGTAAGGTCTTTTTCAAGACTAAAGAAGAATATGATGTATTATTCTATTCTGTATCATATGAGCCTCTAAAGCAGAGGCTCGATGCTTTTCCTGATATTGAGAGAGGAAAGTGCCACATTACTGAAACATTTCTTGAATATGACTTGCCTGAAAATCAAGATTCTCTATATAGAGTATCTATGAAAGGAAAGGATACTTTCTATGATTTTATTGACGAAGGGGAGGTGTATATGTCAGAGGACGCAGCTGAAAAGGTAGCAGACAGCAAGAACCAGAATAGCGGGGCTGGAGATATGTTCGAATATAAGGTTAAAAAGATTAAAATAATATATTAGTATAGATTATACTTGATTTACTGCACATAAATGTATTTGTGATTTTAAATTCTCGTAATTTTTTTGTGTGGTTACGATAGTTCTCTATAGTGTTTTAAATGATGTCATCCTCCAGCTGATAACTTTAAAATAGTATTATAAGCTTGATCAAATTCGGTTGGTTTAACTGATTACTTTACAGTTCCCCAACGTATATGCTGGATTACAATATTCGGCTTTTGAGCATCGACACAGCAAATCTCATCCCATCGAAATGAACCCCTCAGAAGAACGATGCCATCATAATAAACTCCATATATTATCCCCAATAGAATATTGACGACATGACGTGTTGTGAAGGTAAGCAAGAAGGTAATAGCGAAAAAAAGATTTGTGTGAAGGTTGCCTTTTGAGAAGAGAAAGAAAAGAAATATTATAGAGAGAGCTACCATCAATATATCCAAAACACGAACTTTGCGATATTGATAGATTAATGCTGAATTATTTTTGAGTTGCAAGGCGTTTCTCAATCGGGAGAAGTTGAGAATAGCGGGAATGAAGCAGAACAGGGCGACTGGAATGAATATAAGTATTGCGTCGATTGCTTTTAAATTCATGCGTTAAGATCAATGATGTTCGAGATACACTTTTTGAAGGCGATTATAAAATTGTATGTATAGAGCAGAGAATAGACTACTGTTACTGTTTGAAGTGCTATTGTATTCCAGAAGAAAAAATCTATTGGAAGAATATATACGATAATCACGCTTGCTATCACTAAGGGCAGGAATATGAATAAGCTATATGTAATACTAAGAACTGCGGTTAAGGGTATTACGGAGTAGGCAAACTGAGTGACCTCACTTCCTTTAGAAATCTTATACGCTTGGTAATAGCGATATATAGTGATGGCAAGAATCAATATAGTTCCTATACGAGAGATCGCAGTGAGAAAAGCGCTTCGGGTGTTTTGAACGAAATTTGTGTAGTTGGTCACAGAACCTACAGCGACAAAAGTATAGAAGGCGAAAGACCCATGGGTAATAGATTTAGACTTGATCTCAGTTACAATAGTTTTTGGGCTAATTAACGTCACTGTAATCTCCCTTGATTAAATATTGATCTTCAATGCTACCAATTCAACGGAGCAAAGCAATATAAATATACAATGAACTAATCTCCTATACAAGTAAGCATCCAATCTCTCAGATTAACTTTAGTGAGTAATATGCTATAGTAAATTTAGGTAATCAAATAGGAATGAAATATAAGACTGCGCTTTATGATCAGATTTAACTATTTGTTTTAATTTTCGGTGACTGCTTGATAAGATAATTACATGAAGATAATAAACCAGAAAAACGAAACAAGGCGCCTGAAGAAAATCAAGGCATACCATTATTCAAAAAATAGGAAATACTCAAACCTCTATGGATACAAGCTTGATGAGTCAGGCAACCCCTATATGATCAAGGATGAGGCCATTTTAATAAGGCTGGTAATCGGCAGCATTGCTTCTGGTATTCCGATAAAGCACATAGCTTGGTATCTGGAAGAGGAAGGAATGCGAACAAGATCAGGGAAGCGCTGGACTGTAAAAATGTTAGCCGCCTTAGTTAAGCCGATTTATACTGGAAGAATCAGGAATAGATGGGGTATCTGGATCAAATCACCTTATTACAGCAAGTTTGTATCAGTCAGAACCTATAAGCGAGCTAAAAAAGCCGTTGAGAGGTTATTTCCACCCCAAAAAGAGGCCAAAAAAATAGCCTAATTTGCTCCTGGGGACCCCCAGGACGCGATTTCTTTTATTATCCGATACATTCCCTCTAAACTCCCCTAAAAACACGAAATTTGCCCTTTTTTCCCTTTAAATTCGCATACTTTTTCTCAAAGACTGCAAAGGTAATACATGAGGAGGGAAGTATGTATGCATTCATCAAAGCGAAGAATTCCTAAGACAATCACACTATCGGTTCAAGCTCATGATGCACTGGATCAGTATTGCTCAATGCATCGAGTTGCTGCAAGTAAGCTGATTGAGCAATTGATTACCAATTATCTACGAGATTGGCTGCAAGAATATGATCAAAAAAAAAGAGGATAATAGATAAATGAAAAAAGATAATAGTAGCTAATAAGCATAGTTGATTGTAAGCATGTGGTATTGCTTAATAGATTGATGGCAGCGTAAAAAGCCCTTAAGCAAGGGAGTGAGATTATTCAAAAGTAGCCATCAGCTTTTGAATGATAATTACCACCTCACTCCTTTGTTTAAGGGTTTTTTTATAGAAGATAGAACACATTAAAATACATTAAACACATTCGGGCACACTTCTAAATTAAGAAGATTCCATACATTAAGAATGCGTAGCATTCTATTTACAAAATTAAAGGAGCCCTATGATGGCAATAAATAATGAAATAAGTGATACTTTAGCGCGGAGTTTCACCCTTTACCGTTCAGACGTGCAGATGAATATCCAGAATCTATTCTATCCGATTAAGGAAGAAATAAATTCACTTGATGACCTGCATAGAGTATGCGGATACGATCATATTATGGCTGAAATGGAAAATCATGATCGTAGAGTAAAGAAAAATTTTAAATGCTCAAATGTCTTGATACTTGATTTTGACAATGATGAGAAGAGATGTCCTACTCCAGGAGATTATGTGACAATCGATTACATAAAAAGTCTTGGTATTGAATGTTGGGTTCATTCAAGTAAAAGTCATACCGATGATAAACACAAATTACATTTGTATCTACCAACAAATAGAACTATCTATGACTATCGAGAATGGGAAAAATATCAAAAGAAATTGGTTGAAATGTTTGATAAGAGTGATAAGGCAATAAAAAATTGTAATCGGTTATTCTTTACATCGAAGACAGATGAGTATTGGTGCCAGCGAGGTCGGAATATTATTGGTATTCTTGATGAGGAGTTCATGAAGGACAAAGTCATAGATCAGCAGAAGAAAAAAGAACAGAATAGAGAAAGGAGCATACGTAAAAATAATCTTCAGAAATGGTCAATTGATAATAACTGGAAAGTTGATATATCCAACATCCACGACTCGTTAGTTATAATTGCAGCCAAACTTGGTCAGAGAGGCTATGATTCTGATGAAATCCTAAATGAACTTGAAAAAAGGAATCAAAATGAATCTTTGAACCGTCCGTTTGATGAGCTTGAGAGAATAGCGATGTGGGGTGCTGATCGTGAAGTAAGAATCGATGAGCGAAAAGCATATGAAAAACTCGATAGTAGGTATATTGTATCTGCAGTAGGAGGTAAGTTTAGGATTTATGATTGGCCTAGTAGATCATTTTTTACGAAGCAAGATTTCCTTGACATAGAAAACAATCATAAAATAAAATTCATTGATGAAGATACTGATGAAGAAGTTGTGATCGACTGTGCGAGAACATGGATAGATAAAAGTAAGCGTTATCGTAAAATAGACTGTGTATTTGATCTTGAGACAGAATTACCAGATGACACATTTAACTCTTTTCGGGGCTATAACACTACTCCAAGAGAAGGAGAATGTGATCTTATTTTGGATCATATTAAGACAATTATTTGCAATCGAGATGAAAGTATGTATGAATGGTTTATGGGGTGGCTCGCGTTTATGTTTCAACAGCCAACCAAAAAAATACCTTCAGTGCCAGTTTTGATAAGTGATGAAGGAACAGGGAAATCAACTATAACCGATATGCTAATTGATATTATTGGCACTATACACTCCACAATGATCAGCGATATCGATACCATCACACAAAATCATAATGCCGAGCTTCAAGAAAAACTTCTTGTTGTTTTTGAAGAATCAACTTATGGTGGCAGTCAAAAAACAAAAGGGATGCTCAAGGCTTTCACTGGCAATAAGACTGTTAGAATAGAGCCAAAGTTTATGGAAGCCTACAATATTACTAATTGTCTTCATTTCATCATAGCTTCAAACGAAGATTGGGCCGCACCCGTGGGCGAGAATAACCGACGTTATGTTATTATGCAAGTAAGTGATGAGCGACGTAATGATACAAAGTATTTTGAAGCTCTTAACCATTGCATTGATTCGGGCGGGAAAGAAGCGTTTTTACATGAACTTCTAAACTGGGACCTTTCAGACTACAATGCATATAAAATACCACATACTGAAGCTGAAGAGCGTATGAAGACCCATGGAAGAAAGCTGCATGAAGAATGGATAAGAAGTTGTATCGATCATGAGTTACCGCCAGCATATGATCTTTTTTCAAAGGTGAAGGAGGGGCGGATCACATCTACTGAAGCCTATAAGATTTATCTTGAGTATTACAATACATACAGCTCAAAGTATGATACTAAGCTAAGGCCATCCCAGCTAAAGATTTTGTTGGAAAAATATGGAATAACTCATTCAAAAAGCATTAGATTTGGAGGAGTTGTAACGTCAGGTTATATCGTGCCTTCAATCGCAGAGATACGAAAAAATATGAAGAGCGCTCCCATGAATGACTTGGATGAACAAAGTGTTGTTATAGCGTCTGGGATTGAATATGATAATATTCTTGCGTTTTCCTTAGATTCTATAGATGAAGGAAGTTCAGAGTGCAGTAACTATTAGCAGAGACTACCTACATTAAAACTACAATAAAACTACAACTATATGCACTGTAATTGTTTATTATATAATGAAATACATATAGTTGTAGGTTTGTAGTTGATGTAGGAGATGTTTTCTATAGATATAAAACGCAAAAAAACAAAATCCAAAAAAAGAAATCCTGGATTTGATCATTAAAAAAAGAAACTAAATTGACAGCATATACACCTACAAACTACAAAGATAAATATAATGAAAAATAGTGCCATAACTGAAATCAAGTATTTACTTGTCGCCGCGGTCTTTGAGGACTACGAGCGCTTTCTCCAGCTCATCCAATACTTGGATAAGACATTCTTGAATATGAAGTAGCTAATAAAGAAATGTAGTTGTGTTACACAAGAACCAAAATTTATTGTCATTAACAATGAGATAGATGACCGAGAAAATTGTGACTCCCCAGAGTAGTGAAGGGTTTTTAAAAATCAACAGCAAGATGCAACTTATATTCATCTAAGCTATCTTTGATGGGTGGTAATAGGTCTAAGATTGACAACATTAGAAAAACCTCATTCAGTATTTAAGAGATCGATAGTATAGCTATCCAACCAATCCCACCATTGAAACTGTGGATAGCTCTTTGTTCCGTTCTTCATACGATTGTGTTCGTTTTCAATAAACACATCCTGCTTCATCAGTTCTGACAGTGAGATGATTGCAATCATCTTAGGCTTCAAGTTCTTCCCCAGACGCACGGCTGCAAGAGTATTCCAAGGGTTATTCTCACGATTGAGAGGTTTTACTTGAGTCCCTTTCCCTCGTTTGGACCATTCTGTTACTGTCTTTACAGATATTCTCATTGATTTAGCGGGAACCGTTAGATCAACAGGATCAACCTTTGTCTTTGCTGGAATGACTTGAAAACCGCCTTTCTCAAAGTAGTATTGAACCCAGTATTCGCCGATATCCCCAATGTGATTATCATTGCCCAAAATGATCTTATCATCTGCGAGTAACTGAAATAGACGGCGTGTTTCAGCAAGAGACTCTATGGCTTGTAGAAATAGTTTATGATTGTCCATTATTGATCCTCAAGGTGCTTGATCCTCGGCCTAAACACATTGACAAAGTTGTTCAACTGGTATTTAAAGAACTCTTTGATCTGCTTTCGTGAAGTATCTGCGAATACATCATTAACTTTGAGCCTCACACCAGCGCCACCGCCATCTGTATTCATGTCCCATATGACATCAGAACCAAGCTCTTGAATGATTTCATCCTTGTGTTCTTGCATATAAGCACCGATTTCTCGACCCTTCTCAGTTTTACCATAACGAAAATAAACGCCAACCCTATTGTCAGACTTCATAAAGTAGGCGCTAATCCAACCGTTTTTATCAGGGAGATAAACATAGAGGTTTGTCCAATTGGCAGGTGAGGGGAGAGGTTGCCCTTGATCATCAAACTCTAACTCTGTAACAAGTTCCTGCCAGAAAGTTTGATAGAACTCTTTCTCCTTAACCTGCTCTGGTGTCAAACTCTTATCTTTCGGGACCAGTTTGTCAGAAGTATTGGTTTGCGCTACAGATATTCCATCGGGAAGATCAAAGACGATTCTTTCTAACTCAACCGTCTTTACGTTGATCCGAGGGAGAATAACCTGGCCTATCTCAGGATGTTCATAAATAGAGAGTTCAACCATAGCAAAGGTAAAGTCGAGATGACCAGCGTTGGTAAGGAATTCTGTGATATTGGAAGCTCCTTCTCGAATACCATCTCCTGCTATCAGTAATAGAAAGTTGCCTTTCTTCAAGTTCCTGCTTACCGAATCCACAAAAGCAGCCTCACCGATTCCGATTTCAGAATCTGTTCCACATGCTAATTCATAAAGGGTGTTACCTTTTCGCTTCAGGTTCTTGTTGATCTCACGTTGGAGGTCTTCATATGACCATTTGGTCATCTCGCGGGCATAATCCATGATTTGAGCTATGACCTTGCGTCTCGCTTCAGGATTCCGCCAGAGTTTGGTTTCTACAATGATAAGACGGCCTGTTGGTGTTACCATGAGAATATCAAGGGGACCTACAGGTGTATTGAGTTCTTTGCAGACTGATAGGGCAGGGTAGAAAGCTTCATCAATCTCTGCGATTGGAAGACAGTCAGGATGATCGAAGATGAGGTTTTGAATATATTCCTCATTAAAAGCTTCGGTTCTGCTAAGTTTTTCAACCTTTTCGTTTTGGATTAGTAGTGGTTTTCCATAAGAGATGCTTCTCATCTATAAATCCTTTTCATTAACATTACCTGGAACATACCCCAGTAATAGAATATTGAACTACTGATCATCTTGAACATACGGATTTCTACAATATTTCTTGGTTTCAACTGGATACTCTCCAATTATATTCATCCCATAAAAACGTAAATCTTCACCAAGAAGCCAATGATACAAGTTTTCATAGATGTGTTCTGGATGAATTTTTAAACCATAGCCTGAAGTTCTGGAGTAGCCTCTCAATAGTATTTCTTTAACTTTATTGAATATTGGTGTTGAAAATGTCGCTTCCCCGCCAACATGAGCTGTTACGCAACCAGTAATAACATCTGCACATTGTAATAATCGAGAGAACTTTGAAGGGGTAGAAACCACATTGTGAGCAAACTTTTCAGGTTTAACATAGTCAGTTCCTTGCTCTAAGGTATTTAGGCATTCTAATAAGAAATTGTCTTCATCATGTCTATTCCCGCCAGGTCTATCGACAATAATCAATCCGTGGCTGTTATTCTTAATTAAATATTTTTCAATTCGCTCTACAAATAGCTTTGTAACATCAAATTCGTGATCATCACCACCAGTTGCTGTGTTATAATTGGTATCATTGATGCAGATTATGGCTTTAACTTCATGCGCAGTCAGTTTTTCAAGTATCTCAAGATAAAATGATTCTCGCTGAGCATCTATTAAGTTTTCTCTCATCCAGAGTTCTCTACCAGGTGACCATTTAAATTCATCATGTGGGGGGAAGTCATAACGAGCACATATGTCATCGATTTCTCGAATCAAAGGACCACTACTATCAGAATCAATTATGAATCCACCGATTGAAACTAAGGGACCCATATCTGGTATGCAAGCACTTCTATTCTTTGAATCATCAGCGAAGATTAATTTCATCTAATTTTCTATCAGCCTTTTAATGTATACATAATGATCTGAAATCCAGAATCTCTTTTCGAATTTATACTATATCCCAGATTTACCTGTATAACAAGTTTTGTGTGGAGTAATTGGAGATAGAGAAATCATTTAAAGGCTCCTGGATAATCCCCAATAATCCGCTATAATCAATACAAAACCATGTAAGGATGCACCAATGGCTAACTTCCAAGAGAAATCTAACTTCATATGGTCTGTTGCAGACCTCCTCAGAGGCCCCTATCGTCCCAATCAATACAAGGATGTAATGTTGCCGCTTGTTGTGCTTAGGCGCCTTGATTGTGTGCTTGAAGCTACAAAACCTAAGGTCTTGAGCGAATATGCCAAGATCAAGGACAAGGGGAAGGGGGTAATCAACGCCAAGCTCACGAAAATCACGGGTGTGCCCTTTTACAACATCTCTCAATACGATTTCCCGAAGCTCAAAGGTGATCCTGATGGAATTTCCTCTAATTTAGTGAATTTCATTAAGGGATTCAGTGACAAAGCAGGATCAATTATCGAATCCTTCTTGTTTGAGGACCAGATTGCCAAGTTGGATAAGGCAAATCGCCTCTATCTGATCGTTTCAAAGTTTGCTGACATTGATCTTCACCCCGAAGTAGTCTCCAACATCGAGATGGGCTATATCTTTGAGGACCTTATCAGGCGCTTTAATGAGGCATCAAATGAAGAGGCTGGAGACCACTTTACCCCCAGAGAAGTCATTCGCCTCATGGTTGATATCCTATTTGAGCCTGATTCAGACATCCTTACGGCCAAGGGTCTTGTAAAAACCATGTTTGACCCCGCCATGGGAACAGGGGGAATGCTTTCTGTCTCTGAAGAATACCTCAAAGAACACAATCCAGATGCTCGATTGGAGGTTTTTGGACAGGACTATAACCCCCAATCCTATGCCATCTCTGGCTCCGATATGATGATAAAGGACCAAAACATAGAGCATATCGTCTTTGGGGATAGCTTCACTGAAGACGGCTTTCCTGATGAAAATTTTGATTACATGCTCGCTAATCCTCCTTTCGGTGTTGAGTGGAAGCCCGAGCAGGATGAGATCAAGAAAGAACATGAGCAAATGGGTTTTGCAGGCCGATTTGGGGCAGGTCTCCCAAGGATCAATGATGGATCGTTCCTGTTCCTACAGCATATGATCTCTAAAATTAAGACTCCAGAGGATGGTGGAACCAGAATCGGGATTGTATTCAATGGATCACCCTTATTCACAGGTGGGGCAGGGTCAGGGGAATCAGAGATTAGGCGATGGATCATTGAAAACGACTGGCTCGAAGCAATCATTGCTCTTCCTGATCAGCTCTTCTATAACACAGGTATCTCCACCTATGTATGGATTGTAACTAATCGCAAACCCAAGAAGAGAAAGGGCAAGATTCAGTTGATCAATGCTGCTTCAAACTTCTCCAAGATGAGAAAGAGCCTCGGAAACAAGCGAAATGAAATCTCGGATGATCAGAGAGAAGAGATTGTAAGGCTCTATGCAACCTTTAAGGAAACAGACAAGTCCAAGATATTTGACAATGCTGACTTCGGGTTTCAGCGAATCACAGTTGAAAGGCCGTTGAAGCTGAACTTTGAGGTCAATGAAGAACGACTTGAAAGAGTGAAAGAATTGAAAGCATTTATTGCTCTTTCCGAATCAAAGAAGCGCAAGAATCAAGCTCAGATATTGAAGGAAGAGGAAGCAGGGAGAAAGCTTCAGCAGGCCATCATTGATGCAATTTCTACTATTCAAGGTAAATTCACCAATCAGGATGAGTTTGTTGAGCAATTCAATTCTGCTGTAAAAAGTCTTTCACTGGCAACACCTCTCAAGAAGGCTATCATTTCTGCTCTATCGGAAAGGGATGAAGATGCTGATGTTATCACCAACAAGAAGGGAGAACCTGAACCAGATTCAGAGCTCAGGGACTTTGAGAATGTTCCTTTGAAGGAAGATATCCAGGAATACATGAAAAGAGAAGTTCTGCCTTATGTGCCTGATGCCTGGATTGATGAGTCGAAGACGAAGATTGGTTATGAAATCCCTTTCAACCGACATTTTTATGTATATCAACCTCCGAGACCTATTGAGGAGATACAGGCTGAGTTGAAGGAAATAGAAGATGATATTGCTTTGCTAATCCGTAATGGGCTATCTGAATGAAGCATGACAAACAGGATTGGATTTCATTGATACAACACGTATGGAAGTATAGTAAAATAAAATATATCCTTGCGGATGAATATGGGGCAATCAAGGCAGGACCTTTTGGAAGCCAATTACTCTCAAGCGAAATGGAATGTGGATCATACAAAGTGTATAACCAAAGAACCGTTATTAGTAATGATTTTACTATTGGGGAACACTACATTACAGAAGAAAAGTATAAGCAATTAGAAGTATTTAGAGTGAAAGCTGGCGACCTCCTGCTCTCCTCAAGAGGAACAATAGGAAGATGTTCAATAGTTCCTGAAAGCTTCCAACCTGGCATAATACATCCATGCTTAATTAAGATGCATTTAGATAAACGTAAAGCATTGAATAATTTTGTAATCTATTTATTTCAAGATAAAGAGATAGTGTTAAGGCAATTAAAAATTTTGAGTAATGCAACTACTATCGAAGTTATTTATTCAGAATCGTTGAAGAATTTAGTTATCCCCTTACCCAATATCAAAACACAGAAGATAATCACCTCTTTCCTCGACCAAGAAACCTCCCGCATCGACACTCTGATAGCCAAGAAACAACGCCAGATAGAACTCCTACAAGAAAAGCGCCAAGCAATAATCACTCGGGCCGTAACCAAAGGGCTTGATCCAGTTGCAAAGATGAAGGATTCTGGGGTTGATTGGATAGGGGAGATTCCAGAGGGGTGGGAAGTTAGGAGACTAAGATATCTTGGTGTTTGTCAGAATGGAATTACAACAAGTGGAGACAATTTCGGAACAGGATTTCCATTTGTTAGTTATGGGGATGTATATCGTAACGACATTCTACCTGAATATGTAAGTGGATTGGTAGAATCTACAAAAAGCGATCGATCTGTTTATTCAGTTGAAAAGGGTGATGTATTCTTCACTCGGACTTCTGAGTCAATGGAAGAGATTGGATTTTCTGCGACATGCTTTGAAACGATTCAGGATGCTGTATTTGCTGGCTTTCTCATTAGGTTCAGACCTAATCAATCGTTGTTGCGTAAGGAATTTACACGGTATCTATTCCGAGCTCAAATATTGAGGAACTTTTTTGTGAAAGAGATGAATATTGTGACAAGAGCTTCTTTAAGCCAGGATTTATTAAAAAAGGTTCCAGTGATTCTGCCACCAGTAGAAATGCAGATGAAGATAGGGCAATACTTAGATGAGATGACTACAAGGGTAGATCATACTATAAAGAAGATTAAAAAATCCATTGATCTCTTAAAAGAATACCGATCTTCTCTTATCACTCATGCAGTAACAGGGCAGATTGATATAGAAAAAATGGAGAAAGTAAAATGAAAAATTATAGTGAAGCTACTTTTGAAAAAGCGATCGAACTTTACCTAACAGAAGATGACCACTACCAAAAACGATCTCATGATAAATTTGATTGTTCCCTCTGTCTTGATACAGAAATCTTTGCAAATTTCGTAAGAACTTCACAACCAAAAGAGTGGGACTACCTCTACAAAATACATAAAGAAGAAACACAGAAGGTTTTGATTGAGGACCTCATAAGAGCTTTAGATTCAGAGCATGAAGGTTGTCTCACTGTTTTAAGACATGGCTTTAAGTGCTATGGAAGAACGGTAAAAGCTGCTTTTTTTAAACCAGCATCAGGCATGAATCCTGAAACTCAAAGGCAATATGAGTCAAACATCCTTACTATTACCAGGCAGGCGCATTACTCTGAGAAACATAACAACTCTATAGATATTGTCTTAACTATTAATGGTATCCCTGTTGTAACTATGGAACTAAAGAACCCGATGACAGGGCAGACCTGGGGACATGCAATCCATCAATATAAGACTGATCGTGATCCCACTGACAAGATATTCCAGTTCAAAAAGCGAGCTCTGGTGAATTTTGCTGTTGATACAGATGAAGCCTACATGACGACAAGGCTCAATAATGATAAGACTTTCTTCCTTCCTTTCAACAGAGGTAATAATAACGGGAAAGGGAATCCTGAGAACCCCAACGGATATAAAACAGCCTATCTCTGGGAGGAAGTTCTTACCAAAGATTCATTATTAGAAATAGTCTCCAAGTTTCTCCATCTTGAGGTAAAAGAAACCAAGATAGGCACAAAGAAGATCAAGAAAGAGACAATGATCTTTCCCCGTTATCATCAACTAACGGTAGTAAGAAAACTCATAGAGTCATCAAGAGAAGAAGGTGCTGGGAATAACTATCTCATTCAGCATAGTGCAGGATCAGGCAAGTCGAACAGCATAGCATGGGTAGCTCATAGATTAGCTTCCCTACATAATAATGAGAACAAGAGAATCTTTGATTCGGTTGTTGTCGTCACCGATAGACGAGTTCTCGACCAACAGCTTCAAGATACAATCTATCAATTTGAACACAAGTCAGGGGTAGTTCAGAAGATCGACCAGGATTCTTCCCAGCTTGCCGAGAATCTAACCACTGGGACTCCCATCATCATAACCACGCTTCAAAAGTTCCCATTTGTTATTGAGAAGGTCGGAGACCTGAAAGACAAGAAATACGCTGTTATTGTTGATGAGGCTCATTCTTCAATGGGAGGGCAGACAGCTTCAGAGATGAAGGGTGTCTTGGGTAGTAAAAGTGATGAGGACTCTGAAGAAGAGTTCATCATGCCTGATCATGAGGAAGAGATTGTTCGTGAAATGAACAAACGCGGACCTCAAAAGAATATTTCATTCTATGCCTTCACGGCAACCCCGAAATACAAGACACTTGAGGTGTTCGGCCGAGAAGGCATTGATGGGAAACCTGAACCGTTCCATCTCTATTCCATGAGGCAAGCAATCGAAGAAGGCTTCATTCTCGATGTATTGGATAACTATACCACTTACAAGACCTACTGGAAACTCATCAAGAGTGCAAAGGATGATCCAGAAGTAGATAAGAAAAAGGCAGCAGCTGCATTAGCAAGGTTCGTCTCTCTACATCCTCACAACATTGCACAGAAAGTAGAAGTAATTGTTGAACATTTTCGGCAACACACACGACATAAAATCGGTAACAAAGCAAAGGCGATGATCGTTACCAGAAGTCGTCTTCATGCTGTCAGGTTCAAGAAAGCAATTGATGAATATATAAAGGAAAAGGGCTATTCGGACCTTAGAACACTCGTCGCATTCTCGGGAACGGTTGAGGATGAAGGTGCTACCTACACTGAGGTCGAAATGAACAACGGTGTTAAGGAAAAGGAGCTTCCGAAGACCTTCAATACACCCGAATATAGTATCCTGATTGTCGCTGAAAAGTATCAAACAGGCTTTGATCAACCTTTGCTTCATACTATGTATGTTGATAGGCGTCTTGGAGGAATCCAGGCCATCCAAACACTTTCGAGGCTTAATAGGACTTGTGCAGGAAAGGAAGATACTTTCGTTCTTGATTTCGTCAATAAAGAGGAAGAAATACAAGCAGCATTTCAACCATACTATGAAAAGACTCTCGTCGGAGAAAGGGCAGAATACAAGCAATTGTATGAGCTCCAAGGTAAATTAGCTGCTTTCAAGGTCTTCTATCCCAATGAAGTGGAAGAGTTTGCTCGATACTTTTTCTCATCAAAAAAAAGACAATCCATAAAAGACCATGCGACTATGAATAGCATCCTCGATCAGGCTATTACTCGTTTTAACCAACTGGATGATCAGGATAAAGAAGAATTCCGTTCGAATCTCCAAGCCTTCCGCAACCTATATAGCTTTCTGGCTCAAATAATACCCTTCCAAGATAGTGATCTTGAAAAGCTCTATACCTACCTGAGATTCTTGAATACAAAGCTCCCAAGAAGAGATCGAAGTCCGATCTTTGATATTGAGGGTGATGTCGCCCTCAAATATTACCGACTACAGAAAATTAGTGAGGGTTCAATCCAGCTTGAAAAGGATGAATCTGCGCCATTGGATGGTCCAACAGAGGTTGGAACCAGTAAAGGCGAACCTGAACAAGAACAGTTGTCAAAGATCATAGAGGTCATCAACGAGCGCTTCAAGACAGACTTTACTGCAGCGGATGAGCTCTTTTTTGATTCTGTGAGAGAAGACGCAGCGCAAGATGAGTCCGTTCGGAATGCAGCTAAAGTTAATACACTTGATGGCTTCAAATTTATCTTCAACAACAAGATTGAGGATATCTTTGTAGAGCGAATGGAGCAAAATGAGGAGCTAACGGAGAGATTCTTGAATGATACTGATTTCAAAAAGATTGTCAGTGAGTATCTGATGAAAAAGGTCTATGATCAAGTAAGAGAAGAGGCTGGGGTATAGGATTACTTAACAAATTCCAGGAACATGTTTCAAGAAGTCCTGAAAGCTAACAATCCTATTCTTGGGTATCTTTAATGCGATCCAGTTCTTCCCAGACCCTCTCCGCCCTCCTTTATCTTTACGGAGTGGAGTATTTAGCTTTAAAGGATAATCGAGGAAATAGTAGGTCTGCTTAGCTCTAGGATCATCGCCTTTTAGTTTGATCCCTTTAATCCAAGATTCAATAAGCTGCTTATCGTCAGTAAATGAAGATAGATCATGCTTTACAAGATTACCATCTTTTGGCATCATTGTTAAAACACCTAGGACCTTCGCGATATAAGATATTCCTTCATCTTCAGGTTGGTCTGCAGCCCGTGTATAGTAAGGCGCAAAATATAGTGGGGTTCCAAACGTCACATCACGTCTATAGATATGATTGTTTTTAAATCTATTAATCTCAATCTGATTCCCCAAGTCTTGGATGAGTATTTCTCCGATAGATTTCATTCTGTAGTTCCTTTGTGCAAAAGTAAGGAAGTTTTGTATTCGTGGATTGTTGATGTGGATTTTTTCACTTAATGCGCTGATGATGTCAAACCAAGAGATAAATGTGTATTTAATATCTTCTGGGAGCATCTTATGCGATTCACGTTCCTGGGTGATGAAACACATGGTTTTATTTGCTACATTGGTAAATGAAGGAATATACTGTTCAAGTTGTGACGATAACTTATTAGTCTTGATTTTACATTCTATGATAATGTGTAAATCAGGACTTGAAATTTCAATATCTGTTCTTCCTTCTTTACGAATAGTCTCTATCTGAATTGAGCATTGCTTAAAACGACAGTTACACTTATCCTTATCTACTGATAAGAGCTTGATGAAAACGTTATAGGAGGCCTTATCTTTCGAGAGGAGATAAGCAAATGCTTTCGAGAGCGCTACTTCATTATTACCATAAAGATCGAATGGGGATATAAATGAATCACTGGTATCAGAGTATTTCAATATCATCTTAAGTCCTTGGAACTCCAATCATATTGATAACATAAATTAGATCATATCATGATAGAAGCTCTCTGCATACTCAAACTCATCAGGAGTCATCAACATCTCAGGTGTGATACAATCCGCAACCGCCATCAAATCGACCCCACACAACAATGTAGTCTCAGCTTTTAACTCTATTGGAAGATCAGAGAGTTCATCGACGATGTAGAAGTAGGCATAATCAAACGGAATGATAGATAGTTATAATGAAAACAAATGGGTGGCTTCAGAAGGCTCATTAGATGGGATACTGAATTGATGGCGAGAGAACTTGTTATCTATCTCATCTGACTCATGAAGAATATAGACCGTTAAGGAATTTGGAATCAGTGTAGGATCGATAGCGATGTAAGGAGTCTTTAGTCTCACCTGATCTTAATAAACCCCGAGTAACCGCTTGTCTCTAAGATCACCCCGTATCTTGCAGGGTAGTGCAATTGCCCCATATATCCGAAGACAACATGGGACCCATAGCCAGTTGTGCAGGTGATCTCATGCTGATTAGCTCGTTTGATGAGATGTCCTACTCGGGAAGCACGGAGCTCATTAAGCATCTTCTCTATCTGTGTCCTTTGTTGTGATGTTTTAGACCTTCTCAAATGGTAACGGTCCCTCGCCAAAGGCCACAAAGCGTCTATAGCCTTCACAATCAGTTCCATAGGTAGTATATCTCAACACCCACTCCTCCTCATTACTTTCATAGAGCTCATAGAACTTATCCTCCGATATAAAATCATCAAAGGGAGGATGATCAAAGAGCTCGGGAGAGAGCATACCGCTCGTTTCTGGCATGTAACTATATCCCTGCAGTAATAACTCAGCCTTGGTCGATAATGGAATTGAGCCATCATGATCGATTGGAACTATGTCCGAATGCAATTCAGTATTGCTTACGGGAGCATAATGATGAACCTTCATTATTAGTTCAGGGTTGTTCTTTCGCACATGGAATCGCAGGTGAGTGAAATATAGAAGGTCTTCAATTTCCTCGTGTAGAAAGTAGATCAGTAAAAGATGACTATTATCAGGTTCGGGGATCAATAGATAGGGCCGTTCGAATTCATAGAAGTCAATATTCCTCATATACCTATCTTGCACCCTCAGGCTGATTTCTTATCTTTTTCTCCAAATCTATTGAGATTCTTTCGCTTCAACCAATTGGAGAGTGTTCCAGAGCTAATCTCATACTTTTTGGCGATGAATGCTTGGGTAGAACCATTTCGAAGCATGGCTACTATCTCATCTTCATATTGATCCAGTTTCGATTTCCCCTTACCCCTGGGCCTCCCAAGTCTAACACCTCGGGATCGAGCGGCACGGAGGGCTTCGCTCGTCCGTTCCGATATCATCTCTCGCTCCACTTCGGCTGCTATAGAAAAGGCCATAGCAAGGATACGAGACTGGAGAGAGTCATCGAGCTTCCATTGGCCTTTGACGGCGTAGATGTTGATTTCCTTATCCTTCACGATGGACAAGACTTCCATCACTTCCAACATGCTCCGTCCGATCCGACTGAGCTCACTGACTATCAGGTTGTCTCCAGCATTGAGCCCATCAATGAGGTCCTTAAGCTTTCGTTGTTTCCAGCTGATGGTTCCGCTGACCTTCTCCTCAATGAATTCTACAGTCCCGAGTCTGTTTGTGTTGGCAAAAGACAAGATGTCTGCTTTGTTCTTCTCCAAGTCTTGTCCGCCAGTCGATACCCTAAGATAGGCTACAGTTCTCAATTATTCCCCCTATTCAATAAAAACCTCTTTATTGAGTGAATCCCCTTAAGAAAACCAGAGCTTTTCATTAGGGAATATCCCCAAAAAAAACGTTCGTTTTCATTGTATCATTCATCAGTTACATTTTATAGCAATTATAAAAGATATTTTAAAAAGTGAAATAAAACATTGACAAAGGTGAAGAAAAGCACTATAATGTTGATTATAGGATATAGAGTCGAGAGGCACTTATTCCTAACAATACTATTTATAGGAGATTAAGATGAGAGACGTAATTAAAGGCATCGAGTATGATACCGACCTGGCCGAGTTGGTAGAGATCATGGACAATGGCCGTCGTGAAAAGATGGAAGACTTTCGTAGTGAGGCCATCTATATAACTGAAGACGGACTTTTCTTTAGAGAGGATATAGCGGGGGACTCAGAAGGATGGGAAATCACACCAATATCCAGTGTCCAAGTTTTTAAATGGCTTCGAGATCGACGAAATGGGGTTGGTATTCGCGGTTTTGATCTCGAAGCATAAATTATAAAATGGTGGGGGACAGTCTTCCCCCACCACTTTAGTTTATAAGGGGTTGAAAGCAATATGAGATGAGTATTATGGAATAAATAAGATGCTCGATAGATTGAGTCATAAAGCGCGGGGACGAGGAGCCTGATTGAGATGGTAATATACGATAAAGAAAGAATTATTTTAAATGAAGATCAATACCTAACTCGGCATGGATTAGCCGATCTTCTCGGTATTAGACATACTGCAATAGGAAACTTCATTGCTCTGAGTGAGGAATTGAAGACTGTTGGGACTGAGATTGGTAAGACAGTAATCTACACAATTGCTGAGGCCGCCTATATTGTCCCGCCAAGAAAGCGAGGTGAGTTGCTATCAACGAATCTTGAAATTGCATGTCGATGCGAATTTCAACAACCGTTGAAAGGTCTTACTGAAGAGAAGATACTCGAAGTTGGTTTGCATCGTCTTATAGGGATTGAAACTGAAGATGCGTTCCTGAAAACATTAGGAACACGACCGATAATCCATAATTTTGTTCAGAAGGCAACTCATGCAGAGCTATTACTACTACTTGGAAAGTTCCCTACATAAATAATCATGTTCATTAAGACTGAGTGAGGGCTATGAGGCATTTATGAATCAGTCTTGCTTAAATATGTTAGCTGATTTGAAGACGGATAATTATGACTGAGATGAGTATTAATAATCTTATTACACTAAAAGAAGTTCGAGCACGATATGGATTTAGTCGTTCCTTCTGGTACAAGAAGACAACAGAAAAGAGAATAAGGTATTATAAAATGGGAAACACATTACTTTTTAATCCAACCGATATTGAGAAATTTCTTAATGACAGAATCTATTGTGTTGATCCTGTATAGGTTATAAATTAACGTTTGCTACCCATATCAAAAAAGAATTAGAGCGATACTAAATAGAAAGGTAAATTGACAACTACTGTGGATTTCTGCTATAAAACCTACCTAATATGTTATTATTAAAATAATTTTGACGCTGGATTCATATAACAATGATATATGAAGCATTACTCAAATAGATTATATGATGGAATCGCTGACTTCTCGAGCAAGCTCCAAATGCTCCTTGGAAATATGTGTATAGCCCTCTGTTGTTCTTTTTTGAGTATGCCCTACGAGTTGCTGAAGAAGCGAGAAGGGTATCTTATCAGCAGACAGAGTAGTAAAAGTATGTCGGAAACTATGAAATGTATGGTTACCGTTAATACCTGCATTACTCATTGCGTGTTTTAGTCCATCAGTAATCTGATGAATGCCACAAGGTCGATCTCGACTGTTAGGAGTGAAGAATACGAACGATTCAGAATCATCACTAAAGGGTGAAGAAGCAAGTAAGTTTATGAAGGCTTTCTTAGTAGTTTCAGAAAAAGATACACACCTTATTGACTTTTGGGTTTTAGGCATTTTTAAACCATCTTTAGCTACATAGTTAAAAACAACATCAATGGTGCGAGATTCGAGGTGCAGGTTCTTAACTTTTAAACCACGGATTTCTCCTAATCTCATACCAGATGTCACAGAGAGCAATGCAGCGGTATAGTCAAGTTTGAATCCATTTTTCCAATTAACTGCAAAAAGACGCTTTAGTTCATCTTTTTCAAAAAAGCTGGCTCTTCTTTGTTCTTGTTTTACAGGAATAATATCTTTTGCAGGATTTCTTGGTATCATTTCTATTTCCACTGCCCAATTTAAGGCAGTCCGTAATGCTTGTAGTGTGCGATATTGAGTGGTTGGTGATAGAATTTTGATTTTACGTTCATTCTCGGAATTTTCATAGAATTCTGGAAGATAACCATGCTTATATAGATAGTTACGCCAGCCAATAATGTGTTCCTTTCTTAGATCACTAAGCTTCTGCACGCCTATACGCTGAAAATATGGTATAACATGATCTTTCAGTCTTTGATAGCTATTAGAAATGTGACTATGGCTATAGATACGCCCTTCCACTTTCTTCGATTCGAGGTAGCCAGATTTCTTTGGATTCCAGAAGTCTAAAAGATAATCTGTTAAAGATTCATTGTTGCAATTAACAACCCCATCTGTAATCATTCGTTGCGCCACTTTGTGAGCAGCTTTTTCATTGGTCTGTTTTGTTGATTTTTGGAGCCGATGTTTACGTCTATTATTCTTACCTTTTTCGTCTGATAAAAAAGCAACATGAAAGATTGGTTTCCCCTTCCTTTGCTTCTTAGGTATGAGCCTATATATATAGGTATGCCCATTATAATCGTAGTAAGTCATACTCTCTAAATACTCTCCAACAGGTGGCATTGCATCTTTAAACATTGTTTAAAGATGGGCGACCATTGGGCGACCATAAGAAAGTATAGCAAAAAAATGAGATTTTTTCGGCGACGTAACTTGTTAGGATAAAAGAAAATAAATCTGGGCCCAGTAGGACTTGAACCTACGACCCACGGATTATGAGTCCGTTGCTCTAACCAACTGAGCTATAGGCCCGATAAGGCCATATAAAACCATATAGCAGGGTGTTTTGTCAATCGGCTACATTCTCGGGCCGTCGCCGAAATCGGCCTGATACCCCTCCCGGTTGTACTGGGCCATGACGATGTTATCCAGGTAGACCGGATTCTCCGGGTCGAGAAGCGAAGCCTGTTTAAAGTATTCGATGGCCTCCTCGATCTTGCCGGAGCCGAAATAGCAGAGTCCTAGGGAGTTGACCACCTCCGGAGCGCCGGGCTCCTTATCGATCGCACCGCGGAACCAGTGCGCCGCCTCCTGCAGGTTACCGGTATGGTAGTAGCAGAGTCCGATGATGTCGTAGTACTGCCAGGCGTCTTCGTCGGTTTCGATGATTCGCTGATAGATGTCGATGGTGTCCTCGAAATAGCCGAGATCGTAATAGAGATCGGCCAGGTTGACATCGAAGGTCGTGTCCCCCGGGGAGAGTGAGGCCGCCCGTTGAAGATAATGCTCGGCTTCGGAGAGGAAGGACTCCCGTGCCTCCCGTTCGACAGCCTGTTTGGCCCGATCGCCGTAGAGCAACCCTAAGGAATTGAGGCTGAACACATCCTCGGGATTGATCTTCAGGGCGTTCTTCAAGTAAGACTCGCCCTCATCGAGTTTGCCGATTAGCCGCAGGGCGTCGCCGTAGTTCCCCTGATAGGTGAACTCCTCCGGTGCCAGCCTGCGCGCCTGGTCATATGCATGCACGGCCCGCTCAAAGAACATCGCTTGGGATGCCGGATCGTCCTCGATGCTGTTGCCTTGTTCTACGCTGATGATTCCCGCCTGATTCCAGATCCATGGGGAGTTTGGGTAGAGAGAGAGAAGGCTATCGATCCGGGTGCCGGCTTTATCGAATGCGCCGTCCCGGGAGTAGCAGCGGGCAAGCTCAATGCCGAGTTCCGATGACTCGGGCAGTATCTCCGCACCCCGCTCCAGAGCGGCTACGGCTTTGGCTAGTAGCCCCTGATTATGATAGAGCTCGGAAATAGTAAGATAGATCTCCTCATCCGGCAGGCCTAATTCGGCTCCTTCCATTAACGCAGCGAGTTCACGCTTATCGTCCTGCATCTGCCGCAGTACGCTGGTCATCGTTACCAGGTAGCGGGCTTTCTGTTCCGGGAGCTTCGCTTTGTGGTAAGCCTCTTGGAACAATTCCACTGCCGCCTCGAGCTGAGCCTGCTGATTCTCCCCGGACCGTATCGCCCGGATAAAGGCGAAGAGGCCTCGGGCATGGAGCACCGCCGGATCTTCCCGGTCTATCTGCTCCGCCCGATTCACCAGGGTTTCGCCTTGAGGTTCCAAACCGCTCTCGAAGAGATTTCTGCCTAGGGCGGCCAGATAAGGGGCATTGTCGGCGCTGAGTAAACGCAGCTCCTCGATCAGTCGATCAACCTCATCCTCTATGGGGGGCTCCGGCTCTCTCTCCTCCGGAGGATCGAGTAGGGCGAAGAGCGTTCCGTATAGATAGAGGAGTTCTTCCACATACTCTTTTTGCCGGGGATCGATACGCCGACAGTGACGAAATGCATCGATAGCGCTGTATAAGTGCTCTACGGCCAACTCTTCCCGGCCGGCCTGAATCTCCATTTCGGCCGCCTTCGAGATTAGGATTCCAGAAAGCTGGTAGCCCCCGGGGAACCAGGGACGAATCTTCGCCGCCTCGTCTGCATGGCCGATGGCTGCATCGAGTTCCTGTTTCTCGACTACATCGTCGAGTCCCAGGGCGGCAATGCGGATTCGGAGTTCGTAATCCCCGCTCCAACGTTTCATTGCCTCCCTTAAGACGGTCAGTTCCTCTTCTCTGCGGCCAAGGGCGCTCAGCACATCGGCCCGAGCGAGTGCGGCCGCCAATTTCTGCTCATCGTTTTCCGCATAGGAATCGAGCAGATCGAGGGCCGGTTCTGTTTCGGCGGGTACGGCGGCGACGAGACTCTGATCGAAGAGAAAGATCAGGAGATAGATACTCTCTTCCAGGACCCGGTAGCTGTTGAAATCCTCTCCGCCGGAAATCTCCGGGAAGGGTTCGGCTACCCGGCCGGAAAAGGCCTGCAGGCGTAGCAGGTCGGAAAAAAGCAGCTCCTCCTCCGGGAAGAGGGTGTGGGCCTCGCGAATGAGTTCTACCGCCCGGTTATGATTCCCCAGCGCAGCCTGAGCATAGGCGCAGTAGGCGTAGGAGTCGCTCGAACGTAGCTCTGGCTTAAGGAGAGCGGATTCGAGCTCTCCTAGCGTGGTGAAGCGCATCGTATAGAATAAAAACTCGGTTGCTTGCAGGGCGCGGTCGGAATCTAATGCCCCGGTTTCAAGGAGTTTCCGATATTCGTGTTCGGCATCGGGAAAGGGGTACTCCCGTTCGATTCCCTCCGCCCGGTAGAATCGTCCCCAGTTGATCAGCGCGGCGGAACGGTCAGTCATCACTACTGGAGTATAGCACCGCCTCAACCAGGGGAGCAAGGAGCTCACCCGGCTAAGGCGCATGCATCATTCCTGTTCCAGTAGCGGTGCTTCGAACCCTTCCCGGTAGGCTCCGCGGTATACCGCCTCGAGCACCTTTCGCTGCCCTCTATGGAGCACGTTGAACTTCAGCTTCAGTAACACCGGAACGACTACCAAGGTCATAAGAGTCGAAAAACTGAGCCCGAAAATCATCGCCCAGGCGAAGGCCTTCCAGAATTCCGACTGTTCACTGCCGATCTGCGGCGTAAGGGTATGGATATTGAAGCTGATTCCCAGGGCCATGGGAATCATTCCTAACACCGTAGTTATTGCAGTCAGGAGCACCGGGCGCAATCGGGTTCGTCCGGATTCGATAATCGCCTCGTTCCACGGCATCCCCTCTCTCATGAGCCGGTTGGTATAGTCCACCAGTACGATGCAGTTGTTTACCGCCACTCCGGCCAGGGCGATACAGCCGATGCCGGACATCATGACGACGAAGCTCATGCCGGTCAGGGCGTAGCCCCAGAAGACGCCTCCCATGGATAAGAAGACCGAGAGGATAATGATCGCCGGATCCGCAATTGAATTGAATTGAGCTATCAGGACGATCAGGATCAGAAAGAGGGCGATCATGAAGGCCTGGGCCAGGAAGGTCGAAGACTCCTGCTGAATCTCGAGGCCTTCTCCAGTACCGAGTTGGTAGCCGGCGGGGAGGGATAAGCCCTTGAGCCGGGCGTCGATCTCGGCGCTTATCTCGGCCTTGTTTTGAATGTCCGGCTTGAAATCTGCCCATACCTCGACGCTCCGTTCCCGATTGGTACGTTTAATCACGCCGGCGTCGGAACGGAAGCTGATTGACGCCACCGATGAGAGGGGTACCAGCTTGCCGTTTCCGGCGGGGATCTTCAGCCCCTGTAGGCGGTTGATCGAATCCCTGAACTCCTTGGCATAGCGGAGATTGATATCGTACTCCTCCGCACCGTCCCGGTAGGTTCCTACGGTACTGCCCTGGAAGGCGTTGCGGACGGTCATGGCTATCTCAGCGGTGGAAAGGCCGTGAAAGGCGGCCTTCTTCCGATCTACCTCTACCGCAATCTCCGGCCGCGAACTCTCATAATCGGAACTGATTCCCTTAAGCTCGTCGTACTCCTCCAGGATCGCCTCGGCCTGTTCAGCGATTGAGCCGATTACCGGATACTCGTCGCCGGTGACCTTGTACGATATCGGATGTCCGTCGGGAGGGCCGTTCTCGATCTCCTCGAAGCTGATCTTGGCTCCGGTAAAGCCCGCTAAGGCCTTCTTCAGATTCTCGGTGGATTCGTAGCCGCTGATCTCCCGCTCGAGAAAGGGGACAAACTCAACCCGGATGCTCGCCTTATGGTAATCGCCGCCGCCGGCAGACCCTACAACCGTCTGGAAGTGGTCCATCGAGGTCTCGACGCCCGGAATGCGCTCCTCTATGCTGCGTACCATCCGATCCGTCGCCTCCAGGGGGGTGCCCTGCCGGGCTTCCAGCTTGATGATTGCCGTAGGCGGATCGCTCTCGGGAAAAAAGACCGGCTCTTTTCCGATCAGTGCGTAGAGCGCTATTCCCACGACCACCACGGTCACAGAGCCGGCGGCGATCTTAAGGGGGTGCTTCAGGGCGCTCCGTAGCAGCCCGGTATATAAGTCCTGAACTCGGCTGAAGAGTCCGGACCCGTCCTGCATCCTGCGCATATCCTTCTCGGAGATCGACATAAAGCGGGAACAGAAAACCGGATTGATGCTTAAGGCTACGAAGAGCGAACTTACCAGAACCGTTATAATCGTAATCGGGAGATAGGACATGAACTGCCCCATAATCCCGGGCATAAATATTATCGGAAAAAAGGCCAGACAGGTCGTGATGGTCGAGGCGATGATGGGCCCGGCGACCTCATTGGCGCCGTCCGCCGCGGCCTGCATGCGATCCTTCCCCATGCTAGCATGTCGGAAGATATTCTCCACAATGACTATGCCGTTATCCACCAGCATCCCTAAGGCCATGATCAGACTGAAGAGGACCACCATGTTGAGGGTAATCCCCATCATTTGCAGGACAAAGAAGGAGATCAGCATGGAGAAGGGAATAGCCAGGGAGACGAAGAGGGAGTTCCTGAAGCCCAGGAAGAAGAGGGTGACCAACAGGACCAGTATGAAGCCGGAGAACATATTATTTTCCAGGTCGACGATCGTCTCCTCGATAAAGCGGGATTCGTCGTAGGAGTAGACAAGCTCCGTCCCCGTGGGGAATGCGGCTTTTCGTTCCTCCACGGTCTGCTTGATAGCCTGAGAGAGGTCGATCATATTCGCACCGGTCCGTTTCTTGATCTCAATGGTAATGGCGGGCCGGCCGTTGAGACGGGCGAGGCTCTCGGCCTCGGCGGTGGTAAAGGCGACCTTCCCCAAGTCCCCCAGTTTGACCTTCCCCGGTCCGTCGGCTACAACGATCTGGGCAAATCCTGATGGATCCTTGAGCTCTCCGGTAACTGAAAGGGTGAAGGTCTTGGCCTCGCTTTTTAGTTCTCCCCCGGGGATTGAAGCGTTCTCGTTTCTGATCGCCTGGGCGACCTCACCGAGGCTCAGGCCGTGGGTATGGAGCTTGGCCGGATCGATCTCGATGGCCACTTCCCGTTCGCTGTTGCCCGAGATTTCCACGTCCAGAACTCCCGGCAGCCGCTTCAGACTCTCCTTGAGCCTTTCGGCCTCCTCATCGATCCGCAGAACCCCGTCGGGATGGGATAGGACGAGAATGAAAATCGGCCAATCGGTAGAACTGAACTCGGCGACCCGCGGCTCCTCGGCCTCGTCGGGAAGATCGGCCTTGGCCGCATCGATACGGTCCTTGACCCGGCGCAGGGCCGTCTCTACCTCGGTATCGGCGTCGAATTCGACGAAGATCGAGGAGACGCTCTGGCGGGAGGACGAACTGATCTTGTTGATTCCTTCGATGCCGTCCAGCTCCTCTTCCAGGGGCTGGGTAATGAGGGATTCGATCTCCTTGGGCGCTACCCCGGCATAGACGGTATTGACGAAGATCCAGGGCTGCTTAATCTCGGGATTACTCTCCCGCGGGAGATTGATATAGGCGATAATGCCGACGATGATGATCAAGAGCGAGGCGGTAAAGACCGCTGTGCGTTTGCGTATCAAGAAATCGACCACGGATCAGCCCTCCTGTCCGCGAGCGGCTATGGGACTGCCGTCGTTAACCAGATGATTGCCACCAGTAATCAGGGTATCTAGAACTGAGAGTCCGGCGGTTACTACCGTTCGTCGCTCATCCGCCGGACCGGGAACTACCGCCACCCTTCGGGCGATTCCCTGATCGGCAAGCATGACGAAACTCTCCACTCCGTCGCTCATAATTGCTTCCGTAGGCACCACGATGCTCGAACTCAAATTACGCCGCTCCAGGACGACCAGGGCCGTCTGACCCGGAGCAAGCCGGCCGTCGCTGTTCTCGATTACCACCTCGCCGCGAAAGCTCAAGGTTTCGGGATCGACCCGGCGGTCGAGGGATTCCAGGCGGCCCTGCCACTCCCGATCGGGATAGACGTCGAGGCGAATCCTGGCGCTGTTTCCGGGGGCGACTCCGGCGATCTCGCTTTCGGGGATACCGATTTCGATCCGCATCTCTGTGGTATCGGCTACGGTAAAGGTAGGGGCGCCGGGAAGGAGTTCGTCGTGGAGATTGATGTGCCGGGCCACTACGGTGCCGTCGATGGGCGATTCGCAGCGGGCTCCTTCCAATACCTGGGCCGCATCGATGCGCTGTTTCTCGGCGCTGAGCATGGCCAGTTCCGCCTGGTCTACGGCGAGCTGGGAGGCGTTTCCCTTACGCAGGAGCTCCCGCTGGCGCTCGAAGGTCTCCCGGGCGATCCTTTCCTGAAGCTCCGCTACCCGGTAGCTGGCCAGAACGTTCTCGAGATCCACCGCCCCCAGGCGCTCCCCGGCGCTGACCCTATCGCCCTGGCTAACCAGGATGGACTCTACCCAGCCGCCGCCGGGAGCGCTCAAGACCGCCTGTTCGCTGGCCTTGAGGGTTCCGTAATACTCGCCGTACTCGGTAAAGGTGGTGGCCTCGACTACCAGGGTCTCCACCGGTATGGCTTCACGTTGGGGCGTACTCTGCGCTTCTTGGGTGTTGCCGGAACAGGCGACGAATAGTAGCGCCAGGAATGGGCCGGTGATTAACAGGAGTAGCCGTTTCTGAGTTCTTGTATTGGTCATGTGCATCCTCCGCACCTTGAATTTCTTAATCCTTATAACAGAGCGGAGGATGGGGTGTGTTACTTTTTTCTTACTTCAGTCGGTTTCGAACCGTCTCGAGATCGATCTCGGCCAAGGAATCCGCGCTCAGGTCGGCCTTCCTATGTCCCGACGCCGCACCTACCGCGAGGGCGTACATTTTACCGCCCTTGGCAGCTTCGACGCCGGCATCGGCATCCTCCACCACGAGACAATGCTCGCAGGCAATATCCAAGCGTTGCGCGGCAATGAGGAACACCTCAGGGTCCGGTTTGGAGCGAGAGATATCGTTCCCGTCGGCCACCGCATCGAAATAGTCGGCCAGGCCGATCTTCTTCAGGATGAAGGGCGTATTGCGGCTTGAGGAGCCGATGGCGACCTTTAGTCCCGCTTTACGGGCGGCTTCGGCAAACTCCATTGCTCCGGGGAGAATTTCATCGGGACTTAGATCGTTCAAGAGTTCCCGGTAGAGGCTGTTCTTTTTATCCGCCAGGTAGAGTTTCTCCTCCTCGCTATAGGAGTAGGAGGATTTTTCGAGCACCACCTCCAGGCTCTCCATGCGGCTGACTCCTCGTTGACGGCCGTTGTCCTCCCGGGAGAAGGGGAGATTGAGAAAACGGGCGAGTTCCTGCCAGGCCCGAAAATGGTATTCATCGGTAGAGACGATCACACCGTCTAAGTCGAATATAACTGCTTGCAACATAGAATCTCCTTTAACTGATCAAATTCAGGTTTCCGGGGTAAAACGTAGCATCTCTCCCGGTTTCAGCACGGAGACCTGATCAGATACACGAATGCTCAGTTCCTCTGCGCTTCCCGGGGCACTCTCAATCCGGAAATCCTCACTTGTCAGGCTGAGTCCCAGCTCTTGGCCTCGAATCCTCAGCTTTAGACTGATGGCGTTCACCGTCGTCGGGAGGAGGGGGCTGAAGCGCAGCTCTTCTAAGTCCAGCTCCATCCCGAGGAAGCCCTTTACCACGATCTGCCAGGCGATCCCGCAAGCGGCGGTATGGATACCGCCGATAAAGGTTCCTCCGCTCTCCGGCGGGTGGGTGTTGGCGATATCGATCTTCAGGGATTTTCGCAGATAGCGCTCCGCCTGTTCGAGATTGCCGCTCTTGGCGGCCACCAGGGCATGCACTCCGGGGCTCAAGGAGGAGCGATGCTGACTGCGCGGTTCGTAATAGTCGTAGTTGGCGGCCACCACTTCGTTCGGAAAGGGGTGAAGCGCAAAGAGCTGCACCACGTCGGCTTGCTTGCTGACCTGAGTCTCGTAGGCGATGCCGTTGGGCCAGCCCCAGTACTCCTGTTCATCCTGAAGACGGCCGGCAAGCTCCTCGGGAAGGATATCCTCGAGTTGAAAGAAACCGTCGAACTGTTCGATCAGGAGATTCTCCGGATCCGGGGAGGGAAGGTAGAGCTTGCGCTGCATTTCGTCCCAGGCATCGATCCGCTCCGGGCTTAAACCGAGGTCCGCCGATAGATTCTCGAGTTCATCCCGGGCTGCTTGTTCCATCCGGCGGTAAATCCAGACCGCCGTAGCCAGGGCAAAGCGGGCCTGATAGTTGGTAAAAGCGTTGTTGTCGGCGTTCTCGTGGTACTCATCGGGGCCGAGGACCCGTAGAATTTCGTAGCGGTCCCGGGCGGGAGAGTAGTGGATACGTGAATAGAGGAATTGTGCGACGCTGAATGCGATCTCCGCACCTTTGGAATAGAGGAACTCATCGTCGCCGGAGGCCCGGTAATACTCCCAGAGGGCGTAGGTGATGTCCGGACTGATATGGATCTGCCAGTCATTGAAGTGGTTGCGAATCTTGCGGCCGCTCAATACATCGATAAAGAAATAGTCGGGGCAGAGCTCCTCACCGGAGTCGCCGCTGATCCAGGCATAGTAGGCACCTTCGTAGCCCAAACGTTTCGCCTTTTCCTGAGCTCCGGGTAAGGTCGCATGACGGTAGCTGATAATTCTTTCGGCTACCTTGGGATCGGTGTAGATATACATCGGCAGATTGAAGATCTCCTGGTCCCAGAATGCGGCTCCCTGATAGGCCTGGCAGGAAAGCCCCCGGGCGCCGATGGGCAGCCGGTCGGTATGGGCGGGGGTGGAGATAACATTATGATAGGTATTGTAGCGTACCAGGGATTGCAGCTCCTCATCTCCGTCTAGAAGAATATCATAGCGCTCCCAAAGATCGTCCCAATGGCCTTTGTGTGCCTTGAACTCCTCGTCATATCCCCGCTCGAATACGCCGGTTAGCTCCTCTATGGCGGCCCGATAGGGATCGGAAAGGTCGTTTGCGGAATAGACCGACATAAATTGTTCCACTATGAGGGCTTCGCCGGCTTGCAGAGTGAACCGGGCCTCGTCGAAGATTCCGGAGCTGCTCTCCGACGCGGAAAACTCGACATCGGCTCGAGATACTGAAGCAACAACCAACGGCTTTCCTTCTTCGCTGGTACGTAAATCTGCCGTAAGGCGTCCGCCGTCGCGCTTATAATTCCGGGATCGGAAATGGTCGCCGTTAAGACTCCAGGTATCCCCGTCGATCCCCAAGCGCAGTCGGCCGCTGCAGTTTTCTGCTGCGCGAAGCACTACTCTTTGACAAATAAGATGTAAATGAGCATAGCTGGCGAAGCGGGTAAAGCTTATCTCCAGCTTCCCGTCGGGGCTCTTCATCGCGCCGGATGTCTCACCGTAGCGGAAATCGAGGGCGTGGAAACCACCCTCAGTCGGCACGATCATGGGCGAGGAGCTGCCGTCATTTATCTCTATAAACAACCCGTTCGGTACTGTACAGAGTTCCTTCCACTTCCCGTCGGCGCAGTCGTAGGTATCGCTAACCACACAGGCTGCATATTCCTTACTGCCGGCGCTGGGGAAGGTCCCTCGGAACCCAAGATAACCGTTACCGCTCATCATTAGACTTCCAAAACGAAACACCTCATCCACAGGATATGGGCCGGTTTGTAGTAACCATGGGGAGGCGAAAGAAGGACTGCTCATAATCGTTGCAACTCCTTGTACTGACAGTTATCGAGAGTATACCGCATAAAACACACGTGTGCAATAATTGATCTTTGGTGATGGTCAATTGTCAGTGGAATTGTTGAATTTGGAGAATTTTGCGATAACATTGGATTATATCTCTACACAGTAACGCTTTATTGGCCAAATTATTCCTTGACAAGATCAACAGACCGGGATTACTCTAAAATAGTAACTGCAATCGTGTGCATTGCATTGTGCAGATTGTGCAAAGAGGTTCGACGTAGAGCTAATGAAAAAGGTGACGATTAAAGATATTGCCCGCTTGGCCGGGGTAAGCCATTCGACGGTCTCCCGCAGTCTGAACGACAGTCCCTACGTGGCGGAGAAGACCAAGAAGAATATCAAGCGCATCGCCCGGGAACTGAATTTCGAGTTCAACGCCAATGCCAGAAGCCTCTCGACCAACAAAACAGGAACCATCGGGGTGATTTACCCCGAAATATTCGAGCGTTTCGGTTCCTTCTACTATATCGAGCTTCTTCTGCGGGCGGTACGACATAGCCTCGAACAAGCGCAGATGGATACGATTATTACCTTCTCTCGCAATAATTTCACCGGAGAGAGCAATATCCAGAATCTGATTAGCCGCCGTAAGGTCGACGGTCTCCTGGTAATCCACCCCTATATAAGTACCGAAGACTGGACCTTCATTAACAGTCGCGGCATCCCGGTGGTTTTACTCCATTTTAAACCGCGGAATATCGCCTATGGCGACCTGAATTATATCTTTGTAGATCATGAGCAAGGCGGATACCTGGCTACCGAGCTTCTCATCAATAACGGCCGGACAAATCTGCTCTGTATTAATGAGGATTCTCCGGAGCTGCAGTTTATCGAGCGCATGGCGGGCTACAAGCGGGCCCTTAGCGAATATGATATTGAACTGCATCAACGGAATGTCCTCTACGGTTCGTGTACATATGAATTCGGGTACCAGACCATTATGGATAGGCGGGGAATCCTCTCGGAGATCGACGGTATCTTCGCCGAGGCGGACATCATGGCCATGGGGGCTATCGCGGCCCTGCTCGATCTTGGAATCCGTGTTCCCGACGATATCGCCGTCGTCGGTTACGACGATATCGAATTCGGCCGTATATATCGGCCGGCCTTGACTACCGTGCATCAGCCCAGGGAAAAACTGGTAGCCGATGCATGCGACCGACTGGTGCAGATGATCGCCGGCAGTCAAGTAAGCCCGCTGCAGGAGATGATTCAACCCGAGCTGGTGATTCGTGAATCCTGCGGCAGCGCCCTCTCGAGGAGAAGCGCCTAACAGTGTGAATAAGACGGCTTGTTAAAGCCGTTTTAGAAAATATTTTTCGGAGGTTTTATATGAAAAAGGCTTTAATGCTTACCCTTACCCTCGTATTGGCTCTTGCCTTTGTCTCGTGTGCAAAGGAAGAGGCGTCCGAGGCGGCGGCTCCGTCCGAGCCCGCTCAGGCGTCTTACGTCGAGAATCCCTGGACTGAGGGAGAGGATCTCTCCGGCCAGACTGTCGATGTTTTCGGCGCCTTTGTCGATGTCGATGCGGAACGCTTCAACGCCAGTATGGCGAAGTTCGAGGAAGAGACCGGGATCGATATCGAGTATGAAGGATCCGGCGACTTCGAAGCGCTGATTACCGTCCGCACAGAGGGCGGCGATCCCCCGGACATAGCGGCATTTCCCCAGCCCGGTCTGATGAAGGACCTGCACAGCAAAGGTTATATCGCCGACATCAAGAACTGGTGGGAACCCGGGTATCTGGAAGAACAGTACAACGACGCCTGGATTGAACTAGGAACAGTAGACGGCGATATGACCGGCGTCTGGTACCGGGCCAACCTGAAGAGCCTGGTCTGGTATGCGGTACCGGTGTTCGAAGAGGAAGGCTATGAGATTCCCCAGACCTGGGATGAGCTCATCGCTCTCTCCGATCAGATGGTCGCCGACGGCTACACCCCCTGGTCTATCTCGATGGAGAGCTCCGGGGCAACAGGTTGGGTCGCCACCGACTGGGTCGAGGACATCCTGCTTAGGACCGCTCCTCCCGAGAAGTACGACGAGTGGGTGGCCGGCGAACTCAAGTTCGACAGTCCCGAGATCCGCACCGCAATCGAGTACATGTCGGAGATCTGGTTCAATCCGGACTACGTCTTGGGCGGCACCAACTCCATCCTGACCGTGCCCTTCGGCGACGGTCCCGCTCCGCTGGTACAGGATCCTCCCCGGGCGCTTATGCACCGCCAGGCAAACTTCATTACCGGTTTCTTCCCCGAGAAGGGCGACGAGATTCCTGAGAAGATCAACTATTTCTACCTGCCCCCGATCAACGAAGAGGAGTACGGCAAGCCGGTATTGGGCGCGGGCGACCTCTTCAGCGCATTCAACGACGATCCCGCCACCAAGGCGGTCATGAAGTTCCTGAGTCAGGGTGTCTCTACCAAGGAGTGGGTCGAAGCCGGCGGCTTCGTATCTCCCCACAACGATCAGGATATGAGCTGGTATCCCAGCGATATCGAGCGCGGCTATGCCCAGATCCTGCAGGAGGCCGATACCTTCCGTTTCGACGCATCGGACTTGATGCCCGGACAGGTCGGCGCCGGCAGCTTCTGGAAAGGCATGGTCGACTACGTCAGCGGCGAAGATCTGGATGATGTCCTGGAAGCTATCGACCGCAGCTGGCCGGAAGAGTAGCACTCCCTTCATGGGATTTCACTTCTAATCTATCGGAGGGGCGGTGGCTTCCGCCGCTCCCTCCATCTCTACGGGAGGAGACTCAGGATGCAATCTACCCTTGATAATAAAAAGACCCTGAATTTCTTCACCGCCGCTCCGGCCCGGGTTCTGGTCTCCTTGATCGTACCTGTGCTTACCTTTTTAGCCCTCTACTATAGTTTCCTCTTTATGCGGGATACCGAAGCGCCCAAGGTGTTGATCGGTCTCGTCGCTCTGGTAGTTGGGGTTGGCGGTGTTTGGGTTCTCTATTGGGGAACCAATAACTTGATCGAAATTATGCCGATCCGCATGCGAGATGCGCTGCGTCCATTTGTGTTCGTCGGGCCGGCAATTACGGTGCTGCTCGGCTATATCATTCTTCCGGCGCTGCGTACCACCTGGTTGAGCTTTTTGAACCGGACCGGCGACGAGTTTGTGGGCCTCAGGAACTATATCTTCGTTTTCACCGATCCGGAGATGCTCATTATTCTACGGAACACCCTGTTGTGGGTTGTCTTCGTACCGTTCCTTGCTGTCTGTCTGGGATTGATCGTGGCCGTAATGGCGGACCGTCTCAAGAATATCTGGGAGAAAATCGTAAAATCGATGATCTTTCTGCCCATGGCGATCTCATTCGTCGGCGCATCGGTAATCTGGCGCTTCGTCTACTATTACCAACCCCCCGGATACGATCAGATAGGATTGCTGAATGCGATGCTCTCCTTCATCGGTGTTGATCCGGTAGCCTGGATTATCATTCGGCCCTGGAATAATCTGGCTCTGATCTTCATCATGATCTGGCTGCAGACCGGTTTCGCTATGGTAATCCTTTCGGCTGCGGTAAAAGGGGTTCCCAAGGACCTATGGGAAGCCGCTCGAATCGACGGTGCCGGCGAGCTTAGGATCTTCTTCAAGATAACGATCCCCTACATAAAAGGGACTATTCTAACTGTCTGGACGACGATTCTCTTCCTGGTATTGAAGGTCTTCGACATTGTCTACGTAATGACATCCGGTAACTACGATACAGGTATCGTTGCTTCCCGGATGTATAAGGAAGCCTTTGTGTACCGTAACTTCGGCCGCGGATCTGCCCTGGCGGTCTTTCTGTTTATCGTCGTTATTCCCTTCCTGATTCGGAATGTTCGACAGCTCAGGGAAACGAGGAGGTAAGGTATGGCAGTACATTCTGAACTTGGACAAACCCCGTTAGAGCGGGTTGTACGCCGGGTACCAATGCGGGCCCTGCTCCTCCTGATCGTAGTGCTCTGGACCCTGCCGACCCTCGGACTGTTGGTCAGCTCTTTTAGGATTCCGGCGGAGATCCAGGAGACCGGTTGGTGGACGGCCCTCTTCGATCCCTTTGCGGCCAAGCAGTGGACCCTAAGTAACTATAGGGACGTAATCTTTGCCGATTTCATGGGACAGGCATTCTTTAACAGTCTGCTGGTTACTATTCCCTCGACGGTTATACCCATAACCATTGCCGCCTTCGCCGCCTTCGCCATCGCTTGGATGAGCTTTCCCGGCCGGGAAGGAATCTTCGTGATTATCGTCGGACTCCTGGTGGTTCCCCTTCAGATGGCGCTGATTCCGGTGCTGAAGGTCTACACCAGGATTAGCCTCAACGGCACCTATCTGGGGATCTGGCTGGCCCATACCGGCTTCGGACTTCCTTTGGCGACGTATATGCTCTACGGTTATATCTCCTCAATTCCGAAAGAGATTATCGAATCGGCCCACGCCGACGGGGCGACTCCCTGGATGATGTTCACTCGCCTGATTCTACCACTCTCTACCCCGGCGATCGCCTCTTTTGCGATCTTCCAGTTCCTGTGGGTCTGGAACGATCTGCTCGTAGCCTTGGTCTTCCTGGGAACAAAGCGTGAGTTCGCACTGGTTACGACCCGCTTAGCCGAGATGGTCGGTTCTCGCGGTCAGGACTGGCATGTACTCACCTCGGGAGCCTTTCTGACCATGCTAGTACCCCTGATAATCTTCTTCTCCCTACAGCGCTACTTCGTACGCGGTATGATGGCGGGAAGTGTGAAAGGCTGATTTAATTATTAAGAGTATTTCTACAATGTACCGGCTAATAGGATAAGACAGGTTGAGGCTGTCCGGAGCTCCGGACAGCCTCTTTTTTTAAGAAGCGATCGTACGGGTCGCGACTACCTTGACCCCGGTACCGGCCACATCATCGATAAGAACATCTCCGCAGCTAACCGGCGCCTTGAGTCTCAAGGCGTAGAGCTCACGAAGGAGCGGATTGATGTGTTCCTTCAATAAAGCATTATCCGTTTTTACCGGAACCCGTGCCATCATTTCAGAATCGACCGCTACTGTAGCGGTGACCACCCGTTTCGGGGCCAGGATCTCCTCCCGGCCGTAGATCTCGCCGCGATTGCACTTGTTGCCGCTGATCTTGATATCCTCTTCGCTCTCCCATTCCGCCGTCAGATGACAGCCGATTGGACAGCTGATGCAAATCATCTCCCGTTTCATATTGTCTCCTTCACTTCCGCTCCGCCGTCGATAGAGACTTCGAGGCGGTTATCTCCCGATGCATTGAGCTCACCGATCTCCTCCGGGGAGAGGGTGAAGCTGACCATTTCCGAGGGCTGAACATGGCGTAGCTTACGCTCAATTATCTCCTTGCCCCCGAGTTTCACGCTCAGCTTGGCGCTGTTTCTGACCACCATACTCCGCAAGTAGAAGCGGTTTTCCCGCTCGTCGGTGAAGTGGTTGGGTACCACATATTTGACGTTCCCCCCTGCTGCGACGGGATGCTGCCGCCCTGCGGATTGACCGTCCAGGTAGTCGACCACATATCGTCCGCAACGGGTCGACTCCTCGGTTACGAAATCGACCAGGTCGTGGACGTGGAGCACGTTTCCGCAGGCGAAAATACCCGGCACGCTCGTCATGAGCGACGCATCCACGAAGGGGCCGTTTGTCTCCGGATTCAGATCGACATTGGCTTTCTTGGAGATCTCATTATCGGGAATCAGCCCCACCGAAAGGAGTACGGTATCGCACTCTACATGAAAGCTGGCCTCATGATCCTCCATGCCGTCTTTTAAAGGAGTGATATCGACCCCGCTTACCCGGTTCCGGCCGTGAATCTCGGAGACCACGTGGGAGAGGTAGAGGGGGATATCGAAGTCATTCAGACACTGAACGATATTACGGGTAAGGCCGGCGGGGTAGGGTTGGATTTCTACCACGGCTTTCACCTTGGCTCCGATCCAGCTCATGCGCCTGGCCATGATCAGGCCGATATCGCCGGAACCGACGATAACGCACTCCTTGCCGGGGATGAGGCCGTCGATATTAACCAGCCGCTGGGCGAGTCCGGCGGTAAAGACCCCCGAAGGACGGGTTCCCGGCGTACCGATATTTCCGCGATTCCGCTCCCGGCAGCCCATGGCCAAAACGATCGCTTCCGTACTGAACTCGACCATTCCGTGTTTCTTGGAGTAGCCGTAGATTTTTTTACTATCCACGAGATCCTGTATCTCAGTCACGGTCATTTCATCGAAGATCTCTACCGGCAAACCGGCGATCTCGTTTACATGTCGCTCGGCATACTCGGGGCCGGTCAGCTCCTCCTTGAAATGGTGCAACCCGAACCCGTTGTGAATACATTGATTCAGGATGCCCCCCAGGGTCTCCTCCCTCTCGATGATAGCCACCGTCTTGAAAGCCTTGGCTATCTCCGCCGCGGCCGCCATTCCGGCGGAGCCTCCGCCAATCACTACCGCATCGTAATCGGCTCTCTTCATGCCTCTCCTCCAATCGCTTCCTGAATAATCCAGCTCTTCCGGCCCCGCTTGGTAATCTGATCGATACTCATACCGGTTTCTCTCGCGATAATCTTCAAGATCTTGTAGGTGCAGAAGCCGCCCTGACAGCGGCCCATGCCGGCCCTAGTGTAGAATTTAATGCCGTCCACGGTGGTATGCCCCCGCCGAATGGCGGCGATAATTTCCGCCTCGCTTATGCTTTCGCAGCGGCAGACAATCTCGCCGTAGGCAGGGTCCTCGTTCACCGCCGCGTCGATCGCCTCGTGGTCCATATTGCGGAAGCGAGGCACATCGGGAATTTCCGCCTTGTAGCGGGGATCCTCCTGCAGGGCGAGTCCGCCCTTCTTGAGGAGATCCTTTACATATTCGGCGATTGCCGGCGCGGCGGTCAGCCCCGGGGACTGAATCCCGGCTACTTGGATTAGTCGCTCTTTCTTGGCGGATAGGTCGATAAAGAAGTCGTCCCCTTCGAGCACCGGCCGCAGCCCGGCGAAGGAGGTAATGATGTCCCGCTCCGAGACCGAAGGGACGAGTCGCCGGGCGGAGTAGAAGACCTTTTCGAAGTTCTCCCTGCTGGTGGCAAAGTCCTCCTTGTCGTCTCCGAGAATAGCCGTCGGACCGACCATGGTGGTGCCTTCGACGGTGGGAATCACCAGCATCCCCTTTGATACCGGACTGGGGACGGGAAAAACCACCCTTTGGGTATAGGCGGAGGCGTTCCGGTCGAGCAGAAACTCTTCGCCCTTCCGCGGGGTAATTGTGAACTCCTCGGCGCCGAAAAGGGCGGAGACCTGGTCGGCGAAGAGCCCCCCGGCATTGATAACCCACGTGCCGGCGATAGACCTTCCGTCTTCCGCTTCCAGGATATACTGCTCTTTCTGTTCTTTAGCGCTCACTACCTTGAATTCGGTGTAGAGTTTTACGCCGTTGAGGACCGCCGACTCCACCAGGCTGAATACCAGCCGATAGGGTTCGACGATCCCGCCGCCGGGAGCGAAGAGCCCGCCGATTACATCCTGGTTGAGTTTCGGCTCCAAGCTGCGCATGCGATCGCCGTTGCACATCTCGATACCGATTATCCCGTTGGCCACGCCGTTCTCATAGAGCCGTTCGACGGTGCGCATCTCCTCACTTGAGAAGGCCGCCACCAGGATTCCGCAGCGTCGAAAGGGGAAGTGGAGCTCCCGTTCGAGCTGGTCGTACATCAGGTTCCCCTGCACCTCGAGTCGGGATTTAAGATAGTCCCGGCGGTGATGAAATCCCCCGTGAACTATGCCTGAGTTCGCCTTGGAGACCCCGAAGCTGACGTCGGTCTCCTTTTCGACCAGCGCAACCTTCAGGGTGTAGGCCGAAAGCCGGCGGGCAATTGCCGAGCCGGTAACGCCGGCGCCGATGACGACTACATCATACTGTTCCATTCTGACTCCTTATTCTTCACTCAACCGATGCCAGGCATACGGTGATTCCGTGTTCTTCCAATTCCCGGCGGTACTCGTCGTCTAAGGCGGCATCGCAGACAACGATATCCGCATCTCCAATCGAAGCGGAGAGGAAATTCGATACCACCCCGACCTTACTGCGGTCGGCTACAACAATTATTCGGCCCGGGGTTCGTTCGATCATCGTCCGGGCAATCTCCGCCTCATACTCGTTGGGGGTAGTCAGGCCGAAGCGGCAACTGACCCCGTCGACGCCGATGACGGCGGTAGTGCCGATTACCCGGTTGAGGGTGGCCAAGGCAAAGGGGCCGATGAGAGAGTTCGACTGTGACCGGTATTCCCCTCCGGTAAGCATCATCTCGACCCCGTCGGCGCGGGGGAGCTTCAATGCATCGGCATTGGTGGTCACGATGCGGACCCCGGGGGCTGAAATATGACGGATCACCTCTAGGGTTGTAGAGCCTGAGTTCACCAGAACCGTCTCCCCCTCTTCGATGAGGGCTGCCGTTGTTCGTCCGATCGCATCCTTCTCCCGACGGCCCTGGATAGATTTCTGGTCGTACCGGGGTTCGGTCTTTAAGCGCATGGTCGAGATGGCGCCGCCGTGGGTCCGTTCGAGAAGCCCCTGTTCCTCTAAGAGCGCCAGATCCCGCCGAATGGTGATCTCCGCTACTCCGAAGAGGTTGCTTAAGTAGCTCACCTTCGCACTCCCTTCGTCTGCGACGATTGAGCGGATCTTCTCCTGGCGTTCGGCGGGGATGCAATTAATCAGATTTTCATCGCTCATGGGCGAATCTGTGCCTCCGTGATCATATATCTAGCAAAAAAGGTGCAAATTTGACGTAAAAAGAACAATAAAGATCATAAAAGAACAAATAGAGACTGTCAAGATTAATTCGTTGAAATACGCGGCACCCTAGGCTAAGGTATCTACACAAGGAGTTTCTGATGAAGGCGAGATTGTTACTCTTGGCTCTAGTGGTTTTGACCGCTGCCCTGCCGGTGACGGCCCAGACGGTTGCGGTGGCGGGGATCGAGAATGCCGGCGGAGATCCCCGGTATGATTACCTGGCGGGAATCGTCGAGGGACTGCTGCTTTTCGATCTCTCCCGCTCGCCCGGGGTTACCCTGGTCAATCGCAGCCGAATCGACGATGTGCTGGAAGAACAACGGCTGGCCCTCTCGGGACTGACCGCAGACGATGAGAGGGCAGTGGAGATCGGACGCTTGGCTGGCGCCGATGCACTGATTCACGGCTCCTATGTCTTTATCGGAAACGAAGCACTCTTTACGCTGACTATTACCGATGTGGAATCCGGTACATCCCGGGCGGTTACAGACAGAGGTTCCACCGAAAACGCAATCCATCGCCTGGCGGAAAAGGCCCTGGCCGCCATTAACGGCGCCCGGGTAAGCTTCGCCGATCCTGAATCGGACCGCTCGATCCTGTCGCTCCAGGATGAGAAGCCCGGGGAGATCGCCCTCTACTCAAACCTCATCGATGCCGAGATTCGCCTGGATGGGGAATTTGTCGGTTATACCACCGGAGACCTGAGAGTCCCCTTTATAATCGAAGGCGTTCCCGCCGGAATGCATACGATAGAGACCGATTTGGGACCGAATTTCGGTACCGTGGAACTGCCGGAGGTGATTTTCCGTGATTGGAGCGCCGAGGTGCGGGTCCGCTCCGGCGACCGTAGTGTTGTGCGTGCCGACGAACGTCACTTCAATTCCATTCTCTACGACCTGCAGCAGCTGTTTCGAATCAACGAAACTCTCTACGCGGATCGAGAGCCGGAGATCGACTTTGCGAAAGATGTCTCATTTACCGACCGCCGAGGGGAGGATATCTCCGCCGCTATCGAGGGGCGGGCCAGCTTTACCGACGGGCGGGGCGAGCTGCGGGTTCTCTATCGCTATGGGGAGCAGGAGCGGGAGATTACCCTTGTCACCGGCGAAGATGAGGAGTTCGAGGAGGAGATCGGACTTACCCGCTTGCGGGCATCTATCGAGAGCCGCTACGGAAACTCCTGCAGCGTTACCCTCTATCTGGACCGCACCGATGTCTACCAGGGGCTGCACCGGGAGGAGGGCAAACAGAGCCTCCCTTAATCGAAAAGCAGCTCATACGGGCGCCGGATTTTCTCCTCTAAGGGCTCCATGCTGATATAGCGAGCCTCACGGACGCTCTCCTTGCCGTCGGTATAGACCAGAACGGCGGGAATCGTGAAGACCGAGAACTCGCCGGCTGCAGCGGGAAGCTGATCAAGATCGATGTAGCCCGAGCGGATCTTGGGGTAACGGGAGAGCATCTCCTCTACTTTGGGTTTGATCGCCGTGCAGACCCCGCAATCGGGACGGCTGAGATAGAGGAGCAGCATCTTTTCATGGGCTATTAAATCCTGAGCCCCGGCGAGGGTTTCTAGTGTTTCCATATCAGCTCTGTAAGATAGTGAAAAATCGAGCTCATGGATAGCAAAATATCGCGGATTGACATCTTTAGCTCGCCCCCGGTACCGTATGCGCTATGATTCAAAACTTGCAGAGTAAGGAGTCGCTCATCCGCCGCGGCATCGGCGATGGTATGCCGATTTTTATCGGGTATTTTCCCGCGGCGGTGGCGTTCGGTCTTCTCTCCCGAAACGGCGGACTCCTCTTTCCCGAGGCGCTCTTCTTCTCTATGTCCAACTTCGCCGGGGCCTCCCAGTTTCTGGCTTTGAAGCTGACCTTGAGCGGAAGTGCGGTCTACGAGATTATTATCGGGGTGCTGCTGGTCAATCTGCGCTATCTACTCATGAGTGCGTCCCTGGCGCCGAAGGTAAAGGCTCGTCTCTTCAAACGGAGTCTGTTGGCCTTCGGCAATACCGACGAGGTTTTTGCGGTGGCCTCAATGGCGGGAGAGAGAGTACCCGCCCGCTATATGGTCGCCATGGAATCGGTCGCCTGGTGCGGCTGGGTGAGCGGCACTATTACCGGTTTTCTCTTCGGCGCGATTCTGCCCGCTTCCATGCAGTTGGCCGTAGGCGGCAGCCTTTACGCCCTCTTTGCAGCCCTCCTGGTGCCGGAGATCAAGCGGGAACAAAAGAATTTGCTTATCGCCCTCCTGGCTGGAGGGGTTAACACGGCGGCGGTCTTTCTCTTCCGGGTTCCGGTCGGCTGGGCCTTTGTGCTGGCTTTGATAAGCACCTCACTCTTCGGGGCTTGGTACTTGAAGGAGTCCGCCCTATGAGCGCCCGGATTCTAATTATTATCCTGGGATCCGCGGCCGTTACCTATCTGCCCCGGGCGCTTCCCTTTCTGATGCCTTTCCCGGAACGCATCCCCCCATTTATAGGGCGTTTCCTGCGGGTTATGCCCGTCGCGGCCTTGGGCGGGCTGATTTTTCCGGCGGTCCTGCTCTCTTTTCCCGAGGCGCCTCTGGCGGGGCTGGCCGGGGTCTCCGCTGCGGCGCTTATCGCCCTCTGGTGGGGAGGCATGATTCTTCCTGTTCTCTCCTCGGTGGGTGCGGCCCTCCTGGTATTGAGTCTGGTATGAGCGGAAACCTTCTGATCGTACTGCTTATTCTCGGCGGCTGGAGCTCGGGCAAGATCGCGTCCAGACTGAGGCTTCCCAGTGTCCTTGGGATGACCATCTTCGGGATCGGCCTGGGATATTTCGCCGGATCGGAGCTGCCCCCCGGTTTCGATACCCTTATCCCGTATCTAAAGAGCCTCGCCCTGGTCATTATTCTGCTCCGGGCGGGCTTGGGGCTCAGCCTCGATGCCTTGAAACGCGCGGGAAGAACCGCGATCCTGTTGGCGCTCTTGCCCTGTCTCTTTGAGGGGGCGGTGGTAAGTCTCCTCTTCCGCTTCCTAGGCGGCTTGCCCTGGTTTTCGGCCTTGACCGGCGGGGCGCTCTTGGCAGCGGTTAGTCCGGCGGTAGTGATCCCTTCCATGCTCGAATTAAGGGATCGGGGATTCGGAGCCGTCCGGCAGATCCCGACGGCGGTTCTTGCCGGTGCGACCCTCGATAATGTGGTGGTAATTACCCTCTTCACTCTTTTTGCATCCATGGGCCGGGGCGGAGAGAGCTCCCTTGCCGCATCCCTCTTCTCGCTCCCCTACGGCATAGTGGGAGGGATTATTCCGGGACTTGCGGTCGGTTGGCTCTTGGCAGGCTGGTTCAGGCGTCACGCGGGACAGTCGAAAGAGGTGGAACACGGCTTGCTGCTGATAGGCGCCTCTTTTCTGCTCCTGGAGTCGGGAGACATGCTCCATACGACGGCTCTGCTCGGGGTGATAGCCGCCGGGAGCGTACTCCTCGCCCGAGCCGAGGAGGCGGCCCACGAACTCTCATCCATGCTGAAGCAGGCCTGGATTGCTGCCGAGATCGTCCTCTTTGTACTGATCGGGCTCTCGGTCGACCTGAGAAGCGCGTTGTCCTCCGGCCTGTTTGCCCTCGGCCTAGTTACCGCCGGGCTCATTCTGCGCAGTTGCGGCGTTTGGCTGGCGACGATCGCTTCCGGTTTCACCCGCCGGGAGAGGCTCTTCTGCGTAGTCGCCTATCTGCCGAAGGCGACGGTGCAGGCCGCCCTGGGCTCGGTTCCGCTTTTCTACGGATTGTCCGGGGGAGAGCTGATCCTGAGTACCTCGGTTATCGCTATTCTCATTACCGCTCCCTTAGGGCTCATTCTGCTGCGCTCTTTCGGGGAGGAGCTCCTTGACCAATGATGGGCAGTATCTTCTACGATCTATTCATGCTCCCCTTGGAGCGGTTCGCTCTGACCCGCTTGCGACGGCAGTTTATTCCTCGGGCGGAAGGGCGGATCCTCGAACTCGGCGCCGGTACGGGCGTAAATCTGCGCTACTATGATCGCCGGAAAGTAGGAGAGATTATCCTCAGCGATCTGCGGCCTGGAAGACGCATTCGGAGAAGGGCCGTGAAGGCCGGGGCCAGGTTTGTCGCGGCCGATGTAGAGGCTTTACCCTTTGCCGACGAGAGTTTCGATACGGTTGTTTTTACCCTGCTCTTCTGTTCGGTGGCAGATCCGAAACAGGGTATGCGTGAGATCCGACGGGTGCTGAAGCCCGGCGGAAGAATAGTCTTTATAGAGCACGTTCTCGGTTGTACTCCCTCAACCAGGAAGCTACAGCAGCGCCTGACCCCCATCTGGCGTCGTATCTCGGGTAATTGTCACCTCGATCGGGATACCCTTGGGGTGATCGAACAAGCCGGCTTTATCCCGGACGAGATCGATCGCCGCGCCGATTGTGTGCTCATGGGCGGGATTGCCCGTCGCTGAATCGCGCTAAAGTCTCGTCGATAGAAGCGACATGTTCGCGATTGACATCGGACAGGGCCTCGACCTCCGCTGCCGCCCGGCTGATCTCCTCGCCGCTTCTGATGATCCCCTCAATCTCCTCCAGGAAAGGGCTGAAGCGCTCCTGAATCTGACGGGTGATACTTTCGATATCCGCTGCACCGGAGGACATGGTCCCGGCGATCCGTTCGAACTCTCGCCCGGCGGTTGAAAATAGATCGAACTCCTCGATCATCCGGTTCCCCCATTCGGCCGCCTGATCGACCTGTTGTGCCAATTGACGGAAGGAGGCGGTGAATTCCTCGGTCTCGCTTTTAATCCGCTGGAATATCCCCAGGGATTCAGTGCTTTCCCTCAAGAGTAGTTCGAGCTGTGAGGTTACCGATTCCAGATCACGGACGATGGAGCCGGTGCTCTCCCCGGTGGTTTCCGAAAGCCTCCGGATCTCCTCGGCGATGACTGCAAATCCCTTGCCCGCATCCCCCGCGTGGGCGGCCTCGATAGCCGCGTTCATGGAGAGGATTCTGGTCTGGTCGGAAACGGCGGTGATCAGGCTAATGGTTTCCAGGATAACGTCGGTAGTGGCATGAACCCCTTCGATCCCCTGGTTGAGTTCTTCGGCCAAGGCGGCTCCCTGCTCGGTAGTCCCCGCCAGTTCCTGACTGGTCTTGAGTTTCTCCCTGGCAGTAACGGCGAGGGTTTCCAGATCGCCCATGGTGGCAGAAGTTTGCTTAGCCGATACCTCTAATCGTTCTTGTTGAGATTCAGCCTGGGTACGGACATGTTCTGCATTCGTGGAGATCTCTTCTGCACTCTGAGCGGCCCGGCTAACCTCCGGTGCCAGGGTGCCGATATGGGACTTCATCTCTTTTAAACTTTGCTCGATGCGTTTAATTTCACCACTGGTCTGGTGGGTATTGGTCGAGAGGGATTCACTTATTCCTAAGGATTCGTTGCTAATCCCTCGGACCGCGGCCACCGATTCAGACAGGGAATCGAGGAAGAGATTGAGGTTGCCGCAGAGGGCGCCGATCTCGTCCCTGCTCTCCACTGGCAAACGCCGGGATAGATCCGCCTCGCCTTGGGAGAATTCCTCCAACAGGCTTACCGTCGAGCGAATAGGCTTAACGATGCCCCGGCGGTTGACCAAGGTGAGTAAGAGGGAGGTTATAAAAGCGGCGAGAAAGAAGACGAAGATCAGGAGCAGACTCAAACGGGCGCTGGCATGAATTTTCTCGCTCTCCCGGTCGGCGAGGGCGAGATAGCTCTCTTCCAATGCCCTGAACCGGCCGGAAACTCGATCATACTCGGCATAGAGGATGTTTCTTACGGCTCTCATATCCACTTCTTCGCGGATGTAGATAGGATTAATTAGCTCTGTCTCAATCAATTCGGAAAAATTGTTCAGGTCCTGAACCAACGCGCTAGTCTCTTCCTGAAGGATCGACCGCTTCTTCAAGTCCCGGCCCGCTTTTCGAAGGCGGGAGCCGGTCAGGCGCAGGTCGATTAGCCGATCTCCGTCGATTTCGCCCTCCTCGGATAGCATGATATCCAAAGTCACCGTAAAAAGCCTTAGAAGTTGCTTCTCGTAATTATTTGCATCGGCCACGCCTAGGCGAGTCTCTTCGAAAAGATCGATTCCGCTCTCGATACTCCTGATCGAGAAGAATGAGATGCAGAGGGATCCAACCAGAAGCAGCAGGACGATCAGGGACTCAACTTGTAGCTTTTTGGAGATTCTCATACTAAACTGGTACTAATGTAAAGTTAATATAGTATTAAGAACTTAACAATTATTCTTTATTGTTGAATTAGAGTTAATATATATTGTTATCCTCGTAGAGATTGTTTATAGTTGTTGTGTGAATACAACCGTGACCAACGAAGTTGCTCTCTATCCGGGAGAACTCTACATACATACGGATCCTGATCCGGTTCGGGTCTGGACTCTGCTCGGATCCTGTGTTTCCGTGGCGCTCTTCAATCGAGAGGCCCGCATGGGCGCCATCTGTCATGCCCAACTGGCCCAAGAGTCTTTACGGGACGAGGATTGCACCCGTTCATGCCCGGAAGTGTGCCGTCGGGATAAGGGGGACTCGAGCCGTTTCCGTTACCTTACCTGCGCCTTTTCCTATATGCTTGACGAACTGAGGAAGGTCGGGCTCGATGCAAAGCGTTTGTCGGCCTACATCATCGGCGGATTTGAATCCCGGGTCGGTCAGAAGGACTTCTTTCGGGTAGGAGAGAAAAACATCCAAACGGCCCGGGAACTCTTGGCCGCCCGGAATATTCCAATTCTGCACGAGGAATCGGGGGGCACGAAAGGGCGTACCCTCTATTTCTATCCCCATCACGGGGAACTGCTCTTCCGCTATCACGGAGAAAGGGAGTATAGTCGACTCTCCGGTTGATCAGCGGATTATCGGCTGCTGGTAGCCCAACTCGCCCAGACGTTCAAGGAGACCCTCAAGCTCATCCTGAGCCACTCCGTCGATTATGACCCGATGGTAGGGGCCTGAAGGAACGACCGACGACTCAATATTCGCCGCGGCCAGCCGACGCCTCAAGCGTTCCGCATTGCCGGGGTCAGAGAAGGAGGCGACCTGCAGGCTGACGGGCCCCTTCTGTTGCTCCGCGATTCCGCCTACCGATTCCAGAGTCTCGATATCGACCCGAACCGTTCCGCTTTCGAGCATATCGATCTCATCTGCGGCCGCCCGGGAGAGATCGATGATGCGGCCGGAAACGAAGGGCCCCCGGTCGTTGATCCGTACCACCACACTCTTTCCGTTCTCCCGGTTGGTAACCCGCACCAGGGTGCCGAAGGGGAGGGTTTTATGGGCGGCGGTAAGTTTGTTGGTATCGAAGCGTTCCCCGCTGGCGGTTAATCGCCCCTGAAAGCCGGGACCGTACCAGGAGGCCAGGCCGCTCTCGCGCGCAATCCCCTGGCCATAGAGCATTGCCGCACTGAACAAGAGCAGGGAAACACTAATTTTGACGATTCTCATCATTATGGGTAAATTTACCAAGGAGGTAAGCCTATGGCAATAGAGCAGGTAGGCCCCAACACCCCCGTATCGCCGCCGGATGCGGTTGAACGGGAATTGGAGGAGGCCGAACGGCAGCGTCGGGAAGCCGAGGAAGAGGCGATTCGCCGGGGAGAAGAGATCCGTCAAGAGCACCAGATCGACGAATTTGCCTGAATCAGCTCAAACCTAAACCCTGTAGAAGAGCTCATCGAGAATCATCGAGAGGCGTGAGAAACAGTTTTTCGCATAGCATTCGGCCTTTGTTATCATTGTATCCGCCGGTGCGACGGTGGGAGAATTTATTTCCGCTTTGAGTTCATCCCCGCTGTGGGCAATGATCCGTTCAACGGCTTCACGATTCATTTCCAGATGAAACTGGAGGGCCCAAACCTTGCTGCCGATGCGGAATCCCTGTTCCCGACAGTTCTCGTTCGAGTAGAGATGGGTCGCCCCCGGCGGTAGATCGAAGCGGTCCCCGTGCCAGTGAAAGGCGGTAAAGCTCGTCTCCGATTCGAGATCATCGACCGGCCACCAGCCTATCTCCTTGCGGCCCATGGGAGCGACCCTCGCACCGGATGCGGCGGCGATAAGCTGTGCTCCCAGACAGACTCCGAAAGCGGGCACCCCGTAAGCCAAGGCCTTTTTTAGAAACTCGATCTCCCCGGAAAGCCATGGATAGAGCTCTTGGTCGTATACCCCCATCGGTCCGCCCAGCACTACCAGCCCTTCGGCCTCTTTTAGCGCCTGAAGATGTGGGAGGCTTTCGCCCTGGTAGAGGCGGACGGGATCTAACCCGACGCCCCGGCTAGCGGCCCAGTCGGCTATCATCGCCGGCGTCTCGAATGGAACGTGTTGCAGGTAAAAAATCGCCATAGATTCGAGCATATATCGGTTTCAGGCAATGAGAAAGAGCTAGTTTGCCCATATCTAAGCAGGGATGGCAATCTCTTTTAGGTTTGAGCCTTGCTTGAAGCTTCCGGTCCGGCTGCGGTATAGTAGCCCCTATGGCACCGAAAACATCACACTGGGCAGACGTAAACGCAGATAAAATCATTCGCGAGAAGGGCGATAAGCAGCTCTATGTTGTCGCCTCCGGAATTACCCCCTCCGGTACCGTCCATATCGGAAATTTCCGGGAAATCATCTCCACCGAGCTGGTAGCCCGGGCCCTGAGAGACCGGGGTAAAGAGGTCCGCTTCATCTACTCCTGGGACGACTTCGACGTCTTCCGCAAGGTCCCCAAGAATATGCCCAATCCGGAGGAGCTTGAAGGCTATCTCCGTAAATCGATTACCGAGGTTCCCGACCCACACGGCGCCGAAGAGAGCTACGCCCGGGCCAATGAGGTCGCCGTGGAGCAGGTGCTCCCGCTGGTAGGCATCGAACCGGATTACATCTATCAGGCCAAGGCCTACGGCACGTCCCGCTATTCAGCCGAGATCCGCACCGCTCTGGAGAAGGAGGGAGCGATCCGAAATATCCTTAATGAGCATCGTACAGCACCCCTGGGGGACGACTGGAAGCCCGTATCGGTCTTCTGTACCGCCTGCGGCAAGGATACTACCGAGGTCGGCGCCTGGGACGGCGACTGGTCCATCTCCTTCAGTTGTGGTTCCTGCGGCAACCGCGAATCGGTAGATCTGCGGGATGCGAAGACGGTCAAACTGCCCTGGAGGATCGACTGGCCCATGCGCTGGTGGAAGGAGGGGGTCGATTTCGAACCGGCCGGCAAGGACCACCACTCCGAGGGGGGATCCTTCGATACGGCCGAAAGAATCGTCGAAGCGGTCTACGACGGTACCGCCCCGGTCAGTTTCCAGTACGATTTTGTGCGCATCAAGGGGCGGGGAGGGAAGATCTCCTCCTCTTCGGGTGAGGTGGTAAGCTTGACGGATGTGCTCGAGATCTACACCCCGGAGGTCGTCCGCTTCCTCTTCGCCGGAACCCGGCCCAACGCCGAATTTGCGATCTCCTTCGATCTCGATGTCCTCAAGATCTACGAGGATTACGATAAGTGCGAACGCACCTATTTCAACAAGCCCGAGTCGGAGAAGGCCTTGAAGAAGTGGGAGAAGCAAGCCAGAATTTATGAGCTCAGTCAGGTGGGAGCCCCGCCGGCACAGATCCCGTACCAGATCCCCATTCGTCATCTGACGAATCTGTTGCAGACCTATAACGGCGATATCGACCAGACTATCGCCGCCCTGCCGGATGTGGAGGAGTACCAGCTCGAACGTCTGCGGAAACGCTGCGAGTGCGCCTGGAACTGGATAACCACCTACGCTCCGGATGATTTCCGTTTCGCCCTGAAGGATTCCGATGCCGAGCCAATTGAGCTTACAGCGGAGGAACAGGCTGCCCTAAAGTCCCTGGCGGGGATTGTCGAGAGACTCGAGGAGTTCGACGAGAAAAGTCTCAGCGAGGCCATCTATGGGGTCGCCGCCGATACGGGACTTGAATCGGCCGATCTCTTTAGAATCGTCTACCAAGCCCTGATCGGGAAGGATCGCGGGCCCCGGCTGGCGGCATTTATCATCTCCGCCGGAAAGGAGCGGGTGGCGCCCCTGCTCGGGAAATACTGATTAAGGTCAGCCTATGCTATACTGGCCCCAATAAGGAGGTCCTCTGATGAAGAAAAGCAGCTCCCATGGACAGCAAGGGTGGTTACTGGAGAACGATTCGGTCAGCCTCTTCCTGACCGAGACCGGCGGTCATTTCGCCCCGGTACGCTTCTTTCCCTCCTCGAAGAAGCCGATTGAACCCTACTACATTAGTCCTTGGCAGGAGGAGAAGGTCGAGATCGATGTGCCGGTGCTGGTTCCGCTGCGGGGTAACTTCTTCTGCGCTCCCTTCGGGGCCGACAATCGTCTGAAGGGTGAGGATCACACCCCCCATGGCGAACCGGCAACTGCGGTATGGCCGTCGCCGACGGTAACTATCGAAGGGGATCGGGCCTACCTGACGAGCGTAATGGAGACTACGGAACGCCCGGGGAAGACGATCAAAGAGATCTTTCTGCATAAGGGGCATGCTGTCGTCTACCAGCGGCACACCCTGGAGGGCTATAAGGGCTCATTCCCCCTAGGACATCATGCGACCCTGGCAGCTCCCGCGAAGGGCAGCCTAAAAATCGGCCATTCGCCGATTCAGTTCGGGATGACCTCGCCCTGGGGAAAGGTGCCGGCGGCCGATGGCGAATACTACTCTCTGGCGCCGTTGAGCCGTTTTTCGAAGCTCGATAAGGTTCCGACCCGTTGGAAATCTGAACCTTACACCGATTGCAGCCTTTTTCCCGCCCGCCGGGGCTTTGTGGATCTGCTGCAGATTGTTCAGAAGCCTCCGAAGAAGCCGAACACCCCGGCCTGGATAAGCGCCACCGCCGCCGAAGAGGGGTACCTCTGGTTCGCCCTGAAGAATCCGGAGATTCTTAATTCCACCGTCTTCTGGATGGAGAACCATGGCCGTCATCAGGCCCCATGGAACGGGCGCAACTCCTGCATCGGACTCGAGGATGTAACCGCCTACTTTGCAGAGGGATTAAAGCCCTCGTCCGGTAGAAATCTCCTGAATGAAGCCGGTATCGAGACGGTGGTCAAGCTCAATCCGAAGAAATCCTTATCGGTGCCCTACATCGAGGGGGTAGCCCGGGTTAATAAGGGCTTCGGTAGAGTGGAGAAGGTCCGTTTCGAGAAGGACAAGGCTGTCTTCATCGATACGGCGGGGAAGGAGACCTCCGTCGCCGTAGCCTGGGACTTTCTCTTCGGCCGGGAGATTTAGAGATCCGTTAGCTCCCAGGCCCGGTCCTGCATCTTGAGAATGGCCAAGAGCCACTTGTAGGACGAGGTGCGGGGACTAACAAAATCGAGGCGGTAGAGCTCCTTGTTCCAGTAGAACTCGAACTTCTCCCCGTTCTGTACGTTGGCGCCCTCGATTTCCATCAAGGGAAATCGCCGTACGCTTCCCGAGTCGGCGTTGAATACCAGCGCATCCTTTACCAGTTCAACCCGGCCGCCGTCGATCAGCTGCATCGGTTTGCTCTGATAGCCGATCCAGAGACGTGCTCCCTCATCGGAATAGAGTGGCGATCCATCGATCGATTCTAAGAGCGAGTCCAGATGTTCGCTCTGCCAGAGATTCCAATCCGCTACGCTCTCGAACTTGAGTTCCCTGTTGCGCTCCAGCAGGCGACCGGTAGTCGCATATTCGACCGTATACTCGCAGTTTCGGCACATCAGTAGATTGTGGTCTGAATGGAGACTTCCCACCGTATGACAGTGAGGACAGATGAAGAGCACCCGCTCGAGATACTCGGCAATCCTGCGTCCCCGGAAAGCTATCTGCGCCTCCTTCTGCCAGATATCCGCCCGGAAGCGGATCCCGTCGGCCATGCGCTGCTCCACCTCTTCCAGGCTGAGCTCGCCCGCCTCCTCGGGGCGTACGGCGTAGGTGTACTCGATAATGACCTTACCCTTACGACCGTAGCGTCCCCACCGGGGGCCGGAGAGGTACCCGCCGTGAATCTTGGCCGCAACTACCGGCAACTTCAATCGCTTTACCAGCTTCGAAACCTGTGGTACCAGCTGAATCGTGCGTCCGTCCCAGGTTCGCCGGGCTTCCGGGAAGATTCCGATCGCCCCTTTCTGTTTGATGACCCCGACGATGCGCCGCACGATATCGGCATTGGCGACGAATTTGGTCTTCGGAATCGCCCCGACCCGGGCCATCACCCAACGGTAGAAACGGGTGCGGAAGATATTATCCGAGGTGATATAGCGGGTGTCGGGCTTAATCGGTATACCGATCAGGAAGGGATCCCAGAAGGTTACGTGATTCCCGATCAGCAGGAAGGGCCCCTCTTTTTCACGGATCTCATCGGGCATACGGATCTCGATCTTGAAACGCCATTTCAGCCAGGCCCATAAAAGAGGCCGCAAAATAAAGATAAACCATTTTGAGGTGCGGTTGCGGTAACGAAAAAGACTCATTCCTGCTCCTGTCATCCCCGGAGATTAAAACTCCAGTTCGATAATCTTCCTATATAAGCGCCTAAGGAACCAGATCACCCGGTCGTCATCAGGGGCGGCGCGAAAATCCATATATCCCAGTTTCGAGGGCATCCCGTTCAAGCTGGGATCCTGAAAATCCCAGGCATCGTCGAAATGGAAGCCGCTCTTCTCCCGCCAGCTAATATCCCTGGGGTCTTGACGGCCGACCTGCCAGAAATGGCGTTTGTTGAGCGCATGGGCTATGATGCAGCTGGCGGCAACGAGCTGAAACGCAAAACGCATACCCCTGGTCTTGGTATCGATGACCAGTTTGGTGAACTCCAGAAGCTCGGGTGAGCGGAAGTAGGGGTGATCGATGCGAACCTGCTTCTCGAGCTCCGCGGCAGTGCCCGGAAAGCGGCTAGTGAGGGTATTCAGCGTAAGGGTCGCCCGCAGCGTGCCTCGCCGATAGAGGCCGAGAATGATGGAATCGGGATCCCGGGCGAGCATCATCTCTTCGGGACGATTCTTCTCCGGATCGAGGAATTTACTCTCTACCAAGCCTTTGAAACGGAGAGCGGCAATATCCCGATAGGCCGCGCTCTCCTCCGGGCGGACCCGGCGTATCTCATTGGTTGGAATGGTAAGGATGTGGCTGACGTGGGGGCCCCAGAAATCTTCGGATATGGTCTCCCAGCTCGTCTTGTTCGCGCTCATTCGCCTCGCTTACAAACCCAATAATAGGATCAATATTAATTCATCGCCTAAAGGTTTGCAAGGAAGTATATGCGTGATTTGTTATGTTTTGGTTAAGGGATATCTACTGTTCCCGATCGTGCGGATAAAACCGGACCAAATGCTGTCGGCACGGGTAGATAGACTTCACTTTGAGTACACTGCGACCGTTTCCGGCGTAACCGAAGGCTTGGTATCAATTTAATCGACATCTATCCGCACGATCGGGAACACTAATTAAGGGATTAGCCTAGGAGAGCAGATTCCTCAGGAGGGGATCCTTGCTGCGCCACTTGGGATTGACCTTCACCCGCAGATCAAGCTCGATGCGCTGAGGAAATATCTCATCCAGCACCTTTCGCGACTCCTTCCTGATCTCGGCGATTCGAACCCCCTTCTTGCCGACCACGATGCCCTTCTGGCTCTCCCGTTCGACCATCAAGAAGGCGCGAATCCAGAGCTTATAGCGCTCTTCGCCGGATGCGGTCGTCACCGCCCGCTCCTCCATGTCGGCGATCTCCACGTAGATAGCATGGGGGAGCTCCTTCCCGACCCGGTTGATGGCCTGTTCGCGAATGATCTCCGCCGCCCTGAAGGAGGGATCCTGGTCGGTATAATACTCTTCGGGATAGAAGGGCTCCCCCTCGTCGGCCAGGGAAAAGAGGGATTCCTTCAGATCCTCGAGTCCTTTGTTTTTCACGGCCGAAAGAGCTACTATCGCCGCCGGTGCGAGTTCCTCTTGTATGAGTTCGCGAACCTCCTCGATTCTGGCGCCGCCCAGGTCTGATTTGTTGAGGGCGACCACCGTCTCCTTCGCCCGGGAGGCGAGGATCTGCATCAATTCGCGCTCTTCCCGGCCCGGGGGACGGCTGAGGTCGACCACATAGAGAATCAAATCGATCTCCCCTAAGGAGTTTAAGGCGGTCTCCTTCAGGTAGAGGTTCATCTTCTTTTCGGAGTTATGGAACCCGGGAGTATCTAAGAAGACGATCTGTCCTTCAGGGGTCGAGACAATCCCTCGGATAGCATTCCTGGTCGTCTGCGGGGACGGGGCGACAATAGAGACCTTGTGGCCGCACAGGGCGTTGAGGATGGTTGATTTTCCAACGGATGGACGGCCGATAATCGCCGCGAAGGCTGCTTTCATGGCGACTATCCTACTCAGAAGCCGCTTCGATTGACAATAGGATGGCCAGGTAGTACATATATAGATCACGCAACGTGTAATTGAGAACCGAGAAAGGAGCCTTTAATGCGCCTCGAAGAAGAGAAAGAACAGGAAAAAGAGAAAGGCGGCGAACCTTTAGTCGAAAAGATGCTGAAGACCCGGAACATATTGCTCTCCGGTGAGGTGAATAAAGAATTGGCGGAGCGGGTCATCCGACAGCTCCTGCTCTTAGAGTCGACCGGGGACGAACCGATTCGAGTTTTTATCGATTCCCCCGGAGGCGACGCCGACGCGGGCTATGCCATCTTCGATATGATCCGCTTCGTAAAGCCCGAGGTCTACACCATCGGCATGGGCCTTGTCGCCAGTGCGGGAGCGCTGATCCTGCTGGCTGCACCGAAGGAGCGCCGCTTGGGACTTCCCAATTCCCACTACCTGATTCACCAGCCCTTGAGCGGGGTCCGGGGAGTCGCTACGGAGATCGAGATCCACGCCAAGGAGATCGAGAAGCTGCGGGTCAAGATCAATCAGCTTATTAGCGACGAGACCGGACAGAAGCTCGAGAAGGTCGAGAAGGATACGGATAGAGACTTTTGGATGAACGCAGGCGAATCCCTCGAGTATGGACTGATCAGCAAGATCGTCCACAACAGGGACGAGCTCGAGAAATAATGAGCTACGACTTTCTCCGCCGGGAGTTGAAGCGTACCTTTCATGGGCTGCCCGAGACCTTACCGTCGGGCAGGTCCGTCTCCAGCGGCAAGGTAAGGGATATGGTTGACCTGGGTTCGGAGCTGCTGATCAGCACCTCCGACCGCATCTCCGCCTTCGACCATATCCTGTCGACCATCCCCTGCAAAGGGGAGGTCTTGAACCGAATCGCCCTCTTCTGGTTCGAGAAAACCAAGGACATCGTTCCCAACCACATCGTACGGCAGTTGTCGGCGCGTACGGTGGCGGTGAAGAAGTGCGAGGTTCTGCCGGTGGAGGTCGTAGTCAGGGGATACCTGACCGGTTCCGCCTGGCGGGACTATCAGGCCGGGAAGCCGGTATCGGGGATAGAACTGCCTGAAGGAATGAGGGCCGACCAAGCCTTCGATCCGCCGCTGATTACCCCGTCTACCAAGGCGGAGCAGGGACTGCACGACGAGCCTATCTCCTGTGAAGCGATTGTCGACCAGGGGCTGGTCGAGGAGTCCCTCTGGAATAAGGTGGAAGAGACCGCCTTAGCGCTCTTTGCCCGGGGGAGCGCGGAGTGTGCTGCCCGCGGTCTGATTCTGGTGGACACCAAGTATGAGTTCGGTCTGCTGGACGGTGAACTCGTGCTGGTGGATGAGATTCATACCCCCGATTCCAGCCGCTTTTGGTTTGCCGACCGGTATAGCGAGCTCTTTCAAGCCGGTAAATCCCAACTCAAGCTCGACAAGGAGTATCTTCGGCAGTGGCTGATCGCCCAAGGTTTCATGGGTGACGGCGTTCCGCCGGAGATCCCCGACGAGGTGCGAATCGAAACCGCCCGGCGCTACGTGGAGGCTTTCGAGAAGATCTCCGGCATGCGCTTTGAACCCGCAGGCGGTGCGGAGGATGAGGCGGAACTGATCGACCGCTACCAACCTGCCTGATTTTTATTCATAAATACCGGCCTCGTTGAAGCGGCGGCGCTTATAGGTCCCTTTCTCTATGTAGAAGGAGAGTTGTATGACTCCAAGGAGGGATAGGGGAGTGAGATGTGGCCGCCCATCTAAGTTCAGCAGGGTACGAATCGTCCTTTCCACTCTCCTGCCCGTACTTATCGCGCTCTCCTTGCTCAGCTGTACCGGGTGTCCCCTTGATCCCTTTCCGGGGAACAAAACTGGGCTAAGCCTGATGAGCTATAACCTCCAGAACCTCTTCGACGACGTCAGCCAAGGAGGGGAATATCCGGAGTACGATCCCCTCAACGGCGATTGGGGCCGGGAGGCCTATGATGCAAAGCTGGCAGCGATCGCGACGGTTATTCGAAGGGTCGAGCCGTCCCCCGATCTTATTCTCGTCCAGGAAGCCGAGAATACCGGCGTGCTCGAGCGTTTGGCCGATGAGTTTCTGCCCCTCAAAGGCTACGACTATATCGCCGCACCCTTAGCGGACGGGGCCGCCGCCCAAACCGGAGTCCTCGCTACTATTCCGATCCGCAATCTGCGTATTCATCGGGCGGGCGGGAGCGATAGCGAACGCAATATTCTCGAACTGGATTTTCTCATCGACGGCGCCCGTTTTGTACTGTTCAACGCGCACTGGAAGTCGAGAATCGGCGGCACCGAGGCGACAGAAGAGGAGCGGGTGCGGGCGGCGGAGTTGATTCTGCGGCGCATCAGGGAACTCGAGCAGCAGGATAGGGGCATCCATATCATCCTTGCCGGCGATCTCAATTGTGATCCCTATCGCTTGGGCGAGGGATATACCCAGGCCCTGGCCGCGACTCATTTAGCGCCCGCAATGCCGCCGGTAATCTGGGTCGCGACGCCGGGCACAACACCCAAAGCGGAGGGAATCACCCTCTATTCGGGCTGGGAGAATCTCCCCGGCCAGGGGAGCTACTACTATTCCGGCCTATGGGAGCGTATCGATCACTTCCTCTGGACCGAGTCGCTTGGCGACGGAACCGGTTGGGATGTGACGGATTTCCTGGTCTGGAAGGAGCCCCTGATCCTCAATCAGTACGGGACGCCCCTGCCGTTTTCCGCCGAGCGGCTCGAAGGCTATTCGGATCACCTGCCGCTCCTCTTGCGACTGGAGAAGCGCTCCTGATTCAGTCCCGGTCTTCGGGTTCTATCTCTAAGGTACGTTCGACCGCCGATTCAAGGCGACCGAACCGGCTCAAGGATTCGTCGAAACTCTTGGCTGCGTTTCGCAGGTGGGTACCCGCCAGGCTGTAGCTCTTGGCAAAGCTGCGGAAATCCCGCTGCAATGCATAGAGACTCTCAAGGAGCTCCCGCTGCTTGTCGGATAAGGAAAAACCCTTAAGGCCGATAGAGATGGTCTGCAGATAGACGAAGAGACTCCCCGGACTGACGGGGACGACGCTCTTTTTCAAGGCGTACTCCATGAGCTCGGATTGCTCCTCGATAAAGGCGCGGTAGTAGAGATTCTCCGAAGGGATGTAGAGGAGGGCGAAGTGGAAGGTCTCCTCTTCGGGACGAATGTATTTGGCGGCGATATCATCCACATAGCGCCTAAAGACCCGCCGCATCTCACCGCTCAATCCCTCGCGGCCCTGCTCCCCGTTCAAGAGGGGCATCAGGCTCTCGTAGGGAAACTTGGCGTCGATGGAGACCAACTTGGAGCCGACCCGTACGGCGGCGTCGACCCGGGCGCCGGAGGCGAAGCTGTGCTGCAAGCTGATGTACTGGGGCGGTAGCCAGGCGCGGAGCAGATCCTCTAAGAGCCGTTCGCCCATCCCGCCCCGGGTCTTGGGTACGCTGAAAGCGCGGTTGAGCTGTTCGATATCCCGGGTAAGGCTTTCAAGCTGCCCCAGGCGGTTCTCGAGCTCGGCGGATAGAAGCGAGGTCTGGGTGCCTCTGCTCCGGAGATAGAACAAAAGCGCCAGAGCGGCAAAGAGGAGCGCCGCGGTTACGGCGATTATCATGGAAAGATCACTGACTTGCATGGAATCCTCCGGGAGACGGTTGACAAATGATAATGATATAATAGTTTATAGAAAGATACCCGTAAAAGGTGGAAAAAAAGTTATGTCGTCTTCACCTCAACATCACCTACTTGGCGAGCTTGTGGTTGAAATGGGTTTTATCAACCGGGATCAGCTCAAGCGCGCCCTGGACCTACAGTCTGAACAGATAGGTCCCCGTCCCTTTTCCTTCTCCTCTCCGGCGGATCTGGTTGTTACCCAGGCCCGCAGGAAGGTAATTCAGAAACCTCGACTGGGAAAGATTCTGATCGATCTCAAGTTTATGAGCGAACGGGAGGTCTCCCAAGCCCTCAAACGACAGCAGGCCTACTTTACCGCCTATCACGATCTCCCGCCCAAAGCTCTGCGGAAGCTGATTGAGGTCAGTCTGGCGGTCAATTCCGGGATGAACGCGGCCGAGGTGCTGGAGTTCATTCTAAATGCCGCGAATCAGCTTCTCGATGCAGAGGCGAGCACCATCATGCTGCTGGACCAGGAGAGCGGGGAGCTCGTCTTTAGCATCCCTTCCGGGCCCAAGGCGGAAATCCTGGCGGACATTCGTATTCCAAAGGGAAAGGGGATCGCCGGCTGGGTAGCGGAGCACAACGAGCCGGCGATGATCGTCGATGCTGAGAAGGATAAGCGTTTCTACGATCTGGTAGACCGGCAGTCCGGTTATCACAGCCGCACCATGATCTGTGTACCCCTGGTTCACCGGGGGACCGTTATCGGGGTAGTCGAAGTGCTCAATAAGCGGGGAGACGAGCCCTTCGGCGAGCAGGATCTCCTGATCCTGAACCGGCTTGCCGATCAGGCGGCGGCTACCGTGGAGAATGCCCGACTGATCAATGAGCTCTACACCCGCATGGACCAGCTCCTGCTGCGGGAGAAGGAGAAATATAAAAACCTGCTCGACGGCCTAACGGTAGCTGTTGTTTCAGTTGACAGCGAGGGCTCAATTATATACGTCAATCCCCAGGCGGCGGCTATTACCGGCCGAAGCGAGCGGAACTTCATCGGTCAGCGCTTTTCGGAGCTCTTCGTTTTTCGAAACGCCGACGGCAGCTCCGTGGCGACGGAGGAGCTAATTCGGGAGTGCCGCACGACCCCGGGGGAGTACCTCTTTATCGATGCCGACGGCAATCGCAAGTGGATCAGCGTCTCCATCGCTCCACTCGATACGGGGCCCAACAAGCAGGGGTTTCAATCGATTCTCAGGGATGTGAGCCGGGAGAAGGATATCCAAAATCGGCTGCTCCAGTCTCAGCGGCTGGTCGCCTCGGGCAAGCTGGCGGGGGCGGTCGCCTATGAGATTAACTCCCCCCTCCAGGGAATCGCATCGGTGCTGGATTTGGTGCGCAGCAAGTATCCCGACGACGACTGGTTACTCGACCGGATATGGGATTTGGACAAGTCCTTCGTGCATATTCGGGACACGGTAAAGAAACTGCTTGAGCTGAATCGGCCGGGAACGGAGAAGACCCAACTTATCTCTCTCAATCAGCCGGTTTCCGAGGCGGTGATGCTTCTCCAGGGCTATGCTCTGCAGGAGGAGGTCCGCTTGGAGATGGATCTCGATGCCGAGCTCCCATTGAGCCGACTGGCACCGGGGATGGTGGGCCAGGTGCTAATGAGCCTGATAAATAACGCGGTGGAGGCGATCCCGGCTTCCCAGAAGAAGGATAAGCGCTTGGTGCGGATTTCGACCTCCTTCGACGAAAATGAGGTTATCCTGCGGGTAGAGGATACCGGAGTGGGGATTCCTGAGAATATTCGGGATTCGATCTTCGACGCCTCATTCTCGACCAAGCATGCCGCCGGTATGGGCGCCGGCCTCGCAATCTGCAGGTCAGTGGTAGAACAGCACAAGGGAAGTATAGCCGTGGGCGACTCCGTCCACGGGGGCGCTCTCTTTACCCTCAGATTCCCCTGCGAAGCAGGGGAACAGTAGAGGCATCGCGCTTCCTTATCCGGAACCGGTTTAGCTCTCGTCCTCGTCGCAGTTGGAATCGGAAAGATTGAGCTGATAGAAGAGCTGTTCGATCTCGAGACCTATATTGACGTTATGTACCGTACAGTTCGCGGCGCAATCCTTCTCCGTCGTTGAACATTTAAGCTCTACCGCGGCGAAGTTTAGGACGCCCCGGATGCCGGACTCTACCATCATCTCGAATACCTGGGATGCGGCATTGTCGGGAACCGCGATAATGCCTACCCGTATCTCATGCTTTTTAACAAACTCAGGCAGTGTGTCGAGGGGATAGACCGGAATCTCCAGCGAGGAATCGACCACCTCCGGATTAGTGTCGAATCCGGCTTTTATACGAATCCCCTCATGGTGAAACTCCTCGAAGCGCATCAGGGCCGTGCCGATCCGACCGCAGCCGACGATGATCACATTCTGGTTCTCGTCGAACCCGAGGACCCCGTCGAGGCGTTCGATCAGTTCATCTATATTGTAGCCCCCCCGTTTATTGCCGGGAAGGCTCAAGTTCGAGAAGTCCTTGCGAACCAGTGCCGGAGAGACGCCGATTGCATCCCCCAGGTTATTAGAGAATACTCGCTCCAGCCCCAGAGCTTTCAGCTTATGGAGCAGGCGTTTGTATTTAGTAAGTCGTAAAATTAATTCTCGGTTCATATTAAACTCTCTTTTAAGTGAAAATTGTCACATAAATCTGTATAAGAATACTCGAATGCACCTTGTTTGGCAACTATGATGAGAAAAATTTCTCATTAATATGGCAGTTGGGCATATTAAAGGCTTGAACTTGATAGTGGTTCCGGCTAAACTCAACTCGCTAGTAACTTTAGTGTCTAGAGCAATACGGGAGGTTTCATGTCTACTCAAATGGTAGCGGATATCCAGTTCTCCCCTGAATTGGTATCTTTCATCGAAGAATGGAAGGAGAAACCGGGGAATCTCATTATGATTCTACACCGGGTTCAGGAAGAGTTCGGATACATTCCGCGGCAAGCAGCGATGAAAGTCGCAGAACTGATCGATGTGCCTTTGGCCAAGATCTACGGCGTCGTAACATTTTATCACTTTTTTAAACTCAACAAACCGGGAAAGTACAACATCCAGGTTTGTATGGGAACGGCCTGTTATCTCAAAGGCGGTGAGGATCTGATTCAGGAGCTGGAGAATCTGCTCGGGATCGGAGTCAATCAGGTAACCGACGACGGTGAGTTTTCTATCGAAGCTGTTCGCTGCGTCGGCTGCTGCGGCCTTGCGCCGGTACTTGTAGTGGGCGAAGAGGTGTTCGGTAAGGTCACCAAGGATAAACTGCCCGATGTAATCGCTCAGTTCCGGAATAGCTAATGCACCGGACCGTCGGGGATTTCATTCTCGATCTGGCGGATAATTCGATCGAAGCCCGGGCTACCCGGCTGGAGATCGAACTCAACCGGTCGGAGAGTGAGATCAGCATACGGATTGAAGACAACGGATCCGGCATGGATGCAAAGCTGCTGGAGCGCGTCAAAGATCCCTACTTTACCGACGGTAAGAAGCATCCGGGACGCCGGGTGGGGTTAGGCATCCCCTTCCTGATCCAGACTGTGGAACAGTGTGAGGGAAGCTACTCCATCGAGTCCGAACCGGGCAAGGGGACGCTGCTCGTCTTCAGTTTTCCGGCCGGACATATCGACACCCCCCCGCTGGGTGATATCGGCGGTACCTTCACCGCGGTGTTGGTGAAACCGGGGGAGTTTGAGGCGGTCCTGGAGCACCGCAGAAGCGACTGCGGCCGAAATCGGAGTTATCGAGTCCTGCGAACGGAACTGATCGAAGCCCTGGGAGAGATCGAGAGTGTTGCCTCCCAGCGACTGGTGCGCCAGTTTCTGGCGTCCCACGAGGAAGAAATCGAATAAGGAGACATGCCATGACATTAGAAGAACTTCGCGCCCTTCGGGAGCAGAAGAAAAAAGAGATGAACCGCCGCGATGTGGCCGGTAAAACGGTACAGGTCAACGTAGGCGGCGGAACCTGCGGAATCGCCGCCGGTTCAAGAGATACCCATGCCGCAATCCTGGAAGAGTTGGATGCGAACAACCTGGGCGACGTAGTGGTCAAGCAGACCGGCTGTATGGGCCTCTGCCATGCAGAGCCTACCGTCGAGGTTGTAGTACCTGATATGCCGTCTGTCATCTACGGCAAGGTCGACGCCGATGTAGCCCGGCGGATCGTACGCAAGCACATCATGAAGAAAGAGCTTGTAAGCGATCATATCTTCGACCGACCCGCGGTGGATATCGTGGAAGAGGGAGGAAAATAGGATGAGCTTTAAGAATTATGTGCTGGTCTGCGGCGGTACCGGCTGTGAATCCGCCAAGGCTGACGATATTTTCAAGAATCTGATCCATGAAGCTGAAGCCGCCGGCATCCGCGACGAGGTTCAGATCCTGAAAACCGGCTGTTTCGGATTCTGTGAGCAAGGGCCGATCGTCAAGGTCCTGCCCCAGGAGTCCTTCTATGTTCAGGTGAAGCCTGAGGATGCAAAGGAAATCGTCGAAGAACACCTGGTAAAAGGACGGGAAGTTACCCGTCTCCTCTATGATAAGTCCCTGAGCATGAGCCGCACCAACCTGGACGACATCGACTTCTACCAGAAGCAGTTCCGGGTAGTTTTGAGAAACTGCGGATTTATCAATCCCGACGATATTAATGAGTATATTGCTCGGGACGGTTACGCCGCCCTGGAGAAGGTACTCTTCGAGATGACTCCCGACCAGGTCCTGGATGAGCTGAAGACCTCCCGGCTGCGCGGCCGCGGCGGCGCCGGTTTTCCCACCTGGATGAAGTGGAAGTTCACCAAGGATGTCGATAACGACGAGAAGTATATCGCCTGTAACGCCGACGAGGGCGACCCCGGCGCCTACATGGACCGTTCCACCCTGGAGGGGGATCCCCATTCGGTGCTGGAAGCGATGACTATCGCCGGTAAAACCGTCGGCGCCAATAAGGGTTATATCTACATTCGCGCCGAGTATCCCCTGGCGATCCGTCGCTTAAAAACAGCCATGGGGCAGGCCCGGGAGATGAACCTCCTGGGTGACGACATCCTCGGCAGCGGCTTCAATTTCGATATCGAAATACGCCTCGGCGCCGGCGCCTTCGTCTGCGGCGAAGAGACGGCCCTGATCGCCTCGTTGGAAGGCGAACGCGGAATGCCCCGGCCCCGGCCGCCCTTTCCCGCGGTGCACGGTATCTGGGGGCAGCCCACAGTTATCAACAACGTCGAGACCTGGGCCAATATCCCGGTAATTCTCTTACGCGGCGGCGAGTGGTTCTCCAAAATCGGAACCGAAGACTCTTCGGGTACCAAGGTCTTCGCCCTGACCGGTAAGATCAACAACTCCGGACTGGTCGAGGTTCCCATGGGAACCACCTTGAGGGAGATCGTCTACGACATCGGCGGCGGTATCAAGGACGGCAAGGCCTTTAAGGCCGTTCAGACCGGCGGACCTTCGGGCGGTGTGATCAAGTCCGAATTCCTGGATACCCCCATCGACTACGCCAACCTGATCAAGCTGGGCTCGATGATGGGTTCCGGCGGAATGATCGTTATGGACGAGGACGACTGCATGGTCGACGTAGCCAAGTTCTACCTCGACTTCTGCGTAGAGGAGTCCTGCGGTAAATGCGCCCCCTGCCGGGTGGGTGGAAAGTCGATGTACGATATCCTCGACAAGATTACCAAGGGTAAGGGAACCCACGAGGATCTGGAGCGGCTCGAGACTATCGGCGCCGCCATGAAGAAGGCCTCCCTCTGCGGCTTGGGGCAGACTGCACCGAACCCGACTCTTTCGACCATGAAGTTCTTCCGGGATGAGTATATGGCGCACATCGATGAGCAGAAGTGCCCCGCCGGGAAGTGTAAGGAGCTGGTCCACTTCGAGATCGATGCCGAGAAGTGTATCGGTTGTACCCTGTGTGCCCGGCGTTGTCCGGTCAACTGTATCTCCGGCGAGAAGCGTCAGCCCCACGAGATCGATCAGAGCCTCTGTATCAAGTGCGGTGAGTGCTTCAATGCATGTAAGTTCGACGCCGTCCTAAAGGTCTAGGCGAGAAGGCAAATAAGGAGAGGATTGTTACTATGGTAAATATAAAGATTAACGGAATGCCGATGGAGGTGCCCGAGGGTACCACTATCCTAAAAGCCGCCAAAGATGCGGGAATCAATATTCCCAAGCTCTGCTACCATGCGGACCTTCCGGCCTGGGCCGCCTGCGGGATCTGTGTCGTCAAGACCGAAAACTCCCCCAAGCTGCTCAGGGCCTGTGCCGCAATGGCTTCCGAAGGTATGAGCATCATCACCCACGATCCGGAGTTGCACGAGATCCGGAAGACGGTGATTCAACTCATCCTGTCGACCCATCCGAACGACTGTCTGCGCTGCTCTAGGAACGGTAATTGTGAACTCCAGACCCTGGCGGCGGACTTCGGTATTCGGGAGGTTCCCTTCGAGACCCGGATCGCCGAGATCCCCGTGGACGGGTCGACCCCGTCCATCGTTCTCAACCCTGAGAAGTGCGTCAAGTGCGGACGCTGCGTCAATGTCTGTCAGCAGCTGCAGGACGTCTGGGCCCTCGAGTTTATCGGACGGGGCGATGATACCCGTATGGCCGGCGCCGGCGATGTGCTCCTAAACGAGACCCCCTGTATCAAGTGCGGTCAATGTTCGGCCCACTGTCCGGTGGGAGCTATCTACGAGAAGGACGAGACCAAGAAGCTCCTGGATGCGATCCGGGATCCCGAGAAACACGTGGCGGTCCAGATCGCCCCGGCGGTGCGGGTTGCCATCGGCGAGGCCTTCGGACTCGAGCCGGGTACCATCTCTACCGGAAAGATCTATGCGGCGCTGCGCAGGCTCGGCGTGGACGCGGTATTCGACACCAACTTCGCTGCGGACCTGACTATCATGGAAGAGGGTACCGAGCTCGTTAAGCGGCTGACCGAGGGGGGCACTCTCCCCCAGATTACCAGCTGCTGCCCTGCGTGGACCGACTACATGGAGAAGTACTTCCCGGATATGATTCCCCACTTCTCCACCGCTAAGAGTCCCCAGATGATGCAGGGGGCGATTACCAAGACCTACTACGCCGAGAAGGCCAAGGTCGATCCGGCAAAGATCTACTCTGCATCGATCATGCCCTGTACGGCCAAGAAGTTCGAGATCACCCGGGACGACAACATGTCCGCTTCCGGTTTTCAGGACGTCGACCTGGTGCTGACTACCCGGGAACTCGCCCGCTTGATCAAGGCCACCGGAATCGATTTCCTTAGCCTGCCCGACGAGAAAGCAGACTCTCCCATCGGCGCCTACTCCGGGGCAGCAACCATCTTCGGCAACACCGGCGGTGTTATGGAGGCTGCCATCCGGACCGCCTACAACCTGGTTACCGGCAAGGAGCTGGCCGACGTAAATGTCGAGGCCGTGCGCGGTATGGACGGCGTCCGCACCGGTGCCGTCGACGTGGACGGTACTGAGGTTCGCGTGGCTGTGGCCCATGGTATGGCCAATGTGCGGGACCTGATCAAAGAGGTACAGGATGCCCGGGACAACGGTAAGGAGCTCCCCTACCACTTCATCGAGGTTATGGCCTGCCGGGGCGGCTGTATCGCCGGCGGCGGTCAGCCCTACAACACCACCGATAATGTGCGGGAGAAACGGATCGCCGGTATCTACAAGGATGATGAGCAGTCGACCGTACGGTGCTCCCATCAGAATCCGGAGATCAAGCAGATCTACGCCGACTACTTGGGCGAGCCCTTGAGTCACAAGGCGCACGAACTGCTGCACACCAACTATCATCCGCGGCCGATCTACCGTAAGTAGAGAAACGAATAGGGATATTTAAAAGACCGCCTCTTTCGGGGCGGTCTTTTGTTTCTATACGGCGAGAATAGGGGAGAGCCTCTATTGGGTCTTCATTCTCCGACCGAACTCCCTGCCGAATTCGAATGCCTGTTGCAATTCGTCATCGGTGGGACCGCCGGCGAACTCTAGGGTATCGAGTATCTCCCACTTGATGGGCTCGATCAGCTTTTTGACCTGTCGCAGGGCTCCGCCGGACCAGCCGTAGCTCCCGAAGTAGGCCATCTGCTTGTGCATCACCCGTTTAATGGAAGCCTCCTCCAAGGCCAGGGACATGGCCGGAAAAAGGCTTCCCTCATAGGTCGGCGCCCCGACGATTACCCCCTTGTTGACCCACAGGGAGGGGAGGATATAGCTCATATGCGTGCGGGCCACATCGAAGATCTGAGCCGGAACCCCTTCGGCGCTCAAGCCCTTGGCCACATAGTTCATGGCCTGCTCGGTGTTGCCGTACATAGAGCCGTACATCAGGGTCACGCCGATCTCGCTCTCGCCATGGCCGTACTCCGACCATTTGCGGTAGAGCTCGACGATGGTGCCGGGATTGCCCCGCCAAATCAGGCCGTGGCTGGGAGCGATCACCTCGATAGGCACTTCGGCCAGCTTGTCGATCGCATTCAGTACCGGTTTGGTGAACTTGGCGACGATGTTGGTATAGTAGCGCAGGGATTCCCGCTTGTAGAACTCGAGATCCTGAATCTGATCGTCGAAGATCGCTCCGGTCAAGGCTCCGTAACCGCCGAAACCGTCGCAGGAGAAGAGTACCTTATCCTCGACCAGGTAGCTCATCATCGTTTCCGGCCAGTGGATAAAAGGGGTATGGAAGAACTTCAGGGTCTTCTTACCGAGGGAGATCTCCTCTCCGTCGGCGACCTCATGAATATTTCCGGAGAAGCGGTAGTAGTTTTCGATCATCGGACGGGCTTTCGGCGTACAGATGATCGTGATATCCGGATTGAGACGCAGTAATGTCTTGAGCGCTCCCGTATGGTCCGGTTCCATGTGGTTTACTACCAGGTAGTCGAGCTTCTCTACCGGAATTATGCGGCCGATATGATCCAGGAGCTGGTCGGATTTAAATTCCTTGGTAAGATCGATGATAGCGCTCCGCTCGTCCTTTACCAGATAGGAGTTGTAGGAGACCCCTTCCTGACTGATCGGCCACAATCCCTCGAAGAGATCGGTAGTACGGTCGTTGACGGTAATGGCATAGACTTCATCACGGATCGGAGTCGCTATCATCGCTTACCTCGTCTTCGTCCCTCTCGAACTAGAGCTTTCCAAGCGTCGACAGGGCGGTGTCGTAGTCGGGATGTTCGGTGTTCTCGCCGACGATCTCAATGTAGCGGATCACATCGTTCTCATCAAGAATAAAGATCGCTCGGTTGAGAAGGCGCAGCTCCTTGATCAAGAGTCCATAGCGCTGACCAAAATCGACGTCCCGATGATCCGAGAGGGTCACCACCTGGTCTACGCCCGCAGCTCCGCACCAACGCTTCTGAGCGAAGGGGAGATCGACGCTGATAGTCAGGATAACAACGTCGTCACCCAGCTTCGCGGCCTCCTCATTAAAGCGGCGAGTCTGGGCGTCGCATACGCCTGTATCGAGGGAAGGTACCACGCTGATGAGCTTCTTCTTGCCTTTGAAATCAGCCAGAGTCTTAGGTAAAAGGTCGTTGTCCAATACAGTGAAATCGGGGGCCTGATCGTTTACCTTCAGTTCTGGTCCGATAAGGGTAATGGCGTTACCGCCCATGGTCGTAATAGATCGTTCCATCATAAACTCCTTGTAATTATGCTTCTCATTTATGTGAGAATATACGTAAGAATAAGAGAGCAGACCATTAAATATGAATGGCTCCGCCCTCGATCTCCTTCATGGCTTCCATCAGGGTCTCCGAGATAGTCGGATGGGCATGGATTGTGTGCGCCAGGTCGGCCGGCAAGAGTTCAGCGTTCTTTGCGACCAGTACCTCATGCAGGATCTCCGTCGCTCTGGTTCCGGCGATGTGTGCGCCGAGTATCTCCTTGCTGCCGGTATCGTAGATTACCTTTACCATCCCTTCGGCCGACTCGGTCGCCACTGCCTTCCCGGCACCCCGGTAGGGGAACTGGGCCTCGGCGGCATCGAAACCCTTGAGTACCGCCTTCTCCTTGGTCAGGCCGAAACTCGCGACCTCCGGTTCGGTGTAGACCGCCGACGGAATTGAGTCGGGGCTGATAAAGCTTTCCGGATTCTTTCCCGCCATATGCTCCACCGCAATCTCCCCCTCCTTACTGGCTACGTGAGCCAGAAGGGGCGACGAGGTGACGTCGCCGATGGCATAGACCCCGTCTACGGAGGACTGGTAATAGTCTCCCACTTGAACGAATCCCTTTTCGGTGGCCACCCCGAGCTCCTCAAGTCCGATTCCCTCGGTATTGGGCACTCGGCCGACTACTACCAGGATCTTGTCGGCCTTCACATCCTCGCTCTCTCCGTCGCCGTTCTCCAGAGAGACGGTAATACCGTTCTTCCCCTTTTTCAGGGAGGTGGCTTTGGTGTTAAGGCGGATATCGATTTTGCGTTTCTTGAAGTTATCGGCCAGCACCTTGGCGGCGTCCGGATCCTCCAAGGGGAGTATTTGCGGGAGCATCTCCACCAGGGTCACCTTAGAGCCGAAGGAGCTCATGATGTGGGCGAACTCGCAGCCGATTGCGCCGGCGCCGAGAATAACCAGTTTCTCCGGCACCTCTTCCAGCATGAGTGCGCCCGTGGAAGAGAGGACCTGCTTCTCGTCGAATTCGAAGCCCGGAAGCTCCCGGGGCCTGGAACCGGTGGCGACCAGGATCTTTCCGGCTTTGACGGTCTGTTTGCCGTCCTTTCCTTCCACATCGATGGTCGTAGGGGAGGTGAGGGTGCCGATGCCTTCCACCACCTCGATCGTATTCTTCTTCATCAGGAAGGCGACCCCTTTGGAGAGACGGTCGGCTGCACTGCGAGATTTCTTGAAGACCTTGGTATAGTCGAATCCGGAAAGATCGAGCTTGACGCCCATCTTCTCCGATTCCTTGGCGTGGCTGAAAACCTCTGCCTGATGAATCAATGACTTAGACGGTATGCAGCCCACATTGAGGCACACTCCGCCAAGTTTCTCTTTTTCGATTATCGCGACCTTCATGCCCAGCTGGGCCGCCCTTATGGCGGCCACATATCCTCCGGGCCCGGATCCTAATACAGCTAAATCAGCTTCGATTTGACTCATATTTCTATTCCTTTCTTAGAGTAGGGCGAACATCGGATTCTCGAGATTCCCCTTCAGGGTATCCAGGAAACGGGCGCCGATGGCGCCGTCCACTACCCGGTGATCGCAGGAGAGTGTCAGCTTCATCTGCTGTCCGACTTCCAGGTTACCGGCGTCGTTTACTACCGGTACCTTCTGCATCGCACCGACGGCGAGGATCGCCGATCCGGGAGGATTGATGATGGCGGTGAAATCTTCGATCCCGAACGAGCCGAGATTACTGATCGAGAAGGTGGCTCCCGAATACTCCTCCGGAGCGAGTTTGCCGTTCTGAGCCCGGGGGATCAGTTCTTTGAGTTCCTGATCGATGGCGATGATCCCCTTGTTGCCGCAGTTGCGTACCACCGGAGTAATAAGTCCGTCATCCAGAGCAACCGCCAGACCCACATCGATGGAGCCGAACTCTCGGATCGAATCCTCTTCCCAGCTGGCGTTTACCCGGGGATGGCGCTTCAAGGCCTCGGCGGCGAGTTTAATCAAGAATGCATTTACCGAGACCTTCTCGGGAAGTTTCTTGTTGATCGACCCCCGGGCGCCCAGGAGGGCTTCGCCCCGGACGGAGACATTCAGATAGAAGTGGGGAGCGCTGTATTTCGACTCCGCCAGACGCGCGGCAATCGACTTGCGCATCTTCGAAATCTTGATCGTCCGGTCTTCGCCGGCGGCCGGAGCGGTAGCGGCGAATGCCGCCATGCCGGTTTCGGCCGGCTGTCGTTCGTAGGCCCGGGCGGGACTGGCCGCCGCTTCGTCGATGTCGCGCTTGACGATTCGTCCCTCGGGACCGCTGCCCGAGAGGGACTCGAGGCGGATGCCTCTCTGTCGGGCAAGTTCCCTGGCCAGAGGCGAGGCCTTGATCCAGCCGTCCTCGGCGGATGCGGACTGTTTGGGCCTGGACGTTTCAGATTTCGGGGACTCAGGTTTTGGCGCTTCGGCCTGAGATTGCTCCGCTTTTTTCTCGCTCTTCTCGGGGGGCGGACTCTCTTGGGGCTCTTTTTTATCTTCCGACTTATCTGCATCGGTCGCCGCCTCCGCACCGCCGCCTGCTTTGAGTTCTTTGGACGCCTCCTCGGCCAGAGAGGATACATCCTCGCCCTCATCGCCGATGATGGCGATGGGGAGACCGACCGCAGCGTCCTCACCCGAATCGACCAGGATCTTTAGGAGGGTCCCCTCCTGAACGCTTTCGTAATCCATGGTGGCTTTGTCGGTCTCGACCTCGCAAAGGACCTCCCCCTGGGTGACCGCGTCGCCGACACTCTTCTTCCAGTTAGCAATGGTCCCCTCTTCCATGGTGGGCGAGAGGGCCAGCATCAATACCTTTTCGGCCATGTGTAAACTCCTTTATTACCTGCTATTCATTCAGATAGAGGACCCGCTTAGAAGCGGCGACGATTTTGTCAACTTGCGGCTGAGCCGCCAGCTCCAGCTTGTGATTGTAGGGCATCGGTACGTCTTCCGAGGCCACCATCTCAACCGGCGCATCTAAGTAGTCGAAGGCGTTCTTCGAGATCAGCCAGCCCAAATGGGAGCCGACCGAGGCGAAGGGCCAGGATTCCTCGACGATTACGCAGCGGTGAGTCTTGCGGACCGAAGCGTAGACGCTCTCCTCGTCCAGAGGACGAATGGAACGCAGGTCGACCACCTCGGCTTCGATTCCTTCGCCGGCGAGCTTCTCCGCCGCCTCCAGGGTGACCCGCATCGGTTTGCCGTAACTCACCAAGGTAACATCGGCTCCCTCACGTTTCACATCCGCCTTGCCCAGCGGAATCAGGTACTCCTCTTCGGGAACCTCGCCTTTCCAGGCGTACATCAGCTCTCCTTCGAGGAAAATGACCGGGTTGTCGTCTCGGATTGAGGTCTTTAACAGACCCTTGGCGTCGTAGGGGGTGGAAGGACTGACAACCTTCAGGCCCGGTATGTGGGCGAATATCGACTGCAGCGCCTGGGAGTGCTGGGCGCCGAGGTATTCGGCCGGACCGTTGGGACCGCGCATAACCATGGGGAAGGCAAACTGCCCGCCCGACATGTAGCGGGTCTTACTGGCGTTAGATATGACCTGATCGTAGGCCATCAACGCGAAGTTGAAGGTCATCCACTCCACTATAGGCCGCAAGCCTACCATAGCCGCGCCGACCCCCATTCCGGTGAAGCCCTCCTCGGTTATCGGGGTATCCACGACCCTAAGGTCGCCGTACTTCTCCCACAATCCCTGGGTGACCTTGTAGGCGCCGTTATACTGGGCAACCTCTTCGCCCATGACGAAGACCCGCTCGTCCCGGGCCATCTCCTCATCCATAGCCTGTCGTAAGGCTTCTCGAAAAGTAATTACCGGCATCGCAACTCCTCCTTAATCAAGCTTCCGCGAGCACGTCTTCATAGAGGGCGCTCAATTCCGGTTCCGGGCTGTTATCTGCGAATTCGACCGCTTCGTCGCAGATCTTCTTTATCTCTGTGTCCATCTCCTTGTATTCCTCGTCGGTGATGAACTTCTGCTCCTTCATCTCGTTCAAGAGAATCAGAATTGGATCCTGCTGTTTATAGCCTTCGAGCTCCTCTTTCGTCCGATACTTGGCCGGATCGCTCATCGAGTGTCCCCGGTAGCGATAGGTTCTGATCTCGTAGAAGAGAGGCTCCGGATTCTTGCGCAGCTTGGCTACCGCATCGGAGAACTCATCGTAGACCTCCATTACGTTCATACCGTTCAGCTGTTTGCCGGGAATATTGTATGCAGCTCCCATTTCGGCCAGGTCGTGAACCGAGGAGACCCGTTTAAAGTCGGTACCCATTCCGTACTGGTTGTTCTCGACGATGTAGATAATCGGCAGATCGTGAATCTTGGCCAGGTTGAGGCTCTCGTGAAAGGCTCCCTGGTGGATTGCGCCGTCTCCAAAGTAGCAAAGGACTACCCCTTGCTCCTGCATATACTTAATCTTCCATGCAACCCCGGTTCCCACCGGAATTTGACTGCCGACGATACCGTTTCCGCCGAGCATATGCTTTTCGGCGGAGTACATGTGCATCGAACCGCCTTTTCCCTTGGAACAGCCGGTGGACTTACCGTAAAGCTCGGCCATAATCGCGTTGGGGTCCATACCGACCGCCAGGGCGTGCCCGTGATCCCGGTAGCCGGAGAGAATATAGTCGGACTTCATATCGAGGGCGCCGATCGTACCGGCCGCCACCGCCTCTTGTCCGATATAGAGATGACAAAAACCGCCGATCTTCCGGAGGCCGTACATCTGACCGGCCTTCTCCTCGAATCGGCGCATAAGAATCATTTCCCGAAGCAAGGAGGTCGTTTTCTCCTTGCCGTGTTTTTTAACGAGACTCATTGATACTCCTTGTGTTCTCAAGCTGACTCGAAGGTTACAGTCTCACCCTTACCCTTCATGGGCAGAAAGAGAACTCCTTGACTGATGATTGTTTCTAAAACGACCAGATTCTCAGGATCGGGGTTTACCCGCCAAAAAACGGGAAGGCGCGGTCCGATCGCCTCGAGAACCTCGGCCTTCATAGCGGAATTCTCGATAATATTCACCTTTCCCTGAAGATTAATCACCTTATCGAGGACTCGACTCTGGACCATCCACTGGACCTGGGGATTTCCCGCTAGATGTTCACTCTTGGCGAACGTCTTGGATGTTACGGCATAAATGGCGCCGCTGCGGCCGCGGATAACGGTGGGAGTCATCCAGCGCATCGAGGGCCGGGACTCTTTGTCGACGGTGGCGAGGATCGCTGTTTTGGCTTCCTCGAGCAGATCTTCCAACTCCTGCATAAAGGCGGATTTGGTCACAATTTTCTCCTTACATCATACACTGTATGTTCATTACCAAAAATGTCAGGATTGGTCATACCAGAGTTCCCGACTGAGCAAAAGGTACTAATAATTACTCCTAATGGGAAATTCTCTTTTTTAGGTTTGACGAATAATTACTTGAATACCTATATTGACGTAGGATTGATTAAAGAAAAAGTTACTGATTGTGGAAATTGACTTTTCCACCTAGTCCGTTATAGTGAAGGCATGGCAATGGCAAAAACACAAGGTATCCTGTTGAAGCAGCCGATTATGTTCAAAGTGCTCTACGCGCTGGTCCCGATTCTGTTGGCCTCCGTCTATTATTACGGATGGCGGACGATCGCGGTACTGGCGGTAGTCAATGTCGTCGGCTTTCTATCTGAGTACATCTTCGCCCGGCAAAATAAGGCGAAGGTTTCGTCCGCGGTTTTCGTAACGAACTTTCTCTACGCCCTGAGTCTTCCGCCCACGATTCCTTACTGGATCGCCGCGGTAGGTATCGCCTTCGGCGTGATCTTCGGAAAGATGGTATTCGGCGGTTTCGGCCGCAACGTCTTTAATCCGGCCATATCGGGGCGGGCGTTCGTCTACGCCTCGTTCGGCTACCAGCTCTCGTCCCGTTTCGTTCCCCCCGTAGGCGGGACCCTGGGAGGTTTCATCGCCTGGTCCCCGGGACTCGATGCGGTCACCCAGGCCACTCCGCTGGTCCGTATGTCGGCGGGGGAATCGGTACCCTTTCTTGATCTTCTTTTGGGGTCGACCGCCGGTTCGATGGGCGAGACTGCAGCCTTCCTGATCATTCTGTCGGGACTCTATCTGATATTTACGAAGACCGCTTCGTGGCATATTATCGTCTCGGTCTTTGTCGGATTCTTCGGCATGCAGAGTATCCTCCATTACGCGGGTGTTTCCGCTGCAATAGCTCCCCAATATGCGCTCTTCGCCGGGAGTATCCTCTACGGCATGATGTATATGGCTACCGATCCGGTCTCTTCCTCCCAGACGACCAATCTGGGGCGGGTCATATACGGCGCCTTTATCGGTGTGTTGACGGTGCTGATCCGTACCTTCTCGATCTGGCCTGAGGGCATCACCTTCGCGATCCTCTTAGCGAATATGTTCGCCCCCCTCTTGAACTACCTGATCGTGGAACAGAAGAAGAAAAAGAAGGTCAAAGCGGCAGGAGGTACGGCGTAATGGCAGCGGAGGTATCGTTTTACAAGGAACGGATATTCCCGGTCATTTTCATGGTGCTCATCACCGTGGTCTTCATATCTATCATATCCGGAATCTATCTCTCTACTCAGGCCATTGTAGAGGAGAACGAGACCTTATTCCTGAAGAAAGCGGTTCTTTTCAGCGCGGGAATACAGGTTCCAGAGGAGAATAGCGAGATTAACCGTATCTACGGCGAGAATGTAACCGAGTATTTTATCGACGGAAAACCGGCCGTCTTCGCCGTCCGTGGCGACCTCGAAGGGGCCGAGAGCTACGCTTTTCGCATTGCCGGCCCCGGTCTCTGGGGCGAGATCGAAGCTCTGATCGGCTATAACGACGAGCTGAAGGAGATGACCGGCATCGACTTCATTAAACAGAACGAGACCCCCGGTCTGGGAGCCCGCATCGAAGAGGAGTGGTTCAAGACGCAGTTCCGCGGAAAGCGACCGCCCTTCTCCCTGGTACAGGAGGACGCGGATAATACCGCTCCCGACGAGATCAACGCCATCACCGGCGCTACGTACACATCAAAATATGTGCGCGACATGATCAACGAGAGTCCCCAAAGGGCCGAAACGCTCTTGAAGGAGGTGCGGTAATGGCCGCAGGCAAAGGCAAGAAGATATTTTTAGGCGCCATCGGCGCTGATAATCCGGTATTCGCGCAGATTCTCGGCATCTGCTCGACCCTGGCGGTAACAAATAACTTTAGAAATACCCTGGTAATGAGCCTGGGAGTGCTCTTCACGACCACTCTTTCCGGTTTCACCGTATCGATACTGCGAAAAGTGATTCCCAGCCGGGTACGGATGATGGCTGAGACCTTGATTATCGCCTCGTACGTCATCATCGTCGATATCGTACTGAAGGCCTATCTACCGGATATCTCCCGGCAGCTGGGACCTTACGTTGGACTGATCATTACCAACTGTATCATTATGGGCCGGGCCGAAGCCTTCGCCCTCAACAATCCCCCGGGGATGTCCCTCATCGACGGTTTGGCCTCTGGAATTGGATACTCTTATGTCCTCTTGGTCATCGCTTTTTTCCGGGAGCTGATGGGCGCCGGAACTATCTTCGGCTTCCAGGTTCTCGGCGATTGGTGGACCCCCTGGGCCATCATGGTAATGCCTCCCGGAGCCTTCTTTATGTTGGCGATCTTCATTTGGGTTGTGAAAGGGGCGATCTTGAAAGAGAAAGAGGAGGCTAGCTCATGATGGATTGGGGCTTAGCGATGGCGATCTTCTTCGGCGCTATCTTTACCAATAATATTTTGTTAACCAACTACCTGGGTATGTGTTCCTTCCTGAGCGTTTCTCGGGAGGTGAAGACCTCTATGGGACTGGGAACTGCGGTTACCTTCGTAATGGCCACCACGAGTCTCCTCAATTACCTGGTCTACTACTTTGTTCTGGTACCGTTGGGGCTGACCTACCTGCGCTTTATCGTATTTATCATCGTTATCGCCGCCTTCGTGCAGCTGGTGGAGATGATTATCGAGCGGGTATCGGAGCCACTCTATGCGGCCCTGGGGATCTTCCTGCCGCTGATTACCGTTAACTGCGCTATCTTAGGCGCCAGCCTCTTTATGGTTATCCGGGAATACACCCTGCTCTCCAGCTTCTTCTACGGTCTTGGTTCCGGCCTCGGCTGGTGGCTGGCGATCATGGCTATGGCCGGCATCCGGCAGAAGTTAGCCAAAGCGAAGCTGCCCAACGGTCTCGAAGGGGCGGGGATAACTCTGATAATAACCGGCATGATGGCCCTGGCCTTCATGGGCTTTACCGGCATGATCAACATCAACTAAGGAGGCCGCATGTTTTCTGTAACTGCATTCCTGGTAAGCGTCGGCGCTATCTCGGCCATCTCCGGTTTCCTGGCGGTGCTGATGGTAATCGCCGACGCCACCATCGCCAACTATGGCGAAGTCAATCTAACCATCAACGACGACCACGAGTATGTTGTACGCGGCGGAAAGCCTCTGTTGGGCACCTTGATGGAGCAGGAGGTCTTTATCCCTTCCGCCTGCGGCGGGCGCGGCTCCTGCGGACTCTGTAAGGTTGTCGTCGAGGAGGGGGCGGGGCAGTACCTCCCCACCGAGCTACCGTGGATTACCGAGGAGGAGCGGGAGAAGAACGTCCGGCTCTCTTGTCAGTTGAAGGTTAAAGAGGATATGCGGATTCGCATTCCCGAGGAGCTCTTCAACGTCAAGGAGTACCGCACCACCGTCTCTAAGGTTCGGGATTTAACCCACGATATAAAAGAGGTAACCCTTAAGCTGGAGGAGCCCGACAGCATCGAGATGACGGCCGGACAGTTCATCCAGTTCAAGGTACCGGAATACGAGTTGACCGACGAACCGGTCTACCGAGCCTATTCGATGTCCTCCCAGCCTTCCCGCACCGGCGAAGTTGAGTTGGAGATCAGGCTTGTCCCCAACGGAATCTGTACCACCTATGTGCATCAGTATCTAAAAGAGGGGGACGAGGTCACCATAAACGGGCCGTACGGCGACTTCTTCCTGCGGGACACCGAGCGGGAGATCGTCTGCATCGCCGGCGGGTCAGGGATGGCCCCGATCAAGTCGATTCTGCTCGACATGCTCGAGAAAGGGACCGACCGCAGGGTGCGCTACTTCTTTGGCGCCCGGTCGAAACGGGATCTCTTTTTAATTGATGAGATGCGAGAGCTCGAGAAGAAGCTCCCGAACTTCCAATTCATCCCGGCCCTCTCGGAGCCTCAGCCCGAGGACAACTGGGACGGAGAAGTGGGGCTGATCACCGAGGTACTCGACAAATATATGGAGAGCGGCGAAAACGTAGAAGGTTATCTCTGCGGAAGTCCCGGGATGATCGACGCCTGCGTGAATGTACTTACCACGAACGGCGTGCCCGAAGAGCTTATCTACTTCGATAAGTTCGGCTGAGCCATGGGCTCCGTGGAAATCCAATACGAGGAGGAAGGTAGATGAAGCAGACTCCGCAGATGAAACGGGCTCAGGCCAACATGGCTCCCGGCGTTATTACCCTGGAAGGATTCCTGGGAAAGGATGATCGCCATCTGGTGGATATTATCATCGAGGATGAGGCAGTAGTACAGCGGCTGAATACCAGCCATGAGGCTATCGCGGCCCGGATGCAGGAACTTCGGGATAAGGGCGCCAAGGGACTGGGCGAGTTCGTCACCGTCGAGGAGGGCATATCGGTCCAGGTCTACTCGGTGCGTGGAAAACTTCCCTGTCCCTTCGAAGATCCGGGGCTCTTCTCTAAGACGACGACAACCGTCAAGAATGAGCGCCTGGGTCGAGAAATCTCCTTTTCGGATCTGCATCTGCACCTGATAGGGGAGCACGGTTTCTATGAAGGCAAGGGTTTTCTCTTCCGGCTCGATCCCAAAGCTTTGGTAGAGATCCTCGAGGTGGAGACAGAAACCGAAGGGTAGAGAGTTCTTTTAAGCAGATTAGCCGCCCATTTGAAGCCCGGAATTGTCGTCCGGGCTTTTTTTTGTCTTCTCGGTATTGACGGTGGGCAAAAAAGTCAAAAAAATAAAAAATATCACTATTTTTGATAAATGTTGCAATAGATGCAACACTTATCTGATAAAGTTTATTAGGGACAGATAAAAAACAAGATCTGCACATGAGGATGCACCATGGAAAGTAGCGGTAAAAAAAGTGAGCGGATGATACAGCTTGAACTCCTCTTGATGTCCCATCCCGAAGGGATGCGTCGCGCCGAGATCGCCCGACGACTGGGGGTACATCGAGCTACGGTGGGACGCTACATCGATGAGCTGAGCACCCGGGTTCCCATATGGGAGAAGGAGTACCGGATCGGACTGGAACTCGACCAGATCCAGGAGTTTCCCCATCTCGGTCTCCTCGAGAGCATCAATCTCTACCTGGCCCTGGACTACTTCGCTGAGCATACCGGCGTGAAGAATCCCCCTGCGGCCGCGGCGGTGCGTAAGATAGCCGGCTTCTTTAACGGCTCGGCACCGTTCCTCAGCCGGCGCCTCTATGGGGTTGCCGATAAGATCGACGACGAGACGAAACCTGAATCTTTGACTACCATCGTTCTCTTGGAACAACTTGCCGAGGCCTGGGTCGCCGGAAAGAAGGTTCGCATTACCCGCAATTCCGGCAAGAAGAGCGAGGAGGTATGCTCGATCCTCAATCTTGAATTCTCCAAATCGGTAGATGAGGCGATACCGGTGACGATTGTAGCTAAGCCTGCCGGGCAGGAGCAGTATGCCCTGGCTCTGAATGACATTGCAATGATTGAGATTCTCCTGGACGACGCCGAGCGAGACTAATGTTTCTTGCCATATGAGGAGAGGTATACACATAAACATTACAAAAAATCTAATAAATAACCATTTAGGCGCTCTGAGTTTTAAATATTGTGAATGAAGTGCGGAAAACATTTGACTTGTAGCATAAAAAGAGTTATATTTAAGAATAATTACTGATAAAGGTGTAATTTCTTGATGAGAATGACGGTACAACGGAAGGTCATATTAGAACAATTGCGTCTGCACCGCGACCATCCCGGGGCCGAAACCATCTATGCGGAGGTGCGCAAACGCCTCCCCAGGATAAGTCTCGGTACGGTTTACCGCAATCTGGACGTGCTAACCGCCTCCGGAGATATTCAGCGGCTCGATACCGGCAAGGATCATGCCCAATATGATCCCAACCCTGAAAATCATCCTCACTTTGTCTGTAACCAATGTGGCACGGTAAGCGATCTGCGCTGGGCGCAAGCTCGACCCGGTGCAAGTGAATTACTGAACGATGCGGACCTTACCGGGACTAGGGTAGAGTCTCTTGAGCTTATCGTCCGCGGTCTCTGTCGAGAGTGCGTACTGGACTAGGCCACAACAATCTTGGTGTCTCTCCGGGCTAAATCCGGAGCGGAGAATATATTTGCGGGAGGAGCTCATGAAAAGTCTCAAAGGATCGAAGACAGAGAAGAATCTCTTGACGGCCTTCGCCGGGGAATCCCAGGCACGGAATAGGTATACCTATTTTGCCAAGAAGGCGCGGGAAGAGGGATACGAACAGATAGGTGCGATTTTCTCAGAAACCGCCGATCAGGAACGGGAGCACGCCAAGCGTTTCTTTAAGTTCCTCGAAGGCGGAGATGTGGAGGTTCAGGCCGCATTCCCCGCCGGGGTTATCGGTACCACCTCGGAGAATCTGGCGGCGGCCGCCGCCGGCGAGCACTACGAGTGGACCGACATGTACGTTGGTTTCGCCAACACTGCTCGGGAAGAGGGGTATGAGGTCGTAGCCAAGGTCTTCGAGGCCGTTTGTGTGGCCGAGAAGCAGCATGAGAAGCGCTACAACGACCTGAAAGCCAACGTGGATGCCCAGAAGGTCTTCAAGAAGGATCAGTCCATCGTATGGCGCTGTATGAACTGCGGTTATCTGCACGAAGGTACCGAAGCCCCCAAGGCCTGTCCGGCCTGTGCACATCCCCAGGCCTGGTTCGAGGTTCTGGCGGAGAACTGGTGATTCAATAAAGAGTTTAGGAGGAATAGAGTATGGCGAAAAGAATGGAAGTCTACAAGTGTGAAGAGTGCGGTAATATAGTCGAGGTACTGCAGGGCGGTGCCGGCGATCTTGTTTGCTGCGGTGCCGAGATGAAGCTTCTTGAAGAGAAGACCGCCGACAGTTCGACCGAGAAGCATGTTCCGGTTATCGAGAAGAGCGCCGACGGCTACACCGTTACCGTCGGAAGTACGCTGCACCCCATGAAGGAAGAACATTACATTCAGTGGATCGAATTGATTGCTGACGGTATCTCCTATTTTCAGTATCTTAATCCGGGCGACGAACCGGTTGCAAAATTCTGCGTTAGCGCCGATAATGTAAGCGCCCGTGAGTACTGCAATCTGCACGGATTGTGGCGAGCATAAGCTAAAGGAGTCTACTGTGAAGCGATACGTTTGTGATGCATGCGGCTACATCTACGATCCCGCCGAGGGCGACCCCGATAACGGTATCGAGGCAGGTACCGCATTCGAAAGTCTTCCCGAAGATTGGGTATGCCCCGTGTGCGGCGTAAGCAAGGACGACTTCTCTCCTGAGGAGTAGACTTAAACGATCCTGAACAAGGCCCCATCCCCTCCGGGATGGGGTTTTTTTATGCTAAATCGAACTGATCCTTACTTACATAACAGATAGGGCAGGTCCAGTTCTCCGGGAGCTCGTCGAACGGGGTCCCCGGCGGAATGCCTTGGGTTTCGTCGCCCTGTTCTGGGTCGTAAATATAACCGCAGTTGGTGCAGATATACTGTTCCATTGCTCTACTCCTTATACCTTGAAGTACTTCGCCTGGGGATGATGGACGATGAAGGCCGAGGTGGTCTGTTCGGGTATCATCTGCCCCTCCTCGCTTAAGCGGACGCCGATGCGCTCTGGTTTTAGAAAATCGAAGATAACCTGATTCCCGGCCATATCGGGACAGGCCGGATAGCCGAAGGAGTAGCGGGAGCCGCGGTAGCCTTGCACGACAAAATCATCGATTCCGGATCCGTCCTCTTCGGTGATGCCCAGCTCGATCCGTACCTCTCGGTGCCAGTATTCCGCCAAGGCTTCAGCAAGTTCCACCGATAATCCATGGAAGAGAAGATAGTCCTTGTAGGCGTCAGACTCATAGAGTTCCTGGGCTCTTCTGTGTGCCGATTCCCCTATAGTAACCACCTGCAGGGCGATAAGATCCCGCTCCGGAGCATCTTTGCCGCGGAAGTAGTCGGCCACGCATAATCCGGGAGCCTCCTGCTGACGGGGGAAGTGAAACCGGGCCCGCTCTTCGCCGTCGGGACGGTCGAGAAGCACCACGTCGTCGCCTTCGCTGTAGCAGGGGTAATAGCCGTAGACGAGCTTGGGCTGGAAGATTCCGTCCTCCAGACAGCGCCGCTTCAGCTCGTTGAATTGGGGACGCACCTCGTTTTCCAGTAGATCCTCGTACTCGGACGCGCTCAGTCTGCCTCTTCGGTATCCCCAACGGCCGCGGAAAAGCACCTGCTCGGTCAAGAGGGGATAGAGTTGCTCTACATCGATATCCTCCACCAGGGAGGAGCCGTAGAAGGGGGCTTTTGGTACGGCAATAGTGTGATCGATACTGACCGCCTCAGCGGGAGCCGACTGAGGCTTAAGGGGTTTCCTGACGGGCGCGGCCTTCGTCGCCTCGAGCACCCCGTCTTTGAGGTCGTTCATCGCCTGAAGACCCGCGAAGGCGTCGGGACAGTAGACCACCGGAGCCGACAGGGCCGGCACGCAGGTGTTGGCGACGTAATCCGGGGTCAGGGCCGCTCCCCCAAGGAAGACGGGAACCTTCAGACCGCGGCGTTCCATCTCATCCAGGTACTCCTTCATTATGGCGGTGGACTTGACCAGGAGGCCGCTCAAACCGACCGCCTGAGCGCCGGTCTCCTTGACCTTCTCGATGATGGTGTCGATCTCGCACTTGATGCCCAGATTGTGAACCACATAGCCGTTGTTAGAGAGAATGATGTCGACCAGATTCTTCCCGATGTCGTGAACATCGCCCCGCACGGTGGCCAACACCAGCTGCAGGGCCGCATCGCTCTCCTTTTTTTCCATGAAGGGTTCGAGATAGCCGACCGCTTTCTTCATTACCTCCGCCGACTGCAGCACAAAGGGGAGCTGCATCTTGCCGGAGCCGAATAGGTCGCCCACCTCCTTCATGGCCGGTATCAGCAGGGTATTAATAATCTCCGTCGGCGGATGCGAATCGAGCAGGGTATCCAGGATCTCCTCAATACCTGATTTACTGCCGCCTACGACGCGGCGCTGCAGTCGTTCCTCAGGCGTCCCCGCGTCGGCGTCGACCTCCTCCCTCGGCTTTCCCTCCTTGCCTTCGAAGAAGCGGATATAGCCGAAAAGGGGATCATCGCCTCGGTTGAAGATCAGGTTGAGGGCCATCTCTTTCTCATCATCCGGGATGGAGCTCAAGGGCATGATCTTCTTGACATTGACGATGGCTGCATCGAGTCCCGCCTTGATCGCCTCATCCAGGAAGAGGGAGTTGAGTACCTCACGAGAGTAGGGGGAGAGCCCGAAGGAGATATTGCTCACCCCTAAGACCGTTCGAGATCCGGGACAGGCCGCTTTAACGCGCTGTATCCCCTCAATGGTCTCCATGGCTGCGGTTTTAAGGGTCTCGTCGCCGCTTCCCAGGGTAAATGTCAGGGTATCGAAGAGAAGATCCGCCGGATCGAGGCCCTCCTCTTCCACGGCCAGGGTGTAAATTCGCCTGGCGATCGCCTCCTTTCGGGCGGCCTCTTTAGCCATACCCTCCTCGTCGATGGTTAAGGCGATAAGCGCCGAGCCGTAGCGTTTGGCCAGGCGGCAGATCCGCCGGGCGCGCTCCTCGCCGTCCTCGAGATTGATGGAGTTGATTATCGACCTTCCGCCGATCATCTTCAGGGCCTCTTCGATAACCTCCGGAGAGGTCGAGTCGATGACCAGAGGCAGGTCGACCTGGGTAACGATACGGCTCAAGGCCTCCTTCATATCCCGGGTTTCGTCCCTTCCGGTGTAGGCGACGCAGAGATCGAGGGCGTGGGCGCCGGAACGCTCCTGTTCCTTGGCGACATCCAGGATTCCGTCCCAATCCTCCTTCAAGAGCTTGTTGCGAAAGAGTTTGGAGCCGTTAGTATTGGTTCGTTCCCCGATTAGGAATGGAGCGGGTACTTGGCTCAGCTCCTTTTCTGAAAAGACAGAACTGACCGCCTCCAGGGGTTCCGGATCTCTTGCCGCCCGAGTAAGATTGACGGTGGTCTCCGCCAGGGATTTGATATACTCGGGCCCGGTTCCGCAGCAGCCGCCGACGATAGCCGCCCCGTCGACTTCAATCATTGCCTTCAAAGGCGCTACAAAATCGGCAGGTTGGAGGGTGTAGACGGTTTGTCCTTCCCGATTTTCCGGCATGCCGGCGTTGGGCATCACGAATACCGGTCCCTGAAAGCGTTTTGCAGCCTCCTTGACATAGGCATGCATCCGTTCCGGACCGGTTGCGCAGTTAAGGCCGAGAAAGGCGATGGGGAAGGGGTTCAGGGCGGTGATTACCGCCCCGATGCTGGAGCCGATCAGCAAGGTGCCGGTGGTCTCCACAGTTACCGAGACGCCGATCGGCGTATCAGCCCCTAAATCGGTTCGCTCGTCGATGGCGGCGATAAGAGCGGCCTTGATCTGCAGCAGGTCCTGGCAGGTCTCGATAATAAGGAGGTCCGATCCGCCCTGGATCAGTCCCCGCGCCTGTAAACGGTAGGAGTCGTACAGTTCGTCGAAGCCGATCTGTCCCAGGCTCGGCAAGCGGGTTCCGGGACCCATGGAGCCGGCTACGAAGCGCGGCTTTTCGGCGCTGGAGTACTCGTCCGCCGCAGCCCTGGCGATCTCCGCCGCACGGCGGTTAATCTCTATAATTTTTTCCGATAGATCATATTCGGCTAGAACAATCAGATTGCCGCCGAAGGAGTTGGTCTCCACCACATCGGCTCCGGCCTCGAGATAGCGCCGGTGAATCTCGGCTATTTTTTCGGGGGCGGTGAGATTGAGAACCTCCGAACAACCCTCTCGGCCGTCCCATTCGGCGGCGTTGATCTCAAGTTCCTGTATCTGGGTACCCATGGCGCCGTCGAAGACGACTGCACCTGATTCTAATCGTTGAAGAAATGTCATGGTAAGTAACCTATCGAAAAGGAGGGAAATAAGGAAGAGCAAAAAAAAGGCGGACCGCTGAGAAGCGGTCCGCCTGGATCTAACCGACGGCTTCGGTACCCCGTTCACCGCTGCGGATCCTGACGACCTCCTCCAGCGGGGTAATGAAGATCTTGCCGTCGCCGATATTACCGGACTTAGCGCCGGCGACAATCGCATCAACGGTCTTGTTGACGAAATCGTCGTTAACGGCGATCTCGACTCTCACCTTCTTGAGAAGGTTTACCTCGATAGCCACGCCCCGGTAGGATTCGGTAAATCCCATCTGCTGGCCGCAGCCTAGGGCGTTGGTGACGGACATCTTGAAGACCTCCGCTTTGAATAGTTCCTGCTTCACGTCGTTCAGTTTATCAGGCTGAATGTAGGCTATAATAAGTTTCATCCCAACCTCCTTACATGTTCTGGAAAATCTGGAAGCCGCTGTACGACTCGGTTCCGTGCTCGCCGATATCGAGGCCCTGCAGCTCTTCCTTCTCGCTGACCCGGAGACCCATGGCGAACTTGATAAGGGTGAAAAGTACCAGGGCGCTTAGGAATGCCCAAGCAAAGACAGCCACAACACCAAGAGCCTGTACGCCCAGCAGACTGAAACCGCCGCCGTAGAAGAGGCCCAGGCCGACATCGGCGTTGGAGGAGAAGAGGCCCACCGCGAGGGTTCCCCAGGCGCCGCAGACGCCGTGAACCGAGATAGCACCTACCGGATCGTCGATGTGGAGTACCTTGTCGAAGAACTCGACGCTCAGTACTACCAGAATACCCGCTACCAGGCCGATGATAACGGCTGCGCCGGGGGTGGTTACCCCACAGGGAGCGGTAATACCGACCAGGCCGGCCAGGGCTCCGTTCAAGGACATCGATGGATCAGCTTTGCCGAACCAGACCCAGGAGGTAACCATGGCGGCAATGGCTCCGGCGGCGGCCGCAAGGGTCGTGGTGATGGCGACGATCGCAATCGAGAGATCGGTACCGGAGAGGGTGGAGCCGGCGTTAAAACCATACCAGCCGAACCAGAGTATAAAGACGCCCAGGGCTGCCAGCGGCATGTTGTGACCCGGAATAGCGTTGACGCTTACCTTGCCGTTGGCTTTCACATACTTGCCGATACGGGGACCGATGGTAATTGCGCCGGCCAATGCAGCCCAGGCACCTACCGAGTGAACAACCGTCGAACCGGCGAAATCGTGGAAACCCAGTTCGGATAGCCAGCCGCCGCCCCAGATCCAATGCCCGGAGATGGGGTAGATCAGACCGGAGATAAAGACCGAATAGACCAGGTAGGCGCTGAACTTGGTTCTTTCCGCCATTGCACCGGAGACGATTGTGGCTGCGGTGGCGGCGAACACGACCTGGAACATCCAGTCCCTGAAGATGGCCGACATGTCGCTTACACCATAGGCTTCCATCGCTTCTGCGGTGTAGTTGAGAAAGAACCCGTTTCCGCCGATCAGGCCGCCCAGCGTAGGTGCGCCGTACATGAAGGCCCAACCGATTGCCCAGAAGATCACCGCTCCGGCGGAGAAATCCATCAGGTTCTTCATGAGGATGTTCGAGGCATTCTTCGCCCGGGTTAAGCCCGTTTCTACCATAGCGAAGCCGGCCTGCATAAAGAACACCAGCGCCGCGGCGAGGACCAGCCAGATCATGTCGAAGGCATCGCTGTAGAGCGCGAGGGTCTCCGCCACCTCATCGGCTACGAGACTGCTTGCTGCCGCAACGAGCAAAGCAGCGATTAGGAACACACGTTTCATAGACTCCTCCTAAAGGATGTGTACATGTTGTTGTTATCCTTATTGCAGGAGCCGTGCCAAAAAGTGCCTTGTCCGCGGCTGGGGTTAGTTAACTACTGAGAGGTAAAGATTTTAATTAATTGATACAGTTAAGAAGCTTGTTGCCTTGTAGGATACTTATACGTATATACTCACGGTAAAACGTACTAAAATGTAGCCATTTATGTTGCTGCACACATAAATGTATCTTTTACTCCTTATTGTAGATCACCGATCCGGGGGCCACGGAGCGTACAATCCAGGTGTTGCCGCCGATAATCGATCCCTTGCCGATCACGGTCTTGCCGCCCAGGATGGTAGCATTGGAGTAAATGATCACATCATCCTGGATATCGGGATGGCGTTTGATGCCCCGCTTCGGGGTGCCGTCCCGGTCGAACGGCGATAAGGCGCCCAGGGTAACTCCCTGATAGATCTTTACATTGCGTCCGATGGTGCAGGTTTCGCCGATGACGACGCCCGTACCGTGGTCGATAAAGAATCCCGGTGCGATGGATGCTCCCGGGTGGATATCGATGCCTGTCCGGGAATGGGCCCGCTCGCTCATAATGCGCGGTATGATCGGTACGTCCTGCCGGTATAGGCAGTGGGCGATGCGGTGGGTTGTAATGGCCTCGATGAAGGGATAACTCAAAACGATCTCGTCGTAGGATTTCGCCGCCGGGTCGGCATCGAAAGCGGTGGCGATGTCGGAGATCAATTGGGCCCGAATTTCGGGGATATCCCCAAAAAGGGTAGAGATAACCCCGGATACCCGCTCCTCCAGCTGCTCCTCACCCTCATGGTGGGCCACAATATTCCCGATATGGCGCTTCAAGAGGGAGGCGGCTTCCAAGAGGGAGGTGTGAAGGAAGAAATGGAGGTCTTCGCCCTGATTGGGGCAGTGGAGACCATACCGTCCCGGAAAGAGAACCGAGTGCAGGGTGTCCAGTATCCGAAAGATCTCGTTCCGGGCCGAACTGGAGATACTCTCGTCCCGTTCGATATGATAGCCGGAGCTTATGCTCTGTTCGAGTCGTGCGACTACGTCCGGTAAGCTGTTGTCGAGCCAGTTGCGCAGGATGTCCATAGCATCAATCTCGGTCCTATTGCCCCTTCTGTCAAGGCCGTCAGGAGGCTTCCCGACGTTCCGCTGCTTTTCGCCGGATTAGATCGGTGTAGAGTTCCATCAGGATTTCGGTCATCCGGCGGCTGCTCCACTGTTTCGAATAGGCCCGGGCTTCATTGGACTTTTTCTGCCATAGCTCGGGGTTCTCCAAGAGCTCCTCCACTCGAGAGGTAAAAACGGATAAATCCTCGGGAACCATAAAGCCGCCGTTATCCCCGTTCATCACGATCCTGGTCCCCATCTCGCCTATGGCGACCACCGGAGTGCCGGTCATCATCGATTCGATTGTCACCAGGCCTTGAGTCTCGGTCTTCGAGGCGAACACAAAGACGTCGGCCAAGGCGTAGAGTTCGGGTACCTTTTCTCGGGCTACGTAGCCGGTAAAGGCGATCTTCTCCTTCAGTCCTTTACGATGGGCCTGTTTCTTCAGCTCCGCCAGGTAGGGACCGCCGCCCGTAACTACCAACCGCGCTTCCGGGTGGGTCTTTTGGAGACGTTCGAAGTGGTCGAGGATAAAATCCATGTTCTTTTCCCGGGTAACCCGGCCGACATACAAGAGAATCGGTTTGTCCTTGAGAAAGGGGTATTCCTGGTAAAGGAAGGAGTTTCGCTTCGCCTCTTTTCTATCAATATGGATGAACTCATCCTCAACCACACCGGTGGGAAGCACCTTGATATCCGCATCGACGCCGTAGGAGCGCAGTACTTCCCGCATGGGTTCGGTGGGGGTAATAATCTGGTCTACCATCTTGAGAACCGAACGCTGAATGCTTTTAGCGACCTGACGGCCGACCTTGTCGGGAAAGGGCATGTAGAGGTTGATATACTCCTCCCAGTAGGTATGAGAGGTAAATACGACCGGAATATTATGCTTATGGCCGTACTTGATAACCATCAACGAGAGCTGGAACTCGGTGTTGCAATGGATAATGTCGGGGTTAATCTCTTTCAGTTTGCGGAAGATCTTCCATCGTTCCGCTTTCCAGACCAGTCTGTCTTCGGGGCTGAAGAGGAACTGGTATGAGCTGAAGCGGTGAATATGTTCATTCTCGGCACTCTCATCCTGGGGATATTTGGGCGCAATTATATGCACCTCATGGCCGAGTTTTTCGAGTTCCGCCTTGAAGGCATCGATAGAGACAGTTGCGCCGTTACAACGGGGCCAGTAGGTATCGGTGGCAAAAACGATTTTCATACACAACCTCGATCAATCAGTACTCATATACTGTTCTTGATCTGAACAGTCTACTCCGCTTCCGGCAAGGGGGCAAGACTCTATATGGGTTCAAACTATACAGGCGTATGCCTACTAACACATTATTCACAGCCTATCCACAGGAGGGCCTTTGCAGAGTGGCGATGTGTGTGATAAGGTATAGCTAAAGTAGATAAAGACCAAGGAGAAATGTGAATGGTAGAGGCTGCCGCATCTGTGGGTTACATGATCCTGTTTGCCTGTATAGTGGGATGTATCTTCCTTGGCCTCCTGCGTTGGAATCAGGAGGAAAAGATACCTCTTGAAGATCAAAAAGAGAGTGCATAAGCCGGTCGTACGACCGGCTTTTTTTTTGCCTATTTCCGTTTCTTTCTCGGCGTCCGGCGGAAGTAAATCTGCTTTCCCGGAGAGTTATTCAGTACCCGTTCGTCGATATCGAAGAGGTTAGTGGCGGTGATAAGATCGCTCAACTTCTTGAAACCGTAGTTACGGGGATCGAAGTCCGGAGATTTTTTGGCCAGGTTCTGGCCGATATTCCCCAGATAGGCCCAGCCGGAATCGTCGGCCGCAGCTTCCACCGCCGTCCGCAGCAGATGAACAAGCCGTGAGTCCTGGCGTAGTTCATTCGTCAGCATCCGTCGTTTTGCGCCGCTTTCGTCATCATCATCGTCGTCAACCTCTTTCAGGATCTCGGTGTAGATGAACTTGTCCACCGCTGCGACGAACGGCTTGGGAGTCTTTTTCTCCCCGAAGCCGTAAACCGTCTTCCCCGCCTCCCTCAACCTGGCGCAGAGCTTGGTGTAGTCCGAGTCGGAGGAGACGATACAGAATCCGTCCAGTTCCCCGGTGTAGAGGAGGTCCATGGCATCGATAATCATTGCAGAGTCGGTGGCATTCTTGCCGGTGGTATAGCTGAACTGCTGAATGGGCTGGATCGAGTGTTCCAAGAGAATTTCTTTCCAGCTTCTGAGTTTAGTGCTGGTCCAGTCGCCGTAGATCCGTTTGACGCTGGCGATGCCGTAGTTGGCAATTTCCGCTAAAAGGCCTTCTACGATTGTGGCCTGTGCGTTGTCTGCGTCGATGAGTACGGCGAGCTTAGAGAGTGGTGTTTCTTCCATACCCCCATCCTACTCGTGATCGGTGAGAATAACAAGCTTGTGAAATAAAAGTGCCCTTATAACCGAATACTAAAGGAGCGGTGCGCCTTGCCCCGGCGACTAAAATCGGGGGGAAGGGTGCGGTCGGTAAGCTCCTCGACCTCGAACCGTTCCGTCAAGGCTCTGTCCAGGGTGAATTTGGTGAAATTTGTACAAAAGAGGATCGATCCTCCGGAGTCTATCAAGCGGGCCGCCGCAAGAATCAGCTCCTGATGGTCCCGCTGAACCTCGAAATCACGGCGGCGTTCCTTGGAGTTGGAATAGGTGGGAGGATCGATGTAGGCCAGGTCGAAGCGGTCCCGGCTGCTCTTTAGAAACTCGAGGCTCTCCTTCTGGAGGAAACGTTGCTTGGGGCCCTCTAAGCGGTTGAGACGGAAGTTCTCCTTACCCCAATCGAGATAGGTGCGGCTTGTATCCACACTCAACGTAGACGCCGCCCCGCCTGCGGCGGCGGCGACGCTGGCGCTGCAGGTGTAGGCGAAGAGGTTCAGAAAGCGCTTCCCCTGTGCCTCTTCCCGAATGAGACGCCGCAACTCACGGCTGTCGAGGAAGAGGCCGGTGTCGAGATAGTCGGTGAAATTGAGGAAGAAGCGCAAGGGACCCTCGCGACAGATCATTTTGTCGCTTTTAGCTGTGTCCCGGCGTCCGTAGCGGTCGCTCTGACCGAGTTTGCGCCTCTCCTTGATGAAGATCCCCTCCGAACCCGATTCCAGATAGAGGAAGAGGGCCGCCGGCGGGCGACCGCCCGGGCTTCGATGCTTGCCGGCGCGGCGTACTCCTGTAGATGGCACCAGGAGGGGGGATAGATGTCGACTGCAAAGGCGTATTCGGGCATATCCTTATCGTAGAGCCGGAAAGGAGTCTCGCTCCAAGCCTTCAGATAACTCTTGAGCTGACGGCGGTTCTTCTTCAGTCGGTTCAGGAACATCTCGCTCCCCTGACTCAACCGGTACTCCTCCACCTCGGTATGCAGCAGGAGAACCTTCAAGGGGCCGTTGGCTAAGCTGTGGCTCTTTTGGGCATGCAGGCCGGTCGCCAGGCCCGCCTCCTTGTCGGGCGCCAGGAAACTGCACCTCCAGCCGCTGAAGCGCCGGCGCAGGCTGAAACCGAAATCGGTATAGATCAGTTCAGCCTGGGCTTCGCTCTCCAAACGCTCCCCGTAGGGGGGATTGGTGCAGATCAGCCCCGGCGTGCAGTCCGGCAGCTCCAGACGATTAACCGGCGTACAGCTGAAGGAGACAATCCCTTCCAGGCCGGCCGACCGGGCGTTCGCCTGGGCTGTTTTAACAGCCTTAGGATCCTTGTCGCTGCCGAAAAAGCGCAGCGGGCCCTCCTTGAGGGCCGTCAGGCGTTGCCGGCGTAAGTCTTCTAGCTCTCCGATGAGCCTCCGCCAGAGGGCCTGGTCGTGCCCCTTCCACCCCGCCGAAGGCGGCGCTGGAACAAGGCTGCGGGGCGGAATTCTCCCCGCCATCAAAGCCGCCTCGATGACGAGGGTTCCGCTGCCGCAGAAGGGGTCGATAAACCCGCCTCCCTCAGCGGCAATTCGGGGCCATTCCGCTCTCAGAAGGATCGCCGCAGCTAAATTCTCCTTCAACGGGGCCTTCGCTCCGCTGCGCCGATAACCGCGACGATGCAGGGCGCCGCCGCTGATATCGATGCCGATTTGGGCTTCTTGTTCATGAACTCTAACGGAGAGCAGCAGATCGGGATTCTCCGTATCGATGTCAGGCCGTTTTCCGGTTCGCTCCCGCAGCCTGTCGACTATCGCATCCTTGGCTTTGAGAACCGGAAAGTTGGTATGGGGAAAGAGCGAACTCCTGCCGGTTCCGTCGATCTTCAAGGTTTTCCCGGAATCAATATGCTCTTCCCAGGGGAGGGCGTTAATCTGATGATAAAATTCATCCACAGTGGAAAACTCGAATGCGGCAACTGGAAATATGAGCCGGCTTGCGCTACGGTTCTCTATAAGAAAACGATAGATGCATTCCAGGCTGCCTTCGGCTTCGATTCTCGATCCGGCCCTGCCGGTGATCTTGAGTTCCGACCGGTCTAATTCGGCGGAGACGAGATCTTCACAATGGGGAGGTGCGGAAACGAGAATCGGAAGGAGCTTCATGGGCCCACTATAGCCCGACGAGGCGCTGACCTCAAGCCTGGTTTAGCTAATGCCGCTCTCCGACCGATAAGGAGAGGAGAGCACAAGGCAAAAACTAGTATCTTCTAAGGAGGAATGATAAAAACTAACCGTGAGCTGGTGGGTTTGATATCTTGTCCGTGAGGATTCTCGGACAGGAGAGGCTACCGTTCGTCATAGAATTTGGCCTGCGAGGCCGTTAAGGAGAATGAGGAGCCGTAGCCGCAGCATTCACTGACCTGCGAGGTCGGATAGGAGACTGGAGAGAACCTACCGTACAGGGACCTGTCCTGAAGACTCAACGATACCAATCGAGAGGAGAGAACAGGGATGAGACTGAGTATCGGTGTGGATCTGCATAAGAGTCAGTTCACGGTGTACTGGAAGCCGGAGAAATCGAGCGAAGGGAAATTCGCCCGTTTTTCGACAACCGAAGCCGGGTACGGGGCCTTCGAACACCAGGTGTTATCTGCGATTAGTCAGGGTATCGATGTCGCCATGGCTGTCGAGACGACGGGAAACGCCCGGTATTTCCGGGCGCGAATGCAGCGGCTCGGAGCGCGGGTGGTGGTCGTGAACTCCTTGAAGTTCAAGGTGATAACCCAGTCGGTGAACAAGACCGACCGGCGGGACGCCTCGACGCTTGCGGAGTTCCTGGAGAAGGATATGTTGCCCGAAGCCGTACTGTGCAGCGAAGAAAGCGAAAAACTGAGGCGACTGTTGAAGGTGCGGAAGCGACTGGTAGAGTCGATTGTAGTCATCAAGAATCAGCTCCACGCGCTGCTGTTGGATGTCGGGATAGAGTCGATTCGAGGACAGTTGCAAAGCAAAAAAGAGCGCCGACGGGTACAAAACGTGCTCGCAGCACATACTCTCGCCGGCGCAGCGGTAGAACCGCTATTTGAAACGATAGATCAGTTAAGCGACCAAGTCAAGAAGATTGAGAAGGTCATCGAAGAGCTGACCAGTGATGATGCGACGGTCAAGCTGTTGAAAACGATCCCCGGAGTAGGGTTCGTGACGGCGGCAACATTGCGAGCCTGGATAGACGATATTGGACGATTCGATCGTCCCCAACAGCTGGCCGCGTATGCGGGAATAGTCCCGTGGGTACAGTCCTCGAACGAGACGGTACGCTACGGCCGGATAACAAAACGGGGACCTTCAGAGTTGAGAACGGCGCTGGTACAGGCGGTGCTGGGTATGGTGAGGTTGAAACGGGTGACAGGGACCTGGCGCATCATGACCAGGTATGACCGGATGAAGCGAGAGAAAGGATCAGGACGGAGCATCATCGCGACCGCTCGGCTTTTGAGTGAGATCATCTGGCATATGCTGACCAAAAGCGAACCGTTTGATCCGCTTCGGATGACTGATTCAGAGATGCGCCGCAAGGCGCGGGAAATGCGTGCGGCAGCATTCAATGCCGCTTAGACAGTGTGAGTCTTACGGCTCACGGTTGACTTTTTATAGGAG
>JWTM01000264.1 GCA_001749745.1 Candidatus Marispirochaeta associata
ACACAGGCAGTTCCAACATTACAGCCAGTGTTTGAAACGTTACGCCAGTCTATTCAGGAGTCCGTCCATGCATGAGATCCTCGTAATCAGCGGAAAGGGCGGAGCCGGCAAGACAACAGTTACCGGAGCATTTGCCCATCTTTCTGAAAATACAATTTTATGTGATCTGGATGTGGATGCACCGGATTTCCACCTGATAAGCCAGCCCGAACAATACCAGCATCATGAATTCTGGTCAGGGTATGAGGCAAAAATTCGTCAGGAAGACTGTACGCAGTGTGGTGAATGCTTTGAACGTTGCCGTTTTGATGCAATTACCCATGAAAATGGAACGTTTGCTGTTGACCCGATGAAATGTGAGGGCTGTAAGGTCTGTGTCGCATTATGTCCTGCTGAAGCTGTTGATTTTACCTTAAAAAACTGTGGTGAATGGTACAGGTCAGAGACACGTTTCGGGCACCTTGTCCATGCGCAGCTGTATCCCGGAGAAGAAAACTCCGGCAGACTGGTTGCGCTGCTTAAGGACGAAGCACGCAAAACAGCACGGGAACACGGGCACGATATTTTGTTGGCCGACGGCGCACCGGGAATTGGATGTCCTGTTATCAGCTCACTTTCCGGAACTGATCTGGCAGTGTTTGTAACGGAGCCTACTCCTT
>JWTM01000265.1 GCA_001749745.1 Candidatus Marispirochaeta associata
TCCTTCTTGTTGTTATTCTCTTCCAAGATGACATACGACGCGGCCTTTCTAATATGGGCGCGCGCAGCTTTTTTAAGAAGCGAAAAATTGAGGATCAGTTTCTTGATGAGGTCATCAGCGCTGCCGTGAACATGTCCAAGCGTAAAGTTGGCGCGCTCATGGTTCTTGAGAACCATGTACCACTTGGAGACGTCGCGCAGCGCGGCGTTGTTGTGGATGCGGCTGTTTCAAAGGAATTGCTTGTAACTATTTTTCAGATGAAAAGTCCGCTGCACGATGGTGCAGTCATATTACGACGTGGCCGTGTGGCAGCGGCAGGCTGTATTTTGCCCCTTGCTGTGGGTGAACAGGACAGACCGGAATACGGTACACGGCACAGGGCTGCTCTAGGCATTACGGAAGAAACAGATGCTATTGCTGTGGTTGTTTCTGAAGAGCGTGCAGAAATTACAGTGGCTGTTAACGGAAGATTGACCAGCAATCTTGATAGAATCCGCTTAAAGCGGGTGTTACGTAACCTTTTGGAGCGGTAGCGCATGCGTGTGAGTTGGCGTCACTTACTTTTGGCTTTTGTAATG
>JWTM01000266.1 GCA_001749745.1 Candidatus Marispirochaeta associata
ACAGGGTAGCTGCAAGCTTACGACCGACAAGGCCGGATTTACCGAGACCTGTGATGATCACACGGCCTTTGCATTCTGCAAGCAATTCGACTGCGCGTACAAAAGATTCGTCAAGGTTCGTTTTTACGGTTTCCAGACCTTCGATTTCGATCTGGAGTGCCTGACGTCCTTTTGCGAGCCAGTCACCAGCAGGTGTGCAGATACACTTATTCATTCTTAATTAAGCTCCGGCGGACATACAGCTAGCAGCTGCAAGATCCGCAATTGCCGCCCGGACATGGGATTGCATAATCCCCGTTAAAGCAGGCAAGACAGTAATCATCAGGAGACGAAACCGATTTGAGCAGACCTTCGATAGTAAGATAATGAAGGCTGTCCAGACCGATGTAATCTTCGATCTCCTTTATGGAATTATTGGCAGCAATGAGTTCTCCTTTGGAGGAGAAGTTGATGCCGTAGTAACACGGGAACTTGA
>JWTM01000267.1 GCA_001749745.1 Candidatus Marispirochaeta associata
CATCGCCTGTTCCACCATGTACAGCGTCGTGTCCACTTCCAGTTGTAATAGTGTCGTTGTCGGCTCCGCCAAAGACGTAGTTGGTTCCATCTCCTGCATCAATGATGTCTTCGCCTGCACCGCCATAAATACGATCATTGTAGTATTTGCCGGTAATATTGTCATCGCCGTCTTCGCCGTAGGCAATAAGCTGTCCATTGGTAGCGGCAATGGTATCATTCCCTTTTCCTCCAAAAACAGTAGTGGTGGCGTTTCCTGTTGTGATGGTATCATCACCACCTAATGCCTTGACGGTTACCGGCATAACAAAGTCTGACATGTCAATGGTGTCAGCACCTTTGGTAAGGCTGCTAAGATGGAATTTAATAGAAGATGTGCTTATTGAGGATTTATCAATGAAATGAATGGAGTCTATACCCCGATAGTATTCATTCATAACATTTTTAATTCGGATAGAATCGCTGGAATTGTTTTTGAATGTGATGAGCCAGTCATTTCCTTCAGCAGTAAAAATAAGGTCTTCTTTGGTAATGCCTGCGCCGAATCGCAACTCATCCTGATGGTACCCGGTTTTTGTTTCCTTGCTAACGTTGTCGTAGATGGTATCGTGACCGTCTCCTATATTAAAGATATAGGTATCCTTATTAGCGCCACCATAAATAGTGTCGTCACCAAGGCCGCCGGTAACAGTGTTTTTACCATCACCTAATGTGATAGTGTCATTTCCATCGCCGCCTTCTACAAAGTCGTTACCAGCACCAGTGTTAATGGTGTCATCGCCTGTTCCACCATGTACAGCGTCGTGTCCACTTCCAGTTGTAATAGTGTC
>JWTM01000268.1 GCA_001749745.1 Candidatus Marispirochaeta associata
GTAAAATACTTTTTACCAAGCTTAGGGCAGGCACGATGGAATTCTTCGTAGTTCTGCTGCTCGTAGGAAAGACAGCAAAGCAGTCTACCGCAGATGCCGGAAATTTTAGCAGGGTTAAGGAACAAGTTCTGCTCTTTTGCCATCTTGATAGTTACCGGAGCAAACTTTCGTAAAAATCTGCGACAGCAGCATACCATACCGCAGTTCCCTACAGCACCTACCATCTGCGTTTCATGACGTACACCAATCTGGCGTAGCAGTGAAATAGAAGATGATCTTGCTACGGTCAAAAAAGACTTCGACATCAACAAGCTTCATATCAAGCTTACGCTGACGCACACAATCAAGACAATACTGAAATGCTTCTCTGGAAAGCCCTTCGTTTTCCTGATGACGAACTAAATCTTCATTTTCTGCAAGTCTGCTGACCTGTTTTAACTCATCACTCTCTGCATCTGCCGGTACATCGTCGCGCAAAACAACGACTTCACCAAGTCCCTGTCCTTGATCGACGACGACCCAGTCCCCCATCGAGACT
>JWTM01000269.1 GCA_001749745.1 Candidatus Marispirochaeta associata
CCGCGTTCATATGGTGGAATAAAGTTTCCGCGCTGACTTTCTGCCACACTCAAAATAGAAGATGCATGCATAACATATCTATTATTATAGCTAAGCCCTACGGATAAAATTATCGCTTTATATTCATCACGGCTCCATAAGCTGGCTCTTCTGCCAGTGGATTTAATACTCTTCCCAGCGCTAAGAGTATCTGAACCTGCGGAACCGATAAGCTCTGCGGTAGTTCCTATGTAGCCTTTGTCACTCTCTGTAGAAACAGGAAGGGTTACATACGTTAAGTTGATAACATCTTTTTCCGGCTTTACTGCAACCTGCAATCCGCGACTGATAAGCTCTGTATTCAACAGGCTGTAAAATCCAGTTGCAAATGCTCTGTCATTAAGCGGACGCATATAAATTGGTTTTTCTTCAAGGTCAGGACGATCAT
>JWTM01000270.1 GCA_001749745.1 Candidatus Marispirochaeta associata
CCAATGGACATGCCTACAAGAAAGAGCAGCGCATACAGCGTATACGTGGACAGGGCATCATTCAGAAGCCAGCTTGGGACAGATTCCATGTGACCGACAAGGCATCCGGCTATGAAGAAGGACAGGATAATGAGGCTACCTTTCATCGAGCTTTCCTTTCAGGAATAATTTATCAAGAAGAAATACTGCGCATGCACTACCAAGTACGCAGAAAACACTGATGCATGCAGCCTGAACACCGATAGTGCCCAGTTCGCTGACGATGGTTTTGTTTGATCCAGTCGTAACACCAAGCATGAAGAGCAGAACGTAGATTGCCCACATGGTGAGCCGGTTAACGTTGCTGACAACGTGTTTATTGTTCCGGAATATGAACCCGAGAGGGATACCGATGAGAATACAAAGAACAGTAATGAGCACATTACCTCCTAAAATGTGAAGAA
>JWTM01000271.1 GCA_001749745.1 Candidatus Marispirochaeta associata
GATTTAAATCATTTTACTGAAAAATCTCAGGCAGCTATCAGTGAGGCACAGAACATTGCTATTCGCTTCGGGCACCAGCAGGTAGATGTTGATCATCTGGTACTAGCGTTGGTGGATCAGGAAAATGGCCTTGTAAGACGTATTCTAGAGCGGGTACATGTAGACCCTTCCCGATTTGGTTTGGCTCTTGAAAAAGAGATTCGTAAACGTCCTTCTGTAAGCGGGCCCGGTGCCGGACATGACACTGTTCTTGTTACCCAGCAGCTGAACCAGCTTTTAGTGCGTGCGCAGGATTTTGCAAAGCGCATGAAGGATGAATATGTCAGCGTAGAGCACTTATTTTGCGTTGCTTTGGAGCCACCAGTGGCCCCTACGGTTGCAACCGTGGTGAAAGAAACAAATCTTTCGTACGAAGATGTTCTGAAGTCCTTAAATGAGGTGCGGGGTGCCCAGCGCGTTAC
>JWTM01000272.1 GCA_001749745.1 Candidatus Marispirochaeta associata
CTTGTTTTACGAGTTCGTGCTGTGCTTAAACGTAATGCGCCCGCAGAGCCTGCAACAAAAACATCAAGCCTGAAAATGGATGGGCTTGTTGTGGATATGGATGCATACAAGGTTATTATCGACGGTGAAGAAGTGTTGCTTACGGCAACAGAATTTAAACTACTCGCAGAACTGCTTAAGAATAAGGGACGCGTTCGTACACGTGACCAGTTGTTGAATACTGTTTGGGGATATGAATTTGAGGGCTATGCACGGACTGTAGACACACATGTGCGAAGATTACGCCAGAAGATCGGAGACTACGCAAAGTATATAGAAACAATGCG
>JWTM01000273.1 GCA_001749745.1 Candidatus Marispirochaeta associata
CTCCTATAAAAAGTCAACCGTGAGCCGTAAGACTCACACTGTCTAAGCGGCATTGAATGCTGCCGCACGCATTTCCCGCGCCTTGCGGCGCATCTCTGAATCAGTCATCCGAAGCGGATCAAACGGTTCGCTTTTGGTCAGCATATGCCAGATGATCTCACTCAAAAGCCGAGCGGTCGCGATGATGCTCCGTCCTGATCCTTTCTCTCGCTTCATCCGGTCATACCTGGTCATGATGCGCCAGGTCCCTGTCACCCGTTTCAACCTCACCATACCCAGCACCGCCTGTACCAGCGCCGTTCTCAACTCTGAAGGTCCCCGTTTTGTTATCCGGCCGTAGCGTACCGTCTCGTTCGAGGACTGTACCCACGGGACTATTCCCGCATACGCGGCCAGCTGTTGGGGACGATCGAATCGTCCAATATCGTCTATCCAGGCTCGCAATGTTGCCGCCGTCACGAACCCTACTCCGGGGATCGTTTTCAACAGCTTGACCGTCGCATCATCACTGGTCAGCTCTTCGATGACCTTCTCAATCTTCTTGACTTGGTCGCTTAACTGATCTATCGTTTCAAATAGCGGTTCTACCGCTGCGCCGGCGAGAGTATGTGCTGCGAGCACGTTTTGTACCCGTCGGCGCTCTTTTTTGCTTTGCAACTGTCCTCGAATCGACTCTATCCCGACATCCAACAGCAGCGCGTGGAGCTGATTCTTGATGACTACAATCGACTCTACCAGTCGCTTCCGCACCTTCAACAGTCGCCTCAGTTTTTCGCTTTCTTCGCTGCACAGTACGGCTTCGGGCAACATATCCTTCTCCAGGAACTCCGCAAGCGTCGAGGCGTCCCGCCGGTCGGTCTTGTTCACCGACTGGGTTATCACCTTGAACTTCAAGGAGTTCACGACCACCACCCGCGCTCCGAGCCGCTGCATTCGCGCCCGGAAATACCGGGCGTTTCCCGTCGTCTCGACAGCCATGGCGACATCGATACCCTGACTAATCGCAGATAACACCTGGTGTTCGAAGGCCCCGTACCCGGCTTCGGTTGTCGAAAAACGGGCGAATTTCCCTTCGCTCGATTTCTCCGGCTTCCAGTACACCGTGAACTGACTCTTATGCAGATCCACACCGATACTCAGTCTCATCCCTGTTCTCTCCTCTCGATTGGTATCGTTGAGTCTTCAGGACAGGTCCCTGTACGGTAGGTTCTCTCCAGTCTCCTATCCGACCTCGCAGGTCAGTGAATGCTGCGGCTACGGCTCCTCATTCTCCTTAACGGCCTCGCAGGCCAAATTCTATGACGAACGGTAGCCTCTCCTGTCCGAGAATCCTCACGGACAAGATATCAAACCCACCAGCTCACGGTTAGTTTTTATCATTCCTCCTTAACTTGCATCCTTGAGAATGCCGCCTAAATAGTTAGCCGTCCGCTTGATGATCCGCTCGGTCTCCTCCTCGGGCAGGAAGCGAATCCGTAACGGGAACTGTACGTCGTTTACGCCGGTGCTCTTGATGATTTCCGAACTGTTCAGGACCCGCATAGAGGTCTCTTCCAGTTGATTATGGAGCACCTCGATCCCTTCACCGCTCCAGCCGTAGGAGCCGAAGGCGCCGGCGATCTTACCCGTCAGGTCGAGCTCGGCCAGGCGGGAGAGAAGCTCTTCGGTGCGACCGATCATATCGGCATAGCGGGTTGCGGTTCCGATCAGGACCAGATCCGCTCTGCGCACGGCGGCGATTATATCTGAAAAATCATCCTTATCGATATTGAAGAGCTCCGACTCGATCTCATCCAGCCCGAGCTCCCGGGCAAGCCCCGTCGCCAGCTTCTTGGTATTGCCGGTCATGGTGGCGTAGAGGACGACCGCCCGCCGGGGCTGCGCCTCCTCCCGACTCGCCTCCTCGTAGAGAGCGATAAAACGCTCCGGATCCTCGCGCAGGATAAAGCCGTGGGAAGGGGCGATCATCTTAATCGGGAGGTCGGCGATCTTCTTTAGCATATCCCTCACGTGCCGCCGATGGGGGTGCATAATCAGCTTAAAGTAGACCAGATAATCCTCGTCTATATCGAAACCGGCCTGGTCCTCGAAGATCGTCTCGTTCGCCAGATGGGTGGAGAAGATATCGCAGGGGAATAGAATCCCCTCTTCCTCGAGAAAGGTGACCATAGTCTCTTCGGTATGAAGCCAGGGGGTATCGAGGAAGCGCAAGGTCTTTCCGCCCAGATCAAGGGTATCCCCGTCGCCGACTATCAGAAACTCACGGCTGTAGAGATTATACATCTGCTTAAGCTCGCTCTCCGCATATGCACTGCAGACGATAACCGCGCCTTTCGCCTTCGCCGCCAGCGCCGGGAGTCCGCCCGAGTGGTCCGGCTCTACATGATTGATAACGATATAGTCGATCTCCGCCGGATCGGTGTGGGCGCTCAAGGCATCCACATACTCCTTTCCGTAGGAGATATCCACCGTATCGATTACGGCCTTCTTCTCGCCTTCTATAAGATAGCTGTTGTAGGTAGTACCCTTTTCGAGCATCAACCGGTGGAAGGGTACAACCCTATCGTCGTTCTTCCCTATCAGATAGACATCATCTGCAATCGAAATCTTATCGTAGATCATCCTCTTTACTCCTCTTCTTAGCGTGTTGATAGGGAAAGAATAAGGGTAAATGGAGTATCAGGATGTGATCTGAATCACAAAGAGAGAAAAATTAGAGGATATTCTTCAATTCTTCATATTCGAGAATCAGGATCTCTCTGCCTTTATTGAGGCGGATAAGCCCCGCCGCCTCGAAGCTCGATAGTTTACGGCTAAAGGATTCCCGGGTAAGACCGGCATAGGCGGCCAGCTCCTCCCGGTTCAAGCTGGGACGCACGATGAGTCCCTCTCCGGTTTCTTCACCTTGGGTCGCCGCTAACTCCAGGAGTACAAAGGCGACCGAGCTCTCGGCGTCGTGGGCGGAGAGGGTCTGGGCCAGATTCTCCGTCTCCGCCAGGCGCCGGCTTACCTCGGCCAGCAGTTTGGTAGCGATCCCCGGATTCTCATTCAGGATGGCGTCCATCCTTTCCTTCCTTAGTGAGCAGATCTTGACCGGCGTTACGGCACAGGCCGAGAAGTTGAGTTCCTGCCCGGAGCCGAAGATATTCAGCTCCCCGAAGAACTCCCCGTCGCGAATGAGCCGCAGGATCTGCTCCCGCCCGTCCCGGTTGATCTTGCTCAGCTTGACCATCCCTTCATTGATAATGAAGAGGGTATCCGAGCGATCCCCCTCATGGACGATCATCTCGCCCTTGGCATACTCAGTGTGCCCGGTCAATCCGACGATCTTGGCCAGCTCCGCATGGTCGAGCCCCTGGAAGATAGGCACCTTCGCGGCGCAGAGAGAGGAGTGGGTGCAGTGGGCGCAGGTTTTGTTCGGCAAGGCGTTACTCTCGTCGGTAAAAGTACCATTCATTCCACGGCGGAGTAAAGAATCCCTAGCCCTTCACTGCTCCGGCCGCCATACCCTTAATGACCTGTTCCTGAAAGATGATATAGAAGATCATCACCGGAACGATGGCGATGGCGAGGCCGGCGCACATTAGACCATAGTCGGTAAAGTACTGCCCCTTCAAGGCGGCGATTCCTAAGGGCAGGGTCTTCATAGCCGGCTTGGAGATCAGCACCGCGGCATAGACATACTCGTTCCAGCAATTCAGGAAGGCCAGGGTTCCGATGGTCGCCAACCCGGGCTTGGAGAGGGGTAAAATAATGCGGAAGAAGATCTGACGAAAACTCAAACCTTCGATAATGGCTGCCTCGTCAACCGCCTGGGGTAACGAGCGGAGAAAGCCCACCAAGATAAAAACCGACATAGAGAGATTGGTAGCGCTATAGACCAGGTAAAGGCTCAAGCGGGTACTCATCAGTCCCAGATTCTTGATCAGAATAAAGGTGGGAATCAGGAGCGCATGCAGGGGAATCATGATTCCAATGGTAAAAAAGGTGTAGAGCAAAGCGCTGGGACGGATCCGACCTACGGAGTAGGCGACCATCCCGGCTATAAGCAGGTTAAATAGGGTAGATACCACCGATATAACCAGACTATTGTAGAAATTGACGCTGAAGTTACCAACCGACCAGGCCCGGTAGTAGTTAGTCCAGTACCAGTTCTCCGGCAAGCCGAATGAGTTGGAATAGATCTCGAAATTATCCTTGAAGGATCCCAGGATAACCCAAAGAAAAGGGTAAAAAGCTAGTACGGTAAAAAGTATCAGGACTGCATACTTAAGCCCCGCTCCCAGCACGGCTCGGTTTGCTTGAATACTACTCATTATGCCAGCTCCTAATACTCTATTGCGGCCCGACGGGTAAGCCGCCGAAACAGGACGGTGAAGACCAGGGCCATTATCACGATATTGGCCGTGATCGCACTGGCGGTCCCAAAATTTCGTTCCAGAAAGGCCATCCGAAACATCAATACGGTCATGTATGAGGATCTAACCCCAGGTCCGCCCTGAGTCATAATCCAGGGATGTCCGAAGGATTTCAATGATCCGGTGACGCATAAGACAGTGGTTATCTGCAGCACCTCCCATAAGAGAGGGACGACAATCCTGAAAAACGTCGCTACGGACCCGGCGCCGTCGATAGAGGCGCTTTCAAAAATCTGTTCGGGTACCGATTGAAGCGCGGCGAAGTGGATAATCATATGCAGCCCGATAAACTGCCAGACCTGGGGCGCCATAACCGAATAGAGCAGTATTTGAGGATCCGAGAGCCACTCACGCTTCAACACACCGAGGCCAAGCGAGTCGAGAATCACATTAAACAGGCCGATCTCACTATTGTAGAAGATCGAGAACATAGCTCCGATGGCGATGGGCGAGACGACTACAGGGAGAAAGATGATCGCCCGAAATGCCTTGTATCCCCGGGTATTGCGAAAGAGCAGATAGGCCAGCATCAACGCCGTCGGAATCTGCACGGCCACTGATACGGCAATCAGTTTCATGGTATTCCAGAAGGCGATAGAGAACTGATCAAGGCTATACAGGCGAATGAAATTCCGCAGTCCGACGAATTGCTGCGGTCCTACGCCGTTCCACTTAATCAGGCTATAGTAAAAGGAGAAGAGGAGCGGACCGATGATAAACATCAAGTAGAGGATTAGTCCGGGCATCAGGAATCTTCGCGCCGCCCGGTTCCGTTGTAGCTCAAGTTGTCGTACCATTAAAACTCCGCTCCCTACAGAAGATAATCGGGACGCCCGCATTAGTTCTTAACGAGCGTCCCGTAGCTATCGCTTGCTCCTAGTGTTACATATCGGAATTATCGAAGGCTGTTTGAACCTTGCTTACCATCTCTTCAGGAGAGATGATGCCGGCATAAAGCTCATCTAAGGCGCCTTTGAGAGCGGTCGCAACCGCCGGATCGTCGATATTCCAGAAGTGACTGGTAGTCTGGGGGCGTCCCTGGTAGTGCTTCAAGGTCTGTTGCATGATGTCGTTGAAGGCGTCGAAGGGCATGTCGTAATTCTTGGTGGGGATCAGACCGCCTTTCATCAGCTCGGTGAACATCTCGTCGGAGATCATGTAGTCAGTAAGAGTCTTTAATGCATCATGTTTTTTACCGCTGTAGGACTTATCGTTAACCACGAAGCCGAAGGTAGCGAAACCGGAAATGAAACTCGAGGTATCGATATCCGAATCCGGCATCTGGGGCACATCGATAACGACCGACTTATCCTGCACGGACTGTTCCATGGAACCGAGCATCCAGGGATAGGTGTAGATCATAGCCGCCTTCTCCTCGTTGTAGAGGGCGAAGGAGGGCCCCCAACCGCCGTTGGAGACTGTATCCGCGGGGAGCAGATCATTCTCGCGCATATCCGCGATGATTCTAGCAACTTTGAGGGCGTTGTCGGTGGCGAACTGCTTGGTTTGAGGTAGGGCCTTTATCTCTTCCAATCCGCCGTCGAACTGCTTGTAGAGTTCGGAGAAGGTGAAGTGAGAGGGGTTACCGCCGTTGGAGGAGTTGGCAAAAGGTATTATACCATTCTGCCGGAACACCTTACCCGCGGCCAGCATATCCTCATAGGTTTCAGGAAAATCGAGACCGTAGGCATCGAACATCTCCTTGTTACAAACGAATGCCGCCACATTAGACTCCATCGGAATCCCCTGCAGTACGCCGTTAACCGTAAAGTGATCGATGCCGGCGGAGGTGAAATCGCCCTTGGCGGCCAAGTCGGTCTCGGCAAAATAGGTGTCCATATTGAGGAGCGCGTTGCCTTCAACTAGCGGACCGAGACGCTGCTTGCCGCCCCAGTAGCTAAAAATATCGGGGAGTTCGCCCGAAGCGAGTTCAACGGTAATCTTGGTTACCATGTCGTCGCTGCCGTATGTCTCGATCTCGAGCTCGATATCCTCATTCTCGGCGGAAAACTTTTCCAGCATGGGGATAAAGTAGACGCCTTTGGAGTCCGCTTCGCCCCAGGTAGTGGCGAACCTCAAGCTGGTCGGGCCGCTTGCGGCGGATTCGCCTTGTCCAGCACTAAAGAGCGCTGCCGAAGCAAAAAGAATCAGTAGGATTAATACAGAAAACTTTCTCATAGTTCCTCCTATTGGAATTGTATTTAGACTATTCTACGGGGAGAAACTCTAAACGCGAAAGAGGACTATTTTTTGAAACCCTATCCGTTTTTTCGATTTTCTGCCTGCCCGCGTCGGTATTCACCGGGCGAAACGTGCATACGACGCTTGAAAACCCGGCAGAAATAGTTGGGATTCCGGTAGCCCACCATTGCGGCGACTTCGCGAATCTTTAGCTCCGGCCGCAGAAGCAGCTGCGCAGCATGGGCCATCCGGTAATCGCAAAGATAATCGCTGAAAGATTTACCGGCATGCCGCTTGAACATATCGGAGAAGTAGCATTCGCTTATAAATACCCGCTCCGATAGATCCTTGAGACTAAGGTCAAGGTGATACTCCTCCTTGATAATCTTCATCGCCTTGTCTATCCGAGGGTCGGTCCCAGATGAATCAGGACCCGATACCGGGGCGGCATCCTCGCTGAGCATGCGGCTAAGTTTGCGTAATCGACGCTGTTCCTCCAACCTAGTTTGATCCCCGTTTCGACGCGCGGATAGGCGATCAATTAAGGTACACAGAATCTGGATCAACTCCTCCTCGTCTACCGGCTTCAATAGATAGGCAGCGACACGATTGTGCAAAGCGGTTCTAGCGTATTCAAACTCGTCGTGCCCGGTAACAATTACAAACTCAGAGACGGCATTCGCCCCTCCGAGCTTCTCAATGAGATCCAGCCCGCTCATACCCGGCATTCGGATATCGGTAAATACCATGTCGGGTTGTAAGGCCCGAATCTCTCGGAGAGCACTAATTGCATCCGTGGAGCTCCCGATAAGGGTACATCCGTACTCCTTCCACGGGATAACATGCTTGAGCAGAGAGAGAACCCACTCCTCATCATCCACGAGATAGACCGTGTACATCCTTATACCTCCGTCCCAGTCTTTCCGGTATCGCCGGGTAAGCGCACCGTAACCGTCGTTCCCCCGGAGGAGCTGTCGATACGCAGGCCCCAATCCCGCCCGAACCGAAGACGAATTCGATTGTGCACGTTAATTAGTCCGATCCCTAGTCCATATTGGCCCTGAATATCTTCCTTTTTTATTCCGTCGGCCAGAGAGGTGTTTATTGCCTGCAGCGCCAAGGGTTCGATTCCATCCCCATTGTCGAGGATCTTTATTTCTAGGGCGGAATCCCGAAGCTCCGCGCAGAGTTCAATCGTGATGTGCGTGGCTTTTTTCTCCACCACATGGGCGAAAATATTCTCTACCAGCGGCTGCAGAATGAGTCGAATCACCATAATATCATTGAGCTCTTCGGGAACCTTATCGTGATAGGTAAATCGCCGACGGTAGCGGTGTTCCTGGATGGTGATATAGTTCCTGACATTCTGCAGCTCTCTGGAAAGGGGGACCCGCTCCTTTTCGCGGTTAATGCTGTAGCGAAAAATAGAGGCCAAGGATTTTGCGATGGCCGAAACATGGGGGACTTGATGCTCAAGACTTATGCCGCGGATAACCTCTAGGGTGTTGTAGAGGAAGTGCGGATTAATCTGCGCTTCCAAGGCTCTGAGTTCCGCCTGATCCTTCTCTTTTTCCCGTTGAACCGCTTCAAGCATTAAACTTTCGATCCTATCGGCCATCTGATTGAATTGCTGACTTAAGATATGGAGGTCGTGATTAGCGAAATCGGGAACCCGTTGTTTAAAGTCCCCATGCCCCAGCTTATGTATCCTCTCCACAACCATGGTCAACGGGCGGGTAATCCGGGAAGCGATCATGAGACCGGCGAATATCGAAACCGCCGCGAGAAGAAGAATCGTCATAATCGTTACCCGCCGCAGGATAACGAAATCCTCCAATAGGATCTCCGCCGGGATTAAGCCCAGGATATACCAGTCCAAACCGACCAAACGTTGCTTTATCACCAGATCACTCTTTAGCGTAGTACCGCCGTCGGGTAGTGAGAGAAACGATTCAATCTCTTCCTCCTCCAGATCGGGTATCTCAACGGTGGAAACGATCTCGCCGCTCTCGCCATTAACAAGAATCAGTCGGCTCCCTTCTCCCAGGTTGATAGACTTGACTAACGAGAGAATCGCATCGTGGCGAATATCGATTTGGATCAAGCCAGTAGCAGCGCCGGAAGAGTAATCCACTATATGCTTTACGTAACTGAAGACCCGACTGCCGATGCGGATCAAAGCCGGCTCGCGGTACTCGACTATATGGGGAGGAACCAAGCGCTCCGCATAAAGATCCTCAGTCCCAAAGGAGATCCAGGGCTGCCGAAGCAGTTTCTCCCGATTGAGGGTAAAATCACCAGTATAGATCCGCTCATCTTCACCGATCACATAAATAGAAGAAACGAAAGGATAAGTAATACCGAGGTTTATTAGAAAATCCCTCGTAGTTGTCTCACGAGAAAAGCGTTCCGAAGGAGTAGGATCACGTTCCAAGAGTTTGTTGACGATTGTCCAGTTTACTACCTGGGTTTTTATCAGCATAGTTTGCCGGATAATGGTATCGACGCTCTCCCCCGCTTGACGAACCACCTCGTTGCTGTATTGGACCACCCTCTCCTTCAAAACCGTGTCCAGCTGATAATAAAGGTATACATTGCTGACTAAAAGCGGAATCAGGGTCGTAAAGAGAATAGCCAGGGATATTTCCCGCTGAATAGTCCATTGGGCGACTCGCGATTTCCATCCGTTGAGTACTCTTCTGGGTCGGCGACGCATTGGCGACTATCATACCACGGGTTTAATCGGCTGCTTACTATTGATTCAAGAAAAATGTAGTAAATCGAAAAATATTCTCCTTTACGAGACGCCCGGTCGACTTGATAATGCACAAAACAGCTTTTAATGGAGAACCCTGAATGCAATCCCCGATTGAACTGAAAATAGATTCTCTTCCCCTCGCAGAAAACCCCTGGCGGCAGGACTGGTATGTAGAATTGAGCGGGCCCGATGCCACCGTCATGAAGATTCCCGGCTTCTACGACGGCAAAGATTATAAATTCAGGGTCTCCCCGCAGCAAACCGGGGACTGGAACTATCGGGTCCTGCTGGACGGCAAGGTCCTTGGAGAGGGAAACTTCACCCACACAGGTGGTGAAGATCTTCTCAAAGGCGGCTTATCGATCGATCCCAGAAACCCGCGCCGTTTCGCCTACAAAGACGGGTCCTCCTGCTTTCTGATTTCCTATGAATCGAACTGGCTCTTTGCGTTAGAACAGGCTTTCCCCGGCCAAGGGAGAACCCTTGCGTTTCTCAAGCATATCCAAGACTCAGGCTTCAACTGTGTTTTAATGAACCTCTACGCCCACGATACAAGCTGGTGTCCCGGCAAGACTGAAGCGGCGGATTTCGGGCCTCCTCCCCACTCACCCTGGGAGGGCGGCAACGACAATCCCGATTTCTCTAAGCCGAATGCAGCCTTCTGGGAGGCCATGGATCAAACCGTAGCCGCCTTTCAGGAGGCGGGTCTCTTCCTGCATCTCTATTTCAAGGTCTATAACAAGATGGTTAATTGGCCCGAAGCGGGATCGGCGGATGAGGAGCACTTCTTTCGTCATGCCGTCGCCCGCTATCAGGCCTACTCCTGCATGATCTGGGACTTCGCCAAAGAGACCTACTACGAGCCTGATAAAGCCTTGGTAAAAAGGAGGATGCGCCAGATCGGCGAGTGGGACGCCCACATGCGTCCCCGAACCCTGCATGACGATCTGATTCTCTATGCCGATAAAGAGGCTGAAGAGTACCTTGAGTTCCAGTCCATACAGCAGCACCACGATTTTCACGCTTCCGCACTCTTGGAGGCCGGACGACATGCATGGCCCCTGGTCAATGTGGAGTTCGGCTATGAGTGCGGACCCGGCGGTCTCTCGGACGTCGGCTACGGCGTCGGCCAGACCCCGCAGGAGCTGATCCGCCGTGCCTGGATTGTCGCCTGCTCCGGCGCTTATCCGGCCTATTACTATACCTACACCGCCTGGGATATCATACATGAGAAAGCGCATCCGGCCGGCTACGGCTTCTGGAAGATTCTCGCCGATTTCTTTCACCAGATCGACTTTGAGAGCTTTCGTCCTGCGCCGGAGCTGCTTCTGTGGCGCTCCAGTTTCGCCATGGTGAAGGGAGATCCCGCCGATCCCGAAGAGATGATCTGCTTCGTAGATTGGCACATCCTTACTCCGCCTCAGCTGATAGCGGATAAGTATACAGGCGAATGGCTGAACATCTACTCCGGAGAACGGCGCCTCATAGAGGGGACTGTTACAGCCTGCGTTGACCGACCGGAGTATACAATCTATACCATCCCGTTTAATACTCCCCATGCGACCCTGCATTTAGTGAAGAAGTGAGGATGAGTAGAATCGCTATTGCGGTTGCGCCTACCGGGCCCTGGGGCCCGGGCAAGGGCAACCCGCTGCTTCCCGAAGAGCTGGCGAGGACAATCGCTGAGTGTGCGGAAGCGGGAGCTTCGGTCTACCATATTCATGCCCGGGATAAGGACGGAAAGCTCACTTCAGATCTGACTCTTTTTACCCGCACTGCCGCAATGATTGCCTCAGAGTGTGGGTGTATTTTAGAAGCCTCCACCGGCGGAATCTCTTTGATGACTCCGGAGGAGCGAGCCTATCCAGTGACGGTAACGGAGGCTCAACTCGGCTCCCTCAATATGGGCTCGGTAAACTTCGGCGATCAGGTATACGCCAACAGCCTTCCGGATATTCGGCTCTGGATCGAAATCATGTCCAAAAACAGGGTCAAGCCTACCTTGGAGATCTTCGACACCGGGAATATAGAAACCGCTCTGGCGCTGATCGAAGAGGGAGCCCTCTCCCTTCCGTGCAACTTCAGCTTTGTCTTCGACATCGCCTGGGGGATGCCGTTTGATACCAAACTCTTGGATTATCTCATCGGCCGCCTTCCTGAAGGGAGCCACTGGGGGGCCAATTTTATCGGCAGTCGGGATTTTTCCAAGCATATTGCCGCCGCGAAGGCGGGTGCGTCCATTGTGCGCACCGGATTTGAAGACTCAAGAAAGTACAACGGCAATACCGCGGCCTCGAACCTGGAACTGGTGGCGGAGCTGCGAAACGAACTGGAACAAGCAGGCTTTACGATCGCCTCGATTGCTGAATCTGCTCAAATGCTACTCGCATAACTAAAGATTGCATGGAGGACGACTATGTGGCATACCTTACAAAGCAGTAATAAGATACCGCGCAAGGACATTGATGGGAATATCCTCGACGCCCACGGCGGAGCGCACTTCAATGTGTTCGAAAACCGCTACTATAATTACGGCGTCCATTACATGGATACCGACGGCTTCTCACCTACCCAGCACTATGTAGCCTACAGCTCCCCGGATATGGAGAACTGGACTTTTCACGGTCCTATTCTGGAGGAAGGGGCCCCTGAGGGGCTCTATTTCCGCCCCCATGTGATCTTCAGTCCCAAGATAGGTAAATATGTGCTCTGGTACCTCTGGTACAAGGAGTATCGCCACGCGGCGGCGAACATCTGCCATAAAGGGGTAGCCGTTTCCGACACCCCGATTGGCCCATTCAAAATCCTGGATACGAACATAGAACTCTCAGGCGGCTTGTCCGGAGACCACGATCTCTTTCTTGATGATGATGGGACCGCCTACCTGATTTACTCCGCCCACGACTTTTCTCGAAAAGAGGGTAAGCATAAAGAGGCGGTGATCACCGTGGAACGGCTGAAGGACGATTACCTCTCCTCCACCCTAGAGGCGAGTCGAATCGATGCCGAAGGCATTCCCTGCGAGGCACCGGCTATGTTCAAGCGCAACGGCCTCTACTATTTCCTGTTCGATCGCTGGACCGATCGCGGCCCCAGAGGCTCCGGTGCTCGAGTCTACACCGCGGAGCATCCCATGGGGCCATACACCTACCGGGGAAATGTAAACCGACACCCTGGAGGAACTCCTATTATCAAGGCGCAACAGAACACTGTCGCCCCCATAGAAACCCCCGACGGCATTGAGTACATTTGGGTAGGCGACCGCTGGAAATCCGCAGAGAAAATGGGGGAGTCCTTCCAGTTCTGGCTACCCTTACAGTTCGACGATGAAGGGAATATTGAGACCTTTTCATTTGTGACTGAGTGGGAATTGAGAGTCAAATCGTTTGCATAGTTGGTGAAGGAGAAAAGTCATGAAGACCATTGCCGCCATTTATACCGCACCCGCCCTACTTGAACCGCTTAAAAATGAGTTCGCCGAGCTCTACCCTAAGTTACGCTTAATCAATATCATGGACGATAGTCTTATTCAGGATGTAATTGCCGCTAATAAGATGACTCAGCCGGTACTGAATCGTATAAAGGCCTATTGCGAGGCAGCGGAGATACAAGGTGCCGACCTAATCCTGCAGACCTGTTCATCCGTCGGACGATCGGTGGACCTCCTTTCCCCGTTTCTTAAGATTCCTTTTATACGCATTGATCGGGCCATGGCGGAAGAGGCGGTAAGCCGCTTCGAGAGAATCGGGGTCTTAGCGACCCTGCCCTCAACCCTCGAGCCGACAGTCTCCCTGGTAAAACAGGTTTCTCATGAAAAGAGTAAACAAATAAAAACCGTGGAAGGTCTTGCGGAAGGCGCCTTCCAGTCTCTTGTCTCCGGAGACTCCGATAGTCACGACGCCAAAATACTCGAGACGGCCTCATCTTTGAAAAATGAATGCGACTGTTTTCTCCTTGCACAGGGATCTATGGCCCGGATGGAAGAGAGACTCGCTTCCGAGACAGGAAAACCGGTTCTCACGAGCCTCCGCTCGGGACTACTCTCCCTGAAATCGTATCTTTCGGAAAAATCACGTCATGCAGAATAGAGATGATCTGAAGAGTATGGCCGCCCGCTTGCGGGCCGACGTTTTGGAGATGATATACGAAGTAAAGGACGGTCACTTAGGACCGGCCTACTCTATTGCGGAGATAGTAACCGCCCTCTATTTCGGCGGGATCTTAAAGGTCGATCCGGAAAATCCATACTCAAATTCCCGGGATAGATTCATCTTGTCTAAAGGTCATGCCTGTACCATCCTGTATGCGGCTCTGGCCAGGAGAGGATTCTTCCCTGTAGAGGAGCTTATGAGTTTTCGAAAGATAGACTCCCGCCTTCAGGGGCACCCATACATGGGCAAACCGCCGGGAAACGATGCAACCACCGGAAGTCTCGGTAACGGATTAGCCACGGCAGTGGGTATCGCCAAGGGATTACAGCTCCAGGGCAGCGACGCCAGGGTATATGCCGTTATCGGCGATGGCGAGATCAACGAAGGAATTATCTGGGAGTCGATGTTGATGGCTCACCACATGGCGCTCGCCAATCTCTGTGTATTTTTAGACAATAACAAATGGCAAAGCGGCGGAAGCATCGGTCAGATCGCAGGGATGGACAAGATTAAGGAGAAGGTAGAAAGCTTCGGCTGGAAGCTTATCTCGATCAACGGTCATGACTTCAAGGAAATATTCACCGCCCTAGAGGGCGCTACATCTCACAAGGATGGTCCGACCCTCATTCTTGCCGAAACAATCAAGGGAAAGGGACTCGATTTCAGCGAAAACGACAACTCCTGGCACAAACGAGTACCTACGGATGAGCAATACAAGAGCGGGATGGCACAACTTGCAAAGGAGTATGCCTAATGCCGGCAACCACTCATCAAAGAAATACAAGCACTAGGCGAGCAGTAACAGAAGCCCTCTTCGACCTGGCCGAAAAAGATGAGAAGGTAGTCCTCGTATCCAGCGATTCAGTGGGCGTCATTAAAGCCCAGGACTTTGTAGAGAAATATCCCGACCGAGTCATAGAGGCGGGGATTTCTGAACAGGCGGCAGTGGACTGTGCCGCCGGGTTGGCTTCGACCGGGCTGAAACCGGTGTATGTGACCTACGCCGTATTCGCCTCCATGCGGGCTTGCGAACAGATACGCTCTATCGTCAGCTACACCGGACTCAACGTGACGATCATCGGCGCCAACGGCGGTATGGGTTCCGGCGAACGTGAAGGTGTTTCGCACCAGGGCTGCGAGGATATAGGCATCCTGCGAACCTTCCCGGGCATAACTATCCTGGTTCCTGCCGACGCAGGCCAGGTACGGAAAGCGATAGTAGCGGCAGCGGGAATAGACGAGCCGGTCTATTTGAGAATCGGCAGCGGCAAAGAGAAGCTCTTGTATGACGACGCCGTACCTTTCGAAATCGGTCCGCCGCGCATCATCATAGAGAACGGCAAGGACGTGACCATCTTCGGCTGCGGCTTTATCCTTCCCTATCTTCAAGAGGCATGTGAGCTGCTTGCAGAAAAAGGTATACAGGCTCGGGCCGTCGAGGTTCCGACCATAAAGCCTCTGGATACAACTGCTATAGAGAAGCTTCTCTCCGAATCAAAAGCCGCTGTAACCGTTGAGGATCATGCTGTATACGGCGGACTAGGGAGCGCCATAGCCGAGGTGAATGTTCAAAGCACAAACAAGCCGATGCGGATGGTAGCGATTCGGGATGTATTCCCGGAGTCGGGTACAGCCGAGGAGCTCCACCGGAAATACGGTATTACTGCCGAAGCAATAGTAGAATCTGCGCTGGAGCTATTGTAGACTCGCTTCAACCACAGCTACTATGACCTGGAACGAGTATCAGGCAAACCCGTTTTGTCGAGTCTGGAATCAGGACTCGAGTCCCTTGCTCCCTATCTCAATGGATAGATAGAGAGATACCACCCTGATCAATCGCGAAGACCGAATCCCTCTTTTGCATCTTCAGAGCGGTCTGTCGCCGGCGGCGGCGCAGGGAACAGCGCCTCTACCTGGTTATATAAATCGGGGTCAAGGGTCATCTCTGCCGCGGCCAGAGAGGCCTGGAGCTGCTCGTTGTTCCGCGCGCCGATGACGGGAGCTGTAATTGCCGGATGGGATGCAACCCAGGCGATGGCGAGGGACGCCGGATCTATTCCTCTGGAATTAGCCAGATCTAAAAATGCATGCGCCGCCGCATATGATTCCTTACGATCATAGCGCGCCTGATATCTCGGCATCTCCGCGAAGCGACCATTCTTGGGAGTCTCCTCGTACTCGTATCTATGGGTGAGCAATCCGCCGGCAAGCGGGCTGTAGGTCGTTACGGCCAGATTCTCAGCCTGCGCTAAGGGAAAGATTTCGACCTCGGCCTGTCGTTTGACAAGGTTGTACAAGGGTTGGATACAGGCAATACGATTCCAACCATTGTGATCAGAGATTCCCAGGGCTTTCATTATCTGCCAGGCCGCCCAATTACTGACACCGAGATAGAGGATTTTACCGGACCGCACGAGATCATCCAGGGCCCGTAGAGACTCATCCGGAGCGGTATACGGGTCAAATCCGTGGACAAAATATATATCGATCCGATCCGTTTCCAGGCGCTTAAGACTCCGTTCAACTTCCTTTATCGCGTTGAACCTGGAGGTTCCGACATCGTTAACAAGCGGCGAGGAGCGAAAGCCGTACTTACTCGTTATTATTATCTCATCCCTTTCGCTCTTAATTAAGCTACCGAGAATCTCCTCCGAAAGCCCGCCGCAATAGAGATTCGCGCAATCAAAGAAATTTACCCCCGCATCCCGGCAAGATCGATACATTGCGGCCGATTCCTGCTTATCCGCGGTTCCGCCGAACGACATCGTTCCCATGCAGAGATTTGAAACAGTAACTCCCGTACGTCCCAGTTGGGTAAATTTCATTTCTTTATATCTCCTCTTCCGCCGGCAGCCTCAACTACCGACCGGATCATCCTTCTTTTTTTTACCCCTCTTTAGTCCCGGGATCTGACTCAACAAGGTCAAAGCAATAACAATGAAGATTATCAGGGCGACGGGCCTGGTAAATATAGGCATAAAACTTCCATCGGAACCTAATAATGCTCGGCGCAGATTTATGTCCGCCATATTCCCCAGAATAAGACCAATCACGAGCGGGGGAACCGGATATCCAAGCTCTCCCAGGTAATAGCTCACGATACCGATTGGTATCATCAGATAGAGATTAAACATTTTAAGATTAAGGGAATAAGACCCAATGATACACAACAAGGCGACTATGGGCATAAAGATCGCCGGGGGCATGGTAAGCAGCTTAACCATTACCTTGGCCAGGTTGATCCCGAGAATGTACATTGCCAAAGATGCAAGTAGGAGGATAGCAACTATCTCCAGAATAAAGCCAGGATGTTCTATTTGCAGCATCGGCCCGGGGGAGACGCCATGAAGCATCAGAGCGCCTAACAGGATTGCAGCCGGGGGACTGCCCGGAATACCGAGAGAGAGCAGTGGAATAATTGCACCACCGATACAGGCATTATTTGCGGTCTCAGAAGCTATGATCCCAGCATACTCACCCTTGCCGAAATTCTCAGGTGTTTTAGAGAGCTTCTTCGCCGTACCGTATGATACCCACCCGGCGATGTCTTCTCCGATTCCGGGAACCGAACCAATGCCGACCCCAATTAGAGCGGAGCGCACAATATGGGGAATATTTTTCCCGATAGTTCCCCAGGAGGGTTTAAGCTTATCTACTTTCTGTGTTTCCGGTAGCTCAAACCGATCTTTCAAGACCTGGATTATCTGGGGTATGCCGAAGGCTCCGATAAGAACCGGGACAACCTCTATGCCGCTGTCCAGATTAGGCAATCCGAAGGTAAATCGTGGATAAAACTGCAGGAGCTCCCGGCCTACGCTTGATAAGAAGAGCCCGAAGAACCCAGCCAGCCATCCTTTGAAAACGATATCCGGGGTGGAAATAGTCCCGCTGATAAGAATCCCGAAAAATGCAAGCAGGAAGAACTCAAAGGATGTAAATTTCAATGCCAATGCCGCTATCAGCGGGGTTAAGGCTGCTACAAAAATCAAACCTATTGTAGTCCCAATCGTCGATGAGGTCGTAGTCAAACCCAGAGCGATACCCGCTTCACCCCTTTTTGAGAGAGGAAAACCATCGAGCGCGGTTGCGGCCGCAGATGCGGTTCCGGGGATGTTAATCATGATTGAACCGTAGGACCCCCCGTACACGGCACCTACATAGATTGCCAGAAGCGCAGTCAACGCGGAGGTGGTATTCATGCCGTAGGTAAGGCCTGTTAGTAATGCAACACCCAGCGTAGCCGTCAAGCCCGGCATAGCGCCGAAGATTATACCGAGGAAGGTACATCCGAACAGAATAATTATCCTGGAAGGATCCATAACGACAGTGGCAATTTGCTGGAAAAATAGCGCCAGCTGATCTAGAATAACCATCACCTAATCCTTTAGTTGATTATCGAGAGCAATATATAAATAAGATCCGTGAATCCGCCTTCCCGGGGTAACGGGATACGAAGGAGAAACCGGAAAACAACCGCCAGAAAGAATGGAATCCCAATGGAAACCGCTAAGATAATTCTGTATTTCGTTCGATAAACTCCGGACGAAGAGATCTGTAACCACGCACCAAGACAGAGAAGAATAAACAATACCAGTGATATTACATCTATTAGATACGGGTAGTTTGTATTCCAGACTTGGAGAACTCCAGTGACTGAGATAAGAATATAGAAAAGCACTATGGCAGAAAAATAGATAAGGGTTCGTTTCATTACTGCCACATTGTCGATATAGAACACAAATACAGTAAAGAAGAGAAAAAACATTGAGCTTTGGATAAAATCTACTCTTTTTAAAAAAACATAGACTAAGGAGAACAAAGGAATCAGAATACAAAAATAACGAATATTTTTATCCGACAGTAAGGTGTTCTCCCCACCCTTGCGCTTCAGCTGGGCCAATCCCCCGTTCCTGAGAGCATGCAGGACAATCAGTATACTGATTACAATGATTCCTCCGCCTATTATCAACGGAAAGAGCGCAGGCGAAACATACCAGGCATTCTTTGCGCTTCCGTAGCTTTCGGCAAGAGGCATTTTTAGAGCTTCAATTAATATCCAGAGCCCTAAAAAAATAAAAAGAATTCCGGAAACTATGTCAAAGCCCCGAATCTTGTCTTTCTCGATCATCATCACTCCTAAAAAGGCGCCGTGACTATTCCCACGGCGCCTTCATACTGCTACTACGGTTTGGGAATACCAAGGTCCGCAGGATTAACCTTAGCGACACCAAGCTCCTGCAGCATCCATGAGAACTTTGATTCTAGATCAGCGAAAATCTGATTTGCCTCTTCGCCGTACTGTCCATACAGCTCAAAGGATCGATCTTCGGCGAATTCTTTGATGCTGTCGGCTTGCATGGCAACCTTGAAAGCATCTTGAACCTTTAAACGGATCTCCTCAGGCACTGCCTTCGGTAATCCAAAGCCCAAAACCTGCGGCAGGGGCAGATAGTCGGTAAGTCCGGGAATGATAGGGAATGCAGACGGAATGGTCTTACCTTGAAAGCTGCTGTCTTTTTCTACCAGGACATTTAGGGGAACAAGCTCACCGGCTTTTAAGAGTTCAGACTGTTCAGCCACCGCGGTGATAACAAAGTCCACCTCACCAGTCATAGCAGCTGTCTGCGATGCCGCCGAGCTGTCAAAGGGAATATAATTCAGCTCGATGCCGGCGCCCTTCTCGAACCCGAGTAGGTTCAGATGGTGAACTGAACCGGGATTACTTGCACCAGCCTTCAAGCCGCCGGGATTATCTTTCGCCGCTTGAACGATATCCTCAACGGATTTAAAGGGTGAATCCTTGGGAACGGAGATAACATCCGGCGAACCGCAGATGATAAAGAAGTCCCATACATTGACGCGACCGTCCCAGTTGCCAAGGGCTGCCTGGGGTGTAATAGATTCAGTTAATCCGGCCCAGGTATAGCCATCGGCAGGACGGCTGAGGGCTTCGGTCATGCCCGCCGCGCCACCGGCGCCGGTTACATTAATTACATTGATGTTGACCCCAAGGACCTTTGACATTTCGGCCATCATAACCCGGTTGCTGGTATCGGTACCGCCTCCTGCTCCGTAAACGACAATATGCGTAATGTCTCTAGAAGGCCACTCTTCCTGCCCCTTTGCCGACACCGTACTCACTGCAATCAGTAGTACAATCATACACACCAGAAATCTTTTCATGTTCAACCTCCAGTATTCCGTTAGGAATACCTAAAATTTTTCTTCGACATAACATGCCGATAAACACCAAATGAAAATAGAAATTCTACTTAAGCTTCTCCGAGTCGGAAAATTTTCTCTTCTATAAACTTCCAAGTGGCCAGATAATTCTCGCCGGCGATCATCTTCTCGATCTCCCCATCGCCTATAGCATCGAGCACGCCTTCGATACGAGCGGTAATACGACTATTCGCTTCAAAGGTGCCGATGATATCCCAGCGAGTCGGGGATGTATCCGAGGTCAGGTAATCGGAATAGCCGAATTTGCGCAGGTAGTAGATAAACTCGATGTAGGCCAGATAGTGATGAGAGCCGCAGAAGAAATCCCAGTCCCAGCGCCCGTCGTTATCGTTGATATGGATATAGTAGGGAACGCCGGAAGCCTCGAGCAGAGAGAGCTCTTCCGCTGGATTCTGGTCACCGTAGGCCGAATGACCGAAATCAAGGGTAACCCCCAGATTGGACTGTCCCGTCGCCTTTATCATCGCCAGGGTTTTTGCAGCATCATTGATAAAACAACGGCCACGGGTCTCGGAGGGTTTATATTCGACAAACAAGGGAAAACCACCGAAATATTCACCGGCCTCCCGGAATGAGTCGACGATTCGGTTCCACATCTCAATATAATCGACCTGCAAATGAAACTCGTATCCGTCGCCCAGGGGGCAGCAGGTTACCTTGTCCGCACCGATGGCTACTGCAAAATCCTTCGCCTCTTTAATAAACCCGACCGCCCGGGCTCGAACCGCCGGATCGGAGGAGGTTATACCGCCGTTGATAAATTCCGGTTCGGCCTTTATATTGACGTTGACCGCCGCAACCTTCACCCCGTATTTCTCAAGCAGCGCCTTCGTCTCCGCAGGATCATGCACCTCGTAGGGATAGACGATCTCGACCGCTTCGATCCCCTTGATCTTGTCGATCATCTGGAACTTCTCCTCCAAGGTGACCGGCTGATTGTAGACGTGGAAACGATCCTTCGTCTGACTTAAAAAACTGGAAATAGCCGCATGTTTTAGCATTCTCTTCTCCTAATGTGTTAGCTTTCGTTGTCCAACAGCCGACGCAGGAAGGTCAGACCCTTTCGATAGCGTTCTTCGGCCTCGGCGGCGGGACACCTGATCTCGATGTCCCATGAACCCACATACTCCCCGCTCTTCGCCCATCCACGAAAGGTCTCCCACTCGACGCTACCCGCTCCGGGTTCCATGGATTTGTTGGTTATCCCGTCGTTATCGCACAGGTGGGTTCCCGTTACGTTGTCGCCGATGCGTCCCAAGGTGAGGGCCAGCGGTTCAGAGGCGGCGTGAAAATGCCCGGTGTCCAGATTGACTCCCAGATTTTCAAGCCCGGGCTCCCCCTTTAGACGCAGAACGGCTTCGCTTCCTCCAGTCAAAGCGCCGGGAAGTATCTCGAGCCCGCAACGTCGACCGCCGGCCTCCATCGAGGCGGCCATAATCGTCAACTTCTCCACCAGCCGCCGATAAAGCGCACGATACTCAGAAGGGCTAATGATGCGGTCGTATGCAAAAGCCGGGATCGGGACGGTGACGACCTTAATCTCCGACCACTCACTCAGCACCGCCATCAAACGCTCGGCCTCCTCTATCCCCCAGTCGGATTTAAGGGCCTCCGCAGATTCGAAAGCATGCAGCAGAAAATGGGCGACAAACTGGGTCGTCGTAAGACCAAGATCCGATGAACGCTTCATCAGTTCCCGGGCCGCGCCGCTTTCCCACTCCTGCAAGGCTTCGGGTAAGAATATTTCCGGCTGCCAACCCTGGTAGCCAAGATCGCTCAAGGACGTCAGGCTTTCTGCGGCCTGGGCACAGGTAAAGTCATCGCCATAGAGGGATAAGAACCAGGCCGGTGAAACTCCGTACATTCAGCTTCCTTTTTACTGTACATATTTTAGAATGCATAATATAATTATTGCATTCATTTAAGGTATTATTGCATTCATATTTTTGATTGTCAATAAAAACTTTACCGATCCGACAGTAGTGAACAAGGAGTGACAATGATTACAAGGGACGAGGAAAGACGACTATGCGACGAAGCGCGAATTATGCTTAAGGATTGCGGCCTTGAATTTTCTGCTGAGGAGTTGGCTTCGATGGTAGCCGCCGATTTCGGTCTCAGCCGCCCGCGCCGGGAAGGCTTGCAGGTTCTGACCTTCATCGACACGAAGTTTCTAGGCGCCAAGGCGATTATCCTGCTACCGGAACAGACCATGCTCGAGCACTGGCATCCGAAGCGGGGAGAGGATCCGGGCAAGGAGGAGACCCTGCGCTGCCTCTCCGGCGTCTGCCGGGTTTACGTGCCGGGCGAGGAGACTATCAGCCAGGGGTTCATTCCGGAAGGAGAGGAGGAGTTCTACACCTGCCGCAATGAGATTATTCTTGAACCGACAGAACAATACACCTTCCCTCCCGGCACCCCCCACTGGTTTCAGGCCGGTGAGGAGGGAACGGTCGTCTTAAGTATCTCGACCCAGGTTACCGACCTCGACGACCGCTTTACCAATCCGTCGGTTATACGAAAAACCGTCTACGGATAGACAACGACGGGAGCCGAAGCTTGACCACTCAGGCGAGGAACGATACTCTCACATCAGCAGGAGAGACCCATGAAAGCTGAAGCGGATAAAAAGGGAACCATCGCCGCTGTCCATAACGCCATCCGAGAGATGATCCTCAACCGCGAGATTCTTCCTGGAGAGAAAATCAATCAGATCGGCATGGCTACTCGGCTCGAGGTCAGCCGCACCCCTATTATTAATGCCCTGCACCGGCTGGAATCGGAAGGGCTGGTGGACAGGCTGCAGAACTCCGGTTTTTATGTGCATCGTCTCTCGATTCAGGAACTTCAGGATCTCTTCGACCTGCGAGAAGCCCTGGATATCGTTATCATCAATAACCTCGTGCATAACATCAGTGATGAGGAGATCGATACCCTTGAAGCTATCTTCTCCAATTATAGCGAATCTGGAGAAGAGATCGATGGAGAAGAGTATCGGCGCAGCGATATGAAATTCCATCTTAGTCTGGTCAGCTTCTGTCGGAACAGGATGATACAAAAGGTAAATGATAATCTCCAGATCCTAGCCCGATCCTACACCGCCGGACTGATTCGTCCCTATGAAGAGACCCTCAAGGAACATGTAAATGTAATCAGCGCCCTACGCCGCCGCGACGCAGCCGCAGCCGAGTCGGAGATACGCAATCATATTACCCGTACTAAGGATCTGATTCGTGAGACCGTGGACGGCTTGATACGCATGGGACTTGATCCGACGGTTATTCACGTCGATGAGATCTCCCTCCATCAGCGCGGCGACTGATCATGCATCCGATATGGTGAGCCCGATGCAGATCCTATCACTCCTTATCGATGGTTTCTTCGACTTCAAAGCCTATGTGATGCTCCCCTTCTTCATCCTAATTATCGGGCTGCTGGTTCGCATGCGCTTTGGCGATGCGTTCCTCTCGGCCCTCAAAATGGGCGTCGGCTTTGCCGGTGTTTTTATCGCCTTCGACTTTTTTGTGGCCAACATTCAGCCGGCCGTGGCGGCCTTTACCTCGGTTCATGGCCTAGATTTTCCCGTTCTCGATGTCGGCTGGCCGCCGCTGGCGGCGATAACCTGGAGCTCCAGCCTGGCCCCTATCTCTATTTTAGTTATAATTCTACTTAATATTGTGATGCTGGCCCTAAATTGGACGCGGACGATCTACATCGATATCTGGAATTACTGGCACTTCGCACTGATCGGGGCCCTGATCTTCAATGTGACCGCAAACCTCTGGATCGGTCTAATTGCGGTAGCCCTAATCGCCATCTATACCATCAAATGCAGCGACTGGACCGCCCCCTATGTCGCCAGGGAAGAGGGACTCCACGGAGTCACTATTTCGCCGGTCTCCGTAGCGGGTCTGATCCCCTTCGCAGCGACCATGGATGCGATCTACGACCGCATCCCCGGCTTACGGCGTATTGAATACAACCCCCAGAAGGCCGGAACATCCATCGGCATTCTTGCCGAACCGATGATTATCGGCCTCTTCATCGGCGTCCTACTAGGAATCGCGGCCGGCTACAATCTGAAAGCCATTCTGGAACTGGCGATCCACCTGGCCGCGGTTATGTTCATCCTCCCGAAAACCGCCGGGCTTATAGCCGAGGGGATTAAGCCCGTAACCGAGACCTTGCAGAAACGGATCCGGTCCCGCTTTCCCGAGAAAGAGGAGCTCTTCGTGGCCGTCCAAACCGGGATCCTGATGGAGAACAAATCGGTGATCATCTCCGGACTCCTGTTGATGCCGATCGCCTTAGGGCTGGCCTTTCTCATTCCCGGGAACCGAGTCCTTCCGCTTGGGGATCTTCCAAACCTTTTGTCCATCATTGCCGTGACGGTCCTAGTCAGCGGTGGCAACGTTTTCCGTGCTGTGCTGACCGGGATTCCGCTGGTCGCGACCTTTCTGCTTATCGCCTCGCAGCTGGCCCCCCTCTATACACGGCTCTCCGCGGAGGTCGGCCTCGAGCTTGCCGCCGGCCAGGAGATTACCGCCTTTACCGACGGCGGAAACCATGTCCGCTACTGGCTCTATCATTTCCTGCAGGGGAATATCGCGGCCATCGCGCTGATTCCGATTATTGCGCTCATGATCTATGTCGTCCACCGCAGGTCGGGTGGGGTGCGGGAAGAGCTGAATCAGCGAGTGTAGCTGCCATGCGGATCATTTCTCCTCTTTTACCCCTCGTGGATACAGCGGGAGGGGTATAATCGTCAATTCTTCTTTTAGACTGTCTGACTGTTCCTACTAAGTATTAGTTTGTATTATTTGATATCTACAAATCCGACCGAGGCTATAAGGAGCACAGAGGTATGCATAAAACCCGCCGCCTGGTAATCCTCGACGACGACCCTACGGGCATTCAGACCACTCACGGCTCGCTTGCGCTGACCCGTTGGACGCCCGAGGCGGTTACCCGGGCGCTTCAGGATAAGGTCTGTTTCTTTTTCATCCTTACCAATACCCGGGCCCTTCCGGCGGATCAGGCCGCGGAGCGCATCAGGTCGGCGGTGAAGACAGTCGAAGCGGAAGCACGCGCCCTGGGGATCGAGGTGCTCTATCTACTGCGGTCGGATTCAACCCTGCGGGGCCACTTTCCGCTGGAGATAGAAACGCTTGCGGAGACGAGCGGCATTGCCCCAGACCTCAGACTCTTTATACCAGCCTTCTTCGAGGCCGGCCGGGTCACCGAAGGGGATGTCCACTATCTGATCCAGGAAAGCGAGAAACTTCCTTGCCATAAAAGTGAGTTTGCCCGGGATTCGGTTTTCCCCTATTCGACTGCGCATCTGCCGGATTACATCGTGGAGAAGTACGCCGGCCGCACCACACCGAAGGTCGTCAGCATTGGGCGGGAGCTGCTCGTGGATAGTGGGGATGAGGCAATAGTTCACAGGATTGTAGAGACGCCGAAGGGTGCCTATCTGGTGGTCAATGCAACGAGCTACGAGGAACTCGACCGCTTCAGCAGCTGCCTTACGACCTATCTCGATGACAATCCTACGAAGCGGGTTCTGATGCAATCCTCCTCATCCTTCGTAAAATCGATTACCGCCACTAAGGAGAGCCCGCTCATTACGGGCGCCGTAGCGGGCACCGGTCCCGGCCTGATCATCGTCGGCTCCCATGTAGAGAAAACCCCCCGCCAGCTTAAGACGCTGCTCGAGGGCGCACCCGATCTGGCGCCCTATGAGATCGATCTTTCCGAGCTGCTTGCCGATCCCGAGGACTACCGCAGCCGTATTCTCAAAGATATAGGGGCCGCTGCCGCAAGCGGGAAGAGCCCGGTGGTCTACACACCTCGGAAAGAGGTCTCTTTTACCGATCCTGCTGCGCGGCTTGAAGCTGGTATTCAGATATCCCGCTTTCTCAGCCGCCTGGTAGTCGAAGCCGATTTCCGCCCCTCATTCCTGGTCTCCAAAGGGGGCATCACCTCCCACGATATTCTGGAGACGGGCCTTGAAGTCGATGCCGCTCGCGTACTGGGGCAGGCGGCCCCGGGCGTACCGGCCGTGCGCATGCCCGACCGCCACCGCTGGGCGGGGATGCCCTACATAATCTTCCCGGGGAATGTCGGTTCCGACTCGACCCTTCTCGAAGTCTACCGGCGACTGCGGACCTAAGAGATGATAATTACCTTCGGAAAGCTGATAGGCCTCGTGGCCGTGGGATATCTCCTCTTCCATGACCGGCGGGTACGAGAACGGCTGCTGCCGCTCTTCACCGGGTTTATCGTCAAGTTCCTGATTCCCCTCTATATGATCACCCGCTACGGCTCATCCTGGGATGAGGCGCTGCAGTACGGTTTCTATTGGATGCCGATCTTCTTCTTCCTCGGGGGATTTACGATCCTGTTTCAGTATCTGTTGATACGCAATCTCTTCAGACTGACTCCGTGGTTCAATCGAGTTCAGGGACCTAACAGAAACGACTTCATTCTGCTTTTCTCGATTCACAATGCCGGCTATATTCCGTTACCGATCTTAGCCAAGCTGGTCCCCGATGCAGTACTTGTCTATATGTTCTCCTATATCTTCGCCTTTCACCTGATCTTCTGGAGCTTTGCGATCAGTATTATCAAGACTGCTCCCGGTGAGCGGCCGACTCCGAGGGTAAAGCTGAACGCTCCCCTGGTCAGTATCATTACCGGGATAGTTTTGGCCGCGTCAGGTATCTATGAGCAAATACCTTTTGCCGTGACCGCCCCGTTGGAGCAGTACTCCAGACTGGCCATGGACGGGATATTGATTGTTCTGGGGGGTATCCTTGCCGGCGTACCCCACGAGAGCCTCCGGACCCACCGGGAGTTTATCCCCTTTCTTACTATCCGCCAGACCCTCTACCCTGCCCTTGTACTCCTCTTCTGCATCGCCGCCCGGCTGCTCCTCGATGGGCCGGCGCTCTTCCCGACCGGCGCAATCAGCATGGATCAGACCTGGCGCTGGATGCAACTGGTGCTGGTGATTCAAGCCGCGGTACCGCCCGCCACCAATATTATGATCGCGGTCCAGCAGTTCGGCTCAGACGAGCAACTCCGCTACACGGGAAGCGGGATCATTCTAAGCTATCTCGGTGCGGCGATTACCGTACCCCTCTTCGTGCTGCTCGCACTTATGATTTGATTTTGTCTCATCCCCGACTCTGTGGTAGAATTGAAGGGTGGAGGCAATAATGAAAGTAAAGATCATCTTTTTGATAACGATTCCCTTTATTGTTTTAAACGGTTGCGGAAAAATCAAAGAGGCCCGGGATACGGTCAAGGCGGTATCGCAAACGGTTGAAGCGGCCAAGGACATGGCCAAAACCGCCGAGTCGATCGAAGAGAGCCAAAACGACGGCAGACTGGAGATCGAATTGACCGAGGAATCGGTGAGGCGCTACTACCGGGGAATTATGAAACTGGAAGAGTCCTACCCGGAGATCGAGTTTCAGAGCCCCATAACCGCCGCCGCTCAAGCCGTGGTAGCGGGAGAGAACCTCGAGAAGTTGGTCGAGAAGGAGACCGATCTTAGCTACGACGAGTACAACGCCCTCTCCACGCAGATTGTACTGGCCCTCTCCCAGTCCGCTGCAGCAGGAATGGGGAGCGAGATGCTGGCAGCCATGGAGGATGCGGTGGCTCAGATGGAGGAGTACGATACCTCATCCCTCGATGATGAACAAAAGGCAGAGTTCGACGCCCAGCTGGAAGAGCAGAAGGCCGCCCTGGCCGAGGCGAAGAGCCAGGCGGATTCGCCGGCGATGCAGGCCCAAAAGGCCCAATTCGATATGATCCTGCGGGTACGGCAAGAGCTGGGGTTCGAATGAAACGGACACTATTCCTGCTTGCAGCGCTATTTTTCCTTCTCTTTGGAGCACAGGCGGAACAAGTTTGGGAGGAGTTCCCGATTCTCCCCGGGGAGAGCGTCTGGGCCAGTTCTATCCTGCGGGAAAATCTGAGTAGCGGATGGGTAAGCTATCCGCCGGAGAACCTCTTCGATAAGAAGCCTTCCACCGCCTGGGTGGAGGGTGTCGATGGGTACGGCGAAGGCGAATATGTGCGCTTTATCCTCGATCGTCCGGTAGTGTCCGTTACTTTGACCAACGGGTTCGCCCGTTCCGAGCGGCTCTACCGCCTCAACTCCCGTCCACAACGAATCGACCTGGACCTGATGATCGGCTTTACTGCCCCGGGACTCATCTCCGAAACGGATGCCGAGCTCTACTTCCTGACAGAGTTGGGGAAGAGTCAGCGGATATGGGTGGATGATACCTTAGATCCCCAATCATTCTCTCTCGCTCTCTCTCCCGAGGAGCAGACTACTCTCCAGGATGAGGCCTGCGCGGCATTCTTCAAGGAGTACTCCTTCTTTGCCGACGAGATATGTGCCGATCTGGGCTTTGATCCCTATTCAAGCTTGACGGAAGAAGAACGGCAGGAGGTGAGGGCCCTGACCCTTACCGCCTATGCGCATACCTTCATGGGTCTCACTATTGATGAGGTCTATCCCGGAGATCGCTACCGGGATACCTGCATTTCGGAATGCGAACTCCTCTTTGAGTAGTGGATTTAGTATATATTTATCGATATACCCCTTGAAATCATATCTCTATTTGCTATAATTTGTGTCAGGATTTAATCAAATCCTAATCCATCGAACACTTTTTGGAGGGAATCGATGAAAAAGCTACTCACACTTATGGTTATTATGCTCGTTGCAGCGAGCTTCACCCTCTTCGCAAACGGAGAGCAGGAAGCAGCGACGGGCGCAAGTCTTGAAGACGGGGTCTACTTTGCCCAGGCCGACCAGTTCAGCGAAAAGAGCGGTTGGAAGTACAATGTAACCCTGGAAGTCGAAGGCGGAGAGATTGTTTCCGCCGACTGGGACGCTGCGCATGTCGACGCCGGCACCAGCAAGAAGGTCCGCTCCAAGAGCGGCGAATACGGTATGGTCGAGAAAGGCGGCGCCATGGCTCCCTGGTTCGAGCAGGCGGAAGCCGTCGAGGCCTACTTCCTGGAGAACCAGGATACCGCCACCCCCGACTCTATCTCCGGCGCTACCATCGGCCTCGAGGATTTCTTCACCCTGGCCGAGAAGGCTCTGGCCGCCGGTCCCGTCGGCTACGGCCCCTACAAGGACGGCGTCTACTCCGCATCCCAGGATGAGTTCGGCCACGGCTACAAGTACTTCGTCGAACTGACCGTAACCTCCGGCTACGTGGTTGCAGCCAACTGGGACGCATTGGCTGAGGACGGCGGCAAAAACAAGCAGCAGGCTTCCGTGGACGGCGACTACGGTATGGTCGAAAAGGGCGATGCGATGGCTCCCTGGTGGGAACAGGCTCGGGCGGTTGAGGATTACTTCCTCGAGACCCAGGATCCTTCCAAGCCCGACGCTATCTCCGGCGCTTCTATCGGTCTGGAAGAGTTCTATACCCTCGCGGGTGAGGCTCTCGCCGGCGCTAAGCGCTAAGCAACAATTGCACCTTTAGACATACAAACCGCTTCGGCCCAGGCCGGAGCGGTTTTTCTATCTTCTAACTGCCGATCCAGTGCGCTAACTTCTGCAGCAACAGCTTCTCGTTTATCGGTTTACCGACAAAATCGTTCATCCCCTCCTCGAGACAACGGCTTATATCATCCTTGAAGGTATGAGCGGTGAGGGCGATTATCGGTACCGGCGAGCCCTCGGCGTGTTCCGACTCAGCCGTGCGGATACGCCGGACGGCCTCGAATCCGTCAATATTGGGCATCCCCAGGTCCATGAGGATAAGATCAAAATGATCCTTTACCGCGGCATCTACCGCCTGCAGGCCGTCGACGGCGGAAACCGTTTCGTAGCCGACCTGCGTTAAGAGGTTGGTGATATAGAGCCGATTGATAGCTTCGTCTTCACAGATGAGGATGCGGCCGCCGCGGCTGCTCGATTCACCCTTATTCCGGGGTCTCTGCTCCTGCTTTCCGTTGGGTAAGGGTGAAAAGGGAAGCTCCACCCGGAAGGTAGTGCCGGTTCCCGGCACACTCTCCACGGATATCTCACCCTGCATTAAATCCACCAACTGCTTTACAATCGCCAACCCCAATCCGACGCCGCGGACCTGTTTAGTCCGACTCGGATCGAGCTGAGTGAAGCTCTCGAATATTTTATCGAGCTTATCCGCTTCTATGCCGACCCCCGTATCCTCCACCTCCAATCTATACCTGGCCTTCCCGTTTTGGCCGACAAGATCCAGACGAACGGCGACAGACCCCTCGTTGGTGTACTTCAAGGCATTACCGGTCAGGTTGCTGACGATCTGTATAAAGCGGCTGCGATCGCCCACCACATTGACAGATGCATCGGCTAAGGATGAAGAGACAGAGAGCTGAAGCCCCTTAGCGTCCGCTACATCGGTAAAGAGACGTTCCACATAGTGTAAGGCCTCCGCTAACGAGAAGGGGTCCTCATATAACTGAAAGGAACCTGCCTCGATTCGTTCGATATCGAGGATGTCGTTGACCAACTGATTGAGATTCTCCACCGCAATCCGCGATTGCGATAAGTAATCGAGCTGAGTACGGTCGAGCTCGGTCCGGGAGAGCAGCGAGAGCATACCGAAGATCCCGTTCAGGGGAGTCCGTATTTCGTGACTCATGTTGGCCAGAAAGAGCGATTTAGCCCGGGTAGCCTCTTCGGCAATCCTGCGAGAGGCCTCGATCTCCCGGGTTCGCTCGGCTACCTTGCGATCAAGCACCTGATTGAGCCGCTCCTGTTCGGCCAACTTGGCTTCCGAGGCCAGTTGCCGTTTACGGAGGAGGTAGACAGTCGACACAAGCAGCAGCAAAAGGAGCAGGAACCAGAATATCGTGGCCGGGGGACTCTGCCACCAGGGGGGATTAATTCGTATCGGAATGCTTATCCCCTGCTCATTCCAGTTACCCCGGCTGCCGGCCGCGCTTATCCTGAGTCGATAGGTCCCGGGATCGAGGTTAGTGTACTGGATGAAGTTGCGTGATCCGGTTTGATTCCACTCCTCATCGAATCCTTCGAGGAGAAAGGCATAGCTGTTGCGCCGGGGATCACTATAATCCAGGGCCGCCGCCTCCACCGAAATGAGACTATCGTCATACTCCAGCTCTACAGGCGCGTACTCATCCTCCTCAACCTTCTTCAGGGACTGTTCCTGCCCCAGCACCTCAAGACGGGTAAGCGCCACAGGCGGTACATAATCGGAGGGAGTTTCCAGTTCCTGATCGATAATTGTGACCCCCTCAACCGTACCGACATAAAACTGCCCGGAGCGGGTGCGACAGTATCCCGAGGTAAGCTCGCTGGAGAGGAGTCCGCCGGAAGCCTCATCAATGGTACGAAAACTCCCCTTCTCCCTATCGTATACCGAGATCCCCCGATTGGTGCTGATCCAGATTCTCCCCTCCTCGCCCTCGCTCAGTCCCATAATATGGTTACTCAAGAGACCGTCCCGGCGCGAAAGAAAGCGAAACCTCTCCGAGGAGGGATCATAGATATTGACGCCGCCGCCGGAGGTAGCGATCCAGAGGCTCCCGTCGGATGCTTCCACTATCTGACGGATATTATCGTTGCTAAGGCTGTCGGTATCGTGGACATCATGGTGGTAGTGGATAAAACCCGATTCATCGTCACGCAGTCTATTCAAGCCTTGATTCGTGCCGATCCAGATTGCTCCGCGGCTATCCTGAAAGACCACCCGCACCAGGTTATCCGTAAGGCTGGCCGGATCCCGATGGTCATGCTGATAGGTCCGAAAACGCCCTACGGCCGGATCGAGGACGGCCGCCCCCGATGAATTGGTACCGAACCAGAGACGGCCGGAAGAATCCTCATTTATGGTGTAGATTATGTCTTCCGGCGGCGTCTGATCCGTTCCATCGCTGTAGATGCGCTCGAAATCATCTGTCTCCGGCCGATAGAGATTGAGTCCGTCGTTGGTGCCGATCCAGAGTCTCCCGGTTGAATCCCGGTAAATGGCGTTTATTATCTCGTCGCTGATGCTCGACGGATCATCGGCATCATGCCGATAACTCGCTATCCTTTCGGACTGCGGGTTATAACGATAGAGCCCGCCGGCATAAACGCCGATCCAGACATCCCCGTTTGAATCCTCATGGATGGCCTCTACCTTTCCGCTGGCAATTCCCTCTCCGTCGTCCTCATCGCCGCGAATATGCCTATATTGATTCTTCCACTCGGCATAGGTATTGATTCCGCCGCCGTTGGTTCCGATCCAGATGATCCCGGACCGATCCTCATAGAGGGAGTAGACTACATCGTGGGCCAGACGTCCCGGAATACCGGCTTCCCCCCGGGTGACCAGTTCTGTTTTACCGCTCTCCGGATCGAGCAGCACGAGACCGCCGCCCCAGGTGGCTACCCAGATTCGTCCCAGGGAGTCGAAAAGAAGATCATAGACCTGGTCCGCGGGCAAGGCGTAGGTGGTTGCCGTACCGACAACTATATCGAAGCGGCTCACCCCGCCGCCCCAGGTCCCGACCCAGATGTGATCGGAATTCCCCGGATCCTCGGTCAGGCTCATAGCATAGGGCGACGGCAGGGTTTCGGGATTCTCCGCATCTGAGGAGTAGGTAATAAAACGATCGGTCCCATAATCATAGCGGGAGATCCCGGCGTAGGTGGCAATCCAGAGTCGCCCTTTCCGGTCGAGCAGGATATCGCGCACCACCTTGTTCGGCAGCGCCCCGGCGCTATCCGCGTCCGGTAGATAGCGAACAAAGCGGCCCGACTCCTCTTCAAGCAAGTTCAGCCCGTCGAGGGTTCCAACCCACAAGCGCCCTTCCGCGTCCCTGGCGATCGACACCACCACGTTGTTACTCAAGCTCCTCGGATCATCCGGATCATTAACGAAGGAGACGAACTCCTCCGTCGTCGGATCGAATCGGTTCAGCCCGCCGTAAGTACCCAGCCAGATAGTTCCGTCTTGATCCAGAAAGGTCGTCTGGATCAGGTTGTGAGTGAGGGAGTTCTCGTTAAAGGGATCGTTCTCGTAGAGGGTAAAGCGGTAGCCGTCGTAGCGATTCAGCCCGGCCTGGGTCGCAATCCAGATAAAGCCCTGCTCGTCCTGGAAGATACTCGAAATCGAGGAGTTGGAGAGCCCGTCATCGGTGCCCAGACTATCGAATCGATAATGATCCGGCAGCGGCGCGGAGAAAATAACGACGGCAGAGAGGCCGAAGAGGGCCAGTAGAATCGGTTTGATGCGCTTCATTACTCTCAATTATATGGGATATGAGCTGGTCTGCGCAAATCCTCTCGGCCGAAACTATTATACCCAGGCGGCCGCGGCGAAGAGACTCAAGCCGAAGAGAAAGAAGAGCAGGACGGTGTTTAAATTCGGGGTCAGTCCCTTGAGTACCCCGGCCAGCTGCTTGCCCTTCTGAGTCGCAACAACGAGGTAGAGCACAATCCCCAGGGAGAGCGGCCAGACTACCGGATAGAGCTTAGCCGGCGTGTAGAGCTTTATATCGATCTCGGAAGCGGCAGGCTCGAGCATCTGCTGCAGCCAGGCGGCGCTCCGGATTCCCTCGATGCCGAAGAAGAGGCAGAGGACCGCCAGTACCAGTACGGTTACGCTTGCCAGCGGTCGGCTCTTGGGGCCCCCAGGCTGAGTCCGGATCGGTATGGGGAGAAAGATACGGCTCAGTTTGATGAAACTCGCCACTGTGGCGAAGCTGGTGATCCAGAGGAGCCAATATGCGGGCGATCCCTTCATCCCGGCGCTAATCAAGGCCTTACTGGCATAACCGTTGAAGGGGGGCATCCCGGCGATAGAGAGTGCTCCGGCGAAGAAGGCCAGCGCATGCAGGGGCATATCCCGTCCCATGGGAGGCATCTTATAGAGGTTCCGCACTCCGCTGCGATGAACCGCCGCCCCCACGGTCAAGAAGAGGAGACTCTTGAAGAGGGCGTGATTGACGGCGTGCATGAACGCCGCAGAGAGAGCCAGCGATGACGCGGCGCCGAAGACCGCCAGGATGTAGCCCATCTGGGAGATGGAGTGATAGGCTAAGAGGCGCTTGGCATCGCTCTGAACCAGGGCGCTGATAACCGCGCTCAAGGCCGTCAAGGCGCCGATCCAGAGCAAAAGGGGATTCAGATAGCCCCCGGAGAAGCTTAAGACGAGGCGGATCATAGAGAAGAAGGAGACCTTGATCAGCACTCCCGAGAGCAAGGCCGAAACCGGGTGCGGAGCGTAGGCGTGGGCCTCGGGCAGCCAGGTATGGAATGGGATAAAGGCGGTGCGGACGCCGATGCCGACGCAAAGAGCCGCCAAAGCCAGATGAATTACCGGGGCGCCGCCGGGCTGCAGGGACTCCGCAATCATCCGGGAGGCGATGCTGATCGAGAGGGTTCCCAGATCCCGGTAGATCAGGAAGACCCCAAAGAGGAAAAAGAGGATTCCCGTGGAGCTCAGGATAAGGTACTTGAAGCTCGCCACCAGTCCGGCGGGACTCTTCTCGTAGGCGATCAGCACATAGGCGGCGATGGCGATAATCTCGAAGCCGACGAACATGGTAAAGAGGTCGCCGCTCAAGGCCACCCCATACATTCCGGCGGTTAAGAGGAGGTAAAAAAAGAAGAAACTCGCACCGTAGCCGGCGGTGCCGTCGGATCGTCGCGAACTGAGCGCATTGACCGCCACGATTAGGGAGATAAGGGCGATCAGCGCACAAGAGATCCAGGCGAAGCCGTCCAAAACCAGGGCGATGCCGTAGGGCTCCGGCCAAGAGCCGAGGGCATAGCGGATAGAATCGCCGCCGGCAATTAATGGTGCTGCGGCGACCGTATATAGTAGGCAGCCGAGCTGAACGAATACCGCCGCCCCGGTAAAGAGGCGTTCGGTCCGCTGAAAAAGCTTGCCAAAGAGGGTGAGCACCCCGCCTGCGAGGGGCAAAAGCAGCAGTACAGGAAGGAACTCGTTGAGGTAAGCGCTACTCATTCAGCTTCCACGCCTCCCGTTCGATCTTCTCGATATCCAAGGTGCCGAAGCGGAGATAGAGCCGGTAGATAAGCGCCAAGGCTAAAGCGACGATGCAGACCCCGACCACGATGGCGGTCAGCATCAGGGCTTGGGGCAGCGGATCGACCATGGGCTCCTCGGCGGCCAGAATCGGTGCGGTAGTTCCCGACAGGGAGCCGTAGTAGATAAAGAGGATGATAATCCCGCTGTTCGCGACGCTTAAGGCCATCACCTTCTTGACCATGTTGCGCTGGGTTAATAAGCCCCAGATGCCGACCAAAAAGATCGCCCCGATAAGATACCAGCTCACGACTCCTCCCGAAACAGACGCAGGCAGATAAGGCTTACCCCGGCGGCCACCTTGATACCGATCAGAAAGTTCAGGAGCAACAGCATACTGGCCTGGGGCACCGCCGCCGCCTGCTGGGTTGCCAGGGGATCACCCAAAAAGCCTACCCCCGCAATGATCCCCGCGATCCCCGCCGCCAGGAGCAGGGCGAAGACGGCCGCCTCCGCCAGGGAGAGCCTGAATGATGAGAAAAGAAGCTCGGCGCTCTCCACCCCCCGGCTGACCGCCAAGAGGATCACCCCCGAAGCGATAACCACTCCGCCCTGGAACCCTCCGCCCGGCGAGAGGTGTCCGTAGGTCAGCAGATAAAATCCGAAGAGAAACATGAAGGGGCTGAGCTTGCGGGAGACGAGATCCAGGATATCGGTCTTCTTCATGAATTACGCTCCGTGAAGAGGAGCACCCCGGAGACCGCCAGGATGAGCACGATGGTCTCGCCCAGGGTATCGAAGGCTCTGAAGCCGAGGTAGATCGCGGTGACCAGGTTTAGCGCCCCGGTATCCCGACTGCCGTTTTCGATAATATACTCCCGAATCGGGGTGGAGACGGGATGCGCCCCCCGCAGGGAGAGGAAAAGAAAGGCCGCCAGAGAGAGGAGCAGCAGGCCCTGGGCCACCCAGCGTAGCAGCTTCATGTGGTATCCTTGCGGCCGGTCTTGTAGACGATCCAGATCAACACCACCGTACCGATACCGGTACCGACCGCCGCTTCGGTTAGAGCCACATCGGGGGCGTGCAGCAGGAAGAAGACCAGACAACTCAAGAGGCTGAATACCCCCAGCATCAGAACCGCAGCGAGCATATCCTTCATCTTGAGGGCGATAAAGGCGACGATCAGCATCAGACTGAGTAGGATTTCAATCATTTCTCGTCTCCGCTCTCGTCCTTGTCTCCCCGGGCGTAACTCTTCCGCCAGGGAACCACCCCTCGCTGCCAGGCGAAGCGGGCGATGATATGGGAGCTGATCGGATTGGTCACGAAGAAGAAGAGGGTGATGACGATCAGCCGGCCGGTCATGGTCCCCCAGCCGGCGTAGATCAGGCAACCGATCAGGATCGAGAGGACCGAGGTGGTGGCGCAGGTGGAGGAGGCCTGCAACCGGGTGTAGACATCAGGGAAGATCAGCACCCCGATGTTCCCCATCAGGTTGAAGATCACCCCGAGGGCGAAGAAGATGTAGGCGACGATTATCACAATCCCCCCTTGCGGCCCACGAAATAGCGGGCCATCGCCAGAAGACCGACGAAGCCGAAGATGTCGTAGACCAGGGCCACATCGAGGTAGATGCTCCGTTCGGCGGCCACCGAGACCAGCACCAGGATAGCCAGGGTTTGAGCCGCCACCAGGTTGAGCCCGATCATGCGGTCGGCCAGGGTGGGTCCGATTACCACCCGCACCATGCTGAGGACGCTCATGGCAATCAGAAAGTAGACCAGGTAGAGAAGAATCACAACCAAACCCTCCCGAGGAGCTTCTCGTAGCTCCCCTTTACCAGCTCCCCGGCATGCCGGGAGTGGGTGGTCTGCACGTCGAGCCAGTGAACGATCAGGTGATCGTCGTCCAGGTCGAGGGTGATGGTACCGGGGGTCAGGGTAATGGCGCTGGTCAAGGCCACCCGGGCGATATCGGTCTTCAGGCGGGTTCGGAAATGGACGATCCCGGGATTGATTTTGCCCCGCATGATCTGCCACAGGAGTTGAAAACTGGCCACGTACATGTTGAAGACCATTACAATCAGAAAAACCAGGAACATATCCGGCCGGGGGAGATGGGCGCGCCGACCCGCTTCGGTCTCGTCGACGAAGATCCGGTAGGTGACCAAGGCGACGACAAAGCTCGCTATTCCTCCGGCGAGAAGCGAACCGGGATCGATCGACCAGGTGAAGAGCAGCCAGCCGACGAAGAGGGAGAGAAAGGTAATGAAAAAGCGGACCAGGGCCCACCAGGAACGGGTAGTCACGCCCCCTCCTTATCGCGCAGGGCCTGCATCACCTCCTCAGGACTCGATGCCTCCCTCAATCGGCGGCAGAAGCTCTTATCGTGCAGGTAGCGGGCGATCTTGCTCAAGACCCGCAGATGCCGGGAGTGGTCCCCCTCGGGGCCTACCAGGAGGAAGAAGAGCTGCACCGGCTGGTTATCCACCGCATCGAACTTGGCCCCCTCGTCCTTACGGCCGAAGGCGAGTCGCGTCTCGGTAACCTGGTCGGTCAGACAGTGGGGAATGGCTATGCCCGATCCGATCCCGGTGGAGGTGAGCTCCTCCCGCTCCAAGATCGCCGCGCTGAGGCCTTCGACATCCTCGATGCCGCCTCCCCGGGCGAGCACATCGGTCAACTCCCGAATGAGCTCATCTTTACGACGCTCGTTGAGTTTTAATTCAATACAGGCGGGATTCAAGAGTTCACTTAGAATGGTGGGCATCAATCCTCCTCCACCAGACCGGCGGCCCAGTCTACCGGTAGGGTAAAGAGCACTCCCGTACCGGGATTCTCCAGGTCGCCGCAGATCTCGTTCAAGAGCCGGTGCAGCTTCGGAATCAGGGATTCGTTCTGCACCACCGAGAGAATAGTCTTGTTGTAGGGTTTGTTCCCCTTCATGAACTCCTTGAATCCGGCGAAGAGGGGTACCTCGTAGGTAAGGAAGCGGCCCATCCCCTCGGAATCGAGGATGGTACCGCCGGCAATACCGACCTCGGCATAGGCCTCGAGCACCTGTTCCAGGAGTTCTTCACGGTTCAGAACGAATACCAAGAGCTTCATGCGGAGCGCATCCTCCGGAAAAAATTCGTGTAGATAAGGTAGCCCGAGCTATTCCCCCTGTCAATGAGCGGCGTGATATAATCTGCCCCATGAGCATATTCGCCGTCGGAAGCTATACCGAAGACGCCCCCCACGTACCCGACGCCCGGGGAGAGGGGATCTACCTTATCCGTCCGGAGAAGGACCGGCTCTCCCTACTCTCTACCACCCGGGGTGTTCAGAATCCCGCCTATTTGAGTTGGGACCCGAGGGAGAAGCTCCTTTATTGCATCAGTGAGAACCAGAATGATCACGGAGCGCTAGGGGCATTCAAGTTGTCCGCCCATAAGCGCTTGGACTCGATCTCCAACACCTCCGGTGCGGGGCGGGCAAACTGCCACATTCTGAATATGCCTGAGCGACGGCTTGTGGCGGTCGCCTCCTACACCGACGGCTGTTTGAGCATCTACCCAAGCGACCGAGGCCGTATCGGCGGCGCTCTGGCGGAGATTCGCTACGCCGGTAGCGGCCCCAATCAGGCCCGGCAAAAGGCGCCCCATGCCCACCAGGCGGTGCCGACCCCGGACGGCAAGGGCCTTCTGGTAGCCGATCTGGGAAGCGATACGGTCTGGTACCACGGACTGGAGGAGCTTACGGCTCCGCCGGCGGCGGCCCTCGCCGTTCCCGCGGGCTACGGCCCCCGGCATATGGCCTTCGATCCCGACGGCCGCCACGCCTACCTCCTCTGCGAGCTCAGACCTGAGCTCCTGCTGCTCCGCTTCGCCCCGGATTGGCGGAGCGCCGTAATCCTGGATGAGCTCGATACGGTACCGCCCGAGGAGCAGGGGAAGGCCGCTCCGGCGGCGGTAAAGATCCATCCCTCCGGAAAGAGCGTGGCCGTCTCCAACCGCTTTGTGAATACAATCACGGTCTTCATCATTGAGCGTTCCCACGGAGTATCGCCCCAACTCCGCAAGGCCGCGAGCCTCCCCTCCGGCGGGAAGACCCCGCGGGACATCGAGTTCTCGAGCGACGGCGGCCTGCTCCTGATAGCCAACCAGGATTCGAACATGCTTTCAAGCCGCCGTTTCTCCCCGGAATCAGGTCTGCCCTTAGAGGAAGGCCCCGAGCTTGAGCTGGGAACGCCGGCCTGCATCGTGGAGCTCGAGTAGCATGCAAATCTCCGGCGGCGGTCGGCACACCCTGTCGACGGGAATCGCCCTGTTGCTGCTGCTATGCGTCGGCGTCTACGCACAAGATGTACGTATAGATCCTAATAAAACATACGTACAAGAGGCCCGGGAGCGCCTCGCCCCCCAAAGAATCCCTGCGGATGCCGACGTTACCCTCTCCTTCTCCGAGGGAGTCACCTACGTAACCTTTTCCTCGCCCGTCCGCTTCGTGCCCTGGATGAGCGAGGCCTACTACGACATCACCGTCGGGCTCGAAACCGATACTATCTACTCCCAGAGCCTCGCCAGTCCTGAAGGGTACCAGTCCGGCTGTGTGGAGCTTCCTTTTTACACCCCCTCCAATAAGGATTGGGTTAAGATCCGCTTCGTCGCCGGGGTCGTCGCCGAGGCGCTGGATTTTGATTTCCTGAAGGAACCCCCCGACGGCCGCCTGACGATCTACGAGCGGGAAGGATTCTACCAGGTCGAACTCGTATCCCAATATCAGGAGTCCCGGTACAAGGTAGAGAAAGGGAGCGGCCGGATATACGATGAGGGACATGTGCATTTGGTGCCGGATCCGTAAACAGAACAATCCCAATAAGGTGCAGTTGCAATTTTGATAGATAGAAAGTATAGTAAAGATAAGGTATGTAATTTTAAAGGCGCAGTTTAAATATGCAAGGGTATGTAGACAGACTTCAAACACAGCTCATACGCCGACATCTATCCGCCTTCCCGGCAGTTGCGATACTCGGCGCCCGGCAGGTAGGAAAATCTACCCTCGCCAGGAAGATCATTGCCTCATTCAATAATTCAGTATATCTCGACCTGGAGGATCCCCGGGATTACGCCAAACTACAGGAACCGCTCGCATTTCTGGAGGCGAATAAAGACCGACTTATTTGCATCGACGAAGTGCAACGATATCCGGATATATTCGCCATATTCAGGAGCTATCTCGACAGGAACAATCGTCCGGGACAACTTTTGCTTTTAGGATCCGCTTCCAGAGACCTGATTCGACAAAGTTCCGAATCCCTAGCGGGACGTATCTCGTTTATCGAAATATCACCATTCGTCGCTTCGGAAATCGATGATTCTAAGCGTTTATTGGTTCAGGGTGGCTATCCGGAGAGCTATCGCCTGGATACCGAATTGAGCTTCGATTGGCGTATCAATTACATCAAAACCTTCCTCGAAAGGGACATTCCGCAACTGGGTATCCGAATCCCATGGGAGACCCTTCGCCGGTTCTGGACCATGCTCGCTCATTCCAGCGGTTCGATCATCAACTACAGCACTCTGGCGTCATCGATGGGGATCAGCGTGCCTACGGTAAAACATTATATCGATATCCTTGAGGGCACCTTTATTGTAAGACGATTGCAGCCGTTTTATACCAATCTCAAAAAGCGGTTAATAAAGTCACCAAAGATCTATATCCGCGATACCGGGATTACCCACTGCCTGCTCGGCGTGGAGAGTTACAATGATCTACTCGGACACCCCTGCCACGGCGGAAGTTATGAGGCCTTTATTATCGCCGACCTGCTCGAACGCCTACCCCGTTACCAGCCGAGTTTTTATCGCTCTTCCGGGGGGGCTGAGGTAGATCTGGTGCTCGAGAAGGGCAACCAGAGATACGCTATAGAGATCAAAACATCTCCGGCGCCGAAGGTCACGCAAGGGTTTTACGAGGCCTTGAAAGTGATCAGACCCGACCAGGCCTTTATCGTGGCGCCTGTGGATGAACCCTTTCCCCTGAAGCACGATGTCTGGGTTCACAATATATCGACGATTTATCAGGCCTTGCCGGTCAGCGAAAAATAGTCCCTGGTTTCAGCACCCCCGCCGGGTCCAGGCGGTATTTCGACAAGGGGCATGCGGAGCTGGTGCCATGATTGGCTTTTTCGCGCCCCATTTGGTAAAATAGAACCTCAGGAGAAGGCCATGGCCGACGAATCGACGCGCGGAACTAGGTCCCCTAAACGCCCCGACCGCTACGCCTATCGGGATTACCGGAACTGGCCCGATGAGGAGCGCTGGGAGTTGATCGACGGCAAGGCCTGGGATATGAGCTCTTCTCCACCGCAACTACACCAGACCGTCCTCGGACAGCTCTGTTCACAGCTGGATGCCTTTCTCACCGGAAAACCATGCAGAGTCTACGTAGCACCGGTAGACGTCTTCCTTATTGATGCAGACGAAGAGATCAACGACGCCAAGTACGTAGTTCAGCCCGACGCCTTCGTGGTCTGCGACAAGAGGAGACTGATAGACGAAGGGGTTAAAGGCGCCCCGGACTTTATCATCGAGATCATGAGTCGCGGCACCGAACTGCCGGGCAGGTAGGCCGGTTCGGTGCTGGATTTCGCTTTGGCGGATCACAGCTTCAGCATGCCGGTCGGACGCATCACCTTTTTATACCTCGAACCCATCTCCTTTTTCGAGTTTATCCTGGCATCGGGCAATGATCGCTTGTACCGCCTGCTTAAAGAAATGTGAATAGCCGCAGCGCTTCCTAACGCTCTCCATGAAACATGCCTCGACCTCTACTTAAGCTATCTCATTATCGGCGGTATGCCGGAAGCTGCAGAGGAGTGGTGCTCTATAAGGAACGCAGGGGTGGAACGAGTACACACGAAGTGTCCGCGAGAAATCTTCAAGTCCTCTTCTGGCCCAGCATTTTGCCGAAGGCGAAGTGCAAGCCCAAGCAAGCGCCGGGGCGGCGCAAGACCGAGCCATCCATGGATGACGAAGGCGAGGTCAAGTGACAGGGATTTCAGCCCACTTTCTTCCTTCCAAATTCATCATCAATCTTTTCAGCCAGGAAGACCTTGAGAAGGGACTGGTAAGGTATATCACGCTTGTTTGCCAGGATTTTTAAATCATCAATCAGAGACTGTGGTAATCGAATAGAGATAGATTTTGTCGTCGGCTTCAGTTTTGGAAAGCGCGCGATCTGTCCCTCATCCCAATCTACATAATCCTCGGAATCATGATCGGTCCAGAAATCACGCTCTTCCTGTTCATTCTTGAACTTAGGAAGTTCTTTCTTGGTAATCTTCATATACTCCGACCTCCCTTTTAGTCATATCTCTGGCTGAGATTACTCGAATTCTATCAGATTTGAGTGTAAATGCTATAAAGAGCAACCTATCATGGCTTGTTCGTCCCAGTGCATAGTATCGTTTCTCTGTTTTGGATTGTTTTATATCGCGTTTAACAACCAATGGATGATTAAAGAAAACCTGCTCCGCTTCAGTATCATATAGACTATGCTTTCCAATATTTTTATAGATATTTTCCTCATCCCACTCAAACCCGATGATATTGGAAAAGTCCACTCAACCCCCAGATAGTATACAACCATAATATACAACAGATCATTTGGAATGCAAACAGAATCTACCAAATGCGAAGCATACGAAGCGAAGGAGTTCAAACTACCGGTCAAAATCCTTCACATTCGGTTCTTTCTTTTCCCGCCCATCTCTTAGTATGGTAGAGTGACAGTAGATAAAATAAAGGAGCCATCCATGCCAAGCTTACCGAAAGCACCCTTCGGCCGCACGGGCCACATGAGTACACGCGCTCTCTTCGGTGCCGCGGCCCTCGGGAATGTCAGCCAGGACGAGGCCGATCGGGCCATCGCCCTCTACACCAAGTACGGCGGGAACCATATCGACACCGCCGCAAGCTACGGCCAGGCGGAGCTGCGCCTCGGTCCCTGGCTCAAGCACAACCGTAAATCGGTCTTCCTGGCCACCAAGACGGAGGAACGGACCTATGCCGGCGCCAAGGAGGAGCTCAAGCGCTCCCTGGAGCGGATGCAGGTCGACTCGGTGGATATGTGGCAGATGCACGTCCTTATTCGGGAGGAGGAGTGGCGGACCGCCATGGGGCCCGGCGGTGCGCTGGAGGCCTTTATCGAGGCGAGGGAGAAGGGGCTGGTAAAATGGCTGGGCGTAACCGGTCACGGATTAGGGGCGGCGGATATACATCTGAAGAGCCTGGAACGTTTTGACTTCGATAGCGTGCTCCTAGCCTGGAACTGGACTATCTCCCGGCATGTCCCCTACGCCGAATCCTTCCGTAAGCTGCATGAACTCTGCATGGAGAGAAACCTTCCCCTCCAGATGATAAAGACCGGCCTCCACCGTCCCTGGCGGGAGGGGGAAGAGCGGACTCGGGCCACCTGGTACAAACCCTTCGAGGCGCAGAGCGACTTCGACGCCTCGATCCACTGGTCGATGCAGGTGGAGGGAAGCTTTATCAACACCACCGGGGATGTTGGTTTATTGGAGAAGGTCTTGAAGGCGGTAGCCTCCTACGACGGACCGCCGTCGGATGAGGAGATCCGCGCCCGGGCCGAGGCCGGCGAATGGGAGAGCCTCTTTCCGGAGGATTAGACCTCGAGAATAAGGGAGAGCAGCTCGGACGAGAGCCCCTCCAACGCACGCCGGTTGAGGGCGTAGTAGATATTGCGCCTATCCGGCGATTGCTCGCTGATAAGCCCCGCCTCCTTGAGCTGCTTCAGGTTGCGGGAGACCACCGAGCTGGAGAGGTCCAGGCGCTGGGCCAGTTGTCTGCCGTTGTACTTGTAGTCTGCAACACCGATCAGCTTCAGGATCTTGAGGCGGCTCTCCTCGGCCAGGGCCTTCAGGAGTCGGATCGTATCATCCCGTTTCTGATTCAGTTCCTGAATCCGGGATTCATTTAAGCTGCAATCGAAGAGAATCGTAATCCTGCCGTAGCCGTAATACATCGAGTAGGGCCGGGAGATCCGGGTTACGGGAACGTACTCTACGAGCTCGTAGGGCATTGTTCGCGGCAGTTTCAGGGGCAGACTCTCCAAACCGGTTATCAGATGAAAGAGTTCCATCGCCCCCTTCTCGTCCAGAATCCGCCTATTCTCGGCAATGCTCTCGCTCCAGCATGATCGTAGCGTATCGACTCCTTCCCGATAGAACGCATCGGCGTACTCCCGCCAGATCAGCAGGCACTCCCGACGAAGATGGGGGAGGTCGTCGGCCCAATCGAGCTGAAATTGAACATGTAAATCCGGATCCAGTTGGTTCGGGGTCGAGTCGAGCATCCCCCGTAGCGCAATGGAGGAGATATCCTCCGGGATCGCCTCCTCCGGATAGATCTGCCCCAGCAGGTAAAAGACGAGTCGCCGGTCGCTCAAGGATTGAAAATGGTCGAAGAAGGCGTCGAGGGTGTCGCCGTCGAAGTTGACCGCTATCTCGACAAAATCACAGCCGCCGTGAAAGGGGGCATAGAGATCCTGCAGTCGATTCATGAACTCGCTTCCCAAGTCGGCTTCAACCGTCCGGGTCCACTCCAGGGATCGCTCCAGATCCGCCGCCGCTTGCAGTGACGAGAGCATATCGAGAACGATTGAAAAACGAAAGCGAGTGATGGCGGTAAGATCCTGTTTCAGGCTATCCGGGCTAATATTCATAACTGCTCAATTGAGCAATTCTATCATTGCCCGGATATACCTGTCTATCAGATCCAAATGGGCTTAGGCTTGATGATGATGAAAGATGTGGCTCACTGAACCTAGCAAGGCGATCAGACGGCGGGAGATGCCGGAGCGTCCCCTGGATCGATTCAGACGACCGGCCTCTTTGATTCTATCCTGCTGGATCTCGCGCACATGCAGATAATCGGTGTACCCGTCCATGGCAACCTCCTTTTAATTTACAGTTGCGCAAATGCGCAACTGTGTACTTTTAATAATATAAAAGATATTCACCCATCAGTCAAGCACATCTTCACTTATTCGGCTTCGATACTGTCGAGGTGGAGTTACTCCTGAGGGAACGATTCGCTCTCGATCTCTTGACTGCATTCTTGGCGTGGCGCCAACAGGATTCTCAGCTGCAGCTCGCCGAAGAGGCTTAACTCCTGCGCCAGTCGCTCCTCCGCCCAGCGTAAGCAGGAGATGCCGCTAATCCTTACGCGTTTTCCCGAAGGCACGCCATAGCGGGCGCCGCCGCGGTGAGTGCCTTGCAGGGTCCAGCGGATGAAGGCGAGATTCTCCCGATGCACAACCTCATCCGCGCTGAAAAGAGCGTCGGGAAAGGCGGCCAGACGCGACAGGAGCTCCCCCTGCAGTTCAGCCACACCACTCAGAGTCAGGCCGCCGGGAAGCAGCACCTCCACCTGGTCGTCGTAGAGGCTGGGGCATAAGCCTAAATCCCGGCGATTCCAGAGAGACTCCAGGAAGCTTGCCAATCCGCCGGACCGACGCAGATCTACCTGCCCTGTTGAGACCGACTCCGGAGAGGCCGGCTCCGCTTGGCCGTTCCCCCGCTCCAGCTCGCCGAAAACCGCGGAATACGGGGTACTCGCCTCCTCCCGGCTTGCGGCAGCCCGGCGAATGAATCCGGCTTCATCCTGGGCCAGGGCCCGGAGCAAGGCCAGATCATCAAACTCCCACCAGACCTCTACAATGCGTTCATCCTCCCAGCGCAAGCAGAGGAGACCCGCCGCCTCGACCTCCCGAGAATCAGGCGCGCCGAAGCGTCCCCAACCGCCTTTGGTGGCGGTCATTCGAAAACGACCGAAACAGGAGATGCCGCTGTCCGGCGACACCTCCGCACACATCTCTTCCGACTCGAACCGGGCGTCGGGAAACTCAGCCAAGAGCTCTATCAGCTCCTCCATCAGAGCCTCCCGGCCGAAGCCAAGACGAGCTAACGGACCGTGAACCCGCAGGTTATGACTGAAGAAGTCGTAGATACCGCCCAACATGCGGCCATTCAGGATCGATTCAAAGAGATCGCGGCTCTGCTGTTCGATGAATCGGGTATCGACGGTATCCATAGCTGCTCCTATTCCCCTTCGTCCTCGAAGGTTCCGTGAATTTCCGGGGTGTAGATCTGCTTCAATAGAACAAATTCATCGAAGGTTGTCCACTCCTTAACGAACTTGCCCCCCTTGATATGCATATGACTGATAACCATGATCTTGATGCGCTTTCCCGTCGGCTCGCCGTAAATGCCGGGGCCGCGGTGGGTGCCGTGCATAGTCCAGCGCACGCAGACCTGATAGCCCTGCTCCTCGCTGCCGTTCCAGTAGATATGGTCAAGACTGACGAAGAGGTCGGGAAACATCGCCAAGGTTGTCACCATCCAATTCTTGAGATCCCCCAATCCCTGGAAATCCCGGCCGGCTGGGCCGTGGAAGTAGTAGTTGGGAACATAGTAATCATTAACCTTGTTGACCAGTCGCCAGTTCCAGATCTCCTGAAAGGCTTTGGTAATGAAATCCTCAACGGAGAAGTTCGTCGAATCAAGCGCAGGCGGCTCCTCCGGGAAGCCCTGCCCATCGAGCCGCTCGATCTCGCCTTTGACTTCGGTGGAGAGACCCTTGGCTTGGGCCTTCTTCACCATCTTCGCGGCCTGACGCCATGGATCGAATCCCAATTGCAAAATCAAACCCAGCTCATCCCGGGCGATCCACTCCTCGACGATCATATTCTCCTTAACATAACAGTTGGCAATACCGAAACGGTAGATCCGCTTACCAGTGGGCGGACCGTAGATGCTGTGTCCGGTGTTGTGGCCGATCCATGAGATCCGGTGGGAGGTATGAAAACCCTCATCCTCGTTTCCCGACCAGATCACATCGTCGCCGATGAGCCGGACGTCCGGAAAAGCGGCCATAGTAACCGATGAACCGGCGACAACCATATCGCGGCCGTAGATCATACCGTCCGAGGTGTAGATGGGAATATTGTGACCGTAATGGCTGTAGATAACTCCCAAGCCCTTCTCTTCCCAGATACGGTGGGTACAGCGGTAGATATAGTGGACAATGTCGCCGTACTCATCCTCGAATCCCCGCAGAGGTTGCCGCCGCTCGGCGGGATTCAAGAAGGCTTCGGTTTTGAAGCCGCCTCGAAAATCCTCAGTCTCCGTCTGGGTTTTCTGATCTTTATTGTTCTTGGCTTCCTTCTCAGCCATTCTGCTCTCCTCTTGATGAAAATAAGCCCCGCCCGTGTATGGGCGGGGTACGTGTAAGACGCAAGGCGTGTTGCGTGTTAGCCTTTGACCGCGCCGCCGGTTAATCCCTTCACCAGATACTTCTGGAAGAAGATGATAATCAGCACGATTGGAATCGTAGCGGATACCGCCGCGGCCGAGGCGAGAACGATGTGTCCCGGAGCCTCGCCCCCGGTAAACTGCACGATCGCCACCGGCAGGGTCCACTTCGACTGGGTCAGAACCCGGGCCAGGAGGAACTCATGGTACGCAATCAGAACCGAAAAGAGTCCCGTAGAGATAATACCGGGCCAGGCTGTAGGTACTACGATGCGGATAAAGGCCGCAAAGGGTCCGAGGCCGTCAATCTTGGCCGACTCCTCCATAGCGGCGGGAATCTCGGCAAAGAAAGCGCGCATCATCCAGATGGTAAAGGGCTGGTTGGCGGCCACCATAACCAGGATCAGCATCAGATAGGTATCGTGGGTACCGATGGTCTGACCGAGGGAGTAGTAGGGTAGCGCGAATGCCATCCGCGGTAGTGCCCGGAATCCTAGAGCCACTAAGAGGATTACCAGCCCGTCGATGCCCTTGTAACGGGCTAATGCGTAGCCGGCCAGGCTGCCCACCGTCATCGAGATAGCTACAACTCCCACAGTAACGATGATGGAGTTGACGAAGTAATCATAGAATTCGGCGGTATCGACTATCTTCGGGAGCAACCACAGGGTAACAAACAGGGCGACTACCGCGCCTATGGCTGTGGCTATCCTGGGTATCTTGATCTTATCCCCGAAAAAAGCGAGCAGTATGAAGGTAACAAAGGCGGCGACCAGGATCATTCCCAGAAAACCGAAGTTGGCTCGGGTAGAAGAGAGCCACAGCTCACTGTAGTTCTCGAAGGTCGGTTCGAAGATAAAGAGCGGCGACCTGGCGAAGGCCTGGCGCACGGTCTTCAGGGACTGCATGGTGGTCCATAGAAAGGGAATTACGCAGAAGATCGTATAGAGGGTGACAATGACATAGACGATTGCCCGGGCGATTGGACTTTTAAACGGTTGCATAGATCAATCCTTTCCCGTCTGGGCGCGATATGTTTGACGCAGGAATGGAATCAGCACGACCAGGACTCCGAGAACGGTCAATACCGCAGTCGCATTGGCCCGGCCCAGGCGCTGCACCTTCATTCCTACCCGGAAGTTATACATCATCAGGTTTTCCGCATTGTAGATCGGATTCTGCTCGGTCATAACCATAAGGCTATCGAACATGCGGTACATATCCATCACCAGGATCATTGAGGTCATAAGGAAGAGCGGCTTCAGATAGGGGATGACGATGTAGCGCAGCTGCTGAAGTCGACCGGCCCCGTCCACGGTAGCCGCCTCGAGCTGCTCCTGGGAGAGCCCTTGCAGTCCCGCAAAGAATACGACCATCGGATAGGGGGTCACATACCAGATGAGGTGGGTAATAATCAACGCCTTGACTGAACCTTCAGTAAAAACAAAGGGTTCACCGGTGACGGCGCGCCAGGCGTAGGCCATCAGACCGCCTACCTCGAACTGTTGCTTGAACATCAAGGTACCGACGACCGGAACCACAATAAAGGGCAACAACATCAGGGACATATAGATGCCCCGGGCCATGGTCGATATCTGATCCAGCATCAGGGCCATAAAGAACCCCAGTCCGATTTGAATCGGTACCGTGACGACGATTATTATCAGGGAAAAGCGAACCGCTTGCCAGAAGAGCGGATCCTGAAGGATAAAGAGATAGTTCTGCAATCCGACAGATTCGGGATTGGCGATGTTCCTGAAGGTGACGAAGTGCATACTGAGCCAGACTGCCACCATAAGAGGAAAGAGCATCAGCACAATCATCATCAGATTGCTGGGAAGGGAAAAACGATAGAATAGTCCTCGTTTCATAATTCCGTGCTCCTTGTGCTTCGGGCAGGCTAGGGCCCGAAAGAGTCGGCCGCATCCGCATGAGGCGGATACGGCCGCACGACTGATTACGATTGCTTAATCGACGAATCCGTTCGCCCGCGCCTCTTCCATATAGGCATCATAGGCTTTCTGCAGTACGGAAGCAGGATCCTCGCCGGTCATGGCCAGGGGAAGGTATTCGCCCAGTACCTGACGAACCAAGGGAAGCCCGGGATTAATCGTATAGGCACCTACGCCCTCCTCCAGCGATCCGCCGGCGGCGGCCATGTATTCGGCCTCGGCCTGATTGAGGGCCTTGATCCGGGTGGGAACGCCGTATTCGGTGGCTTCGATCTGGTTCTCGAGCTTGACGACCTCCATGATCGTCTTGAAGATCAGCTCCTTATCCACATCGGTAGTCTCGGGGATCAGGTAGAAGTCGTTCCAGGAGGAGCCGCCGCGGGCGCCGTTCGGATTGGGCCGGGGAGCGGGAGCATGCTTGATATCCTCGTAGAACTCGGTGGTGTCGGGATCGTTCATACCGACGGCCCGGCTGGTCCACATGTTGGCCATCGCGAGTCGCCCGGTCTGCAGTCCGATCTGGCTGTCGTCGATGCTGTACGCCATACCGGCCTGACCCATTGCGCCCTCGGCAACTTCGACCATCTTGGCCAGGGCCTTAACGCCTTCGGGACCGGCAAATCCGGGGGTGTTGTCGTCGTTGAGGTAGTCGCCGCCGAAGGAGCGCAGGAAGTGGAGGAACTCGATCTCCCAGGCCCAGCCGGCGTGCAGGTTCATGGTGAAGGCTACGTCGATGCTGTTCTCTTTCTGATCCAGCATTTTGGCGGCTGCGATAACCTCGTCATAGGTCTCGGGCACATCAATACCATGCTTCTCCAGTAGATCGGCCCGGTAGTAGAGGTGCAGGGAGTTGGCAACCATGGGGACACCGATAATCTTGCCGTCTACAGTGGCCGCATCCCAGGCGTTCTGGGGGATATCGCCCAGGTCGTACTCATCCCAGTACTTCTCTACCAGATCGTTCAAGGGGATTACCCACTCGTTCCACTCGGGGATCTGGCTATTGGCGGCATGAATGACCTCGTAAGGCGACTTCTTCCCGCCGGAGAGAGCCAGACGAACCTGCTCCTGAGCGCTGGCGCTGTCGAGGAGCTGGGTATTGACTTCCAGGTTGTCGATAGCGTTCAGTTCTTCGAACTTCTCGGCATAGAACTCGGTAATGGGGAAGGCCCAGCCGATGACGTCGATGGTGGTAGGCTCCGCAGGTGCGTCGATATTAAAATCGGCCGCGGTTGCCGCATCCTCACCCTGCTGTCCGCCGGCGAAGATCGCCATGGACAGAACCAGCAACAATACACATACAATACTCAGGTTTTTCATAAAACCCTCCTTCAATTTTTATGGCTCCTCTACAGGAACCGATTCACCATGTTAGTCACGAGAGCACCGTGCGGTAGATCCGCAACAAGTTCCCTCCCAGGATATTTTCGAGCTCCTCCTCGGAAAAGCCTGCCTTAGTCCGCAGGGCCTCTGTGGCCAGCGGGAAGGCCTCGCGGCTCTCCGGGCCGGCGATGAAATCGCTCTCCAACAGCCCGTACCAGACGCCCTCTACCCATCCGGGATACTTATTGAGCTGCGTCGGCGTCTGACGATCGAACTTACAGAAATCGGGTCCCCGGTTGGCGTAGCCGATCAGCTTCTCCCGGCAGACAGGAGTTGCATAGGCCGAATAATCGGGGCTCAGCATCATATGCTCCGTACCTGCGATGCTTGCCACATGCTCGATATGACGCATCAGGTGGTCTAAACCGCCCCGCTTCTCCGTGCCCGCTAAAAGCGCCGTCCGAAAGCTGATACCCACGACCCCGCCCTTCTCGGCGATTACCTTGATTCGATCGTCGCTTATAGCCCGGGGGTGACGGCATACGTATTCAGAAGCGGTATGCGAATCGATTATCGGCCCTGCCGAAACCTCCGCCAGATCGAAAAAACCATGATCCGAGAGCTGGGAGCTGTCGACGACCACCCCCAGCCGTTCGGCTTCCCGGACGACCTTTACGCCGAAATCGGTAAGCTTCCCCCGGCTTCGCGCCTGGGCAACCCCGTCGGCCAGCCGGTTGCGGCCGTTGCCGGTCAGCTGAACCGCCCGCAGCCCCGCCCGGTAGAGGGAGCGCAGAGATGAGAGAAGGTTGATATTCTGCTTCCCTTCCAAGGGCCGTCCGCCGGCGAGGGTAGCGAAGATCCCGATCTTTCCCTCGTCGATGGCCCGGTCGATATCGGCCTCGCTCCGGCAGAGAATGAATGATTCGCAGCCTGCGTCGAGCTCGGTCTGCAGGGCGTCGAGCTTCTTGTGGGCGTCCCAGAAGCGGTTTTCGGCGTTGGAGTACATAATCTGGGGTACGTAATCACCGCCCACCGCCATATTGACGAACTGCACCCCCTGAGCCCTCAGGAGCGGGAGGTAGACCTCATCGAAGATGCTCTTCTTTCCGGAGACGACCTCGTCCTCCTCGAGAATGAAGCGGTAGACGAATTCATCCAGAATCTCCTGGAAGCCGTCGGCTAGGGGATACGCCGTGCGGGTAGCGCTCATACCAGGGTCTCCCGCAGGAGGCGGAGCATATTGTCGCCGAGGATTTTTCTGATATCACCGTCGCCGTAGCCCCGTTTCGAAAGGTAGTCGGCGATTTTCCAGGCCTCGCCCGGTTCCTGAGGATCATCGAGCATATGGCTCCCCTCAGGCACCCCGGTATAGAAGCCCTCGATGGACCCCGGTCCGGGACACATCGCGCGATGAATATTATCCACCAACTCGAAACGGTCGAAGTCGAGACCGATCCCTACATGATCGATGCCGACCAGATCGACGATGTGATCGATATGATCGACCACCGTGTCGAAGGTGACCGGATCGGATGATTCCTGGTAGCGCCACTTGAGCTCGGTCTTGACCATCTCCATGCCGATCACGCCGCCGTTCTTCCCGAGAGCCCTGATACGCTCGTCGCTCAGGTTGTTGGGATTCGGGCAGAGCGCCTGGACGCCGATGTGGGATACCAACACCGGTCTGGAACTGACCTCGAGGGAATCGAAAAAGGAGTTGTCCGTCATGTGCGTCAAATCTACCAGCATGCCGATGCGGTTCATCTCTTCGATCAGCTTGACGCCGAAGGTGGTCAGCCCCGCCCCGGAACGGGCGTCGCCCATACCGGAGGCGAATCGGGTCCGCCCTCCGCCGACGATGCAGTTGACCCGCAGGCCGAGACGATGGAGGGTGCGCAGCAGGACCAGACTCTCCTCGAAGGGGAGTCCTTCCATCGCCCGGGCTCCCTCGAAGGCCAAGACCACGGCAATCTTGCCCTCGGCGACACACTCTTGGATGGCTGCCGGCGACTCGCAGATCCGAAAGCTCGCGCTCTCTTCCTCCGCCCGACGGAGCATATCGATCTGCTCGAGGGCGCCGTGCAGGAGGTCATCCGTCAGATTACAGGTGCAGGGAGAGTTGCCCCCCACGGAGGTGACGATCACGTCGATCCCGCCGCGACGCAGAACAGGTGCATAGTGGGTATCGAAGATATTGGTCTCCCCCACCGCCTCGCGAATCGCGTATTCGAACATGAGATGATCGTGGGCGTTGACGAAGAGGGTATCGCTCACGTTCGACTCCCGCTTCGGCAACGACAGGAATCGCGTTGAACCATGGTTCCCATGAGCTGCATCTTGGTCGGCTGTAGATCCTCGCCGTTGATGCGACGCATCAGCCGGTCGGCGGCCATACGGGCCATTTCGTCGTAATGGTATTTGATACTCGTAAGTTGCGGATTCGAACTAAGGCTGAAGAGGGTATCCTTTCCGCCGACTATACTGATATCCTCGGGCACCCGTCGCCCGGCGTCGATACAGCCGCGGAGCGCTCCGGCGGCAATCACATCATTTACGCAGATAAGTGCGTCGGCCTCGGAGAAATCCATCAGGGCTCGGTGCACGACATCGGGGACCGTGTCCGGGGTCCAGCCGTCGGCATGGACCATTATCATCTCCGCATCCGGAAACTCGGCCACCGCCCGGGCGATTCCCGTCCGGCGCCGCTCTTGTTGAAAATAGGGAAACGGCCCGTCCAGATAGATAAGCCGGCGGTGCCCCTCTTCGAGCAGGGTCCTCGCCGCCGAATAGTAGGTCTTCTCCGCCTCTATCTCGATCTCATCAATCTTCCCCACGTCGATGTTCGAGAGGAGGGACACCACCGGAATCGGAAGCTTCACCAGATGGTCCAGGAGCTTCTGATTAATCAAGGCTACCGCAATAATGCCGTCCACCTTTTCGACCAGGGCGTTGAGGCTCGCCTCTGCACCTTGATCCTCGAAGGAGATATAGGAGGTGAGGAGATGATTCCCCCGGCTCACAACCTCCCCCTCCACATCCTGCAGCAGGGTCTCATAGACGGTATTGATCGACATGGAGGGATGCTTTATCGGCCCAAGGTCTACCAGATAACAGATAGAACCCTTGCGGGTTTCGGTTCGCATGCCCGGAATGTTGCGTACGTAGGCACCGCGACTGGGAAGGATCTCTATCGTCCCCTGGTCACGCAGTATATTGAGGGCGATCTTGGCCGTCTCACGGCTAACCTCGTAGGCATCCGCCAGCGCTCGGACCGAGGGAAGCTTATCCCCGGGAGAATAGATACCGTTTTCTATCTGCTTGCCGATGATTTCGACCAGTTGTTCCTGTAGGGTACTCCTGGTCGAACGCCGTAGAGGGTGGGGCTGCAAACTGTCCCGCAGTACGACATTTGTCGGCATATAGATATGCTACACCCAAATTTCTGATCATGCAAGATTTTTTTATTATTTCCGCAATATATCTATTTATTTTGCGTATTTTGATCATTTTATCGTGATATTTTTATTTTATGATAATATCAGTAATATACAGATATTTGACGGTATTTGTCGGATTGTATCATTATCAAAATCAATAGAGCCCAATCTCCCGGACTTCCAGCTCCGGACTGAACTCTCGGAAGGCGGCGGTTACGGCAATGCTCAATAGAAGATCGGGCCGAAACTCGCCCATGGAGCCGTAGTTGCCCGGCTGAAATGCGCTCCAGGGCAGGTCGACCGTGCGCCATTGGTTACCTACGGGAAATGAGGCGCTGTAGTATTTCCAGGGAAAGCGGGTCTGCCGAGTCCTGGCAAAAAGATAGAAGCCGTCTCCGCCGGAACCGCGCACAGTCAAGCGGACCCCGGAGTAGCCGGAAGCGTCGAAAACCTTGGGCCGGTCGGCGAGCTTAAGGCGCACTTGAATGAAGCCGCCGTTGTTCTCCAGGCTGACCCGGCCGCTCATCCGCAAGTAGCTCTCATCGTCGCCCCGGATAACACCTACCGACATATCCGATCTGCCCCCCATCACCCGGTCGGTAAAGCCCTGCCATTCAAGACCGGCCGCGGGCTCAGTCCCCCGAAAGTCGTCCAAAAGCAGGGCGAAGTCAGGGGTCTCCGCGGCAATCGGAATAAAACCCGCCGCACAAATAAGAGGTATAATCAGAGAACGATAAACCATAGAACCTCCGTCCCTCCCTCTTCAGAATATACCTCCCTAAAGAGCCGACGTTTACAGATTTCGTACTCCGGAGTATGCTCCCCTCCATGAAGATCCTTTTCAACACCCACCTCGCCTTGGATTACCCCGAAAAAATCCAACGCTTCGCCCGCCGCTTTCCGGAACATAACTTCAAGACCACCGCAGATAAGGAGGAGTTACGGCAGGAGATCGACGACACCGACGTGCTGGTGGATCATCGGATCAGCACCGAGCTCTTAGATGCCGCTCCCCTGCTGAAGTGGATCTTCGTACCCTTTACCGGCGTCAACCGCCTGCCTCTAGAGGAGTGCTCCCGGCGAGGCATCAGAGTCAGCAACAATCACGGCAATGCCCGCTTTACCGCGGAACGGGGATTCTCCCTCGCCCTGGCTCTGTTAGGGCGTATCGTAGAGTTCGACCAGGGCCTGCGCCGGGGCTACTGGCACCGGAACGAGAGTGTGGAGAGCCCTTTTATCCTCTGGGACTCCCTCTTTGAGAAACGGATCGCCATACTCGGCACCGGCGCCATCGGCCGGGGTATAGCCGGGCTGGCCGCTCCCTTCGGCGGGGAGATTAGCGGGTTTAGGCGCTCAACGAGCAAGCCCGCGCCTAAGGAGTTCAGCCGGGTCACCTCGGATTTACAGAGCTGTCTCGCCGAGGCGGATCTGGTCTTTATCTCCCTACCCCTTACCAAAGAGACCCGGGGCATGATCGGCCCTGATGAGCTGGCGCTCCTAAAGGATAGTTATCTGGTTAACATGAGTCGGGCCGAGATTGTCGAAGAGGAACCTTTGTTTGAGGCCTTGGAGCAGAAGCGGCTGAAAGGGGCCGCCCTAGACGTCTGGTACCGGAATCCGAAACCGTTCGCCTCGCTCCAACTTCCCTCCCGTTTTCCATTCCACGAGCTCGAAAACGTCGTCCTCTCCCCCCATGCGGGGAGCCACACCGCCGGCGGCAAAGAGGGGCAACTGACGGGAACCCTGGAGAACCTGGAGGCCCTCCTGAAAACCGGCACCCCCCCGGACGTGGTAGACCTCGCCCAGGGGTATTGAAGCACCCCTAGGTAAGGCCGGCGTAGGCGGCCACCATCTCCTCTAAGGAGAGAATCCCCGGAGAGATTCCCAGATCTCCCAAGGCCTGAGCCAAGCGGGTAATCTGAGGCGGAGCCAAAGAAGCTTCGCTCATTATCGCATGGTCGGAGAAGATATCCCGGGACTCCCCGTCGGCAATCAGCCGGCCGTTGGCCATGGCCAGGATACGCTTGGTATAGGCGGCGACGATATCCATATCGTGGGTGATGATGATAACCGTGTGCCCGTGCTCCTGATTCAGCTTGGTCAGAAAGCCCATGATCTCCCGGGCCTGCCGGGCGTCCTGGCCGGTAGTCGGCTCGTCGACGATGATCACCTGGGGACGCAGCGCCAGGATGGCCGCGATGGCTACCCGTTGACGCAGGCCCTTGGTCAGGAAAAAGGGATGCTCCTCCAGATGTTCGGCCGCTAAACCGACTACACCGGCGGCCTCCTCCACCCGCTCCGCGATTTCGTCCTTAGGAACGCCGATATTCTTAGGCCCATAGGCGATCTCGTCCCGGCAGGTGGAGTTGAAGAGCTGATGATCGGGATTCTGAAAGACATAACCGACCCGGCGCACCATGTCGGAGATGCTGCTCTTCTTTGAATCGTGACCGTCGACCACCACGGAGCCAGCCGTCGGCAAGAGCAGTCCATTCAGGCACTTGGAGAGAGTTGTCTTGCCTGAGCCGTTCTGCCCGATCAGGGCCAGCATCTCACCGGCTTCGATCGTCAGATTAACCCCTTCAAGGGCCTTCGTTCCGTCGGGATAGACGTAATCCAGATCCTTTACCTCGAGATAACTCATCGTCGCTCCTCCTCGGCGGAGCGAAGGGACGCCCGCACCTGTTCCGCGGCCTCGGCCACGGAGATTGCCGGCGGATCGCCGCTCTGCTTCTCTTCCCTAAGGAAGCCTGAGAATCCGACTGCTCCGGGAAGATGTATCCCCTCATGACGCAAGAGTTCGAGATCGGAAAAGAACTCCCTGGTCTGCTCCTGTCGGAGTATCTCGCCCTCCCCTAAGAGCACCATCCGGTCCGCCAGGGGAATTATATGCTCCAGACTATGCTCGATCAGGATCATGGTAATCTCCCGTTCCTGTCGGAGCTTGGCCAATACCTGGAAGATCCTCTCCCGTGAGATCGGATCGAGCATAGCCGTCGGCTCATCCAGGATCAGGATGTCCGGGCGCATGGCCAACATCGCCGCCAGGGCGACCCGCTGTTTCTGTCCGCCGGAGATTTCGTAGGGGGGTTTGTCCAAGAGAGGCTCCAAGTCGGCCAAATCACAGGCCCATTTCAGCCGCTCGCTCACCTCGGGAATCGAAAGGCCGAGATTCTCAAGACCGAAAACCAGCTCATCCTCGACGGTCATGGCGGTAAACTGGGCCTCCGGATCGGAGAAGACGAGCCCCACCGTGCGCTGCAGTTCGCCCCGGTCGTACTCCTCGACCTCCTTGCCGAATACCTCAACCCGGCCCTTCTTGATCCCGTGATACTGACCGGGAATCAGGCCGTCGATCGAGTTGGCCAGGGTGGTCTTCCCCGAACCGTTGGAGCCGATCAGACCGACGCACTCCCCGCGGGCTATCTCTAAATCGATCCCCTTGAGAGCCTCGCCCTCGCCGTGCAGGTACTTCCATGCGTAGCCGCTGATTCGTATCGCCGGGCCGCTCATGCCGCAGCTCCCGGAAGCAGGGCGCCATAGAGGGCGTCCAAGATCAGCGAGTCCTCGACGGTAAAACGGCCGTAGCGGTAGCGAGCCACCAACAGGAGAACAAAGAGCAGCAGGATAAGCAGGGACGCAACCCCGTCCCACCAGGCAAAATGGTAGCGGGAGAGGATATAGTCGGGCCGCTTGACCTTGGAGCGAAAGCTATACCCCCGGGCGATCAGGGCATTGGTAAACTCCTCGGACCGCCTTAGTGAAAGGGCGAAGAGGGGGATCATGTACATCACGTATTTCCGGATCTTGTAACCCAACGACTTCCCCTTGGAGTCGAAGCCCCGGGCCTGTTCGGCCTGGCGAACGATGCGAAAGTCCTCCATCACCATTCCGGCGGCCCGCATGGACATGGCTAGTACGTATGTTATGACGAAGGGCGTACGTACGGCCCGCAGGGCGGCGATGATCTCCCGCTCCCGGGTGGTGCTTAAAAAGAAGACCATAGTCAGAATCATGGGCAGGATGCGAAAGTAGACCACCAGAGCGTCCCGAATACGCTCCCAGTAGAAGGGAAGACCGCCGAGGGTGGCGACTACCTGATACTGAGGATGCCGCCCGCCTAAGACGGTATAGGAGATCAGAATGATCATTCCCATGGAGACCGCCACGGGCACGTAGATCTTGAGGGTCCGCATATTGACCCGGCTGGCGACCAAGAGAAACATGAGGAAGATTATCAGCCCCAAATTCCACTCTACCGCGCTGATAAACATGGGGAAAAGACTGATCACTAAAAGAAATAGGACTTTTACCGTGGGATGGACCCAGTAGATGAAGGAAGCTTCCGGCACATAGCCGAGGAGTGTCTTATTCATAGTACAACTCTGAAGAAAAGAATAAGGGCGGCCTTAGGCCGCCCCGAAAAATCAAGAGCTTATGCCCACCAGCGTTTTACGAAGGCCGGAGTGCGCATTACAACCCCGGAAAGGGCTTTCAGCAGAATAAAGTTGAAGACGAGACCGGCAACAACATTTCCGCCGAACCAACCCCAGATAAAGAGGGGCATGGACTCAACCGTCAGGAGTCCGAATCCCTTCAGAACTACTAGCGGCGAGTAGATCGCGCCGAAGGCGGAGGAGACGATCATCGCTACCAGAAGCACACCGTAGTCCTTACCGCTCTTGAGGCGGGGATCACACTTGAACTTCTTGAACGCCCATGCCGGCAGAAAGGCCTGCACGAAGTTGGCCGGGATATAGGCCAGAGAGACGTAGAACGGGGTTCCGGCGATCGCGTTGGAGAAGAAGGGGAAGATGGTTCCCGCAATAATACCCCAGCCGCCGAACCAGATAGGCCCGACCTGCTGCACGGCGATTCCGGTCCAGAAGAAGTTGACCCCGAATCCGAGGGGGAAGCTGATACTGCCGAAAGCCCCTACAACGAAGCCGACGCCGATCAGCAAGGCGGTGATTACGATATGAATCACGCCGATCGAACGGCGTTCACCTTCCTGTACATCCCATACCGATCCAGAATCATTAGTGTCTGCCATATGCACCTCCAGATATATACGATATTTGTAAACATCATACTATTGCATTCTAATTCTTTCAACTAAAAAAGCAAAAGAATGCAATTTTATCATCACGCTCAGCGCCACCACCCTCGAACTAACAAGGGCGTATCGATAATAAAGGGAGATGCCAGTCTCAGAATCAGAAAATTAAAAACCGCACCGGCGAAGGTGTTCCCGGCGAACCAGCCCCAAAAAAAGAGGTAGACCGACTCCTCGCCTACGAGACTGAATAGCTGAGAGAGAACTGCGGCGCCCCACAATGCACCCAGAGCGTTGGAGACCAGCATGGCGAGCATCAAAGTAGCCCAATCCCGCAGCGTTCGAAGCCGGGGGTCGCAGCTGAAGCGGCGAAACAGAAATGCGGGAAGGAAGGCCTGGAGGAAGTTGGCCGGAATATAGGCCAGGGAGAGGACCAGGGAAGCCCCGGCCATGGCGTTCGAGAAGAAGGGAAAGATAAGCGCCGCAAGAATACCCCAGCCGCCGAACCAGATTGCACCGACCTGCTGTACGGTGATGCCGATCCAGAAACCGTTGACGCCGAAACCCAAGGGAATGCTGATACTCCCGACAGCTCCGACAACGAAGCCGAGTCCGATTAAGAGGAAGGTCGTTACAAGGAAGAGTCCGATGGTTCCCCGCGAGGGCTCGCCCCGGGCTCTCCAGTCGAAAGAACCGTTGCCCGTAGCCATAATAAAATCATAGGGGAGATATATGGGTTCGGCAAGTAGAAAAAAGTTCTCCTTGCACCCCCGCTTCGTTCGACGGTAGTATGAATCCAATGATCGAATAGAGGAGTTTTAGATGAGCATATCCGGTATAACCGCCCCCGGGGCGAAGAGCGTCGGCCCCTACTCTCACGCAGCCGAGGCAAACGGCTTCGTTTTTGTTTCCGGTCAAATCCCGATGGATAATGCAACCGGCTCACTAGTCGATGGCGACATCAGCGCCCAGGCCGAACAGGTCTTCCGGAATATCCGCAATGTTCTCGGCGCCTCCGGACTCGAGATGAGCGACGTCGTTAAGGTACAGGTTTTTCTGACCGATATGGCTAACTTCAAAGCCGTGAACGCCGTCTACGAGAAGCAGTTCACCCCTCCCTATCCGGCCCGCTCGGCCTTCGGCGTAGCCGCTCTTCCCTTGGGCGCCCAAGTGGAGATTGAACTTATAGCCGCCCGGAATAGTTAGGCCGTATTGCGCACTGCGCCGTAAGCGGTGATCGGCTTCTCAGGCTACGCCCATTAGGATGACCCCGACCACCGCCGCCGCCAGTCCCAGCCAGCGCAGGGGGTGAACCGGCTCCTTGTGGATAAAGCGGGCCATCAATACCGTGGCCGCCGGATAGGCCGATGTTACCGCGGTTACCAGAATTATCCTTCCGCTCTGCACGGCCACCATGAAGGCGACGTTGGCGCTCATATCGAGGATGCCCGCCAAAAGAGTCGGTAGAAATCCGTCCCGGTGGATGATCATCGGCTTCCGCTGCAGGAGCGAAAGAATCAGGACCAGACTCAGCGAGGCGAGCCGAGCCGAAACCAGCGGCCAGAGCCCGGCGGCCGGGGTGGTCTGGGCGATAAGGATAAAAAAGAGGCCGAAGCCGCTTCCCGCCAGGAATCCGAAGAGGAAGGCCTTGAGTTTATCCGGCGTCGTTCGCGGCGCATGCTTGTGTTCGTAGCTTAAGAGGACCACCGCCGGCAGGATACAGAAGATTCCGATCCAGCCGCTGGTTCCGACGCCGTCGCCGATAAGGACGCCGAAGATAAGGGGCAAGACCGCCCCCACCAAAGCCGCCGTAGGGGAGACCACCGCCACTACGGTATGGGCCAAGCCATGATAGAGAAAGGCGATTCCCACCGCGCCGGCCAGTCCCGCCGCAGCGCCCCACAGGAGGTCGGCGGTAGCGGGTACGCCGCTTAAGACCATCGGCGAGAGAAGCGTGATCAATAGTAGCCCGAAGAGCTGGGAGGAGAAGAGCACCGCTCGCACCGGCTGGGTTCGCGTCGCATGACCCCCGGAGAAATCCGAGATACCGAACAGCAGCGCCGCCGATAAAGAGATGGCGAAGATCATCGCTGCTCCCCTGATTGCGGGGCGGGCAGGAAGGTCAAGAGCGCCGGTACGACGAAAAGGGTAAAGACCGTGGAGAATAGCAGCCCGCCGGATACCGCGATTCCGAGGGGCTGAACGATGTTCGATCCCTCTCCAAGACCAATGGCCAGAGGCAGCATACCCAAAATCGTGGTCATAGCGGTAATGACGATCGGCGGAAAGCGCAGCCCCGCCGCATGGGCGATCGCTTCGTGTTTTGATTCATACTGTTCTACCATACGCAGATAGAAATCTATCATAATAATCGCATTATTGACGACGATGCCGGAGAGTAGAATCGTGCCTAAAAGAGAGTTGAGACTCAGGCTCGATCCGAAGACATAGAGGCTGACCACGACCCCCAGAAAGCCGAGGGGGACGCTGACCAGGATCACTAGGGGCAGCAGGAAGGAGTCGAACTGAAAGGTGAGCACCAGGTAGATCAAAGCCACCGATACCGCCAGTGCGATGAAGAGCGACCGGATGGCCGAATCCATCTCCGCTTGGGGATTCTCGAATACAACCGAATAGCCGGCTGGTAACTCGATCTTCTCATCCACCAGCTCCCTGATCTGAAGCTCGAAGCGCTCCCGGTCGGCTGCCGGCGAACCCGAGGGCATCCGGGCATAGAGCCTGAATATCTCCTCGCCGTCCTCGCTGGCCAGCCCGGAAACATCGGTGGCGGTGGAAAAATCGAAGAAGTGCTTCAAAGGCACAATGCCCTCATCGGTGTAGATCAGAAAATTCTCCAAGCGCTCGATCCCTTCAAGAGACTCATCCGGGAAGGCGGCGGAGACGCCGACGGTCTCGCCCTCATCGTCGATCTCCAGGGAGGCGGTTCCCCGCAGAACGGCCGAAACCATCGACGAGAGCTGGCTTTCGCTCAAAGAGGAGAAGCCGTCGACCGTCTCCCGACGCAGTTTCAGCTCCAACTGATTGGCAAGACCCGTGGGCGGATCGGTGAAGACCCGTCCGTAGAGCTCGGAATCGTTTACCAGATCCCGAAGCTCCTCTAACAAGAGAACGATCTGCGCCGGATCTTCCCCGCGAAGACTCAGCTGAAGATCATTGGTTCGCGGAAGGGGAAGCTCTGCCGGATCCCACATAGAGACGTTGTAGTAGAAGCTGTTATCCGAGACGAAGAGCTTCTGCAGCTCCCCGAGATTCTCGGCGGCGGCCTTGGAATCGGTAAAGTTGATAAAGAGTATGTTGAAGTGACCGGAAACGAGGGCGAAGGTTTCGCTGACCGTCTCCCCCGCGGCGGTACGGATCTGCGCCTCCATCTCGGGTACCAGATTCTCGACGATCTCTACCCGGTCGGTCAGCTCCGAGGAACGGAAGAAGATCACTATCCGATCGCTCGAGGGGGGAGAGATGATCTCCCGGGGAATGCGGGGCAGGAGCAGGAGAACGCCGGTAGCGAGGAGCAAAAAGGAGATCAAGACCGTCAATCCCGCCCGGCCTCGTCCCCGGATCAGGAAGCGCAGCAGTCGTCCGTAGCCCCGACTCATCCCGCGAAAAGCCGCCTCGGAAGCCCGGGTCAACGCCGATCGCCGGGTAAGGGTATCCGCCGTCTTAGGCCGGTAGAGACGATAAGCCAAAAGGGGGATCAGCGTAAGGGAGATAATCAGGGAGAAGACCAGGGCATAGATAACCGTACTGGCCTGATCGCCGAGAATCGCGTTCGTCAGCGGTGCGGTAAAGGAGATCGGCAGGAAGACCAGTACCGTGGTCAGGGTCGATGCAGCCACCGGCGCCGCCACCTCCCGAACCGAACGGATCAGCATAGAACGGATCGCCGGCCGATCGGGGAGATTCTCGGTCTCGAAGTAGTGGCGGTGAATATTCTCCAATACGACGATCGAAGGGTCGATAACCATCCCCACCGCCAACGCAATCCCGCCCAGGGAGATCAGATTGAGGCTGATCCCGAAGGCGTACATCAGGATAAAGGAGAGCACCAGCGTCACCGGCAGGGAGATCCCGATCAAAAGGGTGTTCCTGAGCTCCCCCAGACTCAAAAGCACGATCAGCATCGCCAAACCGGCGCCGATCAGGGCCGCACGAACCACGTTACGAATCGAGATATTGATGTACTCCGCCGGATCCACATAAAACTCGAAGCGGGTATCTTCAGGCAGGATTCCGTCGCTGACCGCAGTGTTGAGGATGCGGCGCAAAGAGGCGGACATCTCGCGTACATTACCCCCCTCCTTCGGGGTGGCGTTGATCCGGATAGCCTGACTCCCCTCGATTACCAGCGCCTGCCGGGGCAGGGTATAGCTCAGACTGATATCGGCCACGTCAGAGAGGCGAACCCGGGTGTCGCCCCGATCGAGGATGATCAACTGTTCCAATTCAGGCAGGGACTCGACCCCGTCGATCAGGCGCACGCCGTAGTCCTGTTCTCCATCCTCCAGAGATCCCAAGGGACGCGGCAGGATTCCTGTGCGAAAGGCGGAGTCCACCTCGAGAATAGTCAGCCCATAAGCCAAGAGGGATTCCTGCCTGAGGGTGACCTTCACCTCTCGATCCTCGATGTTGAGCACCTCCACCGTCTCGGCATCCTCGATCCGGCTTAGCTCGGCCTCCACCGAGTTCTTCAGAATGCGGTAGAGGGCGCGGGGCGAAAGGGACGGCGAACGGACCCCCATCAACAGAAAACCGGCGTTCTCGCCGGAGAAGAAGCGCACAAAGTAGTTATCCCGGATCTCCGCCGGCAGTAAGGCGTCTATCCCGTTCATGGCCGCCTCGACCTCGGCCTTGGCGGTATCGCTGTCGACCTGCCAATCGAAGGTGAGGCTGAAATCGCTCGAGTCGCTCTGGTACTCCGCCTCGAGGATGTCCACACCGTCGATACCGATCAGCCTGCTCTCCACATCATCGCCGAAGCGGGTGGAGAAATCGACCGCCGAGTAGCCGGTATGGGTAATGCGCACATAAACCCGGGGGCGTTGGGTTTGGGGATAGAGTTGAACCGGAAGCCGGAGGACAAGTACCCCGCCGAGAATCACCCCTAAAAGCACGAGAAGAAAGACTACCTTCTCCCGCCGGAAGAGTGCGGACAGCATCCTAGCGTCCTCCTCTGCCTGCGACAGGGGCGCCTTCCCGCTCCCGACCGCTCAAGGTCGTCAGATACTCTTCACCCGCTTCCAGGCCCGCGGTAATCAAGAGCGAATCGCCCATGGCGTCCCCGGTCGTAACCTCCCGCCGCACAAGCACCTGTTCATTCGAATCTACCAGCCAGAGATAGCTTTTACCGTAGCGCCTGTCGACGGCGGTAGCGGGAACAAAGATTCCCTCCACGGTTTCGGCGGGCAGGTCGATCAGCAGAAAGGCGCCGACGAAGAGCCCCTCGGCGGCGGGAAAACGAAAGCGTAACGAGAAGAGGCCGGTATCGTAATCCGGTTCGGGGGAGCGGCTTTCAAGGAGCCCCCTCACAAGCGTTCCCTCGACCCCATGGGCCTCGACCGCCTGGCCTACCCGGATACTAAAGGCGTCCTTGTCGCTCACCTTCGCCTCGAGACGATAGCCCCCGATGCCGATCAGGGTAACCACCGGATCTCCTTCGCGGACCTCCTCTCCCGGATCACGGGCCACCGCCGATACAATCCCCTCTATTCTGGCCAGTTCCGGGACGGGTTTGAAGTTCTGTCCCGCCTCGTTCCGGTCAACGGTAAAGAGGACCTCCCCCGCACCCACCCTGTCGCCGACCTTGTAGGCAAGATCCTGGACAAGTCCATCGGAGCCTGCGGAGTGGACCAGCCGCCGCTCCGGCTCGAGTCTGCCGCCCACCTGAATGATCCTGCTGCGGGTCTCGGACTCTGCCGTCGCGACTGCAGGCGGCCGACCGCGGTTAGCGGCGGAGGGTTCCCGGCTTTCCTCGGCAGGAGGGGTATCCTCAGGACCGCAAGCGGCGAATAGAAACAGACTGGTCAGTACAAGAAATATGAGCCGAGGCCCTCGATGCATACCCATTCGATTCTCCAGTTCCAGGCGCCAAGAGAGAGTACCTTGGCCTGTGAGGCTAAATATGATACCAATATGCCCTAAAATGAAAATAAAAATCGACAAGAATTTTATTGCTTCCCTTATCAGTTTAGCGCTCCCCATAGCCGCGCAGAGCTTTCTCCTCTCGTCGGTCAACTTCATCGATAATTTCATGATCGGCCGGCTGGGAGAGAAGAGTATCGCCGCCGTGGCCCTGGGGAATCAGGTCTACTTTCTGGTCATGCTGCTCCTCTTCGGCATCACATCCGGAACCGGTATCTTTGCTTCTCAATACTGGGGCAAAAGGGATACCGTCAATATCCAGCGCATCCAGGGATTTACCCTGGTCGTCAGCGTATCGGCCTGTCTACTGATCAGCGTCGTCGCCGTCAGTATGCCGGCGCGGATCATCGGTCTCTTGACGCAGGATAGCGAGGTTGTCCGCTCAGGCGCCGGCTACCTCGCCATCGTCGCCTTCTCGTATCCCCTGACGGCAATAACCTTTACCTTCGCCATGGTACTCCGCTCATCCGGTTTTACCAAGGTCCCATTTACGGCGGCCGCAGCCGCTCTGCTGACGAACGTGATCCTGAACGCCCTGCTCATCTTCGGCTTCCTCTTCTTCCCCGCCTTGGGCGTCCGGGGAGCCGCCATCGGAACGCTTGTAGCCCGCTCCCTGGAAACGGCTCTGATCGTCGGCATCAGCTACCGCAGGAAGCTCCCGGCCGCGACCAAGCTGCAGACCGCGATCGACTGGAACCGGAATCAGCTTTTCCGTATCGGGCGAACCGCCCTACCGGTCGTCTTCAATGAAATCGGTTGGTCGACCGGCATGGTGATGCTGAATGCGGTCTTCGCCCGGATCAGCACCGAGGCCATTGCAGCACGGAACATCGCCGATACTTTTTTCAGGCTTTTACTGGTCCTCTTTATCGGGATGGGTAACGGCGCGCACATCATGATCGGAAACTCGATAGGCTCCGGCGATGAGGAGGGCGCCCGCCGGCTGGCGGGACAGTTCTCCTTCTTGGGCCCCTTGACGGCCGTGGGCGCCGGAATCGTCCTGGCCCTGCTCTCGCCCCTGGTACCCCTGCTGTTTAGCGTCTCCGACCTTACCGCCCTCTATATTACCCAGTTCCTGCTGGTGATCGCGGCGGCCTTCCCCTTCAAGGCCCTCTCCCTGATACAGATCGTCGGCATCTTCCGCGGCGGCGGGGATACCAAGTTCAGTATGGTCCTCGATGCGGGGGGTGTCTGGCTGATCGGCCTGCCCCTGGCTTTCCTCTCCGGACTCGTATGGGCATGGCCGGCCTGGCTGGTCTTCGCCCTGGCCAGCTCGGAGGAGGTGGTTAAATCGATGATCGGCGCCCTGCGAACGGCAAGCGGCAAGTGGCTCAACAACCTGACCGAGGATGAGCCCGGTACGCCTTTTGAAAAGGCGCCCAAGTAGGAAGAGACTTGCCGCCCAGAAGGATCAGGGGGACACCGCTTCTATGCCGCCGCTTGGGACGATTTCTTGAGAATTCTCGAGGATTACGACAAACAGCTGTCGTAGTAGAAGGGATAGGATTGTCTCATTCAGGAGGCATTCTATGAAAATTATTGTAATTGCAGGGATCGTATTCATCCTGCTTCTGCTGGCGGCAGTCCTCATTCTGCTCTCCCCGCATCTTTATCTCCCGAAACAGAAGGATTTCGCCGACAAGCTCGATCCGAGAATTCATGAGAAAGCGGCTGTTCCCGCCTTGACCGTAGAGTTCGACGGAGACCCGGATATAGTAATCAGCGCGGCTTACAAGAGCCTCTTCAAGGCCTACTACCGCCTGAAAGGCGCGCCCAAAGGACCCGGGCAGCCGGCGCCCCTCGCCCGCTACCGCAACTTCTCGGCGGAGAGCATCGGTACCGTGAGCGAAGCCGAACTGAAAGCCCGGGACTGGCAGGGCTTCGTCGCTATCCCGCTGGCGTCAACCGTCGACACCCTCCCGGAATCAGGCAACATTGACTATCCGGTGCGCGTGGAACAACTCGAGTACGGCACCGTGGCGGAGATTATACATCTCGGCCCTTATGATGAGGAGCATGCCGCTATCCGCCGACTCCTGGGCTACATCGACGAGCAGGGGTACCGAGTAGTAGGACTGCATGAGGAGGAGTATCTCCGCGGCCCCGGGGTTCCCCTGGTACGACCGGAGAGCTACATAACCGTTATCCGGTACCGGGTCGAGCGGAAATAATTCCCTCTACCTTGACAACTTCACCGATTCTCCATAAGATGCAATCGAACACTGTTCGAAACAGTGTTCGATATTTTTGCTTTCAAGCACCGGGGGAAGGATATGCAGCAGGAACCAAGCGTTGAGCAGCGCATATTGGAATCAACCATTGAACTCATTATCGAGCACCAGGCCTTCGACAAGGTATCGATGCGCAAAATAGCGGACAAAGCGGGTGTTGCCGTGAGTATGGTGAACTATCACTTTCAGACCAAGGAGAACTTGATCAATCTGGCGATCCAATCCTACATCGGCCGCATCATAGAGAATTCACAAAGCAGCTCTGCCTCTCCCCGCACACACCTTAAGAGTTCGGCCGCCTTTCTCGCAGCTCATCCCGGGGTATCCCGGGTGTCAATACTTCAGGATTTGCAGAATCCCCACGAGGGAGATAACACCCAACGGATTGAAGAGCTCGTACTCCGTCAACTCGAATCTTCGGATAAAGAGGGCGCTGATTCCGTTCAGGTAAAGCTACGGGCAATTATGCAGGTCGCCACTATTCAGCATCTCTTCCTCCGCTCGGATCTCTACGAGAAAAGCTTAAACCTCGATTTTTTAGATAAGGATGATCGGGACCGGATAATGGACCTGATCATAGAGATTATTCATAGCGATGCAACAAGCCAAGCATGAGAGGAAGGGAATGAAAATTTTAGCGATTTTAGGCAGCCCGCGAGGCAAGGGAAGCGGATCCTCCATAGTCCGTGAATTAGAAGCCGGTATGCAGATCCATGGAGAAGTCGAGTTCGAATACCTGTTTCTGAAGGATCAACATCTCGAGTTATGTAAGGGATGCTTTGCATGCGTGACCCGGGGCGAGGAGCGCTGTCCCCTCAAGGACGACAGAGAGAAGATAGAAGCCAAGATTGACGCGGCCGACGGACTGGTTCTCGTTTCACCCTGTTATGTCTCGAATGTGAGCTGGCTCATGAAGAACTTCATCGATCGTATGTGTTATACGAATCATCGGCCCCGTTTCTTTCACCAGAAGGTCGCAATCATCGCCAATGCGGGATCCGGCATGGAGAAGACTATCGAGAACATGCGACTTGCCCTGGGAAAGGGACCCGAAATTGTAGGTGATTTGAGCTATCTCACTCCCCCGTGGCCGCTCTCCCCGTCGGTGGAACAGAAACAGGCTGAGGCCGTAAGAAAGCTGGCCGGTAAGCTCTACAGCTCAATTCAACGCGATGCAGCCCGAAACGGTCTCCCCCTTAAACCGAGTTTCTCCGACTATCTGCATTTCCGCTTCTTTAAAAGGATCTCAGCGGATGTTCAGCACTTTCTGAAGGCCGACTGGGAGTATTACAAGCAACTGGGATCATACTATTACCCGGTAAAAATCAGCCTCTTCAAAAGAACAGTCACCGGCCTGATACTGCGCCTGGGAATGCTCATGATGAAGGATCTCTCGCCGTATACCAGGAATTGAGAGAGGTAATGTAGGACACTCCCTTTCATGGGTGTGATCGCCACCGCTTTCATAGATTTTCCTCAACGGAAATAACCAACTTACCGAAGACGTCGCCCCGGGAGAGCCGTTCGATCGCGGCAGGTACCTCCGCCAGGGGGTACTGCCTGTCGATAATCACCTTGAGCTTCCCCGCCGACCAGGCCCCTGCCAGGCGCTCGAGATCCCGTCGATTGGGCCGGTGCAGGACCAGTCCCATGCGACGACCGCCGAAGAGGAGCAGAGAGAATATCGCCCGGGCGGTACCGCCGACCGCCGCCATCCGGCCACCGGGATTAAGGGCGCGGCTGTATTCGGCCAGCCGCCGCCGGGCGGTAACATCCAGGATAAGATCATAGCGATCTGAGTCCCGGCAGAAATCCTCTCGCTCGTAGTCAATGACCCGGTCGGCGCCGAGCTCTGTAAGCCTTTCAAGCTTATCCCCCCGGTCGACGCAGCTCACCACAGCGCCGAGCTCCTTTGCCATTTGCAGCGCCAGGGTGCCGACCCCGCCGCCGGCGCCGACGATCAGGAGTCGCTCGCCCGCCTTTATTCCGCCGTACTTCTCCAGGCCCTGCAGCGCCAGCACCCCTGCCTGGGGCACCGCGGCCGCCTCGGCGAAGCTCATTCCATCCGGCATCCGAGCCAGCTCCTGCTCTTCGGCCCGGGCATACTCGGCGAATCCGCCCCAAGCCCCCGCGGAGAGATCGCCGAATACCCGGTCGCCTATCGTAAAGTCCCCGGCCTCCGGCCCGACCGCTTCGACTACACCGGCCACGTCGCAGCCGAGGACCTTCCGTTTAGGACCGAAGGGACCTCCCTCCAAGCGGGAGAGCCAGGGTGCGCCCCGCACCAGGTCGACGTCCCAGGAATTAACCCCGCTAGCCGCTACTTTGATTACCACCTCACCCTTTCTTGGAACCGGCCGGGGGAGCTCCTCCAGACTCATATGCTCCGGAGAGCCGTAACGACTCAAAGTAACAGCTTTCATACCATTTCCTCCTGTAACGATCGGGCAAGGAAATCCAGAATTGCACTGCAGCCGAAGGAACGGATGAACTCCGCATGCTCCTCCGGAGTCTCGAAACTCCGTCCGCAGATCTCCCGACAGCTCAGCTTCGCGCCGGTCTCCTTCTTGAATGCTTTGACGAGATTCTTGGCGAACCGATTCTTGAAGGCAAGTTTCGTAGGATTCTCACGGCACCAGGTTTTACTGCCCTTCCAAACCGCCGCCCCCAGAGCGCCGCAGCCGGAACCGCTCAGACCGATACCGCCGGCCAGCCCCGCAACGCTCACCGCTTCCTCCCGGTCCGCGCCGATTCGCTTCAGAAGAGTGGTTGCACAGCTAAGCGGTGCATCTGTTACCGACGGCTCAAGTGCTTCCCGCAGCGTATCGGCCGCTTCCGGCGCCCACTCCGCCGCCAGGTCGAAGCAGGACCGAGTTTTCAAAAGGAGGAAGGCCGCCATACTTATGGGATTGGCAAAATTCGTCCGGGTAATGGCGCGACAATCGATTTCGCCGGCATACTCGGCAAAATTGGCGGCTATCTGCTCTGAGGCTGCGATTGCGGTGGCGACCGCCTCACTCTCATCCGCATAACGACGATTGGCCTCGCGGCCCGCCGCCAGGACAGCCCCCCAGAGCATGCCGCATTGATGCCCCTTGGCGAGAATGCCGCCGGCCAGGGGATCGGCCGCCTGTTCATCGATCTCCGATTCGTTTCCGAACTCGCGATTCATCAGATAAAAAAAGGTACGGGAACAGGTTCCCATCTGCCAGAAGACCCGGCGAGCATCGTCAATTATAGTCGCCATACAACCTCCTTACGGCGCTTCAGCCTTGTAGATAAAAACCTCTTCCAGGGGCCGCTCGAATACGGCGGCGATCATGAACGCCAGCTCCAACGAGGGGGAATACTTCTGATTCTCGATAGCCAGAATCGTCTGCCGTGTTACCCCGACCCGATCGGCGAGCTCCTGCTGGGTCATCTCGTCGCTCTCGAAGCGCAGCTTGCGAATGGTATTGGCAATCTCCGTCTTCGCCATCCTATACCCCCCGGCGATAGTAGTAGAGCTGGGAGGCCTCCTGAAAGAGTCCCGATCCGACCATGGCCGCGAAGAGCATAATAAAGAGAATATTCGATCCCGCGCCCAGCGCCAGGGCGCCCATGGCCAGGAAGAAACCGAGCATAAAGAGATAGTTGGAGTTTCGAACCGACTTGAGCTCCACCAGCTTATCGTACTCGTCGGTAATAGCGGGATCATCCTCGTCGGTCAGAATCTTGTTGATGATGGTGAAGATGATCATCACCACGATTCGAGGCACTATCTGTATCGGAATGAAGATCAGAAAGGCCTTGCCCCAGAATGCCAGTTCCGCCGCCGGAGCAGGTTCGGCCGTAAGAAAGCGTTGATAAACGAGGATGCCGTATACGGCGGAGATCAGCAGATTACTCATTAGCATTACTAGGGACTGTTTTTCCTGATAGGTCATGGGGACCTCCTCAATAATGTAAGGTTTAACTTACTCGGTGTTAAGTTTGCTTTACACAAAATAGCATAAGGGGGAGGTTGGGTAAAGTATTTTTTACATGATGTACGCTATTTTTTACCTAATTTAACTCTTTATCGCTCTTTTTCCGAGGAACATATCTATCATCAGGTCCTTCTGCTTGATTATGATCATCGGATCGAATCGGAAACAGGGAAGCTGAGCAATACCGGCGTCTTTACCAAGGGTTACGAATCCCATTGGCCGCGAGGGTTTGTAGCTTTTACGTCGCTCACCTCCGCTGCGGAGAGAAAGCAGGTTGTAAACCGCGACCGCCGCCTGTTTCTTGCCCGTCGCTCCCAGCTTGATCTCCGGCACATCATTCACATCCCCCACGGCGAAGACGTTCCTCCACCCGGCGACGCGCAGATTCTCGTCGACCATGAGGCGCCGGGCCTCGTCCAGCGCCGATCCGTCATCCAGAGAGATGGGATTCGCCCGGACGCCCAGGGCGGGATAGATAATGTCGGCCGAGTAGGAGTTCCCCGACTCGTCGACATAGCCCTCCGCATTCTCCTCTAAGCGAGTATTGAGACGAACCTCCACTCCCAGCTTCTCAAGCACCCGAAGAGCCTTCTTCCCCGCACCGGCGGAGAGGGCCGGGAGCAGAGCACCCCCCCCCTGAACAAGGCGTATCTTCTTCCGGGGAAAGGTTTCAGCCAGTTCCCCGGCCAGCTCGACGCCGATGGGACCGCCGCCGATGATCAGTACCGAGGATGCTGTATCCAAACGGCGCTTCTCCGCATCGAATTGAGCCTCCCGACCGGCGATGCTGTTCACCTCAGTACCTTGAATGAAGGGAGCCGCCTTCCATGTGGCGCCGGTGGCGATAATCGCCTGGGCGAATGAGAGAGTATCGCCGTTGGAGAGGTGAACCTGGTCCCCCTGGATCTCGACCGCCGACGCGGAAATCCGCTTGACCGGCGCCACCTCGCTCCAGGGGCGGCGCATCTTGCGGCCGATTCCATTAGGATCGACCAGGCCCCGGAGCGCGGCGAATGGAACCTCCACATACTCCCGCGGCTCGATCAGGATTACATCTTCGAGTCCATGCTTCTTCTCCAATTCCTTGACGGCGGTGTAGCCGGTAATACCGCCGCCGATGACGACAATCGAATCACTCATGTCTGCTCCAATGTAGTGGGTCAGTGTTCACCCATCTAGTATTTGGACAGATGCGCAGATAGGCAAGAACTTTCGTATCTCCCGGATATTTTTGACGTCCAGCGATAGTTTCCGTATGTTTGTAGAGTAATCAAACCAACAGGAGTAACAGTCACATGTATAAAGCAGAAGAGAAACGTTACGATGCTATGAGGTATCGCCGCTGCGGCCGAAGCGGTCTCAAACTCCCCATCGTCTCCCTCGGTCTTTGGCACAACTTCGGGAGCACCACCTCCTACGAGAACGCCCGGCAGATGCTCTTCACCGCCTTCGATTTAGGAATAACCCACTTCGACCTGGCCAATAACTACGGTCCCCTCTACGGCACGGCGGAGGAGAACTTCGGCCGGATCATGGCCGCCGATCTCAAGCCCTACCGGGATGAGCTGGTGATATCCACCAAGGCCGGCTACGACATGTGGCCCGGTCCCTACGGCAACTGGGGATCCCGTAAGTATCTGACCGCCAGCCTCGATCAGAGCCTTAAGCGCATGGGGTTGGATTATGTCGATATCTTCTACTCCCACCGCTTCGACCCGGAGACCCCCTTAGAGGAGACCATGGGCGCCTTGGCCTCGGCAGTCCGGCAAGGGAAGGCCCTCTATGCGGGGATATCCTCTTATTCACCGGCAAAAACCCGGGAGGCCTCCCGGCTTCTTAAGGAGATGGGCGTACCGCTTCTGATCCATCAGCCCTCCTACTCGATGCTCAACCGTTGGATCGAGGAGGAGCTCCTAAGCGTCCTCGATGAAGAGGGGATCGGCTGCATACCCTTCTCGCCCCTGGCCCAGGGAATGCTCACCACCAAATACCTGAACGGCGTACCCGAGGGATCGCGGGCCAAGAAAGCGGACAGCTTCGATCCGGAATCGTTTCTGACCAATGAGAATATCGAACATATCCGCGGCTTGAATCAGATTGCCGCCGATCGCGGCCAGAGTCTGGCCCAGATGGCCCTGGCCTGGGTTGCCCGCAACACGGCGGTTACCAGCGTCCTGATCGGAGCGAGCCGACCCGAGCAGATCGTAGAAAACGTCAAGGCCTTCGACAATATCGAGTTCAGTGATGATGAGCTCAAGCGGATCGACCAGTACGCTGTGGACGGCGGTATCAATCTCTGGGCCCAATCGAGCAATGCAGGCTGATCGAACGGAAGCTTTTCTTCTGCATCCGCTATGAGTAGCTTCAACATACATGCCAATTACAAGGAGTGAATATGGAATATAGAAATTTAGGCCGTTCGGGTTTGAAGGTATCGACCCTCTCCTACGGCTCCTGGGTTACATTCGGCCAGCAAGCCGATATCGATAAGGCGGCGGAGATGATGAAGATCGCCTACGACGCCGGGGTTAACTTCTTCGATAACGCCGAGGCCTACGCCAAGGGTCAATCGGAGATCATCATGGGTCAGGCGTTGAAGAAACTGGGCTGGAAGCGGTCGGACCTGGTTCTCTCCACTAAGATCTTCTGGGGTGGAGAAGGCCCCAACGACCGCGGATTGAGCCGCAAACATATCCTGGAAGGAACCAAGGCGGCCCTCGAACGGCTGCAGATCGACTACGTGGATCTTGTCTTCTGTCATCGCCCGGACTACGAGACCCCTATCGAGGAGACCGTGCGGGCCATGAGCTACCTGGTCGATCAAGGCTACGCCCTCTACTGGGGCACCAGCGAGTGGAGCGCCCAGCAGATTACCGCCGCCTACCAGATAGCCGAACGGAAGAACCTGGTGCCCCCCACCATGGAGCAGCCCGAATACAGCCTGCTCGACCGGGAGCGTTTCGAGGTAGAGTACGCCCCTCTCTATAAGGAGTACGGCCTGGGCACGACCACCTGGAGCCCTCTCTCCTCCGGGGTCCTTACCGGTAAGTACGGACAGGGCATCAAGGAAGGCCGGCTCACCCTGCCCGGCTATGAATGGTTGAAGGAGCGCTATGAAACCGAAGACGGCAAGGCCCGGATCGATGCGGCCGAACGCCTGCGGCCCATCGCGGAGGATCTGGGAATCAGCATGGCGATGCTGGCGCTGGCCTGGGTAACCAAGAATCCCAACGTTAGCACGGTAATAACCGGTGCGTCGAGACCGGAACAGGTAGAACAGAATATGAAAGCCCTGGACGCCGCGGAACTCCTGGGACCCGAGACGATGCAGCGCATCGACGATGCGGTCGGCACCAAGCCGGAGCAGCCGCGCAACTGGCGCTGACGTTCGCAGAACGTGTCTTAGATCTCAAGAATTGATGAGACGCTGGGTTGTTTCTCAGTGAATGATCAGCTCAGCGCCTCTCTTATTTTCGCCTGCAGAAGTTCCTCCTGGATAGGCTTCTCGACAACACTCCGCATTCCTAATTCTTGGCACCTCGTTTTGATCTCTGTTTGAGTATGGGCAGTCAGGGCAATTATGGGCAAATCCTTGAGCCTTGGACTTTTCCGAATCTCATCCACGGCCTGCCAGCCGTCCATTACCGGCATACTGATATCCATTAGGAGTAGATCAGGGCTCTCATCACGAGCTCGATCAACAGCCTCTCGACCGTTTTTTGCCTCGACCACCTGGAAGCCAAGCCCGAGCAGGAAGGTTTTGATATAGAGTCTGTTAATCGCTTCATCCTCAGCCACAAGAATCCGGAACTGGGTCGCATCGAATTGGACAGATGTCTCTGGGCTTGATTCCCTGTCTTCTGCTATCCGGAACGGCAGATTAACAGTGAATCTGCTGCCTTTTCCGGGATGACTATCCAGCTCCAGGCTGCCATCCATAAGTCGAACAAGTTCCCGCGTAATGGAAAGCCCGATACCGATTCCCCGCTCCCGCTTAGTAGTAGAATCGTCCAGTTGAGTAAAGCGCGTGAATATCAACTCCTGATCTGCTGGAGCAATTCCTATTCCAGTATCGATAACACTCATCTCAAGCCGGCAGTTTATATTGTCTTGGGCGATAATATCGATCACGAAGCGTATTGTGCCCTCATCGGAATACTTGACGGCATTGGTGAGTAGATTCAATAGTATCTGGCTCGCCCGAACCTTGTCGCCATAGAGCTGGAGATCATTCTTCAGATCATACTCCACGCTAAACTCGAGACCTTTCTGCTTCGACAGGGGCATAATCGTCTGACTAAGGGACTCGATAAACTCTCGCAAGGAGAAGCAAACTGGATTGAGTCTCAGTTTCTGCTGTTCTATTGCTGCATACTCCAGAATGTCGCTCACGATCTGAGAGATCATCGCAATCGAGCTGTGAATAATCCGAACCTGCTTTTGCTGCTCCTGACCGGTTACGCTTCTGCCCAGCAGCGAAGCCATACCGCTGATACCGTTCAATGGGGTACGCAGCTCATGACTCATATTGGCAATGAATCGGTCTTTAACCGCATTCGCCCGTTCAGCCTCATCCCTGGCTGACGCTAACTCGTTCTGCCGTCGCTGGATGCTGGTCGCCATTTGGTTGATACTAAAGGCGATCGTATTCAGCTCTTGAAACGGAAGTTCCGGCAGACGGAAAGCATAATCCCCGGAGGCCAGGCTGTTAATTCCGCTTACCGTGCGCTGTATGGGTTGAATCAGCATCCTCCCCGCAATGATGGAGATGCCCAAGGCCAATATGAGGAACAAGACCGCGATCGAAACCTGCCAGACGATAATCCGTCGATAATCCTTCATAATCTCCGGGTAAGATTGGTAGAGCAGGATATGTCCTCCCAGGACCTCCAACGGAGCGGCGACATAGAAGTAATCGACGCCGTTTATATCTGCTAAACCCGACGATCGTTCCGTGTTCCCCTGTATGTACTCAGCAAAGGGAGAAATTACCCGGCGGCTGACATTACTCGGGCTGGAATGGAGCAGATAGACGCCACGTTGATCGATGACGCCGATTTGGCTCTTTGTAGCACTCGGGATTTCCTCGATGCTCTCCAGCATCGGCAAGAGGGATATTTGTGCTACAAGTAGCCCCTTGAAATAAGGCACAGTTACGATGGCCACCGGTTCGTTCGCCTGATCCGACAGGATGGCCGGAAACCAACGCGCCTCACCGGCGGAGAGCCCTACTTGAAAATAGGTATGCCCCGAGGCGTCGGTACCGACAAACTCAGCCCGCTCCGGATACATATATTCAATCAATCCGTCATCACCGATCGACTGATAATAGCGGGCGAATTGGTCCGAGGAGTAGGCGAATTCAAGGAACTGCTCGATCTCTCCCTGATCTTCGGTCAGGTTGCGATCAAAAAACCGGGCCGCGCCGTTCAGTCGATCTACCGACTCATCGATATACTGACGGACTAGACCGCGCACGGCCTCTACCGTCGCTCTCGATTGAACCTCGACGTTATTAACGAAGTTGACACGGAAGGCATACAGACTAAAAGCCAACAAAGATCCCACCAGGAAGCTGGTTAGAATAAAGGCGAGGATAAAAAAATGGAAGAAAAAGGAGCGATTACCCTTCCAGCTTGAATGTATGGAAGGCCCCTTCCCGAATGACGGTGTATGCATCTTCTCTCTGGGTGTCTCCATAGTGATCGATATAGATGTTCTCGCAGTAAATCCTATAGCGGGCGTCTATAATCGCCTCCTTAACACTACTCACATCTGTACTGCCTTGGGCTTCGAGTGCACGGTAGAGAATCTCTACCGCTTCATAGGTATAGACCGCCGCGAAACCCGGCTCATAACCGAGGCGTTTCTTGTACTCCTCGCGAAACTCAATCGCGGCAGGGGTGAAGTCGCAGCCAAAATATCCGCTGACCATTTTCATCCCCTCCACCGCTCGACCGCCATACTCAATAATATCATCCGTCTTTGTCCACCGCGATCCGTAGAGCTCGACGGAATACTCACGCTTCCATAACTGTTGGGCTATCGCCGCAGCATCGATGGCGCTGCATATCAGTAAAACCCCTTGAGGCTGCAGCTCAACGATCTCTTGCGCCATGGATGCAAAATCGGGGTCCGCCGTGCTATCGTAGGGGAACAGCTTGAGGATTTCTCCTTCCGTGTCGATAAATCGCGGCTCAAAGGCGCTTCTAACATCCTCGGTGTACTCTGCGTTGGATATGTCATAGACCACCACCGCCGTGCGAATATCGTCCTCCTGCATCAAGCGGTGCAGGATTCTTCCCTGTTCGCTGGTAGCAGGCATCAAGCGCAGAAAGTGATCGTCTCTCCTCTCCAAGGCTGCCGTCGATATGGTTGGACTGATTATCAGCTGATTATGCTCAGCCGCCTTCTCTATAGCCGGAAGCATATTGCTGGTTAATGGTCCGATAACTGCCACAACGTCGGAATCGATCAAGCGTAGTAATTCCCTCTCCCCCTGCTCGGGGATACTCTCATCATCGGCGATAATAATCTCGATTCGCCTTCCGTTGATCCCGCCGGCATCGTTCCAGTTATCCGTAACAATCTGCAGCGCCTCCCGACTGGCTACTCCCAGTTGAGATAACCTGCCGCTTAAGGCGGCCATATACCCTATCTTAACGGGAGAGGGAGTACAGGCTGTAAGGAGCAGAGAGATGAGAAGCACCGAGATCGAGAAGAGTGCTGTTTTCATGCTATGAAGTATAGGAGGCGTGTAGTCAGATGTAAAGTTAAGCCTTCAATCTACCAACAATACTAATATCTCCATTATTCCATTGACGAATTTGATATAGACTTTATACTATCCCATAGCATCAAAAAGGAGCCTTTATGAAGATTCGTGCCAAACTACTCGGCCTGGTGCTCAGCATCCTGGCTGTAGTAGTCATATCGATAGTTGCGTATCTCGTGTTGAGTCTGCCCGCCAGAAAAATGAATGAGGAGCGGCTTCTTCTGAATGAACTCCGCAACAGCATCGCGGCAGAACACTCGAGCGTCGTAAAAATTATCCTTTTGAAACCGGAAGATCAGTTCGAGCGTTTCACCGAGGCGGTAGCCCGAAGTAATGAAATCCTTACCCGAGTCGAGGAAGAGGTAACCGTACTCCCGCGCCTGAGCGACGAGTTTGCCCGATCTCTAGAGATCGTGAAGGGCTTGAAACAGCTTCAAACCGACAGGCAGGCGGCCTTCACAGAGTCCTTACAGAACACTACCGAGGTAATGAAAGAGATCTTCCCCTTCGCATCCAACCAGTCGATCATCGCTTTCACGGGAACCGATACGGCCATACGGCATTCGCAGTTCAACAAGCTTCGCCAGCAGACACAATACCTGATGTCTTCCATCGCCATCGCCGAATCGACCTTGGAATCGACCTTGGATAGCATGGACGCCCAATTCGACCTGATCGACCGGGAAATCGAGGCTATCAACCGTCGGAACCTCCTTGTCGGGGGCGGGATGGTACTGCTCCTGGTGGGGCTGGTTCTGATCGCCTCTACAATCACTGCCCGGGGCATTACTGCTTCGTTGAACTTGATCGGCGAGAATATGCTCCTCCTCGAGGCGAAGGATCTTACCAAACCCTTTCGCAAGCGCTCCCGGGATGAAATCGGCGAATTGAGCGACAGTCTCAATGCCTTCCTGACCGGTCTGCGGGAGAATATGCGCCAGATATCGAATGAAACGGCGACGATCCTCACGGTAAAAGACGAGTTGATCCGTCGCGCAGAAGAGACGGAGGAGTTTACCTCCGAGATCAAGCAGAGCGCCGGGGGGATCGAATCCGAGGCGGCCGTCCTTGACCGCAGCATTCAGGCGGTTCGGGAACAGTCCGACGAGATTACCAGCAGTATTCTCGACCTGGACGGGCAAATCGAACAGCAGATGTCGATGGTGGAGGAGTCGACCGCTTCGATTACCGAGATGATCGCTTCGGTGGGCAACATGAACAAGGTTACCGCCACCAACCTCTCCTCGGCCGATGATCTGGTCAAGACCGCCCAAGCCGGCGGCGAGCGCATCGAAGGCTTGATTAAGCGCATCGAGGAGATGGAGGAGCGGATCTCCCAGATTATGGGGATGGCCGGTCTGATTCAGGGGATCTCCTCTCAGACCAACATGCTGGCCATGAACGCCGCCATCGAAGCGGCCCATGCCGGAGAGTACGGCCGGGGATTTGCGGTGGTCGCCGGGGAGATACGCAACCTGGCCGAAGCCTCGGCCGGAAGCTCCAAGGAGATCAGCCAACGGCTCAAAGAGATTGTCAACGGTATCAGCGAACTCACCGAAGAGAGCAAAACTTCCGGGCAGGCCTTCAAGGCGGTGGATACGGGAATCCATGAACTCACCGGCTCGCTACGGGAGATCAGCACCGGCATGAGCGAACTCGACCAGGGGGGCAAGCAGATCCTGGATGCGATGAACACCCTGAGTGAGGTTTCCACCAAGGTTCACAGCCGATCCGAAGGAATACAGCAGAGTTCCGGGCAAATCGGGAAGCAGATAGGTGCGGTAGGGGATGTCTCCTCATCGCTTAAAGAGAACGTCGGTCTCATTGCCGAGGGACTGACAAAGATCCAGGATTCTATGAACCAGCTGAACGGAATGAATCAGCAACTCGGTGCGGTCAGCAGCAATCTGCAGGGGGAGATCGATTCCTTTACCATTGATGAAGATATAGAGCCTCAAGATAAGAGTCATTCTTGACAAGGAGCCCGTCTGGGCGTAGGATAAGTCATGCGGGAGTACAAAAAATCTACTCTACTCATTTGACAGTAACAGGAGTCTAGGTATGAGCAAAACTGAAGAGAATCTGCAAGCCGGTTTCGCTGGGGAATCCCAGGCACGGAACAAATACACCTTCTGGGCCCAGGTGGCGCGGAAAGAGGGCTATCACTATATCGCCAAGATATTCGAAGAGACCGCCGATAACGAGATGCGTCACGCCAAGGACCAGTTCAAACTGCTGGGCGGTCTGGGCGACACCGCAGCCAATCTGCAGGCAGCCTGGGAGGGCGAGAACTACGAGGTAACCGATATGTATCCCAGCTTCGCGAAGGATGCCGAGGCTGAGGGCAACAAAGAGGCCGCCATCCTCTTCACGCAGATTGCGAAGGTCGAGGCTCATCACCGGGACCGCTACATGAATCTCCTCAATATGGTAAAGGAAGGCACCGTCTATAAGCGGGAAGAGGCGATCAGCTGGAAATGCGGCGTCTGCGGCTACATCTACGAAGGCACCGAGCCCCCAGCCAAGTGCCCCTGCTGCAAACACCCAAGGGAATACTACGAACCGGCCAATATGGACCTGTAGGGGATTATGACCTGAAGGGACAAAGAGGAGCGGATCCGCTCCTCTTTTTTTATGTCTAAAATGTTAGAGGTTTTGGAGATATATAAAAAAGCACTTGCCTTCTCTTGTCGGTTGGGAGTAGTCTTATAAAGGAATAACCTTACGATTAAGGAAGTAAACATGAAAAGAGTACTAGCCCTACTATTAACGGTGCTTTTTCTGGCTTCTTGCGCCTCCGCGCCCGAACCTGAAACCGCCGTCGAACCGATCGATTTATCCGGTTTCCGGCAGAAAGCGGACGATGCCAAGCTGAAGGCCGATGAACTGAAGGCCGTCAAGGGTGCGCCGGATACCTACGCCGCCGCCATGGCCCTCTACCGCGAAGCCGAAGCGGCCGAAGCCGAAGGCGATGCGGAGACAGCTAAGGAGAAGTATGCCGAGGCTGAGCAAACCTATTTGGAAGCCTACGAGGAGGCAGCGGAGAACCGGGAAGAGGCGATGAAAGCCCTGGAAGAGGCGCAAAACGCCCTCTCTCAAGTCGAGAAGAACGCTGAAGAGGCCCGCCGGGAAGCCGGCCTAGAGGAGGGAGAGTAATGAAACGTACGATTATCCTCATAAGTATCCTTCTGATCGCGCTGCCCCTCTTCTCCCAAAATCTACAAGATAATCCCGACTACCGGGAGTCCCTCAGATACAAGCAGCTCTCGGAAGAGGCGCTGGAAGAGGGAGACTATCTGCAGGCCAAGGAGTATGCCGAACTCTCGGCTGAATACGCCCGCAAATCCGACGAATACGTGGCGATGATGCTCGCCAAATACCGGGCCAACCAGCTTCTGCGCCGGGCCGACTCCCTGCGGAGCCAGGTACAACGTTCGGGACGCTCGACCGAAGATCCCGCAGTCTTTGCAGAGGCGGCGGCGCTGATCGAGACCGCCCGGGGACTCTACACAGGGGAACAGTTCGCTCAGAGTTCCGATGCCAGCCGCAATGCGATATCCATGTTGGAGGAGACCTTCGGCGGAGCACGCACGGTAGAAAGCGATCTTCCCGCAGCCTATGTTGTACGCCGTCTGCCGGGAGCCGAAGACTGCATGTGGAGAATCGCCTCCTATGATTTCATCTACGGCGATGCGTCTGCATGGCGGCCGATTTATGAGGCGAACAAAGAGAAGTTCCCCCAGCCCTCTAATCCCGACCTGATCCTGCCCGACATGGTACTCACCATTCCGGAGCGCTCCGGCGAGAGCAGGTCCGGCGTCTGGGTCGACGGAGAGATTCGCGCATCAGCGCCTTAATACCTGAACTCGAGCACTATATTCGGCGATTTCCGGTATCTACGGGAATCGCCGCTTCTTTTTGATAAGGACAGATATCTATGAAAAAGCACGCCATCGTCACCGCATCGGATGCAAAGTATGGAGATTTTCTGATCGACCACTGGTTCCGTTCGCTCCGCGAGAACGTTAACCTGGCGGAGATTCAACCGGTAATCCTCGACTACGGCCTCTCCACCGCCCAGCGCTTCTATCTCAACGAGCATGGCGCAGTTCTGGCTCCTTATCCGAAGGATGGACACGTAGTCGTAATTCGTTTTACCCATCTGGCTGATTTCCTGAAAGAGAACCAGTATGATCAGGTGATCCTCTCCGACGGCGGGGATATCATATTTCAGGACGACTTTTCGTCGATTTTAAACGATCATCCGGAGCTGTTCCGGGGCGTCCGGGAAGATCTCCGTTCGGGATTCGGCATCTTTATCACCGATGAGTTCTTCAATAGGGAGGACAAGCATCGTCTTCGGGAGACCTTGATGGACGAGGAGATGGTGAACGCCGGTTTTATCGTCGGGCCGCGGGAGAAGATGATGAAACTGGGACACGCGGTAGAAGAAATGATCAAGACCAAGACCAAGTTCGGTCCCGACCAGCTGGTGGTCAATTACCTTTTCTTGAAGGAGGGCTTCCATCCCCTGGACCGGCGTTACAATTTCGTGATCGCCACGGCTCAGGCGAAGATCGAGATCCGGGAAGGACTCTTCTATGCCGACGGGGAACTGATCCCGGTGGTGCACAATACCGGCAACTTCAGCTTCCTGCGGCCGGTGGAACGCTTCGGCTACGGCCCGGGAAGGAATCAGCTAAAGCGGGATCTCCTAAAGGCGCTCCATACCCTGCACTCGACAACCGACAGCTTCTACGAGACCCGCAGCGCCTTGAAGAATCGGGTTAAACATCTGACCGAGGAGCTCTCCAAAGGTGCTGAACAGTCCCAGGATCAGCTGCAGGAGAGTTGGGATGATTTCCGGAAGCTCTTCTTCGGGGACGAGGAGTAGATCGTCAGATCCTGCTCTTGTACCTTCGCAAGGCCTGTCGATAGACAAACGCGCGCGGCAATACCCGATTCAACCCAAAGAGGAAGCGGTAGAAGCGGCCGGGAACGAGGATTACCGGGGGCTTGCGCTTTTCCAGGGCGTTCAAGGAGGCCTCGGCGATGGTATCGGCCTCCATCCACTGAAAGATACCGCGATTCCGCTTATTGAAATCCTTGCCTTGCCCCAAACGCTCGTGAAACTCGGTTCGGATGAATCCCGGACAGAGGGCCTGCGAAATAATCCCGTATTGTCCCAATTCCAGGTGCAGGGATTCGGAAAAGCGGATCAGGTAGGCTTTGGTGGCGCTGTAGAGGGCGTCCGCCGGATTCGGAATGAAGCCCGCTAAGGAGGCGACGTTGATGATAGCCCCTTCGCCGCGGGATTTCATTCCCGGCAGCACCGCATGGGAGAGGCGAGTTGCGGCATCGATATGCACCCGTAAGAGCTGCTGCTGATCGGCGTACTCACCCTTAGAGAAGGGTTTACCCGCACCGAATCCGGCGTTGTTGATCAGGATCCCGATCCTCGCCTTCTCGGCTTCCTGCAGAGCGAACTCATTCAGGGCTTCACTATCATTTAGATCGAAGGCGGCCACTTCAACCTGCACATCGTAGTTCGTGCGCAGCTCGGCGGCCAGTTCATCGAGAACCTCTTTGCGGCGGGAATTGATTATCAGATCGTGTCCGCGTTTCGCGAGCGAGTGGGCGAAAGCACGGCCTATGCCGACGGAGGCGCCGGTGATAAGTGCGGTGGTTTTCTTCATGGGTGAGTAGTATAACAGATCCCTCCGGAAGATATATATCCGCCGGAGGGAATGGAGTCGTACTAGTAGCGGGGTTTATCGATCGCTTCGTTGACTCGCAACTGACGGCCGCCGACCTCGGTGCCGTTCAAGCCGGCGATTGCGGCGCTGGCCTCTTCGTCGCTGCTCATCTCAACAAAGCCAAAGCCCTTGGAACGGCCGGTGTCGCGATCAGAGATGATCTTGCACGACGCAACCTGTCCATAGTTGGCGAAAACCTCCATCAGTTCATCTTCAGAGGTCCTGTAGTTTAGATTTCCTACGTAAATCTTTCTGCCCATTTCGGCATCCTTCTTCTTACCGCGCATTACATGCCGGATACGTGAAATTTACCCCGACTAGGTCGAGGATCCAGAATTGCGGTAACTCAAACAAGACGCGAGGACCTCAATTCCGCACGGTTTCCCGTGCCGACTACTACTGTAGATGAATATTCCCCCTTTTGTCTATCGCTTTTTTCGCTTCCTTAGGCCTTTGACGTTGAATAAGGGCCGAATTTAGGAGTAGATTAGAGCTTCAATAAGAATTTTGCCACCGAGGGAGGAGTCCCATGCTTACCAGCAGCGAACTCTTTGAAAAACTGCAGAACGTCCGGTTCTCGTCCGTCACCGACGAAAATCTTCTAAAGCATATAGAGCAATCAATGCCGGTCATCGAGGAGATCGAACGGCTCAAGAATGAAAAGAACGCGGTCATCCTGGCCCACTCCTATGTCACTCCCGATATCATCTACTCCGTAGCCGACTACTCCGGCGACTCCTACGAGCTCTCGAAGAACGCCCTGGAAGCCGAGGGGGAACTGATCGTTTTCGCGGCGGTACGCTTCATGGGCGAGACGGCCAAGATCTTAAGCCCTCACAAGGAGGTGCTTATCCCCGGCACCGACCCCGCCTGCACCCTGGCCGACAGCATTACCGGAGAGGATGTTCGCCGCCTGCGGGAGGAGTATCCCGACCACGCCTTTATCTGCTACATCAACACCACCGCCGAAGTCAAAGCCGAGTGTGATGTGAGCGTTACCAGTTCCAATGTCTATAAGATTATCGAGAACTATCCTTCGGATAAGATCTTTTTCCTGCCGGATAAACTGATGGGCCAGAACGTCATCGAGGAGATGGCCCGCCGGGGCATACACAAGGAGATCCGCCTCTGGGACGGCACCTGCTATGTACACGAGGAGTTTGATCCCCGCATGATCGACGAGTTCCGGGAGGCCCATCCCGATATATATGTTATGGCCCATCCCGAGTGCAAGCCGGAGGTTATCCGCAAGGCCGACTACGTGGGTTCTACCAGCCAGATGTTCAAGAAGATCCCCGAGCTTGCCACCGAGAAGGTGATGATGCTGACCGAATGCGGTCTGATCAGCCGGATCGAGGTCGAGAAGCCCGGCAAGAGCTTCCTCGGCGCCTGTCAGATGTGTAAGTATATGAAATCGAACACCCTGGAAGGGATTCTACGGGTCTTGAAGGATCCGCAAGCCTCAGACTACGTTCAGCTCGATGCGGAGGTTTCAGCCCGGGCCAAACGCAGTCTGGAGATGATGTTCAAATACGCCGAAGGCTAATCGACCGGTTCCAGGCGGTAAAGCCCTCCGTTACGCTCATCGGTCAGGAGGTATAGATAGCCGTCTGGTCCTAGGCGTACATCCCGGATACGGCCGACTACTCCCTGTAACAGCACCTCCTCGCCGCCGGTAAGCCTGCCGCCTGAGCGCTCGATGCGACGCAGATGCTCTCCCCGCAGGGCGCCGACGAAGAGATCTCCCTCCCAGCCGGGAAACGCGGCGCCCGAATAAACCGCCATTCCCGAGGGGGCGATGGAAGGATCCCAATAGAGTTCGGGTTGCTCCATCCCGGCGGCGCTGGTTCCGATGCCGATCTTGGCCCCGCTGTAGTGGGTTCCGTAGCTTATCCGCGGCCAGCCGTAGTTGGCTCCGGACTTAATTCTGTTGATCTCGTCCCCGCCCTTGGCTCCGTGCTCGTTGACCCAGACCGATCCGCTTACCTCGTCGAAGACCATCCCTTGCGCATTACGGTGTCCATAAGAGTAGACCTCATCATAGGGATTATCCGAGGGGATACGGCCGTCGTCGAAGAGACGCACTACGCTGCCCGCATGATCCGAGGGGTCTTGAGCGCGATCCATCTCTCCCCGGTCGCCTAAGGTGATGTAGAGATAGCCCTCGTCATCAAAGGCCAAGCGGGAGCCGAAGTGCCGGGTGGTTGACCCGCCGCCGTTGGCGGTGAAGATCCGTTCCAGATCGGTAAGGCTCCCGCCGCTCAATCTTCCGCGGCTGACGGCGGTGCTGTTGCCCGCCGGACCGGCCACCACATGGCTCAGATAGATCCAGCCGTTGGCGCTGTAATCCGGATGAAGGGCGACATCGAGGAGTCCTCCCTGACCGGAGGCCCGAACCTCGAGGCCGGTGCTGATCTCATTCAGGGATCCCCCCTCCTCCAAACGCCATAACCGGCCCGACCGCTGGGTTATCAAGATACCCCCCTCGGGCAGAAAGGCGAATCCCCAGGGATTGGGGATCCCGTCGGCCAACTCTATCAGGCGGAAATCGGCTGCATCCGAGGAAATCCGATCCTCAATTATCTCTTCATTGGCGGAGGCGCAGGCTAAAAGGCCGAAGGCCGCCGCGAGGGCGATCATATATCGTTTCATAGAGCTAAGTTGCTAATAACTAGTGATTTAGTCAACTTACAAGTATCGATAACTCTTGACTTATTTCTTTATATATGATATTTCTTATATATAGATTACATCAAGGAGAAATAGATGCAGAAACTGCTAATCATAGGCGGCGTAGCCGCAGGGGCCACTGCTGCCGCCCGGGCGCGGAGATTGGATCACGAAGCGGAGATCACGATCTTGGAGGCCGGACCGGATGTCTCCTTTGCCAACTGCGGTCTCCCCTACTATATCGGCGGGGATATCGAGAGCCGGTCGAAACTGATCCTGCAGAGCCCGGAGAGTTTTAAATCTCAGTACAACGTGGACGTCCATACCGAAACCGAGGCCCTCTCAATCGACAAAGAGAAGCGCACCCTCATCGCCCTGCACAAAGCATCGGGGGAGAAACGAGAATATGCATACGATTCGCTGATCCTGGCCCAGGGGGGGAAGCCGCTGGTTCCCAATCTGCCCGGGGTCGAGCAGGATCATGTCTTCTCCCTCTGGACCCTCTCCGATATGGATATGATCGACGAGTTTATCTCGAGCCAGGAGCCGAAGACCGCGGCGGTAATCGGCGGCGGTTTCATCGGCTTGGAGATGGTCGAGGCCCTGGTCAAACGGGGGCTTGAAGTCAGCGTGGTCGAACGTATGCCCCATGTGATGCCCAACATGGAGTCCGAGGTAGCGGGCTTTCTGCAGCAGGAGCTGGAGAGTTACGGCGTCGGCCTCTACACCAATAAGAGCCTGACCGAAATCCGTCCCAACCGGGTTCTCCTGGACGACGGCTCCTCGTTGAGCGCCGATATGGTGCTGATGTCCGTGGGCGTCCGTCCCACCCTGCAACTGGCCCAAGAGGCGGGATTGGCCCTGGGAGAGGCCGGCGGACTCCTGGTGGACAGCAATCTACGCACCTCGGATGCGCATATCTTCGCCGCCGGTGATATGGTTGAACTGGAACACCGCATCCATAACCGGAAGGTACGCATTCCCCTGGCCGGACCGGCCAATCGGCAGGGACGGATCGCCGCCGATAACGCCCTGGGACGACCAAAGTCCTACTCCGGCTCCCTGGGAACCTCTATCGTACGGGTCTTCGAGGCGGTAGCGGGCAGCAGCGGTCTTAACCTGCGACAGGCCCGAGAAGCGGGGATCGACGCCCAGGCTGCGGTGGTCCATAAGGAGCATCACACTAGCTACTACCCCGGAGCCGAGCAGGTAACGGTGATGGTTGTCTACGATGCAGCCGACGGCCGCATTCTGGGGGGCCAGACCGCGGGATACGCCGGCGCAGACCGCCGCTTGGACGTGCTGGCTACCGCCGCCGCGGGGGGAATGACGATTCACGACCTGGGCGAACTCGATCTGGCCTACTCTCCTCCCTTGGGCAGCGCCAACGATGCGATCAACATGGCCGCCTTTGTAGCCGAGAACCGACTCTCAGGTTACGGCCCCGGCCTTACAGCCGCGGAACTCGACGCCTTCGCGGGTGACCGTAAACCGGCCTTCATCGATGTGCGGGACTATTTCGCGTATGAGAAAGCCCATGTCGGCGGCGCCGAGCATCTCCCCCTCTCCCATCTGGAGCAGCGAATCGATTCGATCCCGAAGGACCGACCGCTGATTATCTATGGAGATTCCGGCAAGAAAGCCCATCAGGTACTGCGCACCCTGCTGCAGCGCGGCTACAGCGACTCCTTCAACCTGCTCGGCGGCTATGTAAGCCTAGAGCGCCATGCCCGGGCGGTCGGATTTGAACATCTGCATGTGCCGGTACTGGACGCGGAAGCCAAGAGCCTTAGGGCCGACGAGAGCGGGAACGAGGAGTCGGCCGCACCCGAGACTGCCGGCATCGGCGGCGGCGGTCCGATCGTGATCGACGTTAGAACCCCGGAGGAGTTCGCTTACGGCGCATATCCCAATGCGGTGAACATTCCCCTAGACGAGCTGGGCTACCGGGCCGAGGAGCTGGATGCGAAGGAGCGAGAGATTACCGTTTACTGCGCCTCCGGTGCGAGGAGCGCCTATGCGATGCGAATGTTGGTCCAGATGGGCTTCAGCAATGTCAAAAACGGCGGCGGTTTGATGGATATGATGGCGGACCTGGCCTAGGGCTCTATCAGGGGCTTACCACTCGTAGTAGGTATAGCCCCTCAAGCCCGCCTCGTAGGCTTCGACGATCTCCCGCCGCTCGGCGGGGGAGAGAAGCTTACAACGCACCGCCTGCTCGGCCAGACTCCGGAATCCCCGGATAAGATCGTTCGGGTCATACTCCACATAGGAGAGGACGTCCGCCACCGAATCCCCCTTGGTTTCATGATCGTAGACCAGGGTCCCCTCCTCATCCAGGGTGATGGAGACAATGTTGGTATCGCCGAAGAGATTGTGGAGATCCCCCAGGGTCTCCTGATAGGCTCCCACCAGAAAAACCCCCAGGAGATACTCCTCATCTTCTTTAAGATCATGCAGCATCAGGGATCGACGCACATCCTGAAGATCGGTAAAGCGATCGATCTTACCGTCCGAATCACAGGTTATATCCGCCAGCACCGCCGGGTTTCCCGGCTCTTCCAGATGCCGATGAATCGGAAGAATAGGGAAGAGCTGATCTATCGCCCAGGCGTCCGGCAGAGACTGGAAGACGCTGAAATTGCCGTAATAGGTATCGTGCACCACCGCATCGATCCCGGCTAGGTCCTCGGGAATGTAATCCATCTTCTTGGTGAGAGCGGCGACCTGATTGATGATATTCCAGAAGATCTTATCGGCCAGACTCTTCTCTCTCAGGCCGATCGATCCGTGCATGAAGAGGGAGTGGAGTTCGTCCCGATAGTAGATCGCATCGTTGAAGGCCTCTTGGGCGTTCCGCGGATTGAGCTCCAGCGCCGCCTCCTGGAGGTTCTTCAGATTGCTGTGCACATCCTCGGGGAGTACCGCTGGGATCTCCGCATGGGCCGCTTTATTAACATCCAGGATGTTGAAGACCAGCACCGAGGAGTAGGCCACCGTCGAGCGGCCCGATTCGGAAACGATGGTGGGATGCTCGATCTCCTCGGCGTCCATGACCGACATGACGATCTCTACCACGTCGTAGCAGAACTCCTCCATGGAATAGTTTTTACTGGAGGCGAAGTTGGTCTTCGATCCGTCGTAGTCGACCGCCAGGCCTCCCCCGATATCGAGAATCCCCATCTTCGCCCCCTCCCGCTTAAGCTCGGCGTAGTAGCGGCAGGCTTCGGTCAACGCGACCCGGATGTTTCGGATATTGGGGAGTTGGGAGCCCTGGTGGTAGTGGAGAAGTTCCAGACATTCGAGCATATCCCGCTCTTTCAAGAGATCGATACTCTCGGTCAGCTGCAGTGCCGAGAGACCGAAGATACTCTTCTCGCCGCCGGATTCGGTCCAGTGTCCCTCGGATTTGGCGGTCAGTTTGATCCTGAGGCCGATCGAGGGGGTTACCCTGGCCTTCTCCGCCCGGTTCAGCACCAGCTCGAGCTCACCGGGACGCTCGACTACGACGATAACCTTCAAGCCCAACTTGGTTCCGTAGAGTGCCAAGTCGATGAACTCCTCGTCCTTGTAGCCGTTGCAGATGATGTAGCCCTGAGGATCGTGCATGTAGGCCATGGCGGCGATCAGCTCCGCCTTGCTCCCGGCCTCGAGGCCGTGATGGTAGCGGGATCCGGCCTTGACGATCTCCCGGATCACCTCCTGCTGCTGATTGACCTTGACCGGAAAGACCCCCCGGTAGGATCCCCGGTAGCCGTACTCGACAATCGCCTTGCCAAAGCTCTCGTTCAAGAGCGAAATCCGCGCGTCGAGAATATCCCGGAAACGGAGCAGCACCGGCATCGAGAGCCCCCGCTCCTGGGCGCCCCGGGCCGCCTGGTAGAGGCTGACCTCTCGCCACTCATCCCCTTGACGGAGCCGAACGGTAACCTCGCCGTTCTCATCTATACCAAAGTACCTGCTTCCCCAGTGGTCGATTCCGTAGAGCTGCTGCGAATCGTTAACCGTCCACGCACCGAGGTTCTCCCTGTTCTCACTCATAGGCAGAGGCTACCCGTCGCCGGGGCGGGTGGTCAAGCAGGCTGTCTCGGCAGGCAAAAATGGAGTATAGTAGAGAGGTAATGAGGAGTCCCCGTTCGCTGCTTCTGGTCGCGGTGCTCTGCATCACTGCCTCTCATCTTGCTGCATCGGACCTTCAGATCAACCTCCAGGCCGGTTTCGGCGGATTCTGCCGTCTCGGCGCCATCATTCCCGTTCGGGTAGAGCTGCGAAACCAGGGGCCGACAGAGATACGCGGCGGTTTGGAGGTCTCCCAACCGGGGAGCGACTTTCTGGAATTCCCGGAGCATATCTTTGCCGAATCGGTGCGGATTCCGCCGGGCGGTCGGGTTCTGATCGAGACTACCCTCAGGCCGTTGACCGACTCCTACCCCGTGGCGGCGCGCTTCCTGCCGGCCGGATCGACCGAAGCCCTGCAGGTTGAGAACGAGCTGCGGGCTACCTCGGCCGGCGTCGTCCTGGCCTTGAGCCGCCGGCGCGCATTCGATTTTCTGCAACGGGAACTCCCCGGCACCGCCGTCGCCTATCCCCACTACGAGCGCCTGCCCGCCGCCTGGACCGCTTACGAAGCGGTTCGGCTCTTGATTCTCGACGACCAGCCTTTACCCGACAGCCATGCCCTCGAGGCCGTGGCCGACTGGGTCTATACCGGCGGCGAATTGTGGCTCAACACAGGGGAATCCCGGCTGAGCGATAGTCCGCTCATGAGCGTCCTCGGTCTCGATTCGGCAGGCATCCCTGAATCCCCCTGGAGACCGATCCCCGTCGGCGCCGGTCGCATTCTGCTCTACCCAACTTCTCCCGCCGAGTGGACGGCCGGGGAGCGAGAGGATGCGGGGCGGCTGGCACGGCGAGCCTCCGCCACGCTTCTTACAACTGCCCGGGAGGCTCTGATTCGCCCGTTTCCGGGAACCCTGCATCCGGCACTGGGCCGCCTCGAACGCGATCTACCCCTGCTTCAAATACCGGGGACAGCGCTCATCGCACTTTTGGCAACGACGGGGATAGCCCTCTTCATTCGTCGTTCGGGACTCCGATTAGCGCTACTCCTTACCGGAGGGCTGCTTCTCGCCGGACTCTATTCGCTCTACCTCTCGCCCTTCCTCGACCGGGGGACGAAGACCGAACTGAGGCAGCTCGTCAGTCGCGGGGGCGAAGCGGCGGTAAGAGTCCGCTACCGCGCCTTCTTGAGGCGCACGCCCCTAGAGGATGCTCCTCACATCCCGATTGATCAGGCCGAGATCTTCGAGCTGTTCGACTCCGGCCTGACCGGCCGAGATGCGAAGCGGAATATCCTGATCCCCACGCAGAATGGACCCTGGCGTCCCTTTCTGCATGCCGATGTCGAACCGGGATCGACGACCCTAGGGCTACATGAGGGGTCCGCCGGTGTAATCCTTTACAACTCGAGCGATAAGACAGCCGAACAGATCCTTCTCATAGATGAGACCGGGGTCTACGGACTGCCCGATCTGCCCTCGAAGCAGAGCATCCCCCTGGACGAGAAGGCGACCGTCGAGCTTCCCCGTCAGTCGATTCCCCGGGAGGCCCGGCAGCTGGCCGACCTGAGCAGGAGGAGCCGCGGAGCGCGAAGCTTTATCAGCGCCGTGTTGGAGGAGTCCGATACCAGGCTGCTGGTAGAGGTTTCCCGATGAAGCTGGGACTCTTCGGCAGCTTAGGCGCTGCCTACTTTCGAGGAACCGGCCCGCTGCGGGTCGCGTATCCGGCCCTCGCCGCCGCCGGGACCGCCCTCTTCGCCTGGCCCTTCAGCGGCGACCAGCTAGCGATCCTTCGTCAGGCGGGACCAGAGATTTTCCCGGTGGCCTCTGCCGGGTACCTGATTACCAGCGCCGTAGTGGCCGTTCGAACCGGTGCGGGTAAGGCCGCCCGAGGAGGCCTCTACGGGGACAGGGAGCTGCTATCGGCGGGATTACCCCCTCTTCGACAGTGTGCTGAGCGTCTCCTCTTTAGCCTCTGCTTCTCGCTCCTGCTTCTCCTCTATGCCCTGGCCCCGCTTATGACCGCGGGCATCGTATCGGGCATCGCTTCGAGCTCCCTCCCCAGGATGACGCTACTCCTTCTCGGCTGGCCCCTGGCCGCCATGAGCGCCGGCGACCTCTTCCGCTCCCTGCTGCCCCGCCGAGCGCTACTGCAGACCAGTATCCCCTTAAGCTTTATGGCGCTCTCCCTTATCTATCGTGCCGAGGGGGGCCGAAGCATAAGCCCGCTCTTGAGTCTGCAGAATCTCTCCGGAGCCCGATTCTTCACCGGGAATGCAACCTCCCCGGATAGCATCATCCTTGTTCTGGCTCTGAGCGTCTGCTTCTGCTATACCGGTCTCTGGTTCCGTCTAAAATCGATGGAACGTCGCGGGGCAAAGCAGAGATGACGGATGCACGAACCAGACTCCAGGAGCGTATCACCCGTCTGCTGCGCCGAAGACGCTTCCAGCGCGGCTTTGAATGGATGATCGCAGGCCTGGTCCTGCAGGGCCTCCTCGCCTTGATTCTCAGCTTCCTAGCCGTCTTGGGAATCCTTGAGCTTCCAGTCCCCACCCTTCCTCAGGCAGCATTGAGTATCGCCCTGCTGCTGATACTCTTCTGCACCGCCGGCCTGCTTCCACTTCGAAGGGATCTGCTGCTCTACGATATCGACCGGCGCCTGGGTCTCGGGGCCGCTCTGATTACCGCCAACAGCCTGCTCCAAAGCGACAAGGCCTTGAACGCATTCGAAGAAGCTCAGCTGCAGGTGACCGTAGAGCGACTCTCGACTTTAAGTCCCGGGCTACTGCTGCCCTGGCGTCCGCCCGCAAGCCTCCTGGTCCTGCCCTTTCTCGCCCTGCTGGTCCCAATGCTCTGGCTGCTGCCCGACACGAGCGCCGGGGAGAGCGAGGCCCGCATGGAAGCCCGGGAGCTGGCCCGGCGGCTTGCAGCGCGGGGCGAGGAGACCGAGGATCCCCGTTTTAGCGATCTGGCCCGCCTGCTGAACGAGTTTATCCGGGTGCCGGACGAGGGAGGGGAGAAGCGGGCCGGCGAAGGAGAGAAGCTGGAGCTCGAGCGGCCCCGCGGACTGGAGCGGATACCCTCGGTCGAGGAGGGCGCGGCAGAGGCCTTCGACTACGATGAGGCCCTGGAGGAGCTCTTCCGACTGGCCCCGGGCAGAAGCGAGGAGGGCTATTCCTTAAGCCGCTCCCTGGCCGAGAGCCTCGGGCTCGACGAGGAGGAGCTCGAACGGCTCGATGAACATATTGCCGAATTAGATGAGAGAACCGAGAGGGAGGCCTCCGAAGGCGGCGCCCCCGGGGACTCCCCCGGCTCCGGCAACGAAGAGGGGTTTCCCGGTAGCGGCGGGGGTGAGGAGGGGGCCGGATCGCCCCAATCACCGGACGGACAAGAAGGAAGCCTAGAGAGCGAGAACGGCCCCGGCGGCGGGAGCGGCGCCGGAGAGGCAGATTCGGACGTAAACGAGAACGGGCGGCGGGAGTCAGGCCCGGCCGCCGGGGGTAGCTTGGAGGAACTCGGCGGCAGGCGCAACTCCGAGGAACAGCTCAGGGGAGCCCTGCGCTACCTCAGCCCCGAGGGGCGGGCCCTGGTCGAGCAAGGCGGAATCGGCGCGGAATACAGCCGGGAGCGGGAGAGCGCCGTCGGCGGGCGGCAGCTCGAGGGACCCGCCGCGGATTATGTAGGAGACTACTTCGAACTACTGAACCGGAAGGAGAGAGAATGAGTATCGAAGCTGAACTTGAAAAGGCCGGAGAGATCCTGAGAAGAGTCGAAGGGGAGCTGGCCGGGAGCGTCGTCGGCTACCGCAGTCAGAGCGAGGAGATCCTGATCGGCCTCCTGTGCGGCGGACACCTGCTGCTCGAAGGCGTCCCGGGAATCGGGAAAACCCTGATCATGCAGAGCCTGGCCGCGATTCTGGGGCTGAACTGGAAACGGATCCAGTTTACCCCGGACCTTATGCCGGCGGATCTTCTCGGCACCGAGGTGCTTATCCGGGACGATGAGAGCCTCGATGCCCTCGGTTCGGTGCGGATCCGTTTCCGGGAGGGGCCGGTCTTCACCAATCTGCTCCTGGCCGACGAGATCAACCGGGGAACCCCGAAAACCCAATCGGCCCTGCTCCAGGCAATGCAGGAGCGGGAGGTAAGCCTGGGGCTGGAGACCCGACGCTTGCCCGAACCCTTCTTCGTGCTGGCGACACAGAATCCGATCGAGATGGAAGGAACCTATCCCCTGCCGGAGGCGCAGCTCGACCGCTTCTTCTTCAAGATTACCCTGCCCGTGCCGGATCGGCCGGACCTGGAGGAGATCCTTCATCGCACCACCGGCACGGATGTTCCCGAATCGAAGGAGGTTCTTTCCGCCGAGGAGCTGCTCAGCCTGATGGGGATGGTGCGGCGGATACCGGTCGCGCCGGAGGTCGTCAGCTATGCGGCGGCCCTGGTTCTGGCCACACATCAGGATGAGAGTGTCCGCCCCTACATTCGCTACGGCGCAAGCCCACGGGCGGCCCAGAGCCTGGTTCTCGCCGCCAAGGCGCGGGCCCTGACTCAAGGGCGACTGAACGCCTCTTTCGAGGATATTCGCCGCAGCGCCGCTCCGGCTCTGCGCCACCGGATTATCCTTAGCTTCGAAGGCGAGGCGGAGGGGATCGATCCCTCCCGGCTCATCCAGGAGTTGGCCGCCCTGGAGCCGCGCAAGCTGATCGAGGCCAGATGAATCCCGAACTCTTCTCCCCCCACTTCGTCCGCAGTCTCGACCGACTGAGCCTTTTGGCTAAACGCCTGAGGCGGGGCAACCGGCCGGGGCGATACCGAAGCTTCGGCCGCGGGAGGAGTCTCGACTTCGCCGGCTACCGTCCCTATCAGCCGGGGGATGAACTCAGGCGGCTCGATTTCAATATCCTCCGCCGGCGGGAACGGCTCTATGTCAGGGAGTACGAGGCCGAGGAGGAGCTCAATCTCTACCTGCTGCTCGATGTATCCGCCTCGATGGGCTTCGGGCATCCTCCCAAAAGTGAGCTTGCCTGCCGGGTCGCCGCCGCCCTGCTTTATTTGGGGATCAAGAGCGGAAACTCCGCGGGGCTGGCCCTCCTCCGGGGAGAGACGGCCGAGTATCTTCCGCCCCGCCGGGGAGACCGGGCGCTGCGGAGACTCTTCGAGACCCTCGACAAAGCGGAGCCCTCGGGGACGACCCATCTCAACCGGGCCCTGGGGGTGGTGAATGAAGCCGTACGGCGTCCGGGACTGGCGGTTCTTATCAGCGATTTCCTCGATCCCCGCGGCTTTGCCGCCGGACTCGGACGCCTGGCGTATGCAGGCAACGAGCTGGTAGTGATCCGCCTGCGGGAGGAGGAGCAGAGCCGGGTCGATCCCGTTCGACCGGGGGAATACCGCTTTCGGGATAGTGAAACCGGAAAAGACCTTCGCGTGCTCGTCAGCCGCAGCCTCCTTCGAGAGTACCGGAGGGAAGAAGAGGCCCTGGAACAGGAGATCCGTGATTTCTGCTATCGCCGGGAGAGTCACTTTCTCAGCTTCGATTCGGCCGCCCCATTCGAGAGCATCGTGCTCCAGTACCTGCGCGAACGGGGGGTAATCGGGTGAGCTTCGATCTTCCCGGCGCCCTTATCCTGCTCACGGCGCTGCCCCTCCTGCTGATTCTGCATCTGCTGCTCCGGAGGCTCCGTCGCCGGGAGATCTCCTCCCTGCTCCTTTGGGAGCGAATCCTCAAGAAAAGGCGCAGGTCTCTGGCATCGCCCCGGATCCTCAACTCCCTCAGCGTGCTGCTTCAAGCGGCGGCGATTGTACTGATCGCCCTGGCGGCGGCCCAGCCGATACTGCAGTTCAAGTCCCGCGGACTCGAGGGCGGAACGCTTTTCGCTATCGATCTGAGCGCGAGTATGGCCGCCCGATCGGGAGAATCCACCCGGTTGGCAGAGGCCAAGAATCTGGCTCTGGCCGAAATCTCCGGCGCCCGCCCCCCCTATATCCTGGCCGCCATCGAGGAAGCCCCGCGTATTATCCTGCAGCGTAGTCGCTCCGCAGTCGAGCTCACCCGGGAAATCCGCCGACTGAGCCCCCGGGCGATTGAGGCGGATACCGGGAAGGCTACCGAGGAGCTCCTCGCCTCCCTGGGGATGAACGGCCGCCGGGAGATCCGGATCTATACCGATCGACCGCGGCCGGAGGAGCTCTCCCCGGCGCGAAATCTTTCCTGGCATCAGATCGGCCAAGCCGAAGCAAACCGGGCCCTTCTGGCCCTGAACGCCGTTCCCGGGGATCAAGATTTTATCGTTCAGGCCGTAGTGGCCAACTTCAGCGAACTCCCGGCCCGGTTCAACCTGCAGCTGAGCGCAGAGGATACCCCCCTCGAGCCGCGTAGACTGGAGCTCGATGCCGGGCAACAGCGAGAGATCCTCTTTCGCATTCCCGCCAGTCACCGCTATATTGCTGCCCGACTGGACGGTTCCGACTCTCTCGCCCTTGACGATCAGGCTGAGCTTTATCTCCGCCCCGATCCTCTGCGGGTAGAGATGATCGGCGTACCCGATCCCTTTCTCGCGGCGGCCTTAGGCGCATTGGAGCGAGGAGGATTAATTGCGAGAACCGAGAGGGCAGCTCTGGCACTCCGACCGCCGAATCTTCGAATCGTGACCGCCCCGCCCGCGGAGGAAACGGAGAACCTTTTCATTCCGTCGATCCGCTTCGGGGTCTATCCGACCATGGCCGGGATTCAAAAAGCGGGAACGGTCGAATCGGCCGCCGCCTTTTCTCTGCTAGAGTCCTATGCACCGTCCCTCTTCCGCGTCGCCCGGGCCGATGTGCTCTCTCTTCCCCCCCTCGCCACCCCGCTCTATGCGGCCGGCTCTATCCCGCTGATCTCGCGACTGGAGACGGGCGCCGGGCACATCCTCTTCCACTTCCGCTTGACCGACTCTGATCTACCCCTCAGGGAGGAGTTTCCCCTACTCCTGGCCCAGGCGGTGCAGGAACTGAGCGGACGTACGCAAGACCTGCGCATCTTCCGGGCTAGACTCCCGGGAGCGGCGGAATCGGATCTCCGGACCGCTTACAGCTCTCAGGTCGAAGCTCCGGAGAAGATTCGGGTCGTGGCCGGTCAAGAGAGAAGCTTCCGACTCCTGCGCCTGCTGGCCGCTCTGGCCGCGGTCTGCCTGGTAGCCGAAGCCACCCTCCAGGCCCGGAGGTGGAAGGAATGAGAAACGGGCTCTTGCAAGCCTTCACCCGCCGAGATATAGCCTCGGATACCCCGAGTCGTCGAATCCGGATCTCCTTCCTGATCCTGCGCGGCATCACCCTGATCCTCCTCTTGGCGACCGCAGTGGGGATAAGCCCCTTCAGTCGACCTCGAGAGCTTAAGAGTATCCTGCTGGTCGACCGCTCGGAGAGCATGGGAGTCGCCGGAAGCGGTCCGGAGCGAATCGAGCCCGCCCTCAACACCTTGACAGAGGTCGCTGAGAAGGACGGTCCGGTCAGCTACGGCTATTTCGCCGGCGACGTATTCTTGAGCGATACCCCGCCCGACGAACTCCGTCTCGACGTCGAGATCCCGGGGGAGACCTGGATCGACCGGGCTATCAAAGCTGCCCTCAATGCCGAACAGGGCGATGGAGAGCGCCGCATTCTTCTGGTCAGCGACGGGAAGGCCAGCGGGGGAAACGCGGCCGAGGTTGCCCGGCTGGCCGGCGAGATGGGAGTGCCGATCTACCCCTTTGCCCCGGCCCCTCCCCCCGCCTCAGGCGCCGAGCTGCTGCGAATAGAAAGTCCGTCCCGTATCGGCGAGGGAGAACCCTTCAGGATATCCGCCACTTATCGCAGCGGGGCGGAGGAACGGGCGGCGCTGATCCTTTTTCAAAACGGGAGGGAGATCGGGCGGGAAGAACTCGAGCTCCAGGCGAACGGCGGCGAGCTGGAATACGAACTGCAGATCAGCGAGGGGGGACTCCACTCCATCGAGGCCGAGCTGAGACTCCCCTTCGATTCGAGACCCCCGATCCGCCTGGGCACGATGGTCTATGTTCAGGGGAGACCGTCGATCCTGCTCCTGTCGGGATCCGATGCGCGGAGTCCCGCGCTAGCAAGGGCCTTAAGAATCCAGGGTTTTCGGGTAGAGGAGCGGGATTCAATGGAGTTCTCCCGAGAGCTCGACCGGCTCGGCAACTACAACGCGCTGATCCTGAATGAGGTCCCCGCCTTCGACCTCTCACTGGAATCGATGCGGACCATCGCCGCCTACGTACGCGACGGGGGCGGCGGCCTGGTAATGCTGGGCGGCGAGGGAAGCTTCGGCAGCGGCGGATACTACGAGACCCCCATCGAGGAGATCCTGCCGGTGGAGATGGATCCGGCGGCCTCCCTATTCGTTCCCACCCTGAGCATGCTGACCCTGCTCGACACCTCGGGCAGTATGGCCAAGCGTAATGACGCGGGGGAGAGTAAGCTGGATATCTTAACCGAGGCGGTGATCGCCGCGGCGGGGCTGTTGAATCCCGGCTTCCAGATCGGCGTCATCGGCTTCGACGTCTCCCCGGAATGGATACTCCCCTTCACCCGGGCCGGCGAACAGCAGACTATTCGCGACGGTCTCGCCCGGCTCTCCGCCGGCGGCGGAACCGAGCTCTACCCGGCCTTGGAAGAGGCCTACCGCGGCCTGCTCTCCGCCTCCGCCGCGGTGAAGCATCTGATCGTCCTCTCCGACGGGCTGGTACAGGCAGCCCCTTTCGAAGAACTTGTTACGCGTATGGCGGACGACGGCATTACGATTACTACCGTGGCCATCGGCGCCGATGCGGACCGTCCCTTGTTGGAGAATATCGCCAGCTGGGGAAACGGCCGCAGCTACTACACCGCGACCATTGATTCGACGCCTCGGATCTTCGCCTCGGAGTCGATGATCGTAGCCAAGCGCATGCTTCAGAACGAGGTCTTTTTTCCCCGGCTGGAAAGCCCTCATCCGATCCTGCAGGGCTTCGACGAGAACGAGCTCCCGCCGCTTTTCGGTTTTCAATCGGTCTATCCCAAACAGCAGGCCCAAACCCTGCTGACGGCGGTCGACGCCAGTCCGCTCTTGTCGGTCTTCAGACCGGGTCTGGGGAGAACGACGGCCTTCACCTCCGGCTTCGATTCAGTATGGGGCAGGGAGTGGATCGCTTGGGAGCGCTTTCCCAGATTCGTCGCGCAACTGGTCCGCTGGACCGCCCGGCCGGGAGGGAGTCAGCAGGATCGGCTCAGGGTAGCGAGAAGAGAATCGGGAGCCGTGGCGATACTGGAGGTTCGGGATTCCCGGGGGGAACCACGCAGCCTCGAGAACCCCTTGCTCATCATAGAATCATCCCGCGGTATGAATAAGCTCGCTCTGAAGGCCGACGCACCCGGACGCTACAGCGTCGAATTGAATGATATAGCCTCCGGTGAAATCCGGATCTCCGCCTACGACGACCGCTTCCTCGGCATGGCGGGTTTCATCAACAGTACCGCTCGGGAACGACGGCCGGGACCGGCCGACACCCGGCTCCTGCGCACTATCGCCGAGTCGAGCGGCGGCCGGATGTTGAGCGCTCCAGAGGAGCTCTCCCGCTACGGTCCCTCGAACGCCCGGGAACCCAGACCGATCCCGCTGCTCTATCTGACCGCGGCCCTTCTGCTGCTGCTGATAGACGTACTCCTGCGTCTTGCCGCCGGCAAGGGCGACGGCGGAGTGAGTACCCCCGATCTGGCCGAGAAGATCGAGGCCCAACGCGCCCGGGATCGGCGGCGGGATCCGAGTTTCTGGTTCGGCTGATACTTGATCATAATAGTAGTGTTTAGTACCTTGTACGCATCCTGGGAATTCCCCGATAAAGGAGCTCTTATGACTGAAGTTATCTACTGGGCCGGCTGGATCGGCGGCATCGCTATCGGCATATACGGATTGGCGCAATTTATCATAACCGGCAAGCTGCTGGGCGTTTCGACCGGTTTCGGGAATGTCTGCGGCTTGGTCAGTCGAAATCCCTTCTTCCACAGCGGGAAATATGCGGATAATCTCAACTGGCGGCTCTGGTTTCTGATCGGGATTCCCCTCGGCGGATTGATCGCCGCCCTTACCTCCCCGGGACCGATAGAACTCTCCTTCTCCTTAGGCCTTCTCTACGACTCGGTCCTGCCTCAAACCTTGGCGCTGAAACTACTGGTCCTCTTAAGCGGCGGGGTGATGATCGGATACGGGAGCCGACTGGCGGGGGGCTGCACCAGCGGCCACTCGATCAGCGGACTGGCTCTGCTCAATCCGCCGAGCATCCTCGCTTCGGCCGGCTTCTTCGCCGGCGGAATCATCATGGTGCAGATTCTGTTTCGCGTACTTTAGGAGGGAGAAGATGAAACGAATACTCTTCATTCTATTCGGTGCAGCCTTCGGCTTCCTCTTAAGCCGCGCCGGGGCGACAACCTACGATTTCTACGCCGAGCTCTTTCTCTTTCGTGATCTGCAGCTCCTCTATGTAATCCTCGCCGCGGCGGCAACCGGTTTCGTCGGTCTTTCTGTCAGTCGACTCATCCAGGCTAAGGAGCTGATCTCCGGCGCGCCCCTCGACTATGTGAAGAAACCCTACAAGAAGGGGCTGATTCCCGGATCGCTGATATTCGGCCTGGGCTGGGGACTGGCAGGGGCATGTCCCGGAACCGCCTTGGCCATGCTAGGCGAAGGCAAGCTGGGGGCGGGGGTAACGATAATCGGCATCCTCATCGGGGTCTATCTGCACGGAGTACAGGAATCGAAAAAGGGGCTGAAAAAGAGCGGAAATTGATCTATACTCGGATTGATGACCGAGAGCTCGGGAGTAAAAAAGTTTCTCCTCGCCGTGGCGGGCCTTTTGTTGGGCCTGCTGCTTTACACGTTCTATATTCTCGGCGGAATCATGACCTTCGCCGGTCTCTTAGTGGAGCGGGCCACCGTTCCGGTGCCTCAAGCATCCCTGCAACAACCTGCAAGCGACCTGAGGACGGAGCTGCTTGCATTTCTCGGTCAAATAGAGCTGGGCGGCATGGCCCAGATCGACGAGGAGTCGGTTAACCGTTTGGCAGCTAGGGCAATCCTGGAACTTCCGGCGGACCAGCCTATAAGAGTCCACCGGGCCAGACTCGATCTTGAGTCGGCAGAACTGGATGCCGAGCTCTTAGTCGGGATAACAGCTCCGCCGACATCTCAGGCGGGTCCCTTCCGCCTGCGGCCTCTGGCGGCCAATATTGCCCTCAACCTGCATGCCGTACCGGGCGAACAGGGACTGCTTCTCTCACTGGAGGAGCTCCGTCTCGGCCGTCTGCGGCTGCCCCTTGAGCGGATTGAGGAGTATCTTACCGCTACCGACTTGAGCGAATGGGGACTGCCCCTGGTGAAACAGTCCTCCCTGGCCTATAGCCTGCCCTACGAACTCCTGGGCGGGCCGCTTCCGGCGGCTCTGAATCTGGAGGGGCTGGAAATCCGCACAGATGCCCTGGCCGTCCGATTACGGGTCGATCGAGCCCTTCAGCGGGAGCTTTTGGATGAGACAGTGCCGCTTCTGCGCGAACAGGGCGCGGCTCTGGTTGCGGCTGTAGCCGCCGCCTTCCCCGATGGAGAAGAGGGATTGCTGGAGGAGGTTCAAGCCCTGGCGGCCCTGGCGGAGGAGAGAAGTCTGATTCCCGAATCGGCCAGCGCGCTGGTAAGCTATGTGGAGAATCAGGTCTGGGCCGAGCCGCCCAAGGGCGAGCGTTTCATCCCCGGCCCCGGCACCGATCTCTTTGCGGGGACTCTCCTCGAGACCGGCGAGGCCTCGTACATCGAGATGATCCTCCGGGACAAGAGCGTCCTGAAGATAGGAGAAAATACCCGCTTCTCCCTGGATGAACTTCCTGCGGAGGATACCCCAAAAGCGCGCTTCTCCCTCCTCTCCGGTGCGGTCCGCGCCCGGGTAGCCAAGGCGCTGCAACCTGATTACGCCTTCCAGACTCCCAGCGCCGTCTGTGGCGTACGGGGGACGGACCTGAGCATCGAGCTGGCCGACGGTCGCTCCCTGGCCTTGAGCGTTCTCGAAGGCAGCGTCGCCCTTATTCCGGAATCCGGCGGAGAGACCAGGGTTGAAGCAGGCAGACAGATCTCGGCCGATCGTAAAGCGCTGCAGCGTGGAACACACTTAAGTTCGCGGGCAATCGACGCGAACGAGCAGCGCCGTCTGGAGGAGAAGCTCTCCGTCGTCAGCCACCCCGAGGACGCCGCCGCTGTTCGTGAAGAACGCCGCTTCTGGCTTACTATGGACGGTCTCAAAGGGCTTGTTACCCGGATCGCGATGATGGAAGACGAGAAACGGGAGCGCCTCGGAACCGAGCTCGAGGAGCGATTGGATGCGGATGCTATCGACCGCAGCTTCGAACGTCTTATGGGGAACCCTGAGTTTGCAGCTATGATAGAATCATTCGGGATTGAGGGGATTCCCTATCCATGATGAGGAGTAGAAAAGATCATGTCCGATGAAGCACCCAGCACCTCGCTTCAGAAATATCTGCTGCGATTATTAATCCTCGGAATTCCGGTGATCAATGTTGTGGCCGCGGTATTATGGGGATTCGCCGGCCGGAACGAGGAGACTCAGAATTTCGGCCGGGCCGCTCTGACGGTTATTGTCGTCTTCGGCGTGCTCACCCTGATTTCAGGACTGGTCGCCTTTACCTTCCTCTCCTCCCGGCTCTTTGAGTTCCTGCCCCAGGGTTAATTGCTAATATATACAAAATTTGATCTTGCACTATTATTACTATTGTGGTAAATTACTCCAAGAACTCTAACAGCTTGGGGAGCATGTGCGTCTTATCAACCCTCTCTATCTCTATCCCCGGTCGGTTGCATTACTCCAGAAGGCCCGTCGAAGGATTACCCAAACCATCTCGCTCTTAATTCTCGGGAGCGCGATGCTGCTCTGGATCGTGCATCTGCTTATAGGCGAGAGCTCACCCGCATATTATCTCTCCTTTGCCCTGCTGGCCGCGACCTCTTCGAGCTCCGCCGTTCTAGGCTACCTGAAGAGAGACGCAGCGGCCCACGCGGTGCTGGTGGGAGGACTCTTCGTTTTGGCTGCGGGCAGCGTCTACTTCCCCATGTCCGCCCACAACGTAAGCATATACTATGGAACCGCCGGCGTACTCTGGCTCTTCATCGCCCTGCTCAGCACCCTCTTTTTAAGGCAGTGGATCAGCCACCTCTCGATAACTCTACTGTGGCTCCACAGCGCCGTAGCGCTGCCGCTCCTGCATCCCCGGGAGTATTGGGGACCCCTCCCCTACATGATCATGCTTAGCTTCGTGGCCTCAATGGTGCTTTTCTACCTGCAGCACTTCCTGCTGGAGCTTATCGAGGGGCTTATGATGAGCAAACAGCAGACTGAAATCTCCAAGCAGGCCCTAGCCAAGGCCCTGACCGAGAAGGAGATTTTATTGAAAGAGGTTCATCACCGAGTGAAGAACAATCTACAGGTGATCTCCAGCCTGCTCAATCTTCACGCCGAATCCGCACACGATAGCGCCAGCGCCGCGGTACTCAGCGCCAGCCAGGGACGTGTGCGTTCCATGGCCCTGGTGCATGAGGAACTCTATCAGTCGAAAAACCTCAACTCTATCTGTTTGAAAGAGTATGTAATCGATCTCATACGGATTATCGAGATCAGCTACCGACCGTCAGGCCTCGATCTGGAGACCGAGTTCAGCATCGACGAGATCGAGCTCGATCCTGATACGGCTCTGCCCCTCGGCCTGGTACTAAACGAGCTCTTGACGAATATCTATAAACACGCCTTTACAGGCCTTAGCAGCTCCAAGCTTCAGGTCGAGATTTTAAGGGAGGAGGATGAGATAGGAATCATCCTCCGCGACTGGGGCCGCGGCCTGCCCGAGGATTTTAACCTCCAAGCGACTGCTTCCATGGGCACCCTGCTGATCACTTCCCTCATCGAACAGTTGGGCGGAACGATAGCGATAATCCCCGCCTCGGTAGGCACGGAAGCGAGGATTACCCTGCCCTACGCGCCCTCACCCCGAACCGAACGGGCGGTCTTGGAGCGTCTGTCGTAGATAAGACCGTAGAGACTGGGAATCACGATCAGCGCGGTCAGAGTAGAGAATACCAGGCCGAATATGATCGTCGCCGCCATGGGCCCCCATACCACCGACCGTCCGCCCAGTCCGAGGGCGGTAGGGGTCAGTCCGGCGATGGTCGTCACCGAGGTGAGCAGAATCGGCCGCATGCGGGTCGCCGCAGCCTCCTTGACGGCATCCCCAGTGGCGATGCCTTCCGCCCGGCGTTCGTTGATGAAACTGATCAACACAATCGCATCATTGACCGCAATTCCCGCCAGCGCCACCGTAGCGTAGAGTACGGTAGTCGAGAAGGGCGTTCCCGACAGCACCAGATAGAGGGTTACTCCGGCGAAGGCGAAGGGCAGGGTCGTCAGGATCAGAAAGGGCTGTGAGTAGGAGTTGAACTGCGACCCGAGGATCAGATAGATCAAAAAGAGCCCCAAGAGAAATATCCGCAGGATCTGAATTAAAAGATTGTCGAAATCGGAAAACTCGCCGCCCACGCTCAGCTCCACATCGGGGTAGCGGTCGGCCAGTTCCTGGTTGAAATAGGCGCTGATCTCGGCATTGATGGCCCGGATATTCTCCTCGCTGTAGGCCGATGCCTCGACGGTGACCTCCCGCTTGCCGTCGACCCGTTTGATCGAGGCCAAGGGTGCCGATTCGCTTAAGGAGGCGACCGACGAGAAGGGGATCTGCCGCCCGTCGACGGTCGGAATCTTCATCTCTTCGATCATCTTGATCCGGTCCCGTCCGTTAGCGGCGTAGCCGACGATTACATCGACCTCCTCATTGTTCCTGAAGTAGGTGGTGGCGGTCACGCCGTCCAGCGCACCGCGCAGATAAGAACCGATGCTGCTGACCGAGAGCCCCAATTCGGCGGCGCGATTTTCATCTACCATGACCCGAATCTCCGGGGTTCCCGGGTCGACGTTGTCGCCTATGTTGAAGAGCTCCGGATAGGCGCTCAGGCGCTGGCGAAAATCGGCGGCGATGGCCGCCAGTTCGTCGTAATCATCCCCAAAGAGTCTGAAGGAGATCGGCGGCGAAACCGGAGGACCGTTGGTCGCCTTGCGGAAGACTACATCCTCGGCGCCGGCGATTCCGGCGGTGAGCTCCTCCACCTCCCCCATGATAGCGGTAATCGGCCGGGTTCGCCCCTCTTTTATCTCCGTCAGATCGACAATGATCTGGGCCAGATTGCTCTTGGCGGTATTGGATCCCTCATCGGCCCGGAACCCGATGGATGAACTCAAGGCTAGCACCTCGCCGTTCCCCCTCAGGGGCAGGAGCAGCTCCTCGTAGCGGGATACAAAGCGAGCTGTTTTGTCGATGCTCGTCCCGACGGGCATCTCGATATCGATATAGAAGAGGGTAAAATCCTCGGCACTGAAGAGATCCTGATTAACCGTCGGCAACAGGGCAAAGGCGAAGATCATGATCACAAAAGCCCCCAGGACCACCAGGCCGCGTCGCCGGTAGAGTCGTTCCAAGAGGGCTGAGAAGCCCCGACGCAGGGACTGAAAGAAGCGATCCCGCATCCCGCTCAGCTTGCGTTTGCCCCCGGGCCAGTCGGCGAAGTGGGACGGGAGAAAGACCAGCGCCTCGAAGGTCGAAGCGACCAGCGCGACCGAGACGGTGAAGGGAATGACCCGCAGGAACTTCCCGATCGTCCCGGGAAGGATCATCAAAGGCAGGAAGGCCGCCACGGTGGTGCCCGTGGCCGCAATGACCGGCCAGACAACCTGATTCGTCCCCTCTATGGCCGCTCGGTGGCGGTCGAGGCCGTTCTCCTGCAGTCGGTAGGAGTTTTCGATAATTACAATTGCATGGTCGACGATCAGTCCCAGCACCAGGACCAGACCGAAGAGGGTGTTGGTGTTGAAGGTTTCGCCGGTCAACTCCAGGATAACGAAGGTCAATGCAAAGGCGATCGGAATCCCCAAGGCCGTCATCAGCGCATTCCTGAGACCGATGAAGAGGAAGAGGATGATTACCAAGAGGAGGAAACCGAAGAGCGCGTTGGAGAGAAGCACATCGATGCTGTTGCGGATCTGAACCGTCGAATCGCTGAAGAGGTCGGCCTTGATTCCCACCGGCATAAAGCGGGTAAATTCAGTCAGCTCCGCCTTAACCCCCTCGATCACCCGAATCGAGTCTCCCCGGGAGACCTTGGCCACCCGCAGAATAATAGCCTGCTCCCCATCGTAGCGGGCCCGTACGCCGAAGGGATCGTAGCTGTCGTAGACCCGGGCAAGGTCCCCAACCCGGAGGGTCCCCTCACCCTCTGCGCCGCGGCGGACGACGATATTCTCGAAGTTCTCCAGCTCTTCTATCTCGCCGTAGGTCCGTACCAGGAACTCCCTCTCGCCGCTGGTCACCGTACCGGCGGGGATCGAGATATTGCGGGCCGAAACGGCACCGACCAGTTCGTTCATGGAAATCTGCAGAGATTCAAGCTTCTCCTGGGCGGCGTCGATCCTGATCTGTCTATCCCTGGAACCGACCAGGGTGACCGAGGAGACCTGATTGACCGCCAGGAGCCGCTCCTGCAGATCCAGCGCCGCTCGGTTGAGATCCCCATATTCCACATCTCCCGAGAGCACCACCTCGATAACCGGCAGGAAATCCGCCGCCGAGAAATCATCGATTACCGGATTGAGGGTACCGTCCGGTAATTCCACGTTTGAAAAGCGGGTGCGGGTCTCCTGAAAGAGCCGGTCGAACTCCTCATTGGAGATTCCGTCGTCGAATTCGACCCTCACGACCGCCAGTCCTTCGCTGGTGGAGGAATTGATCTCCTTGAGCTTATCCAGGCCCTTCATCTCGTTCTCGATTTTGATGGTTACCGTCTGCTCGATATCCTCCGCCGCTACTCCCGGATAGGGAACAATGATGTTCACCCAAAAGAAGGGAACCTCGGAGAACTGCTCCTGGGGCAAGCGGGAGAGACTGAGGTAGCCCAGTACCAGAATAGCTACCATCAGGATATTGACCAATACACCGTTTTTAACTGAAAAGGATCCGATGCTCATCTGATTCCTGTCCTTATCCTAGCCTTGCTGTTCGAACTCTATCGGCGCGCCGTCGCTCAAGCGGGTTGTGCCGGAGACTACAACCTTGTCGCCCGCATCCAGCCCGGAGAGGACCTCCGCCATACCGCCCAGGCGGCGACCGATGCGCACCTCCCGCTCGACGGCGCTGCCGGATGTTGCCAGAAACACGGCGTTCTCTTCTTCCCCTCTCAAGAGGGCGGCGGTGGGAACCAGGAGGACCTCCTTCTCGCGGTTGGTGTCGATTGAGACCTTGGCGGACATCCCCGATTTGAGAAGCTCCCTGTCTCCGTCGAACTCTATCACTACCCGAAAGCTGGCGGTGGAGGGATCGCTCCCGGCGGCGACCTCGGTAACCACTCCGGGGAAGCTCATATCGCCGGCGGCGGCGACCCGGATCAGCGCTTCGGCACCGGGAGCAAGCAACCCGATCTGACGCTCGCCGATATGAAGGTCTAGGGAGTAGGCGCTGTCGTCGACGATGCGAGCAAGCCTGGTCCCGGGGTTGATATAGTTGCCTGTCGATACCCCCTCGTCGATCCAGGCGACCCGCCCCTCGATGGGGCTGGTAATCGTCCGGTCTTCCAGGACCTTCAGGGCTTGTTCGTAACGAGCGCGAGCACCCCGCTCGGCGCTCTGGGCTCGCACCAGCTCTATCTTGGAGGCGTTTCCCCGTTCGAAGAGATTCTGAACAGCATTGAGATCAATCTCGGCGTTCTCCCAAGCCGCAAGAGCCTCCTGCATCGAAAGCCGGGCGATTGAGTCGTCCAACCTGGCGATGACCTCGCCCCGGGAGACCGACTGCCCTAAAAGCACCTCCACGGACTGCACGACTCCCTGGGATTCCGCCACCAGCTGAACCTCGTTCACTCCGGCGATTGTTCCGGCGGATTCAATACTCCCGAAGAGTCTCCCGGTAGTAACCTCCGCGGTCTCGACCATCATCGCCGCGTCCCCCTGGTCGGGGTCCCAGGTAGCGGCAGAGGTGGAATCGCTACCCCGGCCTCCTCCGCAGGAGACGGCCAGCGCCGTAAGGGCGGTAATTAGCACTGTTTTTAGCAGATTGTTCATCTTCATTCATCTCTCCCTGATCTCTATAGAGTAAAGATATAATTCAATATGTGATTTATCAAGATATTTATTTGTATATATTCACAAATTGTGTTATTTTCGATATAAGGAAGAGCCGACATATGGGAAACCAATTTGGTCAGTGGTTGAAATATCATCGCAAACGCCTGGGAATGAGTCAGCGAGAGGTCGGCGAGGCCCTCGGTGTGGGGCAGACAACCATCGCCAATTACGAGAACGACAGCCGCTTCCCGGATCAGCAGAAACTGGTTGGCATCGCCCGGCTATTTCGGACCTCGGTGGATGAGCTTCTCGGGGCCCCCCGGGGCGGATTCAGGCTGGGTAATTCGGTCACAAGCCGGCCCGACGGATATACGGCGGATAAGATTATAGAATCGATCCTCAACAGAGAAGAGAATCAGGTCTGGGAGAGAATAGAGGCGGAAATAGCCGCGGGAATGGCTCTGGGCAGCGTCTACGAAGAGATTATCCAACCGACCCTGGCTGCTACCGGACGACTCTGGGCCGCCGGCCGCTTGAGCGTGGCGGAGGAGCATCTGATAACCTATCTAATGGAGAGTTTCATGGAGCGGGCCCGACTCTACTATCCCAAGGCCAGCCCCCGGGAGATCTCCTGCATCTGTGCGGCCGTTCCGGGTGAGGATCACGGCGTAGGTCTGCGTATGTTCCGCGACCTGTTGGAGCAGGCCGGCTGGGCGACCTTCTTTCTAGGCACCAATGTTCCGACCGACCACTTCATCCGTTTCGCCTGCTCCTTTCCCGTGGATCTCATCGCCTTGTCGGTAATGCTCGCCAGTCATCTCGACTCCGCCCGGCTGATGATTCGGGAGATACGACGCACCGAGGAAATCGCATCGGTCCCCATTCTCATCGGCGGCGGATTATTCACGCACAGCAATCTGGATTGGAAGGAGCTCGGGGCCGACGGGATCGCCTCCGGCATGCGTCAGGGGGTGCAAGAGGCGGAACGATTATTGAAGCAGTCTCAGCAGCTATCTGAGAACGCGAGAACCCGGGAGGAGGGAGCATGAGTGAGGAACTGTTCGAGGACTTGAAGAAGGAGTTTGGAGCCAGAATCACCCTTAGCCCATCACCGATTTCGTCCCGGGGAGCCTATGTCCTCCTGTGGGTACAACAAGCGGTGAGAACAGGAGAGAATCATGCCCTGGCGGCGGCGATTCGGGCCGCCAACCTGCTCGATCTGCCCCTCTACGCCTTCTTCGGGGTCGACCCCTCCTATCCGGGGGCCAATGCCAGGCACTTCGCATTCCTCTTTGAGGGTTTGATCGACCTTAAAGAAGCCCTCGCGGCGCAGGGAATCCCGCTCATCGTCGTAACGGAAACACCGGTGGAGGGAGTCTGTAAGGCAGCGGCCCAGGCGGCATGCGTTGTCGGCGATGTGGGCTACACCCGCATACAGCGTCGCTGGCGGCGGGAGTTGAGGGAAAAGCTCACCATACCCCTGATTCTGCTGGAAAGCGATGTGGTCGTCCCGGTAGCCCAAGCCTCTCGGAAAGAGGAGTATGCGGCGGCTACCATCCGCCCCAAGATACGCCGGCTCACCGATCTTTTCCTCGCTCCGGTACATTGCGATTCCCTTGCGAATCCGGACGCTCACCTCCCCTCGGTGCTGGCGGAGCTGGATAGTCTTGATCCCTCATATGCCAGGGAGAACATGCACTCCCTGGGCATCGACATGGGTGTCTCGCCGGTGGAGTGGATCCGCGGCGGGGAAGAGGCGGCCGAGGAGTACCTGGAACATTTTATCGAAACCCATCTGCATCACTACCATGATGCCCGCAACGATCCGGGGCTCCGCATTCAGTCCGACCTGAGCCCCTATCTCCACTTCGGACATCTTTCTCCCGTACGAGCCGCATTGCGGGCGATGGAGGCTTCGACCCACGATCCCTCCCTCATGGACGGAACCGCCGCCTTCTTAGAGCAGCTGATTATCCGGCGGGAGCTGGCCATCAACTTCTGCGTCTATAACGAAGCCTACGATTCGCCCGACTCCCTCCCCCAATGGGCCCGGGAGACCCTGGGGGTGCATGCCGATGATCCTCGACCAGCCCGCTATACCACCGAAGAGATAAGCGAGGGGCGCACTGAGGATCACTACTGGAACGCCGCCCAACGGGAATTGGTTTACCATGGGAAGATGCACGGCTATATGCGCATGTACTGGGGCAAGAAGATTCTGGAGTGGTTCCCCGATTGGCGGGAGGCCTACCGTCTGTTGGTCCATCTGAACGATACCTACAGCCTGGACGGTCGCGATCCCAACGGCTACGCCGGGGTTGCCTGGGTCTTCGGGAAGCACGATCGGCCCTTTCCGGAGCGTCCCTGCTTCGGGAAACTGCGCCCCATGGGAGCCAAGGGCTTGAAGCGCAAGTTTGAGATGGAGCTCTACCTAAACCGAATCGAGGCGCTCCAGGGCTCCCCCTGAGCCCGCCCCGCTTGCCTACTATGGTAATCAGCTTTACCCAGCCCCAATCGCATGATAGAGTGTGAGTCCGGATATTACTATTTGAGCATCCATAGGCTGGCCGATTATGCAAGATTTTGTTGAGCGCCTGGGAAGCGGAGTCGTTACCCTCGAAGAGCGTTTCGATCGCATCCGAAGCGCATTGGAAGCATACAAAGCCCTGGAAGAAGAGACGGTTACCGCGGAGGAACCGGAACTTATTCCTCCCGAGGGTTCCCTATTCGACAATCTCCTTCGCCGCGCGCTGGAGGGGCATGTCCTCAACCTGGCCTCGGACAGCACCGATGCGGACAGTTTCGCCATAATCCTCGAGAATAGCAATGATCCCGCCCTTTTGGTCGACGAAGGGGGCGCAATACTACGCGCCAATCCGGCCTTAGTCTCCCTCTTTGGTTATAGCATGCAGGAGATCGAGGGCCGTAACGTACTCGAGTTCGTCCCGAAGGTCTACCATGCCGCCCTCCGGGAGCGCTTTCTGGGCGTTCTCGGCTATGGACGCGCCAGGAACGACGACAATCTGGCGGTTTTCCGTACGCGCCGCAAGGGGGGCGAACCGGTCTCGGTAGAGTGTCTGTTGGCTCAATACCGGAGAGACGAGCGGCGGGAGATAGCCATAATCATGCGGGACATCGCCCGCAGTCACGAGATCGCTGCTAAGCTTTCGGCCAGCGTCGAACAGTTCGAGACCCTGTCGGAGACGATCGCCGAAGCGATCCTCAGGATCGATGAAAACTTTACCATTATCTTTGCCAACTCGGCGGTCCTACCCATCTTCGGTTATGAGCGCGGGGAGCTCTTGGGGACCAATTTCCGCCGGCTATTTCCACCCGAGATCTTTCAGCGTCATGAGGAGGAGTTCCGCAAATATTTCTATATCGACGATCCCCACCGCAAGCAGTTAGGTCTCAAACGAACCATGGAGATTCTGGGCAGCCATAAACACCGCGGGGTATCCCCCATGGAGATGTCCTTCGGCAACGGCTCCTTCTCCGACGGTCGCAGCCTGACCTGCATCATCCGGGACATCAGCATCAGGAAGAATACCGAGCGTCGCTTAAAGCATCTGGCATATCACGACAAACTGACCGGGCTCGGGAATCGCGACCTCTTTCAACAGGAGCTCTCCAAGGCATTTGCAGATCATCCCGGCCCGGACACCTGGGGAGCGCTCCTCTTTCTCGATCTCGACGGCTTCAAGCAGGTCAACGATACCATGGGGCATGATGCGGGGGATGAGCTTCTGGTAGAGACCGCTCGACGACTGCGTTCCATCCTGCGCGAGTCTGATGCAATCTACCGCTTCGGCGGGGATGAGTTTGTCGTACTCATTTCCCACAGCCCAGATGCCCGCGGGGCGGCCCTGGTGGCTCAGAAGCTCCTCGATTCGGTGGCGGAACCGGTTAAACTCCACACCCAGGAGAATCGCGACGAGGTCTCCACGATTCGGGTTGGGGTCAGCATCGGTATCGCGCTGATCCCCGACCACGGAAGCGACCTCAACCGGCTCACCAAAAGCGCCGATCTGGCGATGTATCACGCCAAGGAGGCGGGGAAGAACTGCTTCCGCTTCTTTGATGCCAAGATGGACGCCCGGATCAGCCGCCGCCTCCAGCTTGAACAGGGAATTCGCCGCAGCCTCGATGCAGGCGGATTCTGCCTCTTCTATCAACCCCTGGTCGACCGCAATGGTGAGATACGGGAGTTAGAGGCCCTTATTCGCTGGGAGGATGCCGAACTCGGCTGGATGAACCCGGGCAGTTTTATCCCTCTGGCCGAAGAGACGAATCTGATTATACCCTTGGGCAACTGGATTATCGAAACCGCTTGCCGTCAGCTCCGTAGTTGGCACGATGCGGGCCTCAAACCTCTTTCGATCGCTATCAACCTCTCGGCCAACCAGTTTGCCCATCCGGAAATCGTGGCTATCCTAGGAAACGCGATCCGCCGCAGCGGCGCCGATCCCGCTTTCATACGCCTGGAGATCACCGAAACTTGCGTCATGCGGGATCCGGGACAGACGGCAGAGAAGATGCGGATTCTCAAGGAGCAGAATCCGGGCCTCGAGTTCGTGATCGATGACTTTGGTACGGGGTACTCCTCGTTAAGCTACCTCTCGAAGCTGCCGGCCGACCGGATCAAAATCGACCTCTCCTTCGTAAGCCGCCTCTTCGAGGAACAGAATCAGAAGATCGTGAATGCCATTATCAGCATGGCCGATTCCCTGGAGATGGACTATGTAGCCGAAGGGGTGGAGAATAAAGAACAAGCGGAGTTCTTCATCCAGCGGGGATGTAATCTGATGCAGGGATTCTATTTCCACCGTCCCTTACCCACGGATAGGATAAACGCCCTTCTCGATTCGCCCCCCGACGAGATCCGCCTGCTCTCCTAAGTCCTATCCGGATTCTGCTTCTTTTGCACTCCCTGCATAAAGAGCCGCTGCTTCAAAAACTCAGGCGTCCCCGGTTGTGCCTCGCTTCCCGCCGGGACTGAATAGGGACACACCGCCAAGCATACACCGCAGTCGGTGGCGAATTCCTTCCAGGCGGTATAACAGGCCAGATGGTCGGTTCTCCAGCGGCTATCGGGCGAGTCCGACCGGGCTCCCTTCGGAATCGCTCCGGCGGGACAGAGGGCGGCGCAGCGGCCGCAGCGCTCACAGAAAGGCTTAACATCGAAGCGGGAAGGTTGGTCGAAGAGTAGGGGCAAATCGGTGGTGACCGCTCCGAGACGTATACGGCTCCCGTATTCGGGATGTACCAGAAGCCCGTGGCGGCCGACCGAGCCCAGACCGGCCCGTTCCGCCGCCGGGGGAAAAATCAGCTCGCTGCGCCCGTCCATATGCGTCAGGGCCCGGTAACCGAGGGAACGAATAAAATAGGCCAGCTTCAGACCAGTTAGAGCTACCCGTGCGTAGATCCGGGTAACCTCTATCGACTCCTCCGGCGCAGGCGCCTTGGCCGTAGCCGGATAATCCATCGGCAGGGCGAAGATAAAGAGATGGGGATGAGGGTTATCCACCGGCTGACCGTAGTACTCTCCCCTGCCGCGGAACGAGTAGAGGAAGGCCTCGTCCAGGGCCGCGGCGCCGCCGGCGACAGCCCCGTCCCGGGCGGCTATATCCTTCAAACGCCCGGTAATCTCCGCCGGATCAGTCGCAATCCGTTCTTTCCGGGGAGCCCCTTCAATGAGGGGGCGCAGATCGGCAATCAGCTCGAAGCAGGAATCGATCTCCAGCTGATCCAGGGTTCGGTCGGCGAAATTTCCGGGAGGCATCTCCCGCAGACGCTGATCATCGTTGAACTGCTCGGGACGCCGCTCATATTGCTCCCGAAATCGATCAGTGCCCGGTTTCAGTTTCATGCGGGAGAAGAGGGTGTCCCGTTCGTCGAATCGTTTCATCTGGCCTTCAGTATAGCAGCCATTTTTTCGCGGCGAAAGGATTGCAGGGGGCGAGGCATCGGGCTATACTCTGAAACACCATGGCTATATATGAGTTTTTCTGTAATGTTTGTCATAATGATTCCGAACTCCTGCTGCGTAGCGGCGATATACCCCGGTGCAGCCACTGCGGCAGCGAGAATCTGGAACGAAAGATATCGACCTTTGCAATCGGTTCCGGATCCGCTACGGCCAAGAGCTGTGGCTGCGGCGGCTGTGAACCGGTCGGCGCCGGATCAGGGGGTTGCGGCGGCAGCTGCGGCTGCGGCGGTCACTAAGCCTCCTGAGCCGGGGGTCGCGCGATAAGGCTGAGCACTATCAGGAACAAGGCTATGCCGAAGCAGATCCAGCTTGCCAGGGCGTAGCCGCCGGTATACCGCAGAGAGAGACTGAAGAGGTAGGGCCCCGCGGCCGATCCCGCCACGAGTAAGCCCATAGCGAAGCCGGAGATCGCTCCCAGGTGCTTGATCCCGAAGAAACGGGGCCAGGAGACCGAGTTGATCAGGTTCATCAAGCCCCCGCTGATCCCGTGCCCCAGGATCAAGAGGTAGTAGAAGAGGCCCCTATCCAGGAGTGCAAGCCCCGCCATAGCCAGCATGAGGCCGCCCAAGAGCAGAATCAGAAATATCTTCAGCGGTAGCCGATCACTGGCCCAGCTGGCGGCGAAGTTGAGGATCAACGAGACCACCGCCGCCGGGAAGAAGATTCCCACCGCATCGGCACGGGACATGCCCGCTTCCTCGAAGATCGACACTACGTGAAAAGTCATGGCGGTGACGAAGAGCGAGAAGAGGGATAGGCCCAAGGCGTATACCCAGAAGGTCAGCGTCGACCGCGCCTCGTTGAGAGTCCGGTCTTCCCCGGTCGATCGTTGACGGCCCCTCTTCTGGGGCGCAGGCTCAAGCCCCCCGTCCGGTTTGAGACCGCAGACAAAGGGATTGTCCCTGGCTAGGATCAGAAAGACGGCGGTGAAACCAAGCAGCAAAATTCCGGCCTGTACGAAGAGCGCTCCCCGCCAGCCGAAACGGTTGATCATTCCGTCCAGTACCCGCGGGGCATAGGAGAAGCCGAAGCTAACCACCGTTCCCAGCACCGCGTTGGCGATGCCCCGACGCCGGTCGAACCATTTCATGGTCATGTTGCGGCTGATAAGGGTTAGTACCCCCTGGCCGAGAAAGCGAAGCAGAAAGAAGACGAGGGTAATCGCCACAAATCCGATAACGGCCATCCCGACAAAGGGAAGCAGGGAGCTGAACGCCCGACTCACGCGGTCGACGTTGGCCATACCCAGCAGGGTAAGTCCCAAGAGGAATACAACCACCGTTCCGATCAGCCTCGCCCCGATCCGGTCGATCAACTTTCCCGCCGAGGAGAGAATCAGCGCGCTGCAAACGGTCCCGATCATGTAGGAGAGACTCAGCGCAACGCGACTGAGCCCCAGGACCTCCATGAGCGAGTCGGTAAATACCGACACCCCGATAGTCTGACCGGGAACGCTCATCAGGGTCCCCAGAGCAGAGAGGGCGAGAATTATCCATCCGTAAAAAAAAGAAAAACGGCGCGGGTGAAAGGGTACTCCCGCGCCTTGATATTCGAGTTTCATAATGTCGGCCCACTATAGTGTATTAGCCCCGGGATGGCAAGCGGCCTACTCGAGTTCCTTACCGACGCGCCGTTTCGGGAACTTCTTCATTACCGCCACGGCGTTCTTCTTTGCATTGAAGCATACCCCCCGATTCCAATACTCAAGGGCGGCGAACATGGCGTTTCCGCCGTCGTTCTCATCGCTCTTCGCCGTCCGGAAGCTGACATAATCGGCTAGCTTCTCAAAGTTCTGACTACGGAGACACTCGAGCCGCCGGCGGTTAAACTCGTTCCATCTCTCGAGATCCGTAAATCCTTCGCCTTGATCCTCGACGACCACCCGGGCCCGGTCGAGATCGAACTCGTACCAGACCTTTACCATCTTAGATTCATCACATTTGTTGCCGTGCTTGACGGCGTTCTTGATCAACTCGCTGATCTGCTGTTCCAGGAGGTTGATCTCCTTGATCTCAGGCGGCGCCTTCTTGACGATCAAGAGGGTAAAATACCGTATCTGACGGTAGTCCGAGGGAAATTCCTTGTAAAACATGCCCTCGGTATCGAACAAGGGGCTCGCACCGTCGATCTGAATACCAGCCTGCTCCTGCAGGTTAACCTTCATTCCTATTCTCCTACGACCTTTGTTGCTTCCTGTACCGACGCTGCAATCGGAAAATAGTCGGTTAATCGGGTCAGCTCAATCACTTTTTTCACCGAGCCGTGGATATTAGCCATGGCGAACCTTACTTTACTCTTGGCGGCAGTATTGCAGATATGAATCAGAACTCCTACACCGCTGGAATCGAGGTACTCCACCTCGTTCATATCCACAATTAACTTCTTTATCTCTTTTTTTAAGAGCCCCATGAAGAGCTCCTTCAACTTGCTGGCATTATAGAGGTCCATCTCGCCTTTGACCTCTACCAGAAAGACATCATTGTGTTTCTTTAAGCTCAGTTCCATACTCTGCGCTACCTCTTCTAGCGAAACTTTCCGACCAGAACCGTCTGATCATCATGCTGGCGGGTCATGCCCGTGAATAGCTTCATATTATTTTGTATCAGGACCGAGAGATCCTGGGGATTCGTGTCGTGGTAGCTCTTGAGCATCTTCTTCAAGCGCTCAATCCCATAGAGTTCGCCGCTGCTGTTGCGGGCCTCGATGAAGCCCTCGGTGTAGAGGATGAAGATATCTCCTCTGCCGCAGGCGATCTCCTGAGCCTCGTAGGCGCTGTCGATCTGGATGCCGATCGGCAGGCCGGAGTGGGTATGCTGCTCGATCTTCGATTCCGACCTTCGCAGCAGCAGCATAGGCCGGTGTCCCGCGTTCGCATAGACAAGGCTCCGGGATTTTGCGTCCACCACCATATAAAAAAGGGTAGCGAAATTATCCTTCAGGATCTTGCCGATAATACCCCGGTTGACCCAGGCGAGGATCTTTTCGACGCTGCGCTTGGACCCGGCGATCAGCTGCAGGATAGTGTGGATCATAACCATGATAACCGTAGCGGGGATTCCCTTGCGGGCGACGCTGCCGATGGCGACCGCATACCTATCCTTACCGATGGGAATAATATCGTAGAAGTCTCCGCTGATTCCGGAAGCCGGAGTCGAGTATCCCGCCATGGAAAAGTTAGCCCCAGCAGGGAAGGTATCGGGTAGAATCTTCTTCTGGATATCCCGGGCCAGCCAGGCCTCACGACTGTGTTCCCGGGACTCGATCAAGAGCTCGCTCAACATCAGGGTGTCCAATCCGACGGCCACATGCTCCGCCAGGGCGACACAGTGTCGATACTGCCAGAGATTGAAACGCTCTGTCTCCTTTTTAGCCGACCTCGAGAAGGCCAGTACCCCCAGGATCTTCTTGTCGATCAACAACGGCGTTATAATCACATCCGTTCCGTGCTGCCTGCGATGTATGGTCCTCCCTTTGCGTCCGGCCTCACCGAGAAGGGGGAGATCCAGGTCGATGAGCTCGGGCGGGATCGACTCCGCCTCGCCTCGCTTCCCAACCTTCTCCCGGGGCAGTCGGAAGATTCCCAGCCAAGCGCGTTTAATCATTTTCTCATTGAGTTCGTCAACGATGTAAGCCACGCCCCCTGCGGCGGCGGCGGAGTGCACGATTAGCTCCAGGGATTCATTCAGAAACTGATCGATTCCCGCATCCCCCTCGACCGATTCGCGGAGATTCCGCGAGAGATTCAGTACCGCCCGCTGCTCGAGCTCCTGGGATTCAATCTGCGCCGCCGTACGCTGATCCTCAAAGAACTTGATGCTATAGATGAGCAGGAGATGCAGCCCGTTTAACAGAAAGGCGGTCACCTCTAGCCGGCCGTCCCCGCTCATGGGACCATAGAGGAGGCCGGTGTAGAGCGCGCCGGCGATCGGAATCCAGGCCCAGCGCAGGTAGGGAAGCGGAGAATAGGGGTTCCGGGGTTTATCTATAAACAGCAGGCAGCTGAAAAGAAGATAATTCAGGAGAAATGAGTAGCGAAAGAGTCCATAGACCACCGTGAAAATCGGCGGATGCCAGACATCGGCGACGACTACGACCGCAACCAGGAAGTTAAACGAGAGAAGCCAGGTATAAAGTCCGCGAAAGCGGGACTCGTCGCGAAGCCAGAAGAAGTAGAGCACCAGAATCGAGAACTCGGATATCTGATAGATCAAGTCGTTGGGAAAGAGGGCCCCCATCATCTCTCTGAAGAGAAGAATCAGCGAGATCACCGTCATTATCGGTGCCCAGCCCCGATTCCGCTTGCTTACCGCGAGGAAGGAGAAGATTAGAGTGACGGCGGGAATTGCCAGCCGGTAGAGCAGAAGGGTGCCGATAGGCATGAGCAGGTATGTACTCCTCGTGGAATAGGTGTAGAAGGAGAGTGACGCTCTACTGTTTCTGGCCGATGTAGGTTTTATTAGAACTTTGTTAATCCCCACAGCATGCGGCTGTTGTGCCGTGGGCCAATATTCAATTTTTACCCATTTTCCTGTATAAGCTACGTATTAGGAGTCATGCATGCATAAACGAAGCCTACTTTTTCTCTGTACCGGAAACTCCTGCCGCAGCCAGATGGCCGAAGGCTGGGCCCGCGCACTGAAGGGAGATATCTTCGAGGTTGAATCCGCCGGAATCGAAACCCATGGTCTGAATCCGAACGCCGTCAAGGTTATGGCTGAAGCCGGGGTGGATATCTCAGATCATCAGAGCAAAACGACCGCGGAGCTGACCCAGAAGGAGTTCGACTATGTGGTGACCGTCTGCGATCACGCCGCCGAGAACTGTCCCTATTTCCCGGCCAAGACCCGGGTTCTTCATCGCGGTTTCGACGATCCGCCCAAGTTAGCCAAAGAGGCGAAGAGCGAAGAGGAGGGGTTGAACCATTACCGGCGCGTCCGGGACGAGATCAAGGATTTCATCGCTTCCCTTCCCGACGCCCTCGAAAGGTAGCTTAAATGTAGCGACGGCGGGTTACTTACCCGCCGCCTTCTGTATCAATTCATAGAGCTGAAGCCGCTTATCGATCCCGCTCGATTGGGGCAACCTGGCGGCGGCGTCCCGGGCGGCGGGGGCCATCTCCTGATCGGCCGCCCAGCAGCCGAGGATCCCCGCACAGGGGGTGCCGTCGGCGGTGGCGCAGCAGTAGGAGAAGGGCACCGGATGCCCGAGCCTGCGGCAGTAACGCTCCTTCTGAAGGTTCATTCCAATCAGCTCTGTACCGTCTCGACCGTGGGGAAACCCTCGAGGGCCTTCAGGTTCTCATCGAGCTGGGCCTGGGGGAACTCATGATCGTGGAGCTGTCCGCTCATGTAGGCGTCATAGCCCTTCAGGTCGACCAGACCGTGACCGCTTAAATTAAACAGGATTACCTTCTCCTTCCCCTCCTCCTTGGCCTGCTTGGCCGCCTGGATCGCGCCGGCAACCGCATGACTGGTTTCGGGGGCGACGATAATGCCCTCGGTGCGGGCAAAGGTCAGGGCCGATTCGAAGCACTCCAACTGGTGAATCGACCGAGGGCTCATCAAGCCTTCGACGACCGCCTGGGAGACCAGCGGGGACATGCCGTGATAGCGGAGTCCTCCGGCGTGAATCGGCGGGGGAACAAAGTTGTGCCCCAGGGTATGCATCGCCATCAGCGGGGTCATGCCTGAGAAGTCTCCCAGATCGTAGGTGTAGGGTCCCTTGGTCAGGGTCGGACAGCTGGCCGGTTCCACCGGAAGAATCTCAATCTCCGCACCGTTAATCTTATCCTGGGCGAAGGGAAAGGCCAGTCCGGCGAAATTGCTGCCGCCGCCGGCGCAGCCGATTACGACGTCGGGATGCTTCTCGCCGAACTTCTTCAGCTGCTTTTGCGCCTCCAGCCCGATTATCGACTGGTGAAGCATGACGTGGTTGAGCACGCTTCCCAGACCGTACTTGGTCTCTCCCTTCGGATCGGTAACGGCGGCTTCCACGGCTTCGGATATGGCGATCCCGAGGCTACCCGGGGTATCGGGGTATTTCTCCAGGATCTCCCGGCCGACCTTGGTCTCGGTCGAAGGGCTGGCCACACACTCCGCTCCCCAGGTCTGCATCATCAGCTTCCTGTAGGGCTTCTGGTCGAAGGAGATGCGCACCATGTAGACCTTGCACTCGATGCCGAACTGGGCCGAGGCGAAGGCGAGGGCGCTTCCCCACTGGCCGGCGCCGGTCTCGGTGGTCATCCGCTTGACCCCGGAGATCTTGTTGTAATAGGCCTGAGCCACGGCGGTGTTGGGCTTGTGACTTCCGGCGGGGGAGACGCTTTCGTTCTTGTAGTAGATTCGGGCCGGCGTATCCAGCGCCTTCTCCAGACCGTAGGCCCGGTGGAGGGGCGAAGGACGCCATCGATAGAGAATAGAGAGCACCTCCTCCGGAATATCGATCCACCGCTCGGCAGAGACCTCCTGTTCGATCAGAGGCGAAGGAAAGATCGGGGCCAGCATATCCGGGGTAACCGGATTGCCGTCGGGTCCCAAGGGGGGATGAGGAGGATTGGCGAGATCCGCGGCCAGATTATACCACTGCCGGGGCATCTCATCTTCGGTCAGAAAAATACGGGTAGCCATAGGTGCTCCTTCGGTACTGTTACTTTGCGTAGTAACAGTTATAGCAGAGCAGCATTGTACTGTCAAGGAGAAACGGTCAACTAGCCGAAAACAACCTCTTTGGCGCTGGTAACGACCTCAGGCAGGGCGACCCGGTAGCCTTCGAGGGTCGAGCGGACATTGAATTCCACCTCTCCGTCCTTCATGGCCTTGTTGCCGAGGGTTATGCGCAGGGGCAGCCCCAGTAGATCGGCGTCGTTGAACTTGACTCCGGCGGTCTCCTTGCGGTCGTCCAACAGGACTTCCAGACCGGCGGTGATCAGATCGGCGTAGATCTTTTCGGCCTCTTCGTTGCTCTTCAGGAGGTTGACGATGTGCACCTGGTAGGGTGCGACCGCCGCCGGAAGCTTGAGTCCCTTCTCGTCGTTGTACTCCTCAGCCAGACAGGCCAAGAGCCGCCCCACACCGATGCCGTAGGAGCCCATGACCACCGGGACGCTCTTCCCGTTCTCATCCTGGAAGGTACAACCCATGGCCTCGGAGTAGCGGGTACCGAGCTGAAAGATGTTCCCCACCTCGACGCCGCGCTTGGCCTGCAGGGGCTTGCGGCATTCGGGGCACATATGGCCGTCCTGGGCCGAGGCGATATCCGCCACGGTCCCCTGATAATCCCGGCCGAAGTTGGTGTTGAGGGTATGGAAGCCCTCCTTGTTGGCGCCGGCAACCAGGTTATTTGAGCCGGCGGCGGAGTCGTCCACAATCAAAACCACATCCTTGGCGCCTACCGCCGAGGCGTAACCGGGAACCATTCCGCAGGCGAGGATCTCCTCCTCATGGGCGGGACGCAGCGCCAGGGCGCCGGAGGCCTTCTGCAGCTTCGCATCCTCCACATCCAGGTCGCCGCGGATGATGGCGAGCACCATCTTTTCGCTGCTCTCCGCCTCGTTCTCTGAATCCTGGAAGCGGCCCATCATCATCACCGCCTTGGCGGTCTTGCGGGTCGGAATGTCGAGAAAAGCGGCCAGCTCCTCGATGGTCTTGCAGTTCGGGGTCTCTACCGTCTCCATCTCCGCCGGCGTCTCCGGATAGAGCTGCTTATGGATCGAGGCGACCTGGCGGTTGGCGCTGTAGCCGCACTCGGAACAGATAATGATCGTATCCTCTCCAATGGAGTTCAGGTACATATACTCGTGGCTCACCTTACCGCCCATCATCCCCGTATCCGAGGCGACCGCGATAACAGGCAGACCGCAGCGCTTGAAGATCCTGAAATAGGCGTGGTAGTGGGCCTCATACTGCTTCTCGAGTCCCGCGTAATCCCGGTCGAAGCTGTAGCTGTCCTTCATGGTAAACTCCCGCACCCGGATAAGTCCGGCTCGGGGACGGGGATCGTCGCGCCATTTGGTCTGAATGTGATAGACCATCGACGGCAACTGCCGGTAGGTCTGGAGTTCGTCGCGCATTATATCGGTGACCGTCTCTTCGTGGGTCATGGCCAGGACCATGTCCCTGTCGTTCCGGTCCTTGAAACGGGAGAGTTCGGCATCGATGGAGAACCAGCGACCGGTCTCCTTCCAAATCTCCGCCGGATTTACCACCGGCATCAGCATCTCCATACCGCCGATGGCATCCATCTCTTCTCTGATTATCTGTTCAATCTTCCGGAGACTCCGAAATGCCAGGGGCAGGGCCGAATAGATACCGGCCGCGGTCTGGCGGATATAGCCCGCCCGGAGCAGAAATTCATGCCCCTTAGAGTCGGTTTTACCCGGGGTTTCCCGGAGAGTCCGCGAAAAAAGCTGTGACATTCTCATGGCAGTAAACCTATCAGGGCGCCGGGGATAGGTCAAGCAAGCCTCCCGCCCTCCTCAAGCGGAGCAAGAGCGCTGCCGGACGGCCAGCCGAACGGTAAATAAGGCTATTTTCCCATAAGGATTTGCCTTTCTCTTAATCTATTCCTAATTTAGTAAAGAACGAAGGCCTTCGCGATCATTGGTAACCGCACAATTTCAGATAACACGCGGACGAATTCGCAGGAGGTATTATATGAACGGCTTTGCTACGCTCCCAGAGCTTTTGCATCGATGTGCAGAGGTCTACGGCGATCAAGCGGCTGTCTACCAGCGGCGTCAGGGCAGCTGGTTCCCGATTCCCTATTCAACCCTGGAAAAACGAGTACTCTTTCTCGCCGCCGGTTTAACGGATTTAGGCATACGAGATGGGGAGGCTATCGGCCTAATCGCTCCCTCGTCCCCCGACTGGGTAAGCATCGATCTGGCGATCCAGCTGGCCGGAGGGGTGACCGTACCAATCTTCAAGCGCATATCCGAAGAGAGCCTGACCCACGAAATCAAGGACTCGGGGATGCGCTACATATTCGTCGGCAACGACGAGGAGCTTGGTAAGGTGACCAGCTGCGGCGGCAAGCGTCTGGAGCACATCATCACCTTCGGCTTCGATCCGCGGGAACACCACTTCTACGAGGCCCTCTACCAACGGGGCAAGAGCTACATCGATGAACACCCGGACTATTACGAACAGCGGCTGAAGGCCCAGAAAGGTGATAATCTGGCGACGATCATCTACACCTCGGGCAGCACCGGTCTCCCGAAAGGGGTTATGCTGAATCAGGCCAATATAATCAGTCAGGTACACGGTTCCGCCGAGCGCTTTCCTCTGCGCCATACCGAGGATACCGCCCTCTCCACCCTGCCCATGGCCCATATCTTCGAACGGATGGTGGTTTATTTCTATTTCTCCCAGGGGGTCAATATCTACTTCGTCGACGATCCGAAGAAGGTAGGCGATCAGATCAAGGAGGTGCGCCCCACGGTGATGACCGTCGTGCCGCGGCTCCTGGAAAAGGTCTATATGAAGATGCGCGAGAAGGCCGAGGCAAACAAGGGCATAAAGAAGCGCCTGGCTTTAGCGGCCTTCGCCCGGGCGGAGAGTAAGGATGAGACCGAGCCCTTCTCGGGCATCAAGGACATGCTCTACCAGAGCGCGGTCTACAAGAAACTTCGCGAGGCCCTAGGCGGCAGACTGCGGCTGGTAATATCCGGCGCAGCGGCGATGCCTCCCGCCATCGGCCGCTTCTTCATGAATATCGGCATGCCCCTCTACGAGGGCTACGGCATGACCGAGGCAAGCCCGGTAATCGCGGCCAACAAACCGGGGGCCAACAAGCTGGGGACCGTGGGACTCCCTTTTCCCAACGTCGAGGTGAAGATCGGCGATGAGGGGGAGATTCTCGCCAAGGGACCCAATCTGATGCAGGGCTACCACAACCGGCCCGACGCTACGGCGGAAACCCTGGTAAACGGTTGGCTCCATACCGGGGATCTCGGCAGCCTGGACCGGGACGGTTACCTTACCGTGACCGGTCGCAAGAAGGAGCTCTTCAAGAAGTCGACCGGTGAGTACGTGCCGCCCGCACCGATAGAACAGGCCTTAGGGCGGATCGCCTGGGTGGACAGCGCTGTAGTCGTCGCCGACGGCCGAACCTTCGCCTCGGCCCTGCTTTTTCCGGATCCCGACGCACTGCAGAAGGAGAAGAAGAAGCTCGGCTTCGAAAAGCAGTCCGATGCGGAGTTTGTCCGTAATCCGCGCTTCATGGATACCGTCCAGGAGGTGGTGGATAACATGAACCAGCATCTACACCACTGCGAGAATGTGGAGCGTTTCCGCATCGTCTCCGAGCCCCTGACCATCGACAATGGGGAACTGACGCCGACGATGAAGATTCGACGCCACATCGTAGAAGAGAAATACAGCGATCTGATCGAAGAGATGTACAGCGGAACTGGAGGATGGAAGTGAGAGAACGCATAGCAATTATAGACGGAGTCCGCACCCCGATGGCCAAGGCGGGGGGGATCCTGCAGGAGATTAGCGCCGATACCCTCGGCACCCACGCGACCCGGGAGTTGTTGAACCGCACCGGATTCGATCCGGCCGAGATAGACGAGGTCATCTTCGGCAACGTGGCCCAGCCGGCCGATGCGGCCAACGTCTCCCGGGTTATCGCTCTCAGGGCGGGAATACCAATCAATATTCCGGCCTATACAGTACACCGCAACTGCGCCTCCGGGATGGAGGCGATCACCTCCGGTGCTCTGAAAATCTTGAACGGTAGTGCACAGGTTATCCTCGCCGGGGGAACCGAATCAATGAGCAATATTCCGCTGATGTTCAACCGGCAGTATGTGAAATGGGCGGCCGGAATGGCCCGGGCTAAAACCACGGGTCAAAAGCTGGGTCAGCTCTTAAAATTCCGCCCCAAGATGCTCAAGCCGGTAATCGGGGTGATGCAGGGACTGACGGATCCCGTATCGGGGATGATGATGGGCGATACAGCCGAGGTGCTGGCCCGGGAGTTCGCCGTAACCCGGGAGGAGCAGGATGAATATGCCCTCTTGAGCCACGAGCGGGCCATAGCCGCGGCCGATCAGGGGCTCTTCGAACGGGAGATAATGCCCATTCCCTTGCCGCCGAAGAACGATACCCTGGTAGAGAGCGACCAGGGTCCCCGTCGGGGACAGAGCATGGAGGCCCTGGCGAAGCTCAAGCCCTACTTCGACCGCCAGGCGGGAACCGTTACCGTAGGGAACGCCTGTCCCATCACCGACGGCGCGGCGGCGCTCCTCTTGATGAGCGAATCGGGAGCCCGCAAGCGCGGATTTGAACCGCTGGGCTATCTGAAGGAATTCGCCTACGCCTCCCTCGAACCGGAACGTATGGGGCTGGGACCGGCCTACGCAACGGCGAAGCTCTTCGAGAAGACCGGAGGATCGATGAGCGATTTCGATGCGGTGGAGCTCAACGAAGCCTTCGCCGCCCAGGTAATCGCCAATGAACGGGCCTTCCCGTCTCAGCAGTTCGCCGAAACCTATCTAAACCGCAGCAAGCCGCTGGGAGAACTGAAACGGGAGATTCTCAACGCCCAGGGAGGCGCTATCGCCCTGGGGCATCCGGTAGGGATGACCGGAACCAGGCTGGTGCTGCATCTACTCTTGGAGCTGCGGCGAATCAACAGGAACTCAGGGCTCGCCACCCTCTGCGTCGGCGGCGGTCAGGGTGCAGCGCTGCACCTGGAGGTGGCTTAGGCATGAGTGATCATCTGCATATATCAACCTCCGGCGAGGAGGGCATCTACACCCTGACACTGGATGTGAAGGACCAGAAGCACAATGTCCTCTCCACCCCGGTTATGACGGAGCTCGAGAGCTGCCTCAGCGGCCTGGAACAGGAGGAGGGGATCAGGGCCTTGATTATCCGCTCCGCCAAGGCGGGAAGCTTCATTGCCGGCGCCGATATCGGCGAGATCCAGGGACTCGATAGCCCGTCTGAAGCGACGGCGAAAGCCCGCCGGGGCCAGGAGATCATGAACCGAATCGAGGATCTCCCCTTCCCCACCCTGGCGGCGATCGACGGTCCCTGCCTGGGCGGCGGCCTGGAACTTGCGTTGAGCTGCTCCGCCCGCATCGTCAGCGACAATCCGAAGACGAAGCTGGGTCTGCCCGAGGTCACCTTAGGAGTACTCCCCGGATTCGGCGGCACCTATCGATTGCCGCGCTTGATCGGGATTCCCGAGAGCCTGGGGATCATACTGCCGGGGAAGACGGTAGACGGGCGCAAAGCCGCTAAGATTGCACTGGCCGATAAGGTCGTAGCGGCGCCCTTCCTCGATCAGGAGGCCATGAATATGGCGCGAAGTCTGGCGGCCGGCGCCAGCCCGCAACGCCGGGTAAGGGGAGGCATCTTAAACCGGCCGCTGATTCGGGGGCTCGCCTATCGTCAGGCCAAAAATACGATCCTCAAGAAAAGCGGTACCGACTACCCCGCCCCGCTCAGGGCCCTGGAAACGGTTAAACGGGGTATGCGCAGGAGCCGCACTGCTGCGCTGGCCCTTGAATCGAGTGAGTTCGGGAAGCTCGCCGCCGGCCGGATCGCCAAGAATCTTACCGGCCTCTTCTTCGCCTCGGAAGCCCTGAAGAAACAGCCGGCCCTGAAAGCGGGGCCCTCCAAGCGATACGGAGCGCCCTCGGGGCTGCGTCAGGCTGCGGTCATCGGGGCCGGAGTCATGGGCGGCAAGATCGCCTGGCTCTTCAGCAAGTACGACATCCCGGTGGTTATGAAGGATATCGCCTGGGATGCGGTCACCAAGGGGCTGGCCGCCGCGAGCGGGGTCTACGCCACCCTGGTAAAGAGACGGCGATTCACCAAACGGGAGGCGGAACACAAGCAGGCCCGAATCTCCGGGACCGTCGCGTATGAAGATATGGGCCGGCCGGGCTTCGCGGTCGAGGCGGTGGTGGAGAACATGGATATCAAGCGCAAGGTGTTGGCCGAGCTGGAGGAGAAGGTCGCCCCCGAGACGATCATCGCCACCAACACCTCGGCCCTCTCCGTTTCGGAGATGGCCAAAGGCCTGAATAAACCGCAGCGCTTCGTAGGTATGCACTTCTTCAATCCCCCCGAGAGGATGCCCTTAGTTGAGGTGATCGCCGGAAAAGATAGCGATCCTGAAGCGGTCAACTATACCGCCCAACTCGCAGCCCGACTCGGAAAAACCCCGGTGGTCGTCAAGGACCGCCCCGGATTCTTGGTAAACCGACTCCTGATGCCCTACCTGAGCGAAGCGGTTATGCTTTTCAGCGAAGGAGCCCCGGTGGAGCGAATGGACCGGCTGTTGAAGGAGTTCGGGATGCCCATGGGGCCCTTTAGACTCCTGGACGAGATCGGGATCGATGTCGGCTATAAGGTGGCCCATATCCTGCATGAGGCCTTCGGCGACCGCATGCCCTTAAAAGCGGCCTTTGGCAAGATGGTCAACCAAGGGAAGCTCCTAGGTAGAAAGAACGGCAAGGGCTTCTACTTATATCCGTCGCGCAAACCGAATCCCGCTCTTAAGACCTATCGGGACAGCAGCGGCAATTCGAGCTTTACCGACCAGGATCTCCGCATGCGCCCGCTTATCTTAATGATTAACGAGGCCGCATACGCCCTGGAAGAGGAGGTTGTGGCCTCACCGACGGAACTGGACATGGCCATGATCATGGGGACCGGCTTTCCGGCATTCCGCGGCGGCCTGCTCCGCTATGCCGATTCAATCGGCAGCTCTACAATCGTAGATTTACTTGACCGTTATGCGGATTCGCACGGCACCCGATTCGTGGCCGCACCATTATTGAGGCAAATGGCCCAGACCGAGGCCCTCTTCTACGGAGAAGTTTAGACTTATACTCAGCATCTGCCGAAGATTATAGTATCTTATGGCCAGCATGCTGAGTAACTACACCGCTGTACTGATACTGATCTCTTCGGCGATCGTTTTCGCCCTTATCTCTTTATTGGTCAATTGGACGAACGGCAGTCGCAATGATGCCTGGCTGCCGCATCTGCTGCTGGCGACGGGATTTTCTCTGACCCTGCTGCAGTCTCGGCTTGCACCGTTTCTCGGTATCATTATTGCCAATATGCTGATTGCTTCGGCCATGCCCTTACTCTATTCTCAGATTCGTCAGTTTTGTACTGTCCCGGCTTTGAAGCGTTTCAACAGCGGAGCATTGATCCTGCTCCTGGCATCCTTTCTTTACTACACCTACTTCGATTTCAGCACACCCGCCCGGATAATTCTGATCAGCCTCTTCTATATCATCATCTGCGCTGCCTATACCGCGGTGCTGCTTCGCAAACCGGGCGAGAAGGCCATTAACCGCCGGGCCTTCGCCGGGCTCTTCGCCTTCTATACCCTCAGTTCCTTACTGCGACTACTTCAGACGGCGGCGGCCGACGGTCCTTTGGAATCCTATTTAGCGCCGAATACGGCCAGCTTCATCGCTATCTACTGCACCCTGCTCTTTATTCTGGTCTGGAACCTCCTCTATTACACATCTCAACTACTTTTGACCCAGCGTGAACTGGCCTCCAGCGTGAAGAAGCTGAACGGTCTCTACGCCGGGATCGAAAGCCTGCACCGCTTTATGCAGAAGAAGGAGTCCCTCGACTCGATGGAGGACTTCTTTCCCATGATCTTCGAGACCCTGGCGAGGATGCTCCAGATCGAGAGTGCGGCAATCTACGTGCTGAACTCCGTTACCGAGCAATTGGAGCTCAAGGGGTCCAAGAACCTGCCGGAAGGCTTAATCGAATCGGTCAGGATTATTCCGATGACGAGTAACTTTGCCGCCTCCACAGCCATAAAAGAGCGATGCATCGTCAGCAAATCAATCAGTTCCTACGACGAAGGCCCCTTCCGGCGTCAATTAGAGCTGCTCAATACCGGCAGTACTGTGTCGGTTCCGATATTCTCCGGCGTCGTACCCATGGGAGCGATATCCTTCGGAGTGCAGAGTCCTGAAGGCATAGGCGACCGGGACCGGGAAATCTTGTGGGTTTTGAGCAAACAGATCGGAACCGCCCTGCAAAACATCACCCTCTTTCGTGAATTGAACGACTCGGAGAAGAAGTACCGGGATATTTTCGAAACCGCCGACGAGGCGATTATAATCCAGGATCCTCAGGGCCTGCTGCTCGACGCGAATCGAGGCGCCTCGGAACTCCTCGGATACTCCCTTCCGGAGCTGAAGTGCTTCAATGCGGATAAGATTGAACACAGCGAATACCGCCCGATCCGACGCAGAATGGTAAAAAAACTCGACCGGCGTCGACACATCCGCTACGAATCGCTCTTCCTCGATCGCGAGGGCAAGGAACTCTCGGTGGCGGTCAATCTCTCAAAGATCCACTTCCGCCGACAACCGGCCCTGCTGGTAGTCGCCCGGGACATCTCCGCCCAGAAGGCGCATGAGGCACAGCTAATAACCGAGGCCCGCACCGATTCCCTGACTGGAGCCTTCAACCGCCGCGCCTTCGACGAGCGCATCTCGGCCGAACACAGTCGCATTAAGCGCTTCGGCGGTTCACTCTCGCTCTTAATGCTCGATATCGACGACTTCAAAGAGATTAACGACACCCACGGCCACGATTTCGGGGACCGCGTCCTGTGCCGACTCACGGAAATCGTCAAAAAGTCGATTCGGGATGCCGATTTCTTTGCCCGCTACGGCGGCGAGGAGTTTATTGTGGCGGTGCTGGAGTCGGAAGCGGAGACTACCTGCATTGCCGCGGAGCGGATCCGCGAGGCCGTCGAGGAGCACGAAATTCGTACCAGCGCAGGCGAGCCGGTCCGCTTCAGTATATCTATTGGAATCGCCCGCTTACAAAACGGCGACGATAGCCCGGAGGAGGTGATCAAAAAGGCCGACGAGGCCCTCTATCAGGCCAAACGAGAGGGTAAAAACCGGGTTGTTTACCGAGAATAGCCGTAGAAAGAGTTAAATACCTTGCGAAGCAGGGTATATACCCCAATAATGGGAAGAGCATATCGATCTTTACATAACTAAGGAGGAATGATAAAAACTAACCGTGAGCTGGTGGGTTTGATATCTTGTCCGTGAGGATTCTCGGACAGGAGAGGCTACCGTTCGTCATAGAATTTGGCCTGCGAGGCCGTTAAGGAGAATGAGGAGCCGTAGCCGCAGCATTCACTGACCTGCGAGGTCGGATAGGAGACTGGAGAGAACCTACCGTACAGGGACCTGTCCTGAAGACTCAACGATACCAATCGAGAGGAGAGAACAGGGATGAGACTGAGTATCGGTGTGGATCTGCATAAGAGTCAGTTCACGGTGTACTGGAAGCCGGAGAAATCGAGCGAAGGGAAATTCGCCCGTTTTTCGACAACCGAAGCCGGGTACGGGGCCTTCGAACACCAGGTGTTATCTGCGATTAGTCAGGGTATCGATGTCGCCATGGCTGTCGAGACGACGGGAAACGCCCGGTATTTCCGGGCGCGAATGCAGCGGCTCGGAGCGCGGGTGGTGGTCGTGAACTCCTTGAAGTTCAAGGTGATAACCCAGTCGGTGAACAAGACCGACCGGCGGGACGCCTCGACGCTTGCGGAGTTCCTGGAGAAGGATATGTTGCCCGAAGCCGTACTGTGCAGCGAAGAAAGCGAAAAACTGAGGCGACTGTTGAAGGTGCGGAAGCGACTGGTAGAGTCGATTGTAGTCATCAAGAATCAGCTCCACGCGCTGCTGTTGGATGTCGGGATAGAGTCGATTCGAGGACAGTTGCAAAGCAAAAAAGAGCGCCGACGGGTACAAAACGTGCTCGCAGCACATACTCTCGCCGGCGCAGCGGTAGAACCGCTATTTGAAACGATAGATCAGTTAAGCGACCAAGTCAAGAAGATTGAGAAGGTCATCGAAGAGCTGACCAGTGATGATGCGACGGTCAAGCTGTTGAAAACGATCCCCGGAGTAGGGTTCGTGACGGCGGCAACATTGCGAGCCTGGATAGACGATATTGGACGATTCGATCGTCCCCAACAGCTGGCCGCGTATGCGGGAATAGTCCCGTGGGTACAGTCCTCGAACGAGACGGTACGCTACGGCCGGATAACAAAACGGGGACCTTCAGAGTTGAGAACGGCGCTGGTACAGGCGGTGCTGGGTATGGTGAGGTTGAAACGGGTGACAGGGACCTGGCGCATCATGACCAGGTATGACCGGATGAAGCGAGAGAAAGGATCAGGACGGAGCATCATCGCGACCGCTCGGCTTTTGAGTGAGATCATCTGGCATATGCTGACCAAAAGCGAACCGTTTGATCCGCTTCGGATGACTGATTCAGAGATGCGCCGCAAGGCGCGGGAAATGCGTGCGGCAGCATTCAATGCCGCTTAGACAGTGTGAGTCTTACGGCTCACGGTTGACTTTTTATAGGAG
>JWTM01000274.1 GCA_001749745.1 Candidatus Marispirochaeta associata
CATGAGAATAAGCTCAACTTCGTCAATGGAAAGGTTTGTTGCCTTAGCAAGTTGCGGAATAGTTTGACCTTTTTTTCGTCCTGTTAAGATCAATTCGCGCAGGAACTGAGGAGAACGACTGATGGCTTATGCCTGCTCAAGCAAAGTGCGCAGCTCGTCAGCACGGGCTTCCAGCTGAGTTTCAAGTTCCTGAAGTTCTCTCTGGCGCTGGGTAAAGGACTCGACAATTTCCTGTTCCAGTTCTGCATTGAAATGCATTTTCGCAACCAACGCTTCCTGACCGGACTGCATAGAGGTAAGAAGCGCTTCGCTTTTACGCAGACGAAGATAAAAAACAACAAGAAGGCCAAGCAGCAGCACTTCTGAGGCGCTGAGAAAGATCAAAATAAGCTGAGAAAATGTCATGGTTATACTTTAGTATCAATAATTTTGCCTTGCCAAGCGCTTTCAGATGTAGGTTGAGTTTCAACTTCCTGATCGGACTCTTCTTCCATTCTGGAATCGGCGGAAAGGTGTTGATGAAATTGCTGACCGCGACCGTCCTCATCTACATCAAGATGAGACTGTTCTGTAGCATGTGTTTCAGCCACAT
>JWTM01000275.1 GCA_001749745.1 Candidatus Marispirochaeta associata
AACCTTGAGGCAATGAAGCTTGCTCTTGGTGATGCTCCTGAAGGAACTGTGGTCGTTGCTGATGAGCAGACGGGCGGACGCGGGCGGCAGGGGCGAACATGGCATTCTCCTTCTGGGTGCGGCCTGTACGTTTCCGTTGTGCTGCGACCGGATATTGCTCCTAACGAGGCACCGCTCATCACTCTGCTTACGAATGTTGCGGCGGCAGAAGCTGTTCAGGATCTGACGGATATCATTCCTGTCTGCAAATGGCCTAATGATGTTTTGATAGACGGGTGTAAGGTTGCCGGAAACCTGACTGAGGTTTTTCTTTCGGGAGACAGTGTAGGGCACGTTATTTCAGGCGCGGGAATCAATGTTGCTCCGTTGCCGGAAAAACTGGTGCCGGAACTACGCACGGTTCCGTGCTCGCTTGAAGAGGCAGCGGGGAAACATATTTCCCGTGTTGAACTGCTGCAGGCGTTTTTGAC
>JWTM01000276.1 GCA_001749745.1 Candidatus Marispirochaeta associata
GATGGAGAGGCATTGTCAGCAGGTGCTGGCTGTGGAACATCCTGGATATTATGCATTTGCTACCTCTACAGAGTTTACTTCAGGAGTATCTGACTGCTGTTCAGACATTGCTCCTGTATGACCTGCTTCCAGCCGTTTTCGGCAGTAGTCACTGTCAGAGCAGACAAACATTCTGTTTCCTTCGTTATCAAGAATGATTTCATCAAGGTAACTTTCGTCTGAACCGCACAGGCTGCAGACCTCTTCCCATGACTGAACAGTAAACGGGTGATCTTCAAAATCCAGACTATGTACTTTGGTATACGGCGGGATTGCATAGATACGTTGTTCACGTCCTGCTCCGAATACTTGCAGTGCCGGACAATTATCCATTTTGGGGTTATCAAACTTTGGAATCGGCGACGGGCTCATGATGTAGCGGTCAGCAATTTGCACCGGATAATCAAAGCTTGTGGCAATATGACCATGGTGGGCAATATCTTCGTACAGTTTTACATGCATGACACCGTACTCTTCATGCGCGTGCATTTTACGCGTTTCGGTTTCACGAGGTTCCATCCAGCGCAGTGGTTCAGGAATAGGTACTTGATATACCAGAATATGGTCTTTAGACAGTGTCTCCTCAGGAATGCGGTGACGGGTTTGGATAAGCGTTGCTTCCTGCGTATTTTCGGTAGTGCTCACGCCCGTCGTACGTTGAAAGAAACTACGGATAGAAACTGCGTTCGTAGTGTCATCAGCACCTTGGTCAGTTACTTTTAAAATATCCTGCTGACCGATGATAGAAGCTGTAAGCTGGATTCCGCCTGTGCCCCAACCATAT
>JWTM01000277.1 GCA_001749745.1 Candidatus Marispirochaeta associata
AGGATAATGACAGAACCACTTATAGTTTAATTCTTAAAAAGCTTAGTGACTAGTTAGTTACTAAGCTTTTTTTATTTCAATCTTGCAGCGTGTTATTTCTTAGTTTCTAAATTAAAAGTAAGTACTTGCTCTTGATCAGTGTGTAATAATCATGGGATGTTGTATGAAAAGTATAAAGTGATGAGGTGTTATGTATCTTGCGAAGTTAAGCTTGTGGGATTTCCGGAAGTTCGGACACAACGGAAATAAGCCCGGTGTGTCAGTGGTATTTAATGAATGTTTAAATGTTCTGATTGGCGAGAATGATTCGGGAAAAACTGCAATCATTGACGCAATACGATTAGTGCTGGGAACTCATAGTCGAGAGTGGTTTTCAGTTGAAGATGACGATTTCCATGTTAAAGGTGGGGTTCGATCTGATGAAATAAAGATAGAATGCGTGTTTCAAGGATTCACGACTAAAGAAGCGTCAAATTTTCTTGAATGGGTTGATATTCAAGAATTAGAAGATGGACCTGAGTATTCTCTTACAGTTCGCTTGAAAATAAAGCGGGCTGATGGGCGCTTTATTAAAGAATTGAAAGCTGGAGCAGATAGTGATGGCAGTTCGTTGCCAAC
>JWTM01000278.1 GCA_001749745.1 Candidatus Marispirochaeta associata
TGGCAGGGCATTGGTGATACTTTGCGCGTTTCCCTGACGGACGATCCTGTTCAGGAAATGACTGTCGCATGGGAACTTCTGCGCTCACTCGGCCTGCGAAACCGCGGTCCGGAGATTATCTCATGTCCTACCTGCGGTAGAACCGAAATTGGTCTTATCAACCTTGTTGAAGTTGTTGAGAAACGTCTTGAGGGTGTCGTTGAGCCTATCAAAGTGGCTG
>JWTM01000279.1 GCA_001749745.1 Candidatus Marispirochaeta associata
TTGCGTGGATGGTACGGGCGGTGAGTTCCTTACCTGTACCGGTTTCACCGGTGATGAGAACATTGGCGTCTGTGGAAGCTGCTTGCGCCATCAGGCTGAAACAGTTTTTGATAACAGAGCTGGAGCCTACCATGTGCGCTATTTCCAGCGGCTTGGCATCACTGCTTTTATCCAGTTTTTCCTGACGGTATTTCAGAACACGCTTCAGCGTCTGGGTGATCTCTTTAATGGAGGCAGGCTTGACTAAATAGTCCCATACGCCTCGTTGGATAGCAGTTTCAGCTCCGGCAGGATCGCCGTCACCAGTGAGAATGATGACTTCCGGCGGGTTGTCAAAGTGCGCTATGTCCGAAAGGTAGTCCAGCCCGTTTCCGTCAGGCAGGCGGACATCAAGGAAGAGCACGTCAAATTCATGTTCACGCAGCAGATCAAAGCCCTGTGCAATAGTCTGCGCGGTAGCGCAGTCATATTGAAGGCGCGAAAGGAGACTTTCAAAAGTCTCACAGATTGTTTTGTCATCATCTATAATAAGAATATTGGGCATGCTCATTTTTCCGCAACGTTGAAATGTCAACGCCCCCCCGGGGCGGTATTGATGTCTATTGCACCGGATGAAGAACAGACGTAATTGCTTTTGCTATCATGGAACTGTTGTACGGCTTGCTGATAAGTGTTT
>JWTM01000280.1 GCA_001749745.1 Candidatus Marispirochaeta associata
CATACGAGGTTATCGGCGAACAGGTTGGTCTTACGGAAGCAGAGGCTCTGGCAACAGTGCGTTCATTAAAGGAACGTAAAATAATCAGACGCCTCGGCGCCAACTTCAACTCTAAAGGACTGGGCTGGCGCTCTACTCTCTGCGCTGCCAAAGTTTCAGAAGACAAGCTTGACGAGTTCATTGCAGAAGTTAATTCACACCCCGGTGTAACGCATAACTACTTGCGAGATCATGAATTCAACATCTGGTTTACCTTTATCGGTCCAAACTGGGACGCTGTTGTAGACACACTCAACGGCATCACAGAAAAAACCGGAATTGAGATTCTGAATCTGCCTGCAACAGCACTGTACAAAATCAAAGTTGATTTTAATCTGACAGACAAATAGCAACGGCAGACATTCAGATTATTTTTGCATTA
>JWTM01000281.1 GCA_001749745.1 Candidatus Marispirochaeta associata
TGTCGGTAAAATTCTCGCTGAAAAGCTGGGTAAGGATATCAGTGAAGTAAGCTGCGAGTACCTGCGTTCTCAAGAAGCATCAGATGCAGTGGGAGACATTACTTTCGCTTCAACTACCGATGGTAACCACGGACGCGGCCTTGCATGGGCAGCTGAACAGTTCAACAAAAAAGCCATTATCTACATGCCGAAAGGGTCAGCTCCCGTTCGTCGTGACAATATTAAAGCACACGGAGCTGAATGCACCATCACCGAATTAAACTACGATGACTGCGTGCGTATGGCTTCAGAAAAAGCACAAGAAAACGGATGGGTAACCGTTCAGGACACTGCATGGGAAGGATACACAGAAATACCTAATGCCATCATGCAGGGCTACACAACGTTAGCGTTGGAAGCATTGGAGCAAATGCAGGGACAGGAATTTCTCCCTACCCACATTTTCCTGCAAG
>JWTM01000282.1 GCA_001749745.1 Candidatus Marispirochaeta associata
CACCTGTTCCGCCCATGTTTGCCATACACAAACCACCTGTAATAGCGGCTTCAACAGGGTAGAATCCAAGAATCAAACCCATGAAACCGGAGCCGATGATGGAGCCGATAACGGTCATGGCAACGAGGATGATGTATTGGATGGTCAATGCATCAATAACCTGTTGAAGGTTGGTGTAGGCTACGCCGATACCCATGAGCAGGGCAGGTGTGAGGCTGATCATGACAAAGCGAAACCATTGAAAAGCGCAAAGCTCGTACTTACGTGGAAGAAGGCCAAAGGCTTTCACCGCACCTACGGAAAGGATCATCAGTGCGTAAGAGTGGATAGGGATGTATTTGCCAAGAATTTTGCCCCATACAAAGAAGGTGGTAGCCAGCAGAAGGCCGATACCCATAGCCATGTAGTCGATGGAACCAGCAGTGTCAGCGGTGTCCTCAGCTTCAGCTTCCTGATTT
>JWTM01000283.1 GCA_001749745.1 Candidatus Marispirochaeta associata
GCGACCGGTGCGTAAGCGGCTGAATTCGCGATCCAGAGCCGTTAACGCTTTTTCCATTCTTTCTTCGGCATCAAGAAGAATATCATCCATGATTAGCCTCCGTGTACGATTGTACCAACATCTTCACCAAGGATAACTTTACGAACGTCACCCTTGAACAGGTTACAAACCAAAATTGGCACATTGTTTTCCATGCACAGCGAAATGGCAGTAGAATCCATTACTCGCAGGTTTTTCTGAAGTACCTCGATAAAACTGAGGGACTTAAACATAACCGCATCATCATTTGTTACAGGATCTTTATCATAAACACCGTCTACTTTGGTAGCTTTAATGATAGCCTGACATTTTAACTCCATACCCCGCAGCGCAGCAGCAGTATCGGTAGTAAAAAACGGGTTGCCGGTACCGGCAGCACAAATAACGATCCGGCCTTTTTCCAAATGGCGTTCTGCACGGCGTCTGATGTACGGTTCGCAAACTTCCTGC
>JWTM01000284.1 GCA_001749745.1 Candidatus Marispirochaeta associata
TAACCAGAAAAACGGTGCGATAATTCCGTCATTGAAATTTTCAGAAAGAGTTTCAGCAAGCGTCTTATACAACTCTTCTTGCGACGACTCCGAGACGTCCCTGCTTACCAGCATGGAAACAGCCTTGCGCCCTTCTTCAAGTGAGCCAAAGGCCACAGCACTGACTGCTTTTGTTCCTTCGTTGAGCAAACTTCCCAGAGCCAACCCAGACCATGCAAAATACAGTGCAAAAATCCAGCCCGCATATGGCAGTCCTGTAAGTGCACTTACTATTATGAATACCATTAGCAACAGGACGATAAGTGAAAGCACCCCACCAATCCTGTTGGGGAAATTTTTTCGTGCTATCTTTTCCAGCTTATCCAGCATGCGACCTATAAGCTGAACAGGATGCGGTACATTTCTGGGATCTGCGAAAACAAGATCAAGGCAAAACGCAGCCAACGGTATCCAAAAAAGATTCATATACA
>JWTM01000285.1 GCA_001749745.1 Candidatus Marispirochaeta associata
TGTTCTTTCCAACACATCGTTTACACTTTTCTAAGCACATCGTTTACACATCTACTTCATGAGTATACACCATACTATCATGGATTTTCATCTCCTTCATATCTACATATCCTAGAAGGAATTCATGGTAGTACATCCGATAGATTCCGTTGCCTAGCTCTTCCAAGCCAACATGTTTTCCTGCTAAGGCGGTTGAAACAAACAACCAGGTGTTTATATCCACGCGAATTGCACCATTTCTCGTGATGTATTTCACTTTGTAATCGTTCGGATATTCCCAGGAGATTATCTTTTCTGGGTACTCCCTACTCGACTTCTGATGTACTGCGCTCGGTGTTCGCATGTCCAACGCTTCATGTGGTCTCAGCTCATTATACTCCTTCACAAACGTATTCAGCTTCCGCTGTTGTGGCTGTAGCGAATAGCCAGGAGGTTTTGTTGCTTCGGCCTTGAGCTCTCGGTGCATTCGTTCATGCCGACCATTCTGTTCCGGATGAGCAGGGTCAGAATACACCGGTTTTATGCCCAGCTCCATAAACCAGGCACCCAGCTTCGACAATCGGCCCAGGGAGCGTACGTGAGCAAATGGAGCTCCATTGTCGGTGTGAATCTGTTCCGGTAAACCATAATTTCTGAATACATCTATAAATACTGCTTTGGCGTTCTTTGCATTCGGAGCATGCATTCCTTTCGCTGTAAATACATATCTACTATAACTGTCAGCTATCGTAAGCGGGTAACAGTATATCCTGTTACCCATTCGGAACTTACCCTTGAAGTCTGCACTCCACACTTCATTTGCTGCTAAAGGATCAAAAATGGGATAGCATGGCTCCGTTCGATGTCTCCTTCTTCGTTCCTGCACCATACCATTGCGCTTGAGTATCGCACTAATGGTGGAGGTTCCAGGTAACTTCATATCGGGAAACTTGTCTTCTAAGAGGACTTCCAACTTCGGCGCTCCCCAGCGTGGATGGCGTTTCCGTAGTTTCAGAATCTCTCGTTCTATACGTTCACTTGTTTTGTTATGAACTCGATGTGGGACTCGAGGGAGTTCATGTAAGCCTGAGAGACCAAGCAGTTCATACCGATGTATAAACTTATAGGCTGTCGGGCGGGATATCTCAAACATCTCAGACAAGGCCGTCACGGTATACTTCCGGCTCTTCCACAGGAGAATAAACTCTTCTTTCTGATCCATTACTGAACTCTCCTTCCACGGCATAGACTCCTCCTGGAGTCATTTTAGTCGTTAAAGAGTGTAAAGGAAGTGCTTAGAGTTCTGTAAACGATGTGCCTGGAATATACCTATGTCCGTATAACATCCAATTGAGCTGCGTGGCGTTAAGTTGGCATGCGTTTGTGCTGTTACCAACCAACAGTATATCACCAATTTCGCTCGCATCGTTAACAAAGAACTTTCAGTTTCCGGGAATCAGTAGCACAAACCATGACAATAGCCACGTCTGCTCCAATTGCTGGTTATGCCGCCCAGTTTATCAAGAGAGAGCAGCTTTGATTGTTTCATAAAGATTTCGTGCATATCGATAGAAAGTCTTTGAGGTTTCAACACTTGGTTTTCCATTGGGTAGCAAACCAATATCGGTTGGATATCTTGCATCAAGATAAAGCTCATTTAATTGTTCCGTTATATCATAGTCTATTTCAAATTCTATAACTTCCCGAGCATTCTCTGATAAGTTTACTAATTCATGAGTTTTTGGCACTTTCTTATCATATTCCTCAAGAATTGCCTTAAGAACTTTTTCGATCGCTTGCTGCGAATGAAATGCAACCATATGTGTCAAATGCTCAAGCTCAATAACTTCTTCAATAATTTGTATGTCCGATAAAGCTGCTTCTAACCAACTATTAGCTTGCTTTTTCATAGATCGTTATTCCATGAAGCTCGATATCTTTAAAGAATGAATTTTTATTGTTTGATATTATTTCATATTCTTTTCGTGTATATGTGATTGAGTCAATGGGAATCTTTTTATTCAGTTCCCTCAATGCTCGTCGAACACTAAGACGCTTATTCATTCTCTCTTCATATGTTTTCGGAAGACTCTCTTCATCTAGAATGACTAAGATATCGATGTCGCTTTCGGAGTTCTGAATATTGCTTGCATAGGAACCAAACAATACAATTTTGTATGGATCAACAGAAGATAGGAGTCTTTTTATCTCTGAAATGTATTCTTCTTTTGATGCAACCGCTTCCATAGCTCTATCATATCATAGTTGCATGTGAATGCCAAAACCATTGGTTAAACCTTATCGTATTAAATATTTTGGATATATTTAATTTATTTGGGTCGGCATAACACCCAATTGAGCTGCGTGGCGTTAAGTTGGCATGCGTTTGTGCTGCCCTCTAACCAACAGAATATCACCAGTTTCGCACGCATCACTTTCTTTTCAGTCTACTTTACCCCTGGAATCAGTAGCACAAACCATGACAATAGCCACGTCTGCTCCAATTGCTGGTTATATAGCAATATTTTTACATTTTGAACATATTCAGCCATTCCAGAAACTCATCTACTCCATCTTCAATTGACATCTTCTGCATGCTCTCAAAAGTCATTTTCGGCCAAATTCTTTCTAATACATCTTCAGGTCTAAATTGTAATGCATTCCCAATTATTTTCTTTGCATCACAAGTATCCGAGTAGGAGAGTTTTATATTGAAGAGATCCTCAATTAATTCTGTATCAATATAATTCTCAGGTTCACGTTTCTTTGTGAGAATACCAACCCTTCCGGATTCAGTAACTTCAGACATTTTCTTAACATTTCTACCGTTTTGTACTTCATCGCCTATATCAGAATCCATTAATACACAATAATCAATACCCATCTTTTCAATTATTTTCTTTGTAACCCAATGCTTAAGATTACCACAACCACCAATTGGTATTGGGTATATCCTTGCATCATCTAAAGATTCTGATATTAATCCTGCGGATTTATAGGTATTGCTAATATGATTTATAAAAGTGATATCGCTGTGACCTTCTACGAGGATCGCTTTCTTAGCAAAAGCAATAGCACTTTCTGGTAAAATACCAAGACTTTGTGTTGCCTTTGCTAAGATATCATCGCTGGGTTCATGAATTGTAACTCGACTACTATCAGTACGTTCAATAAAGCGAATACTGTCGATTTCTATCAACTCTGCTAAGGCTGGAACATGGGTTGTAATTAACACCTGACAGCCTTTATTGAATGACAGTCCTATCAATGAGTTTACCAACATTTTTTGGTAATTTGGATGTTGTGACGTTTCAGGTTCTTCTATTGCGTAAATTACATTTGGCGACTCATTCTTTCTCTGTTTTCTTTCAGCTTCTGCTCTAAAAAAATTTAAAAGAACTAAACGCCTTACACCGCTTCCTCTTTTGTTAATCGGTATCTTCTCATCTCCATCTATTGTGAAATTGAACACCCATTTTGGCTTATCTTTAAACCTTGGAGATAATTCATTCGCTAAATCTGGATCCATCTCTTTAATCTTCTCTACAGTTCTATTTGCAACCTCCAAAACACTTAATTCTATCTTTTCCTGTAATATATTTATTTCATCCTCCAATTCCTTCTGAGCTTCTTTTACTGCCAACTGCATCGGATTCTTCGCCTCCGGGTCGGAATCGACGCTCTCTCTGTCCGATTTGAATAAAGCATATGTTGGCATTTCTTGTTCAAGCTTGGTTGAGATCTTTTTGGAATCTGCACTAAGCTGAGTGATATCAATATCAGCAGGTAACAACATCAGATCCTCACAGCTATTCCATATAGCTTTACGCCAATTCGAACTAACACGCTGATCGGATACTTCAGATTCGACACCTAAATCCTTACCTAATTTCTTTAATTCAGCTAATTTTAAATTATGCAAACTTTTGACTTTTTCATTGCTAGGATGCAATGCATGAATATAGATTTCTGGTTTTGATACTGTTTTTTGAACTTTATACCTTTTAATGATTTGCAAATACCCATCTTCGTTGAGTAGATATTCCTCTGCAAGATTTGTCTCAATTGTTTCATCAATAACAATTCTCGCAGGCAAACCGGAGAAAATACATCCAATTTCTATGTAGTTATCATGTGAGTTTATGTTTAAATCATCTGAATCGATCTTTACAGACTCACCGTTAAAAAATATTTCAAGTGCTTCAAGTATAGTTGATTTTCCGGTGTCGTTTTTTCCGAGGAAAGCTGTCAAATTTTCAGTGATGTTTATTTGATGTGTATCTAAGTACCCACGGAAGTTTTTTAGGTGAACTTTCAATAAATTCATGCTATCTCCTTTTTTTTGTTCTTTCCAACACATCGTTTACACTTTTCTAAGCACATCGTTTACACATCTACTTCATGAGTATACACCATACTATCATGGATTTTCATCTCCTTCATATCTACATATCCTAGAAGGAATTCATGGTAGTACATCCGATAGATTCCGTTGCCTAGCTCTTCCAAGCCAACATGTTTTCCTGCTAAGGCGGTTGAAACAAACAACCAGGTGTTTATATCCACGCGAATTGCACCATTTCTCGTGATGTATTTCACTTTGTAATCGTTCGGATATTCCCAGGAGATTATCTTTTCTGGGTACTCCCTACTCGACTTCTGATGTACTGCGCTCGGTGTTCGCATGTCCAACGCTTCATGTGGTCTCAGCTCATTATACTCCTTCACAAACGTATTCAGCTTCCGCTGTTGTGGCTGTAGCGAATAGCCAGGAGGTTTTGTTGCTTCGGCCTTGAGCTCTCGGTGCATTCGTTCATGCCGACCATTCTGTTCCGGATGAGCAGGGTCAGAATACACCGGTTTTATGCCCAGCTCCATAAACCAGGCACCCAGCTTCGACAATCGGCCCAGGGAGCGTACGTGAGCAAATGGAGCTCCATTGTCGGTGTGAATCTGTTCCGGTAAACCATAATTTCTGAATACATCTATAAATACTGCTTTGGCGTTCTTTGCATTCGGAGCATGCATTCCTTTCGCTGTAAATACATATCTACTATAACTGTCAGCTATCGTAAGCGGGTAACAGTATATCCTGTTACCCATTCGGAACTTACCCTTGAAGTCTGCACTCCACACTTCATTTGCTGCTAAAGGATCAAAAATGGGATAGCATGGCTCCGTTCGATGTCTCCTTCTTCGTTCCTGCACCATACCATTGCGCTTGAGTATCGCACTAATGGTGGAGGTTCCAGGTAACTTCATATCGGGAAACTTGTCTTCTAAGAGGACTTCCAACTTCGGCGCTCCCCAGCGTGGATGGCGTTTCCGTAGTTTCAGAATCTCTCGTTCTATACGTTCACTTGTTTTGTTATGAACTCGATGTGGGACTCGAGGGAGTTCATGTAAGCCTGAGAGACCAAGCAGTTCATACCGATGTATAAACTTATAGGCTGTCGGGCGGGATATCTCAAACATCTCAGACAAGGCCGTCACGGTATACTTCCGGCTCTTCCACAGGAGAATAAACTCTTCTTTCTGATCCATTACTGAACTCTCCTTCCACGGCATAGACTCCTCCTGGAGTCATTTTAGTCGTTAAAGAGTGTAAAGGAAGTGCTTAGAGTTCTGTAAACGATGTGCCTGGAATATACC
>JWTM01000286.1 GCA_001749745.1 Candidatus Marispirochaeta associata
GTACTCTCACAGATGAAACCGGCGAATATGCAGGTCTTACCTGCGTTGAAGCTCGTGTTAAAATTCTTGAAGCACTCAAAGCGGAAGGTTTCCTTGACCGCATTGAAGAGCATGAGCACAGCGTAGGTCACTGTTACCGTTGTAAAACAATTGTTGAGCCATTTGTATCTACCCAGTGGTTTGTAGCAATGACCAAACTTGCTCCACGTGCTCGTGCAGCTGTACCTGAACTTACTCAGATTTTCCCTGAGTCATGGATCAAGACCTACAACCACTGGCTTGATAACATCCGTGACTGGTGCATTTCCCGTCAGATCTGGTGGGGACACCGTATTCCGGCATGGACATGTGAAGATTGCGGCGAACTGATTGTTTCCATGGAAGATCCGACCGCATGTAAGTGTGGTTCCACAAATATTGTTCAGGACGAAGATGTTCTTGATACATGGTTCTCTTCTGCACTGTGGCCTTTCACAACCATGGGCTGGCCTGAAAAAACAAAAGAACTGGA
>JWTM01000287.1 GCA_001749745.1 Candidatus Marispirochaeta associata
AGGCATTTCAAAACTTTACTGTGGTCAGGTTGAACCTTCCGACGCGCTGCGTTACGGCAGGGACTCTGGCAAACTTCCTTCCCACCTGCTGCAGTTTTCAAAAGATAAAAAGCCTGTTGTCGTATGGAATATGACCCAGCGCTGCAACCTTAAATGTGTTCACTGTTACGCTCATGCTATCGACCCTGATAAGCATAAAGACCT
>JWTM01000288.1 GCA_001749745.1 Candidatus Marispirochaeta associata
TGAACGATACTAACAAATTTTCTTACATGTGCACTTTTTGGTCTCTTCTTTGCTCTATACCCACCATATGGTTTATGCCCTCGGGAAACGGCATGACCTGTCCCACCAGTTAAAGACATGTCGTTTCCCTCCGGACAATAAATTTCTTCAGCATAAGAAATACTACCCCTAACAACTTTCGGCCAGTTGCAGGGGTGAATAACAACCTTATTCCATACAGGCAGTTACACGCTCTACTTAGAGTCGTATCTAAATATGGAATACATTCAGGAGGAAGTATGTTTAGGAAAGCATTAGTGCTGGTTGCACTGGTAGCAATGATGGCAGTATCTTCTGTATCATTTGCTCAGGATCCACAGGTTCTGCGCATCGG
>JWTM01000289.1 GCA_001749745.1 Candidatus Marispirochaeta associata
TGCGGCACTCCGTGCGCTCGTGAGTGAACATCACGTTACAGCGCAAGACCTGATTATGCCATACTTCGTTGTCGATACTGACGACGCAGCCTTCCGCAAGGAAATCCCTTCCATGCCGGGTCAATTCCAGCTCTCATTGCAGGAGTTTGAAAAGCAACTGGCGGAAGCTGTTGCAGCCGGACTCAAGTCCATACTTCTGTTCGGCATTCCTAAATGTAAAGACGCTACCGGCTCTGAAGGCTACGCTGAGGACGGCATTGTGCAACGCGCAGTCCGCCTTGCAAAATCACGCCATCCACAGCTTGTAGTCATCACGGATGTATGTCTCTGCGAATACACCGACCACGGACATTGCGGTATCCTTCAAAAAACAGAACACGATGTCACCGTTGCTAATGACAGCACTCTTACCCTTCTGCAGCAGGTTGCTATTTCCCACGCAAAAGCCGGTGCAGATATTGTTGCTCC
>JWTM01000290.1 GCA_001749745.1 Candidatus Marispirochaeta associata
AGCATAGTCGGAGAAGATCCAGTATTGGGACTCCTTTCCCGCTAAAAGTTGGATGTTATTGGGGAAGTACTGGGAGACAGCAAAGCTCTCGAAGCCGTCGGCAACCAGATCCTCTTTGAGCTCAAGTGAATCCAGGAGATCTGCATGCACTGCCAAGGCTTGCCGAGCAAGGCGAGAGATCCGATCGGTGATACAGTGGGGAGATGCCTTTAGGATGCGGGCTATATCGCGGATACCGGAGGCGGTATGAAGGAGCTCGAAGATTTTTCGGTAAGATATGGTGCGTTGGGTCATATAGTCGAGGGAGAAGGTTTGTGAAGAGAAGTGCCTGCCGCATGCTTTACAACGGTAACGCTGGATCGCTCCACGGGCTGCTGATTGAAAGCGGCCGTGTCGTACGAACCAGGTGGAGCCCGCAGGAGCGGTTTGATGATACTTGCAGTCTTGGTTTGGGCAGAAAGGGGGTGTTTTCATAGATAGATCCTCCGTTCGTTGATGGTTCTATCTATAACTAGTGGCGGGAGAAGGAGTTTGCTTCAACAGATATACAGATTCAGGGACACTAACTAAGAATTTGAAGGAATTTCCGATGAGCCGGGTTAGGAGAGGTGCTCGATATAGGTTTTCGCTATGGGATCGTCCGGATCGAGGCTTAAAACCGCTTCGAATTGACGCAGGGCATCCTCGTTCCGCCCCAGTTTGATAGCCAAAATACCCAGATTGGAGATGATCTTGACGTTCTGCGGCTCGAGTCGGATAGCCTCATTCAGATAGCGCTCGCTTTCGGGCAGGAGATTCTGTTCCATGGAGCAGATCGCAAGTTCGTTGAGGATATCGGCCTGGGGTTCGGTCAGGGAGAGGGCCTTCAGGAAGGCCTCCTCCGCCTCTTTAAACTTGGAAAGCCGCCTGAGCGCCCAGCCCTTCAGAAACCAGGCGGTCCAGATTCGGTCTGCCTCGTCGATAAAGCTCTCGATCTGTTCCAGCGCCTCATCCTCCTGTCCGTCGATAATGGCCTGGTAGGCGCTCTGAAAAGAGGCATCGAGTCGGTGTTGTGTTTTGAGCTCTTCGATAATGCGTCGGTTTTTCTCGGCCGGCTCCAGCTCTTCCAGCCTGGTGTAGGCCTCGAGGGCCCGCAGATGATCGCCATGGCGCAGATAGAAGGCTCCGGCGGACTGCATCAGCTGTACCGAGCTGTTATCCAGGGCGATTGCTTCCCGATAGGCCCGATCCGCCTGTGCGGCGTACTCCTGGGCTAAATCCTGCTTCTGCAGCTGTTCGTAACTTATCGTACGGCTCTCATAGACCTGGGCCAGATTGAAGATCGCCGCCAAGGAATCGGGGATAACCGCTCTGGCCGTCCGGAAGAGCTCGACCGCCAGATCAAACTCCTGCTGTTTGGCTTTTTCAATACCGGCCTTGATTAAGTCGGCTTCGATATCCGGTTTTACCGCCTTGACGAAGCTGCGGTAGTAGTCGTTATCCTCATTCTCCGGCGTATGGGTCAGAACCTTCAGCATACCGGAGATAATCATCTCCCAGCTGATATTCTGCATGTCGAGTTCTTTTTCGCCCGGTTTCAATTCGACCGGTAAAAGGACCGACGGGTCGATCGTAAAGGATGCGATGGAATGGGAAAAACTCTCCGGTACGGAGATAAAATAGACCGAGTCTAATGGGTTCATACTAATCTCTTCCTATTTTTTCGCTTTTGATCGGTTTGTATTGAGGAACTCATTGATCATCAGCTTGTAGTCGTAGGAGACGGCTTCCGTGCTGAACTTGAGTCCCGCCGCGGTAAGGTCTTTACGCCCGGCCACCGCCTCGACCCGGATGATCTGCCCGGGGAGACTGATTTGTTTCTGTCCTTCGGACAGTTCGAAGCGGAGTAGGGCCTGTTTGTTCATCAGGAACTTGCCGATGCCGGGAAGGATCAGCTTCGCTCCCGAGAAGGAGAGGTCCCGCAGGATGCATTTGCGAGGGATACTATCCACATAGACCAGGCATGTTTTCGATTTGAGCCCCAGTTTCCGGATATTCTCGGCGGTTATGTCGATCCGCTCATCCTGCCGTTTGGAGGAGTTGGCATTGGCTTCGAGCAGAGAGCCGAGAATTCCGATCAGATCGTCCGGCGGACGCTGGGTGTAGTCGAGACTCAGGTAGTTCAGGTTAGGCTTGCTCTTGTCGTAGGGGGTATAGCCGTTGATCTTGCAGGTAACGAAGAAGCTCAAAGGGTCGCTCTTATCCTCTTGGGCAAAAGAGAGATGCAGGGAAACAAGATTATTGGCGCTCTTCGTTTTCTCGTAAAAGGGCTTGGTCAGATTTGCCAGGACCTTTGCGCCGGTCATCGAGGCGGAGTAGAGGACACAGGGCCAATGATCGCCGAGACACTTGATTTGGGTGTTTCGCGAGAGGAGCCGGGTGGCACCGATAACATCCTTGGTGAAGGTAAGGCTGGTAGTCTGAAATCCCTGATAATAGCGGGTGAGCTGCTGACTTGTTATGAGTGCCATAGATAATTGATAGTAGCTGCCGGCCTGGGCAGTGTCAATCAGGATTTTCCGGAGAGTCGATCAGATCCAGACTCTGATCGAGTTTCTCGATCATCTGCAGGGTCAACTGGGAAGCTTCCCGGTCCCCGGGGAGTTCGATGCCGGAACCGCTCTTTTTGTAGAGTTCGTCGATCAGGTAGATCGAGGTTAGAATTGAAATCTTTAAGGGATCTTCGATGCGGGCCGAGGCTTGAACCTCGGCCGTTTTCTCCCTTAGATACTCGATTAACTGGGAAATGTAGCGCGGATCCTCGTCAGTGTTGACCTTCAGGTTCGTGCCGAGGATCTCGATCACTATCGGTTCCATTGCAATCTAAAAGATATCCAGCTCGGCGCCCGTCTGCTCTTCCTCATCGGATTCCTCCTCGACCGCTTCTTCGGCGGCTGATTCGGGAGCGGGGGAGGAGGCCTCCTGCTGCACGGTTTCTTCCGGCGCGTCTTCGGCTTGCTCGGCTTCCTCGATACCCGAGAGGGTCTCCAGGGCCTTCTGAAAACCGATCTCTACCTCCGATTGGCCGTCTTTCAGGCTGGAGAGTAGAATTTCGAGTTCGGAGATCTTGTTCTGATAGCTTTCGAGCTTATCGTTCAGCATCCGGTTTTCGGTCCGGAGGGAATCGATAAGCTCGACCGCGTCGTTCACCTTTTGATCTAACAGGCGAACCTGTTCCAGCGTAATCATACGCTCTAAACTCCGAGGCCGGATTTTGCCTTTTCAACAACCGCATCAAAGGCCTTCGGATCCTCGATGGCGAGGTTGGAAAGGGCCTTCCGGTTGATCTCGACGTTGGCCTTGGTCAAACCGTTGATGAAGCGGGAGTAGCTGATTCCCCGGGTACGGCAGGCAGCCGAGATACGGGCGATCCAGAGTCGGCGAAAGTCCCGCTTCTTGGCGCGACGGTCGCGGTATGCGTAGAGACCGGCCTTGGCGACCGCATCCTTTGCGGTACGGAAATTGCTTTTGCGGCGGCCCCAGTAGCCTTTAGCCGATTTGAGAATTTTTTTACGACGGTCATGACGCCTGGTCCCGTCAACTGCGCGTGGCATATGCTCTTCTCCTTAGGTGATTATTAATATTTAGTAGGGCATCAGTACGCGTGCGCGGCGTACTTCAGCTTCGCTCAAGATGCCGGTTTTCCGCAGCTTGCGCTTCCGCTTCGTGCTCTTCTTGGTTAGAATGTGCCGCAGGCCCTGCTTCTTATACTTGAACTTGCCGCTGCCGGTCTTCGAATATCTTTTAGCGGCGGCTCTACGTGTTTTCATCTTCGGCATTGGATTTCTCCTCCTTATTTCCGCTCTCATTGCTCTTCTTCGGTTTCGCTTTGTTTGAGGCCTTGGGATTCAAGATCATCGACATAAAACGTCCCTCCATGGCGGGCGGACGGTCGACAATGTACGAGTCCTCAAGGAGCTCCAGAATCTTCTCAAGCACATCCCGGCCCAACTCGGTATGAGCCAATTCCCGGCCGCGGAAACGAATGGTTACCTTAACCTTGTTTCCATCTTCCAGGAAGGTGCGGATATGCTTGGCCTTGAATGCCATATCGTGCTTTTCGATTTTGGGCTGCATCCGGATCTCTTTCATCTTTAGAAGCTTCTGCTTCTTCTTGGATTCCCGGATACGCTTTTCCTGCTCGAACTTATACTTACCGTAGTCAAGGATCTTGCAGACCGGCGGATTCGCATTAGGGGCGATCTCTACTAAATCGAGTCCGGCCTCTTTGGCAAGTTGCATTGCCTCACTTGTGGGCAGCACTCCTCGTTGTTCTCCGTCGCCATCAATCAATCGCACTTCGCGTACTCGGATCTGTTCATTGATCCGCAGGTCTTTAACAGCCAATACTCCTCCAAAACTCACAATATGGGAAGGAACTATAGCATTCAAAACAGAAAGAATCAATAAGTAAAGGGCGGCCAGGTAAATAATTCTTCTCGTAAGGCCTTGAGTATGGGCAAAGCGAAAGCTAATAGTTATACTAAGACAGAAGAAGGAGGAACAGCAATGGCCGCGAGTATCCTCACGCCCCTTGAAACCATCTGCCGGGAGTACCAAAAATTCCAGGCACGCCTGGTAAGACCGGATCTAAAACAGCTGGTTTCCTCAATCATCAACTACGAGCAGCGCCATATAGAGGATCTCCGGGAGGCCGGCAGCGAGATTCTCTCAAGCATGGATGCGGTCGGGGAGTTGCCCGAGAAGAGCTTCTCTTCCTCCCAACCGGGCTCTCGGGAAGGCTTGCAGGCGATGCGTGATCTCTGCCTGAGTCTGGCCGACTGCTTTGAAGGCATCGCGAGCGGCGTATCCTCCACGGATGCTGCTATACTGGCGAAACAGATAGCCGGGGACGAACGGAAAATGGCCGGCTTGCTGGATGATCGTCTGGAGCTCGAGTCTCTACTCCAATAAGATTGCCACCTCCGGCGATACCTGGTAGTATCCACTGCTATGAGTGCATTCATGGTAGTATTCCCGGTATTGATCCCGTTTTTCCTGACCTTCTTGAAGAGGGAGGGACTTCCCGAACGATTGAGTTGGTGGAAATCCTTGGGGGCCGGATTAGTCTCGTATCTGATTGTGCTGGTATTTGCCTGGCTCGGGGGATTCACGCGAGGGATTCTGCCTTCCTTTATGCGGGATCTGCTCTTTTGGGCCGTGAGTGGTTTTCTCCCTCTCGGTCTGGGGGCTGCTCTGGGTTTTCTCCTCTTCAGAACCGGTTCATTCACTCCCTTCCTGGACGAACGGACGCTCTTTCCCTTCTTGATGGGGCTTTATCTTCCTACGGGACTGGATAACATCGTACGCTACGTCCACTATCAGGATGCATATGTGCTTTTTGCGTTGCCGGTGAGCGAACTGTTGTTCCTCTTGATTGTGGGAATCCTCTTTCAAATGGCCTTGGATAACCAGGGCGGGAGCCGACTGCTCCTCAATCTACTCTTAATTCCGGCCGCCTTTCTCTTTGCCCTCGTTCCCGCCCTCTACTACAGCGCCTTTTTTCCGGCGGCCCTGCTGGTTCTGCTGCTGACCATCGCCGCTGTGGCGTGGCTCACTATCCGGTCCTCTCTCATCGCATAGATCCGGGCAGAAAAAAAGCTGACCGTGAAAACGGTCAGCTGTAAAACTCTTACAAAAAGCTATCTACTCAGGCTTTCCCGGCCGAGCCGAGAACCGCCTTGTTCTTGTGCATATAGAGTTCCTTGAGCGCATCCCGGGCGGGGCCGAGATACTTCCGGGGATCGAACTCACCGGGCTTGGAGGCCATCACCTCGCGCACCGCGGCGGTCATCGCCAGGCGTCCGTCGGAGTCGATGTTGATCTTGCAGACTGCGGACTTGGCTGCCTTGCGGAGCTGCTCCTCGGGGATGCCGACCGCGTCCTTGATGGCGCCGCCGTTCTTGTTGATGCTCTCCACCTTGTCGGCGGGAACGGAGGAGGAGCCGTGCAGAACGATGGGGAAGCCGGGAAGCTTTCTCTCGATCTCTTCCAGGATGTCGAAGCGCAGGGGCGGGGGAACCAGGATGCCCTCCGCGTTGCGGGTGCACTGGTCGGGGGTGAACTTGTTCGCCCCGTGGGAGGTTCCGATAGAGATGGCCAGGGAATCTACGCCGGTCCGCTCTACGAAATCGATAACCTCTTCGGGCTTGGTGTAGGTCGAGGTTTCGGCGACCACGTCATCCTCGATACCGGCCAGAACGCCGAGCTCCCCTTCGACGGTCACGTCATGCTGATGAGCATACTCGACGACCTTCTTCGTCAGAGCCACATTCTCCTCGTAGGAGTGGTGGCTGCCGTCGATCATGACCGAGGAGAAACCGGAATCGATACAGTCCTTGCAGAGTTCGAAGGTATCGCCGTGATCTAAGTGGAGAGCGATGGGGATCTCGTAGCCGAGTTCCTTGGCGTAGGCGACCGCACCCTGCGCCATATAGCGCAACAGGGTAGAGTTGGCGTACTTCCGGGCGCCCGAAGATACCTGCAGGATTACCGGAGATTTTGTCTCGACACAGGCCTGAATAATCGCCTGCAGCTGCTCCATGTTGTTGAAGTTGTACGCGGGCAAGGCGTAACCGCCGTCGACGGCCTTCTTGAAGAGCTCTTTTGTGTTTACGAGGCCTAATTCTTTATATGAAGTCATTTAGGGCTCCTTGATTGGATTTCTAGCTTCCGATTGTAGGGAGGGGGCAATAGGGTGTCAAGGGCGGCCTTGACCGGGAAGTTCGGGAGGCGTAGAGTTGCATCTAATGCGTCTCTCCTCAATAGCGCTACTACTTACTTTACTCCCGCTCCTCGTTTCCTGCAGCGGAGGCGGGGCGCTTATGATCAGCGATCCTCTATTTGCCTCACTCGAAAGGGAGAGCTTCGAGGCAGAGTGGCCCGGGGGGCTGAAAATCGAGGTCTATGAGTCTCTTCCGTCCGTTATAGAGGCGGGACGTCTGCTGGATGAGCTGAATCCCGCAGTGCTGCTTCTTTCACCGCAGTTCCGGGAACTGGCGGAGGAGATCCGCCGGTCGAACAGAGAGGTAGAGATAGTGGCTCCGGAACCGGATTTTCAGGCTGCAGCCCAGCTCCTGGCCGATCGGATCGAGGATGAGTATGCTCACGGGGCCCGGGGGCCGGTACTGCTTATTCCGGGCGAGGAAGGAGGCGCAGAGGAGGAGATCGCCGCAGCTCTTTTAGCCCTCCTGAGTGAGCGCCGGGTGCTCGAAGAGGCGGAATACCCCGCTGTGGTGGTTCTGATCGGCGCCGGACCCGGATCGGAGGAGGCCCTTCGGACCGCGGCCGACCGCTATCCCGAGGCGCTCTTCCTATCCCAGCGATTGCTGCGCTACCGGGGGGGAATTCGCGCCTTCTACCTCGATTTTGACTGGCCAGGCTATTATCGGGGCCGAAATCTCTGGAAAATCCGCCCATATCCCTCAATTCCCGTCCCTTCCGAGGGGGCTGCAACGACAAACTAACTATTGATTTCATCGAGATTTATACTTTTTTTTCAATTCGGGAAAAAGGTTTGACAAAGAGTTTTGATAGAAATATAATTCAAATTGCTGACGGACATGTGAGTCTCTATTACATAAAGGAGTTAAGAATGAAACGCGGTTACCGTTTATTCTTTGTTTGCCTTTTACTGTTCACCTTGACCCTACCGGTCTCATTGCTTGCTGAAACATCAACTGAAAATATCGTATCCCGGGTAATTGAAACCTTCGATCCGGAGGATTCGTCCTACGAATGGTATGTACAGGGGAGCAAGTTCATTGCCGAGGGATACCCTCGATTCAAGCTGATCGACGGCTTTCCTTTCGCCCTCTACGGTCGCGCCGGCGACGAAGGGAATCATCAGGTTCTCGGCATGCAGGCCGCCTTCGACCGCAAGGGCTTCAACTATCTGGAGATCTTTCCCGTGGAAGACGGGCCCGACGGAAAAGTTCCGGTAAAGGTCTCCATTCCCGGTCGCGTTAAAGAGCTCGATCTCTGGGTTTGGGGTTCTCAGTACAAGTACACCTTCGAGGTGCACCTTGAGGATTACCGGGGTTATGTCTATGTACTGCCCATGGGTAGCCTCAATTTTCCGGGATGGGAGAATCTGCGGATTAAGATTCCCAGCTACATCCCCCAGAGTCAGGTATATATCCCGAACTATCGGGATTTGAAGCTGATTAAGTTTGTGCTGCGCACTGAACCGGCGGAGAACGTAGCCGGATTCGATTTCTATATGGATCACATCAAGGTCTTGACCGACGTCTTCGAGAGCCGTTTCGACGGCGACGAGTTCGTCCGTCCCGAGTCTCGCTCGGAGATTTGGCCCGAGGAAGAGGAATAGAAGATATGAAGAGGTTTCTACTACTTTTCGTTTGCTTAATCGTTAGCGTCGGCCTGTTTGGGCAAAATCTCTCCGTGGGCGAACCGAATGCCGAGGAGATCGGAATCGATTCCGCCCAGCAGAAGCTTAAAGAGGTTTCGGTTACTAAATATGAGGACGCCGGTTTCTGGCAGGTGTCGATGCCTTTGGACAACGGATTAATTACCCATAAGCGCCTTCCCGGCGGTCCCCTCGATAAGGAGCCTATCCCCGAAGAAGAGGAGATCGGCATATCCCAGAGCGAAGTCGACCGCTTCGTTTTGGGCGTGAAGGTTGAATACTTCAAGCGCGGATTCCATGAGTTTATGATTACCCCCGCTCGGCCTCTGGCGATCGAGGGAATCACTAAAACCGTCTCTGTCTGGGTTGTAGGCCGGAACAACAAGCACGATCTTAAACTGATGATCCGGGACTACTTCGGCAACCGCGCCGAGGTAACCATGGGCAGCCTGAACTTTACCGGCTGGAAGAAGATGACCGTGGCTATTCCGCCCCACATTATCCAGCGGGATTACCACCACTCCAACCGCATGGGGATTATGATCGAAGGCTTCAAGGTAGTCTGTGATCCCGTCGATACCTACGGCGACTACTATCTCTACTTCGACGATATGCGCGCCGTCACGGACCTCTACTCCGAAGAGGCCAGGGACGTGGACGACATGCAGGACTCCTGGTGATAAAGATCTCGTTGAGATTACCTATAGAAATCCCCCGCGGTTGCCGGGGGATTTTTTTATGCCTGCTTTTCGTCTCTACGATCCACCTTTACGGCGATATTCCCCCTTCCGGGGCGGTATTAGCCGCTTCGGGGGAGCGTTACAGCATCACCGAGAGGAGCAGCTTCCGTCAGCGGCTGAACGGCCGCTATCAGGGCTTCGTCTATCACGAGGTGAGGGGCGCGCTGATTCGAAACTCCGCCGCCGACCCGGTTTACCGGGGAAGTTTTTATGTCCTCGAATCACTGACCCGGGATTTGCGCAATGTGGCGCGCAGGATGGAGAATCAGGTTCAGGTCGAGATGAGGATCGCTCCCGACGGATCGATGCAGCTCCCCCAAGAGAGTGATTATCCCCTTCTTAGAGATTTTCCCCGGCTGCCGGCCGAGCCGGTTGCAGTCGGTCAGCGTTGGCGCTCGTCGGGGGTAAGAATCGTCAATCCCCTGCGGCGCGAGGGTACCGCCGTCCCGTTTTTGTGTGAGTATGAATATCGGGGTATCGGCGATTACAACGGGGCGCCGGCCCATATCATCAAGGCCCAGTATGCGGTCAGGTATCGCCAGGGAGAAGACCCCTACGGAGACTTTGAGCTGACCGCCTTGCAGGGACGGCACCTGGTCGACATCTACCTGCCTCTTGAGGGCGATCGGACCGCCTTTATGCGGGACGTGGTGGACGAGCAGTATCAATATGCCGACGGTACCCGCTTGGAGCGTTCAGGATTCATCCTAACCTGGTACGAGGATATAGAGCCCTTGAACCGGGGCGGCTTAAAGGATGAGATCAGGCGTCTGGTGGAGGAGGAAGAGCTCGAGGATGTGGATGTGGAAGAGCGGGAGGAGGGGATAGCCGTACGTCTGCGGAATCTCCGCTTCTACCCCGACTCCCCCGAACTCCTCCCGGGAGAGCTCGGCAAGCTTAGCACCCTGGCACAGGTTCTTAAATCGGTAGGGGAGCGGGGTATCCTGGTCACCGGCCATACCGCCGCTGTGGGCAGCGTCGAGAGTCAGCTCGAGCTCTCCATCGAACGGGCGAAACGGATAGTCGAGCTCTTGACAGCCGAGGGGATTGCCGCGGAACGCTTTCTCTACCAGGGCTTGGGAGGCTCTCAGCCCATCGCGCCCAATACCACCGAAGCCGGAAGGGCGCAAAATCGGCGGGTAGAGATTACTATTCTGGAAGATTGAAGAGGGCGATGCTGTTTTCCCGCACCTGGTCGGCCAGCTCCTGGGGAGATACGCCTCGAATCCCGGCCACGACGGCGTGGGTGTAGCGCACCCAGTCAGGCCGGTTGGTCTTGCCCCGCATCGGCACCGATGCCAGGTAGGGGGCGTCAGTCTCCAGCAGCAGGCTCTCTTTGGGTATCTTTCCTGCGGCCTCCTGTAAATTCTCCGCCTTCTTATAGCTTACGTTCCCGGCGAATGAGATCTTGAGGCCTAAATCGAGACACTCCTTGGCAAACTCATAATCCGAAGAGAAGCAGTGCAGAACACCCCCCTGTTCCGGCGAGACGCGCCTGAGGGTGGCGAGCAGGTCCTCCTCCGCCTCACGACAGTGGATAGAGATAGGCAGACCGAGCTCGTTGGCGGTACGTACCTGACGCTCGAAAAGCTCTTGCTGCCGCTCAGTGCTTCCGTAGTTCCAGTGGTAATCGAGGCCGATCTCGCCTAGGGCCACGACCTTCTCGTGCGCGCCTGCCTGGAAGCGCAGGGTACTCTCGATCTCGTCGGAAAGCTCCTCTTCCGCCCGGCTAGGGTAGTAACCGATGCTCAAAAAGAGCCCCGGATACCGGTCGGCGACCGAAGTGCGATCCTCGAAGCCTTCCGGCCCGGTCGCAATGTCGAGGGCGTATTTCATACCCGCCGCAAAGGCTCTGTCCAGAATCTCCGTCCGGTCGAGGCCTTTTTTTAGGGTATGATTCAGGTGAAAATGAGTGTCCACATAATCGATGAGAGCCGGCGGCTCCGGTTTCTGTTTCTTCATAGCAACGGACCAGATCCTACCAGCGCTTGACGGAAGGATGCAAGATGGGTAGTATCGGACCAGCGTTTTTCAAACGCCGGAGTGGTGAAATTGGTAGACACCGGGGACTTAAAATCCCCCGAGCCTAAAAGCTCGTACCGGTTCGAGTCCGGTCTCCGGCATTAAAAAGAAAAAGAGCGGCCGTCAGGTCGCTCTTTTAACATCCAGAGGGAGACAAGGACGAGAACTTGTCCGAGCACTTGCTGAGCAAGTGCGGGGGCGAAATGAGGCTATAGCCGAATGGAGCTGAGTCCGACCGGCAAGGAGAATGAGAGGAGCGGCCGTACTCATGCGGATGTTCCCGAGTCGACGCAGCCGGGACCGAAGGTATCTCCGGCATTATGCAGAAAGCCGTCCTTTTGGGCGGCTTTCTGCGTATACCAGGGGAGACCGGACTCGAACGAAGTCCGAGCGTTTCTGAAGGAAACGCGGGGCGAAGCGAACCGAAGGCGAGCGTAGTGAGTCCGACCGGCAAGGAGAACGAGAGGAGCGGCCGTACTCGTGCGGACGTTCCCGAGTCGACGCAGCCGGGACCGAAGGTATCTCCGGCATTCCAATAAAAAAGGTAAGAGTCCGAACGACTTCAAACAGAATTTTAGTTTATACCACTCCCAAGCCGATATTTAGGGCGGAAGAGTATATATAGAAAGAGAACTATAGATAAAAGGGGTGGCCGAACTGGGTAAAAGATGTGGAGGCAGAGGAAAATATTCTATAGCCTGCCTCGTAGTATTACTCATCCTCATGCCACTCTACCTTTCGGCGCAAAGCGACGCTCCAGCGTCTACGGCAATAGCGGAAGATAGTTCAGGACTGCTCGATACCTTTTCTCCGGTTAATGGTTTAACTCAATGGCATTATGAATATGATATCGGCTCGCTCAGTCCCGGCACCTACAATCTACTGGTCGAGGGGGTTGATCGCGCCGGCAACCGGAGTGAAGGAGTAGCAGTCGACATTCAGATCGATGAGGATTCTGATCTGCCTGCCGCATCGGTAACCTTTCCGGGGGAGGGAACCGTACTCCGCGGTGATATCAATCTTCTCGGAAGCGCCGTCGATGACGATGGAATCGGTTCGGTCCGATTTAGCATTGACGACGGGGAGCTCCTTCGGGCCGACGGTGCTCTCTTCTGGTCGGCGCCTCTCTCATTAGCAGACTTAAGCGACGGTGAGCATCGCTTATCGGTACAGGCCGTCGACATAAATGGTGTCGAAGGCAAGCCTACTGAGGTGGTCTTCATCGTCGACCGCGAACCTCCGCTAGTCACGGTAGAGTCCCATGCAAACGGAGAACTTGTTAGCGGACGGATCACGGTGCAGGGCGGCGTACAGGATGCGAATGGCATCGATTCATTGTCCTACTCCCTCGACGGCGGACAGAATTATCTTGAGGCTAAGCTGAAGGGGAAACCCCGGGAGGGTGCGGGGGAGTTCTCTTTCGATATCGATACGCGAGATCTCCCGGACGGTCTCTTCACCATCCTGGTCTCTGCTGTCAATCAGAAAACGGCACTGAGTCAGAGCAGCCTGCATCTCTACATCGATAACACTCCTCCCGAGATAGAAATCCTCTTTCCGACTCAGGATGACGCGGTTAATGGAAATTTTGCTATTGCCGGACAGGTCTTCGATGAGGTCGGCCTCGCCTCCCTGTCCTTGGTACGGCGGGGAGAAGATCCCGTCGATATCCCTTTAAAGGTCGGTAATCCCTTCTGGACCGCCAGTGTCGATTTCCAAGACGCCAAGGAGGCGCAATTCCGGTTGCGCGTTAAGGATCTGGCCGGGAACGAGGTGGAAGAGGAGTTCTCTCGCACTTTGACCTGGGAGGAGGATCGCCCCAGGGTGGAGCTCTTTTCCCCGGTAGCCGACGAATTTCTTTTCTCAAAACGGATGAGGGGCTGGGTTCTGGACGATGACGGGGCGCAGGGGATCTACTACGCCGTTAATAACAGTGAAGAACGTCGTCTCGATCAGGGGGCCACATTCGATATATCCTTGGAGGAACTGCCTCCGGGGGAGCACGAGGTGCGTCTGCGCGGTATCGATGTCGACGGCCTGGAGGGGGAATCGGAGACGGTTCCTTTCCTGATTGCCGCGGATCCTCCGCTTGTGGAGTATCTTTCGCTGAGCGGGCCGGACGGGAGTCGACCCTATCAGCCCGGAATGCAGATTCAGGCCGAAGAGATGCGTACTCTAGAGGGCAGGATTCGCTTCGACGGTGAGCCCGGCGATGTTATCTATACCTTATCCAACGGAGAATCCGGTAAGCTCTCCCTCAGACGCGAGGAGTCATTCTTTACCTTCTCTCTAAAATTGCCCAACCCGCTCCCGCCCGGTTTTTTTAGTATAGATATCGAAGCCGCCGACGTCTTTTCTGAATCCAGATTCTCCCGGTCCGGAGTTTGGGTAGAGGAGAGCGAGGCCGGCAGCGGTACGCCGGGCCTCTTTGCTCTTTTCTCGGATAATCTGGAAGCGAATGGAATGATCCCCCTCGACGGGCAGCTCCAGTTAATTATGGGCGGTGATTCAATCTCATCGGCGGAACTTAGCACGGCGGGCGAGATCCTTGCATTGGAGCATGACCGGCAGGTGATCACTCTCTCTTCACAGCGGCCCGGTACGGCTGAAGGCGTAACGATCCGGGTCGAGGGGAGCTCCGGGCGAAGCTATAGTGCGGGACCCTATTCGTTTGCGACGGATACCCAAGAACCGGTCTTGAGCATCGATGCGCCGGAGAAAATCTTTGTCAAGGAGAGCCTATCCTTAAGCGGAGTCCTGCGAGACGATGGCGAGCTAAGGGAGTTCGAATACGCTTTCGACGAGAACGACTTTCGTCCCATTGACTCCGAGGCCGACGAAGGCAGGTTCGAGATCACGGTTCCCTTAGAGTCGCTTCCCGAGGGCCCGATTGTACTGCGCCTGCGAGCGCTGGACGGGGGCGGTAATAGCAGCGAAGATAGGTCGCTGCTCATCCATGACAGCAGCCCTCCCCAGATCCGCCAGATTATTCCCCCCGCCGGACTCAGCGTCAACGGAAGTATTCCCTTCGTATTCGCTGCAGAAGATGGGGAGGCCGGCGGTATTTCCGGGAGTTTGGTTCTGGAAGATATCGATGAAAGCTTGGTTTTCGAGCAGGGGCTTAGCGCTGTCAGCGTTGATTTCTCAAGTATAGAGGAGGTGCCGGAGGATTTCGGTATCGATTTTACCGATCAAGCTGGTAATTCGGCCCGCTTCGTGCCGCAGCTCACTCTCGATATTGAATCGGACAAACCTCAGGTGGAAGTTTACTCCCCCGCTGAGGGCGCGCTGATTACCTCCGACTTCTCCCTGGCCGGTATTGCCTCCGATGACGACGGTGTTGCGCGCCTGGAATACCGAATCGATGAGGGTGAGTTCATTCCCCTGGAGGGGGAGAGTAACTTTAACAGCACCGTCAGGCTCAGCCAACTGACCGATAACGAGCATAGTATAGAAGTCCGGGCTTTCGACCTGGAGGGAGTCGTCAGTGATCCCCGGGTAGTTACGTTTCGGGTCTCCCTCGATAAGCCTAGGGGGAAGATGCTATCTCCGGAAAGGGGGGCTACCAGTAGAGGTCGGCTCGCTATCTCCGGTACTGCGGCTGATGCCAATGGAATCGGCCGCGTTGAGATTTCTCTGGATAACGGCAGTAGTTTTCACCTGGCGGAAGGGACGGAGGAGTGGAGCTATTCTATCGACACCGATCTTCTCGTGGACGGTCTCTACATGGTATTGACTCGCGTATCCGACGCATATGGGGTAAGTAATCTTTTCTCAAACCTGATGACGATCGATAATTCCCCACCCGTACTCGATCTTACCTTGCCGGTCGACGGCGGACGGATTCAAGATCAGCTTCCGATCGAGTTGAGGGTCTCCGAGGGGATCGGTTTAAACCGGATCGAGTATCGGCTCTCATCCCTCGCCGGCGGCGAGGAAACCGCCGCCGAGGTTAAGGGCAGCCTTGATCCGGATGAGGTGATAATCACAGAGATTGATGCGACGGCCCTTGCCCCGGGACGCTATGCCCTCTCTATCTCGGCTTTCGATGATGCGGGAAACCAGGCGACGGTCTCGCGGGATATCCTCAAAACCGAACGCTATGCCGATAGTCGTCCGGCTATCTCTTATCCTCTTCCGGGAAGTACCTTGAGCGGACGTTTCAGGTTGGACGGACGTATCTACGGAGACTATATTCCCCAAACAGTCTCGCTGGTTAAAAACGGGGAGCCCTTCGATCAGCTTACACCGGATGAAAACGGCATTTTCAGCCGCGAGATCGTACCGGAAGAGAGCATCCCGGGCGAGAAGATTCTACAGGTGCGGTATGAACTGCCGGATGGAACCAGCCGGGAAAGCGGAGCGGTACTGATCGAGTATCAACCGGAGGGTCCCTGGATACAAATCGAGTCGGTCCGCAGCGGTGAGTATGTCTCCCGGCGGCCATGGATCAGCGGCCGGGCGGGATATCACCTGGCTACTGAAGCGACTGATGAAGAGCTCTCCAAGAAGGAGCTCAAGGCCCACGAACTGGAACAGCTCTTCTATAGCCTGGATAACGGCCGTAGCTTTACCCGCTTCAAGGCGCGGGAGGAGTGGAAGTTCAGGCTTGAAACGGGAACCCTCCGCGACGGACCGTTAACCATTATTGTCAAGGCACGGTTCGTCAATGGGGAAGAGGCTCTAAACCGGGTACATGTTACCCTCGACGATATCCCGCCTCGGGTTACCATCGTGACCCCCGAAGAGGGTATGGCCTTTAACAATAGCGTGGAGGTAACCGGGACGGCCTTCGACGCTTCCGGTCTGGCCGACGTCTCTATCAAGCTTCGTAAAGGGAGTAAATCCAGCCATGAGCTGCCGCAGTTCGTGCAGGGACTCTATCTGGATACCCATTTCCTGGGGGCGACTACCTGGGAAGTCGGGATGGGACTGACCTTCTTCGACGATAACGTCAGACTGCAGGCACTGTTCGGGCAGGCTCCGTCCGGCCGCTTCAACGGTACCGTATTCGGCATCAAACTCTTGGCCAATGTGGCGACCTTTCCGTACGGCTACTATTTCGGGCCGGACTGGGAAAACTTCTCTTCCAGCATTGCTGTCGGTTCCGCTTTCGAGTACTTCTCTATGTCCGAGAGTCCCGAGCAGTCGGGCCTTGTCCTCGGAGCCATTGTGGCGCAGCTTGAGCTTTTGCGCTTCGAAATTCCCGAGAGAAAAAACTTCAATGCCTTTAGTCTATACGTAGAGAATCAGCTCTGGTTTATCTCTTCCGATATTCAGGGAGGGTTGGAAGACCGCATAGCGTTTGGGATAAGGGTAAATATATTTTGAAGATTAACAAAAATGGGGCTATATTCGTGGCCGTGAGGTTTATTGTCAGATGATTAATCTCCGGGAGAATGGAAAAACATGGCGTTTATTCTCCCCCCTCATCATCATTCTTCTCATTGCACCCCTTCTTTTAACGACTTGCGACCTCTTCTCTCCCGGTCTGGGGGATTCCGTAGATATCGACGCACCCGAAGTGGGAGTAGAGAGTCACGGTAACGGTGAGTATGTTTCGGGTATACTCTCCCTTTCCGGATATGCCCGGGATGATCAGGGCATCGAATCAGTAACGATTCTAAACGGCGGGAACAGCATAAGCGCTTCCGGTAGCGGAGATAGTTGGTCGGCTACGATCGATACGACGCTTATGACCGACGGCGATCAGGAGTTCGTCGTGACCGCATCGGATTCGACCGGAAAGAAATCGCAGGTCAGCCTCTTTCTTATCGTCGACAATACCCCGCCGACGGTACTGGTTACCGTTCCCACGGATCATGCCACCCGGGAGTTTAATAAATCGATTGCGATAAAAGGCGAGGCGACCGATACGACCAGGGTCGATGAGGTACGGGTCTCGCTCTATACCGATCTGGATGTACCTATCTTTACTGATGAGATCGCCACCGGTACGACCAGCTGGTACTATGTGTTCGACTCTTCCGCCTATAGCGTGGGAACCTACTATATTGTCGTTACGGCCGAGGATAAGTCCGGTAATACCAATGCCTACTTTTACACCTTTGCCGACTTGCTGTCTCTCTCTACCGACCCGGCGGCGGTGCCGAATATCGAAGAGGTCCATGCCGCCGATTATCAGGGAGTACCCATCGGGGCTGGCGTACTGAGCGACAGTCTTTCGTCTATCCGACATACGGCGGTCGATCCTGATCGGATGGAGATCACGATCGATCCCAACTCGGATCTTCCCGGTTTTATCTTTATCAGCCCCTCTTTTTCTGTTAATCCCGCCGACAATGTTCTCTCCTCGCCCCAGCGCCTGAGCGGCTTCTTCGAGGATGACGACGGCGTCGATACCGGAACGATAGAGGCGGCTATCTGGAACCTGGCGGATAATCCGGATCTCGACGATCCAATCCTGCTGGGCGGCAGTCTCTGGGTTGCGCCGGATATCTCCGGCAACCAGTGGACCTACTCGGTGAATCTCCCCGACGGCGAGTACTGGTTGCGGCTACGGGCGGAGGATATCTACGGGATCGGCGCGACCTCACAGTCGGTCGCCTTCAGGGTCAGTTCATTTGCACCGGTCGTAACGATAACCTCTCCGGCCCAGGGGAGCTATGTAGGTCTCAGCTCCACTGTTGATATCAGCGTCAACGTGACCGGAATGGGGAGCGGAACGGTCGAAATCGACCCCGACGGTGATGATGACTACAGCAATGCAGTGGCCATGATCGATCTGGGAGGCGGAGTATACACGGCCTCCCTGACGGCGGGCACCGATTTCACCCTTGCCGGCGGTCAGCAGATCTTCAAGATTCGTGCGGGCACTGCCGGAAACTACGGCTACGCGACCCTGCAGTACACCGGGGATACTACCCTGCCGGAGGTTTCCGTCGAGATTCCTCCCGCCGGAACCTCGGTCAACGGGACATTCAATGTCGCCGGAACATCCAGCGACGATAACCTGGTAGGCGCAGTATATCTTTCTGTTCAAGAGGGGAGCGACGCACCGCCGGCCGATGTAACAAGCTGGTCAACCCCGGATACTACGGACCTCTATAACTGGATCTACAACCTCAATACCACCGCCCTTAACAGCGGATCCCATACCATCTACGTGACTGCCTTCGACGCCGCCGGAAACCAGAGCGCTCCCTTTTCCCGGGAGTTTACTGTTTCCCAGGAATCAGATCGACCCTTGATCTTCTTGACGAATCTGGTAGAAGGCGGCACCACCGTGGAGAACGGGCTTGGCCAGGATGCCAGCTTCCTCGGTTACATCGAAGACGACGATAATGTCGATGCCGCCAGCATTGAAGTCCTGATCGATATCTATGACGACGGCGTCTTTACCGGCGAAGATCTTACCGGCAACGGAAACAGCCTCGATGCAAACGAGAGCGAAACCTGGACGGCCATTAGCAATCCGCCGGGTGCCGACGGCAGAGTGGTAAACTGGTCCCACCTCTTGACCAATCTGCCTCAGGGGCAGCACAGCATGCAGTTGCGGGTCCACGACGTTAACTCCTCCGGGGTTGCGGATGAGGGAACCAACGCCAATTACGCCGAGACCCTGGCGACTGATTTCATGATTGATTACGGTCCCCCGGGGCTCATAATCGATACGCCGCTCAATAACGCCATCTTCAAGGATGATTTTTCTATCAGCGGAACCTCAGCCGATGCCAATGGGGTACAGGCGGTCGAGATCTCCATCGACGGGGGAGCCTTCATACCGGTAATGAACGAGGCCCCGGGTTCGACCCCCGTTACCTGGGACTACTTCTTCGACGTCAGTCTCATGGGTGACGGCGATTTCGCTTACCAGCTCAGGGCGACCGATCTCTCGGGAGGGACGACGACCCTCGACCGGCAGGTAATCGTCGATGCGACGCCGCCGACAATTACGATCGATCAACCGACCGCCGGGAGCCAGATAAACGGGAGCTCCGTCGCCATTCGCGGACAGGCTGACGATAACCGTTCGATCGCCAATGTTTATGTCGATATTAATCCCTTCGGCACCCCGGCCGACGCGGATCCGACCAACTGGGTTTTTCCGAATGCCGGAACCTTTAATTGGTCGACGCTTGTCGATACCCTTGGCCTCGAAACTACCGATACCCCTGCGGATTACGTCGTATCGGTAATGGCGGTGGACGGCGCCGGCAACTTCTCCGCCGAATATAACCGCACCCTTACCATCGATCAGGGCTCCGACAGACCGGTAATCGATTTCAACGATATCGACAAGGACGAAACCTCCGCCGCCAATAACGTGCTCGTCGGTGCAACCACGCTGACCGGAGTAGTCGAAGACGACGATCTCGTCGATCCCGCTACTATAGAGATCAATATCGACGACGGCGGCTGGGTACCGGTGAGTAATCCTCCCGGATCTGCCGGAAAAATCGTGGTCTGGAAGCATGATATCTCCGGCCTGCTCGAAGGTCCCCATACGGTCAAGCTGCGCGCGCGGGACGATCAGTCAGACGGAACCCTCGGATCCTCCAGCGCCGCTGCCGAGTATTCCAGCAACTTCAACTGGAACATTGAGGATGCGGCCGATCAGAGCGGGGTTCCCTTCATCCTCAATCTGGGGCCGCCGAGCATTACCATCGCGACTCCGGCGAATTACTCATATCACAACAGCGATGTAATCATCAGCGGTACCTCCTTCGACGCGAACGGGGTATCCGCAGTAGAGATCTCCTTCGATAACGGCCTGAGTTGGCTCGCCACCGCCGGAACAACCGACAACTGGAGTTACACCAAACTCGTCGATTCAGCCGGCGGCGACGACGGCACCTACAGCTACCTCGTCAGGGGTACCGACACCTACGGCTCCACCGGTGTCGAGAACGGACAGTTTACCGTCGACGCCAGCCTGCCGACGGCGGCGGTTAATCAGCCCTCCGCCGGCGCGGTGGTAAACGGTACCCTGCTTATGTCCGGAACCGGAGAGGACAATATCAGCCTGGCCGAGGTCTATTATCATGTCGGTCTCGCGTCCGCCGCTGAACCGGCCTTTCCCGGCGATTACAGCCTTCTCGGGGGAACCTACTCCTGGAACGTGAATCTCGATACGACCATTCTCGCCGACGATACCTATACCCTGAGGGTCGTACCCGTCGACGCGGCCGGGAATCCCGGCCTCGACCTCGGCGGTCTTCCGGTAATGCAGCTCGATTTCGATATACTCCAGGCTTCGGACCGGCCGGTGATCACCTTTAGCTCTATAACCGACGCCGGCAGTTTTACCGAAAATCTACTCCCGGGCGCCAAACAGATTGCCGGTACGATCATCGACGACGACGGGGTGGACGCCAGTTCCATTCAGTATCAGGTCTGGAACGAGGCCTCGGATGCTCAGATCGAACCGGCGAGCGGCTGGAATGCCGTGTCGGGAGCCCCGGGGAGCGATTCGACCCTCGCTTCGTGGACGCATACCTTCGGCGCCGCTATCGGCGACGGCCGCTACACCCTCAAGCTGCGGGCGGCGGATGTAAATGATCTCGGGAGTTTTATCGGTGCGACAACCCCCGCCGATACAAGCGACGACGGCTTCGGCTGGGACGAGACCGGCTTCGTCCGCTTTGCCGTCGATACGGCCAACCCGCAAACGACCATAACATCCCCCGCATCCAACGGCGGTTATGCGAAGACCGATTTTACGGTTGCCGGCACCGCCAGCGACGCGGGGGGAATAAAGAGCATTACCGTACAGTACGGCGCTGAGGCTCCCGTTACGGTATACTCCGATGCCGGCGCTTCCAGCGCGAGTGTGGCGTGGTCCGACAATACCGTCGACAGCATAGATATCGATGAGGATTTTCATACCGACGACGGAGTCTTGGATTATACCATTACCGTCACCGATGCCTACGACAAGATCAGCACCTACGACCGCTATATTATCGTCGATACCCAGGTGCCGCTCATCAGTTCCCTCTCTCTGATCAATAACGATCCCGCGGCGGGGAAGGTCAACGGTTCAGTGCTGATTCAGGGAACACCCATCGATAATGAAAACCTGGTGAGCGCCGTCTATCTCTTGATCTCGGATACCACCCCCGATGAACCGGGCGCTACACCGGTGGACGACGGCTGGACCCTGCTGCCGAGTACGACCTCGATCAATTATCGTTTTAATTCTGAAGACCTGACCGATTCCATACTGCATGGCGCCTATCTGCTCGTCGAGGATGCGGCGGGGAACCGTACCGAGGTTGGGGATTATCTCCTCAGTTTTACCCCCGATCAGAGCGGGAATATACCGCAGATTAGTCTGGAAACCCTCGACGGGACGGTGCTCTCCACCGCGGATTCCATCAACGGCACCGTTACCGACGATGATAATGTTGATGTCTCCACGATCGAGATCTCCATCGACGGCGGAGCCTGGACCTCCGTTAGCTCAGCGCCCGCCTTTGATACCGGCAATGCCGCATTCGCCCACACCCTCGCGGGGCTGAGTGAACAGGCGGGGGCCTACAGCATAGAGCTGCGGGCCGCCGATACCGGCGAGGATTTTGCCGACGACAGTCAGGATGTGGCCGCCCAAACGGTCGCCTCTGCACCATTGACGGTTTTCGTAGACGACTCCGCCCCCACCGCAACTATCACCCAGATCGACAACGGCAGGGTAAGCTCCGCAACCCTTACCGGCGTCTATATTAACGACCAGTTCATAATCAGCGGCACCGCCGCCGACGGCGTACAGGTGCAAGAGGTCCGCGCTCGGCTCGGATCCGAGGGAGCCGCATACGCTACGGTAACCGATACAGACGGCGACGCCGACGGAACAACTCCATTCGATACCTGGGAGTGGTCGCGCAGCGGGCTCTCCCTCTCCGGTTCTTCGGATGTGCTCTACCTGGAGGTCGAGGATATCCATGGGAAGGTCACCCCTTACAGTTTCACCCTGCTGGTGGACACCGTAGATCCAAGCGTGAGCATCAGCACCGGCGCGACGAATCCCGATACCGTGAGCGGCGCCTATAACGGTACCCAGACCTTCCGGGGAAGCGCCGGCGATAACCTGCAGATCGGTACGGTCTGGTATTCCCTGAGTACCTCGGCCAATCCGTCGACTACCGATCCCGCCGGCGACGGCTGGACCCAGGCTACCGGGACCTATAACTGGAATTTCGAGCTGGATACCGTGGGCGACGCCATTTTCGGCAATAATACCGCCGTCGATTCGACCCTCTATCTGGGGGTTGTGGCCGTCGACAACGCCGGGAATCTATCCGCGGTAGAGAATATAAGCTTCGTAACCAATCAGGCTTCCGACAAGCCGGTCCTGACGGTAACCCAACCCGTAGACGGCGGATTGATAGAATCGAACAAGAAGGTGATCGGATCGCTGAGCGATGATGACACCCTCAACTCCCTGGAGATTCGCATCGACCGCAATAACGACGCCGATTTCGATGATCTAAACGAGGGCTATGTTCCGGTCAGTCAGCCCGCCGTTGTCTCCGGCTCGAGCATCAATTTCGAAGATGATCTATCGGCCCTGGCCGACGGCAGCTACCGCATTCAACTGCGCGCCCGGGACACCGTATACGCCGGGAGTATGAGCTCGTTCAACGAGTTTGAATCGGCGGTCATCAGTTTCGATATCGATACGGTCGCACCCTCGCTCACCCTGGATCAGATCAGCATTCAGGATCTCTACGGCGGCGCCGACACCGTGATAAATGCCGATTTCAACGGAAGCTACATCAATAACGACTCTGTTCTCGAATTCAGCGCCTCCGATTCCAGCGGAATCAGTCAAGTAGAGGTCTCCGTGGACGGCGGAGGCAGCTGGAGTGCGGCCGTGGATAACATGGACGGAACATTCAGTTTTGCCCTGGCCGTCAGCGGTCTCGCCGAAGGCACGAACAATATCAGCTATCGCGCTAGCGACAGCCGCGGCAAGATCACCTCCAAGATCCTGACGGTAATCGTGGATACGGTTGCTCCGGTGATAGATTTTACTTCTCCCTCGGGGGTCACGACCCTCATTACCAGCGATGCGCCCAATGTGAACGGCGATGTCCTGGTCCGCGGATCGGTAAGCGATAGCAGCTCGATTGCCGAGGTTACCCTTGTGGGCGGTATCGATCCGACGGGCAATCCGGTCAATCAGAGTAACGACGGCAACACCATCAGCTGGCAGACCACCATTCTCTCTTCCGGCACCTATGCCAACGCTACCTACGCCGTGGATCAAGGTCTCAATGTCTGGCGCTTCCCCCTCGAGGTCACCGCCCGGGATATCGCCGGTAATATCGGTTCGGTAACGGGATATCTCGACATCGATCCCGACGGCGACCGTCCGGTTGTATCAGTAGTGGCACCCTCCGACGGGGCAAGTGTTTCGGGAACCTTTCTGGTGAACGGAACGATCAGCGACGACGACGGAACCGATCGAGTCGAGATGCAGATCGATCTGAACAACGACGGCGATTATGACGATAGCTTCGATCTGGACGGCGGCGGTATCTCCAGCGACTTTGAGAATGAATCGGTTTCGGTCAGTATCGACGCCTCCACCGGTTCCTGGTCTATACCATTGAACGCCGGCGACTACTCAAAAGCGGTACTGATCGCCGCCGGACATGCGACGGCGGACGGCTTCCTCGGCTTCCGGCTTGTTCCCTACGATATCAACGGCCTCGCCGGAGCGGCGCAGACCTTCACCGTTTACAATGATTCGGAGTCGCCCGTGATCGCCGGTCTCGAGGTAGATGGAGTAACGGAGACGGTCGATCCCACCCCGGCCAGCGGTACCATCCAGAAGGGTACCGTGACCTTGCGGGCGCTCTTTAAAGACGACAAGGAGCTTCTTACCAGTTCAATGCTGATCAGTTTCGACGGCGGGGCGACCTTCGATCAGATCAGCGACCAGAGCGGATATAGTATCAGCGACGTCGGTACGACGGATCCCTATCAGTACCGGGTCGAGATACCGATCGATACTGCAACAGTTATCGCCGGCGGCAACGGTGTGCTCCAGGTTCAGCTCAGCCTGACCGATCAGACTAACAAACAGACCAGCGAAGCCCTGCAATATAACGTCGACAACGATCTCCCCGTGGTGCACTGGAACGAGGACGGTTCCGGCGTTCTGCAGGATCTCCCCTTTATCGGGAACCCGCCGAACGAGATCTATACCTTTAAGGGCGATGAAGATACCGGCGCGGCCGACGACGCCTACAAGGTGCTCGGTGCGGCTATCGATTCGGGCACGATATCCGGCATCGAGAAGGTGAATATCTATTTTGTGAAGGGCGGTCAGTTCTACAGTCCCATAAACGGTGCAAACAGTGCCGCGGTCAACGCTCTGGTTCCCGATGCAAGTGGCACGCCGGTCTCGATTCCCTTTACCGAGGATCCGAATTATCTGATTACCATCGATAACCGCATCGAGCAGGGGCTCTACGATCAGACCACGGATATCGGTGATTTCGACGGTTTCCAGGAGAGTCTGAAGGCGAAATCAGGCTATGATGAGTGGTACTCCTTCTTCGACACGACGCTGCTGCCGGACGGTCCGTTGGAAATCTATTCCATCGCCTACGACGAGGCGGGAAACTACTCTTACACCGTAGCCGATGGGCAGATCGCCAATAATCCGCCAACCATCCCCAGCGTTGTCGTGGGAAGTACGACCATCGACGATGGAACCGATAGAACCAAGGTTGCAGGTTCGGTTGACTTTACCATCAACACCCTGGATGCGGAGAACATCGACGTCAGCACCATTTCCATGCAGGTACTAACTCGCTATTCGGTATTGTCCGGCGGTCTCGGTGCGGAGGATACCGGCTACGTTCCGCCGGCCCCCTACACCTATACAGATTTCGACACCAAACCCGGAGGGGATACCTCGCCCGCCCAATTCGTAGAGACGATTAGTACCGACAACGGTACCCCCGCCGACTCGTCGGACGACCCCTTTACCAGCGGTTACTACTATGAGTTCCTGGTACAGGTGAACGACAGCGACGGAAACCTCGTCGAACGCAGCTTCTATGTCTGGATCAACAACGATGACGTGGCCGCTCCGGTCGTCTCCATCGACGAGTTCAGTCAGCTAAATGTCGGCGTTGGCGGTCATCTCGACGAACGACTCAACAGCCTGAACGACGCAGCTGATGCCGACGGACTACAGGATGCCGATCTATCAGGTACGGTAACGGTAAGCGGCACCGCCTATGACGACACCATTGTTAATACGGTGACCGTGGAATATTCACCCGACAACGGTTTAACCTGGTACGACGCCGGCACCGCTGCACTGAGCGCCGGGGTAGGGGACGTGATAAACGGCTTCGATTATACCTGGAGCTATACCTGGGATACCTCTTCGGTCAAGGATGAAACCGATACCGTCGTAGTCGCCCTCGAAGACGTGCTGATCCGCGCTTATGGAAACGACGGCAGTAATGTAACCGACGGCGGGGACGATCTCGTTCCCGGGGATCACGGCGATCGTCCGCTGAAAACCGTGGATATTGTGCCCTATATAACCGGCATCACGGGAACCGGATTCGACAGCGGCCTGCTCAGTTATGTGCGACGTTCCGCCCAGGGAAGATACCCCATAGCCGACAACCAGACTATTAATATAACCGGCTTCAACCTGCCTGTGGGCGGTACCGATACTGTGAGCGTCGGCTCGACGAGCAACCTGAGCGGAACAGGGACGAGTACGCAGATAAGCGTCGATTTGAGCGGCGTCAGCAGTTCCGGGGAAATTACTCTATTCACAAACGGCGTTGCCTCGCTCAATAACGGCAACGACAACAGTTTGCCCCAAAACAAGGAGCCGAACAGCTATAATCCCAATTTGACCGACGACCGAGAGGCCGTATTCTGGAATGTAGGCGGAATCAGCGGTACCTCAACCGTTACCGATCCCGCCATGCACCCCAACCCCGCTGGGAATGATTTCGACTGGATGTATGTTCGTAGCGGACAGAATCTCTATCTCTCCGACGGCGTTGCTGAAAAGAAGCTCACCGAGGCAACAGGGCTTCGGGGCGGTACGCTTACCTATAATGATTCAGGAAGCCTGGTATTCCTCTTTAACCACAATGCTGAGTGGAGTTTTTACGACGGATCCTTCGCCTTTACCGGGTCCGTGCAGTACGGTCAGATTCCCAATCCGAATGCCTATAGTTTCACGATTGAAGAAGACGAAGCCTATAACTGGAACCAGAACTCCAACTTCGCCAAGCTCGGAATAGGAAATGTGAATTTTTACTATACCGGCGAAAACAATGTCAGTGAGAATCCCATCCCTTATGCCTATTCAGATGTTGATCTTAATCGTTACGAGAGCCTCAAACTGAAGACCATCGGCTCAGATACCCTCACCCGTAATTATGTCGCCTATTTCGATACAGGCGCAGGGGAGAGCAGAAGCATCGTATTCTACGGATTCCAGACAGCCGATGCGACGGCGGCCGTTTCCGCAACAGCACAGCTCTATTCCAATTCGGCGACCGCCGCGGAAGTTGATGCCGGCGGCGGCGTGTATGCCAATATAGATAAGTTCTCCAATTCGAGCACTACCGATACGGTAGCTCTTGCCGGTACCCAGAAAAACAATTCATCCGGTATAGCCACTCCCCGGGGACGGCAAGAGGTAACCGCAGTCAATTCCGGAGCCGACAGCAGTCAGTTCGACCTTGCCGTCTATGAGCAGACTCCCGATTCCGTCCACTACGGCTATATCGCCTATTTCGACGAGGCGAACCAGTCCCTGAAGATTACCGCCAACGAGAGCCTCTATACCGCAGATCCAACCGGGACCCTCGGCAGTTGGACAACTCCCTTTACGGTTGATACCGACGCCGGTGCAGATATTTCCATGGCTGTGGATCCGGACGGGGGCATACACCTCGCTTACCAGGATGTCGCCAGCGGCTACCTTAAGTACGCTTACCTCACTTATAACTCGACCGATGAGTTTACGCTGGTGGAGAAGGTGTTTGTGGATGCTCTGTTCGGGGCCGGCGCCAATAACAGTATCGTCGTGAGGGACTTCGGCACCTCTGATTACCGGCCTGTTATTGTGACCTTCTCGAGTGCCTATACTGGTACAAGGGCTCCCCTGCGACTCAGCTATCCCGTCTCCAGTTCCCTGGGAAGCTTCGGAGCCGGCGCTAACAGTGCAACCGGCGCATTTACCGGAGCCTGGGAGACTGTCGCCCTCCCGGCGGAGAGCGCCCCGACTGATGCGAGGAACTTCCTGTTTATAGATGCTTCCGGGAACCCCCACCTGGGTTATGACGCGTCTACGCTGGAAGAGGCGACCTTCCTCGGCTTATAGCCGGGAGCCGTTTACAAAACGATTGAGGTCCTGCCCATAACTGCGCATGGCAGGATCGTTGGCGAGCTTTTCCCAGCTTGTTACCATACGGGTTTTCTCGCCGGTTGCAGTACTATAGAAGAGCTGTCCCGTTTCGCGGCTGAGCTTTGCCGTGACGCTTTCCGAGGTCAGGTAGGAAAATAACTGATCGTATGCGGCGGCTTTTTCGCTCGGGTTCATTATGTAGATAAAGATTCCCCGGCCGACAGCCCATGGCTCCGGACTGCTCCCCTGAGGAAAGGGAATGAATTCGAGTTCAGCCATCTGATCCTTAGCCAGCGATCCGAGCATTCTGCCTGAAAAGAGGGCCGCCGCCGCAGAACCCTCCGACGGAGCGCGTATCCCCCGCACCCAACCGTCATTCCAGTACTCCTCCAGAAAGAAGCCCCGCTCGTACCAGTCGCGCAGAATCCGCGATCCCGGGGTTCCTGCGGCGGGAAACTCAACGGGGGCGAGGGAAGCTCCCCTATCGCCGAGGGCCAGGTTCAGATGCTGATCCCAGAGCGCCAAGGGCCAGTAGTGGCTGTTGCCGACCGAAAGCGGTGTTATGCCGGCATTCTGAATACGCTGCAGGACGGCGGTGAAATCCTCAACCGTTGCCGCACTGCGCAAGGCCTGCAGTAGCTCTTGCCCGATCAGTGAGGGGCGTACGATCAATCGCCATACGTCGCCCGTCCAAAGATGTACTCTCTCTGATTCTGCCTGATCGACGGATAGTCGGGGCGTGTCGGCCACGATCAAGGCCGTGTCGCTCAACGGATCTATTGCAGCTGAGGCCGCCCGGGGGATAATTCGTACTTCTAATCTGGGTTGAATAGCGTCGAAATGGCGAATCTCGGCGGCAATCGCGTCTCTCCAGGGTATCTCGGACGGGAGCTCTAATATGAGCGTCTCCGGTTTCCCGCCGTCACCGAGAAGGAAAAAAATGATACAACCGGAAATCGGCACTATGGCGAAAATCCCGATCAGCAGCCATGTTCGTTTACCCATAAAGGTATAGTACACGTCAGGGGTATGATGGGACAAGCAAAGAGTATTGTCTCCGAGTGTGCGCCTCCCGAGAGCTGCTATTTTTCTTGCATTACCGGAGGAATCAGGCTACCATGGAGGGCAATGAATACGTAGTCATAAAATTTATAGCTGCATCACTGGAGGTTCCCTGTGGCAAATGTACATTCCCAGAACAAAGAAATTATCCAACGACTGCGAGATGCCCTCTACAATCTCGACCCGCAAACACTCTCGACGGAGCTGGTCTCCCTCTGCGCCCCGGACTGCATTATCCGCTGGACGACCCCTTTCGAGACCATGACCGGGCCGAAGGAGTTCTACCGCAGGGTCTTCAAGCCCTTGATTAAGGCTATCCCCGACCTGGAGCGGCGAGATTTTATCGTTATGGCCGGACCGGACGGCGACGAGAACTGGATCGGTTGCGGCGGTAACTATGTGGGGGTATTCGAACGGCCCTGGCTCGATATTCCGCCCACCTTCCATCCGGTGGCCATGCGTTTTCACGAGTACTACCGCATCGAGGAGGGGAAGATCGTCGAGATGCAGGGGATCTGGGATATCGTGCACCTGATGATGCAGGCTAAGGCCTGGCCTATGACGCCCAGCCTGGGCTGCGACTGGGTGGTTCCCGGGCCGTCGACCCAGGACGGTCTTCTCCACGGGGAGCGGGATGAGGCGCACTCGGCGGCCAGTATGAAGCTGGTTCTGGATATGCTCGACGGGCTCTCGAAGCATGCCGAAGGGGGCCCTGAGGCGATGAATCTTCCCGCCTACTGGAGTCCCAAGATGACCTGGTACGGTCCCTCGGGGATCGGCACCAACCGGCGCATCAGCGGCTTCAGGAACTGGCATCAGATTCCCTTTCTCAAGGCGATGCCCAACCGGGGCACCATCAACGATACCGTCCACTTCTTCGCCGATAACGACTATGTCGCGGTCACCGGCTGGCCCAATATGCATATGACCATCAGCGACGACGGCTGGCTGGGGATTCCGCCGGTCAATAAGGAGATCACCATGCGTAGCCTCGACTTCTGGCGCTGCGAGCAGGGGCTGATCCGGGAGAACTGGGTCCTGGTCGATATCCTGCATGTCTACGATCAGCTCGGGGTGGACGTCTTCTCCCGCATGCGGGAGCTTACCGTCGCCCGACAGGAGAAGCGGCCCGAGATCTAGGCCGCATCGGTATCAGCCGCCGCCGAACTTGGCCCTGAGGGCGGAGAGGGCGTTCACCGCCTCCTCGGAGGATAACTCCTCTTCGCCCGCATGATTCTCGATCAGGCCTTCGGGGATCTCCTGCAGGAAGGGAGAGGGCTCGCAGACCAGGGTGTCCCGCAGATGCTTGCGGGTCCGGCAGCAGGTCATATAGAGTTTTTCCCTTGCCCGGGTGATGGCCACGTAGAAGAGCCGACGCTCCTCCTCGAGGTTCTTGGGATCCTCTTCCACCGCCCGGGCGTGGGGGATCAGGTGGGCCTCGACGCCGGCTAAGAAGACCAGGGCGAACTCGAGCCCCTTGGCCGCGTGGATGGTCATGATATTCACCTTTCCGCCTTCGTCATCCTCATCGTCATCTCTGGTGATCAGGGTGATGCGGTTTAGATAATCGTAGACCGAGGTAGACCGTCCTTCCAGGCGCTGGCTCTCCTCCCATTGGGAAATCATATCGATGAAGCGGGTAATGTTGGCGAACTTCCAGCGAGCGGTGCGCTCGTTTTTCTGATGCTCGCTGATCAGGTAGGGCCAGTACTCCACCGCATCCACCAGGGACTGCACGGTCTTGCTCACCCCCTTGCCGGTAAAGATCTGCTCCCGGTAGTACTCGATCAGACTGATAAAATCATTCAGATCTGTCTGGGCCCGGTCCGAGAGCCCTGAGTCGGAGGCGTAGCGCAGGGAGGAGATGGCCCCGTAGATGGAGAGATGCTTCCGTCCGGCCGTCTGCTGTATGCGCTCCAAGGTACGCTTGCCGATGCCCCGACGCGGGGTGTTGATGATCCTGAGCAGGTTCATGTCGTCGTCGGGATTGGCCATTACCCGCAGGTAGCTGATCAGGTCCTTGATCTCCTTGCGTTGAAAGAAGCTGGTTCCCCCGGAGATCCGGTAGGGGATATTCTCGCTTAAGAATGCGTCCTCCAGCGAGGCCGAGAGGGAGTTGGTACGGATCAGTACTCCCACATCGTGATACTCGATCTCCCCCCGTCCTTTGAGCATCCGGATCATGGTGGTAATGAACTCCGATTCCCGCTGTTCGTTCTCCGGGTAGTAGATCTCCAGGGCCTTCCCGTGGCCGGTGCCGGTCCAGAGCTCCTTCTCCTTGCGATTGGTGTTGTGGGCGATTAGACCATTGGCTGCGGCCAGGATATTCTGGGTGGAGCGGTAGTTCTGCTCCAGCTTGATCTCTTTTAACTCCGGGAAATCCCGTTCAAAGTTGATGATATTCTCGTAGTTGGCTCCCCGCCAGGAGTAGATCGACTGATCGTCGTCGCCTACGACGCAGATATTGCGGTTGGTTTCGGCCAGAACCTTCATCAACCGGTACTGGGCCATGGATGTGTCCTGAAACTCGTCGACCATGATGTAGCGGTAACGGTTGCGGTACTTCTCGATAACCTCAGCGTGTTCTTCGAAGAGGTGGATCGGCTGTACGATCAGGTCGTCGAAATCGACCGCGTTGTAGAGCCGCAGATGTTCCTGATACTCCTCGAACATCTTCTTGAATGAACGATTCTCCCCGTTCCAGTCGGCCCGAAAGGTCTTCACCGCCGAGAAAAGATTCCCGATCTCCCACAGATCGAGGGAGTCCGGGGCGATGTTGAGTTCCCGGGCGCACTCCTTGATCAGGGCGTTTTTGTCGACCTGGTCGTAGATACTGAAGTTGTCCCGGTAGCCGGGCAGCAGATGGATTGTTTTCCGCAGGAGCTGCACCCCGAAGGCGTGGAAGGTCGAGACGGTCAGGTTGGAAAGCTTCTTCCCGGTTAGCTGGCGGACCCGCTCGGACATCTCCCGGGCGGCCTTGTTGGTGAAGGTCAGCGCCAGGATCGAGGACTGAGGGATGCCCTTAGTAAGCATATGGGCGATACGATGAGTGATAACCCGGGTTTTGCCCGACCCGGCTCCGGCGATTATCAAAAGAGGTCCGTCTATAGTCTCGACCGCCTCCCGCTGGCGGTCATTCAATCCTGAGGTAAAATCCATGCAGTCGTTATGCCTTATTCGATATCTGTAGTGGTGAGATTCACGGTCTCGATCCCCAAGAGGGCGAGCAGTATGGTGAAAAGCAAGGGATTCATCCGGCCTCCATAGGGGATTAATTACTGGGGTCTCACGATAATAGCAGAAAAGCGGAGCTTTGCCAGCCGGTATCGAGGCTTACGGACTCCCGATTTTGCTGAGTTTAGCGTAGTAGATCGGACCGATTCCGCCGCTCCGGTCGGGAAGGATGTGCCGGCCGTATTCGGTCGGCTCCCCCTCGGCACCATCCAGGAGCCTGAACTCATCTCCCCGGCGCTTCAGGAGCTTGGCCACTACCTGGTCGTTCTCCAGCGGAGAGAGGGCGCAGGTGGAGTAGACGAGGATCCCCCCGGGTTTCAGGGCGGTCAGGGCCGCCGCCAGAATGGCATAGGCCTGCACCGCGAGGCGTTTGCTGCGGGAGGGGCTCCACTCCTTTAGATACTTCGGATCCAGAATCAGATGCCGTTCCGAGGAGCAGGGGACATCGGCCAGGATGCGGTCGTAGCGACTCTCCTCGTAGAGCCCCCACCGGGCGGCGTCGTGGCCGGTAACAGTAATTCTCTCCCGAAGCGCCGCATCAAGGTGTTCGTCGAGAACCCTTTTCAAGCGGCCTCTGCGGGAGGCTGAGCGGTCGTTGGCGGTGAGCCGGGCCTCCGGATCCATTGCGGCGGCTATACAGAGGCTCTTGCCCCCCGGGGCGGCGCAGAGGTCGAGAAGCGTCCCCGCTCCCGGCACCTCGAGGGCCTCTACCGGAATCAGCGAGGCGGCATCGAGGTAGTAGGGCTTCACTAAGCCCTCTGTAAAGGCGACAGGCCGGGACTCCTCCCGCAGGGCATGGGTCAGATCCTCCCATCGCTCGGGAAAGATCTCCCGGTAGTAGGCGTTAAAATCGACTCGATGCTTCTTAGAGGCCACGCTTAAACCCACCGTTCATGGGCGCCGGAAGCCGCCTCTTCGAAGAACTCATCGTATTCCGTTACCCGGCCGGCCCAGTCATGCTTCATATAAGCCGCCTTGAGGGCTGCCGCGGGTTTCCGGGGCTGATCGAGAAGATGGGCCAGCTTTAAGGAAAGCTCTTCCTCGTCACGGTAGAGGTGATCTGCGTGTAGCTGTTCGGGAACCAGTTCGGGATAGGAGAGTCGATTGGGGAGGAGCGGGTAGGCTCCCGCGGCGACGGCTTCTACTACCGAGAGCCCGAAGTTCTCCTGAATCGCACAGGAGACGACGATATCGCTCCGCTTCAGCCAGCTGAGGTACTCCTCCCGGCTCTCCCTGAAACCGTCGACCAGGATGCGTTTCCCGTAGCGTTCCCGGGCGGCGATAAAGGGCTTGGGCACGGCCTGGAAATTTTCACCCAAAAGGGCGAGGTTGAAGCGGTAGCCCCCATCGTCGAGTCTGCCCAGCACCCGGAAGAAGGTCTCCGGATCCTTGTCGAACTCCCAGCGGTGATTCCAGAGGATCAGCGGCGGCTCGTCCGGGGCCGGATCCTCAAGGCCTGCATCCGCTAAAGTCGCCAGCTCCGTTCCCGGGTAGATGACGCTGCTCTTAGCGCGGATCTCGTCGGCAGCCCAGCCCGGCCGGTGTTCCGGCATGCGTCGAATGAAACGGGGCAGCTCTGCGAAGAAGGAGTCGAAGTGGAAGCGGGAGTTGAAGATCAAGTGGTCCGCGACCAGGCCGCTGGTGATGTCGGTAAAGCCGAACTGATAGTCCATCCGCTCTCCCGGCGGCAGCGGATAGGAGAGCTGGCTCTCGTGAAAGTAGACGACCATCGGCGGAAGGGGGAGCCCGACCAGCGCTTTGAGATCGCTCGCGCTCATCAGGTCGCTCATCAGAATCAGGTCGTACTCCTCCCAGTCCGTTACGGCTCGGCTGAAGTGGAGGGCCGCCCCGCGCATGCGCCACTTCCAGAAGCGGTCGGGCAGGGTCTGTAGGGTATAGTGGTGCCGGCTGTGACGGATCAGTCCGTCGGTAAAATCCCTGTGTGACCCTCCGTAGAAGGGCTCGAGAAAGAGAATGTTGAGCATCGAATCGGTCCTAGCTTTGAGTCGCCTCTTCCCCCAGCCAGACATGCCGCTTGCGCTTGAAGGCTCGGGATCGGGCCAGTAATAGAAAGGCGATCAGCACAAACAGGACATAACCCGCGGCCATGGCTACCGCGATCCAGTAGAGCCTGGGCTCGTCATTATAGAGGGAGAGAGTCGGAAAGTTCATTATCAGGATAAGCGGAATCAGCAGCATAAAGCTGATACCCGAGGAGAACATATAATCCGAGGCGACCGGGGTTTCGAACTCCGGATCCATGGCCCGCAGCAGACTCAAGCCGGTGGGCATCGTGCCGGTAGAGGCGCCGTAGATCATCAAGGTCCGGTGAAAGCGGTGGTCCTTGAACATCCGGGAGCAGATCCAGGGCAGGGTGACGATGGTCACCAACCCGCCGGCCAGGGAGATGGCCAGGATCGGAAGCCAGTAGTCCATGACCACCACCAGGGAGATCGCCCCTACCGCGGCGGCGACCATCAGATCCACCGAGAGTCCGCTGATGCGGGTCAAGGTGTGGTTATCCAGCACATTGGTAACGCCGATATTGGCGAACAGGGCGCGACATACCATCGCTATCAGTGCGGAGAAGATGAAGTTGATCCCCCACAGGGATTCGCCGAGCTGCAAGCCGATGGGGCCGATCAAACCTAAGCCCCAGGTAAAGCCCCGCAGGAAGAGGTAGCTCAAGAGGTAGATGAAGAAGATAATCGCAATATGATAGGTGAAGGAGTCGATCGCTTCGGTTTCGGTGGTGAGCCGGGCGCCGACCGGATGCTCCTGACCCTTGGCGTAGATCCCCGTGCGGGCGCCGCGGGAGTTGATCTTGTCCAGATGCTCTTTTTCGATCCAGCCCTTGCGGATACCATAGTTCATCAGGAATACCCCGCCGAAGCAGGCCCAAAGGAAACCGATAGCGGCGAAGCTGAGCCCCAGAGAGCCTGCGCCGGCGAATCCGAAGCCCTCCCAGGCCTGACCGATGGCAAAGGCCTGTCCCGGCCCCAGGGCGAAACCCAAGGGGAGGAGAAAGCCGAAGCCCGGATTGAGGCTCGGCATGACGGTATAAATAAAGAGAGCGGTTATCCCGAGGCCCAACGAGGCCTGCAGCGCATACTGCGAGAGGGTTCCCATGGAGGTGGCGAAAATCGTGCCGTCATGGCGCTTATGTCCCTCCGGGGACTTACGCAGAATCATTGCGATAAAGGTCAGGTTCAAGAGATGGTAGACAAGCTCGCCTAAGGATTCGCTGGTCAATCCCTGCAGGGGCGCAACATAGTTATAATAGGGGAGGAGGAGGAAGCCCGCGGTCAGGGCATTGGGGATCAGATACCTCTGAAAGAAGCGCACCCGGTAGCGTAGCAGGGTTGCAATCAGCAGTGCCAAGGCTATCAGCCCCAGATCGATAATCAATGACCATTGAAAGTTCATTTCAAGCCTCCTCAAAACCGAACATCTTACTCTAATTGATCAACCGGCAGATTACAATAGAAATTATTCTCCCATGAACCTGGGAATAGCGCATCAAGCGCGTTACATTCCAGGTCAAATGGGAGGAACCTTATGAAAAACAGGCATTTTATACTTATATGGACCATTTTGCTTGTGAGTATGCTCTCTCAACCCCTGCCGGCCTTCGGATCGAAGGAGAAGAGCTCCGGAGCGGAGCGGGAAGAGGCGCGGATAATTGAGTTCTATGTCCTTGCCAAGGGCGAAACCGGGGCCGCTATGACGGCGGCGGTGGGCGAATCAGCGGCGGCCCATCTATTTCAGCGCTTCGAGCAGGGTAACGACGGGATACGCCTTATCGGTAGCCGGGAATTCTCGATGCCCATCGAGGAGCGGCGCGTGGAGGAGCGATTGTCGGGGAGCGGAGAGGGGCTCAATCTGGTCTACCACCGCATCGAATTGACCCCAAAACGGGTGGGACCCTACAGCTCGGAGCAGAAGGTGTCCGTCATTTTCGATATCGATGATCTGACCGATGACGGGCGTATCCGGTTGCAGCCCGCTCAATACGCAGTCCTGCAAGGGATTAAAGAATCAGAGTTAGCCGAGGGCTTGGTCCGTATCATCGAGATGAAGTACCGTAGGGGAGAGATTTCGGCTCGATTGGAGTTCGCCCTGCCGGCAGAATAGGATAGCGGTGTCGGGAGCTCTCAACAGCAGCGCCTGATATTGACCGCTTTCTTTTGAAGGTTGACAAAATCCTCCATCAGGGCCTCTTCCACCCGCTCCACTAAGGGGGTGAGGGAGTCGTCTATCTCGTCTATGGGTCGGTCGGATCGTCCATATTCGACGGATGCCTTCATGAGTGAGGTCAGCGCGCGCTTGGTTTCGGTCAGCATATCCCCTTCCTTCTATACGAAAAAAATCTGTGAGTAATGTACTAAACAAATCCCTGTTTCGAAAAACGATTTCAGATTATTCCCGCCCGGCATAATGAAGATTATGGCGAGGGTAAGCATATTTACCCGCGATACCCGCAGAAGACCCACAAATCGCCGGAAAAGCGCGTCAATTAGCCGGAAACAGCGGTTTTATGACCTGGCATGCTTCCTGCAATAGATAGAGTATGCAGTACTAATCCGGGAGGTTAGAGATGAATACCCTTTTTCTTATCGAATTGCGGCAGCGGGAGCTGATCCGACGGCTCTGCCGGGAGACTATGGAATTGGCCTTGCGCCAGTCCGAGGAGGGGATGTTGATCCCCGATGATGAGCTGGAGGAGGAAAGTGAGAATCTCTACGAAACCCTTCGAAGCGACCTGGCGGGAATGCTCAAGCCTGAGTTTTTGGGAATACTCGCCGAGGAGCATGATGCGGTCTATCGCAGCAGCGCTGGGCAGAGATTGAAAAGGATCCTGTGCTGGGAGGATACCAGCCGGGCCGAGTGCGCCTGATACCGTCTTGGTGGAGTAGCGAATTATGAGTATGCTTAATGCAACACAGGTATGGAAAAAACGAGCGACTATTCCCAATATGCAGACGAGCGCACCAGTCGATACTACGCCTCCCGGGCGGAGGCGATTGTCGATGCCTACTCCGCGGCAGAGTCCCCTCTGGAGTCGATTCACTCCTACCTGCCTTCCGGCGGGGCATGCCTCGATGTAGGCGCAGGCTCCGGAAGGGATCTGCTCTGGTTACTGAAACACGGCTACCGGGCAGTCGGGGCGGAACCTTCTGCCGAGCTCCTCGCTGCCGCACGCAAAAAGTATCCACAGCTTCGGGAACAGCTAGTGCAGGCCTCTCTGCCCGATCTGGCCGGCGTCGACGGACCCTTCGATATCATCCTCTGCAATGCGGTCTTTCAGCATCTGCAGGACTCCCTCCTATTCGACTCAATCTTTTCCATTCGCCGACTCTTACGCCCCGGCGGCAGTTTTGTCCTCTCCCTGCCGCTCGAGTACGCGGATGCCGACCCGGCGACCCATCGCGATTCGAAAGGGCGCTTCTTCAAGCTGCGACCCCCGGAAGAGTATCTCTACCTGGCCGAGAGGATCGGCTTCGTCCTCCGGCACCGTCTGGAGAGCGACGACAGCCTGGGAAGAGAGGGGATAGTCTGGGTTACCCTGATCTTCGAGCGAATCAGCGGAGAGGCCAGGCGGCCGATCGAGAAGATCGAGTCGGTGATTCGGGAGGATCGCAAAACCAACACCTACAAGTTCGCCTTGCTGCGCGCCTTAGGCGAGATTGCCGTGACCACGCCGCATGCGGCCCGGTGGCAAAACGACGGCTATGTCTCCCTTTCATTAGATTATCTAGCCGAGAAATGGCTTGAGTACTACTGGCCCATCATGGCTAACCCCTCGTTTATTCTTCAAGGAGCAAAAAGCGATCAGCGGGCGGATATTGTCTTTCGTGATCCCCTCACCGAACTGGTTCAATGCTGGGGTCCTCAAAGGGGTGGGCTTGGAACCTTCAAACAGGCCTGGCTTCAGGGGGAGTTACCATCGGAGTTGGGCTCTCTGCTTAAGATAACGCTGGGAAAGATCAAAGAAGGAATCAAGCAGCCCATTCGTTACGCCGGGACCGAGGAGAAGATCTTCGACCGAAATGGTGCAGATATCCTGATCGATCAGTCCCTCTGGCGGGAGTTCTCCCTTATGGGACGCTGGTTCGAGGACTCCATTATCCTCCAATGGGCCCAATACAGCGCCGATCTTAAAACCAATCAGCAGAACGGAATCACCGCATCCACGCTCTTAGATACCGTATTTACCGCTATAGAAGAGCGGCGGGAGGTAAGCGCCGCCCGTCAAGTATATGATGAACTGGATGCGCCACGGTGTGTATGGACGGACAGGCCGTTGCTGGCCAGTCGATCCATGGCCGTGGATCATGTTATTCCCTTTAGCCTCTGGCATAACAACAATCTCTGGAACCTGATGCCCTCCGATGCGAAGGTGAACAATCAGAAGCGGGACAAACTCCCGTCCAGGGCCCTGCTTTCCGCCCGCGCCCCGGCGCTGCGTATAAACTGGGAGCTCCTCTACGATCGCTATCGATCGCGCTTTGCGCTGGAGGCCAAGCGCTTTATGGGGACGGCTGAGTTTTCAGGCGGCCGGAACAGCTTCGATGAACTCTTTCGGGCCTTCTCCGAGGCGGTAGAGGTTACCGCCCTGCAGCGCTCGGTGCCCCGTTGGGAGCCTAAATAGCCTCCGATCGATGGCGTTATCGAAGGGGCTTGTAAAGCGGAAATCGTCGCCAAGGAGGGATTCCATCAAGGGACGGTCTCCTGCGACGAAGGCTGCATATGATTTTTCTGCGATTGCTGACTTGGTTAAACCCTTAGGCCTAATAGATCCAGCCTTCATTGTTCTGCTGTATAGAGGGCGACCAATTGCTCGAGGGTCAGAGACCAACCCTTCTCAAAGCCCATGTCCGCGTGACGTTTTCGGTGTTCAGCCGTACCGTGGATTGCTCTGGCTGTATAGCGTGTTCCGTCGTCGGTTGTTTGAAAGGAGATCATGCCGGTGAAGAAGGCGTTGCCGGTCGGGCGGAAGCCGGGACCGAGGGTATCGGTGAAGACCACCAGTTCATCCGGTATGAGTCTGAGGTAGCAGCCCGGTTCGCTAGACTCATTGCCTTCCGGATCGCGAATGGTAAGCGTGAAAGCGCCGCCGGGCACCGGGTCGACCTCGCAATCGGATACGGAGTAGGGCGCAGGGACAAACCATTTCATTAATAGATCCGGATCGGTCCAGCCGCGATAGAGGAAGTTTGCCGGTACCGGCACAACCTTCTCCAATATCAGGTCGCGTTCCGGATCGAAAGGGGATAGGTAACTCATGGAGGATCTCCTTTGCTTATAATAATACTCAAGAAATAAAGGGGAACCCAGGATCTTCTGTTTACAGTGCAGAGCTACAATCGGGGTAATTGCGGAATGAGATCGAAATGCTTGTCCCGGCTGTAGAGGATAGTACTGGTTGAAATCAGTTTATGGCGGTATATTCTGGTCTGATTATGAGAGTACCGCTATTCCTGATGCTTCTATTGTCTCAAATTCTCTCTCCTCTATCCGCGAATGAGGGAGATATCGATGTTCCCTATTATCTACAAGGCAAGGACGCCCCCTGGGCGGATGAGCCCCTCGGTTTGCGCTCATCGGTTACCATCGGCACCCACGGCTGTGCTCTGACGGCCATATCCATGGTCTTCTCACACTTTACCGAGGATGAGCTCAATCCGTCGGCAATGAATAGATGGCTGAAGCGGAATAACGGCTTCTTCGATGACCCGGATCGACGGGATTACTCAGGTCAGGTGGTACTAAACTGGCCGGCTTTAAGCGAATACGGCGAAGGCTGGGTTTACACTCGCTTCGACTGGCGAGCAAAGCCTGCGGACCTGCTCCTGATTAAGTACTACCTCGATAATGAGATCCCGGTAATCGCGGAGGTCCTCTACAAAGGTGCCCCCCACTATGTGGTCCTGACCGGCTATGACGACGAGGGCTTTACCATGCTCGATCCCGAACTCCCCGATGAGACCCGGCTCAACGAGGTCTACAACATCAGCGATAAGTGGGGCTCGGGGCCGTCGAGGAATATTTACGGAATTCGGGTGCTCTATCCGGCGGAGTAGGGGAGTAATTCTTCCCTCGTCGTCTATACCGGCAGGCGGGGAATCACTTTCGCTTCAACGTCGATTTGACCCGGATCTTCTCACCACCCATCTTTTTTCCATTCAGAGCGTTGATTGCCGAGATAGCCTCTTTTTTATCGGGCATCTCCACATAGCCGAAGCCCTTCGATTTTCCCGTCGCCGCGTCCATCACGATATTGAGCGAGCTGATGGCGCCGAACGGCGTGAACATGCGGCGCAGGTCCTCTTCGGTCACGTTACGGGGCAAATTACGGACGAGTATATTCATGGTTGTTCCTTTAATGAGCAGCTCTTTTCTTCCAGTATACTCCAGTATACTCAGAGTACGGGAATTATGGAACATGAGACATCTGAAGTGCGTGGCGCTTGCGGTTGTCTGGACGCTGTCTCTGGAAAATACGACGCACTGTTAAGCGGGAATTGACGGACTATTACACCAAAGCTCTATCGCCACCCCTGATCCGGATCCCATCTTTGAAAAGTATTTGCCCTGTCTCTCCAGAAGGTATCCGTGAATCTCTGAATCTGGTGGATTACCTCGATGAAGGCAAGGGGATGATCCTCACTGCGAATTTTTTTGGTGAACGCGTTCCATTGAATTTGCTTCTGTGGGTCGTTGATGATCGCGTTGTCGAATACCGCCGGTCGTTTTGTAGGAATTTCCGTTCCCCGACGGGAGAATGTCTTCTCAACAGCGGAGATCAGAGGGGTGAATTCGAAGTTCAGGTACCGGGAGATAACGAACAGGTCGTAGAAGTCCTTCATGCGACTGGTAAGAAGACTCAGTGTGACACACGCCTCTACTTTTTCAGCGACGATTGTTTCGATCGGGTAGGAAGAGATCGTCGGAGCATCGAGATCGAGCATCGGCTTCATTGTTCGAGTCTGCGCTGTGGGGAAGACTGCATCTCCCGTTCCGATATCAATTTGCAGTTTGATCCTGGCGTTGCCGATGAAGCTGAGCAGGGTCACCCTCTGCCCATGATAGGCGTTCTGCTCCCGGATAGGTTGTATTTGAATCGTCTCGATGGCGAACGAGACGCCGTCATCGGCACAGGGGATCAGACAAATCTCCCTGATGGCAATGAGCAGATACTCAGGGTCGGACTCACCGGTATTCAGAAAGTCGATATCCTTTGTGGGTCTGAAATCGAACTTATCCAGAATAAGTGTCAGAAGATACGCACCTTTGAGAACAAAAGTGTCGCGATAGGTCGACTTACCCAGGCGGTATAGAAAACGCTCGGCTATATAACGCGTGAGTAGTGACTGGTACTCCTCGTCATGCTCTTTGCTTATTATGAGTAGTCTGCTGAGTACGGATGCCGGAATGTTGCGGCCGGAATGACTCACAATAGAATCTCCATGTAGGGCCTCATAACGGCTCTGACCCGGCAGATCTCTGCGTAGCGGAGGAGTTCATCCACAGTCGTTCTGCGCTGCCGGAGAACATCCTTGAGCGCCTCGATGGCCACGTCGAGGCCGATTTTATTACGGTACTTGAAGCAATCGGCGATCGTTCTGGGGATGTTGTATATGTTAACCGGCATGTTTTCGATCTGTACCTGAGATATTCCGGCCTCAAATGTCTTTGGTGAGTAGGTAACGATTCGGACCGGTATATCAAGGGTCGTGGGCCTCCAGGTTCTACGGGGGACGGCTACCCACACCTGCGAAGGGTTTTGGGTGCCGATATCGTGCCAGTCGAGCGCGGAGAGGAGGCAGATTACCCCGTTCGGCAGGCTCTTGCGAGCTTCGAGCAGGGAGTAGTGGTGATGTGGAATGTAGTCCGGCCGGCGATAGAGCCCGCGTGCTACCCGGATCAACTCGCCTGAGTCTACCATGCGTTTGATAGTCTTGCGGTCGATTCCCCGGTCAGTAAGCTCCTGAGATCGAAGGAGCGGCTCCTTTTCGAAGAACTCTATCACCTGTTGCTGCTGTGTCATCCTGCCACTAATTCTATACACTTGTTGACAAATGTCAACGTTTTGTGGCGAACGGGTAAACTTCCCAGAGTATCCGTGGCGGCATTGTGAGCGGTAGTTTCAGCCCGCCTCGGCCTTCTGACGCTGCAGCGCCTCGGCCAGCTCCTCCAGCCGCTCGCGCAGGATGCGGGAGTCCGACTTCCAGTAGTCCCGCTTCCCGTACTTCTTGAGGCGATCGAAGTAGTGGTTATGTTGGAAGACCCGGGGATTGAGGATGTTCCGGACCCGGAGTTTGAGACCGGCATCCCGGATGATGCGGTGTAGGAAGTTCTCGATCTTGAAGCGTTCCCCCTTGCCGAAGTTGTCCCGCGCCCGGCTCAGCATATCGAGTCCCTGATCATCGTAGCCGGAGCCGATCAGAGCGATCCCCTCGAGGACATCCCAGACATTGCGATTCTTGGGTTGACGTTTCCTGCAGCTGCGAATCCTTACCAGGGCCTGCTGATACTCACCGGCGGCAAGGTAGTAGAGCGCCAAGCGTCTGGCGAGAACGAAGCTGTGGGGATTGAGCTTCAGGCCCCTGAGGATCGAGCGGATCGCCTGTTTGTGCTTGGAGTAGGGATAGATGAAGTAGGGCGACGATTCGACTAGCTTACGGAATACATGCACGGTAATAATAAGCGCTATGAAATCAACGAGATAGGAAAGACCATAGAGATTCCCGGTCGGATTCGAGTACATATATGCCCAATCGAAGGAAGCGTTGTAGAGTCCATGAATGACCGCGGTCGGCACAAAGGCAAAGAGGGCCAGGGTAACCGAGCGATCATCCCTGACCTCCAGGTTTGAGTAGATTGCAGCGGCCAGGAAGTAGCCGGCCAGCGCGGTATACATCATATGGCCGGGGGTACAGAGAAGAGAGCGCACGATGGTCGTCTGAATTCCGTACTCCATCCCGTATTTGATGTTCTCGATGAAGGCGAATCCAGCGCCGACCGCAGCACCCTGCAGCAGCCCGTCCTGGGGCTCCTTGATCGATTTGAAGAGAAGCACCACCGCAATCAGCATCAGGTACTTCGCCAGCTCCTCTGAGAAGCCGACGATGAGAAAATGGTACGAAAATGGACCGACCGCAAAGCCCTGAAACAGAAACCAGTTAAGATCATAGAGGAGATAGGTCGGGAGAATACTGATCATCCCAGCTACAAGGCCGACATAGACGATTCTAGAGGTGCGTTTATCCTTCTTGTAGTAGTCGAGACTGTCCAGATACTTGAGCCACAAGACGGAAGAGACGATGACGATGCCGCAGATGATGATGAACTGCATACTTCTACCCTCCAGTCTACCACATCTGGGTTTGATCCACAGCTAACTCTTCCCTGTTCATCGGAGCGCAATATTGAAGAAAAGGCACCTGGCTATTTTGTTTTGACCGGAATCATCATCGCAATTTGGGCGACAACTATGCCATTCTGGCAAGGATTCTTGAGAGTTGTTATGGGGATTTCAGACTACATGGCCGTCTATCATCTGGTCCTCATCTCGATCGGTTTCTACATCGTTTTCGCTTTCAATAATGTTGTTGACAGTATCTTCTATGGTCGGGGCCGAACGGATTTGATGCTCTACCAGTCTCTCCTGGTCAACGGACTATTCTATGGTGGAGCCTTCATCCTGTATCAATTGGGAGTATACCAGCCAACCTTGATTTGTATCGCCGTACTCTTTGGTTTGGGAATGACCTTTGATTCACTGATCACCTTCTTCATGTACTATCGTTTCCGAAGATCCACATCTTCGTTTGCGGAAGTAGTGCGGTGACTAGAGAATAAGGTAAAGCCGTCTCATTGCTCCCTATGTCGAGTTTGTCGTGCCCATCATGGTTCAACCCGACCTCACACCACGACTCGCTTAAACTCAAGCTTCACCGGCGCGAAGTTAAACAGAAACCCGAGCCTGAGCCCTGAGATATGCAAGTAATTGATAAGCTGCGCCGTATGGGTAGGGGAGAGCTCGGCAACTGCCTTCACCTCGATGATGACTTTGCCGGCGACCGCCAGGTCGGCCAGATACTCGCCGACCGTCTCCCCCAGATAGCTGACCTCGAACGGGGCATTGTAAACAACGGACAGCCCCGCCTGTTTGAGCCCTAGGTAGAGGGCGTTATGGTAGGGGAGCTCCAGGAGACCCGGCCCCAGCTCCCGGTGAACAGCGAACGCGGCATCGAATACCGATTTGGACAATTCAGGATAAAGCATGAGCGCCTCCTTCAGGTTTTAGCCCTCATCCGCCTCTTCCCGCGGCCGCAGTCAAGGATGCCCGATAGGGCACTCCGCTTTTAGTCCTTGACGGCGGCAAGGGAAGGGCCATAATGAAAAACCCTGAAGGAGCGCCTTTAAAATACTCTCTTGTCGTGCCCCGTCGTGTTCGTCGTGGTTAAAACATAAAAAAAGAGCCCAAAGCACCTCGTTGGTACTCCAGACTCTCGTTTAACGCGCCCAGCACGACTCGAACGTGCGACCCTCGGCTTAGAAGGCCGATGCTCTATCCAGCTGAGCTATGGGCGCAAAAGATAGTCGGGATGGCCGGACTCGAACCGGCGATCCCCTGGTCCCAAACCAGGTGCCCTAGCCACTGGGCCACATCCCGAACTGGACGGCAGTATAGCTGTTCTGCCCCGCCGTGGTCAATATAAACCCTTCGGCGGGATTGACAGCCCCCCATGAGCCTGCTTCTATGGAATCCATGTCCGATCTGCATGTCCGGGCGGAAGCGATCTACCGGATACTCGATGCCCGCTATCCCGATTCCCGGCCCCTCTTGAACTTTTCAAGCCCCTTCGAGCTCTTGATTGCGGTGATCCTCTCCGCCCAGACCACCGACCGCCAGGTGAACGAGGTGACAGGCGAGCTCTTTGCCCGTTTTCCCGACGCCGCGGCTCTGGCGGGCGCGGATATTCGGGAGCTCGAAGGAATCGTGCGCAGCACCGGCTTCTATCGGCAGAAGGCGAAGAACATCCGCGCAGCGGCCCAAGGGCTGGTCGAGCGCTTCGAGGGCGAGGTACCGGGAAGCATGGCGGAGCTAACCTCCCTCCCGGGGGTGGGGCGAAAGAGCGCCAACGTGGTCTTGGGGCACGTCTACGGGAAACCCGCGGTGATCGTGGATACCCATTTCAGCCGGGTGTGCGGACGTTTGGGCTTGAGCAATGCAACTAATCCTGAAGGAATCGAGCGGGAGATTCGGGCTTTAATCCCTGCCGACAGGCAGACCCGCTTCTCCATGATCGTCAATTTCCACGGCCGGGATATCTGCTTCGCCCGGCGGCCCAACTGCGAGGAGTGTCCCCTTATCTCGCACTGCCCCTACGGGCAGAGCCGAGGCCTGGCGGATCAGTCGATTAGACCGTGAAGATCTTCAATAGAGGTGAAGCCGTTCTCGGCTAGGTAGGCCTCAATGCCGGCCAGCACCTCGGCCGGTGCGCCGGGGTCGACGAAGGTCGCGGTGCCTACCTGTACGGCCGAGGCGCCGGCCAACAGGTACTGCAGCGCATCGTCGGCGGATGAGATGCCGCCGATGCCGACCACCGGGATCGATACCGCCCGGGCGACCTTGTAGACCATGGCCACCCCCACCGGGCGAATCGCGGGACCAGAGAGCCCGCCGGTGCCGGCCGGGAGGACCGGTCGCTTAGCTTTAGTATCGATTACCATCCCGACTAAGGTATTGATGCAGGAGATCCCGTCGGCGCCGCCCGCTTCCGCGGCCTTGGCGATCGGGGTTATGTCGGTCACGTTGGGAGTCAGTTTGATGATAAGCGGTTTTTCCGTCAGCCGTCGCAGTTCCCCGGTGAGCCGTTCCACATAGGCCGGATCGCTCCCGAAGGCCAGGCAGCCCTCCTTGACGTTAGGGCAGCTCAAGTTCACCTCGAAGCCCCACACCTCCTCGTAGCCTTCCAGGTTTTCTATCACCCGACGGTAGTCGTCGTCGCTCTTTCCGGCGGCGTTGACCACTACCGGGCAGGGGAACTCCCGAAAGAGGGGAATCTTCCGCGCAATGAACTCCTTCAAACCCACGTTGGCCAGGCCGATCGAGTTGAGGAGTCCCGCCGGGGTCTCGATGATGCGGGGAATATCGTTTCCGGGACGGGCCTCGGGGGTGACCGCCTTGGAGTAGATCGCCCCCAGCTTAGAGAGGTCGACGAGCTTCTCGTACTCGCTTCCGTATCCGAAGGTTCCCGAGGCGACGCCCACCGGATTGGGGAGTTCGGCCGTGCCGATGCGAACCCTTAGCTCCATAAAAGCTCCCGGCTCTCGAAGATCGGTCCGTCGGCACAGACCCGGGCGTACTCTTCGCCGTCGGCGAGGCGGATCACGCAGCCCATGCAGGCGCCGACCCCGCAGGCCATGGTCTGCTCCATGGAGACCGCGCAGGGTGCCTTCAACTCCAAGGCGATATCGTGTACCGCCCGCATCATTGGTTCGGGCCCGCAGGCGTAGAAGCGGGGGGGCGCCGGAAACTTCTTAGGGATCAGGTCGGCCACGGTGCCCCGGGTCCCGCGGCTCCCGTCGTCGGTGGCAAGGATAGGATTGAGATCGCCGAAGAAGCTCTCTTCCGGCAGGAGGTCGCCTGTCCGGGCGCCGATATAGAGTTGTGCCGGCCGACCGCTCTCTTGAAGCTCCGTAGCTAAGAAGAGGATAGGACCCATGCCGATGCCCCCGGCGACCAGGATCGCGGTCTCTTCGGTGGAGGGGAGGGGCCAGCGATTCCCCAAGGGGGCGATGATGTCGAGCTCGTCCCCCTCACGTTTACCGGCCAAGAGTTCGGTCCCCGGGCCGCGACGCTGATAGATGATGCTCGCCCGTCGATCAGCGCAGGAGGCGAAGGCGAAAGGGCGGCGGAGCAGGGGAGTCGAGCTTGCGGAGATGCGGATCGTGGTAAACTGACCCGGCTCGGCTCGGAAATCCTCGTCCACCTCGAAGAGAAGCTCATGATAGCCTTCGGCGATCTCTCTATTGCTGATAATGGGTCGAATTTCCGCTCTCATGACTCTCCCGACTTCAAAGAGTAGAGTTCCGCAGCGCTTTTCCTTGCTAGCTTATCCATTAGCAGGTATACTATTACAATTAAATTAAAAAGTAAGGGGGACACAATCCAACCGTACCTTGATAAATCCACGAAGATCGATACCCTGAAACAGCCCTATACGCCAAACTCGGGCAGACGCCGGGTACTCTATATTCTGGAGAACGACAGCCTTCTTCCCGATCCGCTGAGGTTGCAGCTCGGCTATTTCGGTTACGAGGTAAAGAGTTTTGCCCAACTAGGGCTATTGCTGCAGGATCTGGACGGTAATGAGCAGCAGGTCCTGCTTCTTTCCAGTGAGGTTCTCGATCAGGATCCATCGCTCATCGAGAGACTGAACGACTGCCGTAAGCGCAACAAAGCGACGGTGCGGATCGTATTCTTGTCCCACAATGACGATTTTGATACCCGCCTGCAGGTTGTTCGGGCCGGGGGAGACGCCTTTTTCCTCTATCCGGTGGACGTTACCAAGCTGGTCGACTGTGTGGAAGGCTTTTTTGCACCCGTAGAGGAGGATCCCTACCACCTGCTTATCGTCGACCGGGATGAGAGTGCGATGAGCGATGTGGCCGCTACCCTGCAAAAGGCCGGGATGGTCACCTCCGTGGCCCGAAATCCCGATCGCATCCTTGATTTAATGGTCGAGTTCAAACCCGAACTGATCCTGATGGCGATGGACTTAGGGGAGTGCCGCGGCGTTGAACTGGCTCAGATTATCCGGCAGGAGGATGCATTTGTCGGCATTCCGATCGTCTTCCTCTGCGACGGAACGAGTCCCGAGCATAATCTAAAAACCCTCTGCGAGGGGGGAGACGATTTTCTGATGATGCCCATCGAGCCGGAACTCCTGATTCAGATTGTACGCAGCAAGGCCGAGCGAACCCGCTCCCTGCGCTACTTTATGGAGCGGGATTCCCTGACCGGACTCTTGAATCATACAAATCTGAAGGAGAACCTGAACCGCGAGATGCTGCGGGCCAAGCGTGCATCGATCCCCTTGAGTTTCGCAATGATCGACGTGGATCACTTCAAGCAGGTAAACGACTCCTACGGGCATCTGACGGGCGACCGCATCCTCAAGAGTCTCTCCCGGCTGCTTTTAGAGACCCTGCGCCGGACCGACCTGGTCGGCCGCTACGGCGGGGAGGAGTTCGGGATCATTCTGATCAATACGGGACAGAAGGATGCGCTCAAGATCATGGAGAGCCTGCGGGATACCTTCTCCCGACTGCCCCAGAAGTCCGGCAAGGAGGAGTTCTTCGTCACCTTCAGCTGCGGCGTCGCCAGCTATCCGGAGTATCAGTACCAGCTGACCGAAGAGGCCGACCGGGCCCTCTACCAGGCTAAGGAGGCGGGCAGAAACAAGGTGATCGGGGCCGCGAGCTAGGCATACATGAGATAATTGACTAAGCGCCCCGGCCTGCATGTCGATACTGTAGATATATGAGAAATCTCGCAGTTATCAACTGTCTAAGCCTATCCGCATACGCTCAGGAGCCGCTGGGGAGCGGCAGCTCCCCCTTAGAGCGGGTGCTGGACTATGCGGGGCGGCTCGCCGGATGTGAGCGGATCATGGCCCTGGTGGATGAAGAGAACGAGCCGGCTCTGCCCGCTTCGGTGGAGGTCATTCCCAGCGGCAATACGCCGGAGGCGCTCTTTGCCGCCTTGGCCTCCCTGGCCGGGGATTGTGACTCCCTCTTCTATATATACGGCGATACCCCCTTTCTCGATCCCCGTTTGGCGGAGCGGATGTGGGAGAATCATCGCCGCTACCAGGCGGACTATACCTTTGCCGACGCTTATCCCCTCGGATTGGCCCCGGAGATCCTGCGGGCCAGCGCCCTCGGCCCCCTCGCGCAGCTAGCTCAAGGAGAGACGGGACCCATCACGCGGGATACCCTCTTTGAGGTGCTCAAGAAGGATATCAACGCCTTCGAGATCGAGACGGAGATCCCTCCGGTCGACTTGAGGCTCCTGCGGATCAGGCTGGCCGCGGAGAATCGGGCCGGATTTATGCTCCTCGAACGACTGACGAAGAGCGGACTCCGCGAGAGCGGGGAGATCCTCATCTATCTGCAGGATCATCAGGAGATTTTGCGCACTCTGCCCAATTATTTCTCCATCCAGCTTACCGGAGGCTGTCCTCAGAGCTGCAGTTACTGTCCCTATCCGCAGATTGGGGGAGATATACTCAAGCGACGGGATGCGCTGCCCTTAGATAAGCTTAGAAAGATCCTGAAAGAGATCGACAGCTTCAGCGGCTCAGGCTACATCAATTTCTCCCCCTGGGGCGAGCCGGCCCTGCATCCTGAGATCGAGAGCTGTATCGAGGCGGTCCTCGCCTATCCGCAGCTCAAGTGTCTGATCGAGACCGCCGGCATCGGCTGGGACCCGGCAATTCCTGCCCGACTGGCGGAAAAGGCCGGGGGCAGGTTGACCTGGATCGTCTCCCTGGATGCGGAGACTGAAGCGACCTATCGAAAGCTCCGGGGAGAGGGCTTTGCCGAGGCGCGTGAGTTTGCCCGGCGCCTCTTGAGCCTCTATCCGGAGCAGGCCTTCGTTCAGGCGGTGCGAATGGAGCACAACGAGCAGGAGCTCGAGGGCTTCTACCGGAACTGGAAAGAGGTGACTGAGAATATCATCATCCAGAAGTACGATCACTTCTCGGGCCGCCTGCCCCAGCTGCGGGTAGCCGATGTCTCACCCCTCAAGCGGGACGCCTGTTGGCATGTAAAGCGGGATATGACTATCTTGATCAACGGAGATGTTCCCCTCTGCCGGGAGGATCTCGAACTGGAGCACTCCTTGGGAAATATCTTCGAGGAGTCCCTGGCTGTCATTTGGGAACGGGGCGAAGAGTACTATATCAAGCATCTGAGCCAAGATTATCCTCCCATCTGTAGAGAGTGTGATGAGTACTACACCTTCAACTTCTAACAAGCCGCAGATCCCCTATACAGTCTTAGGCGGCGACCGGAGCGGTATGGGCGGCGAGGTGCCGTTCAGCGTTATCGTCCTCAACCGGGGCAGCCGGATCTACAAGACGGAGATGCTGACCCAGATTGAGCGACTCAAGCCGGCGGAGATTATCTCGGTGGAGGGGAATCGGGAGACCTACGATCTCGAACCGCTGGCCAGACGTTTCCCGCGGGTGCGCTTCGTCTGTGTGCACCAGACGGCGAGCGTGGGGGAATACCTCAATATCGGGATGGAAGAGGCGAAGGGGACCTTCGTGCTGGTGATCTGGAACGAGATGCAGCTGACCCAGTTGAGTCAGCGCAGCCTGGAACGGGTGGCCGAACAGACCGGACTCTGTACCGTCCCGGCTCTGCTGAATCCGCGTAACGAGATGATCCCGACCCTGATGGCCCCGGGATTTCATCGCAAACATCTGAAGGTCGTCCCTTTTGTGCCCAAGAGCGACGGTCTACTGACCCTCTATCCCTTCGACCACGCCGGGTTATACCGGCGGCAGCTCTATCTTCAGCTGGGGGGATTCGATCCCGCCATCCGTAACGAGTACTGGCAGCTCCTCGATTTCGGTTTTCGGGCCTATCTCTGGGGCGAGCGGATCTCCTCGTCGGCGCAGTTTCGCATCACCTTGGCGAACGATCCCCCGGCGGAGGATACGACCCCCGACGAGAGCTATCGCCGCTTTTACCTGAAAAACTTGAGCGTGCGCTTCGACAAGGACTCCGGCGTCCTGCCGAAATCCCGATTTCTGCCCTTCTATCTGAAAAGCGGCGCCTCCTTTATCGAGGCATCGCGCCTTTTTCGGGAGGTGCGGGATTGGGTGGAACTTCACCGCTATCGTTTTGTCCAGGACGCGCGCAGTATTACCGAACTCTGGGAGGTTCCCGAATCATGACCGCCGTAATATTGCAGGCCCGACTCGATTCGAGCCGCCTGCCCGCCAAGGCTCTGTTGGATCTGCAGGGAAAGACCGTACTGCGCCGGGCGATGGAAGCCCTTAAAGCCATTCCGTCGGCGGAAGCCTTTTTTCTAGCTACCGATCCCGATAGCGCCCCCAATCTTGCGCCTCAGGCCGAGGCCGAGGGCTTTAGGCTCTTTGCCGGCTCGAAGGAGAACGTCCTCAACCGTTTTGCGGAACTGATCCGGGCCGAAGGTATCGACCGCATCATCCGGGCCACCGGGGATAATCCGCTCGTCTCGCCAGAGCTGGCGGAGGAGACGCTCGCCTATCAGGCGGAAGAGGCCGCCGATTACGCGGGCCTCGTCGGGGCCCCTTTGGGAACCGGGGTAGAGGTTGTCCGGGCCGAGGCGCTCCTCGAAGCGGATCGCAAGGCCGAAGACTCCTACGAACGGGAGCATGTCTGTCCCTATCTCTACCGCAGACCGGCGAAGTTTACGATTCGCCGCCGTCAGGTTCCGGATGAGTTCTTCTATCCCGCCGGCAGGGTAACCCTTGATACCCTGGAGGATTACCGCTACATTGCTCGCATATTCGACGAGCTCTACAGCGGCGGACCGATTAGGATCGGCGAACTCGTCGGGTGGCTCAAGAGTAGACCGGCCCGGGGGGAGAAGAGTGACGAGCAGGATCCTGGCTATCCCGTCGGTAAGACGGGGTAACGGCAGCGGACATCTACAGCGCACACTCAGACTCGCCCGACAGTTCCCGGAAGAGATCGCCCTCTATCTAGATCGCGAGGGAAAGTTCGATTCCCGCCCGGCTATGGATCTAGAGAGGCTTAAGGATCCGATCGTCACCGAAATCGGCTACGAGGAACTTATCAGTACACCATGGCGCTTTATCCTCCTCGATCAGCGCGAGACGAGCGCGGAGATGCTTGCCGTTCTCTCCTCCCTGGCGCCTGTTGCGGCGATCGACGAAGGGGGGCCACGGGATCTCTTCGACTACCTAATCGACACCCTGCCGAGGCTCGACCGGGAAGAGGCGAATCTCCTCTGTCCATCCCTGAATAAACAGCCCCGGAATCGGCGCCCCTTTCCCGAACCATCAAACCAACAGATTTCGGCGCACTCAGTCCTGATAAGCTTCGGCGGCGAGGATCCCCTGGGGCTCTCGATCCCCACCGCCCGGGCCCTGATAGAGGAGTGCGGTATCCGACCGGAGGCTGTCACCATCGTTCGCGGACCGAACTTCTCTTCCTTGACGCTCCCCGCCGAGTTTGCGGGCATGACGCTCTTGAATGCACCTGAAGATCTGATCGATCGCCTGGCCGATTTTGATCTCTTGATCGGTTCCTACGGTTTAACCGTGCTGGAGGCCCTCACAGCGGGTACCCCGGTGGTTACGATCAATCCCTCCCGCTACCATGAGCAGCTGGCGGAGAGGCTCGGAATCCCCCGGGCGGGGCGGGAGCGGGTTGAGCCGAAGCGGCTTAAAAAGCATATTGAAAACTTTACGGCCGTCGTTGCACACTCCCGCCAGGCAGCCCGCTCCCTGCTACAGGCTGATGAGACAGGCTCAGGCCCCGCAAGCATCATCGCCCTGAATCCGTCGACACGTTTCTGCCCCGGCTGCGGAGGCGAGAAACGTCAACTCCTCGAGCGCTTTCCCGAGCGAAGTTTCTATCGATGTCGGTCATGCAGTCTTATTTTTCAGCAGCGCTGGATTCCGGATACTACCGAATACAACCAGGCCTATTTCTTCGAGGAGTACCGCCGGCAATACGGGAAGAGCTACCTCGAGGATTATGAGCATATCAAAGCCATGGGCGGGAAGCGGATAAAAGAGATACGGCGGCTCGTTCCCGCCGGGCGGCTGCTCGATATCGGCTGTGCCTACGGTCCATTTCTCGACGCGGCGGCAGAGGCAGGTTACGAGATCGAAGGGGTAGAACCCGCCGCGGAGGCAGCCCGCTACGCCCGGGAGCATCTCTCGGCGCCCATTGCGACCGTGGGACTCGAAGAGTTTGCCGCAGCCGGTGAACAGAGCTTCGATGTCGTTACTCTCTGGTATGTGATTGAGCATTTTCAAGGCCTCGAGGATACCCTTCGACTCCTCTCCGGCCTGGTTCGGGAGGGAGGCGTACTGGCCTTCGGCACCCCCAATGGCCGGGGAGTCAGCGCCCGGCGCAATAGACGCCGCTTCTTGAAGCAGAGTCCCGGGGATCATTATTCAATCCTCGATCCCCGATCGGTACGAGGTCTACTCGCGCAACATGGTTTTCGGGTGCGTCATTTTCGCTCTACAGGCCTGCACCGGGATCGCTTTCCCGCTCTCCTTAGGCCCCTCTGGCCCCTGGTACGGCCGATGGCGGCGGGCATGGGTTCGGGGGACACCTTCGAGATCTACGCCCAAAAAGACTCTTCATCCACAGGAGGCCGCTAAAATGGCCGGAAACCCGCGGCGAATCTATATTCTCGGCGCCGGAACCATGCAGCTCCCGGCGATTAGGATCGCCCATGAGTTCGGCTGGGAGGTCGTCTGCGCCGACGGAAACGCGGATGCGGTCGGCCGATCCCGGGTAGACTACTTTGAGCACATCGATCTCAAAGACCGGGACGGAATCGCCGCCTCGGTCTGCCGCTGGCGGAAGGAGCGGGGCTTGGACGGCGTCTTTACCGCCGGAACCGATTTTTCCGCCGCCGTAGCCTATGCGGCCGAACAGGCCGGTCTCCCCGGGATTCCCTATGCAGCGGCCTGCAGGGCAAGCGATAAGGCCCTGATGCGGGCGGCTTTCGCAGAAGCAGAAATACCCTCGGCCCGCTTTCGGGTCGTTAAGGGGACGGAGGAAGGGCTCTCTCTTTTGAGCGAAGTGGGTCTCCCGGCAGTGGTCAAACCGGTGGACAACATGGGCGCCCGGGGTATCCGACGGGTCGACACAGAGGAGGAGTTCTCCCTCGCACTGCGCGAGGCCCTGGACTATTCCCGCAGCGCTACGGCGATTGTCGAGGAGTACCTTGAGGGGCCCGAATTCTCCCTGGATGGATTGATCTATCACGGTGAGTTCAGCCTCTGCGGCATCGCCGACCGTCATATTCGCTACGCCCCCTATTTTATCGAGGTGGGTCACACCATGCCGAGCGCCTTCGATCCGGAGGAGCAACAGAAGGTGATCGAAGTCTTCCGCCGCGGTGCCGCGGCCTTAGGGATAGACAACGGGGCGGCTAAGGGGGATATCAAGCTCACTCCGCGGGGTGCGGTGGTGGGGGAGATCGCCGCCCGCCTCTCCGGCGGCTATATGTCGGGCTGGACCTATCCCCTCTCTTCAGGGGTCGAGGTTACCGCCGGGGCGCTGAAAATCGCCGTCGGCGAGGCTCCCGGGGAGCTTCAGCCTACAAAACGGCGGGTCTCCGCCGAGCGAGCCTTCTACTCCATACCGGGGGTCCTAGGGCGTATCGACGGCTTCTCTTCCGATGGGGCGGACGCGGCCTTCCTGACGGTTGCCCCCGGGGATAGGGTCTCTTTTCCCCGGAACAATGTCGAAAAGTGCGGAAACTTCATCTACGCCGCCGATTCCCGGGAAGCGGCCGCTCATGCGGCGGAATCGGCCTGTCGGAGGGTTTCTCTCTTTCTGGAGCCCGGTCGAAAAGCGACCCTCGACTTTATCCGGGGCGTAAGCTTTGCCTGGGTTCCCGATGCCTTCGACCGGAGCGACTCCGCTCTGGCAGAGTTTTTATCCTCCTTAGCGGCCGAGCCGGATATTCCGGATATCCGGAAAGAGGGTTTCCGCTACAGTGCGCCGGAGGGGCTGGAGGCGATCGAGCTTCTCGATTGGCACGGACGCCGCCTGAAGGAGAGTCTCGACCTGTTACACAGGGAGTTTCCCTCACTACAACCCGACCGGGACGGCAATCTCGGGCTGCCCTTCTGGAACGCCCTTCTTCGCGGCGGCTATCAGGGGGGATGCTGGTATCTCGCGACCCTTCGGGCCTATCTTGAAATCGGGAATTTTGGGGAGATGGTGCTGGGATGATCAGGCTCTATCGTATACCTTTAATGGCGTTACTCATCGTGATGCTCCTGCCGGCGGTCTTTCTGTATGGAGAGACCAATGTGATTAGCCTGATAGAGCGTATCGGCGGCGAGCTTCTGTGGGATCCAATTCTCGAGCGGGGTATTGTCAATCGCGGACGTACCTCGGTGGCATTTCAGGTGGGGATTCCCTATCTTCTCAAGGATTTTGACCGCATCGTCGATATCGATCCGCCGGAACGACGGCCTGATGGGGCGGTTACCGTTTCGTCCGCAGCCGCGGAGGAGTTTCTGGCCCTCTTTGCGGTCCCCCAGTCGGAGGATGGATTCCGGATTTCCACCATAATTATCGATCCCGGACACGGCGGGAAGGATCCGGGTACCATCGGTACCCATGGAAGCGGGGGAGAGAAGCTGGTTCTTCAAGAGAAGCGGCTGGTACTCGATGTGGCCCGTATGGTTCATGAACGACTCCGCCGGGCCTACCCGGACAAGAATATCCTCCTGACCCGGGACGAAGACCGTTATCTGGCCCTGGAGGAACGAACCGAGTTCGCCAACGACATCGAACTGGGTGAACAAGAGGCGATGATCTTCCTTTCGGTGCATGCCAACGCCTCCCTCAACCGTCGGGCGGCGGGTTTCGAGGTCTGGTATCTGCCTCCCGATTATCGTCGGGAGATTATCGACCCGGAGGAGCTCGAGTCGGAACAGCAGACGGTGGCGCCGATCATCAACTCGATTTTGGAGGAGGAGTTCAGCATCGAGAGTATCCTCTTGGCCCGGGAGGTGCTGAAGGGGATGGATGCGACGGTGGGTACGGTCAGCGAGAACCGGGGTTTGAAGGAGGAGTCCTGGTTTGTGGTCCGGAACGCCAAGATGCCGTCGGTGCTGGTAGAGATCGGTTTTGTGACCAATCTGGAGGAGGCGCGGCGGCTCGCGGACGAGGCGTACTTGCAGAAGATCTCCGACGGAATCTATAATGGCCTTGCCGCCTATATCGCCAATTTCGAAGGCGGCGCCGACTAAGGTGTCTGAACCAAGGAGCAGCAGTGACGAAACTGACGAAACTCAAGCCAGCCGATCGATTAACCCTGATCTTCGGTTTGCTTATCCTCATACTTTTTCTCTCTTCATTGACCTTCTACCTCTTTAGAACTCCCAAACAGCTGCAACGGCGCTTCCTGTTTCCCTCCGAGACCGGATTGAGTATTAGCGGCGAGATCCGCCCGGTCCCCCGATCCCGGGATCTGGAGACTGAGATTGCGGCCTACGTCAAGGAGCTGCTTTTAGGCCCTTCCGAGCTTAGAATGGGTGATCTTTTTCCCGAAGGAACCCGGCTCAACCAGCTAAAACTCCTCGATAAGACCCTTTATGTCGACTTTAGCAAGGAATTAGTATTCAATCTGGAGAATCATCCCGTGAGCCTAGTTGAGATTAAGGGCCTCGTGGTCGACAATCTAACTATGAATTACCCACGTATCGAGAGCGTGGTGATTACCGTCAACGGAGTTGAGCCGGAATTCGAGATCAAGGAGTAGAACTGATGCGGGAATCTTTCTTTGGAAAAAGGGTAAAAAAAAGAAAAATCGTTGACAAAAATGTATGGGTACGTATAATTTTAGTTGGCGAATGCAATTAATGTGAGAAAGGAGCAATAAATGAAACGGTTTGCAATCCTTCTTTGTGTACTTCTGGTAGTTTCCGGGGCTATGATCTCCGCAGAAGAATCTGTGTTAATAGATTTTGCGGCTCTTACGGCCGATGTGGATCTGGACGGAGACGGAACTCCCGACAACGATGAGGCAACTCTGATCGACTTTAGCGATAAAGCCGGTACCAGCTTCACCGATGAAGAAAAATCTCAGATGCAGACATCCCTGGCTATCGAGAACTGGAATGTTCAGTTAGCAAGTTCTTCCCGGACGGTAACCAACCAGCGTTACTCCATGACCCGGCAGGCTCCGGTCAAGGAGACCGCTCGTCGATACGCCGGTGAAACCATTATGGGCGTGCGGGTGCACTTCCCCGTAGAGTCCTACAACTCGTTCGCGCTAATCAAACCGCCGTTCGAGATCCCCGCCTATTACACCCCCGAAGAGCCCGATAAGTTCAACGGAATCGGGGTTATCAAGAATGTGGGTGTAATCAAAAGCGTCTCTATGAACGTTTTAGGTAAGAATTTCCCCCACCGTATCGGTCTGATCATGAAGGATCAGAACAATATGGAAGAGACCATCATCATCAACAACCTTGAGTTCGATGGCTGGAAAACCCTTACTTGGAACAATCCCAACTATATTGATGAGGTCCGGAACCGGGAAATCGAGAAGTTCCCCCTCTATCCCAAGACCGCACCCAACTACAAGCTGATCGGAATCGTCGTGTTCCGCGACGCTATGCACGAGGGCGGCGACTTCGTAACCTACATCAAGGACATCAGCATGACCTATGACCTGGCTGTGCTGTCTCTCGAGTCCGATGTGGATGACGAAGAGATCTGGGGAATCCTCGAGCAGCGTGAAGAGGCCCGCCGGACCGCAGAGTTCGAGCGTCTCGGTAACCTGCAGGTCCTGCAGTACCTGGAAGCACAGAAGATGCATCAGGACGTAGAGCCCGAAGCTGAGGCAGACGCCGCAACTGAGTAGGCTCACTCCTGCCCCTTGATCCGTAAGACGATATTGCCCCGAGGTTTAGGCCTCGGGGCTTTTTTGGGTTAGTGTCCTCGATCCTGAGGATATTTTATGCCTTAGCATAGTTAGGCAACTCTTCTGTAGATTTCTTAAGAGGAGTTGATATACCTCTCAACCACACTTCTATATCCAGGTACTTATCCCTTCTTATCCTGCTTAAGAATCGGCGTTGGGTGAAGAAAGTCTTTTTTTCTCGTTGAATCGAGGCCAGTGCTATCCCGGCCTTCTCCGCATGCGTACAGCGTTGCCCTTTCTTGTCCCGGATTCGAAAAGGCTTGTAGTAGTTATGGTAGGCTCGATAGATTGCGAGCCGCTCCATCTGATTAACCACATTCCTCCCAAACTGTACGGTCTCCCTCGTATGTTCAGCCAGGTCCTTACGGATCTCTCGGTCTAAATAGTTTGCACTGAATAGCTGGTTGGATACTGTCCGCGGTAGGGTCGAACTGCAGCGTACATGCTCGATGTGAGCTTTATCATCATGAGTGAGGTCGCTAATTACCCACTGATAGCTCTGATGATGGTCGGTGAAGAGTCGAACGCCTGTTCTTCCAGATTGATCCAAAAGGATAAGGAGTATGTGCATCAATCGTTTAAAAGATTTATAAATCGTTACTCTACCATCAATAAATTGTGCCTGGAGTTTCTCATTGCGTCTCTTCTGATAGGGAGTCATACGACCTTTTCGTCTCAGATGAGCATAGTCTGTAACTAACCAGAACTGGGATTCCTTCCCAGCCAGTAGCTGGATGTTATTCGGAAAGTATTGAGAAACCGCAAAGCTTTCGAAACCGTCTGCAACGAGATCTTCCGTTAAAGAGAGCTCTCCTAAGAGAGTACTGTGTAGTACCAGCGATTGCCGGGCCAGGCGTGAGATCCTGTTAGTGATACAATTAGGCGAAGTCTTTAGAATCCGTCCCATATCTCGAATCCCTGAAGAGGAGATTAACAGTGAGAAGAGGTCACGGTAAGGGATATGGCGCTTTACACCATAGTCAAGACTAAAGGTTTGAGACGAGAATTGATGTCCACACTGTTTACAGCGAAAGCGTTGTATACGACCACCAACTTTAGATAGATAATGACCATTACAGACATACCACGTACGATCTTTCGGCACAGAAAGGTGGTAATCGCACTCTGAATGTGGACAGAACGGGGGGATAAGCATAGCAAACTCCTCTTAGTTAAGACGGTCTTTACTTTAATTAGAGGTGTTGAAAGGAGTTTGCTTCAAACTATCCTCAGGATTGAGGACACTATCAAAGGCTATAGGTTACACCGGTTTTCAGACTAAACAAATAACTCCCAAGCCCCGACTCCGGTAGCTCCATGAAGGTATCCTCCACATCGCCGAAGGTGTAGACCGTGCTGTCCAGATCGATAAAGAAGCCGATGGCGCCGCTGGTTTGGTAGTCGAGTTTTGTGCCGAGGACCAGGGAGTTCAAGGTGTGTTCTACCGTGGCCGCGGTCTCGATGAACGAGAGAACCTGTGTCTGGTAGGCGAATTTGAGCTCTATCCGATAGGGACGATTCTTCTGAAAGATATCTGTGGTGAAGGCGTAGGTGGTCAGCTCGTTGACCTGCTCCCCCGAGTTGGTCTTTTCAGTGTAAGTCTTGGTCTCTAAGGAGGTTTCGCAGATGGCGTTGGGTACGTAGAATCCGACGCCTACGAGACTATTTTCCTGAAGGTAGTCGCCCTTCTTGATGAGGCGACCGCCGATGCTGGAATCGGCCTCGAGTCTGGCGAAGATCAGGCCCGGTATGTCGAGCCGTATCGCGGTCGAGATTCCGGGTTTCAACAGGGTTTCCCAATCATTGAAAACGCCGAAGTAGGGTCCGGCGGAGAGTTGGAAGTTCTCGATCCGATAGGTAAGGCTCGAATAGGCGATGTAACGAAGGATAGGATCATACTCGACGCCGCCTTCGATCGAGAGCTCTTCACTCACATCGGTGCTGCCGAAGAGCGAGACTCCGTAGAGGTAGTCGGTACCGGTTACCTCGGTATCGCTCTTTTTGCGTTCCGGCGAGAGAATCAAATTGCTCAGATCGACTGCGAGGCCGAAATCGGTCCCAAAGAGGCTGATACTCAAACTTGCTGCACCTAGGACGAAAAGGATACGTCTCATTTAGAACTCCGCACGGACGCCGATGAAGGCGTCGAACATTTTTGCTGGATCCGAGGTCTCCGTGGCGTTCCAGTTAAATTTAAGATTCCAGACCGCTCCCTCGGTAATGAAGCTGATATAGGGCGAGACGATACCGTCGAAATCGGAATCGTCGCTGTAGATAATGGTTCCTTCCAGTCCGCCGGCCATGGGAGTCTCTTCTGGTTTTCCGAATTGGAGATTGATGTTGGTATGCATGTCGCCTTCCTCACCGGTCACTTCGGTAATCAAGGCTTTATAGTATGACGGATGGGAGAAGTAGGTAAATATCAGGCTCCCGATGCCGAAATTGATTCGCGGCTCAAAGAGGAAATAGAAGAGGCCGATATCGAGGTCGTCCTCTCCCGGGGCCAGCCGGGGTATACCGACTTGAGCGAAGAACTCACCCCGCTCTTCGGCAAAGAGGCCGATCAGGATACCCCCGCGATAGAGGCCGTAGTCGCCGAAGGGGTAGCTCCCGCCGGCAAAGGTCTCGAGTTTGAAGCTCTCTTTATCCACGCTCCAGCGGATGTCGCTCGAGAACTCTCCCCGGCCGAGATAGTTATCCTGGTAGGTATAGATTCCGAGCTGGTTCCAGGGGCGGCCGAAATCGGTTTCCAGCTTCAATCCAGTTCCGTTAACGGTGTAGAGTCCGTCGTAGACTACACCGGTCGGAAAATAGAGGTAGCCCCGCAGGCGGCTCGCCACCTGGCTGGAGCCGTAATAGTCGGGGAAGATATCGCCGTTGGCGAAGGTATCGTTCTCTCCGATGAAGTAGGAGATGTTAATCGGCCGATTAAAGGCTTCGCGGACAACCACCTCGGCTCCCTGAAGGAAGAGATAGGGCGCCTCGTTCAGATAGGCAGCTACTTCAGGGGCGGTGGCGGTCGCGGTATCCAGCTCTTCTCGCGGGGCGCCGAGCTGGTTGCTTTCGATCCCGAGACTCAGAGAGCCGCCGAGCTTGTAGCCGCCCTCGATATCTATCTCAATGTCTCCCAGGGTATCGAGGACGAGGCTCTCATTCTCGACATAGGCTCTGGTTATGAGTTCCAGTTCCGGAACGGTGATATCCGCTGCCGAGAGCGGTACAGTTGTGATTAAAATCAGGAGTATCAAACCCCAGGTGCGGCCGTAACGCATGCGTCCCCCTCGTACACTCAACAAGTGTATACCTTGTTCTCTAAAATGACACTATCTCTTTTTATTATCGAGCTTTCGGGAGTGGGACTGTACCCGATTCAGTGGGGAATGCGATGACGGGCAGGAAACTCAAATATCTCAAAATCACGCTTGACTTAAGTCTCCTTATATATAAAGATTAATTCCAAGATGAGCGATTATTTAGATCCCAACAATGAAGAGCTGCTGAAAGATTTCTTCATGGAAGCCAACATGCAGGTTGAGGTACTCGAGCAGAATATCCTGGTTCTCGAGAATGACCCCTCCAACCGGGAGGCGGTGGATGAGATCTTCCGGGCCGCCCACACCCTGAAAGGCGGCGCAGCTACGGTTCAGATGAACGATCTCTCGAGTTTTACCCATCTGGTAGAGGATGTCCTAGACGAGATCCGGAACGGCTCGGTAAAGGTAAACGAAGATCTGATTGATGTTCTCCTCGGCTCGATCGATATCATCAAAGGGATCTTAGAGGCCAAGGCGGCCGGCGACGAGTTCTCCGGCGACACCTCGGAAACCCGCAGGCGTCTTTCAAAGCTCATCTCCGAGGAGCCTTCCGCCGTTCATCAGGAACCGGAAGCACCCGCACCGGCCGCTCCTGTTCAACAGGAGGCTTCGTCCGACGATTCCGGACTCTCCGAATACGAGCTCGAGGATCTGCGGGAGAGTCTCAAGGGCGGAGAGAAGATCTTTGCCGTTGCGGTTCACTTCGACGAAAACAATCCTATGAACACCGTCGGCGGTATTCAGCTCTATGCGGCCTTAAAGGCTGCCGGATCAGTGCTGAAAACCGAACCCGATTTTGAAGAACTCTACGAGGATGTGTTTCATCCCACGGTAACCTATTTCGTCGCCACCGAAGAAGATAAGGAAGAACTCGCCAAGCGGGTCGATATCCCCGATGTGGTTGCCAGCTTCAGCGTCAACGAGCTCGGTACCAAGCCGACGGCACCGGCCGCAGCTCCGGCTCCTGCGACAGAAGCCGCCCCGCCGCAACCGGAACCGAGTGCCCCGAAGGCGGTGCAGGAGGCCGGAAGGCCGGAGCCTGAGGTGCAGACTCCTGAGGCTCCTTCAGGCGAGCTTGCGGCTCCCGCCGAGGTCGCCGCGAAGAAGGGGAAGAAGCTCGGGTCGGTTCTGCGGGTCGACAGCGCCCGGATCGACAACCTTCTCAATCTTGTCTCAGAGTCGGTCATCAACAAAGCGACCTTCAACCAGATCAGCACACAGTTTGCCGAGACCCAGTCGGATCTGCAGTCGACGGAAATCCTTTTTCGAGAGAAACTCAAGGAGCTCTTCGATACCTTGCCCGCTTTGGCGGAGGAGCTGAAAGACGGCGCCAGCGAAAAAGAGATTCGCTCCCGTCTAACCGAACGCTTCGGCGATTTGGAGAATCTCTTCAGTCCCTTCGAAAACCGTCTCAAGACCACGGTAAACAAGTTCCGCAGCACATCACAGAATCTCGGTCGGCTGACCGGTGATCTGCATGAACGAGTGCTGCAGATTCGAATGGTTCCTATCTCTCAGATCTTCTCGCGCTTTCCGCGACTCGTGCGGGATATCTCCAAGTCGCTGAATAAGAAGATTAAGCTCGATATCGTCGGGGAAGAGACCGAGCTGGACAAATCGGTTATCGAGGATCTCCTCGATCCGCTGATTCACTGCGTCAGGAACTCTGTGGACCACGGTATCGAGAGCATCGAAGACCGAATTGCCGCCGGGAAGGAAGAGGAGGGACATATAACCCTCAGCGCCAAGAACGAAGGCAATATGATTGTGATCGAGATACAGGACGACGGGAAAGGGATCGATGTCGATTCGGTCCGTGCGAAGGCCGTCGACCGGGGGATTATCCATCCCAACAAGAATCTCTCCGATATCGAGGCCTTCAATCTGATCTTCGAGCCCGGGTTCTCTACGGCCAAGGCGGTAACGAATATATCCGGCCGCGGGGTCGGTCTGGATGTCGTCCGCAAGCAGATCGAGAAACTGAACGGTTCAGTCAGCGTCTGGTCGGAGCGGGGAAAGGGCAGCCGCTTCACTATCAAACTGCCTCTGACCCTCGCAATTATCCAGGGCCTTCTCGTTAAGGTGGGCGAAGAGATCTACGCTATTCCGATTACCTCGGTTATCGACAGCCACCGCATCAAACCGGAAGAGATCAAGATGATCGATAACTATGAGGTATTCAATGTCCGGGAGGATGTGATCTCCCTCTTGAGGCTCAACCGGCTCTTCAAGATCCGTACCGAGGAACAGCGGGATTACAGCTTTGTGGTCATCGTAGGTTCCGGGGATAAGAAGATGGGGCTGATGGTCGATTCCCTCATCGGTGAGGAGGACGTGGTCATCAAACCCCTCAAGGATTCCTATACCAATGCCCCGGGCATCGCTGGAGCGACTATCCTGGGCGACGGCACCGTATCCCTGATTATCGACGTCAGCCAGCTCCTGGAGCTTGGATTCAAGCAGGAGATGGATGATCGTCGCAAGCGCGAGGCAACCATCCACTAGTCTGGAGAAGCAGAATGGACACCGTACAAACACAGCAGCAGGAAGTTGATCAGAAAGCCGCGACGGAAAATATCGATTTTAAGATGGTGACCTTCTCCTTAGCAGGGAAAGAGTACGGCATCGATATCATGAAGGTGAAGGAGATCTCCAAGGCGGATCGCTTCACCTATGTTCCCAATAGCGCACCCTATGTGCGGGGCGTCTACAATCTGCGGGGAGACATCATCTCGATTATCGATCTGAGAGTGATGTTTCATCTGCCCGCACCGAGCCGCAGCGAAGGAGTCATGGAGGATATGATTATCCTCAGGCTCGATAACTACTTCATCGGCGTGATCGTCGATTCCATCGACAAGGTGGTCGGAATCACCTCATCCTCTATTCAGGCTCCGCACCCCCTATTCGGCGATATCAACATCAAGTTTATCAAAGGCATCGTTGAGAACGATCAGCGCCTCTATATCATTCTGGATGTGGATAAGATCCTCGGGGACAACGAGGATGAAGAGGAGAGCCGGGTGGAGGTTATGGGGATTCCCATGGCCCACGAAGAGGAAGCGGCGGCAAGTCGCGATCTTCCCGTCGCAGACCAAGATCTGGGGCTGGAATTCCTCCAGGATACCCTGAAAACCTTCAAACGTTTCAGCGTGAGCTCCATCAATCGGGATTGGATCCGCGAGCGCTATCAGGCCTGGAAGAGCGAGAAGGGGGGCGACGAGGATGCGGCCCAGCTGAAATCGCCGGATGAGGCCGAAGCCTTCCTGTCCAGTTTCTATTCGCCCTATACGGGCCGCCTGTGGCAGTCCGATTATGCCGACGCTCTCGGATCCCTCCTTCCCGAAGGAGTGGGCGGTAACCTGAGCGCCTGGAATCCCGGATGCGGCAAGGGCTACGAGACCTACTCCTTGACCGCCCTCCTGAAGAAGCGCAATCCGGAGGCGGTGATCAAGGTATGGGCCAACGACAGCGACCTCTTGAGTATTAGTACCGCGCCGAATCTGGTTCTGCATGAGAGCGATATCACCCCGGTGGTAGAGAATTTCGTCCAGGATGGAAAGAGCGGTAAGCAGTTCGGAAATGAGCTCAAGGAGCGGATACTCTTCGAGTATCATGATGTATTGCATCCTAATCCCTTCCCGGAGGTCGACCTGATCCTGGCGCGGGATATAGTCTCCTTCATGAGCAAGGCCGATCAGGCGAAGCTGATCAAGGAGTTCTGGGAGAAGCTCAAACCGAACGGTCTCTTGATCCTGGGAACCCACGAGCGGCTCGCTGACGATGAGTGGGAAGCGGTCGAATCGGCCGGAGTAGTTGCGTTCAAAAAGAAAAATCGATAGTATGATGCTGGTTGGTAAGGAGAAGTATCTATGAGAGTGGAGTACATTAACCCGTTTGTCGAGGCTGCTTTCAATGTCTTGAAGGAAGTACTGAATGCGGAGATCAGCAGAGGCGAACTGTACCTTAAATCGGCTTCTCAGCCTGTGCTCGGAGTCGCTGCCATAGTCGGTCTTGCCGGCGATGTCGAGGGCAGGGTGCTCTTCGATATGAGTAAACCGACCGCCATCGGTATTGCCGCCACGATGAACGGCGAGGAGATGACCGAGCTCGATGAGCTGGGGAAGGCAACCATAACCGAGCTGGCCAATATGATTACCGCTCAGGCGGTCACCAAGCTGCATGAGCTCGGCTTCAAGTTCGACCTGACGCCACCGGCCATCTTTACCGGCGATAATATGGAAGTAACCGATACCGAGGTTGAAGCCTTAATCGTGCCGATTAATCTTGAACAAGGTAAAATCGAGATCAACGTCGCCGTCCGCGAGCGGGCGTAAGCAAGAGGAGGGGATACTGTGAAGACTAAAATGGATTTTCCGAATATAAATGAGCGTAAGGCCGAAGGGCTGCGTCCCGACGGAAATGCCTACCGGGTCCTGGTAGTGGACGATTCGATGTTTGTCACCAAGCAGATCAGTCAGATCCTTACCTCCGAAGGTTTTGATGTGGTCGGTACGGCGAAAGACGGTCAGGAAGGTCTGGAAAAATATAAGGAGCTTTATCCTAATGTCGATCTGGTGACCATGGATATTACCATGCCAAAGATGGACGGGGTAACCAGCCTCGAAAAGATTATCGAGTTCGACAAAGAGGCCCGGATAATCATGATCAGCGCCTTGGGCAAACAGGATCTGGTCAAGAAATCCCTCCTGTTGGGAGCCAAGAACTACATCGTGAAGCCTCTGGACCGGAAGAAAGTTTTAGAAAGGGTATTGATGAGCCTGAAATAATCTGATATAAAAGGCTCTGTTCGATAGGGCGGCTAGCTCAGTTGGTTAGAGCACTTGCTCGACACGCAAGGGGTCGTTGGTTCGAATCCAATGCCGCCCAGGAGAAAACCGGAAAGGAATCTTTCCGGTTTTTTTTTGCCCTAACGTTTGCGAAGCGGCGTACAATTTACCATAATTAAGGTAAAGAAGTTGGGGGAAGAATGATATCCATAATCGTTAATCTACTACTGCTCATCCTGGCCCTGTTCATTACCCTGGACACGCCCTCGCTTCTCACTGTTTTGCTGATTCTTGTCTCCGGCGCAGGGTTAGTTCTCGCTATTCGTAACGCCATCTATGTGCGGAAAACACTTCTACCACAGACGCGGCGTCCCTTAGAGCAGGAGATTATTCGTCTCCAGGCGGAGCGCGATGAACTCGAGAGGAAGGTAGATCAACTACAGGGGGAACTGTCGACTCTGACCGAGAGCACCCGGATCCGCGAGGGGGGACTCCAGTCCCTGGCGGAGACGATCAAGCTCTTCGAACACACTATACCCATCTTAGATGCCCTGAATCAGCGGGTGGTCAAACGGACCGAGGAGTCCAATATGGATCTCTCCGACCGGATCTTCTCCATCGCAGAGCAGTCGAAGCGCTTGGGGGGCGAGATCGAGTCGGTCTTAAGCGGCCTGATTAATGACGATGCAGGGATGAAGAGCGAGATAAACGAGCTCCGTTCGGAGATAGAGCGCTTTCAACGGCTGATCTCCGGCCTTGAGCAGATGAGCGGTCGCTATTTGAAGGATATGGGAACCCTCAAAACCGCGGTCGACAACATCGGCCACTATACCGCGAGCATTACCGATCTGGCCGACCAAACCAGTCTCCTCTCTATCAACGCCTCGATCGAGGCCGCCCGGGCGGGAAACGCCGGGGCCGGTTTCCGGATCATCGCCGGCGAGGTGCAGAGTCTCGCGCGGCGCTCGAAGTCGATTGCCGAAGAGATCAATCAGCATATCTCCAATGCAGCTTTAGCGGTGGAGGAGTCCTTTAATCAACAGGAAGCCAGCATCGGCGAAAGTATCCGCCAGATTCGCGCCTCTCAGGAATCCCTATCTTCGATTACCCAGCTCCTCGAACCCCGCTTGGAGCGGATCGGGACCACCGTGGAAGAGTCGAAGTCGATCTCCGGAACGGTCACCGACGATCTCAACGGCGTAATCGTCTCCCTGCAGTATCACGATATTATTCGGCAGATCCTCGATCACTGCATCGAGATTCTGGGCGAGATAAAATCGATCTGCCTCGAGGATCAGTCGAAACTGGTGGAAGGCTACGCTGTATCGGAAGACGAGATCGAAGAGCGGGTTCGTACGCTGGCCGGTAAGTTTTTTACCGTCGACGATGAGTGGGAGGTTCTGGGCATCTCGGTTCGGGATACCAGCGACATGAACGAGCGGGAACGCATTAAGCAGGAACACAATCTCGAGGGCGATATCACCCTCTTCTAATTACACTTTTATGGGAGAGCAGCACCATGAATATTCTATGTGTAGACGACAGCAATACGATACGCATGCTGGTAAAAAAGGCCCTGGAACCCGAAGGATACGCGGTTATCGAGGCTGAGAACGGGAAGGTCGCCCTGGAGAAGGCCGCAGGAGTGAGCATCTCCGCCTGCATTGTCGACGTCAACATGCCCGAGATGGACGGTTTCGAGTTTGTCGAGGCATTTCGTAAGGATGCGAAGTTCTCCTCTACGCCGATAGTTTTTCTTACTACCGAAAGCTCGGAGGAGAAAAAGAGCCGGGGCGCCGCCCTCGGCGTCAAAGGCTGGATAGTGAAACCCTTCGATCCGCCCTCTCTGGTTAAGATTATGAAAATGCTTGTGGCCGGCTAAAGGCGGAAGCATGGGAGTCCTACACGATTTACTTACGAAGCTTGAATCATTTTCCCCGGGAGACCTGGTCGCAGGGATAGATATTGAGGAGCTTTTCAAACGACTTGTCGAGAGCGACGAGCTGGCTCCTGAGAATCGGGATATGATTACCACCCTCTCTTCTGAGTTCTCTGGGATTATCCAGCAGTCTCCCGACGGGGAAGAGAAGATAATCCAAGCGGGAATTATCAAGGGCCTCAAAAAGCTGGCCGGCGCGACCGAAGAGCGTCCCGAGGCGAAGGAGTCGACCGAAGATGATCAGGAGGTAGAGGATCTGGATGTCCTCAACTCCTTCATCGCCGAGGCTCAGGATCATCTGGAAAATATCGAGGATAAGATTCTCAGCCTGGAGAAGGATCTTCAGGACGACACAGTCAATGATATCTTCCGCTCCATGCATACCATCAAGGGCGTCTCCTCCTTTATCGGTCTCCGACGTATCAAGACCCTCAGCCATCAGATGGAGACCGTGCTCGACGACCTGCGTAAAGGCTCGATCAGCATCGCCTCCGAGATGATCGATACCCTGCTGCAGGGGGTCGACCTCCTCTCTCGTCTGGTTGCGGATCTGGCGGAACGGAGCGAAGAGAAACTCGCCGGAGGAAACGTCCAGGTACGCGAACTGGATCTCGATATAGAGCCTATTATCCGGCATCTGAGCTCGTTCTCAGCCACCTCTGCACCGCCGGCGGAATCAAAGGAGACCAGCGGGCTATCCGAGGAGCTCTTTACTCCCGAGATGGTAGAGAAGTTCGTGGCCGAATCCTCGGATCTCCTGGATGTGGCTGAGAAGGCTCTGCTCGATCTGGAGGGTAAACAGGATCCGGAAGGGTTGATCGATGAGGCCTTTAGGGCGGTTCACACCATCAAGGGCAACGCCGGCTTCTTCTGGTACGGCTATATCGAGAAGCTCTGTATGGATGTGGAGTCTATCCTGGACGTAATGCGTAAGGACCGCCAGGCCGTGCGTAATACGGTCATCTCTTCCCTTTTGAGCGCGATAGATCAGATTCGTACCGGCCTGCTGCGGATTCAAAGCGGTGAGCTGAAGCCCGGGGAGTACAGCGAGGCTGACCACGGCTCTTATCACGATGAACGCCTCGAGAGCGGCGAAGCGAAACCCTTAGGTGAGCTTCTGGTCGAGATGGGTCTCGCCAGCCAGGAAGCGGTCGAAGCGGCTCTGGATAAACAGGGAATGCGCATCGGCGAACTCCTGGTGCAGGAGGGGGTGACCGACGAGGCGGGGATCGAAAAGGCCCTGAAGCAGCAGGGGAAGAAGCTCGAAACTGCGGCCGAGACCGCCTCCAACTACAGCTTCAAGCGCAAGGATATCCGCGTCGATACGGCCAGGCTGGATCAGCTCTTCGATCTGATGGGCGAGTTGATTACCGCCGAGGCGATGGTACTGCATAATCCCGAGATCGAGGCCCTCGATCTGCCTGAGTTTCAGAAGGCATCGGCCTATCTCTCGAAGATCACCCGGGAGATGCAAGAGATCACCATGTCGATTCGGATGATCCCCTTGGAAGGGCTCTTCAACAAAATGCGCCGATTGGTGCGGGATCTCTCCCGTAAGTTCGGGAAAGAGGTCAATCTGCATATCTCCGGGGAAGAGACCGAGATGGACCGCAATGTAATGGAGGAGATCTCCGACCCACTGGTGCACATTATCCGTAACGCAATCGATCACGGCATCGAGGATGCCCAGAAGCGGAGTGCGGCCAAGAAGCCTGCCGCGGGTAATATCTTTCTGGATGCGAAGTACGAGGGCAACGAGATCTGGATCAGTATCCAGGACGACGGCGGCGGTCTTAATCGCGACCGGATTCTGGAGAAGTCCCGGGAGCGGGGGCTGGTGGATCCCGAGGCTCAGTTGAGCGATCAGGAGATCTATCAGTTGATCTTCGAACCGGGATTCTCCACCGCCCAGCAGGTATCGGAGATCTCCGGCCGGGGGGTCGGGATGGATGTGGTCAAGCGAAACCTGGAGAAGCTCCGGGGGAAGATCGACATCCGGAGCGATCAGGGCATGGGAACGGAATTTATTTTACGCATTCCCCTGACCCTGGCCATCATCGACGCGGTTACCGCCCGGGTAGGGGGGATGCTCTACTCGATCCCGGTTAACGATGTTACCTCCTTTCAGAAGGCCGAGGCGTCACAGATCACCTCTACCGATACCAATCGGGAGGTACTCAAGCTGCGGGAGCAGCTGATTCCCATCGTCAAGCTGGCCGACTACTTTGATGTATCCGGGGCCTGTCGGACCTCCGACGAGGGCATCCTGGTCGTCTCCCAGTCGGCCCGGCGGAGTATCTCGCTCCTGGTGGATGAGATTATCGGTTATCGACAGATCGTCGTAAAGGCCCTGCCCGAGTATATGGGCAGCATGCGGTCGATCTCCGGCTGCAGCGTGATGGGCGACGGGGAGGTGAGTCTGATCCTCGATATCGGCTCGATCATCAATGAGGAGTTCGATTGAGCCCATGTACGGTCTACTGGAGATAACTCCCGAGGAGTTCAGCAATATCAGCCGCCTGGTCTATACCCGCTTCGGTATCAATCTCACCGAGAAGAAGATTACCCTGGTAAAGGGGCGTCTGAACAAGATTATCAAGACCAAGGGGTATTCCAGCTTTCAGGAGTACTACGATGCAGTGCTCGCCGATACCAGCGGGAGAGAGCTCCTGGAACTGGTGGATCGGATCTCGACTAATCACACCTACTTTTACCGCGAGGGGGACCACTTCTCGGTGCTCCGGACGCGGATACTGCCGGAGATGCTCGAGAAGGGCCGGTTGCGGGATCTCAGCGATCTGCGACTCTGGTGCGCCGGCTGCGCGAGCGGGGAAGAGGCTTACACCCTCGCCATGGAGCTGAAGGAGTTTGCCCGGGAACGGATGCAACATCCGGCACGGACGATCCTGGCCACCGATATCTCCTTGACCGCTCTAGAGAACGCCCAGCGGGGAGAGTATCCGGCGGAGCGACTGCGCGAACTGAGTGAGGAGAAGCGCAATCGCTACTTCCACCTGGCTGAGAACGGAACCTATCGGGTAAAGGACGAACTGCGCTCCTTGATTCTCTACAAGCGCCTTAATCTGATGAGCGAAAACTACCCCTTCAAGAATAAATTTCATATTATCTTCTGTCGCAATGTGATGATCTATTTCGATAAGCCCACTAAGGATCATCTGGTACAGCGCATGACCGATCTTCTCATTCCCGGGGGCTACCTTTTTATCGGACACTCCGAATCCCTCGGTCGGGACTTGAAGGAGCTGCGCTATCGGCAACCGGCCTTGTATCAGAAGGTGGCCGACTAGTATGGCAAGGATAAAGGTATTGGTAGTAGATGATTCCGCATTGGCCAGAGAGATGCTCTCGAAGGGACTCTCGCGGGATCCAGAGATCGAGGTCGTCGGTACCGCCCAGGATGTCTATGCCGCCCGGGATAAGATTGTCTTCAAGAAGCCGGATGTGCTCACCCTGGATGTGGAGATGCCCAAGATGGACGGGGTTGATTTCTTAAGGAAGCTGATGCCCCAGTACCCTCTGCCGGTGGTGATGGTTTCGGCGTTGACCGCCCCGGGGGCGCAGATTACCCTGGAAGCCCTGGAACTGGGAGCGGTCGATTTTGTACTCAAACCCTCCTCGAGTTTTGGGAATCGCTTGGAGGAGATGCTCAGCGAGCTGAGTCAGAAGATCAAAGTGGCGGCCTTTGTCGACGTTTCTGGCTATAAAGCACGGTCTCCCATCCCTTCGGGCAGTCGTCGAAGACGGCACCTGGTGGGGGGTACCGATAAGATCCTCGCCATCGGTGCCTCGACCGGCGGAACCGTAGCCCTCCGTCAGCTGATAGAGGAGTTCCCGCCCAATATTCCCGGTACCCTGATCGTGCAGCATATGCCGCCGAAGTTCACCAAGATGTTTGCCGACCGCTTGAACGAGAAGGCTAAGGTATCAGTCTACGAGGCCAAGGACGGGGATCGGGTTACCGCCGGCCAGGTGCTTATCGCTCCCGGCGGACAGCATATGCGTCTCAAGCGTTCCGGCGGAATCTACACGGTTACCTGCAGCGAGGGACCCAACATCAACGGTCATTGCCCCTCGGTAGACGCCCTCTTTGAATCGGTGGCGGCCGAAGCCGGCGGCAATGCGGTGGGGGCGCTCTTGACCGGAATGGGGCGGGACGGTGCGAAGGGGCTGAGGATGATGCGTGAACACGGCGCTCAGACCCTCGCCCAGGATGAGGCCAGCTCGGTAGTCTTCGGGATGCCGAAGGAGGCTTACGAGTTGGGTGCGGTAGACACCACCACGCCCTTGAATCAGATGACCGATGCAATTCTGGCAAAACTGGAGAGGATTAGCCCATGAGGAAGGATGTAGGAATCGGCGATATCGCTGTAAGCGCCTCGCCTGACGACCTGATTAAGACCTATGCCCTCGGTTCCTGTGTCGCGGTTCTCGTCTACGACAAGCTTAGCCGGGTGGCGGGCATGATCCACGTCGCCCTACCGGAATCGAAGGTAAATGAGGAGAAGGGCCGTGCCAAGCCCGGTTACTTCGCCGATACCGGGATTCCGCTTCTGCTGCAGAAGTTTAGCTCCGCCGGCGGGAATCAACGCAAGGCTCAGTTCAAGCTGGTGGGGGGAGCCTCGATTCTGGACGAGAAGCGAACCTTCGATATCGGCCGCAGAAATGTAATCGCCATTAAACGGCAGCTCTGGAAATTCGGTCTCGGCGTTATCGGTGAGGATGTAGGCGGGAAGATCAGTCGCACCGTTTCGATTGCGCCCGGCAGCGGAGAGATAATCATTAGTAACGCTCAACGGACATGGACACTGTAGGGGGAGTGGAGATGAACTGGAATAAGATATTGATTGTGGACGATTCAGCTACCTCGCGGATGATTATCCGCCGCTGCTTTCAGATTGCAGGATACGGGGAGCTGAACTTTGAAGAGGCGGAGGACGGTCTGGCGGCCCTCTCCAAGATACAACAGGAGAGTTATGACCTGGTCATAAGCGATATCAAGATGCCGAAGATGGACGGAACCACCTTGGTAAAGAAACTTAGGCTTAATCCGGAAACGGCAGATACTCCGGTGGTGATCATCTCTAGCGTCGGGAACGAGGCTCTGGAGGAAGACTTAGGTGCCTCCTCGGTACATGCGATTATTAAAAAACCGGTCTCCCCGGCCAAGATCCTGTCGTTTATGGAGGAGTAGGATGGACGTAGAGAAGATAAAAACCAGCCTTGATGCCGCCGTCATGCAGAGTTTCGGCGATATGGCCTTCATCGATGTGGTTTCCACCGAGCCTCAGGCGGTCGATCACGGCCAGATTATGATTCTGGAGATAACCAAACCGACCCGGGGCGAGATTTACCTTATCATGTCCAAGGAGGGGAAGCAGCAGGCGGTGGAGAATATTCACGGTGACTCCTGGGACCAGCTCACGCCGGCGCAGATAGACGACTGTCTCCTCGAGCTCCTGAATGTGCTGGGAGGGAATTTCCTGAGCGACTACTACGGCGAGAATGTAAGCTACAGTCTTAGTTTCCCCCAGGTTATTTTCGACGAGAGCGAGTTGCCCGATCTGAATGAATTTGTGAAATTTACCTATGATGCCGAGGATGTTCCTTTCTCCGTGGCCATCAAACTGGATCTTGAAGGAGCCCATGCGTGAGAATCTTGATTGTCGAGGACGATTTCGCAAGCCGTAAGTTGATGCAGAAGTTCTTGAGTCCCTACGGTGTCTGTGAGGTGGTAGTAGACGGTGAAGAGGCGGTGAATGCCTTTCAGGACTCCCTGGAGCAGGAGCAGTTCTTCGATCTGGTTTGCCTGGATATAATGTTGCCCAAGATGGACGGCCAGAAAGTACTAAAAGCGATCCGCGAAATGGAAGCCGCCCGGGGAATCCTGGGGCGGGACGGTACGAAGGTAATCATGACCACCGCCCTGAGCGATACCTCGAATATCATCTCCGCTTTCAGGTCTCAGTGCGAAGGCTATGTGACCAAGCCGGTGAGCCGGCAGCGTCTCCTGACCGAGATGCGGGAGTTGGGACTGCTGGTCGAGTAGAGCCTAGCGGAGAATATCCTCCCAGCGGAGCCCCTCGCCGGCCTCGATTCGACGCTCCGCTTTTCGCCCCAGGACATGGGGCAGATAACGAGGATGGAGCCCGGGAGTCAGGATTTTTTCGGTCCTGAGGAGCGCAATATTCCCCTCCCTAAGGGTTTCTCCCGCTTCAATCCTGGTAAGGGCATGGATGGAGCGGTTGGTCCGGCCGTAGTTCGATGCCTCCGACGGGGCGAGTATCTTTCTCCCGTCCCCCAGAACCGCCTCGATCCGCTTTTCCCCGAACTGCTTGCAGAGGGATTCTTGGAGTTCTTCCGCCGGTAAGCCTTCGGCCGCCTTTAACGCCCGGGCCAGGGTCGAGAAGCCTTCAGGATCCAGCGCCACGGGATCATCCAGGCCGCCGCCTGATGTATCGAGGGTGAAATGTTTCTCCAGCGCCCTGCACTCTACCAGCATTCCGCACAGGGGAACCAGTTCGGGATCCAGGCTGTGGTCGGAGATTCCCACCGGCAGGCCGAAGAGACGCCCATAGAGCGGCAGAAGCCGCAGGTTGTACTCCTCCGGCGGGGCGGGATAGCTGGTGACGCAGTGCATTAACATATGAGATCCCTCTCCCAGCACAGCCAGCGCCTCCTCGATGTCGCCCAGTCGGCTCACTCCGGTGGAGAGGATGCAGTCGACTCCTCTGGTTGCGGCTTCGCGAAGGAGCGGCAGGTGGTTTAATTCCGGCGAGGCGATCTTGACTCGCTTCACGCCCCCCTCGATAAGCTCACTAAGGCTCCGGAGACCGAAAGGGGTGCAAAGGAAATCCACCCCGCGGGCCTGGGCCTCTTCCTGTAGTCGGGCGAGGAACTCCGGACCGGTCTCCAGGGAACGGAAGACCTCATAGAGCGGGGTATCTCCGCCGGGAAGCGGTACGAGACCGGTCCTGGGGTGGATGATCTCATCGGCGTAGACGTGCTGAAACTTGACGCAGTCGGCGCCGCTCTCCACTGCCGCCGCAATGATCTCCAGCGCCCGGGAGAGATCCCCGCCGTGGCTCGTGCCTGCCTCGGCGATCAGATAGGGACTCCTTAGGCTTCGATTAGCGGGATCCGGCTTCATCGATCATCCTGAATTTGAGATCCCGCAATTCGCGGGAGAGGGAGATTTTGTACTCGTGGGGGTTGATGATCCGCAGGAAACTCTCGTCCAGACTCTTCAGCTGCGAGATAACCCACTCCCGTTGCGCCTGCAGGGGTTGGGCCGGTGAGCAGATGCGGCCCTCCTGCATAACCGGTTGAAGCTGCTCCTCGACCCGGTCGTAGTCGCTCGTAACGCGATGCTTGTAGTGGATAGTAGGGTGATAGAGGGTGATCTCGCCCCGGGGCGTCTCCTCGTTTATCAAGGCGATCATATCCCGCAGAGGGGAACCGTTTCCATCGAATAGGCGGTAGACCTGCTTAATCCCGGGATTGGTCATCTTGGCCGGGTTATCGGATACCTTCATCGAAGGGGAGAAGCCATCTGCCTGACGCCGGGCTGCGAGTTTGTAGACGCCGGTTAGAGAAGCGTCGGGATGGCCGGTGGCAAGCTGAGTGCCTACTCCCCACAGGTCGATCGGGGAGCCCTCGTCGATCAGCTGAGCGATAATCTGTTCGTTGAGATCCCCGGAGACGGCGATAATCGCATCCTCTAGGCCGGCATGATCCAATCCGGAACGCACTTGCTTGCTTAGATAGGCAAGATCCCCCGAGTCGAGCCGGACGCCGAGCCGCTTGCCCCTCTTTTGAAGCTCCCGGCCGACCTCGATCGCATTCGGCAGGCCCGAGCCGAGGGTATCGTAGGTGTCGATCAGCAGGATGGCCGCATCGGGGTAGAGCTCCGCATAGCGGCGGAAGGCCTCGGCTTCGGAATCGAAGGACATCACCCAGGAGTGGGCCATGGTTCCCGAGACCGGAATAGCGAACTCCTTTCCCGCCAGGGTATTGGAGGTTCCTGCGGCTCCGCCGAGGTAGGCAGCCTTCGAGGCTCTCAGCGCCCCGTCGTAGCCCTGGGCGCGGCGCATGCCGAACTCGAGAATCTTCCCGTACCGGGAGGCCGCATAGACCCGGGCGGCCTTGGTGGCGATCAAGGACTGAAAATTGATCACGTTCAATACCAGGCTCTCGATAAGCTGAGCCTCGATCAGCGGGGCGTGAACCCGGATCAACGGTTCTCCGGGGTGTACGAGGCTTCCCTCCCGGAAGGCAAAGAGATCCCCGGAGAAGCGAAAATCGCGTAGATAGGTCAAGAACTCCCGGTCGAAGCTCCCGTCTTCCTCTAGATAGGCGAGGTCGTCGTCGCTGAAGCGAAGCCCTTCCAGGTCGGCTAAAAGATCCGCTAATCCGGCAAAGATCGTATAGCCGCCGCTGAAGGGGTGCCTCCGGAAGAACATATCGAAGACCACATCGGGATTATGCCCGTGACGCAAATAACCCTGGGCCATGGTGAGTTCATAGAAGTCGGTAAAGAGGGGAGAGACGGGCATTAGAGCTCGCTCGAGTCTAGGATGCGTGCTCCCTCTGTTCGCATCGTCTCCAGTCGCTCCTCTATGCTGCCGGGCGGAAAACCGACGCCTCGAACGCAGTCGCCGAGTAGGGTAACCTTGTAGCCGAGCTTGAGGGCGTCCATGACGGAGAAAAAGACGCAGTAGTCGGTGGCCAGACCGCCGATAACGAGATCATCGATCCCGAGTCCCTTCAGATAGCCGTCCAGACCGGTGGGTGTAGTGTGGTCGTTCTCGAAGAAGGCCGAGTAGGAGTCGAGTTTCGGTGAGCTGCCTTTATGAATAATCATGCTTAAGGGGGCGGTATCGAATGCCGGATGAAACTCGGCGCCCGGTGTTCCCTGTACGCAGTGATCGGGCCAGAGAACCTGTTCGATGCCGTCGAGGTCGATGGTGTCCTGAATGCTGCGTCCCGGATGGTTGGAGGCGAATGAGGCATGATCTGCCGGATGCCAGTCCCGGGTAGCGACCACGGTGTCGAATCGAGGCGCAATAGCATTGATCGGCGGGACGATCATATCCCCCTCGTCCACGGCGAGGGCGCCGCCGGGGCAAAAATCCTGTTGCAGGTCGACTATAATCAGAGCTTGTTTCATAAGACCATTGTAGCATAGTAAGGGAGGATGAAAAATGCTCGACACAGTGCTACTATATGACTACAATTTACTACAGTAGATATTGAGGAGGAAGTTATGACCACAATCGTATGTGATGTAACCAAGAAAGCTATCCCCGACGCCCAGCGCGGCATTAACTATGTGACCATTCTCGACAAAACCTTGTCGATGGCAGCCTGGGAGGATTTCGAGAAGAAGGTCAGCGAGAAGATGAAGAAGGAGAAAGAGTACTCCTTCATGAATTACAAGAAGATATACCGCGACACCCTTAATCAGGTCTGCAAATAGGGATCAACTGGGAACCGCCGACGAGATCATCGGCGGTTCTCTCTCCTTTATTCGTGCGGACTATTTGCGGGGGCCGATCCGGTCGAACCCGGTATAGGGCACCAGGGCCTGCGGTATGCGGACGGTGCCGTCGGCCTCTTGGAAGTTCTCCAGCACCGCGATGATTGCCCGTGAGACGGCGATGGCTGTCCCGTTCAGCATGTGCACAAACTGATTCTTGCCCTCATCCTTGAAGCGAACCCCTAAACGCCGCGCCTGATAATCGGTACAGTTCGAAGTACTGGTGATCTCTCCCCAATCCCCCGATTCGCCCCGACCGGGCATCCAGGCTTCCAGATCGAATTTGCGGTAGGCGGGACTACCCAAATCGCCGGTACAGGTATCGACTACCCGGAAAGGGATCTCCAGACCCTTGAAAATCTTCTCCTCGATAGCCAGGAGCTCCTCATGGATCCGGTCGGAATCCTCGGGACGGCAATAGACGAACATCTCCACCTTGGAGAATTGATGTACCCGGTAGAGCCCCTTCGAATACTGCCCGGCTGCTCCGGCTTCCCGGCGGAAGCAGTGACTGAGGCCGGCCATCTTGATCGGCATGGCGCTTGCGTCGAGGATCTGTCCCGCGTGGTAGCCGCCCAAGGTAATCTCCGCGGTCCCGACCAGACAGGTGCCTGTTCCCTCCAGGTTGTAGATGTTGCTCTCATCGCCCCGGGGATTGAAGCCGATTCCCTCGAGAACCTCCTCCTTGGCGATGTCCGGGGTTATGGTGGCCACGAAGCCGTGCTGTGTCAGGATGTCCAGGGCATAACGGGTAAGGGCTAATTCGAGGAAGACCGCCTCGTTCTTTAAATAGTAGAACTTGGTGCCCGAGACGCGGGCGGCGGTGTCGAAATCGATCAGATCGAGACTGTCCGCCAGTTCCACATGATCCTTAGGGGTAAAATCAAATTGCGTCGGCTCGCCGAAGCGCTTGATCTCCAGATTGTCCTTATCTTCTTTACCTACCGGCGCATCGGGATGAGCCATGTTGGGAATGCGTTTGGCTTCGGCGTCGAGTTCCTCGTTGATGCGCCCCAGCTCCTCCTCTTGAGCGGAGATCAGCTCCTTGAGCCGCTTTCCCTCTTCCACCAAAGGCATGCGCTCCTCGGGGGGCATCTTGCCTTTCATCTTTCCGGCGTTCTCGTTCCGGAGTCGGCGGTTCTCCTCGACCTTGGCAATCAGGGTATTGCGTTCCTCATAGAGCGAGAGGAGTTTCTCTAAGTCGGCCTCCATGAACCGGTTGGCGATATTCGTCCGCACGGCGTCGGCGTTGTCGCGGATAAACTTAAGATCTAACATGCTGTACCTACCTCTATCTTCTTATGACAATCACCGGTGCAATACCAGCGTCGTTATTCCAGTTCCCGGGCTCTGCGGCCGGCCCGCTCTACCGCATCTATCACCGTCGCGGTGAATCCGCCCTCTTCCAGGGCATCCACCCCCTGGATCGTCGTCCCCGCCGGGGATATTACCTTGCTCAAGAGCGAGATCGGATGTTCCTCCGTTCCCCGAACCAGGGCGCACGCGCCTTCCAGGGTCATGAGGGCGATTTCTAAGGATGTCGGATAGGCGATCCCCTCTTTCGTTCCCCCCAGCGCCAGGGCGTGGATGAATTGAAAGACATAGGCGATCCCCGATCCGCAGAGACCGGTAAAGGCGGCCAGGGAGCTCTCCGGAAGTTCTATCGCACCGCCTACCGCCCGGGCGATGGCCAGTGCCTGCTCACGGAACTCAGGCGTACATCCTGCGGCGGGGCTGACTCCGACCAGGGATTTACCGACGCTGGCGGCCAGGTTGGGCATGAATCGAACCACCTCCTCAGTGGCCAGGGCCTCGGTGAAGTAGCTCAGCTTTACGCCCGCGGCGATGGAGATTACCCGCTTCCCGGCGGAGTAGGGGCGATAGGCGGGAAGGGTTGTCTCTAGATACTGGGGCTTTACGGCTACCAACAGGATCTCGGCTTGACGGCAGAGCTCCTCGGGGGAATCGACAAGGAGGGCCCCGCACTCGGATCGGGCGCTTTCCCCTTTGCGGGCGTCAGGCTCTACTACCAGAATTGAGGTATTCGGGAATTGATCTCTAACTCCCCGGGCCATGGCTGAACCCATATTGCCGTAACCTATTATGCCGATGGAACCTATCACGTGCGCCTCCAGTGCGTTACCGTAGCATAGAGCCGGAAAATTTGTCTACTTACAATACTGAGCTCTTGTTATATCTCATCCCAGGAGAAGCTCCGCGGCGCTCCCCGCTGCTTCAGACCGGTAAAATCGTTCTGTCTCAAAAGCTCAAATGAGGTGATCGCTACTGCATTGGCCAGATTGAGGGAGCGGGCCTGTTCATGGATTGGAATCCGTACCGTAGTCTCCGGGTTCGCCTTCAAGAGTTCCTCCGGGAGGCCGGCGCTCTCCTTGCCGAAGATAAGGGCCGCATCCGGTGGATACGAGACCTCGGTGTAGAGCTTCTGCCCCTTGGTAGAGATGTAGAAGGCGGGAATCCCCGGGTATGCGGTAAAGAAGGCCTCGAGGGATGCATGCCGGACGATGGTTACCAGGTGCCAATAGTCGAGGCCGGCCCGTCGGACCATCTTCTCCTCCAGGGAGAAGCCGATCGGATCGATCAGATGCAGCTCCGATCCGGTAGCGGCGCAGGTACGAGAGATATTGCCGGTATTCTGGGGAATCTCCGGTTCGACGAGAACGATCTTCACAGAATTCTCCTGTACTCAGTAGATGGAGAGAGACCAGGCCGCAAAATCGGGGAGCCCGGGGGCCAGTTCTCTCATAAGGATTTCCGGATCCACCGGATGGTAGAAGACTTTCTCCCGGACCGCAGCCGCGGGAATCTCTTCCCAGCTTCGGTACTCGGGTTCGGCGATCTCCTGGGGGCTCAAATAGCCCCAGGGGCCGAACTCTTCCCTCTGGTAGACGGTCACATAGGGGCATTCTTCGGGGACGCTATCCCTGCCGAAGCGCAGGGCGAGAATCTTGGCCTCGTAGCCGAAACGTCGCAGGAGATCGTAGTAGGCCAGGGCGAGTTCAAGACAGTCGCCCTCGCCCTCGAAGAGCAGCTCCTCGGGTAAGAGAAAGCGTGAATCCCGCTCGAACTGAACCATACTGCCCACCAGGGTGTGGATGGAGGCGGGGATCTCCTCTGAGACCCGGGAGAGCCGCAGGAGCAGATCGCGCATCTCGGTCTGATTCGTGCTGAACTCCCGATACTCCTGAAGCCGGTCGGACCGGCGGTTGTCGTGTTCCACCAGGGCGTAACCGAGGCCGTCCAGGAGTCCCAGACCGTCCCGGATCCCGTAGAGAGGTTGGTGCTTGTCGGCGATCATGGTGGCCGCGGCCATGGCATCATAGAAATCAACCCGACCGGAAGGGGGCATCAAGTCTGCGGCGGCAAGCACGGTAAGGGTATAGTTCCCGTCGTATTCGGCCAACACCTCCTCCTCCCAGTAGATATTGAGGTAGTAGTCGTCGACCACGCGGGTCAGTTTCTCCCCGGGAGGATCGAAGCGGTATTCGGCGGCAATCCCTAGACGCAGAAACTCAATCCGGTAGCTCATCTCGCCGAGCGCTTGCACCGCCAGGGATCCGTCGCTGCTCATCCCGCCGGAGGAGCTCAGCCGCTTTAGGGCGCTGTAGGTTTCGTCCGAGACGAGCAGGGCGGTCTCCACCGGAACCTGGAATCCCCGGGGAGCCCCGGGCGCCGCGGTGTTCAGATCGCGGCGCAGAATACGGCTCCTGTCGGGAGCGCGCCCCAGTAGGGAGGGTCTGGCATCGGCATATATCTCGAGTATTCCGCCGTCGAAGCGAATGGATTCATCGGCTGTGATCAGCAGGGGCTGGGCTAGTATCAGCCCTAAAAGGATAAGGGCCGTGCTGAGTTTCATATGAAGGCCTCAGTTAAGGGGCGGAGTCCGCTGATAAGAAAATAGAGGCCGAATCCGCCGATAGCCGTTCCACAGACGGCTACCAGCGCCCGGTAGCGGTTGCGGTTCAAGAGGCCGCGCCCCCGCCAGAGGGTCCAGGAGACGAAGGCGTACCAGACGAGGTCGCCGAGGATGTGGCCTGCGAAGAAGAGGAGAATGCCGAAAGATCCGAACTCCCGGGCCCGCATCAGGAACCCGAGACCGATCGTCCCCCACCAGATAATCCAGTAAGGATTGGAGAGAGAGAGGATGGCTCCGGTGCTCATCAGGGAGCCGCCGACCGTACGGCCGCTTTGGGTACTCAAGTCGATAGCGGGCAGGGAGCGGAACATGCCGTAGGCCATGTAGAGCATTACCGCCGCACCGGTTAGGGATATAACGATAAAGGCTACGGGGCTGGTGAGGAGCGGTCCGAGGCCCAAGAGCAGCAGACAGATCAAGAGGATCTCCAGAATGCCGTGCCCGCCGATAAAGAGCGGCCCGACCCATGGTCCCCGATGGGGGCTCATGCCGATGGTGGCGCTCAAGAGCGGTCCGGGCATCATCGCTCCGGAGAAGGCCAACAAAAATGAGCCGAAGAATAGACCGATACTCATCCTTGATCCACTATACTCTGCCGCCGAGCACACATCAATACCCGCCCTATCCAGGGGCCGCTTATTCCGATCGCCAGAGGAAGAAGGAGGGCGATCCCCTGGCCGAGAACCTGCTGGGGTAGATCGAAGAGACGCAGGATGAGGAGTATCAGCGAGGCGTCGATGGTCAGTATCCACGGGAAGAAGAGTAGCAGGTAGCGGGGGCGGCAGTACTTCTCGGATATCGTAAAAGGGATTCCCACTGCCAGCCAGTGGAGGGGATTGAGGAACAGTAGATTCCAGTTCCCGTGGGTTACGGTATGATCGGTAAAGAAGGCCAGGAAAAAGAGCACCGAGCCCAGGATGGCCCCGAAGACCAGAATGATTCTAAAGATGAGCTGAGCAGTGATTGCGAGCGGCCCCTCGGCTCTGCGGCCCAGTATCAGAAGCAGGGCGAGTAGAGCGCCGGCGGCAGCGGGCAGTAAGAGCCCCGGCGCGGGTCTTTCCGGAATTACCGTTTCGTCCGCGGAGCGGTGCAGCAGGATCTCCTCGTCGATGGCGGAGTCTATCTCTGATAGATAGCGGGGGATCTCATCCGGAAGGTACATCGCCTCCCAGCCTGTAATCGGCTGATCGATAAGGGGGCCCATCAGAAACATCAGGGCCCACTCAACGGCAGGATTATGGGCAGTGTAGCGTCTGGTCTGTAAGCGGAGGGTTCCCCGGTTCTCATCCGCAGAGACTCGCCTCAGCTCTCCCCGGTAGGCATCGTTCAAGAGGTCCCGGATTCGGGTAGCGCAGTTGTCGAAGTAGTAGTCGTAGAGATAGGTGCGGTTCTCCGGCAGTACCTGCTCGCGCAGGCTCTGCACCAGCTTGAGTTTCTCCCCCGGAGGGAAGCTCAGTACCTGCTGGCGCAGGCTTCGGTCCCGCTCGACCATCCGGTCCAGGCTCCAGGAGGCCGGTGAGCGGTAGACCATATACCAGAGCCTGCCGAAGAGGAAATTCAGGAAGAAGTTTTCCGTATCGAAGGAGAATACCCCGAAATCATAGAAGGATGCCCTCCCGGTGTCTAGCTCTTCCACCATCAGCGCGGTGTGGCCCCACCAGAGGTATACCTCCTCACCCGGTCCGGTGGTGATCAGAGAGACCCGGTAGTTCTCTTCCGACTCCTCGGCAATCAGAAGCGGCGATAAAAGGAGCAGCATCAAAAGCAGGCATAAGAAGGCGCGCCGCGACATTCTACTCCTCCCCGTCCAGAAGGCTCTTGATCAGGGTGAAAAACTCCTGCTGGTAGAGGGGCGACTCCTTCGGCAGTTCGTGACGCCCTCCGGGAATCATATAGGTTTCCGGCGCTTCGAGGCGCTTGCGGAAGAAGCCGAGATTGTATTTAAAATCCACCACCCGATCCTGATCGCCCTGAATAATCGCGAGCTGCATGGGGGGGAGCTCGCTCTCTTCTATCTCCTCGTTCCAGGTAAAGAGGGCCCGCACCCAGCTGGGATCGATCCGATCGCTCTGCAGGGGATCATGGAACTCCTTGAACTCCAGATAGGCCGCGTCCGAGGAGGTTTTCTGGTAGAGTCGGGGCAGGTCGGCTACGAAGGGCTGCATCAGGGAGAAGCCGAACTGGGTCAAGCCGTACATGGTCGACCGAACGAGGGGCGCCACAAAGATATACTCTTCCGGCAGGGATCCGCCGGCGCGGCGATATTCCAGCAGGGAGGCGCAGCCCATGGAGTGGCCGATGGCCCGTACCGGTCGGGGCGCCAAGGGGTCGATGGTATTGATAAGAGCGCTGACCGCCTGGCCGTATTGGGCGAAATTCTCTATCGCCGTCGGGGTGCCGCTGGAGATCCCGTGGCCCGGAAGATCGATACCGGCAACGGCCCAATTCTCTTCTAAAAGCAGCGGAACCAGGTCCTGGAAGAAACCGAAGTGGGAGAGAAAGCCGTGGACGATCACTATCGTGCCTCGCGCTTCGCCCTCGGGCAGGTAGAGCTGGGCGGCGCAGGACTCCTTTCCGACCGGAATGTAGCCGAACCAGAACCCTGCCGGATCGGTGGGCAGCCGGTAATACTCCAGATAGGAGCGGATGTACTTGTCCGGCTGCGGACGCTCCATGAAGCGCGGCTGCTTGCGGTTAAGTTTGAGGAATATCGGGGTATCCCGCTCTTTTTTTTGCTCTTTTTTTTTCGGTGCCACCGTGGCGCAACCTCCGGTAAGTAGACAAAGTAGAAATAGTATCGTAATGACCATACCCGCGCCGCGGTAGAGTCGTAAGGGTTCCTGCATCGAAGCATTGTAGTGGCCGCTCTCTATCAAATTCAAGCCCTCGGGACATGAATCCCTGCTGTGCGCGGATACGGGCCGGCTAGCTTTTGCTTGACAACTCCATAAAGCAGTTTTAGCCTGATAGGATAAAATAGAGGAGTTAAAAGATGAGTGAAACCTACATCGGCGCTATTGATCAGGGAACAACCAGTACCCGCTTTATTCTGTTTAATCATAAGGGGAAAGAGGTGGCCTCCAGTCAACGGGAGCACCGGCAGATCTTTCCCAAACCCGGTTGGGTAGAGCATGATCCCGAGGAGATCTGGGACAGAACCTGCGAGGTAATTCGGGATACCTTAAAAAAGGCCGGCGTCTCCGGCAGCAGTGTCGCCGCCGTGGGGATTACCAATCAACGGGAGACCACCCTTGTCTGGGATGCGGAAAGCGGAAAACCCCTCTACAACGCCATTGTCTGGCAGGATACCCGCACCGCGGATATCATCGAGGCCCGCAAGAGCGCCCATCAGATGCTGACCGATCGTACCGGTTTACCGCCGGCAACCTACTTCTCCGCCTCTAAACTGACCTGGATGCGCGAAAATGTCCCCCAGGTCGCCTCCGGGATGGAGAAGGGGAGCGCCCGCTTCGGCACCATCGACTCCTGGCTGGTCTGGAAGCTCACCGGCGGACAGGTACACGCCACCGATGTGACCAACGCCAGTCGGACCCTTTTGATGGATATCCGCAGCTGCAGCTGGGATAAGGATCTCATGGAGCTCTGGAAGGTGCCCGAGAGCGCCCTGCCGGAGATCCGCTCCTCCATCGCCGCCGAAGCGATCGGTATGACCAGCCCCGACGGGCCCCTGGGCGCGAAGGTCCCCATCGGGGGTATCCTGGGTGACCAGCAGGCGGCTCTCTTCGGGCAGGCCTGCTTTTCCAGGGGGGAGTCGAAAAACACCTACGGTACCGGCTGTTTTCTGCTGCTGAATACTGCCGAAGAGCTTATTCGCTCCCGCTTCGGCCTTCTCTCGACGGTGGCCTACCGCTGGGGCAAGGAGCCGGTTCAGTACGCCCTGGAGGGGTCGGTGGCGGTCGCCGGGGCCCTGGTGCAGTGGGTACGGGATAACCTGGGATTGATTAAGGAGAGCCCCGAAATCGAAACTCTGGCCAAGAGCGTCGAGGACTGCGGCGGCGTCTACTTCGTGCCGGCCTTCTCCGGTCTGTTTGCCCCCCACTGGCGCTCCGATGCCCGAGGAATCGTCGCCGGGCTAACCGGCTACGCCCGTTCCGGTCATATCGCCCGAGCGGTTCTGGAGGCAACCGCCTTTCAGACCAGGGAGCTCCTGGAGGCGATGGAGAAGGACTCGGGGCTGGAGATCCCATCCCTCCGAGTAGACGGCGGAATGGTAAAAAACGAGCTCTTGATGCAGTTTCAGGCGGACATCCTGGGGCTGCCGGTAATCCGCCCGGAGGTGACCGAAACAACCGCCTTGGGCGCCGCATATGCCGCCGGATTATCGGCGGGCTTCTGGGAATCCAAGGAGGAGCTCGCCTCCCAGTGGCGGGAGGACAAGCGCTGGCTGCCGAATATGGATTCCGCCGAGAGGGGCGAACGATTCGGCTACTGGAAGAAAGCCGTGGAACGCTCCATGGGCTGGATCGACTAGGTCCGTCAGGAGGCCTTTTAGTTGTCGAAATAATCGGCTCATGCTAAGCTACCAACGCTATGGCGTATCAAACACATCATTCGTCCCGGGGGAAGCGTAAGCTCCTCCGGGCAACGGTTCTTTTTATATCCTTATTCTCGACTCTCCTCACCGCCGATGTCCCCGGAATCGTTCAGCGGGCGGTACCCCTCGATGAGGGGCGCTGGCTTGCGCTGGTGCACTACCAGGGGTTGATGGAGGGCTTTCTCGAGTCGGAGCGCTGGGAAGCCCGTAACACCGGGCTACCGAAGCGGGTAGTCTATCCCTTCGACGACCAGGGGCAGAAGGAGCTGACCGCCCTGGCGACCGCCGGCTCCCGGATTGCGGTCAGTACCAACTCCTCCCTCTATTTGAGCGGCGACCGGGGAATCAGTTTTTCAAAGGTTAGCCTGGAGGAGCCCATAAGGAACTCGAACTATCTGACCGCCGTAGCTCTTCGCGGTGAGAGCGAGATCCTGCTGGGGACCTCCTTCAACGGCTTCTTCCGCTCCGTCGACGGCGGAGCGAGCTGGAAGAAGCTCTCGGAAAGTGTACCCGGATTCTACCGCGGTGCGGGTTTCTACGAGGAGGTGAGCGCCGTCGCCGCCGATCCCGCCGGCGAACGGGTCGCCCTGGGTTCGAGTTTTATCGGCACCCTCTACCTGGGCCAGAGCGCCGAAGGTCCCTGGGAGAAGATCGAGTTCCCCTATGAGGATAGGATCCTGAACCTCTGGTTCACCGAAGGATCCGACCTTGAGATTTGGGGCGATAAAGGGATCTACCGCTACGACGGTAGCTGGTCAAAGAGGGCGCATCCCTTCGATGTAGGCCGGGAAGAGGTCGATCCGGCCCGCACAGCACGCCTCGAGGAGGCCTCCGGCCGCTATGGGATCTATGTCAATCCCTCGAATGCATCCGGAGACAAGCTGGATGCCCTGCTCGATTTCTGCCTTGAGCACGGAATGAATAGCGTTACCGTCGATATGAAGGACGATTGGGGCTGGATTACCTATGATTCCGCCCTGGAGGCCGTGGCAGAGGTCGGCTCGGCCCGGCCGCGCTTTAAGCTGGACGAGCTTATCGCGGCCTGCCATGCCCGGGGAATCTATCTCATCGGGCGGGTCGTGGTCTTTAAGGATAAGCGACTCTACGACTACAGGAACGGAGAATTAGCGATTTGGGACACCCGGCGGCAGGCCCCGTGGGGGAATCTTATTCCCCAGAAGGACGAGGAGAGCGGTGAAACCAGCTATGTTCAGCGGGAGTTCTGGGTCGATCCCTTCTCGGAGTATGTCTGGAAATACAATCTGGCCCTGGCGAAGGAGCTTGAGGCCCGCGGAGTAGACGAGATCCAATTCGACTATATCCGCTTCCCCTCGGACGGCGACCTGACCCATGCCCGCTATCGGCACCGCCGGGACGGGATGGGACGAATCGATGCGCTGGAATCCTTCCTGAAGATGGTTCGCTCAGAGATCGAGGTTCCTATCAGTACCGATCTCTACGGCTTCAACTCCTGGTATCGAATGGGCAATTGGATCGGTCAGAACATCGATCTTGTCTCCCGTTATGTGGACGCCATCTGTCCCATGTACTATCCTTCTCATTTCCCGCGTCAATTTATGCAGGATCTGCCCTATCTCGAACGGGCGCAGCGGATCTATCAGGAGGGCTCGGCCCGGTCGGCCGCTATTGCCCGGGGACGAAGTATTATCCGCCCCTATGTGCAGGCCTTCTTGCTTCCTTTCGAGTACTACATGGAGGAGCCCGAGTATAGCGAGTACCTCACTCGACAATTGACCGGAACTCATTCGTCTCCGGCTTCGGGCTTTACCCTCTGGAATCAAACCAACCGCTACTACATGGTTACCAGCTCTCTCTCGCCCTTTACTTCGGTTTCTACAGAAGCCGTCTTAAATGAGCGTGAGAGAAGCTCTATGCTGGAGTAGGAGATGAGTAGTACCACCGTTAACTGGAACGAGATCGAAGCGAGCCTCGAGGAACGGATCATCCGCGGAGGCGAGACTCTTCTTCAGGATATCTGTGCAATTTTAGCCGATGCAGTTCCCCACTATGACTGGGTCGGTTTTTATCTGACCATTCCCGGAACCCGCAGCCTGCGATTAGGCCCCTTCGTGGGAGCGGCGACCGACCATACGGAGATTCCCTTCGGCCGGGGAATCTGCGGTCAGGCCGCGGAGAGGAGGGAGACCTTTACCGTGCAGGATGTGGGCAAGGAAGAGAACTATCTCTCCTGCAGTATTCACGTACAATCCGAGATCGTGGTACCTATAATGGACGATGACGAGGTAATGGGAGAGATCGATATCGATTCCCACACCAGGGCTCCTTTCGGATCTGAGGACAGGAAGCTTCTCGAATGGCTCGCTGCGAGAATCGCACCCCAGATTGTCCAAGGCAAGAGCTGATTCGACGAGGGGATAGAGCGGAGGACGTATGAAAAAAGGGCTCTTGGCCTTGCTACTCTGTGCTATTGCGGTGTCGCCCGGCGGGAGCGATCCGCTTCGCGATGCGGATACTCTCCATCAGGAGGACGCCTATCAGGAGGAGCTTTCCCTGCTCTTCGCCGCCCTCGATGAGGATAATCCCGCAGAGCTCCAGGGCGAAATCTATTGGCGGCTCTCCCGGGCCACCCTCGAACAGGCGGATAAGGAACTTCACCGGGACGGAGCGCAGGATACGACCATCTCCCGCTATGGCGAGGGGCGGGAGCTGGCCAGCCTTGCGCTGGATGCAAATCCCTCGAATTATCTCGGCTATTACTGGCGCTCGGCGAACCTGCTGCGCTGGATAGAACTGAAAGGACTCCTGGAATCCCTGGACAAGGCGGCACTAATCCGGGAGGACCTGGAGAAGGCGGTAAACGCCAATCCGAATCATGCCGGTTCCTGGCTGGCCCTGGGCGAACTTTTTCGAATCCTCCCCGGACTGATCTCCTTCGGCAACACCGATTACGCGGTATCCCTGGCACGGAAAGGGGTCTCGGTGGCGGAGGATGAGGAGTACGAGGTCTTTCTGGGACTGGCCCGGAACCTCCACAAGCGCGATTGGAGTTCACGCAAGCGCTACGACTCCTTGAGCGAGAAGGCCAGGGAGTATCAGAAACGGACGAGTCGCCTGGAACAGGGCTGGTTCTTCGAGGGAACCCTTGATTTCTCCTCTATTCCTGCTTACGCTCCCAAACCCCTGCGCAATCTCTCCGACCGGGAGGAAGCCCTGGCCCTGATGCGCTGGCTTAAATCGGAACTCGAGAGCCGCGAATTGAATCCCCGGGAAGTGCGGCTCCTGGATCAGATTCTAATTCTCTATCAGGACTGGTTCTGATCCTTCCGGGGACGAAGGAGTCTGGCTTTGACGATACTCCCCTCGGAGTGCTTATCCCGAATATGAATCACCGCCTCTTCGACCCGCTTATGCCGCTCGTCCTGCTCCTCGAAGAGGTTTCCCTGTCGGGCAGCGCCGGCGCCCTCAAGATTGGCGACACCGACCCCGATTAGGCGCACCTCACGCCCCTTTGCCCAGCGCTTTCTAAAGAGTTTGATCGATTCCCGGTAGAGTTCGTCCGCCGAAACCAGCTCGGAGGCGAGGGTGCTTTGGGCGGTGGTGGTGGAAAAATCGGCGAACCGGAGCTTGAGCACCACCGTCCTCCCGGTAAAACCCTCCCGGACGAGGCGAAACATAACCTGCTGACTCAAGTCCAACAGGGCGGCGATGAGCCCCTCCTCGTCGGCGGTATCCTGGGCAAAGGTGGTCTCCGTACTAATGGAGCGAGATTTGGGATTCTCAGCGAAGATTCCCGGGTCCTCGCCGCGGACGGCGCGATAGAGGTAGTCTGCGGCGGCGCTTCCCAGCTGTCGGCGCAGGATTCCTAGGGGGTAGTTCCGCAGGGTGGGAATATCCCGGATGTTGAGTTCATGCAAACGGGCGAGCCCCTTGGCGCCGAGACCCCAGATGTCCTTCAAGGGGAGTTGATCGAGAAAGCTCTCCTCTTCACCCTTTACCACCTGGTAGAGTCCGTCGGGTTTGCGGAAATCCGAGGCGAGCTTGGCCAGATAGCGGTTCCAGGCGATTCCCACCGAAACCGTAAGGTCCAGTTCTGATCGTACCCTGGCCTTGAGGCTCTCCGCCGCCTGAATCGGCGTACCGTAGATACGGCGCATGCCTGTCATGTCGAGGAAGGCCTCGTCCACGGATATCTGTTGAATTATCGGTGAATAGTCCTCGAAGAGATGCATCACCCGGTGGGAGAGCTCCTGGTAGCGGTCCATCCGGGGACGGAGGTAGACGCCTTCGGGACAGCGGCGGTAGGCTTCGGAGATGGGCATGGCCGAGTGTACGCCGAAGGCCCGGGCGGCGTAGGAGCAGGCCGAGACCACCCCCCGTTTGCCGGGGCTCGCGCCGATGATGACCGCTTTTCCCTTCAGGCTGGGATTATCCCGCTCTTCTACCGAAGCGTAGAAGGCATCGAGGTCGACGTGAAAATAGACCGGATCCATAGGGGTCCCCGTAGATTTGCGGCTACATCCCCTGGTCGAAGTTACTGAGCACGGCCTCTAATAGATTGCGGATATCCTCATCGTCCTCCCGCTTCAAGCGGCGGTCGATCAGCGGCTCCAGGCTATCCGGATCTCCCTCCTCGAGGAAGGGCAGTACAAAATCGACCAGCTCCTCGTCGCCTAAGAGATCGAAGAGTACCTCGAAGGCAGTCTCATTGTTACCCTGGACCAGGGCGTAGACAGCCAACCGTTTCTGCGACAGACCGGGATCGAGTTCCAGGAAGCGCCGCGCCGCCGCCCCGGTTTCGTCGGACTGGATGTCTCCCAAGGCCGCCAGCGCAGCCAGACGGACATCGATATAATCCTCCCGTTCGCCGCCGGCAAGTTCGGCGAGAGCCTTCTCCGCTTCAGGGGTGATGCTCCCCAAGCGGCGCAGCGCATTAACCGCCTCTTCCCGGAGGATCGGATCCTTCTCGGCCAGGGCAACCCGCCTCAGCACGCTGATAACCTCTTCGCTGCCGTCGCCCAGCGCACCTAAGCCCCGCAGGGAGTAAAGGCGCAACACGGTGTACTTCTCTCCCCGCATACGGGCGGTGGTGGCGAAGGTTTGGGCGAGTTTCATGCTCTGATGATCCTCGCCGGCGGCGGCCAGGCTGCGGATAGCGTTGATCCGTACGGCGAGGGGCTCGGTTTCGCTGGTCACCAGCTTCTGCAGGGCGGTTTGGACCCGTAGATTCCCGGCCACACCGATCCTGAAGAGACCCCAGGTCACGTTCTTCCGTACCTCGGGATTGGGTGAAGAGAGAAGGGAGGCGAAGGTATTGAGTGAGCTCGGATCGGCAAGCTCAGCTAATAGGGCGGTGGTCTCCTTGAGGGTCAGCTCATCTGCGGCGGTAGCCGCAGCCCTGGCCAGCGAGGCGGCCACAGTCTGATTGTTTTCCCGGTAGAGGATTCTCAAGGACTCCTTGGAGGCTGTTCTCAGCTCCTCCCGGCTGCTGCCGATGAAGGGGAGGATATTGACCACACCCCGAAGACCGTCGGGGTGCATGCCGATCGCCCGGATCCCGGCTTCTTCCAGTTGCGGCGAGAGATTCCCCGCCCGGAGGAGTCCGGCCATGGTGGGGACGGCCGAGGGGTGTTCTACCCGGTGCAGGGAGCGCACCGCGGCGAGCTGTACCTCCTCGTCCCGGTCGCTCTTGAGGGTATTGAGAACCTGCAGGGCCGAGTTCTGATCGGTGTAGTAACTGAGCCCCCGAACAGCGATGGTGCGTACCGCAGGATCCTTATGCTGCAGTTTCTCCGTCAGCAGGGCGGAAATCTGCCGGTCCAGATAGCCCACCGAGGCCATGGTAGCCAGGGCGTTCAGGATCGCCCGCTCGGTCTCATCATCCGGCGGATTCTCCTCATCCTCGAGCATCGACAAAAGGGTTCCGGCGCTTTCTCGGCCGCCGATTTTGCCTAAAGCGCGGATCCGTTCCAGCCGCTCAGCCCGGTCTGTTCCGCCGTTCTGCAGCCCGGCGAGCAAGAGGGATTGGGCTTCGCTGGTCCCGATGGCGCCGAGGGCCCGGATTGCATCCTTCGCATACTCCTCGGAATCGAGAAGCTCCATCAGATAGGGGACGCTGCTCTCGGACTTCAGCTTTCCCAGGGTATAGATCGCCGTGCGGGTAGTCTCTCGATCCTCGCTCCGGTCGGGCATGGTGGCATTGATTAGGGCGCTTTCGAAGATGCTATAGTCCTCGGGCAGGAGATCCTCGGGGATAGGATAGCCCTTGGCGAGCAGGTCGAAGAGCTCCCGCCGGGCCTGGACAAAATCAGACTCGGCCCGCTGCCACTCCTTCTGATACGCGACGCCCAGGCGGGAGATCAGATTCTCCATACGATCCAGGGCCTCCCGCCGGGCGGAGGGGGAGAGGTAGAGGCCGTCATCTCCCATGGCCTCCTTCTCGGCGATCAGCCGGCTGATGGTGGTGCGGTAATTAATGGTCAGGATCTCCGGAATCGCTCCGCGGGGGTCATCCAATGCGTCCCGGACCGCGTTCAGCTTACTCAAGGGGAGGTAGCGGTAGTTTGCGATCAGGAAATCGAAGATCTCCTGCACCTGCAAGATATCGTCCCGCAGTCGCGATTCGCTTACGGCCTCGTCCATATCCTCCAGTTGATCGAGGGAGCCGTTCTGGTTGAGATCGATATAGCCGTTCCTGAGTTCCGGAAAAACCTGGCCTAAGCGCTCGCCGAGACTGTTGTCGACCAGCCTGGGGGCTCCGTAGAGGGGAAGTATAAGGGTGGCGGTAAACGCCAGGAGCAGTAAGCGAGAATGTCTCTTCATAGGATCAATCCTAAAGAGAGAACCAGCCCCTGTCAATTCAATAAATCGATCTCCTGGGTGTAGTAGCGTATGGCTCGGATGCGGTACTCTCGTCCCATAGGAGTGATATCCGCTGAGGTCCCGCTGAACTCGGCGCTGATCAGTAGCCGTTCGGCTGTTCCGGCGGGAAAGACCGCATCCACCTTTAGCGGGAGTTCGGGATTGCGACCAATGTGAATGCGCGCCTCCTTCGTCGCTGCATTATAGGTGACGGGGAAGTTCACATCGTAAACAAGAAACTCATCACTACCGGAGAAGGTCAGCTCCAGGGAACTCAAGGCTTCGTCGGCGGAGAACTCCAGCAAAAAGCGTTCCCGGTCGAGGAAGGTTTCGGTGCGTAGATCCGTTTTGAGCAGTTCCGCTCCGGTCTGGTTGCGGTATTCATACTCCCTTCGACCGATGACGATGCCACCCGGGGAGCCGGGCCCGCTCAGGAGCAGGGCCTCGATCGGAGCGGGCGAACTGATCCGAACCAGACGCTCCCCGCTCCCGGCCTCAATCCTTTCTAAGATCTCCAGGGGCTGATCCCCCGTATCCGGATAGGCCTGATAGCCGAAGAGGAAGAGGATTGCAATCAGGCTGAGGGCGCCAGTAAGGATGCCCGCATTGCGCAAAATCACCTTTTGCTGCATCAGGGTAGGGTGGCGAACCAGAAAGTCGAGCCGGATCAGCATCAGGAGGAAGGGAAGCACGATTATAGCCAGGAAGAGATTTCCCATAAAAGGTTCGATCAACAGGAATTCGATTACCTCGAAAGCGCGCTCGGTGAAGACATCGTAGAATGATTTTGCTACCAGCAGAGTGGAGATAAGCAGGGCGCCTCCCTTGCCTATCCGGCTGGGAACTACGGTAAACAGGAAGGCCCAGGCGAAGGCCCAGAGCAAGGAGTAGGTCATCGAGATATCTATCAGACCAATAAAGAGCACCGCCGCCATTAAGAGAAAGAGGGCCGAGGAGCTGTAAAAGGATGAGTTCTGCGAGAAAGGCAGCCGTCTGATCAGTCCGAAGAAGAGAAAAAAGATCGTCAAGGCCAGACCTCCCTTTATCAGGAAGGCGATAAAGGGGAGTTCTCGCCAGAGGGCCGGAAAATCACGCAGCAGGAGTAGGCCCCGTAGGCCATAGGTCCCGGCGGTAAGGAAGAGGAAGATCAGCAGCAGAAGCACCGGTACGTCCCAGAAATTCTTGAGCAGGGTACGCAGATAGCGCAGAAAACGCAAGGACATAAAAAAGGGATAGCTTAATGGTAGGACTATTATCCCCAATAAGAGGTAGAGGTAATTCTGTTCACTGATTGATACGGGATTCCCGAGAACCATGAAATAGAGATAGTGGCGGTCCCACTGCTCGAGAAAGCCGTCCTGGTTCTCCTCTAATATCCGAAAGAAGAGGGAGAATAATGAGCTGATCCAACGTACCGACGCTTCATCTCCTTCTAAGGGATCGCCGCTGAGGGTTATTCCCGGGTAGCCGGCTTGCAGGTAGGGATCGATTCGGGTTGCCTTATGCCACATGCGCAGGCGGTGAATCTGGTTCTCGTTGTCCTTGTAGCGGTAATCGAGGCCGGAGAACTCCAGGGAATCTATCATGCGCTGGGTGAACCAGTAGGGGGCGACGACTCCCTCGCCGCCGCTGCGAACATTGATTCTCGCACCCGGACGCTTAAAGTCGAGATAAAGGAAGGCTTGGGATTCCGCGGGAAAGTAGTCGGCCAGAAACTCCCTCGTTCCTATTTGGCGATTCTCATCTCCGCTGTATTCGGCTCCCAGAAACAGGAAGCGCAGGCCGATCGGGCGTTCCCTTGGAGCGAACTCCCGGATCAAGGCCAATCCCAGGGCCAGATTGACGGCGCCGTCATTCTCCGCTTCCACCCCGGCGGGATGGTCGATGGGGATAACTACCGTCAGGGTATCGCCGATTTTTCCAGGCAAGAGCACCTCCAGGCTTGAAGAGAAGGAGTGGGCTCCCCGTAACTGGTCGAGGGATCGGCTGGTATAGGGGATCTTCTCCTCTTCCAAACGGCGTTGTAGATAAAAATAGGCGGCTTTTTCCCCCTGCGCCCCTTCCAGTCTTGGATAGAGGCTGCTAAAATAGGAGAGATCGTCGAGGATCTCGCCCATGGGTATACGCATTATACTTTGGGATACTGCGGGATAAACCGATATGATAAATAAGATGATGCAGACGAGGCGGCGCTTCATTCTCGCTGTAGCATACGGAAAAACGTTTTTATGGGTCAATAGAGGGATTTCAGTATGAGTCTTCTGCCGCATATCGCGAACCGTGTCTCGATTCAGCGCTTTACCGAAGAGAAGGTTCGTCCCGAAAGCGTCAGCGCCATTATGGAAGCGGCTCGCCTGGCGCCGAGCGCAAAAAACCGGCAAGCCTGGCGTTTCATCGTCATCCAGGATCAGGGAGTACGCGAGCAGATTCGTGATGCCGCTTACTCCGAGCCCCACGTCTCGACCGCTCCATTGATAATCGCCGCCTGCACGACCAACGTCGACTATAAGATGCCCAACGGCCAATACTCCTATCCGATCGATATAGCCATGGCCGTCTCGTTTATGATGATTCAGGCCGAAGAGGAAGAGCTCGGCAGTTGTATCGTCACCACCTACGACGAGATGACTATCAAAGAGATTCTTTCGGTTCCCTATTCCATGCGGGTAGTGCTGCTGTTGACAGTGGGGCATCCCGAGTCGCGTCCCTTAAGGGCGGAACGGCACAGCATCGATCAGATTGTAGCCCATAATCACTGGTGAGGTTCCAGCACAGGCATGGCCGGCAATAGACGCAACAGCACCTTCGAGATTCCTCTTAGAATCAGCCTTACCGAGGAAGGCATCAACTTCTTTATCCGCAACAAGAAGAAGCTCAACCGCTTTCAGTTGGCCGACGGAAGCGAGGCCTACGGCATCCACCTAAAGGCCTTCTCCCTGCCCAGTCTGCAGCAGATGATGCACCACAACTACATCACCCGCTTCGAGATCGCCCAGACCGAGTTTATGGCTAAACGGCAGGAGATACTCGATTTCTCCAAGCTGATCGTCTACGGTATGCTCTACCGTAAATTCGATGCGGCTATCTTCTCCAACCTGATCAATTCGGATTTGATCCGTCAATGGAACCGCAACAATCCCGCTAATCCGATCGATGAGAAGACCCGGATCAATGAATCCTTTCTGGAGGGGGTGCTGGCCAAGAATACCGCCCGGGTTAACGAGGTAAAGGCCGAGATATTGGCGCCCATAAACCGAGGAATCAACGAGAACGGCAGTCTCTTGCCGGAGGAGAAGAATATTCAGCTCCTCTCGAGCGAGCGCTACCTGGATAAACTGAGGCCGCTGATCTGGTTCATCCTCTCACGCTACAAGGACAGTGCGGACTATCTCAGCTTGATAGAGCTTATTCGACGTACGCTCTTGAGTTTCCTGGAGAAATCGAAGATCGCCGAATATCTCTCCTTGATGATCCTGGAGCTTTTGGCAAACGCCGAGAATACCAATCTACACGCCTATGCCCGCAAGGGCGGGAACGGCAGCGTCGATCCCGAGAAGGTTCTCTATGATCCGAAACTGCGTTCCAGCCTGATCAAGGAGATGGAGAGCGCCGGAGAGAAGATCTATCTCGATTGGCGGGTTCGCGGCCTGAACGCAGCCAATTCAAGCGGAGAACGGCTGGAGGTTACCCTCTATAACCGGGACTCCGAGTACCGGGAGATGCGGGATAAGATCAATGACAAGAAAGGGCTCAACATGCGGGAGAAGAGTCTGACCGAGTTCTATCAGCAGGCGCCGGCCTCGGTCCCCAACACCGAGCTGGGGCTCTACTATCTCTCCTATCTCTCCGATGAGTGCAGTAAGGTCGGCATTCGCTTCGAATCGAACGTCCATCAGATCAGCAATCGGGATCTTACGATTATCACCCTTCAGCTTCAGTTTTAAGCAGGACCGAGTAGAGACACGCCCGCCTTTCGCGGTAACGCTCCCATCCGAGATCCAACAAACGGCTTATCAGTGCCGCGTAGGACAATCCGCCCTGTTCACACATGCGGGGAAACATGCTGATGCTGGTAAAGCCGGGTATCGTGTTAATCTCGTTCAGGAGAATCCTCCCGCTCGTTCGCTCCAGAAAGAAATCGATGCGCGCCATCCCCTGGGCATCAACCGCCCGGTAAGCATCGATGGCTATCCGTCGCAGCTCCGCGGCCGTCTTCGCAGGAATATCCGCCGGCAGCTGCAGCACGGCTCCATCGGGATCCACATACTTGGCTTCGTAGTCGTAGAAGCCGTGGGTCGGGAGAATCTCTCCGGGAGGAAAGCTCATCGGCTTATGATTGCCCACTACCGAACATTCGATCTCCCGGCCGTCGATTGCGGGTTCTATCAAGAGGGAGGTGTCATAGCGGAAGGCCTCTTTCAGGGCTTCGTCCAGCGCGCTCCATTGATCGACTCGGGATACGCCCACCGATGAACCCGCCCGTAAGGGTTTGACGAAGAGGGGAAGACCATATTCGCTCTTTATCTTCTCCAGAGCTCGGGCCGCTTCCGGCGAGCCTGTCTGATACGCCGATTTATGAAGCTCCCAATAGGGCACTATCGGCAATCCCCGCTCACCCCAGAGCTCCTTGGCCCGGCCTTTGTCCATGGAGAGGGAGCTTCCCAAGACCCCGGCGCCCACATAGGGGAGGTCGATCAATTCCAGGAGTCCCTGGACGGTTCCGTCCTCGCCGAAACTTCCGTGGAGTACCGGAAAGACGATATCCACCTCGATCTTCCGCTCTCCGCAGAAGAGACCTTCCCCGGGGCGGGCGGAGACGATATTTTCGTCCCGCTCCTCGATAGCAAGAATATCCGGAGCGGCTTCGCGGAAAGCATCCTGCAGATACCAGCGGCCCTCCTTCGATATGCCGATCAGGAGCGGACTGAACCGCTCTATGTCGATATGGCGATAGACCGAGCAGGCTGAGCGCAGAGACACCTCGTGTTCACCAGATTTTCCCCCGTAGAGTAGTGCTACCCGCTGTTTGTCCCTCATCTGAACTGCTCCTTCGACTGCTGATGGCCGCTAAAAACCTACCATGTTTTGCCAAGGAGTGTCACGAAAGTCCCACTGATAGCGGTCGATCGGAAGGCATGCTTCGGTGACGGGGATCCCCTCTGCGCCGAGCCTGAGGATCTGCTCCTCCCGGCCTTCCCCCTCCCGTAGCGCAATCCGGCCGCCGGCGGCCACGACCCGGTGCCAGGGAAGGTTATGTTTTTTACTCGATGAGCGCAGGATCCAGACCACTCCCCGGGCGCCCCGGGGATTCCCGGCGGCAGTCGCGATCTGCCCGTAGGTGGCGACTCTCCCTGCGGGGATAGCCTCGATAAGGGCGATTACCCGTTCTGAGAAGCTCACCGGTAGCCCATCTCCTCCAGGACTGCGGCGACAGCCTCCTCCTCGTCATAAGGGGTCGGGCCGGCGGGGCCGATAATCGATCCTTCGTGTCCCTTTCCCAGACAGACAAGCAGGTCCCCCTGTTCGGCTAATTCGCAGGCTTCGCGGATGGCTTCGCGGCGGTCGGGGATCAGGAAGAGCTCCTTCCCGCGGGTAAGGGCAGTACAGCCGGCGGCGATCTCCTCCAGGATAGTCATCGAATCCTCAAGCCTCGGATCCTCATCGGCGAGGAAGATGATATCCGCATAGCGAGAGGCGATCTCCCCCTGGATGGGCCGCTTCTCCCGGTCCCGTTCGCCGGCGGAGCCGAAGAGGACTATCAGCCTGCCGCGGCACTGCTCTCTCAAAAGGGGGAGGAGCTTCTCGAAGGAACCGGGACTGTGGGCGTAGTCGACAAGGACCGAGAAGGGTTGTCCCCGATCGACCGGCTGCATTCGACCGCGGACCGGCTTGAGTCGGGGTAGGAGAGGGATCAGATCTACAGGACTAGATTCCAGCAGAACCGCTGCCGCCGCCAGAGAGGCGAGGACGTTGTCCACGTTGAAACGGCCGCGAAGGGGTATTCGGCACCGATGACGCTCCTCCCGATACACCAAGGTGAAGGAGATGCCGTTTGAATCCTCTTCGATCTCCTCGGCCGCCAGGTCAGCTTCTGGCGCGTTCTTAAGTTCTTCTGAAACATAGCGAATAATCTGTTTTCCCCGGGAGGCCTCCTCGAAGGAGGGGAGATAAGCCTCTGCCGAAGGCAATACGGCGGTGCCGGTCTTATCCGGAAGCATTCGAAAAAGCTCGCCCTTGTCGGAGACGTACTGCTCCATGCTGCCGTGAAACTCAAGGTGTTCGTGACTGATATTGGTCAGCACCCCCACATCGAAAGCGATATCCCCAAGCCGATTGTTGCGCGGACTCAATCCGTGGGAGGTGGATTCCACCACCGCATATGCGCATCCGGTCGAACGCATCCGGCGCAGCAGGGCGTGTACCTCCGGCGGCTCCGGGGTCGACTGTCTGAGGGCGTTCTTTTTTAGCTCGAGACCGTCATGAAACTCGACGGTAGATAAGAATCCGCACCGCGCGCCGGCGGCGCTGATCAACTGTTGCAGGTAGAAAACCGTGGAGCTCTTCCCGTCGGTTCCGGTTACCCCGGCTACCCTCATCTCCCGCGACGGATGGTCGTAAAACGCCGCCGCCACCGGAGACATGCAGGTTCTGGGATTCTCCACCCGCAGATATGCCACCCCCGGCTGGTACTGTTCCAACGGATCCGAGTGGATCACCGCCGAGGCCCCGGCCTCGAGGGCGACGGGGATAAAACGATGCCCGTCGGTATGGATACCGGGGAGGGCGAAGAATAACGCCCCCGGTGCCACCTGGCGGGAGTCGTAACAGAGCAGGCTGATAAGGGGATCGCCGCTTCCCCGCTTTTCTAGGATGTTGATTCCCCGGGTGAACTCTGTTAACCTTTTCACTCTCTCCCGGCTGCTGCTCTCCGGCCTTTCTTTCACGCTGTGTCGACTCCTGAGGCTTGATGGTAATGAGCGTAAGTGTAGCAGTTGGTGAGGATCGACAGCAAGCGGGAGGCGCTATGTTTCAGTTACGGGTACCCGGTGAATTTGCGGCGGCCCATTTTCTCGAGAACTATCACGGTAAGTGCGAACGGCTTCACGGCCATAACTATAAGGTCAGGGTCTTTGTTTCCGGCAGCGAACTGGATGCGGGCGGGATGCTGATCGATTTCGGTATTCTTAAGAATGAGCTCAAATCGATTCTGAATGAGTTTGATCATACCAACCTCAACGATCATCCCTCCTTTAGGAACGGAAATCCCAGCGCCGAGCTGATCGCCAAGTATATTCACGACAGTCTCAAGCCCAGGATCCCCCAGGTGAAGATCGATCGGGTAGAGGTCTTCGAGACCGAGAAGAATCTGGCCGCCTATATTCCGGACTGATCGGGTTCAGGGATGTCCATACCTGCGCAGGACCGCGACGCCTATCTCGGCCGGCAGTTGATTGCCTACATCGGCAACAAACGTCGGCTGCTGGCCTCCTTAGAGAAACTCTTCCGTTCTCTGGAGGAGCGCGCCCCGGTAACGAGCCTGCTGGATCCCTTCGCCGGTTCCGGGGCGGTCTCCCGTTTGGGGCGGGTGCTGGGCTATAGGGTCTATGCCAGCGACTGGGAGGAGTACAGCGCGATCATCAACCGCTGTCATCTCGCAACCTTGCCGCAGGAGGTTGAAAATCTCTTCCGCCCCTTCGGCGGGCTCTCCGCCCTGCTCGATGCCCTGAATCGCTCGGAGGATGAACCGGAGCGTCGCTACTTCAGCCGCTACTATGCACCTCAAAAGACCGATACGGCCGACTACCGTACCGAGCGGCTCTTCTATACCGCAGAGAACGCCCGGTTTCTCGATCGGGTGCGCGGCTTTATTGAACGGGAGTACCCCGAGGAAGGACCGGAGAGGAACCTCCTCTTGGCCATGCTGATCTACGAGGCGGCCACCCATGCCAACACCTCAGGAGTGTTTAAGGCCTTCCACAAGGGCTTCGGCGGCCATGGAAAGGACGCCCTGGGACGAATCCTCGAGCCCATGCAGCTGGAGTATCCGGTACTGCTCGAGGCTCCCCGGGCTTCAGTGGGTAATCTGGAGGCGGGCGACTGGAGCGGCGGGAAGAGCGTCGACCTCTGCTATCTCGACCCTCCCTATACCATCCATCAGTACGGCAGCAACTATCACCTCCTGAATAGCGTCGCCCGCTGGGATTTCCCCGATGCGGAGCTGGATCTGAAAGCCGACGGCACCCTTAGGCGCAAAGCGGCAATTCGAAGCGACTGGGTAGAGACCAAGAGTCCCTACTGCAGCCGGGAGGGGGCCGCCCAGGCCTTGAAGGGGCTCCTGGATCGGATCGACGCCCGATTTATCGTCCTGAGCTATAACTCGGACGGCATTATCCCGCTGGAGGAGCTGATGGAGCTTATGAGCGCCCAGGGGAAATTGGAGCTCTATACCGAGGCCTATACCCAGTACCGGGGGGGCAAGCAGGGATTGAACCGTCGTAACGCTACCACCGAGTTTCAGCTGCTGATTACCCGGGGTCTTACTCATTCCCTGTCCCATTCTGCGGCAGTCGAACGCAGTCTCCTGCTCCATCAGGTCCGCACGCTTCTCGATGCCGACTTCCATCCCCGAAGGTTCAAGACTCTCTATCCGACCCTAAAGACGGAGTCGGACCTATTTGGAACTGAGGAGCAAGGACTTGCCGGCTTCTGGCGGCCGCAGGCGCCGCCGTTGGATGAGGAAGATCTGGCGCAGATGGGACTTCCTCAATTGCGAAACCTTAAAAGCAGCCTGGAATCGGCTCTCTTTCGAGACAATGGGGAAGAGGCTGAAACCCTGCTGGAAATGTTAGGGGAAGAGTCGAATCCCAAACTCCGAAACGAGATGGTTAAGCGATTCTTAACGGTTTTACGAAAGCTGGCCCACAAGAAGTATCGGGAACTCTTTGAGGAACTTCACGTGAAGGCTGTAGAAGCCTTCTCCCGCTGGGAGTGGATAAGTTCGCGGCAAGCAGAGGCGCTTGCGGAGTTGCAGTTCTTGGCGGAGCGGCGCTTCCGCGGTTAAGCAAAAAAGAGAACCCCGGAGGATGTCCCTCCGGGGCTGAATAGCGAAAAATACTAATTGCCGTCCTGATCGTAGAGATAACGGAAATAATCCATATCGGTGGTCAGGGTCTTGTCGAATTTCTGCATCGTATTGCGGTAGCTCTCTAGGGAGCGCCAGAAGATGGCGAATTCCTCGTCTTCTCCGTACGCCTCGGCATAGATCCGGGCCGCTTCTCGGTCGGCGATACCCTTAGTCTCCTCCGCTTCTGAGTAGGCTTCCGAGAGGATCGACCGGCGATCGTTGTCCAGCTTACCCAGCCAGAAGGCCTTTTGGCCCTCGCCGCGGGAGCGGAACTCCTGGGCCTTCTGATTCCGTTCGGCGATCATCCGGTTGTAGACGCTCTCGGTCAGGTCGTCGGAGTAGCGGATCTGGCGGATGACGATGTCGATCAGTTCGATGCCGTACTGAGGCGTGATGGCCTCGGCTGCGGCGAACATAACCTCCGAGAGTTTGTTACGACCTTTGGCTACCGATGGATAGGTTGCCTCGGCATCGATCAGGGAGGTTCTAAGATCCATTCCGTCCACATTCTCGCCGGCTGTCGCGGCTTCGGCCGCAGCGGTACGATCTATATCGTTGATCACGTTCGAGTTACGGACCGCCTCATAGAGGGGGTTCTCGGCGACAACGGTGCGCACCGACGAGTCGATAACCTCATCCAGCCGGGCGAAAGCCTGGTCGATGGTCGTAACCGATTCGTAGAACTTCAAGGGATCGACGATCTTCCAGCGGGCTGTGGTATCGACCCAGATAAACTGATTCTCCGCGGTGGGCAGACGCTGGGCGTCTCCGTCCCAGGAGAGAATCCGTTTGGGATATTTAATCACCGTGTCTACCATGGGCATTTTGAATTTGAGTCCTGCATCCCGGGATGAAGCGACGATGGCGCCGAAGCGGGTGACCACCGCCTGTTCTCCCTCCTGCAAAATGTAGAAGGGGCCTAAGGCGACGAAGATTACCAAGAGGACTACGACTACTACCAGAAAGGTTACTAAGCGTTTCATATTACAGTCCCCCCTGTCCCTGGAGATTCTTCAGGGGAAGAAAATTGTCCAGATTGCGATCGATCAGGTCGATCTGACCGGTCTCACTGCCGAAGACATCCTCCATCATCTCGATGTAGAGACGAGCGCGGGTTACCTCCGGATTCCGCCGATACTCCTGAAGAACCGAGGTGAAACGGGCGACGTCACCGTCGGCGCGGTTGACCTTCTCGGCGGCGTAGCCTTCGGCCTCCTGTAAAAGCTGATCGGCCTGGCCTTCGGCCTTCGGGATCTCCCGGTTGTACTCCTCTTTTCCTTCGTTAATCAGTCGCTCCATATCCTGGATCGCCTTATTGACGTCCTCGAAAGCGTCCTGCACGGATCCTTCGGGGGGAACGATATTCCTGAGTTTGACGGTGGTGACGTTGATGCCGAGACCGTAGTTCTTCAGGATATTGTTCATCTGTTCCTGGGCGGTAACCTCGATGGTGGTCCGTTCCGGGCCGATGACGTCGAAGATGGTCCGGTCTCCCACCAGCTGGCTTACCACCGACTGGGAGATATCCCGAATGGTCTTGACTCGGTTCTCCACATTGAAGAGCCAGGATTTGGGATCGATAATCCGGTACTGAATCGTCCACTCTACGTCGACGATGTTCAGATCACCGGTCAGCATTACCGACTCCTCGGGATAATCGGCCCGGGAGTAGACGGTATTGATCCCTGAGCGTTCAGTCCTGAAACCGAACTGTTCGGTCTGGACTACCTGGGTGGGTACATTGAAATTGCGTTCGATACCGAAGGGCAGTTTAAACTGCAGCCCCGGTCCCTTGATGGTCTTGAAATTCCCGAGCAGCAGAATCACAGCCTGTTCTGTCTGATCTACAATGTAGAAGCTGGACATAACAGTGCCGAGAATCAGGATGACGACTATCGCCAGGATAATCATCTTCGGCCGCACCGGAAAAGGCATGCCTTTTGGCGAGACATCGCGTTCGGACATTCTCTCTCCTCTCTATACTCGAATTAAAATGGAGAAATATTCTTCTCTTTCAACATTCTCGTAAAGGGTACTTCTCCCCACTGCGAGCGTCAAGGGCGATTAATGGCGCGCGACACGACTTCTCTTGTCAAAGGGGGGGATATTTTCTTATAGTGTGGTGCTATGAAGAAGCGATTGATCACCTCCGCCCTACCGTACGTAAATAACATTCCCCACCTGGGTAACCTGATTCAGGTGCTTTCGGCGGACGTCTTCGCCCGCTTCTGCCGCCTCCGGGGTTACGAAACCCTCTATGTCTGCGGTACCGACGAGTACGGTACCGCCACCGAAACCCGGGCGCTGGCCGAGGGAATCACCCCCAAAGAGCTGTGCGACCGCTACTTCGTGATTCACGACGATATCTATAAATGGTTCAACATCGACTTCGATAAATTCGGGCGTACCTCGACCCCTGAGCAGACCGAGATCGTACAGTCCATATTCAAGGCTTGCGACGAGGCGGGCTATATCAAAGAGGGGAGCATCGAGCAGCTCTACTGTACCAGCTGCGACCGTTTCTTAGCCGACCGCTTTGTCCGCGGTACCTGCCCCCACTGCGGCTACGACGACGCCCGGGGGGATCAGTGCGAGAACTGCGGAAAGCTGTTGGACCCCACCGATCTGATTAAGCCCCGCTGCGGCACTTGCTCCGCCGAGCCGGAGGTGCGTACAACTCATCATCTCTACCTCAATCTGCCCGAGATCCTGCCCAAGCTGCAGGCCTGGATGAACGAAGCCTCGGTCCGCGGCTTCTGGGCCAGAAATGCGATCCAGATGACCAACTCCTGGATCCGGGACGGCTTAAAGGAGAGGGCTATTACCCGGGATCTGAAATGGGGAATCCCGGTGCCGAAAGAGGGCTACGAGGACAAGGTCTTCTACGTCTGGTTCGACGCCCCCATCGGCTATATCTCGATTACCGCCACCCTGACCGATAAGTGGGAGGAGTGGTGGAAGAATCCCGACGAGGTCGAACTCTTCCAGTTTATAGGCAAGGACAATATCCCCTTTCATACGGTTATCTTTCCCTCGTCGCTCTTGGGCAGCGGACAGAACTGGACTCTCCTGCACCATATGTCCTCCACGGAGTACCTCAACTATGAGAGCGGGAAGTTCTCTAAGTCGAAAGGGATCGGGGTGTTCGGCACCGACGCCAAGGAGACCGGTATTCCTGCGGATGTATGGCGCTTCTACATCTACTACAACCGGCCCGAGAAATCGGATGCCGTATTCACCTGGAGCGATTTTCAGGAGAAGGTCAACGGCGAGCTGATCGGCAACCTGGGGAATCTGGTCAATCGAACTCTGACCTTCGTTAACCGCTTCTACGAGGGTGAACTCCCCGAAGGGGAGAGCAACACCGCCTTCTGGGATGAGGTTAGGAAGCGGGAAGCTCAGATTACCGATTCCCTGGAGAAGGCCGACCTGCGCGACGCCTTCCGCCAGATATTCTCCCTCTCTTCCTTAGGTAACAAGGCATTTCAGGACGGCGAACCCTGGCGTACTCGTAAAGAGTCGCCGGAGGAGGCCGCCCGCCTCTTGCGGGATCTGACCTACCTCATTCGCGACCTGGCGGTACTGATTGCCCCCTATATTCCGGAGACCTCTCAAAGGATCGCCGCCTGGCTCGGCGGCGCCGGAATGGGTTGGGAGGTGCTCGGTCATCTCGAAGGCATCGAGCGGGTGGAGAAGCCGGACATCCTCTTTCAGAAGCTTGAAGACGATTTTATCGAGGCCCAGCGGGTCCGCTTCGCCGGCAGTCAGGCCGAGCGAGAGGCGGCAGCCGATGCCGCGGAAGCAGCCGAACCTAGTCCCGAGGAATTTTTCCGGGAACGGCTCGATCTGCGGGTGGCGAAGATTGATTCGGTGGAGCAGCATCCCGATGCGGACAAGCTATATGTGCTGCAGCTCAAGGTCGGAGAAGAGGAGCGGCAGATCGTTTCCGGGCTTGTCGAGAACTATACGATCGAGGAGCTCGAGGGACAGCATATCGTACTGGTCTACAACCTGAAGCCCGCCAAGCTCCGGGGCATTAAGAGTAACGGCATGCTCTTAGCCGCCTCCACCGAGGGCGAGAAGGAGCTCGAGGTTATCTTCCTTCCGGAAGTCGAACCGGGGACGCGGCTCTCCCTCGACGGGGAGGCGCCCGGAGAGACGCCGCCGAAGCGCATCAATATCGATACCTTCTTTTCGGTTCCCATGCGGGTCGAGGAGCACAGGATGATGATCGGCGATACGGGAATAAACGCCGGCGAAACGCTCATCCGGACGAGCAAGCTCTCCCGGGGCAGTGTGGGCTAGGATGCCCGGGGCAATAATCGATCCGGTATCCTTAGAGGATATAGATGGTCACGATAACCTCCTGCAGACCGGCTACTGGGGACGGGTAAAGGCCGATTTCGGCTGGACTCCTCATCCCTTCCGTTTTAACGGTTTTCCACTGCTGGTCCTGACCCGACCGCTGCGTATGGGACAGGCTATCGCTTATGTGCCCCACGGTCCGCTCCACGAAATGGAGGGGCCTTTCCTGGGACTCTTCGCCCGCAACCTGGCTCGTCAACTGCCGTCGAATATCAGCTTTATTCGTTTCGATCTCCCCTGGGAACTGGGGGATTCCTCTGAAAGGGCCTCCCTTCTCCCGGCTCCTTTCCGTAAGGCGGGAGTAGATATTCAGCCGCCGGATACGGTAGTCGTCTCTCTCAAAGAGGATGAAGAAGAGATACTCGCTTCAATGAAGCGTAAGACCCGCTACAATATTCGCCTGGCGGAAAAGAGGGGAGTCAACGTACGCACCGGCGGCTTCGGCGAGTTGGAGACCTGGTACGATATCTACCGAGAGACCGCTGAGCGGGACGGGATTGCGATTCACAGCTTTGAATACTACCGCAAGGTCTTTCAGGAAGGCTTGAAGCGGAAGAATCCGTCGGTCAGGCTTCTTCTGGCCGAGGTGGAGGGGGAGATCGTCGCCGGCAACATCGTCGTTCTTCACGGAAAGAGGGCGACCTACCTCTACGGCGCCTCCCGCTCGGTAAAGCGCAACCTGATGCCCACCTATCTCCTGCAGTGGGAAGGGATGCGTATCGCCCGAGCCCACGGCTGCGAGAGTTACGATCTCTTCGGCATACCGCCGAAACCGGATGAAAATCACCCCATGTACGGGCTCTACCGCTTCAAGATCGGCTTCGGCGGCGAGATCGTCAGCCGGGGAGGCTGTTGGGATTACCCGGTTCACCGGACGGCCTACCGCGGTTTTCGCATTGTAGAAGGGATGAGAAACTACTACTACAAACGGATTCGCCGTTAAGCCAGGGCCCTCGCTAACTCTCTGAATTGATCACCCCGGTCGAACTCATTCTTGAACATGCCGAAGGATGCGCATCCCGGCGAAAGGAGCACGATATCCCCCGCTCGCGCCCTCCCGGCAGCCGTTTCCAGTGCCCGGGCCAGGGAATCATAGGTAGCGTCATGGGTGATACCCGCCTCTTGCGCCGCCTCCTGAAAATAGGGCGTGGCGCTACCCGCTAATAGATAGAGACCGGCCAGTCCTCTGAAGGCCTCCGCGAGGCCCGTAAAATCGAGTTCCTTATTGGTGCCCCCGGCGATAAGGTGTACCGGACGGTCGAAACTTGCCACCGAGGCCGCACTGGCTTGAGGAATCGTCGCCGCGCTGTCGTTGTAGTAGGAGACCCCCCGGTGTTCGGCCACCTTCTCGAGCCGGTGAGGTATCCCTGTAAAGGCCGCCAGTTCATTTGCAATGAGCCGGCGTTCGACACCCGCGGCGGCAAGCATGCAGGCCGCGGCCAGGAGATTCCTTCGATTGTGCTCTCCCGGCAAGGCAAGATCCGCCGGAAGAATCGCTTCCTCCCGACCATCGAGGCGAAGAACCCCCTCATTATCCTGCAAATAAGAGCCTTCAAACCCTTTCGGCAGAGCTTTGGATGAAAAGTAGAGCACCCGGGCTCGCGATTCACGGCCGAACTCCTTCCCGTAGGGGTCGTCATAGTTGAAGACCGAGACCCCATCCTCTTTCTGTCCCTGGAAGATGAGCCGCTTGTCGTCCACGTAATCCTCGAAACGGGCGTAACGATTCTGGTGGTCGTGCATAATGTTGGTGATCATCGAGAAGTCGGGCTTCAACACCTCCCGAGGCCGGCAGTCTGCCAACTGCCAGGAGGAGAGCTCCAGGACAACCGGCGCTTCCGGCTCGTTCAGGCGACCGTCCTCGATCTGATCCAAGAGGAAGCTCAAGGGGCTGACGGTGATGTTGCCCCCCAAATCAGTCGCCGGATCGGCGGCCTTGAGAACGCGATGCAGCGCGCTGACGGTGGTCGACTTCCCTTTGGTGCCGGTGACCGCCAAGACCCGGCGTTGAGTCAGCCCCAAGTAGACGGCGATGTCGTTGCTCAGACGCGGTGCGAGGGCCAGAAAGGGCGAACTGGGAGGCACGGCGGGATTCTTGATCACCAGGTCGGCGGATGTAAAATCCTCTTCCCGGTGTTCGCCCAGCACCAGCTTAACCGGGAGTTTTCCCAGAGCCTCGATTGAGCTCTGTAATTGATCTTCCTTCCGCAGATCGGTAATCAGCACCTCAGCACCGAGGCTCGCGAAGAAACGGGCCGTAGCCAGACCTCCGCCGTGGAGGCCGAGGCCCATAACGGTTACCTTGAGGCCGGGTATTTCATCCAGAGAGAGGGGCGGATTCGGTTTCAAGGACGAACTCCTTCATATCCTGATCGTTGAGGTAGCGGTTGAAGCGGATTCCCTGCCAGACCTGGTTCCAGCGGGGTGAAACCCGCTTCTTCAGGGCGGTAAAGACCCCGGCTTCGGCATTGAAGGGTTCGCGCTTCAGTTGTTGTTGAATTGAGTCCATCTCCGGTTCCAGGAAATCAAGGGCCCGGCGGAGCCTGGGGACGCCTTGTCGCCTTCCCTGGGGACCTGTCTCCAACAGGGAGTGGCAGACCGAGCGATATTTGCAGGTAAATGGGTAGTAAGGATAGAGGCTCTGCTTTTCGGGGATGAAGAGCTTGGAGAAGAACTTGGTAAGCTCGTGGTCGATCCAGATCCCCTGGACGAAATAGCCCCGACCAGTCTCGCCGATCCAGGTTTGGGATACAATCTGTTTGAGGGCGAAGCCGGTTATACGCTTCTCCTCCTGTAAAACCTGATCTAACGGTATAAGATCACAATCGAGATAGAGATTCCGGCTGCGGTAGCGGGGGGTTACATCGTTGTTTCCGCGGTCGAGTAACTCGGAATCGTGAGTCCGGAAACTCAGATCGAGCCGTCCCAGATAGAGGAAGGTGATATTGTTAATCTTGAATATCTGGAAGAAGCAGGGGCGCAACACCTCCCCGGGATCGAAGAAGTAGGTAGTCTCGCTGAAGAAGCCGGGAATCAGCGGAATCAGGTTCTCCACTACGCTGCGGATCGCCGAGAGGTAGGCTGTTTCGGGCTTTACCTTGCTGATATCATGATGGATAGGGATGTGGGGAACTTCGATCTCCTCCGGGAGGCGGAGGAAAAACTCCTCGTTCTGGTTGAAGTGCTGAGGAAGATCAATTCTGTCGCTTCCCTGGCTTCGAATCAATTCATTGATCCGTTTATCCGTATACCTCACCGGTATAATATTGGCGATATTATCCACTACGCTCATCATACCGCCTGGAAGGGCTAAATTCAACTGGATTATTCTCTTCTGTAAGCCTTGACTGGCAGGGCTTTTACGAGGCATACTACTGAACACCTTGTCTATCCATTAGGCTTGCGTTACACAATACGGTCCGCAATGAGTGGATCGGTTAATAACTATACCTTGATAAAGGGAAGGAGCTGGTTGCCGTGCCTTGCGGACGAAAAAGAAAGCGACACAAGATTGCGACTCATAAGCGCAAAAAAAAGCTTCGAAAGAACAGACACAAGAAGAAATAGCAGAGATAAGGGATTGGCTGCGCGATTTTTTGGCGCCAATCCCGGCCTCTGTCTGTAAACCGATGATGAAACGTTGTCTTGCCATCGTATTCATTCCTCTTCTACTATTCCATGCGATTTACAGCGACTCTTTGATCCCAGACGGCTTCAGCGGCTATCTTGGCGCAGAGGGAGCTCTATCTGCGGGAACGATCGTACGCATACTGATCGATACCGAAACCCGGATGCAGTACAATGCGGCCATGCAGCAGAGCGGCATGGTCTCGCTACAGTTTACCGGCGGAGAGGGCGACGGTCTGCTCAACTTTCTACCCGGCGGAACCAACAGCAGTACTGCCCAGGCCTCTAGTGAGGAGGAGAGTCTCCTCTCGACCCAGCTTGCAGCCCGGGTTGTAGAGATCGACGACAACGGCAACGTCTACCTCGAGGGGAGCCGTGAGATCGGTATTGAACGGAGCAGACAGCGCGTCGTGGTTTCCGGTTGGGCAAATCCGGCGGATGTGACCGAAGAGGGGATGATAAGCTTCGATTCCCTGGCCGACTCTGTCCTGACTTTTCAAACCCTGTTGAGCGGTGCTGCTCCGGTTATCGGTCCGGATGACCTGGAGGAGGTTCGCACCCCCGTACCCGCGGCGGAACCGGAGCCGGAACCCATCGAAGGGGAAGTACCGGCCACCGTAACTGGAGCAGAACTCGAGGTCGACGAACCCGCCGATCAGGAGGGGGTCGAGTTTCCCGAGCCGGAAACGGTCTTCCAGGGCTACACCCTGCGCCAGGAGAGCCGACGGAATCTTCTGCTCCAATACATAAATCAGATGCTCGACCTTCTTTTTGAGCCGGCCGCCCAGTAAACAAGTTGCGGAGTGTAGTGCAGTATGTCTAAAGAGTCGCTCCTGGATCAAATTAATCACCCTGCAGATCTTCGCAGGCTCTCCAAGTGTGAGTTAGTTGAACTGGCGGAGGAGATCCGCGAGCGTATTATAGCCGTGGTCAGCCGCAACGGCGGTCATTTGGCCAGTAACCTGGGTGTGGTGGAGCTCAGTATCGCCTTGCACCTGGTTTTCGATTCTCCGTCCGACAGCCTGGTATGGGATGTGGGACATCAGGCTTATACCCACAAACTCCTTACCGGTCGCAACCGCGACTTCGATTCTCTCCGGAAGCAGGGAGGCTTGAGCGGTTTCCCCAAGGGGAGCGAAAGTCCCCACGATGCGGTCGAGACAGGTCATTCATCTACCTCTATCTCTGCCTCCTTGGGACTCTTGAGCGGCCGGGAACTCCTGGAGACCGATGGGGCGGTTATCGCCATTATCGGCGACGGAGCGATGACCGGCGGCATGGCTTTCGAAGGATTGAATCATGCGGGACACCTGAAAAAGCAACTGATTGTTATCCTGAACGACAACACCATGTCGATCTCTAAGAATGTAGGCGCCTTAGCGAGCAGTCAGAAGTGGATTCTTTCCAATTATCTGAGTCGCATCAGCGCCACCCGTCGCTATCAGCGGATCAGGGAGAAGATTGATCAGGGGCTGCAGGGCTTCCCGATAATCGGTATGCGCCTCTTCGATCTGGTAATGCGCATTAAAAAGGGTTTCAAGGCGGCCCTGTTCAAGGAGAGCATCTTCTCCGACCTCGGATTTGAATATGTCGGACCGATCGACGGTCACAGCATTTCCCGGATGAGCGAGGTGTTGGAAGAAGTAAAGCAGATGGGGAAACCGACGGTTGTCCATGTGGTAACCCATAAAGGCAAGGGGTATGAGTTTGCCGAGGGGAATCCGACCCTCTTTCACGGGATATCACCTTTCTCGATCGAGGACGGCAAGCTCGTCAAAGGATCGGACTATGGCTTTACCTCCGCCTTTAGCGACTCGCTCTTGGATGCGGCCCTGAATGATAAGCGGATAACCGCAATCACCGCGGCCATGGAGAAGGGTACCGGATTGGCCCCCTTCAAGGCGGCATACCCCGACCGATTCTACGATGTGGGAATCGCTGAACAGCACGCCCTCGGATTCGCCGCCGGACTTGCCCGCGCCGGATGCCGTCCGGTTGTCGCGGTCTACTCCACCTTCATGCAACGCGCGGTGGACCAGGTAATCCATGATATAGCCTTGGCGAAGCTTCCGGTGGTGATGGCCCTCGATCGATCCGGCTTAGTAGGTGATGACGGCGAGACCCATCAGGGTATTTTCGATATCCCCCTCTTTAGAAGCATCCCGAATATGACAATCCTCAGTCCGGCGAGCCGGGAAGAGATGGCCGCCGCTTTACGCTACGCCCTGAATGACGAAACCCCGCATATGATTCGGTATCCCAAGGCTGCCGCCCGAGTGCATCCTGAGTTATCCTCCGATTGGGTTGCCGGACGGGGAGTCCTCGTCGGCCCGGGAAATGCTCGCTATCTGATTGCCGTTACCGGAGGTCTCTATGACGAAGCCCTCAAGGCTCAAGCCCTGCTCGCCGCGGAAGGAGCGACTGTCGACCTTTACAATCTACGCTTCATCAAACCCCTGGACGAGAACTATACGGCGGAACTCTTTGCCAACTACCAGGCGGTTTTTGCAGTGGAGGACTCGAGCGAGTTGGGCGGAATGGGAGAGGCCTTATCAAGCCTTGTTCTAAAATACGGACTCAGTACCCGCTTCGCATTTCGCGGGGTTACCGACAGCTTCTATCCCCAGGCCAGCCGCAGCGAGCTGTTGAGTCAGTTCCAGCTGGACGGGGAGGGAATAGCCGCCGGGATGCATGATCTTATCAATGCCAGCCGCTTTATGCAGAAGAGTCTGCAAAAAGAGGCCTAGGCTCCCGGCGGCGTAAGGGACCTACAGGACTAGAGCCGCTTCATGGCGGTCATAAATCCCCGCAGGGTAGCGCCGATCTTCTCCACCGGATGGTTTCGAATTTCCCGATTGACCCGGATAAGCTCGACGTTGTCCACCTGGGTGGTTCCTCCGCCAAAAGAGGAGCCGATCTCTTCTGTACCGATCTTCTTCATAAAATCCTCAAGCAGGGGAACACACTTGTTTGCAAAAAGGTAACAGCCGTATTCGGCGGTATCGGAGATCACCTTGTTCATCTCGTAGAGCTTTTTACGGCTGATCAGGTTGGCAATCAGCGGAACCTCATGCAGGGACTCGTAGTAGGCCGATTCCGGTTTGATGCCCGAGGCGACCATAGTATCGAAGGCAAGCTCAACACCGGCCTTGACCATAGCGACCATCAAGAGTCCGTGATCAAAATACTCCTGCTCGGGGATATCCATGGAACCGGTGCTGCTCTTCTCGAAGCCGGTGCTGTTGGTCTCTTCCCGCCAGGTGAGAAGATTCACATCGTCGTTGGCCCAGTCTTTCATCATGGTGGAGGAGAACTCCCCTGACATGATGTCGTCCATATGTTTCTGATAGAGATCGGTCATGATCTCCTTTAGCTCAATAGAGAGTTCATGGGCGCGGATCTTGGCCGGATTGGGCAGGCGATCCATCATGTTGGTGATGCCCCCGTGCTTCATGGCCTCGGTTACCGTCTCCCAGCCGAACTGTACCAGTTTGCAGGCGTAGCCGGGATCCACCCCTTCAGCAACCATCTTGTCGAAACAGAGAATGGAACCGGTCTGCAGCATCCCGCAGAGGATGGTCTGCTCGCCCATCAGGTCGGACTTTACCTCGGCCACAAAGGAGGAGCGCAGCACGCCGGCCCGATGTCCGCCGGTACCCGCAGCGTAGGTCTTGGCCTGTTCCAGTCCTTTACCGTCGGGATCGTTCTCCGGGTGGACGGCTATCAGCGTGGGAACACCGAAACCGCGTTTATACTCCTCCCGAACCTCGGAGCCGGGGGATTTAGGAGCGACCATTATAACCGTAATATCCTTGCGGATCTCCTTGCCCTCCTCGACGATGTTAAAGCCGTGGGAGTAGAGCAGGGTCGACCCCTTCTTCATGAGGGGCATTACCGTATCGATTACCGATGAATGCTGCTTATCGGGGGTCAGATTAGCGACCAGATCCGCCTGGGGAATTATTTCGTCATGGGTGCCGACGGTAAAGCCGTTCTCGGTGGCGTTTAGATAGGACTGTCGCTTCTGTTCGATCGCCTCGGATCGCAGGGCGTAGGATACATCCAGGCCGCTGTCCCGGAGGTTCAAGCCCTGGTTGAGCCCCTGGGCGCCGCAGCCGACGATCACAATCTTCTTTCCCTGAAGGGCATCGACGCCGGAGAACTCGGAGGAATCCATAAAATCACAGGTGCCGAGCTGCGCCAATTGCCGTCTGAGGGAGAGTGAATTAAAATAGTTCATACCATATACCTTCCATTGCGTTAGTTTTCAAAGAGTATTCCCTGAAGGCATCGTTGTCAATGATGTAAATAATGCAAAAAAGTAAAACATAAGTTGCGAATCATGCAACGTATCGGGCGGTCGGGTAGATTTACCGTCTTGCATCATCCCTCTCCGCCATGATCTACTCTCTACTGTCATGATGCAGGTGAAGAATGAGCAACATATATCGATTTCTCTCATAGGCAATGTACCCCACCCCGGGCTGATTTTGGTTCGAAGCAGCGATTATACCCCAAAAAAGCCGCTCTACGATGGGATGAAAGCAAGCCTGCAAACTCGTTTTGCCAAGCCGGTCTGTACGGCTCTCGTTTCGGCAGAGGAGAGCGCCAGACTACTCGCAGAAGAACGGCGGCGGGACGAAAGCGATTTTCACGGCGGCGCCCCGGACTTAGGACGTAGCCTGATGCTTCTACTTGAGGAAGAGTTACCTGAAGGGATACCGGCGGGCTACTGGGAGCTGATCGACGAACTGGGGCTCTCTCACCTGCTTGAGCGGGGGATCCGGGCCTTTTCCACCGGAGAACTAAGAAAGTTGGCTCTCCTGCGGGCCGTCCTGATGAATCCAGAGCTCCTTATCTTGGATGAGCCTTTCGACGGACTTGATGCGCTGGCTCGGGAACGTCTGGTGACCATTATCAGGCGGGAGGCGGTCGAGCGTACGGTGCTGGTGGTAAGCGGACGACGAAGCGACCTCGTGCTCCTGGGCGGAGAGATCCGCGACATCGATGGACAGGCACGGCCGCGGACAGTTTTAGGCGGAAGAATCCACGATCGCGATACCCCTCCGACAGAGAAAAGGAAGGGCGAGATCCTGGTGGAGATGCGTAATGTGGCGCTTTGCTATGGAGACACGCCGATCCTTCGGGATATATCAATCACCGTGCGCCGGGGCGAGGCTTGGCGGATTTACGGTCCCAACGGGGCGGGTAAAACCACGCTCACCGAGTTGATCACCGGCGAGAATCAGAAGGCCTACGGGCAGGATATATGGCTCTTCGGGCGTAAGAAAGGGAGCGGCGAAAGCGTCTGGGAGATCAAAGAGCGGATCGGTCACCTCTCTCCTGTGCTGCATCAACGGATCCCCCTCCGGGATACAGTGGAGACGACTATTCTCTCGGGCCTCTACGACAGCATCGGACTCTATCGGAAACCGACGAGCGGCCAACGGCAACGGGCGGCGGAGCTTGCCTCTCTCTTCGGAATTGATGACATTCTACACACCAGGATGAGCGAATTATCCTTCGGTTTGCAGCGGGTGGCCTTGGTTCTACGGGGCCTGATCAAGGAACCGGAGTTGCTAATTTTCGATGAACCTTGTCAGGGGCTGGATGACGAGAACACCGATGCAGTACTTGACGCAGTCTCAACCGTTGTCGAACGAGGACTCAGCACCGTGCTCTTTATCAGTCACGATCCTCTGCAGGAGGTCCGAGGGATAACACATAGTCTTGAACTCTACCGGCACGAACTGGGCGGCTGTAGCGCCCGGGTGCAATCAGAGGGAGTGAGTAGTGGGAACGAAGCGATGTAAGCTTTCAAAAAGGGAATATAAAGAGAAAGAGCGCAAGGATGATAACTACCGCTGCGGTAAATGCGATCGCACCGCACGAAATCCTAAGCGCCTCTGTAAGCCCCGCTCACGGTAACTCTCTTTACTGTTTCCGATCGTGAGGATAAGCGGGCGCTAAAAGGTCGTTGGCTATATCGGTCCGCGTTCGCAGTCAGGTTCAAGTCTTGTTCTTGCTCAGAAAAAGAAAAAGCCGTCCGACCAGAGACCGAACGGCGATACCCGCCCTTGCTTCGCAATTCCGGACTCCACTGATTCGCTCCGATTACTCGCGAATCATGGCGAAGAGGACTTGCCTTACATTCGCCGGCCTCCTGCCGGCTCACTCCAGGCCGCCTTGGTTCCTGATCCCTGCCGGATCGCGCTCCTTATTCAGTCGCGCCGGAACCTCGGTTCAAGTCCTCTTCTTGCGTACATAAAGAAAAAGCCGTCCGACCAGAGGCCGAACGACTTTTCCTTTGCGGCGAAGAGGACTTGAACCTCCATGGGCGTAACGCCCACTAGCCCCTCAAGCTAGCGTGTCTACCAATTTCACCATCGCCGCAAAAAATGTACGCAGATACTACTGGTTTTGCTATCCCTTGTCAAGCAGGCTCAGGGGAAAATCTGCGCACAAAAGCTATACTTAGGGGAGCTTCTCAAGGCTGTCGATAAGTTCGGAGAAGCGCTGCATGGCCGTCTCTATCGGCTGAGAAACCGACATATCGACCCCGGCGAGGGCCAGGGACTCCAGGGGGTAACGGGACCCTCCGGACCGGAGGAAGCTCAAGTACTCATTCCGTTCAGTCTCGCCCCCGGAGAGGACACGTTCCGCCAGGGTTATGGAGGCCGAGAGTCCGGTGGCGTATTTATAGACGTAAAAGGCGCGGTAGAAGTGGGGAATCCGTAACCCCTCAAGGTCGGATACCTTCTCCAGCTCCATGGTGGGACCGAAGTAGTCGCTCATTATGGAACGGTAGCTGGCTCGGAGATTGTCGAGGGTCAGGGGAGTTCCCGCTTCACCCATTTGGTGGACCTGATGCTCGAATTCAGCGAACATGGTTTGCCGGAATATGGTGGCCACGATCTCGTCGATCTGTTTTCCCACCAGGTAGGCGCGCATCGATTCATCCTCGGCTTGGTCCATGAAACGACGGCCGACGAGCTGCTCATTAAAAGTCGAGGCTACCTCCGCCTCGAAGATGGTGTAGTCATAGTGCTGAAAGGGGTTTGATCGGACGCTGTACCAGCTGTGCATGGAGTGTCCGCCCTCATGGGCCAGAGTAAAAACATCCCTGAGCACATCTTCCTTGTAATTCATCAGGATATAGGGATCGCCGTGGTAGCTCCCGGCGGAGAACGCCCCGGAGCGCTTGCCCTTGTTTTCGTAGCGGTCGACCCAACGGCCCAGGAGGCCCTGCTGCAGAGTAGCGCAATACTCCTCGCCCAGCGGGGCTAAAGCGGGAATAATGGCTTCAACCGCCTCCTGGTAGCTGTGATGCACGGTTATCGAGGGAGTAAGGGGCACATAGACGTCCCAGTGGCGGAGTTTATCGAGTCCCAGCTTCTTGGCGCGGATTGCATAGTAGCGATGCAGCAGGGGCAGATTCTCCCGAATAGTGGCGACCAGGTTGTCGTAAACATTCTCGGGCACTTTGTCGGGAAAGAGTGCGGCCGCCCGGGCGGAAGGGTAATTTCTCACCTTGGCCTTGTATATGTCCAGTTGAACACTACCGGCATAGAGCGCCGCCAAGGTCTGTTTGTGACCGTCGAAGCCGGCGTAGAACTGTCTGTAGGCCCGTTCCCGGAGTTCCCGGTCGGGATTCATCATAAAGGCGGAGAAGGTGCCCTGGGTCAGGGGCTTCTCTCCGTCCTTGGTCTCCACTGTTCCGAAATCGAGATCAAGATCAGTGAGCGCCCGGAAGCCTTTAGAAGCGGTCTGATTCGCCTCGGTCTGCTGGGAGAGCAGCTTCTCTTCCGCTTCGCTTAGGGTATGGGCCTTGTAGCGGAGCATCTTGTTGAGCATAATCTCATAGGGCGCGATCCGTTCACTTTTAAGAAACTCAACCATACGTTGATCGGGAATAGCTAAGAGCTCGGGTCGAAAATAGCTCATGGCGCTGTTCGATTCCGTTGCGGCTCTGATAAAACGGGCCATTCGCGCCTGATGGTCTGCATTGCCTCCGTCCTCGGCGGTCCGGAGATGGGCATAGCTGCCGAGTCTCTCCCCAAGCTGTTCATGTGCGTTCAGGAAGTCGAGACACTCCGCCAGGTCCGACGCAGAATCACCTAGGGTGCCTTTAAAGCGGGGAAGCTCGGTAAGATGGTCCGAGAACTCTTTTAGGCCTTGCTCCCACTCCTCGGGACTCGAGAATAGCTTGCTCAAATCCCAGGTATCCTGCGGCTTAACTTCAGTACGTAATGGTATTTCTGTGCTGCTCATTTCCGCTCCTCTATTTGTAGGCCACGGCTATTAGCCGTTGGGCCTGATAATCATATGCTCGTCCGTCGAAACCGCCGTAGAGTTTTACCGCAGAAAAGCCCCCCTGTCGCAGCAGGTTTCTCAGCTCTTCGCCGGAATAGATGCGGTGACTGAATTCCGCCTGATAGGTTTCCCCGTCCCGCGTCAGACACCAGCGGTTGAAGAGCTGTGAAAAACTCTTCTCTATTTGATATTCAGCCCGAACCAGATACCCGTCCTGGGTATACTCCTCGGATTCGACAAAGTCCCTGGCTATCAGCTCTTTTCCATTGACGTCGATGATAAAAACACCGCCGGGAACCAGAGATGTATGAATATTGCTAATATACTGCAGCTCTTCCTCCTCGTGGGCAAAAAAACCGAAGGAGGTAAAGAGGTTCAGGGCCAGCTCAAAGGAGTCGGATCGTAAAAAGGTTCGGACGTCTTTAAGGAGAAACTCAATAGCCAGATTCTCCGCTGCGGCGGAATCTTCGGCGGCTTCCATGTAGGCCCGGGTGCGATCGACCGCCGTTACTTGGAAGCCCCGGCGAGCAAACTCCAAAGCGTGTCGACCTACGCCGCTGCAGGAGTCAAGGACTCGCCCTCCGGGAGCGATGCCGCTCAAGTGTCGGAGGGCATCCACCTCGTAGGGAGTATCGGCCCAGCGGTCGGCATCGAACATGATAGGGGCGAAACGGATCCAGAACTGATCGTCCTCAAACCACTCCAAGTTCGTCCCCTTGATTCTCGAGGAAGTGCGCAAGGCGTCTTCCAGCTCTGCCGCGGTGGGAGATGCGGTCCTTTTCATCTGGGGCAAGTTCCGCCATCGAGAGGCCGAGGTCGAGAAGGTAGAAAACAGGGTCGTAACCGAACCCGCCGCTGCCGGCCGCTTCCCGGGCTATGCGTCCTTCGCAGCTCTCCTGGAAGAGGAAGAAGCGCCGCGGAGTGATCATCAACACTAAGGAACAGACAAAGGCCGCCCGGCGATCATCCTCGTTCTCGAGCTGGGCAAGAAGCAGCTCATAGCGTTCCCTGTCGTTAAGTCGCTTCGCCTCCGAATCGCCGTAGCGGGCGGAACGGACCCCCGGCGCTCCGCCGAGGGCATCTACGCAGAGGCCGGAATCGTCGGCAATCAGCGGACGCTTAACCTCAGCGTAGAGGGCCTCCGCCTTCTGCAGTGCGTTGGCGGCGAAGGTGTCGCCGGTTTCGGCACAGCTGAAGCTGGCGCCTATATCTCTAGGCGTAAGGATACGGTGCTGTTTGAGGATTGTCGCGAACTCGTTCTTCTTGTGCATATTGCCGCTGGCAAGGAGTAGATCCATGGCCTTGAGTGTACTCAAAAGCTTGATGTGAGGGAAGGCGCGTCAATCCTTCTTGGGGCGGGCAAGGTCTGCTAATCCGTGTTTCACATAATGAAGGCTCGAGTCGACCGATCCTTTGGGCATGGAGAGTAGACGGGCGATTTCTCCATGGGTAGGGGTGAGGGGGAGCCGTTCGATCGCCGCATTAACCTTGCGGATACGACGATTGAGTTCTCGAAGACGTCCCCGCTCCGTCCCGACGGGGCGCTTGGCGCTAGCCTCCGCCGCCTCCTCTCTACAAAGAGCGGCTTGTGCCAGATAGCTGCGTCGTAGGTCGATCAGCCGTTTATGCCGGTTGGTTCGCGCACTCATGCTGCCGCGGAGCTTTGAGAGGGCGCTCTCAAGCCAAGCCCTGTCGACATCGGTGAGCTGCGCTGTGAGGCGAATCTGCTCATCCGAGGCGTAGTGGGCGTTCTTACAGACCAGGCACAGTAGTCTGCGACGCATATAGGTTGAATCGATGGTATCCCCCTTGACGGTAAAATAGTCTTGAGCCCGTTTTTCGAGTACCAGCTCCGGTTCGGGGATTGGATCGGGGGTGGCAAAGAGGTGGTCCTGGCAGTAGATCCGTTCGCTGTAGTGCTGTAGCCGTTCTATTCTCCGTCGCTGCTGATAATGATTGAGGATAGTTCGGTTGAGAGTTATATGCAGATAGGCCTCGAAGGGACGGTCCATAAAAACGAAGCGGTCTACCATGCCCGGCAGTCGATTATAGAGGCTGCAGAAGATCTCCGAGGCGGTATCCTGCTCGTGGCGAAAGCGTTTATGCAGATAGGCATAGAGATAGAGCGCAAGTGCTTCCATCAAGGCGGGGCGGGACATCTCCCCGCGTCGGAATGCATGAAGCTGATCCGTAAGCGACCGGGCCATTGCTTCTCCCCCTAAATGTATTGAGTCTCCTCCCAGGGGGATAGATATGCAATAGCTGTGCCAAATCAAGCCGGATGATCCAAGAATGGCCATCATCGATGCATCAAGGGGCCTCAGGGCCGAATCAGCGCCACAATTCTTTACATTGACTTACATTCACAGGCGCCAGGCTGAATAATGAAGCGACCCCTTAGAGCTGCTTGATAGCCGTTAGCTTGTGCTCCTTCACGATCCTGTTCCCGTGGTCCACATCGTCGACCTTGAAAATAACCACGGCTTTGCCGCCGGTATTCTCCAGGGAGGAGTAGAGGTACTCGATGTTGACCCCGGTCTCATGAAAAAGCTTCATAATAGAGGCGAGTCCGCCCGGTGTGTCGTCAAGTTCAATGGCGAAGACCTTGGTTACCTTGGCGGTGAAACCCTTCTCATCCAGCGCTTTCAGCGCCTTCTCCGGGTTGTCAACAACCATCCGCAGTATGCCGAAATCGGCGGTATCGGCGATAGTCGCCGCGCGCATATTGACACCTGCTTCACCCAACGCTCCGGTCACTTCCGCCAGGCGGCCCGATTTGTTCTCTAGAAAAACAGAGATCTGTTCAATCGTCATCTGAAATCCTCCAGCTCTTATAGTTGTCGTTTATCGATAACCCGTTTGGCTTTACCCATGCTCCGCTCGATCGCTTTCGGTTCGACCAGTCTGATTTGGGCTCCTATCCCGAGGCTGGAGCGGATCTCCTGGGTTATCTTGTCCCGGATAGCCTCGAGGCGTTTGGTCTCATCCGAGAAGAAGCTCTCTTCCACTTCCACTCGAATCTCGATCTCATCCAGATGGGTCGCACCCCTGTCGACGACGATCTGATAATGGGGTTGGGTCTCTTCGATCCGCATCAGCACCTCCTCGATCTGAGAGGGGAAGATATTGACCCCGCGGATTATCAGCATGTCGTCGGTTCTACCCAAGAGGCGATGCATGCGTACCGTGGTGCGGCCGCAGCTGCAGGGTTCGGGCATCAGGTAGGTGATGTCCCGGGTCCGGTAGCGCAGGATGGGCGTTCCTTCCTTGGTCAGGGTGGTGAAGACCAGCTCCCCCTTTTCGCCGTGGGGAAGAACCTCGCCGCTCTCGGGATCGATGATCTCCGGATAGAACAGATCCTCATTGATGTGGAGCCCGTTCTGGGCTTCGCATTCGGCGGCCACCCCGGGGCCGATGATTTCGGTGAGTCCGTATATATCGTGGGCCTTGAGGCTCAGTTTGGCTTCGATTTCAGTGCGCATATTGTCGCTCCAGGGTTCGGCCCCGAAGCAGCCCGCTTTGAGCGGCAGCTTAGCGAAATCGATGCCCTCCTCGACGGCAGTCTCCGCCAGGAAGAGAGAATAGGAGGGGGTACAAGTCAACAGGGTCGTACCGAAGTCCCGCATGACCATCAGCTGCCGTTTTGTGTTCCCTGCCGAGATGGGAATTACGTTTGCCCCGAGGAGCCGCGCTCCGTAGTGTACGCCCAGGCCCCCGGTAAAGAGACCGTAGCCGTAGGCATTCTGTATCACGTCGCCCCGGCCCGCACCGGCCATGCGCAGGGTGCGCGCCATCGATTCGGCCCAGGTTTCGATATCCCGCCGGGTATAGGCGCCGACCACCGGAGTACCCGTTGTTCCGGATGAGGTATGTACTTCGACTATTTCCGACTCGTCCACGGCAAGTAGTCCGTAGGGATAGGTCTCCCGCAGTTCATGCTTGGTGGTGAAGGGGATTCTGGCGATGTCCGCCAGGCTCTGAATGTCCTGGGGCTTAATCCCCGCTTCTTCGAACTTCTGGCGGTAGAAGGGCACCCGGATATAGAGTCGGGTAACAAGCTCTTGGAGTCGTTGCAGCTGTATCCGGGTCCTGTCGCTCCCTGTTTGGTATTCTGCCTCGCTTCGCATACTTTCTCCTTGGATATTTTTACAGCTTCGGTCGTTCGTCGATAACCCTGACCGCCTTGCCCTCGGCCACGGGCAGAAAGCCGGGCTCATGCAGTTCGACCGCCGGTGAGATGGAGATGGATACCTTCAGATTCTCCCGGATCTTATCGCTTAGCGCTTTCAGATCCCGGGTATCGTCGGTAAAGATCTCCTTCCCGACCTCGGTTCTGACGGTTATCTTGTCCAGAGCTCCCGCCTTCTGGACCAGGATCTGATAGTTGGTGCCGATCTCGGGCATGGCCATTATCACCTCCTCGATCTGGGAGGGGAAGACATTGACCCCATTGATAATCAGCATGTCGTCGGTCCGTCCGGTTATGCGACGGATGCGTCGATGCAGCCGGCCGCAGGCACATGCCTCGGGGTAAACCGAGCTGATATCACGGGTTCGGTAGCGGAGCAGGGGAGTGGCGTTCCTCAGCAGGGTGGTAAAGACCAGCTCGCCGGTTTCGCCGTCGGGCACGCTGCGCAGACTGTGCCGGTCAACCACCTCGAGGATGTAGGCATCCTCCCAGACGTGCATCCCCTGCTTCTCTTCACATTCGAAGGCGACTCCGGGGCCGTTCATCTCCGAGAGGCCGTAGGAGTTGTAGACATCGATCTGGAATAGCTCCTCGATCTTGCGCCGGATATCCTCGCTATGGGGTTCGGCGCCGACCAGCGCTTTCTCGAGCTTTAAATCGGATCGATTGATGCCCTCCTTCTCCATATGGGCCGCCAAGTGCAGCATGTAGCTGGGGGTCGCGTGCACGACGGTACTGCCGAAATCCTTCATCAGCTTAAACTGTCGCTTTGTATTTCCCGAACTGGCGGGAATGACCAGTAAACCGGCCTTCTCCGCGCCGTAATGGAGGCCAAGGCCTCCGGTGAAGAGGCCGTAGGTCATCATGTTCTGAAAGACATCGCTCTTATTAGCTCCGGTGCAGACGATGGAGCGGGCGCTCAAAGAGGTCCAGGCAGCGATATCCTCGGCGCTATGGTAGATCACCGTGGGTATCCCGGTTGTCCCGGATGAGGCGTGCAAGCGGACGACCTCCTCCTTCTCCAAGGCCAGCATCCCGTAGGGGAAGGCGCTGCGTAGGTCGTCCTTGGTGGTAAAGGGGATCTTTTCCAGATCTTCCAGGGTTTGGATCTCTCTCGCATCCGAGATCCCCACGGAGCCGAGGCGCTCCCGGTAAAAGGGGGTCTTTAAGGCCTGGCCGACGGTAGTCTGCAGGCGTTGGAGCTGAAGTTTCTCTAAAGCATCCCGCTGTAAGAGTTCCACGGCGGGATCATAGGCTTCGGATCTCATGGCACCATCCGCGAAAAGAGGCCGCTCCCGAGCTCAAAGGCCTTGCGATTGACCTGCTGGACGCTCTCGCCCTTCGAGGCGAAACGCTCGTCGATGGCGCTGAGAAAGTTGGCATCGGAGATGGGAATGACCGAAGAAGCGGCCCCCACCATCACGATATTGACCGCCTTGAGGGATCCCGCCTCCTTGGCCAGAGCCTTGGCGTCGACGATATCCGATCCCGGCTGGCTGCGAATGGCCTCCTGAATCTTCTCCATATCGGGGTAGACGGCGATGTTCTCGACCCCTTCTGAGGCGGTAATCAGCCGCCCTTGAGGCGAGAGATAGGATAAGTGCCGGAGCGACTCCAGAGGCTCCATGCTGAGAAGCAGCTCTCCCGAACCGACCGGTATAAGGTCGCCGGCGATAGGATGATCGGCCAGACGCAGATGGGAGACCACCGCACCGCCCCGTTGGGACATTCCGTGAATCTCGGACTGCCGCACGGTTAGGCCTTCTTTCAAGGCCGCGGAGGCGATGATGGCCGCCACGCTCAGAGTTCCCTGACCGCCGACTCCGGAGAGGATTATATCGAATTTCATACGTGCGCCTCACTTTCTGGTTGTTGTTTCCTGCTGCGGCGGGCGGTTTCCAGGCACTCCCGGAGGGCCACTACCACCGAGAGGCCCCGGTGTTCTATCTCCTCGGCGATAATACGGCGGTTCTCGTCGGCATGCTTCTTTAGGGGGTTGATGGTTCTGATATGCGCCGGATCAATATCGAGGCCGGCGAGAATCCGGGCTACCCGGGAACTGGGCAGTATCGTCTCCTGTCCGCCGGTCATCCCCACCGTGCCGTTGTCGAGGATTACCACGGTCATCGGGGTATTCGCCGATGCGGCATCGATGAGGGAGGTGAGTCCGGAATGGAGGAAGGTACTGTCGCCGATAGTCGCTACTACCCGTTCCACGCCGGCTTCGGCGGCGCCTTTGGCCATCCCGACGGAGGCTCCCATGCAGACGATGGTCTCGATGGCGGTATAGGGGGGCAGGGCGCCCAGGGCGTAACAGCCGATATCGGAGGTGACTACGGCCTTGGGATCGCCGGCTATCGCCTCGTTGATCGCCAGATAGGTATCGATGTGGGGGCAACCCTTACAGAGCTGGGGCGGTCGGCCGGGGAGCTCCACTCCCGGGGCGCTGCGCAGCTCGGCCTCGCCGACCCCGAGGGCGCTCCGTACCGCATCGGGGGTCAACTCTCCGGTGCGGGGCAGGGTGCCGTCGAGTTTGCCGGCTACCCCAATCGTCTGGGGGAGGACTCCAGTGAGCTTCTCCTCGATGTAGGGATAGCCCTCCTCGATTACCAGGATCCTCTCCGATGAATCCGCCAGGGTGCGAATCATACCCACCGGTAAGGGATAAGCGCTGATGTGCAGGTGATTTACCTCACTGCTTAGCTCGCCCCGGTTCTCTTCGAAGTAGTTGAGCCCGAGTCCGTTGGTGATGATTCCCAATGGTTTGGCAGAGGAGTTCTTGGCGGGGGAGTAGTCGTTATAATCGCAGTCGGCCGACCAGGCGGCAAGGTCCTGTTGTTTATCCAGGAGCTTCCGGTAATTGACCCGGGCCGTCGCAGGTAGCAGCATCCAGTCGCGCTTGTCGTCGGGTTTGCTGATGGAATTCTCCTCCCGGGCGGGTTCCGGATTTATAATGGCCCGGGAATGAGCGAGCCGGGTAACCAGGCGCAGCATTACCGGGAGCTGATAACGTTCGGAGAGATCGAAGGCTTCCCGGGTCATGCGGTAGGCCTCTTGTTGATTTCGGGGTTCGAGACAGATAATCTTGGCGAAATCGGCGAAGAAGCGTGAATCCTGCTCATTCTGGGAGCTGTGCATGCCGGGATCGTCGGCTACCGCCAGCACCAGACCGCCGCGGATCTGCAGCAGACCGGAGTTCACAAAGGCGTCGGCAGCCACATTTAGGCCTACGTGCTTCATGGTTACCAGCACTCGTTTGCCGACGAAAGAGACCCCCAGAGCGTCCTCGTAGGCGGTCTTCTCATTGCTGCACCAGGCCGCATGGGGGGCGCCGTTTTTTTCCTTGTAGTCTAAGAGGTATTCAAGTATTTCCGTGGACGGGGTTCCGGGGTATCCGTAGGCGGCGCTTATCCCGGCGTGAATTGCGCCGAGAGCGACCGCCTCGTCTCCCAGAAGGACGATCTGGTCCTGCATGGTGGTACTCCTTTGAATGAATCGGCCCCATTCTAAGCCGATTCGATTCTGCGGTCAAGGAGCCTTTCAGTATTACTGCAGGGCCTGTATTAAAGATTAATGCGCGCCGTTACCCAGGGCCTTACCGACTTTCTTGAAACCCTCGGCGGCGCCGCGGATCGTCTCTTCGCTGACGCAAAAGGAGATCCGGAAGTACCCCTCCTTACCGAAGCCGCGGCCCGGAACGGTCAGGATGCGCTCTTTTTGTAGTGCCTGAACTACCCGCAGATCGTCGCCGCCCGGCGCCTTGGGGAAGAGGTAGAAGGTGCCGTCCGGCCGGGTATACTCGAAGCCCGCCTCGTCCAGGATCTCGCAGAGAAGATCCCGGCGCCGACGATAGATATCGACCTCTGCGGAGACGCCGTCCAACCCCGCTACTACCCGCTGCATCAGGGCCGGGGCGTTTACATATCCCAGAATCCGATTGCACAGAACCGCTGCATTTACCAGATTATCGTGATCCTCGGCGGCGGGATTGATTGCGAGCCATCCGATCCGCTCTCCGGGTATGGAGAGCTCCTTGGAGTAGGAGGTGGCGATCATGCTGTTCTCGTAGGCGCTAAACACATTGCCCGGCTGCTTATCTCCATAGACAATCTTCCGGTAGGGTTCGTCGGATATCAGATAGATCGTGCGGTCGTTAATTCTGCTCTTCTCCCGCAGGAGTTCACCCAGCTTATCGAGGAATGGCTGATCGTAGACGACGCCGGTCGGATTATTCGGGGAGTTGATGATCACCGCAACCGTGCGGGGCCCGAGTTCCTCGCCGATATGATCGAGATTGGGTATAAAGTTTTCGTCGCTGGGAATCAGGTTTAGAATGCCCCCGTGATTCTCGCAGTAGAACTGGTACTCCATGAAACAGGGACTGGGGGCCGCCACATAATCCCCGCGGTTGATAATCGATTTGAGAGCTACGTTTAGCGCCCCGCCGGCACCGACGGTCATAATGATATCGTTTGCCGCAAGATCCGTTGCATACTCCCGGCCTATGGCGGCTGCCAGAGTCTCACGTACGGCAGGGTAGCCGGCGTTGGGCATATAGCTGTGCAGCCCGGGTTCCTGCCGAGAGGCCTCCCGTGCCAGGGCTCGGCTGAATTCCGCCGGTGGATCGAGATCGGGGTTGCCGAGGCTGAAATCGAAGACCTGATCCGCGCCGAACTCCTGCTTCAGCCGCGCGCCGGTTTCGAACATGCGTCGGATCCATGAAGATTTTTCCAATGTTGCCTGAATACTGCGTGAGATTGCCATAACCTAGTCTCCTTCCCGGCCTTCTAAATTACTCGAAAAGATCCTATCTATGCAAGATTACCGCTTAAGCTTGCTTGGACCAGCCGGAAATAGGTATCTTTACGAGCGAAATAGGAGAAGATATAGATGGTTGAAGTTGGAACAAAGATCGATAATTTTACCCTGAAGAACGAGGCCGATCAGGAAATCTCCCTTGCGGATTTCGCGGGCAAGAAGGTGGTCGTCTACTTCTATCCCAAGGATAACACCCCCGGCTGCACCAAGGAGGCCTGCTCCTTCCGGGACAACTACGACGCAATCCTCGAGAAGGGGGCGGTAGTGCTTGGCATAAGTGCCGACTCAGTCAAGTCTCACGGGAACTTCAAGAGCAAGTTCGACCTGCCGTTTCATCTCCTGAGCGATCCGGAGAAGGAGGTCATTAAGGCCTTCGGCGCCTGGGGCGAGAAGAAGATGTACGGTAAGAGCTATGAGGGCATCCTCCGCTCCACCTTTATCCTCGACGGAGAAGGGACGGTCATAAAGGTCTATCCAAAGGTTAAACCGGCCGAGCATGCCGAGGAGATCCTCAAAGAGCTCTGACCTCAGCCCAAATACTCATTCGCCATCCTCTCGCCTTCCTCCTGATCGACGCGTAGAAAGAGCAGGCCGCCGATGACAAAGAGGATAATAATCGAGAGGATGCCGATTCGGTTGCTGCCGGTTATGAGGGTGATGCTTCCCATAAGGAAGGGGCCGAGAACCGCGGCGAACTTCCCGAGCATGTTGAAGAATCCGTAAAACTCCCCCGCTTTGTTATTGGGGATAATCCGGGCATAGAAGCTGCGGCTCAAGGCCTGGATTCCACCCTGGAAGAGTCCGACTAGGACAGCCAAGAGGTAGAAATGGAGCTCCGTCTGCATGAAAAAGCCTAAGACCGCGATGAAGGAGTAGCCCACAATGGCTACCAGGATCGCCCGCTTAACGCCGATCTTGGAAGCGAAGAAATTGTAGGCCAGGGCGCCGGGAAAGGCGATGAATTGTACTAAGAGCAGCGCGGTAATGAGTGCGCCGCCGTCGAACCCCAAGGCGCTGCCGTAGTCCACCGCCATGCGAATGATTGTATCCACCCCGTCGATGTAGAACCAGTAGGCCAAAAGGAAGAGGCCTACCACCTTCAGGTGGCGGATATCCTGCAGGGTTTTACCCAGTTGCCGGAAGCCGTCCTTAATAGCCTTACCTGCGCCTTCAGAATCGCTGTACTGCGGCTCCGGAACGAAGAGGAAGATCGGGATCGAGAAGAAGGCCCACCAGAGGGCGACGCTGACGAAGGCCAGCTTAATCGCCGTCTCCCCGTCGGGGATCCCGAAGAGTTCCGGCTGTTGATACATAATAATATTAATGAGGAAGAGCAGACCGCCGCCGATATAGCCTAAGGCGAAGCCGAGGGAAGAGACGAAATCTACCTTTTTCCTCGAAGCTACGCTCACCAGCAGGGAGTCATAAAAGATATTGCCCCCGGAAAAACCGATGGTCCCCAGGATATAGAACAGTGCCGCCAGCTGCCAGTTTCCCTGGGAGACGAACCAGAGGGCGGCGGTGGCGAGGATTCCCAGGTAGGCGAATAAGAAGAGCAGCCGTTTCTTGGCGGAGCCGCGGTCGGCTATGGCCCCTAAAATCGGGGCGCAGATAGCGACGATGATGGAAGCGATGGAGACGGCCGAGCCCAGATAGAAGGTGCTCGCCTGAGGATTGCCGGGATCCGCCCAGTAGGCCTTGAAGAAGAGCGGAAAGAAGCCGGCCATAACCGTTGTGGCGAAGGCGCTGTTGCCCCAGTCGTAGAGGGCCCAGCTGATGATTCCCTTGCGACTGTCCTGCTCATTTTTTCTATCGCCCATTCAATCCTCCCCGGGTCTACATGGCTATAGATAGATAGTAGACGGCCGGGGAAGAAAAGAAAAGCGCTTTATTCGCGGGCCCCTATGAATTTTCTGTTAGGCGAAGCGATAGTGCAGGGCCCCTTCCACCGATTCAATCTGATCTGAAGCCTGCAGCAGCAGGGAGGTCGAATCCCAGCTCCCGTCCAGAAAGGCCTTGCGATAGCTCTCCGGAAGATCTACCGGGGCGGTATACCGACCGGCGCTAATCTGTTTCGCTTCAAGATTGAGTTCGAATTGAGTCTGGGGACTATTCTCGGCGATTTTTTGCAGCTCCGCGGCCGCTTCAGCGGATACGGTAACCGCAGGTATCCCCATGGCGGTACAGTTTCCGGCGAAAATCTCGGCGAAAGACTCGCCTACAATGGCCCGAATCCCGTAATCCATCAGCGCCTGGGGGGCGTGTTCCCGGGAGGATCCGCATCCGAAGTTCTTATTGGCGAGCAATACCGTCGCCCCTTTGAATCGGGAGTCATTGAAGGCATGCTGTTTCTCTCCTCCAGATTCGTCGAAGCGTTCATCATAAAAGGCGAAGGCTCCCAGCCCTGAAAACGTTACGCTCTTCATATAACGGGCGGGGATAATTCGGTCGGTATCTATATCGTTGCCGACCACGGGCACTGCCCGGCCGGTTTTGGCTACTATTTTTTCCACCGTGCATTCCTCCTTGGCTTACAGCTTGGTGCGGATATCGACGACCCGCCCCTCGACGGCCGCTGCGGCGACCATCGCCGGGCTCATCAGCAGGGTACGGCCCGTGGGCGAGCCCTGCCGACCGATAAAATTCCGGTTCGATGAGCTGGCGGAGATCTCCCGACCTTTCAGCTTATCCGGATTCATCGCCAGGCACATGGAACAGCCGGCTCCGCGCCACTGAAAGCCCGCCTCGGTGAAGATCCTGTCCAGACCCTCCGCCTCCGCCTGACGGGCGATGCTCATGGAGCCGGGAACCGCGAGGGCCCGTACCGAGGAGGAGACCTTCTTGCCCTTGACTACGGCCGCCGCTTCCCGCAGGTCGCTGATCCGTCCGTTGGTGCAGGAGCCGAGGAAGGCAACATCGATAGGAGTCCCTTCGATGTTCGCGCCCGGGGTGAAACCCATATGTTCGTAGGCCCGGGAGGCGACCTCCCTATCGTCCTGCTCCAGCTCGTCTAAGAGCGGGATTTTCTGATCGACTTGGACCGCCTGGCCCGGATTTATACCCCAGGTAACCATAGGGGCTATACCGCTGCCGTCGATCAGGTATTGATCGTCGTAGGCGGCATCCGAATCGGAGGCAAAGCTCTTCCAGCGTTCGGTCGCACTCTCGAAGTTTTCCGGGGCGTAGGGGCGTCCCTCAATGTAGTCGAAGGTGGTTTGATCGGGATTGATGTAGCCGAAACGTGCTCCGCCTTCGATACTCATGTTGCAGATCGTCATCCGTTCTTCCATGCTGAGCGCCTCGATAGCGGTGCCCGCATACTCATAGGCAAATCCGAGTCCCCCCTTTACGCCGAGATCGCGGATAATGCGCAGGATGATGTCCTTGGCGTAGACTCCCTTGCCCAGCTTTCCGTCCACCAGGATACGCCGGATCTTGGGCTTCGAGATCGCCATGGTTCCCGAGGCCAGGATGTCCCGGATCTGGGAGGTCCCTATGCCGAAGGCGATGGAGCCGAAGGCGCCGTGGGTGGAGGTGTGGGAATCGCCGCAGGCGATGGTCATACCCGGTTGGGTAAGTCCCATCTCGGGACCGACGATATGCACGATTCCCTGTTTGCCGGACTCTAAATTGAAGAAGGTAATTCCCGCCTCTTTGGCGTTTTTCTCCAATTCGGCCATCATCTTCTCGGCCAATTCGTCCTGAAAGGGGCGCTGCTGTTCGGCGGTAGGTACAATATGATCTACGGTTGCAAAGGTCCGCTGGGGAAACTTAACCGGGAGCCCCATCTTCTTCAGCATATCGAAAGCTTGGGGAGAAGTCACTTCATGGATCAGATGCAGTCCGATAAAGAGCTGATCCTGTCCCGAGGGGAGGGTGCGCACCAGATGGTGTTCCCAAACCTTGTCCAACAAGGTTTTACCCATACTTAAACTCCTTAAGAAATAATGTTGGTAAAGATTACTAAAAAACGATGATAAAGTCCAAGGGAAACTGCAGGCCCGGAGGCTTTTTTCCCGAGAACCACTATTTCTGACCCAGCAACGCTTGAAGCCGCGGCAGAAGCAGCTTTTCCACTTCCCCGCGGCTGCCGCTATAGCTAAAGCCGGCGGCCTTTGCGTGACCCCCGCCGCCGAACTCCTTGGCGATCCGACCTACATCCAGATCGTAGAGCGAGCGAAGACCGACGCTGCATTCGCCGTTCTTCTCTTCGCGAATGACAACCGCCGCCTCGCAGTCCCGGGTGCCCAGCAATAGCTGGTAGAGCTGATCGGAATCCCTCGCGTCCTCACCAAGCTCAGCCATATCCTCCAGGGTTTCGTAGGTGTAAAGGAGCCTGGAGTCGGCCAAGGGGGTGAGGCGCTCCAAGAGCCGGCGCAGGAGCTTTCGCGATCCGTAGGGTCTGTTTCCGTACATCCGCATAAAGGTCGCTTTGGGCGATGCCCCCGCCGCCACCAGTTCTGCTGCGGCCTTCAGGGCGGCGGCTCCATTCTCGTCTAGGTGACGGAAGAAGCCGGTATCGGTGGCCAAACCGAAGAAGAGATCCCGCGCCTCATCAGCTGTTACCCTCCGCTGCGAGGCATTAATGAGCTCGAGAATCATGAAGGTTACTGAGGGGGCGGTGGGGATAACCCAACTGACCTCCCCGTACTCCTCTCCCGATGCGTGGTGGTCGATCACAGCCGTCGGCAGATGAACGATAGACTCTTTCAAGCGGCCGATCCGTTCGGGGGACGAGCAGTCGAGCATAATCAGTGCGCTCGCACCGTCCAGTTCGGCCGGGAGGGGATCCCTGATGAAGCTGTCGGACAACTCCATCACCTCCGGCCGGGTAAAGGGACCGTCCGAGAGGAGGCGCACCTCCTTGCCCCGCTGGGCGAGATAGCTCCCCAAGGCGAGTTGGGAGCCGAGACAGTCTCCGTCGGGTTCGGTGTGACCAACCAAGAAGTAGCGGCTATAGCGATCGAGGAAGTGAAGGAGTTCCTGCGGTGGATTCAATGACATGCTTCTACTGCTCCTTGAAGTTCAGGCCAGGGGAATGATCTCGTCTTGGATATCACCGCCGGAGATGACGGCCTGGTTATAGGCGATATAGGCGTTGATTTCGGTACGCATACCGAAATCCTTCAAATAGATTCCCGGTTCGACGGAGAAACAGGATCCCTCCATAAAGGGACGAGGATCGGGGAATTCGATTGAATCCAGATTGACGCCGTAGCCGTGGGGTAGGGTATCGATGCCATGACCGGTGCGGTGGATGAGATATTCTCCGTAACCCCTCTTCCGGATATACTCTCGGCAGAGGCGGTCGGCCTCATGACCCGCTACTCGGCGCTCCGGCAGCTCCCGGTTCAAATAGGCGATCAACTCATCCCGCGCCCCGCGAACCGCGGCGAATACTTCGGCTGCGTCGGATGGAACCGTTCTGCCTGAGAAGAAGACCCAGGAGATGTCGGCGTAGATACCCGTGCCACGGGTCTCTCGGGCCCACAGGTCGAGCTGAATAATCCTATCCGCCTCGATCAGACTCCCCCGGCCCTGGGGCGCATAGTGGGGATCGGCGCTATGGGCGCCCGCGGCTACAATGGGCGGGTGATCCGTCTCGAGGCCCCGCTTGGCGAACTCATCCATTATCAGCGCTTGCACGTCCCCTTCATAGAGTTCAGCCCCGGACGCTATCCGCCCGCTCATCAGCTTACGGGCGAGGTCGACGATGGCATAGAGATGATCCGCTGCACGCCGGTGGCTGGCGATGCCCTCCGCATTCAGCACCCCTTTAACCTGTTGGATCAGATTTCCCGAGGGGACGAGCTCTATTCCGCAATCGGCCAGCATCAGCGCCGCACCGTGGTCGAGGTAGGAAAAGACCGGCAGGTCCGGCGAGTACTGCGCCGCCAGGCGCAGTCCCTTGAAGCGGCTCAGTTCTGATTTGAGCTCTTCCTGGGATGAGTAGAGTCGTAGCGCGCCGGGCAGGGCATCCAGTGCCCCCGCCTCGATGGCGTGACAGATCTTGACGGCATCCGTTTTATCCGCCGGGAGGAGGTAAAACCAGCGGCGGGTGGTGACCTGCGCCGGGTTGAGCATTAGGAACTCGTCGCTTAAGGGGTCTCGGTGTTGAAAACCATAAAAAAGCCATCCGTCAACATTCTCCTGACGAACGGCCTGGGTGAGTGAATCGAGGTCTATTTTCAAAACGCTCTCTACTGCTAAGGGTATACCCGGTTAAAACTGGAGGTTAGCCAGGGTATCGATCTCGAATTTGTCGCTGTAGTTCTCGGGGTTGTCCAGGTCGCCCCAGCTTATGTGCTGCTTGTTGGAGTTGAGGTAGAGTCTGATATGGCTGAACTCGCCCTCCTTCCAGAAGATCGACATGTAGGGGTACGAGGGATCGTCGGCCATAACCAATTCGCCCTTGCCCCGCTGTCCGGCGCCGGGGGTGAACTGAAACCAGTCGTCCGGAACGTAGAGAACCGCCAGCTCCATGTTGGAGCGCCGGTAGACAATCCGGTATCCGTCTCGATGGGAGTATACCCGGGTAATAGGTACGGTCTTAAAGAAGTATTCAGATGTCTCCGCGGCGAGCCCTGCTGCAAAGAGAAGCAGAAAGATCAGGGCCAGGACCGGAACGAGTCGATTTTTCACAATTGAACCTCCTGTTCTTATTCCATTATATATAGCGGGTTACGGGAAAATCAAGCGGAAAACTAGCTCTTCTCCTCATTCGTCCCATACTCGTCGAAGAGTATGGACAAGGCCTCCGGGATTGTAGAAGCATATCGGAGTTTGAGTCGTCCCGTGACCTCCTTGGGAAGATCCGCCGCATCCTTCCGGTTGCCTTCGGGAAGAAGCACCTCTTTCAGATCGTGCCGGTAGGCGGCAAGGACCTTCTCCTTGACCCCGCCGATGGGAAGAATCAGTCCGGTAAGGGTTATCTCTCCGGTCATGGCGATTCCCTCGCGGATGAGATTGCCCGAGAAGGCGCTCAAAATGGCCGAGGTTAAGGTGATGCCCGCCGAGGGACCGTCCTTCGGGATTGCACCCTCGGGAACGTGGATATGGATATCCCGCTCCTTTGAGAATCCCGTCGTAAGGCCGAACTCTTCGGTACGGGTACGCAGGAAGGAGAGGGCCGCCCTGGCGGACTCCTTCATCACATCCCCCAGGCTTCCGGTAAGGATGAGCTCTCCCGAGCCCTCGAAAACGCCGACCTCAACCGGCAGCAGGGTACCCCCCATCTCGGTCCAGGCCAGCCCCAGGCTGATCCCCGGGCGGCGCTGTTTATAGAGCTCGTTGCGCTGGTATTTGGGTTGACCCAGGAAGCTGTTTATCTTCTTGGGGGTGATCTGCGTGCTAAAGCCCTCGTTTTCCCGCTTCTCTTCCTCGGTGAGTCCCTTCTTGACCGCTTCCCTGGCGGTCTTGCGGATTACCGTGGCGATCTCCCGTTCCAGGTTACGAACCCCGGATTCCATGGTGTAGGAGTTGATAACCTCCATCAGGGCCTTGTCCTGAAACTTGACCTCCGCCCAGGAGAGGCCGTTCTCCTCGAGCTGTTTGGGGATAATAAAGCGTTTGGCGATCTCGGCTTTCTCGTAGTCCGAGTAGCCGGGAATCTCGATGATCTCCATCCGATCCAGGAGCGGATGCGGTATGGAGTGGGTCGAGTTGGCGGTGGTAATGAACATTACCTCCGAGAGATCGTAGGGAACCTCCAGATAGTGGTCGACGAAGCTGTTATTTTGCTCCGGGTCGAGCACCTCGAGCATGGCCGAAGCGGGATCGCCCCGAAAATCGGAGTTGAGTTTGTCGATCTCGTCCAGGAGAAAGACCGGGTTGATATGGTTCGCCCGTTTCATTCCCTGAATAATTTTTCCGGGCAGGGCGCCCACATAGGTCTTCCGGTGACCCCGGATCTCCGCCTCGTCCCGGACGCCGCCCAAAGAGATGCGTACGAATTCGCGGTTGAGCGCCCGGGCCACCGACTTGCCCAGGGAGGTCTTTCCCGTGCCCGGGGGCCCGACGAAACAGAGTATGGGCCCTTTGAGCTGCGGGTTGAGCTGCCGGACGGCGATAAAGTCCAGGATCCGCTCCTTGGGCTTCTTCATATTAAAGTGATCTTCGTCGAGGATTCTGGCCGCCTCTTCGATGTCGCGGTTATCGTCGCTATGGGAGCTCCAGGGGAGGTCGGCGATCCACTCTAAATAGGTGCGCAGGACCCCCGATTCGGGAGACATGGGCTGCAGTTTGGAGAGCCTTCCGGCCTCCTTCTTGGCCTTTTCCAGCACCTCTTCCGGCGGTTCCCGCTCCTCGATCTTGGTGATCAGCTCCCGGGAGCCGTTCGTATCCTGTTCCTCTTTTCCCAGCTCGCGGTTGATCTCCTTCAACTGTTCGTTGAGGAAATACTCCCGCTGATTGCGCTCCATGCGCTTCTTCACCTTGGTGGTGATACGGTTCTGAATCTGCAGAACCTGATTCTCTCCCTCTAAGGCGACGGCCAGGTTCTCGAGACGCTCCTCGGGATCGGTGATCGAGAGGAGCTCGATCTTCTTCTCAACCCGGAAAGGAACGTGGGCGCAGACGAGGTCGATAAGTCGGTGGGGCGATTCGGCCTTGCGCACCTCCTCCTGGGTGTCCTTGGGGATCTTCTTGTTGACCGTGGTGTAGGTGGCGAAGGCCTCCTGGACGGTATTCATCAAGGCCGCCCGGGTAGGGTTGAGCTCATCCGCAGCCTCGATGGCGCTGAATGAAGCCGCCGGATAGCCCTTGCGGTCGACGAGTTTGGTCAGAGTGGCTCGACTCTGCCCTTCGGCCAATACCCGCACCGTGCCGTCGGGCAGCTTCAGCATCTGGAGTATTTTAGCTACCGTTCCGGTCTCGTAGAAATCATCCAGCGATGGGGGATCTTCCAGATTCTTCTGGTAGGCGAAAAAAACGAGCCGGTCCGCGGCCATCGCCGCTTCGAGGGCCTTGTTTTTGGGACCCTTCTCGGCAAAGAAGGGGATTACCATATGGGGAAATACAACGAGCTCCCTCATCGAGATGAGAGGGAGCTCCTGTTTCGAAGCGAATATGGGGAATTTCGAGAGCTTCATGCGCTCTTTTTATCGAGGATAATCTCGGGTTTCTCGCCGTTGACGATTACATCGCCGCTGATTACGACCTTCTTTTCACCCGGCATGGAGGGAAGGTCATACATCACGTCGATCATAGTATTCTCGACGATGGACCTGAGTCCCCGGGCGCCGGTCTTGCGTACCAGCGCCTCTTCGGCGATGCCGTCGATCGCTTCGTCGGTAAAGATAAGATCCACACCGTCGAGCTTCAGGAGAGACTGGTACTGCTTGACCACCGAATTCTTCGGCTCGGTGATAATCCGCTTCAAATCCTCTTTCTCCAGGTTGCTCAAGTTGACCGTAATCGGTAGGCGGCCGATAAACTCGGGGATCAAGCCGAACTTGACCAGGTCGTCCGGATGGAGTTTCTGGTAGAGGTCGGAGAGATCCTTCTCGGCCGAAGACTTGACGTCGGCGCCGAATCCCATGGGGTGCTCCGAGGTTCGAGACTCGATGATCTTATCCAGACCTACAAATGCCCCGCCGCAGATGAAGAGGATGTTGCTGGTATCGATCTTCAGCATCTCCTGATTCGGGTGCTTCCGGCCGCCCTGGGGCGGAACCGAGGCGACGGTCCCCTCGATGATCTTCAAGAGGGCCTGCTGAACGCCTTCGCCGGACACATCCCGGGTAATGGAGGCGTTCTCTCCCTTGCGGGAGATCTTGTCGATCTCGTCGATATAGATAATGCCCCGTTCGGCGGCGGCAATATTGTTGCCGGCGTTCTGGATCAACTTGAGGAGGATATTCTCCACATCCTCGCCCACGTAGCCCGCTTCGGTCAGGGTGGTGGCGTCGGCGATAGCGAAGGGCACCTTCAGTTTCTTGGCTAAGGTCTTCGCCAACAGGGTCTTACCCGTACCGGTGGGACCGGTAATCAGCACGTTGGCCTTCTCCAGCTCGACCTCGTCGTCGAGAATGCCCTTCTGAGTTATGCGCCGGTAATGGTTATAGACCGCCACCGAGAGGACCTTCTTGGCCATCTCCTGTCCGATCACATAATTATCGAGGTAGCTTTTAATATCCTGGGGAGTCGGGACCTCGTCGATGAACTCCGAGGTAAGAACATCCTCCTCCTCGTCCAGGATCTTCTTGCAGACATTGACGCACTCGTCGCAGATGAATACGCCGGGACCGGCGATCAGGCGACGGGCGATGTCGGCGCTCTTTCCGCAGAAGGAGCAGACCTTGAGTCCGTCGTTACGCGTTTTTGCCATTTCCCCCCCTCACGAGGACACTGTCTACCAGTCCGTACTCGACGCCTTCCTGGGCAGACATGAAATAATCCCGTTCCAGATCGTGTTCGATCCGGGCTCTCTCCTTGCCGGTGTGGGCAACGAAGTAGTCGATCAGCATCTTCTTGAGCCGTACGATTTCCCGGGCCTGGATACCGATATCGGTGGCCTGGCCTTGCACACCCCCCCAGGGTTGATGGATCAGAATCCGGGACGAGGGGAGGGCGAAGCGCTTGCCGGCGGTACCGCAGGTAAGCAGCAGGGCTCCCATGGAAGCGGCCTGGCCCATGCAGATGGTCTGTACGTCGGCCTTTATGTACTGGATTGTATCATAGATTGCGAGGCCGGCGGTTACCGAACCTCCCGGTGAATTAATGTAGAGACTGATGTCCCGCTCGGGATCCTGGGACTCGAGCAGCAGGAGCTGAGCGACCACCAGGTCGGCGGTTACATCATTGATTTCGCCGTCGATAAAGACAATGCGGTCTTTTAAGAGGCGGGAAAAAATATCATAGGAACGTTCGCCGACGCCAGTCTGTTCGACGACCATGGGGACAAGGGTGTTCATCTGTTCATTCATACTTCAACTGATTCCTTCGTGGTTCGAGTCCCCTCAATTTAATTATTTTTGTTCATTACGTCCATATAGGACTGTTTCTTCCCCTTCTTTACCTCGGAAAGCTCGATAAGTCGATCGAAAAGCTTCTTATTGCGGATATCCGACTTGAAGTACTCCTCCATCTGGTTGTTCTTCAGGTACTCCTTGGTCTGATCGACGCTCATGTCGGACTTTTCCGCCTGTTCGGCGACTTCCTTCTCGTAATCCTCGTCGCTTACTTCAATATTTTCGGCGTCTATCAGCTTTCCCATTACCAGTTGGTTGCGCAGGGATTTTTCCGCCTCGGGGCGCCACTCGGCCGTCAGGTCTTCCTTGGTTCGACCCTGAGCCTGGAGAATCTGCAGCAGCTGTTCCTCGGGCATCCGGGACTGATACATGAAGTTGCGCCAGGAGTTCTCGATCTCAGCCTGAATCATCGACTCGGGCAGCTCGATGGGGCTCTTCTCTACGATCTGTTCGAGGATGGCGTCGACCTTGATCGAACGTAAGCGTTGGTCGAGCTCGTCCTGGAGACGTTTCTTGATATCGTCCTTGAGATCCTTGAGGGTTTCAAATTTCTCGTTTACATCCTGGGCCAGCTCGTCGTCCAGTTCGGGGAGCTGCTTCTCTTTAACGGCCTTTACCTTGACCTTGAGCCTCTTGGTCGTGCCGGCGAGTTCTTCGTTTTCAAAATCAGCTTCGTAGCTCTTCTCGAACTCTTTCTCGTCGTCCTTCTTGAGGCCGATAAGATCGTCGTCGATCTTGTAGAGGTTGTAACCGGTGCCGATGGTGAAGACAAAGTCCTCCCGCTTGGTCCCCTCGATCTCTTCGCCCTTCTCATCAAGTTCGACATAGTCGATCGTTACGATGTCGTCCTTGGCCGCGGCCTCTTCTTTCTCGATAACTACCGAGTTCTGGTCGCGGATACGGTCGAGCTCCTGGTCGATCTCCTTCTTGCCGATCTTGACTTCGGGCTCTTCGACGCTCAGACCCGTGTATTCGCCCAGGGTGAACTCGGGGAAGACGTCATATTTTACGCTATAGGTGAAATCGGCGTTCTCGTCGAAGGTGGGATCATCCTGCAGCTCCGGACCGGCGTAGCCGAGGGGTTTCTCATCGATCTCCTCGAAGAGCTCCTTCAGACTCTCTTCGATGACCTTCATGGATGCCTCGTAACGGATGCTCTCGCCGTATTTCTGCAGCAGCACATGGGCGGGAACCTTACCTTTGCGGAAGCCCTTGATGTGGGCGCTCTTGCAGTACTCTTTTACCAGCTGGTCGAACTGACTCTTGGCGTCGTCCTTGGCGACGGTTACCGTCAATTTTACCGCTGAGTTTTCCAGTTTCTCGATCTCTTTATTGGCTACCATAACACAACCTCTCGTCTATCTCGTCTTAAGCATTGGCTCCGAATCATGGATTCGGGAAGGTGATTAAAGATAAAAAAAGCGATCTGGCTGACCAGATCGCTTTGTCAAATAGAGCGAGAGACGGGATTTGAACCCGCGACATCCACCTTGGCAAGGTGGAGCTCTACCACTGAGCTACTCTCGCACGAAGTGCAGGATCTATTGCGAGAGAAGGGACTTGAACCCTTACACCTTTCGGCACTAGATCCTAAGTCTAGCGTGTCTGCCAATTCCACCACTCTCGCGATGGTGACCCATTATACACACAAGACTGTTTTCGTCAAGCTGAAAATCGACTTTTTCAAGTCTCGACGAAGTAGTGAGCCGTGAAGGGATCGAACCTTCGACCCGCAGATTAAGAGTCTGCTGCTCTGCCAGCTGAGCTAACGGCCCATCATATTTGTACGCCCGGCAGGATTCGAACCTGCGACCTACGGATTCGAAGTCCGGCGCTCTATCCAGCTGAGCTACGGACGCATCATATAGCGCTTCTCGGCAACTATTGAGCGAGGGTGGGTAACGGGATTTGAACCCGCGACACCCAGAACCACAATCTGGTGCTCTACCACTGAACTATACCCACCGTGAACGTGGGATGTAACATGCCCAATAATGAAAAAAATGTCAATAGATCCGGCGGCTATAATCGCAAGTTTGCCGCAAAGATCAGGTAGCCCCGGCGCCACTCGAATTCGCGTTTCGGAAGCTCCCCTATGGCGGTCCTGCGGATGGTATCAAAGGGCTCTTCTCCCAGCTTCTCACTCACCATTTTAACCGCCGTCCGCCGCTCAGGATCGAACCAGTTCTCTACCGTCTCCGATGTCGGCCGAAGTTTGAAGCGGTGTTCCCGAAGCTCGAAGAGCTCAAGGGAAAAATCAGAGCCTTCCAGAGCCCTCTCAATATCATCCGCTCCCCAGGCGAGGGTTTCCGGGGCCTCTTTCCCGTAGAGCTGCTCCTCAGCCTCCCGGTACCTCTCGGTCAATGCTTTGTCAAGCTGAGTCTCCGCAAGAAGTTCCGATAGGCGTGTCGCCTCCCGGGGAATGATCTGACTTCCTAAGAACCAGCCGCGGCTCTGCAGCGCGCCTTTCACCAGACCCGATAACCCCCGGCGGGCTGCATTCGAGCCGCTGCGGAGGAATATATCCCTTCCGACCAGCAGTTCAAAGCGTCTCTCCTCGGCGGGAAGGATCTCGAGGCCATCGGGAAAGCCCGCCTCTAAGAAGCGGGGCTGTTCCCACTCTTCGAGGCTCGAGGCCGTGTGGGTCAAAACAGCCCGTTTCCTGGCATCCGGTGCGCAGACGACGACCTCGCCTTCGGGGGCCTGGCGCAAGGCTTCGCTCATGAAGAGTCCGCTCCCCGGGGCGATATCCAGGATGCGCCAGTGCCGCTGAATCGGGACCGCGCTGAAGAGGGTTTCGCGGATTGCCCGGTGAAACTGAGCCGCGCCGCTCTCGGCCCGGGCCGCCCAGCGTTCCCGGCTTTTGTCGCCGGGGGAGAAGGTGAGTACCTCCGGCGGTTCCTCCAGCGCGGCGGCCAGCTGCTCCTCTTTGCGGCGGGCAATATCTCCGCGAAGTATCCCTTCGTGACCCAGGCTTCCCGGTGAGTAGAAGACCCGGCCGCCCAGTTCCGACGGCAGATAGTGCTGGGCCACCCAGTGATCCCGGTAGGCGTGGGGATAGAGGTATCCCTGACCGTGACCGAAGCCCTTGGCGTCGCGGTTTGAGTCCCGCAGGTGGTTGGGAACCTCGGCAGCCGGATCATCCTCGATGGCAGCCAGAGCGTCGAAATAGCCCAAGGCGGAATTGGATTTCGGTGCGGTAGCCAGATAGAGGGCGGCCTGGGTCAGATGAAACTGACCCTCCGGCAGTCCCACCCGGTCGAAGGCGGCCGCCGCGGCCTCGACCACGACCAGAGCCTGGGGGTCGGCCAGACCGATATCCTCGCAGGCGCTGATCAGCATGCGTCGGAAGATAAAGCGGGGATCCTCGCCGGCCCGGATCATCCGGGCCAGCCAGTAGAGCACCGCATCCGGGTCCGAACCGCGTACCGATTTTATAAAGGCCGAGATGGTATCGAAATGGTAGTCCCCCTCCTTATCATAGAGAAGTGCCTTGCGCTGGATGCTCTCTTCCGCCGCCTGCAGGGATATCTCGATCTGCGTGCCCGGTTCGGGGGGGAACTCCTCCGGGGTGGTCTCTACCGCCAACTCCAGGGCGTTCAAGAGGGTCCGGGCGTCTCCGTTGGCGACCTTTACCAGATGCTCGAGGGCATCGGGCGCGAAGCTCACCCCATAGGCGCCGTAGCCCCGTTCCTTGTCAGCTATGGTCATCCTGGCAATGGCGAAGAGCTCCTCGTCGCCCAAGGATTTGAGCTGAAAGATGCGGCTCCGGCTTACGAGGGCCGAGTTGACCTCGAAGTAGGGATTCTCTGTGGTAGCCCCGATCAGCACCACCGTGCCGTTTTCGACCCAGGGGAGGAGCGCGTCCTGCTGAGCCTTATTCCAGCGGTGAACCTCGTCGATGAAGAGAATCGTCTTCTGACCGTAGAAATCGCGTTTCTGTTTGGCCTCGTCGATCGCCTCCCGGAGCTGCTTTACTCCTGAAAGGACCGCGTTCATGGTGATAAAGTGGCTCTTGGTCGACCCGGCTATTACCCGGGCCAGGGTCGTTTTACCGGTGCCCGGCGGTCCGTAGAAGATCAGGGAGGAGAGCTGATCGGCCTGGATCACCCGGCGCAGCAGACGTCCGGGACCCACAATGTGATCCTGGCCCACATACTCTTCCAGGGTTCGCGGCCGCATCCGGTCGGCCAAAGGCGACGGGTGGCTCGATTTATCGGCGAATAATTCCATAGCTATGAGGAGACTACCCCTTGGATGCCTACTTCCTCAAGGCTCACTTGTGGATTCACCCTCGGCGAGGAGCCCGGGGGCGGAGAAAGCTCCGCGGAGTCGCCCCGCGCTCTCCCTTGAATCGCCTCAATAGGGATTCAGCCATCTGTCGGCGCTGGGACGGTTCTATATGCAGCCGACGCTGCAGGGCGAGCTCCTCTTCCACCGACTGCCGTTTCGCCGCGGATAGATGCGTGAGAAACTCCTCCCGTTCATCCCTGCCGAGGAGAATGAGGCTCATCGCCAGTTCCCGGGTGGCGCTGCTCATCAGTGTATTCTGCACCTCTACCGCAGGACGTTTGCGGATTAATCCTAGTAGCTGGTACTCGGGACTCTCGTGCATAGACTAAATATACTGCTAAAAGGGACCGCTCGGCGCCTATGGATTGAATCGAGCCCGATAAATGCCGATAGTAGTAGGGTGAGAACCAAGCTCGTCATTCCGGCCATCTGTCTCCTGCTCTTATCGATTCCGCCCGCAAGGCTCGCTGCACAGGTCGCTACGCCAGAGTCCGAAGCGGTACCCCTACCGACCGGTTTTGAGGGGCTAAGTCTCGGTTTGGAGCTGGATGAGCTCAAGGAGGCCCTGCAGCGGAGCGGCTACTTCTACTACCGGGGGGATCCGGACGTCTCTCTCCTCGAACGGGAGAATCGAACCTTGCTGGAGGCCGAAGGGGCGGGATATGTCGCATCCGGTGAGTTCCAGTTTACCGACGAGGAGCGGCTCTTCGTGATTGTGCTCAACATGGATCCGGACCTGATCGATTACTTCAGTCTGTATACCACCTTCGTCGAAAAATACGGCGAACCGGACGATCTATCCCCGGAACGGGCTATTTGGGAGGACGAGCAGGTGCGGATCTCCCTTGAGCGGCCGGTTTCGGTCAGGTATATTGATCAACGTTCCTTTTCAGAGCTGCTGGAGGAGCGGGAGGCGTTGAAATCATATGAACGAATCGGCCGCGAGGAGTTTCTCTCCCGCTTCTAAACCGACCGGAAGATCCTACCTTCTCTTTATCCTGTTTCTACTGACCCCGTTGATGGGTTGTTCCGGCGATGAGTCGTCCGCAGAGCTGGTTGAACTGGACCTGAACGGGACCATTTACAAGGTTGAGCTAGCCGATACCCCCGAGGAGCGTGCCCGGGGGTTGATGCACCGCAAGGATCTCCCCGAGAAGGGGGGCATGCTCTTCGTCTTTCCCTACGACGAGCGGCCGAGCTTCTGGATGAAGAACACCTCCATCCCCCTCTCTCTGGCCTACATCGCCAAGGACGGGACGATCAAGGAGATTAAACCCCTGGTTCCCTACTCAGAGCAGCCGGTGCCCTCGAGCTATTCCGTGCGGTATGCCCTGGAGCTGACCCGCGGCGCCTTCGAGGCGGCGGGGATCGGTCCGGGAGACCGTATCGGCGGGCTGCCCCTCCCGGATTAGGCGTCGGACTAGTCCTGGTCGCTCTTGAGTTCCGGGAAGAGCTCCATCTCCGGGGTAATCTCTTCGGAATCGGCCTGATTGACGAGGATTTCGATCTTGCGTTCCACCTTGCCGAGATCCTTCTCCAGGGCCTTCGCCAGTTTTATGCCCTCCTCGAAGCAGCTCATCGCTTCATCCAGGCCGACCTCTTCATCGTGAATCTTCTCACTCAGTTCTTCCAGGCGTTCCAGCCGTTCTTCAAATCCCTTCATACTCATTTCCTTTCCGTCTCTTCGGGATGTACTGCGCTTACGGCAGCTTCCAGGCCTCCCCGGGCCAGTCGGATATCGAGGGCGTCTCCTGCAGTCGTCGTCGCAGCATCGGTCAGGAGCTTTCCCTTATGCCGGATAAGGGCGTAGCCCTTCTGCATGATCAGCTGGGGAGAGCCGGAGCGCAGCCGTTCGCTCACCAGGGCGATCCGGTTGCGACTCCTCTCGACCCGGCTGCGGAGGGCTTCGACCAGCACCTCCTTCTCGTCGTCCAGGCGCAGGAGCAAGGGTTGCAGCTTAGCGCGTAAGGTGCGCTCCATATATTCGGGAGAGAAGCGCTCCGCCAGCAGCCTGGCGGTGGTCGTTCGGTTGCGCATACCGCTCACCAGATGCCGGAAGGCGGACGAGAGTCGCTTAGAAAGCTCTTCCCCCGAGGCGGCAACCATCTCGGCCGCCGCGGACGGGGTCGGCGCCCGTAGATCGGCCGCGAAGTCGGAGAGGGCCCAATCTATCTCGTGCCCAACCGCCGAGATGACGGGGATCTGGGAATCCGCAATCGCTCTGACCACACTCTCCTCGAAGAAGGGGAGGAGATCCTCCAGAGAACCTCCCCCGCGGCCGACGATGAGGACATCGACCAGGCGGTGGATGTTCGCGGTTCTGATTTGGCGTACAATCTGCTCCGCGGCGCCCTCTCCCTGTACAGTTGCCGGCAGAACCAGCACCGATATGCCGGCCCGTCGCCGGCCGATTACCTGCAAAATATCCCGGATAGCCGCACCGGTGGGGGAGCTTACGACCCCGATTCGTTCCGGAGAGAGGGGGAGCGGTTTTTTTCGCTCCTCCGCGAAGAGCCCCTCGGCTGCAAGGGCGCGTTTGCGCTCCTCGAGCAGCATAAGGATATCACCTTCACCGGCCAGGCTCATGCGGCTGACGATAATCTGATAATTGCCCCGCTTGGCGTAGACCGAGAGGTCGCCTCGAAGCCGTACTTGTTGCCCGTCCTTGGGCTGGAATGCCACCCGGGCGGCGGAGCTCTTGAAGAGAACGCAGCTGATCATCGCATTGCGGTCCTTCAGGCTGAAATAGACGTGGCCGCTCGATGCCGGACGGTAGTTAGAGATCTCTCCCTCGACCTCTATGCCTCGAAATCCTCCTTCCAGGGTCTCCTTTATAAGAGAGGTTATCTGGGTGACGCTCAAGGCCTTCTGTTCGCGACTGTTCATGCTTTCCATATGCTTGGCGAATCCTATCGCTTTTTTCCATTCCCCGCCAGGGCTTTGCGTACCGGTTGGTGCCAGATCTCCCGCTCTTCAAGCCCGATCAACTCCTCCCGGCTGTCGAACTGGAATTGGTAGGCGAAGCAGAAGAGAGTTAAGCTCCCGGATCGCATTAGCTCCTCCTTGAAATCGAAGGCAGGCGGCTCGGGATCCTCTCCAATCCGGCAGAGCGGGATCCCGGCTGTCAACGGCTGAAGGGCGGAGCCGCCCCTCCCGCCCGGGAGCACAGACCTCAACGAATCGAGGGCTTTCTTCGGCGTCATCGGAAGGTAGAGGAGCCCCTTATGAGTTTGAGGAGGGGTGAAGACGATCGCTTTTTCAAGGCGGATTTCTCCGGGATGCTCCGGGATGCTCCGGTAATTCCCTAGGCGTATCCCCGGGGTCAGGGCCTGGGAGAGCAGATCGCCGTAACGGGGAAAGAGCTCCTTCCGATAGGATTCGACAGATGCAATGATCGTACCGGGGGGAACTAGCACCAGGGAGTAGGGGAACCAATCCATACCGTGGATTCTGACATACACCTATTCTCAGCGTAAAGGCTTTTATGCGCATCCGCAATTGTGTTAAACTTATTTTTAAGAGGGCCCAGCGGGGCCTATGCTAAGGAGATACGATGCGGCGCAAGGTAGAAACGATAGCTGATGATCTGACAAAGAGGTTGGGGGAATGGCCCGGCGTCGATACGATAACGCTGGCGGAATTCGCCGAGATGGATCCCACGGATCCCTACTTTTTTATGAGTTTCGATGTATTTTACCGGGGAGACCTGCCTGAGATCGCCGAACGGATTCAGTGCTTCTCCGATGCGGGAGCCTTCGAAACCTCATCGGTGGCAACCAAAGACAGGTTCATTATCGATTCGGTGCCGGTTCGGCTGGAATATAAGGACATGAACCGGATAGATCAGCTCTTGAAGAATGTAGAGAACCGGCTCTGGGTATCCCGGGAAACAGGTACGTATATGTTCTACCGGATCAGCAACTACCGGGTTCTCGCCGAGAAGAGCACTTGGCTGAAGGAGATCAGAGAACGGCTGGAGGATCTCCCCGAGGAGTTCTGGCACTCCCTCGAGGAGAGCGGTCTCTCGGTTACCGAGCATTATCTTGCCGATCTGCAGGCGGCGGTAATGCGGGACGACCGGCTCTTCTTCGTCGTCTCCCTGGCCAACTATGTGAAGAGCCTCTCCTCCATGATGTTTATAATCAACCGACGCTTCGAGCCGTCGGGGAGGGATCTCTACGCCCGGATTCTCGAGCTGCCTCATCTCCCGGAGAATTTCCGGGGACGCTTCTACAGTATCATCCATGAGAGCGACGAATTCCCGCCTACCCGCAAACAGGAGTTGGCCGAGCTGCTCTTACGCAGTATCTTACCTCTGATGAGATGATATACGGCTAAGGTTTAATAAAGAGGTGTGATGAAGGCTCTATCTGCTCTCCTCCCGCTTATCCTGCTCTTGAGCGCCTGTGTTCATGACGGGGTGGAAGATTTTTCATTTATCGAATACTCCGGCCTGAAACGACCCCTGGTCGAGGCCCCCTCGGTACCCGCCGGGGAGGAGGGGCGCTTGATCGCCGGTGAAACGGGTTTGAGCACCCCCTTCTATCGCTTGGAACAGGAGATTCAACTCGATGCCCGGGATCGCTCCTTTTTTATCGTCTATACCGCAGACTGTCCCCTTACCCTCAGAATGCATCTGAACGGAGGAATAGAGACCGCGGAGCTCCCCTTCTTTCCGGGTAGAGAGGTCGAATACCGGATGCCCCTGCCCGAAGGTGCACGGCTCTCCGGTTTTCAGCTCGCATCGGCTAAGCATGTGACCGACGGCAGTCTGCAAATTCTGGCCACCGGCGTGGAGGATCTCTTCCCCGGCGCCCGCCTTAATGAAGAGACGATTGTAATCGGCAGCGGGATAAATCTCGACCGGGATGCCGCCAGCGGCGCCGTTACCCTCTATCTGCAGCAGAACGGGATAGAGAATGCGTCGATCTACGATCTCCGGATCCATACCGAGACGGCCTCGCCGGTAAGAATCACCGCCTTGGCTGAGGATCAGAATGAGCTCGATCTCCTCTTTCGATCCCGATCGGGAAGTAATCGGATAGAACTCCATACCCGACTTATCGGTTTCCGTCCCGAACGTCTCGTGATCGACGGCGAATGGGTAAAACTGGAGACCTTCGAGCAGATTTCACTACCCGCCGGGCGGGAACCGATCGGGATCGATCCGGCCTCCCTGCTTCGCTACCGCCGGGAGGATTGGCGCAGAGAGGATTACGAACTCTTTCGCTGGAACCTGGTACCGGAGATCTTGATCTTCGATTTTGCCGACTATGGGGTACAGTCCCGATTCCTGAAGCGTCTCTCATTCTTTGTCGAAAAGGCCGGTTTTCAGGGGAGTCTGTTGACCAACGCCGAGCTTGAACCGCGCCACGGGTGGAACGCTCACGACTATCGGGCCGAGGATCTGGCCTCTTTCTTCACCCTGGCTGAAGAGCAGGCCTTTCCGCTGAATCCGGAAGAGGAGGAGCTCAAAGAGATTCTTTTGGAAAACGGCATCCTCCTTCCCCGGGGAGCGGGCTACTCCGCCGGTACCGGCGCTATCATCTCCCTAACCCAGGAGTCGGGCGAGTATCTGCGGAGCCTCTTTCTGACCCACGAAGGCTTGCACGGGCTTTTCTTCGCCGATGAGGGGCTGCGGGAACGAAGTCGAGCCCTCTGGGAGAGTTTTAGCGATCTGGAGCAGTCCTTCTGGAAGATGTTTCTGGCCACTAAACAGTATGATCCCAACGATGAGTACCTAGTGATCAACGAACTCCAGGCCTATCTGCTGCAACAGTCGGTGGAGCAGGCCGATCCCTACTACATTGGGTATACCATTCCCAGGATGAGCCGGCAATTCCCGGAATTCGCCGCCGTGGCGGAGAATCTGGTGGCTCAATATCCTGATCACTTCACCCGCTCGGCCGCATTCTTACAGGCTTATCTGGAATCCTCCTGGGGTGTCTACGGCGGGGATCTTCAAAATCTGCAATATCTTGATTAAAGAGGAGATGTCCGCTTTATATGGCGCATGCTTAACGGATGTAGCGCTATATATGGTGTAAAACCCTTGAATTCTTCCCGAAAAGCTAGTAGATTCGGCTTTCATGAACCGATATCTAGTATAAAGTAGTCGTGAATAACTGATAAGAATACTAATGTAAATACGGTAGGTTTTTCCAGGAGGGGAGATGAAGATTAAACGTTTATTTACCGCGAAGACCAAAGATCCCTACAAGGGACTCAAATGGGAGAAACGGGAGTCGGAACTGAAGAATCCCGACGGCAAGGTGATCTTTCAGCAGAAGGGCGTGGTCGTCCCGTCTGGCTGGTCCCAGATCGCCACGGATATTATGGCCCAGAAATACTTCCGCAAAGCCGGCGTGCCGGACGGGAAGGGCGGCAGCGGAGGCGAAACCGATTCCCGGCAGGTCTTCGATCGCCTGGCTCTGGCCTGGCGCAACTGGGGGCAGAAGGCAGGATACTTCGCCAGCGATGAGGACGCCTCCGTATTCTATGATGAAGTACGCTACATGCTTGCCCGCCAGATGGGAGCGCCCAACTCGCCCCAGTGGTTCAACACCGGGCTCTACGACGCCTACGGGATAGAAGGCCCTCCCCAGGGTCATTACTACGTCGATCCCGAGAACGATGAGCTGAAGCAGTCCGAGAGCGCCTATCAGCGGCCCCAGCCCCACGCCTGCTTTATCATGGATGTAGAGGATAATCTGGTAAATCCCGAAGGGATTCTCGACCTGGTGACCCGGGAGGCGCGGCTCTTTAAGTACGGATCCGGAACGGGATCGAATTTCTCGAAGATCCGCGCCGAAGGGGAAGCCTTGAGCGGCGGCGGGATCTCCTCCGGTCTACTCTCCTTTCTGAAGATCGCCGATCGTTCGGCGGCGGCCATCAAGTCCGGCGGTACCACCCGACGGGCGGCGAAGATGGTTATCCTCGACTCGGATCATCCGGATATAGAGGATTTTATCGACTGGAAGATGCGCGAGGAGTACAAGGTCGCCTGCCTGGTGTCCGGGAGCAAGAAGATCAACGCCCATGCGGCGGGGATCCTCGCCTCTATCCGGGACTATTCCGGCACTGACGCCGACCGCACGGATCCGGATCGCAATCCGGCGCTGAAGCAGGCGATTCAGAAGGCCCTCGGCGACGACGTGCCTCAACCCTTTATCTATCCCCTGGTGCGGATGGCCGAGGAGGAGGGGGCGCTGCCGGAACTGGATATCTTCGATACCGACTGGCAGAGCGACGCCTACAATACCGTTTCCGGCCAGGCCTCGAACAACTCGGTGCGAATCAATCAGGCCTTCATGGAGGCGGTACTCTCCGACGGCGAGTACGAGCTGACCGCCAGAACCGACGGCAAGGTGCTCAAGACTATTCGCGCCCGGGAGCTGTGGGACCAGATCGCCAGAGCCGCCTGGAAATGCGCCGATCCGGGGCTGCAGTTCCATTCGACCATCAACGAGTGGCACACCTGTCCGGCCGGCGGCGAGATCCGCGGATCGAATCCCTGCAGCGAATATATGTTCCTGGACAACACCGCCTGCAACCTGGCCTCCCTCAACCTGATGCGCTTTTATGATGAGGTGCAGGGGAGCTTTCAGGTGGAAGAGTTTCGCCATGCGATTCGCCTCTGGACGCTGATCCTGGAGATCTCGGTCTACATGGCACAGTTCCCCAGCGAGCATGTCGCCCGCTTGAGTTATGAGTACCGGACCTTGGGACTGGGCTTTGCCAATCTCGGAACCTTGCTGATGGTGATGGGAAAGGCCTACGACAGCCCCGACGGCCGGGCGGTAGCCGGAGCAATCTCGGCCATCCTCTCGGGAGAAGCCTATGCCTACTCTGCGGAGCTCGCCGCCGAGGCGGGCCCCTTTCCGCGTTTCGCGGAAAACCGGGAAGCTATGTTGCGGGTAATCCGCAACCACCGCATCGCCGCGCTCAACTCCCCGGCGGATGAGTATGAGGGGCTCTCGGTGCTTCCGGTGGCCGTAGATCACGATGAGTGTCCCGCCTATCTGGCTCAAGCCGCCGGCGAGGCCTGGGAGAGGGCCCTATCCTTGGGGGAAGCCCACGGCTATCGCAATGCCCAGGTGAGCGCCATTGCCCCGACCGGAACCATCGGCCTGTTGATGGACTGCGATACCACCGGGGTGGAACCCGATTTTGCACTGGTGAAATTCAAGAAGCTTGCCGGCGGCGGCTACTTCAAGATAATCAACCAGTCCATTGAGCCCGCCCTTACCGCCCTCGGCTATGATCAGACCAGCCGGGAGACTATTATCGACTACTGTCTGGGCCGGGGTTCGCTCGCCGACGCCCCGGGAATAAGTCAGGCCTCCCTGGAAGAGAAGGGCTTCGGCAAGGCCCAGATTACAGCCATCAACAGGGCTCTCCGTTCATCGGTCTCCCTGACAAGTTGTTTCCAACCCTACGTCTTGGGAGAGGAGTTCTACACCGAGGTGCTCAATATCCCGGCGGCGACCTATAATCTGCCCGGTTTCAGCCTCCTGGCCCACCTGGGGTACAGCGAAGATGAGATCGCTCAGGCCGAGGCCTATGCCTGCGGTACCATGACCCTCGAGGGTGCTCCTCTGTTGAAGGATGAGCATCTACCGGTATTCGACACGGCTACCCCCGGCGGGAAGCTGGGCCGGAGGAGCATCTCCTGGCAGGGGCATATCGAGATGATGGCCGCTGTACAGCCCTTTATCTCGGGAGCGATCTCGAAGACCATCAATATGCCCGCCAATGCGACTATCGAGGATGTCCGCGGGGCTCATATGCTGGCCTGGAAGCGAATGCTCAAGTCGATCGCCCTCTATCGGGACGGATCCAAGCTGAGCCAGCCTCTAAGTTCCCTCTCCCCCGGGGCGGATCCGATTGCCGATGCGATTCTCGCTATCGACGCCGAACGGCAATCCGGAGAGGCTGAGGCTGTCGCTAGGGTAAGTTCCCCGCAACAGAAGGGTGGGCGGCAGCTCCTGCCCAGTCGTCGCTCGGGCTATACCCAGAAGGCGAAGATCGCCGGACACAGCCTCTTTCTGCGGACCGGGAACTACGAGGACGGCTCTCTGGGCGAGATATTCCTCGACATGCATAAGGAGGGGGCCGCGTTCCGGTCGCTCTTGAACAGCTTCGCCATCGCCGTCTCCCTGGGACTGCAGTACGGCGTTCCGCTGAAGGAGTATGTGGACGCTTTTACCTTTACCCGCTTCGAGCCGAACGGGATGGTCCAGGGCCATGATAATATTAAGATGGCGACCTCGGTGATCGACTTTATCTTCCGGGATCTGGGCTTGACCTATCTCAATCGTAAGGATCTGGCCCAGGTAAAGCCCTCCGATCTGGATACTACCGAAACCCGGGTATACGAGCTCCCCGAGGAGGTGACGGTTAAGGCCGGCCGGGTTAACGGTAACTCCCAGGCCCAGGAGGCCCGGGTTCGTGGTTACGAGGGCGATCCTTGTCCCGCTTGCGGCCATTTTACGCTGGTTCGTAATGGAACCTGTCTGAAGTGCGAAACCTGTGGCGGGACGACCGGATGTAGCTGAGGGCTTTACAAAGCCCCGGCTATCTGGTAGATTACATCGCATTATTTCATTCTGAGACTGAGGTGGAGACAATGGCCCGAAGATGTGATATCTGCGGAAAAGGAACGGTTGCGGGCAATAATGTGAGTCACGCACACAACAAGACTCGTCGTGTGTGGCGGCCGAACATTGTCAAGGTGAAGGCCCTTGTCGGAAACAGCAAAAAGACCCTGCGGGTTTGTACCAGTTGTCTGCGTTCCGGTAAGGTAGTTAAGGCTTAAACCTAACGCATTGCCCGTTCTTAGTAACGGAGTTTAGATTCCTACCCTAAGACAGAGCCCGTCATACGCGGGCTCTATTTTTTTATCCCTATCCCGGGAGAGATAAGCCCGGATCTCCTCGTGACTCGCATCATGGCAGAGGTGGGTCAGTAAGGTTTTCTCGGCATCTATGCGCTTCGCCGCGGCCCGGGCTTCGTCGATCGAGAAGTGGGTCGGGTGGGGCCGAAAACGGAGTGCTCCGATGATCAGCAACTCCAAGCCCTCCAAAAGGGGGTATGAGCTCTCCGGAATACGGCTGCAGTCGGTAAGATAGGCCGTGTTACCCAGACGATAGCCGTAAATCGGAAGCTCTCCATGCAAGATAGGTACCGGTCGGATCTCGAGTCCCTCCAGGTCGATACCCGTCGGGGGGATCTCTTCCAGGCTTATCCGCGGTTTGCCGCCCCCCTTCTGGGTGCGGGTAAAGATGTAGTCGAAACGCCGGGTCAATTCATTCAAGGTCTCCCGGCTAGCGTAGACAGTAGCCGGATTTTTGCGGGTAAGCGGGCGGATATCGTCAATACCGTGCAGATGATCCGCATGGGGGTGGGTATAGAGCAGGGCGTCCAGCCGGGAAATCCCCTCCCGCACCGCCTGCAGACGAAACTCCGGGGCGGTGTCGATCACTATCTCCAGACCCGCGTGGCGTACCAGCAGGGAGGCCCGGGTCCTTTTATCTTTTTTGTCGGTCGAGCGGCAAACATCGCAGTCGCAGGCAATGACCGGAACTCCATGGGAGGTTCCCGATCCGAGGATCACTACTTCCATGGCCGGCATAGTATCAGAGCTTCGGCCGCCTCACAATATCATCCGCACAGCGCCTTAAATCGAGGGCCGAGGCGTATACGGCGCGGCGGGAAAAGTCCCCGCTCCCTAATCAGTTTGAAAGCCAGGGCCGAAAGAATCGCCTCCTCGATCCACTCGAAACGCCAATGACCTAAAGCTCCGTAACAACGGGAGTATTGGCCGTCCACCAGTCTGACCCCGGCTGTCGCATAGCCCTTCAGGAAGGCGGCCAGACTGCGGCGGCTAAAACAGCCCGGATACTCTCGTATGCCGGCGATTATCTCTTCGCTCCCCAGAGGAAGTTCGTGGTTGCTCCCGCAGCAGCAGTCGCAGATACCGCAGCCTATGTGTGAGTCGGGAGGAGCATCTCCCTCGAGGGCAAAAAGCCTCATCAAGGCCTCCCGACGACACTCTCCGCGAGAGAGCGCGGCGAGTGAGGCCTCGACCAACTCTCGCTGCCGCGGATGATTCTCGGCGGCCTGTGCCTGGGCCGGGCAGAGAAAGAGTAGGGCCCGGGCGGCTTTCCCGTCCCGTCCCGCCCGGCCGGATTCCTGAATGTAGGCCTCCACCGAGGGCGGAGGACCCAAATGAAGTACCGTGCGTACTCCGGCGCAGTCTACCCCCAGGCCGAAGGCGCAGGTCGCGCAGAGGAGACGTCTTCCGCCTGAAGAGAACTCCGTCTCGAGCCTCTTCTTCTCCTCCCGCGAGAGGCCCGCATGGTAGAAATCGACCTCGATGGTCGGGTCGAGGCTTTGTATCAGGGCCGAGGAGCTCTCGGTGAGTTTCCGGGTGGGGCAGAAGAGAATGGCCGGATACTCTAATTTTCCCGCTAAGATGCGGCTCGCGATCTCCGCCCCCGGAGTGAGGGAGGTAATCAGTTCGAACGCGATGTTGTCTCTGGCCGGAGATCGGCGGTAAAGTTCGTAACCCTCGCCGCAGAAGAGACATTCGCCGATACTCCGCAGGAGTTCCGGGGTTGCGGTAGCCGTAAAGCCGGTAAGTCTTCGGTATTCCAGGGAGTGAACGAGCTCGGCGGCCTTGAGGTAGGCGGGACGGAAACTCTCGCCCCATTCCACCAGGGTGTGCGCCTCGTCGAAGACAACATGGTTTATGCTGATCTTCAGGAGGAGTGCGGTAATCTCCGGCAGGAGAAGGGTCTCCGGATTAGTAAGGAGCACCCTGATTCGTCCCGCCGCAGCGGCGGAGAGTATCTGTCTCCGTTCCGCCGCTGTTTGACCGCCTCGCAGGGTAGCCGCGGGGATCCCGGCCGCCTCAAAGCGCCGCTGCTGATCGTTGATCAGCGCATTGAGGGGATAGATGATGAGGGTGAGCCCATTGAGGATCAATGCCGGAATCATATAGATCAGGCTCTTCCCGGCTCCTGTCGGGAGGATCACCAAGCCGTGACGGGGAGCCTCCTCCTCGCCATCCGCCGCGCGGACGATCTCGTCGATCAGGTGCCGCTGATAGGGGTAGAGTCCGGGCAGATTAAAACTTTTGCGGGCTATCTCGTCGTAGAGTGATTTCACAACTATTTTCTAGGGCGGTAAGGTGCTTGTTGATTTCGTTGCACCGGGGGATTGTCTCCCTGACTAATCCGGGGTACACTAAAATATAGAGCGTTCATTGCGGATAATTACTAGTAGATTACTAACAGAATTCGGAAATATTTGAAAATATGGAAAGAACGGCTTGATAAAATCATCACATTTACATAATCTTGCAGGTGATACTCGACGAGGTGGAAGAATGGGTACCGGCCATGAACTTGACGAACTCGATTTGAAAATTCTCCGCATCCTGCAGAAGGATTCCCGGCGTCCTTTTCAGGAAATCGCCCGGGATCTTGAGGTCTCCGGCGGTACGGTACATGTCCGTTTCAATAAATTGAAGGAGCTGGGAGTAATCAAGGGTACCCGGGTAATCGTCGAACCTCAGAAGCTGGGATTCGAGGTATGCGCCTTCGTGGGGATCAATCTGCATAATGCGCGGGATTATGGTTCGATGGTCCAAAAGCTCAAGGATTTTGAGGAGATCATCGAGGTTCATTCAACCACCGGAGCCTATAATTTTTTTATTAAAGTAGTAGCCAAGAATACCCGCGGCTTGCACGCCTTCCTTACCGAACGGCTTCAGAACATGCCGGAGATACAATCCACCGAAACCTTCATATCCCTCGATCTTCCGGTCGACCGGGATATACCTATCGATAAAGAACGCATCATCGGTCGCACCTAGACTGAAGAGGTCCAAGCATGCAGGAAAACGCTATAAAGAAGCTCGCCCGGGAAGCGCGGGAGGCGTCCTATATCACCGCAACCCTCTCGTCGGAATTGAAGAACCGCGTACTCGATCAGGTCGCCGTCGCCCTTGATAGGGAGAAGGCGCGCATCTTTGCGGCGAATCAGGACGATCTTGCCCGGGCCGAGGGGGATCGAGTCGCCGCACCCTTGGTAAAACGGCTTAAGTTCGATGAGAAGAAGCTCCAGGGCGTGATTGAGGGGATCCGCAGTCTGATTGCCCTCGAGGATCCGGTAGGCCGCGAGCAGCTGGCCACGGAGCTGGACCGGGGCTTGGAGCTCCATAGAATATCGACTCCAATCGGGGTAATCGGAATGATCTTCGAATCCCGGCCCGATGCACTGGTACAGATGGCGGCCCTCTCCTTAAAGAGCGGGAATGCAGTGCTCCTCAAGGGTGGCCGGGAGGCCAGGGAGACGAATCGAGTCCTGACTGAGATAATCTCGACCTCTTCGCTTGAATCCGGAATGCCCGCCGGCTGGATCGTCAATCTGGAGTCCCGGGAGGAGGTACAGGAACTCCTGGGTATGGACCGGGAGATCGATCTCCTGATACCCCGGGGATCGAACGAGTTTGTCCGCTATATCATGGAGAATAGCCGCATCCCGGTTATGGGACATGCCGACGGGATCTGTCATACCTATATCGAAGCTAGAGCCAATCCCGAGACGGCGGTGCGGATTGCGGTAGACGGCAAGGCGCAGTATGTGGCTGTTTGCAATTCCACCGAGACTATTCTGATCGACCGGGCGCTGGCCCAGGAGATCCTTCCTCTCCTTACCCGGGCTCTGCAGCAGGCCGGCGTCCGTATCCGCGGTTGTGCAGAGACCAGAGCGATTATCCCTGCGGCGGAGGCGGCGGATGAGAAGGACTGGGAGACGGAATATCTGGATTACATCGTCTCTATCAAGGTGGTCGCCGATCTGGATGAGGCCGTGGCCCATATCAACCGCTACGGCTCCGGCCATACCGACGCGATCGTCACCGAGGATCCTGAATCGGCCCGTCGCTTCATGGAGCGGGTCGATTCTGCTAATGTTTTCCATAACTGCAGCACCCGCTTTTCCGACGGATTCCGCTACGGATTCGGCGCCGAGGTTGGGATCAGCACAGGAAAACTGCATGCCCGCGGCCCGGTCGGGCTCGAAGGGCTTCTAACCTATAAGTATAAGCTCTTCGGCACAGGGCAGATCGTGGCCGATTATGCCGAGGGGCGTAAGAAGTTTACCCACCGATCTCTCGCAAAACCCGGAGAGGAGTAGGAGAAGTGCGGAACTTCTCTCAGGCTAAACGGGTTGTGGTTAAGATCGGCACCAATCTTCTGGCTGATGAGGAAGGGGTCGACGAATCATTCCTCACGGAGATCGCCCGGCAGCTGGCCGGACTCCGTCAGAGGGGCTTACAGCTGATTCTCGTCAGTTCAGGTGCGATAGGTATGGGCGCCAAGGAGCTGAGACTCGAAGGCGGCGTCAGCCAGATCGAGATGCGCCAGGCCTGTGCCGCCATCGGACAGCCGCTGCTGATGCAGGCCTATCGGACCGCCTTTATGGCCCTCGGAATCCCGGTGGCTCAGGTACTCCTCACCTCCGAGGTCTTGAACAAGCGACAGAGCTATCTCAATCTACGGAACTCCGTCGAGACCCTGCTGGACCTGGATGTGCTGCCCATTGTCAACGAGAACGACAGCGTCTCCACCAAGGAGATCGGCACGGCCTTCGGGGACAACGACCGACTCAGTGCGCTGATCGCCAGCAAGATCGACGCGGACCTCCTGATTCTGCTGACCGATATCGACGCCCTCTATGACGCAGATCCGCGCAAGGAACGCGACGCTAAACCCCTGGATCTGGTACCCGAGCTGACCGAGGAGATCATGGCCGCCGCCGGAGCGGCGGGTAGCGTATTTTCCACCGGAGGGATGCGGACCAAGCTGGAGGCGGTCAAGATCGCCCGCCGGGCAGGCTGCCGAACGGTTCTGGCCCACGGCAAGGGTGACGAGGTACTGAAGCGAATTATCGAGGGCGAGAAGATCGGCACCCTCTTTCTGGCCAAGGACAGGCTCAAGAACCGCAAGCGCTGGATTCTCCACTCCCGGTCCGAAGGCAGCATCACCATCGACGAAGGCGCGTTCGAAGCCATCTGCGCCCATAAAAGCCTGCTTCCGAAGGGTTTGGTCGCGGTAGAGGGGGAGTTTCCGGCCGGGGCGGTAGTACAGGTCAACGGCCGGGCGAAGATCGTCTCCAACTTCTCCTCCCAGGAACTGGAACTCCTGATCGGACGTCACTCATCCCAGATCGACGAGATCCTGGGGCGCAGCAAACCGGCGGTGATAGCCCGACCGGAAGAGACGGTCTTTTTCGACGAATAGGCGCTCCTCGCGCCGGGCGATCAATATCTCTTCAGAAGAGCGATACTCTCGATATGGTAGGTCTGGGGAAACATATCCAGCCCTTGGAGCTGAACAAGACTATAGCCGGCGGAACAGAAAGCGGCAATGTCCCGCATCTGAGTCGAGGGATTGCAGGAGACATAGAGGATCGTCCCGATTCCCAAGCCGGCAAGATCGGCCGCCTCTCGCTTGAGCCCCTCCCGGGGCGGATCGAGAATAAGTACGTTCCGGGTTGTCGCACTCGAGAAAAGAGCCTTGCGAATACGTCCTACCTCGCCCCGGCGGTAGCGGGCGGCTGGAAGAGACGCCGCCGCAACCTCGGCCTCGGCAATTGCGGATGAGGAGCTGTCCCAGCCCTCCACGGATGCCCCCGCCTGGGCCAGCGGCAGGGAGAGATTGCCGTTGCCGCAGAAGAGATCAAAGATGCGCGGGGCGCTGCACTCCTGAAGAACGAGCTCCCGCACCCTGGCGCGGAGGATCTCATTGGCGCCGCGGTTGGCCTGCAGAAAGCCTGCTTCCTTGTCGCCCCGGATAAGCCGCATCCCATCGGTTTCGATGCGGAGCTCGAAGCGCTCGGGGAGGCTCTTCCGGGCCTCCCTGCTCAGGGGCGGATCAGCGAGCCACTCCCGCAGGGGTGCTTCGGCGATGGGACAGTCGGCTATCTCGATTATCTCCCGGCTACGATGCGCCCGGTAGCCGATTCTGCCGTCTGCGGCATGCAGGGTTATGCGCCGGCGGTACTCAAAGGGCTGATCCGCCGAGAGGGGCGGGTCGAAGCGCGGCGTCTGATTCTGTAGGCGGGCGGCCTGCTCCTGCAGTACAGTGCCCTTGGTCGTGAGTTGATCCTTATAGCGCAGGTGCTGCCATTGGCAACCCCCGCAGCGGCCGAAATAGGGGCAGAGCGGTTCTGTTCGCTGAGGAGATGCCTCGAGGATACGAGTCAGCCGGCCCCGGTTGAATGAACGCCCGGATTCGAGGATCTCCGCTTCGATGCGGTCTCCGGGAGCGGTATAAGGAATGAAGCAGACAGGACCGTCGGCGGGACGGGCGAGCCCGTCGCCGCCGTAGGTCAGCTTCTCAATAGTCAGTTCCATGCTTCTGTATAGCACGCCCCGGGGGGAGGGGCAAAGCGTCTAAGCCGGATAGAGCCGGGTAAAACGTCGGTAGGCCTCGTCCCAGCCTGGTCGCGCTCCCGGTTGGTAGCGGTCGGGGTTGACCGAGGCTGCAACCAGCCTGCGTCCGGCCGCGATTCCGGGGATGAGCCCCTGACCGGCGGCCTGGACGACGATGCTCCCCAGGGCCGTGGCCTCGGTGGGACCGGCGACCACCGGGAGCCCGGTAGCTTCGCTCGTCATGCGGCACAGGAGTTTGTTGTTGACTCCGCCCCCGACAATATGGACCACCGGATACTCCTTGCCCGTCAGCTCCTGGATGCGTTCCACCGTCCGTCGATAGACGAGGGCCAGGCTTTCGAATACCGTGCGGGCCAGCTCGGCCTCGCTTTGCGGAACAGGCTGTCCGGTTTCGGCTGCCGCCTGACGGATCTCTTCGGGCATACTCTTGGGGGCCGTGAAGCGCGAGTCCATGGGATTGATCAGGGTGGTGAAGGGTTTGGCCTGCTCGGCCATTTCGACGATCTCTCCGTAATCGAAGTTGCGTCCCTCTCTATCCCAGATGCGCTTACACTCCTGAATCAGCCACAATCCCATGATATTACTCAAGAGACTGATCTTGCCGCCGGCGCCGATCTCGTTGGTGAAGCCGAGCTCGGCGGCTCGGGGGGTCAGCACCGGCTCGTCCGCCTCGACCCCCATCAGGCTCCAGGTTCCGGATGAGAGATAGATAAAATCATCCGTGTCGGCCGGTACGGCGGCTATGGCAGACTGGGTATCGTGGGAGGTGGTCGCCAGAACCCGAGTGCCGGAGAGCCCGGTAAAGGCCTCGACATCGAGAGTTATACGGCCGACCTCCTCACCGGGTTTGATGATCGGGGTAAAGAGATGGGCGGGGTAGCCGAGCTTGGCGATCAGCTCCCGGTTCCAGTCGCGTACCCTGGGATCGACCAAGGCTGTCGTGGAGGCGATAGAGAGTTCGCTGCGCAGGTTCCCGGTAAGGAAGTAGTTCAACAGGTCCGGCGTCATGGCTATCGCGCGGGCGGATTCGAAGAGTTCCCGGTTCTCTTCCCGCTCGGCGAAGAGTTGAAAGACGGTGTTGATGCTCATCATCTGGATGCCGCCGGCCGCGTAGAGCTCATCCTCGCCGACGACGGCGAAAAGTTTTTCCGGAATCCCATCGTTACGACTGTCCCGGTAATGGTAGGGATTGGAGATCAGTCTGCCGTCCCGGCCGACGAGGCCGTAATCGACCCCCCAGGTGTCCACCGCCAGGGAGAGGATAGGATCCTGATAGTCCCGGCGAAAGATGATCAAGCCTTCCAGTATCTCCCGGTAGAGTCCCAGGATATCCCACTGAAAACGGCCGTTCAGATTCACCGGACGGTTGGCGAAACGGTGTACGGTTTCGACCTCGAGGGAGTCCTCCCCCAGGCGGCCGGCAATGCAGCGGCCTGAGGAGGCTCCGAAGTCGAAGGCGAGAATGGCGCCTTCGGATCTCATTTTATGCTCCGTAGAGGGAGCCGAAGGTTGCGCAGGCCCGGTAGTCGGAGCCCTCTTTATCCATCCCGAAGGCGTTCCAGGCGGCGGGACGGAAAATCTTCTCTTCGTCCACATTGTGCATGCAGACCGGAATACGCAGGATGGAGGCCAGGGTAATCAGATCGGCGCCGATATGGCCGTAGCTGATGGCGCCGTGGTTGGCGCCCCAATTGGCCATTACCTGATAGACATCCCGGAAGGCGCCCTCGCCGGTCAGCCGGGGGGCGAACCAGGTGGTGGGCCAGGTAGGATTGGTGCGGTCGTCCAGAGTCTGATGCACCTCCTCGCTTAAGGAGACCGTCTCTCCTTCGGCAATCTGCAGAACCGGACCGATTCCCTTGACGATGTTGATGCGGGACATGGTAACCGGCATGCCGCCCTTGGTCAGGAAATCGGTAGAGTAGCCGCCGCCTCTGAAATATCCTGCGTCGGCGGCACAGAACTCGGTCGCCTCGAGACAGGCCTTCATCTCCTTTTCATTGATCTCCCAGAAGGGTTTAATCGCCGGTTTGCCATCCTTGCTCTGCTCGCCGGAACCGTCGAGGCAGGTGGAGCCCGAGTTGATCAGGTGGATCAGACCGTTGGCGGCGGCGCCGCTCATCTTCTTGCCGGTAACTCGTTCAATTGCCTCGGCGCTCCAGTAGGTCCGTACGTCGGAGAAGATCTGGGCGGTGTTGGTCAGGAGGTGACCGAAGAGCATGGCTGCGCCGTTGAGGCTGTCGTTCTCGGTGGCCATGATGTAGGGTTGACGCAGGCCGTTCCAGTCGAAGGAGGTGTTGAGCATGGTCTCCATAAAATCGCCGTTGGGGAAGTGATCGGTCCATTGGCGCTGTCCCTGGAAACCGGCGGCCAGGGCGTTATGCCCCAACGATTCCTCGCCGAAACCGAGTTTCGCCAGTTTGGGATTGCCGTTCATCAGGTCCTTGGCGATCAGGGTCATCTTGACCACGAACTCCCAGTCCGCCTCCTTCTGCTCCGGACTGCGTTGCTGATCGGCCGGATTGGGATCCTGGCCGACTTTACAGTTGGCCTTGGTCCAGGCCAAGGCCTTCTCGTACTCCTCTTTGTCGAAGATCTCCTCATCGATGCGACGGGTAAACTCGGACATATCCACATACTCGTTGCGCATCCCCAGGAAATCCTGGAAGAAGTTTTCGTCGACGATGGAGCCGGCGATGCCCATGGAGACCGAACCCATGGAGAGATAGCTCGAACCGCGCATCATAGCGCAGGCTAAACCCGCTTTGGCGAAGGAGAGAATCTTCTCTTTTACGTCGCCGGGGACGGAGGTATCGTCGGCGTCCTGCACCTCCCTGCCGTAGATACCGAATGCGGGCAGCCCCTTCTGGGCGTAGCCGGCGAGGACCGCCGCCAGGTAGACCGCACCGGGCCGTTCGGTACCGTTGAAGCCCCAGACCGCTTTGGGGGTGGAGGGATCCATATCCATGGTCTCGGTGCCGTAGCACCAGCAGGGGGTGACCGTTAACGAAACCCCGACCCCTTCGTCGGCGAATTTTTGGGCGCACATAGCCGATTCGGCTACGCCGCCGATGGTCCGGTCGGCGATCACGCATTCAACGGGATCACCGTTGGGGTAGCGCAGGTTTTCACTGATCAATGATGCTGCGGCCTTGGCCATGTTCATGGTCTGCTCTTCCAGGGATTCCCGGACCCCCTTTTCCCGTCCGTCGATGGTGGGACGAATCCCGACTTTGGGGAAGCTGTTATAGAGTCTTTTGCTTGCCATATAATAATCCTCCGTAAAAATATAATCCGGATATGCCATGTAAACGATTACATGGCATACACAGTATAGGGGAGCTTGGGGAAAAGCGCAAGGAAAATCTCATTCCTTAGAGAAGGCTCAGGGTCTTATGGGGGATAATCTCTGTGGGAAGGCGTTTGGTAACCGGCGGTCCATCGTACTCTTTGCGGATACGCTTCAAGAGGAGTTCCGCTGCCGCTCGACCCATCTCCCGCATAGGTTGGGCCAGGGTGAAAGCGGAGAAACCGAGGAGGGGGACCAGGTCCATGCTGTCGAAGCCCGCGGTCTGAATAGCCCGCTCCGCCCCCAAACCGCTCTGGAGAAGATAGCGGGTGGCGCCTACGTGCATGAAGTAGTTGGCGATGAAGAGATGCTGCGGGGGATCGGGGAGGCCCATAAGCCGTTCGGTCAGGGTAAAGCCGGAATCGACGTGGAAATCGCCGAAGGCGACGAGATCCTCATCTACCGCTATCCCATAGTCGTCATGGGCCTTCTTGAAGCCCTCCCATCGCTCCTGAGCGGTGGTTAGATCCTGTCGTCCGCCGATAAAGCCGATACGGCGGCGCTGGGACGCCTGCGGGGCGGTTTGCTGATTGTGACCATCGTATTCGGTCCCGCCGACGTTGTCCACCAGCACCGCGTCGCAGGCGAATCCGCTTACCAGCCGGTCGATGATTACCGTTCGAATGCCCCGGTCGGTCAGCGGGCTATAATGTGCGCCGTTATTACCGGCGGGAATGATAATCACCCCGTCTACCCGTTGGTCGCTTAAGAGGTCTATGCGCTTCTCCTCGGTGGCGCTGTTCTCGGCGGTGTTGCAGATGATCAGGCTGTAGCCCTCGGCCTGAAGCCTCTCCTCGACTCCTTCGGCGATATACATGAAAAAGTCGTTGGCGATCTCTGGGGTCAGAAAGCCGACTGCATGGGTACGGCTGGTCTTTAAGGATCGGGCGATGGTATTGCGTCGGTAGCCAGATTCGGCTATCACCCTGCTAACGGCCTTGAAGGTCTCCGGAGCGATTCGGGAATCCTTGTTGAGTACCCTGGAGACGGTGGCGGTGGATACGCCCGCAAGACGGGCTACATCCTTGATGGTGACGGCCATAGAGATATTCTGCTGTAAACGATTACATTTGTCCAGTTATTTTTAACGGAGTCTGTTTAACCCTGCTCAGCGTCCTCTTCGGGGAAGAGAAACTGGTATTCCTCAGGAGATATGCCCTCCTTGGGAGTTGCGCTCTCCTCCCGGCTCTCCATCTGGCTCCGGATGCGGTCTACGTCGGTCGAATGGGTCTCTTTGAGGCCGGCAAGCTTTTCCTCGAAGGGGAGATAGCCCTCTTCGAGACTGCTGTCGCCGGAGAGGATACGCTCCAAGAGCCGGGCGAAACGCTCCTTGGTGATCTGCAGACTGCGCTGAATTTCCTGTATATTGACCAGTTGCGGATTGTCAATCAATTCGGCGTAGAGCTTGTTGATACTCGCATCGAGGAAGAAGAGATCCTCGATATACTTATCGAAGAAGAAGCGGGCGTCGAGTTTGAGATCCAGCCCCTGCTCGAGGGTATTGACGAACTCATTGATGAAGTAGAGATTATCCTCAAAATTGATGGTCTGACGCATGCATCCTCCACTGACGCCTAGTCACTACAAGTATCGTCTCAGTAAGGAGTTGACTTGACACTTAAATGGGAGTGTGTTAGTTTACTGCGACCTCTTTATCCGCTCAAGAAGGGCGGATCGTATTATTAGTCCATGAGGAGGGACAACTTGAGAGACTACGAATTCACGGTCATCTTCCGTCCGGAAGAGGACGCCTACAAGCAAGGTTTTGAAAACCTTAAATCCTTGATGGAGAAGTTCGGCTTCACCCCGGAAAAGGATGAGGACATGGGCGTTCGCGACCTGGCCTACCTGATCAACAAGAAAGAACGCGGCCACTACCGCTACTATGAGCTGAAAGCAGAACCCGAGAAGGTTGCCGATTTCGATCGGGAGCTTCGTCTCGTGCAGGATGTGCTCAAGTTCTTATTCGTCAAGAAAGAAGCGTAACGATTCCGGGAGGCTTCCATGGCAAATCTTAACCACGTAGTTCTAATCGGCCGTCTCACCCGAGACTCGGAGCTGAAATACACCAACTCCGGTATGGCCGTCGCCAAACTCTCCATTGCTGTAAACCGTAGAAAGAGGTCCGGTGATCAGTGGACGGAGGAGGCGAACTTCTTCGATATCACGGTATTCGGCAAGACTGCTGAAAACCTGAATCAGTACCTGGTAAAGGGGAAGGAGATCGCCGTCGAGGGTGAATTACGACAGAGCCGGTGGGAGCAGGACGGTCAGCCTCGAAGCAAGGTCGAGGTAATCGGCAATAACATTCAGCTTCTCGGCGGACCCGGCGGCTCCGGCGGAGTGCGGGGCGGCGAGAATCGCGGAGGCGGCTCATCCTTCGGCAACGACCGGGTGGAACGCTACAAGCCCGATGCGGGCGGATACGACGACGGATTTGAGGATGACATTCCCTTCTAATTCGGCGTTGGACCAGAAATCGAGAGAATTACCAAGGAGATTAAGCATATGAGTTCTGAAGATACTCAAGATCGCGGACGACCTGAAGAGAGCGGACGCGAAGAAGGACGCGACGGCGGACGCGGCGGATACCGAAGGGGAGGCGGAAAGCCCTTTTTTCGGCGCAAGGTATGTAAGTTCTGTACCCAGAATCTGGTGGCGGATTACAAGAATCCCGACGGCCTGCGCCGTTTTATCACCGACCGGGGCAAGATTCTTCCCAGACGCATTACCGGTACCTGCGCGAAGCACCAGCGCACCCTCTCTACCGAGATCAAGCGCGCCCGGGTGCTGGCCTATCTTCCTTTCGTGAAGAAATAAGCCGGCCGCTAGTCAAAGGAGAATGAGAGTATGAAGATTATTCTGAATGAAGACGTATATAACCTCGGAGAAGAGGGGGATGTCTGTGAGGTAAAGCCCGGTTACGGCCGGAACTACCTGATTCCCCAAGGATTGGCGGTTGCCTATACGAAGGGCAATGCAGCTAAGTTCGAGCGCCGCCGGGACGCAATCGAGAAACGCAAGGAAGAGAAGCGAACCGCGGCCATGGGTGCCAAAGAGCGGATCGAGAGTCTCGAGCTGACCATTCCGATGCCCGCCGGGGATACCGGTAAACTCTTCGGTTCGGTTACCAATGCCACCGTTTCCGACGCCCTGGCCAAAGAGGGGCTCCACTTCGAGCGGAAGAAGATTGATCTTACCGAGCATACCATCAAGATGATCGGTAAGTACAAGGCCCGGGTCAAGCTCTACGAAAGCAATGTGGCCGAGCTGGTATTCAAGGTCGTCGATGAGAAGACCGGCGAGATGGTCCCCAAAGGCTCCGCTAAGGTAGCCGAGGCGCCCGCCGTGAGCGAAGAGGCCGAAGAGGAAGCCGTCGAAGCTGAAGAGTCTGCGGCCGAGGCAGAGGTTGAAGAGACCGTCTCGGAAGAGTCTGCGGCCGTCGAAGAGAGTTCGAGCGACGAAGAAGAGTAGGTGCTCAAGGCTTAGGCAGAGAATAGATCGTGCCTGAAAACTTACGAGATGCAGTACCGCCCCACAATCTGGACGCCGAGAAGGCCACCTTAGGGGCGGTATTCCTTAATCCCGACTGTCTCTCCACCGTGCTGGAGCAGCTACGCAGTCGGGATTTTTTTAAGACCTCCCACCGGAAGATATTCGATGCCATGGTCAATCTCTTCAACAAGGGCGAGACCCTCGATCTCATCACCGTCACCGATGAACTCAGGAACGAGGGCGAGCTCGACGGCGCCGGCGGCCTGGGGTATATCTCCACCCTGACCGAGGCTACCCCCACCAGCGCCAACGTAGCCTATTATGCGGGGATTGTCCGTTCCACCAGTCTGCGGCGCAATCTACTCCATGTGGCCCACGAGATGATCTCGGACGCCCAGGACGAGACCGTGCAGACCCGGGAGATCATCGAAGAGGCGGAAAAGCGCATCTTCGACCTGGCCGAGGAGAATCCAACCGGCCACTACAAACCTGCCGGAGAGGTTATCGCCAAGACGATAGAGGCGATCGAGAAGCTCTATCATACCCGGGATAGCTACACCGGCGTTCCCTGCGGCATCCCCGATCTGGACAAGATGACCTCGGGCTTCCAGAAATCCGAGTTTATCGTTATCGGCGCCCGGCCTTCGGTAGGAAAGACCGCCCTGGCCTTGACGATGGCTTCGAACATGGCCATCCGTTCTCGGCGGCCGATCGGATTTTTTACCCTCGAGATGTCCGACATGGCCCTGATGCAGCGCTTGGTAGCTGCCGAAGCCAGGATCAATTCGGAGATATTGAGAACCGGGATGCTGAAGCCCTCTGATTTCAACAAACTTACCGAGGCGGCCGGCCGAATCTACGAGGCACCTCTCTTCATAGACGACTCGCCCAACATCAAGCTCCTCGATCTGAGAGCTCAAGCCAGACGGATGCGTCAGCAGGAAAAGGTCGAAGCGATATTCGTCGACTACATCGGTCTGGTAGAGCCGGAGAATAAGTACAACATTCCCCGGCACGAACAGGTGGCCGAGACCTCGCGTTCCTTGAAATCCCTGGCCCGGGAACTCGATATTCCTATCATCTGTCTCTCCCAGGTAGGTCGCCAGTCGGAGGGGAAGGCCCCGACCTTGGCGGATCTGCGGGAATCGGGTTCCATCGAGCAGGATGCGGATGTAGTAATGTTCCTTCACCGCGATCGGGGCGAAAGAGAAGGAACCTCGGATATGAACAACATCGAGACCGAACTGATCGTCGCCAAACAGCGTAACGGTCCCGTGGGTACGGTAAAGGTCGCCTTCATTCCGAAGTATACGAAGTTCGAATCCTTAAGCTTCGAGAAAGTCGGCTAGGCCGACCTTCTCAATAACGAATCTCCTCGTTCTCGAAAACGGCATAATGCGACCGGGCTCCGGGCGAGGATTGATACCCCTTATCGCTGAGAAAAAGCCACTCATCATCCTCGAAGAGGAAGAGAGTTCCCAGGTGCCGACCGGTACGACTATTCCAGATACTCGCGCTGCCGTCGTTATTGAGGCTCGCTACTAGGCCACGCTCGCTGCTGATCTTGCGGGGGATACTTTCAACCTGCTCGAGATTCGAGAATCCCTGCCATCCCGAGACCAGAAGGCCGGAAGAGCCGATCGAGGTATAGAGTCTCAGGTCCTCCAGTACGAAGGCGGAACTCCGATCCTCCCCGGGGAAGGAGAGCAGCGCCCGGGAGCGTTGAAAGTCGCTTCCTTGAAGCTCCCGCAGGACGGTTACGATTCTACCCTGACGCTCCTGAAGACCGAGGGTGTATAGGCTTCCGGTAAGGGGTTCATAGCGGATGGCGAATGTAAGCAGCTCGGAGGCAGTGAGGGGGACCGTCTCTCCGGTGCGTAGATTGATACGCATCAGGGGCGACGGGAAACGGGCCGAGGGATTTCGTCCGGCGATAATCGTATCTTCGTCTATAAAGGTCGCATCCCGGATCCCGGATGCGGCATACTGATATTGCAGCTCCCGCTCTTCGAGGTTATAGATATTGATGCGGCCGTTTCGGTCGAGGCTCAAGAGCCTCTCTCCATCTGTATAGATCTCCTCGGTACCCGCCTCCACAGGAAAAAGCTCCTCGAAGCTGCCGCTGGAGACGGAGAAGAGATAGGCCTTATCCGCTTTGTCCCCGTTCCAAACGACCCCGCTGCGGCTGTCTAAGGGGAGAAAGCCGCCGTTGTCGTCGAATGGCAGGGAGACCGTAGTTCTATTGAGCCTCTCCGGCGACTCGGGGTTGGATGAAACCAGCTCCGGGGCATCGAATAGCTGAATCTGTCCCGGGCCGCTTAACGCAAGGCTGCCGTTCCATATATCGATATCGCTCAGGCTGGCGGGATTACCGCTAATCCAGCGGCGGAAACCGTTGGCGGCTGAAAAATAGCCGAGGCTTCCGTCGTCCATCCCGGAAATGATTCTGTTTTGCCGATAGGTCAGGGCCGACGGGCGAATGCCGCGCAGGGTCGATCGATCGCTGATGCGAAGTTGCCGGCGGCTCGAGGAGAAATCTACGGTGAGAATCTCCTGTTGTCGACCGGTAGAGCGGATAAGGGTCGCTTCCCTCTGGCTTGGATGGGTCACGATTTCAGCGATGCCGTCAACCTCGAGACGCGAGAGGGTCGCACCGGAGACCAGGTCGAAGAGATAGAGAAAATCGCCCCGGTAGCCGAGACCAAAGAGGCGATCGGCGCTGAAGGAGATCAGTTCCAGGTTACTGGCGGTTCCGATGGGCGCCGCTTTGCGCTGATCCTGCTCGAGATCCCAGTAGACGATGTTCCCCGAGGGGAGATAGGAGACCAGAGTCTTCTCGCTTCCCGAGATAAACGAGGAGGAGACGATTCCGTAACCGCTCTCGGCCAGTTTCTTCCGAGCGCCGGCCTTGGCATCCAGAAGGTTGAAGCTCCGATAATCGGTGACGCTGTAGTAGAGGAAGGTTCCCTGGGGAGAGAAGCCGATGTCGAGGGGCTGCTCCTCGAGGCGTATGCTGTAGAGTTCGGTATTCTCCCGCCAGTTGAACAGCCCGAGGCGGTAGGTATTGATGTTATCCGTAGCCACATAGGCGCATATCGGTTCGGTCGGGTGCACCGCGAGGCGGGAGAGGCCTAAGTGACTCACTTGCCTAGTGTAGAGAATACGCTGATTATCCCAGACCTTGATCGTACCGTCGGCGGCGGCGGAAACAAGCCTGTTGCTTAGGGGATGGACTGCTAAGGCCGTGACCGTATCATTGTGGTTAGCCTGTACGACAATGCGCTCCTCGGCCAATAGGAGCGAGGGTAGGAGTAAAAAGGCGGCGAAGAGGAGACGCAAGCGCATTACTCTGCATCCTCTTCGAAGCTGACGGCGTTTATCGAAAGATAAGGACCCTTGAAGAGAGCCGAATAGGGTTCCTCGTCTTTGAGTTCATCCCGGCGCTCCTCGATGGCGCGGTAGCTCGAGAGGGGCACCTTAATCTGGCCGACTTCATCCTCCCGGAGACCGAATATATTGAAGAGCAGCTCTTCGCCGTCCAATGAGGTCAGGTAGATCTCTACCCCGTCGCTCTTGGGAGCCCTCTGGAGGATCCGGAGCTTGAGGGCCTCCAGGGCGAAGCGGTCGAGTCCGTATCGTCGAGCCATGAAGTAATCGACGAGCTCCTTGAAGCCGATTACCAGTTCAGTTTCATCCCCGCTCTCTATCTCACCCTTGTAGAATGCCTCGCGCTGGAGTTCCGCTAAAAAGTGCATCTTCAGGTTCTCTTCGGCCGAGGCGAAATAGAGTTCGAACTCTGGCTTAAGCTCTTTTCCGCAGCGGTCGCAGACGGTGGTCAGGTATTCCCCATTAATAATCTGATCGGCGACCTCGGCTTGCTGATCGAGATCGATAACGGCGGGCACTTCCAACTCGATCTGATTCTCGCAGTAGCAGGTAATGGTATGTTTCACTATCTCGTTCATAGCGGTGCCTCCGGTTTTTCGGTTAATTCCCTAAAAAGAAAAAGATGTCGCTAAAGGTGGTCAGAACTAACAGGGCCATTATAAAGAGAAATCCAAGAATTTGGTAGCGGTAAAAAAACTTGGCCGATACCTGTCTTCTCCGCAGGAGTTCGTAGAAGCTTAATAAAATCAGACCGCCGTCGAGAGCCGGGATAGGGAGTAGATTCATGACGAAGAGGGCTACGCTCAGGAAGCTCAAGAAGCGAAAGAGGGCCGTGAATCCTGTACGAAGGCCTTGGCTAAAACCATAGGAGGCGACCTGACCGACCATGTAGGTGATGCGGATCGGACCGGATACGGCTTTCTGCAGATTGATCCCCTGGAAAAGCATGCCGATGCTCTTGACGCTGACGGATACAGTCTCTAAGGAGTCGCTGAATCCCCGGGCGAGGGCTGCCGCCGGGTTAGTCAGCCGGTTTACAATGCGGACATTCTCGAAACTTATGCCTAAAAGGGGATTACCGTTCTCGTCGTAGCCGGGGATAATCCGCGAATCGATGCGTTCACCGTCCCGCTCCACCTGCATAGTGAAACGCAGGGGATGGGATTGTAAGACGCTGATTAGATCAAAATGGTTGTTAATGCTTACCCCATCGATGGCGAGGATACGGTCTCCCGGTAGAATTCCGGCGGCGGAAGCAGCGGAATTCTTCTCGACCTCGGCGATAACCGGCTCGATCCACGGAGAGACGCCGATGATTCCGCCCCCGGTATCGCGATTGAGCTGTGGAACCAGACGGGTTTCCATGGGAACTCCGTTGCGCTCAAAGGCGATCGTGATCTCTTCCCCTGCCAGGGTAACCACGCTCTCCTGAATCTGACGGTAATGGGTGATCTCCCGGCCGTTAATGGCCACAATCCGGTCGCCGCTCTGAAGCCCGGCGGCCTCCGCCGGGTAGGGCTCGGCCTTTTCGCTGCTAGCGCTCAGGAAGGAGTAGTCCGATACCAGTACAATCCGGTTGTCATAGCTCTGTACCGAGAAACCGATCCACCAGAGCAGGGCCAGAATCAGGATGGAGAAGAGTAGGTTGCTCACAGGTCCGGCGGCATAGGTAAGGATTCGTTTCCATGCCGGAGCGGCAAAGAGAGAGCCCTCTAAATCCTCAGATGTTGCGGCGTCCGGGTTTTGTAGAGCCTGTTCGCCTTTGAGCTTACAGTATCCGCCTAGAGGCAGCGCGGATAAGCGATATTCAGTGCCCCGCCAGGTATAGCGCAGCAAGGGCCGTCCCCATCCGAGGGAGAAGGCTTCAACCTCTATGCCCGAAGCCTTGGCCGCCAGAAAATGTCCCGTCTCATGTACGAATATAACGATGCCGAGTCCGATAAGACCGGCGATTACAGTTAATAACATCTCAACTCCTGAAGTATACTGCGGCTTACCTGCCGTATCCGGGCATCGATCTCTAAAACATGGTCGATGTTAGCGCTTTGCTCGCTCCAGTCCTGCTGTAAGACCGTATCGACCAGGCGGGAGATGCCCGGATAATCGAGCCGGCCTTCGATAAACGCCGCCACCGCCACCTCGTTAGCGGCATTGAAGGCCGTAGGATAAGCGGCACCCCTTCGGCAGGCTTCGAATGCGAGGAAGAGCAGCGGATACCGTTTCCCCTCGGGATTGAAAAATTCGAGCTTTTTTCCCGCAAGATCAAGGGGTGCGAAGTCGGATCGCATAATTTTTGGATAACTCAGTGCGTTTATGATCGGATTCTTCATATCCGGTGCGCTCAGTTGTGCATAGAGAGCGCCGTCACAGGTCCGGATCAGGGAGTGAACGGTACTCGTGGGATGAATCAACACCCGGATCGCTTCGGCCGGCGCCTGAAAGAAGCGGGCGGCTTCGATCACCTCCAGGCCTTTATTCGCCATAGTGGCCGAATCAATGGTTATCTTGGGTCCCATGCTCCAGGTCGGATGCTGAAGCGCCTCCTCGACGCTGACCGAAGGGAGATCTTCAATGGGTCGATTCCGAAAGGCCCCGCCGGAGGCGGTAAGGATTATCTGATCTATTTCGGCTGGATCACGGTATCGGCTAAGCTGGAATACCGCGGCGTGTTCCGAATCGACCGGCAGTACCGCCGAGCCGGTACGTACCGCCAGGGGCAGCAGCAGCTCTCCGGCCATGACGATTGTCTCTTTATTTGCTAGGGCGAGATCGATACCGTTCTCGACGCAGAGCGCAGAGGAGAGTAGACCCGCACTGCCCATGATGCCGTTGATAACAATATCAGGATTAGTCTCTTCTATGAGCCGCAGAGGCGCATCGGGGCCCCAGTAATCGACCTGCGCTTTAGGCGTTTCTTGAGCTCCGCTGAGGGCGGTTTTCGAGCCGGGATAACTTTGGCCGATGCGGATAAGTTCTTCAAGGCGGGTATGGGCGGAGAGCCCGACCAGTTCGAACTCATCCGGGAATGTATCGATTACTTCCAGGCTGCTGGTGCCGATTGAACCGGTTGCGCCCAGTAAGAGAACCCGCTTCTTCATCAAGGCTCCTAGAGATAGAGAAGGATCAGATAGTAGAAGGGAGCCGCGAAGACTATGGAGTCGATAGAATCGAGAATGCCTCCCCGACCGGGGATGATATCCCCCGAATCCTTAATCACCGCCGACCGTTTGAGGGCCGATTCAACCAAATCTCCCACAATTCCGGCCAGGCCTAAAACCAGCCCGGCGATGAGAGCGGTCCGTACAGAACTGAAAAGTTCCGGGAAGATGATCTGGAGTACCCAGGCGCTTAGGATACAGACCACGAGGCCTGATACGAAACCGACGAGGCTCTTATTGGGGCTAACCCGAAAGAGGCGTCTCGATTTTCTGCCGAAGAGGGAACCGAAGATATAGGCTGCCGTATCGTTAAGAAAAATCAGGATCAGGAAAGCGAAAAGCCGGACCGCGGCATGATCGAAACCGGTAAGACGCACCACGTAGACCGCAAAGAAAGAGGGATAGAGCAGGGTCAGGAGCGACCCCCCTATCCGGGGCAGTACGGTGGAGAAATCGGTCTCTTCGGCGGCGTTTATCTCCCGAGTCAGGACGAGGATGACCAGAACGATAAGGAGATATTCGGTGATCTCCTTCGGCAGGTAACCGCGCACAGCCAGCCAGGCACTTAATGGCAATAATGCCGCAGCGAACGGTAGATACGCCGGTATGGCGTAGCCCTTCTGCCGGTAGAGATTGGCCGTCTCCCGGGCGCCCAAAACGATAAAGAGGATCGCCACCAGATTGAAGACCAGATGGTTTGCCTGGGGCAGCAGCAGGATGATTACCGATATTGCCGGTACGCCGACGACGAAGGTCAGAACTCGGGATTGTACACTCGTCATGCATGACCGCCGTAACGTCGTATTCGGCTCTGATAGTCGATCAAGGCATCGTCTAAATCAGTGCCGTCCCAGTCGGGCCAGAGCTTATCGGAGAAGAAGAGCTCGGCATAGGCCGATCCCCAGAGCAGAAAATTAGAGAGCCGACGCTCGCCCCCGGTACGGATAATCAGATCCGGATCAGGGATCTCCGGGTAGTCGAAGCAGGCACGCAGCGCCTCTTCGGTGAGGTTTTCCCCGACAGATGCCTTCTCTTCCAAAAGGCGCTTCATCGCCCGTAGAATCTCATTCCGTCCGCCGTAGTTTATGGCCAGGTTGACCGTAAGTCCGCAGAAATCGGCCGTATCCCGGCAGACCTCGTCGATCTCTTTCTGTACCGAATCGGGAAGTCCGTCGGGAGCGCCGGAGTGAATCACCCGGATACCATTCTCCCGGTAGAAGTCCATCTCTTTGCGGAGATGAACGTTTATTAGATTCATAAGAAACTTTACTTCTTCCTGACTGCGGCGCCAGTTCTCGGTGGAGAAGGTGTAGAGCGTGACGTAGGAGATCTCTAACTCGGCAGCACGCCGGACGACCCGCTTAGCGCTTTGTAGCCCCTCTTTATGACCGGCAGTCCGCTGCTGTTGGCGTTGCTTCGCCCAGCGGCCGTTACCGTCCATAATGATGCCGATATGCCGGGGTAGGTGGTCCGGATCGATGCTGCTCATAAGCCCCAATTTAGATCTCGAGGATCTCTTTCTCCTTGAGCTCCAGTTTGGAGTTGATCTGCTCGATGTAGTTGTCGGTCAGTTTCTGGATGTCGTCCGTACCGCGTTTGACGTCGTCTTCGGTCAAATCGCCGTCTTTCTGCATCTTCTTCAATTCGTCGTTAGCATCCCGACGGATGTTGCGGATCGCGACCCGTCCCTGTTCGGCGGCATTCTTGGCTACCTTGACCAGCTCCTTGCGCCGCTCTTCGGTCAACGGGGGAATGTTGATCCGAATAACCTTGCCGTCGTTGTTGGGATTAACCGACAATTCCGACTTGAGAAGGGCCTTCTCGATCTCTCCCAGGACGTTCTTGTCCCAGGGTTGGATGACCACCAAGCGCGCTTCCGGGGTAGATACGGTTGCGACCTGGTTCAGGGGAGTGGGGTTGCCGTAGTATTCAACCTTCACCTTGTCGAAGAGAGCCGCCGAGGCGCGGCCGGTACGGATGGCGCTGAAGTCATCCTCTACGGCGGCTACGCTCTTCTGCATCCGCTCTTCCGCATGCTTCTTTACTTGTTCCATGCTACCTCCATAGCGAAAGCCCCACGCTGTCGTGGGGCTTGGATTGCGCTTAGGACTATTATTCTGCGCCTACGGCGTAGTAGACGTAGGCTGTGATCGCTACCTTGCCGCCGACCTCTTTCGAGACCTCTTCGGCAACCTGAGCGACGCTCTTCTTCTCTTCCTTGACGAAGCCCTGATTCAAGAGGCAAATCTCGGAAAGGTGCTTATTGAGCTTTCCCTTTACTATTCCCTGAACCACGTTCTCGGGCTTGCCGAGGTTATTGGCCTGGGCCGTAAAGATCTCTTCCTGCTCTTTCAGGTACGCCGGATCAACCGCGTCCTTGTCCAGGTACATGGGGTTATAGGCCGCGATGTGGAGCGCCGTATCGAAGGCAAACTCCTTCACCCGGGCATTCTCTTTCAGCTCAGGCTTCTCCAGCTCCAGTTTGACCAGTACGCCCAATCCGCCTTCGCCGTGGATATAGTCGACGGCCATCTCGTTCTCTCCCAGTGCCAGGGAAGTGAAACGGCTGATCGCAATATTCTCTTTGATCTTGCTGACCGCGTCGGTTACCATCTGCTCGAGTTCCGCATTGGACTCGCTCAAGGACTCGGCGGCGATCTTCTCTACCATCGCATTGCCGACTTCGATGAAATCGGTGTTCCGGGCGACGAAGTCGGTTTCGCATCCCAGTTCGAGGATCGACGCCACCGACTCCTTGACGGTAGTGAAAACCCGACCCTCGTTGGTGGCGCGACCGCTACGCTTGGCGGCTGCGGCCAGACCGAGCTCCTTGAGGATCTTCTCGGCCTTAGAAAAATCACCCTCCGCTTCAACCAGGGCCTTCTTGCACTCCATCATGCCGGCGCCGGTCTGCTCGCGGAGTTTCTTCACATCTGCTGCGCTTACTGCCACGATTATCTCCTATTCTTCGTAAAGTTTGTCTTCGTCGACCAGGGCCTCGGGCTCGCCTTCGCTTGCCGGCTCCTCGGCCGGGGCAGCCTCTTTGGCTTCCTCTTCCTCGGGGGTGTAGTCGGAGTAGTCCTTGTCGGTGAAGGATGCGTCGGCTTCTTCGCTCTCCTCATTGATCGCTTCCGCTACGGAAACGGTCTCCACCTCTTCGCTCTCTTCCTTTGCCTCGCCGCCAGTCTCTTCCTCGCGCGGGGTCTCTTCGTCGTCATCCTGCAGGGTCTCTATGACCTCCAGACCGATCTCGTTGTCCGCTTCGACCACCGCATTGGCGATAATCTGGGTAAAGAGGGTAATCGCTCTGATCGCATCGTCGTTGCCGGGGATGGGATAGTTGATCCCTTCGGGATTACAGTTGGTGTCGACCACGGCGATGATAGGAATGCCCATGCGCTGCGCCTCGGCTACGGCAATGGATTCCTTCTTGGTGTCGATAATAAAAACGGCTCCGGGGAGATCCTTCATCTCCTTGATTCCGCCCAGGTTCTTTTCGAGCCGGGCCCGCTCTTTGTTGAGCTTGGAGACCTCTTTCTTGGTGAGGCTCTCGAAGGTGCCGTCGACCTCCATCTTCTCGATCTTCTTCAGACGCAAAATCGATTTCTTGATGGTGGTGAAGTTGGTCAGCATACCGCCGAGCCAACGATTGTTAACGTGGTACATGCCGCAGCGCTGAGCTTCGCGCTCGATTGCCTGCTGGGCCTGCTTTTTGGTGCCGATGAAGAGGATCGATTTCCCTTCATGGACGGTGGACCTGACCATATCGTAGGCTTCGCGGATGGCCGCGATAGTCTTCTGCAGGTCGATGATGTGGATCCCGTTCCGCTCGGCGAAGATGTACTTCTTCATGCGGGGGTCCCAGCGCTTGGTCTGGTGGCCGAAGTGGACGCCTGACTCAAGCAGGTTCTTCATAGTAACTACTGCCAAGGTTTCCCTCCTAGGGTGCGGCTTTCCGCCGCTTCCTTCTCTTAATTCTCACGGGCCGAACAGCGGGCTGCTCTTTCCGCGGAGGATATTCCGTTCAATTCTCGAACGGATAATTAAACGCAGTTAACATGCCATAAATAGTGCTGATTGGCAAGCCCACCACGTTGTGATAACTCCCGGCAATGGAGCGAATAAAGAGGGCGGCTCGATTCTGAATGCGATAGCCCCCCGCTGCGCCTCGCCACTCTCCCGAGGCGACGTACCAGTCTATCTCAGCCGGCGACATGGGCTGGAACTCAACCTCGGTTACGACGAGCTCGGATCTGCGTCTCTCATGTTCCGTATCGATCAGGACCGCTCCGGAGGCGACCAGATGGCGGCGTCCCTGGAGGCTCGAGATAACCTCCCGCGCCTCTACAGCACCGGCGGGCTTACCCAGGATATGATGATCCAGCCCGACGGCGGTATCCACCCCCAGAACCCAGCGGCTGTGACCGCCTTGGAGCAGACAGGCATCGGCCTTCTTGGCGGCAATGCGCAACACCTCCTCCTCTATGGATGCGCCGCTTAAGCTCTCGTCCACATCCTGGGGCCGGATCAGGAGGGGGATGCCGATCTCCTCGAGGATCGCCCTCCGTTGCGGAGAGGCGGAGGCGAGGGTGAGTATGCGTTGATGATCAGCTGCCATCGGAAGGCTCCTTACAGGCTGTGAAAGAGATAATAGCCGCCGCCGGCGCCCAGGAAGGTGCCCGGATTGATCCGGATCCAGAGGGCGATCAGGTGCAGATCGAAACCGACCGGGCCGATCTCCAGCTTAAACCCGAAACCGGCGAGTTCGGCCGCCGCCTGCAGCACTGCCCAGAAGAGGGTTCCGGCTACTGAGCCGAGGATGATCAGGTTGATCAGGGCTGAACGATTTTTCTTGGTATACTTCATCGCGAGGCCGGGCTGAGGATGGCGTTGATGGAATCTTGAACGGCCGCGAGTCCCTCGGCCGCCTTCTCCCACTCCGTGTGGGCGGTCTGACTCTCTTTTTCTATGGTATCGATCTCTTTCTGGACCTCTGCGGCCCTGAGGGGATTGCTGTAGACCTCTGGATCGGCCAGATCCTGATGCAGTTTCTCTATTCGCCGATCGATCTCTTCGATCTCTTCCATCAAGGTCGCTTCCCGCCTCTCCAGCCGACGGGCCTCGGCCTGCAGTGATTTGAGCTCCTCTCGCTGGAGCTGGTTGCTGCTTTTCTCTTCCGTAGATGGCTCTGTAGCGGTGCGGCTCTCCGCATCGGTCCGGTAGCGTTCTGCTTGGGAGCGGTAATAGGCATAATCCCCAGGGAAGAGTCTTCCCCGGCCATCTTCGATCTCGTAGACGCCGGTGGCCAGCTCCTCCAGGAAATAACGGTCGTGGGAGACGAAGACGACCGTGCCGCTGTAGGTCTTGAGCACATCCAAAAGGACATCCTTGGTCTGCAGATCGAGGTGATTGGTCGGCTCGTCCAGAACCAGCAGGTTGACCGGATTCAAAAGCAGCTTCAGGAGCGCCAGGCGACTCTTCTCCCCGCCGCTCAAAACCTGCACCGATTTATAGATATCGTCCCCTCGAAAGAGGAAGGCCCCCAAGAGACCTCGCAAACTGGGAATCAGTTCGGTGGGCGCCTCCGCTTCCACTTCGTCGTATATCGTCCGCTCTTCGGTGAAACGGTTCTCCACATCTTGGCTAAAGTAGCCGATCTTAACGCCGGTTCCCAGTTTCAGTTCACCTTCAAAGTCCGAATCGACCCCCGCCAGGATGCGCATGAGGGTTGATTTTCCCGCACCGTTCTTCCCGGTCAGGGCGATCTTCTCTCCCCGTTCGATCTCGAGTTCCACGCCGGTAAAAACCTGATGCTCTCCATAGGACTTGGCCCCTTCATGCAGGCGGATCACCTTCTTCCCCGAGTGGGGCGGGTCGGGAAAGCGGAAGTGGACATGCTTCATGCTTTCCGGGATCTCGATCAGCTCGATCTTCTCCAGCTGCTTGACCCTGCTCTGGACGAGGGCCGCCTTGGAGGAGTTATACCGGAAACGGGAGATAAAGTTCTCGAGCCGTTCGATCTCGGCCTGCTGCTCCTCGTAGGCCTTCTGCAGCTGTTCGAGCTCGGCACTGCGCTGCCGCAGATAGGCGCTGTAGTTCCCCTGATAGACTCGGAGTCTTCCCAGAAAGAGTTCACAGACCCGGTTAACGCAGGCGTCGAGAAAGTGACGATCGTGTGATACGAGGACCATGCCGCCTGCAAAGGAGGCGAGGAACTGCTGCAGCCAGTCCCGGGCTTCTATATCGAGGTAGTTGGTCGGTTCGTCAAGGAGCAGAAGATCGGGGGAGGTCAAGAGGGCCTGTGCCAGGGCGATACGCATCTGCCACCCGCCGGAGAAGGCTTCGGTTCGCTTCTCGAAGTCGCTGCGTTGAAAACCGAGTCCGGTCAGTACCTCTTCGATACGCTGTTCCCTGCGGTAGTAGGCGCTCAACTCTATCCGCTCCTCCAGATCATGCTGAGTATGGAGGAGCTCCTCAATGCGCGGATCCCCTTCCTTCAGCGAAGCCAACTCCTCCTCTACGGCGGCTTTCTCCCCCAAGAGAGCCACGACGTGGGCGAAGGCCTCCTCCGCGGCATCCCAAAGGGGCTTGCCGGAATGGCGTATGCCGGTCTGAGGCAGATAGGTGATGCGCGCCCCCGGACTGCTGCTGCATTGACCGGAATCGGCGGAACTGAGCCCGGCGGCAATCTTCAGGAGCGAGGATTTTCCGGAGCCGTTGGCCCCGGAGAGGGCGATCCGGTCGCCGCTGCCGATACGCAGGTCGGCGGATTTGAGAATATCCCGATCCCCGAAGGCAAGGGAGATCTTAGAGAGCTGGAGAAAGGCCATACTACTCCTGCCGCGACATGAACAGGACCAGGGGATTGTAGCCGACCTCTTGAATGACCAGATCCTGCACATTCTCCTCCGGTACCAGGGTAAGCCGCAGCCCCCCCGGCTCCAGATTGTAGAGAAATGAGACCGCATCGCTCTTGCCGGTGCCGGCGAAGCGGAACGAGGCGGCGCCGTCGTACTGGGCATAGAGCTCCGGTGCGGGATGGCGGTCGAAGCGGATCGTGCCCCGATCCCCGTAGGAGGCTTTCAGCACGCTGGGAACCAGCCGCTCCTTGCCGGTCCAGACGAAGAGACCGAGCTCATCGATGGTCAGGGTCCCGTAGGCGCTGCTCTGGAAGGTGCCTCCGGGTTCGATAATCCTATCCAGGGCCTCCTCCCGGCGCAGCTGTTCCTCTTCGAGGATCTCTTCCAGGTCCGGGATTGCGGTATACCGGGCGGTTACGTCGCTTGCATCCACCTTGAACTGCACCAAAAGGGAGTTCAACGGCGGCCGCGGATCCTCAAAGGTTATATAGAGGGAGCTTCCTTCAAAATAATAGCGGTTGTTGCCGGCCGGAAGGATCTCGTCATAGCTGGCTTCAACCTGATACTTAGGCGAGACGATGCGCACCGTCTGCCCTTCTTTATCTGGAAACAGGCCGTAATCGGGGCGGATGGTCTCGAGATCGACGGTGCCCTGGTTGATCAGATAGAGAAAGCGGTCCGGGTAGTAGGCCCTTTCGAAGAAGTCGTCCAGCCGCGGATCGTCGCTCTCCTCGGCGAGGGCTTCATCCCTGGACCCCTCTTCGTAGATGACCAGGTAGTGATCGAAGCAGTAGCCGACGGTGCCGTCCCGGGTTATCACCTTGTACCAATAGCCCATGTAGCTTCCGACCTCGACCTCATCGCTCGCTTTGGCGAGAATTTTCATCTCTTCCTCGTTGCGTAAACGGTAGACCCGGTCGCTCATTACGTCGGGGCTCTCCCGGACCGGCAAGCCAACCTCCCGGGAGAGGGCCATCTGCCGGGCATAGGGCCGGTAGCGGGCGGCGGCATCCTCGGCATCGCTTTTGCGCTGATGAAACTCGATGCGCCACTGCTTGACGCTGTAATTCTTCCCGTTTTCCGAGTCGGTTATTATGTATGACTCTTCGATACTCGATTCGCTTCTGACCTGCACCAGCATCGCCGCCTCCAGGTCGCTCTCTTCGGGCGGCCACAATACAATGCCGTACCCGATACCCCTGCCGGAGCAGGCGACGAGAAGTGCGATCAGAAAAAGCAGAATTATGAGCTGGGAAAAGCGGAATCTATGCATATTTTTGAATAGACCATATTAGCCTTGATAAGTCAATAATCGTCACCCTGCACAACTGGGGAACAATCTGATAGGCTAGGTCAAACCCTTCACTGGAGAGTCTGATGCTGAATGCTTCGATCTACCCTAGCCTTGAATCTTGTTTTAGCATCGCCTTAAGGATCTGCAAAGAGATCTGGCGCATTCCGGCTTTAGGGCCGGAAAACGGCGGCGAAGGGGAGGAGCAGAAGGCTCTCGCCCTCGCGCGGGCCCTGGGTGAAGCGACTTCATTTCCCGCGCCTGAGCGTTTTGATGCGGAGGACCCCCGGGTTCCATCGGGCATTCGACCCAATCTAGTTTATCGCTGGCCCGCAGTCGAGGGGGCGCCTCGGATCTGGTTTCTGCTGCACCTGGACGTGGTTCCGGCTGGGGATCCTGAAGCCTGGAGCTCGCCCCCCTTTGAGCCGACCGAACGGAAAGGACGCATCTACGGCCGGGGTACCGAGGATAACGGAGCGGGGCTGGTGAGCGTACTCGCCGCGCTCATGGGATTGGAAGCTGCGGCCCCGGATAGACTGCGTAATATAGGCCTGGTCCTGGCGGCGGACGAGGAGGTCTCCTCCCGGTGGGGTATTCTGCACCTGTTAAAGCAGGAGAATCTTTTTAAGCCGGGGGATCTCTTTATTGTTCCCGACGGGGGGGAGCCCGAAGGGCTGGAGATCGAGGTGGCGGAGAAGGGGCTTCTCTGGCTCAAGATAGCGATTAGCGGCCGCCAAGGCCATGCCAGCCGTCCGGATGAGGCCTGCAATGCGGTGCTGGCCGGTTCCCGGATAATGCTTGAGCTCAATGCGCTGGAAGAGGAGTTATTAGTGCGGGACTCGCTATTCGAGCCTCCCAGATCTACCCTCGTTCCCACCTTGAGGATTTCCGATCAGAACGGGATAAACAGCATCCCGGCCAAGGATCTCTTCTATCTGGACTGCCGTATCCTGCCGGACTATGACCTGGATACGGTTCTCGCCTCTGTAGAGAAGCGCTGCCGGGAGGTCGCCGAAGCGACGGGCACCGAAATCCAGGTCGAAACGGTCGACCGAACCGAGGCCTCGAGGAGCGATTCAAGGCATCCCCTCATCGCCCAGTTCAAGCGCAGAGTCGAGGAGGCGAAGGGGAAGGAGGTACGATTCGTGGGCGCCGGCGGTTCGACGGTAGCCGCCTATCTGCGGCATGCTGGGTATGCGGCTGTAGTATGGGCCAGTATCTGCGATACGGCCCACACGGTCGATGAGTATATGCGGCCCAATGCGGCCAAAGAGGATGCGGCGGTGCTACTCGACTTCCTGCTCGGGGTAGATGATCGCGATTCGACCCTGGGAGAGTAGATCCCTGCCCCCGGGAGCGTTTAATAGCGCCAGTGCGTCTGCCCGGGAGATAATCGGATCGGTGGGGGTAATGCCGAAGAGGCCCCGGGCGGCGATTCTCAGGGGATTGGGGCCTACCCGGTTGCGGATGGAGTCGGACGAGAAGGAGTCGGCGTAGGCGACGCAGCCTTCGGTAAGGATAGTCTCCCGGTCCATCATGCGCGGTTCGAAGAGTAGCTGCATCGAATCATCCCAGATCCTGGGGAAGAGGGCCGGCACAATCGTGCTCTCCCGGTTCTCGCCGTGAACGGGCAGCTCTTCCTGGGCGTAGATCAGGATCCCCGTAAAGGCCGCGCTCGGTACGTGAAAGAGGGTCGGAGCGAGGGTATAGCCCCGGCGGTGGTCGATAAAGACCTCTGCCAGGTTGGGGAAGAGGGGTATGCGGTAACGCAGGCTCAAGCTTTTAAATTCCGCCGAGTAGCTGCTCCCCTGGGTGCGAATCTCCTGCAGACGATCGAACAGCTCGGGCAGTCGATCCGGATTGGTTCGGATCCACTCCTCGAGGCGGGTCGAGGAATTCAGCTGCAGGCCGCTTGCCGCGGCCAGGAAGCGCTCCGCCATCTCCGATTCAATCCGGCGCTGCAGTTCTCCCCGGGCCAGGGGAGTGAATGAAGCTACCTCTTCGCTTATCATGAGTCGGATCTCCCGCCTGTTCCAGTCGACCTCCATCGAGGTATCACCGAATAGGGCTATCGCCGTCGCAACGAAGAGCAAGCAGTAGAGTAGTGGAAGCAGACGTTTCATGATCATTCCTCCGTCCCAGGGGCCGGTACCCGCAGTTTCAGGCCCGGCTGCAGCAGGTCGGTAAGTTTTAGCTGATTATTATGGGCTAAGTCCTCGGGTGAGGTTCGATACCGTCGGGCGATACTGCTCAAGGTGTCTCCTCGGCGTACCTCGTACTCTACGCTTTGTTCGTAAGTAAGGGGTACGTACTCGTTCCTGGTCTCCCGAAACGGGGGCATCTTCTGCATGAGCGGAATCCGCACCTGAGTACCGATCGAGAGCCGCCTGGGATCCAGGCCCTGATTGAATTCCATGATCAGATCGGAGCTGATCCCGTAATAACGGGCCAGGGCGTAGATGGTATCCCCCCGCTGGATGATATGACTATCCATATCTACCAGATCGATCACACTCGTCTCGAGGGCCTCTCTTATCTTATCGGCGTATCCTTCCTGAACTTTCAGGGTGTAGGAGTCGAGCAGCGGAGGCGTTACCGGCTGGTTGAGCTCGCTGTTGAAACGATGCAGTTCCGCCACCGGTACCCCGGAGATCTCTGCCAGACGGTGAAGATTGACCGGCCCGGGGACGGAAATGCGCTCCCAGCTCACGCCTTCCCAGAACTGGGGCAGACCGTAGCGGCCGGGGTAGGAGGCGTAGTGGGCGACCGCCAAAAAGCGGGGCACATAGCTCCTCGTCTCCGCCGGCAGAAAACCGCCCCGGGCGAGGGTCCAGAAATCGTCGCTTCCGGCGGCGGCGACCGCCCGCTGCATACAGCCCAGGCCGCAGTTGTAGGCGCCGATGGCAAGGAGCCAATCCCCGAGGATGCGGTAATTGGTCTCAAGCTTCCGTAAGGCCCCGTAGGTAGCCTTGTAAAAGTCCCTGCGTTCATCGAGCCAGTCGTTTATCCGCAGGTCATAGGGGTCGACGCTGTTCTGCATGAACTGCCAGAGACCTACCGCACCCGATTTCGATACGGCGTCGTGCCGGAAGGCGGATTCTATTATCGGAAGATAGGCCAGCTCCCAGGGCAGGTCAAGCTCGGCGGCTACCGTATGAATGAAGGGCAGGTAGGCTTGCCCCCGTTCCAGTACCCGACTCAGATAGGCGATGCCCGCCGGCTGTGCGTAATGGGCGAGTTGGGCCTCGACCTCCGGGACGGCCGTGAAGAGGGCGGTATCCAGAGAGTGAAAAGCTGCGGCGTTGAGGGGGCTTTCATGCTCCCCCCGGCGACTCGGGAGGGGATTCCCGAATCTTGTCGGCGGTTTGGAGGTCGCAGCCTCGGGCAGGGGAGGCGCGAGAAGCCGTCCCGTGGTCAACACCAGAGCCAGGAGCAGGATGCTCCCCGGCGTGATCCTAGCCACCGTCGCTCCCGGCGAAGGGTTTCTCGCCGAAATAGATACCCGCCCACTCCCATTGGCCGTGGATTTCAGGATCCGCAGGAAAATCGATCCGCCGGAAATAGAGGTACCAGGTTTTGATGCGGTAGGACCAGCCCCAGGTCCGAAGGTAGGCTTCACGGCTGTTGGAACCCTCATCCAGTTCTCTCGAATAGTAGACCTTGCCCTTGAGGAAGATCCCGATCTGGGAGAGGAAGTCGAGATCTGCCTGGGATTCATCCTGCTCCCAGGAGAGGGCAAAGAAGTTTACCCGGGCCATATACTGGCGCAGCCTGCGCGAGTCTTCCCGCCAAATAGCGGCTTTGATATTGTTTACCAGCCGATCGAGATCCGCCATAGTCCAATCTTTATCCCGTCTGTCGTAGAAGGTGATCATGGAACTGATCTCCTGCTGCGCATCGGGTATCCCCTGTATCGATGTATCGGGGAATTTCAGGAATTCTTTATAGGCCTGGATGGCCAGATCCCATTCGCCGATCTCCTCGTAGGTTTTACCCAGAAAATAGTAGGTTTGCCCCAGGTCGATCTCTCCCGGGAATCGGGCGATCAGCTCCTTGTAGTACTGAACGCGGGTCTCCGGCTCTTCAACCAGATCGATCAGGCTGTTGAGACAGAGAAAGTGAACCGAGTTCTCCCGCACCAGAAGATCGGAGTAATTCTTCAGGATGCGTTCATAATAGTGCGCAGCAAAGGGAAAGGCATGCTGCTTACGGTAGTTCTCCGCGATGACGAGGAGATAGTAGGCGTTATAGGGATCCTCGGGATTCTTCTCCACATAGGTAGAGAGCAGGAGGTTGAGTTCCTGGTCGTTCTCATCCCGATAGAGCAGCTTGATTATCTGGTTCATCAGGATGTACCGGGCTTCGAAGGGGGTCTCTTCCTGCTCCAAGAGTTCCAAGAGTTCTGCGATTTCCTGTCGCTCCTCTGGTTCGCCTTTTAGGAAGTAGGCTTTCTCTCCGTAACGAAGGGTGTCTATCAGGGAACACTGGGTTCCGCTCAACGCCGCCAGTAGAATGACGACGATACCAAGCAGGCTAAAGCCGATGCGCTTTCTCATAACTGTAATCGATACTACCAGAGCCCCGATGGCTTGGCAATAATCGCTTCAGGCTTATTAAGAGCGCTCCTTGTAGGGGCGGAATGAATTTGCTAAGCTTGAAGGTACGATGGAAAAGAGACAGGTACGATTTCCGCATAAGCTATTGATCGGTAGTGTGTTTTTGATTCTTATGGGGATCGGAATGTTATTGGTGACCACCGGGGTTCTCCCCCGCTACGAGGATCTGTGGCCGATTGCCGTCTCACTGCTGGGATTCCTCACGATTTATCTGGTTAACGCCCGGCAGTTGGGACGCTGGTACCTCGTCCTCGGGTTCTTCTTCTTTCTGAGCGGCCTGTTGCTGACCCTCCAGGAGGCTCTGCTTCCGGGAACAGATCTGGAGTTATACTGGCCCGTCTATATGACCATCGCCGGGATCTCCCTGGCAGTTTACGGCAATAAGCTCAAGGGCAGCGGGCGAATTAAGGCCCTCGTGCCTGCGTGGGGACTGATTATATTGAGCCTGATATTTCTACCCTTCTCCTTAGGGCTGATTAAGGAGGATTTTTCCAGGGTGGCCGCAACCTGGTGGCCGGTTCTCTTTATCCTGTTGGGAATCTGGCTGCTCGAGGAGTATCTCCGGAAACGGCGCAAGTGAGAAACAGAGTTCGCCTTCTCCTTCTTCTCATCACATTGCTACTTGCCGGCTGCGCCGGCACTCCGCCTCCTCCTGAAGAGCCGGTTGCTCCGCCGGCGGTGAAGCGCACCCAAGGCTTCGTGGGCGACGCGTTTCGCCTAATTGCCGGGGGATCGCCTGAGTCCCTGCGGGAGGGATTTGCAGTCTTGGACTCCCGGGACGGTCTTTCGGATTATGCCGAGGATCTCAGGTTCCTCGCGAGTTGGCTCTATAACGAACTCTACCCGGCGCTACCCGAGACGATTCCCCGGGTAACTCCGCTTCCATCCAGCGAGTTCGCGCCGGTTCTCAAGGACATCAAGGACGGGGTCTACCCCCTTACCAGGATAGAGGAGGTAAGCTACCTCTTTTTTATTCTGCCTTCCCTCTCTCTGCTCTACACCGATGAGCCTGACACCCTGGAAATCGCTTACGAATCCCTCACGGTCGGCAGGGAACTCAATCCCGCCGGGGTACTGCCTCAGTATATGCTCGGCTATGTGGAGGAGCTGCGGGGGAACCGGGCCGAGGCGATAACCTGGTATATCGGCACCCTCCAGGCGTCCATCAACTGCTACCCCGCAGCCTACGGGCTGGTGCGGGTCTATTTGGATGAGGGGCGTTATGAAGAAGCGGATCTGGTTCTCTCCGATCTGCGGGAGTTGATCGGGGAAGAGACCGAGCTCCTCTATCTTCAGGGACGCGTCGATCTTGCGCTGCGGCGGCTGCGGAGCGCCGCAGACAACTTCGAGGCCGCCCGGGAACAGGACGGTCCCGAAGCGCGATACCTCTTAGGCGAGGCGGAGGCTCAGTTTCGCTTGGGAGAGAACGAGGCCGCCTGGACCGTGCTCCGGGAGGCCCGGCAGCGGGGTATCGATTCGGTGTCGCTGGTTCTGTTGGAGGCGAAGATTCTCCGTGCGCAAGGTCAGCGACTGAGGGCCCTTTCGCTGCTTCAGCGCTATGTAGAACGTTTCCCCGACGAACAGAGTATTCAGGATCTTTACGGCCAACTCTTGATCGAGACCGGCCGGGATCGAGAGGGGCAGGCGCTTTTGAGCAGTTCCGTCTCCTCCGCAGAGGAGGCCGGCGCCCGTAATAGGGAGTTGATGCAGAATGCGGTGGACGCCGGTCTCTGGGAAGAGGCAAGGATCTATCTCGAGGAAGCCCTGGATGAGGTGCGGGATGCCGCCCTGCTGGAGCAGGGGGCTGAGATCTACCGCCGGATCGGCCTGGAGGAGGAGCGTTTAGGGGTGCTCCTGGAACTTCGTGAACTGCGGCCCGGGGACGCTTCAAGCGCACTGGAACTGATTGATTACTACCTCGGCAACGGCGAACCAGGTGAAGCCCGAATTATTATCGAGAGTCTCGACCAAGAGAGGCTTTCCGCTGAAGAGCTGAGTTCGCTCCGCATCTTCCAGAGCCGACTGCTGGCCGACGGCCCGGAACGGCGCCGACTCCTGGAGGAGGCCCTCTTTCTGGATATCCGCAATCCGGAAGCCCCGCTGGCTCTGGCTGAGTTTTATCTGCGCCGAGGCGATAGCGCCCGGGCTGAGATTTATCTTAGACAAGTAGAGCGGATGCCGCAGCTTGAACCGGAGTTGACGGAGAGGCTTGAAGCTCTACGCATCGAGTCCCCCTAAGGAGCGCCCATGGGAAGAATCGTCTATCTGATCGTCTTGGTACTGTTTGTAATACTCTTTTCCGCTACGCTGAGCGCAGAGGAGTTAGCGGATCCATTGTCTTGGATCGGACTCTCTCCGGCGGAGGCCCTGGAGCGCTTCGGCGCCCCCGAGTCGGTCTATCCCCTCCGGGGAGCCCGAGCGACGGAGGACAGCGTTGTTTTTTACCGCGAGGGATTCTACCTCTATTTCTATCAGGATCGCCTCTGGCAACTGAGGATCGACCGCAGCAGCCTCCTCTCGCTGGACGAGATCACCATCGGCATGCCGCGAAAAGAGGTGATCGGGAGATTGGGGGAGCCCCTGCACCGCGATTCCGGCGGCGAATACTGGGAGCTTCAACGGGAAACCTACCCGGTCCGGTTGCGCCTCCATTTTGATTCGGAGGGCGCCGTCGAGGACATCTACCTCTTCCGGGGCGACTACTGATGATCGCCCTGGTGCTTACCGGGCGGAACCTGGATCAGAATCTGCGCCTGATCGAGGAGTATCGACCCTATATCGATTTGTGCGAGCTGAGAACAGACTATCTCGATTCCATAGATCCCCTTAAGATTCGGGACTTTCCAAGGCGGGCCGGTCTTCCGCTGATCCTGACTCTGCGGCGGGTCTCCGACGGCGGACACTGCAGCCTCGACGAGGCTGAGCGGCAGGAGCTTCTTGGCGGGATGATCTCCGCCGATTATGCCTATGTCGATCTGGAAGGCGATCTGCCGGCCGGGGCGGCCGAGGCGCGCGCCCGGGAGGAGGGGGTCAGGATTATCCGTTCCGCCCACGATTTTTCCGGCGTGCCGGAGGATTTTCCTCAGGTGATCGCCGATCTTCCCCGGGCGGAGGGTGAGATTCCGAAATTCGCCGCCGCTCCCCGGGGTATCGCCGATCTGAGACGCATGATCAATGCGATGATGACGACCCCCTCTCCCCATATCATAATCGGGATGGGGCCCTTCGGTTTTCCCAACCGTATCCTGGCCGGACGGTACGGAGGCCTGTTGAGCTTCTGCTCCCCCGAAGGGGAGAGCGCCGCCCCGGGGCATATATCGCCACGCCTCTTGGCCGAGCTCTACGGATATCGGAAGATTACCCCCGCCACCCGGCTCTACGGGCTCATCGGCAATCCGGCCCTCCATTCGCGCTCCCCGGGAATCCATAACCCCGCCTATAAACGGGATGGAGTCGATGCGGTCTATATTCCCTTTCAGGTGGATGATCCGGCGGAGTGGATGCAGCTCGCCGGTGAATTGGGAGTCGATGGCTTTTCGGTAACCGTTCCCCACAAGGAGGCGGTAATTCCGTTCCTGGATAGTAGTGATCCGGCGGTCGACGCGATCGGCGCCTGTAACACCGTCGTTCGCTCCAAGGGTTGTTGGCGCGGGAGCAATACCGATGTCGACGGCTTTCTTGCGCCCTTATCGCCCTTTCTCGACGATCCGGCGGGGAGATTGTCCGCCTTACCCCGCCGGGCGGTGGTAATCGGCGCCGGGGGTGCTGCGAAAGCGGCGCTCTGGGCGCTGAAATCCCGGGGATTCGAGGTGCTGATCCTCAACCGGACCCTGAAGAAGGCGGAGGAGTTGGCCGAGCGCTTCGGTATGCGAGCTGCAGCGTTGGGGTCTGAGAGTTTTCCTCTGGTAGCCGAGTATGCAGAGCTCGTGGTACAGACCACTCCGGCGGGGATGCATCCCCTGGAGGAACTGAATCCCTTGGAGGGGTATCCCTGGCGGGGAGGTGAGATCGCTTATGATCTGATCTATGTTCCCGAGCGAACTCGCTTTCTCGAGGCCGCGGCCACAGGGGGAGCGAGCATAATAAACGGTGAATCCATGCTTCAGGCCCAGGCCGAGGCGCAGTACCGGCTCTTTACGGGCCGGGATTTCCCGAAGCTCTGAGTAGATTCTCCGCCGGCACTCGACAGCCGTCTCTCAATAATAGAGGGAACGCTTTCGCTTTCTGATACGGCTCACCAGGCGCACCCGGAAGCTTGCCTCCCGTTCCTCGGGGAGAACCAGGGCCTTGAGGCTGGGATTGCCCGGCTCCTTGTTCAGCTCCAGGGGGTGCACCAGCCGGGCCTCCCCCTCGGTCTCCGACGAGACCAGTTCGAGCAGATCCTGGCGGCTGTCGAGCACATCCTCTATGATGCGCAGTTTGGCGTGAAAATCGATGCCCCGGGCCTCGATGCGGCCGATGCGGCAGGTTTCGGGTCGGAGTTGGTCGGGATAGATGAAGAGCTTTTTCTCGATCTTCGCATTGAGCTCCCGCCGCTGTTCATCGCTTACCTTCCTGCTACTGAGCTTCTCCATGCCCTCTATCAGTTCCCGGCGGATTTCATCGCCTTCGATTGCCGGATCGCTCTGCTCTGGATCATCCTCTCCACGAAGATCGAGCTCGGGCGCATTGATCTCCGGGGTGAGGGGTATCCCCCGGGCTCTTCCCGAGCCGCTCAAGTGGTTACGGATTTCCCCGGGGTCTGCATACCCGAGACTCCGCCATCGAGTTAGAAAGGGGCTCAGCTTCTCGGGCCGCACGAAGTAGACCCCCGGGGCAAGGGTCTCGAGCAAGAGGTTGGCGAAGTGTTCCTCTATAACCGGAATCAATTCCGGGGCCACCTTGATAACCGTGCCGGTGCTGATCTCGATTTGCCGGGATTCGTCCATCCACCCACCGACGGTGACCAGCACATTCTGCGGCGGTTTTCCCCCCACAAGCCGTTCGAGGATCGCATCCAGCTCGTCGTAGAGTCCCTGGTTCTTGACATTCATCAGAAACAGATCGTGCTCGAGCTCATACTTGGCGAAGCGGTCGAAGCGCTCAAGCCTGCAGTAGCGGGCGGCGAAGAGCTTCGCTTCGGTGAGGGTGTCCGGACCGATCAGGATCTCGAAGGTGGGTTGGAGGATCAGGGGCCGGTTCTCTTCGGCGAAGAGCTCCGCCGGACGGGTCAAGCCAACCGAATCCTCTACCAGGAAGAGGAAGCCTGCCTCGGTGAGTCGGTCGAGGGCGATGCGCATGCGCTGGGGATGTACCGGTTCGCCGGCAGCCGACAGTTCGGCGGTCAGGGCATCGCCGAGCTCCTGCAGAGGATAACTGTAGGCCGGGTCGAGATTGCTCTCCAGGGCCTCTAAGATAGTCATGCCCAAGCGGTAGGCATCGCGGTCGGAACGTTCCCGAAAAGCCCCCGCCGCCGCCGCGCCTAAGAGCGCTCGATAGCGTTTATGCGGACTTATTTCGAGAAAGCTCGCCAGGGCCTCCCCGGCTATGACCGTTTCGCCGCCGGTGTCGCTGCTCAACTCGAGCACCTCGGCGATATCGAGGAGCAGCCGTGCCCGGCCGCCTTCGCTCAGGCCCGGCAGGCGCTCGTCCAGGGCGCTGCGGCCGGTCTTTTTGAGTTCCCCGTCCTGTTTGTGCAGGGTCGGGAGTTCCTTGATCAGCGCAAGAAAAGCGAGAAAGAGATCCACACTGAGCCAGCCCGGTTCAGCCGGCGTGCTGAGTATCGTAGGTGAAAGCGGCCGGGCCCGGCCGACCGATTCGAGCCGGGCGAAGAAGATCGGATTGAGCCGGTAGCGCTTCTCGTCGTCCCGATAGAGGAGCAGTCGTTCCTCCAGGTTTTCGATCAGACTGTGGAAACGCAGACGGCTAAAGTCGTCCCTGAAGTAGGGGTAGAGCTCATCGAAGCCGATCCCGTCGCTCTGGCTGACGAAGCGGGTTATCTGCAGCTCCTGCTCATCCATCAGCGCGAAGATACGTGCCTGGGTCTCCTCTTTCGTAAGAAAGCGTTCCAAGGAGTCGATCAGAGAGGGTTTATGGTACGGAGTCTGAACCTTGCCCAGGTAGTTTTTTACCAGCTCGAAGAAGGGGCCGTCCTTCAGGGTCAGTAGATGTCGCTTCCAGTGGCTCGTGTCAAGCATTCCGACCATTCTACTCTATACGGGCTCCTCCCACAACTCTATGTGATACCCGTAACCCTGTTCGGTCAGGAATTTCTGACGGTTCAGGGCGAAGGTCTCCTCCACGGTATGCCGGGAGACCAGGGAATAGAAGAAGGAGTTTCGCTCCTTGGGACGCAGGATTCTGCCCAGGCGCTGGGCCTCCTCCTGACGGGAACCGAAGGTCCCCGAGACCTGGATCGCCACCGAGGCGTCGGGCAGGTCTATGGCGAAGTTGGCTACCTTGGAGACCACCAGTACCTGTATCTCCCCCGATTTAAAACGACGGTAGAGCTCCTCCCGCTCGGCGTTGGGAGTCTTGCCGGTGATGATCGGCGCCTTGACCGCCTTGGCGATCTCTTCCAGTTGATTCAGATACTGTCCGATTATCAGGGTCCCCTCGTCGGGATGATTCTCCAAGAGCTCCTTCGCGATCTCGATCTTTTTGGGATTCTCCGCGGCGATGCGGTATTTCCTGCGCTTGTCGGCCACCGCATAAGAGAGCTTCTCATCCTCCGGAAGCTCGAGGCGAATCTCGGTGCAGTAGGCTTCGGCGATCCACCCCTTGCGCTCGAGCTCCTTCCAGGGAACGTCGTAGCGTTTGGGGCCGATGAGGGAGAAGACCTCGCCCTCCTTGCCGTCCTCCCGTACCAGGGTAGCGGTCAGCCCCAGCCGTCTGACGGCCTGAATCTCGGCGGTGACCCGGAAAACAGGAGCGGGCAGAAGATGAACCTCGTCGTAGATAATCAATCCCCAGTCCCTGGCCCGGAAGAGGGCGAAGTGGGGAAAGGGAGGATCCTGCTTCTGACCGTAGGAGAGGATCTGGTAGGTGGTTACCGTAATGGGGCGGATCTGCTTGTTGTTGGAGGTGTATTCGCCGATCGACTCCTCATCCAGTTCGGTCTTGTCCTTCAGCTCGTCGATCCACTGGTGCACCGCCGCCACATTGGTAGTGACGATCAAGGCGTTCGTCTGCAAAAGATCGAGCACCCGCAAGCCGACGATCGTCTTCCCGGCGCCGCAGGGAAGCACTATAACTCCGAAACCGTTTCCTGCCAGTCCGCCGCCGTGAAAGCTCGCTGCGGCCTCCTCCTGATAGTCCCGGATCGCAAACTCCTTGCCGTCGACGGTCGTCTCCCGCAGCTTCAGCTCTAGCGCTTCGCCGGTCTTTAGCGGTGCCAGATCCTCCACGGGATAATCGATCTTGATCAGGGCGTTCTTGAGGCTGCCCCGTTCCACCAGGGGCACCAGGAGTTTCTCACCCTCATGGATGATGTAGCGGGCCACATCCTTGCGGCTGCTGATCTCCCGCAATAGATGCTGATCCCGGACCACGAGTTCGAGGTAATCCGGGTTTTCGTCCGGTTTGAGCACGATGCTTCCGTAGCGCCCCAATAGATCGCGGACCGAGAAGAGGACGTTATCCGGAACCGGGAAACGGGACCAGCGAGTCAGGCGCGCCTCGATCTCCTCACTCTTAAGCCCGGCGGAGGCGGCGTTCCAGAGGGAGATGGGGGAGATGCGGTAGGTATGCATATGCTCCGGGGATTTCTCCAGTTCGGCGAAGGGAGCGATCTCGTCCCGGGCGCTGACGAAGCCGGGGTCATGGACATCCAACAATAGTGAGCCGTCGCTCTGTACAATGAGCGGGGTATGATTTTCCGACGACATAGGCCTAGAGCATAGCGAAATGACCTATCCCTTGAAACCCCTCGCTTGACCAATCCGGGGCTTCTTTATAGGCTATGCCCCATATGGGTCCTCTGCTGGTTGTCGGTAATATACCTGATAGTCCCTTCGCGGCTGATATCGGATTTCATCTCCGGCAGCGGGAACACTACTCGGATCTCATCTCCCTTAAAAGCTTTCTCAACAATGAATTCTGTCCCCGCTTCATCGTCGACGAGAATAACTGGGAGAATATCGGGCGCAAGCTTGAATCCTTCACCGTGCTGATCACCAGCACCACCATGGGCACCTACAGTCGCGACGAACTGGCTATGCGCAACTTTCTAATTGCCCGGGCGGCCAAGGATAACGGCGCCGATCGAGTAATTCTCTTAGAGCCCGACCTCTACTACAGCGCCCAGGACCGGGGTCCCAGGCCCGAACACGGGGTGACGGCCATCCAGCGGGATGATTCGGACTACAAGAAGTTCGACGGTCAGCCCTTTTCGGCCCGGCTCTATGCGGATCTCCTGCGGGAGGCCGGGGTAGACGAGGTCGTTACCGTTCACAACCACTCCTGTTCGGTGGAGAATATCTTCATGGACCGCTTCTCGGGCTATTTCCATAATCTGCAGCCCTGGCAGGTCTATGCCGATTACATGCGCGATTCGGATATCGTCGACGCTAATAACCTGGTTCTTTGCTCCCCCGACGCCGGAGCGGTCAGCTTCTGCAGCGAGGTACACCGCGCCCTGGACCGGGAGCAGGTCAAGGTGCTGAAGATGAAGAAACGGCGAACCGGCGAGCGGGAGGTGCAGATCGAAGTGGATGATTCATCTGAGATCGGCATCGAGGATATAGAGGGTAAGGATCTGGTGGTAATCGACGATATGGTGCGAACGGGAAATACGATCCTGGAGTGCTGCAGGCTGTTGCGTCGGGGGGCTCCCCGGCGGGTAATATTCATGGTGACCCATTTCTACTCCAGTCGGGAAGGGCGGATTACCATGAACGATCCGGCCATCGACGAGATTGTAACCACCAGCACCATTCCGCAAATTCTCAACCGGGACATGCAGGGACGATTGCGTCACAAAATGGTGGTTCTCAGGCTCGCTCGCTGGATCTCCAGCTCTATCACCGGCTTGCGCGGCATCGATCAACAGGAACTCTCCGGTCCTCTCTACACGGAGGATATCTCTTCCAAACATCCCCGCTGGCGGGGCAAGATGGGACCCCTCTTTTCGGAGGGATAGAAGGAATCTATGGAACAGACCTTTCGCATCGGCATTATATCGGGAAAACTGGGGGACGTGGACGGCGTTTCCCTGGAGGTGGATAAATGGATCGAGATCCTTTCTCAGATGGGCCACGAAATCCACACCATCTCGGGCAAGTACGGCACCCCGCTCCCGTCGATCCCGACGGAACGGCAATTCACTCTGCCCTCGATCCGCTTCGACAGCAAGGAGCAGAAATGGTACGAGGGGCAGGTTTTCCCCTTTCTGCAGCGTCATCCGCCCCATATAACGCCGAAGCGGAAGAAATATATCCTGGACAGGTTGCAGTTTGAGGGGAAGGAGGTTGCGAGCCGCCTCTTCGAGTATGTACAGAACCAGGATCTCGACGTGATTGTGGCCCAGAACACCAACGCCATGCCCATGACCCTTTTAGGCGGCATGGGGGTCTATGAACTGGCCAGCGAGCGGCGGGTGGCCACGATCTTCCACCACCACGATTTCTGGTGGGAGCGAAGCCGCTTCTCCAACAGCCATATTGACGGACTCCTGAGCCGCATAATGCCCCCGACCGACCCCGGATTGGAGCATATCGTGCTCTCCTCCTATGCGGCCCACATCCTGCGTTCCATCAAACGAGTACAGCCCAAGCTGGTTCCCAACTGCGAGGATTTCGACCATCCGGTCTGGAAGGACGACTACAATCGGAGTTTCCGTCGGGACTTGGGCTTTGATGAAAAGGATATTCTGATCGTCCAGCCCACGCGGATCGTACGGCGGAAGCGGATCGAAGACTCGATCGCCCTCTTAGGCCGTTTTATAAAGTGCTATCCCCAGTTCGCCGACCGGACCCACTTCATCATCTCCCTCTATCAGGGGGACGAACCGGACGAGAACTACATCCAGGAGATCCGCGGGATGGCCGCCTCCGCCGGCATTCCCGTGCATCTCATATCCGACCGGGTCGCCTCAGAGCGGGGAACGGACGGGGAGGGGCGCAAGCTCTATACCAACCGGGATGTACTGGCCAACGCCGACCTGGTCACCTACCTGCCTATCTGGGAGGGGTTCGGCAACGCCCTCCTCGAAGCGATCGCCGCCAAGGTTCCCGTGGTAACCACCACGTACCTCGTCTATAAAACCGATATCGGGATCATGAAGTTCAAGAATGTCGAGATTCGGGATGTCTACGGCGAGGACGGTATGCTGGTGATCCCCGACGATGCGCTGGAGTCGATGTATACCCTGATTACCGATGAGTCGGTGCGCAGAGAGGCGGTGGAGCACAACTTCGAGATCGCCGCGCGGGAGTTCGGGTATCAGACCCTTCGGGAGCGGCTGGAGCAAATTCTGACTGATTACGGAGACGAGATCCGGGCCTCCCGCAAGCGGATTGCCAAGAGCAAGCTCGCCTACTCGGTTTAGCTGCCTAGAGCTCCTCGGCCGATAACCCGTCCAGTTCGTCGGGAGTTCCCTCCTTGGGCAGCTCCCGGCTCATGGGAATCATGGCCTGCATTCGCTGCAAATAGAAGCGGGGCGCTTTATCCTCCGGAGCCTTCTCCGACGCCTGGGTAAAGTAGCGTTTCGCAATCTCCATCTCTTGCATGTAGTAGTGATTAACGCCCTTCTCGAACTCCGAGTGAGCGCCGATCTTCTGATCGATCTCCTCTTGGGGGTCCCCGTCGAAACAGTCGAAGATAGCCACCGGCTGGTTCTTCCCCTTGACCGTAACCTTGGCGATGAAGCGGATGTAGAATGAGGAGGGATCATCGAGCATCTGGAATGATTTCTCGCTGATAGCGATACGTATCCCGAAGGTCTTGGTCAGCTTTTCGATGCGGGCGCAGAGATTGACCGAATCGGAGATAACCGTACTCTCCATCCGTTCCGACTCTCCCACCGTGCCGAGCATTAGCTCCCCTGTGTGAATTCCGATCCCGACGCTGATTTTTTTATAGCCGATCGAAGCCCGCTGACGGTTATACTCCCTGAGCTCCTTCTGCATCTCCACCGCCGCCTGGAGCGCCGAATCAGGGCCCTTGGGGAAGAGGGCCATAATTGCATCGCCGATGTATTTATCGATAAATCCCCCGTTTTTGCGGATAATCGGGCCCATGCGGCTCAAGTAGGAGTTGATGAAAAGGAAATTCTCCTCGGGGGTCAACTGCTCGGAGAGATTGGTGAAAGAGCGAATATCGGCAAACATAACCGTCATCGTCTCTTCTACATGATCCCCAAGCTTGACCTCGGCCACATCCTCGATCTTAAGGAAACTCAAGAACTCCTGGGGTACGAAGCGGCGGAAAGCCCGGTTGATCCTGGTCAATGTCAGGGTCAGGGCCTCGGCCCGGTTAAAGGCCTCGGTCACGTCGAAGCTCAGGATGAGGGCCTGGCTGACGATGAAGGCCAGCTGCCCGTAGGCGGCCACATGAAAGGTATGCACGATCTGATAGGAGAGGAGGATGTCGTTGACCGCCGTTCCCAGGAGAATCAGAAAACCGGTCAAGAATACCCAGGCATGCTGAGTGCCGGTCAAAATCGCATTGCCCAACAGGAAGAGGAGGTATAGACCGGTCACTAGAGTGATTATGTTGTAATAGACAAGAAAGTTTATGTAGATGTGATGGGGAAAGATGATGGTGAGCAGGGTATAGAGCAGACTTACCCCATCGAAGAAGGGCAGATAGTACCGGGAAAAGCCGTGAGGAAAGAGGGTATGCACAAAATGGAGCAGGAGCGGAACCGAGAGGGATTGGGTCATGTGTCCCATGGTCATCATCAGTTCGGGAGGAATATTGGGAAAGATGATCAGGATAATCTGTTCCCCGTAGAAGAGGCTCCGAATGCCTATCAGCATGCTGAAGAGCCCGAAGAAGAGGGCCCCCTGATCCTTACGCCGCAGGATGTAGAAGTTGAGGTGATAGAGTCCGATGATGAAAAGGCTGCCGAAGAGCATCACGTCGTAGAGGGCGCGGTTTTCTCGCCGGGAGACCACCTTCTCCAGCCGGCCGAGGCGGAAGCTCTTGGTGAATCCCGCCACCACATCGTGATAATTGGAGACGTGGGCGATCAGCTCCAACTCATCGGCCGCCGGCAGCAATACTACCTGGGGGCGGACCTGGGTATCCATGGGATGCTGTTCCTGCCGGGGAGGAGCATTCTGCGCAATCTCTCTGCCGTTGATAAAAAGGCGGTAGTTAGAGGTAAAGTAGGGTATATAGAGGCCCAGGGCCGATGAGTTTTCGGGCAGCAGTATTCGCAGGCGGTAGCTGCCGTAGCCTCTCATATCGATCGCTTCCGTCGATTCCGCCTCCGTCCAGTTCCCGGGAACCGTGACCGGCGTACCGGGGGCGGGAAGCGCCTTGGGATCTATGAACTCCTTCCAGTAGAACTCCCATGTTCCGTTGAGAGGGAGCGTATCGCTTGCTCTGAAATCGACCCTCCTCAGATCCAGCAGGCCCGTGGGAGTATCGCTCTCTTGAGCAGTAAGGAGGACGGCGCTAAAGGCAATGAGCAGCAGAATAAGCGATAAGCGGTAGAGCAGAATCCGACGAACCATTCGACACTCCCGATTCAGCATTATAAAGTATTGGTGCGTAAAAAAAAAGCGACTCCGATAAAAAATCGAAGCCGCTTGAATCACGAATAGAAGTAAAAACTTAGAACTGGGCCCGCACGTTGAACTGGGCTCCTAAAGCACCGTTTCCAGGATTGTAAGAGCCGGAAAGGTCGAATTTGAAGATTGTAAGATTTACCGCAGTACCGAGGTAGGCCCTCATGGCGAATGATTCAACTTCTTTGTAGACGGTTGCACCGTCTGTGTCGATATCATCGAAATCGCTACCGTAGTTGGTCTTCCAATAATTCAAGTCGCCGGTCGTTGATGTAACAGTCGCTTCAACTCCACCTCCGGCTTCGGATACACCGTAGGAGAGACCGATACCGGCATAAGGACGTAGAATCAGAAGTACGTTCTTGCTGATCTGGGCCTTGGCGTCGATTACGCTGGAGGTCCAACCGAAAACAACGTCTGGCTGATTGAAGGTTAACTGCTCAGTTCCATCATCAATCTGTGCATCTTCACCGACGCTGGCTCCGACCGACCCCTTCAGGTAGGTGTATCCACCGCCGACGGAGATCTCTGGCATCAAAAGGCCCTCTTTTACCAGACGATAGCGAAGATCGAAGCCGACCATTTGATAATCTACTGCAATATCCTCACCCCAGCTCTCTTTCATGAACTCGGGGATAAATCCAGCCTTGACGCCTATATCGAATGGAAAGACGAAGCCACCGATACGCCCTTCGAAAGCTAGTGCAGGGATCGGCACACCACCGATATCTTCCAATTCTTGCGGAACCTCACCGATATCGAGGGCGGTAAAAAATCCATCTAAATCGTCAATCGGTACAGCAACGAAACCGACGGTGGTTCCTACGCCGAAGTGGGGAAAGTGACCGATATAGGCGTCCGACCAGCGCAGGCCTACATCTGCGAGCATCGGCATGCTAGGAGCAGCCGCATCGGCAAAATCTTCGAAGGCGCCGACGAAATCATCAACATTGTTTTGTGCAGTAGCGGAAAAGGTGAATACCAGGCTCAGGGCCAGGATTAACAGTAGGATTCTTCCTCTCATAGTTTCCTCCATACAGGTTGCATTACTCCCCTAAGTGTAGACCAATTTGGGAAAATATCAAATTTTGTCGAAAACTATTTTAATCAAGAATCTTTATGCTCAACCAATGGCAGAATCGTTTTCTCCAGGCTGATGCCCTCCTGCTGTTCCAACTCGTACCAGGGGCATCGCTCTTTGAGTTCATCCTGAAGCCGGCCGAGGTTCTCGTACTCGTCGGGTACGGTAGCCAGGCGGTCCTTTTTTTCGGCGTAGATGAAGAGGACCGGTTTGCCTTCACTACTCATAATACGTCCTGAATGGGTGATCTCCTCCCACGAGAGGCGCTCGATACTGCCCGATGGGAAGAAGAAGGTGACGCCGTCGTCGTGGGTCAGGATATTGCTGCGGATATGACGGATCAGGAAACGGATAATATGATAGGCCAGAAAGCCCGCAACAAGGGCGATTCCCAGGCTGATGCGCCCGGGAAAGAGGAGGGGCGGCAGGAGCGTCGACCCCAGCAGGACCGCCGAGGCGGCATAGCCGGCATAGAGCTTTCTGTTCCCCCGGGTCTTGAAGGTGTAGCGCATCAGCCTAACCTTACCTAGGCGTGGAGGGAGGCCTGGCGCTTGAAGTGATCCTCTAAGACGATGGCGCACATGGCCTCGATAACCGGCACGATTCTAGGACAGATGCAGGGGTCGTGACGGCCTTCGGTGATTATGTCGCGCTCGTTTCCGGAGGTGTCCCGGGTGCGCTGTTTGACGGTTATGGAAGAGGTGGGTTTTACCGCCACCCGGAAGATGAGTTCCTGGCCGGTGGAGAGCCCGCCGAGCACTCCGCCGGCGTTGTTGGTCAGGAACGCATCCTTGTCCATCCCGTCGTTGTGCTCGCTTCCGCGCATATCGGCGCAGCCGAAACCGGAACCGAACTCGATCCCCTTTACCGCTCCCAGGCTGACCATTGCCTTGGCGAGTTCGGCGTCGAGCTTGTCGAAAACCGGGTCGCCCAGACCTGCGGGCAGACCGCTGACCCGGCATTCGACGATACCGCCCACGCTGTCGCCGATCTCGGCGAGCTCCCGCACCCGAGCCGCCATCTTCTCGGCGGCGTGAGGGTCCGCGGCGCGCATGGGATTGCGTTCGATCTCCTCGGGATCGTAGGCTTCGCAGCTGATGCCGGCCGCCCGCTTCGTATGCGCCCGTATCAGTACACCCCGCCGGGCCAGAAGTTTCTTGGCCACCGCACCGCCGGCCACGCGACCGGCGGTCTCCCGGCCCGATGCGCGGCCGGAACCGCGGTAGTCCCGGACGCCGTACTTCTCGAGGTAGGTAAAATCGGCGTGGCCCGGCCGGAAGAGCTCCTTGATCTCGTCGTAGGCGCTGGGGCGCATATCCTTGTTGTAGAGTATCACCCCGATGGGGGTACCCGTTGTTTTGCCTTCGAAGACGCCGGACATGATGTGTACCGCATCCGCCTCGCTCCTGGGGGTCGTCAGGTCGGACTGTCCCGGTTTGCGACGGTTCATCTCCAGTTGGATATCAGCTTCGGTGAGCTCCACTCCGGGAGTCGCACCTTCGATAATGACGCCGACCCCCGGTCCGTGGGATTCGCCGAAGGTGGTGATACGAAATAAGGTGCCAAAACTGCTACCGGCCACTGATGTGCTCCTTCAATGTTTGCTCAATATACTCCGCCGCATCCGCCGGATTGCGCCCCTCCAGGGGAAGGACTATATCCGCTGTGCGCCGATAGAGCCGGTCCCGGGTACGGTAGAGTTCTTCGAAGCTCCCCCGGGGATCCTCGGCGTCGAGAAAAGGCGGTATGCCGCCTGAGGAAACCCGCTTATAGAGGATTTCCGCTTCTTCGGAAAGATACACCAGGCAGCCCAGCTCGGACAATAGCTTCCGGTTTTCGGGATTCTCCTGGGTGCCGCCGCCTAAAGCCAGCACGAAGCGGCCGCCCTCTTCCATAAGAATCCGGAGGGCTTTTTGCTCCAGGCGCACGAACTCGTCCTTTCCCAGGCGGCGGTAGATCTCCCGGACCCCCCAGCGGACGGCCCGATCACCGCCCCGATTGGCGAGCGACTCCTCTTCCACCAGATCGTCCAGATCGAGAAAGGGGAGGCCGATTCTGCGGGCCAGGAGGGCGCCGATGGTAGATTTTCCGCAATGTTTGATGCCGCTCAAGAGGATAGACCGGGAGCTTGGGTTGTTCATGCTAGCGAAGCCTACCGCTCCCGGCGGCGGGGGTCAAGACTTTTTGAGGGAGGGCGGAATGAACTGGGTCAAGGGCGAGGGCGGGGCAATCTCGTAGCCCTGGGCATAGTCGACGCCGATATCCTTCAAGAGCAGCAAGATCTCGTTGGAGCGGACGAACTCGGCGATGGTTACGGTGCCGATGATATGTCCGAGATTGTTGATCGCCTCCACCATGGAGCGGTCCACCGGATTCGTGTCCATGTCGGAGACGAAGGTACCGTCGATCTTCAAATAATCCACCGGCAGGGTCTTGAGGTAGTTGAAGGAGGAGAATCCGGAACCGAAATCGTCCAGGGAGAAGGTATAGCCCCGGTCGCGCATCTCCTTGATGAAGCTGTTGGCCACCTGCATGTTGGATATAGCCGCCGTCTCGGTGACCTCGAAACAGAGGTAGTGTGGCGGTACGCCCGAGGCGGAGACGAGGTCCGCCACGGTGTCGAGGAACTGCTCGTTCGCCAGGGTGCCGGCGCTTAAATTAATACTGAAAATGATGTCGTCGTCCGGAGCTTGGTGAGTAATGGCCGCGATCGCCTCCAGGCTCTTGCGGATAACCGCCTTGTCGATGGTGGGCATGAAGTTGTAGCGCTCGGCGGCGGGGATGAAATCCCCCGGCATGATCAGATCCCCTTCGGCGCTAACCATTCGCACCAGGATCTCGTTCTTGACGGTTGTATGTTTGTCCGGATTGAGGGGGATTATGGGCTGATAGTAGAGTACCAGGCGGTCGTCCTCGATGGCCGAATTGAGTTTGGCGATCCAGGTCATCTCGCTGCGGCGCTTCATGAAGATGTTGGAGGTGGAGTCGTAGAGCTTGATCTTGCCGCCTCCCTCCTCCTTGGCGGTGAAGCAGGCATCGTCGGCGGCGGCCAACACCGCCTGGACATCCTGGGAATCGCTGTCGATCTTGACCAGACCGATGGAGGAGTTGATGGTGAACACCTTGTCGTCCCAGACCATTTTATGGTTCTGAAGCCGGTTCAGGAGCCGCTCGGAGATCTGTTTGGCCTGATTGATCGGGATGTTGGAGAGGATGATCCCGAACTCGTCACCGCCCAAGCGGGCGCAGAAGTCGGATGAGCGTACCATGGATTTGATGATCGAGGTCGCCTGGAGGAGCATCTCGTCCCCGGCTCGGTGCCCAAGGGTGTCGTTTACCACCTTGAACTGGTCGAGGTCGATGTAGAGGAGGGCATGGGTGATCGTCGCGTCCAGGGTATTCTGGACCAGGGCGTTCAGCCGGTGTGAGAAGGCCTCCCGATTGGCGAGACCGGTCAGGATATCGTGGCTGGCCTGATAGGTGATCCGGTCGCTTAGGTGTTTTACCACCGAGGTATCGTGCAGCACGACGACGCTGCCCTCGTTCTTGCCCAGTTTATCTCGGATTATCGAGAAGGAGCCGTCTAAATGGGTCTTCTCGCCCCGTTTATTGACCAGCACCGTATCCTCAAAATGGAAGGGGAGGTCTTCCGGCGGGATGCTTGCCAGATCGTTGAAATCGAGTAGTCCCGTCTGGGAGTCGTAAATCTCCAGCGCGTCACCCAGACTGCGGCCGGTTAGCTCCTCTTCCGAGATGCCGATAATCGATTCCGCCACGGGATTCACGAAGCGAACACCGCCGGACAGGTCGGTAGCGATGATGCCGTCCTCGATGGAGTCGAACATGGCCGAGTACCAGCGCTCCTGCCACTTAAGTTTGCGGTCGACCGAGTATTTGTAGAGGGCGATGTCGATGCTGGTATAGAGTTCCTTTTCCTTGAAGGGTTTGAGAATATAGCCGATCGGTTCCACATGCTTGGCCCGCTCCAGGGTCTTCTCGTCGGAGTAGGCGGTAAGAAATATGACGGGAATCTCGTAGCGTTCCTTCAAGAGCTCGGCGGTTTCGATGCCGTCGAGATCGCCGGTGAGCATGATGTCCATCAATATAATGTCGGGTAGCTGGGCGTCTACGCTCTCCAGGGCCTGCCGACCGGTGGAGGCGATTGCGGTTACGGTATAGCCGAATTTCTCCAAGCGCCGCTGAAGATCGATAGCGATGATCCGCTCGTCTTCTACTACCAGTATCTTTTCGTTTGCCATACGGCTAAATCATAGTGGGTCTGCATCAAATTTGCAAACAATCGCCAAATCTTTCTCTCTTGACAGGGCGGGAACTAAGCGGGCACCATGGTTTTCTGTATGAGTAGTCTATTCTTCTCTTCCCCTTTAAGCCGGGAAGAGCTCATTGCCCGCAAGCGCCCCCGGGAAAACGATATACGGGGGGCCTTCTTTCGGGATACCACCGCCATTATCCACTCCAACCCTTTCCGACGGCTGAAACATAAGACCCAGGTCTTCTTCACCCCGGAGAACGACCATATCTGTACCCGTATCGAGCATGTGATGCATGTGGCCAGCGTGGCCGCCACCATCTGCCGTTCGCTGAATCTTGATGCGGATCTGGCCTGGGCTATCGGACTGGGGCACGATCTAGGGCACACCCCCTTCGGGCATGTGGGCGAGAAGATCATCGAGGAGATCCAGGGGACCCCCTTTGCCCATGAACTCTACTCCCTGCGGGTAGTGGATAAGCTGATCAACCACGGCCGGGGTCTGAATCTGACCTACGCGGTTCGGGACGGGATCATCAACCACTGCGGCGAGCGCTTCGAACAGGCGATTGTCCCCGATTTTGAGCTGAAGGAGCTCACGGCGATCGATGCCCGAGACCGCTATCCCTCCAGCTGGGAGGGCTGCGTGGTACGCATGTCGGACAAGATCGCCTATCTGGGCCGGGATTTCGAGGATGCGGTCAAGCTGCGCATGCTGAGCCGCGATTCACTGCCGGCGGAGGTGACGAAGATCCTGGGCAACTCCAACGGAGAGATCATCGATACCATGGTCATGGATCTGATTCAGACCTCTCTCAAGGCGGGAAGCATCGGCTTCTCGAAACCGGTCTACGAGGCCCTGTTGAGCTTTAAAGAGTTCAACTATCGTCAAATCTATAAACATGATCTCCTAGCGGAGTACTATACCTATTTTCGGCGCATCCTCTTCGCGCTTTTCGACTACCTTCTCGGCCTGTACGAACGTTTCGGCAGCGAGGCGGAGGCATATCTGGCCGAGGGCAACACCTTGGCCGCCCGGTTCGGTGAATATCTGGTCAAGATGGACGAGATGTACGCCGGCGAGGAGGCGGACGGGAGATCCCGGGTGATTGACTATCTGGCCGGTATGACCGACGACTTCGCCCTGGCTTCGGTTAGCGAGATCATGGTTCCCAAACGTTTCGAGTCGAAATTCGACCAGCTGATCTTTGCGCGGCGAAGAGAATTTGACAGCCGCTGATTCATGACGTATTTTATAAGTGCACCCGAAGCCTGACAGAACAATGTGAGCTGGTTTCCGCTCTCCTTCCGCGCATAGCTTTTCAGCTGTGCTCTGTGAGGTCTGTATGGAATATAACGAAAAGATAGGTGAAGTTCTGGTTCGGCACGACGAGATAAAGCCGCATCAAGTCGAGAATATACTACTGCGTCAAGAGTGCGGAGACCGTCGCCGTTTCGGAGAAATCGCGGTAGACCTGCGCTACATAAACTCCAACACCCTCAGATCATACCTGCAAACCGCCGATCTGCCCCTCTGGAAGAAGGGAAGTTCCTTGATCCAGTCGGGCGACGCAAATGCCCGTCGGTCGGTGCGGGAGGATAAGTTCCAGGTCAGCTCCCGGAGCAACGAAGCTAGGTCCGACCGGCAGATCAACGATTGAGTCTGATCTGAGTCTGGATGCCTGCATTCTCCAGAATTTCAGCTGAGCTGTAGAGTTCCTCGTCCCCATAGGCGCGTACTGCGCCGTAGGCCGGATCCAGGGTCTCGGTATTGCGGAAACCCGAGAGCAGGTAGCGGCCGCGGCAGCCGTTCAGATCCTTCAAGAGTTCCCTGAGATCCTCCGGACCGACAATCCCCGGAACCATAGTCGTTCGCAGCTGATAGGGAATATCGGTTTCCTTAAGGTAGCGCAAACTTGCTCGAATGGAGTTCGCTATCTTCCCGGCATCAGATCTACTCGCCAGCAGGAGCTTGTAGCGGGGGAAGGCGGTTTTTAGATCCAGAGCGACAAAATCGGCTTCGCACTCCTTGAGTCGTTCCGGGAAGCTTCCGTTGGTGTCGATCTTGATAGATAGACCCAAGGAGCGGATGCGTCTGCTTAGCGAGGGAATCTCGGGGTGAATCAATGGTTCCCCCCCGGTTATGACCACTCCCCCGAGCACCGTCTTGCGCCGCTCGAGGAAGGCCATCAGTTCCTCTTCGTCGATAAAATCATCCGGAGGCGAACCGAGAACGAGTTCGGGATTGTGGCAGTAGGGGCAGCAGAAATTGCAGCCGTGGGTAAAGACCACCGCCGAGACCTTCCCCGGATAGTCGATCAGCGAGGTTTTTACCAGGCCGAAGCGCAGGCTCAACTCACCGCCTGTTTGGCTTCGAAGGCCTCTACCAGATCCTTGAGATTCAGGGTCCGGAAGAGTTCGTTGCCGTCCCGGTCGCGAAAGATTACCGTCGGAGTAGCGCTGACCGCCAGATCGCCGGCAAGCTCAAAACCTTCCTCATGATCAACATTGATCTCGGAACCCGAAAGCCTAAGCTCCTGCAGATAGCTCTTTACCGGGGGACAGTTGGGGCAGGTCGTCCGGTAGAAGTACTGATACGAGGCCACGGCACCGGCGCCGCTCTCCGGGGCGGATGATTGCTTATCAATCCCCCTCTTCATCTCCAGCTTCTCCGCGGGCAGAGCCGTCGGATAGGCGTAGGTGCGCCGGTAACGGTACTCTTCCCGTTTACCGCGGTTCCAGTTGTTGACCGATCGGTAATAGCCGACGATTCGACTGTAGACCTCGGTTTTGCGTCCCTGAACCCGGTTCAGTTGATCCTGCAGGGCTGCGATCTGCTGATCGATCTCTTTCGTGTTCATGCTTTTTTTCACTTTATCCTCCCAGTTCTATTATGCTTTCAATTAATTTACGAAACCTTAGATGCTTCGAGGCGGCTGATCTCCTCCCTGATCCGGGACTCCTCCTCATCTCTGCAGCGGGGACATTCGAAATGTTCGCCCGCTAAGTAGCCGTGGACGGGGCAGATCGAGAAGGTGGGGGAGATGGTAAAGTAGGGGAGCCGGTAGTTGCCGGCGATCGCCTTGACCAGGTTTTTACAGGCCTCGGTATCCTCGATCGCTTCGCCCACCAGGCCGTGGAAGACGGTGCCGCCGGTGTAACGGGTTTGGAGGCCGTCCTGATGATCGAGGGCTTCGAAGATATCCTCGGTATATTCCACCGGGAGCTGGGAGGAGTTGGTATAGTAGACCTCGTCCTCGCCGCCGGTAATGATATCCGGATAGCGCTCCTTGTCGTGCTTGGCCAGCCGGTAGCTGGTGCTTTCGGCGGGGGTCGCCTCCAGATTGAAGAGGTCGCCGCTCTGTTCCTGATAATCGGCCAGCCGGTCGCGCATATAATCGAGAACCTCGACGGCGAACTGTTTCCCTTCCGGGTAGGTGATATCCACGCCCATGAAGTTTTGCAGACACTCGTTCATGCCGCAGATGCCGATGGTGGAGAAGTGATTGTTGAGGTGCTGCAGATAGCGCTTGGTGTAGGGGAAGAGCCCCCCCTCCATCAGTCGGTTGATCACCTTGCGCTTGATAGTCAGCGACTCCGCCGCCAGATCCATCATCCGCGCCAAGCGACGGTAGAACTCCCCCTTGTCCCGGGAGAGGTAGCCTATACGGGGCAGATTGATTGTCACCACCCCGATGGAGCCGGTGAACTCGTCGGAACCGAAGAGCCCGCCCCCCCGTTTGCGGAGCTCCCGCTTATCGAGCTGCAGGCGGCAGCACATGGAGCGGACGTCCCCGGGATCGAGGTCGGAGTTGATGAAGTTCTGAAAGTAGGGGGTGCCGTATTTGGCGGTCATCTCGAAGAGGAGATCCGCATTGGGCGAATCCCAGCTGAACTCCCGGGTGATATTGTAGGTCGGGATCGGATACTGAAAACCTCTGCCGTTGGCGTCGCCGTTCAGCATCAGCTCGATGAAGACCTTGTTGATCAGGTTCATCTCCTCCAGACAGTCGCCGTAGGTGAAGCTCATCTCCTCTCCGCCGACGATGGCCGGTTTATCGGCCAGATCATTGGGAACCGTCCAGTCGAGGGTGATGTTGGTAAACGGCGCCTGGCTGCCCCAGCGGGAGGGGGTGTTGACCCCGAAGATAAAGCTCTGGATCGACTGTTTGACCTCCTCCTCGCCTAAGGAGTCGATCTTGACGAAGGGCGCGAGGTAGGTATCGAAGCTGGAGAGCGCCTGGGCGCCGGCCCACTCGTTCTGCATGATCCCGAGGAAGTTGACGATCTGCTGGATCAGGGTCGATAGGTGCTTGGCCGGGGTGGAGGTGATCTTGTCCGGGACGCCGCCCAGGCCCTCCTGGATCAGCTGCCTAAGGGACCAGCCGGCGCAGTAGCCGGAGAACATGGAGAGGTCGTGGATATGGAAATCCGCCTTGCGGTGTGCATCGGCGATCGCCTCGGGATAGATGTTCTTAAGCCAGTAGTTGGCGGTTATGGTGCCCGAGTTGTGGAGGATCAGTCCGCCTAAAGAGAAGTTGACGTTGGCGTTCTCGTTTACCCGCCAGTCCGATTGGGAGAGATAGCCGTCCATGGTAGAGTTGATGTCCACCATCAGCTTCTTGGTATCCCGCATCACCTCGTGCCGGGCGCGGTAGATGATGTACTTCTTGGCAACGTCGCTTTCGCCGGAGTCGATCAGGACCGTCTCGACCAGGTCCTGAATCTCCTCCACCGCGGGGGCCGAGTTGGGGTGGCGCTGCTGCATGAATTCGGTCAATTTCCGCTCAACCTTGGCGGTCAGTACCTCGACCAGGGCGGGATCGTCGCTCTCCCGGGCGGCCTGGATGGCGCGGCTGATGGCCGAGGCTATACGCCAGCGGTCGTAGTGCTCGATCTTTCCGTCCCGCTTGACAATCTGCCGTAAGGGGCCTTCCCCCACCTCGGCATGATGCTCATGCAGAAACTCTTTCCAACTTGTTGAAGACATAGAAATGTTCCCCTCCCAGTTTATGCGATACCCTATTTTGTACTCCGCGGTTTAGCGGCTCAGTTTTTCTATCTCGCTAATGAACTCATCGGCGTTCTCGAACATGCGGTAGACCGACGCAAAGCGAACATAGGCGACGCCGTCGAGCTCGTAGAGCTTCTTTAAGACCAGTTCGCCGATCTTCTCCGAGTGGAGTTCCCGGTTGTTCCGGGCCAGGTAGACCGCTTCGTCTTCGATCGCATGCAGAATCTCCTCGATCGCTTTCTGCGATACGGGACGTTTCTGCAGGGAGCGCTGAATACCCTGCTCGATCTTCTCGATCGAGAAGGGCTCCCGACGCCCGTCCCGCTTGATCACCATCAAAGGCTTCTCTTCGATTCTCTCGTAGGAGGTAAAGCGGTAGCCGCAGGAGAGACACTCCCGACGCCGCCGTATGGAAGTGCCGGTCGAGTTTTGCCGGGATTCGATTACCTTGTCTTCCAGGTCCTGACAGTGAGGGCAGCGCATCTACTTACCGTTTCCTACTATATTGCTACTATATATAGAGCCATTATATCTGGTGCTCTTTTGCGGTTCTTAATGATTCTATCACACTATATATTGGGTTTCAATCTGGTAGAGATAAAATGTTGAATAATTAATAAATGCCGACTATACGGATGTTTGGCTCATGCTAGGCTTCGATTTCCGGAAAGGGGGAGTGCCACTGCCAACCGGCGGCTCCCGTCTCGCGGTAGCGTTCCAAGCGGCGGATGGCAAGTTCGGCGTAGACCGGATCGAGGTCGAGGGTACGGCAAGGGATACCGGACTGTTCGGCGGCGATCAGGGTCGATCCGGAGTGGCAGAAGAGATCGGCCACCACCGTATTCGGATCCGGCGGGCTGCTTGTGAGGATCCGCAGGGCGCTCTTCAGGGGTTTCTGCGCATAGGTTCCGGGCACGTTTTCCACCATCCGATAGAAGACCTGCTGCAGATCCACCCAGACATTGCCGGGACGAATGCAGTCGCTCCTACTTCGCTCGCTGTTCTCCTGCCGCCTGCCACCGACGGTTTTGTAATAACCTTTGAGGATTTTCGGTATGTCCGTGTAGACCACCTTGAAACGCGGTCCTCCCTTTATATAGTAGAGGAGCTCCTGGCGAACGCTCATCCAGTTCTTCTGAGTACCGTAGCCCCGCTGATTGCGCATGGTTATCAGGCTCCGGGACTGCAATTCGGGATACTCCCGCAACAGCAGCATGATCTCCGGCAGAGGCTGAAAGCCGTCCCGCTGGTCCGCACCGATCCAGAGGTAGAAGTGGGCGTTTTCTCCCAGTGAGGGGAGTGCCGCGTCGAGCCAGCGCCGGGTAAAATCGATATAGTGGGCGATTGATTCCTTGGAGAGTGCAGCGCTCCGCTTGGCGCCTACGGTGATGTTGTAGGGGGGGTCGTTGAGGAGTAGACCGATTTTATCGCCCGCCAAGAGCCGCTCGATATCCGCCCGGGAGCAGGCGTCGCCCACGCCGACTCTATGCAATCCCCGGGGATCCTCCCAGACCTCACCGGGCTTGAGGCGGCAGAAGGGCAGGATCTCGGCGCGCAGTTCCTGGTCGGTGTCGAGTCGCTTCAACTTCTCCATCTTCGCTCCACGGCGCTCATAGTAGTCGGATTCATCCCTTAAGGCCAGAGGGTAAAGGCCTTCAAGCCCTTTACGAAGCCTGATTCAAGGAGCGCCTCTTCGATCCGTTCTGCAGCGGGATGCTCGTAAATGGGGATAGAATTGACGGTCTCCAGATCGAGACGGTCGAGTAATCCCCGTTTCAGGAGCGGCCTAAAGGAGAGGATCTCCTCCTCAGGCGGACGAGGGGTACCCAGATGCAGATCGGCCCGGGACTTGCTGTACCAGGCGGCGGCCGCGCCCTCCCGGATCAGCATCCAGAGCTCGCCCCGCCGTTCGGGAAAGGCCTGCTTAAGGGCGTCGATGCCGATCCCCGCCAGGCTGGCCGGATCGGCGACATGCAGCAGAAACGGGCGCTCCGCGGCGCTTGAGAGTGAGCGGATCCGGCCCAGATCCTCCTTGAGGATAAACTGAAGCCCCGGGATATGGGCGATAAACTCGCCGCTGATAAGCTCTCCGGAGAACTCCATCAAGCGCAGGGCCTTGAAGATCGCCCCCCAGCGAAAAGGGCCCTCCTCGCGGTGAAGGAGTTCCCGGAAGAGAACCGGATAGCGGGAAAAAAGGATGCGTACCCGTTCCTTAGAGGCCTCCAAGGTTTCCAGCTCATCGGCGGATTCATTCCGCAGCGCCGGGCGGTACCAGTTCCCCTCCAGCGGGAGGGCGCTCCGCCAGGCGGCGAATCCCCGACGGCGGGAGCGGGCGGCCGCGGGTAATTTGGGAGCCCTGAAGTTACGGGCGATTCCCGAGCGAATCGGAGCGAAACTGTCGGCAGCGGCCCCGCCGTTCCAGACATCCTTCCAGAGGCGTGCTGCAAGCTCATCGGCGCTTCTCCCTTGCTCCTGATCCTTTAGGCTCGTGAGTTCCCAGAAGCTGAAGGCTCCGGCGGCCGGCAGCAGAGGGGCTTCAGATCTTGCGGCGCCGCAGAGGTCGGCATCCTCGCGAAGATAAAAACTGATCCGCTTCTTCTCCTCTCCCAGCCAGCAGATCTCCCGGCGGCTCAGGATCTCATCCAGCCGGGCGGGACGGTACTCCTCGCTTCGCACCGGCAGGACAGCCTCCTCCCAGAGTCTCGCCGGCAGAGGAAAACCCTCCATAAGGGATAGAATCTCCTCGATGCCCAGGCCGGCTTCCGCGCCTTGCCAGCGGTAGAGAAGCCGGGCAAGCTGTTCTCTCTGCAGCAGCGGACCGGAATCGATCCGGTGGCGGGCCCGCACGAAGCTCAAGAGTTCCCGGTAGGCCTCCGCGTGCATCAGATAGCGCTTCTCGTCGCCGTCGATGAGCCGGTCGAAGACCAGCTCCTCGCTCTCGATGAGCTCATCGAGACGCGCTTCCGTCTGCTGCGGATCGAAGGGGGAGTTCGTGATCAGCTCCTCCCGGCTTACGGGCCTAAGAAAATAGAGCCAGCCGGAGAAGAGTTCCCGGGTACGCAGGGACTGCTCCTCTTCGCCGATGCCGTGACGCTCTATTTCAAGCTCCCGGGTAAGCTCGTCTCGCAGGGATGGGATGAGATAGGGCAGCTGTTCACCCGCGGCCAGAAAGGAGTGCTGACGGCCGTCGCCCAGCACGGTCCCGAACTTTTTTGCCTGGAGGGAGGTATCTTCATGTTCCAGGGGCTCGGCCATCTCTCGCCATTCAGGAATCGGAATCAGGATCCGTTCCTTAAGGATCTCCTGGAGTTCTTCCCCGCTTTCGGGGCGGTAGCCTGCCGCTCTACGCTGCAGCCGGGAGAGGAAGGCCTCGATCAGGGCGGGATCGATTCGCGGCCGCTCGAACTCCCCGGAGGCGATGCGCTCGGCCCACTCGACGCTGACCCCCCCTTCGGCCGCGGGAGTGTCGTCGTTATAGACCTGGACATTTATCTGATCCCAGAGCGCCCCGGAGCAGAGGGGCGAGGGGGATTCGGTCTGAATTCGGCCGATCTCGATAATCCCTGAGGTACACTCCCGAAGCAGTTCCTTCAGGCGGGGGATATCGAAGAGATCCTGCATGCATTCCCGCAGCGCCTCCCGGATGAGGGGGAAATCGGGCCGTTTGACCAGCACTCCGTAGAGCCGCTGGGCGCGCAAGCGGTTGAGCCAGAGGGGGGTGCGCCGGTTGAATCCGCTTTTGGGCAGCAGCAGCGCCCGTCCGGCGGCCTCCCTGAAACGGGCGCCGAAGATCCCGTGGCGGCTCAAGGCGCTTACGATGAGCCCTTCGAGCCTCTCTTGAGACAAGCTCGCAAGTCGGTCTCCCGCGGGACGACTCAGGGCATCCAGGGAGCTGATCAGGATCGAGTCGTTATCCCAGATTACCTCCGCATCGACACCCTCCTCGGCAAACTGCGCCGAGAGAGCCAGGGCGAGCGGGGCGTTGACGGTGCCCCCCCAGAGGGTATGGAGAAAGTAGAGATGCAGGAAGCCGCTCGTCTTGGCCGAGCGGGTCTCCTCTTCCACTATTCGATGGCGGTGGACCGGACCGGTCTGCTCCGTTTGTAGCTTAAGGTAGGCGGATAAGCGTTCCGCGGCCTCACGGCTGAAGGCGAACTCCTCGGTAAGCCGCCGTTCGGGATTCCTCTGTTCGCCGAAGGCTTCGATCAATTCGCCCAGGATAGCCGAAGCGGTATACCCCTTCAGCATCGGGTCGGCCCGAAAGAAGGTAGTCGTGTCGGCGGGTGCATCCGAAGGAAGTACCTCAACCGTCTGGGGGGTCAAAGCCTGGATGCGCCACATACGGTTGCCGAAGGAGAATACATCCCCCACTTTTCGCTCCCAGACGAACTCCTCGTCCAACTCGCCGATGGGAGTGCCGCTACCCGCTTTTCGTAGGGTAAAGTAGCCCCGATCGGGAATGGTCCCCCCGGAGCTGTAATAAGCCGCGGCCGCTCCGGGCAGGGCGTGAATCTGATCTCCCTCGATTTTTATCCGCGCCGGCAATTTGGGTATCCTGGCGCCGCGGTAGTAACCGCTGAGCATCTCCAGGACAAGATCGTAACTGTCGCGCTCCAGATTTCTAAAGGGATAAGAACGGCGAAGGGTTCTGAAAAGCCCGTCGGCGGCGGTAGGTCCGGCCATTGCTTCGGAGACGATAATCTGAGCCAGCACATCGAGTCCGCCCTCGACCGGTTTTAGCTCCTCCACCTCCCCGGTTTGCACCGCCCGGGCGAGGCCGAGACCGTCTAGAAGATCCCGGCCGTGGCTGCAGAAGAGCCTGGCCCGGCTGACGGCTCCCACCCGGTGGCCGGCACGGCCGATCTTCTGGACAGCCGAGGCCAGGCTGAAGGGGGTCTGGACCAGGATAATCTGATCCAGGAAACCGATATCGATGCCGAGTTCCAGGGAGTTGGTAGCCACGATGCAGCGTAATCTGCCGCTCTTCATGCGGGTCTCCACCCCCTGTCTGATCTCCCGCGAGAGGGAACCGTGATGGGCATAAGCGATATTCGCCTCGGCCGCAGTGTTGAGCAGAAAGGAGAGCCGTTCGGCCAGGCGTCGGGAATTGACGAAGATGAGGGTGGAGCGTTCAGCCTCCACCAGGGGCAGGAGTTTTTCTACAAGCCTCTTCCAGGGGGTATCCCGATCGGCATCGGCCAGGTTTTCAGCCGCTTCCGGGATGACCTCCACCTCGAGGCGGATCTGCTTGCGGTCGGCGGAACGGACGATCCCCATTGCGCGGCTTAGCCCCGGTGCGGCGTAGCCCGCGGCGAAGGCGGCCACCCGTTCGGGATTGGCTACCGTGGCCGAGAGGGCGAGACGCTGAAACTCTCCGGAGATCACCGATAGCCGTTCCAGGGCGGAGACCAGATGCACCCCCCGCTTATTCGAGGCCAGGGCGTGGATCTCGTCCAGAATCACGGTTTTCAGGTCGCTAAAGAGGAGCCGCGCCCGGGGATTGGCGAGCATGATATTCAGACTCTCAGGTGTCGTAATCAGGATCTGAGGCGGTTTCTCGATCATCCGCCGCCGTCGATACTGGCTGGTATCGCCCGAGCGGGTCTCGATTCTGATCTCTCCCAGGGATTGATTACGGCCTTCAGCCAGTTCCCGGATCTCATTCAAGGGTTCGAGCAGGTTGAGCCGCACATCCTGATTCAGGGCTTTGAGGGGACTGATGTAAAGGAGAGCGAGACGCTCTGCAGGCCAACGGCCGCTTAAGAGGGCGTCCAAACCGCACAGAAAGGCGGCCAAGGTCTTGCCGGTTCCGGTGGGCGACGCGAGCAGCAGACTCTCACCCGCTACGATTCGGGGCCATACCTGTCGCTGCGCATCGGTCGGCCCCGGGAAGCGGCCCCTGAGCCACTCCTGTACCAAAGGGGAAAAGCCGTCGATAGATGAATCCCATTTCACGCTTTTATGCTAATATAGCTCCATCAATTAGGAAAGGAGTTTGCTGATGCTGAAAAACATTTCATCGATCCTCTCTCCGGAGCTGCTCTATGTGCTGGCCCAGATGGGCCATGGTGATGAGATCGTCTTCGGAGATGCCAATTTCCCGGCGGAGAGCATGAACGATCTGGTTATCCGGGCCGACGGACACGGTATTCCGGAACTGCTCGAGGCGGTGCTTACGCTCTTACCCTTGGACCAGTATTCCGAGAAGCCTGCGGGGCTCATGCAGAAGGTTCCCGGCGATCCGGTTGAAACCCCGGTCTGGGAGACCTACCGTACTATCATCGATAAGGAAGAGCAGAATTTCGGTGGTTTTGAGATGATCGAACGCTTCGCCTTCTATGAACGGGCCGAGAAGGCCTATGCCGTAGTCGCCACCGGCGAACGTTCCCTCTACGGCAACCTGCTCTTGATAAAAGGGGTAATCCCTTAAGGCTCGGTTTTCGAGCGGAGATCATGCCGTCCGGCGATGACCAAACTCATCTTCAGGGTGATGTACTCCCGTAAACCGTGTCCGTAGCCTTCTAGGTGAGGCGCTTTCTTGAGAATCCGTCCAAGATTGCGCTCCACAATCATTGTCAATGCGCCCAGACTGACCGCCGGCCGGTCGGCGTAGAATTGGTTAAGATCGGTTTCGATGTTCCGGTCGATCTCCTCCCGGGGGAGCACATCCGCCGGGAGTCTAGTCCAGATCTCCTGCAGTTTCTGCCGTCCTTCGAGCTCGTCCAGTCCCGCCTGTTTCAGGATATCCTCGCTGCTCATCCCTTTCTTCTCCTCTGCTTTAGGTTTCCCGTGTTTGGGCGCCGAGGCGTGCTGGTTTTGGTGGACCGACCAGGCCAGCCAATGAAAGAGCCTGAAGAGGAGGGCTCTGAACCAGGTATAGGAGCTGTGGATTTGCAGATAGATTTTATCGAAGAGCTGGGTGCGGTTGAGTTTGAAGAGGCGGTCCGGAGCATCGTAGCGGAATTCCCGCACCCGCCGGGGAAATCCATCTACCCCGGGACGGTCGTCTAAAAATCGATAGAGGCTCGCGTTTTTAAGGAGCGATACCAGCGGGGGATCCAGTTTCACGGCCGTCTGATGTAAAAGTTCCCGGAAGCGCCGGTCGTTCTGCATCGCCTCCTCGAACTTATGCTCCTCGAGCATCCCCCGCCATCGCTGCTCGATGTTGTCTTGTACCGCTTGCTGTAAATGGGCTCCCCGCTTCGCGAGGTAGCTTTCAATATTGTGATGATGGAGGTAGAGGGTACCCTCGTCGGGTGAGTTGAATGCTACGCACAAGGGATGCACCGCTCCCAGTCCGACATACTTCTGCTTGAAGGCCTGGTACTGTTTCTCCAACTCATCGCCGGCGGTGCCGGGAAAGAAGGAGTGGGTAAGCTGCTTGAGTTCATCCTCGGAGATTACGAGGTGCACCGCATCCCGTACATTTATGAGGAAGTCGTCCGTACTCACTCCCCGCTTTTTAGGGGCCGCCAGGAGGAGCCTTTCCAGTATGCCCAGGCTAATGAGAAAATCAAAATCGCCGATCTCGTTGTACGAGAAGCGGGTAAGCAGATAGCTGTTCTCCGGGGATACTAAATCGCTGATTACCTGCTTGCCGGCATCCCCGGTAATGGTAATTCGATTCAGAATCAGGCGGGTACTCTCTTCTCGCAGTTCCTTATCGGTACGCCGCTGAAGCTGGCCCAGATCACCCTCGATCAGTTCGCGCTGACGACCGAGGAGCAAATTCTTGTAACTGAGTATTTTTTCACTGAAGAAATCGCTGTTTTCCCCGGCCAGCTGGGAGAGATAGTACTGAATCTTCCGCCAGCAGAAGACCGGCAGCTCCTGCAGAAAATCCCCGTGGATGAGGATGGGCGGCAGCGCCTGATTCGCGAAGCGCAGCTCGATGATCTCCCCTTCGGCCGCGCCGCGCCGCAGGTGCGAGGTGTCCAGATCGTCCGAAGCCATCTGTTCACACTCTTCCGGGAGATTACTGAATCCGCTGGAGGGCCAGGGGGTCTCCACCGGAAGCTTCGACTGATGCAAGGGGCCGTAGTAGTTCTTTAGCTCCGTAGCAAGTTCCTGCCGATTGGTCATGATTCGGGGGTGGAGTTCGAACTCGATCTTGCTGATCCGCAAGAAACCGCTTTTCAGGAGCTTTTTGACCAGTGTGCTGGAGCGGAAATCGATCCCGGTGCGGGTAATCTCCCGAATCGGAACGGTAAAGCTCCCGTAGCGCTGGAGAACGCGATAAACCAGGGAGAATTCCGCCTCTTCCCGCTCGTTGGCTTGGAGTATCCAGAGTATCCACTTTCGCTTATGTTCCGGAAGCAGAAAATTCATCAAGGGAGAGTATACCCGAGATGGCGGGGCGCGTACATGAAAAAAACGAGAGCTCCGTAGCAGAAAAGACTGAGAATAAGCTGTCCGCGGTCTATCGGCCCCAGCGAGAATGAGCGTCGGCTATGATAGCCTCGAGCCAGGAGGGCATCGCTTAGGAGATCCGAGCGACGGAAGAGACGGGTAAGCAAGGGAATCGTAAGGCAGCGGAGGCGCCTTAAGGGCCGATACCAGGGGATGCCGCCCCGGCCGGCCAGCGCTTCTCGGCTCTGGTGCAGGGCGGAGAAGAAGAGGGGAATCGAGGAGATGACCACCGAGACCATCAGTGCGAATCCGGAGGCTGGGAAGCGGGGAATCAATGAGCCCAGGGCGTAGAAGGTGCCGCGGATTTCCGGGGGCGAGGTGGAGGTCGCGTAGAGGAAGCCGATGAGCATAAAGGCGGCCAGGCGCAGAAGCAGCCTCAGGGCGGGGGCCGGGTCGGAGCCGCTCAGTCCGACCGCTCCGGCGTAGGCTAGGGCGATGACGGCTAGGAAACGAAGCAGCGCCCCTATCAGGCTCAGCGCAATCCTTAAGGGAGGACCGGCGGTTAAGAACAAGAGCAGCAGCATCAGAACTGAAACCGTCGTACCGGTCAGACTGCTTTTAACGATCAGGATATTCAAGAGGATAAGGCTCGAGAGCTTCAATCGCGGATCGTAGCGGTAGAGGATGCCGTCGGCGGGAATGTAGCGGAAGATCAGATCCACGTGGCCTCCTCGATAGGGGCGCCGTTGCGACAGGGATTGCGGACGCCGTTCTCCTCGCAGAGGGGGAGGATCTCCGCCGGCGGGCCCTGGGCTACCAGGCGTCCTTCGGAGAGCAGGACCAGGCGGTCGGCGTGGGCCAGGATCTTCCCGATATCGTGGGTGATTACGCAGATCGCCTGGCCCGAGCGGTGGAGGTCGATCAGCATAGAGAGGAGGGTCTTGATTCCGGGATAATCGAGCTCCATAAAGGGTTCGTCCAGGATCAGGAGCTCCGGCCGCATGGCGACCACAGAGGCCAAGGCCAATCGCCGGCGTTCTCCGCCGGAGAGGCTCAAGGGATGGCGTTGCGCCATCCCTCCCAGGCCGAACTGCTCCATGGCGGCGACGACGGTCGCCTGAAGCGCCTCCCCCTGTATCCGGTGGTTTTGCGGTCCGAAGGCTATTTCATCATAAACCGTATCCTCGATGAACTGCTCTTCCGGATGCTGAAAGACGAGACCCAGGCTGCGCCGGGCAAGGCTCAGATTGCGGGTAAGCTCACTCCCTTTGACCAGGACCGAGCCCTCGCTCGGGCGGGTCAGTCCGATCGCATGGCGCATTAAGAGGGTCTTGCCGGCGCCGTTGGCTCCGGCGATGATCAGAAGCTCCCGGGGAAAAACAGGGAGATTGATATCCTTCAATCCCCAGACACCGTCCGCAAAGCGGTGCCCGGTCTTCCGGAATTCGAGGAGAGGTTCTTCCATCGCCGTCTATGCGGCTACCGAGCGGTAACGGTCGAGGGAGCGCGCCGCGAAGGCGGCCGCAATCGCTTTCACGAGATCCCCCGGTAGAAACGGCAGCATCCCGACGGCGACCCCCCGAGCCAGGGAGACGGGATTACCCGATGCGGCTTCTAAGCGCCAGATCAGCCAGGGGACACCGATCAGGTAGATCACCAGGCTTCCGGCGGCGGCGGCAAAAAGAAAGAACGGTATTTTTCTGGGGCCCCCTTGAGCGAGAGCTCCCGTTACTATCGCCGCTAAGAGGTAGCCGATCAGATAGCCTCCGGTCGGTCCCAGAAAGAGGGCTGCGCCTCCGCCGCCGCTGAAAACCGGGAGGCCGATGGCGCCCAAGAGGAGATAGAGAAGGACCGATAGACCGCCCCATCCCGGACCGAGAAAAAGACCGGCCAGGATTACGAAGAAGTTCGCCAGGACCAAGGGCACCGGAATGAAGGGGATACGGATGAAGGTGCCGACGATAATAAGTGCGGTAAAGAGGGCGGTGAAGATGCTGCGCTTGAAGAGATGCTGATTCATGGATTCTCCTTATCTATATGTCTGGTAACGACCGATTATCCTGCCTCCCGGGGAAACCTCGATCAGAGATTCTGCGGGGCTGTTCGCCTTTCGAAGGATTAGTCCCCCGGAAAGGCTCATGCCCACCGGTTCGCCCGGGAGCTCCTTGCCGCGGATATCCTCCCGGTTCCTGTCGAGCCACCGGGTTTCCCACTCCCTTCGGACCGCCTCCGGATCCAGCGCACCCAGGGCTGACCTTAGCGGGTGCTCGATAAGCCGAAAGAGCGCCCGGGGAGTGCAATCCGCGTTCGAGGCCCTCTCCTGCAGGGCCTCACGCAGGGAGATGCCGTTCCACTCCTGGTTTAGCGTACCTTCGGCATTGATTCCTACTCCCAATGACCCCCTTCCGGGGGATTCGCTCTCGCCGTTGATTTCAAGCAAGAGCCCGCCCAGCTTTCGCATTCCGAGATAGAGATCGTTCGGCCATACAAAGCGGATATCAAGGTCGTAGTTGCGGCCGAGGTGTTCCGCAAGGCTCATCCCGGCCCGGATTAAGTAGAGGTAGGCATAGGCCGCCGGAGTAGCGGGGCGGAATAGGGCGGTACAGTAGAGACCTCCCGCCGGGGAGCTCCAGCTCTTGTTCCCACGGCCGCGACCGGCGCTCTGTTCCCGGGCTACCCAGAACTCGACCTCTCCCTCGGGGGGAGTCCGTTTTCCGGGGGCCTGCATGGTCGATTCGACTCTGTCGAGGATATGCACCCGCTCATGGTCGATGTTCGGGTCCGAAGGGCTTAGAGTTCCGGGTTCCCGGTAGAGTCGGTAGCCCTGCTTTTCAGCCTCGATACGATACCCCTCTTCCCGAAGCTGGCGAATGTGTTTCCAGACCGCCACCCGGGAGATGCCGACCAGTCGGCCAAGTTCCTCGCCGCTGGAGAACTCTTCCGCCCCTTGGAGTAGTTTGAGGATCTCGGTCCGGTGAAGAGAGGGTTTGTTAACCATAAGATTGATGTAGGTTAACGAAGAAGGCTGTTGTAAGTCAATGGGAGAGGGCGAGGATAGTTTATAGATGTTTCCGCTTTACTTCAGTGCGCAGAGTGAGTCCGGCTACCATACAGGCGTTTTCGACCGCATCCTCTATCTTGCGGGTGGCTACGACCTCTATTAGCCCGGAATGGACATCGAATTTCACATCCAGGACTGAGGAGAGCTCCAATAATCCCTTCTTTAGCAGCAGCGCTTTGTTGGTATCCATGTTGTCGATTACAAAAAAGTAGGATTTTGAACGGGCCATACAATCTAATACAACAGGGGTGACAAAATTTCAATGGAAAAGTGTTTTAATTAACACCAAAGCTTGAAAAGCGCTACGCAAAGCAGTAGGCTTATTTTAAAAGACTCTCGTATCTTGAAGGAGAAAAAAAGATGAAAAGAGCATCAGTATTGGTCCTCGCCCTGATGGCATTGGCCCTGATCGTTTCCTGTTCTTCTGCGCCCGAGCCGGCAGCGGCTCCGTCCACGGACAATCTTCCCGACTGGGTTCTTATGCCGCCCATCGCCGATGACGCCTACTACGGTGTCGGTACCTACAAGTCCTCCAATCTCTCTACCGCTCGTACCGCAGCCACTGCGAACGCCCGGGCCGAGATTGCTGCCCAGGTAGAAGCACGGCTCGATACTGCAGTTAAGCAGTATGCCCAGGAGGCCGGTGTAGACGGCAACAAGCAGGTAGTCGAGTTCCTGGAGACCTATACCAAGCAGGTTGCTTCGGCCACTCTCGAAGGCTCTAAGCCGGTCGAAACCTTCCGCGATGACGACGGAACCGTCTATGTGATGGTGATGTACGAAAAGAGCGCCCTGAAGGAAGCTGCCAAGGATGAGCTTTTCAAGCGGAACGAGGACGCCGCCTTTGCGGAGTTCAAGGCCGACGAGATGGAACGCTGGCTTGACGAGGAACTCGAAGAGTAGACCCGCTACTCGTCATGTAAACCAATAGATCGAAACGGTACGGATAGACTTATCCGTACCGTTTTTTTATAATCGAGCCGATGAAAATCCATATTCCGATACTAATCAGTTTACTGTCGCTGCTGCTGCTCTCGGCCTGCCAGACAACTCCCTCACCGCAGGAGGAGATTTCCGAACTAGAATCATCTGCCGAGGAGGAGAGTCCGTACCGGACCTGGGAGGACCTTCGCAAGCCGATCACCGACGAGCTCGAGCTGCCCCCCCTGGAGGAGGTGGTCAGAATCCCGCGATTCCGACCGGCCTGGCAGCCTAATGATTTACCCTTCTGGGTCTGGGGAGCGGATTCCCGGGACGGAGGAATCCTATTTCTCGGCTCCTCGTTTCCGCGGGCCAGTCGGGAAGCGGAATTCAATCGCTGTCTGGAAACCGCGGCTATCCAGGCCGCTCAGTACGCTGGAATCGCCGCCTTGGTCAGCTCCTACCGGGGTACCTTCGAGGAGGGAACCGGATTCGCCGAGGATGTGCGGCTCTATTACGACGAGAAACTGATCTATGAGCTTATCTCCGAAGCGGAAGTGCTGACCCTGGAGCAGGATAGGTTCGGCAGTTTCGCCCTTATCCGCTTTCCCTCGGCCCGTACGCCCCGGGAGGCTGATTTTACCCTGGTCGATAGGGACGAGACCGAACCGGCCTGGATAGACGCCCCGCCGGTAAGCGAGGAATTCTACATCGGCCTCGGAATAAGCCGCAGCAAAATCCGATTCGCCGATTCCATCCAAGCCGCAGACGGCGCAGCTATTGCCGATATTGTATCTCAACTTGCGACGAGCGTGGATGTTGAGTATGATGTAATCGGCGACGGCGGGAGCGGATCGAGCTTCTCCGAAGAGAGTTATCAGTACGCTACGGAGCTGGTAAAGGGCGTTCGCATACTCCGACGTTTTCGCAGTCCCGACGGCGTCTATTTCTACTCTTTGGCGATCATGCCGAAGCTCTAGGAACTTGGCTGAATGGGAAGAAGAAAGAGAAGGACGAAATCATGAAGAAGAAACGGTCCGCGGCCATCCGCTATCTCCTGGGGGGAGTGATTTTCCAGGTGCTGATCAGCGCCTGCGTATCGACCCCGGATATTCCCGGCTGGATCGAACGCTATCCGACCGAGAGGGAGTACTTTATCGGGATCGGTTCATCCAATACCGGCAATCGGGCCGACGATGCGGACCTGGCGCGGGAGGAGGCCCTGGCCAATCTCGCCGGCGCCATCTCGACGACCATCATCTCCGAGGTGGAGTTGGAGCGGAGCGACTCGAGCTCCGGAGCCGCCGAGGAGAGCATTCGGCAACGGATCAACGAGACGGTATTCCAAATTATCGAGGGGGCGGAGGTCGTCGACAGCTATTCATCCCCCAAGGACGGCTACTGGATCTATATGCGCTTCCCGAAGAAGGAGCTGGAGCGGCAGAAATCGGAGACCGCCGCACGGGTTATCCAAAGCGCCGCCCCGGTATACGCATCTCCCGCGCCGAGCGACGCCGAGGCCTTGAGTCTGCTCCAGAAAGCCCATGCAATCCTTATCGAATCCCCCTATTTTGCATCTCTCCGGGGCGATTTTGCCGGCGGCGAACGGGTGCTGATCGACCAGATAGAGGAGGAGAGCGCTTCCATCCTCGGACGGCTGGAACTGGATGTCGAACCGGGACGCATCGAGGGTGAGGCCGGCTCGAATGCTTCCCTGGCGCTTGTTCTCGCCGGCAGCGAGAATCCCGGGCGTATGCCCTTGAGTCTCTTAAAAGATGAGCAGCTCCTATCCGGGGGAAGGAGCGATGCGGACGGGAGCTTGAGTATCGACCTCGATCTGAGCAGGATTCCGGTCGGACGGGGCGAACTCGCCGCTCAAATAGATCTGGAGGCCCTGGGAATCGATCCGGCACAGTATCTGCTTGCGTTGCCCAGGGTTATGACGACGATCCCCTACCGGGTTGCGCCCTTGCCGGTGGTATTAATCGTCGACATCGGATCCAACGTGGAGACCCCCGGCGTACGGGAGATGGCGGCGGAACTCTTCTCCGGCAACGATCTGCCCTTCTCTCTGAGCGACGCGGAGAGCGCCGCGGCTGCGGGGACGGAATATATCTTCCGCTGCCGGCTCATCGTCGAGGATTTCCCCAAGTATAAGGACAACAGCCTCGAGATCTCCCAGGCCCGGCTTGTACTGCAGACCGAACGTGTCGGAGGGGAGGTGCTCTACACCTTCGAAAGCGATCCGATGAAGGACGGCGGCTTGACCCTGGCCCAGGCCCACGAACGGACGATCAAGAAGCTGTTTGCGAAGCTTGATGAGGAGAAAAAATACCTGGACGGGGTCATTGAGAGCCTGCCCATCAGCCGCTGATTCAACCGTTTCAGCATGAATCAGGATCAGCTTAAAAAGCTCTTGATACAGATTGAGGAACCCGGCGTCGATTTTTCTCTCATCTTTAGCGGGAAGGAGAGTAAGAAGGTCGACGGACTCTATCGTCCCGAGAGTATGGAGATAGTCATCCATAACCGCAACATGGAACGGGATGATGAACTGATTTACACCGGCATCCACGAGTACGCCCACCATCTAAACGCCGTCCGCAACGGGCAAACCGGCCGGGCCCACTCCCGCCGCTTCTGGGCCGAGTTTCACCGGCTCTTGGGACGGGCGGAAGAGTTGGGCCTCTACCGCAATCCGATCCAAACCGACCCGGATCTGAATCGACTGGCCGAAACGATTCGAACCACCTTTATGCGCGAAGAGGGGGAGCGGATGCTGGCCTTCGGCAAGCTGCTCCTGGAGGCCCACGAGATCTGTCGCAGTCGGCGCTACTCCTTCGATGATTTCGTGGACCGGGAACTGGGCCTCCACCACAGTACCGCCAAGATCCTGATCCGCTCCACCAGTGAGGATGTGCCCGTTGATCTGGGCTATGAGAACGCCAAGGGGCTTTTGCGCATCAAGGCGCCGGAAGAACGCATGCAAGCTGCGGCCCGCCTGCGGCGCGGTGAGAGCCCGGATATGGTCTACCAGGCTTTTGCTCCGCGGTCGGAGGCGAAACCGGTGAGCGAGCTCAAGGATTTAAGAACTGAGAAGCGCCGCATCGTCCGCAGTCTCGAGAAGCTTCAGCAGCGCCTGGAAGAGATCGACCGACGCCTGGCCGGCCTGGAAGATGATCAGCCTTGAAGCGGGTGCCACTTTAAGATATTGTGACCGTTCCGGAGGGGAGTATGATCGATAGCGGAATTATGTTTCAGAATGAGCTGCTCTGGCTCGCCTTTCTTCTTCTCAACTTTATCACCATAATCGCCCTCTACCGTGTTATGGGCAAAACCGGACTCTTCGTCTGGATTCCGATCGCCGTTATTATCGCCAACCTGCAGGTAGTGAAAACCGTGCAGCTCTTCGGGCTCACCGCGACCCTGGGTAATATCGTTTATGCAACCAGTTTTTTGGTAACCGATATCCTGTCGGAGAATTACGGGAAGGATGAGGCCAAGCGGGCCGTCTGGGTCGGGTTCTTCGCCATCCTGGTCATGACCCTTTTTATGAATATCGCCCTCTGGTTTATTCCCGCCGCTTCCGATTTCAGCCAGGGGCCCTTGACGGCGATTTTCCAGCTGATGCCCAGGATCGCCGCCGCAAGCCTACTGGCCTATATTATCTCCCAACGCCACGATGTCTGGGCCTACAGCTTCTGGCGCAGCCGTTTTCCCCAGGATAAGCAGATCTGGATCAGAAATAACCTGAGCACCATGGTTAGCCAATTGATCGATAGCCTGGTCTTCGTGCTGGTTGCCTTCTGGGGGGTCTTCGAGCCGCGGGTGCTGATCGATATCCTGATTACCACCTATGTGATGAAGTGGCTTGTCGCCGCGGCGGATACCCCGTTCATCTACTGGGCCAAGAGGATACGGGAACGTAAGCTGTGATCACCCTGATTACCGGCGGAGTAAAATCGGGTAAAAGCACCCTGGCCTTGAATCTTGCCCGGGCTCGCTGGAAGGAGTGGCAGTTCCTGGCCACCGCCGAGGCTTTCGACGAGGAGATGCGCGAACGGATTGCGGTCCATAAGGCCGAACGGGGAAGCGAGATTCCTACCATAGAGGAGCCCTTGGAGATCGGCCGGGGAGCGGCCCCGCGAACCCTGCTCGACTGCCTGACCATGTGGATTAACAACTGCATCTACTACGGTAAGACCGACTGGGAAGAGTATCTAAAGGGCTACTTCGATAAGGCGGGCGGCGAGGGGATTATCGTTACCAACGAGACCGGACTGGGAACCATCCCGGCCGATCCGGAGGTGCGCCGTTACCACCGCTTTCTCGGGGCGGCCAATATGGCGGCGGCTCTGCGGGCCGACCAGGTGGTGATGATGGTCTCCGGCATCCCCTGGGTGATCAAAGGGCCTGAGTTGGAGCCCTCGCTTTAGGGATGCGCCTCTTCTGTCCCTCCTATCAGATCCCAGGTTCCTGGGCGGAGAATGCAGAGGCTATCGCCTCAGACCCAAGGCTGACCGCGATCGACGGTATCGAGCTGCTCCTCTTCCGCTACAACGACGAGGATCGGGAGCTCTTCTGTCGGGATATCCCGCGCCTACGCAGGCTTGCCGGCCGCTTCGACTACACTATTCACCTGCCTGATCCCCTGACGGCGGAGCACCGCCGGCTCTTCCGGGATGCGGCGGAGCTTAGGGCGGTGAATTCGGGACCGACGGGGGCGGTAATGCATCTTCCGCCGGCGAGCCAGCCTGGCAGACGGGCCGGGGCCCTGGAGCTCCGCGATCGCTTTATCGATGAGTTCGGGATCGAGATATGTATGGAGAACACTCAGGTGAGTCCCTGTGGGAGCCTTCCCGACGAGGGCGCGCTCTGTCTCGATACGGGACATGCCCTTCTCGGCGGCGAGGAACCGGCGGAACTCTTGGCCCGCTTTGGTGAGCGAGTAGAGGCCCTGCACCTGCACGCTGTGGCCGACGGCCGGGATCACGCCGCCCTCGATGCAGACCAGGGCTGGCTCATGGAGTTGATGAGAGGTTTAAAGGGATTTCGGGGACGGCTGGTGCTCGAGCTCTTCGATCTGGAGAAGCTCGTAATCTCTCTTGGGGTCTTGGACGAGGTCCTTGAAAACCATGAAACTGCGGGACGAAAAGTATGAAGAACGCGATACGGACTCTCTTAACCTGCCTGACCCTGCTCAGCCGGATTCCCGTCCGCTTCAGTTTCGAACCGCGCTATCGCGGCTTCCTTTTCACTATGCCCTTGGTAGGCTTCGTCGCCGCATTACCCGTCCTCGCGATCTTCTTAGTCTCGTCGCTTATCCCGCTCCCGGCTTTTCTGGCCGCGGGATTGAGCCTCTTCTTGAGTTACGCCGCCTTCAACCTCTTCCATTTCGACGGCCTCCTCGACTCGGCCGACGCATTTTTCTTGCGTGCGGAGAGTGAGAAACGGCATCGTATCCTGAAGGATTCGGCGATTGGCTCCTTCGCCCTCTTTGCCGGAGTTCTCTATCTCTTCCTGAAGCTCTCGGCCCTGACCATGCTATTCGGGAGTACCCTTCCCATAAGAAGCGGAGCCGCGCTGCTTCTCTTCTACCCGGTGGCGGGCAGAACGGCGGCCTCCCTTCTGCCTTTGACCTTGAAGCCGGCCCGGAACGAGGGGCTCGGCCGTTTAATGGGACAGGCACAGCGATTTGAGGGACTGGCCGGCCTTGTTCTCTACGCCGCTGCCGCTCTCGTGCTCTGGCACTATAGCGTCCCCGGCTATCTGTCGGCAGGGGGGATGCTCTTTCTCGCATCCGTAATCGCCGCTTGGATCTGGACCGGGTTCCTCTATCGGAAGATCGGCGGTTTTACCGGGGATGCCTTCGGCCTGGCCGTCGAGCTGGGGGAGCTCTTCTATCTGCTGGGTCTCGCTCTTATCCTTGCTGCTCAATGAGGGCGGTTATCCGCTCCAGATCGACTGCCGCTTCCACCTGGTCTGCAAAACGGTCGATTCTACGATTGAGATCATAGAGGGGAAGCTCGCCGAAGGGAGGCTTCCCCCGGAGGCGTGAGGCCTCGTCGAGAAAACGGCGCAGAAAGAGGGGGTTCTCCAGGATTCCGTGGAGATAGGTGGCCCATACGGGTTCGGTCTCCGAACGAACCCCGAGGGTATCACCCTCGGGCGAACGAAGCAGTACCGGCAGATCTCCCCAATCGCTTAGGCCGTGGTGAATCTCATATCCCTGCTGTGGTTCGGAGGAGCCCTCCAGAAAGGCCTGCCGCAGTCGGGTCTGCTTGGTTTCTGCGAGAGCGGTGGCGTAGGGGAGGATCGCCAGGGCTTCTTTGCTGGCGAGGTTGCTCTCGACGCCACGGGGATCATCGATACGCGTCCCGAGCAGCTGCAGCCCGCCGCAGATCCCGAGCAGCAGCCCCCGTCTCTCTGCCGCATAGCGTTTAACCCTCTCCGCGATACCCGTGGATTCGAGATAGACCAGATCCTGCACCACCGCCTTGCTTCCGGGGATGATACAGGCGTCGGCCTGGAGCAGGCGATCCTCATTCGTATCGGGCAGGATCGGCACCAGCGTTAATCCGGGTATCCCGCGCAGCGGATCGAGGTCGGTAAAATTCGAGATATGGGGCAGGTCGATGAAGGCGATGGTCAAGTTCGCGTCCCCGGCCGACTCCTCTCCGGTCCCGTTGCGGCTCTCTTTCAGGCTCTCCTTGAAGCTGACCGAGTCCTCCTCGGGAAGGCCGTGGTCCCGATGGTAGGGGATGGTGCCTAAGACCGGTTTGCCGGTCCGCATAAGCATATAGTCGTAGGCCTCGCTTAGGAGGGAGGGATCCCCCCGGAACTTATTGACCAGAAAGCCGGCGATCAGGGATCTCTCATCCTCGGGAAGTACCTCCAGGGTGCCGACGAAAGAGGCGAAAATTCCGCCCCGATCGATGTCGCCCACTAAAAGTACCGGCGCCCGGGCGTAGAGGGCGACCGCCATGTTGACGATATCTCCGCGGCGCAGATTGACCTCTCCCGGACTGCCCGCACCTTCGATAATGACCAGCTCGTACTCCTCCCGCAGCGAGTCGAGGCTCTCGGTGACCGAAGACCAGAGCCGGGATTTAAACTGATAGTAATCGGCGGCGCTATAGCGACCGATGGGGCGGCCGAGTTCGATTATCTGGGAAGCCGTATCCGAGCTCGGCTTTAGGAGTACGGGGTTCATGCGGACATCCGGTTCTATCCCGCAGGCCGCGGCCTGTAGCGCCTGGGCCCGGCCGATCTCGCCGCCTAAAGGGGTGACGCTCGAGTTAAGGGCCATGTTTTGCGCCTTGAAGGGGGCTACCTTCAGTCCGCGGCGGGTCATTATTCGGCACAGCGCCGCCGTTAGCAGGCTCTTTCCCGCATTGGAGGAGGTGCCCTGGATCATCAATACCGCTCCCCGTCGATTCGGAGCAGGGCGTGAAGAGTGCTGGCGCTCATTATCGAGTCCCGCGGCCAAGCGCGCCAGCTCCGCCTCCGGTCGTACTGCAAAGCGCAGGTAGCGGCCGTCTATACCGCGGATATCCTCGCAGCGGCGGACGACGATCGACTCTCTCGCCAATCGATCGGCTATCTCCTCCGCCATCCGGCGGCTTTGCGCCCGGCAGAGGAGAAAGTTGGCCTCCCCGGGGTAGACCGTGAACTCTCCGCTCCCTCTCAGAAGCTGCATGAGAGCTTTCCTCAGCCTGCTTGTAGTCGCACGGCTGGCCTCTGCGTACTCCCGATCCACCAGGGCCCGCTTGCCGACCTGCTGAGCCAGGGAGTTGACGCTCCAGGCGGGCAGCTCTTGCCGCACCCGGTCGCACAGCTCGGGCGAACCTAGTAGGAGGCCCAAGCGGAGCCCGGGAATCCCATAGAACTTGGTCAGGGATTTTATTACCACGCAGTTGACCAAGCCCTCCACTGCGTAGGAGGTGCGCCCCGAATCGCAGAAATCGAGAAAGGATTCATCCATGCAAAAGAGGGCGCCGGGAAAACGGCGCATTAAATCGATTAGGGACTCTCGCGGCGGAAGTAGGCCGGTCGGATTGTTCGGCGCTCCTAGAATTACCAGGACCGGCTCTGCCTCCCTTTCGATAGCCTCGGCCAAGGCGTCTGAATCGAGGACGAAGCCCTCCTCGGCCTTCAGCGGCAGCTCGCGCACCGTAATACCCGCCTGAGCGGCAGCATCGAAGTAGTCGTCGTAACAAGGAGCGGGGATGATTGCGCTTCTGCGGCTCTCGGCCCGGCAAAGGGCATAGAGGAGCTCCGTGGCTCCGTTGCCGGCTACGACCTGGGACGCTTCGATTCCGAAGACCCCCGCCGCTGTGCGACACAGACCGGCCGCATCTGGCTCGGGATACCTACCAAGTTGTTCGATCTCCCGGCTGATCAGATCCCGCAACCAGGGCGGAGGACCGAGGGGATTGATATTGGCCGAAAAATCGAGGATCTCCGCCGAATCTGCGGGAGAGAGCCCGCCGTGTCTTCTATTCATGTGGGCATGAGCCTAGGTTGAAAGGGAATGGGGAGTCAAGGGCTGCTTGAGTCTTCGAGGAAGGAGCGCGTATAGTAGGGCCATGTTAGCCGTTGCGCTCTTTGCCTCCCTGCTTCTCGATCTGATCCTCGGCGATCCCCGTCGGCTTCCGCATCCGGTGCGCCGGATGGGGTCGAGCGCCGGATGGATGGAGAAGAACTGCCGCCGCCTCTTCGGCGATACCCGTTGGGCCGGGATCGCCGCTACGCTGTCGCTGATTATCCTCTGGATCCTGCCGGCGCTCGTCGTCGATCTGCTATTGAGGGGATTCACGCTTCTTCAGTTAGGTTACAGGATCATTATCTTTTACTACGCCGTCAGCCTCAGGGATCTGCTGCATCATGCCGTGCAGGTCTATAAAGCCCTTAGAAGCGGGGACGAGCCCGAGGCCCGACGCTGGGTCTCCTACCTGGTGAGCCGTGATACGGAGGCCTTGGATCGGGAGGGACTGATACTCTCGGCCGCTGAATCGGTAGCGGAGAATATCTCCGACGGAACCGTCGGGGTGCTCCTCTTCGCGCTGCTCTTAGGCCCCGCGGGAGGGGTTCTGTTTCGTCTGGTCAACACCCTGGACGCTATGTGGGGCTATAAAAACGATGCCTACCGGCGCTTCGGATGGGCTGCGGCGCGGATGGACGATCTCCTCGGCTGGCTCCCGGCGAGGATTACAGCGGTACTTATGCTGCCCGCCGCCTGGCTGATCGGACTCTCCCCGCAGAAGGGGTATGCGATCATGCGCCGGGACGCCCGCAAGCACAGCAGTCCCAATTCCGGGTATCCTGAGGCCGTCGCCGCCGGCGTGCTGGGAATCCGCTTCGGCGGAATGCTCTCGTACCATGGCGAGTGGGTGGCGAAGCCCTATATCGGGGATCCCCCCGAAGACGCAATCGATGAGAAGCTCCTGCTGAAGGTAGCGGCCCTCGCCCTGGTGACGACGCTGCTCGCCTTCGCCCTCGGTTTGGGAATTTGGGACGTAATGTATCGTCTCTTCTGGCGGTAGAAAAGGGAAGTGTTCCTGATCCTGCGGATCAGAAAGTTCCGCAGGATCGCAACACTGTTGACAATTAGAGGGGGGAGATATCCTTCTCGTAGTCGATGCCGGGGACGTCGAAGCCGTGAAGCCTGAGGAAGTCGGACTTGTAGCCTTCCATGTCGCCCAGTTCGGAGAGGTTGCCGCTGTCGACCTGCTGCCAGAGCTCCATCACCGCCGCCTGAACATCCTCACGCATCTCCAGGTCGTCGATTCGAATCAGGCCGTTCTCGTCGGTCTCTACCTCTTTGCCGGGTACCAGCCGTTCTGAGAAGAGGCGATGGATCTGCTCGATACATCCCTCATGTACGCCCTTCTCCTTCATGACCTTGTAGAGGAGGGCCATATAGAGGGGAACTACGGGAATGACCGCGCTTGCCCGGGTAACCAGAGCTTTGTTGACCGAAACGTACGCGGAACCGCTTAGTGAAGAGAGTTCCTCGCTTAATACAGATGCGCTGGCTTCCAGGTCTTCCTTCGCCTTACCGATGGTACCCTCCCGGTAAACCGGATAGGTAATCTCAGGTCCGATGTAGGAGTAGGCGACGGTAGTGACCCCTTCGGCCAGCAGGTCGGCCTCCTTTAGGGCCTTGATCCAGAGCTTCCAGTCTTCGCCGCCCATAACCTTGACGGTCGCCGCCGCCTCTTCGGGTACAGCGGGTTCAATCGTGGCCTGACTGACCTCGCCGGTCATGGCGTTAACCGCCTTGGCGGTGTAGCTGCCCTTCAGCGGCTTGAGCACCGAACGGTACATCTCGCCGGTATCGGGATCCACCCGCACGGGGGAGGCCAGACTGTAGATGATGCAATCTACCTTGCCGAACTCCTTCTTCAGGAGATCGATTACCTGGGATTTTACCTCGTGGGAGAAGGCGTCGCCGTTGATACTCTCGGCCTTCAATCCCTCTTTCTTGGCTCTCTCCTCGAAGGTGCGGTTGTTGTAGAAGCCGGGGGTTCCCGGACGTTTCTCGCTGCTCTCCTTCTCGAAGAAGACTCCAAGGGTGGATGCCCCGGCGCCGAAGGCGAGGGCGATCCTCGATGCGAGGCCGTAACCGGTGGATGAACCGATAACGAGTGCATTCTTCGGTCCCGGGAAGCTCCCCTTGCTTTTAACATATTCGATCTGCTTATTTACTTCCGCCGCGCATCCGGCGGGATGGGCGTTCATGCAGAGGTTATTGCGTACTTTCGGTTGTATGATCATGTGTTCTGTCCTGAATCTCCTACGAGACAGAGCCAAGTCGCTTCCGCCGCGAGCTCGTCGCCCACGTAGCATTTTCCGCTCTGTTTGAGCATCCGCGCCGAGATGCGGTCGTTGGTGATCTCCATCCTGACCGTGTCGTCGGGTCGGACCTGTCTGCGGAACTTGGCCTTTTCGACGGTGGCCAAAAAGAAGAGGGCATCGTCCCCCAGGCTTCCGAGCTGACGTACGCCGGCGCCTCCGCATTGGGCCATGGTTTCTACCAGGATTACCCCCGGTACGACCGGATAGTCGGGAAAGTGTCCGGGGAAGAAAAACTCCTCGGCGGTATAGGTCCGTTCGCCCACAATGCGTTCTTCCGATACCTCAATCAGCTTATCTACGAACAGGAAAGGTTTGCGGTGCGGTAAGAGCTGTTCAATTTCTTTCATACATCTTACTCCTCGAGTTTTTTGAAGATCAGAACCCCGTTGTGACCGCCGAAACCGAGGTTATCGGACATGACGGCCTTGAGGTCGGCCTTGCGGCCTACATTCGGTACATAGTCAAGGTCGCAGGCCTCATCGGCTTGGTCAAGATTGATGGTAGGCGGAATGAAGCCGTCCCTGAGGGCCAGAATACTCAAGATGGCCTCGATCCCACCGGCCCCGCCGACCATATGGGCGGTCATCGATTTAGTAGAGGAGATGGCCAGCTTCTGCGCGTGGTCGCCGAAGGCCTTCTTGATGGCCATCGTCTCCAAGGGATCGTTGGTGGGGGTCGAGGTGCCGTGGGCATTCAGGTAATCGATCTGGGATGCCTCCATGCCGGCGTCCCGGAGGGCCCAACGCATGGCGCGCGCCGGACCTTCGCCCTCCGCATCGGGGCTGGTCAGATGATAGGCATCGCAACTCATCCCGTAGCCGGCGACCTCGCCGTAGATTGTCGCTCCCCGCTTTAAGGCATGCTCGAGCTCCTCGAAGATCAGCACCCCGGAACCCTCGCCCATCACGAAGCCGTCTCGGTCCTTATCGAAGGGCCGGCTGGCAATCTGGGGGGTATCGTTGTAGCGGGTAGAGAGAGCCGTCAGTTTGACGAAGCCGGCTATGCCGAAGGGGGTGATGGCCGCTTCCATCCCGCCGGTGACGGCCACATCGATCTGACCGTGGCGAATGGCGTTAAAAGCGGCCCCCGCGGCGTCGGTCGCGGAGGTACAGGCGGTGACCACGCAGTAGCAGGGTCCGTAGAAGCCGTATTTTATGGCGACGTTGGCCGGTCCTTCATTACAGATCAGCTTGGGAATCGACATGGGCGGCACGCTCTTGGGGCCTTTCTCGGCGAGTAGTCGGATTCCCTCTTCGGTAACCTCGTATCCGCCGATGCCGTTCCCCATGATTACGCCGACCCGTTCCGGATCGGCGCCTCCCGCATCGAGGCCGGCGTCGGCCAGTGCCTGGGCCGCCCCGGCCACCGCGAATTGGGTGAACCGGGCGTATTTGCGGGCCTCTTTCTTCTCCATCCAGATGGATGGATCGAAATCCTTGACCTCTCCCGCGATCTTGCAGGCGAAATCGCTGGTATCGAAATGGGTTATCGGACCAATGCCGCTCTTTCCCGACTGCACCGCAGCCCAGGTCGATTCGACATCATGACCGAGGGGATTTACGGTGCCCAAGCCGGTTATGACTACTCGTCTACGATCCATAGATGGATTCTCCTTACATCACCAGGCCGCCGTCGACCCGAATCACCTGACCGGTGATATAGCTCGACAGATCGGAGGCGAGGTAGAGCACGGTGTTGGCGATATCCTCGGGCACTCCCATGCGGCCCAGGGGGATGGCCTTTGCGTACTCCGCCTTCACGTCGTCGGTTAGTTTATCAGTCATCGCCGTCTCAATGAAACCGGGGGCGACCGCGTTGACCCTGACGTTCCGCTTCGAGGTCTCTTTGGCCAGACTCTTGGTAAAACCTATGAGTCCCGCCTTGGACGCGGAGTAGTTGGTCTGCCCGGCGTTGCCCATTTGGCCGACGACGGAGGCCATGTTGATGATGGTTCCGGATTTCTGCTTCATGGCCATAAAGGCCGAAACCTCCCGGGCTACCAGGAAGGAGCCGGTCAGGTTTACCTTCAGTACCGATTCCCACTGATCCAGGGACATGCGGAATACCATCCCGTCCCGGGTGATGCCGGCGTTGTTGACCAGAATATCAAGCTTGCCGTCCTCGGTAATCGATTTGATGAGGGCTTTTACCTCATCCTCATTGGTGATGTTGGCTTTATGAAAGGTAACGCTGGCTCCCTTCTGGGCCGCGGCGTCCATCTCGGCCTTGTGAGGCCCCTCTTCGAGGTCGCAATAGTGAATGGATGCGCCTTCCGCCAGGAATTTCATGATGATCTCTTTTCCGATTCCCCGGGCTCCCCCGGTGACTAACGCTTTCTTGCCTTCGAGCAGCATAATCTGCCTCCTTAGATCCAATAAATTATTCGAATATGGATGCCATCGATTCCACCGTTCCCGCAGGGAAACAGGGTATCGAATGGCCCGATTTCTTCCACAACCCGCTTAAGACCTTACCCGGTCCCGCTTCGATGCAAACTTCCGCTCCCGCGGCAACCACCGCCGCTTCCTCGTCGGTCCAACGTACCGGGGAGGTTACCTGTTCGATCGAAAGCTCCTTAGCTTTCGGCGCGCTTTCAACCTTGCCGCCGGTGACATTGGAGAGCAGCACTATTTTAGGCTCTCGGTAATCGCAGCGTCCGACGACCTCGGCAAATGCCTCTTTTGCCTCGGCGAGCAGCGGGGTATGAAATGGTCCCGTTACCTTGAGAGGGATCCACCGCTTTGCGCCCCGGTCGCTAAAGAACTCCTTGCCCTTGGCCAACGCATCCTTCGTCCCGGCGACCACCGTCTGGTCGGGACTGTTGAAATTGGCGGCGTAGAGTTCGAGTTCGGATTCGGCGCACAGGGACTCGACCGTCTCCGGCGAGAGTCCCATGACCGCGGCCATCCCGGGTCCTTCACCGGCCTCGTTGTAAAGCTTAGCAGCAACGTCGGCCATTATTAAACCCCGCTCCTTGACCAGCGGAAAGACCTGTTCCGGGCTCAGCACTCCCGCCGCTACCAGGGCGGAAAACTCACCCAGACTGAAACCGGCCACTACGGAGGGGGCGACCCCTCGCTCGTCCAGCACCGCCAGGACCGCCAGATTTACGGCGGTAATCGCGACTTGAGTATTCTCAGTGCGCTTGAGTTCCTCCTCGTCGGCCTCGAAGAGCAGCGCCTCGAGATCGATGCCGGCGGCCCGACTGCCTAGTGCGAAGAGTTCCTTGACTGTATCGCTTGTTTCCCATAAATCCCTTCCCATTCCCGGGTACTGCGCCCCTTGTCCGGGGAAGAGAAGACAGGTTCGACCGATATGCTTTTTCATTCCTGGGACCTTAGCATGACGATTTTTGTCGGTCAAGAGCCGAGAAAATCGCTATATACGCAGGATTTGTCCGCCGCTGGTAAGTCCGGCGCCAAAACCGAGGGTCATTATCACATCCCCGGATTCCAGTTTGCCGTCCCGCCACAGATCGTTCAAGGCGATCGGGATGGAAGCGGCCGATGTATTGGCGTACTCCTCGATGTTGAGATAGAACTTCTCCTCCGGAATGCCTGCTCTCTTGGCCGCCGCCAGGATAATCCTGATGTTCGCCTGGTGGGGAACGATATACTTGACCTGATCGATAGAGAGGCCGGCATCGTCCAATAGGCCGCGGATCAGATCGGTATTGGCCTGGACGGCAAAGTTGTATACCCGACGTCCGTCCATCTCGATGCAGCGTTCCGCGTAGGAGGTATTCTCGTCGATGGGCTGTTTGATTCCACCGGCCCGCAGTATCAGAGCCTCCTCGCCGGATCCGTCGGAGAGTAGTCTGCTGGCCAGAAATCCGTGATCCTCGCCGCAGGCCTCTACAATCACGGCCCCCGCTCCATCGCCGAAGAGGACGCAGGTAGAACGGTCCTGCCAGTTGACGATGGCGGATAATTTCTCGGCCCCGATTACCATGACCTTCTTTGCGGTCCCTGCGGCGATAAAGCCCCGGGCGCACTCCATGGCGTAGACAAAACCGGTACAGGCCGCAGCCAGATCGAAAGCCCCGCAGCGGGCGCCGATCCGATGTTGGACCAGGCTGGCAGTAGCGGGGAAGGCTACATAATCGCTCGTACTGGTGGAGAGGATGATTAAATCCAGCTCCTCGGGGGCTAATCCGCCGTTCTTTAAGGCCGCTAAGGCTGCTTCTACCGCCAGGTCCGCGGTGGTTTTATCGTCGGCGGCGATATGACGGGCGCCGATTCCCGTATGGCTTCGGATCCATTCGTCCGAGGTGTCGATTGTCTTGGCGAGATCGTCGTTGGTGACGCGCTTGGGCGGCAGATAGGCTCCCACTGCGCGAATGCTTGCATTCATTACGCCTCCAGATTCTCTTGTTTAATCAAAGTCGCCCCTGAAGGTCAAGTCGGTCGCCGGCCGATAGCCTGAATAAAAAGGTAAATAGATCCAAAAGGTGAGAAAAAGTTAAGAATTTCGTTTTAAACTTCCCCTTGCCGACCCTCGACGTGGAACAGTAGAATGTATATACTCGCAGGAACTTTTTGAATTATCGGCCGCCGGCCGATAAGCGTTCTTGCAAGAGGAGGCGACCCAAATGGCAGCCCGAACTGCATTACCTAAACTGCATGCACATTCAGTTATTGGAATCGTAAATAGAGGCGAAGCCGCCCTGCGTTTTATTCGCGGCGTGGCGGAGTATAACGCCCGCTTCGGCACTTCCCTCAAAACCGCGGCAATCTATACAGCTAAGGAGGAGCACGCACCCTTCGTAAAGCTGGCCGACCGAAGAATATCCTTCGAAGAGCTTTCGGGATTTCCCGGAACGGCCTCTTCGCCATACCTGGATCACGAATTGATCCTCGAAGCCTTGGAGACAGCCGGCTGCGACGCCCTGTGGGTCGGATGGGGCTTCGTCTCCGAGGACGCGCCCTTCGCCGAAAAGGCCGAGGCTAAGGGGCTGGTCTTTCTGGGGCCTTCCAGCGGCGCCATGGCGCTCTTGGGAGATAAAATCGCCGCTAAGGATCTGGCAGAATCATCGGATGTTCCCATCCTCCCCTGGAGCAAAGGGGCGGTAGAGAATTTGAAGGATGCCGAGAAAATATCGGACGAGATCGGTTACCCGGTTATCGTCAAGGCCTCTAACGCCGGCGGCGGTCGGGGAATCCGGTTTGTGCTGACTCCCGATGAGCTTGCCGCCCAGTATCAGTCCGCCGTGGACGAGACGCTGCGAATTACCGGCACCCGGACCGTCTTTATTGAGCATCTGGTGCGCCGAGGGCGGCATCTCGAGGTACAGGTGCTGGCCGATAGGCACGGCAACGTCAATACCTTCGGTGTTCGGGACTGCTCCCTGCAGCGACGGAATCAGAAGATCATCGAAGAGACTCCTCCTCCCGGATTGAAGGATGAGCAGATTGCCGAGATGGAAGCGGCCGCGGCCAGACTTATAAAGGCCGCCGAGTATACCGGCGCCGGAACGGTAGAGTATCTCTACGACCTCGATTCGGGGCGTTTCTATTTTATGGAGGTCAACACCCGGCTTCAGGTCGAGCATCCCATCACGGAGGAGCTCTTCGGCATCGACCTGGTGACGGGGCAGATCGAGGTCGCCTTCGATCGGGAGGTCGACCTCTCATCGGCCAGCGCCCGGGGACACGTTATGGAGGCCCGCTTGAACGCCGAGGATCCGGATAACGAGTTCTCCCCCGCACCGGGACTGGTTGAACTCTTTCGGCCGCCGGCGGGTCCGGGTATCCGGGTCGATTCGGGGATCGAGGCGGGGGCTGAGATTCCGCCCGAATTCGATTCCATGGTGGCCAAGATCATCGCCCGGGGCCGTGACCGCAAGGAGGCCAGTTCCCGCCTGAAGCGAGCCCTCGACGAGTGTACCATCCGTATCGAAAACGGCACTACCAATCGCTCCTTCCTCCGTAATCTTCTGGATGAGGAACCGGTAGCGACCGGGGCGGTATCGACCGCGTATGTCGGAGAGTTAATAAAGAGCGGCATGCGCCGTTCCCCTGAGGCGCTGCTGCGGGCGGCCTTGATGGCCGGAGCGGTGACGATTGCAAGAGAGCGTTACGAGGAGGGGCGGCTCAACTTCCTCAACGAGCTGGCCAGCATCGGTAAACCGCGCAGTCTTCCATTGGGCCGCGGGCAGGAGTTTGTCCTCTCGGTAAAGGGCGCAGCCTACCAGATCGCCGTCTTTCATGTGGGCGGCAAGCGCTACCACCTCGGTATCGACGGCGTTTTTCAACACTGCAGCTACGACTGCAGCGGCGACGAGGGTATTCTCGAGTATCAGAACCAGCGCTATCGCTTTCTCCTCGTCCCCAGGGGCGACTCCCTGCAGTGCGAGGTAAACGGTCTTCCCTTTCTGCTCGAGCAGGAGTCCCAGGGCTTCGTAAAATCCCCGTCTCCGGCTATCGTACTCTCGATTCCCGTAAAAGAGGGGGACGAGGTACGCAAGGGGGATGTGTTACTGGTCCTGGAAGCCATGAAGATGGAGATGCTGATCGAGGCGCCGGCCGATGGACGGGTAGCGGAGCTCCTGGTCGGTCCGGGAGCCCAGGTAGCCGCAGGGGGCGCACTGCTCCGACTCGAGGAGAGCGGCGACCAGCCGGCTGAAGAGCTGGAGGAACCGGAGAAGGTAAGCTTCGTTCCGGAAGAGGAGGGCAGCCAGGCATCCAGGGCCCAACAGGAACGGGTGCTGCATGAACTGCGGGCCCTATTCCTCGGCTTCGATACCGGCGACTCGCCACAGGATCTGGTGGAACGCTTGAAAGCTCTGGTTGCTTCCCAGAAGATGCCGGAACCCTTCCTGGCCGACTTGTGTCGGGAATCTCTGGAGAATCTCTGCGCGGTGGAGACCCTCTTCTCCGACGCGGAGATCGAGAACGAGGAGGGAGGACGTCCCCATACCTTCACCGAGCTTTTGGCCCATTACGCCCTGCGGCGCCGTGACCGCGAGAAGGGACTACCGCAGCTCTTCATCGATTCCATCGAGCGGGCCCTCGGCGCCTATCGCCGGGCGGGAATCAACGACGGTACCGACCAGCTCCTCTATAATCTCTACCGCTCCCATGCGGGACGCAACGCCAAGGCTCAGGTTATGCGGGAACTTTTGCAGTATCTGGAGGAGACCGGCGGCTCTGAGAGTCTCGACGGCACCTTCTCCAATCTGGTGAACGAGACGGTACGACTGATTCAGAAATGGGATCCCAAACTGGCCGATGCGGCCCTCCACGCCCGCTATCAGCTGATCGATACCCGACAGCTCAATCAGTTACGGGATCGCCAGCGTCGGTCGGTGGAAGCCCTGGTCTCCGCTATGCAGGCCGGAAAAATCGCCCGGGAGGACGACCGTATCGCCAGTTTCCTCGATGCGCCTCCCTCGGTCCTGCTCGACCTGATGGGCTACCATCGGCAGAAGGGCAAAGACTCCGGCGCGAGCCTGGCCGAACTGGTCGCCTCCTACCTGAACCGGGATCGAGAGCTGACTGGGGTAGAGAATATCAGCGGAGCGGATTTCTCCGGCTGCAGGATAGCTTATCGCGATGAGGAGGGAGCCGCCAGGGAATCCTTGGTACTGATCTCTTCTCGCGACGGCGCCCTCGAGCTGAACGGGCGGAAACTTCCTCCCCCCAAGAGCGATACCCCCCGGGAGGTGATTCTTCTCGCTCCGGGTCGGATCGATGCGGAGAAGCAGCTGCAATCCGCCGCCGGGCTGGAGGCCGATCTCTTCGCCATCGGCTCTTATCCCGAAGACGAGCTACCCAGCTACGCTACCTTCCATCGTGAGAAGGGTACCTGGGTATTGAGGCAAGATAGCCTCCATTTCTCCCCCCTCGAGTTCCGAGAACTGCGCATAGACCGGCTGCGGGACTTCGAACTCAAGGCCCTCTCCAGGTCCGCGAACGTTACGGTCCTCGAAGGGCGGGCCCGGGAGAACAAGAAGGACCTGCGTCTTTTTGCGCTGGCCTCGACCTCCGAGATCGATCCGAAGCTCTCGGTACACCAGGATCTGACCCGAATGGTGCGGATCGAGCAGGCCTACATGGAGGCGGTCTACGGGATCCGCGCCGCCCAACAGCGCTATCCCTACCGGCTGCAGTGGAACAGGATCATCATCTACAACCGATCCCTGCTCGGATTGCGCTTGATGCAGCTCCGGGAGTTCGGCCTAAACCTGGTTCCCCGGGCGATCGGCCTGGGACTCGAGAAGATGGTGGTCTACTCCCGGCGGAAACGGTGGCGGGAGGAGAGAATCCGCGAGCATGAGCTGATCTTCCAGAACGTAACCGAAGATCAGTTCACCTTAAGGAGCCGTCGACCCTCGACGGTTCCCTTGACGACCCTCGACACCTACGGCACCAAGGTGGTACGCGCTCGGCAGCGGGGACAGCTCTATCCCTACGAACTGATCAAGATGATTACCCACGCCGGCTTTCCCCTCTTTGAAGGGCTCCCCCGGGGAGAGTTCGAGGAGTATGATATCGAGATCGATGCCGAGGGCGGAAGCCGGGCAGTATCGGTCAAGGGACGGGAAGCCGGGGCGAACGAGAGCAATGTCGTTTTTGGGCTGATAATCAACAAGGAACCCGAAACGGGTATCTCCTATCGCCGGGTGCTAATCCTCGCCGATCCGACCCGCGACCTGGGAAGCCTGGCCGAGCCGGAATGTCGGCGCATTAACGCCGCCCTCGATCTGGCGGAGGCGGAAAAGCTTCCGGTCGAATGGCTACCGGTCTCCTCCGGAGCCAAGATCACCATGGAGAGCGGTACCGAGAACCTCGACTGGACCGCGGCGACTCTGAAGAGAATCATTGAGTTTACCCAGGGCGGGGGCGAGATAAATATTATCGTCCAGTCCATCAACGTCGGGGCCCAGTCATACTGGAACGCCGAGGCGACCATGCTGATGCACACCCGGGGATTGCTGATTATGACCGACGAGGCTTCATTGCTCTTGACCGGTAAGCGGGCCCTCGATTTCTCCGGCAGCGTTTCGGGGGAGACCAACGTCGATATCGGCGGAGCGGAGAAGATCATGCTCCCCAACGGACAGGCCCAGATCAGAACGAAGAGCCTGGCCGAAGCCTACGCTATCCTCTTCCGGCATTATCGCTTGAGCTACACCATTCCCGGAGAGAGATTCCCCCGGCGAAGGGATACTGAGGACGACGATAAGCGGGATATCACCTCCGTCGAATATCGGGATACCCTCGCTCAGGGATTCAGTCGCATCGGAGATATCTTCAGCAAAGAGCTGAATCCGGACCGGAAGAAACCCTACGATATGCGCCAGGTGATGCGTGCTCTGATCGACACCGATGCGGAGATCCTGGAACGCTGGCGTTCCCTGCAGGACGGAGATACCTCCCTCGTCTGGGAGACCAGGCTCGGCGGTGAAGCGGTCGGCATGATCGGCATCGAGAGCCGCAACTTTGCGAGGATAGGGGCGGTCCCGCCCGACGGACCCGACACCTGGTCGGGGGGCACCCTCTATCCCAACTCGTCCCGAAAGGTCGCCCGGGGGCTGAACGCCTTCTCCGGCAGGCTGCCGGCGGTGATCGTCGCCAACCTCTCGGGCTTCGACGGCTCTCCCGAGTCGCTGCGCAGACTGCAGCTGGAGTACGGGGCCGAGATCGGTCGGGCGGTGGTCAACTTCAAGGGACCTCTGGTCTTCCTGGTGACCGCGCGCTACCACGGCGGCGCCTACGTGGTCTTCTCCAAGCGGCTCAATCCGAACCTGGAGGTGGCGGCTTTAGAAGGCTCCTTCGCTTCGGTTATCGGCGGCGCTCCGGCGGCGGCGGTAGTATTCCCCAAGGAGGTTCGCCAGCGAACCGAGGCGGACGAGCGCATAGTCAGCGGTCGTGACAAATTGAAGCGGGAGGAGATAGAACAGAAGGAGTTCGAGCAGCTCTATCAGGCGGTCTACAACGAACATCAGACCGCCTTAGGGGCCGAATTCGACCGCATCCACAGCGTAGAGCGGGCCCGGGAGGTCGGTTCAATCGACCATATCATACCGCCCGCTAAGATGCGGCCCTATCTCATCGATGCGGTCCGACGCGGGATGGCCCGCGTCGAATAGGACTCGGTCTAATAGTCGCCCGCGGCGTGTCGGCGGGCGCTCTCTATGTAACGGGCGGCGTTGGCCCGGATCTTCTCCACCTCTTCGTCGCTGACCGTGCGTATCGCCCGCGCGGGGGAGCCGACGATCAGCGAACGGGGCGGGAATTTTTTGCCTTCGGTTACCAGCGCTCCCGCACCGACGATCGATTCCTTGCCGATCTCCGCCCGGTTGAGGATGATCGCCCCCATCCCGATCAGGGAGTCGTCTCCTACGGTACAGCCGTGGATGACCGCATTGTGACCGACCGTGACGCCCCGGCCGATAGTTGTGGGGGTATCGGTATCGACATGGACCGTAGCGTTATCCTGGATGTTCGTACCGGCGCCGATGCTGATGGGGGCCAGATCTCCCCGGATCGATACCCCGTACCAGACGGAGCTATCCTCGGCGAGCTCGACCTCGCCGCTCACGGCTGCATTGGACGCTTGAAAGACGGCTTTATTCTGTTGCTTCTGCATATTCGCACCTCGTTTATGTAGTCACAAACCTAACGGGATTTGAACGGCGAGACAAGTACTCGCTCAATAGTCCCGATTTATGTATAGTAGGGGTACGATGAACGCTGAGAATACAAGCGCCCTCCTTCTGGGCATTCTGGCGGCGATCGCGATCGGCGCGGTTTTGAAGGTCGCCCATACGGTAATGATTCCCCTGGCAATCTCGATTCTGCTCTTCTTTATTCTTTCACCCTTGATCTCGTGGCTGGAGAAGATTCGTATTCCCCGGGTTGTGGCGATTATAATCGTCATGCTCCTCTTCTTCGGGATCTTCTACCTCTTCGGCCTCTTTATGTATGCCTCGGCTAAATCTTTCATCAGCGAATTGCCTAAGTATCAGGCCCGGTTCACCGCCCTTATCACGGAGATTTCTAGGGAACTCTTCGAGCGTTTCGGCCTGACGACGACGATATTGAATGAGATCAACTGGACCAGAGCTATCCAGAACTCTATTCTGAGCTTTTCCGGCACCCTGATGGAGTTTATCGGGAACCTGCTGGTCATTACCTTCTTTTTGGTCTTTCTGCTGCTGGAAAAAAAGCGCTTCCAGGTCAAGGTACGCGAAGCCTTTCATATCACTATGTCGGATCGGATCTATCTTGTCCTGCGCCACATAAACGATCAGATCGGCCGCTACCTCTCGGTCAAGTTTGTGGTAAGCCTGATTACCGGAATCCTGGTCTATATAAGCCTTGCAATCATCGGACTCGATTTTCCGATTCTCTGGGGCGCCATGGGATTCTTCCTGAACTTCATTCCCAACATCGGCTCGGCCTTCGTCGTGATCGTTACCATCACCATGTCCTTCATTCAGTTCTACCCCGAGTGGGGTCCCATCTTGGCGGTGAGTATCACCATGCTGGCCATTCAGACCTTGATGGGCAATATCATCGATCCCCGCTTGCAGGGACGCCGTCTCAACCTGAGCCCCTTTCTAATTCTGGTCTCCCTCCTCTTTTGGGGCTGGCTGTGGGGAGTGGTGGGGATGTTCCTGGCGGTACCGATTATGGTGATCATCAAGCTGATTTTCGAGAATATCCCCATGATGAGGTCCATCGGAATCCTGATGGGCGCCGGGAAGGAACCGATTCGAGAGCTGCCGGTCCGTAAACGGCGCAAGGAGAAGCGGGACGAAAAAGTCGGCCCTTGAGGAAGCCTCCGCATCTGGCTATAGTGGGCCCTATGAGCAGAAAAATCGCCCTTACCGGGATTAAACCGACTGGAACACCCCATATTGGAAACTACTTCGGCGCTATTAAGCCTGCGGTAGCTTTGACGCAGAGCTACGAGAGCCGCTATTTTATCGCCGATTATCACGCCCTCAACAGCGAGCGTGATCCGGAACGCTTAAAGCAGCAGACTCACGAGGTAGCCGCTACCTGGCTAGCCTGCGGTCTGGATCCTGAGAAATCCCTGGTCTACAAGCAATCCTCCGTCCCCGAGACCTTTGAACTGACGACCATCTTGATGGCCTTCACCCCCAAGGGTTTGATGAACCGCGCCCACGCCTATAAGGCGGCGGTGGACCAGAATCGAGAGGCCGGGAAGGATCCCGATAAGGGGATCAACATGGGGCTCTATACCTATCCGGTGCTGATGGCGGCGGATATTCTGCTTTTTAACGCCAACGTCGTACCGGTCGGGAAGGACCAGAAACAGCATATAGAGATGACCGCCGACATAGCCGAGACGATCAACAGCAACTACGGCTCGGAACTGCTCGTCGTGCCTGAGCCGTTGATAAACGAGGCGACCCAGGTTATTCCCGGGATGGACGGGCGGAAGATGAGTAAGAGCTATAATAATACCATTCCGCTTTTTCTGCCCTCGAAGAAGCTGCGCAAGATGGTGATGAAGATCGTCACCAACAGCCAGGAGATTGAGGAACCGAAGGATCCAGATTCCTGTAATGTCTTCTCTCTCTACACCCTCTTTGCCGGCCCCGATGAACAGGAGGCCCTGGCCAAGCGCTATCGCGCGGGCGGCATGGGTTGGGGCGAGGCCAAACAGGCCCTCTTCGAGGTGATGGAGCGGGAGCTCAGTCGGGCGCGAGAACGCTACGATGCGCTGATGGCGGATACCTACTATATCGACCGGGTGCTGGCCGAAGGCGCCGAGAAGGCCAGGGCTATTGCGGCCGAGACCGTGAGCCGGTTACGGAAGGCTATCGGAATTATCTAAAAGCTAAAATCGGGATTGCATCAGCCGTAGGAGCCACTATACTTAATGCCGGAGGAAGAGGCAGATGGGACCGGGCAGGCATAGAAACCTAGTTGCAGGAATTGTATTGACCATGCTTCTGTGCGGCGCCGGGAGTGCGACGCTCTTCGCCCAGAGCGGAGACGCAGTAGCCGGCCAATGGCGCTTGACCTTCGGCGAGAGATATCAAGACGGCGGAGGGCACGTAGAGCTGCCGGTAGATACGGCCGCTCTTAATCCGGACGGCGAATCCCACATGTGGCTCAGTGCCGAGTTCAGCGTCCCCTCCGGCGACGGAGCGCTCTATCTCGAGATAGGCAAGATCGAGGCCGCTTTTCGGGCCTACCTGAACGGCACCTTGATCGGCGAGGGCGGAAGCTTCCCGCCGGATCTCTTCTTTCACGGCGGCCATTATCACAGGCTGCTCTTGCCGCGCGAACTTCTGCAAGCCGGCGGCATGAATGAGATTCGACTACACCTCTATAACGACGCCGGCGCGACCCAGCTCAGACCGATAACAATAGAAAGTATCGAAGCGGGAGATCTCTACCCGCAGCTGGTCGAATTCCTGAACATCGATCTCTTCTTGAGCTTTAGCCTGCTTTCGGCATTCATCGCCCTCTTCTTTTTCCTGCAGTATATCTTTCGCAGCCAGGACCGGACCAACCTTTTTTTCGCGCTTGCCAACCTGGCGCTCTTTCTCTACTTCCTCGAGCTGGGTATGGGGTATCGGATCTTCCCTTTTATCGCCTTTAAGCTGATCTCAAAATCCTCGATGGTCCTCTTTTTTGCCTTTTTGACCGTCTTTTTCGTCGAGTATATCGGCATCCTGAATCGCACCTGGCTCAAACGCACGGTGCTTATAATCGGCTTCGCTACCTTTCTCCTCTTCTACCTCTTCGCCCGGTCGAGCTACGAGGTGATGCTCTTCTTTACCCTCTCGCTGATTCCCGGCGGGATAAATCTGATCGTCATGGCGGTCGTAGCGGTGATGGGGGTGATGCGGCGCAACCGTAAGGCGACGTTGATGTCTGTGGGAGTCGCCATCGGCCTTGGAGCGGCACTGCATGATTTCTACTATCAGTTTAGCGGCGCCGAACCCCTGATGTGGCTGCAAGGCGTCGGGATTCTGCTCTTCGATATCTGTATGTTTATCTCGTTGGCCCTGCAGAATATCCAAATTCAGCGGCGCATGGAGGTTTACGCCACTCAGATCGAGGCTCAACGCCGATCCTTGAGCGGTTATGTGGAGAATATCGAGACGGTTTCATCCACCCTAGGGCAGACCAGCGAACGGTTGAACGAGAATATCCGCTCGGCCACCGACTCGTTCCAGAAGCTAAGCGAGAATACCGAGGGGATCAACCGGGATACCCAACGGCAGTTCTCGGTAGTACAGGAGATCGATAGCACCACCCGGGAGCTTATCGATGCGCTGGATGGAACCTATCGGCGGCTCGATTCCCAGAACAGGGAAATCCACGAAACCTCCGCCACCATCGAACAGATGCTCGGTAATCTGCAGGGAGTCACCGGCAGCCTCAAGCAGACCAGCGACTTTACCCGGGAACTCGAATCGATTACCGAGGAGGGACAGCTGGCGGTCAGCGCCTCGACCAAGGCGATCGAGGCGGTAAAGGATACCTCCCAATCGATTTACGAGGTTATCGATGCGGTCAACAATCTGGCCGAGCAGACAAACCTGCTCTCCATCAATGCATCGATCGAGGCGGCCCACGCCGGAAGCGCAGGGGCGGGCTTTGCGGTAGTGGCGGGAGAGATCAAGAAGCTCGCCGAAGCGTCGTCGAAGCGGGCGGGGGAGGTCTACACCCATATCGAGTCGATCATGCAACGGATCAATGAGGGGGTCGAGGTCAACGAACGGGTGCGGGGATTGCTGAATAATATAAACGGCAACACCAGCCGGGCCGCCGATCAGATTCAGTCTATCTACGATACCACCATCGAACAGCAGGCGGCGAGTCAGGCGATCAAGAAATCCCTCGATGCGCTGCAGGACTCCTCCCGGGAGATCAAGTCCCAGACCGACCGTCAGAATCAGCGCGGCCGGACTATCGAGGAGAATCTGGAAGAGCTTCTGGAGTCCTCCCGCCGGGTGTTGGAGAACATCGAGAATATCGGATCCGAAAACTACGCTATCCTCCGGCGGGTGGAATCGATCCAGACCCTCTCGGAGGACTCGTCCAGCGCCATGGGCGGTCTGACCGAGTTGATTCAGGAGACCCGCCGCGTGGAGAGCGAGGGCTAGGCCGGATTAGGCCAGGCTTAGGGCAATTTCTGCCATCAGCTTGAAACCCCGTTCCCGCTCCTCCGCTTCGGTACTCTCGCCGGTAGCGATATTGTCGCTCACCGTCAGAATCGTGAGGGCCTCCACCCCGTGGGAGGCGGCGATGGTGAAGAGGGCGCTCGACTCCATTTCCGCCGCGAGCACACCGTAACGGGCCCAGAGGCGCCAGAGATCGGGGTCGGCGGTGTAGAAGCTGTCGGTGGAGAGGATCGTCCCCAGGCGGGGCTCGGCGTCTCTGCGCCGGCTCTCGGCCACCGCCGCCTCCACGAGGCGCCAGGTCGGGGAGGGGGCGAAATCCATTCCCTGGAAACGGATCCGGTTCATAGAGGAGTCGGTTGAGGCCGATAGGGGAATGATAATTTCCCGCAGGCCGATGTTGCTCTGCATCGCCCCGCATGAGCCGACGCGGATGACCCTCTTCACGCCGTAGGAGCGGATCAGCTCCTCCGTATAGATCGCCAACGAGGCTTGACCCATCCCGCTTCCCTGAACCGAGACGCGGGTACCGTTGAAGTGGCCGGTGTAGCCCTCCATATTACGGATACGGTTGTAACAGACCGGATCGCGCAGATAAGTCTCGGCGATAAATCGGGCCCTCAGAGGGTCGCCTGGAAGCAGGACCGTTTCCGCTACGGCGCCCTTTTCCGCACTGATATGGATACTCATATAACCTCCTTGTCGGCGGCATCGAGGATGCGCCGGTGCCAGTCGAGAAGCTCCTCTTCGGCTCTCACCGAAGTGCCGGGAATATCGGCCATGACCCGAAAAACCGGTTCGGTTCCGGAACCCCGCATCCAGAGAAAGGCCTGGGCCAGCCCTTCGGAATCGAGGAGTTCGACCTTGAATCCGCCCCGGCCGGCAGCGCTGCGTCCGCCCGGTCCCGGGATGGTAGCAGTGCCTTCGTAGTTCACGAAGCGATAGCTGTTTAGGCCCATGTGAGTCAACATCGCCGGGCGCTCCTCCCAGAAGGAGGGGAAGAGGGACTCATAACGCTGCTTGAGCAGGTTGTGGTCACGGGTTTTCACCGGATATTTTGCCCGGGACTCCCCGGTGGGGGTGGTCCTGTAGGGGGGGAGACTCTTAAGGATCCGCGGCAGATCGATCGGCCCCTCAATTTGTTCGCCCGTGCTCAAGCGCAGCCACTCCTCGGCAGGATTGAGCCCTTTCGCGCTGCGGTAGCGCAGGAGTTTGGCGAAGGCTCCCACCGTATTCAAGGGATCCCGTACGGCCGCGGGATGGGTGATGGTGCCGCCGTTGGAGCCTTCGCCCAGGATTCGCACCCGGTAACCCGCGGAACGAAGCTTCCGGGCCAGATTGACGACGTTCGCCTCGCCGACCTCGGCCCGGTGGACCTCCACACCCAGCAGTCGACAGAGGGCATCGATCCGGAGGGAGGTGGGACCGTTGACGGCTACCGCCTGCTTCTTCGGCCTCGGGGAAATGCAGAATCTGGCAAAGCTGAGCTCCGCCAGTACCGAGATGGCGAAGACCTCCTGGGCGGCGAGGATATGACCGCTGCCGTCGGCGGAATCGATATAGACCAGATTCCCCCGGTCGCCGTCGTTGTCGGGCAGGTACCCGAGCTGAAAGGCGGGGTTCTCCCGGTACGCCTCCTCCAGCAACTTCCGACAGGGGGTGAGGGACTCCCCCTCGGGTAGAATTGCGTGGGCGATCTCCCCCGGTTGACTGTTAAAAAACCGCGCCGCTATACCGACGGAGTCGAAGAACTGCTTGTCGATCGATGCTCCCCGGGCGCTCCCGTTCAGCTCGCCGACTACGCCCAAGGGGGCGGCGTCTAGACTGCGTCGAAGGAGCCCCCGGTATTCGGATTCGCCTTCGTAGAGGGTCTCGTCGGTAAAGGCCTGGTAGGCGGCGAGAGCCCGATCCTTGGCCTGCCGATCGACACTAAGCTGGTAAGCGCTCTCAAGCTGAGAACGTGTCGCCGAATCGAGGGCTGCACGCTCCTTCGGATCGGCTAATAGCTCGCGAATACGCTCAATAAGGGGTGAAATCTCGGCCGCGGAGAGGACGCCGCCGTCGTTTTTCCCCATTTTTAAGCCGTTGTGGCCCACCGGGTTGTGGCTGGCCGAAAGATAACAGAAGCCCCGGTACTGCGCGCTCTCGCGGGCGGCGGCCATGATCTCCGGTGCGGCGGCGACGCCGATATAGACCTTAGCCACCTCTTGGGCCGCAAAACAGGCGCTGATAATTCGGGCCAGTTCGCGACCGGTGGGACGGGCGTCAGTTCCGATCAGGACCGGTGCCGGATTAGCCGCGCCCATGGACTGGAAATATTCCGCCGCGGCCCAGCCCATTGCGAGCGCCGGGAAGATCATGGATGCGTGTAAATCCGGCGAACTATCCTCATCAGTCGAGGCGAATACACCTCGCCAGCCGGAGGCTGAAAGGATGAGGCCGTAATCTTCAGGTGTCATGGGAATGGCTCCTTGGAAATTGATCTATCGTTTCGAATACCCTGACAGCGGGCGGGTTACAGCTCATCCTTCGTGAAGGGCGGGTAAAAGATAAAGTCGCGAAACTCTCCCTCGGGATTCCCCTCTCCATATTCATGCGTCTCGTTTGCCGCCTGATGGCAGCCGATACAGAATCTTCCGCTGACGATACTCTCATTTCCTTCGCCGTCCTCGGTGAGCCAGATCCAGCCGGCTACCGCCTGGGGATGGTCGCTCTGTTTAATCATCACCGTCAGGAAATCGGCGGTATCTCCTACCGAGGGGGAGGATTCGAAGTTTTCCTTTACAAAGATCGTACCGTCGGGATAGCGACCCTCCGGGGGCGGCGCCTCAGAAAAAGAGGCGCCGTCGGGATTGACCAAAATACGGCGTAAGGGCTGCAGGTGACCGGCGATCTTGTAATCCAAGAGATCGGGATGGGTCGGGGTGTACTCGGTAAACTCAGGGGGGACCAGATTGAGTTCGGCGTCACCTCGGTCGCAACCGCTAAAGGAGAGCAGAATCAGCAGGCAGCCCACGCCTAGGAAAAGCCGGGAGTTTCTAATCCTCATTCGCATCGAGCATCTCCTTCAGGAAGTAGACCGTCATATAGATCTCCTTCCCCTTTACCTTGAGCCGGAAGGGCCCGTCTACATGCACCAGATCCCGTACCTCCTGGTAGGTCTCCTCGGAGATCATGATCTGTCCCGCCTGAGCTACGTTGCAAAGCCGGGAGGCGGCGTTCACCGTATCACCGATAACCGTAAAATCGGCCCGCTGGGAGGAGCCGACGGCGCCGAGGATAACCTCGCCGGTATGGATCCCGATTCCCACCTCCAGGCCGTCGTACTGCGCGGATCCTCCCTCGCTCAAGGCCTGCTGTATCCTTAAAGCCGCCTTGCAGGCATTCATGGCGTCGTCCTCTGTCGAGGCGAACATGGCGACTATCTCGTCCCCCACATACTTGTCGATATCGCCCTGCAGATTGTGGATGATCTCGGTCTGCTTGTTAAGGATGCCGTTGAGATTCGAGACGACCGTCTCGGCGGAGTTCCGTTCCGAATAGCTCGTAAAGCTGCGAATGTCGCTAAAGAACATGGTCATCTTGACCCGTCTCCCCTCCCGATTCGAGCCCAGGGAATCGAGGGTAGAGGCCGATACATAGCGGGAGAGTTCGTAGCGTTCGTAGAGCCCCTCGACCATGGAGTTGACCCGCACCCCCAGCTGCCCGATCTCGTCGTTGCGCTTGACGGATACCCGCTTCTCGAAATCCCCCTCGGTAACGGCGCCGCAGACCTCGCCGATCTGTCCCACCGGGCGTAAAACCACCGCCCGCAGATAGTTGGTCAGCCACAGAGCCAGGATCAGCACTACCGCGGCGAAGAGTCCGCCCGAGATGAGGAGCGCGGTCTGCTGCTCGGCTATGCGTGCGCTGATATCCTTGCGGATGTCGATGATACCGCGGACGGTATGATCGATGCCGTGGCACCCCTGACAGCGGGGATCGTTAATCAGGGGATTGTAGATCCGGAGAAAGGTGTTCGAGCCGTCCTCGCTGGTAAAGGTAATTCCTTCAGGCGGACCGTTTTCTCCACGCGCATGGGCAAAGGCGGACTCGGAGATATCCGTGGGGAACGGTAGTTCCTCGGTGTTGGCGAAGAATCGCATCTCATCGGGAAGACGCTGATTAACATCGGAGACCGTAGTGTCGTCGGAGAAGGCCGTCTGGCCGTTCCGGCGAAAGAGGCCGATGGTATAGCCGCTCATCTTGGTGGGATCATTGTTGAAATCCTGGAAGTAGCTGATAGCCAGCGAGGCCTGTCCGGGTAGCATGAAGTTTTCGATCGCCGTGGAGATCAGATCCGCTTCCTGGATCAGTCCGTCGACGGTGCTCTCTTCGATAGTAGAGCGCAAGGTGAACGCCAGATAGCTGGTTATCCCGCCGATTCCGGCGATAAGAGAGATAATGATAATCAGACTAACCCGGCGATTAATCGGAATAAAGCGTTTCTTGCTCATTGTTTTTATATAGCCCCCGCCAAAATAGCCTACGCTAGGCGGGGGAGTGCGTCAAGAATTAGTTTAGCCTTAGGGATCCTGCAATGCGTTCCATGGCTTGGGTGACCTTCATCCGATCGTTGAAGGCGCTGATTCGGATATAGCCTTCCCCGCAACGGCCGAAACCGGTCCCGGGAGTGACGACGACCCCGGCGGCGAGGAGGAGATCGAAGAACTCCCACGAATCCCGCTTGCCGTCGACCCAGATGTAGGGAGAGTTCTCGCCGCCGATGCATTCAAAGCCGAGCTTCTCCATGCCGCTTTTGATTGAGGCAGCGTTCTCTAAGTAGTAGTCGGACAGAGCCTTGACCTCGGCCCGCCCCTCGTCGGAGTAGACCGCTTCGGCCGCCCGCTGAACCGGATAGGAGACGCCGTTAAACTTGGTCGAGTGGCGCCGGTTCCACAAGGGCTGCAGGGCGGTGGAGTTCCCGGCGCTGTCGAAGACCCGGCACTCCTTGGGGACTACCGTGAAGGCGCAACGGGTACCGGTGAAACCGGCGGTCTTGGAGAGGCTGCGGAATTCGACCGCCACCTCCCGGGCGCCGGGGATTTCGTAGATCGATTTGGGGAGGCTCTCGTCCCGCAGGAAGGCCTCGTAGGCGGCGTCGAAGAGAATCAGCGCCTTCTGTTCCCGGGCATAGTCGACCCACTCCTTGAGCTGGGCGTGGGTGGCAACCTGGCCGGTGGGATTATTGGGGAAGCAGAGATAGATCAGGTCCATATCGGCATCGGGCGGGGCGGGAACGAAGCCGTTGGCTTTGGTCCCCTCGATATAGTAGAGCCCCTCGTAGCGGCCCTCCTTCCACTTCCCGGTACGGCCGGCCATGACGTTGGTATCGACGTATACGGGGTAGACCGGATCGGGCACACCGACGGTAATATCGGTGGAGAAGAGCTCCTGAAAGTTTCCGGTATCGCATTTGGCGCCGTCGGAGATGAAGATATCGTCGGCATCGATTCCAAGACCGGCAAAATCAGTCGCCGCGACGGCTTCCCGGAGGAAGCCGTATCCCTGCTCCGGACCGTAACCGCGAAAGCTCGCTTCGTCCCCCATCTCGGCTACGCCCTTCTGGAAGGCACTGACGCAGGCTTTGGGGAGCGGTTTGGTTACATCTCCGATTCCGAGTTTGATCAGGTCAAGATCGGGATTATTCTCACTAAACTCTTTTACCTTCTTGGCGATGGTGACAAAGAGATACGAGGCTTGCAATTTAGAATAGTGCTCGTTTATGGTTATCATGCTTTCCTCATTGTGCGTGGTGTGGCGCACAGTATACCCGAGGTAAATCTCCGTTGCAATCGATCATGATTCTCCGGAAAAGGCGAAAAGGCGGTAGCGAATGATAGGAATTGTCGGCGCAATGAAAGAGGAGGTCGAGGCTCTGATAGCGGCACTGGAAGCGCCTGTCCCCGTGCAGGGACGTTTGAGTCGCTACTATCGCGGTCGTATCGAGGGGGTCGAGGTGGTTGTGGCGAAAACCGGGGTCGGTAAGGTTCTCTCCGCACTGACCGCGGCCGAGATGATCGAACGATTCGGTCCGACGCGCTTGATATTCACCGGCATCGCCGGAGGAATTGGGCCGGGCCTGGCGATCGGTGACCTGGTGGTGGGGACCGATTCGATACAGTACGATATGGACGTCAGCGGCCTGGGGATGCCTATCGGAAAGATTCCCTTCTCCAACTACCGCGAGATAGCCGCCGATGAGGAGCTGCTCTCGGCTATGCAGGGCTACACTGCCGACGGGTATCGCATCCATTTCGGCCGCATATTGACCGGGGATATCTTCGTTACCGACCGACACAGCGAGCGATTGGCTCCGCTTTTTAAGGAGCTTCAGGGCCTGGCGGTGGAGATGGAGGGGGCGAGCGTCGCCTTGACGGCCGCTGTTTTCGGCGTTCCCTGTCTGATCCTCCGTTTTATCTCCGACGCCGCCGACGGTTCGGCCCCTAAGGATTTCCAAGCCTTTCTAGAGGGCTGTTCACAGCACGCCTTGGAGGTGGTGCGTTTCCTTCTCACGCAGTTGTGAGATTGACTTTTTTCACGACTCCTCCTATACTTTCCGCTCATTGAAGGATATTTTTTGCTGGCAGCAGAGGAGTTTATATGTCTAAAGCCAACAGAGGCAGCGGTATCCGCGATAAAGCGAAGAGCGGCCGCGGTCAATGTCCGCTGTGTAAGCGGACCGGAATTAAGACCTTGTACGAGGTAGAACTGAAAGAGTCGAAGTACATGATCTGCAAACAGTGCAAATCGGCTTTGGCCCACGATAAGATGCAGGACGCCGTCGCGGCGCTCTAATCTTAAGAGTTAGGCTCCGTTCGGTTTCTGCGGACGGTGAATGAGCATCTCGGTAACGGGGATGCTCTTTTTTTTGCCCAGGAGGAAGCGGATATGTCCAGCGGGATGGTTCTTGTAGTCTATGTAGCGATATTTATCCTCTATCAGCTGGTTTTCCGCGGATTGGATATTCTCAATCTCGCGCATCTCGAAGGGCATTCTAAGAATCCGCCGGCCCGGATAGCCTCCTTTTTCACTGACGACGAGTACCGTCGGGCCCTCGACTACAGCCGGGACAGGCAGCGGTTCGCATTGGCCGTCGCCGCAGCTGAGGGCGCACTGCTTTTAGTTCTGCTATTTACCGGGTTTCCCGCTCAGGTTGCACAGTGGGTTGCGAGTTCGGCGCTTCCCGCCTTAGTCGCCTCTGCGCTGACGGTCGTTCTAGTGGGGCTGCCGTTCTACCTGTTGGGAATGCTCGTTTCGGCCTATTCTCAGTTCGTTATCGAGGAGCGACACGGCTTCAACCGTATGACGGCCCTGCTCTTTATTGCGGATCAAGGCAAGGGCGTTCTCTTAGGAATCCTTTTAGGCTTTCCCTTACTCCTCTTCCTGGTGTGGGCGGTCGACTCCCTGGGAAGCTACTGGTGGCTCTGGGCGTATATCGGAGTAAGCCTTTTTCAGCTGGGACTGGCCTTTGTCTTCCCTATCTGGATTATGCCCCTCTTCTACCGCTTCACGCCCCTGGAAGAGGGGAGTCTCAAGGAGCGGCTCTCATCTATCGCAACGTCGGTGGGATTTACCTTGACCTCGGTTCAGGTCATGGACGGCAGCCGACGCAGCTCCCACTCCAACGCCTTCTTCACCGGTTTCGGCAGGAGTAAACGGATAGCCCTCTTCGATACCCTGATGGAGAGCCTCGACGAGGAGCAGATTGCAGCGGTGGTCGCCCATGAGTTGGGCCATGCGAAGCTGAAGCACACCCGCAATCAGCTGATCGCCGGGCTTGCAACGCTCTTCGTCGGATTTCTCGTCCTGGGGTTGCTGTTGAATTGGGGACCGCTTTTAGGTGCCTTCGGATTCTCCGCCGGAAGCGTGGCCGGACTATTGATCATTCTGCTCTACTTTGCCGACCCCCTCACTGCCTGGCTCACACCGCTACAGTCGGCGGTCTCTCGACGCAGGGAGTACGCGGCGGACGCCTTCGCCAAGAGGGTCTGTCAGGGCGCTGATGCCCTCTCCGAAGGCTTGCTGACGCTACAGCGGGAGAACCGTTCGAACCCCGTGCCCCATCCCTGGTACAGTTTCATGCATTACACCCATCCTACCGTCTGGGAACGGATAAAACGCCTGGAAGAGGCTTAGGCCGAATTCAGTCCCGGGGGATATCCTTGGAGAGATTCAAAAACTCCTCGATGATGCGTGAGCCCCTAGCGCGGGCGATGACCGGGCCGTTGAGTTGAACCGGTGTTTCCGATCGGTAGAGGATCTTTCCCTCGATAATGCCGAGCTCGGCAATCAGGGTCTCCTCGGCATAGGCCATCTCCTGCATCCCATTGAAGAGAAAATTACCCAGGGAGTAGTAGATCAGCCCCGATTGGTAATGCTCCATCCCCTGCAGTACATGGGGGTGGGCGCCGAATACAATCTCGACCCCGGCGTCCACGAGGCTCCGATAGATGCGCCGCTGATCGGCGGCGGTTGAACGGCGCCACTCATGGCCCCCGTGGACCATCACGATATCGATGCCCGGACGGTCGGCATAAGCCCTAATAGCCTCAAGGCTTGAATCGCCGTACCAGAGAATCCCCGGCCGGTCGTCCCGAACCTGGGCCTCCCGGGCGCCGTTGAAGCCGTTTCGCTCGGGAGGAAAGGCGCCCAGGCCCAGCAACCGGATCTCAGTATTCCCCAATTTGATAATTGCCGGCGCTGCCGCCTCCTCCGGAGTGAGTCCCGCGCCGGAGGTCGGGATTCCCGCCTGCTTAAGGTGGGTGAGGGTATCGATAAAGCCCTCTCTTCCATAGTCGTAGCAGTGGTTGTTGGCTAGCGTCAGATAATCGAACCCGACCTCCTTCAGCCGGGGAAGCACCTCGGGCTTAAAGCGGAAGTTGTAGCTCTTGGGGAAGCGCGTTCCTCCGCGGGTGACGGCACCTTCAAGATTCCCCGCCAGGAGATCGTAAGACCGGAGAGCTGCTTGAAGATCGGAGAATACCGCCTCCAAACCGGATCTACCGGTGAGCAGACGGTCCTCGATGCCCCGCTGGAGCATCATATCGCCCACCCCGGCTATCCAATACAGTTCAGGCGGCCTGTCCGATCGATTTTGAGCCAGGTTCTCCTCGAGTCGGCTGAGCCATTGATCCAGCTCGGCGCGCTGATCCTCGTTCAGTTCCAATCCGAAGCGGGGAACCAGATAGCGGTGACGGACTAGGGGATAGGCGGCATCCGCCGGACTGAGTTCGTCTATTCTCATCCCGCGGCCGGGAAGCGTCCATTGGGAGAGGGGTACAAGCTCTAGCGCATCTTCCCTCATCTCCCGCTCCCTCAACTCATCTAAAGAGATATCGGCCCGGAGTTGGAACGGCTCTCCTAGCGGGATCAGATACTCCCGTTCGATGGTCAGTTTCGGGAGGGGGGCATCGGCTCTTTGGATCAGTTCCTCCACGATAAAGGTGAGATCGGCAGGTTGATCCACCTCCGCCTCGAGGATCTGGAGCCCTTCAGTAGGCGTCGGGAGGAGGTCTGCATCTAGAGCGGGATGGATAAGTATCGTTAACGGTTGATCCGCGGAACAACCGGAAAAGAGCAGTAAGAGAATCAGGATAAAGGGGGCAATTTTCATCGGAGAGCAGTATATTATAGGAAGTATGACGATGGAAAGCGGTCAATGGTATGCGCCGCGGTACGCCGGGCGAGTTGTAAGCCTCTACCGGGTAAAGCATAAGACGAGCAACGAGATAATCATGGAGTTGTGGGAGTACGATAAGAAACGGCGGGAGCTGCATCTTATCGATAAATACATCCCCATGGATCCCGATTTTTTTAAGAGTAAAGAGGAGAGCGAGTCCCTTGTAATCGTCGATGAGGAATACAAGGAGGAGCATGTGCTCCCCGATCTGCCGACCTAGGCGGGCCGATTTTCCCGGCCGGAGAGGTAGCGGTCCATATCGGAGATATGGCGTATGGCGCTCATCTCCCGGGCTATCTCTTCTGCTTCGGCCAGGGAGTAGGAGTAGAGGGTGCGTTTGACGTTCTCGATTTGCGTCGGTGAGACGCTGAGACTGCGTATACCGATGCCGGCGTAGAAGGGAATGAGTACCGGATCCGAGGCGGAGTCGCCGCAGATCGAGATATCGTCGGTATAGGGCGCTGCGCGCTGGACGATGTCGGCGATGGTTCGCAATACGATAGGATGCTGGTTGCGGTAGAGATGACTCAGGTTCTCGTTGGTTCGATCCACAGCCAGCAGATACATGGTCAGATCGTTGGTCCCGATGGAGAGAAAGTCGGTCGCCTTGGCCAGATCTTCGGCGCCGATGGCAGCCGACGGGAGTTCGATCATGGCCCCCAGTTTCGGATTCGGATTGTAGGCTACGCCCCGTTTGCTTAGCTGCTCCATGGCACCATTCAACTCTTCCCTGGCCTGTTCCACCTCTTCCACATCGGTTACCATGGGAAGCATGATGCCCAAGTCGGAACCGTGCCCGGCCCGCAGCATTGCCCGCAGTTGGTCGCGGAACATCTCCCGATTCGCCAAAGAGAAGCGGATACCCCGAACACCAAGAAAGGGATTGCTCTCGGCTTCGCTCCGTCCTTGAAGGAGTTTGTCCCCGCCAATATCTGCGGTCCGCAGAATGGTCCGTCTACCGGGCTGGGTAGCGATTATGGCGCTGTAGATCTTGAACTGTTGTTCCTCGGTTAGAAAATCATTCTTGAGAATAAAGGGAAACTCGCTCCGGTAGAGGCCGATCCCCTCCGAGCCTTGGCGCCTGGCGTTCTCTGCGTCTCGGTAGATATTGATATTGGCCGCTACCTTGACACCCACCCGGTCGCGGGTCATTCCGCGGAAGGTGAAGGCCTTGCGTTCCACGACCTGAGGATGGAGGCGCTGCTCGTACTCAGAATAACGCTCCTTCGTCGGTCTTACGTAGAGTTTCGCTTTGCCCGCATCCAGGAGGAGGGGCGTGCCGTTAGGAATGGTCAATAATTTCTTGTTACCGGTGATCATTACCGGAATCTCGAGGGAGCGGGCCAGGATGGATATGTGCGCGGTGAGTCCTGCTCCGCGCAGCACTAGTCCTGAGGCCCCTTCGATCGAGAGGCGGAAGAGATCGGAGGGGTAGATATGCCGGGCAAGTACGATTCGATCGGTATAGCTGAACTCACGCTCCCGGGCATCCTGAAGATTGGTGATCAAGCGGTAGCCGAGATCCCGCACATCCTGGGCCTTCTCATTGAGCCGGATTTGATTCATCTGGGCGAAACGGGCCGCATACTCTTCAACCACCGCCATGATAGCTTCTGCAGCCGGAATCCCTTCATGTATACGGTTTCGCATTGCACCGACGAAGCTCTTGTCTTTGAGCATCAGCTGATGGGCGGTGAAGATCATGGCCACCAGTTCGGAATCGGCTGCCGAATGGGTGCGAATATCCTCCAACTGCTGGAGGGAGAGCTTTAAGGCATGGTCGAAGCGGAGCTCCTCGCTCTCCTTGGAAGGGCTCTTCTGGATACCGTCTGCCAGACTCTGCATGTCGTTCCAGAAGGGGAGGGCCGTACCCTGTACGACACCCTCCGAAGCGCTCTGACCGATAATAGTCTCTTCGCCAAGCTGCGGTTTATCTGATTTCTTTCTACTCTTCAGCAGCTCTTGGGCTTCTTCGAAGGTAAGACTGAGCCTTGATGCCTGGGCGATGGCATCGTTTTCGTCGTCGAAACTGAGATTGATCTCATCCATAAAACCGAGAATCAATACACCGGAATGACGCGGGCCCCGGGCGATGGGCACCAAAACCTTGTGACGATAGAGCCCATTTTGCTGGGGCTGAGGGTAATCAACCTGGATGATACGGCCTTCGGTAAAGGCCCTGCCTATTTCGTTCTCTTCTAAGCCGAAACGGGGAACATCCTCGGACTGGGAACACCTCAGCTTGTCCCAGAACCCATTGCGATCGATACCGGCCCTGAGGACCAATTGCCGGGTATCCTCATCAAAGACGAAGAGTCCCGCCATGCTTGCTCCCGATTCATCCAGGATAGTGACCGTAGATTCCTTTAAGAAACGCTCCTCATCCTGATCGGATTCAAAAAGAGAGAGTCGGCTGTTTATACGGCTCAAGATAGAGGCCAGATCGATCTTCGACATGGCCATAACATACCGCTAAACTTGAGAAAAAGGAATGGCGGATCTGCTCTTATGACTCAACTCCAGACTGATGTCAGCGGACTCCGGGCTCCCAGTTTGTTTCGTTCTGCAATGTGAGTGTAGACCATGGTCGTGTTAACCGAGGCGTGGCCCAGGAGTTCCTGTACCGTCCGCACATCATAGCCGTCCTCGATCATATGCGTGGCGAAGCTATGTCGCAGGGTATGTACGCTTGCCCGTTTGGTTACGGATGATTTCTGCAGCGCCTGCTTAAAGGCCCGTTGGATAGTAGTGGGATACATATGGTAGCGTCCTGGTTTATGAGTCCTTGGATCTATCGAAATCCGTGATGATGGAAATAACCAGTACCATGACCAGGAATACTCGGCCTGAGGATCCTTGCGATCGAAGGCTCCCGGTAGGGATACCCCCGGACTTCCGTTGCTGCGATCCTCTTCGAATAGATCCCGAGTCCGTACCATGTGCTCCCTCAGTTCCGGCTCGAGCACATGACTCAACAGGGTCCGACGATCCTTTGCCCCTTTCCCTTGGCGGATGAAGAGGATCAGATCATTGAGATCAACATCCTTGATCCGCAGGTTGAGACATTCGCTCAAGCGAAGACCCCCGCCATAGATAAGTCCACAAATCAGGCGATTACGAGGCCCCAGATGAGAGAGTACGGCTCGAATCTCATCGCGGCTCAACACCTCCGGGAGATGTGCAGGACGGCTTGCCCTGACAGCACTGCGTACCCGTGAAGGATCCCTCCCCAAGATATGACGGTAGAGGAAAAGGAGTGCATTGAAGGCCTGATTCTGGGTTGATGATGCCACCTGCCTTTCTACGGCCAGAAATGAGATGAAATTGATGAAATCTTCATCCTCAAGATCGTGGGGAGATGCCTTGCGGGAGTAGAGGGCAATTTGATCCAGCCAATAGAGATAAGCCTTCGCCGTCTGGAGTGAGCGGTGTTTGATCATCAGGATATTCTCGAGCTTGCTACGGGCCTCCTTCCAGTCGGCGGGCGGAGAGAGTTTATCCGGCGCGTTGATTGAATGCTTTACTACACGGCAAAAGTAGAGGTAGGTGTTAACCGCTTCCCGGGCCTGCTGAAGCTGCCAATCAGTAACGGAGGTATTCAATGTTTGCAGGAATTCATCGGTAAAGTTGCTCGGATCACCCTGTTTTTTACCATCTTGGATGAATGATCTAAATGCACTTGCGTATTGGAGATAATAGGGGTGCCTTTTGTGGGGAATGCCTGTGTGGGTTTTCAGGTAGTGGCTGAAGTTCATGTATCGCTCCTTTTTTGGTGGTCTGGCTGCTTTGTGGGCCTGCAGATAACTAGAGGGGTGTGGTTGATTATTTGCTTTTACTGCAGCATAATTTTCTATGAAAATTTATTTGCAAGGATACTGACTGCCAACTGGAGTTATTAGACAAAAGTGGTTAAGATGGTTTGTTATGTACATATTGGACGTAAATGTGTAAAGTTATAAGCCCGTGATGTTTTGATTGTGGATAAAAACAGATGTCAGATAGAAAAGAGAGTTATAAAAAAGCAAAAGCTTCATTTTACAAACATCTAAATCGGAATTCGCCCGAAGCAATTTCTATAAAAAAATCAGTGGATCTTTATCAAAAGTACGGGATTTCTGAACCAAACACATTGATGAAAAAATTGAAGGAATTAGATGAAAAAGATATAGATACAATAGAATTAGTAAAGCATGTTGGATCTTTGGTAAATGGATTAAACGAGGTAGTTAAGTACTTACCAGATTATGTAGAAAAACCTACTTCTGATATATTAGATAGAATTAAAGGTTTCTTTTCTTATCTAATGCTTATTAATGAAGCAGATTCTATAAATGCTGTTATTCAAACAGTAAATTCAATAGAGAATATAAAAATTAGTGCGAGATTTATTGCCGCACTAAGACAAGAGTCAAATCATTCGTTTGAACGTCGGAGCAATGATTATATGCCCATATTGCTTGATGGATTTGAGAATTGGCATAAAAGATTGCTTACAGAAGTACTAAAGCTGCTTAAAGCCAAACGGGTTAATATGAAAATTCCCAACACTTATGGAGCAATTATAAATATGTGTAATTCTATGAATGAATTTCCATATTTAATCAGTGATGATTTCAGAATTTTTAGGAATTCAATTGCACATGGGAATACGATAGTAAATGTTGATAATGAGACTATTATATTTGTTAATCAGAAAAATAGTGGAGATATGGAAAAAAGTAAAATACTTTCACTATCTGAATTGTGCAACGAAATGGAATATCTCTTGTTCGAATGCAGATATTTGACGCTTATGTTTAAAAAGTGTAGACGTATAATGAATAAGTATAAAGATGATAAACAATGTATTGAATATTTAAAGGATGTGTTAATAGTATTTGATCAAAAGGAAATCTATGAACAGCTTGAGAATAGTACATAACCAGCAATTGGAGCAGACGTGGCTATTGTCATGGTTTGTGCTACTGATTCCAGGAGTAGAGTAGATAGAAAGTAACGATGCGAGCGAAATTGGTGGTATACTGTTGGTTTGGTAGCAGCACAAACGCATGCCAACTTAACGCCACGCAGCTCAATTGGATGTTATGTAGACACAGGTACTGATCATTGAGATGGTTTACAGAAAGCTAAGGACATTGTTTACAGGTGAATGCCTTGGTAACTTCGGCTATTCGCGAAACGTTAAGCGATAAAGTAAAAGGAGATCTAACAAAGCACCATCAATCAAGGTTTAGGCGTTGGTCAGTCTGCAGACCGTGATGATGGATATCAACCAGAGCTCTGGACGCATAACGCATTTTGATTCTGCTGCTTACTTTGATCTGAAGATGATTGCATTATAAATGCGAAGGTGGCCTTCAAACAAACGAACTTCATCGCTTAACAGCGAATAGCCGGTTCCGCGAGTACGCTGCACCCAAATTACCAAGGACTTAGAGCAAATAGTGTGCTAACATAACCAGCAATTGGAGCAGACAAACCTACTGTCACAGTTTGTGCAAGCTCCCGGCAGGTTTATACGTATGCTTGGTGATAGACTATACGTATGAATAGTCGATAAAGAATGGCCGGGCACAAACTGCGCCAGCTTAACGGTTTGCAGCTCAATTGGATGTTATGTGGACATGGGTATATTCCAGGCACATCGTTTACAGAACTCTAAGCACTTCCTTTACACTCTTTAACGACTAAAATGACTCCAGGAGGAGTCTATGCCGTGGAAGGAGAGTTCAGTAATGGATCAGAAAGAAGAGTTTATTCTCCTGTGGAAGAGCCGGAAGTATACCGTGACGGCCTTGTCTGAGATGTTTGAGATATCCCGCCCGACAGCCTATAAGTTTATACATCGGTATGAACTGCTTGGTCTCTCAGGCTTACATGAACTCCCTCGAGTCCCACATCGAGTTCATAACAAAACAAGTGAACGTATAGAACGAGAGATTCTGAAACTACGGAAACGCCATCCACGCTGGGGAGCGCCGAAGTTGGAAGTCCTCTTAGAAGACAAGTTTCCCGATATGAAGTTACCTGGAACCTCCACCATTAGTGCGATACTCAAGCGCA
>JWTM01000291.1 GCA_001749745.1 Candidatus Marispirochaeta associata
CGGACAATATGCTCAACAGTAAAAGGTTTATGGAGATACTCCCATACACCGTGGCGTACCGCCATTTCAGCGTCATCTGGAGTTGCATGCCCTGTCATGACAATCAGTTCGGGACAGGAAGATACCTGTCTGATCTCATTAATAGACTCCAGACCATTACCGTCTGGCAGCAGCACATCTAAGTAGATAACATCAAAACAGATTTCTTTTGCAGCAGCTAACCCCTGTGTAAGGTTCTCTTTTGCAATGACTTCATGTCCCAACGAGGTAATAACCTCTGACAGCATAGTGCGAATCAGCAGTTCATCATCAACAACAAGGATTTTAGCACGTGCTGTCTCCTCTATAACTTTGGTAATCGCATTACGGGTATGCACCAGTACAACACTAAGTTCTTCCACATCGGCAGCAATCCTCCCACAGATTACAGGCTCAGCAGCGTACTGCTCGCTACTTCCCTCTACAGAGTCAATGGAAGCTCCATGTGTTTCAACAATCTTTCTACAGTCGGCTTCAATCCGTGTAGCACTGGCCTGCAACGCTGTTGCACACAGCAGTCCCGCAGAATTTTTTAATGCGTGTGCCGCGACCATAGCAGCCTGCCAATCCTGCTCTGCTACCGCGCGCTGTAAGCTACCTTCTTTTTCAGCAGATTCCTGCAAAAAACTGGAACACAATATACCGAACAAATTTGCATTACCTGCCATGGCTTCCATTGCTTTTTTGACATCTAAAAACACCATAGCATTCTCCTCAATCTGTAAGCTGACCGCTGTTGCATCTACTTCTTCTGCCCCATATAGCATTGACTTTTCTGCATCGCACGGAAGAACGTCATATCCCTCACCATTCTGCGCCTCATCATTCCCCTGAGGCGCATCCTCAACAGACGCTGGTGGTGCACCAAGTACACTCACCAGTACGTCCAAAATATCCTGCGCCTGCAACGGCTTGCTCACATAGTGGCTCATACCGGCCTGCAAGAAAC
>JWTM01000292.1 GCA_001749745.1 Candidatus Marispirochaeta associata
GGAGGAATGATAAAAACTAACCGTGAGCTGGTGGGTTTGATATCTTGTCCGTGAGGATTCTCGGACAGGAGAGGCTACCGTTCGTCATAGAATTTGGCCTGCGAGGCCGTTAAGGAGAATGAGGAGCCGTAGCCGCAGCATTCACTGACCTGCGAGGTCGGATAGGAGACTGGAGAGAACCTACCGTACAGGGACCTGTCCTGAAGACTCAACGATACCAATCGAGAGGAGAGAACAGGGATGAGACTGAGTATCGGTGTGGATCTGCATAAGAGTCAGTTCACGGTGTACTGGAAGCCGGAGAAATCGAGCGAAGGGAAATTCGCCCGTTTTTCGACAACCGAAGCCGGGTACGGGGCCTTCGAACACCAGGTGTTATCTGCGATTAGTCAGGGTATCGATGTCGCCATGGCTGTCGAGACGACGGGAAACGCCCGGTATTTCCGGGCGCGAATGCAGCGGCTCGGAGCGCGGGTGGTGGTCGTGAACTCCTTGAAGTTCAAGGTGATAACCCAGTCGGTGAACAAGACCGACCGGCGGGACGCCTCGACGCTTGCGGAGTTCCTGGAGAAGGATATGTTGCCCGAAGCCGTACTGTGCAGCGAAGAAAGCGAAAAACTGAGGCGACTGTTGAAGGTGCGGAAGCGACTGGTAGAGTCGATTGTAGTCATCAAGAATCAGCTCCACGCGCTGCTGTTGGATGTCGGGATAGAGTCGATTCGAGGACAGTTGCAAAGCAAAAAAGAGCGCCGACGGGTACAAAACGTGCTCGCAGCACATACTCTCGCCGGCGCAGCGGTAGAACCGCTATTTGAAACGATAGATCAGTTAAGCGACCAAGTCAAGAAGATTGAGAAGGTCATCGAAGAGCTGACCAGTGATGATGCGACGGTCAAGCTGTTGAAAACGATCCCCGGAGTAGGGTTCGTGACGGCGGCAACATTGCGAGCCTGGATAGACGATATTGGACGATTCGATCGTCCCCAACAGCTGGCCGCGTATGCGGGAATAGTCCCGTGGGTACAGTCCTCGAACGAGACGGTACGCTACGGCCGGATAACAAAACGGGGACCTTCAGAGTTGAGAACGGCGCTGGTACAGGCGGTGCTGGGTATGGTGAGGTTGAAACGGGTGACAGGGACCTGGCGCATCATGACCAGGTATGACCGGATGAAGCGAGAGAAAGGATCAGGACGGAGCATCATCGCGACCGCTCGGCTTTTGAGTGAGATCATCTGGCATATGCTGACCAAAAGCGAACCGTTTGATCCGCTTCGGATGACTGATTCAGAGATGCGCCGCAAGGCGCGGGAAATGCGTGCGGCAGCATTCAATGCCGCTTAGACAGTGTGAGTCTTACGGCTCACGGTTGACTTTTTATAGGAGAGAGAAATGGCATTGAGTAATCACTTAGATCCCCACTGCGTGGCGATCATCGAACAGAACCTTGATCAGGAGGGAGTCCTGCGCAAGATTGCGGAGCTCTCCGTCGCCTCAGGCAAACTCGGTAGCCTCAACGCCGAGAGCGTTTTTTTGAAGCTACAGGACCGGGAAAAGCAGGGCTCCACCGCCTTCGGCGAGGGGATCGCCGTGCCCCACTGCAATTTCGAAGAGATAGACACCTTCGTCGTGGGGCTGCTGATTCTGAAGGGCAAGGGAACCGACTTCGACGCTCCCGACCGGAAGAAGGTCGATCTCTGCTTCTTTATTATCGGACCGGCCGCGGCACGGAACGAACACATCCAGATCCTCTCCTCCATCACCAGGCTCCTGCGCACCACCGACGCCGCCAAGGGACTGCGTCAGGCCCGCTGGGCAGACGACGCCTATTCGATCCTGGTAGGATCCAATGAGTTCGGCCGGGAAGCGGAAGAACAGACGCCGGCCTCGATGATGACCGTAGCCATTCAGGACGAAGCGGCCTTTATCGATATCCTAGAGCTCTTCACCGCCGAACCGGGAAGCCACATCGCCGTAATCGAGGGTAACAGCGCCGGCAGTTATCTGCATCACCTGCCTCTCTTCTCCTCCTTCTGGACCGACGAACAGTCGACTGCGGTAAAGATTATCACCGCGGTAATGAAGAGCAGCGCCTGCAACAATATGATCCGCCGGATCAACGCCATTCGAGATACATCTCGCCCCGATGCGGGGATCCTGATTAGCGTCTCGGAGCTCTCCTACTGGTGCGGCAGCCTCGCCTACTAAGGAGAACGGAGTATGGAAGTATTAACGACCTTCTTTGAACAACACCACCTGCCGATTCTTCTCATCACCGGCATCGTCGGCTATATATCCCTCTACGCCGGACGGCTTGCCAACCGGATCAAACTGCCCTCGCTGATCGGCTTCATGATGGTAGGGGTTATCCTCGGTCCTTCCCTGGTGGGAATCCTGAGTGAGGAGACCCAGGCTAACCTGAGCTTTATCACCGACATCGCCCTCGGCTTCGTCGCCTTATCGATCGGCCTAGAGCTCCACTTCAGCGAACTGAAGCGTCAGGGACGGGGGATTATTCTCGTTATCCTGACCGAGTCCTTCGGCGCCTTTATTCTGGTCTTTTGCGCAGTATTTCTCCTGACCCGCAGCATCCCCTTGGCGCTTATCTTCGGCGCCATCGCCCCGGCCTCGGCCCCGGCGGGCACGGTAGCCATTATCCAGGAGTTCCGAGCCAAGGGACCGCTTACCAAGGCCCTCTATGCTGTGGTGGGTTTCGACGACGGTCTGGGGATCATCATCTTCGGCTTCGCCTTCGCCATCGCCAAGGCGCTGGTGGCCGCCGAAGCGGGCCTGGCGGAGGTCTCCCTGGCGACCACCCTCGCCCAACCGCTAATAGAGGTGGGCTTGAGCATCGTCGTGGGACTCGCCATGGCCGCGCTCTTCGCGCTCCTCTCCCGGACCACCAAATCGAGCCGGGACAGCTTTATCCTTACCGTCGCCACCGTACTGGCCACCACCGGCCTCTGCGAACTGCTGCACCTTTCGGAGATCCTGACCAACATGATCCTCGGCATGACCTTTGCGAATACTCAGCCGGCCAAGGCCTCCCGGGAGATCGACGAGAGTCTGCGTAGTATCATGCCGCTTCTGTTCCTCTTCTTCTTCACCCTGGCCGGGGCCAACCTGCACGTGGCCGCCCTGCCTTCGCTGGGGCTCTTGGGAATCGTCTACATCCTCGGCCGTTCGGCCGGATTGATGGGCGGCGCCTTCGTCGGCGCCGGCCTTGGGCGCATGGGCGACACGATCAGGAACTATCTGGGAATGGGGATCCTCTCCCAGGCGGGAGTCGCCATCGGATTATCGCTGATGGTAAAGCAGGAGTTCGCCGCCCTGGGGGAAAGCGGTGTCGCCATCGGCGCCGCGGTAATCACCACCGTAACCGCGACCTGTATCTTCTTCGAGATCATCGGGCCGATTCTGACCAAGATCGGCCTCACCAAAGCAGGCGAAATCAAACCGGCTCCGAATCCGGAATAGGACCGCAGGTATTAGACCAGCTCACGATCGAAGTTGAAGCTCTCGGTCTCCTCTTCACCGGCTTCGGCGTTGAGGAGATCGATACACCCCGCGGTATTCGGCAAGGCAGGTACCGCCATGGGTTTCTCCGGATAGAGGTGGGTCAGGCCGAACTCGTCCCGGGAAGAGACGATGAAGCGTCCTCCCCGACTGTCGCTGATCGCCCCTTCGATCGGGATCCTGGCCCGGGTAACCAGCAGCACCGGCCGTCCGTAGTTGTAGATCTCCACCGGAAGCGGCCCCGCATCCCGCAGCGCCTCCAGGGCGCTCCTCTCCAACTCAAGCCAGCCCTGGACCCGGGTCACGCCGGCCTCGCCGAGCGCCTCGGAGGCCAGGCTATTGGCCACCGGCAGGGGATAGGCGGCGGTCAGCTCCAGCTCCGCTCGGCTTAGGTCGAGCTCCTTTAGAAGCTGAAGCTGATAGAGGGAGGTAATCCTTAAGCGCTTCACGCCTTGTTCGATCAGCCTTGCCATAATCTTCTTGATTCGGGGGAGCTCTCCTTCGGGACAAAAATGGGGCAAGATATACTCCGCAGCGGGATTGATTCTCGCTTTTACATCCAGGGTGAGGGGATAAGCCGCTACCATTCTGCTATCCCCAGGATAGCGTTTCGCCGGATTCAGGAGCCGGGTAACCCGCAGGTCCTTCGGCGGCGTCTTCCGCTCCCGCTTCAGGAACTCCTCCCAGGCAGGCTGAGTCGGTTGTTCCTCGGGGAGATCCTGTTCCGCGAACCAATCCCAGAACTCCCGCCGCAGCGCCTTTAAGCGGCTGGCCGGCAAAAAGGGATTCCCCTTTACCGCTACGCGGCAATCCCCTGCCGCGATGCCGTCGATCCGGGTGCGGCGGAACTCCTCGGCAATTCGCTCGGAATCGAGGGCGTGCTTCTCGGCCGCCGGAAATGATTCCTCTCTCCGCCATTGGCGACCGGCGATCTCGACCCGGAGACCCTCCCGGTCGACGCGGATCTCCAGATCGAAGCGCCGCGGAGGATTATAGAGAGGCAGCTTCGCCCCGTCGGGGTAGGAACGCTTGCCGCTGGAACCGACCCGGTAGACCTTGGCCCCCCGGGGAGCTTCCCGGTCGAATCCGACGACCACCTCATCCCCGGGACGGGCGGTCAGCACCGGGCTGCGCCCTTGAGCGCTGCGCATGCTCGTCAAGGTGAAGGAGGGGACCTCGTCTCCCGAGTCGGGCTGCACCCGCAGGCGATCGCCCAGATGCAGACGTCGGGAGGGCCGCAGCTTGAAGCCCCCCTTCACGGCCTGGCCGACCGAACCGATCAGCTGTCCGCTGACTCCCAGTTGATCATGCTGAATCAGGCTATCCATATCCTCCCGGGTCGCGAATCCCCGGGACCAGCGCCGTCCGTAGCTCGATGACAGAATCTTCCGCGCCTCGCCCATCACCCGCGGCCGCTCCGCCGAAGGGGTATCCAACACAAGCCGGTAGGCTTCCACCACCTGATAGACATAGTCCGGCTGTTTGAGTCGTCCCTCTATCTTGAGCGAAGCGACGCCGATTGATTGCAGCCGGTCGATCATCTCCAGGGAATAAAGATCCTGGGTGGAGAAGAAAAAGCCGCTCTTCGCCTTACCCTTCCCGCTCCCCTGGCTCTCGGTACCGTGAAAGCGGCGCCGGCAGGGCTGCTTGCAGCGTCCCCGATTGCCGCTCCAGCCTCCCATCCAGGAGGAGAAGAGGCAGTTCCCCGAGAGGGAGCAGCAGAGGGCGCCGTGGATAAAGACCTCGACCTCCAAGGGGGATGCGGCGGTGATCGCCTCGAGCTCATCTAAGGTCACTTGACGTTCGAGAATGACCCGGGAGAGGCCCAGGTCCCGGGCCGCCCGGATTCCGCGACTGTTGTGGAATCCCATCTGGGTCGAAGCGTGGAGCTCCAGCTGCGGAAAGTAGCGTCTGAGGAATCGGGCGACGCCGATATCCTGCAGTATTATCGCATCGGGCTCGAGGGAAGCGGCCTCCTCCACCGTCTCGGCGAAGGCCTCCCACTCGGTCTCTTTGACCAGGGTGTTGAGGGTCAGATAGAAGCGCTTCCCGTCGGCCTTGGCTTTGGCGGATAGGCGGGAGAGGTCGTCGATACTGAAGTTGGAACCCATTTCGCGGGCGTTGAAACGGCCGAGTCCGCAGTAGACCGCATCAGCCCCGGCGGCATAGGCCGCCAAGGCAGCGCTCAGGGTTCCGGCCGGAGCAAGTAGTTCGGGTGTTGGCAGGGGGCTAGTCATAATACTACTATTCTACCAAGCCCAGTGAATCGGCGCCACACCGCCGGAAGAAGGTTCTGTATGCGTGTAGGATCTGCGCTCGTTCTCGTTCTTATAGTTGCAATGATCCCCTTGGGGGCCCAGGCGGTGCCGACCGCTCCGGATGAAGATCCGGTAATCGCCCTGGTTCTCGCCGGAGGAGGAGCCTTAGGATTCGCCCACATCGGCGTTATCCGCGCCGTGGAGGAGGCCGGCATAGAGCCCGATATCGTCGTGGGTACCAGTATCGGCAGCATCGTCGGCGCCCTCTACGCCGCCGGCTACAGTGCGGACGAGATGGAGCGGCTGGTGCTCCAGAACGACTGGCAGAACACCCTCTTCGACAGCGTCGACCGCCGGGCCCTCGGCTTTTGGGAGAAGAGCTTCTACGCCAGCTACTACTTGAGTCTCCCGATCAACCAGGCCGAGCGGACCACCCACGCCGGAATAACCCATGCCCAGCATGTGGTGGAGTTCCTCGACGAGCTCTTGGCCGACTATCCGGCCGAGATTGATTTCGACGACCTGCCTCGACGCTTCAGAGCCGTTGCCGCAGATCTCATGAGCGGAAAATCGGTGGTTTACGACTCCGGCGACCTGAAGACCGTCATTCGCGCCTCCATGTCGGTTCCCGGGGTCTTCACGCCGGTCGCTTACCGCGGACGCTACCTGATCGACGGGGGATGGACCGAAAATACTCCCACCCGTCCGGCGGTAGAGATGGGGGCGGACATTATAATAACCGTTCCCTTAGGAGGCCTGAAGAACCGGCCGGAGGATCTCAGCAATCTAACCGAAATTACCCTCCAGGCCGACCAGATACGCAAGGCAGAACAGCTCGACCGAAGTCTGGCCGATGCCGATCTGATTATCTCGCCCAACCTGGACGGTTTCACCCCCCTCGACTTCGAGGCCGCCGACGCTCTGATCGCCCGGGGCTATGCGGCGGCCGAACCGCTGCTGGATGAACTACGGAAAATCAGCGCACTCCAGACCAACGCGTCCGGAAGTCCGATTCCTGCACCCGCCGGCGCCCCTAAGCCCCTGCGCATCTCCCGTATCGAGATCGCCTCCGAGATGCCCCCTGCAGAGGAGAAGAATCTTCTCGACACCCTGGAGGAGCTGATCCCCGACGAGACCGATTCTGCGACTCTGCGCAAGACAGTCTATTCCCTCTATGACGGGGGATCCTTCGAGCATATCTGGTACCGGCTCGTACCGGAAAAGAACGGCAGCTACATCCTGCAACTCGACGCCGAACCCGTCCTGGCCCCGGATTCACTCTTGAGTTTAGGCCTTACCCTGGAGGGTTCCCTGGGCGAAGGATCGAGCTCCTACGGGGAGGTTGCCGCGGCCTACACCGCCTTCTTCGGCGAAGAAGCGGAGGCGGGGATTCAGGCCCAGGCCTGGATCTCGGAGCTGCCCTCCCTGAAGATAGGTGCCGCCTACGCGCCGAGCTATGCCACCGTTATCAGTCTCGGCGGCTATGTGCGGCAGGAGCCCGAGTTTTTCTTCGACGACGAGGGGATCTCCGCACTCTATGCACTGCGCCGCTTCGGCGGCGATCTCTCGCTGATCCTCACCCCCTGGAGGAACCTGGGGCTGATTCTGCGCCCCTATCTGGAGTACCGTATTCTGGATCGGCGTTACGGCGATAGTATCTTCGATCAGCAGGGCTACAGCCGCTACGGCATCGACACAGCGGTCTCCTGGGATAGCCTCGACCGGCTTGTCGCACCGCGGCGGGGCCTCTACACTACGGCCGCCCTGGATTACGGCGCCCGGAATGAGCTGGAGGAACAAATTCGTCTCGATTTTAGCTCCGCCCTCTACCTCTCGCCCGCAGACCCCTGGGTACTTAATCCCTGGATAATCGGGCGGACGCTGATTGTGGGGTCTCCCCGTCAGTCGGAACTGCCTACTATGGGCGGGGCGGTAGATCTGGATACCTATTTCCGACAGGAGATCCGAGCAGAAACCGTGGCGGCGTCGGGCTTACGGCTGCGGGCGCGAATCGGACGGCTTCTGCTGGGAACCGGAGACGAGCTCTATCTCCAATTGGCTCTCAGCGGCGGAGTTGCCTGGGAGGAACAGCTTACGGCACTGGAGTCTGATCCAACACGCTACTGGGGGATATCGACCGGCGTTGTGGCGAACACCATTATCGGTGAAGCGAGCCTGGCGGTGGGGATCAATCGGGACGGCAGACCGACCGGTTTTATCGGCCTCAGGAACAGCCTGCCGACCCTTTTCGAACGTTAAACGGTTCTGCCCCCGATTACCCAGTAGATCCAGGCCCCTACGGCCAGGACGGCCCAGATGAGGACCAGCACGATTCCGGCACCGTTCATAATGCCGTTAATCTGCCCTAAGAGCATCACCAGGAAACCGGCGGTATCGGTAAGGCCTAAGGAAAACATGACGTTGCGGATCGTTAGGGCCGACTCGCTACGGCTGGAGTAAAAGCAGACGAATGCTATTCCGAGGAGTAGTACGCCCACCAGTTGTACCATCATACTCCCGTCGGCGGAGACTTCGATCCCGAACCATGAGGCCGAGGTCACCGGCAGGAATACCATCAACAGGGCGAAAACGAGCGAGATCAGGGCTTTGATCCAGAAAAAGACGAAAACTTTCATCATAGACTCCTTGCAGTAGATCTTTCTGAGGCTCCTAAAGGCGAGCCTAGGTTAATAATACCACCTTGAGCAGGGATACTCTATTATTTTTTATACCGCCCTAACTTGCATCCACAATCCTGAGAATCTATAATTCAGCCAGATATGAGAGAATTTGGCGCCCTTCTGCGTCGACAGCTGCTTATTGTTAGCGTCCTGGCTGCAGTACTGATCCTTACCTTTTTTGCCAGCCTTATTATCGATACGAATAGCCGGACCTCATCGGCTGATCTCCGCAGCCGGCTCAGCATTATCAACTCAGCCATCCGCGCCGCCCACGATTATGCCCGGCTCGACGATCGGGACGCACAACTTGCCTTGCAGCAAGCGGCGGAGAAGGTCGAGCGAAGCTCCCCGGAAGCAATGCTATCCGAGGATCTTTCGAAAGCGCTCGAGGCGCTTAAGGAGAATCCCGACGAGGAAGCCCTCTCCGCGGCGGTCGACCTACTGGGGGACACGGCCCGGGGAATCAGCGCCGATTTCTATCGCATTCAGCGCCGAAACTCGATTCTGACGATCATTTCAGGGCTGGCGCTCAGCCTGCTTCTGGCCCTCTTCGTGATTCTCAGTTTTCGCGTTCACCGGCATCACCTGCGCTACACCCAACGTACCGGAACGCTGTTGCGGAGTATAGAGAAGGTCCTGAATTACGAGCACGACGAGATCGGTTTTACCCCCCTCTGGCAGGAGGAGCTGGAGTTGAAACAGCGGGCCGACGCCATTGCCGCCGGTCAGCGTTCCAATCGGGATCTGATCGATCACCCGGTATACGGCACCTTGGAAGCCTTTATCCCTAAGATGAAGCAGATTCTCGAACGCTCCATTCCCTGCGACAGGCTGGCCGTAGCCTTTCTGGACAACGGCGGGAACGTAATCGCCGAGTCCGCCTCGAGCAACCTCCCGGATATTCAGATCGAGCCGGGTTACAGCGAAGCGCTGAGCGCCACCAGCCTGCCTTTAATCATAGAAAGCCGAAAAAGCCGTATCATCAACGACCTGGAACTTCACTACCGGAAGCAGCACCGCTCCCGCTCGACGGAGTTAATACTAAAGGAGGGGATCAAATCGAACCTGACCATACCGATTGAAGTCCAGGGCAATATTCTCGGTTTTCTCTTTATCTCCTCTACCAAGGTGGGCGCCTTCAATTCGGAGCACGTACGGATTGCCGAGAAGACCCTCAATCTATTGAAGCAAAATCTTCTCTACCACTATGTAATCCAGGAGATTGTGGCCGAAACGACAAACGCCTTCGTTACCCTGATGGAGCGCAAGGATAACGAGACCTCCCTGCATATTACCCGCATGTCCCGCTACTCCTATGTAATCGCCCGCAACCTGGCATCCGAGGAGGAGAGTCTCACGCCGATGAAGCTGCGGGAAATTCGCTGGTTCGCCCCGCTTCACGATATCGGAAAAATCGGGGTTCCCGATGCGATCCTGCAGAAGAACGGTTCCCTGGATAGGGTCGAGCGGAAAACAATTGAAGAGCATGTTGAAATCGGCCTAGAGGTCATCCGCAGCATGAATATGGGCATCAACCGGATATTGGCCCTGCATCTTCTCAATACAGCCGAGGAGATCATCTGCAGTCATCATGAACGCTTCGACGGAACCGGTTATCCCCTGGGGCTGGCAGGGGAAGAGATCCCCCTGGCCGGACGAATCGTTGCGCTGGCCGATGTATTCGATGCTCTTACCTCGAAGCGGCCTTACAAAGAGGCCTTCTCGGTAGAAAAGGCCATAGGTATTATCGAAGAGGGGGTGGGGACCCATTTCGATCCCCGGGTCTATCGGGCCTTCAGGAACTCATTAAACGAGATTATTCAAATCTACGAACGCTACAAAGAGGTTTGATCCCGAGCCCCTTCCCAAGCCTCTTCTCCTACTTAAGGTAGGAGTCATAGAGGCTGGTAAGCTTCAGTTCGCCTTTTAGTGCGGCCAAATCCGCGCCCTGCCGATCACAACGGATCCGCCGCTCTTCACCGGCTGCCAAGTGGATCAAATTATCCGAGAAGACCCGGTCGACTGATTCGAAGTCGAGCCAGACGAAGAGCGCCGGCCGCGCGGCACGCAGGGTGATCTCGACCTCGGCGCCCTGCTCCTCCATCTGCCATTCCACTCCCGGCTCCTTTAAGTCGAGGGATTTATAGGGCACATAGCTTCGCATCATGCGTCGTTCCCGCCCATCGGCGTCGACATACCGCGCAAAGAGCAGCAGCGTCCGGGCCGTCCGACCTTCGGCCCGCGCCCCCAATTCGATGGAGGCGACCTCGCTACTCGAGAAGGCATCGATTCCACAGTTCAGGCCGCCCTCTTCAAGAACGGCACCCTCCAGGTCGCTCAAGCTCCACTCCAGTCGCCCCCGACTGGCGCTAGTGCCTTCGTTGGAGAGGTGCAGTCCCGTCCGCCCGTCGACATGGGCCGAAGAAAGGAGCAGATTATCGAAACTGCGGGCGGCCGCGTAGTGCAGCGCCTTCCAGCGACCGTAATAGTCGATGCTCGACCAGGAGGCGACCGGCCAGTTGTCGTTCAGCTGCCAGTAGACCGCCCCCATGCAGCGCCCCCGGTGCCGCCGCCAGTGCTCGATGCCGTGGCGCAGGGCTTCGGCCTGACTCACCTGGGAGAGGTATACCAGCTGCTCCAGGGTTTCGGGGTAACGGAAGTAGGCGCTTAGGTAGGCGAGGATCTTGCCGTTGCCGCCGATGTGGCGCTGATGGTCCTCCATGACCGGGGAGAAGGGATTGCGGTCCTCAGCGGCGGTGTAGCTCTTGACCGTCTTGATAGAGGGAAAGGATTCGAAGCCGAACTCGGACATGAAGCGGAAGTAGTGCTTCTCGTACTCGTTAAAGGGCTTGAGTTCGTGCCACACCTCCCAGAAATGGCAGTCCCCCCGGTCGGGATCGTTGGGATAGTCGAAGTCCCCTCCCGATGAGGGCGAGGCGGGCCAGTAGAAGCTCTCCGGGGCGACCCGCTCGGCGATGGCCGGGAAGAGGAACTGATACTGCTTCAGATACTCCGTCCGCTGCTCACGGCTAGGGTTGAAACCCCACACCTCGTAGCCCCACTCCATCTCATTATTACCGCAGACCAGCCCCAATGAGGCGTGATGGCGAATCCGTTGCAGGTTGTCCTCCACCTCGGCACAGATCTCGGCCTCGAACTCCGGATTACGCACATCGTAGGTGGCGCAGGCGAACATCATGTCCTGCCAGACCAAAAGGCCGTACTCGTCGCAGAGGTCGAAGAACTCCGCGCCGGGATAGACCCCGCCGCCCCAGACGCGCAGAGAATTGAAATTGGCCCGGGCCGAGTCGCGGATCAATTTCTCCCGCATCTCGCGGTCGACGCGGGTCAGGGCCACATCCTCAGGGATGTAGTCGGCCCCCCGGGCGAATACCTCGACTCCGTTGACGACGAAGGTAAAGGATTCGCCCCACTGGTCCTGCTCCCGTTTTACCGAAACGGTACGCAGACCGATTCGAAACTCCTTACGGTCGATCTCCTCCTTCTCCCGCAGCAGCCGGAACTGCAGGGTATAGAGGGGCTGCTCGCCGAGACCGTTGGGCCACCAGAGTTCAGGATGGTCGATAGTCAAGGTTCCGCCGGATTCGGGATCGAATTCGAAGCTTTGCTCCCGTCCGTCGGGGGCGGTAACACTCCCCTCGATCCGGTACTCCCCTTCGCTGATGAGCTCCCACTCGGGCTCGAAGCTGAGTTCGACCCCGTCGCCCTCGTGGTTCTGCCGGATCAGCACCGAATCGAGGCGCGCACCGCTGTAGGCGGCGATTCTGATATCCCGCCAGATCCCGACGTCGGGAACGATGGGACCCCAGTCCCAGCCGTAGCTGCAGTGACTCTTACGGATCATATTGAAGCCCTGTACCTGATAGTCGGGCTCCTCCCAGGAGACATGCCAGAGCTTGCGCCGCTCGTGCTCCCGGCGAAGATATTCGAGGGAGTTGGCGAACTCGATCTCTATCCGGTTCTCCCCCTCACAGACAAAGTCGCTGATCTCGAAACGATAGCGGCGGTGCATATTCTTTGTGCGGGCAACCTCATCCCCGTTGATCCGGATCGTGGCCAGGGTGTCCAGGCCGTCGCACTCGAGGAGCAGCTCATCCGCCGCAAGCTCATCATGGCCGATGGTAAAGGTGCGGCTGAAGCGGTAGATCTTCTCCGCTTCGGGCAGACAGAGTCGATTGTTCTCCCGGTAGAAGATCCCCTCCTCGCCGAAGCGTCCCGCTTTTTCAAGCTCGTGAAATACCGAGCCCGGCACCGCTATCTGGAATCTATCTTTCCCGTCCCCGGATTCTAGCTGCCAGGGTCCGTTTAAATCAATCGTAGTCATACCTCGCCTCCTTCCACCATTCTAACGGCTCAATTTTGATCGCGATAGCACGAATATTGACCTTTTTATATCATCCATTGATAATTCCCTATGCAAAGGATCACCTGGGGTACGGATACTCCCAGCGACGAAATCTATTACCTGACCAACTTCGAGATCGGCGGCGATTACAGCTACCCTGCGCACGATCACGAGAACCACTGGGAGCTGGTCTACTGCGCCGAGGGCGAGCTGATCCATACCGGGCCCGAATTAAAGCTGATTCAACAGAGCGGGGAGCTGATTCTGATCCGTGATCGCGACGCCCATAGCCTCCGCTGCCGGAGAACCCGCTATACCAATCTCGCTTTCCGGGCCGAGTGGCTGCGGAAAATTGCGGCAGCAAGCGGCTACGAAGCCCTGGTAACAACTCTCGAGACCCTCCCCGATCCCCCGCAACGCGTCATTCCGCCGAACGAACGGCCGGCCCTGGAGAAATCATTCCGGGAGCTCCTGGAATTGACCGGGACAACCATCGGCAGGGCCCGGTTCAACGCGCTGCTGTTGCAGCTTATAGCGCCCTTCCTGACGAGCCCGGGCCGAAGCAACGCGGAGGCGATTACCCCGTGGTTAAGAGAGCTGATTACCTGGACGGAATCAAGCGAGCCGCTGCCGGCCTTGAGCGAAATCCAGCGTCGAAGCGGCTACACGGCTGAGCACCTCTGCCGCAGCTTCCGCCGTTTTCTGGGGATAAGTCCGGGCGCCTGGCTGAAGCGTCTCAGACTCGAACGGGCCTGCGCCCTGCTGCGTCATTCGAATCTGCCGGTCGGCCGTATAGCGGAGACCGTGGGCTTCCAAAGCCCTCAGGCCTTTCACCGGGTTTTCCGACAAAGCTTCGGTACGAGTCCCGCCGCCTACCGGCGAAACTTTGGGTCGCCCTATTTACAGTAAAATCTCTCACTTTTCTCTTTTCTTGCGAACCATTTTTGTCAGTTTTTTGCTGCAGTAATTGATTTCTGTCGGCCAGTAACCTATGTTTAATGAGAAAACACATTTCGGAGGTGTATATGGAACAGTATGGTGGCGGCGGCGCAGGCGTTGTAGGAGTAATAATCTACCTCGCCCTCATTGTCTTCTTCGTAGTAGTCGGCTGGAAGATTTTTGCCAAAGCCGGCAAACCGGGTTGGGCGGTAATTATCCCGATCTACAACATCATCGTGATGCTCGAGATCGTGAACCGGCCTATCTGGTGGATTATTCTCTACCTGATTCCGATCGTTAACGCCATTGTCGGTATAATCGTAATCGTCGATTTGGCGAAGAGCTTCGGCAAAGGCGTCGGATTTGCGATTGGTATGATCTTCCTAGGAATTATCTTCTTCCCTATTCTCGCCTTCGGGGACGCCCAATACAGCAAGATTGAGCGAGCCTAGCACCTCTTTAACCTAGACAGCGGCCGACCGGTTCATCCCGGTCGGTCATTTTTTTAATAGACAACTGACTCATCATCCGTAACCCAACGTCCCCAACGGGGCTTGTAACCATGGAGCTGCCGGGTCAGCCCCTGCTCGTTCTCCGTTCTGATCGGTAACCGACCGAGCAGTAGACGATAAGCAGTCGGCTTTCCGGAACCCCTTCCAGGGCCGAATAATCTGGCTTCTCGTATCCGATATGAAGCGCCCCGGGAATACGGGAGACCTGAAACTCACCCTCCTGCCTGGCGTCGAGAAAAAGAGCATCGCCGCCTTGCTGCTGTACCAGGGCCGAATCGACATCGATCGGCTCCGCCCGTCCATCGAGGAGGCGTAGGAGCACGCGATTGTACTCCACATTCCGAACCATCCCCGCCACTCGCTCCGCCTGTATACCGCCCGCAAGAGCATCAATCCCGGCAACAGTTAGAAGCAGACACAGGAGTACGCGGATCTTCATTGTCGATTAAGCTTCCGCTTCCAGCCGGCGTAGGGCACGATAGATGCTCCGTCCGCTTAAGGCCAGGACATAGATGCCGCCGCCCACCAAAATCGTCGTCGCCCCGGTAGGTAGATCCAGGGAATAACTTAGGGCCAAACCGGCACTATTCGAGAGGGCGCAGACGAGGCTGGCCAGCACCATCATCGACGAGAGCCGTTTCACCGCCAAACCGGCCGAGGCCGCCGGCAGGGTGAGCATGGCGATTACCATCACGATCCCCACGGTGGATACCATCAGCACCACGGTTATGGCCGTCAGACTGACTAAGAGCAGGGTGAAAAAAGCGGTCGGCACCCGCCGGGTGCGGGCATAGGTCTCGTCGAAGCTTATCGCCTGCAGTTGAGGGTAGAAGAGAACCACCGCCGCAATGACGATCAAATTCAGAATCAGGATCAGATAGAGATCGCCCCGGCCGATCAGGAGGATATTACCGAAGAGGTAGCTCATAGGATCGGTATAGCCCGGAGTGCGGGCTATAAAGAGGAGGCCTATCGCCATGCCCAGGGCCCAGATCGCCCCTATAATCGTATCTTCCCTTTCGGCGGCATAGAGATTGACCAGCGCGATGATCCAGGCCGAGAGCAGGGCCGCCGCGGTGGCGCCCAGAAGCGGCGTGAACCACATAATATTATAGACCGACTGAAGGTAGAGGGAAGCGCCCAAACCTGCCAGCGCCGCATGGCTCACCGCCCCGGCGATATAACTGATGCGACGCACGACGACGTAACTCCCGACCATGCCGAAGGCCGCCGACGAGAGGAGCCCGGCGATAAGGGCGTAGCGGATAAAGGGGACCGCCGGATTGGTGAGGGCGTTCAAGAACTCACTCATTGCAGATCCTCCCCGCCGTCGGCGGCATTGAGACGAATATCGTGCCGCACGGTGCGTACGCTGCTGCCGTAGGAGGAGTAGACCAAAGCGTCGCCGCTCTCCTCAGCCGGATGCTCCTCGAGTTTGGTATTGACGCAGAAAACGCGGTCGGTATAGCCCGAGACATAACCGGTGTCGTGGGTAACGAAGAGCACGGTTCTATCTTGGGCGAGTTCTCCTACCAGTTCGATGAAGCGCTCGCTCATAAAGGCGTCCACATTCGCGGTGGGTTCGTCCAGGAGCAGAATGCGCGGATCGCTTACCAGCGCCCGGGCGATCAGCACCCGTTGACGCTGACCGCCGGAGAGGTCGCTAAAGGCGTTGCGGGCCAGATCCTGAATTCCAACCCTCGCCATCGCCTCCTCCGCCCGCCGGCGGTCGTCCCGGCTGTAGAAACCGAAACGACGACGGATGCGGCCCATCAGCACCACCTCCCGCACGGTTATCGGAAAGCGCTCGTCGAACTTCGCATACTGCGGCACGTACCCCACGGAGGAGCGGGCCTCCCGCGGGGAGCGTCCCAATACCCGAAGGCGCCCGCTATCCGGTTCCAGGAGCCCCAGAATCAGTTTAAGAAGGGTGCTCTTCCCACCGCCGTTGGGGCCGACCACGGTAACCATCTGCCCCGCGTCGATCCGAAAACTCAGGTTCTGGAGCACCGGCTTTTTCTCGTACGCGAAGGAAAGATTATCGGCCTCGATTACGCAGCAGGGAGACGCACCGTCCATTATTTTAAACCTTCGTTGATGGCCGCAGCCAACTCACGCAGATTGGAGCTGTAATCCTCCCGCAGCGGGACCGCTTCGACAACCACGCCGCCGATAGCCTCAGCGACAGCCTCGGCGCTCTTCTTCGGAAACTCGGGCTGTACGAAGATTACCTGCACCCCCTCTTCCCGAGCATGCTCGATCACCTCTTCCAGCTGGGCCGCCGATGGTTCCTTACCCCCGGTCTCGACCGCTACCTGAGAAAGTCCGTAGCGGTCGGCAAAATAGCCGAAGGAGGGATGGTAAACAAAGAGCAGTTCACCCTCGGCATCAGCCAGGAGAGTGCTGAGCTCGGCGTGCAGGGCATCCAACTCGGCGGAAAAGTTGGCATAATTTTCCCGGTACTCCGCTTCACCCTCAGGATCGATCTCGATCAGAGCCTCGAGAATAAGCCGGGACTGCTCCTTTACCAGGATCGGGTCCATCCAGATGTGAGGGTCGAGCTCCATGGCATGCTCATCCTCATGGTCATGCTCATCCTCGTGGTCATGCTCATCCTCGTGGTCGTGCTCATACTCGTGATCGTGCTCATCCTCGTGGTCGTGCTCATCCTCGTGATCGTGCTCATCCTCGTGGTCATGAGCCTCAAGTCGACGCTTTGCTACCCCTTCGTCGAAGGCAACGACCCGCAGCCCCGGCAGAGCTTCGCGGATAGTCGGCAGAAAGGCCTCTTCAAACTCGACACCCATAGTAAGCAGCAGCCTGGCCTCTCCCAGACCTACAATCTGTCGCGGGGTCGGTTCATAGGTGTGCGGACTCTGGCCTGGAGGAACGAGAGCGGACACCTCTATCCGTTCGCCGCCGATCGCCTCAGTAAAATACTTTTGAGGCATGATGGATACATAGACCCCGATCTGATCGCCACCTTTATCGACGGAATCCTGATTTCCGCCGGCGAACAGAACTGCTCCAACAATTAGCAGACAAAGCGTAATACCAACTCTTTTCATATGCATATCTCCTCTTCTTCTTTCTAAAGGGCAGTTTCGTGGGAATCGTGCTGATAGTCACAGTAGAGGATCGTCTCTCCGCAACCGTCCTCGCAGCGCCCCACGTGGTGATGGCGGGTAAAGGCGTCCCAGTGCTGCCGTTGGGAGGGGGTAAGAATCCCCGATCCCTGACAGAGGGGACAGGTTGAATCGAGCGCCTCCAACAATGCTTTCCTGATGAACTCTGAGCGGTTGGGCATGGCATGGAGCATCTCCGCCAGCTTCTCATCGGCCTTGAAGGAGACAACACTCTCTTTCTTCATGACTACTCCTCCCCATGAAAGTAATACTTTGTATTACCTCACTGGATGGAAACATACCCATCTCCAGAGGATCAGTCAAGAAAATAATTAATAAGAGTAGGGTTCCTCTCCGCGCAGGGTATCGATGAAGAACTCCTGCGGCGCTTGTGTGGGGGAGATCTCCCCGGCCTCCACTAGCTGGACCTGATTGATCACATCCAGGGTGGCAAAGGAGTCGGGGGTAAGTCCCTCTGTTGTGAACGGCTCCCTATCTCTTGGAAAATCCCGCAGGCGCCCTTTGACTGTCACCCATTCTCCGTCTTTCAACTGATCGGGAGCGGTCCCCGGGGGCAGCTCGACAATGAAGATCAGACGCACCGCGTCGGCGGCGCAACAACTGAGATAGACCCGCCCGACAGCCGCGAGTCCCCGTCGGTCGAGGTCGGGGCGACGCAGCACCACCCCGCGAAAGCGCAACTCCCGCCCGGCAAGGGGCTGGCTCTCATCGAGAGTATAGAGGTAAATCTCGGGTATAGAGATCAGCACGGAATCCTCTTCGTCCCAGGAAGAGGGAAGGATCTCCGCGGTCCCATCCGTCCAGACTCCCGGCAGGGTCCGTTCCGGAAAGTGAACCACGAAAGCAGCGCCCAGAAGTCCGAAGACGATGCTGAGAACGAGATAATTCAGAGGATGTACCGGCCCGCTCTTCCCCAGAAGAACAACCACCGCCAGGGCCAACAGAATATATGCGGCAGACAGGGTCAAGAGCCTGAAGCGGGGATGCATGAACTGCTCGTATAAGGGCGTAATGGCCGCCGCCAGAAGGAGCAGGGCAAAGAGGAACAACAAAAGGGCGTTGAGTAGCGCCGCAGGCCTCATAAGGCGAACCCTCCCCGGAGGATGCCGCTCACTTCAATCAGCATCATCAATGACCAGACCGTCAACGGGGCCAGAACGGCGAGCCGGAAGATCTGGGCCGGACTGAACACCCGCCGCCACTGCAGCAGGAGCTTAATATCAACCATGGGCCCAATGGTTATGAAGGCCAGCCGGGCGCTCAGGGGCAGACTCAAGAGGGGGGCGGCGATAAAGGCGTCAGCCTCGGAACAGACCGACATCAGCATGGCGGCCCCCATGGAGAGCGGGATAGCCGTGATTACCTCGACGCCGTGATCGATGACGATGTTACCCACCACAAGGATCCTGAAGAGAGCCGCAACGGCGGCCCCCAGAAAGAAGGGGACCGACATCAGCAGGAACTCCTGCCCGGCATGCTCGGCCGCATGGACGAGTCTCTCCCCCAGGCCGTGTTTACTCGCGCCGGAATGGTCATGAGCGTGATCATGCCCCATTAGAGGAGAGAGGTCCGGCAGGCGCTCGCGGCGGAAGAGAAAGGCCATCAACAGGGCCACGACAAGAGCGACCAGGGCGCGCAGAATAACCATCAGCCAGTTCCCCCGAAACGCGACATAGGTGGAGAGGAGCACAAAGGGGTTCAGCACCGGTGCCGCGAGCATAAAGGCGATGGCGGCCGATGTGGGAGCCCCTTTTTTCGCCAGGCGCGCCGCCACGGGAACAATACCGCATTCGCAGACCGGAAAGACCAACCCTCCCCCTGCGGCGGCCAGGGTTCCCAGCATGGGACGGCGGAAGAGAGCGCTCAACCTCGCCGGATTGACAAAAACTTCGACTAAGGCCGCAGCGATCGAGCCGATCAACAGGAAGGGAAGGGCTTCGATCGCCATGGAGGTAAATATCAGTAGAAAACCACGCATTACCCCCGATAGTAGTTAAAGTCGATAGCGAACACAATATGCAACCCGACAATTGAGAAAATTGAGTTAAATTATCATAAGAATCTGCACGGTCCGTCGCTCAATCAGTATCTTATGCGCCATGGCGGGAATCTATTTTGATTATGTTGTTGTCGGCGCCTGCCGAGCGGGCTTGAGTTGCGTAGAGGCGATTCGTCGCCGGGACGAGGATTCTTCCATTTTGCTCATCTCTAAGGAGAACTCCCTCCCCTACAAGCGGACCAAGCTGAGCAAGAAACTCTACCAGGATTACGGGCCCGAGGATTTTCTGCTCCACCCGGAGGAGTGGTACGCTGAAGAGCGCATTACCCTCTACCTGGATGCCGAAGCGGTGGATCTTGCGCCGGAGATCTACACCCTCTTTCTGGCCGACGGCCGCAAGATCGGCTACGGCAAGCTTTGCATCGCCACCGGAGCGCGGCCGATTCCGCTTCCGGAGACGAGAGAGGTGCTCTACCTGCGGGAGAAAGCGGACGGCAAGCGTATTCATCGACTGGCGGAAAGCTGGAAACGGGCGGCGGTAATCGGCAACGGGATCCAGGGGGTCGAGCTGACCGAACAGCTGCTGAAGATGGGTAAAGAGGTCGATCTAATCGCACCGGACCCGACGCCTCTTAAAGGCAAGGTCGACCGGGGAATGGCGCGACGCATTGCCGATCTTCTTACCGCCAAGGGGGCTAGTCTTAAGGCCCTGGGTTTTCGCAGCCTCGACTCGTTGAGGGACGACTATGACGGACTTGTCGCCTCGATCGGAATCCAGCCCTCGGCGGAGTGGCTCGAAGGTAGCGGCGTCGAGACAGCCCCGGGGGTTGTCATCGACAGTTCCTGCCGCACTACCCGGGAGGAGATCTGGGCCGCCGGAGATGTTGCCGAGCCGCTCTACCCTTTTATCTCGGGCCTCTGGCACGGCGCCGAATATACCGGCGATATTGCCGGCCGATCCATGAGCGGCGAGACGGTCGCTATGGAGCTTCCCCCCTTTCGCATGAAGCTCGACCTCTTCGACGACCACTTCTACGCCCTCTGGTATCAACCGGGCCTGGAACAGGACCCGGCGGTAGAGAGCCGCATCCTGGAGCCGCGGCCGGGCATCGACTACTGCCGACTCTTCGAGCGGGAGGGAACCCTCTGCGCCGCCCTCTTCTCCGGCGAGGAGTCGATCGGCAAGCAGGTAATCACCCCCATGGCCAAGCAGGGCGCCTCTGTAGAGGAGACCGTACGGGCGATTCGAGATCTTGATCTCTAGGCGCCGATTGTCTATGATTCATAAAAATCAATAGTTATACAGTTTGCAGACAGTGTTCTCAGACCTCGCTGGGGGGGGGAGATCTGTATGAGAAAGTATATATTCATCCTAATAGTGGTCTTGATAGCCGGTCTGTTCTTTCTCTTCTCTCCGGAGGATACGGGAGACAGGGTAGAGGTTTATGCGGACCTCGAGACCAATCTTCTGGTCCCCCAGAAAAACACCGTCATTGCCGTCGTCGATCTCTCCGAGACTAATCGCTCCCTCTTCAACCGCCGGACCCTGCTGCTCCTTAAGGAGTTCCAGACCACCCTGCAGGAGATGGAGGGGGTCAGCAAGGTAGAATCCTTGCTGAACGCCCAGGTCGTAATCAGTCAGGACGACGATATTATCGTCTCAAGTCTCATCCCGTCGGAATCGGCGCGACATACAGCGGCATTCTTCGATCGGCTCCAGGGGGAGATTCCAAAATTTCCCGAGCTGAAACCCTACATCAATACGGATCAGGATACCCTCCTCTTCTACGTTCACTTTACCTACTCCGTCCAGCCGGTAGATATCGACTCCCAGATGGCAGACTGCAGACGACTCTATGCAGAGACCCTGCCCTTCGAGTATACCGGACGAGGACCGATACTGGCTCAGACTGAGGAACTGCTCACGAAGGACATCGTCGTCTTCTTTCCTATCCTCCTGATCCTGGTCATGCTGGTCTTCTTAAGTTTCCGCAACCTCAAAGCAATCCTATTTGCGTGGCTTCTGATTCTGCTGGCGGTCTATACCTCCTACAATTTCATACATTTTCTCGGCATTGAGGATACCCCCCTCATTCTGCTGATTCCGGTCTTCAGTCTCGGGCTATTGAGCGACTACCTTATCCACTACTTCTATCACCTTTTCTACGAACCGGATCTCAGCGGACGATATTCCGTACGCCGTAGGTTACTGTTTCCTCTATCGTTGACCGCCCTCTCCACTTTAACGGGCTTTCTCTCCCTGATCTTCTTAAACGGTTCCGGTCATCTGCAGCTCGGGAGTCTCATATCCGCCAGCGTGGGGCTGACCTTTTTGGGTGTATTTCTCTGCCTCCCCTACTGGAGTTTTCGCCCATCTGAAAAAGAGCTCCTCCCGCGATTCAGGGATTTTCAGATTCGCCTTTTTCAACGAATAAGCCGTCGCAGGAAGTTGATCTTCCTGGGGGTCGCAGTTATCTCCGTTTGGAGTCTCTTCCAGCTACCGAATCTCCAAATCGAGCCCTATCCGATTGAGCAGCTCCCCGCTCAAACAACCATCAAGCAGGCCGATCTACGCATAAACCGCGAGTTCTACGGCACGGTCCCCTATTTCATCGAGATCGACACGAGCGAGAAGAACGGCGTCCTCTCGAAGGAGACCATGTTGACCATGGATTCGATTCATAGGGAGCTGGAGGCCAATCCATCCGTGGGCTTCGCCTACTCCCTCTTAACGGTCCTGAAGCGGATGAATTTCTACTTCCAGGGGTCCGAGGAGTCCCTGTTGGAGAGCAGCGAATTCGATGATATCTTTCCCATGCTCATCGAGCAGTATCTCCTCTACTTCTCCTCCTCGGTAGATCCTTTGGAATATGAATCCATGCTCGATGCCTCGTACCGCTATCTCTCGATTCGGGGTCTTGCCTACTACGAGAATGTCGAAGATCTGGAGGCCTTCAACCAGATTATCGCCTCGATCCGGAGCGATCTCCCTGAAGGATGGACCCTCAGCGTGCACGGGATGATCGAAGAACTGGATAGCGAGAAGAGGCGACTCACCAACAACTGGATAATCTCATTCCTGATCGGAAGTTTCCTGATATTCATCACCGTCCTGATTTTTTACCGTAAGATCAGAATGGCCCTCATGAGTTTGGTTCCCGGGTTTATCAGCATGATCTTCTCCTTCGGCATTATCTCCAGCGCTTCGATCAGCATCGACACCTTCTCCATCATCTTCGTCGCGATAATCACCGGTCTCGTTATCGATTACAGCATCCATACCCTGGCAGCTATCGAATCCATGGTCGAACAGGATCGTCGCGACGAGGGCTTCGGTTACATTATCAACTACAGCGGTCTGCCTATATTCTTGAGTTTTCTCACCTCCCTCTTCTCCTTTTCCGTACTCTTTCTTTCATCATTTAAAGGGGCGAGAAGTCTGGGTCTACTCCTCTTCTCTTCCTTGATCATATCGTTCTTTTTAAGCCTCTATTTACTCCCCTTAATACTGCTCAATAGAGAATCCCCTAAGAAGGAGATCGTACCATGAAACGTTTAGCAGCTCTCGTAATGATTCTGTCTCTTAGTGTCTCGCTCTTCGCCGAATTATCGACCGATGAGATTATGGACAACTTTGAACGGGTTATCCGGCTCAAGAACCTGACCGGCACTTTTAAGGTCAAGATGATATCCAAGCGCGGCGATGTGCGGGAGATCGAGGCCACCGCTTACCAGAAGCTCATGGATCAGAATCAGATGAACCGGCTCTTTATCTTCGAGTTCCCGCCCACCGTACGGGACACCTCCTTTCTTATCCACTCCTTCTTCAACGGGGACGAAAACAAGATGTGGATCTATCTCCCGGCGGTACGCCGCATTAAACGCATTGCCCTTGAACAGTCGGGAGGGGGTAACTTCATGGGGAGCGACTTCACCTATTCAGATTTTATCATGCGCAATCGCGACGACTATGAACGCGAACTCTTGGGAACCGAGGAGATCGATGGTCGACTCTGTTACAAGATCAAGGATTGGCAGACAGAAAGGGAGCAGCGGCAACTCTCCGGTTACTCCTATACGGTGAACTACTACAGCACCACCGACTCCTTTCTCTATGCCCGGGACTACTACGATCTGGCCGGAGAGCTGTTGAAGACCTACCGGGTAAAAGAGATCCTGGACGGGGCGGATTTCATCTATCCCACCGTGGTAGAGATGCATAACGTTCAGACCGATCATCGTTCGGTAATCGAAGTTACCGACTATAACACCGACAATATCCCCGAACGCTATTTCTCGACCCGCTATCTGCAATCCCGCTAAGGAAGGGCCAGTAGGATGAAAAAGTATATTTTACTACTGCTGCTCATCTTCTGCGCCGGAGTGCTGTTCGGACAAGAGTTTCGGCTAATTACCTTCGCCGACTACTACGGCGACATAGAACCCGGTACCGACTACGAGACCATTCGCAATCGTTACTTTCTGCAGCCGAAAATCTTCGCCCCCCTGGCCGATGGTGCGGTAGAGTTGAATGTGTCGGCTAACCTCTGGTATCAACCCCTGCCGGAAGAGGATGAGTGGCAGGATACCCTTATAGATCCGCAAAACATCCTTCACGAGGCCTATATTGCTATTCCGCTGGAACAGTTCGATATTTTCTTAGGACAAAAATATGTAACCTTCGGCTTCGGCGACGTATTCAGCCCCTTGAACGTCGTCAACGGCGCCGACACGACCAGTCTCAGCCTGGACGACCGCTACTTCGGTAAGCGCCCCGATGCGGTCGCACAGCTTCTCTATTACCCGAACTATAACGATTTCTTCGAAGTGGTCTACAAACCCTTCACCCGCCCCGATTACGAACCCAAAGGTATGGTCGCCCTCGATAACGGCCTACTCGATGCGAAGCTGGATTTCGATACTCAAGCCTATCTGACGAAAGACCCCCACTCCGTCTTCCTGCGCTACTATCATATGTCGAACAGCTTCGACCTGCAGCTGGTCTATGGCTGGTACACACGGCAATCCCCGAGCTTCGAACTCGATAATTTAAGTGCCGGAGCGACCCTGACGGGCAGCGCCGAGACGGCCTACGACCGGAGCCAGCTTTTCGGCGCCGGGATTTCAACCATTGTGGGAGACGTCGCCCTCTCCCAGGAGCTCGGATTCGACTGGACCAACGATTTAGAGGGTGACGATATCGGCGTCAAGAACTCGTCGCTGACCTCGAATACCCAGCTTACCGGCTCCGCCTTCTCCGGAGCCCTGTGGCAGCTAAGCATCATCTACGCGCATATCCTCAACTTCGATGCCGGAACAACCTTTTCAAGCGCCATAGACGAGGATCTACGCACGGAGATCAACGACTACTATAACCAGCCGGTGCAGAACATCGCCTTCGCTATCGGTCACATCGAAAAGAGCTTCCTGCGCAACAAGCTGCTTTTGGCGGCCAACGGGGGATTTTTCTTCTCGACCCGCTTCTACATTGCGCCCCGGGTCGCCTATGCCTTGAGCGACAGGCTGCGCCTCGAGCTCGGCGCCGACATCTGGACGGCCGAACCGAAGGATAACGATCTGATGCGCCAAAGCGACGCTGACAACCTATTCCTGCGCATAAAATACGAGTATTAGACGGTTTAGCGCTCCAGCGATTTGCGATCCATATTCCCATCCACTATCCTCTAAGCAGGGAGTGATCTATGAGCGCAGGCAGCATCAATAAGACAGTTAACCAGGCCTTTGCAGCCTTCGGCCTTCTCTTCGTCTTCGCCGGTATCTACTTCGGAAGCTTGCTCTTCCTTTTCGCGCCGGAGGTGGCCGAGGTAGAAGCGCAGATCCTTAAGATGCGAGTCGAGAAAGAGCGCCCCATCGGATACGGGGATATCCCGGTCGATTCAACCGATCCGGCCCATAAGAACGTCCCCCTCTACCTGACCTACGTAGCCGAGGTCGGCTACAGCTATCAGGGCGCTGAATACCGCGGTCAACTGGTGGCGCGGGACAACAACCCCGGCTGGGAAGAGGGAGAGCAGGTCGAGGCCTACATCCTGACCGACGTCCCTGAGGACGTCCGGGCCTTCTATCCCCATGAACCGGAACAGGAGCGCCGCGAGGCGCTGATGGTGGGGGGCGGAATGCTCCTGTTCGGTCTGATCTTCAGCCTCATGACCGTTTTCGACCGGCGCGGAGAGAAGAAGCGGCACCGGGAGTTGGTCAAGCGACTGAACCAAGCCGGCTACGCCAGCGCCAAATCGAGCTACTACCCGGCGGATGCCGAGGCCTTGCACCGCTACGAGTCCGGGGGGAGCCGCTTCATCGGCGCCATTCTGATCCTCATCGGCCTCGTCTTCGCTTCTATTGCGGGGTCCCAGTTTGTCGCCCCGGATGGGGATCTCTTCTTCCTGCTGGCTATGGTCTTCCCGCTCCTAATCGGTCTGGCGCTCCTCATGCTCGGCCTGGGAGAGTTCTACCGCATTCATGCCGTCCTCTACGCCGACCATCTTATTATTCGCCGTACAGGAGTCTGGGGACGACGGGAGTGGAGCTTCGGCTTGAAGGCCTTCTACGGCCTTACCGAGCGTTACACCGCCATAAGCCGTCCGGGAAAGATGGTCAAATACCGTTTCCGGGAGTACCTCCCCCTGCATGACGACCCGAACTTGTCGAAGTTCACCATCTTCAGCATACCCGACGATCAGGAGGCCTGGGGAAAGGCGCGGGAGTTCTCCCGTCTTTCGGGGCTGCCCCTGATTCTCGAACACGAAGATAAGGTAAGCCTCTTCCCTCCCGAAGGGGAGGAACGCCGCCTGGACGCACGAACCGGGTGGGAGCGGCACACCGCCGGGATAAGCTCTGCAGATGAGTTTCCCGCCAAGTATCTGCGCCTTCGCGAGGAGTCGCCCGCGGGCTTCGTCGTAACCCGCAGCTACCGGGCCAGTCTTGTCTGGGGAGTCCTTATCTTGAGCATCGGTATCGCCGCGACTATCGCCACCGGAGCGTGGCCGATCCTCTTTCCCAGCGTAATGATGGGCTTAATATTCATCTCTATCGGCGCCAAGGCGGATCGTCTGGCCGTGGGGGGCGGGATGGTTCATCACAGGGAGTCCTTCCTGGGACGCCCCTACCTGCAGAGAGCGATCTCCTTTGCGGAGATAGAACGGATTGCGGTGGACGCGGATCCCCGGCGCCATATGGCCCGCAGCCTGGTGATAAACGGCCGGGAAAAGCGGATCACCTTCGGTCAGTCCGCGGGCGAGGCGGAGCTGGTCTGGATAGAGGCCCGCATCAAGAAGCTCATGGGGAGCTGATTCAGACCGGGAGATCAGTTCGAAGCGCGCAGTACCTCATCCAGGATTCTCGCTGCGACGGCACGTTTCGAATCCATGGGGATATGTATTCGTCCGCCCTCCCGGTCGATCAAGAACATCTCGTTGGTATCGCTCTCGAATCCGGCGCCCTGTTTGCTGACGTCGTTGACGGCGATAAAATCGGCGTCGGCCTTGCGCATCCGATTGAAGGCGTTCTCCAGGAGCTCCCCCTCCTCGAGGGCGTGGAGAGCCCGGAAGGCGACCAGGGTAATCCCGGGAAAGGCCTCGCGGATGCCGTCGATAATCTTCGGCGTCGGCTCCAGTTCGAGGGTCAAGGAACTTGTTCCGTGGGTGCTGATCTTCTTCTCAGCCCGCTCCTTCGGGCGCCAGTCGCCGACCGCGGCCGCGGCGAACATCAGCCGGTAACGCTGCTGTTGCAGGGCGGCGTGAACCGCCGCGCGCATATCCTCGGATGTTTCCACTCGAACGACCTCGACTCCCCGGGGAACGGCAGCGGTTCCCTTACCGTAGATCACCGTCACCCTAGCGCCGGCGTTCAGGCAGCTTTGAGCCAGGGCCATGCCCATCTTGCCCGAGGAGTTATTGGTTAGAAGCCGTACGGGATCGATATATTCCACCGTCCTGCCGGCGGTTATCAGCACCCGCTCGCCGGCGAGCGGCCGGGGGCGCTGATCCAAGATCCCGAGCACCTCCTCGACCACCGACTCAGGCGAGGGAATCTTGGCCTTGCCTTCGGCTATCTCCGGCGCCAGGACTCGAATCCCCATCCCCTCGAGTTTCCCGAGGTTATCGAGTACACCTTGATGACGATACATCGGTTCGTGCATAGCCGGAACCAGACAGATCGGGATTCCCTCTCCCAGGGCCGTAGTAGCGAAGGTCGTGACCGTCGTATCGTCGATGCCGCAGGCGATCTTCCCCACCGTGTTGGCCGTAGCCGGGGCGATTAAAAGCAGGTCCGCCTTGGTGGAGGTGTTGCCGCAGAGGGCTACATGCTCGATAGCGCCGCTAATCTTCAGCACCGGCGCATGCCCGGTGGCCCACTCCACCAGGGGAGGTCCGATAAGCTCCGCCGCCGCGGCGCTCATGACCGGATAGACCTCGGCTCCATGACGCATCAAGAGACGGGCGATATCGACCGCGCGCAGGGCGGCCACGCTCCCGCTGATCGCCAGCACGATCCGTTTTCCTTGCAGAACATTAGAAATCGAGCCAGAAATATCGCCGGACGGATGTTTCACAGTTTATTCCTCCCCTTTTTATGGTTACAATAAAGGATGAATCCCCTTTTGTGGAGACTAAAGATGAAGCCCGACCATAAAAAAGATTCGGTCCACTATCTGAAGCAGGGAATTGAGCTCTTAGAAAACATCTCCGACGAATCCTTCAGGAACAATTCCCACGAGCACTTCACGAGCGGGGTGGGCAAGCACTTTCGCCACGTAATCGACCATTACACCGCATTGCTGGAATGTCTGGGCGGCAGCAAGGAATCAATCAATTACGACGCCCGGCGCAGGAATCCGCGACTCGAAGAGGACCGGGACTTCGCGATCGAGACTATCCACACGACCTGCCGGGAGATCGAGAAGCTCGAGTACGACCGCAGCGGTCTGCGGGTGGAGGCAAGTCCGGGGACGGCCGAGACCGACCAGACGGTAGCGACCGAATCGACCCTGCAGCGGGAGTTTCAGTTCCTTACCTCTCACACGATTCATCACTATGCCATTATCGCCCTGCTCCTCAAGCTTCAGGGCTACCATATCCCCCGGGAATTCGGGGTCGCCCCCTCTACCCTGCGGCATGAAGCGAGCAGATAGTGTGCACCCTCACCTGGCGCATGGACTCTGCAGGTTACGAGCTCTTCTTCAACCGGGATGAATCCCGCAAACGGCTGCCTGCTCTGGAACCGGAAATACAGATGCACGGAGGTGCGCGTTATATCGCACCCACCGATGCCGATGCGGGGGGAACCTGGATCGGCGTCAACGAATATGGCATCTCTGCAGCATTGCTGAATTACTATCAGGGCGAGATCGACAGACCGCCGACCGGGACAGCCCCCGATCAGCAGAGCCGCGGGGTAATCGTGCAGGAGCTTCTGCGCCTGAAGGCTTCGGCGGAGGTGGAGCGGTTTATCGAGCGCCTCGATTCCCGCCGCTACCGACCCTTCCGGGCGGTGATCTTCAATCCCGGGGAGAAGGCTCCCCGCTCCTACCTCTGGCGGGGAGAGGGCGAAATAGTTCCTGAAACTCTTCAGTCGCCGGCTTCCAGTTCCGGCTTCCGTCCCGACCAGGTGATTCCGGTGCGAAAATCCCGCTTCCGGCATCTGCTCAATCAATCCGGCCTGATTAGCCCCGACCGGAACTTCTTTTATGCCTATCACGCCTCCCGGGATGAGAAAGGCGGGGCCTATTCCGTCTGTATGGAACGGGAGGATGCCCGAACGGTCAGCTTTACCCACATAGCGGTCGACCAAAACAATGCAATCCTCTACTATCACGGGGAGCCTTTGAGTAGCGGGAAGAGTTACCTGGATAAGGGAACACCCGTGCTTCCAAGCTGGCAGCTGCCCATAAAGGAATAGACCGGTCCAATGCCGAACAAGTATCGTTTCGTAGATTCCCTGCAGAGAATCGCGCCCTATATCGGGATGCTCTTCTTCGCCGTTTTCCCGCGCCTGTTAATATCCCCGCTGCTGTTGAGGATCTGCGCCTCCTTTTCGATCAGCTACGATCTGGGAACGACCTTCTTCCTCTTTGCCTCTATCGGCTTCTCCTCGGGCCTGCTTCTCTCCGGCTATATCGCCCATCGAATTAACCATCAGAACACTATTACCGTCGGAGCGGTTACTACCGGAATTGCCCTCGTTTGCGCGGCCCTCGTCTCTAAGGTTTGGCTCTTCCAGGGCTGCATGCTGGTCATGGGTTTCGCCAATGGTCTTTATCACGGCTCCGGGATCAGTCGGGTAACGGAGATCGTTCCTTTAACGCACCGAACCCGGGCGCTCTCATTCCATGAAACCGGATCGATGGTAGCCTTCGTGCTGGCTCCCATTATAAGCGCCGCCGCCGCGCCGTATGTTTCCTGGCGGGGGCTGCTCAGTATCACCGGCGCGGTAACGATCCTCGCGGCGCTCCTCTTCCGGCGCAAGCGCGACACAGAGGGCGGCTACGGAACGGCGCCGAAGCTCGCCAATATACGCCGTTTCTCCCGGATTCCAGCCTACTGGATCATCCTCAGCCTAATGATTATCACCCATGCCCTGCTTTTGGGGGTATTCGCGGTACTGCCCACCTTTCTGGAACTGAAGCACGGCCTTTCGGAATCCTTCCTCAACAGCCTGATCGGCATCTCTAAGACCGTCGGTCTGGGGATGGTCTTCATCGCCGGGATGCTGGCCGACCGCTATGGGACCCGCCGGGTAATGAGTTTCATCCTGATATTTACCGGTGTTTTTACGGTAGTATTGGGCACAGCCGGCGGGAATCTATTGATCCTTGCGGTACTTCTCCAGCCGATGTTGAGCCAAACATTCTTTCCGGCCGCCATCGCTACCATGAGCAGCATAGTTCCGGACGACGTCCGGAATCTGGCCCTCTCTCTGGCGATTCCGATTACGACCTTTATGGGCGGAGGAGTCACCCCCGCGATACTGGGCGCCATGCAGGAGATCGACGCCGGTTTTATCGGCCTTGGGATTGCGGCGATACTCGCGCCCCTCATCCTCTTCGCCTTGCCGAAGGCTACAACTAGGCCGGAGAGATGATCAGCTTGGTTGCCCCCGAGCCGGGAAGCAGGTGAAGGCGCACCCTGTCGGGGGATCCGATGTCGGCGCAGGTTTTGGCGCTGAGCTTGAGGGTTCCCAAGGCACATTCGTTTCTCTGCACCACGATCCCGTCGAAGCTTTCCGCCGCGGCTAATGCGCTCGGATCAAATCCCTTCCCGGCATAGATACGTACCGGTTCCTCGGTCTGCATCAGTCCGATATCCAGACCGTCGTTGGGATTAATCTCGATTCGGCCCTGGGCGAGTTGATGTACGGCAACAAGATGCAGTTTATCGGTGCAACGAACGTCCATAGGCCTATAATCGTAGTTGAGCGGCCGCTTATTCGCAAGCCGCTCGCAGCATTTCCTAGGGCGACGGCGCGAAAGGGAGTACGCCCCGCAGATCGTTATCGGTCAGCCGCAGTCCGAGTCCCAGAAAGTAGTCCCGATCCGCCGTCAGCGCATTGTCCACCCCGCCGGCGATGTAGAACCAGTTGAGGGGATTGGTGCTCGAGGGATCGAACACCGGATAAAAGCTGCCGTAGCCCCGCAGATAGGGAGCGGAATCCTGGCCGAAATTGAAGATCTCCGATGAGACAGTCAACTGCTCGATCGGCGACAATCCGACCCCGAAGCCGGCGCTGCTTTCGATCATACCTCCCCGAATCGTCACAGGACCGAAGCTCCGCGCCAGCTGGGCCGAGAACTTGAGCTTGTCGCTCTCCTCCTTCTCGTAGGTGGTGGTATCCGAATCGATCGTACCGTCGCTGTTCGTATCCACCTGCACCCGGGTCTCCGTCTCCGAGACCAGGCCGTCGGGAGAGCTGACCAGGCCGAAGCTGTAATATTTGCTCTTATCCCGGGGAACGAGGCGCAGTTCGGCGTGGTTCTTGGTGCTCTGATCCAGGGCCATATATTCAGACCGGAAGCCGACCTGGAACTCCATCCCCACCGCCGAATCGACGAACTCATCCACATTGGTTACGACCCGGTCGACCCGGGTATAGAGCTCATCGTCGTTGACCAGCTTACCGATGCTTCCCTCGCCGCGGTCTATCTTGCCGCTGATGGCCTCGATATTCGCTAAGCTGGCGTTCAAAAGCTCGATACTCTGCTGAAGCGAGGCGACGCTGCCGTCGATCTCGTCGTCCTGCTGAGCCAGGAGCTGGTCGATCCGTTCGGTGATGCTCGCCGTATGGGCCAGAATGGCCGAGACCTCCTGCAGATCCTGCTGGCTGTTGGCTTCGAGCCGCTCGGTAATGACGGCGATATTCTGAAGCGACTCCTGCAGAAGGCGCATATTGAGATCGACCATGCGGCTGGTATTGGCCACGGTATCCCGGGATAGGGTGAGGATCTCCTCCAGGGTCGCATAGCCCCCCTCGGCGGTCATAAAGCTGTTCAGATTGGCCATGAAGATCTCCATCTCCGCCGCAACCTTCTCCGCCGAATTGAAGGCCCGCTCCATATTGGTCGTCGCAATTACGTTGGGAATCGTCCCGCCCGCCGTTATCGGGATCGCCTCAGAAGTGCCGGGCTCGAGGGCTACCACCGCATTACCGAGCATCGACTGAGTCTGCTTGCGGATAACCGCGTTGCGATAGACCGGCACCTCCGAGGAGAGTTCCATCATCAAAAGGGCCTGTCCCTGATCGAGGGCGATCTCCCGCACCCGGCCCACGGAGACGCCGGAGACCCAGATCTGGGTGCCCGGGCGCAGGCCGGAGGCATCCTCGATATAGGCCTGCACCTCGTAGGTGTCAGGAGCGTCGATGGAGTCGGCGGTCTGCACCACGTAGAAGATGCTTCCCGCGCCGGTAACCAGCACGAAAAGACCGATTTTGACAAAACGATTCATTGGGAGGCTCCGTTTATCAGGGCGGGATCATCGCAAACGAAGGAGAACTCCAGGAATTTCTGCAACACCGGATGCTTGAAGTTCCGCATCTCCTCCGGGCTGCCCTGGGCCAATACCTTGCCTTCGTGGAGGAAAGCGATACTGTCGGCCAGCTCGAAGCTGCCTACAATATCATGGGTAATGATGATACAGGTCATCCCCAGCTCCTTGTTTACCCGCTCGATTAGATTATGTACGTTCTCGCTCAAGAGGGGATCGAGACCGGTGGTCGGTTCATCGAAGAGCATAATCTCCGGCTCCGAGGCAAGACTGCGGGCCAGGCCGACCCGCTTGCGCATCCCGCCGGAGAGTTCGTCGGGCAGCTTCTGTTCGATCCCCGGGAGTTGAATCCACTCCAGTAACTCCTCGATTCGACGTCGGATGGCGGCCTTGTCCCGCATGTGCAGCACCTCCACCAGGGGGAAAGCGAGGTTCTCTTCCACGGTCATCGAGTCGAAGAGGGCCGCATCCTGGAAGAGATAACCTAACCGGCGGCGAATCTGCCGTTTCCGGTCGTAGCCTTGGACGACGATATTCTCCCCGTCGATGAGGATCTCGCCCTCCTCGGGATCGAAAAGTCCGATCAGGTTCTTCATCAAGACGCTCTTCCCGGTTCCGCTCTTCCCCAGGATAGCGGTTATCTTCCCCCGGGGAAAAGAGACATCCACCCCGTCGAGGATCGTTTGTCCGTTAAAGCCCTTACGCAGGCCCCGGACCTCGATAATATTCTCGTTCATTATCACACCAGCACCTTTAATAGTATCGCCGCCAGAATGTAGTCGGCAATCAGGATGCTTACCGAGGAGGCTACCACCGACTTCGTGGCCGAGTCGCCTACCGCTTTGGATCCTCCGCGCACATTGTAGCCGTGAAAACAGGAGATCAGCCCCACCATCAGGCCCATAACGGTGGCCTTGATCAGCCCGGCGAAGAAATCCGGCGGATCGACCAGGTTATAGAGATAGTGCAGATAGGCCGCCTGGTCGACGTTCATCAAGAGTACCGAGACGACGTAGCTCCCGGCGACGCCGACCACGTTGGAGAGAGCAGTGAGAATCGGGAAGACCGTCATCGCCGCCCACACCCGCGGGACGACCAGGTACTGGATCGGACTGACCGACATGGTCTCCATGGCGTCGATCTGCTCGGTGATGCGCATGGTTCCCAGCTCGGCGGTCATGGCCGAACCGTTCTTGGCGATCAGCATCAGGGTCGTCATGATAGGCGCCAGCTCCCGGGCCAGGGTAATGCCCACGCCGGCGCCCGCGAAGGCCTCGGTGTTGTAGAAGGCGAGTACATTAATCATCTGCTGGGACATGATCATCCCCGTGGCGAACCCGGATAGCACGATGATCGGGATGGAGGCCACCCCCATATGCTCCACATGGGCGAAATAGAGCCTGGGACGATTCGGTCTACGGAAGGTCCATCGGAAGACGTCCAGGGTAAAGAGGGTGAACATTCCCAGCTGTTCAAGGAACCGTACCGTTTTCGATTCGGCGGGTAACATTTTTTCTAGGCTGATCTTCATCTTCACCTACCTCTTGTAGCACAAATATACTGCCTCATCTATGTCCTATCTATCGCAGGAGGGTCACAAAAAACAGCTTGGCAAGGCAAAAAAGAGCCAGAATCGATCCGGATATAAGGAAAATCAGCCCGGATCCCAGGGGGAGAAGCTCCGCGGCGACCCCGCCGACGAGATAGGCCAGCGGCGTCAGCCCACCGCTGAGCGCCTCGAGGGATCCATGACGTCTCCCTTTGCTCTCCGCCCGTCCGTGATACTGAACGGCGGCCAGGGTGTGAAGGTAGACCGAAGCCACAGAGAAGCCCAGCGACACCGCTCCCGCAAAAAGCAGCCAGATTCGGGGAGAGGAGTTCAGAAACGACGCCCCCAGGGCGATCAGACTCAAGAAGAGACCGAAGAGGTAGACCGATTGTGAGTTAGTCCGCTTCGTGTTTCTTCTCCCCCGAAGCAGCGAGGCCGCAATACTCCCGGCCAGTACGCTGGCGAAGAGATAGCCCACGAAGCTCTGGGGGAGTTTAAGCCGGTACTGGATAAAAAAGGGGAAGCTCACCGTAAAGAGGGGCAGTAGAAACTGATTTATGATGAAGAGGTCGATCCCCGCCCCGCGGCGGTTGAGCTCAATCAGTTCGGCAACGATATCGGTCGGGGAGGAAGGGGGGCTAGCCTCTTTTTTCGATAAACCCTTCTCCCGGGGTTCGCGGATGAGGAGTTCGCTCAGGCCGCTCAAGCTGAATCCGAGGGCGTTGAGGGCCAGGAGCGCCGGGAACCCGACCAGGCTGAGCGCCAATCCGCCCAAGCCCTGGCCGGCGAGGCTCGCCAAATGATTGACCGCCGTACGCAGGGCCAAACGATCCCGCCGGGGCGCCCCTTCAGCCTGGGGCAGATCGCTGACCAGCGAGACTACCGCGGGCTGGAAAAAGGCCTGCATGCTCCCCATCACCAGCACCAGGAGCACTAAAAGGAATCCTCCGGCGCTCCCCGAGACCGCTTCGACCCTGGGTAGCAGCCAGGCGGTCAGCCCGAGCCCCAACCCGCGAATAAGGTCGCTTGCAGCGAGAATCCGGGGGCGAGGAGCGCCATCGGCCACTACGCCGGCGTAATAACTCAGGAGAAACATCGGCATAAAGGCGGCCGCCTGGGCCAGTCCCAGCATCAGGGGAGAGACGAAGCGGTTGGAGAAATAGAGCATCAAGCCCACGAGAAACAGGCTGTTCCCAAAGGCGGAAACCCCGTTGCCGGCGAGAAGCAATCCATAGTCACCCCTACCGCGGTCAGGGAAAATGGTGTAGCCTGTCATTAGTATAGAGCATAGAGGGAGCGAGCCTAAAATGGCAACACATCAGCGACGAGTAGCCGATTACTACGACCGGAACACCCGACGATTTCTGCGCCTCGGCCGGGGGGGCGCGCAGCTGGCCATTCACCGGGCGGTCTGGGGGCCCGGAGTCCGCAAGGCCCGCCAGGCGGCGCTCTTCGTAAACCGGCGCATCGAAGAGCAGATCGCCGCGGTCGACGCAAAGCAGATCCTCGATCTCGGCTGCGGCGTGGGGGGCACTATGATCGACCTCGCCTCCTCCCGGGAAGGACGCTTTGCGGGGGTAACCATTAGCCGGACTCAAAAACAGATCGGCGACGAACTGATCCTGACCCGGGGCTTTCAGGAACGGATCAGGATCTTCGAAGGTGATTTCTCCGATCCCAAGGTATTCCGGCTCTTTCCCAATCAAGAGGTCATCTATGCGGTGGAGAGTCTTATCCATCTTCCCGCCGAAACGGATATAGCCGACTATATTGTCGAATCCCTGGCGCCGGGAGGGCGTCTGATCATCTGCGACGACATGCTCGCGCGAAGCGAGGAATCCCTGAGCGGTAAAGAGCGGTCGCTCTTGGATCGGTTCCGCACCCACTGGCACACCCCGGGGATTCGACCGGCAACCGAGTGGATCGGCCGCTTCGAGGAGGCGGGCCTCGTGACAGTCTCCGCCGAGGACTTCACCCCGTGGCTGAAGCTCTTTCGTCCCCGGGATGTAATCGCGGCAGTCTTCGCCCCGTTGCTGAAGAATTCCTCCGCTCCGTGGGCCCAGAATATCGTCGGCGGATCGGCTCTGCAGGGACTTCTAAAAAAGGGAATTGCCCAGTACCGCTTCCTGGTATTCAGAAAGCCCTAGAGGTATCGGCCGCGGATCTTCCCCGGGCCAGATCACGCAATAGGAAGGCCAACTCCGCCATCTCCGGATGCTCGCCCTCGATCTCTTTGGGAATAAAACTGGTCGACAGATAGTCGTCGGGTAGTTTCGTCAGAAGCTCGGGCCTCCGGCTTATAAAATGGACCGGCACGGAATAGGTGGAACTCCGCTCGCTGATCGGAATCCTCGGCTGATGATCGCCGATGATCACCGCCAGCGCATCGTCGGCCACATAACGCTCCAAGTAGCCTGCAATCGATTCAAGGGAGTAGGTGATCCCCGCCATGAAGCCCTCGGGATACTCGTTTCCCGAAAGCCAATTATTATTAAAGCGCTGCAGGTAGGCATCCTCAAAGATCCTGCCGTCTCCTAAGAGCTCCCAATCAGGTACATACTCGGGGATCACCTCGAAAGGAACATGACTCGAGACCAGGGTATAGACGGCGAATACCGGCCGCTCTAAGGTCTTGAGCAGCTCGCCGCTCCGATAGAGCAGAAACTGATCGGGCATCGCCCCGAAGGAGACGAAGGGCCCCTGGTAGTCGAAATCATAACGGAAGAGATAGCGATCAAAGCGGTAGAAGCTGCGCCACTGATCGTCGGCCTGACGCGTTCCCGGAGCCGCAAGCAACCTGAAATAGCCGGCGTCCTCGAAGAGATGGGTGATATTCCTCCCCCCCGACGCAGGCAGAGAGTCATAGAGCTCTTGATCATGAATCTGTATCCCGGTCAGGATAGAGGCGTCTGCCAGCCAGGACCGGCCGCCGAAGGCCGGGGAACGCATAAAGCCGGAGCGCATCCTCCAGCCCTGGGTCTGGAGTTCCCGGTCGAGAGCGGAATAGAGCTCCTCCGCCGCCTCTCTATGGGCCTGATTAGTGAAGAGGGTGTGCCCGTAACTCTCGATAATGAAGATATGCACATCCGCATCGGCAATTCCCGGCAAGGCGTACTGTCGAGAGGGGATGATCTCCGTCTCCGTCTCTGTCTCAGGCGCCGTGAGAGCGACCACGGCCGGCTCCTCCGCATAGACGGCGGGCATCACCGTCCTCGGCCCTCCGCCGGCCAGGATAAAGGCGGGGACCTCCCCCGGAATCAGGACGACTTGAACCAGAGCGACCAGAAGCAGTCCCGGAATCCAGCTCCGTCCGAGCCCCGCGGAGATACGTTTCAGCCAGCGGGAGAGAAGGTAGCCCAGGAGCAGCACCAGGATGAAAAGCAGCAGGCCTAATAGAAGTCCCCCCGCTCGGCTCATCCAGAATCCAGTGCCGGTCAGCATGGAGGCCAAGCCTCCGAGGAGCTGAAGATCGCTGAAGGGAGAGAAACTCTCCCGGTAGAAGTAGCGGTAGAAACTCTCCCCGCCGTTCCAGACGAGGATTCCGCCTAAGAGGGGCAGACTCAACCAGCCGAGCCAGGCGAATCCCTCCCGGCGGGAGAGGATCAGGAGAACCGTTATTACCAAAAGCTCCGGAATCGGCAGCAGAACCAGCCCTGCCCCGAGGCCCGCGCCCGGCGCGACGAGCCGAAAGGAGCCGGTCATAATCAGAAGCAGAAAGAGGAACACGACGGAAGTTAGAGTCTTAAGCCTACTATTCATTCCTTCTCCAGCTTGAACGGGCATAGATATCGCCGCTCTTTGTTCCCCGCCGGGCCTTCTCTAAGAAGTCCCGCAGTTCTCCCGCATCCATCCACTCGGGAGAGACCAGACGCATGGACTCGCCCCAGGAGAGGTTGTAGCGGTAGGAGGCCATCGCCTCCAGGCGATCGATTACCGCCAGCGCGGTATCGGCCGAGGCGGGAAGAAACTCGAAACTCAAGGCTTTTAGGGGGTGCTGAGCTCCGGCGACGACCTTCTCCTCGAAGCCTTCGACATCGATCTTAACGAAATCCGGGTCGCCGTAACGGGCGATAAGCTTTTCCAAGGTCGTCACCTCGACGCTGCCCGCCTCCCGCCACTGAACACCGGAGAAGAGCGGATCCCGGGCGGCCCGGTCGATCCAATCGGGCGCCAGACTGCTCAAAGTGGGATAATCCCCGCACACATAGAGCGGGGTTCTGCCGGGGCGATCTCCCACGGCGGAGAAGAGCAGGTCGACATTGGGTCGCCGGTCGAACCAGAGCGAGAGAAGCTCGGTACAGCCTGGTTGAGGTTCGACCGCCGCTACCCGGCAGCCCAGCGCAAGAAGCGGCGGAATACGGTTCCCTAGGTGCGCCCCAATATCGAAGACCAGATCGCCCTCCCCGACGAAGCCGGCGTATAAGCGCTTCATCCGCCGAAAACGGAAGGGAAGGCGATAGTACATCAGAAATGAACGCAGCAGCCCCCGCCACTCGGCTCCCGCGGCCCGCCGGAAGATCTGTATCCTGAGCAGGCTCTCCCAGAGAAAGGAGAAGAGCACGAGACCAGCGGCGAACCAGCCGTAGCGAGGGATAAGCCAGGCGGCTCCCGGGGTTCGGGCGGTCAGCCCGGGGGCCAGGAGCGGGTAGAGGGCCGCCCCGGCGGCGAACTGCGCCATGGCGGCGATGGTACGCGATAGAGAAGCGAAGCGCTTATCCGCCGGAACCGGCAGGGGGAGAACGGCAAAGAAAAGGCCGAAGAGGTAGCGGGAGATACCGATGATGAAGACCGGATGGATGGCCCCGGTCTGCTGCAGCAGCATACGGCCGATTAGAAAGAGGGCCAGGGCGTCGCTCTCCCGATCTATCCAGGCGCCGAAGGCGCGCTGATCCTCCTTCGAGGGGAAACGGCGCGCCAGGATTCCGTCTACAAAATCGAGGGCGAGCCCGCCGCAGATCAGCGTGACCGGGATCCAGACCGGAACCGATTCAAACCCGACCAGGAGCAAGCCGGTCACTACCGCCAGATAGCGGAGCAGGGTCGTCTGATTGGCAGGTCGCTTCAGAGCGGGGAGAAGCTCAAGATCCAGCTCCTTAAGCTGCAGCCAACCCCCCAGCAGGAGCGCCGCCGTGGAGAGAAGCAGCCAATAACGGCCTGAAAAAATCGACGCAGCGAGTACAGTCCCGAGGATCGCAGGGAACCAGATCCGGGTCATGCTCGAGAAGGGGAGCATCGTTTGAGGCGGAATCATCCGAGAGACCGTATCCATAATGGGTAAAATACTTCCCGGGAGAGAAAAAAGGGAAGGAAAAACGGGAATACCGGAACATTCAGCCGGCCGACCGTAAATCCTTGCCTTACGATAAACATTCTCAGTATTATAGTCGAGTGAAAAAGTGTCGGGTGCTGCTCACCTTCGCAATGAGCATCGACGGTAATATCGCCGCTCGAAACGGCGAATCTCGCTATATCTCGGAATCCGGCAGTCTGGCCCTCGCCCAGGAGTTGAGGCGCACCCATGCGGCGATCCTGGTCGGGATTGGTACGGTTATCGAAGACGACCCGCTCCTCACCTCCCGTAGTCAGCCGGGGACGGATCCCTTGAGAATCATCATCGACTCGAGACTTCGGCTCCCGACGGAATCCCGTATTTGTTCAACCGCAGCCGAGGTCTCTACCCTCGTGTTTACCGCTAAAGAGAATCTCCATACCCCTCGGGCGGATCAGCTGAGACAGGCGGGAATAGAGCTGTGCGCCTGCCGCAGGACCGAGACCGGTCTCGATTTAGCGGAGATTTTAGATGAGCTTAATCGCCGCGGCATTGAAAGCCTTATGGTCGAAGGGGGAGCACGCATACTCTCCAGCTTCCTCTCTCGCAAGCTCTGGGATCGAATGCTGGTAGTGAGCGCACCCCTCTTCCTGGGCGCCGGGATAGGCCCTTTTCACGCCGTGGGAATTGAAAAACTTGCTCAAGGGGTGAGGCCCAGCGTGGAGGAGATCCGGATTATCGGGAATGAGGTCGTCTGGGATCTTAGGCCGTCAAAGGCGGCGAACTGATGAGTACTCCCTACCGAGCCATCTACTTCACCGCCCCGGAAGCGATAGAGATCCGTGAAGAGCAGCTCCCGGATCCGGCGAAGGGCGAAATAAGCTTGAAGAGCACCCTGCAGGGGATCAGCCCTGGAACCGAACGACTGATGTTCAGCGGGAATTTCCCCAAAGGGCTTGCCGGTGATCCCGGCATGGACGGATTCTCCGGCAGCTTCGATTTTCCCTTCCGTTACGGCTATATTAACATCGCCCGAGATCAGGCCGGCAGGCGATTCTTCGCCTTCCGGGATCATTGCACCCGCTTTAACGCGCGGGAGGAGGAGCTGATCCCCCTCCCGGAGAGGCTCGATGATGAGCTGGCCCTCCTGATCCCCCATACCGAGACAGCCCTCTCGATTGTGCACGATCTCAATCCCCGTCTCGGCGAGCGTATCATGATCGCCGGGGCCGGAATCCTCGGGATGCTGACCGCCGAGCTCCTGGCCCGCTATCAGGGCTGCGAGGTGACGGTGATCGATCCGCTCGGTGAGAAGGAGCGCTACTTCGATTCCGACGCCGTCAGATTTTATACGCGGGCGACCGATGCGCTCGACTATGGGGAGTTCGATGCGGCGGTGGACGCTTCGGCCTCGATTGCGGGACTCCAGAGCTGTATCGACGCGGTCGGCTTCGAGGGGAAGGTTATCGTCGCCAGCTGGTTCGGCGACCGAGAGGTGGGCTTGAACCTGGGCCGCGCCTTTCATCGCAAGCGGCTGAAGCTCATCAGCAGCCAGGTCTCCCACATCGGTCATGCCCTGGGATCCCTCTGGAATAAAGAGCGGCGGATGGATTTGACTATCCGTACCGTGCTCGAAATGCAGCGCCGAGACTTGATCACGGCGCGATTTTCCTTTTCCCGAGCATTCGAAGCGTTTACTTTAATAAATACACCCAGCGAGAGTTTCGGTCTGGTCGCTCTCGAATCGGAGGAGTAGATGTTCACAGTCGGCGTTAACGGTGAATTCACGGCTATCCATGCGCTGGTGGGAGATTTTGGGGATGAAACCCTTCCCCACTCCCATCCCTACCGTCTGGACTGGAGCTTCGAGGTCCGCCACTTGGACGAGAACGGATTCGCCCTGGATATTAGCCGCCTGCAAAGCGTCAGGGACGAACTCTTCCAGGAACTGAACGGTAAGAACCTCAACAAGGACCCCTACTTTCAGGATAAGCAGACCAGTCTTGAAAACCTCTGTTCCTACATCGCCGCCCGTCTCGAAGAACTGCTCGCCTTCTCCTCCTCCGATCAGAAGCGCCTGACCGGGATGGAGATTCGGGTCTGGGAGAGCGATGACGCCTGGGCGGGTTATAAAAAAGTCTTTTCCAAGGAGTAAACAGAATGGCAACAGATTATATCGAGAGAATTGAGAGTGAACTCGAATCCCCACGAAAGATGGGCAGCGTCAGCCTGATCGCCACCGCGGACTTGCCCTCTCGCTTTGGGGAGTTCAAGATAGCCGCGTTCCTTGAAGAGGCTACCGGCAAGGAACACAGCGCGATCTACCGGGGCCGACTCGACGGCGGCGAGAACATTCCCTGTCGGGTACATTCGGAATGCCACACTGGGGACGTCCTCGGTTCGCTGCGCTGCGACTGTCGCAGTCAGTTGGAGAAGGCTCTGACCTATATCGGTCAGCAGAGAGCGGGGGTGGTGCTCTACCTGCGCCAGGAGGGACGCGGCATCGGTCTCGGCAACAAGATTAAAGCCTACCGCTTACAGGAGATCGGCCTCGATACGGTAGAGGCCAACGAGGCGCTCGGCTTTCCGGCCGAAGCCAGGGAGTATACCATTGCCGCCGACATGCTGCGGCTATTAGGGGTCAAGAGCGTAAGGCTCCTGAGCAACAATCCTCACAAGTTCGACGGCTTGAAGAGCGAGGGGATATCGATAACCGGCCGGCTGCCGATTATCATCGAACCGAACCAGCATAATCGGCACTATCTGGAAACCAAGGTTTCGAAGATGGGACACGACCTGAACGGCAGCCTCAAGGTGATCGACTTTAAATCCCCGAAGATTCTACCCCGGCACTCCTGAAGGATTCGAGCCAAACAACTCCTTTTTGCATCGATTCCTCCCAGGTATCGAAGCCGATCCAGCGTTCCCGGGCCGCCGCGGCTAGGCTAGTTCGCAAGGCCGCATCTCCCATCAATTCGGAGAGAAGCAGCGCCAGGTCGCGCCTCCTGCGAGAAGCGAGCAGATAGCCGTCCCTGCCGGAACTGATAATCTCCCCCGCTCCGCCGGAAGCCGAAGCGATAGTAACGCAGCCGGCGCCCATCGCCTCTAAATAGACGATTCCGAAGCCCTCGTGATCCGAGGGCAGACAGAAGATATCCGCTTCGGCATAGGCGGCACCGAGAGCCTCCGCATCCAATCGGCCGCAGAACTCGACGCGACCGGTCAATTCGGGACGGGCGGCGATCCGACGTAACCGGGCGGCATAGGCCGGATCACTCTCTTCCCCGACGATCCGGTAACGCCACTCCTGCTCCAGCTCATCCCGGCGAGCCAAGAGGGAGAGGGCCTCCAGCACGCGGTGGATCCCCTTGCGGGGGATCAGGTTGGAGACACTCAGCAGAGAGATTACCCCCTCGCGGCCCCGCTTCCGCATCGGATCCTCCGCCCCCGCCGAGCTTCCCTCCCGTCCCGGATAGACGACCCTACCGGCCAGCGGTATTGAAACAAGCTTTTCGGCCGCCCGGCGGGTTGCTCGGGTATTGAAGATATGGGCGTCCAGACCGTTCAGAAAGCGTATCTCCCGGCTGCGGTGTCGAAGCCGAACCGGCAAGGGCAGCTTTTCGCTCCAGGCAAGATGGTGCACGATGCCTATGCAGGGCGGCCCACCGGCGCTCAGGCGGAGGTCCGGGTGGCAGAGCTCATCGATCAAAAGCAGATCATAGCGGTCGAAACCGGCGGGATCGAAGGCGGTACCCCCTTCGACGGAGATAAAATCGGCCTCATGCCCCCGTTCTCGAGCAGCTTTCAAAAGCTCCCGGTCATAGCGGTACCCGCCGGAGAGCTGTTCCGGCGAGCCGTAAACGATACATCCCAAACGCATGACGATCCCCCACTTTTCTTTGGCCAATTATTTGCATTGTAGAGTACAGATTTCCTATACTTTTTCCCAGTAGAATAAGGAGGAGCAATGCTTCTGCGTCAAAAGGTATCCGCCGTGGCGATAGTCTCGATCCTGGCGGTAACCGGAATAACAATAATCCTTGCGGGCGCCCTATTCCGACAGGAGATAACCAGTCTCGGTCGCCAGGATTACGGCGAACGTATCCGCAATATTGAGTATGAGTACGGCTCGGTAGATACCGTCTCCGCCGCCAGCGATGATGTAGCCTCGATCCAAAACAATCTCTTGAATCAGCTGAAAGACAAGTACATTCACATCGAAGGCTTGAGCTCCTATCCCTTTATCGTGAACGGCGACGGGACCTTGATACTCTATATCGACGGCAGCGCCGAAGAGAAGGATTTCTTCGCTTCGGAGCATGTGGAGCGAATCTTTAACGAACAAAACGGCGATTTTCAGTACAGCTTCAACGGTGAAGAGAAGTGGGTAATCTTCTCTCACTACGAGGAGTGGGACTGGTACACCGGCTACTTTCTCAAGAACGAGAACCGTTTCGCCGTTCTGAAGGTATTCAACCGCACCATCTTGCTCAGTACAGCCGGCATCGTAGTGCTGATCTGGATTATTCTGATTATCTGGCTTAGACGCCATTTCACTCCGCTGGCGACCCTGCAGGATGCTACCCGCCTAATCAGCGACGGAGGACTCTCGGTCAGGATACCCGTCCAGAGAGAAGACGAGATCGGCCGTACCGGGGCCCAGTTCAACCGTTTCGTGGAGGAGCTGAGCGGGGTGATGCTGGCCTTTCGGACCTCGATCCACCGCAACCGGGAGACAGAGGAGAGCCTTCGAGGCCATACGGAAAACGCTACCGCCCTTTTCTCCGGTATCCGGGCGGATACAAAAGCAATCAGCGTGCAGGTCAGCGAACTCGAGGGTGAGGTCAGCCGTTCGTCGGAGACAGCCGATGGGATTCATACGCAGATCAGCCATCTTTCCCGGGAGATATCCAAGCACCGGGTAGGTGTCGATTACTCGGTCTCGGCCGCTAAAAAGATGTCCGACCTGCTGAGTCGGGTAGGCACCATTACGGAAGAGAATAACAGCGAGGCCGAGGAGCTCCTCAAACAGGCCGACCGGGGAAGCGAGCGCCTGGGAGAGACGACCCGGGCCATCAGGGATGTGGCTGCGCGGGTCGAGGATATCGGCGAACTGCTGACCCTTATTCGAGGCATTGCCGACCAGACCAACATGCTCTCTATGAACGCCGCAATCGAAGCCGCCCACGCCGGCGAAGCGGGGAAGGGTTTCGCCGTGGTGGCCGACGAGATCCGGAAACTGGCCAGCGACGCCGCCGAGAATTCACGATCCATAGCCGAGGTGATTGAAAACATCATCAAACGCATCGAAGATGCCGACAAGCTCGGTCACGAGACCGAAAAAGTCTTCACCGTTCTCGTCGGCGGCGTAAACGATATCGGCTCATCCTTACGGGAGATCGGCCGGAGCGCAGACAGTGCCCGGGATGAGAGCAGCCGCTTAATCAGTGAGATGGAGGAGCTCAATCACACAATCACCCGGATCGAAGGGCTCTCCAAAAACACCACCGGTGAATCGGAGCAGATAATGGATGCCTTGCAGAGCCTGCGCCAGATCGCCTCGACGGTTTCTGCAGCGGTCGAGGGAATTCAGAAGCGCTCCGATGAGACCGATCGGATCATGGAGAATGTGGCCGATGAAGCCGGAGAGCTGAAGACGCGCATGGGCGAATTGAGCGGCATGATGGAGCGCTACCGCTTCAACGGGGATAATAGATCAGGAGAATCGACACCGCAACGATAATCATCCCCACAACGGTGCCGAGGCTCGGCTGCTCGCCCAGTAACAGCATGGACAAGAGAACGCCGAATACGGGAATCATGAACTTCATACTCACCGTCGGGATAACGCCGACTACGGCGATAGCCCGATTATGGATGATATAGACCAGAGCTGTTGTCACTACACCGATATAGAGGATGCTGACCCAGCCGACGGCCGTAAGGCGTGCGAGGCCGCTGAAATCCGCTCCGCTGGCCAAGGCCAGGATCAGAATCCATACCGCGCCTGAGGCCATCGAGATAAAGGTGGGTATCGTGCTGCCGTAGCGCCTCGAGTAGCGTTTTATCAGAATGTAGTAGAAACTGATCGAGACGGCCGCCCCCACATTGAGCAGATTACCGAGGAATGCGGAATCGCCGAAATCGAGGGAAGCAAAGCTGCCGCCGGTGACGACGATAACCATGCCGACGAAGCCGACTAGCGTTCCGGCGAGCTGTCGCAGGGTAAAGCGTTCAGTGGTGAGAAGCGGCGAGAACAGAGTGACGAAAATCGGCTGAGTGTTGGAAAGAATAGCGCTGGCGGTAGCTGAAGTAAGCCGGAGGCCGATGAAAAGGAAGACCGCAAAGCAGGTAATGCCCAGAAATCCGATAGCGGCAATGCCGATTGCATCCCTGTAGGTGGGAATCTCTTTGCGTCTGCTCTCGTGAAGAAAAAAGGGCAGCATCGGGATAAGGGCGAAAAAGTATCGTAAAAACGCCAGCGAAAGGGGGTGCAGATCGGCCGAAATCCCCTTCGCTACCGGGAAGAGAGATCCCCAAGTAAACATGATGAACATGATGACGAGAAACCAGCGCAGGGTCATTTTCATGGTTGAGCCCATCATACCCGGGCCGTACCGGGCGCGCAAGCGTAGAAAATCATATTTCGTTGACTTCTAAAATAGACGGGTTTAGACTTTAATTATCATTATCTCAAGGAGTTGTCTATGAAGAAAAATCTACTTCTACTAGTTCTACTCCTAGCTGGAGCTATGGCTCTGTTCGCCGGCGGCGGTCAAGAACCGCAGTCTGTTGAAATTACCGAACCGGTAACCATCGAATTTTGGCACGCCATGGGAGGTGCGCGGATCGACCTGATCCAAGGAATTGTGGACGATTTTACCGCCCAGAATCCGAACATAAGCGTCGAGGTTCAGTATACAGGCTCCTACAACGACACCCTCAACAAGACCAAGGCCGCAGCTAAAGCCGGTAACGCACCGCATGTGTTTCACTCCTACGACGTCGGCACCCTGCAGCTGGTGCACAGCGGAATCATCACTCCCATCGAGGATATCGCCGCCTGGGATCCTATCGACTGGAACGAGTTCTTCGATCCGGTTCGCAGCTATTACACTGTTTCCGGACGCCACTATTCGATGCCCTTTAACTCGTCGACCCCGCTACTCTATTACAACAAGACCTTCTTCGAACAAGCGGGACTCGATCCGGAAAAGCCTCCGAAGACCTTTGAAGAGATCATAAGCTATGCCCGCACGCTCAAAGCCGCAATCCCGGGGCTCAAAGCGCCTGTCACGTGGAACCTCCACAGCTGGTATTTCGAGGAGTTTCACTGTGTAATGGATGCCCCCCTGGTCAATATGGGCAACGGGCGGGAGGGGGATCTCCCGACAAAAGCGCTCTTCAACGCCGAGGCCGGACGCACAATTCTTGACTGGTGGACGGGCATGGAAGCTGAAGGACTCTTCCTGGATGTCGGACCCGGATGGGCGAATCACCGCGCCGCCTTCGGTTCGGGAGAGGTAGCGATCGTCATGTCCTCCACATCCGATGTAAATCAGCTTACCGGACTTCTTAGCGAGAAGGGCTGGGAGATGGGCACCGGCTTCATCCCGCGCCCCGCCGGAGCGACGGGCGGAGTAGCCATCGGCGGAGGATCCCTCTGGATCTCGAACGGCCATCCCGATGACGAGCTCCTGGCCGCTCTCAAGCTGGTTAAGTTTATCTCCCAGGATGAGGCCCAAATGGCCTGGCACAAAGGGACCGGCTATTTTCCCGTACGAAAGACAGCCATGGATAAACTCACCGCTGAAGGCTGGTTCGAAGAGAACCCCAACTTTTTGACCGCCTTTAATCAGCTCTTGGAGAGTCCACCGACCAACAACACCGCCGGAGCCCTGATGGGGACCTTCCCGGAAGTACGCGCCATTGTCGAGACGGCTATTCAGAAGGTGTACGCCGGGGATCTATCGGTAGAGGCCGCCCTGGATGAGGCCGCCGAGAAGGCGGATGAGACCTTTGTGGAGTGGAACGAACTGATAGAATAGTGCTCACTACAGTATTTCGTCCGTATAAAGGCGCCGGCGTCTCCACGGCGGCGCCTTTTTGCTCGGGGGGATATCATGAACCCATGTTTTAAGAATCGTTATCTTCCGTATCTTCTCTTAGCGCCGACCTTCATCGTCCTGATCTTCTTTCTCTTTTATCCGGCCTTCGAGACATTTCGCTTAAGCTTTTATAAGGTACACCCCTTCGGAATCAGTAAAAAGTTCGCCGGACTCTATAATTTTATCAAACTTTTTTCCAACAAGGATTATCTCTACAGCTTTGGTGTATCCTTCTTCTTTTCGGTGGCGGTCGTGATTCTGGGGCTATTCTTTTCCCTTATAATTGCCCTTTTACTTAACCAGAAAATTCGCGGAGCCAAGCTATACCGATCCCTGCTTATTTGGCCCTACGCCCTTTCTCCTGCAATAGCCGGCGCGATTTTCCGGTTTCTGTTCAATCCCGCCAACGGCTACCTCAACTATTTCTCGGGAGTACTTTTCGGTATCGAACCGCCCTGGCTGACTAACGGAAGCCTGGCGATCGTAATTATCACCATCGCCGCAACCTGGAAGAATCTCGGTTACAATATCGTCTTCTTTCTGGCCGGATTGCAGAACGTCCAGCGGGAAGCGCTGGAGTCAGCCACAATCGACGGCGCCGGTGCGCTACGCCGGTTCTTATCCATTACCTTTCCTTTTCTTTCGCCTACAACCTTTTTTCTACTGATAATGAACATAATCTACTCCTATTTTGCGTCCTTCGGACTTATCGATGTGCTTACCGAAGGGGGACCCGCCAATGCCACAACGATTTTGATCTATCAACTCTACCGGGACTTCTTTGTCAACGCAAAAACCGGATATGCGGCGGCTGAAAGCGTAATCCTCTTCTCGCTGGTCGTCTTATTCACCCTGATACAATTCAGAACGACCGGACGCAAGGTCTATTATCAGTAAGGAGGGAGAGAGTGATACGAAAACCGATCTACAGTTTTCTAACCCATTTCACCATTATAATCCTTATTCTAATAGTCAGCGCCCCGGTAATTCTGGCTCTGATCATCAGCACCCAATCCCCCGCCGAGGTCTACTCATCTCCGCCTCGTCTTATGCCGTCGACTCATTTCGGAAACTATGCCGCTGCCTGGAAGAGCGTCGATCTGGGTAGAATGATGCTCAATTCAACCATTGTCGCCGTCTCCGTTACCGTGGGGAAAATTATCTTGAGCTTGATGGCGGCCTTCGCTTTCACTTATTTCGAGTTCCGCGGCAAGCAGCTTCTCTTCTTTCTGGTCCTGATTACCTTACTGCTGCCCATTCCGGTTCGCATCGTGGCCCTTTTCGGAATCGTAAGTAGCCTTAAATGGATCGATACCTACCTGGGACTGATTGTGCCTTTTCTAGCGAGCGCCACCGGGACCTTCCTCTTTCTGCAACGCTTCAAGATGATCCCCTTCGAACTGCTCGACGCGGCCAAAATGGACGGGTGTTCCCCAATGCGTTATCTCGTGCAAATCCTGATTCCTCTCTCCGCCAATACCATCGGCGCTCTGACGGTCATTGAATTTATATACATTTGGAATCAGTACCTCTGGCCCCTGATGGCGACCAACTCCAAGTCGATGCGGGTGGTACAGATAGGGGTCAAAATGATGATCCAGGCCGAGGCGATGAACAACTGGGGCGTCATAATGGCGGGCGTCGTTATCACCATGATTCCGCCGCTCTTCGTCTTCTTCATCATGCAGGAGAGTTTCATGAAAGGCTTCGGACTCGCTTCGGAGAAATAGTCGAGCCGGGAGCCTAAGACCGAGAGATTAGATATGGGACAGAGCGGAGCGGGTGTATAAACGCTGCTCCCCTTACCAGCCCGCCGTTCCCGGTCCGCCCTTGAAGGGGCCGCTTATGTTGGAGGTGATCCAACCGCCGTAGAAGCTCCCTTTCTGCGCCTGAACGACCTCGTCGCCGACCCGGCACTCGTCCATGGCCGCGGCATAGAAGCAGAGATAGCCCCGGATGGCCTCGAAACCGGGATTCGGGCTTTCGTAGCTCCAGGCTGCGGCCGGAGCCCGACGGTCGCCGACGACCAGATCGTAATAGGAGGCCGCACCCTTAAACTCGCAGAAGCTTGTGCGGGATATGGGTTCGAGATAATCGGTCTTCACATCCTCCGCGGGGATGTAGTAGGTAGGGGGATGGCTCGTTTCCAGGACCCTCAGGGCCTTGGCGCTGCGGGCGATTAGGCTACCGCCAAAGCGAACCTCTACGACTTCGGTGGCGGAATCGATCCGCGGGGGTCGGGGGTAATCCCAGACAGATTCAGCTTTCATCTCCGGAATATACTAACCCGGCATGCTCAGGTCTAATCGCTCATCCGAGAGTAGTTGTCCGCCTCGGGAAGGGGCGCGAATTCATCTCGATCATCGACAACCGTGCCCATGCGCATCGCCTTCCAGTCGGCCTGAGCCTTTTCAATTCGCTCTTTACTAGACGAGACGAAGTTCCACCACATGTAGCGCTTACCCAGGGAGTCGCCGCCCAACAGGACGCAGAGGGTCTCCTCCTCGGCCTCTATGATGCGGGCCTCCGGACTCAGCAGGGCCAAGACCCCGGCAGTTAGAGGGTTCCCGTCGATCAGCACCGAGCCCCGAAGCAGATAGAGGGCCCGCTCCGAAGCTTCGGCCAGGGGATATCGTGCGCCCGGCTGGAGTCGGAACTCGGCATAGAGGGTTTTAGAAAAGGTGATTACCGGAGATACCAGGCCGTAGGCGGAGCCGATCATCAGCCGAAGCTCCAGCCCCTTCTCGCTGAGTCGCGGAAGTTCATCGGCGGGATAGTGGTGAAAGGAGGGCTCCCGCTCTTCTTTCTCCTCTGGCAGGGCGTGCCAGAGCTGCAAGCCCTCTACCCGATGTCCGGCGGCGCGGAGATCAGGCGAGGTCCTTTCGGAGTGGGCGATACCGCGCCCGGCGACCATCAGGTTGACGGCGCCCGGGCGGATCGCTTGGATGCTCCCGATCGAATCCCGATGCAGAATCTCACCGTCGAAGAGATAGGTAACGGTGGCCAGGTTGATGTGAGGATGAGGGATTACATCCATCCCTGCCCCGGGGGAAAAGGTGTGGGGCCCCATATGGTCGAAGAAGACCCAGGGGCCGACTCCGGCGATACCTCGCCGCGGCAGAAGCCGTTTTACCGGAAACCCGCCGAAATTAATGGAACGGGGCTGAATGAGCTGCATACTACCATCCTAGCCCCCTTTGCTCTATTAGGCAAGCTGCTTTAGCTTGCCGGCCCTATAAGCCTGGTAGGCTTCGCGCACACTCATCTCGCCGGCACCGACATAGATCGTCGTCTCTTTCCCCAGGGCGACGGCGGCGTTCCCGCCCGGACCGTTTCCGGTGACCAGTACATCTGCATTGAAACCCGCTAAGCGCTGAGCCGTCCTGGGACCGGCCCCGTGGGCCTCTTGGGCGACATCACGGTTGTCGAAGCTCTCTAAGGAGTCGTCATCTTCATCGTAGATCAGGAAGTACTCGGTCCGGCCGAAGCGCGGATCGATCGCGGAATCCCAATCGGTTCCTTTGGCGGTAAATACAATCTTCATGGTTCTATTCTCCTCTCTGTTTTCTGCTCTCTATTCTGAGCGATCCGCCGAGATCGAACACCAGCAGTCGCGGATGATGCTGGCGATGTCCGGATCGTATTCGACTATGGTCAGTTTCTTGGTCATGGCCCGGGTAAAGCTGTCGCTGTAGGGAATCTCCGCCACCAGATCGACCTCGTTTTCACTCAAGAATTCGCGGATTCGGGCGCTCAGGGCGGGGTTCAGATCGGCCTTGTTGATCACGCAGCCGCACTCTATCCCGAAGCGAGTCACGAGCTCGTTGACCCGCTTCAGGTCGTGTAGTCCGGATTCGGAACTCTCGGTTACCAGGAGCACATAACTGGCTCCCGAGAGAGAGGAGACCACCGGACAGCCGATACCGGGGGAGCCGTCGACGAGAACCAGCTCCGTGCCCTCCTCTTCAGCCAGACGTTTGGCTTCGTTTTTAACCTTGGCCACCAGCTTGCCGGAGTTCTCGGCCCCGATCTTAAGCCTGGCATGCAGCATTCGACTGCCGGTACGAATCGCTGAGTCGTACCAGTGCCCAACCGCTTGATCGAGATTCCGTATCGCCTCGACGGGACAGATCCGCGCACAGTAGCCGCAGCCCTCACAGTCGATCTCGTCCACCCGATAAGCGGCGCCGTCTTTACGGATCGCTTCGAAGCGGCAGGCCTCCGCACAGCGCCCGCAAGCGATGCAGAGCTCGGGATCGATCCGCGCCACCGTTCCGGAATAGAACTTCTCAGATCTTTCGAAATCGGGATCGAGCAGCAGATGCATATCGGCGGCATCCACATCGCAATCGGCGATTATCGCCCCCTCGCCGGCTAATACCGCGAAGGAGGCGCTCAATGAGGTCTTGCCGGTCCCTCCCTTGCCTGATATGACGACAATCTCTCTCATGACCGGGCTCCCTCGATGTAACGGATGATATCCTCCAGGGCAGCCTTGAAGGCGGGCACACTCTTGTAGACGAGTTTCCCCGCCGAGTAGAGCTCGGCTACCTCACGGCTGTTTGGAATCCTGCCGGCCACCGGGATGGCTTCGGCCTCGCAGTAAGCGGCCAAAGCGCCGTCGCCGATCCCCTCCCGATTGATTACCGCGGCGAAGGGGAGTTTTAGTTGACGCAGCGTCTCTACCGCCAGGCGAAAATCGTGTAACCCGAAGGGGGTGGGTTCGCTGATCAGGAGTACCAGATCCGCCTCCTTGACTGCCGCCACCATCGGGCAGGCCGTACCGGGCGGGGAATCGAAGATACGCAGGGCCTCTTTATCAACCCGCTGCTCCGCAAAGCGGAGACTCTCCTTGATCAGCGGAACAGCCTGTTCCTCGCCCACATTGAGCCGACATTCGATAAACTCCAGGTCCTCCTGCCTGCGATGGCTGAGGAGACCTGCTTCCCGTTCGACCATGGGCAAGGCCGAGACGGGGCAGAGTTCAGAACAGGCGAAACAGCTATGACAAAGCTGGGGGAAAAGCATAATCTTCTCCCCCATGCGCAGGACTGCGTTGAAGTTACAGACCTCCTGACAGCGGCCGCAGAGGGTGCATAATTCAGCTTTCCAGGTGGGGACAAAACGAAAAACAGGCTCGCGGTAGAGGGTCCTCCCCTCGATAAAGAGTCCGGAATTGGGCTCCTCCACATCGAGATCGAGGAGTACAACCGCTCGTTGTTCCGCTATATAGGCTGCCAGATTGGCCGAGAGGGTCGTTTTACCGGTCCCGCCCTTGCCGCTGGCTACAGCAATCTTCATGGCTCTCCCTCCTCTAACGAGGATAGGGAGAGCCTATCACATAACGGGAATTGTTTTCAATAGCTATTGATTCTCGTTTTCAATTAAATATGCGAGCGTGCAGCACCTTAACGGCTTTCGTCCGGGACTCCCGGGCAATCACGAAATAGGCCGCCGCCTGGGATGCTCCTAAGGAGAGGATGCGATACGGGATCGAGGCCTCCGCCAGGGATTCCAGCATCTGCTCGGCCAGTTCGGGATGCTCGGCGATCTCGTCGCCTACCAGCGCCACGATGGAGAGATCCCGTTGGGGGATTATGTCGGTCAGGGCGGCCATATCGAGCCCCTCCACCGCCCGGGCGGCCCGTTCCAAATCGGCATCGCTCAGATAGAGATTGATCGAGGTTTGAGCGGTGACCACCGACTTGAGATTGATGCCCGCCGCATCGAGGGCGGCGGTAACCCGGGCCAGGATGCCGGCCTTGAGTCCGACGCCCGGTCCGGTAATCTTCAGAATAGATATATCGTCGGTATAGGTGACGCTCCGCGCCCGTCCGGTGTCGTCGTCCCCCTCCCGGCTGATTACCGTGACCGGTACCATCGGGAGCTCGGGATCGTCCACGTTGAAGATACGCAATGGAATTCCCGGCTCAAGCAGCGGCTCGACGGTCCGCGGATGGAGAATCCGGGCGCCGAAGTAGGAGAGCTCGGCGGCTTCTCGATAGCTGAGATGCTTAATCGAGAGGGTGTTTTCCACCAGTTTCGGGTCGGCCGAGAGAAAGCCGGGAACATCCTTCCAGACATCCAGGGATTCGGCCTCGATACAGCGAGCCAGAGAGGCGGCGGAGTAGTCGCTCCCCCCTCGTCCGAGAAGGTTGATCTTCCCTTCGGGAGAGACGCCGTAGAAACCGGGGACGATGTAGATTCGGTCCTCCGCCAGGGCCGCCTGTACCCGCGGCGCGGAGAGATCGTAGCGGACGGTTGCATTCCGAAACTCGCCGTCGGTCATCAGACCGATATTCTCCGGCAAGGCCTCCACGGCATCGATACCCAGATGCCTAAGGGCCAGGCTGAGGAGCAGAGAGCTCAACCTTTCGCCGTAACTCAAGATCGAGTCCCGGATCGATTCGGGAATCTCGCCGATATAATGGATTCCCTTCAGGTATTTCTCGAGCTGATCCAGCCGCGCTCCGATAGCCTCTTCGGCGGCGGTCCGGGCTTCCGGATCATCGATACTCTCGTTGATTGTCTCCCGCTTGAGCTGCTTCAATGAGTCAACCAGTACTCCTACCTCGTCCCGACTCTTGAGCGCATCGTCGATCCCCCGGGTCAGGAGATCGGTTATCCCGTAGAAGGCGGATACGACGATAACCATCGGCCGGTTGTAACGGCGGATAATCTCGGCGACCTTCTGAATATCATCGGTGTTCTTCAAATTGGAGCCGCCGAACTTGGCGACGATCTTAGGCATACTCAACTCGTCCCTCCATCCTAAGCATAGCGGAAAGATGAGATTCTTGCAGCACCGAAGGATCGGAAGGGGCTATTCCGACGGAAGTTCTTCTCCACAGGCTTCGATCTCGGCCAGCATGGCCCGCAGCGCCGTTATACCGACGGGAGGATGAGCAAGTTGCGGCAGGATGCGAATTTGTTGACCGGGAAAAGCCTCCCGGATCTCATCGGAGCAACCGAGATCGCTGCTGCGGTTTACCCAGATATCGGCCGCACTCAAACCTAGATCGACCAGCTGACGCTGAATCTGGGTCGATTCGGCCAGAGAGAGAGGATCGTCGTTCATCACAATATGAATATGCGTCCGTTCCGCATCGGACAATCCGCTTCTAAGCAGGCGATACCGCTCCTCCATCTGCACCAGGCGGTAAAGTACCCGGTCCTCTCTCAGCTTGCTCTGATCCTGCCGTCGAATCCGGGCCACACTGAGCTTCTTGGCCAGGATTTCCCGGCGCATTGCCCCCAACTGCTCAATCCATTTGAGGCTCACACTGGGTAGGGCCAGAGTCTTAACGGTCAGCGCCGTGGGCGGGGTATCGATTACGACCGTATCGGCACGAGATTCCGAGAGGGCGCGCTCGAGAACCATCAAGGAGGCATGCTCCTCCATCCCCGGAGCATAGCGAAAGATATCGATAAAGCGCTCGATATTGAGAGTCTGCAGATGGTGGTAGCTGCCTTTCAATTCCCGGCGCAGCTCCTTGATTCGCCCCGCCGCCTGGGCTGCGATGTCGCTCTCCCGAACTCTTAATCCCTCAATAACTCTCTTCGGCCTTTCATTGAGCGAAATCTCCAGAAGGTCGTGTAGGTTATGGGCGGGATCCATTGAGTCGAGTAAAACCGATCGTCCCCGGTCGGCCATATGCAGTGAGAAGAGGGTCGAACAAGTCGATTTCCCGACACCCCCCTTTCCGACGAATAAGTGGGTATTTCCCGGGTTCACGGTTCCCCCATCACGCTGGCCAACTCGCTCAAGGCGTTTCCGGTGGTGCTTGCTCGACCGAGCATGCCGGTCACCTCCTCCTCCATGAGGGGCAGCAGCTCCATTGTTATCGGGGCGGGAGGAGCAGGCCAGCCGGCCAGGTTGCCGAAGAGGAGCAGGGTAAAGAGATGATCCATCTCCGTAGCTTCGTACTCGACCTGAGCGCTTGCTTTGTAAAGGGAAGCCTCGTGGACTCCGGCCAGGAAGCCTCTTACTGATTCCCAAAAGCGGTCGAACATCAACACTCCTCAGCTTCTGCGTCGATCTGAAAGGCGGCGCAGTCTTTGCGCCAGCGCTCCTCGAATGGCAGCACCGTATAGAGCCCGTAGACCGCAATCAGCGTGGTAAGATAGAGATGGGTATCGAGAACCGGAATCAAGTAAGCGATCAAGGCCGCCAACTCACCCAGCGCAACCGTCCCCAGGAGCGCAAATTGTACTAGGGAATGTCCCCCCGGGCTCAATCCCTGTTTTTGCATCCTCTCATAGGCACCGCTTCGAATCAGAATGGGCAGGCCAACGGCGAACAGAGCCGCGGCAATCAGGAGGAAAACCGAGTAGCTGCGTATCAGAGCGGAACTCTCTACCACGGGTGTCTCGTTCCGACCATGGAGAGTCACAATAATCAGGAGCAGAAAAGCCAATACGGTTTGAACGACAATAAAAGTCCTTCGAAATTGCAGAAAATAGCGGTCTGTCATCTCTGTAACCTAATAGTAAGGGGGGGGTACGGCAAGCCGTACCCCCAGAACGGGTGGTGCTTAAGAGTTAGAATCGGCGGTTTGGAGGGTGTCCGCCTCGCCCCGCACCAGGGCGATAAAACCTTCAATAGCGACGAAGACGACAATGGCTATGATGACTGCGTTTACCGTGGTCAGGAGCAGATTGCCGCCCAGGAGGTAATTCATCTCATTCTGTATCAAGGCCCAGAAGGTCATTACCAGCATGAAAACCGCCGGCAACAGGGTGACCAAGAAGCCCTTGCCGCCTCTCTTCTTGAGGTAGACCGAAGCGGTAATCAAGGCCAATGCAGCCAGGGTCTGGTTATTGGCACCGAAGAGGGGCCAGAGGGTGAGTGCCCCCTTTCCATTTACGCCTGAAGAGAAGGCGAGGAGTCCAGCGGTAAGCAGAGCCAGGAAGGTAGCGCCGTAGTTGTTGGTAAAGATATTCTTGGACTGTGCCGCGCCGACCCGGTTAGCGCCCAGGAGCTCCTGAATCACATAGCGCTGTAAGCGGGTAGTTGTATCGAGGGAGGTACCGGCAAAGGAGGCTACGAAGACGCCCATAATGATCAGACCGAGAAATTTTGGGATGCCTAGGTAAGAGATCATATTGGCGGAACCTTCGACAAAGGCGCCGACCTTAGCGCCCAGACCGGCGGCGGCGCTCCAGGAGGCGTAATGCTCCGTCCAGGCGGCCATCCCGGTGAGTCCCGCCTGAGTCCCCCGGGCGGCGAGCCCGATTCCGGCGGCGGCGGCAACGATAACCAGAACCGAAAGAGCTCCTTCCATCAACATCGAGCCGTAACCGACGAATTGGGCATCCTCCTCCCGGGAGACCTGTTTAGCGGTGGTACCCGAGGCCACAACCGCATGAAAACCGGATATAGCCCCGCAGGCGATGGTAATAAAGAGGAACGGCCACATCGAGGGCGCTCCTTGCGGCTGGACCTGAACTGCCGGAGCTACGATCCGAAGTCCGCTAAAGGCCGAGACTACCACTCCCAGAATAAGCAAGGCCATGGCAATGAAGAGCTGCCACGCATTTATATAATCCCGCGGCTGTAGGAGGGTTGTCACGGGCAGGGTCGAGGCGATAAAGGCGTAGATGAAGAGGATGATGGTCCAGGTTCCGGTAGCGGGCATGCTGCCGATCATGGGCATATCCAGGGGAATGAAGTGACCCAATACAACCGTTATGTACATGGCAAGCACGGCGAGTACCGTCGTACGAACAACCTTGGCGCTGCGCTTGTAGACAGCCCAGCCCAAGAGTATCGCGATGGGAATCTCCATCCAGACGGGGAAGACCGCTTCGGGATACATATGAAAGATAACGGCGATAACCATACCGAGAATGGCCAGGAAGAGCCACAGCTCAATAAAAACTATCAAGAAGAAGGCGAAGCGGATACGTTTGCTGACATACTGAGCGGCGATCTCGGAGATAGACCGGCCTTGATTCCGCAGGCTCAACACCAGCGCGCTAAAATCATGAACCGCGCCCATGACGATTGAACCGACCAAGACCCAGATCAAGGCGGGAAGCCAGCCCCAAATGACGCCGATTGCCGGTCCGACTATGGGCCCGGTGCCGGCGATTGAGGTGAAGTGGTGCCCGAAAATAATCCCCTTCCGGGTCGGGACATAATCCTTGCCGTCCTCGAACTCGACGGCGGGCGTCTTCTTATCGTTGGCAAGACGGTAAATCTTTTGCCCGATGAATCGCCCGTAGAGTCTATAGGCAAGCAGATACCCGCCGAAGGCTATTAGAATGATAAGTACAGCATCCATCACTATTCTCCTTGTACTATATTGATTATGATTCTCGTTACATTATCGCCCCGGTCAGACCAATTGTCAAGAACATTTTGCATGCAACTATGATTGCAGGAGAGAAAAGAGTCGGGTATCATTTAGTCCATGATATATACACAGTTAGGAAAATCCGGCGTAAAGGTGAGTAAGCTCTGTCTGGGAACAATGAATTTCGGCTCGAAGTGTGACGAGAAAGAGAGTTTCCGGATCATGGACCGGGCCCTCGAGCTCAACATCAACTTCTTCGATACCGCCAACCGTTACGGCGATCCCAAGGGAGAGGGAATTACAGAGTCGATCATCGGCCGCTGGTTAGCATTGGGCGGACGACGAGAGCGGATATTCCTGGCCAGTAAGTTCTTCGGCCCCATGGGAAGCGGCGCCAACGACGGAAACTTATCCGCCTATCATATGCGCCAAGCCTGCGACGATAGTCTCAGACGCCTTCAGACCGATAGGATCGACCTGTACCAGATGCACCACATCGACCGTGGAATACCTCATCGTTTGGCCGATCTCGCTTTTGTAGACGGCAATAAAGAAAAAATCCTCTATCCCCCTCACCTATCGCCCGGAACGCGGTGGCCAGAAATCTGGCAGGGATATGAACAGTTGACCGGCGCGGGGAAGATCATCTATGCCGGCAGCAGCAATTTCGCCGCATGGAACATCGCCCAAGCCAACGAAAAGGCTCTGGCCCGGAACTATCTAGGCTTGATCAGCGAACAGAGCAAGTACAATCTCGCCCAGCGAACGGTGGAACTGGAGATGGTACCGGTCTGCCGGGAGTATCAAGTAGGGCTCATCTGCTGGAGTCCCTTAGCCGGCGGAATGCTCGCCGGAAAGCTAGATTCGAGTGATTCCGGTCGGCGCTCAGGCTTGCAGCTCACGCCCCGGCAAAGTGAACAGAAAGAGCGCTACGAAAAGCTCTGCGCCGAGATCGGTGAAGCTCCGGCCGTGGTAGCCCTGGCCTGGCTTATCTCTAATCCGGTGGTCACCGCCCCGATTATCGGCCCCAGAACCGTGGAACAACTCGAGAGCGCCGTACGGGCTATCGAGCTTGAGCTGGACGATGAGTTCATGCAGAAACTGGATGAGATCTTTCCGGGCCCCGGGAATCAGGCGCCGGAAGCCTATGCCTGGTAGAAAAGCCAGTAAAAGCTTTTAGGGCCATTTTTTCACCCTGGCCCCATGACAAATCGGCCGTTGGCCGATAGAATAGGCTTCCTATGAGAGAGAAAAAACCGCATGACGTCGTTATCACCGGGATCGGCGTTACGAGTTGTATCGGTAACGATACCGAAAGCTACTGGAAGAGTTTAATCGCCGGCGTCTCCGGTGCGGCGACAATAGCGGCCTTTGATCCGCAGGGCTTCGGCAGTACCATCGCCTGCGAGGTGAAGGGGTACGAGCATCATCCGCGACTCGATCGCCGTCGGGCGAAGCGGATGGCCCGCTTCAGTCAGCTCGGCTGCAGCACCGGGCTGGCCGCCTGGGACGATGCAGGCTTGGATATCGAGAAAGAGGATCCGGTGCGCATCGGCTGTATCATCGGGACCGGCGCCGGAGACTACGAGAACATCGAACTGCAGCATAAAACCCTGCTGGAGAAGGGGCCGGTCAAGGGACACCCCTTGGTTGTGCCTAAGATAATCCCCAACATGGCCTCCGGAAACCTGGCTATCGAGCTGGGAGTTCACGGCCCGAACTTCGCCGCCGTGTCCGCCTGCGCCACCGGCGCTCATACGATTGCCATCGCAGCTCAGCTTATACGCTTGGGTATGGCGGATGTAATGCTGGCCGGGGGAACCGAATCGACGATCACCCCTCTAGCGGTGGACGCCTACGCCTGCATGAAGGTACTCTCCACCCGCAACGACGACCCGCAGCATGCGAGCCGACCCTTCGATGTCGACCGGGACGGCTTCGTTATCGCCGAGGGATCGGCGATCCTGGTCCTGGAGAGGCGCGATCGGGCGGAGAAACGGGGCGCCCGGATCTACGCCACCCTGGCCGGGGCCGGCATGACCGCCGACGCCTCGAGCATCGCCGCCCCGGATGCCGAGGGCCGCTGGGCGGCCGAGGGGATGCGCATGGCCCTGCGGGAGGCGGAACTCAATCCTGAGGAGATCGACTATGTGAACGCCCACGGCACCTCGACCGAGGCGAATGACGTAACCGAGACCAAGGCTATCAAGGCCGCCCTCGGGGATCACGCCTATAAGACGCCGGTCAGTTCCATTAAGTCGATGATCGGCCACTCCCTGGGTGCCGCCGGTGCCCTCGAGACCGCCGCCTGCACCCTGGCGCTGCAGCGGGGCGTGATTCCGCCGACCATAAACCTGGAGAATCAGGATCCGGCCTGCGATCTCGACTATGTACCCAATGCCGCCCGGGAGCTGCCGGTGAAGGCGATCCTCTCGAATTCCTTCGGCTTCGGCGGACAGAACGGGGTATTGGCTCTTGTGTCAGAATAATGCACGAGCTCTCGATAACCAACGAGATCCTCGAGATTGTTCTGCGGCATGCGGAGATTCACGGAATCAGAAAGGTACACACGGTAACCCTGGAGATCGGCGCCTTGAGCGACCTCGAGCCGCAATGGCTGCAGCGCTACTTCTCCCAACTCAGCGCCGGCGGCGTCGCCGCGGAAGCAGAGCTCAAGGTGGAACGCATCCCGGCCCTTTTCCTCTGTGAGGAGTGCGGCGCCCGGTTTGAGCTGGACCTGAAGAGCGAAGAGAATCCCGCCTGTCCCGACTGCGAGGGTCGCCGGATACGCTTGACCAGCGGCGACGAGTATCTGATTAAGAACATGGAGGCGGAATGAACGAAGTACGGCTGATCACCATCGGCGAGGAGATCCACGGCGACAACCTGCGGATTGCCCGCGAACTGCGGCGGAACTTGAACGAGAACGCCACGCGGATGCTGAATATCATGTCCTCCCCGGGATCAGGCAAGACCAGTCTGATCCTGAAGACTATCGAGGCCTTGAAGGACCAAACCCGGATCTGCGTGGTCGAGGCCGACATCGATTCCAAGGTGGATGCCGAGAAGGCGGCCGCTGCCGGAGCGGCGGCGGTACAGCTCCATACCGGGGGCCTGTGTCACGTGGACGCCTACATGATGGAGAAGACTCTCTCCGGCATCGATCTCGGCGCCGTCGATCTCTTGATTCTCGAGAACATCGGAAACCTGATCTGTCCCGCCCAGAGCGACACCGGCGCGGAGCTGAATATCGTGATCCTCTCGGTCCCGGAGGGCGACGACAAGCCTCTCAAGTATCCATTAATCTTCAGGACCGCCGATTTAGTGATCGTCAACAAGATCGATTACCTGCAGCTCGGCGACTTCGACAGCGAGAAATTTCGGTCCCGCGTAGCGGTGCTGAATCCCGAAGTCGAGATCATCGAGCTCTCATGCCGTACGGGGCAGGGAGTGGCGAGCTGGATCGACTGGCTCTCCCGGCGATTAAACCTGCAGCCCGAGGGCAGCCTTCAGCAGTAGATAGCTGCTTTTCAAGAGACCGAATCGTCCGAACAGCATCCTCACATACATTATCATCAGCGTGGCCGGCGGCTCCTTCCGGGAACCGCGGGTCGTCATGCTGAGTGCGCCGGAGGGACAGCTCCCCAGGCAGAGGCCGCAGCCGATACACCGCTCCTCGTTCACCCCTATCCGGCGGGACCGACCCGTCCCTTCAAATTCGAGCGCCTCCATCGGACATCGCTTGATACAGATTCCGCAAGCGGTGCAGGCCGTCGGATCCGCCTTCACCAGATAGTTGGAGCGGAGGATCCTCCCAGGATCAGGAAGTCGCTTGACCCGGGAGAGGATTGCACAACAGCAGCTGCAGCAACAGCAGATAAAGAGCGGGTTGCGGGTGTTCTGAGCCTGAAGAACCAGCCCCTTCCTCTCCGCCTGCTGGAGAAATCCCAGGGTTTCATCCCGAGTCAGCTCCCGCCCCCGGCCCTCCTTGAGCACCCCCCGGGCGGCGGCGCCCAGGGCCAGACAGGTATCCTTGAGACTGGTCGTGCGGCACTCACCGCCGACCAGCTCCGTGCCCTGCCGGCAAATACAGTTCTGGAGCGCGAAAGGCCCCGGAGATTCGGCAATGACCGTGCGGATATTGTCGTAGCGGCTAATGTTTCGTTCGGGAAGGATGGTCTCGTTGATCGGAATAGTACGCATCTGCCGCGGTTTCTCGGCCGCAAAACTGTGCATGAAGGCCTCATCCATATAGCGGCCGGCCTCTTCCTCGAACTCCCGGGTGAGCCGATCGACCTGAAACTCGTACAAGCCGACTGCAAAGGGGAGCTTCCCATAGAGCCGTCTGGTTTTGCCGCGCACCTTCCCGACAGAGCCGTTTACGGCTCCCTTGCGCGCAAGGCCGTTCAGCCGTCCGGCGACCTCCTCTCGGCTCAAATCTCCCCCGGTTCTCCGATAACGCCGCCAGATTCGCTCCGCCGGCTCCGGCAGCATACTTAAACAGAGGGCGATTTCCGCCTCTTCAGGAGAGAAGAAGCGGCGGAGTATCTGTAGCTCGATACCCGACGGAGAGGAGGGAAAGGCGACCGGCATGGAGTCGAGATGATCGCGCAGTCGCCGGTAGAGCGCGGTTTCGATGGCTGTTGGGCTCATCAGCAGTGCTTCACCGAGGTGTGCGCGGAGATCTCGGAGCTGGTTGTGCAGAGATCCTCGATAGAGAGGGCATGGAGGTCGCTTTTGCCGGTTATTCGGGCGAAGGTCTTGAGCTCATCCGTGGAAACCCGCAAGAAATTGGTCAATCTCTCGGCCGCCGCCTCTGAATCGAGGCGCTTGCGCAACTCGGGATTCTGGGTGGTTATCCCCATGGGGCAGTTGCCGGAGTCGCAAATTCGGTACTGCTGGCAGCCGCAGGCCATCAGAGCGGCCGTTCCCAGGGCTATGGCATCCGCACCCAATGCGAGAGCCTTGGCAAAATCGGGAGAGACCCTCAAGCCCCCGGTGATTACGAGGGAGATATGTTCGGCGCCGTGGTTATGCAAGGCCCGCCGGGCTCGATAGAGGGCGAAGATCGAGGGCACCGAGGTGGCGAATTTTATCAGCTTCGGTGCCGCACCGGTTGCTCCGGCCCTGCCGTCTATGGTAACGAAATCCGGTTCGCTGCGAATTACTACCTCGAGATCCTCTTCGATATTACCGGCGGCGATCTTAACCCCGATCGGGCGTCCGCCGCTCATCTCCCTCAAACGACTCACCGCCGACTTGAGCTCCGCCTGGGTAGTAATATCCGGAAAATGGGAGGGACTGATGATATCCTCACCCGGCCGGCGCCCTCGAACGGCGGCAATCTCCTCGGTCACCTTCCTCCCCGGGAGATGCCCGCCCATGCCCGGCTTGGCGGACTGGCCGATCTTGATCTCGATCGCATCCGCCCGGCGCAGGTTCTCCTCAGTAACGCTGTATTTATTGGCCACGTACTCGAAGATATAACGGTGAGCAGCCTCCATCTCCGCCGGCAGGATTCCTCCCTCCCCGGAACAGACCGCCGTGCCGACCGCCGCGCTTCCCTTGGCCAGGGCCAGTTTAGCCTCGGCCGAAAGAGCGCCGTAGGACATATGAGTTACAAAGAGCGGCGTATCGAGTACCAGCGGTTTCTCTGCATGAGGGCCGATAAGCGTCCGGGTAGAGACCGGATCTTCATGATTGAGGGGAATCCGCGCCAGTTGGGCCCCCTGAATCAGGATCTGATCCCACGAAAAACCGGGATTGAGGGTACGCATAGGCTCGATGATCGACTCCCCGTTCTCGGCCATGCGATGTATATCGGCCATCCAAGTCTCGTACTGGTCCGAATCACGCAGATACTTCTCGGCCTCCGGCAGACTCTCGGTCTCGGATATATCTGATTGTACCTCTCCGCCGGCCTCTAAAGGCCGATAGTATTTCTTGGGCGTACCGCAGACGGGGCAGACCCAATCATCGCCCAATTCCGCGAAAAGAACTCCCTCTTTCTCCTCGTCGTATACATAATCGCAGACTTCGCAGACAAATTTCGCCATTTAGCACCCCTCTCCAATGGTAACATGAAATTCCGCTCTAGCCCTTTAACAAACGTCCCAAACCTGTCACAATCTCCAATGTCGGTCCCCGGCCGACAAAGCTGCGTTAATAATTCCCGGAGGATTTAGCATGAGCGATCAACTCTCTGAAACAACAATAGAATCAATTTTAAACTCAATCCGCAAATTCAGCGAGGGAATTAGCGCGGAACTTCCCTTTCGCGATCTGCGCAACAGAATTTCCTCCCTGAAACTTCCCCGTTTCGACTGGCCGGCCTTGGAAATAGGCAATCTCCGGGCCAGAATTCCTATTATCCAGGGCGGTATGGGGGTCGGAATCTCCCTTTCGAACCTTGCATCGGCGGTGGCCGAGGCCGGCGGTATCGGCGTTGTGGCGGCCAACGGGATCGGGATGCTCGAGAAGGACTACTACAAGGACGGTCGAGCCGCTAATTTGCGGGCTTTTCGACGGGAGATACAAAACGCAAAGTCCAAGACCAGCGGGATAATCGGCGTTAATATCATGGTGGCGGTCAACGACTTCCACGAACTGCTGGATGTCGCTATCGAAGAGAAGGTCGATATCATCTTCATGGGCGCCGGATTGGCCATTAAGGATCTCCCGGTGAAAGAGATGCGTGAGGCCGGGGTAAAAGCGGCCCCCATCGTCAGCTCCGCCCGGGCGGCGACGATGATCTTCCGAATGTGGAAAAAGATCTACAACGATGTACCCGATGCGGTGGTCTTCGAGGGCCCAAAGGCGGGCGGGCACCTCGGTTTCTCCGAGGAACAACTGGAGGATCCAGCATTTCAGCTCGAGGCAATCGTGCCCGAGATTATAGAGACCCTCGTCCCCTTCGAGGAGGAGTTCGGTCGCCAGATTCCGGTTATCGCCGGAGGGGGCGTCTACTCCGGAGAAGATATCTACGAGGTATTGAAGCTGGGAGCCGCCGGGGTCCAAATGGGAACCCGCTTCGTCGCCACCGAGGAGTGCGATGCGGACCCGGCCTTCAAGGAGTGCTACGTAGAGGCCGACGAGACGGATATCGGCCTGATCAAGAGCCCCGTCGGGATGCCCGGTCGGGCTATTCGCAATCAGTTTATTCTCGATACCGAAGCCGGGGAACGCCCCTCCTTCCGCTGCGCCTGGCAGTGCCTGGGGAGTTGTAAAGCAGAGAAAGCAAACTACTGCATCTCCGTAGCCCTGAACAACGCCCGCCGGGGCAAGCTGAAGCATGGATTCGTCTTCGCCGGCACCAACGCCTATCGGATCGAGAAGATTCAAACTGTTACCGATCTGGTCGGAGAGCTGGAGGCGGGTTACCGGCTACAAGCCCAGATCAGTACCAAGAGTAGAGCTGAAGCCCTGCTGGAACGTTTGAGCGAGCTCCGTCGCCAGTACGACCGGATCTCCCAGCTTATCCGCGAAACAGGTGCCGCCTACGATCAGGCCCTCAAGCAGAAAATCCGCGGCCTGCAGAATGCAGGCATGGAGGAACTGCGCGAACGCTATACCCAGCTGCAAACCGACATGAGCGAGATTCAGCTCAAGCTTGCCGACCGGCTGGCGGAAAGCTGTGCGCTGTTCATGAAGCGGGTTTAGGCAGCTTATTTCTCCCGGTGATAGGGCCAGGCCATAATACCGCCCTCCATCACCTTTACATTGGTAAAGCCGTTCGCCGCTAAGGTGCGAGCGGCCTCGTACCCGCGGAGCGAGATCTTACAGTAGGTGATGATCTCGCTCGACTTATCTTCGGGAAGTTCATTCAATCGATTCCGCAGAGCCCCAACAGGTATCAGGTGCTCCCCAATGCCGAGCCGCATAGTTTCCCACTCTTCGGGACTGCGCGCATCGATAATGAAAGGCTTCTCTCCCCGGTCCAGTTTCTGCTTCACCTCCACTGCCGAGAGGCCGTCCATCAGACCTTTCAGCTTATTCTGCAGGGCCGAAGCGCAGGCCACAATATTATCTATCGCCAGAGAGAAGGGCGGCGCATAGGGAAGGTCGGCGTTAACCAGATCGTCTACCGTCAACTTTCCCATAATGGCCATCGCGGCCATCCCGATCTGCTTACTTGCGTCACCCTGACCGATGCACTCAAAACCAAGGATACGCCCGCTATCACCGTCGGCGATCATTCTATTGATAAGGATTTTGCTCCCCATAAAACCGGGCCTATCCGGTCCGGCGGTTATTACCGAGACGATGTTGGAGTACCCCAGATCGGCGGCATTGGCGGGCTTGATACCGGTAGACCCGGCGGAGAAATCGAAGACCTTACAGACACCGGTCTGTATCGTTCCGAGGAAACTCGCACCGTTTCCCTTGACCGCGTTCTCACCGGCCACCCGACCTTCAAGATTCGCCAAATCACCATACGGGGCATGTACATTCTTCCCCGTAAGCCGTTGGGGGATCTCGATACAGTCGCCTACCGCGTAGATATCGGGATCCTCGGTCTGCATATATTCATCCACGAGAATTCCCCGCCGCTCGCCGATCTTCAATCCTGCATCCCGGGCAAGTTCGCTATTGGGAATCACGCCGATCGCAACGACCGCCAGCTCGCAGGGGATCTCGTCGCCATTTGCGAGCTTCACAGCGATGAGCTTTCCCTGATCATTCCCGAGGAATGCCGAAACAGCATTATCGGTGATTACATCCGCCGCGTGGGCTTTGACATGATTCTCCAGAATCTTCGCCAGCTGCCAATCGAGGAACATCAGGATTTGCGGGAGCATCTCCACGACGGTTATCTTGATGCCCGCAAGCTGTAGCGCTTCGCAGGTCTCAATCCCGATCAAGCCGCCGCCGACCACTACCGCTTTCTTTATCGTGCCCTCGTCCCGCACCTTGCGCAGATAATCGGCATCCGGCATGGACTGGAGGGTGGTTATTCCATCCAGCTCAATCCCCGGCACCGGCGGCATCTTCGGTCGCGCCCCCATGGCCAATATGAGTTTGTCGTAAGGGTAACTCTGCTTCTCGCCGGATTGGAGATTCACCGTCTCCACCAGCTTCTCCTTACGCTTGATCGCCGTCACCTCCGTATCGGTGACGGCATTTATATTCTTAGCCTTCATAAAGTAGCCGGGATCCCGGACTACCCCGGTGGGAGTGCACAGGAGTTGGTTCCTATTATCGAAGAATCCGCCCACGTAGTAGGGATAGCCGCATGAGGCCATGGATAGGTCATGGGCTTTCTGAATTATGGTTATCTCCGCCTCGTAATCAAGCCGCCGCGCCCTGGCCGCCGCCTTCGGACCCGAAGCCGATCCGCCGATTACCACTATCTTCTGTGCCATATTGCCTCCTGAAATCAGTCTATCATGCAATACACACTATAGCAAACGATATTCATTTTCATTTATATTAAAATAATATTCGTTGCTCCATTACTACCGGCATGGTAATATGCTGGAGGAGGAATGTATGAGATCAAGTAAAGCTAAAATTTTGTTCCTATCTCTCTTTTTCTTAGGAGTGACGCTGCTTCCCGCCGTCGCCCAGGAAGAGAGCGCGGCCAGTTTCGGCGTACTCTCGCTGCTGCCGCCCCTGTTGGCGATCCTCTTGGCCTTCCTTACCAAGCGAGTACTGCTCTCGCTCTTCATCGGTATCTACTCCGGCTCGTTGATGATCAACGGCTGGAATCCGGTAGTTGCTTTTATGCGCACCGTGGATACTCAGTTCGTCAACACCCTGGCCGACGGCTGGCATGCGGGAATTCTGATCTTCACCATTACCATCGGTGGTATGGTCGGGATTGTACAGAAAATGGGCGGCACCAGAGCCATTGCAGAAGCCCTGGCCAAGCGAGCCAAGACCGCCCGGGGCGCTCAGCTTTCGGCGGCAATCCTCGGCATAGTGGTCTTCTTCGACGATTATGCGAACACCCTGATCGTCGGCCCCACTATGCGGCCCCTGATGGACAAGATGCGAGTTAGCCGGGAGAAACTCTCCTACATCGTCGACTCCACCGCTGCACCGGTGGTCGGCCTGGCCTTCGTCTCCACCTGGGTCGGCTACGAGATCGGCCTTTTCGGTGATGCCCTCTCGTCAATCGGGTCCGATGTGAGCGGTTTCGCCCTTTTCATTCGCACCATCCCCTACACCTTCTACAACATCTTCGCCCTGGTTATGATCTTTTCAATAATCGGCACCAAGCGGGATTTCGGTCCCATGCTCAAGGCCGAGAAGCGGGCGAGGAGCACGGGCGAGGTCCTCTCCCCCACCGCCGAGCCAATGTCCTGGGCCGATATGGACGAAGAGGCCGGCGGCCCCAATCCCAAGACCATCAATGCCATCCTGCCGATCCTAACCCTGGTCCTAGTCTCCTTCTTCGGCCTCTGGTACAACGGCTACGGCTACTCCGACGAAGGCACCGTCTGGTACACCTGGGAAGGGATCCGCACCAGTTTCGGTAACGCCGACGCCTCGGTGGTACTGATTTGGGGCGCCTTCTCATCCACCCTGGTGGCGCTCTTGCTCGCGGTGGGACAGAAGATTCTGACCCTGGCCGAGACGATGGAGTCCTTTATCGAAGGTTCCAAGAGCCTTTTGATCACCGCCATGATCCTGATCCTGGCCTGGTCACTGGGATCGATCACCGAGGAAGTAGGTACTGCAAGCTTCCTGGTAGGCGCGGTATCGGAGACCCTGCCGGGCTTCCTGTTGCCGATCATCGTCTTCGTGATCAGCTGCGTGGTAGCCTTCGCCACCGGAACCAGTTGGGGAACCATGGCGATCGTCATCCCCTTAGCGGTCCCCCTGGCGGCGGCCTACGTCTCCGGCGACGCGGCTTCCGCTCCGCTGGTCATCGCTTCCTTGAGCGCGGTTCTTTCTGGTTCTATCTTCGGCGACCACTGTTCGCCGATCTCGGATACGACCATCATGAGTTCCATGGCTTCCGGAGCGGACCATATGGATCACGTCAAGACGCAGATCCCCTATGCCGTCAGCGTAGCCGGCGTGGCGATCGTCTCCTATCTGCTGGTTGCGGCCGGGCTCCCGGTGCTCCTGGTATTAGTGATCGGCGGCGTCGGCGTCTGGGCCATCGCACGCTTCGCGGGAAAGGAATCGGAATAAGCATCTCGAGCCCGTCGGGACTATTCCGACGGGCTCTCTCCTTTATGCCGGATTATCCCATAAGGCTTTCGGGTAGCTTCCTTCTGCTACAAGCCCCTCGATTGCCGCTACCACCGCCGGTTTATCATCGCGGTAGGTTACGCCGAACCATTCCGCCGAAGTCTCGAGAACCTTCACCTGCAAAGATTCCGCCTGGATCAACTCATTCACGACCATGGGGATGTAGATCTCCGAATCAGACCTGGTTCCAGACTCTTTAAGGAAGCGGATAAAGCTCCGGCGGGCATACTCGAAGACGGGGGGCGTAAAGGCCCACATATTCATAGAGACGATCGTATCCTCCCCCAGAGAATCCCGGGTATCCGAGATCATGATCCCGTCTTCATTTCGCTCAATGCCGTGATTCTCCTCAACGTCGACCAGCACCCCGTTCTCGTCTGCGGCGCAGACCCCTCGAGAAACCGTTCCGTGGTCGGAAAGGGTATTCTTCAACAAGAAGCCCACCAGGGCGGCATTGAGCTGCTTCGGATCGACCCGGTCGAGATACTCCGCCGCCCTCGCAAAGGCATCCTTACCGTAGAAATCATCGGCGTTAATGATGATAAAGGGTTCCCGAACCGAGGAAGCGGCGGTCAGCATCGCATGGGCCGTACCCCAGGGTTTCGTGCGCCCCTCCGGGACACTGAAGCCTGCAGGAATATCGGAGAGCTCCTGAAAGACATACTCCACTCTCACCCTGCCCGTGTATCTGGCGCCGATCTGCTCCTTGAAGGGCTCCTCGATATCTCGCCGGATAATAAAAACGACCTTCGAAAAACCCGCCCGGATGGCGTCGAAGACCGAATAGTCGATAATCGTTTCCCCGGAAGGTCCGACCTGATCCAGCTGTTTGAGTCCGCCGTAGCGGGATCCCATACCCGCCGCCATGATTACTACCGTCTTATCCATGCTTTATAATCTCCTCGGGGCATTATAGGTGGGTGGTAGCTGAAAATAAAGAGACTTTAGTGTTTCTAGTCGCGCTCCGTTATAGAAAGCATTGCCGGTACGGGACGCGGGACTTGAACCGGATTGTTGTCCGACGGGGCGGGATAGCTGAGCACTTTGCGCTTGGTACCGACAACGGCAGTCAGCGATGCCGAGGCTCCGCCGTCGAGGTTGACGAGAAAATCCAGCGGATCAGCCCCGGCGGCATCCATAGCCAGTTCCGCCGCCTCTCGAAATGTGACCCCCGAAGAGAGTCGGCTGCGCCCGGAGAAGACCATCTGGATGATACTACCCCCTGTGGTTTTCCCGATCACCGATCGGGGTTGCCTAACCCGCGGATCCAGAGCGGTCTCCTGGGTTCGCCGGGATGCGGATGTGCTCCATCCCTCAAACTTAAGAGTATCCGGAGAGTCATCCTGCATCAGGTTAACTCCGTCTTGTACCAGCATATTGAAGCCGCCGCAGAGCCAGCGCCACTCAGTCCCCTCATGGGCGGGAAAGTTAATCATCCATCGAATAGAATCTCCAGCCGATAATGTCTGCTCAGTAACCAGAACGGCTCCAAAAGGAGGTATCTCGACCGGTCCAGATTTATACTCGAGAACCGTATCATGACAAAGAACGGCACACGTTCGACCTGATCCGACAAGCCTTAGATCCGATCCAGGGGTATAGAGCGCCTCTTGTGGATTATCCGCCGGATTGACCGGGACGGCGCGCACATCGTTAACCGCCTTCGGATGCGCCCAGGCGGCGCTGAAATCCGGACCATGAAAAGCCTTCAATTCGCCTTCCAAGGTGCAACCCAGAAAGGCTTTATTATAGAGCGGCAGAGTCTCTATGTATCCGCCCCCGTTGGAACTGCGCATACCGATATAATCGAGCATGAAGTTTTCCCACGCTCCGCAGGAGCGGCCTGACTCTTCATAGCGATACTGCAGCAGCTTGGTGAAGTAATAATTAAAGCTGGTGAAATAGCTGAGTGTTTCAGTTTCTATCTGCAGGGGCGACACCATATGCCGATAGAAGCGCGGAGCCACGATCACTGCAGACTCAGGCGCCCTCAATAAGGTCAGATGCACCGCATCCTCCGTATAAGGTGCTGCGCTTCTCCATGAGTGCCCGCTCTTTACACGAAAGTCTTCACTAAAATTCACTGCACTCGAAGATTGTACAGAAGTCAGCCAGGCAGGCAGGGTATCTTTCGGACGTAGCGTGGGCTGAACCAAGGATGCTGGAACTCTCTTGAGTACCTCCGAGGTCGATATACTCACTCTTCGATCTCCCTCAATCGATACCTGCGCCGCGAGAAACTCGCTATATGCGGAATTGCGGGGCCACCCCACGTTTTCAACCTCCGGATCGAGCTTCCCGAGCACTCCTCTGACAAACCATTCGGCGGTATCCGCCAGGCAGAGCGCCTCGATACGGTTCTCCGCCAAGACAAACATGAGCCAGCTGTGACTGCAGATGATGTTTCGACCGGTAGCGCGCAATACGTCAATCTCTTCCGTCGTATCGAGAGGAAGCAGTTGAAGGTCGGGATACTCCCGGCCGAGCGCATAGGGATGAGGTAGATCCAGTTCCGGGGATTCCGAAACCAGGATGGCAATCTCGCGCGGAGTTTTCAAATTAATAAGGGTCGCTATCTCAGAGGAGCCCGAGAAAGAGTTCGATGGAATATAGAGAAGAGGTCCCGGCTTGATTATTGGATGCAGCAGTGCCGCCGTAACTGGGGAGGAGTAGGAATCGGAGTCACTTAAAATCGCCGATTGCGGGAACAACTTACTCCGGGCCGTTCGGAATCTTTGAAGGAAATCCCAGGGCGAGAGGGTATCCTTTTGAATATCCGTGCGCAGGGTAAGAAGAATGCTGCGATACTCCTCGCCGGCAGCGCTCCTCCGCCAATCCTCGGGTAAGCGACGATCAATCAACGTCTCCCTCTCCGGATAGCGATCCAGCCTGATATCGAACTCTCCCGCAATGAGCCGATCATACCAAGAGGTACCCTTAAGACTCGCGTAAACACACGGATAGACCATAGACACAGAGTAGCATGGAGCTTTCATTATCACAATACGCGCTATATAATGCGCATTTTTTCTATTTTTTTACGCAATAACTTGCGTTACATTCGATCTAATGTTATCATGGATTCAATGGTTTCCGAAGGAGAGAAGATAGCTCATATCCTTAAGCGTCTGCGTCTCGCCAAGGGCTACTCCCAAAGCCATGTAGCGAACTCCCTCGAGGTCCCCATGCGCACCTACCAGGGATGGGAGAGCAAGTACGCCTCCAATATCGACAATATCGTGAAGATCTGCCGCTTCTACAGCATCTCCCCGGCGGAGATGTTTATGAGCTGGGCATCGGGGTACAATTTAGACGATCACTTCGACACGCTGGTCAATTCTAAGCACGAGGCCTCTTTATCTATCGTCACGGATCTTTTCAACGGAATAGGTGCAGAGGAAATATATCGGAAGTATCCGAACCAATTCTGCAGTGATTCACCATCTAACCACGCAGTACTGCGACGGATAATCCTGGATGTCTACCATAACCACCCCCACCATATTCCCTCCCTTTTTCCAGGCTTTGCGACGGAGCTGGAGACAGCGGTTTCAAAGGCATACAGTCTCGCTCCGGGGGACGTCAAGGTTATCGACACCGGGAATATCCGGGTGCAGCTCCTGAAGGAGATCCTTCTCGCTTATCCCGGAGCGGAGCTCCTCACCCAGTGGACATCGGAGAAACCGGGCTTCCGCCTGGGAATCAGCAACGGATATATAGTCCCCAGGATTCTTGAACAGGTAAAACGGGGAGATATTCGAAATGTAAAATTGTTTCCAATGAACTTCACCAATACGGCCGTGGATTTTCCCGTCTCAAGCAGCTCCGTAATCTCCGCCTTCCTGCAGAAATCCGAGGGCTACGGCATCAGTATGGACACCTCCGGAGAGCGTGAGGTCCACAGCGCCATGCTTCTGGCCGACGCGGTAATCATGGGAATCGGAATCTTCTCTCCGGACAGTCTGTATGAACGGATGATCACCACGGTCATGGGTAAAAGCGCTGCCGACGAGATCAGAGGCGCGGGCATTATCGGCGACTTGAATTATCATCTGCTGGATGCCGAGGGAAATCGCGTCTGTTTAGAAAAAATTGTCGGCAGCATCGGCCGGACGGAGTCCGACCCCCTGGTAAAAGCCATCGACTTAACGGAGCTTGCTGAAAAGGCGCAGCGGGGATGCCGCAATCTGGTGGCTGCCGCGGGCGAGGCCAAGGCACCGGTGGTCAAGATCAGCCTTGAACAAGGATATGTAAACAATCTGGTGATCGATTCATCTCTAGCCGCTGTCCTTCTGGACAGTCTTTAAGGAGCAAGAAGAGGAATGGATTTGAAGCTTACAAAAGAGAGGCACGATCTATTCGATCTTACCGATGATACAGCCTACCGGACGGTACGCGAGATGGCGGATGATATTTTAGAAGGCGCAGACCCCTCAGGGGAGAGTCTCTTCGCCGGATTGGCCGGAATCCTGGCTGATTCAAAGCGATCCTTCCAGGCCCATCGGACGAAACCTCTCCGGGTAGCTATCCTGATGAATCTGATCCACGAACAGAACCGTTTGCGGCCTTCATCGCCGGATAATCCCAACGGGGAAAACTCCCTGGAGAACAAACTGAAGCAGCTCGATTGGCTTTTAGCCGGAAGCGCCGTCGACTACCGACTTATTTATGTATCCGGCACTTGTCCCTGGGGATCGGATGCGGTATTGGAGCGGCAGGTAGCTCGTATCGGGACCGACAAGGTCGTTCATCTGCGCATAGAGGACTCGCCCCATGAGAATCAGTTCATCCGGAATCAAAAGGGCGGGGAGCTGATCTTCGGGATGCGCAGCATCCTAAACCAACCCGGATACCCCGATCCGGGCGAGTTCGACTGCATGCTCTTCACCGATGCCGACATGACCCTCGACATGGGACAACTCGGGACTCTAATCGACGGGTATCATACAGGGAAGGATCTGATCTGCGGCAACCGGATGGATCCGGACTCTATCCTAGTAAAGAATATGACCCGCGCCGGGAGCGGCGTTCTCCTTTTTCGTCATTTCCAACGGAAACTGGCGCCGCTCTTCTTCCGGGATATGAATCTCCTCGACACCCAGTGCCCCTGGAAGTTCCTCTCCCGCAGTGGCTTAAAGAAGATCGTACCCGATTTGGATTGCATGGACTGGTCGATAGACACCGATATTCTTTCGTCCGCATATTCTCACGGGATCACGATCCACACGCAGGCGATCTCCGCCATCGACTCCGAACTTGAATCCCACGGGAAGGCCCTGGGTCATTATGTGAGAAACAAGACGATCATCGACGGCACGATTCATCAGGCGCAAAAATACGATCTTCCCTATGATCGCGAGATCGCGCGTTTGGTAGCGCGTTACCTGCGCACCGACGACGACTATCGCGCCCTATTAGAATCGGGTCTTCCCGAATCGCTGGAGCATCTGCCGAACGAGGAGTGGGGACGCTCTGAAGAGATTAGCCCGGATCTGCTCGAGGAGTGGCTCAGGGCTATCACTACCTAGGTGAAAACCGGTTCGTTGAACCGGAAAAAATATTACGGAGGAGAAGATGAGAAAACTTACCTTATCTTTGGTTGTCCTGCTTACCGCAGCCATGCTTTTTGCCGGCGGTACCCAGGAAGAGACGGTGACGACCTCGGACGGACCCGTATCGCTCGAGTATTGGATGTGGGACCCTAACTTTGCAGAACAGGAGCAGGGATTAATCGACCGCTATATGGCCGCCAATCCCGAGGTATCCATCAACCTGACGGCGCTGGATCCCAAGAGCTACTGGACGAAACTGGCGGCAATGGCCGCATCCAAGCAGATGCCGGATGTGTTCAACATGCACCCCAATTCCGTCGAGGATTTTGTCGATCAGAACGCTCTGCTTGATTTAACCGATATGGTCAAGAAGGACTTCAACGAAGACGAATACTTCTGGAGCGTTTTGGAATCCAGCTTCAGCGTCGACGACCGCTACTACAGCGTGCCCTTTGCCTGGGTCGGGAGCGTTATCTATTACAACAAGGATATGTTCGACAAGTACGGCGTATCCTATCCGAGCGAAGGCTGGGACTGGGACGAGTTCCTGGAAAAGGCGCAGGCTCTCACCAAGGATCTCGACGGCGACGGCAAGACTGATCAATGGGGTTACTCGGTGTTCTCCCGCTATGCAGTCTACGACGGCTGGATTCTCCAGAACGATGGAGATTACATCGACCGCCAGAATCTGACCTGGGACCCGAATGCAAACGCCCGGGAGGCCATGAACTTCGTCAATGATCTGGCGAACAAGTACATGGTCGCTCCTCACCCCAAGGACTACGATCTCGACAAGAAGAAGATCAAACTCATGTTCCAGCAGGAGAACGCCGCTATGATCTCCGAAGGAAGCTGGAACATCAAGTTCATGCGCGAGGATATGGAAGCGGAGTTCGACTGGGACATAGCCTACTTCCCGAGAGGACCGCACTGGAAGCAGGATACCATGCACGCCTGGGCGGACGGCATCGCCATCCCCACCAGCTCCGAGAATCCCGAGGCGGCCTGGAATTTCATCAAGTATGTATTGCAGCGCCCGGCCGGCGACTACTATCCCGGAAAGGTTCCCTTCTTCAAGGAAGAGGCCTATTCGGACGAGTGGGACGTCTTCAAATCCAGAGGACTGCCCCCCGAGCACAAGCCTATCATTCTTAGCTATGGTGAGAACGCCGGACACTTCTACACCAAGTACTGGAAGTTCTGGAGAGGCTATGCCAGCGCCGAGGGCGCAGGTTTAAGCGAATTCATCGATGCGTCCCTGAACGGCGACATGACGATGGACGAGCTGTACGCCAACGCCGACAAGGAAATGAACAAGCTGTTGGATAAGGCCTACCGCTAAACCCTATGAACCCGGAGTGGAGATCCGCAATAACGGCCCCTCCGGGTTCTTACTAAGGAAACAGTATGAAGTATAAACTCTATGTTCCCTATCTATTTATTTTCCTGGCCATGCTGGGTCTATTCGTCTTTCGCCTGGGACCGCTCTTCATGGCCGGGATCATGTCGTTCACCGACTGGAGCATGTTCGGCGACCCCGGATTTGTGGGGCTCGAGAACTATTTTGATTTCTTCTCCGACACCACCTTCTGGAAGATCGTAGGACACACCCTGCTTTTCAGTCTGATCTTCGTTCCGATAATCGTCTTCGGCTCCTTGATACTTGCGGTACTGCTCAACCAAGGGGTGAAGGGAACAACCGCATTCAGGGCAATGTATTTTGCGCCGGTTATTACCTCCACCGTTGCGGTCGGGATTGTATGGCGTTGGATCTTCGGAGCCGACGTGGGGATGCTCAACTTCCTGCTGCGCTCATTGGGTGTCGGATCTCCGCCGTCGTGGCTCTCCGATCGTAGCCTGTCGCTGTTGGTCGTAGCGGTGGTCTTCGCCTGGAAACGGCTCGGTTACTATATGGTGCTTTATCTCGCAGGCCTACAGGATATCCCCAAGACCCTGTATGAAGCGGCGCGCATCGACGGAGCCGGTCCGTTTACCGTTTTTTTCAGGATAACGGTTCCGCTGATCACGCCGATTATGTTCTTCATTATGATTATGGCGGTAGTCGACTCATTCAAGAACTTCGATATTATCTACACCATGACCAGGGGCGGTCCGGGCACCGCATCTACAACCATGGCATACTACATCTACCAGCATGCCTTCGAACTCTTTCAGATGGGCCAGGCCGCCAGTCTCTCGATGGTACTCTTGGTTATCGTCGGTAGTTTTTCCTATCTCAATTTCATCTACAAATCTCGCTGGGTGCAGACACAAGGGTAGGGACGTTTATGAAAACCTATGAGAAGATACTGTTATATACAATCCTGATCCTGATTGCGATTGTTAACGTCTTTCCATTCTACTGGATGCTAAACGTCTCACTCCAACCGCTGGAGGCCGTCTATGCAGATCCGCCGGAGTTCATCGCCAAGCAGCCGACCCTGAACAACTACCGGCAGATATTCCTGAAGTACAATTTCCTCCGCTTCACGGTGAACAGCATGTTCATTTCATTCACCGCAGCCTTCGGGCAGCTATTGACTTGCAGTTTAGCCGGCTTCGCTTTCGCCAGGATGAAGTTTCCCGGGAAGGAGCTGCTCTTCGGTCTTATCCTGGCGACGATAATGATCCCCATAGAGGTCGTTATCATTCCGGAATTTCTCTTGATGGGTGCTCTCGGCTGGATCAACACCTATCTGCCGATGATCGTACCCTCCTTTCTGATCGGTACGACCGGCGTATTCCTGATGCGGAGTTTTTACGAGAACGTGCCTAAAGAGCTCGAAGAGGCGGCGGTGGTGGACGGAGCGCGCCCTTTCGCTATCTACTGGAGGATATTCCTGCCGGTCTCCGGGGCCTCCTTATCGGCCCTCTTTATCATCTCGTTCCTCATCAACTGGAACGCCTTCCTGCGTCCCCTGGTCTATCTGAACAGTAAACAGCTCTACACCTTGACCCTGGGCCTAATCAGCTTTGTGGGCGAGTTCTCCGCCCAATGGAATTTTCTGCTGGCCGGGGCGGTTGTCTCGGTAGTACCTATATTCACGGTCTACTTGATCATGCAGAAGCAGTTTATCGAGGGGATAACGACTACGGGAGTCAAGGGATAGAAGTTGGCCCGTATCTGGCTGACCGGCGGCACGATTCTGACCGGGTATATGAAGATGGAGTCCTCCTCCCTGCTGATCGAAAACGGCAAAATCGGCGATCTGGTCAGCGACAGGCGCTTCGCCGAACGCGAAAGGACCAGGGATGAGAAGATCTATGAGCTGGATGGGGCTTATGTAAGCCCCGGATTCATCGACACCCATATCCACGGATTCGGCGGCTATGGAGTCGAAGACTGCACGGTAGAGTCGATTCTCGGGATGAGCCGCGAACTGGCCCGCTTCGGAGTCACCGGATTCTGTCCTACCGTCTACACCGACCGCCAGGAGCGGATGGAGGCCTCCCTCGCGGCCTGCGCCGGGGCCAGAGGCAAAGAGTCGGGAGCCAGGATCCTCGGGATCCACATGGAGGGCCCCTTTATCTCCCTTAAGCGGGCGGGAGCCCAACGTCCCGAGGCGGTCGCCCGGGTCGACCTTGAACGAATGGAACGGCTCTGGCAGGCGGCAAACAGAGACATCGTAACCATGACCGTAGCCCCGGAACTGAAAGGGATGCGTGAGCTGGCGCTCTGGTGCATGAAACGGGGAATCACTTTGCAGGCGGGCCATACCGACGCCGACTACGAACAGATGCTGGAAGGGATGCAGGCGGGCATCCTCCACTCGACCCACTTCTTCAACGCCATGAGCAGTCTCCACCATCGCAACCCCGGGGCCGTCGGCACGATCATGATCCATCCGGAGATCTCCTGCGAGGTGATCGCCGACGGCCACCATGTGCATCCCGGACTGGTCAAGCTCCTGCTGCGGGACAAACCGGTTAGCCGGGTGGTGCTGGTTACGGATGCGCTCAAACCCGCCGGAACGAAGGAAGCCGCCGGAACCGCCAACGGCATGCCGGTGCACGATGCGGAAGGAGTCTTTCGGCTCGACGACGACACAATCGCAGGCTCCGCGCTCACCATGCCCAGGGGCATCGCCAACCTGGTTGAATGGGGGGTGCCGGTCGAACACGCGGTTCAGATGGCCGGAAGTAACCCAGCCCGGATCTTCGGCTTCGAGAAGCGGGGGCTCCTGGTCCCGAGCAACCGGGCCGATGTGGTCGTCTTCGACCGCGCCTTCAATATCCTCAAGACCTTTATCGGTGGACGGGAGTTTGAGGCGCCCTAGTGCCCGCCACCGGCGATCATCGCCGGGGCGTGGGCCAAGACCGGTAGAATCAGGCGGGTGCAGAGGCGCACCGCCTTGACCGAGCCGGGGAAATTGATCAGCAGCGTAGAGCCCTTCATCCCCGCGTAGCCTCGACTCAGCATGGCGGAGGGGGTCTCCTTGTAGGATTCAGCCCGCAGGGTTTCGGCGATGCCGGGAAGCTCCTTCTCGCACCAGTCGCGGCTCGCCTCCGGGGTGATGTCCCGGGGACCGATGCCGGTCCCGCCGGTGGTAATAATCGCATCGGCGGGCGTCTCTCCGGCCGCGGCGGCGTCGAAAGCCGAGATAAGCTCTACGGACTCATCGGGAATAACCACCCGGGCCAGTTCAATCTCATCGCCGAAGTATTCGCCTAGGATGGCCGTGATCTCCGGCCCCGAAAGATCCTCGTACTCCCCCCGGGAGGCCCGGTCAGAGACGGTAACTACAACGACTTTGAGCATCGATCCTCCCGCCCTTGATTACCTTGGCGAAGATCCCTTTCCTGGGCATCACGCAGTCGCCGACGGCGGCGTAGATAGCGCAGCCGTGGTGGCACTCCTTCCCGATTTGGGTCACCTCCAGTTCGGTATCCCCCACAAAAAGACGGGTCCCCACCGGGAGCTCGCTTAAGCGCACCCCCCGGGTAGTGATATTCTCGGCGAAATCGCCGGGATTGAGTTCGATGCCGCTGCCGCGCATGGTTTCCACATCCTCATCGGCCAAAAGGGATACCTGCCGGTGCCAGTCGCCGGCATGGGCGTCGCCGACAATTCCGTGGTCCGGTTGAAGCTCGAAGGAGTCCACCGGCACCTTCTGCTCCCCCTTCTTCTCGGAGATATTCAAGGATACAATCGTAAAGCTATGATCAGCGCTCATCTTCATTCTTTCTCCCAAGCAATCGGTTCCTTGACCTTCTTGATTAGTCGGATCGCGGAGATCTCCATCTCCTTATCCACCGCCTTGCACATATCGTAGATCCCCAGCGCCGCGCCGGAGACGGCGCTCAAGGCCTCCATCTCGACCCCGGTCCGTCCGGCGCAAACCGCCACGGACTCGATCAGGATGCGATCCTCTTTGATCTCGAAGCTGACGTCGACCTGATCCAAGATAACCGGATGGCAGAGGGGGATAGTGTGGCCCGTCTGCTTGGCGGCGCTGATACCGGCCATCTTGGCCACGGTAAGTACATCGCCCTTCGGAATCTGCTGATCGCTAATCGCCTTGATCGTCGCCGGTCTCAGTTTGATATAAGCGCCGGCTATAGCGGTGCGCTTCACTACCGGTTTGGCGGAGACATCCACCATGCGGGCCTTGCCGCTATCGTCCAAATGGGAAAACTCCATCATATTCCTCCTATCCGCCGATGGACATCATGCCCCGGCTGGTACATTCATGACCGCGCATCGGTTTCCCGGCCACGGCCTCCTCTATCGAGGCGGCCACATTCGTAAAGTCGACCTTGATCTCCGCATCCGAATGGAGGCAGGGCTTCAGATAGCCGTCGCAGGTGAGCCGCAGGCGGTTGCAGTCGCCGCAACGGGGCGGCCGCTCATAGACCGGTTCATCCCCCTTAGTCTTCATTAGGGAATATTGGCGGATGCGCTGCAGTTGAAACCCCTTTGCATCGCAGTAGGAACGCATCTTTTCCAACGCAATCTCGTCGGGCTCGTCGGGAATCACCATGTTGATCTTCTGGACGGCAAAACCGACGGCCGAGGCCGCGTCGACCCCGCGCAGGGCCTCCTCGATTTTTCCTACCCGGGTTATCTCCCGGTAGCGTTCCGGATCGAGGGTGTCCAGGGAGATGTTGATCCCGTCCAGACCCGCCGCTTTCAGCTCCGCGGCGAAGCGGTCCAACAAGATACCGTTGGTGGTCATCCCCAGGTACTCCACCCCCTCCACGGCCTTGATCATCCGCACCAGATCGACAATCCCTTTTCGAACCAGAGGTTCGCCGCCGGTGAGCCTAATCTTCCTGAAACCGAGCTTTACCGCCTCTTTTACGACGGCGACGATCTCCTCGAAGCTCAAGAGGTCCGCGTGCTCGAGGGCCGGAACCCCTTCGGGGGGCATACAGTAGCTGCAGCGCAGGTTGCACTTATCGGTAACCGAGATCCTCAGGTAGTAGATCTCGCGCTTATATGAGTCGTACATCGACTATCGATCCCTCCTCTATTCGTTCGACCCCGGGCTGCATCAGGATAAGCCCTTCGGTCTCGACCATCGCGTTCAGGTGGGCCGATCCCATATAGCGCACCGGATCGATCAATCGCGCTTCGGTCGCCTCGATCCCGTCGAACGGACCGTCGCTATGGCGCAGTTTAACGGGCCTAAACTCCATTCGCTCCGTATCCCGGCGCTTGATCTCCTGCGAAAGCCGCCCCTGCATCACCGGCGGCCGAAACGGAACGCTGTTCAGGTGGTAGATGAAGGGCTTTACCAGCACCTCGAAAAGGATGAAGGTAGAGACCGGATTTCCCGGAAGGCCGAAGACAAATACATTCTCCCCGCGCCCGAAGAGCGTCGGCCGTCCGGGCTTGACCTTCACGCCGTGAATGAGAATCTCCACCCCGGCCTCGCGCAGGGTATCGGGAACATAGTCGAACTCCCCCTTAGAGACCCCGCCGGAGAGGAGCACGATATCGCACTCCTCCAGAGCGCCGCGAATCACCTTGGCGTGAAGCTCCGGATCATCGGCGACGATCCCGTAAGAGACCGCTTCGCCCCCGGCCGCTTCGATCTGGCAGGCGAGCTGGTAGCCGTTGGAGTTGTAGATCTCCCCCGGAGCCAAAGGCTCGCCCGGCTCCTTGAGTTCGCTTCCGGTGGTGATGATCGCCGTCCGCAGCCGGCGCTTGACCATCACCCGGGAAATTCCCGAGGCGGCGAGGCTTCCGATGTCGCCGGGGCCCAGCCGTTTAACCGGCATAAACTCGTCGCCGCTTTTGAGGTTCTCCCCCCGGCGGATAATATTTTCATACGGCTCGGGGGTGGTAATCCTCATCCGACCCGCCTCTTCGGCGGTATACTCGACCCGCACGACCCTTCCCGTCTCCTCAGGCAGCATAGCGCCGGTCATGATCTTGATGCACGAGCCCGGTTTAAGACGCTCCTGGGGCTTATCACCGGCGGCGACGGTCTCCAGAATCTCGAACTCCCCGGACTCATCCTTAGGCATAATCGCAAAGCCGTCCATGGCGGACTTATCGAAAGGGGGAGAGTCGATGGGAGAAGCCACCGGCTCGGCCAGGAAACGACCGACCGCTTCAAGCAAGGGGACTGATTCGTTCTCGAACTCGAGGCTATGCTTCATTACCGTTGAATATGCTTCTGAGAATGGGATCATTCAGGAGGCTCCTTTCCATACGGGAGGCGCACCCGTTTCCGAATGCACCCTATCGGTCGCATCCCCATGACGCATACGTATGCACAGTCTTAGGGGCAGACGACTCGGAGTTATTTATTTGGTACGCAATCCTAACAAGGAATCTCAAAAATGTCAAAAGAATACGGATAATCAATACCCCTTGAGCACCCGCATATCGACCCGCTTCACCAGATCCTTAACCGCCTCGCGATACTCGTCCATGTGAGGCGCGGCGAAGTGCTCGCGCAGAGCTTCAATGCTCTGCCACTCTTCGATGATAACCACCCGATCCACATCGTACTCCTGAATTGCGAGACCGACCTCGATATCGATACAGGGCTCATAGCTAATACAGCCCTCCTCGGCGCGAATCCTGGGGAGGAAGCGCTCGAGGCAGGCCTGATACGCGGCGCGGACGCCCTGATTGAGATTGATTGCGGAAACAACGTGGATCATATGGCCTTAATTCTATTCCATCGGAGAACGGATTGCCAATAGGCTCTATAAGAGCACCATCGATACGCCGGAGAGGGCAGTCAGAATAACAATGAACCCTGCAAGGAGCCCTCTCGAGATGTGATGAAAGATCAACAGGCCGAGCCGAGTACCGGTGAGCGCGGCCAGGACGCCGAAGAGGCTGAGCTTCACCTCATAACTTCCGATATTGCCGTAGAGGCCGTGGAGCAGAACCGAGAAGAGGGCGGCGATTAAGAAGGCGGCCGAGATGGTTCCCTGGTAGGCCCGCTTCTCCTCTAGCGCATTAAAGAGGTAGAGCACTAGCGGCGGTCCGCCGATATTGGCCAGGCCGCCGAAGAGTCCGCTTAACCCGCCGGCGATACTCGCCGTAAGGGGCGAGGCGGTCGGGTGGATACGGTCTCGAAAGAAGAGAAAGTAGAGGGCCAACAGAATCAGGATCCCGCCCAGCACGGTGCGCATGATCTCATCGGGGAGTACCGTCACCCCCCAGGTTCCCAGCCAACGACCGGCGAAGATTCCGGGGAGAAGACCTACCAGGAGCCGGTAATTAATGAAGCGCCGTTGTTTAATCAGAATGATCACGAACATCGTGATCGAAGCCGGCAGCATCGCCACCACCGCGCTTTTGACCGGCAGAAAGAAGGGGAGAATGCTCATCGAAAAGATCGCCAGGCCGAAACCGGTGGCCCCCTGGATGATTGCGCCGAAGAAAAGGACCGCGAAGAACGCGGCCCCGGTAAGAAACAGAGTCATTGGGAGTAAGAATATATGATTAACCTCGATTATGAAATGGCTGTAGGTATCATCGAAAGGCGAGGTGCGATTTCTCAAGGAGATGAGTAATATATCCTAATCGCTAGAGAGCGAAATATCAGTAAACAGCGCGATATGAGCCCGGCTTGAATACGCTATTTGGCTTGTCCCGCGTTGAACCGTTGACATTCTAGGGTAGGGATAAACTTATAGTGTTTATCCTTTGCAGTTAGTAGCGTTTCGCCCTCCTGCATGCCTTGTACAAGTTCCATATACGTGATCACTGATATCGAGAAAGGAACTGCTTCTTCGACAGTCTTGCGTGCTCTTTCATTCCCCCTCAAGTACCAGATCAGCACATCGGTATCGATAATCAAAACTGCCGCAGCGCCAGATACGCCCCGCCCCCGGCGAGCCAGCCGGCAAAGATATCGACCACATAGTGGGTATAGAGATAGATCGTCGAGGCGCAGAGGAGAAGATAAAGCGGCAGCAGGCTCCAGAAATAGGGACGCTTATACCGAAAGCAGAGCAACAGCGATATCAGCCCCACCGCCACATGAGATGAGGGAAAAGCGGCGCCGGAGGTGGTCGCCGGCGTAAAGAGCGCTTTCATGATCGGCACGAAGAGCCAGCCCTCGAAGGGTTCGTACCAGACGGCGGCAAGCTCTGGGTAGAAGTGCTTTGGGCCCGCCACCGGGAAGAGGAGATACCAGAGATAAAAGATTCCGAAGGAAGCGGTGATCACGAAGAGTGAGTTTCGGGCCTCATTCTTACGGCCTTCGAACCAGAGCAGCCACCAGGGCAGGAAGAGCAGAAAATAGAACGAGAAGTAGCCGAAGAACATCAGCTCGTTTAGCAGCGGCAGCTTTGGTACCGAGTGAAAGACCGCCATCACCGGCTTGAAGCCGAAAAGAAGCTCCTCGAGGGCGGCGATGGGGGCGTCGAAGCTTCGCCCCCGGTGCAGCAGTCGACCGAGGGCGATTACCTGGGTAAAATAGACGATATAGAAGGTCTGAGGATAGAAGGTGCTCAACCAGTCGAGAAAACCGGTTCGGCGCCTCGATGCCAGCCGGATCAACAGCAGGATCGCCGGAATCGACACTAGCAGCAGAACCGCCGCTAATAGCTGACCGGCAAAGGAGATCCCGGGGTACCCAGCCCTCGTCCGGGGCAGGGTAATCAGCGCCAGTACACCGAAGAGGGTGTTTAAGAGCATGAAGAGACGATCAGTGCGATCAAGGTTTTCCGCCGCTTGAATCATCCGTTCTATCCTAACCCGCAATCTGTCGGCCGACAAGGCGAGAAAATCTATCAGCACTTTTTAGTTGACATTTGCAACGATTGCATTTACCATTCGTATTATGACCACCGATACCACGAAAACAATCCGTGCCTTCCGCAGTACTCTGCGCCGTCTCGAGCGACATATCACCACCAACCTGCGGGAAAACTCCCTCTGCTGCGGGGTTACGCCGACCCAATGCCATGTACTGCTCAGGGTCGAGGAGACCGAGGAGACCACCATCGCCGGGTTGACCGAATACCTCGGGCTCGACAAGAGCTCCCTCTCGCGCACTGTTGACGGCCTGGTACGCATCGGGCTGCTGGAACGCAGTGAATCGCAGATAGACCGACGCTATTCCAGCATCCGCCTGAGTAGTCGGGGAGGAGAGTACCTGCGACAGCTAAATCATGTCTGCGACGACTACTACGCCCCGATACTAAGCGCCCTGCCCCCGGAGATCCGTAACCGCCTTAGTAAGGATCTCGACGCCCTCTGCACCGCATTCGAAGAGATCGACCAGACCCCCGAGGGGCGCAGCTGCTGCAGCATCGATGATTTCCTAAAACAGAACAAAGGAGCGGTACATGAGTAATCAATCTTGCTGCAGCTGGGCTGTGTGGCACCGGGCGTCCAGCCCCACCGTACTCCCCTCGGCTTCAGTCGGCGGCACCCTTTCCGTCGGCGACCGACTGGCCCGTATTCGCTTCCGCCTCGGGATGAGCCGCATGAAGCTGGTCGTGACTCCCGGACTCTACGCCCTCAACGATCCGGGTCCGGAGGATCCGGTGCTGGTTACCGCCAACTTCAGACTCAGCTTCGATGCTCTGCGCTCCGCTCTGGGAGAGCGCTCCGCCTGGATCCTGGTCCTGGACACCAAGGGGGTCAACGTCTGGTGCGCCGCCGGGAAAGGCACCTTCGGAACCAATGAGCTCATACACAGGATCAGAAACAGCAGCCTCGCCGATATAGTCTCCCACCGCCGACTGATCCTGCCCCAGCTCGGCGCCCCGGGCGTAGCCGCCCACGAAGCGGAGCAACAAACAGGCTTCCGCGTACAGTATGGTCCGGTGGAGGCCCGGGACCTCCCGGCCTATCTCGATGCCGGCATGCAGGCGACCGCTGCCATGCGGACCAAGCAGTTCCCCTTAATGGATCGACTGGAGTTGATCCCCCTCGAGCTGGTTCAGTCCTGGAAGATCTGGCTGCCCTTGGCGACCTTGTCGGCGCTACTGAGCCTGCTCCTCAACGGTCTTCCAAGTCTCTCGCCCCTCTCTGATGCGGCGCCGGCGCTACTCGGAGTCGCCGCCGGGGCGATACTTACTCCGGCTCTGTTGCCCTGGATTCCGGGCCGCTCCTTCGCCCTCAAAGGTGGCATAGTCGGTGTAGTCTTGAGCAGCGCATGCCTGCTGCTCTTCCCAGCAGGCATCGGCCGCGGGATCTTCACCGTTGCCGCGGCGACGGCCGCCGCCTCGTTTCTGGCGCTCAACTTCACCGGCGCGACCACCTTCACCTCCCCCTCGGGGGTCAAACGGGAGATGCGCATCGCCCTCCCCGTCCAAGGGGCACTACTGGTAGCCGCCGTCGCCGGACGCATCGCCGCCGAGCTTCTTACCTAGGAGAGTAGAGATGACCTACCTGAAGAATATTACGACTATTAGCGTCAACGCCGAGGACTGTACCGGCTGCGGACGCTGCCAGGAGGTCTGCCCCCGGGGTGTTCTCGTCCGGGAAGGTAAGAAGGTCGCCGTCGCCGATCGGGACGCCTGTATCGAGTGCGGGGCCTGTATGCGGAACTGTCCCTACGCCGCGGTCACCGTCGAAGCCGGGGTCGGCTGCGCCGCCGCCTTCATCAACGGGGCGCTCTCCGGGGGCGAACCGAACTGCGGCTGCGGCAGCGGGGGCTGCTGCGGGTAGCCGCCTACAGAAAAGCCTCCACCCGCTGTTTGAGCTTCCCCATCCCCGGAAGCTTCGGATAGGCCTCTTCCGCCTGACGGTAGAACTGGGCCGCCATGTAGAGATCCTTCTTCTTCAGGTAGATCTCGGCGATCGACTTCAGAATCTTCCCCCTGTCCTTCAGGGCATAGTCGAAGCTCAGCAGCTCCTTCAGCAGGCTCAGGCGAATCGCCTCGTCGGCATCCTCCTCGATCGTCCCCCGGGCGATGCGCCACAGGAGGATCAGCACCTCCGGGTAGAAGTGCTTGAAGTAGGGTTTACGCTCCTCCTCCATCGCGATCGTGCGCAGAATCTGGAAGGCCTTGATCGGCATCCCCCGGTTCACGTACTCCTCGGCGATGATGAAGGTATAGTCCATGAAGTCTTCCCGCTCCAGGTAGCTTCGAATCTCCTCCACCTCGCCGGAGAAGGCCTCCTCATAGACCGCCAGCGCCTCGGACTCCAGATCGTGGAGCAGGTCGTAGCAGATCAGCTTGGCCTGGCTCTCCTTGTCCCACATGCGGCTCTTCAGGAATTCCCGGTAGTTGAACTCGTCGATCCCGAAATAGACGTCGTAGGCACGGTCGTATTCGGCCCGGGTCCCCTCGTCGAAGAGGATCTCGTAGGCCTCCCGGAGCAGAATAAAGCGCTCCTCGGGATTCGCGCTGTCGCTTAAATCGGGATGAAACTCCTTCGCCAATTGCCGGTAGGCCTTGCGCACCAGCTCGCCCGAGGCGTCCCGGGGGAGGCGCAGTATGGAATAGTAATCCTTCACTCAATAAGCCCTGCTTCTGAAAAATAGAATCCGGCTATTATAGCGGAAAAGGGGAAGAAAGAGAAGGAAGAGAGAGGGGGGGGAACAGAATGGAACCAGGGCGCGGAGCTCCAATTGGTTCCGGCAGCTTCCGCCGGGAACTCAGGTTCCCATGCGAACCTTGCCGCCGCCTACTCTCCCTCCCCTTTGCCGCCGGGCAGTAGTGAGCTACGAAGTCTTGCTTGGGAGGGCGGAACAGGAGGCAAAATAATTGGAGCGGGGCGAAGAGAGCGACTTATTTTGCCTCCTGTTTTAGCTCTTCCGTAAGTGGGTGCCGCTCAATACTGCCCGGCTCAAGGAAACGAGCTCCCCCTCGCTCCCGCCCTTCGGGCTCCGCTACCCCCTCGTCGAGCTAGGAGGGACAGTACCGATTCCTTACATCGATGCCATAATACCGTACAATTTGGCATCATGGTTCATAGCTCAACCGCGCCGATAGGATTTCCTCTTATCCATTATATTCAAGATTGGCAGTACCTTCCCTTCTTTGGTATACTAAAAGAGCAGGAGGATCCCATGGCAGACCAGGTACGAGGAAGCAGCGCCCTCAAACATCCCGACCGCTACACCTATCGGGATTACAAAACCTGGCCCGATGATGAGCGGTGGGAGCTGATTGATGGAGCCGCCTATGACATGAGCCCGGCCCCCCGGTGGCTTCATCAGACACTGCTCACCCAATTATCTTCTCAGCTGGATACTCATTTTTCCGGCAAGCCCTGCAGGCCTAATATCGCACCAATAGATGTCTTTCTTGCAGAAGAGGGAGAAAGCATTGATGATGCGAAAGATGTGGTTCAGCCCGATCTTTTGGTGGTATGCGACAGAAGCAAAATTGTTGACCGGGGCGTGGTGGGTGCTCCCGATTTCATCATCGAGATCCTCTCCCCAAGCACCGCCATGAAGGACCAGACAGAGAAGCGCAAGCTCTACGAAACAAAGGGGGTACGGGAGTACTGGATTCTCAACCCCGACACCTTCGAGCTCTTTATCTACACCCTGAAAGAGGACGGCACCTACGGACTCCCATCGGTGGCGGATATCAGGACCCCGGTGCCGGTGGGGATTTTTGATGGTCTGGAGCTGCAGGTCAGGGAAGAGGATCTGGTATAGAATCATCGTTGTAGCTTATAACCTTGAAAAGGCCCTGGCCATTCGTTCTTGTTCTGAACGGGGAATCCCGTATCTTCTCGCCAGATCAGACCATAGGGCTACCTCTCTACGGTTCTGATCAATAATGTGCCTGCCTTCATCGGCGGCTATCCGATAAAAGGCTGCCGTCTCCAGTGCCAGTTCTGCGTTGAGGCTGTTGTCATTCTCCGAGATATTCAAGCTTAGCCCATACCCTTCCGGGTCCGGATTAATATCAAAGGCAGGTGAGAGGCGCCATCCTTCCGGAGTAAGAAGGAAACCATGATTTCGAAGATGGTCGTCTGTGTTGGAGACTGCAATGGAAAAAACAATCCGTTTCCAGAGTTGCCGTAAATCTATCTCAGGCTCAGCCCCGTGCAGGACCAGGAAAGCTGCTATCTCCAGATAACTTGCACCTGAGGCAGCATCCGCTCCGTCGCTATAACCAAGCATTGTCATGGCTGATGCAAAGTGGATCCGTGTCCCCTCTTTGGAGCGGTCAAATCGTTTTGTCAGAAAGGTGTGATGGGCGCTTGTAAAGGAGTTGCATCTACTTTCGGACATCCCGATCCCGCATTTTTCTGCCAGATCGACGGTAAGCATCTCCCATAAACCAATATCGGCAGCATCACTTTTATTCGGGCGCGCAAAGCTTCCCTTCGTTTGATAAGCATCCGACCCCAGCGATCGGGGGAGGAGTCGGTAAAGACTCCAAAATTGGGTTTCTCATCATACAGATACTGCGGGCCCGAATAAAAGTGTAATGCCGGATCCAGGATCGATCGCCCTTGCGTTTGCAGCCAGCCGTTATCGTAGGTAAAGCTGAATACCTCTTTACCCCGCACCTCTGATGCAGATAACTCCCCCATCAGGATGGGGTCTTCCATCCCCTCCCAGTGGGAATATACCTGGATGCTTTTATACCTATCAGCCATGGGGATACATCTTTGGCGCACGTTTGCCCCTCAGTAATCGGGCATCCTGCATTTTCCGGCCCAACACATCATCCGCGGCCATTTTGAGAATATCTTCATCCAGACCGAGCACAAAAAGAACCTGCATGTAGGAGCCCAGGGAGACGGATGATGAACCTTTTTCCATTGCACCGAGGGTTGATCGGCTGATTCCGGCTCGCTCTGCGACCTGCACCATGGATAATCTCCGCCTTAACCGGGCGGCTTTGAGGTTCTCTCCAAAAAGTGAGAGATTCCGTTCAACTTTTGGAAAGAGCTTTTGCTTCATAATGATTAAAATTGTACACAAAAACACTATTATTGTCCAATATTATACGCATTATACTCAAGATTGGCCGTTCTTTCCCTCCTTTGGTATACTAAAAGAGCAGGGGAAATCCCATGACAGACCTGGGACAAGGAGCCAGCGCCCTCAATCATCCCGACCGCTAAACCTATCGGGACTGCAAGACCTGGCCTGATGATGAACGGTGGGATCTGATTGATGGAGCTGCCTACGATATGAGTCCGTCTCCCCGCTGGCTTCATCAGACACTGCTCACCCAGGATGCAGGGCTGAGCAGCTGCTGTAGGCCGGAACAGGTGCGCTCAGATCCCGGCGGACAAGCGCCCCCCTGAAGGAAAACCTGGGCCTGGTATTCTGGCACGAAGACGGCAAAAAGGTGGAGCCGGAGTATAAACGGGTACCCCGAGGCTTTGATCAGGATCATCCCCGGGAAAAACTGCTGCGTCACAAGGGGCTTGGTGTTTCGATCCCCCTCACTCCCGACGATCTTGTCTCACCGGGTTTGATTGATCGCTGCACCAGCTTTGCCAAAGAAGCGAAACCCCTTATGGGCTGGCTGGGGAAGGTCCAGTAGGGACTCGCCGCATATATACGCTAGCAAAGGCGCTGCGACCAGGCTGATCAAGGCCGGTCAAGCGGGAAACGCAGTTGAATAATCGGCAACCAGGTTTCGCGCAGATTACCAATTATGATTCATACATTCATGCTACTATGCTACCAGAGGTTAGAATATGGGAGAGACTGTACGCTTCGGCGTATCCATGGATAGCGATTTAGTTAACCTGCTGGACAAACTGACCGAACAACAAGGCCATTCCAACCGATCGGAAACCTTAAGGGCGCTGGTCAGGCAGGAGCTGACCCACAGCGGGCCCTCAGAATTCGATCAGGAGGTTATCGGAACCGTCACCCTCCTCTACCACTACCGGGTCAGCCTTCCTCGAATAGCGGTCGAGGACTATCCCTCCTTGCGGATTACCGCCAATCTCCAGCTCCATGCACAAAAAGAGATCTGCATTAAAATCCTCGTGGTTGCCGGAAAGGCGAGCGAAGTCCATGCCTGGGCTCAGAAACTCCTTTCCAAAAAAAACGTCATGGGTAAACTTACCATTGCCGCCACGGAAGAACTCTACCGAGAACTTCTGTAGAAGAGAAAACTCCGTCCCTTCTTCTCATTGACAAGCAGAGACCCTCAGTCTATGATCGTGGAAAGTAACACGTTTTTTTATTTTCGTGTTACTGTTTACAACCAGACAAACAGCGCACCCTCGGAATCGACGACCGAGGAGCGCCCATTCACCGCCGGAGGTCTTGAACAATGAACAGAGTCGGTCCCTTACAACCTTTTGGAAAATCCGCAAAGCTACTCCTCGTAAGCTTTCTCTTCTTGAGCATCTCGACGCTCCTCTGCGCCATGCCGAGCCGGGAAGCCGACGCCACCCCAGGCAGCCGTACGGTCACTGATATGCGGGGCCGCACCGTTACCGTACCGGATGACGTGGAGAGTACCATCGCCCTGGGGGCCGGTTCCTTACGACTGTTAAGCTACCTCGACGCCGCGGAGAGAATCATCGCCGTCGAGGATCAGGGCCACGGTCGCGAGAAGAGCGACTATCAGTTCTTCTCCTTCGCCACCTACCGTCTCGCATTTCCGGACCTTCGGAATCGGGAGAGCATCGGAAACTCGGAGAACCATGAGGGGATCATCGCCGCGGCGCCGGATATGATCTTCTCTTCTACCACCGACGTAGGGCAGCTCGATAATCTCCAGCGGATCACGGGGATCCCCGTCTTCGGCGTCGATGTGGATGCCGAACTCCAGAACCGGGAACTGTTTTTCCGGCAGCTACGAACAATGGGCGCCGTTCTCGACCGGGAAGAGCGCGCTTCGGAGCTGATCGACGGAATCACGGCTCTCCTTACCGATCTTGAAACCCGCGCCGCCGGAGTCGAAACGCCGCGGAAGGCCTATGTGGGGGGCATGATGTACTACGGTCCCGCCGATCTTCTACGCACTACCGGAGACTACCTCCCCTTCGATCTAACGGGAACGGAGAACGTAATGCCCACGAATCCGGCAGGAAACCTCCAACCCTACATGACCTCGGTTGAAGATCTGATCGCCGCCGGGCCTGAGTTCGTTTTCATCGATGCAGCCAACCTTAATCTCTCCAAATCCGGCTACACCACCCACCGGAACATCCTGGAAGAGCAGATCCCTGCCTTTGCCGACCGGGAAGTATTCTCCACCCTGGTGTATAAATACTACGGCACCAACTGGGAGAACCAGCTGATCAATGTCTACTTTGTGGGAAAAACCCTATATCCCCGCCTGTTTAGGGATGTCGCCCTGGAAGAGAAGGCTGAAGAGATCTGGCGCCTCTTCTTCGACAGGCCCCTTGAGTACAGCACGGTCGTCAGCCTGCAGGGGAGCGCTCCGGGAAGGGTAGACTGGTTTAACTAGGGTGAAGAGCGAGTACGAGGCCGCGATACATCCGGCGTATAGAAAGTATACGGGAGGGAAGCTTATCTTCCTGATCATCGCCGGATTGCTCCTCTCCCTCCTCATGATCCTCTCCGCGGCGACCGGTACCATCAGCATAGGCTTGAGCGAGGTGATCATGATCCTGCTGCGCTTTGATAGCGACGGGCTCGGAAGGATCGTCTGGGATGTAAGGCTGCCCCGTATCCTGGCGGCGATCATCGTTGGGGCGGGGCTCTCTCTCTCCGGAACCGTGATGCAGTCCGTTCTCCGAAACCCCTTGGCCTCCCCCTACACCCTCGGACTCTCAAGCGCCGCGGCCTTCGGGGCCTCCTTCGCCATCGTCTTTCTCGACGCCGGAACCGGGACGACCTCGACGATTATCATCAGCAACTCACTCGCGGTAACCGTCTCCGCCTTCACCTTCTGTTCGCTCTCGACCCTGACGATCATCCTGCTTACCGTACTGACTCGGATTACCGCGGAGAGCATGGTTCTGGCGGGAATCGCCATCGGTTCCCTCTTCGCCGCAGGACTCACCCTAATGCAGTACCTGGCCGACAGCATTCAACTGGCGAGCATAATCTCCTGGACCTTCGGCGACCTGGGTCGAGCCAACTGGCGGGCGATCTGGATAAGCGGCGGCCTGCTCCTCCCCGCAGTCGCGCTCTTTTTCTTGTTCCGTTGGGACCTGAACGCCCTGGATACCGGAGAAGAGGCCGCCCGGGGGATCGGGGTCAAGACGGGAAGCGTCAGAATCGTCGCCATGACGGCGGCTTCGCTGATCTCGGCGGTCATCGTCTCCTTCTACGGAACCATCGCCTTCGTCGGACTCCTCGCGCCTCATATAGCGCGCAGAATCCTCGGCGGGGATCATCGCTTTCTTCTGCCGGCTTCGCCCCTTATCGGCGCCCTGCTCCTCCTCTCGGCGGATACCGCGGCCCGGACGATCCTCTCTCCTATGGTTCTACCGGTCGGCATCCTAACCTCCCTTTTCGGCGGGCCTCTCTTTATCTATCTCCTTATCGCGGGGCAGAGACGATGATCCTGAAGGTTGCCGGCCTCTCCTTCCGCTATACCAGTTCGCCCCTGATCCGGGATACCCATTTCGCCGTCGAAGAGGGGGAGATCCTCACCATTCTCGGCCCCAACGGTGAGGGGAAGAGCACCCTCTTGAAGTGTCTCAACCGGGTGCTCTCCCCGCAGGAGGGGACCGTACTCGTCGACGACCAGAATCTAAAGAAGCTGAACCTGCCCCAGATTGCCCGCCGCGTTAGCTGGGTGCCCCAGCAGAGCGAAACCTCCCGCATGAAGGTCTACGACCTGATCTTGCTCGGACGCAAGCCGCGTTTTACCTGGGGCCCGGGAAAAGAGGATCATCGCCAAGTCGAGAAGGCGCTGAACTTGTTGGGGATCGAACATCTGGCCCTGCGCTATGCGGATGAGTTGAGCGGTGGCGAACTGCAGCTGGTTCAGATCGCCCGGGCGCTGGCCCAGGAACCGCGGGTTATCCTCTTCGACGAACCGACCAGCAGTCTCGATATCAGCAATCAGCATCGCCTCATGCCGAGGATTCAGTCTATCATTCACGGTGAAAAGAGGGCCGCCGTGATGACCATGCACGACATCAACCTGGCCCTCCGCTACTCGGACAAGTTTCTCCTCTTAAAGGAGGGACGGGTCAGCGCCATCGGCGGAAGGGAGATTATCAACGACGCCTCCATCGAGGAGGTCTACAAGATGAAGTCCCGCGTAGTAGAGGCCGCGGGGCACCCCGTCGTGGTGCCGGTGTAAATTGGGGAGGATATCTACGGGCCCGGACATCTTCTGGGGGATTCCCAAAAAACCCGCGCCGGATGCTTCACTCTCCCCGATCCGTATCTCTGGGCCAAGACATGGCGCTCCATATCCGAAGCCCTGGAAGAGATAAACGGGGACATACCCCAGTTCGAAGCGGAGAATGCATCCATTATGAACAGCCTGGAAGAGGGGAAGATCGTCATGCACCATAGTAATGCATACCGGTGGGCATACGATCCCCACTATAGGATTGTTGAGGTAAGGGCGGAACTCTTTAAAGCTCTGTATTCTCAAAAGGATTAAGCAAGCTGACGCCCCTATAGACCTGGCCGCTGTTTAGATCCTCTGAGTAGATATACTCGCAGTTGGCTTTTTCTGCGGCCGCGATAATCAGTGAGTCCCAAAAGGAGAGTTGGGAAACAACACTTATGTCTATCGCCTGTTCGATCAGATCCAGATCATTCCCCACAATCTCCATATTACGGAAGTTGTGGATTATATTCTTAACGACGACGGAATCGACCTGCATCTTCTTGGTGGCCACCACATAAAATTCTTTAATTACCTGGGTAGAAATAACTGGGATATGGGTATCGACTACACTCTTAACAATCCTTCTGGCAAACTGCTTCTTCTCAATATCCCTATTGTCCAATGTGTAGACAAGGATGTTGGTGTCGATGAATATCTTAGACACGATACAACTCTTCCCGGGTCCACTTCCGGTCCTCAGACCGTGCTTCCGTCGTATCCATTAGGGAGAATGTATCATCCAACCACTTGTCTCGGGCGGGCCGCACCGTCTGCTCTATGAGTCGCCGCACAAGAACATTGAAGGAGACATCATGGGCCTTTGCATATTCGCGCCCTGCCTTTAAAAGATCATCATCCATCGAAAGGGTAATATTCTTCATACAGACACCTCTATTACACATATTATGTGTGCGCAGCATACAAGTCAACTAATCAGAGCCACATTTCCATCCCACGCTGACCCCGCCACAGCCTCCTTCAGGGAGCTGTCCAGGGTAACCAGGGCGAGGTCGTAGAAATAAGCCAGTCCCGCCAGATAACAATCGGTAACCTGTCGGTAGCCGTGCATGTCAATATAGATGACGCATCTACTATGGAAGAAGGAGTCATCTAATGCAGTATAGTTCCGGCATGAAAGCAACAATCATAAAAAGGATTCTCCCTCCCAATGAAGAATCAGTAACAGTCGTCAATCAAGAGACAGGGGCCAGTGCCCAGACGCTGTACAACTGGAAAAAACAGGCAGCAGAAGGTATGCTTGATAACGAAGCGAGTGCTCTTCTCCCCAATGACCGCAAACCGGGAGAAAAGCTTACCTTACTCCTGGAAAGCAAAGGACTAGATCGGGAGAGTCGAGGAGAATGGCTAAGGTCACGCGGTTTGCACTCAGAACATCTTCCCCAATGGGAACAGGAAATGAAGAGCTGCAGGAACTGATCCTGGAGCTGTGACTCATCGACAAAAGCTCTGCCGAGAGGAACCCGAGGGCGCCGGGAAAGCTTCCCATCCAGTTGGAACCGCCGCCCTCTACCTCTTTCCGGTAGGAGCTTTACCTGTTTCCAGAATCGAAGTATTGGCGTTGGCAAAAGGAAGCGTCGAAGCAGGTTCCAGATTTCCCTACTCCGGTAAAGCGGCGACATAATCCTCTGGCACTGCCCGAAGCATTTAGCAACAAGCCTCTGGGCTCTATCTTGAGGATCTTGATCTTTAATTGAAGATGGTTACGGTGGAGGTAGCTTCGAATCTTTTTTAACTGTATTTACCATCTTTAGACGGGAATCTGTACGATGTTCTATGCAGACAGGCTACCTAAGGTAGGAATTTGTTGGGCGGCGAATGATCTGCTCTATAAGGCTTCATGTAAGAGTATTTAACAAGGTTCAACTGCGATAAAAGCAAAGTAAAATCGGGTAAACCCTATCTCTAATGCTACTCTATACTATTTCTACGGTCGTTGGTTCTGCCGGCAAGCCAATGATAATTTACAATTGACTCCAAACTGAATCTTTATCAAGAGAAGGGGAGTCAAAAACTGAAGGAGTTTCGTTATGAAAAATGCATTACTTTGTGGGGTCTTTGCTCTGTTGATAGTGTGTTTTGGCTATGCAGCAGGCGAGAGTGAGAAAGCGGAAAGTGAGGAGAAAACTCTTGTCTTCTGGTCTCACTATGGCCAATCACCACCATTTGTTCAAGCTTTTGCCGACACGGCAAACGAGATACTACCGACAATTGGGTATGATAATGTAAAAGTAAAAGCAGAGGTTATCGAATATGATGGATATATGACCAAGTACCAGAGCGCATTTAGTGCAGGCGAAGGTCCCGATATCTTCGTTGGTAGAGCTCGGAACTGGGCTTTAGAAGGAGGCGTTAATCCTGTTGCTGCACCGCTCCCTGCGGATGTTGAAAAGACAATAGATGAACAGATTGCACCAATGTTTAAGGCTCAAGGAGTAGTGGATGGCAAACGGTATGGTTGGGCAGTCGAGGGTGCGATGCTTCTTCTTTATTACAATAAAGACCATTTTGAAGAAGTCGGTCTTGATCCGAATAATCCGCCTCTTACAGTGGATGAATTCACAAAGGCAGCTATACAACTTACTCGCCGTGACTCCGAAGGAAATATAGAACGTTCCGGCTACATGCCGCGCTTCCTTGGTGGCGGTGGCGGAGTTGGTGGCAAGTATACACCCTTTGTCCATATTTTTGGTGGAAGGGTAGTTTCCCCCGATTATTCAACTGCTCAAGGTTATATAAATGGTCCAAATTCTTTAGCTTCATTCCAGTGGTACTATGATCTTGTGTACAAACACAAGGTAGTTAATCTCGCCTTCGAACGACCCGAGCCTGCCTTTCAACAGGGGCTCACTTCGATGATTTTCCGGGAGCAGTGGTTTGAGGCAGATACTTCGAGCAAAGCGCCGGATATCAACTTTGGTGTTGCTCCATTTATCATTGAGAAAGAAAGCATAACCGCAGCGGGCTGGGACCAGTCATGGACCTACATGATAAATAACAACTCGGAGTACCGAGAGATTTGCTTCGAACTCTTCAAAGCAATGCAAACTCGGGAAGCCGATCTTTCACTTCATCAACCGGCGGGATATCCACCAGTGTTAAAGGATACCCTGCAAAATCCAAATGACTTCTACAGAAAACTCCGCTGGTTCGGAGCAATGAAAGAGGAACTAAACCTAAATAAGCAAGCTCCTCCATTCTATGACTTTGCCGAGTGGCCTAAGAGCCAGGGAATAATGGGAGATGCGGTATCGGAAGTTGTACAAGGGGCTGATCCGAAGGAGACAATAGATAGTGCGGCAGAACGGATCGATGAGCTCCTTGCTGGCGGGCTCTAGGGGATATAGATTTTTTAGTAAACAATAAAAAATCATTTTAATAAGCGGTATTTCACGGGTGCTGCGGCACCCGTGAATCTTAGAGTAGAAGAACCGCATAAAGGATGTGGCCAATGAGAATTAAGAACTTAGAACACTACTCATTGTATGGGTATGTGTTTGTTTTACCCGCAGCATTATACTTCTGTGCAGTATTTTTATACCCAATTTTACTTGGCCTTTGGAATTCATTCCATACAGTTAATATTATTGCCGGTACTCGAACCTTTGTGGCATTTCAGAATTACAGCCGTCTCTTTGAATCCACAAATTTTGCCAAGAGCGTTCAGATCACTTTTCGTTATCTGCTCGTAGTTGTCCCGACAGTCACTGTCCTTGCACTGTTGATTGCTGGCACCATAACCGGTTATAGACGACAATCCTTCAATGTGTGTTCAGCAATTTTCTTTCTCCCCTTGGTATCATCAATGGTCGCTGCAGGTATGGCATGGCTTTGGCTTCTAAATCCGAATCTTGGGCTTGTAAACAACCTGCTTCATGCAATAAATATAAATGGCCGATTCTTATGGTTCACATCTTCCGATACTGCACTTTTATCAGTAGAGATTGTAGGAGTTTGGACCAGGTTCGGCCTTGATGTTTTAATTCTTTCTACAGCCGTCCTTGGGGTACCTGCAGATCTCTACGAATCTGCTTCAATCGATGGGGCTTCTGAAGTACGAAAATTCTTTGGTATAACCATTCCATTAATCAACCCGCAAATCGTAATGATCTTAACCCTGGAAACGATCTTTGCGGTTCGGTCCTTTGGTCATATTAATGCAACAACCGGTGGCGGCCCCGCAGGGGCAACAAAGACTGTTATCGTATATATGGTGAAGGATCTGTTCCATCTCAACTATGGAGCAGCATGTGCAGTTACAGTTTTGGTTATTCTTTTTCTATTCTTAATAAGTCTCGTACAACGTTGGCTGTTAAGAAAAGAAATCCAGTATTAGCATAGGCGAAATCAATGGGACTGATAAATAGAATCACGATACCGAAATTTCTTTTTAACCTTATAGTGGTGCTTGCTGCACTTTTTGTCTTGGTTCCCTTTCTTGTTATATTGCTCACTTCGTTTAAGACGATGCCAGAGTTGAATGATGTTGCCGGACGAAGTTTGATGCGCCGCATTCTACCAGACGACATAACTAATCTGAATAATTATTGGGCGCTGCTAAACGGTGAGGCCGAACAACTGAATGGAATATCCTTTCTAGTATTTATATTCAATTCTTTAATTGTTGTAGTGGTCTCCTTGCTGCCATCGGTCTTCTTTTCTGTAAGCGCGGGCTATGGATTAGCACGGTACAGGTTTCCATTCAAAAAATTATTCTTTTTCTTTTTTCTCGGAATTTTAATGATCCCTATGGAAATGGTGAGCATACCTCTTTATCAGGTCCTTGCCTCTCTCATGCTCACAAATACATACTTGGGCATCATGATTCCAGGTATGATTTCTGCATTTGGGATATTTATGATGTATGAGGTGCTGGGGGTTATTCCCCAGGATTATATAGACTATGGACGAATTGAAGGTGCAAATGAGTTCGTGATCTTTTTCCGTCTAATAGCTCCTATGGCGAAAGGATCCATTTTTACTTTTATGCTTATAAAATTTCTGTGGACTTGGAACGATTATTTCTGGCCCTATCTTGTTATACGAACAGAAGAGATGAAAACAATACCTGTTGCCCTTTCAAAATTTACAAATGATCTCTTTCAAGTGTGGCCTCAACTTACCGCTGCCCTTGTCTTAAGTATCCTGCCGACCTTTATTCTCTTTATCTCTTCCCGGCGATTTATTGTAAGAGGAATCGCCAATATTGGGATTAAAGGGTAATGGGCAAATTTGTTCTACTGGATCAGGAAAAATTATTGAGAATTAGGAGTTGAGAGAATGGCTGAACAGTGTATAGGGAATCTGGATCAAGAAATACATAATGAAGAGTATCATTCACCATTTGAAAAACCACGATTTACTTCACAAAATCTGTTTTTCACCGGGAATAGAAAAATAGAGAGCTTAAACGGTACTTGGTACTTTGCTCTTGATCAATACGATACAGGGCTTCGTTCCGGCTGGTTTAACGTGGAGTGTCGTAACACCGCAGAAAAAAATCCTTACGATTACTCTCTTGATCAGGGCGATTGCATAGAGATTCCTTCTTGCTGGAATATGGTGAAACCGGAGTATTTCTATTATGAAGGATCGGCATGGTACGCCCGAAGTTTTCCTTATAAACCTAAGTCACCAGGTGAACGCGTAATGCTTCATATAGGCGCGGCAAATTATGAGTGTAAAGTTTTTCTAAATGGAATTTTTCTAGGCAGCCATCTAGGCGGATCAACTCCCTTTGCTGTGGAGCTTTCACAGTGGCTGCAAGAGGAAAACTGGTTGCAGCTTGTAGTAAATAATGAACGTACCCTTGATCGTGTTCCTATGCGGAATACCGACTGGTTCAATTATGGGGGAATCTATAGGGATGTCTCCCTATTTCGCCTCCCCAACGAGTATCTTAAGGATTTTCGGATTTTCCTTTTACCTGATAATACGTATAGCCAGATAGTTGTAGAAACCGCAGTTTCTGATTCCAAGGCGAACGACTTTGTAATAGTGACGATTTCTGATCTTGGGGTTGAAGAGAATATCAATCTTAAGGATGGAACAGGATCCCTCCAGTTCCCATGTACTCCCGAACTTTGGAGCCCCGAAACACCCAAACTCTACGAAGTAAAAGTACGGTACAAGCAAGACCAGGTTACTGATTATGTTGGATTTAGACAGATAGCCGTAAAGAATGAAGCGATAGAGTTGAACGGAGAACCAATTTTCCTACGAGGGATAAGTGTACATGAAGATGACTGGAAGAAAGGAAAGTGTTCATCGGAAGAGAACATAAAGTGTCGCTTTGCCCATGCGAAGGAGCTCGGGTGTAACTTTGTTCGTCTTGCCCATTATCCTCACTCAGAATTGGCTCCAAAAATAGCTGATCGCATGGGCTTGCTCCTCTGGGAAGAGATCCCTGTCTATTGGGCTATCGATTTTTCCAATCCTGCTACCTTCGCTGATGCCGAAAATCAATTGCTTGAATTAATCAGTCGGGATATGAATCGTTCAAGTGTGATAATTTGGTCTGTCGGAAATGAAAATGCTGACACCGAAGAGCGGCTTCACTTTATGAGTTCCCTTGTCAGTATGGCTCGACAGAAAGACCCCACCAGGCTGATCTCTGCAGCATGTCTTATTAACCATGAAAATCGGCGTATTGAAGACAGACTTGAAAAACATCTTGATGTCATTGGTATAAATGAATATTACGGCTGGTATATTCCCGATTTTAATGAATGGGAAGAGCTTCTTTCCAATTCCAATCCAAAAAAACCGGTGGTGGTGAGTGAAACCGGGGCTGGAGCGAAAAGCGGCCATCATGGTCCTGAGGATGAGCTTTTCACTGAAGAAAATCAGGCAGATGTATATCGTAAGCAAATACGTAGTATTGATGAGAGCTCGTTAATCCATGGGATGACCCCATGGGTTCTCTATGATTTTCGTACCCCAAAAAGGCAAAACAAGTTTCAGCTGGGCTTTAATCGAAAAGGATTGATTGATTCAGATAAATCCACGAAAAAAATGGCCTTCTACGTACTTCAGACATACTACCGGAAAAGGCTCAAAAGGTAAGAAAAGAAAATACCCCCCCTCGCTTCAAAAAAGAGGAAAGGAGATGAATGTGCAGACTATTATTGCGCTTGCTGAAGATCTATTAACACAGTGGATGGATCAGCTTATTGAACTACAACTCAAGGATAATGCTTTTAAGGGCCTTGATGGAGGTATCCTTTGTCCCGGGTGCTCAAGAATTCATGGCCGTTCTTTGGATGCGATCTATCCTTTTATGTATCGAGCACAAGAAAGCGGGGATGAACGGTACATTGATGCTGCTCGCTCCCTCTTCCGTTGGTCTTCCAAGGTCAGTTTTTCTAATGGAGCGTGGGAGAATGATGTTGCAATAAGTCGATGGCGGGGTATTACTGTCTTTGGAACAATCTCTTTAGCTGAAGCGCTAAAATTTCATGGAGACCTTCTTACTCCGGAGGAGAAAAAGATATGGTTTAATAGACTGGAACAAGCCGCAAATTTTCTGTTTGAGAATATTCATATTGATACCAGTGTAATAAACTATCCCATTACTGCAATATACGCATTTGCCCTCGCAGGTGAACTTTTGTCCGCTCCCCGGTTTACAAAAAAAGCGTTTGAACTACGTTCTCAATGTCTTGCTTATTTTACAGAAGGAAATCGCTTTATTTTTGGAGAGGGGCATCAAAAGAGGACGCCATCTCCAAAGGGGTGTTATCCAATAGATATAGGGTATAATGTCGAAGAATCCCTTCCTGCACTTACACTCTACGGCCTTATGGTTAATGATCTTGAAATCCTTGAACGAGTAATTACGACGATAAAGGTTCATCTTGACTTTATGCTTCCCGACGGAGCCTGGGACAACAGTTGGGGTAGTCGTTGCTACAAGTGGACCTATTGGGGTAGTAGAACTACAGACGGGAGCCTTCCTGTCCTTGGACTTCTTAGTCGTATTGAACCAGAGCTTTTTGAACCGGCCCTTAGAAATCTTCGTTTGTTATCCCGGTACACAAAAAACGGTTTGTTAAGCGGACACCATCCTGAGGCGGGTATTGAGCCATGCATTCACCATACGATAAGCCATAGTAAGGGACTTGCCCTCTTTCTGAATTATCAGAAGGAAGAGTGGAACGAGCCACCTCCAGCTATATTGTTTAATTCTATTTCTGATAACAATAAACTCAATAGGAATCTTACATCCGATGCAGCATCGTCTAATTTAAAGATAGTGAACTTAGACGAGAGACCCGATGGTGTTGTCTTTTACCCTGAGAACCAAACTTATATTATTCATCGCGCTGCCTGGCGAAGTACCATAACAGGGTACGATCAATCATTTGATGATAATAAGATTAATAGTGGCAATGGGATGACTTTGCTTTGGCACAAGTTAACTGGTCCGTTAATCACAGCGAGTTTGCGTAACTACATGTTGATAGAGCCGCATAATATGCAAGTTCCATTTGAAGTGGAGGACCGGCCACTTACTCCTCGTATCGAGTGTTACCATAATGACACGATATATAGTACAATCAATGATTATGCAGCATCAATTAATCACATTCAAGATAAAGAATCTTTTAATTTCAAAATACAGAGCAGATTACTTGATGCTTTGTGCAATGGTCCAACTGGTTATGATTTGTATGGGCTCATTGAATATCTATTTACTGAAAATGCTGTCCAAATTATCTTTTCGAATAATACCACGATTGATATGCGTTCATTTAAACTAGTTTTACCAATCATTAGTGCCCAAAGTGAATCGTACTCAATTCAAGACCCTTCTGAAATAACGATACACAAGAAGAAGTGCTCTGTCACTGTCTCAACAAACGGAAAAATCCAACTTTCAGATATAGGTTCTAATCGATTTTTTAATTTTGTTCCCGGATTTGAAGCTATAGAAATTCAAATAATACCCACAAACACTACCGATAAGCTAATTACTACAATCAAGTGCAATGGTTAGCTTTTTTTCCAGGGAATTGGAATATCTAATTCCCTGTGCTTATAATCAGGAGTACTAGCATCTACTCTCTTATTCAATACATATTCAGTTGGGAGTACGAAATCTCCTTCTATCAGCACATCTTTACATATTCTATCTCGTTCTCTCGATAAAAATTCTCCAGGAGACACTCCAATACTTTCCTTGAAAACGCGTGTAAAATGATGAATATTCCTGAACCCGACTAAGTTGGAGATATCCCTGAGGCCTAAATCTGTTTCAGCGATATAATGACATGCACGATGAATCCGGCAATTGCGAATATATTGAATAATTGTACAATCAAAATATTCCTTAAATTTTCGATTTACATAGCGGTAGGAGAATCCAATTTTATCTTCCAGTTCTTTCATGGTAAAATAGCGATCACAATGTTTATGAATAAATTCTTGTACAGAATTTACTAATTGATCTTCAACTTTGGATATAATTTTTATCTGCTTTTCTTCCGATATGGATGAAGAAATCTGGGAGTATCGAATTAGCCTAAAAAGCATTAGTTTCATTAAGCTTCTGCAAATATCCTGGTATAGTATTTCTTTTCTTTCCCCCTCCTTTCTAATCGCTTCAAGAAGCTGCTTTATTTCCTGGTTCTTAAATCTGTAGACATTGTTTATACCTTTACAAACACTATCAAGTTTCTCATCTAAAACTTCAAACTTTGTATCTAGAGTACGAACATATGTTTTCGTACTATGCTTCATAGCATGTACTTGATTGGGACGGATAAAGAAGAGCGTGTCAGCCTGAAAAGGGTAGACTGTAGGTTCTATATAAAATTGTCCATTTCCTTTAACTATGTAGACTATTTGGTAAAATGGGTGTGAATGAGGCTCAAGCTGGTGTGTTTTATAATAATCAAAGCGGGCAATCCAAAGACTAATAACGGACGTTTCGATTTCCTGGCTAACCATTTACAAATTATATCATAAACACATTCTTATTCATAATAAAGATTTCGAGAGTTGCATTATACCTTCTCCCAGGTTTGCGTTTTCTCAGGATTTGTTTCACGCTGATATTATACTAATTCATGGGAGTCAGTTATGAACTCAGGGAACAACCTAACGCAACAGCGATCAAACCGGACTTACTATTCCTGCATACACTGGTAAAAACAGACAGTGATTCCGTACACGAGATCAACCTGGCGCTCCGCTACTGACAAGAACAGTAAGAGGAATATCATGCGTGCACCGTGCAGGAGTTCAACCGATCAGTGCAACATGTCCGTCCCACTCAGTACCCGCCACAGCCTCCTTCAGGGAGCTGTCCAGCGTAACCAGGGCGAGGTCGGAAAAATAAGCCAGTCCCGCCAGATAGCAATCGGTAACCTGTCGGTAGCCGTGCATTAGATCGGCCGGAATCTCATGTTCAGTCATATCCCACACCGTATACAAGAAGCGATGATCTGAGTCCTTTGTCATTAGTTTCAATAAAGCCAATGCTTCCCGGGGAGTCTTCTTCTCATTTACAACCTTAGGATTGGAGGACAAGCGGATAAATCCTTTCTGAGTAACGGAGCAGGTATGCCATGGTTCTCCTTTTCGAGCGACGAACCACTCAATCGCAACTCGGTGATGGATATGGTTCGGCCAAGCTAATGCAATCAATACATTCAGGTCCGGAAGGAACACTAGTATACCTCATCCTCGGCAGCTTGAACCTGCTCCAGGGTAATCGGCAGGGCATTCTCCGAAACCTCGAAAATAGGGAAATCCGCTTCATAGCGGGCGGTTCCGGCGGATGAAGAGAGTCCCCGTCGTATTAGATCCGAGGCAACATCACCCATTGAGCTGTTCCGTTCCCTGGCGAGTCGGCGCAGGAGGGTAACAATACGGTTATCAAGATTAAGGGTAGTCCTCATAACAACATCATAACATCACAACATCTAATCATCAAGAATAAATTCTTATACGTATACTTAATTCACAAACATACGTACAGAATGCTCATAATTGATCATAATCATAGATTTTCCCCGCAGCCGATCGAGGGTTATATTTTACCGTGTTACTCAGGTTTTATTCAGGAGATTGGAATGAAAAGATATATAGTACTGATGACACTCCTCGCCCTCAGCGCCGCAGTGGCGGCCCAAAGCATCGATATCGACGGCGAAAACTTCAGCTTCGACGCAGCGCCAAAGGCCGCGGGGCAAATCCTCCTCTTCGGCGGCACGGTGACCGGCAGAGACGGACAACCCATCGAGGGTGCGGAGGTCCAGATCTGGCAGACCGACGCCCAGGGGATCTACGATCATCCGGAGGAGCGAAATACCGCCGACCGCGACCGGGAGTTTCAGTTCTACGGATCGGTCCGAACCGACGACGAGGGCCGCTACGCCTTCCGCACCATCGTGCCCGGCGAGTACGCTCCCCGGCCCCGGCACATCCACTTCAAAGTCTTTTTCGACGGCCGGGAATACCTCACTAGCCAGATCTATTTTAACCTGCCCGGTGACAGTGTGCGCGCCTCCCGCCGGGAGTTGATCATGCCGGTCGAAAATGGATCAACCTCGGGAAGCTATACGGGGCGATTCGACATCACCATCAACCGGGGATCCGGCAGCCGCCGAGCAACGGCATCCCAGAGCGAAGGCCCCTTCTATCCACGGGCGGATGTCTCGAGGTTTGATAACGATCTGCTGGTGAGATAGGGGTGAATAATTGTCCCTATCATAACTATACGACAGCCAGACATCATTAGCGCTTTACACTATTAGCGTTTGATACTATTATTAATCATGATTAAGAGCTTTAAAGACGGGCTCACAGAAAGTATATGGCAAAGAAAACGTAGAAAGGGTTTTCCCAGTGATCTCTTCAAGATTGCGAGACGAAAACTTGGTTTTCTGGACGATGCAGCTGATCTGAAGGATTTACGGGTACCTCCCGGAAATCGATTGGAAGCCTTAAAGGCCGATCGAAAAGGAGAGTACAGCATTAGGATAAACGATCAATGGCGTGTCTGTTTTCGTTGGATCGATGGCAACGCATTTGATGTCGAAATAACCGATTACCATTGATGCGGAGTGAGTAAATTATGAGCAAGCAACTTATTGAACTATCTACACCTGGAGAAGTACTTAAGGAGGAATTTCTCGATCCGATGGGTATTACTCCCTATGCCCTTGCGAAAGGCATTTTTGTCGATCCGCCTAGAATCGCCGCTATAATACAGGGAAAAAGAAAGATCACTGCCGATACTGCAATGCGGTTTTCCAGGTTTTTCGGTACCACTCCGGAATTTTGGTTGAACATGCAGAGTCGCTATGATCTGGAAGTTATTAAAGAGAAAAAAGAAACTGAGCTCAGCAAAATCTCTCAGTATCATAAGGCTTCTTGACCGAGTTTTAAAGAAGCTCCTTGTTCGTCCAAACCCTCCACTCTATCACTGTCGACGATTTACCTTGACATACTCCTCTACAGGATCTAAGCTTAAATCATATTAGTTCACTCATTGAGCTAACTAACCATCCCAAGGGGTCCCATGTACCAGGCTGATCAGAAGGCGGATACAATTCTCCAGATTCTCGGACAATTTCAGCGCTTTCCAGTGCTCAGCCGCAGCGAACTCGCCGCCAATCTGGGACTCTACACTTCGACCGTCAGCATCCGCACCAAGGAGTTGATCGAGCTGGGCCTGGTGCGGGAGAGCGGCTCGGGGGAAAGCGGTCGTCAAGGAGGGCGCAGAACCACCCTGCTGGAGCTTGATCCCGGCTACGGCCTCTTCGGAGCTATCTACCTAAGGCACACACGTCTGCAGGCCGCCCTCTTCGATCCGGTCCTGAACCAAACTGCGTACATCGAGGAGGAGCTCATCGACGGCGCCCTTCCCTCCCTCATACGGAAGATGACCGACTGGATGAAGGCCGAGGCCGGCCCCTTCCCTCTCCGTGCTGTGGGGACCGCGGTCTCCTCGGTAGTATCCGAGGCGGGGGCGGTGGACGCTTCCAGCCACTTCGCACAAAGCCTCCCCGAACTCCCCCGAATCATCGCGCAGGAGATACCCCGCGCCGAGCTGATCCAGGACAACGACGCCAACCTGGCCGCTCGGATCGACCTCAACCTACTGCAGGGAGGTCGCCGCAGTCTGCTACACTTGCTGGTCTTCGAATCGATCCCGACGGTGGGAAGCGGTCTGGTGCTGAACGGCGCCCTCTACCGGGGACCTAAGGGTTCCGCCGGAGAGTTAGACGAGTCGATCTTCCCCTTAGACGGCGCCGCAGGCTATGAGCTGGCGCGGCTGGGCTGTCTGATGGGCCGCTACCTCAACATCGAGGCCCTCTTTGTCTCCGGGGAACTCTCAGAAGATAAACGCAGTGAGTTAGAGAGAGCCCTGAAAGGCTTTCAACCGGAGTTCCCCTATCAGTTTATCGACGATCCCCGCTGGGTAGAGAAAGGGGCGGCCCTGGCGGCAATGCGCAAACATATCAAAACCATCGCAGGAGTACGAACATGAACGGTAAGGTCTTAATCGGACAATCCGGCGGTCCCACGGCGGTGATCAACGCCTCGATAGCGGGGGTCATCGACCGGGTGCGGAGCCTCTCGCCAGAGACCCCCATTCTGGGGATGAACTTCGCCGTCGAAGGCTTCATGGAGGAGAAGCTCATCGAGCTCTCAACCTTGAGCAATCCCGAGCTCAAGCGACTAAAGGAGACCCCCGGTTCGGCCCTCGGTTCCTGCCGCTACAAGCTGCAGGACGAGGACTTGGGGCCGATCGTTGAGAAGCTTAAAGATTTGGATATCCGCTACATCTTCCTGGCCGGCGGCAACGACACCATGGACACTATCCACCGCATATCCGCCTATGCCGAAGAGAACGGCTACGAACTCTGCGGCATCGGTATCCCGAAGACCGTGGACAACGATCTCTATGGAACCGACCACACCCCGGGCTACGGCTCGGCCGGCCGCTACACCGCCCTGTCGGTGCTGCAGTCGGGACAGTTGGCCCGGGACATGCAGCGGGTCGATCGCTTCGTAATCCATCAGACGGTAGGCCGCGAAGCCGGCTGGCTTGCCGCCTCGGCGGCCGTGGCTAAACGCGAGGAGGGGGATGCTCCCCATCTGATCTACCTGCCCGAACGACCGATCACCGTCGAGAAGGTGCTATCGGATGTTCAAACGACCGTCGACCGTTACGGCTTCTGCTCCATCGTCTGCGGTGAAGGGGTGCTGTGGCAGGACGGCAGTCCCGTATCCGCCGGTACGGGTACTGATAAGTTCGCCAACACCGAGTTCGGCGCCATGGGCGGGGGAAGCGCGGCCCTGACTCTCCACGGCCTGATCCGCGAGTCCACCGGCTACCGGGGGGAGTTTCAGGTAACCGAGAGCCTTTCCATGTGCGCCGACGATCGCGTCGGTCCTTTCGATAGAGAAGAGGCCTTCCGCTGCGGCAAAGAGGCGGTCAACCTGGCTGCGGATGGGGTGAACGGCTTTATGGTCACCATGGAACGCGCCGCCGGTCCGGACTACCGGATCGATTACGGCCGGGTACCGCTCCACGAGGTCGCCGTACGGGCCAAACCGATGCCCGATGAGTTTACTAATAGCGCCGGCAACGGCGTCAGCGAGGCTTTCTTGAACTATGCACGACCCCTAATCGGGGAGATGCCGCGTTATCAGCGCCTCTTCTAGGGCGCCCGGAGAATAGAGAGAAGGAGAAGAAGATGAATCTTAAGGATGCGAAATACAAGCAGTTCAGCCTGGTTAAGGAGATGCTCGAAACGCCTCAGGTGATCCGGCGTATCGACTGGCGGGAGACCGATAGAGCGGCGGAAGCCCTGCAGAAGGTTTCCGGTCGACTGCTCCTTTCCGGCGAGGGGTCGTCCCGGATCTTCCCAGCCAAACACAGCATCGTCGAGATCCTGCGCCGGGGAGCGCCCCGCAGCGCCCTCGTCGAAGGCTCGACCCAGGCTCTCGAGTATGACCTTTCAGGCGGAGCGGCCTGCATCGCCAGTAACTCCGGGAAGACCAAGGAGGGCCTGCGGCTGGTACGGAAGCTGAAAAATGAGGGCGTACCCACGGTGGGCATCGTCGCCAATCCCGGCACACCGATTGTCGAGGAGGCCGATTACGGAATTGTCTTGAGTTGCGGCGACGAAGAGGCGGTAGCAGCCACCAAGAGCGTGGTCGAGCAGGCCCTGGTCTATCAGCGGATCTTCTCAGAACTAAACGGTTACTCAGCCGGTGATACGGAAACACTTAGCCGGGGAGTGGCCGAAGTGCTAGCCCTGCAACCGCCTCAGGAGCTGATCGGCGCCCTGGCCGATGCGGGAACCCTGCTCTGGGCGGGACGCAACGACGGCGTGGCCGAGGAGCTCACCCTGAAATCGAACGAGATCGCCCGCAAGCGCTCCGACTACTTAGAGGGCACCTACGCCGTGCACGGGATAGAGGAGGTCCTGAATCCCGCCGACACGGTGATCCTGGTCGAGCCCTTCGAAGAGGAGGAGGAGAAGTTCCGCCGGGTCCTCGTCGACGGAGTTGGGCTTAAGGTCGTGGCCGTCGCCTCCCGGGAGACCTCCTTTCCTACCTTCCGCATTCCCCGACTGGAAGGGCTGAACGAGTATCTGCAACTTGTCGCCGGGTGGAATCTCTTAGTCGAGGTCGGAATCGTGCTGGGCATCAACCTTGATAAACCGGCGCGGGCCCGGAAGGTCGGGAACGAGGCGGAGGCCTAGCATGGGCTTCCGCTGGCAGAAGAGGCCCGGCGTTCCGGCGCTGGATCCAAAACAAGGTGAGAGCTGGCTCTTTCTCGTGCCCCACGACGACGATGCGGTAATCGGCTCAGGCCTTGCCGTCGCCGCCGCGCTCGAAGCCGGTTGCGACGTGACGGTGGCGATCACCACCGACGGCGGCTTAGGCTACTGCGACCTCGCCGACCGCGACAAGATCGCCGCTGTGCGCCGGAGGGAGACCGAAGCGGCGCTGGAAATAATCGGCAAGCCCGCGGTCCGTTTTCTGGAGCTCCCCGACGGCGATCTATTTGCATGGCAGGGCCGCAGACTGACCGGCGATCTCGCCGGCGGCATGCAGGAGGTCTACACCCGGCTCTACCGGGAGCTTAAGCCCGATGCCATCTTCCTCTGCGGCGCTTCGGATCTTCATCCCGACCACAAGATCGTCCATCAGGAGGCGCTGATCTCCCTCTTCCACGCCGCCGGGGATATCTGGCCGGATCTCGGCCCGATGCTGAGCGATCTCCCCCGGATCTACGAGTTCCCGGTCTACTGCGCCCTGGAGAGCCCGCCGGACTACCGGCTCCTGGCCGATGATGCGGCCCTCGATCAAAAACTCGCCGCCGTAGCCGCCTACCGCAGCCAGCGCCAGATTTCTCTGTTGGTGGAGAAGCTTAAAAGCGGCGGTCCCCAGGAGTTCTACCGGCGCGTTGAGTTTGAATTGTATGATCCGCACAACTACGCCGCCCTCTTCGAGGCCGACGCTTGAAGCCTATCGAACTTAGCTGCGGAGCCGCCCGCATGACGGTCTATCCAGAGCTGGGGGGTATGGTTCGTTCCCTGGCGCTCGCCCCCGCCGGCAGCGAGACCGCTGTACCGATTCTCGCCGGCGACCGGGAAGAGGAGCTGAGAGAGAATCCCTGGTTCCGCGGACGGATTCTCTTCCCCTTCTGCGATAGGATCCCCGGAGGGATCTACCGTTTCGAAGGTCGGGAGTACCGCCTGCCGCCGAACCAGGAGGACGGCTCGGCCATTCACGGGCTGATCTACGACAGACCCAGCGCCGTCCGGGAACTGCACGCCGACCGGCTGCGGCTGCGCTGGCGCCTGGGCGAGGATCCCGGCTACCCCTTTCAGGTGGAGCTTGAGCTACACTATCAACTAGCAGACTCGGGCCTCACCATGGACTACCGCATCACCAATCGCGGTGCAGCCTCGGCCCCGGTCGGATTCGGCTGGCACCCCTACTTCACTCTGCCGGGGACAACCAGTGATGAGCTTCTGCTCACCATTCCCTGCACGAGCTTTGTAGAGGTCGAGGAGGATCTCACGCCCACCGGCCGGATGCTCACGGTAAGCGAGGCGGCCGGCCGCTATGATTTCCGAACTCCCCGTGCGTTGGGTCCGGAGGAGTACGACATCGCCTTTCCGGCCGACCCGGCAGAAAAGGGACTCACCGCAACGATCTCCTCGGCCCAGCACAGGATCGACCTCAGCATCTACGGCAGCTTCCGGTACTACCAGCTCTTTACGCCGCCGGATCGAGAATCGGTCGCCCTCGAACCGATCTCCAACGTGACCGACGCCTTTAACCGCAGCGACATGGGAATGCGGATCCTGGCGCCGGGAGAAAGCCTCTCCGCCCGGGTCGAGCTAGCCCTCGGGCTTGAGTAGAAGACCGTTTTCACCCCTCCCGAACCTGGGCTATACTCCTCTTTGATGGCGAAGACCCGTCCCGAAACCGAACTCTACCCGCCGGTCAAGGCCTACCTGGAGGCCCTGGGCTATCGTGTGCAGGGGGAGGCGGCCGGTTGCGACGTGGCCGCCTTGAACGGCGAGACGCTGATTGCGGTGGAGCTGAAAAACTCGATCAATCTGCGGCTCCTGCAGCAGGCGGTGGAACGGCAGGAGTCCTGCGACGCGGTTTACCTGGCCGTTCCCGTCGACGGAAGCGGCTACCCCGCCGCGTTCAAGGCAAATCTAAAACTGATCAAGCGTCTCGAGTTGGGCCTTCTCTTGATACGCTTCCTCAAACATCGCACCAGGATTGAGCTGGTTACCCATCCGCAGAAATGGGAACAGCGCCGCAATAAGCGACGACGGAAAGCAATCCTCCGGGAGCTGAACGGCCGTTCCGGGGACCATACCCCCGGCGGAACTCAAGGAAAGCGGATTACCGCCTACCGGGAGGAGGCCCTCTATCTGGCGCTCCTGCTGCAGCGCCACGGAGAGCTCTCCCCCGCCGGCTGCCGGGAGCTCGGCGGATCGGCCAAGGCGGGGAGAATTTTAAAGGATAACCACTACGGCTGGTTCGAGTGGATCGCCCGGGGCCGGTACCGACTTCACCCGGCGGGTAGATCAGCCCTTGACGAATATGCCGAAATCGTAGAACTGATAGAGCGAGGAGGAAAAACGTGAAAAAGATTATTCTGATAGTGCTGATCGCAGTGCTTGTGTTCAGTCTGACCGCCTGTCTCCCCGACGAGGGCGAGCGGGAACGGGACCGGCGGGCCAACTTCCTGGTCGGGATCTGGCACGGCTGGCTGGCGCCGATCTCGCTGATCGTGGGTATCTTCCGGCCGGGAGTCCGGGTCTACGAGACCTTCAATACCGGATGGTGGTACGACTTCGGCTTCTATATCGCCGTCATCTCCGGCTTCGGCGGCATCTCATTGAGCCGCAAAAAGCTGCGTCCCGCACCGCCTCCCTATCGGCGGCCCTCATCCGGCGGAGAACGGACGGTTAATTAATTCTGGGATATAAATAGACAGGAAAATTGCATCTCCGCCGTGGTTCCGCTACACTGAAACCATGGATACTGTCGTCGAGCCGGCGCGACAATCTCGAACTACACATGCTGCGGGAGTAGCCGCCGAACTCTCCCGCTTCTACATGCGGCGGGTGCGGCTCTTCTCCGCCTATGCGGCCGCAGTCAGTCTGTGCCTGGCCCTTTTCGATATGCTTCCGCGCCTCATTCGCGGCGGCCTTGGCACCCTGCTGCCGAAAGACTATACCAACACGGGCTTCACCCTTGTTTTGTTCCTCTTCACCATTGCTGTAATACTTACAGAACGCAGACAATCCTTCTCGGAGCGATTCGGCAATTATGCGGGAGCATTTTTCATTTTACTGCTGCTGATTCAGGGGAATCTGCTGCTGGCATTAACCACGACGATTCCCATGCCCGAGATATACCTGATCCTGATATTCCTGGGGGTGGCCGGCGGTATTCCCCTTCCCGCGTCTCTGCTCCACCCGCTCATTACCGTGGCCCTGGTCTCCGGGCTTATTCTTATCAACCTCGATGGGACCGGACGGACGCTGCCGGTTCTCTCATCGCTGATCCTCACCGCATCCGCTGCACTGGCAATGGCTATCGATCTCTCGAATTATCGCAATCTGCAGGGAATGATCAGCACCAGACGGGAGCTGGAGGAGATTCGAAAACGACAAGATGCCTTCTTCGCGCTCCTGGCCCACGATCTACGCAACCCTTTGGGCGCCCTCCCCAAACTGGTGGAGCTGCATTTCAATGAGCTGGAATCGAGCGGTCAGCTCACCTCTGCAAGACAGGAAATGCTCGAAGCTCTCTCTTCAACGACGGTTCATACTGTCCATTTGTTGGAAGATCTCCTTGAATGGGGAGAATACCGTGCAGGCCAAACAATAAACGAAAAAGGAGCGGTAATTTTGCCGGATCTGGTATCGGGGGTACTCAACAGCTTCTCCACCCTCTTTCATCAGAAATCACTGGTGGTGGAGACCTCCTTTGCTCCGGTACCGCCGGTTTTTTCAGGAGCGAGGCAAATCCAGACTAGTCTGCGTAACATCCTTGGGAATGCGGTTAAATTCTCGAATATAGGCGGCAAGATTAAGATCTCTCTCCAGATGCATCCCAGTAAACGAATCGCATTGAGCATCATCGACGAGGGTACAGGCATGGATCGGGAGACCCTGCAACGCTTAAAACAGGGTTTATCGATGCGCTCCCAAAACGGTTCGCTGGGAGAGACCGGAACCGGGCTGGGCATGAGTCTTGTCTATAGGCTGCTCTTGGAAATAGAGGCGGAGATGGAGATCGAGAGCGTACCCGGCCGGGGAACCAGTGTATCGATCCTCTTGCCTTTGCCGCCTACTCAGGAATCCGCGGCACCCGGGCCGAAATCTGGGTCACGATCTCGTAGTTGATGGTACCCAGGGTCGAGGCCATCTCGTCGGCAGTAATCTCCTCATCCCCCTGAGAACCGATCAGCACCGCCTCGTCGCCGAGCTCAACCTTACCCCGCAGGGCGGTGACGTCGATCAGGGACTGATCCATGCAGATCCTGCCGATTTGCGGACAGCGGCGACCGCCGACCAGGAACTCCATGCGATTGCTCAAGAGCCGCATCAGGCCGTCCCCGTAACCGACGGGGACGCTGGCGATCAGGGAGGGCCTCTTGGTCACGAAGGTGTGACCGTAGCTGATGCCGGTTCCGGCGGGAACCTCCTTGAGTTGGGTAATCCGGGTTCGCCAGCTCAAGACCGGCTTCAGCTCATCTGTTCGGGGATTCAGACACTGGTCGGAGGGCTTCAAGCCGTAGATCGATATCCCCGGGCGGCAGAGGTCGTAATGAGCTTCCGGCAGATCGAAGATCGCGGCGCTGTTGGCCAGGTGAAACTGCCCTACCCCGAGACCGCGGGCCATCCTCACCACCTCGTCGAAACGGGCGATCTGGCCGCGGGAGTAGCTCTTGTCCGCCTCGTCGGCTCGGGGGAAATGGCTCATCACCGCGGCGATCTCGATTCCTGGCAGGCTCAGGGCCTGGCGGATCGCCTCCTCTGCCTCACTCATCAGGAATCCGACCCGGCCCATGCCGGTATCGACCTTCAGGTGGATGCGGACCGTCTGCTTCAGGCTCTTCGCAGCCCGGGAGAGCGCGGCGAGCTGCTCCAGGGTGCACACCACCGGTTCGTATCCCCGACGGACGATCTCCTCGGCGGGATCCCCCAGATCGGGAGAGAGGATCATAAAGCGGGCCCGAATCCCCTGCTCCTCCAGGGCGATCGCCTCGGCGACGTGGGCGACGCAGAGGGTGGTGTAGCCGCTCTCTACCAGCCGGGCGGCGATACGCTCCGCCCCGTGGCCGTAGGCGTTGGCCTTGATGGCCGGAGTCAGCGGTCTTCCTCCGGCGAGCTCCTTCAAAAGCGCCATGTTATGGTCCAGGGCCGCCAGATCGATCCGGCAATGCGTTAAAGGACGGGAGTCGCTCACACATTGCCCCCCGTAAGCTCTTCTATACGGTTCTTTACCGCCGCCGGCGTAAGCCGCGTCTCCTCGGCCAGAAAACGAAGATCCGCCTCTTCCAGACTCGCGGGATCATCAATCCCCTTTAAGGCGTTCTTCAGGTAGGAGTTCTTTAAACGGTACAGGTCGACCTCGGCGACGGCGATCTGAGCCGGATCCTCAGGGATCACAATCGCTTTTCCGGGGATGTTCTCGGCAGGATCCCCGCGACGCACATCGACGCCCATCCTTTTTGCCAGGCCCAGCTGCGCCATGGGGTGTTTTCCGGCGCCGGTGTATTCGGTCTCCTGCACGACGACGATCTCCTCCCGGTCCATCTCCTGGGCGATAGCGAAGGCGGCGGCCAGGGAGGTATTCCCGGCCGGCCCTCGTTCGAGGCCTTCGACTTCGGCCAGGGCCTGGGTAATATAGAAGACCTCCCCCTGGGTGACGGTCACGAAGCGGTCCAGATAGCGCAAGGGCCTCGCGGCGCTCCGGGGAACGTCGGAGCGGTCCGGCCAGGTGGAGAAGGGAATCGAAAAGCCGGTATGGCCGGTGGTAAATGACTTGCGGTTGAAGTCCCGGTCGGAGGCCATGTGCAGCCCCTTGAGGTCGACCGAAGCGCCGATCATCAGGGTCTCTTCCGCCCCCGCTTTATGTAAGCCCCGGGCGGTGCCGGTCACGTTGCCGCCGCCGGCGTGGGTGGCGATGACCGCGTCGGGCATGCGGCCGGTACGGTTCTCGACCTGACGGGCCAACTCCCAGCCCAGGGTCTCGATTCCGAGAATCGAGAAGGGGGTGTAGAGGGAGGCGTTGAAGTAGCCGGTCTCGATCAGCGCAATCAGAAACTGGTAGAAGAGCTCCGGCCCGACCGAGAGCCGCAGGACCTCGGCGCCGTAGGCTTCGCAGGCCCGGGTCTTCTCGGCGATCTCCGGCTGCTCGATTCCTCGGCTGTCGAATGACTCCTGGACGATTATCGATCCCAGGCCGTACTTCGCCGCCTGGCTCGCCACCGCCGCGCCGTAGTTGCCGCTGGAGGCGGCGGCGATGCCGGGATAGCCCTTCTTCTTGGCCTCGTAGGCCGAGAGAGAGGCCCGGCGGTCCTTGAATGATCCCGACGGGTTGGCCGCCTCGTCCTTCAGGAAGATCCTGGCCCCCTTCTCCGGGCGTCCGCTGCGACGGGCGCAGATCCGGGCCAGGGCGGTCATATTCTTAAGCTCCACCAAAGGGGTCTCGCCCACGGCGGTCTCGGCCTGGATGCGGGCGATCTCCTCGATGCCGTAGCCGGTATCAGAAAGCATCCGTTCATAATCGAAGGCGACCCGCCCGTAGGCGTAGGCGCCGTAATCGATGCCGACCGCGCTCAGCATCAGTTCTTCCTTACGGGCCATAATCTCAGCGTAGCTCATGGTTGCGCTCATCATTCGGTCCCCTGCTCGGCCAAGATCGCCCGGAGTTCACGGCCGATGGGAGTAAGCTCCGGTATGGGCTCGCCGAAATTATGGGTGTAGGCCGGATTGGCGGCCAGCAAACGGCCGTGCATCCGTCGGCCGATCGGGGTCTCTATCTCAACCGAATCACCCGGCTCCGCAGCGCTTAACAGACGCCCCTTGACCCTCATCTCCAGATCAACCTGCTGGGTATCCTCCGGTACCTGCGGGGCACGCTGCCCGGCGGGGAGGACGACGAGACTGATATCGACTAAACTTCCGGCTGGAATCTTCATACTTCTCTACCCTTCAATTACGCACCTGTGCGCGATATAGTGTACTGAATACGGAAAAGCGGGTAAATCACCCACCCCCACACTATATCATAACTACTACAGAAGTAACAAATAATTTACCTTCCCTTTCTGTAGAAAATAGGGCTTGCAAATTTGGGAATATTTGTTACTATTGTAGTGGTAATATCAGGAGTGTACAATGAGTAATCCCGACGCAAAGTTATTACAGATCCGTTCCGAGATCGGCCCCTTGAAGACGATTCTGCTTCATCGGCCGAGTCGTGAGCTGGAGCAGTTGATCCCTAAATACCTGGACGAGATGCTCTTCGAGGACATCCCCTATCTGGCCCAGATGCAGGTCGAGCACGATCAGTTCGCCGCCACCCTGCGCGACAGGGGCTGCGAGGTCCTCTATTTCGAAGAGCTGCTGCGCGAGGTGGTCGCTCACCAGAATGTTCGAGAACCCCTGGTTAAAGAGGTAACGGAAAACCTGCGGGTCAGCTCAACTGCTTTGCGGGAGGATATCGCGACGCTCCTGATGGAGAAGAACGCCGATGAGCTCGCCTCTACCCTGCTGGCCGGCCTGGCGAAGAGCGAGGTGACCCATGCGGACGAGGAGAAGCGGCTCTCCTTCTATATCAAGGACGCCTACCCCTTCTACATCGACCCCCTGCCCAACCTCTACTTCTCCCGGGATTACGGGACGGTGATCGGCGATAAGCTCTCGGTGAACACCATGAAAGCCACGGCCCGTCAACGGGAGAGCATGCTGCTCGAGTATATCGCCCGGCACCATCCCCGCTTCGAGCAGGCCGGGGTCGATCTTTGGCATCAGTACGACGAGGCGGACAGCATCGAGGGCGGGGACATCCTGATTCTCAGCGACCAGGTCGTGGCCATCGGTTGCAGCGCCCGCACCAGCGCCGAGGCGATCGAGGAGCTCGCCTCCCGCCTCTTTGCCGAAGACGACCGAGTCCGGGAGGTAATCGTCGTCCAGATCCCCTTTGCCCGGGCCTACATGCACCTGGACACGGTCTTTACCATGGTAGACCGGGATAAGTTCACCATCTTCCCGGGGATAGCCGACCTACTGCACCTCTATAGCCTGACTCCCAACGGCCGGGGCGGAATCCGCATCAGCGCCGAGGATGATCTGGTACAGACCCTCAGCCGAGCCCTGAAGGTTCCCGCCATCAAGCTGATCGAAACCGGCGGCGGCGACTCCCTGACCGCCGAACGAGAGCAGTGGAACGACAGCACCAACACCCTGGCCGTAGCGCCGGGCACGGTAATTACCTACCGGCGCAATATCGTCTCCAACGATATCCTGCGCCAGAACGGGGTCGAGGTAGTCGAGATCCCCGGATCCGAACTGGTCCGCGGCCGCGGCGGCCCCCGCTGCATGAGCATGCCCCTCTATCGGGACGCTATCGACTGGTAGAAAAGTGAGATTAATGATCAAATAGAGCGATTTTCGGCAGAGATAGGAGGAAGAGAATGCCGGTAAACCTGAAAGGCCGTCACTTGCTGACGCTGAAAGACTTCACCCCCGAGGAGATCCGCTATCTGCTGGAGCTCTCTCGGGATCTCAAGAATAAAAAGAGGGCCGGAATCAAGGGCGACCTCCTGCAGGGTAAGAATATCGTGCTCCTGTTCGAGAAGACCTCGACCCGTACCCGCTGCGCCTTCGAGGTGGCCGCCTTCGACGAGGGAGCCCAGGTAACCTTCCTGACCAACAGCCAGATGGGAAAGAAGGAATCCATCGAGGATACCGCCAAGGTGCTGGGACGCTACTACGACGGTATCGAGTTCCGGGGTTTCCAGCAGTCCACCGTGGACGAGCTAGCCCGCTCTGCCGGGGTACCGGTCTGGAACGGCCTGACCGATCTCTACCATCCCACCCAGGTCCTGGCCGACCTTTTGACGATCCAGGAACAGGTGGCCAAGCCCCTGAACAAGGTCAAGATGGTCTATGTGGGCGATGCTCGAAACAACATGGGCAACAGCCTGATGATCGGCGCCGCCAAGATGGGGATGCACTTCGTCGGCATCGCCCCGCAGGAGCTCTTCCCGGACGAGAAGCTGGTAGCCGAGATGCGGGAACTCGCTAAAGAGACCGGGGCCGTCATCGAGCTGACCGACAAGGTCGCCGAAGGCGTCAAGGACGCCGATGCGATCTATACCGACGTCTGGGTATCTATGGGCGAGGAGGATCAGTTCGCCGAGCGGATCAAGCTCCTAGAGCCCTACCGGGTCGACATGAAGATGATCGAAGCGACAGGCAACGAAGACGTAATCTTCATGCACTGCCTCCCCGCCTTCCACGACCTGGAGACCAGCGTGGGCCGGGAGATCGAGAAGCAGTTCGGCATCAAGGAGATGGAGGTCTCCGACGAGGTCTTCCGCTCCCGCCATTCGGTGGTCTTCGACGAGGCGGAAAACCGGATGCACACCATCAAGGCAGTGATGGTCGCCACCTGCGGAAAGGTGTAAGGGCCTCAGCCCATTATTTGAATATCGCGGCCCGGAGTAGACGCTCCGGGCTTTTTTTTACGGTAGCGTGTTCCCCGCCGCCCGGTAGATCCGGTACCACTCCTCACGGCTAATCTCCGTTTCAGATGCGGCGGCGATATCGACTACCCGCTTCGTGTTGGTGCTGCCGACAACGACCTGCATCCTCGCCGGGTGGCGTAGAATCCAGACCGTAGCCAACGCGGTGGGCGAGATCCCGTGTGCGTCGGCTATCTCGTCGAGTACTCGGTTGAGCTCCGGAAACTTCTCGTTCCCCAGGAAAACCCCTTCGAAAAATCCATATTGATAGGGCGACCAGGCCTGAATCACTATATCGTTGAGCCGGCAGTAGTCGAGGATCGATCCGTCCCGGTCGGCCGAAGCGTCGACTTTCATGTTGACGTTAAAGCCCTGATCGATGATCCCCGTATGCATAATACCGAACTGAAGCTGGTTGATCTGCAAGCGCTGGCCGAGGTAACTCTGCAGAAGCTCGATCTGAGCCGGATTCTGGTTACTGACGCCGAAGTTGCGGACCTTACCGGCGGCGGAGAGCCGATCGAAGGCCTCGGCAACCTCCTCGGGTTCCATCAGGGTATCGGGACGGTGGAGGAGCAGGAAATCGAGATACTCAGTCTGCAGGCGCTCGAGGATACCCTCCACCGAGGTAAGGATGTGATCCCGGGAGAAGTCGAACATTCCCTCGCGGATACCGCATTTCGACTGAAGAAAGAGTCTATCCCGCTCATCGGCACTAAGCTTCAGGGCCTTGGCGAAGATACGCTCGCACTCCCCGCTACCGTAAATATCGGCATGATCGAAGAAGTTGATTCCTGAGTCGATTGCGGTTTTTAAGAGCTCTTCAGCCCGTTTCGTATCAAGACTGTCTATACGCATACAGCCCTGGATGATTCTCGATGCGGTCGCACCACTCTTTTGCCACATTGTAGTATTCATACTCATATTCTCCTTACTTTCCAGCATACGACAGATAAGGAATGCCTTAAACCCGCGGCCCATTTTCTGACCTTCCTTTCACAGATCGGGTCAAATTGCCCCACTCGGATCGAGACGGGTATTGTAGAGCGCACATCTCTCTATATCAGAAAGAGTTATTCCCATACTCCTTGGCACAGTACCTGCATGTAAATAGACATGAGGATGCTATGAACAGAGATTTACTGCGACATGAACAGCGAAAACGCTCCTTTCAGAGTTATATAATCGCCTTCGGCGTAGTGGGGACGAGCGCGCTTCTCCTGTGGGAGTTCTTCGGGCCCTTGTTTGCACTCGTTACGGCCTCGATCATCATGCTGATGATCGGCAGGGCGGCCCGGGAGCAGACGGCCCTGCTCCTGCGACGCATGCGGCCATTGAGCTGGAGCAGCGCACCCGGCCTGCACCGCCTGGTACGAAGCCTGGCCGAACGCGCCGGGCTTGAGCGCTCGCCGGCCCTCTATATCTGGCAGGATCGCACCCTGAACGCCATGGCGATTCGCGACGGCGACCAGCACGGGATCGTTATCAGCCAGGGGCTCTTGAACCGCCTTAACGAGCGGGAACTGACCGGCGTACTGGCCCACGAAATAGGCCATATCCGTAATCGGGATCTGGGACTCTTTCGGCTGATAAGCGCCGCCCGGGGCATCGTGCAGGCCATGGCGCAGGTCGGCTGGCTCCTGCTCTTGATCCAACTGCCCTACCTGCTCTTCTCCGGCGGCGGATCCCTTCTGCCGTTGATCCTACTGATGTGGGGAGCGCCCGTAGCTCTGATGCTGCTCGAACGGACCCTGCTCCGCACCCGGGAGTACGCCGCCGATCTGGCCGCGGCGGAGATGACCGGCGATCCCTTGGGGTTGGCTTCGGCCCTGAACGGGATTGAACAAGCCCGAACACAGTGGTGGAACATCTTCATGCCCATGGGGGTCAAGCGGGAAGCGACCCTCTGGGACACCCATCCGGCCACGGCGGAACGGATTCGGGAGCTGAAAAGGCTGTCTACGACGCGAAGAGAAAGGCCGGGCGTTTCTATAGGTGCCTATATTGACCAGCGTTAAGGATATTTATACTCTGAATATTGATGATGCTCAATCGGCAAAATATACTATTAATTCTCAATCAGCAATCCGTTTCGCAAAAGCTCGATACATTAGAAACAGCGTCAAAAAATTTACTAGAGCTAAATCCGGAATATGCTAAACAGCTGATTCTCCGCTCTTTTAGACGTAAAAAGAGACATGACCCATAAGGCGCTGATTAAGCTTCTTACTGTTTCAGATATACCCTTTGTTATTGTAGGCGGGGTAGCACTCAGATTATATAATAGCCCAAGAGTCACCCATGACATTGATTTAGCCGTCCGAATATTGGATGTCGATAGGATCCTAGGATTACTCTACCCCCATGGATACCGGCTTATTACCTCAGTAAGCGAGACATCAATACATATTGCACTGGATGCCGACACCGCCTCGCGATTCATAGAAGACAATAGAGAAGGTTCCGCAAGTTTAGTACTCCCCTACATTACTCCTTCTAGCGAATATCTCACGCTTGAAGAAATAGACATCAGTTCACAAATTGATCTGCTCTTTGAACTCGGTATTCCAATTCCAGTTTTGTTAAAAAATGCAAATCAAGTTAAACTAGACGATACGCAAATATTCATCGCTTCAATTCAAGACCTGATTACGCTGAAGGACAATAGAACAGATAAATCCATAACGGATGAGGACGATATTCGTTTCCTTCGAAGATTTTTAGACTCCGAATAATCCTGATCCCTATCCCCCCGGCATTCCCATAATCCGCTTTCCCAAGGCGGAGAGCAGGAAGCGCGGCATGTTGGCGCTCGCCTTCCGGGATGAGCGGATATAGGTTTCGTCCCGGCCGTAGGTAGCGTCGTCGTCCATCTCCAGCACCCTCAAGGTGCGGCTGGCGGCCACCAGCTCCATGATCAGATGGGTCTCCCGGTTGGTCAGGCCGTCGTTGCCGTTATCCGCAACCCGGCCGGCAAACTTCAAGTAGAGCCCTTCGGTACCGCCGCAGCTCTTGTCCAGCGCCCGGCGCACGATCTCCCGCAGGGGCAGGAGGGAGATATCCTCCATGGTAAAGACGCTGATGTGGTGACGGCGCAGGAGCCGGGCCGCCTCGGGTTCGATCTCCCGCACGCCTAAGAGGACGATGTTGTCCAGAGGCAGGGCCGCCGCCAGTTCCGGCGAACGCTGGGTGAGGATGGGTTCGAGCTCGTCGTAATGGATGGTCGAATCGACCCAGAGCAGACCGAACTGACTCATGCTCATCGAGGCCGCCTCGAGCCCCGGCAGAAGAAACTCCCGTCCCCCTAAAATCGGCACGCTGCCGGGCCGAATCAGACCGCTCAAGGTCTCCGCATCGATAGACTCGTCAAAGGAGCGGTAGCGGTAATCCAGACGAGTGAGCCACTGCTCCAGGTTCTTTCCGTACTCCTCATTCTCGAAGATCGAACCGACCAGGGCCACCTGCCTCCGGGCCGTCGACTGCAGCTCGGCGGGGAGCTTCACCTTCTTGGCCACGTAGCCCGAGGTCATGCAGGCCAGCAGGGCCGAGTAGTTGGGGATAAAGGCGAGCTCCTCCCCCAGTTCGGGCGGTTCGGGCAGGGCGGTCATGTCGACCAGGAGGTGATCGGAGGAGGCGCCCAGAATGGCGATACGCTCGTCCGCCGGGATGAGTCCCTCCACATCGACATCCTCCCGGCCGATATTGAGGATGCCCCGAATCATCTCGCCCTTATCCTCGAAGACCTGTCGCTTCCCGAAGGCGTCCTGGCCGGTTTCGCCGATCGGTACCGAGGGCTTCCGCTTACGCTCGATCAGCTCCGCCCGCAGACGGAAGGCATCCTGCACGGTTCCCGGCCAGGGGGTCCGGTCGACGGTCTCCCGACCGAGGAGGATCGCCTCGCCGATTCTCAAGTTATTGATCTCCTTCGGCACCTTGCCGGCGGCCAAGAGCGGCAGGGTAGAGGAGTTCCCGCCGGAGATCGTCTCCATGGGGATCCCGAAGCTGTCCTCGATTCGCTTCGCGTAATCGACCAATTGCTGCAGATTGTCCCGGGTCGGAATTACCCCGCCGTAGCAGGTCAGGTTGGTACCGATTCCCTGAATCCTCACCCCCGGCAATTCGCGAATCTCCCGTACCGCGGGAAGAAGCTCTCCAGGCCAGATCCCCTCTCTGAGATCGCCTAAGTCGACCATCAGGATTATGCGGTGGACCGTTCCCAGGGATTCGGCCACCTGGCTGATTCTGCGGATAACCGGAAGCTCGGAGTTGAGGCTTACGTCCACGGAGCGGACGATCTCCTCCGCCGCCGAGAGGGGCGGTATTCGCAGTAGCATCACCGGCCGGTTCATCCCCCCCGCCCGCAAGCGGTGAATGTTCTCCAGGCGCGACTCGCCTATCTGCGTCACCCCGGCCCGGATCATCGCATTCGCCACCTGGGGCATCCCGCAGGTAACCTTGGTTACCCCGGTTACCTCAATGCCGTGCTCCCCGCAGAGCTCGACTACCGCCCGGGTGTTCGCCTCGACCCTCGCTATATCGACCTCAATCGTCGGTCCCGCCATCTACTGCACCTCATCCTCAATTCCCAGGCTGCGACAGAGAAGCGCCGTCGCCCCGGCCGGATACTCCTCGGCCAATACGCCCAGGGCCGCCATTATGTAATCCCTGTCCAAGAGAACCCTGCTCTCCGGGGGCGGGTAGAGCTCCCGCCCTGATCCTGAAGCGAGGATTCGCCGTAAGGTCTCCTCACCGCCGGGGAGTCGAGAGAGGGAACCGCCGGTGCCGATCACCGCGCCGATGCCGGTTAAATCCTTACCTTCGGCATACCTCTGCTTCCCGGCCAGGGAGTAGAGCTCCCGGTAACGCCCCGCATGGCGCTCCAGGGCGAGACGGCCGGCGTGAAAGGCCAGCTCTCGGGCCAGACGCTGCTCCGCGTCGCTCTTCGGCATCGGAGGCAGCGCCTTTATGCAGGCGCGGAGCTCCTCGTCATTGGTTTCGAGCGAGAGCTTAAGCTCCCGCGCGGCCTGCTCCATTACCTGCCGCCGGTTGACGTAGAGCCCTAAGTCGCCCTCGACGGTCCGCTTGGCCTCCGGCTCCGGTGCGATCAGCATGCGGCTCACCTCGGGGGTGTCGCTGCAGACCGAATGGATGTCGGTGGTCGCCCCGCCGATATCGAAGACGATCAGATCACCGAGCTCCTGCCGTAGAAGTTGCGCCGCCTTCATCACCGCCCCCGGGACGGGCATGATGCGACCGTTAACCAAGTCCCGGATATGTTCCATTCCCGGGGCGTTGACGATATGCTCCTCGAAGAGCTGCTGAATCACGTACCGCGTCGGCTCGATGACCAGCTCGTCGATGCGCGGATAGACATTCTCCACCACCGTAGAGACAAGCTCCCGGGCCCGGAAGATCTCGCCGATCTCATCGCCGTTCTCGATATTCCCGGCATAGATAATCGGGATCCTGAGTCCGGCGGCGCTAAGGGCGCCGGCGATCAGCTCCCCGTTATAAAGCGCCGTATCCCGCTCGCCGTAATCGACCCCGCCGGCGATCAGAATGATATTCGGCCGGGAGGCGATCATCCGCTCCGCGTCCCGGGGACGCATCTTGCCGGCGGTGATGTTGCAGATATTGGCGCCGGCCCCCAGGGCGGCCTCCCGGGCGGCCTTTACGGTCATGTCGTAGACCAGTCCGTGAACGCTCATCCGCAAGCCCCCGGTGGCCGAGGACGAGGCGGAGAAGCGTTCCCACGCCAGGCTCCCCCAGCCCCGGCCGGCTTTAAGGCTCTCTATAGCCGCCTCGAGACCGATGCGGACATCCCCGGATTCGACGGAGGTGGGCGCGCTCCCCTGCCCCAGGAAGCGCGGTTCTCCCGTGTTGAGCCCTGTAAAGGCGCTGACGACGGTGGTGGTGCTGCCGATCTCGGCGGAGAGAACCTCTACCCGCATATGCCGCCCTACTTGGCCCGGCGGTTCTTGACCAGGAAGGTGGCCACGTGAATCCCCTTGGTCCCCCGGCCGAATCCGGCGTCCACGCCCTGCTTCTCCGCCGTCTCCGGCGATACCTGGGTTCCGCCGGCCAGGATCAGCACCTTCTCGCGGATCCCCTTTTCGATAGCGAGCTCATGAACGCGCTTCATATTCTTGTAGTGAATATCGTCGTGGCTGATAATCGTCGAAACCAGGATCGCGTCCGCGTCGGTCTCGATGGCGGCGTCCACTAGCTTCTCCAGAGGCACCGAGGTGCCCAGGTAGTGGCAGTCGATCCCGTAACCCTCGATCCCGCCGTGCTTGATGTCGATGATCTCCCGTAAGCCCACCGAGTGCTCGTCCTCGCCGACGGTACCGGCGACGATCGTCATCGGCTCATTCCTAATCGCCTCACGGATCTCATCCTCGGTCAGCACCTCAGGCTCCGGCGGAATCTCGAGTTCGGCCGTATCGATGGTGAAGTCGACCTTGCCCTTGAGCTCGATCCGGGTCCCCTCGGAAGGGTGCAGCACCTCGGTGTGAATCACCTCCGCTTCACCCAGGCCCATCTTCTTGGCAACCTCCAGGGCGGCGAACTGGGCGGTCCGTTTATCGGTGGGGAGGCAGAGGGTCAACAGGACGATTCCGTCCCCCTGCCACTCCATCTCGGGTTTGATCTTGGTACTGTGCCGCAGCTCGGCCGTCTCGGCCATGCGCACATGGACGTTGTCGTTCTCGTCGAGCTCATCGATGTAGATGATCTTCTCCGGTTTCTCCAGGGTTGTCCCGTCGATGAGTGCGGCGGGATCCGCCTCGGCCCGGTACTGCTTCAGGTTGTTGTTGCCGAAGTGGGCCGTTACCGGCGCCATATAATCCTCGTCCCGCTCGTAGACGGTGCCGGCGCCGACGCCGCCGTCGGCCTTGCGCACAATGGGGTCGCCGTTTCGCTCGGGGTACTTCCCGGAGTCGACGAACATCCCCGCCTCCACCGCTTTGAAGTAGCCGCCGAGCTCGATCATCTCCTCCATAAAGAGGACCGCCCGCTCCTTCAGTTCCCGTACCGCTTCGGCCAGATCCCCCTCGTTACGCCGGAGCTGCACCATACGGCCGAGACCGTCCATGCCGTTGAACGCCTGTTTGGCGGTGTCGGTGCCTTCGATGTTGTAGATATGCCAGGGGACGTTCCGCCCCTCATCGGGGGTGATGGTAGACTGGATCTCCGCCCGGGTCAGCTGACTGATGAGCAGGTTCAGGGTGTGGGTCACCGTCGCCTCCCGGGCCGAGGAGGTCATGTACTTGGTGTTCTGCTGGGCCCGCATCTTGAACTCCCGGAAGATTTCACGCAGGGCGACCGCATAGGGCAGATCCAGGCGCATGGCCGGGGCCGGCGGCGCGGTGGGAGGTACGGTAGAGAGGCAGATGTTCTCTTTCGAGATGCCCGCCTTGACGGAGAACATCGAGTTGAGTCCGTGCTGAACCATCAGCTCGGGCATCACCTTCCAGGCCTGCCGGGCGGTGGCGTTGGCGTTGTGGGCGCCGTCGATCTGGGCCATCCCGGCCCAGGCCATTACCCGCTTGGCCTCCGCCGCGTCGACGAAGCTGCGGACCATGTTGACGTTGCGGTAGAGGACGTTGTACTGGGGATCCTGGTGGGCGCCGTTGACCCCCTCCTCGGCAAAGAGGACCGCAATCTCGGGGCCCGCCACTCCGGAGACGTAGGAGTGGTAGTTGATCGGCCGGCCAACCTCGTCCTCGATCAGATCCAGCGCCTTGCGCTGGGCCCTGAGCTGCTTGCGGGTAATCGGCACCCCGCCGATTCCCTGGGGGGTGCCCTCGATCAGGCCGTCCATATGGCTCTGGCCGGCGGTACGAATCACCATCAGGTGGTCGGCGCCGTGCCAGGCGGCCATGCGCATGCGTCTAATATCATCCTCGAAGCGTCCCGAGGCTATCTCGGTGGTAATGGTCGAGATCGGCTGGGGATCGATATCCCCGAAGTAGTGGGCCGCCGGCAAGGGCGTGCTCTGATCCAGACGCTCCGTGGTCTGGTAGTAGTCGAAGGGACCGATGGTCCGCTTTTCGCCGCTGCCCCGCCGCCAGGCCCAGCCCTTGCGCCGGGGATGGTAGTGCTCCAGGTCGCTGAGGATCTCTTCTACATCTATCTTTTTGTTCGGATCGAGCTTCACCTTAAGCCTCCTGCTTTCCGAAGGCGGCGAGCGCCTCGTTCCAGTACTTCCCCTGGGCCAGGGCCAGGCCGGCCTCGCGGATATCCAAGCCCTGCTCTTGGGCTACCCGGTAGACAACATGCCCTGCGCCTTTTCCGATCAGACCGTGGTCGATCACCTGGTCGACGATCGCCCGGGCCTCCACCGAGGAGAAGCCCATTCTGAGGAGCACTGAACGCTCGATAGAGGGGCTGGTATGGGTGCGGGCCAGATCTATCAGCGGCTCGGTCAATTGATCCGCCAGTTCCCAGAAGCGCTGCTCCAGTTCGGTTTCGCTTAATCCCGCCAGATGCTTCCGGCGCTCTTGAAAATCGTCCTGTCGTTCCTGCATATCCTTATCTCCTTGGAGGGCTACTCTATTCGCTCGCGCATATCGCCTAAGATCGCCCGGGGCACCGGCAGATCGAGCATGGTCTTCAATCCCGGGGAGGCGTTGATCACCTGGGGGATCATATTGACGCACATGGCGATGGTGCCGATGCCGCCGGGAACCTCAGGCTTAATCTGCAGATTGATATTGGGGGTACCCTTGATTGTGACATAGTCGCCGGTGTCGATTCCTTCAAGTTCGGGTTCGATCTGCTGGGGGTGGACCATCTCGATCCTCGCCTCCCCCGCAACGAGCCCTCTTCCGCGCATATTGCAGCCGGCCACATCGCCGGACTCGATCTCGGTATACTCAGTCTTGCGGGGAACCGAGGAGACGATGGGCTCCATGGTTTGAGCGACCGGGGCCGAGAGCTTCCAGCCGATCGCATCGGCGATCATGTTGACCGATTCGTTGAATCCGACATGCCCCGCGAGAGTTCCGTCGGCCGCGCCGGCGGCGAAGGCCTCGGGGCTCAGGCCGACTCCCTGCTCCTCCATCACCGCCGGACCGAAGGGAGAGAGGCTGTTGACCCGCTCGGCCTTGATCGAATCGATATCGATCGAAGCGCCGGTCATCAGCACCACCAGAAGATCCATGATCAATCCAGGATTGATCCCGGTTCCGAGCACGGTCACGCCATGCTCCTTGGCTGCGGCGTCTATCTTGGCCGCCAATTCCGGCTCGGCCGCCTTGGGATAAGCCATCTCCTCGGCGGTGGAGATCACGTTCAAGCCCTGCTCCACTAGGAGAATGATTTTATCAAAGGCCTTGCGGGTAAACGAGTCGGTCGCCAAAAGGGCGATGTCGGCCCCTTCGGCATCCTGCAAGGCTTCTTCGATACTATCCCGGATAATAACCTCCGGATGGTCCCCGCGTTCCAGCCCCAGTACTGAGAAGAGGCTCTTCCCCACCCGATCGGGATGCATATCGCAGACCCCGGCTATCTCCACTCCCTTTTTCTGTAACAGCATCCTCGCCATGCCGCTGCCCATGGCGCCGAAGCCCCATAGCAGGACCTGAACCTTTCTCTCCATCGAGTCGCCCTCTCCATTCTTTGTTGCTATTGCAGTAGTAATTATAGTGGCTTATAGGGAGTTGTCAACCGGATTATTGCTTACAGAAAAGTGATAATACTGGCGGTTCACGAACCTCCGGTGAGTTCCAAAGTCGCGCCGAAGGAGTACGGGTTTAGACCGGGTGTTGATCACAAATCCGCATATTGTCAAGACTCCGGACCGGCCGGAGGAGCTGATAAAAACGGTTAAAACCTGGCTTGAGCTGCCCTCAACCCGTCTTGTAACGCCCGGACACAGACATTTGGAGATCGCGGAAAACCTTTACAAAACAACAGGAAGCACCTGGAAACAGACAACGGATATCCATATAGCTGCTGTGGCTATTGAATTGAATGCTACCGTCTGCTCAAATGATACTGATTTCGGGCGGTTCAGGGAATTATCCTGGATCAATCCCCTGGAATGAAGAACCTCAATCCTCGTAAAACTTTCTGCGCAACTTTGAAAGGTTCGCCCCGAAGAGCTGGTCCATCTTCTCGCCGAAGGCCATTCTGAGTTCGGCCAGGTAGAAGTCGTGGATAATGTAGCCCTCGATGGAATGGACGAGTCCGGGATTCCGGGTCCAGACGATCTGGGATTTCCCCGGATTGCCGAGGATGCCGGAGATGCAGACGGCGGAGTCCACCGCGCAATCGAGGCTGCGTCCTTGTGAGTCCAGATCGTCCATATTGCTCCGCTCGTGGGAGTAGACCTGACCGAAATCGGTCTCTATCTCGCCGTAGCAGAGCATCAACACCTGAGCCCCCCGCTCGGCCGCCTCCCGGAGGGACTCCTCAAGGTGGGGAAACTCCTCGGACCAGAAGCCGATGTAGATCTTCTGTTCCCCTTCGCGGATTAGTTCGACCGCTTTCTCTAGGGCCTCTTCCCGATCGTGAAGGTTCCAGACCGGATTGAAATCGGAGGTGAAATCAACCTGCTCTAGCCGCTCCTTGAGTTTATGGGTCAGTTTCTCGTTGTCCCGCTTGATCTTGCCGACCAGCTCCTCCGGCGAAAGAGGGGAGAAGACCTCGGGATTGGTGCCGGAAGAGACGGCGAAGCCCTTCTTGATCAGCCGTCGGCTGATGTCGTAGACCCGGGAATGGGGTACGCCGGAGTTTTGCGAGATGGTATAGGCGCTGGCCGGATGATTCGACAATAGCGACAGGTAGACCTTGGCCTCGTATTCGGTGAATCCGGCCTGCATCAGGTCTTGTACGGCCTCATCGGCAATGGGAGTAGTGACTGTGGTGTTCGGTTTCTTAGCCATGGGCATGATTTTAGCACACTCCCAGGTCGATGGCCATCTTGTAGAGAGGATAGTCCCCGTCGGGTCCGGGGAGTCGTCGCTCCTGGAGCCCGAGATTAATGAATCCCAGGCGCGTATAGCAGCGGATAGCGGGCAGGTTGTCGGCCACCACGAAGAGCTCTACCCGATCGACGGCAAAGCGGGAGGGGGCCTCCCGGCAGAGCAATTGCACCATTGTCGCCCCGGTACCCTTGCCCCGGGCTGCAGGGGCGACGGCAATCCGCGCCGCCCTGATGCATCTTTGCTCCGGTTCAAAGCCCCGCAGCTGGCAGAAGCCGACCAGGGCTTCACCGCGCCGGGCGGCGAAGGAGAGGGTCCCCTCCTCCTCGATCAGCTCCGCTACCTGCCCGGGCTCTAAAGGAAAGCGAATCTCAGGCCCGCCCCAATAGACCAGGCTCTTCTCGTCGGGAAACCAGGCCGCCAGCTCGCCGGCGACCTCGGCGGTCGCCGCCTCCAGAGTAAGAGAAGGGACTAATGAACCAGAAGCTGCACTCCTCATTAAGATAAGGATAGCCTAGAATCACCCCCCTCTCAAGCAGGGGCGGCAAACCAGCGCCGCGTTGAATTGGCGAAGCGTACCAGGGTCAGCATCACCGGTACCTCGACCAGTACGCCCACAACCGTAGCCAGGGTGGCCCCCGAATTGAGCCCGAAGACCGAGATGGCTACCGCGACGGCCAGTTCGAAGAAGTTGCTGGCCCCGATCATCGCCGCCGGGGCGGCAATCTCGTGACCGGTTTTCCAGATCTTGGCCCAGCCGTAGGCAAAGAAGAAGATAAAGAAGGTCTGGAGAATCAGCGGTACGGCGATCAAGAGGATGTGAATCGGCGAAGCGAGGATTATCTCCCCCTGGAAGGAGAAGATGATGACCAGGGTCAAGAGCAGTCCGCCGACGGTGGTGTTGGTGAACTTGCCTAAAAAGACATTATGAAAGTACTCCGCTCCTTTTCTCTCCATAACCAACTTTCGGGTAAAGTAGCCGGCGGTCAGGGGGATGACCACGAAAAGCACCACCGAGAGGATCAGGGTGTCGTAGGGCACGTGAATGTCGCTGATTCCCAACAGCAGGGCGACGATCGGGGTGAAGGCGACGAGAATTACCAGGTCGTTGACCGCCACCTGGAGAACCGTATACTCCGGGTTCCCCTTGGTGAGATGACTCCAGACGAAGACCATCGCCGTACAGGGGGCCGCTCCGAGCAGCACCGCACCGGCCAGATACTCCCGGGCCAGATCGGTCGGAATCAGCGACCTGAAGACCACGAAAAAGAAGGCCGAGGCGATGGCATACATGCTGAAGGGCTTGATCAGCCAGTTCGATACCAGGGTGATCGTCAGCCCCTTGGGGGCCCTGATGTGATGCTTTATGGCGGAGAAATCGACCTTCAGCATCATGGGATAGATCATCAGCCAGATAAGCACCGCAATCGGCAGGGATACGTTCGCATACTCGAGCCGCTCGAGGGCTGCGGGGATTCCCGGCAGGAAGCGCCCTACCAAAATTCCGGCTACAATACAGAGGGCCACCCAGACAGTCAGGTAGCGCTCGAATAGACTCATCGCTTTCGTGTTCTGTTCTTCCATGCTTATTCTTCTCTTCGTGTAAGATTAGAGACCGTTATTGCCTTATTGTACAAAATAACAATAAACAAAACAAGGCGAAGTCCCAATATAAATAACGGGCGGAACTAAAGATTAACCGATTTGTAGCTGATTGAATCCATAAGATGGTAATCGTGCACCACCTCGTTTATGCACTTAGTGAAGTCGAAGTAACAGTCGCAGGTTACTGAGTAGAGCACGTCGGCCCCGGCCCGGCGTTTCTTGACCAGCTTGGCGTGCAGCAGGACCGAGAGGTGCCGGGAGACGGTGGAGGCATCGGACTCGACCATGGCGTAGAGTTCCTTGGCGGGTTTCTCTCCGTCCTTGAGACTATAGAGGATAGCCAAACGTGTGGGGTGGGACATGGCTTTGAAGATCTCCGCCTGGGCGGCAATTTCTTGATCCGAATACATGCTAAAGACAACTATATAGATGAACTCCGCAATGCTCAAGCTCTAAAATTCGGCTATACCCAAACCCGCAATTGACTACTATACTGGTGGGGACGAAGTATTGCGGACGGAGAATATGCGGAAAAACTTGTTTGTCGTACCGATCCTGTTGAGCATTGTTTCACTCTTCATCGAACAGCTGAGCGGCACCAACACCCTGCGCCTGCTCATCGTGAACGGGATCGACGTTCTGGTTCTGCTTCTGGTCCTGCACGAGACCCGGGTCCAGTACCGCGAAGCGCCCTACAAGATAATCTATCTCAGGACGCATATCTTCTCCCTCTCCTTCACCGCCCTCTTTCTAGTGCTCTTTCTCTTCAGCAAATTCGAGACCCTCAGTTGGCTGCTGCGTTCAGAGACGGCGGCGCCGAGCCTATCGGCGGTAATCCTCAAGAATACCTTCCTGGTTTTGAAGATTCTGACCCGCTTCCGGCGCTTGAATATGCTGCTGGAATCGATCAGCCTCAAACCGGCGCAGACCATCGTTATCAGCTTCCTCCTGGTGATCATCGCCGGCACTCTTCTCTTGATGATGCCCTTTACCGCCCCGGGCGACACAGCTCTCCCGTTTTTAAACGCCCTCTTCACCGCTACCTCGGCCGTCTGCGTAACCGGACTGATTGTGGTGGATACGGCGGCGGCCTACTCATTCTGGGGACATCTGGTAATTCTGATTCTGATTCAAATCGGCGGACTGGGGATTATGCTCCTGACCTACTTCTCCCTCTTCGCCCTGCGCCGCGGCATCAGCCGGGAGGAGAAACTCCTGGTAGCCTACATGTTGAGCCAGGACGACATGCGCTCCATTCGGGCCACAACTAAATCGATTATACTCCTCACCTTCGCCATCGAGGCGCTCGGGGCGCTTCTGCTCTATTTCAGTCATCCCGATTTTACCGCCCCCTACGGGGGCCGGATATTTGCGGCGGTCTTCCACTCGATCTCCGCCTTCTGCAATGCCGGTTTCGCTCTCTTCTCCGATAGCCTGGAAGGCTTCGCCGGCAGTATCGCCGTCAACGGCACGATCATGCTGATGATCATCTGCGGAGGCTTGAGCTTCAGCGTGCTGATGAACCTGGGTGCGCTCCGTAAACGACGCCTTTCGGTTAACAGCATGGCGGTGCTTTCCGTATCGGGAGTGTTGATTCTGGTCGGAACCCTCTTTTTCTACGGACTGGAACACGGCGGCGTGCTGCGCCCCATCGGGACCGGCCGACAGTACCTGGCGGCCCTCTTTCAGTCGGTAACCTTAAGAACCGCGGGCTTCAACACCGTATCACTGGCATCCCTTTCGGCCCCGACCTACCTCTTAATGTGTCTCTTCATGTTCATCGGCGGCGCTTCAGGGAGCACCGCCGGCGGAATCAAGATCAACACCGCGGCCACGGTGGCGGCCTTTTTTCGCTCCCGTGTTAAGGATACCAAGCAGGTGTTGCTCTTTAAACGGGCCATCCCCGAAGAGCTGGTCCTGCGCGCCTTTACCATCGTCGCTTTCGGCATAGTGACCGTCTTCTGCGGAACCCTGATCCTGCTGGCTACCGAGGAAGCCCCGGTCATGAAGATTATCTTCGAAGCCTTCTCCGCCTTCGGCACCGTCGGCCTCTCCGCCGGGATCACCTCCGACTTGAGCGTGCCGGGGCGGGTCGTTATCATAATCATGATGTTCATGGGAAGAATCGGGCCGCTAACGATGCTCGCCGCCGCAGGCAGTCGCCGCAAGGGACTCGAAATTAGCTATCCCTCGGCGGATATCTCGATCGGCTAAGGAGTCACAGCATATGGCAAACGGAAAAAACTATCTGATTATCGGCCTGGGCAGTTTCGGCCGCCGGCTCTCGGAGAGCCTCCAGGAGAAGGGGGGCACGGTCATCGCCATCGATAGCGACGCCGGTCTGATCGAACGGGTACGGGATAAGGTTACCCAGGCGGTGCATCTCGACTCCACCGACGAGGAGCGTCTGAAGGGACTCGATCTGGATGACGTCAATGTGGCGGTGGTTGCCATCGGGGACAATCTGGAAGCGAGCATTCTGACTACCGCCATCCTGAAGCGGCTGGGTCTGCCCTACATCATCTCCCGCGCCCTAAACGATCTGCATCATCAGGTTTTGCGCCAGGTCGGGGCCGACGAGATCATCAATATCGAGATCGACGAGGGGAGCCGCCTGGCCAATAAGCTGATAGCCCCGGATATTTTAGACCGGATTCCGGTCTCCTCAGAGATCAGCGTCGCCGAAGCGCGCACTCCCCGGGAATTCGTATCCAAGGCCTTGGCGGAGCTTGATTTGCGAAAGAAGATGCAGATTACGGTCATCGCCATCCGCAGACCCAACTATGGAATAGACGAGCTTGGAAATCCGACCAAAGAGGAGCGGCTAATCTTCCCGGACGGTACCGAGAAGCTGCAAGAGCAGGATGTACTCTTGATTGTGGGGCGCAACGAACACATCAGCGCTTTTGCGGAGCTCTAAATGGCACTACTCGATTCCCGGGGAAACCGGGCCCTGGTTGAACTGATAATTCTCGGACTGCTGATGCTGGCGGGAATTACCCTCTTCGCCTTTCGGATCCTGACCGAGGGTTCCGTCCTAGACGGAGAGGAACTCCGTTTCGCCGCCGAACGGATCCTCTTTTTGGGGATACTTCTGGCGCTTATTTTTCTGTTGATCGGTTCCGGCCTCTTCATCCGAGGGCTCCGCACCGATCGGCGCTTGTCCCGCCTGGTAGAGCAGAGCCGCTACCGCCGACTCTCATTGAACAGCGATTTCCGCGGCTTCGGACGACTCGGCAATCAGATGCGCGATCTCTACGGCGGCATTCTCGAACTGAACGAGATGATGGGCCGCAAGATCGGCGCCCAGGGAACCCTTATCGATCTGCTCAGTACCAACAGTAGCGCCAGAATGCTGGTTACCGACAGCGCCGGAAAGGTCCTGTTCGTCAGTAAGGTACTCCTGGAGGAGATCGAACAGGAGAAACAGCAGGTGGTCGGCTCCTCGGTGGAGGGCGTCTGGGAGGAGATCCAGTTTACCGATCTGCGGGCGCAACTGGAGGAGCAGCTCCAGGCTGTGGAAACGCAGACCGCCTCGTACCCGTTGACCGCATTTCCCGTTTCGAGCGGCGACGGACTGATAGCCTATGTGGTCTTCAATGCCGAGCGGCGCCCCTTCCTCTACACCCCGAAGACAGTAAGCACCCAGAAGCGCAGCCCCAATCCCATTCAACGCGAGCTAAACCGCTTATTCAAACTGGGCCGCAGGAAGGAGGAGCCAAAATGAGAATCAAACCTCCCGGATTTCGCCGCCCAAAAAGGCAGGCTCTAAGCCGACGAATCGGCTTTGCCCCGGGCGAGATCCATATCAACGGCGAGGGTTCTCCGGCGGTGATCAGCTACTACCGCTACAATAAGGAGAGCGTAGAAAAGGGGAGCCTGGAAGTCTCACAGATCCAACCGGGGATAACTCAAAGCGGATCGAACCTGTGGCTCGACATCATAGGCGTCCACGATGCCGGGGTACTGAAAGAGGCGTCCTGGGTCTTCGGCATCCACCCCATCGCCGCCGAGGATATCCACCACACCGTGCAGCGACCCAAGGTCGAGGAGTATGATAAGCAGCTCTTTATGGTGTTGCGCATGCTGCGTTGGGACGAAGAGGCCCAGCGGATCGAGAATGAACAGGTTAGTTTGGTCTGCGGCGACGGTTACGTACTCAGCTTTCAGGAACGACCGGGGGATGTCTTTGAACCCGTGCGGCAACGCATCGCCGAAGGCCGCGGACGGGTGCGCGCCATGGATGCGGATTACCTCCTCTACTGCCTGGCCGACGCGGTTGTGGATAACTACTTTCTGGTATTGGAGGCCCTGCAGGATAGGTATGAGCGACTGGAAGAGGAGGTGCTCTTCAATCACGGACCGGACCCATCCCCGGAGGTGCATGCCCTGAGCGAAGAGCTTCTACGGCTCAGACGGGCGGTATGGCCCCTCCGCGAGGCAGCCTCGTCGATGATGAACGGTCAGATTGAGCAGCTCTCGCCTGAGGTGCGCATCTTCTTCCGCGATATTTTTGATCACATTGTACAGATGATCGATCTGCTCGAACTGACCCGGGACAGCCTGAAGGGACTGGTGGCGGCCTACCAGAGCAGGCTCAGTACAACCACCAACGAGGTAATGCGGGTACTGACTATCGTGGCGACCATCTTCATTCCCTTGACCTTCATCGCCGGTATCTACGGCATGAACTTCAGCCGTATGCCCGAATTGAGCTGGCCCTTCGGCTATCCCTTAGCCCTGGGGCTGATGGGAGCCGTCGGTCTGGGGATGATCCTCTACTTCAAACGCAAGAAATGGCTGTAAATCCGACTGATGAGTCTATACCGGGGACGATCCTGGTGCGACTCTATCTCCCCGCCTTTCTCGTCTATTTAGCCCAGGCTCTGACCGCATCCTTTATCGTGCTCCACGCGGGACGGATGGGCGCATCGCCCGCGCTGGCGGGATTGATAGCCGCCCTCCCGCATGCCGGAACCATCCTCTTCGATCTGCCGGCGGGAACCCTGACCGACCGCGGAGACCTGCACGGTCTCCACCGCTGGGCAATCGTCTTGATGGCGATTGTCTCTATACTGATCTGGCTGGCCCCCGGCATCTACCTATTCAGCCTGCTGATCGTTGTTTACGGGGCGTTGCGCACCCTCTGGTCGATCTCCCAGGTGGCCGTTGTACGCAGCCTGGTCAGCGAAGAACGGCGCGGCCGGGCCCTCTCGCTCATGGGAGGCATGGTCCGAATTGCGTCGATCATCGGCCCCGCAACCGGCGGATACCTGGCCGCCCGCTACGGAATACCCCTCCTCTTTCTGGCGGCCGGAATCCTGATGCTGATTGCAGCTATAGGCCGAATCAGTTCCCCATCTACACCGAAGCAGCGGCGGGCAGAGCAGAAACCGCGGCGAAGCTATGTCGCTTCGATACGACGCTTTCTCCCCATCCTGCTCAGGGCCGGCACCGGCATCATCATTCTCGGCCTGCTCCGCTCCGCTCGGCCGGTCATTCTCCCCCTCTACGGGGAGTCCCTGGGACTCGACATCGGGGCTATCGGGCTGGTCATGGGTCTCAGCGGCCTGGCCGACGCCCTCCTCTTCTATCCGGCAGGAATCATCTACGATACCTTCGGCATTAAACGGGGAGCGGTTCTCTGTCTCGGCCTCTTTTCGGCAGGGCTTATCCTGGTACCCTTCACCACCGGATTCTACGGCTTCGTGGCCGCCGCCCTACTGATCGGAATCGGGAACGGTTTCGGCGCCGGCATCAACATGACCTTGAGCGCGGTGCTCGCTCCGGACGACGAAGTCGGCGCCTTCCTGGGGGTCTGGCGCCTCTTTACCGACGCCGGCGTGCTGGCGGGGCCGATCGCGGTGGGGGCCGTGAGCGCGGCCGCGGGGATCGCCTTCGCCCCGGCGGCCCTGGGGATCATCGGTTTCGGGGGAGCCCTCTTCTTTCAACTGGCCGTACCGAACGCTAAAGTCCGTTCATAAGCTCACCCTTTTACCAGACCTTGTTGGGGTGTATACTTATAGTAGGAGCTTACAGCGGAGGGAGCCATGCAGAACGGAAAGTTTATCGTCCAGCTCGAGAAGAGCGAAAGCGTCGGGGAGACCTTACGGGAACTGGCCAACTTTTTAGAGGACCGGGATACGATAGACAGGCTCCTCGAAGCCCGGGGTGATTTCTTGACGCTGCGCTTCGGCAGCGAGAACGACGGCGCCTTCGAAGAGTTCCCCCCGCCCCGGTGGAACGTCGACTCCCCCGCGGGCCGACCCTTAACCCTGACCTCCCAGCACCTCTTCTTCCAAACCGCCGCCGGATTCGATTTCCCCGGATTAATCGAGGAGGTACTGCAGCGCATGATGGATCTCCAGATAATGGAGGGCGAAATGGCGCCCCTGGGAAGCTACGCCTTCGGCGGCCTCTTAAGGGAGGCGCCTTCTGAATGGAGCGCGCTCTATACCGAATACCTCAAGAACCTGGTCCGCTTCGATCTCTTCAACGACGGCGAAGAGGTCGATCCGATTGCAATCGCCGTACAGACCCACGGCTGGACCGAGGAGACCCTGGATCTTTTGGCTGTGCGGATGTTCCCCTGTCAGGGACGGGGCGGCGGCGAAGCCTTCCAGATCTTCCGGGACGAGTACGGCCTCAACGAGGCCTTAGAGGAAGAGGAACTCGAGGGTGCCTTCGACGGCGCCCTGCGCCGGGAGATCGAGGATCTCGAGGATCCGGGACTGGATCAGCTCTTCTGGTCCTGCGGATACGACCCCCACGGCGGGGCTCCCGCCCCGGGCGAAGCAGGCACCCCCTGCGACGAACTCCTCTGGAGTCTGGTCCGGGAGTACCTGGTTCTGGACGACGAAGAGTTCGACTACTACTAATCTTCCTCTAACAGGAAATCATCCAGATTCTTCATCAGCTGCTCCCCCTTAAAAGCGCTCAAGCTAAAGAGGTAGGGGGAGGCAGAACTCCGCGCGTAGTACCGATCATCCTCATCTTGGGTAAGAATCTCCACCGTACGCTCTCCGCCGCCGGTCTCGAAACGGACGGAAAAAAGCGGCTCCGCAACTAGGATCTCCCCATCGGGAAATCCCGCAGCCAGCAAGGGGGCGAAATTTCTTAGAAAATCGGCGATTTTACGCTGATCCAGGGGCTGCTCTCCGCTGCCGCGCCACCCCTCCTCGGTGCGGATCAACTCCTCGCCGGCGGTCTCTCTCTCCCGCAGACTGATACGGGTAACAGCCCCCTCGTCCAGCCTCAAGATCTCCTTATTGCGCAGGCTCTCGGCATCGATTTCAAAGTCCCGACGCAGATTGCCCGCCACCAGGTAGACCCGCTCCTCACCGTCGAAACGCAGGTAGGTCTGCCGCCCGGAGGAGGAGGCCTTGCCGATCAGGACCCTGCGCAGGGTAACGCCCGATGAGCGAATCGTTACCCGGATAGCCGCTTCAGAATCCAACTGATAGGGTTCGAAGTAGTCGGTCCTGCTAACCTCTTCGAGAAACCGCAGGTCCGAGATCTTCTCGACCAAGCCGTTGATACGGTCGCCGTCGCCGGGAAAACCCTCTTCACCGATAAACCACTCCTCCCCGCTGCGCGCGATGCTGATCGCCTCGACTCCGGCGTCGATTACGAGGGCGTCAACCTCCTCCTCCACAGCAGGGATCCGCGGCACTCCCTCCCGACCGCCGAACTGTTGAAGAATGAGGAGCAGAATCAATACTGCGATAATCGCCAGGTAGACCGTTTTACGGCGACTGATGGTATACCTCATGCCTTGCCTCCTGCAGCGCTGAATCGACGCCGAATAGCCTCACGGCGGGCCTCCCGCCGCCGCCAAACGATCAGTCCGGCGAGAATAACCAAAATCGGCATACCGCCCATGGCGAAGCCCTTCACAAAGGAACGATACTCGGGGGTCGTCTCACCCAGGGGATTGAGGTTGAGCCCCTTACTGCGCATCAGCGGCAGCTCCTCGTTGCCGTTCAGATAATCGAGCATATTGCGCACGAAGATGGCGTTCGGACTGCGGCCTTCCGGATCGAGGAGCTGCGGGCCGGTCAGCTCGGAGCTGCCGGCGACGATGATTCTTCCGGGGCGAAGGCTCTTCTCCAGGAAACGGCTGCCGCTCAGGTCCCCGTCAGCCCCCGCCGACTGCTGCGGCTCGCCGTCGAAATGGCTCGAGAACTCCCCCTCGGCCAGCAGAACCAGACCCCGCCGCGACTGCTCCTCCTCGGGCGGAGGAGAGATACTCATGGGGGAGAGATCGATCTGTCCTTCCATCAGCCAGGATTCGGGCGAACTCGTCGCCAGTTGGGTAAAGGCGACCCCCTCCGGCGCCCGGCCGGCCGGCTCGACCGAGGAGGAGGCGAGCATCACCACCTGCCCCAGGTTGGTGCTGACCGGATGGGACTGATCAAGACTCTCTTTTTCGAGAATCGGAATATGGTAGAGGTTCAGGGGGCCGAACTGCTGCTGCGCCTGATACGACCTCTGGTCCAGCACATAGTTTTCTCCCAGATCGATGCCGTAGTCGGGCAAGAGCGCCTCGATTCCGCTCGATACGGGAAGATAGACCGGCGGCGAACCGGGCGGCATGCCCTGCACCTGGGGCTGGATAACCTGAAACGGATCGAGGAAGAGAAGCAGACTCCCGCCGCGCATCAGGAACTGATCCAGAGCGTAGAGCTCAGCCTCGGAGAGGGGCGACTTCGGACCGTTTACAATCAGGGTCGAGACATTGATGGGAATCTCATCCTCGGCCAGGTTGAGTTCCCTGAACTGGTAGAGATCCTGCGCCAGGGATTGGAAAAGCGCCGCCCCGGTCTGGGTATCGTTCAAGCCCCGCTCACCGTGACCAACCACATATCCCACCGGAGGAGTCGTGTTGAGGAGCGCCTCGAGCCCCTCGCCGATCCGCTCTTCGAGGTTATTCAACCCGGCCAGGGCATAACCGCCGAAGATCTCCCGGGAGAGATCGATCGGCAGAACCTGAAAACGGTCGTCCAACTGCATCAGGATCCCCAGGGTGGCGACCTGCTCCTCGGCGGCATCCTCACGGCTGCTGTAGCCGATGCGCTGAAAACCGTATTCCCGACTCAGGGCTTCGGCCTCGTCGCTGGCATCCACCGTACGGACCTCAAGTTCCAGCAGATCGTTATTGGCCCGGTTCACCGCAGCAACGCTCTCGCTGACGATATCGGTAAGCTGGTCGAAGCCGGCGATATTGAACTCCGCCAAGGCCGGACTGTAGTAGAGCACCGTCTCGATACTCCGATTGAGGGAGGCCGCCGCCTCTACGGTGCCGACCATGCGGGAGATGGTCGTGGTCAACCGGTATTCCAGTCCGTCGGTGCCTGTGATCTCGCCCAGCTGTTCCACATTGCTACCGTAACTGAGAGCGATACCCATGTAGACATTCCGGGACTGAAACTCGTCGGAACGCACCTCCTGCACCTGCAGGCTATAGATCCCGTAGGACTCCGCCGTCTCCCGTCCCTCGTCGCTCTCCATATCGACGAAGCGGTAGGAAAAATTCGGATTCCCCACGCCGCCGTATTCGGCCAGAAGATCCCGCAGATAACGGGCCACCCCGTTGTAGGGGGCCGGAAGATCGGGCGAAAAGAAGACTGAGACCGTCAAAGGCTCCTCCAGGGATGCGATAGTCCTCCTACTCACCGCCGAGAGGGAGTAGGTGTCTCCTTCGGTCAGATCGATCCGGGCGTACCATCCCAGGGAGAGAAGATTGACGAGCAGCACGATGATTAAGATCAGAAGCCGGTTACTCCTGTCGGAGAGCAGGTAGTTGATCAGTTTCATCGCCTTACCTCCCCGCCTCGACGCCCCGGACGGCGCCGGTCAGAAAGATCAGGCTGATCGAGAGAAAGTAGATCAGACTGCGGCTATCCAGAATCCCCCGGGCGATCGTGTCGAAATGGTAGCCCGATGAGATGTACTCCACGCCTCGCAGCAGCACCGGCGGTAGAAAAATCAGAAAGCGGTCGACGAAGGTCAGAACAAGGCAGACGCCCAAGGCGAGAACAAAGGCGACGATCTGATTGCTGCTGGCCGAGGAGGCGAATAGCCCCACCGCGGCATAGGCCGCACCCAAAAGAAAGGCCCCCAGATAGCCGCCGACCACCGGCCCCGGATCGATTGATCCGCTCGGTGCAATCAAGAGCAGATAGAGCAGGGTCGGCAGAAGCATAGCCCCCACCATGATCAGGGAGGCAAGATATTTACCTATGATGATCTCCACCGCTTCGACCGGCAGGGTTATCAGGGTCTCGATGGTACCGCTCTTCCGCTCCTCGGAGATCATCCGCATGGTCACCGCCGGAATGAAGAAGGAGAAAAGCACCGGCAAAAGCTGAAAGAACCCCCGGAGCTCCGCCCGGTTGAAAATAAAGAAGGTCGGGAAGAAGAGCACCGCGGAGATAAAGAGGAATAGTCCGATTACAATGTAAGCCATCGGGCTCTGGAAAAAGGAACCGATCTCCCGACGGGCGATAGTCAATGCCGTTCTCATTGCGTCAGCCCCCTGAATACATCCTCGAGCGAGTTTCTCATCTGGCTCAACTCATAGAGCCGCCAGCCCTTGGCAGCGATCATGGCGGCCAGATCGGGACGCAGATCCCGGGACCCGTCGGAGAGAACCTGCACCGCCAGTATCCCCTCTCCGGATCCCTCGCCGATGAGTACCTCGCCGTTACCGGCAAGCTTTGCGCAGGCGCTCTCGAGCTCTTTCCGCCGGCAACCGCCGACCTGCATCAGCACCGTAACCCGGTTCCCGAAGCGGGCGGTCAGTTCGGCAGTCGGCCCGTCGGCTACCAGCCGTCCTTGATGCACAATCATGACCCGATCGCAGAGCGCCTCGACCTCGGGCAGAATATGAGTAGAGATAATCACCGTCTTGGTTTGGCCGATCTCGCGGATCAGACGCCGTACATCGTTGATCTGGTTCGGATCCAATCCGGAGGTAGGCTCGTCGAGAATCAGAATATCCGGATCATGAATCAATGAGAACGCAAGCCCCACGCGTTGCTTGTAGCCTCGGCTGAGGTTCTCGATATTTTTGTGCATCACCTCCTCGATGGCGCACATCCGGGCCACCTCGAGGATCCTCTCCTCGTCGAGAATGCCGTGCATCCTAGCCGCATACTGCAGATAGTCGTAGACGATCATCTCCCCGTAAAAAGGGGCCATCTCCGGCAGGTAGCCGATGCGGTTCTTCACCGCCGCAGGATCATCCCCTATCTCGCGACCGTCGATCTTGATCCGCCCCGAGCTGGGGCTCAAGAATCCGGTGATCATACGCATGGTAGTTGTTTTTCCGGCGCCGTTGGGCCCGAGCAGTCCGATGATCTCTCCCTTGGAGATCGAGAACGAAAGGTCGTCCACCGCTCGGAAGTCGCCGAATCTACGAGAAACCTGGGCAAGCTCGATCATTCTTGCCTCCTCCTGATGAGTAGCTATCTCTTCCTTCGTTTCCACAAAAATAGCGAGGCGCCTTCATTTTTGCAAGGGGAAAGGGTAAAATCGGAGCTATGTCCGTCGTTATCTGCACATCCTTCGTAGACTATACCGATAGCGTCGCCGCCGCGCTGAACGCCCTCTTCGATGCTCATCCGGAAGATACCCTTCCCAATTCGGGCCTGATTATCCTCAAGCCCAACCTGACCACCGACAGCCCGCCGCCGGTGACCACCCCGGTAGAGTTCACCGAAGCTGTCTACCGCTGGATACGCTCCCGAAGCTCCGCGGAGATCGCTATCGGCGAGGGCTGCGGCAGCGGCAAAACCGAAAGGGTCTTCCGAAGCCTCGGCTACGAGGAGTTCGCGGATAAAGAGGGGATCGAGTTAATCGACTTCAACCTGGCCGAAACCGTCGAGCAGCGGAATCCGGAGGCCTATGTCCTCAAAGAGTTTCAGATGCCCAAAATCCTGCAAGAGGCCTACCTGGTCTCCCTGCCGATCCTGAAGGACCACAGCTTTACCGAAACCACCATCGCCATGAAGAACATCTTCGGCTGTGCCCCGGGTTCGGTCTACGGAGGCTCCTGGAACAAATCCAAGCTCCACTCCCCCTCCACCGACCTGAACGTGGTCGATATCTGCCGCTACCTCCGGCCCGATTTGAGTATTGTCGACGCGGTCACCGCTCTGACCGGAATGCACCTCTCGGGGACACCCAAACGGCTCGACACTATCCTGGCCGGCTTTGATCCGGTAGCGGTAGACGCCGTCGGGAGCCGTATGCTGGGGCACGATCCGGAGCGCCTAGAGTATCTTGAGAAGGCCGAGGGGATCATCGGAACACAAAAGGGGATTAAGGCCATAAAAGTATAGATTCGTCCTCAATAGGAATCGTCCCGTACATTTTACCGGCCTGGGTCTTTTTGATAAGATGTGCAAGTCTCTTCTCCATCTCTTCACGACGAAGTTGACCCGCTTCGGTGATCCACCCAATCTTCAGGCGACGATAAAGGGGAGGAAAGTTTGAGAAGGCATCCCACACCAAGCTGTCTTCTCGTAAGCGGCTCTCTATCCAGTCGGGTATTTCCCAGGGGTCATCGGGCGAGCCGATCTGATCAGCAATGGGAGCGAGGCCGGCCTCCGTAATCAATCCTTCGGCCAAGAGCTTCCAAACACGCTGGCGGTTAAGCTCGGAAAGAAAGGAGTTCCGCTTCCTGGGGCTTATACGCTGCACATAGCTCTTTTCATCAAGTTTCTTCGTGATACCATCGATCCAGCCGAAGCAGAGACACTCCTCAACTAGGTCATCGTAGCCTATGCATCGGATCCCGGTTGCCTTGCGAAAGCGTCGAACCCAGATCTCCGATGCGCTCGATCCATTACTCGCCAACCACGTTCGCCACACGGCGCGATCGACCGGATAGAAGATCTCACCGATTTCCATATTTTTTATCGATGCGGACAACCGGGCCAACAGCACGGACGCCGTTTTCCCTCCTTGAGTTCGGCTATAACTCTCTCGACATGATTCGCCCGGGTTTCCGCCTTCTTGACCGAGATTGTCCAGCAGATCCACTCATTTCTGGCAAGCGGCGTCAGGCCGTTCCACCTCTTTAATGCTTCAGGGTCCGCGATCAGCGCCTCTTCCAGATCATCTGAGACCTCATGCACAGTGCCGGTCTCGATCCTCCTGAACTCGCCTTCCACATCTGCCTCCTACCCGGTTGCCGCCGTGCGCTGATACTTTTCACCGCTCCCAATAGATTAGTATAATACTAATAGTACTATCTGACCAAAAGTGAATAGATAGCATTGATCCGGCACACCTTGATCTTGGTGCGACATTTAGCACGAGGAGGCGAGAGTGGAAATTACCATACCGGACGATTGCGGAAACTCTCCTCGAAAGAAGTTCCTGGTAGAGTTCAATCGCGCCTTCGCCGAAGGAGATCCGGAATTCGTACTGGACCATGTTAACGACGACATAGTCTGGGATATGGTGGGAGGCAAAAAGCTGAGCGGTAAAGCGGAGATGCGAAAGGAAATGGAAGCGATGATGCCGGGCAAAGCCTCCGCCATGGTCCTGTATAGTCTTATTACCCACGGTCGGGAAGCAGCCTGTAACGGGGAGTTCCATTATCCCGACGGAGAGAAGATCGCCTTCTGCGACATATACACCTTTACGAAAACTACGGGGAATACACTGAAACGAATCACTTCGTACGCGACAAGCCTGTGAATGGTTCAGAAGGACTATACGTATGCATCCGGATATTCAAGCATTCGGTCTGGTTCCTGGACGGGAATCCGACAGTCGGTTATAGCAAGCAGAAGGCCGGGATCCGGCTCATGTTCTGGAGCGGCGCCGACTTCGGAGAGGACGACCTAAAACCGGGCACGGGGAAGTTCAAGGATGCGTCGAAGTTCTATACCTCCGTCGAGCAGATCGACGCTGAACAGATCCAACGCTGGCTGGAAAAATCGACGTTGATTCAGTGGGACTACAAGAACATATACAAACGAAAGGGCCGGCTCGAACGGCTGAAATAGATCGGCAGGTCAGGCATCAGCCTTCCGAGAAAGCTATCCCCACTTGGGGGATTCCAATCTGTGGCTTTCGGAACAGGATATAGCCGTCAGCTATTTGTCACTTTAAGGGATCCTCTACTGCTAAAGACCAACTGGAACAATTGCTCGACTAAAACAACTATCGCCGAATTTTCGACTGGCAAAGCGAACTCCTCCGCTCTATAATTTAGACGAGGCATTGCCTGATACTACTCCGCCGTCTCTCTTCCCCGGCGATGCCCGAACCAAGAACTGAAAAGGGAGGAGAAGAGTATTGAATAAGCTGGCTACCCTAACCATCCTACTGGTTCTCATAGGAGCCTTGACGACAACTGCGGAGGAGTCGGTCCTACTCGATCTTGATCGTTGTTCTATGACCGCCGGAAACTGGACCTCCGAGCAGTATCTGCAGACGGAAAGAGACTACGGAGCTCCGACTCGAGATCCATCCATCGCCGTACAAGCCTTCTCAGGTGCTGACGATCTACTCAACCTAAGGGGGGCGCTCACCACCTCCTATCCGGAGGTAATAATCTACCCCAATATTGAAAAGCCCGGTGATCAGAGCGTATCAGGCTGCGGAGTGATCCGGAATGTAGGCGCTATTAAGCAGGTCAGCATGAATATCTGCTGCATGAGCGAGCCCGCCGCGGTATCGCTTGTGATGAGCGACGAACTGGATAACATATTCAGCGTGGGATTCGAGGTAAATACTCCGCAGGGGGCCTGGTACACCCTGAGCTTCGAGAATCCGACCTACTGGTTGGAACGCCGCTTTCCCGAGTTCCGGATACCTGAGCTTACGCTGATCGAGATACGCGTTTCATCCCCGACAGTCCTGGCGTACTGGAACAAGCGAGCCGACGAGACGGCGCTCATGACCGAGGCGGAACGGGTGCATTATGTTAAGACCCATCCCGTCGAATCGGTTTCACAGAACTTCGATCTCTTGATCAAGGATATCAGCATCGTTCATGGAGAGGTTATCTGGTAGTGTTCCGTCCGGTTCTCAGGGACTGAAGGCTCTCAAGCCGCCGTCACCGGTAGTCCGTAGCCGGCGAAGATCTCCTCCAGCATCTGCATGGTCTCCCCGCTCGGGGGTTTCACCCCTTCGAGAGGATACTCCAGCCCCAGGGCCTCCCACTTGAACTTTCCCAGCTCGTGGTAGGGGATCAGCTCGACCCGCGCTACCCCCGGAAGGGTGCTGATCAACTCCGCCGTACCGCGGGCCGACTCGGGATCGTCGGTATAGCCCGGGACAATCACGTGGCGAATCCAGAACGGAACTCCCCGGGAGGCGGTGTACTCCGCGAAGGCCCGGACCGGCTCAGAGGATACCCCGGTTAGTTCCCGGTGCCGGACGTCATCGCTGTGCTTGATGTCGAGCAGAATCAGGTCGGTCGCCGATAAGAGCTCCTCCACCGCCGGCGTTAGGGCGGTGAAGCCCGAGGTGTCCAGGGCGGTGTGGATGCCCCTCTTCTTCAAGCGTTTAAAGAGAGCAGCGAGAAAATCGGCCTGCAGCAGGGGTTCTCCCCCGCCGGCGGTGACCCCGCCGCCGGAGGAGGAGAAGAAGGAACGATAGCGGAGGATATCCTCCTCAACCTCGTCCAGGGTTTTTATGCACCCCGAGCGGGGATCCCAGCTATCCCGGTTCTGGCAGTACTTACAACGCAGCGGGCAGCCCTGAAAGAAGAGCACATAGCGGATTCCCGGTCCGTCCAGGGTGCCGAAGGTCTCCACCGAATGGATCCGCGCAACCTTCTTCTGCTCGGACGTCGAGGTAGAGATTCTGTTTCGATTACCCTCAAACCCTTTCATGCCTTAAATCCTCTCATGGAAGGTCCTGTTAATAACGTCCAGCTGCTGCTCCCGGGTCAGCTTGACGAAGTTGACCGCATAGCCGGAGACTCGAATCGTCAGCTGAGGATAGAGCTCGGGATGCTCCATGGCGTCCTTGAGGAGGGAGCGGTTGAGGACATTCACATTAATGTGGTGCCCGTTGAGGCCGAAGTAGCCGTCCAAGAGGGCGATAAGATTGCGCCCCCGCTCATCTCCGGCTTTACCCAGGGTTCCGGGTTCGATGGAGAAGGTATAGGAGATGCCGTCCCGGGCGTAGTCGTAGGGGAGCTTGGCTACCGAGGAGGCCGACGCAAGGGCCCCGCGAAGGTCCCGGCCGTGCATCGGGTTGGCCCCCGGCGCAAAGGGCTCGCCCTTCTTGCGGCCGTCGGGGGTCGCCCCGGTCTTCTTCCCGTAGACCACATTGGAGGTGATCGTCAGAATCGAGAGGGTGGGATCGGCCTCCCGATAGGTTCGGCGCAGCTTCAGTTTGTTCATAAAGCCCTTTACGAGCTCGACGGCCAGGCTGTCTACCCGGTCGTCGTTATTCCCGAAGGCGGGGTACTCCCCGTCGATCTCGAAGTCGACCGCCAGGCCTCGCTCATCCCGCACCGGCCGCACTCGCGCATATTTAACCGCGGCCAGGGAGTCGGCGCAGACGGAGATCCCCGCCACCCCGCAGGCCATGGTCCGGTAGACGTCCCGGTCGTGAAGAGACATCTGCAGGCTCTCGTAGCTGTAGCGGTCGTGCATGTAGTGAATGACGTTGAGGGTATCCATATAGAGGCCGGCGATCCAGTCCAGGACGACCTCGAAGCGTCCTTTGAGTTCATCGTAATCGAGAAACTCCCCTTCGATCGGCGCCAGCGGAGGCCCGACCTGGGCGCCTGAGATCTCGTCCCGGCCTCCGTTGATCGCATAGAGCAGGGCCTTGGCCAGGTTGCAGCGGGCCCCGAAGAACTGCATCTGCTTCCCGATGCGCATAGCCGAGACACAGCAGGCGATTCCATAATCATCGCCCCAGTAGGGACGCATCAGATCGTCGTTCTCGTACTGGATAGAGCTGGTCTGTTCGGAGACCCGGGCGCAGAACTCCTTAAAGGGCCGAGGCAGATTCTCGGACCAGAGCACCGTCATGTTCGGCTCCGGCGCGGCGCCCAGGTTGATCAGGGTTTGAAGCATCCGGAAGGAGGTGGCCGTAACCAAGGGGCGACCGTCCACGCCCATCCCGCCGATACACTCGGTTACCCAGGTGGGGTCCCCGGAGAAGAGCTCGTTGTACTCGGGGGTACGCAGGAAGCGCACGATTCGCAGCTTGAGAACAAACTGGTCGATCAGCTCCTGTGCTTCCTGCTCGCTTATCCTCCCCTGATCCAGATCCCGTTTGATATAGATATCCAGGAAGGTCGAAACCCGTCCCAGGCTCATGGCGGCGCCGTTCTGCTCCTTGACCGCCGCCAGATAGGCGAAGTAGAGCCACTGCACCGCTTCGGCGGCGTTCTCGGCGGGCCTGCGGATATCGAAGCCGTAGGAGTCCGCCATGGCGGCGAGCTCCTTCAGGGCGCCGAGCTGACGGGTAATCTCCTCCCGCAAACGGATCGACTCCTCGTCCATGTCCGCCGGACGGATACTCGTCTTTTGGGAGAGCTTATCTTCGATCAAGCGATCCAGGCCGTAGAGCGGAACCCGGCGGTAATCGCCGATAATGCGTCCCCGGCCGTAAGCGTCGGGCAGGCCGGTGATAATCCCCGCCTTCCTGGCCGCCTTCATTTCGTCGGTGTAGGCGCTGAATACGCCGTCGTTGTGGGTCGTCCGGTAGCGGGTAAAGATCTCTTCTACCTCCGGCGCCAGGGAATAGCCGTAGGCCTCGCAGGCCTTGGCTGCCATACGAATTCCGCCGTAGGGCATCACCGCCCGCTTTAGCGGCGCGTCGGTCTGGAGTCCGACGATCTTCTCCAGGCTCTGGTCGATATAGCCCGGGGAGTAGGCGTTTATGCCGGAGACCGTGTCGGTATCCACATCCAGGGTACCCCCTTTCCGGTTCTCCTCGGTAAGCAGAAGCTTGAGCTTCTCCCACAGTTTCTCCGTATCATCACTGGGACCCTGGAGAAACTCCGCTCCCCCGCTATAGGGCTCGTAATTATGCTGAATAAAGTCGCGCAGATCGATCTCGGTGCACCAGGTACCCTGGGAGAAGCCCTGCCAGGCCTGGTCGCGGGCGGCACTATCTGTCGACGAACTAGTTTGAGTCATCATCGCAACACTCCTAAGAAAGGTATTTGAAGATTGCACGGAGGCTTTTCGATCAACTTTGGTCTGACCAAATTACTATGTCTGACTTATTTTGTCAAGTTTAACCCTACAATTGAGGCCGGATAAATCGCTTAGCTGATCGAAGATCAGAAAAAGAATATTTTCTACAAAGTTGACAATAATAACTTATCAAGTTAAAATTGTTATTTATGTTCTATAAAAGAAATTACTCAGATTACATCCTCAGGAACATTGAGTTTTACCCTATTATAACCCTTTGCGGAGCTCGACAAACAGGGAAAACCACCCTGCTTAAGGAGACCTTTCCGGAATTCAATTATGTCTCTCTAGACCTGCCCAGCACGGCCGAAACGGCCGAGAGAAACCCCGATGAATTCTTCAAAACCTATCCGGCACCCCTGATTATTGATGAGGTACAGTATGCTCCCGGGCTATTCCGCCATCTAAAACGATTGGTGGATAGAGACAGGCATACTATGGGCCAGTATATTCTCACTGGAAGTCAAAAGTTCAACCTTATGAAAGAGGTCTCGGACAGCCTGGCGGGCCGCTCCTTGATTCTGGACTTGGAAAACCTGAGCTGGCAGGAGATCTCCCGGCAACGACAAGAAAAACTGAGTCTGGATATCCAAAGTACACTTATGACCCGGGGACAGTTCCCGGAATTGTGGCGGGTTCCGAAGATGCCCTCCGGCGGCTTCTACGCCTCGTATCTGGCCTCTTATCTGGAAAGGGACGTTCGGCAGATTCTGAATGTAACCAGTCTCCGTGATTTTGAACGCTTCATCAGAGCCCTCGCCCCGAGAAGCGGGCAGTTGCTGAATAAAACCGATCTGGCGCGGGATGTCGGGGTCTCCGTCAAGGCGATTAACGACTGGTTGAGCGTTCTGCAAGCTTCGAATCAGATCGTGCTCCTGGAACCGTGGTTTCAGAATATTGCCAAGCGAGTAGTAAAATCGCCTAAGGTCTACTTCTGCGATAGCGGTCTCCTCTCGTTCCTGCTGGGCGTAAGCAATGAGAATCTGAACGACTCCCCCTTCAAAGGGCAGATCTGGGAGACTCTGGTCTTCTCTGAGCTGAGGAAAATAAACTATACGGCTAAGACGCCGGTCAACTTCTGGTTTTATCGAGACCAGACAGCCCGGGAGATCGATTTCGTGATCGAGAAGGGCGGGGTGATATCCTTAGCGGAGTGTAAATGGACAGAAAATCCTCAATCCTCGGATATAAAAACCCTAACGAGCATCGATGCGGAGCTGCGAAAGAAGGAGGGGCCATACCGGGCCGGCGAACATTACCTGATCTGCAACAGCGCCGACACGTATCCCCTCTCTCCTGGAATCGATGTGATCTCTCTGGATCGACTGGATAAGATCTGGAACTAATTCACCCTAGCTCAAGAGCCCCTGAATGATCAGATCCGTGGCCGCCTCTTCGTCCATGCCGCGCGCCATCAGGGTCTGGAGCTGCTTGGAGTCGACCGAGCCGATGGCCGCCTCGTGGGTAACATGGGCTAAGGGGTGGTTGACCGAGACGATCGGGATCGCCCGGGCAGTGCCCCGGTCCTGAACGATCTCTTTGCAATCCACGTGACCCCGGGCGCCGGCGGCTTCGGCGATCAGTTCGTTGTAGATCTCCGCCGACGAGTCGTCCCGCACCGCTAAATGGCTGGTCAAGACGCCGACGGCGCCCTCTCCGGCAAGCCGCGCCGCCTCCCGTATCTTGATCCGGTCGTTACCCCGGGCGTAGATGCGGGCGGTCATATCGAGCTGACTCTTGGCTGCGCAGAGGGCGTCGTAGTCGATATCCATCACGCCGACCCGCCCCTTCAAAAGCTCGAACTCGGTCTTGAATACTGCTCCCTCGGCCAGCTCTATCTTCGATTTGGGCACCACGGTGATCCCGGAATTCTCCGAGTGAACATGGCGTTCGAAGTAGGAGTATTTAGCATGGGGGCCGACCCTCAGCACCGCATCCATCAGATGCTGAACCTCGACCGCATTGGGGAAGGTACAGTGGGCCACAAAGGAGACCTCCGCCCCCTCCTCGACCTCGACCCCCATATCGATCTTCTGCAGCCCCTCTTCCGGGGTCATGCCGAAGCAGAGATGCACGGGCTTCTCGAAGCGGTAGCCTTCCTCGACCCGAACGCGGATAACAATGCCGTCCCCGTCGGTATCGGTCTCCAGGTGAAAACCGGGTACGGATCCCATCCCCAGGATCTTGTTGCCGTCGATCTCCAGGTGGGCGGCCCCTTCCAGGGCCTGCTTGTGCATACGGATAGACGAGAGGAGAGTATCTAAGGCGGTGTCGGTGCTGCTCATGCTTGGGCTCCTTTGACGGCGAAGAGCTCGGTCTGTTCGGGGGCGTTGCGGTGAGTGCAGGGGATGCACTTGCCGCTGAAATAGGCCTGCATCTCCTTAGCCGGGCCTTTGTCCATCAGATGCCCGTGGCAGAGCAGGAATCCGTGGTCGGCCTGCTTCAGCACCTCGGCGCTGTGGGTAATCAGGAGCACCGTAGAGCCCTGTTCCTTTAGTTTCCGGATTACGCTGAAGATATAGTTGACCGCCTCGATATCGACCCCCGAATCGGGTTCGTCCATCAGGACCAGCTTGGGCTTCATGATAGCGATGGAAGCCAGCTCGATCCGCTTCCTCTCGCCGCCGCTCAAGGTCTTGTCTACCTTCCGAGAGCGGTAGCGCAGCGGAGAAAGTCCTACCAGCTCCAGTGCGGCGTCGATCTCGTCGCTTTTCGCGCCGGGTTTACCGGCCCCGACGAACGCGGAGACGCCGATCCCCTCGAAGCGGGCCGGCTCCTGCCAGGCCAGGGTGATGCCCCGCCGGGCGCGTTCGTTTACCGAGAGTCCTTTGATTGATTTTCCGTCAAACCGGATATCTCCCAGGTGGTGTTCGTAGCCGGTCAGCCCCATTACGGTCATGGCCAGGGTCGACTTGCCGGCGCCGTTGGGACCGACCACCGCGTGGACATGCCCCTCCCAGATATCCAGGGATAGATTGTTTAAGATCCGGTTGCCGTCGAGATCGAGGCTAACCTGATCGAGTTCGAGTATTCCCATTTCGGTTCCTCTTCACCGGTCGCCCGGCTTATTAATTGGAGGCCCCAAGTCTACTCTAGTTCCGCACCCCTCCTCAAGCGGGGCGGCTACTCAATATCCAGCTCCCGTGAAAGGCGATCCATCTGTTCGGTATTGCGGGCGGCAATCTTCTCCACCCGGTGGGTCTCCGCCTCGATACGGGCAAAGTCGTCGGTAAAGGCGTTGAGGTTCTCCGCCAGGCGCTTGAAAAACTCCTCCAGCTCATGCAGGCTCGACGAACCCTCTCCTAAACCGCTGTTGACCTTCTGAAAGGCCTCGGCCGATGAAGAGGAGATCTCCACCAGATGACCGATCGCCTCGTTGATCTGCTGGGCTCCCTGGGCCATCTCGTTCATGTTGGTCAGGATCTCCTCCATGGAGTCGGCGAACTGCACAACCTCTCCCAGGAATTCCCTGAATTGACTCTCCGCCTCCCGGTTCTCGCCGACGGCCTGCTCAATACCCTCGATATTCTCCTGGGCCCGGCCTTTGATCCCTTTCGCCTGCTGAGCGGTCTGCTCGGAGAGGTTGCGGATCTCCTGGGCCACCACGTTGAAGCCGAGACCGTACTCCCCGGCATGGGCCGCTTCGATAGCGGCGTTCATAGCCAGCATGTTGGTCTGGGCCGAGATGCCGCCGATAACCTTGGTGGTTTCGATCACATTCTTGATATTCTCCGCTACCTGTCCCAGGGAATCGGCCGATCGCTGAAGCTTCTCCTTCCCCTGGTCGACCTCATTCAAGAGGGAGGTAATCGCACTCTGCTTCTGCCGGGCCGAACTGGAAACGTTGTTGATGGTGGCGGTCATCTCGGTAATGGCCGCCGAGGTCTCCTCGATGGCAGCCCGCTGGTCCATGAAGCGCTCCTGGGCGGCCTCGCTCTCCTGCTGAATCGATCCGTTCTCGCTCAAAGTCCGGTCGAGCTTCAGATCGAACTCGCTCAAGGAGGTCAATATCTGCCCCATGCGCCCCGAGACGGATTGAACCGCCTCGATCGTGGCCTGGGCCGACTGATCGAGCTCACGTCCGATGGTCATGGTCTGTTGCAGATTCTCCACCATGCGGCGCATCTCGGCCGCCTTCTCCTCATTCCGGGCGGATTGCTCCCGGGCCTCCAACAGGGCCGACTGGATGACCCGGATACCGCGTTTGGTGAGATAGGCGGTGGTAGCGAATAAGACCAGGATTTCGACCCCGATGATCGCCTGACGCGCTTCGAATCCGCCGGCGGCGGGAAAGACCTTCAAGAGATAGATCAGAATGAAGCCGGTAAAATTGAGGCCCAAGAGGGGATAGAGCGCCTTCCCCCCTTCGGTGCCGACGATGGCGATAATCATCAAAATGAAGGAGTATGCCGCGTATTGGTAGAAGACATCGGGTCCGCGGTTAATCGAGGTCAGGGAGAGCGCGGTGAAGAGGATTAAAAGCACGGCAATCAGGATAAAAGCCGCGATCCGCTGCTTCCCGAGTCGCACCAGAACGGGCGGGACGGCCAGAATAGGGACAAAGAGCAGCTGCGTAATGATCGCCAACGGATTATCATGACCGGATATGAGGCCGATCAGGCTGACTATTAAAAGCGCGACCACACCCACGAGCGAGATCAACGCCGTTAGCCTGGCACGGAAGCGAACTTCCTCGCCGCTCTCTCTATATGATGCAGAAAAGTAGCTCATAAATCCCATTAGAACCTCGCCTTTATTCAAAAAGAAATCATCCAAAGTATGATATATTCCGCCCTGAAAATCAAACCAAGCACGGGCAGGTTGACTCCGGCCCGAGCAATCGCTACCTTGTTATCCATATGCAAACACCGCAAAACGATCGCAACGGGGATAACCCCGACAATAACGGCAACTCGCCCTTTCAGTTCGGCAACGGCCGTTTTAAATTCAACCCCTTTCTCATCGGAATCCTCCTCCTTTTCCTGGTTCCGGGGATCCTCAACTTCTTCATGCGCGACATGGGATCCAACCGGATCTCCTACAGCCGCTTTCGAGCGATGGTGCAGGAAGATGCGGTCTCCCAGGTAACCGTAACCGGCCAGACGATTCAGGGAATGAGCGACATTGGTCCCTTCACGACCTACTATCCCTCCTTTGGGGATCAGGAGCTGATGAGCCTCCTGGAGAACAACAACGTCGTCGTGGAGACCAAGCCTCCCCAGGACTACTCATTCTTCACCATCCTGCTGAACCTCCTGCCTCTCTTCCTGATTATCTGGATCGGGATGCGCATGTTCCGGGGCATGAACAGCCAGGGCCGCAATATCTTTTCGGTCGGCCAAAACAAGGCCAAACTCTACGAGAAGAGCAAGCAGTCGGTCCGTTTCAACGACGTGGCCGGTCTCGAGAGCGCCAAGGAGGAGATTCAGGAGGTCGTGGACTACCTCAAATCGCCCGATCGCTACTCCTCGATGGGAGCCAAGATCCCCCGGGGGATTCTTTTGGTAGGCCCTCCGGGAACGGGTAAGACCCTGATAGCACGGGCTATCGCCGGCGAGGCGGACGTTCCCTTCTACCATATCTCCGGCTCGGACTTCATGGAGATGTTCGTCGGCGTCGGCGCCTCCCGGGTGCGGAATCTCTTCGCCGACGCGAAGAAGAACTCCCCTTCGATTATCTTCATCGACGAGCTCGATTCGGTGGGACGGCACCGCGGTGCCGGCTTGGGCGGCGGCCACGACGAACGGGAGCAGACCCTGAATCAGATGCTCTCCGAGCTCGACGGCTTCGAGAAGAACGATTCGACTATCGTGTTGGCCGCTACCAACCGGCCGGACATTCTCGACCCCGCTCTGCTGCGTCCCGGCCGTTTCGACCGGCGCATTACCATCGGCCTGCCGTCCATGAAGGATCGAATGGAGATCCTCAAGATCCACGCCGATAAGAAACCCTTGGCCGACGATATCGATTTCGAGAAGATCGCCCAGGGCACCCCCGGCTTCTCCGGGGCGGAGCTGGAGAACCTCTTGAACGAGGCCGCCATCCTGGCCGCCCGACGACGGGAGAAGAAAATCCTGATGCCGATGATCGAAGAGGCGCGGGATAAGGTGATGATGGGGCTGGAGCGTCGCAATCTTACCATAACCCCGGAAGAGAAGAAGATCATCGCCTACCACGAAGCGGGCCACGCGGTTACTGCCGCTGCCCTCCCGAATACCGATCCCCTGGTGAAGGTGACGGTTATTCCCCGGGATTACGCCATGGGCGTCACCGTCCAGATGCCGAAAGAGGAACGCTATATCTACGATAAGGGCTATCTTTCAGACCGGATCAAGGTACTCCTCGGCGGACGTTCGGCGGAGATGCTGATGTTCGGCAAAGAGTCCTCGGGCGCTGCCAACGACCTGAAAGAGGCCTCCAAACTGGCGCGGCGGATGGTTACCGAGTGGGGTATGGGCGAGACCCTGGGACTCCTGACGGCCAATCAGGATCACACCAATGTCTTTTTGGGAGAACAGATCGCCCAAGGCAAGGAGTTCAGCGAGGATACCATGCGGGAGGTAGATACCGAGATCCGTACCCTCCTGACCAAGGCCTACGACGCCACGAATGATATCCTGGATAAGTTCCGTTCCGCCTTGGAACAGGTTGCGGAGCGCTTGCTGGAAGAGGAGCAGATCTCCGGCGAGGAAGTGATCAAGATCGTCAAGGAGGCCGCCGTCTAGCGGCTCCCCTTTAGGACCCTCCGGCGAGTTGAGCCACCAGGGAATCGACATCATCCTGCTGGATATCGGCCCGTCGCTCGAACGCAAGCTCCTGGTTCGCATCCCGGAGCTTGCGGAGTAGGCTGTAGATGATCAGCATCAGAAGCTTATTGCCGGTGGTCGGGAAATCCTTGATAAACCCCATCAGCTCGGGCCGCTCGATCCGCAACAGTACCGCATCGCATGCCGCCACTACATCGGCCGTCCGTTTCACCTTCATGAACATCGCCGCTTCGCCGAAGACATCCCCCTCGCCGATGCTGCAAATGAAGACCTCATTCTGCTCCTGGTTGACCATTACGCTAACGGTTCCCCTTATTACGACGAAGAAGGAGGGATCGATCTCTCCCTCGGCCACGATCCGCTCCCCCTCTTGAAAGGTTAGGATCTCGGCCCGCTGCATGAAGCGCTGCACCTCGTTTTCACTCAAGGGACGAAACAACAGCAGCGCCCGTATGGCTTCCAGGTACTGTTCGGGTTCGGCCTCTCTCTGCATCTAACTTCCTCCATCAACCAGTATAGACGCAAAGTTCGATAATTACCAATCGGTGCTCTCGTGATCCTCCAACAGCGGAACCTCAGCACGGCTGAAACTAAAGAAGGAGACGCTCTCTTTGAGGGTATCCGACTGGGCGGCCAGCTCCTCCGAGGTCGAGGCGGTCTCTTCCGATGCAGCCGCATTACGCTGGGCCATGTCGCTCAATTGGCTGACCGCCTCCTGCAGCTGATCGATCCCCCGGCGCTGTTCGCCGGAGGCGGCGCTGATCTCTTGAATGAGATCCGAGGTCTTGCGGATGCCCCCTACCAGGGTCTCGATAGCCGTCTCCGCTTCCGAGGAGACCGAGATCGCCCCGGAAGAGAGGGAGGCGATCTCCTCGGCGGCCGCCTTGCTCCGTTCGGCCAGCTTACGCACCTCGGAGGCAACCACCGCAAAGCCCTTCCCGGCCTCCCCCGCCCGAGCCGCTTCGATGGCCGCGTTGAGGGAGAGCATCGAGGTCTGCCGGGTTATCTCGTCGATGATCGAAACCTTGTCGGTGATGTCCCGCAGCGCCTGGGCGGTCTTTATCACCGATTCACGGGTTCGGTCTGCGTCCCCGGCCGACTGGACGGCGATGCTCTCGGTGGAGAGGGCATTGTCCGCGTTGCTTTTCACGCTGGCGCTCATCTCCTCCACGGTGGAAGAGATCTCCTCCGAGGTGGCCGCCTGTTCCGCCGAGCCCTCGCTCATGCTCTGGGCCATGGAGGAGAGCTGATCGCTCCCGGCCTTGATGGTATCCGAGCCGTCGGATATGGAGCTGAGAATCCCCTTGAGTTTTTCCGACATCTGGTCGATCGCTCCCGCCAGAACCCCGATCTCATCCTTTCGCCGCAGCCCGAGAACCTCGCCGCTTAGATCCCCCCGGGCGATGCGGTCCATCTGGTCGGCAACCTGCGAGACCGCCCCGGCGATACGACTCCCCATAAAGTAGGCGATGATCAGGTAAATCGGCACTAAGAGGCCGCCGATGAGAAGCACCGCCATGGTTAGCTGTTGAACCGGCGCCATAAGCTCCCGCTCCTCACCGGACAAGGCGATATACCAGTCCATGGCCTCTATATATTCGAAGATGGCGAACCGATCGCGCAGCATGCCGTCGCGCTCGAACCGGTACTCAACCATACCCTCGCCGCGTTCTATCATCTCCTCAAGAAAGCTCTCCCCGGTCAGAAACTCACCTTCCCGGTCCGGATGAATAATAAACTTGCCATCTCCGTCTATAATATAGGGGTAGCCGTTCTCCCCCAGAGTAATCTTTAGAATCTTATCCCTCAGGGTATCCAGGTCCATCTGCGGTATCCCGTAGTAGAGGGCGCCGATTACCGTCCCGTCCGCATCGCTGATAGGGCTATAGCCGGTGATATACCAATCGTCCACTACGAAGGCCCTGCCGTAGTAGGTCTCCCCCGACAGCAAAGCTTGGGCGACGGGAGACTCTTCCGGTATGTAGGTTCCCACCGCCCGTTCGCCGTCCAGCTTGAAGACGCTGGTGGAGATGCGCAGCATCCCCCCGGGGATCCGCTGGAATATGGTACAGGTTCCGCCGATAAGAGAGCTGATCTGATCCACAAACTCGTTTGAGCCCCACACCGTCTCTCCGTCGAGAACCATGGCCGGCAGATCGAGCCGGCTGCTACTGCCGGTAACCTGGTTGACCGCCTCGAGCTCCACTCGAGTCTCCTGATCGAGGTCGATTCGACCTTGGGCGAGGCGCATCACTACCGCCAGTCCGTCTCCCACGCTCTGTTGGTTCAGCAGATAAGAGACCTCCGCCATATCCCGCATCAGTCCTACCGAGTTTTCGGCGCCGTCGAAGACCATGGTCTGCAGGTCGCTGCGGACCTGAATAATCACATATCCCCCCAGGGGCACGAGTACCGCCAACAGGAGGGAGATAAACATCAGCATAAGCTTTGCTTTCAATTTCATAAGTAATCTCCAATACCTATAGCTTAGTATATCTATATCCTAACGCAAGGGAGGAGCTGAAAAATTTGGGTGACCGGAGGGAGAAAAATTGCTACGTTACAAGTAATGAGACCGACTCCTTTCAATCCCGCCAGCGATTTCGCCCCTATACCATTCTCCGCGTCGATCTGTAAGGAGGCCTTGAACATAAAGGAGGCGGGCCTGGCCTGGACTCCCCATGCGGGTTGCTTCGTATGGGATCGAGAGAACCGCATCGAGGCGGCTTCTCCCTTTCCGCTGGATATCTACTTCATCCTTAATCTCAACCGCTTTCTCGAGATATTCGGGACCGAGGAGGAGATTCAGCGCTCCCTGGTATGGCTCCCCACGGTCAGCCAGGCCTTAAGCCTCCTCCGCCGGGCCCGTCCGGAAGAATTCCGCTTCCCGGTCATGGATCCGGAGGAGCTGCTGTTGGAACTCTACCGGCGACTGCTCGATCACCTGAGGGATTAGAGGTATGGAACGCTATCTGCTCTATTTCGGCGGCGGCAGGATCGTTCTCGATCCCGACCGCAATTATCTGATCGGACGCTCGGAGAAGGCGGATATCCTCCTCGAGGAGCGCACCGTCTCTCGAAAACATGCCGAATTGCGCTTCGACGGGCGCTACTGGCTGATCGAGGACTTAGCGAGTACTAACGGTACCCAGGTCAATCATATCCCGTCCGACCGGGCGCGCCTGAAAGACGGCGATCGAATCAGCGTCGGTCCCTACGACTGCGTCTTCAAGATCTTCTCCGGGGAGGAGCAGGAGGAGAGGGAGTTCGAGGCCCTCTTGAACGAGACGCTCCTGTTGGAGCGGAAATTCCGAAATCTCTTATCCCTGAGTCAGAACGAGTCGATCAAGGATGAGATCTATGATCTGAAACACTTCCTCAACTCTCTTCGGCGGCGGATGAACGACCTGGCCAACATCGATCGGCTGACCGGACTCTACAACCGGCGCTATTTCGATCAGCAGTATAAAATGGAGTTGGCCCGGGCAATTCGTTACAGCCACGGCCTGGCCCTGGTGATGATCGATATCGATCACTTCAAGGCCTTTAACGATACCCACGGCCACCAGAAGGGAGACGAGGTCCTAAGCGCCGTGGGAGAGATTCTGAAGGAGCACTCCCGCTCAACCGACCTGGTCGCCCGTTACGGGGGTGAAGAGATGGTGGTCGTCATGCCCGAGCTGACCCCCGGGGAGGGCGGACTGGCCGCCGAGAAGTTCCGCCGGCGGATCGAAACAGAGTCGCGGGAGCGTTGCGGCCTTCAGGTAACCGCCAGTTTGGGTGTAGCTTCGGTTAAGGGCGAACAGATCGATGCGGAAGAGCTGATATCCCGGGCCGACAAGGCCCTCTACGAGGCGAAGAAATCGGGGCGCAACCGAGTGGTCTGCGCCCCGTAAGGTTCTAGGCAGGATTCACTACGTTCTGTGGGGTTCCGGTAATAAAGGCCTTCACATTCTCCACCGCGGTGTTCATTAAGCGACTGCGGGCATCCAGCGTGGCCCAGGCGATATGCGGGGTAATCGTCAGGTTGGGGACGTTATAGAGGACATCCTCCGCTCCGGGAGGTTCGACGGCGAGTACATCGAGCCCCGCCCCGGCAATCTCTCCCGACTTGAGGGCCTGGGCAAGATCCTCTCCTACAACCAGGGGACCCCGAGAGCAGTTCACCAGGAAGGCGTTCTTCTTCATGCTCTTCAGGCTTGATGAATTGATCATACCGGTATTCTCTTTGGTCAGCGGACAATTGAGACTGACGAAATCAGACTCTTTTAAGAGCTCCTCCACCGAAGCGAAGCGGAATCCTTCCCAGGCGGGCGGATTCCCCTGATAGACGTCGTGGGCGATCACCCGCATGCCGAAGGCGTCGGCCAGCTTACCCACCGCACGGCCGATCCGTCCGAATCCGATTACTCCCATGGTCTTGCCGGAAAGCTCGATCAACGGAAAGTTCCAGTAACAGAAATCCTCACTCCGCGCCCAATCGCCGGCGGATACCGTATCGGAATGCTCTTTCACGTGGTGGCAGAATTGGAGAATGTGAGCGAACACCATCTGGGCCACCGACTCGGTTCCGTAGGTCGGGATATTCGTCACGGGGATGCCCCTCTGCTTGGCTGCTTCCACATCGACCACATTGAAACCGGTAGCCAAGACGCCGATATACTTGAGGCCGTCCAGGGCGGCGATGGTATCCGCAGAAATTGGGGTTTTATTGGTTAAGAGGATCTCGGCGCCCCGGGAGCGTTCCACTATAGTCTGCTGATCCACCGGCGTCCGGTCGTAGACGGTCGTCTCCCCCATGGATTCTAATCCGCTCCAGGAGAGGTCACCCGGATTGAGGGTATAGCCGTCGAGAACCACGATCTTCATGCTGACTCCTTACAAAAATATTGTATACAATATTATAGCCTGGAATTAGAGATTTGCCAAGCGGAAGATTCAGGTCCCCATGGAGTCGCTAAACGCCCTGATCGCTCCTCCGTCGAGGGTATCCTCCGGATCGAGGTTGCCCTTCACCTTCTTCATAACGAAGCGAAAAAAAGGATTCAGTTTCTCCGGATCGAGGCGTCCCCCGAAAAGCCCCAGAGCGGCGGCGTGGGACCTCAACTCCTCGGGGAAGATCTTGTCAAACTGCTCCCGGCTGTTCTCTAAAGAGCAGAGAAAGAGCCCCAGGGGCTTCGTTGTAAGCTCGGCGCTACGGCTCTTCATCAGGCGCCGCAGCTTACCCTGCAGTTGTCCGGCATGCACCGAGCCGCCGAGGATCACTCGGTCCCAACTTGAAAGATCGGGGATTCGCTCCCGCTTGAGATTGATCAGCTCCGCCCCCTCGCCGAGGCTCTCCTTGACCCTGCGGGCGCACTCTTCGGCGGTACCGTGACTCGAGGCATAGATAATCGCTGTCTTCATACTTATCCTCCTTAAATCTATATAAGGATTCTCGGGCGCAATTCTGTCACCCGGAACTCCTCTAAGATCTGCCGGCCCGCCGATCCGCGATTATAGCGGCCCGGACCCTCCGTTTGACCATGAAAGTTGCGCCGATTAAGAGGGGGATAAGCCCCAGAGCCGTCCCGCTTCCCCAGTAGGGAACGACAAAGAGCAGAAAATCGTAAGCGCCGTGAATCAAGACCGCCAGGAAGAGCCCGCGAAAAATCAGGGTATCCTCCCGTTCTGCGGTATCGGCGAAGTGAGCCATGCCGATCGCATAGCCCAACAGGGCCGAACAGATGGTATGCAGGGGGACTGCGGTGAACGCACGGGTTAGAGCGACGGCCATGCCGCCGGAGGCGACGTAGAGGATGTTTTCAAGACAGGCGAAACCGAGGCCGGCGGCTACAGTATAAAGGATGCCGTCCATCACCTCGTCGAAATGGGAGCGGCGGTAGATAAACTGCCGTACGACGACCAGCTTGATTCCCTCCTCACAGAGGGCGGCCACGATAAAGGCCTCTACCAGGGCGAAACGGACCGGATTGATAAACCAGGGGCGCAGGAAGGCATCGGTAACGAGCTCCAGCACGAAAGCCGGCAGGGTCGAAAAGATCCCCAAGAGGAAGGCCCGCAGCACCTCCCCCCGCGGCTCGGGACGCGCCCGATCGAGGTGCATGAAATAGAGCACCAGTACGACGGAGGGAACCACGGCCATGACGAGCGGAAGAAGCTGCATCTTACTCTCGCTTATACCACAGGCATCTCTTACCGGGCAAGCTGATAGAAGAGAATCCCGGCGGCTACTCCCACATTAAGGGAGTCGACCTCAGGGCCGATGGGGATCATCACATAGGCATCGCAGGCCTCGCGCCACGGATCGGATATCCCGTGCCCCTCATTGCCTAGGATCAGCGCTACTCCCCCTTCGCCTGCCAATCGGTCGGCCCGGACCGCCCGGTGGTGGAGATCGGCGCCCCAGATAGCCAAGCCCCGCTCTTTGAGGATCCGAGCTGAAGCGGGAATATCGGGAATGAAGGCCAGGGGCATGGAGAAGCAGGCGGCCATAGAGGCCCGGATCGCCCGCCGCGAGTAGGGATCTCCGCAGCGGGGCCCCAAGATAAGGCCGTCCAGACCGAAGGCAGCGGCGCTGCGTATTATACCCCCCACGTTGACCGGGTCGGTTACGCCGTCAAGAACGGCCAGCCGGGAGGCGGCATGCAGGGAGAGCTCATCAAGCCCCCGCTCTACTGGACGCGCGAAGGCCCCTAAAAGGCCTCGATGAAAGGGATACCCGGCGATGCGGCCGATCTCCGGCTGGGGAAGAATACGGAGGGGCGGCTCGGTACCGTCGGGTAGGGATAGTCCGTCGGCCATACCGGGGACCGAGGCCAGAGCCAGGGGCTTGAGCCCCGAAGCGAGCATCCGCTCCACCGCAAAACGCCCCTCGCCGACGCAGATCCCCTCCCGGGCCAGATCGCGGTCGGGAAGATTCGCCAAAAGGGAGATATCCATGACAGGTATCATCCATGAATCCCTGGCTGAGGGCAAGGGCGAGCGCATTCCGGACTTAACCTATCGCCGCTTTTATGACACTATCTTTCTGCCTATGAACGACGAACAGATTCTGGAACTGCTCTCCCGCCATGTTACTCCCCGCCGACTGGAGCGGATTCTCGAGGTTTCCGCCGCCCGAACCCGCTACCTTACGGTCGTGCTGGAGGATATCTACTATAGTCAGAACGCCAGTGCGGTCTTGAGAAGCTGTGACTGTTTCGGGGTCCAGGATGTGCATGTAATCGAGAATCGCAACAAGCTGCCGGTTATCAATCAGCACGTAGCTCTCGGAACCTCCCTCTGGCTCTCCATCAACCGGCACGACGCAAAAGAGAACAACACCCCGGCGACCCTGAGGGAACTCAAAGAGCAGGGCTATCGCATCGTCGGTACCGTCCCGACCCGGGATGCGGTCCCCCTCCCCGATTTTGATCTCTCCCCCGGCAAGATGGCCCTGGTATTCGGCAATGAACGGGACGGAATCAGCGAGGCAGCCCGGGAATTGACCGACGAATATATGACGATTCCCATGGTCGGCTTCGCCGAGAGTTTCAATATCTCCGTTTCGGCGGCGGTTATCCTCTCGCATCTGACCCAGCGGCTGAGGGATAGCGAACTTCCTTGGCAATTGCTCCATGAGGAGCTGATCGAGCTGCGGCTCAAATGGGTGCGCCGCTCGGCTAAGCGGGCCGACGAATTGGAGCGGGAGTATTATCGCCGCTACAAACGCAGTATCGACCTGATCGAAAGCGGCATCGTCGAGCAGGATATCCCCGTAGGGGATCAGGCGTAGCTATGCAGCCCCGGAAGCAGGTAGTTTACGCCGAAGAAGGTAAAGAGGGTAAATAGGAAACCCGCTACCGCTATCCAGGCGCAGACTCTGCGGCCGACCTTCACCACCAGACGCACATGCAGATAGAGGGCGTAGACCAGCCAGGTAATCAGCGCCCAGGTCTCCTTAGGATCCCAGCCCCAGAATCGCCCCCAGGCCTGATCGGCCCAGATCGCCCCGAAGAGGAGCGCTCCGGCGGTATAGACCGGAAAACCGCTTATAATGGCCCGGTAGCTGATCCGGTCGAGTTCGACGGCCTTGGACTCGTCCCGGGCGGCGAGCTGCAGCAGGGAGGCGACGAAGGCGACCAGGAAGAGGGCCTCGCCGATAAAGGCGAAGCTCACATGCAATACGAGCCAGCCCGACTGGAGGGCCGGGATCGGCGGCCTCGGAAGGGAGCGAAAGAGAGGCGAGGCGGCCAAGGCCGGAAGCAGCAGGAGGGTAAAATGGAGTCCGCTCAGTAGTCCTGCCGACGGGTTCGTCCCCTTCGTTCCGGAGCCAGACCGCAGAAGCCAGGCTGTAACGAGGTTGCCGGCGGCGCTCAAGAAGATCAGGGATTCATAGGTATTCGTGAGCGCCGGAAAGCCGATCTCCACCGAACGGGTAGCGAAAGCGGCGCAGGCACAAACACCGGCCGCCGGAAAGGCCCACCAACTTATCTTCATCAGGCGGCGGGCGGGGCTGCGTCGAAAGAGAAGCGTCAGGGCCAGAATCCATCCGCCCAGCTGTATAAGAAATGTCAGACTAACAAGCATCATTCAACCTCGCGTTTCAGCAACGAAATAAAGCCGCCCAGGGCGGTCAGAATCCCGGCGGCAATCAGAATCCACCCACCGCGGCGGTATTGAACCGAAAACCGGGCCTGTTCTATCTCGCTGGTGCCGAGAACCGTGAGCCCCGCCAGATCATCCCCCGGAGATAATCTCACCTCTCTACCGTTCAGATCGACCAGAGCACCTTTAGAATCGACCGCGCTAACCATAAAGCGGATCTCCCCGTTGGTTCCCCCCTCTCCCCGGGCGAAGAGGAGCTCTTCCCCTGCCTGCGCGCGAAGCCGCAGTGCACGGCGCTGCTCAATACCAAGCAGCAGGATGCGGTACCCGCCGAAGCGGTAGGGACGATTCACCCGGAGATCGACCGCGGCACCTTCGCTGCCGGGTTCGCCCAGCTTGAGCCTGGCGGTTTCCGTCAGCATTTCGGAATTATTCCGCCGAGATCGTGCTATCTCCTCTAAAAGGAAGTTCCTATCGGCCAGGCGGAATCCCTCCCCCGGCTTCAGCGCCGCCTGCTCACTCATGCCGCTGGCGGCGCCGAATGCCGTCGCCGCCAGCAGAATCAGGAGACCGATATGAGTCAGGTCCGGCCCGATCCGTCTGAAGCGACGACTTTGCAGGGTGCGTCCCAAACGCGGCAGGGTGCAGGCGGCGAGATTGATCCAGAAGAGAAGCAGCAGCCCCAGCAGCACCGGGGAACTACCAAAGCGATCGAGACCGAGGAGGAGGATCAGCCGGGACGGGAGATCGCCGAAACGGCTGAGGTATTCGCTCTCAGAAAGCCCTTGGGGCACAAGTCCGGCTCCAACCGCTGCGACGATGAAGAGGCCAAGGATCAGATAGGTCAATCGTAGGGATGCCAGGGTTCGAAGAAGATCCGGAACCCGGCGTCGCGGTTCAGCCATCGGCATCAGTATAGTCGCAGAAGAGGGCTGGAGCAATCACGAAAGGAGAAGCAGCGCCGCGGCCGCCAGGCTTACGCCGAGATAATCCCTGGCCCGGAGCCGCTCCCGGAACAGTAGCCCCCCGCCGAGAACGATCAGGAGCATACTGCCGACGCTGTAGAAGGGGAAGGCCACCGCCGCCGGGACGACCTCCAATGCGCGGATTAGGAAGAAGGATGAAAAGAGGTTCGGGATTCCCACCGCACAGCCGAGAATGAGTTCCCTGCGACCGATACGCCCCCCCTTCGTTCCGAGCAGCACCAGGCTGGCCAGAAGGGCGGAGCAGAAGAGCACCGTCAGGAAGAGGGACGCCAGGTGAGCCGGAGCGTAGGCCTCGAAGAGCTTGTTGGAGAACTCGGCCAGACCCATCCCCAGAAAGAGCAGAATAAGCATTCCCGGCTGTCGTGAACGAAGCGGCATCGACCTGCGACCTGATAGAGAGGGCAGCACCAAGGCCGCCAGCGCGAGGACGATTCCGGTCCATTGGAGCGGACGCGGGAATTCCCGCCATACCAGGAGGCTTAACAGTACCGGCAAAAGGATTCCGAGCTTGCCGAACATCCCCGACAGGGAGGGACCGTTGCGCCGTACATTGAGCTGATAGAGCAGAAAGGAGGTTACAAAAAGCCAGCCGGTCACAAGACCGATTAGAAGCGCCCAGACCGCCCCGGCTTCGGATGAGAAGCGCCCCTCCGTGGCCAGCACGACCCGGGGGAATTCCCGCACAAAGTCCGCGGCGCTCCACTGATCGAAGGCGAAGGCACCGCTCTTCAGGCCGGTCGCAAGTCCTGCGACGGCGGCGACGGCGTAGTTAATGCTCGTCACCCCATAGCGGTTGAGATTCAAATGTTCGCTCTTGGCAAATAATAGCGCTATCGATGCGGAGCAAGTTAGCGCAAGCAGTAGGTAGAACATGCTCACACAGCTGTACCACAGAGCGGATTATCGGCACAAGTCTATGGTTAAGGATTTGACAACCAAATTCTTAACCATAGACTTATAGAGTAAGGAAGATGAAGCAAGGAGTCATGCAATGTTACGTTCTATGAAGATATCTCAGCGGCTGGTGCTGCTTATTCTATTGATTATTCTCTTAAGCGTCGGAATCAACCTGGTCTACATGCGGGGAATCGGCACGGTTCGCCGTTTCAGTATCGATGAAGGCGGAGAGATCATGCTTGAAGGGCAGCAGGAGAAGCTGCAGGTCGCGACTCACACCGCGGCGGTCGGTTTGGGCTCCCTCTTGAGCGGATTGCCGGAGGATGCTTGGACCGACGAGGTGCGCGCATTCGTGGAGGAGATCCGCTTCGAGGAGGATAAATCGGGCTACTTTTTCGTCTACCGGGGTACGGTCAATGTAGCTTTGCCGACAAAGAAGGAACTGGTAGGTGAGGATCTCGGAGGATCCCAGGATATAAACGGCGTCTTCTATGTGAGAGATATGGCCGAGCAGGCGGCGGCGGGAGGAGGATTCGTTGAGTATATCTTCCCCAAGCCCGGCGCGGGGGATCAACCGAAGCTGGCTTACGCCGAGGCGATTCCCGGCACGGATCTCTGGATCGGCACCGGGGTCTACATCGACAATGTCGAGGCCCGGCGAGTAGCCATCGACCAAGAGATCAGTTCCATCGTCGACGCCCTGGTCCAGTCCATCCTGATCGGTGTGGCGGCGGTTCTGATATTGCTGGTCTTGCCCTTCAGCATCTTCCTCTACCGGAGCATCACGATGCCTCTGCGCAAGGCCGTCTCCATTACCGAGGAGATCGCCGCGGGAAATCTGGGGGTGGTGATCGACGACAGCGGCCACGACGAACTGAACAGTCTTCTCATGTCGCTCTCGGATATGCAGGGGCGTTTGCATGAGGTTGTCGGAAGCGTCCAGGATTTGACCGATCGCCTGGCCCAGGGAAGCGGCGAGATCAGCTCCACCGCCCAGCAAGTCTCCAGCGGCAACAGCCAACAGGCGGCCGCCACGGAAGAGACGAGCTCCTCCATGGAGGAGATGGCGTCCACCGTCCAGCAGACATCGGACAACGCCACCCAGACCGAGAAGATCGCCCTGGCCGCCCAGGAGAACGCCCAGCAGGGCAGCGAGGCGGTGAATAAGACGATCAGCGCCATGGAGAATATCCTGGGCCGCACCGAGCTGATCGAAGCCATCGCCCGGCAGACGAATATGCTGGCCCTGAACGCCGCCATCGAAGCGGCCCGGGCCGGCGAAGCGGGCAAGGGCTTTGCGGTGGTCGCCGCCGAGGTACGCAAACTTGCCGAACGATCCCAGGAGGCGGCCTCGGTTATCACCTCCATCTCCGGAGAGAGTATGGAGGTCTCCCGGGATGCCGGCAGGATCTTCAGCGAGCTTCTTCCGGGAATACAGAAGACCGCCGACCTGGTTCAAGAGATCGGCGCCGCATCCAGGGAACAGTCGTCAGGGATCGACCAGGTAAACGGGGCCTTGATGCAGCTGGATCAGACGGTGCAGCAGAACGCGGCCATCTCGGAGGAACTCTCCTCCATGGCCGAGGAGTTTGCCGAAAGCGCGGTCAATCTCAAACAGACCATGAGCTTCTTTCGCACCGGCCGGGAGGAGGTAAAACTTCTCGGCGAAGCTTAAGGATTCGCGTCGAGCATCTTCCTCAGGAAGGTCTTGATCCGCGGATGATCGGGGCTGGTAAAGAGCTTCTCCGGCGCGGCGTCTTCGATAATACGGCCCTGGTCCATAAAGACCACCCGGTCGCAGACGTCCCGGGCGAAGCCCATCTCGTGGGTGACCACCAGCATGGTCATATGCTCGGAAGCCAGCTGCTTCAGGACGGCCAGGACCTCGCCCACCAGCTCGGGATCCAGAGCGGATGTCGGTTCATCGCAGAGCAGGATGTCAGGCCGCATAGCCAGCGCCCGGGCGATGGCCACCCGCTGCTTCTGACCTCCCGAGAGGCGGCTGGGATAGGCATCGGCCTTATCCGCCAGGCCCACCTTCTCCAGCAGTTCGAAGGCGTAGGGCTCGATCTCGGAACGCTTGACCCGGTCCACCACCATCGGAGCCTCGATAAGATTCTCTAAAACCGATTTGTGGGGGAAGAGATTGAAATGCTGAAAGACCATACCCAGCTTCTTCAAACCTCGCTGAACCTGGTTCTCCGGCAGCTTGCGCCGCAGGCCTGAGGCATCCCGGGAGATGATCAGATCCCCCTCGATCTCAATCTCGCCGCTGTCGATTATCTCGAGCTGATTGACACAGCGCAGGAGGGTACTTTTCCCGGATCCCGAGGGACCGATAATGGAGACTACTTCTCCCTTTTGAACCTGCAGGGAGACATCCTTGCAGGCTTCCAGCTCACCGAAGCGTTTCGTAACGGTGCGAATATCCAGGTAGAGATCACTCATAATAGGCCATCCGTCGTTCAAGGTAGCGGAAGAAGCGGATCACTACCGAGGTTAAGAGGAGATAGATTACCGCCGCGACCGCAAAGGGGATCAACGAGAAGTCCCGGGTAAAGATCTCCTTGGCCGACCGCAGCAACTCACCCATCCCGATAACTACCACCAGGGCCGTATCCTTTACCAGGGTAATCGCCTCGTTGGTAGTCGGCGGCAGGACGACCTTGACCGCCTGGGGCAGGACGATACGCCGCATGGTCTGCCAGTAGTTCATGTTGAGGGCCTTGGCCGCCTCATACTGTCCCCGGTCGATACTCTCGATACCGCCCCGAAATATCTCCATAAAATAGGCGGCATAATTGAGGACGAAGGTGAGCGCCGCCGCCACGAAGGGGGCCAAGGAGATGTTGAAGATAGTCAGCCCGTAATAGAAGAAAAAGAGCTGCAAAAGCAGGGGTGTTCCCCTAAAAATCCAACCGTAGAGTCCAAGCAGACGATCGACAAACTTCGGGCCGGATACCCGCCCCAGCGCACAGAAGACCGCCAGGGGGATGGCGAAAACCAGGGTCACGGCGTAGATCTGCAGCGTCAGCCCGCAGCCCCGAAGCAGATGCACCGTGACCTGAAGGATATAATCCAAGGATCAATCCTATTTTTTGACGATTCCTGCGCCGAACCAATCCGTAGAGATCCTGTCGGCGGCGCCGTCGGCCTTCATCTCGTCCAGTACGCGGTCGAGTTCAGCCTTGAGCTCTACATCGCTCTTGCGGATTCCGACGCCGTAGGTTTCGGCCCCGAAGTCCTCGCTCAGCACGGCGTAGATACCGGGCTTCTTGGCGATGTAATAGCGGCCCACGATCTCATCCACCACCACCGCATCGGTCCGGCCGGCGGCCAGGTCGAGCAGGGCTTCGACGTTATTGGAGTACTTCTTGACCTCTTTCAGAGATGCGGCTACGGCCTCGTCGTTGTTGAGAGCCACCTCGCTGGAGGAACCCATCTGCAGACCGACCACGCTGCCCGCCAAGTCGGCTTTGCTGGTAATCGCACTATCGGCCTGGGTGATAATGATCTGCCGGTTATCCAGGTAGGGCTTAGAGAAGTTGATCTTCTCCTGGCGGCTTTCGGTAATGGTCATGCCGTTCCAGACCAGATCGATATCGCCCTTGTTGAGGGAGAGGATAACCCCGTCCCAGTCGACTGGACGGAACTCAACCTCAACCCCCAGACGCTTGGCGGCCTCTTTGGCCAGGTCGATGTCGAATCCGACAATCTCATTCGACTCGTCCCGGAATCCCATGGGAGGAAAACTGTCGTCGAGCCCGACAACCAGCACACCCTTCTCGCGAATTGCGTCCAGGTCGGTGGAATCAGCTTCACCGCTACCGCCGGCGAAGAGCATGGCCGCCGCACAGAGCATTGTCAGCAGAACTAATGTAGTACGTTTCATCTGTTACTCCTAGTAGAAATATGCTCTGTTTATACAACGATTGGGAGCCGGACTCAAGGGTGGGATTCTCAATTACGGAGAGTCCTGCTCCAACAACTCTCGTATCTCCTCGCTGCTGAGGTAGGCATCGCTCCCGCCTCCCCCGGAGAAAGACTCTTCAACCTCTTCCGCCCAGGCCAAAAGCTGAGGACCGAGGCCGTACTCGACCGCCCGCATATCGGTGGCCCGTTCGAATGGATTGCGGCAGCTGGATCTGAGGGAGCAGAAGGGGACCGCGAGCATCTCGGCGGCGCTGCGTTGACGATAATCGACGATATGGGCCAACTCGTGGCCGATGATGCCGACCTGCGCATCGAAGCTGTGCCGCTCAAGAAGGAGGGGCTGCATCGGCGGCAGCGTGGCGGAGGAGATAGTGATCACATAGGTACGCTGCTTTCCAATTAAGGAGAATAGATTCACGTATGAGGTCAGCGGAACCAGCGCCGGGCGGACAACGAAGCGGATGCGTTCATCCTTCAGTTCAGGAAAATAGGATAGCGCGACCAGGGCCTGGTGTTCGAATCCCCTGGGTAGACGCTTATGCTTCCCATACTCCTCCACGGGGGACAATCTCCTTCATCGTATAGATCAGATCCCGATAGCGCTCCGCCGGACGCCGCCACGAATAGACCTGCTCGATCATCGTATCCCGAGCGACGGTCAAGTCCTGATCATTTTCGTCGCTGAATATGCGGTGAAACCGCTGCATGGCGTCGTAGAAGGCGGTTGCCGAGTAGTCGGAGAAGAGTACTCCGTTCCCCTGCAGCTTCCCTCCCCGGCTCACCAGGGAGTGCACCGTATCCCGCAGACCGCCGGTGGCCCGGGCGCAGACGAAGCATCCGCAGGCGAAGGCCTCGAGCTGGCTGATTCCCCCCGGCTCATGCAGAGAAGGCATCAGAAAAAGGTCGGCCGCCAGCAGCGGGATGCGCACATCCTGAAAGCCGATTCCCACCGCGGCCTGCCCCGGAAAGAACTCCGGCAGCTTCAGCAGGCCCGTGGCCAGCTCTTCGCCCCGTTCATCCCCGCCGGCCACCGCGCCGCCGATGATTCCCTGGTAGCCCAAGGTCGAGAATACCCCGTGGGATGCCTCTAAGAGGAGCTGGAACCCCTTCTGCTCGGTCAGCCGGTGAATCATCACGAAGAGCGGCGCCTCGGGATCGACCTGCAGCCCGCGGTCGAGCTGCAGCATCAGCTTCAGGCGCATCCGCTCTAAGAGCCGCTTACGCCGGCTGCGGCGCAGCTTATCCAAACCCTCCGGTTCCAGGAGCTCCGGATAGGAGCTCTCTAACTGCCGACGCAGGACCGTGTCGCTCTTGATCCTGGCCTTCAGGGGTTTGAGATGGCGGTGGATAAATTCATCCTGCTCGAGCTTTATCAGCGCCTTATGGCGGAAATCGGTGCCTACGCCGTTATTAATGCCCACCACATCGTGCAGGATGCGCTCCATTCCGTCGGCGGCCAACTGAATCTGCTCTGCGTAGCTGGGGGATACGGTTACCACCTTATCGGCCGAGAGGATTCCTGCGGCCATGCAGTTGAGCTTGGCGCCGTCCGATGGGTCCTCGAAGCGCCAGCTCTCATGGAGAGGAAGATTCAGCGCATTAAAGATATCCTGGCCCCGCTCGAAGCGGTGATAGGCGTCGAAGTACTGCCATCCGCCGTTGTGAATAATATGAATCAGACTCGCACGATCGAAGGGCGCTTGCGCCGCATATCCCGGATCGCCCCGCACGATGGAGCTGAAGACGCCGGCGAAGGCGTCGTTGGTGAAGATCGCCAGCGGATCGAGCTCGAAGCTCCGGATAACCTCCGCGCTGGCCCGGCTAAAGGCCGCCCTTCTCCGCAGGCGCTCGGCGCCGGTAACGCCGAAGTAGAGACCGTCGAAGAATTCGTGGTGATCCAGCAGATAATAGCGAATACCGTCGACTATCCCGCTATGCACACCGACCTCGTACTCCTGTTCCTGTACCCAGAAGCGGACCGTGCGGCCGGTGTACTCCATGCCGTATCGCTCGTAGGCCTGCTGCATCTTGCGGACGGCTTTCTCCTCGCCCTGGCGGTAGTAGGGGGTAATAACCACCGCCTCCTCCCCGAGGAGTGCAAGTTCCCGGGGGAGCTCATAGACGACGTTAGCCAATCCCCCCGACTTGGAGAAGGGATCCGCTTCCGCCGAGAGAAAGACGACGCTGCCTCCGCGAAATCCGTGCTCTAGAGCTTCGCCCAAGGCATGCAGCTCAGTATTATCCTGCTTGTCGAGGAGGGCTTTGATCAGTTTCCATATCTCCTGCTCAGGATAGCCCTCGTCCCCGCGAGAGAGATGAAAGAAGCTCCGTTTCAGACTGAGCTGTAAGGCTTCCCGGTTATCGCCCAGGACCGGCATCAAGGTATTCTGCACGAAACTGATAAAGAGCTCGGGGCTCTCCATGTTGGCTTCGATCTCCCTGAAGGCGAAATTCGCGTAGAAGTAATCGCCGGCGGGGGCGGAACAGAGCCGATAGAGGGATTGCTGCAGCATCTCGGGATAGATCTTGCGGAGCTCTTTCCCGGTATCCGCCCGACGCAGGGTCAGGAGCTTATAGCGGTCGGTGTGGGGAATCAGGGTGGCTATCTTCGACTTGCGCAACTCGGCGCCGGTATACCATCCGGAAGCTCCGGTAACGGCGGTATAGACCGGATCACTGATCTCGTAGACCGCATCGTCCTCGATAGGCAGCCGGGCATCGTCGAAACGGAAGGAGATGTGCTGATCCCGATCGGCAAAATTGAACGCGCCGACAATGGCGTTGTGCCCGCTGAAGCGCAAGGCGGCGGCCACCATCGGATTATCCGCCCAGATCAGATAGGCCCGGCCCTGCCGCTGGCGGTGTTCCCGATAGAGCTCACGATAGAAATCGACCGTCCCCCGGTAGGCTTCGCGTTCGAAATCATTCCAGTTTACGTAGATGTTGTCCAGGTAGACCTTCCAGGACTCTCCCTCGGCGCTGCCCTCGTAATCGAGGATAATACTCGACAGGAAACTGGTCAGCATGGCGGCCGCCTTGAGCCCCCGGGGACCGAAGGTATTGAGCGCCCGTCGTTCGTCGTGGTTGCCAAGGATACCCAAGAGATGGGCCCCCTTGGGCAGGATCGAGGGGAAGTAGTTATGGTAGATGTGGTAGATCTCCCGCACATCGGTCTTCCCGTGGACGATATTCTCACAGATCTTGAAGAGAGCCGAGTTATAGGGAACGGTACCGGTGCGGGTAAGGTACTGCTCCCGCCCCCAGTAACATTCGGCGAGGTTGACGAAGTAACGCTTACCGAGCCTCCGCAGCAGGCGATGCACCCGCAGGGAGAGGTAGTAGTGGAAGGGGACCGCTATCATCTCCGCACAGGCCGAGTCGTAGTAGCCGGTGGTAACCAGATGATCGTGTTCCCGGGTATTGTCGATAATCTCGCCTTCGACTATCGACTCCCGGCTGCGGTACCGGCCGTGGATAAAGGGATAGTTATTACGGCGCATCATTACCGGCACCGCATGGGCCGAGTCGAAACGGATGCCGTCTATATCGTAACGCTCGATCAGGGTACAGACTGAATCGGCCAGCCATTCCCAGACGGCGAATTTCCGGTAGTTCAGGAGCTTGCCGTCGTTCCAACTTCCGTAGCGGCCGTCGGTGGATCCTCTCACCTGCAGATTCCCGCTCTCGTCGTAGCAGCGGACCGCGTACTCGTCGGGCAACTCCTCCGATTTACGGTTCAGATGGGGAATAACATCCAGAATTACCTTTATATCGAGGCGATGGGCCTCGGCCACCAGCTGCTTGAACTCCTCCTCTCCGCCGAGAGCAGGCTCGAGTTCGGTCATGCTCATCGGGGCGAAGGGCGACGGCGACTGCGCCTCAGGGGCCCAGTCCTCTCGGTTGCTGCCCCGCATCTGCGCTCCCAGCACATAGACGGCGCTGATCGAATACCGCTCCTTGATATCCGCCAAATGGGCGCTAATATCCGCGAAGGTGCCGGTGCGAATAATCTGGCCGCTCTCGTTATAGACCATCCCCGGATGCGGCGTACGCCAGTAGAGCCGCGTATGGCCGTGGATGTCGGGAAACAGCTCGAGCACGATCTCGCCGTCCAGATTCGGGAGTACGTTTATCCGGCCGCTGTAACCGTCTAGCCAGCGATCACCGGCTTTCGTCCGCCGAAAAACGAGCCAATCGAAGTTGCCGAGCTTGTTGAAGAGCCGTTCCCCTTCGAAGCTTCCGGTTTCGCTGTTTTCGGTCAGATCGATATCGATGTAGTTGAATTCCCCGGCGATAAACTCCCGACCGGGGCTCCGGTCGCCGTAGATCCTCAAGAGATACCCGGAGCGGCTCTTCGGCAGATCGAAGCTGAACCGGTGGCGGGTACCTACATTAATCGTTTCGAACTCCGTCGCCAGCGGGGCATCGTAGGATTTCGGCGAAAAGGTACGTTCCAGGGCAATATTGGCCCGGTTCCGGAGTTCATGGATATCGTGACCCGACGCGGCGACCAGCAACCTAATAACCTCGTTGAGGGAGTCTGAATCATTCTGCGTCTTGTAACGCCGGGCAAGCTTCTCCAATTCATCCAGCGCCTTACGGCAGGTAGTGTAGTCGAAGAGCCCCGACTCTCCCGGCAGGCGGGCGTCGAGCATCTCCACCAGACGCTCCCTATCCTTGGGGCGGAAGGGCTTAGCCGTACCCGCAAGGGGAGCCGACCGGGATTGAAAGACCGCGGCCAGTTCGATGGTTCGGTCGAGAACCGCATTCAGGCTCTCCTGCTGTTCGGAACTAAGGGCTTCCGTATGGGAGTAGCCGGTCTCTATCGCCCGTTCCTCTATCTTCAGGATCTCCATCAAGGCACCGAAGTAGCGCCCGTCCTCGCTCTCCAAGCCGGTGAGCACGACATCGATAAGATTCAGCCCCAGGTAGATACTCGGATGTTCATGGGCCGCCGGCCCGGGACCGACATAGGCGAGAACCGAGGTTTCAGCGCTGAGATGATAAATGGTCGGGTTTATCGGCCGTTCCTTGATCAGCACGAAGCGCCGGTTGAGGAGCTGTCTATGATGCAGCTGCTGCAGGGCCTGGTGAATGAGGTGCAGGCCGACCAGCAGCCGGGATGCGATCCGTCCCTGGTTATAGAATCTGCGTTTTGCGGAAGGAGCGAGGTTGGTCGCCTCTTCGATTATGCGGTTGCGGAGCGGAATAAAGAGCTCCCGGTCCTCCGGTCGATAGGTAGGAGAGAGGAGAGGCAGTAGTTCATGATCGGGGGTAAAGGCGAAAGTTCTAAACTGGGTGGATGAGGTCTCCAGCTCGATTTCGACATCCTCGGCGTTCAGCAGAGGAAGCTCTTCTTCGGAAAATCTCATCAATGCGGAGGGCAGTCGTACGGAAGCATTCCAACTCATACTTCATCTTAACAGCCCTCCGGGTGGTTTACAAACAAAAAGATCAAGTAGTTGGTTCTACTCTTCTTCGGCAGCGGCTTCGCTTTCATCCTCTTCTTCATCGTCCTCTCCGGGCACATAGAAGAGATCTTTGAGGGTATCCGCATCGGCGATTTGGCCGCCGTCGCTCTCACCCTCCTCCTTCTTTTTCTTTTTTTCCTCTTTTTTCTTCTTTTTCTCTAATTCCCGTCTGCGCTTTTCATAGGAAAAATGATTTCGTCCCACTCGTCCTCCTTTATGAAGAAAAGAAAAGCCAGGCTGAGAAAGCCTGGCTTCTGTTAAAACCTGAACTTCAATTTAGTATTGAAACCTCTGTTCCCGGGGCTGACGATCATGAGCCTCGCTAACGCGCAGCTCACGTCCGTCGAGCTGCTGGCCGTTGAGAGAAGAAATAGCCGCGTCTGCCGCATCTGCTTCCTCCATCTCGACGAAACCAAAACCCTTGGAACGGTCGGTATAACGGTCGGTGATAACCTTTGCACTCAATACGGTACCGTACTGGCCAAAGGTCTGGTTGAGTTGATCCTCGGTGGTGGAATAATTGAGATTACCCACGTAGATCTTCTTAGACAAGATACTGCTCCTCTCATTCCTGCTTGTTAAAGGGAATGAATAATAGATATGTAACAATTGTTCCCTGCGAGATTAAACCAGATTCTAAAGGAAAGGCGCAATCGAAGGATCGTCACAAAGCAAGAACGAAGGTCGAAAAGCAGTCTGAAACCTTTTTGAGTACCAGCGTAACAAACAAAGAACCACAACACGAACACGCCGCGCTATTCACGTTACGCCGTTATCCTAGCAGAGTTCACAGCGGCAGTCAAGGGCAGGAACGACGCCTAAATCGACGCCTTTTCAGGATTGGTGTCTATGCTATACTGGTGCCCGAAAGTGAGGTATCTATGGCGTTTTTCGATCTCTCCCCGGAAGAACTTTACAATTATCGACCCGCACTGAAAGAGCCCCACGATTTCGATGAGTTTTGGCAGAACACCCTGCAGGAGGCCCGCTCCTACCCCTTAGACGCCAGTTTCGAAGCAGTGGATAGCGGGATGGTGCAGGTCGAGACCTATGATCTCAGTTTTAGAGGCTTCGGCGGACACCCGATTAAGGGCTGGTTTCTACTGCCCACGAATAGAAGCGGCAAACTCCCCTGCATCGTACAATATATAGGCTACGGCGGCGGCCGAGGTTTCGCCTACGATTGGCTGCCCTGGGCCTGCGCCGGCTATGCAACCCTGATAATGGATACCCGCGGCCAGGGTTCGGTCTGGCGCAAGGGCGACACCGGCGATCCGGAACCCGGCGACACCAATCCGCAGGCTCCGGGATTCATGACCCGGGGGATCCTGAAGCGGGAGACCTACTATTACCGGCGTCTGATAACCGATGCGGTCCGCGCGGTCGAAGCCGCCCGTTCCCATACTGCGGTCGATCCGGAGCGGATTATCGTCGCCGGCGGGAGTCAGGGCGGAGGATTGAGCATCGCCGCGGCCGGCCTGGATGGACAGATTTATGCCGCCCTCCCCAACGTCCCCTTTCTCTGCCACTATCGCCGGGCCGCAACCATCACCGATGCGAATCCCTACAAGGAGATCGCCCAGTTCTGCCACACCCACAGGGACGTGGAGGAGCAGATCTTCGGGGTGCTCGACTACTTCGACGGGGTACATTTTGCAAAGCGAGCGGGAATGCCGGCCCTCTTCTCCACCGCCCTGATGGATCTTATCTGCCCTCCATCGACCGTATTCGCCGCCTACAACAACTGGCAGGGAAGTAAGGAGATCAAAATCTACAACTTCAACGGTCACGAGGGCGGAGAGAGCTTCCAACTGCGGGAGCAGCTGAGCTTTGTGCGCAAGCTCTTGGGCTGATCACAAACGTCCCCCGGATTAGATCAGCCGGCACTCCTTCAGTAAGCTCATAAAATCCCGACGCAGGGACGCGGACGGCTCGCTTTCGAGCCGGTCCAGGAGATCGTAGAAGATATCCCAGGCGCGACGCTCCTTGCGCCACTGCCCGGCGAGTTCACCCTTCGCGCCCCGGGGACGATGCAGGATTTCCGGCAGACGCGCCGCCGCCAGATCGAGAATACCCTGCCGGGCTTCGCCGGAGCCCTTCCCGCCGTCCATTAGATGCAAAGCCAAGCGCAAAGCCACCGAAGTGGCCGGCATGGGGGTAATGAAGCAGCCGGTGAAGGGATCGACCAGCTCTTTGACCGCCGTTTGACCACCGGGAAGGAAGGAGGCGTAATCGCTGAAAACGAAGGTACGAACCAGATCGCCGACATAGGAGCCCGCCTTACCGAACTTGACCGCCTGAGCGGCGAAGGCCTCCTTGTCGTGGCGCATGATCAATCCCGGCTGATGCAGATATGCCAGCCGCGGACCGGAATCCGAAACCAGGGCCGAGAGGATGTAGGCCTGATCCTCGGCGCGGCCGACGAAACTGGGTGTAAAAGGGCGCCGAGATCTCAGGGAGCCTAAAAGAATTCCGTTTGTTCCCCCGGTCACGTGGATACGCTGCAGCGCCTCCCGGCGGCCGTCGGGCATCCCGTCGCTGCCGTAGCGGGTCATCAGCTCTGCTCGGGTCGAAACGGCCATGGGACGCTGCTTGAAAAAGAGGAGCTCCTCCCCGGCGGAAAGCCCCTCGGGCCAGGGAATATCCGGTGTAAAGAGGCCGTTTACAATATCCTTCTCGTTCACCAGACCGCCGGCTATCATCCCCAGCTCCAGCTCGCGGCCCTCATTGTCCCGGGCCTCGGCCCCCCAAAGGGGTGAGGTAAAGAGCCCGAACGCCCCCTTGCCCGTCTCTTTGCGGATCTCTTCCTGGGGGAAGATCTGATCCAGATCGATCTTGAAGGTAGCCTTCAGTTTCGGATCAGCCAAGACTGCAAAGAGCGCCGGAAAAGCCTTCAAGAAACTGTAGTGCCGACCGTATTCACCGTCCACCCCGAAGACCTCGGCCAACAGATCGGCCTCCTCCGCGTTTAATTGGGGGCGAAGAAGATCGAGCATCCGCCGGCAATCCTCCTCGGTCACGCCGTAGACCTCCAGCCCGGCCAGCTCCTCTTCACCGCCGTCGCTCAACACCTGTCGCAGCCAAGTACCGGCCAGGGAGCGAAGTCCAGGGTGGGTCACCGAGACCGAGAGGGCGACCTTCAGCGGAGTCGCCCCGTTCCGGCCGTACTCCTCGGCATATGCGCGGGCCAGCCCCTTGAGACCGTAGAGAGCTTCGTTCGCCTCCGCCGGCGTGCCGAAGGGGATAGGATGATCATACCAGTAGCGTTGCGGCTCGTCGGCGACTCGTTCCAGAGCCGCCTTCAGATCGGGATCCTCCAGCGCCCCCCACCCGTCGGGAAAGGGAAGCGTCAGGAGTACGTTGGAGGTGAGCATCATCTCTGTTTCCGGAGACACAATAGGTTCGGGATTGGGTTTTACGACCGTGATGCGCCGTTTATCCCGCAGTTTCTCAATCTGATCCTCCGGTCGGCGGTCGAGGTGCAGGGCTTCCGGAAAGAAGAGCTCCCACAGGAGTTCCGGCCGTTCCCGGAGCCTGCCGCCGGCGCCAAGGAAGGAGAGCAGGTTCCGAAACGAGTCGCCCCTTCCGTCGCTTTTACCCCCGGCTATTCGGGAAATCTCATCCTCAACGGCGGGAAGCAGGCTGGCGAAGGGTTCGGCCAGCTCTCCGGTATCCTCCCTCGGGTCACCCGACAGGCGGCGTAGAAAGGCCTCGGCCTGCGCCGCCGGGGAATCATTGGGAACCTCGACCCCTTCTAGCAGTGCCGGAATCAGCAGAGAGAACAGTTCAGCCGCATCTGTCATGGAAATCTCCTTATGTACCGTATGGTAGCAGATGGGACGGGGGGGAACAAGAATTATAAAGGGATGCTTGATTACTCCCGGCCGGCCCTATACGATAAAGCCTTGAAGACTCGATTATCGCATTGGATTCTCCCTGTTTTTACCCTGATAGCGGCCATAGCGCTGCTCTGCGCAGGTCAGCTTCTGGCTAAGCAGGGGGCCCGTCTGCGGACGGCCGGCTCCGATGCGTTCTGGATTTTTGCAGCCGCCTACTGCTGCTATCTCCTCCGTGCCGGCGCCTGGGTGCTGACCCTGCGGCGACTGCCTTTAAGCCTGGCCTATCCGCTTCTGGCCAGCGCCTATCCCCTGATCATGCTCCTCTCGGCCCTCTTCTTCGACGAACCGGCGGGGGCGGGAAGGATTCTGGCCTCGGTCCTGATCGGCGGCGGCGTAATTCTCTTAGGGATCGGAGGGAGGGAGAGTGATGGGCGTTAGCATCCTCCTGGTAGTCGTCACCTCCCTGATCACCGCGGCGGCTCAACTACTCATAAAACAGACCGCCCCGGGGATCAAGCTCTCCTCCGGCATTGTCCGTTCATTGCGATCATTGTTGCAGCCGGCACTGCTTCTGGGGATACTCCTCGCTCTCGGGGCGCCGCTTCTCTACTATCGGGCGCTCCGAGGAATCCCCCTCTCCCTAGCCTTCTCCCTCTCGGCCCTCTCCTATGCCTGGGTGCCGCTGGGAGCGGTGCTGATTCTCAAAGAGCGCATTACCCGACGTCAAGGCTTAGGCATTCTGCTTATACTAAGCGGAGTGCTGTTGTGGGGCGGGCTATGAAGCTGAGCGTCGTCATCCCCAGCTTCGAAGGGGCGGCATGTCTGGCCGAGCTTCTTCCTGAGCTCCGTTCAGAGCTGATTCGATTGGGGATCGAGTGGGAGCTTATTATCGTCGACGACGGCAGTAGCGATGAAAACTGGCGACGGATCGAGGAGCTCTGCCGCGAATACGGGGAGCTTACCGCCCTGGGACTGGCGGAAAACCAGGGTCAGCAGATTGCGACCCTGACCGGATTGACCCGTTGCCGGGGCGAGTATATCGTCACCATGGACGACGACCTCGAGCACCGGCCATCGGAGCTTCGCCTGCTCGTTAGAGCTCTGGATACAGGCTACGAACTGGTCTACGGCGTACGACCCGTCGCCTACCGCTCCTCTTTCCGCCGGCTCGGCGCAACGCTCAGGAATCAGCTCTTTCGATTGCTGCTTCGCGTGCCGAAGGGTGTTCGACTCTCCAGTTTCCGCGGTATGCGCTCAGCCCTGGTGCGCCGTCTCTTGACCGGCCCCTGTCCCTTCCCCTACCTTTCAGCCATGGCCCTCCAGTACCGCCCTGCCTGCAGCTCCATATCCCTCGCCCCGAGCCCGCGACGAGCAGGGCGCCAGCGTCCGGGTCGGCTGATACTGAGCCTGATGAGGATCGCAATGACCTACAGCACCCCCCGGGCACGCCGGGCGAAGCCCTTTACCGTCCCCGCCATCGGTCGACGAGCGGGAGTCTTCCTATGAGCAGAATTCTGATGTTAGGCGGCGGGAGCAGCCAGCTGGCCGGCATCCGCCGCTGTAAACAGCGGGGACACGAGCTGATCGTAGCCGATATCGATCCCGCGGCACCGGGGGTGTCCATGGCCGACGGATTTGCCGAGGCGAGCACCTTCGATCCGGAGGGAATCAGTCTTGCCGCCGCGGAGCATCGAGTCCACGGGATCCTGACCATGGGGAGCGACCAACCGGTATTGACCCAGGCCGTCGCCGCCGAGCGCCTGGGACTGCCGGCCTTCCTCGATCCCGAGAGGGCGCTCTTGGTAACCAACAAGAAGGCCATGAAGAGCTGCCTTACCGGACACGGCGTGCCCCTGGCCCCTTTCGCCATCATGCACGAGTGGGAAACCCGGGTACCAGGCCATATTCAGCTACCGGCGGTGATGAAGCCCCTGGACAGCCAGGGACAGCGGGGAATCTTTTACCTGACCGAGCGGGAGATCCCGGCGGAGCGAATCCGGGAATGCCTCTCCTTCTCCCGGCTGCATGAGTTTATCGTGGAGGAGTTTTATCCCGGCGGAGAGGTTACCCTTTCCGGCTGGGTTCATGACGGGGAAATCTACCACTATAGCGTCACCGACCGGGTTACCCGGCATATGCTGCCTCGACTCGGAGTCTGTTTCGCCCACCGCTACCCGAGCCGCTACTCGGCAGCACGGGGAGCAGAGATTCGGGAGTGCGCGGATCAGGCTGTCCGCGCACTCGGGATAGAGTCCGGACCGATCTATATTCAGCTCTTCGTGGGGGAATCGGCGGTGCTTATCAATGAGGTCGCCTGCCGCTTAGGCGGCGCCTACGAGGACGAGTTTCTGCCGCTGATCTGCGGGGTCGACATGCTCGAGCTCCTGCTGAAAGGAAGTCTGGGCCAGGAGATCTGCACCGAAGAGGTTCGACCACGCCAGGCCGAATCCCTCTACCTCTCCGTCCCGCTGCTCTTTACCTCCCCGGGAGAGATCGAGACCTGGGAAGGCGAGCGGGAACTCTGCTCTAGATCCGGCGTTCTGAACCTGCAGACCCTATTGCCGGTAGGGACCGAAGTCCACAGTATGCGGAACTCCACCCAGCGAGCGGCCTACGCCATTCTGCGGGGGCAGACGCCGGCGGAGGTCAACAGTCTGGTAGATGAGCTTTTCTCCGGCTTGAAGGCGATATCTCCGCATGGAGAGAATCTCCTGATCGACGCCCGGGAGGAGTGCCGCTTTCCGGACTCGTTTTCAACTGCCTAGGGTCTTTACCGGCCCTTAGCCTAACGAGTATCATTTAACCCATGCACAAACGGCCGGCTTCGCTGATCCAGCTCGCTCTGATCATCATCCTCTGCACTCTTCTGTTGAGCGCCTGTTCCCGTGAACGGAATGCGGAAACCATCCGCATTGCGGAGCAGTACGGCCTCGCTTATGCGCCGGTACAGCTTATCAGGATCGAGGAGGAACTCGAGAAAAGCGGCTACCGAGTGGAGTGGGTGCGGTTGATGAACACCGCAGCTATCCGCGAGGCGATGTTGGCCGGCAGGGCGGATATCGGCTTCATGGGAATCCCCCCTTTTCTGATCGGACGCGAGCAGGGGATGGACTGGCGCATCTTTACCGGTCTTTGCCGGGCGCCCTTGGGACTGGTTAGCCTGCGGGATGACCTCCGGAGCCTGAACGACTTTGGCCCCGGCGACCGCATAGCCCTGCCCCAGCCGGGGAGCATTCAACACATCCTGCTCTCTATGGCTGCAGAGCGCTACCTCGGCGATCCCTTCTACTTCGACGACAGGCTGGTAACCCTCTCTCATCCCGACGGTTTCAATGCGATACGCTCCGGGGGAGACGTCAGCGCCCACTTCACCTCCCCCCCCTATCTCTTCGAGGAGCTGAAACTACCCGGTGCTCGTTTAATCGTCGGCGGCGACGAGGCCTTCGGCGGTCCCTTCACCTTTATCGTCGGGGCGGTCCGTAAGGAGTTTGCCGATGCGCACCCCGAGCTACTCGATCGCGTGAAATCCGCCGTGGAAGAGAAAGCCGCCATGTTGAATACCTCGCCCGAAGAGAGCGCCGCCCTCCTGGCCGAGGAGTACAAAATAGAAGCCGATCTTCTAAAGGAGTATCTGGGAAGCGAGAGCTTGGTATACTCCTCCGAGGTCATCGGCCTGAATCGCTTCCAGGAGTTTATGTTCACCACCGGGCTTCTGGAATCACCCTACTCCCGACCGGGAGAATTACTGATCAGCCTCGATGACGGTCGAGATCCATGAGAGGTAAAACCCTCCCACGGGGAGTTATAGCCCTGGCGGGAAGCATTCTGGGTATCGGGCTGATATGGGAGCTCGTCAGGGCGCTCATCTCAGCCCCGGTGGAGCTCTTTCCGCCGTTACGGGTAATCCTCGTCGCCCTTATAGAGGCCTTCATCTCCGGAAAACTGGGTATCCAAGTGCTCTTCTCCTTGGGAATGATCGCCGCCGGACTCGGTGCGGGAATCCTGATTGCGATGTTCCTGGTATTCCTGGCGGAGCTCCACCCGCTCCTCGGCGCCGGGGTATCCAGCTTAGCCGGGATCCTGCACCCCCTCCCCGGCATCGCTCTCTTGCCGGTGGTGATCCTCTGGTTCGGTATCGGGATCCCCGCGGTATTGGTCATTATCATCCATTCGGTCCTCTGGCCGTTGACGGAGAACCTGAAAAGCGGTGTAGAGAATATAAGCGAAAGCTATCGGCTGGTAGCGGAAAACTTCGGCTTCGGACGGATCGAACGCCTCTTTAGAGTTATTTTGCCGGCGGCCTTTCCCTTCCTCCTGGCCGGTTTCAAGATCGCCTGGGCCCGGGCCTGGCGGGCGTTGATCAGTGCAGAGATGGTCTTCGGCGCCGTCGCCTACTCTGGAGGACTGGGCTGGTTCATCTTCTCCCGCCGGGTCTTCATGGATACCGCCGGTATCTTCGCCGGTCTTACAGTGGTCGTTCTTATCGGATTAGCCGTGGAGCAGGGAGTGATCCGGCCCCTGGAGCGGCGCACCGTCGAACGCTGGGGAATGCGACAATGAGCTCGATTCTTAGCCTCAGCGACCTGGGGTTGGCCTACTCCGCCGAGGGGGATGCGGTGCTCGAAAATTTCTCCCTATCTATGGAACCGGGTGAGTTCCTCTGCATCCTCGGCCCCTCGGGCTGCGGTAAATCGACCCTGCTGCGGGCGCTTTCCGGTCTTATGCCGGCTCGATCGGGCACGATCGATTACCGTCCCCGCCGCGAACCGGGGGAGGCCGCCTACGACCGGATACTGGTGCTCCAACGGGAGGATCAGCTCTTCCCCTGGCTGACTGTGGCGCAAAACGTCGGGATGCCCCTGAAGCGGCTCGGTAATAGCGATTGGCGGGAACAGAGCTCAGCCTACCTAAAGCTGGCCCGGATTGACGAGGCCGGGGAGCTCTATCCCCATCAGCTCTCGGGAGGGATGCGCCAGCGGGCCGTCCTGGCTCGAGCACTCTGCGCCGATCCGGAACTCCTGCTCTTGGACGAACCCTTCGCCCATCTCGACAGCATCGTCCGCAGCGCCCTTCAGGAGCTATTGACCGAGATCTGGACCCGTCGGCGGCAGTCGATCGTCTTCGTAACCCACGACATCCAAGAGGCGATTATCCTGGCCAGCCGCATTATCGTACTGGATCAGACCAGCACGATCGTCGATGACCGGCAGATCGACCTGCCCAGACCCCGGGATCCCTTCGCACCGGCCAATGCGGCCCTGGTGCGGGAGTTCAGGGAGCTTCTGCGCCCAGGCGGTAGATCCGAATAGGGGACTCATCCCGGCCCATCCAGTGAAAGAGTCTCACCCCGTACCAGGGGGCGGGGATATCAGCCGTCAAATCCCCCCTCTCTTCCAAGATCATCGTCAGCTCCTCATACCAGTAGTAGGGATTCCCGTACATCCGGTTCCATACCGGCCGCTCGCGGTTAATCAATTCGAGCTCGGCGGTGATAATCACCACCCCGATCGCTTCCTGCTCCAGATAGTCGGCCACGCTTAGCTTATATTCCCGCAGATAGCCCAGGTCGCGGTAATCCCGTAGTCTCCCCTCCTCCAGCCCATAGGCCAGATTGAGATTACCCAGCACCCGCCCCTCCTCAGGGAGCTGCTCCTCGAGTTCATCCATCAGGGCGGGATAATCCGCCCGGTAGGCGTGGACGATCTCCGAGGCGGTGACCAGCGCGAGAAGAAGGGCCAGAGTCAGAGCGGCTGTCCGCAGCACCCGCCGATTACCCAAGAGTTCGTCGGCGCTCACCAACAGCAGGAGATAACCCGGCGCGAAGAGGAGCAGCACACTCGGCGGACTGTACTTGCCGATCAGGAGTATTCCCGCAACGCTCCCGACCAGAAGCCCCCAGAACGGCAGCAGACGTATACGAGCCTTACGCAGGATGAGCAGCGGCAGAGAAACAATGCCGGCGGCGGCGAAAAGGAGTAATTGCGGTCGTACCTCGGGCATATAGTAGGTACCGCTCAAACTGCGCCAGGTCTTGGAAAAGAACCGGGGCAGCTCGAGCAGCTTGATCAGAATCGAAGAACTCACCCCCTGTCCTGCGCCCAGGCTGCGGTAGTTACTCAGGAAGCTCGGATTCATCCACAAACTTAACGCCAGGAAGAGGAGCCCTCCCAAGGCAACTGTACCGGTCAGCAGAGCGGTAGAAATAAGCAGTCCTCTTCGCTCCCCTCCGCTCCCGGCGCAGAGAATCCTCCCTGCCCAGAAGCCCCCGACCCCCAAGGCGATAATGAAGGCGTTGGGATGGAACCCTACGGCCAATGCCAGCGCGCCCCCGGTTTGTAGCGCATATACGAACCTTCCTCCCGGAACCACGCTTCGCTCCAGGGCCAGGAGCAGAAAAAGCAGCATAAAGATCTCCTGGCGACCGAAATGAGCGGCATACCAGAACTGTACATCCAGGGACAGCAAGAGCGGGAATGCCCAGGAGAAGCGCGGCAGAAGGATCTTCCCCACCCGGTAGGCGAGGAAGAGGGCTCCCAAGCCCGCCAGGAGCGACGGCAGCCTGGTCATAAAGGGGGTATAGCTCAGGGCGATGAAGGGCATCTGCACCAGATGGTAGAGGCTCCTCAGGGCATGGGGGAAGCGGGGAAAGAGGGCGAAGAAGTTCTCCGTGACGGAGAGCGACCTTTCGGCGAGCATCGTCCGGGTAAGCCCGGCGAGCCAGGATTCGTCGGAATGGATCAGCGGAAAGCGAGCCAAGGTAATAGAGTGAATCGCTACATAGATGGCGAGCGCGAGAAGAATCTGACGGTGTCGACGGTCGGCGGAAATCATAAAAAAAGCGGCACCCCCGAATGATGAGGATACCGCTCAACCTAAGTTCTAGGCAATTACTTTACGACGGGATAACCCTTATTGGTCCAGCCGATGGGCTTGTTGGCGCCCACGCCCATGCCGCCGTTCATAGAAACTGCGTCATAGCCTAGGAGCTGCAGCGCAGCGGTGGCCTGACCGGCAGTCTGACCGGAGTAGCAGTAGACGATGATCTTCTTGTCCGCCGGCAGAGATGCGAACATGTTGAACATATCGTTGCCGAAGGGGATATTGATCGCGCCCTCGATGTGGCCCTCGTTGTAGTCTTTCTCCTGACGGATAGAGAGGAAGAGCGCACTGTCGTCGCCGGCGTCGAGGATCTTCTTGGCGTTGTCCTCGCTGACCTTGAAGTTCTTCCAGGTGGTATCCTTAAGGGAGACCATCTCCTCGTAGTAGCTCTTGTAAGCGGAGAAGACAGCGGGATCGACATCGTAGGTTACCGAGGTGTCGAAGCTGTTGGCCGCGGTCTCGAGTACCGCATCCACGCCCTCAACCTTGGAGATTCCGAAGTTAAAACCCAGGTTGACCGAACGAGCCGGAACACCAGCGGCGTTCAGGAGCATCACCGCCTGGCCGGCGGTCTGGCCGGAGTAGCAGTAGATGTAGACTTCGCCGCTCTGGGGTACATACTGAAGATTCTCAGTAAGAGCCGTTCCCCAAGGAACGTTGACCGCACCCTGAACATGGCCCTCCGCATAGGCATCGGGCTGGCGAATGTCGAGGATAGTCATGTCGGTACCGGCCTTAACCTTCTCTACAAATTCAACCTGGCTGATCTTGTAGATATGGTCGGGCATGTTGGCGAAGTAGCCGGCAACGACGTCCTCAATACTGGTCTCGGAAACTGCAGCGGCAGCCTCTTCCTGACCGTTGGCGAAAGCGGCGGTGAACACGAAGAGCACCAGCAGCATGCTTAAAGCAATCTTTTTCATTAGATTCCCTCCAAAGAAATCGAATAATTCCGGGCCGTACGGCCCGGTTTTGAAACTGTTTTAGGAATTGTCCGCCGTATTCAGCTGAAATCCTGGAACCTCCGGTTTGTAGACCGGATTCATCGGATTGGCCGACCACTCGACCCAGGCCCCGTCGTAGAGCTTCAGATCCCGGTAGCCTGCGTTATAGAGCGCCAGGAAGGTCTGGGCGCCGCGGATCGAGGTCTTGCAGAACATGTAGACCGTGTCGTCGTAGTCGATCCCCTCTTCCAGGTAGCGGATCCGGATCTGTCGTACAGGACGATAGGTTTCGTCGGCAAAGTTATTGCCGGTGAAGTTGAGCAGCACGGAACCGGGGATGGTCCCCTCGTTGAACTCCTCCTGACTGCGGGTATCGACGATAACCGCCCCGGCGGGGGCCTCGTCGACCATCATCTTGATCTCGTTTCGGTCGGCGATCATCTCGCTGCGAGGCGCGGCAGCGGAGAAACTGGCGCGGGAAACCGAAGGCGCGGCGGCAGTGACGGCGAAGCCTTCCGCTCTGAGAGCATTCAAGCCGCCGGAGACTACCTTGACCGCATCGTGGCCGAAGTACTTGAAGGTCCACCAGAGCCGGGCGGAATCCATGTTCTTGTTGGAATCATAGATGACCACCGTGGTGTCGTTCCCGATTCCCCGGGAGGAGAAGACCTCTTCAATCTGAGCGGCCGAACCGACAAGGTTGGGGAAGGGCTCGTTGACGACGATGTCGGCCCGGGAGATATTAACTGCGCCCTCGATATGCTCCTTGGCATACTTGACCGCGGTCTGTGCATCCACCAGAACCGCGCCGCCGTCGAGCAGCGCCTGGGCCTGGTCGGCTTCGATTATCTCAGTGCCGGTCTCGCCGGGTGCGGCGGGGCCGCATCCGACAAAGAGCACCAGGGCGCCGAGGGCAAGAATCAGTAGCGTGAGTGCCTTGCGCATCGTATCCTCCTACTTTACCAACTCGGCGAGCTTATCGGAGACCTGCTGCTTGGCGCAGTCGTTGGATATCTCCACCACTTCACCGTTCTTGGTGTAGAAGATCGTCATCGGCTCGACATCGCAGGCCAGACGATCGCAGAGACGCTTGCCCTTATAGAGGTCGATAACATTCAGCTTCACCTTGCTGTCGAAGGAGTCGGCTACTTCCTGCATATCGGGCAGCAGCTCGCGGCTGGGAGCGTCGATGGCGGAGTAGACGTAGATCAGACCCACCTTCTCCTTCTGCATAATCTGCTCTTCGAACATGATAGACTCGGAGATATAGTGCTCCGCTCCGACGCCGGCTACCGCACCGTCGCCGACTGCAGTGGCAACCTGCTTGAGATCCTTCTCCCGTACATCGCCGGCGGCGAAGACGCCGGGGATACCGGTCTCCATATTCTCGTTGGTAACCACGTAACCCTGCTTGGTCATCTGCAGGTCGGTCTCCTTGAAGATCTCGGTATTGGGAACGTAGCCGATAAACTCGAAGCAGGTGTCGACATCGTAGGGCTGGAGTTCACCGGTCTTCAGGTTCTTCAAGACGACCTTGTCCAGATGATCCTCGCCCTCGAAGGAGTCGACCATGGTGTTCCAGGCGAACTCCATCTTCGGATTCGACATGGCTTGATCCTTGGCGATTTCGTTACAGTCCATCTTGCCGGTATCGTGGATAACCGAGACGATGATCTTCTTTGCGAATTTAGAGAGGAACATCCCCTCTTCGATGGCTGCATCGCCCGAGCCGATGACCATGACGGTCTTGTCGGTATTGGCCGCGGCGTCGCAGGTGGCGCAGAAGGAGATCCCCTTGTCGAAGAGGTAATTATCCTCGTTCTTTGCACCGGTAATCCGGGGGCGTCCGCCGGAAGCGACAATTACCGCCCGGCACTCGAAGATATTCCGGAAGGTTTCAACCTCTTTCACGTCCCCTTCAAGCTTGACCTTCTTGACGTCGGTCAATTTGAACTTTACATCGAATTTCTTGGCCTGCTTATGGAAGAGCTCCATCAAGCCCAGACCGGTCGTTCCCTCGGGGAAACCGGGGAAGTTCTCGATCTCGTTGGTGTAGGTGGCGAGGCCGCCCACCAGAGATTTCTCAATTAGAAGGGTATTGAGCCGAGCTCGTCCGCAGTAGATTGCGGCGGTAAGGCCGGCGGCGCCGCCTCCGATAATGACAACATCATATTTTTCGCGTTTCTTCTCACGCATTCTATTGCTCCTTGTTTCCTGCTTCCCGGGCTACATGAAGTACTTGACCAGCAGCTTGCTGCCGACGATTGCCCCTAAGAAGATAAAGATCCCGAAGACCCAACCGGAGACCGACATGGTCGCGATTCCGGAGTAGAGGGCGCCGATGTTACAGCCGAAGGCGATTCGGGCGCCGTAGCCCATAAAGAGCCCGCCCAAAATAGCGGCCACAACCTGCTTGCCGGTCTTGATCTTCTTGATCTTGAATCCGGAGGCGATCAGGCTCGAGAAGAGCGCCCCGGTGATGATCCCCAGGTTGCGCATCGTCCCCGGATCCTGCAGGAATCCCCGATCCAGCACCGCCTGAGCCCCTTCGGAGCTGAAGTAGTACCATTTGTCCACCGAACCGCCGACAGCCTCGAAAATCCAGGCGCCCCAGTTGGCCAGAACACCGGAGACTCCCCAGGGATTGCCGGTAGTGGCTAAAGTGACGATCTGGAAGACCGAGAGCATCACCGCACCGGTTATATAGGGCCATGCTTCCTTCAGGCCCGCCTTGTAATAGTCGTTATTCTTGATCGAATCGAAGAATTTCTTCATATCCCAAACATCCCTATGCAGGAAGGCTATTTCGCCTTCTCGATTACAACTTCCCACTCGCCGTCGTCGACCTCTTCGATCTCGACGTTGTGTCCCGCCTCACGGGCCCACTCGGGTACGTTCTTCATTGCGCAGCTATGGTCGATCTGAACGATCAATACATCGCCGATCTCCAGTTCGTTCAGTTTATTCTGAGCCTTTACCAAGGGTACGGGGCAGGCCTCGCCCAAGCAATCCAGTTCTACCTCTTTCATCATCTGCTCCTTATTTCGCCTTCTCGATTACTACTTCCCACTCGCCGTCGTCGACCTCTTCGATCTCGACGTTGTGTCCCGCCTCACGGGCCCACTCGGGAACATTCTTCATCGCGCAGCTGTGGTCGATCTGGACGATAAGTACGTCGCCGATCTCCATTTCGTTCAGTTTATTCTGAGCCTTTACCAAGGGTACGGGGCACGCCTCGCCCAAGCAATCCAGTTCTACCTCTTTCATATCTCTATCCTCCGATAATTAGTGTACGTTATTTAGTGACCGCCGCCGGCAGCCTGCTTCCGCTTCTGAAATTTATCCGCCGCAATCCAGAGCAGCACGATAATCGCCAGCTGTACGACAATGGCGCCGAACCAGCCGAAGACATCGGGCATGAAGATCGCCTTTCCCCGGACGATGAAGGTGAGTTTCCACCAGCCGAAGTGCCAGGCGCCCAAGAGGGAACCGGCGATAAAGAAGACCAGGGCCAGGATCTGCATCAGAAAGCCCTCGCCTACGCGCATGAAGGTACCCGAGGCGCATCCCCCGGCGATAACCATACCCACGCCGAAAATAAAGGCCCCGATTGCAGTGGCGGGACTTATGGGAACCACATAGCTCTGCCCGGGAATCGGGAGGCCTTTAACAAATGCACCGTATTTGATAGCCACAAAGCCGATCGAGGTGATCGCAAAGGCCAACAACACCGCTTTCGTCAGATTCGTTCCGCCGGTCAGGTAGGGATCCCGCATGGCGGCGGTAAAGCAGAACCGCGAACGCTGCAGGATATAGCCGAAGGCGTTTCCGATTATCCAAAAGAGTCCCAATGTGGCGGAGACCTGTCCTAAGACGACTCCTATCACCACAATCAACAACAATACGCCGATCCCATAAGGGATTTGATTCGGCTTCTTCTTCCGTGTTCGCGAACGGCTCGACCGTTTGATTCCGCTTGTTTCGGTCGTGGTATCACCCATCGCATCAACCTCCATTCAAGGTGTTTAAACTAATTATCAAGCACAATATTGTGCTAAGATTCACAATAAACAATATAAGAATATCAATATTTTCTTATACGAATCATAAAGGATGAAGTAGCCCCCGTCAAGTTTTTTTGCAGAAATTAGATAGTTTTTGTGTATATAAGTATCATTATATTTTCATATTGAAATTGTCGTATTTATTCAGAGAAACAGTCCGGAATACCGATTGTGAAATAATCGTCGATAAATAGTAAATCCATGCTTGAAAGCCCGTCCGTCCTGGACTAAGCTTAGACTAAGCTAATTTCATTGGAGGAATCGATGAAACATTTTAGATTAGGAACACTGGCCTTGGCCCTTATTCTGCTTGCAGCCTGTACTACCGCAAGCTTCCAGGGCATGCAGATGACCAAGGATGTCCCCTCGTTCAACGTGGTCGGTGAATTTGAGAAGACTATTTCTCAACATTCGATCATCGGCGGCTGGTCCGGCGGAAGTCTGGTCAAGATGTCGGATAACGACGAGCGGATCTTCTCGATCATCACCGACGAGATCACCAAGAAAGGCGGCGATGCGGCTATCGACGTAACCATCGAATACGGCGCCGGTGTCGTCGATCTCTTGCTGAATGCTGTTACATTCAGCATTTACAATCCCGGCAAGATCAAGATCTCCGGAACCATCATCAAGTACACCAACTAGGTATACCTTGCTAGAGGTCCTAAGGCTCCCGGCGACGGGAGCTTTTTTAATGCATCCCCGCCCTTGGCAGGCCTCGCCGTTTCACAGTACAACGGCAGATATGAGTGAAACCTTCGACGCCCGCCGGGCCCGCCAGAACGAGCTGGTTCTCGGCAAGGGCTCTAGAACCACCAAACGCTTCTTCAATCTCGACACTGCTGCCTACGACTCGGGCGCCCTTCCGGCCTCTACCAAGGAGCTGATGGGCCTAGTCGCTTCCCTGGTACTACGCTGCAACGACTGCATCACCTACCATGTGCTGCAGGCCAAACGGAGCGGCGTGAGCGAGGCGGAGTTTGTCGAAGCCTGCGATGTGGCCTTGATCGTCGGCGGCTCGATCGTCATACCCCACCTGCGCTCCGCTTACGAGGTCTGGCACGGGGAGGAGCAGGAGTGATCAAGGCGGATAAGCGCTTCCTGGTCTATCCGGCGGCCTTTCTGGTCAACGCCGGGATAACCATGCTCAATTTCAGCTACATCTTCTTCCTGCGCCGCAGCTACGGCACCTCGCCGGCGCTGATCGGCTGGATGTCCGCCTTCTGGGCCGCCGCCTATCTTGCCGGCTGCATCGGCCTGGGCGGGGTCAGTCGCCGCCTCTCCTACCGGGGGGCATTGCCCCTAGCCACCATGACGATGGGGCTTTCCGCCCTGGCCATCTTCCTGATCCCCAGCGAGACCGCAGCCTTAGCGGGCTATATGCTCTTCGGATTGATTACCGCCCTCCATTGGCCGCCCCTGATGGGTTGGCTCTCCGAGGGGCTGGAAGGGGCCGAACTGAACCGTTGGGTAGGAGGGTTCAACCTTTCGTGGAGCACCGGGGCGGGCGCGGGCCCCTTTATAGCGGGTCTCCTGATCGAGCGCGGCATCTCCCTCGCCTTCTGGGCTATTACCGGCCTCTATCTCTTGGTATCGATCATCTACCTGACGGTCTTTCGGATCTCCTCCCGGCGGGCGCGCCGGGTTAACACCGAGATTATAGAGGAACCGCCGGTTATCGAGGACAAGAGTTCCCCCTTGCGCTTCGCCGGTTGGATAGGCGTCGCATCCTCTTATCTGCTCTTGGGGGCGGTGATGTTCATCTTCCCCATGTACGCCGAAGACGTCCTCGGATACACGGAGAGTTACACCGGCCTGCTCCTCTTCCTGCGGGGAGCGGTAACCGTGGCGGGCTTCTATGCGGCGAGTCGCACCATCTTCTGGCATCACAATCCGCGGCAAATCCTGATAAGTCAGCTGCTTTTAGCCGGCACCGGTCTCTGGATGGCTTTCGCCGCCGGTAGAAGCGCTTATCTACTGCTCTTCGCCCTCTACGGCCTGATATTTGCATTGCAGTACGCGACGAGCATCTTTCACGGCGTCTCCGGAGCCCTGGAACGGGAAAGGCGCATGGCGGTCCACGAAGGCGCTCTTACCTTCGGGGTTATGCTCGGCTCCGCCGGCGGGGGAATCCTATATCAGCACTTCTCGTTTCAGGCGGTGCTGTTGATCATCTGCGCGACCATTGTAGTCGCCGGGGTACTGCAGTATCTGAGCTTCGTACTGGTAAACAGACAAAAAAAAGGAACCGCCGCCTGAAACAGGCCGCGGTTCCTGATAATACCTTCGCGTAACGGATTAGTACATTCCGCCCATGCCGCCCATACCGTCCATACCGGGGGCGCCGCCGGCGGACTCCTTCTCGGGCAGGTCGGTGACGATACACTCGGTCGTCAACAGCAGCGAGGCGATGGACGCCGCGTTCTGCAGGGCCGAACGGGTTACTTTGGCGGGGTCGATGATTCCGGCCTTCACCAGATCAACCCACTCCATGGTATTGGCGTTGTAACCCATACCCTCTTTCTGACTCTTGGCTTTGTCGGCGATAATCGAACCGTCGAGGCCAGCATTTTCGGCGATTTGACGCAGAGGAGCTTCGAGGGCGCGCTTGACGATCGCAAAACCGGCCTTCTCGTCGCTGCCGAGGGCGGAGAGATCTTCTTTCTCGAGCACCGGTACGGAGCGAATCAACGCGATTCCGCCGCCGGTAACGATTCCCTCTTCTACCGCGGCGCGGGTTGCGGAGAGTGCATCCTCGACCCGGTGCTTCTTCTCCTTCATCTCGACCTCGGTGGCGGCGCCGATGTTGATAACCGCTACACCCCCGGCGAGCTTGGCCAGCCGCTCCTGCAGCTTCTCCCGATCGTAATCGGAGGAGGTCTCCTCGATCTGAGCCTTGATCTGAGCGATGCGGCCTTTAATGTCGTTCTCGCTGCCCACACCCTCGATGACGGTGGTGTTCTCCTTGTCGACCTTGATGCTCTTCGCCCGGCCGAGCTGCTCTAAGGTGGTATTCTCGAGCTTGTACCCCATCTCTTCAGCGATAACCGTACCGCCGGTCAGAATGGCCAGGTCCTCGAGCATCGCCTTCCGGCGGTCGCCGAAACCGGGAGCCTTGACGGCACAGGCCTTCAGGGTACCGCGGATATTGTTGACTACCAGGGTCGCCAGGGCCTCGCCCTCGACATCCTCGGCAATGATCAAAAGCGGCTTACCGCTCTGAGCGGTCTTCTCGAGTACCGGTAGGAGATCCTTCATGGCGGAGATCTTCTTGTCGTGGATCAGGATGTAGGGATCATCCATCTCGACGCTCATGGTTTCCCGGTTGGTAGCGAAGTAGGGAGAGAGGTAGCCCCGGTCGAACTGCATACCCTCTACAACCTCGAGGGAGGTCTCCATAGACTTCGACTCTTCTACAGTGATGACCCCGTCCTTGCCGACCTTATCCATCGCATCGGCAATCAGCGCGCCGATCTCATGGTCGTTGTTGGCGGAAACGGCGGCGACGTGCTCGATATCATTCTTATCCTTGATAGGGGTCGCACTCTTCTCGATAGAGGCCACGGCCCGCTGTACGGCCAGATCGATACCCCGCTTCAGTCCCATGGGGTTCATCCCGGCGGCTACATTCTTTAAGCCCTCTTTTACAATGGAGTGGGCCAGAACGGTGGCGGTGGTAGTACCGTCGCCGGCTACGTCGTTGGTCTTGGTTGCAACCTCTTTCAGGAGCTTGGCTCCCATGCTCTCGAACTCATCCTCGAGCTCGATCTCTTTCGCTACGGTAACGCCGTCCTTGGTTACCGTGGGTGCGCCGAAACTCTTGTCGATAACGACATTGCGGCCCTTGGGACCAAGGGTAACCTTTACGGCGTTGGACATCTTCTCTACGCCCTTCAGCAGTTTCTGCCGGGCGGCCTCGTCAAAAAGTAACTGTTTTGCTGCCATTCTCGTCCTCCTAGTCCTCGATAATCGCCTGGATGTCGTCCATGCGCATGATTACATGATCTTCGCCTTCAACCTTGACCTCGGTTCCGGCATACTTATCGAACAGCACCCGGTCCTTCGCCTTGACCTTGATCATCTCATCATCGCCGACGGCGACAACGATTCCCTGGGTAGTTTTTTCCTGAGCGGTATCGGGAATATAGATGCCGCTTTTCGTTTTCGTTTCCGATTCGGACCGTTTTACCAGTACCCGGTCCCCTAAGGGTTTGAGCTTCATTATGTATCTCCATGATTGATTAAGATGTAACCTCTTCACCGAAGAGGGCTCAACTATCTGCCGTATTGATGCAAGAAGTATGCCAAATTTTGGTCAAGTATGTAAATAACGAACAGATAGAGATTTATAAATAAGTATCCGATCCGACAAGTACGCCGAATCGGATACCACGTATACTTATGACCCAGCCTTAGAAAAAAGCGGGGAAAACCGCGTCAATCTGACACAGCGATAAGATTCTTACTCCTCTTCACTCAAAGGGCCGGTAAAATCGGTCGCCACGCCGACGCTCCGCGCGGACAGCTCCTTGTCCACCATAAACAGCCCCGGACCTTTCCCGCCGCCGGCCAGTTCCAGACGGGTAATCATATCGCTGGCGTTCTTCTCTTCCTCGACCTGCTCGGTTACGTACCACTTCAGGAAGGTGCTGGTTGCGTAATCGCTTTCGCTGTCGGCAAGCTTGACCAGATTATGGATAGAGGCGGTTACCTTCTTCTCATGGGCCAAGGTCTCCTCTAATACGGCCATTGGGGAATCCCAGCTCTCTTCCGGCTTGTCGATACTGGCCAGAACAGCCTTGCTGCCCTGGTCGAAGAGATACTGATAGATCTTCATGGCATGGAACATCTCTTCATGATACTGAACCATAAACCAGGTGGCGAACCCGTCGAGGCCCTGATCACTGAAGTAGGAGGACATTGACATGTAGAGATATCCGGAATACATCTCTTTGTTGATTTGTTCGTTTAAGGCTTTGCTCATTTTTTCGGAAATCATATTCTCTCCTCGTGCGTTACAGTTATGGCTACAAAATACTTAACAAAGGGATGGCAGTAAAGTAGAAAACGAGTTGCTCACTCATCGCGGAGGGCAAAACTCTTACGCAAGACCGTATATAGCTCACCCAAGACCGAATCACGCCGGTCGGCGATACCGACATCGAGAAGCACATCGTCCCGATTACGTTTCAGCCAGCGCAAGAGCCGGGCAGCCCCGTCCTCTGACTCGCCGGCGGCCTGAGCTACCTTGACCAGACCGAGCATCTCCGACTCGGCGAAGGTTTTTCGCATTCCTCGAAAGTCGACGATGTAGCTACGGCCGAAGGATCCGCGTTCGATCACCACCGACCCTTCCGCTACGGCGTTCTTGGCTTCGCTCCGCTGTCGGCCCTTCTCCCGCTGGAGTTCTTCCGTCTCCCGGTTGAGTTCATCCACCCGCTGATTGTAGATCAGGGTATTAGCCTGCTTGATCAGAAAAAGGAGCCCTTCTTCATCTATATCCTTTATCAGGCCGCGCAGCTCCTTCAGGAGTTTCTGTCGAGGATCACTGTCGCTACTTTTCGCACTCTTCGCCATAGTCGGTCTCCGTCTGTCGTATTTTACGTTCCCGCCAGAGAAGCTTGAGAAGGTCATTGACCGTCATCGGACGGTAATAGAAGAAGCCCTGATGATTGTAGCAGTCGTGCTCCTCCAGGTAACGGGCATGCTCTTCGTCCATCACCCCTTCGGCCACCACCCCCAAATCCATGCTCTTCACCAGATTGATGATACTGCGCACGATCTTCCTATTGTGGGTCTGGTTCAATCCCATAACAAAGGATTGATCGATCTTGATCATATCCACCGGCAGTTGAGAGAGATAGCTGAATGAGGAGTAACCGGTCCCGAAGTCGTCGATCACAAAACTGAGGCCGGGAAACTGCACCTTTAGTTCGTGAATCCGCTTGGAGGCCGATTCGGGGTGCCGCATGAAGACCCCCTCGGTCACCTCAAACTTGAGCCCCCGGGGATCTACCCTGTAGCGTTCGATAGCATTGACGATCTTACGCTCGAAGAGGGGATCGTCGAACTGCCGGGGACTGATATTGACGCTTACGAAGAGATCGGCGAAGCCGTGATGCTGCAGATGCCCCAAGAAGCGACAGGCCTTGCGCAGAATCACCTCCCCCAGGGGGATAATAACCCCGGTCTCCTCGGCCAGGGCGACGAAGTCATCAGGACATATCTCGCCCTCTTCGGGATGCATCCAGCGCACCAGGGCCTCCATGCCGACAACCCCCCGACCGCGGCGATGGATGGGCTGGAAGTGGAGCCGGATCTGCGGGGTCTCCACCGCCCGTCTTAAACCCTCTTCCAACTGCAGCCGCCGGGTCACCTGGGTATTCATCTCTTTGGTGAAGAACATGTAGGTGTTGCCCCGCTCCTTGGCCCGGTACATGGCCACATCGGCGTTGGAAATCAGGGTCGGAATCTCCATCCCGTCGTCGGGGACAACGGCAATACCCACCGAGACGCCCAGGCTGATGTAGGGAAAGGAGACGCTGTCGGGGACCGGATAGGGCTTGCGGATATCCTTAATGATCTTCTGGGCGACCACCGCCGCCTCCCGGGGATCCTGGAGCTGAGGCAGCAGCACGACGAACTCGTCGCCTCCGAAGCGAAAGAGATCCTCCATAGCCCCTTCCCGCTCCTCTCCCTCGACGCGGAATATCTGGTCGCTCTCCCTGAGACAGTTCCGCAAGCGCCGGGTGCACTCCACCAGGATCGCATCGCCCACATGGTGTCCCAGGGTATCGTTCACCTTCTTGAATCCGTCCAGATCGAGGAAGAGGAGCGCTCCTTTGGTGTTGCCGTAGCGGCGCACCTCGTTCAGATATTCCTTGAGGGAGAGGGCAAAAAGATCCCGGTTGCCCAAATCGGTCAGTTTATCGTGGTAGGCCAGGTAACGGAGCTTACGTTCGGTCTTCTTGCGCTCGGTAATATCCCGGATAATGCAGGTCATGATCCTGCCCTGCTCCGCACTGACCGAAAGCCCGAAGGAGATCTCCAAGGGAACAATTTCGCCGGCGGCAGTCAATCCCAAGAGTTCCAAATGATTGCTTAAGCCCCGCTGTTGACGATCCTCCAGGTTCGCCTCGAAGTAGCTTCTTATGGTCTGCCGGGTCCGTTTATATTCGGCCGGGGGAAAGAGATCGGCGAAAGGGGTATCGATAAGCGTTGCGGGATCGGTCTGGAAAACACCCATAGAGGCGGAATTGGCATAGAGGATGCGATAGTCTTCAGAGATCTGCACTATCGCATCGGTGGAGGTCTCCGCCAGCGCGCTATAGCGGTTATGAAGGTCCTCCAATTCGCGCTCATACTGTGCTATGCGATCATTCTCTTCCGACTCAAGGGAATCGACTATTTGAAATTTACGCTGTTCCATCTTTTCTCACTGTAGAGTATACACCCAATTCATGATTGTCCAACTCTTTTTCCGCTTCCTCTCGCGCCGGGACCTTAGTACTTTATTCTTAATGATAGAGTTTAAGGATCCCGTAGCGGAACATATCAAGGCGCTCGTGCTGGACGAAACCGCTCTGGAGATCGATAACCGCGAATACAGCTCCGATCCGGTCTGGAGCGAGCTGGCTGACCGGGGCAGCCGCATCTGGTTGCGGGGCTGCGACAAACTGGCCTCTGAGATCTGGTCGAGCGATATGGAAGCAATCTGTTCGGACACCTACGAACTCGGCAAGGCGGTCCGGCGCGGTGAATACCGCTCGCTCATTAAAGAGGCCAACCATCTCTTGAAGGGTCTTCCGCCGGAGGAGCGCATCGGAGAGATCGCCTTCATCCTCAATGCACGCCGGGCGATCCGCATGTCGAAACAATTTGCCGCCAAGGTCAGCGTCGAGGTCCCGCCGATTCCCGGAGGCGCCGACGAGATGGAGCAGTACGGCCAGCGTCTCTTTCAGATTTGTCCCGAACATATCCTGATTGCCCTCCCCTTTAGCCCGGAAGGGCTGAATGCGGCCCAGGCCCTGGGCAGGCTCGGCGTTCCGGTGACCATCAACAATCAGTACAGCCTTCAACAAGCCATACAGTCCCTCCATGCGGCCGCTCCGGCCTACATGGCCGTTACCTTCGGCCAGAACGGATCGGATCGGAGCAGAGGCCCCGAGAAGGCTCAGCAGCTGTTACGATTCTTCGCCGATATGGATACCCCGGTAGCGACCCGGCTGATAGCCGACGGGCTCGATACCTGCCGGGATATTCAAGGCCTTATCGGGTTTCCCATTCTGATGATCTCCCCGCAGACCGCCGCCGAGTATCGCAGAGCATCGACGAACGGCAGCCTGGGCGAAGCCCGGGAGAGTTCATCAGCCGCAGAAGTTCAGGAGGAAGCGCAGACGGGGTACGGAGAGGAGCTCAGCAGCAGGCTAAACCGGGAACGCCTAACGGAATACAAGGGAATCATCGCCGAGATAGCCCAGACAATAGCCTCCATTTAGACAAATATTTCTAATTACTTTACTCTTTTGCTGAAATCATCTATACTTCTCTTGCCAAGCTAGGCAAGGACTATTATCAGCTAATGCAGATACAGGAGCCGACAGTAATAACTCAACGGGAATCAGTGCGTCCCCAGCTAGAGGATCGTCTTCCCCTCGTGCTTTTCTTGGGAACCGCCCTGCTGGCTCTCCTTTGCTATAGTTATCCGATCCTCCTCTATCCGGCGGCGACCCTTTCAGTTCTCTACTTCATCGGAGACAGTCTCCTTCGATCCGTGCTATACAACGCTATCCATCTGCTGATATTCGCCGGCGTTCTCATTCTCTATACCGGCTTCGCCCGGGAACCGATTACCGCAGACATACTGATCCGCTTCGGCCTCTTGAGCCTCCTCAACGGCGGAGCCGCCTTCTGTGTTGCCGCCATCCTGCTGAGCCGGCTAAAGGCGCTAGCGGCGCAGAACTTTATCGATCCCCTAACCGGCCTTCCGAACCGGAAACAACTGATCCAGGACCTGCAGCATGTTCGCGTACCGATCCTCTTCTTGATCAACGTCGACGATTTCAAGGAGATAAACGACGTCTTCGGTCCCAAAGCAGGGGATATGATCCTCTTCGAACTGGGAAGTCTCATCGGCTCGATCGTCGCCACCGAGGATAACCACTACTATAAACTGAGCGCGGACGAATATGCCCTGCTCTTCGAGAACCACAGCGGCGTCTACAACCGGCGGCGGTTGACCCAGCTGGCCGAGGCGATAACCCGCAGCATCTCGGCCGAGAAATTCGACATCGCCTCCAGCGAGATACGCTTACGGGCGACGATCGGCATCGGCGATTCCCGCATCGGCGGCAATAACATCCTTGCCCAGGCCGATATGGCCCTCAAGACCGCTAAGGCCGGACACAAACCCTTTCTCTTCTTCACCCAGACCATCGATACCCGAGAGAACTACCAGCAGAACATCAACTCCCTGAAAACCCTGACCGATGCCCTGGAAAACGACCGCATCGTCCCCTACTTTATGCCCATCGTTAACAGCGCCTCCGGCGAGATCGAGAGTTATGAGTGCCTCGCCCGGCTGATTGATGCCGAAGGGGCGGTTTACCCACCCTACTATTTCCTGGAGATCGCCCGTAAGGCCCGGCTCTACTCTCAGATTACCCGGCTGATGGTCCGTAAAGCCGCCGAATACTTCGATGAGCTGCCCTATCAGTTCACCATCAATATCTCTATGGACGACATGGATGATCCCGAGACCGTCAGTACCATGCTGGAGATCCTGCAGGAACACCCGAGGCTCGAGAACCGGGTGATTTTCGAGATCCTCGAATCGGAGAGTATCGACAACTACCCCCAGGTCTCCACTTTTATTCAGCTGGTAAAGGCCTACGGTTGCAAGATCGCCATCGACGACTTCGGATCCGGTTACTCTAACTTCGAGTATATCCCCCGGCTGAATATCGACTACCTTAAAATCAACGGTGAGTTGATCAAAAACATTACCAAGAATCCGCAGAACCGCTTCATCGTCGAGAACATCCACAACTTCGCGGCGGGCCTCGGCATCCGTACGGTAGCGGAGTATGTAGAGGACCAGAATATTCTGGATGAACTGCAGAAAATACGGGTCGATTACCTGCAGGGCTACTACTTCGGCGCCCCGGCCGGGACAATTGTACAGAAGGAAGTTGCCCCGGAGCGCTGATTGAGTTACCATACGCCTATGGTAACCGAAGAAATGATTAAACAGCTCCCAAAAGTAGAACTCCACGACCACCTCGACGGCGGATTGAAGCCGGAAACGATACTCGAACTAGCAGCCCAGGAGGGCGTCGAACTCCCGGCCTCCACTCCGGAAGCACTGGCGGACTGGTTCCACCGGGGCGCCGACCGGAAGAATCTGGGACTTTATCTGGAGGGCTTCGCCCATACCGTGGCGGTTATGCAGACCCGGGATAATCTCCGCCGGGTGGCCCGGGAGCATATGCACTCCCTTTTGGCGGACAATGTCGTTTACGGAGAGATCCGCTTCGCCCCGATTCTACACGTCGAAAAGGGCCTCAACCTGGAAGAGGTGGTGAAATCGGTCTTAGAGGGTCTCGAAGAGGGGCGGCGGGAAACCGGCGTCGAGTTCGGCCTGATCCTCTGTGCGATGCGCCACCAAAACGTCTCCCTCGATATTGCCGAGCTCGCGGTAGCCTTTCGCACAAAGGGTGTGGTGGGATTCGACATTGCCGGCGACGAGTTCGGTCATCCGCCGAAAAAACACCTGGACGCCTTTCAGTACATTCAAAATAGAAACTTCAATATCACCATCCACGCCGGCGAGGCCTTCGGGGTGGAATCGATCTGGCAGGCGGTGCAGATCTGCGGCGCCCACCGGATCGGCCACGCCACCCGTCTAACCGAGGATATGGTAATCCACGGGACCCGAATCGAGCGCATGGGAACCCTCTCCTCCTATATTCGGGATAAACGGATTCCGATGGAGATCTGTCTCTCATCGAATGTACAGACCGGCGCCGCCGAGGATCTGGACAGGCACCCCTTCCATGCCTACTATCGCAATAATTTCCGGGTGCTCCTCTGCACCGACAACCGGCTGATGAGCAACACCACCCTGGCAAAAGAGATGGGGATTGCGGTCGGCCATTACGGGCTTACCCTGCGGGATCTGGAGAAGCTGACTATCAATGCCATGAAATCGGCGTTTATCAATTACGATGAAAGAATACGGCTGATCTATGATGTCCTCAAACCGCGCTTCGCCAAGCTGCGGGAGACGACGGATCCGAATATCTAAGAGCTAGGCCCGGGAGGTGATGAGATCGATCAACTCTCGGGAGCGTTCGTTCAGCTGCGGCAGAAGCTCTTTCAACGCCGCCTCGTTTCGATTCTTTGCGGCGCCCTCGGCCAGAGCGGCGGCCCTAGCCAAAGACGGGGCAAATAGATTGAGCGCCCCCCCTTTGAGGGAGTGGAGTTCCCGATGGAGAAGCTCCCAATCCTTATGGATGAGGGCGGTATCGATCCGCGGCAGCTGAGCGAGTAGCTCGGCGGCAAACTCCTTCAGCATCTTCTCCGCGGCCGACCGGTTTCCGCCCAGTTCCTCTTCCAATGCACGAAAATCACAGACACCGTCGCCTTCAGAGGTTTCGGCAGCATTGGAATAGTCCTCCGGATGCTCCTCCCCGTTCAAGACCGATGCGATCGAGGCCAGGAAGGGATCCCGGCGAATAGGTTTGGTCAGCACCCCGTTCATCCCGGCCCGCCGATAGGCTTCTAGATCTTCCGGGTAGGCATTGGCCGTCAGCCCCAGGATCGGTATCGTATCCCGGGCCAGATCCTCCCGAATGAAGCGGGTGGCCTCGATGCCGTCCATATCGGGCATCTGGATATCCATCAGGATCAGATCGTACTCCTCCGCCGATACCAGAGCCACCGCCTCCCGGCCGCCTTCGGACTCGCTGACCCGGCAACCGGCCGACTCGAGATGACTGCGGGCGATAATACGATTGGGAGCGTAATCCTCCACCACCAGAACCCGCGGATTGCCCCGAATCGTATTCCGTGAGGAATCCGCAGAGTGGGAATTAAAGGCAGGTATCTGCTCTTCGGGCACCCTGCGGGGAATGGTAAACCAGAATTCGGTGCCAGTCCCGGGGGAACTGGTAAAATCGATCTCTCCGTGCATCAGGTTGACCAGCTGCTTGGCGATTGTCGTTCCCAGACCGGTACCGCCGTAGAGCCTGTTCCGGCTTGAATCGCCCTGCTCGAAGCTCTCGAAGACCTTGGCCGCCTGTTCCGGCCCGATCCCGATTCCGGTATCGATCACGGAAAATCTGAGTTGAGGTTTCCCGCCGAGTCCCGATGTTCCCGCGGCCCGGATCAGAATTTTTCCCTGCTTAGTGAATTTCACCGCATTGCTGACAAGGTTATCGAGCACCTGACGCAGCCGAAAGGGGTCGCCCTCGATGAGATCGGGGACCTCTTCGCCGACCTCGATCTCCAGCTTGAGCCCCTTCTCCTCACACTGGAGGATGAAGCTCTTGCCGACCTGGTTGAGAAGCTCCTTGAGATTGAAGATCTCGTTATTGAGGCTGATCTTTCCGGCTTCGATCTTTTCGATATCCAGGAGCTGATTGATCAGCGTCAAGAGGCGTTCGGATTCCTCGAGAACCACGTCCAGATTCTTCCGCTGCTCTTCGCTCGCATTGCGGATGCTCATCTCGCTGAATCCGATGATGCAGTTCAAGGGGGTACGCATCTCGTGACTGATATTGGCCAGGAAGCGGCTCTTGGCCTGGCTGGCATGGCGGGCGGACTGCATGGCGGATTGCAGATCGCTGTTGGCCCGGCGCAGTTCGCGGGTGCGATCGGTTACCTTCTGCTCGATCATCTCCGAATAGCGTTCCAGCTCGTCATGGAGCCGCATCGAGCGAATTGCCAGCGAGGCGAAGACCCCCATAGTGAAGCAGAAGGCGGCCAGCCCCTGAATCCACCAGTCGGGATAGATCCTGAGCACCATGTAGATAATGTCGTGGGCGGCGAAGATAGTGCCGACGGAGAGACCGATCAGTACCGGAAGGGCATCGGGATTTCCCCGGCGCTGGGCTTTGACCGAGACGGTCAGCATGGCCGTCAATTCCAGGGCCACCGGAATCAGGGCCACCGAGAAGATCCGGTCGTTCTGCAGGGAGGTTTGATGAAAGATCAGCATCGCCACGGCGGTCAGAATCGAACAGATCCAGAAGAAGGGCATGATCCGCTTCAAGGAGCGGGAGTTCATGTAGGAGGCCAGGAAGGAGGTCATCAGGGTTATGGAGGGGAAGAAGACCGCCTTCGAGACGGCGTAACTCAGGCTGACCGGAAAGAGATTGAAGGGGTAGCCGAGACGCAGAAAATAGACGGCCAATCCCAGATTGACCAGTGCAAAAACAAGGCTCTCCCGTTCCTTCGGCCGCACGGCGAACTGCATCAGATAGAAGAATGAGACGAAGAGCGAGAGGAAACTCAGGTATCGGTAGAGATCCACATTCAGGAAATTGACCAGATACTCATGATAACGGTAGTCCTCTATGAATCCAATAGCCGGAGGCTCTATAGTCGGCCGGTCCCGCTCGTGACCGAAGCGAATAGTGAGGGTGTTGTTTCCGCCGTGCCGGATCAAGCCTTCCGGAATAGGGGCGTTGACCCGGTGAGCCTCGTGGTAGTGATAGTCGGGAAAGAACTCGCCCCGTTTCACCACCTCCACCCCGTTGATGAAGGCCTGGATCGGTCCCCAACGCTTACCGAGGATCAGATAGAGCCGCTCGTTTGCGAGATCGGCGGGAACCCGAAACACCGTCTCGAGTTTCAGTACCGGATAAGCCCGGTCTCCCGAATTCAATTCCGCCGGTAGGCTTGTGGTCAAACCGCTTTCATCGGGAGTCTCATTACCGTAGGTGTAGAGCCACTGACCGGTGAGCGGGGTCATTTCTTGATCGGAAATTTCGATCGTCGGTTCCGCCGTACACGGAATTCCGATGAAGATGAGAAGGAAGAGCGGCAGGAATAGTATAGGCTTCACTATCTTGCCTATGAGAATACTGCAGATATCGACGAATTACCATAGGATGTGATATGCAAAAGATATGGATGCGCCCGTATCACTATTGATCGCCCTGATAGTACAGCTCCTCAGTCAGATAGTGAAGGTGGTCGGCCGCTCGGTCCGGGAACGGCGTCTGGTCCTCGAACCATTCACCCAATCCGGAGGGATGCCGAGCGCTCACACCGCCTTCGTGACCGCCCTCTCCCTCTCGGTCGGGATCCGGGCCGGGTTCGGATCCGAGGCCTTCTCGGTCGCCCTGGTACTGGCGGCGGTGGTAATCCATGATGCGCTTCGCGTGCGGGGAACCCTACAGGAGGTGATCGCAATCATCAAAAGAATTGATCAATCGGAACAGACCCGGCATTTGCCGGAGACCATCGGCCACAGCCCGGCGGAGGTTGCGGCGGGCGTTATCTTCGCGCTGGTCTGCGGACTGCCCTTGGCGCTCTGGTGGCCCTAAAGAGCTCCGGTTAGAAGGTGGTGTAGGAATCGACCTTCTTCAGGGAGATCTTCAAGCGCATCCGAACGGTATATTTTCCGGCCTGCACGCCCACCGACGGGGTATCGATCAGAAAGAGCTCCCCCTCGATTCGGCGCGGTTTATTCCTCACCCGGGGACGCAGGTAATCGCGGACAGCCTCCTTCAACGCCTGCCGATAGGCCTCCATCTTCCCTTCATGCCCGAGAACATAGCGCTCCTCGCCGTAGCCGATGACGCTGGGGACCGCCGCGCTCAACCAACTCGAGATTCGCATATACTCCTCCCGGCCGGGGTAGTAGCGGTAGAGCAGGAGCACCCGGTTCTCCCGTCCCCGCACATCCTCCGGAACCAGCCGCTCCGGCGCTACCTCACCTAGCTCGACCAGCTCGAACTCCTCCTCGATTCCCCGTTCCCGATCAAGCGGACGGTAGGAGAAGCTGTAGCCGAAGATCATACCCGAGAGAAGGAACCCGGCCTCCCGGTCGGCCAGGTCCCGGGCCTCGGCCAGCCCGACCGGCGTAAGATCCTCGAAAGCGGAATCGAGATCGATCCGGATATCCGCCTCCACCGGAGGGTATTCCTGAGCAGCCAGGGGCGCCGCAAGCAGCGGCACTAGAATCAAGCGGATTATGGTCTCCCTTAGGGCCAACGTCCCCCGCTCCTTCCCCGGAACACATCCACGGGATTGATTCCGAGCCTGAGGAGCAGATAGAGAAAGGCGAAGCCGAAACCGGCCAGGTGAGTCAGGTGGGCCACATTGGAACGCATAGAAAAGAATTCCGAGTAGAGCTCGATTAGGGTATACCCGATGACCAGGTGAGTCGATTTTACCGGGATAATACCCATAATGTAGATACGGGCGGTGGGAAAATAGGTAGCGAAAGCGAGGAGCACCGCAAACACCGCCCCGGAGGCCCCGAGCAGAATCGTATTCACCCCGCTCACGAGGAAGATCGCAAAGGAGAAGATGCCGGCCAGGAGTCCGGTGACCAGATAGAAGAGCAGAAACTCATAGCTTCCCATCTGCCGTTCCACCTGCACCCCGAAGAAGAAGAGTCCCAGCATGTTGAAGAGGATATGCGACATATCGGCGTGGGTAAACATATAGGTAACAAACTGCCAGACAAAACCCCGGCTGATGATCAGTCCCGGGACCATGGCGAACAGGATCCGTGTCTCAGGGATAACGTAGTTGATAAAGAAAACGGCCACGTTGGCGATGATCAGCATCAGCGCCATGTTGTTGTATACGTACGGCAAGGGCCGTCTAATAAGTGGTTGACTCATGATGCTTAAACATACGAACTAAGCCGGGCGCAGGTCAACAGCGCACTCTAACCCAGAAGATCGACCGAGGCGCGAACAACGCCGTTCATCCCCTCGAGATCGACGACGATGTGCCACTCCCCTTTCAGCTTGGGCCGGAGATCGGCTCGGGGCGGATCGTAGGCGCCGCCGGAGAAGGAGTAGGATTTCTTCATCCGGTACTTCTGGTAATTGAGCTCATCCATCAGCCGCACATTGGCCCGGCGATCGAGATTGACCTGGATAATATTATCCGGCCCGGCGTGCAGCTTGAAGTGGAGGAATTGCATTATAGGACCTCCCGTATACTTTTTCGACCATTTCCACTACGGTACTGAACAGTACCTACAGAGATACTAAAGGCTGGAGCAGGAAGTCAAGATGCGGAGCAAACCGGACCACTATACCCAACGGGCAAAAAAAGAGGGCTATCCCGCCCGGTCGGTCTATAAACTGCAGGAACTCGACCAGAAACTCAAACTCCTCCCTAAAAGCGGCAGCATTCTCGATGTGGGCGCAGCCCCGGGCAGCTGGAGTCTCTATGCAGAGCGAGCGAGCAAGGGAAGGATACAGCTCGTGGCGGTCGACCTCAAACCGGTAGAAGCAGGACTCGATCCTGCGACCAGCCTGATTCTTCAGGGTGATGTTTTCGATGAAGCCCTGCAGGACCAGCTCGCCTCCCGGGCCCCCTACAAACTGATTATGAGCGATGCCGCTCCGGCCACCACCGGGAACCGCACCATTGACTGCGGCCGCTCCTTCTCCCTGGTGGAAGGCATCATCGGCCTCATTCCCCGCTATTTAGCGCCGAACGGCAACTTTATCGCCAAGATCTTCCAGGGCGGGAAGGAACGGAATCTCCTCTCTCAACTACAGGAGCACTTCTCCTCGGCCAAGATGATGAAACCCAAGGCCTGCCGGAGCGAATCCTTCGAAACCTTCCTAATCGGCATCGGCTACCGTGGAAAAAGTTGAGTATCGGCGTTATATTTATTCCGTGAAATCGAGACTGCTTCGCCGCGGATTTACCGCCGCGGCCATGATTATACTCCTTTCAAGCTGCGTCAGCTTCGAATCCGAAGAGGTCGGCAGCCGGAGGGAGATTCCGCGTCCGGCGGACCAGAATCTGAGCCGCATCCAACAGGAGCTGATAACAGGGGCGGAGCGCTTCTTAGGCGCCCGCAGACTGGAGGTCGACGGCGTACGCTACAACGCGGACTGTACCGGGGTTGTACAAGCGATTTATGCCTATGCCGGTATCGATCTGCGCGGCCCGCTCAACCAGTACCGCGGCAACGGCGTCGCCCGTCTGAACAGCTATCTGAGCGATCTGGGCCTGCTTTATTCCAGTACCCAACCCGTCCCCGGAGATCTGATCTTCTGGGACAATAGCTACGACCGCAACGGCGACGGCCAATGGAACGATAAACTTACCCATGTGGGGATGGTCGTCTCCGTCGACCCCGCCGGAACGGTAACCTATGTGCATCACAATTACCGCAAGGGGATAGTACTGGCCCGGATGAATCTCTTGCGGCCGGATACCCTTGTCGACGGAGAAGAGCGGATCAACTCGGCCATGCGCATGCGGGACGGGAAGAGCTATCCCAAATGGCTTTCCAGCCATCTCTACCGGGAACTCGGCCAGGGATGGAAGATCGAGGGGAGCGGTTAATTCTACTGTTCGGGAAAGAGAATTGAGTAGCGCGTTCCGTTCTCCCGGAAGACCTGGAGATCCGCCTCGATTTGCGAGGCGAGAATCCAGACCAGCTGCAGGCCCAGGGTATCGGTGTGGGCCGGATCGATATCCTCGGGAAGACCGATTCCATCATCCTCCAGCTCCATCTGTATGCGCCCCGACTCGCCCCTCAAGGCAATCCGGATGCTTCCTCTCTCTCTCCCGGGGAAGGCGTATTTGAGGGAGTTGGTTAAAAGCTCATTAACGATCAAACCGCAGGGAACCGCCTTGTCGATCCCCATCAGCACCTCTTCGATCTCGTAACGGAACTCGATCCTGCCGCTGGTGCGGTAGAGGGTCGTCAGCTCCTGAACCATAGTGCGGATGTAATCGGCAAAATCGACCTTGCTCAGATTCTCCGATTGATAGAGCTTCTCGTGAATGATCGCCATGGTGCGCACCCGGTCCCGGGAGTCTTGAAACATCTGCAGCGCCAATTCGTCGCTGATCTTGGCCGACTGCATGCTCAAGAGGCTCGAGATTACCTGCAGATTGTTCTTCACCCGGTGATGAATCTCCTTCAGCATCACCTCTTTCTCGATCAACGAACGCTCGATCTCCCGGCGGTGCTGTTCGATTAGGCGCATATCCCGGTAGGCACGGATAGATCCCATCACCGTTGTGTAGAGCTTCTGGTCGGTCAGCTCGATCTTCTCTTTATAGTCGTTGATATCGAAATCACGGATAACCTGCATTTGAGGCGCCTGCCCCGGCTGTCCGGTGCGAAGGATGATTCTGACGAAGGAGTTCCTCAGCTCCTTGCGAATATACTCAACCAGTTCAAGCCCGGTATTCTCATGCTCCATTACTACATCGAGGAGCAGTACGGCGGTATCCGGATGGGCGTTGATCAGCTCCCGAGTCTCTTGACCGGAGTAGGCGCTGAAAAACTGCAGGCTGCGTCCCTCGAAGGTAAAATCCTCCAATGCCAGCCGGGTTACCGCATGGACTTCGGCGTCATCGTCGGAGACAATTACCTTCCACGGTTGATGTTGCGATTCCCGTTCCGCTTCTTCCAGCGGATCGGGTTTGAACTGCAGATCGGACTCCACGCACTACTCCCGATGAGACTTTCTGATATCGGTCTCCATAAGCTCGATTACGTCCTGGAAGACCTCTTTATTAGCCGAATAGAGACTAATGAGACTCTTGTGAGCCCTGATCATACTCTCGGCCATCTCCCGATCCCGAGGGGCGATTTTTCTAATCTCCTGCAGGTCCGCAATCTCTTCTTCCTTTTTCAGGATCAACGCCACCTTATCGAATCCGACCGAGGCCAGAATGTCATTCACATCCTCGTTGGATGAAAGAATTGTAAGACGTTGATCCCGGGTACGCAACTCCTCGGCAATGCGGGCGATAATGCCGAGATTGGTGCTGTCTATATAGCTCGCCTCATTCAGATCGACCAAGACATGCTCCAACTCTCGGTCAAGCAGGGTATCCACCAGACGATCGAAGCCGAAACTGCCGGTAAATTTGAGATTACCCTTCATCTTCAGGAATAGTCGCGCCCCTTCGCGCCGATAGAGGTACTCCCCTTTATTCATCTTCACTCTCCCGCTGGATCATAAGGAAGGTAACGTCGTCGGGAAGCTCCTCGGTCTCCTCCAGTTCGAACTGCTCGATCAAGCCTCGGATCGAAACCTCATCCCCTTCTAAGCTGTGACGGAGCCGCTCTTTGCACTCCCGGATACTAGTCCCGCCGAGCATCTCGAGAATCCCGTCGGAGACGAGCAGCAAGGAATCCCCATCGGCCAGTGTCAGTTCTTGCTCGTCCGTCGAAAAATCAGCAAACATTCCCAGGGGACGATCGGGCTGGCCCCAATAACTGACTTCCCCGTCGCCGGTACGCAGTAGGGGCAGCGGGTTATGACCGCAATTGGCGAAGCGTATCTCCCCGGAGGCGGTATCCAAAATGCCGTATAAGATGGTGATGTACTTCCCCAGGTCGTCGCGCAGCAACTCCCGATTGAGCCGCTCCATCAGCCGGGCGGGATGCAGGACAAGATCGTCCCCCCCCGCCAGATACTGTTCGATCCGGTTATCGATTAGATTTTTAAGAATCACCGTTACAAAAGCCGATGAGGTGCCGTGACCGGAGACATCGGCCAGATAGAAGCCGACCGAACCCTCCCGCAGGGCGAAGTAATCGACAAAATCTCCGCTCAGATACATGGAGGGGAGTAGGTAGCGGCTGAACCTGGTGGAGGCGAAGCGTTGACTGCGCCGGGGGAGAAGCCGGTACTGCATCATGCCGCCGGCTTTGTGGTCCTCCAGGAGCCTCCGGTTAGCCTCCTCCAGTTCCGCCGTCCGGGCGGTGACCTTGGCTTCCAGCTCCTCATTCATGGCTCGAATGGTCATCAAATCGTTATAGGAGCGCAGCGCCGCAATTACCGAGGTCAGCAGTTTGCGGGCATCCAACTCGGTCTTCTCCCGATAGTCGTTGATATCGTACTCCAGGATAACCGACTCCTCGGGGGCATGTCCCGCTTGTCCGGTGCGGAGCATAATACGCACATATCGGTTGCCGAGCTCCCGGCGGATAGTCCGTACCAGGGCCAGACCGGCATGCTCGGTCTCCATCACCACATCGAGGAGAATCAGGGCTACGTCCTCTTCGCTCCGCATAATATCCAGGGCCTCGGCGGCGGAATAGGCCGAGAGAAGCCGCAGCGGACGATCGAGGAAGCCCACATCCCGGAGCACCATGGCGCTGACCGCATGCACCTCCCGGTCGTCGTCTACCACCAGGATCTTCCAGGGATTCTCGCTATGCATGCCCCAGGACTCCCTCTATTTTGTGGAGCATCTTGTCCATGGTATAGGGTTTCTGCAGGAAGCCCGCCGCGCCTTCGTCGAGAGCGGTCTGAAGTCGCTCATCATCCCGATAACCGGAGGAAAAGAGCACCCGGGCTCCAGGATCGATCTCCCGTAACTGCCGAAAGATGTCCAAGCCCGATTCGCTTCCCAAGGCCAGGTCGAGGAGAACCAGACCGATTCCGCCGGCCCGATAACTCTCGAGGGCCTCATCACCGGAGGCGGCGTAGACTACTGTGTAACCGCAGCGCTCGAGGATCTTTCCGGCGACCCTTCGCATCAGCTCCTCGTCGTCGCAAACGAGAATCTTTCCGGCTGAAGCGGCTTCGTCCCCACACCCGCCGTCATTCTCCTTCTGCTCCGGCACAATTGCCGGAAAGGAGAGGATGACCCTGGTGCCTCGGCCGGGATCGCTCTCGATCTCCATCTCGCCGTTCATGCGAGAGACGGTGGAGTGCACCAGGGGCAGGCCGAATCCGACGCCGGTCGACTCGTCCCGGGTAGAGAAGAAGGGATCGAATATTCGCTCCTGCAGCTCCGGGCTCATGCCGACGCCGCTATCCTCCACGGTGACGCGCCAGCGCCCCTCCCCTTGGGAGGAGAGACCGGCATGTACGCCCAACTTCAGCTCCCCGCCGGCAAATTCCCCGGCGGAACGCATGCTGGTCATCGCCTGATAGCCGTTGATGCAGAGGTTCATCAGCATCCGTTCGAACTCGACTGCATTGCCTTTTACCGCCGCCTCCTCCGGTACCGCGAGCACCAAGACCTCCACATTGGCGTCGAAGGAGCTGCGGCAGATCTTGGCCACCCTCAATATGAGCTGCCTCAGATTGAGGATCTCGTCTTGCGAGGTATTCTGCCGAGTCAAGGTTAGAAGCTGCTTGATCAGCCCGGAGGCCTTGTCGGAGGATTCCTTGATAGTATCCAGATAGGAGTCGTAGGCGCTATTGTGCTTCTCCGGGTGGTCCTCCCGTTCACAATCGATCAGGGCCAAAGCGCCGATAACTCCCCCCAGGATGTTGTTCAGGTCGTGGGCCAGCCCGGAGGAGAGGGAGCCCACGGCTTCGAGCATCTGCGCCCGGCGAAGCTTCTGCTCCTGTCGTTCCCGGTCGGTCACGTCCTCGGCCCGAACCATCACCGCCGGAGCCCCGCCCAGATTGAGGGAGTAGAGGTTGACCTCCAGCTTGCGCTCCTGCGGAGAACCCAGGGTCAGCACTACCTGGGGCGACGACTCTCCATCGCTGGTGAGCGCCCTGAGCGGCTCTTCAAGCTGCCTGAAATCGGGGGCTAGACTGAAGAAGCTTTCCCCTTCCCAGTTTCCCCGCTCAACTGCGAGAAGCTCCTCGGCACCTCGATTGAGAAGCAGAATTCGGGCCTCCGCATCGAGCACCGCCAGCATGGACGGGATGCCGTCGATCATCCGGCGCAGACTCTCCCAGCCTTTGCGGATCTGACGACGCTGTTCCTCTATCTGCAACAGGTCATTATAACTCCGCAACGCCGAGAAGACGCTCGTCTTCAGCTGCTGGGCACTCAATTCCGCCTTATCCCGATAGTCGTTGATATCGTAGTCGAGCATGACCTGTTCCGGAGGAGCATTGCCGCTCATACCGGTGCGCAGGATAATCCTGACCAGTCGGTCGCCGAGCTCCTCACGGATATGGCGCACCAGTTCCAGTCCGGCCTCGGGCTCCTCCATGATGACATCCAGGAGAATACAGGCGATCTGATCACCCTCTCGGCCCATGATCTCCCGCACCTCAGCGGCGCTCACCGCCTCGATGAACTCCAGCCGGCGTCCCATAAAACGGACGCCCTCCAAAACCATCTGCGTAACCAGCAGAACCTCGCGGTCGTCGTCGGCAATTACTATTTTCCAGGGAGTCGAATCTGCGGCGGTCCTGCTTTCCTCTCTCATTCTCTCTACTCTGGTCTAGAGCATAGTACCGCACCTGGGCGAAGTCAACTAAGGGGCGAAGCGGTACTCCTCATCGGTAAGGGAGAAGCTCTCCATAAAGCCTGAAGAGGGGTGGAGAAGTTTATCGGTGGTGATCACCAGCGCCTCCACGCCGTCGAGACCTTCGATTAGCTCAATTCCCTTCTCCGGTCCCAGGACAAAAATCGTCGTAGAGAGGGCGTCGGCATCCATGGAATTCTCGGCGACGATGGTCACCGAGCTGACGCCGTTCTCCACCGGATAGCCGCTCTCGGTATCCAGGATATGATGATAGCGCTTGCCGTCCTGGATGAAGAAGCGCTCGTAGGGTCCCGAGGTAACTACCGCCCGGTCGGAAACCGAAAGTACTCCCAGGTAGGCCCCCCGGTTCGATTCGGGATCCTGTACCCCGATTCTCCACTGGGAACCGTCGGGCTTGGTACCGTGGGCGTAGACATTGCCTCCCAGATTGATCAAGGCGTGTTCTACATTCTCCGCCTCGAAGATCTCAACCAGTTCATCCGCGGCGTAGCCCTTGGCGATACCGCCTAAATCGACGGACATCCCCGGATCCTCAAGGGAGACAAGATCCCCGTTCACCAGAACTCGGCGATAATCGATCAGCTCCAGGGCGGCCTCGATCTCGGCCTTAGGGGGGACCTCGCCCTCCACATCCTTTCCGATGCCCCACAGGCTCACCAGCGGGCCGATGGTGATATCGAAGCTGCCGTCGCCGAGTTCGGAGAAGTAGAGGCCCCGGTTCAACACCTCCAGCGTGGATTCGGAGAGTCGGACCCCCTCGCCGCCGGCCGAACGGTTCAGGGCGACCACCTCGCTCTCGGTACCGGTATACTTCATACGCCAGTCGATGTCCCGGATGCGTTCGAAGGCGGCATCCAGAACGGGTTCGGGGCGTCGATCATAGAGGGTGACGGTGCAAGTGGTGCCCAGAAGATTTATCTCGGTGCGAGTGCCCTCTTTATCGGAGCAGGAGATAAGAAACAGCATCACCGCGAAAAGCGGTGCGAATCGTCGTAATCGTCTCATTCATCTATTCCGGTCTGGTTCAGGATTTCTTCTTGGCGCTCTTTTTTGAGGAGCTCTTCTTGGAGGCTTTTTTCTCTTCCTTCCACTTCCCGTCCTCGTAGACGGCCTTCCAGCCGGTGGCTTTACCGTCCTTTTCGCTCATCACGTACTGGCGCTTCTCCTTACGGCTGAAGCGAATGATGGCCTTGTTGCCCTCGGGATCCTCGGTGGGTGCGGAGAAGAGAAACTCATACTTGGGATCGATCTCATCCTTGTGGGGCAAGATCTCCTCCACCAGGGGCGCCCGGGTCTCCCGGTTTTTGGGAAACTGGCTGGCCGCCAGAAAGAGGCCGGCCGCTCCGTCCCGGAGCAGATAGTGGTCGTCCACCTTCTCGCAGGCGAGCTCCGGCATGGGAACCGGATCCATCTTGGGCGGTGCGGGCTCACCGTTGCGCAAGAGCTTGCGAGTGTTGCTGCAGCTCTCGTTCGTACAGGCAAAAAATTTCCCGAAGCGGCCGGTCTTGAGCTGCATCTCGCTGCCGCATTTATCGCACTCCAGGGTCGGACCGTCGTAGCCTTTGATCTTGAACTTCCCCATCTCGACCTCGAAACCGGGGCAGTCGGGATTGTTGCCGCAGATATGGAGTTTCCGCTCCTCGTCGATCAGGTAGGAGTCCATCGCGGTGGAGCAGATCGGACAGCGGTGCCGTTGCGACAGGAGTCGTGCGGCTTCCTCATCGTCGATCTCGGCATGCTCGGCCTCGTCCCCGGGTATCAGGTTTATCGTCTGCTTGCAGCGCTCTTTCGGCGGCAGATTATAGCCCGAGCAGCCGAGAAAAACCCCGGTTCCGCCGGTGCGGACCTGCATCGGCCGACCGCAGGTGGGACAGGGAATATCCGTCTCGGTCGGCGTGTTGGGCCGCATCCCGTTTTCGGCGTCGTAGGCCTTGCCGAGCTTATCCGTAAAATCCGCATAAAACTCGTCCAATACCTTGCGCCAATCGCGGTCGCCGGCGGCGATGGAGTCGAGGGTCTCCTCCATGGCGGCGGTAAAATTGTAATCCAAAAGATCGGCGAAGTTTTCCACCAGCCGCTCGGTTACGATATCCCCGATCTTCTGGGCGAAGAAGCGGCGGTTCTCCAGTTTCACGTAGCCCCGTTCCTGGATGGTCGAGATAATCGCGGCATAGGTCGACGGACGGCCGATACCCCGCTTCTCGAGCTCCTTGACCAGGCTGGCCTCGGTGTAGCGAGGGGCGGGCTTCGTGAAGTGCTGGGAGGGATCAAGCTTCTCGAGATCGAGGGCCTCGCCCTCCTTGATATCCGGCAGAATCACATCCTCGTCGCTCTTCCCCTGGGGAGGCAGCACCTTGAGGTGACCGTCGAACTGGATCACCCGGCCCTTGGTCTTCAGTTCATACTCGCCGGCCGTAACCGTCAGGGATGAGCTCAAGTACTCTGCGGGGGGCATCTGGCAGGCGACGAAGCGTTTCCAGATCAGCTCGTAGAGCTTGAGTCCGTCCGGATCGATCCCCTGAAGATGCCCCTGGCGGACATTCACGTCCGAGGGCCGGATCGCTTCGTGAGCCTCCTGGGCTTGTTCGCCGGAGGTGTAGACGTTGGGAGATTCGGGCAGATACTTAGGACCGAATTTCTCGCCGATATAGCCGCGGCAGTTTTCGACGGCCTCCCGGCTCAAAGCGGTTGAGTCGGTCCGCATGTAGGTGATATATCCCGCCTCATAGAGGCGCTGGGCCAGCATCATCGTCTTCTTGACCGAGAAGCCGAGCCTGGTGCTGGCGGCCTGCTGCAGGGTGGAGGTAATAAAGGGGGCCTTGGGCTTAGTACGGGTCGGCTTGTCCTGTCGGGAGGCGACGATGTAGTCCGCGGAGGAGAGGACGGCCAGCGCGGCGTCGGTCTCTTCCTGGCTGCCGGGACGAAAGTTCTTTCCACCCTCTTTAACGACCTGGAAGCGAGCCTGTTCATCTCCCGCGCGGCGACGGAGATCGGCGAAGACCTCCCAGTACTCCTCGGGAACAAAGGAGTGAATCTCCCGCTCCCGTTCGACCACCAGCCGAACCGCCACCGACTGCACCCGGCCGGCGGAGAGACCCCGGGCGACCTTGTTCCAGAGCAGGGGAGAGACCATGAATCCCACCACCCGGTCCAGGAAGCGGCGGGTCTGCTGAGCCTCGACCCGGGAGGTATCGACCGTTCCGGGCTCCTTGAAGGCCTCGGTAATCGCAGACTTGGTAATCTCGTTGAATACGACCCGTTTGAAGCGCTCTTCGTCCAAATCGAGAGCCTTCATTAGATGCCAGGCTATGGCTTCCCCTTCGCGATCGAGGTCGGTGGCGAGGTAAATCTGATCCGACTTAGCCGCCAGCCCCTTCAACTCCTCGACGACCTTCTCTTTCCCGGGAAGAATCTCATAGCGGGCGGACCAGCGGTTCTCCGGATCGATTCCCATCCGGTTAATCATCTGTTCCTTGGCCCGCCGTTTGCGATGCGCCTCTTTCTCTTCGGGAGACATCTTGCGTGTGGCGGCGGCGGCTTTAGCCCGCTCCTTCGGATCGACGGTCTTCCCCCCGTTCTTGCCGGAGACCGGCAGATCGCGGACATGACCGACCGAGGATTTAACGATGAAATCCTTTCCGAGGTACTTATTTATGGTCTTCGCTTTGGCGGGTGACTCGACGATCACCAATGATTTAGCCATAGATCCAGTTATTCCTTACGCAAGATGATCAAATTTTCGAACGGTTCCTATGATCGTAAGAATATTCAGCCTCTGTCAAGGGGATTGAAAGAGCTCCGACGAGAGGTAGCGGTCGCCCCGATCGCAGATTATGGTCACCAGACAGCCCTGATCGAGCTCCCGGGCCAGATTCAGGGCGGTAAAGACCGCACCGCCGGCGCTCATCCCGCAGAAAACGCCGCACTCCCTGGCCAAACGCCGGGCGCACTCCGAGGCCTGCTCTTGACTGACGCTTCGGGTCTCGTCCACCCGGGACGGGTCGTAGATTTTGGGCAGGTAGGCCTCGGGCCATTTACGAATGCCGGGGATCTTCGAGCCCTCGGCCGGCTGAGCACCGACGATCCGGACGGAGGGATTCCGCTCCTTCAGATAACGGGATACGCCGCTGATCGTTCCGGTCGTGCCCATGGCGGAGACGAAATGGGTAATCTGCCCCCCGGTCTGCTCCCAGATCTCCGGGCCGGTGGTCTCGTAGTGGGCCCGGGGATTGTCGGGGTTGGAGAACTGATCCAGCATCAGGTAACTGCCGGAGGCGGCCTTTTCCCGGGCCAGGTCGATGCTGCCCTCCATCCCTGCGTCGCCGGGGGTCAGGATGACCTCGGCTCCGTAGGCGCGCATCACCTGTACCCGCTCTATCGTGGCGGTTTCGGGCATGATCAGTTCCATAGGAATCCCCTTGTCGGCGGCGATCATCGCCAGGGCGATACCGGTATTGCCGCTGGTGGCTTCCACCAGGCGCATCCCGTCGGTAAGTTCGCCGCGGGCCAGCGCCCCCTCGATCATGGCCAGGGCCGGCCGGTCCTTAACGCTGCCGCCGGGATTATTCCCCTCCAGCTTGCCGTAGATGCGTACATCCGGCGAGGGTGAGAGCTTGGTGAGGTCGACGAGCGGGGTGTTGCCGATTAACTGACTGATGTCCATGGCCCCAATATACCGCCTGAGAGCCTAAGCGTCAGCTATCGGGTAAAGTTTCGCGGCCCTGCGGCCCGCTGTTTCGGGAAGGGATTGACCTTGTCGAAGCGGCCGGCCTGGGAGTAGTAGCGACCGTTCGGCCGGAATACCCGTACCTCGAAGTGGAGGTGCGGCCCCGTGGATGCGCCGGTGGAACCGATTTCCCCCAGCTTCTGGCCGGCCTGAAGCCGCTGTCCCTGCAAGGCCTCGGGCTTCTCTACGAGATGGGAATAGAAGGTGCGCCAACTGCTGGCTCGAGGATAGACCTGCTGCACCGAGGCTTCCAGCGGATGCTCCACCTCTACCGTCCAGCCGTAGCGTTCGTCGTATTCCACAGCCTTGACCACCCCCGGGGCGACGGATACGACATCTCCCGCGGGGTTGCCGTCCCGGATAATCTCGCCGGCGTAATTAATCAGGCTGATATTGGCCACATTCATGATGTCGATCGCATAGTGGGGCTGATACCCCCCGGAACCGAGAGGATCGATCCGCTTTTCCGCGTAACCGGAGGTAATCCGGAACCCCTTACCATCGTTCGGCCTGCCGGGTACCTGGACCGGATAGCGCATAGATGCGAAGACCGGTTCGTAGAGGGAGAAGGGAACAATCTTCTCGGTGCTGGTGGCCAGAAGAATTCGCGCCTGATACTCCTCGCTGGGCAGCTTCGACATCTCGTAGATGATTTCGCCGTAACTGGCGGCTTCAAGAATGTTGGAGGCGATCAGCCGGTAGGCCTCTTTGCGGGCCGGCAAGCGGTAGGTAAGCTCCTCGGCCAGGCGCAGCACATTAATATATGCCTGTTTGCGGCTGAACTCGAAGTCCCGCTCCTTGTTGGCCAGGGTGTCCTTCAAGACCTGCAGATCGAGATCGGCACTGGAGATAAAGGTCTGAATATTGTCGAACTGCTCCTCCGACTCTATCTGATAGCGGCTGATAGTATCGTCGATCTCCCGTTTTACCTGGGAGATGGAGGCCAGGCGGATGGTAGAGAAGAAGGTAATCCCGACCAGGAGGGCCAGCCCCGCGGCGAAGGCGGAGTAGCTCAAGACCCGGGATCGGTGAGAGCGGATAAGGGAACGGAAGACCGACTCCTGCCCCTCCAGATCGACGAAGATCTCCTTTCCGGTGGGCTCAAACTCCTCGGTGAAATAGAAGTTGGCCGGGGTAATAGCCTTGGTCAAGGCGTCAAGTTTGGTATCCAGATCGCTCAGCTCCGGCAGCAGGTCCTGCAGGAAGATCTGCCGGCCGTTGCGTTCCACATTGGCCGCCTCCCAGCCGGCATGGCGCTGAAAGGTCCAGGAGCGGAAGAGACGGTTCATCCCCTCCAGATCCTTGACCATCTCCTGAAAAAGGAGGGAGTTCTTGTCCATCCGGGAGAGCACCACAAAATAGGCGCCCCGGGCGCCGCCGCTGATCCGGCAGGGGACCGTGGGCGATGTGTACGAGTTGCCGTAGCCGAGATTACGCAGCGAGAAATCAATTACTCGTTTTATGTACGCTTCTCTGGTTGCTTGTTTATCCTTCATCTTCATACCGTTCCCACCAGTGCGGGCATCCCTTCCCGTAAACTAAGCTCCTAAACTGACTGTAGCGTAACTTTGAGTGAAACTAGGCGGTTAGAAATAAATGTAACGAATACTACGGGAAAGGTGCAAGTCTTTCAAGGGTCGAGAGGCGCACATGGGCTAAAATATCATATATTGTTAATTATTCTAATTAAACCAATATTGTAAAATAGTTGTACCTAGGCTTGCGTCCCTCAGCTGCTTGAGTCAGGGGCGCTCTGTGGGTATGCTGAGGGAGTTGAGGAGGATGCGATGATCGTAAAACGCGAAGAGATGCAGAAAGAGCAGCGGGAGCATATGCGCGAGGGAAAGGGAACGGTGGAGATTGTGCACCTGGTTCCCGGCGGCGAGCTGCCCCACGGACGGCTGATGGCGGAGATCGTGATCCCCGAAGGCGCCAGTATCGGCGAACACGCCCACACCCAGGAGACTGAATACTACATCATCACCGCCGGGGAAGGCGTGGTGCGGGATAACGGCGTCGATATGCCGGTCAAAGCCGGAGAGGTGGTGGTTACCCCCGACGGCTCCTCCCACAGCATAGAGAATACCGGAAAAGGGGATCTCACAATGATCGCGGTGATTCTTACCTACTGATTACCGCCAGTTAGAGTCGCCCGAGGGCTTTCCCGATTCGGGCTAAGCCCTCTTCTAAGAGATCCCGGCGGGTGCCGAAGTTGAGCCGCATGAAGCCCTCCCCGCCGCGACCGAAACTCACTCCAGGATTAAGGCCCACCTTCGCTTCATTTGCGAAGAAGCGGGCCAGCTCCTTGTCGCTCATCTCCATCCGGCGGCAGTCGAGCCAGGCTAAGAAGGTCGACTCCGGAAGCCGGAGTTCCACCGGCAAGGTCGAATCGTTAAAGATTTCCACCGTCCGCTTTCGATTAGCATCCAGAAGCTCGATTAGACCCTCAAGCCAATCGTCGCCCGAGGCGAAGGCCGCTTCCAGAGCCGTCAACCCGAAGAGATTGGGATGCGCATTGATCGCCCCCAGACTCGCAGAATAGCGTCGTTGGAGCGCCCTACTGGGGATAAGGGTAAACGATGTTGCCAGCCCGGCCACATTGAAGGTCTTCGAAGCCGCCGCGAAATGGAGGGTTCGCTCCGCGGCTTGCGGATTGAGCGCCGCCATAGGGATATGTTCATGCTCAGGATAGACAATCTCGTTGTGGATCTCGTCGGAGAGGATTATAAGATCGTTTTCGACCGCGATAGCCGCCAGACGCTCCAGCTCCTCCCGGATCCAGACTCGGCCGGTCGGATTCTGAGGAGAACAGAAGAGGAGCAGCTTCGCCTGCCCGGCCTTCCGCTCCAAATCCTCGAAATCAATCTCCCAACGTCCATCGTCCCCCAGTTTGAGCGGGTTCTCCAGCAGGGTACGCCCCTCCTGGCGGATCATATCGAAAAACGGCGGATAGACCGGCGGTTGCAGCAGGATTCCGTCGCCGGGAGAGCTTAAGGCGCGGATGGCCTGAGCCATGGCGGGAACTACCCCGGGAGAGAAGATCAGGGCCTCGGGCTCCACATCCCAGTCGAATACCCGCTTCATCCTGGCGCATACCGTCCCTCGCAGCTCATTGCCGGCCTCGGTATAGCCGTAGACAGGGTGTTCCAGGCGCTCGGTTAGGGCCCGGATGACCGCTCCCGGCGCAGGCAGATCCATGTCCGCCACCCACATGGGGAGCACCTCGTCGCTGCCGTAGAGTTTTTCCGTCAAATCCCACTTAATCGCGCCGGTTCCCCGGCGGTCGATCTCGGTATCGAATATCCCGTTCTGCATGGGCTCATCCTATCGAAGGCAGGGGCGAAGGTAAACGGGCGCTTCACTAAAAGGGGGGCTCTCCGCTATACTGGCATCGATAATTGGAGGGGATTCATGGAACGGCTCTATAATGAGCAGGACTGCGTCTACAAGGGCGCGAGCATCAACGAGACGATCGACTACTACTTTCAGAGCCACGAAGCGGTTCCCGGTTCGCGGAATCAGCTCAATACCGCACTGAGCCGAGCCAAGGATAGCCACGAAGCGGTGATATCCGGGAAGACCGGCCTTACCGCCGCCTGGGACAACCGCAACCAGGAGTATCTTTTAATTTCCAAGGACGAGTACGATCCGGCCAATTTAGCGGCGGTTCTGTTCGACCTTCTGGTAGAGGATTCCGGCCATCTGGAGCTCGAAGAGGCGCTGGACGAGGTGGACGATCTGATTGAACGCTATATCGGACGCATCGAGAAGATGGAAGAGATCGATTTCGCGCCTGAGAAACAGCATTTGCGGGAGCTTATGCGAACCATGCGGGAGAGTATCGCCCTGGTCGACGAGACCGAACTCTCCGACGGGGAGCTGGAACGTCTCTCAGAACAGATCGATACGGAATACTACGCGCCCGCCGCGGAGATCCTCGAGAAGATCCTCGAACGCGTAGCGATCCCGCTCAAGATATCCTAACCAGCTAGGCGACTTCGCCCTTCAGGCCGATCTCCTCGGCCACCGGCTGCATGCCGGCGATGGTTTCTGCGATCAATTCGGACACCTCCATCCCCAGCATCTCCGCCCCGTTGGCGATGACCTCCCGGTTGGCGCCGGCGGCGAAGGCCTTTTGGTTCCACTTCTTCTTGACCGACTTGGCCTTCATGTCGAGGATGCTCTTCGAGGGCCGCACCAGGGCGGTAGCGGTGATCAAACCGGTTAGTTCGTCCACCGCATAGAGGCACTTCTCCATATCGGTCTCCGGTTTCACCTCGGTCACGATCCCCCAGCCGTGGCTCATCACCGCCCGGATCAGCTCCTCCGGCCAGTTGCGCTCTTTGAGGATCTCCTCGGTTTTGGCGCAGTGTTCCTCGGGCCACTTTTCGTAATCCAGGTCATGGATCAGCCCCACCACGCCCCACTTGTCGGGATCCCCGTTAAAGCGTCCCGCCATGTGCCGCATGGTCGCCTCGACGCTCAAGGCGTGTTTAATCAGGTTTTCACTCTCGTTGAACTCCGTTAGAAGGGCCAAGGCCTCTTCCCGGCTCGGATAGTCTGCCATGTTTTTCTCCTATAAAAAGTCAACCGTGAGCCGTAAGACTCACACTGTCTAAGCGGCATTGAATGCTGCCGCACGCATTTCCCGCGCCTTGCGGCGCATCTCTGAATCAGTCATCCGAAGCGGATCAAACGGTTCGCTTTTGGTCAGCATATGCCAGATGATCTCACTCAAAAGCCGAGCGGTCGCGATGATGCTCCGTCCTGATCCTTTCTCTCGCTTCATCCGGTCATACCTGGTCATGATGCGCCAGGTCCCTGTCACCCGTTTCAACCTCACCATACCCAGCACCGCCTGTACCAGCGCCGTTCTCAACTCTGAAGGTCCCCGTTTTGTTATCCGGCCGTAGCGTACCGTCTCGTTCGAGGACTGTACCCACGGGACTATTCCCGCATACGCGGCCAGCTGTTGGGGACGATCGAATCGTCCAATATCGTCTATCCAGGCTCGCAATGTTGCCGCCGTCACGAACCCTACTCCGGGGATCGTTTTCAACAGCTTGACCGTCGCATCATCACTGGTCAGCTCTTCGATGACCTTCTCAATCTTCTTGACTTGGTCGCTTAACTGATCTATCGTTTCAAATAGCGGTTCTACCGCTGCGCCGGCGAGAGTATGTGCTGCGAGCACGTTTTGT
>JWTM01000293.1 GCA_001749745.1 Candidatus Marispirochaeta associata
CAGAACGTCTGTATGGATTGAAGCTCTTTTTACAGGAAAACGCGTATGATAAAGCGGCATTGCACAGTCAGTCCTTTGCTGCAGCAGCTTTTAATATCGGCGCAAACAGTCTAGGTAATTCTCTGATGCAGATATATACTGCCGTCAGCATGGAACAAAAAATACCCGACGATCATATTCACCAACTAGAAAAGTTAAGCAATCAGACCACCACAGAAATTACGCGCAATATGGAGAAATTCTCCTGATTCATTGCTTCCGGAGACACCATGGCTCAACTACAGCCACCCCAAATACCATTATTCACTTCTTCCCTGTTACCGGAAGCTGTCTCCAACTTGCTACGCCAACTCAGCGATACCTGCTCATCTGACCAAAGCCTTGATCTGGACTATGTACGCAGCTTTTTATCGTCAGTGCTGGGCTGGTCGCGTAAAGATGTTCTGCCCAACCTGAAAGCCCAGTTAGTTGAACCAGAAAATTTAGCTACTATCTCACACCATATGGTGCTCCAAAAAAAAGGTAAGATCAGT
>JWTM01000294.1 GCA_001749745.1 Candidatus Marispirochaeta associata
AATGCGTACCAGTTTCATAACGATTTCTCCTACTTGGTGTGGTGATATTTCACTGGTGCTCTTTCCGGGGGGCGAAAAAACACGGTACATACTAACTCACCTACAGGTAGTTCGAGCCATGATATTTTCTTTGCAGGGAAACTTTCTGAAAAAAAATGCAAAAAAGGCTTGCCAAATACCCCCAATCCACATAAACACATTTCCGCGTTGAGGAACAACAGCTTAACGCAGCCTCAGAGCAACGCATTAGCGAAGCTCATATAAGTGCCCAGGTGGTGGAATTGGTAGACACGCTATCTTGAGGGGGTAGTGGGCCACGCCCGTGGGAGTTCGAGTCTCCCCCTGGGCACCATGCACTTACAAAAGATCATACGAAAGTATGATCTTTTTTTTTGCCCTGCTGCAACCTTCTAGATCAGCTCTCCCTTCTACGATATTTCATCCAACCTACTGAGTTCT
>JWTM01000295.1 GCA_001749745.1 Candidatus Marispirochaeta associata
ACGGGGCACGAATAAATGAAGCTTCGGGCGGGTTCGCTGAGTGCGCCTAGCCCTTATTGTAAACCTGACATTGTTTGTATCCCTATAACACTTGGAGAATAACTATGTTTCGTCGTTTAATTGTATGCGCCATTGCTGCTTGTATGTTTGTATCATTAGCAGCACCTGCTTTTGCTGCTTCCGGTAACGAGGCATGGCCTTCTAAAATCCGCATCGGATTTATCCCGACTGAAGGCAATGCAGATATTAAAAAACGTTTTGCA
>JWTM01000296.1 GCA_001749745.1 Candidatus Marispirochaeta associata
TGTCGAAGGCGCAGACATTTACCATTGCTGCGCACAGAGTTCAAGCACAAAAATGCGATTACTCGCATTTCTTGTGAAAAAAAGCTCTAAACGGATGAAGCTACTCACAAACATTTCTGTGATATATTATGTACGAATATGTAACATTCCGCACTCAGTACCACTTTCAAGTACTTCACCAATAACTGTCGCAAGCTCGCCACGCTCTTCAAGAAACGTAACAGCCTCTTCAACGCGTGCTTCAGGTACTGCCAGAACCAGTCCGCCTGAAGTCTGCGCGTCAAATATAAGATCAACCCGTAAAGAGTCAACACCTGCAGCAACTTCTGTTGCATTTTTACAGTGCAGCCTGTTTGCGTGGCTTCCCTCGGGCACAAGTCCCATACCGGCAAGCTCAAGCGCTTTATCAAGCACAGGAACTGCAGCGGAGTCAATAGCCACTTTAGCTTTAGAGGCCTGCGCCATTTCGAGCAAATGTCCGCCAAGCCCAAAGCCAGTAACATCTGTCGCCGCCTTCAGCCCCATATGCCGGATAAGCTCACCACCTACATTGTTCAATCTGGCTGCCCATGTA
>JWTM01000297.1 GCA_001749745.1 Candidatus Marispirochaeta associata
AGACATCTGCGTATGGCAACCTTATTCCGGTTATTGCTCTTGGGCTTGGCCATGTTGTGCTTTCCGAATCACTTACTCTCCTTCAATACGCAGCATGCATTCTTGTGCTGGCAGGAGTATGGATGAGCCAGCAAAAAACCGCTGAGCATTCCTCAACTCCCGAACCAGAAGCAGTGCCTGAACCGGTAACGGAGAATCAGTAACAATCGATACTCTCCGATTTACAATATTGAAGAAAGTAGCTACTCACATAACACGTACTTCCGACATAGTAGTACTTTTCAATACAACTCAGCCTTGTATTGTACCTGCGTAATGCTACGTGAATGTACGTTTTTGCTGCTCCGCTGCTTCGTCCTTTTGCTGAAGCAGCTTTTTTCTTTGAGACTTTTTTCAGGACGTAACAACAATGGGTACTAAACATCACCTACTTCCGACCTTATCCCTGCTGGGTGCTATGATCCTCTGGGCAAGCTCCTTTATTGCCATGAAAATAGCCGTATC
>JWTM01000298.1 GCA_001749745.1 Candidatus Marispirochaeta associata
ATTTTAAACAACCCTACTGGGCTGCATTTGCAGTACTTATGATGAGCTTTTCTACATCCGGTCAGGCATTCAGGCGAGCTCTGGTAGGAATTCCCGGGACAATCGTAGGGGGATTGGCAGCTCTTACCATTTTTTCCATATTTCCTCAGGCTCCTATTTTTTTGTTTCCGACGCTTATTTTATACAGCGGCATCTGCATGTATTTTTTGCAGGCCTGCAAAGTGAATGGATATTTCTTTTTTGCCAGTTCGTTTGTTGCACTTGTGGTAATTACAACATCCATCCCTCATAGCGATGAAGTTTTTGCATATGCATTGGCGCGGTTGGAAGAAACATGTCTGGGAATGACGGTATATACGACTGTGACCTTGTTGTTATGGCGCCGTAGTGCGTGGCCTATCTTACAGGAAAAAGTGGGAGTCATGACAACGCTGCACTCTGACTTGTTTAAAGAACAAATGCGGAGAATTGCAACAAATGATAATGAAAAAGTTTTTGCTGTACAGAGAAAGGCGCTACGTCTTCTGGATAAGATTGAAGAGCTGGTAGGCTTTGCCGTAACGGACTCATTTGAGGTTTGGGAAAACAGAACACATTGGCATTCTTTTATTCAGCATTCGCGCGCTTTGGTTCATGCCCAACTCCGTTGGGGATGGGTAGTTCCGGAGCTACGAAAAGAATATATGAAGAAAACTCTGCCGGAGTTA
>JWTM01000299.1 GCA_001749745.1 Candidatus Marispirochaeta associata
CTGGCGTACACCATGCAAGTGTATTTTGATTTCAGCGGATATTCAGACATGGCAATCGGTGCGGCACTCTGCTTCAACATCGTCATCCCCATTAACTTTTTCAGCCCGTACAAGGCGGCCTCAATTCAGGATTTCTGGAGACGCTGGCATATTACGCTTTCTGTATGGCTAAGAGACTACCTGTTCATCCCGCTTGGCGGAAGCCGCTGCTCCCCACCAAGAGCGTATGGCA
>JWTM01000300.1 GCA_001749745.1 Candidatus Marispirochaeta associata
CACCACCTTTAAAATGCTTGTCGGTGAAGAACAGCCAGATTCCGGTGAAGTTAAGATCGGTGAAACTGTTCAGTTTGCTCATGTTGATCAGGGACGTGACACCCTTGAAGCTGGAAAGTCTGTGTACGAAGTGATTTCCGGTGGATACGATACTGTTAAGCTCGGCACACAGGAAGTGAACTCCCGTGCATACTGCTCCCGCTTCGGTATTACCGGTGCGGATCAACAGAAAGATGTTGCTGTTCTTTCAGGTGGTGAGCGAAATCGTGTACATCTTGCGCAGATTCTTAAGTCAGGTGCTAACGTTATCCTGCTTGACGAACCGACAAACGACCTTGATGTAAACACCA
>JWTM01000301.1 GCA_001749745.1 Candidatus Marispirochaeta associata
CCGTAGCGACTCTGCAATAACTGCTTCAGGATCGTCTACAAATTCGAGAACAGAGCCAACGCCAACGTAGTCAAACTGATTATCATCAAACGGCAGGTGTTCTGCTCTTCCTAAAAAAAACTCTGCACGACATCCAAGTAAGTCTCTGGCTGCTTCAAGCATAAGAGGAGAGCAGTCCAGCCCTGTAACATCAAAGCCGGCATGATAAAACATCTCGGTGACAAGCCCTGTTGCACAGCCAACCTCAAGAAACCGTCTGCCGCGTCTAGGCCAGCCGGAAATCAAGTCAGCCACGAGCTTCATCTTTGAGCGCAACGCAAGCACGCCTGCCGGAGACTCTGCCCATCGACGGTATTCATTCACAAGTTTTTCATCAGCCCAAATTGTCATGTCAGATCACCTTGTTGCAAAAAAGTATGCATCTCAGGATATACCAAGCAAAAACAACCTCTGCTCAATCAGCTCAAAAATAGTACTCGAACTCTCCCTCCGCAAGCAACCACAAACTGGTACTCAAACCAGTCGCCACCTATATACCAACCAACCGCCATCTTTCTGTAAAAAAACGGCACAGGAAGAAG
>JWTM01000302.1 GCA_001749745.1 Candidatus Marispirochaeta associata
ACCTTTGATATCGCCGATGAGCTCTACAGTTTCTTCAACGAGTTTGTAAACATGTGCTTCCTGCACATCTTTAGTACGGCTCACGTTAATACCGGATACTGGGATACCGGAATTGGTTGCGTACATACCGATTGCCATACCTGCGTGGGTACCAGCGCTACCGGAAGGAACAACAACGTGATCAACTTTGAGCTTCATGTCGAAGAACTGCTGCTGCATTTCCTGTGCACAAGAAACGTAGCCAAGTGCGCCAATGGAGTTAGAAGCGCCACCAGGTACGATGTAAGGCTTTTTGCCTTCTGCACGAAGAGCTTCAGCTACTTTTTCCATTTCAGCCATCATGTCAGAACCACCAGGAACAACTTTAGTGCTCTTAACACCGAGGAGGTTGAAGAGGAAGTTGTTACCGGAACCTTCTGGCTTGTAGCTGCCTTTTACGCGCTCTTCAAGAACGAGG
>JWTM01000303.1 GCA_001749745.1 Candidatus Marispirochaeta associata
CGCCTTGGACAGATCATTCCTAAAAACAACATTGATCTGCGTCCTGCATCGTTAGTGGAATGTTCCACAGACGCAACCGACCTGCGCATGGAGCTTCCGTTGCTTGTTGTTGCACCTTCTGCAACAGAGCAGGTAAGCGCCATTGTTCGCCTTGCGAACGAAATGAAATTTGCACTCATCCCGCGTGGCGGTGCTTCCGGTTGTACCGGTGGCGCTATTCCGGCACGTAAGCGTACTGTTGTGATGAGTTTGCAGAAATTGAGCGCAATCAAATCCATCGACGCTAAAGAGATGACCCTCACTGCTGAAGCCGGTGTCATTACCTTTGATGCCATTAAAGCTGCAGACAAAGGTGGCATGCTCTTTACTGTTGACCCTGCTTCCAAGACTGCTTCCACCATCGGC
>JWTM01000304.1 GCA_001749745.1 Candidatus Marispirochaeta associata
GTTCTGATCTCTACCTTTATTTTTGGTCAGAAAATCCTCAAGATGCCTTCTAAAACTTTGAACATGGTTATTTCTGCTGACATGTCCGTATGTGGTACTTCCGCTGCGATCGCTACTGCTGCTGCATGTCGTGCGAAAAAAGAAGAACTTACTCTTTCAATCGGTCTTTCCCTCGTGTTTACTTCCATCATGATGATCGTGATGCCTGCAGTTATTAAAGCAACTGCAATGCCACACGTTCTCGGTGGTGCATGGATGGGTGGTACCATTGACGCAACTGGTGCTGTAGCTGCTGCGGGTGCATTCCTTTCTGAGAAAGCGATGTTCGTTGCTGCTACCATTAAAATGATTCAGAACGTACTTATCGGTGTGACTGCATTCTGCGTAGCGGTATACTGGTGCACCAAAGTTGAAGCTGAAGCAGGCAAGAAAGTTGGCTGGATGGAAATCTGGCACCGCTTCCCTAAATTCGTTATCGGCTTCGTTATCGCTTCTGTAATCTTCTCTACAATCTACACCAGCCTTGGTTCCGATGCAGGTTTTGCAATGGTTGACCATGGTGTAATCCGCGGCTTCTCCAAGATCTTCCGCGGCTGGTTCTTCTGCCTCAGCTTCGCAGCTATCGGTCTTGCTACTAACTTCCGTGAGCTCGCTGGCTACTTTAAAGGCGGCAAACCACTTATCCTGTACGTTTGCGGTCAGTCCCTTAACCTCGCACTGACTCTTAC
>JWTM01000305.1 GCA_001749745.1 Candidatus Marispirochaeta associata
AACAAAATCCTTGGTGGCCTCTGTAAAGAAAAAGGCATTAACATCGTGCCTAACTTCGTACTCGACAGCGTAGATACCAAAAATAAAGCGCTTGTTGACGTAATGGGTGAAGAGATTAACTACGACTTGCTCGTATCCATCCCACCTAACTTCGGCCAGCAGGTTCTCGAAGATTCCGGTATCGGCGATGCAATGTGCTTCGTACCAACCGACAACTACACTCTCAAAGCTGAAGAGCACGAGAACATGTACGTTATCGGTGACGCAACCAACGTTCCTACTTCTAAAGCTGGTTCTGTTGCTCACTTCGAGTGCGACATCATCTGCGAAAACCTCTTCTCTGAAATCAATGGCGGCGAAGCACACCACAAGTTCGATGGTCACTCCAACTGCTTCATTGTAACCAGCCTTGAAAAA
>JWTM01000306.1 GCA_001749745.1 Candidatus Marispirochaeta associata
CGCCTGCTTCGATGATTTCGCCACTTTCTACCTGCTTAAGGAATTCAGAGATTTTGATACGTTCCTGACGTGCATTCGGGAAAAGTTCCAGAATTGACTGGGAAGTGATGGACTTCAGGATTGTGTCAGTGAATTCAGGGATAACGATGGAACCGTCTTTCATGATATGGAAGTGGTTCATTGCGCCAACTTCTTCAAGGAAGGTGTTGGTGGTGTCGAGGTAGAGTACCTGACCGCAGCCTTTAGATTTTGCAAA
>JWTM01000307.1 GCA_001749745.1 Candidatus Marispirochaeta associata
AAACTCCGCATGCTGTGGTTTCAAGGGCTGTTGCAGGTACTCTTGGTGGCTCTCTTATTATAAATATGCCGGGCAGTACAAAAGCTGTTGCGGAAAATTTGGAAGCGGTCTTACCTGCATTGGGGCATACTATCGCTAAATTGCAGGGTGATCCGGCTGATTGCGGGAATTAAGTAGGAGAAGCTGTGGTATTTCAGCATGAATGTCAGGCTCCGGGGCTTGCCTTCACAGAAGAGGATAACTTTAAAGTTCGTCTGTACGATCTTGTCAGTGCGTTAGCCCGTTCATTGGATATGGTTTCCCAGACTCTTGCAGGGCACCATACTAATGTCGGATTTATTGCTTCACGTATTGCCGAGTGCTACGGATTAAGCAGCTTTGAGCATAGAAATGTTGTTCTGGCTGCAATGCTTCATGATATCGGTGCAGTGT
>JWTM01000308.1 GCA_001749745.1 Candidatus Marispirochaeta associata
GCTGGCTAGGTTTGCAGAATGGAGAGCAGCAAACCAGCCAACAATGTCGTACCTTCGTCACTCCGCGTGTGTCTTACCTAATGCCTGACACAATGCAGGCACACATGCAGAGTAACTCATGAGCTAAATTACTTTTCACCAAACTCGCTGATGAGAGCATCCGCTTCCGGATACATATTCAAAAGGTCATTCAATGTTTCACGACGACGGATGAGGCGTGCTTCACCATTTTCCTGAATAAGCACTTCTGCCGGACGAGGACGCTGGTTGTACGGGGATGCCATTACATATCCGTATGCACCTGCGTCGAGCATGGCAATTACATCACCTTCTGCAATCTCAGGAAGCTGACGGTCTTTTGCCATGATGTCACCGGATTCGCAGATGTTTCCGACAATGGTCTGTTCCATTGTTTCGGTAACTTCGCTGCCGCCTTCACGGTAAATTTCCACGTCGTGGAATGAATCATACATGGCAGGACGCATAAGCTGGTTAAAGCCAAGGTCGGTACCAGCAAA
>JWTM01000309.1 GCA_001749745.1 Candidatus Marispirochaeta associata
AACGTAACGCGCGTAAAGGCAGTGTAAACGTCACTGTCTCTATTGGTGTCGCAGAACGCTCAGAAGGCGCTCAATCACCGATGGAAGTAGTTAAGCTCGCGGATAAGGCTCTTTACAAAGCAAAGGGCGCAGGCCGAAACATTGTGAAGCTTGCCGCAGCACCGAGAAACACAAGAAGTGATTCCCGTTCGGAACGAAAGCGTAACGTACGAAAATAATTTGTTCAGTTCTCGACA
>JWTM01000310.1 GCA_001749745.1 Candidatus Marispirochaeta associata
AAAGGTGGAGTATTAATTACTCCACCTTTTTTGATGCCGTATGTTCCGGCTGAATATTGCGACAGAACAGAATTTGTAAGAGTTGATAACGGCTCTTACGTCAGAAACAAATTTGTCCTTGCTGTCTGCTTACTTAGCAAGCGGCTCGGAATAGAATGTTTTGGAAACAATAATCCATTTTCCATCATTCTTGATGAGGGAAAGGTAATCGGTAAAGAGACGGTCAACAATAACAAGGTTCACTTTAACCATTGCGTAGTTTTCATTGATAAAATCAATAGAAAGAATGTTGTCTT
>JWTM01000311.1 GCA_001749745.1 Candidatus Marispirochaeta associata
TACAAAAAGCAGCAAATACCCTCAGGCGCTGTTAAAACAGGGTATCAGTTTTCTTAAACAAGGCAAAAAGAATGCCGGCAAGTTCCGCCTGAATCAACTGATTAAGGAATTCCCTAAATCAGTTGAGGCAACCCGCGCAAAGCAGGAGCTTGCTAAAAAGTAAGTGCAATTGGTTAGCAACATGACAAAAGAGTACCGTAAAAACGTCCATCTGACTTTTCCTCCGACCATTTCCGGTTCACCTGTTATCTGTGACCTTACCAAAATGTTTGATCTTTCCTTCAACATTTTGAAAGCACAGATTACCCCTCGTAAAGAGGGTCATATGACCGTTGAAATCATGGGCACCAAGGAAAACTACCAGAAGGGCATCGAGTATCTGGAAAAAAACCGAATTGTAGTAACCCCTGTTACTCAGCGAATCTCACGCGATGAAGATTCCTGCATGCACTGTGGTATGTGTACGGCAATCTGTCCTAATGGTTCTCTATTTGTTGACCGTGAAAAACGAATTGTTGTATTTGATATCGATCGATGCACTGCTTGCGGTATGTGC
>JWTM01000312.1 GCA_001749745.1 Candidatus Marispirochaeta associata
TTGGGCGTAAGCGGAAGCAGGTAAAAGAACTGGCTGTATGCAGCAACGGACATAGCCCAGCTTTTAGGGCTGAGCGGGTGCAAAAGCAGCCCTTCGCCGATGCTGAACTGCTTGGCTGTTTCCGGTGGCGCAGCTTGCAGTTTGAATATCTTATACGCCAAATAGAGAATGTAGACAGTGCCACCGAGTTTAAGTGTCAGTGCCAGCCATTCCCAACGTTGAAATGCTTCTCCCAATCCCATTGCCACAAGAATATTGAGTGCAGCAAAGCCTATTGTTGTTCCCAGTAAAAACGGGACAGCACTGCGGAACCCTGTAGTCTGCCCGATGGCAAGCATGGTCATGTTTCCCGGTCCCGGTGTGCCGGTCATTACAGATATAAAAATGGCAAAAGGTACAAAAAATTCCAGCATAGATATGCTCCTTACTAGGTTGATACTGTTACGTTTACGCAGAGAAGTTAGTAATGCGATGTCTCCATCAGGTTCCACAGGAAGTGAAGTAGGCCTGTTTTGCGCATACAACATTGTGTGAGGGCTACTGTTCTGATTGTACCCATAGAATTGACATTGTGTGAATGTCAACGCTAACA
>JWTM01000313.1 GCA_001749745.1 Candidatus Marispirochaeta associata
GACACACAGTGGACCCCTGCGCTCAGTGAGCTGTATGCCAGAGAGGGCAAGCATCGTCGTTCACCAGAGGGTGACAAAGTTGACCAGCAGACAAAAGAGGTTCTGGAGAAAGGCGAGAGCTGCTCATCCATTGAATGTCATGCGAAAACAGGTGCGCACCGGAATGTTCAGTATATTCCTTTGCGATCTCACAACGGTGAACCGTTGTTGTTGAAATATGCGCACGATGTAACTCGCGAACTCGAAATGGCTCAGGAACTGCGGGCTGCGAAGGATGCAGCAGAGGCTGCCGACAGGCTAAAAGCGATTTTCTGACAACCATGAGTCATGAAATACGTACGCCGATGAACGGCCTTCTCGGCATGCTTGATCTTGCGCTGGATACGGAACTCGATGGGGAACAGCGGGAGTATCTTGAAGCAGTTGAGAATTCAGCCGAGTCCTTGCTTGTGCTGATCAACCAGATTTTAGATTTTTCCAAGATTGAAGCCG
>JWTM01000314.1 GCA_001749745.1 Candidatus Marispirochaeta associata
AAATCCAATGAACTAGTGGAAGTGCTGACTGCGAAAATGTACGCGGCTTCAGAAGCTATGGAGTTTGAAACAGCAGCGCAATTGCGGGATCAGATTAAAGCCGTAGAAGTGACAGTAGAAGCGCAAGCTGCCGTTATTCCAACAGCACATGATATGGATGTGATCGGACTGGGCGAAACTGACGCAGGGCTGGCGCTCGGCATTCTGTTTATCCGCGGTGGCATTCTTATCGACAAGAAGTACTACTTCTGGGCAGGGCTTGATCTCGAAGAAGCCCCTGAATTGCTGCTGACCTTCCTTTCTCAGTACTACAATGCGAACAGCTTTGTTCCTTCGCGTGTGGTTGTTCCGTGGGGCAACGATGTGCTGGGTGATGAAACTGAAGCTGAGCCGCTTGCGGCTCATGCAGAAGCATTAACAGAGCTCAGAGGCATGCAGGTGCGTGTTGCTCCGCCTCGAAATGATACTGAAAGCAAACTGGTCACCATGGCGACAGCCAACGCGATTGATGATTCTAAAAATAAACGGATTGTCAGCCCGCTTGCCATTCTCCAAAAACGTCTTGGTATGTCAGTAGAGGCATATCGCACTGAGATTGTGGATGTTTCACACACGTCTGGTAAGGATACGAGAGTTGGTATGGTCGTGTTTGAAGGGGAGCAGCCTGCAAAAGATCAGTACAGAACCTACGCCTTTACAGACGAAGAAGGCGGCGGGGATGATTACGGTGTCCTCGCATTATGGATGGAGCGCCGGTTGAATTCCGGTCCGCCGTGGCCAGATTTA
>JWTM01000315.1 GCA_001749745.1 Candidatus Marispirochaeta associata
CAGACTGCACAGGGTCACACCAGCAGAAGTTATCCACACCGGACATGAAGTCCACGTCACCACCAACAGCAACAGCGTTACGGACAGCTTCGTCAATTACGTTCGCCATCATCCAGTAACTGTCGTAATCGCTCAATGTCGGGTTAATACCGTGAGAAAGAACGATACCACTGTCAGAATCAAGGATAGGACGCACAACGCCAGCATCGGACGGGCCGTCACACTTAACACCGACCATCGGCTTGATTACGCTGCCGCCTTTAACCTCATGGTCATACTGGCGCACAACGTATTCTTTAGAGCAGATGTTCAGGCGTGCAAGCATGGATTTGAGCAAATTGCCCTGCTCAGCATCCGCCACAGTTACAGACTCATCCTTATGCTCAGGACGTTCCCAAACAGCTTTGAGCTGCATCTGCGGAACACCGTCGTGCAGGAAGTCCATGCTCAGGAATGCAACCGGCTTGTCACCATATGTCACATGGAAGTAGCCGCTGTCTGTGAATTCACC
>JWTM01000316.1 GCA_001749745.1 Candidatus Marispirochaeta associata
CAATCTGTTCATTCATGGAAAATCCGGTATGCTTCTCTTGAAGAAGAGTATCAGCTGCTGTTACTGCAAAAGTATGGACGCAAAAGCGAGAAGGAACTCCTCGACCAAACCCAGCAGCTTCTATTCGACGGAGAGGAAAACATCCCGTCGGAACAGGATACTGAAGAACAAACCACAACCGTAAAGTCCCACTCCCGCAAGAAATCCGGACGAAAGCCAATCGATGACGCTATCCCCCGAGAGGAAGTACTCATCGATATCCCGGAAGATGAGAAGCAGTGTGCCTGTGGCCATACGATGACGAGAATCGGCGAGGAGACCTCGGAGAAGCTTCAGGTTATTCCGCCGAAGATGTGGGTAGAACGGATTGTACGGCCGAAATACGCCTGTAAAGCGTGCGAGGGTTCAGGCGATGAAGAGAATCCTGCCGTACGCATTGCGGATGTTTCTCCGGCAATTATCCCGAAGGGCATCGCTACTCCCAGCCTCCTGTCGTTCATAATAACCAATAAGTTTATCGATCATCTGCCGTATTACCGGCAGGAGAAGCGGTTTGAACGAATCGGGATCCACATAAGCCGGCAGAATATGAGCAACTGGCAGCAGGCGGCGTTCGAGGCAATCAACCCGCTGATTGAACGGTTGAAGGAGCATATTCGCTCAGGACCGGTGATTAACATGGACGAAACGCCGGTCCAGGTTATGGGAGAAAATGAGAGGAAGAATACCTCGAAGTCCTATATGTGGCTTGCCCGCGGTGGCCCGCCGGACAGACCTGCGCTTCTCTATTCATATCGGGAAACGCGGGGGGCCAGGCACATTGCAGATATCCTCGACGGCTTCAGCGGCTATCTCCAGACCGATGGCTACGAGGCCTACGGAACAGCCATCGCTGATAACACAGACATCATTCATGTCGGCTGCATGGCGCACGCCAGACGGAAGTTTCATGAGGCAGCTAAAGCTTCGAAGAAGGCTGGCAGTGCGCAGGAAGCGATTAACCAAATTAAGAGGCTCTACACCATAGAAGAGTCCCTGCGCAGCGATAATTTAGGTGACGATGAGTTTGTTGCCAGTCGAAAGGCTCTGGCAACACCGGTTCTGGAGAAGTTCAGAGCATGGCTTGAGAAGCGTAGTCTGCAAGTCCCGCCATCCCTCCTGTTGGGGAAGGCAATTCGGTATACCTTGAATGAATGGCCGAAACTAGTTCGGTACCTCGATTCACCGTACCTGACTCCGGACAACAATAGTGCCGAACGGGCCATTCGACCCTTCGTCGTCGGACGGAAGAACTGGCTCTTTGCCGGAAGCCCCAAAGGCGCTGAGAGTTCCTGCGCTATGTATTCGCTGATTGAAACGGTAAAACAGAATGACATAAATCCCAATGACTATTTGCGAAAGGTCTTCGAAATGGCGCCGTCGGTGCGAGAACCAGAAGACTGGGAAAGGCTGCTGCCCTGGAACATAGAAGCTTAATTATTTTTTCAAGGGTGCGGTTTAATTGACGCTTACGTCTTCCCGAAAGGAAGCGCAAACCTCGGCTTCTCCTTGTCCAAACGGCTTGGCCCTGTGGACATAAAAAAAGCCAGGCGACTCGTCTCCGTTCGCTCTGGCTCACTACGACCTACGCACGTTCCTCGATCCCGATGGGATCTGCGGTACGCCTATTGGGACCGTACGTTTTTCGCTCCGCGAAAAGCCGTACTCGTCCACTTTGCGTACCACAGGACCCCTGGTCCGAGGAACGGAAAGATAAAGCCAGGTCCAGCGTCTTCCCGTAGGGGAGCGCAAACCTCGACTTCTCTTTGCCAAACGGCTTTGCCGTTTGGACAAAGAAAAAGCCAGGCGATGGTCTGCGTCGCTAACGCTCCTCGACTTCGCGCGTTTGCTTCGCAAGCCGCACGTATCTTCGACGTCGCCTGTCTCTTAGTCTAAGCTGCCGCCCCTGTGGGGCGACCGCTATTTGGGACCGTACGTTTTTCGCTCCGCGAAAAGCCGTACTCGTCCACTTTGCGTACCACAGGACCCCTGGTCCGAGGAACGGAAAGATAAAGCCAGGTCCAGCGTCTTCCCGTAGGGGAGCGCAAACCTCGACTTCTCTTTGCCAAACGGCTTTGCCGTTTGGACAAAGAAAAAGCCAGGCGATGGTCTGCGTCGCTAA
>JWTM01000317.1 GCA_001749745.1 Candidatus Marispirochaeta associata
AGCAAAGGCGACGGTCACGACGTCATCTACGACAATGAAAGCGGTGCTGTCACTGCGGATCATACTCTGGATGCAATACGTTTCAGCTCTGATATCGCGTACAATGATCTTCAATTCGCCATCGACGGCAATGACCTGTTGATCACTTTTAAAAACTCCCCTGAGGACTCTATTCGCATCAAAGACGCTGCAACTAACCCTGAGCATGCTGTAGAGAAAATCCTGATTGAAAATCGCTATAATGCTAGCCAAGTTTCTACATACTATGTGGAAAATGCGGCGATTAGGCATACAACTTACTCGGATGGTGATGATACTATTAGCGTCCCTGTGAGTTCAAAAATAACGAAAATTAGCGCTGGTGATGGTAATGACACAGTTACTTCAGGAGACAGTTCTGTCATAATTGACGGTGGAGCAGGTAACGACACCATTACTACAGGTTCAAAAAGTGATGTTATTTCTGGCGGGACTGGTAACGATACCATTAACGCCGGCGGTGGTTCCGACACTCTGACAGGTGGCTCCGGTAGTGAC
>JWTM01000318.1 GCA_001749745.1 Candidatus Marispirochaeta associata
GCTGCGAAGTTTTGTGGGTTGTTACACAGGATAGATGCCATTTCGCTAATACCTTTCTGGTATATCTGAATGGTGTTCCAAAGCAGGGAGCGGGAATAGTCCAGCCTCCATGGAGTCAGTGCCAGAATTTTTCCGCAATCTACCTTTGTAGTCATGAGATGCACTGAGCAATATGCGTATTCATTGTGCTCCAGCATTGCCCAGAAAGGAGTACAAAGTCCTCGAAACTGGGGAAGCTTTCCAGGGTGAGTGTTCACACAACCAAACTTTGCGCTCTCCAGCACATCATCAGGGAGTATGAAGTCGTGTCGTGTTGATATAATGATATCCGGTGCGAATTCTTTTATTGCTTCTTTGCATGAAGAAGTAATTGATTCTCCCATGTGTACAATGTTTGCGTTGTACACCGCACTGAGCTCATTGAACGTAAGCAGTGCAGAGTTTCTGTTACTCTGATGCTCAAGGTACGGAAATAATTGTGTGAGCGGGTAGTCCCGCTCGCAATACGTGAGAGTATCAACTGGTTGAAACCCTCTTTCATTTGGAAAAACTTTATCTGAGAGGAAAATTGTGATCTCAGATGCCAGTTCCTGAATTTCAGGCAGTAAGGTGTTCAGATTGTACGCACCTATTATGTCGGCCTTAGAAAAAATAGCTAATCTCATAGTTCCCCC
>JWTM01000319.1 GCA_001749745.1 Candidatus Marispirochaeta associata
TTATTTCCCCACCACTTTTTCTCTACACAACCTTTCCTGACAGATAGGCCGGTCAACGGCTAGCTGTAACAATTTTTTCTTGCGCTCAATACTTGGTACCCTTTCCTTTTTCCACATCGTCGAAAAGAAAAACACACCCGAGACAAAAAGGGTAAAAGTTCGTACAGTTAATTTCTAATCGAATTTTTCTTTAAGCGAGATGGCTATGAACACATTGATCGACTTTGATAAAATTACCCAGTTATTCACGGCTGCTGATACAGAAAACAGAGATTTTCTGTATGAATATGAAGTGTACAACCTGCTAGCGAACTCCGGCGCTGAGACTCCACCCATTGCAAATCTGCTGCCTCGCGGTGCACGTTTTTCTGATGAAGAACTCATGTCTATTCCCGGAGAAAAAGCAGTTCTTAAAATTGTGTCTCCTACCATCATCCATAAGACAGAAGTAGGCGGAGTACGCATTGTTGAGAAACAGCCTTCCAAAATCCGCTCTGCTGTCCGTGGCATGCAATACGAAGTACCGGAAAATTACGCAGCATACATAGAACGCAACCCTGACCATGCGCCGGAAGTTTATAAAGGCTTAAAAGGCGAAGCACTGATTAAGGCTATCAGCCGCGATTTGAAAGGGGTGCTGCAAGTGCAGTTTATGCCGCCTGACTCCAGTGCCTTCGGCAACGAACTTATCGTGGGGCTTCGCCATACCAGAGAATTCGGCATGGTCATCAGCGCAGGACTGGGCGGGACAGACACAGAACTGTATGCGGAAAGATTCCGCAAAGGACAGGCCATTGTTGCTGCTTCCACTGAACTCGTAG
>JWTM01000320.1 GCA_001749745.1 Candidatus Marispirochaeta associata
ATACCAAGCGACATAGTCCTGAAGCAATTTTTCCTATTCTCTTCAAGCTGTATTCCACCAAATATGCAGATACATCGTTCGATACCATCATTGCGTCGGACAACAACGCGCTTGAATTTTTACTCCGCTACCGCGACCTTTTATTTCCGGGAACACCCGTAACCTTTTGTGGTGTTACCCGTTTTTCTCCAAGCCTGCTCCAAGGAAAAAAAGGGTTCACAGGCATTGCGGAGGAAGTCGATATCAAAGAAACAATCGACCTTGCCCTTACCCTGTTCCCCCGTACAAAAAACATTGTGCTGTTAAGCGATGGCGTTACGACATCAAGCAAAAACAACCTTGCACAGGCCAGAGAACTTACATCATTGTTTGCTGACAGGGTTTCGTTCATCGAGCTGACCAAACTCCCTACGCAGGAGCTTCAGCAACGGCTGGCAGCTCTTCCGAAGCACACCATCATTCTGTATCTTTCATACTATCGAACACC
>JWTM01000321.1 GCA_001749745.1 Candidatus Marispirochaeta associata
GCCTTCTACCTTTTGTAAACGGGTTATGGAGGCAGTTACAGCGGAAGATAACGAACCTTCCGCAAACAGCTTTCGAAACAGGTTAGGAATACGAAAAGCAACAATGAGTGCATCTGCCATCGGCCCTGCACCCAGTAGAGAAGCGATAAGAACGTCACGCAGCAAGCCCATAAGGCGGGAACAAAAGCTGCCCGCAGAAACCACTGCGGCAGATGACCATATTGTCTGTACTGACCCTGTTTTTACGTTCATATCGTTCCTCATG
>JWTM01000322.1 GCA_001749745.1 Candidatus Marispirochaeta associata
TGGAGGCTGGCAGTGCAGATGCAAACTTCAGAGGCGACGGTATCAACGGCAGCTTGAGCCAGCAGGACGCAACCCGCGAAACATCCACAACAAACTACGAGATCAATAAAGAAGAGCAGAATATCGTGACCCCTGTGGGTCAGATAGATCGCCTTAGCATCGCGGTTGTTGTTGATGGTATGTACGCAGCGGATCCTGAGACCGGCGCAATGGTATTCACCCCGCGTACTGAAGAAGAGATGGCACGCATTAACGCTCTGGTTTCCAAAGCTGTTGGTTTTGAATCAGCACGCGGTGATGCTATCGAAGTTTCCTGCATCGCTTTCGGCGAGCTGAATGTAGAGCAGGAACGCAGCCTTGCAGAGGTTATTGGCGATTACGCATTACGCATGGGTAAACCGATCCTCAACGCAGTACTCGTCTTCCTCTTCCTTCTCCTTATTGTTCGTCCGGT
>JWTM01000323.1 GCA_001749745.1 Candidatus Marispirochaeta associata
TCGTGATTACTTCATGGATGTGCTGCCGCAGGATGTACAGCTCTTTAATGAGTATCACGCCCTTGTCGTTCGCGTTGCTAAAGAATGGTGCTTAAAAAAAGAGCCGCGCTGCGAAACATGTCCGTTACAGCCGTTCTTAGAATAGGTTTGCATTTAATGTGGTGAGCTAACCTTTATATATAATGATAGGCTGGCATGTGCGACGCTGAAATTTTCCTTTGCATCAAAGACTAGGGAACAAGTGTTCCGTGGTCTAAGCGCGTATGCCTCATGCGTAAGTGTGAAACGTAAGCTGAGAAGCTTTTTTGTTGCACTAGGTTCGAGTATGGGCAGAGAATGATATTCCGTCCCATGTTCCCGAGCAGGCTTTGCTAGCTGCCACGTTTTGCATTCTGCGCCAAAACAATATACTAAAAACAGCACGAGAACACGGAACGGAACACCATCCCT
>JWTM01000324.1 GCA_001749745.1 Candidatus Marispirochaeta associata
AGTATGATGCCAAACGGGTTCCTCCAGAGCTGTTGGAGGAGCTGATTAATGCTCCTTCGGATGATGCTGCCAGCGCTGTGGTTGAAAAATTATATTCGATTTTATACGGCGCGTAACTCAATTTGAACATAGTTGCCCCGAGTTCTTCACGAATTCGGGGTATTTTTTTGGGAGAAAAATAGCTTGACGATGATAATCGTTTTCACTAAAAAGATCTAAAGAACAAAAGAGGAACGTACTCATGGATAGGCATATTCAAGAAAAAGCTCGTCGTTTTGCAGCACAGTGTGACAAAATGGATTTCGATCCAACGTCACCTGCGTGTTCTGTGTGTGCTGTAAAAAAACGTGGTCGCTGTAGAGATTACGGTGTGTTGCTTTCTCTGTGCGGCATGATGGTCTGTCACCAGTTTAATTTGGGTGTGGGACTGGCAATCTGCCACGGAGCCGCGAATGCGTTCATGAGTACTATGACGAATAAGGCATATGAAAAAAAATCATTACCGCAAAATTGCTAGCTTTGTTTGATAATGGTACAAAATAGTTAGAGCAAAACTTTTTGTTGTATGGTCTTTGCGATACTAT
>JWTM01000325.1 GCA_001749745.1 Candidatus Marispirochaeta associata
CCAATACTTTCCCAACAATATCCAGCTCCTGGCCGGAAAGAAATCTCAGTACTGGATCTACTCCGACTATGCCCACCTGAGACGCAAAGGCAGGATGACCGACTACCAAAAGGAACGAAACAGCGCCCTCCAAAAGCAGTTTACTTACGGCAGAGTAACGATTTACGGATCGTTCGAGGAGCTGGTTCGCCAAGCGTTTTTCTTGAAGGAGAAGACCCCGACCGTTGCAACTGTTCTCCACACCGATGAGCATCGACAGTATCGTCGGGTGATGGCAAACCTAACCGACGCGGAGCGATCGGTACTACTTCATCATACCGTGAGCTCGAAGAGGGCACGGACGCTTACAAACCCGCTCTTTAGCGTGAACTACTTAGACCGGGAGATTCGCAAAGACTTGGCGGAACACACCCGGGAGACGGTACAGTTCGCTCGGAATGTCGCCAATCAGATGGAGAGACTGGCGGTCTACCGGCTCCATCACAACTGCTTCAAGCCATTTCGGATCAATGGGAGAGAGGAGCAGGGTATCACGCATGCGGAGAAAGCGGGGATATCCCCCAGCCTTATTCAGAAGGAGCTGAAGACCTTCTTCACTCAACGGCGCTTTTTAAGCCGGATCCGGGGAAAGCTGATCCAGGAACAGTGCGTATGGCTGAGAAGTATTGCAACTCCCTTGAAGGAAGGCCCGGAATATCTCCCGGCCTATTGCACGGCTTAGGATGGATATACACAAGGGTGCTGACACTATAAAAAGCAAAATAGTCCCTAAAAACCCGGAATAAAAAAAGCCGCCCCCCAACGGGGAGCGGCAGGTAGTTGCGTAAAACGGATGATTACTTCGCGGGGATGGTCTTCTCGCTTTCCACCTCGAAGAAGACGATCTTGTCCATATCGGCCTTGAAGTAGAGGGTGTCGCCGACGGAGGGAAGCACATTGGGTGCAACCTTAGCGATCATCGAGTGCTTGTCGGTGCTGACATAGAGGTGAGTCTCTGCGCCCAGAGGCTCGATAACCTCGACACTGGTCTTGATGCTGCCTTCGCCCGCGGGGGTGTCGTGCAGATCCTCGGGACGTACGCCGAAGATGACCTCTTTCCCGACATAAGCCTTCAGGGGCTCTGCGTAGCGACCGGTGATCTCCATCTTGAATCCGCCCTCGTCGGCGAAGATCTTTCCGCCCTCTTCAGTGATCGCAACGGTGGCGAAGTTCATGGGAGGAGACCCGATGAAGCCGGCAACGAAGCGGTTGTTGGGCTCGTTGTAGAGATTGAGGGGGCTACCGATCTGCTGGATGACGCCGCCCTTCATGACGACGATCTTGTCGGCCATGGTCATAGCTTCGACCTGGTCGTGGGTTACATAGACCATCGTGGCCTGCAGTCGGGTGTGGAGACCGGAAATCTCGGCGCGCATCTGCACACGGAGCTTGGCGTCTAGGTTCGACAGGGGCTCGTCGAAGAGGAATACCTTCGGTTTCCGGACGATTGCCCGGCCGACGGCTACACGCTGGCGCTGACCGCCGGAGAGAGCCTTGGGTTTCCGTTCTAGGAGCTCCTCGATGTCGAGGATCTGAGCCGCCTCTTTTACCCGGCCTTCAATCTCAGGCTTAGGGAATTTCCGGATCTTGAGCCCGAACGCCATGTTGTCGTAGACCGACATATGGGGATAGAGGGCGTAGTTTTGGAAAACCATGGCGATGTCCCGGTCTTTGGGGGGAACGTCGTTGACGACCTTGCCGTCGATAGTCAGTTCGCCCTCGGAGATGTCCTCGAGACCGGCGATCATACGTAGGGTAGTGGTTTTTCCACATCCGGAAGGGCCGACCAGAACAACAAATTCCTGGTCGTTAACAGTGATGTTCGCGTTGTCCACAGCGCGAACGTTGCCATCGTAAATTTTTACGATGTTCTTGAGTTCAACATGAGCCATTGAAACCTCCAAAATTATCTTATGGATTTTATGGTACCGTGGTTTTGACTAGCTGTCAACGAAAAAGAGCGGGGTCTGTGGGGGTTCTGAGAGCGGGTTTCGGTCGTCGTCTACCGCTGCGGCTGTTGATTCAACCAGCGCTCGATGCTGCGGTCCAGCTCCTGATCCGAGGCTTCGGGGCTCAGTTTACCCTTAATCCAGGGCAGAATCGTCTCGCTTTTGAGGCTGTTCCAGTTATCCGGCAGGGCGCCCGGGTACTCGAGAAAGCCCGCCGGCGGGATGTGCCCGACCAGTTCCGGGAAAAACCGGGGCAAATCGATCTCGTTTACCATACTAAGGCTCGAAAAACCGCCGGCCAGACCGAAAAGACGCATCCGCTTGTACTGACTGCGTTCCAAGAGCACCGCCTGGGTCTCGGGATTGAAGAACCAGCTCAAGAAGGCCTTGGCCGACTTCGTGCGGGCGGCTCCCTTGGGAATGCCGGCGAAGATGATATCCTCACCCACCGGAATCTCCTCCTGATGGGATATCCAGCGGAAATCGAGTTGCTCCCGATGGACCGACGGGATGCGGAAGTAGTCGTCGATTTGTGAGTAGGCGAAGAGGATGCGCCCCGAATCGACCAGCTTATAGGGCGGTTCGTAGAGATACTTCTCGATAAACTCCGTTTCGTTCTCCCATCCGCCGTTGACCTCTTCGACCCAACCGCGGATATAATCGATCCCCTCGTTCAGACCCTCGCGGTTCCAGCTCAAGGTCCCGGCCTGGGTTTCGCCGAATCCGGTGCCGAAGAGGCGCAGGATGCTGTAGGCCCCCTCGGTGTCCCAGCGAGGCGAGAAGGCCATCCGGCTCTGATCGTTGGCGGCGTTGAACTCATTTGAGAGGGTACGGATCTCTTCCAGGGAGAGGGCAAAACTCTCAATGCCCTCGAATTCCCGGGGAAAAATCAGAATCGGCAGGGTGAAGGAGACGGGCAGGAGGGTCTGCTTCTCCTCGAAAAGCCCTAATCGGAGAATCCCCGAGTAGAAACTTTGGGGGTCGGGATCCTGGTTTTCCATAGATTTTTCGAGGGATTGAAAGAGGCTTATGGTCGCCCGGTCGTTCAGATAGGGGCCGATTACCAGATCGGGAGGCGTCTCGGTATTACGTACGGCGCGGGCCGGATTTTCCCGATAGACGACCGATATCCGGTACTCGCTCTGGACGGTATTGAAGAGCTCCGCATAGGCGGTGAACTCCTCCTCGCTGGTCCATAGCACCGCCGGCTCTCGAACAACTCTTTCGCAGCCGGAGCTAAGTAGGGTGAGTGATACTAGGCCGGCGAGGAGTAGGAATCGATACTTCACACTGGGACAGTACGGACAATGGAATGCCCTTGTCAACGGGCTGGATTAAGATCTCCGCCGGGGTGTAGGCTGGGGGGTGCATGCAGAGACTACCCTATTATACCTATTCAAGCTATTTGAAAAGCCGCTACGGCAAACCCGCCTACCGGGTAGGGGTCGATGCGGGATTCTCCTGTCCTAACCGGGAAGGGGACCGGATCGGAGAAGGGTGCAGCTACTGCGAGAGCTCCGGCTCCCGGGCGATCTACCTCGATTCGGCCTCTCCCGGCCATATCGCTAGCCAGATTGAACGGGGCGTGGCCTTTCTGAAGCGCCGTTACGGGGCGGAGGTGCTGCTCCTCTACCTGCAGGCTTTTACCAATACCTACGGAACCAGAGATGAGCTGCGCCGGGTCTATGATTCCTGCCTCTCCTATGCCCCCTTTCGGGAGCTGATCGTATCAACTCGGCCGGATGAGATCGATGAACCCCGGGCCGATCTGCTGGCGGAGTATATAGCTGAGGATTTCGATGTCTGGGTCGAGCTGGGGCTGCAGAGCGTGCATGATAAAACCCTGCGCCGGATCAGACGGGGGCATGAGAGCGCCGCCTTCTTCACTGCCTATCGAACCCTGACGGCTAAGGGAATCAAGGTGGCGGTGCATCTGATCCATGGACTCCCCGGAGAGGGGCTCGAGGAGAGCTTAGAGAGCGTGCGGCAGGTGGCCGCACTACGTCCGGCGGGGATCAAGCTCCACAACCTGCACATCCCCTACAACTCGCCCCTCTACGAGGAGTACCGGAAGGGAGAGGTCAGTGTGCCGAGCCTCGCCGAGCATGCTCGCTTCGTGGCCGCGGCGCTGCCGCTCTTGCCGCCGGAAACGGTGATTATGCGGCTTACCTGCGATACCCCGACCGAGCGCCGCGCCGCACCCCAGGAGGTGGTCGAGAAAGGGCGCTTTGCCCGGGAGGTGGCTCGTATAATGGGGGAAGCGGGTCAGATCCAGGGCTCCCGCTTCCCGGTTTAGGTGGGGTTTAACCGGCTAAAGCGTCGGCTGCGGCAAAGATAGCGTCGTAGAGATCCTGCAGATTCTCCTTCTCGATGGCCGAAAAGGCGACCCGCAGATACTTACTGCCGATGGAGATGGTTCCGATACCCTGCTTATGCAGCAGTTCGATCCGCAGTTTCTCGGCGTCCACGGTTCCGCAATCAAAACTCATAAAGTAGCCGGAATTAAAGCTGATGGGCGTCATTTGCCTCCCGGTAGTCCGGGTGGCGAGGATCTCCTTCACCTTCACATAGCGTTCCTTGAGGACCTTTAGCCAGCGCTGCTTCTCCTCTTCATGAGCCGCCGACTGCAGACTCTTCAGGATAATGCTCTGGGCCGGTTTGGAGCAGTTGGATACCGAGCCCCGGATTGCGCCGCCGAGCTTCTTGTTGAGCGCCTCGTACTGGGCGGTGTTCATCCCGGGGGAGGCGAAGGTGACGAAGCCGAGTCGGAAACCCCAGACGTAATCCTCCTTCGTCGCCCCGTCGACCTTAACGGCCAGAATATTCTCATGGGCTTTGGCGACCAGGGAAAAGAAGGACTCGCTAAAGGTCTCCTCTTCGTAGAAGAGGCCGAAATAGGCGTCGTCGCTGATGGCGAGGATCTTATAGCCCTCCTCGGCCAGCTCCTTTACGGCGGAAGCCAGGGTATGGGCTTCGTTGGTGTCGGGAGAGTAGCCGGTGGGATTGTTGGGGAAGTTGACTATCATCACGATCTTGCCGTTCCGGGCCGAGGCGCGCATGGTCTCCACGAAGCCTTTGATGTTGAGCTTCCCGTCGCCGTTGAAGAAGGGGAAGGTGTGAAGCTTCCCGCCCCGGCGAACCTCGAAGATCAGGCGGTAGTTGCCCCAGAACATATCGGGCACGACTATCGGATCATCGGGATCGACGAAGAGATCGGCCAGCTGGGTTATTCCGCCGGTGAGGCCCGGTACGACGACCGGTGAGGAGAGTTCGACCCCCTCTAAGGAAGGATTCTTAGTATAAATCTGCTTCTTCCACTCCTCTCTCAATGCCGGCAGACCCGGGGAAGGGGCGTAGCTGACCGCTTCGGCCGAGGAGAGTTGGGGCAGCTGCTCCTTGACGGTAGAGAGTTCTATCGGTTGTCCCTCGGAGAAGGCCATGCCGATGGTCGCATTGAAGCGGTGAGCGTGGCGGCTCGCTTCCACCGACTGGAGGGCGATACCCTTCGGGAAGTAGAAACGTTTCCCGAAATCAGACAACAGTTCCAGACAGACCGTCCCGTCGAGGACGGTGTTCAATTCCTGAGCTAGTTGGTTCATCATCGATGAGAATAGTAGGATTCGTCGGGAAATGTCAATAAATATACGGAAATCTTGTATATTTATCCATCTACTTGAAAAGACCCAAACGCTTGAATTCGGCGGTAAAGCGCTCCTTCCCGATCGGCTTAACCAGGTAGCCGGAACATTCCTCGGAGAAGGCCCGCATGTAGCTGTCGGTATCCGAGAGGGCGGTGGTCATGATGATGCGCATCCGGTCGGCCGGATCAATGTCGCGGCTCTTCTCGAGGGCCCGAAGCTCCCCGAGTATCTCCAAGCCGTTCATGGTGGGCATCATGATGTCCAACAGGACCGCGTCGAAGGGGGTTGCCGATTCGAAGGCCTTGCGGACCAGCTCGAGGGCCGTCTCGCCGCTATCCGCCTCCGCTACCTCCACCGCATCCCGCAGGTACTGTTTGAGCACCGCCGCGCTGGTGGCGTCATCCTCTACAATAAGAACCTTAAGCTTCATACTCGATCCCCCCCGCCTATTCTACACCCCCGGGACCGCCGGGTAAACCGGTCTTTCTCGCTAGGAGCTCTAAGGAGAGCGCTACCTCCCGACGCACCCCCTCGTCCGGATGATCCCGGAAGGTTCGAATCAGGGGCGCGAGGGTCGGGTCGCCGGATTCTCCGGCGGCGATGATCAGGTTCCGGAGGATCGCCTCCCTGGGAACCCAGCTCGCCTCCAGGGCGGTATCCGGGAGGAGTTCCTTCAGGGGTCGACCCTCGGCGAATCCTATTAAGAGCGGCGCCAGGGGGCGGTGCTCCTCTTCGGGAGGGAGAGATTCGGCCCGGATCCTGCGCTGTTTGTTGACCGGACAGACTTCCTGACAGCTCTGACAGCCGTAGATGCGTCGCCCCCAGACGCGACGCGCCGCCTCCGGGAGCAGTCCGGGGCGGGTAGAGAGCTGCTGCAGGCAGCGATCGGGATCGATCCCGCCTTCCGGGGAGAGCGCGGCGATGGCCGCCGCCGGACAGGCTGCAACACAAGCCCTGCAGACGCCGCATCCTGCGTAGAGATCCGCCGGCGGATCGAGGGAGGTAATCCGTTCCAGCTCGGTCCAGCTCACGGGGAGCGGAGAGACCGCGCTCAGATCGATCGCGAGTCCGGCGATCAGGAAGGATGAACCGTATTCACGGTTCATCAGGAGACCGTTTCGGCCCACCCAGCCTAAACCTAAGGCTGCCGCCAGGGAGCGTTCCGGCAGGGATGAGTTGCTGAAGAGCCGCACGGCCGATTTGGGGATTCCCAGCTCCTCCCGAATTCGACGGCTCAGGGGACGGAGGGCCGTAACGATGCGTCGGTAGCGGTGCCGTGAGGCGAAGGGGGCGATGCTGCCTACGGCTCCGGAAGGCGCCGGACGGGCGTCGGGCAATGGGAGAACCCCCAGGCAGACGAGAAATTCCTCACCCTCCCCAAAGAGTTCCTGAGTAAAGAGAGCCGCGGTAATCCCGCGAATCCCGGCTTCCTCCATGCTGCGGATGATCAGATTCAGCTCCATGATTCCCTTCCAGTGTAGCGTAAATAATTGTCGCTTGGCAATTTACCGCCGGCGTTCCCCAATTTGAATTGATTGACAGCACAAGGCTTTTCTCATACCATACAATCTATGAAAGAAGATGATCTGATCCCGACCGAGGAGACGATAGAGGAATCTCCCAAGGGGTTTGTTCAGCGCATAGTCTCGTTCTTCTTGAGCGGCCATGATCCCGAGCGGGAGAAACGCAAGCTTCTGAAGGATATCGGCAAACAGCTGAAGAAGCAGAAGTATAAGTTCTACAAACCCAAATCGGGTGAGGCCCTACCGGGATTGGCCAAATTCTTTCACGATCTCTACAAGGTCATCGGACCGACTCAGGTGCTGCTGGATCATGCCGGGACCTCGAATGTGCTGAAGCAGATCATCATCGAACAGACCCTGAGCGACGAGCAGATAGCGATGAAGGACGGTCTGGCGGAGGATGAGATCCGTAAGCTGGCCGAGAGCCTCGACCACAAAACCCTAGTGCAGCGACTCAAGGAGCGGATGGTCTCCCTCTATGCCGCTTTCGACGCCGAACGGGTGAAGCAGATCAATGCCAAGTACAACCTGCTGCAGGTCTTTCTGCAGTTTATCCACTACGACTACTATTTTCTCTTGAAGAAATTCGATTCCGGTCTTCCCGAGCGAGATTTCATCTACAATCCCCGCTTCGAACAGATCAACGCCGAGTACATATCCGACGACCTGAAGGATTGGCTGGAGGTGGCGACCTTAATCGACCGCAATCAGCCCTGGCAGGGGCTGTTCGACGATCTGCATATCTATCGCGAGATGTCGGTGATAGACAGCGGCCAGTGGAAGAAGCAGGTGCGCAGTGTTTCGGAGGTCAAGAAGAGCCTGGTGCTGGAGTTGATTATCCGCCACGTCGACCGGGATCCCTACTATAAGGCCAAGGTCAGTCGTCCGAACGAGCATATTGTCGAGGAGTATCTCTCCAAGATAAAGACCAATACCGAGCTAACGGTACAGAAGATCCTGAAGGAGCGGCGGACGGGAAAGATCGAGAAGCTCTTGATGCAGGTCTTCGGCACGGTTGCTATCTCCCGCATGAAGAACTATACCGAGAAGAACAACGTTATGTTCTCGAAGAAGATGATGGCAGGCTTTATGCACGTATCCGCGGCGAACTACCTCAAGGCCTTCCTGCTCGACTACTATAAGAAGGATATCCGCGAGGTGGTCGACAATCTGCTGATCCGGGGGAAATGGTCGACCAACCTTATGTCGCAACAGCTTTCGGACGCCTTTCATACGGTGATGGGCATCTCCGATCAGCTGGTGAAGTTCGACGAGTCCCTCGGCGACGAGGGCGAACGGGGTATCGCCCTGCGATCCGCCATAAAGCGGGCCGACCGGGATGCGGCCTCGATGCGGACTCTGCGGGAGCAGTTGAAGAAGGTGAACGACGAGGCCCTGTCGATGGTTCAGCTTTCGGCCCAGAATCTGATTGCCGTCGGTAAAACCTTGAAGGTCGTCATCGAGGACTACGATCACAAACCCCACGAGCTGATTCTGAACTGGAAGGAGATCGAGATTGCCTCGGACAATCAGATCCGGAATCAGCTGGCGGATATCTATAAAAAGATCTACTACTTTATTCAGCTCCTGCAGCTCTACACCGCAAAGAAGGAGTAGCTCCCGCTTCGGACCGAGCCGGCTAAAAACTGAAGCCGCAGCCGAGGCTGAGGAAATAGCCGGGATAGAGCGCTTCTCCCCCGCCGACATCCTGACTCTCATCATTCCAGGCAAAGGTATCACCCGACTCTCCGCTGTTGAAGCCTCCGTAGGCGAGGAGTTCGAAGCCCTGGTAGATGTTCCAGCTCGCGCCGAGGATATGCGCCGCCGAGAGATCGACGGGTGAGACGATGGCCCGATAGAAGAAGCTGCGCCGGTCGTCGGGGGTGTAACTCAGCTCCGGATAGAGGTAGAGGGCAAACTCCTCCTCGTCAGCGCTTTCCTCCCAGGCTTTATCCGGCCTGATGAGTCCCTCCAGGCGCAGATTCATGCTTCCCTCGTAGCCGACCCGCAGTAGATGGGAGAGTCCGAAGCTCAGGGCGAGCTCCTCGTACCACTCCTCCGGTCGGGGATCGACGGCGCTTAGGGCGGAGGCGGCCGAGAAGTGCCAGTCGAAGATGAGATTTCCCTGAAGGCTTACATAGGGTTTGTGGGTATCGGTATCGCCGGCGAAGAGGTAGCCCCCTTCGACCTTGATCCCCCCCGGACGGAGCACTATCCGTCCGCCGCCCGAAGGGTTTTGATCGGCCCCTGGCGAGGGCGGCTCACTGAGCGCCCCGGCCGCATAGAGCCGCGAGTCGATCCGGTAGTCCAGCAGGTTGATCTGGGGCGGGAGATAGACCGCTTCGGCGAAGCTGAAGCGTCCCAAGGGGTAGTAGACCGAGGCGAGCCACTTTCCGGCGGTCCGCAGCTCGTCGGCGGTAAGATCCACCCCGGTCGATTGGGAACCGAAGAGCACATCCCCGGCATTGAAGAGGAAGCCCTCCCCCCAGGAGAGCCGGGTCTTTCCCAGGGTGATGCGGAACTCCGGGAAACGGACCTTGACATAGGCCCGGGAGATATCGACCAGGGCCGTTTCGCTCACGTCGGCGTCGAGAGTCAACTCGCCTTTTGCGTTGCGGTTGCCTTCCGAGCGGATCGTCAACTGCGCCTCGGTGTTTCCCGCTGCGGCCGCACCGTCCTCCCCCCGGGCGACGCCGGCCAGGCTGGTCAGCTCGGCGGTGAGGGAGTTCTCGGCGAAACCGAGTACACCGAGAATAAGCAGCAGCGGGAGAAGGATGCGTTTTACCATGTCAGCTCCTCGAGACTGAAGAGTGCAGGATCAATATCCGCCCCAAGATCGAGCTCGTCGATTATAAACTCGGTGGAGGAGTCCTTCTTCATCTTATCCCGCATGACCATCCGCACCGGGACGATCTTTCCGGCCTGGGTACTGTATTCAAGCACCTCCATCTCCTTCAGAAGCCTGCCCGAACGGGAGAACTTATGCGCCTTGAGTCCTACGAAGCGCTCCGAATCAACCCAGATTATCTGTCGATAGTAGGGTACCGAGCGCCGTTTGGCGGTGAGCTCGATGACGTAGCTCATCTGCCCCCGTACCTGCTCCTCGCCGATGAGCTCGGCGCTGTAGTCGGTCAGTAGGCCTTTGTCGCCGGTCATATCCTCGTAGGAGAAATCCGAATCCATTACCGAATCGCGCATGGCGCTGCCTTGAATCCGGATGACCTCGGCGGCGTCCGGGAAGTAGAGGTAGATCTCGTCCTCGGTACGCAGAATTTTCTGCCCCTCCTCGCCGGTGCTGGTAAACTCGATCAGCGCATCCTCCTCGCCCATGGCCCAGGAGTTGAAGCTGCGGACGATGGTGCCGTACTTGTCGGTGGTGATCATGCGCCCCTCGGAGTAGGCCGAGTCGTGAACCTCGTTGGCCTCCATGCGCCGGATTATCTCCTCCGGGCCGATAGCGGAGAGGCTGACCGCCGCGCCGATAATGAACAAAATGCTTAGTATCCGTTTCATTGCTACCTCCGTTTACAGATGCCGCAGCGCTTCGACCGGCTCGATCTTGGCCGCCCGGCGGGTTGGAATCAGACTGGAAAGGGATGCGACGGCCACGGCGAAGAAGAAGACGCCCACCGTGGAGACCAGGTTGAGTTTGGGGTAGATGATGTTGCTGATCTCGATATCCACCCCCTGCATGGAGGAGGAGAAGTCGATCCCGGTGTAGGATAAGAGCAGCGTCAGGCCGATACCGATCACTACCCCGGCGATGGTGCCGATCAGGGCCAGGAAAAAGGCCTCCAGAAAGAAGAGCCGGACGATCTCGTTGCCCTGCATACCGAGGGCGCCGATGGTGCCGATCTCGCGCATCCGTTCGTAGATGATCATCATGATCGAATTCACGATCACGGTACTGGCCAACACGAAGAAGATGAAGGCGATAATCGAGTAGGCGATATCGGCGATATCCATGTATTGAACCATCAGGTTCAGCTCGCGCCAGTCCCGGGCTAAGAATTTGCTTTCCGGATCCAGTACCGCGGATACCCGGTTTTCCGCCTCGGAATCGGAGACCCCCTCCTCGAACTTGACCAGCACTTCAGTAACCGAGTCACCCATTCCCAACAGGTGCTGGGCCCGGTCGAGAGGAATGTAATAGTAGCTCTGATTGAGGCTTCCCATCCGGAAATCGGCGATTCCGGTAATGGTAAAGGTGGCGGCATTGGCTCCGCGGCGCATGGTGGTGGTCAGGATGGTGACCGAATCGCCCAGCTTCTTGTCGAGCTTCTGCGCCAGTCCGCTGCCGATCATCATCTCGAACTTGCCCTGCTCGGGGAGCCGCCCCTCGCGCAGGCTCATCGATACCTCTTGAAAGGCCTCCTCCCGGGAGAAGTCGAGGCCGATTCCCATGGCGGCTACATTCTCGCCGTCGGGATTGCTCACCGTCGGGGGTTCGGCGAATCCGGGGAAGCTGATCCGGGGGACTGCCGCGGAAACACCCTCCAGGCCGTCGATGCGCTCCAGCAGATCCTCGTAAGCGGTAACCCGCAGATGCAGCGGATTGAGCTGCTCCTTGTCGTCATATTCTGCGTGCCTGACCCGGACCTGCCCGGTGAAGAAGGATTGGATATTGTTGCGCATATCCGCCTTCATCCCCGCTAAGAAGCTGAAGAGGAGTACGATGCTCATGGCGGCGATAGCGATGGCCATGATGCAGAGAAAGCTCCGGCGCCGGTTGCGGCTGATATTTCTATAGGCGATAGTCGCTAGTTTCATCATTGCGCTCCTTCTCTATTATTCGCTTCGCAGACAGTCGGTAATCTGCATGCGCAGGGCGCGGCGGATCGGGATCAGCGAAACCGCGGCGGCGATCAGGATTCCCGCCACGAAGGCGGTGGCTATCGTGGAGGGGTTCCAGGTGCTGCGGAAAACAGCCGCAATCCGATAGCCCACATCAAACTCCCGCATCATCTCGCCGTAATCCACTCCCCATCGGACGAGGGGCCAGTTAATCAGCGCCCCGAAGAGTACCCCGACTACCGAGCCGATTAGCCCGATTCCGGCGGCTTCGAAGATAAAGGTCAGCCGGATCTGAGAGGCGCTCATGCCCATGGCGCGCATCATTCCCAGTTCGCGCATTCGCTCGTAGACCGCCATCAGCATGGTGTTGGTTATCCCCACCGTGGCGATCAGAATCACTAAGAAGAGAATCGAGTTCGATCCGGAGGATTTCATGGCCGCCATGGCCACATAGTCCGGGGCGAGTTCCCTCCAGGAGCGGACCTCCACCCCGTTGGCGAGCTCTGCGGCGATCCGATCCGCCTCCCGGTCGGGATTCAGGTTCTTGGGGAAATGGAGGGCGATTTCGCTAACCGCCCCCTCCATCTCGAGGTAGTAGTCGGCGGTTTGAAGCGGCATGATCACCGCGCTGCGGTTGACTACCGGATTGGGCACATTCAGGATGCCTACTACCTCCAGGTCCATCGTCTCGTAGGCGCCGTAGCGGGTGCGGGTGCGGATAGTCAGCGGGTAGCCTACCTCGGCCCCCAGGTCCTCGGCCATCCAGGAGCCGAGAAGTACCCCGTTCTCCCCGGGTTCCAGATAGCGTCCGGCTGTCAGGGTCTCCTTAAGTTTGTAGACCCTGTCGTCCAGCCGGGGATCGACGGCGATTCCCTGAATATAGAGGGAGCCGTCTTCGGGGTAGGGATCTTCTCTGACGAAAAGCTCTCCCCGGAACATGATCCGAGGGGCGGCGGGAATCCCGAGCTCCCCCAGCCGGGCAATGAGCTTTTCAGGATTCTCGACCGGGTATTTCAGGGGTAGAGTCTCCCGCTCGTCGAAATAGTCCGGATGCAGCACCTTGGCCGAGGCGGTCTCGTAATTGATCAGGTTGATCTCCGACTCCTTCTCCATCCCCAGTAGGAAACTGTCCAGCATGATGTAGAGCCCCAGGCCGAAGGCGATGGCGGAGGCGGTGATGACGGTCCGCTTCCCGTAACGGAACAGGTTTTTGAAGGCGAGGCTTATGAGAAACATCATGGGTCACCTCCGTTCGTCGCCGGTTATGCGCCCGTCGTGGAGCTTGACCAGGCGGTGGGCGAAATCCATCACCATCCGGTCGTGGGTAGAGAAGATAAAGGTGGTTTTATGCCGTTCGTTCATCTTCTCCATCAGCTCCAGTACCTCCCGGCCGGTGTCGGAATCGAGATTGGCCGTCGGTTCGTCCGCCAGGATGATCTCCGGATTCTTGACCAGCGCCCGGGCCACGGCGACCCGCTGTTGCTGTCCGCCGGAGAGTTTCGCCGGCCGGCGGTCCTCCATCCCTTCGAGACCGACCTCCTTCAGGATCGTCATCGTCCGATCCCGAACCTCGCCGTTCTTCAGGTTCAGCAGGTTAAGGGCGAAGGCGACGTTCTCGTAGGCCGTCAAGACCGGAATCAGGTTGAAGGATTGGAAGACGAAGCCTAGGTTATCCCGGCGGAAGAGGGCCAGCTCCTTCTTGTTTCTTCCGGAGACGGCGGTCCCGTTGATCAGGATCTCCCCCGAATCGGCGCTGTCGATGCAGCCGATCAGATTCAGCAGGGTCGTCTTGCCCGATCCGGAGGGGCCGGCGATGGAGAGAAACTCCCCCGTTTCGATGGAGAGATCGACGCCGCGCAGGGCGTGGACGACTGTTTCGCCGCTCTGGTAGTCTTTTACGATTTTCTTAACCTCGATCATCATCTTCTCCTTGTTCATCCCGTTTCTGCAGGGCGGCGGCGCCGAGGGTCGTACCGAGATTCATGTTCTCCAGGGCCGAGGAGGGGAGCAGCATCAGGGTATTCTTGTTGTACTTCATCCCCTCGTAGACCATGTTCATCGCCCGCAACTGAAGGGCTTCGGGCTTGCCCTCGTAGGCCTCCGAGGCCTCGGCAAACTTTTTCGCTACCTCCGCCTCGGCGGTGCCGAGAATAATCCGCGCTTGCCGCTCTCTCTCGGCCTGGGCCTTACGGCTCATTGCATCCTCCAGCTCCTTTGGAATCAGGATGTCGGTAAACTCTACCGAGAAGATGCTGATTCCCCAGGGATTGGTCTTGGCATCCAGGATCCGTTGGATATCCCGGCCGACCTCCTCCCGCTCGGAGAGCAGCTTGGCCAGGTCGTTTTTGCCGATCGCGTCTCTGAGGGCCGTCTGGGCCGAGAGGGTGACCGCCTCGATGTAGTTTTCCACCTCCAGAATCGCCTTGCCCGCATCCCAGATCATCCAAAAGCAGAGGGCGTCGATGTGGACCGGTACGTTGTCCCTGGTCAGGGTGCGCTCGGCGGAGAAGTCGGTTACCCGGATCCGGGTATCGACGAAGTCGGCAATCCGGTCGATGATCGGCAACAGTAGAAAGATGCCGGCGTCCCGCACCTTGCGAAAGCGGCCGAAGCGCAGGACAATCACCTTGTCCCAGTGGAAAACCAGCTGTACCGAGGCCGAGAGGAGCACTCCCAGGCCGGCGGCAATGTAGGCCGGCAGGTAGGTGATCTCCCCGTAGGAGCTCATCATGCCGAATACCAGGAGCAGCGCCAGCACCTGGACGCTCCAAATCGGGAGCAGGGCCATCAGCAGGCCGGCCGCCACCATCGAACCGCCCAGGGCTACGATCGATTCGTTCCCGATGCCCGGGTCGGCATAGTAGACCAGGGCAATGCTCCCGATGGTAAAGATCAGGAGCATCAGAAAGGAGTAGGTCGAGAAGAGGAAATCCTTCTCGATTCTCCGTTTCGGTTGATTCTTGATCCGGTTGTATTTTTCACTCAATAGACTCATCTTCATTATTCGTCCATCCCCATATCCGTCTCCTTGAGAAATTCGATAATGTCCTCCCGGCTGAAACCGTAGGAACTCGCCTTGGTGATGAAACTGCGGGTCAATTCCGATAGAATCCGTTCCCGCTCGATATCGTCCAATTGGATAACCTTGTCGGCGATGAAGGTCCCCGTTCCCTGTTGGGTGGTGACGATGCCGCGGATCTCAAGCTCGTTGTAGGCCCGGGCTACCGTGTTGGGATTGATCTGCAGATCCACCGCCAGGCTCCGCACCGTGGGCAGCTGATCCCCCTGGGCGAGGCGCGAGTCGGCGATGGCCATCTCTACCTGGAGTATGATCTGTTTGTAGTAGGGTACCCCGCTCTTGGGATCGATTGAAAAGCGCAGCGTCTCGGTCTTCTTGCTCGCCACCGGCTTACGCCTCCTGATTCTACTATTGTACTAAAGGAATAGTACAATATAAGTTTAGTTCTTTCGTGGCGGGATGTCAACCTTTTTTTACTGTTCCCGATCGTGTGGATAGACAGGCGCTAACGAGTCGTTAGCTAATGAATTATGGCGTAAGGTTTCCTGTGGAGGAGCTGCGGCCTCCTAACTATAAGTTCAATAGATGTTAAGGCCGCCGCCATCCACAGGCTTGGGAACACTAAGGGGAGCTACGGAAGTAGAGCGCTTACCTCGCGTCGGTTATAACGCAGGACGTCCTCGATGCTGCGGGTTTGATCCTTGCCGGGAAAGTTGATCCACTCCGCACGGACCGCTTCCGGCAGCAGCTCGGGCAGGGGGGCGCCGATATCGCTATGCCAGTTATCTATAATCAGGACTGCTCCGCTCTCGGAGAGGCGTTTGAGCTGCGCCGCCTCCAGCGGGGCGGGGCCGAAGACGTCGACGATGTTGAGTCCCAGGGCTTCGGCCATCGGTCGCATGTGGAAGTGGACTATCACCGGGAGCGCGCTATACGGGGCAAGCTCCTCGCGCCATTCCCGGAAGAACTGATCCAGGCGGGCAAGGTTCTCCTCGGCGATCTCCCGGTCTCCCCGGACGGCGGCGATAGCCTTGACCGATTCGGCGATTACCGCCGGGGTGTTGACGGTTTTTATCTGCACGAGCCGGACGTCGGCGGCCGTCGAGGCCTTCAGGCGCTCGAGCATGACCTCGTAGCCGGCGTAAATTATCACTTCTGCCCGGCTGATGGCGGCGATCTCTCCGGGCGAGAGGGTGTGCTCCGGCGGGTGCTGCAGCTCATAGGGGGCCAGGACGGTATAATCCTCTATTCCCGCGAGCTCGGCAAAGGCGCCGGTCCAGGCGGTGGTGGCGATAACCTCCGCCGGTTTGGCCTCCTCGGCGCCTTCGGCGAAGATGAATACGGGTGCAGTTAGAATAAGCAGGGAAAGAACAAACAGAGATATGAATCTGAAGGACACTATTTTCTCCTAAGTCGTTTTGCTCCCACGAGCATCACAAAGATGAGTGCTGAAGTCAAGGTTACCCCGGCGGAAACGGGAATATCCAGAGCCAGGGATAGGGTAAATCCGATCAGCGAGGCGCTGAGTCCGAAGAGGGATGAAAGGAGGAACATCGCGGCGGTGCTGCCGGCGACGAGCAGGGCCGAGACGGCCGGGAGCAGTATCAGGGAGTCCAATAGGAGCGCCCCGACCAGCCGCATTGCCAGGGCTATGGTCAGCCCGGTACTCAAGAGGATCAAACGGCGATACCGCTCCGCGTGAATCCCGGCGCTGGCGGCTACCTCCGGATGGAAGAGCACCGCCGTCAACGGGCGGCGGGCGACGAGAATCCCTAAGACGATGGCGAGCGCCAGGAGAGTATGAATCAGGAGCTCGCCGGAGGTAACGGCGTAGATATTGCCCCAGAGGATGGCCAGCGCATCCTTGGCCGGCACCCCCGCCTTGTAGATCACGATTACCGCCAGGGCGACGCTCAGTACCATGAAGAAAGTTACCACGTAGCCGGTGGAGAGCTCGGTCCGCCTGGTGAGCATAATCAGGCACAGGATAAGTATCAGGTTGACGGCGATGCCGCCTATTAATGGGGCGATGCCGAGGGCCAGGGCTAGGGCCCCGCCGAGTAAGGCCCCGTGCATCAGCATAAAGCGCATGGTAATCAGGTTCATTCGCACCACGAAGACGCCGATCAGGGGGAAGGCGATTCCCGCCATGAAGAGGGCCGCCAAGCCGCGCTGGATCGGCGGCAGGGCCAGATACTCCAGCATCAGGAGACCTCCTCGAGGCGGCTGACTCCCGGAGCACGTAGCAGACGCAGCCGCCGCCAGTTCTCCAGGGAGAGGTCGACGGTGTTGTGGCTGATCATCAGAACCGCCGCTCCGTGGACCTCGCTGGTGGCCTCGAGCAGGGGGTAGAAGCGGCGCCGGGTTTCTGCGTCCAGGCCGCTGTTGGGTTCGTCCAGAATCAAGAGTCGCGGGGCCTGGGCCAGGCAGCGGGCCAGGGAGACCCGCTGTTTTTCGCCGCCCGAGAGGGTCGCATAGGAGCGCCCCGCGAGTCCGCTGCAGTCCAGGGCCTCCAGGAGCTGGGCGGTTTTTGCCGCCCGCTCCCGCCGGGAGAGCCGGGGACGGTGGAGCCCGATTCCCACCACCTCCTCCACCGAGATGGGCAGATCGCTTAAGATAGAGGATTGGGGCAGATAGGCGATGTGCCCTGAGCTGAGCCTCTCCTCCAGTACCACCCGTCCGCTCTGGGGCTGGATAAAGCCCAACGCGGTTTTTATCAGCGTGGTTTTACCGACGCCGTTCTCCCCCTCCAACAGGATCCGTTCCCCGGGGTAGATCGCGAGGCTGAGATCGGTCAAGACGGCCGTTCCTCCCAGGGTAACGGATACCCGGTCGAGTTCGACCACGGGAGGCATCATGCGCGGCCGGCCCGCCGCAGGAGTTCGGTGTAGACCGTATCGGGATCATCCTCTTCGGCGAAGAGCTCCTCGGTGCGGCACTCGATCCGGGGCACCCGGCGGCCGTAGTCGTAGCTGCTGCCGCTGTTCTCGAGATAGGCGATAGCCAGGTCGCTCATCAATTCTCCGTAGACCCTGGTGATTCCCATGCGGGTAATCAGGATCGCCGCCGCTTTTCCGATAATCCGGTCTCGGAGTTCAAGCTGCGCAGGATCAGTCCCGTTGTGAGCAAGAAATTCCTCCAGTTCAAAGAGGGGGTGGAGCCAGCGGCCCTCGTTACTGAAGAGACAGTCCCCTTCCAGGAAGACTTGCAGGGACGGGGTGCGTTGTTCGGTGTTCATCGTAGGCTTGATCCTATCAGTTCGGAGGATGAGCTTCAATCGATACGCTTGGCCAGAAGCTGCAGGAACTCCAAGCGGGTGGCTTCGTCGTCGTGGAAGCTCCCGAGAACGGTCGAGGTGGTCATTACGGAGTTCTGTTTCTCCACGCCGCGCATCATCATGCAGAGGTGCTTGGCCTCCATCACGACGCCGACGCCTTCCGCCTCGGTCTCGTCCTTGACCGCCCGGGCGATCTGGCTGGTAATCCGTTCCTGAATCTGTAACCTTCTTGCATAAACATCGGCGATCCGGGCCAGTTTGCTGACCCCCAAGACCTTATCCGTAGCGATGTAACCGATATGCACCTTCCCGAAGAAGGGGAGCATATGGTGTTCACAGAGGCTGTAAACCTCTATGTCCCGCACGATAATCATATTGTTGGTTTCGGATTCGAAGATCGCGCCGTTGATCTCCTCTTTAATATCCCGGCGGTAGCCGGAGGTCAGGTACTCCCAGGCCTTCGCCGTCCGTTCCGGGGTAGATTTCAGGCCCTCCCGGTCGGGGTCCTCGCCGATTTCTATCAAGAGTTCACGAATCAGGGCTTCCACACGCTGCTTGTTCATCTATTATTCCTTACGGGGATTGTAACTCTATCGCTTTCGGTTCGCTCCATCAATAGGAGACGCTCAGCTTCCGTACATGCTGCCCCGCATGCGCCGTCCGCCGTCCACATAGAGAATCTGACCGGTGACGAAGGAGGCGGTCGCCAGGTAGAGCAGGGCGTCGCTGATATCCTCAGGGCTTCCGATGCGCTCCAGGGGGTTCGTCTTCCGGTATCGCTCCAGATACTCGCTGCTCTGGCCCGGGGGAGGCAGGATCAATCCCGGGGCGATGGCGTTGACCCGAACGGCGGGAGCGAAGGCGAGGCTCATCATGCGGGTCAGCGTAAAGAGTGCCCGTTTACTCAGATGATAGGCGGCGTGGGACGGGTCGGCGTCGACGATGCGCGTATCGAGAAGATTGACGATCGCGCCCAGCTTCTCCCCGGGAATCGGATCTTCTTCCCGTTGAAACCGGGGCTGGGCGGCAAAACGACGGCTCAGGATGAGCGGCGCCCAGGCGTGTATCCGCATGTTGGTCTCAAGGGCGTCCCAACTCAGATCCTCCAGGCTGGATCGGGGAAAGACCGAAGCCGAGTTAATCAGCAGATCCACCCCGCCGGTAAGTTCGACGGCCGTATCGAATAACTTTGCAGCCTCCTCCTCCCGGCTTAGGTCCGCCTGCAGGGTTCGGACCTTCACCCCCAGGGCGGAGATCTCCCGGGCCAGCTCCTCGGCTTCTTTCTCGGAGCTGCGGTAGTGAATGAGTAGATTGCAGCCGGCTTGGCCCAAGGCCCTGACGCAGGCGGCGCCGATCCGTTTTGCCCCTCCGGTAACGAGGGCGGTCTTTCCCTTTAGCATCTCCCCACAGTGTAGCCTGATTTCGGTCCCCGTCCAAGCATTGCTTTCGCAATAGGGATTAGGTAAGTTGATTCGAGAAGGATGGGAACATGAGCAGCATCATGGAGGCTCGCGAAGAGTACCGCGAGGCGCTACGTAAAGGACGCAGCAGTTATTATCAATCTGTTTTCCAGGGGAAACCGGGAATTCTCCCCACTCTCCAGGGGGTCATGGAGCATGCGCCCCTGACCTCGGAGATCAAGGTCGGTCTGGAAGAGGTCCCCTTACGCAAGATTATCGGAACCGAGGCCTACTCCCGGGCCCGGGCCTTCTCCCGGGATTTCATGCCTCTCTTAAAGTCCCGTTCTGAATTCGGCGAGAAGTGGAGTCAGCTCTTTCTGCATCATCTAAACGAGGGGATCTCGGAGCCGGTGGTACTCAAGGAGTATCTCAACTGGTACTGGGTCGTGGAGGGCAATAAGCGGGTAAGTGTTCTCAAGTATCTGGGGGCGGCCAAGATCGAAGCCGCTGTTACCCGGCTCTTGCCCCCCAAGGATATGGATGATCCGGTCGTCGGTGTCTACTACCGCTTTCTGATGTTCAAGGAGAAGACCCGTATAGGCGATATCTGGATCCGTTATCCCGACGGCTATGAGCGGCTTCTTTCCATTCTGAAAGAGAACTATCGGCCTACAGGCGGACGCAAACAGGGCTATCGAAGCTTCAGAACCTCGATCTATCTCCCCTTTCGGGAGGTTTTTAAAGAGGAGGGCGGGGATGCGCTCCCTCTGACCACGGGAGAAGCCTTCCTCCGCTTCTGCGAGATCGTCGGTTTTCCCGAGGATCCGCACGATCAAGCGACGCGTGAACAACTGGCCGCGGTAATCAAGGAGCTTTCGGTCACCAGCGGCGATGTGGCCGTCGGGACCGAGACGATCACCGCCTCGGAGCCCTCCATTATGGGCAGCCTGGGGAATCTGATTCTCCCGTCTCCGCTGAAACGGATCGCCTTCGTGCACTACGAGACAGCGGCGATCTCCGAGTGGACCAGACTGCATGAAGAGGGACGTATGGCGGTGGCCCTGCAGTTTCCCGATCGGATCGAGACTAAGGCCTTTTCGGTCTCCGAGCCCGAGGGCGATATAGAGAGCGGCTTGAGAAAGGCGGCCGAGTATGCGGACGTGGTCATCGTTACCGCGGCAATCCTCTACCCCGCCGCCCGCAAGACGGCCATCTCCTTTCCCGATGTACGCTTTCTGGTCGCCAGTCGTCATCAGAGCGGCCCCTTCGTACGCACCTTTTCGCCCAGGGCGCATGAGGTCCTCTATCTGGCCGGGGTCGCCGCCGGAGCTCTATCGGAGACCGATCTAATCGGCTACGTGGACAACAACTACTCTAACTATGCCCATGCGACCATCAACGCCTTTACCCTGGGGGTGCGCGCCTCCCGTCCCCAGGCCCGGGTTCGGGTGACCTGGTCCTACCGCTGGGATGAACCGCTCTACGCCGCCAACTGTGCGACCTTCCTCGAGTACCAGGGGGCCGGGCTGATCTTTCAGAACACTCTGCCCAGACCCGAGGATAATTCCGGACGTTACGGGCTCTACGCGCCGCGGAAGGATGACGAAACGGTTATTCATTACGCCGACCTCTCCTACGACTGGCGGGAATTCTATGTAACCCTGGTCGAGAATATCCTGAATCGGGGCGGGAAGGAGTACGGCTTCGGCGCGGAGGAGAAGAACCGCTTTATGACCTACTGGGGCGGAATCCGCAACGGCATCGTCAAGTTGCGCCTCAATCGAGCGGAGATTCCGCCCGAGACGGTACGGCTAATCGACGGTCTGCGTACCCTGATGGAGTTGGGCGAGTTCAACCCCTTCACCGGCCCGGTCTCGGATAACCAGGGCAAGCTGCGCATTCCGGCGGAGCATACCCCCGGTTTCGAGGAGATCATCGGTATGGACTGGTTGGTAAACGGCATCGACGGTCCGGTGCTGCAGGCGGACAAGATTCTTACCCAATAAAAAGCGGACTCCTGATGAGGAGCCCGCTTAAGGATTCAATCCAGTAGAAACTACATGAGCCGGTTCCGGATCTCGGCGCTGACGTAGTCGAGTATCGCCACGGTGATGGCGATAAACCAGACCGCGATACCCGCCGAACGGTAGTCCAGCAAGCGTATGTACTGAACCAGCAGGAAGCCGATACCGCCGCCGCCGACCAGACCGATAACCGTCGACATGCGCACGTTGATATCCCAGCGGTAGATAGAGAAGGAGATAAAGGGAGAGATCATCTGCGGAATGACGCCGAAGAGGATCACCTGCAGTCGGGTGGCGCCGGTGGCTTCGATCGCTTCGATTGGCCCGGGATCGATCCCCTCGATCGCCTCGGAGTAGAGTTTACCCAAAGCGGCGATAGAGTGCAGGGTAAGGGCGACGATTCCCGCGAAGGGACCGAGGCCTACCCACACGACGGCGATCAGGGCCCAGATCAGCGGCTCGATGGAACGAATAATATTCAGGATCGTCCGGGTCAGATAGTAGAACCCGATCGTCACCTTAGAGGCGGACATGATGTTCCGGGCCGCCAGGAAGCTGATCGGAATCGCCAGCACGATGCCGAAGGCGGTGGCCATCATCCCCATGAAGATCGTCTCCAGCATGCGGGCGATCGTCAATCGCAGCGCCTCGCTCGCCTTGGGCGGTCCGGTCCGAAAGACCTGCCGCGCCTCGACGGTATGTTCATAGGCGTCGCCCTCGGCGCTGGGGGGGACCAGCTGATAGGGCATGGTCATCTCGATCTCGAAGCCCCCGTTCTCGTCGGTTTCGATGATCAGGTACTCCCCGGCCTCCCGGGGACGGTAGTTATTCCCCAGGGGATCGGTCCACCAAATCTCGGTCTGGGTATTGGGTTCGAAGTTGCGGCCCGTCAACTTGATTCTGGTACCGGCCACGAGCTGGTTGTTCTCATCCCGGGTCGACATGCGGCCGATATTGGGTTCGCTCATGATGAAGGGTTCCTCTTCCCTCATCTGCGGTTGGGGAGGAGCTTCCGCCTCCGTTCCCTCTTGGACCGCGACGATGGTCGCTTCGGCCACCAGGTTATCGGTGTCGTAGGTGACCGCCGCCTCCCAGGGCCACATGACCCGCGACAGGGGCGGCAGGGCTTCGGGAGCCTCTTTTACCAGGCGCACCGGATCGATCTCGGCGATCTGCCAGCCCTGAATGAAGAAACCCAGCAGGACGAAGAGGAAGATTCCAGTAAATCGTTTGCGCCGGTCCCTGGCCAGTAACCAGGCATCAACGGCCGAAACGAGCCAGATAGCCGCCAGCGCAAGCAGGACGGTGATGACGAAAAACGGACGTCGTTCGACGGCCCGTTCGAATGCGACCCAGCCGGTTCCCGCCCGGCGTCCCAACTCGGCGACTCGCCAGTTGAGGATCCCCGCCATCGAGATAAACGCGGCAAAGATCAACACCCCCCGCTGCCAGAATCGGGCGGCAACCTGTCCCAGCCCGGGGATCAGCAGGGATAGCACGGCTGCCGCCGGCGGCGGAACCAAGCTACGGGGTATCTTCTGTGGTGCGGTGGTGCTCATGCCCGGCCTCCTTCAATCCCTTGAGTCGATGGGCCGGCGCTGACCCGCTCGGCCTCCTCGCCGTAGATCTCTTTAAACTCTTCGTCGGTCATGCGGCGAATGTCCTCGCCGGTTCCGCGATAGACGACCTCTCCGTCCCGGAGTCCGATAACGCGGGTCGCATAGCGCTGAACCAGATCGAGATAGTGAAGGCTGCAGACGACGGTAATGCCGTCCTCCTTGTTGAGCCGTTCCAGATAGCCCAGGATGGTATGGGCCAGGACCGGGTCGAGACTGGCCACCGGTTCGTCGGCCAGGATGATCCGCGGTTCCTGCATCAGCGCCCGGGCAATGCCTACTCGCTGTTGCTGCCCCCCGGAGAGTTCGCTGGCCCGTTTGTAGGTCTGGGTGGTCAATCCTACCCGTTCCAGGGCCTTATGAGCCTTGGCCACATCCCCTTTGGGAAAGCGGTAGAAGAAGCTGGAGGATTCGTTTACATAGCCGAGGCGGCCTGAAAGGACGTTGTTGAGTACGCTCAGACGCTTCACCAGGTTGAAGTGCTGAAAGACCATGCCTATCTTGCGGCGAATAGGCCGCAGCTCCTTGGTCGAAAGGGCGGCGATGTCGGTTCCGTCCCAGAGGATTTCACCCCCTGAGGGATTTATCAGACGGTTGGTACAGCGTAAGAGGGTGGATTTTCCCGAACCGGAGAGGCCGATGATGACGAGAAACTCGCCGTCTTCTACCTCGAAGCTAACGTTCTTTAGCGCTTCGGTCCCGTCGGGATAGGTTTTGGATAGATTCTTGTACTCGAGCACGAGTTTCTCCTGTCTCTACATATGAAGACGGCTCTCCCAATATTGGGAGAGCCGCAAAACAGTGTACAGTTCTTTTAGTTGCCCATTAGTTCGGCGGCATCGACGCCGGCGGCCTGCAGCACCTGGCGGAAGGGATCGTAGAAATCGTCCCCGTGGCGTTCGAGGGCGGTCCACTGGTAGGCCTGGTTGAGAGCCTCGTTGCCCTCTTCGGTTTCGGCGATCTCGAGCAGGGCGGTTACGATCTGCTCACGCATCTCCTCGGGAACCGAGGGGGAGAACTGGACGCCGTCGTTGGGGATGGGGGCGGAAACCTCGATTACCACAACCTTCTCCATCACGTCGGGATTGTCCTCCTGGATATTGCCCCGGGCATCGACGAAGGTCGCGCCCGCATCGACGTCGCCGTTATAGACGGCGGTTACGACCGCGGTGTGTCCGCCCGCATCGACTACCTGCTCCAGGTCGGTGTCGGGATTAACCCCGGCTGCCCGCATGGTCAGACTGGGAATGATCCAGCCGGAGGTCGAGAGGGGGTCGGGGCGGGCAAAGGTTCTGCCGGCCAGGTCCTCGATCGAACGGATGCCGCTGTCTACGTTGGCGATGATCTGTCCGTCATAGAAGGGGCGTCCGTAGCGAACGCTGACCAGTTCCGCTTCGGCTACGCCGCGGTCGGCGGCGACCACATAGGCGAAGGTTGCCAGGGAGGCCATGTGCGCGCTGGGAGGATCGGCGGAAAGGGCTTCGATTACGCCGGCATACTCGGTGGCGACGCTCGCCTCGACGACCAGTCCAGTCTTCTCGTAGATCATGTCCGCAACGGCCTGACCGCCGGCGGAGATCTCTTGAGTGTCGCCCGAGGGTACGAATGACCATACGATCGGATTCTCTTCGGTTCCGAGGGGCTCCTCTTGTGCTCCTCCGGCGAAGAGTGAGAAGGCGATTACCATGCTGAGGGTAATAAGCAATGCTTTCTTCATCTTTTCTCTCCTTGATACTTGGGATGTTGCTGTTATCGTATCATAATTTACTCAAAAGCTGAGGAGGAAAAGTTAGGATTTGATAAAAAAAGCTTCTGTTCCGAGAAAAAACGGGCCCCCGATTTGCAGAATCTTGTGTTCCCGAATGTGCGGATTTGGAGAGCTGAACTCGCCATGATTAAATATTACAAAAACAGTTGACATTAGCGAAGCTTCCCCTTAATCTATCTCTATCAAATCGATAGGAATAGTAAGGATGAGGTTGTCTACCCGCAGTCGCTACGGATTACGCTTAATGATCGCCCTGGCCCGAAGCTACGGCGGGGGACCCCGTCTGTTGAAGGAGATTGCGGATACCGAGGATCTCTCTGAGAAGTATCTGGGTCAGCTGGTGATCCCCTTAAAAAGCGCCGGCTATATCAGTACGGTCAGAGGCGCCCGCGGGGGCTACGAGCTGGGAGTAGACCCCGCCGAGTTGACACCCCTCAAGATTATTACCGTTCTCGAAGGGGATCTATTCGGCGCCGAGTCGATCGGTCCGGGAAGCCCCGGATCCCTCAGGGTGACCGCGGAACTCTGGAACCGTCTGAATACCCTATTCGCCGAGACCCTCTCATCCCTAACCCTGGCCGATCTTGCCCTGCAGTCTGCGGAGCGGGAACGGCAGGCGCCGATGTATTCAATCTAAGCAGACTAAGCAGATAAGGACGAGATATGCCCATAGCCGGAAACATAACCGAACTTGTAGGTAAGACCCCGATGGTCGAGCTCAAATCCTCATCGGCCCAGCAGGCCCGGATTGCGGCCAAGCTGGAATCCTTCAATCCCTGCGGCAGCGTCAAGGATCGGATTGCCCTGGCGATGATCGAGGAGGCGGAGCGCAGCGGTCGGCTCGATGCGGAGACTACCGTCGTAGAGGCGACCTCGGGTAACACCGGAGTCGGCCTAGCCTTCGTCTGCGCCCAGCGCGGGTACCGTCTGGTGCTCGCCATGCCCGCCAGTATGTCGGTGGAACGCAGAAACCTCTTGAAGCTCCTCGGGGCGGAGTTGGAGTTGACTCCGCCGGAGAAGGGGATGAGCGGGGCGATCGCCAGGGCTGAAGAGCTCCGTCAAGAGGGCGGCAAGGTCTTCATGCCCCGGCAGTTCCAGAATCCGGCCAATCCGGAGGTACACACGAGGACTACCGCCGAGGAGATCTGGCAGGATACCGAGGGCGAGATCGACATCCTGGTTGCCGGAGTCGGTACCGGCGGGACTCTAAGCGGCACGGCCCGACGCCTGAAGGAGCTGAAACCGGAGCTTGAGGTCGTTGCGGTAGAGCCCCAGGCTTCGCCGGTGCTCTCCGGGGGTGATCCCGGTCCCCATAAAATCCAGGGAATCGGGGCCGGCTTTATCCCGCAGGTTCTCGATACGGCCTTGATTGACCGGGTTGTACAGGTCTCTAACAGCGACGCCATGGAGGCCGCCCTCTCCTTGGGGCGTTGCGAAGGAATCCTGGCGGGGATCTCTTCCGGCGCCGCGGCCTGGGCCGCCCGGCGGGTAGCGGAGGAGAAAGGGAATAAAGGTAAGCTTATTGTCGTCGTTTTGCCTGATACCGGCGAACGATATCTATCAGTATGGCAGAATCAGTAACGGAGGTTTTGGATGTCCACGTATCGTTTTGAAACCCTGGCGCTTCACGCAGGGCAGAAGAGAGAAGCGGAGCAACATAGCCGGGGGGTTCCCGTCTACCGCACGACGGCCTATCTATTCGACAACACCGAACACGCGGCGAATCTGTTCGCCCTGAAGGAGCTCGGGAATATCTATACCCGGCTCATGAATCCGACTCAGGCGATTCTCGAGGAGCGGGTAGCGGCCCTCGAGGGGGGCGCGGCGGCTCTGGCGGTTGCGTCGGGGACCTCGGCCATCTTCTACTCCATCATCAATATCGTTTCCGCCGGAGAGGAGATCGTCTCCTCCTCGAATCTCTACGGCGGCACCTACACGATGTTCCACGACATCCTGCCTCAGTTCGGGATCACCGTACGCTTCGTCGATCCCGAGGACCTGTCGGCCTGGAAGGCGGCCATAAACGAGAAGACCCGGGCGGTCTACTTCGAAACCATCGGCAATCCCGCACTGGTGGTGGCCGACCTGGAGGCGATCTCGGAGATCGCCCATCAGAACAGGCTGCCGGTTATCGTCGATTCGACCTTCACCACCCCCTATCTGCTGCGGCCGATCGAGCATGGTGCGGATATCGTGGTCCACTCCCTGACGAAATGGCTCGGCGGACACGGCGCCGGGGTGGGAGGAATCGTCGTGGATTCGGGCCGTTTCGACTGGACCGACCCCAAGTTCAAGCTCTACAACGAGCCGGATCCCTCCTATCACGGCGTTCGCTATGCTCATGATCTGGGGGACCTGAACCCAATCGCCTTTGCATTGCGGATGCGCCTGGTTCCGCTCCGGAATCTCGGTGCGGCGATCTCGCCTGACAACGCCTGGATCTTCCTGCAGGGGATAGAGACCTTACCGCTACGGATGGAACGGCACAGCGAGAACGGCCTGGCGGTGGCCCGCTATCTGGAGAAGCATCCCCGGGTGGAGTGGGTGAACTATCCGGGATTGGAATCGAATCCCGCTTATGAACGGAACGCCCGCTATCTGAAGCGCGGTTTCGGCGGTATGGTGGTCTTCGGTATTAAAGGCGGCGCCAAGGAGGGGGCCGACTTCGTCAATCGAACCGGACTCTTCAGCCATGTGGCGAACGTCGGCGATGCGAAGAGCCTGGTTATTCATCCGGCCAGTACGACCCACTCCCAGCTCTCCGAGAAGGATCAAATCGACGCCGGCGTCCGGCCCGAGCTGATCCGACTCTCCATCGGCTTGGAGCACATCGACGATATAATCGCCGACCTGGAGCAGGCCCTCAGCTAGAGGGTCGGCTCATCGCTTAACGGAATCTCTATCAGGAGTTTCTCCGGCTCAGATCCGAATCGGCCGGAGAGCTCCTTCTCCACCAGCTCTCGTAAAATAGGCGACAAGCGTGAGTCCTCTACCCCAAGCAGGCGCAAGCCAAGTATCATTCGATACTCCTCGATATGAAGCCTCGCATTATCCAAGAAGCGCGCGTTTAGTTCATGCAGCACCAGGGCGATCCCGAGGGCACGCTCGATAGCGATGGGTTTTTGCTTGATCTCCTCTTCACAATCAATCTTTTCTGAGGCGCCCTCTATCGAATCCAGTATCGTCTGCAGATTTAGGCTGCGGTCTTGCATATTAGCCGCGGCATAGAGCCTGTAGAGTAGATCCAAGCGCTCCCTGGAGGGGAGGGGCTGCTGATCATCCGCTGCGTCGGCGACGGTGCTGAGCAGTTCTATCAGTTTCAGGATCTCCCGATCCGCCTGGACCGCTCGCTGCTGATGTCCATCCGCCGCGTCGGCAGCCAGCCGGTTAGCCCGCTCGAAGAGGGCATAGAGATCCACGCTCTCCAGGGCCTTTGCGGAGTGGGAGAGTACAAGAGAGACCAGCAGCTGGGAAAGCCGGTCGCTCTGCTGTTGCCCGCTTCGATAGAGACCGGCAAAGAGTCCGCGACAGCGTCGCGGGGTGCAGATGGAGTGTAGAAAGAGCCGCTCCGTCCGGTCTTCCGGGGTCGGACGCAGCATCGGCCGCTGATCCCGGAGGGCTATATGGAGATTTCCCGCCGCCGTCTCCGCAGCGATCAACCCCTCGATTCGCGAGCGCTCCTTCGCCGGGCGACAATAGCTGAGCTTAAGGGCGCCGCTCTCCTCGTCGACCAGATAGAAGGCGAGGGTTGTAAAGGGGAAGAGTTCCTTCAGGCGCTCGCCGCTCTGCTCGAAGATCTTCTTATGAGGATCGATGCCGCCGATATCCTCGTGGAAATCGGTCATGGCGATAACGGATTCTATCGCCTCGTAGGTGTTGAAGATCGACTCGGTTAATTCTCGGTTTTCGCTCTCGAGATCACGATCACTCATCATCGAACATGATCCTTGCAATCTCTTCGCCGTGGGTCTCGACCTGTCTGACGACGATGTCGATGGTGCTCGGTTCGAGCAGCAGGTGTTCCATTGCCGCCGCTTGCAGGGCGGGAATGAAAATCTCGCCGCTGGAGCCCTTCTTTATGCCGTTGGCGATAATGTCCGCCAGATGAATCAGGGAGGCCTCGAATCCGCGCAGACTGTCGGCCACATCGTGGTGATCGCTGATCATGGAGTGGAGATTTTCCGGCAGACTCATGCGTTTACATATCTCGGCCCCCACATCGGCATGGGTGAAGCCGAGCAGGTTCTGCTCCACGGCGAACTGATTCAGGTTGTGACTGCGGCAGAGGGCGTCGATATGGAAGACCGTCTCTTTGAGCTGATTGTAGAGCAGGAGTTTCCCGATATCGTGGAGCAGCCCGCCGATGAAGAAGCGCTCGGTGTTCTTCTCCTTCAAAAAGATAGCCAGGGTTCGGGCGGCGATGGCGGTTGCGACGCTGTGACGCCAGAATGCGGCCATGGAGGAGTCGTGTTCTTGGGAGGAGAAGAGACTGCGGGAGATGCTGATCCCCAGCGCCAGGGTGCCTAACTGTCGGGTGCCGATGATCGAGACCGCCTTGCTGACGGTATCGATACTGTTGCGCATGGCGTAGAAGGAGCTGTTGGCCAGTTTCAAGATTCTGGAGGTAAAACTCGGATCCTTGGTTATCGCATCCGAGATATCCAGGGTGGAGCTCCGCGGATTGTTGATTACCGCGAGGATGTGGTGGTAGACCTCGGGTAGAGCGGGAAAGTCGGCCGTCTCCGCCACCGCGGCGGCGCTGCGGGGCAGGGAGTTCCGGTTGAGCGGGGGGATCTGTGCCGGAGGATCGAGAAAACTGTCGTATTCCCGGGAGCCTCGTACCGTCAGACTCTGTTCCTGCAGGGCTGCGGCGAGAGGATTCCTGGTGTCTATGATACTGAATAGTTCCCTGAGATCGGCCGGAAGCGGTCTATCCGCCTTTTCCTCGACCGTTTCTTCTTCCGGAGCGGCGGCGGTCTCTATCTCCACCTCGCTAATGCCCCAGGTCTGAAGAATCTGCAGACTTTTTGTATCGATACCGGTGCCGGCCGCCAGGAGCTTGCGGCCGTTCATATCCCGCACATCCTGGGCCAGCACCATCCCCGCTTCGAGATTATTTACGCGTATTCGCTTCACAACTCCACCAGCTAAACTGAACTTTGGTCAGTATATCCCCTAGCCGGAGGCAAATCAAGTTGAGAATTATACCTCCCGGATATCCCTTACCTCGTTTACATAGGGAGAGATGCAGGCCAGGAGTTCGTCCTTGCTGATATCTTCCACTTTGATTGTACAGAGGGCGTTCGTCAGATCCTCGCCGAGAAAAGTCCCGATAGAGATGATGTTGCCGCCCTTGTCCCGGATTGCTTCGGCGATGGCGGCGATCTCGCCCTTTTTTTCAGGAATCAGCATGGTGGCCCGGATTCCGGAGCGACGGGCGCCGAAAAGTTCGATAAAGATCTTGAAGAGATCCGATTCGGTGATGATGCCGGTCAGCTTGCCAGCCTGGACGATAGGTAGGCCGCCGATGTTGTTGTCGGACATCGTTCGCGCCGCATCCTCGATAGTCGTATCCTCGTCGATGGTGATCGGTTCGGTCGTCATAACCGACTCGACCGTCAGACTGGCGAGGAGTTCGCTGATCTCATAAACATCCAGCGCGGTGGCTGCCGAGGGAGAGGCCTTCAAGAGGTCTTTTTCAGTGACGATGCCCTTTAATCTGCCGCTTTTGTCTACAACGGGGATGCGGTGAATCTTCTCCCGCTGCATTATCTTTCGTGCTTTCGCCACAGAACAGTCCGGCTGGATTGTAATGGGATTTTGGGTCATACGCTTGCCGACGGTCATGGCAGCCTCCTCAATATTGATCGTTCTACAATAATGGTATAGCCCTTTCTGCCGGGTGTCAAACCGACTACCAGCGTTGATGCACCAGGGGAGCGATCTTTTCTGCGTAGATCCTCCGCACTCCATCCATCTCCCGATCGCTCAACGGCGGCAGCTCCGCCGCGGAGAGGTTCGATTCGACTTGTTCCGGTCGGGAAGCGCCGGGAATAATGGTCGCGACCTGATCGTGCATCAGAATCCAGCGCAACGCCAGCGGGGCCAGGGGCCGGTCTTCGCCGAAGAGCTCTTTCAGCTCTTCCACCGTCTCCAGGCCGACCTCGTAAGGAACCCCGGAAAAGGTCTCTCCCTTATCGAAAGCGGATCCGTCGCGGTTGAAGTTGCGGTGGTCCTGGCTGTCGAAGCGCGTCTCTTTGCCGAATTTACCGCTGAGTAGTCCCGAGGCCAGGGGAACCCGCACGATTACCCCCAGATTGCGTTCCTTCACGAGTCGGAAGAAGAGCTCCGTGGGACGTTGCCGGAACATGTTGAAGATAATCTGCACCGTTTCTACATTCTGATACTCGCTGGCCTTTATCGCCTCCTCGATCTTCTCTACCGAAACGCCGAGGTGGGCGATTTTCCCTTCCCGCTGTAGATCGTGAAAGAGGCCGAAGATCTCCGGCCGGTAGTAGACCTCGGTGGGAGGACAGTGGAGTTGAATCAGATCCAGTCGCTCGAGACCGGTGCGTTTCAGACTCTGCTCGACAAAGGAACGCAGGGCCTCCACCGTATAACCTTCGCTGATGTGGGGCGTTACCTGACGGCCGCACTTGGTCGCCACATAGACATCGTCCCGCCCTTTTACCGCCCTGCCGACGGCCTTCTCGCTCATGCCTTCCGAGTAGACATCGGCGGTATCGATGAAATTTACCCCGCCGTCGAGGGCTGTACGAATAATCCGGTCGGCCCGGTCGTCATCGAAGGGGCTGCCCCATTTGCCTCCTACTTGCCAGGTGCCGAGGGATACTTCCGAGATTGAGAGTCCGGTCTTTCCGAGGATTCGATAGTGCATATTTTAACTCCTTATCCTGTTCATCTTAGCATAAAAACGGCCCCTCCTTGAATGAGGGGCGTGGCAGGTAGACTTTTTCCATTGCGGACTGGACTGCATAAGTAGTTGGACAAGGACAGACACCCTCAAGCGAAGCTCAAGGTACTTATGTTGTCTTGAGGGTAGGGGATGAGGATTCCCGGTATCTATGGGTACGATTCCCAAGTTGAGCGGGTTTTTTCCTATGTCTCCTTGGGAATAACTCCTATGCGATCGGCGTAATGCTTTAATTCAAGCTCGTTGTCCACTTTGAGTTTAAAGAATATATTTTGGCGGTGATTCATCACGGTTTTAGGACTGATGCCGAGTCGTTGAGCGATCTCTTTTGTGCTTTTTCGACTTATTAGCAGATCGAAAATATCTCGTTCTCGACTGGTTAGCTCATGAAAGGGCTCTTCTGGATCTATGAAGGCAGTATCGCCACTGTGGGTGATAGTTCCTAGCACCAGGGAGAGCGAGCTTGAATCTAGAAATTGGTTTCCTGAATGAATCTGTTCAGCACCAATAATCAGTGAAGAGGCCGCGGCGTCTTTTGAGATAAATCCCGATGCCCCGGAACGAAATGCCTTAACGATGTAGTCGAAGCTTAAGTACATACTCATGAAAAGAATCGGCCGCTCGGCATGGAGATTTTTTGCATACTCCGCCAATTCGAATCCAGTTCCATCGGGAAAGCGTATATCGGTAATCATTAAATCATAGTCAGTGTTAGCGATAAGATCTTTCGCCTGAGAAGTATCGGTGGCAGTTCCCGCACAGGTGAACTTACCATCACGTTCGAGAATAGCTTTAAGGCCCTCTATCATTGCGGGGTGATCATCCAATAATATGAAGCTGATTAAACTATTCATTAACACCTTCCATAGGGATATTGATTGCTATTCGGCTGCCCGATCCCTTGCGGATGGTATATTTGTATTCTCCGCCCAAATTTCTGATCCTTTCTCCAATGTTGACCATTCCAAAGGAGTCCCTGCTTTGGATTGTGTGGGGATCGAACCCTTTTCCGTTATCCAACAAGCTGATGCTCAATCTCCCCTGCTCACTTTTCAGTATAATCTGCATTAGTGATGCGTCGGCGTGTTTCATGGCGTTGCTCATCAGCTCCTGTATAATGCGCAACACATGAACCTTGGCTCGGTTCGAGAGTAGGATCTCTTCCTCCAGCGGCAGGGATGTCAGGACTCGCATTTGTCCGGTCTTTGCATACGATTTTGCCAGCATCTCGACACTGAAAACCAGGCCTATTCGTTGGGCATCCAATGGGTGAAAGCCATTGATCAACCGCCGAAGAGCAGAGATTGTCCCCTCAATTCCCCGTATTAATTCATTTGGTCCTGAAGTACCCGATTCCATGCCTATCTTAAGCAAGGCTAAATCTTGAATGATCTTATCATGAATTTCACTGGAGACAATGGTTTTTAGCTCTTCGATCTCGTCTTGATGTTGATGGTTGAGGCCTTTCAATGTAAGGGTGAGATGTTCCTGGTTTCGCCCGTGTAGGATCAATCCCAGGATAACTACCGTAAACCCGATGGAACTGAGAGAGAGCGCGATTTGCAGTATCTCAAGTAGTCTTAGTTCATTTTCTGTATAGGCGATCAACGATAGGTCGAGGTGGGCGATGATCTCCGGTGGATGTGAGCCGGAGAAGGGAGTGTTAGTATCCAGAAAGGATTCGACTATATTCGAGACTTCTTCTTCCGTAAGTCCCTCTATAGGACCAGGCACTGTTGTCATGACCTCCCGAAACTCTTGGTTCTTGAGGAGTACCTGTAATTGTTTATGGGCTTCATCATCTAGTTGTAGGGTATTATGTGTTAATACTTTTATTGTAAAATCGGAAAAAGCAGAACGGAGTTTTCGCAATTCTCGTTCTGCCGAGTAGGTGCCGAGGTTTGATGCTATTAGAATCATCATTATTCCGAGGACAGACATGCTCTGGGCGGCAAATTTTCCGTGCATAAGCTCCTCGCCAAGTATAGCCGAGATACTCTACGAGGTAAATTAAGCATCATGGTATCTTACTGGAAGCGCGGTGAATTATTTAGGTGGAGAAATGTATATGAGAAAAAAAGCTATGATTCGTATCTTGGTATTTATTCCTGTCGCATCCCTGGTTAACCTCGTTCTGGCCGAATTGAACATGTTTTTCAGCCTGCCGTTGTTTATGGATTCCATCGGCACCGCCGTAGGAGCGGCGCTTCTCGGGCCCGGAATCGGCATCGCTATTGCGATAATTACCCAAGCGGGCTTCGAGGTAATTCACGGCATGACCTGGATCTACGCTCCCTGGGTGATCTGCAGCATAGCCACGGCCCTGATTGTAGGGGTGGCGGCAAGGAGGGGCTTCTTCGATTATCCCTACCAGGCTATCCTCGTCGGCTTCCTGGTCGCCCTGGCCAATGCACTCCTTGGTGCCTGGTTACATGTCGTTCTTTTCCAAGGCTTCACAGAGCATTCCACCGACATGATCGTCCAGGGGTTTCAGCTTCTGATAGACCGACTCTTTTGGGCGGCTCTCTGGGCGCGGATTCCCCTCAATCTTCTGGATAAGGGGCTGGCGGTAGCTATTGCCTACGGGATATTGAAACTCCATAGTCAACGGAGTTCGAAGGTCTGGGATCTGGACGGGTAATGAATAAGTTCTTGCACGGGTAGAGAAAATATAGTAAAAGGAGATTGTTGGAGCGAGAGGGGATGTTCGTGGACAGGATGGGCAAAATGCTGATCTGGTCGCTTGGGGCGGCAATCTTTAATGTGCTGTTCTTTCACTATTTTCGCTGCATTGAATTCCCGCTCTTCATGGATTCCATCGGCACTGCATTGGTCGCTGCACTCTTCGGTCCGGCAGCAGGAGTGGGAACCGCACTATTAACCCATCTGGGCCTCGAGATGTGGAGCGGATTCGAATGGCTCTATGCCCCCTGGGTCCTATGCAGCATCTCCACCGCCCTTATCATCGGAGGGGCGGTTCGTCTGAATCGCTTCTCTTCCGTATCCCACCTGGTAATCGTGGTGCTCCTGGTCTCCTTCGTCAATGCCTTGTGCGGAGCCCTTCTGCATACCCTCCTCTACGGCGGTTTCGCCGATCACAGTACCGACAGAATAGTCCGAGGTTTCCAGCTGCTTACGGGCGACCTGCTCTGGGCGTCGTTCTGGGCCCGGGTCCCGCTAAACATTGTCGATAAGGGATTAGCGGTTTTGATTGCGTTCATCCTTAGCCGGCGATTATCCGATGAAGCTTGATTACCTATGACCGAGGGGGTATGCTCAAGGTCATGGGAATCTCATTTGTAAATGTATCGGTCCTGCTTGTAGACGACGACTTTGTAGCGTTAGCCCATTACCGTACCCTGCTCGAGGCGCTTGGTATTCAACAGGTTGTAAGTGCCGAGAACGGCGCCGAGGCCAAGCAGGCCCTGCGTGAGAACTCCCCCTCCCTGATTCTGCTGGATATCAATCTTCCCGACGCCTCCGGCATCGAGCTCTTGAGCCTTTTCCTGGAGCAGGATCCCGGTACGCCGGTGATCATGGTTACCGCCGACGGTTCCTCCGAGACGGTGGTGGAGTGTATGCGCCGGGGAGCCTACGATTACCTCGAGAAGCCGATCGCTCCCAACCGCTTCCATGCCAGTATCCGCAATGCGCTGGAACACGCCACGCTGCAGCAGGAGATCCGCCACTATACCAGTTCCATGGCAGGGGGCGGCGCTCTGGAGCGGCCGGAGTGTTTCGACCAGATCGTGACCGCCGACGAAGGGATGTTTGCACTCTTTCGCTATCTCGAGGCGGTAGCCGCCACCAGTCAACCCCTGTTGATCACCGGCGAGAGCGGGACCGGTAAGGAGTTGGTGGCCCGGGCCTTTCACCGGCTGAGCGGCCGTAAGGGCGAGTATGTGGTGCTCAACAGCGCCGGTACCGACGATACGGTCTTCTCCGACACTCTCTTCGGCCATGAGAAAGGGGCCTATACCGGCGCCGACGGGGTCAGAAAAGGATTGATCGAGGAGGCGGAGGGCGGCACGCTCTTTCTGGATGAGATCGGCGACCTGGATCAATCCAGTCAGATCAAACTATTGAGGCTCTTTCAGGAGCGGGAATATAGGCCTCTGGGGGCCGATAAACCGCGTCATACCGATGCGGGATTTGTGTTGGCCACCAATGTCGACCTCGAGAACGCGATACTGGACGGGAGCTTTCGGAAGGATCTCTACTACCGCATGATTTCCCACCGGGTTCATCTGCCGCCCTTGAGGGAGCGTCGAGGGGATATTCCCCTGCTGATCTCCCGTTTCCTCACCTCCGCCGCGGAGGATCTTGGCCGTTCGGTACCGGCGGTGCCCAAGGAGCTCTACACCCTCTTGAACACCTACGATTTTCCCGGGAACGTCCGGGAGCTCTTCGGCTTGGTCTACGGCGCCCTGGCCAGGTCGAAGGGGGCCACCCTCTCTCTGGCCTTTTTCCGTGAACAGATCGGCACCAAGGATACCGTCGATTCCTTGCAGGAGGCGCGGAACTACGATTACCAGGATATCGTCAGTATCTTCGGCCGGTTTCCCACCTTGGAAGAGGCGGAGGATCTGTTAATCAACGCAGCCCTGAAACAGGTCGACGGCAATCAGTCTCAGGCGGCGGTACTCTTGGGCATTTCCCAGTCCACCTTGAGCCGCCGTCAGAAGAAGAGCGGGGAATAGTCGCCGCATACTCCTTTTCGTCAGCCGGAAAACGCGGTACCTTACTACTCATGTTCCGGAGTTTCTTCTTCCCAGATGAGGCGATGTCGGGAATCACGGTACCGTGGGAGGTCCCCGGGAACTCCCTCAACCCGCGCCGCAATCAGTATCGATTTATTATCCTCGGAGCCGGTATTCACGGCTCCTATTTGGCAAATCTCTTAGTGGGCGAACTGGGTCTGCCTCGGCGTGAGCTCCTCCTGATAGACCGGGAGGAGCAGCCTCTCGATGCCTGGCGACGATATACCGGCGCTACCGGAATGACTCATCTGCGTTCGACCTCGGTCCACCACCTCGACCCCGAGCCGACCTCCCTGCGGAGCTATCTCAATCAACGTCGGGATCGCTATCCGGAGCCCTACGCTTCCCCCTACAACCGGCCCGCCCTCTCCCTCTTCAACGATCATGCCCGGTGGAGTCTGAAGCGGAGCGGCGCCCTCGACTCCTACTTTCGCGGCGAGGTCATAGCCGTCGAAGCCCTGAGCGGCGGATATGCCCTTACGCTACGGGACGGATCGCGAATCAGCGGGGACAATCTGATTCTGGCCCCGGGGCAGGGGGGGCTGAACCGGCCGCCCTGGGCAACCGAGCTCCCCGAGGAGCGGCAGGCCCATCTCTTCTCCCGGGAGTACCGCCCCGAGGAGTGGCGTAAAGCGGCGGCCGCAGGCGAGAGAATCGCGGTCGTCGGCGCCGGAATCAGCGCGATCCAGGCGGCGCTCCATATTGCGGAGATCTCCCGGGAGCCGCTCACGATTCTGAGCCTCCACCAGCCGCGTACCCATCAGTTCGACAGCGACCCCGGCTGGATCGGTCCCCGCTACCTGGCCCGTTTCGCCGCCCTTAAGGACTCGGCCGAGCGGCGCCGTCTGTTGAGGGAGGTGCGCTATCCCGGCAGCGGGGACCCGGCCCTGATGGAGAGGCTGGCCAAGTTCCGCAGCTCCGGGCGCATCCGCTTCGTGAGCGCTTCGGCGGAGGAGATCGAGGATGCCGGTCGCGGCTTTATGGAGGAAAAGGGCTCTCGCATGCTCTTCGCCACCGGCTTCAGCGGGGAGGTCCCGGCGGGAGCGATGCTCTCCCCATTAATCGATACTCTGAAGCTTCCCACCGGCCCCGCGGGCTATCCGGTGGTTAATCCCTACCTGGCCTGGGCTCCGGGACTCTTGGTTGCGGGGGCGCTGGCCGAACTCGAGATCGGTCCGGTAGCCCGCAATATCAGCGGCGCCCGCCGGGGGGGCGAACGGCTCCACCGGCTGTTTTCCAGGGGCGAGGTCAAGGCATGATGCACCGTCGCTTCTGCACCCTGATCTGCGGGGTGCTTCTATTAGCGTCGTTCCAGCTCTTTGCGGACTCTGTGGCCTTGCGCACAGAACGCTCCCGGCTCTATGCCCCCGAGGAGATCCTCATCGCCTATCAGCGGGGTTATCCCGATCGGATAGACCGGGTGGCATTCCGCGACGGCGACTGGGCCATCGAGATCGACGATTCCTGGTTCTACTGGGCCGGGGGACGCCTGCTGCCGGAGGCGGCGCGGCTGCGGCAGCAGGAGTACAGCTCCTATCCCTTTTATCCCTATACCGCCGAACTGCCGCCCCTGCCGGAGCTCGACGCGGACCAGGTAGAGGCGCTCCGGGATCGGATACGCCGGCGGGAGTCTAATCCTCCCCGGCGTCACCCGGGCTTCCTCAACGCCCTCTGGCGGCTGGACGACCGGGACTCGAGCTGGGCACGGATGAAGACCACCTTCTTTTTGGGCTTCAAGGTAGAGATCCACCGGGAGCTCCTGGAGGATCTGGCGGCCGTGGAGGAGGAGATCCAACGGCAGATACCCCAGGATGCCGAACTCCGCAACTTCGTGGCCGGTATCGCCGACGCGGACGCCTATAACTGGCGCTCCATTGCCGGAACCGCCTCCTTGAGTTCCCACTCCTACGGCACGGCGATCGATATCATCCCCACAAGCTACGGCGGGCGTCAGGCCTACTGGCGTTGGGCCAGCAGCAACTATACTGACTGGTTTCAGCTCCCCTATGAGAAGCGCTTTCATCCGCCGGAGGCCTTCGTCCGCGCCTTCGAGAACCACGGATTCATCTGGGGCGGCAAGTGGTTTTATTTCGATACGATCCATTTCGAGTACCGTCCGGAGATTCTTCTCTTGAGCGGTGTAAAAGAACTGCAGTATAGTAGGGAAAACGAGTGAGATTAAAAGAGTAGGAGGCCGATATGATCTCCCTGATTGCAAAAATTTTGGCGGCGCTGAACGCCAACTCCCGGCCGTCCGAGGTGGCCGCGGCTGCATCCTTCGGACTGCTGCTGGCCCTGATACCCGGGGGGAACCTCCTCTGGTTCGCGATTCTTATCATTGTGTTTCTGCTCAAGGTGCACCTGGCCTCCGCCCTGCTGATCATGGTCCTGGGGAAACTGATCGTGCCCCTCATCGATCCGCTGATTAGCCGCCTGGGGCTGCTTATCCTGAACCAGGAAGCCCTCTTTCCGGTCTATACCCAGATGATCAATACGCCCCTCCTCCCCTTTACCGCCTTCAACAACAGCCTGGTGATGGGCGGATTAGCAGCGGGGGTGCTGCTCTGGATTCCGGTATTCCTGCTCTTCATCCCGCTGGTCAATATCTACCGCAATACCCTGCGGCCGCGCCTGGCGGAGAACCGGCTGGTAAAGGCATTTCAGCGTTTTCCAATCGTCAATAAGATCGCCAAGGCCGCCGGCAAGGCGGGAAGTCTGTGGAAGGGAGGCCTGTAAGTGAAGCTGCCGAAGCCCTTTAGAAAGCCGATTAAGGCCAAGAAATTCGAGAAGAAGATCCTCAAACGGATTTATATCGACAAGGAGCGAGAGTTCCTGCTCTCGATCGTTAAAAAAGACGATGCCGGCCGCTATGTGATCAGCCGGGAACTGACCAAGCCCGAGGCGAAGCGTCTCAAGGCCCTCGCCAAGTCGATCAAGAAGAACAAGGGGGTCGTTACCGTCTGGAAGGCGGGGATCATCGGGGTGATTATCGCCGCCGTCCTGATCTTCAATATTCTCTTCAAGGATCAGCTGGCGGAGCGGGGAATCGAGGCCGCTCTGGAGTCGGTTTTTCTTGCCGAAAGCGAACTCACCGGGACGAAGGTCTCTTTGATCCGGGGAGAAATTCGCTTCGACTCCCTGCAGGTGGCCGACCGGGGCGAGCCGATGCGGAACCTCTTTCAGCTGGCCGAGACCGAGCTCGACCTGAACACCTGGGAGCTGTTGCGGAAGCGGGTCGTTATCGAGCGGGCGGTCTGCACCGGTATCGCGCTGGGGACGGACCGGGAGGTCTCCGGTGTGCTGCCCGGTAGGGAGGCCGAAGGAGCCGCGGACTCAGGTGTAGAAACGGAAGAGAGTTCCGGTTTGGAGAATCTCGTCTCCGACGCCGATCCCGAGGCGCTCCTGGCCGCTCAGATGGAGCGGCTTGAGAGTCTGCCCTACATCGAGGAGGTCAACGCCGAGTACGCGGCGGCGGTGGAGAAGTGGCCGGATACGATTGCGGCGCTGGAGGATGACCTGCGGGGGG
>JWTM01000326.1 GCA_001749745.1 Candidatus Marispirochaeta associata
CATCAATAGGCTGGGAAAAACTGCTTTTGTCTTTGCTCTGGATATCCCTTCCGGCCTGCACGGACGCCTTGGAACAGCTGACCCCATAGCGGTCCAGGCAGACGCCACCGTTACATTTGAAGCCGCAAAGTGCGGCCTTATGATGCCTGAAGCTTCAACATGGACAGGCGATCTGCACGTACGTCCCATCGGCATACCTGCACAAGTACGTGATTCACACCCCTCATCATGCGTAGGTATTACAGAGCATATACTTGAACTGCGCAGCCCGTCTTTCAGTACCATGCATAAGGGCTCTGCAGGGAAAATTCTCATTATCGGCGGTTCAAAGGGCCTCACAGGCGCACCGCATCTTGCATCTCTTGGAGCCATGCGTTCCGGCGCAGGATATACAACGGTTGCTTCCCCTGCGCTA
>JWTM01000327.1 GCA_001749745.1 Candidatus Marispirochaeta associata
GGTTTGATGATTTTTTGAATGGCCTGAGCTGTCGGGCTTTCTTTTTGAACAGAGAGGAAGGCATACCCTTCATCACCTGAGCGGACAATTTCAGGGTCAAGCGGGATGTCGCCGAGGAAACGGACGCCTACTTCTGTTGCAAGCTTTTTACCGCCGCCTTTGCCGAAGATGTTTTCAACATTACCGCACTGCGAACATACTACGCCGCTCATGTTTTCAACAATGCCCAGAACCTGATTGCCCACATCACCAACAAAAGTAACAGAACGGCGTACGTCATCAATAGCAACACCCTGTGGTGTTGTTACAATAACAGCCTGTGCATCGTTTCCAAGTAACTGCATGA
>JWTM01000328.1 GCA_001749745.1 Candidatus Marispirochaeta associata
AGCGGGTAATCTCTTCTGATGCAGCAGACTGTTCTTCAGCTGCTGTGGCGATGGATTGTACCTGCGCTGCCGCAGCGTCAGCCATCACTACAATGGATTCCAGCATTTCACCTGATACTTTGGAGCGCTTCGCAGTTGACTGCATGGCTGCAGAGGACTCTTCCATTCCCTGAATATTGATTTGCGCAAGGTGCTGAATCGTACTGATGCTGTTTCCAACTTCGCTGGTTGCTCCCATTGTTTTTTCCGCAAGCTTGCGTACTTCATCGGCAACCACAGCAAATCCACGTCCTGCTTCACCAGCGCGTGCGGCTTCAATTGCAGCATTAAGGGCAAGCAGGTTTGTCTGGTCTGCAATGTCATTGATGATGGTCATAACCTGACCGATAGCATCAGACTCTTGCCCGAGCTGATTCATGTTGCCCTGTAAGGTCGCTGTCATTTCGCGAAGTGTATCAATAGAGTTGATAGTATCGTTAACGACGGCTTGCCCTTCCGCAGCCTGCCTGCGTGAACGTTCTGTTCTGTCTGCA
>JWTM01000329.1 GCA_001749745.1 Candidatus Marispirochaeta associata
TGCTTTGAATATCTGGAGTAAGGGAGATGGAATATTTTTTTTCCAGTTCAAAAAAGATGTACACTACATCACTGGCACATAGCTGCACGCTCTTTCCAAAAAAATTATCCTTCTCAAAACCGTTTTTAATTAAATCAATACCAAATTTATCTTCAAACAATGCATTGATCACGTTTCGAATATTCTGGAATCTACTTTCCATAGCGTACCATCTCCTGTTTGCTACAATGTCATAAATAGTTTTTCCCGCTCTAGACGACTTACAACAGGAGTAGCAACATGAGGGAACGTTCTTGAAGCAAGTGCTGCTTCATCAAGGAGTAACATAGGAAGATCCTCATCCTGTTCCTGCCCCGAGAAGGTTGTCGCTATATTGTCAACTACGTAACCTGTAGTCTCAATGCTGAACTTTGCATTCAACAGCGGGGTCAGGTTATCAAAGTACTCTGCAGAGTATTCAGCACAAAGG
>JWTM01000330.1 GCA_001749745.1 Candidatus Marispirochaeta associata
TAGAATGTCGAACGCAATACCTATGCGGGAATTAAAAGTTGGGGAGAAGGCTAAAGTGGTTGCAATTACTGCAATTGGAGAACTTGGCCGTCGTATTCGTGATATGGGCCTTGTTCCAGGAGCTGAACTGGAAGTTGTAGGCCGTGCACCGCTGGAGGATCCGGTAGCCTTACGTCTTACTGGTTTTACGCTTTCCCTGCGCAATAACGAAGCTGACTACATTGCTGTAGAGCGTGTTTAATCACGCCTGTCTGCCACACAAAATTTTCTGTTTACGAGGAATGTTTCATGTCTAAAGAGATTAAAGTTGCTCTTGCCGGTAACCCTAACTCCGGTAAGACAACAGCGTTTAACGCGATTACAGGAGCCCGCCAGCACGTAGGTAACTATCCTGGTATTACTGTTGATAAGAAAGAAGGTTTCACTAAAGTTGGTGAAAACAGAATTCATCTTATCGACCTTCCGGGAACCTACTCCCTTACAGCGTATACAATGGAAGAAATTGTTGCGCGTAACGTAGTTGCTGACCAGCGTCCTGACGTTGTTATTGATGTTCTCAACGCAGGTGCGCTTGAGCGTAACCTGTACCTTGCAATCCAGTTGATGGAAATGGGCGCT
>JWTM01000331.1 GCA_001749745.1 Candidatus Marispirochaeta associata
AAGTGCAGCCCACAGTCCCTGTGCCGCAGCTTCTTCATATCCGGAGGTGCCGTTTACCTGACCTGCGAGGTACAGACCCGGAAGCGCTTTTGTCTCCAGAGTCGGGCGCAGCTGTGTCGGGTTTGCGTAATCGTACTCAATCGCATAGCCTGGACGGATAATCTGTGCATTCTCCAGACCGGGGATGGTCTTGAGCATGGCTTTCTGAATATCCAGCGGCAAGCTTGTTGAAATA
>JWTM01000332.1 GCA_001749745.1 Candidatus Marispirochaeta associata
CGCAACCAACGAACTGACTTACCTCTTCCTTAAATCAAAACGTGAATTCCCGCTTCACTACCCTGACCTTGCAGCGCGTATTCACTCTTGCTCTCCTGAGCGCTACCTCGCAGACGTTGCTGAAACCATTAAGGACGGCTCCGGCTTCCCTAAACTCATCAACGACGAAGAAGTAGTACCTCTTTACGTTTCCAAAGGTGCAACCTTTGAAGAAGCTTACGACTACGCTGTTTCCGGTTGTACCGAAGCGCGTATGCCTAACCGCGACACATACACTTCCGGTGGTGCATACATCAACTTCGTAGCAGCTCTCGAAATGGTTCTGCACAACGGTAAAATGCTCAAGCACGGCGACCAGGTTCTCGGTCTCGAAACCGGTGACCCTCTCTCCTTCGAAACTTGGGAAGAGTTCTTTGCTGCATACGAAAAACAGCATCATCACTTCCTCAAGACTGCATTCTACCAGCAGTACGTAATCAACAACCTTCGTGCTAAGCACTTTGCACAGCCAATGGGCTCTGCAATGCACGACCTCTGCATGAAGCATTGCCTCGACCTGCACACCCCGCAGATCCCAGAAGGCATCAACATGGGTTACTTCGAGCACATGGGTCTTGGTACTCTCGTAGACTCCCTCTGCGCTATTAAGAAACTCGT
>JWTM01000333.1 GCA_001749745.1 Candidatus Marispirochaeta associata
ATGAATGGTACGCAATTGCTAAAATTGCAGGTATCAAAATGTGTCAGGCGTATCGTAAGCAGTACGGGTTTGATGCTATATCCGCCATGCCGACCAACCTGTATGGTCAGGGCGATAATTTTCATCCGCAGAACAGTCATGTGCTTCCTGCTATTTTGCAGCGTTTTCATAATGCCAAACATGAGCAGGCAGAAAGTGTAACCGTCTGGGGGACAGGTTCACCTCTGCGCGAATTTTTGCATGTGGATGATATGGCTCGGGCGTGCATCTTCCTTATGGAAGAATACTCCGGTCACGATCATGTGAACGTGGGCAGCGGAAAAGAAATTTCTATCCTGCAACTGGCTGAGCTGGTTGCAGAATGTGTAGGCTACAAAGGTGCGATTGTAACTGACCCATCAAAGCCTGACGGGACACCACGCAAATTGATGGACAGCCGGAAGCTGTTTGATATGGGATGGCAGCCGGAGCTTGAATTGCGTGAGGGCATAACCCAAACCTATCAATGGTATCTGGATAATTATGT
>JWTM01000334.1 GCA_001749745.1 Candidatus Marispirochaeta associata
TGTACAACAATACATTTTTTTATTAGGCTGCATGCAGTAACAAAAGGTCTGCAACATAAGTCACACAATTGTACTGGTATTCGTATGCATCACTTCTACATGCTTCGCCCCGTTGCAACACTCCTGCTGCTTCTCACGGTTGGAACTTTTTTGTTTCCTGAGACCGCAACTGCCAGCGGCAGGCTACGTGTTATTTATGAACTTCCTGAACCGGAAGAGGTGGCTGCTGCTCGAGTAATTTTTCAGTCAGAAGTTGCGGCAGAAGTTGCCCAGATAGTGGAAGAATGGCGTTTGCTGGATAAAGATGTCACATTACGCTTCGGCACGCAGATCGGCCCACACTTTGCTGTACTAAAAAATGGCAGCCTTGAAATTCAAATTCCATACAGTTTTT
>JWTM01000335.1 GCA_001749745.1 Candidatus Marispirochaeta associata
CGATGAGCTCTGCAGGAAGAGTTTTGTTAATAACTTCTCCGCGGATGCCTTCAACGATGTCATCCTGAGAAACGCCGTCTTTGTGCTGTGAAGAAATAACAACGGTGTCGATGCGGGTCGGCTTGCCGTCGATGTATTCAAAGGAAACCTCTGTTTTACCGTCAGGGCGCAGGAAGTCGAGGTCGTTATTTTTACGGGCAGCAGTGAGGCGCTCGGAAAGTTTGTGAGACCAGTAGATTGGAGCAGGCATAAGAGTAGGAGTTTCGTTACATGCGTAACCGAACATCATACCCTGATCACCGGCACCCTGTTCTTCAGGGGAGGTCTGATCAACGCCCTGTGCGATGTCCGGAGACTGTTTATCGATAGAGGAGATAACTGCGCAGGTATCAGCATCAAAGCCCATGTCGGAATGGGTGTAGCCGATTTCGCGGATGGTATCACGAACAACAGTAGGGAAGTCTGCATATCCTGTGGTGCTGATTTCACCGGCGATTACAGCCATACCGGTTGTAACGAGAGTTTCACAAGCAACACGGCACTCAGGATCCTGAGCCATAATTGTATCGAGAATC
>JWTM01000336.1 GCA_001749745.1 Candidatus Marispirochaeta associata
GTGTAGCCAGAGAAGTTTATGAGAATTTGCTTTTTTCCGGCAGCACTAATGCAATTGTAGAAGAAATTAAGGCACAGCTTGAAGCGGAATTAGGGTATGCCGTTATTTTTAGAAACCCTTTTCCAAATCTTTCGTTACAAATCTATAAAGTAACTGATTTTCGACCGATAAAGCTTTCAAGCGATGAAAAAGAAGATATAATGAACAGGCTCTGGGCAATCTCTTTAGACAAAGTCAATGCGACCATGTTATAAGGTGCCGTTGACCGGGAGGTAGGGAATGAAAGTTTATGATTATAACGCGAAGCTTGAGTTCGGTTCGTCTTTGAAAAAAGGCAATCGCGCAGAGCAGGCTGGACGTGAACAAGCTGGACGCGAGCAGGCTCCTGTAGATGCCGAATCCAAAGGTGATCGAGTGAGCTTTTCCGATGAAGGACGCTTGCGCACTGAAGCATATAAAGAAGCTATGAACGCACCGGAAGTACGCAAAGATAAAGTTGC
>JWTM01000337.1 GCA_001749745.1 Candidatus Marispirochaeta associata
GCTGTCAGGACAATATTGTAGAAGTCTGCCCTATTGCGGGAACCCGTAAGCGCGGCAAGACAGATACCGAAGACGCCCAGCTTGCTGAGGATCTGCTCGCTGATCCAAAAGAGCGTGCCGAGCATGTCATGCTCGTCGACCTTGGAAGAAACGATGTGGGGCGCCTTGCCAAGGCCGGCACCGTCTCCGTTGATAAATTTATGCAGGTAGAACGCTTCAGCCACGTCATGCACATGACATCATACGTGAAGGCTGAACTTGAAAAAGGATACGACGCACTGGATGTGCTCGGCGCAACCTTCCCCGCAGGAACCGTAAGCGGTGCACCGAAGATCCGTGCAATCGAAATTATTGAAGAAACAGAAGCAATCTCCAGAGGCGCCTA
>JWTM01000338.1 GCA_001749745.1 Candidatus Marispirochaeta associata
ATTATTCGGTACAGATATCACAGCGGTCTCTGGAAAACAGATTAGACAGGTTCGCCAGAAAGTAGGGATGATCTTTCAGCAGTTTCACCTCGTACGTCGACTTACTGTTCTTGAGAATGTTCTCGTTGGTCGTCTTCGTTTCAACAGCTCATTCTACAGTCACTGCTGCTCCATCATCCGCCACTTCAGTAAAGATGAAAAAGAGGCTGCATTCGAATGCTTGCAGCAGGTGGGCATTGCACATCTGGCATTCCAGCGTGCTGATACGCTTTCCGGCGGGCAGCAGCAGCGCGTAGCATTGGCAAGAGCTCTGTTCAACAACCCACCTCTTTTACTCGCTGATGAACCCACAGGGCAGCTGGACAGCAGCACAAGCAATGAAATCCTCGACCTGTTCGAGGATATTAATAGAACAGGCAAAACAATCATTCTTGTCACACACGACCCGCTTACCGCCGACAGTGCCAGACGCCGCATTGTATTTAAAGACGGCGAGGTTGTGCACGACGAGAAACAAACACCTGTCCGTAAAAAAACTACTGCTTCTGCGGACAGTCAGCACAGCATGCAATTATGAGTAAGGAGATAGTATGCAGAAAACTTTTTCAGCCCTTCTCTTCGCGTTAATACTTAGTATTATCACCCTTCCAGCATTAGCCAAGGCAGGCCCGATCACATTTGCAGTACCACCTTGGCCTGGAGCTATGGTTA
>JWTM01000339.1 GCA_001749745.1 Candidatus Marispirochaeta associata
GTGGTTGCGTGAAGCACCGTTCACCGTGCTTGAATTCAGAGAAATGACAACATCATACACTCCAGAATACGCGGTTAAGATTGCACGTGAGCGTGGAGCATTATTCGCAGTTACCGGTACGCTTACCGATTTTTATGATGGTGGCAGTGTGACTGGTGCAAGACTGGGTGTGACACTGAATATTTATGACACAAGAAACGGTGGACTGATCTGGTGTATGAAGCAGTTTGCCTACATGGATAAAGATAGAACTCGCGATTTCCTGCTCTTCAAAGCAGAAAGCAGATTGCCGTCTGACCCGATGTGGGTAGTGACAACTGCAATTGCGCGGTGCATGAAAAAACCTGTTCAGCAATGGGCAGGGCAGTGGGCAGCCATGGAGCAGCTAAATAACTCTCAAGAAAATGCTGCATTTTAGTTGAGTGAATACAAAGCGTAGTGTGTACCATCACACTGCGCTTTTTTAGTACACGAGAGTGTACTGCTTGTAGCTAAAAA
>JWTM01000340.1 GCA_001749745.1 Candidatus Marispirochaeta associata
GAGCGGCGGTAATTCCCCTGTTTTTCTCAGAGTTATCTCAATCCCCAATGCCCCGTCCTGTAAGCACTGTCACGGTGCTTCCAAGCCCATTATCGGGCAACTTGTCATATCTAAAAATATTTCAGCTACAATGGGAACTATTGAGCTGCAAATGTATGAGAATATGGCCATCTGCCTAGGCGGACTGGTTGTACTTGTTCTCAGTGTTGTATTTTTTATCCGTAAAGTTGTTATCA
>JWTM01000341.1 GCA_001749745.1 Candidatus Marispirochaeta associata
AATTGTATACGTTGTTTGTAAGCAGGGTAGAAGGAACGGCAGCGGCTGATATAATTACTGCCCGTACCTCTGAATTGATTTGCACAATCACTGGTGATGGAGATGATGCAGCGCTAGTAGAGGGCTTTATAGAGGGATGGAGTTGCAATTCATTCATCTCATTGTATAAGCAGGTTAAATCCGTTTCCGGTAGAAATGGAACCTTCTCTGTTTTACAGGATCGACGTAGGTTGCCCGTATTTAAAGATTGCTATGGATGGTGGAAGGATTACCCTGAATCCAGTGCTGTTATATGTGGAGATGACTTGTTCTTCAGGATGTATCGCAGACTGAGTGACGGCATCAATCCAGATGCGGAAATGCTGGAGCATTTGTCGGTGACCTGTGGTTTCCCTAATGTGCCAAGATATTTTGGTGCGGTGAAGTACATATGTGAACGGGGAGATGAACATTACATCGCAGCATATAGCCAATACACGCATAGTGAATCTGATGTGATGCAGATGGTGGTGGACAGTATTACACGCTTTTATGAAGGGCGACTGACGATCGATAGTGCCATTGATAAAGCTCCTGAAGAGCTGGATGCTGATGTC
>JWTM01000342.1 GCA_001749745.1 Candidatus Marispirochaeta associata
AACATACTTTTCCCAGGAGCAGATTAATCTTATTCAATATACACCAACATTCCGGTATAGAGTGCTCTCGTGGCTCATTGACCCACAAGTTGCCTACTTGCTTGTACTGGCAGGTATAGCTTGTCTCTTCATAGAATTTACTCATGCAGGAGCAATGATACCCGGAATAATCGGTGCGCTTTCTCTTTTGCTTGGTCTGTATGCCATGTCTATTCTGCCTACAAATATCGCAGGGCTTCTTCTCATTTTATTCAGCATTGTGCTGTTTGCTCTTGAGATCAACATAACAAGTTACGGATTACTTTCGGTAGGAGGTGTGGCTGCACTGCTTATTGGTTCCCTCATTTTGTTTCCTGAAGAGGGTGGGCATATGGCGCTCCCTGTTTCTTTGGTTCTGGGAACCACAGGTTCGATTGCCCTTATTATGGGGGGAGCAACCTATCTTGCAGCAAAAGCGTTACGGAAAAAACCAGCAAGTGGTATTGAGGCTATGATTGGTTCACCTGCG
>JWTM01000343.1 GCA_001749745.1 Candidatus Marispirochaeta associata
TAGTGTGTCCGCACTAACATTCCGTGGTAAGTTTTACAGCAGAAACCTACCTATTATCCAATTTATAGTGGACAAATGCCATAAAAAGAAAGAGTGTCTACACTTATTGTTTGGGCATTTTTAGATTAACGGACAATTAATCGGAGAAAACCTGTACCTACCACTTATTGCAACTACCTAATTTTAAAGCCTTAAAAAAAAGGGCTAAAAAAAAGATTAA
>JWTM01000344.1 GCA_001749745.1 Candidatus Marispirochaeta associata
CGACCAGTTCCGTACCGGTGGGGACTCCTGAGGGACCTATCTCCGGCGCGTTACACAGCTATTTAATTGAAATGGCTGCACACATGCAGACATTGCCACAGGAATCCTTTGAAGTAGCAAGTATGGCGCTCAAAGGAGCTTTGGCAGAAGTAGCTCGTGTAGAAGAGCTCGAAAGTAAAATCACAGGTGATTGGGCTTACGAGCAGCAAAACTGTTGAGTCCATCCGGCTTGGGGAGTCGGAATGACAAGAGAGTAAACGCGGAAATCTAGACATGAGTTATGAGAATACACTTGCAAGGCCAGTCCATCGGGGCTGGCTTTGCTTTTGGTAAGCATCTTTAGCGGATGCTCATAAAAAACGAGAGAAGCTGAGGCATTGCCTTGAGCTTCTTTTTTTAT
>JWTM01000345.1 GCA_001749745.1 Candidatus Marispirochaeta associata
TTTTCCACCGGCTTCAAGATTGTTGCACATAAAGCAGGCGTCATTGTCAGCGCAAGAAATCCTGAAAAAAGAATTGATACGGCGATGGAAACAGCAAATTGCCGATAAATAATCCCTACAGAACCACCCATAAACGCAAGTGGCAAAAATACAGCAGATAATACTGCTGTAATACCAACAATTGCACCGGATATTTGCTGCATTGCCTTGATTGTCGCTTCTCGCGGAGGAAGCCCGGTCTCTTCCATTATTCGTTCTACGTTTTCAACGACGACAATAGCATCATCAACTAGAATGCCGATTGCCAGCACCATTCCGAACATGGTCATCATGTTTACAGAAAATCCCAGAAACGACATTACCCCAAAGGTTCCCAGAATACATACAGGAACGACAAGCGTCGGGATAATCGTATAACGAATGTTCTGCAAAAAAAGGAAGATAACAATAAAAACAAGGATAATTGCTTCGAACAACGTGTGGATAACTTTTTCAATGGCAACAGTAACAAACTTAGAGGTATCCAGCGGAATTACCATTTCCATGTTCGCCGGAAGAACACTGCTAAGTTCCTGAAGCTTACTTTTAACACCCTGTACC
>JWTM01000346.1 GCA_001749745.1 Candidatus Marispirochaeta associata
ATGTAATGGCTTATCAGCCGGTATCCTCGGCGGGAGCGGTAAACTTTACAGGACTTGGTAACGGAACAGACTTTAATGAGATTATTGACGCTCAGATAAAGGCGGAGAGTTATACCAAGGAAAAGTATGAAACAATGCTTGCAGAGAACGAAGCATGTTCATCCTTGCTTGATGACCTTGTAAGTTCAATGGCAGAGCTTGATACTACGCTTGATGACTTCAACTCAGTGGGGGAATTTTTAGAGATGTCTGTGACGTCCTCTGAAGAGGCAGTTGCAGGTAATGTAACCGGAGACTTGAAAGAGGGTAGCCACACTGTTGAAGTGAACCAGCTTGCGCAGAATGATGTGTGGGTTAACATGAATATGGTCTATGCAGAGCCTACTGACGTAATAACAACCACTGATTCCGTTTTCGCATTTGAGTGCAACGGTGAATCTATTTCTATCGATGTACCTGCAAATACGACTGCTCAGCAGTTAGTGGACATGATCAATGCTGACCCCGTTGCCCGTGATCTTGTTCAGGCAGATTTGCTCTCTGACGGGGATGATCTTTATTTCAGAATGTCCGGTCTGGAGACAGGAAAAGATAATGCCATTTCCGTATCTGCTTCAACAACGTTGGTAGATTACGAATCGGCAGATTTTACGAATGTACGTACCGCACAGAATGCCCAGATT
>JWTM01000347.1 GCA_001749745.1 Candidatus Marispirochaeta associata
TATATAGGATCGAATTATTTTTACTCAGAATGCTCCGGCAACATCGGACGCATAGAGTGTACACACGTCAATACCGTACCTGAATTATGCAACAATGCCATTAACGCAGGGGTAATAACGCCCGTCACACCAAGACCGATAAACAGTGTGTTACTTGCGACAATAAACATAAAGTTACGCTTAATACGTCGCATTACACGCTTGGAAACTTCCATCGCATCGGTAAGGCTGTCCAGACGCTCACCTGTCAGCATCACATCGCAGGCTTCACGGGCGATATCTGCACCGTGCTTCATTGAAACACCTACATTGGCAGTGGTCAGCGCAGCAGAATCGTTAATTCCGTCCCCGACCATAGCTACAGTGTAGCCCTGCTCTTTAAGGTTGTTAATCAACGCGGTCTTTT
>JWTM01000348.1 GCA_001749745.1 Candidatus Marispirochaeta associata
ATGCGTGTGGTGATGAGCAGGTTATCATACAGTGGAAAGGACAGAGGCAAGCTGGTATTGGTATACTTCAGAATACCTCGCAGTTGTATGAGCTGTATGTAGGGCAGGGAAACATATTGAAAGAGCGGCTTTACAGGGCTGCGTCAGGAGAAATGATGAATCAGCTAAGCATAGTTACACTAGTTGGAGTAGTTTGTTCTGTTTTGTGCTTTGCAAGTGGTGCAGCCCTTGCTGCGCCGTGGGATGACTACAAGAAACCGGATGATGCAAAGATGCGGGAACTGCTGACCCCTGTCCAGTATCGCATCACTCAGGAAGATGGC
>JWTM01000349.1 GCA_001749745.1 Candidatus Marispirochaeta associata
CGCGACATTAAGACAAAGGCATACGGTGTGTACTTGTATGAACCCGCGTCTATTCGCGATACTCCTGTTACTGTTGGTAAAGTTACAAAAGAAGGCGGTTTTATAGCGGGCGAATCACTCAAAGCTGCGTGTCAGTGCATTACCGACGGTATTGCCACAGGCATGGTAACATTGCCGTTGCACAAGGCAATGTTGCAGGAAGCTGGTTTTGATTTTCCTGGACATACTGAATTTTTAGCCCGTTATGCTGGGTTGAAATCTGATGAAGTCTGCATGCATTTGTGCGGTGAAATACTCCGTGTAAGTCTGGTGACGACGCACCCTCCGCTTCGTGATGTGGCAGATATGATTACAGAGGAACGTCTGCTGCGTACTTTCAGGCTTACAGATGAATTTATGAAGCAGATAGGGCACGGGGAGAGACCTGTTGCAGTGTGTGGATTGAATCCTCACGCCGGAGAGTCCGGTAAAATCGGAACTGAAGATAGAGATATTATCGCTCCCGCAGTGCTCAAGGCACAGG
>JWTM01000350.1 GCA_001749745.1 Candidatus Marispirochaeta associata
AATTGCGTGTTGGCTATGATGTGAGTTTCTCTAATGACGGGTATGGAATCAATGAGGAGAAAGGCGCATCCGGTGGGCTGATACTGTATGCAGGTGATAAAAAGCTTGCCCGGGCAGTTGCGGATTCAAAAGCTGTGCAATCAACTGTCCGTACATATGCTAACGTCGACGAGTTGATAGATTTTCATGCAAATGATCTTTATGCGGTGTTATTACCACTTTCTTTAGGGAATCATAAAGGGACGCAACTGGTTCAGGAACATCAGAAGGGCATGGCTGCAAGAGCTGCAGATCGGGATGTTGTTTATGATCGGTTGGCTCAGCAGGGCATATTAACATCAAGAACCACGTTATCATCGGCTGA
>JWTM01000351.1 GCA_001749745.1 Candidatus Marispirochaeta associata
ATACACTGTTCCTCTACACTGACGGAGTGACTGAAGCTATGGACAATGACAAGGCATTGTATGGCACACCACGTTTACTGCAGTTGATGGAGGAGAAGAGCACGCTTCGCCTCGGTGACCTGCTGTATGAGGTGCGAAGAAATGTGGATGCGTTCAGTAAAGGAGCACCGCAGTCTGATGATATAACCATGCTGGTGCTGCGTTACAACGGTATTGAATAAATAAAAGGCTCCCGCCAATCCAGGGAACGGGAGCCTTTTTTATTGCGAGCGCTTAACAGCGTGGTGCTATGAAAACCTTGCTGTCTTCGTTCAGCCTGAGCGCTTCGCAGATATTGTCACGGATAACGGCGGTGCCGTTCTGGAACCCGCAATGAGCCATGGCTCCGTAAAATTCGCCGTTTTCATTGACAGTTGCCATCAGATGAATGTCGCCTTTTATGCTTCCGCGACATGCGGAGTGCCATGCACCACTTTGCAGTGGTGTAAGGTCTTCACGTGCAGCCTTATAGTAGAGAGCCCCGTCAACAGGGTCTACTCTGTTCTGGAACGTAAAGCCCAGCTTTTTTGCAAGATGTTGCGACCCGCGGGATGAAAGAGATACGGAAGTTTCACAGATG
>JWTM01000352.1 GCA_001749745.1 Candidatus Marispirochaeta associata
GATGCCATTGCCCGTTACGGGATAAGCATCGCCAAGGTGCAGGATGTCATCGACAGTGCTGTTGGGGGGCGTGTTATTACCACAACAGTGGAGGGCAGAGAGCGGTATCCTGTCCGCGTGCGTTACCAGCGCGAATTGCGAGATTCTCTGGAAGGGCTGGAGTCTATTCTGGTTGCCTCTGCCACCGGAGAGCAAGTGCCGCTGTCACAACTGGCAGACATTAAATATGTGCGTGGCCCTCAGGTAATTAAAAGTGAAGACACCTTCCTCCTAGGCTATGTCCTTTTCGATAAGCAACCCGGCTATGCAGAGGTGGATGTAGTAGAGCAGGCTCGTGCGTTTCTGGATGATAAAATTGCCAGCGGCGAACTTGTGGTTCCTGCCGGAGTGTCTTTTGAATTTGCCGGAAGCTACGAGAACCAGATACGCGCACAGAAAAAACTTTCTGTCATTCTACCGCTGGCATTGCTGGTCATCGTGATAATCCTGTAT
>JWTM01000353.1 GCA_001749745.1 Candidatus Marispirochaeta associata
TGGAAGATCACCGCTTTATGACCTTCAAACAAGCCTGCGCTGAAGGCTGGCGCATCAAAAAGGGTTCAAAAGCCCGCCCTGTCGTCTTCTGGCAATTCACAAAAGAGGAAACCGTCATTGATGACGACGGAAAACCTGTATTAGGCGAAGACGGAAAACCGCAAAAAGAAGAATACCTCCTTGAACGCCCTATTCTGCGCTATGCCAGTGTATTCCACGCTACGCAGATTGAAGGAATACCGGAATGGAAGGGACGGGATGTTAGCTGGAATCCACACGAACGTAGTGAAGCGATTCTCGAAGGCTCCGGCGCCTCTATTGTCCACGATCAGCGAGACCGCGCATTCTTCTCCTACACTTGGGATCAAATCAAACTCCCTCCAAAAGACAAGTTCGAAGATCAGAGCAAATACTACGCGACCGCGCTGCATGAACTCGGACATTGGACCGGTCATGAAAAGCGCTGGAACGGCAACGAACGAACCTTCGGCCCGAAGGGAACGCAGGAGTATGCACGCGAAGAATTGAACGCAGAAATTGCAAGTTGGATGACCGCCATGGAACTCGGTCTCGAATACGACCGCGGCCAGCATCTCGCCTATGTAGACAGCTGGATTCAGGCACTTGAGAAAGATCCAT
>JWTM01000354.1 GCA_001749745.1 Candidatus Marispirochaeta associata
TCGATTTCGCACAGAACGCCCTTAGAATGCGTTAAAGTGCAAAAAGATAACCTTAGGCTCATGTTGTGAAAAAAAACAGGCGCAGAACGGCTGTTGCTTGGCTTACCCTTTGTTTTTTGATATATAACTAAGGTTACGTCGCCTGATTTTATGTACAAGAAATATGGCGACAAATTTTATTAATAACCAACTGGAAGTAGTAGATTTATTTTGCTGAAAAACGGGCTGAGAAATTTTCTCGAACAGCAGTATCCGGAAAAGGAATTACGCAGCTGGTTCGACCCACTCACGATAGACTATGGTGACCTTGAAAAAAGTGTGTCTGTAGCCTTTCCTCACGCCTTTTTCGGCACATGGTTTACTGCACATGGAAAAACTGCTCTGGAACAGGCCGTACGAGACTACATAAGCCCTGAAGTAGTTGTGTTGTATAGCACTCCACTCAGCGAACCTGCTCCTGTTTCTGCCTCAAATACACCTGCAACACCGTGTGTTTCCCCCGCTCAGGAAAAAACAGCTCCATCTGTCAGTAAGGT
>JWTM01000355.1 GCA_001749745.1 Candidatus Marispirochaeta associata
TGGGTAATGAACGAACACCAAAACGGATTTCCAGGCTCACTCCTTGAACCGGTATGGATCGGTTACTACTCACAAGGTGATCAGCATGAAATGCTGGAAGATTTCGAATACCCACGCCTTATGGATTTTTTGCAAGAATTCCATCCGGAAATTTTTAGCTCATAATCCTGTCCGCAGGCGAAAAACAACACACTCCTACTCACAAAAAATATGGCGTCAACGTATCTAAGTTGACGCCATATTTTCCTGCGGCTATGCTAACCAATCGTACAAATTTTCAAGGAGCCGCATTTCAATGCTCGATCTCAAACTTTTGCAGAAAAATCCGCAAGTTGTAGCTGAAGCTTTGGCTAAACGAAACTCTTCTATTAATGTTGAAGAGTTCACTAAAATTGATAAACGTCGCAGAGAGTTACTCGTAGAACTTGAATCTCTTAAAAGCGAACGCAACAAAGCTTCCGGCGATGTAGCTAAGATGAAACGCTCAGGCGAAGATGCATCTGAGCTTATCGCCCGCCTCGGTTCATTGTCCGATAAAATTAAAGAGCTTGATGCCGAAACGGATACCATTAAAGCTGAAATG
>JWTM01000356.1 GCA_001749745.1 Candidatus Marispirochaeta associata
AAATGGTGATCCTGAAGCAGCGGAGCTGGCAATTGCCAGCGGTGCCTGGGATTATGTAGAAAAAGGGGATTCCATCCATACCATTATGGATACCCTGTCCAATGCGTTGGAGTATCGTTCTGACAAACTCTCTTCGCGCAAAGTTCGTCAAATTCAGGCATTGCGCAGAGAAAGTATCATCGGAGAAAGCAGTTCCATTACCAGAAGTTTAGAACAGGTGGGTAAGCTGGCGGACAGTGACCTTAACGTTCTGCTGACTGGTGAAACCGGTACTGGCAAAGAACTTTTTGCACGTGCCCTGCACAATAACAGCGCACGTCGCAACGGCCCGTTCATTGTCGTAGACTGTGCTGCCCTGCCTGAGAATCTGGTAGAAACCATCTTATTCGGGCATGAAAAAGGCACCTTCACAGGTGCAATGCAAGACAAAGAGGGGCTCATTCTGCAAGCTAACAATGGTACGTTATTCCTAGATGAAGTAGGTGAACTCCCCCTCTCTACACAAAAAGCATTTCTCCGTGTCCTGCAGGAACGTACTGTACGCCCTCTAGGCAGCAAAAAAGAAATCCCCTGCAACTTCAGACTTATTTCGGCAACCAATCAAAATCTTGATGCAATGCAGGAAGCTGGAACCTTTCGAACAGACCTTGCCTACCGCCTTTGTGCAGGCAAAATTACGCTCCCCCCTCTGCGAGAACGCCGGGAAGATATTTCATTGCTCATTGATCATTACATGACACTATTTTTCAAAAAAAACTGTCTCAACTCCAAAGCCTTCAACCCCAGTGTGCTTACTACGCTGGAAGAGTATGACTGGCCGGGTAATATCAGAGAACTGGTTAATACAGTTGAATTCATGGTCTCAACATCCCGTAATGAATCACGTATTTTCATTAAA
>JWTM01000357.1 GCA_001749745.1 Candidatus Marispirochaeta associata
CAGCATGCCGAGAACTTGCAATCCCGTAAGTGGGTCTGCTTCGAATGGAACGCGCTCTCCACGGATAATTTCTCGCAGAATGGTAAACAAAACTCCCTGTGAAAATTCTTCATGAGCAAGGGTACATTCGCGCAAGGAAGGAATAACTTTGCGCATAATGCGGTACATGGATTCCGCATCAATCGGGAATCGTTCCCATAGATTGCCGCCGTGCTCCAGTAAAACCGTACATAAGTCTGCTAGGGTATCTGCTAATTGAGCAGGAGTTGAAATTTCTTCCCATGCGGTTATGGAGCAGGAAAGCACTCTGTGCAGCAACTCCTGCATTTCTTCTTCAGAAGCAGCCGCGTTTTCATCCCGTGTGAAAGGAATGGTGAACGGGGTAGTGTAGCTTTTCCCTCTTCGTAGCTCTTTTTCCATGTTGTGCAGTGTGACGCCGAAAGGGCGTTCCTCACCGATGGAGAGCATTT
>JWTM01000358.1 GCA_001749745.1 Candidatus Marispirochaeta associata
AAGAAGTACCTGGTGGTTGGGACCGTGACATCAACGAATACCGTAAGCGCCACCAGCGCTAAGAAGAGGAGTACAATAACATGGCATTCATCTCTTCTGGTTACAATCCAGCTAAACCAATGGAAGGCCGTATCACAGATATCGGTCCTCGTGAATTTACCGAATTCCTTCCTCCAGTAATCAAGGCTAACAAAGGTAAGTGGGCATACCACGAAATCCTCGAGCCTGGTGTACTGGTTCACGTTGGTGAATCCGGTGATAAAGTATTTACCGTTCGCGTAGGTGCTGCACGTCTTATGTCTGTTACTCACATTCGCGAAATCTGCGAAATTGCTGACAAACATTGTGACGGCTACCTCCGTTTCACTACTCGTAACAACGTTGAATTTATGACTGACAGCGAAGACAAACTCGCTGCTCTCAAAGAAGATCT
>JWTM01000359.1 GCA_001749745.1 Candidatus Marispirochaeta associata
TGCTTGTTGTCAGCAAGGTGCTTGGGCGGTTATCGGCGGATGTTTTGGCTAGTTTCAGAAATTACACCAATGCTGACGTCACATCCATTGTCCGTAAGGCGCATGCGGAAATGCAAAAAAGAACCAGTGCACGTAATTCGTTTGTAGGGCATATAGCCCGTGTCGCGGTTGACGGAGTTATGGCAGAAGTTGAAGTCATGACAGATTCAGGCTTGTCGGTTTTTTCCACAATTACTGAGGAAAGCGTGCGCACTTTACGGCTTTGCATCGGGACGCCAGTGGTGGCGACGATTAAAGCTCCTTATATTGATATCATGCCTCAACACGCTCAATATGGCTTAATAAAACGAAATCAGTTTACATGCAGTGTGGAACGTATCATTTCAACCCTCATAATGTCGGAAGTGACAGGGCATCTTGAGGATGGTAGCGGGATTTGTGCGTTGGTTTCAAAAAGTGTGACTGATTCAATGGAGCTTTCTGCGGGGGGCCTGATTGATATCTATTTTAAAGAAATTTCAGTAGTTCTCAATACCGTGCAGTAAACAAACAATTG
>JWTM01000360.1 GCA_001749745.1 Candidatus Marispirochaeta associata
TGTTCTTTCCAACACATCGTTTACACTTTTCTAAGCACATCGTTTACACATCTACTTCATGAGTATACACCATACTATCATGGATTTTCATCTCCTTCATATCTACATATCCTAGAAGGAATTCATGGTAGTACATCCGATAGATTCCGTTGCCTAGCTCTTCCAAGCCAACATGTTTTCCTGCTAAGGCGGTTGAAACAAACAACCAGGTGTTTATATCCACGCGAATTGCACCATTTCTCGTGATGTATTTCACTTTGTAATCGTTCGGATATTCCCAGGAGATTATCTTTTCTGGGTACTCCCTACTCGACTTCTGATGTACTGCGCTCGGTGTTCGCATGTCCAACGCTTCATGTGGTCTCAGCTCATTATACTCCTTCACAAACGTATTCAGCTTCCGCTGTTGTGGCTGTAGCGAATAGCCAGGAGGTTTTGTTGCTTCGGCCTTGAGCTCTCGGTGCATTCGTTCATGCCGACCATTCTGTTCCGGATGAGCAGGGTCAGAATACACCGGTTTTATGCCCAGCTCCATAAACCAGGCACCCAGCTTCGACAATCGGCCCAGGGAGCGTACGTGAGCAAATGGAGCTCCATTGTCGGTGTGAATCTGTTCCGGTAAACCATAATTTCTGAATACATCTATAAATACTGCTTTGGCGTTCTTTGCATTCGGAGCATGCATTCCTTTCGCTGTAAATACATATCTACTATAACTGTCAGCTATCGTAAGCGGGTAACAGTATATCCTGTTACCCATTCGGAACTTACCCTTGAAGTCTGCACTCCACACTTCATTTGCTGCTAAAGGATCAAAAATGGGATAGCATGGCTCCGTTCGATGTCTCCTTCTTCGTTCCTGCACCATACCATTGCGCTTGAGTATCGCACTAATGGTGGAGGTTCCAGGTAACTTCATATCGGGAAACTTGTCTTCTAAGAGGACTTCCAACTTCGGCGCTCCCCAGCGTGGATGGCGTTTCCGTAGTTTCAGAATCTCTCGTTCTATACGTTCACTTGTTTTGTTATGAACTCGATGTGGGACTCGAGGGAGTTCATGTAAGCCTGAGAGACCAAGCAGTTCATACCGATGTATAAACTTATAGGCTGTCGGGCGGGATATCTCAAACATCTCAGACAAGGCCGTCACGGTATACTTCCGGCTCTTCCACAGGAGAATAAACTCTTCTTTCTGATCCATTACTGAACTCTCCTTCCACGGCATAGACTCCTCCTGGAGTCATTTTAGTCGTTAAAGAGTGTAAAGGAAGTGCTTAGAGTTCTGTAAACGATGTGCCTGGAATATACCTGTGTCTACATAACATCCAATTGAGCTGCGTGGCGTTAAGTTGGCATGTGTTTGTGCTGCTACCAAATCAACAGTATATCACCTCTTTCGCTCGCACCGTTTTCTAAAAAACTAAACCTCTCCTGGTACCAGTAGCACAAACCATGACAATAGCCACGTCTGCTCCAATTGCTGGTTATGTTCCGAATCATTCATTAGCGGAGTTGGCGGTTAAGAAGAATATCTTCAACATTTCTCCTGCCATCGATTACTGCTAATACAAACACAGCATCTTTTTCAATTTTATACATCACACGCCAAGGCGAAACAATCACTTCACGATAGCGTTTAATATTTTGGATTGATAGCTCGGGTATTACTCTACCCTGCTCCGGGAAATGCTCTAATGAATCGCATGAGCTACGAATAATACTGAACTTTTCTTCTGCAACTGTGGGTGATTCCAATGCAATGTAATCGATGATATCGATCAAATCTCTCTTTGCTGGGTTAGTCCAGTATACTTCATACTTTTTCATACAGACGCTCTTAAAACAATCACTTCTTTCACTTCCAAACACATTCAACTGATAGAATTGGAACAGTTGAATTAGAATTCATAACTAACCAACCATGCAATGCTTTGTATGCTTCTTTTAATCATCGCTTCACTTTCAGTTGGTTAATCCGAGCCTCTATTTCGGCAAAAACCGTCTCTTGTTCCTCAACAGCACCTGACTCTATCTCTTGTTCGCTTTCTGATAGAAGCTTTAGAATGCCTATACTATTCACCATCGATTGATAGGTTTCGGTATCGAGGAGCACAGCTTTCGCTTCACCATTTTGAGTTATGATGAGCGGATTATGCGTTTCATTGACTCGTTTGAGCATATCGGCTGCGTGTGTTTTGATATAGGAAATGGGCTTTATATCGTCCTTAAGATTCATGAAACCGTCCTTGTAGTACTAATATAGTACCTCATAAAGACTGTTTAATCAACTTAAATTTTCTGTTCTTTCCAACACATCGTTTACACTTTTCTAAGCACATCGTTTACACATCTACTTCATGAGTATACACCATACTATCATGGATTTTCATCTCCTTCATATCTACATATCCTAGAAGGAATTCATGGTAGTACATCCGATAGATTCCGTTGCCTAGCTCTTCCAAGCCAACATGTTTTCCTGCTAAGGCGGTTGAAACAAACAACCAGGTGTTTATATCCACGCGAATTGCACCATTTCTCGTGATGTATTTCACTTTGTAATCGTTCGGATATTCCCAGGAGATTATCTTTTCTGGGTACTCCCTACTCGACTTCTGATGTACTGCGCTCGGTGTTCGCATGTCCAACGCTTCATGTGGTCTCAGCTCATTATACTCCTTCACAAACGTATTCAGCTTCCGCTGTTGTGGCTGTAGCGAATAGCCAGGAGGTTTTGTTGCTTCGGCCTTGAGCTCTCGGTGCATTCGTTCATGCCGACCATTCTGTTCCGGATGAGCAGGGTCAGAATACACCGGTTTTATGCCCAGCTCCATAAACCAGGCACCCAGCTTCGACAATCGGCCCAGGGAGCGTACGTGAGCAAATGGAGCTCCATTGTCGGTGTGAATCTGTTCCGGTAAACCATAATTTCTGAATACATCTATAAATACTGCTTTGGCGTTCTTTGCATTCGGAGCATGCATTCCTTTCGCTGTAAATACATATCTACTATAACTGTCAGCTATCGTAAGCGGGTAACAGTATATCCTGTTACCCATTCGGAACTTACCCTTGAAGTCTGCACTCCACACTTCATTTGCTGCTAAAGGATCAAAAATGGGATAGCATGGCTCCGTTCGATGTCTCCTTCTTCGTTCCTGCACCATACCATTGCGCTTGAGTATCGCACTAATGGTGGAGGTTCCAGGTAACTTCATATCGGGAAACTTGTCTTCTAAGAGGACTTCCAACTTCGGCGCTCCCCAGCGTGGATGGCGTTTCCGTAGTTTCAGAATCTCTCGTTCTATACGTTCACTTGTTTTGTTATGAACTCGATGTGGGACTCGAGGGAGTTCATGTAAGCCTGAGAGACCAAGCAGTTCATACCGATGTATAAACTTATAGGCTGTCGGGCGGGATATCTCAAACATCTCAGACAAGGCCGTCACGGTATACTTCCGGCTCTTCCACAGGAGAATAAACTCTTCTTTCTGATCCATTACTGAACTCTCCTTCCACGGCATAGACTCCTCCTGGAGTCATTTTAGTCGTTAAAGAGTGTAAAGGAAGTGCTTAGAGTTCTGTAAACGATGTGCCTGGAATATACC
>JWTM01000361.1 GCA_001749745.1 Candidatus Marispirochaeta associata
CATACCAAAAGTTCCCTCCTGTGGCCAAAGCATCGATTCCTGCCAAGAAAAAGGCTGGGATAAGCCCTATGATCTGCAAGTAAGGCACCATATTCAAAAGACCTATCAGCATACCCAAAAGGACTGCCAGCGGAAGTCCTATGATCAGAAAGCCTACAGAAAAAAGGCAGCCTATAATGAGTGCGATGAGAGCTTGCGTTCGAAAATAATGATTGGTGACAGTGGTAAATTCATCCACAAAGGTTATGACGCGATCTCGATAACCAACAGGAACGCACTTGCGCCAGCCACTCAGTTTGTCATAGTCGTTGAGAAGAAAAACAAGGTACAAAATAATTACGAACAGACCAGCAACAGCGGTCAGAGTCTGCGCCGACCCACTAACTATGTGCCAGATGCCCGGCAGTGCTTTCTGGACAGAAGCTTGTAACATATCAGTTAAGCCTGACTCAGTGAGAAAGTTAC
>JWTM01000362.1 GCA_001749745.1 Candidatus Marispirochaeta associata
AGTGGAATCCGCAGAAGAATCCGCAGAATAGCTTTAATACCGAAACCTTCGCCCATGAGGGCGAAGGTTCGGTTTCCGATACATTTGAAAATGTGTCGGACGAATTGCTGCGCAATGTCCCCCCCCACAGTATCGAAGCAGAACAAGCTGTGCTCGGGGGTATTTTTTTGCGTGCGGACGCACTCAACACCCTTGTAGATATCGTCACCGAAGACGACTTCTACGCTCCTGCCCATAAAATTCTCTTCGGCGCCATGATGGAACTGCACAGGCAAAGCATCGCTGTTGACCCTGTTACCATTGGTCAATACCTGCGAGACAAAAGCCTGCTGGAACAAGTCGGCGGTGCTGTGTACATCGGCGAACTCGTCAACTCCATCATCAGTGCAGCCAACGCAGAGCACTACGCTAAAATCGTCCGAGACAAATCTCTTCAAC
>JWTM01000363.1 GCA_001749745.1 Candidatus Marispirochaeta associata
CCTGACCAGTGAGCGGGAGCTCCGCAACAGTGGATAAACAACCCGACTGGTTCTTCCATGACTGTTCGCAGATAGTTGTATGTACTTTCTACAAGGTGCGGTGAAACAGCCGGAAGCTGACAACCGGGGAAAAAAGCGTACGTGCTGGCTGAAGCGGAAGGTGCATTTTTTGCGAGCATCCCCGCAGTATTGGCAAATGCCATATCACGGAGCGCAAATTCGTGTGCAGATGGAGGCATTGTGGAAGCTGACACCATCTCTTGTCTTGCAGAAAGGCAGAGATCCTGTACCGCGAAGTCTTCGGGGCAGATTTCTTCGCACAGGCCGCAGAGCATGCAGGAGTTGATCATTTTGTTAGCA
>JWTM01000364.1 GCA_001749745.1 Candidatus Marispirochaeta associata
AGGGTGTGATGCCGAGTCTGCACGCATGGTTGAAGACCTCTTCACCAGCATCGGCTGTGAACCCTTCTGCTCTTCTGCAGAGGAACACGATAAAGCCGCTGCGCTCATCCAAGGTCTGAACTTTGTTACATCCGTTTCCTACCTTGCCCTTCTGGCAGATAAAGAAAACGTGATACCGTACCTTACTCCGTCTTTTGAACGCCGCCTGAAAGCTGCTGAAAAAATGATCACCAAAGATGCTGAACTCTTTGAAGGCTTGTTCGAAGCCAACCCAAGCTCTCAGGACGCTGTGCGCTCCTATCGTTCTATCCTTAACATTGCTGCTGGTGGCGACATCAACGTTATCGTTGAGCGTGCTCTTTGGTGGTGGCGATTTACGGATTCTACGGGAGAAGTGCATCAATAGACTACTATTGTACCCCTTATACTAAGCTGAGTACTAAGCCGCACTTCTCCAAGAAGTGCGGCTTTTTTTATGACCCCGAACCATTAAAC
>JWTM01000365.1 GCA_001749745.1 Candidatus Marispirochaeta associata
GAGGACTGGTCAGACAAAAAAGACGTCGACGACCGCCTCACCCCGTACAACTGGCTCTACATCCAGACAGCAGAACTGGAACATGACGGCGAAGACTTTGAACTCAATATTCCTCGGCGCTGCCTGCACTGTACCAACCCGCCATGTGCAAACCTGTGCCCGTGGGGTGCAGCACTCAAGGAAGACACAGGCATTGTACGTATTGATGAAGATATCTGCCTTGGTGGCGCAAAATGCCGTACAGTCTGTCCGTGGCACATTCCCCAACGCCAGAGCGGAGCCGGACTATATCTTGACCTGCTTCCCCGCTTTGCCGGTAACGGAACCATGCTCAAATGCGACCGCTGCTATGACAAGATAGCAGAGGGAAAAGAACCGGCATGCATCACAGCCTGCCCTGAAGATATACAGACCATCGGCCCTCGCAGCATGATGATTAAACACGCTAAAGCGCTTGCCGCTTCCATGAATGGCTACATTTACGGCCTTGATGAAAATGGCGGAACCAACACAATCTATGTATCACCCGTGCCATTTGAAAAAATCAACAACGCCATTGAGAAAGGAAGAGGAAGACCAAATCTTGCTCCGGTTAAAAACTCCATGGCCAACGAAGAAACACTTACGTCTGCCCTTATTGCTGCGCCACTAGCCGGTATCGCAGCAGGTGTGCTTAAAATCTTCTCTGACGCCCGCAA
>JWTM01000366.1 GCA_001749745.1 Candidatus Marispirochaeta associata
GCTTAGTTCTGCACCGTTACTGTTGGACTGTGACCCCAGCAAACAGGGTCGGTGTTTGTTTGCTAAAAGCAGAGAGTATGCCAAAGAGAAAATAAGATTAAAGTATGTAAAATGAGTAGGTTGTTGCTGTTTAATTGATGAGTGCAAACGCAGTTTTTCTTGTCCGGCAGGAAAATTCTCTTGTGGGGTAAGAAAAAGGACTGGTGTTCTTTCGTATTCTTCTTTGAGAAGAGTTAGTGATGA
>JWTM01000367.1 GCA_001749745.1 Candidatus Marispirochaeta associata
TAACTATCAAAATGTAACGACATCAGTCACAAAGCGTACTTGGCGCTACATGGCTATTTATGCGGGGCTGATAGCAATCCTTGGGTATTCGTACATGCAGCTTCCGGCATCTTTTGTGCCAGAAGAAGATCAGGGAAACTTTGTTGTAAGCGTTCAGCTTCCAGCCGGGGCAACCTATTTACGAACAGATTCATTGATACAAAAGATACACAATTACTTTGGAACAGTACCTGCGGTGAAGGGCGCAATGTCTGTTATCGGATTTAGTTTTTCCGGTGAAGGTGAAAACGCAGCAATGCTTATGCCTGCTATGAAAGACTGGTCTGTACGTGGTGAAGGGGAATCTGTTCAGGATGTGGTGGGCAAGTTTAATGCAGCATTCTCGGACACAACTGATGGGAGCGTATTTGCTGTAGCGCCTGCGCCAATCGATGGGCTCGGAGAAACAGGCGGCTTTGCGTTCCGCTTGCAGAATAAAGGAAAGTTGAGTCGAGATAAGTTCAATGAACTTGCAGCGCTCTTCATTAGCAAGGTAAACAGTTCCCCTGCCATTGCGTATGCGATGATTGATGGTATGCCGGATGGCCCTCAGCTTGTGATTGATATTGACCGTGAAAAAGCTGAAGCCCTCGGG
>JWTM01000368.1 GCA_001749745.1 Candidatus Marispirochaeta associata
TATCTTAACAGCACCTTTTTCTTTTGAAGCTTCCACAAATTTTTTTAGTAAAGAGGAACCGACACCCGAAAAACGAAACTCTTCTCCCACAACCATGTGTGACAGTCTGGCCACGTCCCCCACTATTGTCAGACGACCGCAGCCAAGTAATGTTCTGTTCTTCAAGGCAATCAGCAACGTGCTTGTATCTTCCAAATCATCCAGAATATATGAACGGGTCACCCGCCCCACCGGATATAAGTCCACCTGCCGCATGGCCACTGTCGGCTCATACAGGTCATGCTCTTTGTCTATTTCCTCAACAGAATACAGCATAAAAGGCTTCCCCCGAAGTGCTTTTTATATTTCAACCTGACCATGAAATTACCATAAACGAACGTATGGAGCACATCGGAATCTACAACTTATCACTAACGGAGTCTAATCACCTTCTCTTCTGGAAAAACAGCAACACAAGGTACACTGACCGAAAACACCAAGCACAAAACTGCCTGCTTTCGCAAAACTGAACACACTGAATGTCCAGGCTGGTAAAAGCATGCAAATGGTTCTCAAAAAATCTTCAGGAATGAAAAATAGCTGCAACTACAGATAACCAGAAGCAACCGTTCACACGTCATACCCTTCCATTCACGGAAAAAATATTCCGCTACCATAAGAGGATGCAGTAACTCTGTTCACGGTTCAAAGTGCTTTTGGCATA
>JWTM01000369.1 GCA_001749745.1 Candidatus Marispirochaeta associata
TTGTACTTGATATCACCAACAATTGGATGACCTCGGCTGGAAAGCTGAACACGAATCTGATGTGTGCGACCTGTTTGCAATGAAATATGCAACAGCGATTTCTTGTTCGTTCTCAGCAACGACGTGACCAAACAAAGCGATTCCTTTCCTTCACCAGTTTCTACGCGTTCTTTGCCGTCCCTTTGAGATTGCTTACTCAGCAGGTCATGCAGTTCCACTTCTTCTGAGTGTTCCCAGCGCCCTTCAACCCATGCCAGATAATGCTTACCTATGGCATGTTCGTTTCGAAAAAGGTCATGCAACTCCTGCAGGCGGGTATAACTTGTCGCAACAAGCAGTAACCCCGAAGTATTTTTATCCAGCCTGTGAGCAGGAGTAGGGCAGAAAGGTGCATCTGCATATTTTTGTTTTAATCTCGTTGTTACAGCATCTGTGTGCCCTGTACCGGGTTGAACCGGCAGACCTGCAGGCTTGTTCAGAACAAGCAACCCGTCA
>JWTM01000370.1 GCA_001749745.1 Candidatus Marispirochaeta associata
AAGCTCTATCAGCATGGCTGGCAGCAGGTAAAACTGTACTTTATGATCGGTCTGCCTACTGAAACTTATGAAGACCTTGACGAAATTGTTGAGCTTTGCCGGAAAGTACGTGGTGCAGCAGGCAAGCGAATTCAGGTTACAGCCGGTATCTCACCATTTGTACCAAAGCCGAACACCCCGTTCCAATGGGAAGCACAAATTTCAT
>JWTM01000371.1 GCA_001749745.1 Candidatus Marispirochaeta associata
GCAGGGCCCGACAGTTCAGTCCGACATCGATGCGCTCAACGAAAAAGCAATGCGTCTTGTGCACTACAGCACTCCTCAGCGTTTTCCTCTTACCTGCGGAAAAACAGGCAACGGTATGCTGGTCTTTTCCACACTGCTTTCAGAAGAAGAATGCACTGTGGATGTTCTTGAACACGCGCTGATGTATCTGGATGAAACACTGCGCAGCACCTTTGCAGCGTAACTTGTCAGGAGACTACTATGGGTACCGAAATTAAGCCGTTCATTACATTCAATCATGGTATCGAGCAGGTATCAGCAGCTGTTACTGCAAAATCTGAGATGCCGCAGGCTGCTAACGTTCCTCCGCAATTATCCACCTCGTTTCGCTCGTTGGAAGAGGTGTTCAAAAATAACGGTATTGA
>JWTM01000372.1 GCA_001749745.1 Candidatus Marispirochaeta associata
TGCGTTTTTATAACAACTACTTACTTAGTTTCGCGGTGAAGAGTATGTTTCTTGTCCCAAGGACAATACTTATTCAATTCAACACGAGCTGTAGTGTTTTTCTTGTTCTTCACGGTCGCGTAATTGCGTCGTTTGCACTCTGTGCAAGCGAGCTGGATATTAACGCGCATGAATTACTCCACGATTTCAGAAACAACACCTGCGCCTACGGTACGGCCACCTTCGCGGATAGCGAAGCGAAGACCAGTTTCCATAGCGATTGGGTTGATCAGTTCTACGTTGAATACAGCGTTATCGCCTGGCATTACCATTTCAACGCCTTCGTCAAGAGCGATTACGCCAGTGATGTCAGTTGTACGGAAGTAGAACTGAGGGCGGTAACCGGTGAAGAATGGAGTGTGACGTCCACCTTCGTCTTTAGAAAGTACGTATACTTCAGCTTTAAACTTGGTGTGTGG
>JWTM01000373.1 GCA_001749745.1 Candidatus Marispirochaeta associata
GGTATTGTTCTTTTGACATCCCCGCACCAAGAGCTATGGCGCGTCTTCTGTCTTTATTGATAAAGTCATACCCGCGGTATCCACCGTTATTGAGTAGCAAAGGTGCACCGGTGAGTGTAGCGGCCTTAACAACATGGCCGTTTGTCAGGGCGTGCTCAGGACGGGCAGTAATTTCCAGATAGACGTTTTTCTCTGCTGCCAGCTGGGCTTCCTGCTCGGTGATAAGGCCAGGGTGAGCAAGATAGTCAGCTCCGCCTTCAATTGCTGCCAGATTAGTGCCTTCATCAACAATGTCAGCAATGGTTTGTCCATGGACACAGACCAATTGAGCGCCGATGCTTCGAGCTTCAGTAATGGCATCCGGTATAAGCTGTGGTGGAATGTGGGTAAGTTCCACTCCTGCGTACAGATCAACGCCGGAGTATAAAGAATACGTGCGTATCATGGGGAGAAGGCTTT
>JWTM01000374.1 GCA_001749745.1 Candidatus Marispirochaeta associata
ATGGTGTCGAGCGTTGCCGTCTGGAAAGTTCCATTGAGGAAATCCATGCCTTCCGTTCATTCAGCGATATTGAAACTATCCTGAGTGATGCGGGCACTCCTCTTCTACCTGCAGAAGCAGCTGATGTGGCAGTAGATTTTGCAGGACTCACCTGGCAGGTAGGCGATCTCCTGCGCAAAAAGCTGCCGCATATATCTTTCATCCCATGCGACCGCGTATTAACAACAGCCAGAGCTGTCAAAACAGAATGGGAACTCAAAAAACTGCGCCTTGGCGGAGCCCGTCACCACGAAGCGCTCTACCATGACCTGCCACAACATCTTCATGTCGGCATGACAGAGCGTGACGTTGCCCATAAGTCATGGGAAGTATTCTTTGCGAAAGGACACTGCGGAATGATGCGCATGAACACCTTTGGT
>JWTM01000375.1 GCA_001749745.1 Candidatus Marispirochaeta associata
TGTAAATCTTTATTTTGCACACTGATATAGCACGGAGATTCTTCAAACAACTGTTGGTAGCGGTGGCGGGTGATCCGAAGCTCTTCTTGCATACTCTGAACTTCAGTCATGTCTGCTGCTAATTCAAGTACCAGTTCAATAGTACCGTCATTATCCAGAATGGGGACAGCATTTACTTGAACCGGTAATTTGCTCCCGTTTTTGTCCGTAATAAATTCTTGTGAGGATTGTGCATCTCCTGAAAGCAGGACGCGTTCGACTGGGGAGCTGTCAGGACGTTTCTCAGTGCTGTTTTTGTAAGCCCACCAGCTTGGTTTACCAACGGAAGGCCCTATTCGCTCAGTGAAAATCGGGTTTGCAGAGATGATTTCGCTCTGTGCATTATGCACAGAAACAAAGCATGGCAGTTGGTTGAACGTGGATGTGCCACCATCGATATGGCTTACAATTGTTCGCAGGCCGTCAGCAAATCCTTCAGCGATTTGTAAAGCAGCCAGTT
>JWTM01000376.1 GCA_001749745.1 Candidatus Marispirochaeta associata
AGGAAGAAGAGCGCAAACGACAGGAACGTGAAGCGCTGGTCACGCAAGGTGTAGGATTTTTCCGCAATCTCTGGGAAAAACATTCCAAAGGACGCACCCTTGGTAAAGCGCCTGACGAAGGAGTTGCTGAACAGCTCAAAACTATTATCCTGAACCGTATGAGCGATCCGGACAGCCACGAAATTGAGCAGGTCTGGAAACAACTTGCCAAGGGACTTCCAGAAGATCCGCATATGGGCTCATCATAACTTCTGGCTGGATCGTGCCGACTACGATTGCTCTAACAACTGGGCAGACGAATTTACTTCAGAAGTTAACGATATCAAAGAAAAGTGTCTTTCCGTTCAACAGAAACCGGAAGAACGCACATATATTTCCATAGACTCAGCTACTACTAAAGACATCGACGACGCGTTCAACATCGAACCGCGCGGTGACGGTGGCTACCGCCTTCGGATTTCCCTTGCTTGCCCTGCAG
>JWTM01000377.1 GCA_001749745.1 Candidatus Marispirochaeta associata
AATTCGCAGAGGCTTATTTCGCGGGTACAACGGCACGCCAAGCCGGATAAGTACATGGTCAAATATGATATTGTAGCAAAAGTTCCATGTGGCACCCGTCATGCTGAGAAAGATACTCATGAGGCCAACATCTTTCGCTGGTTTGCCAAGTGCATATGTCATGAGGGGGACACAAATTGTCAATAATAACAGCTCGAATAAAACGGTATGTCGCAACCGATCTTTGGTTGTGCGCATTTCTGAGTTCATAGAATCTTACCTGAAATAAAATTTTTAGCCGTAACGGAGTAGCTTTTGACGGCTGGTGTTCTTTGATCCATTAATATATCTTGATGCGATGTGTTTCTAGTC
>JWTM01000378.1 GCA_001749745.1 Candidatus Marispirochaeta associata
TAAGCGGTGTACCGTTTTTATTCCAACACAGGTTCAGTAGTAGGTATAGTTGGTACGTGTAAAGATAGTCTCTTTATCCGTAATAATACATGATCAATATGGAAATTTTGTATGGATGTTCACTGTTATTCCTGTAATTCATCCATAAGCGTATTCAAATTACTTGCAAGAGATGAAAGCTCCATGATCGCATCAGCAGATTGAATTAACGCTTGGGCGGATTCATCTGCCAGTCTGTTCACTTCGCTGGAAGCTCCGGCAATTTGCTCTGTTGTTGCGGACTGCTGTTCAGCAGCGGTCGCAATGGAGCGCACCCGTTCAGATGTTTCCATTACGGAGGTCACAATTTGTTGCAGTGAGTTACCAGCCGCATGTGTCTGCTGGGTGTTTTCACCGATTAAATCTGCAACGTCATGCATGTACGTGAGCGTATTTGAAGTACTGTTCTGAATGCCTGTTACAACGTTTTCCACTTCTTTTGTTGCACTCATTGTTTTTTCTGCAAG
>JWTM01000379.1 GCA_001749745.1 Candidatus Marispirochaeta associata
CATTCCCCGCCGGAATAGTTCAACTGTGCTTTCACCTATCGCCACCTTGCATCCTGAGGGGTCTGCACTCTGCTCCACTTCCCAGTCATGTTCGGTAGCAAGCGCACGTACCATATCTTGTAAAGCTGTACTCACCGCACTGCCCTCAACTTACGCGAGAATGCGACGTTGGGTTTCAAGATTTGCCTGCATCAAAGTACGCTGAGTTTCCATAGCTTTTTGTCTCAGCTCATTCATGCTCTGCATCAAGGAATCAACTGCT
>JWTM01000380.1 GCA_001749745.1 Candidatus Marispirochaeta associata
CTGCATCAATTGCGGCAAATGCGCATCTGTGTGCCCCGTTGGAGTTCACTCCATGGGGGCAGGAGGTACGCTGCATGAGATGAACGGGAGCATTGACTGCATCGGATGCGGGAAATGTGAAAAAGTCTGTGCTGCATCAGCACTTTCCGTCGTCGGTGAGAAAAAGGCCATCTCTGAGGTGATGGATATTATCGAGGAGGATAGAGCCTTCTACGAAGTATCCGGAGGTGGTGTGACTCTGGGCGGTGGAGAAGTGCTGATGCAACCAGAGTTTGCCACAAACGTGCTGATGACCTGTAAGCAGCGGGGAATCAATACAGCTATTGAGACCTGCGGATATGCAAAGCAGGAAGCAGTGCTTAAGGCTGCTGAGTTTGTGGATTTGTTCCTGTATGACATCAAGCACATCAATTCAGACAAGCACTACGAACTTACCG
>JWTM01000381.1 GCA_001749745.1 Candidatus Marispirochaeta associata
ACTACATCAACTACTTGCGCGTCCTGACCGCCCGACGTGAACGCTGGCAGCTGCGCATTGTCATATTGTGAAGGTGCATAAACATCGCCTGTCAGCTGCGAAGAGTAACCTTCCGTTGCATTTTCCGAGACAATATTCTCTGGAACCAGCCGTACTTCAAACTCATTCTTTTCTGCATCATGAGCGATGTATAACTTCATAGAGTATGTCCGCACAAGCGATCCGATCTCTTTTGCATCTGCTCGCAGAGAACGCTTTTTTTCTATTTTCAATACGTTCTCGCTTACCCACTCCAAACGGGAGAAGGTAAAAATGCACCAATCCCCTTCTACGTCAGAACAGGAGTATTATCAATAAAAACATGAGGAAAACGCACTGTAAAAGCTTGAGATGGAGCTTCTGACATGCGTGATGCTGTAAGTAAATCTGATGGTGATTTCTGGTGAACGGTACTGCAACCAGTCCATAAAAACGAGAGTAACACTATAAGCAAAACCGTAATCTTACGCATACATTCCTCTATACAACGTGCTATATTATTTTGAGCAACCTCA
>JWTM01000382.1 GCA_001749745.1 Candidatus Marispirochaeta associata
CAGGAGTGGTTTAATGAAAAAAATGTACGCGTTGTTAGCAATGACTACGGTACTGTTTGGATGTGTAAGCATTGCTTCGGCAGAAATTTCGCTCAAAGATAGTGTACTTGCAACGCTGAAAACATATCCTCGCATTGCTGCACTGGAAAGTGAAAGTAAGGCTGCAAAGCAAGAGCACAGATCTGCATGGGCGGATATCTTCCTGATCTTGATGCAACAGGCTCATACGGTCCGACAATGCATAACAGCGCCGGCACTCGTAGTGACGGAACTGAAAATGATTGGCGCGGAGCCTTTGACGGTTCTGTTTCTGTCTCTCAGCTTATTTATGACGGCAGATTTACCCAGAGCCGTGTCGAGCGTACAGAATCTGCCTACAAATCTTCACTCAGTCAGGTGCTGGATGCTGGTGA
>JWTM01000383.1 GCA_001749745.1 Candidatus Marispirochaeta associata
CAGACACTTTTATCGTGGACGCAAACGAACGTACAACGCTTGATGGTGGTGAGGGTGAAGATACCGCGGACTTCAGCCAGTCATCAACCGGTGTACGTTTGAATGCTGATGGAAGCTTTGGTGTGGCTGGTCGCACAACACAGAACGGACAGCTTGAAGGCTTTGAAAAAGTAATCGGCTCTGGTAAGCAGGATACCCTTGAGGTGGATGGCTCCGGTTCCTTCACCGTGACTGTGAAACAAGCAGTTAACGGCATTGAGCACTTTGTGATTACGGACGCCGTGGGGCGCACTGTGCTTGAAGCTTCAGATTTCGAAAACGTACGTTTCACAGAATCCACCAACGTAAAGGTTGTGGGCGAAGAAGGCGCGTCCGGCGTGAATGTGTTTACAGCTGATGACAAGGCTGTCCATGTAACTGTCGAAGCGCAGGCTGATAGTGAACTGAACATCACTACTGGTGCTAAAGCAGATACTATCGATCTCAGTTGATTCTGCTGAGGTGACCATCAATTCTGGTGCTGGTGACGATACAATTTACGCCGGAGCAGCTCAGGAAACTATCAACGCTTACGGCGGTACCGATACTGTTAGTTACGAGAAATCCAATAACGCAGTAACTGTTGATATGGTCGGCGATAGTGGAACAGGCGACGCTACTGGTGATTCCTACAACTTTGTTGAGAAAGTTAAAGGTACTAATCAGGCAGATACCT
>JWTM01000384.1 GCA_001749745.1 Candidatus Marispirochaeta associata
GCAGTAAAGCAAAGCGCAATGCAGAAGTGCTTGAGCAGCATATGTCCAAAGAGGATCTTATTGAGGCGGATGCGCTGGCTGCAGCTTGGGAGCCGGTGATTTTGAAGAAGTCGATTCCGCTGCCTGATTCATCTGTTCGTAAGTGAGGTAGACATGCTGAAGTTACTGGAAGGATTCGGTGATGAGACCATTGCCATTGAGACACACGGCGAAATAACACGCA
>JWTM01000385.1 GCA_001749745.1 Candidatus Marispirochaeta associata
AGCGTCATACTGACCGCTGCGAAAAACTTTCCACACACCTTTTTGAAGAAATTGACGGCAACAGACTGCCTTTTATTAATTTACCATACCGTGAAGAACTGGAAAAAGGGCTGCTGGAACATTCTCCGTGGCTCCAGTCCTTCGATCATATGCTGCTGCTGGGTATCGGCGGCAGTGCTCTTGGAACAAGAGCGCTTCAGCGTGCTTTTTTTCCGGAACAGGACATGCCGAACCACACGGGTAAACGCCTGTGGATTTCTGACAACGTAGACGCC
>JWTM01000386.1 GCA_001749745.1 Candidatus Marispirochaeta associata
CCTGATTCAATTTGCTCTTTTCGAATGGCGGCAGCTTTATCCCATGCATTAGTCATCGTTGCGTCCTTTTGACTTACGAATGATATCTTTGGCTAGAGCGATTATTTGTGGACCAGAATTATTATCAAAAACTGATATCTCATGTTTTGGGTGTGCTCCCCTTGCAATAGCAAGCTCTTCTGCACCGCTGCGATTGCCATTTATTAAAGTAAATCTTGCTTCTGGAGGAACTTCTTCCTCTGTTAGGAATAAGGTAACGCCTGCTTGTTCTAGTTGCTCTTTAAGGTCGTTATCTATGTCACTTGGGGTAATGATATCAAACCCCGTCCCTGTTTGCGCTCGCGTAACTATTTTATTGAGCACCCTTGGTGCTCTTTGAAGCCAAGAAATACGATTGCTTACTATCGTGACACTGCTACCGCGTGAAATAAATCTTTCCATGAAATCGAAAGTCTCTTTTTCATCCTCGTTGATTACGATTTCAGGTAAATACTGAATCCCTTTTCTTGCGTACATAAACACAATTGCAAAAATCTCTGCAATACCTACTGTTAGCAACCATCCTAAGTAAGGAAGTTCGTTACGTGTAGGCTCTGCACCGAACCATAGGTACAGAAT
>JWTM01000387.1 GCA_001749745.1 Candidatus Marispirochaeta associata
GCACCAGAGAAATCGTATTTGGATCTCTGAAAGAGGCAGTGCCGAAACGAACAGTAGCGCCAAGTCCTTCAAAACGTTCTGGAGAGTCATGTGGCTGAATGGTTTCGATAACTGACTTGATGTGTTTCGCGATCTTGGAAAAGTCTACTGGCTCAAGTTTTGGAGCAGGGAGGCCGTACTGTTCTGCCGTTGCCATCTGGTGGCGTACTTTAGCACATTTTATGAGTGTCTTGCTTGGTACACAGCCATAGTGCAGACAGTCGCCGCCCATGTGTTCATCTTTTTCTATCAACAGGACTTTTACCCCGAGCTGTGCTGCGCCGGATGCAATGGTAAGTCCTGCCGCTCCACTGCCTATGAT
>JWTM01000388.1 GCA_001749745.1 Candidatus Marispirochaeta associata
TAGCAGCGTCACAGTCTTCAGAAGAAAAGGTTGCTATCGTCAGCAAGCTTGCAGAGCTTGTGAGCCAGGATGCTGGTGGTGTAACTTTTATGAGCAACACACTGCATGCGCTTGTCGGAGGCGGTGGATTGCAACCGGGAATGACTGCTGTTCTTTCCATGGCAGTTTGTGGTGAAAATATTAGACGCGATTGTATTCCTGCTGTCTCATCTTCTGATGTTGAGGCTTACCTGAAGGTGGTAGTTGCGGCCACACCGCATTTGATTGCAGCGCTTGATGAGGCTTTGCAGT
>JWTM01000389.1 GCA_001749745.1 Candidatus Marispirochaeta associata
CCATCAGACCAGCCCCAAACGAAGTCGAATGCTAAGTTGAGGTTTTCCCAGTAATTGGACTTAGCAGAAAGCCCGAGCCACCATGCATCACGGTCAGCAGTAGCGGTGATGATGCCGCCAGCACGGGAGTTTACGTCAGCGTTACGGCCGATTGCACCGTAAGCGATGTAAGGAACGAGAGTTACAGGCTCAAAGTTGAGACCCAAGATAACGGTGAATACGTCGTATTTAGTTTTGCTGGTTGGGCTACCGTTAGTGCTGTAGTTTTCAGTGTCAGCTGCACGTGCCCAAGCTGCTACGATGTTGTACTGATCTGTGAAAGAGTAGTTAGCTACGATAGCTGCTACGTCATCATCAAGAACAGGGTTGTTGTTAGCAAGGGAAGGAAGTGCGAGACCCTGGATACCCATACGTAACTGAAGCTCAGTGTCAGGTACCTGGAAGTCAAGGTAGAGACGTTTGGTTTCAACGTTAACGCCGTCAGCGCCAAGTGCACCACCGCTTCCGCGGCCTAAAGTGATTGGGTCACCCCAACGGATTGTACCAACTTCAAGGTAGTAAACACCCTTGAGTGATTCGTTGGCGATGATGTCGATTTTGGTACGCAGACGCTGGATAGCGTTGAAGTAGTCGCCGTT
>JWTM01000390.1 GCA_001749745.1 Candidatus Marispirochaeta associata
CTGCCGGAATCGAAGCTGCATCTAGCACTGTTTGGCAATAACGCCTTGTAGCAGTGCAGAAAGGTTGGCACCAGCTTTGCTAGCAGTTCGGATAATTTCGTCAAGCGGAACATCTTGCATGCAGTCAGGAAGGTTTTTGTTTGTCAGGCATGATATGCCAAGAACTTTTAAACCGAGATGACGTGCGGCAATAACTTCCATAACGGTAGACATTCCGACCGCGTCAGCACCCAGCTGTTTGTACATTCGGGTTTCGGCAGGAGTTTCCATCTGAGGACCGTGTACTCCGGCATAGATGCCACGCTCAAGACGGATGCCAATTTTAGCTGCTTCTTCCATGGCACAGGCGATCAATTGCGGGTCATACGCCTGACTCATGTCAGGAAAGCGCGGGCCCCATTCGTCGACATTGCTTCCGGAGAGCGGAGTGCGTCCTGTGAAGTTGATATGGTCGGTAATTGCCATGAGTGTTCCGGCATCCCAGTGGGGAATAAGGCAGCCTGCGGCATTGGTGGCAATGTATGTTTCAATGCCGAGCA
>JWTM01000391.1 GCA_001749745.1 Candidatus Marispirochaeta associata
AAGGCTGGACTGAATTTGTTGCAGCATCACATTGCGGAACCAGATGTGTGAAGCATCGTGATGCTGGCGCTCGTGCCAGGCAATCGTATAGTCGAATGACTCAATATAGAACGGCAGGGCGCACCATGCCAGATCAAATTCAGGGGCAAGGTTACTTGCGATGTGGCTCGGCATTGTTGCAATCATATCTGAGCGGCTGATAACTTTGCATACTGTTGTATAGAGCGGAGCGGAAAATTGGACAGTCCGGCGCTTACCTATCTTGGCCAGTTCCGCATCGATAACCTGCACCTTGTCTCCGCCACCTGTAATAGCTGCATGGCTAAGGGAGCAGTATTCATCCAGCGAAAGTCCGCCACCGCGTGCCATTAACGGGTGATCTTTGCGCATGCAGCA
>JWTM01000392.1 GCA_001749745.1 Candidatus Marispirochaeta associata
AATGAATAACGGATCTTCAGATTCCATAGGTACACATTCGCAGTATGGTGCAATGTCATTCTGGCGCATTTCCTGATGCCACCAGAGATCGCGTTCATTGTGCCATTCCAGCTTATCCTGTTCCGCAAGCCCTGCACGGTCGACAACAACAACGTGTTCTACGCTCGGGCAGGATTTGAGTGCTTCATCCGCATTTGCTTTCAGGGGAATTACGC
>JWTM01000393.1 GCA_001749745.1 Candidatus Marispirochaeta associata
CGGAAGCCTGAGCCGGGAACCTTTTTACTCAATCGTATCCGTTTTAATGGTGGAAAAACGGATACGGTTGCTAACAACCTAAATGAGGAGCGTTTTATTATGTTAGCAATGTTTGCTGTACTGCCAATTCTGGCAGCTCTTATTCTGATGGTAGGCCTTCGCTGGCCTGCAACTAAGGCTATGCCTGTTGCTTGGGCATGTGCTGTTCTCGGTGCGATGGCAGGTTGGGGCCTTGATGCCGGCTACGTAGCCGCTATGTCCTTCCACGGTCTCATTACAGCAATCTCCGTACTCATCATCGTTTTCGGTGCTATCCTGATTCTGTACACACTGCAGTACAGTGGTGGTATGGAAACAATTCAGTACGGTATGCAGCAGATCACTGGTGACCGCCGCGTTCAGGCAATCATCATTGGTTTCATGTTCGCTGCATTCATTGAAGGTG
>JWTM01000394.1 GCA_001749745.1 Candidatus Marispirochaeta associata
ATAAAAGCGCCGCCAGCAGGAAGAAGAATGTTAGAACTGAGGAAGTCGTACATATCAAAGAAGTTTTTACCGAAGATTGTCACATCGGAAAGCACGCTGAAGGACAGAGTTGCCGGAACACCGCAAAGGCCTATTCCAATGGCAACAATAACAGTTGCCACTTTACGGGAACAGGACGGAATTGTTTCGATAAGAAACGCTACCGGCACTTCGAACAAAGAACACATAGCACCGATGGTAGCTACGGAAGTCAGTACGAAGAAGAGCGTCATGAAAAGCTGTCCTGCAGGGAGCGCGCTGAATACAGCTGGCATTGTCATAAAGAGCAAGCCAGGGCCTGCAGTCGGCTCAAGACCGTAGTTGAATACTGCAGGGAAAATCGCAA
>JWTM01000395.1 GCA_001749745.1 Candidatus Marispirochaeta associata
GCATCAGAGACGAGAAAAAATTCAACGGACTTGATGAACTTATCGAACAAATCACCAGTGATGTTTCTCTAGCCCGACAATTGCTCGACGCTCCTGAAGCCCGTCTCTAGCATGAATATACAATTGGGAGCGCCCGATGCTCGGTCCTTTTAAACGAATTTGGCAAGAATACCTGCGTGTGTACCACAGCGTTACATACGTACGTATGCTTGTACTCGGCGTACTGGTCGGTATCTTTGCCGGATTGGTTGCCATTGCCTTCCGCCTTGGTCTCGATTTTTCTCAGGATTTTATCCAGAACCACCTCGCAGGTATTTCCACACATGGTGCGCATGGCGAATACCGCCCGTGGGTTATCCCTGTAGCGTTAG
>JWTM01000396.1 GCA_001749745.1 Candidatus Marispirochaeta associata
GGCGGTCGATAGCCTCGTCAGAACTGAAGAGTAGATGGACTAAGTACGAGTCATCGAGATGACAAATTCTTCTGCGTCGTTTTAATGATTTCTTCGAGTTCTTATCTCGTTTCATCAAGCTCAACGCTAAGCGTCGTATCATTGCAAAGTTCTCTGCCGAATAACCTTCGCGCATCCGGGAATAATCTTCCCTGAACGTCATATCTAATGTCCAATGAAGCGTATTCTCCACACTCCAATGTGAGCGTACAGCATGGGCAAAGCGCTGTGCATCCATCGGCAAACTTGAGATATAGTAGCGACATTCGGTCGATTGTCTTTTACCGATAATCCGGGTTGCCTTTACTATTCCGATGGTTTTTACACCGGCAAAGTTCTTTAGTTCCGGGAGCCAGGCGATCTCATCACTTTGATAGTATTCACGGATTTCAATGCGTCCATGGTCTTTATCGACTGTTTTATGACTATCGAGCCACTCCTCTGCTAAGTCCTTTTCTTCCAGCTCATGAAAGAAGTATTTCACGTCTTCATGGAGATTCTTCTGATTTCCTTTCAGTGCAAGGACATAGTCAGCTTTCTTGTTCTGAATAGATGCTGCAATCTCACCTTGACAGCCAATGGCATCGATCGTAACAATACACCCCTTAATCTTGAGCAATTCCAGCAGTGCAGGTATGGCGGTTATCTCGTTGGATTTCTCAGCAGTCTTCTTCTGCCCCAAAAGTAACCCGCTCCCTGCGGCCCAGGCACTAACCATATGGATAGGCGATTTCCCGCTCACCTGTTCTCCGCTGCGTCTGAGTGTTTTCCCATCTACGGCAATCACATCACCGGCTATAACCTCTCGTACGGCTTCTATCCAGCTCATAAAGCACCGTTGAAGCTCTTCAGGATTGAGTCGGATGAAGAGCCGGCGGATGGTATCGTGTGAAGGAATGCCATTTTGCAAGGGGAGAAACGATTTGAGCCACTCTTCTTTGTAGTGACCGTAATCTTCAATCTCCTCCCAGGTTTCACTGCCCGTGATAACTGCACAAATCGTCAGAATGATGATATCTATCAGGGCGTGCTTCTTGTTTCGTTCGATTCTGGGATCTGCTAATTCCTCAAAATGATCAACGATGGATGCTGTCGGCTTCTTCATATGCACTCCTTATCCTCTAATCCATTATGAAATAAGGAGTTCAAAAAGTCTAGCGGCATAAAAATTCAGTTCGATTGTATATTAATACAGAAATGCCTATCGACCGCCGCCTGGGTTCGTATATCTATGTGCGTTCGCCCTGACTATAAATACGACAAGAGTGAAATGTACTGTTATTATGGGATACCTGCCCGCAGCTTGACACTCGCCACAGATTCCTCGAAGTTACTATAGGGCCTCGCGCTATCGGGGCCCGCGATCTTATCGATACCATGGGGGATCCATGCAGGAGTTCTTTGCAGCCCGAAAAGAGGCTATTAGCGCTTATCTCCACGAATATATCAATTCCAAGGTCTCCGAGCTGAGCAGCAGCCATCCCCTGGGGCCCCAGGCGGTTATCAGGCTCCTGGATTACAGCAAACAGGGGAAGATGATCCGCGGGGGCCTGGTGGGCCTGGCCCAGGGGCTCTTCGCAGGCGAGCTGAATCGCGATGCCGATAGGCTTGGGGCGGTGATGGAGCTCTTCCAATCGGCGCTCCTTGTTCACGACGACATCATGGACCGGGATCCCTTACGCCGCGGAAAGCCTGCGATGCATATTCAGTACGCCCACGATATGCAGCGGGAGGAAGCGGCCGACGCCGATAGGACCGGGGAGTCACTGGCGATCTGCGTCGGGGATATCGCCTTCTTCCTAGGCTATGAAATCCTCTCTCGCCTTGAATCCGACGCCGAAACCCTGCGGCGGCTCTATTCTATCTGTTCCAAGGAGATGACGGGCGTCGGCCTGGGGCAGATGCGGGATATTAGGGCCGGCGTGCTTCCCGATCCTCCCGATCAGGAAGAGATCTTCTCTATCTATGTGCACAAGACCGGCCGCTACACCTTCTCCCTGCCGCTGATGACCGGCGCGCTTTTAGGCGGGGCCGACGATGAGAGTCTGGAGATCTTGAGCCGCTTGGGCGAGATCTTAGGTATTATCTTTCAAATCAAGGATGATGAACTGGGACTCTTCGGATCGGCGGAGAAGATCGGGAAGCCGGTCGGTACCGATCTCTCGGAGGGTAAGCAGACGATCTTTTACTCCCGCCTATTGCAGGAACTGGATGCCGAGGGCAGGCGCAGGGTCGAGGCCCTGAAAGGCGTCGACCTGATTCCCGAAAAGGAGATCGATTTCGTTCGCGGTTCTCTGGAAGGCTTGGGAATCCTCTCCGAGATTGCCGAAACCACCCGGGAACTGCACGGCAAAGCGCAAAGCTTGATCGATCGGCTCTCCCTATCCAACGGCGAATATACCCGAGTCTTTCGGGAGTTCATGGCCTATAATCTGGGACGGTCTATCTAATTTACCGATAGTTTCCGATTTCTTTTTTTTCCGATTGTCGCTACAATGGCTGCATGCATCAGTGGTACGTACTCGCCTTATCCTTTGTGTTCATCTTCGCCGTGATCGGTCTATCCACGGCCTTCTATCGTCTTACGGGCTTGGATCGGAAGATTACCCGCAAGATCGTGCATATCGGCGTGGCCCATTGGTGGATTATCGCCCTGGCCGGTATTGACTCCCTCTGGATCGCCCTGATCGGGCCGGTGACCTTTATCGTCCTCAACGCATTATCGGTCCGCTTCACCCTGATCAGCGCCATGGAGACCGAAGAACCGAGCCAGAATTTAGGCACCGTCTATTTTCCATTTTCCCTGGTAGTTTTGGTACTTCTCTGCTGGGGCGGCTCTCTCTCCTTCGCGGCGGGGACGATCGGCGTGCTGGTCCTCGGGTGGGGGGACGGGATGGCGGCCCTGATCGGCGAGAACTATGGGAAGCATACCTTCTCCATCCTCGGCGGCCGCAAATCGATTGAAGGGACGGTGACGATGTTCGCCTTCTCCTTTGGGGTAGTTCTAATTAGCCTCGGATTCTTCGGTTATGCCGGCAGCCTCGGACTGATCCCCGCGGCGCTGATTATCGCGGCGGCAGCTACCTGTATCGAGGTGTTAACCCCCTTAGGTATCGATAATATAAGCGTGCCGATTCTTACCGCCCTGATCTCTTCAGCGATTCTCTAGGGACTGCGACGGTGCTATTTCGCGTGATCGCCGCCCTAGTCTGCAATCTGATCCTGGCCCTGGGAGCCCTCAAGAAGCGAGCGGTTTCGAAGGACGGCGCCCTGGCCGGTTTCGGGGTGGGCTGTATCTCCTTCGTCGCCGGCGGCCCCCTCTTCTGGATAATCCTCGGTAGTTTCTTCGTCTCCTCCTCACTTCTGTCGCCCATCGGACGTCGCCGGAAGCAGGCCTTGAAGAAGCTACATGCGAAAGGATCCCGGAGGGATGCGCTTCAGGTGGCGGCCAACGCCGGGGTCGGTACCGCGGCGGCGCTCCTCTATCTGTGGCGTCCGGAACCGGCGCTTCTGGCCGCTTTCGCCGGGAGTTTTGCCGCCGCCAATGCGGATACCTGGGCCAGCGAGCTCGGCGTTTTGTCCCGGAGAGAAGCCCGGTCGATAATCGGATGGCGACCGGTCCCCCGGGGAACCTCCGGTGGGGTCAGTCTCTTGGGGTTGGCCGCCTCGGCCGCCGGGGGCGGTTTTATTGCGTTGATTACCCTGTTGGGGGTGTTGCTGCTTCCGGGCACGCACGAATTCTCGCTTTTCACCTTACTGATTATAGGGGCGGTGATCTCCGCCGTCGGACTCCTCGGTTCGCTGATCGACAGCCTCTTGGGGGCGACTGTGCAGGCCCTTTATCTCGATCCGGAAGGAGAGCGCACCGAACGGAGCTACGGCGAGAAGGGCGCCCATATCCTGGTGAAGGGCTTGCGCTGGATCAACAACGATGGGGTTAACTTTCTCAGCATCCTCGTCGCCGGGATTCTCGCTTTCCTAGCGGTCGCTATACTCGTCCCGAGCGGATAATCCCGATCAAGAGCCACAATCCGAAGATCCCCGCCACCACATAGCCGATTAAGCTCACCAGGGAGAAGCCGAAGACCCGGATGCAGCCCTCGGCCTGATTCATAAAAGATGACCCCATTAAGAGTCCGGCGATGATGATGCTGAAGGAGAGGCGGTTGAAGGATTTATCCAGCTCCCGGGTGGTGGTATCGAGTCCGCGGATATCCATCTCGAGCTTCAGCTTCCCGGTTCTGAGTTTCTTCAAGATCAGGCTGGCGTCGTAGGGGAGTCCCCGGACGAAGGTGTAGCCCTCGCGCAGAAAATCGAGGGTGTCGCTCATCCGTTCCTTGGTATTCATCCGCTCCCGCATGTAGCTGTGGATGAAGGGTCGGGCCGCCTCGATGATGTTGTATTCCGGATCGAGCTGTCGGCCGAGCCCTTCGGCGGTAAGGATCACCTTCAGGGTCAGGGCGAAGTCGGCGGGCAGGCTGATATGGTAGGTGCGGACGATACCGCTTAAATCCTCGATCACCTTGCCGGCCCTGAGGTGGGAGACCGGCATGTTGTAGTAGTAGTTGATCATATTGTTCAGATCGTGGCGCAGATCCTGGATCGAGGTCTCCTCCTCGATAAAATCCATCCTGATAAAGGTCTGCACGATCTTGTTGGGATCCCGCTTCACAAAGGCCTCGAAGAGGGAGAAGAGGGCCGCTTTCATCTCCCGATCGATGAAGCCGATCATCCCGAAGTCCACCGGCGCAAGCCTGCCGTCGGGGGTGATGATAAAATTCCCGGGATGGGGATCGGCGTTGAAGAAGCCGAGGGTGAAGAGCTGAGAGAGGATATAGTTTACCCCCAGGTCGGCGACCCGCCTGGCCGTGACGGGGTCGAAGTCGCGGGCTACAAAATCCCGCACCGTTTCGCCCCTGATAAACTGCATGGCCAGTACCTGGGAGTTGGAGTACTTCCAGTAGACCTTAGGGATAAGAATCTCCTCTTTCTCTTTGAAACTCTCCCGAAAGAGATCGAAGGCGCGTCCCTCATGGAGGAGATCGAGTTCCATCCCCAGGGTGCGGGAGAACTCCTCCACGATCTTTACCGGTTGATAGATGCGCAGAGAGGGGAGGTAGCGCTCGCTCAAGACCGCTAAATCAGTCAGGATCTCAAGATCGATCTCCACCAGCCGTTCAATCCCCGGCCGGCGAACCTTGACCGCCAGCTCGCTACCCTGCCAGGTGAGTCCTCGGTGCACCTGGGCGATCGAGGCAGAGGCTACCGGTACCGGGTCGAACTCCTTGAATACCTCCTCCAAGGCTTGCCCGAAACTCTCTTCCACGGTCTCCCGGATCGCAGCCATCGGCAGCGGCAGGGCCCGGGTCTGTAGCTGGGCCAGCTCATCGGTGTAGGACGAGGGAAGCAGGTCGGACCGGAGGCTCATGATCTGACCCAGTTTGATAAAGGTCGGGCCCAGATCCTCGAGGAGCAACCGCAGTCGTAAGGCCATCGGATCTCGAGGCGATACCTGTACTCCCCGACGTTTTCGTAGGCGCCTGAGCAGCCCAGGGCCCTTGATCAGGCCGAGCCTGACCAGCACATCCTCGAAACCATAGGCGATCAGTTTGGAAATGATGATTCGGTAGCGTTTGAGTTTCGAGAGTCCGGCCCGGGACTCGGGATTTTTCCTCATCTTATTTCCTCGCATTGCCCTCTACCCCAGAGCCACCCCGCCTAATCTGAGGGCGATAAAGAAGATGACCTGAATCAGCACATAGTAGAGGCCGAGGCGGGAGCGGCTTTCGATGCGCACTAGCCGGTAAGAGAGGGCGAATACGAAGGCGATTATAAACCAGGCGGCATAATTCTGCAGCGGAATACCGTTGCCGATCCAAGTCCAGTAATCCATAGCGATGGCTGCGGGTTCCATGATCCAGTCGAAGAGGGTCGCCCCGGCGCCGACCAGGAGCGCCCCGATGAAAGGATTGCGGATAGCTTTGAAGACCGCGATGGAGAGGGCCAGGACGATGATCATCCAGTTGAAGCCGATGACCAAGGGAACCTCGAAGAGGGAGAAGCCGAGGGTCGGGCCGTAGTAGTAGGGGCCGAAGACCTTGCCCGTGGCAACGCCGAGTACCTCCAGCAGGTAGGTTACCAGGTAAGTGACGACGGCCCAGGGGAGGATGGGCCCCTCAGAGCGGCGGAGAACAGCTGAGAAGACGATCAAGCCGAAAATCAAGAGCACCCAGGGGGTGAGGAGCACCATCAGCTGCAAGGTATCAGGGATGATATGGCCTGCAATACCGACGGCATAGAAGATGAGGATTAACCCAGCGCCGGTCTCCTCGGTGAGTCTGAATTTATCGAACTTCATGAGCTAGCTCCTTTTGCTTATAAGATCTGCGGCAATGGACCCGGAGAGGAGCGCCAGCGGCATTCCTCCGCCGGGATGGGCGCTCCCGCCGACGAAATAGAGTCCCGGATAGCGGCGACTGCGGTTCCGGTGGCGGCTGAAGGAGGAGGAGATGCTGTTGGAGGCGATTCCGTAGAGGCTCCCGTAGGTGCTGGAGGTGCGCGCCTCGATCTCCGGAGGATTCAAGCTCCCCTCGGCTTCGATCAGCTCTCCTACAGGGAGCTTCAGGTGGGTCGAGATGATCCTCTCCACCCGCTCCCGGGTCTCGCCTACGATCCGCTCCCAATCCTGACCGCGAGCCGCGGGCGCATTGATCAGGATGAACCAGTTTTCTCCGCCGGAGGGCGCATCCTCACGTGTCAGCTTCGAGGTGATGTTGATATAGACCGTAGGTTCCTCAGGTACCTCTCCCTTCTCGAAGATGGAGGCGAACTCCGCCGGGTAGTCGGATGAGAAGAGGATGTTATGCAGGCTGAGTTCATCGAATTCCCGCTTAACGCCCCAGTAGAAGACAATCCCGGATGAGGAGGGTTCGAGCTTGCGATAGCGCATAGCGTTCCTCTCCTCCGGTCGCTGTAGCAGCTTGTCATAGGTGGTGAGCACATCGGCGTTGCTGACGACCGCGTCATAAGCGATCTTTTCTCCGCCGATGCGGATGCCGTTTATCCTGCGGCCTTGGGTTAGGATCTGATCAACCGCGGTGTTGAAATGGAACCTGACCCCGACCTCCTCCGCCGCTTTGCGCATGCCTTGAGGCAGGGCATAGATGCCGCCGCCGACGCCGTAGGCTCCCAGGTTGTACTCCACGTGGGGGATCAGGCTCATGGTTCCTGGGGTGCGGTAGGGGTTCGATCCGTTGTAGGTGGCGTAGCGGTTAAAGAGCTGCACCAACCGGGGATCGGTAAAAAACTTACGATTGATCCGGTCCATGGTCGATGCGCCGCCGATTAGGGGGAGCCCGGGCAGGGAGCGGATAAAGTCGAGGGAGCGGTAGGTACTCCACTCGTGGAGGCTGTGAAAGAGGAAGACCTTGGCCGCGATTGTGTAGACCCGGGCGGCATGGTCGAGGTAGCGGGCGACATTGCGGGGATCCTCAGTCGTCGCGGAAGCGATCTCATCCAGGAGTTTCTCCCGTTCGCTGTAGCTCTTGAGCCGGGTCCCGTCGGGGAAGAAGTAGCTGGTGATCGGCGAGAGGGGGATAAATTCGACGTAATCCTCCCGACGCTTGCCGAGGGCTTTAAACCAGTCGTCGAAGACGAAGGGCATGGTTAAGAGGCTCGGACCGGTATCGAAGCGGTAGTCGCCGATCATCTCGCTCCCGGCCTTGCCGCCGGCGAAGGATTGGGCCTCGTAGAGGTCCACCGCATGCCCGGCTGCCGCCAGTCGTCCCGCCGCCGAGAGCCCGCCGATCCCCGCCCCGACGACGGCGATACGCTTGCGACTCATTTATCCTTCTCCATAAAGCGGTAGGCCTGGATCGCCTTCTCGACCGAACCGAGTCCGCCGGGGCCGCTCAGGCTGCCTGCTTCAGGGGAGGGGGTGCGGCCGCGGTCGAGGATAAGCCGGAAGAGGGTGAAATTGAGGCTTAACAGAGAGAAGCTGTAGAAGAAATCCTCCAACGGAATGGTGCCGATCCGGATTCCCCAGATTGCCTCAGCTCCATAGGTTACCACCGGAATGCCGGTCAACAGACCGTTTACGATGACAAAGGTAAGGTAGGTGATTAAAATCCCCGTCCAGAAGTTGCGACTCCGCAGGAGATCCGGCCGTCCTAGAAATAAGAAGATCCAGGTGCCGGCGGTGAGGATCATAACCGAGCGAGTGTAGCCCTGATCCCGGAAGATGAAGGCCGTTACCAGGGCGGCCAGGGCGATCAACGGCGCCGCAATCTTCGGAAAAGCGACCTGCTTCTCCCGCTGGTAGCCCCGCACACAGGCATAGATGAAGATGCAGGCGTAGGGAACGGTGATAAAGAAGAGCCACTCCCCGGGGGGAAGCCCCAAGAGTCGGTAGGTTCCGGCGTATTCGGGAGCGAAGTCCCAGTGCCCCCGGGCGGTGGCTAGGATGTCTTCGCTAATAAAGAGGGCCGCCACCAGGATGATCGCCGGGAGCACCGCCCGCCATTGGCGGTAGAAGGCGACCCGACGATCGAAGGATAAGAGCAGAGGAAAGAGGATAACCAGGATATTTACTAGCAGATACAGATTCATACATTCCTACCTCCGGAGGCGCCGGCTTATGGGCTGATCATGTTTCTGAAAATAGAGGCGAGAATTCTCAGCTTCGAGGGTTTGACCTTTCGACGGTAGACGACGAAGGGATCCTTCTCGATCTGATCGGCGCTCCAGGTATACATATCCCCGGCGGTCTTGATCGGTATTCGATACGATCGGGGAATGGAGTGGTAGCCCTTCTCGGCCAGGATCTGCCACTGCTTGTAGCGGCCGGTCTGGGTCTCCATGAAGCGTCGGAACTCCTCAGGTTTGGCGCGGGTCTCCTCATGGGAGAGGCTCTTCAGGTCGAAATCCTCAAGCGGCAGATAGCGCCGACCGAGCTTGAGATCCTCGGCTATATCCCGGATGAAGTTGATATACTGCATCGACCGGCCGAGCATGCAGGCCGCCTCGTCGGCCTCGATGGGGAGCTGCATGATGCGGGCCATATAGAGCCCGATCACCTCAGCCGACCCATAGATGTACTCTAAAGTCTCATCCAGGGTGTCATATTCCCGCTTGGTAAGATCCATCTCCATGGATTTTAGGAATGCCTCGGTCCAGGCGGGATCGAAGTCCCGTAGCCGGGAGAGTTCGACGAAGCTGTCGATAATGGTATCCTTCGCCGGGGTTCCGTTCAGGGCGTTGCGGTAGCGTTCCCTGAAGGCGTAGAATCCGTCGGCATCCTGGGGGACCGCATCAACGTAATCATCGGCCCAGCGTACGAAGCCGTAGAGGATGAAGACCTCGTTCCGTACCCGATCGGGGAAGAAGAGACTCGAGTTGAAATAGGTTTTGCTGCCCGCCTTAAAGGTCGCTCGGTGGATTGCCTGGGCCTTCATCCGCTGTTCCCTCGCTTTAGCTCGGTTGGGGTTGGGGTGCCGGGCGCTTTGCGCCTTCCCGGTCGATCTCGTCGGCCACTACCTGGCTCGAGATCAGGGTCATCGGCACGCCGACGCCGGGGTGGGTGAACTGACCGGTGTAGTAGAGGTTCTTGATCTTCTTCGACCGGTGAGAGGGGCGGAAGATCGCGGTCTGGAAGAGGGTGTGGGCCAGCCCCAGGGCGGTACCCTGAAAGGCGTGATAGTCCTCGGTGAAATCCCGGTGGCTGTAGATCCGTTTTACGATTACATCCGAATGCAGATCCTCGCCGCTCACCGCTTCGATATGCTTCAGTACCGTCTCGGCGTAGGTCTCCCGTACCGCATCGCTGTCGTCCATGCCCGGCGCTACCGGCACCAGTACGAAGACATTCTCACACCCCTCGGGTGCGGAGGTCGGATCAGTCTTGGAGTTACAGCTCAGATAGAAGCAGGGGTTCTCCGGCCAGGCTGGGTGCTTGAAGATGGTATCGAAGTGGGCGTCCCACTCCTTGGAGAAGTAGAGATTGTGGTGTTCGAAGCTCTTAAGACGACGGCCGATACCGAGGTAGAGGATGAACATCGAGGGCGCCACGGTGCGCTTTTTCCAGTAGCGCGGGGTGTAACGACTCTTCTCCGGCGGCAGAAGCTCCTGATCGGCATGGTGATAATCGGCGCTGTTGACGATTACATCCGCCTCGAAGCGCTCGTCTCCGCAGAGAACGGCGCTGACTCTACTCCCGTCGAACTCGTAGCCGGTCACCTCCTTCCCGGTCAGGACGCGAGCACCCAGATCCTCGGCCAGTTTACGGAATCCCTTGGCCGCTCCGGCCAGGCCTCCTTCGGGATAAAAGACCCCCAGGTTAAGATCCACATGGGACATGATCGAATAGAGGGCCGGCGCATCCTCGGGGCTGGTGCCCAGGAATACCATCGCATATTCCAGAATCTGCTTGGCCCGGCGGTCCTTGAAGAAGCGCTCCACGAAGGCGTTCATGCCGGTGAAGATATGCAGCTTCAAGCCTTCGGTCATCATGCGCCAGTTGAGAAACTGGAAGATCGAGCGGTACTCCTTATAGAGAAACTCCTTCATAGCTACATCGTACTTATATTTCGCCTGCTCCAGGTACTGCTCGAGGCGCTTCCCGCCTAAGGGTTCGAAGCTGTCGAAGAGGCGCTTGGTTCGTTCCAGATCGCTGTCCACCGAGACCGGTTCGGCATCCTCGAAGTAGACCTTGTAGTAGGTCGAGAGCTGTTTGAGCTCGAAGTAGTCCTCCCGGCGCTTGCCGACCAGCTTGAAGATTTCATCGAACACCTCGGGCATCAGGTACCAGGAGGGGCCCATATCGAAGGTGAATCCCTCGCTCTTCCACTCCCGGGCGCGTCCGCCGGTGGTCTCGTTCTTTTCCAGTAGGGTGACGTCGTAGCCCCGGTGCGCCATGATGGCTGCCTGGCTGAGTCCGGCGAAACCGGCTCCGATAACAACTGCTCTCTTCGACATAGCTCTATACCTCGTTTTGTGATCTATTCTCAATATAGCAAGAGATCGGACCTAAAGAGAACCAGTTTTTTCTGCCGGCGACCGAAAATCGAGCTCCTCCGCCGATTGCGCTTTCATCTGCCGGGCGGCCAGGGCGTATCCCCCGTCACCGGCATCCACATAATGTACCTCCCGGGTGCTGCCGGCATGAATCAGACAGGTCATCAGCGCCCGGTCGGAGACATGCAGGCCGTAGAAGACCAATCCCCGTCGGTAAAGGGTCTCCAGGTAGATCTCCAGTTCCCGACGTTGCTCCTTCGTCCCCGCCAGCACCATCTTCAGGGTGCCGTCGAACTTGCGCACATCCGAGGATTCCAGGTTGTCTTCGACCACCTTGTTGAGGTTCTTGTTCATAATGCGGACCGGAAGATTGAGCCGCACGAAGAGTTTGACAAAGACAATCTGTACCCGGATGGAGAGTAGCGCCAGAGCGTAGAGAATGCCCCGCTTAGATCGGGTGAAGACTCGGGCCTCGGCGCTGACTGTCCGGTTGGAGTCCGCCATCTTCATCGTCTCCCGTTGCAGGGGATGTCGATCCTGCTGTTCACCGAAGATTCGGTCGATGGTGGTGTTGATCTCCCGCCAGGTGCGCTCCTGGCTCTCTTCCTCCCGCAGCCGGATCAGGATGGAGACCGTCTCGCCCCGGTGGCTGGGAATATCCTGCCAGCGACAGGTAAACCCTGAGTAATCGGCCTTACGCCTCCCCAGGGTCTCCTCATCGATATGATAGCGCTCGCTCCCCTTGATCAGCCTCTCGGCATACTCGATCCCGTTGCCGTCGAAGAGGGCCTGGTCGTACTTATCCGATACCCGCAGCTTGCCTACCTTCAGCCGCTGCCCGGCGGCCAGGATCTCTCCTACCGAGATCATGCCGATTCTGAGCTCCAGGTCGAACATCTCCCTGATCATCCGGCGTGATTCGGCCAAAACACCGGCCACATCCTCTTTGATCTCTTCGGGGATTAGGTAGGTGACGCCGTCGCCGCCGAATATGAAGGGGAAATCCATCTCTTTAATCAGATTGGCTATAGCCATCCCGGGGATCGAACCGGCGATGTTGACCTCTTTATACTTGCCTGCGTCGATGGCGGCGGTGGAATTGACGATATCCGTAACGACCACCTGCCAATCCTCAGGGGGGGTGCGGTAGGCGCCGGAGGAGAAGACCTCTTCGAAGCGGTTCACCGCCGGAAGATTCTTGTAGAATCCCATTGCCTCCCGGGCAGGGTTTTGTGGCTTCTTCTTCATACCCATACTCCTCGGCGCTACTCTTTGACCAGCATCGGGAATTTCAGACTCTTGCCGCGCTTCTTGATCTCCGCTACCTCTTCCACGGCAAACTCGATCTCATCTCCGAGCAGCTTCCGGGTCTGCCGTTCGGCCTCCCGAGCGATCAATCCGGAATTGGAACCCGGCAGGGGAGTGTAACGCAGGGTCAGCTTGGCCGGACTCTGCTGGACATACTGAAAGCGCTCGACCCCCGGCAGGTCGGCGTGGGCCGAAGAGAGGATGCAGACGCTAAACGACTTCCCGGAGGGGCGATGAATCATCTCGCTGGCGCGGCCGATAATGGCGGTAATCCGCTCCCGACCGAACCAGCCCCGGCCATCGCTACTGTCGGGAACCTCCTCGAGCTTTAGGAGATCCTCTATCCCGCCGTAACGGATCAAGGGCGTTCCAAAGTTCCAGAGGTTGGTGATTACCGGCGTCCTGTAGAGGGTCCCGTCGCCGTCCTTTACCTCGTTTCGCTTCTCGATCAGCACGGCGTAGTCGTTAATCTCCATCCCGATCCTCTGCTCTGTTTCGACCGCCGCAAGCCCCAGCTCTACGGAGTTGTAGAAATCGAAGAGTCTGTACATCGGAAAGGCCTGTGCACATTTCTGCTTCAAGCGCTCAGTCTGTACCTCACCCCCGGTGGCGAAGGCGATCTCCTCAGGATAGGGCTCATCCCGCCGCAGCAGCAGGTCGCAGATATCCTCTACCATGCTGGGATGGGCTACCACCAGGTCGGGACGTTCGCGACGAATCTTCTCATAGATTCGAGCTGTCTCTTCGTCGGGTTTGATCGAGTGGGAAGCATTGAAGAGAGAAAAGGGAGAAGAGTAGGGGAGGTCGATGCTGAGGCAGGGGTCTACATTGTAGAGGATCCAGAAAACCTTGCGTCGTTTCACGAGTCCCCAGAGATTCTGATAGAGGAGAAACTGGGCGCCGTTCAAGAGAAAGCCTCCCCGGGATTTATAGAAGACGAAGGGCGTTCCCGAAGAGCCGGAGGTCGAGGCCTTGAGCATCACATCTCGATGGAAGAGAGTCGGTTTCAACTGCGCAAGGGGAATCCCGTGGAGATCCTTTTTTTCGATGATAGGTAGTTTTTCCAGATCCTGGAGTGAGCGGACTGATTCCTCACGCAAGCCGTGGTCCCCGTAGAACTCCCGATAAAAGGGGACGTGCTGCAGGGCGAAACGGTAGAGTTTGACCAGCTGTTCCGATTGCATCGTCTCCTTTGTCTGCCAGTCGGCTGCTCTAAACTCTTCTATCCATCGCCTGTGGCGCGTAACCCTACGCTTCCCGGGTCCCAGGATATAGGCAGTGTAGAGCTGCTTTCCCAATCCGGCTAAACTGTCCATACCATTCCCCTTTTCTGTTTGCGTGCCTCGCTTGACAGATGATCTCAACCGAGCGATAGTTTCTCTCTAATGGTACTCATCTTTCAGCGAAAAGAGAAATCCGTATCTCTCTCCTTACGAAGAGCAGGCCGGTGATCGAGTATCGCCTCGATAATGCGGCTAAGATATTCCCGGGCATGCTGAGCCGTCGGAGAACGACGATGTTCAGGCTTTCGGCCGAGATCGATGCCCCGGTTAAGGTTCATCTCCTCGAAGAAGCCTACTCACGCATGCTCGAGCGCTGTCCCTACTACCGGGTTGAACTGCGGAAGGGATTATTCTGGTACTATTTCGAACATAATCCCAGTACTCCCCGGGTCGAAGCGGAGAGTCGCTACCCCTGTCTTTATCAACCGTACAAAAAGCCCGGGGTATTCCCCCACCGGGTGCTTGCCTACCGCAATCGGATCGCCTTCGAGGTCGCCCACTGCCTGACCGACGGCACCGGGGCGCTCAATTTCTTGAACGGCCTGGTGGCCGAGTATCTGCGTTTGCGGGGAGAGACGATCGCGACCGGCAATCTGCCGATAGACCCCAGGGAAGAGGCAAAGCCCGGTGAGTTCGCCGACGGCTTTCGTGAGGCTTATCGGCCGGGAGTCCCGCCGGCAAAGCCTCTGACCAAGGCCCTGCGTTTCGGCGGCCGTCCGGTGAAGATCCCCCAGTTTTATATGATTGAGGGGCGGGTTGTCGGCGCCGAGCTGAAGGCCAAGGCTGGAGAGTTCGGCGTTACCATCGGGGAGTTTCTGACGGCGCTCCTTATTCATGTGTGCGATCAGGAGATGAAGAAGAAGGGCATGCGGAAGAGACCGATCCGGATCAGCATCCCCATGAACCTGCGTCGCTTCTACGGTTCCATCACCATGCGTAACTTCGTCCTCTCGGTAGAACCGGGAATAGACCCCCGGCTGGGAGATTTCAGCTTTGAGGATATCATAGCTAAGGTGCACCATTTCATGCGCTCCGAGCTGGATCACCGCTTTATCCTGCGGCAGATTGCCCGCAATATCCAGGGGGAGCTCAATCCGCTGGTGAAAATTGTTCCCTTAGGGGTTAAGGATTTTATCCTGCGCCGGATGTACGCCCTCTACGGTACCAGCATATTTACCCTCGGATTCTCCAATCTGGGGCGCGTGTCCATCCCCGATGATCTCGGCTCATTCATCCGGAGCTATCAGTTCATTCCGCCTCCCCATGACAATGCGCTCAATGCAACCTCGATTGCCTATCACGGTACTACATCCCTCACCTTTGCGAGTACCATCGAGGATACAGGAATAGAGCGCAGCTTCTTTCGGGCCTTACGGCGCATGGGACTTCACGTGGCGATTAAAACTAACAGGAGGTAATCTAATGGCTTATTGTCCGCGTTGCGGCGTTGAGGTGGAGGAGCGGCTTGCTAACTGCCCCCTCTGTGCGACAACCATTCCAGCAGAGGTGCGTGGAGAGCCCGAACCTGCCGAATTTCCGACCGATGTGATTCCTCCGAAACCCATGTACCGGCGTATGGAGGAGAGGCAGAAGCGGAAACTGGCTGCCATGGTCATCGCCTTTACCGCCCTCTTCCCGACCTTCCTTACTTTGGGACTCGACTTTAACGCCAATAGATCCATTACCTGGTCGTACTACGTCCTGATCCCTATAATCGGAGTCGCAGGAATCGCCTGGTGCTCCTACCGTTACCGGCGTCGTCCCGTAATGCTCTTTAACTGCCTGGTCGTAATAATTCTTGCGGTGCAGACTCTCATCGACATCCGTTTGGGCGAAGAAACACTCTTTCTCTCCCCGGCGCTACCGTTTTTCTTCGTCTCCTTTCTGGCGGTAGAGTTGATTCTCCTCTACCTTATCCGTCGTAGGCCGGGCGTTTTGAAGGCTATGAGCGCGATGCTCTTCGATGCAATGCTGTTGGTCCTAGTCTTGGATTACCTGATCTCCTCATCCCTGGGATGGTCGCTCGTGGTGCTATCCGCCGGCGTTCCGGTCCTCATCTATCTGCTCTATCTGCTAAAGGTTAAAAAACGCGGTATCAACCTGGCGGGATTCTTCTTTCTTGATCTCAGTTTGATGCTCGTCGCCCTCGACCTCTCCACCTCGTCCAAGCTTGACTGGTCTGCCATAACGGCCTTGGTTTTTCTTACGCTGTCGATGCTGTTTTATACGCTGCATGTTGTTTTGTATAATGATGTCGACTGGAAGAAGGCGCTGCACTTATGATAGTGTCCTCGATCCTGCGGCTTTTTATGCCCAGACATAGGCAGGAAGCTCTTCAGCATATTTCTTGAGGGGAGTTGCTACACATCGTAGCCACACATCAAGATCCCGGATCATTATGCCTCGAATCCTACTCAAGAAGCGGCGTTGAGTGAAGAATGTTTTCTTTTCTTGCTGGATCGAGGCTGCTGAGAGACCTGCTCGCTCTGCATGCGTGTAGCGCCTCTCCTCCTTCCCTCGAATCCTAAAGGGTTTGAAATAGTTATGATAGGCGCGGTAGATAGCCAACCGCTCCATTTGATTGACCACATTTCTCCCAAACTGAACCGTCTCTCGGGTATGCTCGGCTAGATCCTTGCGGATCTCCCGGTCCAGATAATTAACGCTGAATAACTGATTCGATACTGTTCGCGGCAGGGTCGAACTGCAGCGTTCATGATCGATATGTACTCGTTCTTTTGGCGTAAGGTTTGTAATTGCCCTCTGATAGCTCTGGTGGTGGTCGGTATAGATCCGGATTTTCGGTCTTTCGGAGTGTTCCATCACACTTAGTAGGATACGGAGTAGTTCTTCAAAGGATTCATAAACCGTTACTCTACCATGATTAAAACGAGCCTGGAGTTTTAGATTACGCTTTTTCTGATATGGAGTCATCCGACCTTTGCGGCGAAGATGGGCATAGTCGGAATAGATCCAATACTGGGATTCCTTGCCTGCAAGAAGCTGAATATTGTTCGGGAAATACTGGGAGACGGCGAAACTTTCGAAACCATCTGCAACAACATCTTCTGTGATTGAGAGATCTCCTAGTAGATCAGCATGTATCGCTAGTGCTTGACGGGCGAGGCGCGAGATCCGATTGGTAATGCACGTCGGGGATGCTTTAAGAATCCGTCCCATATCCCTAATGCCTGAGGAGGAGATCAGAAGTGAGAAGAGCTCCCGGTATGGGATGCGACGTTTTACGCCGTAGTTAAGACTGAAAGTCTGAGAAGAAAAGTGGAGACCACACTCCTTGCAACGAAAGCGCTGGATTGTACCATAAACTTTCGAGGCATAATGCCCGTCACGGACGTACCAGATACGATTTGCCGGCACAAATTGATGGTATTCACACTCGTTATTCGGACAAAATGGTGGTTGTTGCATAGTAAACTCCTTTAAGATTTGATAGCTCTTATCTTAAATAGAGGCCTATGAGTGAGTTTGCTTCTAAGTATCAGCAGGATTAAAGACACTAATTACGGTTGCACATCGGAGATCAGTTCCATAAAATACAATCGAAAGAACTAATGCGAAACACAATTGCGGGAGATGCATGTGGATACGCTGAATTTTACTGTACCGAGACTCGGCGAAGCGAAGATCTCTTCACCAATAAAGATGTCGACCATTGCCGGTGATAAGATTGCAAATTATGTTCGAGATGACGAGTTTATTCTCTATAATATCGATGCCAAACCGGGGCATTTCGAACAAGAATACCGGAATGAAGACCTGTTGGAGAAGGCTGGTCCTCGGGAGAAAATCTACTTCTCCCCGGGTCATGTACATGCCGGTATCGTAACATGCGGCGGTCTCTGCCCAGGACTGAACAATGTAATCCGGGCTATCGTCCGTACCCTCTGGCACGGATATGGAATTCATCGTATTTCGGGTATCCGCAATGGCTACCGAGGCTTCCTCCCGGAGTACGGGATTCCGGTAATGCCCTTGGATCCGGATATTGTCGATGATATCCATCAGAAGGGCGGCACGATTCTCGGGTCCTCCCGGGGCGGATCGGACATAGATGCCATTTGCGATTCTATTGAGCGCATGAACCTCAATATGCTTTTCACCATCGGCGGCGACGGAACCCAGCACGGGGCGTTGAAAATAGCAGAAGAACTCGAGCGGCGTAACCTCAATATTGCGGTTATTGGGATTCCCAAGACAATCGATAATGATCTCTCGTTCATTCAGAAATCCTTTGGTTTTGAGACGGCCGTCTCAGAGGCGGTTTCTGCAGTCTCCAGCGCCCATACGGAGGCACATGATGCTATTAACGGCATCGGGCTAGTGAAGGTTATGGGCCGGGAATCCGGTTTTATTGCTGCATATACGGCATTGGCGATCAACGATGTCAATTTCGTACTAATTCCTGAGATTGATTTCGATCTGGAGGGAGAAAACGGCCTCTTTAATATTATTCGCGAACGGCTCGAGAAGCGTCATCATGCGGTGCTTCTTGTCGCAGAGGGCGCGGGACAGCGCTATCTGGATATGACTGAGAAGAAGGACCTTTCGGGTAACAAACGACTGGGGGATATTGGTCTTTATCTGAAAGAGGAGCTTAAGTCCTATTTCGAAAGTATAGGAACAGAGGTCAATATTAAGTATATCGATCCGAGCTATATGATCCGTTCTGCCCCGGCAAATCCCAACGATTCGATCTATTGCGCTCGTCTGGGAACCCATGCAGTACATGCGGCTATGGCAGGTCGAACGAAAATCCTGATAAGTTTAGTGAATAACACCTTTGTTCACCTGCCCATCGAGATTGCGATTAATAAGCGGAATACCGTCGATCCGGAGGGCTCTTTATGGCGGGACGTAATCGGCGCAACTCATCAGCCGGCGGTTATGAAGAACTAAATCGAATTTAGTGTTCTCGATCCTGCGGATACATGCCTTGTAAATCGTTTATCATTTGGAGTTTATGTTTGGGTACCTCAGTTTCGCATGGAGGATAGGCGTAAAACCTTCTAATTATATATCTACGCTAGTTCCATCCGCAGGATCGAGAACAGTAGAAAAAATTTGCCCCTGCAGATAGCCCAGTGTTAGAATTGAAGTACCATGAACGGGGGAAAACGATAGCGTGTCTTCAGGAGATTTGCCCACCATCTTAATCCCCTACCGGCAAGCCGACTGCGATGGAAGCTGCCAGGATGTTTTTCTCTATCTGCGACCGGAAACCAACGGCATCCAGGTCGAGAGCCGGATTATGCGTGTGCTGCAGGAAAAACAGCTCTACCGGGACTCGATTGAACTGGTATACTTGGCGAACTTCCCCGGCGAATTTATAACCCGGCGGCGAATCGTCGAGAACCACTATCAGGTTAGGATCTACTTCGCCCAGCAGGGAGGGGCTGCGTTTACCTCCAGCATGCGAGAGACCTTCGCCTCCTACTTCGGGGTTGAATCCGGGGACGTTCCGGTTCTCGGCGCCTTCCAGGCGATGGATAAGCTCAAGATGAGCGCCGATCAGCTCTTCGGGCTGTGGGTCCCCCAAGGGGATATGATTTTTCTCTGTGGTCAAAGTATTAAACGCTATCAAGATAGCTTCATCGTCAATTATGATATTCCTGCAATACTTTCAAAGAACAGCGTAGATACCGATATCGCGGTTATGATCCTCAGGACGACCCTCAACTACAGCGAGATCCATGAACTGATTTTCTCGGTCGGCGAGGCGCTGCAGAAAGCCGGGCTATTGCGTCGGGATATGCCCCTTTCTCGGGCCTTTCACTACTCGAAGGGGCCTTTCGAGCAGATTCTTGATGCAGGCGGCTATGTGTTCGATTCCGCCCAACGGCCGGTTCCGTTATGCACCTCCTCTTTCTTCCGGTATCTCCAGGAGGAACACGCCTTCAGCGACCGGGAGATTCTCATGGCGATGAACCAGCCGATCATGCGCTTCTGCCTTGGCGAGCGTCGTTTCGTGGAGGATGAGATCTTTGCCTATACCCAGGACGACAGTTTTGAAGAGGCCGCTTTAAAGCTGGAATCGGCCGTATCCCAGTCGCTGCTGCCGGTAAAACCACGGAATCTCCTTGTTCGCTGAGACCTAAAAGTCCAAAATGTACAAAAAGTACCTTTAGCACATTTTCTGCGAAAAAATTCTGTAACCTCTGGATTATTTCATTGTTTATTGTTATAGTTAGAGCATAAAATATTTCTTATGGGTGTTAACAGGATCCGAAATAGTCCTGTTGACCAGGCCCGCAATCAACTTATTTCCCCTCAGGGTTTTACCTCCTTTCCCTGAGGGTATTTTTTTGTCCTCCCTTGCCCCGTACTGCCCGCTCCTCTACAATGCCCCTCGGAGGGGTAGTGAAACTTCTGCACACATCTGATCTACATTTGGGTCATCGTCTGTTGGAACAGAATCGCCATGAGGAACAGCGTCGGCTGCTTGATTATCTTGTCGGCCTGGTCGAGTCCGAAGGGATAGATCTGCTGATAGTTGCGGGGGATATCTTCGATACCGCCGCTCCCTCGAACGCTGCACTCCGGCTCTATTACGATTTTCTGCATCGCATCGGTGCCTCCGGGTGCGCTGCGAGTGTAGTTATCGGCGGAAATCATGATTCGGCGAGCACCTTGAATGCGCCTAAGGAGCTCTTGCGCCATTTTCGGGTGCAGGTAGTCGGAGGCGCAGCGGATGCGGCGGACGAACTCTTTCTAGCGAAAAATGACGAAGATGAACCCTTGGCGCTGATCGGCTGTGTCCCCTTTCTTCGCGAACGGGATCTGAGAATCCCGAAACCGGGAGAGAGTTTCGCCGACCGGGATGAGGGGCTGGCCCGGTCGTTGGCCGATCACTATCGCCGCTTGGCTGAAGCGGCCTCCCCGAAGCCAGAGGACCTCCCTTTTATCGTCACCGGACACCTCTTTGCCGCCGGCAGTGTATCCGCCTTGGCCGGCGGGGAGCGAGATCTCTATGTCGGGAATCTCGGGCAGGTCAATCCGACGGTTTTCCCTGAAAATGCTGACTATGTCGCCCTGGGGCATATCCACTCGGCTTCGATGGTCGGGGGAGAGAAACGGATTCGCTACTCCGGTGCGCCGATGGCCCTGGATTTCGGCGACTCCTCACTCAAGAGTGTTACCCTCGTCGAATTCGACGGATTTCGAATTGTCTCCGTCGAGGAGTTGCCGGTTCCGGTCTTTCGGAGACTTGAGGCCCTCTCGGGGCCGCTTTCAGAGATTCTCTGGCGGCTGGGTGATCTGGCCGGTCGGGGCGAGGAGCTTACTCCCTGGCTAGATATCTGCGTCCAGGAGACGATTCCCGGTGCTCAAGAGCAGATCGAGGAGGCCTGTCGAGGGCTCTCGTTGGAGGTGTTGCGCGTACGCTACGCCCGTACCCGGGAGAACGACGCTGCATGGGAGGAGGCTGCACCCGAGCTCGAGGAGTTGGAGCCGGAGGAGGTCTTTCGCAGGCGCTGCATTGCCGGCGAAGTCGATCCCGATGAGGAGCTCCTGCGGGCCTTCAATGAACTACTCCTGGAAGCGGAGGGCCGGCTGTGAAGATATCCAAGCTGCGGTTTAAGAATCTCAACTCCCTGAAAGGGGAGTTTCTTATCGATTTCTCTCTCCCGCCGCTGGTCGATGCAGGTCTCTTTGCGGTAACCGGTTCAACCGGGGCGGGAAAGTCGACGATCTTCGATGCACTCTGTCTGGGACTCTACGGCGAGACTCCTCGACTGCGGAAACGCCGTAGCGGGGGGGAAGGAATCTTTGAGATCGTCTCCCGGCATACGGCCGAGGCCATGGCCGAGGTGGAGTTTATGGTCGACGGGGCGCGGTATCGAAGCGCCTGGGAGGCTCATCGAGCCCGGGGCAGTGTGGAGGGACAGTTTCAAGCCCCCAAGATGTACCTTCTCGCCCTGGAGGGGTCCGGCGCTACGGAAAATGATGGGCAGGCCGGAACGCTCTTGGAGGAGAAGTTGAGCGAGGTTCCCTCTCGCGTGGCGGAGCTAACCGGTCTTGACTTCGAACGCTTTACCCGCTCCGTGCTGCTCGCGCAAGGAGCCTTCGCCGCCTTTCTGCAGGCGGAACCGGCTCAGCGGGCGGATCTCCTGGAGAAGATGACCGGCAGCGCGATCTACTCCGAGGTCTCCAGGCTCTCCTTCGAGCGGGCGAAAGAGGAGCAACGTCGGTTCGATGAACTCCATGAGAGGAAGGGTGCGCTTCAGATTCTTGATGACCAGGAGCTCTCCGTCTTAGAGGCTGCCAACAGCCGGGCGGAGTCGCTTTTCTCCGATTTGCAGAAAAAACGGGATACCTTGATCGCCGCTATCGAGAAGGCTCGCCGGTTTAGACAATCCGAGGAGCTCCTTACCAGGCACAAACAGGAACTGAACCGGCTGGATCAGGAACGACCGCTGATTGCTGATCTTCGGATGACCCTTTCAGCCCATGATCGGGCGCTTCCGGTACAACCCCTCTTGAGTAGTTGGGAGGATAAATCCCGGGAGCTCAAGGGATTGGAGGAGCGTCTCTCCGGCAGACGAGCGGCTTTATCTGAGCTGCAGCGGCGGGAAGTGGAGACTATCCAGGTCGAAGCCGAGGCCGCGGCTAGGTTAAAGGATGCCGAGCAGGCGAAGAGCAGTGCCCTCGAGAATAGCGCTGAAGCCGAACGGATTGATTCAGAGCTTGCGTATAAGCGTTCCTCCCTAAAGGAGCTGCAAAGCGAGGTCGCCCGGGATCAGGACTCCCGCGAGGCGCTCGAAGCGGAAGTCTCTCAGGCGAATGAGGCCCGGGCCCTTCTCGAGCAGGGCAGGCTGTCGGACAGCACCCTTCTCGCCTCGGAGGCCTCCGCTCGTTTGGAGCAGAAAGCCGAGCTTGTACGCCACTATTTTTCTATCCTCGAGGCAAGTCGCAGGGCTGTGCAGCCCTTACAGGAGCGAGCCGCTGAACTCTCCCGAGCCATCGGATCCGATACGAGCTCTCTTACAGTCGACTGGGAGGAGCTCCGGCAACTCGAGCGGCAGCTACATGGCTGGGATGATCTGGCGCGGCATGCATCCCGTCTGGAGAGTCTGAGGGCCGGCTTGCAGGATAGAGATGCCTCACTCCGGGGACTCCGCTCAGAGCTCGATGAACTCAATGCCTCCCTCGAAGAGGAGAGAACCAGGCTTACCGAAGCGGAAGAGGCGGAGCGCCGGGATGCCGCCCTGGCTTTGAGGGCCGGTCTGAAGCGGGGGGTAGCCTGTCCGGTCTGCGGATCAACCGAACATCCCAAGCGCGGCGAGCAGGAGCTCTTTGCGGATGTCCCAGTCGGAGCATTACCGACGGATGAGCTGCGAGGCCGGATACGGGAAAAAGAGCTTCATCAGGCTGAGTTGAACGAACGCCTCAAGGGCTTAACGGCGCTGCAATCGGACGAGGAGGCGGAAATCCGGAAGATTGAGGATATTCTGGCCGAGTCTGATTTCACCGCCCCGGCGCATGAGAAGCTGCGTCAGAATCTGGGCGAGCTTCAGACCCGCTGGGATGAAGCGGAGAGGCTCAAACCCCTGCGTCGGGAGTACGAGGAGTGCCGGCGGGAGCTTCTCCAGCAGACGGACGAGATCGAGAGGGCCGCTGTCGCCTTAGGGGAGCTTCTGCAGGATACGGGCATCTCTCCCGACAGCGAGCATGCCTCCTCCCGGTCGGAGGAGCTTATCACCCGCTATCGAGAGGCCCGGGATCAGGAGCAGCGCCGAAAGGAGCGTGAGCGGGATCTCGACCGGGAGGATACCATCCGACGGGAGAAGCGGGCCGAACTCGAGGAGCGGCTTACGCGAAACCTGGAGCGCTCAGAGCAGCTTGAGGCGGAAATCTCCAAAGGGGAGGAGGCTCTCTCCGCACTTACCGGAGGGGTTCCATTTCAGGATTTTCTGGTAGCACGCAAGCGGGCGATGGAGGAGGCGCTGAAAGCTCATCGGGAGGTGCGGGAGGTGCTCTCCTCTATCCGGGAGGATCTCGCCGGCGAGAGGAGCGCAATTGATGCCACCCTCAGCATGACCGATGATGCACGCGCCCGCTTGGAGGAGTTACGGGAGGATCTTGACCGGAAGATTGAAGCGGCCGGCTTCGACGGAATTTCGGCCCTCTCGGCGGCATTTCATGATGACGCCGAGGAGCTGCGGCTGAAACTGCGCGACTTCGAGGAGCGGGAGGCTGAGCTTAAGCGTCGTGTCGAAGAGCTTTCCCGGGAGCTCGAAGAGGCGCCGGAAGAACTTCGCGAGGTGGAGACCCTCGAGGCGCGCTTAACGGCCCTTATCGAGGAGTACAATAGCGCCCTGGCCCGGCGCCAGGAGCTCTCTTCCCAGCTGCGGAACGAACAGAACCGCAGACTGGAGGCGGAGGCCCTGCAGCGGCAGATCGAGGCTCAGCGTAAAGAACTCGCACTCTGGCTGCGTTTGAAGGAGTTGATAGGATCGGCCACCGGGGACAGCTTTCGCCGCTTTGCCCAGGGACTGACCCTGGAGTATCTGATTCGACTCGCTAATCGTCATCTGATGCGCTTCTCCGGCCGCTACATGCTGCGCCGCGAGGAGGGGAGCGAACTGCGGATGGAGATTGTCGATACATGGCAGGCCGATGCGGTGCGTCCGGTGGGCACCCTCTCGGGGGGCGAGACCTTCCTGGTCAGCCTGGCCCTGGCTTTGGGGCTTTCTGAGCTTGCCGGAAGGAAGACGCGGATCGATTCCCTCTTCCTCGACGAGGGCTTCGGTTCCCTGGACGGAGAGACCCTTGAGACGGTCATCGCCGCCCTGGAGAGTCTTCAGTCCGGGGGTAAGCTGATTGGTATTATCTCCCATGTGGAGGCTTTAAAGGAGCGGATACCGGTTCAGATCCGGGTTCAGCGGCACGGCACCGGCTACAGTCGATTGGCGATTGTGCCGTAAAAAAGCCCCCGGCCTAGACCGGGGGCGCTCGTTCTACTCTTCCTCTTTCCAGGCTACCCGCGGTTTCCTGGCGGCCAAAACCTCATCGAGGCGGCCGATCGGCGTATTGACCGGTGCGGTATGGAGGGCGTTGGGATCGTTCGCCGCCTGGGCGGCAAGATCCTTGATCACCTCGATGAACTCATTCATGGTATCCAGGTTCTCCGTTTCGGTGGGCTCAACCATCAGAGCCTCCGGCACGATCAACGGAAAGTAGACCGTCGGCGGGTGGATGCCCCGGTCGATCATCCCCTTGGCGATATCGGTCGCGGAGATCCCGTATTTCTCCTTAAGACTCTTGGCGGAGAGGACGAACTCATGCTTGCAGAGCCCGCCGTAGGGGATGTCGAGTACCTGATTGAGATTGACCCGACAGTAGTTGGCATTCAGCACGGCCAGCTTCGAGGCCAGGGAGAGCCCGTCGCCCCCCATGGCCTTGATGTAGGCCGCAGCCCTGACCAGAACGCCTACGTTACCGTAGAATCCGGCGACCCGTCCCATGCTCTTCTGCAGATCGGAGTCGAAGCGGTATTGATCCCCGTCTTGTTTGATGTTGGGCACCGGCAGATACTCCCGTACCCGTTCGCCTACCAGCACCGGGCCCGCTCCGGGGCCTCCACCGCCGTGGGGGGTAGAGAGAGTCTTATGCAGATTCAGGTGAACCACATCGAACCCCATATCTCCCGGCCGCACCTGGCCCATGATTGCATTCAGGTTGGCCCCGTCGTAATAGAGCAGTCCCCCGGCTTCATGGACCTTGGCGGCAATCTCGCTGATCTCCCGCTCGAAGAGTCCTAGGGTGTTGGGGTTGGTTAGCATGATCCCGGCCAGGTTCTCGTCCAAATGCTCCTCAAGAGCGGCCGCTGTAACCAGTCCTCGTTCGTCGGAGGGAATCTCGACCACGTCGAATCCGGCGATATGGGCCGAGGCCGGGTTGGTGCCGTGGGAGGAGTCGGGAACCAGAACCTTGGTGCGCTGGGGCTCGCCCCGATCCTTGAAGTAGGCCTTGAAGAGCTTCATCCCGGCATACTCTCCCTGAGCCCCGGCAAAGGGTTGCAAGGTGCCCCACTTCATGCCGGTCAGCTCGCAAAGGTCCTCGAGAAGGGTATGCATGAGCTTGAGCGTCCCTTGGGCGGCGCTCTCCGGGACCAGTGGATGGAGGTCCCGGAATCCGGGGAGGGCAGCCACATCCTCGTTGATCTTGGGATTGTACTTCATGGTACAGGATCCTAGCGGGTAGAATCCCAAATCGACGCAAAAGTTGCGCCGGCTCAAGCCGGAAAAATGGCGGACCACATCCAGCTCGGAGAGCTCCGGCAGGGCGGGATCCTCGCTTCGGCGAAGTTCAGTCGGGAGCAGCTCATCAGCGGCCCGTTGCGGAACTTGAGTCGTCGGTAGTCGGTAGCCGGTGCTGCCGGAGCGGCTGCGTTCAAAAATAAGCGGAAACTCGCTTCTCATCACAGCACCTCCTTGAGTGCCTGGGTCAGCCCGTCGATCTCACCCTTGCTGCGCTTCTCGGTAACGGCAACGATCAGCCGCTGCGGATCGGCAGCCGGATTGAGTCGTGTTTCGGGTACCCCGGCAAAGTATCCTCGACCCACCAGCTCATGAACGACCCGGTCGGCCGCCGCGGGCAGGTTGAGGGTAAACTCGTTGAAAAAGCTCCCCGGGAAGGCCGCTTCAACCCCAGGAAGGGCTGTAAGCTGCTTGAAGGCGTAGGCGGCGTTGTTCATATTGCGCAGGGCGATCTCCTTCAAACCCTGTTTGCCGACGGTACTCAAGTAGACCGTGGCCGCCAGTGCCGCCAGGGATTGGTTCGAGCAGATATTTGAGGTAGCCCGTTGGCGCTTGATGTGCTGCTCCCGAGCCTGGAGGGTCAATACGAAACCCCGGCGGCCGTCGCCGTCGACGCTTAAACCCGATATTCGCCCCGGAAGCTTCCGCAGCAGTTTCTCCCGAGCGGCGATGTAGCCTGCGGTGGGGCCGCCGAAATTGGGAGCCAGGCCGAAGGGCTGACAATCGCCTACCGCAATATCTGCTCCCCACTCCTGGGGTGAGCGGCAGAGGGCCAGGGAGAGGGGATTGGCCGAGATGATCAGAAGAGAGCCGTTGCTGTTAACCAGTTCGTCAACGCCGGTCAGATCCTCGACGATTCCGTAGAGGTTCGGGCTCTGCATAACCACTCCGGCGACGCTCTTATCGAGTCGCTCTTTGAGGGCCTTGATCGAGGTCGCTCCGTTCTCCGCGGCAATAGTCTCGATCTTGAGTCCCATATCCTCGTAGTAGGTTCGGGAGACCTCGATGGTCGCCGGATGGGCGCTCTCGGAGATCAGGACCGTGTCGGCCTTTTTTACGCTGTTGAGGGCGATCGCCGCCGCTTCCGCGACGGCTGTGTGTCCGTCGTACAGGGATGCGTTGGATACATCCAGTCCGGTCAGCCGGCACATGAGGCTCTGGAATTCAAAAATTCCCTGGAGCATACCTTGGGACATCTCCGGCTGATAGGGGGTGTAGGCGGTGGCAAACTCAGAGCGGCCGGAGAGATGTCCGACGGTTGAGGGAATCAGGTGATCGTAGATCCCGCAGCCGAGGAAGTTGACCGCCCCGGTGTGATTGGCGTCGGCCAACTCTTTCAGCTCCTGAAAGACCTGATGCTCGCCGACGCCGTCGGGCAGATTCAGTTTTCCCTTCAGCCGAATCCCCTCGGGGATGTCGGCGAAGAGGTCGTCCAGGGTCGAGACACCGATTCGGTCGAGCATCGACCGGATCTCGTCCTGGGTATGGGGAAGATAGGGAAACATTGTCTCTGTTAGTCCTCGTTCTCCGCCAGGAACTTCTCATAACCGGCGGCATCCATCAAATTATCGAGCTCGGAGCTCTCTTTGATCTTCAGGGCGAAGAGAAACGCGCCGTAGGGATCTTCGTTGACCTTCTCGGGAGCGTCCTCGAGTTCTTCGTTGGCTTCGACCAGGGTGCCGGAAATGGGTGCATAGATGGAGGAAGCGGCCTTGACCGATTCAACGGTGGTAACCTCATCGCCCTTCTCGAGCTCCTGATCGGTGTCGGGAACCTCGACGTAGACGATCTCTCCCAAGCTCTCCTGGGCATGATCGGTAATACCGATGTAGGCGATATCGCCCTCAACGCGTACCCATTCGTGACTCTCGGCATACTTAAGATCGGATTTGATTTCACTGCTCATTTCTTTCCTCCATAGGCTTTGGTATGAAACGGGGTTTGTACGATTTCCGCCCGCCGCCGTTTCTTATTGATCTCTATCTCCACCAAGGCACCGGTTTTCACCAATCCCTTGGGAATTCTCAGTATAGCAATAAACTCGTCCAGACTGGGAGATTTTCCTCCGCTGGTAACCTCGCCGATCTGCTTATCGTCGAGAAAAACGGGATATCCCTCCCGGGGAACCCCGCGGTCTACCATCTTCGCGCCCCTGAGGATACGATAATCCCCCTTCTCGTCCATGGCCTTGAGCGCATCCCTGCCGATGAAAAACTCCTTGTCGAAATCGACGAAGGTCTTTACTCCGCCCTCCAGGGGACCCGCATCCCTGGTCAGTTCATGTCCGTAGAGAGGCAGTCTGGCTTCGAGGCGCAGAGTATCCCGGGCGCCGAGACCGCAGGGGAGAACCCCCTTGGATGCTCCTTCGGTCAACAGGGTATTCCAGACGGCCGGACCCTCGTCGGCGGCGCAGTAGATCTCGAAACCCATCTCTCCGGTATAGCCGGTACGGGATATCAGACAATCCGCGCCGGCCAGGGAGACTCCCTCCAGAAAACCGTAGAAGGGGATATCCGCCAGGTTGACATCGACGAGCGCCTGGAGATACTCCTCGCTTTTCGGGCCCTGATACGCGATTTGAACCCACCGTTCGGAGTGATTCTCGATCTTCAAGGCCGGATTACGCGAAGCGGCTTCCGGATTATCCTTGCGAATCCAGTTGAAATCCTTCTCCACATTGGCCGCATTGACCACCAGCAGGTACTTCTCATCCCCCTGGCGATAGATGACCAGGTCGTCTACCGCCCCGCCGTCGGGATAACAGAGGATGGTATAGAGACAGCGGCCGGATTCCATTCCTGCTACCGAACCGGTTACCAAGCGGTCCAGGTAGGTCGTGGCGCCCTCGCCCCGGACGATAAATTCCCCCATATGGGAGACATCGAAGAGGCCGGCGTTCTGTCTGACTACCTTATGTTCGGCGCTAATACCGGCTTCGAACTGGACGGGTAACTCCCATCCGCCGAAATCGATCAGCTTCACCCCGGGAATCTCCTTGTAGGCTTCGTAGAGGGGCGTCCTCCGCAATTCACTCATTCTAAGTTCCTCCTTACTCGCTGAACGGGACTTTGCAGTTGTAGCTTTTATAGACGATGAAGGTCTCCACCGAATCGACCTCGCTTATCTTCGATACCTCCTGGGTATAAAACTCCAGGAGATTAAATCCTTCCCGGAGCAGTACCTCTACCAAGAGGTCGAAGCGTCCGGTGACTACCTTTACCGAGACGACCCCCTTCAGGGCGCTGAACTCCTCCCCCTTCTTGACTAGATCCATTGAGGAGAGTTTAATTCCTACAACGGCTAATTGGCCGCCGGGGATTGCATCGGGCTCGATCAGGGCGCGAATCTCCATCACCCCCGATTCGGTCATCCGATTGACCCGGGACCGGACGGTATTCTCGGTAACCTCCAGGCTGTCGGCAATCTGCCTGAAGGAACGTCGGCCGTCTCTAAGGTGCTTGAGTATGGAGCAGTTCAGTTCATCCAGAATCATTTTTTCATAATGGCTTGAATTGCGCTAAAAGTCAATTATTAATTAACATCTTGAGGAATCGATAATTTTTCATCATTTAATGTACTGAATCTGTAATTGATAGGATGAGATATGGGAAATATGGAAGCCATCAGGACCCTCTATAAGATCGGTCGCGGCCCCTCGTCGAGTCATACCCTCGGGCCGAGCTACGCTGCCGAGCAGTTTCTCGCCGACTATCCCGGCGGAGTACGCTTCACAGCCGAGCTCTACGGCAGCCTGGCGGCCACCGGTAAAGGGCATATGACCGACTGGGCGCTGGAACAGGTGCTCGGAGCCGATCGCCTCGATATTCAGTGGCATCCCGAAACCGAGCTCCCGAAACATCCCAACGGTATGCGCCTCTCCGCCTACGGCGAGGACGGAGCTCTGATCGGCTCGGAGGAGATCTACAGCGTAGGAGGAGGTAGAATCCTCTACCGTGATGCGGAGGAACCGGACCGTCCCTACGGCTTAACCAACTTCGAGGATATCCTCTCCCACTGTCGGGAGGAAGGTATTCCCCTCTGGGAGTATGCCTATAGCCGCGAGCCGGCCTTGAAGGATCATTTGGCCACCGTCTGGGAGGGAATGCAGGCCAGCATCGAGCGGGGACTCGAGGCCGAAGGGGCCTTGCCCGGCGGCTTGAAGCTGCCCCGCAAGGCGGCTCAGTATGAAGCCCGCATTCACCACTCCACCGGGATGACCCACGAGATGGGCCGGGTATTCGCCATGGCCCTGGCGGTCTCCGAGGAGAACGCCGCCGGCGGTGTGGTGGTGACCGCGCCGACCTGCGGCTCCTGCGGCGTGGTTCCGGCGGTTTTGAGCTACCTCCAGGAGAGCTATAAGCTGAAGCAGGAACGGATTTTGCGCGCCCTGGCAACGGCGGGACTAATCGGGGTCTTGGTACGGCACAACGCCTCCATCTCCGGCGCGGAGGTCGGCTGTCAGGGAGAGGTCGGGACCGCCTGCGCCATGGCCGCCGGTGCGGCGGCTCATCTTCTGGGAGGATCCCGCAGGCAGGTGGAGTACGCCGCTGAAATGGGGCTGGAGCACCACCTTGGGCTGACCTGCGATCCCGTTCAAGGGCTGGTGCAGATCCCCTGTATCGAGCGAAATGCGATGGCCGCCGCCAGAGCCCTGGAGATTGCGGTCTACGCCCTCCAGTCCGACGGACGGCACTCGATCAGCTTCGATCAGGTGGTGGAGACCATGCATATCACCGGCCGGGATATGGGCCGGGATTACCGGGAAACCGCCTTAGGGGGGCTGGCGAAATACTACCGTCACCCCACCGAGGCCAGTCGCCGGGATCAATAATTACCCTTCTGCGGATCAATCTTGTGGCGCTCGAGCTATAAATGCTATAGTGTTTGCAGTATGAGATTTACAGACTTTGACTTTCATCCGGACATCATGAAGGGCATCGAAGACGCCGGCTTCGAAGAGTGCACGCCCGTACAGGCGGAGTGTTTTAAAGCCACCTTCGCCGGCAAAGACGTAGCCGCCCAATCCCAAACCGGAACCGGCAAGACCGCCGCATTTTTACTCTCCATTTATCAACTCTTTCTTTCCGGCGCAATAGAACGGAAAAAGGCATTGATTATCGCTCCCACCCGGGAACTGGCCGTTCAGATCGAAGAAGAGGCCAAGCTTCTGGGGAAACATCTCGATTTCAACGTCGGCTGCTTCTACGGCGGCGTCGGCTACAAGGGACAGGAGGATCTCCTCCGCCAAGGAGTCGATATCTTTATCGGTACTCCCGGCCGCCTGATCGACTTCGGCAAACAGAAAAAGATCGATTTCTCGGCCTTCGGCGCCGTGGTTATCGACGAGGCCGATCGGCTCTTCGATATGGGCTTTCTGCCTGATCTGCGTCGGATTGTGAAGATGCTGGCCGATTTTAATTCCCGGCGTACCATGCTCTACTCGGCTACCTTAAGCGTTCGCGTTCAGAACCTCGCCTGGGAGTATATGCGCGATCCGGTCTACATCGAGATTGAACCTGAATCGATCACCGTAGAGGAGATCGCCCAGAGCATCTATCACGTCTCCCGGGACGAAAAGATGCGCGCTCTGCTTGGTATCCTGAAAGCAGAAGATCCTGAGAACGCGGTTATCTTTTCGAACACCAAGTTCGCCGCGGTAGAGGTAGCCAAACGGCTTTCCTTAAACGGTTATCCCACTGAATTCATCATGGGCGATATGCCCCAGAAGAAACGGCTGCAGACGATCAACCGCATCAAGTCGGGGGAACTCCGCTTCCTGGTGGCCACCGACGTTGCCGCCCGGGGTCTGCATATCAACGACTTGGCCATGGTCATCAATTACGATGTACCCGAGGATCCCGAGAGCTATGTACACCGGATCGGTCGTACCGCCCGGGCCGGTAAAGAGGGTAAGGCGGTCACCCTGGCCTGCGAGCGCTTTGTCTACGGACTCCCCGGAATCGAGAGCTTTATCGGTATGAAGATTCCCGTGGCGGAGCTCGATCAGTCGCTGCTTGTGGAGGATCAAAGCGCCGGAGTCAGCGTGATGCACGATCACTATCTGAAGCGGGACAACCGTTCGGGCGGCAGGGACCGCGGCGGCAGAGATCGCGGCGGGCGGGATCGCAGCGGACGCGGTAGCCGGGGAGACCGGCGCAGCAGCGGCGACCGACGCGGATCGAGCCGGGGGCGCCAGGATGATTCCCGCCGACGGAAGGAGATATCCCAGGATATCGAGGCGGTCACCGGAAAACAGCCCAAGAGCCCGTCGGGTGAGGCGAAAAAATCCGGATCCAAACCCAGGCATGATGGCGCGTCCAAGAAGCGGCCTCCAAAGGCGGCTCGACCCCCTAAGGATGCTCACAAGGGTCGGGATCAACGGGATGCCAAACAACGGAAGCCCAAGGCCGCGGCGGCGCAGAAACCGCGCAAGAAACCGGCCGAGCTTTCTCGTAAAGGGGATCAGTCCCTGGAAGCTCGAATCGCCTACTACCGCGAGAAGTACGGGGAAGATTTTAAAATCTCCCCCGAACTCGCCCAGGCTGAGAAGCAGCAGAAGAAGGTCTCCCTCTTCAAGAAGCTCTCTAAATTCCTGCGGGGCAAGAACGGAAGCGAGTGATTACCATTCGCGACATAGCCAGGGAGGCCGGCGTCGGTATCGCCACGGTCTCCCGGGTTTTGAACGCCAGTCCCGACGTCAAGGAATCGACCCGGCGTCGGGTGCTCGAGATCATTAAACGACATAATTATCGTCCCAACTCCATGGCTCGCCGACTCGTTCGGCGCGACCAGGAGGATGCGGTCATTGGTATTATACTGCCTATCCTTGATAATCAGTATTTCTTTGAGTTTATTGAATCAGCCTATCGCAGGCTCGCCTCCACAAGCTACAACCTGATGATCTTCAACGCGGCCAAAGGGCGGGATGAGCTCTTCACCCGGCTGGTTGAGGGGAATCTGGCGGGGCTCTTCTTCTGCAACGATCCGAGGCTTACCTTTAATGAACTGGAACAGCTGAAGGAGGCGGGAATCCCCTATCTGCTGGTGGATGACTACCGGGAGGCAGAGAATTGCGTCGCCCAGGACAACCGTACCGGAGGCAGGATTGCCGCGGAGTACCTGATTAGCCGCGGCGTGAGGCAGCCCCTCTGTATCGGACTTCAAGAGCAGTATACCCATCAGCTGGATAGGTTTGCCGCCTTCGAAGAGGAGTGCAGAAAAAGTCCCGGCGTCACGCCTCTTCCCACGAGATTAATTACCGGAGAGAGCGGATCATATCAGCTTACCAAGGGCTTGATCGAAAGCGGTGAGGGGGATGGGTTCTTCTTCTTCTCCGATACCCTGGCCTTCGGGGGCCTCAAGGCCGTCCGGGAGCTTGAGGTCGACATCCCGCTAATCGGCTACGACGATATCTCCTTCTCTGATTTCGTCGGCCTTACCACTGTTCGCCAGTCGGCGGACCTCCTGGGGCGCTCGGCGGTGGAGAAACTCATCTATCTCATTGAGCATGATCCGACGGCCCGGATCGAACTCCTATTAGAGCCTGAACTCGTCGTTCGCGAGAGCTGAGAGCTCAATCAGGCCCTCTTCCTCTGGTCCGCTCGCTTCGATCCGGTAGGTTCCTGTTCTCATATCGGCCTTGATCCGTGCCCGGTGGTTGCCGTTCCGCCACTCAATCTCCAGGGTATGAGCCTCGCATTCTGTGAGATTGAAGTCCCCTTCGAATGCGGGGTGGGTAGAGCGAAAGATCATCAACTCCCGCAATCTGCGCACTACCGGCCGTTCGAGCTCACGCCGGATCTCCTCTTCCGTATAGGAGTGCCGGTTGATATCCCGGCCGTTTTTAGTCTGTTCGAGAAGCTCAATATCGTTTTTTCCGGCCAAGAGTCCTACATAATAGACCTGGGGGATGCCGGGAGCGAAGAACTGAATTGCCCGGGCCAGGAGATAGGCGGCATCGTCGTCACCTAAGGCCGAATAGTAGGTACAATTGACCTGATAGATGTCGAGGTTGTTGTATTGGGGGGTGTTGTAGATTCGTTTGACGTTAGCGCCCTTGGTGAAGAGGTTGTTCTTGGTCCGCTCGATCTCCTCGTCGCTCAAGAGATCCCGTACGTCCACGACCCCGATGCCGTCGTGGGTGTCCAGGGTGGTTACCTGTTTCCGGGGGCAGATAGAGAACCAGTGTTTCAAGCGGGACGGGTCCCGATCATAAATCGCCTGCAGGAGCAACATAGGCAGGGCGAAATCATAGACCCAATAGCCTCGATCGGCCAGCTTCTGCTGAATTGTGTAGTGTTCGTGAATCTCCGGCAGGACCTCGCCCCCCGCGGCTTCCACCGTTTTAGCGGCCCACTCGAGGATCTCCCACACATCCGGCTCCACAAAGAAGCAGTCGCTCCCGGGCTGCTTGCTGGCATAGGCGAAGGCGTCGAGGCGGATAGTGGCGGCACCCCGCCGGCAGAGGGCGGTCAGGTTCTCCTCTACGAAACGACGGGTTTCGGGGGAGGCCAGGTTGAGATCGATCTGTTCCTCGTCAAAGGTGCACCAGACCTTCTCGTTTTCGCCGGATCCCAGCTCGAGTTCCAGATAGGGGGGGCGCGGTTTCCGGGTATAGATCTTCGCCAGATCCTCATCGCTTGCCTCGCCTCCGGGCCAGAACTGGGAGAAGCGGATAAAGAAATCCCGGTAGACCGAATTGCTCCCCTTGGTCAGGAAATCCTGGAACTGTTTGGATTGGCGGGAGAGATGATTGATCATGAAATCGAAGGTCAGCTCCAAGCCATCCCGGCGGAGTCCGTCCATATCCTCCCAGCTGCCGAAGGCGGGTTCAACCGCGGCATATTCGAGCGGGGCGAAGCCCCTGTCGGCCGATGATGGGTAAAAGGGGAGTATATGTACGCCGGTGAGGGCGTCTGCGAAGTGGGCCGAAAGGATCTCTCTGAGGGCGGATATATTCCCGCCCATTGAGTCCGGATAGGTGATCAGATGACAACCGTTCTGCATTTCAACTCCTCGAAACTCAATCTATCGTATTCTGGAAACGTTTTCAATCGTTTTTACCTACTGTTCCCAATCGTGCGGATAAAACCGATCCAACTGCCGTCGGTAGGGCTAGATAGTACTCATTATGTATAGTCCGCGACCGCTTCCGGCGTAACCGTCGGCTTGATATCAATTTACTCGACCTTCATCCGCACGATCGGGAACAGTAATAGGAACTAAGCTAGATCGGGCAGTCCCCGGACGACCGCCTCCACGCAACGTTCCAAAAGGATCACCTCTCCCTTGCCGGTACGGCCGATTCGGTCCCAGGTCGCCAGCTCCACCGCCGAGGCGCTGGTGCCCGCGGCTTTGGCTCGCTCCCGGGCCTCATCGATTAGCCGCTCTTCCAGTTTAAGCTGGGCGGAGAGGAGATCCGTGTAGATCGTCTCGTCCGCACCGGTAAGACGAAAACCGTCCGCCGCCGGAAGGATCGATCCAGCGGCACTACCTCGTACCTCGGAGGTGATCGCCCCCAGCGCATTGGCCACGTCGCCGTTTTCCGGGTATTCCGCTTTACATCCCAGGATACTCTCGATGCCCTTGAGGAGATAGGGGGCCGCCGCACCGAGCCCCAGAATAGGAGCTTTGGGCCTGAGTTCGATGGTCGCTCTTTCCGAGCCGCCCCCGACCAGAAGCGGCAAGGCGGGATCGTCCAAGGGGAGGCCGAGCAGTTTGGCAATTACCCCGGATGCAAGCTGCCTGTCCGCCAATTTCCAAATGCGGCGGATCAACTCCTCGCTACTGATGCTGCTCGCTTGTGCAATCAGTTCGATTCCGACCACCGCGATGCTGCGCTCGCCCAGGAAGAGGCGCTTCTCATAGTGAAGCAGATCCGTCGGCGTAAGGCCAAGTACCTCAATCGAACGGACCGAGAGCAAGCGCTCGAGCTTGACGAAGCGCCAGTGACCCAGACCCGCCTCGTCCGCCAGAGCAAGGAGGCTCCTGGGACCGGTTTTGAGCACCTCGAGGGCCGCTGCTTCGCTGCGGTTCATCTCGAATGGGGGCAGTTTTCCGGTATAGCGGAATATCTGGGCCGGTCGGGTTGAGTCGGCGAGGCTGTCAATCTCAGTCGTGAGAGCGGAGAGGAGCGGAAGCTCTTCCGTACGCAATCGGCACAGAGGGGTAACCCGCTTGGGCCCCAAATGGAGCTCTCCCCGTTCGAAGATGATTGCGCTGTCGCCGCCGAGTCCGAGGGTGACCATGTCGACCGCTTGTACATGGGTGCGGTGGATGCCTATCATTGCGCCGTTGGGGTCTGCTTCGACCGCGCCGCCGGAGATGTGCCCGATGTCGGAGGTCGTCCCGCCCACGTCGATGACGGTGGCCTCGCTGAGGCCCGAGAGGTACCTAGCTCCGGCGATGCTCGCCGCCGGGCCCGAGAGGGCCGTTTCGATAGGATGCTCCATGGCGAAAGAGGCGTTCATCAGAAATCCGTCGCCTCGCACGAAGAGCACCGGCGCCTCGATCCCCAAACCGGCGAGACAGGATTCGATGGCGTGGAAAAAGGTCTCCAGGTGGGGAATAATCCCGGCGTTCAGCACCGCCGTGGAGGCTCGAACGGTAAAATCGAGCTGACCGGAGAGTTCGTGACCGGTACAGACCATCAAGCCGGTCTCCTTTGTAAGGATCGCGGCGATTTCCTGCTCATGTCGGGGATTTACGCTGCCCCCATAGCCGGAGACTGCGAAGGCCCTGACGCCCTGCTTCTGCATCCTTTGCGCCGTACGGCGGATCTCTTCCGGATCAACTGCTTCGAGCTCCTCTCCGGCGATGCTCATCCGGCCGGCGATGATCTTCACCGGTTCGTGATCGATCCCGGCGGGAAGTTCGCCGCCGAGGGGCATCAGGAGGAGTCCCACGCTCTGACGGTTATCCTCAACGATCGCATTGGTCGCCAGGGTGGTGGAGACCGAGACGATCTCCGTTTTGGATATCTCCTGCGACGGAAGTTGAGCCAGCGCTCTACCTATACCCTCGGTGTAGTCCCATGGCGTGGTGAGGGCCTTGGCCTTGGCCAGTACCCGGGATTCCTTGAGGTCGAAGAGGGCGGCGTCGGTATAGGTTCCGCCGGCGTCTATCCCGAGTCCGTAGCGCCGCTCCGGTCCGGGCCGGCCGCTTTTCCCTGGAATGGTGCGGATCCGTCGCTCTTCACTGTAGTTATCTCCGATCGATTCGGGATCGGCCGCCGCCAGCTTCCCCGCTGCGGCATCAAAATAGCTGACCTGACCGGGATGGATGATCAGGATCTCATCGTCCTCTTCAGTCGCATCCAGGGCCCGCTCGATGAGGCGGGAGCTGCCGCGGATCGTCTCGGTTTGCCAGCCGAACTCGCTGCCCATCGAATCTACGTAGCTGCGGTAGCGTTCCTGATCCCCGGCGCCGGTATCGATGAAGACCGCTCGCTTGTAGTTCCGCTTCCAGGAGTGGGTGAACTCGAGAATCGCCTCGGCATTCTCTTTTCCGTAGCGTTGGCTCAAGACCTCCGGGGCGGTGTCGGCCTTGGAGAGTCGGATAGGATCGGTTTTCGGTTTCTCTTCCGGGCGTCCTTTAGGCTGCACCTGCTCTTCGAACCAGCCGGCGGAGATATAGTAGGTCCCCGGTATCCGGCGGAACTGCTCCGCGTAGGCCGCGTCCGAACCCAGAAAGAGGGCGATGCAGTCATGTACCTTCGGGATGGCTATGGGAACCCTCCCGGCCTTCAAGCCGGCCGAACCGGTGCCGCACAAACCGTAGAGGAGAACAATCTTTTCGTACTCTTGACTCGAATCGATCTCATTCTGGAGCGACTCTCGAAGGCGATGCGGTTCGGCGTGCAGTCCTCCTTCTAGGTAAACGATATCGAGATCTTCCCGGCCTTCCTTCTGGGAGCGAAGCTTCTCAATATCCGTTTTAAAAACTCCGCAAGCGATAAGCTTGATGCTCATAATCTGTTTTTCCACTCCATGTAGGCGATGATCTTATAGAGGAGTTTAGCCGCCAGCATGGGGGAAGCGTGAGTCCCGTCGGGACAGAGCTCGACGATATCGAAGCCGATGATCCTGCTCTCTTCCGCTACCCGGCGGATCAGCTTCAGAACCTGGTACCAGCCGAGTCCACCCGGCTGGGGGGTGCCGGTTGAGGGGAGCACCGAGGGGTCGAAGACATCCAGATCGATAGTGAGGTAGACTTGAGAGCTCAATTTGGAACAGAGCCGCTCGATCCATTCCTCGTTATCATGGATTTCATGGGCGTAGAAGATTCGTTCTCTATCGAGTCCCGCCAATTCCGATCGGTCCATACTGCGGATTCCGGCCTGGAGGATGGGGGCCCGTTCGGCGATCCGGGCCATTACGCAGGCGTGATTGAAGGGGGACCCGTGATAGCTCTCTCTTCGGTCTCCGTGGGCGTCGAGCTGAACTACCGTAAGCTCCTCGGCGTGCGCGGCCGCGGCCCAGGCGGCGCCGATGCTGACCGAATGCTCCCCGCCGAGGACGACGGGAATCTCTCCTCGTTCGATTGTCGCGGCCGTGCGCTCCTCTACTTCCCGGACCATCGCCGCGGGATCGGACCCGGCCTCTACCGGCGCTTCCACGTAGATGCCGGCCCGGCAGGGTTCGCTCTGCGTCTCGATGTCGTACTCCTCGAGCTGGTCGGAAACGCCTAATAGCTCCGCGGGACCGCGGTCGGCGCCTTTCCGGAAGGTGCTGGTCGCATCGAAGGGAACCGGGATTATTCGGTAGCGGGCGGTCGCAGGATCACGACGCTCTTCAGGAAGATCGAGAAAGGGGGGATAGTTGGCTCTCATTACGCCGCTCAGCTTAGCTCGATCCCAACCACTCCCGCAAGACCCGGGCATCCTCGGCCAGCTGGTCGGGGGAGTCTCCCCGGACGAACTCGAGTAGCGCATAGTGGTCCTTCTCGGAACGGGAGGTTAGCTCCAGATAGCGCTTCCAGGTATGGGCGCCGTCGGCGAGGGGAAACTGATGCTGTCGGTCGAGCCAGTGGAAGACGTGCAGATGGGCGAGTCGCGGCAGTACCAGACCCAGTCCCTCGAGCGCATATTCCGGGGCGGCGCCGTTGGGAGGTTGCCAGTAACAGAGGATGTTCTCGTCGCGGGCGGCATCCAGGAGTTGCTTCGCCGATTCATTGGTCTCGGTCATTGTATTCCGATGATACTCGTAAGCGATGGCGATTCCTCGTTTCCGGGATAACTCTGCAATGCGGCGGGCGTCCTCGCATACCGCTGAACGGTCCTGTTCCGTATACCGGGATAGCGGTTTCTCCGGGCCCGCCCAGACTCGTATCAGCGGCGCATGTAGCGCGACCGCGGTATCGAGCACGCGGTCGAATGATAGCCCTTCCTCCTCCGAAGAACCGAGTCGATAGTAGGAACCGTAGCTCACAACCTCGATCCCCGTATCCCGGCTCAGGCGGCCGATCCGTATCGCCGCATCGAGGTCTCCGTGGGGAACATGACGGTCTCCTCCCCATTCGATGCCCTCGAGCCCGTTTTCCCGGCAAAGCTCGATGATTCGTTCCGGACTGAGATCGCGGAAGGTGATCGACACCAGTCCGGGTTTAAGCATCCCTCAGCTCCCAGGATCTGCCGGGTTCGGCCCAGGCAGCGCCGAGTTCGGAGAAACTCGATCCTGTCTCCAGGATACGGCGACAGAGGCTTTCGATACCCGGTACGGCAGTATTCATACCTGTCGCCTTGGGATCGTTCCATTCGCCCCGCGTTCGGTGATTCTTCAAGCGCGCAGGCTCAATCGAGGTAATCGGAACCTCCCGGAAGAGGGCTTCCACAAGGGCCGTATGCTGCCAGGCGTTCTCGATGGTACAGACCGGCCGCCTTTTTTCGGTAATGGCGATCGCCGTATCGATGAATATCCGCAGATTAGGATCTATGCCGGAGGAGGAGATCTCCTCGATCAATACCTCTCCACTGTCGGGTCGGGTGTTGAGGTAAACCTGAGCCGTGCCGTGAAAATTCCAGCGGATACGGCCCCGGCGAAAGATGAACTCTGTTTCCGGATCCCGCTTCTCACTACAGGCATGGGTGGCAGCATAGCTTAGAATGATTCCATCCGTCGTTTGGCAGCGGATGAACTGGGTGTCCGCGGATTCAATGGCCTGAGCCCGGTACTGTTCGCCGTAATATTTTACCGGAAGGGCGGTTTCGTTCCGTGATTCTCCGGCCACATAGAGCATGTTTTGTAAGAAGTGGGCCCCGGCGTTTTGAATAGGGGAGTCGTAGACCGGTCGGCCCTCCCGCTTCAGGGCTCCGGCCCAGCTGTTCCGGTCGTAGTAAGCGCTCGACCGGGGCCAGCAGAGGACGGTGCGGATCTCCTCGAGCTCACCCAGTTCACGATTGAGCCGGATCTCCTTTATGCGTTGAATCGCCGGGGTGAGCAGGTGCTGATACCCGATAATAAGCTGCTTGCCGTTCCGCTTGCAGGCCTTCCGCATCTCTTCCGCGTCGGCTGCGGTCGCTGCGGCCGGTTTCTCGCAGAAGACATGGAAACCGGCCTCCATGGCCGCCACGCTGTGTTCGGCATGATCGCTAATTCCGGTGGGAACGGTTACCAGATCCAGGCGTCCCTGTTCCCCTTGCAGGATTTCGCTGATGCTCCGATAGAGCCGGGCACCGCTTTCCCGGATGCGACGGTACTCTTCGGGATACTGCTCGGCCTGGTGAACGACGACCGCATCTATCCGGGCCAGACCCAATTCCGCACACCGGCCGAGGGATTGGTGATGGGTTTTTGCATAACCGCCGATGCCGATTATCCCGACCCGCAGAGGGCCTGCTTCGGTGCTCAGATGCTACTCCTATAGCCTGGGCAGGTGAATCCCGCCGTCCACATAGAAGACATTCCCCGGAGAGAAGGGGAACTGACCCTCGGCCAGGCTGAGCACCGCTTTGCCGGTATCCTCCGCTGTTCCCCATCGTCCCTGGGGAACCAGCCCCTCGGCAAAGAGGGCCTCGTACTTCTCCTTTACCCCGGCGGTCATATCGGTGGCCATGATTCCCGGACGCACCTCGTAAACCTGGATGCCCTCCTCCGCCAGTCGGGCGGCGAAGAGCTTGGCAGCCATACCTATTCCCGCCTTAGAGACGCAGTACTCCCCGCGGTTCACCGAAGCGATCTCCGCCGAAATGGAAGATACGAAGATCACCGATCTCTCACGCGCGCCTGCCTTGACCCAGCGGGCGCTTACGTCCCTGGTCAGGAAGTAGGGCCCTTTGAGGTTGATATCCATCAGCCGCTGGAATGACTCCTCCCCGGCCTCCAGGATATCGAGCCGTTCCTTAGGCGCCACTCCGGCGTTGTTGACCAGGGTCGTGAAGGCATCACCGAATTCGGTAAAGGCTGTTTCAACCATGCGCTTCCGATCATCGCCTCTAGATACGTCTCCCTGTATAGGCAGGAAGCGCTGCCGTTCCGCTTGAGCTCTCTCTCGGCAGAGGGCTATCGCCTCTTCCGCCGCCTTTTTGTTTCCGGCGTAGTTGATCAGAACCGACCAGCCCCGGGCTGCGGCTTCGAGGGCGATCCCTCGACCCAGACCGCGGCTCGCACCGGTAATCAACATGGCAGGGGGTAGGTTAGGGCTTGTAGAATCCATTCTCTCTCCTATTCTATACTGTCTATATGGTTTCGCCGCGGATCAGCTCACTCTTCAGAGTGAGGGCCAAGGTATCTTCGTTGCGTTCGATAATCCGGCCGTAGAGCCAGCGAGCCGCCTCGCTGATCATTTCGTCGATCGGCATGCGCATGGTCGTCAATACCGGAGATATCAGCTTTCTGACCGGTGATGCGTCGAAGCCGCTCAGGCCCAGTTGTTCGGGGATCCGTACCCCCCGAGCCAGCGCCAACTGATAGAGATAGACGGCCAAGACATCATTAAAGGCTACACAGGCATCGTAATGGTCGAGGATCTCCGACAGTATCCGATCGAGATCGGAGAACCGCTTTACCGCTACGATCCGGTCGGGGCCGTTCCTAAGTCCCGCCTCGGCACAGGCGTCGAGAAAGCCCAGCCGCCGCTGCTCAGAAATCGCACGAATGGGTGGAAAGTCGAGAAAACAGGGGGAGCCTGTTTTGCGGACTTCCAGGATCTTCCGGGTCAAGCGCTGGGTACCTAGACGATGATCACAGTCGATATAGTTAAACTTCTCCGGGCGACGGTTGAGCAGCACGAAGGGAACCTCGAGCTTCTCCATCATCTCCACACTCTCGGAGGCGGGAGAGCAGAAGGCGAACAGTACGCCGTCTAGTCCGCCAACCTTCTTGCTCCCCAGATGTTCATGTGAGCGGTCGACCACATCGGTGATGATATTGACCCGGGTGTCGTCGAAACTGGATCGAATCGTGTTGAGCATCCCCGTCATCTCATAGAAGAGGTGTAGATGACCTTCTTCGAGGTGGGGCAGAAAGAGGGCTATATTGAGGATGGCCCGCCCTCGATGTTTGCGGATCGGCCGTTTGGTATAGCCCAGCTCCTCGGCGGTGGACAGGATGAGGCGCTTCTTCTCGTCGCTGATGAGAATCGAATTGTTCAAAACCCGGGAGACGGTGCTGGCTGAAAGTCCAACCCGCTCCGCTATATCATAGACCGTTACCCGCTTAGCCATACTCCTCCGCTCGCTCGATTATTGCACGCAACAAAAATAGTGGGCTATCGGCAACTCTTTGTCAAGTCTGGTGTCCTCGATCTTGCGGATGCTGAAAGAATACTTGACAACCGGAACAAAGGCGATTAAGGTGTTGTTGCATGCAATAAAGAAAAGGAGGGCCCATGATTGCCATTGATCAATCGCTTACTCCCCAAGATTTGAAAAGCGATCTCTCAAGGCTATTCGAAACTGCCCGAGAGACGCAGTCACGATTCTTTGCAGACTATGATCCTGGTGCGGGAGCGCCGGTGTTCACCGACGGCGGGCGCTATACCTCCCGGGGCTGGACGGAGTGGACCCAAGGCTTTGTCTATGGCTCGGCGCTGCTCACCTTCGACGCCCTGGGCGACCGGGAGATGCTGAGCCGGGGCAAGAAGGGTACCCTCGAGTATATGCCCCCTCATCTGACCCATTTCGGCGTTCACGACCACGGTTTCAATAACGTCTCTACCTACGGTAATCTGCTACGCCTGATCAAGGAGGGGAGGCTGGATGGCGAAGCCTACGAGGCCGATCTCTATCGCCTGGCCTTGAAGGTATCCGGTGCCGCTCAGGCCCGCCGCTTTGTCGAACTGCCTGAGAGTCTGGGCTACGTGGCCTCTTTCAACGGTCTCCACAGTCTCTTTGTAGATACCATCCGTTCCATGCGGTCGCTGATGCTGGGGCATGGGCTGGGGATGTTCTACTGGGGCGAACAGGACCGCAAGGAGTCCCTCCTCTCCCGGGCGCTGAAGCACATCGAAACGACCCTGCGCTACAATCTCTACTGGGGCGCCGGTCGGGATGCCTACGACGAAGCGGGGCGCACCGTGCACGAGGCGATCTTCAATCTGGAGAGCCGCGCCTTCCGCTGCCCCTCAACGCAGCAGGGCTACTCGCCCTTCTCGACCTGGACCCGGGGACAGGCCTGGCTCATATCCGGCGCAGCCGAGGAGCTTGAGTTCCTGGAGACCTTGCCCGACGAGGAGATCCAAGGCTGCGGGCTGCCCTACTACCCCGATAAGGAGCGTCTTCTCTCCCGGCTCTGTGATGCCGCCCGGATTGCCGCCGATCATTTTATCACGCACACCCCGCCCGACGGGGTTCCCTACTGGGATACCGGCGCTCCGGGACTTGCCCATATACCGAATTATCAGGACGTTCCGGCGGATCCCTACAATCCCTATGAACCGGTAGACAGCTCTGCCGCGGCCATTACCGCCCAGGGGCTTCTTCGGCTGGGGAACTTCTTGAAGAGTCGGGGAGACCGGGGTGAAAAATATAGCGCCGCAGGATTGACCATCGCCAAACAGCTCTTTGACGAGCCCTATCTGGCGGTCGATCCTGATCATCAAGGACTACTGCTGCACGCGGTCTATCACCGTCCCAACGGCTGGGATGCGACACCCGCCGGTACGACCGTGCCGGCCGGCGAATCCTGCCAGTGGGGGGATTATCACCTCCTGGAGCTTGGGCTCCAGATCAAGCGCATGGCCGAAGCAGGCCCCTCGTACAGCTTCTTCGCCTGCCTCGACGGAGGAATCAAAGGATGAGAACATTGGAAAACCTCGACCGGCTTTGTATCCACACCATCACGACCAAACCCTGGCCTATCGAGACCGCCGTCGAGCGCTATGCCGCCGCCGGGGTGGCCGGCATCACCGTCTGGTCCGATGCACTCGACGGACGGGATCCTGCTAAAATCGGCAGGCTGATTCGGGATGCGGGGCTCTCTACGGTCTCTCTCTGCCGGGGCGGCTTCTTCCCCTCCGCGGAGAAGGAGCGTCGGGAGGAGGCGATCAGAGCCAATGAAAGGATGATCGATGATGCCGCCGCCCTAGGCGCCCCTCTGATCGTACTTGTTTGCGGAGCGGAGCCGCGGATCGGGCTGGCAGAGTCTCGTCGACAGATAGTCGACGGTCTGGCGCGCATCCTGCCGCGGGCCGAAGAGGCGGGGGTACGGCTCGCCGTGGAACCCCTGCATCCCCTCTACGCGGATACCCGCTCGGCGGTGAATACCATGGAATCGGCTAACACAATCTGTGAGGAGTTGAATCATCCCGCCCTTGGGGTGGCAGTCGACATCTATCATGTCTGGTGGGACCCTCATCTCAAGGATGAGATTATGCGGACGGGAAGGGGGGAGAGAATCTTCGCCTTTCACACCTGCGACTGGAAGTATCCGCTGGTAGATCCCTTGAACGACCGGGGATTGATGGGCGAAGGCTGTGCGCCGATCCGTGAAATCCGCGGCTGGTGTGAGGAATCGGGCTTTACGGGCATGCATGAGGTAGAGATCTTCTCCGACCGCTACTGGTCCATGAATCAGGATGAGTATCTGAAGAAAATTGTCGCCGCGTACCGGGAGTACGCGTGATTACTGTATAAAGGGAGTAGTACTTGATGAAGGAAAGACGAGTAAAGATTATTATGAACGGCGTCACCGGCCGAATGGGGAAGAATCAGCATCTAATCAGGAGTATTTTGGCCATTCGCAAGCAGGGGGGCCTAGCCTCGGCCTCGGGGGCAATGATTATTCCGGAACCGCTCCTGGTCGGTCGGAACTCCGCCAAGCTCGAGCGTCTGGCGGCCGACCTGGCCCCGGTGTATGGTGATCTTCCCTGGAGCACCGATCTCGATGCGGCCTTGGCCGACGACTCCTACGAGATCTACTTCGACGCAACCCTGACCCAGACCCGGGCCGAAGGGGTTGAGAAGGCGATCGCCGCCGGTAAGGCCATCTACTGCGAGAAACCGACCGCGGTAGATACCGAGTCGGCCCTGCGACTCTGGCAGCTGGCCGAGCGGCAGGGAGTCAAGAACGGCGTTGTCCAGGATAAGCTCTGGCTGCCGGGTCTGCGAAAACTAAAGTATCTGATCGATACCGACTTCTTCGGAGAGATCCTCTCAGTCCGCGGTGAGTTCGGTTACTGGGTCTTCGACGGTTATCATCAACCGACCCAGCGGCCCAGCTGGAATTATCGCAAGGAGGACGGCGGCGGCATCATGGTCGATATGTTCTGTCACTGGCGCTATGTGATCGATAATATCTTCGGAGAGATTCGCTCCTTGAACGCCCTCGGCGCCACCCATATTCCGAAACGCCTCGACGAACAGGGAAAGGAGTACGCCTGCACCGCCGACGACGCCGCCTACGGTACCTTCGAGTTGGCGAACGGCATTATTTGTCAGTTCAACTCGAGTTGGGCAGTCCGGGTCCGCCGGGACGATCTTCTGACCCTGCAGGTCGACGGCACCCGGGGCAGCGCGGTGGCGGGACTGCGGGACTGTGTGGTACAGCACGATGCGGAGACCCCCAAACCGGTCTGGAATCCGGATATCGATAGTCCTATTGATTTCTTGGATGGCTGGACCAAGGTTCCGACCCGGGATGTTTTTGACAACGCCTTCAAGGTGCAGTGGGAACTCTTCCTCAAGCACCTGGTCGACGACGAGCCCTTTCCCTGGAACCTGCTCGAGGGAGCCAAAGGGGTGCAGCTGGCCGAGCTTGGTCTGAAGAGCTGGAAGGAGCGGCGCTGGCTGGATGTGGAGAAGCTCTCCTAATCGACAATCGGACCGCTCTCCGGCGCCGAGGCCGGGAAGAGATCGTAGATGGTGCGACTGCGGTTGATCTGGAAGCCGATGATCGCCGCCAGGGCGGCCGGAAGACCGTAGTGGATTCCAAAGATCTCGAGGCTGATGATAGCCGCGGCGATTGGTACGTTCATTACGCTGGCCAGGGTAGAGGCGAAGCCCGCCGCCAGGGCGGCGTAGTAGAGCGGACTGATCAGGGGGATGCCGATCAGATCGCAGAAGGCGCAGGCCAAGAGCATCCCGATAATGACTACCGGACCCACGAAGCCTGCGCTCATACCCGTACCGACGGTAAGACTGGTGCCCCAGGATTTAATAACCAGAAGGACGATACAGATCAGCGCCAGCGGCAGAGCTCCGCTACTGTTCAGCGTCAGGGCGGTAGGCTCGAACATCAGCTTCCGCACCAGTTCGCGGCTGCTGCCCAATAGCTCCGGCTGAACCAGCCAGGCTACGCTTACCGTGACGCTTGTTCCTACAATCGCCTTCAAGCGCAGACTGATCCGCGGATTGTGTCTGATTCGGCGGCTTAGGAATGCGTATACAGTGTTGAATAGCAGACCGGCCGCTCCTCCCACTATGCCGACCGCCAGAACTACCGGCAGCCCCCAAGGGCCCATAAAGGCGTCGATCTCCGGCAGCGGGTAGAAGGGGGCGAAGCCGAGACTGCGCGCCAGAAAGACCGCGCCGGAACTGGCGATAATGGCCGGAAAGAGGTCGCGGTAGTGCATCGAACTACGTTGGATAATCTCGATAGCGAAGATCCCGCCGCCGATGGATGAGTGGAAGACGGCGCCTACTACAGCGGCCATGCCGCAGGTGGCGGCGGTGCGGCTCTCTTTTCCCGCTCGGCCGCCGTGTATCACCAGCGCCAGGCGGCTCATCAAACCGGCGGAGACCCTTCCCAGGGGACCTACGATACCGCCGATACCGAAGGTTCCCAGGGTCATCAGAGCCGAGGCGAACTTGCTGAGGGTTGCCCTCAAGGGCAGGCGCCCCTGGTCGTCCCGCACGGCGTGGATGTAGGCTGGGATTCCTTCGCCTGATGAGAGAGGGGCGAAACGGTAGATCAGTTCGGTGGTTACCAGCGCTCCGAGTCCCGCCCAGAGAGGCAGCGGAATCCCCTGCATCCGGGAGATCTCATGCAGCCCGGACTGCATCCTATCCAGTAAGAGGGTAAAAATCCGCACCAGCCCGGTGCCCACCAGGGCTGCAGAAAGGGCGATAACTATCCAACGCAGGAGATATAGGAGGGATTTCAGTTTCTCGGATCTCATCTCTCTTGATTATCGGCAGAGACCTTATCGGCCAATACCCGGCAGATCCGGGTGTAGACCCGGTTGTACTGCTCGATCCTCCAGAGGCGGAATCGGGAGTCGGAGACCCAGATACTATCCGGATAGTCGTTCACCACCCGGTAGAAATAGGCGTAGGCCTTCTGAAAATGGCGCAGCGCCGCAATAGCCAGTTGCAGTAGCTGGCTATCGGGCACGTAGTGTTGGGGACGGCCGGCGGCATTGCGCCGATCGAAGAAGCGACGCTGACCCTCCCGGTAGTTCTCGAGGCCCCGCTTGTAGTAGACGTAATCGGGATCTTTTAGGGGACCGACTGCTCCGGGGTCCGCCGGGGGAGCGGTCGGGGCTTGCGGAGGGTGCTCGCTCCTTCTTGCCGGTCGGCTTATTAGCTCTATCAGCGTAATGTAGGCCTCGTTTATGCGCATCATCGCCAACTCCCGCTTCTGCCGTTCGGCGTCGGGGAAGAGATCGGGATGATTCGCCCTGGCGGATCGGTGGTAGGCCCGCTTGAGTCGCTCCAGCGAGAGGTTTTCTCCCTCCCCGGCGGAGAGACCCAAGAGGCGCAGATGGGGATCCGCCAGACTGCCGTCGATCTTCATGGTCTATTTCGACAGATGCTCCGGATTCATCTTCTCGAACGCGGGATGGGTAAAGCGGCCGTCGACCCGAATCTCCTCGCCATCCATCTCGATCCGCCCGCCGCCGTAGTCGGGCCGCTGAATGCAGACCAGGTCCCAGTGGAGGGAGCTCTTGTTGCCGTTATCGGCCTCTTTGTAGGCGTTTCCGGGGGTAAAATGGAAAGAGCCGGCGATCTTTTCGTCGAAGAGGGTCTCGTCCATAGGATTAAGGATATGCGGATTGCATCCCAGGGCGAACTCGCCGATGTAGCGGGCCCCTTCGTCCATATCGAAGATGGTGTTGATCTTCTCGTTGTTATTGGACCGAGCTTCGATGATCTTGCCCTCTTTGAAGGTGAGCTCGATCTCCCGAAAGGTAAAGCCGAAGTAGGTAGACGGAGCGGTGTAACGTAAAGTGCCCTCCACGCTGTCGCGAACCGGAGCGGTATAGATCTCGCCGTCGGGGATATTCCGTTCCCCAAAGCAGGGAACCACCCCCATACCCTCTATGGAGAAGCGCAGATCCGTACCCGGACCGGTGATATGTACCTCTTTAGCCTGCCGCAGATACTCCTCGGCGGGTTTCATCGCCTCACCCATGGCGGCGTAGTTGACGCCTGTGGTAACCCGGAAGTAGAACTCCTCGAAACTGCGGGTGGATACCTCGGCCATGGCCGCCATTCCCGGGGTCGGATAGCGGAGCACGACCCATTTAGTGCGGGGTACGCGGATCTGATGGTGAACCGGTTTGGCCAAATGGTGCATCTCGATTTCGTTTTGGGATTCCGGAAGGTCGCTCTTCTCCTTGGGATTATCGTAGCCCCGGATGCCGATAAAGGCGTCCATCTTCTCCATCCGGTAGGCCTCGCTATCGGCGATCACCTTAAGACTTTCGGGACTCGCCCCGCTGATAATGGCCCGGTTCAGGCGGCTGAGCCTGTAATCGACCACGGGATACCCTCCGGCTCGGTAGACCGCATTGATCAGGGCTTCCACCATCTCTTCGGGAGTATCGTGGCTCTGAATCAGGCACTTCTCTCCCGGTTTAAGGGCGACCGAATGGTCGATCAGGAGATCCGCGAGTTTTTGTTGTTCTGGATGTATCATAGGGTGCTGCTCCTAGTAAATCATTTTGCTGCTCTCAGTATACTAGAGAATAGAGAGGACGACAGCGGTCGATTTACTTTGCGTTATAGTAAAAAATGAGTAATTTACTCATATGAAAACCGACTTAGATAATACCGATGCAAAGCAAGCGACAATGAAGCTCGAAGGTGCAAACTGCTCCTCTTGCGTTTTCACTATAGAACATGCCGGCCGCAAGGTTGAGGGGATCGGCGATGTGGCGGTGGACGTCAATAAGGGTGAGATCAGCGTAACCTACGGCGGTAACGCCGGCTCCCTGGAACGCATTAAAGAGATCGTGCACCGACTCGGCTATTCGGCCGAGATTAATTGGGATTCGGTACAAGACGCCCAATAATATCCGTTCATAATTCCTTCATCATTCCGGTGTATACTACCATCTATGGGCAGTAAAAACCGCACCGTGTTGATCGCCGAGGATGAACGAAATATAAACCGACTGATAGCGGATTACCTCTCTTCCCTCGGGTATCAGTGTCTACAGGCCTACGACGGAGCCGAGGCGATGAAGCTCTTCCACCGGGAAGGAGCGGACCTGGCGATTGTAGACGTGATGATGCCTGGAATAGACGGGATCGACCTGACAAGGCGAATACGGGAACAGTCGACCATACCGGTGATCATCCTTACCGCCCGGGCGGAGGAGCAGGATAAATTGATCGGTCTCGATACCGGGGCCGACGATTATATGACCAAACCCTTCAGTCTCAAAGAGCTGGCGGCGAGGGTACGAGCGCAGCTGCGGCGACTGGAGCTCGACCGGCCTGCCGGGGATCGAGACGAAGCCCAGATCTTCGAGTACGGCGGTCTGCGGATAGAACCCGAGTCCCGTCGGGTGTTGCTCGATGGGAAGCGGATCGATCCGACTTCCCTGCAGTTCGATCTTCTTGTAGCGCTGATCCGTTACCCGGGCAAGGTTTTTACCCGCCAGGCGCTCTTGGATCAGATCCAGCAGGAGGCCTTTGAAGGCTATGAGCGCACCATCGATGTGCATATCAAGAATATCCGCAAACTGATCGAGCGGGATCCGAAGCATCCCCGACTCCTCCAGACCGTTTGGGGGGTGGGCTATAAGCTTGAAACCGCCGAGGACAAGCCGTGAGGAACCGACTCTTTCTGCGCATACTCTTTGCCTTCGGACTGATAATCCTTCTGGGAGCGCTGGTGAACATCGGCTATGTATCCATCGCGAGCCGACAGGCCTACCGCAGGCTGGTCCGACAGGAGGACCGGCGTCTGGCTGAGGAGCTCGCCCCGGGAATCGCCGACTATTACCGCCGTACCGGGAGCCTTGATGGGGTGCAGAGTCTCTTCGCGGCTCCTCCCGCATTCGATCAGATGCCGATGCACCGCCGAGGAGAGGATATGATGCCCCGCATGCCGCGGATGCGCCTCCCCTCGATTGTCGTCACCGACCCCCGCGGGCAGATCCGCAGCGATTCGGCGGGGTTGCTTGCCCGCGGGAGTCGCCTCGATCCTGACGAGGCCAGTGCGGTACGGGTGGCCGTCGGCGAGCGGACCGTGGGCTGGATTTATGTGGGGAGTATGATCCTTACCGGCGCGGCGGACGAGGGGCAGGCGCTCTTTCGTATGGTTCTTAGATCGGCGGCCTTCGCTTCCGGAACAGTGGTAATTCTGGCCTTGTTGTTGGGGATCCTTCTGGCACGGAGTATCAGCCGACCCATCGCCGCCCTGGCCGATGCGGCCGGCGCGGTCTCCCGAGGTGACTTTACCCGGCGCATCAGCCTTGAACGTAAGGATGAACTGGGTAGTTTAATCAAAGAGTTTAACCGAATGGTTGAATCGCTTGGTGAGTCCGAAGCCTGGAAACGGCGGCTGATCCGGGACACAGCCCATGAGCTGCGCACCCCGGTAGCGGTGATCCAGGGGGAACTCGAGATGATCATGGAAGGGGTCTATATGCCCGACGCGGAGCGGATAGCGGCGATCCATAGGGAGACCCAGCTCCTCACGCGGCTGATCGGAGATATGGGAGAACTGGCCTCGGCCGAGGCCGGGGAGATGCGCCTGCGTCGGGAGCGTTTCGATCTTGCCGAGCTGGTCGCCGAGACCGTGGCCGCCTTCGAAACGCAAGCCGCCGCGGCGGGAGTTCGACTCCGTTCAGAACTGGCCCCCGGCCTTTGGATCGAGGGAGACCGGCAGAAGCTTGCCCAGGTCTTCCGCAACCTGATCGGTAACGCTATACAACAGCTCTCGCCGGGCGACCGGGTCGATATTTATCAGAAAGAGGGTCGCGAGCTTCTTAGACTAGGGGTAGATGATTCCGGTCCCGGAATCCCTCCTGAGTTCCGGGAGAAGGTCTTCGAACGCTTCTTCCGCCTCGACAGCGCCCGTTCCCGGGATACCGGCGGAGCCGGGATCGGTCTCTCAATTGCGCGACAGATAATGCGTCTGCATAAGGGGGATTTGATTGTGGAACAGGGACGCAACGGCGGCGCGCTCTTTCTGCTCCTCCTGCCCCGCCTTGACCGGCAGGCCCTCGAGTGAGCATAGTAGATGCCAATGTTTAGAGTTAAGCTGCGACCCGGAGACTGGCTCGTCCTCGCCTTCGCCATTATCCTAGTGGTTGGTCTGAGTCTTCACCTCGCCCAAAGCGGCGGCGAGGCTCAGGTCAGGATAGACGGCGCGGAAGAGAGCTGGATCTATCCCCTCGATGCGGATGTCGAGATCGAGGTGACCGGCCCCTTGGGTATTACCCATGTCCATATCCACGATGGCGCGGTCTATATCAGTGAATCGCCCTGTAATCAGAAGATCTGCATCGCCGCCGGCAATATATCCTCGCCCGGCAACTTCATCGCCTGTCTGCCGAATCAGGTCCTGGTGAGGATCGAAGGCGTAAAGGAGGAGGGGCTCGATGGCGTCGCATTCTGAATTGCACCGGAAGCGGGTAGATCTGGTCGCCTTCCTCGGAGCCTTATGCTGGTTTCTCTCCACCGTGGAGTACCTCTTTCCCAAACCGATCCCCTTTATGCGCCTGGGGCTGGCCAACCTACCGATTATCATTGCGCTGCACATCCTGCCCTTCCCCTACCTGATGCTCTTGACCCTGGTAAAGGTTGCCGGTCAAGGCCTGGTAAACGGCACTCTCGCATCCTACGTCTTCCTCTTCTCGGTAGCAGGATCCTACTCGAGCGTGCTGGCCATGTACGTCGCTTCCCGACTGCCCCGGACCTGGCTCTCGGTGGTCGGAATCAGCCTGGTCGGCGCGCTGGCCAGCAACGCCATGCAGGTGCTCTTGTCGGTTCTCTTTGTATTCGGCCCCAATGCGGTGCTGATCGCGCCCCTGTTCCTGGGCATCGGAACCGCCAGCGGACTGGTGATCGGGCTCGTTGCCCAGGGGTTCATCGAAAAATCCAGCTGGTTTAGGACCGTGGAGGAGCTCTATGGCCAGGGTTGATCGAATCGCACCCTGGGTGAGCGCTTCGCATCGCTTCATATGGGGCTTGAGTCTGCTCGTGCTCTTCCTCTTCAGCCACGGAATCCTCTCTCGGCTGCTCTTCGCTCTCCTCTTCGCCCTGCTGGCCCGCCTGGCGGGAAAGCGGATTCGATATACCTATTTTCTTATTCTCACCCTATCGATTACCCTCTTTCACCTGCTCAGTCCCTTCGGCGAGATTCTCTACAGCCTCGGCGGCTTCGAGATCACCCGGGGGGCCCTGCTGACGGGACTCACCAAAGGGATCACCATCAGCGGGCTAGTCTTCGTCTCTCTCTTCTCGGTATCCCGCAATCTCAGCCTCCCGGGACGCTTCGGGCGACTCTTAGGACGAAGTTTCTACTATTTCGAACGGCTCTACGGAGAGAAACGACGGGTCAGCCGCAAGAGCTTTCTGGCCGATGTGGATAGAATCCTGCTTTCCCTCTTCCCGAGCGGGGATGTGGGGGAAAAGGAGCTCTCCGGGGGGCAAACTCGAGCTCTGGGCTGGATCATGGTGGTGCTCAGTTACCTCTGTGTCGCCGGGGCCTACTGGGTATCGAATATTCCTGCTATAGGCGCCTTGCTCTAGTCCGGCGGGATGTCATAAGCTGTGCCCGGAGGCGCATGCTATGGAGATAATCGATCAGTTTCGCGAGTTTCTCGTCTCCTATCTGCGGGGTAAGGAATCGCCGGTAAAACGAAGTTATCCCTGGAAGGAGTCTTGGGAGTATACTGTCGCCCACTCCATGCGCGTCGAGCAGTATGCGCTTAAGCTGATCGAGGCCGAAGGGGGGCTGCGGGACGAGGAAGTGCTCCTGGTGAGGGCTGCGGCGCTGATGCACGACATCGGTTCGCTGGATGACCGGCGCAATCATGCCCGGGTAGGGGCGAAGATCGTTCGCAACTGGTGCTTCAATAAACCGATTATCGAGGAATATCTCAACATAAAGACCCTCACATCCATGATAAGTACCCACCGCAAGAAAGACGGGAAGGAGAAGAAGCTCACCCTGGCGATCCTGAAGGATGCGGACATTCTCGATGAGCTCGGCGCTATGTCGGTCTTCATGATCGCCCATCAAATCAATCCCGGCAGCCACGACTATTACGCCCAGATACTGAACCACCTGGAGAAGGACGAGTTCGCCTTCATCCGCAAGCAAAAGTCCCGGCTGAGTACTCGTAGCGCCCATGCGATTCTGGAACGGAAGTTCGATTTTGTAAAAGGATTTGCCGGCCAGCTCAAGGAAGAACTGATGGGTACCCAAGAGCTCCATCTATAAAGAATCCCGCCAACCCGCTTGTCGTTCGTTGATTCGACGACGTATTCTATTAACGATGTCCATGAAGATCGACGCCCGGAGCGTCTACAAGAGCTATGATAGCGAAACCGTTCTCGAGGGACTCGATTTCACCGTAGAAAAGGGTGAATGCGTCTCCCTGATCGGTCCTTCAGGCGCGGGCAAGACAACCTTGTTGAAGCTGATCGCCGGTATCGAAGCCCCGGACGGGGGAGAGATTCTTCTCGACCCGGTTCCTTCGCGACTCGTACCGGTAATCCTCGTTTTTCAGGATTATGTCCTCTTTCCCCATCAGTCGGTCTACTCCAATGTCTCCTTCGGCCTCCGTGCCCGGCGGCTGCCGAAGAGCGAGATCAAACCCCGGGTCGAAGAGTATCTCGCGTATGTCGGTTTGGCCGATAAGGCGGCCGCCTACCCGAATCAGCTCTCCGCCGGTCAGCGGCAGCGAGTGGCTATCGCCAGGGCCATGGTGGTCAATCCGGGGGTGCTGCTCTTGGATGAACCATTCGCCAATCTGGACCGTAACCTGAAGATGGAGACCGCTCAGTTCATCCGCGAAACCGGAAGACGCTTCGGAATAACTATCGTCAGTGTAACCCACGATTTGGAAGAGGCCTTCGCCATGTCCGACAAGGTCGGGATTCTGCTGGACGGACGGCTGGAACGGTTCGACAGCTCCCGGGAGGTCTACTTCAATCCGGCCACCTATGCGGCGGCTCAGTTTCTCGGCCCGGTAAATGTAATCGAGAAGAGCCTCTATCCGACCCTGGAGTGGCCGGGGGAGATGCCTCGGGCGGCACGGGTCTTCGCCCGGGGAGAGGGCTTGGAGATCTTTCCCGATTCCGCGGGAGAATGGGAGATTGAGGATATCCGTTTTGTGGGAATCCTGATTCTCTATACCATTTCCCGCGGCGATACGCGCTGGAAGGTCTACTGTATCGGCGACGGGTTGAATACCGGCGACAGGGTAGGGTGCCGGGTGAGCCGCTATTTCGAGGATGCCGCCGCCGTGGTCAGCGGTACGGAAACCGACTAGGAGGTTGTATGAAAAGAGTAAGCGTGTTTATTATCGTTTTGCTTCTGATCCTGAGCGGCTGTAGCGGCGGGAAGGGAGAGCGCGACTGGCTGAGCCTCGATTTCGATGCAATCCAACAGGCGGCGTCGGAATCGGAGGTCTCCTTCTATATGTGGGGCGGATCGGCGATGATCAACAGCTGGATCGACGGCTTCGTGGCTGATGCCCTGCGAGCGGAGTACGACATCGACTTGAAACGGGTCCCCATGGATGCTTCGGTCTTCATCAATAAACTGATCACCGAGAAGCAGGCCGGACGGGAGACGGGCTCCATGGATCTGATCTGGATCAACGGTGAAAACTTCAAGAACGCCCGGGAGGCGGAGCTCCTCTACGGTCCCTTTGCCGAAAGCCTGCCCAATTTCCGGGACTATGTGGATCCGGCTACCGTAGAGTACGATTTCGGCTACCCGGTAGAGGGTTATGAAGCCCCCTACGGCAGGGCGCAGTTCGTCTTCGAATACGACACGGCCCGCAGCGACGCCCCCTCTTCATTCGCCGACCTGGAGCGGTGGGTCATCGAGAATCCCGGCCGCTTCACCTATCCGCAGCCGCCGGATTTTACCGGATCGGCCTTTATTCGCCAGCTCTTCTACGCCCTTTCCGGCGGTCCGCAAGCTTACCTGGACGGTTTCGACACAGACCTCTTCGAGCAGAACTCGGCCCTGGTCTGGGAGTACCTCAACCGTATCGAGCCCTACCTCTGGCAGCAGGGGCAGAGCTATCCCAAGGACCTGGCGGCCCTGGATACCCTCTTCGAGCGGGGAGCGGTGGACATCAACATGAGCTACACCCAGACGAACGCCCAGAGCCGGATCGAAGCCGGACGCTACCCGGATACGGTGCGCTCCTTCGTGATGGCCGAAGGATCCCTCTTCAATACCCATTTCACCGCCATACCCTTCAATGCGCCCAACAAACCGGGAGCGATGGTTGCGGCAAATTTCCTCCTCTCTCCGGAGGCGCAGTACAGCAAGAACCAACCGGCGAACTGGGGCGACTTTACGGTTTTGGAGACCGCCTCCCTCTCCCCAAGCTGGCGCGAACGCTTCGAGAATCTGGACCTGGGTGAAGCGACCTTGTCCTTCGAACTTCTCGAGATGAGCGCCGTTCCGGAGGTAGCGCCGGCCTATGTGGAGGCCCTCGAGCAGGGCTGGGAGGAGAATGTCCTTAAAGATTAGTTCCCGCCGGCGGGAGATTATATTCGGTCTCTTACCAGCGGCGCTGCCCTATCTGGCAGTCTTCAGCCTCGGCATCGGGTTCGCCCTTTTCCAGTCCTTCGGCTATCTGCTGCCCCCGCCGGTGGAGCCGGTGGGCTTGAGGGCCTACGCCGAGCTTTTATCGGATACCTGGTTTCGCGCCTCCTTCCTCTATACCGTCTGGATCGCCGCCTCGGCCACCGGCATCTCCCTCGTCCTCGGGACCCTCCTGGCGCTGATCCTGTGGCGCATGAGTCCCGGAATGCGCCTGGTTTCTACGGTCTACAAAATCCCCCTCATCCTGCCGCACTTGGTGGTGGCCTTCGTGGTGCTCATCCTCTTCGATCCCTCGGGGCTCCTCTCCTCCCTGGCCTATCGCCTGGGTTTGATCGAATCTCAGGCGGAGTTTCCCGACTTGGTCTATGCTCCCTGGGGCGGAGGGATCATCCTGGCCTATATAATCAAGGAGACTCCCTTTGTTACCTTGATGGTCTATGCCATGCTGACCCGGATAGATCCCCGCATGCTTACCACCGGGCGTATGCTCGGATGTCGAGGACCGGAACTCTTCTTCGCCCTGGTGCTGCCGGAGATCGCTCCGGTGCTGCACACCGTCTTCATTATCCTTTTTCTCTACAGCTTCGGCGGGGTCGATATCCCCCTGGTGGTGGGTGGTTCCCGGCCGCAGATGATCAGTCTTTTTATCTATAACCTCTATTTTCAGGCGGATCTGAAGCAGCGTCCGCTGGCGATGGCGGCCCTGACCCTGCTGCTCCTCTTTTCGCTTCTTTTTATCGTCCTCTATACCTATCTGATCCGGCGCAGACAGGTCTCGGTGCGGAAGGTCTAGGATGGGACGAAAGATCGCCTGGCAACTGCTTCTCTGGTTTATCCTGATCCTCTTCCTGGCGCCGGTACTGGTCCTGATCGGCTATGCCGCGGCCGGCCGCTGGCTCTTTCCCGATCTGCTGCCCTCTATCTACAGCACCCGGGCTCTTGGCTTTCTTTTTGAAAACCGGAAACCAATTCTCGCCAGTCTTTCATCATCGTTACTCTATTCCTTGGCGACGGTTCTCTTGAGTTTTCTGATTTCCGTCGGACCGGCCAGGGTTCTCGCCCGCTTTGAGTTTCGCGCCAAGGCGCTCATCGAAGCGCTGCTCCTGGCGCCGGTACTGGTCCCGTCGATTGCCTTCGCCATGGGGGTGCACTACGTATTCATCAAGGTCGGTCTTATCGACACCCTTCCCGGGATCGTGCTGGTCCTGGGGATGTTCAGCTATCCCTATATGCTCCGTTCGTTGAGCGCCGGCTTCGCCTCACTTCCCCGGGAGTTGTGGACCTGTGCGGAGAACATGGGCGCCGGGAGGCTCCGGATCATTTTCGAGGTCTATCTGCCGCTTCTCGTTCCGGCGGGGATCGCCGGAGGCACGGTCGTCTTTTTAGTGGCCTTCTCGGAGTACTTCCTGGTTTTTTTAATCGGGGGCGGGGCGGTCGACTCCTTTACCGGCTACCTCTATCCCTTTATTACCTCGTCTGACAGGAGTATCGGGGCGGTTCTCTCCCTGACCTTCCTCGTTCTTCCCATCGCTCTCTTCATGCTCATCGAAATTACCGTTCAGCGGATCTACCGACGCCGGGGTATCGGCGCCTGATTGTCATCCGGCGGGATCCTTAGGGATTTATCTTGACCTGTATGCTAGTAAATGGCGATTTTCAAGCCATGGAGGCTTCGTCGTGAACCGCTCTCTTCTGATTCGGCTGGTCATTCTCTTAGCCATTGTAGTGTTCCTGGTGCTGATTTTCCGATTCACTCCCTTGGGAGATCTCCTTACTCCCGAGAAGATCGCCGCCGCTCAGGAGACTCTAGTAGGCTGGGTGGATGCCTACTTCCTGCCCACCGCCCTAGGTTTTGTGGCCGTCTATATCGTTGTCGTGGCTCTCTCGGTTCCCGGGGCCTCCCTTTTGACGATTTCAGGCGGATTCCTTTTCGGTCCCTGGTTCGCCACGCTCTTCGTCAATATCGGCGCCACCCTCGGCGCCTTTCTGGTATTTCTGGCCGCCCGCTTCATTCTCGGGAAAACGGTACAGGAGAAGTATGCGGAGAGCCTGGCCAAGTTTAACCGCGAGATCGAGGAGAACGGTCAGAGTTATCTCCTCACCCTGCGCTTCATTCCAATCTTTCCGTTCTGGCTGATCAATCTGATGGCGGGCTTTACCACCGTTAAGGCGCGTACCTTCCTCTGGACTACCGCGGTGGGAATCATCCCCGGCTCATTCGTCTATGCCTATATCGGTCACGCCGGACAGGCGGTCTTCGAACGGGGGATATTCACCCCGGAGATCCTGATCGCCCTGATCCTGCTGGCGATCATCAGTCTTATCCCGGTGGCTATAAAGAAGCTGCGCAGGGCGAAGTAGAGTCCTTAAGGAGGCTTGATATGTATACCCACGATCTGATCGTTCTCGGCGGCGGGGCCGCCGGCTTGACCGCCGCCTCAGGGGCCGCCCAGTTGGGCGTCAAGGTCGCCCTGGTCGATAAGGAGCGGCTCGGCGGCGATTGTCTCTACTACGGTTGCGTCCCCTCGAAGAGCCTCCTCAAGAGCTCCGCCGTCTACGCCCAGAGTCGGGATCTTCCCCGGTTCGGACTGCCCGCGGCCGATCCTCCCCGGCCCGATCTGGGAAGGGTGATGGAGCGCGTCCAAGGGGTAATCAGCTCGATTGCCTATCATGATTCGCCGGAGAGATTTACCGCCCTGGGAGCGGAGGTCTACTTCGGCGCGCCTCAATTCGTCTCGCCCCACGAGATCGATCTGGGAGACGGAAAGCGGCTCTCCGCCAAGCGCATTATCATCGCCACCGGTTCATCCCCCCGGTTCATCCCTATTCCGGGTCTCAAAGAGGCGGGATATATCACCAACAAGGAGGTCTTCTCCCTGAAGGAGCTTCCGTCGCGCCTGCTTGTTATCGGCGCCGGTCCTATCGGGGTCGAAATGAGTCACGCCTTCGCCCGTCTGGGTTCATCGGTGACCCTTCTCGATCTGGCTCATCAGATCCTTCCCCGGGAGGACGCGGATATGGCGGCGGTGGTCGAGAAGCGGCTACTAGCGGACGGGGTGAAGATTGCGGTAGGCGCCTCGATCGACGGCGTCGAGAGCGACGGTTCCACGAAGCGTATCCGTTATTCCATCAACGGCACTGCCTCCGTCGCCGAGGGGGATCAGATCCTCCTCTCCGCCGGGCGGGCGGGCAATACCGGTGATCTTGGGCTGGATAAGGCCGGCGTCGCGGTCGAGAAGGGCTTTATTCCGGTAGACAAAAGCCTCCGGACGAGTACTAAGCATATCATGGCCATCGGCGACGTGAACGGCCGCTTTCTCTTTACTCATGTGGCCGGCGCGGAGGGCTCCTTCGCGGTCAAGAAGAGTGTTCTGCGGCTGCCCGGCTCCATGAGCTACACAACCGTCCCTTGGGTTACCTACACAGATCCGGAGCTCGCCTCGGTGGGCTACAACGAACAACGGGCCAAGGAGGCCGGGATCGATTACGAGCTGGCCGAAGCCGAGTTCAGCGCCAACGACCGTGCCCAGGCCGAGGGCGAGACCGACGGGAAGATCAAGATTTTGCTCAATAAGAAGGGCCGGGTGATCGGCACCCAGATTGTCGGCTATCACGCCGGAGAGCTTTTAGGGCCCCATGTGGTCGGGGTGGGGAAGTCCCTGAAGCTGATGGAGGTGATGGGGCCGATCTATCCCTATCCGACCCTGTTGGAGATAACCAAGAAAGCGGGGGGAAATCTGATGGCCCCCAAGCTCTTCAATCCCAAGGTGCGGGGCCTTCTCAAGACGATCTTCCGCTATCGCGGTTCCGGTCCCGCCCCGGGAGCCCACTAGCCCGCCGCTGAGCTATACGTGGGTTCTGAGCTTCATCTCCGTCGGGTGAGGATTCAGATACCACTGCTCGGCCAGATACTCCTTCTCGTACTTGCGGACATAATGGTTGAGCAGGGTTACCGGTACGATTAGCGGCAGATGTCCCCGGCGGTACTGATCGATAATCCCCAGTAGCTCCTGCTTCTCATCGGCGCTCAACTCCTTCTTGAAGTGACCCATGATATGGTGCAGTACGTTGGTGTTCTTCTTGACGCTGGTAAGCTTCTTCATGGCCGCAAGAAGCTCCTCTAAATACTCGTCCAGCACCTGATTGAAGGGAAGGGGCTTTCCATCGGCGACCAGTTTGCCCATCTTGCGGTAGAGACTCAAATCGTGGCTCATGATCAGGAGCTTGTGGCGCGTATGGAAGCGGACCAGGTCTCCGTAGGCGGGAGAGCTCTTCATCATGTCCCGCCAGCGCTTGAAGACGAATACCCGTTCGATAAAATTCTCTCGCAAGGCGGGATCGTGTAATCGGCCGTCCTCCTCCACCGGTATCAACGGAAAATGGGCGGCGAACATACCGGCCCAGATCCCTGATCCGGTATTCCAGACCCGTTTACCGTCGGGGGAGTAGATCTTGACCCGGTAGAGCCCGGAGGAGGGGGATTTGCTCTTGAAGATATAGCCGCAGAGATCCTTCTCCTCCAGCTCCTTGAGACGCTTCTCCGCCCAGTGCAGCATCTGATCGGTCTTGTCCTCTTTGGTATTGTGGGTCAGCAGGCGATAATTCTCCTCCGTACCGACTAGACGCATCGACTCCCGGGGTATCGACATCCCGCATTCTACTTCCGGGCAGACCGGCACATAGGAGAAGTAGTCCCCCAGGGTCTGGAGGATGAATCGGTCCCGTTTATGGCCCCCGTTGTAACGGACGCTCTGGCCGAGCAGGCAGGTACTAATGCCGAGGGGAATGGCTTCTTCGGACACGGGCTTACCTCGCTATCTTATTAAAATGACTTAAAAAAGCCTCTTTCGTTAGCCCCGCGACTGTGCTATACTGCGAGGCGACTTTAGTGTAGACCGGTAGAGGAGGAAATGCAAATGAAACGTCGACTCTCCCTGGGGCTCGATTCCAGTACCCAGAGCTTAACCGCCGTGGCGGTGGATATAGATTCAGGCGAGGTAGTACTCGAGAAAAGTCTCGACTACGCCGCCGATCCGCGCCTTGTCGCTACCGGTATCGACGCCGACGAGTATCTGGTACCGCCGAGGGTGCCGGGCGAGGCTGACCAGCCGCCCAAGCTCTATCTCAAATCTCTTGATCTCCTCCTTGACGCCCTCAAGGCAGAAGGATTCCCCCTGGCGGAGATTGTCGCCGTCAATGTAAGCGGACAACAGCACGGCCACCTCTATCTCAACGCTCAAGCCGGGAAGGCCTTTGCCCGGCTGAAGGATGCCGCCAGCGCCGAGGATGAACTCTGCAGCCTGCTCGGACCGGCCTTCAGCTACGGCACCGCACCGATCTGGAAGACCGCCAACACCGCATCACAGGCGGAGGCGATACGGGAGCGTCTGGGGGGCAAACAGGCGGTAATAGCGGCTAGCGGATCCGATTCTCCCCTCAGGTTTACCGGCAGCGTAGTGCGTCGGGTGGGGGAGGAGTTCCCTAAGGCGTACGAAGCCACCGCCCGGATACAACTGATTTCGAGCTTTATTCCGGCGGTCCTTGCCGGTAATGCCGATCTTCCCTGGGATTACGGTAACGGCTGCGGCACCTCCCTGATGGATTATCGCCGGCGGGAGTTTTCCGATCAGCTGATAGAGGCGGTGGGAGGCGATCTCCCGGGCGGCGCAAGGGCCCTGCGCGCGAAGCTTCCCGGACTCGTCGCCCCGGAGAGTAGCGTCGCCAGCATAGCCGCCTACTTCGTCGAGAAGTACGGCTTCGATCCTCAATGTGCGGTCATAGCCGGTTCGGGGGACAATCCGCAGACCAAGGTATTGGTGGCGGGCAACCTCTTGAGTCTCGGTTCAAGTTTTGTCTTCATGGTCGGTCCCGCCGGAGATGAGCCCGACGGGATGACGCTCGATACGGAAGGGTTTGCCAACGCCATGTACGACGGTCTCGGACGGCCGTTCATCTTCGGTTGCCGAACCAACGGGGCGATGGTCTGGGACCGGGTACGGACCGCCGCCGGGTCGTCGAAGGGGGACTACGCCGCAGCCGATAAGGCCCTGGCTGCGACGGCTCCCGGTTCGGTGCTCTTCCTCTACCAGCCCTTTGGAGAATCCTTTCCGGTCTCCCCGGCTTTCGAGGCGCAGCGCTTCGACTACGACGGCGTCTCCCTCGAACGGGATTATCCGGGGATCGTCGATTCTTCCTTGGCCGCCGTCTACCTCTACTCCCGGGGATTCACCCCAGAGAGCGGTGATCCTCTGTTTGTTACCGGAGGACCCGCGGGCAGTAGAGAGATACTGCGCCGGGTGGCGGCCATCTGGCGGCGTCCGGCGGTCCCCATCGGCAGCGTAGGGGCGGCCTTGGGTGCGGCCGTGGCCGGGGCCTACGGAGCCGAACGGGCGGCGGGACGAGAACTGGATGTCGAGGCGCTTCGGAGACAGGTGTTGCCTCGGGGCGAGGCGGTCTATCCGAAGGATGAGGATGTCGAGGCTTATCATGCAGCAGGGGGATACCTGGAGCGCTTCGCCGCAGCCTACGCCTATTAAGGGTCTTTCTCTATTTCAGGGTCTATGAAGCGCACCAGTTCACGAGTATGGAGCTGGTTCAGCGCGCGTTTCAGATAGGCCTGTAGATCCTGCCTGAGCTTTTCCGGACCGGGAATGACCGCGTACTCCCCGGGAAGAAAGAGGCGATGCCCGCCCTCGATTTCCCGGAAGAGGAGGCCGTTCTTGTCGAGATACGTTGCGAACTCCTCTCCGTGGAGAAGGATACGTACCGCCAGATAGATCTCGGCGCTACGCCTCCGGTACTCCTCGAGACCGAGGGCTCCGAAGGAGCCTTTGAGGCTGTGGGCCTCCCGGGCGATGAGCTGCATGTCGTCTTCGTCAAACCCCTGGATAATGAGTTCCAGATGCTCCCGGATCTCAGCCGGCGCTACCTCCATCATCCTGCGGCAGCTCTCGTCGCTGTAGTCGCGTTCTTTAATCGTGCGTAGAATCCGGGAAGAGAGTTCAGATTCGGCGGGATCCTCTTCCGGCGCCTGCATAATCTCCTCCGCTTGCTCGATTCCGAGTAGCTCCTTTAGGAGGGTATGCAGGGTAGTTGCAGGGAAGGGTTTCGAAATGAGCCGGCTGAATCCGTCCGCAAGGCAGCGCCGGCGGGTTTTTTCGTCGGAGAAACCGGAGATCGCCACTATGGGTGCCCGGTTTCCGGTATCTTTCAGTCGTTTCGCCGTCTCGAAGCCGTCAATTCCGGGTAGCTGGAGATCGAGCAGGATCAGATCAAACTGCTTCCCGCCGGCTTTTTGCAGCGCTTCCTCTCCGCTCGAGGCGCATTGAACAGTGCACTCGAGGCGGGTGAGAATCTCATTTATGACAAACTGATTGACGCGGTTATCTTCAACCAGCAGAATAGCAGAATTGTGGTGCTTCATAGTATCTGATATCATCTATAGTAGTTTTTCAAGGAGAATGCAAATCTGACGCAGCAAAAAGAGCAAGCTCAAGCCTGGATTCTGGCCCTCGATGCAGGGGGCAGCGGCATACGGGCGGCGGCCGTCGACAGGACCGGTAAACGGATTGCGATGAAACATCGGCGCCTACAAGCCCTCGACCTGACAGAAGGTGCCGTGGAATACGACCCTGAAGAGGTACTGGAGATTTGTAGAGGTTTAGCCGGCGATCTCTGTGCTCACTCCGGACTCGCCTCCCATCCCGCCGCCCTGGCGATTTCGGTACAGCGGGCCACCTTCTGCCTCTGGGAGCGGGAAACAGGCCGTCCGGTCACCAATCTCATCGGCTGGTCCGATGTCCGCTCGACCGGGACCGCCGAGAGAATGAATCGATCACCAATCTGGCGTATTATCCGCTTCGGCGTCGGGGTCTTGGCCAGGATCACCGGCAGCGCCTTCTTCCGCACTGCCTCTATGCTCCGCTTTACCACCGTGCATGTCTCCTGTCGGCTGAAATACCTCCTCGACCGGGATGCGGAGCTGCGCAGGCGTTGCGAAGCGGGGGAACTCTGCTTCGGTACCCTGGACACCTGGCTGCTTTACCGCTTGAGCGGCGGTACGGTCTGGGCGACCGACCGCTCTAACGCGGCGGCCACCTCCCTCTATAATCCCTTCGACCTGAAGTGGAACCGCCTCTTTTTCTGGTTGTTCAACATCCCCGGAGCGATCTTTCCGCCGGTCCGGGATACGGTATCCGACTTCGGTCTTACTGATCCCGCCGTTTTCACCGGGATAGAGACCCCTATTCGAGCTCTGGTCGGGGATCAGATGGCCGCCCTTTTCGGCCACCGTTGTTTTACTCCGGGAGAAGTTAAGGTCTCCAAGGGTTCCGGCGCCTTCGTCACCATCAATGTGGGGCGGAAGCCCCACTTCTCTCCCCGGGGGCTTTTTCCGCTGATAGCCTGGTCTTTGGAGGGGGAGGTTACCTATATGCTCGAGGGGCAGGTCGCCTCGGTGGGTACCCTCATCGACTGGCTCTCAGCGGAGGTCGGTTTCGCCGCCTCTCCCGAAGAGCTGGACCGCCTGGCCGAACAGGCCTCGGATTCGGGGGGCGTCGTCTTTTTACCCCCCCCCCTCGGAATCCGCTTTCCCTACTTCCTCTCCCGCATGCGAGGCGCTATCTTTGGTCTGGGCCTGACCACGAAGAAGGAGCAGATTGCCCTGGCTCTATACGAAGGAATCGCCTACAGGGTAGCGGAGATTATCCGGGGTATCGAGAAGGATCTCAAAGTAAGGGTACGGGAGCTGAAGGTAGACGGCGGGGTCAGCCGTTCGACGATCCTCATGCGCCTGCTCTCGGCCTCATGCGCCATTCCGGTGCTGCGTTCGGCCGAGCTCGAGTTGAGCGGAATCGGCGCGGCCTATCTGGCCGGCATCGGCATCGGCTGGTGGCGGAATCCCGAGGAGATCAGCCGGCTGCAGCAGGAGTACGAGGTCTTCACCAATCAGGTTCACGAAGCGCGGATGCAGGGGGGGTACGCCCGCTGGAGGGCGGGGGTAGACGCCGCCCGGGATTTCAGCCGCCGGAGCGCACGGATCAAAAAACGTCGTTGACCGATCGGGAGGAAGGAGCTACTATAAGCCTCGATGATTCGAACGATACTCTTTCTCATCGCTTATTTTACGGTAACAACCCTGGCGATTCCATTCGCCCTTTCAACCGGAGTACTCAAACTCCTCCGTCTCCACCGGCTGGAGCGTTTCTATGTGGGCATCCTGGCCCGCGGACTGGCCAGTTTCTATCTTCGCATCAGCGGAGCCCGGGTAGAGGTCGAGGGGAGGGAACACCTCGAAGGTCTGCATGGTCGCCCGCTCTGTATCGTCAGTAATCATCAGGGCATGGCCGACATTCCCGTCATAGTCGCCACCATGCCCTTCCCGGTCGGGTTTATCGCCAAAAAGTCGCTCCTCTATTTTCCCTGGGTCGGCATCATGATGTGGGCGCTGCGCTGCGTGCCGATCGACCGCTCAAGTCCCCGCTCGGCGATCAAGGCGATCGACACGGGGATCCGCAATATCAAGAACGGATTTCCCATGCTGATCTTCCCCGAAGGGACCCGCAGCCGGGGAAAACCCATGGCGCACTTTAAAAAAGGGAGTCTCAAGCTTGCTTTACGCTCCAATGCGACCATTCTCCCCTTGAGCATAAACGGCAGCTACCATCTGGTCGAAGAGACCGGCCGGCTTCAACCAACCAAGGTCTCGATTACCTTCCATGCCCCCGTTCCGACTGCGGAACTCTCCAGGGAAGAGCGGGATACCCTCATTACCGACCTCGAGGCTACCGTCGCCTCCGCCGTAAAAGCATAGGCTGCTCCGGATCCTCGACTCCTTGTTGGATTCTCCTCTCTGGGTGCGTATATTTACCTGTAACGGAGGATTCTCCATGCTGGCAGAGATACAGGAAACCCGACAGATTGACGGAGAAGGATACCGGCGCTGGTTTACCGACGAGAAGCTGGATCTTATCATCTGGTACCGTGAAGCAGGAGGAGAAATTACCGGTTTTCAACTCTGTTACGATAAGGATACGGAGGAGAAGGCCCTGACCTGGACCCGGGACGGCGGTTTTGTTCACGAACGAGTGGACAGCGGCGAGACGAAAGGCTACGGGCATAAGGGGACCCCGATTATGGTGGCCGACGGAGAGTTCCAAAAGAGCCGTGCTTTGACTCAGTTTAGGGAACGGGCGCTGAAGATCGATCGGAGCCTCCGGGAGTTCCTCCTGGCCACAATGGCCAAGGCCTAGGCTCATCCTTTATGCGCAGTATAGATTCGGCTCTCTTCCTGATTAATCCCAACCGCTTTCCCGATTACGCCAAGAAGCTGAAACGAATCTTGAAGGTCTACCGCGCCCCCCACTTGAAGGAGTGTAGGGATGCCGATGAGTTCCGCCGTTCGGTGGAGGAGTTCGCCGCAGGGCCCCTGCGCTTTCTCCTGATCTGGGGGGGCGACGGGACGGCCAATCTGGCGATAAACAGCTTTATGCAGGCTTCCGACAGGATGCGCAGCGGAAAAGCATTGGGCTTTCTCCGCGGAGGAAGCGGCAACGGGATTCAGGACTCCTACGAGGTTCCCCGTTCATTGCTGGGGCAAGTCAAATCCTACCTGGAGGGGATGGAGAAGGAATATCTCCAGACGGTCGATCTTATCCGTATAGACGACGGACGGGAGCAGCGCTACGCTCAGCTGGCCGGGGTCGGTCTCGACGCCCAGGTTTTGGAGTACCGGGAAGGATCGGGCAAGGGGCGTCCCGGGATGGGAAACTATATCCGTTCGGTTCTCCGTACCTGGTGGCGCGATTTCGATGAGCTTCGGGTGCACAAGGATGTGGTGATGCGTCGCGGGAAGTACGCCTTCAAGGGGACAAGGACCAATGCCGAGTTTCCCTTCGATGAGTTTACCCGCAGTACCCGTTCCCCGCTGCTCGAGGTTGCGACCCGGCCCTACTATGCCAAGATGTTCAAGATCGCGCCGGACGTGGTTTGTAACGACGGCGTGCTCGATATCTACAGCTACAACTTTCATCGCCGACGGGAGTTCCTCTTCAATCTGATGGGGATCTGGAACGGCTGGCACAGCCGCATCAATCGGCTACAGGCGCGGCGGGAGCGGCCGGTGATTGAGCGTTATGAGGTCGAGCAGGTGGCTATCGAACAGAGGCAGCCCTTCGCTTATCATCTGGACGGGGAACTCGCCCGGTGCAGCCTCCCCGACGAACGGGGAGTATATACCCTCAAGGCTGAGATCGTCCCTTCGTCGATTACTTTCATCGTCCCGGGAAGCTTCTACCGCAAGTTTCATCCCTTTGATGACGATAGATTTCGATCCTCCCGTCTAAAAAATCGCTGAAATAGAGATAATCCCCCGCCGGCGCTACCGCGAGCCCGGTAGGTTGATTACCGCCCCAGGTCCAGTCGACCAGTTTCCATGCTTCCGTATCGACAACAAAGAGTTTGCCGAACTCAGGTCCCTTGCGGGTATAGTCCTCCGGATTGTTCGGTCCCCGGGAGGAGGCGTAGAGATAGCGTCCGTCCGGAGAGAGGGCGATGGTATTGATCTTGGGGCCTAAATAGAGTGGGACGCCGAGTTTCTCCGTAGCAGGATAGAGGCGGTAGACGGTTCCGTAGCGCATATCCGAGGCGTAGAAGAGGTCTCGCGTCGGATGTCGAACGATGTGACGCATCGCACCTCCTCGTCCTTCGATGATGCGTTCTACCTGCAGGGTTCGGGTGTCGATCGACACGATATCCCCCGTATCGTAGAGGGTAGTCAGTAGCAACTCCCCGTTCTCGGTTAGGGCCATTCCTCGGGGAATCCCGCCGACGGGGATACGGGCGATTTCCGAGAGCGTTTCGGTATTCACCACCGATATGTCTTCGCTCAGCCAGTTAGAGACATAGACCCGGGACTCATCGGGCGAGGCGGTGAGCACCTTGGACCAGTTGCCCTTGAGCTGAATCGATCCGAGATAGGAGAAATCCTCGCCGTCGAAGCGGTGAATCCTGGCGGTTGTCATCTGAGAAACCCAGAGCTCCCCCAGCCGTTTTAACCAGATCGATTCGACGAATCCGACCCGGGCGGCATGGACGGAGGGAGGAGCGAGCCGTCTCACCCGCGCCAGGGGGGCGGCGGTGTAGAGGTCGATTCCCCGGTCGTTTAGAAGCGGGACCGCCAGGAACATCCCGTTCGGCGAGACGGAGATACTCTTTGGTTGGGTCCCCGCAGGAAGCATTCCGGCCAGCCGCAGTCCGCTCCCCCGGCGCTCGAGCTTCGCCTCCAACAGCTTCCCGGTGAGCGCACTCTTTGGAATCTCTTTTGGGTAGTATCCCGGCGCTTCCAGGGTGAGGTGGATCCCCCGCTCGATGATTCTGCTTTCGGGAGGGAAGATGCGGAGGTTTGCATAATCATGCGCACTCATTCTGAGACTGATGAACAAGGCGAGGCACATAAAATAGTAGATTTTACGAGGTGGCTCTCTGTCCGCCATCTTGAAATCAGTGTATGTGAGTTCACAACCTCTGGCAATATGGGTAGTGGAAAATGTATGCAGTCCCGCAAAGCGGGACCGCATGTTAAAAGAAGAGGCTTGGCAGAACTGTGGTTAAGATTGGAACATAGGCAATAATAAGGGCGACAATCACCATGGTGATAAAATAGGGAATAAGCATTCCAAGGGTCTCCTTGATTTTTATTCCCCCAATACTGGTAGCAATAAACAGTAATATTCCCACTGGAGGCGTTATCCCTCCTATGAGCAAGGTGACTACCATTAGCATAGCAATATGTATCGGATCGAAGCCATACTGGGCAGTTAAGGGGGTTAGTACGGGGACAAGAATTAGAATTGCAGATGTTCCGTCTAAAAATAATCCAACAATTAGAAAGAGCAGTATCAGAAGAAAGGTAATGATAGCCTTACTCGAGCTGATAGATAGCAGTAAGGATGCTACCTGCTGAGGAAACATGTTAACGGTAAGCAACCAGCTGAATAGAGAAGCGGCTGCGATTATTATCATCGTAACCCCGGTCATAATAGCCGCATCATATATGCTATCAAAAAGCTTAGTCAGATTAATCTCTTTTCGCACTATGCCTACGATTATCGCGTAAACGACCGCTACTGCACCTGATTCTGTAGCAGTAAAGACTCCGCTTAAGACTCCCCCGATAATTATGAGCGGCATCAACAGTGCATCAATAGTATTAATAAAGGCGGAAATCTTCTGGCCCACGCTGGTTTTTGGATCGCGAGGATAATCGCGCTTGATAGAGATTATATAGGTGATAATCATTAGACCGATACCGACGAGAAGCCCTGGAATGATCCCTGCAATAAACAGCTGACCTACCGATAACCCAGTGATTGTTGCATAGATAATAAACAGAATGCTGGGGGGAATTATTGGACCGATGCAGGATGAGGTACAGGTTACGACGACCGAGAAATCAGTGTCGTATCCTTTCTTCTTCATTGCCGGAATGAGCATCGCTCCCATTACTGATGTGTCTGCAGCTGCGGATCCAGATATACCAGAGAAAAGAATACTGGCCAGAATATTAGTTTGAGCCAATCCTCCCCTGATATGACCTACGAGAGTATCAGAAAAGTTTACAATTCGTTTTGTTATTCCACTTGAATTCATGAGCTGTCCAGCAAGCATGAACAGCGGGATTGCCATAATCGGAAATGAATCGAGAGTGGTGAAGAAACGCTGGGCAATTAATTGGAGCGGCAGATCGGACATAAACACAATGGATATCAATGCTGAACAGCCCAATGATAGTGCTATGGGTAGATTGATGAAGAGAAATAGAAAGAAGAGTGCGAATAGTATTATAGTCTGCATTAGTTACTCTCTCCTTGATTTTGTCCCCATTTAAAGTCTTTTAATCGATTCATTGATGCTTCTATCGAAAAAAGAAGAACCAGAAATCCACCCACAGGTATTCCAGCATATGGAATTGCGAGAGAAATCTTCAATGCAGGAGATGTAATTGATGCATTGTGAAGAACAAGCTTTGTACCGAAGACGATTAAGATAGTACAAAAGAAGGCGATCAGAAGAATGGATATTCCAATTAAGATCATGTTCAACCTTGGACTCACTCTCTCTTCCAAAATATCAAGACTAAGATGAGCACCCTCCCGGAAGCCAAGACCGGCGGCTATCATTGACGCCCAAACGAATAGGTATCTTGCAGTCTCTTCCGCCCAAGTAAATGAGTTATTAAAAACATAGCGCGCAATTACTTGCGCGCTAGTGACGAGAACAACGGCGGCAAAAAGCGCCACCGCTGTTCCTTTAAAGAAGGAGTGAATTGCCTTCATTACTCTACTGCTACAATTCTCTCGATGATTGCGGGACCATTATCGATCGAACCTGCAAATTCATCCCAAACAGGCTGAACGGCTTCTACCAATGGAGCCTTGTCAATCTGATGTACGGTTACTCCGAGGTCTTCCATCCCTTTGGTTGCATCAATCATCTGCTGCACCGTTCGAGCCTTCTGTTCCTCAACGATATCCTCCATGATTGAAACGATTTCGCCCTGGTACTCAGCAGGAAGAGAATCGAAGAATTTTTCTCCAATCAGAAGTGTTACTCCGAGATTAATGTGCTCGGTAATAGTGAGATGCTTGGCTTGTTCGTAGAATTTCATTGCTTTGATGCTGGTTGGAGCAGACTCCATGCCGCGTACCACATTGGTCTGAAGAGAGGTATAAACTTCCCCCCAGGGGATTGGCGTTGCATTCGCCCCGAGAGCATTAATGGTGCTGATTACTACATCGCTTTCCATAGCGCGGAGCTTTTTGCCGGAAAAACCGTCAAGGGTGGTAATAGGATCCTTGGTAATAAAGATTCGCAGCCCGTCAGGATACCATCCAAGTGCTCTCAGTCCACGTTTCTCGATAAGTAAATCGTTCATCTCCTGTACTGCTTCGCTCTTGAGAGCTTTGTTGAGATGGTCGTAATCGCGATAAATGAAGGGAAGCGTGAGGAGGCCGAATTCTGGGACGAGATTTGCGACATAGCCGGTATCTGCCAGACACATCTGGATAGTTCCCAATTGAACACCTTCGATATTTTCCCGTTCATTTCCGAGCTGACCATCGGAGAAGATTTGAACTTCTATTCCATTGTCCGTAGCAGCTTCAATTCGTTTTTTGAATTCATCGATTACCCACTGGTGGGGACTCTGAGAAGTCTGGTGACTAGCAACCTTAATTACATAGGTTTGTTCTCCAACTTCTTCTTTCTGTCCTTCGGCTAGTAAAGAAAAGCATACCAGAAATAACAAAACCAACACAAAAAATCTCTTCATACGATTGCCTCCTGTGAATACGTATGCAGTATTGCGTGATTATAATATGAGAATTTTAAGCTGTCAATTTTTTTGTTAGTGGAAATCAGAATCAATAAATGAGATAATTACTAATAATTATTTCAAGAAACCGATCGTCTCATCCAGCGCCTTCAGAAAGCGGTCGACCTCGTCGGCGCTGTTGTAGGCGGCGAAGCTTGCGCGCAGAGAGCCGGTGATACCGAAGCGGCGGTGGAGAGGCTGGGCGCAGTGGTGGCCGGAGCGCAAAGCGAAGCCTTTCTTGTCGAGAATCTGGGCCGCATCGAGATGATGTACCCCCTTCAAGCTGAAAGAGACGGCTCCGGTCCGGGCGCCCGCCGGGGCCGGAAGCAGGGTGACCGCCGGGTGCCCCTCGAGGGCCGCTCTTAAGGATTCAACCAGAGCCGACTCGTGCCGGGCGACGGCCTCGATCGTCTGATCCTCGAGCCAGTCGATCGCCGCGGCCAAGCCTGCGGCACCGGCGATGTTCGGCGTGCCGGCTTCGAACTTGTAGGGGAGGTCGTTCCAGGTCGAGCGCTGGAGATCGACATTGTCGATCATCGCGCCGCCGCCCTGGTAGGGGGGCATCCTATCGAGCAGTGCCCGCCGTCCGTAGAGGACGCCGATTCCGGTCGGCCCGTAGAGCTTGTGCCCCGAAAAGACCAGGAAATCGGGATCGAGCCGGGGTATATCGATCACCATTCGCGCCGCGCTCTGGGCGGCGTCGATCAAGACCGGGATATTGCGGGCGTGGGCGTACTCGATGATTCGCTCCACTGGATTGACGGTGCCCAGAACATTGGATAGATGCACAATCGCCACCAGAGCCGTCTCAGGGGTGAGCTTCTCTTCCAAATCGCTCAAATCGAGGCTGCCATCGTCGGCGACCGCAAGGTAATCCAACTCACATCCGTAACGCTCGGCAGCGAGCTGCCAGGGAACGATATTGGCGTGGTGCTCCATCTCGCTCAGGAGTATTCTGCTGCCCGGCTTCAAGCCGATGGCTCCGAATGAGGAGGCGACCAGATTGATCGCTTCCGTGGTTCCCCGGGTGAAGACGATCTCCTCGGTCGATTCTGCCTGCAGAAAGCTTCGCACCCGCTCCCGGGCGCCGTCGTAGGCCTCGGTAGCGGCATCGGCTAATCGATGCACCCCGCGGTGGACGTTTGAGTTCTCCGCGTTATAGTAGGTGCTGATACGGTCGATCACCGTTTGCGGCTTCTGGGTCGTCGCTCCGTTATCCAAATAGACCAGGTCGGGATTCGCCCTGAGAATCGGGAACTGGTTACGGAGAGTTGTGGCCGAGGCGGTACTCATCATGCGTCCACGTCGATATAGATTTGTTCGCCCTCTACCTTGACTGGGTAGGTATTGACCGGCTCGGTGGCCGGAAAGGAGCGGACCCGGCCGCTTTTGATTTCGAAGCGGGAGCCGTGTTTGGGACAGTAGACCTCGTCGTCCCAGATCTCCCCTTCGGAGAGGCGGGAGTATTCATGGGAGCAGATATCGTCCAGCGCATAGACCTCATCTTTTATCTTGAAGAGGGCATAGGCGTGACCGTCGATTTCGACCCTTTTCTGCATCCTGAACTCACTTATCTTCGCCGCCTCTCGCCAATCCGCCACGACTACTCCTTCTCCGCAAAAAGCGGGTGTCGGTTGAGCCGGGTGCGCACCTCTTCGGCCACCCGGGGGGAGAGTTTCCCAATCGCTTCTTCGTAGAAGCCGGTCAAGAGGATGCGCTCCGCCTCTTCCCGGCCGAATCCCCTGCTCTGGAGATAGAAGAGCTGTTCCGGATCGAGTTTTCCGGTGGTCGAACCGTGGGTACAACGGACGTCATTGTTCAGGATCTGCAGCGAGGGGATGGAGTCCGCCCGGGCGCCATCCTCCAGCAAGAGATTCTTGTTGGAGAGATAGGCATCGGTCTTGACCGCGCCGGGTTCGACCCGGATTAGGCCCTGAAAGACCGTACGGGCTCCGGGTACCAGGGCGCCCTTGTAGAGGCTGTTGCTTGCGCCGTGGGCCTCGGCATGGCGCTGCACGGGGCGCAGGTTTTTATGCTGTCCCTCGGCGACGGCATAGAGACCGGCTATGTCGATATTCGCACCCTGCCCCATGGTATTGAAGACCGGCGCACTCACGCTGAGCGCCGCACCGAGGTCGATCTCTGCGAAAGAGAAGGAGGCGTCGTCGGCGACATCGGCGGTATGGAAGGCGAAGCAGCTCGATTGCCGCCCGAGATCCTGGATCAAGGTCGCCCGCAGGGAGCTCCCCGGTTCGAGTTCGAAGTGAAAGCTCGTGCTGCGGAGGCTCTCCTCATCGTGAGGGTCCTCGAGAATAATAAGCAGTTCCCCGGCGCTTCCCTCCTCGGCCCGGATCAACGCGAAGGAGGCTTGGTGGGCCCCGGAGGAGCCATTGAGTCTGATCACCGCCGGTTCCTCAATCAGCTTACCCTTGGGGACGGTTAAGGAGAAGCCGCTGTTGAGCCGGCTGTAGTGGAAGGCCTCGACCTTGTCCCGGCTTGTCTCGATGCATCGGTTTAGGAGGGAAAGATCGGTACGACTCAGTTCCGCTTCGTTTCGAAGAATGAACTCCCCGCTGTTTTTAATGTGAGCTTGACCCGCCTGGGCCGGATAGCTCTCGAAATCGAAGGAGGAGATGTCGGTTCTGCGCCAATACTCGTCTGCCGGGCCCGGCCAGTCGAGGCGGGAAGCGATTCTATCGGCATCCCGGCGAAGTGAGCCGAGATCTGTTGCTGTTGTAACCATGCTGTTGCCTCTATCGTGCTTCATCCTACCGAACCCTCCATCTCCAACTCGATCAAGCGGTTCAACTCCACAGCATACTCCATGGGAAGCTGTTTTACCAGCGGATCGAGGAAGCCGTTGACTATCAGCCCCGAGGCCTCGTCTTCGTCGAATCCCCGGCTCTCCAGGTAGAAGAGCTGATCCTCGCCGATGCGGCTTACCCGGGCCTCGTGTTCGATGGAGACGTCGTCGGACTCGATCTCCATATAGGGGTAGGTGTTGGTCTTACTCTCGTCGTTCAGGAGGAGGGCGTCGCAGACGACCCGGGATTTGATATTCTCCAGGCCCGGCGCAACCTTCAGGAGTCCCCGGTAGCTGGAAGTGCCCGATCCCTTACTGATCGATTTAGAGGTGATAGTCGAGGTAGTGTTGGGCGCCATATGCACCATTTTCCCCCCTGTGTCTTGCTCCTGTCCGTCCCCGGCGAAGGCGATGGAGAGGACCTCTCCGTGGGCCCCTTCGCCCATCAGATAGACCGAGGGGTATTTCATCGTCCTTTTGGAACCGATGTTGCCGTCGACCCACTCGACGGTGGCGTCCTCGTAGGCTACCGCCCGCTTGGTGACCAGGTTGTAGACGTCGGTGGACCAGTTCTGGATGGTCGAGTAGCGCACCCGGGATCCGGGCAGGGCGATGATCTCGACTACCGCGCTGTGGAGGGAGTCGGTGGTGTAGACCGGAGCGGTGCAGCCCTCGATGTAGTGAACGAAGCTCCCCTCGTCGGCGATGATAAGGGTACGCTCGAACTGGCCGAAGTTCTCCAGATTGATCCTGAAGTAGGCCTGGAGGGGGATATCGACCTCGACTCCTTTGGGAACGTAGACGAAGCTGCCTCCGGACCAGACGGCCGAGTTGAGGGCGGCGAATTTATTATCCCCGTAGGGGATGATGGTGCCGAAGTATTTGCGCACCAGCTCCGGGTGCTCCCGCACGGCGGTCTCGGGGTCGCAGAAGATGACCCCTTTCTCTTCGAGCTCCTTCTTCAGGTTGTGGTAGACCACCTCCGAGTCGTACTGGGCGCCGACGCCGGCCAAGAACTTGCGTTCCGCTTCGGGGATGCCGATCCGGTCGTAGGTCTCCTTAATCGAGTCGGGGAGATCCTCCCAACTGCGGCTCTGCTTTTCGGTCGGCCGGGCGTAGTAGATGATCTCGTCGAAATCGACATCCTTTAAGTCGGCGCCCCAGTTGGGCATCGACTTGCGGTAGAAGGCCTCCAGGGCGCGCAGGCGGAAGTTGAGCATCCACTCCGGCTCGCCCTTCTGCTCTGAGATGCGCCGGACGACCTCCTCATTCAGCCCCCGGCCGGTGGAGTAGATAGACGAGTCGGGAAAGTTGAATCCGAAGCGGTAATCTTCAATGTCGACGCGGGGGGTATCAGCCATGGCTGACCTCCTTCTCGCCGTACTCCTCACGGATCCAGTCGTAGCCGCGCTCTTCCAGCTTGTGGGATAGCTCCTGACCACCGGAGACGACGATCTTCCCCTTGTACATGACGTGCACGAACTGAGGATTCAGATAGTTGAGGATCCGCTGGTAGTGGGTAATCACCAGAGAGCCGAAATCCGGTCCCGAAAGCTTGTTAACCCCCTTGGCGACGACCTTAAGCGCGTCGATGTCGAGGCCTGAGTCGGTCTCGTCCAGCACGGCGAAGGCGGGCTTTAGGGTGAGCATCTGCAGGATCTCCATGCGCTTCTTCTCGCCCCCGGAGAAGCCTTCGTTGAGATAGCGGTTGATGAAGCCCTGATCCATCTCCAGGAAGTCCATATTGGCGCGCAACTCCTTGATAAAGGTGGAAACCCGCCTCTTATCGTCATCCTCGTTTCTCAGTTCCGCCGCCCGTTTCAGGAATTTCCCTACCGTGAGGCCGGAGATCTCAACCGGATACTGAAAGGCGAGGAAGAGACCCGCCAGGGAGCGCTCGTGGGGCTCGAGCTCCAACAGTTCCCGGCCGTTTACCGTCACCGAACCGCCGGTCACCTCATACTTGGGGTGTCCCAAGAGAACATTGGCCAGGGTGCTCTTTCCCGAACCATTAGGGCCCATCAGCGCATGGGTCTCCCCGCTCGAGATCTTAAGGTTTATGCCGTTCAAGATCGGCTTATCTTCCACACTGGCGTGCAGATCGCGAATTACTAACTCCATATACTTCTCCTTGTGCTATATCGGATAACCGAGTTCGAGGCGCGCGGCCTCACTCATACGTTCCATACTCCAGGGGGGACTCCAGACGATACTGGCCCCCGTCGACATTCCCGTGGCTTCCCCCACGACCCGAACGATCTCGCTCTGAATGAAATCGCCCACCGGACAACCCGGATAGGTCAGGGTGAAGCTGATGGAGATGCCTGTTTCATCGTCAATTTCGATCCCGTAGATCAGACCCAGATCGACTATATTTATGCCCAGCTCAGGATCGATCACGTCCATTAGCGCGTCGATCACGTTACTTTCATGAACCATGTAATGTTCTCCCGTTTCGCGGATAAAGCTTATAAAATTTATCAGCTTTACGAGCAAAAAATACTGAAATAGGCGTCCGCAGTCAATCTCCTCGGCTTGCTAAAGCGAAGCGGTAGGAGTAGGGTTGAGGGTATGAAACAACAGGTAATGATATTGACCGCCAATCCGGACGAGCGCTCCTTTAGCCGGGTATTAGGGGAAGAGATTGGCGGGGCCTTGAGAGATGCGGGGGCTGAGGTCTCGGTGAGGGATGTGGCCCAGTGCGGGATTGATCCCTCCCTGACCGCCGAGGAGGCTCGCCGACGATTCAGCTTCGATGAGAATGTGCAGACGGAGCAGCAGCGGATCGTCGATTCGACGCTTCTGGTCTGGATTCATCCCGACTGGTGGGGGGGGATGCCGGCGGCCCTCAAGGGCTGGATCGACCGGGTTCTGCAGCCCGGCTTCGCCTTCAGCTTCGAAGAGGACGAAGCGGGACGCATCCTTCGGCTGCCCCTCTTAAAGGGAAAACGGGCCTTAGCGGTGATTACCAGCGATGCGGGCACCGAGGAGCCGGTTCCGGCGGTCGATATCTGGCAGCAACGGATCTTCAGCTATTGCGGATTCGGTCCTGCGGAGGTGATGCTCTTGCCCGAACTCAAGGAGAGCGCCTACGCCGAGCGCACGGCCTTCATCGAGGCCTGCGGCGAGACGGCGCGTCGGCTCTTGGCCGATGAGGGGTAATTCCGTGAGCTGGCGCCACGCCGAGGAGGCCCACCGCTGGCGGGAGATCGAACGTCGTACCGTGGCGGATACGCCGATATTCACCGTTTCCGCCTCTACCAGGCGGGACGCCGATCAGAATCAAGGCGAGTTCGTGCTGATCGAGGCTCCCGAGTGGGTGACGGTGATTCCTCTCTTCGAGGAGAACGGCCGGGGAGCTGAGTTTCTGATGGTGCGCCAGTACCGTCACGGATCGGAGGAGATCACCGTCGAGTTTCCCGCCGGGGCGGTGGATCCGGGGGAAGCTCCTCAGGCAGCCGCCGCCCGGGAGCTTATAGAGGAGACCGGCTACAAAGCCGCGGAGCTGATCCCCTTGGGGGCGGTCAATCCCAATCCCGCCTTCATGACCAATAAGACCCATACCTACCTCGCCCGGGGACTTACAAAAGTCGCGGAGCAGAGCCTGGATCTGCATGAGTTCGTCGAGTTCGCCCGCATCCCGGAAGAGACGGTCTTGCGAGAGATGGGATCCGGGGAGTTCGGCAACGGGGTGATGTTGATGTCGCTCTCATTCTACCGGCGCTGGCGGGATACCGGCGCCTGATTCGGTAAACCGCCGGTATTCGGAGGGCGTATTGAGATTAATCATCTTCTGATGGGGCAATAAAGCTACGTACGCCGTATCGACGTGGTCATACACCATTCGAATTCGCCGCTCATTATTCTCTATCATCGATCGTACTAAAGGGACAACGGATCTATTATAAACAGCGTGCAGCGGTTCGAGATATCCCTCGCTGCTGCGAGATACGACTATTTCGTGGTTCTTTGATTCCCGCATCAGCTTCGCAATCAGGTCGTAGTGGATCGTAGGGATGTCGCAGGCTGTAATGAAGACCCGAGGATTCTTAGCCTGCTCCAGAGAGCTTACGATACCCCCTATCGGTCCGTACCCAGGCGGCCGGTCTCCGATTAGGCGGACATTCTCTAAGGTAACGGGGAGTCTATCGTTTGTGCTGATAATGGTTTCGTCGAACAGGGGTGAAAGCGCCCGATGAAGGTGGGTGATAAGTGGGGTTCCTTTGTAGTCGATAAGGCTCTTGTTGGTGCCCATTCTTTTACTCGCGCCCCCGGCCAGAAGGACCAGCGTTGCGTTGTCGCGAAGATGAAATCCGCCCGCAAAAAAGAGAATGCGATCCTCCGCCAGGTCGAAATCACGGTCATCAAAGAGGACAATCTGGTCGACTTCGCTCATTACGGCTGCCGCGGAGGCATCGATTTCATCTGATTCGACATGCCGTAACATGAGGAACACCCCCGGTACCACGAAACTCCTGAGGGTATTGGATTCACAGACAATAATTGAATCCTCCGGTATGCGGGAGAGCAAAGCCTGCATCCCAGCCGTCAGGCAATCCGCTGTGGCCTCGAGCAGGAATACCGTGTCGGCGTCGTCCTCGCCACAGGGCATGCTCTTTAGTTCGATAATGCGGTAGGCTCCCGTTTCCCGGCGGATGGTCGATAGCTTGAGACCGATTATCAGCGGTGGGGCGGTTTCTGCATGTTCATCAGGGGCTGCAGGCGCATCCGGGCGTCCGGTCCTCAGACGGGAGATGATCCTGCAGGCGAATGCCCTCCGCCCCGAGTTACTGCCGGCCGAACCGAGGAGCAGCATCTGCGGTAAATTGAGCATGCCTATCTTTTGACCACCTTCACCGCACATGCCTTGAACTCCGGTATCTTCGCGATAGGATCCAATGCCGCAATGGTCAGGGCGTTGGCGGGGTTCTCTTTGAAATGGAAGGTAAGAAAAACAGTCCCGGCGGCAACCTTGTGGGTGATCCGCGCGGGAACCTCGATACGCCCTCTTCGCGAGCTAACTGCCAAGAGCTCCCCTTCGGCAACTCCCAGCATATCCGCGTCATCGGGGTTCAACTCAACAAAGCCCGTCGGTTCCAGGTCGTTGAGGACGACGCTTCTGCGCGTCATCGTGCCGGTATGCCAATGCTGAAGCATCCTGCCGGTAGTCAGGATAAATGGATACTCATCATCCGGCATTTCCCGGGGAGGCAGGAATTCCACCGGATGAAACTTCCCCTTGCCCCGGGAGAACACTCCCTGATGCAGGTACTTTGTACCGGGATGATCCATGGATGGGCAGGGCCATTGAAGACCGACGCTTTCTATGCGGCTGTATACGATCCCACCGTAGATCGGGGTAAGCGCGGCAATTTCATCCTGGACAGCCGAAGCGTCGGGGTAGTTCATGTCGTAGCCCATACGACGGGCGATGTCGCAGATAATACGCCAGTCCTCTCGCGCTTCACCGGGCGGATCGACCGCTTTCCGCACGCGTTGCACCCGCCTTTCGGTATTAGTGAAGGTCCCCTCCTTCTCGGCGAAGCTGCTTGCCGGTAGGACGACATCCGCCAGTTCGGCAGTTTCGGTGAGGAAGATATCCTGCACAACCAGCATATCCAGGGCGCTCAAACCTTCGCGGACATGATTGATATCCGGATCGCTCAACATGGGATTCTCTCCCATGATATAGAGCCCGCGCACCTCTCTGCGTTCAGCGGCCTGCATGATCTCAACCACAGTGAGCCCCACCTCATCGGAAAGCTCCCTATTCCAGGCCTTGGAAAACTTGGCCTGTACTTCCGGATCGTCGACCTTCTGATAGCCGCTGTAGACATTCGGCAGCGCTCCGAGATCGCAGGCGCCTTGTACGTTGTTCTGTCCGCGGAGGGGATTCACCCCCGCACACTCCTTGCCCACATTGCCGGTGATCATCGCCAGGTTGGCCAGGGAGAGGACATTGTCGGTGCCGGTGGTGTGCTGGGTAATCCCCATCGAGTAGACAATGGATGCCGTTTCGGCTTGAGCAAAGATACGGGCGGCTTTGACGATGTCGTCGGCAGGGACTCCGGTGATTTTAGATGCCAGTTTAGGGCTGTATTCCGGCAGCACCTTTTCAAGCAATTCATAACCTTCGGTTCGTTCGGCAATATAGTCCCTGTCGGCCAGGCCCTCCTCGAGGATCACGTGCATCATGGCATTGATGAGGGCTACATCGGTACCCGGTTTCTGCTGCATATGTACATCGGCGATCTCGGAAAGGGAAATGCGCCTCGGATCCGCAACGATGAGTTTTGTAGTGCCCTCGGCCACCGCCTGACGGATCAATATTCCGATTACCGGATGGCATTCGGTGGTGTTTGATCCAATGACGAACACGAGGGGGGCGCGGCGGAGCTCCTCGATGCTGTTAGTCATCGCGCCGCTGCCGAAGGCCCGTGCCAGACCCGCCACCGTGGAGGCATGGCAGAGTCGGGCGCAGTGATCCACGCTGTTGGTTCCGAGAACGGCGCGTACAAACTTCTGCATGATGTAGTTATCTTCATTCGTGGTCTTTGCAGAACTCAGTCCAGCCAAAGATCGAGGACCGTGAATCCCTTTAATCGATGAGAATATGTCGGCCACCAAGTCGAGGGCCTCATCCCAGCTCGCCTCACGGAAGATCCCGTTTTCCTTGATGAGCGGCGTTTTGAGTCGGTCGTTTTTCGCTACAAAATCCATCCCGAACCGACCTTTTACGCAGGTGTTGCCGTCATTCGGGATGCATCCGACCGGGCTGGTAACCCGGGCGATCCGGTTGAGAGTGCGGTTAACATTCAGGTTCAGTTGGCAACCAACTCCGCAGTAGGGACAGGTGGTGGTGGTTTTATCGAGATCCTTTGCTCTTCCTGCACCGACAGCCGACCTCTCATATAACGCACCCACCGGGCAGGTAGAGATGCATTGACCGCATGTCTCGCAGGTTGTCTCCTTGAGGGTGGTGTTGAACGCCGTCGAGACAAGAGATCCTCCGGCCCTGTCGCGCAGCGTCAGTGCGTCTACGCCCTGGATCTCTTCACAGATCTTCACGCATCTTCCGCATCGCACGCACTTTGTAGGATCGTAGACGATAGCTTTGTCGCCGTTAGTATAGTTGGGTTGGGAAACCTTCAGATCGATAGTCGGAAAGCGCCGCTCATTGATTTGGTAGCGGTATGCATAATCCTGCAGCACGCAATCACCGTCCGTATCGCATGTGGTGCAGACGAGACGATGTTCACTTATCAGGAGTTCCAGGCTCGTTTTCCTGATCCGTCTTATCTCGTCGCTCTCCGTGGTGATCACCATCCCCTCCTCGGCCAGACGGGCACAGGATGTCTGTAGACCACGCTGCCCTTCGATTTCCACGACGCACAGTCTGCATGCACCCGAAGGGGTAAGTCGCGGATCGTAGCAGAGGTTTGGAATATCTATGCCGTTCTCCAGCGCCACCTCGAGTACGGTTTGATCAGAGCGGCCGGTAAGCCTGGTATTATCAATTATCAGCGATATCTCACCCATTACGATACCTTTACCGCTTCGACGGGACATACCTCTTTGCATCGGCCGCATCTAATACAGCCTGTATGGTCGATCACGTGGGGTTCCTTACGTTCACCCGAGATTACGTCCACCGGACACGCTTTTTTGCATGCCCCGCAGCCGATACACGGGTCCGTTTCTATGCGATAGGAGATCAGAGCCTTGCATACCCCCGCCGGACAACGCTTCTCGTGAATATGGGCATTGTATTCATTGAGGAAGAATTCCAATGTGGTTAAAACGGGGTTGGCGGCTGTCTGACCAAGGCCGCAGAGGGAACCTGCTTTGATATCCAAGGCCAGCTCTTTTAGCTGCTTGAGATCGCTCGGTTTGCCCTTCCCCGCACAAATCCTTCTGAGGATATCTACCACGTGGCGAGTTCCGATGCGGCAGGGAACGCATTTGCCGCACGATTCCTTCTGGGTGAACTCTTGAAAGAATTTAGCCATATCGACCATACAGGTTTGATCATCCATGATCACCAGACCGCCGGAGCCCATTATCGCCCCCACCTGCTTTACCGATTCATAATCAATCGGTAGATCGAGGTATTGGGCGGGCAGGCAGCCGCCGGATGGTCCGCCGATCTGAGCCGCTTTGAACGGACGGCCCTGCGGAATCCCTCCGCCGATGTCGAACACAATCTCCCGCAATGTGATGCCTAAGGGCACCTCAACCAGTCCGGTCTCCATCACTTTCCCGGCCAGGGCAAAGATCTTGGTGCCTCTCCCGTTCTCGGTACCGATGGCGCTGAACCAGGAGGCGCCGTTTCTGATGATTCCCGGCACATTAGCCAAGGTCTCCACGTTGTTAATGGTCGTCGGTTTTCCTCGGAACCCGGCGGCGGCAGGGAAGGGCGGTCGGGGGCGGGGCATCCCCCGCTTCCCTTCTAAGGAGGCTATCAGCGCCGTCTCCTCACCGCATACAAAGGCTCCGGCGCCTTTGCGTACCTCTATATCGAAACTGAATCCTGATCCGAGTATGTTTTCTCCGAGAAGACCGTAGGCTCGGGCCTCGTCTATCGCCAGGCCGACATGTTCAACCGCTATCGGATACTCGGCGCGCACATAAATGAATCCGTGGCACGCTCCGATAGCATAGGCCGCGATGATCATACCTTCGACTACCTGGTGAGGAGTCCCTTCCAGTAAAGCTCTGTCCATGAAGGCTCCGGGATCACCTTCGTCGGCGTTGCATATCAGAAATTTCTCATCTCCCCGGGCGCCGGCGGTGAATCCCCATTTGACCCCGGTCAAAAATCCCGCGCCTCCGCGTCCGCGCAGATTCGATTTCGTCACCGTCGCGATGACCTCATCGGGCTTCATCTTTGTCAGGGCCTGGGCTGCAGCGGCATAGCTATCAACGGCAATAGCCTCATCGATACTCTTGGGATCGATACGACCGCAATTTTTCAATACCTCCCGCTGCTGTCCCGCATAGAATGGCGCATCATCCCGAAGAGCCGCTATGCCGGAAGCAGCAGGAGCGCATAGGCGTTCGATGATCTCGTTTCCCATCACGCTTCGTTCTATGATTTCGGGGACGTCGTTAGGGGCGACGTTTCCGTAGATCCAACCTTGCGGTTCGATGAGTACCATCGGAGCCCGGGAGCATTGGCCGTGACAGCCGACATCGACAACCTGGATTTGCTCCTTGCTTTCAAGCTCTTGCCGAAAACGTTTCCCTAGCTCAATAGCCCCCCGGGCCCTGCACCCCGTCATACAGAGAAGTATGCGCCGAGAATAGTGACCCTGCTCCTGAAGTACCCGGGCCCGGTGTTGCATCAGGTGCTGCTCGTCGAACAACCTTGGCATACAGTTCCGTCCTTACGTGTAGCGCTTTAAAACCTTGTTGAGCTTCTCTTTCGTCATCTCTCCATAGTAGTCGTCATCGACCATGATCACCGGAGCAAGAAAACAGGTGCCCAGGCATTGGACGGTTTCAAAGGTGAATCTCATATCGTCCGTGGTGCCACCGGTTTCGACTCGCAGCTCCTCGACGATACTTTCGGCTATCCTGTTGGCCCCATTCACATGACACGCGGTACCTTCGCAGCAGCGTATAGTGTGGCGCCCTCTCGGCTTGAGATGAAACTGAGTATAGAAGGTGATTACGCCGTACATGCGACTCAGAGGTATTGCCGTTTTTTCACTTACCCAGCCCAGGACCTCCTGCGGAAGGTATCCGTACACGTCCTGCAGGTCTTGAAGGAGCGGTATGAGCAGCTCGTCTGTTCGCGATCCTCGTCGTTTCGGTGTTTTGAGATCATGAGAATGAAGAACCTCACGCGCTTTCTTCAGGTCGATTGATGGTGTCTCGGTTTTCTTCATTGTGCACCTCATACACAACCGGCAGCTTACAGTGCTGTATATGTAGTGTAGCTGATGAAATGGCTGCTGTAAATTGTGATTATACCGGAAACCCTGGTTAATACCTGAGCTAAAAACAGGGTCACCCTGTTTTTAGGTTGCGAGAGCCGAGCGGAGCCGGCGGACCTCAGTCCGATGGCGACCGAAAAAAAGGCGCCGACCGGATGGCCAAAGGCCACCGGCTTGCAGAAATGACGAGGGGCTGCTAACGCAGCCCCGAGTAAAAAGGCGCCGACCGGATTCGAACCGGTGCATAAAGGTTTTGCAGACCTCTCCCTTACCGCTTGGGTACGGCGCCGTAGCGGAGCATAACTTACCAGATCAAAAATCCCTTGTCTACCCCTTCTTCTTGCTATATCCGGAGGGTGTACTATACTTAACTATATGGGCGTCGCCGATCCCGAGCTCGATTACCGGCTCATCAGAAAGTTTACTGTCCCCGAGGTTATCTGCGGTGAGGGGAGTCGGCTGCTCGCGGGGGACTACTGCCGAAATCTGGGGCTTAAACGGGTACTTTTGGTAAGCGATCGGGGAGTTCTCTCGGCCGGTTGGGCGGATGAAATCCGAGCCAAGCTGGAATCCCGCGAAGTTGCGAGCGTCTCCTTCTTCGACGTAACGGAAAATCCGAAGGATAGAGAGGTCGCCGCCGGAGCTGAATTGTACCGTGAGTCTGAGTGCGAGGCACTGGTCGCGGTGGGCGGAGGGAGCGTGATCGACTGCGCCAAGGGTATCGGCGTAGTGGTCACGAACCACGGTCCCATCGGCGAGTTCGAGGGGATCGATCGAATCCGGAGGGCGATGCCGCCTCTGGTTTGCATTCCCACCACCGCGGGGAGCTCCGCCGATGTGAGCCAGTTTGCGATCATAAACGATACATCCCGAAAGCTCAAGTTTGCGGTTATCAGTAAGGCGCTGGTTCCCGACGTTTCTCTACTGGATCCGACGCCGCTGACGACTATGAACCGTGAATTGACTACCGCCACCGGTATGGATGCGCTTTCGCATGCCTTCGAGGCCTTCGTCTCCAACGGGTCTTCATTCCTGACCGATGAACTGGCCTTGAAGGCGGTTGAGCGGCTCGGTTCCTCCCTGCGGGAGGCGGTCTGGAATCCTACTAAGCTCTCCGCCCGGACGGAAACGATGGAGGGGAGTATGGTGGCGGGATTCGCCTTCTCCAACGCCAGCCTGGGAGCCGTACACGCCCTGGCCCATGCTATCGGCGGTCTGGCCGGTATCCCCCACGGTATATGCAATGCCGTGCTTCTCAAGCAGGTGGCCAGGGTCAACTACCCCTCCGCCCGGGAGAAGTACGATCGGCTCTCCCTGGTATTGCGGGAGAGCCTGGCTTTGCCGCCTAAAGGCAGCGACGAAGCCTTGGAGGGCTTACTCGAGGCCCTGGATATCCTGGCCGCCGACTGCGGTCTCGAGCTCTCCCTCTTCCAACGGGGACTCGAGGAGTCCGCTATTCCAGAAATGGCCGCCAATGCCGCCGCCGATCCTTGTATGTTGACCAATCCGCGACAGCTCGACCTTCGGGACCTGGAGGAGATTATCCGTCATGCCGGCTGATCATCAGGGCGAAGAACAGGAAATTCGGCGACGACTTCTCGGCCTGGGGGAAGAATCGATCCGGAAGAGCTACTACCCGGAGCTTCTCCATAAGATAGGAGAATTGGAGGAGCTCAACCGCAGTCTGGAGCTCAAGGTTGAGGAGCGCACCCGCGACCTGAAAGGGTATATCGAACGCCTGGAGCAGGCGAAAGACCAGTTGATCGAGGCCGAACAGGCCGCACTCTTGAGTCGGGTGATAGCGGGTGTCGCCCATGAACTGAATACTCCCATCGGCAACGCCTATACCAGCGCCACTTTCATGCTTCATCGTCTGCAGGAGATCGATACGCCCAACCATGAGCTTCAACGCTCTCTGGAGGCCGCGGAGTTGATAAACAGAAACCTGGACCGGGCGATCCGCATAATGGAACGCTTTCGTTCGCTCTCTCCCGATGCATTCCTGAAGAATATCCGCAAGATGCGACTGGCCCCGGCGGTAAAGGAGTGCCTGCTTTCGCTGGAGGGTCCCTTGCGAGAGAGTCGGGTGGAGGTGGATATTGGGGAGGAGCTTCAAGTGGAAGCCGATTCTGGGCTCCTGCTGCAGATCTTCTCGGCCTTGGTGGAGAACAGTCTGAGTCACGGTATACAGGATGCGGAAGTTCACCGCTTGCGCATCCGGGCCGAGAAGGGGAAGGATAGGATCGAGCTCGCCGTAGAGGATAACGGGCCGGGAGTACCTCCCGCTCTGGCGGCGAGTCTCTTCGATCCGTTCACCAGCGGTAGCCGCACCCGGGGAAGCGGTCTGGGACTCTTCATGGTTCAGAGTCTTATGAACCGTCATTTGAACGGTTCCGTCCGCTACGAAGCCTCATCCCTGGGAGGGTCGGCCTTCGTGCTCTCTTTTCCGCTTCCGCTTGCCCATTGAATTGCACGCGGGGTATAAGGATTATATGAAAGAAAGCCTGCACTCAATCGATACCCCCCGGGGAGTAATCCGGGGCATGCTCCATCTTCCCGACAGAGCGACCTATCCTCTAGTTCTTCTCTTTCACGGCTTCCAAGGCAACCGGATCGGCAGCGCCGCTCATCTGGTCGATTTATCCAGGGACATGGCCGAGGCGGGCATCGCCGTGGGCCGTTTCGATTTTATCGGCAGCGGCGAGAGCGACGGAAGATTCGAAGATATGACCGTATCCGGGGAACTTCAAGACCTCTACCATATTGTAGCCAATGTGGAACAGATCTGCGGCGAGGCCGCCACAGGGCTCTATCTGGCGGGACACAGCATGGGCGGTTCAGTCGCGGCCATGGCCGCCGGGGAGAAGCTCACCTCGATCGACGGACTTATCCTGCTGACTCCCGCCGGGGAGGTCAAGGAACGGATTGCCGACAATATGGAGGCCCTCTTCGACGACCGCTCGGGAGGGCTTGAGTATCCGGTGGAGATCAATGGGCAGGAGCTCGGCGAGGCATTCAAGCGGGATGCCGAATCACTATGGATGCTGAAAACGGCATCGGCCTTCAAGGGGCCGGTTCTGATGATTTTCGGTGGCCGGGACGAGACGATCCCGCCCCGGGTTGCCGATCAATTCGTTGCGATATTTCCCCAGGCGCAGAACCTGCTGATAGAGGAGTGCGGCCACTCCTTCGGCAGCATCGCCTGCCGACGTCGATCGCACAAGGCGATAATCGACTTTATTCTGCAGCGTTGAGGGCTCCCCCCAGGTTGGAGACCATTCGGGAGAGGGCCCGGGAGGGATCGACCTCGCGGTTCAGGATCGAGTAGACCGTCTCGCAGATCGGGAGTTTGAGTTTTCGTTCGCCGATGATGCGGTGGATAAACTTGGCCGCCACCGCCCCCTCGGGCAAATAACCCACCGAAGAGATATTACCGATCAGATCCTCGAGGTTCTCGAATCGGTCGAGAATCCTGTCTTTGATGATCTCCCGGCCGAAGCGCCGGTTCCGTCCGTGCCGGGAACGGCAGGTTACGTCCAGGTCGCCGACTCCCGCAATGGAGGTGAAGGTCTCCGGATGGGTGGAGCCGAGGGCGGCGCCTAGGGTCTGTATCTCGTTCAGGCCGGCGGCGAGGAGCAGGGATTCGGTGTTGTCCCCGAAGGCGTCGGAGAACTCCATCAGCGCATCCAGCATGCCGAAGGCGAGGGCGATGACGTTCTTGGCGGCTCCGCAGGTCTGCACCCCGATGCTGTCGAGGGAGGAAAAAATCACCAGATTGCTGCCGCTCAGGAGCTGCCGGAAACGGATGGCGTTGGTACCGCTGGGACAGGCGGAGATCAAACCGGTCAGCTTGCCCCTGGCGACCTCTTCCGCGTGACTGGGCCCGGAGATGTAGACAACCTTCTGTTTATAGAATCCGGGCAGGTAATCCTCAATCGCCTCGACCAGAAGCTTTGGACCCAAATCTGCGGCGATGAATCCCTTGGTCACTACCGCAATATTGGTCTGTCCTTCTTGAATCCCTTCGATGCCGGTCAGCTGTTTGACGGCATTCAGGATGTAGAGGGAGGGGGTGGCGATGATCAAATACTCCTTCTCCGAAGCGGCCGCACGGATGTCGGTGGTGGCTTTCAAATTCTCCGGAAGATCGACCCCCATCAGAAATCGGTGATTGGTCCGGTTCTGATTGATATCGTCCACCACATCCTGCATGAAGTCCCACATCTCTACCTGATGGCCTAATTCGGCTAATACCTTGCCGATTGCCGTGCCCCAGGCTCCGGCACTGATGATTCCAACCTGCTTCATGCTTCAAACTCCTTAGCGTCGTTCTCAAATTGTTCGATCTGGCCGGCAATCACCGCAAGTCCGGACTGCCAGAACTCCTTTGTTTCGATGTCGAATCCCGAGCGACGGGTTAGCTCTACTGCGTCGAGTTTACCGGTAGCTTCCAGTACCTCTCTATAGTGCCGGGGAAAATCGCCGGGGGTCTCGAGGTAGGCGCCGTAGAGCCCCAGTCCGAAGAGCAGGCCGAAGGCGTAGGGAAAATTATAGAAGGCGAGATCCTGTCGGTAGTAGTGGCCCTTGACGGCCCACATGTAGGGATGGAGCCCCTCCGGATCGAGGGCATCCCCATAGCTCCGTTTCTGGGCCACCCTCATCATCTCGCACAGCTCATTTGGACTCAGCTCGTGATCCCCGCGGCGCTGCATCAGTTCGCTCTCGAAGTAGAAACGACTCAGGATGTCGACGATTACCTGGGTCGAATCCTGCAGCGAGGCCTCGAGAAACTCCAGCCGGGCGGCGCCGTCCAGCAGCTGCAGGGCCTTATCGGTCACCAGGGTCTCGGCGAAGATCGAGGCGGTCTCGGCCAGGGTCATGGGGTAGTCCTGATGGATCGGGGAAAGATCCTTGACCAGATGATGATGATAGCCGTGCCCCAGCTCGTGGGCCAGGGTGGAGACATCCCGGGAGGACCCGGCGAAGTTGGCCAGAATCCGGCTCTCGCCCTGCTCGGGGAAGCTGATACAGTAGGCCCCGCCTACCTTGCCGCTCCGCGGTTCGGCATCGATCCAGGCCTGGGCGAAGGCCTTATCGGCGTAGGCTTTGAGATCCTCGGTAAAGGCGCCGAAATGGGTCGAGATAAAGGAACTGGCCTCGGCGAAGCTCCACTCTTTCGGTTCTCCCTCGCCTACTGGGGCGAAGAGATCGTAGAAAGCGAGCTTTTCAACCCCCAGAAGCCGCGCCTTCGTTTTCAGGTAGCGCCGGAAGGCCGGCAGGGACTCCTCCATGGCGTCGATGAGGGCGGATAGCACCGCCGGGGTGATCCGGGACTGTTTCAGCGACCGTTCGAGGGTCGTCGCATAGTTTCGACGCTTATTGAGGGTGTCCGTAAAGCCTTTTACGCCGTTCAGCGCATGGCTCAAGGGGATCTCCATCTCCTGCCAGGCCTCCAATTCCAGTTCGAAGGCCCGTTTGCGGGTCTCCCGGTCCGGGGAGAAGGCGAGGGTGCGCAGCTGGGTTACGGTCTTCCGTTCGCCGGTTTCTCGATTCCAGACGCGCTCCAGGGTGGAGGAGACGCTCGACTGCAGTCTCGACCAGGCCTCGCCGCCGGAGCGGCTCAGATCGGCGGCCAGATCCTCCATTTCGGGACTCATCTGATGCTGCTGAAGCTCCAGCTCCTCCCGATAGAAGAGCTCGTACTCGGCCAGTTCCGGTCTGGATGTACAAAGGGCGCTAAAATCGGTAGCGATGTCGGCTAGATTATTGCGAAATTCCGTCTCCACGCGCTTGAGCGGGAGGGCGGCCTCCTCCAGGGCGCCGATTTCTTGAGCGGCCAGGGGGTCGGTGGTATCGACGGAGTAGTTGACGTAGGCATAGGCGTAGAGGCTTTCGAAGCGGCTGCGGAGAAGATTTATCGCCTCGATGGTCTCTACGAGCCATGCGGCAGGATCCCTGTCCCGTGTCGCTTTGTCCCCGACAACCTTCCGGGCCGCAGCGGTCAGATTACTTAGATCCTGCTTGGCGTTTTTATAGTCGTCGGAATCGAGCCCCGGATAGATGGATGTAAGATCCCAGCGGGGCGGCTGTCGCTCTGTATTGCTGCTGTTGTCTCTCATTGCGGGTCATAATACAAGGTTACTGTGCATTTCTCAATCCGATGTGCTACTATGGTCTCTAAACCCAGTTTTTCAGGAGAACGTTCGCGTGAAGCTCCCCGCTGTACGCCGTCGGCCCTGCAGGCCGTTTCCCATATGTTTGTTCATCCTTCTGTTCCACCTCATGCTGCTTCCCTTGACCGCCCAGGAGGGCGAGCCGGAGGAAGTACCCGCATCGGATGAGATTCCCGCACCGGAGGGCTTCGAGATTCCGAAACCGCCTCTGCTTTCGCAGAATCGTTCCCTACAGGGCAGCATCGACCTCGCCGGCGAGGTCCGTTATCAGACCTTCCGCTTCGAGGTGCCCGAGGATGCCCTGCGCACCGTTGTGAAGCTCTCCAACGCCAATGGCGATCTGGATCTCTTCGTGCGCTACGGCGGTGAAATCCTCGATTATTCCCGGGTCGACGCCAGCGCGGTAAGCGACGCTTACAACGAGGAGCTGGTCCTCTCCCGATTCGGCGAGGCCGGTCTCTGGCCGGGTGAATACTATGTGGATGTAGCCTACAAACGTGAGCTTCCGCCCACCGAGGAGGGTAGGCCCATCCGCATTCTCGACTTCTCCATCTCCGTAGAGCACCAGCGGGCGCTGCCCAAAGAGCGCCTCGAGGCCGGCGACCGCGTCTCGGGGATTCTCCAGCCCGACGAAGGCATGATGAAGCTTTATGCGGTCGAGGTGAAGGAGTGGGACAGCGCCCTGCGCCTCGATATCGGGGATACCACCGGGGATGTCGACCTCTTCGTGGCCTACGAGAATCCGAACGTCAGTCCCGAGAGCGCCGATTTTAGCTCCGAGAGCCTCCTCGGTCGGGAATCCCTGGTGATCGATCAGCAGAGCTTTCCCCGACTTCAAGCGGGTACCTACTATGTCCTCCTAGTCGATCAGGTCTCCGACGTCTTCCCGGTGGTCTACACCCTCTGGACCTCCAAGGGAAGGGATGCTCCCGACGCTTTGCTCGATATTCCGCCCATTCCCGATCCCGACGATCCTCTCCAGCATGCTATCGGCGCCACCGCCGAGGTCATCGGCAGCGACGGGCGAGGATCCGGGTGCGTCGTCTCTCCCGAGGGGTACCTCCTGACCAATTGGCATGTCGTCCGGGACGGACAAAACAGGCCGGCGGATCCGGTCTACATCGCCTTTACCCTGAACCAGCGTAATCCTCCCAAGGAACTCTTCCGGGGACGGGTCGAGCGCTACGACGAGAAGCTCGATCTGGCCTTGATCAAGATCGAATCGGGCCGCTACGGTCAGCCTATTCCCGCAGGATACCGCTTCCCTGCCTTCAATCTCGGATACAGCGAGAAGGCCGTTATCGGTCAGCCGATTTCGATTCTCGGCTATCCCTCCAACGGGGGGATCGGCTCCCGGGCGTCGATTACCCTTACCCGGGGGATTATCTCCGGATTCGAGGCCTCTCCGGAAGGGACCTATCTTAAAACCGACGGAGAGATCTCCTTCGGCAACTCCGGGGGCGCGGTATTCGACGCCTTCGGGGAGCTCTTGGGGCTGCCCGCCTCGATCTCGAGCGACCGGGAGGGGAAGATCGGCTTTATTCTGCCGGTCACGATGATTCCTCCCTCGTGGCTGAAGATAATCGAGGGCAGCCACTAGGTGGAATCCCGGGCCGCCGTCTCCCTCCTGCGTGAGCTCATCCGGAATGCCTGCGTCAACGACGGTAGCGGCTGTAACGAGAGCCGTTCGGTTCGCAGTTTGAATGAGTTTTTCGCCTCCGCCGGATTAAAGGGTGAGGTGTTGGCCAAGGCTCCCGGCCGGGATAACCTGATCCTGCGTATCCCCGGGACAGATCCTGAGGCCCCCTCACTCGCCTTTATGGGACATACCGATGTAGTACCCGCCCGGAGCGAGGAGTGGCGTCGGGATCCCTTCGCCGCCGAGCTTGTGGACGGAGAAATCTGGGGCCGCGGTGCGGTGGATATGCTTAACATGACCGCGGCTCAAGCCGCCGGATTCGCCGCGGCCGCGGCGGCGGGAAGCTATCCGGGCGATCTTCTCTATCTGGCCCTGGCCGATGAGGAGGCCTCCGGTCTCTACGGCGCCGCCTGGCTGACCGAGGAGCACTGGGAGAAGGTCCGCTGCGACTACATGGTATCCGAGATCGGCGGCTTCTTCCTCGACGGTTACCTGGGTAAGCGGGCGGCAATCGGTGTGGGCGAGAAGGGGGTGGCCTGGATTCGGATAAGCAGTTCGGGTCTTCCCGGCCACGGCAGCATGCCCTTCGGCAGCCGCAATGCGGTAGAAGAGCTCCTGCGGGCGGCGGCTGCGGTCAGTCGGATGAAAGCGCCGGTGGTGCTCTCTTCCCTCTACAAGGGGATGGCCGCAGCCTGCGCAGCCAGCCCCGGGGAGGCTCGAAGACTCTCGTCGCCCTGGCAGCGGGATCGGGCTCTGAAGGAGATGTTTAGCTCTAGTCCGGGAACCGCCCGCTTCCTCGACGCTGCCTCGCGGCTGACTGTTTCAGTCGGCCGGATCAGCGGCGGCGAGAAGATCAATATGATCCCGGAGCGAGCGGTCCTGGAACTCGATCTGCGCATTCCCCCGGGGATAGATTTCGATTCTTATCTTGAGGTCCTGCGCCGGGAGGTCAAAAAGAGCGCTTCCGGGGCGGAAGTTGAGATTCTTGAGTATTTCCCCGCCACAGTGTCGCCGACGAAGAGCCCTCTGGTTACAGCCAGTAGAGAGCTCTTGCAGCGGCATCTCCCGCAGGCCGATCTGCAGCCGATCTTGATTAGCGGCGCGTCCGACGGCCGCTTCTGGCGCAAGAAAGGGACGGCGGTCTACGGATTCTCCCTCTTCGACGAGGAGATGAGTATGGACCGCTTCTCTACTATGATCCACGGGCGGGATGAGCGGATCTCGGTCGATAGTATGGAACGCTCGTTCGACTATTTTAGTCGCTTGCCGGAAGCCTTCTTCCGGCAGTGGCGGCGAGAAGTAAAGGGATAAGCCTAAGCGAAGAGACTCTTCAGCTGATCCTTGGCCTGCTTCAGCGCGTCGCCGTACTGGGCTTCGAGCCGACCGAGATGCTGTTTAAGAGCCTTGCTAAACTCCGGATCCTGGCTGGGCGAGAGTTTGACCTGACTCCCAAGCTGCCGGGCCATCTCCTGTTCCCGCTCTCGCAAGCGCGGGGCGAACTGATTCTCCAGAGCCTCTATGATCTGTTCCTGGTTATGCAGATACTGTTCGAAGAACTCATTTATCTGCTGAAAGAGGTGCGCTACCTGACGTTTCTCGCCGGTAAGGGCGATAAAGCCCTCCTCGAGCCGCTCGGTCTTCTCTTTAAACTCCTCGGTCTGGGGAAGAGTCAGGTTGGCAGCCAGGGTCGCGAAGCAGCCCTCCTTGAGCCAGCCGGCCTCCTTGCCCTTCCGCTCCTTTAAAGCCGAGGCGAGCGCTTGGGCATCGATTTCTCCGGCGAGGAGCCGTCCGGCCAGGCGCTGTCCCTCTTCTCCCACCGTATGGGCTGCAAGGCTCTCTTTGTCTACCTTAATCTCTTTCGTTCGCTCGAGGGCTATCTCTAACGCTGATTTAATCATCCTATTCTCCCGTGCTTAATCTACCGAAGCCTGTCCCTATAAATCAAGTACCGGTATAGCTTCGGACGGCGTCGGCAATCTCTTTCCAGGTTTTGCGTCGCAGCTGGTCGTCGCTTTCGAGCAGGGTCGCCCGAAATCCCGGCAGGTCGCAGCAGAATCCGGAGAGGGGTACGACACAGATGCCGGCGGCTGCGAGCAGATAGTAGACAAAGCGTTTGTCCGCCGGCTGCCCGGGGAGGATCTGCTTCAGGTAGCCATCGATTTCCGCAGATTCGATCTTGAGTTCCTGATGTTCGTTCAATACGCCCTCATCGAAGACGGCAGTCAAGTAGAAGGCCCCCCGAGGTTTGATGACCGAGAGCCCGGGAACGGCGTTCAGGATTTCCGCCGCCTCCTCCGCGCGACGGGCGTAGGTCCTGTTGCGCTCGGTCAGGTGTTCCGCATAGCGGGGATCGGAGAAGACCTTCGGTATCGAGAGCTGCGGAAGGGTCGTTGAGCAGACCTCCAGCCGCTTCGCGTCGAGGATACTGGTTATGTAGCGGGCGAATTCCGGATCCCGCTCCTGATTGTAGACCTCTATCCAGCCGCAACGAGCTCCCGGCCAGGGGTACTCTTTCGAGATGCTCCTTAAAGCCATGCCGGGGACGCCGTCGATTAGATCGCTTAGGGGATTGGCGGCGACGGGATCGTAGATGATATTGGCATAGGTCTCGTCGGCGATAAGGAAAAGATCGTGACGACGGGCGATATCGATCATCGCCAGAATCGTCTCTTTCGGGTAGACCGCCCCGGTGGGATTATCGGGATTGATCAAGAGGAGTCCGGCGATGGAGGGGTTGTAATGGACCTTCTTCTCGATGTCGTCTATATCCGGCATCCAGTTGTTGGCGGGATCGAGTCGGTAGGTGAGGTGTTCATACCCGGAGTGGGAGGCCTCGGCCGACGAGAGGGTGGAGTAGGCGGGGGAGGGGCCGAGAACCCGGGCCTCCCGTTTCAGGTAGCCGAATATGCGGGCCACCGCATCGCCAAGGCCGTTAAAAAAGTAGATATCCTCCGCACCGATCTGGGCGCCCCCCCGAGCGCTGATTCTCTCGGCTAAGAACTCCCGGGTGGCGAGCTCTCCCTGACTGGCGGTGTAGCGGTAGCTGCAGGGATCCGAGGCCAGTTCGACCACGATCTCCCGGATCCAGTCGGGCACGGATTCCCCTTTTTGTACCGGATCGCCGATGTTCTCGAAAACCACCGGCTTGCCGGCAGCCTGGATGCGATGGGCAACCTCGACGATCTCTCTGATTTCGTAGCGCAGCTCACCGGCGCCGTCCCAGACGATGGGTCTTCTCATACAATCCTCCTTTCTTTAGGAACCGTGGCAGTGCTTGTACTTCTTTCCGCTGCCGCAGGGGCAGGGATCGTTGCGGCCCGCCTGACCACCCCTGTTCTGAAGGGAGGCGCGCTGCAGGTGGAGAAAGAAGTAGTTCCTCAGGGCGGCGAGGTTTTCCGGCATTTCATCGGCGATGCGCTTTAGTCGTGCCGTGTGGGTTTCATCCTGCTCCGTCGATTCGAAGTAGTCCGGCCGGGCGCAGTAGGCGATGGGACTCATCAGGGTCACGAAGTCGTCGTCGAACTCCTCAGTCTCTACCCCGGTAATCCTCAAACCCCTGATAAACCCTTCCGACCAGGAGGCGATCCGTTTCCGTTCCTCCGGCGAGGCATTCTCCGGAATCGTAAAGAGCAGGCTGAAGCGGCTCTCGCTGATTGAGGCCACCACGCCGTTATAGGCGAGGACTGCGGTGTCGAGAAACTCTTTGGCCTGTTCCCGGCTGGAGAACTCAGGCTCGCTCGTATCCATGTTGTAGAGGGTGCGGATCCAGGTATTGGGAACCGACGGCTTGGGCGAAATGGATACTGCGCTCAATGCACCGTGGATTCCGTCCTGATCCAGCGGGGCGGGGCAGATCTCCGATAGAATGGCGTAGATCCGGTTCAGTTGTGTCTCAAGCTGGCTCTGCATTGTCATGCTCCTCTCTATTACAATCCGCTCTGCAAGGCCGACAGCAGGGCGAAGTTCTCCTCATCTCCCAGGCTGGAACCGATCACTATCCGTTGCGAGACCGGGGGCAGCGGGGAGGGGAGGCGGCCGTATTCCAGATAGTGTTCCAGCACCTTAACCGCAAAGTAGCCCTGCAGCAAGGGGTGCTGATCGATGGCTGCCGTAAAAGCGTGACTCCGCAGATAGATCGCCGTCCGCGGGGAGAGGCCGTGAACAAGACTAATGTAGCGGTTCTCCAGGCCCCGCCGCAGGATAAGATCGCCGAGGATATCGTGCATACCGCTGATACTATAGATACCCTGAAGCTCATCCCCGCCGTCGGCCAGGTGTGCCTCCAGTTCGTCCGCGATCTCCCTTTGGTCCCGGTCGGCGGCAAAACTCATCACCTGATGATCCAGTTCGGGAAAGTGGAGCGAGAGATAGGATACGAACTGAAGCAGCCGCTCTTCGTTTACGTGGGCGCCTGCCAGGGCATGACCGGAGTCCACCGGATTATGGATTACCAGCACCCGGCCGGGGCGTCGAATGGTCTTGCCCATAAACTCAGCGGCGATTCTGCCGCCCTCGCCGTAGTCCGGCCCGACGCAGCAGAGCCGGGCGGTCTCCGGCGCATCTATGTTCAGCGTGATGTAAGGCACCGCATGATGATCGAGGAATCCGAAGATGCGACCCATATCATATTCGGGATTGTTCACCACAGCCGCCGCATCGAGCCCGTCGGCCAAGCTCTGGTTTAATCGGCGTATATAGGCGGCCGTATTCCGCGCTTCGATAGTCCGGTGAAAGGCCTCGAAGCCGTACTGCCCGAGTTGACGGGATGCGAGAGCGACCCCGGCGCCGACCCGGCCCCAGAAAAATTCGGGGGCAGCCGAGGAGAAGAGAGTAATCTGCCGTTGCACAGCCCGTGAAAGAGCCTGAGCCCGCCGGTCGGGCCGGTAGCCGACTTCGGCCGCATAATTCCGTATCTGGGCTTTCGTTCTCTCGGCGACCTTGTCCGAATCGGCGAAGCTGCGCTGCACCGTCCGCAGGGAAAGTCCGAGGGCTTCGGCAATGCCTTGTTGGGTGATTCTCCGCTCCATTCCGCCCTCAGTATAACGGCAATAATTCCGCCGGGGCAAGATGAGGAGCAATTAAATGTCGTACGTGCGACATTGTGCGGGCACTTGTACGCAATGATCGATGCCGTCTATAGTACCCGGGTGTGGCGTTATCTTCTCATCCTGGGCGGAATCCTCTCGCTTGGTCTCGGGACTATCGGCATTCTATTGCCCGGGCTTCCGACTACGCCCTTCGTGCTCCTCGCCGCCGGGCTCTTTGTGCGCAGTTCGGATACCCTCTATCGGAGGCTTATGGCGAGCCGGCTCTATGGGCGCTACCTGCAGCGCTATATGGAGAAGCGAGGCATGAGCCGTAGGATGAAACTCTATGCTCTCGTATCGATGTGGTTGATGATCAGCTTATCCATCTATCTAATTCAGAGTAGAACCGGGGATATTATTGTGGCCCTGGCCGGTATATGCGGAACAGTGGCGACCCTCTTTCTGGTTCGCACTGTGGAGTGAGAGATATTGATCTTTTCCCCCCACTTATTTTAGGCTCTCCTCCGATACCGATTCAAAAAGGATGAACAGCATGGCAACGTATCAGGCAGAGAAGGGAGTCGTACGCTCCTATTTCGAGGAATTAGAGCAGGCCGGCCCCGAGAGAATGGGCGAGGTTCTGCGCAACTATACCGCTGAAAGCTATCGTTTTAGAGGGGTATATCCCTTCCGCGAGCTGGACGGGGTAGACCGGACTGTAGCTGAGTTCTGGGCACCCTTGAAGCAGTCGGTGCGTCGCATGCAGCGGCGGGAGGATATCTTCATCGCCGGGGAAAACGAACTGAGCGGCGAAACCTGGGTGATGAGCATGGGCCATTTTATGGGGCTCTTCGACCGGGAGTGGCTCGGTATTCGTCCTACCGGCAAGATGATCAATCTGCGCTATGCCGAGTTCAACCAGGTCGAAAAGGGCAAGATCATCCAGACCGGACTCTTCCTGGATCTGTTGGGGTTCATGGATCAGGCAGGCGTCTATCCATTGCCGCCTTCAACCGGCACCTACTTCGTATATCCCGGTCCCCGGACCCACGACGGACTCCATTTCGAGGATACCGATCCCGCCGAAGGGGTGACCACTCTGGAACTGGTAGACGGGATGATCGAAGATCTGGCGGAGCTGAATATGAGCGGCTCCATGGGCTGCGATCCGGAGCTGCTGGAGAAGAGATGGGCCGAGGATATGATCTGGTACGGCCCCTGCGGCATCGGCGCGAGCTATACCATTCCCCGATATCAGAAGCAGCATCAACTGCCTTTTAGAAGCAACCTGGACGACAAGAAGTTCGAGGGTCATGTCTGCCGCTTCGCCGAAGGGAACTACGCCTGTTTCTTCGGCTGGCCAAACCTCTCCAACCGTCCCTTGGGCGGCTTCCTCGGACTTCCCGGAGGCAATGTTCGGGCGGAGATGCAGGTGGTCGACGTCTATCGGCGGGAGGGCGATAAGCTTGCCGAGAACTGGGTATTGATCGATATCCCCTATTGGCTCAAGCAGCAGGGCCTCGATGTGCTCCAGCGGACGCGGGAGATATTCAGCCCGTAATGATAAACCGGCATTAATTCAGCCTGAAGCTTGCATTATCAGGCTGGATTTCTCACAATTGTACTATGCCATGGCTCGCTCCGGCTTTAATTGCAACGTTTAGCAACACAGCTATCCTCTCCCTAGTCTATCTCTACCTCTTTGTGAAAGAGAAGGAAAAAAGTCTTTTGCTCTTTTGCATTAGCTGGAGTCTCTACAGCCTGCGCTTTGTTTTTATGCTGCTCTATCTCTTCTTCGAATTGGACTGGTTTCTGATAGGAAACCAAGCCTTGGTCTTGATCAGCGGACATATGCTGCTGGTCGCGGTCAACGTCTGGCTCAAGAAGTACGCTTCACCGCAGATCTGGAGCATACTCTCCTTCATATGTTTACTTTGGATACTTGCCGCCGGATTATCTGATATTCTGTTTACCATCTACACAATCCCGGTTTTCTTCTATGTGGGTGCTCTCTATATTGCAATCGGCGTCAGACTTCTTAAGAATCGCAGTTACGCTCCCGGAGGAAGACGGATCGTCGGCATTACCCTCATTGTATGGGGAATACATAAGCTAGATTATCCCTTTCTTCGACCGGTCGAGTGGTTTGCACCCTGGGGATATTTGCTAGGCGCTGTCGCTGCAGTGGTAACGGCCATCGGTATGATTCTGATCTACTTTGATGCGGCAAAGGAGCGTCTCAATGAACTTCTGAGGGAAAAGGAGATTTTGTTGAGGGAGGTTCACCATCGGGTCAAGAACAACCTCACCGTGCTCCATAGCCTGCTTCGAAATCAAATTGATCTTGTGCTTGATCCTGAGAGCCAGGCACTTTTGCAGAAACTGGAAGACAAGATATTTGCGTTCGCCCTAATTCACAACCTTCTTCATAAGGCCGCCTCTGTGGAGCGCATCGATTTCTTCGAATATGTGAAGACCTTCGCCCACCATCTGGTCGACACATACGGTGAAGAATCCGCTATTCTTGAGTTCTCCCTGGAAACGGAACCGCTGGTCATTGATATTGATTTAGCCAAGAATCTTGGTTTGATCCTGAATGAGCTCCTCACCAACAGTCTAAAGCACGCATTTCGCAACGGAGATCAGAAGCGGATCAGGATCGGTATGCAACAGATAGGGGAGGATAAGTTTATCATGACAGTGGAAGATAACGGAATTGGCATTCCGGAGGGAGCGACTGGAGGAGGCGCTAAGATGTCGGGTTTGTATCTTGTATCCGTCCTCTGCGAGGAAATCCAGGCAGAACTCTCCATTCAATCCCGAGGCGGAACGCAGATAGGGGTAGGATTCCGACTCCTCAGGACGGCAAATTGAATGCGGGTGCTGGTTGTAGAGGATGAGTTCTTTATTCGCGCGGATCTTGAAAGCCGGCTTAATCGCTATGGTGCAGATGTAGTCGCCAGCTGCACCGAAGGGAAGAGGGCGATCAGTCTGGCCGCAGAGCACCAGCCGGACCTCATCTTGATGGATATAAAACTAAAAGGTCAGATGACCGGAATTGAGGCAGCCCTAGAAATCGTACAGAGGATTGTCTGCGATATTGTCTTTATCAGCGCCTTTGACTCGCCCGATTATAATAGGATTGTTACACATTCCGCCGGCAAGGTCGGCTACCACTCAAAGCCGATCGCTGATTCTGTCTTGCGTATGATTCTTGAAGAGTACGGCAAAGAGTAATTTTTTTACCCTGCCATAAACTTAGTTACCCCCCAAAGGTCCAAAGACGCCTGTCGGGGGGGCGGAAAACTCCAAAAAGTGCGGGAATTTCAGTCCCGCGCACTTGGCACATCTTTTGCACTGTATAGGTATGAGCACCATTCTGCACGCCCAATACATACGGGTTCAGCGCCGTCCGGCAATCATACTGTTTCTAGTCTCCCTCTTGCTTCTCTCCTTAAGCGCCCTGGCCGCCGGAGAGCGATCCTCCGGTGCGCCTCTCAGCGTGGAAGTAGCCGCCGTCAATAGCTACCGGGGGTATCGCATCGAGAGCGCAGGTTTCGGGTTAATGATCCCCGAGCTGGAGCTCGCCGCCGCCGATTATACGAGCCTGTGTCATGCGGCTAATCGCCTTCTCTTTCGCAGTCGGAGCGGGGTAGTCGATCCGGATCTTGAAAGGCGTCTGTCCGCCGCCGATCGAAACGGCGACCTCGTTCTCTCCGGAGTCGAGCGGGATCACTTCCTCTCTCGGGTACCGGTAGCATATCGGGGATTGCTGGCAGAGCACCTGGACTATTACTGGGGTCATTCAGAAGATATATGAGCTGACGCAGCCCCGGTGATAGGGTAGACTATAGCCCATGCATAAGGAACTCAATTTACTGATCCGTACGGCCGCCGCCCTCTCCCGCAAAGGTTATGCCGCCGGGGGCGGGGGCAATGTCAGTATCAGGACCGATGCGGGCATCTATATAAGCGGCAGCGGTACCGATCTCGAAGAACTTTCGGAAGAGGATTTTGCCTTGCTTCCCGCCGGAGGGAAGGAGTGGCAGGCGGCAAAGGGCCTGAAGCCGAGTAAGGAGTACGCCTTTCACACGGGAATCTATGAAGCTCGTCCGGATCTCAATTGCGTGCTTCACTTTCATCCCCCCCAACTTACGGCGGTCTCCACCCTGATTCCCGACGGGGAGAACACCATGCCGGTGATGATTCCCTATTTCGTAATTCGGGTTCGGGGCTTCGTGCAGGTCCCCTACTATATGCCGGGATCCAAAGATCTCTCCGATGCGGTGGTCGATGCTTCTCGCCGGGGAAACCTGATCAATATGCGCAGCCACGGAACTACGGCCCTGGGGGCGAGCCTCGATGAGGCCTCCCGGGCGCTCGAACAGGGTGAGGATAACGCCCGCATTGCCTTGCTGACCCGTATGCAGGGGGAGCCGCTTACGCCGGATCAGATTCACGAACTTAAACAGAAGTACTGGTAGGTTGAGCGGCGAGGAGGAGTCCTATGATAGCAGTAATTGCGGACGATAATACCGGCGGCACCGATGCGGCGGGCATGCTGTCCGATCAGGGGCTAAAGGTGCTCTTTCTCCTCAAGCCTGATACACCGATTGTGCGTGCGGACCTTGACGGATACGACGCGCTGGTAATCGGCACCCGGTCGCGATCTATCGATCCGGGGGCGGCCCGGGATTTGCTGCTTCGGGTCTATCGCATGGTGGAGGCTATAAACCCCGATATTGTACAATTCAAGTACTGCTCCACCTTTGATTCGACGAAGGAAGGGAATATAGGACAGAGCCTGGATGCGGCGGCGGAGGTCTTCGGCTTCCGCTCGAGCCTCTCCTGTTCCGCCCTTCCGGTAAACGGCCGTACCACCTACGGCGGCTACCACTTCGTCTTAGGCGAGCTCTTGTCCGAATCCCCCATGAAAGATCACCCCTTGAATCCAATGGGCGACGCCAATCTGGTCCGCTGGCTTCAGTTTCAGACCGATCAGAAGGTGGGACTGATCGATTGGCACCGCATTCGGCAGGGGGAAGAGGCGCTTCATACGCGCCGGGAGGAACTCGAGGAGCAGGGGGTGCGCTATATCATCTGCGACGCCCTGGAGCAGGATGATATCGATCTTTTAGTGCGGAGCTTTCCTGATGAACGCTACTGGTCCGGCGGATCGGGACTGACCGCATCCCTGGGCAAGGAGCTGTGCCGGCCCGCCTCGAAGGAGAGGAATGAGCGTACCTTCCCCGGCCGCCGTACCCTGGTCGTGAGCGGCAGTCGCAGCCGACAGGCGAGCCTGCAGTATGAGCGCGCGGTAGATGCGGGTTTTACCTCCCTGCCTATTAATGCGGATGATATTCTAAACGGCGCCGTCACACCGGAGGAGCTCTCCCGGGAGGCGGCTGCATTGTACGACAGCAATGATCGGCTTATTATCTATCTAACCGACCAAAAACCGGGTACCCAACTCAATCCGATTCGCGCGGGAGAAGCTTTGGCTGCATTCGAAGGCGAGGTCGCCCGCATGGTAGTGGACGAGTGCGGGGTGGAGCGTCTGGTAGCCGCCGGGGGAGAGACCTCCGGAGCGATCAGCGCCGCCTGCGGCTTCGAGGCCCTGGAGATCGGCCGGCAGATCAGTCCCGGCGTCCCTTACTGCTTCCCGACGAATCGGGAGAATCTCTTGCTGGTGCTCAAGTCGGGCAACTTCGGCGGTGAGAATCTCTATGAAGAGGTCTACCGGCTTTCATAATCATCCGGATTCTTCGAGTCCGGGGTGAGGCAGGCGGCGGTGTTGACGATGCTTCCCGCCGGGGCCTGAATGCGTCCCTCTAACAGCGGATCGCCTGTCTCCCGCTGCCATTTCTCCAGGTATGTGCGCAGCGCTTCAGCCTGGTCGGCATAGGCCGGATCATCGATCAGATTCTGCTGTTCCAGGGGGTCTGCCTCTAAATTGAACAGCTCCTCCGGCGCTTGCGGTCTGCGGGCAAGACCGTTTACAGCCAGCAGGGTCTTGGCCGGGGAGTCGTCGATGTTCGACATATGGGTGTAGGGATACTCTCGGTCGTAGTGGCGTACCAGAGAGTAGTTCCGCGTGCGGACCGCCCGCATCGGTTCGTAGGAGGTGTGGAAGTTCATCTCGCTGAAGATTTGTTCCCGGTGCTCATCTTTCTGTTGATGATCTTCCCGCTCTTGAAAAAGGTGTACGAAACTCTTGCCCTGCAGCCCGGTCGGGGCTGTAAGTCCGGCCAGTTCGCAGAGGGTAGGGAAGATATCCACCGTGGAGACAAGGGCGTTGCTGAAGCTCTTTGCTGCCTTCGGACCGGGAAGCTTGATCGATAGGGCGACGCCGAGCCCCTCGGTATTGAGTCTGCTCTTGCTAAACGGAACCGCCGGGCCGTGGTCGGTGGTGAATATCACCAGGGTCTCTGCAGCATTCGGCCCTGCTTCGAGCCCCTCCATAACGGTACGAAAGCAACGGTCGGCGATGCTCAGGGATTTTAGAAAACGGGCCTGGTCGCTGCGGTTTTCTGATGTTTCGGCCAGCTTGGGCATGGGCTTCACCAGCTTGGGGTCGAGGTCCGGCGGATCAGGGTACTCCCGATGGGTCGAAAAGAGGCCGCAGGCCATGAAGAAGGGCTCTTCCCGGTCGCGGGAAAGCCAGTCGGCCGCCCGGCGGGTATTCTCAAGATCCCATCGGGCGGTGTTGTTCCCATCGGGTTCAGGTGACTCCAAGTCGATGGTCAGATCTTCAGCATAGCCGATCCTCTTCGCTCCGGCGGCGTGGTCGAAGCAGCCGGCGGCCTCGTGCTGAACCCCGCAGAGCACGGTCCGGTAGCCGTTTCTCCTCAGAAACTGAGCCAGGTGCTTACTGTAATCATTCAGCGCGAATCCGCGGTGGGCCAAACCCAGCATCCCGTTTTGATGGGGGTAGCTCCCGGTAAGGAGCGAGGCCCGGCTGGGAGAACAGGTGGGGCAGGCGGTAAAGGCGTTTCGAAAACTTAAGGCCTCTTTTAGGGCCCAGTCGGAGATGAACGGCGTGGGCGCATCGGCATGGCCGTAGTGACGGAAATAGCGGCCGCTGTCGTGGGTATGGAAGTAGAGAATGTTCACGACATTCCCTATTCCAGCCAGATCGGGCTCGACCAGGCCAGCTGACCGTTCTTCTGCCGTACCCGGATCCGGTAGAGATGGGGTTTACCGTCGTAGAGGAAATCGGTAAAGGAGATCGACTTCTTGAAGCTCGATGCAGGCAGGGCGGGATGGATCTTCGCCTTATAAGCCATGCCGAAGAGCACATCCTTACGCTCCAGGGCTTCCGCGTCGGTGTCGAACTCTTCCCTGATCAAGGCCGCCGAACCCGCCCGGTTCCAGAGCACGCTGCTCTCGGCGGCGAGCTCCCGCAGGGTCGCCGAGCGGGTCATCCCGTCGATCTCGATATCGAGGCGGGTAGTCGGCCCGCCTTTTATCTTCAATACATAGCCGTTCTGTATCGCTTGGAAGACCGTATCCTGCTCGGTGCGGCCCCGGAAGCTGAACTCGTCGGCAGCGACAGTGTACTCCTGGTCGGGACTGATCCAGCAGGGAGTCACCTCAGCTAACTCTCCCCCCCGGACGGTAACACGCCCATGCCACTCCTTGGGCGGCAGCTTCAGTACATTCCCTGCCGGCCCCCAGCCGTACTCCAGTCGAATAAGGTACTCATCTCCAACAGAGAGCTCTTCAGGCACCCGGCCGAGACCATCGACCCGGTCGATGGTCACCTCATCCTTTACGAAATCGATGTAGTCGATCGCATCCATCCCTTCTACCTCTACACCGAAAACCGGCGGAGCGGAGGGGGCCTGAAGGGTGCTTCCCATGGGATTCTCGTTCAGGTGAAAGGCGAGCTTGATTCGATCCCCCGTGACCCCGTAGACCCGCCGGGCGGCAAAGGCCTCCCAAAGGGCCTCCCGGCTCAGACCCTCTGCCCACACCGCGGCCAGTCCATGGCCATAGCGGCCGGGCAAGGGGCCCCAGTTGTCGGTAGAGGCGATGATCCCCAACTTGCGGCCGGCTCTGACGGCGGCCTCGTAGGAACCGGCGCTGCCGTCGGGACCTAGGAAGGGATTGGACCGGAGTCCCCCGCCGTACTGTTCGCCCTCGCTGCTGCCGTGGATCGAATAGATCTCCATGAAGGGAGAGATCTCCTCGTCGAGGATTTCCCAGTTCTTGCCCCGGAAGCTGCCGATGTAGGCGGTATGGTGAGGAATCGCCAAAGCCTTATGGGAACGGAGACGGGCGTAGAGCTCCTCGAGTCGATCAACCCGGTAGAGGGGGGGATTCTCCTCGTTGAAGAAGACATTATGATCCCCCCAGGTCCCGTCGCCCTGCCACTCGAAGCCGGGAAATACGACGAAGCGGCCCTCCTGGTTAAGAGCCTGAACAGCCCGCTTGACCTCGGCCCACTCGGTATCGATTTGTGCCTGGGGCTTCCAGGTCTCCACATTCAGGGGCTGTTTGCTCTTGTCCTCCGAGGGGTGACCGCCCTTCTTGAAGGCCGGCGAGGTGGAGGGGTAGTAGGCGCCGCAGTAGAAGTCGAGGTGTTTGGCGGCCCGTTCCAGGTGCCGCTCCATAGAGAAGTCCGGATCCGGCGCTTGGTAGGTATTGTCGTGGGTTTCGCCCCAGTAGAGCTTGTAGTTCATCATCCCTTTAGTCCCGATGAGGCGATGGAACGGACGATATGTTTCTGCGCCGCCAGGAAGCCCGCCACCAGGGGAATCATCCCCAGCACCAGGATGGGCAGGGCCATATCCCACTGGGCCTTGTAGACGCCGAAGAAGCGGTTGATGCCCAGGGGGATGGTATGGTGGTCCCGTTTGATCAGGATCAGAAAGGGGAGCAGGAAGTCGTTCCAGACCCAGAGACTCTGGAGGATGATAATCGTACTGGTCATGGTGCGCAGCTGGGGGAAGAGGATGCGCCAGAAGAGGACTAAATCGCTACAGCCGTCGAGTTTGCCGCTCTCGTCGAGCTCCTTGGGGACATAATTGAAGTAGCCCCGGTAGAGAAAGATCGTCAGGGGCATGCCGAAACCCCAGTAGAGCACCGCAAGTCCCGCGGGATGGAGCATATTGAATTGAGTGGAAACCACGACCAGGGGAATCATGATCGACTGGAAGGGGATGATCATGGCCAGGATGTAGGTGGCGTACATGAGCGCACTAATAGTGGATTTTGTCCGGGCCATCTTCCAGGCCGCCATGGAGCCGAAGATACACATCCCGCCGATGCCGAAGACGGTGATGAAGATTGAATTCCTCAGGAGCTGCCAGAACTCGACCTGCTCGATTCCCTTCTGGTAGTTGCCTAAGCTAATCTCCGTCGGCATGGCCGAAGCGTCGATTATAATCTCGCCGTAGGGTTTGAAGGAGTTGATAACCACGAAAAAGAAGGGGGAGATAATCACCAAGGCCAGCAACGCGCTTATTATATAGAATCCGATCTTAAGGGGCGCACCTGCTTTCATTAGAGTTCCACCTCCCGCTTCTGAGTAAATCGAACCTGCATGTACGAGAGGATGGCCACAAGTATAAAGAAGATCACCGCCTTGGCGGAGCCGATGCCGTAATTCTGGTAGAGGAATGCCTCGTTATAGATATTGATGGCCAGGGACTCGGTCGACCCGTAGGGACCGCCGCCGGTGAGAGAGAAGATTAGGGCGAAGATGCGAAAGGAGTTGACCAGCACGATGAAGATGCTCACGGTGAAAGCCGGTACGATCAGGGGCAGCGTAATTTTCGTGAACTGGGTGAAGGCCGGTGCGCCGTCTATCTGAGCGGCCTCGAAGAGTTGGGCGTCGATGCTGTTCATCGAGGCGATGTAGATCAGCATCACGTAGCCGGCCTGCTGCCAGACGAAGACGATCAACACCGCCCAGAAGGCGGTATCCTCCCGGCCCAGCCAGGCGATCGATTCGAAGAGCCCCCCAAAGGAGGGAATCGCCTGGGAGAAGATAAACTGCCAGACGAAGCCCAGGATGATCCCGCCGATGACATTGGGCAGGACCAGGATTACTCGCAAGGTCGAATTCCAGCGGGTGCTCTGATGAAAGAGCACGGCATAGAACAATCCGATCAGATTGACCAGGAGGCAGGCAGTCAGGGTAAAGCGCCCCGTGAAGGAGAAGGATTGGATAAAGCCCTCATCCTCAGTAGCGAGATGCAGGAAGTTGTCCAATCCCACGAAGTTCATCTTGGCGGAGATACCGTTCCAGTCGGTCATTGAGTAGTAGCCGCCGATAAAGAACGGGACCAGCACGAAGATTAGAAACACCGTATACGGGAAGATCGTAAACAGCCAGAAGCTGCCGTCGACCCGATTTCTCAAGCGCGAAGCCAAAGGTTCCCTCCAAGGTTAGAGATAAAGCAGGGCGGGCGCCAGAAGCCCTGCCGCCCGCCCAAGATACTACACACTTACTTCAGCAGGGAACGCCAGGTCTCTTCAAGCTCGGCGAGGGTTTCGTCGTAGCTCGTCTTGCCGGCGACATACTCCTGCAGGATGTCGGAGGCGCTCTGGGTATATCCTGCGGGCCAGAGGCCGAAGATCCAGGGGATGGTCTTGCCGTCCTTGGAGTAGGCCAGGACGTCCGAGCTGATTCCACCGGCCAGTTCAATGTCGAAGTGGTCGTAGGCGGGAATCGAATTCAAGCTGGTCACCATCTGCTCCTGACCGGGGCCTTCGTTGAGGAGCCAGTTCAAGAAGGTCTTTGCCTCTTCCTTAACGGCGGAATCCTTGGAAACAACCCAGTACCAGGGAATCCCTACCGGGATGTTGCCGCTCTTAGCGGGATCATCTCCAAGGGCCAAGGGTACAAGCCCCATCTCGATATCGGGATTAGCGTCCAGGATGGCCGCCTCCTTCCAGTTTCCCTGCTGAATCATGGCCGCCTGCTCGCCGGCGAAGAGGGAGACCTGCATATGATGGTCTTCGGTTAGAGGCTCCTTGGCGCTGTTCTCCTTTACCAGATTGATCAGCCTCTCAAGATTCTCGAAGTAAACATTGCCCTGCATGCTTTCGGTGCCCTTATTCAAGCCCTCAACAAAGGCCGCCGGATCGTCCTGCATGGCGAAGGGGACGTTTAATTGATGGTTGGAGATTACCCACCAGGTACCGTAGCCGGAGACGAAGGGGGTGATTCCCGCCGCATTCAGCTTGTCTACCGCCGTTTCGAGTTCGTCGAAGGTCTCGGGAACCTTATCGATACCGGCCTCCCGGAAGAGCTTCTTGTTGTAGATATAACCGTAGCCCTCGATCGAGGTGGGGAGTCCCATTAGCTTGCCGTCGTAATAGGCGCCCTCTTGAGCAACCGGCAGGAAGTGATCGACCACGTCCATAGACGAGAGATCCTCCAGGTACTCCTGCCAGACCTCGAAGTCCCCGGCGCCGGCGATCATGAAGATATCCGGCAGGGTGTTGGTGCGGGCCCGGGTGGCCAGGACCGGATGGTAGTCGACGCCGCCGCCGACGACCTCGACCTCGACGGTGATGTTGGGATAACTCTCGTTGAACTTGGCGATAACCGTGTTCATAGGTTCACCCCAGACCGATTTTCCGCTGATGAAGAGATTTATCGTCTTCTGCTCTTCAGTCGCGGCTTCCTCCTGCGCACCGGCGGCAAAGCTGGGGAGGAGGACAGTGAGAACCAGTAGAGTGACTAGAACTATTCGCTTCATATTCACACTCCTTTAGAAAAATATTATATCAAACCGCCGGTTCGGATAGTGATCCGAGCCGAACGGGCTGACCGCTCTGTTGTATGGACCGCTGGGCCGCTATAACCATCTCGAGTGAACTATAGCCGTCCGCGGCTGAAGCTATCGGCTGTTTCCCGTCGTAGAAATCCCGGATCATCCGGATCAGATGACGGTCGGCGCCGAAATGACTCGTGTCGAACTCCTCCCCGCGGCAATCGATGGTCTCTACCCTCCTGCCGTACTCCGCGTGGAGGGTTACCGTGCCTTCGTGGCGATTGACGTTTATCTTACCCTTCTCGCCGACAAGAAGCAGCTGTTCCTGATCCTTGGAATCGGGACCGAAAATCGAGAAAAAGAGGGATGCCTTGACTCCCGAGGGGTAGGCTATCGATACTAGGGCGTGATCGTTGATCTCCGCTCCCGGTGCGTAGACGCAGGAGTCGATCCGGTCGATCTCGTTGTCGGCCTTCTTCCAGGAGTCGAACTGCAGCGCAAAACCGCCGTCGGATATCTTGTTCGCATCTCGTCGGTAGGGGCAGATCCGGTCGCAGACCCGACAGGACTCGGGGGCGCTCGGATCTACCGGAAAGACGCTGCTCCGTCCGCCGATGGCGGTTAGAAAGGCCGGCTGCTCGCCGCTGATCCAGTTGAAGACGTCGAAGTGGTGGGAGCTCTTGTCGTTCAGGCTGCCGCCGGAGAGTTTGCGTTTCCGGTGCCAGGTCTGCAGGTAACGGCTGTAGGGGATAACCGAATTGATCTCCATCATCTGCAACGCGCCGATAACGCCGCTGTCCAAAAGCTCCTTGGCCTTCATCCAGGCCGTCTCGTAGCGGCGAGTAAAACCCATGATCAAGGGATTCTTCTCTGCGGCAGCCGCAATCGCCGCCGCGTCTTCCAGGCTTACGGCGATCGGCTTATCAAGATAGACCTTCTTGCCGGCTTTGAGGGCCTCAATCGCGGGATTCCGGTGCTGATTGGTAAAGTTGGTAACGAGGATTATCCGGCACTCCTCATCGGCCAACATCTCCCGGTACTCATCGTAGATTAGCACCTCGCGCGCGTTTCCCGCCTCGGCATAGAGATGTTCCAGATACTCTTTCGATTCCTCCGAACGGCTTCTTAAAATATCGTGGACGCCGCGAACGACCAGGCCGGTTTCACCATAGAGAGCGCATATCGCTTGTCCCAGGCAGTAGACTCCGCGTATCCCAGCACCGATGATTCCGACTCCGATCTCTTGCATGGATCTATATTATCAGCCGGTGCTTGAAGGCGCTAATATTAATAAGCTATACAGGGTATAACCAAAGGTTATATAATAGACTATGTTCTATAACCTGCTCCATTTCAAAAAGGTGGTCGAGGCGGGGAGTATCAGCCGGGCCAGTCAACTGCTCTTCATCAGCCAGCCGGCGCTCTCGAAGTCGATCAAGACCCTGGAGTGCTACTATGGAGTGGAGCTTCTGGAACGCCTCCATCAGGGAACCAAGCCGACCGCCTACGGTGATCTCCTCTACCAGACCGCCTGTGATATGGAACGCTCCTTCCTGGAGAGTTTGAATAAGATTCAGGATGAAAAGCTGAAACATCTCTCCGGAGCCGATCCGCAGGAGGTACGGATCGGTTGCAGCATGATCTGGAACGACTTCCTCTTTCCGGACGTGATGAAGAGCATGGAGCGACCGGAGAATCTGATCATCAATATCACCAGCGATACCTCGGAGAATCTGCTGAACGACTTGGTTAAGAAAAACCGCTACGACTTCGTCCTCTGCAGGATTATCGAGGGCAAAAGGTTCGACTCCCTCTCCTCTCTTCCCTTGTTGAAGAGTCAGGCGGCGATCTTTATCGATGATCATAATCCTATCTTCTCGGAAGGGATCGATACCGAAAGGCTTCATCAACTGAAATGGGTCAAGCTCCGTAATCTGCCGGTTCTGAAACGTAGAGACCTGACTCCCGAGGGGTTGGCGCTTATCCCGGAGGATTTTCTACCGCCCACAATCTCCTTTGAGGTGGAGGATCTGATGGCAGCCATCCAGCTCCTGAGGAATAACTACATCATTCTCCTGCCCCTGGCGCTGGCGGGCTTATTGGAGAAGTACAATATAAAGCCCCTGCCGTTCTCCAAGGACATGACCAAGGAGTACTGGCTGGGGCTGGTGTATCAGAAACAGGATCATCTCCCGCTCTACATCGATAATCTGATGAACCGGATACGCCTGTTTTTTAGTTATAAATAGACCCCCATCCTTCCGATGGTTAACTATCCAGGGAGGTACACAAAGGATCGGCGCCCAAGGTGCCGACCAGAGCGGCCAGGTAATCCTTGGACTCCACCTTCTTGAGCTCGGTACGGCATGCCTCGAGGCGGGCTGGTATCCCCAGTTCGAGGGCTTCCTCTTTCTCGTGCGGATTCTCCACGAAGCTTTGCAGGTAAGCGATACTCTCTTTCAGGCTCGTGACGGTTTTCTGCTGGTAGAGCTCCAAGCGGGCCTTGTACCAGTCGCTCTTCAGCACCTCGTCGCGTTCAAAGAGCTTGCGGATATCCGGATGATTCGCATCCTTGCCCTCATAATGGCCCTCGGCCATGATGTGGATTATAGCCTTCAACGGAGGAATCGCCGCGTTGACGCTGCCGTCGGCCAGATAGGCCTTGGCTACCTTCTCTTGCGCCTCGCAGATATTCTTGATTCCGTCCACGTAGTCATCCATGGATTGTAGCTCGGGTTTCAGCATCCGGTCATCGAAGACGATCTCGGGACTGTCGAACATTCTGCCTAAGAAGTGAGTGGTAAACTCCCGGGTAATGCGATAGCCTAGGCGGCTGCCCAGAATCTTTTCACCCTGGTAGTCGAAGTCTTCTACCTTCTCGAGGTAGCCGCTTTCGATCATCCCTTGCGGATTTCGCTCGTCTTCCCGCAAGCGGCTCCATAATTCCGGGATCAGCAAACTAACGTCATGGTCCATCCGGTACTCGGTACCGATATATCCGGCGGCCGATGAGAAGCCGTTGTATCCGGTCAGGATGAAACTGAGCAGAGCGTTGTTCAGGTCCGAGGTGGGGACCAGTGCATTGAATGGCCCCTTGGTGAGGGCGCCTTCTGAGCCTGCTCCGGTGGTGGAGGGCGATTTCCCCGTAAGGCTGCAGACGAAGTCCATAAAGAGTTCGGGCAGCTCCTGGTAATGTATGGGGCCGTAGACCGCCAAGGGACGGATGCCCGCCTCGTGATCCGCCGGATTATTGCGGCGACCGGGAAGGACGGCGTTGACCGGCAGATAGACGGGCTTATCCGCAGGAACCTTACGATAGAGACGGGTCCCGATCTCGGCCAGATATACCATCTTCGGATCTACCAGGTCCGGGCGCACCTGCAGGTAGCGGGGATTCTTCGTCGGCTTGCCGTCGACTATTCTCGGATGCGAGGAAGAGATGAAGTAGTCTCCCGTATACTGATCGGCAACGAAGCGAATCGTATCCTGCATCGGCTGGGTGTACTGGTAAAAAGGAATAGTGTTTTCGATCAACTCCTGGGCCTGGCGCTTCTCCAGTGGTTCGAAGTTGGAGATGAAGTTCCCCTCGGAAGCCAGATCCGCCTCCGCCTGTTTGTCGTATCCGCGATGGACGGCCTCATCCGGACGCTGAAAAAACCTCGATTCACAGTTGTTAATAATCTTGACCGAGGGATTCGAATAGTTCGGATCCAGGTTTTTCAATTGGTTCGCAGGCACAACCACCGACGCGGAGATGTCGTCCTCCCAGCAGACCTTGTCGGCGGGCATAAAATCCTGTCTGAGCTTGTAGGTCCAGCCGCTGCCGTCGTCCTGCATACCGACCCGGAGGTAGGCGCCCTGAATCGGTCGACCCATGTACTTGAACTGATTGCCCGGAGAGCCGTTGATGATATCGACGCTGAATTTATCCTTCCAGTTGTCGCCCCATTCCGGCTGATAGAAGCGCTTGATGGTGTAGACCAGGGATTTAATATAGTTGGGGATCGACCGCAGCCAGTCGTTGAACTCGTCGGTGCAGTCCTCGGTCGGCGTCAGAAGCTTGATTACCGAGCCTAGGGAGCGCTCGGTGCTCAGGATGGGGCGGGAAACGTGATTCTTCCCTCCCGGAGCCATGCCCGGTTTGAAGCGGGTGCCGTAGTCCTTGTTGATGATCTCTTCGACCGCTTGCATATCCTTGTCGTAGTCGGTGATAAAGACCGGACCGAACTGGATCGCATCCCAGAGGGACTTGGAGATCTCCGACTTTCCGCCCCCGGAGACGGTGCAGGGTTTGTGACAGAGGGTTCCCTCTGCATTGGTTCCCACCAGTCGCCAGGCCGGCGTCTGCGGGTGTTTCTCCATGCGCACCTTGTATCCGGTAGGATTCAGGTAGGTATACTCAGGCAATACCCGCAGGCTCTGCTCCTTGCCGTCCTTGGTCCACTTCGCCATCTGGCTTTCAAGATCGATGGTCGCATCCTCAGGCAGGTAGACAATGGTCGGGTAGTTCTTGTCTACCCCATAGCCTTCCGGTTTCATCTCCACCTTGTCTCCCAGGATAGAAGGCAGGTTCTTGATACTGTGCCCCTGGGAGTTCAGGTTACTGTCGGGAACGAAATTGGTTCCCAGGTTGTAGCTGGGAAAAGCGATGGCTCCGCCGGCATGCTCCTCTTCGGTCAAGCCGAGAAGGTTAGCTGAGTAGCCGATCTGGGTTTTGACCTCTTTCTTGGAGTAACCGAAATAGTTGTCCGCAATAAGGGTGATCATTACTCCCCGTTCATCGCGGCAGGTTATCTTGAAGGGCGTACCGTCGTTGTAACGCTCGGTGGCGTTCTTCCAGCACATCCCATCGGCCCGTTGACGGTCGGTGGCGTCTTCATACTTGGGCAGTCCCAGTTCCTTCTTGGTTGCGTAGATCAGATGCGGGGCCAGGATGATACAGCCCGTGTGGCCGGTCCAATGCTCGGGATCCAATGCGGCGTCGTTGGCCGGCAGGCTCGGGTCGCCGGCGTTGCCGAAGATAGATTCGACGAAATCCAGGTTGGCGACCAGGTTACCGGGGGCAAAGAAGCGGATTTCCAGGCGCTTTTCCGGGGTGAAGCCGGGAACCTCGGGACAAACCAGCGGTCGCAAGAGCAGGGAGACGAAGGTCTCGGCGTGATCCTCCTGCGATGCGGTGAAGGGCAGCTTCAAGAGCTCCTTCGGCGGATTAATAGCCGATTTCAGGAGTCCGAGGAAGGCCTGTCTGGGGACCGATTTTTTATCGAAGGGGATGGGCAATCCTCCTTCGGCAATGTGAAACGAGCCCTTGGTGGTGCGTCGGTCATTCTTGGGATTATGCAGAACCCCCTGTTTGATCCGGTAGCTGGTTATGATATCGGTGTAGAAATCATCCTTATCTGCAGGGAGAGACATCTCCCGCGCTAGACCGTAGCGGTCCAACTCGAAGGTATTGCTCGGCACCTTGATCTGGCTGAGATCGAAATCCTTGAAGTAGTCCTCGATAAAGCGCTGAATCCGGCGATCTGCGGGGCAGTGATGATTGGCAAGAAGACGATTCTTCTCCCGGAAGCTTTCGATCAGATCATGGGCTATCTCCAGATCCTTATGTTCACACTTCTCGAAGTGGGGAAGTCCATGGGTCGCAAGTTTAAGATTTATATAGCGTATTCGTCTCTCGCGCGCTTTGGGATCGGTCAATACAGATCCGATGCCTACATCCGGTTTGATACTCAATTGTGCCCTCCTAAGATTCTGCGGCTGTCACTCTTTTCGTAGGATTTTCCGTAGGAGTTTCCCATGAAACCGGGCTGAAATGCAAGAGAATAGGAGTATGATGGTTAGGATTACCACTGAGAGCGACCGGAGATCTATCAATTGACTTCTTCTACTACCGGAGTACATCTTAGGCAGAAGGTCCGGGAGTTGAGATGGAGAGGTCGTTTCAAAAGGTTCTTATTATTGAGGATGATCGGGAAATCGCCGCTGTGGTTGCTCTGAACCTGAGCGACCTGGGATTGGAACCGGTTCACGCATATAACGGGCGGGAGGGGCTGAGACTGGCCCGCAAGGATTTCTACGATCTCATTATCCTGGATCTGATGCTGCCGGAGATGGATGGAATGTCGGTCTGTTCGGAGATCCGAAGGGATGATCCGCACACACCTATCATGATGCTGACGGCCAAATCAGAAGAGATAGACCGCGTTCTTGGACTGGAGCTGGGAGCCGACGACTACCTGACCAAACCCTTCAGCATTCGCGAACTGACCGCTCGAGTCAAAGCGCTGCTAAGGCGGTCCCGGATCAACCGGAGCGAAGAGACGAAGGATCTGCCTTCCGAGTTGTACCGGATTTGCGATCTGGAGGTGGATCTTACCAAACATCGGGCCAATCTAAAGCGGGAGCCCCTGGACCTGACCATAAAGGAGTTTGAACTCCTCTCGGTATTCATCCGTAATCCGGGCCGGGCCTATAGTAGGGCGGAATTGTTGAGACTGGTTTGGGGCTACGACTTCGAAGGCTACGAACACACGGTCAATACCCATATCAACCGCCTGAGAAACAAGATCGAGGAGGACCCGGGCCATCCTAAGTACCTGCAGACTGTCTGGGGCTTGGGCTACCGTTTCGCCGAGGCGGAGGAGGTGAACGAGTGATTTTTCGCTCCTTCTTCGCCCGACTCTCCCTGCTCTTCCTGGCGCTTATTCTACTTTTCGGCGGCACTTCGCTTCTGATAGCTTTCCGATCCTCCCGGCATCTCTTCGACGAGGTCGAGCAGCTTCTGAACCGCGATTACGCGGCCAGCATCGCCAGCGAGTTGCAACCTCTATTGGAGGATGGCTTCTCCCCGGAGAGAATCGGCGAGGCGATCCATTACATGATGGTCCTCAATCCCATGGTGGAGATCTATCTTCTCGATACCGAGGGTACCATCCTGGCCTATTTTACCCATCCCAAGGAGCAACTATTGCGAAAAGAGATCTCCATGGGGCCGGTGGAAGATTTTATCGATAGTAGGGGTCTTCAGCCGGTATTGGGGGACGATCCCCGAACGGAGGATACCCAAAAGCCGTTTTCCGCCGCCCGGCTTCCCATGGGAGAGACCCCGGGCTTCGTCTATGTGATCCTTCGTGGGCAGAGTTTCGACCGCAATCTGGCTCTGGTCAGCGCCAATTACTATCTTAAATCGGGTCTCATCACCTTTCTTATCGCCCTGGGTGCGACTGCCGCCCTTGGATTGAGCCTTTTTTTCCTGCTTACCCGACCTTTAAAACTCCTGAGTTCCGCCGTCAAAGCCTTCGAGGGTGGCGACTACCAGCAGCGGGTCGCGGTAGAGGGCAACGACGAGGTGAGCGCTCTATCGGCCTCTTTTAACGATATGGCCGCGTCTATTCAGGAGGCCATGACCAGGCTGACCGATACAGAGAAGCAACGCACCGACCTTATCGCCAATATCTCCCATGATCTGCGCAGTCCTCTTACCTCCCTGCGTGGTCACTTAGAGACGATCCTGGTCAAGGAGAAAGATCTCGCCCCGGAACAGCGGCAGCTTTTTATGGAGACGGCCTTGAAAAACGTCTCCAGTCTGCAGCGGCTGGTGGAGGAACTTTTCGATCTAGCCAAGCTCGAAGCGGGACAGTTCAAGACGCAGCGGGAGGCCTTCTCCCTGGCGGACCTGGTACAGGATGTAGCCCTGAAGCGCAAAGCCCTGACCGGAGAGAAAGGGATTCGCGTGGAATATCGCCCGGTGAAGAATCCGGAAACAGTCGAGGGGGATATCGCCCTAATCGAACGAGTACTTACCAACATCCTGGATAACGCGATTGTCCATAGTCCCGAAGGCGGCCGGATTCGGATAGAATTAAGAAAGTCCGGAGATCATCAAGAGATCAGCGTCCATGACCAGGGCCCCGGAATCGCTGATGAGGATTTGCCCCATATCTTCGAACGCTTCTATCGGGCCGACAAGAGCCGCAATCGCGAGGTCCCCGGGACGGGTCTGGGGCTGGCAATCGCCAGGGAGATTGTGGAACTACATGAAGGCCGTATCGAAGCGCGAAACCATCCCGCCGGAGGGGCAGTTTTTATTATAAGTTTACCTATCGTGTAAGCTTTTGTGACAGTTTTGTGATCTTTTAGGCCTAACTTCAACACAAAACCTGAAGGAGGCAAACCATGAAGATGTTTGCAAAGCTCTTGATACTCTCTCTTCTCCCGGTCCTCGCTTTCGCCGGCGGCGGGCAGGAAGCTGGTGAGAACGAGATGATGGAGGAGGAAAAGACGTCTGGCTCGATGATGGCCGCCGATGAGTCTATGGAGATGTCGCTCATCGATCCCTATCCCGATTTCGCCGACCTGGAGAAGGCGACCATGATGGCCGAAGAGAAGCCGACGGTTCTCTTTTTCTATGCCAGCTGGTGCCCCACCTGTAAGCAGGCCAAGCAAAACCTGCAGGACAGGGCCGACGAGCTAGCTGGAATCAACCTGCTGGTAGTAGACTACGACAACTCCGACGAACTCCAAAGGAAATACGGGGTCACCTACCAGCACACCTTCGTCCAGATCGACGGGGAAGGGATGGCCGTAACGAAATGGAACGGCGGCGATGTGGATCAGATCCTGATGAAGACCGAATCTGAGGGAATGATGTAATGGTCCTGCTTTCTTTTTTCGCCTTCCTGTCGGGGATCGTGACTATATTATCCCCCTGCATACTTCCGGTACTTCCCCTTGTTTTATCCGGCAGCGTGGGCGGGAAAAGGAAGCCCATCGGGGTGGTTCTGGGCTTTGTATTGAGCTTCAGTATCTTCACCCTGCTGCTCTCTACTCTTGTTCAGACTCTGAACATTGCCCCGGGCATTCTGCGCTGGGCGGCAGTCGTGATCATCGTGGGTTTCGGATTGGTCCTGGTTCTGCCTCCGATGCAGCAGGCCTTCGAATCCCTGGCCGCTCGGCTGGTGAAAGTACGACAACGGCAGAACGCTTCCGGATTCGCCGGGGGTATCCTGTTGGGAGGCAGCCTGGGGCTGATCTGGACACCCTGTGTCGGTCCGATCATGGCCTCGGTAATCAGTTTGGCCGTGAGCCGACAAGTGGACGGCGGGAGCGTAATCATCGTGCTCTCCTACTCCCTGGGGACGGCGCTGCCCATGTCGGCGATCATGCTGGGGGGACGTCGGCTGCTGGAGAGGATCCCCGGGCTGAAGGCTGCTTCCGGGAAAATTCAGCAGGTTTTCGGATTGGTGATGATCCTGGCCGGGCTAGCTATCGGATTCAATCTGGACCGGCAGTTTCAGGCTATGGTGCTCGAAGCCTTTCCGTCCTACGGTACGGGCCTGACGGTATTCGAAAGCATAGAACCCGTTCAAGAGGCGCTGGAGGCGAGAAATACTCCGCCGGAATAGGGGCAAACGGACACAACGCGGGAATTCTCTCGGCATCGCTTATTGGTCGACCGATGGCCGGGTTCTTTTCCACGGTTTTTACATTCGGCTGAGATTTTGGTTAAGACTAACAATGAGACTGTAAAGAAGAGGTAAGGTATGAAGACAAGAATAATCGGACTTATACTGGCGGCTGGAAGCCTTATGCTCCTGGGCGGAATAATCCTATCGGCCCAGGGGAGTGGCGAGGTCGACGCCGTCGTCTTGGGAGACGGGGAGCAGATTCCGCCGCCGGGGATTGAGAAGGGGCAGTACGTAAAACCGGATGAAGACAAGCTTAAGGAGATGCTGACGCCCCTGCAATTTACGGTTACTCAGAACGACGGTACCGAGCGGGCGTTTAACAATGAGTACTGGGACAACCACGCGGAGGGTATATATGTCGATATTGTATCCGGCGAGGTGCTCTTCAGTTCCACCGATAAATACGAATCCGGTACTGGATGGCCCAGCTTCACCCGTCCCGCGGTAGAAGGGAATATCACCCTGCATACTGATTCAAGCTTCGGGATGACCCGTACCGAGGTGCGGAGCTATTTCGGCGACAGCCACCTGGGGCATGTATTCAAGGACGGCCCCGCGCCTACGGGACTCCGCTACTGCATGAACTCCGCCTCCCTGCGCTTCATTGCCCGGGATGAGATGGAGCGGGAAGGCTACGGAGATTTTCTCTATCTATTCGATGAGACGGGATAAGAAGTGGCAATCAATCCCCCTTATCCTTAGATTATACATTCGTCCTAGATGGTCGAATCATACAGAACTCGAATTGTTCATTGATCAAAGCTGACGCATAGTCGCTTCCAGAAACCTTTGTAAGGTAGGAGGAAGTGATGAAACACGTAGAAAGAATAGTACTCATTGCGGCGGTCGTTGTGTCTTTTGGATCATGCGCCAGCACCGGCAATCCGACGGCAGAGTATCCGCTCACTGAGCTTAAACAGGATTTTACCCAGTTTCGAGAGATTATCGAAAACCGTACCGCGAGACTCTACACCGACAGAACGGAGTTGGGCGAATTGCTCGACAAGGCCGAGGAGCAGATCGAGACCGAGATGACGGAGCTCGAGTTCTACCGCATCCTTGCGCCGGTGGTCGCCGGGCTGCGTTGCGGGCACAGCTTCTTAACGGTATCGGAGGCGACGGAGGAGGAGATGCGGAAAAACGGACACTTGTTTCCGCTTGACGTACGTATCCTTGATGGAAAACTATACGTAGTCGCCGATCCACATTCGGTCGGCCTAGCGCCGGGAACAGAGATACTCCGCATTAACGGTAGATCGTCCGCAGCGCTCATTGAATCCATAGCGGCCAATATGCCGACCGACGGTCGGGATACCGGACGTCCGCGATACGATGCTGAGCGTTGGTTCGCTTCTATGTATTACGCCTATATCGACACGCCGGAGGAGTTCGAGCTTCAGATTATGCTGCCGGATCAGGCGGCGCCTTCAAGGATTACGGTGCCGGCGATTAAAGACCCGTCCCGAGTGAAAACGAGTATGGGGGTCGTTCACGATACCGTCGATACGCCGTGGTCGACAGCATTCACAGAGAGTCACGCCTATCTGAAGATTCCCGTCTTTCTCTACCGCGATCAGAAACGCTACAACGCCGCCCTCGAGGGGTTCTTCTCTGAGCTCTCGTCACGCGAAACCGAGGTACTGATCCTCGATCTGCGGGGAAATTACGGTGGGGCGCCCTCGCCGACGGTGGAGCTATTTCAATACCTGATCGATACGCCCGTCCCATTCTTTGCCGAAGAGAATCCCTTTTATCTGGCTAAATGGAAGAGACCGGTAAAGCCCGCGGCGAATGCATTCGACGGCCGGCTCTACCTTCTAATGGACGAGGCCTGTTTCTCCATGAACAGTTTTCTAATAAGCCTCTTGAAATACCACAACATTGGGACTCTGGTCGGCGCGCCCAGTTCCGGAAGCTACCTGTGCAGCGACGCCGCCCGCTCCAAAGTGCTCAAGAATACCGGAATTCGTCTTCGCTACTCTACCGATGTCTTCCAGACCGCTGTGGAAGGACAGCGGAGCGGCATCGGCATTACGCCGGATATACGGGTCGAATGGACGATCGAGGACTACCTCGAGGGCATGGATCCGGTTTTATCGGCCGCTCTCGAAGAGGCGGGTAAGGAGTAGGGGGAAGCACGGGCCCCAGCCCGAAAGGCTGGGTGCCGGGAGCTGATTAAGGGGAGTTAGTGAGCCGCTGATATTTATGGGGCTGCGCAGGGGGGCACCGCTGATATCTCGGGTATGCACAAGGGGGCGGTGCGCTGATTGAGGGAATATAAACTGTATGCACGCACTTTTCATGATGATTGGAGTATAGCAAAGAATCATCGCTTTGGAAATTGCTACGTTTATCCTAAAATTTCTATCTTGTCGTTAGAAGAGCACGACTCCATTACTCAACCCCAAGGTCGAGTGGTGGTGGTTCATTGTTCCCGGAGGGTAGGCCCCCCCCTTTAGTCGCCGCTACTGGATTAGTTGTAGAGCCAAGGTTTTTTCATTGTTTTGAAAAGTAACATTGATAATGGTATCATAGTATAGTATCATTTTGAAGTGAATAATAAGCAGCGGAGGACTTTAGATTCCATATTCTCAGATCCTGTTAAGTCGAGCATAAATTGGTCTGATGTTGAATCTCTGCTGATAGCATTGGGTTCTGAAAGGAAAGAAGGCGCGGGGTCTCGTGTTGCTTTCGCTTTGAATGGAGTAGATTTAATCATTCACCGTCAGCATCCACGAAAGGAGACGGACAAAGGAGCAGTCAAGTCTGTTCGTAAATTCTTGAGAAATGCAGGAGTTATGCCATGAGATATAAAGGATATACCGGTATTGTAGAGTTTGACGAGGATTCGCGACTTTTTCACGGCGAAGTTGTTGGTTTAAAGGATGTGATCACCTTCCAGGGGCAGTCTGTTGAGGAGTTAGAAAAGGCTATGGCTGACTCTATCGATTTCTACCTCGACTGGTGTAAAGAGAGGGGAAAAGAACCCGAGAAACCGTTTAGCGGTAGATTCCTGGTGCGTACTTCTCCAGAGATTCATTCACGGGCAGCCGTAGCAGCCGCCAGGGCTGGCATGTCATTAAACAAGTATGTAGAGAAGGCTATTGAAGACGAGATACACCAGGTTCATCCCACATAATCCGGCAATTTGTTGCGGATTATATTGCATCGCCGAACCTATGACTTGAAGCGGAACTGGAGCCTGACAATGTTTACGTCGGTGCAATCCTGCTGGAGGACCTTTTGCTGTTTCCACTCGGCCCGGATGAGTTCGCCTATCTGTCCGACCCGATTAAATAGTCAACCGGCGTTTCTTTCAGTGACTTTCGTGTACATGAATATTTTACGAAAAAAGTGAAGACAAATAGTGATTATGCATGTATATGAAAATCAATCTTGCGCGTCTGATTCGAATCTCTGGCGGGAGGTGAGGATTGGAGAGGGTAGGATCTGCTGCAATCCAACAGGGATGATCAAGCAACGGGCTGAGCTTTCGGGATTGCTCTCGTAATCCCTATCGTTCTACGGATTTCCTGACGAAAATCCTGGGGCGTGGCGATTCGCGAAGCGATATCGCAGCCAAGTCAGCGGCAGTGATTCCGAAGGAATCATGAGAGCTGACGCAGAAGCCCGATTCCAAGTAAAGAGATCCGAAAGTATCCTGTGATATATGAGGGCTGGGCGTGGCGATTCGCCGGAGGCGATATCGCAGCCAAGTCAGCGGCAGTGATTCCGAAGGAATCATGAGAGCTGACGCAGAAGCCCGATTCCAAGTAAAGAGATCCGAAAGTATCCTGTGATATATGAGGGCTGGGCGGATTTGAACCGCCGACCCCTTGTCCCCCAGACAAGTACGCTAAACCACTGCGCTACAGCCCGATATGTGAGCAACAAATTAGCACGCCCTCCCGACTTGTGTCAACAGATCGAGAGGTGAGAATTTTACGGCTTTGCGGTCCCCCGGCCGGCCGCTAAAGTGTTACAATGGCGTGAGGTAACGAGGATGTCCCTATCATACAAATCATATCTACAAGCCGTGCCCTTCTTCAGTCATCTCGAGGATCACTATCTTGAGGAGCTCGCCCGCTACTGTAGGGAAAAAAGCTTCAAGGCCGGGGCGATTCTCTTTCGGGAGGGAGATCCCGCAGACCGATTCTTTATCCTGGTAGACGGACAGGTCGAGGTCTGGAAGAGCTACGGTAGCGCCGACGCGGATCTCTTGACGGTACACGGCCCGGGGAAACCCTTTGGGGAGATGGCCTTAGTCGATGCGATGCCCCGCTATGCGACCCTCAAGGCACGTAGCGCGGTCAAGACCCTGGTAATCTCCGAGGATGCATTCTTAAGGCTGATAGGAGAGAACTCGGCGGTGGCTTTCGCGGTGATTCGCTCCCTTTCGGCCATGGTACGGCGCAGCAACGACACCCTGCTCGACGACCTCAAGCGCCGTAACCGGGAGCTCGAGACGGCCCTCTCGGAGTTAAAGGAGGCCCAGCGTCAGCTGATTCGTCAGGAACGGCTATCGAACCTGGGAAAATTCTCCTCTATGATTCTTCACGATATCCGCAATCCTATCTCCATCGTCCAGGGATATGCGGAGATCCTCAAACGGGCTTCCGATCTTCCCGAGGATTACCGGGAGTATGTGGACAATATCTTGAGCGAATCGGAGCGGCTGGCGGGGTTGGCTAACGAGTTCCTCGACTACTCGCGGGGTGAGATCCGCCTCGATTTCTCTCCGGTGGAACTGAGCCACTTCGTGAAGCGCCTGGAGGCGGTGGTACGCAAGCGCTTCGGCTCTAAAAAGGTCGACCTGCGCTTCGAGCTGGACGGGGTAAAATCGGCTATCTTCGACCAGGATCGCCTCTTCCGGGTCCTGGTCAACCTGACCGAGAACGCCCGCAAGGCTTTGGGGCGGGAGGGTGAGCTCTTAGTCCGCTTCTCCGTTGAAGGGGAGTGCCTGGTGATTCTTGTCCGCGATACGGGCGAGGGGATGAGCCCCGAGGTCCTGGAGCATATCTTCGAACCCTTCTACTCCTCCTCCAAGCAGGGGGGCACCGGCCTGGGGATGCTGATCGTCAAGAATATCGTCGAGGCCCATCAGGGAGAGATCGAGATCACCTCGAACCAGGGCGAAGGGACCGCGGTAGAGATTCATATCCCCCTGCGCAGGGTTTGAGGTAAACAGATCCATGGCAAAGAAGAACACCGGCGGCCGGGCGCTGGTAATCCTGATGGCAGGATTGATACTGGTCGTCTTTTTGATAACAGCTTTAGCCAACGCCAATCTCGGTCCGGTGATTGCTATAGTCACCGATGCGGTAGAGCGAGCTGCCGAAGGGGCCGGCGAATTGGGAGAATCGGTCTCCGACGGCGCCTCCCGGCTCAACTCCAGGCCCCTGGCCGAGGGGATCGCCGATTATCTCAAGCAGGGCGAAGCCTTGGCGATTCCGGACGGGGATGCCTACGAGATTCTCGAGCGGGAGGGCTTTATTCTCGCTTTCGACCGCGAGTTGGGGATCGCCCGCTGGGTCGGCTATCTCTTGACCGCCGAGGAACTCACCGGGGAGGTGGAGCGGACCGACTATTTCCGGGAGGACCCTTCCCTCGGCGAGGATGCTCCCGATCCCGACGACTACCGGGGAAGCGGCTACGATCGGGGTCACCTGATCCCGGCGGGGGATGTGAAATGGTCTCTAACCGCCATGGAAGACTCCTTCCTCTCCTCGAACATCGCTCCCCAGGTGCCGGAGCTGAATCGCGGCGCCTGGCGCATGCTGGAAGAGGCTATCCGCGAGCTGGCGGAAAGGGAGGAGCTGGTGGTGGTCATTACCGGTCCGGTATTGGCGGAGAAGGAGTATCCCCGGCTCGCTGAGGCCGGCACGGTGATTCCCGAGTTCTATTTTAAGGTGGTTCTCGATTTTACCGGCCCGGAACTGGGCGCATGGGGCTTCATCATGCCCAATGACGCGGCCCTGATGCAGGATCGGGAGTACGGTGATTTTCTCTTCACGGTGGATCAGGTCGAGGACTATGCGGGTTTCGACTTCTTCTCAGTCCTGCCGGACGAGACTGAGGCCCGCCTGGAGCGGGCCTCGTACGAAATCTTTTAGTTGGCCGACTCGGGCATGAGGCTCACGGTAATCCGGTCCTCCTCTCGGAAGAGTTCGGCAATCTTCTCCTGAACAGCCTCGGCGGAGACGATCTCCCGATACTCAGCAGGGGTGAGGAGATCCTCTGGATCCTGCCCCTCCCGCAAGGCTACCTCGATTTGATTCAGCCAGAAGCTGTTCTCTTCGAGCTGCTCCTCATAGCTCCGGTTATAAGCGCGGATACTGTTCTCGACGAAACGCTCCTCCGGACCATTCTGTTTCAGCCCTTCGATTACCTCGTCGACCGCCCCGATCAGTTCCTCCACCCGGCCGGGATCGGTGCCGAAGTAGATTCCCGCCTCCTGGTACTCATAGGGGCGCCGGTAGAGCCCGCCCCAGGCGGAGATGCTGTAGGTGCCGCCGAGCTCCTCACGGATCTCTTCACCCAGCACATTTTCGACGATCGAGGCCGCCGCGCTAGTCAATACCGCCTCCTCGTCGCTCCATTCTGCAGGCTGGACGTGAACCAGGACTACTGTCGCTTGTTCTTCGATCCCTTTGTAGACGGTCTCGCTCACCGGGGTTGCCGCAGGACGAATCCCGCGGTCCACCGCTTCTTCGCGCCCATCGCCTGCTGGGATGGATGCGAGATAGCGTTCCGCTAAGGGAAGAAAGTTCTCTGTGTCGATATTGCCCACAAAGACGAGGGTGAAATCCTCGGGGTTTCCGAAGCGCTCGCGGTAGATCTCTTCGGAGAGAGCCAGCTCCATCGCCTCTACCGTCTCCAGGGTGAAGGGGCGGCGTCGGGGATTATCGTTGGTACGCAGCCGGTTGAGGGCGTCGGAGAAAGCGGTCTGGGGCGAGCGGTCCCGGTTGGCGACGGAGGTACTGATTCGGGTTTGTACCGAGTTGAAGGCCTCGGGATCGAAGCGGGGGGCGGTAAAGCTTAGGTGGATCAGCTGCAGCAGATACTCGATATCGGCGCTGGAGGCGTCGCCCGAGAAACCCTCGAAGGAGCGGCCGATGTAGCCCTCTAAGGAGGCATCCTTGTCGGCCAGGAACTTCTCGAGCTGGTTGGCGCTAAAGCTCCCCAGGCCGCTCTCCTCGCGAATCAAGACCGCCGTGCGGGAGGAGGGGAGGGCGTCGGTCTCGACCAGACTTTCGCCGCCGGGGGAGTGGCCGCTTACCAGGATACGGTTCTCCTGGTAGTCGGTCTTCTTCAGGGCGATCCGCATCCCGTTGGAGAGGGTGTAGAGTTCGGTCTCTATGGCCTCGTAGCTCTGTTGCTCAACGACGCTCCCAGCGGGGGGCAGGCTTTCGAGCAGCCGGTCGGCGCCCTGGTCGTCCGTATAAGGCTCGGTCTCTGAATTCATCACCTGTGCGTGCAGGGCGAGGACCGCCTCTTCGGTCGGCTCCTCCGTCCCTTCCTCACTCGCAGGCAGGGAGAGGGTAATCAGCCGGGCCTCGGCGGGGAAGAAACGGCTGCTCAAGGCCTCCACCTCGGCCAATTCGATCTCCGGCAGCACCTCCTGAAAGAGCTGCCACTCATATTCGATACCGGGCATCCCCGTTCCCTCCAGGAAGTAATCGCCGATCTCCCGGGCGATGGATGAGGACTCCCGGTTCTCCCGTTCAAGATAGGCGTTCTCCACCGCCTTCAGGATGCGGGAACGCTCCCGGTCAAGCTCGCTCTTTGTAAATCCGTGATCCGCAACTCGCTTGGCCTCGGTCAACAGGGCTTCAAGCCCCTGCAGCACCTTATCCGGTCGGGTTCTGCCGGTCAGGTAGCTGACTTCGAGACTGCGCACATAGGGGTAGCTCGAGCCGCCTGCCCGCATGAAGGGGGGATCCTCCTCTTTGGTCCGCTCCTCTAAACGGGAGTTGAGGATGTTCCAGTAGATAATCTCGACGATGTCCCGGCGGTACTCCTCACGGGTGGTCAGCTGCCGGGGAGGAAGTTTGGTCATGATCTGAACCTGACCGATGGTAAGCTCCGGATCGCTCAAGATGAGCGCCTCCGTCTCCTGCTCCAAGGGCACCTCGAACCGGGGACGGAGGGCTGTGTCGCTTGGTCCCGGGTAGGAGAAGTGCTCTCTAATCAGTTCCTCGGCCCGAGAGGTCTCGATCTCGCCCACCACCGATACGGCCATTAGCTCCGGTCGGTACCATTTACGATAAAAATCGCGAATCCGCTCGGCCGGAGTATTGAGGACATCCTCCATATCGCCGATCGGTTTGCGCTCTGCGTAACGGGAGCCCTGCAAGAGTGCGCCTATCTGCTCGTCCCGGATGCGGGCCTGCGCTCCGCGCCGGAGACGCCACTCTTCCTGCACTACCAGCCGTTCGTCATCGATCGCTTCCTCCTCCAGGGTAAGCCCCGTGGCCCAGTCCCGCAGGACCAGGAAGGCCTTCTCGACCGCCTCTTCATCGTCGGCCGGAATATCCAGCTGATAGACGGTCTCGTCGAAGGAGGTGTAGGCGTTCAGGTCGGGGCCGAATTCCATCCCCAAGCTCTCCAGAAAGCGCTCGAGTTCCTGAGTCTCGAAGTTCTCGCTGCCGTTGAAGGCCATATGCTCCAAAAGGTGGGCGATTCCCTCCTGATCATCCTCCTCGAGGACCGATCCGGCGTCTACATAGAGCCTAAGGGAGATGCGGTTTTCCGGTTCGCTGTTCTCTCGAATGAAATAGGTAAGTCCGTTCTCTAACTCTCCCTTCGTCACCTGAGGATCGAAGGGTAGGGGTGTTTCTGTTGTGTGAGGCGTTCCCGTGCAGGCGCTGAACAGGATCAGCGCCGAGAGGCTGAGTAGGAAAATCGCCCGGTGTAGTATGGGTCTCTTCATAGAGCCATAAGGTAACACCGGGAGGGAATAAATGCAAAATAGTGATTAGCGTTCTTTCAGGATAGTGAGCATCCGTCGTACCGGCTCGGCGGCGCCCCAGAGGAGCTGATCCCCGACGGTAAAGGCCGAGAGATACTCTCCGCCCATGCGCATCTTGCGCAGCCGACCGACGGGAACGGCGAGGGAGCCCGTGACGGCCGCGGGGGTCAAGCGCTCCATGCTGGCCTCTTTGGTATTCTCCACCAGCTCGACCCACTCATTGTCGGCGGCGATGATCTCTTCGATCTCGCTCAAGGGCAGATCCTTGGTCAGTTTGATGGTCAGGGCCTGACTGTGGCAGCGCATAGCGCCGATACGGACGCAGATGCCGTCTACCGCAACCGGGGGATCCAGGTCGAGAATCTTATTGGTCTCGGCGTAGCCCTTCCACTCCTCACGGCTCTGGCCGAGTTCAACCGGCCGGTCGATCCAGGGGATCAGGCTGCCGGCTAGGGGGACGCCGAACTGGTCGGTCGGGAAATCGCCGCTTCGCAGGGTTTCGGTGACGATCCGGTCGATATCGAGGATTGCCGATGAGGGATCGGCCAGCTCCGCAGCGACCGCGCCTTCGAGGGCGCCCATCTGGGAGAGGAGCTCCCGCATATTCTTCGCCCCGGCGCCGGAGGCGGCCTGGTAGGTCATGGAGCTGATCCACTCCACCAGACCGTGGCGAAAGAGACCGCCGATACCCATCAGCATCAGGCTTACGGTACAGTTGCCGCCGATAAAATCCTTGCCGCCCCGGTCGAGGGCTTTGTCGATGACGCTGCGGTTGACCGGATCGAGAACGATCACGCTCGACTCCTCCATACGCAGGGTGGAGGCGGCATCGATCCAGTAGCCCTTCCAGCCGGCCGCGCGTAGTTCGGGGTGGACTTTCTTGGTGTAATCTCCCCCCTGGCAGGTAACGATAGCGTCGAGGGTTTTCAGTTCGTCAACGGCGTAGGCATCCTTCAAAGGGGGCGCATCGATTCCGACCTTCGGAGCAGCCTGACCGACCTGTGAGGTAGAGAAGAAGACCGGTTCAATTCCGGAGAAATCCTTCTCTTCGAGCATGCGGTCCATCAGCACCGAACCGACCATTCCCCGCCATCCAATAAAACCTACGCGCATCATGAATCTCCTAATACAGGGTTCCTCAGGCCGCCGGCCGGGATCCGAATATTGAGGGGGAGTGTAGCACATGAAGTCTCACTTATTCAATCAAGTAACAGTTGATCATCTTCGTAGAAATCCGTACTCTCATGCCTATGTCCCGGGATACCATCTATACCAAACCCCATAAAGAGATTCCGCCTTTTGAGTTCAATTCGGCCGTGGCCGCGGTATTCGACGATATGGCCGACCGATCCATCCCCTGGTACCGGCAGGTAGAGGAGATGAGCGCATCCTTAGCGGTCAGCTTCTATCAGCCGGGGAGCAGAATCTACGATCTCGGTTGTTCCACCGCCACCGGCACCCTGCTGGCGGCCCAGGCATTGCTTGCCCGGGGAACCGAACATCCGCGGCTAATCGGTATCGATAACTCACCGGCCATGTGCTCCCGGGCGGAGGAGAAGCTCGCCGCTGTTTTTTCGGAGGAGCGGCCGGTCGAGATCCGCTGCGAGGATTTGTTGGAGAGCGAGATAACCGATGCCAGTGTGGTGATCATGAACTACACCCTGCAGTTCGTCGCCCCCCTGGAGCGGGAGAAGCTTATCCGGCGGATCTACGACGGACTGCGCCATAACGGGGTTCTGATCGTTTCGGACAAGACGACCCAGAGTCATACCGACGTCAGCCGGATCTTTATCGAGAAGTACTATGACTTCAAGCGGGCCAACGGTTACTCGGAGCTCGAGATCTCCCAGAAGCGGGAAGCCCTGGAGAATGTGCTCATCCCCTATTCGGTGGACGAGGAGGAGAGTCTCTTCCGGGATGCGGGCTTCAGTACGGTGGACCGTTTTTTCAGCTGGTATAACTTCGTCTCCTTCCTCTGCATCAAGCGGTAGCGCCATGGATCATCCCACCTTTTCCCAACTCTATCTTTCCAGCTGGCCCTACGATGCACACGGTCTTGAAGAACAGGCGGCCAAAGCCGTACAGGATCTTCGCCGGGAGCGAAGCGCGCTTCTCGACCGGGAGTACAATCTACGCTGGTGGCGGAACGCGGTGCGCCTGAAGGATCGTCCGATAAGCCGCATGGAGATCAGAGACGAGGCGGTCCGCTTCGGGCGGCGGGATGAGCTGGACGAGGGGGAGTACCGGGTGCTGGAGGCGGCCCTGAAGGACCTCAAATCATGGCGCAAGGGACCCTTCGAGTATGCCGGGATCGAGATAGACGCCGAGTGGCGCAGCAACCTGAAGTGGAGCCGGGTGACCCAACTCTTGAGTCCTGAAATGCGGGGACGGAGGATCGCCGACGTAGGCTGCAACAACCTCTACTACCTCTACCGCATGCTGGAGCATGATCCGGCTCTGGTCGTCGGCGGCGAGCCGGTGGACCGCTACTTCTTCTACCACTATTTGAACAGCAAGTTTTATCGGGATGAGCGGATTCAGTTCGAGCTCTTCGGCATCGACGATATGAGGCTCTACGGCCCCTTCTTCGACCTGGTATTCTGTATGGGCATCCTCTACCACCGGCGGCATCCGCTCTTGGCGCTGGAGAATCTCGCCGCCGGAATGCGTCCCGGAAGCGTACTGATCCTGGAGAGCGCCGGCATCGACGATAGCGAGGAGATCTGTCTCTTCCCCGGGAAGCGCTATATGAAGGCCCCCGGCTGGTGGTTTCTACCGTCGCCTTCGGCCCTGAAGAATATGCTCGTGCGTTCCGGCTTCGAACAGGTAGAGATCGCCGGGGTTTTTGCGGCGGATATAGAGGAACAGCGCAAGACCGAGTGGGTGGATACCCAATCCCTGGCCCATTTCCTCGACCCCGAAGATCCGAAACGAACGGTGGAGGGATATCGGGCGCCGGTCAGAATCTACGCTAAAGGGGTAAAGCGACCCTGATTACTTTTTCCGGTATTGCGAAATCTTGGACGCAACGAAATCTGCGATTTTCTGATTTATCTTTTTACTATCCTTAAGAAAGCGGGTTCGCACCGTCTGGGCGTCGAAGTCGCTATCCTTCACCATCACCGGGGTGCGGTTCTCGGTTAGATCCTCCTCTCCGTCGGAGACGGTCATGGCGCTGAAGCCGCCGCCTCGCCTCCAGCTGAAGATATGCTCGTCGTCGGGTTTCCCGTAGCCGAGCTGGAAGGAGCTGATGCGCTTCTCCCGGTCGATCCAGACGAAGAGATCCCAATAGTCGTCGGTAAACCAGACCTTAAAATCTTCTCCCCGGACCTGGCGCACATTTAGTATTCGGTACATCATATCGGGCTCAAGTATAGCCCGACCGATAGGCAGATGACCAGTTTTTACGGTAGATTAAGAGGCAAGAGAATGAACATATGCAAGAAATCTGGATAAACCGGGGCTATAGGCCCGATTGGAATCGAATAGAAACCCCCATTGATACGGTGCTTCTCCTGCAGTTCGGTCAAAGCCGACTCTGGATCCGTCGTACCCATTTCGGCTGGGCCTTGGGGGAACCCCCTGCCGATGTACAGCAGGCCGCCGATTCCGCCCGGCTGGCCGACCCGGGTGCCTTCTGGGTCGCCGAGGCCGAGGCGCCTGCGGATACTCGTTGGAGTAATTATTTTGCCGACGAAGGGGAACACGCCCTGCTGGCGGAGATCTCCCTGCCGAGTAAAGCGGTCGCCGCCCGGCCCGAAGAGCCGCTGCTGCTACCCGACGGGGAATCGGCCGCCCTGACAACCCCTATCCCCTTGGAACTGACCTTAACCACCCCCGGTAAGGGACGAGTCCTTACGGCGCTCTCCTCCCTGGTGCTCTCGAAGAGTCTCTTTGGCGAACCGGATACCGGGGAGATCGTCTACTCCTCCCCCATGGAGGTCGCCCAGCGGGAGGCCGGGAGTTCAATCCCCTCCTTTTGCGCCCGCTGCGACATGCGGGTCAACAATATCTCCGGGGGAACCCTCGATATCAGTCGAGTCTGTATTCGGGTCGAATATCTGGGCCTCTTCTTGGGGGATCAAGGATTCGTCAGCGATTCGATCATCTTCTCCTTCCGGGGACAGGATCAGGCCAGTTCCCTGGCCTTCAAACGCTGGTCGGAGACCGATTCCCTGCGGCGCATAGCACCGCCGCGCTCAACCGGATACGGAAACCTGATTCGAAAGAGTTTCGATTTCTTCCGCAGCCTCGCTTCCTATTAGGGTTCTATGTTAAGGTTAGTATCAATGGAACAGTTCCGTAGCTTGCTCGATTTCGATCAGATCCGCTTCGACCGGCTTGCCGAAGGCCTACTGGTGCTGATCCTCGGTATCCTCGCCATTCGCTTGATCCTGGTTCCCCTCTTCGGGCTGGTTGTGCGCCGGGGTTCTCAACAGAGCCGCCTGGTTGTGAAGAAAGGGGTCTGGTACGGCGGGCTCTTCTTTGTCTTTATCGGGGCTCTTTCGATAATGGGCGTCGAGGTGCGGGGCATTCTCGGGGCGGCCGGTATCGCCGGTGTGGCCATCGGTATCGCCTCCCAATCCTCGTTGAGCAACATCATCGCCGGACTTTTTCTGGTCTCGGAGAATACCTTTACCTTAGGGGATGTGATCAAGGTGGATACTACCGTCGGCGTGGTCTATGCGGTGGACCTCCTGGCAGTGAAGTTGCGGACCTTCGATAACACCGTGATCCGTATCCCCCATCAGAAGCTGATTACCTCTGTGGTGCAGAATATTACCAAGTTTCCGGTTCGCCGGATGGACTTCAAGCTCCGCGTCGGCTTCGGAACCGATCTCGAGTTGTGCGAAGAGCTGATGCGTCGGGTGGCGGCCAAGCATCCGCTGGCGCTCAATAATCCGGAGCCCTTTGTTATGTTTACGGAGTTCTCCGATTCAGGCGTAGAGATTCTACTCGGCGTCTGGTTCGAGAAGAATGATTTTGTGGCGGTAAAAAACGGTATTACCAGAGAGTTGGTGAAGGCCTTTGCCGAGGCGGGCTTGAAGATCTCCTATCCTCACGTTACGCTCACCGAAAAAACCGATGTGTAAGGAAGAGAAATGGCGGTAATGTATCCGGAGGTCCTGGACCGCGAACACACCGAGTCCAGCGCAGAGATCTATATGTTCGAGCAGTTCCGGGAACAGTTGGACGATTCGTTTCACATCTTCCACAATGTCACCTGGACCGGGAACCGCAACCTGCGGGGCGAGTGCGACTTTGTCATCTTTAAACGGGATCGGGGTTTCATTACCCTGGAGGTCAAAGGCGGAAGAATCGAGAATATCGACAACGCCTGGTTTTCGATCAACCGGCACGGGCAACGAATAAGAATCAAGGATCCGATTCGTCAGGCCCGTTATGCCCAATACGCCTTCCGCGACCTCTACCGCAACCATTATCGGACCCATTTCTCGGGAATCTTCTCCTGGGGCGTCTGCTTCCCCGAGGCGGTGGCCGCTGAGACCTTCGGTCACCGGGATCTAAATGAGTACAACGTTCTGCATGCCGGCAACATCGACCGGATCTACGACTGGATACAAAGTCTATTCGAATATACCCGGCCGGATGATCACCGCCGCATAGAACAGGAGGAGAGCGATCAGTTTCTCTCCCTCTTCAAGGGTAACCTGGTTCTCCCCAGGTCGCTCCTGTTCGCGATGCGTCGGCAGCAGCAGGAGCTGGAATCGATTAGTCAGTTTCAGGATTACCTCCTTAATCTCTTCGACGATAAACGACGGGTCGGATTTCAAGGAGCGGCCGGTACCGGTAAGACCTGGCTGGCGATAAAGAAGACCATGCGGCTCTGCGAGGAGGGAAAGCATGTGCTCTTCCTCTGTTTCTCTTCCAACCTGCGTCACGAGCTGATGCGCAAGCTGGGCGGCCTGGCCCGGGTTACCGTGGAGACCTTTCATACCTTCGCACTCAAGGTACTGGCCGACTTCCTGGAGGCGATCGTCGAGGAGAGCGGTTCCCGGGAAGAATTCGTAAGCCTGATGCAGCGTCTCTACCGGGCGGCGGATGATGCGGACTTCTTCGATACCCGCTCCGGTTACCAAGAGTATCTGCGCTGGATCTCCAAGGTGCCCTGTTATATCAATCTACGCTCGATCTTTAACGAGTCCCCGGTTATCGAGGACGAGACCTTCGTGAGCGTCCTGGATACCCTGCTTCCGGGATCCGCCTGCGGGGATGATCGGGATTTCTACTCGGACCGTTTACCTTCGGCCCTGGAGATCATCTTCAACGAGTACACCTTGAAGGATCAGTTCGATGCAATCGTGATCGACGAAGCCCAGGATTTTGAGGATAAATGGTGCGACTGTATCAACTTCTTCTTTCGTAACCGAGAAGATCGTCTGATCTATATCTTCTACGACGACAATCAGTCGATTTTTCAGCCCGACAGCAGGCTGCCGGTGGTGAGCCTCCTGGCTGCCAAGGAGCTGGGGGATTACATCTTCCGCCTCAAGAACAACCTCCGGAACACCCCCAGCATTCACGCTTTTGCGGTGCAGAAGACCGGCCTGGGAGCGACGGCGGTTCCCATGGAGATGAGCGGTATCGAGCCGGTAGAACGGGACTTCGCCGACCGGGAGAGCGCCCTCGCCTTTGTAGAGGAGACCGTCTCTTCCCTGGTGGCCGAGCATCAGCTCAATCGCAGTATGGTGACCATCCTCTCCAATCTGAGCTATAACCGCTCCCTGTTAGCGGAGACCGAGATGGTGGCCGACTACCGGCTTGAACCGGAGATCCTGACCCACTCCAAAGGCATTCGTTTCCGAACGATAAGCCAGTTCAAGGGGCTTGAATCGGAGGTAGTGATCCTGCTCCTCGATTACAGTCTGGAGGCGGACAAAAAGCACCACTCCATCAGCGACGAGCTGATCTACGTCGGCTGCACCCGGGCCAAATACATCCTCTACGTGGTCAACATCGGCCGCGAAATCGACCGAGAAACCGAGAATGAGACGACCGAAATAGAGCCGAGCGGAGTCTGAGGCGCCCGACCGAAGACGACCGAAATAGAGCCGAGCGGAGTCTGAGGCCGAAGGCAGAATTCGATCGAAAAATAGCGATAAGTTTTTCTTGCGGACCCGTATTTTCCGTGTTAGGATTTCTTTAACAAAAAGGGGGAGCTCTACGACAGGGAAACCGGTTGTGGAGTTTTTTGTGCAAACTGAGACGGTCCGTTGCGGGCCGTCTTTTTTTATCTTCCGCTACTCCTTCTCCTCGTCGATCATCCCCTCGCCCAAAAAGCTGTAGTAACGGTTCCCCGAGAAGATCAAGTGGTCCAGCAAGGGAATCCCGAGCAGGGTTCCGGCTCTGATCAAACGCAGGGTGATGTCGTGGTCCTCTTCCGACGGGTCCAAGTGCCCCGAAGGGTGGTTGTGGGCGCAGAGAAGGGCCGCCGCCGAGTGCTGCAGGGCGGGCCGGAAAACCTCCCGGGGATGGACCAGGGTGCGATTGACCAAGCCGATGGAGACCACATAGATGCCTATCACCTCATGGGCGCCGTTGACCGGGATGCTCAGGAAATGTTCCTGCTCCCGGTCCGCATAGTGGCGGATCAGCGGCAGAAGCTCCTCCGGGGTACGGACCGCATTTGGGGCCGGACGCATGCGCCGCCGGCAGAACTCCCAGGCGGCCACGACCTGTGCCGCTTTGGCACTCCCTAATCCGGGGAGCGTAAGGAGCTGGGCATAGTCCGGACGGGTGTTGGAGCGGTCGAAGTAGGTTAGAAGCTTCTGCGCGATGGCGTCCACCGGAATCCCCCGGCTGCCGGAACCGAGGAGGGCCTTTAGGAGTTCGGCATCGGCCTCCCGCTCGGGGCCATACTGGGCGATCCGCTCCCGGGGACCGTCGGCGGTGGATAATTTCTTTAAGTGATACTCTTCACGTACGCTTTCCATATCAGGGAAAGAGGGGAGAGGGGCTTGCTGCTTTCAGGAGGAGTGAAATTATTTCGCCGGTATCCGACCGGCCAGCCGTTCCTGACGAATGAAGGTCTCGTAGGCCGTCAGTTGCGCCTCGACATCCTCCGGACGGGGACGGAGGAGCTCCAGCGCGCCGGCGCTTCCAAGACTCAAGGCGGTAAGGATTCCGCTTCCGGCGCTCAATAATCCGTAGGTCTCCACGGTCTGGCGCTTCTCCTCGGCGTCGTCGGAGAATGCAGCCTCGTTGTACTGCCGGTAGGCGGAATCGCCCAGTATCAGGAAGACGGCCGTACTCAGGGCGAAGGTTCCGGCGCTGATTAAGGAGACATTCCGCCACAGGATAAAGGGCTCGGCCTCGATACGGCTCTCCTCCAGCTCGGCCATCAGGGCAGACTGATCCTTGAGGATCCGTTCCATGCGCATAGCGGCATCGCCCTCCAGCGAAGCGTAGCGGTAGCGGAGTTCGTAGAGGCTGCGGGGTGCCTCCGGTTCGGGGGTGGGAATCAGCAGGGCAGCGGCGGTCAGGGACGCGGTACCGAGTCCCAGTGAGGCGAGGCGCGCCGCATTCCAGAGATCCCGTTGGTCCCCGAGGTTCTCCCGATCTTTGGGGTCGGTGCTTTGGTTGTAGTCGTCGCTGGCGGCGGCATAGAAGCCGGTAAAGAGGCCGTAGAGTCCCAGGCCGAGGAGCCCGCCGGTGGTGCTCAGCCAAAAGCCGCTGTTTCCATTCTCGAGTCCGCTTTCCAGGCTCTCGGCGGCGGAGTAGTCCAGGGAGCTCGTCGCTTCCTCTCCGCTTCGTTCCCGAACAATCTCCCCGGCAAGGAAGAGCAGATACTCCGCCTCGGCCAGCTCATCCTCACTGCCCGCTGCGGCTATCTCCGCTTTGAGTTCCTCCAGTCGTTTCAGATCCATCTCCGCGGCCGCTCCGGAGAGGATGCGCTGCATCTCCTCCAGCGCCTGCTCCGGCGGCACTTGGGTAAAAGCGGGGGATACGAGGGAGATGATCAACACGAATGCGATAAGCCGTCTCATTCTGCCGCCCCCTGCTCGCGGTAGGCTGCAGCCAGAGCGGCAATCTCGGACTCGGTGAATGCGGGATCATAGTAGACGATGGAATCGAGTACATTCGCCGCCGCTTCGAACTCGCCGGTAAGGACGTAGTAGTCGGCCAGGGCCTTGCAGCTCTTGTCGAATACCTCCGCCGCCGGATATCTCTCGAGGATCAGTCTGAACTCCGATGCGGCCAGATCGAGTTTGCCGTCGATCAGATGTAGCCTACCCAGGGAGTAGAGCACCTCCGGCAACCGGTAGGAGTCGGGGGGGGCCAGCACGAACTCGGCATAGAGGGCTGCGGCCTGGGTTGTGGCGCCGGCGCTGAGAATCTCCTCGGCCTCGGCCAGTAGTCTCTCCGCCGCCGCGTCGCCTTCCCCTTGAACCGGTCGTATCCGCGCACTCTCGAGGTACTCCCGGCGGTCGATCCGCAGGCGGATATCGGCAATACCCAAGGCGGCGCCCAGGGTAGCCAGGCCCACCGACACGGGCGAGACGGTCAGGCTCTCATCCTGATCCATGAAGAAATCTTCGCCCATTAACAGGCCTCCTAATGTGAAAACCGACGGAGCCAGGATGTCGAGAGCCTGAATCAGGCCGTTTTGAGGATAGACGGGGGTGATAGCGAGGGTTTCATCGTTATACTCGAGGCTGTAACTTCCCGGATCGACGAGGATAGCCGACTCCCCGCCCGGTACGGGAACCCCGTTGAGGCTGACCGAGTCGGCCTCCGGATCAAGGGCGATTCCGTCCCGGTTGAGACGATAGTTGACCGCCGCCGGTTGGCCGCCCTCAAACTCCAATTCCGCTCGGGTTGAGAGGTAATCCTCTTTGATGAGGTCTATACGGTAGTTGCCGGGCTTGAGATCGCGCAACAGCACCGGGGTGGTCCCTTCCACGGCTGTGCCGTTAACGAAAACTGCGGCTCCCAGCGGCCGGCTGGAGATAAAGAGTGCGTCGGCCTCTTGGGCGACCAGGGCCTGGGCGCCGAACGCGAGAATGAGCAACAGCAGTGTCAGACTGATAGATACCCGCATGGCGATGAGTATAGCATGGAAATGACTAAAGAATCACTGCCCGAGATACGCTTTAGCCGTGGGGGAGAGCTCGGAATCGGCGGCGGCTAACTCCCTCAAGAGGGCCTCGCCGCGGCGTTTCTCGGATCCTCCCAAATCGTAGAGAGCGATCCCGAGGATCAGTTTCTCCTCCCCGGAGAGGGCGACCGTCTCTTCTTCGGCCTCGAGAATCTTAGCAGCCTCGGCGTTGGCGCCGGCGCCGAGAAGGAGCTGGGCATGATGCAGACGATATTCAGGATACCACTCCAGATAAGGGTCGGCGGAGACCTGGTTAATCAGGCTTAAGGCTTCTCCCCGTCGCCCCTGTAGGGCGCGCGTGTAGGAGAGAAGGAAGCGCAGTTCCATCTCCGCCTCGTATTCGCCGTAGAGGGAGGCCGTATCTATGCCCTCCTCGAAACTGTCGGCCGCAAGGGGCAGAGACTTGTTTTTCAGATAATCTCGGCCGGCGGTAATATAGACGTCGCTTTCGCCGTCCATCCAGGTCAGTTCATCCGCATCCGAGGCTGCGCCCCGAACGCCCATCACCGTACTCTGATCGCCGGCGGGGGTACCGCTGACCATGCGCTGGAGTTTTGTCTGTAATAGATTGGCTATAGAGAATCCGGAACGCTTTTCTCGGGTTTCCGTCAATCCAGATATTGAATAACGCCCCGGCCCGACCAGAGTCAGGCTTTCGGCGCTGCCCTGGAGTTCCAGTACGCTGCCGTCGGTCAGGACCACCACATCGCTCTCGGTCAGGATATCGCCGGTTTGGACCAGGGTGTCATCCGCTAAGGCTGCATCTCCGGCGAGGTAGATCACCGAGAAGTCTTCAGCCCAACAGAACGCAGTCAGGATAAACAGGAAAATCGGGATATATCGTATCTTCATGGCGCACCTCGCTTTATTCTCTCTCCCTAATTTATCCCTTCTGGAGTGCGCTATCAAGTTTGCCCTAGGTAATTCGTTCGCCCTTGGCCATTAGGATCTTGCCGGAACGGACCATTTCGATTACCCCGTAGTGGCTGCAGATGTTGTGTACCGTATCGAGCTTGTCCGAGTCGCCGGAGACCTCGAAGGTAATGGTCGTCTCGCTCAAGTCGACAATATCTCCGTCGAAGGCCGAAGCTACCTGGAGAATCTCGGTCCGTTGTTCCGGCGGACACGCCAGTTTGATCAGCAGGAGCTCTTTCTGGATCACATCCTGGGCGGTATTGTCGGTGGCGTGCACCACATCAACCAGCTTGTTAAGCTGCTTCAGGATCTGATCCAGGGTCTTTGCATCCCCCGAGGCGACGATGTTCATCTGTGAGAACTTCGGATCATGCGCGCCGGAAACGACGAGACTGTCGATATTGTATCCCCGTCGGGCGAATACCAGGGCGGTGCGGATCAACACCCCCGGTTTGTTGGCTACGTAGAGACTGATGGTATGCTGCCGATAATCCTGCTCGATCTTCTGTTTGACGACGCTACTCATTAGGTTCCTCCAGTCGGTTTGGCTAATTTACCGCTCTTCGGCGCTTCTAAAAGCATCTCGCTGTAGGGAGCGCCCGAGGGGATCATCGGGAAGACATTATCTTCCTTCTCTACCTCTACGTCGATCAGACATGGCCCCTCATTGTACTCCAGGGCGCTCTTGAGTACTCGACGCACATCGGCCGAACGCTTGATACGGAAGGCCTTACAGCCGTAACTCTCGGCGAGTTTTACAAAGTTGGGATTCCCGACCATATCGACTCCGGAGAGACGATTGTCGTAGAACATATTCTGCCACTGACGCACCATCCCCAGGTAACGATTGTTGATCAGGAGGATTTTTATGGGGAGCTTGTTGATAACCGCCGTTGAGAGCTCGCAGAGGGTCATCTGGAATCCCCCGTCCCCGACCACCGCAATCACCTGCTTGCCGGGCTGCCCCATGGCGGCACCGATGGCGGCGGGAAATCCGAACCCCATGGTCCCAGCTCCGCCGGAGGAGATCCACTGATAGCGGTGTTTAGTCAGGTAATACTGAGCCGCCCACATCTGGTGCTGCCCCACATCGGTGGCGACGATCGCTTCGCCTTCGCTCAGCTTGTAGATCTCGTCGATTACATGCTCAGCCCGGAGTTTGCCCTCTTTGCGGTATTTAAGGGGGAAATTCTTCCGCCAGCGCTTTATCTCCTGCAGCCAGCTCTCGGTATCTCCCTTCTCGGCTACCGCCGCAACCGCCTCAACTACCGTTCTTGCATCCCCGATTATGGCGCAGTCGACCTGGACGCTCTTGTCGATCTCGGAAGGATCGATATCGACATGAATTTTAACCGCATTCTCGCAGAAGACCTCGAGCTTGCCGGTGATGCGGTCGTCCCATCGGGAGCCGATGGACATGATAAGATCGCAGTGTTCCACCGCTTTATTGGCGTAGGCGGTACCGTGCATGCCGAGCATCCCCAGGTTGAGGGGATGATCCTCGGGTACGCACCCCTTGCCGAGCAGGGTGTTGACCACCGGGATCTGGAGCTTCTCGGCCAAGTAGGTAAGGGCCTTGCCCGCGCCGGAGATCATGGCTCCATGGCCGACGAGCAGCACCGGTTTCGATGCATTCCGCAGTAGTTCGGCGGCCTCTTCGATCCTCTCCGATTCTCCCTCGCTGGGAACCTCGTAGCCGGGTAGATGAAACTCCTCATGATAGGTGGGGTCGATCATCGAACTGGAAATATCCTTCGGAAGGTCGATCAGGACCGGGCCCGGACGGCCGGTAACCGCAAGGTGAAAGGCCTCCTTGACGATGCGGGGAATATCCTGAGCATCCTTGATCAAGTAGGAGTGTTTTACCACCGGGTAAGAGATACCGGAAACGTCGGCCTCTTGAAATGCGTCCAGTCCAAGATTTCCGGTGAGTTGCTGTCCACAGATTACCACCATGGGGATCGAATCCATATGGGCGGTCATGATGCCGGTGATGGTATTCGTCGCTCCCGGCCCTGAGGTTACCAGAACCACCCCCGGCTTGCCCGTGGCTCGAGCGAACCCGTCCGCCATATGGGTTGCTCCCTGCTCGTGACGGGTAAGAATGAGCTGAATCGGTGAATCGACCAGCGCATCAAACACGGGAATTGCGTTTCCACCAGGATAGCCGAATATATACTCGACTCCCTGCTGTTGAATGATATCGACCAGCACTTCTGCGCCGGTTCGGAGGTTTTTAGTCATCGTATCCTCCCTTTTAGGGTGACATTACCAAAAAATTGATAATGCTTTCTGTGACTATAGGTCTATGTTGATCTTAGGTCAATATAAAAGCACGAAAAAATCGGTAAATATGGAGAATTAGTAGAAAATACTGTCAAAATTTACTTTAAAAATGTAAAGCTGCGGCATTTTGCATTGTATCGAGCTAAAAAATGTATATAAAAATAGGTTAAATATAATTTAGGGGCAGCTTATCTTTCGAAATCAACAGTCTATACCTCAATAGTGCTCGATCCTCTCAGTTGACAGAGTCGGGGAGTCAACGTAGAGTGCAAATATGAACTTGAGAAAAACTCTCACCCCCGAAGTCATCTCTCTGGGGCTGAAGGCGGAAACGAAAGAAGAGGCCCTGGAGGAGCTGGTCGATCTCTTAATGAAGAGCGGTAAGGTTTCCGACCGGGAAGCCGCGCTAACGGCTATCCGCGAGCGGGAAGCCAAGATGTCGACCGGTATACAGCATGGGGTAGCCATCCCACACGGCAAGAGTGCGGCTGTCGAGGAGCTGGTGGCATGTATCGCGGTTAAGCCCGAGGGGATCGATTTTGCCGCTCTGGACGGCGAACCGAGTACCATCTTTATCATGACCCTTTCGCCGGTGAATCGTACCGGACCGCATGTACAGTTCCTGGCGGAGATCAGTCAGCTCCTGCAGACGGCGGAGGCTCGGGAACGTATTCTCAAGGTACAGTCGGCGGAAGAGCTCCTCTCAATCTTCTTACGCTAGGGTAGGATCATGCGAAAAAAGATCATTTTCTCCCTCCTGCTACTGGGAATAATCGTGTTTCAGGCCGGCGCAACCACCGAGGAATCGATGAACCACATCATGACCAGGTTGGTTCTGCAGCTGGCGGTGGTGATAATCAGCGCCAAGATTCTGGGCTACTTCTTTTCTCATACTCTGAAGCAGCCTAAGGTGCTCGGCGAATTGGCGGCGGGAATGCTGATCGGGCCCTATGCGTTGGGGGCGATCTCGCTTCCCCTGCTGCATGGGCCGCTCTTTCCAATCTACGACGGGGCCCTTCCGATTCAGCCTGAGCTCTACGGCTTTGCGGTCCACGCCTCGATAATTCTGCTCTTCCTCTCCGGTTTGGAGACGGATCTGCCCACCTTTCTCCGTTTTTCCGGGCTGGGTAGCATCGTCGGTCTCGGCGGGGTGGTGGTCTCCTTTCTCTTCGGCGATCTTACCGCGGTGTTGCTCTTGCCCCAGGTGGAGAGCTTCATGGATCCCACCGCACTCTTCTTGGGCACCCTCTCGACGGCCACCTCGGTGGGCATAACCGCCCGGATTCTGTCGGAGAAGCGCAAGATGTCCTCTCCCGAGGGGGTCACGATCCTCGCCGCGGCGGTATTGGACGATGTGGTGGGTATTATTCTCCTGGCGGTCGTGGTCGGTATCTCCAAGGCCTCCGGCGGAGCGGGTTCCCTCGACTGGGCCCGGATCGGTCTTATCGCCGCCAAGGCCTTCGGATTCTGGCTGATCTGTACCGTAATCGGGATAGTGATCGCCCCGCGCTTGACCAAGGGGCTCAAGCATTTCGAGGGTATGGATACCATCGCCGGTATCGCCTTTGGGATCGCGCTGATCCTGGCGGGGCTCTCGGAGACGGTGGGCTTGGCGATGATCATCGGCGCCTATGTAACCGGGCTCTCTCTCTCGCAAACCGATATCGCCCACGAGATCCGGGAGAATCTTTCCGGCCTCTACTCCTTCTTCGTGCCTATCTTTTTCTGCGTGATGGGGATGATGGTCGATTTCGCGTCGCTTATCCCCGTTCTCGGCTTCGGGCTCATCTTCTCTCTGGTGGCAATTGCCGGGAAGATCATCGGCTGCGGGGTTCCCAGTCTGCTTACCGGCTTCAATCTTCGCGGTGCGTTTCGCGTCGGCGCGGGCATGCTGCCCCGGGGTGAGGTTACCCTGATTGTCGCGGGTATCGGTCTTTCGTCGGGAGCGATCGGCAAGGATATCTTCGGGGTGGCTATCATGACCCTGTTGGTGGCGAGCATTACCGCACCGCCGCTCCTTATTAAGAGCTTCGACGGGGGTACGGGTTATACCCGCCGCCGGGCCGGGGATGAGAAGGAAGAGGACCTGCAGTCCTTCGACCTGGAGTTTCCCAGCCTGCGGGTCACCGATTTTATCCGTCAGGAGATGTTGAATGCCTTCAAGAATGAGGAGTTCTTCATTCACCGCATCGACTCATCCCAGGACAGGCTCTATCATATCCGCAAGGATGATATCCTTATCACCCTGGCCCAGACCAGCACCCAAATCTCGGTACGGACCTCGCCGAAGTACGAGCAATTCGTCCGTCTGCTGCTTCTGGAGCAGATTTTGGAGCTACAGGAACTCTTTAAATCGATGGAGAGTATGAAGGATACCGAGCAGATGGGAGCTAATCTCTTGATGGGCCTCTTTGCCGGCGATGAGTCATAGTTCCCGGTAGCGGCCGAAATACTCGTCCCGTATGCGTAGTACCCGGCGGGTCTCGGTCTCGATCAGGGCGGTAAACTCGCTGCCCGGCAGATTCGCGCAGCGGCCGGCCAGGATCGCCAGTTTCTCCGGCTCCGTTGGCAAGCTATGGAGCTGTCGATCGTCGTAGAGTTGCAGAAAGTGCTCGGTCCGTCGCAAGAGCCGGTAGGCCGATTCGAGGGCGTGTCGATCGAGGGGAGTAAGGTATCCGCCCCGCTGCAGCCGCTCGAGGGCATCCAGGCTGGAGGCGCTCAGCAAATCGTCCTTCTCCGGGGCGTGAATCAGTTGCAGCGCCTGGAGTAGGAACTCAATATCCCTGATTCCTCCCGGACCATTCTTGATCTCCCGCAATCCGCGTTTCACATCCCGGTTCATCTTTATCGCCGTCTCTCTGTTCTGCAGTACCGCTCCGACGATTTCAGCCGGTGGGCGATCAGTCAAGATCAGCGGGCGGATCTTCTTCTCGAACTCCCGGGTCAATTCGGCGGGAGCTGCAATCAGCCTCAGTTTCAAGAGCGCCTGGTGCTCCCAGGGGGAGGCGTGCTTGCGGTAGTACTCCTCAAGTGCGGGGATGTCTACCGCGAGATTGCCCGATCGGCCGAAGGGGCGCAGCCGGTAGTCGATCCGGTAGCCGGCGCCGAAGGGGGATGGAGACGCCAGGTAGCGGCGGAGCTGTTCCATGAGTTTTCGACCGGTTTCGGGAGGAAGGTCGGACCTGTGCGCAATGCCTACCAGATCGAGATCGGAGGAGTAATTGAGTTCGTTTCCCCCGAGTTTCCCGAAGGCCCCGATAGTGTAGGGAGGCTCTCCTTCGCCGCCGGTTTCCTTCCAAGCCCGTTCGAGGGCTACTGTAATCTGCGCTTCGGCGGTGGCCGATAGCTCGGCGGTGATCTCCTCCAGGGGAGCATGGTAGCAGATGTCGCGGGTACCGATGCGCAGGAGTTCCCTCTTCTTCTGTTCCCTGAGGGCGGCGATAAACTCATCCTCATTCCGGGCGCTTTCGCTCCGCTCTCTCAATCGTTGCAGGAAAATTTCCGATCTCCAGGCGCGGCCGATTGCATTCGGATCGGTAATCTCGGAGAAAAGGCTGCGATTGGCGATCAGGGTGTCGCTCAGGTACTGGCTGCCCGAGAGGAGCTGCATCAATAGGCTGATCCTGGTCGGCTGGGATAGCATCCGATCGAGCTGGGCGGGAAAGTCCTCGTCCGCCAGGCGTTCCCAGTTGTTCAGGGCCATATCTGGATCGCTCTGGGATGCGAGCTCGTGAACCGCCAGGACCGCCACCCGGGCGAAGAGGTCCCTGTCCCCCGCCTTGGCGGCGAGGCTCTCGAAGTTATGTATCCCCCGGTCCGGATTGGCGAAGCCGTAGCCTGCGAGGATAGCCTGTTTGTCGACATCCTCTCGATCGGGGAAGAGGATCAGATCGGCAATGGTTCCCGAGCCGGCCGACGGAAGGGATTCCCGGCCGAGGTAGTGCTCGACGAATCCCCGTACTCGAGCGCTCCGTTCGTCGAATTCGGAACGAAGCTGCTCCCGGGGCGAAAGTCCCGGCCGTCCGCGATAGCCCATCCTGCGGGCCAAGTGGCTGTATTCGTCGGAATCGACCGGCGGCAGGTAGAGGTCCTTAGCGGATCCCCGGAGCATTCTTAAGGCGTTGATTAAGCGCCGCAGAAAGCGGTAGGCCCAGACGATCTCCTGGGACTCGTCGCTGCGGATAATGCCCCGCCGGGAGAGTTCGTCTAGCGCACGGTGAATACTGGGGGTGCGCAGCGCGGGATAGGCGCCGCCGTGAATCGCCTGTAAGATCTGCACGGTATACTCTACATCCACCAGTGCGCCGGATGAGAATTTGGCGTTGATCCGGCCCGGAAGGCTCTTCTCCTTCAGCTGCTTCTGCCGCAGACTGCGCAGCGATTCCAGATCGAGCGCCGCCGGGGCGTAGATGATCTCGTCGCGCAGCAACTCTACTCGGGAACCGAGGGCTTCGCTGCCGGTGAAGGCGCGCAGCCTGACCAGGGCCAGTTTCTCGAAGGAGTGCGCCTGGCTGCGGTAATAATCGGCAAAACGTTCCAAGCTGCTCGCGTGGGGGCCGGCGCTTCCGTGGGGGCGAAGTCTTAGGTCGATATGGAAGATCCCCTCCTGTTTGGCCGCAATCATCCCGGTTGCCTCTTTTACCAAGCGGTCGAAGAATTCGCTATTGGGGATCGATTTCGCGCCGTCGGTACGGCCGTTATCGGAGTAGACGCAGAGAAGCTCGATGTCCGATGCGTATCCCAGGGCCTGGCCGCCGAGTTTACCCAGGCCCAGTACCGCATAGCTCGCTTCGATGCCGGCCACGGTCAGGGGCCTGCCGAAGCGCCTTGTGAGTTCATCCTCCGCCAGGTTGAACGCCGTGGTCACCACCGCTTCGGCTAAGAGGGTCAGGTTGCGGCTCAACCTGAGGAAATCCTCGCCGGGACGAATAATCTGTTCCAGGTCGAGTCGGTAGATCTCCTCATCCTTGAACTTGTTGAGCCGTCGCTTGCGGGCCTCGTAGTTCTCCTCTTTGGAGAGGGCGACCTGGAGGCGGTACTCAAAATCCTCCCGGCTCACCGGCATGCCGAGACTTCCGGCGGACTCTTCCGATGCGCTCAAGAGCGGGAGGATGTTCTCGTACTGGAGCCGGATGAACTCCTCCCACAGGAAGTCGCTCATCCCGAGGAGTTTGGCCAGCTCCTTCAGGGTCCGCGGATTCTCGAGCATATCTCGCCAGCGGTCTAGGTCGGCGGATCGGGAGAGCTCCTCAATCATCGACTCGAAGCGGATGATGGCCGCATAGGGATCGGGCGCTTCTCCCAGAAAGAAGGTGAACTGCTTGGTTAAAAGAATCGAAAACCGCAGCCGATTCAATACCCGCTCCGATTCGAGCCGCTTCCCTTCCTGATCTACCAAGGCTAATCGGTCGCGGATTTTCCCCGCTTCGGTGCTGATCTCTACCCGTTCGATCGAGAGGCCTAAAAGAGTCACGGCGGTGGCCACGGAGTAGAGGAAGAAGTGGGTATCCTGGGCGGTCAATGCAATCCAGGTATAATCCGGATCTTCCCGCTCGATCTCGAGGCGCATCGGCAACAGTACATCGCCGGGAGCGGTTGATCCGCTATCCAGCGCCTCGGCTACCCAATGGTTGACCGTTCGCCGGCTGTCGGCTATGGCGGAACCGTTTTTATCCGTCGCAAGGGGCATCAATAGGGTTTTGAGCCGATCGGTAAGCCTTTTTCGGAAACTGGCGAGGGAGGTCTCGCTATTCAAGCGTCCCGTAAAGCGGTCGAGAATCTTTCTTCCCGACCCGGGGAGAGAGCTGCGTCTCTCCTCCTTTGTCCCTGGTCTGACGGTAGCTATCTCGGCGCTGGAGATCTCCACGCCTAAGGATGAGATGGTGCCGCAGAGCAGGGAGAAGATGGACGGAAAATCATAGCTGGCGATAAGGATCTCGATCTCCGTCTCTTCGGAAGATATCTCGAGTAGATATGGGCTGTCGATGTTGACTGCCTCTAGAAAGCCTTGGTTGTTCATGCATACCTCTATCAAGCGAGACAATTCTACCCTGTATTGCTCCAAAAAAAGAAGCGCCCCCCGGCGAGGCCGGAAAGCGCTCAATGTGAGATTCCAGATGAACCTTAGATATCGTAGTAGAGGGCGAACTCCCAGGGGTGAGGACGCAGATCAAGGGCCTTGACCTCATGCTCCATCTTGTAGTCGATCCAGGTGTCGATAACATCCTGGGTGAATACATCGCCCCGGAGCAGGAACTCATGGTCGGCCTCGAGGGCTTCCAGAGCGGCCCGCAGGGAACCGGGAGTCTTGGGTACCTTCGCCAGCTCCTCGGGGGGCAGGTCGTAGATATCCTTGTCCAGGGGTGAACCGGGATCGATTTTGTTGACGATACCGTCGATGGCGGCCATACACATAGCCGAGAAGGCCAGGTAGGGGTTGCTCGAGGGGTCTGGGCAGCGGAATTCGAAGCGCTTCGCCTTTTCAGAGGCCGAATACATCGGAATCCGAACCGAGGCCGAACGGTTCCGGCTCGAGTACGCCAGATTGACCGGTGCTTCGAAGCCCGGAACCAGCCGCTTGTAGCTATTGGTCGTCGGGTTGGTGAAAGCCAACAGGGCGGGGGCGTGCTTGAGAATACCGCCGATGGCCCACATAGCTTCCTGGCTCATCCCCGCATAACCGTCGCCGGCAAAGAGGTTCTTGCCGTCCTTCCAGAAGGAGAGATGGACGTGCATACCCGATCCGTTGTCGTTCCAGAGGGGCTTGGGCATGAAGGTAACCGTCCGATCATACTTCTTGGCGGTGTTCTTGATAATGTACTTGTACTTCAGCACATTGTCGGCCATCTCTACCAGCGGAGCGAAGCGCATGTCGATCTCGCACTGGCCGCCGGTGGCGACCTCGTGGTGCTGTGCTTCGATCGAGATGCCGATCTTCTGCATCAGGAGCATCATCTCAGAGCGGATGTCCTGCAGGCTGTCGGTAGGGGGAACCGGGAAGTAGCCCTCTTTGTAGCGGGGCTTGTAGGCTAAGTTGGGGTTCTCCTGACGGCCGGTGTTCCAGCGACCCTCTACCGAGTCGAGATGATAGTACCCTTCGTGTTCGTTCTGGTCGAAACGTACATCGTCGAAGATGAAGAACTCCGCTTCGGGTCCGATGAAAACTGTATCGGCAATGCCCGAGGACTGCAGGTAGGCAACGCTCTTGCGAGCGATGTTCCGCGGGTCCTTGGTGTAGTCCTCGCCGGTTATCGGATCGCAGATGTTACAGGTCATTACCAGGGTGGTGTGCTGGAAAAAAGGATCGATAAATGCGGTTTCCGGTACAGGTTTTACCAGCATGTCCGATTCATTGATCGCCTGCCAACCGCGGATACTGGAGCCGTCGAAACCGAGACCTTCGGTAAAGGTATCTTCTTCGATCTCGGCGGCAGGTACCGAGAAGTGCTGCCAGAGGCCGGGAAAGTCCATGAAGCGCAGGTCGACCACCTCCACCTTCTCCCGCTTCATCAGTTCAAGTACGTCTTTCGGCGTTTTAATTTCGCTCATACAAATTCCTCCAATGGGGGTCTATTCCTACTATATTATTTGCAAGGAGCGTGCCAAAAAACATAAGTGTTTGCTATGAATAGGTTTGTTAAGCAGGAGGGTCGGGGGCTTGAAGGATAAGCATACGAAAATGTAGGAATAAAAAGCCGGACGTACCAATAGGTAGCGCCCGGCTTAAAGAGCCTCACATCTGTCAGTGGTCCACCGAATGGAAGCTCTCTCGTCCGTCCTATAGACGGAAGAGCAGCTCCTCGTAACTGGGGAAGGGCCAATCCTGTTTCGGCACGAGGGCCTCGAGGGCGTCTACTGCATTGCGAACATCATCCATGGCCGGCAGGACCGCCTCGCGGTAGAGTATGGCGCAAGGGTGCACATCCTCTTCGGCGGCGGCATGACTCAAGGCGAGGGCCAACTGATCGGCGGCATTCTTCAGCGCAGTCAGCTGACTGTTCAGCTCGCCTAACAGGGCTTTATGGGCGCCCAGATCGAGTCCGGGATCGGCGCTGGCCATGGAGACCAGGGATGAGGCCATCTGCCCGGCATAGAGGAGCGCCGCCGGGTATACCTGACTTCTTGCCATTTCCAGGGCGATGCTGCCCTCGATATTAATCTGTTTGGCGTACTTCTCCAGATAGATCTCGCAGCGGGAGTGGAGCTCCTCCTCCAGGAAGACCTTATGGCGGGTGAAGAGGTTAATCGAATCGGTTCCGACCAGTTGAGGAATCGCCTCCACCGTAGAGCTGAAGTTCGGCAGACCCCGCTTCTCCGCCTCGGCGAGCCACTCCTCGGCGTAACCGTTGCCGTTGAATACCACCCGGCGGTGAGCGGCGTAGCTCTCGGCGATCAAGCTGGGAACCAGGGCCATCGGATCATCCGCGGCCTCCAGCCGATCGGCGAGACGGGAGAGAATCTCGGCCATGGCGGTGTTGAGGACCACATTGGGACCGGCCACCGACTCTGATGAGGGAACCATCCGGAATTCGAACTTGTTGCCCGTAAAGGCGAAGGGGGAGGTCCGGTTGCGGTCGGTTAGATCCTTGGGAAGCTTAGGCAAGCTGGCGACGCCGACCTCGAGCCGGGCCGCAGCTTCGGTAGCCTTCTTCTCGCCTCCTTCGGCAATCTCCTCCAGAATCTCGGTCAGCTGATCGCCTAAGAAGATGGAGACGATCGCCGGGGGCGCCTCGTTGGCTCCCAGACGGTGATCGTTGCCGGCATTGGCGGCGGACATGCGCAGGATCGGTGCATACTCGTCCACCGCGCTTATCGCGGCGGCCAGGAAGAGCAGGAAGCGGGCGTTCTGCCGGGGATCGTCCCCCGGTTCGAGCAGGTTGATCCCGTCGTCGGTGGCCATGGACCAGTTATTGTGCTTGCCCGAGCCGTTCACCCCGGCAAAGGGCTTCTCGTGGAGCAGGGCAACCAGGTCGTGCCGCAGGGCCACCTTCTGCAGGGTCTCCATGACCAGCTGATTGGTGTCGGTGGCCACGTTGGAGGTATCGAAGATGGTGGCGATCTCGAACTGATTCGGGGCGACCTCGTTGTGTTGGGTCTTGGCGGAGATCCCCAGCTTCCATAACTCCTGATTCAACTCCCGCATGAAAGCCGATACCCGCTCCTTCAGGGCGCCGAAGTAGTGGTCGTCCAGCTCCTGTCCCTTGGCCGGCAGTCGGCCGAAGACGGTACGGCCGGTGAGCATCAGATCCGATCGGAGGTCGCAGTAGCATTTGTCCACCAGGAAATACTCCTGCTCCGCCCCGACGGTGGTGATCACCCTCTTGCTGCTCTCGTTCCCCAAGACCTTCAGAACCCGCATCGCCTGGCGGCTCAGGGTCTCCATGGAGCGCAGCAGGGGCACCTTCTTATCCAGGGCTTGTCCGTTATATGAGACGAAGGCCGTGGGGATATAGAGGGTTACGCCGGTGCTGTCCTCCTTCAAGAAGGCGGGAGAGGTTGTGTCCCAGGCGGTATAACCCCGGGCCTCGAAGGTCGCCCGTAAGCCCCCGGATGGGAAACTCGAGGCATCCGGTTCGCCCATAATGAGCTCCTTGCCCGAGAACTCCATCATCACCTTGCCGTCCGAGGTGGGCGCAATGAATGCGTCGTGCTTCTCTGCGGTTAACCCGGTAAGGGGTTGGAACCAGTGGGTGTAGTGGGTCGCGCCCCGTTCAATGGCCCAATCCTTCATCGCGTTGGCGACCACCTCGGCCACCTCCAGGGTCAGTTCGGCGTCTCCCGCCTGGACCCGTTTCAGGGCTTTATAGATACTTTTGGGAAGGCGCTCTTTCATTACCGATTCATTGAAGGAATTGACACCGTAGAGTTCGGTAAGGGGGGTATTGGAATAATCGGGAAAGGCCATTGAATCTCCTAAATGAGTAAAATTTGTATTATTATACAGGAAGAGCGATTCTCTGGGAAGAAGCAGACTACTCCTGGGGGCAGGGACAGCTGGGATCCATATAGACCCGGTATTTTTTGACGAAGCTCGACGGGCGGTAGGTCATCTTGGCTTGGCGCAGCCCCGGATCCCCCAGATCCTGCTCCCGGTTGATATACTGATAATGGTGGGGAAGGATTGAGGCGAAGGCCTTGTTGATGAATTGATAGATCCCCTTGTAGTTCCCGATCGCCTTCTCGAAATGGACGACGAAGCCCTTGCCCCGGGCGATACTCTCGCCCAATACGTAGGCGGCCGGACGGCCGTCGACATAGTAGAGATAACCCTTCAGATCGAGGATACGGCTCATTTCGAGGGCCTCCAGGGCGGCCTTGGTGTCCCCGGGGTCCTCCCGTCCCTCCGCCCAGCTCTTGGCGACGAAGAAAGCGTCATCCCGGTTGGAGGAGTCGATCATCACCTCGGAGTATTCGTAGTTGTTGATAAACTGTTTCACCAGGTTTCGTTTCTTGTGGTACTTCTTGCCGGGAAGATGAGCTAAATCCTTGACCGTATAGAGATAGTCAAAGTTGTCCCGGTCCTCTATTACGCAGAAGCCCATCCGTTCGAGTCTCAGCTGTTCCGGTTCGGCATACTCCTGAGCCAGATTCTTTATATATAGGTGGTCCTGGAAGAGCTCCATCAAAACCTCGTCCTCGGGCAAACCGCAGGGGAGGGCGACGAAGGGCTCCCCCTCTTTGGTGCCCGAAATAAGAAGCTGATCCCTCCCCAGACGGCTAATGCGGTAGGAGTAGGTCTCCCGAAAAAGAAAGAGGTTGGCGAAGGTGAACTCGGAGATGCCCGACTTGAGCTGAGAGAGGATCGGATGGATTTCGTCGCGCATCTCTATTGCAAGTGGTGAAAAATCGGGATACGAGGGTATCTGCATGCCGACAATATAGAGTCTCGGCTGTTAAAAGGCAACTCGCTATGCTATACTCAACGCCCTATGAAAAGAGAATACCCGGCAAAAATAGATGCACAAAAACTCTTAAGCCGCTTCGAACGCTATGCCCGTATCTGGACCACCTCGGATGCCCATATCGATGCTTCTCCCACTACCGAACGTCAGTGGGAACTCTTGAATCTCTTAAAAAAAGAGCTGGAAGAACTGGGCGTTCCGGTAGAGCTGGATGAGCAGGGATTTCTCATCGGCCGTCTGGAGGCCTCGAGCGGTAGCGAGGGCGCCCCTACTATCGGGCTGATGGCCCACGTAGACACCGCTGCCGACGTCTCCGGCGAAAACGTAAATCCCCAGGTACACCCCTCCTGGAGCGGGACACCGATCAAACTCAAGAACGGCGTCGTCCTCGATCCTGAGGAGATGCCCGAGCTTGCAGTACGTAAGGGAGATACGATTATCACCTCCGACGGCACCACGCTCCTCGGCGCCGACGACAAGGCAGGGGTGGCGGAGATTATGGCTGCGGTGGAGTATCTCGTCTCCCATCCCGAGGCTCTTCACGGGCCCTTGGAGATTATCTTTACCCCCGACGAGGAGACTGGAAAAGGGATGGACCGTTTCCCGAAGGAGCGGATTCGAAGCCGCTGCTGTTATACCCTGGACGGGGATGTGCGGGGTACCCTCGAATCGGAGTGCTTCAACGCCTACCGGGCGGAGCTGCGTTTTCGGGGAATAGCCAGCCATCCGGGACGCGCCCGGGGCAAGATGGTTAACGCCATCAGTATGCTCGGAAGCTTCCTGAATCTTCTCCCCGGGGCCGAAAGCCCGGAGGCAACCGACGGACGCTACGGTTTCTACCATACCGTCGAGGTCTCGGGTCACATGGAAGAGGCCAAGCTGGCGCTGATCCTCAGAGACTTCGAAACGGATGAGGTGCAGCGACGAGCCCGGGCCCTCGAGGCCTTCGCCGCGGCCATAGAGGCGCAGTATCCCGGCGGCACGGTAGTGGTGGAGACCAAAAAGCAGTATCTCAATATGCGGGACGCCTTCACTAAGGATCCTCTCATCCTCGACCTGGCGCTTAAATCGATAAGCGAATTGGGATTGGATCCGGAATTCACCCCTATTCGGGGCGGCACCGACGGGGCTCGGCTCTCGGAGATGGGGATCCCCACACCGAATCTGTTCACCGGAGGCCACAATTTTCACAGTCTGACCGAATGGGCCTCCCTGGAGACCATGTGCATGGCGGCCGAGATGGTGGTCAATCTGGCTCGGCTCTGGTCTGAAATTGAAGCCTAGGTCGAGGTGTGGTATATTCCCAAGGTACGCATAATCTGTTGTGAGGTGAGGAAGATATGATTCGTAAGGCCATGATTCTCACTACTATCCTGATTGCTTTGGGACTTTCTCTCTGGTCTCAGCAAGCGGAGGTGGTAGGTGAAATACAGTACTTGGACGGTTATGTCGATCTTCACCGCGACGGAGAGATTATCGAGCTCTTCCCCTCGGATATCGGCTTCACCTTGGAAGCGGTGGATACCATTCAGACCGGGGATGACGGATTCGTTGAGTTCGAGCTGAGCAATCTGCAGACCGGCGGAACCAACATCAGCGTCGGTAACAATACGGTCTTTCGGATCGAGTCGAGCTTAAGCGGCGGCGCATCGCGCACCAGATTCGAGGTCTTCTCCGGATCTCTCTCCCTGAAGGTCGCCAAGCTCAGCGGCCGGGAGCGGCTGAGCGTACAGACCGAGAGTGCGGTAATGGGCGTCAGGGGTACCGAGTTCGAGGTCGTGACCGCTCCGGACGGTAGCGTTCTGGTTCTCTGCGAAGAGGGGAGCGTGAGCTGCGTCGACGAGAACGATAACGAAGAGTTCGCCGGACCCGGCCGGGGGGTTCAGAAGCTCCCGGGGGACCCCATTAACGGAGTCGGTGTCGATGAGGACGAGTACGATCAGTTCCGGACCAACTGGCAAGCTGAGCGGCTAAGCATCTTCCGCTCCGGTGCGCCGGTCTTCATTCGTGCCTACGTACGTCAAAATCAACGTCTGCTTCCGCGCTTCAATGCCGCTTACAGGCGGATCGAGAGTTTCGAGACCCGTCTGCGCCGCTATGCCCAGGCCAATGAGTCGGGAAATCCCCCCAGCCGGGGCGAGCTGATGCGCTTCCGGGCCGAGATCAGTCCGGCCTTTATCGAGATGCGCTCCATCATACCCATCTACCGGCAGAACTTCTTCCGCCTCGTAGAGCTCAGGCGTTATGTGATTGACGAAGGGCTCGCCGCAGACGCCGATCTCGGAGAAATTCGAGCGGGCGAGTATTTTCGACGCTTCAGTTCTAATCTGCGCGCACAGCGGGAACGGATCGCCCGGGTCGAGTATTGGACCAAACTCTATCTGGCCTTGGGCAGCCGGGAGGATGACTCCTTCGGCGGCGAGAGCCTGATGGACGAGTTTTTTGCCCCCGGAGAATCTAGCCTACTCGAGGAGTTTTAATTTCTCCAATAGCGCCATAATCTACCAAGAATTCTCGATTTTCATTGGTGGAGTATGCCGTACGGTGGTATTATAGGTGTAGGAGCGTCATGACCAGGATCCGCCGTTTTCCATTTCTTACTCTCCTCGTTTTGGGTCTTGCACTACTTCTTAGCGGCTGCGGCGAGGCAGGTCTGCTCGATCTCTACGGCGGCGAAGAGGCGATTCTCATCGAGAGTATTGCCCCCGGCACAGTCTTGGTCCGGGGCGAGGCCATACCGGTCAGCGCTTCGGCTGATGAATCCGCTTCCGACCCTGCCTACATGGAGCTCCGCATCGAGGATCAGGAGGGAGAACTGATTCTTCTGACCGAGGAATCGGCCTCCTCGACCCCTTTAGTGATCTCTACCGAGGATTTTCCGCCGGGCTACTTCATGTTGACGATCCGCGCCCTCGACGGCGATAGAAACGAACTCTCCGAGAGCGAAGTCCCCTTCTTTATCAGCCTCAGCGACGGAACCACCCTGATCAAGGGTATCTCCGCCTATCCGACCGCCGTTCTGCCCCGGGAGGGCATTGTTTTCTACGCCGAGTTGGCCCAATTGAGCGGCGACCCCTATCTCCGCTGGAGTGCCGATGGGCGTACCATCGGGGAGGGCAGGGTCTCCGACGGCAGCCAGTTAATCAGCTGGAGGGTTCCGGAGAGCGAAGGCATCTATCCGGTAATTGCCGAGCTTTTTCCTTTTCCGCCGCCCGGGAACGAATCGTTTCGCTTTAACGCCGCTGAGCGCTTCAAGATCGAAGCCTTTGTTTCGTCCGATCCCAGAACACCCCGCGGGGAATTGGGACCGGCCGAGGATTACTCCGTTCTCTTCCATTTCCGGGGAACCTTCGACTCGGCGGGTTTTCTCGATCTTCCGGATCCCCAAATCGACGCCGAGCCGCTGCTGGTGGTCGAGAGCGGTATCTTCGGTTTTCAGTTTACCTCGGAGGAGACGATCAGGATCGCCGAATCCCTTCTGCCCGCTGATGGCGGCCGGCTAGATCCATTTACCCTGCATCTGAAAGGGATCTTTTCCGATCCGGGACGGATCGTCTCGGTCCTCAACACCAGGAATGAGGAGTTCTTTCGTCTCTCCCGCAGCCCGGCCGGGGTGCTTTTGGCGATCGACGGGCGCGTATACGAGCTAGCGCTTCCCGGAGAGCTGCTTGCATCTCCTCGTTATCTGGCCCTCTCATTCGACTCCTATGAAGAGGGGCTTCTCACTCGATGGTTCCTGGACGGAACCCTGCAACAGGCCGATCGCTTGCCTCAAATAGCGCTCCCCGGCAACCTATCGGAGACCCTAATCGGCGGCGGATTCTCCGGAACCCTCGACGAGTTCGGGATCTATGCCGGGCGGAACGGAGAAAAGGCTGCCAGTGACCCTGAGCTCTTCGGATTCGCCATGCGCGAGCGCTACGGCAGAAGGCTCCTCTTTGCCCGGGGATTCGATGACGCCGCTCCCCAGCAGGGGATACGCCTGAACGGCGAACAGGTTCGGTCGGATATACGCACAAGCAGCCTGAGAGTTCCCGCTTCGGCGCTGCTCGAGATCGAGCTTCCGCCCTGGGAGGTGGCTGAAGGACGGATAGAGCTTGAATTCACGGAACCCATCGAAGGGCTCGGGTTCGCACTTCTCGACGAGGCCGATCCGGTGGAAACCAGCTTAGGACGAGCCTCCTCCGCGCCCGACGGAACCGTGACCATTCGCTGGCGCCAATCCGGTGCGTTCCTAGAATACTCGAGCGCTAGCGGAAGCAAGCTCTTCAGATTGGAGATGAGCGACGATGCCCGACTGATGCTCCGGCTTCAGGCTCCTCCGGATAGAGCGCTGCTGCTGGATTCCGTGGTGATAATCCGGGGAGACGAGAGTCTCGCCGCAGAGGCGGAGGAAGAAGCAGACTCTCCGGAGGTCTAACTTTCCGTTGAGCAGCCGCACTATGCGCCGATATATCATCTCTCTGATATTCGCTCTATTGATAGTCCCGATTCTCTCCGCCCAAAGCCTGCTGATCTTCCCAACGGACTTGAGCGCCCTCGAGGATCGGGCGCACATCTATAAAGAGTTTCCCCTACGGCTTATTCAGTCTCTGGCGGAGCTCGGTGAACCGGGGGGGGGAGTGTCGATCGCCGATCCCGTGGACACGGAGGAGTATCTGTCCGGCTTCTCAATCCTCGAGGAGGATCGGGCGGGCGAGAGTATTCCGGTCGCCGAAGAGTACGGTCTGCTGTTGCGGATATCCCCGCCCTCTATTCAGCCGCAAACGGATACAATTGTAGCTGAGGCGCGCCTGGTGTTGCGGCTCCTCGCTCTCGATCGTAACCTGCAGCTCGAGACGCAGGAGCTGCGGGGATTGGGCCTGGCGGATACGAAATCGGCCAGCCTGGCCGAGGCCGAGGAGGAGCTCTTCAAGCAGCTCTTGAACTATCTGCAAACGTGCGAGTATCTCAATCTCCGAGGGCCGATCGCCCGGATCGAGGGTGATCGTATCCTCTTGCGCATAGGCCGGGATGCGGGGCTGCGCCGAGGTGATGAACTGGAGTCTCCGTCAAAAGCGCTGGTGCGGATCGATGAAGTCGGCCGGGAATATGCCTTCGCTTCGCCTATCTACGGCCAGGTACGGCCCGAAGAGTCCTTGCGCTCCCTCGACCGGACCGGGCTGGAACTGGAGGCTTATACCAGGGGAGTGATTAGTCCGGAGCTCGATGCGGAAGTGGTGAGCGGCATCAAACTCGCCTTGAGTCGATGGGGGGGCCTTCTGCACCCCGTTATCGGAATGGAAATGCCCGCCACCTTAGTTCCCGCGGCAGAGGGTATCACCCTTTTTCCCTATGCGGGTCTCGAGTATAGTTTGCGTCGTGGCCGCTGGGAGCTGCTTCCGGGGGGAGCCTTCGGCATCGGGTATCGCAGCGGCGGTAACGGCACTGCCGGCCCCAGCCATATCGGCGGGTTCGGGAGCTGCGAAGTCACCTTCCTATTCCACCGGGACTGGCGTCTTGCCTTCACCGGGGGATATGCCTACTGGCTTGGAACCAATCTCCTTGAAGAAGAGGAGCGTTACAGTTATAACGGAGTAATGGCCGGTCTCGGACTGGTTTGGAAGCTATGAATGGAATAAACGTGTCAGGAGTTATCGCTGTATGGTGAAAGAAATAATTCGTCCCGGTGGGGTCTCCCTTTTGATCCTGTTGCTCTTGAGTGCATGCGCCGGAACACCCCCTCCGGCGACGCCGACTGAGCCTGTAGATAGCTCCCTTTCCGATTCGCCGTTCTTAATCGGCCGGGGGAGCGGCGCGAGCAGATTGGAAGCGGAAACCGTCGCCTATCAGGATCTGCTGCGCAAGGCGGCTGAATCTTTGCTGGGACCGGGAGCCTCTCTCACCCAGCGGACCGAACTCGATCGATTCTTGGCGGAGATGATAGAGCCGGGACGCTATCTTCTCCCGGAGAGTCGAGAGGTCATAGCCTCCAGCGAACAGGATGGAGTTTTTGAGCTGGAAATAGGTATGCGGATACGCCTGCAGGAGTTTGCCGAGGAACTGAGGACGGCCGGTTTAAGCGGCGGTCAACTAAGCGATCCTGAGGCCCCGGTAGAGTTGGCCGACGAAGGTATGGATGAGCCCGATGAGTCGGATTCGAGCGCTGTCGCGACGGCTTCGGTGCCGGAAACGCCGGAAACTATCGAGAGTCCGGCGGAGGAATTGGAGCTTACCGGACTCAAGCTCTCCCGAGAGGAGGAACGGCGACTGGCGCAGATGCTTTCAAGGCTCACCTTTCTCGTCCTTCCCCGGGAGTCCGCCGAACTCCCGGCCGAAGAGTCTGCGGCTCTCGTCAACCGGCGTATTCGCGAGTACGGCTACTCCGCCAAAGAGTATCTCCAGGCCAGACTGCTTATGCGGGACGGCAGCGATTCATATGCCGCCGAGGTCGATGACTCGGTTTCGATTGAGCGATGGGCTGCGGGAAAGATGAATGCCGACCTGTTGTTGCTTATCGATTCCACCGGAAGGGGAATGGAGATCGAGATACTCGAGCCGCTCTCGGGAAAGAGACTCTTCAGGCGGACAATCGCGAGCGATCAAGGGTGGCGGCAGAGTCTGGACCGATCGCTGGAAGAGATCCTCTCCCGGGCCGAAGCTCTCTATGCAGAGGAGCTTTCTGCGGGGCTCCCCTTTGAGCTATACATCCGCAATCTCGATGAGGCTGATGTAATCGACGCTTTTGTCCGAGAATTAAAGGGTAAGGTGCGGAGTATCGGCCGGCCCCAGCTGCGGGACCAGGAACTCTTGATCAGGATCGGATTCCTGGGGAGCGCGGAAGAGTTGGAAACGGCTGTCTTTGAAGCTGGAGCAGAGGTCCCTGGAACCGATTCCCTGAGGCTTCTCTATCAGCAAGGTAGGTGCTTAAGCTTCGAAATCGGCCGCTGATCGAACAGTCGATATCTCCGCCAAGGCAGGTCGCAGCAGGTGGGTCCAGTGAGTATCCGTAATATCCGCGGTGGAATCCTTTTATCTATCCTCATTCTCCTCTTGTCCGCCTGCCTGAGCGGCAGCCGCGAGGGATTTCCCGACTGGGTGCTGGTGCGGCCGAATGCGAACGGCGAGGATCTCTTTTTCGTCTCCAAGGGAAGCAGCCGCACCGCCGATCAGGACCAAGCCCGCAGACAGGCGGAGCAGCGCTTAATCGAAAGTGTTCTGGACGAGATGGGCCTCGACCTGGATGAAGACGCCTCCGCTGAGTATCTGGAGGAGGTTCTCAACTATCGTCGGCAGCTTGAGCAGGAGTTGCATCGGACCAACGGCAATAATCGACTGCATACGGAGGATCAGTTCCTGCGGGAGTATCCCGATGGAAGGATCGATCTTTATCTTCTCGCGGTCTATCCCCGCAGGCTGTTGGAGGAGAAGCGACGGGAATTCTCTCTCTTGAAGCGGTCCCCCCAGGATCTCGTTACCGCCTTGGAGGCTGAAGGTGAAGAGTACCGCGAAGCGGGCGACTATTACGCGGCGGTTTTGAGCTTTCTGGATGCCGCTGCAGCTACTCGCTATCTCGCAGAGCCGGAAAGAGGTGCGGAACAGCTCAAGCTGCTACAGGCGGCCCGGGCAGCGGCGGCGATCATCCGCATCCTTCCCCTCTCCGCCGGAATAAACGGGGTCGAAGGACGCAGTTTCGAGAAACCCTTTGAAGTGCGGGTCCTCTATATGGGCGACGGGAACGAGGTCGGAGCCGATGGGGTCTCCCTGGTGGCCGATTTTCCCGTTTCGGCGGGTGAAGAGCTCGGCCGGGAGCAACAGAGGCTTCGATCCGGGAGCGACGGCCTGGTGAGCTTTCTCCCTCCTGCGCCGGATTACAGCGGCTCGGCAGTACTCACGATCGGTCTCGACTTCAATGAATCAGTCTCCGCCATCAACGTGAGCCCCGAGGCTGCTTTGGAGATGAGTCGTTTTGAATCAACCGTCGATAAACTTCGGGCAGTGTTTCCCTTTCAGGTACGCCAGCCGGCCATCGGAATCCGTACAGCTATCTACATTATCGACAGCGATTTATCGGGAAATCCGACCGGACGACGGGATAGCGCAGCCGGAATCGCCGGTGCTCTCTCGGCTGAAGGCTATGATCTGGAACTGGTGGAGGGCTCTCCCGATCTTATAGCGGGCAGTTCCGAGGAGATACTCCCCAGATTACGAGAGGCTTACGGCTCGGCCTTCAACCGGGTCGTCTACGGCAGGGCGCGAATCGTCGCCTTCAGTGAAGAGGATGGTAAGTTTTCCGTTACCGTTTCCGCTGCCCTGCGGGCGATCGAACTCCCCAGCGGCCGGATTCTCTACCTGGATGAGGAGATCAAGCGATCGGTGATCGGAAGCAACTCGCAGAGCGCCATAAACTCCGCCTTCCGCCAGCTCGGGAAGGCGGTCGGCGAGGCCCTTACCTCCCGGCTTTAACGAAGATCCTCCGGCCGATTAGAGATAATTCCCGCCGCCCCGGCACGAAGAGCGGCTGCAGCTCTATCGGGTTCGTCGATCGTCCAGACAAGCGCTTCCCACCCCTCTCGAATCCCCATGCGATGCACCGGCTTCTCGAAATCGGCCCGGCTATAGCGGAGAGCCATGCCCGGTCGGCACCAGAACGGTAGACTCGATTCGTCGTAGATCAGTCCGTGGGGAATATGCGGTATGCGCCGTTTGGATTTGATAAGAATCCGCGGATCGAAACTGGAGACGACCGCCCGCTGCTCCATTCGGAACTCTTCAAGAAGGGCTGCCACTCCCGCAACCAGCGCCGTAGCGTCTTTCCGCGAATAATACTTGAGCTCGATGTCCAAAAGCAGGTCCCGTCCCAATTCCTCAAGAAGCTCCCTGAAGGTCGGTATCCGGGTGCCGGTGAACTCAGCGCCCTTGTGGCGCCCGGCATCGAGCTTTCGAATCTCATTCAGTGCAGAATTGCCGACCCGTTTAGGAGATCCGCCGATGCGGCTAAAGTCGGCGTCGTGGAAGACGATGATCTCCCCGTCCCCCGACAGCTGCAGATCGAGTTCCACCCCCGGGATACCGTACTCTCGGGCCAGGCGGAAGGCGGGAAGGGTATTCTCAGGCGCCCGGTATGAGCAGCCCCGGTGGGCGAACCAGAGGGGCCGCGGCAGGCCGGGAAAAAGGAGCAAGCGGGAAGGGCGCACTATGCGAGTAGTGAGCCCAGGGCGGTGAGGAAGCGCTCTACCGATTCGGGCCGGGCGGTGTGACCCATTAGGCCGATTCGCCATACCTTGCCGGCGAAATCCCCTAAGCCCGCGCCGATCTCGATCCGGTGCTCATTCAGGAGGGCTGAGCGGATTGCCGCATCGTCGGCGGCAGCGGGAATCTTCACCGCATTCAGCATCGGCAGCCGGAACTCCTTATCCACCAGGAACTCGATTCCCAGCTTGTTAAGCCCTTCGGCCAGCTGGTTATGGGCATCCCGGTGACGACGGTAAACCGCCTCTGTTCCTTCATCAAGGATCAGTTCCAGGGCCTGGTGCAGGGCGTAATTCATATTGATCGGTGCGGTGTGATGGTAAGCCCGCTTACCGCCGCCCCAGTAGCCGGTAAGAAGATTCATATCCAGATACCAGTTGGGTACCTTCTCCTTCCGATTGGAAAGAACCTCAACCGCCCGAGGCGAAAAGGAGACCGGCGCCAGTCCCGGCGGACATGAAAGACATTTTTGAGTACCCGAGTAGACCGCATCCACACCCCATTCATCGATCTTGACCGGTATACCGCCTAAGCTGGTGACGGTGTCGAGGAGATAGAGGGCCCCGTGGGTTTTAACCAGCTCCCCGATCTCGGCCGCCGGGTTACAGACGCCGGTGGAGGTCTCCGCATGGACCATGGCGACGATTTTGTAGGATTTCTTCCCTAAGGCGGCGGCTACCTCCTCAGGGATAACCGGCGTGCCCCAGGGGAACTCGAGGGCTTCCGCATCGGCGCCCAGTCGCTGGGCTACATCCAGCATCCGTTTACCGAAGACGCCGTTGATAAGGATCAGCACATCGTCCCCCGGTTCGATCAGATTTACGAAGACTGCCTCCATGCCCGCCGATCCGGTACCCGACACCGGCAGGGTGAGCTCATTCTTCGTCTCGAAGAGAATCTGGAGCTGCGCCTTGACGGCGTCCATAATCCCGATAAAGCGGGGATCCAGGTGGCCGATGGTGGGCCGGGCGAGGGCCTCGTAGACCTCGGGGTGGATATAAGAGGGTCCGGGACCCATCAGGAGGGTGTCGGTAAGGGCTTCAAGCCGAGTATTCATATAGTACTCCTTCACTATTTCAGGTATTCAATTGCTACAGTAGGTACTATCGCATTATGGAGGGAGATTTATCAAGATTCGTTAGTTTTTATATCATCACTGGAAATGTAGATATAATTGACATACTATTGTTAGTGGTAAGTTGACAGGAAAACTCAGTAGCACTATGATTCGCACCATGATCGGTCGGCGGCCGACACAGTACTTTATTCTTCTCATCTTGAGCCTTATCCTGAGCGGCTGCTGGGATTTCAATAATCCCGCCGATCCGAGAGCAGATAACTACCAGGGTTTTCGGGAAGAGCGGCCGGATGATGCGGTTGGTTTTGCACTGCTATACGACGGCAACGGCCAATCATCCGGGACTGTTCCTGTCGATCCGACCCTTTACCAGCAGGGCGACACCGCTATAGTTCTTGGACGAGGTACTATTAGCAGGGTCAATTCCTCTTTCGGCGGTTGGAATACCGCGAACGACGGATCGGGCACACACTTTAATCCCGGGGATCTTCTGTCTATGCCGGCGGCGGATCAGACTCTTTACACCGAGTGGGGGGCGGCGACGACCTATACCGTTACCTACAACGGTAATCTCCCCGATTCCGGAACCGTTCCCGTGGACGATTTCTACTACATTGCCGGCGAAACGGCTACATTGCCGCCGAATAGCGGCGGACTTACCAAGGCCGGGTTTACCTTTACCGGATGGAATACCCAGTCCGACGGTTTGGGAATCCATTATAATCCGGGTGATACGCCGGCGATCACCGCCAATCTACTTCTCTACGCGGAGTGGACGGCCCTACCGACCTATACGGTTACCTACGATGCCCACGGCGGAATCAATCCCCCGGCTCCCTCAGGTGGACACCTCGATGGCGCCTCGGTAAGTGTCGCAGGTCCGGGCGCTATGACGAACGCCGGATTCAGCTTCCTAGAGTGGAATACCGCCTCGGACGGCTCGGGAACCAGTTATGATCCGGGGGATTCTCTGATCATTCCCGCCATGGACGTCACCCTCTGGGCTCAATGGACGGCTTTACCGACTTACTCGGTCTCTTATAATGCCAACGGAGGAGTAAATCCGCCTGTCGACGGAGCCAGCTATCTGGATGGAGACCCAGTTACTGTATCAGGCCCGGCCGGGATGAGCAATTCAGGATTTGGCTTTGTCGAGTGGAATACCCTTCCTGGTGGGGGCGGGACAAGCTATAATCCTGCCGATATCTTCAACATCGCCGGTGTAAATGTCACCCTCTACGCCATCTGGGACCCTGTCTATAGCGTAAGCTATTTCGGTAATGGCGAGGACGGCGGTGCACCGCCGACGGACGGAAACGCCTATTTCGACGGGGAACCGGTGACCGTTTTAGGCAACACCGGCGGTCTGACAAAGAGCGGTCACAGCTTCAATGGTTGGAATACCCTGCCTGGCGGCGGCGGAACCTCATATATTGCCTCCGATGTTTTCAATATTGCCGGAGCTGATGTAGATCTTCATGCCCAGTGGACGGCGTTGCCGACTTTCACCTTATCCTATGACGCCAACGGGGGTGTTGGCGCCCCCGCACCTTCGGGCGGCCATCTTTCCGGAGCCAATATAACCGTAAACGATGGTACGGGCCTGTCCAGGGCTGGATTTCAGTTTAAGGAATGGAATACGGCAGCGGACGGCAGCGGAATGAGTTACGCAGCACTCTCGACATACACCATTTTCGCCGACGATACACTCTACGCCATGTGGGACGAACTATTCACTATTACCTACCTTGCAAACGGGGGAGATGGCGGGTCGGCGCCTAGTGATGCGAATAATTATATAATCGGCGACACCCCGAACGTGCTCGCCAACTCCGGCGGACTTTTCAAAACCGGACATACCTTCGACCGATGGAATACCAATTCCGCAGGAACCGGTACGGATTATCTATTTGGCGCTCCAATCACTGTTACCGGCGATATCAATCTCTATGCGAAATATGTGCCGATTTCTTTTACCCTGACCTATGACGCCAATGGGGCCACCAGCGGAACGGTGCCGACTGGTCCGACATCCCATGATTACAATAGTCTTGTAACTGTGCTGGACAATACCGGCGGACTTGTAAATCCTGGCCTTGCTTTCAATGGATGGAACACGGCGGCTGACGGTAGCGGTACGGGGTATACAGCTACTGATACCTTTAATATGCCCGCTGCTAATATTACTCTCTATGCTCAGTGGATTCCTGTTTTCGCCGGAGGCGACGGTAGCCCCGGTACTCCTTACCTGATCGATAATCCGGCAGGTCTCGACGCGATGCGGAACAATCTGACTGCGTATTACGAGATGATATCCGATATAAACCTTGATGTTTTTCCATGGAATACAGGCTCCGGCTGGGAGCCTATCGGTTCAAGTACCAATCAGTTTGAAGGATCGTTCAACGGGAACGGCTATACAATCAGCAATCTAATGATAAATAGGACTTCAACCGGAGTAGGATTCTTCAGCTATATAGAGAACGCTACCATATCAAATGTGCGCCTAGAAAACGTCGATATTACCAACGGCAACAACAACACCGGCGGTCTTGCCGGCGCCCAGCAGACAGCTGCCTCTACCGTCACCAACTGTTATGTAACCGGAACGATAACTTCATCCGGCTACAATAACGGCGGACTGGTAGGGTATTCTGCAAATGGTGATTATTACCGGTGTTATGCCGATGTAGATGTTTCCAGCGGTGATTCGGCCGGCGGCCTTGTCGGTTTCCTGGCTTCAGGTTCAGTAACCGATAGCTATGCTATTGGTACTGTCTCCGGCGGGGATCAAGTAGGAGGTTTGGTTGGCCGATCCAACGGTAGTGTAGCAACGTCTTACGCTGCGGTTAAGGTTAGCGGAACAGCTAACCTTGGCGGTCTGGTCGGTCTAAACGCCGGTATAGTAAATAGTTCTTACTACGATGTTGCCACGAGCGGAATGTCCGATACGGGGAAAGGGAATCCGTTATTACATGAATCGATGACGCAGCAAACACAGTTTGCAGGGCTTGATTTTGCGACGGTCTGGCAGATAGATGAAGGTATATCTTTTCCCTATCTGCAGTGGCAAGGCGCTTTGAATATTCCGACTCCTCAGTACCTCTTAGCCAGTCGCTGGGATTTTAACGCCGGTAGTGAACTATATGATGAAACCGGGCGTGGTAATGATCTTACCGTAGACGGTGGTTCACCCACCTTCGGCAACCTGATCACTCATCGATATTTACAGTTCTCCGGTGACGGCGATCGCTTAGCGGTAATCACTTCTCCAGAACTCGATACGGTGATGGACGGTCAGAGCGTCTCTTTTTGGATCTTCGACAATTTAGGCTTTGAACAGGGAACCTTTGTCTCGCGATATACCTCAACCAACCAGCGAGTCTGGGGTATAGGTCCGCAGCTTGCTGGACAGATAAACGTTATGGACAATGCCGGGTATGTAGGCGGTGGTGTTTTTAGCCTACATGGGAGTTTTAACGCCGGCAGCTGGAACCATGTGGTCGTCGTCTACGATTTGGTTGCTGCCGAAACAAGAATGTATGTCAACAACGGCCCGCCGACTATTCGGGCAGCCCTCGATACTACATTTTTCAATCAACCCGGTACTGTTTATCTTGGAGATACTCCCGCAGGCACTTCCGCAGGTTCGGCTTCAGTCGGTCCTGAGATAGCCGATATCAGAATCTTCAACTATGCTCTAACCTCGTATGAGGTAGATGCGATCTATAACGAATAGATCGGTACGTGATTATATGAATAAGAGGGCGACTTAATTATTGATAATCTTCACCGAGTCGTAGCTATTAATTGAGACTCACCCGGTTAGAAACCGTGAGTAATTTGATATATACTACTGTCATAGATGTTCGCAAACTATGAAACTACATTGAAGCGGGTTCTCATCTCACGAATCAAACGTTTTAAGGGTGTCTCCATTGCTGTGCTGACGCTCATCGTTTGCTCACTCCTGAGCGCCTGCTACGATTTCAACAATCCTGTCGACCCCGGGGCGGATAATTATCAAGGATTCAAGACCGAGCGGGACGACACAATCTATTCCATTAGCTACGATCCGAACGGTGCGGACAACGGCGGAGATCTCCCGGTTGATGCTGCCCTGTACGCCCCCGGAGATTCAGCAACTGTCCTCGGAAATATCGGAGCTACACCCCTAGCGCTGACAGGCAACACCTTTGTCGGCTGGAACACAGCCGCCGACGGAAGCGGCACTCACTATAATCCTAATAACAGATTGAGTATGCCCGCTTCCGATGTAACCCTTTATGCTGTCTGGACTACTAGTACCACCTATACCGTAAACTATAATGCAACCCTCGCCGACGGCGGTTCGGCCCCTATTGATCCACACTCATATCTGCCGGGTACTGTAGCGACCGTTCTGGGAAACAGCGGCGGCCTCTTTAAAAACGGCTATCGTCTCTATAGCTGGGATACCCAAACCGACCGCCTGGGAACCGACTATTGGGGAGGCTCGGAGATTACCATTAGCGGCGATGTAAACCTGTACGACGATTGGATCCCCGATTTCGCCGGCGGGGACGGGCTTTCTCTTGCCACCGCCTATCAGATCGAGGATGCGAACCATCTCTATAATGTAAGATATGTTGCCTCATTTCCAGGCAACTATTTCAAACTCACGGCGGACATCGATTTAAGTTCCGTTGATTCGGATCTTACCGTGGCAACCTATGATCCTATTCTTGGATGGGATCCTATAGGAGACAACAGCGCGCCGTTCAACGGGAACTTCGACGGGAATGGATTTGTCATTAGCAATCTATTCATTGATAGAGGCGGGAATGATATCGGTCTTTTCGGGATGACCCAAGGTGCAACGCTGGAACGGGTGGTTCTGCAGGACGTCGATGTCTCCGGCGGTGGGCAGAATATAGGGGGCCTAATCGGGCGGATCGATAGTATCGGAATTGACACAGTTCGCGAATGCTTTACCAGCGGTCAGGTAAACGGAGGCGACCAGATCGGCGGTCTTGTCGGGCGCCTCTCGCTCAACGGTTCGATTGAAAGATCCTATAGTTTCGCCGACGTTGCCGGGGTAAACCAGGTAGGAGGATTGATAGGATACAACGGCGATAGCGTGCTAAACAGTTATGCTATCGGATTTGTCAGCGGTACAGACAGCGTAGGGGGTCTGGTAGGAAACAACGGCGGATCGATCGATTTCAGCTACGCCGCGGGCGGAGTTACCGGTTCAAGCTTAACCGGCGGTCTGGTCGGCACGAACGGCGGGACCGTTACCGATAGCTATTACGATTCGGACACTAGCGGACAGAGCGATAATCTCGGCAAGGGCGATCCGTACATAACCGCCGATATGACCGACTATCTAACATACGGCTCCTGGGACTTCGCTACTGTTTGGGAGATAGATGATGGCGTCTCCTATCCCTATCTGCAATGGCAGGGCGGGGGAATGATTCCCACTCCCTCCTCCGGTAATACTATCTCCTATTTCGCCAACGGAGCCGATTCCGGGCTTCCGCCCGCCGACGCCGGCACCTACCTGCCGGGAGCGTCTATTACGATTCTCGGAAACAGCGGGGGACTTTCGAGGACGGGCTTTGAATTCGCAGGCTGGAATACCGCCGCCGACGGATCGGGCGCCCCCTATCCGGTGGGGTCGGCAAGCATGCCTGCATCGGATCTTAATCTCTATGCCCAATGGGAGGTGCCGATTCTGGCGGCCCAGTGGGATTTCCAGACAGGATCGGAACTGATCGACTCGTCGTCCTACGGGAATAATCTGAGCTTAAGTAGCGGTAGTCCCGCATTCGGCAATGACGGTGCAACCGATTATCTCGAGTTTACCAGCGACAACGACCGGCTTTCGATCGTCGGAACTACTTCATTGGAATCGGTTGCCGGCGGCCAGAGTTTCTCGTTCTGGTATTACGGGAATATCTTTGAACAGGGATCGGTAATGAGCCGTTTTAGCGGCAGCCAGCGGGTTTGGACGGTAGGACCGCAATTGGCGGGTCAGTTCAACATAATGGATAGCGCCGGATATATCGGCGGTTCGGCTTTCAACTTTGGTACAGGATTCAATCCCGGAGCGTGGAATCACGTGGTAGTAACCTACGATGTAATAGTGGAAGAAGCGCAGGTCTATATCAACAATGCGGCACCAGTTACCCGGTCTATCGATTCCACCTATTTTTATGATACAGGAACGACCTTCTATGTCGGCAATTCCGCGGATGGGACTAATGCCGGAAATGCGGTATATGATCTGGTTACGGCCAATCAGAGGGTAGCCCAGTTCCGAATCTTCAACTACGTCCTCGATGCCAGCGAGGTGGATGCGATCTACACCTCGTTCTAAGTCGGCGGGAGTTGTACAAGCCCCGTTCAGCCTGCTATCCTCGTCCCAATCCTAAAAAAGAGAGAGGACAGCCTTGGATTCCGTGCAACCGATCATCGCCGACCGTCTGCGGGACGTTCCCCGCTCCTTTATCCGTGAAATTCTTAAAGTGACCCTCGATCCGGAGGTGATCTCTTTCGCGGGAGGTCTGCCGAACCGCAAGTTCTTTCCGGTAGAGGCTTTGCGAGAGGCGAGCGACCGGGTCTACCGCGAGAGGGGCGAGGCGGTGCTGCAGTACGGTAACTCGGAAGGCCTGCTCGATCTTCGCGAATACATCGCCGAGCGTTATGCCGAGAAGCAGGGGCTTACAATAGATCCGGCCACTATACTGATCACCAACGGCTCCCAGCAGGGGCTCGACCTGATTTCCAAGACCCTCTTGAACGAGGGGGACGGCCTGCTTATCGAGGAGCCCGGTTACCTGGGGGCGATTCAGGCCTTCTCGATCTACCGTCCCCGATTTCTTCCGGTTCCCGTCGGGGATGGGGGAATGGATGTGGAGGCTCTGGAGGAGACCCTTTCCAGCGCCGATCCCCGGCTTATCTACACGGTGCCTAATTTTCAGAATCCATCGGGGATCTCCTATCCCAAGGCGAACCGAAAAGCCGTTGCGGAGCTGGTGGCGAGCTCGGGTGCCTATCTAATCGAGGATAACCCCTATGGCGAGCTGCGCTTCAAGGGTGAGTCTGCCGCCTCTTTCGCCCGCTATCTGCCTGAGCAGACGATCCTGCTCGGCTCCTTCTCGAAGGTCGTCGCCCCGGGTTTCAGGTTGGGCTGGATTGCGGCGCCCCAGGCCCTCTACGAGAAGCTTCTGATCGCGAAGCAGGCCTCGGATCTGCATACCACCCACTTTACCCAGGCGGTGATTCTCGAATACCTGCGCCATAACAACCTCGATGACCACCTAGCGACAATCTGCAAAGCATACGGCGATCAGTGCCGGGCGATGCGGCAATCAATCGCCTCTCACTTTCCCTCGACTATTAGTTGCACCGATCCCGACGGCGGGATGTTTCTCTGGGCGCGGTTGCCCGAAGGCATGGCAGCCCTGGATCTCTTCGAGGAGGCGGCGAAAAGGAAGGTGGTCTTCGTTCCTGGCGACCCCTTCTACATCAGCCGGGAACGGGTCAATAGCCTCAGGCTCAACTTCTCCTGCGTCGATGAGGAGACCATAGAGCGGGGAATAGCAGTCTTAGGCGAGGTTATGCACCGCTTTTAAGGGCGCGCTTCCTCCTCTTACCCATACCAGGCCTGTGAACTCTTCCCTGTTCATAATAGGCGTTCCGACTTTTCCTTGACTTCCCTATTAAGCGGGCTTAGGATGATTAAAGGGCACTTCGGTGCCTATTCTTTGCTCTTTATTAGGGAGGTTTTTAGTATGAAAAAACTTAGCAGGCTTTTTATTATTTCTCTCTTCATGCTCTGTGCGCTCACGCTTGCAGCGGCCCCGGTAACCCTGAAATTGGCCCATCTTAATCCGCAGCAGCCATTCGATATACCTTCCGCAGCAATTGCCGCGGTATTCAAGGCTGAGGTAGAGGCTAATTCCAATGGCGAGATTGAGGTCGAAATATTCCCCAACGGCGTGTTGGGAAAAGAACGGGAAACAATGGTTCAAGTCAAGGGCGGGGTGGTTCAATCCTATATTGCATCCACCGGCGGCATGTCCACATTCTATCCCCTGATCGATGTAACCAATTTACCTTTTGCATTCTCAAGCTACAATGTCGGCTATCGGGTGTATGACGGTGATTTCGGGCAGGATCTGGCGGAGGATATCGAACAAAAAACCGGCTTGAAGGTTCTCGGATTCGGCGAGTCCGGCGGGTTCTTTGCTATCAGCAACTCGCGGCGCCCGATTAAGAGCCCCAGCGATATGCGGGGTATAAAAATTCGAACGATGACCGTTCCCCTTCACATGGAGATTATCAAGGCCCTCGGTGCTTCTCCCACACCTATTGCGTGGGCGGAAGTTTATACCTCTCTACAAACGGGAGTCGTCGACGGCCAGATGAATCCTATCTCCATTATCAACATGGCCAAGTTCTACGAGGTCCAGAAATATATTACCCTTACCAATCATCTCTATGCTCCTTACGTGTGGGTCATGAATCCCCGTTTCTATAACGGTTTGACCTCTAGTCAGAAAGAGATCGTTGATGACGCCGCCCGCACCGCAATTCTGGCCGGACGCGGCTTGAGCAGGATCATCGATGCAACCGATAAGGGGCTTCCGGTATTGCAGGAGAATATGGAGGTTTATGTTCCCACCGCTTCCGAGATTCGTGCCTTCAGGAATCGAACAATCCCTGCTGCCCGAGCCTTTATGAAGGATAAATACGGGAACGAGGGTGAGCAATGGGTCAACAAGTTCCTCGATGCCATAGAGGAGGCAGAGCGGGAACTCGACTGATTACTATAAACTATTTTCCCTATACCTGGGGAAGGAACCTGGCGCTAACAGGATCCTTCCCCTGTTTATTTACAAGGAGCCGCTATCTATGGCAGATGCAAATTCCGGATTCCTGCAGAGCCTATCCGACACTCTGGACTGGGTGGTGCGGAAAATTACCATTCTACTCTTCGGCCTCATGACCGTTGTTGTTCTTATCGGAGTATTGTTTCGGTACGGATTCCGTGTTCCCCTGAGCTGGACTGAGGAGCTCTCCCGCTACCTTATGATTTGGGGCGCTTCGCTGGCCGTTAGTTCGGGTATAAAATTCGACGAACATGTCGGTCTAACGGTCTTGCTGGATTCAATTCAAAACAGGCCCCTACGGATGGTCCTGCACACTATAATCACCCTGCTCGTACTGGGTTTTCTCCTCATCATGACCTGGTATGCCTTTGCTATGACCGTTGAATCACGTTATCAAATCGCTCAATCCCTTGGGGTGAGCATGTTCTTGCCATCCCTGGCAATTCCGGTTGCCATGGGGCTGGCAGTGATTCAATTGATTCTTACCTATCTGCTGCGTCTCAAGCGCGGCGACCGGGGCGATGAGCACGAAGCCCGGGTAATCGATATTTAGGGGAGCAGCGGATGTTTTTATCAATAGTTATTGTTTTTCTGACTCTTCTCATTATTGGTGTTCCCATTGGATTTACCATCGGGATCGCTGGGTTGGTAGGCCTCTTCCTCATGGGAGCCGGGGTCAGTATGTTTTCTATGGCGCCGCTCCAGTTTTTTTCCGGGCTCGATATGTTTACGCTCATGGCGATGCCCTTTTTCATCTTAGCCGGTGAGATCATGAATAAGACCGGAATAACTACTAGACTCGTTAAGTTTGCCAACATCCTCGTAGGTCATTGGCGAGGAGGTTTGGCCCACGCCAATATCATGGCCAGCGTCTTTTTCGCCGGGATGACCGGTGCGGCGGTATCGGATACGGCGGCTATCGGCACCATGTTGATTCCGGCCATGGAGGAGGACGGTTATGATCTTGATTTCTCGGCCGCGGTGACGGCCTCTTCATCCATTATCGGGCCGACAATCCCGCCGTCGAACATGATGGTAATCTACGGATCCCTGATGAATGTTTCGATTGCCGGCCTGTTTGCGGCGGGATTCCTGCCCGGTCTAGTCTTGGCTGGGGTGCTGATGATAATCTCGGCCATTATCTCTATTCGTCGCGGTTACTCGAGGAGTGAGAAGACCAATTTTCGTCAGAAATTGATCGGATTCAAGAATGCGATTATTCCGCTGCTGATGCCTATCATTATTCTCGGCGGAATCTTAAGCGGGATTTTTACGCCCACCGAAGCGGCTGCGGTCGCCGTCGCATATGCGCTGTTTATCGGTTTTTTTGTTCTACGGAGTCTCAAACTCCGTGATATTCCAGTGATGTTGCAGAAGACCGCAATGGTGACGGGGGTTGTTTTTCTCATCATCGGAACCGCTTCAATCCTCAGCTGGGTACTGGCGATAAATCAGATTCCCGATCGGATTGCCGAAATGCTACTAGCGGCTACCGGGGATCCGAATATGGTCCTCTTTCTGATCATCCTTTTGATGCTGGTAGTGGGAATGTTTATGGATATCGCCGCCGCGCTTATAATCCTCGGTCCCATCCTGCATCCTATAGCCGTCTCCATAGGCATAGCGCCGATACATTTCGGGATCATCATGGTTCTCTCTCTGAATATTGCTCTGATGACGCCGCCGGTAGGCGCCTGTCTCTTTGTCGCTTGCAGTATTACCAAGCTAAAACTTTCGGAAATAAGTAAAGCGATATTACCCTTTATCGTTGTAGAGGTCATAGCGCTCTTTATTATTGCCTACATACCTCAGATCTCGATGCTTCTGCCGCGCCTACTCGGGTTCGGTTAATGAATCAAGGCTCCATCAGGAATACGTGATGGAGCCTCCCTTTATTACCGTTGCGAACCGCGCTTCAAGGCTCTTGCCCATACCACGCCCTTTCGGTATCCTAGGCCGCCTATGAACTCTTCCCGTGCATATCACGACGACCCCATCACCGCCCTGGCTACCCCCTGGGGGGAGAGCGCCGTAGCGGTTATCCGCACCTCCGGCGCCGGGTCGGTGGAGCTGATCGCCGCCTGCTTCTCCCGTTCATCGGCCCTGCGGAAGGCTGCAAGCCACGCGATGGTCCACGGGATGCTGATTGATCCCGACGACGGCCGGGAGATAGACGAGGTGCTCTGCGCGGTATTCCTGGACGGTCGGGGCTACACCGGCGAGGAGTCGGTAGAAATCCACGCCCACGGCAGTCTTCCCGGAATCCAGTTGATCCTGGAGCTGCTGCGAAAGGCCGGATTCCGGGATGCCCAGCCGGGGGAGTTCACCCAGCGGGCTTTTTTAAACGGCCGTATGGACCTGACCCAGGCCGAGGCGGTGGCGGAGATCGTCTCGTCCAAGAGCAGAGCCGCTCACACTATGGCCCTGCACCGTCTGGGCGGGGGCATTCGGGAGCGGATAAACGCCGCTAAGGAGGAGCTTAAAATCCTCCTCGGGGCGGTGGAGATCCAGCTTGACTATCCCGAGGATGAGGTGCCCGCGACGGAACTGATCGATCCGGTCCGCATCAGCGCCTTAGGCGAGGATCTACACCGGCTGACCGAGAGCTTTACCGTCGGGCGGCTCTACAACGAGGGGGCCCGAATCGCCTTGAGCGGCCGAACAAACGCCGGAAAATCATCCCTCTTCAATCTCTTTGTCCGGGAGGACCGCTCCATCGTAAGCGAGGTCCATGGCACGACCCGGGACTTCGTCCATGAAAAGGTCACCATCCAGGGGATCCCGGTCACCCTCTACGATACCGCAGGCTTACGGGAAGCGGCATCCGGGGACGCGGTGGAGGAGGAGGGGATCCGCCGTTCCGGCCTGGTTACCGGCGAGGCGGATCTGGTGCTCTATCTGGTAGACGGAAGCCAGGGTATCGCTCGAGAAGAGCTCAACGGGCTGGATCGGGAACAGACCCTGCTGGTCTGGAGTAAGGCCGATATCAGCGCCGCAGCGCCCCCAGAAGGTTTTTTGGCGGTGAGCAGCAGCTCGGGCGAAGGCTTCCCCGAACTGGAAAAGGCTATCCGGGATCGCTTGCTGGGCCGGGCGCCCGGCGACGATGCGGCGGTGATCGATTCGGTGCGTCAGCGGGATCTTCTTATCCGGGCCCAGCAGGCCCTGGGCGAGGTCGAGACCGGACTAGCGGCAGATATGCCCCTGGATGCGCTGGCGGTAGACCTGCGGGATGCGCTGGATTCCCTGGGGGAGATTACCGGCGAGGTGACCACCACCGAGGTGTTGAATGATATGTTCTCCCGTTTCTGCGTGGGAAAGTAGGTAGTATGGATCACGATGTTATAGTAATCGGCGGCGGTCATGCCGGAATCGAGGCGGCCCTGGCCGCGGCTCGTTTAGGCAAGCGAACCCTGCTCGTAACCCAGCAGCTCGATGCGATCGGTCGGCTCTCCTGCAATCCGGCGGTGGGCGGCCTCTCTAAGGGGAATATTGTTCGGGAGGTCGATGCCCTGGGCGGTGAGATGGGCCTTTTAATCGACCGTAGCATGATCCAGTTCAGGATTCTGAATCGGCGCCGAGGACCGGCGGTCCAGGCCCCCCGGGCCCAGGCCGATAAGTATCTCTATGCCAAACTGGCCAAGGAGAGCCTCGAGGCGCAAGGGAATCTCGATCTCTTTCAGGATACGGTGACGGCCCTGATTCTCGACGGCCCGGGCAAACCGGTGCGGGGAGTGATTACCGAACGGGGCCGTCGCTTCGAGGCCCGGTCGGTTGTGTTGACCACCGGCACCTTCATGGAAGGAAAGATCTTTATCGGTCCCTACGCCGCCTCCGGGGGCAGGTTGGGCGAACCGGCAGCCCTGGGCTTGGGCGGTTTCCTGCGCGATCAGGGGATGAGGTTGGGACGTCTCAAGACCGGCACCCCGGCCCGGGTAGCCCGGTCGAGCATCGATTTCTCACTCGTTGAGGAGCAGCCCGGGGACGAACGGATGCGCCCCTTCAGCTTCAGAAACGATACGGTCGATCGACCGGACGAGCCCTGCTACATTACCTACACCAATGCCGACACCCACCGGGTCATAACCGCTAACATGCAGGCCTCGCCCCTCTATTCGGGCAAGATCGTCGGCGCCGGTCCCCGCTACTGCCCCTCCATCGAGGACAAGGTGGTCCGCTTCCCCGACCGGGAGCGGCATCAGATCTTCATCGAGCCCGAGGGCTACCGTTCGGAAGAGATGTACCTGAACGGAATATCATCCTCCCTGCCGGAGGAGGTGCAGGAGGCCTTTCTGCGCACCCTGCCGGGGCTGGAGCGGGTCAGGATTATGCGGCCCGGCTATGCGGTGGAGTACGACTATGTCGATCCTCGCCAGCTCTTCCCCAGCCTGGAGGCCAAGGCCTACCCGGGACTCTTTATCGCCGGGCAAACCAACGGCACCTCGGGCTATGAAGAGGCCGCCTGCCAGGGGCTGATGGCCGGTATCAACGCCGTCCGGCGCTTGAACGGCGATGAGCCGGTGGTTCTCTCCCGGGCCGAAGCCTATACCGGGGTTCTGATCGACGACCTGGTTACCCTAGGGACGGAGGAGCCCTACCGGATGTTTACCTCCCGGGCGGAATACCGCCTCTCCCTGCGCCACGACAATGTCGATCTGCGCTTGGAGGAGACGATTCGAACGATCGGCCTGCTCGAGAAGGAGGCCTTGGAGCGCTTCGAGGAGAAGAAGGCCGGGATCGCCGAGATCACCGAACTTCTGAAGAAGCGGCGCCTGACGGCTGAGATGCTAGCCGACGATTCGCAGGATCCGAGGCGGCAGCATCTGGGAAAGAGTCTCTACGAACTCCTCAAGACCCCGGAGGGGGATCCGGAGGAGCTCGCCCGCTTCGATCAGGGCTTGGCGGTCTATCCCGAAGAGTGGATCAACGTGGCGTCCCTGGACATCAAGTACGAGGGCTATATTCAGCGCCAGGAACGGCAGATCGCCCGCTTCAGGAAGATGGAGACCATTCGTATCCCGGAGACCTTCGATTATGATCGGGTGGAAGGGATCTCCAACGAATCCCGGCAGAAACTCAAAGAGATCAAGCCCCTCAGCATCGGCCAGGCCTCCCGGATCTCCGGCGTACGACAGGGCGATATCGCAGTCCTGATGGTCCATGTGGGCAAGCGAGGGCGGGGTTGAGCGTGAACGAGAAACTTGCCCGGGCCCTCGAGGCTCTCTCCATAAAGGCCGGAGCTGAGGAGCTCAAGCGGCTCGAGGCCTACCTAGACGAACTGGTCCTCTGGAATAAGCGCTTCAACCTGGTTCGCAGCGAGGAGGGGAGCATTATCGAGCGACATATCGCCGATGCGCTGGCGCCCCTGGAGTTGATCCGGAGCGGACTCTCCGACGCTGCGCGTGTGGCGGATGTGGGCAGCGGAGCCGGGCTTCCCGGCATCCCCCTCTCGATCTTTCTGCCCCAGATTCGGCTGGTTCTCATCGAACGCTCGGGAAAGCGGGCCGGATTCTTAAGGAGCGCCGTGGTCGCCGCCGGAATAGGCGAGCGGAGCGAGGTTCTCCATGGAGATGTGCGCGACTGTTCCCGTGAGGTCGACGCCGTCGTGATGAGGGCCTTCAGACCCCTTCCGGAGGCTTTGCCGCTGGTACTGCCCCTCTTGGGGCCGGCAGGACGAATATTCGCCTATCACGGTCGGCGGGAGACCATCGATCTGGAGCTGGGGAATCCCCTGGTCAAGGAGTTCGATTGGGATATCCACCCCTTGAACTCGCTCAGCGGCGACGAGGAACGACATCTCCTGATCGGCTCTCATCGGAATTGATGCCCCTGCTTACGTAAATTCTCTACAGAACTCCGCCCAGCCTGAGCATCGTTATCAGCACCGCGCCTACCGTCAGAAAAGGCGCGAAGGGTATTCTGTAATGCCGCTCAATGCGGCCGGTCGCGTAGAGGGGGAGATAAAGGAGGAGCGCGGCCGCACTGCTTGCAGCCAATCCGGGTAGCCAGAGCCAGGGTGGGAGGAGAAGTCCGTTCAAGGCTCCCAGTTTCAGGTCGCCCCAGCCGAGTCCGCCCTTCGATAGTCGTCGCGTTACCCACAGGGTGCACAAGGCTCCGCCTGCAGCAAGGAACAGTGGGGCCGGGGCGAAATCCTCAACCAGAAACTGATAGAGACCAAGCAGCAGGAGCGCCGGGTAGGATAAGAGATCGGGAATGCGGCGGTATCGCAGATCGAAGTAGCAGATGGGAATGGTGAAGATCAGATAGATTCCGAGAGCACCGGCGCTGATCAAGATCTAGGCGCCGCGTCCCACCGGGCGGGCGTGTTCGACCTGATTCAGCCGTTTCATTAAATCCTCTTTCTCGATTAGATCAATAAGCCGTGCCTCGACGAACTGTTTCGCCCCGTCGGAAAAGTCGCCGGCGCTGAGACAAAATCCGCGGCCCGCCTTGACCTCCTTACTGCGGGAGTAGAGATCCCTGAGGATCAGCTCTCCGACGGTATTGGTGGTCCGGACGAAGCGGAAGAGCACCATATCCTCCCATTTGAGGGTACTGACTTCGGCCAGGATATCGGCAAACTCGCTCTTCTGGACCGACACGTCCACGATCTTGACCTTGGCCTTGGGGAAGAAGGTGTTGACCACCTTACGGCAGAGGGTGACAAAGTCGGAGGTACTGGAGATTAGGAAGGTCTGCAGGTTCTGGTTGCCGTGAAGCTCCCGGTACTTACGCAGCAGATTGGGAACATCCTTGTAGACCGGCTGCATGGAGTGGACCTCTTCCAGAAGCTTCAGGGCCAGGCCGATCTCCTGCTGCTTTAGATAGGCCGATGCCAGCCGGTATTTGAGCTCCAGCAGGGACTTCTCGCCGATCTTCTGGTGTCGCAGACCGATCTCGAAATCCATCACGGCTTTGTCGTACTGGTGCTGGTTCATGTGGATGGTGCCGGCAAAGAGGGCGGCATTGGGGCCCAGGTTGGGATCTGCCCGGAGATGGGAGAAAATCTTGATCGCATTATCGTTCTGGCCGAGTTCGTGATAGCACTGGGCCACGGCGAATAGGGATTCCTTGTCGTCCGGCTCCAGGTCGACGGTGCGCCGCAGAATCGAGACGGCCTCATTGTACTTTTTGATCTTGAAGAGGCTGTGTCCCAGGTAGCGCATGGTGGGAACATGCTCACTCTTCTCCTTATGGGCCAGATTGAGGAGCTGGACCGCCTTCTCGTAATTTCTCTTCCTGTATTCCAGATATCCCAGGTTGTAGTTGAGCTCGAAGACCTCCTGATTCATCGATCGAGCGATGACGAGGCTCTTGTAGGCCTCCTCGAACTGCTTCATGCGCAGGGCCGAGAGGGCGTATTTGAGGGTTATATCGAACTCGTCCAGCTGTTTATTGGTAGCGCAGAGGTCTATCAGTACCTCATAGGTGCGCATGGCCTTGTCGAAGACCTGCTCCGAGAAGTAGAGCTCTCCCAAGGCGAGAAGAGCATCGGCATCCTTCGGATTTTGAGCCAAACGCCGGTTGGACTCCTTGATGATCTGATTTCGGTCCTTGGCCCGGACTTTACGGGGCTTAGAACCATTTTTTTCTGACCGGTCTCCCCGGAAAAGGAGAAAAAAGAGACCGGCGCCGAAAATCACTACGCTGAAAGGAATAAAAAATACAAGGGCGTCCATATGCCGTTAAGTATGATGGGCTGGTCCGGGGATGTCAAGAAAATGAAAAACGATTGACAAAAGCCCCCGCTGAGGCTACGCTTTTATTCATGAGTTCGATAAGTGACACAAATTCAGGCACAATAGGGATTAAGATCGCCAACGGTGCGTACTATCCGATTCTTCAGGACGGCCAGGTCTCGAAGAAGCGATTGGTTCTAACCACCGTCAAGGACAACCAGTCCAGCGTTCAGATAGACCTTTACCGCGGTTCGGGCGACGAAATTGAGAACGCCGTCTACATCGGCAGCCTAGTCATCGATGATATCGAAGAGGCTTCCGGCGGAGAGCCGGAGATCGAATTGGTCCTCGACCTGGATGACGAAGGTAACCTGATTGCCACTGCCGGGGATAAGCAGACCGGGGACACTCAGTCTCTGAGCGTCAGTATGGAATCCCTGGATGAGCAGGGGATCTACGATATTCCCGAGTTCGATCTGGATGAGAGCTTCGCCCCTGAACCGGTACTGACCGTAGAAGAGGAGAGCCGCCTCAATCGCGAGTACGGGGATTCCGAGTCCGAAGAACCTCGGCGCCGGAAGCCCTGGTTGATGGCCGCATTCATCCTTTTGGGTATCGCGGTTATCGTTCTCTTGGCCTTTTTGCTGCCCCGTCTCTTCCAGGGCCCCGAGGTCCCGCCGCTTCAGGCTCAATCCGATAATGGTGCGGTCGTAAGCCAGGCGGAGGAGGAGCCGTCGGAAGAGGAAACCCCTGCAGCTACGGAAACCGCGCAGGCTGAAGCTGAGGAAATGGAGGAGCCGGCGGAGCCTGCGCCGGCCGAGGCGCAGCCCGAACCGGAACCCGACCCCGAACCGGAGCCTATCGCCGAGGCGCCGGCAGTCCCCGCGGGCGACGGCGTCTGGTACCAGCTGCAGTGGGGCGATACCCTCTGGGATCTCGCCTCCAGCTTCTACCGGGATCCCTTTAGCTACAATAAAATCGCCGATGAAAACGGTATCATCGATCCGGACCGGATCTTCGCCGGCCGTGAAATCTATATTCCCGAGCCCCGCCGTTAAGAATTCCCTTCATTAAGTCCGTTCTCTGTGGTAATTTCCCTCTGATGAAGCGTCTCGTATTGCTCTCCCGTACCGTCTCACTTCTGCTGCTAAGCCTGCTCACCATTCCAGCCTGCGGTCATACCACTGTATGGGGACATCCCCCCCGAGAGTTTGTCGATCTGGTGCGCAAGGGAAGGCTTCCCCAGTTCCACGAGGAGGATCTCTCTTCTGTGCCTTTGGAAGAGCTGCAGCGTCTCGAGCCCGGAGCGGCCTATTTTCTCTCCTTCCACGAGTTCACGGATGCGTCGGCCGCCGTGATGCTGTTGGAGGAAGAGATCCGCCGCGGTGAAGAACCCTTCGCCTTCGAAGCCCTGCTGCGCCTGACGGATCTCTTCTCCGCTTCCAAAGCCTTTGATGAGATTATCCGGCTGGATCAGAGCTATGGCGCGGCCTACTACGGCAGGAGCGGCTGGCGGCGGAGGGCCTTGGAGGCCTACTACTGGGCTCGGGAGGATCAGACCGCCTATGAGCGGGTCGATGAGTACAGGCGCAGATTCCCCGATCTTGCCCGGAGGGATCATGAACTCAAGCTAATAGAGACGGTGCTGGAGCAGCGTCTCTCGTTGCCCGACTGGCGAAAATCGACATTACTCCTCTTCCGTTCCCTCCCGGCCGCTTCCTACCATATCCGTCTCTATGATTATTTGAGGCTGGAAGAGCTCCTGGCTCGCTTTACCCCGGATGAGCAGCGATTTTTCCGGGCGGTCGATCTGCAGGCTCGGGGGGAGGCCGAACGGGCCTATGCGGAATTAGCGGAGTTTATCCGGGATCCGGTATTCCTGGGGGGCGGGAGCCTGGCCAGCCTCGCATCCGCCGCGGCCGGCGCCGGAAGAGTGAATGATGGCGTCTCCCTGCTGCAGAACCTCGACGGGAGGGACGACCTCTCGCCGGAGGTACAGCGGGAAATCGACCTGCAGCTCGCCTTTCTTCTGCGCCGGGCAAACCGGCACCGGGAGGCCGGGGCGCTCTTCAATCAGCTCTCCCTGGATGAGGCTGAAAGGGATCCCGCCGCGGCCGAACGCTTTCGCTGGTACGCCTTCTCCTCTTTGGTCCGGAGCGCCCCGGCGGAGGCGGTTCGCCGTCTTCCGTGGTTGCTGATGAGCATGGAGGACCCATCCTATTACGGGGATGTGCTCTACGAACTTGCCTCCCGGCTGGCCGTTTCTGAGTCCTGGGAACTCTTAGCCGAAGCCTACCGCTACCTGGACGGCGCAGTGCCGGCGGAAATCCTCAGACCCTATGCCTATCTCAGCGCCCGGGCAACCGAAGAGGCTCTTATCACACGGTCCCTCGATTTGCCTGCTGAAACCATCCTCGAACGCATCGCAGACGGCGACTATCCGGGAGCCGGGGAGTTTCCCCCGCTGGATGAGTTCGGTCCCGACTACTACCGCATTGCCGCAGCCCTGCGGCTGGGACTGACTCCTCCCAGCTTCTATCCGGGCGGGAGCGAAAACGACGGGACCTTTCCCGGCGATATCCTGGTGAAGGGATTCCTCCATTACGGACTGGCCGGCGAGGCGGGGCAGAGGGCCCTCGAAGCGGATGTCTCCCCGGCCAGCGCGGAGGAGGCCGCCCGGGCCCTGGCCGATGCGGGGATGCCCGATCAGGCCGTGCGCCTGCTCCTGAGGCGGCGAGCCGCCGCCGAGGCTGAATCCTTCTACCCCAGACCCTACCGAGCAGAAACAGAATCGGCCGCCGCCGAGGAGGATCTTCCGCCGTGGCTTCTCTTCGCGTTGATCCGGGAGGAGAGTCTCTTCAACCCCGAGGCCCGCTCCTATGTGGGTGCACAGGGATTGACCCAGCTGATGCCGGCTACCGCTGCCGACGTCGCCCGCCGCCTTAAGATCGATGCGCCTGATTTAACCGTGCCTGAGACCAATCTGCGCCTCGGTTCCTGGTATCTGCGTAATATGCTCGACCGGAGCGAGAATCTGCCCGATGCGCTCGCCTCCTACAACGCCGGGATCACCCGGGTCCGCCGCTGGCGGCGCGCACGGGGAGGGCTCCCGGCGGACCTCTTTGTGGAAACGATTCCCTTCGAGGAGACCCGGGCCTATGTTAAGCGGCTGCTTGTGTCGTCCTACCATTACGGGTATCTTTACTACCGTTTAGATCCCGCTGAGCTCTCTGAGCTCTTTTTTCCCGATTGGAGGTAATGTGTCCGTACTCGAAGCGATCTTTCTTGGTGTTCTCCAGGGCCTGACTGAGTTTTTGCCCGTCTCCAGTTCCGGTCATCTGGTGGTGGCCCGGGAATTTATGGCTATCCGCGATATTCCGATATTGTTCGATGTGCTGCTCCATATCTCCACCCTCTTGGTGGTGGTGCTGGTTTTTCGGGCGAGTATCGCCAGGCTAATCGTCTCCTTTGTCCGATTAATTGGTCGCAAAGAGACCGATCCGGAGGATAGGGGTACGATTATCGCCATTTTGGTGGCTACCGTCTGTACCGGAGTGCTCGGGATTCTAATCGAGAAACTCGCTCCCGGGGGAGATCCGCGCCTGGTGGGATTCCTCTTTCTGCTTACAGCCCTAATCCTTTGGCTCCCGCGTTGGATCAAGCCCCGTACAGGAGGATCCGTCCCCGGGGTATTAACCGGTCTGATAGTCGGCGTGGCCCAAGGCTTCGGTGTTTTCCCCGGAATTTCCCGTTCGGGAATCACCATTTCCGTCTCCATCGGGGCCGGTCTTAATCGAGAGAAAGCCGGAGAATTCGCGTTTCTGGTCTCCATTCCCGCTATTCTGGGGGCTCTGCTGCTTACGATCAGGGATTTTGGGGAGTTGAGCGCCCAGGTAGCCCCGGAAGCCCTAATCGCCGGGGTCGTTAGCTCCTTCCTGGTAGGTTTTTTTGCCTTGAAGGGACTCCTTCGCTTGGTTAAGGGCGGCAGGCTCCACTACTTCAGCGCCTATCTGATTCCCCTGGGGATTCTCACCCTGCTAATCGGGTAAACCTTGCTTGTTCCATTGCCGATACTAGAGAAGATAGGAGGCTTCGCATTTTGAATAAGCGGACAGTAACCACACTGCTCGGGATCATCTTACTGCTGGGGGCCGGGGTGGTCGCCCTTTCGATCACCGCCCACCTGATGGATCTCAGCTCGATTCCCGCCCTGCTGACGCTGCCCGGAGCGTTTCTCTATGAGCGCTTTCTTTTCGCCTCCTTCTACGTGGCGATATATCTTATCTGCTTGAGCTACATCGCCTTCTCGAAGCGGTTTCAGCGGCCGTCGGTCACCTTCCTTATGTTTACCCTGCTTCCCTTCGTGACCGCGGCCCTTCTATTTCATGTGCTCCTCAATACCGAACCGAACGGGATTATGCGTTTCTTCATCCTCGGGTTTAACGGCCGCCGCCCGGCGGCGCTGGTGCTATTGGGATTGCTCTTAATAGAGATTCTGATCAGTTACCGCTTTACCCTTAGTCCCGCGTCAGGGACGACGGCAAACAACCCTGAGCGCTCCGATGCGGAGGACGGACTCTTCCCCTTGCGTGAACATGTCGACCTCGGTGTGGACGAGAATCTGCCCGATCTTGAAGCTGTCGGCGCAGAGAGTCTGACTCTCGACCGGGATGAGGAGGGTCGGATGCGCTTCTCCTCGGACGAGGAACAAGCCGTTCAGGATGAGTTAGAGGAGGCGGCCGAGGTTGAAAGCCTTCCCGAGGAGCCGGAGCGCCGGGCGGCACCCGCTGCAAGGTCCGATTCGGCGGAGGATGACCTGAAGGAGATCGTTCCCGAAGGCGAACCGGGCAGCTTGGACAGTCTCTATGTAAACGATGCCAACGATCCGACCATTCGCGGCCTGGTACAGGATATTATTCGCGCCGAGGTCAACGTGGCGCCGGTGACCGAACCTGCGGTCGAAGAGGATGAGCTCGAGGTCCCCGAGGAGCTTGATCTGGAAGAGATTGAGCTGGCTGAAGAGGAGCATGAGGAGCCTGAAATCCCCGAGCTGGATGCGGAACTCTCCTTCGAGGATGAACTGGACGAGGTCGAGGATGTCTCCCGGGATTATCTGATCGATGAAGATCAAGAGGATACGGGCTTTGCCGAACTGGACCGGGAGCTCGACGGATACTACGAACATGATCTCATCGAAGAGGATCAGCTTGCGATCCTGGAAGAGAAATACGGCGACGACGACCAAGCGCCTGAAGCAGATGCCGGCGAAGAGCTGCTCTTTGAGGAGGAGCTCACGATTCCTCTCGATACCGAAGAAGTGACCGAGACAAAAAAAAAACCGTCCGATGATGGGGTAGAAAAGAGCGTTCCGACCTCAAGTCCCGCTACCGATATGGAGCCTCACTCCTCTACGCCGCCTAAACGCATAAAGAAGGTTCCCTATTCTGTTCCCGTCGCCTCCCTGCTCCACAGTTATGAGGACGATCAGTACTGGATCGTCGATGAAGAGACGAAGCACTCCGGCGAGGTTCTACGGAAGACCCTGGAGGAGTTTAAGATCGAGGCCGAGGTTACCGGCATTCGCAAGGGGCCGGTAATAACCATGTTCGAGATCCTTCCGGCACCGGGGGTTAAGCTCTCGAAGATTACCAACCTGGCCGATAACATCGCTCTGCGGCTGGCCGCTTCCAGCGTTCGGATCGTGGCCCCGATTCCCGGGAAACATGCTGTGGGTATCGAGGTGCCCAACCACGAACGGTCGATCGTCTCCTTCCATGAGATGATCGAGGACGGAAAATTCGCCAAGAAACGTTATGAGATCCCGGTTGTGCTCGGAAAGGATATAACCGGCGGTTCGCAGATCGTCGACCTGGTGAATACTCCCCATCTCTTGATCGCCGGGGCAACCGGTTCGGGAAAATCGGTCTGTGTAAACTCCCTCATCTGCTCACTCCTCTGCAAAAAGACCCCGGAGGAGGTGCGCCTCCTGCTGATCGATCCGAAGATCGTCGAGTTGAAGCTCTATAACGATATCCCCCACCTGCTCACTCCGGTCATCACCGAACCGAAACGGGCCTTCCAGGCCCTGCAGTACTGCCTCTCCGAGATGGAGCAGCGCTATGCCCTTCTCGACAGTCAGGGGGTACGGGATATCCGCTCTTACAACCGTAAGGTGAAGGAGCGGAAGCTGGCGACGAAACCGTTGCCCTACATCGTCATCATCGTCGATGAGTTTGCGGATTTGATGGCCTCTACCGGCAAGGAGCTCGAATCGACCCTGGCCCGGCTGGCGGCTATGTCTCGAGCGGTGGGTATCCACCTGGTGCTCGCTACTCAGCGCCCCTCGATCGACGTAATCACCGGGCTGATAAAGGCCAATATCCCCTCGCGGATCGCCTTTATGGTGGCCGGTAAGACCGATTCCCGGATCATAATCGATGCGGTGGGAGCGGAAAAACTTCTCGGCAAGGGAGATATGCTCTTTACCTCGGCCTGGGATCCCAATCCCTCCCGTATTCAGGGGGCGTTCCTCTCCGAAGAGGAGGTGGGAAACATCGTGACCCACGTAAAGACCCTGGGGGAACCGGATTATATCGACGATGAGATCTTCTTCGACGAGGATGAGGATTCCGGCGGACTCTATGACGAGGGCGGCAGCGATCCGCTGATGAACAAGGCCCTGGAGATCGTAACCCAGGCCGGAAAGGCCTCCGCCTCCTACTTGCAGCGGCGGCTGAAGATCGGCTATAACCGCGCCGCCCGCCTGGTGGAGGAGATGGAACACCGGGGAATCGTAGGACCTCAGAACGGAAGTAAGCCCAGGGAGATCTTGCATATACCCGATCGGGTGGAAGAGCCGGTCGAGAGCTGATGGAACCCCTCAAACTCGAATATATCGCCTCCCGCCTGCAGGCCCTGGAGGAGACGATTATCTTCGCGGTTCTCGAACGTGTTCAGTTCCGTTTCAACCCGGCCTGTTATCGGCCCGGGAAGAGCGGATTCCCCGATCACCGGGATCAAAGTCTCTTTGAACTGCGCTTACAGGCCCATGAGGAGATGGACGCCCGTTTCGGTCGCTACCTGTTTCCCGAGGAACGACCGGTCAATCGCAATTTACCCGAAGCCCAACGGAGCATACCGGAAACCGATTTCCCCCTCGCTATCGAGAATTACGACCGTATAAATCTCAGCCGTCGCATAGTCGACGCCTACTGTGAATTTCTGCCGCGGGTCTGCGAGCCGGGCGACGACGGTCAATACGGCTCCTGCATCGAACGGGATCTGATCGCTGTCCAGGCAATCATTCGGCGAGTTCATTACGCGGCCTTCTATGTGGCGGAGAGTAAGTATCGTGCCGATCCGGGGACCTACAACGAACTCATTGGGGCTAAGGACCGGACAGCCCTTGAAGCCCGCCTTACCAGGCCTGAGGTGGAGGAACGAATCCTCGAGCGGGTGGCCTTAAAATCGAATCGGCTGCAGGAGATCAGCGATTTCTCCCTGCGTCGGATGCTCAATCCCGCTGAAATAACCGAGCTCTATAGGGACGTGATTATCCCCCTCACCAAAGAGGGGGAGGTCGAATACCTCCTTGCCCGCAGCTAACTCTATCCCTGGTTCTTAGTCCCCATTCTCCGGAATGAAGCGCAAGGAGACGGAGTTGATGCAGTAACGTAATCCCGTCGGCGCCGGACCGTCGCTGAATACATGGCCCAGATGGCTCCCGCAACGGGAACAGGTTACCTCGGTTCTAACCATGAAATGGGAACGGTCGTTGTGTTCATCCACCGCTTCCTTCGAGGCGGGTTCGAAGTAGCTTGGCCAGCCGGAGCCGGATTCGTACTTGGAGTCGGAAAGAAAAAGCTCTTGGCCGCAGGCCTTACAGAGATAGCGTCCGGCACGCTTTTCGGTATAGAGGTCGCCGGTGAAGGCCCGTTCGGTTCCCTTTTCCCGCAGAACGGTGTATTCGAAAGGGGTTAAGAGCTCTCGCCACTCCTCTTCGCTATGTTCGATCGGGTAATTCTTGTTGGTTTTACTCATACACCTACAATATAGCTATACTTGTCTATTTCGGTAAAGAAAGATACACCTTTTACATAATGGAGAAAATCAGCTATACTATGCCCATCCCTTCCATGCCGAGGACGATGAAGATGGAACAGTTTCTCACCTTTGCGTTGGCTGATGAAACCTATGGAATCAATGTGCTGCGGGTACGGGAGGTGCTCGAATCGATCAGCTATACCAGGGTGCCCACGGCGCCGCCGGTTCTCAAGGGGGTTTTTAACCTGCGCGGATCGGTTATTCCTGTCTATGACCTGGCGGTGAAGCTCGGTCTCGAGCAAAGCGGTGGGACCGAAATGGCCGGCGTTGTGGCGGAGCTGCGACTTGATGAGGAAGAACTCCTTATCGGGCTTCTGGTCGACCGGGTAGACCAGGTTATCTCTATTGAGCCGGGCCAAATTCAGGCGCCGCCTAAGATGGGCGCTTCGGGGAAGGCTGACTTCGTCTCCGGCGTTGTCCGGCAGGGGGAAAGCTTCATTATTCTGATAGATCCTGATCGCTTAGTGGATGAAAGGGATCTTTCCGGAGATGTCCAGGAAGACGAAGCCTAAAAAAACGACGCTGCAACTCAAAAGTAAATCCAAAGAATGTCCAGTTTTACAGCAATGAGTACATACATCGAGAGGGCAAATATGCTGGAACCAGCGTTGAAGAATCACCATATTGAGCTTTTAGCTCAGAATTTTCGATCCGATGAGATAGATGAGATCGGAAGACTGCTGTTTAAGCGATACGACAGCCATAAACTGACCGGTACCGAGACCAGATTTACTCTTTCTCCCCGTAAATGCGCCTCGACCCTGGTGAATCAGTGTGTCGAGTTCCGCAAGGAAGATAAGTTAATCGAGCTTATGGCCAGTCTGGACGAGCAGACTATTCTGGGCCGGCAGATAAAGATCGACGGTCTGGAGGAATTCCTCAACAATCTGACCAGTACCGGTATGGTCTATGACTTTAAGCGCCGGAAACTCCTGAAGGAGAAGCGGGAGCTCGCCGAGCTGGTTAACTGGGGCTCATTGAAGGACGGTAAACGTTATCCTATTACCGTGATGAGTATCGATGTAGTGGGTAACTCCAAGTTGGTGGCTCACTACGGAAACCGCGCCATGGAGAAGCTCTACGCTAGTCTAAAACAGTTTCTTCAGAAGCATATCAACCAGTTCGACGGCCGGATCTGGAACTTCGCCGGGGACGGGGGAATCGCCGCCTTTACCTTCCGACAGCATGAGGATAGGGCCGTGTTAGCGGCTTTAGAGATCCAGCGGACCGTGCCGCTGTTCAATCTCCAATCGGTGATCCCCCTAAAAGAGCATTTTGCCCTGCGAATCGCCCTGGATACCGGCAAGGTCAAGTTTCAGGCGGATACCGGAGGGATTGTCTCCGAGGTAATCAACTATGCGGCTCATCTGGAGAAACAGTTCACCGAACCTGGGGCCGTCTCCGTTTCCGGGAGCCTGCATGAGCTTCTCTCGCCCCGAATACAGGACGTATTTGAATGTACCGGTGAGTTCGAAGGGCGGGAAGCCTACTGTACCAGAAATCGTTTAGATTTATTGTAACCTTTTAGCGGGTCGGTGGTTACAATTATCGAGAGGGTAATCTTTTTCATCGACCTCCTTTTTACTTTGGCTTCCCGGTTTTTCCTCCTTTTACCGGGAAGCCTCTTTTTTATCCAGGAATTAGCGTAACCGCCGGGCGCCCAAATAGCGCAAGCGGTAGTAGGGGTCCTCGAGGGATGAGATGATCACCCCCCGGTCGCGGGTACCGGATGCGGCGTGGACGAAGCGGTTTTCCCCCAAATAGATGCCCACATGGCTTGCGCTCCAGCCGTAGGTGTTGAAGAAGACCAGATCCCCCGGGAGTTCGTTCCCGGTAGTCACGGATTCGCCGAAGCGGTACTGATCGACCGCCCTCCGGGGAAGACCCGGAACCTGGGGAGCGTAAAGCATATATACCAGTCCGGAGCAGTCCATGCCCCGTAGATCTTCGCCGCCGTAGATATAGGGTATACCGGCCAGCGAAACTGCCTCCAAGACCACCGCAAGCCGCGCCTCGTCGCTTTGCGCCGGTTCGGATGAGTAGTGGTTTGATGTTAGCAAAACGGCCGTCAAGATGAGGATAAGGCCTTTACGAATGCCCATACTCCTACTATCGGCCTAGACCTGTTAGAGGTTGAAGAGCGCGGCAAAGCCGTTCAGGACCGGATCCCGCCCTTCGCTCCCTTTGAGTACCTCTTTGGTTAGGATCTTGCCCAGCTGAACCCCCTCCTGGTCGAAGGAGTTCAGGTTCCAGATAAAGCCCTGAAACATCACTTTGTTCTCGAAGTGGGCCAGGAGCGCGCCCAGGGCCTCGGGATTCAGTTTTTTGCCGAGAAGCAGACTCGATGGACGACCGCCGGGAAAGTTCTTGTTGCCGTTATCATTCTCCTTGCCCAGGGCGAAGGCGACGATCTGGGCCACCAGGTTGGCGTTGAGCTTCTGCTGACTGGTGGAGCCCTCTATCTCGGCGTCGAATCCGGCCTGGGAATCGAGGAAGCCGATAAACTGCAGCGGAATGATGTCCGTTCCCTGATGCAGGAGCTGATAAAAGCTGTGCTGGCCGTTGGTGCCCGGTTCCCCGAAGATCGCCGGCCCGGTAGCGTAGTTCACGGTCTCTCCGTCCCGGTTGACCTGCTTACCGTTGGATTCCATATCCAACTGCTGTAGATGGGCCGGGAAGCGAACCAGGGCCTGGCTGTAAGGGAGGATGGCGGTGGAGGGGTAGGCACAGATATTACGTTCCCAGACGCCGATCAGCGCATCCATCAGGGCTGCGTTCTGGCGGGGATCCTCCTGCATGGCAAGCTTGTCCGCTTCGTGGGCGCCGACGAGGAGCCGGGAGAAGACTTCAGGTCCGAAGGCCAGACTCAGGATGGCGCCGCCCACCGCGCTGGTGGAAGAGTAACGGCCGCCGATGAAATCGTCGATGAAGAAGGCATCCAGAAAGCCCGGCGCCGTGGCCAGCGGACTCGTCTGGGAGGTAACCGCAATGAAGTGTTTGGCGGGATCCAGTCCGCTAATACCCGCCTGATTCATCTTTTTGGCGACCAGCGCCTGATTCGTCAGGGTTTCCTGGGTAGTCCCGCTCTTAGAGACCAGGATGAAGAGGGTTCGTTCGAAGTCGAGACCCTCCAGCACGTCCGCCGCATCGTCGGGATCGACGTTGGAGATGAAACGGGCTTCCAGCTTCTCGCCGGAGCCTTCGCCACGGCACCAGTTCCTCAAGGCCAGGTAGAGCGCCCTGGGGCCTAAGTCGGAGCCGCCGATACCGATCTGGACGGCGGTGGTAAAGCTTTTGCCGGTGGAACCGCTAATCTCGCCTGCGTGGACCGCTTTCGAAAACCTGGTGATTCGGTCGAGCTGCTCCGCATAGAAGGCGAGCATATCCTTATCCTGATACTTGACGGGACCGGAGAGCTGTCCCCGGACGAGGTGATGGAGAACGAGGCGCTTCTCGCCGGTGTTCATCATCTCCCCGCCGCTCAAGGCCCGGTATTTGGGGATACACTCTGTTTCCCGGGCAAGCGCGGCCAAGCGGTCGACGATCTCCTCGCTTACTTGCTTAGCCGCGTAGTTATAGGTAAGACCGCCCCCGGCTGGAATCTGACAGGCCGCTATCCGATTCTCGTTTAAGAGTTTTATAAGCTCCAGCTCCGAGAAATCCTTGTCGTACGCCTTTTTCAATCCCTGAAAAGCCTCAATACGGTCCAGATTGGTAAATTTCACCGGGGGTCTCCTCTCTCTTGTATCGTCTCGCTTATTTGTCGTGGAAGGTGGCGGCCACGTGTTTCATCTCCGGGGCCTGTCCCTCCTCGGCATCTATTCTTTTGTGTACCATGGCCTCAACACCGGTGGCAAGTCCGTAGAGGTTGATGAAGCCAGAGGCATCGGCATGATCGTATGAGGTCTCGCCGAAGGAGGCCAGATCCTCCAGGTAGAGGGAGTAGGGAGACTTCCTACCGCCGATGATTACATTCCCCTTGTAGAGGATCAGTTTTACCGAGCCGCTGACGAACTGGAAGGCCTTATCCAGGAAGGCTTCCATCGACTCCCGAAAGGTGGTGTACCACTTGCCGGCGTAGACCATATCCGCGTACTGCTGGCTCATGCTGCGTTTGAAGCTCAGGGTGTAGTAGTCCATGGTCATCATCTCAAGTTCGTTCAGGGCCGTCATCAGAATTTCTCCCGCCGGGGTTTCGTAGACCCCGCGGCTCTTCATTCCGACCACCCGGGTCTCGACCATGTCCGCCCGGCCGATGCCGTTTGCGGCGCCTAAGGCGTTGAGCTGATTGAGAATCTCCAGGGGAGAGAGTTTCTTCCCGTCTATACCCACCGGAAAGCCCTTCTCGAAATCGATGACTACCTCGGTCTCCTTATCGGGAGCATCCTGAGGAGATTTTGTGAGCTGAAACATCTCCTCCTGAGGCCGGTTCCATGGATCTTCCAGATCGCCGCCTTCGTGGCTCATGTGCCAGATATTCCAGTCCCGGGAGTAGATGTTCTTCTTGCTGATTACGCCCAGATCGATGCCCCGTTTCTCGGCATATTCGATCGCATCCTCCCGGCTGTTGATGTTCCAGACCCGCCACGGAGCGATTACCTCGAGCTGAGGCGCGAGGGCCTTGTAGGTCAACTCGAAGCGAACCTGGTCGTTCCCCTTGCCCGTACAGCCGTGGGCCACCGCATCGGCACCCTCCGCCAATGCAACCTCTACCTGACACTTCGCCTGGAGCGGCCTTGCGATGGAGGTTCCCAATAGGTATTTCCCCTCGTAGCGAGCACCGGCCCGAACGATCCGGAAGAGATACTCCTTAGCGAACTCCTCGCGGATATCCTTGATGTAGAGCTTGGAGGCCCCCGAGGCCAGGGCCTTGGCCTCCATCGCATCCCAATCCTCGTCCTGTCCGACGTTGGTACAGATTCCAACGATCTCGGCGCCGTTGTAGTTCTCTTTCAGCCACGGAATAATGATGGAGGTGTCCAGTCCTCCCGAGTATGCCAGTACGATCTTCTTGATTTCCGGATTCTGTTGCATATCTTCTCCTCAGTAATTATCTACTCTATCTCGTTCAGCACTGCGGCGATAATTCCGCAGCCCTCGTCTATCTCTTCAATGCTGATTGTCAGCGGCGGCGCGATGCGCAGGATGTTCGAGCCCGAACGGAGCGCCAACAACCCTTTATTCTGCAGCCGCTCGAGCAGTTCCTTCATCTTGAGCTTCGCCTCCTCCTCGGGGTAGTCAATCTCGATCCCCTGAAGCATGCCCCGGCCCCGGACCTCCTTCGCCAGGGAGGAGCGGGAACAGATCTCTTCCAGCAGATGGGTAAGGTGTTCACCTTTTCGGCGGACCTCTTCCAAGAAGCGGTAATCGGTCAGGATATCGAGCACCGCTCCGGCTACGGCGGTGGTTACCGGACCGCCGCCGAAGGTGGAGGCGTGTTCTCCCGGATTGAGATGCTTATTTACCTTTTCCGGTATTAGGACTGCCGACAGAGGGAGCCCGCCGGCCAGAGGTTTAGCCAGGGTGACCATGTCCGGTTGTAATCCGGCCCAGCTGGAGGCCAGAATTTCTCCCGTGCGGCCCAGACCGCACTGCACCTCGTCGGCGATCAGGATAATATTGTGCTCGGCGCATATCCTGTTCAAGGCTGCGGCAAACTCGGGCGTAACGGAGTGGAGTCCGCCCTCTCCCTGGAGGGGTTCGAGGATCACTGCGGCAAAACTCCCGTCCAAGAGCTTCTCGGCGGCGCCGATATCGTTGAAGGGGAGGGCTTCGAAACCCGGTACCAGCGGCGCGAAGGGTTCCTGATAGGCTTCGGTGGGCGTAGCCGAAAGGGCCCCCATCGTCCTGCCGTGAAAGGCGCCTGAGAAGCTCGCCACCCGATGATGTCCGGCGCCCTTGGTTCGCAGGCTGTAGGCCCGGGCAAACTTGAGGGCCGCCTCGACCGCCTCGGTACCGGAGTTGCCGAAATAGACCGCCTGAAAATCACCCAGATGAACCAGCCGTCCCGCGCAGTGCAGGGCCGCTTCGGTGGTGTAGAGGTTCGACACATGCACCACCTTCTCCATCTGGGCGGCGGCTATCTCCGCCAGATCCTTACGGCCGTGTCCCAGGGAATTGACCGCTATTCCCGAACCGAAGTCGAGGTAGCGGTTCCCGTCGGCATCGATAAGATAGGACCCCTTGCCCCGGTCGATTAATAGCATCCGCCGGGCATAGGTGTTGGGAAACGGAGGATGATTGGCAATCTTGAAGCTCTTTGCATATTCCATTCTGTTCTACCTTTTCCTAGTGGTGAAGATGGGTTCCCGTTCCGTCGATCAGAGCGGAAAGATCTCCACTGCGCTTAATTCCGCCGATTATTACCTCGCCGACTCCTTGTGCGAGGCCCGCGAAAGAGGCGCGCACCTTCGGAATCATCCCGCCGGCGATAGTGCCAGTCACTATCTCCCGCTCCGCCTCCTCGGCTGAAAGACGCGGGAGGAGGCGCTCCTCCTTCAAGATCCCCGGTACGTCGGCCAGGAAGATCAGCCTTTCCGCCCTGAGGGCTACCGCTAGGGCCAGGGCGGCCTCGTCGGCGTTGATGTTGAGGGCCTCTCCCTCCTGATCGGCGGATACCGAGGAGCAGACCGGGAGGTACCCGGCCCGGGTAAGATCCTGCACCAGTCCAGGTTGGACTCCCGTCACTTTACCTGTGCGGCTCTCCGCCGAAAGGGGAGCACCGGTAATCGAGCCGGCGTCGCAACCGCTCAAACCAACCGCGCGGATTCCGGCCGCCACCAGCCGCCGTACGAGCAAGGTGTTCATCTTCCCCGCCAGAACCATGCTCACCAGCTCCATCTCCGCCGGGCTGGTAAGGCGAATCCCGTCCTGGAACCGGGTTTCGATCCCCAAGCGTTTCGATAGATCGGTGACCTCGTTGCCGCCGCCGTGGACGAGCAGTAGAGGCTCTCTTTTTTGTAAAGCGGAGAGCTCATCTATGAGCAGATTCAGGCTTGCTGCATCGCTCAATGGTCGTCCGCCGATCTTAATTACGGTCATACAAGCCCCGCTAAGGGCAGCCCGGCGCTCTCCTCCAGGCCGAAACGGATATTCATGTTCTGTACCGCCTGACCGGAGGCCCCTTTCATCAGGTTGTCGATGCAGGAGAAGAGCTGCAGTTGATCACCTTCGACACGCAGGCCGATATCGCAGCGGTTGGAGCCGTTCACCTCCCTGGTCTGGGGTAAGCGGTTCTCGAGAACGCGCACAAAGGGCGCTGAGGCGTAGAAGTTCTGCAGCCGGGAGCGGATCTCCTCGGCGGCAAGGGGGTTTTTCAGCTTTGTCCAGGTGCTGACCTCCATCCCGCGCCGTAGAGGGGCCAGGTGGGGAGTAAAGCAGAGCTCCCCGTCGGATCCGGCTAAACTCAGCTTCTCTCGGATCTCCGACCAGTGACGGTGGGAGGAGCCGGGATTATAGGCGCCGGCGTTTTCGCTGCGTTCACAGAAGAGGAGGTTCTCACTCGCTTTGCGACCCGCGCCCGAAATGCCGGAGATGGCGTTTATCACGATCGGTCCGCCGATCAGATCCGCCCCGACCAGAGGGAGCAGCGGCAGGAGGCTCGCCGTAGGATAGCAGCCGGGATTGGCGATTAGATCGGCTTGGGCAATACGTTCCCGCTCGACTTCGACTAAACCGTAAACCGCATCCTTTTCCGTCTGAGGCTTCGATGCTCCGTAGGCCCTCTCGAAGAGCCCGGGATCCTCAATCCTGAAATCGGCGGAAAGATCGATGACGACGCTTTTACCGATGAACTCGGCGCAGAGTTCGGCCGACTTGAGGTGCGGCAGACAGGCGAAGACCGCATCCGCCCCGGCTTCGTGGGCAGATTTCAGGTCGAGATAGATCTCCGGCTGCAGCTTCGCGCCGGTCGGAAAACCAGGATCATGGTCTTCAATCCTCGCTCCGGCCCTGGATGAGGAGACGGCAATTATCTTTTCTACCGCCGGATGGTCGGTCAAGAGACGCAGCAGCACCATCCCGGTATAGCCGGTGGCTCCCAGTACGGCTATCTTCATAGTTCCAGGTCCGGCATCAATTCGGAGAGATTATCGATCAACTGCTGGCGGCTGCTCTCTTCCTTCAGTACGAGAAATATAGTATCGTCGCCGGCAATGGTCCCCAGGATCGATTCGAGGTTGAAACGGTCGATAGCGAAGGCTACGCTATCCGCATGTCCTACCAGGGTGCGGATCACGCCGATGTTGCCGGAGAAATCCAAGGAGAGGAATCCCCGCTGCAGGTCCTGAACGAAGGCGCGGTGACTGTCGGGGGTGAATTCCGTATCCGGCAGGGTATAGTAGTAGCCGTTCCAGCCGTCGGAGACCTTGCCCACCTTTAAGAGCTTCAGATCCCGGGAGAGGGTGGCCTGGGTGACCGTTATCTCGCTCTTTTCCAGTTCCGCTAGGAGCGCTTCCTGACTGGAGATGCGGTTCTCTTTGATAATGCGAACAATCTCACGTAATCTCTCATCCCGAGGGTTCATGGCTGCCTCTGCGTATATTTATACTGAAATACGGTATAAAATTGCATAAAAATAGAACTATTGCAAGTCATATATAGGAGAAATTCCGAATACTTGAGTATGAATGCAGAAGAAGCCGATAAGATGAGAAGAGGAGAACGACTTCATGAGCGGCCGCAGCCGGGACGCCTATTTTGAGCTGGAAATCTCAGATGATGAACTCAGTGCATCGGCTCACTTCTATCCCCCCATGGGGAACGGACAGGGGCTGAGCCTGGAGGAGCTGAGGAGTCAACTTGCAGCGGGCGGCCTCATTCATGGAGTGATCGAGGAGGCGCTGCAGGAAGCCGTGGAGCGACTATCCGCGGAGAGGAAGTCTTTCGGTCTTGTCGTCGCACGGGGAACGCCGCAGGAAGATGCTGATCCCGCCTATCTCAAGCTGGCGAAACGTTTTTTTGTGCAGCGTCTCTATGGGGAGGAGAAGGGCGGGCGGGTCGATTTTCGGGAGGTTCGTCCCTTTATTGTAGTTGCCAAGGACGACGCCCTGGGTCGTTTCATTCCGGCTGGCAACGGTCGCGAGGGTCGGAGTGTGCGGGGCGATATCCTTCCTCCGGGACTGAAGCAACGAATACCCTTCGTGCCGGGGGAGAATACCTACCGGGACGGAGAATTTATTCGCGCTTCCATCCCGGGGCGCTTCAACCTGCAGGGCACCCACTTCTTTATAACCGAGGTTCTCGAGCTCTCCGGCGTCGATTTTCATACCGGTCATATCCGCTATCCCGGAGACGTGGTGCTCCGGGGCGAGGTGGGGGACGGCTTCGAAATTGTTTGCGGCGGGGACCTCTATGCCGCGGTACCGCTGGATGTGACCGAGATCCGGGTCAAGGGGGATGTCAGCGTAGAGGGGGGTATCCTAGGCCGCAAGCCGGGAGTGCTCAAATGCGGCGGAGCGGTACGGGCCAAGTTTATCGAGAATCTGGAACTCGAAGCCCGCGGTTCAATCCGCCTGGAGGGTAGCGTACTTCAGAGTACCATTCATACCCTCTCGCGGCTCTCCTGCGGCGAGAAGGGGAGAATCATCAACAGCACCGTCTCTGCCGTGGAGGGGGTCGAGGCGCAGCAGCTCGGGAATCCCGCCGGGGCGCCCGCCTTTATCAGCTCTGGATCGGATTTTCGTCAGGTCCGGCGCTTGAAGGAGATCCGGCTACGCCAACGCAGCCTCAAACTGAAGCAGGATACCCTGCGCGGTCTCGCCCGGGAGGGAATGCTCGGTAAAGAGGCCCTGGCCGTGCAGAACCGGCTTCTCAAGGAGACCGAACGCGAACTCCAAGAACTCGAGGAGGCGGCGGCGGAGGCCCTGCGTCTGATCGAGAAGCTCCCCGAGGCGAAGATAGTCTCCCGGGATACGGTCTATCCCGGGGTGTTGCTCGAAATTTGTCAGGTAACCCGGCGGATTAGTGAAACTGTACCCCGGGGGAGCTTCTATCTCGACCGGGAAGAGCGCCGTATCAAGCTGATCGACAGCTGAGAAGGGGCTCCTCCCCGCCGGAATTAGAGCCGGATGCCGAAGTAGGTCTTGGGATAGAGCTCAAGATCGTAGCTCGAATCCCCGACGGGCAGTGTCTCCCGTCGACCGGTATGGAAGGTCTCCGACTTATTAGTTACGCCGGGAATATGCCCCTCGAGGGTTAGGCCTACGAAGATCGCAATGTCTCCGAAGAGATTCAACCCCACCGTCGCCCGCAGAGAGGGAAAGATCGTCTCCTCCTCCTCGTAGGCGTAGAAGTTGCTGAAGCGCTCCTCCGTGCTATTCCCGGGAACCACCATCTTGGCCGAGAGATCGATATCCGAGTAGAAAGCGCCCCAGAAGGGGATATGGAATCCGTAGCCGAGACCGGATACCAGAGCCCGTTCGTAACCTCCGTCCGTGGGAGCACCGGCGTAGGCCAGGGTATAGCTCGCACCCGCTCCCAGCTGATAGCCCAGGTAGTAGTAGTCGCTCGAGTCCATCCAGCCCGAGAAGTTATGAAGCCCGTTGCCGGAGATGTTGATCAGGCCTATGCCGATTCCGTCCATGTGCTGGCTGATATTTATCAGGCCGACCTGTACGCCGCTGATATCCTCGGCAATATTGAGCATTCCCGCCTGAAGGCCATGGGTCTCCTCGGCTACGTTGAGGATTGCCGAAAGCTGTGCCCCGTCGGTCTTTCCGCTGTTGACGTTCATGATGCCCGCCGCCTGAACGCCGGCCAGGTCGCCGCCGTTGACATTGAAGATTCCCGCGGTTTGTGCGCCGGAGACCCCGTCCTGAACGGCATTGAAGATTCCAGCACCTTGAAAACCGGTTAGATCGCCCTCGACGGCGTTGAAGATTCCCGCCCCCTGGAGAAACGAGACATCTCCCCCGGCGATATTGAATCCCCCGGAGCCGACGCCGCCGGAGATATTGCCGCCGGTGATGGTGAAGATCCCCGCGCCGGCGAAACCGATGGTGTTTCCCCCGGTGATAGTAAAGAGACCGCCGTACTGGAAACCGGCCATATCCTGGACCTGCATATTGGCCAGACCCAAACCGAAGCCCTCAAGCCTATAGCTGGTACCCACCAGATAGAGGCCGAAGTTATGGATAACCGTATCCCGGGCCATGTCGGGCGGCGTGATGAATCCGAAGTAGTTGTCCACGTGACGCAGCCTTGACGGGTCCTGTTCGAGCTCCCAGTTGAGACTGGCGTAGACGTCGTTCCGTACCTCCGAGACGATCCCGCCCTCGTGCTCCTCGGGCAGGCCCGGCCGGTAGTAGGGATACTCTTCGGCCCCGCGGCTGCGGGTCTTCTCCCGCTGCAGAATCTGGAAGTCGCTCTGCTGCAGGTAGGCCGGACGGCCCGCCCGGAGAATCAGATCGCTCTCGTACAGCTCCTGCTGAGTCTGGAGGGTCGCCGAATAGAGTCCGGCCGGTAAGGCCAGGGCCAGGGGGATTCCTTCGAGTTTGCGCATCTCGGCGATCAGGTGACCCGCCTCGTCGCGGATAAAGACCCTGCCGGAGATATCCGGGGCCAACTGCATCGATGCGTCGGTGCTGCGTAGATCGGTCAGGATCAGATCCCCCGAGCCGGTCAGCTTGATATCATAGGAGGGGTGCTGGGGGCCCGCCTGGGAGTTCTCGGTTCTGGCCAAGGTCTCGTTCGAGGCATAGCTGTAGGCTTCGTTCAGGGTTACCTTCGAGTCCTGGCTGGCGTCGGCCGCCCCCCGGAGGCCGGAGATCAGATAGTGGGTAAAGAAAGAGCCGCCGATGGCGTCGGACTCCTGGGCCGCCTCGTTTTCCGAACTGGAGGTCAGAAATGCGTGTCCCGAGGTCTCCACCGACTCGTCCACCAGGAAAGGACTGCGTCGGGTTCCGCCCTTCAGCCGGGTGAAGGAGCCGGAGGAACAGGAGTCGAGGATCGCAATATGAACATCGGCCCGGATTGAGTCGATACTTCGTCTCAGGTCGCTGTACTCATAGATCTCATCCCCTAAGAGCAGGCCGGTCTCGTCGGAGTGCCCCGAGTAGTAGAGGATAAACTCGATCCGTTTGGCCCCTATCTTGGCCGCGTCGACCTCGGTTTTGAGGCCTGCAAAGGCGCGATTCACCTCGTCCGGCCGCGGATCGGTCAGAATCGTCGTATCGAAGGGGGCGACGCCGCCTACCTCGGTAAGAACATCGGCCAGGGTTCGTGCATCCTTCTCGGCGTAGAGCAGGTGCTGCCGTTCCCGGCCGCCGTCGTTGGAACCGATTAAGAGGGCGAATCGTCGTAAGGCCGGCTGATCCGCCGCTGATATTTGTATCGCCGTCAGCAAGCTGAGGGCGATGATGCCTAGCAATCTGCGCATCTTGGCTACTCCTTGAGAAGCAGGATCGACTGCTGGGTGTACTCCTCCGGAATCTGGAAGGATTCAACCCATTTGCCGGTGCGGCTCATGGCGACCCGTTCGGCCTCTTCCATCACCAGCTCCATGGGGATCTCCTCATCGCCGGCAATAAAATAGAAGCGTTCGAAGCTCGGTGCATCGTCCAGCTGATAGCTAAAGGGAAGGGCGTATTCACCCTCGGCGGCCAGACGCTGATCCCCGAAGGGAGAGTCGGGATAGTGGAGGGGAACCGCCCCCCGGCCGTCGATGGAGAGTAGAACGCCGTAATCGGCTCCCCCCGCCACATAGCTCAACTGCAGGAGGTCGTTCTCCCGGGCCAGGTCCTGATCTGCGAGGGGTTCAGCCTCGGAGCCGGACTGGCGGTAGATCTGAAAGTGGGGTTTCATCCCCTTGAGGCGGATTCCGGCGGCATTATTGGGATCGAAGGCGGGCATGGCCCGGTCCTGCAGCAGGGGCATGCCGAGGGTTACGAAGAGTGCCGCCGCAGCCGCCAGGGGCAGAACGGCCTTAAAGACCCCCTCTATGATCCGGGGCCCGGCTTCATGTGCCGCCGCCCGCTTGCGGATCTTGGCGGCCATCTCCTCGGGCGGGTATGCAGCCAGTATTTCGTCGTTCGAAGCTTCCAGCTCGGCGATGCGGGCCTCGAGGTCGCATTCGCTGCGTAGCTTCTCCATTTCGGCCTCGCTCAGTTCGCCTAAGGCCGCTTGTTCGATAAGGATGTCGGGTATGCTGTTTCTCATTGTTGCTTACACCTCCTTTAAGGCTAATCCCTTGCTGCGCAAGGAACGGAGTCGTTTGCGCACCCCCGAAACCGAGAGACCGACACGGTCGGCGGTCTCCTCTAGGGTCAGCCGGTCCACATAGTGGAGCACGGCGATCGTGCGGGTCGACTCCTTTTCGGTACGAAAAAGCCGGTCAAGGAAATGCGCGGTTAGGGCCTTTGTCTCCGGATCGTCGCTGCCGGCGAATTGCTGCAGGATCTCGTCGTCCGTGGGGAGGGGCGCCCGTTTCTGTTTACGCATCGCGTTCAAACAGATATTGGTTGCGATAGTATACAGCAGGCTCGAGGGAGCTTCCGCGTGGAGCTCCTTCTCCTTCTTCAGTACTTGAACGAAGGTATCCTGCATCGCATCGAGGGCCGCCTCTTCATCCCGTAAAAGCGCCCGGCACCGACGAAGCACCATCGGGCCGTATTTGGTGTACAACTCTTCTACGTTTACCGCCATTTCATTAATCCTTGATAGTCTGCTCTTCCCTCAGGATGATCATTCACTTGATGTAACAACGGCGGGGGAAAAAAATGTTACTGATTTCCGAGTTTTCCTTAGTGGATTGCTCACCGCTCATCCTTATTGATAAGCTGTTATCTCGTATGAAGAGACTACCGCTTTCGAATCCCTTTTTCAATGCTCCGGTCTACTACCTGGAGGAGACTCGCTCCACTATGCTGGACGCCCGGGAGCTGATGGGCGAGGGAGCTCCTTCGGGGACCGTTGTCTGCGCCGGCTACCAGCAGGAGGGGCGCGGACGGATAGCCGCCCGCCGCTGGGAGTCGGCCCCGGGGGAGAATCTGCTCTTTACACTGGCCTTGAATATCGATGATCTCGCCTATGGACTCACCGCTCTTCCGCTGCGCTCCGGTTTAGGTTTAGCCTACTGTCTGGAAGAGGCTTACGGGCTAGAGGTCAAGATCAAGTGGCCCAATGATTGTCTGGTGGAGGGCGGAAAGATCGCCGGTATTCTCTGTCAGAGCACGGCTGAACACCTATTGATCGGCATGGGAGTTAATCTGAAATCGCCTAAGGGAAGGGAGTTGCGGCGCAAGGCGGCGGGATTGAATGAGCTCACGCCGCAAAACCTGGAGCCCATAGGGCTGCTCTCCGCTCTGCTCCCGCGACTTAGACGGGCCCTATCTGTTTCCGATTGGCGGGATGAGGTCGACCGTCGGCTCTACGCCAAGGGGAGAAGGGTGAGGGTTCTTCCTGGCGCCGCCGGGTCCGGAAGCGGCTATTACGGCCGGATCGAGAGTCTTGGGCTCGACGGAGGGCTGGAGATCCTGCGGGAATCGGGAGAGCGGGAGGAGCTGCATAGCGGAGAGCTTGAGTTTCTCGATTCCGATGAGAAATAACCTCTCAGGTTTCAGAGAGAGACGCGGTACTGTTCCAGATAGGGGAGGAGCGGCGCCATGGGAGCGCGCTCACCGTTGAGATCGATAACCAGGCTGAACTGTTCCTGTATACCGCTCATGGCCTCCGCCGTGCAGGGGGTATAGCTTCCTCCCGGATTAATGAGCACAAGCCTATCCCCGCTGCGGCCTCTGCGCCGCTTCTCTCCGCCTCGAAGACGGACCGCCACCGGCAGTTCATGGACCACCTCCTGGTATTCCCCGAATTCGAGACTGAACTCTCCCGCGGGTGTGATAAAGCTGAAGCGGCAGCCGTAGAGAAGATAGGTCCCCTCTTCATGGAGTTCGACTACCGACCCGTTTCCGTCCGGATAGGCGCAGCGAACCCTTAAGGATTCATGCTCCCCCAGGTGCATAAGCGGCAGCTCGCTGAGACCATACTCTTCGACCGAGGTCCCCTGCTTAATCTGCGGATAGTGGGCAAAGTATGAGATGCAGAGTCGGGAGTCTTCGGCTAAAAAGAAGTAGTCCCGCACCAGCCGGCCGGGAGCTTCGAAGCGCGGGGAATTGAACTCGAGGGTATCGCGCATCCCGCGGATAGGATCATCCTGAAAGGAGAAGGTCCCGACTCTCATCGGTCGGATCTCCTCGCCGTCAATGAGAAGATAGGGGCGGCTCGGCCCGCAGAGCAGGGAACCGTCTGGGGTGCCCCTAATCTCGGCCAGTTCCCCCCGATCGAAGCGTAAGCGCAGCTTTTCCTCCTGCATCAGTACCTCCCCCGGCATGGCGGCATGCAGGCCCCGGCGGGGTGGACTGCTCTCGGCAAAGCCTGCCGAATCGCCTCGATGGGTACGGGCTAAGAGGAAGAGACGTCCTTCGCTCGGCTGTTCCCAGGGGATACTTCGTCTGAATCGGTTAAGGGGATCCGCCGGCAGGGGATTGCTGCGGCAGGCTCGGGGAAAGTTCTCATTATCGCCGCTTAGCTCCAGGGCCGTGGAGAGTAGTTCCGGCAGTTCGAGCCATTCGGGCCGAAAGCGTGCGGCAACTGAGGCTATTATTCCGCATAGAGAGGCCGTCTCGGCTGGACTATCCGGCTGAATCAAGAGCGCCGCCGGGCTGCCCGACCGCTTGGCCGAACGGCGAGCCTCTCTGAATACCCCTTCGGCGTGCTTGCGTTCGCCGTAGCGAATGCGGCGCAAAGGGAGTACTGCATGCTTCTCCTCATGCCAAATGAGCAATTCCTCTTCCGTCGAGAGCAGCAGTCGGTTCCGTCCGGCGTAGCGTTCGCGCATGGCCGGGCGATAGGGGTCGACGGCGGCGGGAAAGAGATATTCCCGGATCTCCTCTTGATGGTTGTCGGCGTGGTAGAGGAGCTCCGCCTCGAGCTCTTTCGGCCGAAGCAGGGCGTGGGGGATACCGAATTTCCCCTGGGGCAGCAGATTGCGTTCGGCCGCCGAGGAGATCCGCACCCCCTTGCGCAGGTTCCAGATTACCGGAATATCCGCATCCTTCAGGGCGGAATCGGCGGCGGCGACTATCTCCTGTTCATCGAGAACCGCAGGATAGGCGATGCGAATAATCAGTCCACAGGAGAAGGTATACCGCTTCCTCACATCTTTATGTGGCCTCAAAGGCGCCAATAAGTCAAGGGAGTTGGAAAAAAAGGGGGCAAATGACGGGTCGATTGGTTGATGAAAGCCAAAAGAATTTGTATCTTCTACCCAATTCCAAAGCATACTTCAATTTACCACTGTTAAGAGAGGTGCAGTTAAAATGGCTAAGCAGTTACAGTTCAACGAAGAAGCGCGACGCGCGCTCCTGCGGGGAGTAGAAAAGCTTTCCTCCGCGGTTAAAGTAACCTTGGGCCCCAAGGGCCGCAACGTCCTGTTGGACAAGAAATTCGGTGCCCCCACCGTTACCAAGGACGGAGTATCCGTCGCTAAGGAGATCGAGCTCGAGGATCCCTTCGAAAACATGGGCGCTCAGCTCTTGAAAGAGGTCGCGACCAAGACCAATGATGTCGCCGGCGACGGCACCACTACCGCCACCGTTCTGGCCTACTCCATCTGTAAAGAGGGTCTCAAGAGCGTGGCGGCCGGGATCAATCCCATGGGCATCAAGCGCGGAATCGATAAGGCGGTCGAGGTCGCCGTAGAGGAGATCCGCAAAGCGGCCAAGGATATCAAGGACAAGGAGGAGATCTCCCAGGTAGCGGCCATCTCCGCCAATAACGACCATGAGATCGGCGAAGAGATCGCCAATGCCATGGAGAAGGTCGGTAAGGACGGCGTCATTACCGTAGAAGAGTCGAAGACCATCGAATCCTCCACCGACTTTGTCGAGGGTATGCAGTTCGACCGGGGCTACCTCTCTCCCTACTTCGCCACCAACCGTGACAACATGACCGCCGTACTGGACGATCCCTTCATCCTGATCTACGACAAGAAGATCTCCAACATGAAGGACCTCTTGCCGATGCTCGAGAAGGTTGCCCAGGCGGGTAAACCCATTCTGATTATCGCCGAGGATGTTGAGGGCGAAGCCCTGGCTACCCTGGTAGTCAACACCATCCGGGGAACCCTGAACGCCGTTGCCGTCAAGGCTCCCGGATTCGGCGACCGCCGTAAGGCCATGCTCGAGGATATCGCCATCCTCACCGGCGGCCAGGTGATCTCGGAAGAGCTGGGATTGAAGCTCGAGGGTGTTGAGCTGGAGCAGCTCGGCCGGGCCAAGAGCATCAAGGTCGAGAAAGAGAACACCACCGTCATCAACGGCGAGGGGAAGGCCAACGATATCAAGGAGCGGATCGGTCAGATCAAGGCTCAGATCGAGGAGACCAGCTCCGACTACGACCGTGAGAAGCTGCAGGAGCGGCTGGCTAAGCTCGCCGGCGGCGTAGCGGTTATCAACGTAGGCGCCGCCACCGAGGTGGAGCTGAAAGAGAAGAAGCACCGGGTCGAAGACGCCCTCTCCGCCACTCGGGCGGCTATCGAAGAGGGAGTAATCCCCGGCGGCGGATTGACCCTGATTCAGGCGGTAGCCGTACTGGAGAAGGCCGATCTCTCCTCCTATCCCGACGAGGAGAAGGTTGGATTCCGGATCGTAACCCGGGCTCTCGAGGAACCGATTCGCCAGATCGCCGGCAACTGCGGTTTAGACGGTTCGATCGTAGCCGACAAGGCCAAGAACGAGAAGAAGGGCATCGGCTTCAACGCCGCCACCATGGTTTGGGAGGATATGATCAAGGCCGGTATCATCGATCCCGCCAAGGTTACCCGTTCGGCTCTGCAGAACGCGGCTTCCATTGCATCCCTGCTTCTGACCACCGAGACCACCATCACCGATATCCCCGAGCCTGAAGCTCCGGCTCCCGCCGGCGGCGCACCCGGCATGGGCGGTATGGGAGGAATGGGCGGCATGGGCGGCATGATGTAAGCCCACGCCGGCTCAATTAAGCGGTCCTCTTGCGGGGGCCGCTTTTTTTTGGTATATCTGCATATATTGTGAAGATTAAACGCAGCGAATATATCTTTAGCATCGGTTTCTCGGCGGAAACGGCGATTGTCGACGGAAATGCGATGCGCCGTTACGGGCGCCTCTCCACGGAGGAGCTGATTTCAGAAGGTCTCTACAAGGCGGCATTCGCCTCGGCCCTCTACGGGGGCGACCAGTCGGAGCTCGATATGGTCCTGAAGGCCTATAATCAGACGGCGGGGACGCAATTCGAGTCGGCTGATCGGCTGAAGCGAGTATTGGGTCTCGACCTTCTCGACGATACCATAACTAAAGTAAGAATCCTTAAATAACCGGGCCAAATTGTTTTACCTTGACCGCGCTTAAGCATTCATGATACTTTTTTGCAATCCTATCGATAGAGGTATGTGACTATAATGAATACGCTTATTCCACTCCTGCCTATTGCGCAAGCGGCGCCGGGCGGATCCGGGCAGATGATGACGACCTTTGTTACCTTCGGTCTCGTCATTCTGATCTTCTACTTCCTTATCATTCGACCCCAGAACAAGCGGCAGAAAGAGACCAAGAAGATGCTGGAGGCCCTCAAAAAGGGGGACAAGGTTATCAGCATCGGCGGCATCCGCGGTACTGTTCAGTCCGTTAAAGAGGAAGTCGTGGTCGTTAAGGTTGACGATAATACCAAGCTTGAGTTCTCGAAGAGTGCAATCTCTTCGGTTGTGGCTCCCAAAGAGGAGAAAACCGAAGACGAAGGCAAGGAATCTAAGAAAGATTCATAACCCGCCCTTGAGTTCTTGGACGAAACAGATAATTCCATCCGGAGTAAAACATGAGCAAACGATTCAGATTCTTTATCGTGCTCCTGGTGTTGGCCATATCGGGAGCATTTCTCTACCCCACCTTTGAGTGGTATTTCCTCATTCCAGACGAAAAGATTGATCTAGCCTCCGGGTCGCGCGAGCAGATCCAGGTTTACGCCAAGACCAAGGCGGCCGAGGTTTACAATGAACTTCAGGGGCTGATTGAGAGCGACGCCGAGGCGGAGATGCCCTCGGAATACGACTTCCTGGTCGATGCGGCCAAGGAAAACTACAAGCTGGAGAAGCGGGACCGGCCGGACGCATGGACGGTAGAATCGGTTTTCGCCGGCTTTGCGAGCGAGAACGAGTTCTTCGGCGCTATTGAAGATTATTACCGTGAAGATCTTTTAGCCATTAAAGAACGGGGGGGCGAGATCATGCAGCTTGGTCTCGATCTTTCCGGCGGTATGCGCGTCCTCTTGACTGCCGACAGCGAGAGCCTCGCCGAGCGGCTGGAACGAGAGCCTAATAACGAGGATATGAGCCAGGCCGTAGACCGGGCCATGGAGATCCTGACCAACCGGATCGACCGCTTCGGCGTCACCGAACCCTCGATCCGCAAGCAGGGAGAATCTCAGATTGCCATCGAGGTTCCCGGCGCGGCAGATCCCGACCGTGTACGCTCCTTCCTGATGGGTAAGGGCAGTCTCAACTTTCATATCGTCGATCAGGAGACCAGCCAGACTATCCAGGCCTACCTGAACGACAATCCCCAAGCGATCGTGACCGACGAGGGGACGATCCGCGGGGCGAACGACGTTGTTCCCGCAGGTTATATCGTTCGCGGTTACTATATTAAAGACAGCTACGGCATCGACGAACTGCAGCGTTATGTGGTGCTCGAAGACGAGGTCGGCCTCGACGGCGGTCATATCCAGGAAGCCACGGTCGGTACCCACCCGATTACCGGCAAGCCGGTGATCAACTTCCGTCTCGACCGGGAAGGGGGGGAGATCTTCTTCAAGCTGACCAGCGAGAACGAGAGCGAAACCCTCGCCATTGTGCTGGACGACAAGGTCAAGGCGATGGCCCGGATCAACGAACCGATCCGCGAGAGCGTGCAGATGACCGGTTTCGACCGCAACGAGGCCAACGACTTGGCCCTGGTTCTGCGCACCGCCGCTATGCCGGTGGATCTGATCATCGACAACCAGCAGGCCATCGGCGCCGCGCTGGGTGAGGACTCCATCGCCGAAGGGCTGATGGCGATAACCATCGGTTTTATCGCCGTAATCCTCTTTATGCTGATCTACTACAAGGGTTCCGGTCTGGTCGCCGACCTGGCGCTGGTTCTCAACCTTATATTCATCGTGGCTATCCTATCGGCCTTCAATCTGACCCTGACTTTGACCAGTATCGCCGGTCTTATTCTGACGGTCGGTATGGCGGTGGATGCCAACGTTATCATCTTTGAGCGTATCAAAGAGGAGTATCGCCTCGGTAAGAGTGCCGATGCGGCGGTGAAGTCCGGCTTCCGAAAGGCCTTCTGGACGGTTATGGACGCCAATATCACCACCTTTATCGCGGCTATCTTCCTGTCGCAGTTGGGATCGGGACCGATTCAGGGATTTGCCTACACCTTGGCGGTGGGAATCGTCTCGTCTATGTTCACGGCGCTCTTTGTTTCGCGCCTGGTCTTCGACTTCGGCCTGGACACCCTGGGCCTTAAGAAGCTGAGCATCAGCTGGAGGAAATAATGAAGCGCATTATTCAATTTACCAAACTCAGATATCTGTTAATCATCTCTCTGCTCATCATCGCCGGCGGTATTGCCGGGACGGTGATGCAGGGCGGTTTCGACCTGGGTATCGACTTCAATGCCGGTATCAATCAGCGTATTCAGATCGCCCCGGTGGCCATGAAGGTCGCCTACCAGGGTGAGGACGATGTTCTATTCAACGTGAGCGGCGCCGGTATTATGGTCGAAGTGCGCGACGCCGAGGGTGTGGAGCGTACTCAACTCCCATTTGCCGATTACCCCAACCTGCGGGCCATCGCCGCCGGGTTGAGCGAGGTGGAGGGGCTCGAGGTCGAGTTAACCGTCTCCGGTCAAACCTCCTCCGCCGACCTGCTGAGCCTAAACTACACCGTCGACCTGACCGAGGAGAGCGCGGTAGTCAACGGCAAGCCGTCCGGCGAGGGCATCAACATCGAAGAGATCCGCAGTCTGATGGACGGACTCGGATCGACTATGATCCAGGTCGTGGGCGCTCCCGAGGATCAGGAGTTCCTGATTCGGGTCGAGGATCCCGGTGATCAGACCAACTTCTCCGAGACCATGGCCGACACCATTCGGGATCGACTCGCCGCCGAGTACGGTACGGACGAAGTGATTGTACTGCAGACCGATTATGTCGGTCCGCGCTTCTCTCAGAATCTCGGGCGTCAATCCTTCTCCCTGACCCTGATCGCCCTGGCGCTGATCCTGGTCTATATCTGGTTCCGCTTCCAGCTGGCCTATGCGGTCTCCGCCATCGCGGCGCTGATCCACGACGTGGCCTTCATGCTCGGAATTATCGGTACCTTTCAGTTCGAGGTCTCCACGGCGACTATCGCTGCGGTCCTGACCATCATCGGATACTCCCTGAACGATACCATCGTTATCTTCGACCGCATCAGGGAGAACCGGGACCTGATGAAGGACTCCTCCTTGAAGGAGGTGGTCAATACCAGTATTACCCAGTCCTTGAGCAGAACCCTGATTACATCCATAACCACTCTGCTCGCGGTTTTGGCGATCTATATCTTTGCCACCGGCTCGATCAAGCTCTTCGCCCTGAACCTGATCATCGGTATCCTGATCGGTACCTACTCCTCGATCTTCGTCGCATCTCCGGTGCTTATGGCCTGGAGCGGTGCAAGTCAGAAGAGGCGTCAGTCTAAGAGCGAGGCTAAATACGGCACCCACCGCAAGGAGGTGGAAGAGAAGCCTGTTGCGGCTCCGGTACAGGAGATCAAGAAGGCCGAAATCCCCTCCGTAGAGCGCAAGAAGCGCGGCGGTAAGCGGAAAAAGAAAAAATAAGTCGCTATTGCGACCATTTAGGGGCGGAATCCTTGCGGGTTCCGCTTTTTTTGCTATATAATGTGACTATATGAACTAAAGAGTCATAAGGACATTTAGGTGAGCTTTGGAGAAGAGGAGAGGGCGCAGATTCGGCAAGAGCTGCTCCGCGCCGGGGAGAAGAGCTTTGCCAGAATGGGGCTAAAGCGTACGAGGGTAGAGGATCTAACTGCAGATGCGGGGATTGCGAAAGGCTCCTTTTATGCCTTCTTTCCCTCCAAAGAGGCCCTCTGCTTTGCTGTCCTGGAAGAAGAGGAACGCCGTCGAGATAGTCTATTCGGCGAGAATCTCTTGAGGGTGGCCAGCGCCGAGGAATTAGAGGCCGTTCTGCAACAGGCCTTTGATGCCTTCGAGGAGAGCGCAGTGGCAATGCGTCTCTATGAGTTGGAGGAGTTCCCCGCGCTTCTTAGGAAGATTCCGAAGGATGCCGTCCAGCGGCACCAGCGGCACGACCGAGAGCGGATGGAGAGACTCCTCGCACACCTTCCGGATGAGTCCCGAATCGCCGAGCAGGACCCCGACGTCGTATCGGGCCTCTTTCGAGCCCTCTTCATGCTGGGTTTGGAGCGGGGAGCGATCGGGGAAGCGGTATTTCCACAGGTGCGGAGTCTACTGATCAGGAGCATTGCAAGGGAGCTATGGGGGACAAATGCAACTGAGCGTTAAGGACTTGAGCTTTCGCTATCCCGGGGCGGCGGGTGATACCCTGCATAGCCTGAATTTTACGGTCGCGCCGGGAGAGATATTCGGCTTCCTCGGACCGAGCGGAGCCGGGAAAAGCACTACCCAGAAGATCATGATCGGTCTACTGCGGGATTACCGCGGAGGATATGAGATAGACGGGAGATCCGCCCAGGCATGGCGGCGGGAACTCTATGAGCACATTGGCGTCGTCTTCGAGCAGCCGAATCTCTACGCCAAATTCAGCGCCCTGGAGAATCTCAACTACTTCTCATCCTTCTACCGGCGGGAGTCTCAAGATGCCTCGGCTCTTCTGAATCGGCTCGGTCTCGGGGATGCGATACACCGCCGGGTGGATGCCTACTCCAAGGGTATGCGCACGCGGCTCAATCTGGCCCGGGCGCTGCTCCATAAACCGGAGATCCTCTTTCTCGACGAACCGACCAGCGGGCTCGATCCGGCGAATGCCAGGATGGTGATGGAACTGATCAAAGAGGAGCGGGGGAAGGGGAAGACCATCTTCCTGACCACCCACAATATGCTGGTGGCCGACGAGCTCTGCGATCGTCTCGGTTTTCTCGCCGACGGGAAACTCTTGCGGGTTGCCCCGCCGCGGGAGCTGAAGATTGGTTACGGAGAGCGGACGGTAACGGTCGAATATCTCAGAGAAGGAGAGCTTAAGCGTTCGATCTATCCCCTCGACGGGATCGGCGTCAATAGTGAATTTTTGCAGCTTCTGGCCCAGGCCAAGGAGGGAGAGATCGAGAGTATCCGCTCGGGCGAAGCCTCCCTGGAGACGGTATTCTTGACCCTGACCGGGAAGCATCTGGTATGAAAATCCTGAGACGCTTGGGATATGAGTTCCTATTTATCTACCGCTACGGCTTTCTCTTGGCCTATCTCTTTGTCCTGGCGGTCTATGCGGCTATTCTGCTGTCTGTTAAGAATCTGCAGGACCGCAGCGTGCTGGCGGTAGTTTTAATCTATTCGGATATCTCCATGCTGGGCTTCATCTTCAGCGCCGCCGGTCTGCATTTGGAGGTCGACAGCGGTACGGTGGCGGTTCTCGGTGTCTCTCCTCAAACGAGTTCTTCGATTCTGTGGCCGAAGGCTCTGGTATTGAGTGCGGTCTCCCTGGGATTCGGGTTTCTCCTCGCTCTAATCGGGGTCGGTAGGTCGATTGAAATAGGACCCTTTCTCTTGGGAAGCCTGATCTGTGGGGCTACCTTTACCTGTCTGGGGATCTCGCTGACGACGCGAACGACCTCCTTGACTCGTCTGCTGCTTGTTGCGGGTCTACTGACCCTCCCGATGGCCCTGCCCCTGCTGGGATTCCTCGGCCTGTGGCGGAACAGACTGCTTCTGTTGCTGCCGGGCGCCGGGGGGCTGGAGTGGATGGCCGCCGGCCTCTCAGAAACCTACCGTCTTGAACCTTGGGACGGGCTCATTGCGCTGCTGACGGCTACAGGCTGGTTGGCGGCCGCCTTTATCTGGGCCTCCAGGGATATGCGGCTGCGCTTGTTCCAAAAGGCGGGCGAGAGATGAAGAATAGCCTAGGTTCGCTAACGGCGGGGGAGCTTCGCAATTTAGTCAGAGAGCCGGAACTCTCATTCCTCCTGGCGGCGCCCTTCTTGATCGCTCTTCTGCTCCGTTTGGGACTTCCTCCGCTGGGTGCTTTCCTCTACCAGCGCCTCGGCTTCGATCTCTATCTGCATCTTCCCTTTATAATCGGCTTCATCATGCTGGTTCCGCCTCTCTTGGCGGGGATGGTAATCGGCTTCCGCCTTATCGACGACAGAGACGCCGGGGTGCTCGACTACATCGCAGTAACCCCCTTCGGCGCCGGGGGATATATCGCGCTTCGGCTGCTGCTGCCCTTTCTGGCGAGCATACCCCTTACGACGATGCTCCCCTATCTGCAGGGTGAACTCATGCTTCCCCTTGGACCTGTTCTCGCGGTGAGCGGAATTAACGCCTTGGGTGCGCCTTTGCTGGTACTCTTTCTGGTCGCCTTTGCCGGAAACAAAGTGGAAGCCATGGCCCTGGCCAAGATCTCCGGGATCCTTTTTCTGGCGCCCCTAGCGGGCTACCTTCTGCAGAGCTCAGGTGTCTACCTGCTGGGCATTATTCCGCCCTTCTGGACTCCCCTGGCGATAGAGCGGCTGGCCCGGAGGGAAAGCTACCTCATCTTTCTTATGGCCGGAGTGAGCGTCTCAGCCCTCTGGCTGACCGCCATGGTCTGGATTCATCGCCGTCGACGAAAGCTGCGGCTCTAGAGGCTGAAGGAGCCCTTCAGGGCGATCGAGATGCCCTGGAGCAGAAGCTGGGCGTCGGTATACTCTGTTTCGGCGTTGGTATCGTCGGTTACCGTCAGATCTATGGTGTGTCTGATGTCTCGCCAGGTCACGCCGAGATCGACGCTGATCTTGTCTATCGTCACCCCTGCCGCCGCTCCGGCCAAATAACCGTAGCCCCAAACCCGCTGGTATTCCACATCAGCCACATAGTCGACGCCTTGCAGATCGCCCTGAATCTTGTCGTACCGGGGATTGAGAACGAAGCTCCAGTTGGCCGCACCCCCGCCGAATAGGTCCAGGTAGAGAAACCCGACCGGCAGATGAGCCTTGAGCATTACATAGGGCATAAAGCAGTCGCCGTAGAACCAGGGGGAGTCGGAGGTTCCAAGCCCATCGGCCTTGACGCGGAATCCGTCCACTCTATTGTAGACGAAACCGACAGGCAGGCTTAAAAATGGACCGAAACCGAGGCTTGTCTCGAGGCTCTCTTCGAAGGTTACGCTGCCTTCGCCGCTCTCCATGAGCGAGAGGGGGACGAAGACCGAGACGCCGCCGCCGACATCCGCCGCTGCTACAGGCAGGCTGAGAAAAAACAGGAGGAAAAGGGTAATAATGATTCTAGACATATTCTGGCTCCTTGCCGCCGGATCATTTCCGGGGACTCTTCCATTAAGTGTATGAATTCCAATTGAACTGGCAAGAGGACCCATGAGTGAGTATTTTAGGCCCATGAAGCTTACTCTGGAATACATCCATCGGATCAGCGATATAGATGCAACCCTCTGGAATAACCTTGCCCTTAAGAATAGAACCCCCTTCTATGAATGGGAGTGGCTGTCGCTTTTAGAGGAGTCGGGTTCGATATCCTCAGAAACGGGATGGCTTCCGTTTCACCTCTTAATTCGGGCGGAAAATCGCTTGATTGCCGCATTGCCGCTCTATCTCAAGGGACACAGCCATGGGGAGTTTGTCTTCGATTACGGCTGGGCCGATGTGGCCAGACAGCTTGCGATCGATTACTATCCCAAACTGGTGGGGACCGCTCCGGCTACCCCTTCCGGCCACTACACTCTGCTTTCCGACGGCAGTTTGAGCCAAGCCGAATTACTGCCTACGATTCTGCCGGAGCTTGAGAAACTTGGGGCGGAACAGGGATTCGGCTCGCTGAGCTTTCTCTTCAGCCGACCTGAGTTCGGGAGGGACCTGGAGGGTTTCTATCCCTGGATCAATCAGAGTTATCTCTGGGTAAACCGGGATTATTCTGATTTCGAGGAGTACCTCACCGATTTCACCAAGAATCAACGGCGCAATGTGCGCAGGGAGTGGTCCTCGCTGAATGAGCAGGGTCTCGAGGTGGTTCCCCTTAGCGGGAAGGAGCTCAGCCTGCCGGTGATGGAGCGTATGTATCAGCTCTACCTCGATACGAACGATAAGTTCGGTCCCTGGGCGGCAAAATTCCTCAACCGGGAATTTTTTGCCCGTCTGCCCGAATACGCCGCCGACCGAACCGTGATCTTTGCCGCCCGCCGGCCGGGTGCTGCAGCGGAGGAGGCGGTGGGAATGTCTCTCTGCGTCTTCAAGGGGGAGTGGCTGTTCGGCCGTTATTGGGGGAGCGATACCGGCTATAAGGATCTGCATTTCAATCTCTGCTATTACGCCCCTATTAAATGGATGATCGAGCATAAGGTCCGCTACTTCGATCCCGGCGCCGGTTCTCCCCACAAGCTTCGTCGCGGATTTCTACCCCACGGAGTAGTAAGTTATCACCGCTTCTTCAATCCCCGTCTGCAGGCTCTATTTTCAAGTACCATGGAGGGGATTAACCGGGAGACCGAAGGTATGATCGAAGCCATGGCGGGGGATGTACCCTATAAAGAGGACGCGAAACTTGCAATCGCTGATAAAATCAATACACTATTTATTAGAGCATCCCGCGATGTCCCGCGGAAGGAGCAGTTATGAGGAATATGCGGCTTACCGCCAAGGTTACGATGCTGATGGCGGCTACCTTTTCGATACTCTTGATTCTGGTCATAATCATAGTCTTCAACTCATTCAAGTCATCGGTCGACTCTTCTCTTCGCCTCATCGTTGATCAGACGGTCGAACTCCTGGAGGATGAGATCGAGCTTTGGCTCATGGATAAATCCAGTGCGCTGGAGGGAACAGTCCGCGGTTTGAGCGGTTTCGGCAGCCCCGATCCCGAGAGCTACGCCCGTATATTCCAGCGCTTTATCGACAGCGATCCGGAGCTGGCCAATGTCTATTTCGGCGCGAGTCGTTCCATTGCCGACGGCGGTCTCTGGGTGGTCAAACCCGACTGGACTCCCCCGGAAGGATGGGACCACACCGGACGGGGCTGGTTTGTGAAGGCCTCCGAACAGAACGATGTCGTCTACACCGATCCCTACGTGGACGCCGCGTCGGGGGATCTCATCCTTTCTATCGCCCAACGGGTGGTGAATCAGGAGAATCAGCTGCTCGGCGTCATGGGGATCGATTTCAAGCTGACCCGACTGACCGAGATCATCGCCTCCCTGAAGATCTCGCCTAATTCGAGAACCTATCTGATCGATGGGGAGGGGACCTACATTACCCACGAAGATGCCGAAGCGCGTCTATCGGCCTCCCTCTTCGACGACGGTTTCCTCAGAAATCAACAGCCTAGGATCCTCGATGAGGAGAGTTTCTCCGGGCTGTTCGCCGGAGAGGATCTCTATGTGGGCAGCGTTCGCATGGCTAATACCGGCTGGATTCTCGTCTCCTACGGACCCCTCTCCGATATGTACGGTGAGCTCAACCGTATCATGCGCTTCCTGATCTTCCTCGGGGCGCTGGGCGTGTTGCTGACGGTAGCCGCTACCATGCTGATTACCCGCTCCATTACCCTGCCCATCGTCTCGCTGGTGGGGCTCACCAACCGGATCGCCAAGGGGGATCTGAAGATCGAGGTCGATTCGAAGACCAAACGCCGGGGAGACGAGATCGGTGTGCTGGCTTCCTCCCTGGACGGAATGAAGAGTGAATTGAAGAGGATAGTGGATAATATCTCCTCCGCCTCGAACAATATCGCCGACGGCAGTCGGGAGCTCTCCTCATCCTCCCAGCAGCTCTCCGAAGGGGCAACCGAACAGGCCGCCAGTGCCGAACAGGTCTCCTCCTCCATGGAGGAGATGAATGCGAATATCAGTCAGAATGCAGATAACTCCGCCCAAACTGAGTCTATCGCCCGAAATGCGGCGGCAAACGCGGAGAGCACCGGCGAATCGGTTCGTGAATCGATCTCCGCCATGCGGGAGATCGCCGAGAAGATCGGCGTGGTCGAGGAGATCGCCCGGCAGACGAATATGCTCGCCCTGAATGCGGCGATCGAAGCCGCCCGGGCCGGAGAACAGGGCAAGGGCTTTGCCGTGGTCGCGGCCGAGGTTCGCCGATTGGCGGAACGCTCACAGAAGGCCGCCGCCGAGATCAGCGAGCTTTCGGGACGCACGGTGGACGTATCCGAGCGGGCCGGGGAGATGCTCGACTCCCTGGTGCCGGATATCCAAAAAACAGCCGAGCTGGTTCAAGAGATCAGCGCCGCTTCGGGAGAACAGCGTTCCGGAGTCGACCAGATAAACCAGGCGGTGCAGCAGTTGGATAAGGTGATTCAGAGCAACGCCTCCGCTTCGGAGGAGATCGCCGCAACCTCCCAGGAGCTTTCGGCCCAGGCCGATGGGTTGCGGGAGATCCTCTCCTTCTTCGTTACCGACCGGGAGTCCCGCACAACCGTCGGCTGGGTCGGCGGGCCGCTGCCTGCTCCCGCTAAAACGCTGCCTGTGACCGATAAGCCGCCCGCACCGGCGCAACGACCGAAAAACCTGCCGAAACCGGCCGAGAGCAAGGAGTCCGGGGCCGGCGATCAGCCTAAGCAGATGAAAAATGAGCAGGAGAAGCGGGAGCCTGCACGGAAGCAACAGCCTGTGCAACCGGAAGAGAAAAAGGAGCCGCCCAAACGGCAGGAAGCCGCTCCCAAGGAGCCGGTCTTTCCCGTGACCGAGACGGGCATCACCCTCTCCCTGGGAGCGGACGATCTGGACAAGGAGTTTGAGGAGTTTTAGAATCGACAAATGACCGAATCGATTATGCTCTCTGTCCGCTCCTACGAGCTAGACGCCTACGGACACGTGAATAATGCTACCTATCTCAATTACCTGGAGTACGCCCGGCTGGAGTTCCTCAAGGCGACGGGCTTCCCCTACGCCGAGTTCCGGGAACTCGGTTACGGTCTGGTGGTTGCCCGGATAGACATCCGCTATCGACGTCCCGCCTTTCTCGGAGACGAACTCAAGATTGTCACTACCAGTATCAGCCGGGGGAGGATGAAGGGCAGTCTGGAGCAGAAGATTCTTAAAGGGGACGAGGTCATCATCCAGGCCATGGTGGACTACGCCACCGTTGACTCAAACGGTCGCCCCGCCCCGATCCCCGAGGAGCTGCAGGGCCGCTGGCCTCTCGAGGCTTGAATCCGTTCCTCATGGCCTGTCTTGATCCCATAACATACTCCTATAAGCGCCTCACGGATCTCTTTGCGGAACGTTACGGCAAGGGTGAATACCACGCCGGCGCCCTCTTTCGGGCGCTCTACCGGCGGGGAACCGCCGCCGTTGCGGATCTCCCGGAATATTGGGAGAATCAGCGCCTCGCTGAGGAGATAGAGGGTGATTTTTCACTGCGCCTGCCGGAGATCCGGGAGAGCGTCAGCGACGGCAGTAGTATGAAACTCCTGCTGATTTTCCCGGACGGCGCCGCGGTCGAGGCGGTGATACTCTTCATGAGCAGGTATGCGACCCTCTGCGTCTCTACCCAGGTCGGCTGCGCCCGGGGGTGCAGCTTCTGCGAGACCGGTAAGCTTGGGCTTAGGCGCAACCTGACCGCCGGAGAGATAGTCTCCCAGGTGATGCTTGTCCGCTTCGTACTGGGCATCCGGCCGAGTAATCTCGTCTATATGGGCATGGGGGAGCCCTTCGATAACTACCGGGCGGTAACCGAGTCCCTGCGTATTCTATGCGATCAGCGGGGATTGAATATTCCCGCCTCCGCCGCAACGATCTCTACCGCGGGGCATGCGGCCGGTATCAGGCGTTTGACCGGGGAGATAAACGCCGAGCCCAACGGCCCGCTGGGTCGAGTCAAGCTGGCGGTGAGCCTGCATACGGCCCGAGAGGAGCTCCGTTCTCAGCTAATGCCGATTAACCGGGTCTATCCCCTGGATGAGTTACGGGCGGCGATGGCATCTTTTCCTTTGCCCCGTCGTCGGGATCAGATCTTTATCGAGTACACCTTGATTCCCGGCCTTAACGACGCTGAGCGGGATGTGGCCGCGCTGGCGGACTATCTGCGGGAACTCCCCAGCTGCGTCAACATTATTCCCGTCAACCGGGGGAGCGATCAGCGCTACCGCAGCCCCACCCGGGATGAGGTTGAACTCTTCTTCAATCGTTTGTGTAATAGGGGGCAGTATTGCCGGGTGCGGGATACCAAGGGCGACGCAATTATGGCTGCCTGCGGTCAGCTGGGAAATCTGGCCGCCGAACGCTTCCTCTCCGCTAAGGGCTTCGATTCAAAATTCCGGGTTTGAGGGTCCCGTGTCTGGTGAAGGAGAGGCGCTGACTGAGCAGAATAGAGGCGGTGACGCTGACCGAAATCACCGTGAATATGGCGATCATAATCGCTATCTGGTACTTCACCGCCGTGGCCGGCGGTGAGCCGCCCAGGATCTGACCGGTCATCATCCCGGGAAGGGAGACGATTCCCATGGTCGCCATGGTCGCGACCGACGGAGATAAGGCCAGCTTGAGACTGGAGCGGAAGAAGGGGAGAGAGGCCTCGAAGCGTCCCGCACCCAGAGAGAGGCGCCAGTGAAACTGATCCTTCTGCTCGTCGAGGGCATGAAAGAAGCGGTTGAGGGCGACCACATTGGCCCGCAGTGAATTTCCCAAGAGCATGCCTCCGATGGGAATCAGGTAGCGGGCGCTGAAGAGTTCAGCCAAACCGGCCACCAGTAGATTGAAATAGAGGAGCACCGCAACCAGGGTTGTCCCCAAAGAGGCGAGCACCGGCCCCAGCAGGTAGCGCAGCCTGAGCTCAGAGCTCCTGATTACCGTCAGCGAGGCGGTCAGGATCATGATCATCACCCAAAGAAGATTGACCCCGGGATGGTTGAGCTCGAAGATATACTCGAGAAAGATTCCCACCAGGCTCAACTGCAGGACCATTCGCATGAGGGAGATGCCGAGGCTCTTCAGGATATGCAGGCGAAATATCGCCGAGATCAGCGCCGGAACGAGGAGGAGCAGAGCCAGGAGCAGCAGAGAGCTTACGGGAATATCGCCGGCGCTCATGGGGCCTCCAAGGTAAGTTTCCGGGAGCCGGTAAGGGGGAGACTCTCGTCATGGCTGACGAGGATCAGCGTCCAGGTTTTTTGAGCGCCGTAGAAATCCAACACCCTCTCCCGTCGGCGACTATCGAGACCCGAGAGAGCCTCGTCGAGGAGGAATATCTCCCTGCCGCTGGCCGCCCCTAAGGCTAACAGTACCCGCTGTTTCTCGCCCCCCGAAAGGGTAGTGAACTCAGTCGACAGCACCTCCGGCGGCAGATCGAATACCTTGAGCATAGCCGCGAAGACATCGATTTCAGGCCATCCGCCCCTGTTGCGGCGAAAGTTCCCGATCTCATTCCAGCTCTCCCGGGGAGTGGCGGAGACAAGGTTCGGATTCTGGGGAAGATAGAAAACCTCGGAACGGATGCGATTATAGCCGGTAGCGGAGAGAGCCTCTCCATGAAAGAGTAGATCGCCCTCTGCGACATGGATAAAGCCCATCAAGCTCTTTAAGAGAGAACTTTTCCCGCCCCCGGAATCCGCCTGCAGGTGTACCTTCTCACCCGCATATACCGATGCGGAAAACGGCTGAAAAAGAGGCCCCTCTCCGAAATCGATCCTCAGATCTCGAAACTCGAAGAGGGGCGAAGACGCTGAATCAGTACTCAACGGATACTAATTCCTGAGTCTCGATGCGTATTCCCGCCGCGGCGAGATCGCCTTGGAGATCTTCTTCGGATACCGAATTAGAGGCCACGACTCGGCCGAAGAGTTCATCGTTATCGAGGATCTTGCCCATGTCGAAATCCATGATGGTAATCGTATTCTTGTCTACGAAGCTGGCGTTGGTGGTTCGAATCTCTCCATCCACCTCGACGGCGACCGAAAAGGACATCCCTCCTAAGAAGGGTTTCATCATAGAGGCCATCATCGCCGTCTCATCCGGACTCTGCGCTTCCGCTTCCGCAGCCTGGGCCTCATCCTCTTCTTCCTGTTCAATGCTGATCATAAGCTTCGGACGGAAACCGTCCTCGAAATCGAAGCTGACCGCATCTCCGCCGTCGTCGCCCTCATCGTCGGACGGCGCTCCCGCCATGGGATTGATGCTCACCTTTCGGATGTCGTCGAACTCGAAGAGGGCCGTGTAGCCGATCGAAGGAGAACCCTCCGGTAGAGGCTCGGCCGAGACGAAGCGCACCCCTTCGCCCATCGAGGCGGCAAGTTCCTGCATCGCCTGATCGTCCATCAGATCTTCACTGGTGGAAGGCGGCGGATCTTCACTGCTGCCGCCGAAGCCCTGCATCATCTCGACCACCGACTTCTCCATGGAAAAATCCATGGTAATCCGGCCGGAACCGTCTCTATTCACAAATACCAGCCAATTGCTGGAAAAACAGCCGCTTAAAAGCAGCGCTGCGGCGATAAGCGCCAGTAACCGTAATGTTTTGATATCCGCCTCCTTAATCTTAATAGACCTTAGGAAATTGTTACTGAAATTCTAATCAAAATCAGCGCCGGAAACAAACCTTTTTTAGCGCCCTTTACTGTTTTTCCTTGAGGTTGGCCAGCATATCGGTGCTCATCCGGGCCAGATCATAATCAGGCTGCCAGTCCCATTCCCGCTTTGCGTCGGAGTCGTCTACGCTCATGGGCCAGCTTTCGGCAATCAATTGACGAAAATCGGGTTCGTAGCTGCACTGAAAAGCGGGAATATGCTTCTGAATCTCCTCTTCGATAGCTTTGGCGGAGCAGGAGAAACCCGCCACGTTGTAGGTGCGGTGGGTTAGCCGTGCGCCCTCCGCCTCGGCCAGATCGAGAATCGCTTTCAGGGCGTCGGGCATATACATTAAGGGCAGGACCGTCTCTTCCCGGACGAAGCAGCGGTACTCCTTTCCGGCGGCGGCCTTTACATACATATCCACCGCATAATCGGTGGTGCCTCCGCCGGGCTCCGTTTCGGAGGAGATGATTCCCGGGTAGCGCAGGCTGCGGGTATCTACCCCGTACTTGTGCAGGTAGTACTCGGTTAAAAGCTCTCCGGCGACCTTGGTGATACCGTACATGGTGGTGGGCCGCAGGATGGTATCTATGGGAGTATTCTCCTTCGGAGTGTCCGGTCCGAAGGCGGCGATCGAGCTGGGAGTGATCACCTGGGCGACTCCGTTTATCCTGGCCGCTTCGAGGATGTTGTAGAGGCCAGTCATGTTGACGTTATAGCATTTCTGGGGATTCAGCTCTCCGTTTCCCGAAAGGATCGCCGCCAGATGGAAGATGCGGGTGATTTTATTCTCGATTACCACCGCCGTTACCTGACGCGGGTCGGTCACATCCAGATAGCGGCAGGGTCCGGACTCTTCCAGAATCTCAGGAGCGCGCTGAATATCCGAGGCGACGACGTTATCGTGCCCGAAGCGCTTTCTGAGCTCCAGGGTCAACTCCGTACCGATTTGCCCGTAGGACCCGGTTACGAGGATTCGTTCCCGCATCAGATCTCCTCCTTACGAAACCGAACTACCAGGTGCACCCGAGCCGGCGTATCGCCGATGTTGGCGATGCTATGGGCCTGATCCACGTCGTAGATAATAAAATCGCCCGTCCTGAGCTCCTCCTGCTTGTCTCCCGTCTGAACCTTTATATGACCATCCAAGACGGTCAGGTACTCCTCGGTGCCCCGGTAATGGGCTTTGGAGTCGAGAACTCCCTTGGGATTCAAGTTGAGGATATAAAATTCGAGATCGTCGGCCATCTTTAGGGGCGATAAGACCTGGAAATGGGTGGCCCGGTCGTCAGAGTCCAGGACCGTCGCCTCCGAGGCGCGGGTCACGTGGATCGAAGCCTGGGGTTCATCCTTGCCCTCCAAGAGCGCCTGGAACTGGATTCCCAGACCATTGGCGATCTTCCAGACCGTCGCGATAGTGGGATTTACGCTTTCCGATTCTATCTGGGAGAGCATTGATTTCGATACGCCGCTCTTCAATGAGAGCTCATCGAGCGTCAGGCTGTGACTGCTGCGGATCTCTTTTATTCTCGCTCCTACCGCCGGCGGTTTTATACTGGAACCCATAATCTCTCCTTTGACATTCTCCCTGCGGGAGTGTATGCTTGATTCAGTCGTGTTCGATATATCGAACATAAAACAAATATACTGAACAAGCTGCTTTGGTCAAGCCATGGCCGACGGCAGGCGTGAGAAGCAAGGAGTTGGGCATGAATCCCCTATTTCACCGCAAATACGCGGCAATTAACCGGCAGGAGCAGGAGGCGGGCACCTTCAAGGAGCTGAAATACCTTCAGGGGCCCATGGACGGGAGTGTAGATATGGAGGGCGTGGGCAATACGGTTATCCTCTCGTCTAACAACTATCTGGGACTCTCGAATCATGCCGCGGTTAAGGCGGCCGGGAAGAAGGCCATCGATCAGTACGGTGCGGGAACCGCATCGGTACGCTTCATCTGCGGCACCTTCTCTATCCATCGGGAACTCGAGGATGAGATCGCCGGCTTCCTCTCTACCGAAGCGGCCCTGAGTTATGTGGCCTGCTGGAACGCCAACACCGGAGCGATACCGCTTTTAGCCGGCGCCGGGGACGCCATTGTGAGCGACGAGCTGAATCACGCCAGCATTATCGACGGCGTGCGCCTTTCGAAGGCCGCCCGTTACCGCTACAAGCACTCGGATATGCAAGACCTGGAAGAGAAGCTCAAGGCGGCCAGAAGCGAGGTCGGCAGCGAGGGGAGTATATTGATTATTACCGACGGGGTCTTCTCCATGGAGGGGGATATCGCCAAACTCCCGGAGATAGTCAAGCTGGCCGATGCCCACGGTGCGGCGACCTTCGTGGACGATTCCCACGGGACCGGGGTAATGGGTAAGACCGGTCGGGGAACCATCGAGCATTACGGCCTCGAAGGAGAGATCGACGTGATCTCATCCACCCTCGGAAAGGCCTTAGGCGGAGCGGCCGGAGGTTTTATCGCCTCTTCTCAAGCGGTGGTCGATCGCTGCATTCAGGCTTCGCGAACACATATCTTCTCCAATGCGCTGCCGCCCACGATAGCCGCCTCCTCCCTGGAGGCTATCCGTACCCTGCAGCGGGAGCCGGATATAATCGCCCGACTGCGGCGGAACACAATGGCCCTGCGGGAAGGCTTGAGTTCCCTCGGCTTTAACCCCTTAGAAGGGGAGTCGGCTATCATTCCAATCATTCTCGGGAAGACCGCCTTCGCTATCGAGATGAGTAAGCGGCTCCTGAAGGAGGGGGTCTTCGTCACCGGTTTCGGTTATCCGGTTGTCCCCGAAGGGAGCGCCCGGGTACGCGTTCAGGCATCGGCGGCGCTGACGCCGGCGGAGATTGAGCAGGCTTTGACGGCTTTTAAGAAGGTCGGCAAGGAGCTCGATCTGATCTAAGCTTGGAATTATCGGAGTGATGGAGTAGTATCTGGTATTTCCTAGCGAGGTTGATACCAGGTGATTCGGAGTCGAACCCTCTTTCGGGGATTTATCCTTTTTCTGTTGATCCTCACCCTGATGGTGATCCTCTTCACCTTTGGGATATATCGTTTCTTCGCGCGCACCCTCTTCGATCATCTCAAATATGAGTTGAACGAGAGTGCGCTGACCCTGGTGAGTATCCTGGAAAAGGCTCCCCTGGAGGCGAATTTAGATGAGTTCTGCAAGGCCGCTGCAGAACGGCCGACCAGGATTACTATTATCACCCGCTCTGGTCGGGTCTTAGGCGATTCCCAGGCGGACATCTCCGCTCTCAACAACCACGGTGATCGTCCGGAGGTGGTTCAGGTGTTGCAAGGCTCCTCCGGCTACTCCGTCCGACACTCCGCCTCCCTCGGCTACCGCTTAATGTATGTCGCGGTTCCCCTTCGCTATGATGACGCCTCTCTTATTTTGCGTACCTCCCGCTCGATCGATAGTATGGACCGTTTACTGACCCAGGTGATTCGGACCCTGCAGCTCTTGTCGCTGGTCTTCTTTGTGCTGGCGATCTATCTGGCCACCAGCGCCGGACAGTGGATCCGGAAGCCTCTGCAGCATCTGGTTCAGGTGGCGACCCGCTTAAGCGCCGGGGATCTCGAGGCCCGGGCGGTGGTGGGGAATCCCCGGGAGTTCCAGACCCTGGGGAATATCCTCAATACCATGGCCGAGCGGCTGGACTGGCGGATCAAGACCATTCGCCGTCAGCGGGATGAGTATCAATCGGTTCTCTCCGGGATGAGCGAAGCGGTGATAATCCTGGACGCCTCCTTGAGGATTCTCGAGACAAACTCAGCCGCGGAACGCATCTTCCTTAAACGCCGGGATGAAATGATCGGCCATCCCCTCTTAGAGTCGGCCCGCAACAGCGAGATTCAACACTTTGCCGAGATGGCCCTCGCCTCCGAGGAGTCCCTGCGTGAAGAGGTCACCCTCTTTCAGGGAGAGGGGGGTGAACGGGAACTCTTTTTTCAGGTCCACGGAGCCTCCCTTCCGGTGCGGGAAGAGATCGATCAGCAGGCCCGGGCGGTGTTGGTTTTCACCGATATCACCGGCATCAAACAGAGCGCCAGGGTTCGGAAAGACTTCGTCTCCAATGTATCCCACGAGCTCAAGACCCCGATAACCTCGATCAAGGGCTTCGTGGAGACCCTCGAAGACGGTGCGGAGGAGGACCCGGAGTTACGCCGGCGTTTCCTGGGTATCATCGGCAAGCAGGCGGAGAATATGCACGCCATAATCGAGGATCTGCTGCAGCTCTCCCGGCTGGACGAGCACTCCCTGGGGAGCAGCGAACGCATTGTCGACCTGGTCGAGGTCACTCAACGTGCGCTGGAACGAATCGTAGAGGGCTCCCGGGAGCGGAATGTGGCCCTCGAATCCCGACTCGAACAGTCGCTTCATGTCCTGGGGAATCCGGGGCTTCTGGAACAGGCGATCTTCAACCTGCTCGATAATGCGGTTAAATACAGCGAGGCCCAGTCGAGGGTCAAACTCAGCCTGGAGCGAAGGGGTGATCTGGCGCATATCCGCATAAGTGATCAGGGTTTGGGAATCCCCGAAGAGGATCTGCCCCGTATCTTCGAACGTTTCTATCGCGTCGATAAGGCCCGCAGCAGGGCCACCGGCGGTACCGGTCTGGGGCTGGCGATCGTCAAGCATATTGTACGGGTTCACGGCGGTGAAATCGAGGTTCAGAGCCGTCTCGGCGAAGGGTCTGTCTTTAGTATGAATCTTCCTCTCTCAGACAGGGGAGCTACAGATGGCCCGGAAACCTAAACCGCAGCTGCAGGTAGCGGGGTGGAAGGAGATCATCTCCCTTCCCGGTCTGGGCTTGCGAGGGGTAAAGGCCAAGCTCGATACCGGGGCCCGAACAGCCGCTCTGCACGCCGCGGATATTCTCAGTTATGAGAGCCCCGATGGACCGCGGGTCGCCTTTACCGTCTATCCCCACCCGCGAATCGACCGCATCGGCGTGCGCTGCACCGCCCCGCTTATCGATCGCCGGGGGGTCACCAACTCCGGCGGAGCCGAGGAGGAACGCCTGGTGATCGAGGCGGAAATTCTCCTGGCCGGAGAGCTCTGGAAGGCGGAGATCACCTTGACCGACCGTACCCGAATGCGGTATCCCATGTTACTCGGCCGCAGTACCATCGAAGGCCGTTTTCTGGTCGATCCCGAACAGAGCTATCTCCTGAGTTCAAGGAAGAGAGGAGCATCGAGATGAAAATCGCCCTGCTTTCGCAACGCAGCTATCTCTACACCACCAAACGGCTCACCGAAGCCGCAGAGGCGCGAGGGCACAGCGTGAGGATGATCGATCCTCTCGGCTGCTATATGAATATCGCTTCCGGTCGCCCGGAGATCCACTTCCGCGGGGAGAACCTGACCGACTTCGATGCGGTAATCCCCCGGATCGGCGCTTCGATCACCTTCTACGGAACCGCCGTGGTGCGTCAGTTCGAGATGATGGGCGTCTACTGCCTCAATGAGTCGGTACCCATCTCCCGTTCCAGGGACAAGCTGCGCTGTATGCAGCTGTTGGCCAAGAAGGGGGTCGGCATTCCGGTAACCGCCTTCGCCCATTCGACCCGTTATACCGAGGATCTGATCAGCATGGTGGGCGGCGCTCCGCTGGTGGTCAAGATCCTCGAGGGCACCCAGGGGATCGGCGTGGTGCTGGCGGAGACCAAGAAAGCGGCCAAGAGTGTAATCGAGGGCTTCCGCGGCGTGAAGGCCAACATCCTGGTTCAGGAGTTTATCGACGAATCCCAGGGCACCGATATCCGCTGCCTGGTTATCGGCGATCGTGTAGTAGCCAGTATGCAGCGCCGGGGTGAGGAGGGGGAGTTCCGTTCCAATCTCCATCGCGGCGGAAGCGCCTCCCTGGTAAAGATCAGCCCGGCCGAGCGGGAGACGGCGGTCAAGGCCGCCAAGGCAATGGGCTTGAATGTGGCCGGCGTCGATCTGCTGCGCAGCGAGAACGGGCCGGCGGTGATCGAGGTCAACTCCTCGCCCGGTCTGGAGGGGATCGAGAAGGTGGCCGGCCGGAGCATCGCGGAGAAGATCATCGAGTATATGGAGAAGAACGCCAAACCCGATGCCCCCCGCAAGCCTCGCAAGGGATGATCAGGCTCTGAGCTTCTCCTGAACCGGCGAGGTCTCGTCCTGATGGGCATACTCCTCCAATTTCCGCCGACTGATCCGAGGATCGGCAACGGTTCCCGGGCCGCATACGCAGCCGCCGGGGCAGCTCATCACCTCGGCAAAATCCACCTTGATCTTCCCCTCGGCCGCCAGCCTGAGTTTCATCAGGGCCTTCTTGTCGAGGCCGTCGATCTCGAGTAGCTCCGGCTCCCGGCACAGTTCTCCCTCGGCGGCCTCGAGCACAGCCGCCGCCACGCCGCCGGAGCGGGCGAAGAGCCGCTGTCGGGACGATACCGGTGGATTGTCGGCTTTCGACTCGCCGCATTCGGCCACATCGATTTCCCGGGCCAGAAAAAGAGCGGCAAGCTCCTCGAAGGTCATTACATAGTCGGCCGACGAGTCCCGACTGGCCTCGATGCGCTTGGCCAGGCAGGGCCCGATAAAGACGAGCGGCGAGCCCGGCCATTGGGTGTTGGACCAGGCGGCGGCCGCCTTCATCGGGGTCGGTGCAGTGGAGAGGAAAGGGGCGAAGGAGGGGAGATGCAGCCTGACGGCCTCGGTGTAGGCGGGACAGCAGGAACTCGCCAGAGGGCTTCTCTCCCTGAGCCTCTCACTCAATTCCCGGGATTCCTCGGCGGCGGTCTCCTCGGCCCCGTAGGCGACCTCAGTCACCGCACTGAAACCAGCCTTGCGCAGCGCGGTGATCAGCTGATCGAAGCTGCCGGGAAATTGCCCTGCCGCCGAAGGGGCTATCAAGGCGACCGGTTTCGCATCAGATTCATCTGCCAGGCGGGAACAAATCTCGAAGAGGTGACTCCTTTCGCTCACCGCCCCGAAGGGGCAGCTTGCCTTGCAGCGGCCGCAGGAGATACAGCGCTCATAATCGATCTGTGCCGGTCCCTCGTCCCCGCGCTTGATCGCACCCACCGGGCAGGCGCTTTCGCAGGGAACCGGAGTGTAGACGACGGCATTGTAGGGGCACGCCTCTCGGCACTTGCCGCAATTGACGCATTTAGCACTGTCGATTACCGCCCGGCCTTCATAAAAACCGATCGCATCCTTGGGACAGGAAGATTCGCAATGCCGGGCCAGACAGCCGCGGCAAAGGTTGGAGACGGTATGCCGGCCGGAGGGACAGGAGTGACAGGCCGCGTCGATAAGGGTCAGCGCGGGGCCGTCGGATGCTCCCCTGCGGGCTTCCGCCTCCTCCACATAGCTTGCAAGAGGTGCCGATTCGTCGACCTCCTCCTCGATGCGCATTCCCAAGAGGGCCATGAGACGGTATTTTGCGATCGCCCGGTCCTTGTAGATGCAACAGCGATAGGAACTGTTTTGCTTGGGGAAGAGGGTGACCGGGATCGAGTCGATCATCTCCTTGAGCCGTCCGGAGAAAATCCCCCGGATGAACTGTTTCATTACTTGGGTTCTGAGGAAGACAGCATTGTTATTCATCCCTCAACTCCTCTCAGTTTGCTCCGCACAGTCTCGACCAGCTCGTGCAGCTCCGCTCCGCCGATAATCTCTCCATCGATGCTGGCGAAGGGGGGGCGCAGTTCTCCATCGCCGCCGCATAGTCCGAGACAACCGACTCCGCGGATATCGAGCAGGTCCCGGTCGCGACTCTCGAACTGATTCTCCAGGTCGAGCAGGTAGGATCCTCCCTGTACATAGCAGGCGGTCCCGGTACAGATGCGCACTTCAACGGTCTTCTTCATGCTCTTCTCCTTCCCATGTTTTCCTGTGGGTTACAGGTATTCAATGCTCGTCTCCTTGAGATACTGCTTCTCGAGGACGGTGCAGATTCTTTTCACCAGGCTGCGTCTGATGCCGATCTCCACCGGCATATCGGGGTCCTGATGGGCGTTATTGATTCTGGTGCCGACCAGAAAGGCGACCCGGTCGCTCTCTACCAGCATGCGGCACAGCCGGTTAGCGGCATTGCGCGTGGAGGATCCGGCGAACTCTCCGGACTCCAGTAAGCGCGAGACCTCCGCCAGGGTAAGCATTCCCTCGGTGACGAGATCTGCGCCGGGCATCGTGGCCGAGGGGGGAATCTTACTGTCCCGGCTGGAGAGATCCACGCTAATCTCCTTCCCCAGTTCCCGGGCTACCAGTTGCGCGGTCGTACCGCCGCAGATGATCTTCTTCCCCGAGAATTCTCTGATCCTTCGGGAGAGCTGGGCATCCCGGGCGGGATCCATCGGGGGGCCGGTGGCGATCAGGGCTTCCCGGGGATGGCGAAAGTAGATTACCCCGCAGGTGATATCGTCCTTAGGTTCGAATCCGTCCAAGCGCCTGGCGTGTACTACCATCTTATGCGCCAGGTCCCGGGCGGAAATTCCGGGCTGCTGTCGAATCTCATTGCGGGCGTACTCACACGCTCCGGCGCTGCGCAGGCCCAAGGGATAGCTTCTTGATCCGATCCCGCTCTGACTTATCCCGTCGGAGTAGAAGATAAGTCGGTCCTGGACTTGAAGGTCGACCTGAGAGTAGTAGAGTCGCTCCTCCTTGTGCTCGAAGCGCCGGGGGAGGTCGAATACCCCGCGATTCACCCGGATTTCCCGATTGCCCCGGAAGAAGAGAAAGGCGGGATTGTCGTACTCGACGATTTGAGCCCTGCCGTTGGGGTGAATATCGATGATGGTAAAGGTGGCGTAGCTTATCTTCCGCTCCTGACAGACCGGCAGGGTGCGCATGATTATCTCCGCCGCCCGGCGAACGTCGAGTCTCTCCGCCATATATTTACTGGCCATGGTTGCGGTGAGATTAGCCAGCACATTCGCCTTAACCCCGCTTCCCAGGCCGTCGGAGAGGACGCAGATGATCCGTCCGTCCTCCTCGAGCCGGGAGAGGAGGAAGACATCGCCGCCGATTTTGTGGCCAGCCTTGTAGAACTGAAAGTAGTCTGCTTCGACGAATCCGGTTTCCATCATTCTCCCGGCTCGTAGGCGCTGATGAGCGAGTTAAGGATAATTTCGGTCTCCGCGGCGTTCTCTCCCAATAATCCCGCGATCTGCTGTACGCTCTCGAGATTCTTCCGGATTACCTCCTCCGCTTTCTTGACTACCGTCTCGCGCTTGACCGCCGGAGCGGTTATATCCTGAAACACCGCTCCCACGAGGCGACCGGCCTGTATTTGAAAGAAGAGTCCTTTTAGCACCTTCTCTCCGTACTTGACGATCCGTTCGACAGATCCGTCCCGTTCAAGCAGCTGGTGGAAGGCGTCGGTCTCCGGGACGAATGCGGTAATCCGATTCCCTTCCGCCCGGGCCACCGCTCGGGCGTCCGGCGGGTAGGGCAGATCGGCGAAGAGCTCCAAGAAACGGCGGTTGCATTCGACCAGTCTCATCTCGGCATCGACTATAACCGCCCCCATGGGGATTGTGTGCAGCAGGGCGCTGACCTTGTTCTGGGCCAGCCGACGCATCTCGGTAACGCACATCTCCTTCTCGGCCTTATCATCCAGGAAAGCGACCGCGAACTCGCGACAGGTGTTGTATCCGCATCCGCCGCAATCCTTGCGGTCCTCCACTCTCTCCTTGCCCAGTACGCGCAGGGTGGCCTCGATCTCCTCGGCCGTATAGCGGTTGCGGGGAGGCATATTGAGGCGCCAGGACTGTTCAACCAAAGCGGCCGCATTCTCAGTCAGCGTCTGTGCAGCACAGTTCGATTCCCAGCTCTCAAGCACCCGTACCTGTCGGGATATTCCCGAGTCGTGGCGGGTAAAGCCCGGTCCGTTGATGCAACCGCCGTCGCAGGCCATTAGCTCGAGAAAGAGATTCTGTTCAGTGAGGTCGTCGATGTTTTCATAGGTCTTCACTATCTCCCGGCAGCCGGACTGATTCATGCAGCGGTAGTGATTGCCGACCTCCGTCCCCATGGCCCGGATCATACCCCCGTCTAGCGGGAATAGAGCGGCCGTGCCGGCCTTATGGGGCACGAAGTCGATGTCCGTTGAGGAGGAGCTTTTAAGGCCAGGCTTCTCAGCCTCTATCCACTGCAGGGCCTCGTCGAAGGTTAACGCCAGATCGATAAGCTCCGGATACTGCTCCGCCTCGGTCTTTTTAGCTATGCAGGGACCGATGAAGACGATCCCGATATCCTCGCCATACCAGCGGCGCAGAAGCCTGGCGTGGCTCACCATGGGGGAGGGGAGGGGCGATATAGCTTTATTTGCTTCGGGAAAGTAGCGGCTGGCGAGGATGCGGATGCTCGGGCAGGCCGAAGATATCTGCAGGCCCCGACCCTGATCGAGGAGGCCACGCTGGGCCTTGGATACCGCTTCGGCCCCCAGGGCGGTCTCTGATACCCCGGCGAAACCAAGTTGTTTGAGATCTTCGAGGAAGGACGCTGTTTCTTCCGGAAAGGCCGCCGGGAAGGAGGGCGCTAAGGAGACGTAGACCTCTCTCTTCAGTTTGATAAGCTGCTGGGCCCGGGGAATATCGTTGCGTACCTTCTTCGCCCCCGCCGGGCAGACCTCGACGCAGCGACCGCAGAATATACAGAGATCATGATCGATGGTGGCGCTCGACTCCGCTACGCGAATCGCTTTAACCGGACAATGTCGCACGCATTTATAGCAGTCCCGACACTGGGTTTTCTCGGTATAGATTGCGGCTCTCATGAAGCCCCCCGCTCATTCCCGCTCTCATTGATAAGGTGCTCAAGATGATATCTGAGAAGATCCTCCGCCGCATCGGGGTGTACCTGGTGGTGGGTAGTGCCGGCGATGGTGATGCATGGTCCATCGGCACAGTTACCGGTGCAGAGTCTTCCTTTGAGTTCGACCGCTTCACTCAGGGAGAGCTCGGCGATGGTCCGCTCCAGGCGTTCAAGGGTGATTGCGTTCCCGCGGGAAAAGCAGGAGCTTCCAAGGCAGATTTCTACGACAGGTTTCATGACCGACGCCTCCGGGCTGTTCGCCCGGAAGATGCCGGGCCTATTCTTCTTTCTTGAGGAGCTCCGAGAGTTTCACGGAGAGTACCGCCAAACTCGAGGAGAGTTCCTCCCGCTGAACGACGACGTTCGGCGGAACATTCACCTTAATGGGGGAGAAGTTCCAGATCCCCCGGATTCCCGCCTCTACCAGCAGGTCGGCGCACTCCTGGGCATAGGATTCGGGTACCGTCAGAACCCCTATCAGGACCCCCATCCGTTCCGCCAATTCCGATAAACGCTCCATGGGGAAGACCGTTTTCCCATGGATCTTGGTCCCGTGCTTCGCCGGATCGCTGTCGAAGGCGGCTACGATATCGAGACCGTACTCTTGAAATCCCCGGTATCCCAGCAAGGCCGAGCCGAGGGCGCCGGCGCCTACCAGGAAGGCCTCCTTCGGGTTCTGCCAGCCTAAGAGCAGATGCAGGGCCTCGGTCAAATCGTCGATGTCGTAGCCGACCTTCGGCCTGCCGATAATCGCCGAATAGCCTAGATCCTTTCGAACTTGGACCTGGTTCAGGTTTAGGCGTTCTGCTATATCCCGGGCGGAAACGGTGTTCGCTCCGGCAGCTTTAATCTCCTTCAATACCTGCAGATAGGCGGGGTACCGCTTTATCGTCGGGTACGGAACGGGTTGAATCGATGCTTCCATGGCATACCTCCCTACCTCTAATTATCGTTAGTATACCATAAAAATCTATCGATAAATAAATATCGATATAAAAGTATCGAAATAAGCGATTTTAGTCAAGTCATTAGCCCATTGCCAGGCCCAAAAAGAGGCGATAGACTGCACCTATGGTCTTAGAGATAATTGTATTCATTGCCGGGAGTCTGGCCATAATTGCCGGGATCGTCGGCTGCGTCGTTCCGGTTCTTCCCGGACCGCTCTTGAGCTTTCTCGGTTTAATTTTCCTCTCCATCCCCGCCGGATTCGGTCTCTATTCACCCTGGATTCTTTTGGTATTAGGAGGGGCTGCGCTCGTCGCTCAAATCCTGGACAATATCCTGCCTGCGCTCTCATCGAAGAGAGCCGGTGCCTCGAAGGCCGGAGTCTGGGGTAGTGTGGCGGGTATGCTCCTGGGGATGATCTTTTTTCCCCCCGTGGGGGTATTCATCGGCGCCTTTGTCGGCGCCTTGGCGGCTGAGCTTATTCTCAACCCGGAAAACCGGGAACCGTTGAGAGCGGCCATGGGAGTTTTTACCGGGACGCTGCTTGGGATAGTGCTGAAGCTGGCCGTGGCCGGCACCATAACCGTCTATTTCGTTGTCGGTGCGGGACGTCTGTTTCGGTGAATGTCCGGGAGCACTACCTCATCCTGCGGAACGCGATTGACGAACGCTGCGATCGCCTTTTTCAGCGCTTTTCCGCCTCCGTAAACTGCCGCCGCGGTTGTTCCCGCTGCTGTACCCACCTGGCTGTCCTGCCGGTCGAGTTCGATCAGCTTCGCCGTATTCCCGGTATTTCAGCCCTGGGAGAGCGCAATCAGCGCGACAATCCGAACCGGTGTCCCTTTCTCAAGGATAATGCCTGTGCCATCTATGCAGAGCGGCCCCTCATTTGCCGGGTCTTCGGTCTGCCCCAACTCTGGCGCATAGAAGAGTGGGGCGGCGACGGAAGACTCTTGCCCCAAACCAGCTGGGAATCGGCCCTCGACTGGTGCGAATTAAACTTCACTTCCTACGACCCCGAAGATGACCGGGACAGCTTTAAAGACGACGAACTGATCGATATGTACGCCCTGAACCAGGAACTACTGCGTCTGAACACTCTTTTCTGCTCCGCTCCTGAGGGGAAGCTCTTCGATCCCCACCATCGTATTCCCCTGGGAGAGCTTCTTTAAAACGTTGTCAGCTCCTTTTCCCTATGGTAATTTAGAGCCTGAAGGAGTAAAAACGATGACTAATAGTGCGCTAATCTTCATCAAACCCCATGCCGTCACCCCGCGAGCAGTCGAGTTCATTGAAACATTCCTCACCCGGCGCGGGGTCAGACTGCTGGAGAGAGGCGAACTGAGCTCGGAGGAGATCGATAAGCGGGGAATCATCGACCGCCACTATTTTGCCATCGCCAAAGCCTCGGTAGAACTTAAGCCGGATCAGATAAGCGTCTCCACGGACGGCAGGCAGGCCTTCCACGCCAAATTCGGACTTAGTTACGATCAGGCCCTCGATGCGGGCAAACTGGTGAACAGCGTGGAGGCCATGGAACGTCTTGGAAAAATCGACGGTGCGGAACTCAGCCGATTCTGGAGCGCTGGCGAGCAGGTGAAACTCGGCCCCGGACTCTATGCGGGAAGCCTTAAGCAGGGGGAACTTCTGGTGATTAACGGATTCTACCCCGCCATGAAGGAACGCTTCACCGCTCCCGGCTTAACCATTCGCTGGTACGATACCGAGTTCGACCCCGATACATGCTCGTGGCGGGCCTTTCGGCAGGAGCTGATAGGGGCAACCAAACCCGACCAGGCGGAGGCAGGCTCCCTGCGGGCCGAACTCTTGGCCAAGTACCGGGAGCTTGGAATGCAGGCGCCGCCGTCGATGACCAACAACGGCGTGCACGCCTCGGCGGGGCCTATCGAAGGCCTGCGGGAGCGGATGGTTTGGCTCGGCGTCGATCCGGCGAGCTCACCCTTCGGGCGGGAGCTCCTTTCCCGGGGGATCTCCTCCTCCGATCTCGAGCGCCTCCTGGAGAACGCCCCGGCGGAATTCGGCGGCTCCCAGGGGCCGGTTTTCGATATTACCGAAGATACCGACGCCAGGGATCTGCTCGGCAGAGTCAGCCTTACCTGAATTCCCTTAGAATGCCTCGCCGAAGGTGAAATAGACGCCGAAGTCCTCGTCGGAGAAAGCCACATCCAGCCGGAAGGAGGTGTCCGGGGTGGGGCCCATCTGGAAACGCAATCCCCCGCCTGCGGCGAACTTAATTTCGCTCTCCCTGTAATCGTTCCACTGGGAACCGACGTTGCCGAAAGCAGCGAAAACGGCCCCCTTGAAGCGCTTGTAGATCGGGAAGCGGTAGTCGCCCTGCAGCAGCAAGGCGCTGGTGTCGCGGAATCGGTCGGCCGCGTAGCCGCGCAGCCGGCTTGCCCCGCCGATAGCCGGTAGCTCGGCGAAGGGGAGATCGTCGGATGCAACTTGTGAGTATTGCTGTAGGGCTATCCAGTGGTCGTCGAGCACGGGCGCCAGGGAGACCAGCTCCCAGAAGAGCCTGATATCGCTCTCCAGCAGCAGGGCCGAAGCCGGGTCTCCCTCGACGGTAGAGGCGTAATAGAGGGCGGCCTCGTAGTAGAAGGTCAGGTCCTCTCCTAACGGAAGAGGATCCCGGCCGCTTCCCATGCCAAGGCCCCCTGCCAAAAGCTGGTAGCCTTCGCTGCCCAGAGCTTGTCCCTTATCGATCAGCCCGTCCTTCTCCGGATCGACGATATCCGTCCAGCGGTAGCGGAGAGCGGGTCCGAGATAAAGTCCTTCCCGTACTCTCCAATAAGCGCTCAGGTCCTGATTGATCCCTACGTTGGTGTAGATCTCCTCGCTCTCAATCTCGGTTTCCGGTCCGATTCCGTAAAAGGACTCGGGATAGTAGCGGCCGCTTCCGCCGTACTGGATCCACCAGGGATTATCGGCTCTGAAGAAGCTCGAGTTGTAGAATACATTGATCTGATTCTGCTGGGTGTAGAAACCGGCCAGGCTCATGTTTATCCCGGAAGGGTAGAAGCGTTGATAGAGCCCGCCCCCGGCAAAGCCGGTATCGCTGGTGTAGAAGACGATGGGAACTAAAGCTGAATAGACCTCCTCCTCCGTCGCATCATCGGCCGAGAGGCCGAGAGTAATCCCGGCCATCAGTAAGACCGCTATACCGGATCTGTAAAACGTTTGCATCCATTCTCCTTGCTGTAATAATTGTGTGCTCTAAAGATAGCAAAAAAGCCGTGGTCCGGGGAAAGAGATTTTGGGTTCAGACTCGCTCTTCGTCTAGTTCCGTTCGATCGAATAGAGCAGTCCCGGCAGCTTGCAAGTAGTAAGGCGTCCGGAGTAGAGTAGTCCCCATGACTGCTTCATCACTGCGAGATTTCTTCCGCCCTGCCTGGCAGGCATTCTACTTAAAAGCACCGTATCAACGGAATGATACCAAACCGGGTAGCGCCTTCCTGCTGCTCCTCGCGGTTTGTGCAATCCTCTATATCCCCGGCTTTATTCAGCTCAGCCTCTTCATGAACGAGTTCAAGCGCAGCTATATCGATCCCGCTATCTATCAGCTGCCGGTGATGGAGGTAATCCAAGGCGAGGTGTCGTCGCCGGTAAATCAACCATTCCGACTCTATATGGAGGAGGACCTCCTCTTCCTATTGGATACCAGCGGCGAGATAGAGAGCCTCGACGAATCCGGGGCCTGGGCCTATATGGGAACGGACCATTTCGCCATGTATGAGTCCGAGCTGCGGGACCAAATACGGCGTTTTGACTTCGAAGGGGTGGATTACCTGATGTTCGATCCTTTGAGTCTCAAGCAGTGGGTCGATCGTTTCTATCCTTTCCTCTTTCCGCTGATTTTTATATTCTCCGTGGCCGGTCTCTATATCTATCGGCTAATTCAAATTCTAATCTTCGCTGCGGCGGCCACGATCGTGCTCAACATCATGAAGCGACCGGTGCGCTTCGATCTATTGCTGCCCCTGGCGGTGCTGGCCCTGATCCCATCCTTGACCCTCGAGACCCTGATGAATCTGGGAGGAGTCTATTTTCCGGGCCGAGGCTGGCTCTTATTTCTGATGATCGCCGGCTATTACACCTGGGGCATCCGGGCCTTTCAATCGAGGTTTGACAAGGGCCGGGGAGAAGCGGGTTAGACTCCACCTCCTGCGGCTGGTGTTTATCTTTACTTCAGCAAATAAATCTTGACTTAATGTCGGCCCGGGGGTATGCTGATATTATCCTAACCGTGCGAATGAATGCGACGGAGTCAATTGTGAAGAGTTTGTCTATGCATATAGTCGTCTCCCTACTCGTACTCCTCGTCGTAGTCGTCGCCGATGACAAGCTCACCGGATAGCGGAGGGGAACTATTGGAAATCCAAGGGCCTGCCGCCATCCGGCGACGGGCCCTTTTTTTATGCCCCGGGGCATAACAAGGAGGGAAAGAGTGAAGAAGGGACGTACGAATGGTGCCAAACGCTTGGTGAAGGAGCTTGAGCAGGCTGGGGTGGATTATATCTTCGCCTATCCCGGAGGCGCCAATCTGCCGATCTATGAGGCACTAAGCCGCAGTTCGGTCAAGGCGGTACTAGCCCGGCACGAGCAGGGAGCCGCCCACATGGCCGACGGATACGCCCGGGCGGGGGGCAAGTCCGGCTGTTGTCTGGCGACCAGCGGCCCGGGGGCGACTAACCTAGTGACCGGCATCGCCACCGCCTACATGGACAGCTCCCCGGTAGTGGCGATTACCGGTCAGGTATCGAAGAGTATGATCGGTAACGACGCCTTCCAGGAGGTCGATATTACCGGTATAACCATGCCGATCACCAAACACAACAGCCTCGTCCAAAGGTCGGAGGAGATCGGGCCCGCAGTCGCCCAGGCTTTCTACCTGGCGGGGACCGGCCGCAAGGGCCCCGTGTTGATCGATATACCGAAGGACCTGCAGCAGGCGGAGTTCGCCCTCAAGGATGAACCCGCCTTCAAGCTGGAAGGCTATTCGCCGACGATCTCCGGTCACACGGGCCAGATCAAACGGGCGGCGGGACTGATCAACTGCGCCAAGCGGCCGGTCATTATCTCCGGCGGCGGGGTCTTTATCGCCGAGGCCTTCGCTCAAATGGCGGATTTCAACCGCCGGGCGGGCTTTCCGGTGGTCCATACCCTGATGGGCAAGGCCGGCTACGACAATGCCGATCCTCTCAACTTCGGGCTCTTCGGCTACCACGGTCGCTTCGCGGCGAACAAGGCCGTCTCCGAGGCCGATCTGATCATCGCCGTGGGAACCCGTTTCGGCGACCGCTCCACCGGCCCCTTGGGCAATTTCGCACCCGACGCGAGGATCGTCCATATCGATATCGACCCGGCGGAGATCGGGAAGAACGTACCCGCTTATCTTCCCATCGTAGGCGATATCGCCGAGATTCTCCCCCGACTTCAGGAGCAGATAGATCCGGGATTCGATCCGAACTGGCTCGAAAGCCTCCGGAAGGAGGCGGAGGATCACCCGCTGCCCCTGGATAGCGATCGCTTCTCTACACCCTCGATCCTGGTGGAGATCGCCTCTCAACATCCCGATCCGATTCTGGTAACCGACGTCGGACGGCACCAGATCTATGCCGCCCAGTATTATCCCGTTGGCGCGGGGCGCAAATTCATCAGCTCCGGGGGTCTGGGCACCATGGGCTTCGGATTACCGGCGGCGATCGGCGCCAAGCTGGCCCGGCCGGACCAGGATGTGGTACTGATCAGCGGGGACGGTTCCTTCCAGATGAATATGCAGGAGCTCTCCCTGGCCGGCGAGCTCGGGATCGACCTGACTATGGTGGTTATACACGATAAGCACCTCGGAATGATTAGTCAGCTCCAGGACGCCTTCTACGGCAGTCGCTTCGATGTCAGTCGTATCGGCGGCTCGGTCTCCTTCAGCGCTCTGGCGGAGGCCCTAGGCTGCCGGGGAAGGCGGGCCACCAACAGGAAGGAGTTACAGGAGGCCTTGAAGTTGGCCGCATCGGAGGGCGGGCCCCAGCTTATCGAATGCATGGTCGAAGACGAGGAGCATGTCTATCCCATGGTAACCGGCTCCCGGCTGACCGACCTGATTGAAGGAGTTGAGTGATGAAACATACTATTTCGATTCTGTGCGACGATACCCCGGGAGTGATGACGAGAATTTCCGGTCTGTTCAGCCGGCGGGGATTCAACATAGAGAGCCTATCGGTAGGGCATACCGAACGGCCGGGGAAGAGCCGTTTCACCATCGTCGTCGCCGGCGACGCCCAGGTGCTGGAGCAGGTCCGGAAGCAGCTGCAGAAGCTTGTGCATGTGATCAAGGTCTGGGATATCGACCGGGAGGAGGTTATAGAGCGAGAGCATGCGCTGATCAAGCTCGAGGTAAGGCAGGAGGAGCGGAACGAGCTCTTACAGCTTATCGGCGCCTTGCAGGCCAGAATCGTCGACTCCACGGGCTCTGTTTGGGTGCTGGAGGTTACCGGCGAGAGCGCCTCGGTCGATAGCGCGATCAACCTGCTCTCCTCCTTCCACCTGGTAGAGACGATCAGGACCGGACGCATCGCCTTACAGCGGGGGATGGGAAAGCGGCGTTAATTTATTCTTCAGCTCTCCTCGCCCAGAAGGTAATCCCTGGCCCAACGAAGGCGTCGGAAGGAGGCCGGATCGCCTCCTGAATCGGGGTGGTACTCTTTAGAGAGTCGTCTGTAGGCCTCTTTGATCCGGACCGGCTCGATGACCTTGGAGCTCCCTGAAGCGGCCCCCTTCTGGGGCAGCAGGTCGAGAATGAGGAGGGCGGTTAAATGCTCCCAATTGCAGCGCGGGGCCCGGGGATAGCGCTTCTCCAGAGCCGCGCCGAACCTTTCGGCGGCCTCGAGCCACTTCTCCATTCCCCAGGTATGATACTCATCGGCGGCCTTCTTGCTCTTCGGGTAGAGCGTCTTCTCCCAAAGGGGCGTCTTTCCGGCCCGGTTGAGTTCCTGCTCATAGCGTCCGAGACTCCTCAGCAGGCCTAAGAAATCAGGCGGGAGGTCGAGCACCCGGCTGCGGATATACTCAGCGCGTTTCGCGGCTAGCAGGCGACGGTGGTCGAGATACTCCTGTTTCAGGTCGAGGAAGAGGGGAAAGAAGCGGCTTCTCGGTAGGCGGTAGGTTCGGTAGAGGTTCTCGATATTCTGGGGGGCCAAGCGGCCGGTGTCGAGCAGGCGGTAGGCGGTCCTGGGGAGCCTCACGCGTTTAAGTCGCGGAGAGTTGGAAAGCAGCGCCTTAAGTTCGGTGAAGCGGGAACTATTCTGTATAGTTTTCGGCTGTGTAGCCAGGAGTCGCGAAAGGGGGTATCCCGGATGCCTGACAGTACGGCGCCTCTTTCTCATACCACCATAATTCACCACTTTTATTTGACTGTATAGGGAGGAGAACCTATTCTTAGGGGTAATGACCAATTTTACGGCGGGGAATCCTCGATACCCGGGGGTTCTCTTTCTGATCGCCTCGGCGGTACTGACATTCGGCCTCTATTTTCTGGTACTTTACCTCTTCGGCAGAGCGCTACCCGGCTCTCTATTCGAGGCGCTTATTCTCTCTCTGCCCCTTACCCTCGCTATCTGGTTTTCCCGGGGACGGCTGCAGCAGATGCAGCTTTCGGAGCAGAAACTGGAAAGCTATCGGGCTCTGGTAGAGCTCTCCAGCGATTGGATCTGGGAGGTGGATGCCGAGCTGCGCTATACCTTCGCCAGCCCCGTCTGCCGGACGATGCTGGGCTACGATCCTGAGGAGTTGATCGGAAGGACCCCGCTGGAGCTGATGCCGGAGGAGGAGGCGGAGCGGGTCGGTTCGAAAATGGAAAATATTATAGCCGAGCGTCGACCCTTCAAGGCCTTGATCAACCGCAATCTGAGGAAGGACGGATCGCCGATCCTGTTGGAGACCTCCGGTAGACCGATTCTCGACGCCGACGGCAGCTTTCTCGGCTACCGGGGGGGGGACCGGGATATTAGCGACGTAGAACGGATTAACGAGACCTTATTGATGACCCAGAAGGTATTCGACCAGACCCTGGAAGGGATTGCGGTAACCGATACGGAGGGGACTATCCTGCGGGTGAATCCGGCCTTCACCGAGATTACCGGCTATAGCGCTGCCGAGGCGGTGGGCGAGAATCCGCGGATCCTCAAATCGGACCGGCATGAGGCGGAATTCTACACCCGGATGTGGGATCAGCTTCTCGAGCGGGGATTCTGGGAAGGGGAGATTTGGAACCGCAATAAGCGCGGGGAGGCCTATCCCGAGTGGCTCTCTATCTCCGCCATCTATGACGATGAGGGGCGGATCAAGAACTTCATCTCCCTCTTTCATGACATCTCGGAGAAGAAGAGTAATGAGGAGCAGCTCCGGTATCTTGCGTTTCACGACGCCCTGACCGGACTTCCCAACCGGAATCTGCTCAACGACCGCCTCCGGATGAGCCTGGCCGCCGCCGAACGGGAGACGGCTTCGGTAGCGGTCTGTTTCTTCGATCTGGACAATTTCAAATATGTGAATGATACCTTGGGACATCCCACCGGCGATCGACTTCTACAATTGGTGCGCGATAGGGTGGGACAGATCTGCCGGGCGGAGGACACCTTCGCTCGTTACGGCGGGGACGAGTTCGTACTGGTGCTCCCCGGCATGGGTACTCCTCAGGATGCGGTCAGCGCGGTGAAACGGCTTCTGGCGCTCTTCGATGAACCCTTCCAATTGAAGGGGAAGAGTCTGCGGATCGGGACGAGCGTAGGCATCGCCCTCTCTCCGGCGGATGGAAAGGATGTGACCGGTCTCTTTAAACGGGCCGATATGGCCCTCTATACCGCCAAGGAGGCCGGTAAGGGGACCTATGCCTTCTATCAGAAATCATTGAACCAGGAGTTCATCCGTCGCCGGGGTGCGGAGAGCGAATTGTCCGCAGCAATCGATAGAGACGAACTGGAGTTAATGTATCAGCCGAAGTACCGGTTGCAGGATAAGGAGTTAATCGGATTCGAGGCCCTGATCCGGTGGCGCCGGAACGGAAGGCTTATTGCTCCGGATGAATTCATCCCTACCGCCGAGCAGTCGAACCTGATTTTCCCCATCGGCAAGCTGGTGGTCAGGGAGGCCCTTGATTTTTGCCGGGAGATTCGAAGCGCGAGCGGTCGGGATCTGTCGGTGAGCGTCAACTTCTCGGCCAAACAGTTTCAACGGGGAGAGCATCTCCGGGAGATCCTTACCCTTACCGATCAGGCGGAGGTCCCCTTAAGCGCGTTAATCCTGGAGATTACCGAAAGCGCACTGATGCGGGATATCGCCTATACCTCGAAGGTCCTGCAGGATCTCAACTCTCGGGGGGTCCGTATATCCATCGATGATTTCGGAACCGGTTACAGCTCCTTCCAATACCTGCGGGAGCTTCCGGTGGGAGAAATAAAAATAGACAAAACCTTTATTGCCGGATTGCCCTCCCGCAAGTATGATCTAACCATCGTGCGCTCGGTACTCGCAATTGCCCGCAACCTGGAACTCGATGTGGTCGCGGAAGGGATCGAGACCGAGGCACAGCAGCTCTTTCTGAAAGAGCACGGCTGCCGGCTGGGGCAGGGGTATTACTTCTCCCGGCCCTTGGAGCGGAGCCGAACCTTGGAGCTGATATAGGGAGTCTGATTCTTGAACCTTCGATCCTTCGGCCTGCTGACGGCCCGCATAATTGGGGGCCTGCTCTTCTTTGTCTTGGCGATGCTGCTCTTCACACCCCTGGGGGGCAATATCTGGTTCCTCATGACCGAGCCTGGCTATATCGTCCCGGCGGAATCCTCGGTATTCACCTTCCGGCCCACCGTACTCAACCCCGGAAGCGGCGACTGGTGGATCTACGGCGAGGACGGAGACAACTACTACCACTTCATCGGTAAAGGCGAGAGGCCCTACGGCTATATCCCGCGGCTGAAGGCGGAAGAGGTCGTCGGCTTCGATCCGCAGGATTACAGCACCTGGCCCTGATCAGCTTTCCCAGGAGTAGAGATAGACGATCGCTTCGTAGGGCCGGAGGAGAATGCCTTCCGTCGGTCGCGGCTGCGCCGTATAGTTCCCGATAAGGGGCTGCGCCCTCTCGTCTAAGGCGGGGAGCAAGCACTCTGCTTTATCGGCGGTCAGGTTCAAGACTACCCGAAGAAGGGAGCTGTCAAAACGGCGTTCATAGGCGAATACCTTGGGATTATCCTTCTCCAATTCCGTGAAGCTGCCGTACACCATTACCGGGTTCGCTTTTCGTAGCCGAATAAGTCTCCTGTAGTAGTTCAGCACGGATTCGGGATCGCTCTCTTGAGCATCAACATTGATAGTGCGGTAGTTCGGGTTAACGCCGATCCAGGGCTTAGCGGTCGAGAAGCCCGCGTTTAGCGAGCTGTCCCACTGCACCGGCGTTCGGGCGTTATCCCGGCTGCACTCCCGTATCCGCTTCAGGATCTCTTCCGGGTCCTCTCCGGCATCACGTCGTTCTCGGTAGTAGTTGAGGCTCGAGATATCCCGGTACTCAGCGATGGTTTTAAAGGCGACATTGGTCATCCCGATCTCTTCGCCCTGCATAATGAAGGGCGTTCCCTGCAGGGTGTGGAGCACGGTGGCCAGCATGGTTGCCGATTCCCGATGGAGGGAGCCGTCGTTTCCAAAGCGCGATACCTGCCGGGGCTGGTCGTGGTTACTCATGTAGAGGCAGTTCCAACCGCGACCGTCGAGTCGCTTCTGCCAGCTCGCCAGATTCTGTTTGAGAAGCAGCGGGTCGAGGCCGATAGAGTCGAAGGAGTCGATGCCCCGATCGAGGGAGACATGTTCGAAGTTGATTGCCATGTTCAAGAAGCCCTTCTCTGCATCTACATATTCAGCCACCGTCGCCAAGTCGGCCAGGACGGTCTCACCCACGGTCATCGCATCGTAGCCCTCCAGGCTCTCCTTGATGAAGCCGAAGTACTCGCTTATCCGGGGACCGTCGGCGAAGTACTCATGCCCGGTAAGCCCTTCCGGGTCCTCTCCGTCGGGCAGCCCCTCGACCTTAGAGATCAGGTTGATCACATCCATCCGGAAACCGTCGACCCCCTTGTCGAGCCAGAAATGCATGATCTCCCGTACCTCGTCTTGTACCTTCGGATTCTCCCAGTTGAGATCGGGTTGTTTGCGGCTGAAGAGATGCAGATAGTACTCGCCGTTGGTTTGATCCAGATCCCAGGCGGGGCCGCCGAAGAAGGAGCGCCAGTTGTTCGGCGGACCGTCATTGCGACCGGGGCGCCAAAAATAGTAGTCCCGGTAGGGGTTCACTCTCGAACTTCTGCTCTCCTGAAACCAGACATGCTCGTCGGAGCTGTGATTCACCACCAGATCCATGATCAGCCGAATCCGCCGGCGGTGGCATTCCTCCAGAAGTCGGTCGAAATCAGCCATGGTGCCGAACTCATCCATGATCCTGCGGTAGTCGCTGATGTCGTAGCCGTTGTCGTCATTAGGCGACCGATAGATCGGGTTGAGCCAGATAACATCGATCCCCAGGGATTCCAGGTAGGGGAGTTTCTCCAAGATACCCGGGATATCTCCGATTCCGTCGCCGTTTGAGTCCTTAAAACTACGGGTGTAGATCTGATAGATCACCGCCTCTTTCCACCAGTGTCGCTGCATCGGGGTACCTCTCTTGCGATAGGCATGATAGCCGGTTCTGGAAACGTTTTCAATGACTTTTTGATAAATGATTTGAAATAGCAGATCAAAACTATTACTCTTTCTGTGCGGAGGATGATTGTGTCTAAAACTACTAAAAAGTTTAAAATCCCCGGTCCGTTACTAATCACCGGCATCTATTTCATCTTCGGGTTTCTCTGGATTGTGCTCTCGGATACGCTCCTCTATCGTCTATTCCCGGAACCGGAGATCTACAATCGTCTGCAGACCGTCAAGGGCTGGCTCTACGTGGCACTCACCACGGGCCTGGTCTATTTTTTAGTCGGTATTTATGCCTCTCGCAAGAACAGGCTCCTCTCCGCCGCTCGGGATCGGGAAGAGAGTGCGGTTGTGGATCTTCGCAATAAAGAGTTGCTAGTGCGGGAGATTCATCATCGCAGTAAGAATAATCTACAGTTGATTAAGAGCCTCTTGAGAATTTCCCTGGAGGAACAAGCCTGCGACGAGGCCGGTGTAGTGCAGGATATTTCCAGCCGAATCGATTCCATCGCCCTTATTCACGATCAGATCTACTCCGCCGACTCCTTCGAGAAGGTAGAGATGGATCGCTATCTAAGTGCCCTGGCGAATCGGATAACGGCGCTTGCCAAGAATGTGGCGGTTCGCACAGAGTTGGAAACTTTGGAACTGGAGATCGATCATGCCATCCTCTGCGGAATCATCGTGAATGAGATGGTAACGAATTCGTTAAAGTATGCCTTTCCTGCTGGGCAGTCGGGGGAGATCATAATCGGATTGGGGATGCGTGATGGAAAGCGTCTGATCTCTGTAAGCGATAACGGAGTAGGATTCGATACCTCGAGGCCAAAGAGTTCATTCGGGCTGCAGCTGACCGAGCTCCTGGCGAATCAGCTTCAAGGCGCAATGATCCTTGAATCCGATAGCGCCGGAACCCGGTTCGCCCTCGCTTTCTAGAATAGCTCGGAACCTATGCCAACCGCCGCCTGCCAGTCGAAAAAGGCATTGAGATAGTCGAAGATAGCTACATAATACTGAAGCTGCGCCCCCTCCAGGCTGACCCGGGCGTCCTTCAGCTCCAACTGAGTAGCGAGACCGTTCTCCACCGAGGTTTCGGTAATCTCGTATGCCAGCTCCGCCGTCGAGAATGTCTGCTCCGCCGAATCGATCCGGGCGGATGCCTCCTGCAGGGTTAACCTGATATTCTCCAGCTCCGTGCGCACATCGTCGCTCTTCTTGGCAATATCGTTCCCTATCTGTTCCAGTTCTAGCCGGGCCTTATCCATAGAGGCGAAGCGGCTGCCGCCGTAGAAGATCGGTACCGAAACGGTTAGACCGACGCTCATGACCTCGGTGGGATCGCTCAGGTCGAAATCATCTCTGGCAACCTGCTGACCGTAAGTGAAGTTAGCCGAGAGGCTGGGGTAGAACTCGGCCCGCTTGGCGGCCAGGTTAATCTCCTGCAGCTTCTGCCGCTCCCGGAGTACTTGGAAATCCGGCCGGGCGCCGAGTACCTCTCCCAGCGCCAGGTCCTCGGGAGGCTCCGGATAGTCCATGAGCGAGCCCGAGAGTTCAAGCTCGGTATCGGCCTCGATCCCGGCCATGTTCTTGAGGTTCGAGAGGGCTACGTCTAGATTCTTCCGCGCCTTGGTCGTTTCCGGGATCGTCACCTTCCAGTTTACCTCGGCCCGCAACAGGTCGATCCGCGAGGCGATACCGTTCTCGAACTTGGCTTGGGTCTCTAAATAGTTCTCGTAGGCAATCTCCTGGGAGGATTCCCGCACATCGTAGACCGCCTCTAAGAGAAGGGTCTGGTAGAAGAGCTTCTTGGCGAAGGTGAGGGTCCCCTGTCGGATCGCCTCGTAGGCGGTGTCGGTCAGCCTCAAGAATCCGGTACTCGCCTCTACGCCCCGAAAGGCCTTCATGTCGAAGAGGGCCTGTTGCACCGAGACGCCGAGGCTGAACTCGTTCTTGGTGTTGAGCTGGGTTTCGAAACTCCCGAATCCCGGGATTTCGGTGGTTTGGACGATCTCCTTTAGGTTGCGGACGTAGCCGAGCTCGCCGCCGATAAAGGGGTAGATGGCCGATTTAGCGAGCCGCTCCTGGGTGATGGCGATATCCCGATCGATCCGGGCCTTATCCAGATCGAGGCTGTTCGCCTCGACCCGGCTGACAAAGTTCGCTAGATCTAAGGTGAGAGTTTCGGCGGAGAGCAGGCTCGCCGCCAGCAACAATATAGCTGCTGAGAATAGACGCTTCATCAGGTACTCCTCTGGGCTGGTTTCTGTTTCCGGGCTTCTATGGTGTTCTCTAAAGCGGGTATCACGAAGAGCGAGAGAAAGGTGGCGGCAAAGAGACCGCCGATGCTGACGATACCCATCGGCTGACGCATCTCCGCTCCCGATGAACCGATACCGAGGGCCATGGGCAGCATGCCGAGCATGGTGGCGATGTTCGCCATCAGGATAGGTTTCAACTTCGTCGGCGCCGCCTCGAGGATCGCATCGTGAACATTCATTCCCTTGGCTCGGAGTTGGTTAGCGTAATCCAGGATCAGGATTGCGTTGTTAACGACCATACCGACCAGCATGACGATGGCCAGCATGGAGACCATGTTCATGGTCTTTCCGGTAATCAGGAAGGCGATCACCACGCCGATCAGCGAGAGGGGAATGGTAGAGAGGATCAGCAAAGGCTGACCGAACTTCTCGAGGATCGCGGCCAAGAGCATGTAGGTGAGGGCGACCGCTAAGATAAAGACGAAGAGCATATCCTGTATAGTCTCTGCCAGCATCTCGGCGTCTCCGGCCCACTTCATCCGGTACCCCTCGGCCATGTTGAGTTCGTCAACCGCCTTTTCGACCTCGCCGGTAATCTCGCCCAACACATAGCCCGGGGCGATATCGGCGGTAAACTCAATGGAGGTCGCTTTATTGGCCCGGAGAATCTTATTTACCCCCCTCGATATGCTGAGCTCCGCGAAGTGGGAGATCGGATAGATACCGGCGGCCGTGGGGATGATTATATTCCCGATCTCATTGAGACCGGCGACATCTTCGTCGTTCAAGGTCACCCGGATATCGTACTCCTCGCCACCCTGTTTGAAGCTGGTCATCACCATCCCCTCTACCGCCGCACGCATGGTCATTGCGAGCTGCTGCACGCTCAGCCCCGCCTCGTTCAGTTTGTAGCGGTCCGGCTCGAGGACAATCTCCGGTTTACCGGCCTTGGACGAGGTAGCGATATTGATCATCCCGGGGACCTCCCGCAGATTGGTCAGCAATTCCTGACGGTAGATCTCTATTCGAGCGAGATCATCGCCCTGCAGATAGAAATCAACGGCTGATCCACCTCCTCCCATACCGTTTACCGGGGTAACCCGGATCCGGGCTCCCGGAATATCGGCCAGCTCGGCGCCCACACGCGCGGAGATCTCGGCCGCCGTCTGGGACCGTTCATCCTTGTCGGCGATCTTGACGGCGATGGTTGCCAGGTTGGTACCGGTGTCGGTGGACGAGAGGGATCCCAAGGTAGTCGTAGCGGTTTCGACGGTATCGATGGTGCTGATCCGGCTTTCGATCTCCTTCAATACATCAGCGGTCATATTGAGGTCCGAGCCTTCCGCGAGTTCAACCTTTATCTCCAGCTGTCCCTGGTCCAGGAAGGGGGCGAACTCGAAGGGGACTAAGGTGAAGAGGAACATCGACGCCACGAAGACGGAAATGGTCCCGACGATTATCATGGTAGACCGGGTTTTACTCTTCAGGAGCTTGGTAAGGATTCTTCGGTAGCCCTCCTCGACGCCGGAAAACCATGCCTCCAAGCGTTCGCCTAGAGGGTGTTTCTTGGTATCGTGCTCCGGCAGGAGCAGAGAGGCGAGCATCGGCGTCAGGGTAAAGGATATCAGCATCGAGAAAATAGTTGCGATAACCACAGTGATGGCAAACTCGCTCAAGAAAAGCCCCGCCAGACCGCTCATATTGGCCATGGGGAGGAATACGGCGATATTGGTCATGGTCGACGCGATTACCGCAACTACTACCTCGGAGGTTCCCTTAGAGGCGGCGGTTTTCCGGTCGTTGCCCATCTCCTTGTGGCGGAAGATATTCTCGAGGACGACTACCGAGTTCATTACCAGCACACCGACGGCGGTTGAAAGCCCCATCAGGGACATCAAGTTTAGGGACATCCCCAGTGCGTTCAAAATCAGGAAGGTAGGGATGATCGACATAGGCATGGCTAAGGCGACAATCAAGGTTGATCGGAGATCGTGGAGGAAAAAGAGCAGTACCAGCGCGGTCAGGGCAATTCCCATGAGGATATTGGAGAGGGTGTCGTTAACGCTGGATTCAATGAACAACGACTCATCCCTGACTATCTGAATCTCCACCCCCGCGGGGAGCTCCTCCCGAATACCGGGCAGGGCGGCCTGGATTCCTTCGGCGACGGTGACGGCGTTACCGTCAGGGCTCTTAATAATACTCACCCGGACAGTATTCTCATCCCGGCGGTTCTCCCGGATGTCGAAGAAGGTCGTTCTCTCCCGCACGTCGGCGCCGGAGTCGCGAATCTCAGCGATGTTGTCCAGCCGAGTGGAACCGGCGGCGGTGGGGATCTCGAGAGAGGAGAGTTCCTCCACGGTCTCGAACTGACCCTCGAGGCGAACCGCGAAGTCCCGTCCCTGGGTTTGAAAGTTGCCGCCCGGCATATCCAGATTTGCGGCGGCCAGTATCTGCGACACCTGGGCCAGGGAGATATTCTTCTCGTATACTACCCGATTGTCGAACTCGACGCGGATTTCCCGTTCCTGACCGCCCGATAGATCGACCGTGCCGACTCCCTCGATCCGGGAGAGGCGTTCCTTGACGATATCCTCGGCATAGACGTTGAGCTCGGTGGCTTCGAGGTCGCCCCCCATGATCAGTTCCACAATCGGAAAAGCGGTTATATCGATCTTCTCGACGATCGGATTTTCCGCCGCATCGGGAAGGTCGTTCAGGATCAGGTCGACTTTGTTTTTGACCTCCCGGGTGGCGGTGTCGGAGTTCTTGGAGAGTTCAAACTCGATAATGATGATCGATGCCGAGTCGAGACTGTAGGAGGTTATATTCTTGATGAGGCTTATCGTTCCGACCTCGTCCTCGATCTTGCTGGTAATCTGGTTCTCGATCTGTTCCGGACTTGCTCCGGGATAGATGGTTTGAATCGTGACATAGGGAATATCCATCTCGGGCATCAGGTTTAGGGCCAGCCCGGTGAATCCGATCACACCGAACAGGAGCAGTGCAACCAGGACCATGGTCATCAGGACCGGCCGCTTGATTGATAGATCAGATAAAAACATTCAACTGCTCCTTAGCGTGCTGCGAGGCTCTCATCGTTTTCGATGATCCTGATCTTGGTCCCGTCTTCAATCAGGGAGATGCCGTCGGTAATCAGGAGCTCTCCCGCTTCGAGTCCGGCGAGGACCTCCACCATCAATCCTTCCTGTCGGCCAAGATTGATCGGTCGTCGCAGACTCTGTGCGCCGTCGGTTACAAATACATAATTCTCGCTTCCGGCGGAGATGATCTCGGAGAGATCGAGTACTACGGCCTCGTCGTTACGGTAGACCTCGATACCGATATTCGCGGTTACCCCGCTGCGGACCTGCTGGGTGCTATTATCGAACTCGAGTTTTACCGCAAAGGCCTTACGTTCCTGGTCCATGGCCATATCGACCTGAATCACCTGGCCTTCGAGAAGGTGTCCGCGCCATTCGGCGGTGGCCCGCTGGCCGACGCTGATGTTCTCAACCTGACGGTCCGTGACCCATACGGTACTCTTCAAGCGCTCCATATCGGAAACAGTGAAGAGCGGATCGCCGGGATTTACGTTATCCGACTCGAAGACATTGATTCTGGTCACGTAACCGGAAAAGGGGGCCCGAACATCCTTCATATTCTGTACGGTGTCCCAGTTGGCTTTGGCGATTTCGTATTGGGTGCGGGCATTGTCTAAGCTCTGCTGAGAGACCCCCTCATCGGCGTAGAGCTTGCTAATGCGCTGGAATGAGGTGCGGGCGCTCTCGAAATTGACTCGGGCCTGCTCGTAGTTCAGGGCGGCATTGTCGGTCGGAAAGCTTATAATAACCTGATCCTTCTCGACATAGTCGCCGACAGCCACATGCACCTGGTCTATTTCATCGGCAATCATTGCCGATGCCGAGGACTCCTCCGCGCCGGAGAGGGATGAGGTATAACTGTAGGCGGCGGTGAAGCGGGTCGTCCCGATCTCGCGCACGTTCACCGGCACCCCCTCTTCGGCGTGAATCTCCTCTATGCTGCGCAGGTCGGCGTCGCTTTGCCCTCCGCACGCAGTAACGAGGACAAGTATGATTAAACTGCCGGGTAGCGCTCTTAATAATCTTCTTTTCATGCGTCAATTTCTCCTTTGAGGGTAATATTCAGTCCGTGAATAAAGTAGTCGATGTATTGATTGATCTGATCCTCACTGAGTCGACTCCCCAGTAGTATCTGAGTAGTGAAGGTGCCGAGGACGAAGGATTGCAACGCAAGCAGAAGGGTTTGCGTATTTGTCTTCGAACAGACCCCCTCGGCTAGGCAACGGTTTTCGAAGAGAGTTTGGATTCTATTCTCCCGCATATTTTCATCGCTCTCGAGGACATTCTGGCCCGGGTAGAGCATGCCGATCTGGATCTGCAAGCTCTGGAGTAGGCGAAACTCTTCGTCCTCTGAAAAACGCCGTAGCACTGTCTGTAAGGTCTCCTTCAGACTCCAAAGCAGGGGTTTCGAGTCTTCTGCAATGGAGAGGATTGCCTCGTAGAAGATACTCAATCGGGCGTAGATTTCATTATAAAGATCCTCCTTGTTGGAGAAATGCCAGTAGATGGCCCCCCGGGTAACCCCGGCCGCCCGGGCGATGTCGCTCATCGACGTCTGCTGAACCCCTTTCGAGGCTAAAAGCCTGATGCCGGCCTGAAAGATGGATTCCTTCGTCTTTGCCGCTTCTTCTTTGGTGCGTCTCATTTAACAAACATCCTGTATGTATGTATAATCAAAGCGATGGGGTCGGTCAACAAAAAGAGGGAATCCGGAGGGCGATCTAAACAAGATTTAATCGATATAAACGGATTGTTTAACTGCCTGAGACTTCTAACTGCTCCAGGGGGCCTTTTGACGCCCCGGAGATCGAGGCGGAAAGATCACTGCTTCAGGCGAAGGCCGTCGGTCTCGATAGTGATGCGTCCCTGCTTGTAGAGGACGCCGGCGGCCTTCTTGAAATTCTTTTTGCTCATATGTAGATGCCCGGCAATCTCTTCGGGACTACTCTTATCATGGAGCGGAAGATATCCGTTTGCTTTGGTGAGCGCATCGAGCAAGAACGCAGTATTCTCCTCTATCGCATTCTTGAACCCCTGGGCCTGAAGGCTGCAATCTATCCGTCCGTCTTCGCGCACCTTCTTAACCACCCCGGTCCAGGTCTCGCCGATGCGCACTTCGCGGAAGAGGTCGGTTCGGTAGAGGAGTCCCCGATAGCGTCCGTTCACGATTGCTCCGTAGCCTATCTTGATCTCATTGAAGATCAGGAGGGAGACCTCTTGGTTCTCTTCCAGGCCGGAGGGCTCGTAATCGAAGTGGGGTCCCAGTTTAGTGCTGGCTATGAGTCCCTTCTTCTCGTGGTCCAGCATCACCCAGACTACGACCCGCTTACCCCGCCGCACCGGCTCGGCCTGCTCCCGGGCGGGAAGAAAGAGATCCTTCGGCAGACCCCACTCGAGAAAGGCCCCCCAGTCGTTGACGCTTTTTACTTTCAATGGCGCAAATTCGCCGGGTCGGACGAAGGGGGTGAGCCGGGTCGCCTTTAGACTCTCTTTCGAATCATTATAGACCGTTACCTCCAGCTCGCGTCCGGGCTTGCTGCGTTTCGGGAGTTCCCATATGTTGAGGGGAACATCTTCGCCGGCAATGTCGAGAATACAGCGGCCGGATTCAATAGATTTAACAGTGGCGGTGAGGGGAATACCTAAGGGAATCATTAGCTCGACTATAATCTATTCCCCCGCCAGCCTGCAATCCCTCGGACTATTCGGGGATTCGCACCCAGCGCACGAACATCGGACGGCCGCCGATCTCGACTACGCCCTTGAAGAGTTCGTCCGTCGAGGTAATCGTGCCGTACTGCCACTCGTTGCTGCGGTACTTATCCTGGTTCATATCCTCATCGTCGCTCGCATAGCGCATGTAGAGGACTTCGCCCCCGACGGTGAGCTCATTCTCCGATGCCTTATGGGAGGGAAGGACGATATAGGTCCACTCCTTTGTCCCGTCCGGGTAGAGCACCTCGGCCTGGTTCTTGGTTGCCGTCGAAGACGGGGTCATAATCTTGGCCGGTTTATACCGAGCTTCCGTCTGCGGCCGATCGCCGCTGACTGAGCAGAGTACCTCGTCTTTCCGGAAATCGATCGCTCCACCTTGACTCGCTTCGCCGGCGGTAGCCGAACCCTTCGCTACGGTGGTGGAGATTGTAGAGACTCCCTGTTCCAGGTCATCCAGTGTTTCGCAGGCAGTGAGCAACAGGGAGCAGCAGATAAGAATGAAAAATCTTTTCATGATAACTACCCCCGTTCTCAATTATAGCGCCGCCCGGGCGGATTGACAAACAGAACTTTTTATAGTGTCAGCACCCTTGTGTATATCCATCCTAAGCCGTGCAATAGGCCGGGAGATATTCAAGTCCCTCCTTCAAGGGAGTTGCAATACTTCTCAGCCATACGCACTGTTCCTGGATCAGCTTCCCCCGGATCCGGCTTAAAAAGCGTCGCTGAGTGAAGAAGGTTTTCAGCTCTTTCTGAATAAGGCTGGGGGATATCCCCGCTCGCTCCGCATGCGTGATACCCTGCTCCTCTTTCCCATTGATCCGAAATGGCTTGAAGCAGTTGTGATGGAGCCGGTAGACCGCCAGTCGCTCCATCTGATTGGCGACATTACGAGCGAACTGTACCGTCTCCCGGGTGTGTTCCGCCAAGTCTTTGCGAATCTCCCGGTCCAAGTAGTTCACGCTAAAGAGCGGGTTTGTAAGCGTCCGTGCCCTCTTCGAGCTCACGGTATGATGAAGTAGTACCGATCGCT
>JWTM01000397.1 GCA_001749745.1 Candidatus Marispirochaeta associata
TACGCATTGGCCCTGCTGGCGAACGTGGTGTGGCGTACGCATGTATCAATGTAGATTCGTTTCGCCACTTTGGTCGTATGGGTTCCGGTGCAGCCATGGGGTACAAAAACCTGAAGGGAATCATCATCTCAGGAGATGGTGCCTATGATTTACCGGAAGGAAAAGCCTATGCAGACATGATGCAGGATATTTATAAGGATATCACTGAAACAGGTAAAATGAAAAAGTACCATGACTTAGGTACACCTCAGAATTTGATTCCGTTAAATGAATTGCATGCTTTGCCATGGAATAACCTGCAAAAAACACATGACGAAGGTGTGGACGGTATTTCCGGCGAAACATTTGCTGAACAGCTTCTACTCAGGCAGGCCGCATGCGCTGGATGTCCGGTCGGGTGTATTCATATAGGGC
>JWTM01000398.1 GCA_001749745.1 Candidatus Marispirochaeta associata
GGTTATGTATGACGAGGAAGACACACCGCTTCCAATGGTGCTTTGCAAGGGTGAAGGCGGATTAGCGCAACGTATGATTGATATTGCCAAGCAGGAAGATATTCCGATTATGCGCAATGTCTCTCTTGCACGTGGCCTGTACGCTGACAGTACAGAGGGCGCATATATTCCAAAGGAATATATTAAGCCAGTGGCAGAAGTGCTACGCTGGGTACACTCATTGTTATAGCTTTAGGTGCCAAATATATTAGCAAGTCTGGTATTTCTGTTGGCATTCAGTGCATGCAATCTCTTTGGAGGAAGCATGTTTTTTTGTGCCAATTATATTGAAATCACAAGTTTTTTTGTTAGAGGCACACCCTCTGCAATATTCTGTGTGAACGCGGAGCAAG
>JWTM01000399.1 GCA_001749745.1 Candidatus Marispirochaeta associata
TGTTCTTTCCAACACATCGTTTACACTTTTCTAAGCACATCGTTTACACATCTACTTCATGAGTATACACCATACTATCATGGATTTTCATCTCCTTCATATCTACATATCCTAGAAGGAATTCATGGTAGTACATCCGATAGATTCCGTTGCCTAGCTCTTCCAAGCCAACATGTTTTCCTGCTAAGGCGGTTGAAACAAACAACCAGGTGTTTATATCCACGCGAATTGCACCATTTCTCGTGATGTATTTCACTTTGTAATCGTTCGGATATTCCCAGGAGATTATCTTTTCTGGGTACTCCCTACTCGACTTCTGATGTACTGCGCTCGGTGTTCGCATGTCCAACGCTTCATGTGGTCTCAGCTCATTATACTCCTTCACAAACGTATTCAGCTTCCGCTGTTGTGGCTGTAGCGAATAGCCAGGAGGTTTTGTTGCTTCGGCCTTGAGCTCTCGGTGCATTCGTTCATGCCGACCATTCTGTTCCGGATGAGCAGGGTCAGAATACACCGGTTTTATGCCCAGCTCCATAAACCAGGCACCCAGCTTCGACAATCGGCCCAGGGAGCGTACGTGAGCAAATGGAGCTCCATTGTCGGTGTGAATCTGTTCCGGTAAACCATAATTTCTGAATACATCTATAAATACTGCTTTGGCGTTCTTTGCATTCGGAGCATGCATTCCTTTCGCTGTAAATACATATCTACTATAACTGTCAGCTATCGTAAGCGGGTAACAGTATATCCTGTTACCCATTCGGAACTTACCCTTGAAGTCTGCACTCCACACTTCATTTGCTGCTAAAGGATCAAAAATGGGATAGCATGGCTCCGTTCGATGTCTCCTTCTTCGTTCCTGCACCATACCATTGCGCTTGAGTATCGCACTAATGGTGGAGGTTCCAGGTAACTTCATATCGGGAAACTTGTCTTCTAAGAGGACTTCCAACTTCGGCGCTCCCCAGCGTGGATGGCGTTTCCGTAGTTTCAGAATCTCTCGTTCTATACGTTCACTTGTTTTGTTATGAACTCGATGTGGGACTCGAGGGAGTTCATGTAAGCCTGAGAGACCAAGCAGTTCATACCGATGTATAAACTTATAGGCTGTCGGGCGGGATATCTCAAACATCTCAGACAAGGCCGTCACGGTATACTTCCGGCTCTTCCACAGGAGAATAAACTCTTCTTTCTGATCCATTACTGAACTCTCCTTCCACGGCATAGACTCCTCCTGGAGTCATTTTAGTCGTTAAAGAGTGTAAAGGAAGTGCTTAGAGTTCTGTAAACGATGTGCCTGGAATATACCTTGTTGTACATAACATCCAATTGAGCTGCGTGGCGTTAAGTTGGCATGCGTTTGTGCTGCTACCAACAAGCAGTATATCACCTATTCAGCTCGCATCGTTACCTAAAGAACCTTTCTACTCATGGAACCAGTAGCACAAACCATGACAATCGCCACGTCTGCTCCAATTGCTGGTTATGTGCGCATCATCTTATATTACTCCATTTTGTATCTTATGAATTATTTCCAACGTCTCTATAACATCTTTTCGATGTTTATACGTCTTATTAGTTAATGGAATTGTTGGATCGCTTCTCATCATTTTGATAAGAAGCAGAGAATCAATTTTATCAAGATAATCATTAATACGCAGTCGATAATCCTCTTTCGAAAAACCATTCTTATATAATTCCATTAAGATATTAATAATATTCAATAAAGCATTTACGAATCGATCATTCAACAGTTTGCTACGTTGGTCATCATTATAACTATGATTTATAGAGTCTAAGACGTTTCTGAAATTATGAATCAGATCAGTATCTTTAACTATTTCATTTAGATTAGACATTTTGTTGATCAGATTCTCAAAATCTAGGCTTCTGTTATTGTTAAGCAGATGATCAACAATTAGTTCATATTCATCGTCGTAATCAAACTTGTTTAACGTCTTAAGATCTGTACTAAGCATTTTCAATGCGTCTAGATTTGAAATAAATACATTATCAATATCTCTTTTCTTTAAGCCAAATTTATTATGGGCGATATACTGTATGTCATTTTCAGTTAATGTAAATGGCTGTTCTTTATTACTCGCTGTAAACTTTTGCTTGAAATCTTTTAAAGTAGCAATTGTCAACCATTTTTCTACAATTCCATTTATTTTAACATCATCTTGGTTTAAAGGACTATTAAATATTAAGTACTGATCTATCCTAAATTTCATGGCCTGATCAAGTGACCTTTGTTTCCTAAAATCATATGAAAGGTATTGCTTTAAAAAGGATTGTTCATGGTAGATTTGATCCCATTTAAGATCTCTAGATCTACTACCATCAGTGATCCTATAGACACTTGCTTCTTTTTTATTATCATCAACATGTAATGATAAAGATCCTTTCCAGTTTTTTAATTCAATTATTGAGATGCAATGCTTTTCAAATATTAAGAGATCATATTGCCGCCGTATTCCTCTGTTGCTCCATTCAGCATTGATTAGGCAATAGCAATAATCTTCAGTATTTGCGTAAATGTCTTGAAGTGATTTTAAAATTGGGAGAATTTGATGCTTTTCATGCCGAAATGTTGGCACATTCTTACCATATATTGAAATTGACATACAGTATGTATCTCCTAATTATTAAATTTTCATTGTTCTTTCCAACACATCGTTTACACTTTTCTAAGCACATCGTTTACACATCTACTTCATGAGTATACACCATACTATCATGGATTTTCATCTCCTTCATATCTACATATCCTAGAAGGAATTCATGGTAGTACATCCGATAGATTCCGTTGCCTAGCTCTTCCAAGCCAACATGTTTTCCTGCTAAGGCGGTTGAAACAAACAACCAGGTGTTTATATCCACGCGAATTGCACCATTTCTCGTGATGTATTTCACTTTGTAATCGTTCGGATATTCCCAGGAGATTATCTTTTCTGGGTACTCCCTACTCGACTTCTGATGTACTGCGCTCGGTGTTCGCATGTCCAACGCTTCATGTGGTCTCAGCTCATTATACTCCTTCACAAACGTATTCAGCTTCCGCTGTTGTGGCTGTAGCGAATAGCCAGGAGGTTTTGTTGCTTCGGCCTTGAGCTCTCGGTGCATTCGTTCATGCCGACCATTCTGTTCCGGATGAGCAGGGTCAGAATACACCGGTTTTATGCCCAGCTCCATAAACCAGGCACCCAGCTTCGACAATCGGCCCAGGGAGCGTACGTGAGCAAATGGAGCTCCATTGTCGGTGTGAATCTGTTCCGGTAAACCATAATTTCTGAATACATCTATAAATACTGCTTTGGCGTTCTTTGCATTCGGAGCATGCATTCCTTTCGCTGTAAATACATATCTACTATAACTGTCAGCTATCGTAAGCGGGTAACAGTATATCCTGTTACCCATTCGGAACTTACCCTTGAAGTCTGCACTCCACACTTCATTTGCTGCTAAAGGATCAAAAATGGGATAGCATGGCTCCGTTCGATGTCTCCTTCTTCGTTCCTGCACCATACCATTGCGCTTGAGTATCGCACTAATGGTGGAGGTTCCAGGTAACTTCATATCGGGAAACTTGTCTTCTAAGAGGACTTCCAACTTCGGCGCTCCCCAGCGTGGATGGCGTTTCCGTAGTTTCAGAATCTCTCGTTCTATACGTTCACTTGTTTTGTTATGAACTCGATGTGGGACTCGAGGGAGTTCATGTAAGCCTGAGAGACCAAGCAGTTCATACCGATGTATAAACTTATAGGCTGTCGGGCGGGATATCTCAAACATCTCAGACAAGGCCGTCACGGTATACTTCCGGCTCTTCCACAGGAGAATAAACTCTTCTTTCTGATCCATTACTGAACTCTCCTTCCACGGCATAGACTCCTCCTGGAGTCATTTTAGTCGTTAAAGAGTGTAAAGGAAGTGCTTAGAGTTCTGTAAACGATGTGCCTGGAATATACC
>JWTM01000400.1 GCA_001749745.1 Candidatus Marispirochaeta associata
CTTGACGGTATCCGGTACCGCAAAAATGCCTCGTAATCTGAACCTGACCTACATTTTACTTAACCAATAAGGAGAGAGTAATGAATATACAGTCCAACAAACCAGAACAGTCCAAAGAGTCCGGCTTCACCTTGATGGAGCTCATGGTAGTTATTGTTATCCTCGGTATCTTAGCATCTATTGTTGTACCGCGCTTCCTTGATGAACCGCATAAGGCACGCGTAATCAAAACCAAAATGCAGATTCAGGGCCTGTCTACCGCAGCTAAAAAGTACTACCTTGATAACGGCTACTACCCAAGCACAGAGCAGGGACTGCAGGCACTTGTTGAAAAACCTACTGTAGGCCGCATTCCTAAGCATTACCCAAGCGGTGGCTACATTGCCAAAATCCCTACTGATCCTTGGGAAAACGACTACGTATATCTCTCCCCTGGCGAGCACGAAGCTTTTGAAATCATCTCTTTTGGTGCCGACGGTGA
>JWTM01000401.1 GCA_001749745.1 Candidatus Marispirochaeta associata
TCAGTAAATTCTCTGCACACATCACCCATCAAATAGATAAGCAAATCCCCAACCTCTTTACTGGCCTGTACCATTTCAAGATCAGAAACACTCATAGTCGTCGCTACAGCTTCATGACGGGAAATGGCAAAACCAACCCATTTCACCAGCACCAGTTTATCTTTCTTTGTTGCTGAGTCCAGCATAGCCATACAACAAAGAATTGTGATCCACTTTTTCATAACGCCCCCATACCATTTTGTATTCTTGGCAGAATACGTCATGCAAGGATGTAGAACGAGGATTACAACTAAACTCATGTAATTTATCGTAAGGATAATACATAGTAACGTATTGTAGACCTATCTTAATCTGGCAGCTAAAGACGTCGGCAACTCCCCCTGTCATACGCATCTTTACTTACGATATAAAAAAAGACAGCCATTCCTGACTGTCTCCCACTCCCCTTCGAAAAATTCTTCATCTGCTGCAGCATC
>JWTM01000402.1 GCA_001749745.1 Candidatus Marispirochaeta associata
TTGGTCTTGAAAAGCACACACGTTTTTATCAGGCATCCACTTCTGAGCTTTACGGTCTGGTACAGGAAGTACCGCAGACTGAAAAAACTCCGTTTTACCCGCGTTCTCCATATGCATGTGCAAAATTGTACGCATACTGGATTACAGTAAACTACCGCGAAGCCTACGGTATCTATGGTTGCAACGGCATTCTGTTTAACCACGAATCACCACTGCGTGGCGAAACATTTGTAACCCGCAAAATTACCCGCGCTCTTTCCCGTATTGCTCTTGGCCTTCAGGAAAAATTGTTTCTTGGTAACATGGATGCAAAACGTGACTGGGGACATGCAAAAGATTATGTAGAAATGCAGTGGCTTATGCTCCAGCAGGATGAACCGAAAGACTTTGTTATTGCTACAGGTCGTCAATTCTCAGTGCGTGACTTTGTGAACGAAGCAGCTAAGGGCATTGGCCTTTCCCTGCGTTGGGAAGGTTCCGGCGTTGATGAAAAAGGCATTGTAGACGGTATCGATATCGACGTATTCAACTCCCTGCATCCGACTGCCAAAAGCTTTGTGAACAATCTGACTGAAGGTGATGTAATTGTGGAGGTT
>JWTM01000403.1 GCA_001749745.1 Candidatus Marispirochaeta associata
TCGCGTGGATATTATCCCTGTTGATATGGTTCAGCAGGCCGAAGCGTATCATCTGCTGTTGAATCGAATTGTCGACTCCTGAAAAGAGAATTTCAACATCAAGTTGCTTCATACGGATCAAAACAAGTTCTAAAGCATGTAACGCCGTGGCATCAATTGTATGTACATGACGCATTCTGAAGATAATAACTTGCGGTGGCTTACTCATCAGCCTGAATGTTTGCGAGAAGCGTTCTGCGCAGCCGAAAAAGAATGGCCCGTTAATTTCGTAGACTTCTATGCCGTGATCCCAGTCAGGAACTTGCTGTGACGGCATTGTTTTTTTGTGCTCCCAGCTTTGGAATTGTGTCGCGTCGCTGATTCTACCTATGAGAAGTAGTGCAGCAAGAACAACTCCGAACTGGACCCCCACTGTAAGGTCGATGAGCACTGTCAGCAGAAACGTACCCAACATGACCGCTGCATCAGATTTTGGT
>JWTM01000404.1 GCA_001749745.1 Candidatus Marispirochaeta associata
AAATAGAAAAACTCTGTAAGCAGTACGGAATACCGGTCAAACATTTCTCAGCAGATTTTTTCCAGATGCTGGAGAAATACAACTGGCCGGGGAACGTGAGAGAGTTGTTCAACGCACTTGAACAGGCACTCGTGGCATCCGGTTCAGAATCTATTCTGTACGCACGCCACCTTCCGTCGGATATTCGCATCAAGATTGCGCAGGCAAACCTTCAACGCGGTGCGGAAAATCAGACAGTTTCAGCAGGCAACCCATTGCCGTCTGAAAAATCAGACACCGGCACTGCAGCGCCGATTTCATTTTCCTTTGATAAACTTCCGACGCTGCGCCAATTTAAATCTGATATGGAAAAAAAGTATCTTTTGCAGCTCATCGAACATCATGGTTCCAACATCCAAGAAATGCTGGAAACTTCGGGGCTATCGCGCTCC
>JWTM01000405.1 GCA_001749745.1 Candidatus Marispirochaeta associata
CCCTCAGGTAACGAGTTATACACCAGCTCTATTTTACTGGAGATGCCATATTGTCTGCTCAACAATTTTCCGCATGCAGCAGAGTTAACAATGACTTTACGAATACCCCATGACCAATATGGAAGCGGGTTTCTAGGCCGGTATGTAACACCGCGGTACCCTACCCCATATGCTTTATAGATAGAGCCGGGCATTGCCCAAAGTCCCGTCCACAACGCCACAAGTTTATTTGCTTTGTTATGAAAAGCCTGCACAATACAAGGGATTCCCTTTGCGTTGGCACTGATAACTTCTTTCTCAACTTCTGAACGCCACAGTTTTTTATCTTCCGGCAAACGACGCCAATCAATAGACGGATCTACTGACGGAATCTCCGCTGTCTGCTGAACAAAGAAC
>JWTM01000406.1 GCA_001749745.1 Candidatus Marispirochaeta associata
GATAATAATTTATGGCAGATCTTGTCAGACTGGAAATACGTATTCCTGAGCACATGCAGGACATGGCGAGTATCGCCTTAGTGCAGCAGCTCAACTATGGCTGGGAGGAAGAGAATCTTCCTACCGGCGAAATTCTTTATCGTGTCCACATAGAGAATCCGGCATTTTGTGAAGAGTTTCTTACAGCGCTTTACAGTGCCGTTCCGGAAGCTGATGTAACGCGCACAGACGTGCCGAATCAGGACTGGATGAAAGCTTGGCGTGATTTCTTTACACCGGTGG
>JWTM01000407.1 GCA_001749745.1 Candidatus Marispirochaeta associata
CACAATTCGCCAGCTTTCTACACTTCTGAATGCAGGCCTTGAACTAGATGAATCACTCAGCACGATGATTGACCAAGGGGGTAAATCCCCTATTCGCAGCGTGCTTTCCCAAATACGTGACCGTATCCGTGAAGGCTCAGATCTTGCTGCTGCGTTTGCTGAGTATCCGCATGTGTTCAGTCCGACCTTCATTACCATGATCAAGGCTGCAGAATCATCCGGTACCCTTGGCATTGTTATGGAGCGCCTTGCAGAACACGCCGAACAGCAGCTTGCATTAACACGCAAGGTACAGGGAACGCTCGCATATCCTATCCTGATGTTCATCGTAGGTATTGCGGTTGTGATCTTCCTTCTGGCGTTTGTTATTCCAAAAGTTACCCAGATTTTTGTGGACTTAGACAGAGCTCTACCGGGCCCTACGCAACTGCTGCTTAATATCAGTGCTGCCCTTCGCTATAATTGGATGTATATTCTTGGCGGCATCACTG
>JWTM01000408.1 GCA_001749745.1 Candidatus Marispirochaeta associata
AAGCTTGTAGCCGCGCTGCATTACGTGCTTAACATGCCCTTCAGGCACTTCGTCACAGTTTTCCTGACCTACAGCTTCGTGTACTTCAGGGTTGAACTCGTCATGCTTTTCACCAAGCTGGCAAAGGCCGTGGCGCTCGATAGCTTCGATAAGGAGCTTCTGTGTCATTTCGACACCGATGAGCATGTTCTCACAACCTTCGAGGTTGCGGCCGTAATCGATTGCGAGCTGGAGGTTGTCGAGAGTAGGGAGCAGATCACCCAGAACAGATTCTGTTGCGTATTTGAACTGCTCTTCGCGTTCACGCTGCAGGCGTTTTTTGAAGTTTTCCATCTCCGCAAGACAGCGGATGCGAACTTCTTCTGCATCCTGCATGGTGTTGCAGTCAGGACAAACACGTTCTTTTGCGAGTTTCTGTACTTCTTCATCAGAAAGTACAATCTCAGTGGTCTGTTCCTGTTCTGCAGCTTCTGCAGTTTCTTCTGGCTTTACTGTGTCTTCACCCATTCTGCTAGCTCCTTATATCCTTATGCTGCTTTATCCTATTAAGTAAAAGCAGCAGCGAATGTTTAGTGCAAATATATTTTTTCTGAATATCCGTTATTCAGGGTTCTGTACGACTGTATGTGTTTCCATTGAAAATTGTACAACCTGCATGTTGTTACAACTCCTGACACATCGTGTACAGACGGGTAACAACGCGGTACCCACCTGTCAAGATGCAGGGGGAGAATTGTAA
>JWTM01000409.1 GCA_001749745.1 Candidatus Marispirochaeta associata
ACGCATCACTTCTTGTCACACCGCGGCGTCCAATCACCAGCGTATTGTACTTTCCTTTTTTTTGCTCATCCAGAATAGCTTTGGCTATCAGCTTCTTCCGTTCAGAATCTTCCAGTGGTTCATCACGTTCATCAAGAACAATAAATTTGTTTTTCACACAGCCGGGATCAAGCTCGGATTGCTTTAACTCAGCAACCACTTTTTCATGCATGGCCAACTGTTCCTTATGCACCTTAGCACATTCAGTTTTCCACACTCCTG
>JWTM01000410.1 GCA_001749745.1 Candidatus Marispirochaeta associata
GGGCAAAGAGCACTGATAGGTACAACAATGGAGCCAGCCAGCTGAAGGCCGACAACATATGCAGTTGTTGCAAGCGGACCACCAATAAGTGCTGCCAGAACCATTACAAAGCCCGGTTTAGTTCTGAGACAACGGAAGAAATCACCGAGACGGCCGCGAGCAGCAGCAAGGGAAAGTGCCCATACAGCACTAAAACTGTCGTTTACAGCAGAACCGACAGCGCCAAGAAAATATGTGACAACAAACGCTGATAATCCTGCGGTGTTTGCACCGTACCAGTCAGCCCACACACCTTTTGCCATCCCGAGAGTCAGGAACGCAGTGTACAGGCCATAGAACACACCTGAGAGCAGTGCAATGGTAATGCCTTTTGAACGAAAGCCAGCATCAAGCTTTCGTTTTGCAAGAATGGCCTCTCTGCTTGGTAAAACTACTTCACTCATAGATAAGAACCTTTTTTATTTAAGTTTCTTAATTTCGGTTGCCCATCCATAGGCAACACGCCCTTCATTCATCTCCAC
>JWTM01000411.1 GCA_001749745.1 Candidatus Marispirochaeta associata
ACTTTGTTGCAATTGATAAATACCATGAGCATCAAAAATCCATTACAGCACCAAGTATATAACACTGCATAACCCACATGATAAAAATGAGCCGGTACTACAAAGGTACCGGCTCTTTCTTTTATACATTTAAAACTTCTCTGTTATCCATCCACATCCAGCATTTTCAATGCGTTTCCCCGTTCAATCAATCTCTAACAACATCATTACAATCCAGTTAACTTCCTCTTAACCCTTTACTTACTAATACAATCTCAATATAGGGGAATATTCTCTAAACATGCAACCGGTTACCAATAGTTTAACGAGGGAAAACTAGATGGACAAACTCGTCACGCCAGGCACACACAGATACCGTACTGTTCTGTTAGCCTTTACTGTAGCAATATCCCTGTGGACACTTGTCCGCCTTGGATTGCTCGTATTTTCATGGAATGATGCATCTCCGGAC
>JWTM01000412.1 GCA_001749745.1 Candidatus Marispirochaeta associata
GGTCCAAACAGGGCTGTGTATTGCAGCAGCCGTTCGACATCGAGTGTGGTGCCGGTACGTTTAACCCCGCAACGTTTTTGCGTGTTATCGGTCCGGAACCATGGAAGGCGGCTTACGTTGAACCTTCCCGTCGCCCGACCGACGGCCGTTACGGTGAAAACCCGAACCGTCTGCAGCACTATTTCCAGTTTCAAGCTATTTTGAAGCCTTCTCCTGACAATATTCAGGAAATGTATCTCGACAGCTTGCGTGCGCTGGGTATTGATCCTGCTGCACACGATATCCGCTTTGTTGAAGATGACTGGGAGTCTCCGACTCTTGGTG
>JWTM01000413.1 GCA_001749745.1 Candidatus Marispirochaeta associata
CCTGCTGTAGCTAGTACATAGATGTGGTACGGAAGTGCCATGACACTGTCGAAAATAGAGCTAGGCAAGAGAGGAGAAAAGAACATGGCAGCTGTGAACATAATAGCTGCGGTTTCGCCTGCTGCACGCCCTACAGAAAGAATGGCACCGGTCAGGATTCCCGGAGCAGCCGCAGGCAGAACAATACGGTAGATAGTCTGCCATTTAGTTGCACCGAGACCCAATGAAGCTTCGCGGTACGTGGGGGAGACACTCCTTAATGCCTCTTCCGAGGCTCCAATAATAAGGGGTAGGACAAGCGCTGCAAGGGTAAGCATGCCTGCAAGGAGTGAAACCCCCATTCCAAGAACCGTGACAAAGAGAGAGAGGCCAAATAGTCCAAACACTACAGAGGGGACGCCTGCAAGATTGTTAATGGCCAGTCTGATAAGATGCACAACTTTGCCAGGTTTAGCATATTCATGCAGGTAAATTGCTGTAGCGACACCCCACGGTAGGGCAATCAGCATTGAACCATATGAAAGCGCGATTGTACCGAGTATACAAGGAA
>JWTM01000414.1 GCA_001749745.1 Candidatus Marispirochaeta associata
CTTTGCCCGTGGTTACCGGAGGATGCAGCACTGCCTGACGTACCCCGAGAAATCGAACTTTATCCATCAACTCGAGAATGATCTCTACAACAGCTGACGGTTTTTGCCACGGTAAATCCAGCGGCAAATGAACATGATACGTCAAATCAAGCGATGCTAACTCATCAGGTAAGTCACTGCTGTCATAGGCAAGGCATGATGCTGATTCGAAAAAGAGAAGGGCAACTTCGTCAACTTTCCCTTCTAAAAACAAGCAGTTTTCATAGATAGTACCGGGCATCACCCATGAAGGCGCAGCAACTGTAGGCTTGTTACGAAGTCTATCTCCGACAAGCCCTGAGCCCTCTTTCCCCTGTTCAGGTGAATTAATCTTTTTCATATGGTTTTCCACATCCGGCGTATGGGCAGATAGCACCACACATTGTGGCGTCATTGTAAGAAAGCCAGCAGCCTCACTAAATCAAGCCAAGCTGTGTCTCTTTATGCTTCTTTTTAGCTTTCAGTGCTGAATGCTTTACCCCTTCCTGCGGAAGGTCTTTCAAAAAACGGGACGGGGCAAGATGCACAGTTCGTCCATAGATCATCCGCTTGCTGGAATGACTAAGAAATAGCAACTGCTCTGCACGAGTCAAAGCAACAA
>JWTM01000415.1 GCA_001749745.1 Candidatus Marispirochaeta associata
ACAAAAAAATCTGCGAACATGTTCATGCGCTCGCAGAAAAAAATATGCCTATCTACGCTGAATGCGGTGGCTTCATGTACCTGTGCAAAGCTCTTGTTCAAGAAGGAGCAACCTCACCAATGTCAGGCGTGCTTCCTGTAAAGACAGAACTTTGTAAGCGTCCTCAAGGACTAGGCTATATTGATGCAGAAGTCATAGAACCCAACCCGTATCACCCTGTTGGCTCCATAGTCAGAGGGCACGAGTTCCACTACTCAAAGTGCATAGTAGAAGACGAACAGCCTACCTTCGGCTTCCGTATGTCAAAGGGATTTGGAATGGGTGAGCGACTTGACGGTCTCATCTACAAAAACGTGTTTGCATCCTACACCCACCTCTTTGCATTAGGCGAACCGCACTGGGCAGTGAACTTTGTTCGAGCTGCCCGCGAGTTCAAGACTGGCAGATCCATTTCTATCGCAGAATAAGTAAATGGGTCAGTAGGCTGCTCCGGCGGATCTACGACGCTTTTATTTTT
>JWTM01000416.1 GCA_001749745.1 Candidatus Marispirochaeta associata
GGTAACCGAATACAGCGAAAATACCACCAACGAGTAATACGTCCCAGGAAGTAGGCATGAGAGATGCGAGAATATCCTTAGCTCCACCTGTAGGATGATTCTTGCGAACGCCTTGTGCGTAGTTAGCTGCAGCAACGCCGGCTGCGAAGCCACCAACATGTGGGCCGAAAACAGGACCGAATCCGATTACGGAGAACATAAAGTCCCCACCGCCAGCTAAAGCGATCAGACAGCCTGAGAACACAAACAGACCACAAAGCACGAAGGACAGCAGCCCGCCAAGAGCACCGCCCAGAATTCCTCCACCAAAACAGACTAGCAACGTCGTTAAGCTTAACGGTTCCATTCTGCCTCCACTTTTTGTGCTCTCCCTCTCAACGAATGCAACAAATCCCCCAATAATGTGGCAGGTAGGGGCATCAGATCGTACATGTAACTAAGCCGAAAAGAAGGATTACATAGTATAATGAGATAACGATTTGACGTTTATACTAGTATAAGC
>JWTM01000417.1 GCA_001749745.1 Candidatus Marispirochaeta associata
GCTATGCTGCGTTCTATAGCATCATCGGGCAGATGGCTGAAAAATACGGTGCTCCGTACAAAGATTTTCCGTTTCACAGCATGAAGGCAGGGCGCTCCGGTGTGGGCGGCTGGGAGTCCACATGCGGTGCACTCACAGGCGCAGCATTTGCCTACGGCCTCTTCTACGAGAAGAAAGAGCACAACGAGCTGGTGCGTGAATTATTCCAGTGGCACGATGTAACCGCACTGCCAGTGTACCGTCCGGCTGTTAACTGTAAGCTGGATGTAGATATTCCAACCAGCATCAGTGGTAATGTGTTGTGCACAACATCAAAAGCCCGCTGGGCGTATGTATCAGGCTTTCCTGTTAAATCAAAAGAGTGCTCAGAGCGCTGTGCACGTCTTACAGCAGATGTCGCTCGCAAGGCCATTGAGATTTTGAATGCGAAAATTGACGGTACCTTCGTGCCGACAG
>JWTM01000418.1 GCA_001749745.1 Candidatus Marispirochaeta associata
AGCATAGTCGGAGAAGATCCAGTATTGGGACTCCTTTCCCGCTAAAAGTTGGATGTTATTGGGGAAGTACTGGGAGACAGCAAAGCTCTCGAAGCCGTCGGCAACCAGATCCTCTTTGAGCTCAAGTGAATCCAGGAGATCTGCATGCACTGCCAAGGCTTGCCGAGCAAGGCGAGAGATCCGATCGGTGATACAGTGGGGAGATGCCTTTAGGATGCGGGCTATATCGCGGATACCGGAGGCGGTATGAAGGAGCTCGAAGATTTTTCGGTAAGATATGGTGCGTTGGGTCATATAGTCGAGGGAGAAGGTTTGTGAAGAGAAGTGCCTGCCGCATGCTTTACAACGGTAACGCTGGATCGCTCCACGGGCTGCTGATTGAAAGCGGCCGTGTCGTACGAACCAGGTGGAGCCCGCAGGAGCGGTTTGATGATACTTGCAGTCTTGGTTTGGGCAGAAAGGGGGTGTTTTCATAGATAGATCCTCCGTTCGTTGATGGTTCTATCTATAACTAGTGGCAGGAGAAGGAGTTTGCTTCAGCAGATCTACAGATTTGGGGACACTAATTAGAGCTTATCGACCTTCAGCTGCAGCATGGCCAGAAACTCATTCTCCGCTAGGCCGGAAATCTTCCAGCTCAGCATCAACACATGCTGCTGATACTCCTCTACGAAACCGTCTTTGGTAAGATAGGGAATCACCATAGCTTGGGTCTTCCAATCGAAGGGGATATCGCAACTAAGGGTTAGACGACTTTTGATGCCGCTGTCCGAAAAGGCGAGCACCATGCCTCCCTGCTCATTCTTCGAGGCATCGATCTTGAGCTTGTCCGGATCGGAGAAGGCGAGATTGAGCTCCGTGGCCAGGAAGAACGACTGTTCCTTGGATGTGTCACCGCTCAGACGGTACTGTAGTTGCAGGGTATTCTTCCGAAAGAGATAGGTCTTCTCCAAATGCAGGGGAACATCGCCGTTTTTGAACCCTGCCACACAGTCTGCGGCGAGGCTCACCTCCCGGTTCTCCCGGTTAAGGCTCCGCTCGGTAAATATTTCCTGAGAGAAACAGCCGACGTCGGTGATCCCGTTATTAAGAAGCTGCTCTTCGCTTATCTCCTCTTCCACAATATGATCCACAAAGCTGTATCGGGGCCGGGAATCGCAGTGGCTGCTTTCCTGAAGATAGAGCTCCTCGTGGCGGGCGATGGTGGCCGAATAGTTCCAGGAAGCCGGAAAATAATCGAGCTCAATCAGCGCCGCTCCGAGCAGGTGAACATAGGCGTTGATGTTGATGCCCCGATAGAGATACTCATGGTGGCCGTCCATATCGAAATCGGTGGTAAAGATCGAAGGCTTAAAGATACCCCGCTCCTTGGTTACCTTCTCGGATTCGAGGAGCGAGTTGTAGGCCGCCTGACGGAAGCTCCTGCGGTAGATGCCGCCGTCCCGGCCATGCCAGTAGGGTGCGTGGCATTGAGCCTTCCAGAGCTCCTCCCGGGCGGTCTTCTTACGAGACCGGTCGCCCCGGATCTGATTGACCAGCAGACTGGTGTACATCATCTTGCTGTAGAGGGCGTTTCCTTCGGGATAACGGGTCAGGAAGTGGCGATATGAACCCGCCGGGAGGACGGAGGCGTCCAGGTAATTCGGTTCCTCCCCGGTAGGCCGTTCGATCCAGCGCATCATGCTCTGAAAGGTGACTGACGAGAAGTAGCGTTTCTGAAGGTTGGTGAGCATCCTGGTAGCCCGGACCGGACGAAAGGTCGAGAGCTCGTCATTCCGCTCTTCCAGAAGGCTGAAAAAACGGTCGTACCACTCCTGCGGTCCTTCGGGATCGAGATAGAGGCAGATCACTTCGCTCCCGGTATTCCGGTAAATCAGCATCAGCTCGTCGACGAAGGTTTCGGGATCGATGGAGCCGATCCGACCTGAGAGACCGCTGGAGATAGGATAGACGATGATGTTCTTGCCTAAGTCCTCGGTAAAGCAGGGCATATAGAGCTCCTTGCCGCGGCAACCGGCGTTGGCGAAGTAGCTGTCTGGAAGGAAGATATAATCGAATCCGGCGCTCTTGAGGGTACTGGCCAGGGAGGGCTCCCAGACATCGCCGGGGAGAATACCCCCTCGGGGCCGCCGGCCGAAGCGCTTGCGGATAAAGGTAGTCAGGAACTCGATCTGGCCCAGCCGGTCCGGATTGGGGATCAGCGGCAGGAAGGCTTCGTAGTGAACACCGCCCAATAACTCAATCTGCTTCCTTTTCGCCATGTCGTTGAGAAGCATGATAAATTCCGGATGCCGATCCTCGAGCCACTCCAGGAGGTTGCCGGAGTAGTATGCTCCCAAATAGACGCCGGGGTGGTTGTAGAGCAGAGTCAGGAAGGGCTTATAGACGCGCTGATAAGCCGCTTCCATCTCTTCTGCCGTCGACCCTACGGGCAGACTATTTCGAATCCCAAGGACTAACTTTTGGCTAGGCATTGCAGAAATAGTTTTTCCCTTTTTTATTTTTTATCCGCGGCGATAATACACTTAGGCGGACACGCCTGCGCTGCCTCCTCACGCTCTCCTTTCTGAGTGTAATCAATAGTCGCCAGGAAACTACTGACCTGGAAGCCGCCTTCGGGCGATTTCTTTTCGCATAGCTTACACCCGATACAGCCTACTGTACAGTACTTCTTGGTTTTTGCGCCCTTATCGGTGGAGTTACAGGCGACGATCTTGTCCGCCGAGTAGGGAATCATCTTGATAACTCCGGTGGGGCAGATATCGACGCATTTGCCGCAGGAGATACAGGTATCCTTGTCGACCCAGACACAGCCGTCCTCGTCGTAGGTGATTGCATCCACGGGGCAGATCTTGATGCAGCTGCCCAGACCGAGGCAGCCGAAGGGACACTCCTTGTCCCCGCCGAAGAGGAGGTGGGCGCCGACGCAGTCCTCGACCCCCTCATAGTTGAATTTATACTTGGAACGTTCGTGGTTGCCCCGGCAATGTACCTGGGCGACCATCTTCTCTTTGGTTAAGTCGACCTCTTTACCGAGGATTTTTCCCAGCTGAACCATGACCTCCTGTCCGCCGGGAGAACAGAGGGAGATCTCGGCATCCTCTTTGACCATCCCCTCGGCGTAGGCCGAACAACCAGCATAGCCGCAGGCGCCGCAGTTTATACCGGGAAGAACCCCTTCCACGGCCTCGATGCGATGATCCTTCTCGACTGCCAGCGCCCGGGATGCCACGGCGAGGCCGGTTCCAAAGAGTATGCCTAAAAATCCTACGATGCCGAAGGCGTAGAGTGCAGTAATAATCATCTTTGCTCCTAGAGTCCCGGGAAGAGATTGTTCAAGAGGCTCTTATCGAAGGCCATGAAAGCCATCGCCATGAGCCCGCCGGTAATAAAGGCTATGGAAACCCCGCGAAAGGGCTTGGGAATCCACTCGGTGTCGAGTTTTTCCCGGATCGTCGACATCAGTACGATAGCCAACAGGAAACCGACCCCGGCGGAGAAGCCGGCGATGAAGCTCTCGGCTGCAGTGAACTTGTTCTGCACGGCGATAACCGCCATACCCATCACCGCACAATTGGTGGTGATCAGCGGCAGGTAGATACCGAGGGCCTTATAGAGGGCAGGAGAGACCTTCTGGATGACCATCTCCACCAGCTGCACCAGAGAGGCGATGACCAGGATGAACGAAATGGTTCTTAAGAAGGTCAGGTCCAAGGGTACCAGAAGCCAGTGGTAGATGGCCCAGGTAGCCAGGGTGGCGATCGACATGACGAAGATGACCGCAAAGCCCATACCTACGGCGGACTCGACGTTCTTAGAGACGCCGATGAAGGGGCAAATCCCCAAGAACTGGGTCAGAATAAAGTTGTTGATGAAAACGAAGGTAATGAATATTCCAATATAGATCATGGCTTACTCCGCTAACGCGGCCTCCTCCTTCGGCTGATCGGCGCCGGAGGCTTGGGCGCTCTTATTCTCTTCTACATAGTTCAACAGGGCCTTCAGATAACCGATTACCAGGAGTGCTCCCGCCGCCAGGGTCATAATCCGGGCCGGAGACTGGTAGATCAGCGGGATCCGGATTATACCATCGAAGGCTCCCATGGGGAAAATAGTGATCGTACCGTTGCCCAGGACCTCGCGGACAAACGCAATCGCGGTCAGGCCCAGGGTGAAGCCCACGCCCATACCGAGGGCGTCCATAACGGAGGCGGAAAGACCGTTTTTACTGGCAAAGGCCTCCGCTCGTCCCAGGATGACGCAGTTTACAACAATCAAGGGGACGAATACCCCGAGGCTGTTATAGAGATCCGGCAGATAGGCCTGCATGGTCATCTCCACGATGGTAACGAAGGAGGCGATGATGACGATATATGAGGGAATACGGACCTTCTCGGGGATAAATCCCTTCAGGAGGGATACGAAAATATTCGACCCGATCAGGACGAAGAGAGTTCCCGCACCCATTCCGAGGGCGTTTACCACCTTGGTGGAGACACCCAGGGCGGGACAGAGTCCCAATAGAACGACGAAGATCGGATTCTCTTTAAAGATACCCTTGGTAAACTCGCGTATCATTGCACGCCTCCCAGTTCTTTCACATAGTCCGATCCGGATGCGAGCGCCCGGCCGATACCAGCAAAGGTGATTGTCGCCCCGGAGATCGAGTCGGCCTGTTCCTGACTCAACTGGCTCTTGCGGAAGGGTACCGGCTTATCCGCCCCGGTGCCCTTGTACATGCGCATATACTCAGGCCTCTCCGCCTCTTTTCCCAAGCCGGGAGTCTCCTGATTCTCCATCAGTACCGCTGAGTGGAGTTGGCCGTTGTTCAGGTAGCTGGCGATAAGGTTCATATCGCCGCCGTAGCCGGAGCCTACCAGACGCAGCACATAGCCGGCCTGTTCGCCTTCGGCATTCAAGACAGGATAGTACCCACGCACCGTGCCCTCCTCGTCGGCTTCGACAAACTCGCCTGCGGATCCCTCGGGGATTACCGCAGCCAAGGCCGCCTGGAGGCGCTGCCGTTGGAGTTCGGCGATTTGAGGAGCGGTGACCGCATTGACCAGACCGAGGCAGAAGGCGGCCACGCTGCAGATCAAGGCCAGCTTCAGGCCGATTACCGAGATAGTTTTCATTTTGCTGCCTCCTCGCGAACCTCACCGAAGAGCTTCGGCTGGGTATACCGGTTAATCAGCGGCACGAAGATATTCATCAAAATGATCGCCAGGGAGACTCCTTCGGGGAAAGAGCCGTAGATCCGAATCAGGAAGGTCAAGAAACCGATACCCGCGCCGTAGATCAGCATCCCTTTCGACGAGAGCGGCGATGAGACCATGTCGGTCGCCATAAAGAGGAGCCCCAGCATGAAGCCGCCGGAGAGGAGATGGAAGAAGAGGTTACCCCGGAAGAGTCCCGCTCCGAAGGGGAGCCCCCCGAAGAGGATAATCAGCACCGAAAAGCTCAGCGCGTAGGAAGCGACGATCTCCCAGTTGGCGATCTTGCGGACCAGCAGGTAGATACCGCCGAGCAGCAACAGCAGGGCCGATGCCTCGCCGATACAGCCGGGTATGGTCCCCAGAAAGAGATCGACATAGCCGTTCTCCACTCCCGGGAGAAAGCCCTGCAACCAGGCGGTAAAGCGTAGATCCAGGGCGCTTACCGGGAACTCGACCTCCCGCAAGATGGCCATGGGTCCCGCCACGGGTTCGGTAAGCTCGAGGAGTCCCGCCTTGATGCTGCCCAAAGGCGTCGCCATGGTGACCGCATCCAGTCCCATAGAGCGGGGAACGGGCCAGCTCGTCATCTCTCCGGTCCAGGAGAAGAAGACGAAAACCCGCCCGGCCAGAGCCGGATTCATCCAGTTATGGCCCAGCCCGCCGAAGGTCCATTTGACGACCAGAATGGCGAAGGCCGAAGCGATAACCGGAATATAGAGCGGAATCGCGCCGGGCATGTTCATCCCGATCAGTAATCCCGTCAAGAAGGCCGAACCGTCGTGGAGGGTACTCTGCCCCGCCAGTCTGGCCGCGAAATATTCGAAGAGCATGCTGCTTGCGATCGAAACCAGCAGAACCGCCAGTCCGGGCAAACCGAATTGATAGATACCCCACAAGGCCGCCGGAGCGAGGGCGGCGGAGACGCGCCACATAATCGAAGCGGTACTGTCTCGGTGATGTAGGTGGGGCGATGATGTGACTACAAGAGAATCGGTATTCATCCTAACCTCATATCGTCGGAGTTTAGTTTATGCGGACCCTGGGGCGCTTAGCCCCGGGCTGCCGCGTCCTTCCGGGCTTTGCGCCGGCGCAATTCATACTTGCCGCCCTTCATTCCCTGCACCAGCGGGATATGGGCCGGACAGGAGAACCCGCAGCAGCCGCACTCCTTGCAGTCCAGGAGCCCTGCGGCCAAGGCCTCTTCATACTCCTGGTGATCCAGGAATTTAAAGATCCGGGTCGGATTGAGTCCCATGGGGCAAGCGGCTATGCAGCGTCCGCAGGAGATACAGTTAGTCTGCTTGCTGCGGCGCAGCTCCTTCTCGGTAAGAGCCAGAACCCCTGAGGTGCCCTTGGTTACCGGAGTCGCCGGATCGAAGATAGCGAAGCCCATCATCGGACCGCCCACCACGAGCTTGGCAGTCTCATCGAGGCTGCCGCCGGCGGCCTCGATCAGCATACTGATCGGCGTACCCACCCGGGCTTTCAGGTTTACAGGCTTCTTGATGCCCGCGCCGGAGACGGTGACGTTCCGTTCGTAGAGAGGCTTACCGCAGGCCACCGCTTCATAAACGGCGTTTACGGTACCCACGTTGGCCACGACCGCGCCGACCTCCAAAGGAAGGGCTCCGGAGGGGACCTCCCGGTCGATGACGGCTTTCAGGAGCTGCTTCTCATCTCCCTGGGGATATTTCACCTTCAGCGGGAAGACCTTAACCGGGATCGACGCCTTCGCGGCGAACTCCTGCATACGTTTGATTGCATCGGGCTTGTTCTTCTCGATGCCGATGCGAATCTCCTTCGGTTCGAGAACTTTATAGAGGATCTCGAGCCCTTTGAAGATCTCCGCCGTCTTTTCCAGCATCAGCCGGTGGTCGGATGTCAGATAGGGTTCGCACTCGACGCCGTTAATCACCAGATATTCGGCGCTGTATCCCTTGGGGAGGGAAAACTTTACGTGCGCCGGAAAGGTGGCTCCTCCCATACCGACAATACCGTTAGCGGCGATATTGTCGGCGATCGCCTTGGCATCCATACTCTTCCAGGCATCATTCTCGGGATACTCTGGGGCGTCGCTGCCGTCCGATTCGATTACCACCGCCTTGGCGCGCCCGCCGTGGGGCAGGAAGATATCGGTGAATTCCTTCACCTCCCCCGCACAAGGACTGTGGATATTTGCCGAGATGAAGCCCGACGATTTGGCCAGAAGCTCCCCGTAGCCGACCTTGGCCCCGACCTCGACCACTGCCTCTGAGGGGCTGCCGAGATGTTGACTCAAAGGAACCACAAAGGTCTCGGGAACGGGCGCACCGGCTACCGGCACGGATTCCGAGTAGTGTTTGTTCTCCGGCGGATGTATTCCGCCCTTCTTAAAGGTAAAAACTGATTTTTGCGCAGTAGAAGTGTTCATGCCGTTTGGCTTAATCTCCTTGGTACAAATCGGGTATCAGCGGTCTCTTTCCGCCGGCGGAACGCCAGTACAAGCATTACCGCTAAGAGAGAGAAAAGGAGTCCCAGTCCCGGATAGAGGCCGTCCACGGGTGCCCTTTTAGCGGCAAGCGCAGCACGCCCTACACTCCTGGGCACGTCTTCGTGAACGAAAAAATGGGTGATTCGATCGGTTTCGTCTGCAATTATAGCGTTATACCAGCTATATGTAAACCGCCATATATGCTTTCTCTCACCCCTGATTCGTCCCTCTTCCTCCCGATAGACGGGGATGGTGAGCTCCTCTTCCGTGCGAGGCAGCTCATAGACGGCCCCGAAGAGGTAATTCTCCTGAAAATAGCGATGGGCCAGATAATCCGCCAGAGAGGGGAGCCCGTTCTCCCGACCTAGCTCCCGGCTCTCGGACAGGACCTGGTCGAGATTCTCCCCTACGGACTGAAGAGACGCCGGTTGGGGCAGAATAATCTCATCAGCGGAGACGACGGGCGGCAGCAAGACCGCCAGACTCATCCCGACGGCGGCCAGACAACTCTGAAGGAATGCTCGTCTTCGCTCGACAACGGGCGCGGCCAGCGGAACCGGGCGAAAGATTGGATGCAGCAGCCGGGCCGCCCTCCCCTCCTCGTAGAGCAACCGGACCTTGAGCCAGATAAGGGTCGCCAGAGCGGCGGAGAAGGGGAAGCGAATGAACTCAGCGAAGCTCGAACGGAGGGCGAAGAGCCCCATCCCGATTACCAATCCGAAGATCAACACCAGCGCTTCGAATCGCCGAGCCTTATCGAGAGGCTCCTTTTGGAGGTGCTTGCCCGCAAGGAGGTACGGCAGCACCAGGGTGGTTCCCCGGGGAATGATGAAGAGGGCCAGGAAGGAGAGGATTCCGGCGCCGGGGCCGGCGACGATCAGACCGAGGCCCCAGGGCAAAAGCAGCACCGCCGCGGTCAACCGGTGCCGCCGCTGCACGGCGACGACCGCCAACCCCAGTAGGCCGAAGAGCAGCAGGAGTCGGAGAGAGGGTGAGCTTCTATCATCGACAAGGGTATATTCCCCGGCGGCGACCCCTGCCGCTTCGAGGCTATTCTCGATGCTTGCGAGGTCTATTGAAGCCGGAATATAGAGTATCTCCGCCTCTTCCCCCTCCACTACCGCCTGAAAGAGGTCGGGAAGAGATTTGAGAAAGGGATCGTAACGCGGATCCTCGGGAAGAAGATGAGCATCAAGCTCTGCCAGGGGCAGCTTCAATACGCCGTCGAAGGCGTTCACCCTAACGGTGAGGGTTCTGACCGACAGTATCCCGGGCTCCGGAACCCGGGGGGTTAAAACCTTCTCGATCCCCTCCGCATCTGTGCTGATCAGGGTATAGTAGTCCGGCCAAAGCTTCTCCCCCGTGCTGTGCCGTTCCTGGAGCAGAAGAAATACCAGCACGGCTGTAAAGAGAAGAGCGTATCCGCATGCCCGTAGGTAGCTTCTCATCTGAAGCCCTCTGACCTAGAGATTACAGAAGGCCACGGCAATGAAAAAACCGAGGACAATCCCCACCGAAACCTCGGCCGGTGTATGTCCGTGAACCTCTTTGACCGGATGAAAATTAATATCCTGCTTTTTCTGCAGTTCCCGGCCCAGATGATTGAGTGCTCTGGCCTGCAGACCTGCCGCCCGTCTGACCCCGAGGGCGTCCCGCACGACTAAGAGGGAATAGAAAAACATGGAGATGAAGATGGGCGAGCTGATTCCTTCGGTGAAACCGAGGGAGGTTGTCAAGGCGGTAACCGCAGAGGAGTGACTCGAAGGCATACCCCCCGTACGCCAAAGCAGGGTAAAGATTATCTCCCGGGAACCTTTGGGGCGAGGTTTGATCAATTCGACTACTGTTTTAACGAACTGGGCCAAAAACCAGCCGAAGATCGCCGATAAAAAGACAGGATTTGAAAACAGGCGATACACTAACCTTACCCCACTTATGCCACAGAGCATGCAGATGCTGCTGTTGAAGCTATTTTCCTCATGGCACTGCCATTTGTCAAGAAGAGCCGAAAGAGGTATAGTTTGGCCGTGAAGCGTATCTTTAACCATATACAGTTTTTACTCAAAGGGGTGAAGGTTTTCGCCCTGGTCGGCCGCAGCGGTACCGGGAAGAGCTTCCGAGCCAAATTAGTGGCTCAGAAGTACGGAATCGAGCTTATCATCGACGACGGTCTCCTTATCCATGATCAGAAAATCATTGCCGGAAAGTCGGCCAAGAAGGAGAAGGCCTACCTGAGCGCGATCAAAACCGCCCTCTTCGACGAAGAGGAACACCGCCGGGAGGTTATTAATACCCTTCAAGAGACACGCTTCAAACGCATCCTCTTAATCGGCACCTCCGAACGAATGGTCCACAAGATCGCGCGTCGTCTGCGCCTGCCGGCGATTACGAAGCTGATTAATATCGAGGATATAGCGACTACCGACGAGATAGAGACGGCCATCCGCTCCCGCAAGGTCGAAGGAAAGCATATCATTCCCGTACCCTCTATCGAGATCGCCCGCAACTACTCCCATATCGTCTACGACTCGGTAAAGATCTTTTTGAAGAACAAGCTCCCCCTCTTAGCCGGGAAGAAACAGCAGGTATTCGAGAAGACCGTGGTGCGCCCCGAGTTCATGCGTAAAGGAAGCGTGTCGATCTCCAAGGCCGCCCTGACCCAGATGGTACTCCACTGCGCCGAGGAGTATGATTCGACCATTACCCTGAAAAAAGTCCAGGCCAAGGTCGACGCTCGGGGCTACATCCTGACCCTCCATATCCATGTACCCTACGGGGTTCAGCTCTCGGGGAACCTGCACGGCTTTCAGGAGTACCTGATCGACAGTCTCGAGCGCTACACGGGCATTATGATTCAAAAGGTGAACGTAATTATCGACGATTTCAGCGCTTGAGATTATCGGCTGCTCTGTCGATAGTTATAAGAGAAATAGTGCGCCACTTACCGTCCGACCTATCATAAAACGGCTATCATATGCGGCGCGGAAGGAGTAGCAGAGATGAAGGCTATCGCAGCACCCAGGTGGCTCGTTCTTGCGGGCGTTTTTCTAATCGCCGCCGGAGGATTCGCCCAAGAAGCGAGTTTTATTCCGGCAAACGGGGATTATTATTCAGTTCTGCTTCAAGGTGATGAGGCCGAAGCCGAAGCGCTTGCCCTTCGCTTGGACGCGTACGCCGCCCTATTCGAGGATTACCTCCACTTCGATCGAGCGGAGCTTCCCGCCAAACTACGGGTACGGATTTTCGACACCCAGAACGCCTATACCGCCTATCTAGAAGAGTTCATCGGCACGCCGAAGGATTCCTTTGTATTCCTGCAGTACAGCGATCCGGCCAAGAGCGAGCTGGTCGGCTACAATACGGGCAGCGGTTTCGAATCCTCCCTGATTCATCACGCATACGTGCAGTACCTCAAATCATTCATTCCCGCTCCGCCCTTGTGGCTTCAGAAAGGGATGGCGATCTATTTAGAGGAGTCCCGCTATCTCCCCGAGGAGAACCGTGCGGTCTACCAGGAGAACCTCGAGTGGCTGAAGAGTCTGAAGACCTATGTTGCCTTGGATTCAGAGATTATTCCGGTTTCGATCCTTCTGACCATGGACGTGGAAGCCGCTAACCGGCAGATCGAGAGCTTCTACGCCCAGAGCTGGGGCCTGGTGCACTTCCTTCTCAACAGCGGCGATAAGGATTACAACCGCATTATCTGGGACTCTCTCTCGGCCCTGGAACGGGAGGCATCCCGTCCGGAGAATGAGTCGGCGGTAATCGACAAGGGATTCGCCTGGGTAAACAAAGACCGCTTCCTCTCGGACTTCGAGGAGTATGTCAATTCCCTGATGACCTTTCCTGAGCTGGTGCAACAGGGCATAGGCGCCTATGGTATCGGCCATTACAACGAGGCGAAGGGACTATTCAACCGGGCGCTCGAACTGCGGGAGGATCATTACATCCCCTACTACTATCTGGGACTGATCAACTACGCCGACCGGGACTTTACCATGGCCGACTACTTCTACTCCCAGGCCCTCGAACGGGGCGGTTCCGAAGGGTTGATCTACTACGCCAAGGGTATCAGCGCCTATTCGGCCGAGGACGATGCGAACGCCTTAAGCTATCTGGAACAAGTGGTAAGTATAGATCCGGCCGGTTACGGGGCCAAGGCCCAGGAACTGATCGATAGAATCGCCGGTGAGGAGATGACTCCCCCGGCCGGGCCCGAGCCGGAGTCCGCTCCGGAGGATCAGGAGGAGCTTCCCTCGGAGGGAGCCTGATCCAGGATCTGCGAAGCTTCGGAAGACTCCCCCTCGGGAGTCTTCTTTTTTTTACGCCGCCGGCGCCGCTTCTTTTTCTTCTTCTCTTTGACTATCCCCCGTTCCTCAAAGAGGAGCTTTACCGCCGTCTCGACGTCGGCGTTGGGGGGAGTAAGAGGCGCAAGAAGTTCCTTTATACCCCGGAAGGCCAGTTTAAAGAGCTCCTCGAAGGAGTGCTCCCCCTCCAGCCTGAGATAAGAACCGTAAACCTCTTTTATCACCCGACCCCGGGGAATCGACTCCTCCGTTCCCATAAGGAGATCCAGTGCTTCTAAGCGGGAGAGAAACTCCCGCAGCCCCCGTTTGGGATTCTCGCCTAACACAGCCCTCCGCAGTTCGGGGATCATTATCTCCAACAGGCCGTACTGTTCGAGGGCTTTGATTATCGGCGCCGACCGGCCCCCTTCGTAGATCTTGAAGACCTCTTCAGTCATGCGGGAGGTAGGAGTTTTTTCAAGCTCCGGCCGGAAGCGTTTGATACTCTTGCGAAGAGTAAAGGGAATAGCGAACCCGCCGGCGGCCGAATACTTGACCGCCCGGATCATACGCACCGGATCCTCACAGAAGGTCGAATCTAAGGGCAGGAGGGAACGCATGCGTTTATCGCGGATATCCTTCATGGCCCGCACAAAGTCGATGACCTGTTCCTTCTTGGGATCGTAATAGAGGGCGTTTATGGAAAAATCGCGGCGCTCCACATCCTCTTCGAGGGTGCCGAAATCATTATTGTCGGCACCGGGTTCATTGGAGCGAAAGGTGGAGACCTCGATTATCTGATTCTTGAAATGAACATGGACAAGACGAAAGCGGCGGCCGATGATGCGGGAGTTCCAGAAGAGACGGCGCACCCGTTTGGGTTGAGCGTCGGTGCAGATGTCGAAGTCCTTCGGCTCTTTGTCGGTCAGGAGATCCCTGACGGCGCCGCCGACGATATAGGCGTGGTAGCCCTCTTTCTGGAGTCGGTCGGTGATAAGAAGGGCTTCGCGGTCGATCTTGGCGCGGCTTATGCCGTGTTCTTCGACGGTAAAAATTCGTGCGCGTTCGAAGCGCTTTCCGGATTCGTCAATTCCGTAACGGATCAGCAATGGTGTACCTGCTTCTGAAAGGTAAATGTTTATCTGAACAAGCTTAAGGTATAGCCTGTTTAAGCGGAAAAATCAAGGTGCTTGAAAAGGGGAGGCATGTAGTCCATAGTAGAAGGCGAATATCACCATCCTAATGAGGTACAGCATGGCGTCCATCATACAGCCGAGGGTCTTAAAGGGTTTCCGCGATTTTCTTCCTGAAACCGAGATTCGTCGGCGCAGAATTATCGCAACCTTAGAGGAACAGTTCAAGCTTTACGGATTCGTTCCCATCGATACCCCTATCCTCGAGTACACCGAGGTGCTTCTGGGAAAAGGCGGAGGCGAGACAGACAAACAGATCTACCGCTTCGAGGACCACGGCTCCCGGGATGTGGCCATGCGCTTCGACCTGACCGTGCCCTTCGCCCGCTTCATGGCCGCCCACGTCAACGAGCTCTACCTCCCCTTCAAGCGCTACCATATGGCCAAGGTTTTTCGGGGAGAGAACACCCAACGCGGACGCTACCGGGAGTTCATGCAGTGCGATTTCGATATCGTCGGCAGCGACAGCGCCTCCGCCGACTTCGAGATCTTGATGATGATGCACGACTCCTTCGCGAGTCTCGGCGTTTCGGAGGTCACGATACGGCTCTCCCACCGGGGAATCTTCAATCGCTTCCTCGCCTCCCGGAACTTGAGTGAGCATTCGGAGGAGATCCTGAGGATCGTCGATAAACTCGCCAAGATTGGCCCGGATGAGGTTAGAAAACAGCTCGCCGCGCTAACGGGAGAGGATTCGGCCCGGGCCGTGCTCGACTACATCGGCGCCGAAGGAGATTTTACCGCGGTGCTCGCCAAGCTCGAAGCCCTCGCCGGCGGCGAGGATGGGGATACCCGCAGGCTCAAGGAGCTTCACGGAATGATGCAGGAGTGCGGCGTGGCCGACCGGTTCTGCCTCGATCCATCCATCACCCGGGGGCTCGACTACTACACGGGTGTCGTCTTCGAAACCTTCCTCGACGCCCTTCCGGGAATCGGCTCGGTCTGCTCCGGCGGACGCTATAACAACCTGGCATCCCTCTACACCAAACAGGAGCTTCCCGGCGTCGGCGCCTCGATCGGCCTCGACCGGCTGATGGCCGCCCTGGAGGAGTTAGAGGATGATTCGACCCGGGAACGCAGCCTTGATGCGCTGGTCTTCTGCATGGATGCGGAGGGATTCGGCGCATTTCACGCCTTCGCCCGCCGCTTGAGAGAAGCCGGAATCAGGGCTGAGGTATTCCCGGAAGTCAAGAAACTCGGGCCCCAATTCGGATTCGCCGAAAAGAAGGGCGCTTTGGCGGCGGTTCTTTTAGGCGGCGAGGAGCGCGAGAAAGGGCGCGTCACCATCAAGGACCTGACCCAGCGTCAGAATCACGAGAACCTGAGTCCGGAAGAGGCGTTAGAACTCATCCGGTCGATTATCAATAAGGAAAGCTAACGCGTGCAGAAAGATCCCGCCTCCCTACCGGTATATCAGCAGAAAGAGAAGATCCTCTCGGCCTTAGCGGAGAATCAAGTCGTGGTGGTCGAGAGTCCCACCGGGTCGGGCAAGACCACTCAGCTTCCGCTGATCCTCCACCAGGCCGGTTACTCCAAGGGCGGGACAATCGGCGTCACCCAGCCCAGACGCATCGCAGCCCTCTCGGTCAGCGAATATATCGCCAAACAGATCGACTCAGAGATACCGGGCGAAGTGGGCTACAAGATGCGCTTCGACGATCAGACCTTGCCGGAGACCAAGATCAAGATCATGACCGACGGCATCCTGCTTCAGGAGCTGAAGGCCGACCACTACCTCTCCCGGTACACCGCGATTATCGTCGACGAGGCCCACGAGCGCAGCCTCAACATCGACTTTATCTTAGGACTCCTGAAGCAGATCGTTGAGGAGCGACCCGAATTCAAGGTGATTATCTCATCGGCGACGATCAACCCGGTTATCTTTTCGGAATACTTCAACGGAGCGCCGGTGATCCACATCGATACCCGGATCTTCCCTATCAAAGAGATCTACGAGCCCCTGCCGGAAAAGGTCTCCGACGAGACTCTGACCCAGGTAATCGTCGATATCGTGGGCCGGAAAATTCAGCAGAAGGCGTCAGGGGATGTGCTGATCTTCCTGCAGGGGGAGCGGAACATCAAGGAGTGCGTCAATGCCCTCGAGGCCGCCCCCTTCTCCGGTAAGCTCAAAGTCCTGCCCCTCTACGGCCGGCTCAGCAAGGAGGAACAGGAGCGGGTCTTCATCCCGACCCCTGAGGGGAAATACAAGGTGGTTGTAGCCACCAATATCGCCGAGACGAGCGTTACCATCGACGGCATCACCTCGGTAATCGACTCAGGCTTGGGTAAAATCAACTACTACAACCCGCGCACCTATACCTCCTCCCTGGTGGAAACCCCGGTCTCCCAGGCCTCCTGCAATCAGCGCAAGGGTCGGGCCGGGCGTACCCAGCCGGGGACCTGCTTCAGGCTCTACTCCAAGAAGGATTTTCGCGAGCGGCCGCTCTTTACCCAGGAGGAGATCTACCGCACCGACCTTTCGGAGGTCGTATTGCGCATGGCCGAGCTGGGGATCAACGATTTCGAGAACTTCGATTTTATCTCCTCCCCCGGCCTTCCCGGTATCCGTTCCGCCGTGGAGACCCTCTACATCCTGGAAGCCCTGGACGACGACCGATCCCTCTCCACCATCGGGGAGATGATGGTCAAATTCCCCCTCATACCGCGTCATTCGCGGATGATCGTGGAGGGGATCATGCGCCATCCGGAGGTGCTGGAGGAGATCCTGATCGCCGCCGCCTTCCTCTCGACCAACACCCCCTTCCTGCTGCCCCAGGGAGAGGAGATGGAGGCCCGTCGGGCCCACCACCGCTTCGCCGACGATGCGGGGGATTTTGTCTCCTATCTGAAGCTCTTCAGGGCCTTTACCGATTCCACCAAAAAGAAACAATTCTGCGCCCGCCATTACCTGGACGAACGCATTATGCATGAGCTGGTCAATATCCAGCATCAGCTCTCTCAGATCGTGAGCGACATGGGCGTCCCGATCTCGTCGGGGGGAGCGACGGAAGAGTATCTCTGCGCCGTCTCCAGCGGTCTGATCCAGTTCGTCTGCGCCCGTTCCGGCCGGGGCGCCTACCGCAGCCTGACGGCCGAGCAGATCCTGATCCACCCCGGCTCGGTGATGTTCCGGGAGAATCCCCCCTACATCGTAGCCGGGGAGATCGTGAAGACCTCGCGCATGTTCGCCCGGTCGGTCTCCCCCCTCAAGCGGGAGTGGTTGGGCCGGATATCCCCCATCCTGGCCAAGGGCCTTGCCGCCGACCAGTCCCAGAAGGGTAAGCGGGGAGATAAACGGGGCGAGAAGCAGGAATCCCGGGATACCAGCTGGGAGATTCAGATTGCCGGGATCACCTTCCCCTTAAAGCCCTTCAAGGGGAAGAAGAAACTGGCCCTCCTCCCCTACCAGGACCTGAAGAAGGCCTTAAAACGGAACAGCGACCTGAGCGGAAGCAACGCGGGAAATCTACGCGGGGTAGTCGTCTTTCAGGGGCAGGAACTCTTCTCGGGCGAGAAGCTGCGCAAGATCGCCCGCTGGATGAAGCATATCCGCCTGCCGGAGATGCTGGTCGTCAACTGGCCGATGGGTAAGACCTACAACTCCTATCAGGGAATCGATGAGCTCTGCGAGCGCTTGGATCTTATCTTGAAACTGGCCCCGGCCAAGCAGTCGAGCTCTACCCTGGGCTTCCTGACACTCTACACCAAGGCCGAAGGCAACTACTGGTTCAAACCCGCCAAGCGCTTCTCCACCGCGGTCGAGATGAGCCTGGCCAGCCTCGAGGTACTGATCGATGAACTCGATCCTAAGCGGCACAAGAAGTATGCCAACAAGGTAAACGAGCGCTATCGCTATCTGGCGAATCTTTACGAGGAATAGAGGGTCGGCGGAAGTTAGCGGGCGTGCGCGAAGGGCGCAAGAACCCGGCGCAGGATCTCCTCGGGTATCTCCTGCTGCAGGGTCTCGCCCTGATTTCGCTGAAGAACGAAGCGAACCGCCCCGCCCTTGCGCTTCTTATCCAGGGCAATACTCGATAGAAAAGCCTCCAGGCTGGGCGTCGTCAACTTGAGGTCGTATCCGTAATCGGTGAAGAATTGAATAACCCTATCTGCGTAGGCGGAGTCGGTGAGCCCCAGGGCGAGTCCGGCCTCCATAGCCCGGGCGATGCCCCAGGCGACCGCATAGCCGTGGGGGACGGCGCCGAGCCCCAGCTCCCGTTCCAGGGCATGCCCGAAGGTATGTCCCAGATTGAGGTAGGCCCTCACCCCCTTTTCGGTGGGATCCTCCTCCACCAGCCGTCCCTTGACCGCCAGGGAACGGGGAATGAGCTCCTCTAAGAGCTTCCCGTCCCGGGCCAGCACCGCTTCTCGGTTGGCCTCGAGATCTAAAAAGAGGTTACTCTTCTCCAAGAGGGCGTGCTTCAGCACTTCGGCCAGGCCGGAGCGATACTCTATCTCCGGGAGGCTTGCAAGCAGGAAGGGGTAGAGACGGATCTCTTCGGCGGGGTAGAAGCTTCCGATGATATTCTTGTAATCCCGGTAGTCGACGCCGGTCTTGCCGCCCAAAGAGGCGTCGATCATCGAGAGCAGGGTACTCGGGATAAGCATCAGCCGGCAACCGCGCATGTAGATCGCCGCCGCAAAGGCGGCCGTATCGCAGACCACCCCGCCCCCGAGGGCGATAATCAGTCCGTCCCGCCCGAGGCGCTCCTCTAAGGCGGCATCGATAATCTTCTGTACCGACTCCCAGGTTTTGGCAGCCTCGCCGGGCGCCAGGCAGACAATGCTCCCTGCATCCTTAGGAAGAAAGCCTTGAGTATTCTGATCACAGACCCAGAGGGCCTCGGCCGCTGCATCGATCTCGATTCTATTTCCGGGAAATGAGCGCACCCGGGAGTCACGCGCGCCGAGACGAAAAACCTGATCCATGGGACTCGCTTATATCTGGTGGGGGAAGCTACGCACCATCGCCTTGACGAAATCGTCGCTGATGGAGTAGATCCTGCGGTTGCCGTCTACTGTAGAACTAACGATGCCTTTATTCTTCAAAACCGCCAGGTGTTGACTGACCACCGGCTGGGACTGCTGCAGACACTGCCAGAGATCGCTTACACAGGCGTTCTCCTTCTCGATCAGGCAGAGAATCTTAAGCCGCACAGGGTGGCCGCACACCTTGAGGCGTTCGGCGTAGGATTCTATTAAAGAATCAGGACAACAGGTTGCTGGATTCATTTGCACACAGAGTACACCCTTTAGCATGAGTAAATCAAGGGCTCTCTGCTATATACGATTCTTAGAATCTAGCGCCCCTTGCCTAAGGCAGGGCTAATTCTTATGATAGCGGGATGAAATTCACCTACCTCGATTGGGCCGCTACAGCCTTGCCTAATCAGGAAGCCCAAGAGTTTGGACAAGAGATTGCCCGGGAACATTACGCCAATCCCTCGGCCCTTCACGGGCCGGGGAAGCAGGCCGCGGCCAAACTGGCTGAGTTCCGAGAAGAGATTGCCGGCCTCCTCGGATGTGCGCCTAAACAGCTCATATTTACCGCCGGCGGAAGCGAATCCAACACCATTCTATTCAGCCATCTTCTGACCAAGCCCAGGAAGGGAGGAATAGTCACCAGCCGAGTTGAGCACGCCTCCGTGTGGGAGACCGCAGCCCTCTATCGGAGCTGGGGATACGACCTCAAGCTTGCCGAAGCAGCCTCGGACGGGGAGATCCCGCCGGAACAGGTCCTAGAGAAGTGCGGCCCGGATACCGATCTGGTCAGCATTATGTTGGTAAACAACGAGACCGGCCGCGTGCAGGATATACCCGCTATCGCCGGGGCGATTCGCCACGCCGAATTCATAAAACGGCGGGTTCATATCCACACCGATGCCGTACAGGCCCTGGGGAAAATTCCCTTCAAGCTCGAGAACTTAGGCGCAGACTCCGCCTCCTTCTCCGGTCATAAGATCGGCGCCCCCCGGGGGATCGGGCTGCTCTATTTGAAACATCCTCTGGAGACGGCCTTTCGCGGCGGAGGCCAGGAATTCGGTGTTCGTCCCGGCACTGAGAATCTCGCCGGAGCCGCGGCTCTCTGCTACTGCCTCAAGGAGATCTGTTCCGACTTCGACAGCGCCCGCAAGAGGGTTCTCAAGCTCAACCGGGAATTGACTCAGGGCCTGCGGAAGATACCCGGCGTTCGGCTTCTCCCGGACGGCTATGATGCTGATTCTGACCGTTTCGTGCCCCATATTCTCAAGTGCTCCTTCCCACCCCTCCCGGGTGAGGTTATGCAGCGCGTATTGAGCGACAAGGGCTTCGCCGTCTCTACCGGTTCGGCCTGTGCATCCAACAAGAAAAGGACCAACCGAGTAATGAAGGCCCTGGGGATTCCCGCACAGACCGCCGAATCCTCGATACGGCTCTCGATCGGATCCGCTACAACCGAGAATGAGATTCGCGACTTTCTGGCGGTCGCCGCGGCAGAGTTGGGAATGATGAAGGAGCAGATCTAATGCAGCGGGAGATGATCGCCCATTTTTTAATTCGCGTCGGCGAGATCGGACTCAAGGGTGAGAACCGAAACCTCTTCGAACGACAGCTGAAAGAGAACATCAAGCGCAGGCTCAAAGAATGCGAGGCGCGTATCGTCGGCCGACGGGGGAGATATTTCCTGGAACTCTACAGGGGAGATCCGGAACAGGTGGAATCGGTATTGGCCACTACCTTCGGTATCGTCGGATTTGCCCGGGTGCGGGCGGTCAAGAAGGAGCTGGCGACAATCGAGACCGAGGCCCTGGGAATCCTTAAGACGGAACTTGAACGCCGGGGAGGCACCCTCCGCTACAAGATCCAGGCCCGGCGCACGGATAAGAGCTTTCCCATGAGCTCCTACGAGATCGCCGTCGAGTTGGGTAATCGCCTCGGCGCTCGGCTCGAGGGGCTAACGGTGGATGTTAAACAGCCCGAGTGCACGCTTCACATAGAGTTGCGGGACAAGGCCTATATCTGGGGGCCTCAAACCGAGGGGCCCGGCGGCCTACCGGTCGGTTGCGCCGGAAAGGGAATCCTGCTCCTCTCGGGCGGGATCGACTCGCCGGTGGCGGGATACATGATGGCCAAGCGGGGCATGAAACTAGACGCGGTCTACTTCCACGCCTACCCCTACACCTCGGAGGAGGCCAAACAGAAGGTTATCAGCCTGGCGAAAAAGCTCGCTCCCTGGAACGGCGGTATGAACCTCTTGATCGTCCCCTTTACCAAACCTCAGCTCAAGATCAAGGAGCTGGCCACACCCGAATCGGTTACCCTGGTTATGCGGGCGGGGATGATGCGGATCGCCCAGATGGCGGCCGATGAGCGCCACGGTCTGGCGCTGGTCACCGGCGAGGCCCTGAGTCAGGTGGCGAGCCAGACGGCTCAGAGTCTCCGCTTTACCGGGAGCGTCACCGATCTGCCCATCTTTCGTCCGCTGATCGGCATGGATAAGGAGGAGATCATCCGTACCGCCGAGAGAATCGACACCTTCGAGACCTCTATCCTCCCCTATGAAGACTGTTGCACCATATTCTCACCCAAGCGGCCGATGGTGACGCCCAATTTCGAGAAGATAAGCGCGATCTACGCCAAGGTTGATCTGGAGGATCTGCTGCATGAGGCTTTCGAGTCGAGCGAAAGGGTTTATATCCCGCCCTTTAAGGACGAACTGGAGTAGTCAGGCGCTCTCTTTCTTCGAGGAGGATTCGCTCTTCTTCGAATCGCTCTTTTTAGAGTCGCTCTTGGCCGGTTTGGATTCTGAAGCGCTGCTCTTCGCCCCTGTGCGGTTATCGGTCACATAGAAGCCGGAGCCCTTGAATATAATCCCCATACCGCCGCCTATCAGCCGTTTGACGGGATTCCCGCACTTGGGGCACTCCGAAAGCGGATCTTCCGACATACTCTGAAAGTGTTCGAATACGTGTCCGCAGGACTGACACTCGTAATCATAGGTTGGCATTGTACTGCTTCCTCTATTATCCAGTGAGATATAATAGGAGACTATACTAAAAAGCGAGTCCCCTGGCAAGTTGGCCTATAGGCTTAAGCCCCTACCAATCGGTCCGGACGGAGATCCCCTGATCCGCCAGAAACTGCTTGATCTCGGGTACGCTGTAGTCTCCGTAGTGCACCATCGAGGCGATCAGGGCCGCATCCGCCTTCCCTTTAGAGAATACCTCCGCCAGATGTTCGGGTTTCCCCGCCCCGCCGGAGGCGACCACCGGGATTCCAACCGCTGTGGAGATCATGCTGGTCAGGGTGTTCTCATAGCCGTCCCGGGTACCGTCGGCATCGATGGAGTTGAGAACGATCTCTCCGGCGCCCAACTTCTCCGCCTTCAGGGCCCACTGGAGGGCGTCCAGCTCGGTCGGCGTACGACCGCCGTTGATCACTACCCGATAGCCCGAAGGCATCTCGGGATCCTTCAAGGCGTCCATGCCGAGCACCACACACTGCCGTCCGAAGAGGGAGGCCCCCTCCTCGATAACCGCCGGATTCTTGACCGCCTGGGAGTTGACGCTGATCTTCTCCGCCCCGGCCAAGAGGCAGGCCCGCATATCGGCGACGGTCGCGATACCGCCGCCCACGGCGAAGGGAATGAAGATCTCCCTGGCCACCTTCTCGACAACCTCGAGCATAATCCCCCGCCGCTCGGCGGAGGCGGTGATATCGTAGAAGACGAGTTCGTCCACCCCGGCTTCGTAGTAGTCCCGGGCCATCTCCACCGGGTCGCCGATATCGACGTTGCCTTTGAACTTGATTCCCTTGGTGGTCTTCCCATCCCGGACATCGAGACAGACGATGATGCGTTTGCGATACACGGCTATATCCTCCCGGCGATGAAGTTCTCCAGGAGCTTCAGGCCGAAGCGCCCGGACTTCTCTGGGTGAAACTGAGTGGCTACGATATTATCCCGAGCGTAGGCGGCGGAGAAACGCTCTCCATACTCGGTGGTACCGATCTCGAGGCGCTGTTCCTCGACCTGGGGATAGTAGGAGTGAACGAAATAGAAGCTCGCCCCGTCGGGTACGCCGGAGAAGATCGGGTGCCGTCCGCCGTGCTCCACGGAGTTCCAGCCCATGTGAGGGACCTTCAATCCGCCGGCCCCGGAGAAGAGCTTGACCTCTCCCGGCACCAGCCCCAGGCAAGGGGTGTCGCCCTCCTGTGAATGGTCCAGAAGAATTTGGCAGCCGATACAAATCCCGAAGAGGGGCTTGCCTTTTTTGACACTCTCCGCCAGCGCCTGATCGAGACCGCGCGCCTTGATTACTCCCATAGCAGATCCGGCCTCGCCAACTCCCGGAAAGATGATCGCATCGCAGCGGAGCAGAGATTCCGGATCCGGATAGACGGCATACTCCGCCTCGAGCGCCCCTAGGGCTGTCTCTACACTCTTGAGATTACCGGCTTCATAATCGACGACGCCTATCTTCACACGCTCTCCTTAGTTTGTCTCCGGCCTCTATTCCGAGGTAAGTTGCAATCCCGTGCTTCCCGCGAACTGCTGTATGAGATTCCCGATTCCCTCAGGGCTCACCCTGAACCCGTCGATTTTGACCGTCTCCCGGTCGACCACGGTCTTCAGAGCGTCGCGCCTAAACTCGGGATCGTTGCCGTTGAGGACCTGATAGAGGAAAAATTTCAGGAGCGGCAATGAGCTTCTGGCCGCCCGCTCTGAATCGAAATTCCACAAAAGGGATCCGAGAAATCCTTGATCCCCGAAGCTGCCGGCGACCCGACACTCGCCGGCCACCGGTATCCCCCGGGCCAGCTTCTCTACCGCCGGTATGGAGAGGAGAAAATCCTCCTCCCGTTCAACCATGAAGGAACCCTTCTCGGTCAATGCATTCACAAATGGATCGGGATCGGGCAGACCGAGAACTACCGTGCCGCTCCTGACGATTGTAAGCTCGCTCTCTCCCGATCGCCAGCGGGTTTCGCTCCCGGCGCTCCGCTTCCAACCGCGGTCGAGATCCAAGGCGATGGCGCTCAATGTTTTGGGATAGCGGCCCTCAATCAGCACCGCCATCCGTCGTTCTTCCAACAGAGCCAGGCTGAGTTGATCGGCCCGAGAGAGGTTTCTCATCAGCTGCTCTCCCAAGAGTTTCGCGAAGAGCGGTTCCAGATCACCATGGAGAAAGGCTAAATCCGCCGACACCAGAAGGAGCGTCCCCTCCGGCCGGGGAACCGAGTAGACTTCGGCATCCGGCAGCTCTTTCGGCACCGAACGACAGGAGGAGATAAGCATGACCAGCGCCCCCGCTATCAGAAGCGCCGGCCGCATCGATCTTCTTATACCCGCTCGAGGGCGATCATACATGAGGTTTCGCCGCACTCTACGGTCGTTCCGTCGGCAGTCTCATTCCAGGCGAGCTCCTCGGCCAGTGTCTCCTCGCTCAGGTAGTCCCGGAAATCCTCAACCGAAGCCTGCACCTTCTCGTCGCCGAAGAGGCTCAAGCGAATTCGGTCGGTTACCTCCAGTCCGGACTCCTTGCGCAGGTTCTGTACCCCCCGGACGATATCCCGGACCAGCCCCTCCCGTTCGAGCTCCTCGGTAATCTCCGGATCCAGGGCCACAGTGAGGGACCCCTCGTTGAGGACCTTAAGGCCCGATTTTTCGGTGCGCTGTACCAGGATGCTCTCCTCGGTGATTTCGATCGGCTCTCCCTCCACCTCGATCGAGAGGGTCGCGCCTTCCAGCAGAGACTGGATCTCGTGCATGCTCAAGGAGGCGATCTTGGCCGCCGCGGGTTTCATCATCTTACCCAGACTTTTTCCGAGAACCTTGAAGTTGGCCTTGGCCGAGTACTCGACCAGGTCCTCCTCGTTCTCCCGGAAGATCACCTCTTTGACGTTGAGCTCCTCCCGGATGATATCCTCCATCTCGATCAGCACCTTGCGCTCGGTCTCCTCCCGGGTAACCAGGTGGATAGCCTTCAGGGGTTGCCGGGTTTTGAGGGAGTGCATGGCCCGGATCGCCCGCCCCATGGAGACCGCCTGCTGGGTGAGCTCCATCTTCAGTTCCAGCTCGAGATCCCGTTTCGACTGGTCGGCAAGCGGATAATCCCGCAGGTGGATCGACTCGGCCATTCCCTCCCGCTTCAGATTGCGATAGATCTCATCGGTGATAAAGGGCATGATCGGCGCCGCTACGTGGACCAGCTTCATCAGCACCTCATAAAGGGTGCCGTAGGCCTGCATCTTGTCGCCGTCGTTCTCGCTCTTCCAGAAGCGACGGCGGGAGCGACGGATATACCAGTTGTTGAGCTGATCCACGAAGGAGACGATGGGCTGGATCGCCTTCTGCAGGTCGTAGCTGTCGAGCTGTTCCGTTACCTGGCCGACCATCTTCTCCGTCTCGCTTAGGATCCAGTGATCCAGAGGATTATCGGGATGCTCCGGCGCTCCCTCCGGAGTGATGCCGTCGATATTGGCGTAGGTAACGAAGAAGCTGTAGGCGTTCCAGATGGGGAGAATCACTCCCTTGAGCACGTCCCGCACCCCTTCGTCGGAATAGCGCAGGTCTTCGGCCCGAACGACGGCGGAGTTCATCAGAAAAAGCCTGAGCGCATCGGCGCCGAACTCGTTCATTACCTCCATCGGATCGGAGTAGTTCCGCAAGGACTTGGACATCTTCTTGCCGTCCGAAGCCAGGACCAGGCCGTTTACCACCACATTCTCGAAGGCGGGCTTGTCGAAGAGGGCCGCCGCCAAAATCGTCAGGGTATAGAACCAGCCCCGGGTCTGATCGAGCCCTTCGGCGATGAAATTCGCCGGGAAGTTGGCCTCGAAGAACTCCTTGTTCTTGAAGGGATAATGATTCTGGGCATAGGGCATGGCCCCCGATTCGAACCAGCAGTCCAGGACCTCCGGCACCCGCCTCATCGTGCCGCCGCAGTCGCAGGAGAAGGTTACGTCGTCTACATAGTGCTTATGGAGATCATCGAGCTTGACTCCCGACTTCTCCTCGAGCTCAGCCTTGCTTCCGATACAGTGGATATGCTCGCACTCGTCGCACTTCCAGATCGGTATCGGATTGCCCCAGTAGCGGTTGCGGCTAATCGCCCAGTCCCGGGCGCCCTCGAGCCATTTCCCGAAGCGTCCCGCCTTGAGGTGGTCGGGCATCCAGTAGATCTGGCTGTTGGCGGCGAGCATCTTATCCTTGACCTTCCCGATATCGACGAACCAGGAGGAGATCGCCCGGTAGATCAGCGGACTCGAACAGCGCCAACAGTGAGGGTAGGAGTGAAGGTAGTTGTCCCGGCGGACGAGCTTCCCCTCCTCCTTCAACTGACGGATGATGCCCTTGTCGGCCTCCTTAACGAAGAGTCCCTGATAATCGCTTACCTCGGGGGTGAACTTACACTCCCCGTCGACCGGGCAAACGGTCGGGACATCGGTACCCCGGAGAACATTGTAGTCGTCCTCGCCGAAGCCGGGGGCGGTATGGACGATTCCGGTACCGTCCTCGGTGGTAACATAGTCGGCGTTGTAGGTCTTGAAGGCGTCATTGCTCTCGATATCGGCGAAGTAGGGAAAGAGCGGCTCATAGGCGATGCCGGTCAATTCGCTCCCCTTCTTGGTCCAGACGACGGAGTACTCCTCCTCGCTCTTGTAGTAGGCGGAAAGCCTTTCGGCGGCCAGGATGTAGAACTCATCCCCGTCGGCGACCTTCACGTAGTCGATATCCGGGCCCAGGGTCAGCGCCAGGTTGGAAGGCAGGGTCCAGGGGGTGGTGGTCCAGGCCAGGAGATAGGTATTCGCCTCCTCCTTCAGCTTGAAGCGTACGGTGATCGCCGGATCGGTGACCTCCTTGTAGCCCCCCAGATTGAGCTCGTGATTCGAGAGTACCGTGGAACAGCGGGGACAGTAGGGCAGAATATAGTGGCCCTCGTAGAGAAGCTCCTTCTCCCAGAGCTGCTGCACGACCCACCAGATCGACTCCATGTAGTCCGCTTCCATGGTCTTGTAGTCGTTCTCGAAGTCGACCCAGCGGCCGGCCCGGGTCATGACCGTCTCCCACTCCTTGGTATAACGCAGTACGATGGAGCGGCAGGACTCGTTGAACTTGGCGATGCCGAAGTCCTCGATCTCCTTCTTGCCGGAGATGCCGAGCTCCTTCTCCATCTCGTACTCCACCGGAAGACCGTGGCAGTCCCATCCGAAGCGTCGCTCCACCCGCTTGCCCTTCATGGTCTGGTAGCGGGGGATAATATCCTTGATAGTGCCGGGTACGAAATGTCCGAAATGGGGCAGGCCCGTCGCAAAGGGAGGACCGTCGTAAAAGGTGTAGTGTTCGCAGTCGCAGCGGTTGTCGATAGACTGCTGGAAGATCTTCTTCTCTTTCCAGAAGGATAGGATCGACTCCTCCATCTTCGGGAAACTGACTTTCGGGTCCACAGGGGTGTACACGGCGTATCGCTCCTTGCTCCGTATCTAAATTGGACGGCCGCGACGTTTCACACTATTGAAACCCGCGGCCGGTAGCGTTCGGAATCGAAGTATTCTAGAGAAAATAGAGCTTCGCTGTCAAGGGAAGCTCTCCCGCCGCATTGACCCTTGTGAATATATCTTTATTGATATATATTTATTTATAAATTTCAAATCAACGGGAGAAAAAGATGAAATACCTGATTATCGGCGGCGTGGCCGGGGGCGCGACCACCGCAGCCCGCCTGCGCCGTATCGACGAAGAGGCGGAGATTATTCTCTTCGAACGGGGCAGCTATATCTCATACGCCAATTGCGGACTGCCCTACTACATCGGCGGTACTATTGCCGAGCGGGAGGACCTCTTTGTTCAGACACCGGAGAGTTTCTACGCCCGCTTCACGGTCGACGTACGCATAAAAAACGAGGTAATCCGGATCGACCGTAAGAAGAAAGAGGTGGAGGTCAAGAAGCTGGAGACCGGCGAGACCTACCGGGAGAGCTACGACAAGCTGGTACTCTCTCCGGGAGCCGAACCGGTCAAACCGCCGATCCCCGGCATCGATTCCGAGGGCATCTTCACACTGCGAAGCGTGCCCGATACCGATCAGATCCACTCCTTCATCGAGTCGACCCGTCCCGCGCGGGCGATCATCGTCGGCGCCGGCTTTATCGGCCTGGAGATGGCCGAGAATCTTCATAAACGAGGCATCTTCGTCACCATCGTGGAGATGGCCAACCAGGTAATGAACATCCTCGATTACGAGATGGCCGCCGAGGTGCATCAGCATTTAATGCAGAAAAACGTCGAGTTCTACTTAGAGGATGCGGTCACCTCCTTTAAACGCAAGAAGGACGGAAAGCTCGCGGTCTCCCTCCATTCGGGAAGAACCCTCGACACCGATATGGTGATCCTCTCCATCGGCGTCCGCCCTGATATCAAGCTCGCCAAGGATGCAGGCCTGGAGATCGGCGAATTCGGGGGAATCAAGGTCGATAATCGCATGCTTACCTCGGACGAAGAGATCTATGCCCTGGGGGATGCGATCGAATTCCCCCACTTCGTCTCCGGCAAGCCGATGAAGATCCCCATGGCGGGTCCGGCGAACAAGCAGGGACGCATAGTGGCGGATAATATCGTCACTGGAAACACCAGGACCTTCAAGGGAACCGTCGGGACCGGCATCGCCAAGGTCTTCGACATCACCGTCGCTTCAACCGGACTATCCGAGAAGCTGCTCAAGCAGGCTCAGATCCCCTACCGGGCGGTGGTAACCCACTCCGGATCCCACGCCGGCTACTATCCCGGGGCAATTCCGATGACCATCAAGATTCTCTTCGATCCGGAATCCGGCAAGCTCTTCGGCGGCCAGGCGGTCGGGTACGACGGCGTCGACAAGCGGATCGACATAATCGCCGCCGTCATCGGCATGAAGGGAAGCGTCTACGATTTGGCCGAGGTAGAGCACGCCTATGCCCCGCCCTTCTCGTCCGCCAAGGATCCGGTCAATATCGCCGGTATGGTGGCGGGAAACGTGATCAACGGCACTAGCGAGCAAATCAGCTGGTCCGATGCTTTCAATGCAGAGAAGAAGCACCTGTACCTCTTGGATGTGCGCACCCCGGACGAGTATGCCCTGGGCACTATCGAGAATGCCGTCAATATCCCGCTGGATGATCTTCGGCGCCGCATGGGCGAACTCCCGAAGGATAAAAAGATCATCCTCTTCTGCGGGGTGGGACTTAGAGCCTATGTAGGGGAGCGGATTCTGAGGCAGCACGGCTTCGAGAACCTGGCGAACCTTTCGGGAGGCTACAAGACCTACTCCATCTCCGCCCGAAAACAGAGTAACGAGGATATCTTCTCATCCGACTTCGTCGGCAAGGATGATCATATCTACCAGGTCGATCCCAAACAGCGCACCGACATCGAGATCAAACGCATTGACGCCTCCGGGATGCAGTGTCCCGGGCCGATCATGAAACTGAAAGCCGAGGTGGAGTCCCTCAAGCCCGGCGACAGGCTGATCCAGACCGCCACCGATCCCGGCTTCGCCAGGGACGTGGAGTCCTGGTGCAAGTTGACCGGCCACAGCCTGCTGGCGGTCAACAGCGAGAAGGGGATAATTACCGCCGAGATCGAGAAAGGGAATCCCCGCACCGCCGCTCCCATGCGGCAAGGCACCGGCACCACCCAAGTAGTCTTCTCCGACGATCTCGACCGAGCCCTGGCCGCCTTCGTTATTGCCAACGGCGCGGCCGCTTCGGGGCAAGAGGTAACCCTCTTCTTTACCTTCTGGGGCCTAAATGTGATCAAGGATCCTAAAAAACGGGGCGTCAAAAAGGACCTCATGGGCCGCATGTTCTCGATGATGATGCCGAAATCGAGTAAGAAACTGGCCTTGAGCAAGATGCACATGGGCGGTATCGGGAGCCTTATGATGCGGGCCAGAATGAAGGCCAAGGGCGTTGACTCCCTGGAGCGGATGATCGAAGAGGCCCGGAACGCCGGGGTACGCCTGGTCGCCTGCCAGATGTCGATGGATATCATGGGAGTCGCCCGGGAGGAACTGATCGACGGAGTCGAGGTCGGCGGCGTGGCGACGATGCTCGAGAGCGCTCAGGATTCAAGCGCCAGCCTCTTTATCTAATCTATCTACCACCGGCGGATCTGCCCATCCGCCGGTTTTTGTATCCCCCGGAAATCCATAGTATACTCTCCCCAATGGGTAGTTCTTTCGATTACGGCGACTATTATCATCTCATTCCCGCTTCAGGACCGCTCTACACCGCACCGGAACGGCTGCTCAACCGCTCCGATGCGGCCCTGCAATCGGGAGCCAATCTCTTCAGCTTTACCGCCCCCGTGGGCTACGGCAAGAGCAGTTTCGCCGCCGCTGTAGCTCGCCGTACCGGGCCCCGTACTCTCTGGCTCACGCTCTCCGAGGAGCTTACGGACGCTGAGCGTCTGGAGAGAGATCTCTACTGGTCCCTGCATTCAGGCGGATGGCCGGTAGAAGATGTCGAGAACGATCCCGGTCTGATCTTGAGTAAGGCTCCTCCGTCGGCAGTCTGCATCGATAATCTGCACCTCCTGGGACCGTCCGGATCAGAGTATCTGGCCCGATTCTTAAGCTACCTGCCTAAGACCTCCCTTCGTATCGTCTGTGCCGACGAGGATCATCCCCTACCCTTATCCCGATTCCGCCTAGAGGAAAGCCTGTTTGAGCTCCGTAGCGACGATTTCTCCGCCCGGCTGGGGGAGGTGCTCCGCCTCTTCGAAAAATCTGAGTGCGGAATCTCCGAGGAGGATGCGGGGATGCTTATACGAAAAACCGGCGGCTGGTGGGCCTGCATCCGACTCTTCGTCCTCGCCTGGCGCGAGCTGGACCGGATCGAACAGCAGCGGCTTCTGTCAGGGTTCAAGGCAAAGCATACCTATGTAAGTAAGTTTATCAGCGAAGAGATTGACCGGCGACTAAGCCCCGCGGAACGGGAGTTTATGCGTCAGGTATCGGTCTGTCCCGCTATACACCCCTCCCTCGGTCGGGAACTCTCCGAGAGAACGCCCGAAGAGACAGACGAGCTTATTAGTTCCCTGCGTAAACGCTTGCTTCTGATCCCCCACGGCAATACCTGGCTACGTTTACCCAGGATGCTCCGCGAATATTACCTGGGTACCATGGGCCGGGAGGCAAAGCAGACTCAACATGCCCTGGCCGCCGCTTGGTTCGAGAGCGTCCGACTTCCCGACCGGGCGCGCTACCATCGCAGCCGCTCCGGTATCTCCCCCCTGCAAAAGCGGGAAACAGAGATCCTTAGCTTAGCCGCCCGAGGCCTGAGCAATCAGGAGATCGGTGAGAAGCTCTTTATCAGTACCGGTACGGTGAAATGGCACATGAATCGGATTCTCGAAAAGATCGACTGCCCCAACCGGACCGCGGCCGCGGAATGGGCCCGACGGCGGGGATATCTGACTTAAAATTAGTTTCCCCCCTAAAACCTACCTTAAAACCTACCCATCGATAGGCTGGTCGACATCGGAAAAGGCTCTATTCTATAGCCTGGAGAGTAACCATGCCGGGACACGAAAAACGCGATTATCGCATAACCCTGGAGGGACAGATTTTCAAGCCGGGCGATGAGCGGCTCGACGGATGGAGCTTCGAAGTGAAGCAGTCCGCCACGATCCTCATCGGCAAGGCAATCGACTCCCCGGCCCTCTACGGCGCGATCGCCGCGCTTCGGGACCACGGTCTCGTGCCTCTCAATCTCTATCGAATAGGATCCTTCGACGGGAAGGATCGGGAGTAGGAATGAAGAATTTGAAGAAGAGTCTACTGCTGCTTACGGGGCTCCTGCTTATGATCGCAGGATGCGCCACCTTTGAGGGATCAATTCCGATTCAGGGACCGCCTGAAGAGGGGTTCTACATCTCTCCGGCCAACGGCGACGGCATCCAGGACCGTCTTGAAATTCCTATGGAGTACCCGAATCTACCGGGATTGAATATCAGTTCCCTTGAGTTCTCTATCGAACGCGACGACGGAAGCAGCGTCTACTCCTTGAGCGAAGCCGCGACTCGTCCGGTCTGGTATAAACGTCTGTTTGGGGCAAAGGCAAGTTTAGCCCTACCAGAGGCCCTCGGCTGGGATGGCCGCGACCAGGAGGGAGACCTCGTACCCGACGGGATCTACTACGCCCGGGTATCCGTTGCCGATAGGAACGGAAATTCGGGAGAAACACCTCCCTACCGAATCATTGTGGATAACACCGCGCCGAGCGCCGTAATCGAATATCCTTTCAGCGTCGTATCGCCCAACGGCGACGGCAATCAGGATATTCTCGACCTCTATTTCGTACGGGCCACTAGCGAGAGAACCTGGACCGGCGAGCTGGTGTCCTCCGCCGGAGAGGTGGTGGAAAGCTTCAACTGGGCAGACCGGCCGACTACAGTTCACTGGAGCGGGATTTCCCGGGACGGAGTTCCACTGAATGACGGTGAATATCGGTTCATCCTTTCCGCGACCGACCTGGCGGGAAACAGCTTCCGCATCGAGACTCTTCCCCTGCAAGTGGACAGCGCAATCCCGCCGATCTCTGCCCGTTTATCGGCGACGATTATCTCCCCCAACGGTGACGGCATAGCCGACAGCCTGGAACTTACCCTGAATGCCAGCTCACCGGAGAGGATTCTCTCCTCGAGGGTAACCGTTATTAACCAGCAGGGTACTATTCTGAGAAGCCTGCCTGGCTCAGGTAACTACCCGAGACGCTTTATTGTGGACGGCCTGGATGAACGGGGCCGGGCGATCCCGGACGGTGTCTATTATCTGAGATTCGAGGCGGAATACCGAAACGGGGCCAAACCGAGCATCGTTACCCCGGCCATCACGATCGATACGGCCGCACCCTATGCGGTAATCGGGGCCGAATATCTGCTCTTCAGTCCCGACGGAGACGGTCGACGAGACACCCTGAGTCTCTATCAGAACTCCGAGGCCGCCGTGGAGTGGACGGGAGTCCTCGCCTCTCGGGACGGTGTACGCGTTGCAAGTTATCGGTGGAGCGATCGGGCTCAGAGTCTAGTCTGGAACGGCAGGAGCGACAGCGGTGCAATAGTACCGGACGGCATCTATCGCTACACCCTTACCGGAATTGATGAGGGCGGAAATAGAACGGTCAAGACCATCGACGACATCCGGGTCGATTCGAGGCCTACCCCGATACGGATATCGCCCGTAAACCCTCGATTCAGTCCCAACGGCGACGGCGTGGCCGACAATGCTCGATTCCTACCGGCCCTGGAGATCCGGGATGGTGTGGTCTCCTGGCAGTTCGAGGTTCTGAATGAAGAGTCTGCATCTGTATTCCTTCAGCAAAGCCTGAACAACGAACCTGTGCCTGAGGAGTTTCTCTGGTCCCCTTCCGAGGCTCCCGAAGGGAGCTACCGCGGCCGTCTGACGGTCGAGTATGAGAAGGGGAACCGTAGTGAATTCATGAGCGAAGAGAGCGTGACGGTTGATCTGAGCGGACCGGATATTAGAATCGCCCTGACGCCTCTCCCCTTCGGGCCCGACGGCGACGGCGTCAACGACAGACTCAAGATCTCGATCCAGGTCAAGGATCAAGCCGACGTGGCCTCCGTCAACGGTCGAATCCTCGACCCCGCGGGAAACATCTTCGCAGAAATCCCTGCGGCGGGATTCAGCGCGGCAGGCTGGGAATGGAACGGCCGATCACCGAGGGGAGAACTTGTTCAGGCAGCCTCGGACTATCAAATTGCAGTTAGCGCCCGGGATAGTCTGGGAAACCAGAGCAGGGCCGTTCAAACCCTACCGGTGGACGTCCTGGTAATACGCGACGGGGATCGCTTGAGAATCAGCATCTCCAGCATCTACTTCAAACCCAATACTGCCGACTATCTGAACGTAGATCCCGAGCTGGCGGAGAAAAACCTGGCGACCCTCGATCGTCTGGCGGAGATACTGAAACGCTATGGGGAATACCGGATTCGCCTGGAGGGACATGGAGTACGCATTTACTGGGATCAGCCGAGCCGTTGGCCGGCGGAGGAGAGGGATGTACTCGCCCCCCTCTCCCGCAACCGAGCCGACGCCATTAAAGCGGCCTTATCGGCCAGGGGAATCCGCGCCGACCGAATGACCATTCAAGGCTTCGGCGGTTCTCAACCGGTGGTTCCCCACGGAGATCTCGAAAACCGCTGGAAGAATCGTAGAGTAGAATTCATTTTGATTAAATAATTCTGAAATCCAAGGCGCCCTTACGTCAGGGCGCCTTGTCGGTGCTTAACGAGCCGAGCAGCCTTAGGAGAGCTCCTCGATATAGCGGGAGAGCTTGGTGCTCCGTTCCTGGAACTCGGCCAGCTTGTCCCGCTCCTTTTCGACCACCTCGTTCGGGGCGTTAGAGAGAAACTTATCGTTCCCGAGCTTGCCCTCGGTCTGCTTGATAAGCTTTACCAGCTTGCCGATCTCTTTGCGCATCTTCTCGACCTCGGCCTCCACATCGATCGCGTCCCGCACGAAGACGAAGCTCTCGTAGCCGTTACCGGCCACGGGAATTGCCCCTGCCGTGTCGATCCCGTCGGCGGAGATACTCAACTCCGAAGCGTTAATCAGGCTCTTAGCCAGCTCCGCGTGGGCTTCAAAGAAGTCGGCGGCGAAGAAGTCGTTCGAGGCCTTTACAGCGACCTTGATCTTCTTCTCCGGAGCGATGGCGAACTCGCTCCGCATGGTGCGCACGCCGCGGATCATCTCCTGCAGGGCGGCGAACTGCTTAACCGTCTCCTCGTCCCGGCGCTCTTCCGTGAACTCGGGATAGGCGGCGGTGATCACCGAGGCTTTCTTGCCGGGAATAGACGGGAGCTTCTGGTAGATCTCTTCGCTCAAGAACGAGACGAAGGGATGCAGCAGCCGCAGGGACTCCTCTAAGAGGGCCGCCAGAATGCTGACCGCCCGGTCCCGTTCGGACTCGTCATCGGCATAGAGGGAGAGCTTCGAGGCCTCGATATACCAGTCGCAGAAATCGTTCCAGAAGAACTCGTAGACCGCGCCGGCGGCGTCGTTAAAGCGGTAGCCTGTTATTCCTGTCTCGACCGCAGCGGTCGCTTCGTTCAGCTGATGCAGAATCCAGCGGTCCACCGGCTTGAGTTCGCACTCCTCGAGGGGGGATATTTTTCGGTCCTCCATGTTCATCAGCAGATAACGGGCGGCGTTCCAGATCTTGTTGGCGAACTTGCTTCCCAACTTGAAGCTCTCCATATCGATCAGGATATCCTGCCCCTGGGAGGCGAGAAAAACCAGGGTAAAGCGCATCGCATCGGCGCCGTAGGTATCGACCACCTCCAGGGGATCGATGCCGTTGCCGAGGGACTTGGACATCTTGCGCCCCTGTTTGTCCCGCACCAGGCCGGTGATGTAGATATCCCGGAAGGGGACCTCCTCCATAAACTCGAGACCGGCCATGATCATCCGGGCCACCCAGAAGAAGATGATGTCGTAGCCGGTAACCAGGGTAGTGGTGGGATAGTAGGTATCCAGATCGGCGCTCTTCTCCGGCCAGCCCAGGGTCGAGAAGGGCCAGAGCCAGGAGGAGAACCAGGTGTCGAGGACATCCTCGTCCTGCTTGATCGAGGCCGATCCGCACTTGGTACAGGCCTCGGGGTCCTCCCGGAGGACCATCATCTCGCCGCAATCGGCGCAGTACCAGACCGGAATGCGGTGTCCCCACCAGAGCTGCCGGGAGATACACCAGTCGCGGATCCCCTCCAGCCAGTTGCGGTAGGTATTCTCCCATTTGCGGGGATAGAAGACGACCTCATCCTTACGCCAGGCCTCGAGGGCCTTGTCGGCCAGGGAACGCATGCGGACAAACCACTGCTCCGAGAGGTAGGGCTCGATCACCGTATCGCAGCGATAGCAATGGCCCACCTGATGCATATGATCCTTACGGCCGGTGATCGCGCCGGCCTCCTCCAGGGCGACCAGCACCGCTTTGCGGGCCTCCTTGACCGGAAGGCCCTGAAAGGCCTCAGGCACATTCCCGTTCATGGTGGCGTCCTCGTTGAGGACGTTGATCACCTCGAGATTATGGCGCTTGCCGATTTCCCAGTCGTTGGGGTCGTGGGCCGGGGTAATCTTGACCGCTCCGGAGCCGAACTCCCGGTCGACGTAGGCGTCGGCGATGATCGGAATCAATCGCTCGGTCAGCGGGAGGCGCACCATTTTGCCTACCAGGCCGGTATAGCGTTCGTCCTCGGGGTGCACCGCCACGGCGGTATCCCCCAGCATCGTCTCCGGCCGGGTGGTGGCCACCTCGACCGCACCGGAACCGTCCTCCAAGGGGTACTTGAGCCAGGTCAGACTCCCCTGGGACTCCTGGTGCTCGACTTCGTCGTCGGCCAGGGCGGTACCGCAGGAGGGGCACCAGTTAACCAGGTAGTTGCCGCGGTAGATGAGGCCCCGCTCGTAAAGGGTGACGAAAACCTCTCTCACGGCCTTGGAGAGCCCCTCGTCGAGGGTAAAGCGCTCCCGGCTCCAGTCGCAGGAGGCTCCGATCTTCTTCAGCTGTTTGGTGATGATCTCGTGGTGTTCTTCTTTGACCTTCCAGGTCTCTTCAACGAATTTTTCCCGGCCCAGTTGATGCCGGCCGGAACCTTGAGCCTTCAAGCGGCGCTCGACGACGTTCTGGGTAGCGATTCCGGCGTGGTCGGTTCCCGGAACCCAGAGGGTGGGAATCCCCTTCATCCGGTAGTAGCGGATCAGGATATCCTGCAGGGTATTATTGAGGCCGTGACCCATATGCAGCACGCCGGTTACGTTCGGCGGCGGAATGACGATAACGAAGGGTTTCTCCCCCTCCTTCCGCTTCCCGGTTTCCGGTTTGAAGGCTTCCATCTCCTCCCACATGGCGTAGATGCGGTCTTCAAACTCCTTGGGATTATAGGCTTTCGGCAGCGTTTGGGCACCCATGCGGCTCTCCTCGAACTCTCGTGAATTGAATGGAGGACATACTACCAGGAAGCGTCCCCCGCTTCAACCAGATACCCGCTGGCGATAGTGGATGAATCGCGATAGAATAGTCTCCATGAGAATTCTGCGTCGTCGCCATACACCGCCGGGTAATTTGTTGCTTCTGCTCTGGATACTTTCCGCTTGCGCCCTCTGGTCTCAGACGGAGACAACCGAAACGCAACGACGCAGCCTGACCGAGGAGTTGATTCGAGAGGGTCTATTGAATCGAGACGTCGCCGAAGCCAGTTTTGCCCGCGTGCCCCGACACCGCTTCGTCTCCGGTCCGCCCCAGGCCCTGGCCTATCAGGACACTCCCCTGCCCCTGGGGGGTGGTCGCTTCCTGGCCGCCCCCGGCGAGCTGGCGACCATGATTGCCGCGGCGGGAGATCTTTCCGAAAAACGGGTACTGGTAGCCGGGCCGGAGTCGGGCTATCTCAGCGCCCTTGTTTCGCGCCTCGCGGCGGAAACGGTTCAATATGAGTTTGTCCCCGCCCGGGCGGAGGAGTTCGCCCGGCTCTACGGCGAACTGGGATACCGGAATATAGACGTCCGGATCGGCGAGGATGCGCTCAGCAGAGACAGTCTCGAGCGTTTCGATGTAATTCTTCTCGGTTACGGCGGCAATAGCTTTCCCCTGCCGGTTATCGCCAGACTCAGCGCCTCGGGCGTACTGATCGGCGCCTTGAGTTTCGACCGGGGAGAGCAACTCCTGGCCGAATACAGGCGTTCCCGGAACGCGGCTTCGGTGAGAATAATCGGGAGAGTCTTTTTTCCGGGGAATTGACGGAGGGACCTTAGCCCTTCATATTCATCGAGCCCTGACGACGGGCCTTCTCGATCTTCTCCATCTTGCGGTAGTACTTGGTCTGCTTTTCGACCTCTTCGATGTCCGAAAGATGAATACGGTTATCGACGATCTTCAGCTTCGAGTTCTCGAAGAGCTTCCTTAAGATGAGATTACCCTCATCCTTCGGTAAGCCGACCATATTACCGAGCTCTTTGGGGCCGAAATCGAAGGTATAGGCCTCGGAGGAGATCGGAACCCTGAGCTTCTCGAGTTGAATCAGGAGTACGTCGTAGAGCCTGCCCAGGGGATCGGAAAGCTGGGTATTGGCCAGCTGTTTGTAGATGAACCAGATCCGCTCGGAAAGAATCTGGGTCAACTTCGCAATCAACTGGGGCTGATTCGAGACCATGCGGGTGAAGTTGGCTTTATTGACCGCCATCAGCACCGTATCCTCATGGGCGATGGCCGAGGCCGATCGGGGTTTGTCCTCTAATAAGGACATCTCGCCGAACATGTCTCCCGCTTTCAGGAGCGCCAGCATCACCTCGTTATCATTCTGAATCTTAGTGATCTTAACGCTTCCCTTCTGGATGATGTACATCTCCTGCCCCGGCTGGGCCTCGGAGAAGATCATCGTATTCTTGGGGTAGCTGCGGGTAAACTCATCGGCCTTGGCATCGAGATAGACAGCCTTGGCATAGGGCTTGATCTTTGCCATCCGCTCCTTGGCGGTGGAGATCTGAGAGCCGTTTGGTGAATTGACGATGTACTGGTGATAGGCGTAGTAGGCCAGGTTGTACTGACTCTGACGGGCATAGTACTCGGCTACCCGGAAGAGATGGGCGATATCCTCGGAATCGCCGCTTTTCAGGGTCAGTCGGGCTAAGGCCGCATCGAGATAGCGCATCTTCTTGGAGAACTGCTGGATGATCTTCATCGCCACCGGCGCATTGCGTTCGATCAGCAGTCCGTACTGCTCCCGGCGCACCGCGATGAGGGTCACGTCGGTTACCGCCTGGGCGGTTTCGATATGGCTGTGCTGGGACATGGTGGAGACGACGCCGAAAAAGTCGCCCGGGGCCAGGAGATTGCCTCCCTCCTCCTCGACGACCTCTACTTCCTTACTGATACTGACTTTACCGGCGCGGATTATGTAGAAGCAGTCGGCCTTCTGCTTCCCTTCTACAATGATGTAGGCTCCTTTTTTAAAATTGACCAGCGACAGCTGTAAAGGATTATTCATATCGCTCCCGGTATCAGTTGCTCGAAATAAGTATATGGCTCGCGGCAATGCTTTGTCAACGCTACCCGATAATCCTATTTTCGGCCGGAAGAATCAGAAAATGAAGTCCCGAACGCCGCTACCAGCGATCGATTACCTTCACCGGGCGCCATCGGCTCTGATAATCCTCGATGTTTCCGACTGCCTCTTCGTGAATCGTCTGCAGACTGTAGACTCGGTCCTTTACACGCAGGAGACTCTTCGGATCGGTCGGTTTTATATCCACGATTCCCCGGGAAAAGGCCACTCTCCAGTTGTCGATACTGCCGAAATAGTACTCTTCGGGGGATTCCAGGGTCGGATCCGGCTCCTGCCCGGCGTCGCCTAAGAAGGGATCGGTCGGAACCCAGCCGAATGAGGGGAGGTAGAACTCGCACCAGTAGTGGAAATCAGTGCTCCCGTCGGGCAAGATATAGCTGCCCGAGACAATCCGGGCCGGAACCTGCACCGAACGCAGGGTTGCCGTCAAAAGCAGGCTGTAATCGAAGGCATCCCCCCGGCGGGACTCGATAAACTCCCGGGGAGTCCCGTTCGACTCCTCGCCGGGGGCAAAATCCCGCAGGATCATGCGGTAGAGGGCCCGGGCTTTCAGGTAGGGATTGGTTTCCCGGCCGATACTGCGCCGCCCGAGGGCGATAATGTAATCCTCGGCCGACGGAACCACCGAATCCGGCGAGGTATAGACCCGGTAAAGGCGGCGATCCCGGTCGTAATCCCGGGGAACCTTGGCCGCGGATATCCGGGTCTCTACGGAGCTCCGGTCGAGCCAGTAGGTAACCGATACCGTGTAGCGCCGCCAGGGTTCGACCTCCTGCAGACGGTACCGGGCAACCCCGTTGAAGTCCTCCCAGAGGGGTTCCGGATCCCGCAGCGCCTCCAGGTTTCCCTGGGCCAAGGAGGAGATTGCATTGGGTATCCAGAGATTGAGGGCATTCTCCGGTGAGGCGCTGACATTCTCCACCTCGACCACATAGTTTATCTGGTATCCCCGGGTTTCCGGCAGCAGCCGATCCCCGGGAAGGCCGGCTACCTCGAAGTAGACCGCATTGCTTAATCCCCGATCGGTTTCGACCCGTACCGAGCCCGAGGTGGCCCCGTCGGGAACCCGGACGCTGATCTCCTGGTCGGCCCAGTTTTCGTAATCGAAATCAATCGCCAAACAGGGTACGCCGGCCTCGATTACCGGTTTCCCGGGCTCCTCTTCCTTTACCGAGGATGAAAAAACGACGCGTCCCGCACCCTGTTCACTGCTGAAGTTGAGTCCCCGGATCCGTACCAGGGCCCCCACAGCTCCGCTGGAGCGGTCGAGCTCTTCGATATAGGGCATCCCCGGCGCCGCAGGGCCCGATAGCCGCTTGGGAATGTGATTCACATTGGTGAAAAGCAGCGCGTTGCTCTCCTCGCCCTGTTTGCGGACATAGAGCTTGCCGGAGTTGACCTCCTCGGGAATCCTGACGCTTATTCTGGAATCGCTCCACTCCACATAGGAGTTCGAATTAGGACGCATGCCGGCGAATATCACCTCGCTGCCGTTTCGTTCCTCGCCGAAGTTCTCGCCGCTGATGATCAATACTTTCCCCGGCTCCCCCACCTCGGGGGTTATGGTCTCTATTCTGGGAGAGGCCTCAATGAGACGGGAGGAGAAGACGTAAAGTACGATCAGGAGGGCCAGTATCAGAAAAGGGATCAACCGATGATCCCGGAATATCTTGCGGACGCTATCGCTTGTAGCCATGGTAAGCCTACTCTAGGAGGATTGAGCCTGTCGTGTAAAGAGGTCTACGGTGATTTCTATCTCCAGAATAAAGGCATTGCGGTTCTCTTCCGATTGAACCCCCAAGGGAAAGAAGAGGGCGCTCTCCCCCAGGGCCACCGGGATGCTCGTCATTCCGGAGTAGTACTTGCGTTCCGCCTTTTTCTCGGGACTGTACCATACCTCCCCCTGGGCCACCAGCAGCACCCTATCATCCTCTTGACGATAGGGAGTCAGCCGGGAGATAGCCGTCAGGTTGCTCCCCTCCAGGCGCACATCCACCGTGCGTCCGGAAATGGTATAGGCGGTATTCTCCATCTGCCACAGGAGTTCTCCCTCGGCGGAGAGCAGGCGGGCATCGATCTGCAGATAGAGGATCTGATCCAGGAGTTTGGGATCGACCTCGTCCACTTGAGCTTGAAGAGAGAGCGCCGCAGCGAGGGTCAGCAGGATGAGGAGGGTTTTCGGCGCCTTCACTTACTCTCCCTGGCGGTACTCTGCGGTGCGTAAAAGCTCAGGTTCGCCGACCACCACGAAATGGGGCTCGTCGGGGAGCTGGATGGTAATGTTAACCCCGTTCTCATTCTCCTGAAGGTAGCGGATCAGTTCCTCGGCGTTATGAATGCCGATCTCCTCGGGGATGCTGGGCAACTCCTTTTCGGCTACCGCATGAACAGGACCTTCGATGAGACTGGTAGTGAGCGCGCCGATTCCCATGCTGACGAAGGCCAGCAGCAGAAACGCCGGCAGAGGGAGCCTCAAATAGCGCATCAGCAGGGGCATATAGGCCCGTTTATTGCGGCGACGCATGATTCCCCGCCACACACGGATACGGGCGCCCTCCTCGGCCTCTTCATCGGCGGCCGACCGGGAGTGAAGCATACTGGTTAGCTGCCCGAATCGGGTCACCTCCCGCCGGCATGCCTCGCATTGGTTTAGGTGCTCCTCCACACGGCTGCTCCATTCCGGTGCGAGCTCGCCGTCGGTGAAGGCTGATAGTATTTCGGTATCAGGACACATGCACATCCTCCTGATTAAGAAACTGCTGGAGCTGAGTCCGCGCCCGGAAGACACGGACCTTAACGTTTCCTTCGGTTATTCGCAAAATCTTGCCGATCTCCTTGTAGCTCAATCCGCCGTACTCCTTCAGAATAATCGGCGACCTGAGCTTCTGCGGTAGCTTTTCCAAGGCTTCCCGTACCAGACGGGAGGTCTCCTCCCGCAGGAGTTCTTCTTCTCCGTCGGGAAGTTCAGGCTGGGGTTCGTTATAGGCTTTGGTGTAGGCACTCTGCTCCCTGCCCTTGCGTTTCTGGTAGTTGAAGCTGAGGTTCTTCACGACTCTGATGAGCCAATACTTGGCGTCGTTCATCGTCTTCAACGGCGATGTACGGTTAAAATAGCGGATGAAGGCCTCCTGGCACAAATCCTCAGCGGTATTGCGGTCGCCGGTAATATGATAGGCAACCCGAAAAAGAACCGGGAATATCTCTTCGTAGACGCGTTCGAACGACTCGATGCGTTCGTGTTCCTCGTTCATCCTTTAAACAACGCTCATCGCCGGAGGTTACATCCCCATCCGTTTAACTACCGTTCCGTTCGGCGTATCCTTCAAAACAAGCCCCTTTGCCTGGAAGTAATCCCGAATTTCGTCGGCTCTGGCCCAGTTTTTCGCGGTACGGGCCTGAATCCGCTCCTCCAGAAGCCCTTTCTCATCATCGCTGAGTTCGGGTTCGCCGCTCGGCTGAACCTTGGCCAGATCGAGGCCAAGAACCGTATCGAAATCGAGCAGCAGGCTGTAGGCCTCCGAGGGTGGAAGGGTATCATCCTTCAAGAGGGTCCAGACAACCGCCAGGGTGCGGGGCGTATTGAGATCGGCCTCCAGGTCGGCGCGGAAGCTCTTGCGGTACTCCACCGCATTATCAGAGAGCTTATCGATGGGCAGCAACTCCGCTCCCGCAGCGATCAGCTCCCGGATTTTCTCTTCCAGCGAGAGTCGGGCCCGCCTGGCGCCGGTCAGATTATCGAAGGAGAAGCGCAGCTGGGTACGGTAATGGGCGCCCAAGAGGAAATAGCGGTAATCGAGAGGATCGAAGCCTTCGTCGATCAAGGTCTGCAGGGTAAGAAATCCCCCCTTGGATTTCGACATCTTACCCGAATCCATCAAGAGAAACTCGTTATGGAGCCAATAGTTGACCCATTTCTTGCCGGTGGCCGCCTCGGACTGGGCGATCTCGTTGGTATGGTGCACGGGAATATGATCGATCCCCCCGCAGTGTATGTCGAACTGATCCCCCAGATAGCGCATGCTCATGGCCGAGCACTCGACATGCCAGCCGGGATAGCCCCGTCCCCAGGGAGAATCCCAGAGCATGATATGGTTTTCGAACTTCGACTGAGTGAACCAGAGGACGAAGTCCCGGGGATGACGCTTATTGGCGTCCACCATAATCCTGGCGCCGGCCTTCTGCTCCTGCCGGTCGAGAAGCGCCAGTTTGCCGTAATCCGCGAACTTTGCGGTATCGAAATAGACGTTGCCCCCGGCCTGATAGGTGTAGCCGTTGGCTTCGATGCGCTGAATCAGCTTGATCATATCCTCGATATGCTCCGTGGCGGCGCAGGCGACGCTCGGCCGGAGGATATTGAGCCGGTCGGTGTCGGTAAAGAAGGCCTCGGTATAGAAGGCGGCGATATCCCAAACGCTCTTTCCGCTCTCCCGGGAGCTTTTCATCATCTTGTCTTCACCGTCGTCGGCATCGTCGGTTAAATGTCCGACATCGGTGATGTTCATCACATGCTCTACCTCGAAGCCGAGATACTCCAGGGTACGCCGGAGAACGTCATCGAAGACATAGGCCCGGAGATTGCCGATATGAGCGTAGTTATAGACCGTCGGTCCGCAGGCATAAAACGATACCCTCCCCTCGTGTAGGGGCTTAAAATCCTCTAAGCTTCTGCTCAATGAGTTGTAGAACTGCAATGCCATGGGAAACACCTTCCTGCGGAATCGCCCCCGTATGGATTAAAGCTACGGGACACGGTAGAATGTGACGGTGATTAATGTACGTCATCTGATCGAAAGAATCAACATCGCCTTCCCCCACAGCTCCTTCAGCGAAGGGCGGGAGATGCGGGAACTCACCAGCTTTCGCGTCGGGGGAGCGGCCGAAATCTTCGTTGAACCGACTGAGTGGGGGGAGCTCTTTCGGCTCAAGGAGTGGACCGCTAAGAAGGGGATTCCCTTTACGCTGATCGGAGGCGGGGCCAATATCCTGGTGGCCGACGAGGGAATCTCGGGGCTTACGGCGGCAACTACCGCTCTAAGCGGCATTAAGAGGACAGAAGAAGGGCTCTGCGCCGAAGCGGGGACGGAGATATCGGCAGTCTCCGCGGCCGCCGCGGAGCTGGGATTATCGGGCCTGGAGTTTATCTACCGCATGCCCGGAAGCGTCGGCGGTGCGGTCTGGATGAACGCCCGTTGCTACGGGGTATCCATTGCCGAACGTCTGGCCTGGGTCGATTATATCGACGAATCAGGGAATGAGAAGCGCTATATCCCTCGGGAAGAGGATTTCGCCTATAAACGCTCGCCCTTTCAGCAGAACGGGCGCGGCAACGGTTGGATTATCACCCGGGCCTGTTTTACCCTTAGTCAGGGTAAGGGCGAATCGATAAAGGCCGAGATGGAGGAGCACGCCCGGGACAGGGAGGAGAAGGGACATTTCCGCTACCCCTGCGCCGGTTCGATCTTCAAGAATAACCGCGACTTCGGGGCTCCTTCCGGCAAATTGATCGACGCCTTAGGACTCAAAGGTACCCGGCACGGCGACGCGATGATCGCCCCCTTCCACGGGAACATCATCATCAATACCGGACAGGCCCGGGCCGAGGATATCCTGGCCCTGATTGAGCTTGTTGAGAAGGCCGTACGCGAATCCTACGGATTCGAGCTAGAACGGGAGATCCTTCTTGTGGGAGACTGGCCGGAGACCCAAGTTTAGAACGGAGGAGCTGAATCATGCGCAACTTGAGCGAGATCCTATCCGAAGAACACCACAGCAATGAAGAACTTACTGAGCTTCTCTCCGGAGTTCCCTTGACCGAACTTCTCGACCAGTGGGACGGTTTGGAGAGCGAACACAAACAGCAGATATTCCACGCCTTAGATAGAGAAGATAAGGGCGATCTCCTCCTCTCCCTATCGGCAGCGGAACAAGAGACTTTGATGGAGCTGATCAGCGACGGCGATATCAGGTATCTCCTCTCCGATATGGAACCGGACGACCTGGTCGACTTTATCCAGGCCGCCAGTGTCGAAATCCGTAAAACCCTCTGGCAGCGACTGACGCCGGAATCGAAACGGGAGATACTCTACCTGCTGCGCTTCGACGAGGACGACGCGGCCGGGCTGATGACCCCGCGCTTCCTTGCGGTTCAGTCCCACATCAGCGTCTCCCAGGCCCTCCACTTCCTGCGCAAAAACGCCCGCAAGGTAGAGATGGTCTATTATATCTACGTCGTCGATAAGGAGCGGCGTCTCCAGGGGGTTTGCTCCCTAAAGGACATCCTCACCGCCGACGACAACGCCAGCGTCAACGATGTAATGGAGCAGGATCTGATCGTCGTTCGCGAAGATACCGACCAGGAGGAGGTGGCCAAGATCCTCGAAACCTACGACCTGATGTCCCTGCCGGTAGTCAACAGCCAGAACGCCCTCTTGGGAATCATCACCTTCGACGACATCATCGACGTTATCCGGGAGGAGCAGACCGAGGACGTCTACAAGATGGGCGCCATGGAGGGAGGACTGGGCCGATATCTCGACAGTTCGATATTCGCCCTGGTCAAGAAACGGGTTCCCTGGCTGATTATCCTGCTATTAGTCGGAACGATAACCACCAACGTGATCAATCACTATCAGAATCTGGTTATCGGCGCCGCCTTTCTCTTTATATTCATGCCGGTCATTACCCAAACCGGAGGTAACTCCGGCAGTCAGTCCTCCACCCTGATGATTCGCGGTCTGGCCACCGGGGAGCTCCATTTTCGAGATATCGGCGAGGTAATGCTGAAAGAGATTCTCGTCGGCGTGATAATGGGCCTGATTACCGGCGGAGTTATTATCCTCCGCAGTTACCTGATGCCTCCGGGAATTCCGATCTTCGATGCGCTCATCGTGGGTGTCAGCCTGACTTTTGTGGTCCTCTTCTCCACCATCATCGGCGCCCTCGCGCCGCTGGTGATCCATCGGCTCGGGTTCGACCCTACCGTGATGTCCGCCCCGCTGATGGCCACGGTGATCGACGTCTGCGGCCTGACCATCTACTTCGAAACGGCCAAGATCTTCCTTTCCTTATAAAAACGGGCCCCGTAGCAGGGCCCGTACTATCCTAGCTCAAAAGCTCGTAGGTGTCGGTGGCGATCTGCAGCTCCTCGTTGGTGGGGACCACGCAGATAGCGGTGGGAGAGTAATCGGTGGAGATTATGCCGGTCTTGCTGCCGTTCTCCCGGTTTTTCTCGTGATCGAGCATGATGCCGATACTCTCTAAGCGGTCGCAGATCCGCTCGCGCATGGTAACCTGATTCTCGCCGATTCCGCCGGTAAAGACCATGATGTCGGTTCGAACCATGTTGGCCGCAAAGGCGCCGATATACTTCCGGATACGATAGGCATAGACCTCGAGGGCCTGCTTCGCCCATTCGTTGCCCTCCTCGGCGGCCTTCTCGATATCCCGCATATCGTTGGAGATCCCCGAGAGACCGAGCATACCGCTCTCCTTGTTGAGCATCTTGTTCAGATCCTCCTTCGAGTAGCCCCGATCCATCAGGTAAAACAGAATTTGGGGATCCAGGTCTCCCGATCGGGTGCCCATCACGACGCCCTCGAGGGGGGTGAATCCCATGGAGGTGTCGATCGATTTACCATTGGCGATAGCGGTAATCGACGCGCCGTTACCCAAATGACAAGAGATGACGTTGGTGTTCGAGGGATCCCGCTTCATTAGCTGAATCGCCTGCTTAGCGACGTAGCGGTGGCTGGTTCCGTGGAAACCGTAACGACGGATGCGGTATTTATCATAGAGTTCCCGGGGAATACCGTAGAGATAGGCTGCGGGGCTCAGGGTCTGGTGGAAGGCGGTATCGAAAACGGCGACCTGGGTACAGCCGGGAAAGAGACGCCTGGCCTCGTTGATACCGGTCAGGTTGGCCGGATTATGCAGGGGTGCAAGCTCGATATTCTTCTCGATGGCGGCGATGACCTTATCGTCGATTACCACCGAACTTGAATACTCCTCGCCGCCGTGTACCACCCGGTGACCGACGCCGGAGATCTCTTCCAACGAGCCGATCAGCCCCTTCTCGGGATCGACCAGCGCCTTCTTGAGAAACTCCATGGCGGCTGCATGATCCGGCATCGGACCGGACTGGGTCAGGACAGCGCCGTCGGGCCGTTTCTGGGTAATATCGCCGCTCTCCTGGCCGATACGCTCGACTAATCCTTTACCGACGCTTTCATTGCTCGGCATCTTGTAGACTTCGTATTTAATGGATGAACTGCCGCAATTGATCACGAGAATGGTCTGCACTCTGGGCTCCTTGGTATTGGTCTTACCAATTATACATGGATAGTCCCGGTTCCGCAATGATTTTGTCAGCTAATCTTTCCCCTCTCCGACACAAATTCGCCGACCACCCTCCAAACGCCATCCCAGTTCGCCCTCTTCAATGCTCATCTTCAGCCGCAGATAGCCTTTATCCCCCGTAAGATTCAGCTCCGCCCGGCAGCAAAGAAGAGGAGCTCCCGGGGGCTCTCCAAAATCCGATTCACGCTTCCAATCCAGACCGGCGGAACAGCCGAGTTCTGATCCTCGGATACCGCCCTCGAGTCCGCTCTTCTCCAGCAGATCCAGGCCAAGTCGGTAGGTCCCCTTGATTTCGAGAAAGCTCCCCGGATTAGGCTTCCACGCCGCTGTAGCCCGTAGGCGTTCCCGGGAAGAGTGCTCCCCCTCCTCCCGGCGTAGTTCAGCCTCCCGCAGGAGGGAGGCTGAGAGCTTCTCCGTCGCATACTCCACTCCTCCGGCAGCCGCTCCCCGCCAGTCGAAGGGGAGGCGTCCGTCGAGGGGAGGATGCTCCTGTCGACCGGTCAGCTCCAGGACGGGCTGGAGCCTGCCTCCGGGAAAGAGCCGCAGTTGGGCCGCCGCGGAGCGGGCGAAGGGCGGCCGGTGATCCCTCGGCGTGCGGTAATAGCGGTCGGCCGCGGAGAGACGTACTCCGACGAGGCTGTAGCTTCCCCGCCTCCGGGACTGCAAGCGCAGATACCCCCCCGCGGGGAGCAGCGGATGGAAGGAGGCGGCGCCGAAGAGGGAGAGATCGAGCCTGCACCCCTGACGGATCAGGCCCAGCCCGCTAAGAAGATGCTCCCCGGCAGCGGGCACACCATCGGCCAGGATCCACTCGTCTTCTTCCTCCTCGGGAAGCACGAAATAGAGGCCGGCCGCCTCTAATCGTAGATCCGGGAGAATCTCGAGGGAGGCGCAGATACTGGTCTCCGCCGGAGAATCCGGGCTCTCCTCATAGCAGCACCAGATCAGCCCCGGGAGCCCCCAGGCGACGGCTCGGCTCTCTCCCGGATCCCAGCCGCGGTAGAGTCCCACCGAGGAATAGCGGTAGTAGAGAGGCGAAAGGGCGCCGGCCTGGGTAGGGGATGAGAGTTCAGTAAGGGGTCCGGCGATCGAGAGACTGCCCGCCTTCAGAACAGTAGTATACAAGGGCAGTAAGATCCCGCCCGAGATCCGGTACGCCTGCTCTTCGGTACCCGCCGCGTCGATTCCCACGAGGAGTCCCGCTTCCAGACGACCATAGTCGAGCCTTATTCTCCCGGCATAGTCGGCGTTATCCCCCTCCCCCGTCCCTCGGGCGGCAAGCTCAAGCATATCCGTATGTAGCGGAATCGCAATCAACAGCAGAGAAGCAGCCAGAACCAGTCGTTGCAGAGTATCCATATCTTCGTAAGGGGCGAGAGGGTGACGCTGCTTCAAGGAAGAGAAGTGAGAAAGGGAGACTTGAAAGCCTCTACCAATTGCGTTTACACTCCGGACTACGCATACGCAATCAGCCACAAGCGCACAAGAATCATTTTTCGGAGGACTATCTTGACAATTCTTACCCTTAACTGCGGCTCATCGTCGCTGAAATACCAGCTCTATGATTGGGACAAAAAGGACATCCTGGCCTCGGGCATCGTCGAACGAGTCGGTCTTGAGGGTGCATTTATAAAGCACCAGACCACCGGCAAAGAAGAGCACAAAATCGAACATGCCTGCCCCACCCACAAGGAAGCGATCGAGCTCCTCATAAACACCATCATCGATCCTACCCACGGAGCGATCTCCTCGGTCGATGAGATCAAAGCCGTCGGACACCGGGTTGTCCACGGCGGCGAAAAGTTCGCCCGCTCCGTCCTGGTTACCCCCGAGGTCCTCGCAAACTTCAAGGAGATTCAGGATCTCGCGCCCCTGCACAACCCTGCTAACATTACCGGTATCGAGTCGGCCCAGGCCGTAATGCCCGATGTCCCCCAGTGTGCGATCATGGATACCGCCTGGCACCAGACCATGCCGGAGAAGGCCTTCCTCTACGCCCTCCCCTACCAGTGGTACAAGGAGCACGCCGTCCGCCGCTACGGCTTCCACGGCACGAGCTTCCTCTATACCGCCAAGCGGGCGGCTGTTCTTCTGGGCAAGGATCCTTTCGAGACCAATGTCATCATCGCCCACATCGGCAACGGCTCCTCGGTAAACGCAGTCAAGAACGGCGTCTCTGTTGACACCTCCATGGGACTGACACCGTTGGAGGGGCTGATCATGGGCACCCGCTCGGGCGATATCGATCCGGCCATCCCCTTCTTCATGATGAAGAAGCTGGGCATGAGTCCCGACGAGATGGAGAAGACCCTCAACAAGAAGTCCGGCGTCTTAGGGATTACCGAGCAGTATGTCGACCGCCGGGATATCGAGATCGCCGCCGAGAAAGGGGACAAGCAGTCTCAGCTCTCCATCGAGATGGAGTCCTACCGGCTCAAGAAATATGTGGGGGCCTACATGGCCGTCCTGGGCAAAGTAGATGCGATTGTCTTTACCGCCGGCGTCGGCGAGCGCGGACCGATCAACCGCGAGAAGGTGACCGAGGGGCTCGAAGAGCTCGGCGTCAAGGTCGACAAGGAGAAGAACTGGGCCTCCATGACCCGCTATGCCGAGACCGAGATCTCCACTCCCGACTCGAAGGTGAAGGTCTTCGTCATCCCCACCGACGAGGAGCTGGTGATGACCGAAGACACCTACGCCCTGCTGGAAGGGAGCTACAAGGATCACACCGAGTACACCTACTACTTCCAGAGCCCCGACTACGTCAACAAGTCCCGCCAGGAGGCGCTTAAGAAGGATCTTAAGAAGCGCCCCGGCCTGGAAGGGATTATCGCTAAGCCGAAGAAGTAGAGCTCCTCTTTCAAGAGACTCATTCCGCCTCCCCGGTTCCGACCGGGGAGGCTTTTTTATTAGTCATCCCTTGTTTGCATCGTGTAATGGGTGTAAATTTGTAATAAGTGTATCACATATGGAGGTGTGAGATGTCGAATGTAACCATATCTCTCGACGACGATCTTCTGAAGAAGGCGAAGAAGATCGCTATCGACCGGGAGACAAGTTTTAACGGTCTCGTACGCAATTATGTCGAAGAGCTAGTACGAAAAGACGAGTTACGTACACGCCTGCGAATCGATGAGCTTGATAGACTCTTTAGCGAGAGCGGCGCGAAAGTCGGGAAGAGGAGCTGGACCCGGGAAGAGCTGCATGAGCGATAAGTGGTTCATCGATACAAATATTCTTGTCTACGCCAACGATGCTAGCGAAGCCGATAAACAGAGAATCGCCCGGAAGCTGATCCGAGAATCCATGCTGGCCGGATCCGCCGTAATCTCGGTGCAGGTGCTGAACGAGTTCTGGGTAACCGTAACACGAAAGATTCTAAATCCCTTAAACGAGGAGCATGCGAAAAAGGAGATTGAACTTCTGTCGCTGATGGAAATAGTCGATCTGAGCTTCGACCTGTTTCAGGATGCGATCGCCCTTCAATCGGCCCATCGACTCTCCTTTTGTGACGCGATGATTCTCGCCGCCGCCCGAAGCGAGGGCTGTACGCGGCTCTATACCGAAGATTTGAATGCCGGGCAGGTGATCGACGGGGTGGAGGTTGTGAATCCGTTCGAGATTAGTTAAGGGTATCATCAAAATTTTCGAAACAGCCCAGATTTGTCTTATCGGCACGTCTGTCCACTCAAATCGCGGCTGTCGACTCCGTTTTGAGCCCGCGAAGCGCGGTCGGTGCTGTACTTTTGCCGAATTTCGCTATCGATTACTGTTTCGCGATTGCGCTCGCGGATAACTCTTGCTACCATTAACTCTTATTTCAACAAGGAGAAACCAACATGACAAAATTACAAAAATGGGGCGGCGCGGCCGCATTGTTCGAAGCATTGGCCTACATCATAGGCTTTATCGGCTTTATCGCCGTGGTCAACGTCGGCGGCATCGCCGACCCGCTGCAAAAAGTTGCGGCGATTGTCGAAAACCAGGGGCTGCTGACGGCCCTGATGCTGATTGTCTATGTCGCATGGGGCGCGTCGCTGGTAGTGCTGACCCTGGCGCTGCATGAACGGCTGGACGGCACGAATTCCGCCCTGGCCCGTACGGCGACCGCTTTCGGCCACATCTGGTCGGTGCTCGTCATCGCCAGCGGCATGATCTACATCGTGGGTATGGAAACGGTAGTGGGACTGCAAGCGACCAATCCCGAGCAGGCGGCAACCGTCTGGCTGGCGATAGGGTCCATCTTTAACGGCCTGGGTGGCGGCGTGGAAGTGGTTGGCGGCATTTGGGTGATTTAACTCAGCGTGGCCGGTCTGCGCAGCGGCAATTTTACCCGCGCCTTGCACTATCTCGGGTTTGTCGTCGGCGCAGCTGGTGTGATCAGCGTTATCCCCGCCACCGCCGAAATCAGCGCCAGCATCTTCGGCCTCACCCAGATTGTCTGGTTTGCCTGGCTGGGCATTACCATGCTACGGCAGCCGTAATCAGTTGCTCAAGAAGTTATTACACCCGCATTCGACTCGAGTTTAACAGCCCAGATTTGTCTTATCGACACGCTTGTCCACTCAAAAGGTCGGGACTGATCGAATAGGTAGTGCCCTGGCAAGAAATTTGATACTTTCAAACAGGGGTGAACTATGAAAGCGATTCAATGTTTAAAATACGGAGATTCAGAAAACCTCGTTTTAGCGGAAGTTGAAAAGCCGTCACCAAAAGACAATGAAATTCTTATAAAAATTCATGCTACCTCTGTTACAGCAAGTGATGTGCTTATACGCAGAATGAATGAAGCACCTATTCCAAAGTTCATCCTTCAATGTGTTTTCGGTTTTGGAAAGCCCAGAAAACCGATTTTAGGAATGGTGTCATCTGGTATTGTAGAGAGTAAGGGGAAAAGTGTGTCTTCATTTAATATTGGCGATGAAGTTTTTGCATATGGTTCTGTTTCACCAACAAAACGTCATTTTGGTTCATATGCAGAATATATATGCCTACCTGAAGACTGGCACATTGCTCATAAGCCTGTAAACATTAGTCATAATGATGCAGCAGCCATCCCGTATGGTGGATTACTCGCCTCACATTTGTTGCATAGGGCTGCCGTAAAAAAAGGCGACAAGGTTTTAATTTATGGAGCTTCAGGTAGCATAGGTAGTATGGCGATACAATTGGCAAAGAATGCAGGAGCCATTGTCACAAGCGTTTGCAGCGGAAGGAATTTTGAGTTAGTAAAATCCTTGGGAAGTGATTTTATGATTGATTATACGAAAAAAGACGCTGAATTAAAATTAAAGAGCTATAATTATGTACTGGATGCTGTTGGAAACTCTAAATCCTCAAATCTTAAAGAGAAAAGTAAAAATGCTCTTTCCCCAAAAGGCAAATACATTTCGATTGATAATGGAATTCCTTTAACTCCCAAAGATGCTTTCCTGAATTTGAAATTATTGGCTGAGCAAGAGAAGATTACGCCTGTAATAGACAGGATTTATCCTTTAGAAAAAATGGCGGAAGCTCACGCGTATGTTGAGAAAGGGCATAAACGAGGCAATGTTATTATAACTATTTAGCTATTCATAAGAGGATGCGGCCATTCAGTTCCTGATACTGAGGAAGTCGCTGCAATAAGCTAGGACTTGGGTATAGCAGCTTTAGGTACCGCTGTTATAGAGCCTCTCCTACAGATAGGATTGACGAATTCCATTGAGAGCGAGGGACACGAGAGCAGAGTCTAACGCTACACGCTGGTTTCCATCTATGAACTAATGATCGCCTGGAATGTACCTTGTTCCATAGAACATCCAATTAAGCTGAGTGGCGATAAGTGCGCAAGCGTTTGGTTTACGCTCATCCCAAAATAAAACCCAAATTATTATTCACCACTACAATAGTAACAAAATCAGTAAATCCCCTTCTCATTCCCCTTAAAAAGAGGCAGAATGGGGCCTATCCAACGGAGAAGGAGGATCTCATGAAATCGATATCTATCAATCCCAAGGAGATTATTCGGCAGACGGCGGGGATCCTCTTCGGGAGTCTCCTCTACGGGATCGGCCTCTCCTGGTTCCTGCTCCCCTATAAGATCGCCCCCGGCGGGGTGGGAGGCTTGAGCCAGATCTTCTTCCATATCTTCGACTGGAACGCCGGTTTCACGATGATCCTGATGAACATTCCCCTCTGGATCGCCGGAATCATCGTCGTCGGCCGGCAGTTCGGAGTAGGAACCTTCATCGGCTTCTTCGTCTCCTCCACCATGACCGACCTGGTCTCGCCCCGCTCTCTCTACCGCCACGGAATCCTGACCGAGATGATCGAGGAGTACAACACGGTCAACGGCGTATTGAAGACCTCTTCCGAGTGGGCGATGACCAACGAGATATTCCTGGCCGCCATTGCAGGCTCCATGCTTTTGGGGGTAGGAATCGGAATCATGTTCAAGTCGAAGTCCTCCACCGGGGGAACGGATATTCCGGTGGCGATGCTGAAGAAGTACCTGGGGATCTCGATCGGCAACGGCTACCTGATCATCGAAACCTCTATCATCCTGATCATCGGAATCGTCTTCGCCGACCTGAATATCATCATCTGGAGTTACTTCGGCCTCTACCTCTCCTCCAAGTTCGTCGACATGGTGACCGAGGGTCTCTCCAAGGTAAAGACCGCCACTATCATCTGCTCTTCCGCCGCGGCGGAGGAGCGGATCAAAGAGAGGATCTACGAGGAGCTCGATCGGGGAGTCACCTTCCTAAAAGGCGAAGGAAGCTGGTCGAAGACGGCCAAGAATATTATTTTCGTGGCCTTCAACATCCAACAAACGGCCACCTTGAAGTCGATCGCCAATCAGGAGGATCCCGAGGTTTTCATGACCATGAACGACGTCCACGACGTAATCGGCTTCGGCTTTAAGAGCCGGGAGATCGATTTAGGGGACTAAAGTCGGAGGTATTTTTTTCATTAATGTAAAATCGCCTCATTTTGGCTACATATTGGTACTTATTTGCATTTCTATATTCAGATATGTATTATTTGTCGCCATGTAACACTTATAAGTATTTTTTCTCAGAATAACAAGTTACAGGAGTTCGTTTTTAATTACTCCGACCTGGTACGCAAATTGCATATACAGCTCCAAGAAGATATTTATCTCAAGGAGTATTGTGTATGCTTAACCTCTCGTTGAAGAAGGCTCCCCTCCGGGGAATCGGCCTTCTGATCGCATCTGTCCTACTTGTTGTTTCCTGCGGCTTCTCCGAACCGGTAGAAACCAGTGAAGAATCACCCTCCGCAGCCGCCAAATCGACGCTTGAGATTGTGAAGGAGCGCGGCAAGGTGATTGTCGGTGTGACCGCTGGAGTCCCCGGCTACTCCGCCCCTGACGCAGAGGGCGTCTGGCAGGGTTTCGACGTCGATCTCGGCCGTGCCGTTGCCGCGGCGGTTCTCGGTGATGCTGATGCTATCGAATGCATCCCTTTAAGTGCCAAGGAACGCTTCACCGCGCTGCAGTCCGGGGAGATTGACGTTCTCTCCCGGGTAACGACCTGGACTGCGACCCGGGATAGCGAACTCGGAATCAACTTCGCCGGCGTCAACTACTACGACGGACAGGGCTTTATGGTAGCCAAGGATTCCGGGATTACCTCTCTAGCCGATCTTGACGGTGCCACCATTGCAGTTCAGGCGGGGACAACCACCGAGCTGAACCTGTCGGATTACTTCCGCAAAGCGGGAATGGAGTTCGAATTGATCACTTTCGAGAAGAACGACCAGGCTTCAGCTGCGCTCGAAGCTGGCCGGGCCGATGCGGTCACCAGTGACCAGTCTCAGCTCTATGCATTGCGCACCAAATTCCAGGAGCCCGAGAATTTCATCATGCTCCCCGAACTGATCTCCAAGGAACCCTTGGGGCCGGTAGTGCGTCAGGGAGACGATCAGTGGCTGGACATAGTTACCTGGTCCTTGATGGTCATGGTTAACGCCGAGGAGTACGGCGTGTCTGCGGCGAATGTTGACGAGATGCTTGCCTCCAGCACCAATCCGAACGTAAAGCGAATGCTTGGGGTGGAAGGCGAAGTAGGCAAGGGTTTCGGTCTCGAACCGGATTTTGGATATAAGATTGTCAAGCTTGTAGGCAACTACGGCGAGAGCTTCGACCGCAACCTGGGAAGCGGATCCCCGCTGAACATTGAACGCGGCTTTAATGCCCTCTGGACCGACGGCGGCCTGCAGTACGGCTTACCGATCCGTTAACCCTCTTTCTGGCCGCCGGCTCCCCTTTGCCGGCGGTCAACCTTTAATCTCAAGGAAAGGCTTCACCCACAATGAAGAAACTTCTTACCCGCAGCTTCCTTGTTCAGGCTGGCTTGATCGCCGCTGTTGTAATGGTCTTTATCTTTTTCGGCACCAACTATGTCGACAATATTTCCCGGCGCAATATAGGGATCGGCTTCGGCTTTCTCAACGATACGGCCGGATTCTCCATCAGCCAAACCCTTATCGAATACGACGAGAGCAATACCTTCGGAAGAACCTTTGTCGTAGGCTTACTGAACACACTGCTCGCATCCGTTATCAGTATTATATTAGCAACACTCCTCGGCTTCATGGTTGGGCTCATGCGCCTATCATCTAATAAATTAATCAGCCGGGGCGCCCTCTATTATGTGGAACTACTCCGCAACATACCTCCCCTGCTGCACGTTCTGTTCTGGTATCAGGTGGTATTCTTAAATGTGCTTCCCCCCTTCAAGGAGTCATTCATTTTAGGTGACTGGCTTTATATAAACGTCAGGGGCATCACCCTTCCCGAGCTCCTGCCCCGAGCGGGTGTCACCGGGTTCTATTTTATCCTCTTTCTGTCGATCGCCGGTTTTATCTACTTGGGTATGGCTAAAAAACGACTTATCCTCCGGGGCGTACATAAGCGGCTCTGGCCGTGGCAGCTGGCAATTATTCTGGTTCCCATCATCGCATCAATAGTCATGAGGCCCTACGCCATCATCCTACCGGAGCTGACAAAATTCAGGTTCTCAAGCGGCATTACGGTGCGACCGGAGTTTTTCTCGATTGTTGTAGCGCTGAGCACCTACACCTCGACCTACATATCGGAGATAGTGCGCAGTTCGGTACTGGCAGTTCCAAGGGGACAGCTGGAGGCGGCTAAAAGCCTTGGTTTTACCCCCTGGCGCCGGCTCAATCTTATTATCGTGCCTCAGGCGCTGCAGACGATGATTCCACCGGTAACGAACCAGTACCTGAACATTATCAAAAACAGCTCCCTCGGGATGGCGGTGGCCTATCCGGACCTTACCGCGGTCTTCGCCGGAACTACCCTTAACCAGACCGGTCGCGCTTTGGAGGTCATGGCCATGGTGATGTTCACCTATCTCTGCATCAGTCTGCTGACCTCCTTCTTCATGAACTGGTATAACAACGCGATCATCAACAAGAAGGGTGCGTTGTTAAGATTGGAGGATATTCCCCTTGGATAAGCAAACACGAATAGTGAAACTGATCACCCAGATTAAACGAGAATACTTCAACACCCCGCTCAACGCCTTTCTGACGCTGATTATGCTCGCAGTCTCCGTTAAGGTTCTGCTCTGGCTGGTCGATTGGGCCATCATAAAGGCGGTATGGACGGGCGAGAGCCGGGAGATCGCCCAATCGGGAGGAGCGGGAGGAGCCACATGGGCGTTTATCGTCAATAAGATTCGGTTCTTTATGTTCGGGTTCTTTCCGAAGGAAGAGATCTGGCGCATTCCAGCCTGCGTAGTAGTCATTGCCTTGACTATGATTCCCTATTTTCTCAAGTCGATCCAGCATAAGATCCTGATATTCGCTGTCCAACTGATTCTTTTGCCGCTGATTGTCGCCTTCTTTCTCTCCGGCGGCATAGTACTGGAGAAGATCTCGACCAACGACTGGGGTGGACTTACCCTGACCTTCATTCTGTCCCTCTTAGGTCTGGTATACTCCTTTCCGCTGGGAGTTCTGTTGGCCCTCGGCAGACGCAGTCAGTTGCCGGTAATACGAGGCTTCTGTGTAAGCTATATCGAGTTTTTCCGGGGAATACCGCTTATTACCATCCTCTTCATGTCCTCCGTGGTAGTGCCCTTCTTTTTGCCTGCCGGAATATCGGTGGACAAGATCGTCAGAATCGTAATCGGTATGACCTTCTTCCAGTCCGCTTACCTGGCCGAGGTAATCCGCGGAGGCCTACAAGCCATCCCTTCCGGACAGTACGAAGCCGCCGACTCTTTGGGCTTCAGGTTCGGCTTACGGAACTATTTGGTCATCCTGCCCCAAGTACTGAAGGTGACAATATCAAATATTGGCGGGATCTCGATCTCATTTATCAAGGATACTACCTTGGTGATGATCATCGGCCTCTTCGATCTCTTGGGCATTGTTAGCCCCCTCGCCAGCGATAGTAACTGGCTCGGTATGGAGCCGGAGGGACTGATATTCGCCGGACTAGTTTATTGGATACTCTGCTTCAGCATCTCGCGGCTAACAAGCCGAATCGAGCAAAAAATCAATACCCTACCTACAGGAGCAGCTAAATGAGCACAGAAAGCATAGCGGTGCAACCATCGGCACAAGGTACAAACAACCACATTATCAGTATAAAAGGCTTGAATAAATGGTTTGAGGATTTCCATGTCCTTAAGGATGTGAACCTCAATGTCGGCGCCGGAGAGAAAATCGTCATCTGCGGACCTTCAGGATCAGGAAAGTCGACCCTGATCCGATGCATCAATCGCCTGGAGAAACATCAGCAGGGGACGATTATGGTCATCGGCCACGAGTTGACCGAAGACATCAGAGACGTCTCACTCATCCGGCAGGAGGTAGGCATGGTTTTCCAAAGCTTCAACCTCTTCCCCCATCTCACCATTCTCGAGAATCTAACCCTGGCGCCGATCTGGATTCGGAAGATCTCAAAGAGGGAGTCGGAGAAGCTCGCCTGGAAATACCTCAAACGGGTGAATATCGCCGAGCATGCGATGAAGTACCCCTCTCAGCTCTCCGGAGGGCAGCAGCAGCGGGCAGCCATTGCAAGGAGCCTCTGTATGCAGCCCAAAATTATGCTCTTCGATGAACCGACCTCGGCCCTGGATCCCGAAATGGTCAACGAGGTACTGGATGTAATGGTGACCCTAGCCGAAGAGGGGATGACTATGATCTGCGTAACCCATGAGATGGGTTTCGCTCGGAGAGTGGCAGACCACATCATCTTCATGGATGAGGGGCGAATCGTCGAACGTCAGGTGCCGGACAAATTTTTCAAGAATCCGGAAAACGAGCGGACCAGGCAGTTCCTGAAACAGATTCACGCGATCGCCTAAGAGAGGCCCAGTAGAGCCGCGAAAACGGCGGCTCTATTTCTGCAGAGTGGCCGTGTGGATCTCCCGGGCCTTCTCCTCACCTAGAAGGTAGCTGATCACCGCCTCTGAAAACTCTGCAGCCGTTCCGGGGCCCCGGCTGGTTATTACCGAACCGCTTCGAACGACCCGGTCCTCGGTGAACTCGGCTTCGGTCAGCTCCTTCTCGAAGCCGGGATAGCAGGTCGCTTTGCGACCGTCGAGGATTCCCATGGGGTGCAGGACCTTTGCCGGGGCGGCACAGATGGCGGCGACAAGTTTGTCTTCGTCGTAGAGTTCCTGAATCAGCTCTCGCGCAGCTTTAGAAGCGGCTACATTGGTGGCTCCGGGCATACCGCCGGGAATAACTACGCCGTCGAGCTGCCGGGGCGGATGTTCGACGCGGCTGTCCGCTTTGACCGAGACTCCGTGGCCGCCGACCGGAGCATCGCTCTCGATGCCGAGAATAGTTACCTCGATACCTGCGCGGCGCAGGAAGTCGATCGGGGTAATTGCCTCGACCTCTTCAAAACCGTCGGCCAGCAATAGGACTATCTTCTTCGCCATAGAATCCTCCTCCATGATCTGTTCTTCATGGCCTAGTATACTATTTTGAAAGCTCTTCGTGGGCCTCGAGAATCATCCTTTCAGTCTCATTCCACCCAATACAGGCATCGGTAATGGAAATGCCGTACTGCAGTTCGGATAATTTGTTCGGAATCTTCTGACTACCGGAAAAGAGATTACTCTCGAGCATGAACCCGATCACCTGCGAGAGCCCGCGCTTCCGATAGTCGCTCACCGCCCTCAAGACCCGTCCCTGTTTGTGGGGATCCTTGCCTGAGTTCATGTGGCTGCAGTCGATCATCACCGCCGGTTGAACCTTGTTGGCCCGCATCATCTCGGTCGCCTCTTCCACGTTCTCTTCGTAGTAGTTGGGCGCATCCCGTCCGCCCCGAAGGATTATATGACTGTGGGGATTCCCGGTGGTATGCAGGACCGAGGTCTTTCCCGCCTGGTCTATACCGATAAAACTCTGGGGATGGCGGGTCGCCTCCATCGCATCTATCGCCAAGCGGAGATTCCCGGAGGTGCCGTTCTTGTAGCCTACGGGCATCGAGAGACCTGAGGCCATCTGTCGGTGGGTCTGGCTCTCGGTCGTACGAGCGCCGATGGCGGCCCAGGAGATAAAATCCGAGGTGTACTGGGGAATGATGGGATCGAGAATCTCCGAGCCGACCGGAACGCCCATGGCGGTAATCCGGGAGAGGATATCCCGGGCCTGTTTTAACCCCTTTTCGATCTTGTAGGAACCGTCCAGATCCGGATCGGTGACCATTCCCCGCCAGCCGAGCACGGTCCGGGGCTTCTCGAAGTAGACCCGCATAAAGAGGAGCATGGTCTTCCCTACCCGCTCCTGCAGCGCGGCGAGTTTCTCGGCATACTCCAGGGCGGAGCTTTGCTGATGAATCGAACAGGGGCCGATGATCCCGAGTAAGCGATAATCCCGTCCGCTCAGGATCTCCTTAACCGCCTCACGGCCCTGATAGACGGTATCGTCGCTGGCCTGAGAAACTGGGAAGAGCTCCTTCAAGGCGCTCGGCGCGATAAGAGGATGAGCATCGCGAATATGAAGATCTGATAACTGATGCATGACAGCGCCAAGTATATCCCGGCAAACCCATAAAGGACAAGCATAACGCCGATTGCACAAGCGGATTCATTTGGGCTACAAATAGCCCATGCGCCGATTCATGCCTCTCCATCGCCTGGCTCCGCTCTTCACTCTACTGGTCCTGATCACCTCCTGCGCATCGGTATCCCTGGTCGAACCGGCGCCTGAGTTCCCTGAACCCCGGCCAGTGGTCGTCGTAGAGCCGGATCCCTGGGATACGCTCTACTCCAGCTTAGAGCTCAAGGATCAGGTGGGTCAGCTCCTGATGGTCGAGGTAAGGGATCCCTCGGACGGACGTTTTCTTACCTCCGTCAGCGAAGAGTACCGGGAGTGGGCGAGAGATATTCAACCGGGGGGATTTATTCTCTTCGCCGGGAATCTTGAGAATCCGGAACAGACTCGACGGCTGATCGACGAGCTATCGGCCCTCACTACTGTACCGCCCTTTATCGCCCTGGATGAGGAGGGAGGTAGAGTTAGCCGCCTCAACGCGGTACCCGCCATGGGAGCGACGCCCATTCCGCCCAACGGTCTGATCGGACAAAGCGGTGATTTAGAGCAGGCGGCGGCTGCGGCTCGGACCATTGCGGAGGAGCTGAAGGAGCTGGGATTCAACCTCGACTTTGCACCGGTAGCCGACATCCATCAGCCCGGTTCCGGCGGTGTTATCGGCGACCGGAGCTACGGGGCCGATCCGCAGCTGGTTGCCCGCATGGCCGGCGCCTTTGCTCTAGCCCTCGAGGCTGAGGGAATAATGGCCGTGGCAAAGCATTTCCCCGGCCACGGCGCCGCCAGAGGAGACAGTCATACGGGGAACGCCCTTCTCGAGGCCGACAAGGAAACCCTGAAGAATCGAGAGCTTATTCCCTTTACGGAACTTATTGCGGGCGGAATCAGCGGGGTGATGCTGGGACATATCACCGTTCCCGTACTTGATGCTTCGGGACGGCCGGCGAGCCTCTCGGCCCCTATCACCGAAGGAGTGCTGCGCAAGAACCTGAACTTCGACGGGCTGATCTTCACCGACTCCCTCAGAATGGGCGCGGTTACTCATGTGTATCGGGCGGACAGACTCCCCCTGCTCGCCTTTCACGGCGGAGCGGATATCCTCTTGATGCCGGTGAATCCGCGCGAGTCCCGGAATCTCCTGCTCGAGGCCTATGATGCAGGGGAGATATCCGCCCGGCGACTGAATGCATCGCTGAAGCGGATAGTCGCGGCAAAGCGGCGTTTCCTGCGCCTGTAAGGCCTCCCCTTGGCATAACCTACTCTACGTCTTTATTTTCCCTATTCTTGTCCTTGCCGCTGCGGGGATCGAGCTTATGCAGAGAATCGTAGAGAAAGCGCTTGATCTTTTTGGTGGGTGTCTTCTCGAAGGGCTCCTTCTGCTCGATCACCTTGCCTATTCGGGAGAATGAACTCAGGCTACGGTTGACGTTCTTCCTGATATCGTTCAGGAGCTCGCCGATCTCCCGGGGTACATCGGAGGCCGAATCGGCAATATTGTGCATGTGCTCCTTCAAGCCGTCGTAGTTGATCTGTACCCGGGCCATCAACTCGCCCTGATGCTGAAAGACGAGGGAGTCCTCGACAAAATCGTAGCTGTTGATCAGCGACTCGATCGCTTCGGGGTAGATGTTCTCGCCGCTCGGCCCGAGGATCATATTCTTCTTGCGCCCCTTGATATAGAGCCGCCCATCCTCGTCGAAAATCCCCAGGTCGCCGGTGTGGAACCAGCCCTCGGGATCGATCACCTCGGCGGTACGCTCGGGATCCTTGTAGTAACCCATCATCACGATCGGTCCCTTGACAATGATCTCCCCCTCGCCGGTTTCGGGATTCGGCTGATCGATCCGGACCTCGATTCCCTCAATGGGCATTCCGGTTGAGCGTGGCCGTTGCCCGTGGGCATTATCCCCGGCGATGAGCGGGGAGGTCTCGGTCAGGCCGTAGCCGATGCAGTAGGGGAAGCGGGCCTCGATCAGGAAGTCCTCCACCTCAGGGGCCAAGGCCGCCCCGCCGATACCGAAGAAGTAGAGTCGTCCGCCGAAGAGCCGCTTCAGCTTCTTACCGGCCGCCCGGTTCAGGAGTTTTCGTCCGAGGGCCGTGCCGTAGAGCCGGCGTAGGAGGGCCTTCTTCTTGATATTGGGTAACACGCTCTGGCGATAGATCTTCTCTATCAACAGAGGTACGGATAACATAATTTGAGGTCTTACCTGCTTCAAGGCCGGCAGGAGAACGGTCGTCGACGGCGGGCGCTTTATATAGGAAATAGAGGCCCCTTTGTAGAGGGGAATCAGAAAGGCGATGGTACACTCATAGGTATGCGCCAGAGGAAGTATCGAGAGCAGCGCGTCGCCTATCTGTATCCCAGGGATCGGACTGGTCTTCACCACATCGAAGAGGATGTTTTTGTTGGAGAGCATCACCCCCTTGGAGTGACCGGTCGTACCGGAGGTGTAGATGATGACCGCCAGGTCCTCGTACCCTCCGGGATGCTTATAACTCCCCTCGGGAAGATTCGGGCGGGGAGCCTCCTGCAAAGCAGCCTCGGCCGCTGAGGAGCTGACATCGCTCATAAGGCTCAGATTATCGAGCAGATAGACCTTAACCTTGGAGTCGGTAATTCCCGATTCGATTAATTTGGGAAGCATGCGGCGGGAGACGAAAATCCCGTCGATCTCGGCATGCCCGAGGATGGTGCCGATATCCTCGGGAATAAAATCGGGCAGTACCGGAACGACTACCCCGCCGGCCCGGTTGATCGCCATGTAGGCGATTCCCCAGTGGGGCATGTTCTGAGAGAGAATCGCGATCCGGCCGCCGTCGCAGAGGCCGTCGGCGCGCAGTTTGGCAGCCAGACGGTCGATCTGCTCCGCCGCAGAGCCGTAGGAGTAAGACTCTTCATCGTAGTAGCCCAAGGCAGGCACTCCGGGATGGCGCTCGGCTCCGCGAAAAAGGATATCGTTCAGCATGGTCAGGTTGTCAATCATAAAGTGTCCTTATTGCGTAGAGTACCACAGATTAGTTCTCCCCGGGCGGCTATTTTATAGGGGAGCCCATTAATTTTAGCCGCCTGCAGGGTTTCTGCGACCTTATGAGGATCGTTATTGTTTTCCGATAGGTGACAGAGATAGCTCTGTTCCGGCTCGCCGGCCTCGCTCAGGTAGGAAAGCAGTTCCGCCGCCTGAAGATTAGAGAGATGCCCCCGGGAGGAGGCGATCCGTGCCTGCAGGCAGGGCGGATAGGGACCGGTCCGGAGCATCTCCTCGTCATAGTTCGACTCCAGGAAGAGGACTCTGCTCGCCGCCGCAAGTCCGGCCATCTCGTCCGAGACTTCGCCGGTATCGGTGATAATCGAGATTCGTTCTCCGGCCACAGTAAAACTATACCCCAGGGAGTTCTCCGCATCGTGGGAGGTTGCGAAGGGGCGGCACTCCATCCAAGAGAAGCGGTAGCTTTTACCCGGGGCGAGTTCATAGCGCTTATCTATGCGACCGACCGAGTCGGGAAGCTTGAGCCCCGCCGCGGTAAAGAGCGGAATCTTCAGGCGCCGACAGAGGGGGCCGACGCCGCGCAGATGATCCCCGTGGGTGTGGGTCAGGAAGATACCGTCCAGTGATGCCGGATCGATTCCCGCCCGAGCGAGCCGGGCCAGGGTCTCCTTCAAGGTAAATCCGTTATCGATCATAATCGCCCGCCCGGCATAACGAATCACATAGGCGTTGGCTGAGGATCCGCTGCCGAGGAGGGCGTAATCGATTACGGAATCGATGTCAGCGCTCCTCATCTATCCAGGACTGCCACACCTCGGGAGCATGGCCGACGGTTGCGAGTTTGCCGTTTCGCACGAGGGGGGTCTTTAATAGCAGAGGATTCTCGAGGATCTCCTCCGCCGGATCGAACTCCATGTATGCAAAGCCCTTGTCTTTATAGGCCTTACTCTCGGGATCGATCAGATTCTCCTCGCCCACCGCTCTGGCGACGTTGGCGAGCTCTCCCGGGGAGATACCCTTCTCCTTCAGATCGACCTGGTGGGGTGTAATCCCCCGTTCCTTGAAGTAGCGAACGGCTTTCTGGGTGGTTTTGCATTTTTTCGTACCGAAAATCTGTATAGTCATTCCAAAGCCCCTCGGATTGAGCTGTACGAGGATACCAGTAAGGCGTTGAGAACTCAAGTCCCCGCCCTTGAAAGAGCGGTGAAAGGCGTGGTATCACTTTACACACTCTCAATTTCCAGGAGGCCCCATGTCTACCATTAAAGAACTCCTTGCAACAGTTGCTCAGGAACAGGAGATCAGCGTCGACGGCTGGGTGCGGACCCGCCGGGATTCCAAGAACCTGATCTTTCTCGCCTTGAGCGACGGATCCTGCTTTGCAACCATACAGGCCATTCTGGATACTGAGCATCACGACTTTGACCAACAGACTCTCTCCCGGATCAATACCGGCGCCGGGGTGAAGATCAGCGGGAAGCTGGTGCCCTCCCCGGGTAAGGGGCAAGCGGTGGAGATTCAGGCCGAATCCCTGCATCTTTACGGCGAGGCCGATCCGGCAACCTACCCTATGCAGAAGAAGCGTCACTCCTTCGAATTCTTGAGAGAGATTGCCCACCTGCGTCCCCGGACCAACACCTTCGGGGCTGTCGCCCGGGTACGGAACACCATGAGCTTCGCTATTCACCGCTTCTTTCAGGAGAAGGGTTTCTTCTATATCCATACCCCCATAATCACCGCCGCCGACGCCGAAGGAGCGGGCGAGATGTTCCGGGTCACCACTATCGATCCGGAGAATCCTCCCAAAAACGAGGGCGCGGTCGACTACTCCAGGGACTTCTTCGGAAAACCCACCTATCTGGCGGTCAGCGGACAGCTCGAAGCGGAGATCTACGCTCTGTCGATGGGAAGGGTCTACAGCTTCGGGCCGACCTTCCGGGCGGAGAATTCCAACACCACCCGGCACCTGGCGGAGTTCTGGATGATCGAACCGGAGGTCGCCTTCTGCGATATCCACGGCAACATGGACCTGGCCGAGGAATTCTTGAAATATATCCTCTCCACGGTGCTCGAGGAGTGCGCCGAGGATATGGCCTTCTTCAATCAGTGGATCGAAAAAGGGATCATCGATACCCTGAAAGAGGTGATCGAGAAGAAGTTCGCCCGGGTGACCTACTCCGAGGCGATGGCCGAGCTCGAAAAGGCTCAGGAGTCCGGGGCGGCCAGGTTCGAGTTTCCCGTTAAATGGGGAGCCGACCTGCAGTCGGAGCATGAGAAGTACTTAACGGAAACGATCTACCGGGGCCCGGTCATCGTTACCGACTACCCGAAAGAGATCAAGGCCTTCTACATGAAGCAGAACGAGGACGGGAAGACAGTGCGGGCCATGGACGTATTAGTCCCGCGCTTAGGGGAGATCATCGGCGGGTCCGAGCGCGAGGCCGACCTGAAGCTTCTCGAGAGCCGCATGGAGGAGATGGGCTTGAACAAGGAGGACTACTGGTGGTACCTGGATCTGCGCCGCTACGGCAGCGTTCCCCACGCCGGATTCGGCCTCGGCTTCGAGCGGCTCATTCAGTACGTTACCGGGATGCAGAACATTCGGGACGTTATCCCCTTCCCGCGGACGGTGCACACCGCCGAGTTCTAGGCTGCCTTTTTTTCGGGACGCAGCAACGGCAGAAGCAGCGGGATGAGAATAAGGGTGTAGATTCCGCCGGTGGCCAAAAAGGCCCCGGAGAATCCGAGCCGGTCTATCCCGAACCCCAGCACCGGGGTGATCAGTCCGCCGCCGATCATCCCGGCGGCGTAGTATATCCCTAACACCGTCGAACGCCTCGCCGCAGAGACCGATTCAAGGATAAAGGCCTCGGAAACGGGCATACGCACAAAAAGCACCATCCCCAGAAAGAGCATCAAGACTAAACTCACCGCACCCAAGGGTAGAATCGGCAGGAGCATCAGCACCGGAATCAGAAGCAGGCTCACTACCGCCAGGACAGGGATCCGTCCCCATCGATCGGAGAGATAGCCCCCCAGCGGGGCGGACCAGAAGCCGACGGAGTAGACAAAGGAGAGTCCCGCTGCGGCAAGCTCCTCTCCGGCGCCGAACTGGTCTACCAGGAGGAGGGGGACAAAGGTAATGGTGCCGTGTACGAAGGCCGTGGTTAGACTGGTAAGCAGGAGGAAGGCCGTTAGCCGGCTGAGGGCCATCGGGCTCTCAGCTCCCTCTTCCCGAACCGAGGAGAGCTCAGCTCTCGCTCTGCGGCGATCGATCCCCCCGAGGATCAGGTAGAAGACGACCCCGTAGATCAGCACCGGAATCGAGCTCACCAGGAAGGCTCCGCGCCAGCCGATATAGCTTGCCAGGCCGACGCCGATCAGGGGCGCCAGGAAGTGGCTGGAACTCCCGCCGATGACGTGGAAACCGAGGGCCCTCCCGCGCCGCTTCGGACCGACCGCGCCGCTGATCGCGGGCGGCGCCGCCGGATGATAACCTCCTCCGGCGAGCCCCATCAGGATCAGACCGGCCACCAGGAGTATCATTCCCTGAGAGAGACCGACTAGCGCCCCGGCGAAGGCGACCCCCGCGACTCCTACGCTCAGCATCAGGCGGGGACCGGCCTTATCCGCCAACCAACCGGCTGGAAGCTGTCCCAGACCGTAGAAGAAGGTAAAGGCGGCCGGAATCATTCCTGCGGCGGCGTAATTGAGGGAAAAGCTGTCCCGAATGAAGGGCAACAGGGGTACCACGAGGGCGGTGAGTACATGGTGGGAGAAGTGAGCCAAAATGAAGAGTACGATAAACCCTGTGGTCCGCCATTGCTGGGTAGCCATAGTCGAGCCTCCGCGAGCTTCGAGCATACCCCAGGCGGGGTGGCGCGACAAGAGTACGCCGGGACTATACGCGACCATTATTATCAGGTATTATGAGGCACGTGGAACTCGCCTCACTTTTCATAAGCGAGAGAAAGCATTACATTAATGGGGATGCATCAAATGGAACGGGTATATCTCGATAACAACGCAACAACCATCGTGGATCCGATGGTCAAACAGGCTATGGATCCCTTTCACCTTCAACAGTACGGGAATCCAAACTCACTGCACAGCTTTGGAACGGAGACCCATCCGGAGATGAGCATCGCCCTCGACCGACTCTATGCAGGTATAGGCGCTCGGGATGATGACGACATCCTGGTAGTCGGCTGCGCCACCGAGGGTAATAACGCGGTGCTGAAGAGCGTCTGGGCCCAGCGTATGCGGGAAGGAAAACCCTTTCGTCTGGCGGTCAGCCAGATCGAACATCCCAGCATTGCTCACACCGCCGACTGGCTCGAGAAGATGGGCGCCGAGGTGATTCGCCTGCCGGTGAACCCCCAGGGCATCGTCGATGCGGAGATCCTGAAACGGGAGATTAAACCTGATTCAGTCGATCTGGTCAGCATTATGTGGGCTAACAATGAAACCGGCTTGATCAATCCGATAGCCGAACTCTGCGAAGCCGCCCACGATGCAGGCGCTCTCTTTCATACCGATGCGGTCCAGGCAATCGGCAAGGTCCCGGTTAACGTGGCTCAGGTGGGTGCCGATTACCTCACCTTCAGCGCCCACAAGTTTCACGGTCCGAAGGGCGTAGGCGGCCTCTTCATCAAGCACGGCGCCCCCTTCGAAGCCCTGCTTCACGGCGGCGAGCAGATGGGGGGCAAACGGGCCGGAACGGTCGACGTCGCCTCCATGGTCGGGATGGGCCTGGCTATGGAGCTGGCCAATGAATATCTCGGCTACGAAGCGAGCACGGTCCGCGTGCTGCGGGATAAACTCGAGGACGCCCTCTCCGAGCTTCCCGATACCGTCATCCTCGGCCGCCGAGAGCTCCGCACGCCGAATACCATCCTCGTCAGCTTCCGCGGAATCGAAGGAGAGGCCTTCCTTTGGGACCTGAACGCCAAGGGAATCGCCGCCAGCACCGGTTCCGCCTGCTCCTCTGAGGATCTCGAAGCCGACGCCACGCTGAAAGCGATGAATCTGGGCGCAGAACTCGCCCACACGGCGGTACGTTTCTCGCTCAGCCGCTTTACCACCGAGAAAGAGATCGACTACACCATCGAGGCTGTCCGGGCGACGGTAACGCGACTGCGGGCAATCTCCAGCACCTACACTAATTAAGATCGAGGCAAACGAATGGCAAAGGCAGATTTAATAGGCGGGACCCTCTGGGACCGCTATTCCAACAAACTCGCTGACCGTATGAACAATCCGCGCTTTATGGGAGAGATCAGCCGGGAGGAGGCGGAGTCCCTCAATGCGGAGCTGATCGTCGCCGATCACGGCGCCGAGAGCTGCGGCGACGCGGTCCGCCTCTACTGGGCGGTGGAGAACGAGAGCGGTAAGATCGTCAAGGCCGCCTTTAAGAGCTTCGGCTGCGGCAGCGCTATCGCCTCGAGCGACATGATGGCCGAACTCTGCCTAGGCAAAACCGTGGACGAGGCGATTCAGATAACCAATCTGGACGTGGAGAAGGCCCTGCGGGATAATCCTGAGACCCCGGCGGTACCGCCCCAGAAGATGCACTGCTCGGTTATGGCCTACGACGTCATCAAAGCCGCCGCCGCCCTCTATAAGGGAGTGGATTTAAGCTCCCTTGAGGAGGAGGAGATCGTCTGCGAATGCGCCCGGGTCAGCCTGGGGACGATTCAGGAGGTAATCCGGATCAACGACCTGAAGACGGTGGAAGAGATCACCTCCTACACCAAGGCCGGCGCCTTCTGTAAATCCTGCATCCGTCCCGGCGGACACGAGAGCCGGAAACACTACCTGGTAGATATCCTCAAAGAGACCAGAGCGGCCATGGATGCCGAAGCCCTGCAGCAGCGGGAGATTCCCTTCGCAGAGCTCAGCCCCTTTAAACAGGCCAAGGCGGTGGAAACCCTCTTCGACGCCAGGATCCGTCCGGCTCTAATCCAGGACGGGGGAAACGTAGAGATCATCGACCTCTCCGCAAACGAGACGGGACCGCTGATCCAGATTCGCTACGAAGGCGCCTGCTTAAGCTGTCCCAGCTCCGGCGTAGGCACCCTCGATTTCATCGGTACGATTCTGAAACAGGAGCTGGACGAGAACTTTCAGGTGGAGATCGTCGGTTAGATCAGGAGCCTTCGCAGTTCCCGGTCGAAACGGTCGGCAAAGCGTTTCAGCTCTCCGGCCCCGTAGCTGCGGCCTCTGCTGCCGGCCAGACCGGCCTCCTTTAACTGCAGATTCCACTCCCGCTGGGAGAGTCGTTCTGCGATGCTGTCCCTGTCAAAACGGTCTCCCCGATCGTTGATGACCGCCGCCTCGAGCTCCAAGAGCCGGGCGGCCAGGGGTATATCCCGGGTAATTACCAGATCGCCGGGAAGCACCCGAGCCGCGATCTCCTCATCGGCGGTCTTCTCATCCGAACAGACGAGCATCTCAAGCGTATTGCAGCCCGGGGGCGTCTCGAAGGGGACCGGCCGGTTGGCCACGAAGAAGGCATCGATCCCCTCGCGGCAGGCGGCCCGGGCGACGGTATCCCGCACCTTGCGGGGCAGGGAATCGGCATCGAGCCAGATAATCACTCGATCACTCCGGAACCGCAGCCCGATAGACGAGGCCCGAGCCGGCGATTGTGTAGCCTCCGTGGTCGGCGGATACGAAGAAGGATTCACCCGGTTTGAATGAAAATCCGCCCTCCAGCGTCAGGCTTCCCTCGGTGCAGGCCAAGATCTGGCAACGGCCGCCGGTATCGACGCTGTACTCCCCGCCGTCCAGTCTAATGGCGCTGAGTTCAAACTCCGGCGCCGGCGTATGGTAACGCTCCTCCCGGCCCTCAACCTCCGCGTGGAGAATCTCCGGCGGAGCTCCCTGAAAGCTCAGGGTGGCCATCAGCTCAGGTACATCCACATGCTTTACCGTAAGTCCGCCTCGAAGCACATTGTCGCTGTTGGCCATCAATTCGACGCCCAGGCCCTCGAGATAAGCATGCAGCTCGCCCGCATCGAGATAGAGCGCCTGACCCGGTTCGAGCCGGAGCAGATTCAGATAGAGGGGTGCGGCGACGCCGGTATCTCCGGGATGGAAGCGGTTCAACCTGCCTATCCAATCGTATATCGTCCCCTCTTTTTCCGCCGCGGCCGCAACGAGCTCTTCGATCAGCGCCGCGGGCTTCTCGTAGTGCATCAATGAGGCGAAGAACTCTTCCAAATCCTGCGCCTGTGCGGCCAAAGCGGCATAGAGGGGAGAACCCGCCTCTGCGGCGAGCTCTTGAATCTCCTCCCAGGGGCGAAAACCGCGGAGGGCCCAAAAGGGAGTCAGGGCGCAGAGGATTTCCGGCTTGTGGTTGTCGTCCTTGTAGTTTCGTTCAGGCGCGGCGATACCCGGCCCGTTGCGGTTCTCCCGGGCAAAGCCCTCCTCGGCCTGCGCCTTGGTGGGGTGCGCCTGAATAGAGAGCGGCTCGCCGGCGGCGAGAAACTTGAACAGGAAGGGAAGCCCCCCGAAACGCTCGGCCGTTGCGGTTCCCAACAGGCGGGAGGGATCGTCGGCGATAAGGTCGATCAGGCTGCGTTCCATATCGCCGCCGTCGACCCGGGAAGGCGCTTTCGGATGGGCACCCATCCAGACCTCGGCAAATGGTTTTCCTTCGGGATTTTCGATACCCATCAAGTCCGGGATCAACTCTTTGGATCCCCATTGATAGTGCTGTATGCTGTTTATTAGTCGGTAGATGGCCATGGAGCCATCTTACGAAGCCCCGGCCGACCGGTCAAGGAGAGCCCCGGGAACGAGGCTGGGCGCCACCATTCCCTCCGCTCGATGGCCGTCCGCAATCGAGGCGATCAGCTCATCGGCGGCCAGTCCATAGAGCTGCTTGAGATTGAGATCCACCGTGGGCATGGTGAAATTAAAACCCAGGGCCACCGGCAGGTTGTCGTATCCGGCGACGATACACTCCTCCGGAAGACGCATGCCTTGACGAAAAAGCTCCCGAATCACTCCCAAAGCGGTCAGATCGTTGACCGCCGCAACCGCAGCGATCTCTCCACTCTGTAGCCGCGGAAGGGCCTCCCGGGCGGCCCGTATCCCCCCTTCAATGCCGATTTCGGTCTCGGCGACCTGGATCTCGCCCTCGAATCCCTCCCGGAATCCGGCAAGGCGACGGCGATGAGAACCGATTTCGGAGAGACGTCCGGTTACGTAGAGTATTTTCTCGATTCCGGCCCGGCGAAAGGCCTCCCCCAGAACCCGCCCGCCGGCGGCATTATCCGTAGAGCAGCGGGAGAACTCGTCGAGATCCTCCGTATGGTGGGCGCAGACATAGGGCACGCCGGCGGCGGCAACCGCCCGGGCGTAGGCCTCATCCTCCACGTTGAAGGCTAGTATTCCGTCGCACTCCCGGCCTAAGGGAGGGATCTCGGAGAGGGCGTCGACGCTTCGCAGCTCCAGGCGATACTGCGTTCGCCCCACCCGTTCGATTACTGTCCGCAGGATATCGGCGTAGAGCCAGTTGAAGAAGCGGATATCCGGCCACTGATACTCTCCCGCCCGGCGATACTCGAGGAAGAGAATGACCCCGGTTCCCCGCCGGCGCAGGGCGCTGGCATGCTTATCCGGACGATAATCGAGGTGGGCGGCTGCGATGAGCACCCGCTCTACCTTCTCGGGTTTAACCTGATCGGGGGTATTGAAGGCCCGGGAGACGGTCGCTTCGCTTACGCCGGCTTCGCGGGCCACATCGGCTCTGGTCGGACGGCCTTGACGATCCGCGGAAAAGGCCGTATGATCTTTATTGTACACGTGTACAAATTATAGCTTCACTCTTGAGCTTTCGTCAAGGAGTCGCCCATGACCTCATCTATGTCGATCGATGATCTCCAAGCCCGGCCGCACCGGCGCTATAATCCCCTCACCGATGAATGGGTGGTTGTCTCACCCCACCGTACCAAACGCCCCTGGCAGGGGAGCGCGGATGAGAATGAGCAGGAGAAAGTCCCCTCCTATGACCCGAGCTGCTATCTCTGTCCGGGGAACGAACGGGCCGGGGGCGCCCGGAATCCGGAGTACAGCGAGACCTTCAGCTTCGTAAACGATTTCGCCGCCCTCAAACCCGACGGTAAACCCGGAGAAATCGCCGAGGCCGACCTCTTCCGAGCTCACACCGAGCGGGGAATCTGCAAGGTGATCTGCTTTACCCCCCGACACGATATGACTATGGCCCGGATGAGTCCCGAAGAGATCGTCAGGATTGTCCGACTCTGGAAGAAGGAGTACCGGGAGATCAGCGATAAAGATTTTATCAACTATATCCAGATCTTCGAGAACCGGGGAGCCCTGATGGGCTGCTCCCAGCCCCATCCCCATGGACAGATCTGGTCCAACCAAACCCTTCCGGATCTGCCGGCCAAAGAGAACCGAGCTCAGATCGATTACCATCGGGCCCATGGCCGGCCGCTGCTGCTCGATTACGCCGAGTTGGAGGAGAAAAAGGGAGAGCGAATTATCGCCGAGAATCAGGACTTCATGGTCCTGGTTCCCTTCTGGGCGGTCTGGCCCTATGAGACCATGATCCTCCCAAAACGGCCCATCCAGCATGTAACGGAGTTGAGCGAGCGGGAGGAGAGCTCCCTGGCGGCGATTCTGAAGATTATAACCGTCAAGTACGACAACCTCTTTAAGACCAGCTTCCCCTACTCCATGGGACTCCATAACGCCCCCTGCGACGGGGAGGATCATCCGGCATGGCAGTTTCACATCCACTTTCTGCCTCCCCTCCTGCGCTCGGCTACGGTAAAGAAGTTCATGGTGGGCTACGAACTCCTGGCGACTCCTCAAAGGGACCTGACGGCGGAAACAGCCGCAGCCACCATTAAAGAGCTTTCCGAGGTACACTATCTGGAATCCAAGGCAGGAGCGTAAATATGCAGAAAAGCGACTGGCAGAGAGCCCTGAACGACGAGAAAGCCGCATCCCTGCTGAAGCGGCTCTACGGCAGCGAAGCCGAGGCGGGTCGCCGCCGGATTGAAGCCCTGTTGGAGCAGGTCCCGGAGGATAAGGAACTCTACCTCTTCTCGACCCCGGGCAGAACAGAGCTCGCCGGAAACCATACCGATCACAATCATGGCCAGGTGCTGGCCGCATCGATCCATCTGGATGCCCTGGCGCTGGTTTTCCCCCGGAACGACCGCCGCATAGTCCTCCGTTCCGCAGGCTTTGAAGGAGAATTCAGCGTCGACCTGGGGAGGCTCGAGGCGAATCCCGCCGAGGAGGGGGATTTTCGGAGTCTAATCCGGGGCGTAGCCGCCGGTCTGTCCGAGGCGGGGTATGTTATCGGCGGTTTCGAGGGAATAATCGAAAGCCGGGTCCTTCCCGGATCGGGCTTGAGTTCATCCGCCGCGGTGGAGGTACTCTTAGGGACGATCCACTCGCACCTCTATAACGACGGAAGCATCGCCCCCTTAAAGCTGGCCCAGATCGGTCAGTATGCGGAAAACCGTTTCTTCGGGAAGCCCTGCGGCCTGATGGATCAGACCGCCTGCGCCGTCGGGGGGATAATTCGCATCGACTTCAAGAATCCCGCCGATCCGGAGGTGGAACGGATGGAGTACAGCTTCGAGGAGAAGGGCTACCGCCTGGCGGTGGTCGACACCGGCGGAAACCATGCGGACCTCACCCCGGATTACGCTGCCTGTCCGCAGGAGATGTTCGCCGTATCCCGTGAACTGGGTAAGGAGAATGCCCGCCAGATCGATCCTGAGGCCCTGATCGATGCGATCCCCCGCTTGCGAAGGGAGTGCGGCGACCGGGCTATCTTGAGGGTTTTTCATTTTCTGCATGAGAACGAGCGGGTCGGTCGCATGGCAAACGACCTAAAACAGGATGATCTTCCCAGCTACCTGGCTCATATGCGCGATTCAGGGGACTCCTCCTGGAAGCTTCTGCAGAACTGCTTCACCGTACAGAATCCGGCGGAACAGGGAATAACCTTAGGGATAACGGCGGCCGAGAGCTCCGTTACCGACGACGCGGCCTTTCGGGTCCACGGCGGAGGCTTCGCCGGCACGATTCAGGCTCTGGTCTCCGATGCGGATGCGGGGGCTTTCACCAAACGGATGGAGGCGGTCTTCTTTCCCGGCTGCGTAACCTTTCTGCGCCTACGGCAAGAGGGTACGATCCGGATAAGCTTGGAGCAAGCGGACTAGAGCTCGAGTTTCTGTTTTAAGGCTTGAAAGACCTTGGCGTTTTGTTCCTGGAAGAAATCACGGGATTCAAGATACTCCCGGGCAATCTCACAGAATTCATCGGAGAGGTTAAAGGTTCCGAAGTGTTTGTAGGCTTTCCGGGGGGTAGACTCCCGGAAAATTCCGTGCTGTTCATTGATACAGAGACCCAGGTTCTCGACCCAGATTTCGAGGATCATATTCTCGGCGGTGAAAATATCTGATTTTGCACCCTTGGTCGCATAGACTACTGCTTTCATCTCCGCCCCTACTTTTCTGAAGTTAGCTATAATGTAAACCAGTTCTCGGGAGAGATCAATCACGCTCAACTTGACCATCACCCCGGAGGCCGGATATAAAAAAGAGATTACGGAATTGTCGCATACAAAGTACCCAATAAGCCCAAGGAGACTTTATGAATCTTTCCCCCCTTCAGACTGCCCGGTACCAATACCAACCGAAACTGCCGGAAATTCTCAAAGAGGAGATCGGCACGATCGAGGTAAAACTCGGCGAGGCGACTCAGTCGGTAGCCGACCAGGCCGAACTCAAAGAGCTTTTCCCCCATACCTACGGTATGCCCGTCGCCTCCATGGCGAAAGGGAACAACCCCAACGCGGCTAAAACGGTGAATGTCGGCGTCATCCTCTCGGGAGGACAGGCCCCCGGCGGCCACAATGTTATCGCCGGGCTCTTTGACGGCATCAAGAAAGGCAACGCCCAGAGCAAACTAATCGGATTCCTCGGCGGTCCCTCGGGCCTAACCGACGACAAATGGATCGAGATTACGTCCGATTACATGGATGAGTTCCGCAATACCGGCGGCTTCGATATCATCGGTTCGGGCCGAACGAAATTAGAGAGCGAGGAGCAGTTCGAGCAGTGTATCGAGGTCTGCCGGAAACACTCTATCAGCGCCCTGGTGGTTATCGGCGGCGACGACTCGAATACCAACGCCGCGGTCTTAGCCGAGTTCTTCAAGAATCGCGAGGCGGGTATCCAGGTTATCGGCGTCCCCAAGACCATCGACGGGGACCTGAAGAACGAGCACATCGAGACCTCCTTCGGCTTCGATACCGCCACCAAAACCTACTCCGAGCTGATCGGGAATATCGAAAGGGATGCCAACTCCGCCAAGAAATACTGGCACTTTATTAAGCTCATGGGCAGAAGCGCCTCGCACATCGCCCTGGAGTGCGCCTTGCAAACCCAGCCCAACGTGGCGGTTATCTCCGAAGAGGTGGAAGAGAAGAAACAGACCCTGGACCAGATTGTGGGCGCCATCGTCGCCACCGTGGTCAAGCGGGCTGAGAATAACGAGAACTTCGGCGTCGTCCTGGTACCCGAAGGACTGATCGAGTTCGTGCCTGAGATGAAGGCCCTGATCGGCGAGTTGAACGATATTCTGGCCGAGCATGAGGCCTACTACGCCACCCTGAATACCTTCGAGGATCAGTCAGAGTGGGTCAACAAGAACCTCTCCCGGGACGCCTCCTACGTCTTCTCCTCCCTGCCCAATAACATCCAGCGCCAGCTGTTGATGGACCGGGATCCCCACGGAAACGTGCAGGTCTCCCGCATCGAGACCGAGAAGCTCCTGATCGAGATGGTCGAGGATCGTCTGAAAGAGATGAAGACGGAGGGCAAATACTCCGGCAAGTTCTCCTCCCAGCACCACTTCTTCGGCTACGAGGGACGCTGCGCCTTCCCCTCCAACTTCGACGCCGACTACTGCTACTCTTTAGGATTCAACGCCTTTGTACTGATCGCCAACGGCCTGACCGGGTATATGTCGGCAGTCCGGGATCTGCAGAAACCTGCCGCCCAGTGGATCGCCGGAGGGATACCGGTAACCATGATGATGAACCTCGAGCAGCGCCACGGGAAGAAGAAGCCGGTCATCCGCAAGGCCTTAGTCGAACTGGACGGCGCCCCGTTCAAGGCCTTCGCCGCCAAGCGGGACGAGTGGGCGGTGACGACCTCCTTCGCCTACCCCGGCGCGATTCAGTACTACGGCCCCGACGAGGTCTGCAACCAGCCGACGGTAACCCTGAAGCTTGAGAAAGCTTAACCAGAAATAATGCACTAGCATACGGCCGGATCGTCTGAGGATGGTCCGGCCTTTTATTCCTGAATCGAACCCGGCGTAATCAGACGCGCATTGGCCGCCGCACACTTGGTACCCAGGTCCAGGGCATCGTCGAAGCTGCCGCCCCGAGCGAGTTCGAAGGCGCAGCCCGCGGTAAAGGCGTCCCCGCAGCCGATGGTATTGACCGGCGTTAGGGGCAGAGCCTCCCGGCTGATTATCTCGCCCTGATGGCATGCCAAAAGCCCCTTCCCGCCCCGGGTCAGCACCACGCTCGTGCCGTACTCGGCTGCGAGGGCGCGCATACGACTCTGAGCCTCTGCGATGAGTTTCGGATCCTCGGCCTGTTCGCTCTCCAGCTCCTTACCGAGGAAGCTCTTTGCGAACTCCGCCAGGTTCGGCTTGATCAAGAGCGGCCGGTGGCGCAGGGAGTTCTCCAGATCTGAATCCTTGATATCCAGCACCACCGGCACCTCCCGGCGACCGGCCTCGCCGACCATCCAGGGGTAGAGCTCGTCTGAGTAACCCGCCGCCTTGGTGCCGGAGATAACCATAAAACCGACCTTGTCGATCAGCTCCAGGAAACGGCGGCGTATCCTGCCCTCGGTCTCCGCCGCTACCGGCCGGGCCTCTTCAACGAGCTCGGTGGAACTCTGATTCCGCCGGCTCAAGAGGGTCGTACAGGTCCGGATCTCCGCCTCCGATTCAGCCCACTCAACCCGGATGCCGTCGTCGGCGCACATCTCGAGGAAATAGCTCCGCTGACGGCCGCCGGCATGGGTTAGATGGACAGCCGTTGCCCCCAGATGGGTCAGTACCCGGCTTACATTGACCCCCTTACCGGAGGCGTGAAGAAAGTACTCCCCGGTACGGTTGACCTCGTTTTCCTTCCAGTCGGCAAAGAGCAGGGTGCGCTGCAGTACGGGATTGAGACAGACGACCAGGATCGGCCGTTTCGGCAGGGTGGATTCTTGTCTACTCACATCGACTCCTTCAGGATCTCTTCAATCTCCCGGGTATCGAAGGATACCGGGCTGTTTTTTAAGCCGCAACGTGGGGCGAGTTCCTGCAACAGGGCTGCATCGAAACCGTAGCGGCTGAAACCGGGCAGCTGTGACCGCTCCAGGAGCCCCTGCAGATAACCGCTCAGAGAGCCTTTAGCGGCTCCGAGAGTTTCGGCGGCCCGAGCGAGCTTAACGCGAAGCTGATCCGTCCCCTCCGCGGCCGCTTTCGCTTCGATGCGGCCCATTACTCCCGGCAGCAGGCGTCCGCAGACGAGGCCGTGGGGGATCGCCCGGGCGGCGCCCACGGGGCTCGCCGCGCCGTGGATCAGCCCCAGTCCGGCATTGGCCAGGCAGACTCCCGAGAGATAGGCGGCGTAGCCCATGGATTCCCGGGCGGCCGTATCGGTCGGATCGTTTAGCTGCAGCGGGAAGGCTCCGCCTGCCGCCTGCAGCCCGGAGAGGGCGAGGGCGTCGGTGAAGGGGGTGGCCGCCGTGGAAAGATAGGCCTCCAGGAGTTGGGTAATCGCATCCAGCCCTGAGGCGCCGGTCACCTCGGCGGGAAGTCCGAGGGCAAGCTCGGCATCGATCAGCGCCAGTTTGGGCACGAAATTATCGTGGCGCAGGGATTTCTTGAAACCGCCGATCTCGCTTATCACCGCATTCTTCGTCGCCTCCGAACCGGTGCCGGCGGTGGTAGGGAGAGCATAGAGGGGCAGAGTACGGCCGGAAGGCTCCCTGCTCCCCACCCCTTCAAGATACTCTTTTACGCTGAGGCGCCCCTCCCCTTCCGCTAACATGGCAGCCACGGCCTTCCCGGCGTCGATAGCGCTCCCGCCGCCGATGGCGATGATCAACTCCAGCCCGCGGCCGTTCCACTCCTCGGTGATGGAATCGACAAGACCGGGAGTAGGTTCGCCGGATACCTCGGCGCTCCAAAAGGAGAGCCCGGCGTTACGAAGACCGGATTCGAAAGCCGAACCGCGGCCTCGGTAGACCGAGCGGCCGTGAACGATGCCGATGCGGCGAAATCCCCGGTCGGCGATCAACCGGGGCAGGGTTTTGATGGAACCTGATTGAATCTTCAGTTCTGGTAGCGGGGCGATATGCATGGACTTCATCAGAACCAGTATAGGAGAGGCGTATCACTCTGTCAAAGCGGACCAAAGGCACCCAAGCACCATTCAGGCGTAGAGTTCCTGCTCCTCCACTTCATCCTCGGCACAGGCCTGATTCTCGTCGACACAGAGCTCGAGGTGGGCGATAGTCTCCTCCTCGGTGAACTCGAAGCTTATCGCCTCCTGACCGAAGCCCAAGGTATTCAACATAAGACTGAGCATCACGATACCGAGACCGGCGCCTTCACTGTAATCCTCGGAATCATCGTAGGCGTCCGCCAGGTTGTCGTAGAGTCGGGCAATCCGCAGCTTGTCGCAGATCCGCTCCTCTTCCTGGGCCGTGGTGGGGGTATTGTTACGGATCTGAATCGAGAGCCGGTTAGAGCTGAGCTGGAACTGGAAGATCACGTAGAGTCCGGCCCGGCGCTGTTCATTCAAGTAGGAATCGAGGTTTTGGAAGGTCTCCGCCTTAAAATCCCGCATGCCCTGCTCGTAGGCATCGGGATCGGCGATATCGAGTCCCATCGATTCGAAGTAGACCCGCTTGGTATTGGCCTTGTGGGCATTGGCGGCAAGCTCGTGGATGCAGTAAGAGAGCTTATTGTTCAGCCAACTGAGCCCCAGGGAGTTGAGGTACTTTGCGATAACCCCGTCTATAAAATCCCGTTCAATAGAGAGATACTTATAGGTCTTGATATTCAGGGTGCGATTGTTGCTGATCGCAAAATCTACTTTCTGCAAATGGGGATTTTTTTGTGCGCCCTCCATGGCTCACTCCTCTCGTCGCATATATTCAGACTGAATTCATCCGGCTGTCCGACTGCCGTCCCCTACCCGTGCCTATTCAACTATGTTCCCCTTACATATTGATAAGCAAACGGTCAGAATTCTGTTAGCGCCGTAGAATTTTATTGCAATTCATTTATAGCATAGCTTTTGCCAGACAGCAAGTTTACATGCTAAAATCAGGATCAGTTATGGAAGAGAAAAGAGATGGACGCCCAAGTTGGGATGAGTATTTCATGGAGGTCTGCGACGCCATTGCCAAACGGGCCACCTGCGACCGCGGTCGATCGGGTTGCGTGATCGCCCGGGACCGTCAGCTCCTGGTTACCGGCTATGTGGGTTCCCCCGCAGGATTTCCACACTGCGACGAGGCAGGTCACCAGATCAAGAAACTGATTCACGAGGACGGGCACATCAGCCAGCACTGCGTCCGGACGGTGCATGCGGAGCAGAATGCTATCTGCCAGGCCGCCCGGCGCGGGGTAAGCCTGGAGGGCGCGACCCTCTACTGCAAGATGACGCCCTGTCGCACCTGTGCGATGCTGATTATCAACTGCGGGATTACCCGAGTCGTCTGTAAACGGAAGTACCACGCGGGAGAGGAGTCGGAGGCCTTTTTTAAGCGGGCCGGAATCGAGCTGGAATACTTCTCTGATGAGTTGGAGTCCTACGCCGGTCAGAACGATACCGCCAGCGATCCGGGAAACAGCTGAATCTCAGTCCGGCAGGGTGTAGCGGCGCTCCTCGGCCGCCTCTGCCCGGCGGAAGAAGATCGCCATGTTGCCGATTATCCTCACCAGGGCAGCATCGGCTACCTGCGCCAGTTGATCGGCAATCTCGCGCTTCTGATCCTTGTAATCCAGGAATTTGAGCTTTACCAGTTCGTGAGCCGTTAGAGCCTCGTTCAGGGCTCCCACTAGGCTGTCGCTGGGTCCCTCTTTTCCGAGCATAACTACCGGCTTCAGTTTAGAGGCTTCCGAGGCCAGAAAGCGGCGCTGGGTTTTCGTCAATTCAATCATTGTAGTGCATCCTCCCTCATTGAGGCGGCAGGGCGCGAATATTCTCCGGGATTGCCACCGGAATCCAACCTGCGGGATCGGCCATGTCGGCGGCGATCAGCCCTAAATCAACCTCTTCGGTCATCTCGGCCACCACATACTCCCGGCCCTCCACGCTAAAGGCCGCCCCTCCTCCGGGTACGGCCGCAGCGCCGAGGGCGTGACCATAGCTTTCGGAGACCAGGAGGATAGCGTCTATGTCGAAGGAATGCAAGAGGAGCGTATAGAGAAGGCCTAAGGAGTCGCAGTCTCCCGCGGAGGAGACCAGAGCCTGGACCGGATCGAGAAAATCGCTGAAGGTGCCCGATCTACGGTACTCGAAGCCCTGCAGCCAAACCAGAAGCTCCTCGGCAACTAAGCGGGAATCCGCGGCGTCCCGGCCGAAACCGGCGTGAAGCTCGGCGATAAGGGGCTCGAGTCCCTGGAGTGAATCCCGGTAGACAATCCTGAAGAAGCGCCGCCAGGCCGAGACGGAGCCCTCGGCGGCGAGTATTCGCGCCTCCCGTTCGGTTACATAGCTGGCGGTCTCGACGGTTCCGGGATCGACGATAAAATCCCCCGGAGCGGCGAAGATATTCAACGGAACCCGGCGCTCCGATCCGCCGCTGAAGAGCCGATCGAAGGCAGCCACCGGTCCGGGAAGACGGTCGGTCGACGGCAGGGGCGAATAGGAGTCCATGGCCGAGAGGATGTAATCATTGTAGACCCCCAGGCGATCGGCGTCGGCAAAACCGATCAGCACCACCGGTTGCAGCTCGTTTGAGTAGAAGGCAAAGAGATAGCCCGAGAAACTGAAGTTGCCGGTGGCGAAGTCGATGCCGCCGAAGTAGGCCTCCCCGGCCCCGTACTGGTAGACGGTGCCCTCGCCCTGAGCCCCCAGACGCCTCTCGGTCTCCTCCACCAGCGCGGCGAGACTCTCGATCCCTTCATAGCGTTTAATCTGCAGATAGGACCCTTCGTCGGGGGTGGCAAAGGTAAGCTTATTAGACTCCTCTCCGATTAGACCCCAGGAGTCGGGGGGATCGATGAAACTGCCGAAGGGCCCGAGGGCGATCTGCTCGGCAGAGAGAGAGGCGAGAAGCAGGAGAGAGAAGATCAGCAGGAGTGAAAAACGTCGCATACCCCTAACTATCTCACTCATGCCGGGACGCATCCCGGGCGTCGATTGCCGCCCTGATTTCGTTGTAGCGCTCCTCGTTCAGGGGGTAGAAGTAGAGCACGCCGATGGAGAGGAGAAAGATTACCGCCGGAATCGGGCCCAAGAGGAGCTTAATCGCCCGCACCGCAGCCTCCCCCTGGAGGAGATCCGCCTGGAAACCGGCGATTCCCAGCATCCAGCCGATTACCGCATTGGCCAGTCCCTGGCCGCTCTTGGTCAACAGGGTCCAGGTACCGTAGAAAGCCCCCTCCTTGCGGATCCCCGTATCGAGGTAGTCCTGGTCGATCGCGTCGGGGACCATTGCGTAGGGGGTCGGAAAGACGAAACCGTTACCGATACCGGCGACGGCGAAGATTATGAGGGAACCGCCGATGCTGATGTTCTCTCCCAAAATGTAGAAGAGGAAGAGCATGGCCGAGAGTATACCCAGGCCGATGGCGTAGGTCGCCTTTTTGCCGATCTTCTTCGAGATCATTACGCTCACCGGGATGGAGGGTATGGAGACGACTAAGAGCAGCCCCAAGGCCAGGTTGGTGGCTCCCTCATCCTGAAAGACATACTTGTAGTAGTAGACCATGATCCCCGAAACGATGGTGATGGCCATAATGTGCAGCACGTAGGTGAAGGTGATCAGGAGATAGGGTTTGCAGCGGAACACCTGCCCGTACGAGGCCATCAGCCCGCTGCCGACGGGGGTATCGAGTTTACCGTGAGAGGGTTCCCTCACCGCGCCGAAGGTGGCTAAAGCGCTGGCGGCCATGATAACCCCGAAGATGATGCCCACCGCGGCGAATCCCTGCTCGGGGGTGGCGAAGGCGTCCCGGATCGGCAGCACCGCCACCGCGCCCACGAGGGTACCCATAATGGCGAAGACGAATCGGTAGGCGTTCAGGGAGCTCCGCTCCTGGTAGTCCTGGGTCAACTCAGGCGTCAGGGATGAGTAGGGTACGATCACCACCGTATAGGCCGTCCCCAGCGCGCAGTAGGCGATCAGGGCCCACCAGAAGAGCCCCTGCTGGGATTCGATCCCCGGGACGGTGAACATGAAGATCATCGCCAGCGCCAGGGGTACCGCGCCGAAGAGCAGGTAGGGCCTCCTCCGTCCCCAGCGGCTGCGGGTCCGGTCGCTGATCAGGCCGACCGCGGGATCGGTAACCGCATCCCAGATCCGTCCGATCAGCACGACCGTCCCGGCCAGTGCGGCGGAGAGATGCACCGTATCGGTCAGGTAGTTCATCAACCAGAAGGCGATAACCGTGAAATAGAGATTACCGCCGAGATCGCAGATACCGAAACCGAGCTTCGTCGTGAGGGAGAGCTTTCCTTCTTTCATGGGGCTATCATATACCCAGCTTAGGCTCCTAACAAGCGTCAGCTGTAGCGACTCAAGATAGCGTTGACCGAGCTGGCGTAGGAGTGACCGAAGAGGTTGAGATGATTCAGCATATGGTAGAGGTTGTAGGCGTCCCGTCGCTCTTCATACCCCGGTTCCAGGGGCCAGGCCTCATGGTAGGCGGCGAGGAAACGGGAGCCGAAGCCCCCGAAGAGTTCGGTCATGGCCAAATCGGCTTCCCGGTGACCATAATAGACGGCGGGATCAATCAGGACGGGACCGCCCTGGGCATCGACCATGTAATTGCCCCCCCAGAGATCCCCGTGAAGCAGGGAGGAGCGCTCCGGCTCGAACAGGATCTCAGGGATTCTCTGAATAAAGCGCTCTCCCCGGCTGACCATACCGGCGTCCGCCCGGCCCTTTTTTCTCGCCAGATCGAGCTGAAAACGGATCCGCTTCTCGGCAAAAAACTCGAGCCAGGTCGAGCGCCACTCATTGGGCTGCTCGGTAGCGCCGATATGATTATCCCGGACGAAACCGAAGCCTTCGTCTGCACTCGTGCGGTGGAGTGCCGCCAATTCGGCGCCGAAGCGTTCCCAGAAACCGGCCTCTTTGGCGCCTGTATCGATATGCTCGAGAATGATAATCTGAGTCTTCCCGTCGTCATGAAAACCGTAGACCTCGGGAACCCGGGGCGCTCCGGGCTGATTCAGGGTCTTCAGGCCGGCCGCTTCGCCGGCGAAGAGGCCGGAGAAGCTCGAACGATTGCGTTTAATGAATATTCGGCGCTTCCCGGAGAGCTCCAACACCTCGCACTGGTTTATGCAGCCCCCGCCGGCACCATGGCGACTCTCGACGGCGGCCTCCGAACCGGCTAACTCCCGAATCGTTCGCTCGAGGAACTGTTCGCTAGTCACCGGGACAGCTCCCCGGCCTCGAAGCGTGTGAGTATCTCTTCCATGGTGCGGTCCACCATCTCGTATACCCGGGTGAAGCCTTCCCGTCCGCCGTAGTAAGGATCAGGAACCTCCCCGGGTCCCGCAGGATCGAAGTCACGAAACATGGCGAGCTTTCGCAGATCGGCCTCGTCTCGGGCCATCGATTGTATGTCCTCCAGGTTTTGCCGGTCCATGGCCAGAATCAGATCGAACTCATCGAAATCGCTTTCCCGAAACTGTTGGGACCGGTGACCGTTCTTTATCCCGTACTTCGCCAGTTCGGCACTCATCCGCGGATCAGCCGGCTCGCCGGCATGGTAGGCGATCGTCCCCGAGGAGTCGACTCTCAGCACGGAATCGAGGTTCCGTTCTGCTATCCGCTGTTCAGCCACCGCATGGGCGGCCGGAGACCGGCAGATATTTCCCATACAGACAAACATTATTTTAAAAGGTGTGCTACTCATAGGGCCTAAAGGTAGCAAATCATAAGAGCTAGGTGAAGCGGATCAGAGCTCTTCCCGCAGGGATTCCCCGGGATAGAAGCGCAGCTCCTCCAGAGATTGAAGAGGTTCTGTCCAGTGGCCGGCAAAGGGACTGAATTCGAAGGGAGTAAAATCGGCCTTATAGCTCATCGCCCGATTGCCGTGTACATAAAAACCGAGATAGAGAGATTCAATCCCCCGCTCCCGGGCGAGTTCGGCCAGCCTCAAGATGGCAAGCTTTCCCAGACTGAGGCTGCGGTATTCCCGGTCGTTATAGTAGGTATAGATCGCCGAGAGGGCATTGGGCGTCCAATCGAAATGAGTCACCCCTACGAGTCGATCGCCGTCCCGGATGCTCAACCGGTGCTCTGCGGGATGGGAAGAGAAGAAGCTCTCCCTAAAGAGACGCGGGTCGGGCTTCTCTCCGTCGTCAAAGCGGGTTTTATGCCTTCGGTAGAGCTCGAAGGCCTCTTCCTGATCGACCTCTCCGTCGAGGCGTACCTGAAGCCCGGCCCCCTTATTCAAGACCCGTCGCCAGGAGCGGTGAGAGCCCGCCGAAAGGGGTTTGAACCGTAAGGGAACGCAGCGGGCGCAAGCGATGCAGGACGGACGGAAATAATAGCTGCCGAAGTGTCGGTACCCGCGTTGAAGAAGCTGCTCATGCTCCTCGGGATCCAGGCTGAAGGTCAGGAACTGCTCCATTTTGACCTGCCGGCCGCTGAGATAGGGACACTGATAGCTGGCGTTCTCCAGCAGGGCTGCACGCATGCGAGTAGTTGCCTCCTGCATCTAAAATTAACCCACCCGCGAGGAAAAGACCAAGGGGGTCGCCACCGGGACTGCAATTGGTTAGATTATACCGAATAGAGGAGAGTATCATGCCCCTGAATATTCCCGATAAACTGCCTGCTTACGACATACTCACCAATGAGAAGATCTTCGTCATGCCCCATACCCGGGCGATTCATCAGGACATTCGCCCCTTGAGACTGGGGATTCTCAACTTGATGCCCCTGAAGATCGAAACAGAGGTACATCTTCTGCGACTTCTCTCCAATACGCCGCTGCAGATCGAGATCGATCTACTCCACACAGCCTCGTACCGCTCCAAACACACCCCCGCTTCGCATCTGGACAGCTTCTACACCACCTTCGAAGATATCCGGGATAGTACCTACGACGGCTTCATTATAACCGGCGCCCCGGTGGAACAGATGGAGTTCGAGGATGTGGCCTACTGGGACGAGATGACGGCTATTATGGATTGGACCAAGAGCCACGTCACCTCAACCCTCTATATCTGCTGGGCGGCCCAGGCCGGACTCTACTATAACTACCGGATTCCAAAATATCCCCTGGACCGCAAGATGTTCGGAATCTTCTCTCATAATGTTCTCGATCCTACGGTGGCCCTGGTCCGGGGCTTCGACGACACCTTCCTGGCGCCCCACTCCCGTCATACCGAGCTGCGCCGGGAGGATATCGTGGCGAAGGAGGGACTCACCCTTATCTCGGAATCAGATGAGGCCGGCGTCTTCATTGCAATGAACAAAAGCGGCCGGGAGATCTATGTCACCGGTCATGTGGAATATGATCCCCTGACCCTGAAACAGGAGTACCTGCGGGATAAAGAGAAGGGGATGGCGATTGCCCCCCCGGCGAATTACTTTCCCGCGGACGACGAAAGCAGAGAGCCGGTTGTTAGCTGGAGGAGTCATGCGAATCTCCTCTTCTCCAACTGGCTAAACTACTATGTCTACCAGATGACCCCCTATCACCTGGAGGAGATCCACTGAGATTGTAGATACCGCAGCAGACGCTGTGCTTCCCCATGCAGATTCGGAAGCGCACGGTTCGCCCGCTCTCTATTCCGGCCCTTAGCCGCCTGTTCCAGGCTGAGAGCGCTTTCTCGCAGGGAATCGGCGAATAGATTGGCCGCACCGCCCTTGATAGAGTGAGCTTCCCGGTGCAGGCTCTCCCAGTCGCCCTCGGCCAGGGCCTGGTCCAGCAGAGCGAGCTGATCCTCGAGGGTCTCCGCAAAACCGCGCACGAGTTCGTCCCGCATCTGCCGATCCCCGCCCAGCTCTGCAAGCAGGGCCTCTTCATCCAGCGGCGCCGCCGGAATATAGAGGTTTTCCCCGCCGCTAATGCGGTTCGATTCCTCCTCGTCGATACCGAGAGCGAAGGCGACCGCTAAAATATTGAGCAGTTTCCGTCGGCGAACCGGCTTGATTAGCACCCTGTCCATACCGGAGTCGAAGCACCGTTCGATATCCCGATGAAAGGCATTGGCCGTGACGCCTATTATCGTCGTTCGATCTCCGCCCTGCTCATCCTCCAGCTTCCTGATACTTGCCGATGCCTCGTAGCCGTCCAGGACCGGCATATGAACGTCCATGAGAATCAGATCCGGAGCTTCCCTGCGGTAGAGCTCTACCGCTTCCCGACCGTTCTCGGCGTCGATCAGCTCGGCGCCGGTATTGCCTAAAAAGAGTTTCAACACCTCCATATTGGGCTGGTAATCCTCCACCAGGAGAATCCGCTTGCCCCGCAGGTCGAGGGCTAAGGCATCGCCGTCGGAGAAGCCTTCGCTGTGGAGCTCAGGAAGAACCAGGCTCTTCTCCAGGTCGAGGTGGAACCAGAAACGGCTGCCCTGACCCGGAACGCTGGAGAACGAGATCTCTCCCCCCATCAGTTCCACCAGCTGCCGCGCGATTGTCGTACCCAGTCCGGTTCCGCCGTAGCGCCGGGTTTCACCGCTCTCCACCTGGAAGAAACTATCGAAGATCCGTTCCTGATCCTCCTCGGGGATCCCGATCCCCGTATCGGAGATGTCGAAGAGGAGCTCATAGACCCCTTCATCCTCAGCCTGGGTCTCTACCTTCAGGATTACCTCTCCCTGATCGGTAAACTTCACCGCATTACCGATCAGATTATTGAGGACCTGCCGCAGGCGCAGCGCATCCCCCAACAGATAGCGGGGCAGATGTTCATCCCGCTGCAACGAGATTGAAAGACCCTTCTTCTCGGCTAAAACTCGACTACCCTGGATCACCGAATCGAGCAGCGCGTTGAGATCGAAGGCCTTGGGGCGGATGGCCAGCTTACCGGCCTCTATCTTGGAGAGATCGAGAACCTGATTGACCAGATCGAGGAGATTCTCCGACTCATCCATGATCATCCGTCCGTAGCGTTTCGCCATCTTGGCTTCATCGGTCTGAGCGACGAATTCGCTGAAGCCGATGATGCAATTCAAGGGGGTACGCATCTCGTGGCTCATCCGGGCGATAAAGGCCGAGCGGGTATTCTCCGCCTCCCGGGCGGCGGAAAGGGCGTTCTCGAGGTCGGTTACATCGTGACCGAAGGAGATCACCTCCTGGACTCGCCCCTCCTCGTCGGCGATCGGCAAGAGGGTGTTGTCGATGTAGTAGATCCTATCCTCCCCGCCCATGCATTTTACGATTCCGCTCATAAACATGAGCCGCTCCAAGGGCGGCTTCTCCGGATCATACTCATCGCCGAGTTCGGGCTGCATCAGTTCGATCAAGTCCCGGCCGACGGCATAGGAGTAGCTGCGGCCGAATCGGGTACGGAAGTGCTCGTTCATGTAGATCAGACGGCCGTTCTTATCGGTCTTCGCGACCAGGGAACTGGCATCCATGGCGCTCTTATAGGCGTCCAGAAATAGGGTCGTCGTATAGAGCCGCCGTTTCTGCTCCCGTTCCTCGGTTTTATTACGCAAGAGCAGAATAACCTCGTTCTCCCCGGACGGAACGAAGCGGAACTCGAAGAAGCTATCCTTTCCGGGCTCCTCGAGGCGGTATTCAAACCAGTACTCCTTCTCCAGGTCGAGTACCAGATTGACATAGTAGCCGATCTTGTAAGCCAGCTCCTGGGGGAAGAGCTCCTCTACATTCTCCGGGAATGGAGTCTTAAAGGGCAGCGGCCAGGACTCCTGGTGAAACTGTATGCGGACCACATCCCCCCGGGGATTGAGGCGCAGGATGGAATCGGGCAGCGTCTGCAGAATAGCCGACTGGAGCTGGATATTCTCCATTAGACGGCTCTCGGCCTGCTCTTTATTGCGCCTGAAGCCTTCGATAATCATCGTCAGCGGAGCAAAGAGCGCCAAGGCGAAGATCAGCCAGGAGAGATGCCGGATTATTCGATCCCGGGTTACAGCCTGTCGTACCTCGGCGGGGAGTACCGTCAAAAGGGTGTAGACATCGCTCACAGTATTGGCTATGCCGATCTCATGCAGGCCCTTGAATTGAAATCGTCGCAGGCTGATCAGAGAATCTCCGGTCCAGCCCTGGGCGACATCCTGCCCGAGATAACGCTCCAGGACCATGGCGGGCGGCAGGGATGTACCGTTCCCCTTGAGGGAGACGACCTTCCCCTCCGATGAGAGGAGAAAATGCTCCAGCGAGTCCGCGCCGTTGGGCGGGAAGAGAATGTGCCGCAGGGCTTCGAGATCGACGCTGATCCTCAGGTAGTGGCGCTCCTCTCCCGGTTCGTCCACTAGGGGAATCCAGAACTTGACCACCGGATCATCGAGGGGCTCCGACCAGAGAGCGGCGGAGCCTTCGCCACGCAGTTCAATCAAGAGATCCCGATTATTCAGGAGCTGCAGCTCTTGGAGCTTCGCCAAGGGAAGAACCTCCTCGCCCGCGGCAACCGGGAGAGATGAGGATACGGCGGCGACCGCCCGGCCGTCGGAATTAAAGTAGGCAATATCTCGATACCGGGGCTTGGAGACGAGGAGCAGCTCCAAGGCTCTGGGAAGATCCTCCCGGCCGGGAGCACGGAGATACTCGGCAAGCAGCGGAGACTCCGACAGGAAGAGGGAATCCCCTGCGACCTCACTAATATAGGTTTCGAGCATCTGCTCGCTAAAGCTGATCTGATTCGCCGCCTCCCGCTCCATTAGACGCACATAATTGAGATCCCCGTAGAGGTAGATCATCAGGGTAAAGAGGGATGCTGCACCGGTTAGGGCGGCATAGAGGAGTATGGCGGAAAATGGGGTACGTTTTTTACTCATTAGTTGTTGTACTGGGGGATTATCCTTCCGATGCCTCCGTCCTCCGTAGTGATTCAATTTTTGCCTGATAACTCTGGAGCAACTCCGGCGATATGGCGGTCTCTGAGAGAATATGCTCGAAAAAGAGTTCCTCGTAGACCCGCTTTACATTGCCCCACTCGGGGAAGTCCCCGGGAATGCCCTGAATGCGGCCGGTGAGCAGCAGCTCCATCCCCGAGTTGATGCTCCGGTCGACGGCGCTATCGCCGAGTAGCTGGCGGGACTCATTGACGGTGGGGATGAATCCGCCGATCCCCCGAGATATGGCGACCTGGACCGAGGGCCGGGTCAAATATTCCGCCAGCTCTAGCGCATGGTCCGGATCATTCGATTCAGCAGGAATTCCCATGCCGCTGATGCCGCCCACCGATCCCCGTCCGGCCGGACCGCGAGGTGCGGTGAGGACCAGAAAATCATCGGGAGCCTCCTTCAGGATCGCCCCGGCATGGGCGCAGTGGGCGAAGGCGAACCAGGCGTCCCCGGCTAATAACGGTTCGATGACCGAATCGAAATCCCGAATTTCCGCATGGAATCCCGCCTGCATCCCATGGTAGAGCTTCATGGCCTCCAGAGCGGCAGGTGAACCAAGGTCGGGAAAGTCGCCGCCGTATGAGAGAATCGTCCCCGAAAGAAGATAGATAAGACTCTTCATGGGAATCCCCGTAGCAGCCATGAGGCCGCGTCCCTCGGCCGCGGATGCATCCTCTACCCAGCGAGAGAGCTCCGCCCAACTCAATGGGGTTCCGACCTCACCCGGCCTGTAGGGCAGCGCCTTATTCGACACCACCGTCAAATAGGCGTCTGCGCCGATGGGGAGAAAATAGTTACTAAAGGCGTCGCTATCCCAGGGATCCAGACTAAGAATGAAGGTACGGTCATCCCACTTCTCCCGCACCGGTTTGAGGTCTATCAGCTCCGTCTCTTCTAACCAGAGGGGCAGATCCTTCCCATAGGGAATTACCAGGTCTACGCCCTCAAGCTTATCCGCCATCGCAATAGCGGTAAGATCGTTATCAGTATAGAGGGAGAGTTCGGCCTTTAGACCGCTTATCTTGGTAAAACCGGGCAGAATCGTCTCCCTGATGAAGGCCTGCTCCCGCAAGGGGGTCCAGAGGCGAGAGTAGATCTGTAAAGTGATCTCCTTTTCATGCCGACTTTTAGAACAACCGGCAATGGCGAGTGCCGCCGCTACAGAGGCGATCAGAAGAAGATAACGGCACAATCCGCGTCGAAACACAATAGACTCCTGTTGGATGTAGTGTCCAACTTGTCTTGATGCAGTATTCTATATGATATGATAGTAGCAAAGAGTCGGGAGTAATAGCAATGGGAGAGCATATGCGGACAAAATCCCTGGCGGTCGGCTCCGGCAAGGGCGGAGTAGGGAAAACGACCACGGCAGTCAATCTGGCGATCTACTATGCCAAACAGGGCTATAGCACCGCGCTGGTGGATACCGATCCGCTCTCCAACTCGGCGTCCCTGCTCGATGTGGAAGAGGAGTACCGCCATGGGAAGCTCGATCCGGATGCATCCCTCGACCGCTATATCCTCCCGGTTCTGCCCAACCTGGACATCCTCTTTCCGGGCCCTAAAACCGGAGCCGACGATTCGGCCCTGCTCAGAACCCTGCTCTTCGATACCTTTCGGGAAGCCTTAGAGAGCGCCTACGACATATTGATCTTCGACCTGCCCGCCGGTATGGACAGCGACGAGAATCTCGCCTTTTTAAGCGAGATTGATCATCTGATTGTGGTCACCAACCCCCAGCCGACCGCTCACGTGGCAGCCGGAGCCTATCTCAAGAAGGCCTTGGAGAGCGCGCCGGATATCTCGGTCTACTTCTGGCACAACCGCTTCAACCTCGGGAGCGAGAGTAGCCTCGCCTACCGGGACGTTATCGAAACCTATAACCGCAACATGCCGCCCGAGGAGCATCTGCCGGAGGAGATCAAACAACGGGTGAGTCCCTTGGCCTACGTGCCCGAGGACCCGGCGCTCGATCTTCTGAAAGGGACTCCCTCGTCAATCATGAACATCCACCGCTCTCTCCTGAGCGTCGTCTCACAACTGATAGACACCCGCACCGAGCTCCTTACCGCCGGAGCACCATTCAACAAGGGCATTCGGCGCCTCTTGGCGCTCTACATCTCGGGGAAACCGGAGGAGCGGGAGGATGATTTCATCCGGGGCTTCGGAGATTATGTGGGCACCCTCCTCTTTTCAGCCTTCAACATATCCGCCGAGGGTAAGAATCCATTCACCGATGAGGAAGCGGCAAAGATCAAGCAGCTCTACTCCCAGGTCAAGGCGGACCCGCAATACCGGCACCTGCGCCGGGTAGAGGCGCTGCTATCGAAAAAGATCGAGCAGCTGGAGGATGAAACCAAGCTCTTCAGTCAAGGGATCCATATTATCCAGGACCGGGATATCGACCGGGAGGTTGGTCTTCTGCTGCGGAGCATCGAACGCTCCGCCGCCTTCGAGGCATTGCGTCCCAACGCCTCGATCCTGCTTTTCTACTTCGCCCTCTACAAATTGCTTCAATCACCTACCATCGTCGGGCTCTTAAACGACCTGATCCCATTCCGTGAGGGGGACCGGGGCGAACCGATCCGGGACCGGCGGGGGCAGATCACCCAGCTGGTGCATAGAAGCGACGAGTACCGCGCCCAGTATTTGAAGATGATCAAGACTATCTTCCCCGTGGTGGGGAAACAGATCGAGGCGATCAGCAAGGCCTTCGGTCTGCATCACCTGCTGCTGCGGGATACCGCGGATGGGCGCGTGCGGAGCGACTCCTATGCCAAGCTCCTAAGTAACTTCATTCACGACACCCTCTACTCGGGCCTCTCGGTGGTGGTGGGCTTCGAATACCGCAGCGCCGCAATAGCCTTTCAAGACGGCGCGGAAATCCTGGGGGCGAAACTCCTGAAAAACAGAAGCCGCAAGAGCGCCTAAGCCTTAGGCCCGCAGGTACGCGTAGAGACGGCGCTTCAACTCGACAAACTCTTCCTGAAGCGCGGTCTCCCGCTGCCGGGGACGCTCCAGCGGGATATCGAGTTCGGCGGTAATTCGCGCCGGCTTCTCGCTCATTACCAGCACCCGATCGGAAAGCAGAATCGCCTCATCCACATCGTGGGTCACCAGGAGAGCCGAGGTCTCGAGGCTGCCGATAAGAGTCAGGAGCCAGTCCTGCAGCCGCTCCCGGGTAATGGCGTCCAGCGCGCCGAAGGGTTCGTCCAACAAGAGGATATCCCGACGATAGAGATAGGTCCGCATCAGCGCCGCCCGTTGACGCATACCGCCGGAGAGCTGGGAGGGATAGAACTCTTCGAACCCCTCCAGGCCGAAGGGCTTGAAGAGAGGACGGGCCTGCTCCTCGGCCTCTTTACGGCCCAGACCTTTCAGACGCAGGGGTACGCAGACGTTCTCCAGCACCCGTTTCCAGGGGAGGAGCAGGTCCTTCTGATGCATGTACCCTACCCGTCCCGGGATCCCCCCTACGGCCTCCCCACCGATCAGAATCCGCCCTTCGTCGGGCGACTCCAGTCCGGCGATTAGGTGCATCAACGTGCTCTTACCGCAGCCCGAGGGGCCGAGGAGGCTCAAGATCTCCCCCCGCCCGAGGCGGAAGGAGATAGCCTTGAGCACCTGAAGGTCGGCGTAGCCCTTGGCGAGCTCGGAAACCTCGATGGGCGCCGGATTCCTACTCAGGGAGGAACTCATTGGTATAGGCAGCGGCGGGATCGAACTCGCCTTCGAGGAGGCCGTTCTGCTGAAGCCAGTCGGCGTAACGCTCCCAGACCTCGAGCTTCATCTCACCCCAGCGGGGAGCATCATCCTGATAGCGGGGCCCCAGATACTCTTGGCTGGCCAATACAAGCTCCTCGTCGAGTTCCGGCGCGGCATCGAGCAGGATCTCTGCCGCCTCGCTGGGATTCTCGGCGGCATACTCATAGCCTCTGCTAACCGCGCTCAGGAAGGAGCGGATCAATGCCGGCTCCTCGCTGACCAGGTCGTCGTGGGTTACGAGCACCGGGGTGTAGTAGTCGAGGGCCTCCTCCTCAGCCAAGGGGATGTAATTGATGTCGATCCCTTTGAGTTCGGCGGCCACGCCGTCCCAGCCGCGAAAGATCCAGACAAAGTCGATTTTGCCTGAGGTAGCGGCGAAGAAGTCCATTGAACCGATGGGCACGATCTGCACCTTATCCACATCTCCGCCGTCGCCTTCGACTAAGGCCTTGAGCATCGCCTCTTCCACCGGCGAGCCCCAGCCGCCGTAGGCTTTGCCCTCGAAGTCCCGGGGACGGAGGATACCTTCGGCGGCCCGGGAGGCGAAGCCGGAGCTGTTATGCTGAATCACCGCCGCCACGGCAGTCAGGGGAGTGCCGGCGGCCCGAGCATAGGTGACTCCCTCCTGATAGGAGAAGGCGAACTCGGCCTTCTTGGCTACCACCATGCCGTCGGCGCCTGTCTCGGGGGGAAACTCGATAGCCACATCGAGGCCCTCCTCCTCGAAGAAGCCCAGATACTGGGCCACATAGAGCCCGGTGTGGTTGGTATTGACCGTCCAGTCGAGGACGGCGGTAACCGGGCGAAGATCAGCAGCCGACTCATTTTGACCGCCGGCGAAAAGAGAACCGAGGGAGACAACAAACAACAGTAGAAGTACGATACGTTTCATAGCTAGATCCTTGTAGTAGAATTTGTCCGCTGCCAGGAGAGGAGAATTCTCTCCGCAGCCGATACGATGGCCACCACCATCAGGCTGACGATGACGACCACCAGGATCGCCGCGAAAACCCGCGGGGTGTTGAAAGTCTTATAGGAACGGATCATGTAGACCCCCATTCCCGCCTGGGCGCCGAGCCACTCGCCGATAACCGCCCCCATAACGCTGTAGGTGGCGGCGATGCGTAGCCCGGAAAAGAGGGACGGTAGGGCCCCCGGAAGCCTTACTTGAGTAAAAATCTGCAGCGGTCGCGCCCGCATGCTGCGAAAGAGGTCGATCAGGTCCGGATCGGTCTGCTGCAGACCGTCGGTCAGGCTTACCGCCACCGGAAAGAAGCAGACCAGGACGACGACGAAGACCTTGGCGGTCAGGCCGAATCCGAACCAGATCAGAAAGAGCGGATAGATGAAAATAATCGGAATGGTCTGGGAGACCACCATGTAGGGGTAAAATGCCCGCCTGAATAGCGGCAGGAGATCCATTAAGAGCGAGACCGCCGCCGCCACACAGATGGAGAGGGCGAATCCCAGTCCTGCGGTCAAGAGGGTCACTCCCATGTGGGGCAACATCTTAAAGAATTCGCTTCCCAGGGCGGAAACGATCATCGACGGTGCGGGAAGGATATACTCCTCGATAGAGGCGGCCCGGCAAACCAGTTCCCAGATTAGAACCAGTCCGATTCCGGCGAGAATCGAAGGTTGCCGGCGGGCGGGATTACCCATTTCGGTACTTTCCCACCTTCTCGTCGAAGCTGATGCCCCCGGGCTTCATATCGGTCTTGATCACCGATCCCACCCGGGTCGCCCCTTCGGCGAGACAAATCCGGTGAGCCTCTTTGACGATTTCGAAGAGCTCGTCGATCTCGCCCTCGATGGTGGTTCCCATGGGGCCCACTATATGGGGCAGACCCGACTCCTTGATAAGGGCGATAACCTTATCTACCGTCGGGTAGAGCTTCTCCTCATCGACCCGCGGGAGAATTTGTAGACTTAGGTGCATGGCTGGCATAGATACCTCCGGCAACAACAATCTGGTCGCCAAAGGAGAGGCAGGATACTCAGGCAAAAAAAGACTTCCCCCCGGAAATTCCGGAAGGAAGTCTGTGATTATCAAGCGTAATATAAATTACGAACCGTCAATCCCTTCGCCGGTATTACCCGGATCAGGTCATAAGGTCGGAATCCGAAGATCCCCTCTCAGCCGTCAATCACAGCTCCCTTTGACATGGTTAAGATTACATTAGGGGAGAAAAAAGTCAAGGCACAACATATCCTGCCAATTGAATCAGGGAATAAAAAGGCATACCATAGCGCTCTATATGACTGAACTGCATCTTATCTGCAACGCCCATATCGATCCCGTTTACCTCTGGCAGTGGGAGGAGGGGGCGGCCGAAGCGCTGGCCACCTTCCGGATTGCCGCCGAGTTCTGTGAGAACCGCGCAGGCTTTATCTTTAATCACAACGAGGCCCTCCTCTACCGTTGGATCAAGGAGTATGATCCCGAGCTCTTCGCCCGGATCAAAACGCTGGTCGACCGGGGACGTTGGCACATCATGGGGGGTTGGTATCTGCAGCCGGACTGCAATATGCCCTCGGGGGAGTCGATGCTGCGCCAGATTCTTGCGGGCAGACGATTCTTTTTAGAGGAGTTCGGCAAACGCCCCACCACGGCGATCAACTTCGACCCCTTCGGCCACTCCCGCGGCCTGGTACAGCTTCTTTCCCGTTTCGGCTACGACTCCTACCTCTTCTGCCGACCGATTGATGAGAATCTCGAGCTCCCGGCGGAGGATTTTCTCTGGGAGGGCTACGACGGTTCGCTAGTCAGGGCTCACCGCGGTTTCGAGCTCTACAAATCACGCCGAGGAGAAATCGAGAATCGGATCAACGCCTATCTCGATTCGCGGAACGGATCACCCTACAGCCGTGGACTCCTCTTGTGGGGGATCGGCAACCACGGCGGCGGACCGTCGGCGGAGGACCTGAAGACCATAGACTACTTGAGTGCGCGGTTTCGGGAGGAGGGCCTTGCCCTCCTGCACTCGACGCCGGAGGAGTTTTTCTCTGCGGAAGAAAAGGAGCTCCCCACGGTGGCGAGGGAGCTCAATCCTTGGGGCGTCGGCTGCTACACCTCCCAAATCAGGGTCAAGCAGAAGCATCGGGCGCTGGAGAACGCCCTCTATGCAGCGGAGAAGATCGCATCTCATGCCGCGTTGACAACGGACCTCCCCTACCCCGCGGCAGAGCTAAAAGAGGCCCTCGACGACCTGCTCCTGGCCGAGTTCCACGACATCCTGCCGGGAAGCTCCGTCCCCGAAGCGGAAAAGGATGCGTTGCGTTTGATGGATCACGGACTGGAGATCCTCTCCCGGGTCCGCGCCCGCGCGCTCTTCGCCCTCTGCCGCAAGGAGTCTGCGGTTCCTGCCGGACTTTATCCGATCTACATCTACAATCCCCATCCCTGGCCGGTAGAGGGAAGCTTCGCCTGCGAGTTTCAACTGGCCGATCAGAATCTGTCCGGGAGCTTCACCGACTTTATTGTCCGGGATGCCGACGGGAGAAAAATTCCGGCCCAACTCGAGCAGGAGGAGAGCAACATGCCCCTGGACTGGCGCAAAAGGCTGGTCTTAAGGAGCGAACTGAAACCCTACGGGCTCAACCGCTTCCTCTGCGAGCCCGTCCAAAGGCCGCAGAAACCGACGCCCCTGGAAAACCCCCGGATTTCGAACGATCGTAAGTATATCCGGATTCGAAGCGAGGCAGGCTCCTATCGGATCTCCCGACAGAGCGGACTCCTGGAGATGAGCGACCATAACGGCAGAATCCTCCTCGGGGCCGGCTCCTGTAGGGCGCTGGTAATGGAGGATAACGCCGATCCCTGGGGATCGCTGACCGACCGCTTCGATCGGCAGATCGGTAGCTTCGAATTAAAGCAAGCAACGTCCGACGAGCTTCCGCCGCTGCGGGTCATAGAGTCGGGAGAGGTCCGCACAGTGGTGGAGGGCCTCTTCGCCTACGGCTCTTCCTCAATGGTAGTGCGCTACGCCTGCGATCACCGAGTGCCTCTCGTCGATCTGGACCTGCGAATAGCGTGGGCCGAGGCGGACCGGATGCTGAAGCTTCAAATCGACGGGGAGCCCGAGTTTGCAGGCCGCTGCGTCGGGCAGACCCTCTTCGGCCGCGAGGAGTATACCCTAGCCCATAGGGAGAACGTCTCCCAGCAGTGGAGCGCCCTCTTCGCCCATGATCCGGCGGCCCCGGGATTAGCGGTGCTCGACCGAGGAAACTACGGCTTCCACTACGCTGATAAGAGTCTCTTCATATCGCTGCTGCGCTCGCCGGCCTACTGCGCCTACCCGGTTCGGGGGTACCCTGAGCTGCCGCTGGATCGCCATACCCCGCGCATGGATCAAGGGGAGCGTCGCTTCCGATTCCGCTTATTAGTCGGCGCCTCCGGGGAGCTCGCCGCACAAGTCGACCGCAGAGCCCTGGAGTTCAACCAGGAGCCCTATGCCCTCGCCCTTTTTCCCGCCGGTCGGGGAGAAGCCGCTCCCCCGCTGATGGAAATTGAGGATGAATCAATAATTATGAGCGCCTGTAAACAAGCGGAGGACGGCCGGGGCTATATTATCCGGCTCTTCGAGGGGTTCGGCGAAGCCCGCCGCTGTCTGATCCGAATCCCGGGACTGAAGATAGAGCAGCCCTTAGAGTTCAGCCCCTTCGAGATAAAGACCCTCACGCTCAATCCGGAGGCTAAAAGCCTAACCCAATCCGAGGTAGACGAAAACTAACGAAGCCACACTATACACTATCTATTCGCCTTGCGAGACCGGAAGCGCTATTTTAGAGAAAGAGTCTAAAGCATAAGGTGGAGGATCGAATGAAATACCGGCTACTGGGAAGAACCGGGATGTATGTATCCGAACTCTGTTTGGGAACCATGACCTTCGGCGGCGCCGGCAAGGGATTATGGGACAATATCGGCCGGCTCGAACTTGATGCAGCTAAGGAGCTGATCAAGATCTCCTTCGACCGGGGAATCAACTTCATCGATACGGCCAACATTTACGGCTACGGAGAGTCCGAACGGCTGACCGGCGAAGCGATCGCACAATTGGGGCTTCCCCGGGATGAGATTGTCGTCGCCACCAAGGCCTTCGGCGAGATGAAGGAGAAGCCCAACGGCGGCGGACAGTCCCGGTATCATCTGATGCACGCCCTCGATGAGAGCCTAAAGAGACTTCAGCTCGACCATATCGATCTCTACCAGCTCCACGGCTTTGATCCCATAACCCCGTTAGATGAGGTTTTATCCACCTTGAACGACATGGTGCGCTCCGGAAAGGTACGCTATATCGGATTATGCAACATGGCGGCCTGGCAAATCATGAAGGCTTTGGGGATATCGGAGACGAAGGGCTTCGCCCGCTTCGAAAGCGTTCAGGCCTATTATACAATCGCCGGCCGAGATCTGGAGCGGGAGATCGTTCCTCTGGCTCAGGACCAAAAGCTGGGCATAATGGTCTGGAGTCCCTTAGCCGGCGGGATTCTCAGCGGCAAGTACGACCGGCAGGGAAAAGCGCCGGAAGGATCGCGGCGCACGAATTTCGATTTCCCGCCTATCGACAAAGAGCGCGCCTTTGACTGTGTCGATAAGATGCGCCCCATGGCAGAGAAACGGGGAGTCACGGTCGCCCAGGTTGCATTGGCCTGGCTGCTGCAAAAGCAAGCGGTAACCAGCGTCATCATCGGCGCGAAAAACGGTACTCAACTGAATGATAACATCGATTCGGTCGACGTAAGGCTGGACGCGGAGGAACTACAAATCCTGAATGAGGTAAGCGCCCTGCCGAGCGAATATCCCGGCTGGATGCTGGCCATGCAGTCGGGCCGGCGGGAAGAGGAATAGTTTCTAAAAGGATATCTACGGATAGCTTGAGTCCGAACGTACCGGCAAAAGTACCATGAACATCAGGACGATAAAGATCAGATTGACGGCGAATCCGCCGGCGATACTGAAGAACTGGGCGCTGAATCCCACCAACCAGGGGCCCAGCATACCCCCGAGACCGGCACAAAAGAAGAGCACACTGAAGACCGCCTCCTGGGGCGCATCGGTTTTACGGGCCGCATCGGCGGTGGCCGTGGGAAACATGACCGAGAAGAAGAGTCCGGTAAGGGGAATCAGGAAGGCAAACTCCCGAGGGGCGAGGATTCCGGCTCCCAGACAGAAGAGAGAGAGGACCGAGGTCCAGATTAGCACGCGGCGATATCCTAGGCGCTCGACCAGGAAACTGCCGATGAATCGTCCCAGCATTACACAGCCGAAGTAGCCCGAAAGGAGCGCGGAACCTAGGGCTACCGGATACCCCTTGGCCTTCAAGAGGTAGTCGACCATCCAGCTGGCGACACCTATCTCGGCGGCCACGTAGAAGGTCAGGAAGAGCGCATAGAAGAGCAGATTGCGCCGCCAGAGGAGTTTTAGCTCCAGACGGGAATCCGCCGCCCGTTCCCGTCGGCTCCCATCGGGGCGTCGAAAGAGGAGAAAGAGAAGCGCCTGCAGCGCAGCCAAGGGGACGATCAGGGAATAGACTGTGCGCCAGGAGGCGCCGCCGGCTATAAAGAGTCCCGCAATGAAGGGGGCCAACATCGATCCGGCCCCGTGAAAAACCGCCAGCAGATTGAGATACCGCCCGCTCTCCGCCGGATAGAGGGTGGCGATTAAACCGTTCGCACCGACCTCGATGGCTCCCAGGCCGAAGCCCAGGGAAAAGAAGCTGAAAGTCAACAGCAGGGGGGACCCGAGGACGACATTTCCCGCGGCGCCGAGACTTACCCCTAAGGCGGCGATGATCAGGGCGGTCCGGTTATCCCTGCGGGATGCAATCAAACCGGTGGCGAGCACCCCGACCATAAAGCCGATATAGGCCGAGAGCAGCAGCGTACTTCCCGCCGCGTAGGAGAGATTCAGATCGGCCAGAAGCTCCGGGATTATCGGTCCCTTGACGTTGTCGGCGAATCCGAAGAGGAAGAATGCATAGAATGAGAGGCCCGTAAGTACGGCCAGGGCGGTGTTCCTGTTGCGCATTAAGATAAGAGTCTCAGGTTTTTCAATGAAGATCAAGCAAGGTAAGAATACCGGTATCCCCGTCGAGCATCGCCCGGGCGTTTAGGGGAAGGAGTTCGGTGTCCCGGGTCTCGCTTATAGAGGGCACTCTGCTCTTCAAGGCAGCCAGGGTGCCTATTCCGCCGTGACCGCTCCCCGCCTCGACCAATCCCGCCACGGGAAAGGACAAGCCTTCGGCCGCCCGGTTCCAGCGATGAACCACCAGGATAACCGGCTCCTCCCCCGGGGGCGAGTCATCGCCGTAGAAACGAATCCTGCCCGCTTGTCGACCGGGAGCGCCGGGAGTCCCGATGAGCTGCCGCACATAGAGCGGCGCCGTTCCCGACCCGGGGGAAGGCAGAGCCTCTCCTTCCGCCGGGCAGTTCATTGCTTCCAGCCTCGATCGGACCCGGTCCGGGAAATCAGGATCGTAGCCTGCGGCCAGGGCGGCGTTCCGCCAGGCCCGGTCGAGGCTGTTCTCTTCAGGCTGCGCAATGAGGTTCAGATACTCAAAGAGGCGTTCCGGCCAGAGCAAGCGATTGTAGAGACGTCCGAAACTGTAGCTGAGATCGAGACCCCGCGCCTCCTCTATCTCGAGACAGAGAGGATCCGGCCCCGGCTGAGTCGCTCCCTGCTCATCGGGTAGTATCAAGAGGCCCGCATCCGGATAGAACCCCGCGCTAATCTGCAGGGAGTAGCTCTCGGCCAAGACCAAGCGCACCGCTTGCTGTAAGCCGGCCAGCGTATTCGCCCGCCAGCGGGCTCCGGAGAACTCCTCCTGCGGCGCCGAGGCGGCGACGATCCAGGGTCCCTCCTCCAATGTAAGGGGTACCTGATCGAGGAACTCCGTTAACTCCTCGCTCAGCTCCGTCATGAGGAAACGGGCCTCGGTCACCAAACGTCTATCCTCCCAGCCCTCCTGTTCGGTAAATCTCAGCTCGGTCCCTCCGTAGAGAGCGCGGACCATCAACTCCAGCGGCCCGCCTTGAATCCATCTGGAGAGGGCTCCCAGTTCCAAGGCCATTCCCGGCCGGTCAAGCCCCTCCCGAACAAGGGCCTCCCGCAGTAGTTGGCTCCGGGCGCCGTACTCACGCTCCGGCGTGAACTGGCTTAACAGACTCTTCATGGCTCTCCTCCGGGCCGGTACTGCACTACCTGCTGAAAACGCCAGACGACGTCGTAACTATCTACCGCGAGCAGAAACCATGCCGATGAGGGGGCATCGACGAAACTATCGAGATTGGGATACTTCCGCACAAAGAGCGGACGATAGAGCCCTAAATCATCATCAATAAGCTCCCGTGCCGTCCCGCGGGCCTCTATGCCCCGGATCTCGTGCAGCTCCTTCAGATCCGCCCGCCTATCATCCACGAAGAGGGTGGCCTCGGGGCGCTCCATAAGCAGCTTATACTTCCGGGTCGTCCTGGGGGTAACGAAGATTATCGATGCCAGATCATCCGCTGCGGCAAAACAGACGATGGTCGAATGGGGCGGCCCGCTCTCTCCATGGGTACTCAACACGGCGAAGAGCTGACCGGATAAGGCCTTTTTTAGCTCCGTCCGAATTTTCTCTTCGTTCATAGATTGCTCCTCGGTTCAGTATATCCCCTTTCCGCCGGATTTGCCGGCCCGTACTGCAGGCATTCGGCCGCCCAACCGGGGCCACGCCTTCCAATGGTTTCGGATTCTATGGCGACACAATTACCGGTCTCCTCCGAATCGGTCAACGCCAAGGCCCGATGCAGATCATCCAAAGTAAAATGGTTCGGATCGAGCACGGACCCGAGCCGCTGCTCCTCGATGTCGACCGCCACATCGAACTGATCGCTCGAGAAGGGAAGCGCCACCGCCGCTTTAGCCGCGTGGAGGGTTTCAGTGAAGGAGCCGACCCCGCCGTGATGGAATACAAGATCCATTTCCGGCAGGAGCGCCCGCTGGGGAAGAAAGCGCTCTAGTACGAGCTCCCGACGGCGCATCCCGACTAAGGAAGCGACGCTGTCCCCGGCGCCGACTACTATCTGAGCCGAAGGGCGCAACTGAGAAAGCCCTTCCAGTAGCCGCTTCAGCACATCCTCGCGACTGGCGAGGAAGGTACCGAGCACAATCATGATGCGTTCCCGCCTCGGCATAAGCCGCTCCCGCCACTCTCGACTGAGGTGTTCCTCGCTTACCGAATGTCCGGCATAGATATGCTCAACTCCTGAGGCCTCTTTATGGAGAGCCCGGCTGAACTCCGGATAGTTATAGATAATGTGCCTATCCGAAGCCAGGGCGAAGGCGCTTTCCACCGGGGGAGCAGAGAAGATTTCTTGCAAGGCATCGTTAAAGATTCCCGTAAAGAGTCGGTCTATCTCTGCGGCGGTCGCCTTCAGCCGCTCCTCGGCCTGCGGGGGGACCGAGAAACAGGAGGGCCAGCGCCTCGGTACGCTAAAGAGCTCAGCCGGTCCCGGTATCGAATGGGGATGGGGCGCGCAGAAGGTGGCGAAGGGCTGCTGCATCCCATGGAGGGTCAGGGTCGCTCCGTAGGAGAGCTGATCGACTATCACCAGATCTGGGTTGAGGCTACGAAGAAGACCGCCCAAATCAATAGCCAGCCCTCGGGGATCGGGAAGCATATCGGCCTGGCGGTGACGCCCCTGGGTTATCAGGGTCTCTACCGGTCCTATCCGGGTCGCGGAAAGAAACTCCTCGAGCCGCCGCTTCTCCTCCGTCCCTTGCTCCGTGAGCCGGGCCGTACCGCTATTGGCATTGCGATTCAAGGTAAGTTCCCGAAAATCGAGGCCGGTCCCCTCCAGTTCCCCGGCAAAGGCGGTGTCGCTGGCGACGATCACCTGAGCTCCCGATTCAAGCAGAGCCGATGCCAGGGCTTTCAGCGGCCGGAAATGGGAGTAGAACGGCGGGGCCAGGATGAGAATGCGTCGGTAGCGGATCCGTTCAGCCATGGGCAAGCTTCCTGTAGAATCGGGAATGATCGGCGGCCATCTTCTCCAGGGAATAGCCGTCCCGTACGGTGCGCCGGGCCGATTCCTTCAAGGCCCCTACCCTTTCCGCATCTCCGGCCAAGGTACGGAGCACGATCCCCAGCTCCCGTCCCAGGGATCGACTGTCGCGGGTATCGATCAGGAAGCCGTTCGTACCGGAGCGGAGGTAGGTTCCGGCTCCGCCGTTCAGGGGTGCGCAGGCAACGAGCCCTGCGCTCATGGCTTCGAGAATAGCCAGCCCGAACTCTTCTTTAAGGCTCGGCGCCACATAGAGAGAGGGATACTCCCCGGGTTGGGCTCTTTCTCGTTCGGCAAGCCAGGACTCGATCCTGGTCACGGTATCGCTCGGCTGCCCCGGCAGATGCACCGCCATCCCGCGGCACTCCGGGTGCGCCTGGTCGAGAAGCTGCCGGATCTCATCTATAATCGCCTCCTCCTCGCGGCTGGGATCATGGAGATCTCCGCCGATCAGGATCAGGTTATGGGTTTGCCATAGCCCGGCGGTCCAGGCCCGGACGAGAGCCGGCTGGTTCTTAATCGGCGCCAGGCGCCCGACGCTCACAATAAAGGGGCGCTCCGTATGTTCTTCTTCGAGGGAGAGGCTCAAATCGGGATTCGTCAATAAGGGCAAGGGAGAGAATCCTCCCTTCAATATATCCGCGGGGTCGGAGACCGGCACCCCTTCGTCGATGGAGGCCGTGCGCAGAGCCTCGGCTCGCTCGAGCTGGGGGAAATAGTCGATCAGCTGCGTCCGGAGGGTGTCGCGACCGATGGCGACCACGCCGCGGGCGAGATCGAGGAGCTCATCCCCGAGCCAGATCCGGTGCAGCAGGATCAAGCTCTCCCTTGTCGTTATAGGTGCTATTTCCCCGTCGGAGCCTACCAGCAGACGATGCGGATCGGGGGTAAGGGTCAGAACCAGCGGAATACCCCGCCGTGCGGCGACCCGGGCGACCGCGAGGGATGCATCGTCGAGAAAGCGGATGTGAATCACCCCGGGAGCGATTTCTCCCCGGTCTAAAAGAGCCTCGAATGCGGCGGCGATACGATGCGTCCGGAATATGAAGCTCACCGCCCCGGCCGCCGCGGCGGTGAGCGGAAAGCGGCGGAGTTCATGCCCGGGAGCGATCCGCTCAAAACAGGGGGGAAGCTCGCTCTCTTCAGGGTCGAATACAGCGACGGTAAGCGCCTGATCGCCGCTACCTCCAAGCGCGGACCCAAGGCGCAGCACCAGGGAGCCGATCCCGCCGCTTCCTTTCCGCCCTGGACGGGCCGGATCGCCGTAAAAAACGGTCTGCAGCACCAGGGGCGAGCGGATCTCTCCCGCCTCCGCCGCTTTAGCGGGTTCAGGCGATTCATTGACTTCTGCCAGGAAGGCAGGGGTACGGCACGTTTCGGCGGCGGGAATGGAGGCGGGGAGTTCATTGGCTGCATCTGCCAGATAGCGGAAGAGCATGGGGTGCTCTTCAATTTTCGGCAACAGCGTAAGCAACGCTTGTCGGTCGGGATGTCGCTTCAAGCGCCTGGCGGCGAGGATATCGGTGAAAAGCTCGGAAGAGAAGAGTTCGGGGCTCAGCACGGCCCGGGCCAACTCACGCTCACGCTCCTCGAGGGATGAGTGGAGGGTGTAGAGCTCATGTCGGAGATCGCAGAAAGCGTTCAGTGCGTTAACTCCTGGAGGTTTGCCGGACTTGGTTAGTAAAAGCTAATAGCCCCGCAGAGAGGGGTCAAGGAATTGCCGTGGAGAATCGGATGGGGTTATAATAAAACTATGAATGAATTGCTTTCTTTGTTAGAGACAAATGAGTTTATGGGAAACAGTCTGTTTACTTATGCCCGCAGTCTCGTGATCCTGATTGTGGGTCTCTTTATCGGACTTCTGTTACACAGCATCATCGGCGGGCGGCTCAAGGGCCGTAGCGAAGCAGCAGGCAACAACGGGCGCTGGTGGATCGCCAAACTGAGCTTTCAACGGGTGGCAATGCCCCTCTACTACCTGGCCCTCCTAAGGCTGAGTCTGGAGGGTCTCACCCTCTCCGATTCCTTCAATCAGGTCCTGCGCGGGATTATCGCTGCGGTAATCGCCGTACTGGTGGTGAGGGCTATCTCGTTTCTCTTGCGGACCTCTTTGAGCAAATACTCGGTCAAGACCGGACGGGAGGATGACGAACGTAGGCTGAAACCCCTCCTTTCGCTGGTTTCTTTCATCCTGTGGATGATTGCCGGGATATTTCTGTTGGACAATCTGGGTTTCAATATCTCCACCCTGGTAGCAGGGCTCGGGGTTTCCGGTATCGCGGTAGCTATCGCCGCGCAGGGCATTCTAGGGGACCTGTTCAACTACTTCGTGATCTTCTTCGACCGCCCCTTCGAGCTGGGCGATTTTATTATCTTCGAAGACAAGTTGGGCAGCATCGAGAAGATCGGCATCAAGACCACCCGCATCCGCGCGCTGTCGGGGGAACAACTGATCATCTCCAACTCCGGCCTCGTAAACGCCAAGGTACACAACTATAAACGCATGCAGCGACGACGGATTCTTTTCCGGATCGGCGTGACCTATCAGACCGAGCCTGCCAAGCTCGAGCGTATTCCCGCCATTATCCGCGAGGCTATAGAAGCCCAGGAGGGAGTGCAGTTCGATCGTTCCCACTTCTCCAGCTTCGGAGATTTTGCGCTGATTGTCGAAACGGTCTACTATGTCGAGAGTCCCGATTATGCGATCTACATGGATAAGCAGCAGGCGATCAATCTGATCATAATGCGTACCTTCGCCGAGGAAGGGATCGAGTTCGCCTATCCGACCCAGACCCTCTACCTGCAGACCGAGCTCAACCAAGAACCGCCTTCCCGCATAGGTTTTACCGGGAACCGACCGGATTAGGCCTATTTTGATGAGATTTTGTCGGTTTTCGGCCGATTTTTCTTCGATCGCACTTGATTAAATGGAATCAATGGGCTAGTTTTATTCCCAATGAAGCGCGAACTGCTCCTAAACCTACTGCTTAGCCTGCTCGGTCTCCTACTCCTGGGGGAAGCGCCCGAGCCATGCAGAGGAACGAGGGGAAGCGCATAAGCTTCTATACCTTTTGGAACTTGCATGCCATGGGCCGCCTGAATAGGGACGGACCATGGCATTTTTTTTAGCCTAATTGCGACGGAGGATACAGGATGAAAACCATGAATTATGCGAAGTACAAAGCCTATAGACCCATGGGATTGAGCGACCGCACCTGGCCCGACCAGGTGATCGACCAGGCACCCCTGTGGTGCAGCGTCGACCTCAGGGACGGGAACCAGGCGCTGAGCGTACCGATGAACATGGAAAAGAAGCTGACCATGTTTAAACTGTTAACCGATATCGGTTTTAAGGAGATCGAGGTCGGCTTTCCTTCCTCGGCGGAGATCGAGTTCAACTTCATGCGTCGCCTGATAGAGGATAATCTGATCCCCGAGGATGTAACCGTCCAAGTCCTGGTCCAGGCCCGGGAACATCTGATACGCCGCACCTTCGAAGCCCTGAAGGGGGTGAAGAATGCGATCGTCCATATCTACAATTCGACCTCGACCACTCAACGCCGGGTCGTCTTCAACAAGAGCCAGCAGGAGATCATCGATATCGCCGTCGCCGGCGCCAAACTGGTCAAGGAGCTGGGCGATGCCGAAAAGAATCCCGGCATCCGCTACGAATATAGCCCCGAAAGCTTTACCGGCACGGAGATGGAGTTTGCCGCCGAAATATGCAATGCGGTAATCGACGTCCTCGATCCTAGGCCGGATCATAAACTGGTGATAAACCTTCCGGCCACCGTCGAAGCCCACACCCCGAACATTCATGCCGATCAGATCGAATGGATGTGTCGTCATCTCGACCGGCGAGATTCGATTCTGGTCAGTCTTCACACCCATAACGACCGGGGGACCGGCGTAGCCGCCACCGAACTGGCCCTGATGGCCGGGGCCGATCGGGTGGAGGGAACCCTCTTCGGCAACGGCGAACGCACCGGCAACGCCGACCTAACGACTCTGGCACTCAACATCTTCAGTCAAGGCGTTGATCCCAAGCTCGATCTGAGCGACATCAACTACGTACGAGACGTCTATCGCTACTGCACCGGTATGGATATCCACCCCCGCCACCCCTATGTGGGCGAGCTGGTCTATACCGCCTTTTCCGGCTCCCACCAAGATGCGATCAACAAAGGGATGCACGCCCGTACCGCCGGCGAAGACGAAGTCTGGGACGTTCCCTACCTGCCGATCGATCCTCAGGATGTAGGTCGCTCCTACAAATCGATCGTACGTATCAACAGCCAGTCCGGTAAAGGCGGCGTAGCCTACATCATGGACTCCGAGTTTGGTTTTGCCCTGCCGAAGGCGATGCACCCCGAGTTCGGCCTTTTGATCCAGAAGGAGACCGACAAGCGGGAGGACGAGCTGGTGCCAGAAGAGATCTGGTCGGTCTTCGAGAAATCCTATCTGACGACGGATACCCCTTTCGAACTGGACCATGTCAATGTGCACATGGAATCCGATAAAGCGACCAAGCAGCATACCGCGGTGGTCACCGGAAAGGTATTGAAAAACGGCAAAGGGGTTGCGATTGAAGGCCGGGGAAACGGTCCGATCGACGCCTTTGTGCACGGTCTGAAGGAGCATCTCGATTTCGACTTCCGCTTCGAATCCTTCGACGAGCACGCCATCAACGAGGGCGCCGACGCCCAGGCGGTGGCCTATATCTCGATCATTAGTGAATCGAAGAAGCGCTACTTCGGCGCCGGGGTCGATACGGATATCTCCTTCGCCTCCTTCAAGGCGATCTTGAGCGCCCTGAACCGAGCTTCAGCCTAGGCCATAGCCCGGTAAAGCGCCTCGATATCCTCGGGCGGATGGTCCTTGATGTTCCAGTATCGCGTAAGGACCTCCGCCTGCTTTACCAGTTCGCCGTAGTCGGGGGCATCAATTCCGAGCTCTTTCAAGGTCGCCGGACATCCGGCGGCTTTGAGCCATCCGGCAAAGCCCTCGATAACCCGATCGCAGGCCGCATAGGCGGTGTACTCATAGGGAATAGAGACAGCTGATTAACCTTGGTTGATAAGGAGCGACCGGCCGATGGATAGTGCCGGGGGTTATAGAACGAACTAAAAATTCCTCCTTTCAGCACATCCACCAATGCGGTAGAATAGGACTACATCACTCAGCATCAGCATAATAGAGGGAGTCCTAGATGGAGAGCACGAAGATCGATGCGGTATTGCAGCAAGCGGCGAATGAGTCGAGAAGTATTCTTTACGAGCATGAGGTCTACGGGATCCTTGAAGCACTCAACCTAAAAGTCCCCCGTCACCGGCTTATCCGCACACCGGACGAGATCGATCGGGAACTTCTCTCCGGCTACGGCAGCGACCGGCTGGTTCTAAAGATAGCTGCCCCCACCGTGGCTCATAAGCAGAAGCTCGGCGGGGTGGAGATCCTTATAAAAGACCTCGACTTCCTCAAATACTCTTTCGAGCGTATGATGCAACGCTTTCGGGACGCCGGGCATGAGCCTGTGGGCGCCCTCCTGACGGAGATGATCGATTACACCCCGGAACTGGGAAACGAGACCCTGATAGGTTTTCGAGAGAGCGACACCTTCGGCCCGGTAATCAACTTTTCCAAGGGCGGCTCGGACGCGGAACACTTTGCCGCCCACTTCTCGCCCCCGAACCTGGTACTTCCCCCGTTGAGTCCCGAGTGGGCAAGGGCCCTCCTCTCTTCGACCGAGATCCATAAGAAATTTCTCCAGGAGGGGAAGAAGCACTATGTGGATCAAATAATCGAGGCGAAACTCAAACTCTCCGAAGTGGCGGTCGCCTTCTCCAACTTCTTCCCTTCGGAAAGCGACGTTGTGATCAAAGAGTTCGAGATAAATCCCTTCGTTTTCGACCGTGACGGCCGCATGATCGCCCTAGACGGTTTTGCGGTTATTGCGCCGCGGGAAGAGGGGTCCGTCATAGATGAAGCGGCGCCTGCGAGCGATTCCTTCCGCAACCTAGAAGCCTTCTTCCGCCCCGAGGGGATCGCCGTAGTCGGGGTAAGCGCCGCGGACCACTCCCGGCCGGGAAACATCATCGCTTCCAACCTGATCAAACTCGAACGCCGGGATGTGCACTGCGTCAATCCCAAGGGGGGTGCGGTTCAGATCGAAGGTGAGGAGCTGATGTTGCACCGAACGCTTCAGGATCTGCCGGTAATCCCGGAGTTGGTAATAGTGGCCGTTCCGGCCGGAGCTGCGGTGGCGGTGGTTCGCGAGGCGGTCGCGGTCGGTTGCAAAGCGATCCTGCTGATTCCGGGAGGATTCTCGGAGAGTTCCCACGACCGGGGACCCGAGGAGGAGATCCTCGCTCTTTGCCGGGAAAAGAGTATCCGTGTGATGGGCCCCAACTGCCTGGGCGTCGTCTTCTCGAGCAATCGGGGAGAAGAGGGGATCAACACCTTCTTCATTCCCGAGACAAAATTCAAGCTCGATTACAGCCGCCTGCATAACATCGCCCTCTTCTCCCAGTCCGGCGCTTTAGGCTTGGTAGAGCTGACCGAGCTCCGCCATGCGGTCAGCCCCAAGGTTGTGGTCAGTTACGGCAATCAGCTCGACGTGGACCCCTGCGATCTGATCCGCTTCTGGGGGGACGATGCCGAGATCCGGGTTATCGGCGTCTACATCGAAGGCTTCAAACCGGGGGCGGGAAGGCGCTTCTTCGACATCGCCTCCCAGGGCCTCGCCGACAAGAGCCGCGTGCCCATAGTGGTCTACAAGGCGGGCCGCACCGAAGAGGGGCGCAAGGCGACCCAGTCCCACACCGCAAGCATCGCCGGGGAGTATGCCGTTACCAAGGCGGCTATGAAACAGGCAGGCTGTATCGTCGCCGAGACCATGGCCCAACATCAGGGCTTCATAAAGACCTTCGCCATGCTCCACGACAAACAGGTTTCCGGCAACCGAGTTGCAGTGATCACCAACGCCGGCTACGAGAAGGCCAATGCCGCCGACAACCTGGGGGGATTAGAGTCCGCCCTTCTGGACGCGGAAACCGAGAAAGCCTTGGGCCAAATCCTTCCCGGCTTCGTTACCGTGGAACCCTTCCTCGACCTGACCCCCATGGTGGGGGACGAACTCTTCGCCGAGGCGGCGGAGAAGCTTCTCGCCTCGAAAGCCGTTGATGCGCTGATGATCTCCGTCGTCCCCCACTCCGGCTATCTGCATACTACCGATGAGGAGGTGGCGGCCTACGCCCGGAACATCGGTAACGAGATCGTACGGGTAGCCGCTAAGTACCGCAAACCGGTTACCGTCTCCCTCACCGCCGCCGGCGGAATCGGCTCCTCCTACGATCAGTTAGGCCAACTGATCGAGGGCGGCGGCGTACCGGTCTTCTCATCGGCGGAGGAGGCGATGGGCTTTTTAAACGAGTTTGTTCGCTACCACCTGATCCGGGAACAGAACCGGCTTGAGGAGTGGATTCGCTGATTAGAAATGAAAGAGGAGAAGTAAGAATGAAGATCTTAGTACTCGGTGCGACCGGAGCTACCGGACGACTATTGACCGAACAACTGCTCGAACGCGGGCATACGGTGCGGGTGATTGTGCGCTCCGCAGACAGGCTCCCGGAAAAGGTGAAGCAGGCAGACAAACTCGAGGTTATCCAAGCCGCCGTACTCGATTTGACGGATGAAGAGCTGGCCCGCCACGCTGCGGACTGCGATGCCGTCGCCAGCTGTCTGGGGCACAACCTCAGCTTCAAAGGCATCTACGGCAAACCGAGGAAGCTGGTCGCCGATGCGGTAAGACGCACATGCGAGGCGGTTCGGGCGAATGAACCTGAAAAACCGGTGAAGTTCGTACTGATGAACACCGTCGCCGTACTGGATCGGGATCAGAATGAAACCCACTCCTTCAAAGAAAAACTGGTATTTACTCTTATACGCCTCTTGCTCCCGCCCCATAGAGACAACGAGGCGGCCCTTGCATATCTTAAAACTGAAATCGGCAGCGAGAATCCCGTCATCGAATGGTCGGCGGTGCGGCCAGACGGGCTTATCGATAAGGATGAAGTAAGCGAGTATGAGGTCTACCCCACTCTGCAGCAAAGCGCGGTATTCGGTGATAAGAAGACAAGTCGTATCAACACGGCCCACTTCATGGCGGAGCTGATCTCGAATCCGGATACCTGGGCGAAGTGGAAGGGCCGGATGCCGGTGGTTTATAATACGTTTCTCGATAAGGCGAGCGACGCATAAACTAGCCCAGCTGTATCATCATGCCGCAGCCGTAATTCTCGCAGGGCCGCTTAAAGAAGCCGAACTTCTCATAAAAACCCTCCTTGCCTTCGGCCGCCATGAGGGTTATATAGGCGTTCTTCGGTGCATGGGTCTTGAGATAGGTCATGATCGACTCCATTATCATCGATCCTATGCCCCGCCCCTGATACTCCGGTTTGACGATAATGTCGGCGATGAAATAGATAAAGCCCTTATCCCCCACGATTCGTCCCATGCCGGCCGGATTCTTCCCTGAGTAAGCAGTTATGCAATACTCGCAGTTCCCCAGGGCAACTGCAATTGCGTCGTCCGGCGGCGAAGCCCAGCCGACCGCTGATCTAAACTCTTTGTAGTCTTGAAGACTGACCGTTTCATTCCGTAGTACTAGTTCCATAGTTATCCTTTTTTATAAGGCAGGACTATATACCGAGGTATCTATTTTTAACCAAACCGGCGATGCACTCGATACCGGCTTCGATCTGCTCTTCAGTCGGGTAGGAATAGTTTAGTCTCATTTCGCTCTTACCGGAGCCATCAGCGTAGAAACACGTTCCAATTACATAAGCCACTTTAAGCTTCACAGCCTCGTGGAGCAACGCCAGGGTATCCATATGGTCGGGAAGATGCAACCAAAGAAACATTCCTCCCTTCGGTTTTGACCACCAAAGGCCATCCAGCTTCGGCATATATCTATCCAGGGCGGTTAGCATCCCTTTAGCCTTTCGTGAGTACAGCTCTTTCGAGATCTCGATCTGCTTCTCAAGATACCCCTCTTTCATGAGAGAGGCCGCTGTTAGAGAGACAAAGGAGGAGGTGCATAGATCAGTCCCCTGTTTGGCCATCACCAGCTTATCAATCACATAATTAGGGGCTGCGACCCAGCCGATGCGGAAACCCGGCGAAAAAACCTTCGAGAAGGTCTTTAACTGTACTACCCGCCCATCGCTATCGAGTGAATAGAGCGACGGCAGCAAATCACCCTCGTAGACGAGTTCCCGATATGGACTGTCTTCAATTATGACTAAATTGTGCCGTGAAGCAATGTCCAGGACCTCTTTACGCCGTGGGACTGAAAGATTGATGCCCGAAGGATTTTGGAAGTCCGGTATTATGTATACAAATCTGGGGGCGCGGCCGGTGCTGATAAGCTCATTAATCTTGTATTCAAGTTTGTCAGGGATAATTCCATCCTGATCCATATCGACACCATGCAAATCCGCCCCGAATGCTTGGAATGCCTGCAGAGCTCCGACGTAGGAAGGACGCTCAATGATCACCGGCTCGCCTGGGTCGATGAACACCTTTGCCAGAAGATCGAGGGATTGTTGAGAAGATGAAACCACAAGCAACTCCTCGGCGGTCACCGTTTCACCACGACGACTGCAGTAGTCGACTATTTGTTGCTTAAGAACCGGGTCCCCTTCGGTCGGGCTGTATTGAAGGGCCTGTGCGCCCTGCTCTCGAAGGGCGCGCAACGAAGCCGACTCAACCGCCTCATAAGGAAAGATCTTCGGATCAGGCAGTCCGCCGCCGAATGAGATCATATCGGGAGAACGCGTCAGTTTTAGGAGCTCACGGATCTCGGAGCGCCGAAGTCGCTTCGCCAGCATCGAGAAATCAGCTGTTGCCATCTCTTATATCCTTTAGATAAATTGATCCCCTTAGAATGTGTAGGGGATGTACTGTATATGTCCGGGAAACCCTTAAGATGACATCTTACTTGTCCTAAAGCCGCATCTACCCCAGTTTATAGCCGCTCTTCTCCCAGGCCTCGCGCATTACCGTGTTCTTAGCTAAGTAGTCGTCCACGACCTTTTTGGGAACCCTATTGTAGGGACAAGAGAAGTTGACGCAGCTGGTGCAGTAGAACTTATTTACCGTACGGAGAAAGCTGTACCCCGCCATCAGAGTAGCCGGAACAAATAGAGCAAGAGCGAAACCGACCTCCATCGGCAGGTCAGTCCGACCGAACAAGATTCGGAGCGGTCCGACAGCTAATGACAACGCCGGTAGAATGAAGAAGATCATGCCCATTACCCCGAATCGCATCATGAATCGTTCGAAACGGTTCATCGGTTCCGGATGATACTTCCAGAGCTTGGGACTGCCGTGGTTGGCCAGGCAGCGCAGGGTATTCCCGCCGTCGGGATAATAGGGACAGTGGCTGCAGAGGAAACGAATCTCGAAGACGTTGAACATGATCAGGAAATAGGCCAGATAGGCCGGAATAGGCCACCAAGCGCCGGTTAAGATTCCCGCCGCGACGAGACCGAGGAGCGTCGTCAGGACGGGAGCTGAGCCGATAATCGAGAATGTATTCTTGAGTCCCTTATCCCACTTACACGCCAGCCGGCCGTGGTTGGAACAGCTCGAACAGTCGGAATCCGTATCTAAGGTACAAAGAGAGTAGCGATTGGTCCGCTGTGCAGAGATATTCGACATAGAATCCTCCCATGATTGTGATAGTGATGCCCATTTTATCCTCCCTCCAGGTCGAGTTAACCGTCCGAAAGGACGGTTTGGCCCATCCTTCGCCGACTGCGGATTTCCATCCGAGCGGACGGTGCGCGTCGGCTAACAAGGCGATAAGCTGCATACCATCCGGCAAACGGGAAATGCCTAATACGACAGAGCTCATTGCCGGATATGGTAATTGGAAACTGTTGGTGAATTTAATTTATTGCATTGGAATGAATTAAATTCTTGGCACAAATCCTGCTTTAAATAGTGCGAACATTAAATGGAAAGATGGGGTTTTCCCCGGGAGGAACTATGTCGGTCAATGTGGAACAGCTCTACACGAAATACAGCCCCATGGTGCTGCGTCGATGCCGGGCGCTGCTCCATGACGAGGATGCGGCTCTCGACGCGATGCAGGAGACCTTCGTACTGGTGCTCCGAAAACAAGAGGTACTAACAGCTGAAGCTCCGTCGAGCATGCTCTACACCTTTGCGACTAATGTATGTCTGAACCAGCTGCGAAGCGAACGGCGGAAGCCCTACAAGTCGGATAGCGACATGCTGGAGCGCCTGGCATCGAACGAGAATACCGAAGAGAAGGCGCTCTGCGGACACTTCCTCCAGCGGCTCTTGCGCACTGAAGACGAAACAACAGCGCGTATTGTACATCACTTGTATGTGGAGAAAAGAACCCTGAAAGAGACGGCGCAGCAGGTCCGCTACTCCGTATCCGGGATCCGTCAGCGGATGAGCGCCCTTCGGAACAAGGCGCTTGTCTTACGAGAACTATAAGTAGGGGATAACCATAAGGAGAACAAGATGAGTACCCACAATTATTGGATGAACAATATAAAAAAGGTGAACCGTGAAGCGAAGAAGCTTCTGAAGCTCTACAATGCCGCCGTCGCTAAGCACCCGGGTATATCGCTGCCGCGGCAATTCGACCAGCGCGTGCTTGCAGGAATCCCTCACTATACCGGCTTTCTAGCCTTCCACCCGGGAGGTCGGGCGAATATGTTTAACGGTTTAATGCCGATTTTAGCGATCATGGCCTCGGTACACACCGTCTTAAGAAACAGCGGCTGGACGGTGGACCAAATTGCCCGCATAAACTACGAGACATTCTACGCCTTCTTTATGCGAATTCCTGGGCCCTTTCCGAATCTGGTACGAAACTTCATGGTCTCCCCATGGTTTGTACGGTTTATGAGGAAGCCCTGCACCAAAATGAATAACTCCGGATTGGAGGAGACCTTCGAGCTTGAATACTCCTACAGTAGGAAGCCTGAGGCGTCTACAAATATGTCCTGCACCAAGTGCGGAATGATCTCATTCATGAAACGGGCTCAAATGACGGAGATGTTCACCTATTGCAATATATTCGACTTTGCTCAGGCGGATGCAATCGGACTCGGACTGGTGCAACCGAAATGCATCGGCGCCGGCGATCCTGTATGCGCCTACCGTTTTACTCGTAATCCGGCGGATACGCGCTATCCTGCGGCCCTGCGACGCATCCTCGCCACTGCTATGGAGATGTAATAAGTCGATTTCGATTGAGCGTTCCATGATATAATGCGATACTACTGAACGACTAGTGTCGCAAAACGATATCGGGAAGGCGCCGTGGAAGAAGCCGTATCCAGATCGAAACTCATAGCCCCTTTACGTAATCTGGAAGGCACCATAGATCGGGATTCGGCAAGCATTTGGAAAAAGTCTATCCAGCGTGTAAAACTGGTAAGCATTCAGGCCCCTGCCGGTTTTGGAAAGACGACAACAGTATTACAGATTTTAAAGGAGAGCCCCGAGAGTATCCGCTGGCTGGGAGTAGCGCCCCCGCATACGACTCGAGAGAGCTTCTGGCGCTATATGGCCGAGGTTTTTGCGGAGGATGTCGCCGACTCGCTAGAGCCGGTTACCGCCCAGTTCAGTACGGCCGCTACGAGAGCAGAGGGGGCAGTAATTGCTCTCTGCAACGCCTTGGGGTCGATTTCCTATTCCCTGGACCTGGTGATTGATGACTATCACCTCCTGCAAGGAACAGCCGACGATGAGCTGGAACTGTTTCTCGACAATACACCCGTCAACATCAGAACCTGGATTATATCTCGAGGACACCGAAGCCTCAATCTCGCCCGATTCGCCCTACGCGGGGAATTATACGAACTTGATCCCCAGGATCTCAGATTCGAGACAACAGAAGCGACTGTTCTGCTTCGCTCGGTAAACCCGAAATTATCTGATGAGGACTGCCGGCAACTCGGAAGACAGATCGGCGGATGGGCGGCGGGGCTGCGTACCATTGGCGTGCTTCTGGCTGATCTGCCGGATCCCGAACTGTTGCTCGCAAACCTGCTGAAACGCAAGAACAAGATCGTATCCTATCTGGCCCAAGATATCTTGGAGAATCTACCGTCCGATATTCGCGACCTGGTTACCCGGACTATATTCCTGGAGCGATTCACATCGGCCATGGCCGCCCGCGTCATACCGGAGATGAGCGAAAAACAGTGCAAGCGGGAACTGCGTCTTCTCGAAGAACACGGTTTCTTTCTCAACAGTTCCGGGGACGACATGTTTAGCTACGTTCCGTTCTTTAAGGATTTGGTAAGACAGTATCTGATCAACCGCAACGAAGATTATTTAAAGATACTGGCCGTCTGTATCGAGATAAAGATCGAGGCCGGCGAGATTGAGGAAGCCGCGACGACGGCTGAAGAGCACGGCCTTAATGAACAACTGGCCTACATTCTTTCAACCCATTACATGACCTGGCTCGGTTCCGGTAGATACAAGGCATTACTTGATCTTCTGGAACAGCTCTCCAACTCGCTTCGAGAAGCCCATCCGCCGCTTGCAGGATTGCAGATCTGGACCCGCACTCTGGTTCTCCAAGATATCGACCATGCGGACTACCTCTGCGAATCGTTTTCACATGCAGAGGATAAAGGATTGTGTGCGGCGGCCAAAGCATACTCGGCCTTCTACATCCTTGGGGACAGCAAGGAACTAGACAAGAGCCTGCGTGAGGCTAAGCAGCACCTAAACGAAGACTTTCCCAGCATTCGGAATATTCTCTCACTCTTGGAGATCAGCGCCGGCTATCTGGCCGGAGACGCCGAGGAATCCTATACCCAGTTGCGCCGGATCGACCGGGATGCCCTTTACGACAGAAATCCGTATGTCGGCGTGCTGCTGGATCTCAACCTGGTATTTGCGCAGACGGCTCTAATGATGATTGACGAGTCGCTCTCCATCTACACAGATACTCGCAGGCGGCTGCGAAATATCTTTGGTTCCGGAGAGCTCCCTTTCTGGGACCTTGGTTGGGCTCACGATATATTGCTTCGCAGTTGGAACAGAAGCGATCCGGGACTGAAGCATGAAGCGCGGAAGGCCATGCTGCGGACGGAGGATCAGCGTTCCAATGAAATCATTTTCCTACTGCACAGGTTCATTGCGGAGACAGTCGCTCCGTTGTCGATTGAAGATGCCTACTACCATATCGATCGCGCCCTCTACTTCGGCGGAAAATCCGGCTGGGGTCGAAAGGTAGCATTGGCGGAAGCCTCCAAACTTGCCTGCTGGTTGGATACTCCCGAAGAAGTACGTCGTTGGCTTGTCCAGATGGAAACAGTGGAGCATAGAGGCGATCTTGGCGCATATATCCTTGACGGCGCCCGCTGCTGGGCCTCCTGGAGCGACGGAGATAGCGAAGGAGCGCGTATACGCACGAATGCACTGCTCGAAAGAGCTGACGTTCCCCCGCTACAAAAGTTTGAACTTGAGATACTCTCTTGCCGGATCGACGACGACATGGCGGGTCTTCAGACGTTGGTTGAGAAAGCAGAGGAAAAGAAGCTCGGCGAATGGGCCCGCATCCGGAGCGGCTTGCCGAAAACCGCGGCGGGAACCAAGGGACCCGCTCCTCATGCGCATTCGCACCCCAGTCCGCAACGGGTGCTCACCGACGATGAGATTCGCGGGCTGTTGGATAGTGCCGGTAAGGCGACGATCAACGGCTTCGAGGAACATTTCAACGGCCGTGAACTACAGATACTACACCTTATGTTTCGAGGGGCATCGAATGAAGAGATCGCCGACACGATCTATATCTCCATCAACACCGTTCGCTGGTACGCCCGTCAGCTCTTCGCCAAACTTGACGTACGCCGCCGGGGAGAGGCGGCCAGCGCAGCCCGGGAACTGGGACTACTTGAAACCGCTTAGGAATTACTCCCCGACCGACCGGTTCCTGTTGATTACCGACGTCTCAATAGCTTTAAGTTCTCGCTGCGCGCCGTCATCGAAAGCCGGTTGCGCCGGCTATCAATACCGTTTTAATCATACCTCCCGTCGGAAAACAGGCGATCTATCTGACCCTCTAACGATACGTCGAACTAGGGCCGCTATGATAAAGCAGAGAGGCACGACGACAATCGAAAGCAGTATGAATTTCGCCAGGTTTCCCACGGGCAGAACTCGAAGCAGCCAGGCCGCATAGACCATAATCGGGATATGGATAATATAGACCGCAAAACTCTCGTCGGCCAGAAGGCGCCCGAGTCGGGACCGTTTATTCAGAGCACGTTGGAAGAACGCAAGCGAAAAAACGAGCAAACCCGCCGCAAAAGTGTTATCCCAGGCCGCATACAAAGCAGAACGCCAATGCCCGCCCCCCATGGCCAATGCTATACCTTCGTTTAGTTCTAAGGAGAACAGGTTTCCGCTGAAGGCTAAAGGAAAGAGCAACAGTGTCGCGAGAACTGCTGTAAATGCAGCCGCAAGACCGTTTACGCGAGTAAACCGTAGCTCGGGATAGCGTTTTCTTACTACGATGCCGGCGGCATAGAAAACAACATATTGCGGAAAATAGGCAAGAGAAGGAAAGCCCAGAATCTCTTTACCGATAGGAAGAGCGATTCTAATTAGGTAGCTTAAGAGTGCAATACCAATAACTCCGGAGACAATAACCGGAAGAAGCTTCTGCTTTTTGGGAACCCTAGCCTGAAGCTGTGTGCCTTTAACCGCACCAGCGATTATTGCATATCCGATGCTGAAAAGAATCAGCAAAACTGCAAACCAGAGAGGCCCCAAACCCAGAAGCTCCGGATATGCCTTCCAAGAGAGGGGCGCGGTGATCCCCGTCAGTTCCTGAGGCATAAGCCAGAATCCTCCTGCTGCGATAGGATTCAGGATAAAATAAAATACCAGTGCGGCACCCCCCAGCTTTACAAAGCGCTCCTTTAAAAACAGAAAAGCACCCTTGCGTTCGAAAGAGGCGGGAGTAAAATATCCGGCAATAAAAAAGAGGCCCCCCATGAACCAGGCCTGATTCAGCAGTCCGAAGAGAAGAAACAGCTTATAGGTCAACGCCTCTCCGAACGGCGGTTCAACATAGTAAAAGGGAGCGAACGCGCCGTAGACCAGGGCTGCATGATGAAGAACGACTAGGATTATAAAGAAACTCCTCAAATTATCCAAGAAGTACAGACGCTTTTCTTGACTCTCGTGATCGGTGGAGATTGATGTCTTCATCTTATTTCACTCCCAACTCTGCCTCTGCAGAAGTTTCCCGAGCAACTTTTAAACGCTGCCAGAAAGATTTATACAGAAAGCTGTGCTCATCCAAACTGCATAGTTGTTCAAACATCGCTTTCGTGACAGTGAAGGCCATTACTTCCGAAGGCAGATACGGTCGCATGGCTATATCGAGGGTTCCGACGACTGCTTCAGCCGAATCGATCTCTCCCAATGCCTTTTCCAGGTTTGTTGTCGTCAACTGATCTTGCATATCTTCTACCATCCTTCACAATAGATTACGCTAGAGAGATTTCCCGACCTCATCTTTATGTGCGGCTACAAAAGCATTTCAGCTCTTCCGCGGGGACGCCGAAACGGGCGGATAACGCCTCAATTCGTGCGGGATCTTCCCGGGTTCCGATGTAGATCGTACAGGCCTTGCAATAGAGTCCGCAGACCGCGGCTGTCGTTTTATTGCTCATCTCTTCTCCTCTATCTTCTTCTTGGCTTTGATCACGATACCTACATGTACTAGCAGTAAGAAAAGCACCGCGCATATCCAGGCGAAGAGATCACCGATATGCGGATACAGAGTACGAACTCCCCTCACAGGAACATCGGCGAACATGACCCCGGTTCCCGCTTCATTAAAGGGCATTGTCGACAGGACGCGCCCGTTGGGGTCCGAAGCAAAACTGATGCCGTTGTAACTCGAACGCACGAGAGAACAACCGTTTTCAATCCCTCTCTGTCGTCCCGCGAGGGTTGCCAGGTTTTGCGGCCATTCGTAAGCCGGGGATAAGAGTATATCCACGTCGTTTTTACCGGCCTGGATTATATACTTCGCCATCTCCATATCCCGGCAAATGGCGAGGCCTAGGCGGCCGTAGGGAGTATCGGAATAGGGTAATACCTCGACGCCTTTTCTAAATACAAGGGTCTCGCCCATATCGCCCAAGCCCACCAGATAGCGCTTAGCATACTCCATCAGAATTTTACCCTGATCATCAACCAACATGAGCAAGTTTTGACCCTTACCTTCTCCTGCATAGTATCCGTAACCTATGGCCAGGTAGATGTTATAACGGCGGGCAATCTCCCGACAGCGATCGATATAACTTTCTCGTTCACTGGAGTCGATTAGGAATGCCAATTCATGGGATAACACAATCTTAGCCCCGCCTTTGGAAGCAATCCGCACCTTCTCTTCAAATAGAGCCAGCCTTTCAACATGTGCATGAGTTATCCGATTTTTTAAGAGAGGCATCAGCTCCTCCGCCCGACCACTCTCAGGGACGAGCACGATAACGGCGGTACGCACAGTTCGTGTTTCTCCGGCCCCTAGGCCGGTTTTATGAACACCGAACCCGGCGAGGATTATGACTATTGATACGTAGCAGAGAATCACTGTTCGGCATTGTTTCCAAGACCACTTGTGTTCCCAGAATAAGTTTACCAAAGCTGCAAACCAGGAGGTCATAAAAACCGCTCCCGACACCCCCAGCAGCGACAATCCCTGCCGCAACGCCAGGGGGCCGAAAACAAATTTACCCGCCTGGATCGCGCCTTCGAAGGGGCCCTCTCGGGTAAGGAGAAAGAAGACGGCCGTTGTGGTAATAGGGAACACCAGACTTGCCAGACCTCTTAGGCGACTGAACCTGGGGTACAGCCACCGGTCGATTGAAAAAGGGATATAGTAGAGCAGCGCCAGCAGTGTACTGCGCATAAGGTTAAATACCAGCGAGGCTATCCCCTCCCCTAAATCGAAAAGCCCGAACAGTCCGATGTTCATGGCTGCAACAAAGCCGAGGAAGGTGAGGAGATTCCCTCTTACTGCAGGCTGGGTACGGATAAAGCGCAGAATAAAAATCGGGGCTATCAGAATCATAAACGGAATTGTCGGAACCAGCAGACTCATGCGGGTGAAAATGAATAATCCGAATCCGAGTAGAAAGCAGCACAGGGCTTCAAGATTCCGTCGTTGCATAGAAAACTCCGTTTAATCGTGTGTATGTTCCTCCATGTCCACAGCAGCCCCCGGGTGTTGATTAATTTCTGCTTTGGACGGCTCTCAGCACCTTGAACATTCGAGAATCGAGATACCTTCCGTCGTATCGATAATATTCTGCAATGTAAGCCCTGCCCTCTGAAGCAGGGCTGTATACTCATCTCTTGTCCGCTCCTTACCGCCGCCCATTACTAAAACCTCGAGATCCAGGAGCTTGGAGATAGAGAATTCATTCGGACCGGGGATAAGCGCCTCAATAACAAGAAGCTTCCCATCTCGGGTCATCATCTTGCTGCAGTTTCTGAGAATATCAACACAGGAATCATCCTCCCAGTCGTGAAGGATATTAGAGAGGATATAACAATCGCCGTCTGAAGGGACCGACTGAAACATGTCGCATTCTATAAAAACGCAGCGTCCGGCCAGATTCATTTCCATAATAAACTCCGACGCCTCTCCCGCCGCATAGGGAAGATCGGCGATAACGCCTTCCGCTTGGGGATTCGCCTTCAATATTGAATAGAGCAACCCTCCGTATCCTCCGCCGACATCCACGATTCGTCCGTGGGTGGAAAAATCGTAGACATCGCATACGGCGGAATGACTCGCTACCGCTTTAAACTGCTGGGCCCGATTGAAATTTTCCGCTTCGTTGGGATGATCCTTTAGCCATTCAAAGCACGGCTTCCCCAGGGCGGTATCGAAAGGGATATTCCCTGTTTGTACCGCTGGCAATAGCTTATTCCAGGCAGCGCTATGCCAATCCGATAGAAACATGAGTACGATGGATTTCATGCGATCCTCGGTGAGCATTTCCCCCAACGGAGTAATCCCAAAGACTCGATCATCATGCTCCAGAAAATAGCCGACCGATGAAAGGGCGCGCATAACCCGATATAGATACGGGGTATAGGATCTACACTTTTCAGCGAGGGAATCGACTGTTTTTGGTCCTTCCGCCAGCATGTCCGGGATATCCAGTTTACACACCACATAAAGGGGCTGGGCAATCCAGTTTGCGGTAAGGAGCTGCATAATCCGGCCGTAGGCTTCTTTTTGAGTAGTATTCATAAGTCCTCCGTAAAGTATAATAAGTAGGCGACTTCTATCCCCGTCAGTATTTTACTTGCAGATAGAACAACAGCTAAGTGAGTTGATTTACTAAGTATTAATTAAAGATTCGATAAAAAGTGCTTATTTATTTTAGATGCGACATTAATGAACAAGGTACAAATCAGAATGAATGAATATGAGATGTTTGAGGTGTTGACTCAGTTTCGAAAGCCGGTACTTAGCAAGATGATCGATGCGTTAGAGATTCAGCCGGAATCGAAGGGAATCGACATCGGCTGCGGCATAGGCCGCATTACGAACCTGCTCGCCAAAGAGCTCGCCTTGAAAATCGAACTGATCGGGCTGGATCATTCCCCGGATCTACTCAGGTATGCCGAAGCGACCGCCACTGAATCGAACCTACACTTCATTCAGGGAGATGTCAATAATATAAACCTTGCCGATAATGCCTTCGATTGGATATGGAGTATGGACACCCTGTGGGTCGGACCCCAGGAATCTGGTTGTCCCATACAGGAACCGAACCGCGTACTACAGCAGCTCCACCGCTCTCTAAGGCCCGGCGGTAGAATCTACCTTTCATTCTGGTCTTCCCAGAGATTCCTGATAGGTCATCCCTTACTCGAAGCACGACTAAACGCAGCTGTTTCGGCTAACGCACCATATACTAATGATAGTGCGCTGGAAAGCCATATCTTCCGTTACCCTGCGTGGCTCCGGAAGGCGGGGTTCATCAAGATTCAAGCACACTCATTTGTGGGGGAGATCGCGGGACCATTGAACAAGGGTGATAAGAGAGCGCTCTCGTATCTATTCCAGATGCTCTGGGGGAAGACAAAGGATGAAGTTACCAGGGCGGACTGGCAGGATTTCCAAAAATATGGCCTCCCCTCCTCGCCGGATTCCGTGCTGCACGATCAGGATTATTACGGCTACTACCTGTATACCCTGTTCAGCGGTCAAAAATACTATCATGATGGAGTTATACCATGAGCGTCTATTTTATAGCGCAGATAAAGATTATCGACGACCGGACGTATGCCGGGTATTTAGCCGAATGCGATGAGATCTTCTCCCGCTTCAATGGAAGATACCTCGCGGTAGACTCATCACCTGAGGTAATTGAGGGCGAATGGAAGGGCGGGAGAATTGTAATAATTGAGTTTCCCGAGCGAAAGGATTTCGACCGCTGGTACCATTCCGAGGCGTATCAACGGATACTGCAGTACCGACTCGCCGGTGCAGTCTGCAAATCAGTTTTGGTTAACTCGAATAATCTGGAATAGACATACGCGACGCCCTCCGGACATATATCTATACCTTCAAGGAAGGAGCGAGGCATCATGAAAACACGACAGAAAATCAGGAAAGGAATCGCCGCGGCGATGATGTTCATTTTCCCGGTCACCGCCTTCTATTTCTCCCCGTATATCTTTCTGCAGGGAGCTGCGCACGGCATAATCGTGGGCAGCGTTTTCACTTTCGCGATACTACTGATACTGTCCCTGGTTGTCGGGCGGGCCTTCTGCGGCTGGGCCTGCCCCGCGGGAGCTATTCAGGATGTCGTCGACGGATTCCGGCCGCGCTCTGTGCGCCGCAGGCGGCTGCGCTGGATCAAATTTGCGATCTGGGGGCCCTGGCTGCTCAGCTTTGTGGTGCTGCTGCTTCGGGCCGGAGGCGTGAAGGAAGTAAATCCCTTCTACCATATCGAACATGTCGTCTCCGTCGCGGATCTCCGCAGCCTGGCTATCTATTTGGCTATCGTCATCACCTTCTTTCTGTCGGCCTTATTCATCGGACGCCGCGGGGCGTGCCATACGATCTGCTGGATGTCTCCCTTCATGATTATCGGCCGCAAAATAAGCCAAGCGCTCCGGGTTCCCCGCCTGAAACTGGAGGTGGATCCTTCCGCCTGCATCTCCTGCAAGCTCTGCAACAAATCCTGCAGTATGTGCATCGAAGTGGATCAACTTGTTCAATCCGGTACCCTGGAGACTCAAGACTGCATCCTCTGCGGGGCGTGCGTCGATGCCTGTCCGAAAGCGGCTATACGATATGAATTCGGTTCTTGATAACCGAAGGAGTTGATCATTAGGGTCCTGTGCGCCCGAACATCCAAATACATCAAATCCGGTCAGTGCACCGCCTATAGAGCAACATCCGGGTATTCTCCGGGCGGAGAACTTCCTTGTCCAGGATTAATCCCGCATTGAGGGCCACCTTCTCAGAGCCTTTGTTCTCAGGTTTGATCAGAGCGATTATGCTCGTTAGCTTCTTTTCATCAAAGGCATACCGAACCAGGGTCTTCGCGATCTCCGTAGCGTAGCCCTGACCCCAGTGGTCCTTGTCGATTACGTAGGTCAATTCTATTTCCGGTTTGCCATCCACGATCTTTTCAAGCAGACCGCAGTGCCCGACAGTTTGACGAGTTGCTGTCTCCTCCAGTATCCAGAGATCGTATTCGCATTCAAATGGATCGGCTGTATATTCTGCCGCCGCCTGATTCATCTTCTCGACAGTTCTGGGACCGCCCATATAGTGTGTTACCTCCGGATCCGTCCAGAGCTGAATAAGGAAATTTTTATCTTCGGGGATGAAGTTTCGTAACAACAACCTCGGGGTTTTCAGGTAGATTCTACCGGGCTGCTTCTGATCACTGTAGTCCATGGTCATCCTCCCTATTCAGAGATACTAACTCTATGTTCTCACTGCTTTCTATTGTGCACCTTTTTTTCATTTCCACCGTGACCCGTTTCTTGACAAGAGCCTCGGAGTCGTCATACTGAATGATAACAGGGAGCTGTTCGATGCCTTCGAGGGGCCTTTTCACACTATTTATTCTCCTGTTCACCTTCCGGATCTTCGGTTTGGATCCGTTGATCCTAGACGAAGATGGAGGTTCCGGCCTATTTATCGGCGAATACCTTGAGTATCTCAGCGAGGGGGACCTTTTCCCCCTGATCAGTTCGGACTGGCCGGGGGAGAAGGAGTTCGTCGACAAGATCCTCTCCGGACATCTGAGCAACGACGCCCGCTTCCTGATGGCCGAAGAGGCCGTCCCCGGCGGCTACCGTTATACCGCGACCCTCAGGCGGAGCGGTGAAAGCGTCGCGTTTGAATGGGGTATCGACGACCTGCGGAGGCTTGATGTCGAAGAGCTCTTCCGCCCCTTCGACACGGAGATACCGGCCTGCGATTTCACGCCCCACTCCTGCTGGCTCCGATTCCGACTCGACAACCGAACGGCCTCGCCCCGGACGGTCTACCTCGAACTCGACAAGTACCTCTTCAGCGCCGCGGACATCTTCTATTCCGTATCCGGGTCGCCGGTCGAACAGCGCATGGAGTTTACTGAACCCATGTCGGAGCGCAAGGTGAATAACCGCAACATGACCGCCGCTCTGAAGCTGCCCCCAGGGGAGACTCTCTTCTTCATGCGGGTGGACAGCTGGTTCGACGACGTCGTCCCCTTACGACTATGGAGCGAAGAGAGCTACATGCTCTACCTGGCCAGGGATAACGCGATTTTAGGACTCATCTCCGGCATCTTCATCCTGCTGATGCTCTACGCCCTCTTCCTGGCCCTCTCTGGGAAAATGCGCTCCTACTTCTACCTCTTCGCGCTGACCCTCTGCACCTTCCTCATTCAGCTCACCGTCTCCGGCTTCGGCTTCCAGCACCTCTGGCCCGGGAATCCGGCCACCGGGATCGTGTTCTTCTACGCGGGTGTCTCGCTCACCATGATCTTCGTTCTGCTCTTCTGCCGGGAATACATCCCGTCGGAGCGAAGAACCCTGCCGCTGGAGATCTATGTCTTCGGTCTCGCCGGTTTGATCGCGCTGGCGACGGCGGTGATGTACGCCGTGCCCTTCAGCCTGCAGAGCCGAATTTTCTCAAGCCTCATACTGCTGGACCACATCTACTATCTTCCGCTGATGATTCCGGCCGTCGGCGCCCTGCGACGGAAGGATTCCTCAGGGGCTTTTCTGCTCGCCGCGCTGGCGGTCTACGCCTTCTCCCAGGCGGAATGGTTCCCCAGTAACCGCGACCTCATCCCCTACTCCCTGGTCAACTACCTCAATGTAAAGGGACTTCTCTTCGTGATCCTGATGGCCGCGGGCCTCCATTACAAGTTCCGTGCCATGTCGGCGCTGATCGCAGGCTACCGCATTCGTCTGGAGGAGATCAGGAACAAGCTCAGTTCCAAGAGCGTAACCGATGAATCGGCGCACAAGCTCGAACAGATCAAGGAATTCATTAAAGAGAACTACCGGGAGGAGATATCCCGGGAGGGACTCGCCGCCGCCTCGGGACTGAGTCCAGATCATCTAGGCCGTATCTTCAAGCTGAGCGAGGGAGTCACCCTCGGCGACTTTATAAACGACCTGCGTATCCGCGACGCTGCCCGGATGCTGATAGAGGAAAAAGATCGCAAGGTGATCGACATCGCCTTCAGCGTCGGATTCAACAGTCTGCGCACCTTCAACAAGGTTTTTTCGAACTCCTATCACCTTACGCCGAGCGATTACAGAAAAGCGGGCGGTGCGACGCCTCCCGCCGACGCCTGATCGCTCAAATTCTGCCTGGAAAAGTAAAAATCCTCTAAAAAAGATGTGAAAAATTCTGTCCGGACGCCGATCGGCCGGAAGCCTGCTCCTAAACAGGCCAGAATCAATCCATTAACACAGGCGGGAAACCGCTCTATGGAGGAATCACATGATACAAAAAAAGGAAGCTCTACTCTGTTTCGTCGGCGGCTTCGGTCTGTTCACTTTCACGCTCATGAGCAGACTCGTACCCACAATACCGGTGACGATCCTGATCGCGCCGGTCTTCATCCTGAGGTTCATTCGCCTGCAGCCGCGGCGACAGGGCAACCTGCTGACCCTGGCGGGATTTCTGATGGCTATCAACATTGCGTTTCTGGGTCTCTTCGAGCTGGGCGGGAGCGTCGCGTCGCTGCTTTTCAACCTGGTCCGCAGCTCCCTGCTGGCGCTGCTCTACTTCCTGCCCTACAGTATCGACCGCGCCCTCTATCCGCGCCTCAAGGATCGCGGTGCTCTCGCGACCCTGATCTTCCCAGTGGCGACGACGGCGGTACTCTACCTCCTGACCCTGGAAGGGCCCTTCGAGGGCTCCTACCAGATGGGCAAGTTCCTCTTCGGTCCCGTCGCCTTCAAGCAGGTCATCTCCCTTACCGGACTGCCGGGAGCCGTATTCCTGACCTCCTGGTTCGCCTCGGTCGTCAACTATATCAGGGAGCGGGGTCTCATCTGGCGCCGGGTACAGGGAATCGTGGTCCCCTACGCCCTCATCACCGCGGCGGTGCTGACCTTCGGCCTAGTGAAGACCGTTCCCGCGCCGCCGGCGTCGGAGAAGACCGTACGCACCGCGTCGATCGTTCTGATTCCCGACGACGGTGAGGCGGTCGAACTTATTCCCCTGCTCGAGACCAGAACCACCCACGACATCGACTCCCGGCTCGAGTGGTTCAAAGAGAAGATGCGCCTCGCCGTCGCCGGCGGAGCGAAGATCGTCATGTCCCACGAACTGGCCTTCCTGATCGACGAGGCTGACCGTGACTATTTCAGCGAACGCTGTCGCTCTCTGGCCGACGAGTACGATGTCTACCTGGCCATGAACTACGGTTATTACGTCGAAGACGGCAAGGGCGAAAATCTGGTGCTGCTGATCGACGACCGGGGCGAGGTCCTGATGGAGTATGCCAAGAGATACCTGCTCGGTCTCGGTGAGATCGGGGAGACGCTGGTGTTCAGGAAGGGACCGGAGAAACTGCAGTATGCCGACACCCCCTACGGCCGGATCAGCGTCTCCGTCTGCCGTGAGATCAACATGGCCAAGTACATGATCCAGGCCGGCAGGAACGGGGTCGACATCATGATCTCCCCGGCCTACGAGTGGCCGGAAAACCTGACGATCAACTCCGGCTATATGCGGGGCATCGAGAACGGCTTCTCCGTGGTGCGTGCGAGCTATAACGGCATCACCTACGCCTCCGACTACGACGGGCGTATCCTGGCCACCATGCCCTTCTCGCCCGACGAGACGGGGGTGATGTTCGCCGACCTGCCGGTCGAGGGGGTGCGCACCTTTTATCCGAATATCGGTCCCCTCTTCGCCTGGTTTTGTATTGCAGTCCTGGCCGGCTTCAGCGGCACCGCGCTCGTGATCGGGCACAGAGAGAAGTCGGTGAAGTCGTGAGTAAACACTAATTCGTAGGATGGTATGTCGGTTTGCGTGGAACAACTCTGCAGAACATACGGCCCCATGGTGCTGCGCCGCTGCAGGACGCTCCTGCGCAATGAAGAGGCGGCCCTGGACGCGATGCGGGAGACCTTCGTTCTGGTACTCCGCACACGGGAGCAGCTAACGGAGGCGGCTCCGTCGAGCATGCTCTACACCTTTGCGACGAACGTTTGCATTATGTCGAGAAGCGCACGATACGCAAGACGGCGGTGTAAGCCGCCGGCTCCTGATCGCTCATATACTACCTGTCACCTTAAAAAATCTTATAAAAGATGCGAAAAAATCTGTCCGGACTCCGATCGGCCGGAAGCCTGTTACAGAAAAGGTGAAAATCGACGCATACACACAAGCGGGAGACCGCTGCATGGAGAATTCACATGACCAAAGAAAAGAAAGAAGCACTGTTGAGCTTCATCATCGGATTCGGCCTGTTCGTGTTCACCCGCATGAGCCGCATAGTACCGACCATCCCGGTATCGATTCTGATCGCGCCGGTATTCATCCTGCGCTTCATCCGCCTGCAACCGCCGCTCAGGGGCAATCTGCTGACCTTCGCGGGAATCATCGGCGTAATGAACTTCGCGCTGATCGGACTGTTCGACATGGGCGGCGGGATCGCGTCGCTTCTATTCAATCTGATCCGCAGTACCCTGCTGGCCCTGCTCTACTACCTTCCCTACCTGATCGACCGCAGGCTCTACCCGCGATACAAGAATATCGGAGGATTCGCGACCCTGATCTTCCCGGTAGCGACCACAGCGGTCTTCTATGTTCTGACTCTAGAAGGTCCTTTTGAGGGTTCCTATCAGATGGGTAAATTTCTCTACGGACCAATCGCCTTCAAGCAGATTGCATCCCTGGCCGGGCTTCCCGGGGCCGTCTTCCTGACATCCTGGTTTGCGTCAGTTGTAAACTATATCCGGGAGCAGGATCAGCAGTGGCAGCGGGTTAAGGGAGTCGTACTGAGCTATGCATTCATTGCAGCTGCGGTTCTCGCCTTCGGCCTGATAAAGTCCTTCCCGGCGGTACCCGCCTCAGTGGAGACCGTGCGGACCGGATCGATCGTACTGATTCCCGAAGACGGAAAAGCAGTGGATCTGGTGGGGCTGATGGAGAATCGGACAACCCATGACATCGACTCCAGGTTCCAGGAGTTCGAAGGGAAGACGCGTCTCGCCGCCTCAGGGGGTGCGAAGATCGTCATGTCCCACGAACTGGTATTCCTGATCAATGAATCGGATCGAGCGGAGTTCACCGAACGCTGCCGCAGACTGGCCGACGACTACGATGTCTATCTGGCCATGAACTACGGTTATTACGTCGAAGAGGGCAAGGGCGAAAATCTGATGCTCTTCATCGATGATCAGGGTCAGATCCTCATCGAATATCCCAAGAAGTATCTGCTGGGTATCGGCGACGTCGGCGAAACCCTGGTATTCAAGAAGGGCCCCGAACTGCTCCAGTACGCCGACACGCCCTACGGTCGGATCAGCTTCGCCATCTGCCGGGAGAACGATATGGCCAAGTACATGATTCAGGCCGGCAGAAACGATGTGGACATCATGATTTCCCCGGCTTATGAGTGGCCCGAGAACCTTGAAATCAACATCGCCTACATGCGGGGCATAGAAAACGGTTACTCCGTAATTCGTTCCAGCTATAACGGCATCACCTATGCTTCCGATTATAACGGACGCATCCTGGCCACCATGCCCTTCTCGCCCGACGAGACGGGGGTGATGTTCGCGGACGTTCCGGTAAAGGGCGTGCGGACCCTCTATCCGTTTATCGGCGCATCCTTGGCCTGGTTGTGCATCATCGCCCTTGCCGGATTCAGCGTCGTCGCGCTTCTTCTCCGACGAACGAGAGATACCGTATTTGACAAACGATAGTTGCCGGATATGGTAATTCGGCAAAGATGATTTCGCTAAGTCTATACATAGATATGAGTTAGTAACCTGGCACGCCTCTTGCTATGTATAGACGAATCCGAATTAGAATTGGGGAGTACACCCCGGGAGGAACTATGTCGATCAATGTGGAACAGCTCTATACGAAATACAGCCCTATGGTGCTGCGTCGTTGCCGTGCGCTGCTCCATGACGAGGATGCGGCTCTCGATGCGATGCAGGAGACCTTCGTTCTGGTGCTCCGAAAGCAGGAAGTGCTGACTGCGGAAGCTCCGTCTAGCATGCTCTACACCTTTGCCACCAATGTATGTCTTAACCAGCTGCGAAGCGACCGGCGAAAGCCCCATACCTCGGACAGCGACATGATGGAGCGCCTGGCATCAAACGAGAATACGGAAGAGAAGGCCCTCGGCGAACACTTCCTTGAGCGGCTAATGCGCACCGAGGACGAGACAACCGCACGCATCGTACATCATTTGTATGTAGAGAAAAGAACCCTGAAGGAGACGGCGCAGCAGGTCCGCTACTCCGTCTCCGGGATTCGTCAGCGGATGAGCGCCCTCCGGAAAAAGGCGCTTGTTTTACGAGAACTATAAGTATCCGGGGATCCAGCTGGCTAGGATTACTGGCTCACCCGGACGGCAGGGCCGCGATATATTTTCCCAGCAGATTGAAGATTGCCTTCTCATGCTTCCATGATTCACTGTCGTGCTGACCAAAAAAAGGATCAGCACTAGCTACAATCACCATATCGAGCTCTTTCAGCAATACGATCAGCTGTCCTCCGTGCCCCCAGGCGAACCTAAAATTATGATTCCCCACCCTTGCACTCCACCAGCCGTAGCCATAGCCCATATCTCGGAAAGCGAATCTCCAGCCGTAATTTCGTGTTTTCTCCGAGTATATTTTGAGCGAATCCTTCACCCACTCCGCGGGAATAATCTGGCGCCCTCCAAAGTTTCCGTCTCTCAGATACAGTAATCCGAATTTTGCGGCATCTCGAGCAGAAAGATGAATCCCGCCGCTGCCGATGTAATTGCCCTCCCGGTCCTTGAGCCAATCACCGACTTCGGCTCCGATCGGCTGGAAGAGATTCCTCTGGGCAAATTCCTTCAGATCCTCTCCGCACACACGTTGCATGATTATAGCAAGCCAACTGTAGCCGAGGTTGCTGTAGTGAAAAGTATCACCTGGTTCGCTTACCAGCGGAAATTCTTCGATCAAAGGAGGATAGACGCCCCAGTACAGGGCCTCGAGGTGTTCAGCGTTCGTCTCCTCGTCGGGATAGCCCGATCGCATCTGCAGCAGCTGACGAATGCTGATCTCCTCCTTTCTCGAGTCTGTCAGCTCCGCGCTCAGTTCCGGGAAAAACTCGATCATCCTCTGATCTACATCGGAGAGGCATCCCTCTTCTAGCGTGATACCGACAAGCGCGGAGATGCAGCTTTTTGAGACTGATTGGATCAATGTCTTTGCAGAGATAGAACCGCCGTTGAAGTAGTCTTCCGCCACTAGATAGCCGTTTTTTATTACAAGCAGGCTGTAGATTGTCTCAAGCTCACTAGCGTGGTGATACAGCTTCGCCACCGCCATCGAATTAAGTCCCACTGCTTCGGGCGTAGAGACCTCCCAATCACCCCGAGCAAGGGGGGCATAGTCGACCTTATTGAGAACCTCAGCAGTAGTTCCGCATCCGGTTAAAATCAGGAGGATGAGAGACAAAAAGATGAAAGGAAATAGAGTTGTTGGAAGCTCCCTATAACCGGGCATTATCATCGTTAATCGGCGGTTTGGAAAAATGGTTCTAATCAAGTTTGCCCGCCTTGTTTATGAACTCTGCTGTCTCAGCTAAGGCCTCTTCACGAAAGATACTCTTCCCCTCGCCTTCCGGTGACTCCAAGGCATGTCCTGAACCGGGATAAATCATTACTGTGATAAAGGGATTCTCCAGATTGCGCAGCAGTCGGGCGCTCTTGTTCGAGGGAACATTGGTATCCTCTTCGCCATAGAGCACGAGGCTCGGCACATCGAGCTCCCTCCAATACGGCAGAGGATCAAAGTTCCCAACAGCGTCCCAAAACTCCTTCTGCCGAGCGTAGATCAGCGACCAGGCGGCCGGATAAGCTATAAGGTTCGAGAAGCCCGGCAGCACGCCTATTTGGCGAATGTTGTGATTCTCCTCGTAGATCAGGGACTGATGGATCGGTACGGAACCTCCGACCACATTGACGACGAAAGCAAGGTCCCGGCCTCTGGAAGCGACAAGGGGCGCAATAATTCCCCCTTGGCTCATGCCGACGACGCCGGCGTATGCGATCGGAACCTCTTTCTGCCGATTAAGGAAATCCAGCGCCGCCAGGGTATCGCCTGCGAGATCCTCGAAACTCGCAACAGTCCAATCCCCCTCCGACTCTTCGCAGCCGCGCTTGTCCGGAAGCAACACTGCAATACCTGATTTCCGCAGATATTCGGCCAGGGTCAGGTACCACCTGTTGTCCCGGAAGCTCGGACCGGAACCATGGATAATCACCGCTCCCGGGAACGGTCCATCCCCGTCGGGAACAAAGAGCATCCCGGCCAGGTTGAGATCCTGTTCGCGGTTAAGAAAGGAGACATTTCGATAGTCGACATCCTTAAGACGCAATCCGATGAGCTCTCGCCGTTCCTGGCTTCGGAACTGGGCCAACAGCACAGGCAAGAACAATAGAGCGAGTAGAATTCCTACGCTAATCATCACAATCCGTTTCATACCTATTCCCCTCCAGGGATCTATTCAAATGCGATGTACAAACTCGGACTTTTAAATACTGAAGCCTGCTCTACTCAGTCGGCCGACGCTTCTGCCTGGCCGCATAACGGTCGTAATAGTCCTCGAATGCATTGAAAAGAAATTCTCGTGCAGCCGTGCCGATCTCCGTATCCGGGGCGTTACCATCGAATCCATGGTATGCTCCTTCGAAAACTTGAAAGCGGATCGGTATTGCCGCAGCACCAAGGGCTTTCATATAGGCCTCGGTCTCGTCAACCAAGGGATCCAGGGTACCGACGAAGCTGATAGCCGGAGGGAGTCCCCTATAGTCATCATTGATCGCCGGAGAGGCGTAGGCAGGTACTGCATTGTTTCCAATTCCCCGCAGGTAGCGTTCCCAGCCGAAGGCATTGCTCTTCGTATCCCAGAAGAGCGCCCCCTTCATGTTCGCCGCGGATGCAATCTGCTGCCGATAGTCGAGCATGGGATAAAGCGGCATCTGAAATGAAATTTGTAGATTTTGCATATCGCGAACTTTAAGCGTTACCCCAGCGCACATCCCGCCGCCGGCGCTATGACCGGCGATTATAAAGCCGTCCGGGAAAATGCCGAGAGCATCGGCATTTTCCCGCATCCAATCCAGCGTATCATAGGCGTCGTCGAATCCGGCAGGATAGGGGTGGTCTAGGGAGAGCCGATACGCCGGTGCAATAATCGCCAGATCACGCCGCTGCAACAGCTCTGCATAGAACGGGAGCGCATGTTCCGGGGCACCCATCATGTAACCTCCGCCGTGCAGATAGAGCATGGCGGGAAGTTTCCCCGCTACATTCAGCGGCTTGAAAATACGAACTCTGATCTGATGATCGCCTTTTGAACTATCGATATAGATTTCATCGTTGATGCAACCTTCCAGTTCATTTCCTACGGTTCTATGGAAGAACCAACGCTGAATCCGCCGAGCGCCCTCCTCCGTGGCGGACCACCGAGCTGCGATTCGGCCTGTCAGATAGTCGGAGCGCAGCTCAACCGCGTGCATTTCTCTGGTAACGTCCTTGTTTGTCGTGCAGCCGGGAATGACCACCGCTAACGCGAGTACTAGCGCTCCTAGAATACGATTCCCTCTCATTTTGCTATATGCGCCTTCAGATACTCCTCGATGGAATAACTATGAATAACCTCGTAGGATACCGTTCCGGCTTGGGCGCGTTTGTTCATGAGGGACAACACGAAGGACTCTCGATATCTCTCCAGAGCCTCCCTGTCTCGCCACTCGTAGAGCCCCTGCCAATAATCAGATTTCTCGTCGATCATCCAAAGCTTATGACGAAAGCCGGGGAAGCCTGCGATCAGGGGGATGGGAATGCGGGAAGCCCGTTTATTAGCCCCGTGGCTTAGCCGGGCGAATTTAAAACGGACGATGAGTAGCGCCGGATCAAAAGTCGCCTCTCGCACTCGCATATGTCGGAAAATCGTGAATTTAGTGCCGTCTTCAGCTAGAAACTCACGATCGGTGTACTCCCGTGAAAAGCTCAGACCTCCCGTCAACAGCAGCTTCACTGTACGCAGTAGAGAGAAAATGACTTCCCGCATATCTATACCTCCGAGTAGTCGATTACTCTAACTGTATGTACGCGCATACTCTCGTGTGTTTAGTCTTCTTTTGTCATCTCGCCCCTTGTATTGAATCCTCGGAAAATGAGCCAGAAAGCTAGGAAGAGCTCGTTTAGTATTATTGGTATGATTAACAGCTGCGGGAGAGTGCCGGAGACACCCGCGATTCCGAGAAGCGGTACAAATATAAGCAGGATGGAGGCGATGATGCCCCAGACGGAGATAAACCGGGGAATAAGCTCAGTTCTATAGAGGAGTATATAGAGAAACAGCGCACCTAGAATAAAGAAGCAGATATGCACATACTGATAGGAGAAATCCCTGAAATGGGTAAGGGGCGGTATCAGAAGTAAGATGCCGGTTACAAGCATAAGAGTCCCCTCTACCAATCGGGAAACCAGGTACGCCAGTTTTAGATTCCGGTTCTTCTCGGCGCTGCAAACGGGAAGCAGCAATATAGGTATCGCGATAACGGCAACTCCGCTTATTACTTCCATAATCATGCCTAAAATACGGTTACCGGTAATATCGTAGGTAAGCATGCTGTAGGCCACCAGAATGAGAATCCCCACGCTAAGCGATCTACGGCTCCTCTCGGTGCTTTTCGACATTTTTCATCTCCTCCGCAACAAATTGCTCAGGGTAGCGCTCTATACTTGACGCTTATACTCAATCCCCAGCTTGTCCATGCGGTTACGCAAGGTGCTGGGATTAATCCCCAAGAGTTCCGCCGCCCCGCCGGCGCCGTGGATCTTGCCCTCCGTCCGATCAAGAACCATCTGAATATGCCGGCTGACCGCATCGTCCAGATCGAGATTCTCCGCTGCGCCCGCCGGCGAACGCCGTTTAGGAGATCCCGCTATCAGTTCATCGAAATGCAGGGGCTCCTCCCGGCAGATGATGCAGGCCCGTTCGATGACGTTCTCCAGTTCCCGTACGTTTCCCGGCCACTTATAGTCCAGCAAGTCGTTGATCGCACCCTGGGCGAGCTCGGGGACGGAGGGCAGTTTGAGCTCCCGGGCCTTGCGCTGGATAAAATGCTGCACCAGGGCGGGAATATCCGATCTACGATCCCTTAAGGGAGGCAGGTTTATAGGAAACACATTCAGTCGAAACCAGAGATCCTCCCGGAACTGCTTTTCCCGTACCATGGCCTCCAGATCCCGGTTGGTGGCGGCGATAACCCGGATATCGAGGGTGATCGACTCCGTGCCCCCTACCCGCTCTATCTCCCGGTTTTGGAGAACCCGCAGAAGCCGCACCTGGGCCGCCGGCGGGAGTTCGCCGATCTCATCCAGGAAGATCGTCCCTCCGTTGGCCCGCTCGAAGCGTCCACGCTTCTGAGAGAGGGCGCCGGTAAAGGCTCCCTTTTCATGTCCGAAGAGCTCCGAATCTATCAGCGACTCCGGGATCGCCCCGCAGTTGACGCTGATAAAGGGCCCTTTGTTGCGTCCCGACGAGTGATGGACGGCCGACGCTATCAGGTCCTTGCCGGTACCGGTCTCACCTAAAAGCAGCACCGGGCTGTCGGTAGGGGCCACCTGGCGCACCATATTCATGATACCCTTGAGTCCGAAGTGGGTGCCGATAATCTGATCGCCCACGGACTTCTCCAGTTCCCCCTGCAGATAGCGGTTATCATCCAGCAGGATCTCCCGCAGCTTCAGAACCTCCCGGTGAGCAAGGGCGTTGGAGAGGGATATATAGAAGGGCTGCATCAGGGGCTTCAGAATCTCGATATGCTCCTCTGTATAGCGATTCTTACCCACGGCGCGGCAGATGATCACCCCTAAAGGTTTGCCTTCTACCTCCAGGAGCATTCCGAGGATCGACGAAATCGGTTCCTCAAGCTTATGTAGAATTTCCAGGGTGGCCGGATTTGCTTCGATATCGTTCTGAATAAAGAACCGTCTTTGTGCGGTACTCAGATTGAGTTTCTCGTACCCTTGCTCTATATCCTCTTTGCCCGGTCCGGTTAACGGTAACAGCAGATCCATGGGAACGCCGCCGTCGGCATCGGCCCGGGCGATAATCCTTAAGGATCCGAGCTCCTCCACGTAGACCTGCATGTAGATCGCATCCAAGGGGAGTTTTGTGCGGAGCAGATCAAAGCTGGCCTCGAGCGCCTTCGGCACCTCCAGATTACTGCAGATTGCAGTCGCGGCTTCGAGGTAGAATGAATCTGATATAGGTTCCATAGGCCTCCCTGCGTCAGTATACAACACAAAATACGCTCCGCGCGTAGTACCGAAATCAAAATAATGGGAGGATTTCCCGTATTCGGCGACGGGTCTTACCGTATGCGGTAACTTCATCCGGCCGTACCCGGCTATTAGACCGTTTTTCTGACATTTCAGCGCGAATTCCTACATAAATCTAATGAAATCGGCTTGGCACGGTCCCTGCAATATAGGGAGTAGATCAAACATTCCGATGCCTTCTAAGGCACGGCACGAGTAAGGAGCAGATGAGATGATCGAAATCAATGGAATAGTAAAGGATTACGCATCGGGCGAAACAGTCGTCCACGCCCTGCGGGGGGTCGATCTTGCTATCGACAAAGGGGAGTTTGTATCCATCGCCGGTCCTTCCGGATCGGGGAAATCGACCCTGCTGAACCTGATCGGCTGCATCGATAGCGCCGATTCCGGGGATCTGCGCTTTCACGGCAAGAACATGGCGGGGTTGAGCAAGAAGGATCTGGCCCTCTTCCGCCGGGAAAACTTGGGATTCGTTTTTCAATCCTTCAATCTAATCCCGGTACTGACCGCGTATGAGAACGTGGCCTTCGCCCTAAACCTGATGCAGAAAAAGAACGGCGAGGTTCGGGATAGGACGATGAGCATCCTCAAAGAGGTCGGACTCGAAGGGATGGAAGATCGCCGCCCTGCGAAGCTCTCGGGAGGACAGCAGCAGCGTGTCGCCGTCGCCCGCGCCCTGGTCAAGAACCCCGAGGTGGTCTTAGCGGACGAGCCGACGGCGAATCTGGATTCCGAAACCGGCAAGGCCGTGCTGGATCTGATGCGGGAGATGAACGAGAAGCACCGCACGACCTTTGTATTCTCGACCCACGACCAGATGGTAATGGACTACGCCAAACGGCTGGTCTACCTCCACGACGGTCGGATTGAAAGCGACGAAAGGAGATAAGCCATGAGCCATCTCTTCACACTGGCAATGAAAAATTTGAGCCGCTATCGTAAGCGGACCATTATCACCGCCTCGGCAATCGCCTTCGGCCTGGCCCTCTTCATCTTCATGGACAGCTGGCTCCAGGGCGCAAGCCGGGATTCGGAGATCAACCTGATCAACTACGAGACCTCTTCGGCCAAGATAATGCATCCGGAGTATCTGGAAGAGCGGGATTCCCTCCCGCTGAAGTATCTCATTGAAGAACCGCAGGCGCTCTTCGCCGAACTCGACGCGGCAGGTATTCCCGCCGCGGGCCGGATCGGCTTCCAGGCTGAGCTCTTTGTGCGACAGGATCCTTATCCCCAGGACGGCTCCCTCTATGTAAAGGCTACCGCTATCGATACCGAACGAGACGGGGATGTCTATAAACTGCAGGAGACCCTGGAATCGGGCCGTTTTCTCACCGCCGACGACGAGGGAGTTATGCTCGGCGCCTGGCTGGCCGAGGATCTGGGAGCCGAGGTGGGCTATCCGCTGACCCTCAAGACCCGCACCCGCTACGGCGCCTACGAGACCATGGAGCTCGAGGTGGTCGGCATCCTGAATGTTCCTAATCCGGTGATCAACCGGGTGGGAGTCTTCGTACCCCTGACGACCGCCGACTACTACCTGGATATGGACGGCGCCCTGACCGAGGTGGCCCTGCGGCTTCCCATGGAGGGCAACATTGAGGAACAAACCGCCGAACTGCGCGAAGTTATCGGCTCCCTCGACAAGGGACTCAGCCTGCACTCCTGGAAAGCCCTGGCCCCGGACTATGTGGCCATGGACGCCATGAAGACCCAGGGGTCGAGTAAGATCCTCTTTCTCGTCTTCCTGATCGCCGCCGTGGGTATTACCAATACCATGCTGATGGCCGTCTACGAGCGCACCCGCGAACTGGGGATGATGCGCGCCATGGGCATGACGGCCAGACAGATCAAATGGACCTTCCTCTTCGAAGCGGCGGGGATCGGACTGATCGGATCGGCAATCGGCGTACTCGTCGGCTGTCTGATCAACTGGCCCATGGTTCAATGGGGGATCGACTACTCCTTCGTCGTCCGGGAGTTCGACGTAGGCTACCGGATTACCGGGATCTTCCGCAGCCTCTGGAGCGTTCAAACCATTGTAAGAGCTTTCTTCGCCGGTATCGTGATGGCGATGATCGTGGCCCTGATCCCGATTCGCCGGGCGTTGAAGATGAACATCACCGCCTGTCTACGTAGCGAATAGGATGAATAAGGAGACCGATATGAATTTGAGTCTACTGGCGCTGAAGAATATCAGCCGCAACAAACGGCGCAGCCTGCTGTGTATCATTGCCATCGCCGTGGCCGCCATGAGTATCGTCCTGCTCTTCAGCCTCCTGAACGGCTTCGAAGCGGACATAACCTGGAACATGCAGTCCTACTTTACCGGACAGGTCCGCGTGCGTCATCAGGAGTTCGATGAGAACGAACTGGTTCACCCGCTCCATCTGCGGGTCGTCGAGTACAAAGGACTCCTGGACCGGATCGATACTCTCGAAAAGACGAATGTCGCCGTGCCGCGGATTAACTTCCCGGCAATCCTCGAACCGCCGACGGTGAGCCGGCCGGAAGCGCCGAATCAGACCGCGTCCGGCGTCGGCGTCGACTTCAGCCGGGAGAGCGATTTTCAGGAGCTCGACCGCTATCTAACGGCCGGGACCATGCCCCGGGTCGGTGAGAATGAGGTCCTCCTCGGCTCGCAACTGGCCGAGGAGCTGGATAAAGAGCCCGGCGATTCGCTGACAGTCCTCGCCACCACCATGCGCCGGGGAGCCAATGCGGCGACCTACACTGTAAGCGGAATCGTCTCGTTCAAGGTCGCGGCGGTCGACGCCAATACTTTCTACCTGCCCTTGGACCGGGCCCAGCGCCTGTTAGGCATGGGAGACTCGGTTACCGAGGTTCTCGTAAAGTTTCCCGGCGACATCGGCGACGCGGAGGCGAAGGCCCTGGTCGCCTCGACCCTGCTTCCGGAGAACCAGGCCACGGCTAAGGATTGGCGTGAGCAAAATACAATGATCCAGATGCTCGATCTGGCCAACGTGATCTACATGAGCATGGCCGTCGTCTTCTTTATCCTGGCGAGCTCGGTGATTATCAACTCGATCATGATGATAATCTTCGAACGCCTACGGGAGATCGGCACTATCGGGGCTTTAGGGATGGAGAGCGGATCGATCGTACGGCTTTTCTTCATGGAGGCTTTTCACCTGGCGCTCCTGGGCGCCGTCGCGGGAACCCTGCTGGGAATCGGTTTTACTTTGATCCTGAGCAGGACCGGAATCGATTTCTCCCAGGCCGTGCAGGGAGGCGACTACAACATGAGCGGGAATATCTTCCCCATTCTGAACCTGAAATCGACGCTGCTCGTCTTCTGTTTCGCCGTGAGCATCGCCTCCCTTTCCAGCATCATCCCGACCCGTAGAGCGGCCCGGATCGAACCGGTCGAAGCCCTGCGTGGATAGCTAAGAGTTAGACAAAGAGAGCTAAGGAGTAGACAAATGAAGAGATTAATTATTGCTACTATGATCATAATTGGCATGGCAAGTATGTGGGCCATCTCCCCGGATGAGGTCATCCGGCGCATGGAAGCCAACGAGGTGCATGAGACCTCGGTCAGCGAAGGCCGAATGATCACCACCGACAAGTACGGCACCATCGAGCGCAGCTTCGAGTCCTGGGCCAGGGGCGAAGAGGAGATGCTCCTCGAGTTCACCAGCACAGGCGAAGAGGGGCAGAAGATCCTGCGTACCGAGGACGAGATCTACCTCTACTTCCCCGACGCCGAAGAGATCTTGCGGATTCAGGGCAGCGCCATGCGCGACTCGGTTATGGATTCCGACTTCTCCTACGAGGATATGACCGGCGGTAAGGGATTATTAGCCGACTACGAGGCCGAACTGAAGGCCAATGAGACTATCCGCGGCATCGACTGTTACGTTGTCGAGCTTACCGCTAAGCGCCGCTCGGTCCCCTACCACTCCCAGCTAATCTGGGTCGATGCGGATCGCTTCGTCGGTGTGAAGGTACATAAGTTCTCCCGTTCAAATAGACTTCTGAAAGAGATGGAGGTCCTCGAGTACCGGGTGACCGCCGGCAAGACCGTGCCGGTGCGGATGATCATGCGGGACACGATGAAGAAGGACTCCTCCACCGAGTTCGTACTGGACAGCCTCGAGATCGGCGTATCCTTGGATCCGCGTATCTTCAGCTTCGAGGAACTCTCATGGTAATGCGTGGTTTCCTGCCGCTCCTGCTCTTATGCGGAGCGGCTCTCCTTACTGCGGAGAACTCAATAAGCGCGGAACTCCGCAACCAGGCGACCGCGGCCCGGGGGGAGGATGGCGTATCCGCCGCGGGAGTGACCCAAGCGGAACTGAGTTTCCGCTCGACGGGGAATAGAGATGTAAAGGGCGAGCTTGTTCTGAATGCCGATGTCGGCGAGACGGCCGTTCTGGACATACACCGGGCCTATATAAAGAGCCGCTTCCCCGGATTAAGGCTGACCATGGGAAAAACCAGGCTCTCCTGGGGCGAGGGCTTCCTGTTCAATGCGGGGGATCTGCTCTTCGGCTCTACCGGGACCGGCGTCGATCTAACCGCCGACGAGCTCAGGACCGCCGGCAAGTGGCTGGGCGCCGTCAACATCCCCTTGGGACGCTTTAGCTTCGCCGAGTTGGTCTACCTGCCGCCCCAGGGGGATCTCCTCGATTACCGCATCGACAGCCGGCTCTACTCATCCGGAGCGAGCTCGGAAGAGCCGGAGTTGAGCAGCGAATCGGTCCCGTCGGGAGGCGGTCGGATCGTACTCAAGCCCCTGGGCGTCAAGACCGAGGCAGGCTACTACTATAATGCACCCGAAGAGAGCCACGATCACTATCTGAGTCTGCAAGGCAACCTCTTCGTCGACTGGCATCTCTCCGCCGGTACGAGTCTTGCGGCGGCGGACCCGACCGCGGAAGAGTGGCTTGAGAATCTGGCAATCAGCTTCGGGCTCTCCCACATGCTGCGCGTCGGTTACGATACCAAGCTGAACATGCGCCTCGAAGGTCTGTTTCGGCCGGAAGCCGCCTGGCAGGCGGAGAGCGGCGAGGAGTATGGGATCTACCTCTATCCGGAGCTGAATCTTATCCCGGACGACCGCAAAAACATCTTTTACCGCGCCGTCGTCTCCCCGGTGGATATCTCCGCCGTCCATACCCTCGGAGGCAGTTGGAATATCTACCAGGATTTCGATCTATTAACCTATGCCGGGTTCAACAGCGGCGAATCAGGCGACACCTTCGCCTGGGATGCAGAGGCCGGCGGCGGGCGTTATCCGGGCTGGTTCGTTACCCTCGGATGCGAATTCACCTATTGAGGTAGCTATGATCTATTTAGAAGTTATTGAACTACGCGCCACCCATGGAGACTTGCAGGAGGTCGAGGCCGTACTGGGGAACCTGGGACGGGAAACGGCTCACCCGGAATGCGGCGTTACTATCGGTATTTTCCGGCATCAGAATCTCGACAGCGATTTCGCTATCCATCTTATGCGGGAAACGGAAGAACAAGCCGAAGCGGAAAGCTCCCTCGGTATCCGGACCGCCGAACTGCTTAGGCAGTACGGTCTGGTGAACTATACGATCTGGTACCGATAGGGAGACGTCATGGATATTTTCTATTTTTCAGGAACCGGATTCACCCTGGACGCTGCGCACCGGCTGGCCGAATCCCTGGATGAAGAGGTAAACCTTCGACCGATTGTCGGACTTATGCGCGAGGGGGTTGTCTCGACGGATGCCGAGGTCGTCGGCCTGGCCGTCCCTATGAATGCCTTCGGTCTTCCTCTGGTGGTACGGCAATTCTTGAAGGAGTTCAGATTCCCGAAGGCGCGCTACATATTCGCATTGGTCACCCGGGGCGGGGCTCCGACCCGGATGCATCGGGAGATTATACGCCTGTTGAAGCGGCAAGGAAAGGAACTCAATGCCTTTCAATATTCAACCAACGCCAATACCTTCGAGACAATCATCCCCATGCACAAAGGCGACTCGACCTTCCTGGAAACTCCGCCCCAGGCGATTATCGATATCGCTCAATTCGCCGACCAGGTGAATCGTCGAGAGAACCGCATCAACCTGGGATACAGGCGCTGGTTCAAGGAGTGGATCCTTTTTCCGTTGATGCAAGCCATGGGACGAGCCACCCGTTTCTACGGATTAGAGAAGGATTTCTATACCGACGATCAGTGCGCCGGCTGCGGACAGTGCGAGCAGACCTGTCTCTCCGGGAAGATCAGGATGGTCGACGGTAAGCCGGTCTGGCAAGAGGAGGTGGCCTGTTTCCAGTGCCTGGCCTGCCTCCATCTTTGTTCTCAACGTTCCATTCAGGTGAAAAAAACAAAGTCCCCGGAGCTGGGTCGCATCCATCATATAGAGGTAAAGTGGAGCGAAATCGCTCAACAGAAGAGTACACATTAAGAAGGAGTAAGCATATGAAACGAGTAGTTGTAGCCGGAGCAACCGGCTACTTGGGAAGACACATTGTCAAGGAACTAAAAAGTCGCGGGTATTATGTGCGCGCATTGGCACGCAGCAAGGGCAAGCTGATCGACTTGGCCGACTCCATAGACGACATCTACGAAGGCGAGGTCACGCGTCCGGAGACCCTCACCGGGCTCTGCACAGGCATGGACGCGGTAATCTCGACCTTAGGGATCACCCGCCAGAAAGATGGACTCACCTATCAGGATGTAGACTATAAGGGTAACCTGGCGATTCTGAACCTGGCCCGCATCAGCGGCGCTAGAAAGTTCGTCTACGTCTCGGTAATGAATGCGGAAAAGATGAAGCAGTTAGAGATCATCAAAGCCAAGGAAGCCTTTGTCGAGAAGCTTAGAAGTTCGAAGATGGACTACTGTGTGATTCGTCCCACCGGCTTCTACTCGGATATGCTGGAGTTCCTGACCATGGCCGGGAAAGGCCGGGTAAGCCTCTTCGGAAGCGGGGAGAACCGGATGAATCCCATCCACGGCGCCGATCTGGCCGAGGTCTGCGCGGACGCCCTCGAAACGAAGCAGCGGGAGATAAACGTCGGCGGACCGGAGGTCTTCAGTTACGCAGAAATCGGCGAGCTGGCCTTCGAGACCCTAAATAAGAAACCGAAGCTCTCCCGCATGCCTGTGGGCATGGTAAAACTGTTTTTGGGCCTGCTGAGGTTCTTCACCGGTTCTAAGACCTATGGACCGGTGGAGTTCTTCGCCACGGTGATGACCATGGACACCATCGGGGAGAGATACGGTACGCGGCGATTGGCCGACACCTTCGCAGAGAGCGTCACTCAATCCGGCCGTGCAGCGTCGCCGGTAGGAGGCTGAATATGGTCAGGATTACCCACTATCTCTATAACACCTTCTTGATCGAGACGGAAGACTCGGTTTTGGCCATCGATCCCGGGACGGTCTTCTTTCACTACTTCCGTTTAAAAACACTGCTACCTAAACGGGAATGGAAGAGAGTTTCCCACGTCTTGATCACCCACGGCGACCCCGACCACTACTGGTACGCCGATAAGGTAGCGACTGCAGGAAACGCGACAGTGATAATGAACAGCAGCATGATTCGTACAGAAGATGGTAGACGTCTCGCCTTGGGCCCCCGCTCAAAGGGACTAAGCTTCGACACCGAGTTCGATAAGCTGTTAGGCCTAGAGCCGGGCAGAACAGTTCAGTCCGACGGCATGCTTTTCACCGGACTCAAAGCGACCCATGGGCCGCTGACTATCGATCTGGGACCCATATCCAAAACCGTCCATCCCGGACCGGAAGAACGGGTCGGTTGGGGCGCTCTCGGCTTCGACATAATGCTACAGGGCAAGCGCATCGTAAATCTGGGGGACACCGTCTTAGAGAAAGAGGCCTGGGCCGAGGTACGAAGACCTGATCTGTTGATGCTCCCCATAGGCGGACAAAACGCCGGCAACGTGATGACCCCGGAGGAGGCTCTTACTGCGGTGGAAGAGATTCGGCCGAAGACGGTAATACCCACTCACTTCAATATGCCGGCCCTGCTCAGCAGTCGCTACGGACCCGCCGACGGAGAGACCTTCAAAGAGGCGGTTGAGGCGATGGGAATAGCCTGCGTGCTGTTAAGAAAGAATGAATCCCACATTATCAAAGAAGAACGGTGTATAAACTAGGCCTCATCTTTCCCATCATCAGTCTGGAATCCCTGTTCACTACGAGTTTCGTTTACAGTTGCATTCCTGAGCCCTTAGGTTATACTTATCTCGGAAGCTGGCGGCTATGGATAAAAACGAGTTCTTTCGAGAGATAACCTTACGACTCTGCGGCTCGTTGGAGATTGAAAAGGGCCTGCATGACTGCTTGGAGATCCTGGCGGCAGTCATGCCGGCAGACTATCTCTATATCGAACGCTACGTTCCCGCATCGAACACCATGCATATCCTCGCTCGGGCGGATATGGAGAAAGGCGAACGGCTTAATACCCTAGTCCCGCTGCCTAAGAGTCTAGAGAAGAGCTTCGAGCCCATGCGCAAGCTCTGGCAGGCGGGGAAGCTGCCTCCGGTCTTGGTTATAAATGACACCCGGCAGGAACCGGTCTCCGACTTTCTTCTGAACACCTTCGAGATTCCTCCGGGATCGGCCCTGAGTCTACCCCTGGTGATCGAGAATCGAGTGGCGGGTACTCTGGCCTTGATCGCCGAAGGAGCCGACCGATTTGAGGATGAGCATATAGAGTACTACTCGATGCTCAAGGAACCTTTCTTCGTGGCTATGACCAACGCGCTTCAGTACCAGCAAACAGTAGATCTGAAGAATCAATTGGCGGAGAGCAACCGCTTCCTCACCAATGAACTGCGCCGGATCTCCGGGGATAATATTATCGGACTCCATTTCGGCCTAAAGGAGACCATGGAGAAGGTGCGCAATGTGGCGCGCATCGATAGCCCTGTTTTGATCCTGGGCGAAACCGGAACCGGCAAGGACGTTATCGCTAATGCGATTCACTACTCCTCCTCCCGTCAGGAGGGACCCTTCGTCAAGGTTAACTGCGGGGCAATACCGGACTCCCTGATCGATTCGGAGCTCTTCGGTCACGAGAAAGGGGCCTTCACCGGCGCCTTGAACCGCCGGGCCGGATTCTTCGAACGGGCGCATAAAGGAACTATCTTTTTAGATGAGGTGGGTGAGCTTCCCCCACCCGCCCAGGTTCGCCTATTAAGGGTTCTGCAGGATAAGACTATTGAGCGCGTGGGAGGGGATCAGCCGTTACAGCTTGATATTCGGGTGATCGCGGCCACCAACCGGGATATGGAGAGCATGGTCGAGAACGGTGAGTTCCGTCAGGACCTCTGGTATCGGCTCAATGTATTTCCGATTCGAATACCGCCGCTTCGGGATCGTACCATGGATATCCCCGAACTCCTTCGGCACTTCATACTCACCAAGTCCAAGGAGTTCAAGCTGCCGGCCATCCCGGAACCGGCCTTGGGATCGCTCGACTCCCTCATTCAGTACCATTGGCCCGGAAACGTGCGGGAACTGGCGAATATCGTCGAGCGAGCCTTGATCCTCAATCCGAAAGGCCCCTTGGAATTCGATCTCCCCCAGGCGAATAATGGAGGGGTCGGGATTGCCGCCGAACCAAGGGCGAGCGAAACGGACAATCTGGATGCTCTAGTCAAGCATCAGATAGAGCGTGTTCTCGTTAAAACCGAAGGCCGAATAAACGGCTCCGGCGGGGCTGCGGAACTGTTGGGACTGAATCCCAGCACCCTCCGCAACCGGATGATTAAGCTGGGCATCGAGTATAAGAGTGCCCCGAGCGGACAGTAGCGCGATGCCGACACTCACTCCAACTTTTTAAAAACATCCTGCATCACCGCAAGACTCTCAAGCACATCCCTCAATTGTTCGGTCTCAAGCTCGTTCATCCATACTTGATTCCAATTTGCTATGGTTTTCTGACATTCCTTGACGGTCCGCCGGCCTTTCTCGGTAATAATTAACCAGGATGAACGCTTGTCATCCTCGGAAACCTGAGTCTCGATCAAACCCATACTATGTAGTTTCTTCACTACTTTAGAGACATGCGCCTTCTCAAGCAGGAGCTTATTAACCATGCTCTTTTGATTGACCCTGCCTGCTTCATTTATTGAGAACAGGATTGAGAACTGTTGTTGATTCAGATCGAAAGGTCGTAGAAGCTTGTTCCCATTTTTCTGCAACATCCCGCCGATATTGAGCAGCTTCCCGATTATTATCGGGGCCATTTCCTTTTTCTCCATTCTTCTCTCCCACGGTAGAATAGCAGAATTTAGTATTCGTGGCAACTTTTTAGTTGACAAGGAAACTACAGTGTGCTATATTGTTTCCATGGAAACTATTTGGCCGGCGAATAGACCATATACAAATTTGAAGGAAGGAGAATAACATGCCTAATCTCGTAATCGAAACAGGAGATCTATCAAAAGATAAGAAGAATGAACTTATCAGAAGCTTAACCACCACCGCATCGAACATTACTGGAATTCCGAAAGGTCACTACACTGTACTAATCAAGGAGTTCCCCGTGGACAATTGGGGTGTGGGGGGAGAACCTCTGGATGAGATCTTGAAGAAAGCAAATCAGAGGTAGTCGCTTGCCGGCAGAACTGTTGGTTCTGCCGGCATCAATCGAAGCGCAGTTGAATAGTCGGAGGAGAATCAGCTGATTACGGCAAGGATCTCAGGATCCCGCCGCTGCGGGGCTGCGGGAATCCGCTCCGGAAAACCGAGAACAAGCGGAGCGATTACCGCATGCCCCTCAGGAAGTCCCAGCTCCTCCCGGAGTGTAGAATCCTGAATGTCGGCGCCCAGATTGACCCAGCAGCTGCCGAGCCCCCGGGAGCTGGCGGCAAACATGAAGTAGCTCGCCGCCAGGGCACAATTTACTCTTATGTTGCGCTGTTTCTCAGGGCCGACAATCATTACCAGGCAGGGAGCGTTGAAGAAGACATTGAATGACTGATTCTCCAGCATCTTGCGGTACTTGGCGGCGTAGGTCTCCGGATCGGCGATGATTCGAGCAAGGATGTTCTTCTTGCTCTCGTCGGAAATCCTCTTCATCATTTCCCAGTTATTTACAATAATGAATCGCCAGGGCTGCTCGTTTCCAGAGCTCGGAGCCAGGGTACTTTCACTAATAATCGCTTTAACCGTCTCCAGTGCGACCGCTTCATCCCGGTACTTGCGGATTGATCGTCGTTGTACAAGTAGGTCGTTGAATTCCATCCCTAGCTACCTCCTATGGGTTCACTCTCTATATGTCCGCTTGTAATACAATGTGTCTGAACATCTTCACGCGATACACTCCTCCAGATACTTCTCGAGGACCGGGTTGACCCGAAAATCACTCTTCATACGCCGATACTCAGCCAAACGCTCATCCCGTTTGTTGAGGCCGGTTTTCCGGGCTCGAATCATCACATTCTTGTCGGTGTACCGGGTCGAAACAAACTCGATAATGTCCGTCCGGTATCCCTCGGCTTCGAGAAGCAGTGCTCTGAGCGAATCGGCGATCATGTAGACCAGTCTGTCCTTGAACAGGCGGTGTCGTGAAATCGTTGTGTAGGGATGCCCCTTGAGTTGCTGTTTCAATGTATGCTGGCAACAGGAGACCGAGAGAATGGAGCGGGCGCCAAGCCTGACCCCCAAGGCGAGCGCCTGATCGGTAGCGATATCGCAGGCATGCAGGGTGTAGACCAGATCCGCTTTCTGCACCGAAGAGAACTCCTCAATCGACTGACCGTGAAAGTGCATCTGGTTGAACATTAGGGAATTCGCCTTATCAGCACAGTTCTGCATTAGCCTGATGTTCGTATCGACGCAGTGGATTGTGAGTCTACGGGGATCGATTCGGGTGTAGAAATAGTAGATAAGGAAACTCAAGTAGCAGTTCCCCGCCCCGCTATCGACAAAGACCAATCGGCGCTTGTAGGAGAGCTTCCGGATCTCGCCGTGAAGAATCTCCATGTAGGCCAAAATCTGTTCAATCTTGCGATTCTGTTCCGAGCTCTCGTCGCTCAAACGAATCGACTTAAAGAATTCATAAAGTTCATTACGCTGTACTCTATTCAGCAGCATCTAATCCTCCGGAAAATGGATCATGTGGGAGGTTAGTTGCGCTTTCGGATTCGGCCGAGATTTGGAATTATCGAATAAGAATATTTTCTAAAATCAAACCGGCTACATACAGATATCCTGAAAGCACAACCCGTCATAGGTAGAAAACGAGTTAGATTTCTTTCAGTCTTCTGCAGTTCCAGGTATATCCGCATATAGCGGTTATACCCGGATGTAGCCTCCTTGGTTCTTTTAATTATAGAACTGCTTAGTTCTTTACGTCAAGCATCGATTATTTATTAAAGAAGAACTCCCGGTCGCTATAGACTAGAGCGGCGACCACCAGGATTAACACGACCGTCTCGATCATCTTCGTTACCTGGCTTATGGCCAGGGTCTCCTGGGAGAGATTGACGATAAAATGGAAGAGGATCGCCGCCGGAATGCTCTTTCTATTCTTGACCCAGATCCAACTGACGAGAACTCCTAAGGGAACTATGGAGACGAGAAAGTTCAACGCATAGAGCGGGCTTTGACGCAATATCTCAAATTGGTATGAGCCCTTTACGAAGAAGAGCGGCAGATACCAGAGCGACCAGAGCAACCCGAAGATCAGGGAGGCGGTAAAGAAGTTAAAACGACTCTCCAGACTGTCGAAGGCATAGCTCCGCCAGCCGAGCTCCTCGAAGAATGAAGCCAGAAAAATCAATAGCAGCACCGGTATAACGCCGCTGGAAAAAGTGAAGCCTGAAGCCGGTTGAAACTGTGTCACCGGCTCCCCCACCAAAAGCGAGAGCAGAGCCGAAATCAGGACTGCCACCGGCATGATGAGGACCAAGAAGGGAAATGTCGCCGGCCGCAGCAGGCGCAGATCAAAAAGGCGCTTGCGGAAATCAGGAGTGAGTTCTCGTCCGGTTGGGCCGACGAGAAAAGCCAGAGAGATAACGAAGGGCGAAATGAGTCCGAGGAGCATTGCCAAGATGTAGTAGGGGCTGTAGATTTCGGAGAAGCTCATCAGCGCACCAAGCCCCCACAGAAGAGAGGTAGCCATGAAGGTTGTCCCGAAATAGAGGCGCGGCTTGTAGGTATGGGGTGTATGCATTCAAATCCTCCTGATAAAGAGGATAGCCTAAACGAGCCGGGTACGGTATCGAACCTTTGTCCGGTTTAAAGCGGATTCGCCTACGTACTTTGTTCTAGTTCAGCTCGTTAGGGTATTAATCAACTCCACCCTGCTCCGAGCGCCGGCCTTGCGGTAAAGATTATAGATGTGGGTACGTACCGTGGCAGGTGAAATGAAGAGAGCTGCGGCAATTTCCTTGTTAGTCATGCCCTTGGCGATCATCAAGGCCATCTCGACCTCTCGGGCGGAGAGTCCCAGGCTTTCGATCCTCTCTTTAGGGACCTCCTCTAACAGTCGGGAGCTGTCGTCCCCCGGGCGTATCAGCCGTATGGCAGCGCTCATGGAGATCAGGTTCCAGGCCAGGAAAAAGAAGTGATCCAGCGAAAGATCTGCAATCCCCGGAATCTCCAAGGTTCCGAACAACCATTCAAGAATACCGGCCGGAGCAAAGACGATGGCGCAGACGCCGTAGGCCCTGACCAGTTCTCTAAGGGATACCGGCTTTGGTGAAACCTGGGGCCGGACGAGAGCGGCGCCGAAGAGAAGCATTGCCGCGGTATAGATAATACGATTGGTCAGCAGCCAAGCGGGAGCAACGGCAAAAGGGAACCCTCCGGCCAAACCGGACAAGACGGCGATGAAACTCATCACCATCACTCCAGCCGCACCGCACCAAGCGGCGATCACCCAGATATCGACGCGCGGCTTTTTACCCCTCGATTCAGGACGCACCAGGTTGATAATGCGAATGAGTACCGCAAATAGGGCAATATTGAGTCCTTCGACCATGACGATGATAGTGGTTTCAATCCTGGCGGCGTCGGGAAGGGTGAGACTCTGCAGGTAGAGATATACGAGGATCAGACCCATGGCGATCAAAAAGAGAAACTGGACCAGCAGAAAGAGTTTCAGGATCTGACTGCGGAGACGAAGGTCAAGCAGATAGAGCGCCGCAACCCCCATGAATCCGGTAGCAAAAAAGAGGGCGTAAAAACCGATCAGAATTTGTTCCACTGCTAAATCTCCTCGCAGGGCCTACTCAAACGGATAGGTAAAGCCCCACTCCAATCGCATCCCGTCCATTACGCGCATCAAGGCCACCGTCTCATCCACGGGGATTATCGGGCTCTCCCACTCCCCTGATCTCAAGCAGCGGACCGATTCAGCCACCTGATAGATAAAGCCGTTCTCCGCCTGGTCGACGCGAATTACCTCCGTATCGGCGACCTCGTTGGTTCCGTTGTGCCGGTGAATACGGATTTCCGACGCCATCGGGAATGGCGAACAGTCGATATAGCCTGTTGAACCGTAGATTCGGATGGCACTCTCCATCTTCAGGTTGAAGCTGGTGCTGATCTGAGCCATACAGCCCGAGGGGAAACGGAAGAGATAGTTGGCCAGCTCATCCACGCCGCGCTCGGAAAAGCGGGCTAAGGAGCGGACCTCCTGCGGGATTTCGCCCAGGACGTAACTGGTAAAGCTGATGGGATAGATCCCCATATCCAGGGTTACACCCCCGGCAAGATCGGGATTGTTAAGCCGCTCCTCAAAGTGGGGGGGCACGAAGTTTCCGAAGGTGGCGACCAGCTGCTTCACCTCGCCGATGGCCCCGTCGGCCAAAAACCCCTTGAGTTTGATCAGACTCGGTAAAAACCGAACCCAGATCGCCTCCATCAAAAAGAGCCCTTTACTTCGAGCGATTTCCGCCAACCCCTCCGCTTCGGCGGCGTTAACGGTGAAGGGCTTCTCCATCAAGACCGGCTTCCCGGCCTTCAAGGCGAGCTTCGCGTTATCGTAGTGGTAGTTGTGGGTGGTAGCCACATAGATGATATCGACCTCGGGATCGGCGACTATCTCATCGTAACTCAAGGCCTTTGGAATATCGAATTTGGCGGCGAAGGTCTGAGCCCGTTCAGGTGACTTAGAAGCCACCGCGGCCAGCCTGCTCTCTTGATGATTCTGCACCGCATCGGCAAGCTTCTCGGCAATGATGCCCGCGCCGATGATGCCCCAGTTGATAATCGCATCCCCATTTTTCGTCATTATATAAAACTCCCAAATAATAGGATCAAACCGGTTCCATAGTACCACATAACTGGAAAGGCAAAAAATGTTTAAAATCCTTTAAAAAGCGCCATACAACTTGTTTTTGTCTCTTATAGCTCTATAATGTCTAATATGAAACTTGCACTATTACTCTGCTCGGTCGCCGTATTCCTGCTAACATCCTGCGGTGGAAGTGGCGCGGGGGACGGAGGCGACCTGGGCTATATCGATTGGACTCCTTACTATAGTCAGGATATCGCTGTCACCTCTTTCGACTGGGGAACTCCTGAAGTTGTGTCCGCAACTACGCCAGGCTGGGAGGAAGGTGTATATATATCACCGGACGGAAGTACCCTCTACTACATCTACACGAATGTGGATATCTTCCGATTGGGGATAACCGGGGAGTAGGTTGTCTCGGGGCCTACTCTTGATGCAATCGGAAAAGGCATGTCCTGGACAACCGGAAACAGCCGCAAATGCGGTCTATATCCCTACGCAGACCATTTCTATGTCACCAGAACGGGTGATAATACCTGGTCGGATCCGCAACCCTATTTCCTCACCACGACCCGCATGGAATCGATCGGCGGGATTCATATCATTGAAAATGCAACTCGCAGGATCGCCTACTGCATGTCGGGATTCAGCGATGGAGAGGATTCCTTATACTTTGCCTACGACGACGGCAAGGATGGCTGGGAATCCTTATCTGTCGACGTGGGATTCACATTTGATGCCTATCTCTTTGATCATGTTTTTTTCTCGGACAACCAGGACCATGAGCACGCCGATCCCTGGGTAAACGAGGCCGGAACGGTGATGTTCTTCTGGAGCGACCGGGATGATAGCAATCCCGATGATGATGAAGTGGAAAAGGATATCTACTACTCAACCAATCCTAACTCCATCGATTCAGGCGCCTGGAGTTCCCCCGCATGGACTACCCCAGTTAAACTGCCCTCCCCGATCAATACCGAAGGCGATGATATGCAAACCTTCGTTTTTACTGAAGCTGACGGCGATTACCTCTACTACTCGACGAACCGCGGAAGCGCCGAACATGGCTACGAAATCGCCATCTACCGCAGCAAGATGCCGGCGGGCTGGGAATCTACTCCTTCACTCATGGAAACAGAAGTAAATTGGGGCACCCCGGAGCGGGTTATCTACAGCGATCTCGCCGTCGGCGAGCCTTCGATCACCGCCGACGGACAATATATGTATTTCGAACAGATATTCCACGACGGCGCCAACAATTTTAATCCGGAGATCATGCGGGTCGAACGTAACTAGGGCAACCGCTATAATACCCTTCAGGATCTATCCGAGGTCTATTCACCCGATCGTGCTTTGCAGGGTTCCCATCGGGCAGACCGTGCACCATGCCCGGGGCCTGAAGTAGATTCCCATGGGAATGCTTATCCCGATCGACACCAAATAAACCGCCCAGAAAACCCGGGCGGCGGCCTCAATTCCACCGCCGAAACGCAGCAGAAGATTGACCACACAGAAAAGCATAAAGGCACACAGGGCCTGGCGGAAGCCGGTGGAGCTCAGCTTTTTCGGTAGACTAACTCGTTTTGAGAATCTTCCCAGTCCGGCCGACAAGGCCCGGCCGTTGGGACAGGCGGACCTGCAAAACCAGCGACGGGAGACCATGTTACTCGCCAGAGCAGTAAGGATCAGGCCGGGAACCACTAAACCGACAATCGGATAGAAGCCGCCCCCGACGGCTACGAGCAAAATAAAAATGATCGAGATGTAGCGCCACGGGCCCCGATAAAAGGCAGAGGTTCCCTTGGCAGTTAAAGTATTCATATTTTTATATATATTTTTTTGCATATTTAATCAAGGGAGATCTATCTGATAAACATTCACCGGCTCAGCAATTCCCTTCATGCTAACCTGACCGCGCCTGACCCGTGAGACCCTCTCACGCAGCACTTCCTTGACACCGGGGGAGAGGATGAATGATTCTCCCATGGACAACTGACCAGGTCCGGAAACAGCTTGCGTCCGAGCCGCGATATTGACTGTCCGCCCAAAGTAGTCGATCTGCTTGTTCAAGGTGACTACGATCACCGGGCCGCGGTGTACGCCGATCTTAATTCTCAGCGCCTCTCCATCATCACGGGTCTCGTTGCTATTAGAAAGAGCATCGTGCAGGGCGAAGGAAGCACGGACCGCGGAGACCTCGTCGGTAAAGACGCCCATCACCTCATCGCCGATCGTTTTAATGGGCACCCCGTTATGCTCCGCGATTGCCTGAAAGACGATGTCAAAGTGATCGCGGATAAGCCGATAGGCCCGGGCATCCCCCAAACGCTCATACATGGCCGTTGAACCGGTAATGTCGCTGAAGAGCACCGTAGCGGAGCGAATCTCGAGGCTTTGATCCAATGCCAGAGTCTCGTCGCCGAAGATAGAGCGGAAGACCGGATGATTGATTACCTCTACGCCTTTGATCGTTCCGTTGTTCGCCCAGGAAAAACGCCCTTCATCGGTCACGGCCCGAAAGACTCCCTCCTCGTACTCCCGCTTAAGAGCTTCCGGGAGGGGCCGAACCTCGGGGCTGATCGTAAAGAATACCTCGATATTCTCATCCAGGGTGTTGCGGAAATCGAGCTTACAGACGGGACAAAAATCCTCTTCGTGGGTATGTACCAGTCGCAGACTCTCCTTCGCTACCCCTCCGCAGGTGGGACAGTGGAAAACCCACTCCATACTGAGTAAACCTGAGCGTACGGCCCGAAGAAGGAGCTCGATGACCGTCCTACGCGAGACGTTCCAGGAATAAGCAAGCGCGGTCGGATCGATATGAAAGAGCGCTTCATCCGGGGCGTCGCTCAGGAACTTACGTAAGCGGTCGATCAGCGAGTGAGCCTTGAATCCTTGTAGACCGCTTTCCAGGCGCGCTTCATTTATCTCGCTCATCCGCGCTGCTTCAGCCACCTATTCTGATGATTTCTTGCGAGTGCTTATGCCGAAGGGCATATAGAGGGGACAGCTACTTACCGCCGAGGTCGCCAGAAAAACAAGACCTAAGGCACCGAGGATCCAGAACCAACCCCCTTGCATAATCGCGACTACAATAAACACCAGCCCGAGAATCAGTCGCACCGTACGATCTATGCTTCCCATGTTTTTTACCATCTTATACCTCCGAAAAAAATCTTGTGTAAAAGATAGCCACAGATGGCGCAGTAGTCTGTGACAAAGTCACCCTTCTTGCGGAAAAAGCTGATTTTTTACCAGAATCCTCCCCCGGTGGAGCTCGACCATACCTTTACGCTCCCACTCCTTCAGCAGCCGGCTTACCACTTCCCGGGAGGAGCCGAGCTCTTCGGCCAACTGTTGATGGGTTATCTGCAGATCTTCGCCGTTCCCGGCGGTCAGCTTCTGCAACAGATGCGCCAAACGTAGATCGAGCTTACCGAAGACAACCTCCTCAATAAGGGCGATGAGACCGGAAAGACGACGATGATAGGTGGCAAACACAAACTGACGCCATCCTTCATCGGTATCGATCAGCCGTCGGAGAAGATCCGCCGGAATCAAGCAGAGAGTCGAAGGAGTATTCGTCCGCGCTTCGGCGGGAAAGGAGTCGGCGTTCAGAATACTCAAGGTGGAGAGGATACAGGACTCACCGTCGTCTACCCTATACAGGGTAATCCCCCGGCCGCTCTCGGCATGCTTAGTGAGCTGAAGCTCCCCGGATATAACCAGCGGAAGATGGGTACATTCATCCCCGTCCCGGTAGAGGATGTTCCCCTCCTCTACTCGACGAATGAGACCTAAACGTTTTATCAGTAACTCCGTCTCCCGTGTTTTCCCTAAAGAGGGGAAGAGCTCGGCAAAGGCCCGCCACTCACTTTCACTTATCATCCGATGTATCCCTCGATCGTCCAATTGGAAGCTATTTCCCCACAGTATATACCATTCTACCGACGCTTTACTGAAGACTCGAACCGTGTCACTATAGATCCATGAGCGACACCCTGACGCAAAACGCCCCTTCTCCCGCGGAGATCGCCCGGGATTACGGCGGCAAGGTAAGCAACCTCTGCCGCCGCATGATTCGCGACCGGGAGCTGGCCGAGGATACCGCCCAGGAGATCTGGTTCGAGGTGCTGAAGGGGCTCCCGTCGTTCAAGGGTGAGTCGAGCTTGTCTACCTGGCTCTACACCGTCGCCAAACGCACCATCGACAGACACATCCGCAACGAACAAACCTTCACCGTCCGTTTCCTCAACCGTTTCTTCGAGGAGCATGCGGATAACGGCATGCGCGAAATGCGGGAGATTCCGACGGAGGATCGGGAGCAGTGGTTTCGACTCGAGTGCGACGCCTGCCTGACCGCCATTCTCCACTGCCTCGACAACGAGACGCGGACCGTCTATCTGATGCGGCTCCTGACCGAACTCCCCTACCGGGAGCTGAGCCTGATTCTGGAAAGCGACCCGGAGACCCTGCGTCAGCGCTTCTCCCGAGCTTCCCGCAAGATCAACCACTTCCTGAACGACCACTGCACCCTCTACAATCCCGACGGCCGCTGCCGCTGTAAGATAGACAAACCGATCCGCTACCTCGACCATCAAGAGGAGTTCCGCAAGATCCGGGACGCCTCCCGGAAGACCCTCTCCCTGCAGCGGGCCGGTGAGTACCACCGGATCAGGAATCTGTGGGAAGAGCTGGCCGCTTCGTAATTTTTTTTCGTACTCCCTGTCACATCCAGCCCTCTCCCGACACCAATAGAGGTATAGACTCAACTATTGTGTGAAGGAGAGAGAATATGGAACTTAATTTGGTTGCCCCATGCGGCATCGACTGCGTCAACTGCGAACTCTACGCTGAGAACAATCGCATGGATGTAGTGGAACGGATGGCCCAGATGACGGGGAAGAGCGTGGAAGAGATTAAGTGTAAAGGCTGCCGGGAACAGGGGGGCTGTACGATCCATGCGGATTGCAAGACCCTGGCCTGCGTGCAAGAAAAGGGCATCGACTTCTGCCACGAGTGCGCCGACTTTCCCTGTACCCGGCTGCAGCCGATGAAGCAGGGAGCGGAGCGGACACCTCACAACCTGAAGGTCTACAACCTCTGCCGGCTTAAGGCCCTCGGGATGGAGAAGTTCCTCAACGAGGCGGCCCGCACCCGGAGGCTCTACTTCGACGGCAGCTTCGTGATCGGCGCGGGCCCGACGCTGGCTGAAGAGGGCTGAAGTGGGATACGGCGCCGGGGCGAACCCGGCGCCTATTGGAGGTACTCACAAATATTCCATCAATATTTCAATAGAACGTAGCAACTCAATTTGACACACCCCCCATCCCCGGATATCCTAAAATCCATTCCATTGGCCGGAGAATTATCGCCATGAAGGTTAAAGATATTCCCTTGGGAATGAAGCTGATTCTAATGACCGCCTCTTTTGTACTCCTGAGCAGCATCGGCTTAAGTCTCATCGCCTACAATACCGCCAAGGCCGGACTGGAACGTAACATTGCCGACTCGCTTGTCTCCATGGCGACCGAAGGTTCCCGCTATGTCAGGTCTCGCATGGATACCTACATAGCCACCATTGAAGGAATAGCATCCCATCCGGATATCCAAAGCCTCGATTGGGACCGCCAGCAACCGCTACTCGGCTCGGCGATGACCCGGCTCGGCTATCAGGGGCTGGGAATAGCCGGCCCCGACGGAAACGCCCGCTTTCATGATAACAGCACCGCAAACTTAGGAACGGCTGAGTACCTGAAACGAGCTTTCGAAGGGCAAACCTACCTCTCCGACGTTATAATCGATCAGTCTAGCCAGCAGGCGTATATCATGCTCGCTTCCCCTATCCAGGTCGAAAGGGAGATTCCGGCGGTCCTTGTCGCCAGGCTCGACGGCGCATTTCTTTCCCGAATTACGGACAGGATTAAATATGGAGAGAACGGTTACTCCTACATAATCAATGAAGAAGGAACCTTAGTAGCACATCCAGATCGCGATTTCGTTGTAGGCCGACAGAACTTCATCAACGAAAGCGGAGAGAACCCGGCCTTCGGCGATATTGCGTCCATGATGAGGGCGATGACGGAGGGAGAATCCGGCCTAGGAAACTACCGCCTTGATGGAGATAGCCTTATCTTCGGCTATGCGCCTATACAGAGGACCGACTGGTCCATTGCAGTCGGGGCCAACCGACGGGAGGTCTTCGCTGAGATCCGAACCCTACAGATACAGATGCTCCTTTTTCTGATTATTGCCCTGCCGATCATTCTGCTCTTGACCATAACCTTCGCACGAAGAGTCGCCCAACCGATTATCCAGGTCAAAGCGATCCTCAAAGACATCTCCGAAGGAGAAGGGGACCTGACCAGAAGGCTTCCGGAGGAGAGCAGCGACGAGATCGGTCGTATGTCCCACTACTTTAACCTCACTTTCGAGAAATTATGCTCCCTGATTGAGCTTATCCAGGTCAAAGCGGAAACGCTCCAGAACGCCGGGACCGACATGGCCGTCAGCATGTCCCAGACCGCCGCGGCTGTCCAGCGGATCAGCACCAATATTCAAGGGGTCAAGGAGCAGATAATGAGCCAGGCCGCGGGGGTGGAGGAATCAAATGCCACGATGCAGTCCATAGGCTCGACAATCAGTACCCTCAACCAACATATAGAGGAGCAGTCGGCCGGCATCATCGAATCCTCCGCCTCGATAACTGAGATGATCGCCAATATAGAATCGGTCGGTACTATTCTCAAGAAGAACAGCAGCAATGTGGAGGAGCTCATTAAAGCTGCCGACAACGGCCAAGTTGGAATGGGCAAGGTATCGACAGACATTAGAACCATTGCCCAGGAATCCGAAGGACTCCTAGAGGCCAGTTCCATGATTGCAGGTATAGCCAGCCAAACGAACCTACTAGCCATGAACGCCGCCATCGAAGCCGCCCACGCGGGCGATGCGGGTCGCGGCTTCGCAGTGGTTGCCGACGAAATCCGGAAGCTGGCGGAGAACTCGGGCGCCCAAGCCAAAAATATCACCACTGTTCTTAAGTCTCTGAAAGGCTCTATCGATACGGTCTCTCACAATTCGAAGGCAGCCCTTTCCCAATTCGATACAATCGTATCGATGGTACGCGTCGTCGGGGAACAGGAGAGTATTATTAACAACGCCATGCAGGAGCAGAATAGCGGCAGCCAGCAGATCCTTGAAGCGCTGACCGAGATTACAACTATTACCGACACCGTAAAAGAACGCTCCAACGAAATCCTGCAAGGCAGTCGTGATGTTATGGATGAGATGAACCAGCTGGCCCGGGTCACCCAGGAGATCAGCGGCACCATGAATGAGATGGCTCGCAGCACCGAAGAGATAAATCGGGCCGTTGCTCAGGTAGACCAGAAAAGCGACGAGAACAAAGAGAGCATCGATACCCTTTCATCGGAGATCGGACGCTTTAGTGTCTGCAGGGATGATGAAGAGGAGTAACCTTTTAGCTACACTTCCGCTTCGATAAACGCCAGGCAGTCGGCGGCGAGCCGGCGATAGTACTCCTCGGAGGGGTACATTTGTACATGCCGCAGGCCCATCTTCAGGTTATAGATCGAGGCGCGCAGTCTAAAGCCCGGGTCGATACGATGCCGAGCTTGATAGCGGCGATAGAATATTCCGTCGGCCAGGCCGAACATCTCGGCGAAGGAGAGCTCCCGGGCGTAGTCGGCGAAGAAACCGGAGAGATCAAGATAGCCCGCAATCCGAGGCCCCCCGGGAGCGGCGGGATCGATCAGGATGTTCCCAGACCAGATATCATAGTGGGTCAGAGTGGCGACGGTTCCGATCGCGAGGGCCGATCCGAACTCCGGCCGCAGACGCCGGATCCGATCAAGGAAGGTTTCGTCGAGAAGCCCAGACTCTTCGACTTCGCTGAAAACGGCGTCGAAGCGGGGCAGCCAGAAGTCGGGCCAACTACCATGCCGCTCCTCCTGCGGGAGGGCGCAGGAACCGAATCCCTCTTCTCGAATCTCGTGCAGCCCCGCCAGGTCGTCGGCCAGGGATGCAATAATCCGGGATTGGTCTTCCGGGGAGAACAGACCGAAGCAGGCGTGCATCAGCGCTCCGGGAAGATGCTCCATAACGAAGACGGTACCCGGTATCTGCTTCTGGGAGGTATCCAACAGCAGGGCCTTCGGCGTCCGCAGGGCGTCGAGCGTCTCGAAGCGCCGGTGAACCCGGTATTCATTCATCACCTTCGCGTCCTCGGGATGAGGAGAGATCTTGAATACAAGCGGGGATCGATCCTGCGCAAACTCGACCCGAATAACCCGGTTCCAGCAACCGCCGGAGAGGGACTCCCATCCAGAGACGGAGAGCGCCTCGCCGGTTGCCTCTTCAGAGATCTCAGAGAGGGTTTGCGCGGATAGGGCCGGATCGATCTTCTGCTTAAGGAGCTCTTCCTGTACGTTCATCCGTCCTCCCTCTATATTTCAGATTAGATTGATTTAGGAAGCTGTGCAAGAATAAGTCCCTTCCCACGCCCCGACTCTTCCCGTTACACTTGTGCCCACATGCCGCACCTCGACGACGCTCAAACAGTTCTCAAGGAGACCTTCGGCTACGACGCCTTCCGGCCGATCCAGGCGGAGGCGGTGGCATCAGTCCTCGACCGCCGGGACACCCTGGTCATCATGCCAACCGGGGGCGGGAAGTCGATCTGCTATCAGGTTCCGGCGCTGCTCTTCGATGGGATAACGGTGGTGGTATCCCCCTTGATCTCCCTCATGCAGGATCAGGTCGACCAGCTTAGCGCCGGCGGCGTAAGCGCGGTCTGCTTAAACAGCTCCCTGACGCCCGAAAGCTACACGGCCAATCTGACTCTCCTGCGCTCGGGAGAGGCCAAACTCCTCTATGCCGCCCCGGAGACCCTGCTGACTGAACGGACCCTGAGCTTGTTGGACGATCTTCCCATTGCGCTCTTGGCCGTCGACGAGGCCCACTGCATCTCCGAATGGGGCCACGACTTCCGTCCCGAGTACCGCTCCTTGGCGGAACTCCGCGACCGCTATCCCCAGGCCCCGGTGCTGGCCCTGACCGCCACGGCCACCGAGCGGGTGCGCGGGGATATCGCCTCGTCTCTGAAGCTTCGCGACCCGGCGCTCCTTGTAGCCGGCTTCGACCGGCCGAATCTCTTCCTCGAGGTAGTTCCCAAGGAGGGGCCGCTTAAGCAGACCGTCGAGTTTGTAGATCAGTTCGAGGGCCAAGCGGGCATCGTCTACTGTTCAACCCGCAAGGGCGCGGAGGAGGTCTCCGCCGAGCTCCAGGCTCGGGGCATCCCGGCAGCTCCATATCACGCGGGACTCCCCGATAAAGTACGGGAGGCGAACCAGAACGCCTTTATAGGCGACCGGGTCCAGGTGATGGCCGCCACCGTCGCCTTCGGCATGGGGATCAACAAACCTGATATCCGTTTCATCGTCCATTATGATCTCCCAAAGAACATCGAGAGCTACTATCAGCAGATCGGCCGGGCGGGCCGGGACGGCTTAAAGGCCCACTGCCTGCTCCTCTTCGGCTACGGGGATATCCGCACGATCCGTTACTTCATCAATCAGATGGATGAGCGGGAGGGGCGCATCGCCGCTATCCACCTGAACGCCATGCTCGGCTATGCCGAAGCGGCGGTCTGTAGGCGGGTGCCGCTTCTCGCCTACTTCGGCGAGGAGTATAGATCAGAAAACTGCGGGATGTGCGACGCCTGTACCGGGGACAAGCGGGAGCTCGCCGACCTGACCATTGCGGCTCAGAAACTCCTCTCCTGCGTCAAACGGACCGGGGAGCGCTTCGGCGCCGCCCATGTAATCGACGTCCTCCGGGGCTCCTCTTCACAGAAAGTGCTGGACCGGGGGCACGACGCGCTCTCGACCTACGGTATCGGCGGAGAGTTGAGCAAAAAGCAGTGGCTGCACCTCTCCCGGCAACTCCTGCACCAGGGCTTCCTGGAACAGGAGCTCGACTACGGCGGCTTGCGCTTGACCAAACGCTCCTGGGAGGTCTTAAAGGGAGAACGGGAGTTCTTCGGCATCCTGGAAGAAGAGAAACCCAAGCGCCGGGAACGGCGTCTCTCCGACGAGGAGTATAACGAGGAGCTCTTTCAAGAGCTAAGGCGGAAACGGCGGGAGCTGGCCGACGATGCCGGGGTTCCGCCCTATGTGATTTTTCCGGACACCACCTTGATCGCCATGGCCACCCGCTTCCCCGCCAATGAGGATGCGCTCCTCTCCCTCCCCGGCGTGGGGAAGGTAAAACTCGGCCGCTTCGGGGCTCCCTTTTTAGAGCTGATCGGCGAGTTCCGCGAGCGGAACGGGATGGGGCTGTCGGACTAAGTTCACCCTACTCCAGCCACCGCCCGGAAGAGCAAAATCAACGGAAAGAGGAAATTCCCCGCCCAGTGGTAGAGCATAGCCAGGGGCAGGCTAGCCAAAGGCCCGGCGGCAAAGGCGAAGGCCAGACCGCCGACGAGCATGCTGGGATAGAGCCATCGCTGGTAGAAGTGCTTCAAGGTAAAGAGGATACCGTTGGCCACCCAGTCGAAGCGGCCGAAGACGCCCCGCATGCGCGGGAGCAGATAGCCCCGGTAGTAGAGTTCCTCGCCGAAGATGTTGAATACCAATCCGATCAGAAAATAGAGCAGGAAGAAGCCCCAGTTGCCGGCCAAAGCCACATCGGGAAATACATCGGCCACAGCATGTATCTCCACTGTGGGATTGCTCCCCGGAGGCCACCAAGCGGGAGGAACAAAACCGGGGACCGAGGCGAGGAGTCTGTTCAAGGGGCTCACCGCCATACTCAAGGCGAAAGCGCCGACGAATACCGCCGATGCAATTATCCAGCTGCGCCTGCCCCGGGGCCAGCGAAGCCTGATCCGCTCGCGCAGCGGCACGGCGCTCTTCTCCCTGTGGAGCAGAATCGCGGCGACCGTCAACTCCGCCGCCGGGCCCAGGGCCAGAACGGATAAGGAGATCCAGGTCGGCGCGAGGCCGCCTTCGGGAATGAAAGGTCGAGCCAGGATGTAGATTAAAAAAGAGTACCAGACGAGGGGCCATGCGAAAAGTAAGAGAATCCTGCCGAGCCCCAGCTGACGGGGCCCGGAAAACTGCGGGTGTACGGGAGTAGTCATACTCACTGTAACACCAAAGCGCGGATAAAATGCTTCCTAAAAAGCTGCTAATCCCGGGTAAGACTCCGGTACTTGATCCGGTGGGGAATCAGGGCGTCTTCGCCCAGCCGTTCCTTACGGTCCTCTTCGTACTCGCTATAGTTGCCGTTAAAGAAGGTGACCCGGCTCTCGCCCTCGAAGGCCAGAATATGGGTAGCTATCCGGTCGAGGAACCAGCGGTCGTGGCTGATAACCATCACGCAGCCGGGGAAGAGCTCGATCGCCTCCTCCAGGGCTCGCATGGTGTTGACGTCCAGGTCGTTGGTAGGCTCGTCCAACAGCAACAGGTTAGCCTCGTTCTGCAGGATCAGAGCCAGCTGTACCCGGTTCCGCTCGCCCCCGGAGAGGACGCCCACCTTCTTTTGCTGGTCGGCGCCGGAGAAGTTGAACTGGGCCACGTAGGAGCGGCTGTTGATCTCCCGGTTGCCGAGCTTCATGGTCTCCTTCCCGCCGGTAACCATCTCGAAGATAGTCTTGTCGGGATCGAGGATCTCCCGCGCCTGATCGACGTGGGCGATCTTGACCGTATCCCCCACCCGGAGCTTCCCTTCGTCGGGGCTCTCCGCGCCGGTGATCATCCGGAAGAGGGTTGTCTTACCGGCGCCGTTGGGACCGATGATCCCCACGATTCCCCCGGGGGGAACGGAGAAGCTCATGTCGTCTACTAATAGCTTCTCGCCGTAGGCCTTCTTGACCCCTTCGGTCTCGACCACGATATCCCCCAGCCGCGGGCCGGGGGGAATAAAGAGCTGCAGATCCTTCTGCCGATCCTTGGTCTCCTGACTCAGGAGCCGGTCGTACTGGCTGACCCGGGCCTTGCTCTTGGCCGCCCGGCCTTTGGGACTCATCTTGATCCACTCCAGCTCCCGCTGCAGGGTCTTCTGCCGAGCGGTCTCCTGCTTCTGCTCGTTCTTGAGGCGATTCTCCTTCTGTTCGAGCCAGGAGGAGTAGTTCCCCCGCCAGGGGATTCCTTCGCCTCGATCGAGCTCGAGGATCCAGCCGGCGACGTTATCCAGGAAGTACCGGTCGTGGGTTACGGCTATGACCGTGCCGGCGTACTCATGTAGATGGTGCTCGAGCCAGGCGACGGTTTCGGCATCCAGATGGTTGGTAGGCTCGTCCAAGAGGAGGATATCCGGCTGACGCAGCAGGAGCCGACAGAGGGCGACCCGTCGCTTCTCTCCTCCCGAAAGGGGCTCGATCTTCTGATCCGCCGGGGGACAGCGCAGGGCATCCATGGCCATCTCCAGGCGACTGTCCAGGTCCCAGGCGTTCCGGGCGTCAAGAAGCTCCTGCACCTCCCCCTGCCGTTCCAAGAGCTGACTCATCTCGTCGTCGCTCATCTCCTCGGCGAACTTGCCGTTGATCTCGTCGAACTCCTTTAGAAGGTCCACCGTCTCCTGGACCCCCTCCTCGACGATCTGTCGGACGGTCCTTTCCGGGTCCAGCTCCGGCTCCTGCTCCAGGTAGCCGATGGTATAGCCCGGGGAGATCGAGATATCGCCGTTGAAGTCCTTATCGACCCCGGCCATGATTTTAAGGAGGGTACTCTTACCGGAACCGTTCAGTCCCAGCACGCCGATCTTGGCGCCGTAAAAGTAAGAGAGGGATATATCCTTGATAATCGGTTTCTTGTTGTAGCTCTTCGTAACGCGAACCATTGAGTAAATAATCTTGTTATCTTCTGCCATGGCTCTATTCTACCTGATCGACGGGATGCTAATCAATTGCGGGCACGAAAAAGGCCGTTCTGCCTCGGGGGAAGCAGAACGGCCGTAAATGAGGGAATCGGGAAGGAGCTGAATGGTATTCTTTCCCGACTTACACTGTATTAAACGAGTGCAGTGATACCGAGTTCGGTCATTTTACCCAAGGTGGGAACCCCGTCCTCGGTCCAACCGGCCATCTCATAGTAGAGGGAGACCGCCTCCCGCACATCCTCGGGATCGATCGCCTTTTGTCCTTCGTGGGGACCGGAACCGACGGGCTTGAAGAAGACTCCGGGGAGCTTGTCGTCGTCCGCGGTGAGTCCCTCCCGCAGGTTGAAGAGCCGGGCAATATTGTTGGCCCGCTCGCCGACCTTCATCAGCTCAAACCAGCTGATATCCCAGCCGGTGGCCGCCCGAACCATATCGAGAATCTCGTCCAACTTGACCACGCTTCTGGCCACCGAGGCGATGGTGCAGATTCCAAGGGTATCGTAGGCCGATACCAGGCTGTGGCCGTAGTAGAACCAGCGCACCTTGGCAGGGGTATAGTCGGTTGCGCCCACCGGCTGATTCATGCCGATTTGGGCCAACTCGATCACCCCCGGCGAATCGGGATTGACGAAGAAGGGATCGTGCTGGGCGGTCCAGTGGTCGGCGCCCCGGGGGGAGACCGCATACTGGAGACTCATACCCGATTTAAAGCGGGGATCGTGCATGGGCGGTTCCTGCTTCTTGACGGCCACCACGTAGTCCATGGCGTTCTTGCCGATCTCTTCCGCCGCCCGGTAGGAGCCTTTGGCCAGTACCTTTCCAAACCCGCGTCCGTAGGCCATATCCTCGAGCATGCGTAAAAGGGCCGCGCCGTCGCCGAAGCGCAACTCATAACCCACATCATCTTTAGTGATGATGCCGTTCTCGTAGAGATCCATGGCGAAGGCGATCGTGTTCCCCGCGGAGATCGCATCTAATGCGAACGCATTACAGAGTTCGTTGGCCTTGCAGACGGTGGGAAGGTCGCCGACCTCGCACATGGAGCCTAAGGAGCCGAGGTTTTCGTACTCCGGGCCGCCGTAGGCGGGATCGACGTCGAACTCCTCACCCTTGATCTCGACCACCCGCTTACATTGAACCGGGCAGACGAAGCAGCCGTGTCGTTTGGTCAGGTAACCTTTTTCGATCAGCTGATCGCCGGAGATCGCATCGGCGCCGTCGAATGTGCTCTTGGTCCAGTTCCGGGTGGGCAGCACCCCGCCCGCGTTGGCCCCTTTGACTCCGCCGGCAGTCCCCAAATTGTTGAGGGCCGCGCTCAAGGGATTCTCTTTGACCCGCTTGCCGACGGCCTTGGCCACCTCGCGGATCTTGACGACTCCCTCGAAATCGAGCTTCTTCCGCTCCGGGGCCAGGGCGATAGCCCGAAGGTTCTTGGAGCCCATAACCGCACCGAGGCCGTTCCGGCCGTTGAAGAAGGCCAGATCGTTACAGATGGCGGCGATCAGCGAGCCGTTGGCTCCGGCCGGACCGGTCTGCAGGACTCTGGCCTTAGGAAACTCCTCCCGTACCGCATCCTGAAATTCCTTGGTGGTCTTCTGCCACAGATCGGAGGCACTTTTAAGTACCGGTTCACCCTTGTCGATGGCCAGATAGACCGGCGAATCGGCCTTGCCTTTGACGACTATCGCATCGAAGCCCGAGAAGCGGAGATCCGCCCCCCAGAAACCGCCGGCCTCGGACTCGCCGATACCTCCGGTCAAGGGCGACTTGGTTACCACCGAGTATTTCGGCGTACCGGGACCGGGGGTGCCGGTCAAGAGGCCCGGTGCAAATACGATTACATTCTCATCGCCCAAAGGATCGGCATTGGCGGGCAACTCCCGCAGCAGGTAGTACTGGGCCAGCGCCCGGCCGCCCAAGTAGTTGCGATATATCTGATCCTCCGGCGTCTCCACCGTTAATTTCTTGCTGTTTAAATCGACCAGGAGTACTTTTTTCTGAAAAACCGAGTTTGTCGCCGTCTCCACCTTAACCTCCGTCGTAGATACCGAACAATTCCAAGGGCTCATCGGACGTAACGAGGTCCTCAAACCTGAGGACCTCGTCGCCGCGAACTATATAGCCCACATAGCCTACCGGGATTCCGGCCGCGCGCAACAGCTCTACAGCCGGAAGAGGCAGGTCGATCTCTGCTTCGATCTCTCGAGGCCGTCCCGGTATGGGATGGGATACGACCTCATCGAGCAGAATCTTCACCGGGATTAGCCCCGGGGGAAGGTCTTAACCGCTTCTTCGGAGAGAGCGGGAATATAGACGCAGATCAGCTTCATGGTCTCGTGACTCTCGTTCACCAGCTGATGCTCCTCGCCCGCAACCGCGTAGACGGTGGTTCCTGGACCGACCGGGGTGCGTTCGCCGTTGGCTGCGGAGTAACCATAACCGCTCTCGATGTAGATCAACTCATCCACGTCGTGTACGTGGCTCTCGGTTTTGCCCCCCAAAGGGAAGAGGGTGGAGATCAGGAAGGTAAAATTCTCCTGACCGCCGTCGCTCTTGTCCATAACCATCTGCTGGGACCGCTGATAGGGTGCGGCAACGCTCTTAAAAGGTAATTTTGTAGTCTCGACTATCTTCATCTTAAACTCCTTGGGCGGCTGGAAGCCGTTCTGGTAATGTAAAAAGGAAACGTTTACATTGATAGTATTGCATACGTATGCTACACTGTCAATGAAAACTTATCTATCCAGTAGATAATTCAAGGGGTTTAGATAGTGGCGGTAACGATTAAGGATGTGGCCTCCCTCTCCGGCGTCTCACTGGCCACTGCCTCCCGGGTTTTGAACGCCAAACCGGGGGTTAAGGCGGACACCCGGGAGAGAGTGCTCTCCATCGCCAAGGAGCTCAACTACCTCCCCAACCAGGTCGCCGCCTCGATGAAGACCAAGCGCACTAATACCATCGGCCTGGTAGTAGCGGATATAACCAATCCATTCTATGCGGAGATCGCCAAAACCATCGAGATGCGCGCCAGGGAGTGCGACTATACGGTAATTATCGGCAATACCGACAACCGCCGAGTGCTGCAAGAGGAGATCGTCTCCAACCTCTCCCAAAAGCGGGTGGACGGCTTCATCTTCGCCTCGGTAGAGTTTGCCGACCAGTCGACAACCAGACTGATTCGCTCAGGGCTCCCTTGCATTATGTATCACCGCCGCCTCGATAACCCGCAAAGTCACTTCGTCGGCACCGACGACGGCCACGGAATCGGATTGGCGGTAGAGCACCTATGCGCCCTGGGTCATGAGAAGATCGCCTATATCTCCGGTTCGAGGCTTCTCTCCACCGGCCGCGATCGCTTCGAGGCCTTTCTGACCCGCTGCCGTGACGCCGGCCTACCCTACCGAGATGAGTATATCAAGGAGGGGGGGTACAACCGGCTGAAGACCGCAGCCGCTACAGAGGAGTTGATTGCCCTCCCCGATCCTCCCACGGCGATCATTGCCGCCAACGATCTGATGGCCCTGCAGGTTCTCGACCGGCTCTGCGCGTCGGGTTACCGGGTGCCGGAAGATTTCTCGGTCGTCGGTTTTGATAACGTACCGATGGCCGCCCACAGCATGATCCGGCTTACCAGCGTCGACGCCAAGGCCGGAGAGAGCGCCCGGATGGCCATCGATTCCTTATTGAACATTCTGGACGGGGTAATCCCCAACAACGAACCCCTCGATCAGCGGATAAAACCGGAGTTGATTATCCGTTCTACCACCGGGGCTCCCCGTAGGGGACGCCTGGGCAAACCAGAGACGGGAGGAATACTATGAGCAGCAATATAAATCAGTATGAGGAGCGCTTTATCCGTCATCGCGGTCTGGCCGGATTCTCGCCGGAGATTCAAGCGGAGCTTCAACAGAAACGGGTGTTCCTGGCCGGTGTCGGCGGCCTGGGTGGCCTCGCTGCGGCGGAACTTACCGCAGTCGGAGTCGGTCACTTTACCTTCTGCGACGACGGACTCCTGGAAGAGAGCAATCTGAACCGGCAGATTTTCTACCGCCAGAAGGATATGGATAGACCCAAGGCCCAGGTCCTGGCCGAGCGAATGGCCGAGTTTGCTCCCCAATCGGTCTTTCGATCGATCCAAGCCCGCATCAGCGAGGAGAACGCCGCCGAGCTGATAGATGGCTGCGACTTGGTACTGGACTGCTTCGACAACGACGCCTCCCGGTTTATCCTGAATCGGGCGGCGGTCGCGGCGGGGATCCCCATCGTACACGGCGGCATCCGCGGCTGGAGCGGCGAAGCGGCTCTGCTGATCGCCGACGAAGCTCCCTGCTTCGCTTGCCTGCGAGCGGAGGGTGCGCCGAAACCTGATGCGCCGATTCCGGTCATCGCCGTCGCCGCCGCCCAGATCGCCACCATGCAGGCGACCATCGCCGTACGCTACCTGATCGGTCGCGGAGAGGATGCCGGTCGGCTGCTGCTGTGGGACGGCGGAGAGCTTGCCTTGCAGAATCTCAAGATCAGGCGTAACCCGGAATGCCCGGTTTGCGGTTGACAGCGCACTTGGGCTGCCGTAGACTCACGGAGATAATTTACCGCAAGGTATAAGGATAATAGCAATGGCCGGACCGAACAGCAGAAGGGTCTCATCCCACGAAGTAGCCCGCTTAGCGGGGGTATCCCAGTCGACCGTCTCCCGAGTATTCACCCCCGGTGCAAAGGTCTCCGAGAAGAATATTAAGCGGGTAATGGAGGCGGCGGATAAACTCGGCTACCGGCCCAGCTTTATCGCCCGGAGTCTGATCCAGCAGTCGACCAAGATCATCGGTATCGTGATCAAGAACTTCCACAACGAGTTCTACATGAAGGCCCTCGACTTCTTCAGCCAAAAGCTCCACGAGGCTGGCTACACCACTATGATCTTCAACATCAACGGCGATCAATCGATCGAAGACAGTCTCGCGATGGCCCTGCAATACCAGGTCGACGGCCTGATCATCACCTCGGCCACCCTCACCTCGCCCCTGGTGGAGGACTGTCTGCGCTTCGGCACCCCGGTGGTACTATTCAACCGCGTTTCGGAAGGACTGCGGGTCAATACCGTCTCCTGCGACAATCGCGAGGCCGGCCGGGTTGTGGCAGACTACCTGGTGGCAACCGGTCATAAGCGCATCGCTTATGTAGCCGGAGAGGAGCGGAGTTCCACCAACCGCGACCGGGAAGAATTTTTCAAAGACGAGCTGGCCAAACACGGTTTGAGCTTCTTCGCCCGAGAGGTGGGCGACTTCGGCTACGAATCGGGGGTAATCGCCGCCAGAGCTCTCTTTTCGGCCTCTAAAAAGCCGGATGCGATCTTCTGCGCCTCGGACTACATGGGCTGCGGTATCCTCAACACCGCCCGCCAGGAGTTCGGTCTGCGAATTCCCCAAGACGTTTCGGTAATCGGCTTCGACGACATCCCCATGGCATCCTGGCCCACCTACCACTTGACCACCTTCATGCAGCCCCTCAAGTCGATGGTAGAGATGACCGTCGATGTGCTCTTAAAAGCCGTGGCCGATCCCGAGCGGGAGGTAGTCAACAGCCTGATCTCCGGCTACCTGAACATCCGGGAGACCGTACAGAACCGAAGCAACCAGAGCGAGCGGGAGATCATCGCCTCGTCGCCCTTCTTTCACCGGGCGGAGTAGAAGCGTTTTATTGCGCTAATCCTCACCCATCCCTCCAGAAACTACATCCTTTAGTTCCCCAGCAATCATAAAAAAGCCCCGGAGGAGATTCCCCCGGGGCTTGAAACTCGGTATTGAACCGAAGCGTGGCTGGTACGAACCGGACTACTTATACCCCAGCATATGCGGCAGGGTCATTGTTATCTCCGGGATAAAGGTCAACAGCATCAGCGCAATGACCATGGTCACGATAAAAGGGATGATGGCTTTGGCCACCTGCTCGAAGGTGATATCCATGATCTGGGTGGTAACAAAGAGGTTCGCTCCCAGGGGCGGAGTAACGAATCCGATCGCCAGGTTGACTACCATGATAACGCCGAAGTGCACCGGGCTCATGCCGAAACTGGTTACGATGGGCAGCAGGATCGGGGTCAGAATAATAACCGCCGCCAGGGTCTCCATGAAAGTACCCACAAAGAGGAGCAGCAGGTTGATCAAGAGGAAGATCACCACCTTGGATGATGAGAAGCCCACGATCGCGTTGGCGATCATCTGGGGAATCCGCTCCAGGGCCAGGATACGGCCGAAACCGGCGGAGGTACCGATGATAACCAGGATGACCGAAGTCATCAGCGCGGCCTTCAAGACGATATCGGGCACGTCTTTGATCTTCAGTTCCTTGTAGACGAAGATCCCGACGACAAAGCCGTAGATAACCGCCACGGCGGCCGCCTCGGTGGGGGTGAAGATACCGCCGTAGATACCGCCTAAGATGATGACCGGCATCAGGAGCGCCGGCGTTCCGTCCCAGATTACCTTAAGAACCTCTTTGGCGCTGTAGCGGTAATCGGATCCCACGTACTTGTTCTTCCGGGAGTAGATGTAGGCGTAGGTCATCAACGAGAGACCGACGACGATTCCGGGAATGATACCGGCTACGAAGATGGCGGTAATCGAGACGCCGGAAGTTACTCCGTAGATAACCATGGTGACGCTAGGCGGGATCATCGCGCCGATAGAACCGGAGGAGGCGATCAAGCCGCCGGCGAAGCCTTTGTTGTATCCGTGTTTGAGCATCTCGGGCACCATGATACAGCCGATGGCCGCCACGGTGGCCGAGCCGGTGCCGGAGATGGCGGCGAAGAACATACAGGCCACAACGGTAACCAGTGCAAGGCCTCCGGTATAGCGGCCGAAGAAGACGTCGGCTACCTTCATCAGCCGCGGCGAGATTCCCCCCCGGCTCATGATCTCGCCGGCCAGGATGAAGAAGGGCGCGGCCATAAGCGGAAAGGAGTCCATGGCTGTAGTCAGCCCCTGGGCCATGAAGGTCAGATCCACTGTGCCGGTGGCGAGAATGGTCGACATAACGGCTAACCCTAAGGAGATTCCAATGGGCACATTCATCACTACAAAGAGTAAGAATCCGCCGAAAAGAATGAGCATAGTCATTATTTAACCTCCCCGTCGTCGCAACTCGCATCGGTCGCGATAAAGGTGTTTACCCGGGCCGGCAGGCTCTCTCCGCGGTAGACAAAGACCTCGAAGGGCTGGGAGAAGTTCCTAAGCTTGTGGAACATATTCTGCAGCAAGCGGATACAGACCAGCCCGTAGCCTAAGGGTACCGCCGAGTAGACGATCGCCATGGGCATCTGAGTCGCACCGGTGATCTGTCCCAAGCGACTGATGGTCTCGGCCACAATTCCCGCCTGGGTGGTCACCACCACGGCGAAGATTAGAAACAAGACGTCCGCAGTAAGGGACATGATTTTCTTTACGGTGTCGGGAAGCAACCCGATAATAACGTCGATCTTGATGTGACGATTCTTCCGGACGCCGTAAGAGATGCCGAAATAGATCATATAAATGAAGAGATACCGGGATACCTCTTCCGACCAGGAGAGGGAGTTCAAGAGCACGTAGCGGAAAAATACCTGCACCGCGATGATCAGACTCATCGCCGAGAGGGAAATCACCATGACTACGGCTTCGAAATAATCGTCCAGCCATTGTAATGCTTTCATTCGTTCAATACCTCATATAAAACCGGCGCTGCCCCTCCTCCTTAATAGGCGGAGAGGGACAACGCCGTGAAACCAATCAAGAGAGACCTATTTAGTTGGCCTCTACTTCGCTCAAGTACAGGTCGAAAATCTCCTCACCGGAGTTCTTCTTAACCAGATCGTAGGTGGAAGCCATGATCTTCCGGAACTCAAGCTTGTCCTCAACGCTGGGCTCGACGATGGTGTTACCCGCTTCGCGGATTGCATCGATCGCCTTCTGCTCGGCCTCTTTGGCGAAAGCCCGCTGCTTAGCGAGGGACTCTTCGATAGCCGCATCAACCCAACCCTGCTGCTCAGAGGTAAGACCGTCGTAGAACTCCTTGTTCATCAGAATGACATAGGGGCTGTACTTGTGGCCGGTGATGGAGATGTAGGGCTGAACCTCGTAGAACTTCATGGTCAGGATCGACTCGAGGGTAGACTCCTGGCCGTCGAGGGTCTTCTGCTGCAGAGCGGTGAAGAGCTCGCCCCATGCCATCGGAGTGGGGCCCGCACCGACGGACTTCCAGGCGCCGATCTGTACGGGATTCTCGGGAACACGCATCTTGATACCGCGCATATCCTCAGGCACCGTTACAGGGCGGATACTGTTGGTGAAGTGGCGGAAACCGTTCTCCCAGTAGCCGAGACCCTTGATGTTGATGTCGTCCATAGGCGCCAGCATAGCATCGCCGGCCTTGCCGTCGAGGACGCTGTATACATGCTCGCGGTCGCGGAACATGAAGTAGGTATCCAGGACGAAGAACTCCTTAGAGAAAGGAGCGAGGTTGGTAGCGGAAACGGCAGTCATCTGCACGTTGCCCAGCTGAACGCCCTCGGTAAGCTCCCGGTCGCCGCCGAGCTGTCCGGAATCGAAGATCTCTACGGTGATTGCGCCGTCGGACATCTCTTCCACAGCCTCTTTGAAGTAGACGAAGCCCATGTGAAGACCGGTACCCTGGGGCTGACCGTGTCCGGCACGGATCTCGATAGATCCGGACTCTTTTTGTCCTTCAGCTACGAGCGTTGCCGCTCCGGCAACCAGGACAAGAACAAGTAAAACAGACAGTAATTTTCTCATGACACCCTCCTAAAGTGTGTGCATTATATGCGGAGTCGTTTCGACCCCGCGTTGAGACCATATAGTTATGTTTTTATAATTTGAAAGATTTTAATAATTAGCGTTCTGGGTAGCTTTCCTTGAACTGAGCGACCTTATCTCGGGCCAGCTTGCTTAAAGAGACCGTATCGGACATCAGCATCAAGAGCTGATAGCCCCGGTCGTACTTGGCCTTGGCGTCATCCCAGCTACCGGCTACGGTGGCCAGGATCTTGTCCGAGTCCTTGACCTTGGCTTCGACAGATGCAATGGCCGCCTTTACCTCGGGATGGGAGGGATCGCCGAAATGACCCATACTGGTAGCCAGGTCCATGGGACCGATGAAGATCCCGTCCAAGCCCTCTACGGAGATCAGTTCGTCCAGGTTCCCCACCGCTTCGGGGGTCTCCACGGCGGTCATCAGGAAGAGCTCATCCTTGGTCTTCTTGAAGTAGTCCATGGAGTTATTGGTGAAGTGGGGGCCCCGGGGCGAACCGGAGACGCCGCGAATACCGTCCATAGGATAGCGGATTGCCTGTACGGCGGCCTCCGCCTCCTCCTTGGTATTTACGTAGGGAACCAAGAGTCCGAAGGTACCGGCGTCCAGGATCTTCTTGATCATCACGAAATCGTTCCAGGGAGCCCGGACGAAGGGGATCGCCGGCTGACCTTTGAGGCCCTGGATCTGCCCGATTAGAGTCAGGATATCCCCGGGACCGTGCTCCATATCAATCATAACTACGTCGAAGCCGGCGTCGCCTAAAACCTCGGCGGTGATATTCGAGGCGGCCTGAGCCCAGGCGCCGGTAACCCGCTTGCCCTCTTTTAAGAGCTTCTTCACATAGTTGGTGTTGGTAATTTCCATTCTCTCGTACTCCTCGTTACCTTTAGGCCCGGGCGAAGACGACCGGCTCGATGTCGAGCATCTTGCAGACCTCGATTAGCTCCTCGGTATAGTTGCCGGCGACGCCGGAAATGTGGTTGGAACCGTACTCTTCGACAAAGGCGTCGATGTCGTAGTCCATCTTGGTAAACATGGTCGGCAGCTGATGGGGGCCTCGCGCCTCGATAAACTCGTCGACCATCTCCTGCGTCGGCTCATAGGCCTCGGTGGGGATGATTGCCATCTTGTACTTGCCGTCCTCCCGGTAGAGTCGGGCCAGCTGCATCGGACCAGGAGCGGCCCAGAAGAAGCTGATCCCCGCGCCGCCGGGGCGAACCGACTGCTTGATGGTAATCGCCTTCAGGTTCTCCTCAGGCTTCTCGGAGCGGGCGGCGTACCAGGCGCACATGGCGCCGCAGTTGACGCAGTAGAGGGTCTCCCGCTCGTTGTCGATATGGCTGGTGTCGGCGAAGAAGGTCGGCTTACCGCCGGAGAGGAGCTTCAGAATCTGCTGGGTCAGCGCGCCGTCGGCGTCCGCCTCGCAGGCCATGACGATGCCGTCCTTCTTTCCCTCTTCGCCGTCGAAAGTGTCGGGCAGGAAGGTGGCGGTCATACACTGGGGCACGTAATTGACCGAGAGCTCGGGCATACACTTGATGGCGGTGAACTCGAGTCCCTTCTCGGCGATGATATCCTTGGTCGCCAGATAACAGGCGATCTGGAAGTCGAACTTCTCTTTAGTCAGCTTGGTATCGTTGTAGAGCACCTCTTTGGCGTTCTCTTCGATCCAGATGCGCATCTTGTCGATTCTGCTCTGGTCGATCGTCTCGGCAATGCGGATAATCTCCAGCTGATCGATGTGCTCGGCGTCGACGCCGAACTGCTTGCGCCACTGCATGGCGTCGAACTGGGAGGTGTCGATTCCGATGGAGCGGCCGCCGAAGTAGCCGAAGACCGAACCCTTGAGCCGGTTCCTGACCATCCCCGCCCGAAAAATCGGGAGCACCATATCGGCGAGACCGGGATCATCGTAATTGATGCGGATCGTTTTGTGGTCGTAGCCGATCTGCTTCAGGGCGCCCGAGGCGCCGAAGAGACCGACCGAGCCGTGGGTACCGGCGTCGCGGTTACCCAGGATGACGGTGTAGAGACCGGCGCGCTGTACGCCGTGGACCACCAGGTTGGGCGAGGTCCAGCAGGGGGTGTGGACGATCAGGATATCCACATTTGCCGCCTTGAGGGCGTCCACCTGGGCATCGATCTCGTGCCGCTGTCGAGCGACGGAATCGGCGCTGACGAGCTCGATGGGGAGCTTCTGTAAGACCTCCCGCACCTTATCGTGGCGGGTCTCGGTCTTCTCTTTGAATACCTTATTCCATTCGGGTTCGCGGTTGTCCCCGAAGGTGATCAATCCTATTTTTGGTTGGTACATCATTCTTCTCCTAACCTCCCGAGTAGGGAGAGCTGAGGATGACCATATCGCCATCCTCAAGGGTTCTGTCCAGGTTGGTAACCTCGTCGTTGACCAAGGGCAGCAGGTGCTTGCGCACCTTCCGGTCTACCTGGAAGTGATCCATTATCGCTTCAAAACTGGGCGAATCGATCTCCACCTCCTCGAAGTTGAGGGGCAGACCGAAGGCGAACTCGCCCTTGACCGAAATCTTCACCTCTATACCTCGCCGAGCAACCAATCGAGCTCGTGGTGATAGAGACAGGCCTCGGAGGGTACGCCCTCCTCGTCCCACATATTCATTGCGTAGTAGAGCTTCTTGGCCTTCTCAAACTCGTCCTTGTCGATGGTGTTACCGGCGCAGGGGCCGGTGCCTTCCAGAGGGGTAAACATGCGCTCGGGAAGCCGGTCGTCCTTGGCGGTCACCCCTTCGCGCAAGTTGAAGATGCGGCTCATGGTGGTGTGCTTCTCGCCGATCTTGACCAGATTCCAGAGGTTCATCTGATCCCAGCCGGTAATGACCCGGATATACTCGGAGATGCCGTTGATCGTAAAGGGGCCGTTGGGCCGGGTGCAGAAGTAGCAGATCCCGATGGCGTTGTAGCCGTTGTAGAGGGACTGGTTAACGAAGAAGTTCCGCACCTTCTTACCGGACATCTCGGTGGCGCTTAAGGGTTCGTTGATCCCGATGGCACTGTAGAGGGCGGCGCCCCCTTCGGTGGCCAGAATATGGTCGTGCTGAACCTCCATGTGGTCCGGACCGGAGGAGGGCAGCGCATAGGCTAGGGCCAAGCCGAACTTGCCCCTGGGATCGTGGGCCGGGAGGGTCGAGTTCTTGACGTGCATGGCGTACTTCTCGGTTTCGGGCCCGAAGTGCTCGATCGCCGCGCGGAGACCTTTGGCGAGGATATCGCCGACGCCGTCGCGCTCGATAATCTTCTTCAGCATCGCGAGCATCGCATCGGCCTCACCGAAGCGCAGGTCGATACCGTCCAGCTGTTCTGCAGTAATCAGGCCCTTCTCGACGCACTCCATCAGGTAGGCGATCATGACTCCCGGGGAGATGGTGTCGATGCCGGCGGCGTTACACATCTGGTGGGCCACGCTGATGGGCTTCAGGTCGTTGACGCCGGTACAGGTGCCGAAGGCCATGGTGGTTTCGAACTCGGAACCGCCGTAGGTCGAATCGGCGGAGTACTTCCCATCGTCGAACTCGACCTCCCGCTTACAGCTGATCGGACAGCGGTAGCAGGTGCCGGTCTTCTTGAGGATGGTCTCCATGTAGGTTTTTTCAGCCAGGTTCTCATAATCGGCGAACTGGCCCTCGCGGAAGTTGTAGGTCGGAAGAACACCCACGTCCTGGGTGGCCCGCACGCCGCGCATGGTTCCGTAGAGGGGGAAGGTGTTGGGGATATCCTGCCACTCCTTGGTCAGTTCCCGGACCATCTCTTTGGCCCGCTCCTCGTTCTTCAAGGGGAGCTTACGGGTGGTGCCCCGGACGGCGATGGCCTTCAGGTTCTTCGAACCGAGAACCGCACCCATACCGGTACGGCCGTTGGCGTGCTTCAGCTCGTTGATTACGCAGGCATAGACGTTCAGGGTCTCGCCGGCGGGTCCGATCAGAGCGACCCTGCTCTTCTTGTCTTCCATCTCATTCTTGATGATCTCGTCGGACTCTTTGAGGTCCTGGCCCCAGATATGTTCTGCGGGCCTGAGCTCGACCGTCTCATCCTTGATCGCTAAGTAGACCGGTTTCTCAGACTTACCGGTGATGATGATGCCGTCGTAGCCGGCGAACTTGAGTTCCGGAGCGAACCAGCCGCCCCCCTCGGTCTCGCCGTAGCCGCCGGTAACCGGAGACTTGCCGACGATACAGAGCCGGCTCAAGCCCGGACCGGGGGTTCCGGTGGCGAAGGAGGTCATGAAGGCGATCTTCGCTTCGGGATCGAAGGGATCGAGCCCCGCTTTCTGCTCCTTCAAGAGGTAATAGAGCGCTAATGTATTTCCACCCAGATACCGCTGAAACAGGATCTCCGGGATATCTTCCTTGGTTATAGTCTGCGTAGTCAGATCCACGCGTATGAGTTTTCCGGCCGCAGCGTACATCTCAGCCATTATAGTTAGACCACCCTTATCTTAGTTTTTTCACCGTTTATTCTATGCCCCGCCCTCTCTCCCGGCGGTAAGGAGGGTCCCCGGAGTCAGGAGAGGCTCCGGGGACCAAAGGTATACAATGAAGGCTATTTTTTAAGACGACCCTTCTCGTCGTGATCCTTGTCGTACTCAATCAGATGCGCGGTGTAGTAGCCGCCGGGATTGCGGAAACCTAAGGGGTTGATCCCCGGCTTATACTTGGACTTGATCTCTTCGATCATCCGTACATAGTGGCCGACGACGCCTTCGACGCACTGCTCGCCCTTCTCGCGGCTCGCTTTCTCGGGATTTCCGATAACGCCGTTGTCGAGATCATCCTTCTCGGGCAATGCGAAGGTTCCCTCGAAGTGGTAGAGCATACCGGGCTCGGCTGCCTGTCCCGGAGCGATCTTCCACTTGGAGTCCATCAGGCCCTGTCCGCCGCCGGATTCGGCCAGATCCATGTTGATCCACTGGGGATAAAGGTAGAGGCCTACCGAGGTCTCCGCTTCGTCGGCGTGCCACATGTAATCTTCCAATACACCCTTGTTGTCCCGGAGGAAGTCGTACCAGGTGGAGGAGATGGTGAAGTAGCCTTCGACACCCAGCTTGTGGGTGGCCACGATGGTGGAAGAGACCTGGCCGTGGGCGGAGATGATGATGAACTTGTTATAACCGCAGACCGCCGCGCCCCGGACGATGTCCATCAGCAGGCTGATGTGAGTCTCGTAGGTCAAGGGGATGGTTCCGGGCATGCCCCAGTGGTGGTGGGGATGGGAGCCGTACATCGGGCAGGGAAGCAGCATCGCGCCGGTCTTCTCGGCTACCTTCTCGGCGATGCCGAGGGCGTTAAAGGTGTCCATTCCCGTAGGAGCGTGGGCACCGTGCTGCTCGATCGCGCCGATGGGGAGGATAGCCACGTCGCACACCTCTTGGGCGTAGCGCTGGCATACGTGGGAGGAATTCTCATGAAACCAGACGGAATCGCGCTGGTTGAGCTTAAACTCTTTTTGAACCTTCATATCAGTTCTCCTTAAAAATAGAATATTCTATGCCTTCCGTACGCCTCCGCTCTGCGAAGGCGCCGGTCAGTTCCGTAACTTAGACAGCCTTAAGGCTGAACTCTACTCCCGCCTCGGCGGCGAGCTTCTTCAAATCCTCGACCAGCTCCGCCGGTAAGGGAATCCCCTCCTTCAAGCGGCGCTGCTCGGTGGCGTACTCGATCTCCCCGGGAATAATCTGAGTCTGGGACTCGTCGACCATGGGGGTAGCCTTGACCATCTCGGCCCACTCCTTCATGCGGGTCGAGAAATCCTCACCCGGCATTACGCAGCTCGGATCGAGGGCGTAGAAGACGTGGCAGGTCAGGCTCGGCTCTTCGGCATTCTTGTACATGCTCTTCAGGTAGCGGGAGAAGGCTCCCCCGGAAGCGACGCCGGCGATGATATCGATGAAGAGGGACATACCGAAGCCCTTATGCATCCCGGTGGGGAGCAGAAAGCCCTTGAAGCCCGCTTCCGGATCATCGGTCTCGAGCCCCTCGGCAGTTACCGCCCAGTCGGTGGGGATCTTGTCGCCCTTCTTGGCCGCTAAGAGCAGTTTGCCCCCGGCGACGTTACTCATGGATATGTCGAGGCAGAAGGGAAACTCATCGTAGAGAGGCGCCGCCATGGCCACCGGGTTGTTGCCGGTAGAGGGCTTCTTGTTACCCTTCATGCCGATGTTGGGCATCACGTTGGTAGCCGCCAGGCCGATAAGCCCCTCCTCGGCCGCCATGCGGGCAAAGAGCGCCGCCGCGCCGAAGTGGTTCGAGTTCTTGGCCAGGACCGTACCGGTACCGAACTTCTTAGCCTTGGCGATCGCCCGCTTCATCCCCTCTCGGGCAACGACGTAACCGATGCCGGAATCGCCGTCGATCACCTCGAGAGCCTTATCTTCGCCGCCGGCCACGGTCTTGATTTCCGGCTTTGCACTCAAAGCGCCGTTCTTGACCCGGGTCACATAGATAGGCGTCCGTAAAACACCGTGGGAGTCGACGCCCCACAGGTTGGTCTGCACCATACACTGGGCGGTATAATCGGCGTCCTCCGCGGGCATACCGACCGCCCGATAAAGTTCGCTCAAGAAAGCCGTAACGCTCTCTACAGAAAAACTGTTTTGATCTGCCATATAATCCTCTATTCACTCTGTTGTTTGAATACGTAGTCAGTAGGGTTATGTGTATTATAGGTGCAGTTTTTTCGATCTGTCAACAAAAATCTCTACAATTTCAGCCTACTTTCCGCTTCTTCCCGGGTATTTCCTATGAGAACAGTCGATTCTTAATTATGATTATAAACAGTACAGCAAAAGAGTTGAATAGGTATTCAATTTTCTTTTTTCCACTGTGCCCATCCTTCGACCCATGATAGAATCGAATTGCTCCGAACTGTGAGGATCTACGGAGTCGCCGGACCAACCCGGCACTCTATGAACCGCAGTCGATAGGGTACTGCCGGAAACGGTAGTGCCTCCCGTATTGGAAAGGAGATACACCATGCTCACTATTTCTCGACTTTCGCTGCAGACAGACGCAATCAGTCTGGACGATGTTAATCTTCATATAGCGCCGGGAGAGACTTTTATCCTTCTCGGTCCGGCCGCTTCCGGAAAAACAGCCCTACTGGAGACGATTTCCGGGGAGTATACCGCCCCCGCAGGGAGACTGGCATTCCGCCACGCCCATCCCCCGGTGGCGCTTATATCCCGGGAGAGCTATCTTAATCTCGACGGCATTAATTCATCCCTTTCCTCTTACAGAGCTGATGAGCGGCAAGAACTGGAGCGATATAGACTGATTGTTCAAGCCCTCGACCTCCTTCCTCTTCTAAATCGCGACCCCGCGGATCTAAACGGTAGTGAGTATCTGCGCTTGCTGTTTCTCCAGGAACTCGGTTCGGCTCCCAAAATCCTGTTATTGGATGATCCCTGCTCATGGGCGCCTCGAGGACAAAAAAGCGAGATCCGCTTCTACTTGAACAGACTCAAAAAGGCAACGGGAACCACCATGATCATCAGCAGTCGCGATATTTACGACGCGATAGCCCTTGGAAACCGGGCGGCAATCCTCAATAAGGGCCGCATTGAGCAGACGGGAAGCATCGACGAGCTTCTAAATCGGCCTGCATCCCCTTTTGTCGCCCGCTATATGGGAATGAGCAATCTCTTCACGGCTCGAATTATACGGGTCAACGGTGAGACATATGCCCATGCCTTCACGACTACCAGCATTCCCATAGAGGATCCCGCGGTGCCCTTTGCACCGGAACGATCGGTGGTAGTTGCCCTGCGTCCGGAGGATGTGGCCTTGGCCCCCGAGTGCCGCAGTAGAGACGGAATCGACTGCGTCGAGGCCGTGGTGACTGCAATCCGGGACCGGGGATTCTATTTCGAGATTGAGTGCCGGGTACCGGAAGGGACCCTCACCGCCGCCCTACCGAGCTCCCGTTTCATGGAAGCCCGGATTAAGCGGGGAGATCGGGTGGCTCTATCCTGGCACCCCGAAGCGATACATATTTTAGAAGAGAACTAGCTCTTCACCGCCCCCATGGTGATCCCCTCGATGAAGTACTTCCGGATCGAGAGAGAGAGGATGAAGATCGGCACCATTACTAGGAGCCCGGCGGCCGCCATCTGCTCCCACAGAATTCCCTTCTCCGAGTCGAGGCTCATCAGGCCGACGGTCAGGGTAACCGCTTCACGCCGGGTCATGATCAGGGCGAACATAAACTCGTTCCAGGACTGGATGAAACAGAAGGCGAAGGCGGTGATGATGCCGGGCATGATCAGCGGCAGGGATACATAACGCATCAGCTGGACCTGATTACAACCGTCGATTATTCCGGCTTCCTCGATCTCCTCGGGCAATTCGTCGATAAAGCCCCGAAGGAGCCAGATAGCAAAGGGCAGCGTGAAGGAAAGATTCAGTACGATCAATCCCAGCCGGGTGTCCAGAAGCGAAAGCTGGCGAAAAACGGTAAAAAACGGCAACGCGATGACCACCGGCGGTACGAACTGACTCGAGAGAACCCAGACCACCAGAAGCAGCTTGCCTTTAAAACGGAAGCGACTAAAGGCGTAGGCCGCAGCCACACCGATAACAACGTCGATACAGGCGGTGACAAAGGAGACTATTATACTGTTGAGAACCAGCGGTCCGAAACTCATGGGAGGATCGAAGATGGCCCGGAAGTTTTTCAGAGTCGGAGTAAAAAACCACTTTGTCGTGTAGGCATCCCGGGGAATCTTGAAGCTGGTAAGGATCAGCCAGATGATAGGCAAAAAGATAAAGACGAGGATAAAGATCCAGCAGGCGATGGTCACCGCCCCCCAAAAGAGCTCTTCGGAGCTTCTGCGTCGTAATAAAAGGGTGTTACTCATCTCGCTCCTCCCCTACTGCTTGTCGGTTTTAATTACGTTCTTCACATATACGAACGCAAAGATGAAGAGTCCCGCTACCAGAAGATAGGCCATGGCCGAAGCGTAGCCCATGTCGAAGAAACGGAAGCCGGTTTTATATATGAAGAAGTTGACCGTCTCGGTCGCCCGTCCCGGTCCGCCGCCGGTCATGGTAACCACCGCGTCGAACTGCCGTACCGAATAGATCGTCTTTAATAGAGTTATCATGACGATAATCGGCTTTAGCATGGGAAGGGTAATATGCCAGAAGGTCTGCAGTACCGTCGCGCCGTCCACCTTGGCCACATCGAAGACCTGGGACGGCAGAGAGTCGAGAGCGCCGATGAATACCAGGCCGATATAGGGCGACCAGCCCCAGACTTCGGTAATAGCTAGCCAAAAGAGGGCCCACCCGGGCTCTCCCAGCCAAACCACATCCTTCAACATGGGAAAGATCGTATCCATGAGCGCATTGATGATCCCGTAATAGGGATTGAGCATGAAACGCCAACTATAGCCTTTGAGGGCCGGCGCCATCGCATAGGGGAGAATCAGAAAGATCTTGAAGAACATCCCGAACCAGCCCTGGCGGTGCATCAATAGGGCGATCATCATGCCGACGATGATCGAGAGGGCGACCGAAACAATGGTGTAATTGACGGTAACCAGAACACTATTGAGGAAATTGCTATCCTGAAATACCCGGACATAGTTATCAAATCCGATGAACGGACCCGGCGTGGGTGTCTTGTCTAACTGCCAGACGCGAAAGCTGGTAATGAAGGCGTTTAAAAACGGGTAGAGCGTCGTAGCCGCCAGAACCAGCATCGCCGGAGCGAGCAGAATCGTTTTGGTGTGCTTACCATGCATGGGGAACTCCTAAAAAAAGGCGGCGCATGGTGGCATGCGCCGCCGGTTAAAGGTCTAAATACTTAATAAGAGGATCAATAGTACCCTGCGCGGTCCATGATGGCTTCGATTTCTACCGCCGCCGCATCCAAGGTCTCTTTAACCGGTGCGCCGGTGGCGATTCGGTTGATGGCGATCGAGAGGTAATCGGAAACCTCGGGCCATTCGGGGATCTGGGGCATGATGTTGGAGACGGCCAGACTCTCGGCGGCCGCTTCATGCATTCCGTTCCAGACCTCATTGACAGCAGGATCGGTCAATGTCGAAACTTGTACCGCTACGTTGGTCTCCTTCTTGACCACAATATCCTTCTCGAGATCCGGGTTGGTCGCCCATTTCAGGAATTCCCAGGCGGCGCCCTGATTCTCAGAATCCTTCATGATCGAAAGAGGCATACAGATGGCGTAGGTTGCGCCGCCCTTGCCTTCCCACTCGGGAACCGGGGCGAACTTGGCGTTCTGCACCACCTCGGGTGCGGCCTTCTCGGCGTCGATCAGGTTGTTGTACTGCCACCACCAGCTCATGACCATAGCCGACTCGCCCTGAACCATGGACTGGACGCTCTCGTACTCGTTGAAGGTAACCGATCCCGGAGGGGCGGCGCCTAGCTTGGTGAAGAGTCCGGTGTAGCGCGCGGTGGCTTCCACGCCGGCGGCGTTGTTAAAGACCGGCTTCATATCGGCATCAAAGATATCCCCGCCGTTACTCCACAGGTAGGTTATCCAGCCGAAGAGGTTCTGGCCGGCATGGCTCGCATAGTGCATGCTCATGCCGTGGAGATCGGTGTTATTGCTGATCTTGACCGCTACATCCTCAAGTTCCTTCCAAGTAGTGGGAACATCGGCGCCGACCTGCTTAAGAACGTCTTCCCGGTAGAAGAGCAGCTGGGGATGTCCGCGCCAGGGGAAGCCGTGGATCATGCCCTCGTAGGTGACGGCCTGTTGGAAGGCGGGGGGATACTTGTCCATGTCGATCCCGGCGGACTCAATTTGATCATCCAGGGGAACCAGGAACTGCTTAATCGAGGGGCCCCAGGAGTCGAGGTAGGTAACGATATCGTAGGTCCCGGTCATGCCGACGCCCTCGGAGGTGATCTTCTCCAGAAGGGAGCCAAAGGGAACCATGTCGAACTCAACCTCGATACCGGTCAGGGCGGTAAACTCCCCTGCTCTGGCCTCGAGTCCGTTGTTTTTAGCGGCATTGTTCAGCATCAGGGTGATAGTAGTGCCTTCGAACGGCTTTCCAGCCAACAAACCGTACTCGATGGTTTCTGAGCTGGAGACCATCGCCTCCTTACCGGCCTCCTGCTCGCCTCCGGCGAATAGCGGCGCGGCGACAAGGGAGATCAACAGAATCGTACATGCGAGAATAGAAAAACGCGTTGCTCGTTTCATGGGCAACCCTCCTTAAAAATATTTGAATACGTAGTCATTTGAATACGTATTGACACCGATTCTTCGACTATTGTAGGCTTCGAATTTTTATTCTGTCAACGAATATAAATTTATCGATATTAACGTCACGATAACGATTGGACTCTCTCATCATTTAGCAGTAGACTCTGCCTATGGTTCATTGCATTCAAAAGAATAAAGAGCATTCCCGGGAAGAGGCGGTAATCGCCGCGTTTAAGGAAAAATCCGGCGCCGCCGGCTTCTACAGCCGCAAGGTGACTAACAATGGAGAACGGATAGGCTACGACCTGGTCGATCTTGCCACGGGCGAGGCCCTCGCCCTGGCCCGGGAACCGCAACGCCTGCCGGAAAACTGGGAAGAAGCCCTGGTTCACGGTCATTTTAGCTTCTCGAAAGCCGGATTCGCCGCCGCCGAGCGGATTGTTACTGAAGCATTGGAAGCGGGCGTTTCCACCATCTTCATCGATGAGGCGGGGAAACTCGAACTCCAGGAGGAAGGATACGCCCCGCTGATCCGCACTGCCGTCGAAGCCGGAGTCGAGCTCTACCTGGGCTGCCGCAGGATCAACGCCAAGCCCCTGGAGAAGCTCTTCTCCCCGAAAAAGTAGCATTCGTATTCATGTCGAGTTGACCTATGCTCACGGGCAATGGTATTATCCGGATCAATCAACATACTCCGAGCTGCAGAATCTACGGTTATCCGCAATAGCTATGAATCTGCGGCCGTCAGGGCACGGTTGGAAACGGCCGTACCTCCCGTTTGGAAAGGAGACCAAATGAAACGCTCACTTCTTATCTTGCTGGCGCTCGTGATCTGCGCCGGACTCGTCGTCGCCGAAGGTCAGTACGAGGCAAGCGCGCCTCAATCGCGAATTAAACTGGCCACCACCACCAGCACCGATAACTCAGGACTCTTGGAAGCCCTGATCCCCCCCTTTACCGAGAAGACCGGGATCGCGGTCGACGTTATTGCCGTGGGAACCGGTAAAGCCCTCGCCCTGGGTCAGAACGGCGACGTGGATGTCGTCCTTGTTCACGCCCGCAGTCGGGAGGATCAGTTCGTCGCCGACGGCTACGGGGTGAACCGTCGGGACGTGATGCACAACGACTTCGTCCTCCTCGGTCCGGTTTCTGATCCGGCGGGAATCAAAGGTACGCAGGATGCGGCCGCGGCCATGCAGAGGATCAACGACTCGGAAAGCAGCTTCGTATCTCGAGGAGACGACTCGGGGACCCACACCAAGGAGCGTTCCCTCTGGAGCGCCGCCGGTGTCGACCCTGCGGGAACCTGGTACAAGGAAGCCGGTCAGGGGATGGGAACGGTCATCACCATGGCGGACGATATGCTCGGCTACACCCTGGCCGACCGGGGCACCTACCTCTCTATGCGAGAGAAGATCGACCTTCAGGTACTGGTGGAAGGGGACGCCCGACTCTTCAACCCCTACGGCGTGATCGCCGTCAATCCCGGTCGCCACTCCCACGTCAACTATCTCGAGGCCATGACCTTTATCGCCTGGCTCACCTCGGTGGAAGGGCAGCAGATTATCGGTGATTTCACCAAAAACGGCGACATCCTCTTCTACCCCGACGTAATTAGCCGGTAGAATAGGGCCATGAATTCCGCCCTCTTCCGCGCCCTGGAGATGATTCTCTCCTTAGACGCGGAGATCGTCGCCATCGCCTCCGCCTCGGTCCGCTTCGCACTCATTTCGACTCTCTTCGCGGCGGTACTGGGGCTGGCGGCGGCGACGGGCCTCTACTTCCGACCCGGGCGGGCGGCCCGGGTACTCCTGGTAGTCCTTAACAGCCTGATGTCCCTCCCCACGGTGGTTATCGGGCTCTTTATCTACTCCCTCCTCTCCCGCTCAGGCCCCCTGGGCCCCTGGGGGATGCTCTTTACCCCGGCGGCAATCATATTAGGTCAGACGATTCTGGCCCTGCCGATAATTATCTCGATGGTCTACGGCGCCCTCTCTGGACTCGATCCCTCCCTGGCGGAGACCCTGGAGACCTTCAGGATTCCCCGATTCAAACGCTTCCTGCTTATTCTGAACGAAGCGCGCCTCAGGGTACTGATCGCCCTGGTGGCCGGTTTCGGAAGGGTGATCGGCGAGGTGGGCGTCTCGATGATGCTGGGCGGGAACATCCGCTCCTACACTAGAACCATCACCACCGCCATAGCCCTAGAGACCAGCAAGGGCGAATTCGAGCAAGGCCTGGCTCTAGGCATGATCCTGATGACGATATCCTTAGGCATAACTGCGGTGATGCACGCCGGCCTCGGTCGAGAAGAGTAAGGGTGAGGGGCACTATGATTAAGCTGGAAAACATCCGCTTCTCCTACGACGGGAAGAGCAATCAGATAGAGATCGCCAGCCTCGAACTCCCCGAATCGGGGATCGTGCTCCTCTACGGCGATAACGGTTCGGGGAAAACCACCCTGCTGAAGTACCTGGCCGGACTCTTGGCCGACGGAGAAGGGTCGCAGGAACTGGCCGCCCTCAGAGATGAGTGCCTCTACCTGCATCAGAATCCCTATCTTCTGCGGGGTTCGGTCAAACGCAATCTCGAGTTCGCCGACAAGGAGAGCGGACCGGAGATGCTCGCCGCCGCCCTGGAAGAGGTAGGCCTGTCGGGCTTCGAGGAGCGCAATGTGCGGGCCCTCTCCGGGGGGGAACGAAAGCGAGTCGCCCTGGCCCGGGCGATCATGAGCAGGCGTCGAGTGCTCCTTTTCGATGAACCGGCCGCCCATCTGGATATCGAGACCAGGCGTCTTCTGGAGGATCTGCTCCCGCGACTGGCCAGCGAGAACCGGCTCCTGATCGTCACCACCCACATCCGAGAGTTCGGCTATCGTCTGAGCGATCAGGTACGAACCATAAAGCGGGGCCGGCTGGAAAATCAGGACGAGAATATCTACTCGGGGAAGCTTATTTTGCGCAACGACGGAGTGCACTGTTTTCGCTCCAACGGGGTCGACCTGATCGTTCCCGATGTGGCCGGGGAGTTCAAGACCGCGGTGGTCCCCTATCGGGATGTAATACTCACCGATGAACACCCCCACTCCAGCGCCAGGAATATCCTTACCGGAACGGTTCGGGAGATCTCCCCCTCCCCTGCGGGAACTGTGATCGCCGTGGACTGCGGCCTCTTAATCCGGGCCCGCATTACCGATTACTCGGTCGATGAGATGGAGCTTCAGCCGGGAAAGGTCGTCAACGTCATGTTCAAGGCTTCATCGGTCGCGCTCTATTAGCCCCACCCCGCTTATCGCAACGAAACATAACCCCCGGGAACACCCCGCGGCGATAGCACAATCTGCCACAGCTGATTCCGCCGGGCCCGGAAGGAGCCTGCGCAGGAGAGCAGAAAGTAGGTCCACATCCGCCTGAAACGTTCATCGTAGCTCTGCTTCAACTCCGGCCAGGCGCCGCGGAAGTTCTCGTACCAGTGCATCAGGGTCGTGTCGTAATCGGGACCGAAGTTGTGCCAGTCCTCCAGCACGAAGAGCCCTTCGGCGGCCTCTGCAACTTGGCGTGGTGAGGGCAGCATTGAGTTGGGGAAGATATAACGCGAAAGCCAGGGTTCGCCGGTGGAGGAGCTCTCCCCCGAACCGATGGTATGCAAGAGAAAGAGCCCGTCCGGGATTAAGAGACGCGCCGCAGTCTGCATATAGGTTCGGTAATTCCTCGCGCCCACATGCTCGAACATGCCCACCGATACAATCCGGTCGAAGCTTCCTGAAAGCTTCCGGTAATCCTGAAGGCGGATCTCCACCGGTAATCCTTTGCAAAACTCCCGGGCATACTCGACCTGCCGCTTGGAAACGGTCACCCCGGTTACCCGACAGCCGTAACGCTCGGCCATGAAGCGGGCCGTACCGCCCCAGCCGCAGCCGATATCAAGCACCGTCATCCCGGGTTTGAGCCCCAGCTTGCGGCAGATAAGGTCCAGCTTCGCTTCTTGAGCGGCGTCCAGATCCGCGGCCTTCTTCCAGTAGCCGCAGCTGTAGATCATATACCGGTCCAACATGCGGCGGTAGAGTTCGTTCCCCAGATCGTAGTGGGCCTCCCCCACGGTGAACGATCGCGCCGGGGACTGCAGATTCTTGAGCTTCGCCTGCAGCACATCCAGAAGGAGGGAGCGGGGCTTAATAATGCGATCGAGATCGGCCGTCAGCAGCCGATGAATCATCTCGTCGATCCGTTCGCACTCCCACATGCCCTCCATATAGGATTCGCCCAAGGCGAGGGAACCCTCCGCCAGGATCCAGCGGAAGAAACGCTCATCCTTGACGCGGATATCCCATGGATTCTCTCCATCGATGCGAATCTTGGTATTTTCCAGGAGTTCTTCGATCTTGCGGCGAAAGCGGCCCTTGTGTCTCGGGCCGATGGTACTAGTGCACATAAACGGCCTCCGATCTATATCCTAGACCGGAGGCCGTATGGTGTAAAGGATTATTTGGTTTTAAATCGCCTTGGCATTGGCCAGAAGATACTCCTCGGCCTCCCGGCACCAGAGCCCGTTATTTGCCGCGGTGATCTCGGCCAGCTTGGCGCAGACCGGATTATCCTTGCCCTTCTCCGCGAAATCGGCTATCGCCGTCAGCGGCATGGAGACCCCGGTGTAGATCAGTTTCTTCCCGCCGGGAATATTGGGCAGATTCAAGGTCGTATCGACGACCGCATCCAGGCCTCCTACGTGGGTCACCATGGTAGCCGGATTGATCTTGCCGGCGGCCATCAGTTCCAGGGACTCCTTCATGTCGTCCGTATTGCCCCCGGAGGTCCCGACTACGTGGGTGGCTCCGTAGTGGACGTTGTAGAAGTTAAAGGTGGCCGAGAACTCAGGGTCCGAAGGGCCGGCAAAGAAGTTGAGACAGCCGTCGACGCCGAGGAGGGCATCCCCCTGTTCGATAACCGGCTTGACCGGGGCGAAAACGAAGACGTCGTCGAAACCCTTCCCGCCGTTCAGGGATTTGATGTGCTCCACCGGATCGGCAAGATCCTTGGTATTGACATAGTGAAGCTCGATACCGTTCTTTTTCGCCTCTTCCACGGTGTAGATCGAGGCGGCCCGCTCTAATCGCGCATCGTCGATATCGGTTACCACCAAGAGCCCCGGCTTGAGCTCCCGGTGAATCGCGTAATCAATGGCTCCAAGCCCCATGGGTCCGACGCCGGCTAAGAGCGCCATCGCCCCGCCCCGCTTGATGCCCATCTGGTGCACATAAGAGCCCTGGGTAGTGTGGTACATGGCATGAAAGGTGCCGACGATGCAGGACATAGGCTCCGCTAAGGAGCCGTAGAAGAAGGAGTCCCCCTCGTAAGGGAGCAGAGAATCCTGCTCCATCACCTCCGCCGGGATAACAATGTAGGTCGCATCCCCGCCGATGGTGGTGTAGGAGTAACCGGGCGCCGAAAGGATGCCCACCGGACCTCCCTCATAGTTGAGGGCCGGCTGGATCGAGAACTTGTCCCCCTCCTTGAACTTACCCTTCCACTTAGCGCCGATCTCCACTAGCTCTCCGCAGAACTCGTGTCCCACGATTATAGGATTCTCAGCTATATCGGCGGGAACCCGTTTATGTCCGGTGCCCTGACTGGCCGACTTATAGCTCGACATACAGATCGAGTCGGAGACGATCTTCGCCAGAATCTCGTCATCCTTTATGGCCGGGAGCTCGAACTCCTCCAGGCGTAAGTCTTTCTTTCCATACATGCGTACTGCTTTAGTCTTCATACTAGCTCCTTTTTTTTCGGTCGGCATCGGACACGTCCTCCGCCTCCGCTAGGCTTACGCTCAGGCCGGGAAACCCGTCCTTCGCTCATTTCAACATTACCTGGCCGCCGGTCACGGGGACCGCCTGGCCTGTCTCATATTTTTGCTCGATTATATAGAAGAGCGCCTTGAGGACGTCTTCCCCTTCGCAGCCCCGGCCCATGGGGACCTTGGCCTCGTAGAAGGCGCGCACATCCGCGATGGTTTTGGCCCCGGGAACCTTGCCGGTGTTCAGGTACTGAACAAAGAGTCCCCGGTCGGGATCGGACCAGAGGGGGCCGTCGAAGAAGTTACCCGGGCAAATCGAGTTGACCTTGATCGCGTCGGTTACCAGCTCCATGGCAAAGCTCTGGGTCAGACCGATACCGCCGAACTTACCCCCGGCGTAGGCGCCGTTCTTATTCGAGCCTTCCAGCCCGGACTTAGAGTTGATCTGTACCACATCGGTGAAGTAGCGGCCCTCGGCAGCGGCGTTCTGCCGGGCCATTACCGGCGAGGCGTGTTTCACCCCTAGAAAATAGCCGATGTAGTTTACGTCGGTTACAAAGCGGAAATCCTGCAGGCTTAAGGATTTGACGCTCCCCGCCTTCAGGACCCCGGCATTGCTTAGATAAAGATCGATGCCCCCGACCCGGGCAACAATCTCGTCGATCATGGAGTTAACCGACTCCTCGTCGGCCACATTGGCCTTGCAGGCGAAGGCCCGGGTCTCACCGGCTTCGCCGTTTAACTCCACGGCCAGGGCTTCCGCTCCCTGCCGGTTGAGATCGACAATAGCCACAACTGCTCCGGCTTTGAAGAGGCCGCGCACCAGGGTCTCGCCGAAGCCCTGGGCTCCGCCGGTCACTACGGCCACCTTGCCGGCGGCAATCTCGGCCCGGCTTCCCATGAAAGACTGAATCTTAATCGGTTCCCGGCCAAGGGTATTCAAACTGCTTCCGATGAGGAAATAGCCGACTCCGGCCACCTTCAACGCGGGCGCTACATGTCCCTCGTCGTCGAAGAGGGCCTCCTTTAGGATCTCTGCGATCTGCGACTCATCGGCCCCCTCAGGCAGGTTCACCTCCTGGGCAGAACCATCGTATGTCTCACTGCAGGAGACGAGGAGTCCCTTTTCGCCGTCCCAGGTAAGCCCCCGTAGAATGGGGCTGATTAGGGTATGTCTCATTCTGTTCGCTCCTTCGTGTCTAACATCGCTACTATTCCTTCAGGATCGCGGGGATCCATGGCGCTGCCGTAGCGGGCATAGCGCTCGATCCGGGCCGCCAGATTCTCGTCCCGCCAGGGATTCTCTCCGCTAAAAAGGGCGTAGCGACCGTCGGCGGTGGCCAGCCGTTCATGGGCGATCAGGGCCCAGGTAGCCCGGATCAGATGGCTGAAGTCGGGGTCCATTACCTCGGGACAGGTAAAACTCTGGCGGGAGGAGTTGATATCCACCCCGCTGATCTCCATCAGACTGTTCTCACGGCAAAGCTTACTCAAGCGGGCGAGCTGAGCTTTGGTGTTCCGGGGCGGCATGTAAGTAACCGCCTTAAAACCGATCCGCTTTAGTTCGATAATAAGCTCGTCCAGGAAATCGTCCTCGAACTTCTCCGCCTTTTTATCCCCCGTGGGCGATTCGGCCACATCGCCCAGGTAGGCGTAGGCGGCGATGGCGCCGATCCTATCGGCTAATTGAATAGCCTCGGCTACCGGGACGCATTCCGACTCATCGGGCTGGATAAAGAAACGGGGTAGAAATGCGCTCTTCATCACTCCCAACAGGTCGTATGCATAGTGGGGATTCTCTCGGTCCGCCAGGAAGACTTCCACCTTCTGCGGCAGAGTCAGCCCCAGTCTCTTCTTCAGGAACTCGATCGTCCCCTGCCCCTTGCCGGCGGTTTCGATAATTCGCTTCGCCAGGGCGTAGAGGATGTGCCGTTCGGTCACTCCTCCGCCCTCTTCGGCCTTACTGATGGCCAATACATCCTTATCAAAGTCGAGAGGGGATAGACCGGTCCCGCGCAGCAGCCGGTTCAGGCCCTCGACCTGCTCACGGTTGCGGCGATTCCGGGCCGCATTGATCGGCTTCAAGAACTCGGCGACCTCATCCAGTCGACCGTCGGGAATCCCGTGCAGCGCAATGTAGGCAATATTGGCCGAATCGGGATTGTTGACCTTCCTCCCCTCTAAGGCCGTACCGGTCAGATTGACCCGCACCTCGCAGCCGGCGGTGGTGGCGATTCCGATAGCCTTACCCGCGGCGTGCATCTCCATAGCGGCGGCGACCGAGTCATGGTCCATGCTCCCCACCGCCTTCAAGCCCGCTTCCCAGGCCTTGAAAGCGGCCAGGGCGGGGGAATAGGGGGAGAAGGAGTAGATGGTGTGGATGTGGTTGTTGACCTCATCGCTCGCCACCCGGGTAATCTCTCCCGATTCTATCAGCGCGCCGGCCCGGGCCGCCGCCTTCAGGCGATCAGCCGGGTCCGGGGCATTCAGGGCGGTAATCAGTTCCGCCGGAGCCTGGGCCATATTAGACGCCCAGCCGATTACGCCGCAGGATCTCGCCGCAGGTAGCGACGGTGGTCGGATTGTGTCCGGCAAGCGGCACGATCTGTTCGTGAACGGTATCGATGATCCACTCCTTCTGGGGGAAGAAGATCTCCTCCATTTCTGCCGCAGGGCTGATCCAGTTGCGGCTGCCTACCACCGCCGGGGGCGCATCGAGGTAATCGAAGCCCAGGGTAGTCATGTTGCTGGCCACGTTGTGCAGGTAGCTTCCCCGCTCGCAGGCGTCGGAGGCCAGAACCAAGCGGCCGGTTTTCTTCACCGACTCGAGAATCGGCTCGTAATTCAAGGGGTTGATGAAACGCAGGTCCCAGACCTCGGCGGAGAGACCGTACTTCTCTTCCAGCTCTTTAGCCGCTTCCAGGGCGGTGTAGAGGGTGGCGCCGATGGTACAGATGGTCAGATCCGTGCCGCTCTTCCTCAAGGCCGGTTCTCCCTCGGGGATCTCGTAGTAGCCCTCAGGGACCCCGTCCTTCTCGAACTCCTCGCCGATGCCGTAGAGTTTCTGGCTCTCGAAGAAGATCACCGGATCGGTACCGCTCAAAGCCAGGTTGAGCATTCCCTTGGCGTCGTAGGGGGTAGCAGGGAACATCGCCTTCAGCCCCGGTATATGGGCCACCAGGCTGGTCCAGTCCTGGGAGTGCTGAGCGCCGTACTTGTTGCCCACCGATACGCGAACGGTCAGGGGCATCTTCAGGACGCCCGCGCTCATGGACTGCCACTTGGCGGCCTGGTTGAAGATCTCGTCTCCCGCCCGACCCATAAAGTCGCAGTACATCAGCTCTACTACCGCCCGGCCGCCGGCGAGGGCATAGCCGACTCCCGAGCCTACGATGGCGCCTTCGGAGATGGGGGAATTGAAGAGCCGGTGATACGGCAAAGCCTCGGTCAGGCCGCGGTAGACGGCAAAGGCGCCGCCCCAGTCCCGATTCTCCTCGCCGTAGGCCACCATGGTGGGGTCGATGGAGAAGCGGTGGAGCATCGCCTCGAAGAGGCCATCTCGGTAAGCGATGGTCTTATTGGGACCGAGCTTCTTGCCGTTCTCGTCCAGGCCGAAACGGCTCTTTCTGGCGTTTGATTTAATCCGCGGATTCTCCTCATAGGGAATCAGCATCTCCGGCTCGCGGTCGTCGAATTTCTCTTGTCGTTCGTTAGAGTACATTACCGATTCGATAAACTGGGGCGCTACCCGGGGGCTTTTCTCCATGTCGATGGCGAGCTTGACGATCTCGACCACCTTCTCCTTCGTCTCCGCGGCGATCCCCTCGAGAAATGAGTCGTCGGCGGCGCCATTCGACTTCAGGTAGGAGCCGTAGGAGGCGATGCAATCGTTCTCCTGCCAGAGCTCGAGCTCCTCCTTGGTCCGGTAACTGGAGGCGTCGGAGGGGCTGTGGCCGGAGATCCGGTAGGTGATGGTGTCCATCAAAACCGGGCCCTTGCCCTCGGAGAGGATCTTCTTCTTGCGCGCAACTGCGTCGGCCACGGCCAGAGGATTGTAGCCGTCCACCCGCTCGGAGTGCATATTCTCAGGATTTACTCCCGCGCCGATTCGTGCCAGCATGTCGTAGCCCATGGTTTCGCCCGCGGTCTGGCCGCCCATGCCGTAGAAGTTATTAAAGAAGTTGAAAAGCACCGGCGGCGCTCCGCCGATCTCCTTGTCCCAGAGGGTGCGGTACTGATCCATGGCGGAGAGCATCATCCCCTCCCAGACCGGACCGCAGCCGGCGGAGGCGTCGCCGATGTTAGCGATCACGATACCGGGCTTACGGTTAATCCGCTTGAAGAGGGCCGCCCCCACCGAGATATCCCCGGATCCGCCGACGATGGCGTTGTTGGGCATCGAGCCGAAGGGGGTAAAGAAGGTGTGCATCGAGCCGCCGAGCCCCTTATTGAAGCCGGTCTCCCGGGCGAAGATCTCGGCTAAGGTCCCGTAGAGGACGAACTTCTCAGCCAGCTCCTTGACCGATCCCTGATGGCCCTTTTCGACCACCCGCAGGGCCGCGCCGCCCATGAAGTTCTCCATAATCGCGGTCAGCCTCTCGTCGGGGAGCTTGTGGACCGCGGAGAAACACTTGGCCAGAATCTCGCCGTGGGAGCGGTGGGAGCCGAAGAGCTGATCATCCACTTCCAAGCCGTAGCTCTGACCGACGGCGGCCGACTCCTGACCGATCGAGAGGTGGGCGGGCCCCTTGTGGTTGTACTCGATTCCCTCGTAGCTTCCCATCTTCTTGATCTCGTCGAGCATAGTTTCGAACTCGCGGATAAAGGCCATATCCCGGTAGATGGTCTTGAGTCCCTCTTCGCCGTGGGCCTTCTTCTCCTTGGCAAAATCCGCCTTGTAGGCGTTAACGGGAATATCCTTAATCTTGATCGTACTGCTTTTGCGGACCGTCTTGGGATCCACCACTAATGATTTGGGCATTGTTCTATCCTTCTCCTGTTCCTATTCAATTTCCCAGACCGCGTCGCGCACTACCTCGGCTACCGCGGGATGGGGGAAGATAATCTCTTTGATCTCGTCGACTCTCAGTTCCGCCTCGATCATGGAGGCAGCGACGGGGATAATCTCCGATGAAACCGCACCCATCAGATGTACCCCCAGGAGGGTATTCTTCTCGGCATCCACCAGTACCTTGCAGCGGCCCGGCTCGCGTTTGCCGTATTCGGCAAGAAAGCGGCCGTTGGCCCGCATCTGCACCGTGGCCGTCTTGACGGCGATCCCCTTCTCGGAAGCCTCTTTTTCGGTCAGGCCGCAACCGGCCGCTTCGGGCAGGGTGTAGACCGCCCAGGGGATGGCGTGGTAGCGCATGCGATCCTCTTTACCCAGGATGGTGTTGACCGCCACCTCGCCCATGCGGCTGGCCGAATGAGCCAGGAGGCTCGTTCCGGTCACATCGCCCACGGCAAAGACTCCGGGGAGGTTGGTGCGCATCTTCTCATCCACCTTGATGCCGCTCTTGGCGACATCGAGGCCGGCCTCGGTGAAACCCTCCAGGTTGGGCCGGCGACCGACGCTCATCAGCACCAGATCGGCTTCGGCCCGCTCGGTTGCGCCCTTCTTCTCATAAGCGACGCCTTTACCGTCGATGGCGGTGACCCGGGCGGAGGTGACGAACTTCACCCCTTTAATAGCCTTGCGCATCGCCTTTGCAAACTCCTCGTCCATCAAGGGCAGGATCTCGTCCATCATCTCCACCACCGTTACCTCGACCCCCACCGACGCAAAGTAGCAGGCGAACTCGACCCCGATCACTCCGCCGCCGATCACGGCGAGCTTTTTCGGAAGTTCTGCGATAGAGAGAATACCGCGGTTGGTGACGACGTTTGTGCCGTCGGCGCCCGGAATCGGGGGAACCGCCGCCGAGGACCCGGAGGCGATGATTACATTCTTTCCGCTGTAGAGCGTGCCGTCGACCGAGACCGTCCGGTCGCGGTTCAGCACGGCGGCGCCCTTGACGACCTCGACCTTGTTCTTCTTCATCAGAAAACCGATTCCGGCCCGGAGGGTCTCGATGGTCTCCTGCTTCCAGGCCATGGCGGCGGTCAGGTCGTACTTCACGTCCGAGGCGGTAACGCCGAAGCGCTCCGATTCCCGGGCATGCACATAGTGCTTGGCCCCGGCTAACAGGGATTTGGTCGGTATGCAGCCCCAGTTGGTGCACTCCCCGCCCATCTCCTCCTTCTCTATTAAGAGGACCTTCAGTCCCGCGGCGCCGGCCCGCTCGGCGGCCACATAGCCGCCGGGACCCGCACCGATAACGATTAAATCGAACTCATTCGCCATCACTTTCCTCCTCCTCACCTACTCGGCCAACGAGAGTCGGAAGTTGGCGATCTCGGCCGAAAGGGCCTTCAAGAAACGGGCGCCGGGGGCGCCGTCTACCGCACGGTGGTCGATAGTCAGCGAGAGGCCGAGATGGGGTACAAACTCCACTTCCTCCGCCCCCTGCACGGGCTTCAAGTCGATCCCGCCGACCCCGAGGATGCCGACCTGCGGGGCGTTCAGTACGGGAGTGAAGCTCTCGACCACCAGGGCGCCTAAGTTGGTGATGGTAAAGGTCGCGCCGCCGAGCTCGTCGGGATTGATCGATCCTTCGACGCAGGCCTTGCCCAGACGCTTCGTCTCGGCGGATATCGCCTTAAGACTGAGTCTGTGGGCATTGCGGATGGTGGGTACCATCAGGCCTCGGTCGGTGTCGACGGCGAAGCCCAAGTTAACCGCCCCGTGCTCGACGATCTTATCCTCGAACATCGATGCATTCATAAAGGGGAAGCGAGGGAGCACCCGGCTCACCGCAAAAAGCACCATATCGTTGATGGAGATCCCGGCGGTACCGAGCTCCTCCGGGGCGGCCTTGCACTGCTTGCGGTAGCTCTGGAGCTCCCGGGCGTCGGCAGTGGCGTTCATGGTCAGCTGGGCGGTGCTCTGCAGGGAGGCGTGCATTCTCTCGGCGATCAGCTTGCGCACACCCTTGACTGGGATCTCCCGGTCCTCTTCGACGACGGGCGCCGTCTGGGCGGCGGCGACCGCGAGATCCGAGGAAAGGATCCGACCGCCGATACCGCTCCCCCGCTGGGGTGCAGCCATGCCTGACGCTAAGCCCGCCTTGGCGGCGGGACTGACCGGTACCCCCGGCTGGGCGGCGAGAACGTCCCGCTCGATGACCCGGCCTCCGGGACCGGTGCCGGCAAGTCCTTCGAGGGCGACGCCTCGCTCGCTCGCGGTCTTTCGCGCCCGGGGAGAGACGCCGACCGAGGAGCCCGCAGCCTCAGATTTAACCGGGGCCTGTTCAGGCGCGGTCGGTGCGGCTGCCGGGGTGGATTCCGTCGGGGCTTCAGGCGCCGGGGCGGACTCCGCAGGAGCGGGAGCCGCATCGGCGGGGGCCATGGAGGAGACATCCTCACCGGCTTCGCCGACTGCGGCGATAACCGTCAGCACCGGGACATCGTCGCCGGCGGCGAAAAACTGCTTTATCAGGGTACCGTCCGCCGGGGACTCGACCTCGAAGGTCGCTTTGTCGGTTTCGACCTCACAGACGATATCGCCGCTCGTGACGGCATCGCCTTCGTTTTTACGCCACTCCAGGATAACGCAGGATTCTACGCTGTTGCCCTGACGGGGCATTAGGATTTCCGTTGCCATTCTCTCCTTACTCCTCGTAACTGGTATTCTGTTTTACGTTCCGCATTCAAACCTGTTCTATTCGATGCCCCGCTTCGCTCAAGGAGGCGATCACCTCCGGAGGCATCTCGTCATCGGTAATAATATGATTGTAGCTGTCCAGGGGCAGCATGCGCACGAAGCCGGAGCGGCCGTACTTGGATGAGTCCACCACCAGAAAGCGCTCGTCCGCCTGCAGGGCCATGCGCTTATTGACCTCGGCCCCCTCTACCAAGTGGGTGCTGGTGCCGTTTTCTAGGGTGAAACCGTCGGTTCCGAGAAAGGCCTTCCGTACGTGAAACTCATCCAGTTCGCGCAGCGCAATCGGGCCGACTAAGGATTCGGTAGCCGGCCGAAACTCTCCCCCCACTACCGTCAGATGCAGCTGGGGATTCATGCGCGCGTAGGGAATAAGCAGGGTCGAGTTGGTTACGATGTGAATATCCCGTTTGCCCAAGAGGTACTTGGCGATCAGAGCCGTAGTGGTGCCCGCCTCGATCATTACCGTATCACCGTCCTGCACATAAGAGGCGGCGGCCCGGGCGATGCGGTTCTTCTGCTCTTGCCGATTGCGGTTGCGCTCCAGAATGCTGGCGTGAAAGGCCGGCATGGCTCCGCCGTGGGTGCGGACGATGAAGCCCTTCTCCTCTAAGGAGGAGAGATCGCTGCGGACGGTGACCTTCGAAACCGAAAGCTTATCGCTCACTTCGGCCACGGATATCGCGGCGTCGTCGGCCAAAAGAGTCAGAATCTGTCGTTCCCGTTCGCTTAATCCCGATTCCATCTTCGTGTAGCTTCCTATTTATCTTCTTTTCGCTTTCTATTTTATTTCTTTTTGCTTTCTTTTGCAAGAGCAATTTAGGAAAAGTTCGATCATACTGTTCCCGATCCTGCGGATAGCATGCGACAATAGCGGCATGAAGCGATTAATAGAAGAGTTAAAGCAGAGAGGCGCGGATAAGTATTTCCATGAGATGGGACTGGAGCTGGAAACTCTCTTCCAGGCCCCGGATTTAGAGCAGAATCCCTACCGGGAACATCTGTGGGAGCTCCGACGCAATGAGGAGTACATTATCGTCAACGCCATTCCACCCAAGGAATTGCAGGACCATCTATTCTGGGAGGAGTGGTTCATTCACGAGCAGAAGGTACACCACCATATTCTGAGTCTCTGGCGGCCGCCCCGCTTCGACGAGATATTCCAGGCCCCGGAACGGGACGAGATCCACCCGCCACAATCCTTCGGCAGACGCTGGTATGTGGTGAACGATGTCGACCTTCGGCCGCTGTTGATGCGAAGAAGCTGATCAGCCGCTTTTCGTTCGGGAGCTCCCCGCAATAAGCCGGATCATCTCTTGCCGGTCGATTACCGGCGCATCCTCCTGGGAGAGCCACTCGGGTTTGACATAGCCCCATGCAGCCAGGTAGCCGGCGACCCGCGGATCATCCAGTTTGTAGAGATGGTCGATCTGGTCCTCGAAGAGGTTGGCCCGCTCCGCCCCTAGCTTGGCCATCACCTCCCGGATTACATTGATCTTGGGACGCTTGCCGGAACAGATGATCCGCTCCAGGGGCCAGTCGATCCCCTTGGAGACCAGGATCTCCCGGATGAAAGGGGCCTCCTTGGTGGAGAGGACGTAGCAGCCCGCATTCTTCGCCCAGTCGCGTCCGGCTTTCTCGAACCCGGAGTAGATATGGTTCAGGGAGAGCCAATATTTCCTATCCTCTGCCAGAAGCTTCCGCCGGGCCTTGTAAAAGAGGGAGTGAAACTCATCGTTCAACTCCTCGAGCTCTTCCTCGAGACGGTCGAAATCCTCCTGAGATCGAAGCCGGATATCCTCAAAAACCGCGTGCTGCAGGCTTACATAATCCCCGCCCCGGCGGATAAAAGGCCGGAAGGAGTCGAAGCGTTCCCGGGAACGGAGATCGACCTCCAAGGGTACGATCCCCCGATAGAGCTGATGATAGGCAATAAAGGAACTAACATAGCACTCGGCCAGGGAGTCGCAAAAGACCCCGTCGAAATCGATAAAGTTGAGCACAAACGGCTCGCCTTGCAAATTCTCCATGAGCGTATTATAAGGATGAACACCCGGCGTATCCAGAGCCGGGAGGGATTTAGGAGGCCAATCCGTGGAGACTGAGTACATTCTCGCCGGCGACGTGGGCGGCACCAATACCAATCTGGCGATCGTAAAGCGCACGCAGGAACGTTTTACCATCGAGGCGGATACCAGCATCGATTCCACATCGGTCGAGGATTTCAGCCGCACCGTGCAGCGGGTCTTGCGCGACTTCGGCCCGGAACTCAGCCCCAGCCGCTGCTGTATCAGCGCCGCCGGCCATGTGGAAAATAACTTCTGTCGCTTGACCAATCTCCCCTGGGCGATAGACGGTAGGCAACTGCAGAAGGAACTCAATCTTCCCACGGCGGTAATCAACGACTTCCTGGCCTTGAGCTACTCCCTGCCACTCCTCGATACCGCCGATCCTTCCCAGGTCATCCCCCTCCCCCATCCCGACGGCTCCACACCGACACCGAAGGGAAACTCCCTGGCGATCATCGGCGCCGGAACCGGCCTCGGCGTAGGACATCTGGTTAAGGCCGGCGGCCGCTACGTGGCGATTCCTTCCGAGGGGGGCCACATGGATTTTCCCGCCTTCGACAAGGAGACCCAGAAGCTGGGGAACTTCTTGAAGCCCCGTTACGACAGCTGGCCCGGAACCGAGTGCGTCCTCTCCGGCCGGGGCATCGCCAACATCTACGCCTTCGTGCGACAGTCGGTTGCAGGACCCGCGGACGAAGTGCTGAACGAGATCGACGCTCTGCCGGACCGGCAGAAACCGGCGCTGATCGCCAAATACGGCGACTCCAACCCCCACTGTTCGCGCGTAATGGAGCTCTTTACCCGAATCTACGGCAAGTTCGCCGGGAATCAGGCACTGAACCTCCTGCCCGAGGCGGGACTCTTCCTGGCCGGCGGAATCGCCCAGAAAAACATCGACTATTTACTCAAGGAACAACGCTTTATGCGCTACTTCGAGAGCAACTACAACCCCAAACTCCGGGCGGTACAACATGAGATTCCCGTCTTCCTGATCAAAGAGTACAGCGTCTCCCTGCTGGGAGCCGCTCACGCCGCAACACTATTGACCGAAGAGGATGCCACCTGATGTTTGTACCCGACTGGAGCCCTGCGGATCCTGAAAACCTGGCCGCCGAAGCCTGGACCTTAATCGTCGCCAATCGAGAGCTCTGCTTTTCGAGAGACGACCCCGACAATCCCCTGATTCCCTTAGGGGATATCGATCCCAAACTCTATGCCGGCGGAATAATCCGTCTGGGGCTCTACCGGGAGCGGCCGCTCTACATCTTCGAGTGCGACGACGCACCTCTCGACATGGAGACAGTCGACTTTCGGGATGCGCTGATGCGCCTCGACGGCGAGGTAACCCGAGCCGCCATGCTCGGCTACCATATTCTAATCTGGCTCAAAAACTCCCGCTACTGCGGCCGCTGCGGCGTCCTGAATGAATTCCACCAGCACGAGAAGGCCCGGCGTTGCCCCGCCTGCGGTATGGTGGTCTTCCCGCGGATTTCTCCGGCGGTTATCACTGCGGTCTTAAAGGACGGCAAACTGCTTTTAGCCTATAACAAGCGCTTTACCGTACCGGTATACAGCCTCTTGGCAGGATTCGTCGAACCCGGGGAGACGCTGGAAGAGACGGTCGCCCGGGAGATTCGGGAAGAAGTCGGAATCGAGGTGAAGAACATCCGCTACCTCGCCTCCCAACCCTGGCCCTTTCCCGATTCTCTGATGCTCGGCTTTTTAGCCGACTGGCGCTCCGGCGAAATCGAACCGGACGGAATAGAGATCACCGATGCCGGCTGGTACGGACCGGACAACCTGCCCCGACTCCCCCGAAAGGGGAGCATCGCCTTGAGGATTATCGAGAGCCTTATTCCGGAGCTGAAATAGGACTCATCCCGGTTCATCCCCTTGGAAAAGCGGGGTGACAGCCCTCCTCTTCTCCCCTTATAATAGAGGCAGAGGAGTGAAGTATGCACAACGACGATATCCGCCGCTTACTGACCGAAAACGGCATCGACGCCGATTTAAGCCTTGAGATTCTGAAGCGTTACAACGCCGGGGAATTCAAGAACCAACCCAAGGTTGAGATGAGCGATATTCCCGGCATCGACGGGACGAGCATTATCGATATGGCCGAAGCCGCCTGGGAGATGCCCGCCGATAAGGCCGAGAAACGGCTCAAGGAGCTCTCCATCCCCCTTCCCCTCGAGCGTTTCGCCCGAGTTGAGGAGGGTACGGCCCGCTTCGACAAGCGGGGACTTACCGCACTTGGTTATCTCCTCTACCCCAAGACCGCCTACGGCGTCCTCAACGGCGGCTCGGCTACGAGCTATGTGGACGAAAAGAAGAACTCATCCTTCTCCTCCGAGATCCTGGAATTAAACCGGGAGACCTTCGAAAAGATCGCTGCGATCGCCCAGGGACGGGCCAAGGGAATCACCCCGGCCTGTATCAATCCCGACGGAAGCCCCGGACCGAGCTACATGGAGCTGAAGATGCGCGGGCTCCTGATACGGGAGTTGATCTACCGGGAACTGAGCGGAGATACGGCGCCTAAGGCCTCGCCCCTCTTCCAGATGACCAGCGTCAACAACGACGAGGAGGTGGCCGAAGCCTATACCGGTTACAGCAACAGTCCCTATATCACGGAGCTTATGGAGGAGCTGGACACGCAGATAAACGCGTGCCAGAGCGGCGTGCAGCCCATGATCAGCGCCTTCAGCCACTCGGAGCAGGGGGACCCCAAGGAGATTTTCGTTAAGAGCGACGGGAACCCCTTGGCCCTCCCCGGCGGACACGGGCAGAACTTCGCAGTTCTAAAGGATACCTATCTAGCCTTAGAGGCGGCCGGCAAGGAGTTCGCCTACCTCGGGAACGTAGACAACCTGGCCAACCTCCCCAATCCGGCCGGTGTGGCCCTGATGGCCCTGAGCGGCAAGGAGGCGGCCTTCGAGTTCTCCTTCAAGACCCCGGTGGACATCAAGGGGGGCATTCTGATCCGGGACACCCGGGGGATGCTCAACTGCGGCGACATCGGCCCCGCCATCTCCAAAAGCGAGCTGGCCGCCGCCGAGGAACGGGGCAAACCGATCCTCTTCAACTGCGCCACCGGCCTCTTCAACCTGAAGCATCTTAAAGCTGAGCTTCCCCGGATCATCCGCGACCTGCCGACCCGCTTCTCCGACCAGGACAAGGACGCCGGGCGCTACTCCCAGGCGGAACAGGTTACCTGGGAGGTGATCGGCATGCTCGAGGACTTCTTCGTCTTCGGGGTCGACAAGTACGAAAGGTTTATCGCCGCCAAGCTCCTCTTAGAGAGCTTCCTCGCCTCGGGCCTCTCCCTGGACCACCCCGATTTTCCCCGCCACAATGATCCGGCCCAGGATCTCTACACCGTGGGGAAGAAGCTCCACGCCGGCCTCGAGCGGCTTTTCCGGGAGGAGTACGGCCTGAAGCTCGAGGGGGACCGCTGGCAGCCGAAGAGCGTCGCCGAGCTGAAAGCCGATGCGCAGAAGTTGGGCAAGGAACTGGGAGTGATCGACTAGTGGCCGACCGGGAGACGACAACCGAGATAGATCTCGATTTTGAGAAGAACGGCGGCCTGGTCAGCGCCGTGGCCCAGGATATCATCTCCGGCGAGGTGCTGATGGTCGCCTTCATGAACCGCGAGGCCTTCGAGAAGACCCTCTCCACCGGCTACGCCCACTACTACAGCCGAAGCCGCGACTCACTCTGGAAGAAGGGCGAAACATCCGGCCATCTGCAGAAGGTGGCCGACCTCCGGGTCGACTGCGACCAGGACTGCGTGCTGATGCTGGTGGAACAGACCGGCGCCGCCTGCCATACCGGCAAGAAGAGCTGCTTTTACCGGCGGGTGAACGGGGGGAAGCTTCAGGAGGTTTGATTACTCTTCAAGCACGGCCAATAGAAGCTCTATTCTTGGACGCCCTTTTCGTCTAGTCGCACCACTATAGTTATGCTTTTCATGAGGTCAATGACTTCGACTTTCTACGCCTGTTTTTTATTTCCTTAAGAAAGCTAACTACCAGAAAAACAATAGTAGCGAGAATAATTAGGCCGGAGATAGGTCGATTGATAAAAGTCAACCAATTCCCGCGCGACAGCGACAAGGCAATTGTTAGTTTATATTCCATAAGAGAACCAAGAATAATCGCAAGCGTCATTGGACCAATAGGAAACCTATTCTCTCGCATGATGTATCCAATAAGCCCGAAGATTATAGCAACACCTACATCGAAAAAGCTTCCCCGGAGAGCATAAGACCCAATGAGGCAAAATACGATAATGAATGGGTACAACAAACGACTAGGCACCTCAATGACCCGCACCAAGATCCGAATGAAGCACATACTGAGAACCAGGATTGCGATATATGAGATGATCATCGATGAGTATATGCCATACACAACATCTAAATTTTTTGAAAATAACTCAGGTCCTGGTCTAACCCCTTGAACCATGAGTGCTCCTAACAGGATCGCAGTGACAGCATCCCCCGGAATGCCCAAAGACAAGAGAGGAATCATCGCGCCGCCTGTAACCCCATTATTTGCAGCTTCTGGTCCGATTATACCTTCCTCTGTGCCACTGCCCATTAATTCCGGGTGTTTAGATGTTCTTTGAGCCTCATTATATCCCATAAATGCAGCGGTTACAGCTCCCACGCCGGGTAAGGCACCTAAGAATGTACCAATAAAGGAGGACTTAATTGTCAAGAATGTCTTGCCTTTGAAGAACCGTATACTACCCACAATTCCATCAATGCTCTGCTTAACAGGTTTTGATTCTTGTGCGTGAACAATTCCATGGAGAACTTCAGATATCGCAAATACCCCTATCATCACGGGAAGAAGCTCTATCCCGGACAACAGATTATCATTCCCGAAAACAAATCGTGGATAACCAGAATTAACCGTTAAGCCGGGCAGGGTGATTACAAGTCCCAAGAACATTGAGACAAATCCTTTGGTGGGATCGCCTTCCGACATCCCCACAACCATACTTAAACCCAGCAGGGTCAAAGCAAAGTACTCCTGTGGGCCGAACTTAAGTGCAGCCTTGGCCAGTACTCCAGATGTAAGAGCTAAAATTACTACACTAATGATACCGCCCAGTACGGAGGCATAGGAAGCAATCCCTAGCGCTTTACCGGCGAACCCTTTCTGAGCCATAGGGTAGCCATCATTAATAGTCGCAATCGCGGCAGGCGTACCTGGAGTTCGGATAAGGATCGCTGGGATCGATCCACTATATACAGCAGCGCAATAGAGCGCAATAAGAAAAGCCATCGCAGAATTCGTCGACATGTAGTATGTAAATGGAACAAAAATAGCGACACCCATTGTAGCAGTGAAGCCCGGCAGAGCCCCAACTATCATCCCTCCTGCTGCGCCTGCTATAATCATAAGAAAGTAGAGACTGTCAAAATTTCCTAATACAGCGTGGATCACATCGTGCATAGATAATTCCTATCTTAAAAAAATTGACCGTTCAGGGAAATCCCGAGTATTTGAACAAATACTCCCCATATAATCCCACTTGCGGCGATCGCAACAATCACTGTCTTGATCCTGTTATGAAAATAAAAAAGTCGTTGATACAGTATAAAAAATATGAACGTCCCCAGAGCCAACCCCAAATAGAATACAAATACCGCAAAAATGATTACGAGTCCTACCATCAGAATGATTGTTTGACTCTTTTTCTGCACACTACTCTCCGATCCAGGCGCTCTCCTTTCGGCCTTCACATCCCGAAAAACTAGCAACAGACTTACGAACACTAATCCCGAAGCAACAATGATAGGAAAAAAACCGGGCCCATACCGCCCCGTATGGCTTGGGAATTGCAAACTTGCAAGTATTATTATGATACCCAGCCCAGATAAGCCAATACCTACCCATCGATCGAATACACTCATGAAAGCCCCTCACCGATAGTATTGCGGGTGGATTGCTCCACCCGCAAAAGCTAACTAGTCTTTGTACTTTTCAATAACAGGTTTGAATATAGCCACCTGCTTCTCAATATCTTCCTGCATCTCTACGGACCCCAGGTAGGCACGCCCGAAGCCATACTGCGCCATGAAATCAACAACATCCTGATCGTTAAAGGCCTGGGTAAATATCCTTTCGAGCTCGGAGACGACATCATCAGATGTAGCCGCCGGAACCATCAATGCCCTCCAGGGACCTATTACGATATCATATCCAGCCTCGGTCATAGTTGGAATATCTGAAAACGATTCAAGACGCTCTTCCGAAGCAATCCCCAAAATTCTTACTGCACCGTTTTCCAAGTGACTTGATACTTCAGCAGGAGTGACGGTAATAGCATCAATATGTCCTCCGAGTAGATTCTGAATCTGATCTGCTGCACCCGCTTGCGCAACAACCTTGTTAAACTTCGCTCCACTGTATTCCTCAAGAAGAGTTGTAGCCAACCAGAAATTTGTTGGAAAGGAACTGGTCATAACATCAAGCTTGCCCGGATTTTTTCGCCCAAACTCAACCATTTCTTCAATAGTTGAGAATGGAGAATCAGCGCGCACAACAATAGAAGCCGGATCAAAATTCACTCGAATAATCGGCCTCAGATCAGATGTCTCAAACGACGCAAGTCCTGCTTGCGGAAGAAGGGCCACCTCGATCGTTGCCATTGATACCGTATATCCGTCCGGCTTAGCCGTTGCAACGGCAGCCATTCCAACGGCTCCACCTCCCCCTGTCTTATTCTCTACAATTACGATCTCATCCATGTACTTCTCAGCCGTCTTTGCCAGTATTCGCGACAACGCATCGGTCCCACCCCCAGGGGAATACGGACAAACAATCGTAATCTTCTCTTGCGGAAAGCTTGCCAACTCCTCTTCATTGGCCCCATTTGCAACTACAACCATGGAAAAGAGACACAGCAAAGACCACAACACAATAAATTTCTTCACACAACACCTCCAAAGAATCACATAATTCCATATCGAGAGAATGCCTCAGCTGCTGACATGCCCTCGAGTATAGCCTTTCGAACAGTTTTCTCTCCACGAGCCTTATCAAGCGCCCGTGATATCACTTCCTTTTCTGTTTCTTGCGGTAGAATTAAAACACCATCGCAATCACCAATAATCAAGTCACCATTGCGTATCCGAACACCATTGATCTCAATCGGGACACGATAATCGAGGACAATCCCCCGCCCCCTTTGATCTTGGGCATAACTACCAAGTCCAAAAATCGGAAGCTTCGTTTCTCGGATCCCCCTCAGGTCTCGGATCCGACTATCCGTTACCGCCCCTCGAGCTCCATTTACTGATAGCGCTGTTGCCATGATCTCCCCTATCGTAGCGTAGCAGGAGTTTGCTCCCGCACAGATATAGACCTCACCCTTCTTCAGGTCATCTATCGCGTCAAGCATTTTACCAAACGGACCGTGGGCTGATAATTCAGAGAAAACATTGACTTCCAACACGGGCATAGCTCTACCGACCATCACCTCTGAGAGGCCCTTTGCTGTCAACGATTGTATGCTTGGATTCAAAAATTGATTATGCATACCTAGTTCATCACAGATATCTCCAATAACAGCCGTGTATAGCTCGTTCACTACCAGTTTGTATAATTCAGAATCACAGTTCCACTCCATAGATTCCCCCGCTAAAATATATAAATATCATATTTGGTCTTTGTATGTTATGTCAAGGATTATTTTAGACTATATTTGGTTATTTTATACATTTATCATTTATATTGTCCATATATGGTCATTTATCATTCTTCTGAGCTTGTGTTTTCTACCGATGTAGGTTAATCTTGGCTTACTTTGTAGATAAAGAGAGATGTATGGAAAAAAAATCTTCTTCTGGCTCTTCGCCTGCTGTCATGCGAATAGATAAAATACTCACTTTCCTTGCATCACAAAGTGAAGGTTCTTCACTATCCACGATTTGCAAAACCCTGGGGTTACCTCGTAGTTCAGCTTCTCGTCTTGTAGATGGACTCGCGGCACATGATTACATAACTCTCCTCGAATCAAGAAAGGTATATGTCCTCGGCTCAAAAATCTCTGTCCTCTCCACAGCGATGCAAAAGCAATTAGATCTTGGTTCTATTGCTGCCCCTTTTATGTGGAATGTTTGTAGAGCCCTGGACGAGACCGTAAAACTCAATATCGTGCATGAGAGCCAGACTTTAGTGAAGTCAGTAGCAGAAAGTGAGCGCGATTTTCGAATCCATGTATCCGAAGGAACTATCACACCTTTATATTGTGGGGCGGCAAACAAGATTCTTCTTACTTTTGCCCCGCAAGAAACACAACAGATGGTTTTTGCAATGAAAAAGGAGCAATTTACTCCGACCACTCTCATAAAGCAGGAACAACTTGTCTTAGCGATGGATAAGATTAGGAAGGTAGGATTCGGATTTGATAACCGTGAGTATGTAGACGGAGTATGTGCAGTCGGTGTTCCCGTATTCTCAGCCAATGATACGGTGAGCTCGGCACTCAGCATTGCCTTCATTGATACCCCCGCTAATCAAGCTAAGAACAAAGAGCGAATTGAATTGCTAATGGAGGCAGCTCGAGAAATTTCCAAGAAAATGGGCGGAGTTTATCCATATACTCTTAACAGAGAAATCGAACACGATATCGATTATTTCAGGAACATTGGATAGAATATTCTATTATTCATTAAATAGCGAGTTATCTAGTACTTCCGCAAAAACCGGGCGCTACTCCCAGGCCGAACAGGTTACCTGGGAGGTGATCGGCATGCTCGAGAACTCCTTCGTCTTCGGCGTCGACAAGTACGAACGTTTCATCGCCGCCAAGCTGCTTTTGGAAAGCTTCCTGGCCAACGGCCTCTGCCTCGATCATCCCGACTTTGCGCGGGACGACGATCCGGCGAAGGATCTGCACACAGTGGGAACGAAGCTCAACCGCGGCCTGGAGAAGCCCTTCCGCGAGGAGTACGGCCTCAAACTCGAGAACGGACGCTGGACGCCCAAGAGCCTCGAGGAGCTGCGCACCGAGGCGCGGCAGCTGGGAAAGATTCTGGGAGTCATCGAGTGAGCGTCGACCGCGAAACCGGAAGCATCCTCGACCTCGATTTCGACAAGGGAGGCGGCCTGGTCAGCGCCGTGGCCCAGGATATCATCTCCGGCGAGGTGCTGATGGTCGCCTTCATGAACCGCGAGGCCTTCGAGAAGACCCTCTCCACCGGCTACGCCCACTACTACAGCCGAAGCCGCGACTCACTCTGGAAGAAGGGCGAAACATCCGGCCATCTGCAGAAGGTGGCCGACCTCCGGGTCGACTGCGACCAGGACTGCGTGCTGATGCTGGTGGAACAGACCGGCGCCGCCTGCCATACCGGCAAGAAGAGCTGCTTTTACCGGCGGGTGAACGGGGGGAAGCTTCAGGAGGTCTGATCTCTGGTCGCTGCGGCTACCGTCCCCCCTATGAGCAGTACCGCCCCCAGCGTAAGCAGAGCCCCAGCGAGCCACGGGATCGCTGTCGGAAAGATCGAGGTCTCGAACACATAGGGTAGCGACGCCCGCCATGCGACCAGCGCGATAAGGGCTGCGCCTCCCGCCGCCTGCAGAAGGCGTCTGGTTCGATCCCGCCTGTCCGATGAACGGAGCGCGGCGATACGGCCTCCGCTTCGCAGCTCCCCGACGCTTCTCACCAACAGAATAAACGCGGAACCGTAGAGCAGCAGAATCGCACCCCACAAAATCCGGGTCGCGGGCAGAATGACGCCGAATCCCGGAGCTCCGTGCCCCGTCCACTCCCCCCAGGCGGTTAGAAGCTCGGCCAAAAGGGGCCAACTGCGCTGACTGTTGGTTAGAATAACGATCCCTTCGCCCGTTTCGGGAAGCAGATGAAAGTGGGTCATCCAGCCGTGGCCCTGCCCTCCGTGCCAAACGGCGCGACTCCCGTCGGGAAGCGTCTCGATAAAATGGCCGTAGCCGTAGGAGTCGGCGACAAAGCCGAAGAGTCCCGGGATCTCGACCCGCGGCCGATAGATAGCCTTCAGGCTCTCCCGCGTCAAGACACCGGCCGGTTCGGTTTCCCCGGCAAGGCTTCCGGCGGCGACGAAACGGCACAGATCGGGCAGGGTCGAAAAGAGCCCCCCCGAGGGCATCGCGGCATATTGGTAGGGAGCGACCGGGGTTCCGTCGCTCTCGTAAGCCGTCGCAATGCGATCAATGTATTCCTCGCGCCAGGCAAAGGAGGAGTCGTCCATTCCCAGCGGGGCCAGCACCGCCTGCTCCATGTAGGCATCGAAGGTCCGCGCGCCGTCCTCCTCTTCCGCGAGGATATCCTCGACCAAAAGCTGCAACAAATTATAGCCGGCGTCGGAGTAGATGAAGCTCTCTCCGGGATTCGCTATCGCCACCGCCTCGGCGGTGAGGAAGGATTCAAGTTGCGGAAGCACCTCTCCCGGGGCATACTCGACCGCGGGTCCGATGGTTCCCAGCGGCAGTCCGGCGCTGTTACTGAGAATATCTCCGGTGGTGATTGAGGCGGTATCGTACTCCGACGGCGGGAAGCTCCACTTCCTGAACAAAGAGTCGACGGGTCGGTCGAGATCGAGTTCCCCCTCCTCGACCAGCCGCATCACCCCCCGGACGGTTGCCGATTTTGAGATGGATTCGGCCCGAAAGACGGTATCGACGGCCATCGGCCGTCGTGCGGCCAGGTCGGCCAAACCGTAGGCCCGGAAGACCGTCGGCTCGTCGGGTCCGATTATGCCGACGACTGCTCCGGGGACCCGGTAGCGCTCGAGCAACACCGGTACGCGCTGATCCAGAAAGGCCGCAAAATCCTCCGAGCCTTCCCCGGGGGAGATCTCCGGCCTACATGCGATCAGGAGTAAAGCCGGCAGTACAAAGAGCGCCAGAGTCTTCATACTGCCGATTCTTCCTTGAAGAGACCGAATTAGTCAATCATTGCCAAGGAATCAGTACCCCAGACTCTTCAGAACATCCTTATAGGTATCCGCGGAAGTCTTCAGGGCCGAGGACTCCGCATCGGTTAGCTTCAGCTCGACCACCTTCTCTACCCCGCCGGCGCCGAGCATGACAGGCACCCCGATGCAGAGATCGTCGAGGCCGTACTCGCCCTCGAGCAGGGTCGAGGCGGGAAGCAGCTTCTTCTCGTCCAAGAGGATCGCCTTGGCCATCTCTACCGAGGAGGCCGCAGGCGCGTAATAGGCCGAACCGGTCTTCAAGAGGGAAACAATCTCGCCCCCGCCCTTGCGGGTCCGTTCGACAATGGCTTCAAGCCTGTCGGCGGGGATCAGGTCGCCCACGGGGATACCGGCTACGGTGGTGTAGCGGGTCAGAGGCACCATGGTGTCGCCGTGGCCGCCTAAAACCATGGCCTGGGTGTCGGTCATGGCGACGCCTAACTCCATGGCGATAAAGCTCCGGAAGCGGATCGAGTCGAGCACGCCCGCCTGGCCGACGACCTGGTTCTTGGGGAAGCCGGTTACCTTGAGGGCGTGGTAGGTCATGATATCCAGGGGATTGGAGACGACGATCACGTAGGCGTCGGGAGCGTATTTGGCGATATTCTCGGCCACGCTGCCCATAATCTTGGCGTTGGTGCTGATCAGGTCTTCTCTGGACATGCCGGGCTTGCGGGGAATGCCGGCGGTGACGATGACCGCATTGGCGCCGGCGATATCGGCATAGTCGTTGCTGCCGACGATGCTGCAGTTGTAGCCGCGGATGGGACCGGCTTCGGTCATGTCGAGGGCGCGCCCCTGAGGCATCCCCTCTACGATGTCGACCAGGACGACGTCGGCCAGGTTGGCCTCGGCTACATACTGGGCGGCGGTGGCGCCGACATTACCGGCTCCGATACAGGCAATCTTCTTTTCCATCTTTCCTCCGATCAAGTTTCTATTCAGCAATCATCCTGGAGATGAAGCTATCTATGACTTTTTTTTCGTCCAGAGATACTCCCCAGGGTAAATACTGAACATCTTCCGGATCTATCTCAAGAAGATAGCCTGTCAGCACGACGGCGGTTAAGTAACTCCCTTGAGGCGTCGGGTGGGCGCCATCATGCCTATAGAGGGCAACCTCGGGATGGGCGCGGTGAAACTCCAGCCAGATCGATCCTACCGGGATGAGCCGGGCGCCGCAGCGATCGGCAGCTTCAGCATATGCTGCATGTAAAGCCTCCTGCATTGCCGTCGGGTTCCCGCCCGACCAGGGATATTCGTATTCCGACTCCCCCGCCCTGCGGGCCCAGGTTTCGTAAAAATAGACTTCCGCGCCGGCGGATTTTGCTATGGCGGCCAACCCCTCGGCAGCGTTGAGGAATCCGTTATAATTCTTCAGCGGTTCCAGGCTCTGCCCCTGTAGGACGACGATATCCCACTCCCCGGTTTGAAGCGCAGCCGTTATTTCAGGATTCTCCAGGTGCTCCCGCAGATCTGCTCCGCCGGCCGTTATGGCGCTAATCTCCGGAAGAGGTTTACGCCGTTGCTCCAACGCCCTCTCGCCTATTTGCCTCGGCACATCATTATAGTAGGTATAGCTGTTACCAATGAAGAGAACCCGCTCGGATTCCGCATCTACCAGGCTGGTGCATCCGGGCAGGTAGAAGCTAAATACGACTAGAAGCGAAATGCACCTGAGTAAGCACAAACAATACCTTCTCATATGCAGCACCTTCCCGCAGATGATGTCGAAAAATAGAACGGGTCTCCTTTGCGAAGACCCGTTCCTGGATATAGCTTATTTCCCTTCGATACGGGAGTATTTGAAGTGAAAGCGTCCGATCGGATCGGAGTACCAGCCTTTAACATAGTCCTTTACCATCACCCGGCTGGTTTCATAGTAGAGCGGCAACAGGGCGAAGTCCTCACCGATAGCCAGCTGCTCCGCATCCTGCAGTATTTTCAGGACCTTCTTAGGATCCGGTTCCGATTTGGCGGCCGCAATCAAGGCGTCGTACTCGGGATTCTCATACTGGGGATAGTTGCTTCCGCCGGAGGAGTAGAGCTGGTCAAGATAGTAGATCGGGTGGAAGATCTGCGCGCTCCAGCCGCCCATGGCGATCTGGAAGTCGGCGGAACGACGTTTCTGGGCCAGTACTTTGCCTTCCACGGTTTCGATCTCCACATCAATATTCAGCACCTTCTTCCACATCTCCTGCAGGGTTTCTACCGTGGTACGGTAACCGGAGGCCATGGTTACAGTAATCGTCGGGAGATCTTCACCGTTGGGATACCCGGCTTCGGCCAGGATCTCCCGCGCCCGCTCAGGATCGGCGGTGGTGCTGATTCCCAGATCGCCGCTTGCCTCCCGGAAATCGACGCCTTCGGCGTAGAGACCGGTGGGAACGTATCCTGTCGCCGGGGTTCTTCCTAGCCCCATAACCTTGGCCAGCTCTTCACGATCGATAGCCCGACTTAGGGCTTCCCGAACCTTGGGATTATCCAACGGGGGCGCCTCATTATTGATATAGCAGTGCAGGGAACGAACCCGCGGATTCAAGTAGACATCGTCGGTCTCCGCCATCAGCCGGGGAATCTCGGATGAGGGCATAAAATCGAAACCGTCGATTTTACCGGAGTTATAGGCGGCCAATGCGGTGGAGCCTTCAGGAATGGTAACGAAATGCAGCTCGTCGAGCTCAACCTTATCCGCCTCGAAGTAGTGGGGATTCTTGGCAAGAACTACCCGATCGTTCATAGCATAGCTTTCCAAGGTGAAGGGACCGTTGCCGATGTGGGTAGAGGGATTGCCCGCCCAGCTCTCCGGGTTGGCCTCCACCGCTTCCTTCTTCATCGGCATGAAGGCTCCATGGGCGAAGTTCTGCAACATGTAGGGCAGCGGCCCGGTCAGATTAACCTGAATCGTATAGTCGTCGATGATCTCCACACCGAGCGCCTCCGGAGCCTTTTCTCCCTTGAACACATCCTCGGCGTTTTCGACGGCGAACATCATGGTTACATACTTGCTGTTGGTCTCCGGCTTCAGAAGCCGCTGCCAGGCGTAGTAGAAGTCGTGCGCGTTCAGCGGAGTTCCGTCGCTCCACTTGGAATCCTCCCGCAGGTAGAAGGTGTAGGTCAAACCATCAGGAGAGATATCCCAGCTCTTCGCTACCGCCGGTTCAGGCTCCATACGTTCATTGGTCTTTACCAGTCCCACATGCAGGTTACTGGCAATCATCTCGCCGAAGCCGGCGTAGTTCTTCTGAGGGTCGATGCTGGGCGGATCGTAATCCATCGCGAAGACCAGTACCTGCGGTATCTCGACCGCGGTCTCTTCCTGCTGCTGTCCTCCGGCAAAGCCGGCGGCGCTAAAGATCCCTAAGGCGAGCACGACAATGAAAAATCGTTTAGCTATGTTCATCTTTTCCTCCGTTTATTTTCTTCGCCATTAGGCGAATGGAATACTACTGATATAGAAAGCAGGCCGCGTAATGATCGGCCGCAACCTCTTTCAATTCCGGATCCTGCTCCCGACACTTCGGCATTACGTGGGGGCAACGGGAGGCAAAGCGACAGCCCGGTTTGGGATCAACTGGACTCGGAACACTCCCCTGCAGGATTATCCGGTTCTCCAATTTGGATTTATCCGGGTCGGCCTCCGGTACCGCCGAGAGCAACGCCCGTGTATACGGATGCTGTGCGTCACGGTAGAGTTGGGCCGATCCGGCGGTCTCCATCACCTTGCCCAGATACATAACGCAGATGCGGTCGGAGATATATTTGACCATCGAGAGATCGTGGGCGATGAAGATATAGGTCAAACCGAACTCCTGCTGTAGATCCTGGAGCAGATTGACTATCTGTGCCTGTATGGAAACGTCCAGGGCGCTAATCGGTTCGTCGCAGATAATGAGTTCCGGATTGAGGGCCAGGGCCCGGGCGATTCCGATGCGTTGCCGCTGGCCGCCGGAGAACTCATGGGGATACCGATCGGCATGATAGCTACTCAAGCCGACGAGCTCCAGCAACTCCTGAACCCGACGATTGAGCCCATCACCGGCGGCCTTCTTATGGATCACCAGCGGTTCACTGACGATGTCCGAGACGGTCATGCGGGGATTTAGGGAGGAGAATGGATCCTGGAAGATCATCTGAATCTGTTGGCGAATCGGCCGCATTTCACGTTCAGGCAAGGATGCGATATCCCGACCCTTATAGAGTATTTGTCCGCCGGTGATATCGAAAAGTCGCGCAATGGCATATCCGGTAGTAGATTTTCCACAGCCCGACTCGCCGACGATCCCCAAGGTTTCTCCTTTCTTGAGATAAAAATCGATATCATCGACCGCGTGCAGAAAGCGCTTTTTCTTGAATAGACCGCTTTTATATGAGAAATACTTCTTCAAGTTTTTGACTTCAACCAGGGTGTCGTTGGTATTCATCTATGCGTTTGCTCCGATAGTTGCTCGGGGATTGGGATTGCGCTGATCGTAGAGCCAGCACCGAACGGCATGCTCATCCCCGGCGGGGGAAAACTCAGGCTGCAGGCGATTACAGATCCCGAGAGCCTGCGGACAGCGTGAGTAGAAGGGACAGCCCTTGGGCGGCGAGATGAGATCTGGCGGGGTTCCCGGAATCGTGGTTAGTCGCGACTCTTCCTTGTTCATCTCCAGGGAGGGTACGGCTCCCAGCAGACCTTGCGTGTAGGGATGCAGCGGATTATGAAAGATCTGACGGATAGGCCCCTCCTCCACAATGATCCCGCCGTACATAATGATCACCCGCTGGCAGAAATCGGCGACCACCCCCAGATCGTGGGTAATAAGTATAATCGCGGTATTGATCCGCTCGATAAGGCTGCCCATTAAGTCCAGGATCTGAGCCTGAATGGTGACGTCCAATGCGGTTGTCGGCTCATCGGCGATCAGTAGATCCGGATCGCAGGAGAGAGCCATGGCTATCATAACCCGCTGCCGCATTCCGCCGCTCATCTCGTAAGGATACTGATGAATCCGCTCCTCCGCCGAAGGTATCTCGACCATCTTCAGAGCCTCTATGGCTCGCTGTTTGGCTTCCCGGCGGCTAATACGGCGGTGGTTGGTTATAGATTCGATTAACTGGTTCCCGACGGTATAGACCGGATTGAGGGAGGTAAGGGGATCCTGAAAAATCATGGAGATATCGTTGCCTCGGATCCGCCGCATATCGTAGTCAGGAAGCGTAACCAGGTCTCGACCCTTAAAATTAATGGAGCCGCCTTTAATACGACCCGGAAATTGTAGGAGCTTCATCACCGAAAGCATGGTGACGCTCTTGCCACAGCCCGATTCCCCCACGACTCCCAGGATTTCGCCTTTATTCAGTGTGAAACTCACGTTGCGGGTCGCCTGAACCTCACCCTGATGGGTATAAAAGGAGGTGCAGAGATTTTGTACATCCAGTAGTCTTTCGCTCACAAAAGTCCTCACTATTGCCTGAGTCTGGGATCGATGGAGTCCCGCAAACCGTCGCCTACGAAATTAAAGGCGAGTACCGTAAGGCTGATCGCCAGGGCCGGAAAGAAGAGCAAGTAGGGATAGGTCATCAGGCCGCCCAAGGCGTTGTTGGCCAGGGTTCCCCACGAAGCCTGCGGGGCGGAGACCCCGAGGCCGACAAAACTTAAGAACGCCTCGGTAAATATCGCCGCGGGTATATTCATCGCTACGGTTACGATTATGGGGCCCATTGCATTGGGAATCAGATGCCGAAGCAGTATGCGGGGCGTTTTCGCCCCCATTACCTTGGCGGCCATGACGAATTCCTGATTCTTCAAGGAGAGGATCTGTCCCCGCACTATGCGCGCCATACCAAGCCAATAGACCAAGCCGATGGTAATGACCACCGTCTTCAAGCCGGATCCGAAGACAACCATCAAGAGAATCACGTAGAGGAGACGCGGAATGGAACGTAGGATATCGACAAACCGCATCATGATATTGTCCACCATTCCGCCGGCATAGGCCGCGATTCCCCCGTACATAATCCCTACGGTAAGATTAACCAGGGATGCCACCAGGCCGACGATGAGGGAGATCCGAGCGCCGTACATAATACGGATCCATAAATCCCGGCCCAAGGTATCGGTTCCCAATGGGTTGGTTCGGTTCCACACATTGCGGCGGCTTATAAAGATCTCTTCACCGCTTTCAGTCAAAACCCGCCACGGCTTTGCGGAATAGTCGAAGATATACTCCCGCCCGCTTAACTCGAACCCCTTACTCCGCTGCATGAGATCATCGGAAGTGGGCTCAAGCATGCGCAGGATCTCGCCCTGTCTAGTGGCGACAAAAAAGTCCATAGCAGAGGAGACGAATAGATACTGGTTTTCCTCGAGCTGATAGAGATCTAGCATGGGCGGGATTAACGAAAGATCCCTGTTCTGATCCGAATAGCTTTGCTCGGTCGCCATAGGCCCGAATACGGCTACCAGAATCAGAAGGGCGATGACCGCAAGCCCGAATAGCGAAAGCTTATTCTGTTTGAAGCGGCGCCACACATCGGCCCAGTAGGTCATCGACTTACGGGCGCTTGTTTCTACACGAGCCCCGACCTGTTGCTCAACCGGTATCCAATCCTGTGGTGTAGGTATTTCTGTCTGGTTCATCAACGGGAACTTCCTTTGCTCTGGACTCGCACGCGGGGGTCAATCCAGCCGTAAATAATGTCTACCAGCAACATACTTACCAGTAGAATGATTGAGTAGTAGATCGTAATTCCCATAATGGTCGGGTAATCGCGATTACTAATAGATTGAATAAAGTAGCGACCGATACCCGGCATAGCGAAAATTCGCTCTATTACAAACGAACCGGTTAAAAGTGTGGCGACCCTGGCTCCGAGGACGGTGACCATCGGGATAGAGGCGTTCTTCAGGGCGTGTTTCATCATCACCTTTGAGGGACTTAAGCCTTTGGCGTAGGCGGTACGAATATAATCCTGATTAATCACATCCAGCATTGCCGCACGATTCAAACGAGTGAGACGCCCGATGGTAGCCAGCGAGAGCGCCAGGGCCGGCAGGATATAGTGCATAAAGCTATCCGCGCCGAAGATTGGAAACCACCCCAGGCGATAGGCGAGGAAATAGATAAAGAGGGTGGCCATAACAAAGGAGGGAATCGTACGCCCTAAGGTTGAGACAAACATCACCAGGCGGTCCGCTAAGCGATTGCGCCTTACCGCCGCCACGATTCCCATGGGAACGCTGGCGAAGATTACGAAGAAGATAGAGAGAAGCGCCAATCGACTGGTAATCGGAAATCCCTGATTAATCAATTCGGTTACTGATCGACCTTCGTAGAAAAACGACGGCCCAAGATCAAAGGTTACGATACCTTTCAAGTAATCGATATACTGCTTCCAAACCGGATCATCCAGATGGTATTTCTGTTGCAATATCTTGATTATCTCCGGGTTCAGATCCTGCTCCTCAAAATCATAGGGCCCGCCGGGCACCGCATGCATGAGGAAAAACGTAAGGGTGATAATAATAAACAGCGTAACAAACAAGCTGATTATTCTCGACAGCAGATACCTCAGCACGGTTAAACCTTCTTCGTCTCGTATTGAGTAATAGTTTCGTTGCAAAGCCTGAATGGTACTTTTGTTCCGTTTTTGCTTTACAATGGGACAAAATTACCATACAATACCCCTGTTGTCAACGACAAATATTCCAGAAATCGGGAGCATCTAAGTGACCAGCAAGAAACTTATGGATCGTCTACGAACCATTAAAGATCTAACCGGAAGCGAGGAGAAGATCTTACGTTTCTTCGAATCCCATTATCCGTTGATAGCCTTCGAGACCATCCACTCCATCAGCGAGAAATGCAACGTCGGTAAGGCTACGGTAAGTCGTTTTGTCAGCCGACTCGGATACGGAAGTTTCTCGGATTTTATGACTTCGATCCGAGACGAAGTCTCTTCTCAACTGGATACGCCTATCGACAGGTTTAGTAGCATTAGGGAGAGCAGGACCACTGATCCGGAGGCTCATTACAACCTGCATGCCGAAAGTACTATCCGGAATATCGAGATAACCCGCAACAGGATAGATCCGGCGATCTTCGAAAAGGCGGTCTCCATACTCTCGGAGACAAAAGGGAAGCTTTACATAATAGGAGACGCCACCTCCTATGGTCTGGCCTACTTCTTCTATATGCTTGCCACCTACATGCGCTCGGATGTGATCCTTTTAGAGCCCGGCCCCGCATCCCTTTCCCATAATCTGATCGATGTCACCGCCGATGACGCGCTGCTAGCCATTTTGCACTACCGTTTCTCGAACCAGACAGTACAGACAGCGACCTGGTTCTCCGAATGCGGAGCCGCCATCGTTCTGCTCAGCGATCGCATCATGACCCCTATCTCTGACATCGCGGACGTACAACTCTACTCCTCTTCCGAAGGTCCGGAGATGTTCAATAGCAGGATTTCAACCCTCTTCATTCTGGAGACCTTGCTCGCATCAATGGCGCCGCGCCTGGAAAAGGATGTATACGGACGCTTCAGCCTGTTCGAGAAATTACGATCCCGATTCGGGGTCTTTGCGGTACCTTCGAGTTCAACCGCCACTGAATCGTTATATGAATCCGACGGAAACCATTCCACCCACGAGGAGAATTAATGTCGAATGAGATTAACCGGCGGCGGACCGCCGACCACAAAGCATTACTGCCCGCCAAACAAATGATACGAATCAACGGCATTCCCCTCGCCTACCGTGAAGCAGGCGAAGGTTCCCCGGTATTCTTATTGCACGGAATGAACGGCGAATCCGGCTCATGGCGGCATCAGCTTCACGGTTTGAGCGATCGTTACCGAGTAATCGCCTGGGACGCACCCGGCTACGGCGCTTCCGGCAGCGTCGGCTCCTCGATCGAATCCCTCAGCGAGGCGGCCTTTTCGCTTATAAAGGAGCTGGGAGCCGAAAATCCGGTGCTGGTGGGACACTCCATGGGCGGAGTCGTTGCCGGACAGATGGCGATAGAGCGGCCGGATTCGCTCAGAGCCCTGGTACTCTCCTGTAGTCACTGGGGATACGGCCGGCCCGTAGGTGAAGAGCTGATGCCGCGCTACAGCAAGCGCATCGACGAGATCCGTTCCATGTCGATAGAGGAGTTCGCTCAACTGCGCGCTTCAAGGATGGTCGACGAGGACGCTGATCCAGAGGTTGTCGCATTTCTGGCGGAGATGAGCAAAGCGGTAACGGCGGAAGCGTTGGAGAAGGTGGGTCGGGCCAATCAGGAGACCGACACCCGTCCGGGACTGAGCAAGCTCGATTTGCCCCTCTATCTGCTCTACGCCGAGAAAGACCGGGTTATAAAAAAGGAGCGCACCAAAGAGTTCATTCAGGCCCTCCCGGCAGCCAGGGTAATGCTCCTGGCCGGCGTCGGACACGCCCCCTATGTGGAGGACGCCGCGAATTACAACCGGACGGTCAGGTCGATCCTCGAAGAGGTTTGGCCGGACAAACCCGCAGGGAACGCTTCGTGAAGCTTACCTACTTAGGAATCAACGGGCTGCAGCTCGAAAGCGGCGGAACCGTTCTACTGGTCGACCCCTACGTCAGCCGGGCCGTCAACGAAGCGGAGGATGTCTGTTCGCCGGAGCGCGTCCACCGCTATCTGCCCAGAGCCGACTACATCGTGCTCGGCCATTCCCACTACGACCATGCGGGCGACCTGCGGGCCTTAGTCGAATACGGTAGCCCCGTCATCCTGGGCTCGGAAACAACCTTGAACATCTGCCGCAGCTACGGCGCCCCGGAAGAGCGCCTGCGTCTCTTCCGGCACCGGGAAACCATCGTTTTCGGGCCGTTCAGCGTGACCCCGCTGCGATCGCTTCACAAACCGACCGTCAACAGCGGAGCGTACACTATCGTCCCGCAGCCGCCCCGCAAGCGAAAAGAGTTCCCCGAAGGCGGAACCTGGGCGCTGAAGATAGAGTCGAACGGCAGAACCCTCGTCAACGTCGGAAGCGCCAACCTCATCGAAGAGTCGCTGGCAGGCGAGAAGTGCGATCTGCTGGTGGCCAGCGTCGCCGGCCGCTCCCCGCAGTTCTTCAGTGACTTGCTCTCTTGCATCCGCTGCAAGCAGTTGATGCCCTCCCACTGGGACGACTATAAGGGGAACCCCCTGAATCCTGCACTAGAGAAAACCAGCCTGGCCGATTTCGAAAAAGAAATTGGAACAATCGACCCAACGCTGTCGATTCGGATCCTACAGCCCCTGGAAAGCATAGAGCTTTAATCGAGTAGGGCAATAAGGACGGAGCGACCGCCCTTATTGTCCCTCTCACAGAACCGTACGTACGGGTCTCGTATACGGCTCCTGTTCTCACATATTCAGGTTAGACCTGAGCAGATATTGCGACCTCTATATTTTCGAAATTGAACAGGTTTAGCTCATCAAAGAATACCTTCGGCATCGCCATTGCTGCCAATGGACTGTGCGCCGACCTCCAGGAGCTCATTTTTATCGACTTGAATTTCCCCCGGTAACCCAGTTGTCTGAGTCGCCTGTGGAGTCGTCCCGGCTTTTTCCAGAGCTTGAGTTGAATTGCACGTAGTCTACGTCGAATCCATCCCATGAGATCCCTGAAAACTCTACGGCAGTTCGCCACTCGAAAGTAGTTCGCAAAGCCGCGTAGTACCGGGTTGAGCTTCTGAATCACCACGCGTAACGGCTTGCCGCCGCCGCGCTTGGTCAGTTTCCTGACCTTCTCTTTGAAGGCCTTAACCTTCTTCTCCTGAATCAGGGTATATTCCGGGTAGATCGCTACGCCGAGATACTCCACTCCCTCCGCGAATCGGGTGATGTGGGTTTTCGTCCTGTTGACCCTCAACCCCATCTCTCCTTCCAGCAGTTCCGCGGCTCTTTCCAGTCGCCTCTCCGCCCCTTTCCGGGATGAAGCGAAGATCAGTATATCGTCGGCATAGCGCACGATTCGATAGCCTTTCTTCCTGCTCCATTGGTCGAAGTAGTCGAGGTAGATGTTGGCAAGCAGGGGGCTAATGACCCCTCCCTGCGGACTCCCTTCTTCAGTTGGAATAACCCCGCCATCCTCCATGACTCCGCTCTCCAAGAAGAGCTTTATCAGATTGAGGATGCTGCCGTCGACCACTTTCCGGCGTACCTGAGCCAGCAGAAAATCATGTTTTAGTGTATCGAAACACCTCGACAGATCCATATCTACTACCCAGTCAAGCTCATACGTGCGCATGAACAGGCTCGCCTTCGCTATGGCCTGGTGGCAGCTTCTTCCCGGTCGATACCCGTAACTCGACGGATGAAAGTCCGGGTCGAAGATGGGGGTCAGTATGTCCAGCAAGACTTGCTGAACTACCCGGTCGCGAACCGTCGGGATGCCGAGTTTCCGCACTCCTCCGTTCGGCTTGGGGATTTCCACCCTCCTCACCGGTAGGGGTGCGTAGCTCTTCTCCCTCAGTTCTTTCACAAGCTCGGCGAGCTGTTCCGACAAGCCGTCGCCAAAGGCCTTGACGGTCACTCCGTCTATTCCGGGTGCTCCGTTCGCCGCCTTCACTTTCCGGTATGCCGCCTCCAGCCGTTTCTCTTCCAGCATGCGGCCGTAGAGACTGTACCAGGTTTCTCGCTTTCCTTGTGTCTGCATCTCTCTTCGTCTAAAGCTTCGTCGTAAAGCTCCTGCTTCTTCCCCGGTTCGGTCCTCTCTTTTAGCTCGCGCTATTCACGGGCAATCTAAAGTTCCTCGGCCAGGTACTCAAGACAACAGTATCGCGGTTCAGTCCGGCGCTTCCGCACCCGACCGGATCCCGAATACTCTGCTCACTCTCCAGCAGCTTTCCTGTTGTGCTTTACGCGCCCTCTCCTCCGTCGAAAGATTTCTTATGAGAACTTCCTCCCTTCGCACCGATAGAAACCTTTTGAGTCCCTCCGGCCCCGACTACCGAGAGTCGGATCGTTCCGGTATTCTCCTCCACACCATTACTGGCTTTCTCAGGCCGGAACTTCAACACTACTATGGATTCATCTGAGACCTCACACCACATCGAGTCTGCTTGAGTTTCCTCTTGCGTTCCTCTTACCCAGGCAACCGTTGCTTTTCCAACTACAGCCGTCCAGGATGGTGCCAGGCGTCCCCAGTTACTGCACGGACTCCCTGTGACTCATTCCATCCTCAATCACACAACGGGTTTGACCAGGTTTCGGGCGTTACGCTATTTTGCACGCTTACCCTCCCGTCATGCCGAATCAGGTTCGCTTATTCGCTATGTACCAGTCACTCCCTATCACTTCCTTCAGACCCTGCAGTTGGCCCGCAACGCCCTTGTGATTCGGGTTGTCTTCCCCCTGGTCGGGGCGACGCCGGTTTCTTCCATCCGGCCGGGTTTGCCCGCTTCGCTGGGCAAACAAAAAGGCTCCCGTCTCCGGGAGCCTCGTTCTATGGCTACTATCGAAACGGTCTAGTACCCCAGACTCTTCAGCACCTCTTTGTAAGTGTCGGCCGAATTTTTCAGAGCCGAGGACTCCTCGTCCGTCAGCTTCAATTCGACTACCTTCTCCACCCCGCCGGCCCCGAGCATAACGGGCACGCCGATGCAGAGATTATCCAGCCCGTACTCGCCCTCGAGCAGGGTCGAGGCGGGAAGCAGCTTCTTCTCGTCCAACAGGATCGCCTTGGCCATCTCTACCGAGGAGGCCGCAGGCGCGTAGTAGGCCGAACCGGTCTTCAAGAGGGAAACAATCTCGCCCCCGCCCTTGCGGGTCCGTTCGACAATGGCTTCAAGCCTGTCGGCGGGGATCAGGTCGCCCACGGGGATACCGGCTACGGTGGTGTAGCGGGTCAGAGGCACCATGGTGTCGCCGTGGCCGCCTAAAACCATGGCCTGGGTGTCGGTCATGGCGACGCCTAACTCCATGGCGATAAAGCTCCGGAAGCGGATCGAGTCGAGCACGCCCGCCTGGCCGACGACCTGGTTCTTGGGGAAGCCGGTTACCTTGAGGGCGTGGTAGGTCATGATATCCAGGGGATTGGAGACGACGATCACGTAGGCGTCGGGAGCGTACTTGGCGATATTCTCGGCCACGCTGCCCATAATCTTGGCGTTTGTGCTGATCAGGTCCTCTCTGGACATTCCGGGCTTGCGGGGAATACCGGCGGTGACGATAACCACGCTTGCGCCGGCGATATCGGCATAGTCGTTACTGCCGACGATGCTGCAGTTGTAGCCGCGGATGGGGCCGGCTTCGGTCATGTCGAGGGCGCGCCCCTGGGGCATCCCTTCTACGATGTCGACCAGGACGACGTCGGCCAGGTTGGCCTCGGCCACGTACTGGGCGGCGGTGGCGCCGACGTTTCCGGCTCCGATACAGGCAATCTTCTTTTCCATCTTTCCTCCGAGTTCTATCGTCTCCTTCCCCTTAGTAAGCGGAAGCAACGGGCTCTGTTCTGATCAAAATACCATATATATCCGGCTTTGGAAACTGCATACGTAGTCACATGCCTGCAATAGCTTGTTTTTTCAAGGTTTTTAACCCACCATTGAACGAGAAAGGAGCCCGCTGAATCCGTGAATAACTGGCATACCCTGAATATCGACACCTGCCGAGAGCGCCTCGGCACCGATTTGACCACCGGTCTGACGAGGGAGCAGCATCGTTCGGCCCTCGAGCAGCATGGTCCCAACCGCTTGAGCGAGGGGAGAAGAAAATCCCTTATGGCCATGATCCTGGCGCAATTCAACAACCTCCTGACCCTAATCCTGATGGCCGCTGCGCTGGTATCGGGAATCTTGGGAGAGATACCCGACGCGATCATTATCCTCGCGGTTATCGCCATCAACACCGTCGTCGGGGTAACCCAGGAATCGAAGGCTGAGGAGGCCTTAGCGGCGTTGAAGCGCATGGCCTCGCCCAAAGCACTGGTCAAACGGAACGGCGTAACTATCGAGATCCCCACCGAGGAGCTGGTCCCCGGCGATCTGGTACTGCTCGAGGCCGGGCGTGTCGTCCCCTGCGACATTCGACTGGCCGAAAGCGCCGACCTGAAGATCGATGAATCGGCCCTCACCGGGGAATCGGTGCCTGCGGAAAAAGAGGCCGAAGCGCAGCCGGATGAGGATGCCCCCTTGGGCGATCGGCTCAACATGGCTTATATGTCGACCCTGGTCAGCTACGGCCGAGGAGCGGGAATCGCCGTCGCCACCGGAATGCAAACCGAGATCGGGAAGATCGCGACCATGCTGGAAGCCGCCGAAGAGGAGCGCACGCCGCTGCAGAAGAAACTCGACAGCTTCGGACGCATCTTGGGCCTGGCGATCCTGGGACTCTGCGCCCTGATGTTCGCCGTCGGTTTCCTGCGGGAGTTTGCGGACGGTGGCGCGGAGGGAGAAGCGATATTCGAACTCTTCTTCACCGCGGTCAGTCTCGCTGTGGCCGCCATCCCGGAGGGAATGACCGCCATCGTTACCATCGTCCTCGCCATGGGAGTTACCCGGATGAGCCGCAGAAACGCGATAATCCGTACCCTGCCGGCGGTGGAGACCCTCGGGGCGGTTACCACAATCTGCTCGGATAAGACCGGCACCCTGACTCAGAACAGAATGACCGTACGCCGGCTCTATACCGAGGGGGAGACCCGGAACCTCAGCCTCCAGGCAACGGCAGCGGAACAGAAGCTCCTCCGGATAATGGCCCTCTGCAATGACGCTACCCTCTCCACCGGGGACCCTACCGAGATCGCCCTGGTCGCCGCGGCGGAGACGGCGGGTCTCAAGAAGAGCGAGCTTGATCAGGAGCAGAAGAGGGAGGACGAGCTGCCCTTCGACTCGGTCAGGAAGATGATGAGCACCGTCCACCGTCAAATGGACGGCCGCTACCTGGTCTGCACCAAGGGGGCCACCGACAGCCTGCTTAGCCGCTGCACCCGGGTACTTACCGCCGACGGAATACGTCCCCTGAATCAGGCAGGAAAGGAGGCGATTACTACGGCCGCGGAGGAGCTCTCTTCCCAAGCCTTGCGGGTGCTTTCCGGGGCTTACAAGGAGATCGACGAGCTCGGCGGCGTATACGAAGAGGATCTGATCTATGTCGGATTCCAGGGGATGATCGATCCCCCCCGGGAGGAGGTGAAAGCGTCGATCGCCGAAGCGAAGAGCGCAGGGATCGCCCCGGTGATGATTACCGGCGATCATAAGACCACCGCCGTCGCTATCGCCCGGGAGCTGAAGCTGATAGAGTCCGGGGACGGAGAAGCTCTCTCCGGATCAGAGATAGATGACCTTTCTCAGGCGGAGCTGGTGCAGGCCTGCGGATCGGTGCGTGTCTTCGCCCGGGTCTCCCCGGAGCATAAGGTGCGGATCGTCGACGCCTTTCAGGACCGGGGCGAGGTAGTTTCCATGACCGGCGACGGCGTCAACGACGGGCCCTCCCTCAAAGCCGCCGATATCGGGGTCGCCATGGGCATGAGCGGCACCGACGTAGCCAAGGGCGCAAGCGACATGGTCCTTACCGACGATAACTTTGGCACCATCGTCTTCGCCGTTCGGGAGGGGCGGAACATCTACACCAACATCAAGAAGACGATCGGCTTCCTCCTCTCCTGCAATGCCGGAGAGATCGTGGCGGTTTTCACGGCCATCCTCTTCGGCTGGGCGAGTCCCTTACGGCCCACCCACATCTTGTGGGTCAACCTGATTACCGACACCTTCCCCGCCCTGGCCTTAGGGGTCGATTCGGACGATCCCGATGCGATGCAGCGCCCTCCCCGGCCCCCGAAGGAGAGCCTCTTTGCCGGCGGAACGGGAATAACGGTGGTGCTGAACGGCCTTTTGATCGGTTTTTTGACCCTCGGCCTCTTCGCCTGGGGACTGAAGCGGTACGACGATTCGCTGATCCACGCCCGAACCCTCGCTTTTGCAGTCTTGAGCATCTCCCAGCTGGTACACGCCTTCAACCTGCGCCATCCCCGGCATCTCCTGTTCAAGCTGAAGATCAATCCCTATCTCTTCCTGGCCCTTATCGCCGGAGGGCTGCTTCAGTTCGGAGTGATCATGGTACCGGCGGTGGCCCGATTCTTCGGCGTCGTACCTTTAAGTCTCTCCGACTGGCTGCTTGTAGGCCTCCTGTCGCTGGTTCCGCTGTTTCTGAATGAGGGAGTAAAACTAGTCAGAAATCTGCTGGGGATTGCTAAAAAGACTTGAAAAATGGAAGCTTTTCGTCTACAATTTGGTCATACCAAATCTTGGGAGGTATCTCATGGCATACAAAATTACCGATGAGTGCACCAACTGCGGCGCTTGCGAACCTGAGTGTCCCGTTGAGGCCATAAGCGAAAAGGGCGATATGCGCGTCATCGATCCCGATGCATGCACCGACTGCGGCGCTTGCGCCGAGGTCTGCCCCGTCGAGGCAATCGTAGCGGGCTAATCGCACACGATTCACGGTTTCAAAACCCGATCCACTGATTGAGGATCGGGTTTTTTTTGTCCGAATACTCTTTACGCTAAATCTTCAGTTTGCGCAGATCCTCTTTCACCCGCTCCAGATCGAGAATCCAGTCCTCGATATCACAGCGCCGCCTCAAAGGCCGCTTTTGCATGCAGCTCGGTGGTATCGAGGACAGGGACGGAGAGATCGCCCGGCTTGATAACCAGCGGGAGCTCGGTGCAGCCCAGAATGACCGCCTCGGCCCCTTCGGCGATGAGTTCTTCGGCATATTTGGTAAGCTTCGCGGTTGATTCTTTTTTGAATACTCCCCGGCAGTGCTCCTCGAAGATGATGCGGTCGATCTCGAGACGCGCCTCTTCCGGAGGGGTGAGTACCTTCAGCCCAGAACGCTCCGACAGGCGCTCGGCATAGAAATCCATCTCCATGGTGAACTTGGTCCCCAACAGCGCCGTAGTAGAGGCGCCGAGCCGTCGGCACTCCTCCCCGGCGGCGTCGGCAATATGCACGAGCGGTATCGAGACGGCGGCCTGCACTTTATCCGCCAATAGATGCATGGTGTTGGTGGCGATCAGAATCAGCTCAGCTCCGGCCCGCTCGAGGGCGTGAGCTTTCTCGACCAGCACCTCCTCTACCAGATCCCAGCGGTCCTCGTGCATCCATTCGGCCAGGGGTGCAAAATCGACCGAAGCCACTATACACTCCGCCGAATGAAGCCCCCCGAGCCGTTCCGCGGCCGTCTCGTTCAGGATGCGATAGTACTCTTTGGTCGATTCCCAGCTCATGCCGCCCAAGATGCCGATCTGCTTCATCGATTTCCCCCGCAATATTATTTTCGGTATCTTAGTAGGAAGAATACGAGTAGGTAAAGGTGAACCGATGTTGAAGTTTCTTGATTCCATTCCCTATCCCGCCCTCTTGATTATCGCCGTAATGCTGGGCCTGGCTCCCTTCCAGCCCATGCCCCATCTCTTCGAGAAGATCGGTATGCTCAGCCGCGGTGAATTGAGCAAACCCATCGATATCTTCGATCTCCTGCTGCATAGTACTCCGATAATCCTATTGGCGGTAAAGGTGATCAGGGATGCGGTTCTTGGGCGCTTCGGCGGATAAAGTAATCGCTTTTTCTCATTTTTTTGATTATAATTAGCCCATGAACATCGAAGGAATATCAGTCGGCATCAGCCAGGCGCAGGTACAAGCGGAAGCGGGGATGAAGGTCCAGAAGATGGCCCAGGACGGCATGGAACTCCAGGGCGAAGCGGTGCAGCAGCTCATCGCCAGCGCGGAGATACCGGTCGACCCCATGCTGGGCCAGCAGATAGACATTCAAGCTTAAGCACTTGGCCTTCAAGTAGTCTTCATCCGACATAGATTCTATATCAGTTAAGCCCCCCGTATGGGGGCTCTTTACTTGACATTATTTAGCTATTTTGCTAATTATCTAATTATGAAAACAGAGAGCTGCAGTTGCGGCATAAGCAGCCCGGCGCAGAGTCGGGTAGAGATGAACCAGGAGCTCGCCGCATCGGAGGCGCAGGTCTTCAAGGCCTTGGGACATCCGAGCCGGATAATCCTCCTGGATGCGCTTAAAAACGGCGAACGCTGCGTCTGCGAGCTTGCCGATCTCGTACCGGGACAGCTGCCTACCGTAAGCCGCCACCTGGCCCTCTTGAAGAGCGCCGGGATCGTTAGCGACCGCAAACAGGGACAAAACGTCTACTACCGACTTACCCTCACCTGCGTCAGTGAGTTCATCGCCTGTATAGCTACTAAATTAGGAGAATAGTCTCGATGCTCTCAATCTTTACTCTTCTTGCGGATTTTCTCGTCTATTCCCTGGCGGGTCTCGATCCTTCAGCCAGATTTGCTTCAAGCCTCCACTTCTTCATCGAGGATGTAAGCAAGATCTTTTTCCTAGTCACGGTAATGATCTATCTCATAGCCTTGCTCCGGGCCGGTATGGATACGGAGAAGGTCCGGAATTATCTCTCCGGGAAGACAAGGCTCTTCGGCTACCTGACAGCTTCCGGTTTGGGAGCGGTAACCCCCTTCTGCTCCTGTTCGAGCATTCCCCTCTTCCTCGGATTCACCCAGGCCAGAATTCCCCTGGGAATAACCATGGCCTTTCTTATCACCTCTCCCATCGTCAACGAGGTGGCGCTGGTGCTCTTGGGCGGAATTCTCGGCCTGCGCTTTATGCTGATCTATCTCGCAATCGGCCTGGGTGCGGGGATCATCGGCGGTTTTTTTCTGGATGCCATCAAAGCCGAGCGCTATCTAACCCCCCTGGTCTCCCAGGTAAAGGCAGCCTCACCGGTAAGCGCTCCAACCTGCGACTGTGAGTCGGAATCCGCGCAGGTGGCCACTGCAACCCGCATCGGCCTATCCGAGCGGCACGCCTTCGCCAAGCAGGAACTGAAGGAGATCCTTGGGCGCATCTGGAAATGGGTCTTTATCGGCATCGGGGCCGGGGCCCTGCTGCACGGCTATGTGCCGGAGGAGTTTATCACCAGCCACCTCGGATCGGGAAGCTGGTGGAGCGTTCCCGCTGCGGTTCTATTGGGGATCCCTCTCTATTCGAACGCCTCGGGGATGATCCCGGTGGCCGAGAGTCTCTTGGGGAAGGGCTTGCCGGTGGGAACCACCCTGGCCTTTATGATGAGTACCGTAGCCGCCAGTTTTCCGGAGTTTATGCTCTTGAAACAGGTCATGAAGCCCCGGCTTCTGGGAATTTTCTTCGTAATGCTGTTGGTCTTCTTTACCGTGGCCGGCTGGATTTTAAATATTATTTACTAGTAAGGAGTATGAGTTATGAAGATTCAGATTCTCGGGGGCGGATGCCCCAACTGCGAGAAACTGGCGGAGAATGCCAAGAGCGCCGCCGGAAATCTCAAGCTTGATTTTGAGCTGGAGAAGATTACCGATTATGCACAGATCGCCGCCATGGGGGTGATGAACACCCCTGCATTGGCCGTTGACGGGAAGGTGCTCCACTCGGGTAGCGTCGCCAGCGCCGAGGAGTGCGAGAAGCTTCTCTCCTAGGACTCAAGCCTAAAAAGAGACCCGGCAGCCGTTACGGACAGCCGGGTCTTTTTACTAGAATGACCTATTAAAAAACGCGCTTGATATGCCGCTCTAAGAGATTCTCGCAAACATGTTTAGCGACCACATCTTCGTATTTTTTGAGGGCGTCGATGTAACGTTCGCCCATCTGGGCGGCCACCTTGTAGCCCACATGTAAGAGCTGCCGGAAGTGCAGATTGTAGGCCGGCTCACTCTGATCGTGGCGCAAGACCTTGGCGAAGGTCTCGCCGCTCCAGCTATCTACCTCGTCCGGGGAGGGGAGCTTGGCTGTATCGATATCGATCACCGCCGCGTAGGGTCCCACCAGATCGTCGTACTTCTTCAAGGCCGTCCGGTAGACCTCCCGGGCGATATCCAAGCCGTCTCCGCCGGCTTCCGCCAGACCGATCAGCTCCTCGAGCCAGGTGGTGCCCGCGGTCTTCAAGTGCAGACCGGCGTCGTGCTTGCGGATCGCCGCCCGAATTCCCGGATAGATGGAGAACTTATCGCTCCCCGAATGAACCGAGAGCTTCAGGTTCTCCGGCAGACCGAACTCCTTAACCGCATAGGCGATGACGCAGATATCCTCGTCGAACTCCTTGTTGAACTGCTCTACATCGCCCACATAATCGACGCCTTTATTGAAGCGGCCGGTGAACTTGGGAGCGATCGTCTGGGCGGGAATCCCCTCGTCGGCTATCGCCGCCAGGATGAAGAGGAGTTCCTCCGGAGTCTGGGGCAGATCGGTCTCGTCCATAGAGACCTCGGCTACGAAGTTTCCTTCCCCCTTCTTGGTCAGTATATGGCGGTAGATCTTCCCCGCCTCCTGTACCGCTAATAGATACTTCTCGGCAATGGTCCGGATCTTGGCCTCGGTGATCTCCAGTGGCGCATCGATCCCGGGAATAGAGAGGGAACCTGCGTAGGAGGCGTACTTCTTCACGAATGCCGCAATAGAATCGCCGTCCGCCGCCTGGCCGGTAAAGTCGGCCACGTCCAGGGTGTAGAAGTCGGAGGCATCGAGGAAGATATCCACATTTCCGAGGCCGATGTGGTCGGCGTCGACATAGTAGGCCCCTGTCCAGCCCTTGGCCGCGGTGGCTTCATCGGCCTCCCTTCGGACCAGATTCGGATCGGTTCCGATAATCGAGTGCTCCCGATGACTCTTGTTCCAGACGGGAGTCACATCGATCCCCTCTTTCTTGGCTTGAATGAAGGCTTCCAGCTGCGCCCTCCCTTGATGGGTAAAACGGTCGCCGCAGCCCATGGTGTATTTCTCTAGTTTCATAGCTCTATCCCAAAATAATCCTTCGCGTTATTGAAGCTGATGTCGGCCACCATGCTTCCCAAGAGGTCGTAGTCTCGAGGGGCCTCCCCATCCTCGACCCAGGTACCGATTATATTGCACAGAATGCGCCGGAAGTAGTCGTGCCGCGGATAGGAGAGGAAACTTCTCGAGTCGGTCAGCATGCCGACGAAACGGCTCAAGAGTCCCAGGTTGGCCAGGGTAGTCATCTGGCGGATCATGCCGTCCTTCTGATCATTGAACCACCAGCCGGAGCCGAACTGCATCTTTCCGGGCACCGAGCCGTCCTGAAAGTTGCCGATCATGGTTCCCAGGACATCATTGTCGTTGGGGTTCAGGGTATAAAGGATTGTTTTCGGCAGTTCGTTGCTCACATCCAGAGCATCGAGCAGCCGGCTCAGAGGCGCGGCGACCTCGCCGTCGGCGATTGAGTCGAATCCGGTATCCGGTCCCAACTCGGCAAAGAGGCGGCTGTTGTTGTTCCGCAGAGCCCCGATATGGAGCTGCATTACCCAGCCCCGTTTAGCGTTCAGCCGGCCGAAGTGGAGCATCAGAGCGGTCTTGAACTTGTCGACCTCATCCGGCGCGGCCTCGCCGCCGGCTTTCACTTTGGAGAAGATAGCCTTCAGTTCCGCCTCCCCCGCCGGGGCGTAGACCGGAACGGTGAGGGCATGATCAGAGAGGCGTCCGCCGATGGAGTGGAAGAACTGATGCCGCTTATCCAGGGCAATGAGAAGATCTTCAAATCCTGCGATACTAAGTCCCGCCGCTTCACCCAGTTTTTCGAGATAGTCGATCCAGGTGCGCCCCCCTTCGATGGCCATGGCCTTATCGGGGCGGAAGGTGGGTAAGACCTTGATGCCGAAGCCGGCATCCCCGGCAATCGCCGAATGGTGCTCCAGGTTATCCGCCGGATCGTCGGTGGTGCAGACCGCCTTAACACGAAACTCTTCCATCAAGGCCCGTGTACTGAAGGCGTCCTGCTGAAGCTTCTCATTCGCGCTTTTATAGATCCCCTCGGCCGTATCGGGATTCAGCACCTTTCCGCTGATTCCGAAGGGGCGTTTAAGCTCCATGTGCGTCCAGTGGTAGAGGGGGTTCCCGATGGTCTTGGGAACAGTCTCCGCCCAGGCGGCAAACTTCTCCCAGTCACTGGCATCGCCGGTGCAGAGCCGTTCAGCCACGCCGTTGGAGCGCATCGCCCGCCATTTGTAGTGATCCCCGTAGAGCCAGATCTGGGTCAGGTTCTCGAATTTGACGTTCTCGGCAATATGTGCCGGGGGCAGGTGACAGTGGTAGTCGAAGATCGGCATTCCGGCGGCATATTCATGATAGAGAACCTTGGCCGCCTCGTTCTGCAGCATAAAGTCGTCGTCTAAAAACTGCTTCATCGCCTTACACACCTGAAAAAGCGGCGAAACCGCCGTCCACGGGAATCACGGTACCGTTCACGAAGCTCGATGCCCGGGGGTCTACCAGAAAAAGAAGAGCCCCGATAAGTTCGTCCGGTTCGCCGAAACGTCCCATGGGGGTGTTGGAGAGGATCTTGTCCGCCCGGGGCGTCCAGCTGCCGTCATCGTTCTTCAAGAGACCGCGGTTCTGATCGGTCAGGAAGAAGCCGGGAGCAATCGCATTGACCCGTACGCCGACCTGTGAGAAGTGCACCGCCAACCACTGGGTAAAGTTGGAGATCGCCGCCTTGGCGCCCGAGTAGGCGGGAATCTTGGTCAGAGGCGTGAAGGCGTTCATGGAGGAGATGTTGATGATGGTCCCCTCCCCCTTTTCGACCATCCCCTTGGTAAATGCCTGGGTCGGAAGCAGGGTGCCCAGAAAGTTGAGATTGAAGACAAACTCAACGCCCTTGGGATCGAGGTCGTAGAAGGTGGTCAGGCCTTCGACGGTCTTCCCTAAATCCTCTTTGAAGAGATACTCCTTACTGGTCGTGCCCTTGGGATGGTTCCCGCCGGCGCCGTTTATCAAGATCTCCGCCGGACCAAAGGCATCGCGTACCGCTTTTTCCGCCTCGGCCAGGCTCTCCAGCTCCAGCACATTGGCGGCCACCCCGATGGCTGTCCCGCCGGCGGCGGAAATCTGATCGGCCACCGCATCGGCCGCCTCTTTTCTCAGGTCGAGAATCGCCACCTTCGCCCCGCACTCGGCCAGAGCTTTGGAAAATGCGCCGCAGAGAACGCCGCCTCCGCCGGTTACCACGGCGGTTTTATCTTTCAGATCGATTGAAAAGGGAACCATACTATACCTCCTAATTTATACTCAAATAAAATGCTTCTCGAACCTCACGAACTCCGGGAGACCGTCCTTAATACGGGTCTGGACCTCGCCCTGGATGAGGGGACGGGCGTAGTCGATAAACTCGTCGGTCACGAAGAAGCCGTCGTCGCTGATCCACTCTCGGGGAAACATCTTCTCATCGTTGGCCACGGCGGATAGATCGGCGGTTGCCGTCTCTATGCGGTAGGGATCATCGGAAACCCGCTTCAAGGTGACCATCTTGCCGTTTTCCCCGGCGAGGGCCAGCTCCACCGCCCGCTTACCGACCAGATAAGCCTCGTCCGAATCGGTTTGGGAGGCGAAGTGGATGCCGGTCCGCTGGATAGTCGAGGGCATGGCGAAACGGGCCTTAACCTTTACCTCGCCTTCTACCAGGGATTTGATATACTGGGCCGCCCCGCCGAGCTGGGTATGGCCGAAGGCGTCCTTGCCGAAATCACCCTTCTGTTCGGCGATGTAGCTCCCGTCGGCATTCTTGGTGCCCTCGGATACGACGATCACGCAGCGTTTGATAGTATCCAGATAGTGCTGCACCTTGGCCTTGAACTTCTCTTTATCGAAGGGAACCTCGGGCAGGAGAATGATGTGGGGCGCATCCTCATTGTTGCGCCGGGCGAGAGCGGTTCCGGCGGCGATCCAGCCGGCGTTCCGCCCCATCGCCTCGATTACATTCACAGTATCGGTGGTGTAGAGGGCCTCGGTATCCCTGCCCGCCTCCATTACCATGGTCGCCAGATATTTGATTACGCTCCCGAATCCGGGGGTGTGATCGGTATGAGCCAGATCGTTGTCGATCGTCTTCGGTACTCCCATGGCGACGAACTCGTAGCCCATCTTGGCGGCCAGTTTGTTAACCTGGTCGGCGGTATCCATCGAGTCGTTTCCGCCGATGTAGAAGAAGTAGCGGATATTGTGTTTCTTGAAGACATTGACGATCTTCTCGAAGTCCGCCTCGCTGCGCACCTTATAGCGGCAGGAACCCAGGGCCGATGCGGGCGAGCATCTGAGGCCTTCGATCTGGTCCGGATCCTCCCGGCCGAGGTCGAAGATCTCCTCGTTCAATACCCCTAAAATACCGTTGTAAGCGGCATAGACATGCTCTATCTCATCCCGTTTTAGGGCCTCTTGAATAACGCCGCAGGCAGAGGCGTTTATAACCGCCGTCGGACCGCCGCTCTGGGCGACGATCGCATTGCCCCGTAAAATGTGTGCAGAATCCCCCATTCGCTTCTACTCCTTGTATTCTTAGATTATCTGGAAATGTGCCGCCTCTATTCGGCGAGCACGACCTCGATGCCCCGGGAGACTAACTCCTCGGCGGCGATGAAATTCTTATCGCTGACCAATACGTCCACGTCTCCCGGCCGAGCAAAGATGGAGAAGGCGGAGAAGTCGAACTTGCTCGAATCGGCGAGCACCACCCTCCGTTCCGAAACCTTGAGGGCCTGCTGTTTGACCTGGGCCTCCAAGGTATTCTGGGAGGAGAATATACCCTTAGCGGAGAACCCGGTGGCCCCTAAAAAGGCGCTGCCGATTTGAAGCTCATTCAAATTCTCGATAGCCGTGGGTCCGAGGAAGCTGCCGGCCTCTTTATGATAGGCGCCGCCTACCGAAATCAGACTGATTCCGCTGCAATCGGCTAAGCGGGTCATCACATCGATGGAGTTGCTGACCACCCGTAAGGAGAGATCGGTCAGCTCCTCGGCGAAGAGCATGCAGGTGGACCCGGCGTCGATAAAGATCGTATCCCCTTCCCGCACCAGCTCCCGGGCCTTGGCTGCGATAGCTCGTTTGGCCTCCAGGTTTTCACCGCGACGAACGTTCATGGTGCGGCGAAAGCGACTGTCTTCGGCCAGTTCCGCCCCGCCCCGGGTTCGAATCAGAAAGCCCATCTCCTCCAGGGTGGTTAAATCCTTGCGGATCGTCACCTCCGAGACCTTCAGTCGATTGGTCAAATCAGCGACGTTTACGCTCCGCAGCCGGGAGAGGATCTTAAGAATTTCATCGTGCCGCCGGTTTGATGACATCTCAGTACCTTTCGTTTCCTTTCGCTTAACAGAGTATTACGCAATCTCTACCCTGTCAATGAAAAAATGTAAGGCCTTACAAAACTTGACGGCAGCGGAATTCCATGCTAAAAGTTTCGTAAGAGACCGTTTTGCGTAAGCTTGCAAAAGCTAAATATACTCACGCCCCGGTCCACACATGCTAAATGAGAGGAGAAGGAGCCCCTATGAGCAACCCCGTTCAGGAACTAAAGGACTTTGCCCCTAAGAAGGAGTATTTTATCGGTATAGATTCCGACGGATGCGCCTTCGACTCGATGGAGATCAAGCACAAGGAGTGCTTCTGTCCCCAATTTATCAATCACTTCGGCCTCCAGCCGGTATCGAAGTATGCCCGGGAGGTCTGGGAGTTCGTTAACCTCTACTCCAAAACCCGCGGCTGCAACCGCTTTCTGGCCATTCAGCATGCCGTTAAGCTCTTAGCAGAACGGCAGGAGGTGAAAGACCGGCACGCCGCGATTCCGGCTCTCAAGGAGATAGCCGCCTGGTGCGAACGAGAGACCAAACTCGGCAACCCGGCCCTGATAGCCGAAGTTGAGCGAAATTCCCTGCCGGAATTAAAGATGGTGCTCGACTGGAGCCTGGAGGTAAACGAGGTGATCTCCAAGATCGTGCGCAATGTTCCGCCCTACCCCTATGTGGAGGAGAGTCTTAACAAAATGACCGAGAAAGCGGATGCGATTGTCGTCAGCCAGACCCCTTTCGAGGCCCTCGACCGAGAGTGGAAGGAGCACGGCATCGACAAATATGTACGGCTCATCGCCGGTCAAGAGCGGGGAACCAAGAGCGAGCACATCGAGTTCGCCGCCGGCGGCAAGTATCCGACCGAGAAGATTCTGATGATCGGCGACGCTCCGGGGGACTACAAGGCCGCGGCTCACAACGACGCCCTCTTCTACCCGATCAATCCCGGCCACGAAGAGGCGAGCTGGGAGCGCTTTTACAAGGAAGGAATAGACCGCTTCTTCGACGGCAGTTTCGCCGGGGAGTATCAGGCGGAACTCCTGCGGGAGTTCGAAGCCTACCTGCCGGAAAAACCGAGCTGGTAGAATCTAAATCAGACGAGAGGAGGAGATTATGCTCTATTATGCAAAAGGCGGCGAGGATACCGTCCTTAGCGATGCCGAACTAAAGGAAGCCCTGAAAGGGGTTTACCATAAGCTCGGACAACGCAAGAAGGTGATCGCCCTGCCGCCGGATATTACTCGCTTCCATTCCCAGGCTGGAAAGCTAACGGGAATGACTTATGAGTATTACGGCGAAGCACTGAGCGCAGTGATGCCCGCATTAGGCACCCACTACCCGATGACCGACGCAGAGCTGAATAAAATGTTTCCCGGCGTACCGAATGAGCTCTTCCGGGAGCATAAATGGCGTAAGGACCTGACCACCTTAGGGACAGTACCGGGTGAGTTTATCAAAGAACAGACCGAGGGGAAGCTCGATTTCGACTGGCCCGCCCAGGTCAATACAAGCCTGGTCGACGGCGGGTACGACCTGATCCTCTCCTTGGGACAGGTAGTACCCCACGAGGTCATCGGCCTGGCCAACTATAACAAGAACATATTCGTGGGCACCGGCGGGAGCGAAGGGATCAACAAGAGCCACTTCATCGGCGCCGTTCACGGAATGGAACGCATTATGGGCCGGGCCGACAATCCCGTCCGGGCCGTGCTGAACTACGCCTCGGAGAATTTCGGCGAGAAGCTCCCGCAGATCATCTATGTATTGACCGTCGTCGGCCGAGCCGAGGATGGGAGTCTGCCGATTCGGGGCCTCTTTATCGGCGACGATCATGAGTGTTTCTACAAGGCGGCGGAGCTCTCGCTGAAGGTAAACTTCACCATGCTGGAGAAGCCGATCAAGAAGGCGGTGGTCTACCTCGATCCCGAGGAGTTCCGCTCCACCTGGCTCGGAAATAAGAGCATCTATCGTACGCGGATGGCGATTGCCGACGGCGGCGAACTCGTCGTACTGGCCCCGGGGGTCAAGGAGTTCGGCGAAGATGCGGAGAATGATCGTATCATTCGCAAATACGGCTACGTGACGACACCGGAGGTTCTCGAGCTGGTCGAGAAAAACGAAGACCTGCAGCAGAGTCTCGGGGTCGCCGCACACCTGATTCACGGCTCCTCCGAGGGACGTTTCTCGATCACCTACTGTCCGGGACAACTGAGCCAGGCAGATACCGAGGGCGTAGGCTATAAATACGCCGATCTCGAGGAGATGAGCGCGCGCTACAATCCAAGCGCACTCAAGGACGGTTGGAACACCCTTCCCGACGGGGAGGAGATCTACTTCGTATCAAATCCCGCCATCGGTCTCTGGGCCGTAGAAGAGCGGTTTAACAGCTAAGGAGAGAAAGCATATGGCAGAACAGAAAGCGGATATCGGCCTCATCGGCCTGGCGGTGATGGGGCAGAACCTGGTCCTGAACATGAACGACAAGGGTTTCAAGGTGGCGGTCTTCAACCGTACCGTCAGTAAGGTGGACGACTTCCTGAACGGCGCCGCCAAGGGTCGCGATACTATCTACGGCGCCCATTCGATGGAGGAGTTTATCGCCAAACTCGAGCGGCCCCGGAAGGTGATGCTGATGGTCAAGGCCGGCGAGGTGGTAGACCGATTTATCGAGATGGTCCTGCCCCACCTCGAGAAGGGCGACCTGATTATCGACGGCGGAAACTCCCACTTCCCCGATACGATCCGGCGTACCAAGGCGCTTGAGGAGAAGGGCATCCTCTATATCGGTACCGGGGTCTCCGGCGGCGAAGAGGGCGCCCGCTTCGGACCGTCGATGATGCCCGGCGGCAACGAGAAGGCCTGGCCGCTGGTAAAGGAGATCTTCCAGTCGGTGGCGGCCAAGACCGACGACGGCGAACCCTGCTGCGACTGGGTCGGCGAGGACGGGGCCGGCCACTATGTAAAGATGGTTCACAACGGCATCGAGTACGGGGATATGCAGCTTATCTGCGAGGCCTATATGCTGATGAAGAACGCCCTCGGGATGAGCGCCGACGAGATGCACGAAGTCTTCAAGGAGTGGAACACCGGCGATCTCGACTCCTATCTGATCGAGATTACCCGGGATATCCTGGCTTTCAAGGACGAGGACGGCTCACCGCTGGTGGAAAAGATTCTCGACACCGCCGGCCAGAAGGGTACCGGCAAGTGGACCGGCATCAGCTCCCTGGATCTCGGCGTTCCGGTAACCCTGATCGGCGAAGCGGTATTCGCCCGCTGTCTCTCGGCTATGAAGGATGAGCGGGTCGAGGCCAGCAAATCCCTATCCGGTCCCGAGATGAACTATTCCGGCGACAAGCAGGCTTTTATCGCCGATATCCAGAAGGCGCTGTTAGCCAGCAAGATCGTCTCCTATACCCAGGGCTACATGCTGATGCGAGAGGCCGCCAAGGAGCACAACTGGAACCTGAACTACGGCGGCATCGCCCTGATGTGGCGCGGCGGCTGTATCATCCGTTCAGTCTTCCTAGGTCGCATCAAGGAGGCCTTCGACGAGAATCCCGATTTGAACAATCTGCTCCTGAACAGCTGGTTCAAGAACAAGATCGACGAGTGTCAGGCCTCCTGGCGGCGGGTGGTCTCCAAAGCGGTGGAGTTGGGAATCCCGACACCTGCCTTCTCTACCGCCCTGGCCTTCTACGACGGCTATCGGAACGACCGCTTACCGGCCAACCTCCTCCAGGCCCAGCGGGATTACTTCGGCGCTCACACCTACGAGCGAACCGACAAGCCTCGGGGCCAGTTCTTTCACACCAACTGGACCGGCACCGGGGGGGACGTCTCGGCCAGCACCTACGAAGTATAGGGTTCTATTATAGGCAACATTTTGTGCCGTTCGGCCTGGCCGGACGGCATTTTTTTATGAGAAATTTAACCGTAAAATTTGACATCCGCCCTTAAGCGTACTACATTCTAAGTATCAAATGTTTCTTGAGTTAAGGAGGCATTTTATGGAAGCACCACCCGTTGTGGAGAGTCGGGAACAGCCCCGGCACGTTAGATTTGTTGGAAAAATCTAGTGTAATCAAACGGGGGACGCCTATAGAGAGACACTATAGACATTCTTTCCGAACCGTTGTTTTGAGCTCGAGATGAGCATGTAAACGAAATACCGGTTCCTAATTAGTTGTTGGAACGATATTTAAAAGCCGGCCTGAGGCCGGCTTTTTTTTGCGTATTCGATTGTACTATTGCGGACCGGTTCTGAAACTGATCACTGTATTTAAATCTATGAAGCTGCCGTCTTTAGATCGCATTGTCTTCCCATAGAGCTCCGGATTAAGAATGAAGGAATATTCCCTGTTGGGCGATAATTTGAATTCAAGAGGGTAAACTAGGACTGTATCTCCTTCTTCCCAATAGCTTCCGTCGATATCTACGCGTATTCCATTCCAGCTTATATTACGTCGACCGTGCATAGACTTAGAGAAACTGATCCGTATCTCAGTTACATCAGGGCTTACATTCATTTCTCCGTCGCCCGGGGAACTCATCATGAGCAGACCATCCCCGACACCGTATCGGTCAAAAAGAGTTCCATATATCTGTTGGAGATATTCATCGGAAAAGAGTTCAGCCCTTGCTTTCAGCAGGGAGACCAGTTCGGCGATCTTCTTTTTTTCAAGCAGAGACTCAACTTCCCTAATAACATCCTCAGGGCCGGCGGCAGCCTGCTTCCCGTACGATTTGAACCAGATCGAGTGAGAGTACCCTTCCTCTAATCCGGCGATCCACTTCCGTTCAATCCGGAGGTCTTCAAGAGTGATTGATTCAAGTGCATCGCCAAGGGCTTCCGCGAAATCGGTATCGTCGAATCGAGTGAGTACCCCGGTGTTGGTAGAGAGTAGAGCCAAGGGTTTATCAGTGGGAACAGGCATTGACGCAAGACGTTCTCTATCCAATGTAAACAGCGCTTCCCGGTTCTCCGTCCAGGGACCGTTCCTTCCCAGGTCCAGGATAATAAATACCACTCCGCTAGTTGACGATACCGTATTTGTTATGCTCCTTAAGGGTATGCACGTGGCCTGGATGCTCGTTAGATCACCGTCGGAAGGCACTATGAAGGGGCGCCCCTTGATGTCGCTAACCGCATGGGCGGCGATATAGAGAATGAGTAGCTCACTCGAAGCTGTCGCTTCTGCTGCATCAAGCACGGCTGCAGCGACTGCCGAACGAGTTGATTTCCCCTCGGGGGCTTCTAGTATCTGAACACGTTCGGCTACTCGGCTGCCCCATGCCGCAAGCGCATCTGCAACGATCCTGGCGCTTTCGCCTGCAGCCTGCAGATTCAGATCAGCATCATCGTACTCATCGATACCGATAGTCAGGATCTTCAAGCCCGGCCCCGGCAATGGCGGCGGCTCCCACGGGGTGTGCTCTTCCGGTTCAGGTTCCGCTCTCTTGGCTAACACAGGCGAGGCCGTCCGATAGGGCCAGGCATCATTGTTAGCTGCCAATGTGGGCCTGAAGATCCATTGGTCTGCGCCCTCCATCTCGGCAAGCTTTGCGGCAATTTCTGATTCGATACGGGCGTCAATACCTAAGAATATCGTTTGGATCGAACCGTCGGTTAGCCTACCCATCATCGGAAGATGAGAAATTTCTTCCGGAATAGGTTGCTGCCGCGCTTGAGCATGATCCCGGTTGGTGTCAAAGTAGTAGGTAACATAGGGAAACAGAGATATCTCACCTTCACGGATTTCAAAACTAAGTGAAGGATTTCTATTATCACCCCAATCTGATTCCGGCGATCCGTCCCGTAATCTTCGGTCTTCCCGATAGCGATAGCTCCCGGAAGCCAAGCGAAGAACCGTTGTTCCAGCACTGTCCGGCATATCGATTATAAGCTCTTCTCCGCTCTCCTCATGAATAAAACGGATGCGCGTGGTCCAGGTCGCAGGCCCGGCGCGCAAGGAACGCGTCTCGATGACCGACGCCCCCTCGCCCGGCTTCCTCTCCGCTAGTTCCGCCCCACCGGCAGCGAAGAGTGCAGCATATGTACAAAAGAGGAACGCCAATACCCAACAAAGCAATCTGCTCATTCGAGTTCCTTCCGCTCTATCAAGGTTCCTTGGGTGAATCGAACCTCGTAGCGCTGGCCTCTGTGGGCATACTGGACCAAAAGGGTGGGTCGTTTTTCCGGATCGCTCTGTTCTGAGGAGTGGATTGTCAAGCCGTCTGCATCCGGAAGAATAATGACCCAACCGAAGTTATCTCGGTTGATACTCCACTCATTGACTGACGCCGAGACATCGAATGAATACCGGGCGTCGCTCTCCGAACAAAGTACCGCATCATCGGGATTGCGAACCGCTTCAATATTATCGAGGCTGATCCCATCCCCGATAGTGTGCCAGGAGTGCTCTTCATCCCAGGGGGTCAACAGGCGATGGATAGAGGCCTCTGCCTTACTGCCGTCCGTAACATATACCTGCAACTCGGCAGAGAGGATCGCCGAACCAAGTGGAACCCTCTCGAAGTCGAAGATATCGGAGAAACGCATAAGGATCTGTTGCTCATCACCGCGGAAGGAATTATCTATTTCTGTCTTTATCCAATCAGCATATGCGAATACCTCCCGCGATCGCATCTTATCGATCATAGAGTCTGCCGCTCCGGTGTATTCTCCATCAATTTCTGTTGTATCGTTTCCTCCAAACAGAACCGTCCTCACCACCCTGAATCCATCGGTGCTGCTGTTGCGTCGCGAAAAACTCGAGAATATGCGCTTTTGGACTGTACAGCTATCCGCATTGCTCAGCCAGTTCCCACCGCGCTGCACCTTAAGCTGTCCCCGCAAAGGTCCTTCATAATCGGTCTGAGCTTCTTCCGGATAGGGAGCATACCAGTCCCAACACCATTCGGCGACGTTTCCGGACATATCGTAGATTCCAAGACGATTGGGTTCCTTCTGTTTAACCGGATTAGTCCCGCCGTTTGCGTTCCCCTCGTACCAGCCGACGGCATCCAGATCCTGCCCTCCCGCATAGAAAGCGGGCTTTAACACAAGCCCTCCTCCCCGGGCGGCGTACTCCCATTCTGCCTCGGTAGGAAGCCGATATCCTTCGGCCTCCTTATCCCAAAATACCTCGTACCCGGTTATCTCGTAGCATGGTGTCAGTCCCTCTGAGACACTGCGGCGGTTGCAGTATTCCAACGCATCATACCAGTTAACCATATAGACCGGATATTCGGGTCCGAGTCCTCGCCTTTGGGTTGCCGGGTTATGGCCCATGATCGCCTCATACTCCTGCTGGGTCACTTCATGTTCGCTGATAAGAAAATCCCTGGATATATGAATCTCAACCGGCCTTATAGAATCATCTGCGCTCCCTTCCCCAAGAAGAAAATTGCCGGATTCAACATAGGCAAATCCCGGTGGTGTTTTCAGTCGGCCGCGATACCTGTTGATGCTTAATTTGAGTGCATGTAAATACACCGTTTGCAGCCGATCTGCCGCGGCTAATTCCATCAGCAATGTATCGGCCGCGTTCCATTGACGGTCATTTACCAGTGCCGTTAGCTTTTCAAGATCTACCCTACCCAGATCATTATCTACTGCTCCTTCAGTATGCCAGATCAATTCAGGAAAGGCCTCACCCAGGATACCCCGCCAATATTCTTCCTGAAAAAGCCGACTATAATCGAGTTTTTCATTCGCCAGAAGTTCGGCTCCTCGGGTTACATCCGGAGCCGAATCGTCATAGAGGAACAACACCCCACAATCATCATCGACTCGTTGCACCTCCTCCTCGATCGTATCTCTGTTTAGCGAGAAGAGGGCCTCCCGGCCATCTGTCCACGGACCGCTGCGGCCTACATCGAGAATGAAGAGAACCCTAGCCCCCTCCGGCTCCACCACGCTGAAGAGCCGTCGTAGGGGAATGCAACTCGATTGCATACTGCTAATGCTCCCGTCGGAGGGGACAATATAGGGTCGACCCTTTATGTCGCTCACGGCATGACCCGCAATGTAGATAACGAGGGTTTCTCCGTTCCCGATTGTCGAGCTAACTGATCGGATGGTATCAAGCAGATCATTGCGGTTTGTGCCTTCGGAATCGAATCTGGTATCGAACAAGGACGCAACCCTTTTTGCACCGGCTGCTGCGCTATTCAAGTTCATTGTCGGATCGGCATACTCGTCGATGCCGATACTGAGAATTTTCGCATTTCTCTGCGGAAGAGGCGGCGGCTCCCAAATGAGCGTTTGACCCGGCATGGTAGCAGTGGACTCGGGACCCGATTGCGTATCTTGTAACAGTCCCGCATATCGCCACTGTGAGAATCCTTCCATTTGGGATAATTCATTGACTAGTTCCTTTTCCAGCGCAGGGTTTAGGGCAAAGAAGCGCGATTGTACGGAACCGTCGGTATAGAATCGTCGCACTTCCTCCAATCCGCGGAACTCCTCAGGCAGGGGCACATCGTTCGATGCCGGATGATCCCGTTTAGTATCGAAATAGTGCAGCATAAATGGAAGAGGTGTAATCTCCCCCTCTGATATAGAGAAGGAAACGTTCGGGAATCGACCGTTATCCGGTTCGGTATCGATTCGCCCCTCCTTGAGAACCGCATCGTCCTCGAGAAAATAGTCTCCCACCGGAAGCTTGTATAGGGAGACCTCTTCTCTATTCGATAGATCAATCCGGTGCAAGCTGCCGTCCCTGCTGTTATTGAAGACTCCTCGTATAGTGAAGCGGACCGAGCTCGTTCCCGAAGTCTTCGTGTAGATTGCAAGCACCCCTTCGCCTGGGGATGTTTCCGGCAGTTCGGAGCTACCTCCGGCGAAGAGGGCAAAAGAAGAGAGATACAGGACGAGAATCAGTGCCGAAGATTTCCACATCTCCATCCTCCTAGCGAATACTCTGCACAACCCGGAAGCCGTTATTCGCATCCCGGTCGTCGGGATAGACACGACCACGACTGGAGACGGCCATATCTTCTTCGAAGTAGCTCCATGATCCGCCCCGGAGGGTCTTTAGTTCGCCGCTCGCCGGGCCCGCGGGGTTCACCTGCAGGGTGCCTTTGTACTCGGCATACCAGTCCCAGCACCACTCCCAGACATTTCCACTCATGTCGTAGATACCGAGCTCGTTGGCGGTAAGCTCACCGCCCGGATGAGGATGACCGCCGGAATTATCCATGTACCAGCCGGACTCATCCGGATTGCTGCTGCCGGAGAAACTGAGGTTTTTACTATTCGAACCTCCTCGGGCGGCGTATTCCCATTCCGCTTCGGTGGGCAACCTGAATCCGACGGCCTCGAAATCGCAGGAAACACTGCGCCCCTGAATGATATAGCTTGGTTCAAATCCCATCTGTGCAGAGAGCCAGTTACAGTATGCGACGGCGTCGTACCAGGTGACATTCACCGCCGGCTGTTCCCCCCTACCCCAGCCCTGATCATCGGGCTTGTCGCGTCCGGTGGTTTCACAGAAGGCGTCGTACTGCGCGAAGCTGACCTCCTCCTTCATAATAAAGAAGTCCCCCACCACGACATAACGGTCGGGACCTTCCACGCCGAAGCCGACATCGGCTCCGAAACGAAAACGACCTCCGGTGACCGGCACGAAACCATCAGGGGTGCGAAACTTTATCTCTTCCGCATCAAGCTCGGTTTTTAGTTGATCCTTCCGGCCGTGAACCATCGCCAGATTAAAGACTACCTTCGGGCGCTTCTTCACCTCCTCTTCTACCTGTATAAGCATTTCGTAGGCCTCGCGTTTCATTCCCTTCCGTCCGTAGATGGCGGATAAGGTAAAAAGCACAGCCGGACTGGACTTCCCCTCCTCGACCTGCGCTTCAAGCTGCTCTTCAAGCTCAGCTAAAGATCCGGTCTCGGCCGCCTCTTCAACGATGGCGGAACAGATCTCGAAGGCGTCCTCCCGATCATCCAGTTGGTCGGAGAATAAGAGAAAGTCGCGACTATTAGCGTAGAGGATGGAGCCGATGGTAATAGCTGATTCTATCTGATTAAAATCGGGGAAGAGTGCAGCCAGTAATGATTCGTATTCCGCTAGGGATTTCTCTTGAAGCAGATCGAGGAATCCCTGTAGGTCCTGATCGGCCTTTTTCATTGTAATTAGATCCGACGGGAGACCGCTTTCTGCATATGCTTTACACGCATCGTGATAGCTATCGCAGGCGGATTGAATGAGAGTGTTCAATTCTACCGCTTCAGGCCTGAGATCGAGAGAAGCGAATTCTGTCGACGCCAACTTAAAATTCCCTGCAGCTTCGTCAAGCAGATCCTTCATGGCCCACGGATCGCTCCCCTCCGCAGCAGCATTTAAAGCGGATAGGGAAACACCGACCTGCTCCCAGACAGGAAGGGCGATATACTCGGATAAGGAAAGACCTTCATCAACAGTTGTGGTCGTCACATTCTCCGGTTGCGCCTCAGGCTCGGCGATCGTCGGACTTTCCTCAGGAGAACAACTAATAAATAGGAACAACACAAGCAGTACCGTAAATAATTTAAAACTTGCCGACATTATATCCCCTTTGGTACGAAGGTAGCTTTCTTGATCTTTACATCAATTAGAGAGTATAGCATTCATCCGTATGCGATCCTGCACAGGCAATCTCAATCCCCAATCTGAGCGATTCCGCAGATAGATTGTCTGGGAAGATTCGAAAAGACTCTCCTCAATCTCTGTGCGCAGCGGCTTCCTCCCTCGCAGCGAGGATATTCTTATAATCCTGATATTCTCGCTCGTAATCGAAGAGCGCCCCGCTAATCCGTTGCATATAGTAATCAGAGAATACGGCGCGAAATCATCCGAGTTAACCAGCTCCCATGCCGCCTCAATCCGGTCTGATTCGAGTTCTGCCTTCAGTTTCGATAACGCCGCCGCTTGGCCGCTCCGCAGCTTCCGCCGCTCATCCCGGGCTTCTAGAGCTGGCAGATTTGCGTGGTGCATAATCTCGGGATTTCCGCTCAGAAACTCCTCCAACGGTCGCTCGCTATCTAGCGCCTCCTCAAGGAGATCGATAAAAGAGACATCATGTTCGGCGAATAAATCCCGTCGAGGAAGAATGAGTTCGCAAGGGTTCTTAGTTGAATCAATCGTATTTGCAAGTCGATCTTCACTCAGAGTAAAGAGGGATGAGCGGCTGAGCCTAAGCGGAGTATCCCGGTCTGTATTCAGGAGCAGTACAACCGCACCCGGAAACTCTTCGGTGATTTGGAGAAGATGCCGCAGGGATAAAGCTGTAGCGGCCAGTTCATCGATTCGCGTGTCCGTCAGAAGCAGGAACGGACGGCCCTTGATATCCGACGCAAAATGACCAGTGATCAACAGGTAAAGGGTGTCAGTCTCCGATGCCGAGGAGGCAATGTGCCTTATTTCAACGATGATTGCGTCTGAATTAATCTCATTATTTAACAGAAACCGGCGCGAAGCTATTTTTCCTGCCCGCTTAGTAATCCAATCGGAGATTAGGGTCTCCATGCGGCGAGCCTCTATCTCGTCATCGGGAATCGAAAGTCCAGCCTCCTGGTATGCGCCCAATCCAAGCGATATGAGTGCGGTATCTCCCGCTCCGGGAAGAGTCGTAAAATCCCAGTCGAACTCAGGTCTTAAGACCTCATCTCTCGGATTCCAGGGCCAACGGGGATAGTTGGCTTTATAAATCGGCACATAGAGAAGCTGCCGCGCATTGTCGTCGTCCGCAAGCTCTTTCATCAGCTCAGCCTCAAGTTCTTCATCGATAGGAAGGTGTCTAGTGGAGGTATACTCGGCTTTATCGTTTCCGGAGATGTTTCCCCAACCGGAATACAATCCCAGCGCCTCGGCCTCATCCGGCAGCGGAACATTTTGCGCCGCACCCATCGAATCCTTACCGGTGTTGAAGTAGAATACCAGGAATGGGAGCAGTGTAATGGCCTCCGCCTTCACCTCGAAATCGGTGGCGGGGAAGAGGCCTTTACCGTCCTTCCCCTCCTTCCTACCGTTAGAGAGGAGATCCTTAGACTCAACCAGGTATTTTCCAGCCGGAAGCTCGTATAATGTGGTCTCGGTTCGATCAGAAATTTCAATATAGTGGGTACTGTTGTCTTCCAGGTTCTTTAGGGTAACTCCGGCAGTCCAGGTTACCTTCTCATCCCGATATGACCAGGTCCTAACGGCCAGCTTTCCAGTTTCAGTATCCTGCTCAGGCTGCTCTCCCCCTCCCATACCATGAATGGGAAGATACGGATAAAGGACAAGTAACAATAAGGTTAACATCCAACGATGAACGCTCATAACTACTCTACGACTCCGCTTATCTCATTATCCAGGGGGATGTGGAATTCCATGGCCCGCCGTTAGCCCTCCAGATACTCCTCCAGCTGAACGACAGTGTTTGAGAGCATGATAAGGTTCTCTTTTACCTCGTCGGCGTTCCAGGCTTCGGGGTTCACCTCGAGATAGAGGGATAGTCTCTTCACCGCGGTCTCAAGCATAGCAAGCTGAATCTCCGGATTTTCCTCTCCCTGGGCGAACATGGCGGAGAGAAGACCGGATGCATAGAGAGCTTCGAAGTGCCGCGGATTGGCCTTGAGGGCCTCTTCATAGAAGGCCATACCGGCCGACAGATCGCACCCTGCGCCGAGCCGTTCGCCGGAGGGAGAAAACTCGCAGATAAGTCCGCGGTGGTACCAGGCGTCGGCGTCCTGGGGACGGAGGTCGGTACAGCGATCCAAGAACTCTGCGGCCTCCACTAAATCGCCGGCGTCGAAAGCCAGCAGGGCTGAGTTGTAGAGGGCCTTGTAATCCTCGGGATCTTCCTCGAGCAGCAAGCGGTACTCCTGCTCGGCTTCCCCAAGATCGCCAATTGAAAAGAGAGACTCCGCCAGGAAGTGGCGAGCCATATGGAACTCCGGATCCCGTTTCAGAGCGTTCCGGAGCAGGCGAACCCGATCCCCGCCGTTGCTGCCGGAGGCGATCGCTCGGTTGTAGAGGTCATAGGCATCCATATTCTCGGTAGGATCCCGGGTTATGCGCTCCCGGTCGAGGGCCGAAAGGCGCAGCTTGAGCGCCCCTGAGATATCTAGGGCTATCCGATCCTGAAGATCGAAGACTTCATCGGGGTATCTGCCGCGAAGATCCTTTGCCAGCTCAACCCTGCCGGTATTAACATTGATGAGTCTGCTTTCAACCTGTACGGTATCACCGAGTTGGGTTACCGCGCCGAGCAGCATGTAGTCGATGGCGACGATGCGACCCACATGCTGCACAGTCGATTCATCGAAGAGACCGCCGGACTGCTGGGCCATCTGCAGTTCCGATGCGATCTTCTCGAACTGCCCCCGTTCATAGAGGTGAATCTGTCTAATGCCGGCCAGCTTGGTGGCCATGGTTTCCGAGAAGGATTCCCCAAGGAAGGTAGAACCGTCGGCAGTATTAGATTTAAACTTCATTACCGCCAGGGTAACCGCCTCTTCCGCAAAAAGTGAAAATGAGACCAGAAGAAAGATAAGAAGCGCCCGTGCCCTGGGTCTCATCGTATCAACCGCTCCTCGATTCGGGCCGCAAGCTCTGCTTCCATGGCAAAGAGATCCTTCAAACTGCCGCTAACATCGTCGGTAAAGACTATCTCCCCAGTTTCGGTCTCGATTAAACGGCAGTTGATCTTGCCCGCATCCCCCAGGACGGTCAAAGATCCAAGCAACAGATAATCCGCCCCCAGTAACCTGCCCAACCGAAGCATCTCATCCTTATCAGAATACATCTGTGATGTAATAATTTCCCCCTCGAGCTCCTCAAACTGCTGACGTTCTACCGGTTGAATGATGCCGCCGTTTAGGAAGGCTGAAGTAAGACTCTGGGGAATCTCAGCGGCCAAGTATTCCAGGCCATTATCCCGGGCAAGTATCTTGAAGTTCATAATTGCAACCTGGGTATCCGTTTTGACGCTCACCGTCGGTTTCGCTTCAGCCTGGGTTTCCGCAGGTTCGGGTAAAACTTCAGGGCTCGTTGCACAAGATAGAATTGCACAGACGCAGATCAAGATCAGACCGTATCGGAATACTAGCCGCATACTTCCTCCGATTACCTTGGGGATTGAATTGTGATATCATTACTTTACCATAGAGGCTATTGGAAGAACATTAAAAAAAGCTGATTCTCTCTGGAGCAATTCATTACATCAACTTTTATAGCTTCTTTTTTTGCTTTTCCTCTCCGGAACGACTATACTTTAGCGTGATGAAAAACAGCGACCATGAGCAGATCAATCGCCGTATAGAAAACTTTCTCTCCCGTTTCGGAATCCGTACCGGGACCGGTGAGGCCAAACCGCCTTACCGGCTGCAGGAGACGATTCTCAGCGAGGAGGAGCTCCTCACCTTTCGAAGAATTCATCGCAATTAAGCTGTATCATCCCAGAGCCGCCGCCAGTCATCTCCATCAAAACCGTCGCCGGGGGCGATCAGCACCAACCCGCGAGTCTCGGGTGTTCCGTCATTCTCGGTAATTTCCACTATCTCTTCTACGCAGTCGACTATAAAGAAGCCTTCAGCCGCCGGAACGGCGCCTTTTATGCGAAAGGCCTTCTTAGAGGCTGCCTTTAGGAAGCGCTCAAGCCTCTCCCGGCTAACCGGGTCGCTGACTAATAGGGCGCTCGGTTTCGGCCTCCCGCTATCCCCCCAGCCCATGTACGCCTGATCGAGCTCGGGGATCTCTTCGGCAAGCGACAAGTGAGCCTCGAGTTTAGAGAACTCTACCCGACCGAACTCCGCCCTGAGCACGGGGATTCCCGGCCGCAGACTGCGCAGCTGGGACTCGACGGTAAGAATCTCCTCCTCCTGCATAAGATCGGTCTTATTGACGATCACCGCACCGGCGTAGGCGACCTGTTCTCGCACCGCCTGCACACTCTGCTGCAGCACATGGTAACGGGGACCGTCGACCACGGTAATCAGACCGGCAAAATGGACGCCATTGTCGGTTGTTTTAGCGACTCCTGCGGCCATATCCCGCAGGGTAGCCGGCTTCGAGAGCCCCGAGCACTCGGCGATGATGAGCTCCGGGCGTTTCTCCGCCAACCGGGTAAGGCTCGACGCCAGGGGGCCGGCCAAGCAGGCGCAGAAGATCTGCCCGTTGTTGAGCTCAAATATCTCGTCCTCGTGCCCCTCCACCCTGGCCGCATCGACGCCGATAGTACCGAACTCGTTGATTATCAGCCCCGCCCGGCGTCCGTCGAGACTCGAAAGGAGCTGATTGAGAACGGTGGTCTTTCCGGAACCGAGGAATCCGGCGATAAAGTAGAGGGGTATCGAGTTCATTTAGAGCAGGGCCTCCACCTCTTTGAAGAGCTCGTCCCGGCTGGGGATGATAGAGGAGTACTTCAGTTCGCCGTTAATATAGATGCTGGGAAGCTGCTGCACCCCCATCGCACCGCAGCGGGCAATATTCTCCGGGGTGGTATACTTGTATTCAACCACATCGATCTTCTCGCCGAAATGCTCCTTCGCATCCTGGGCGGAGGCCCACATGTAGGTACAGGCGGCGCAGGTGGCCGAGTCGAGGGTAAAGACCTCGATCAGCGGCTTCTCCAGATTGGGATAATCCGGCAGCTCGCCCTCGAATACCAGATCCTCCTTGGTGTAGTTGGCCACCATGGCCCGGACCGCCTCGGTATTGTGAACCGCCTGCTCGACGGCGATGGTATTCTCGATCGGCGTCGCGTAGGGCATGTCGCAGCCCGGGGAAACGATCAGGTTATCGTGGGAGACGGAATCCATCAGATCGACGGTGGTCTTCATATTATCCTGCTGATTCCCGAAGAGCATGACCGAGGTGAGCGGGATATTCCCGGCCAGCACCACGTCGTACTTGTCGGTTACCTCTTTGGCCTTGGCCAGGTCGACATTCTCGTCCACCGAGATATTATCGGGCTTGGTCAGACACATGGGCTCGATATTGTTGGTCGCATTACCGCAGACGAAGAAGGAGGAGAAGGCCTGCTTCTCGCGGATGAACTCGAAGAGCTCGCTAAAGGGCTTCTCCATGAACTCCTTGAAGTGATCCGGAGAGATCTGGGAGATCAGCGGATCGACTGCGGCGACAACGTCCATTCCGGCTTCGATAAAGTAGCCGGCCAGGGTCTTAGAGATCTCGTTGCAGTAGGCCAGGAGCTTATGGACATAGTCGGGATTCATGATCATGTCCATAAAGATATTTGTTCCCCGCAGGTGAGAAGCCAGGGTGAAGGGGCCGCAAAGGAGTCCATAGAGGGCGGTCTCTTCCCCGACCTCGGCCTTCATGCGACGCATCAGATCAAGTTCCATTCCCAGGCGCCCCTCGTCGGGAGAAGGAATCTTCTCAGGTATCTCGTCGGTCTCGGCCAGGGGGTGGGTCGAGACGGTCGGGGGGGCGTCCTCGGACCAGACCAGTTCGCAGCCTAGGATCTCCGCTTCGATCTGCAGGTCGAACATTACCGGCTGTCCGTCGGGTTTATAGATCTTGTTGACCTCTTTCAGGGATTCGAAGAGTTTCTCCGCATCGGTGGAGACCTCTCGGGCGGTATAGCCTTTGAGTTTGCCCGCATGTACTCCCGCAAAGGGAACCCAAGGTACGGTGTCGGGAAAATTATTCTGCATTACCGCATAGATGCGCTCTTTTCCGGTCATTATTCCTCCAAATCAGCAATATCCAGTAGTTTGCCGATTATAGTAGAACACGGAAGTCGAGCCCTCTTGTACTATTTAGAGAAAAATAGAACTATAGCGACCAAAACTTGGCTTACAGACGATGAGTCGGCTGCGGCGGGGCCGGAATGAGCGCCTTCTCCCGATACCCGCTCACCTCCAGACGGCGTTCAGTCTCGAGGCTTTCGAGGATCTCCCTTACCGCGGCGGAAAGTTCCTCCGGCGGGGCGGCGCCTCGGAGATTGACGATACCCCCGGCTGCGTCTACCTCTCGCCCGGGATCCAGGGCGGCGTCGGAGTGCATGCTGCCCGCTACGAGACTCAGCTTGAGGGAGCCGTAGGGGGTCGAGATCAGGACCTTGCCGTGTACCAGGGAGCGGCCGAAACGACGCTTCAGTTCCATGATGATGTCGGCGGCTACATCGGCCGGTAAAAAGGAGCTCTTCGAGGTGAGCTCGAAGCTCCCGTTGTACCAGCCCATCTCAGCCTCAGCTTCGGCGTAGAGTTCGTAGTCGAGTTCCAGGCTGTTCCGGGCGGGAAGAGGAGGGGCGACACGCATCTCGTCGACCAACTCCTCGAGGCCCTGCCCCGTTATCGACGAAAGCTCCCGCAGCTCCGCCTCAGGATTTATCTCCGTTAGATACTCGGCAGCCCGGGCGCGTTCCTCCGCCGCCGAGGTATCCGCTTTCGAGAGCAGCAGAATCGACGCCTCCCGCAGCTGGTGAGAGATCAGCACCTCCCGGGGCGTGACGGGCGCGCTCAGATTCAACTCTCGATACTCTCCATTGAGACGGGGGATATCGGCCAGCACATAGAAGCCGCAGAGATCGGCCAGCTCCCGGTGGTATTCCCGGAAGGGATTGACCACGGTTGCGCTCAAATCGGTGCAACTCCCCACCGGTTCGGCCAGGATGATATCCGGCGCAACCCGGGACATGATCTCCTCCAGGTTATCGATGAAACTGCCGAAGTTGCAGCAGAAGCAGCCCTCCACTACCTCCCCGGCGGCAAAGCCGGCGCTTTCGGCATAGGCGGTATCCACCAGAAAATCGCCCTGGTCGTTGGTGACGATCGCCACCTTAAATCCCTGGGCGGTAAAGCGTTTTCCGAGCTCGACTAAAAGCGTGGTTTTGCCGCTGCCGAGAAATCCGCCGAATAGAAATAGCTTGCACTTCATACTCTGTTGCGTCCTTATCCTTTACTCTCGCGCGAGGGGTTGGGCGAGAAGCTCCCGCCATTCCCGGGCGAACTCCTCCGCCGCCCCTTCCTTGACGATCGCCACCAGCCCCTCATCTTGTCCGACAGGGGGCTTCTGCGACTCCCGCACCATACGGCCGCTATTGTCGTTGAAGAACCAGCTCATACCGTCGGGCTCCCGGATCCAACCCTTCAAGCGCAGGAGCTCCTCCTGCCGGGCGGATAGAAACTCCTCGACCGATTCGATCGGCAGCCGACCGCTCTCCAGGAAGAGCGCCTGGGGGCCCTGGCCGGGAAGTCGGCACTCCTCGAGGAGCCCCGCCGCCCGGGCGATGCGTCCCGGTTTCATGAGCAGCACCGGATCGACCGCCGCGTAGCTGGTCCGGATCAGTTCGGCTTCCCGGTTCAGTTCGGCCGCCAGGGATTGACTCGCGGCGAGATCCTCGTCGGTTGCGACATCGCACTTATTCAGGATCAGCACATCGGCAGTAGCGATCTGCTCGCGAATGACCGGGAGCGAGGCGGCCAGCTTGTAGGTCCGGGTCGCATCGATCAGGGCTATGCTCTGGCTTAAACGAAAATCGCCGTCCAGGCGGTTATCGGTGAGGATCTTCTGCATCCCCCGGGGATCGGCTAATCCTGAGGCCTCGACGAAGAGCTGTTTGGGCTTGAGCCGGGCGAAGAGCTTGAGGCCCATCACGAAATCCGCGCTCTTGCAGGAACAGAAGATCGAACCGTCCTTGACCTCGTAGACCTCCAGGCCTTCGCCGCCGGGAAGGACCCGCAGGCGGCCGCCGTCGACCGCCACGGGACCGAAGTCATTGACCAGCACCCCGTGATCGCCTCCCTCCAAGCGGGACAGGATCCCGTTTAAGAGGGTGGTCTTCCCGGCTCCGAGAAAACCGGTCAGCAGTATCAGATCTATCGGGGTGCGGGCCATAATTATTGCAGTACCTCTTCCACGGCGCTCTTCAGCTCTTCCCGGCTGGGAATGATCGAGATGAAGCGCGGCTTTCCGTTGACCACCATGGTCGGGAGATTGGCGACGCCTAGCTTGCCGAGACGGGCGATATTCTCCGGTTCGGTGATCTTCCGTTCGATTATCTCCACCTTATCCCCGAAGAGGGCGGCCATGTCGTCGGCGGCGGCCTTCATATAACCGCAGGCGGCGCAGGTAGCGGAGTCGATGGTCAGCACCTCGAGCAGGGCGTGATCCAGGGCGGCGTAATCGGGCATATCCACCTCTACATCAAGGTCGTCCCGCACATAGCCCTCGATCAAGCGGCGGGCCGCCTCGGGATCCTGTACGGCCTGGGCCACGCCGATCACGTTCTCCGGCGGGGTGCCGTAGGGCATATCGCAACCCGGGGCCAAGATAAAGTTCTTGGTGCCCATGGCGTCGATCTTCTCAAGAGCCGCTTTCTGGCTGTCCATCTGGTTGCCCAAGAGCATTACTACGGTCAGCTGGATATTGCCGCTGATGACCAGGTTGTAGCGGTCGGTAATCTCCTTGGCCGCCGCAAGATCGATATTCTCGTCGATACTGAGACAGTCCGGATTGGTTTTACACATCCCCTCGATATTCTTGGTCGCATCCCCGCAGACGAAGAAGGAACTCATGACGTCCCGCTTGCGCAGTTCGCCGAAGAGCCGGGTATAGGGAGCCTGCATAAACTCCTCGAAGGCGTCCGGGGAGATCTGAGAGATTAGCGGATCCACCGCGCCGATCACGTCCATGCCGGCCTCGATATAGTAATCGGCCACCTTCAGGAATACGTCGGTACAGTAGTCGAGCAGACCCTTAACGTACTCCGGATCATCGTACATGTCCATGAAGATATTGGTGCTCCGCAGATGGGAGGCCAGGGTAAAGGGGCCGCAAATCAGCCCGTAGAGTGCGGTATCCGGGGCGGCCTTGCGGAAGCGCTCCATCACCTCGGTAACCAGGGCCAGGCGTCCCTCGCTCTTCTCGGGCAGGTGGGAAGGAATATCCGTCGTCTCCGCCAGGGGGTGACTCTTGACCGTCGGCGGGGCTTCGTCGGCCCAGAGGAGATCGCAACCGAGCACCTCCGCCTCGATCTGCAGGTCGAAGACCACAGGCATCCCGTCCGGGGTGTACTGCTTATGCGACTCTACCAGACAGTCGTAGAGTTTATCGCCGTCGGTTAAAATTTCCGTGGCCGTATAGCCTTTCAAGCGGCCGATCTGTACACCGGTATAGGGGACCCAGGGAACTCGGGGAAGTTCCTCGTTCTTCATGGCCCGGGTAATCAGCTCTTTGCCTGTTATCATTTCACTCATCATTGCCTCCAGTAGGGTAAAAGGGAATGATCAAAGTATGGGGCCATATTGATGATCTCACTGGTAATAAATTAGTAATTTTGGAAATTATATGTCCAGTTTACTCATATTTTTCCAATAAAAAACCGGCCCGAAGGCCGGTTGTTGCAGAAACATCGTGTATCGACGCCCTCGGGATTATACCGCGCAGGCCTCGATGGCTGCATCCGCAGCGCTGGATGCATCGGCCGCATAGAGATCGGCGCCGATGGATTCGCAGAAGTTCTGGGTCACCGGCGCACCGCCGACCATAATCTTTACAGTATCCCTCAAGCCCGCCTCGGTTACCGCCTTCACCACATTCTCCATCTGGGTCATGGTGGTGGTCAAGAGTGCGGAGCAGGCGATGATGTCGGCCCCCTCCTCCTTGGCGGCGGTGACGAACTTTTCCGTGGGTACGTCGGCGCCGAGATCGACTACATCGAGCCCTTTACCTTCCATCATGATCTTCACCAGGTTCTTTCCGATGTCGTGCAGGTCGCCTTTTACGGTGCCGAGAACGACCTTACCCTTCTTGTCGTTCGCCCCGGCTACCATATGGGGTTTAAGGACCTCGATGCCTGAGTTCATCGCCCGGGCCGCGATCAGAACCTCGGGTACGTATACCTCGTTCTTCTTGAACCGCTCGCCGACGATGCCCATACCGAGCATCAGGCCTTCGTTGAGGATCTCCTTGGCGCTATGCCCTTCATCAAGCGCCTTTTGACAGAGTTCCGCCACGTCCTTGGCTTTCCCCTTCTGCAGCATTTCTGATAGTTCATTCCAGTCAGCCATACACTTCTCCTTTGTATAGGTGTGGGATGATATTATCCGACGGGAATTCTGGATACGTATTGAAGAAAATTATGTCTTTTGGTGTTTTCTTACGCTTAATAGGAGAATAGTACCAGGAAATTTCAATGTAGTTCCTGAGAATCACCCGGCATACGGCCCCGGGACTCCCGATACCGTCCGGGGGTAACCCCGGTTATCTTCTTGAAGACCTTGGAGAAGTAGGATTGATCCTCGTAGCCGACCATGGCGGCCACATCGACCAGGGCGATACTGGTATTGCGCAGGATCTCTCTCGATTTATCGATGCGATAGCGGTTGAGGTAATTATTGAAGCTGTACTCCATCTCCTCCTTGAATACCTTGGAGAAGTAGGCCGGGGAGAGATAGACCTCTTTCGCCACCGCTTCGAGGGTTATCTTCTCGGCGTAGTGGTTATGCACGTACTGCACCGCCCGGTAAATCGCATCGGCGTGCTTTACCTCCCGCAGATCGAAGACGAAATCGGTAAACCTGAGCATAATGCGCGAGAGCCAGGCGGCCAGATCGTCCACTGAGCGGAAGGTATGAATCTGGCGCAGATACTTCAGGTTTAGGCCGAAGATCTGTTCCACCTCGGCGCCGCCTTCCACCGCCGCCCGGGAGAGGAGTACCACCAGTTCGAGCACCCGGGACTTGATCACCTCCAGATTGCGTCCCGAGGCGAAGAAGACGCTCCCCAGGATTTCGTTCAAGAGCCGCTGGGATCCCTGTTTGTCCCCCTGGGAGATCAGCCCCAGGAGCTCCCGCTCTTTCTCCAGGGGATAACGCTGGGACTGACTCTGCTGCTCCTCTTCGATATCCTTGATGTACTGAATGTACTCGTTGATCTTCGACTGCTGTTCCAGCGCCTCGGCGGAGACCAGAAACCGGGAGTCGCCGTGATATGAGAGATATTCCGCGCTGACGGCCATCAGCTCGCTTAAGGCGGTTACCCGCTCCGGGGTTACCCGGGTTACGGAACGAAGTTCCGCCAATACCGAATCCAGGTTCTCGGAGATGCCGTATTTGCGACTGAGTTCGTCCACCACCTCTTCCGGCTCGATCATCAATACCGGACCGCCCACCAGCGCCCCCTGCATGATCCCGTCGATGACGATAGGCGAGGCCCAATGAACCAGGGAGACGGGACAAAAGTAGATATATTTGCCACCGAAGCGTTCGGCCTGATAGCCTCCCCAAAGGTGCACCTGGCGACAGTTGAGCTGATCATTGAGGATGGGTCGCAGGAGTCCGCAGAAGCGGCAGCTTTGGCTGGCGCATACCGTATCGCCGGTATTGTCTATCACGGTGCAGCCGCATTCGGTAGCCGTGGCGTAATAGTCGGCCAGCCGCTTGGCTTGCTCCCTGTTTATCTCCTGACGCCCCTTGTCGATACTCACTCCCCTACTATACCAATTCTAGACGAGCGAAGGGAAGAACATCCGCTCCACATAGAGCTCCTGGAAGCGGAGGCTGGCCGATAGCTCAACATACTCCACCCCCGAGGCAAGATCCTGGATCTTGGCGAATGCATCCGCCGACAGCAGAAGCTCGGCCGCACCGGCTCCGGCGGTATTCCCGGCGGGATGAATATGGTCGATCAGCTCCGGCGGCAACAGGCCGATTCCTACGGCGCTCGAGGTATCGATGAAGCTCCCGAAACCGCCGGCTAAGTAGATCCCGTCCACCTCCTCCACTGCAATACCGTAGGCCTCGAGGAGTACGTCGATGCCGGCCGCCACCGAAGCCTTGGCCAGCTGAACCTCCCGCACATCCTTGGGAGTAAAGAGAAGATCATGTCCCTCCTTATCGGCGGTGAGTCGGAATCCCTCTTCGGCAACCATCTCGCGCAGGTGATCCGCCAAGCCTTCGGGAAGCTCGTCCGGGGGCAGGAGCCTGCCCCCCTCGTCGATAATCCCTAGAGCCACCAGGATCGAGACCAGGTCGATGATGCCGGAACCGCAGATGCCGATGGGCGGCAGGCCGCCGATGGTGGTGAATTCGATTCGATCGCCGTCCAGGCTAATCCGGTTGACCGCCCCGGGAATCCCGCCTACACCGCGGGAGATATTGGCCCCCTCGAAAGCGGGCCCCGCCGCGGTGGAGCAGGCCACGATACGCTCCCGGTTGCCTAAGACGATCTCGCCGTTGGTGCCGATGTCGATCAAGAGAGTCGGCTGATCCCGCTCTCGAATCTTGCAGGAGAGGATGCCGGCGGTAATGTCGGCGCCGATAAAGCCGGAGATTGAGGGGAGGAGCAGTACCGGCACCTCCGCCGGAAGCCGGGGAAAGGCGCCGGACGAGGCTTCTACTCTAAGGCCGCAGAAGCTGGGAATGAAGGGAGAGACGGCAATGTGCCGCGGATCGATGCCGGCGAAGAGGTGCATCATGACCGTGTTCCCCGCCACCGAGATCCCCCGCAGATCCTCCCAGGCAATCTCGTTCTCCTCGATCAAGCGGAAGATCATCCGGCTCAGCTGGTTCACCACCGCCTTCTGAAGCGGCTCCGGGCCGTAGTCGATCGCCGCCTGCACCCGGGAGATAACATCCCCGCCCCAGGCCTTCTGCAGGTTGAGTCCCGATACGGCCTTGATCGTCTCGCCGCTTGCGAGATCGAGGAGATAGGCCACCACGGTGGTGGTACCGATATCGACGGCGATCCCGTAGCCCGGACCGGCATCACCGGGAAAAACCGCTGCCAGGGTATCCCCCGCGTAGCCCAGGGTAACACCGCCGCCTTCACGCATGCGTAAAGTCAATGCGCCGACCAGCGACAACGGCAGAGGGCGCATCCCCTCCCCGTTTCCATCCTTGAGAATCTCCCGCAGCCGGAGTTCGTCGCTCCGCTGATCCTCGAGGGTCGGCTCGGGAAGCTCGATCCGTTTTAGGCGAACCGCAGGATCCACCCGGCCTGAGAAGGCGGCGTGATGGGTGACGATTCGGGCCCCCGAGGACGAGAAGAGGGGGGTAACGCTTACATCCCCCTCGATTCTGCAGAGGCAGGCCAGACGCACGCCCTTCGCTAAGGATGCGGCGGAGAGGAGCTTCCGCTCCTGTTCCTCCGGCGGGCTCAAACGGCCATCCACCAGGACCTTGCATTTCCCGCAGGTCCCCTTTCCGCCGCAGGGGGCGTCGAAATCAAAATCTTCGAAGCCCTGCAGCGCCTCCAAGAGGCTGATGCCGGAGTCGGTCCGACGGGTCTCTTCTCGTCCTTCGCTGAGCAGTGTAAGGGTATAGTTCGCCATAATGCGCATAGCTTAGCACAGGCAAGAAGAAGCTCTTGGTAAAATCTTTAGATAGGTACAAGAAAAGTGAGAATCTACATCATTCTCATGGAACCCTTGGTGAAGCTCAGGTCCAGGACCATCACCATCGCCCCCTGCTTCTTCTCCAGATCCCCGGTGATCTCCTCGATCCCGTCCAGGATCTCGTCGATCTGCTCCTCCGGAACCAGGGCCATGATGGTTCTGCTCTGATTCTTGTCGGCTCGCATAAAACCGATGAACTCGGCAAAGAGCGGAATATTGGAGATAAATTCTCCCATTCCGAAGGATTCCATGATGGTAGCCCCCTCGATCCCCTCTTCGATGAAGAATTCCAGGATATTATAGAAGAACTCCTCCAGGTAGAGGTTGACGATTAGAAGCTTCATCTTGCGTCGCTTCGCCCCCTCCGGCGCGGCGGAGCTACGACTGTGGCGCACAAAGGCCTCGTACATGGCCGTGTCGGTGGGCGCCTTAATGATCTCGTTGCGCACCGAGGGCACCGACGCGCTGCGGGAGATTGCGGCCAGGATCTTCAGGTGTTCATTCACCTGCTCCGGCGGACCGAGGATTACAAAGAGCAGTTTGACCCGCTTCTTGTCCATGGCGTCGAACTCGACCCCCTTGGGAGCCACTGCGAAGAAGACCAGAAATTCCCGCATGCCTTCGATCCGGGCATGAGGGATGGCGATCTCTCCGCCGAATCCGGTCGATCCCTGGCCTTCCCGCTCCTTCAGGGCCGAATAGATCGCATCGGCGTCGAAATCGGAGAGCTTTTCGCTCTTCAGCGCTAAATCCGCCAGCTTGCGGAGGACCTCATCCTTGTTTTTCGCCTTCAGCCCGAGCTTGCAGCACTTCTTTTCGATCATCTGGTAGAGTTCCATTATGCCTCCAGCTCATTGCCCTTTATCAGGGCGTACTTGGAAATAGGCGGTCCGATCAATTCATTGACGAATACCGAGAGCAGAATAATATTGACCATCGTATCGATGATCGCCACCTGATCTGGCGGCAGATGGGATGAGAGGGGCGAGGCTTGAATCATCAGCACCAGCCCGATGGCGACCCCGGCCTGGGGGAGCATACAGAATCCGAGGTAGCGGCGGATATTGCCCCGCACCCGGCCGGCGACGCTCCCCAAGTAGACGCCGAAGTATTTACCAAGCGCCCGAGTTACAATGTAGACCCCGCCTAAGATCAGGATTTCCGATTGAACCAGAATCCCCGGCTGCAGTTCGGTCCCGGCGATAACGAAGAAGAGGGCGTAGATCGGCGGGGTCAAGGGCTCCAGGATGCGAAAGAGTCGGTGATTGGAGGGCGAGAGATTGATAATGATCGCTCCCGCGGCCATATTGGTCAAAAGAGGAGAGAGATTAAAGACGATCGCCGCCGCGGTAGCCAGAAAGACGAAGCCCAAGGTAATGATCATGATCTCGTTGGTGCTCTTCTTCCGGGTAACCCGGTGAATCAGAAATCCGGCCACGGCTCCGACCAGGAGCGAGAAGAATACCTCGGAAAAGGCATGCAAAATTACGATTCCGGCGCTGTGATCTGCGCTCCCTCCTAAAAGAGAGGAGGCGACGGCAAAGACAACCCCGAAGAGGATAACCGCCCCCGCATCGTCTAAGGCCACCACCCCGTAGAGGTAATCGACGAAAAGACCCGTTGCCCGTAGGGACTGTACGATCGCCACCGTCGCCGCCGGAGCGGTGGCCGAGGCGATCGCCCCCAGCATGAGTGCGTACGGGAGTGCTATACCGAAGAGGGTCATGCCCAGGGCCACGGCCAGGAAGGAGGCAAAAAGCTGAACCAGGGTGATTATCACCACCTCTTTACCTACCCGCTTCAGCTTGACCCAGTAAAACTCGCCGCCGATGGTAAGGGCGATGAGCCCCAGGGCGACCTCGGTGATAATCTTCAGGTTCTCGCCCATATGGTGCGGCACAATGCCGGTGATGGAATCGCCCATCAAGAGGCCGGCAATGATGAAACCGGTTATCTCCGGCAGCTTAACCCGGGAGACCAGCTTGCCGATCAGGTAGCCGAAAACCAGCAACATCCCCAGGGTGAAGAGGGCGTGATTGCTCATCAGATCGCGGAATTCTATTAACGGTGTCAGAATGGTATGCATGCGTTCCCCCGCTTACGTCTTGACTATACGACAGCAATTAAGAAATCGCAATTAAAAAGCTTATGGAACTGTATATTGACAGCTCCAGCACCATTGCGCATAGTTAATAGAAGAGAGGAATTATATGGAGAAGAGGAAGTTTTCCCGAACTGGTTTTCATACATCCGGAGTAGTTACCCTTAAGGGCAAGAAGACCGAGGTATCGGTTGTCGATCTCTCTCTAAAAGGGGCGCTCTTCCTGACCCCCGAACCCTTCTCTGCCGACGAGGAAGTGGAGCTGGAGATTAAGCTCTCCAACTCCGAAGTCAGCATCAAGACCAGGGGCAGCATCGTCCACCGCGAAGGCGACCATTACGGCGTCCGCTTTACCAGCATCGACGCCGAGAGCATGATCCATCTGCGCAGCCTTATGGAGTACAATACCGAGAACTACGAGCGCATCGGTACCGAACTCGGATTCCTCTACCAGTCCGGGGAGAATAAGCCGGACTAACGGCGCTCCACCGAGGCGGGGCCTTCGGTACGCAGCCGGTACTCCGAGACCTCGCCGCCGTAGACCACAGAAGCGATTCCCGATACCCGGCCTTCCAGCACTCCACCCGCGAGCTCTATCTCGACGTTCGAGGCTCCCTCCATCTCTAAATTCGCGTTTACAAAACGGGAGGCGTCCAGATCCAGGTTGCTGGCCCCCTCGGTGCGGACTATCAGCTCCTCGGCACTGCAATTGAGAGCCAGAATGTTCGAGGCGCCGGCAATGCGTATCTCCAGCCGCTGACTATCAAAATCCTCTATCCGCATATCGCTGGCCCCTTCGAGCTCTATCCCCTCGAGGGCCTCCAGGCTCAGCTCGATCTTGTAGGGAGCGCCTTCGCCGATTCGGAAGCCCTTCTCCAGGCCGATAAAGAGCTCCTCACCCCGCTTCACTATTTCCAGGTGTTCCTCGGCTTCGGCCGGAATTATAACCTCGCCGCCCCCGCCGCCGGGAATGAGCTTGACCTGCCATCCCCCCTGAAGTTTGATCCGTCGGACGCCGCGGGTATCGACCTCGAACCGGGAATCATCACCGCTGTAGCTGATCTCATCCCCGCTGATGGGCCCCATGTCCCGGCCCAGACTTATCTTCAGGGATATTAGGGAGGCCAGGATCAACAATCCCAGGAAGGCGGCCCCCGACCATAATACGATTCTACTCGTTTTCATCTCTATTCATCTCCTTATTCAGTTGCAGGGCCTCCCGGTACTGCCGGTACTCCCGTTCAAGCTCGGAAAAATCGATCTTCAACATCTCCATAGTGCGAAAGAGTTCGGGCAGGGTCTTCTTCATAAACTCATCCCGCCGAGAACCGAGGATCTGCTGCTTCGCCTCGTCGGCTACGAAGTAGCCCATGCCGCGCTGGTTGTAGATTATGCCCTTCTCCTGCAGCAGCCCGTAACTGCGGATGACGGTGTTAGGATTTACTTCCATCTGTACCGCCATCTCCCTGATCGACGGAACCCGACCGCCCTCGGAATACTCGTCCTGCAGAATCATCTCGGAGAGATAATCGCTAATCTGGAGGAAGATACTCCTGGAATCGTCAAACCGCATACCTCACCTCCGCTTCTCTGACGCGGAAGTAGGCGGTAATCCAGCAGAAGGGCGCCAAGAGATAGAAGTAGACGATCTTTATCACACTTAGCAGGACCTCTCCCACTCGACGGGTGGCGCGAAAGCTGGGATCGGCCAGGCTGAAATCAAACTCAAAGTTGATTCCGCTTGCAAAGAACTCGCCGAAGAGGAGTCTGACCATAAGCAGGGTAAAGAATCCCACCACCATTCCCAAAATCGAAAGAAAGAGGATGCTCTTCAGGAACTGGTGCTTTCTAAAGAATGCGGCCCCGGCCACGAATACCGACTGGCTTATCAGGTAATGTGGGAAGAGGAGCAGCACCCTGCGGCTAAGGGGATTGAAGAATACCCCGGTCCTGCCGGCCAGGATGAATTGAAAGAGCTGGCCCAACAACACGCCCAGGGTGAAGATCAGGGTGATGAAGATCCAGTAGCCCAGGGTGGTCGAGAGTAGGCGGGAGAGGAATTTCTCCTCCGTCGATGCGGGAAGCATCAGCCAGTCGTGAACCGCCTCTCGGGAGTGCATCGCCTTGAATGCCGCAGAGGCGACCAGGTAACCTCCCAGGAAGAGAAAGGCCCCATAGAGACCCACCTGGGCTTCGACCGACTGCTCGGTAACCGACTGAAAGAGGGTCAGGAGCGCGGTAACTCCAAGAATAGTCAGCGCTGTTACCGTTAGGCTGCGCCAGCGCATCAGTTCGTCCCGCTTCAGGACCAGCATAAATCGTTTTGCTTCGAAGTAATTGCTCATAGTCGGCCTCCTGTGGCGATCACCATGTTGAAGAAGACCTCGATATCGATCTCCGTCTCCTCCCCGTCCAGATTCTGCTTGACCACCGAGTAGCCCCCGGGGACCTTCTCGCTATAAATAACCTCGTCCCCCGCCGGTTCGCTTCGCTCCAGACTCATCCGGAAGCGTCGCGCCACCGCGGCGCTATCGGCATTGAAGAGCACCCGTCCCGAATCGAGAATAATCAGCGGATCGATCAGGGTATCCATATCCCGTACCTGGTGCGTCGAGATGAGGATCGACTGGTTTTCCCCCAGGGAGGCGGCCACCAGACGGCGAAACTGACGCTTAGAGGGGATATCGAGGCCGTTGGTCGGCTCGTCCAGGATAATCAACCGAGCACCCGTGGAGAGACCGAAACAGATCAGAAACTTCTTCTTCTGTCCCAACGATGCCTCGGTCAAGCGTTTCCCCGGATCGACCTCGAAGCCTTCGCAGAGCTCGGCAAAGCGCGCCCGGTCGAAGGCGGGGTAAAAGGGGGCATGCAGATCCACGTAGGCCCTGCCGCTCAAGGCAGGAAGCGAGAACTCCTCGGGGAGGAAATAGATCTCCTTCAACATCTCCGGCAATCTGCGACCCGCCGGCAGATCGAAGAGTTCAATCCTTCCCTCGTCGGGCGTCAGCTGTCCGGAGATCAGTTTCAACAAGGTCGTCTTCCCGGCCCCGTTCTTACCCAAGAGGCCGTATATCATCCCCGGCTCAAGGAAGAGTTCGAGGTCCCGGAAGAGCTCGGTTCCGGCATAACTGAAACCGAGGTTTTCTATTCGTACCATATAGACTCCTTCTTCTGTTTTAGTGCACTACTTATATATAACACTAATATAGTACCGCAGGTGTCACCGAAAATCAAGGGTTTTTTGCTTAATGTTCCGGATCGTGTGGATATTTTACAATTAGCGCCAGTCGGCCCAGGATCCAACCCGGTCCGCCCGCCGGAGAAGCTCGTGGAGATAAGACAGGTACTCTCTGCGCGGGATTTCAACCGCTCCCAGGCTCGCTAAATGGGGGGTATAGACCTGACAATCGATCAGCTCATAGCCGTGATCGACAAGATCGCCGACCAGGGTGATAAAGGCGGCCTTGGATGCATTGGGACGGTCGGCAAACATCGATTCGCCGCAGAAGATTCCGCCCACTCCCAGACCGTAGAGCCCTCCCGCTAGGGAATCCCCGCGCCAGGCTTCGACACTGTGGGCTATCCCCGCCGCATGCAGTTCGGCATAGGCGTGCCGCATGGCGGGGGTTATCCAGGTACCCTGTTGCCCGGGTCGCTTGATGGCCGCGCAACGGCCGATTACCTCTTCAAATGCATGATCATAGGTGATGGTATAGCTTTTTTTCTTGAGCAGACGACGCATGCTCTTGGACACATGCAGATCCGCAGGATAGAGGACAAAACGAGGATCGGGACTCCACCAGAGGATCGGCTCATCCCGATTGAACCAGGGGAAGATCCCCTGGCGATAGGCGGAGATGAGCATTCCCGGGGAGAGATTCCCCCCGGAGGCGAGAATTCCAGTGGTGTCGGCCTCCTCCGGGTCGGGGAATTGGAAACGATCCTCCAGCTCAAGATAAGGAAACATACTAGAGTCGGCGGATTACCCCTTGGTAATCACCACCTCGCCGTCGATATAGTCGGCCACCGCCTTGCCGCCCTCCGCCAAATCCCCGAAGAGCACCGCATCCACGAAGTAGTGCTTGATCTTCTCCTGGATCAGCCGGGCGATATTCCGGGCGCCGTACTCGGGACTGTAACCGGTCTCGGCCAGATACTCCCGGCAGGCCTGGGTCAGCTCGAGCTCTACGTTTTTCTCGGCCAGCTGGGCCCGGAAGGCGTCGATCTCTTTGTCGACGATGTTGAGCACGACCCGGGTGTCGAGCTTGCCGAAGGTTACGATCTTATCGAGACGATTCCGGAACTCGGGACTGAAGGCGCGCTCCACCGCATCGCCGATAGCCTGATCGGTTATGTTCCGTTCGCCGAAGCCGATCATCGGCTTGCCGATCTGCCGGGCGCCGGCGTTGGAGGTCATAATGATGATCACGTTGCGGAAATCGGCCTTGCGGCCCGCGTTGTCCGTCAGGGTGGCGTAATCGAGGACCTGCAGGAGCACGTTGAAGATATCCTGATGGGCCTTCTCGATCTCGTCCAGCAGCAGCACCGCGTGGGGGGTCTTCCGGATAGCGTCGGTAAGGAGACCTCCCTCCTCGTAGCCGACGTAGCCCGGAGGCGAGCCGACCAGCCGAGAGACGGTATGCTTCTCCTGGTACTCGCTCATATCGAAGCGGTGCAGATGAACCCCCAGAAGATCCGAGAGCTGCCGAGCCAACTCGGTCTTTCCTACCCCGGTGGGACCGACGAAGAGGAAGGACGCCACCGGCTTGTCCGGCCCTTTGAAGCCCGCCCGGCTGCGCTTAACCGCCTGCACCACGGCTTCCACCGCCTGATCCTGGCCGTAGATGCGGGATTTGAGGTCCGCCTCCAGGCTCTTCAGCCGGTCGTTTTCGGTGACCGAAACGGTCCGTTCGGGAATCTTGGCGATCTTGCTAATGACCTTCTCCACCAGATCCTCGCCCACCTCTTTTACTTCATCATTCTCGGCATCCTCCCGGAAGGCCATAATGCGGGTGTAGGCTCCCGCCTCGTCGATTACGTCGATCGCCTTGTCCGGCAGATGCCGGTCATTGATATACTGATCCGAAAGATCCACCGCCGTCCGCAGGGCCTCGTCGGTATAGCGCACGTTGTGATGCTCCTCGTAGCGGGAGCGCAGTCCCTGGAGGATCTGAAAGGTCTCGTCCGGGGTCGTCTCGTTGATCTCTATGCGCTGAAAGCGGCGGGAGAGGGCCCGGTCGCGTTCGAAGAATTTCTTATACTCGTCGTAGGTGGTACTGCCCATGCAGCGGATTTTACCGGTCACCAGTGCCGGTTTGAGCAGGTTCGAGGCGTCCATGGATCCGCCGGAGGTCGCCCCGGCCCCTACGATGGTATGGATCTCGTCGATAAAGAGAATAACCTTCTCCTCCTGCTCAAGCTCCTTGATAATCGCCTTCAAGCGTTCCTCGAAGTCGCCCCGGAAACGGGTTCCCGCCAAGAGGCTTCCCATATCCAGCGAGAAGACCCGGTACTCCCGGAGGAGCTTGGGAACCTTCTCTTCGGCGATGCGTGAAGCGAGGCCTTCGGCCACTGCGGTTTTGCCGACGCCGGGGTCGCCGACGAGAATGGGATTGTTCTTGAGACGCCGGCAGAGGACCTGGATCGTCCGTTCCAGGACATCCTCCCGGCCTATCATCGGCTCGAGACGTCCCTCCCGGGCTACTTCGGTCAGCTCCCGGGTAAAGGCGTCGAGGGCTTTTCGTTTCTTCTTCTTGCCCTGGGTCTCGTCTTCTTCACCCGTCTCCTGGGTCTCATCCTCATCGGCGGCGCCGGAAGGACTCTCGTCCCCCTCGAACATCTCTTCCATGGGATGGGAGATGACGCTCAAGAGATTATAGCGGTTGACCCCGGATTTCTTGAGGTAGAAGGAGCCGAAGGACTCCTTCTCGTCCAGAATAGAGACTAAAAGATCTCCCACCTCGAGAATCTTGGAGCTGGAAGCCTCGGTATGAAAGACCGCACGCTCGATTACTCCCTGAAAGCCGACCGACTGTACCGGCTCTTGATCATCCACCGTGGGCACCTTGTCCTCGAAGTAGGACTGGAGCTCATTCTTGATCTCCTCCGGATCGGCGCCGCAGAGGGAGACGATATGCCGGGTCGAATCGAAGAATAGCGAAGCGTAGAGGATATGCTCGGGGAGCAGGAACTCATGCCTGCGGTTTTTCGCGTCCAGGTAGGCCGCGTTTAATATGCTTTGAACGTCGTCGCTGACCTTCATGCTCTTTTAATCCTTCCTTTTCTCTACCGCCGGTGTCAGGCCGGCTCTACGGTACAGCGGAGGGGATATTCCCGCTCCTTAGCTAGACGGTGAACCCGGTGCGCCCGGGTGGCGGCTACGTCGTAGGTGTAGACCCCGACGACTCCCCGCCCTTTCTGATGTACATCGAGCATAATTCTCGTCGCTTCCGGGGTCTCTTTGCGGAATACAACCCGGAGCACTTCGACAACAAACTCCATCGTCGTATAGTGGTCGTTGTGGAGCACCACCTTGTACATCTCCGGTTCTTTTAGTTTTTCATCGCTCTTTTCGACCACATCGGTGCCAAAATTATTAGCGCTCTGGTCTGCCATGCCGAATATAAACCCCTATCGTGCATCTGTACGTTAAGTCGCATAAAGTAGCGACAGATCCTTCGAGAGTCAAATTTAGCTATTCTTAAGGGTATGATCAACGGTAAAGGCGGAATCTATCCTACAGTCCGAGACGGCGGTCGATTACAGCCTCGACTATGCCGCCGATGCGGGAAATTATCGGCTTGCACCCCTCAACCTCGTCCCGGTGACGGGCTTTCAGGCCTGCACAATCGGTGCACCCCAGCTCCCGCTCTACCGCCTCGAAGATCTCACGGTTGATCTCCTTGAAGCTCTCATCGGCCTTGGCACTGCCCTTTACGAAGAGAGCGCTCACCGCCATTACCCCGCCGGTAATGGCTCCGCAGCATTTCTCTACTCCCATCCCGCCCCCGAATCCGGCGGAGAGCTTTTTAGCATCCTTCGACAAGTTCAATCCGTATACCCGATCGGCCGCGAAGAGAATCGTCTCCGAGCAATTGAGATTCTCCTCGGCAGTCATTCCGCGATCGACAAGTTCTTTAATAGATCCGTTTTTCTGTTGCATGATAGGGAAGAGAATAACCTGAAATGGCAAGCTGCTGGAAGCGCCTTGCCTCTGTCGGGTTCAGCCCTTCTTGTCGAGGAACTTGGTCAAATGGCGCTGGGTGAGGGCGCCCATCCCGCTGACGGTCAGGAACCCCCGGTCATGGTGATACTTGGCCAGGGAGTTGGAGAGCTGGAGTACATTCTCCTCCGGGGCGATCCGGCCTTCACCGAATACCCGAAAGAGATCCTCCAGGCGAATCCTGGCGCTGTGGGCCCGGCGCCGCATCAGGCTTCGCTCCTCGCTCTGGTACTGCCGGATCGTCTGGGGCGGCAGATTCTGCCATACCATCTCCACCACCGGCTGATTCTCGGCGTAGAACTGGGGAATATAGACCTTGATCTCGTCCTCGTGGGATTGACGGTCGAAGTCGATGGCCCGCACCCGGTACTGGGCGGCGTCGAAATCCTGGGTGATTACCACCACATAGTTATAGCTTCGCATATCGCCCAGGAGCTTCGCGAAGCAGCGCTCGTTGAATTTCACGAACTCCTTGGCCACCCGAATAGGATTGATACTCCGCCCCTCTCCCCTCTCAGCTCCGGAGAGATACTCGTCGATGAACATATCCCCCGGGATACCGGCGATATGCTCCTCTACCAGGGTATCGTTATGCACCAGAATATTGATCCGGTTGGGAGAGAGGATATGCTCGAGCTCCAGTCCGTAGATACGGCTCGCATCCGCAGTTTTGACATAGTAGTAGTCGTGATTGTCGTTGTAGCGATTGACGACCCGGATTCTAAAGGGTTTCGAGTTGCCGAACTCGCAGTAGTCGATCCGGTCGATAAAGAGATGCTTCAGGAAGGAGGTATTGCCCTCCATCTTGAGCTCGGCATAGATCCGTTTGAGTTTCTCTTCCAGCTCCTCCCGCTGCCCGGGGGAATAGAAGACCGTCTGCCAGAGGGTCTCCTTGCCGTCGACGTCGTAGAGGGTGATCTGCTCCGAAAAAGTCGAGAGCTCCTCGTAATGCAGGGGCTGATCCACATCCCGGCCGTACTCGGCCAGGTAGTCCCGTAAGGAGGGCCAGAGAGGATAACTCGGCTTCTTGAGTTGGATCGACACCAGATCCCGTTCGCGAATGCGCATATCTACTTCTGAATGTAGCTACCGAGCCACTATCTGGCAAGAGAATTAGATTCCTTGTCGGCCCGGCACCTGGATGCTATGATAATAATTACCAGCCTTGATTTGGAATAAGAAAGAATTGCGTCGATCTTCGGTGAAGTCTTTCGAAAGGAGCACTGCCGGATGAAGAGTTCGCTCTTAACCACCCCTATAGCCGTCTTACTCTGCGGTGTAGGCCTTTTTCTGCTCAGCCTACACAATTACCTCCTCTTCCACTCCCTGGCGGAGCTCTTCAGCATCGTAATCGCCGCCGGCGTCTTTATGGTTTCTTGGAACGCGCGCCATTTGGTAGAAAAGCCGATGCTAGTACACCTGGGCATAGCATATCTCTGTATAAGCTTTCTCGATCTATTCCATACCATCTCCTATCAAGGCATGGGGGTCTTTACCGATTACGACTACTACGCTAATCAGGTCTGGATCGCCGCCCGTTATGTCGAAGCCGGGGCTCTTTTAGCTTTCGCCCTCTTCGGAGAACGTCAATTGCGCCACTTCTACCTCTCCTTTCTAGGGCACGCCATCCTTAGCAGCCTGCTCTTGATATCGATCTTTGTTATTCCCCTGTTTCCCGTCTGCTTCATTCCCGGGGAGGGGCAAACAAGTTTTAAGATTATCAGCGAATATGTAATCATCCTTACCCTACTCGCCGCCCTACTCTTCTTCCGTCGCCGCACTAATTTGAAAACTCATTTCCAGCGCTTAATTCTCTGGTCGATCCTGGCGACCATAGGCAGCGAGCTGGCCTTTACCCTCTATGTCGATAACTACGGTCTTTCCAATCTGATAGGTCACTACCTAAAGATCATCTCCTTCACCCTGCTCTACTTCTCCCTCGTCCGCGAGGCGATTCGAAACCCGATTCAAATCTTCTACAACCGCTTGGAGCGGATGACCAGGGAACTGCAGACGGCGAATGATGCGAAGAATCAACTCTTTTCCATCATAGGGCACGACCTGAAGAACTCTTTGAATTCGGCTATGAATATCTCCGACCTGTTGCTCAAATACCCGGACCAGATCGATATTGCCGGAGAAGAGGGGCGCTCGATGCTCGCGATGATCAACAACTCTAATAAGAATACCAACGAGATCCTGGATAACCTGTTGGCATGGGGTAGAAATGAAACCGGCATGCTCGAGCCTTGCCGCAAAGCCTTCGATGTAGAGCGGCTGCTCGGACTAGTCGTGGACCATCAACGGGACTCTGCTAAAACCAAGAAGATCGAGCTACTGCTGGAATCAGAGGAATCCCTCTACGTCAAGGGCGATAAAGATATGATTCAAACCTGTCTTCGGAACCTCACGGCCAATGCCATTAAATTCACCCCGTCCGGAGGGCGGGTAATACTTCGCGCACGACGTAACGCGACGGATGTAATCTTCGAGGTCCAGGATACGGGGATCGGGATACCCCGGGAAGATATTTCCCGGCTGCTCCACCCTTCGGGAATCCCTCGACGACGAGGAACGGCAAACGAGACCGGGGTCGGCCTTGGTTTGCGCGTTTCCATCGGATTCTTGGAGAAACACTCGAGTGAACTCCATATTGAAAGCGAGGAGAATAGGGGATCTCGGTTCTACTTCGGCCTTCCCGCTTCACAAGAGCGTCCGGAGCCGGAACCTCTCTTTCAGGAACAGACCCCGCTCAGTAATTAAGCTAGTAACTCAAGCCCACCGCAAAATGCATGCGCCACCTGGACGAGGATCCGTAGGTGGGCCCCGGGTTGTAGGCGACGTCGAAACGCAGGGGGCCGATAGGTAGATAATAGCGGAGCCCCGCGCCAAGGGCATAACCCAGATCACCATCGAGGGAGAACGATCGGGGACTTACAAAGCCCACATCATAAAAGAGGGAAGCGAAGAGTTCGTTGGCCACGCGGGTGCGAATCTCTGCGCTGGCTTCCAGGCTGCTCAGCCCTCCCCGGCTAACCCCCTCCGCATTAATCAGCCCCAATTGATCCTGATCGAAGGAACGCACGCTATGCGCGCCCCCCAGAAAAAGACGCTCCTGAATCGGGATCCCCTCCTCTTCATCGGTGCGGGCCCGGATCCGGTACCTTCCCGCCGCCGAAAGAGTTATCCGACGCTGAAAACTCCGGTGTCCCTCGAGGTCGATCAAACCGCCGTAGAAGCCTATATCGGAACCGAGGAGACGGGGAGCAACAAAGGGCGCGACGCTAAACGCCTCTCCCTCAAAGGGGGAGAGAGGGCTGTCCCGCGTATCGTACTCCAGCGCAAAGCGCAAGCGGCCGGAGGAGAAGTCGGAGATTTCGCTACCGGCTATCTCCCCCGAGACCCGCCCGGTGACGCTCCGGCGGTACTGATAGGCCGCGGATAGGGCGGTGGCCGAATCGATGCGGTTGACGACGGAGAGTTCTCCCCCGAATTGCCTCTGCTCGAAGGCCTCCCCATCCCGGTACGAGAGATCGCCGTTGAGAGAGATCGAACTTCCGGATCCAAGAATGAGGGGATCGGTACCGGATCCCTGTATACCATAGCCTTTGAGGCTTCCATAGCCGGAGAGAGAAAATAGGCGGGCCAGCCCGAAGAGATTGCGATCGTTAAATCCGACCTCCCCCCGAAGCAGCTCGTAACTGTTCCAACTCGCCTCCAACTCCAGATACTGAGATCTAAGCTCTTCCAGCTCGACCACGACGGCAACCGCCCTCGATTCCTCGGACAAGCCGGCCGCTTCCTCCTCGCGTCGCTCCTCGACCCGGATCTCGACCAGGGAGAAGATACCCAGACCGTAGAGCTCGCCCTCGATACGATTCAGAGAATCAAAGTTTACGGGTGTCGTTTCTCCCGTTGGGAACTCCCGGGCAAAGAAATCCCGCACCAGGGACCTTCGGGTGCGAAGCGATTTTTCCCCGCTAGGCCGGATCTCCACCGCCACAACCATTAGCCGAGGCCCGGGGTTTACGGTATAGGTAATGGCCATCCTCCCCCGAGCGACAATCTCCGCCTCGTAGTCGACCTCGGCGGCGAATCCTGAACGGCCCAGCTCCCGTTCTATACGAAGGGCGCCTTCCGCCGCTAGGCGCGGAAAGTAGACTTCTCCCTTTATGGAGGTCGACTGCTCCAGCTCTCGGCGGCGTATTGGGGCGAGAGCATCACTTTGAACCTCGACCTCTTCGATGCGATACTGGGGCCCCTCCTCTACCGGGATCCGTAGATCGAAAAAGGGGCTATCCTCTCTTCTGGTCTCGACAGCCGGACCGATCTCCGCATCTATATAGCCGTTGATAGTGTAGAAACGTTCTACCCGGGACACGGCATCCTCTATCCGACGGCGGTCGTAGGGAAGGTCTTCCGGGGGTGGAAAAAACTCCCTCAGACGGGTCTCCTCAAAACTCAGTTCCCCGTCGAACGTTAAACTCCCTAAGAAGAATTTCTGGCCCGGACGCACCTCGAACTCGATAATCTCGACCCTACTCCAATCCTCAGCCCGCAGGATCTCGATCTCATCGGCCGCCGCGGAGTCCAACATGCGAAAGCGGATAAGCCCTTCCGCATAGCCGTCTTGGCTCAGCCAGGTCTCCATGGCGTATCTGGCGTCGGCCAGATCTGCGGCGCTCCCCTCTCCCGCGCTTATCCGCTCCAACTCCGGCTCGGCCTCCCGCTTCATACGCTCCAGGTCGGTAAAATCCTCCGGAACGAGAAAGCGCAACTCGACCTCGGTCGCCGGGAGACGTACACATAGGAGGGTAAGTAGAATCAGTAACAGGCGAGTTTTGCGACTCAATTGAACCATAAGCGCCATGCCAATCCCACAGAGTTCTGATCCAGACGATCCCGCTGAAAACGGATAAACCAGTTCTCTTCCCGATCAAGTTGAAACTCCACCTCCAGAACCTCGACGCCGTTCTCGGCGAAGTCACCGCCGATAGCCACATCAACTCTCTCTACCAGGATCTGCTCCGCTTCGGAGTCGCCGAAGATAGTCTCCACCACTCGCCGACCGACAAAGGTACCCAAGGGCCGGATAGTGCGCCCTCCGGCGTCGAGCTCCCTATCGCCGGTAATCCCCGCCGCAAGGAGCAGCAGCGCCTGATCCTGAGGAAGCGGCGGAGCGGTGCTAAGCTCTATCTCGATCCCGGGCATGGTCCCGGCGACCTGCAGGAAAATCTCATACTCCCCCACTCGACTCTGACCTTGAGCCTGTATCCTGGGTTGAAACGGGGACTCCTGAGGGAATTCCACCGTCACCCTATTCAAGGCCACGGTGGTCACCGGCAAGCGCAGAGACGCTTCATCCAAGAATGCCCGGCCGGTAAGCATCGGAACCTGCAGAGATCCGCTTAAATCCAGATCTAATGAAGCTCGGCCGGAGAGGATATTGTTGTCGATAAGGATCGACTCGTCCGCCCGCAGGCTGATATCCAGTTCTGAGTCGGCGGCGGCTTCGCCTTCCAGACTAAAGAGCTGCAGCGCCTCCGCATCCGGAGCCGGCGGAGCGTTCAGATTCAAGAGGGGATAGTCGCGGGTATATTCAGCATCGCTGACCTGTAATCGTCCGCTAATCCGCGGCGCAGTCAAGGACCCGCCGATCTCCAGCTCCGTATCCGCGCGCAAACGCATATCCGGATCTGAGTAGAGAAGAAGATTATCGCCTTCTACCATTAACTCCAGATCGCGACTCCCCCGGGACCCTGGCAGATTGAGCCTCCCGCTGATCGAAAAGGGGGCGAGTCCCGCCTCGCCGCGGAGGGATTCGACCCTCAACTCCTCCCGGTCGAAGCTCATCAGAGCATCGATAGCGGTGAGCGCCGGTAGTGATCCGGTCAAACGAAGTCCCCCGCGATCGATCCTCAATTCTCCGTCTAATTCGGGTGCAAAGAGAGGCCCCTCGATGCTCACATCACCCTCTAGTTGCCCCTCGGCATAGATGATCGAGGGGACAAATGCGGTGAGCAGCCCCAGCCCGGCACTAAGCTGAGCATCGGCCTCTATGCGAAACCTCCGTCCCTCTCCGTCGTTCGCCAGCAGCGGAAGCCAAAGTAGCCCGTCCGCCGATCCGATCGATTCCCCGTCCGCTTGGAGCTGAACCCTGGCCTGCATCCGTTCCCCGGGTCGCTCGTCTAAGGCGGCGGTCAGATCGATACGGGAGACCGACTGCCCTTCCAGGTCAGCCTCTTCGGTCGTCCGTCTATCAAGAGTGAGTTCGCCCGAGAGAGCCGCAAGGCCATCCTCCTCTCTTAGTCGGCTGCGGAAGCGAAAACCGGCCGGCAATGAGTCGGACTCCTCCCGGTCGCTGCTCAGAAGCCCCAGGATAGCGGGACCGGAGGAGATGATTTGAAGCTCCTGATCGATTAAAGGGGCGCGACGCAACCCGGCCGCCTCTAAGCGGAGCGGTAGCGCCCCTTCTACCTGAAGACGGTTGCGACCGTTCCAATTGAGGTCGAGTCGACGCAGATTGATTCCGCGACGCGTCTGTTCCAGGGAGAGCATTAAATCCAGGGGAAGTCCTCTGTAGAGGAGCTCCCGCGCCTCGACGGTAGCTTCGAACAGCGGCTCCTCCGGGGATCCTGAAGCCGATATCCGCCAATCAATGGTCCCCATCAGCGGTAACTCGCTGCCGATCAGATCTCGCAACAGATCGATCTTGAAATTCCGAGATTCCGCATCCAGGAATAGATTCTCTTCACCTATCGCAGCTTCCAGGCTCATACGGCCCCCGGGGAGCCGCAAGGAGGTCTCTGATAGAGAGATCTCCCCCTCGGATAGGCGGATATCCGTATCTCGGACCACATCAACCGTAAAAGGATCCTCCAGACTCGACGATATCGTCGCTTGACTGAGCCGCAGCCGCCCCGCGGTATAATCGCCCTCCAGATTGAGGGCTCCCAGGGCCAGATCGTCCAGCTCCAGTTCCTCGCCTTCAAGACGAAAACCGATATCGGGCCGCGGGAGTATCCCTTCCAGGCTCAGAGAGCCTTCCAAGCTACCGCCCAAAGGATAATCTCCGGGCACCAGCGTATTTACAAGCGGGTTAAGAGCCGCGATTGTAGAAAAGTCAAAGTTGAGGATGCCCCCCCGGAGTTCACCGGTATCCCGCAGATAGACCCCCTCGCCGGTCAGGATCAAGCCCTCGGAGGAACTTAGGCTAAAGGAGTGTAACTCCCACCGGGGAGGGGCAATCCGGAGGCTTCCCGAAATGTCAACAAGGGGAGTCGACGCCGTTTTAAGCCCTTGCGCTTCCAACTGTAATAAGACTCCGTAGGCCTCTATCAGCGCGCGGGGTGCCTGCAGCGAAGCTTCCGCCACCGAGAAACTTCCCTCCTCATTAGGCGATTCCAGGGTCGCCTCAAGACTCAGGCTGCCTGCAGCCTCAAACTGTAGGGCCTGGCCAGGGAGAATCCGGTTCAGGAGATCGATCTCGGCATCCAGATCGTTTACGGCAACGGCGGCCTCCAGGCTGATCTCATTCCGGTCGGCGAAGAGCTCCAGTTCCGCTCCCTTGAGGGATAGGGCAAGATTGTAAGCCTCGATACGAGCGGTTTGGGGATTCGTATCGAGACCGGCCGAAAGCCTCAGGATACGAGAGTCGTCCCCGGCCTCGTCAGACTCCTCAGGGGTAATAGAGAGTTTCGCCGGGGAACTGCGGAGGATAAACTGCGATTCATAGGCGAGTTCACCGTACTCGTACGCCAAACGACTCAGGATCCCCTCCTCTCCGGAGCCCTCCGCCCGAAGACGAAGCCGCCCCAAGTTCGGATCCCGCAAGCTTAGGTCGAGGTCCAGTCGCATCCGGTGGGGAAAGACCTCCAGCAGGGCGGCCAGGGGCTCCCGGGGATCAAGCTCCTCGGTACTGAGATCCTCAAGTTCAACCGGATTCTCCATGGGAGAAAGGGCCGGCAGGGGGAGGTATATGATTGCATCCTTAATACGCAGAGCATCCACTCCGGCTAACACCGAGACAGAAAGAAGCCGATAGGGGCTGTAGCTAAGACTGAGCTCATCAACGCTGAGGATCTTCCGCTCGCCCTTCCCCTCGCTCACGATGAGCTCGTCCACTCCTAAATCTCCCCACCAACTTCCGTAAAGCCTCCCAAGGCTTACCTCCATCTCCGGTCCGAAGCGTCGTTGCGCTAAATCGGTGAGGAGGGCTTCCGCGGTCCCGAGAAAAAGGATATTTCTCAGCAGGTAGAGGACCAGCAGGATGATAAAGCTCAGCAGGAAGGGGAGTTTTATGGGGAGTAGGCCTATCTTAGATCGAATAAATCTCCTCCGTCGCGGGCATTAGACTCGGCGTTTTTCAGCTCTGTAGCTGTAAAGTACAAAAACGGAGGGAGAAAACAAAGCGCTGCCGGGGAGCTTTAGCTAGGACGAAGATCGTTGAAGGCTTATCATAGTATGGGGATCAGCGAATATCCGGGGCATAAAAAAAGCTGTCCAAGAATCCTCTCGGACAGCCCATTATTGAACGCGGCGAGATTCGAACTCACGACTTCCACCTCCGGAGGGTGGCGCTCTATCCAGCTGAGCTACGCGTCCCCGTCGAGCCTGTCACCAGACTGGCATAGAGCATACCGAGCGAGGCCTCCTCTGTCAAGCGGATCGACTGAGCAGGAATTCGCCCTGGATTCTTTGCTACCGGGTCTTGACACTTTTTTAACGCATCGGTATAAATATCACCACGCGTGCCGCTGTAGCTCAGTCGGTAGAGCAGTGGACTGAAAATCCACGTGTCAACAGTTCAATTCTGTTCGGCGGCACCTAAGAGCCGTATTCGCCATCAGGCGGGTACGGTTTTTTTTATGTCCCCGCCTTTTTCGGAAGTCCCCTACAGCTCCCGGAGTTCCGCCTCGCTCCTGCCCTCGTTCCATCTGATTATTCCGTAGCGACCGTCCTTGAGGCTCCCGGGATTCACCAGAAGAGAGTCGCTGAAATTGGATACCGAGTAGGCCTCGTGGATATGACCGCAGAGGATCAGCGCCGGACGGCTTGTGGAAATAAATTCGGCCACTGAGCGGCTGCCTACATGGGCCCCCGAGCGGATACGGTCCGCCTCGCTTTCGAAGGGAGGCTGATGGGTGACGAAGATCCACGGTACATCCGGACGCGATGTCGAATGCTTGTCGAGCTCCGCGGCGGCCTCCTCCTCACTGTAGGTTGAAGGGGTCGGAATGGGCGCCGGCAGGGAGCCGCCCCATCCAAGGATTGGAATCCCGAGCAGTTCCGCCCACCGGTCGTGAATGAAGAGCTCTTCTTGATCGAGGAAGACGCCGACCCCTTGACGATCGCAATTGCCGTGTACCGCAGTTAGCGGCAGATTGAATCTCCGGGCCGCATCGATTACGCCCCGCGCATGAGCTGCTCCGCCGAAATGGGTCAAATCTCCGCAGATAATCAATGCATCGGCCCCTCTTTCCACTGCCTGCAACAATTCGAACTTCTCTAAAGCGCCATGGATATCGCTCACGACCAGTATCTGTTTCATCCTATAGCTTCTCCTATCAGCTCCCGGTAGAGCTGAGTCTCCAAACTGTTTATCTCGGACCGGGCGAGACTCCGCTCCCCCGGCGGCAAAGGATTCTGAAACGAGCGTTTAATCCGGCTGGGCGGCGATGAGAGAACCATAATTGTATCTCCCAACAGGAGCGCCTCCTGTATGTCGTGGGTCACGAAGAGGGTGCAGGGCCTCTTCTCGGACCAGAGTTCCCGGAACCAGCCCACCAGATCGAGCTTGCGAGCCAAGTCGAGGGCCTGCAGGGGTTCGTCCATGAGCAGGATCTCTCCGGGATAGGCAAAGGCCCGGGCTATAACCGCCCGCTGCCGCATGCCGCCGGAGAGTTCGACCGGATAAGCCGATGCCGATTCGCCGATTCCCATCCGTTCGAGGAGCTCCCTGGTTAGAGTGCGGCTCTTCTCCTTACCATAAACCCCTTCCAAGACTAGCTCCAGATTTCTTCCCACCGTAAGCCAGGGAATCAGCCGGGGTTCCTGAAATAGATAACTGATTCTACGATCGGCAACTCCCTCGATGCGGCCTGAATCGGGGGCGACAATGCCGGCCAGCATATGCAGCAGGGTGGTCTTTCCGCAGCCCGAGGGCCCGAGGATAACCGAGACCTCCCCATCGGGAAAGGAGATATTGAGGTCCTCGAAAAGTAAAAAATCATCGTAGGCTTTATGGACGCCCTGAAGCTCTATCATAGACTCATTCCGCCCTTCCGAACGCCCCGGACGAGGCCGGAGGCGGCCTGCAGCAGGAGCTCGCTAAGCGCCGAGAGGAGCACGGCGACCATGGTCCAGGCCAGGACCGATGCGGTTTCGATATAGATCTTAGCCTCGTACATCTCGCTACCCACCGCCGCCGTCGGACGGCTCAGGATCTCGGCGGCGATCACCGCCTTCCAGATAATGCCGAAGGCGGTCTTCGAAGCGGCGAAGAAGTAAGAGAAGATACCGGGGAGCAGAATTGTCCGCAAGATTTTGATGCGGGATACCCGATAGACCCTGGCCATCTCCAGCAGACGGGGATCGACCGCCCGCAGACCGACCTGAACATTCTCGTAGATGATAGGAAAAGCCATCAGCACGGAGACGAAGATCGGCACAAATCCGGACGGAAACCAGATCAAGGCCAGGAGAATAAAGGACATCACCGGCGTGCTCTTGATGATGATGACCAAGGGCCGCATTAGATCGCGAACTCCATTCGAGAGTCCCGCCGCCAGGCCGAGCATCAGGGCCAGGATAGAGGAGATGAGAAACGCGGTCCCTCCGCGGAGAGCGGTATGAAGGAGGGCCGGCGGAAAGGCCTCTGAACGCAGGACCTCGCCGAAGGTCTCGAGAACCCTCAGGGGTCCGGGGAGGATCACCTCCGCTCCTGCAACATAGGCGCCGATTTTCCAGAGCGCCGCAAAAAGCAGTACTCCTGCGGCGGATATGGTATAGCTGCTCCTACTCTCCGTAGAACTCATCGCCTGGGATTGTACCACCTACTGAAGCGGGCGCAAAGCCGTAGAAAACCTGATACAGCTCCTCTACCCTGCTTCTCGCCTCATCGGGCAGCTGGAAACGGAGATTCAGGCGCGGCATGGCCTGTGCGATAATCGGTGCGGGCATCTGCATATACGTGCCGGCAAGAACTCCGGCGTCCGCCGGATTTGCGTTGGCCCAGTCTATCGAATCCCGATAAGCCGCAAAGAGGGCCTCCAGCACCTGGGGATGCTCCTCGTAGAGTGAGCTTCGCACCAGGGTTGCGGTGATAGGATAGGCGTCGCCCAATCCGCTCACCTCGGCCCAGACCTCCTGCAAATCGATAACTGCTTCTACCTCAGGGTTTTTAGAGGCGACAATAGAGACAAAGGGCTCCGGCAGCACCGCCAGATCGACCTTGCCGGCGATAAGCTGGGGCGCAATGGCGACATGATCGAAGCTGAAATCCAGCTCTACATCGGTATCCGGATCGATTCCGTTCTCCTCCAGCACATAGCGGAGCACGAACTCCGGGGTCGAGCCCTGGGCGATACAGTAGATCCGTTTTCCCTTGAGATCCTCCACACTCCGGATGTCGTCCCGGGAACTGACGACATGGAGCAGCCCGTCGCCGGTTACAGCCCCCAAGCGGTAGGGGGCTCCCTTGTTGTAGAGCACCGCGGCCAGATTGATTGGGACCGCCGCAATGTCCGCCTCGCCGGACATAATCCGAGCTATCATGAGCTGGGGTTCATCGACTATCTGATACTCGGCTTCGACGCCAGCCCCGAACTCCGGTTGACTCTCCATCATCTGCAACATGCCGATCGAACTCGGCCCCTTGAGCCCCGCCACGGTCAACTGCAGCGGATCGGCCGGGATTGCGGAGGGCTCCCCTTCGCCCTCCCGGGCGCCTTCGGCGTATATAAAAAGCGAGAGGAATAACAACACGACACTAGCGACAATCAGGGACCGATTCATACTGCCTCCGAAGATTCAGGCTATAGTAGCCGGGTAAATTAGTCAAGTTTTATTGAGATAACGTCTCAATAATATCCGCTTTTCCTCTATCCGTGCAAGCTCCTGCTTACCAACAGGCCCTTGAGCTGCTACACTACGGAAATGGCCGCCGTTCTTATATTGACCGCCCCGGGTCTTGAAGACCTGGTTCAGAATGAGGCAATCTCGCTCCTCAAATCGCGACACCCTGGATTGAGTACCATAAAAGGCCGACGCGGTAAAGGCTGGCTCGAACTCCACCCCCCTGCCGAGGCCGATGCGGCCCCGCTCTTTTGCTCCTTGCGCACCGCCTTCCGTATCATCGAACTCAAGGCGGAGACGAAACACCCTGGAGACGAGATACTCCATGCCGCCAAGGCCTGTGCGGAAAAGGGGGGCTTCCGGGAATTGCGATACCGTCCGCCTTTTCGCATCCGCTGCTATGTTCAGGATGAACCCTCCGGGACCCGGGCGGCGGTGGAGCGGGCGGTGGGAGCGGTCGCGGTAGAGCAGAGCGGCGCTCCGGTCAATCTCAACCAGCCCGAGATCGAGTACGGGGTCGAGATTCTCGACGGGCACATCTTCTACGGAATTCTCTGGAAAGACGAGGACGAGACTCCTCGTTATCGAAAACAGTTTCAGGTGCGCTCATCGGTCAAACCCCATATCGCCGCGGCGATGCTCAACCTGGTCGGCTTTCAGGCTCGTCCGGGATCACTCCTCGATCCGTGCTGCGGCTCGGGGACCATTCTGTTGGAGGCGGGGATGATGCATCCCGGAACCCGTCTTTACGGAAGCGATGTGGACGAGCGCTGCGCCCAGGGTGCCCAGAAAAATCTCTCCGCCTTAAGCCAAGCCGATCCGGGAAGCAGGATCTACGAAGGCGATGCCCGTCACCTGGAGAAACTCTTTCCTTCGGGAAGTCTCGACTACCTTGTTACCAATCCGCCCTTCGGCATCCGCACCGGAACAAGGATTAACTTTTACTGGTTTTATCGGGAACTACTCCAGGGAGCCGACCGGATTCTCTCTCCTAAAGGACGCATAGCGCTCCTGGTCGGCCGAAAAAGGGGCATCTTCAATCGCGCTCTGGAGGAGGAGGGACACTTTATGATCCAGCATGTGCGGGTAATAGATGCCTCCGGACTCTTTCCCGCCCTCTATGTGCTGGGACGCAAAAAGTAGTCGTAAAGCATAGATTATCACTATCTTCTGATCATCGGAGGTACGATGGAATTCCTTTTTGAAAGCCGTTTCGGCGCGCTTATGGAGGGCATAAGCGGACAATTCGGCACCACTCCCCTCGGTTTCGCACTTTTCATCCTGATAATAGTCAGTCTGCCTCTGATATTAACCCTGATCTACCGCCACCAGACGAAGAAAGCACGCAAGAATGAGCGCGACCGGAGCGATCAGATTATCGAGAAGCGAGCGGCCAAGCTCAATCTCTCACCCGCAGAGAAACGGCTGGTAGAACGGCTGGCCGATACGGACGGACGAAACGGCAGCAGCTATCTGGTACTCTTCGATGAGCCCCGGTTTCACAAGGTTGCCGCAGAACTGATGCAAGGTGAGGATGCGCCGCCGGCAAGCGCCGTGGCGGCCCTGCGAGTAAAGCTGGGTTTCCAGCGGGAACCGGCCAAGATCCCACACTCTACGGCCATGCTCCCCGAAGGAGCTACGCTACTGGTTAAATCCGACAAGCACGGCGGCGTACAGAAGGCTGAGATAACCCGCATCGCCGGGGAGGGTTTCGAGATCCGCCTTGCCGGCACCTACCTTCTGGCACCGGGAGACAGCGCCCAGTTTCAGTTTCAGAATAGCAGCGGCACCTATGTATTCAAGAGCTACTGTATCAAGCGGGATGGGAATCTGATGACCATCCGTCATCAGGAACGGGTTAAAAAGCTGCAGAAGCGTCGCTTCTTCCGAAGCCCCTACGATGGAGGAGCGGAAATCGGATACTACGATGAGGACGAACGCTTTCCGACCCGGTTTATCGATCTCGGCGGGGGCGGCGCAAGCCTTGTCAATCCCGACGGGCGCTTCAAAGAGAACGATTTTCTTGAGTTGAGCTTCAAGATCGACGATAGGAGCGGTCCGTTCCATCTCCGCTGCCGAGTGATTCGAACCTCTAAAAGCGGCCAGCGCCTCCACCTGATGTTTGAAGGAATGAAGGAGGCGGTGCGGGATAAGATCCTCGGAACCCTCTTCAAACCCACCGCCCGGGTGGAGTAGTATTGCGTTCCAGATGAACTTCGACCAGCGCTACTCCTCAACACCCGGTTCTGCGGAGATACGGGAATTCCAGAAGGCCGTTATCGACTATTACCGCAGGCAGGGTCGCGTTTTTCCCTGGCGGGAAAGGATCAGCCCCTACCGAACCTATGTATCCGAGGTGATGCTTCAGCAGACCCAAACTCACCGGGTCGAACCCAAATTCAATACCTGGATGGATGCGGTTCCCGATTTCAAGACCCTTGCCGCGCTCTCTACCGAAAAGCTGCTGACCCTTTGGCAGGGATTGGGCTACAACCGACGGGCCCTCAACCTGAGACGAGCAGCCTCGGTCATCGTCGACGAGTGGGGAGGAGAACTCCGCAACTCACCCGATGAACTGCTGACCCTTCCCGGGATAGGACCGGCCACCGCCGCCTCTATATGCGCCTTCGCCTTCAACGCACCGGTAGTCTTCATTGAGACGAATATTCGCCGGGTCTTTATTCACTTCTTCTTTGAAAAACATGAACAGGTATCCGACAAGGAGATCCTTCCCCTGGCTGAGAGATGTCTCTACCGGGAGTCTCCCCGGGACTGGTACAACGGGATGATGGATATCGGAACCCTCTTAAAAACCAAGGTGCCCAATCCGAACCGGCGCAGCCGGCACTACACGAAGCAGGCCGCCTTCGAAGGCTCGAATCGCCAGGCTCGGGGTGCGATACTGAAGGCGCTGCAGGGGAGGCCCGGCCTCGATGCGTACGGCTTGAGCAAAGCGACCGGGATCGATTATGAGCGGATTTTAAAAGCGGCCGCCCAACTGGAGACGGAGGGATTCATCGCCGCGGAAGGCGACACATACGGACTCAGGAAGTGAAGCGTCCATGAGTACCCCCGATTTCCGTCGTAACATGTTCGCCTTTCTCTGGCACGCCGTACTGCTGGCGATAACCACCACCTTCACCGATATCAACACCGTACTACCGGCCTTGATCCTCTCGGTGGGCGGCACTTCGCTGCACCTGGGGATTCTAACGGGAATCATGGTCGGGGTGCCGCTCGCCGGGCAGCTCCTGTTTGCAGGCTTTCTGCATACAAGGCGCCGCAAGAAGCCCTTCCTCCTGGCCGGCATCTATCTTCGAATCATCGCCCTCTCCCTGCTGACGCTGATTATTCTCCGGGGAGCCGCCCTGCCCTTAAATCTGCTGCTGACCGGCGTTTACGGCATCTTGATGGTCTTTACATTAAGCGGCGCCTTCGCCGGCATCAGCTACATGGATCTGGTGGGTAAAAGCTTCGCCGGAGAGTTGCGGAAGAGCTTTATCGTACGGCGGCAAGCCATAATGAGCGTGGGGATCCTCGTCTCAGCCTTGCTGACCCGGCTCATTATGGGCCGCAGCGAGGGGTCGCCGTATCCGCTGCTCTTCGCCTTGTCGGCATTCAGCCTTCTAACCGCCAGCGGCGGATTTTGGTTCATCCGGGAACGGCGTTCCTCAGAAACATCCCGGAAGGATGCCGCCCCCCAATCCGTAAGGTCTATCCTGCGCCGTATTCCGCAGCTGGTCGGGAGAGATGATAATCTGAGAAACTACATTATCGCCGCCAATCTGCTCGGCTTCGGTACGGTGCTGCTCCCGTTTTATGTCGCCCTGGGAAAAGCGAGTTACGATCTCCCGCCAGGGATGATAGGCAACCTGGTGCTGATTCAGATAAGCGGTATGATCCTGGGAAATCTCATCTGGCACAAGGTAATCGAAGCACGAGGCTTTAAGGGGATGCTCTTCGTTTGGAGCGCCATCGGGACGCTGCTGCCGCCTGCAGCGGCGGCTATGGCGATTATGCTGCCTTTTCGGGTCTACCTGCCGCTCTTCATCGCCACCGGGCTCTACATCGGCGCCCAGAAAGTAACCTCCGACGCGGTGCTGATGGAGATCAGCACCGACGACAACCGGGCCCTCTATACGGGGATCTTCGGCACCTTCAATATGTCCCTGGCCCTTTTTCCGATCCTGATGGGAGGTATTATCTCGGCGGTGGGTTTCACCCCGGTCTTTCTATTTGCCGCGGCGGCCGCTCTGGCCGCCCAGCTCTTTATCAGAAAAATGAATTGTCCGGTGGATCGCTAGATCCGCTACCTCACCAGCACCCGGAAATAACGCTTCTTCCCGGCCTTGAGCATCAGCTCGCCGTCGACTGCCTTATCGGCGGTGATCACCGCATCGATATCGTCGATCTTCTCCTCGTTGATCCGGGCGCCGCCTTGTTGCACCAGCCGCCGCGCCTCCCCCTTGGAGGAGCAGAGGTCGGTCTTGGCGAATAGATCGAGGATTCCGATACCCGCCTCGAGCTCAAGTATAGGGATCTCCAGGCTCGGAATGGCGCTCTTGTCGCCGCCGCCGCCGAAGGCCGCCTTGGCCGCCTGCAGGGCCTTATCCGCCTCCTCCTTACCGTGGATCAGGCTGGTATACTCATAGGCCAACCGCTCCTTGGCGGCGTTCAGGGCCTGTCCTCCCCCGGCGCAGAGATCGCGAATCTCCTCCAGGGGCAGGAAGGTAAAGAGCTTCAGGAAACGCTCCACATCGTCATCGGCCACGTTCCGCCAGTACTGGAAGAAATCGTAGATGCTGAAGAGGCCCGGATCGAGGAAGACGGCGCCCTTCTCGCTCTTACCCATCTTCTTCCCGTCCGAGCGGGTTACCAGCGGAAAGGTGAGCCCGTAGGTCTCCTCCGCCTCCTCCCGGCGGATCAGGTCGATCCCGGCCACGATGTTGCCCCACTGGTCGTCCCCGCCGATCTGCAGCCGGCAGCCCTTGCGCCTGAAGAGTTCGAGGAAGTCGTAGGACTGGAGCAGCTGATAGTTGAACTCGATAAAGGAGAGCCCCGTCTCCATCCGCTTTTTATAGGATTCGAAGGTCAGCATCCGGTTGACCGAAAAGTGACGACCAATGTCCCTCAAGAAATCGATGTAATTGAGATTGCTGAGCCAGTCGGCGTTGTTCACCATCCAGCCGTTGCTGCCGTCGAGGGTGACGAAGTTAGAGAGCTGAGCGGCCATGCTCTTGCCGTTATCGGCGATCTGTTCGTAAGTCAGCATCTTCCGCATCTCGGTCTTCCCCGAGGGGTCGCCGATGCGGGCGGTGCCGCCGCCGATCAGGAGCACCGGTTTGTGGCCCGCCTGCTGTAGGTGGCTCAATGCAAAGATCGGGACCATGTGCCCCACATGCAGCGAGGGGCCGGTGGGATCGACGCCCACATAGAAGGCGACCGGCCCCTGATCCATCAGGGAGCTCAAGGAGTCGAGGTCGGTGCACTGCTGAATAAATCCCCGCTCCTGCAGGGTTACGAGGGCCGGGTTGAGACTCATACGCGTTTGTACCCCTTGATCTCGGAACGAATTCGGGCGGAGAGCTCGGAACGGTGTACCCTCACCTGCTCCATGGAGTCCCTGAAGCGCAGGGTGACGGTGTCGTCGTCCTTGGAGTCGTAGTCCACGGTGACGCAGAAGGGGGTGCCCGCCTCGTCCTGGCGACGGTAGCGGCGGCCGATGGCGCCGGACTGGTCGTAGAAGACCGCGTAATCCTCCCGCAGTTCGGCCTCGATCTCCTTTGCCAGCTCGGCGATGCCGTCCTTCTTGACCAGGGGCAGAATAGCGACGGTGATCGGCGCGATGGATGGGTGGAAGTGCATCACCGTGCGCACATCCTTCTCGTCGAGCTGCTGCTCCTCGTAGGCGTCGGAGAGCACCATCAGCACCGACCGGGTAAGCCCGGCGGAGGTCTCGATTACATAGGGGACGTAGCGCTCCTTGGTCTGATCCTCCAGGTAGGTCTGATCCTTCCCGGAAAACTCCTGGTGGCGTCCCAGGTCGAAATCGGTCCGGTTATGAACCCCTTCGAGCTCTTGCCAGCCCATGGGGAAGAGGAACTCGATATCGTAGGCGTCTTTCGCATAGTGGGCCAGCTCGTCCGGGCCGTGCTGGTGCCAGCGCAAGCGGTCGGCGCGGATTCCGAGCTTCTCGTAGTAGCCCATGCGCTGCTCTTTCCAGTAGTTGAACCACTCGTCGTCGCTTCCGGGTTTGACGAAGAACTGCATCTCCATCTGCTCGAATTCGCAGGTGCGGAATATGAAGTTCTTGGTGACGATCTCGTTTCGGAAGGCCTTGCCCACCTGGGCGATGCCGAAGGGGACCTTGACCCGGCTGGTCTGCACCACGTTCTTGAAGTTGACGAAAATCCCCTGGGCGGTTTCAGGCCTGAGGTAGACCTTGTTCTTGTCGTCGTGAACCGGACCGAGATGGGTCTGAAACATGAGATTGAACTGACGGGGATCGGTGAAGGTTCCCGAGTTGCCGCAGACCGGACAGGGGGCGGAGAGATCAATATGATCCGCCCGGAAGCGGTTCTTACACTCCTTACAGTCTACCAAGGGATCGGAGAAGTTCTCTACATGGCCCGAGGCCTCCCAGACCTTGGGATGCATCATGATCGCCGCATCGAGGCCGACGATGTTGTCGTGCAGCTGGGTCATCTCCCGCCACCAGAAGTTCTGGATATTCTTCTTGAGCTCCACACCCATGGGACCGTAGTCCCAGGCCGAAGAGAGTCCGCCGTAGATCTCGGAGGATTGAAATACGAATCCCCTGCGCTTACAGAGGGATACAAGTTTGTCCATGGTTACTTCGGCTGTCTTCTCTGCCATCTAATTGCTCCTGATTATTTCCAAGCTGTTGTAGGTATCGCTTCCCCTGCAATGGGGATCTAGATTGATTTCAGTTTCTCCGTCAGACGGTCGATCCGCCGCAGGGACTCCTTGAGTCCCATCAATCGGATCGAGGGAAAGAGCGGCGGCGAAACGGCGCTTCCGGTTAATCCCACCCTTAAGGGACTGAGCATATCGCCCAGCTTCGCTTCCAGCTCCTCGGCCTTGGCCCGGAAGAGCTCTTCGATCTCCTCGTCGGAGGCTGTCTCCATTTGGGCGACGATCCCTCGTCCCTCCTCCAGCAACTGAACCGTCCTGGAAAGGTCGAGTTTCTTGGGGATCGCAACCTGCGGATCCTCGGGCTCCACATCCTGGAAGAGGAAGCGTACTACCTGGGAGATCTCGCCTAAGGTCTTGAGCCGCGGCTTGACCAAATCCATGAAGTTATCGATGATCGCCCGCTCCTCATCCGTCGGGGGATCGGCGATCACTCCGTCCCGAACCAGGAACGGAATCAGCTCCTCCTTGAGTTCGGCGTTGCTCTTCTGGCGGATATATTGGCCGTTGAACCAGGCGAGCTTCTTGTAGTCGAAGACTCCCGGCGCCTTGTTGAGTTTCTCCAGACTGAAGAGCTCTTCCAGCTCCTCCCGGGTGAAGAACTCTCTCGAGTCGTCGTAGCTCCAGCCGAGGAGGGAGACATAGTTCAAGAGCGCCTCGGGCAGGTAGCCCTCCTTGCGGAACTCGAGCACTGCAGTCGAACCATGACGCTTGGAGAGCTTCTGGCCGTCCTTACCCATCACCATCGGCAGATGGCAGTACTTGGGCGGCTCCCAGCCGAAGGCTTGATAGAGGAGCACATGCAGGGGCCCGGAGGGTATCCACTCCTGAGCCCTGAGGATGTGGGTTATCTGCATCATATGGTCGTCGACCACATTGGCCAAGTGATAAGTCGGAAAGCCGTCCCCTTTGAGGATAACCGGATCGGGGTTTATATCCTTGTTCTTGCGCTTGATATCCCCCATGATCTCGTCGTGGAAGCTGGTCGCCCCCTCCATGGGAACCTTGAAGCGAATTACCGGCTTCTCACCCCTGGCCTCGAGCTCCGCGGCCAGTCTGGATTCCTCTTCCGGAGAGAGATCCCGACAGCGCCGGTCGTAGCCGGTGGCCTTCTTTTGAGCCGCCCGCATCTCCTCGAGCCGCTCGGCGGTACAGTAGCAGCGATAGGCGTGTCCGCTCTCGAGCAGCTTTTCCCCATGCTCCCGGTAGAGCTCGAAACGCTCGGATTGAACATAGGGGCCGTACTCGCCGCCGGCCCGGGGGCCCTCGTCGCAGCGGATACCGAGCCAATCCAGGGTCTGGTAGAGATCCTCCAGAGCTTCGTCACTTGAACGGGTCCGGTCGGTATCCTCCACCCGCAGGATGAAGCTTCCTCCCCGGCTCTTGGCAAAGAAGTAATTGAATAGGGCGGTTCTAACTCCGCCGATATGCTGAAGACCCGTCGGCGACGGGGCGTAGCGGACGCGCACGCTCATGATATCCCTCTAACGATTAAGATTTTATAGAATAGTCGGTTGAGGATTATACCGGGCGCCAGCGGGTACCGTCAACGGTGGGAATTAAGGCAGATCCTGGCGATAGAAGTCGCAGGCCTCTTCGGCGAGGGCCCGCCACTCCTGATCCAGCGTAATATCGGGCCGGCTTCGCCCGGCGTGGGCATACCAGTAATCCGCATTCCAGAGGACCCCCTCCTCCCGATGAAGATAGGCGTGAACGGCGCTGCCCAGGACCGTCGGTATATGCTGGGCAATGGAGTGGGCAAAATCCCAATCGCCCCTCTTATCCCACCAGAGAGCCTTCAACACCTCGTCCAGATCGGAAGCGGGCGAATCGCCGTCGAGGCTTGCGAGAAATCCTTCTAAGTCTGCCATGGTTGATAAGATACCGCTTCTACTCAGGCAAGTCGAATCGAGCGGCTTGAGCCTTTTCCGCAGGCTGTAACTTCTTGTGAATGAAGAAAAACAGTCGGGAGAGGAAAACAGTTTCCCCCAGGAAAGGGTTGTTTTCATGAGTAAATTTCACTGAATGTCTGTTTTCTGGTAGAATTGCCCCCAGCTTGAACTGGGAGGATAAAAAAAGAGTGCTTCGGGTTAGCGGCCCATATGAAGCACTCTTCTAAAAACTGCATGGCAATACTACCATATCAACAACTTTTTGTCTGGTCCGATATCGAAGAATTGGGCGATCTTGAACGCCTTCGTCTGGTGTTGGATGTTCTCCCGGATGAAAACCTTATGCAAGCTCTCGAGTTAAAACGCGGACGGTCTGGAGTAGATAAGTACCCGATTCGTGCCGTCTGGAACTCGATAGTTGCCGGAATTGTCTTCCAGCATCCGACAATCGAGAGTCTCCGACGGGAGTTGAAGAGAAACCCGCTTTTGAGGCGGATATGCGGGTTTAATCTTGCTTTCGGTATCCGTTCCGTTCCTGGAGCAAGCTGCTACAGCCGGTTCTTCAAACGATTGGGCGAGCATAGCGAAGAGTTGAAAGATATCTTCCAGTCGCTTGTCAGCATCTGCTATCAGGAACTTGATGGGTTCGGCGAAACCCTCGCCATTGATGGAAAGGCCATTTCCAGTTATGCCAGGCGCTCTGGTAACCGTCCGAATGACCGGAGAGGCGATCATGAAGCCAAGTGGGGCAAGCATGTAACCAGAAGCGAGACTAGCGCGGGCACTATTGCCGAGAGCGTAAAAACCTGGTTCGGCTTCACCCTCCACTTGATTGTCGATACCCGCTATGAACTTCCGGTTGAGTTCACCGTGCTCCCCGCCTCAGACAACGAGATGCCGGTGGCTCATAAGCTGATTGATCGTATAGCGGATGAGCATCCTGAGCGTCTGAAGCGGTGCGACTATCTGTGCGGTGACCGCGGATATGACGATGGCAAACTCCACCGGAAGCTCTGGGACCAGCATAGGATCAAGCCGATTATTGATATTCGGCGCAGCTGGCGTGATGGTGAGCCTACGCGAGCTTACGATGCTGTCCCCGGCGTAGTCTACAATAACAAGGGAGAGGTTTATTGCGTTGCTCCCTACTCAAATATCCAGAAGAAAATGGCCTATCGAGGTTTCGAGAAGGACCGGAACAGTCTGAAATACAGCTGTCCTGCTCACCATTACGGGATTTCGTGTCCTCAGCAGCAGTTCTGCACCCTGCCGACTCAGGTCCGGATTCCATTGGAAGTCGACCGGCGGATCTTCTCGCCGGTTGCTCGGGACAGCAATAAGTGGCCGCGAATCTACAACCAGCGGTCAGCAGTCGAGAGAGTAAACAGTCGCATCGATACCATGTTCAGTTTTGAGAATCATACGATTCGCGGGCAGGAAAAGATGTCATTGCGAATGACTCTGGCATTGATTGTAATGAGCTCATTTGCAGTAGGAAAGGTTCGCAGCGAACAGTCGCCTGATCTTCGAAGATTTCTATCAGCAAGCTGATGATTCCTCTCACTCGCCTCATTCTGATGGGGTGAGGTAGGTCCAAAGCAGGATGTGGAGGGGAAAAATTGTGATATATGCAGTATTTTGCCAGGTTAAAAGAGTGAGGTGTTGACTGAGGGAGGCTTCGAACCAGATTTGCCCACCGGCATACTGTTCATCCTCAAAAAGGGCGGCCTGCGGAAAAGGC
>JWTM01000419.1 GCA_001749745.1 Candidatus Marispirochaeta associata
GAAGCCAGCGAAACCTTTGAAAAGCTCATGGGTGACCGTGTAGAGCCACGCCGTGAATTTATTGAACGAAATGCGCTTAATGTGCAGGAACTGGATATTTAGGAGAGGTACGTGTCACTAGAACCGCAAATTACTATCGAAGAGGAGCTTAAGAAGGCATATCTTGAGTACTCCCTCAGTGTTATTGTCGGCCGTGCTATTCCGGATGCCCGTGACGGCCTTAAGCCGGTACATAGACGTATTATGTATGCCCAGCATGAATTGGGTAACTCATTCAGCCGTGGACATAAAAAATCCGCCCGTATTGTCGGTGACGTAATCGGTAAGTACCACCCGCATGGTGACTCTGCTGTGTACGATGCATTGGTACGTATGGCGCAGCCATTTGCTATGCGTGATCCGCTTGTTGATGGTCAGGGTAACTTCGGTTCCATTGACGGCGACGCAGCAGCGGCTATGCGTTACACCGAATCCCGTATGTCCCGCCTTGC
>JWTM01000420.1 GCA_001749745.1 Candidatus Marispirochaeta associata
TCATATTAGGATAGATGGCAGACTGAGGTTAACTTGTCAGTGTCATTGTTCTGAGGATAACTATATATATGGTAAATAAAGATACACTCGCAGAGCGTGTTTATAGCTTTGCAGGCTCAAAAGTACTCATCATCGGGGATATTATGATTGATGAGTATCTGATGGGTAGTGCGGACAGAATTTCTCCAGAAGCTCCTGTTCCGGTTGTTCATGTGAGTAGCGACAGACACGTTCTCGGCGGTGCCGGAAACGTTGCGAAAAATGTTCGCACACTTGGTGGTGCCCCAAAAATTATTACAGTTTCCGGTGCTGGAATGGGCGCTGATTTATTGAATGCTCTCTTGGATTCTGAAGAAATCGAGCACGACATTCTGCAGATCGGTACCCGTAAAACTACTCGCAAAACTCGTATTCTTGCCAGCAATCAACAGATGATTCGTATCGATAGAGAAGATACGGCAACCATCCAAGGTGAAGAGCTTGATAAGCTCATGGAGAGAGTAGAAGATTGTATTGATGAATACGAGG
>JWTM01000421.1 GCA_001749745.1 Candidatus Marispirochaeta associata
GTCTGCCTGAATGGGCTTCGTACCGACTACTACAAAAGATAAAGATACAGGGAAAAGCATTTTCAACTTTTCCCTGTGTCTTCCTGAACTGATTGGCCTGACCGTTATTATCCTTGTCGGCTTCATCTGGGTCTTTATCTTCGGTCTGCTTGTAGGTCGAGGATATCAGCCGGAAGAAGCTTTGCCGGAACTGAAGCACATCATGCCTGCCCAGAAGCAGGTTGCTCAAGCAACACCTGCACCGGTTGTCAAACAACCAGCAGAAGCAGCTTCAGCCCAGCCCGACAGTACCCCGCACACCACTACACCTGCAAAGGTACAACCAGTAGTTGAGAAAAAGAAAGAAAAAGTTCTTAG
>JWTM01000422.1 GCA_001749745.1 Candidatus Marispirochaeta associata
TCCCCCTTTCCCTTTTTTCAGCCTTGTCCTACAGTCACGTTGCGTTTTCCCTTCAGCATGGAGTAAGCACAATGGCCGACCAACCGACAATTACCAACAAAGTCACACTATTGCTGGTTTTTATGTTTTTCTTTTCTGCAACCATCGGCATTACGTACATTTACTACATGAACAAGGTGAAGCAGGATGCGGTAACGGAATCACAAACAGCTATGCTTACCGGCTACAAGCGAAGTCTTGCCTACTCAATCCGAACCATCTCCGATCTGCTGGGAAACCAGCTCAAAAATATTCCAGAAAATGAACAACAAGCGGCTGTCCAAAAAGCCATTCAAGACCTGCGCTACGACACTGACGGGTATTATTTTGTATATAACAACAAAGGGGTCAATATCGCCCACCCACTTCATGCTGAATTCATCAACACCAACAGGCTGACCCATGAAGACCAGAACGGGCACAGATACATAGCCGACCTTGCTCAGGCTGCACAAAACGGCGGAGGATATACAACATACTGGTTTTCCAAACCTGGACAACATACCCCCTTACCCAAACTCGCGTATG
>JWTM01000423.1 GCA_001749745.1 Candidatus Marispirochaeta associata
CACAGAATGTACCCGTTGAAAAAGAATATATTGTAAATGTAAAGGTTGAAAAACTTACCCCGGCAGCCATTACTGATGAAATGATGCTCCCTGGCGAGACAGAGGCTATGTATGATGTTTCACTCGCTGCGGAACAAGAGGGGCTTATTGAATGGGTTGGTGTAACTGAAGGTGATTCCGTTGAAAAAAACGGTGAGATTGTTCGTATTGATCTGAAAGCATTGAAAGCTGCGAAAGATCGTGCGGATGCGAACCTGCGGTTGAAAAAGCACCAGCTCAACAGACGCCGTAAATTACATGATGGCAATGTGCTTTCCCGTGAAGAGCTTGAGCAGGCTGAAACTGAATTTACAGTTGCGAAAACCAACCTGCAGGAAGCCGAAGTTAATTACGAGAACGGTATTGTCGTCTCTCCTGTTGCCGGCGTGGTGAACAAAGTTAACGTTGATCCGGGGGAGTACGTTTCCAAAGGTGCACCTATCGCGAATATCGTGAATATTGATCAGATTAAGATCAT
>JWTM01000424.1 GCA_001749745.1 Candidatus Marispirochaeta associata
TCTCCTTATCGAGATCCATTGTAGATGCAGTTCCGATACGATGGCAGGTGCGGTTAAATTGACGCTTACAGGATATCTTGAGCATCAATCTGGAGCGAGCGGTTCAACTTGCAGTGGACGCCGGACTGCAGGTCTTGATTGCATCCGGCCATAAGCCGCCGGATAGCATGAGCGAAGTTCTTACCGCTCTATAGCTTGTCCGCCTTTTCTGCGATTCACCACATAGACCCCGAACAAGACGGCGATTGCCCCCAGGCTCTGCACCAGCGTAAAGAACTCGCCGAGAATGAGCGCCGCGGCGATTATCCCCACCACCGGCTGTAGGTTTCCGTAGACCGAGGTATTTAAACTTCCCAGTCGCTTGATGCCCATGGTCCAGAGCATGTTGGCGGCGACGAGGGCGAAGGCGCCGGAGAAGAGGGCGGCCATCCAGGTTTGGGGCGCTATGGTTGTAACAATACTTATATCGTACTGGTAGAGGGAGAAGAGGCCGAAGGGAACCAGGGCTCCGATGATCATGATCAGGGTTATCTGCGGCACCGGGTAGCGGCGGGTCAAGGGTTTGAGAAATACGGTATAGGTCCCGTAGGCGATCTCGCAGATTACGAGGAGGATTACCCCGATGAAGCGGGTATTTTGGAGGGATATCCCGGCGGGCGAACCGAGCGCGATGAGGACGACGCCGGCGAAGGTCGCACTGATGCCGATCCGCTTCAGGGGCGTGAGTTTCTCGATCTTGAGTAAAGAGCTGAGCACCGCCACCACAATCGGTAAAATCCCCAGGATTACCGCCGCGACGCTGGCCGAGCTGGCGTTTACCCCTACGGTATAGAAGAACTGAAATACCATGAATCCGAGGGCGGGAACGGCAAAGAGCTTGAGTAGATCCGAGCCGGCAATGGGGCGCCAGTTCCCCCGCCGGGCGACCAGCGGCACCGCCATCAGCAGCCCGGTTACCAGACGCAGGGTGTTGAAGGCGTAGGGATCCAGCTGTCGAAAGCCGATTTTCATCATCAGTGGATTCAGCCCCCAGGCGATTACCGCGCCTAAGAGCATGGCGTGGGTCAAGATCAGGGAGCGGAGCGAGCCGCTGCCGGTTTGTGTCGTAGTCTTCGGCTTATTAGACAAAGTTTATCAATCCCCACATTAAGATAAAGCTGATTATTATCGAGTAATTCACTAATACCCCTCCCGTATTCCTGTCGAAATCGAATTTCGCGGAATAGGGCAGGATGGCCATGGATACGGGAAGTATAAATAATAAGGAGAGCACCGATTTTAGAGTATCATTTGCTATCGGAGAAGCGATAATAATCAGACTGAGAATGAGGCCTATACCATAGCGCATCCCAAAAATAGACAATACTTTTCGTACGTCGGCACCCTTGAAGGAAAACTCCAGATGCAGTCCGATCAAGAGGAGAACGAGAAGCATATTCGCCCGTGCTGGTACTACCAACAAGGAACCGCTAAAGCCGGTAATTTCAATCCTGGCAAGATTGAGCAACAGGGCGATGATGTAACTAACGAACGGAATCGAGCCTATAATCATCCTGAAAAATATCCGGGGAGTCATTTTAAACTCCTGGGAGGATCTTTTTGCGGCAAAATATGCAGCCGTCATATAGCTGAGGCCGAAAACACTTAGACCGCTTCCGATATCGAAAAGAGCTAAGTACTGTAATCCGGCGATGCCAAAAATGCCTTCGATTATTGGGTAGGCAAACATTCCGTTGTTGAAGCCTATTACGCCCATTGCGTAGATGGCTTTGTCTTCAGCTGCCTTGCGTCGGTGTATAAACAGGATTACCCCGCAGAGGATACATGCATGGAGAACGGCAGCCACTGGCAGGAAACTTAAAGAGGGTACCAGCCGGGCAGTAGGAATAGTCTGCAATATTACTGCGGGAAGGGTTATGTTTAGGATTATTTTTGATATGGTACCGCTGTCCTTCTCAGTGAGAAGGTTTATTCGCTTAAGGAGATAGCCGAATAAAATTACTGCTAAGGACAGCGCAAATACCAAATTGGGTTGATTCATAAGATCAGCGCATTACCATTCCGCCGTTGATGTCAATTGTCTCCCCGCAAAGAAAATCGTTTTCGAGGATAAATAGAACTCCCGCGGCAATATTCTCCGGTGTTCCGTTATGCTGAACAGGCGTAGCTTCAGACCAGGCTTTCATCTGTTCCGGTGAAGAGACTTTTACATGAAATGGAGTATCGATTACCCCGGGGGAGATGGCGTTGACCCGGATCGCAGGGGCCAGTTCTTTCGCCAATCCTCGGGTAAAGGTGTCGACTGCTCCCTTTGCCGCACCATATGGTGTCGCACCTGCCGCGCCATGCCTGGCGACGATAGAGGAGATATTGACTATTGAGCTTCCTTCACATTTCTCGAGAAGAGGAACACAGAGCCCGGCAATTTTCATTGTAGAGAATACATTCAGTGCGAATACCTTCTCCATCAGACTCCACTCCAAGTCCCGTGCTGCTTGTCGCTGGACCAATCCCCCTGCATTGTTGATTAGACCGTTCAAGGAGGAGGTGTGGCGTTTTACCTCTGCGATGAGTGATTCACACCCTTCTTCGCTGGTAATGTCCGCTTTCACCAGGTGTGCAGTACCTTTCAGCTCTTCAACCCGCTTTGCAACGGCCTGTGCTTCTTTCTCGGATGAGTTGTAGTGTACGAATATCGTGTTGCCGGGAGCCAGTAACTCCGCCGTTGCGGCTCCGATACCCGTGCTCGCTCCAGTAACCAGAAAAGTCTTACCCATTATTCTTCTCCTATCTTTGATCTATTGTTAGCTAAAGATTATAGTAAGCTTACTATATACATCCAAACCGGTAAGGTAAAAATCGATATAACTGTTGTAACCACTACAACTGCTGCTATTAACTCCCTGTTCATTGGATAAAGAGTCGCGATCATGAAGGGTGTTACCGCCACAGGTAACGCCGCTTCCAGTATAGAGACCTTAAACTGGGGACCAAAGCCGCTTACAGTACCGACAAGGTAGAAAATAGCCGGTACGATAGCCAATCGCAGGAGTGATAATGCCGCTACATGGGGTATATGTTTTTTGACGGTATACCTGCGAACCATAAAGATCCCCAAGCTTATCAGCACCACGGGAGAAGCTGACAGCTTAATGGTGTTTAGGGCCATCATTAGTACCTGGGGGATTTTCAAGGATGCCAGCATACATGCCGAACCGAGGAGAATCGCGATAATAAATGGATTAGTTAGTATTCGTCCGGCTGTTTTCTTGATTGATTCAAATTCTCCGGCTCGGAACTCTAAGGCAATGATACCGATGCTGAATGCAAGGAGAGAGTAAATTGAGATGATAATACTCAACTCGCCGGCTGAATTAAGAATATATGAACTAACTAAAGGATAACCAAGGTAGGCGACGTTACCTAAGAATACACAGATTATATAGGTATTGCCAATTTCGGGACGCATCCAGGACCCCAAACTTACAATAAGCGTAGTGATCACAATGATGAGGATAATCAGCCCTGCGTTGAGAGTGAAGATACTCGCCATTTGGTGGAGTTGAGCAGGATCGAGCGTAACCAGGTTGGTGAAAATAAGCACCGGGAACCCGATATAGAGACCATATTTGTTGAGAACGTCAACCCACTGGTCGTCGGCAATCTTGAAGAGTCGCAACAACACGCCGAACAAGGTTATGAGGAATATGGATCCGATTAAGGTTAAAATGTCTGCCATTCTTGTTTCAGCTCTTTGGGTTTCGTATAGTAAAACCTGGTATCTTATTATGGGATAATAACGATATTCTTGTATCGTGTCAATATTTTTCTTGTGGAATAGTATATTATAGGGTAAGGTGTTTCGTGATATGAAACAGCAAGAAGCAACACAAAAGGGTTCCGTACAATCCATAGAGCGAGCGTTCGATATCCTCGAACTCCTCTCTCGCAACCCTCAAGGATATACCCTCACTCAAATATCTCAAGCTTTAGATCTTCATAAAAGCACGGTTCACCGTATCCTCACTGGACTTCTCTACAGGAAGTATGTAGAAAAAGATGCTTTGAGCAACAGTTTTCGTTTGGGACTGGGATTCGTTCACATGTCCGGTCTCTATCTCAATAGGATCGAGTTGAAGACCGAAGCAGAGTATTACATGCGTGAGCTTGCCAATGCAGTAGGGCAGGTTGTTTTCTTGGCTATTCGTAAAGATCAAGAAGTAGTCTATGTCGATAAAATTGAGCAGTTCGATAATCTTCACCGCTTCGCCATTATCGGCCAGAAACGACCGTTCTACTGCACGTCCATTGGAAGAGCATTGCTCTTCGATCAAACCGATGATGAATTAACTGAGATTTTCGCTAGCGAAGAGCGAATCAAGCGTACGAAGAATACCCTTACTGAGATTCCGGACCTCCTCGAGCGGGTTCGGCAGTTTCGTATCCAGGGGTACAGCGTGGATGATGAAGAGTGGGAAATCGGCACGATGTGTGTGGGTGCCCCTATCTATGACTATAAGAATAAAGTCGTTGCCGCCATCAGTCTGGTATGGAATTGCCAACAAAATGATCTCGACGTGCCTGAACTTGGAAATCATATTCGTCAAACAGCACTCAAGATCTCCAGTCGCTTAGGGTATGTTACCGACGAGGTGGATCTCTCTCTTATTGGTGCTTGATTTCTCCTTGTTCCATCATGAGAAAAAAAATATCATAATATGAAACTTTTTGCTTGACCTCTTCTAAATCTGTGATACTATAAGTTCATGAATATGGAATCGAGTTCCATATTATGATACTTACATTAGGAGAGTCATTATGGCAAAGATGAAAGACAAGAAATATGTCTACACGATCAAGGATCTTCCCCAGACAGCAATCGCAGAAGGGTCTCTGACCAGATTTCTGCTCGGCGAAAAAGCTTTGGTAAGCTTTATCGAAAATGAAGCCGGAACAGAATTCCCCTTACATTCCCATGATGCGGAGCAGATTCTCATCATTCTTGAAGGCTCGGAGGAGCATATCATCGATGGAGAGACCATTCATATGGAAGCTGGCGATGTCTGCATCCACCCCCCCGGAGTCGAGCATGGTGGGATCACCAAAACCGGTTTCAAGGGAATCGATATCTTTGCGCCCCCGCGGGACAGCCATGTTGAACTAATGAAAAAGCAAGGACTGATTGAGGACGAGGCATAGGCATGGAGATACGTCAGCCGGTACACCCGGAGCATGGCAAGTCTTTCGATACGCAGAAACTGCGTGATGAGTTTCTTGTTCGGCCTCTATTCGTTCCTGGTGAAGTAAAAATGATCTATAGCCACATTGATCGAATCGTTATCTGCGGCGTTTGTCCCAAATCTACTCCGTTAGAGATCAATGTGAGTCGTGAGGTGTTCGGCGTCGACTATTTCCTGGAGCGCCGGGAGCTGGGTGTTATCAATGTAGGCGGAGCGGGAACGGTAACCGTAGATGGATCGGAGTATCCCCTGGATTACAAGGACGGACTCTATGTCGGTATGGGGAGCAAGGAGCTGGTCTTTGCAAGTGCCGATGAATCCAATCCGGCAAAGTTCTACTGCCTCAGTGGTACCGCCCATCGAAAATGCAAAACAACGCTTATTAGTCGGGATAAAGCTCGTTTGGTGAAGCTCGGAGACGATTCAACCAGCAATCGAAGGGTTATTAACCAGCTTATTCACCCTGACGTTGTAGAGTCGTGCCAGTTAGCTATGGGCTTTACTGAATTAGCGGATGGGAGTGTTTGGAATACCATGCCCACTCATACGCATGAGCGACGGATGGAAGTCTACTTCTACTTCGAGATTAAAGACGACAATGTTGTGTTTCATCTCATGGGTGAACCGAGTGAGACTCGTCACATCGTCGTACGGAATGAAGAGGCGATTATCTCTCCCAGCTGGTCCATACACTCAGGCGTGGGAACGCGAAACTATACCTTTATATGGGGCATGGTAGGCGAAAACCAGACCTTCGACGATATGGACGGCGCCTCTATGGACTCCCTCGCGTAGAAGATTGAGGAGGCTAAAATGATTTTATCATTCGATTTAACAGGAAAAGTAGCAATCGTAAGCGGTTGTTCGACCGGGCTGGGACAGGGAATGACCCTCGGCCTGGCGAAAGCCGGTGCCGATATTGTCGGCGTAGACTATGTCGATGCACCCGAGACAGCTCAGAAGGTAGAGGAACTTGGTCGTAAGTTCCTCGGCATACAAGCTAACCTAATGACCATTGATCCTATTGAAGGGATTGTCCAGCAAGCGGTTGAGACCTTCGGCCACGTCGATATCCTGGTTAATAATGCCGGTATCATCAGGCGTGAGGATGCTATCGATTTCAGTGAGAAGGACTGGGATGAGGTAATGAATCTCAACCTAAAAACTGTCTTCTTCTTTAGTCAGAAGGTAGCGAAGCAGTTCATCGCCCAAGGCTCCGGCGGCAAGATTATCAATGTTGCTTCCATGCTCTCCTTCCAGGGTGGAATTAGAGTTCCCTCCTATACCGCTAGTAAGAGCGGCGTCATGGGGCTCACCCGGCTGATGGCGAATGAGTGGGCACCCCATGGGATTAATGTAAATGCCCTCGCTCCCGGCTATATGGCGACGAATAACACCGCACCGCTTCGTGCCGATGCCGCTCGATCTGCCGAGATTCTCGGCAGGATTCCGGCCGGCAGGTGGGGTGAACCCGAAGATCTGCAGGGGCCGGTAGTCTTTCTCGCGTCTTCTGCTGCCGACTACATTCAAGGTTATACCATCGCCGTCGACGGCGGTTGGTTAGCCCGCTAACGTGTGTAACAACCTCCTCGTATGGGGAGGAAAAAATGGAGGTTTCTATGAAGAAACTTGTTGTTTTCTTAATGCTTCTATTTGTGGCTTGTGCGCTTTTTGCAAACGGTCAGGATGAAGCTGCTTCTCAGGAGACTGTGAAGCCGATTACGATGCGCTTTGGCCATTATGCGGCTGAAGATCACCCTGGAAATATCGCTGCGCTTCAGTTCGCGAAGAATGTCGAAGAGCGAACGAATGGTGCCATCAAGGTTGAAGTCTACCCGGCCAACCAGCTCGGTTCTCCTCCTGAGATCTTAGAGCAGAATATCGTGGGTGCCATCGACATGAGTCTTCCGACTCAGGGTGCGTTGGATAAATATTCAAAGAAATTTGCTGCGGTTATGTTGCCCTTCGTCTTCCGTGACTATGAGCATGTCTACAAGGTGCTTGACGGTCCCTTCATGGAGTGGGCAGCTCCCGATCTTGAAGAGCAGGGCTTAGTCTTCCTCTCGAACTGGGAATATGGTTTCCGGAATCTTACCAATAACGTTCGGCCTGTAGAAACTCCCGCCGACGTGGAAGGTTTAAAGATTCGGACTCCACCGGAGCTCCAGCTTCAGGCTGCTATGGAGGCCTGCGGCGCCAACGTAACCAAGATTTCCTTTTCGGAGCTACTTCTTTCGCTTAAGCAGGGAGTTGTAGACGGGCAGGAAAATCCTTTGTCGGTTATTTACCATTACAAGGTCTATGAAGTTCAGAAGTACCTAGCGATGACTCGCCATGTATACAACTCCATGGTGCATGTAATGAGTAAGAAGGTATGGGATGAATTGACGCCTGAGCAGCAGACAATCATCCGTGAAGAGAGTGAAAAGTCCAGTGCTTTAATGCGCCAGGCAATTCAGGATTCTGAAGCAGATCTGGCTCAGAAGCTCGAGGAAGTGGGTATGACGATTACCTACCCGGATACCTCTCTCTTCAAGGCTCAGATGCAGCCTGCATATGATCGCATTGGCGAGTATGCCGGGCAGGAAAATGTCGAAAAATTCCTTGAAATGGTAGAAATGTTCTAAGACTGAAGAAGAAAGGAAGGCGATAGGCGTATTATGTTGACTTTGGCAATTTTCGGTTTACTGATTTTTCTTATACTGCTCGGCGTACCTATCGCCGTGTCTATGGGCATCACAGCCGTTCTTGGCTTTGTCTTCCTTGGGCAGGAATCTATTCTGCTCATGATGGCCCAGCGGATGTATTCTGGGACCACCAGTTTTACGCTTCTCGCCATTCCTTTCTTTATTATGGCCGGTAATCTTATGAATACCGGCGGTATCACCAATCGGATTTTTCGATTTGCTAAAGCCTGCGTCGGACATGTCTGGGGCGGATTAGGGCAGGTGAATATCGTCGCCAGCCTGATCTTCTCCGGTATGTCCGGCGCGGCCGTGGCCGATGCCGCGGGATTGGGAATGATCGAGCTGAAAGCCATGAAGGAGAGCGGTTATGACGATGATTTCTCCGCGGCCATAACCGCCGCATCATCAACTATAGGACCCGTTGTCCCTCCGAGTATTCCCTTCGTTATCTATGCCAATCTTACCGGCGTATCGGTTATCAGTCTCTTCCTTGCTGGTTTCACGCCTGGCTTCATGATGGCGGCTGCCATGATGATCGCTGTTTTTCTGGTTTCTCGCAAACGGAATTATCCGCGCACGGACCGGGCGCCGCTTAAGGAAGTGTTGGCCAGTCTAGGAGATGGTCTTCTTCCCATCGGAACCCCGGTTATCATTATAGGCGGAATCCTCTTGGGTTGGTTCACCCCAACCGAAGCGGCGGTAGTCGCGTGCGTGTATGCGCTCATTCTCGGGCTCTTTGTGTACAAGGAACTCACCCTAAAGGATCTCCCCCGCATCGTATGGGAGACAGTAGTGCATTCTGTTCGCGTGCTCTTCATCATTTCATGCGCCGCTTTCTTCTCATGGCTGATGATACACCAACAGATTCCGCAGAAAGTGATAGTCGGCCTGACTAGTCTCACCACGAATCCACAAGCCGTTATGGCAATAATACTCTTCATCTTGATTGTACTGGGATGCTTCATTGAGGGGGTTGCGGTGTTGGTAATTACCGTCCCCGTCTTCATGCCGCTGATTACCCAGTTCGGTATTGATCAGGTTCAATTCGGAGTAATCATGATCTTGGCTTCCATGATCGGTTTAGTTACTCCTCCGGTCGGGATGAGCCTTTATGCGGTCTCATCCATCAGTAAGGTATCGATCGGCCGCCTGAGTAAGGAGCTTATTCCGTATATTTTCGGGATCTTTATCGTTCTGCTGCTTGTGGCCTATGTTCCGGCAATCTCCACCTGGCTGCCGAACCTTCTGAATTAATAGCGGAGTAAGGAATATTGTATGATGGCTTTAATCAAGAAAATCGACAACGGAGTTGGCTACACCTTAAAGGGCCTCTCGATAGCGATGCTGACGGTCCTGTTTCTCTTACTGATCGTCAATGTATTTTCACGATATGTGCTTGTCTTCTCTATGGGGTGGTTCGATGAGATTGTTGAGCTTTCCTTCGCTTACCTGGTTTTTTTCGGTGCCGCGGCCTTATGGCGCGATCGGGATCATTTTAAGCTTGAATGGCTGGAAGACAAGATTCGCTGCTACGCTCCGATACATGGAGTATTGCGCATAGTAATAAATCTGCTTGCAATAATCTTCTTCTTCCTCCTGTTCCGTCACGGCTGGAGCCTGATGATGCGTGCCGCGGATACTACTCCAGTAATTAAAATGCCGAAGAAGGTACTCTATGCATGCATTCCGACTTCGGGCTTCATTATGTTTATCTATGCTATTCGCGACTTCATAGTTGATCTAAAAAGCTTTATATCCTGTTATTCTGAATAGGATTCTGGCTGAAGGCTGAGGGATAAACTCTTCGCATCCCGCTCCGGAGGGTGATATACTAACAAGGAACGGAGGATGCCATGCCGATTCCAAAATCCCGGCCCGAAGGCTACAGCTATGCAGACTACCTCACCTGGCCCGATGATGAGCGTTGGGAGCTGATCGACGGCTCACCATACAATATGAGTCCAGCACCTAGACGAACACATCAACGTGTTTTATTGGCTTTTGCTAGAGTACTCTCCGATATTACTGACAAAGACTCTTGCGAAACCTATGTTGCCCCTTTCGATGTTCGTCTGCCTGAGCAATCTGTCGCCGACGATGAAGTGCAAACCGTCGTGCAGCCGGATATCGTCGTCTACTGTCGGCCGGAGCGCTTGGATGAGCGCGGCGCAATCGGCGCTCCGGATTTAGCGGTGGAGATTCTCTCCGAATCTACCGGTTACAAGGACCAGACCGTGAAGCTCGCCCTTTACGAACGCCATGGCGTCAGGGAGTACTGGATCGTCAACGCCGACGCCGGCCATGTGATGGTCTACCGGCTAAACCCGGAAGGCAAGTACGGCAAACCGGACTACTATCTCCGCAGCGAGAGCGCAGTGAGCGAAGTCCTCGGCGGCGCTAAGATTCCCTTAGCTGATTTTATTCCGGAGTAGGAGATACGTCGATTTTTTGGGTAACTATTCTGGGCTCATAGTTCAAGACCCAAAAGGAAATCAAGTATCGACAGGTGGCGGACGCCGTCCAAATCCCGTGGTTGAAGTTGATCCATGGACATCAGGATTCTAGGATAAGCATCGTCCAACTCCTTAAATGGCGCCAGTTCTCGTTTAATGGTATCGCTGCTTTCTAAAAGATAGGCCACCTGGATATAGCGTAGCTGGCCCTCTCTCTCCGCTATAAAATCTATTTCTTTTCCGGCCACTGTTCCAATTGTGATAGAGTATCCGCGTCGCAATAATTCTAGAAATATTAAATTTTCCAATAGATCTGCAATATCGCTATCCTGGTAGCCGATGAATCCATTGCGAACGCCGATATCGCCAAGATAGTACTTATGATTGATTTCCAGAAGCCGTTTCCCTTTACAGTCGAATCGAGATACCTCGTATAGGAGAAATGCATCCTGCATATAGCTCAGATAGTTGAGCACGGAGTCGACCGAAAGGCTTCTGCGCTCCTTCTTTAGAAAGTCCGCTACCCGCTTGGCCGAGAGGAGGCTGCCGATATTCTCCAGCGCGAAGGACATAATTGCTTCAAATAACCTGACGTCTCTAATCCTGTAGCGGGAGATTATATCTCGAATGGCAATCGTATTGACGATATCCTTCTGCATCTGCCGGACAACGTCGTTGCTCAGATCGGTGTGTAGAATTCCGGGAAGGCCTCCCAGCTGCAGATAGAGCTTGAAATAGTCCTGATTATCTAAGTCGTCGTCTGGGTGGAGGAGTTGATGTAGTTCAATGAATTCAGGTAGAGAGAGGGGATAGACCGGTAGATTGATATACCGGCCTGCAATCTGGGTTGCCAGGTCGCCGGCAAGAAGAGAGGCGTTCGATCCGGAGATTATTAGGTGAGTATCGTCTTGGCCGTTTAGGGCTGCTGCGGCTCGCTCCCACTGGGCTATTTGCTGGATTTCATCGATGATTATGTAGCGTTGTCTATCTTTGCTGCTCCGTCCGTCTATATATTCCACAAGGTCCCGGGCTGTGTCGATGGCATCAAACTCGAATGATTCCTTATCTATGTAGATAACCTCTGCCGACTGCTTAAGATCCTCTCCCAATTGTCTAAGAAGGACGCTTTTGCCTACCCGGCGTGGACCTGACAGAACGGTTATCATCGGAGCGGTTAGGTAGCTTCGCAGTTTCTTTAGATATGTTTGTCGATATATCTGTTGCATATTTCTATTATAGTCGAAATTTGCAACCTTTTCCAATGAATTTCTATCATGATAGAAGTAGATTGTAAAAACCTCGGTTCCCATACCAGATGCGTAGAGAAAAAAAATAGTTGAGGTATAGTGATTTAACCGTTAAAGTTGTGTTATGAAAAATTTTTTATTAACAATAGCCAGTGTATTATGTGTAGTGTCCTTTGCTTCTTGCTCCGCCGCCGGTAACGACGGTGATCCGGCTGGACCCAAAGTTGCCGGAATGGTCCCCGCTGATGGAAGTTCCGGTATCGATCTGAACTATGCTGAGGTGGCGATTACCTTTAGCGAGGCGATGAACGGCACATACAGCTTCAACTCCAATTTTCCGGTCGGCGATGTCCGTTGGAACAACGACAATACGACCTGCTACATTATCTCCTACTCTGAATTTTCCTCGAACACCACCTATACTTTCGATCTGAATCCTAACGGACCCGGATTTGCTTCCGCATCAGGTAGGGCGCTTGAAACAACTTCTACACTCTCGTTCACGACGGGGACAACAACAAACCAGCCGACTGTCAGCAGCTCCTCTCCAGCCTCCGGCGCTACGGGAGTTTCCGCCGCATCGGGCAGCACAATCACGGTCGATTTCAGCCAGTCCATGCTTAGCGGATATAGTTTTAGGCTTGAGAAAGCAATCGACGGAACTCAGGCGGACGTTCTATCAATACAATGGTTAGACTCCGATACCCTGCAGATCGAATATGATACCCTTGAAGGCAGCACAGACTACGATCTGATCCTCAACTCAAACGGCAGCGGTCAGTATTTCAGAAATACGGATAATATCCGCCTTGAATTCGAGACGACTATCAGTTTCACGACTGCGTAGTAGGTTTTGACTATAAAAAACCCGGCCTCTCGTGGGCCGGGTTCGAATTGCCAGTCCTAATGCTTCCTATTCCCCCAACAGCTCGTTGATACTCGCCGCCGCCTTGCGTCCCTCGCCCATGGCCAGGATTACCGTTGCGGCGCCTAAGACGATATCGCCCCCTGCAAAGACGCGGTCCATGCTGGTCTTACCGTTCTCGTCGGCGACGATATTCCCCCACTTGTTGGTCTCCAGCCCGGGGGTGGTCTTCTCGATCAGCGGGTTGGAGTTGTTGCCGATGGCGACGATTACGGTGTCGACCTCCATCTCGTAGACGGCTCCGTCGACCTTCACCGGCCGGCGGCGGCCCGAATCGTCCGGCTCGCCCAGCTCGTACTCCTGCACCTCCAGGCCGCGTACCCGGCCCTTATCTCCTTCCAGAATCCGATTGGGGCTGCGAAGCAGGTGGAACTGCACCCCCTCTTCCTTGGCGTGGGCTACCTCTTCAACCCGGGCGGGCATCTCCTTCTCGGTGCGCCGGTAGAGGATATGCACCTCGTCGGCGCCCATGCGCACCGCGCTTCTCGCCGCATCCATGGCCACGTTGCCGCCGCCTAACACGGCCACCTTCTTGGCCTGGTAGATCGGCGTATCGGAACGCTGCTTGTCATAGGCCCGCATCAGGTTGACCCGGGTCAGGTACTCGTTGGCCGAAAAGACGCCGACTAAGTTCTCGCCTTCGATCTTCATGAACTTGGGCAAGCCCGCTCCGGTGCCGATGAAGACCGCCTCGAAGCCGTCCTTCTCGAGCATATCCTGGATCGTCCGAGTTCGGCCCACCAGGAAGTTGGTCTGAAGCTTGACCCCCATAGCCTGCAGGCCTTCGATCTCGTCGGCCACGATCTGTTTCGGCAGCCGGAACTCGGGGATCCCGTAGACCATTACCCCGCCGGGCTTGTGGAAGGCCTCGAACATATGTACCTCATGGCCCTCCCGGCGCACGTCGGCGGCCACGGTGATCGAGGCCGGGCCGGTGCCGATCACGGCCACCTTCTTCCCGGTCTCAGGCTTGACCTCAGGTACGGTGATTTTATCGTTTTCGGCGGCCCAGTCGGCCACGTAGCGCTCGATGCGACCGATGGAGACCGCTAAGTCGACGTCCTTCAGGGACTTTCCTACCGTACAGGGGAGCTGGCACTGGCTCTCTTGGGGACAGACCCGGCCGCAGATGGCCGGCAAGAGGCTCGTGCGCTTGATGATGCCGAGGGATTTCTCGTAATCCCCTTCGGCCGCGGCCTTGATGAAGCCGGGGATGTCGATCTGTACCGGACAGCCGGCCACGCAAGGGGCGGTCTTGCACTGCAGACAGCGCTCCGCCTCGACCTTCACCTGCTCGGGGAAGTAGCCGATGGCTACCTCGTTCATATTCTCGATGCGCTCCTTAGGATCCTGACTCGGCATCTCCTGCCGGGGCAGTGCCAGGCGCTCCTTGGGCTTAAGTTCCTTGCCTTCGAGTTCAGCGGCGGCTTCCGCCGCCCGTTTCTTCAGTTCCGCCGCGGGGATGTAACTCATTTGGCCGCCTCCTGCTCGTTCTCTTTCTGGGCGATCTCCAGCTCCAGGTGGCACGCCTCGTGATCCTGCTCCTCCCGGCCCTTGTAGCTACCCAGGCGGAGCATCATGTTATCGAAATCGACCTGATGGCCGTCGAACTCGGGACCGTCGACGCAGACGAACTTCGTCTCGCCTCCGACTGTCACTCGACAACCGCCGCACATTCCGGTGCCGTCCACCATGATCGTGTTAAGGCTCACCATGGTATGCACCCCGTAGGGCCGGGTCGTCTCGGCGCAGAATTTCATCATTATCGGGGGGCCGATAGCCACGGCGATATCGGGCTTCTCCTCCCGCTCGCAGATCTCCTTCAAGGGGACGGTCACCAGATCCTTACGGCCGTAGCTCCCGTCGTCGGTGCAGATGATCAGCTCGTCGGCAATCCTCCGCATCTCCTCCTCCATCACGATGAGCTCCTTATTCCGGGCGCCCATGATGATGATCACCTTGTTGCCCGCTTCCTTCAAAGCCTGGGCGATGGGGTGCATCGGGGCCACGCCGATTCCGCCCCCCACGCAGACCGCAGTACCGAATTTCTCGATATGGGTCGGATGCCCCAAAGGGCCTAAGACGTTCTCGATAGAGTCGCCGGGATTCTTCTCGGCCAAGAGGTGGGTGGTACGCCCGACGGTTTGAAAGATAATCGTCACGCTCCCTTCCTCGGGATCGGCGTCGGCGATGGTCAGGGGAATCCGCTCGCCGAATTCGGTGTCGATCTGAATGATCAAAAACTGCCCCGCCTTGCGCTCCCTCGCGATCAGCGGCGCCTCGAATTTCATGCGGAACACTTCGTCGGACAGTTGTTCTTTGGCCAAGATTCTATTCATGAGATTATCTCCCGTATCTGGATCCCCGGCAGTATAGCATATTCACCTCCCCCCTTGCACCGAGAATACGTATGCATAGTTCTCTTATCAGGTATTTTTTTAGGGGGAAGTCTCCCCCTCGCTCCGGTCCGGCTGATCCGGGGCCCTTTCTCCGGCTCTGTCCCCGCCGCCGGGGGCCCCGGGCCGCCCCTCCGCTACCCTTCTCTTTTTCAGTCGGCATCGGCCTAAGGATCCGCCTCCGTTCGTTCCTACCGCAGGCCCGATTCGAGGCGGCGGACGAGTTTGTCTGAGAAGCGGGCGGCGGGGAGGCCGTCGATCAGGTCGTGGTCGAAGAGGATCGTCAAGTGCAGGATCTCCCGGGGGAGGATCTCATGCGCCACGACCCGGGGCTTCTTGACGATCGGGCCCAAGGCCAGGGCCAGGGGATGGATGGTCTTGGGGAGGATCCATCCCGGGGTTCTGCCGATTGCGCCGGCGTTGGTGATCATGATGCTCCCCATCTCGGCCCGACGTTTCGCGGGATTCTTCATGAGCCGTCGGAAGACGAGAAGCCGCAGCACCTGGGGAAGCCGGTAGAAGAGCTTCATGGCCAACGGACTCCGCCGGTGCTCGCTCAAGACGTAATCCTCCGGTCCCGCGAGGCCTTTTCCGGAGGCGCGGTCGAGTTCCTGCTTGACGTCGGCGATGCTCTTCGTCTCCGCTCCCCGCACGACGGCGACCAGCGGCACCCGGACGCCGTCCACCGATCGCTCGACAGTAAAGGCGATGTCCGTCGACTTGGAAACCTGTAGTCGCCGTCTGCCGGCGGGAAGGGCATGGGCCCCGGGAAACTCGGCCGCCGTATCGGCCACGCACTTAACGAACCAGGCGTTGAAGGAGATCTCCTCTCCGACCTTGATCGCCGCCCGGATCTCACCCCTGGCCTGGGTCACATCCACCTCGATCAGTCCGGCGACGGTATGCTGTTCGGCGCCTAAGCGACCGATGTCGAGGGTGGCTAATCGGGAGGCGGGGTAGGTGATGGTCTGGTTCACGGGTACCATCCTTCAAAGGGGAACAGATTTCTTTGAAGTATAGAAAAAAGGCCGTCCGGATACTACCGGACGGCCCGTTGAGAGAGGAGCCTACATATAGAGGGCTTGAAAGCGGTTGATTAGTTCCCGGGCGGTTTTGCTAAGACTTGTCGTATCGGACATCAACATCAACATATCGTATCCCCGGTCGAATTTGGCCTGGGCGTCCTCGAAGGATGAAGAGACCGTCGCCAGAATTTTATCGGAGGGGATCACGATCTCCTCGATTCTCTTAATGGTTTGCTGAACCTCCGGTTGGCTGGGATCACAGAGATACCCAAGGTCGGAAGCCAGGTCATTCGGGCCGATGAAGATTCCGTCTATTCCATCGACATTCACAATCTGCTCGAGATTCCCGACTCCGGTTCCTGTCTCGATTGCTACCATTAGAAAAACCTCTTTGTTGGCGGTACTCAGGTAGCGCATCGATCCGTTTCCATAGTGTGCGGCCCGGGCGCTTCCGGCGACGCCGCGGATACCGTCCTGAGGATAGTGGGAGGATTGAACGACCCGCTCCGCCTCCTCTTTGGTGTTTACATAGGGGACCAGGAGCCCCATGGCGCCGGCGTCGAGGATGCGCTTGATCTGCACGAAATCATTCCAGGGTGCGCGGACGATTGGGACTGCGTTCAAGCCCTTCATGGCCTGTATTTGGCTTATAAGAACCGGGACATCTCCAGCGCCGTGTTCAAGATCGATGACGATCGCATCGAAACCGGCTTCGGCCAGAATCTCGGCGGTAATATTGCTGCCCGCTTGGGCCCAGGCGGCGGAAATCTTCTTTTTGCTGCGAATCTTTTCGCGAATATAGTTCTCTTGTGCGTAGAACATTTAAGGTCTCCTTATCATAAGCTCAGACTAGCGGAAGACTCGCCGCTCATCTCGGTTTTATCTGTTTTGCTATAGTAGATCTGAAAACCGATTACCAGCAGTGCGGCGCAGATGGTCGCGGTCCAGCTGGGAATAAAGGCCAGAATAATGCAGAGCAACCAGAGCGGCCGATCGATGATCTTTCTGAATATAGGTTGATCCCCGAACAGAAACGACAGCCCGACAGTGAAGGTTATTCCGGTTAGTGCCGCCTCGACGACCGACCAGAAGCCTCCGCTTCCAAGCATCCCCGGGTAGAGAATGAAGAGGATCGGCAGGACATATGCTACCGCTCCCAGCTTGATGGTGTAGATCGCGACCTTCATCCAATCTTCTTTCGCGATTGAAGCCGCCACGAATACTCCTACACAGACCGGGGGGGTTATTACCGAAAGGGTCGCGTAATAGAAGATAAAGAAATGCACCGTCATCTTATCGACTCCGGCCTGAATGAGGGCGGAGGCGAATACTGCGGATACCAGAATATAGGCAGCCGAGGTGGGGAGGCCCATTCCTACGATTAGGCAGACGACGGCCATGATGATAGCGATAATCCAGATATTGTTGCCCGCCACTGAAAGAATGGAACCGGTGATAGCCACACCCAACCCGGTGAGATTCAAGAGTCCTACGAAAATCTGAGCGGCGGTGAGAAGGATCCCGACTACGACCAGCCCTTTCCCGCCCGCTTCGAAGGCGGAAATAAGCCGCTTGGCAATACTGACGATGGAGTCACCTTTGGTAAGATTGGCGATCACGAAGACGATTATCATGCCGACGATACCGAAGAAAGCGGTCGTCTGGATGGAGTTTCCATTCGCGATCCCGATTCCGATTCCCGCTACCGAGGCGAATATCGGTGCGAGCCGCCGCCAGTCGAGAGCACTGCGCCAATCGGGTAGTTCTTCCTCGGAGACTTTGCCGAGTTTCTTCTGCACGGCCATGACATGCACCGTCAAGAAGACTCCCAGGTAGAAGATAACGGCGGGGAGAATAGCGGCTAATGCAATCAGCCAATAGTTTACACCCACGATCTCCGCCATAACGAAGGCCGCGGTGCCCATAATCGGCGGTGCTATCTGACCGCCGGTTGAGGCGATCGTTTCTACTCCGGCTGCATAGGCCGAGGGATAGCGCAGGCGCTTCATCAAAGGAATAGTGAAGTTTCCGGTAGTAGCCACATTCGCTACGGTAGATCCGTTAATAGCCCCAAACAGGCTGGAGGCGATTACTGCAATTTTTGCGGCGCCGCCGGGGGTGCGTCCGCTGAGACGGGCCGAGAGATCGAAGAAGGTCTGTCCCGCACCGGTAAAGAGCAGGAAGTTTCCGAAGAGGACGAAGGCCGCCAGGGTTCTGGAGGCGATTCCGACCAGCAAACCCCACAATCCTCGGTCGCTCAGGAATATAGTCTCAACGATGAAGCCTACGCTGAAGCCCCGGTGTCCGAAGCTCCCCGGAATATACTGTCCGAAGAGGGCGTACAGGATGGTTATCAGGATTATCGAGGGGAAGATGGGACCCACCGCCCGGCGGGCGATCTCCAGGATAGCCATGGTGCTTACTGTTCCCATAATGATATCCGCCGTTGTCGCCTGAGGAGTTAATCCTCCTCCCATAAGATCTTCAAAACGGGCGATTATATAAACGGCGCTTATGATTACGGTCAGCACCAGCAAGGTATCGATGATGGACCACGCAAGACTACGGTCCTTGTTTTCACCTTTAGGGGAATAGATTGCCATTCCCAGAATTGTTACCAGGGCGACGAAAATGGAGCGCTGAATGAGCGTCTCAAAGGCTCCGAAAGCCGCAGTGAAAAAGACAAAGCCTCCAAGTAGCAGAGCAACAGCTACAATCAATTTCTCCCGCAAGGTGGTCGTTCGGACTTCGCTTTCTGGGATAAATGAGGCCTCAGAGAGGGTTTCTGACCCGTTTTCTTTGTTCTCTGCCATATTGATTATTTCTCCTTTGGGTCTGGAATAGAAAACAACCCCCGTACGATGCGGCTGCGCCGCACGGGAGTTGCATATGGTCTTCTACTCTTCCAGTGCAATCGCGGGAATCTCGTAACCCGCTTCCTTGTAGTACCGGAGGGCGCCCGCATGAATCGGTGCGGAGGCGTAATCCATGGTCAGCTGGGCAAGATCAACACCTTCGAGACCGGGGAAGGAAGCCTTCTGTACGGAATCATCCTCCATAATCGCTTTGACGATCTTGTACGCGATCTCTTCGTCCAAATCGGGAGCTGCACTTACGCCGATCAGGAATGCATGGGTGCGATACGGACCGGAATCCTCGGCTTTTCCACCGGGCATGTCGACGATACCGACTTCGGGCAGATTCTTTTTGATAAGAGATACCTGATCATCGGAAAGCCCGAGTACCCGCAACGGAGTGAAGGTGGCGATATCCTGGGTCAGCGGATCGTAGTGATAGTTGACTGCGGATTTCACGAAACCGATGGAGCGATTGTCCTTGATGGCCGCAGCGAGTTCGTCGTTGGAGCCCCGAACCCAGTCGGGCTCGACATTCAGAAGGTCGAAGACCATCTCTGAGGTTGCTTCGGTAGAGGAACCGCGCATCCCTGGACCGAAACGTTTGCCGTCCAATTGGGAGAGATCGGTTACCCCGGAGTCTCTGCGGACGGTAATATTCTGCGGCGCGAGGGCATACATCCAGAGCAGCTTCGATTTGATCGGCTTCTCGGCAAAGCCGTGCTTGCCGAAGTAGGCGTGATTCAGGGTACTCGAGGTGATCAGTCCCATATCGAGCTGGCCGCGTTGCATGCGCTCCAGATTGTCGACCGTCGCGCCGGTCTCGACCACCGAGGCCTGTAGACCCGGGATCTCATCATTGACGATTTTGGCAATGGCGGTGAAGTAGGCGTAGTGACTCGAGGTTGCGTTGGTGGCTCCCAGGGCGAGGCGAGTAGTTTTTCCGCCCTCCTGGCTGCCCTCGGCAGCGAGTCCAGCGACGAGTAGGCAAGCGAGAATCAGGCTAACCAGTAGTTTGTTGGCTTTCATGTGCATCTCCTTATTAAAGGTTCTTCCCGCTCCCGGCGGGAGGTGTTTTCATAAATGCAGGAACTGTGCCAAGCCCAGTATTTGGGATTTTCTACCGTTGGAAGGAAATAAAGAGCTCTATCAACAAAATCGTGGTATACTTTTGTTTCAATTTTGTATCATGTTACATCTATGAAGTGTTTCATGTATGTAGCGGGAGTTGATGATGATAACCCTCCTATTTGTTGCTATCTATCCGGAAATGGAAACCATAGCCAGACAGGTTTTCGAAGAACTGGAACGGACTGAGCCCGATGATCGGTGCAGCTATCAACTGCGAGTAGTGAATGTGGCCTCGAGTTCCACCAACTATGTCTTGCATGAGTTGGGGGAAGGAGATGTGCTGATTGCTCGGGGTGGAATCGTATACGACTTGAAGCAGCGCGGCTTCGAGATCCCCGTTGTGGAGATTTTGGTTACCGGCAGTGATCTCCTGATGGCGCTCAGCAGGGCCAAGAACGAGTATGGGGGACGTCCGGCGGCGGTTATAGGCTCGGCAAATATGCTGGTCGGTCTGGAACATATTTCTGCGGCGCTCGGGATTGAGGTCGGCTGTTATGTCTTGGAAGAGAATAGTCTGGAGGAGGTTCACCGTAACGTCGAGCTTGCGCAGAAGGATGGCTACTCACTGATAGTAGGGGGAACAAACGGCTCACGTTATGCCAGTTCCCTTGGTCTTGATGCCGTTTTGATCGAATCAGGGAGAGAAGTGATCTGGTCGGCCATCTCTGAGGCGAGAAGGATCGCACAGATAAGCCGTGAAGAGCGGCAAAAGAGTCTGATGTATCGGACTATTATAGATTCCGCTTATGAAGGCGTACTGGTATTCGATCAAGAAGAGAGGATTCTTTTATTAAACACAGCCGGACGTAAGATCCTTGGGCTTTTTCCCGGCGAATATCATCGTCGTTTCCTCTCTGATGTGCTTGCTGCTGCTTCGGTATTAGAGAAGGTGCGTGGTACGGATCCGTTCTACAGTGAATTAGTGCAGAGTCAGGATCAGCATCTAGCGGTAACCAAGGTACCCCTTATCTTGGGGGGGGATCACTTTGGAACGGTGGTTACCTTTCAAGATACGACCCAGATCCAAGAGATGGAAGGCAAGATTCGGGGAGAGATATTTAGCCGGGGGCATACGGCGAAATATACCTTCGAAGATATTATAGGCTCCAGTCGGCAGATTAGAGAGACCGTCACTACAGCTCGACTCTACGCTCAGAATGATTCCAATATCCTGATTCTCGGCGAGACAGGAACCGGCAAGGAGCTCTTCGCCCAGGGCATCCACCGCGCCAGCGGCCGCAGCCGTGGCCCCTTTGTGGCGGTTAACTGCGCAGCTTTATCAGAGTCTTTGCTGGAAAGCGAGTTGTTCGGGTATGTGGAGGGGGCCTTTACGGGAGCTCTAAAGGGGGGCAAGAAGGGCCTATTTGAACTCGCCCATAACGGGACGATTTTCCTGGATGAGATTTCCGAGATCTCCTACTCCCTTCAGGGGCGCTTATTGAGGGTCATTCAGGAGCAGGAGGTTCGTCGCCTTGGCCACGACCGTATCATCCCTATCAATGTCAGGGTGATTTCCGCTGCGAATAAGGATCTTCGAGAATTAATTGCGGCAGAGCAATTTCGTGAGGATCTCTACTACCGCCTCAATATCTTCAAGATTCTTATTCCCTCCTTGCGGCATAGAAGGGAGGATATCCTGCAGATTAGTGAACATTTCATTCGAACCTTCTGCAGTCGGAGCAGTAAAACCTATTTTACGCTGGATGAGCGGGAAATTCATTTCCTTTCTAATTACTCCTGGCCGGGGAATATCCGTGAGCTGCGTAATATTTGCGAACGGCTGGTTGCGCTTCATGATCCGGAATTGGGAAGAAATGACGCCCTGCAGTATATCCTCGAGGATCTGAATATATGCGAGGATGACATTTCCCTGGCTCCTATCCAAGAGCGGGGTGATACGACCGAGGGGTTGAAATCCGAGGGGTTGAAAAAAGCGGTGGCCGATAGTGAAAAGCAGCTGCTGCTGGAGTGTCTACGAAATTGTAATCAGAATAAGAGTCAGGCAGCGGCGGAACTGGGAATTAGCCGGGTTACCTTATGGCGCAAATTGAAAGCCTTGGAAATAGAGTAGCGCGCCGGATCGGAGGGGGAAGCCCGTAACGGGCCGGAGTCGGGCCGCGCCGCACGAGGGGGTGAAACCCCCGAAGTAGGCGCGGTAGGGTCCCGACGCAGCCCCGGAGAGCCGGACAACGCGCCCGGCTGCTCCTTATTTCTGGGCTGAGGCGAGAGCTAGGCTTCTACCTTGAGGACGTCGGTGATCACCTTCTCGAAGGTCTCCTTGGGAAGGGCTCCGGCGGCCATCTGGGGCTGCTCGTCCATGGGAATAAAGAGGATCGAAGGGATGCTCTGGATCCCGAAAGCACCGGCCAGCTCCTGCTGTTCGTCGGTGTTGATCTTGTAGACGTCGATTTTGCCGTCGTACTGGTCGGCGAGCTCCTCCATGATGGGGGCGACCATCTTACAGGGGCCGCACCAGTCGGCGTAGAAGTCGATGATGGCGGGCTTGTCCCCTTCGAATTTCCACTCTTTGTTCTCTTCGTAGTTAAAAACCTTCTCGAGAAAGGTCTCTTTGGTCAATTGTACAGGCATATAGCACTCCTTCAGTTTCTCCCGATTCTTGTTCATAATATAAATACTATATATGAAAAAGTCAATATCGAGATGGTTCGGCAAGCGAACGCTCGGCGACGCCCTTTAAATACCGCATTCATCTAGAGTATAACAATAAACCGAAGGTATACAAAACTTACGGAGGAAATTTATGAATATCGACGCCTTGAAGGCTGTCGCCTTAAGTGTGCGCACCTTGTCTATGGACGGCGTTCAAGCCGCAAACTCAGGCCACCCCGGCCTGCCTATGGGCTGCGCCGAGTTGGGCGCCCTGCTCTACGGGGAGGTCTTGAAGCATAACCCCGCCGACTCCCACTGGATCGACCGGGACCGCTTTGTGCTCTCCGCCGGACACGGCTCCATGTTTCTCTACAGTCTGCTGCATATGTCTGGCTACAAGTTGCCCTTAGAGGAGCTAAAAGCTTTCCGTCAGCTCGGCTCGAAGACCCCCGGGCATCCTGAGTATAGCTACACCGACGGGGTCGAGACGACTACCGGACCCTTGGGCGCGGGCTTCACCAACGCCGTGGGGATGGCGATCGCCGAGACGATGCTGGCCGAGAAGTTCAACACGAAAGATCAGGCGGTAATCGACCACTACACCTACGCCCTCTCCGGAGACGGCTGCATGATGGAGGGAATCACCTCCGAGGCGGCCTCTCTGGCCGGACACCTGGGACTGGGTAAGCTGATCGTCTTCTACGATTCGAACAAGATCTCCATCGAGGGCAATACCGACCTGGCCTTTACCGAGTCGGTGGCCGACCGCTACAAGGCCTACAACTGGCAGGTCCTGGAAGGGGACATGTACGATATGGAAGGCATGGCCAAGCTTATCGAGAAGGCCAAGGCCGAGAGCGGAAAGCCCTCGATGATTATTTTGAAGTCGGTGATCGGCAAGGGCTCTCCCAACAAGGCCGGAAGCCACGACGTGCACGGCGCTCCCTTGGGCGACGACGAGGTCAAGGCGACCCGCAAGAACTTAGGCGTGGCCGAAGACGCCGCCTTCTATATCGCCCCCGAGGCTACCGCCTACTTCGCCGGGAAGAAGGCCGATTTCGCCGCCAAGCAGGCGGAGTGGCAGAAGGGCTTCGACGCCTGGGCGGCGGCCAACCCGGAACTCAAAAAAGAGTGGGACGCTTGGATGGCCGGAACTCCCGACCTGTCGGCGGTGAAGTGGCCCGAATACAAGGTGGGCGATTCGACCGCCACCCGGGCTGCTTCAGGCAAGGCCCTGCAGGCGATCGCTGAAGCCTGCTCGAATGTCGTCGGCGGTTCGGCCGACCTGGAGCCCTCGAACAAGACCGGCATGCCCTATGGGGATTATCAGAAGGATAACAGAAGCGGCCGCACCCTGCGCTACGGCGTGCGGGAGCACGGTATGGGCGGCGTGGCCAACGGTATCGCCCTCCACGGGGGATTGCGCACCTTCTGCGCCACCTTCCTTGTCTTCGCCGATTATATGCGGCCCCCGATCCGGCTGGCGAGCATCATGAAGCTCCCGGTGACCTACGTCTTTACCCACGATTCGATTTATGTCGGCGAGGACGGACCTACCCATCAGCCGATCGAGCACCTGGCCTCCTTGCGGATCATTCCGGGAATGACGGTAATGCGCCCCGGAGACCCGGAGGAGACCAATGAGGCCTGGCGCTTCGCGATGGAGAAGAACGACGGGCCGGTAGCCCTGGCCCTGACCCGGCAGAACCTGGCCGTCTACGAGAAGGCCGATAAGGACTGGAAGGCGAACTTCAAGAAGGGCGCCTATGTCGTCCAGGATACGGAAGGCACCCCCGACGTGGTCCTGGTGGCCACCGGGTCCGAGGTAAACCTGGCCCTGGAGGCCGCTGAAAAGAGCGGCAAGAAGGTGAAGGTCGTCTCCATGCCGAGCCGGGAGACCTTCGTGAAGCAGGATGCGGCTTTCCGCAAAGAGATCCTGAACGAGGGCGTGAAGACCGTCGTGGCCGAGGTCGGCGTGGTCGACGGCTGGGAAGGGATCGCCACCGATCGGGATCATGTCCTCTGCATGGACTCTTTCGGCGAGTCGGGACCGGCTAAGGCCGTGGCCGAGCACTTCGGCTTTACCGCGGATAAGCTGGCGAAGCTGTTGTAAGCGATGCTAATTAGGCGGGGGGAGTTATCTGCAATGCGGATAACTCCCCTTTTTTAGTGAGTTATGCGCAGTGCGCGATGATTCATGTGCTAGGAATTTTTCGGCCGAATCGCTTCCAGCTTCTCGGCAATCCAAACCTTGATTAGGGATTGCCGGGGAACACCAAGGCGATGAGATTCTTTATCCATTTTCTGAATCATCCATTCGGGAAAATCGACATTAACACGTTTCTGTTTTTGTCCGGGGCGAAACGCCCTGGAAAGGTCGCTGAAATCCTGGAGATCAATCTCGCCAGCATCAAATATTCTATCCAGATCCTTAGCCTTCATATAGCGCCTCTTCAGCCTTCCTGGCCCTGCGTACGGAAATGATCCTTGTATTCTGACCCCTGATCGTGTAAAAGGCTGCCCAGATTTTCCCATTTAATCGAGCCAGCATTGCAAAACGCTCTTCATCATCGCATCTGGCGGGAATAACTAGACGATCCGGGTCATTCCACATCTCTTGAGCTTCCTCAAAATCGATACCATGCTTCTCATGATTACTATTACTTTTATTGAGATCGTACTCAAAGCCCATTATGGTATAAAAAGTATACCTAATTCTGGGTTGAGTCAATCGAAATGGCGGTGGTTTCCGGTTCAAGGCCGTCATCAGCACTCCTGACGATCAGGATGCCCCGCCGTTTCACCAGAAAAGTTCGAGTAAGACTTGACTTACCGACCGTAGTCTGTAATATTTAATACCGACCATGGTCGGTAGTGTGTGGAGGAAATAATGAGAGGAACAACGCAACGGATGGATCCGCAGGAGCGTAGAAGGGCAATTATGGAAACAGCCCGGCGGATGATGGATAAGGGTTCGTATGAGGAGCTGCGATTGGAGGCTCTCTTGAAGGAATTGGACCTATCGAAAGGGGGCTTTTATCACCATTTTAGATCGACAAAGGAACTCCTTATTGAGCTGATTCGCGAGGATGTCGCGGTGCATCTGGAGTGGATCAAGGCAGCAGAACAAGAGCCGCTTGCGCTGGACGGTCTGATTGCGGTTTTTCGGGTTGGATCATCCTTTCTTAGTGGGGATAGGGGAGTTCTGGACTCTATAAACAGTCTTGAAGGTCGTAAAGAGTATCTCGATATTCTGGAGGGGGAGTTTGACCAACCCGTAACCGAGATTATCCGGAGTAACTTCGAGCGCGGAGTCGCTCAGGGTGAGTACCGGGAACACGATAGCACCAATTTGGCTTTCCTATTCGGCGCGGTGAATACCTACGGTAATCGCCGCTCAATTCTTGGAGAGTGGAATGATCGACAAAACATAGAGTTCTCTCTCTTCTCGCTTAATCTTCTTTCGGAACAACTGGGAGTCGGGGATCGACTCATCGCACTATTTCAAACCAAAGAGTAAGGGGTTTGCAATGTTTTCAGTTAAACAATTCGCGTTGGACCATCCGGTCTTCGCATTTCTGGTTCTGACAATGACCATATCGCTGTGTGCATTCTATTTCATCGCGAAAATACCGGCAGCCGCCAGTCCAGAGGGATTGCCCGGCATGCCGATCTGGTTGATTGCAGTTTGGGGGCCGACCCTCGCTGCGATTATCCTCAAGGCCATCACTCATGAATTGTCAGGGTTTCTTAAGCAGGCTTTCAGCTTCAGAGGCATAAATCTGTGGTGGCTCATCGCGTTTCTGCCGCTGCTCATTAGCGGATTAGTAATCGCGTGGGAGCTTCGTCAGGGCACGCCGATCAAATGGCATGAATTCAAGATTGGGTACCTATTGCCGCTCGTTTTATTCAATCTTCTTCTAGGGCCTCTCGGGGAAGAACTCGGCTGGCGCGGTTTCCTGGGACCGGTTCTTGAGAGTCGCTTCGGGATAGTCGGATCGGCCTTTATCGTAGGGCTTATATGGGCCCTCTGGCACGGCCCGCTCTGGTTTGTCGACTCGCCGCAACGGGAGATCCCGTTTCTCCTGTTCACGGCGAACATACTCTGTTTCGCGGTGATTATGGCGACCCTGTATCGACTGAGCGGCGGCAGTCTTGTCCCGGTTGTACTCTTTCATCTCTTTATCAATGTGGCTTCGGGTATCGTGGCGATCCTCGGTATATACGAGAATCATGGCGTTTTCTACGAGCGGATGCTCATCGGCTATGTCGTGGTTACAATAAGCGTAATTGCTCTATTATGGTTCAATCCGAATATCGATCAGAAGGCGCATGCGCTTCGACCACCGCAACAGGTCATGATGGAAGCATAGCGCCGGATACACGTCTCGCCTCAGTGCCATAACGCTACTCTTCATTACTCAAGGGCTCGAGGTGAATAGTCGTTTGGAAGCTGGTCCGCGCTGTAATTTCCCGCTCGATCGTAGTTGTCAGCGTATGGGCGCGCTCGAGGGGCAGGTTTCCAGGCGCTCTTAGATGGAAGGAGACGGCGCCATTCTCGCCGTAGCGGTGAAACAGGATATGATGAGGATCGGAAAGCGGGCCAGGAGCATCAGCGACGGCGTCCTCAATATTCTGCATCAGATCCGCCGATGGAGGTTCTCCCAGGATAGAATCGGCGGCTTCACGAATTACATCAAAGGCTACATAGAGGATAAGAACGGAGACGATAATTCCCAGAACGCCGTCGATCCACCAGAGCCAGCGGCCGAGAAAGGAGCCGAAAAGGATCAGAAGGGATGCGACCGCATCGCTGCGGTGATGCCAGCCGTCGGCAACTAGGGATGTCGAGCCGATCCGTTTGCCCATGCGGATAGAATATTGGGCGATTGCCTCTTTAGCGATAAATGATATGGCAAAGACCCAGATGATCGAAGTTGAAAAGAGTATGGCTTCCCGGTTTCTCAATTGAAGTGCGGCTTCCTTGAGGAAGTTGATGCCCACTAAGCCGAGAAGTACGCCGATGACGAGTCCGCCGATCAGCTCGGCGCGGCCATGGCCGAACGGGTGCTCTTTGTCTTTTGGCCGGGAGGCGGCCCAGAACCCTATGATTACAACCAGTGACGTCAGGGTGTCGGATAATGTGTGCCAGGCATCGGCGACGATGGCGACCGAACCGGTCTGCGATCCGACATGCAGTTTGAGACCGAAAAGCAGTGTGTTGATGATAATGGACAGGATGCCTTCGAAATAGCCGACGCTGCGCGTCTTTAGATCCATGAACAGTTCCTCCGGGGCGTTGTAATATGGTCCCGCAAGGAATCCCTTGCTGCTCATCGCCCGGCTGCGACTTCCTCTAGAAAGACCGCCTGATCCATGGAATAACGTTTATTATCCTAGCGGATTGCGAAATTTCTGTCAACGGCGAGGGTACGCAGCTGAGCTGACGCAGTTGAAGCTGCAGAAGACAGGTTTATTCCCCTACAACGACCTCGAGGGCGCCGCTTGTCGGTAGAATGGTGGGGCCGTCGTCTGAGTACGACCCGTTGAAGGTTACCGAATCGGCAAGACTTCCGTCCACATAGATGCTCAAAGTTACGTTAGTCAGGTCGACCAGATCGTCGCTTCCGCCATCGATCATCGTAATGTTGATAGAGGCGCCGGAACATCCCGGCAGGGTTTCGGTTAAAAGCGTTCCGTCGGCCGGGTCGATAGATGCGTATTTGGTGTCGAACGGATCGGATATCTCCCCGGTGGGCTTTATCCAGGTGGTTGCGACGCTCACGCTACCGGAATAACTCCCGCTGAACTTCCACTCTACAGTATGGGAGGTCGAGCTGTCGCAAGGAGAGGCGGATGAGGCCTAGCGCTTCAACCCCGCCAGCGCCTCGATATGCTCCAGAGACAATCCGCAGCAGCCGCCCACGGCGCTTAAGCCATCTTCAATCCAGCCCTTCGCCGTGTTTGTGAGCTTCGCCGGCGGAATGATATCCACGAACTGCCAGTTGGGCATAGTGAAGTAGCCGCTGTCGGGGTAGGCGAAGCGGGGGCCGTCGAACTGCTCGGCCAGAATTCGGAGCGCCGGGCCGGTGATGTCGACACTCGAGTGCATCACCCCGACAGCGTCGATTCTATCTTCCGGCAATAAGGCGACGATATCCTCGAAGGGTATATCTCTATCGGGCTCGTACGAGAGGACTTTGCCGTTCGATCCCGCCCGGACCGCGAGTCCCGCCCAGACCGGGAGGCCGGTGGCGAGGGCCGCCTCGACGGCGATCTCCATCCGTTCGGGATGCTGCATCATCTCCAGCATGATCAGATCGCAGCCGCCCTTTTTCAGGAGCCCGGCCGCTTCGTGCAGGGCGGAGGCGAAGGCCTCGCGGCCGAGGCCGATGTAGGGATCAGCCCGGCGATTCGCATCGAGGTCGAAGGGCACTCTGTGGGAGAGGGCACCAGCTACGAGTACGTCGCTCACTTCCGATCTTTTCCGAGCCGAGAGGGCCGCGGCGCAGGATTCGCGGTAGATCTCCTCTATACGATCGGCGTATCCCGCCGGCTCGAGCAGCAGACGGCTTGAAGCGTAGGTATTGGTGATGATGATCTCCGCCCCGGCCTTGATATAGTCGAAGTGAATCTCTTCTAAGAGCGCTCTATTGGTCAGGTTGGCCGGGCCGCACCAAGCGGTGGGATCCATCTCGGCCCCGCGTTTCTCGAGCTCCGTGCCGGTGGCCCCGTCGATTAGGACGACGCCGCCGCTCCTCATTCTCTCGATTAATTCTCTATAGGACATGATCTGAATATACGGATCAATCTTCTGTTTACCAAATCCCAACCTGCCCTTAACGAAAGATTGACTAGCGGGTAGTATGTTCTTACGTATGAATAAGATTCCACAGGATTTACATATCCATACCGTCTATTCCGTCGGCGACGGTGCGGTGGTACCCCAGATGACCGTCGATTTCGTCGCCTCAATCGAACATGCGGAGGTGCGGGGAATAAGCGACCACTTCGAGTACCTTCGGGGCGAGATCTTCGACTCCTACGCCCGGGAGGTTAAATCCCACGGCCTTTTTCTGGGCTGCGAGGTGAACGATAGCGAGGACGCCCGGGAGGCGGTCGACTATCCTTTCGATTACTATATCTACCATTGCCGGGATAGAGAGAGTGAGTATCGGGGAGCCGAGCTTCTGTTGTCCACCGGCAAACCGGTGATAGTCAGTCACCCGATGGCCATGGGCGCCGACCCGGCCAAGGTTCCCACCGACTGTTTCTTGGAGATCAACAACCGCTATGTGTGGCGGGATGACTACCGGGCCTACTTCACCCCCTGGCTGGACACCTTCCGCTTCGTGATCGGCTCCGACGCCCACCAGCCGAACTGGCTCAATCAGGTGATTGCCCGCAAGGCCGCCTGCGATCTGGGGATAGCGGAGAGCATCCTCTTCCCGGTTATAGAGAGCGTCAGCGCCTGCTAACCTTGACAGAGAATGCGATAAGGCCTAAGAATAGGATCGCAACTTACGAGAGCGAACAGGGTGCCCCGCCTGCGGGGAGAATAGGGAAGCCGATAGACGGCGCGGTCCCGCCACTGTAGTAGGGAGAGCGCTGCGGCAGATCCACTGGGATATTCCCGGGAAGGAGCCGCGGACGCAGCGACCCCTGAGCCAGGAGACCTGCCAGGTTCGCAATGATCGACTAAGGATTATGGAAACGTCCTTCGTCCGGAGCGTTATGCCCCGGAGGAAGGGCGTTTTTTTATGTCCGCATGCAATGGAGGAATTATGTCGTTTGAATTACCCCCGGTACGACCGGTCGCAGAGGAGATCGCCCGGGCTGCGCAAGCCAAGATTGACGGCAAGACGAAACCCCCGGGATCTTTGGGATCACTGGAGTCGGCCGCTCTGAGGATGTGCCGGATTCAGAACAGTTTGGAGCCCAGGATTAAACGAAAGCAGAGCCTGGTTTTTGCCGCCGACCACGGCGTGACCGCCGCCGGGGTCTCCGCCTTCCCTAAGGAGGTAACGCCGCAGATGGCGCTCAACATGGCCGCCGGAGGGGCGGCGATCAATGTCTTCTGCCGCTTGGGCGGGATAGATACGATGATCGTCGATGTGGGCGTGGATTACGATTTCCCGGCCGAAGCGGGTATTATCGATCGTAAGATCGGCCGGGGAACCCGGGATTTCTCGAAAGAGCGGGCCATGACGAAGGAGGAGGCGGAGGCTTCGCTGCAAGCCGGAATCGACTCCTTCCGGGATGCGGCAATGCAGGAACCGATATCTCTTGTCGGTCTGGGAGAGATGGGTATCGGCAACACCACCGCCGCCAGTGCAATTATCTGCGCTCTGACGGGGATTACCCCTGAGGAAGCCGCCGGTCGGGGGACGGGGGTGGACGACGCCGGCCTCAAGCGGAAGATCGAGGTGCTCGAGCAGAGCCTTGCCCTCCATTCGCCCTCTGCCGACGATCCTTTGGGGGTGTTGGAAGCGGTAGGCGGCTACGAGATCGGCGCCATGGCCGGAGCGGCTTTAGCGGCGGCCTCGTTGGGCACGGCGGTAGTGCTGGACGGCCTGATCTCCACCGCCGCGGGGCTTTTAGCGGCGGCGATTGAACCGAAACTGAAGGGCTATCTCTTCTCCGGCCACCGCTCGGTAGAGCAGGGGCAGGCCGCGGCCCTGCAGGCCCTGGATATCGAACCATTGATCGATCTCAACCTGCGACTCGGGGAAGGTACCGGCGCCGCCCTGGCGATGCACCATATCGAGGCCGCCTGCGCCTTTCTGAACGAGATGGCCAGCTTCGAGAGCGCCGGGGTATCGGGAAAGAATTAATTTCTGTCCTTTTCCGCTAAAGCGTATATTAAGGCCATGCGTCGCATGGCCTTTCTTACACTGGTGTCGGCTCTAGCCTTGTATGCAGCGCTAGTTCTCTTTAGCGGCTGTTCTCCGCAGTTGCAATCACAATCGACTATAGAGGATCCGCAGCCCCTCTCCGCCGAGGCGCACCTCCAGTTTCTGGCCGCCGATGAGTTGAACGGCCGTTTTACCGGCACTCCGGGGATTGAGGCTGCCGAGGAGTACCTGGCCGAGCGCTTCCGGGCGGCCGGAATGGCCGATCCCGAAGGATTCACCGACTACCGGCAGAATTTCAGTCTGAACGGCCGGCCTTGGGATTTCTCATCTTTAATCGAGATAGGCGCGACGGCGGCAACCTTGGGCGCCGATTTCGCCCCCCTCTTCTTCTCCGGCGAGGCGGAGCTCGAGGCGCCGTTGATCTTCGTCGGTTACGGCATCCGGGCTCCCGAATACGGCCGGGACGACTATGCCGGTCTCGATGTTCGCGGAAAAGTGGTTATCGCCCTGCGGCATGAACCGGAGGAGGCCGATGCGGATTCGGTCTGGAACGGCACGGAGTTCACCGAGTATGCAACCTTCCTGAAGAAGGCGGAGACCGCCAGAGCCCTCGGGGCCGTCGGTTTCGCCACATTTACCGATCCCCTGCATCATGCAGCGGAGCGGAGTTTCCATATTCGCCATGGTTTGCGTCTCGGCGCCGTAAATCCCGGCCAGGCAGCGGAATGGGAGGGATTCCCGGCGGTGATTCTCTCCCGGGAGACGGCTGAAGCCGCCCTGGCCCCGCTGCTTAGAGAAGCGGAGATCGGTTTGGATGAGCTTCAGCGGCGTGAGGATCAGGGACGAGGAGTCCGGAGCTCCGCGCTGGGAAGAATCGCAATCGACCTGTACCGGGGAGCCGAACAGGTGGAAGCCCGTAATGTGGGAGGGTTGTTTTTAGCCGCCGATGAGCGCCCCACCGTAATTATCGGCGCCCATTACGACCACCTGGGGGGGCGGAGCGTCAGTCCGGACGGTTCGGATGCGATCTTCAACGGCGCCGACGATAACGCCTCGGGGACGGCGGTGCTGCTTGCCGTGGCCGAGCGAATAGCCCGTGAGAAGCCTAATTTGTCGGTCAATCTCCTCTTTGTCGCCTTTTCGGCCGAGGAGCTGGGACTCTTCGGCTCCCGCTATTTTACCGATAGAGACGGTGCGGTCGATGATGTGGAGTTGATGATCAACCTGGATATGGTCGGTCGAAACAGCGATGAACCTATTCGAGTCTTTCATCAAGGGGTCGTAGATGGGATGCTTGACCTGCTACAGTCACAGGCCCGAGAAACGGGGAGCGTGCTCCGTCTGGAAGAGGATAGCGGAGAGGAAGTGAGCGATCACTCCCCCTTCAGCAAAGCCGGGGTGCCGACGCTCTTCTTCTTTACCGGCTTTCATGATCAGTACCACCAGCTCGATGACGAGGCGGACTCGATCGATTGGAAAAGGCTTGAGGAGGTAGCGGATCTTCTCTATCGCTATTTGATCGAGGCTTACGGCTTGAAGCCGTCGATGTAGCTCTGAAGGCTGTGGATGATATAGCGGCGGATCTTCTCTCTCTCCGCGGCCGAAGTCTTGGGAGAGAAGAGAAGCACATACTTTTTCGGCCGTCCCTCGCGGAAGCCGATTACGACGCCGTTCAGGTTGACTAGACTGGTGCGCAGCCTGAGTTGAAGCCCTTCGAGGAGGGTGTTCTTCTGCAATTCCGGATCGGTATCGAAATGTACGGCCATCCCGATGGAACTGATGTCGATTATCTTGCCGGTGATAACCGTATCCGATATGCGTACATTGAACTGGGCGTTATCATCCTTTTCGCAATTGACCCGCACATACTTGCGTCTGCCCCGGGCCTCGTTTGCCTCCAGCGCGGCCAGGATAATGCGGGTACTCTGGGCGATCCCGAGTTTGAGTTGGATAAATCCGCAGGGGACGCCGATCTCCATCAGATATTTCTGCTTGAGGGCCTGATCGTTATTATATGAGAGGATGCCGATTCCTATCTCTTTGAGTTGGGGATTGCGCATGATCCCGCGGATATACTCCTCCCACTCCTCTTCGTTCAGGCGGTCGTCGATGTTGATGAAGATGATCGCATCCCGAAAATGCTCTAAGAGCTTGAGGGCACGGTTATGATCCTTGAGAAGGTATACCTCATACTCGTTATTGATCAGGGTATAGATCAGATCATCCTGTATAACACTGTGAGGATAGAGGATAAAGACCTTGCGGCCGAGCAAATTGTTGTCGTCCATCTCCGATACTCAGCCTATAGGTTGTCGGCCCACTGGTCAAGAATAGCCTCAATAATAGCTAGGGAACTTCGTTTACGAACTGGGTAAAAACCGGTTATTATTATATATGAGTTTCTCCGATGAATATGTGCGTAGCCTCTACGCCGCCCTGGCCGAATTGGGGGTTTTTCAGAAAGGATTCGGAAAGGTTCCCAGTTTCTCCAACCATCTTTGGCTCAATTGGGGTTATACCGCGGATGAACTCGTCCAGGATGCATGGTATGAGCTTATTCATCCCGAAGATCGCGAACGGGTATTGAAGAGCTACAACGAACTTCTCGGCGGAGAGCGGGAACTCTTTCAGGAAGAGTACCGCTTCCGGACTAAGGATGGAAAATACCACAGCCTCTACAGCAGCGGCCGCTTTCTATCCTGGGAAAGTGAGAATCCCAATCCGGATGCCTATATAGGTCTCGATATCGATATTAGCCATCTTAAAGAGGAGCTGGCCGAATTGGTAATCGCCCGGATCGATGCCGAGACTCGGGCCCGGCAAGCGGAGATGCTCCAGCAGGCCGGGAAGATTGTGACGGCAAATTTAGACCTGCAGAATCTGGTCAGATTGATCCTGGCGGAGATCGCGAAGGTCGCTCCCTTCAAGGCGGGGGAACTCTACTCCGTCCACGACGGCAAGCTGCGGCACATCTCCATCGATACTCCGCTCGACGCAGATTCCCTTAGTTATGCACCGGAACTTGATTCCACCACAGAAGCGGCGCAGATCTTCGATCGCAAAAAACCGCTTGTAAGCCAGGAGAAGATCCGCCTGCCGCTCATTTTTCAGGACGAAGGTATCGGTCTCTTGTCACTCGATGCCGACGATGACGAGCCCTTCTCGGTAAAACAGATCGAGCTGATCCTCTCTTTATCCGATTTTATCGCCATCGCCTTGGCAAACGCCCGGCTTTACCGCGAAACCCGTCGTCTGGCGATGCAAGATTCCTTGAGCGGGCTCCCCACGCGACGCTGGTTCGTGAGTCATGCCGAGACCGCCCTGAACCACGCCTTCCGTTATCACCGTCCGGTGGCGCTTTTAATGCTCGATATTGATAACTTCAAGAATTACAACGACAACTACGGCCATCCCGCCGGGGACGCAGCGATCCGGCGGACGGCCGAGATTTGTAAGAATACGCTTCGGCAAGCCGATCTGACCTGCCGCTACGGCGGGGAGGAGTTTGCGGTCCTCTTGATCGAAACCGAGCCGGCCGCCGCCCGGGAGGTGGCCGAGCGGCTGCGGGCTGCCGTGGAGAAAGCGGAGATCGAAGAGGGCCTTCCGCAAATCACGATCAGCATCGGCCTCGCCTGTTTCGAAGCCACCGAGGATCAGCAGCCCCTGGGGTTGGATGAACTGATCAGCGAAGCGGACAAACAGCTCTACCGGGCTAAGGTCGAGGGGAAGAACCGGGTAGCGGGTTGATCCCCTCGAAGTTGAATCCTATTCCGAGATTGATACCTTATCTACGCTGGCCGCCATCGCAAAGGTGCTACTGTTGACCATCGCGATATTTTCGGCGCTGACTTGGATATCCGCGAAAGAGTAACCGTTTACTAGGGTATCGGCCGGTATCGTGTGAGATGTTGCTCCGCCTGATTCCGTACCCAGGTAATCATCTCCCGAGGCGACGATTCCTCCGAACCCATCATCTTCAATGCTGATCGAATACTGATCGACATCGGAAGGTCCGGTCCAGGTTACATTCAATGAAGTCGCTTCGTCATAGGTTGCTCCATCGGTCGGAGCGGTGATATTTACTGCGGCAGGAACGGTGACGGTTTCGTTAAGGTATGTCGTGCCGTCGATCACTACCTTCATGTTAGCAGTTTCTCCTGCACTGAGATCTACCGATGTAGTACTGTAGATATTCGTGAGAAAAGAGATTTGGTGGGGGACTGTTGTCCCATTGATGGTTACTGTCGCATCATCAATGACGCTGAAAGAGTCGTCTGTGATCGATACTTCCGTTGTCTTGATCCCGGTGGTATTGTCGACAACATATGCCGCCACTACTATTACATTGCCTCCGCCCCCGCCGGCTCCTCCGCCGCTGCAGCTGGTAAAGAGCAGCAGAGCTGCCAACCCTACTATAAGATGCTTGAGAAACTGTTTCATTACGTGCTCCTTGGTGTAAAATATGTCAGTGCAATCATTATAGCCAATACGAACCTTTTTTTCCTGTCTTTACTACCGAAATAGCTAGTATTTTTACCGGTGCCCTAGGAGGCGCCTATGAAAAGAATACTCTCCCTTATTGTTGTTCTCTCCCTTAGTTATGCTTCTCTCTATTCCCAGGAGATCAGCACCGGTCGCTTCAACAACCTCGCCATCCGGGGATTCGATCCGGTGGCCTATCACCTGCTGGGAGAGCCTCGGGAGGGATTAAAAGAGTATAGCCTGACTTGGAGAGGAGCGGAGTGGCGATTCATCTCCGGCGAGCATCGGGACCTCTTCCGAGCCGATCCTCAACGCTTCGCGCCCCAATTCGGCGGGCATTGCGCCAACGGACTCTCCGACGGACACAAGGTAAACGGCGATCCCCGGCATTGGCGGATTATCGACGGCAGGCTCTACCTCTTTTTCTCGGCCCGGGGACGGGAGAGTTGGTCCGGCGATGTGACTGAAAACTTGAGCCGCGCCCGGGAGACCTGGGAGCGACTCAAGTAAGAGGGTGTATCGTCTACTTCGACGAGCCCATGGTCAGGCCCTCGATGAAGTAGCGCTGCAGGAAGATGAAGACCGCCACGGTCGGTACGGTCGCGATGAGCGCGCCGGCGACGATCACCGTCCAGTCCTGCACATACTGCCCCTGCAGGATCGCCAGGCCGGCGGTTACCGGCATCTTGGCGCTGGTCTGCACCAGGATCAGGGCCCAGAGATAGTCGTTGAAGATCCAGGTGAACTCCAGGGTGGCCAGGGCGGCGAAGGCGGGCAGCACCAGGGGCAGCATGATCTGCCAGTAGATCCTGAACTCGCCGCAGCCGTCGATTACCGCCGCCTCCATAATCTGTCCCGGAACGGTAATCATATAGTTCCGCAGCACGAAGGTGCAGAAGCCGAGCTGGAAGGCGGTGTGGATCGCGATCAGGGCCCAGTAGCTGTCGTAGATCCCCAGGGCGTCGGCCTGTTTGAAGACCGGCAGGAGCAGGATCTGGAAGGGGAGCATCATTCCGCCGACGAAGGTGAAGAAGACCAGCTTCCTAAGGCGAAACTTGAATCTGGCCAGGGCATAGGCCGAGAGGGAGGAGAGGAGGATCGTCAATCCCAGCGAGGGGAGGGTGATGATGAAGCTGTTGGGTATAAAGCGGTGCAGTCCTCCCCGTTCCCAGGCCGCGGCGAAGCTCCTCAGCGAGAGGGCTTCGGGGAACGAGAGAAAGCCGTGGGTCAGGATGTCGTCGTTGGTGCGGAAGGCGGTCAACACCGCCACGAAGATCGGCACCAGCCAGACCAGGGTGGCCACGAGGAGCACCAGGAAGATTATCCCCCGGCGGAGCTGTTGTTTGGAACGTTCCGTCATGGTCAGATATCCTCCTCTTTGGCGATGTGGTTCACGTAGAAGCCGATGAAGACCAAGCTGATGATGAAGAGAATCACCGCGATCGCGGCGCCGTAGCCCATACGATAGTTATTGAAGGCCTGGATGTACATATAGTTGGCCAGGACGCTGGAGGAGTTGAAGGGGCCGCCCCGGGTCATGACCGAGACCAGGTCGAAGGCGCGCAGGGAGTCGATGATGCTGATGACGATTACGATTACCGTAATCGGCGCCAGCTGGGGCAGAATCACATGCCGAAAGCTCTGGAAGGCGTTCGCTCCGTCTACCTTGGAAGCGTCCACCAGGTAGGAGTCGACCCCCTGAAGCCCGGCCAGGTAGAGGATCATCACATAGCCGACCTGACGCCAGATACCGACCACGATGATCGACTCCATCACCAGCTTGGGATCCGAGAGCCAGCCCTGGGCCCACTGCTCCTTGCCGATCGCCCTGAGGATGCTGTTGAAGAGTCCCATGGCGGGGTTGTAGAGCCAACCCCAGATCAGTCCGCAGACCACCAGGGAGATGACCATGGGGGAGAAGAAGCTCGCCTTGAAGAGCTTACTTCCCGGTACATTGCGGTTCAGGGCCATGGCCAGCATCAACCCCAGGGCTACCGGAATGGTGATAAAGACCAGAATCCACTCCAGGTTGTTGGCCAGGGAGGTGTAGAAGACCGGATCCTTAAAGAGTTTGACGAAGTTCTCCAAGCCGATGAAGACCGGCGGAGAGAATGCGTCCCAGCTGGTCAGACTCAGATAGAAACTGTAGAGCATGGGCCAGATGACCCACCAGATATAGATCGCCAACGGCAGGGCTAAAAAGGCCCAGGGCGTCAGCGCCTCTTTTCGATTACGCATAATCTTCTCCGTATACATAAAGAAACGCGGTCGAACCGTATTCGGCCCGATCCGCGCTCCTTCACGTTTTTAGTTCTAAGCCCGATCGGGTTTAGTCGAAGAGTTCCGCGCGCTTGGCTTCAAGCCGCTTCAGGATGTCGTCGATATTATCCGGATTCTGCCAGAACTCCATAAAACCGTTCATACCGACGTCGGCCATTTCGGGCGTTGTGTCCCGGTCGTAGAACTGGGCCACATAGTCGGCGGAGTTGATCATCTCGATCCCCTTCTGCTGGGAACCGCTGAAGATCGAGAGGTCTACGTCGTTGTTGGTGGGAAGCCGGTTGAGTTCCTTGGCGGTGTACTCCTGCCACTCGGCGGAACCGATGTATTTGATGAACTCTTTGGCCAGTTCGGGGTTCTGCGCATTGCTGGGGATGAAGTAGCCGTCGGTGGGGGCGTCCTCGCCCACGGGAAGGCTGGGATCGATAATGGGGAACTGGAAGAAGTCGAGATCCTCCTGGCTCATGATCGACTCGGGCATGGAGTCCCGGATGAAGTCGCCCATCAGGTACATGGCGGCCTCTTCGTTGGCCATGAAGGGGATGGCTTCGGCCCAGGCGTAGGATGCGGGGCTGTCGATGAAGTAGTCCTTCTCGATCATCGGCTGCCAGTAGTCGGTGAAGACCCGCTTAACCCGGGGATCGGTGTACTTCTCTTTGCCGAGCATCAGGTTGACGTGGAACTCGGGTCCGTTGACGCGCATGTTCAGGTAGTCGAACCAGGCGGCGGCGGTCCAGCGGTACTTGGTGCCGATGGTGATGGGGGTGATACCCTTGGCCTTGAAGGTTTCGCAGACCTCCATGAACTCGTCCCAGGTTTTGGGGGGCTCTACGCCGTGTTTCTCGAATACCGAAGGTCGATAGTAGACCGCCCACCAGTACCAGGAGTTGGGCAGGAAGTACTGCTTGCCGTCCACGGTGGAGAGAGCCTTGAAGCCCTTGGGGTACTTCTCGTTCCAGCCGGCCTCTTCCCAGACGTCGCTGATGTCCATGATCAGCCCCCGGTCGATGAAGAAGCGGGCCCGGTTGCCGGCGAACCAGGTCAGTACGTCGGGTCCCTGGCTTGCGGTCAGGTAGGCGCGGATCGCCTGTTTGAAATCCTCGTGGGCGACGATGCTGTGCACCATCTTCACGTCGGGATTCTGGGCCTGGAAGCGCGCTACCAGCTCCTCATCGGCCGCCCGCGGCTTGGGATCGCCGTGCATGGAGTTATAAATCAGCGCCTGGGAACCGGCGCCGCTGGCCGCCTCTTGTTCTCCGCCCGCGATGAGCGGGAAAACGAGGGAAAGCATAAGTAGGGCGAGTAATATCCTTTTCATTAGTTTCCTCCTGTAAAAAATTACTTCTATTGGCAGCTTAAACCGGAATGAGTAGCTCTGCAATCAGAACTTTTTCGCGCACTATAAGGATATTAAGATTGAGATGGCTCCGATTTTGCCCGGTGGTTCCCGGCCGGGCAGCCGCCTATCCCCGCTTTCTGCCCCATTTTGCTTGTCTATTAGGGGTGAATCGTTGTACAATTTTAAACGAGTTTAGCAATATGAAGATGATCGATGAGAATCAGGGGCGCTACGCCTTTGCAGTTCAAACCGAAAAAGAGAAGAAGCTTCCCTTCCATCTCATCGGCGCTGGTTACGATTTTCATCAGGAGTTCGATCCCCATATCCGTCCCTACGGCTACCCTCACTTCCAATGGATTCAGGTCCGGTCGGGTTCCGGCGTTTTAATGATCGACGGCAAACGAATCAAGGCCGGTCCGGAACAGGGGATCTTTCTCTATCCCGAAATTCCCCACGAATACCGGGCCGAGGAGTCCCCCTGGCTGGTGGACTGGTTCACCTTCGGGGGCTATCACATCAGTGAGCTATTGAGTCTAATCGGCATCGAATCCTCCGGCGTCTATTCCGTGGTCAACGCCGATATTCTCCGCAGCAAGATCTCCAAGGCCTTCGATATTCTCAACTCGGAGAAACCGGACAAGGGCTTCGAGGGCTCGGCCCTGGTCTATGATTTCCTAATTGACCTGATGAAATATATCATCCCCCAGGGCGGGGCGCCGGTGGACCGGCAGTTTCGACGGCTGCAACCGGTTTTCGCCTACATCCAGAATCGCTTCGCCTCCTCCATTAGCCTGGAGGAGATGGCCGACCTGATCCAGGTAACCCCTCAGCACCTCTGTAATCTCTTTCGGCAGACGATCAAGCAGCGTCCGGTGGAGTATTTGAACACGGTAAGGATCAACAAGAGTAAGGATCTACTGCTCCAGCAACCGAATCGTCGAATAGCTGATATTGCCCGGGAAGCGGGGTTCGAAAGCGCGAGCTACTACTCGAGCGTCTTCCGCCGTCTTGAAGGGGTAAGCCCCGGTGCATTCAAGGAGCTTCACGGCCGCCAGTCGAAGCAGAGCGGCGGTCGAGGGCTTCAATGAGCCGGTCTAAGGCGGTACGCGTCGACGGGAAGGCGAGCATGCCCTCTTCGATCTCTTCCGGCGTTATCACGAGGGCTTCGGTGGCCTCCTCGCCGTCGGGAATGGGAGTAAATTCCGGCACCTCGGACCAAAAGAAAATGTCGCAGGTTACGTAGGGAATATCCCGGTAGGTGTAGTAGTTGGCGGCGCTGGTAAGGTAATTCAATTGCCGGGGTGCGATCTCGAGGCCGATCTCCTCGCGACACTCCCGTACCGTCGCCTCCTCGGCGCTCTCTCCGGGATCGATAAAGCCTCCCGGTATGGTGTAGAGGCCCCGACCCGGATCCTTTCCCCGTTTCAAGAGCAGCAGCTTCCCTTCGCTCAGAATCCAGACCCCCGCTCCGGTAGCGACATTATGGAAGTAGACGAATCCGCACTCTTCACAGCTGTAGCGTCGGTTCTGATGCAGCTCCAGTGCTCCAGATCCGCAACGGGGACAATGCCCGAAGGGCCAGGAGCTCACGGGGTCTCCGCAGCTTGATAATGGCCCTGGAAGAGCTTTTGCAGCTCGACCGCGCTGGGGATTTTTGCGTCGACGACGGAATCGGTCCTCACCGTCGGGATCTTCGCCCGTTCTCCGGCCTCGGCGCCCTGAGCATTGTTGGTGATCAGCAGGCAGTCCCGGGTAGGCAGTTCCGCTTGGGTCGCTCCGCTGAAGAGGGTCTCCGGGTCGGGGGGCATCTTGACCACCATCTCGTCGCTGGCCGCCAGGTCGACTGCGGTAAGCAGCGGATGTCCTTCGCTGCTTGCGCAGAGGATCCGGCGTATGCCGAGGCTGGCGGCGGTATCCAGCAGGGGCTTCAGTCCTTTGGCTTCAGTTTCCGACATATCCGGCAGATAGAGAAGGAGTCCCTTTAGTTCGGGAATGAGACTGCGAGAGGCGCTCTCTCCCGGCTTGAGCCGAATAATCTCGTACTCGTGACGCAGGATAATCTCCTTGCCCTCCACAAGCTCGTAGCGCACCTCCCGATGACCCATGTTTACCGCAAGAAGGCTCTGTTGCAGCCGCAGTCGGAAGCTGAGGCTCGTGATCTCCTTAGGCAGATGGGGCTCGAACCAGGGCATGCTGCCTTCCATTCGCAGGCCGGCGAAACCGAAGACCACCGCCTGCCAGCTTCCGCCTGTGGCGGCCATGTGCAGGCCGTCCTTGACGTTGCCCTGGATGTTGTCGAGGTCGACGTTCAGATTGCGGGTGAAGAACTTCCAGGCCTCGTCCAGATGTCCCTGGCGGGCCGAGATAATCGCCTGCACCGGCGCTCCTAAGGAGGAGTCGAAGGTGGTGAGGGGAGTATAGTATTCATAGGCCCGTAGGTGTTCCCCGTCGGTCAGTTCCTCGGGCAAGAGGAAAGCCGCCATCAGCATGTCGGGCTGCTTGAGGACCCGGTGGCGATAGATTACCAGAGGGTGAAAATTCAGGAGCAGCGGGTACCGCTCCTTCGGGGTGCCCTCGAAATCCCAGGGGGTACGGTTGAGAAAGCCGTCGTCCTGGAGATGGATGCCGAGCTTGCGGTCGTAAGGGATGTGCATCTTCTCAGCCGCCTCGCGCCACTCATCGACCTCCTCCGGTTGTAGTCCCAGATTGCCGCTGACGCCCTGGAGAACCTCAAAATGCTCCTCGGCCATCCAGAAATAGACCTCCGAAGCATAGCTTAAGTGGAAGCGGGCCATCATGTTGGTGTAGCAGTTATTGTTGACCAGCGCGGTGTACTCATCCGGACCGGTAACGCCGTTGATACAGAAGCGGCCGTCCATGTGCTCGTTGAAGAATCCGAGAGAGATCCAGGCCCGGGCGGTCTCGAAGAGAACTTCGGCCCCTTCGTCCAGAAGAAACTGGTAATCCCCGCTGACAGCCACATACTGACGGATCCCATAGGCGATAGCGGCGTTGATATGGTACTGGGCGGTCCCGGCCAGGAAATAGGCCGAAGCCTCTTGGCCGTTAATCGTCCGCCACGGGAAGAGGGCGCCCCGCTCGGCCATCTCCCGGGCGCGGGCGCGGGCGGCGTCGAGCATCCGGTAGCGATGGGAGAGGATCTCCTTCGCCTGCTCGGGCTTGGTGAAGGCGAAGTAGGGCATGATGAAGATCTCCGTATCCCAGAAGAAGTGGCCCTCGTAGCCCTCGGAGGTCAGCCCCTTGGCGGGGACGCTGGCGTCGATAAGAAAACGGCCGGCCTGGTAGAGCTGAAAGAGGCTGTAGCGGAGCTTGCGCTGAACCTCGTCATTCCCCTCCACCTCCACATCGCCGATGCGCCAGAAGGAGTCGAGCTCCTCGATATGCTCCGCCAGGAGGGACTCGAATCCCCGGTCGGCAGTGGCGCGTAAGTCGCCCAGGAGTTGGACTAGGTCGAGCTCTGCCTCGGTTTTATAGAGCTTCAGATAGGCGAATTTCCGGAAGCGTACCGTCTCTCCCGCGGCGACCCGGAAGGCGGTGGCCGTCCCCGGACACTCGTCGTCGGGTAGGGCCACTAGCTCGAGAGCTTCCCGGTCGGCGGAATGGATTACCGCCGAGGCGGCGGTAATGCGGCTCAGTTTAGTGCGTTCCGCCAAGGCAACGGCATTGCCTTCCCTAACAAACTCGACGATCTCTTTGCTACGCTCGTCATGGGAGGAGACCCGGGGGTCGCCGAAGTCGATGCGGTTGGTGGTGGAGCCGTCCAGGAAGGATTCGAAGACCACCGAAGCCTCCCCGTCCACCGGCGTAACCGCCACCTCGATAGCGATCAGGTGGGGATCGGCCAGAGAGACGAAGCGGCGGCTCTCGTAACGGACCTTGTCTCCCGACGGGAGTCGCTGTTCCATTGTCCGCTGGAGAATCCCCTGCTTGAGGTCGAGTACCCGGCGATGGCTGGGGCAGCTCTCTTGATCTATCCCGAGGATAGTGCCGTTTACCCGGGTCTGTATCAGTTTCGGATTGGCGGTGTTTTGAATCGTCTGATGGAACTTGGCGAAACCGTAACCCCATTCGCCGTATTGAATGGGCCGCATTTCATAAAACCCATTAATGTAGGTCCCGGCGTGAAAGTTGTTTTCCCCCTCCTCAAGATCGCCCCGGCAGCCGATATAGCCGTTGCTTAGGGCAAAGATGGTCTCGTTTCCGGGAATTAGAGCGGGATCGAAATCTTTCTCTTCGAGAGTCCAGCCTACAGCACTCATGCGACCTCCTGGATCTTGGATCGGCGCCCTAAAAAGGGCGCTTCACTCAACCTTACTCATTATTGGAAACGGTTACAACGGGGAGAGGGAATCTAATTCGATCCGGAATCCGCGGCGGCCTGCATTCGGAGGGTAATCTCCGCCGCCTTGAAAGCGTGTGCCTGACTCATGGCCGTCTCGGTGCCGTTTAGACAGTCGAGGATGAGCTCCCCGAAATAGGGGAAGCCCACTTGTCCGTGGACGGGAATGTGCTGTTCTCCTTCATGATTGACCAGAAAAACATGGTCGCCGGTCGTATCCGCGGCGACGTTGAGGTACTTACGCAGTTCGATGTACCCCTCGGTGCCGAGTACGAAGGTCCGGCCGTCGCCCCAGGTGGAAAGCCCGTCGGGGGTAAACCAGTCGACCCTGAGGAAGCAGGAGGCGCCGTTATTGCCCAGGAGATGGGCTTCGCCGAAATCCTCCAGTTCCGGGTATTCGGGATGATTATGATTCGCCACCCTCGCGCTGAGGATGTTGGCCTCTTCGGCGCCGGCGAAGTAGAGGAACTGTTCGATCTGGTGACTTCCGATGTCGTTCAGAATGCCGCCGTAACGCTCTTTCTTGAAGAACCAGTCCGGACGTTTCTCCGCCTGGAGCCGGTGGGGTCCCATGCCGATTACTTGCAGAACCCGGCCGATTGCCCCTTCCTTGATCAGTTTGCCGGCGTAGACGGCGGACTCGTTCTGGAGCCGTTCGGAGTAGCAGACCGCCCACTTCTTGCCGGTCCGGGAGACCGATTCCCGGGCGGCGTCGAGCTGGTCCAGGCTGGTAAAGGGGGCCTTGTCGCTGAAGTAATGTTTACCGGCGGCCTGGACCTTAAGGCCGATAGGTCCCCGGTCTGCGGGGACCGCCGCACTGGCGACCAGGTCGATCCGGGGATTCTCGAGTACTTCCTCTAAGGATGCGGCGCTTACGGCCTGGGGGAATTGTTGCCGGAACTCCGCGACCTTGGCCGGATCCGGATCGTAGACGGCGAGAATATCCGCCCCGGCGTCCACGAGCCCATGGCACATGCCGTAGATGTGACCGTGATCGAGGCCGACGGCGGCAAAGCCGAATCGGCCTGCTTCAATTACCTTCCGCTGTTTGCCCCGGGGGGCATAATTCATTCCGCTGCTCATAGAAAACTCCCGATTGAAGCGGCGACATTGTTCAGTATCTCCGAGCCGCAATTAAGGATAGCATCCTCTTCCCGCCTGAGGAAGCGGTTTATCTCCTGCAGGGGAATCGGCCGCCGCGCTCGTCGGCTTAAGCGGTAGAAGGCGGTCTGCATTCCCTCGAGACTACGGTAGCTTTCAAACCAGTCCTCGGCGGTCAAAACGGTGGCGGTAAATAGAAAGCGAGCGGAGACAAGGCCCGCACCGCGGTCGAGGCTCAGGTAGACCCGCTCCTTGAAGGCCTCGAAATTCTCGTCGCTGAACTCCCTCCAGCGGGAGGCAAGAACATAGTCGATCAAGAGATCGGCAATGACCCCGGGGTAGGGTAGATCCGCCCGATCGATGCAGCGGCATAGATCCTTGAATGCCGATTCGCCATCGGTGGCGACGTCGATCCTCTCGTGCAGGTCCAGCCCGAGTTGTATGTTCCGGGGAAGGGCGGCGGTATCGACCCGGCGTACAGAGTCCCCGGCCAGGTTCCCGATTAGAAGCTGCTCATCCCGCGGCGAGAGGTAGGCATGACCTAGGTAGTTCATGTGGGCATGATATAGCGGAGGCGGCCAGGCTGGCAACGCCGGAAGATGTTCAGTACCGGCTTGACGCTTCCTGATGACCTGGGATAGGCTAAACCAACACATTGATTAGACCCGGAGTATACGGAGCAGATGCGTAACTAAAGACTGACGAACAACTAATTCTCACCGATGGAGAATGAGGTCGTCGTCCGTCTTTAGCAGCACCCCTCCGGATACTGGTTTCGAGTCCTAAGGCCGCGGAATCCGTCCGTGGTTTTTTTTGTCTCCGGAGGTGCATCCAGCCGCCGAAGGAGGAACCATGAGTCACATCGAAATACGCAATCTCACCTTCCATTACGGAATTCACGACCTGTTTAGCGGTCTGAACCTCGCACTGCATCCCGGCTGGACCGGCGTCGTCGGGTCAAACGGCAGCGGCAAGAGTACCCTGCTTGAGCTGATCGCCGGTACTCTGCAGCCTCTCTCGGGCGAGGTTTTCGGACCGCCGGGCTACTACTGTACTCAGGATGCGACGGCGGCGCCCGAGGTGCTGGAGGAGTTCTGTTTCGATTATCAGTCGTCCGCAGGAAGGTTGAAGAGTCTCCTGAGAATAAGGGAGGATTTTCCCTACCGTTGGAATGAGCTCAGCTTCGGCGAGCGGCGCCGGGCGCAGATAGGCTGTGCGCTGTGGAGCTCCCCGGAGGTCCTGCTCTTGGATGAACCGACAAACCACCTGGATGCCGAAGCCGGACAGTGGATCGCCGAGTCCTTGCTCGCCTATCAGGGGATCGGCGTGCTGGTAAGTCATGACCGTCGATTACTCGAGCGGTTATGCGGAGCGACGCTCTTCCTGGACGGAGGGCGGGCGGAACTTATTCGCAGCGATTACGCCGCCGCCCGGCAAGAGCGGGCCAGGATGATCGAACAGCTCAATCGAGAACGCAGGACCCTTACCGAGGAGCTCGCCCGCCTCGAACGCAATGCGGGGGCGCTCCGTTCAAACGCAAACAGCGCGGACCGAAAGCGATCGAAGCGGGGGCTCGCCCCGGGGGATAGCGACGGGCGATTCAAGAAAAACGTTGCCCGTTTGACCGGCAAGGATGCGGTGCAGGGGCGCTTGTTAAACCGTATGAGCGGCCGGATCGAACAGCTCATCGCCAAACGGAACGATATAGAGATCCGTCCCCAAACACAGGTCCGCTTCTGGTTTCATGATATCGACTCTCGAGCGGCCATGCGCCGGGATCTCTTGGCGGAGCTTGCGGCGGGACAAATAACGATCGAGGGTTTGCAGATTTCCCATCCGCGTCTGGAGCTTCATCCGGGGGAGAGGGTCGGCATCGCCGGGCCCAACGGCAGCGGGAAAAGCACCCTGTTGCGTCGCCTTATCGGTAAATTCATTCCGGAGGAGCGGGCCTATCTTCCCCAGGAGCTGGACGATACCCTGCGCTCGGATCTGATCCGCCGCCTCGATCTGCTGGATAACGAGCAGCGGGGACACGTATTCGCCATTATCCATGCCCTCGGTACCGATCCGGTCCGCTTAGGCGATTCCGCCGATTTGAGCGCCGGGGAGTTGAGAAAGCTCTGGCTGGCCCTGGAAACCCTCAGGAATCCGGCGGTACTGATCCTGGATGAGCCGGGGAATCATCTGGATCTCCCCTCTTTAGAGTCCTTCGAAGAGGCGCTTCTCGACTTTCCCGGGACGGTAGTGGCGGTGAGTCATGATCACCACTTCCTCGACTCTCTGGGCGGAACGCAGTGGATCCTGGAACGGGAAGGCGACGAGTCGAGGCTGAGGATCGAGGCTACCGGGACGGTAGAGATCTAAAAGGCGGTAATAATCTGCTTGGCCCTATCTTGCTGACTCGGATAGAGATCTCCCGGTACGAAATCCCGTCCTTTGGCTTTGAAGACCATAAAACGGGCGCAGGTGCTATTGTCCCCCTGGCAGTACTTCTTCTTCATCATGCCGGCCAGGGCGGGCATACTCTCCATCTTGTCATGGAAAAAGGGACACTTGGGTAGACATTCGCATTCCGCCATGGGAACACCTCCTCTACTTTTTCTGATGTAAGTATAGAGGGTCTTTATTGAGAATGCAAATTATTTTTATATGCGGATATTCAATTCGGGAACCGCTTCAATCACGCTCTGAGTGTTGGCCCGGGCCAGCTTGCGGGCGATTAATTTGGAGAGGAAGATCCCGTAGTGGGGGTACTCCTTGACCACCGAGACGAAGGCCTTGCGGGAGATCTTGACCAGCTTGCCCCGGGACTCGGCTTTGACCTGGGCGCTGCGCTTGTTATTGAGCAGGAAGGACATCTCTCCCATGAAGATATCCGCCGGGCTGAGCTTGCCCACCTTGCTCCCGGCGTGGAAAACCCCGAAGTGTCCCGACGCAATATAGTAGAGGAAGTCGCTGGTCTCCCCCTCTTCGAAGATCACATCCCCGGGTTGTACGCTGAGCGTCTCCTCGTCGCTGAATCCCGCCGGCGTAGAGCGCTCGGCATCGGGTTGATGGGCAAACTCGAGACGGACCACGTTCCCCTTCTTGTTGTACGAGAGCCGCTTGGATATCTTGCGGGCCATCAAGATGCCCCGTCCGTTGACCGTCTCCGGTCCGCCGGCTTTCAGTTTCTGCTGCAGCGCCCCGACGTCGAAGCCCTCGCCCTGATCGCGGATAGTGAAAACCGTTGCATCCCCGTCGGTATCCCACTCGAACCGGACCCGTTTAGAGGCGATATCCTGATTGGTACATTTTTGCTGTATCAGCTCGATGATGGAACCTCCGGAGAGGAGAAATTTCTCCTTCTCTTCCATGCTGATGCCGCAGTTGCCGTGCTCGATGCCGTTCAGGATCAGCTCCGAGAGGGCGATCTGCAACTGAGTGCGCTGATCCTGAGAGATAAAACCCCGCTGCAGCAGGTTGGTTGCGCCTAGACCGGCGAATACCTGTACCGAGAGGGGATCGTTATCGATTAAAAAAGCCCCGGCGCTCTTCTTGACCAGCTTCTCGGTGATGTCCTGTTGAAAGATGATCTGCCAATTGTCCTCAATGATGTGAATAATCTTATGCAGGTGGGTCTTGATGCGGCCCTGTTCCAAGAAGGTCAGCACATTGATGTCCCGGAAATCCTCCAGCAGCTGTTCCTCGGTATTCTCCTTGCGGGAGTAGAGGGCGATGATGCCGAAGTTGTGCAGCCAGTTCTCCTTGCGGATCTTCTCTATGAGCGGCCCATGTTCGAGGGCGGGATCGCCTATGTTGAGGATGATGATCTCGGGAAGGTCGAAGTTGAGGAACTCCTCCACCTTTGCCTGGTCGGAGAAGGTTCGCAACAGGTGATGCTTGTCCCCTTCACTCTGAATCGCCTGCTGGATACTGAGATTCAGCTGCTGGTCGCTGCTTAGGACACCAATTAGACTCATAAAATGAAGAGTATCATTCGCCGAGCGGAAAATCCAGATCGGTTTTGGTCAGTAAATGATGAATTTCCGCGGAGCTATACTCCTTCGTTTCCTGCCGGAAACTGTTATCTCGAAGATAGACCAGATAGGTTTCCACCGGTTTCCGGCAGAGTTCGGTGAGCGCCCGCCGGTAGAGCCACATCTGCATTGAATAGGCTCCCGGACAGATGCGGCGGTTGGTCTTGAAATCGATACAGAGTATCCGGTCGCCCAGATCGGCATAGAGATCGATAACGCCGTCGACGATCCGCCTCTCGCCGTCGGTTTCCAGGGCCAGGGTGAAGGACGCTTCCGAAATCAGCCGGATATCCTCCGGTATCAGGGCGCGGCGGGCCTCGGAATTCCAGAAGGAGAGGGCCATTTGGGTTGCGGCCGTTTTCAGTTTGAGAGCATCCTCATCGGAGTAACCCTCGAGCTCCTCGTCCAGCAGGGGAGGCAGTCCGGCGGTATGCTCTTCCAGGGCCTGGTGCACCAGGGTGCCGAAGCTCTCTTCCCGGCCTTCGATCAGCGGGTCCACCGCTAAAGCGGGGAGCTCCCGGGACTCGGCGATCTCCCCCTCGCGACCTGCGAGCTCTTCGGCGGCGAGGGTGTTGAGGCGGCTTACGCTGAGCGGTCCGGCTGTTTTGAGCGCGGGAAAGAGCGGTCTCTCCGCCTGTGTCCTATAGGCCGCGATCGGCCGGGGGCGTTTCAGACGGCCGAGGGCGCGAAGATCCTTGGCGGTGCGGGACGGGAAGCGGCTGATATAGGGACTGTCGAGGGTGTCGGGATCGGTACCTAAACCTCGGCAGATAAGATCCAGCAGGGAGGGGACGCCGGCGCTTCGTTTCGGCCGGTATCCGAGCATTATCAGGTGCTGTTCCGCCCGGGTGCAGGCGACATAGAGGAGGCGCTTGAGCTCCGCCGTCTCGTGTAACTCGTTCTGCGCCTTCCCCTGTTCGTAGAAGGGGTTATATTTGGCCTTGCCCTTGTTCCCGGATTCGCTCTCCACCGCCAGGTTGACCGTCAGGCCGTACTCTTCATCCAGGTAGTAAGGGGCCCGCTTGCCGGAGTTCAGGCTCCCCTGGCCGGTGGAGCCGAGGAGAACGACGGGAAACTCCAGACCCTTGGATTTATGAATCGTCATGATTCGAACCCCTTCGCTCTCGCCTTTCAGGATCTCCACCTCCTCGAGCTTCTTGTAGTCCCCCAGGTTCTCGCGCAGGAAATCGAGAAAGAGAGCCATCGACTCCCCAGTACGCCAACTGCGGTCGGCCAAGGCCAGCAGGTAGTCATAGTACTCGAGATAGCCGTGATACCCGGGGTCCTTCAGCAGGTTGTAGCGGTACCCCCAGTCGTACCAGAGGTAGCGAATGACCTCCCGGTGGGGTATACGATCGATCCGTTGCGAAAGTTCGCGGATCAGCTCTGATCCGCGGCGGTATTTGGTCGCCTCCGCCTCGGGGAAGCGGTCGGGATCACCCGCCAAGGGCGGCGTATCATCGGCGAGCTCCTGCAGCAGCGTTTCGTCGTTCAGGTTGACGAAGAGAGAGCGCAGGAAGATCGCGTAGGCGTTCCGGTCATCGGGGTAGACGCAGAGCTGCAGGGCGGCGTAGATGTCGTTGGCCGGGGCCTCCATGAAGAGGGTGCGGATATTCTCGGTGCGGTAAGGGATACCGAAACGGCGGAACATATTCTCATAGCGAATCTGGTTGCCCGTGGAGCGTAAGAGCAGCGCAAAATCGCTGTACCGGGGCCTCCTCAGTTCCTCATTCTCTTCGATTCGAAAACTCCTATCCTGAACAGCTTCGTGAATCAGCCGGGCCGCCTCGTAGGCCTCCGAATCGATCGCTTCCACGGTCTCCTCGGTCTCGTCCTCCTCTTCGAGCAAGCGGAGCTCGATCTGGGCTTCCTTGTTGAGGCTCTTCCAGGGGCGCCCTTTGAGCTCCTCGAAGCGGGCTTCGTAATCGCAGATCTCCTCACTCTCCGGTTCCATCACCCGGGGGAAGAAGCCGTTGAAGAAGTCGATCAGCCGGGGATCGCTGCGGTAGTTGGTGGAAAGCTTGATCTCCCCCTCGCCGAGTTCCCGTGAGAGGCGCTTGAAGACGCTGACGTCGGCTCCCCGGAAGCGGTAGATCGACTGCTTCTCGTCCCCGACGAAGAAGAGTTTCTCCCCATCCAGATCCTCCGGCCGGGGGATGCCTTTGCTCCGGGAGTCCTGCTTTTCGGCTAAGAGATAGAGGAGCTCTTTCTGTTTCTCATTGTTGTCCTGAAACTCGTCGATCATGATGTGGGAAAACTGGGATTTGTAGAAGGAACGTAAGCTCTGATCCTCGCTGAGGAGCTCCACGGCCATGGCGACCACGTCGCCGAATGAGACGACCCCCCGCCGCTGCTTGAGCCGGTTCCACTCCTCGGTGTAGAGATCCATCAGTTCCATCAGTCCCGCATAGGTATCCCGCTCCTTGAGGATGCTCAGGAAGGAGACGGACTCCTCTCCCAAAGGCACTAGCTCCTCGAGGAATTCCCGCAGCAGAAGCAGATTGGGATCCTTCACATTGCTCCCGGGCTTGCGATAGGGCTTGATTCCGGCTCGCCCGATGAGGAGGTCCCACTCTTCGTTTTCTAGCAAGGGCAGCGGATCGGTCCAGGCGGAGGCGGCCTTGGCGGCGTTCTCTATGGTTGATCCCGTGCCGACGGCGGCGGCTGCAATCTGACGGTAGATTCCGTCCATACGCATCAGGTTTTCTTCCGCCCGGCGGCGGCAGGTCTCCTCCTGGCGGCGGAACTCCTCGCTATGAGCGCCCCGGCGGGTCAGGTGCAGCTCCCGCAGGCCGTAGCTGCTGAAAAAATCCTTCCAGACCGTTTCGAAGCCGTTGGCCGCGATCAATCTGCGCAAGGCGGGGTTCTTTTGGTGCTTCAAGATAAACTCGAGGGCGAGCTCGTCGGCGGCTTTCTTGAGCGACTCCTGGTCGACGCTAAAGGAGAGGGGGAGTCCGAAACGAGGTGCGTCGTTCCGGGCCAGCCGGGCGCAGAAGCTGTCCAAGGTGGAGATCGAGGCCTGATCGAACTGACCCAACTGTTCCCGGATCCGGGGATTATCGCTCTCGGCGGCCAAGAGGTGGTGGATGCGGGCGTACATCTCCGCCGCGGCCTTGCGGGTAAAGGTCAGGGTAAGGATTTCCGGAACTCTGGCGCCCTCCCGTACCAGCGCTAGAAAGCGGGCGGCCAGCACGGTCGTCTTCCCTGAACCGGCGCCGGCGGCGACCACGGCGTTGTCCCGTACGGCGACGGCCTGTTGCTGATCGGGATCGAACTTCTTATCAGGCATCCTCTACTCTCCCCTCTCTTCTCGCACAATATAGCGGCTGCGGCAGAGGGCGCGGAGGGGACAGCCTGCGCACTCCTCGGGATCGCTCCGGTAATCGCCCTCCCTCAAGCGCTCAGCCATGCTCTGCAGCTTCTCTTCGGTCAGCGAGATCAGCGCGCGGAACTTCTCATCCGTAAGCATGGGCTTCCGCCTCTTCGGATCGACGTCGTCGCTCAAGACCTTGTAGCGTCCCTCCGCCGCCGAGTAATAGGCGGTGGTAAGCTCGTCATCGGGCCCAATACGTCCCCGGTCCTCGAGGAGCAGCCGGTAGAAGGGGAGCTGAAGGCTTGCGGGGGATCCCCGGTCGGGATCCATATCGCCCCGGGTGAGTTTGAAGCTGCGCTTGTAGTCGACGATCAGCATCTCTCCCGCCGGTCCGCGGGACACTCGGTCGATCCGGCCAACAGCGGGAACCCCGGCGATGGTGCCGGTCAGATCGTCCTCGCTCTCTACCGGAGCATAGCCGTCGAAGTGTTCGCTCTCGCCCTTTGGAAAGCGACGGGCGAAGCGGAGCAGCTCTTCGGCCGAGGCGCGCCAGGCGGGGGCGATCGGGAGCGGCCGGCGCTCTTCGTCGGTTAGAAGCTTCTCGGCAATGGAGATGATTGCTTCTACGTACTCCTCCAGTCGGGCCGACTGAAAGCGACCCTCCGGGAGTCCGGCGATGAAATCCTCCAGGATCGAGTGGAGCAGAATCCCCTCCTTCAGATAGTCCCGGAGAACCGCCCGATACTCCACTTCTCGGATACCGAGGATCCGTTCGAAGAGGAAGGCGAAGGGACAGGCGATGAAGGCGTCTAAGTCGGTGGCGGAGATGCCGAGTTTCTCTTCCCGGTTCAGGAAGCGGTCGACTAGGCTCCGCGTGAGTCCCTCATGATCCAGCGCGGTCTCGAGAAGATCATTGCCTCGGGGGAGAGCGCCGGTTTCGGCGAAGCGTCTGAAGCCCGCCCTTTGCCATTTCGTGACGAAGGGGCTTGCAACCTCCCGGCCCAAGAAGAACTCCTCGTCCTGCCGTTCGGGATCGAAAGGCGGCCTGTACCCGGGCTCATCCTCCGGCCGCAGCTCGAGCCCCGCCTCGACAAAGAGTCCCGGAGCCAGGCCCGGACCGCGGAATCCCTCGTCCGCGCAACTGGCTATCACCGTCTCGCCCGAGGCGAGGTAGACCTTCAGATAGGCGTCGGTGGCGTCCTCATCGCTGATTTCCGCCTCCGCCCGCTGGGCTTCGTTGAGGGGATAGCCTCGATCCCAGGCGACGGCCGCGGAATCCTGGGTCAGGAAGGGGATGAAGTGATAGGCCGGATCGATACCGGCGGAGACCCGGTAGGGATAGACGGCGATGCCCCCTCTCTGCTGCTGCTCTACGTAGTTCTGTCCCCCCAGGGCTTCAATCCATACCGCGTAGGGCGAGGGTGTGATAAGCTCGGGAAACTCCGCCTCGGTACGGACGAACTCCTTGAGCACATCCAGGGCGCGTTGAAAGGCGTAGAGCTGCAGCGGCTCGTCGGATTGCCAGCGCTCGGTGTCGAGAAAGCTGCCGGAAAAGGCCTGCATGCGGCTTGCCAGGTCGGCGAAGCTGGGGGAGGAGGTGAGTTGTTGCAAGCCGCTACTCAAGCGCCGGTAGAGTTCGAGGCTCTCCCGGCGCCCCGCCTTGGCCAACTGCTCCTCCCAGCCGTGGGTTATTCGTCCCTCCCGCCAGTTCCGCACCACGTAGGCATCGATCCCGTGACGGATAAGGACCCGGAAGGACTCCTTCTCGCGCCAGGGGAGGGCCTCATTGAGGAGGAGGTTCTTCATCCGGTCGAGCTCGAAGGAGGAGTCGACCAGTTCGTCGATCAGACTGAAGAGACGCACCGAGGCGTACTCGCTAAGGGCTTTGCCGGTACGAAAGACGAGGGGTATATCGTAGCGCCGGGCGGCCTCCTCGATGGGGTAGCGGTTCTCTTCGATCGAGGGGAGGGTGATGATGATCTGATCCGCTCCGCAGCCGGCGTCGATCAAGCCGCGGATACGGGCGAAGAGGGCGTCGGCCTCAAGCTTTTCGTTGCGGTATAGGTTAATGGGTCCTAAAGCATTCTTGGGCACCGGAAAGAGTTCGATCAGCCTATGAGCCGTGAGATCCGACCGGTAGGCCGGATAATCCTCCAGGAGCTCCGGGAAGCAGAGCAGATAGGGGGTATCCAGCCTTTCGAGGGTCGGCTTCAGCAAGGAGGGTTCGTAGAGACCGTGCTGATCGAGGAAGGCCCGGTAGCGCCGGTGCAGGGCATCGATGTCCCGGGCTATGGGCCAATCTTTGCCGCCCAGTTGGGGCATAAGCGTCGCCAGGCGAGGTAGGATCCGTACCAGTTCAGCGGCACCCCCTCCGCCGGCGGGAAGCAAGCGCTCGAGAAAGGGATCCTGCCGCTGTGCCTCGGCGGTATGGACGGCGAAGAGGGTGCGGACGGCGGCATTGACCGGCCGGCGCTCCTCCCGCAGACCGAAGCAGCGCTCCTTAAAGCGGTCCCAGGAGATAAAGCGGTCGCCCCAAACCGCATTCGGCCCGTCGTCGGCGACAATCGCGTGCCGCCAGAAGCGGGCGCTTATCTCCGAAGGGAAGACGAAGCGCTGCTCTTCCCGGTCGAGAAGACTAAGAATCCGTTCCTTGAGCTGCTGCATATCTCGTGTATAGCATCGAAACGAGCCGGGAACAAGGGCGGAAAGGTAGCGATACTAGCGGCGCAGGTAGGCGAGTTCCGCGGGGAGCATGATGTTATTGCCGTAGTTGTCCTCGCCGTAGCCGTTTTCGGCCAGAAGGCGCAGGTCGGCGAGGACCCGTCTATCGCCGGAGAACTCGACGGTCATACCGGTACGGATATCGATGCGTCCCATGGCGAGGAAATGGGCGATTCCCCGGGTGGCGAACTCGGCCAGGCTCTCGCCCTCTAAGTAGGAGATATCTTCCAGGGAGAAGTCGGTCTCGTAGAGAACGATCTGATGATTCTCCAGAAGCTTGATCATCATTCGCCGCAGAGCCTTCTTCATGACCCCCTCGTCCTGGGGTACATGCCCCATGGTTGCGGCCAGCTCACAGACGATTCCGGCCAGGGTCTTGCGCTTATGGGCGTTTATGGCCTCGTTGACCCGGAAGAGCTCCAGAGGACTGGCGGCATTGAACTCCTGATTGTCCATGTGCAGGGTTACCTCGCTCCCGTAGTGGGTTACGATCTTCGAGACCAGAGTGGAGGGCCGCACATGAAAGCCCCGGTACTGGGGTACCGGCGCCGAAATAGAGGCCTCTTCCGCATAGGCATGGATAATCTCCCGGCACAATTCCCGGCCGTTTTCGAAGAACCGGGCGGAGAAGGCCAGAATATAGTCGATCAGGATCGAGAGCAGCTCCGAGGGGGCAATGATTCCGTTGTGCCCCTGCAACATATGTCGTTCATAATAGTGGGAGAGAACGGTGCCCGTCTCCAACAGGTGAAAGATCGTGCTGGCGTGTCCCCGGAGGATCGGCAGATGCTCGTCCTGCTTCTCCGCATCCGAATCGAGGAGATAGGTATCGTAGGTAGACTGAATGCTGTGGAGGGCATGTTCCATGTTGCGGATGCGCGCCTCGTTGACCGGTTCGGGAATGCAATCCGGATAGTCGTCCTTCTTCTGGCGCTGGTTGATGGTGAAGAGTTCGGTATCCTCCGACAGGTTCAGGAAGGTGGTGGCCAAATTGACGATTGTCGGATCTGGATTATCGAGTTCCCGGCGGGGAAGATCCGGTTTCAGGGTTCCCTCGGGGAGCCGTTCAGTAAAATCCTGGCTGACGATGCCGGTTTCGAGGCGGTGGCTCTCGGCCTCGGCCAGAAGATTCTCCATGGCCTTCTTCAAGGCCGAGGTGCATGCCTTCAGGGCCTTCCTCGTGGCCGCTAAGAAGTCCTCTTTGACCGAGAGAATCTTGTAACAGGGGTAGGAAGCGTAGATATGCGAGATGTTATGGACGATCTGGGAGAATGCTTTGACCGCGGCTATGGATCGGCGAAACCCGTGCCAGGACTGGTTGTGCCGCGCTCCGTACTCATCCAAGAGCTCTTCGATAATACGGCTTTCCAGATTCAGCCGCCCCAGGAAGGGACGAGTATACTTAAACCCGCCGTTCCGCTTCTCCGCCTCCTTGAGGAGGGTGATCAAGGATTGGGCTTTGGCCGTCATTAACTCTTGAAACGCGCGCTCTGAAACCTGTTTGTTCTTCCGCCATGCACTCATGGATCAAAGCTCCATTTTCTCAATATATAACCAATCGCATACTAGAACAATACGGTTTCTACTCTTTTTTTAAGCTATCACCGGGAGAACTCCTTGGCAAGGGAAAGAGGCTTGACGGCGGAGCATTCCGCGGTTTTTAATGAACCGTGCAGATTTCAAAGAGTGTCGTACGCCTGTCGATAAAATCCCTGGTCGAGTCTATGGATCTTCCCACCATGATCCATGTGGTGAAGGAGTTTATCCCGGACTACAATCTTCACCAGCGGACCGGTATTCCCGCCAGTATTGCCGTCGCCAACCTCGATGCGGCCAGTCGAATCGTCCAGGACATAATCGCCGAGGACCGTTTTCTCGACTTCATCGCCTATCTAATCCGTTACGAGGAAGAAGGGGTGATGGGACGCCGGATTACCATCGCCTACCTGCGGGAGATTCTCAAGGCGGTATTCGCCCAGGGCTATCTCTACGACAAGGATCAGCACATGTTCGTCGAGGATCCGCGTTTCAGGAAGAGCCGCAACTGGGGGGTTCTAAAGCCCGGAGTGGAGTATACGGTCTGTTTCTTGCGGATCGATATCGCCGGGAATACCCGCCTGGTGAAGGATAACAGCGCCGCCAAGGTCAACGCCGCCTACGGTTTCCTGCGCGAAACGGTTCATGCTTCGGTGGAGCGCAGAAACGGCCGGGTCTGGCTCTGGGAAGGGGACGGCGGGATTGCGGCCTTCACCTTCGGCAATCGCAACCAATCGGCGGTACTGGCGGCGATGGAGATCCTCCACGAACTCTTCTTCTACAACAAGACGCGCTGCCCCCTGAAGACCGAACTCAAGGTCCGGGTAGGGGTCCATTCCGGGTCTTGCGAATATACCGAGGATAACGCGGCTCTGATAAAAAGCGAAGCGGTACAGCGGGTGATGGACGTGGAGAAGCAGCACACTGCTCCGGGAGCCTGCACGATCAGCATTGTGGTCCGGGAGATGCTCGATCATCTGGTGTCCAGCCAGTTCAAACCGGTCAAAAGCGGTAACTACTTCAGCTATGCATTGGAGCTGGAAGCATGAGGCGGTTGATTCTTCTCACGGATAATCGCGAGCGGCTGGTCTGCTTCGACACGGCGGAGCGATCCAAGAGTTTCGAGATCGAGATTCGGGCCAGCAAGGAGTGGAAGCAGCTCCTCCAAGGCTCCCCGGCATTGATCTATCTCGATCTCGGATCCATGAGCGATCGGGAGGCCAAGCGGGCGATCCGGGCCTTCGAGTCCCAGGAGGAGATCGCTTACGGTGTGGTTGATCCCGACGGCGTAGTTGCGGATCCGGCCGACCTCTTTCACGGCGGCGCCTCGGACTATATCGGTCCGGAGATGGCCCAGAAGAAGCTCCCTACGAGCCGCATCAGCCAGGCTTCGGAGTTCTATCCTGAACATGAGGAAGAGGCGGTCTTTAGCGATATCAGCTGGTCCGATATTCGGGAGGGAGAGGAGTACCCCTTCTTTTTTCTCTATGTGGAGCTCGATATTCTGGACGAATGGAAGCTCAAATCGGGTAAGGGACTGATCTCCGGATTGATGAAGACCTTCGAAACCCATCTGACCCGGGTGCTCGGTCCCTTGGGCGGCCGGCTGTGGATGAAGAATCAATACGGCGGACTCTTTCTCTTCCCCTATTCCGAGGGGCCGAGCGATATCATTCCGGTCTGTATGCGTCTGGTAATGAACCGCGTACTGATCTCTACCGAGGTCTATAGCTACGGGACCCTGTTGCCTTACCATTTCGCCCTCGACCGGGGTACCACGGTCTACCGCCAACCGGAGAAGACCGGAACATTGATTTCCGACGCGGTGAACAATATCTTTCATTTAGGGCAGCAGCACACCCCGGCCGGCCATTTCGTGCTGAGCCAGGATGCGGCGGAACATATTCCCGCGGGCTTGAGGGACTCTTTTACCGATTTCGGCGCTTTTCACGAGCGTAAGATGCTTAGAATGAAGTTACCGAGGTAGTTGACATGTACGATGAGTATCGATATGCTGCTTAAGGATTTTGGGGGTGTAGCTCAGTTGGCTAGAGCGCGTGAATGGCATTCACGAGGTCATGGGTTCGATTCCCACCACCTCCACTACATAACGCTATGAGCGATCATACTGATTCTAAAAGTGATCTGTTCTCCGGCAATATCGATCCGGATATTGCTGAATTAATGGGTATCGACAAAGAAGACTCCTCTCCGGTCCCTGAATTCGAAGACCTCTTCGAAGAAGGGGGGCCGAAGCCGGAGGCCGCTTCCAGCGTCGACGACATAAGCAAGGAACGCTTTCATCCCATTTCCCGCTTCGAACAGGATCCACAGCCCTATTTCAACGACAAGAACTACTATAAAACCGCCCTCTCGGGAGAGGGGGAGGTTTCTCAGCGTATACACGGGCTCCTTTCGAAGTTCCTGAACACCGAGGATACAAAGGAGCGCTCGGTATATCGCGGAAAGATCCTCTCGGCCTACTGGAACCTTGTGGAAAACATCAGCAAGAAGATCTATGCCCAGTTGCCGATGCCGAAGATTCTGATGCTGCGCTACGGGGTGCTGCTGCCGACCCTTCTCTCGAAGGAGCAGCGCAAGACCCTCTCCAAGATTGTCTTCCGCAACGAGACCGGCGAACCGGTCCACTATGTGGATGAGTGGCTGACCATGGTCGCCCAAGGAGTGGTCAGCAATTCCGCTACCGACGAGACCAAGGTTACCCGGCGCACCAAGGAGCATAAGGTCAACAGTCGGCTGGAGAAGGTTAAGGGTCAGCGAGACTTTCAACTGGGAGTCCTGAACCGGAAGCTTTCCGAGATGCAGAGCATGGAGAACCGTCTCAAGGATCTTGTCCGCAGCGTAGCGCAGCGAGGCGACCGGGCCGATATTCCCGGAGTTAAGGATACTTACACCCACGAGCAGCGACAGGCTCTGACCCAGGTGATGAATATGGTTCGGGAGTTGCAGGGGATAGATAAGGAACTCTCCAAGACCTTCGACCATTTTGAAGAGAACCAGGCCGAACTGAAGCGGCTCCAGGAGAGCGCCGAAGGGATCGATTCGAACAGGGTCGATAACGAGGCCCTTAATACCGAGTTCTCCACGGTGCGCCAAATGGCGAAACTCTGCGTCGGGCGTCAGGGAAACCACTTCCCCATTGCGATGAAGCAGTATTTTCGGGATTCGATCCGGGACATCGCTACCCGGGAGAACGTAATTATGCAGATGGGCGCGGTGGAGAGCCTCGATCCGGGTCTCTTTCAGCGGACCTTCAAGCAGCAGACCAACCGAATCGTCCCGCATGTGCTGATTATTCCCAGCTACGGCGACCGGGGTATCTGCTGGGAGCCCTTCGAGAAGTATAACCGGGCTACCAGCCGCGGCAGGATTGCGATCCCCCTCTTTCCGAAGGATGTGAAGACCGCCGTTATCGCCGCCTTAGGCGACCTGCGTTGGCAGGTTGCCAAGGAGAAGGCCCAGCACTACTGGATGGAAGAAGGGGTAACCGGCCGCTACTACCAGTGGTTTACCGACAAGAAGATCCGCGGCGATGTTCGGGAGTACTTTATTAACGACTACATCCTCTGGATTACCAAGGAGAGCGAGGGGACTCAGAAGCTCGAACGGGAGGTCCGGGGCATCATGTGGCGCTACTGCCCCTTCCCGCAGTATCTGAAGGATGAACTCCGGAAACGGGGCTATGTCTACAACGAACTCTATAAGCGGGATGTGAACCGCTCTATGTCCGACGGGTATTGATTATTTTCTGCGCCGCCCTTTAAAGATCGGATCGAAGTATTTCTCAAGATCAAATTTGTTGGAAAGCAGCTTCATTACCCGGTGATAGATAAAAAATGAACCCGCAATCGAGAGGATAAAGACCAGGAGGAAGGCTATCTGCCCCAGCATGGGATTGACGTCCTGAGGCAGGATCCGGGCCACTATCACGATCCCCAGGGTCAGTAACAGAATCATCAACACGATATTGACTAGTGTCGCTCCCAAGACGAAGAGCAGGGTATTTACCTTCTTGTTCATCTACTTCTCCTTTCACTTATAATCAGGGATACGGCCAAGAGGATTCCGCCGACGACGATGCTCGAGTCGGCCACATTGAAGGCCGGCCAGCGTTCCAGGCCGAAGAGTCCGTAGAACTTAACCGAGACGAAGTCGACGACCCCTTCGGGCCGGAAAATCCGGTCGATCTGGTTGCCCAGGCCTCCGCCCAGCACCGCCGCCAGACACCAGCGTTGCAGACGGTTCAGCTCGTCGGTCTTGAAGTAGTAGACCACCACCAAGGCCAGCACGATAAGGGGCAGCAGGATGAAGAGCAGCCCGCGCATCAGATCGGGCAGGCCGTAGCCGATGCTGAAGGCGACGCCCAGGTTGCGGGTGTGGAGAATCCAGAGAAAGTCCCCGCCCCAGCTCCAGCCGATGGTGTGGTAGGGGATATGGGCGACGATCAGCGCCTTACTGATCTGATCGAGAATTATTAAAAGCAGACTCAATCCGAAGGGGGCGATCGGTGCCCGGGTTCGGTTTTCGGGTTGCATGCCAGTCTCCTTGCCCGTCACAGCCCTGAGGGCAAGTCGACGAAGATGGTTTCGATGTCGGTATCCGCGGCAATTCGCGCGGCCATCGCCTTGACGCCCCAAGTCTCGGTCGCATAGTGCCCGGCGGCGGCGACGTTGATGCCGTTCTCCATGGCCAAGTGGTAGATGCTGTGATGGGCCTCGCCGCAGAGGTAGAGATCCAGATCGGCGTCGATCGCCTGGGTAACGTCCCGGCTGCTGCCGCCGGAGATGATGCCCACGCTTCTGTTCTCGGACGGGCCGAAGGGTAGAATCGCATTGCAGTCGGTCGGGGGGATGGCGAGAAGATCGAGCACCCGGTTGAGATCCTCGGGTTGAGGGAGATTGCCTCTGAAGCCGATCGTCTTGCCCTTGTACCAGCCGAAGGGCTCGATATCGGTGAGACCCAAGGCTTTGGCCATCTGATAGTTGTTCCCCAATTCGGGATGCGCATCCAGGGGCAGGTGCGCCGCGTAGAGGGCGATATCCTTCTCTAAGAGGCACTGAACCCGGCGGTACTGGGCTCCGGTGAGCGGAAAATCCCTGCCCCAGAAGATGCCGTGGTGCACGAAGATCAGGTCCGCAGCCAGCTCGGCCGCCTGTTCGAAGCTCTGCAGGGCGGCGTCGACGGTAAAGACGGCCTTTTTGATCTCTTGTTCCCGGCGCTCCACCTGGATGCCGTTGCGGGAGGCGTCGATGGATTCGAACTCCTCACTTCTCAAGAGCTCCCGGCAGTAACGGTCGAAGTCTTTTAATTGCATGCCGACCATTATAGGAGCTGAGCCCGTCTCTGAAAAGCCCGCCTTGACAGCGCCCATGGCGGAACGCATTATGGAGAGCATGAGCGAAGCCTACCGACTACCCCCCGACGAAGTCTTCTTTTCCGTCGACCCCGATACCTTGGGAGAGATCAAAGCCGGCGGCGGCGACGAGTTGATTATCGGCCAGCCCCGGGCCATGAAGGCCCTGAAAATGGGAACCGAGGTACGGGCCAAAGGCTATAACCTGGTGGTAAGCGGTCATCCCGGTACCGGGCGTTCCACGGCGGTGCGCACGGTGCTCGACGAGCTGGCAGGCAGCGTACGCAGCGCCGGCGAGATCGCCTATGTTTACAACTTCCGCAGACCCGAGCAGCCCCGGGTACTCTACTTTTCCCCCGGGAAGGCGCGGCGCTTCAAGCAGTTGCTCCACGAGCTGATCGAGAAGCTGAAGATCCTGATCAAGGCCCGACTGGAAAGCGAGATTTATAAACAGCGGCGGGACCGTATCGTCTCGCTGATCGAAAAAGAAGAGAATCACCGCCTGGCCGAGTTCGAGGCCCGTTTGGGCGCCGAGGGCTTCGCCACCATGCGGGTGGAGGAGCAGGGGGCCTTCTCCACCGATATCGTACCCCTGCTCGACGGACGGCCGAGTGATTTCGAAGAGCTGCAGAGCCTCGTGGCCGCCGGGAAGCTCAATGAGGAGGAGTGGAACCGGCGCCGGGAGACCTACTATCGGTTGATGGATGAGATGCGGAGCATCTTCGGGGAGCTGAAGATGTCCCGATCGGCCATGGAAGAGGATCTCGCGGCGCTGCGGACCGAGACGGCCCGGCCCGGTCTGCAGGCCGAGATGGCGCAGTTGCGCATTGAGTTTTCCGACGATCGCATTCTCGATTACCTGGAGCGACTGGAAGAGGACATCCTCGACCATCTCTTCGTCTTTACCGCCGACGAGGCGGCGCAGGATGCGGCGGGGAATCGGATCTTCGTCCGCTACGGCGTTAACCTGCTGACCGAGAGCTATGAAGACGAGGCTGCACCGGTTATCTTCGAGAACAATCCCACGGTGCAGAATCTGGTCGGCGCTATCGATTACCGGCTCGATCTGGCCGGACGAAGCTCCGCCGATTTCATGTCGATCCACGGCGGATCCCTGATCCGCGCTTCCGGCGGATTCCTGGTGCTGCGTCTGGAGGATCTGTTGGAGGAACAGGGGGCCTGGCTGCAGCTGAAGCGGATACTGCAGACCGGTGTGGTAGAGATCCAGCCCGGACAGGGGCCCTTGGGCTTTGCCTCGCCCCAGTTGAAGCCCGAGCCGGTAGCGGTGGATACCAAGATTATCCTCTTGGCCGAAGAGGGAGCTTACGACTACCTCTACAACGCCGACGCCGATTTCTCGAAGTTCTTCAAGGTCTCCGCCGAGTTCGACAGCTCCATGCCCTTAAACCGCGAGGGATTGGCCCGCTATATGGGCTTTATCCGGGGAACCGCCTCCAAGGCGAACCTGAAGAGCGTCAGCCGGGAGGGAATGGCCGAGATCATCTCCTACGGCGCCTATCTGGCGGAGCAGCGGGATAAGCTCTCCACCCAGTTCTCCCAGATCTCGGATCTACTGATCGAGGCCGACTACTGGGCCTCCCAGGCGGGCTCGGCCGAGATAGGTCCCGAGGATGTAAAACGGGCGCTCGCCGAGCGAAACTACCTCTTCAATCTTCCCGAGGAGAAGCTCGAGGAGCTGATCGAACAGGGGGATATCCTCCTCGCCACCTCGGGCAGCGCCGTCGGCAGGGTCAACGGGCTCGCCATTCACGACCGGGGCTATTACGCCTTCGGCCTCCCGACGCTGATCAGCGCGCGAATCGCTCCGGGGGAGGAGGGCCTGGTCAATATCGAACGGGAGGTAGGACTCTCCGGGGAAATCCACGATAAGTGGATGCTGATCCTCGACGGGTACCTCCGTTCCCGCTATGCGGTCGATTTCCCCCTCTCCATGTACGCGACGATCTGCTTCGAGCAGTCCTACAGCGAAGTGGACGGCGATTCGGCCTCCTCCACCGAGATGTACGCCCTCCTATCGGCTGCGGGGCGTTTGCCCCTGCGTCAGGATATCGCGGTCACCGGCAGCATGAACCAGATGGGGGATATCCAGCCGGTGGGCGGGATCAGCGAAAAGGTCACCGGCTTCTTCAAGGTCTGTAAAAGGGCGGGGCTTACCGGCAGCCAAGGGGTAATCATTCCCGATCTGAACCGGAAGAACCTCTTCCTCTCGGCGGAGATCCGGGATGCGGTGGCGGAGGAACGCTTCCACATCTACGCGGTCAAGACGATCGACGAAGGTATGGCGGTCCTGACCGGCCTTCCGGCGGGCGATTCCGGGGCCGACGGTCGTTTTCCGGCGGATTCGGTCAACGGCCGAGTCGAGCGCGAGCTGCGGGCCATGGCGCTTCTGATCAAGCAATTCAATAATTAGCCTGTATTTGTTTGCTTGACCTTGCAGAATGGCAGATACTATACTTGGAGAACCAGATTCAATCCGATCAGGTGGCGAAACGGTATGTCAAAAGCAGTAGAAGTGGAAAAGATTAAACGTGCAGCTCGGAATTCTATCCCAATTTCTATCAAAACCTTCACCCTGCCCCATGAGACCGAAGAGTATATGGAGAAGATTCTCGAGATCTTCCTCTCCGAGTTCGGTCAGGATCAGCTGACAAGCCGTATCGGTTACTGTATGAAGGAGCTTGCGGTAAACGCCAAGAAGGCGAATACCAAGCGGGTCTACTTCAAGGAACGCAAGCTCGATATCAATGACCCTTCCCAGTACGAGAAGGGGATGGAGAGCTTCAAGCAGGAGACCCTCGATAACATCGACTACTATCTGCAAAAACAGAAGGAGCACGGCCTCTATGTGAAGGTGGTCTACCATGCCCAGGGGAACTCCTTCACCATGAGCATACATAATAACAGCCGCATCTCCCGGAAGGAGCAGATTCGGGTCTATGACCGTATCGCCCGCTCCCGGGCCTTCGACTCGATGGAGGAGGCCCTCTCCTCGGTAATCGACGATTCAGAGGGCGCCGGTCTCGGCATTGTTATCTTGGTCTTGATGCTGAAGAAGATCGGCCTCGACGAAGACGCCTTCGATATCGATGTGGACGGCGAGGAGACGATCGCCCGCATTACGATCCCCTTCTCCGCGCTGCACCTGGAGAATATCAACGAGCTCTCCCGGGAGATAGTGAACGAGATAAACGAACTGCCCCAGTTCCCGGATAACATTGTCTATCTTCAGAAGCTGATCGGCGATCCGGATTCGGAGATCAGCGATATCGCCCGGCAGATCAGTACCGACCCCTCGTTAACGGCCGACCTCTTGAAGCACGTCAATTCGGCCCAGTTCATGCTGCCTAAGCGGGTGGATAATATCGTGGAAGCGGTGAAGCTGGTCGGATTCCGGGGGATCAAGAACCTGCTCTACTCCTATGGAACCCAGAAATTGCTGGATAACAGTCAGCGCTGGCTCTGGGATCACAGCTATCGAGCCGCTTTCTACGCCTACAATCTGGCTAAGAACTTCAAACGGCGTAAAGAGCTTCTGGATGATGTCTATGTAGGCGGTATCCTGCACGACATGGGGAAGATCATCTTTTCCAACGTCCATCCGAACCTGATGGATAAGATCCAGAGCTTCTGTTCCGAGCGCAACATCGGCCGGAACTTCATGGAAGACCTGAGCGCCGGACTGAACCACGCCGAGATCGGCGCGCTGATTGCGGAGAAGTGGAACTTCCCGGTCTCTCTGATCGAGGCCATCCGCTATCACCACGTACCCCTCTCCTGCCATCAGGAGTTCAAGGATGTGGTCTATACGGTCTACCTGGCCAACGCCATCTGCGATTACGAGAAGGGCGATCTGGAATACGATCAGTTGGAACATGAGGTGATTCGGGATTTCGGCATCGCCAACCAGGATCAGTTCAATGTGATTCAGAAGCGCCTCTCCCTGGCCTTCGACGACGAACGGACGAAACTCTAAGCTATCCTGAGCACATCGATTTTTCTAAGACTCACTTGACATTTCTATATATAAAATGTAATATATAGTTGTACTGAGAAATGCGGAGGTATAGGTATGGCAGTAAAGATTTATACAACGCCCAGCTGCGTCTATTGCACAAAGGCGAAGCAGTATTTTCGAGAGAACAAAATTCCTTTTACCGAGTTTAACGTCGCTAAGGATCTGCGCCGGGCCGAAGAGATGGTCAAGAAATCCGGCCAGATGGGCGTACCGGTGGTCGATGTGAACGGCCGCGTTATCGTCGGCTTCAACCAGCCTGAAATCGAGCGGGCCCTGCACCGCTGATCACGACAAGCCCTGAACCGGCGGTAGCTACCGCCGGTTTTTTTCTGCTTCGAACCAGCGCTGCATCGCTATCCCCGAGGCGACCGAGACGTTGATCGAGGCCTTCGCTCCGCCGATGGGAATGCTCAAGACAGAATCGGCCGCAGCCAGGGCGCGGTCGCTCACGCCCCACTCCTCGTTCCCGACAATCAATAATCCCGCTTCCGGAAATCTATAATCGCCGATTGCAGAACCCCCGGTCTCGAGGGCAACGATTCGATAATTTTTCTGCTCCCCTCCGTTGCGAGCCGCCGTCAGCGCCTCGTCGAGGGTGGCTATCTCCCAGGGGATCAGATCCACCGTTCCCATGGCGCTTCGCTTGGCCCGCGGCTGGAGCGGATAGGGACAGGCCGGGGAGAGGAAGATCCGGCGCACTCCGAAGGCGTCGGCCGATCGGAAGAGGGCTCCCACGTTGAAGGGGGAACGGATATCCTCGAGGTAGAGATCGAGGGGGATGATCTGCCGGGCCGCAGGATCGAGATCGCCGGAACCGTCGCTGCGGAAATCCCACTCCGCCGGCGAGGTCCCAAGGGCGCCTAAAAGCGCCGCATAGAGAGCCCCGCAGCGCCGGCCCAGTTCCGCATCGGCTTCCATCGAGAGGGAGAGGGCTCCGGTCCTGAGCTCCTCGGCCAAGCGGCCCGCATCCTCCCGCAGCCGGTCTTCCGTATCGGTTCGGTAGAGACACTCGCACAGGCCCGCCAGGTAGAAGCCGTCCACCGGGCGCTTGCGGCGGATCTCCTCCTCAAAGCTACGGAAGAGTTCGGCGCATTTACGCAGCCGGTTGGTGGTTCCGAGCCGCTCCAGTTTACGCAGTGCGATCATAGGGCGCCGCGCAACAGCTCCAGTAATTCATCCTCGGAGAGGGGGATCGGCAGCTCGCCGCCCAGGCCCATCGACGCGGCATGGGATGCCAGATGGGGCAGATCCGTACGGGAAATGCCGAACTCGCTCAAACGCAAGGGGAGGTGAAAACCGTCGATCCGGCGGCGAAGGGCGCTTATGACCACATCGGCCGCGGCCAGGGTACGCATCTGACGGGTGTCCTCGTCGATAATGGGCGCCATGCGTACCAGCTTCTCCGGACATGCCCGCCGGGCGTACTCCAGTACCACCGGGAGCATGACGGCGGCCACGCCCGATTTGGGCACCCGGAAGAGGCCGCTGGCCGCAAAGGCCAGGGCGGACCCGAAGCCGAGGGAGCTCATGGTCAGGGCCATGGCTGAGAGCAGGCCGGCCTGGGAGCTTTTCCCGGCGATCTCGGGACTCTCCCGGGATTCGAAGGCGTCGATATAGGCGGTAGCCAGGCCGATGGAACGCAGGAAGATCGACCCCGACAGAAAGTTGGACTGAGTAGAGAAAAAGCCCTCCAGGGAGTGGAGCAGGGTCTCCAGGATCGTCGCCGCCTGGGCCCGTTCGGAGAGTCCGGTCGCCAGATCCGGATCGACAATCACCGCTTCGGCGAAAGCGCCCCGGCGACGCAAAATTGAGCTGCGCCGGTTGCGGGCGTCGGTCAGCAGGAATGACTCACCCAGCATGAAGGGATTGCGGCAGGTAGTCGGAAGCTCGATATACGGATAGACCGAGGAGCGGTCATGCTGTAGATCGGTCAGATTATCCAGATCGAAGATCGAGGAACCCAAAGCCGCGACGGCCTTGGCCAGCGACAGGGCTCGAACCCCGCCCATGCCGATAACCAGCTGTACATGGCCCGATTTCGCCAGCTCCAGGCAGGCCTCTCCGGCCCGGCTGGTGGTCTCCGGTCCGAGTTGAGCATAGCTTATCGCCTCGACACCGGCCTTCCCCAGGTTCTCCTGGATCTCGGCCAGCACCGGCGAACCTTGAAATACGCTCTCGCTGATCAGGAGCGCCCTGGTTCCGTAGCGAAGCGCTTTGGCGCCCAGCTGAAGCCGTGCTCCCTGCCCGAAATGCGTGCTGGTAGGAATCTGAAAGGTGAGACTTTCCATGCAGAGAGTATAGTACGGGAAGGGGATTATTTCAAAAGCATAAAAAAAAGAGCCCCACTCAACCGGGGCTCGTTACGAATTGAAAGGGGATGGATTAGAGGCCGAATGATTTCATTATGTTGTCGGCGACCATGTCGACGACGGAGTCGTTGATGTAGTCGGGGTCTTCCAGTTTGCGCTTGACTTCCGCGATACGGTCCAGGCGTACGTCCGCACTGTTTTTGACCGTCTCGTTGGCCTTGTATAGCTCAGCTAGATTTTTCGCCTCAGATGAAACATCCACCGTGTCGGCTTTCGCAGGTTGCTCGGGCTTCACGGCTTTGTTGTTCTTCTTGAGTTTCGAGATCGAATCTATCGGTCCTAAACCCTCAATAGTCATAGCTCACTCCATCCTTTCAATGACATTATCGTCATTTTCCTCATAAGATTGAGGGATTTTCTTCCCTTCAACCAAAATCGCAAACTCGCCCTTAATGCTCGCTCGTCCGCTCAATTCTGTCAAGACCTCTAAAGCGCTTCCGTTGAGGTACTCCTCGTGCATCTTCGTCATCTCCCGACCGATGCAAATGCGCCTTTTAGGCTCCAAATCCGCCAAAGCCCCCAGGAGTTTCACTATCCGGTGGGGCGACTCATAGAGCAGGAAGTTCTCCTCCCGCGCTAAAAGCTCCTCCAGGCGGCGCTTTCTGCGCCCCTGCTTGGGGCTCAAGAAGCCGTCGAAGGTTACCGTTCGCCCCCCGAATCCGCCGACGCTGATCAAGGTACCGAAGGCGGAAGCCCCGGGGAGGGGAATTACCGGATAACCGGCTTCCCGCACCTTGGCGCTCAAGACCGAACCGGGATCGCTCAAACCCGGGGTGCCGGCGTCGGAAGCGTAGGCCACATCGCCAGTTTCCAACAAGGCAATAATGCCCTCGGCCGCTTTAGCCTCGTTCTGAGCCCGGCAACTGATCAGCCGCTTCTGAATCCCGTGGGCATTCAGGAGCTTGACGGTGTGCCGCGTGTCTTCGCAGGCCACGGCGTCCACAGATTTCAGTATATCCAGCGCCCGCAGGGTAATATCCCTCAGGTTTCCAATAGGTGTCGCCACAATGTAGAGGGTCCCCACATGCCAATTGTACTAGGAATCGGCATAAATTCCAAATGGTTTTATCAATTAGAGTTACACGCTCCCATTTTTCCTGCCGAAATAGAAATCAGAAGCCGTATGTACCTAGTTATTATGATTTTGATGATAATCGTCATTCTCCTGCTCCTGAGCGTCTATTTCAGGCTCTCCCGGGGCAGTGATGAGCCCGTTGCGGCAGAGGCGCCAGCGAAGGAGAAACCGGCGAAGCTCACGCCCTGTCCCTTGTGTAAAACCCTATTGAAACCGGGCGAGCGGGTGCATTCGGTGGTCTACCCCGGAAAAGGGGATAGATTGGTGGAGATCTACGGCTGCCCCTACTGCTACCCCCCCAACAGCAGCTACCCCCGTTACTGCCCCTCATGCAAGCGGGAGATCGGCCAGGACGAGCTGATCTTCGCCCGGCAGTTCGACAGCGCCGGGAAGGTGCATGTCCACGTCAACGGCTGCAAGAGCTGCATGCGCCGCACCTGAGTAGTCCTATGCGAGCTCTCTTGCCCCGCCGGGCGGGCTAGTGCTACAGTCGGGCTACCATGGAACAGTTCCGACGAAACGCAACCTGCGGCGCTCTGACCGCCGCCGACGAAGGCAAAACCGTAACCCTGAACGGCTGGGTGCACCGTAACCGCGACCACGGCGGCGTGCACTTCATCGACCTCCGCGACCGCTATGGTCTTACTCAAATTGTTGTCGACGAGGACGCCGATTCCGCGGTCCGGGCCAGGGCTGCGGACCTCAAATTTGAATACTGCATCGCCGTCAGCGGTACCGTCCGCAAGCGCTTGAATCCCAATCCCAATATACCTACCGGAGAGATCGAAGTGGCCGCCGATTCGGTGGAGGTCCTTTCACGCTGCGAGGTGCTCCCCTTCATGGTGGACGAGAAATCCGACGCCAAGGAGGACCTCCGGCTGCGCTTTCGCTATCTGGATCTCCGCTCCTTCTCGATGCAGAAGAAAATGCGCCTGCGGCACGACGTTACCTTCGCGGTTAGAGAGTATCTGAACGGCGAAGGTTTTCTCGAGATCGAAACGCCGACCCTGATCAAATCGACCCCCGAGGGAGCCCGGGACTTCGTCGTCCCCTCCCGGCTCCATCCGGGGAAGATCTACGCCCTGCCCCAGTCGCCCCAGCTCTTCAAGCAGATCCTGATGGTCGGCGGCTGCGATCGCTACTTCCAGATCGCCCGCTGTTATCGCGATGAGGACGCCCGGGGGGACCGGCAGCTCGAGTTCACCCAGATCGACATCGAGATGAGCTTCGTTTCCAAGGACGACGTCTTCGCCGTGACCGAGGGGATGATGGCCCACGTCTTCAAGAAGGCGAAGGATATCGATCTGCCGCTGCCCTTTCCGCGGATCGGCTATCACGAGGCGATGAACCGCTTCGGCAGCGACAAGCCGGAGCTGCGCTTCGAGATGGAGCTTAAGGATTTCGCCCCCTTCGTTCCCGGCGCGGGTTTTCAGGTATTCGAGAGCGTGATTGCCTCCGGCGGGGCCGTAAAGGCGCTGGTTGCCAAGGGATGCGCCGGCTACTCCCGCAAGCAGATAAGCGAACTCGAGGATGCCGCCAAGACCTACGGCGCCAAGGGGCTCGCCTTCATGAAGGTTACCGACGAGGGGCTCGAAGGGGGAATCGCCAAGTTCTACGGCGAGAAGGCGGGAGAGATCCTGCCGGCCCTCGGCGCCGAAGCGGGGGACTTGCTCCTCTTCGTAGCCGCCGACTGGAGCACCGCCTGTAACTCCCTCGGCGCCGTACGACTCAAACTGGGCCGGAATCTGGGTCTGATCGACGAGAATGCATTCCGCTTCGCCTGGATCGTCGACTTCCCGCTCTTCGAGTGGAACGAAGATGAAGAGAAGTGGGATCCCGCCCACCATATGTTCACCATGCCCCAGGCTCAGTATCTGGAGAATATGGAGGAGCAGCCAGGAGAGGTGCGGGCCGACATGTACGACCTGGTCTGCAACGGCTACGAGCTTGCCTCGGGTTCGATCAGGGTCCACGATCCGGAGATCCAGAAGCGGATCTTCAAGGTAGTCGGTTTCAGCGAGGAGGAGGCCCAGAAGCGCTTCGGATTCCTCCTGGACGCCTTTCAGTACGGACCGCCTCCCCACGGGGGGATCGCCCCGGGACTCGATCGTCTGGTGATGATCATGGCCGGAGAGCAGTCGATCCGGGAGGTAATCGCCTTCCCGAAGAACACCGTAGGCATCTCCCCCATGGACGATTCCCCTTCGGTCGCCGATCCGGAGCAGCTCAAAGAACTCCATCTGCGAACGGTGATGCCGGAAGCGTAGCCGGCCAGACTCGCCTTGTTTCCACATTCTTCTCTTTGTATGTTATAGAGAGGAGAAACGAGATGAACGAGACCGAAAAAGAACGCCTGAAGAAGAACATTAACGAAAGCATAGATGCGGTGAACGAGAAGATCGAGGATCTCAAACTGCGCCGAGACGAACTGAGCGGACAGATGAAGCAGGAGCTCGAGAAGCGGATCGGCGAGCTGGAAGAGAAGCGTCAAGACCTCCTCTCCCGCTCCTCCGAACTCGGACACGCAGCGGGAGAAGCCGCCCGCAGCTTAGGCGACGGCCTTAAAGGGGCGCTGAAGGAGCTGGAACGGGGCGTTAGTTCCGCCTGGAAGGAGTTCTCCGGGAAGTAATTCCCTTATTTTATCCGCTGACTGCCGAGGATCTTGATGATATAGAGCTTGATGTAGGTCATCAACGCATCCTTGCGGCGGATCTTCTCGAAGGCCTCATGCTCCGAGAGCTGCCGGGCCATGTTTTCTATCCGCTCTAAATCCGGCGGCTTGACCCGGAAGTTACGCTTAATGGAGCGGATAAAATCCCTGATCAGAGAGTTAACATCCTCCACCAGATTGGCCTTGGCCCGAGGGTCGTAGAGGGGATTCCATTTCTCGGCCAGCTGCTCTAAGGACTCGTTTATCGGCTTGTCGTTTCCCGCCACCTTGCGTTTCAGTCGCTCCAGGGCCTCCTTGTAGTTGAGGAGATCCTGTTTGCGAGTTTTGGCATCCCCGCCGCTTGCTGCAGTTGCCTCATCGGCCTCTGTGAAGGAGGGCTCCGAAAGAGAAGTCGATACGAAGCCCTCGCCCCGTTTCTTTTTTCTAATCTGTTTCTCACCGCCGCGGACGCTCTGTGTCCCCTGTCGGAATCCGGTGGCCAGGCCCCGGAAGAACTTGGCGATACCGACAAAGAGGGGGATCGTTTTCCAGAGGGGAACCTTGAACTTGGCGTCTTTGACGAGATCCTCCCGTTTTAGCTTCAAGACCTCGTCCAGGGGCTTGAGGGCATGATGCTCGGGATCGAACATCTCCTCGGTGCTCTTGGCAGCATCATAGCCGGGATTGGCGCTCTCCAGGGCCAGGAAGAGGAGTTCGAAGCGGAGCAGGCTGTAGAGCAGGGGATCCTCCTCCTTGAGTCTGCCTTCCAGATCGCGGATAAAGGCCTCGTCGCTCTTCATCTCCGGAGTCGTGCGGTAGTTCTGCAGCATCAGGGTAAAAAGATTCTGGTACTCCCGCTTGATCAACGCGCTCGCATCCCTCAGTTTCTTCAGGGTCAGGGGAATGATCAGCTCCCGGTGGATGAAATACTCCTTGTTATTGGGCGTGCGTACCCGGACGATCTCCGGCAGCTCCTTATGATCCTCCGAGGTGGTGAGATTTCGCAGGTAGCCGTTCAAATCGTCTAAGGAGAAGCGCTTCGAGAGGGGAACCCCGCTCTTATCCTTGAAGCTGTGGATATCGTTGAAGGTGAAGAAGTAAGGAGCGTTCCGGAAGCCTTGGCGCACCTGCTTTAGGGCGTTCTCCTTGTCTTTCTCCCGCTGGGAGATGCTCTTGTAGTACATGTTGTAGAGACCGAGCATGTAGGCCGACTGCATGTAGGCGTTCTCTAAGGCGGTGCGGTTGTTCTTCTTCTTGTACTCCTGGATCATCGAACTCGCCAGATGGGTCCAGAACTGGAAGGAGAAATCCGTCGGCTCCAGGAGGGAGGCTATGGCCGTGCGAGACTGGGTCAGCGCCTTTTGGAACATATCCTTCAGGCTCGCTTCCTTATTGCGGAAGATGCCCCGCATGCGGCTCTGCATATACTCGGCGTTGCGATGGGTATTCAGGTAGTTGCGGATCTTCTGCACCGAGTACTCCAGCATCTTGGTCTCCACCAGGGTCGAGGTGGTCAGGATGTTGGGAATCGTATCGGGGAAGGTCAGCTTGATAATCGACTGATCGTCCTTGCGCTTCAAAAGCTCCACGAATTCGGTCTTCACGTCGACAACGCTCATCGCCTCGTCGGGGATCTCGAATCCGGTACTCGAGAGGGAGGGGAAGGGTTCCTCCGCCTTCTGGTCGACCGCTTTAAAGAGTTTCTGGATCTCGTAGTAGTAGTACTTTGGGTAGAAGAGGGTCTTGATCCGGTTTTCCTGCTTCTCGAGGCCGATCACTTTCTTTGCGGCCAGCTCTTCGAGTCCCCGTTCGAGTACATCCTGTTCGCCCAGGCGCCGGTCGATATCCTCGCCTTCGCTGATCAGGCGTTCGATATACTTCTGGGCGTAGGCGAAGAAGGAGGTGAAATTAAAGCGCGGTTTCCCCATTCTGAGGGAATAACTGCGTACTATGGTGTTCAGATCGTACCGGCCGCCCATTCTCGCTCCGTCTCTGCTCTCGTCTATTTAGCCGACTTTTTCGCGCCGCTTTTCTTCGACGCGGCTGTCTTTGATTTTAGCCCGCTTTTTCCATTATCACCAGTACTCATGCGGACGAATTTAATGCTCTTCGCCTCCTTGGCGGCCAGCCGAACGCCACCGGCCTTGACCCCCTTCACCATGTAATCGTCCAGGGCGAAGGTCTCCTGGAGGATCTTCATCCGCGGCCTGGGCTTGTAGGTGACGTTGACCCCTACATTCTCATGCTGGGTAGTCAGCTTGATCATCTTGGCGTCGTCGGGGATCAGGGTGTAGCCCCGATTGAGGATATACTGCTCGATCTTGGTCCGCTTCAGATAGGCAAAGTTGGTCTCCTTGTCGATGAAGATGCAGGAGAATACCAGCTTGGCCAGGCGCTCCTTTTCGGCGATCACGCAGGAGAGCATCCCGGTGTCGACGAAGAGCCGCTCCGGTACGTCTATAACCGAGTAGGCCCCGTTCTTGCGGATAACCAGGATTCTGTCGTAGGGGGAGACCTTGTAGAGAACCTTCCCGGTTTTGATCCCGTGGCCCAGATAGCCGGTATCGGAATCGTAACGGAGGTCAAGGTTGCGCTGAGCCGCCTCCCGGACGTCGACCTTCTCGAAGGACTTGATGGTCGACCGCCGCTCGTAATCGGCGCCGTGCTCCTCGATCAGACCGTCGATATAGCCCTCGGCGTAGGCGACGATGTTCTTCAGATTCTTCCTGACCTCTTTTAACCGGGCTTCGAGCTCTTGGAGCTCTCGCTTGGCCTTCTCGATGTCGTAGAGGGAGATGCGGCGGATCGGAATCTTCAACAGCCGTTCCACGTCCTCGTCGGTCACCTCCCGGCCGATCTCATCCCTAAATGGCTCGAGGCCGGTATGGACCGCCTTGATCACCCCGGCGGCGCTCTTCTTGTCCTCGATGCGCTTGTAAATCCGCTCCTCGATGAAGATTCGCTCCAGGGTGCGGGCGTGGATCTTATCCTTGAGCTTCCCCTCCTCGATCTTCAGCTCCGCTTTGAGGATCTTGACCAGATGCTGGGCGTGGAAGGCGATGATCTCGGAGATCGGCATCAGGACCGGTTTGTTGTCGACGATGACTAAGGAGTTGACCGAGATCGAGGTCTCGCAGTCGGTAAAGGCGTAGAGGGCGTCGAGCACCTCCTGGGTGTGCACCCCCCGGGCCAGCTTGATCTCAATCTCCACCTCCTCGGCGGTATAGTCCGAGATAGAGGCGATTTTGAGTTTGCCCTTCCGTGCGGCGTTCTCCACCGAGCTGATCAGGGTATCCGAGGTGGTGCCGTAGGGGAGCTCCCGTACGACGATGCGCTTCGGATCGGAGGTGTCGAGCTTGGCCCGGACCAGGACCTTCCCCATCCCGTCCTGATAGTCGGTCACGTCGATAATCCCGCCGGTGGGGAAGTCGGGATAGAGGGTCTCTTTCTTATCGCGTAGAGCGCTACGGACCGCCTGGAGCACCTCGACGAAGTTGTGGGGCAGGATCTTGGTCGACATACCGACCGCGATACCCTCGGCGCCCTGGATCAGCACCACCGGAGCCTTGGCCGGGAAAGTCAGAGGCTCCCGGTTCCGTCCGTCGTAGGAGTCCTCGAACTCGGTAATCTCCGGAAAGTAGAGCACCTTCTTGGCCAGGGGCATCAGCCGGCATTCGATGTACCGGGCCGCCGAGGCGGGATCGCCGGTGTAGATATTGCCGAAGTTTCCCTGCTTCTCGATAAAGAGGTCCTTGTTGGCCAGCACCACCAGGGCCGAGTAGATCGAGGCGTCCCCGTGGGGGTGGTACTTCATGCAGTGGCCGACCACGTTGGCCACCTTGTGGAACTTGCCGTCGTCCATCTCGAAGAGGGAGTGGAGGATGCGCCGCTGCACCGGTTTGAGGCCGTCCTCGATATGGGGAATGGCCCGGTCCTTGATAACGTAGGAGGCGTACTCGAGGAAGTTGGTGTTGAAGAGCTTCTGTACGTAGGCCATTAGATCAGGTTCTCCATAATATACTCCCGTCGCTCCGGGGTGTTCTTGCCCATGAAGAAGCCCAGGGTGTGGGTAATATTCTTGATCGATTTCAGGTTGACCTTAACCAGGCGGATATCCTCGCCGATGAACTGGCCGAACTCACGTGGAGAGATCTCGCCCAGACCCTTGAAGCGGGTTACCTCGGGACTCTTGATCTCCTCTAAAGCCAGGTTCTTCTCCTTCGGGGAGTAGCAGTAGCGGGTCTCCTTCTTGTTCCGGACTCGAAAGAGGGGGGTCTCCAGGATATAGATCCGCTCGGCCACGATCAGCTCCTCGAAGAAGGTCAGGAAGAAGGTCAGGAGCAGGTTGCGAATATGGAAGCCGTCGTGGTCGGCGTCGGTGGCGATTACCACCTTGGAGTAGCGCAAACCCTCGATATCGTTCTCGATCCCGAGGGCCATCATCATATTGTAGAGCTCCTCGTTTTTGTAGATGTCGGCCCGCTTCCGGGCGAACATATTCTGGGGCTTCCCCTTGAGGGAGAAGATCGCTTGGGTGTAGGGATCCCGGCTTGAGACCATCGAGCCCGAGGCGGAGGCCCCCTCGGTGATGAAGATCGTCGAGTCGTCCCCTTTCTTGTCCCCCAGGTGGTACTTACTGTCCTTCAGGTTGGGAATCTTGAGGGCGATCTTCTTGGCCGCCTCCTTGGCTTCCTTCTTGACCGCGTTCAGCTCTTTTCTGAGCTTCTCGTTAGAGATGATCTTATCCTCGAGCTTCTTGGCCGCCGGATTGTTCTTGTGCAGGAAGTCGACTACGCCCGATTTTACCTCACCCACGATCCAGCCGCGGATCTCGGTGTTCCCCAGCTTGTTCTTGGTCTGGCTCTCGAAGATCGGATTGGTCAGTTTAACCGCTATAGCCCCGGCGATTCCGTCCCGGACGTCGACGCCGGAGTAGTTCTTCTTGAAGAACTCGTTGACCCCTTTTAAGATTCCCTCCCGGAAGGCGCTCTGATGGGTTCCGCCGTCGGAGGTAAACTGGCCGTTGACGAAGGAGAAGTAGGTCTCGCCGTAGTTGCCGGTATGGGTAAAGGCGAACTCGATCCGGTCGCCCTTGCAGTAGGCCTCCTCATAAAGGTGTTGGTCCCCCACCTCAGCGGTTAGAAGGTCCTTGAGGCCGTTCTCGGAGAAGAACTTCTGGCCGTTGAAGGTCAGGGTCAACCCGGAGTTGAGGCAGGCGTAGTTCCAGAGGCGCTGTTCGATATACTCGACGTTGAACTCGTAGTCCCCGAAGATCTCCTCGTCGGGAACGAACTCGACTAAGGTGCCGTCCCTCGCCGTGGTCTTCCCCTTCTTCTCCTCTATCAGATCTCCCCGGGAGAAGACGGCCTTCGAGTATTTGCCTTCCCGGTGGCTGGTGACGGTGAACTCGGAAGAGAGGGCGTTGACCGCCTTGGTACCGACGCCGTTTAAGCCTACGGAGAACTGGAAGACCTCATCGTTGTACTTGGCCCCGGTGTTGATGATCGAGACGCAGTCTATCACCTTGCCCAAGGGGATGCCCCGGCCGTAGTCGCGGACGGTGACCTTGTTCTTTTTAAGGCTGATCTCGATCCGTTTGCCGTGGCCCATGATGTACTCGTCGATGGCGTTGTCCACCACCTCTTTGACGAGGATGTAGATGCCGTCGTCCATGTTGGTGCCGTCGCCTAAGCGGCCGATGTACATACCGGTTCGTAAGCGGATGTGCTCTAAGGAGCTTAGGGTCTTTATCTTGCTTTCGTCGTAGACTGCCTGTTTCTTCGTCGCCTGTTTCGCCATGGGGGTTCCGTATATTTCGTTTCTGTACGTGAAAATTGTCTAAACAGATAATATCACAGAACCGGCAGGCGCTTCAAATAGTACGGTTAGGAGGGAAGAAGAGGGGTGGCCGCCCGCTTCGCTCGATGAAGAGGATTGAGGAGGATGGGAAGAGGAAGGCATACGTAAGAGTGGGTAGGAATGTTACGTATGGATCAGCCGGGAATGCTGCGGAGCTGTGGCCGGGAGGTCTCAATCTCCTGTGCATTCTTATCCGAGATTATCCCCCTCATCGAGGTGAGCGTAAGCGAGCCGGGCGGCCAGATTTCTTAGCGGAAGAGGTAGGGCCGCCCGCTTACGCTCGATGAAGAGGATGGGGGAGGATAGGGAAAAGAATAATGAAAGAGGGCGTCTCCTTCAGGGGTTTCCATTCTACCCTCCGCTTCCGGGCGGTCAAGGCCCGGGACAAGTCACGCCTGTGGCGTGAGCCTTGACCGCCCGCAAGGCGGAGACGGTGGTCCTTCAGGAAAACCTGAAGGAGGTTTAAGCATGAAACTCAAGGAAGTGACATACGCCGTCATCGGCAGCTGCATGCGGGTGCATTCGGCCCTCGGTGCGGGCCTCTTGGAGGCCTGCTACCACAATGCCCTCTACTATCAGCTTAAAAGCGACGGGCTCGCTGTGCAGGCTGATGTGCCCTTTGAGGTAACTCACCTGGGCTATCCGGTCGGGCAGTACTACGCCGACCTGGTGGCGGCGGGGACGGTCATTATCGAGGTGAAGGCGGTCTCCGAGCTTCTGCCGGTGCATACGGCGCAGCTGCTCAACTATCTGGCCATCTCCGGCCTGCCGGTAGGGCTGCTGGTCAACTTTCTGGGCTCCCGGCTCGTCTGGCGGCGGTATGTTCGGGGCGGGTAGGGGGGGCGCTGGCGTTTGCTACAGAGAATTGATAGTTTTTATGTAGCTTGATCCATCCACTTGAAGAGGATATCATTGTAACAGATGATATCTGAAGGCGATTTGCAACAGATCCAGGATGTGATCACTACCCACGTCGATGCCAGGAAAATAATCCTGTTTGGAAGCTGCGCCCAGGAATCAATGCGGCCGGATAGTGATATCGATATTCTTGTACTTGTCGATGACTCTGTCGCGAGTATTCGGGAAATCGTTCAGCTTCTTCATCTAAAGCTGGGTGTAGTGGTTAATTTCCCATTCGATATTCTGGTCGAGCACGAAAGCGTCTTTCGAGAGCGAAGTGCCTTGCCGACTATCGAACGAGCCATAGCTCGGGAAGGTAAGATTCTCTATGCAGCTTAGTGACCTTGTTCGCGAATGGCTGCAGAAATCTCAGGAGGAAACTTAGAATCCGCCCGCTTTTTATCGAATATGCGGCCTTTGCCAAGGGCAATTATTGGTTTTCATTGCCAGCAGGCAGTAGAAAAATGCTTGAAAGCTTTCCTGGTTCTAAGCGATATGGAACCGCCCCGTTCTCATGACTTGCTCTATTTAACACTTCGCTGCCAATCGGTAGGCCAGCTTCCTGAAATTGATGAGACGATTCTAAGCAGACTCAATCCGTATGCAGTGGAGCATCGCTATCCCAGTGAACCAGATGTCTCCGAGAGCACAGTTCTATCTGATCTGGATGATGCCGGACTTCATCAAAAATAGCTTTTAATACATTTCGCAAGTACTGAAAACACTCATCCGATTTCATCCACCCGATCGAGGCGAGCGTAAGCGAGCCGGGCGGCCAGATTTCTTAGCGGAAGAGGTAGGCCGCCCGCTTATGCTCGATGAAGAGGATGGGGGTATGTTCTCCATAACTCTATTAAACATTGCGCTCATCACAATTTTTATCTATCATTATAAATCACGAAGCATAGTAACATTATAGTTATTCGGGAGTCATATTCTTGTTAAAAGTAATGATTATAGGGGCCGGAGCAATAGCACCGGCGCATATTGAGGCCTATCTTCAATTCCCCCAACGAGCCGTAATCGAAGTAATCGCTAATCCGACCCTTTCCCGTGCCCGTCAACTGGCCGATAAGTATCAGCTTAAATCGATCATTACCGATTCTTTTGAAGAGGAGCTTTCATCTGTCGATGTTGTATCTATCTGTTCGCCCCCGTCCACTCATCGTGAGATATCGGTAACGGCTCTCGAGGCGGGAAAACATGTCCTCCTCGAAAAACCAATGGCCATGTCTCTTGAGGAGTGTGATGCTATTCTGGAAGCGGCACGTAGAAGCGATGCGAAGCTTTCGGTAGTCGGCCAGAGTCGCTTTATTACACCGATCCGCAAGGTTATAAGCCTTGCTCGAAGCGGTAGTTACGGGAAGATTCTGTTCGCGCAGATTAACTCATTCTGGTGGCGAGGCCAGAATTACTATGATCTATACTGGCGCGGCCTCTGGGAAAAGGAGGGCGGCGGATGTACCCTCAACCATGCAGTCCATCATATCGACTTGCTTCTTTGGGCGAAGGGGCTACCGGCAACCGTGAGCACCTGCATGGGGAATCTTCAGCACCATAATTCGGAGGAGGAGGATCTATCGATCAGCTCCTTACTCTACCCCGACGGTACGATGGCGCAGATCAACACCTCTCTAATCCATCACGGCGAGGTACAGCAGCTAGATTTTCAAATGGAAAGAGCTAGTATCTCTCTCCCTTTTGCTGCTCATGCCTACACAGCTCGATCCAACGGATTCCCATCGGAAGACCAGGAGATCCTCCGAGAACTCAATGACGAGTATGCAAAGCTTGAGACACTCCAACATGAACATCATACAGGTCAGGTAGATGATTTTTTACATAGTATAGAAACGAATGAATCTCCCTTGATTGACGGAGAAGATGGCAGAAAAACAATTGAATTGATTACCGCGATATACAAATCTGGCATCACGAAACAGCATGTTGCTCTGCCTATTGCGGAGGATGATTCCCACTACACATTCGCCGGACGAATTGAAGAAGCAGTGCGGTACAACGAGAAAAAGAGGAGCGTGGAGTCTTTTGGAGATGCCCCTATCACCTCTTTCGAAGGCAAATTTTAAGTGAGGACGATATGTTAGTTCATAGTGAATGGTTTGGAGAGTTGGAAGCCCGGGTTTATAACGATAGAGAATCCATGGGTAGTGCGGCTGTTAGCGCGGTAATAGAGACCATCGAAAACGAGCTCGCAAAAAAAGAGAGCATCAACATGCTCTTTGCGGCCGCTCCCTCGCAGAATGAACTCCTTGAAGGTCTTCGTAACTCAACCCGTATATCTTGGGAGCGAATCACCGCTTTTCACATGGATGAATACATCGGTTTGGAGAAGAGTGCTCCCCAGCGGTTTGGAAACTTTCTTGAGAGGGCTCTGTTTGCGCATGTACCGCTCAAAAAGGTCTTCTACATAGACGGATCCGCCGATGACCTCGACGCCGAATGTCGGCGTTATAGTGACCTTTTGAGAAAGTATCCCCTCGACATCGCGTTACAAGGGATCGGAGAGAACGGACACATAGCGTTCAATGATCCGCCGGTGGCCGATTTCAATGATCCTCTGACGGTGAAGATGGTGAGTTTAGATGAGGTTTGCCGGCAGCAACAGGTAAATGACGGATGCTTCGCTTCTATTCAAGAGGTTCCGAAGCGGGCTATCACGATTACCATCCCTGAACTGATTAAACCGGAGCATATTTTCTGCAGCGTTCCGGGAGCACAGAAGGCAGCTGCGGTTAAATCTTCGCTATGGGGGGAGATTACTGAATCAACTCCCGCGTCAATACTGCGGAAGACTAAGACTAAGCTATTTTTAGATAAAGAGAGCGGATCGTTCCTGCTCTCGTAATGCCCCAAGGATGTGTGATTGAAGCGCTTATCGGAACTGATACGTCCCCACCCGAGGCTATCCCCTACGAGCGCTCCGGGGATCATCCTCGGCCAATAAGGGCTTGAATGTAGCCCATTGCATAGGCCATTCCGGCGTGCCAGGGCGCATCACATGTCATCTGCGGGGTATGGTCGGGGATGAGTACTCCCTCATAGCCCGCTTGCCGTAATATGCCGACCACTCGGCGCATGTCGAGATCTCCCTCGTCGATGAAGACCTCATGATACTGGGGAGCAGTTCCGATTATGTTCCGAAGATGGATATAACCGACACCGTCTCTACGTACGACCCGCTCGATGAAGGTATAGATATCATGCTTAGCCATTTCCATCATCGTACCAAGACAGAGTTCCAACCTGTTGAAGGGTGAGGGCGCGCGATCTAGGATGCTCTCATAGGCTGCAGCGTTCCACCCCAATTTTGGCTGTCCTCGGACAGATCGAACCGGCGGATCGTCCGGGTGTGCGGCGAGGATAACACCCGCCTCTTTTGCAACCGGGAGGAGTTCATTAATGAAACGCTGCCAGCGATCCCATAAATCCGTTTCGGAACCGGAAGGAACGATTCCATCCTCCCTGGAGGATACCCACATATTCCAGACCATGCCCGGAGGCAAAGGCCGATTGTCCACTCCATCCATCCCTACCGAGATCGCACCTCCCCGGGCATATCTGGCACTTATGCGCGAGGCGACTCCGGTAATACTGAAGTTATAGCCCATAACCGGGATTCCTACTTCTCCGAGCATCCGGATCCGATCTTTGACCGTAGCCATTTGAGCGTCACGCTTCGGTCCATCCGTCAAGATATCGTGCCAGTCGAGGGGGTCGAAGTTTTCTATCGCATGAAGAATCAGCCCGAAATCTGCCATGCGGCTTTTTACATTCCGGAGAAACGTCGGATTCCAATCTGCAATTGTATGACCGGCGATTCCCCATCCTTCGCCGTCTCCGAGAGGTTGATCATCCTTGAGCTCACCAATCTCAGTAGCTCCTTTATATTTATAATCCACGAGATGGACGACGGCATGAGTTGCGCCGCATTGACGGGCAAAAGCATAGTTTTCGTCGTTGAGCATATGCCGGTAAAAGCCAAACCCAAGTTTCATATATATTCCTCTTGCGCTACTTTAGAAGCCTATATTGAAGCCGCCGTCTACCGGAATGTGAGCACCTGTTATGAAGGATGCTTCCGGTGAACCGAGAAAAACGGAAAGTGCGGCAACCTCAGCGGGATCTCCCAGTCTCTTAAGAGCGGTTCGCTCAAGAACCTTCCGCTTCCGCTCGGGATCAGTATCAAAGGCTTTGCTACTCATTTTTGTACGGATAAAGCCGGGAGCGATGGTATTTACGCGGATACCTTTATCTCCCCACTCAACAGCCAGTTGTCGAGCAAGACCAGCTATGGCGGACTTGGCTGCGGTATAGGCGGCAACCCTCGGTATGCCGACCAGCGCAGCCATGGAGCTTATAAACTGAATATCACCCGACAAGCCACCCTCGATAAGGAGCGTCGCCACAGCCTGTGAAAGAGCAAAGGCTCCCTGAAGATTTATCTGCATGACGCTATCGAAATCATGCACATCTACAGTCAGGGATTCTTCTTTCTGGTGTATGCCGGCGTTATTTACAAGAGTTCGAACGGGACCAACCTCTTCGGCGACCATCCGCAACCATGATTCCATCTCTTCGACCTTAGCCAAATCAAGAATGAAGGGTCGAACCCGCTTGGAGATCCTCGCCGCCGCCGCTTCTATGACATCCAAGCGTCTTCCGGCAATGACGACCCGGGCGCCGGCGGCATCGAACGCCTTCGCGATATCATATCCGATTCCGGTTCCACCGCCGGTAACCAGAACTACATGATTATTTGAGAATACTGATTCCGATACTTTCACACATACCCCTTTAGTTGCCTACTCAAGTATTATTAACCGCAGATAAAGCCCTGGTTATGGCATCGAGGGTTGAGCTAGGGGTGCCCATTGAAACGCCTCCTCCCGCGGAGAGTAGAAAACGGGGATTGCCTTTATTCTGTTCAATACAGCTCATCGCCTCACGGTAGACATCTTCCTCGCTGCCATTGACCATAGTATCTAGGGGTGAAATATTCCCCATTATTACGACACTATTGCCGACAAATTGGCGCAGATCAGCGATCGGCGTTAGGTGAGAGAAGTTGAACATATTAACTCCCAAGTCCGTTAGATACTTGAAGGAGATAGGATTCGGTGTATCATTATGAAGGACCTTGAGTTGTGCCGGGAGTGTAAAGATCTCTTTGAAATAGTCGTGGGCGAACTCCAGATAATCATCCTCGCTCAAAAAACCCATTATATCATCAAGCACGAAGATCCCTTCGACCCCGGTTAATACGTCAGCCTGAGCCTCAAGCCACTCCTTGACGGTGTCTGTCATCAGCCTCATAAGGGAATGAGTCTTCTCTCTCTCAGTCTTCAACCCTATCAGGAAATTCGTGACGCCCATGATATGTGAAGCGAGCGTCATTGGACCGCGGGCAGCTACAACTTTAATATCCAAACCCTCATTATGGATCAGCGGCAACTCCTCCCGATAGCGTTGCAGTATGGACGGCATCAGACCATCCTTATGCGGATTAGGCTTTTTCAGCCGGTCTATCTCATCCATGCTCTCGATAATATGTTGTATAGTCGGCGGTTGCTGCGGATAATAATCCACTCGCGCTCCAAAGCCCGAGGGTTCCGCAGCCATTCCCATCTCCATCCAAAATCCAGGGAAAAAGATGATATCAGGATAGCGCCTGATTATTTCCAAATTCGATCTAAAGTGAACATCGGTATTTTGGATGTAGTCTGTCGTGGAAATCCCGAGAAACGGAGGGATCCAGGGGCTATCCACAATCAAGGCAGCGTTGGTTTGTGTTTCCTTGCCTTGGATTAACTTCTCCAGGGTTTCCCATTGCTCTAGCTTCAAGACTGATCCTTCCTCAAGCCTATGATCGATAAAGGATTCGCCTCTGCAGGTTTATGTCCTATTGGGAAACTCAGGTTCATAACGATAATCAGGGTCCTGCCTCTGTTTTTTATAAGTATCTATTATACAGGCTATGGTAGATGGTAAGCCGGGCATGGGTTTTTGTAAATCAGAAATCAATTTTTTTCGAAGTTTCGGCAGGTTATAGAATGGAACTCCTGCGTACATGTGGTGTTCCGTATGATAGTTCATGTTCCAATAGAGAAATCTAAGGAACGGTCCCATGTCAATTGTAAAGGAGTTCATACGCCAATCCGGAACATCGCCCCGTAGCCCGGTATGTTGTGAAATACCAGTTGCGTGAGAGAGAAAGGTAAAAAAGAAGTAGGCAAAGGAGACCATATAGATCAGCACCCAGGCTTTCAGTAGTGCAAAAAGTATGATTAGGCCAATATGGCCGATCAGTAAAAACCTGGCCCAATTTATCATCTTTTGTGCTTTAGGATCATCGTTCTCTACCAACTGATGCCAGAAGAAGAGATCATTATGCATGGATCCCAAGGCATAGGAGATATTCATGTTCATATACCTGAAGAATTTCTTGTAATCGAAGGATAACCAGGTAGCGACATCCCATATAGTGAAAGGTATGGGTCTGGATATCTGCTCACGATCGAGCTCAGTATAGTAGGTATATTGATGATGCCTGTTATGACTCTCTTTAAAGTGATACGGATTGTTCCATGTAAGGAAGCAAAAGAGTCTATAAAAAAAGCTGTTCATTCTTTTCGATTTGAAAGCTGTTCTGTGTGATAATTCATGTACTGCCGCTTCAATACCAAAGAAATCGATAAAAATTGAGAAAATTATGCACACAACTCCCATAGCTATCCAGTATTGATTGCGCTGTAAGTAGATGGCCGAGGCCAAGAAACCGATGTACAGGAGTAGGAACGTACCGGCTTGCAGGGTCGCCCTAAAATCACTTTTACTTGTCAGGGCTGAGAGCTCGCTCTTATCTATGGGGCTGCGATACCATTTGATTTTGCTCGACATAGGATAATCTCCTCTTTCTCGCTATTGTACGCTATAATACCTGAACCAATTAGTAGAAATTAGCGGAGATTGTATGTGAAATAGGAAGACCAGGATCGTTATATCTCCCCTATCCGGGTAGATCTCCTCATTGCATTCCATCGAGTTGATTCCTCGCTGAGCTATCCACTATAATCATCGTATGACTACCCTCGTGAATGATTTTGTCATCGAAGAGGAGAACTTTCTCTTTGTCTTAGAATCTAGTCATAAAACCGATTTTTCAATGCAGTTTCATCGGCACAACTTCTTTGAATTAGCATTCGTGATGGCCGGATTAGGAACGAGTCAAAGACTGGAAGGCGAGGAAATTTACGAGGAACCTCTCGTACGAGATACTATTCTCCTCTGGGATGGGCGTCGGCCGCACCGTGCTGTGGACGCAACTGGCGATCCACTGCGACAAATCATAATTATCTTCGATTCTGTGTACCTACAGAGGATGAGAAATGCCGACATAGTGATCTCCCAACTAGAACTGCACAATCCGATCATAATCCAGAACCATCTGTTAGTTGAAAAACTTAAACCCTACCTGCGGGAGATCCTCTATGAGACCTATACCCACAGCATTGGGAGAGAGTCAATTATGTTCGCATCACTCTCCAGCATTCTGATGCATTTAATCCGGGAGATACACACCAATAAGTGCTATACCGAAGTACTGCATGATAAACGTATCCGCAAGGCAGTCAATTATATCCATAAAAACTATTATCTCTCTCTTAAGTTGAATGAGATCGCCGGAATCTGCAATCTTTCCGCCCGTCATTTCTCTGATTTATTTAAGCAGGAGACAGGGAAATCTTTTACCCAGTACATTCACTGGTATCGAATACAACGAGCAAAGGAATTTCTCACCACTAGCAGTCGTTCCATAACCGATATCGCCTTTGAGGTCGGATATGACGATGTATCATATTTTACTAAAAGATTCAAAAAAGAGGAAAACCTTACCCCGCGAGAGGTTCGTCTCTCCGGGCATACTGTTTAAAAACGATTTCGCGGTTTTCTACCATAGAAACCGCCGTATTCTTTGAGCGCGCGAAGCTTAAACTCCTGTATCCTAGAAACTGATAAGACTTATTTTCATTTACAATCTGCAATATCCGCAGTAAGCTGAATGTTAGCAAGTTTTTATCATAAAACTAGTGGATTCGTATGAATCTAAATCGAAAAAGGAGTATTCAGTGCAAAAAAATCTACGTCTGATGCTGTCTCTCTTTGTCCTCGTAGGGTTGATCATGGCGCCTCAGCTGTTTGCCGGCGGAGCTCAGGAAGGTGCGGAAGGTTCCGCTAAGCCTGACTCAATCAAGATGTTTATAGCCGGGACCAGCGGTGCCGAAGATACCCAGTCCATGGGTCACTTCGAGTTCGAGAAGCGACTTGAAGCCGCTTCCGACGGAGTCTTCGATGTTGAAGTCAAGATCAACGCCGTAATGGGCGAAACTGACGATGTAACCGAACAGGCGATCGAGGGCGTGCCCGTTGTCAACGCAACCGATCCCGGTCGGATTGCAGCGTACGTTCCCGAATACGGTCTGATTCAGATGCCGTATCTACTTCCTGATTATACCTATCTGAATGAGATCATGAAAACCGATCTCTACAAGAAATGGGAGAAAGAGTTCGAAGCGAAAGGCATCAAACTGGTCACCTCCAATGGTTATTCTGGTGTTCGTAGCTGGGTAACCGACTTCCCGGTTCGCGAACCCGCAGACCTCAAAGGCGTCAAGATAAGAACAATCGGCAGTCCGCTTTTCGTTAATTCCGTGAACGCCATGGGTGCTATTGCAACCGCTATACCTTGGGCCGAGACCTATCAAGCCATCGAGCAAGGGGTTGTCGACGGATGTGAAGCTCAGATTCCCGGTATCTATTCTATGCGCTTCTATGAAGTCAGTAGTCATATCAGTCTTTCAGAGCACTTCACCCTTATTGCATCGATGGTAACCGGCACGAAGTTTTTCAACTCCCTGCCTGCCGAGTATCAGACCATGATGATGGATGTGGCCTACGAAACCTATAAGGATAACCAGGATATAGTTGTATCCAAATCCAAGGACTACATCAAAGAAATGGAAGCAGAAGGCGTTACTGTTCTTGAAATCGACAAAACCCCCTTTATCGAAGCCGTACAGCCGGTTTATGAAGAGATGGGTTTCGCCGAACTCAAGGATGAACTCTACGCCGAGCTTGGTCTTTAGATTAGCTTAGCGAAATACACAATGAAATCCGGCAGGTCTCTGTGAAAACAGAGGCTTGCCGTTTTTCAGAATGAGATCAGGAATAGAATGAAGAAGCTATACGACACGTACTGCAGATGGGAAGAAGTTATCACCGGCATAATCTTTGTATTGATTGTCGCCCTTGTATTTCTGGCAGCCTTCTTCCGACTTTTCGACAGACCCCTGGTGTGGGCGAATGATATCGCCAAGTTACTTTTCGCATGGGCTGCGCTCTTGGGTGCCGATGTAGCTATGCGCTATTCACGACTGGTAGGAGTCGACTTCCTGGTGAAGAAGCTGCCCTTGCGAACAGCAAAATTCCTGCGCATTATCGTTTTCTCGATTATCATCGTTCTTCTCTGCTCTTTTGTCTATTTCGGTGTACGCCTCAGCATATCAAGCTATGACCGCAGTTTCCAAACACTCTCATTTCTCAGTTACTCTCTTGTTACAGCATCGCTGCCCGTAGCTTCGTTGCTCATGATTTTGACAGCAAGTGTCAAGATTGGACGGATAGTAATTAATTTTAACAATGATGAATATGATATTTACCGAGACAAAAGATAAAAATTACATCACCAAGGCGCCGGATTGAGGAGAGACAGAAATGACATTGCTAGTAGTAGTCTTTTTTGGTTTATTGATAATCAATATGCCGATTGGCTTTACCATAGGATTAGCCGGTACGGCATTTTTTCTTACCAATGACTTTATTCCTTTTCCGATTACCATTCAGCGAGTAGTCGCTCAAACTCAATCCATAGCTTTCTTGGCCGTTCCGTTTTTTATTTTTGCCGGAAACCTAATGAACAAGACAGGAATCACCGTTCGGCTACTCCGCTTCGCTTCCTTGCTAACGAGAAGAATGGCCGGCGGCATGGCTCAGGTCAATGTCGTCCTCAGTACCATGATGGGGGGTGTCTCCGGCTCCGCAGTCGCCGATGCATCCATGCAGGCCCGCATTCTTGGCCACAACATGGTAAAGCAAGGGTATCCTCGAGGTTATACCGCTGGAATAACATGCGTTTCGGCTCTTATAACCGCCACAATTCCCCCCAGCCTTGGCTTAATTCTCTACGGCTTCGTGGGCGAGGTCTCGATCGGACGACTATTCGTAGCTGGAATTGTTCCGGGTATCCTTATGATGTCCTTTCTCATGGTTACGGTTTCTTTAACCTCTCGCATTCACCACTACGACATGCCCGATCCCAATGCAGAAAAGGTAACCTTTCGAGAGATTCTCCATGATTTGAAGGATTCTTTTTGGGCTCTCTTATTTCCGGTTATATTGATAGTTGGTATTCGTTTCGGTGTGTTCACCCCTTCGGAAGCCGGCGCTTTCGCCGTGGTGTATGCTCTGTTTATCGGAAAATTTGTCTACAAGGAGCTAACCTGGGAGAACTTTAAAGAGGCACTCAAGGATTCGTTCATTGATAACGGTGCCATTATCCTGATAATTGCCCTCTCCGGCATCTTTGGTTACGCCCTTTCTCTGGAGAATGTACCTGGACAAATCGGATCTGCCCTGGTCGTTATTACAGAGAATCCTCAACTCATGCTGATCATAATCGTTCTTTTCCTGGTTGTCGCCGGAATGTTTATAGACAGTAATGTAAGTGTCCTTCTTCTGACGCCGATATTTCTTCCGGTAATAAAAAAGGTAGGTATAGATCCGGTTCATTTTGGAATTCTTATGATGACGATCGTTACCATGGGAACGATGACACCGCCGGTGGGAACTGCGATTTATACAGTGAGCCAGATTCTTGATGCTCCGCTGGATGAGTTCATTAAGGAATCTTTTCCGTTTTACCTGGCGGTTATTGCCCTAGTCCTGGTTATGATTTTTATTCCCCGGGTCATCATGTTCCTTCCGAATCTCGTCTACTAAGAGTAGGATTGAACTGATTCGATGCTGACTGTAACGGGTGTCTCGAAACGCTATGGCTCCGTTCAGGTCCTGCATGACATCAACTTTTCACTCCGCAAGGGAGAAATCGTTGGTCTGTTGGGGGTGAACGGGGCTGGCAAATCCACTACCATGAATATCATTTCCGGTTATTTTCCGCCGAGTTCCGGCAGCGTAAGCCTTGCGGGGCGTGATGTCGCAAAGGAACCGTTTTACTTCAAGCAGAACCTGGGTTACTTACCGGAAAACCCGCCGCTCTATTTGGATATGACGGTAACCGAACAGCTCCGGTTTGTGTGTTCGGCTAAGCGTATACCTCGGGAGCAGGAGAAGGGCGAGATCTCCCGTGTCTGTCGTCTAAGCTCTATTCATGATATTCGCAACAGAATAATCCGGACTATGTCGAAGGGCTACCGACAGAGGATTGGTTTGGCCCAAGCGCTTATCGGGAAACCGAGGCTCCTGATTCTCGATGAACCGACGGCGGGCCTGGATCCTCAACAGATTATCGAAATACGTGATTTAATCGATACGCTCAAGGCAGAACATACGGTTTTGCTGAGTTCACACATTCTTTCCGAGATCGCCGCCGTGGCTACACGGGTTTTAATCATGCACAAGGGCAGAATCATGGCCGACGAGACGGTAGGGAAACTTACCGGCTCCTCTGGAGAAAAACCGGTACTATTCTTGCGAGTGGACTGTGCAAGGCGGCTTATTGAAGAGCTCTTAGTTCAATTGCCGGAGGTTAAAAAGGTCGAGGTACGGGATTCTGTCGAACCTGGTTGTATAGATTGTGACATCCATCTTGCGGGGAAAGTAGATATCAGAAAAAACCTGACCGCCCTGCTGGCCAAGCATAATCTATCGGTTATGGCAATGTCGCTGAAGAACCGCACTCTCGAGGACACCTTTATCGAAATAATTAGGAGAGGCTGAATAGGTCCATGCAAGCCGTTTTTTTAAAGGAATTAAACCACTACTTTACCTCTTTCACTGGCTATATTTATCTCTCGATACAACTGCTTTTTTGCAGCCTTATCTTCACCTCTGGAAATCTCCTCTCGCAGAATAGCGATATAAAAAGCTTTTTTTCATCCGTGTTCGGCATACTCGTGTTCCTGATACCACTTCTGACTATGAGACAGTTCTCTGAAGAGAAAAAGATGAAAACCCATCAATTACTTTTTACCCTGCCCCTCTCTACCGAGGGGATTGTTATCGGCAAGTATCTCGCGACTCTTACCGTTGCCGCAATAGGTCTGAGTTTCACGCTAATCGTCCCCTTCATTCTCGCCCTATATGGATCATTTCAACCCTTTGTGACCTTAGGTAACTACACCGGAATTCTCCTACTACTAAGTGCAGTTATATCCCTAGGCCTCTTTGTCTCTTCGCTGAACGAGAACCAGGTAATTTCCGCAATTGTCTCCTATGCTGTGATACTTTTTCTTTGGTTGATGGATAGTCTTGCGCCCCTTTTATTTGGAGGGAAAATGACATTGTCGATTAATACCTTCTCTCTGCGACAAAATTACCTCGAGTTCACATTCGGAATCTTCAATCCCTCCGCAGTGATCTTCTATCTTCTGTTTTCCCTGCTGTTTTTATTCCTTACCGTAACCAGAATAGATTCGAGGAGACAGTGAGAACTATGGATGGTGGTCATAGGACGAGATTAGTCTTCGTACTGTGCCTGTCTGCGGCAGTTTTTTCCGGCATCTTCATGGGCCGCCACCTGGTAGAGACCTTTTCGCTCAGGATCGATTTAACGGAAAATAAACTATATAAGTTTGGGCCGACTACCAACGAGATTACCTCCGCCTTAGTGAACCCAGTTACAATTACCGTACTCAATAGTGAAGAAGAGTATGTCGTCATGTTGCGTGAAATACTTAGGAAGTACGCCTCCTTGAGCAACCTGATTGATCTTCGTTTTGTCGACCCTTACGAGAATCCTCTTCTAATGGATCATTACTCTCAACAAGGGCTATCCGTAGAACTTAACGATATTATTGTCGAAGGAAGCTTCAGGCTTAAACGTTTCTCCATGGAAGATATGTACCTGATGAATTCCGGACAAACTGAGATACGTGCCCTAAATGCTGAGCAGCAACTTACCAGTGCTCTAATCTATGTCAATGATCAATCTGTTTCGAAGGTCGGCTTCAGCGACGGACATAATGAACAGCCCTCCTCTTCACTTCTGAAACTCTTTGAGAATAATAACTTCGAAATCGCCCGGGGCAGCATCTCGCGGCTGATCCAAGATCAACCCTCAATTCTCGTTATTGCTGCCCCTTCTCGTGATTTTAGAAGGGATGAAGTTGAGCTGCTACAGAGATATCTAATGCAGGGAGGATCCGTTCTGGTCTTCATGGGACCGATGCTCAATCCCCTCGAAAATTTACAAGAATTGCTTGAGGAGTGGGGAATTATACTCGGAAGAGAGGTTGTCGTGGAACAGGAGGGCTACACTGGCAATAATCCTGTAAATATCGTTCCGATGTATGCTCCCCACGAGATTAATCGCTATTTCGTTGAGAATCGCGTATTTCTTACCATGCCATCTACCCGTAGTCTCTACATTAACCCAGAGGCAGGTTCGGCGTACGACGTTCGGGCTGTACTGACTTCAACCCCTGGATCCTACGGCAAAAAAGGATTTCAGTTTAGCACTCCCGCACGAGAAGCCGGTGATGCAAGCGGCCCTTTTTATCTGGTTTTGTCTTCTCTTAGGAGAATAACTGAAAACAGTAAGCAGCATAATGCAAAAATACTGGTAGCCGGAAGTCGAACTATCTATGCCGATGATCTACTCGGTTTTTCAAGTTATGCAAACGCCGATTTTCTCGTCCAGGCTATCAACTGGTTACATGCAGATGAAACATCTATTTTTATTCCCGCCAAGAGCATCCAGCTTGCGCCTCTTAATATTGTATCATCCCAGGCCTTATTGATCGGAATTCTGATTTCCATTCCCCTCCCCCTATTAATCTTAACCATTGGGATTATCGTTGTTATTCGAAGGAAGCGACGAGTATGAATTATCCCAGAGGATCACAAATCTCCGCTTTGTTTTTATTCTTTTCATTGTCGACAATGTTTGTCGTCAACCAAATCGTTCCGGAAGGGTCTGCAGAGATCAGTGAAATCGAAGAGATTCAACTGGTAAACGAGTATGTCGGTGATATAGCGGCAGTCGCGATTAATCACGGAGGGACGCGTTTCGGACTGATACACCAGCCGCCGCAGATCCTCCTCGAACCGGCTCTTCCTGAAGTTGAACTCTCTCAGGAGGAGATGCAATCCTTTCTCTATCGCATATCCAAACTCAAAGCTATGGGAAAAATCGACCAACAGTCGGAACTTATGGATTATGGACTCGATCCCCCTCGTTCTGTATGTACCGTTATCTTGCGGAACGGTGAGAAAATTCGCTTAGCTTTGGGGAATATTAATCCAGTTGGTGATAGTTCTTATTTAATCAAGGAAGGGAGCGAAGAGATCTACTTGTTGTCGAGCAGTGATTCTGCGCTCTTGACTGTAGCCCCCAAAGACTTTCGCAACCGCCGTGTATTACCGCAGATCGAAATGAATGACTTAAATCGTATTCGTAGAATAAGTTTCGATCATGAATCGCCTGATTATAAGGATTTCATTATCGCCAGCAACGATAATTTTGAATTTAGGCTGCTTGAGCCCTTTGAGAGCTCCTTAGATTATGAGACCGTGCTGTCTAAAATTATCTTTCCACTGATATCTCTCAATCCAACTCGAATAGCAGAAACTAGTGAAATGCCCTCCGGAACAGGTTTCAGGATCTCGGTACTTTTTGGCGAGGAGACCTATAGCCTTCTGTTCAGAAAAGCAGAGGAATCCTGGTTTATTATGCGTGAAGACATCCAAAGAGTTTTCGAGATTGATAATGATGAAGTACCTTGGGATAATCTCCGATATCGGGAACTTCTGAACGAGAGTGTTTACCATGTAAACATCTCCCAAATAGACCGAATAGAAATCCGGGATTTATCGACGCCATATACCCTTGAGATTACCGGCAGATCCACGGATATGAGTGGAAATCTAAACGGGAAACAACTGGAATACCCCGAGGTCATGGAGTTTTACACAACTCTATTTACCACGGGCATCGCCGAAATTATAGAAGGTACTGAGCGCGAAGAGACCATCACCAGACGAGAACCCGAGGTGACTATCAATGTCTATAAAAAGACCGGGGCCATCGATACCCTCGAGTTCTTTGCCCTCGGTGAAGAGGAATCCTTGGTAGCAATTAACGGGAAGGTTAACTTCGCAATATACAATACATTTCTTCAGACATTGATGGAGATGGTCTCAAGCACTGCTTCATAAGCCCACTCATCCCAAAGGGGATTAACACCGATCCCCGGGAGATCAGGGTAATTCTTCACAATGAGGCATCCTTCGAAAATTCGGCACATGCGAAAGGTCTCTGAGCGAATAAACTCCCTGTCGCCTGTGGGCAGAACTTTCTGAATATCAACCGGGCTCCACAGGGCCACTTTACGCTTCCTGAATAGCCGCGCCAGATCTTCCATATCATAGAGGGCCGGCTGATCGAACTGGAAGGCCGAAACACCGCAATCGATTAAATCATCCAATATCTCACGATTTTGCCCGCAGCTGTGCAGCAAAACCTTCATTCCGTTTTCGTGGGCTAGATTCATCAATCGGGTATAGAGAGGCTTGAAATAGGATCTAAACATCTCCGGAGAGAAAAGCAAGCCTGTTTGCGTTCCCATGTCCTCACCTATAAAGACGGCGTCGGCTCCAGCCTTGGCTGCAGCAAGGATAAGCTGCTCATACATCTCGGCTACAATCCTATGTAGCACGCGCAGTTCATCGGGGTAGAGCGCCATATCCAGCAGATAGACATCCAGTCTGCGCAGATAACGGGCATTATCGAACACCCAACCACCGATTCCCGCCACCTTATACTGATTACTCCTCGTATCTGCAGCGAAACCGGCTTTCAGCTGCTCCGCACTCTTATCGATATCGTAAAACGGAGCCGAGAAATCTTTCAGACAGCTCCAATCCTCAATCACCGCCTTGTATATTTCACCCTTTATGGGACCTTCCTTCATCCGGACCCAGATATTCCCCCATTTGTCATCGTAATATTCACGGTTTCCTTGTTGCCAGCGTTTCTGTGTGTAACCTTCTGGGTCACCTACCCAGGCTATACACATATCGCTCCGACGTCCGTCTTCAAAGCAGAGGCCGACTCGTTCGGGAGCCGCATGGTCGAGATTTGACTGAATCACTTCTCTTGGGATCATCATAGCTCCCTGTACTCCTTCCAGGCGTCCCGAAACGCAATCAGGGTCTCCCAGCTTGTATCGATGGAGGTGTTGCAACTGGCCGAAAACATAAACCGGTGCCGGTAGGGTCGCATCCTGGTAAAAAGGTCTTTTACATAGTCAAATATCTCTTCCTTGCCGGAGAGATTACACGTTTCCATGGCACTGATTCCACCGGTAATAATGAAGGAGTCGCCAGATATCTCCATAGCCTCTTCCAGTTCAATATCTCCGAGAGGGGGATAGGCAACCCCCTCCAGACCGTCTACGCCGAGACTGGAAATCAGCTTGAGATTGTCTCGCTGTTGCCCGCACGCATGAATAAAGAAGGTTGAATTGTTTTGATGGCAGATAGAACTGGCCCTTTCATAAAATGAGGCAGAGTATTTTTCCACATACCGGGGGGGATGAAAGGCCGCATCCAGATTATCCATAGACATGATTGCAGGAACTCCCTGGGCGCAGAGCTCCTTAATCAACTTCAGCATTTGCTCTTCATGGAGGTTGAGCAATACTTTCGATTCATCCGGAAAATCTGTTAAGGCATAAACCGAGTTTACCGCACCGAGGTGGATATGAAACATTTTCAAGGGGCTGTAGACTTCTCCAGCGATAAGCATCCCGTCCTCACCTACCGCATCGACCTCACTTTTCCATTTTTCCGGACGAAATGAGTAACGCCTTCCGGCAATAATCTCACGATACGTGGCAAAATCTTTCTCGAAATCCTTAACAAGAAACTCCTCCTGCACGAGAGTAGATTCCGCCATCACATATCGAAGACGTTCAGTCAGGCGACCGCGGGATGTTGTATAGGATCTGAGATAGACGATATCTCTTCCGTCGATGCTCTTCTCCTCGCGATAGTCGACCCCTTCCCAGTCGAGAGCTACCAGGCCGCCGAACCAGTGCACATAGGGGTTAGAGTAGATATTACGACTGAAGACATCTAAATCGAGAGCTCGGATTACATCGAGCTGGGTGTGGTCCTTTGATAAGCCGGGGACAGAGATCCCCTGATTATGAACATGTGCATCCCACTGCCAATAATTGGGGGCATAAACAAAGCGACCGGGATCCTCACGTCTCAGGATACTGGCCACGGCTACATTTTTCTTCATAAACATCTTCCCCCGGTATATTCTTGAGTATAGGTTAGTATTCGCTAGCGGTAAAGCATGAGGGTTTCCCACATGGCCCAGAAATTCTCGGGCGGAACGTCTGCCTGAATATTGTGTACTGCAGCGAAGACAAACCCTCCTCCCGGTGCAAGGGTATCGATATTCCGTTTAACTTCATCCTTTACCACCTCGGGACTCGCTTTCGGGAGGGTATTCTGGGTATCCACACCGCCGCCCCAGAACACCAGGTCCTTACCGAATTCCCGTTTTAACTCTTCAGGCTGCATTCCTTCGGCGGTAAATTGAACCGGGTTCAGGATATCGACACCCATCTCGATTAGATCGGGTATGAGTTCCTTAATAGCTCCGTCGGAATGATAAAATAATTTTGTGTTGGGAATACATTTCTTAACATGGGCTATTAATTTTTCCTGAAGAGGCATTACCATTTCCCGCATCATCGTGGGGGAAAAGAGTAAAGAACTCTGAGTGCCCAGATCGTCGCACTCTACAGCGACTAAGACTTTCGAAGACGATTCTTGTCTGTTGAGATACTCACCCACGGCACTCCAATAATCGATCTTGTACTCGAGTATTTTCTCCATCAACGCAACGGCGCCGGAGGGGTCTAAGGCGAGATCCATAAAAAACTCTTCGTACCCCCGAATTCTAAAAGCAACTTCGGTAATCCCCGCACAGTTACGGTCTATAACGATACCGCGGTCCGTTACAGATGAGAACTGTTTATCGAAGTGTGAGAGGACAGTTTCTCGCTCCAGATTAAAATCGGGAAATGTGTATTGAGCCAATCCTTCACTTATGGAGTCATAACCTTTAAGCGGGGATGAGGTCATATTATAGTAGTGATCCTCCGCTGCCTGGAAAACCCAGTCGCATCCAAACTGATCCTGAATTTCCCATTTTCCCGGTTCTGCCTTTGATTCAACCGGGCGACCGGTCGAAATACGCGGCGGCCCTATGCGGCAGGTATCGACACCGAGAATAGAAAAGTTCTCTTCTGATGGCTGCACAATCTGTTGGATTGGATCGAAGGTATCCATATCTTCGTATTGCGGAGGTATATTTCTATGCTCCATGGCTTTCTTATAGGCTATCTTTGATATGCTCGAGACGGTAGTCGCCCCAAGATCATATGGGACTCCACCCTCTTCAGTAAAATTGAGGGCACGTTGCAGGCGATTGGATCCGTTCATCTTTTATCCTTTTTTAGGGAGGTACAATGATAATAGTAGCGGGATACGCTTTCGACCGCTTGTACTATCCGGTGACAAACATGGGAGAAAATTGTGGACCACTTACTGTTCGATTACGCACCCCATACGGAGACCTAAGAAAAATCTTCTAGTGATTCCTCCAATAACTCCTGACTTACACGAAGATGATGATTCATCTCTACTCGAGCCGCGTCAGGATCACGCTCTTTGATTGCTCGGGCGATTCGACTATGCTCGAAGGCCGCCTCGCTACTGCGCAGCAGGTTGCCTCGGCAGGATTCAAACTGGACGTACCGCAAGAAACCGGTCAGTACCTCAAGCAGAGTTAGATACATGACATTACCACTCGCATGGGCGATGGCCAGGTGAAGATTCACATCTAAGTCGATATGTGTGCCCTCTTCGAAGGTCTCCTTCTTTTCCTTTCGCTCTCCAGCTGCGGATGCATACTCCTCGGCGAGAATTGAGATTTTGTTGAGTTCATCTATGTCCGCTTTGATAGCGGCTTTTGCTGCAGCTTCGCTTTCTATAAGTATTCGCAGCTCATACACCTCCCGCAGACTCTCTTTGCCGTTCAAGCGTAGAATAAGGGGAAACAAATGACTGATAGTCGAGGAGTCGACCTTCTTGATCACTCCGGTCCTACCGCGGGCGCGGTCGATTGCGCCAATCCCGGCCAACATCGCTACCGCATCACGAATCATGGTGCGGCTGACATCAAAGCGATCCATGAGAGACTGTTCACTCTCTAAGGAATCCCCCGGCCTCAAAATGCCTTCGCTTATATCGGATAGAAGCGACTTGAAGATAGTGCTTGCTCCGGATTTTTCGTTTTTCACAGTTCCTCCGCCTTTAGTTATAGTACAACTTTGCAGTTATGCCAACTTATTCCTTGTTATATAGGCATATTCATGATAGCTTATAGTATATCTGTGCTGTTGAAAGAGATTTCAGCTGTCAGAAATGGGAAAAATTGCACTTTCAATCCGATAGAGAAAACTGAATTTTAATTATCCCGGAGGAACTAGTGAAGATAGTCATGACCGGTCCGGCCGGCATAGTAGGAAGCCTGGTACGGCCCTACCTGGCCAGCGCCTTCGAGGAGATCATCCTTGTAAGTCACCGTACCCCGTGCACTAATCTGGCACCGAATGAAACTACTGTGCAGGGAGACATTCAGGATCGCGATTTCTGCAATTCACTCTTGAATGGCGCCGACGGCCTTATTCACCTTGCCGGGTTAGTCGGCGAACAATACACCTTTGATCAGGTATTGGGCCCAAACGTAACCGGTACCTACAATCTTCTCGAATCCGCCCGTCTAAACGGCTTAGGGCAGATAGTCTATGCAAGTAGTCATCACGCGGTCGGCTTCCTTTCGAGGAGTGACTACATCAACGAGAAAACTTCTGTTCGTCCCGATAGCTGGTACGGAGTAAGCAAAGCATTCGGCGAGGTACTGGCCGGGTTCTTTTGCGACAAGTTCGGTATGAACATCGTCAGTATCCGCATAGGATCGGTCAATGAGAAGGCTATTGACGAACGTCGCCTGCACACGTGGCACAGTCCGCGTGATATGGCGCGGCTCTTTATTCTATCCCTACAAAGAAAGGAGTCTGGACATCGAATTGTCTTCGGAGTTTCAGAATGTCCCGAACCGTTTTTCGATAACAGCAGCGCCTCAGAAATTGGCTATAAACCGCTCGACCGCAGCTTGGACCACTTGGTAGATCCCGCACTATCTGAGGCCAAACCCAATTTATCCGATCCCGAAGAGTTATTGATCGGGGGGTACTTTGCCTCTTCCGGGATGAGTGATGTTGCCAAGGAACGACTCAAGTCGAATGAATGAGATGAGGCGAATGATTGTTCATAATCTTTTTCCCCTGCATCAAAATAAGCACAAGGAAATTCAATGGTAATCACTAAGCTAGAGACGATAGTGCTGAGTATACCCTTCGAAGACGGTAGCGAGGGTGTCGGGATTATGCCTACAAAATGGGATAAGCTTGATTTCACGCTCGTTCGAATCGAAACAGATTCCGGGCTAATCGGTTGGGGTGAAGGTTTCGGGTACTCCTGCAGTAAAGCAACCGCAGCCATCATAGAGCGTATTATCGCCCCGCTTCTTATCGGATGCAAACTCACGTCGCCTCCCGAAATGTGCGCTGAAATTCAGAGAAAGATGGTTCTCCAAGGCCGGTATGGTATCTCAACCTTTGCACTTTCCGGTGTCGATATCGCATTGTGGGACTTGAAAGCCAAGGCAGAAGGGGTAAGTATCGCATCACTTCTCGATGGGGTAAAACGCAAGAATGTTCCTGCTTATGCGAGCCTGGTACGTTACGGTAACGACCAAGTTGTAGAATACTGCGAAAAAGCCATACTTGATGGATTTCCCTGTATCAAACTACACGAGATTACCATGCCCCCCATACGCAATAGCTGCAAAGCAATCGGTGGCGAAGCCAAAATGGTCGTTGACGTCAATTGTAATTGGAGTGAAGAATTTACCCGCAACACCATTCCTGAACTACTGGAGCTAGGCACCTTCTGGTTGGAGGAACCCATTTTTCCACCGGAAGATTTTCGCCTCCTCTCTCGGCTTAGAGAAACCGGGATTCCCATAGCCGCCGGAGAGAATGCATGCACAGCTTATCAATTTGATCATATGTTGCGGGAAGATGCCGTTGACTTTGTACAGCCAAGCATTACCAAGGTGGGCGGCATTAGCGAATATGTGAAGATCAAGGAACTCAGTGACCGCAAAAAGAAGACAATGATGCCGCACTCGCCCTACTTTGGTCCGGGGTACTTAGCATCTCTTCAGATGGCCGCACGCGGCGGCGAAGATGAGTATTTCGAGTATCTCTATATAGAGCCCGAGAGATGGCTTTATGCCGAGATACCCCTGCCCCTAAAGGGGTGCATTGAAATACCCGATGGCCCTGGTCTGGGTATGGATCCTGATCCGCGCGTAATCGAAAAATACCGTGTTTTTGAATAGTCGATTGATCGTCTAAGACTGAAGGATGGATAAAGTGAACAGCAGAGAAAACGATTATATTACGCAGCTTATCAGACGGGCCCGGGAAGCACAAAACAAAATCAAAGACTTTACCCAAGAACAGGTCGACGATATGACGAGGCGCATTGCCTGGGCAGGGGTCTGTGAAGAAAACTGCACTAAAATAGCTTCAGTTTGCGCTAATGAGAGCGGGATGGGTATTGAGCGGGATAAATACAGGAAATTGCAGGTCAAGATAAAGGGAGCCCTGCGCGACATGCAGGGCAGGAAGAGCACCGGGATTGTCCAGAATAATCCGGAGACCGGCATAGTAAAGATTGCGAAGCCGGTAGGGGTAATCGGAGCGGTACTCCCGGTAACAAATGGAGAAGCTACCCCGTTCCTGAAAATAATGTGGGCCATAAAAACCCGCAACGCGATCATTCTTTCACCGCATCCGCGCACCCTAAAAACAAACCAGCTTATATGTGGAATTGTCCGCGATCTACTGCATCAACATGGCTGGCCGGAAGATCTTGTTATCAACGTCGATGAGGTTTCCCTGGCCGCCACTAAAGCGCTCATGGCCCAGTCCGACCTAATCCTTGCCACCGGCGGCGCCGCCATGCGCGAGGCAGCCTATAGCAGTGGTACTCCAAGTCAGGGAGTAGGCGCTGGAAATGCTGTTTGTATCGTGGACGAGACGGCGGACCTAAAAGATAGCGCCCACAAAATCATGCTCTCTAAGACATTCGACAACGCTACCTCCTGCTCCACCGAAAATGAGCTTTTAATTCAGCGATCAGTCTACGATGAAATGATTCAAGAACTGAAATCAGTCGGTGGATATCTCTGCAATGCAGGAGAGAAGGCCAAGTTGAAATCTATCATGTGGACCGATAAGGGGTTAAATCCGGCAATCGTCGGACAACCGGTCTTCAAGATTGCCGGCATGGCCGGTATATCACTGCCACCGAGAACTTCATTTTTCATGGTGGAAGAGAGCGGGACCGGAAAGGACTTTCCTTTTTCCGGAGAAAAGCTTTCGGTAACTGTAGCGATCTATGTCTATGATTCCTTCAGTGAGGCGATAGAGCTTGTCAATCGTATTACCTCCTACTCCGGAAGGGGGCACTCCTGCGGGATTCATACCTCGGATCCAGAACACATCGAACAGCTGGGAATGGGGGTTCAAGTTTCGCGTATTATGGTTCGTCAGCCCCAGTGCCTCGCCAACAGCGGCGCCTGGACCAACGGGATGCCCATGACTCTTACGCTTGGTTGCGGTTCTTGGGGCGGCAACAGTACCAGTTCAAACGTCACCTGGGAGCATTTGCTCAATTACACCTGGATTTCAACCCCAATACCCAGTAGGGAGCCAACGGACGAAGAGCTATTCGGTGATTTAATTCCAGAGGAGAATCAAGCATGAATGAAAAAAAATCAATTAGACCCAATCTTCTTCTTGAAAACTGGCGAAGAGGAGAAGCGACCATTAATGGATGGCTCGGGATTCCGGACGGGGCTTCTGCTGAGACGATGGCCCATGCCGGTTGGGACTCTCTGACAATAGATATGCAACACGGGCTTATCGACTACAAGGATGCCGTCAACTGCCTGCGAGCTATTTCGACCACCAGTGTAGTACCGATGGTACGAGTTCCATGGCTGGACCAAGGGATTATTATGAAAATGCTCGATGCGGGCGCGTACGGGATTATTTGTCCCATGATTAGCACCCCAGAGGAGGCACGGCTCTTCGCCGCCTGCTGTCGTTATCCATCGCGGGGAATTCGCAGCACAGGTCCGATACGGGCTTCTTTATTTGGGGGCCCGTTGTACCAGGAGCATGCCGACAACCTGGTTATTAGTCTGGCTATGGTGGAGACCCTGGAGGCAATGAAGAACCTCGAAGCGATTTGTGACGTTGAGGAGCTCGACGGGATATATATCGGCCCTTCGGATCTATCGCTGGCACATGGATTTAAACCTGGATTCGACAGGGAAGAGCCAGAGATGCTGCAGGCCATAGAGAGAATCAGCGCCGTATGCCGCAAACGGGGGAAGTACCTAGGAATCCACTGCGGAAGCGTGGCTTACGGTCGACGCATGATCGACATGGGCGCAACAATGATAACGGTCGGATCGGATTTGAGGTTTGTCGCCGCGGGGGCCAAGGAAACGGTAGAGAGCTATATTCGAGATAGTACCTGATGCCCTTTCTCGATCGTCCCGGCTATCGACTCTTCTACAGGACTCTGGGTAAAGCGGAGGGGACGCCGCTGATTCTATCGCACTCTCTCGGATCCTCAAGCGCACTCTGGGAGCCGCAGCTTCCGGCATTGAAAGATAGTTTTCGAATTATTCTCTTCGATCATCCCGGTCACGGTCGGTCTTCAAAGAGGCCTGCGAGAGGCACCATCTCCGACTATGGTAATGACGTTCTGGCGCTCATGGATCGGCTTGGAATCGAGAAGGCACATTATTGCGGTCTCTCCTTGGGCGGCATGGTCGGGATTTGGCTAGGGTCAGTCGTCGGACCACGATTCCATAGGCTGGTATTATGCAATACCACGGCCAAGATCGAGGACTCCTCGCTGTTAAGAGAACGGATCGACCTCATCAGAAAGGGCGGCTTGGAGCTGATAACCGATAGTGTCCTTGAAAAATGGCTTTCGCCGAATGTCCTGGTGAAACGACCCGATATCTTAGCTAAAGTCAAGACCATGCTCCTGGCAGCCACCACGAATGGATATGCTGATACCGCAGAGATGATCTGTTCCATGGACCTTCGACCTATGCTGGAAAGCATCGTCAATAGAGTCCTGGTCATTTACGGCACCCGAGATAAAGCAACGCCGCCTGCTTGGAATATCGCCATTGCCGATGGCGCACCGCATGCAAAGTGCTTCGGTCTTGAAACCAGTCATCTTTCAAACATGGAGCAACCAGAACAATTCAACAGCCTGGTGTTGAAGTTTCTCTTGGAAAATACCCCGGCGTTTGAAACGTGATGGGAACAGTCCTCTTTTCTCTTTTATTGACCCTTCATGAGATATGTAGCGGTTGAAGATATTTTTTCGGGCGATTCTCTGCTTCGCTAATGGATGGTATGCGATCGAACCGGGCTTCTATAGTCCACGCGCGTCGGCCCTCTGATAGATCTCTTCGCCGGCAATAAGGGTAGTGTCGATCGCCAGGCGCTGCATGCCAGGGGAATAGCGGAAAAGGGTGATATCGGCGCGGTAGCCTTCATGTATGGCCAAGGTATTCATCTCCAGCAGACGTCTGGGATTGTTCGTGCAGAGTTCGAGGGCTTCTGCTATTGAAGAATCGGTAAATTCGCAATATCTGGGGATATCCCAATCAAGGAGAAATCCCGCTCCGGCAAGATAGGGAGTACCCTTAAGCACTACGCGTCCGCTCTTCTCGACCTCGACGTCGACGGTTCCCCATCGATAGGCTCCTGGACTTCTACCGGTCATGCTGCAGGCGTCGCTGATCAAAACCAGTCCTTGCCTACCCTTGGCCCGGGAGAGTACCCTGACTACCGACGCAGGAATGTGATAGCCGTCGCAGATAAGAGAGGCCGACAGTCTATCGTCCGCCGCCTGTTGCCAGATATGATTGCGTAACCGGTCGAGCTGCGAAGCGCTGCCGTTTCCCAGATGGGTGGAGAGGCGGGCCCCGGCGCTGATGCTCGCCTCCAGTTGTCTCTCGTCCGCCGCCGTATGACCGATGGCGCACAGAATGCCGAGATCGCCGGCGGTTTCTATGAACTCAACCGACCCCGGCAGCTCAGGGGCCAGGGTTATCAGCTTCAACATGCCCCCGGCGGCATGGTGCCATTCCTCGAGAAGTTTAATGTCCGGATTGCAGACAAAAGCGGGATCGTGTGCCCCCCTGGGACCGTCTGCTTTGGAGATGAAGGGGCCTTCCAAATGGATTCCGGCCAGTCCGCGCTGGATCAGACGGTTTTTTGATCGTGCTTCAGAAAGAAGCTCCAGACGGCGACTGATCTTTTCGACGGGACTGGTTATGATAGTCGCCAGATGTGAGGAGGTTCCCGAACGGGTCAGCGAGCGTATGAGCTTTTCTACAGCCTCCGGTTCGATGGAATCGTAGCTATAATCGAATCCGTCGTACCCATTGACCTGTATATCGAAAAATCCGCTTGAGATGTAGGGAAGCTCAGCGACGGCTGGTATTTCGCTGACTCTTCGAATCTGCTCACCGTCGATCTCGACTTCCACCGCTCGCCGTGAATCTATATCTATCCCGCGATATACCATAAGCCCAGAATCTGCGGCCCCGCCTCCTAGGCAGGGGAGCCGGTTATCCCTTGAACTATCTCCATGAAACGGCGACCGTATTCAACGAAGTTGGTGAAGCGTTGCTCGTCGCTGGCTACTGCGCTCGCGTCATGATACACCACCGCCATGTGGGGTTCTATTGAGCAGAAGCCGGAATAGCCCGAACTGAGGAGATCCTGAAGGATACGCTGAATATCCCCCGCCCCCTGACCGGGATAATGATAGAGCTCCTTACCAGTCTCCTGCTCCAAGACGGCGTCTTTGATATGGACGTAGGCAATCGCCGGTTTCACATTCTGGTAGAATTCCCATGAGTTCTGTAGGTGCGATGCCCCGTTTCGGCTGTAGTCGTATTGGAGGGGAGGATTGCCCGTATCAAAGGCAAGCTTCAGACCCGGAACCGCCTCTAAAAGCTTTTGCGTGTGTTTCCAGCTCATTCCGCCGTAATTGAAGCAGTTTTCATGTACCGGGGTAATTCCGTTTTCGAGCAGTTTATCGCAGACGATTCGGAGCCGCCGAAACCGTTCCTCCTCCATCTGATCCGGTAGTACGGCTCCGTTTTCATCGGTCCTGACCTGGTAGCTCATGATGCGCGCATAGGTAGTTTTCAGCTGTCGTCCGCAGCGTACGGCTCGCTCCAGTATAGCAAGAGTATCATCGAATGGATTCTCGACGGAGGTCCCCCAATTGGCGATGTTTGTTCCCAGGCAGCTGACCCGGATTTCGGCCTTTTCGAGAGCGGATCGCACCGCGGCGAATTCCTCATCCGGGAGGTCATGGGTGTTGGTGCCGTTTACCGCTCTCAGTTCAAGATAATTCCAACCCAGTGTCTTTACAGCTCGAATTTGCCCTTCAATCGTATTCGATGCCTCGTCGGTAAAACCTGTGTATTCAATCATAGAGCCTCCTTATAGATTATAGCAGCGATGCGGAATCCTTATCTAAAAAGAGCCTGCAATCGGCGTGTCGCTGCAGAATCGATGCCGGGCAGTCGGGCGTCACCTCGCCTTCTAATGCACACCGTACCGCTTCGGCTTTCCGTCGGTCGGGAACGGTTACTATCAAAGAGCGGCTCTTCATGATCTGTGCGATACTCATCGAGATCGCCGTCAGCGGTACCTGCTCCAAGGATGCAAACCATCCCTCGCCATACTGCTGTCGGCGGCAGGCTTCATCGAGGGTCACCACGAGGAAGGATCGTTGCGTGTCAAAATCCGCCGGAGGATCGTTGAAGGCCAAGTGCCCGTTTTCTCCAATACCGATAAACGCCGCGTCTATCTCTGTCCCACCGATCAGGGAGCCGATACGGGCGCACTCCTCCTCAGGGTTGCGTTTGTCGACTTCGATATAATTGAACTCCCTTAAGTTGGGTACCTGGTCTGCAAAACGCTCCTTGAGGTACTTGCGAAAGCTGGCGGGATGCTCGGCACTGATGCCGATATACTCATCCAGATGAAAAGCGCGTACCCTACTCCAGTCCACGGCTTGAGTAACCAGGCTCTGCAGCATTTCAAACTGGCTCGCCCCGGTTGCCAGGATTATCGCGGCGCTCTCTTTCGCATCCAGTGCGGCATTGATCTTCGCCGCACCGTACCGAGCGGCCGCTTCGGCAAGTTCTTGTTTTGTAGGGAATATCTTCTTCTCCATGAGTACCTCTATTTTAGCGGCAGCTTAACGAGGCTGCCGGTTTCTGCGCTGCGATAGATGGCAAGGATGATCTCAACCGATTTCCGGGCTTCAGCACCGTCCACAAGAAGCGGACGATTCTGGGCGAGGGACTCACAGAACTCTTCGAACTGTTTCTGGTGTCCATGAAATCCGATGGCTGATGGATCCGCCGCGCCGCCGCCTGTAGCGGTTGTGCTCTGATAGGTATTTCGGATTTCTCTGTCTATCGGTTTCTCATTGCGAAACTCCCAGACCTTGAGATCCTCTTCCTCAAGAATGATAGTACCGTCATTCCCGGAAATTTCAATTCGCTTCAAGAATCCGGGATAGACCGAGGTCGCACCTTCAATAACACCTAAAGCACCATTGGCGAAGCGTAAGGCTGCAACTGCAGTATCCTCCACCTCTATACGCTCATGGGTCAGGGTGTCTGTTAGGGCTTGAACAGAAACTATCGGTCCCATGAACCACTGGAGTAGATCGATCGCGTGGATCGACTGATTCATCAGAGCGCCGCCTCCGTCAAATTGCTTGGTCCCCTTCCAGCCGCCCTCATCATAATACTCTTGGCTGCGGAACCATTTTACATAGGCGTCAGCCAAGCTGACTCGTCCTAAACGTCCAGACTCTATAGTCTCCTTTACGATACGGTTCACTTCGTGATAGCGGGAAGGGAATATCCCGGCTATCTGTATCCCATTTCGTCTCCCTGCTTCGATTATTGCGTCGCAGCGATCGAGGTTAACCTCGATTGGCTTCTCGATAATCAGGTGCTTCCCCGCCGCGGCCGCTTTTAGCGCCGGGTCCAGGTGGGCGCCGGAAGGGGTACAGATAGTAACGATGTCCAGTCCTTTTGTCTTTAGAAACTGATCATAATCAGTGTGGCCTTCGCCTCCGAATCGACTGCTAAAATCCGCTGCTTTTTCCGACGAGCGGCTGTAACAGGCGACCAGTTCGCCGCCGTTCATGGCGGCGATTGCCTTGGCATGGAATTCAGCGATCATGCCGATTCCGACAATTCCAAATCCGTAACTCATCTCTTCTTTCCTATGTTGTTTTTGCCGCAGAACTGCACGAAATCCGCGGCTTTTCGGTCTAAATTCACCTCGTCGCCGCCGCCGGCGATGGGAGAGCACATCTCGTAGACGAACCAGCCGTCGTAGCCGCCTGCCCTGAGGCCGCGAATAAACTCCGGATAGGGGATCTCCCCCGAGTGCATTGATTCGGCGAATACCAGATCCGGTTCGGCCCGGCTGTAATTCACTAGATCGGGATGATAATGATAGCGGCTGAAACGGCGGTAGTTGGCTGCTATCGAGAGGACCGTCTGCGATCCCATGCGCTTGGCAGAATCGAAGAGCGACTCACCCCTTAAAAACGGCGACCAAGCGTCGAACCCGCAGCGTACTGAAGGGTGATCGACGTCGGCGATAAGCCGCTCCATGGCTGCCGTATCGACAGCGAGATCATGATGGTTCTGCACCGCAAGGGTCACGCCGGCTTCGGCTGCCGCATCGCCGCAGATGTACAGGGCGCGCACGATCCGGTCCCACTGTCTAAAAAGCGGTTCTGCGTTCTGTTCATATCCGGTAAAGATGCGGACTATCTTGCCCCCCAGAGCGCCACAGATTCGACAGCACTCGCGGATGTAGAGCTGTTGTATCTCTACTAAAGGAATCTCCGCCGCGGAGGGCTGCAGGAAATCGTTGTAGGCCGCGAGACCGATAAGTTCAACACCGCTCGAATCGATATGCGCTCTCAATGTATTTATCCTAGAGGGGCTGGTTTCCGCCGGGGAGAGATGAGGCTGTTTGGCCATCAAGAGCACCCCGTCGAATCCCAAGCCAGCAGCTTTATCGATGAAAGCCTCTATTCCAAGGTACTGTTGTCCCCACAGACCGGCGTAGCTGACCGAGAAAAGACCTGTCTTCATCATCCTATGACCTTATTAAGCCTTGAAAGCGCTGGTAGAGCTTCCGCAGCGGCCAGGTCAATGTGCCCAGCGCAGCCTTTACCGGCGCTGTGCGCCCGAACAGAGTCAGGAAGGTAGCTACGATCAGGATGATATTGATAGTCCCCATGAAGAAGGGGAGGAGCGCACCTTCCGAAAGAATCAAACCGCGGCGCAGGTTTTCATCGACCATCGGGCCGAGGATAATGCCCAATACCAGCGGTGCTTCGGGGTAGCCGAGCTTGCGCATTGGGAAACCAATGATGCCGAAGATGATCATGACGTAGATATCGAACAAACGTCCGGCGATTGCATAGGTTCCGACCATACAGAGCACGAAGACGATAGGCATCATGATCGATTTCTTGATACGCAACAGCCATAAAAGCGGTTTAACAACCAGAATACCGAGAACGAACATGGCCATTGTGGCCAGCAGAAACATCCCGGTGAACTTATAGGCATACATCGGGTTTTCGATAAACAGAAGGGGGCCCGGACGCACATTGTGCAACAGAAGGGCGGCAAGCAGCACCGCCGCCGGCGGACTACCCGGGATCGCTAAGGCCAATACCGGAATCAGCGCGCCGCCTACTACCGCATTATTCCCGGTCTCCGAGGCGATCAGACCTTCGATGGAACCTTTGCCGAACTGTTCCGGTGTTTTACTGGCGCGCTTCGCAAAATCATAGGAGACGTAGGCGCCAATATTCTCGCCGACCCCGGGGATTATACCGGTGAAAATCCCGATAATTCCTGAGCGCACTATGTTGAACCAGTTGGCCATTATGTCGCGCATCTGGGGCAGAACGCGACCGACCTGAGCCATTTTCTTTTCGGTGCTGGTATCGGTGAGTGAGTCGAGGACCTCTACCAGCGCATAGGTACCTACAAGGACCGGAATGATGCCGAAGCCGGCCATCAAATCCGAGACACCAAAGGTAAACCGGCGATATCCTTGTATCGCTTCCATACCGACGAAAGAGAGTAGTATCCCCAGAATGCCTGATATCCAGCCTTTGAGCGGATCTTTGGAGGCCGTAAGATTTCCGCAGATAGCCACGCCGAAGATGGCAACCCAGAAGATCTGATACGATTTGAACTCAAGCGCCATGTTGCCGAGGACCGGCGTCAGAAATGCGAGGGCAAAAACGCCGACGAAAGAGCCCAGAAACGAGGCGGTCGTCGCGAGTCCCAGGGCTTCTGCCGCTCTACCTGATCGCGACAGCGGGTAACCGTCGAGACAAGTTGCCGCGCTGGCTGGTGTCCCCGGGATGTTGAGAAGCACCGCCGAACGGCTTCCGCCGTAAATAGCCCCGACGTAGATGCCGATCAGAACCAGGATTGCGTTACCCGGATCCCATTTGAAGGTAAGGGCCGTGAGAATTGCAATACCAACGGTTGCGGTTAATCCGGGGAGCATCCCGAAGATGATCCCGAGTTGTGTAGCGATCAGAACGTATATAATGTTCATCGGCGTTATCAATGCGATGAACTCTTGAATCAAATAGACTATACCCATAAATCTACCTCCGTTTCCTTGTTTACGGTAGTGGTATTAGCAGAAGCTGGTCGAACAAGTACCAGATCGAAAACGAAGACACGACCGAAATGATTAGATTCATATAGATCGGCGTACTTTTAAAATAGAGAATATTGAAGAATACATAGGCGCCGCTGATCAAAACGAAATGCAGTCTACCCATGAGCAGAAAATAGATGATTACCAGCCCAAGAACGACAACAAAATGCAGAACCGGCTTGGAGCGCAGGATCTCGATCGGATGGATCTTGTCGAACGGTATGGCCCAACCGTGTTTGAGTGCGCTTCTTATAAGCATTATCAATGCACACATTAAGAGCAGGATTCCAAAGACGATCGGCGCAAGGCTCGGCGTCGCATAGAGTCCCCACTCCTCGTAGGTCGGCATACTGAATGAAAAATAGAGTAAGAGGGCGCTAAATAATATAAGTAGCAGAGATGCATAGAAATCTGCTATTGCGCCGTTTTTACCGTTTTCTTTTTGAGGGTCGCTCATATCTTCTCACCTTGATATCGAATAGGATAACGGCGCCTACAAAAGTAGACGCCGTAGAGATCGCAGTATATCGAATACTATGGCTTCTCGATATTGAAAGTAGCCGGACTTACTTCGGCTACGCCTGCATCGTACAAGAGCCATCCGAACATCGAGGCTGCCTGTTCCATAATCGCATCGGCCTCTTCCCCGCGGATCGATACCGCGACACTGCCGCGAGATTCGGCTAGGTCCGCAATCGCTTGACTCTTGGCCGCCTCATCGAAGGCCATCCCGATTGCCTCAGCCGCTTCGGCGGGAATGTCTTTGGGAATATAGAGACCGAAGTTGAAGCCGACACTCGGGAACCCAGGGGCGAAATCGGTAATAGGGGGAATTTCATCCACGCCGGTGATTTGCAGCGGGCTCGAGTCCATAGCCGCAATCGCGCGCAGTTTTCCGGCGCGCAGCATATCTGCTACTTCCATCGAAAGCTGCATGACTACTTCGGTTTCCCCGGAAACGGTTGCTACTACCGCAGGATTTCCGCCGCCGTAGGGAACATGATTATAATCGTCTACCATATCGAGATTTCCGACGAAGGCTTCGGCAGCAATATGTCCGCCCGCACCGATACCGGCACTGGCTACATCGACTTTCCGTGTTTGGAATGCTTCGATCAGACTATCCCAGTCGGTGATGTCCGAATCAGGATTGACGGCGATAACGCAGGGAGTAAAGATAGCAAAGTAAGCCTGCCAATCGCGGTGAGAAATATCAGGCGTCAGATCGAGAACCTGATAGGTGGCCACACTTGCATCAGCGTTTCCAGCCCAGGTATAGCCGTCATGGTCGGCGTCGAAGGCCGATTGCTGTCCCGTGGATCCGGAAGCACCCGGCTGGTTGACGACAGCTACCTTCTGACCAAGGATCGGCTCCATCTCGCTAACTACCGTACGGCAGGTCTGGTCCGTAGCTCCGCCGGCGCCCCAGGGTACGATCAGGGTGATAGTCTTGTCCGGTTTCCATCCCATATCCGCCGTCTCTGTATCCTGTGCTCCTCGGGCAAAGAGCAGCCCCGGAGCCAATAGAGCGGTAATGAGCAGTACGATAACTGTGCCTTTAATTGTTCGCATGGCGAACCTCCTTAAAATATTGTTACCCTCCGTACGAAGGATATTCACTAATTGGGACCGGGCGATTCGACCGCCTTGAGAAACTCCATCGTCTCTATGAGAAGTTGCTCCGGTTCGGGATAGATAGAGAAAACTTCCAATGAAATCCATCCCGAGTAGTCTATCTCTTCGATGGCGCGGAAGGATTCCTGGAAATCTCCGCGTTGATCAATAGTCGGATACCCGCCGTCGACGGTGTTGAGGTGGATATGGTCGATCAGGGCAGCATGTTCTCGGATGAGTTCCGGCCAGGAGATCTGTTCATCGCCGCAGTTATGGAAATCAAACATTCCCCCGATAGCGGGATGTCCTATCTGCTCTACCAGGCGAGCGGCTTCTTCCATGGTATTGACTACGTCGGTATCCGCCGAAGCTAGAGATTCGATGAGGATCCGCGACCGGCAGGCGCGGGCGTGATCCGCTACCGACGATAGGACCTCGCCGAGGAATCCGACCGCTTCTACCGGGGGAATTTCTCTGGAATCCCGCTGGTTCGGGGAACCGAGGATCAATCGGCCGCCTCCCAGACTGCCGGCAAAATCCAAGAGATATTTAAGGTGGTCGGCGGTTCGAGTACGAGTAGTGCTATCTGCGGCCGTGATGTGCAATCCCTCGGGCGCAGCCAGAAGCCAATGCAGCCCGGCAAAGTCGAGGGCGCTCTGTTTGAGGGCTGCCGCAGTCTCTTCGGCGGCCCGGTTCCGAAAGCCGCCGCTCTGATCGAACAGGGTAAAGGGGGCGATTTCAATTCCGTCGAAGCCTGCGTCGGCGAGGAGATCACAATAGCGCTCTAATTCCATTTCTCCGAATAGCTCGTTACAAACTGCGTGCTTAATAGGCATCAATCCCCATCCCTATGGTCAAAAATCTCTAAATCATACTGGAGTCCGTGCTGTACATGCCGGTGCATCGCCGTCTCTGCTCGTTGGGCATCGCCGGAGAGTATCTCTTCGATGAGTTCCTGATGCCAGCGTTTCGGATTGGCGATATTCTTCTGCCACTTCACTTTGTCGCTCTGAAATAGCAGGCTCCTTACCCGTAAACGCTCTAACTCAGTTTTGAGGATCCGATTCTCGGTCGTCTTGGCCAGCAAGAGATGCAGGTTGCGATGAAGCTTGGCGTAACAGTCGATTCCATCCGGGGTGTCGGTTTCGATCCGATCGCACTCAGCAGCGGCGCTTCGTAATGAATCTGCGTCTATCTCATCGACCCGCTGGGAGAGAATATAGGCCACCATAACCTCTAAACCTTCTCTGACGGCATATAGTTGGATAATCCGATCTCGAGTATGTTCCGGAATTCGGACTCCCCATTTGGGAATCATCTCGATCAAGTTTTCATACTCCAGTCGCTTGAGAGCCTCTCTGACTGACACTACTGACGTTCCGGTGAGTTCGGCTAGCTTTCGCTGGGACAGGAATTTTCCCTTTTCCAAGGTATTTTCCATTATCGCCTCGAGGAGAATCCTATATGCTTTCTCGCCGCTGGTTAGTAGTTCAGACATAACTTTCGAAAACTTGATAGTCTCCTATTGATAATCCAGTTATTTGCGTTATAATCGTTTTAACGCTTATTTCATCCTACCACTCCTTTTGATTTTGTCAAGGAAAATTGACAGATTGGCTGGAGACAACTATTCTATCTTCTGGTAAAGGCGGAGATCAGATGAACAATAATCATGATGAGCACTTACGGACAGCCGGGGAAAAGGCCTACCAGACGCTTCTGCATGCAATTCTCGAGAATAAACTCGAATCCGGAGTTTTTCTTTCACAGCGAAAGCTTGCAAGCTATGCCGGGACCTCGATCGTCTCCCTCCGGGAAGCATTGAAGCAACTTGAACACGAAGGAATAATAGAAGCTGTGCCGCGGTGGGGCGTTCGCTTGCCGAAACCGACGCGAGAACGACTCATCGAGGTCTACCAAGTGCGGGAAGGCCTGGAGGTTATGGTTGCTTCCCTCTTGGCGCAGGAAACCGACGAGGATGTCAAAGAGAAACTATACGCCCTGGCTGTCGCTTGCGATGAACTCGAAGTGAGCGATGAACAGAGTATTGTTGAATTCTCCAATCGACATAGAGAACTGCATCTGTCCATGGCGGAGTCTACGGGAAATCAACAGCTGCAGAAATATCTCGATAGAATCGGATTAAGAATGATTATTTATCAAAGTGCTCGGAGTACCTGGTTTCATCAACGAGAGAACTGGGATTATTGGCACCAAGGACTATTAGATGAGATTTTTTCCGGGGATGTATCTCGAGCCCGGACGGCAATGCATTCCCATATTCAGAATGGGTTAAAGAATGATCTGATCCTCTTCGATGAAAAAAACATGGTTAAAGAGTGATATCCCCCTGGAAAGAGACGAACGGTAGAACAAATTATGGTCGGTTTTTACGTCCTCTTTATTGCTACCGGATTCATGGGGGGTGCAGCGCTCTATCTGCTCGACCTTCGTCTTTCCAGTCAGATCCAAAATCTCCTCCTCAATGCGAGCCATAGCGGGCCAGGCGACTATATATTGTAGCAGAAAGGGGTTGCCGCCCGCTTACGCTCGATGAAGAGGATGGGGGAGGATAGGAAAGGAAGGTTGTGCGTACGTATAGTTTCCAATCAAGTATACGTATTTCACCTCGAGACTGGATATCTTCATCAACGTTATCTCGCTCGTTTTGCTTGTTTCGTGAGTCTTTCAGATAAAACTGATTCTTCTTAATCTTGTTTTCATCCTTCTCATCGAGGCGAGCGTATGCGAGCCGGGCGGCCTTATGCGGGAAATCGATCTCATGGTCATAGCTTGGATTTTTCCAGGATTTCGGATATTGTATCGTAGACGGCGGAGGTATGATTCCTGCCCGCGCACCTTCCGTTCTTTTATCAGAACTGACTGTATGATTACCCGCATATACCGCGAGATGGAGAGGCATACCGTGAAAGATAATCAGGAAAGCGAATTCGAGAGACTTCTCGACGAAAATTTGTCCGGAAAGCAGGCCCTTGAACCCGGACAGCAGATAGAGGCCGAAATTGTCTCCATTTCCGGCGACTGCATCTTTCTGCAGTTGGACGGTAAAAGCGAGGGGCAGCTCGATGCGGCTGAACTTCTCGATAAAGACGGTAACATGAGCGTGAAAGAAGGGGATGTCATTAAAGCCTTCTTTTTACACGCTCGCAACGGCATAATGCAGTTTACCACCAGAATCAGCGGCGACAAGGCCGAGAGTAGCGTGCTGGAAAGCGCTTTTCAGAATCGAATCCCTGTGGAAGGAGTCGTCGAGCGGGAGATCAAGGGCGGATTCGAAGTGAAGATCGGCGACACCCGGGCCTTTTGTCCTTTCTCTCAGATGGGAATGAAGAGGGTGGAGAACCCCGCCGATTTCGTCGGCACGCATCAAACCTTCGAGATTACCGAGTTCGGCGAGAAGGGACGGAACATCATCGTCTCCAACAGAGCCGTTCTCGATAAAGAGCACCAGAAAAAGGTCGACCGTCTGAAACAGTCCCTTAAAGAGAAGATGAAGATTACCGGAAAGGTGACCTCCCTGCAGAGCTTCGGCGCCTTCATCGATATCGGGGGTGTTCAGGCCTTGCTTCCCATCTCGGAGATCAGCCGAGAGCGGGTCGAGAATATTCAGGACGTATTAACCCCGGGGCAGGAGATCGAGGCCGAAGTGCTCAAGCTGGACTGGAAGAACGAAAGGATCTCGGTCAGCATGAAGCAGCTCCTGCCCGATCCCTGGGAGCATGCCGAGTCGAACTATCCGCGGGGCTCTAAGCATAGCGGTACCGTGGTTCGCTTGATGAACTTCGGCGCCTTCGTGAATCTGGAACCGGGACTGGACGGTCTCGTTCATATCTCGGAATTAAAGGGCGAGGAGCGGATCGATCATCCCCGGGACGTAGTCAAGATCGGCCAGTCTCTGGAAGTGGAGATAGTCAATGTGGATAAAAAGCAAAAGAGACTCTCATTAAAACCGGTCAGCAGTTTTCTCGCGGATGAGGCATCGAGCAAGTATCTGGAGACTGAATCCGAAACTGAAACCTATAATCCGTTCAGCGCTCTATTAAAGGATCAGAAGAGCGCTGATAGTTAGGCGGCGAATCGGAAGCGTTGTCGCGATTGACCTGGATGTATCTCCGGGATGTCCGCCGATTTCCGGATTGAAAGAGATCGATTCGCAATTGGCGTCGGGCAGGCGCTGAAGATCAGATGCACTCTACCCGGTTTCTCCCATTTTTCTTGGATTGATATAAGGCACTATCCGCATCGGCGATTACCTCGGATACTTGCCTGGCTCCCGTGCTCTCGGCGATTCCTATGCTGACTGTAATACGCCCGGTATTCGAAGGCATCTCTCGGTTTGCGCATACCTCCCTGATCCGATCCATGATTTGTCGTGCCGTTGTTGCATTGGTATTAGGGAGTACCGCGATAAACTCATCTCCCCCGTATCGGGCGAGCATGTCGCCTTTGCGGAGGTTTAGATTGAATAGTTCCGCAATTTCTCTTATAACGCAGTCTCCCGCCGGATGGCCGAAGGTGTCATTTATTTTCTTGAAATGATCGATATCGACCATTGCAATCGCGTTCTCTGAATAGAGCTCAGTGAACTCTTTCCAGAGCTTTTCTATCTCTCTGTTGAAACTACGCCGGGTGAGCAAGCCTGTGAGTCCGTCGGACTCCAGCTCCGCTACTGTCTTGCGGAGTTCTTGGTTGTTGCCGATAGCGACCGCCAGAATGTCGGCGAATGCCGTTACAGGATATAGATCAGCTCCCCTAAAAAAGCCGATTTGTTCAGCACCGAGAAGGACCAACCCGACAGTGGTATCCTTTTGCCTTAAGGGAACCACCAGGAGGGAGCGCAAGCTGAATGTTTCTCCAAGGTCATCTCTTATAATCGGATAGGGAGATCTATTGATCTCGTCCAGGAACTCGGTTGGAGCCGGAATTTTCTTTGCATTTCCGGTGGGGTAGACGAGCAGTTCAGTGATACTGTTAGTTTCCAGGGAATAGACCCCGCACCGATCAAAGCTTACGATTGTCGCAAGCTGCCGGATTCCGGTGATTAAATTATTGGTGAGACCAAGATCCGATGCAATAAGAGTGCTCGTCTGCCGCAGTGATTCGGCAATTTCGTATTTTCGTTGAATATCGTGAAACTGTTTTCTTAGGTATTCTTCGGCGTTCTTGCGACTATTTATTTCCCGATCCACACCGACTATGGTCGCGATCGAGCCGTCTTCCTGGCGTTCGACTACGATCGCATGGGTCTCGATCCAGTGCCACTCTCCGTTGAGATCAGAAAGACGGTACTCACAGTATAACTCGTCTTCCCATCCGTCATGTACACGTTTCCAGAGGTCTAAATATGTCGAATAGTCTTCGGGGTGTATTCGTTGCTGATATGATCCGCTTCGCAATTCCTCATCAAGAAATCCCAAATTCTTTAGCGGAGTGCTGGTCTCTCCTCGGTTGTTCTGCATATCGCTGTAGAAAAAATTGGTTCCGAAAAGTGGTCCGATTAGTCTATTATCATTGAGTAAATTAGCGATCCGCTCATCTTCTCTATTGTTTATCAACTTCCTGACCTCAAGTGGAAGAGTATCAGATATGTGAGGATTAATCACTCTTCCGATGTTCTTCTCCTGAGTGTTGAATCAGCAACGCGACCCATTTCTTGATCCCCAGCAGGAATATTGCGCACCAGACGGAATCCGAGACCGGCGCTGCGAGTCAGGGGCGGACTTGCGTTTCGGTTGGCGTTACGGCAGTAGATCGCACCGCTGTACCAGCCGCCGCCGCGCTCTGTACGGACGACTCCCGTATAGGGGCCTGCCGGGTCGCTAATATCCTGCGTCGGATACTCGGCATACCAGTCCCAACACCATTCACTGATGTTCCCGGTCATATCGTAGATTCCCAATTCGTTCGGCAGCTTTTCTCCGACCGCTTGCGGTGAGAGTTCCGAATTCTCGGCGTACCAGCCGACAGCATCGATAGAGTCGCTGCCGGAAAACGCGTATCCCCGGTTCCGATCTCCGCCGCGGGCTGCGTATTCCCATTCGGCCTCCGTCGGGAGGCGGTATCCGTTCGCCGACGGGTCGAAGAAGATCTGGCCATCTTTATATGCATAACAGGGAGCCAGTCCTTCGCGCTCGCTCAAGAGGTTACAATACTCGATGGCCTCAAACCAGTTCACGTTGTGGACCGGTAGATTCGGGCCGCTGAAATTACTCGGATTTCTGCCGGTCAGATCTGTATACTCCGCCTGGGTGACTTCAAACTTGGCGATATAGAAGTCCCGGCTGATCGTCACCTTGTGTTGGATCTCGTCGCGTTCCCGGCCCGGTTCGCCGGGGGCGGAACCCATCGTGAAGGATCCGGCCTCGACCAGCACAAATCCCGCCGGTGCGTCCTGAGGATTCTCTGCTGACGCTGGTCCCACCATAAGCAGCAGGGACATGGCGAAACATAACAGTGCCTTTCCAGAGATTGAGTTTGGGGGCACCCGAATAACTCCCTCTTTCATATTGGATTCGTATAACGATATCCTCTCCCCATAATACTACAACTTTCTTTTCACTTGGGAACCCGCTGCCTGGAAAATAGTGCGCTGTGGAAATGATTCAAACCTCATCCCTCGGAAATGTATTTTATGGGATCCACAGCGATGGATCGCAGCAACTTCTATCCCTCATAATCTCATTCTGCTAACAAGTGTAATGCCTATCTTTAAGCTCTTTTCGTATAAAATGTCCGACGAAGAGATCGATTTTCCGGTCCATACTATTTGATTGGAAGAGGATAAGTGGATCCTTGCTATCAAGGTTAGGGAACCGCAAACACTGAATCCCAGGAAGGTTGTTAATGACGATTATGCGATGGAAATTTGTTTACATGAAACCGGATGCCTTGCTTGCAGTTCAATAACTCCTCAGATTATGGATTACTGTATTAAGCGAATGATGCGTCTATCAATGTTAGTGTATGTCGGTCGCCCGATTTTAAGGTGAGGAGTATTGGTTTACACTACTATTGACCTTTGGTAGAATCTCATGAAGGTATTATTGAACCATTGCTACAAACATAGGATACTGCATTTCTATTTAAAGTAGATTTAAAGAATAGGAGTAATTCAATGCGTCGTTCTTTTTTCCGCCCGGCATCCCGGATACTGTTCCTCACCACATTTTCTATTGTGTTTTTTCTTGCTGCGTGTTCCGAACCATCCACCGGCTCTAGTAATCCTGGTGCGGAGACTGAAGTTACCGCTATCAATCTGATTGCGAATACCACCGATCTCGAGGTCGGCGATTCTATCCTGCTCGGAGCGGCTATTACTACTTCCGACGGATCAAACAGTGATACGGTAAGTTGGAGCTCCAGTAACGAGACGGTTGCTTCGGTAGGTGTCGACGGTCGGCTCAGTGCCCTTAGCGAGGGAACTGCCTCCATTCGGGTTACCGCAGACTCAAACGGACTCTACGATGAGGAGTTATTTACCATAAGCGCAGCGTCCTCAGAACTGAACCTTGATCAGACCGCCGTGACCCTCTATCCCGGACAGACCCTGCAGCTTAATGCGGGCGGCAGCGCCGCAGCGGGGGACCTCGACTGGAGCTCGGACGACGAAGGAGTTGTTGCCGTATCGGAGGACGGCCTGCTGACCGCCGTCGATTCCGGTTCGGCGGTCGTCACCGTCGAGACCGCCGACGACCAGCACTCCGCCTCATGCGACGTCACCGTCGTTGCGGCCGGCACGATCGTGGCGATCACCATGGAGAAGAGCGAAACCTCCCTGGGGACCTCCGTCTATGAGACGCTCGCTGCCGAATCGGTACCGACGGGGGAAACCATAAGGTGGCGGTCGGAGGATACGAGCATCGCTACGGTGAACTCCTATTCCGGCAGAATCCGCGGTATAGCAGCGGGCGTTGTGGATATTACCGCCTACGATCCTGACGGCAGCGCAACTGCCGTCTGCAGTGTGCAAGTATTTCCGGCGGCGGAGACCTTTAAATCCGTCTGGAACGTCCCCTCTGACACTAAAAGCATCACGCTGCCGCTGGTAGCTGAGGGCGAGTACGATTTCGTCGTCAATTGGGGCGACGACAGTGCCGATCACATTTCCAGCTGGGACGACAGCGCCGCCTCGCACAACTACGCCTCTACCGGCAATAAGACCGTGACGATAACCGGAACCTTCTATGGCTGGTCGTTCCTGCATGGGGACGACGCTTCCGTCGATGATCTGGAAGATATAAAGAACTGGGGCGGCCTGGGGCTGGGCGCCACCGACGGTCAGTTTTATGGGCTCACTCTCTATGACGGGTTCAGTGCGACCGACGCCCCGGATCTGAGCCGCACCACGAGCTTGGCGCAGGCCTTCGCCGATTCTTCTGTTATGTACAATACTGGGGTTGCAGACTGGGATACGTCGGGCGTAACTGATATGAGCTCCATGTTCGAAGGAGCAGTCTCTTTCTACGAAGATATATCCGGCCTAGATACCTCTGCGGTCACCGATATGAATCATATGTTTGCCGGGTGCAGCAACTTTAATCAGGATCTCTCTGGTTGGACGACGTCTTCGGTCGAGGATTTCAGCTCCATGTTTGAAGGCGCCCATAATTTCAACCAGGACCTGAGCGGTTGGTCAACCGAAAGTGCGACGAATTTCGGTTCTATGTTTGCAGGGTTGAGCAGCTTCAACGCCGATATCTCCGGCTGGAATACCGCCAACGTGACCAATATGAGCCGTATGTTTTACGATTGTTTCTCTTTTAACCAGGATCTCGCCTGGGAGACTGGGAATGTCACCGACATGAGCTATATGTTCGCAGAAACCTATTATTTTAATGGGGATATCACCTCCTGGAACACAGCGAATGTGACGACTATGGAGGGGATGTTTTACGATGCGAGGGTTTTTAACCAGAATCTCAGCGGATGGGATACGGGTAGTCTTCTCACCATGAAGGATATATTCCGGGAGGCTCGAGCATTTAAGGGCGATGTGGGCGGCTGGGACGTTTCTCAGGTAACCGATATGAGCTATGCCTTCTATGACACACTCTTTAATCATGATCTCACCAATTGGGAAACCGGCCAGGTTACGACGATGTCTCACATGTTTGATTCCGCCAATCCAATGGCCGGCGACGTTTCTACCTGGGATACTGGCAATGTCGTCGACATGAACTCGATGTTTCTTGGGACGGATATTAATCAGGATCTCTCCGGCTGGGACACCTCGAAGGTGACTGATATGGCCTCCATGTTCTCAGGGACTGTCTTTAACGGAGATATCACCAACTGGGATACCGGCAATGTGACCACCATGGAGAGGATGTTTTCCAACGCCTACCTATTTAACCAAGACATCTCTGGCTGGAATACAGCTAGGGTAACCAACATGGCGGGGATGTTCATTGAAGCCGACGCCTTTAATCAGGATCTTACCGGCTGGAATACCGCGGCGGTTACGACTATGTCCGCTATGTTCAAGAGCACCGATACATTCAACGGCGATATATCAGGATGGGTGACTTCCTCGGTAACCGACATGTCCTCGATGTTCGCCTACGCAGACGCTTTCGACGGGAATATCTCGGGATGGCAGACCGGCGCGGTGACCGACATGAGTGATATGTTCTATCAGGCCTACGCCTTTAATCAGAGTCTTGCCGGCTGGGATGTCTCGGAGGTTACGACCATGAACTCAATGTTCTATAACACCACGGTATTCAACCAGGACCTGCCTGACTGGAATACCGTCAGCGTCGTGGATATGACCCGGATGTTTGAACGCGCCGACGCGTTCAATGGTTCCCTCGCAAACTGGAAGACCGCCAATGTCCAGACAATGAGTCTTATGTTTCGCAATGCCGAATCCTTCAACCAGGACCTCACCAACTGGGATACTAGTTCGGTTACCGATATGCGAGAGATGTTTCGAGGTGCGACCGCCTTCAACGGGAATATTGCAGGGTGGGAGACCGGAAACGTAACCAGCATGAGCCACATGTTCGACGGTGCGCTGGCCTTCAACTGCGATATTTCGAACTGGGATGTAGCAAAGGTGACCACTATGTCTTCAATGTTCCAAAACACTGATAATTTCAACCGGGACATCTCCGGCTGGACTATCGCCTCGGTTACCGATCTGAGCTCTACATTCTATGACGCTGTGGCCTTCGATCAGAATCTGGCCGGCTGGGACGTGAGCAATGTAACCCAGGCGAACAGCATGTTCACTGCGGCGACCCTCTCCACGGCCAACTACGACGCCCTCCTGATAGGTTGGGCAGCCCAGGATGTCCAAAGCGATGTTAGGTTCGCAGGCGGATACTCGACCTATAGCACAGGTGCGGCCGCCGATGCGCGGCAGAGCCTGATTGACGACTACGGCTGGACTATTTATGACGGCGGAGAGGCGGATTGACGGGCTATAATGGCTGCCCGATAGCTACGGATGCTTCCTGTGTAGTATTAGGTGAGTTTTCGAGCCTCACCTAATAGCATGTTGATCTGTCCCACTACATCCTTCGGCCAAGGGGCGATTAGTCGGTCGAGAATCTCCCACTTCCGGGCGTAGAGAGCCCGGGAGGCCTCTTCAAATCCGGTAAGATCGCCGGCGATAGCCCACATAAAGCTATGAGCGGCCTCTATTCGTTCCCGTGTTCGCTCCTCCGGGGAGGGATTATTCATGGCTCTGTCGATAAGGCGCCGGATGACCGCCGATGATGTCTGCTGTTGCCGTTCCAGCCACTCCCAGTGCTTGGGGAGCAGGCAAATTTCATTGCATACAACGCCAAGTCTCGGCCTTCCGGGTCCTTTTTTCTTTGCCGGCGGAGAATAGCGGGCGAGAAGCTCCTCTTCGGAGCCTGAAAAGTCGAAATCTACCTGCTTGCCGGTATCGTGGCGAAATATCAGCGGATTCGATTCTGGGTGAGATGCACGGTAGCGTTGTACCGCCGGTAATAATTCACTCAGTTCGCCTGTTGCGATCGATGTGTGCCCGTGAAAGGCGGTATAGGTAATCTTCATGGACTTATAAAACCCGGATTTAAATAATAAGTCAATAAAAACCGGGTAAAAATATTTGATTTCATGCACAACAGCCTTATATTTAGGCCCAGGAGGGAGCCTCATGCCGAAAACACTTCTAATGCTGCGACACGGGAAGACCCATCGAGACGGATATGCCCATGACTGGGACCGGGAGCTGAAGCACCGCGGTCACACCCAAGCCAAGCATATCGCGAAGATTTTCAAGTCTGAGGATCTGATCCCGGACAGGATTATCTCCTCCTCTGCCGTTCGGGCCCGGCAGACAGCCGAGATATGCGCCGCCGAGCTCGACATCGCCGCTGATCCCGATCTTCGGGACGAACTCTACAACATTCATGCAACGGATCTTATCCGTCTGTGCCTGGAGTTGGATGATGCCTGGGAATGTGTTCTTTTGGTCGGGCATAATCCGACCTTCGAGGAAGCGGCTTCGATCCTGGCCGGCCGATCAATCTCTCTGGGTACCGGAGATTGTGCGGTACTGCGCTATCATCTTGATTCCTGGAGCATGATCGTCGACGGGGGAGCCCCGGAGAAGTTCGAGCTAATTCAATCGGATTGAAACCTAGTGGATGGTGATTATATGCTCCATTGAAGGAGTTGATTAAATAGCGTTGTCGTCCGATAGGTATAGGCTTTAGGCGATTTTGTATCGTTTTCCGCTATATCCAAGAATCCGAAGAGATGCGCAAAGAGGATAAAAATATAATCCGTGAAGATTCCAATTAGCTGATCCTTCCTCAAATAATCTTTTCCGGTAAAGAGATTTTCAATCGATATCAGGTTATTGATAATGTCGAAGACCTCAGCCGGATCAGCGCTGTACTGATTCTTCTCATTCCTTGTGCGGGCGATCAGGAATGTTGCAACGGCCGCGAAATCCTGCAAAACCTCAATTGATTCAGGGAGTTCGCAATGGTAGAACCAGTTAAACTCGAACTCATACTCTTTAAGTGCGGCAAAGTAGCAGTTTTTTAGGTACTTTCCCTCTAGCACACGGATCCCCTTTTCTGAAATTTTCTCATGGGTGCGCTCTTCAAGGGTGTATCCCAAACTCAGGCAGAGATAGCGTAGAATTAATATAATCTGAAAGATTACCGGTCTTCCGCTACTGTCTTTTAGGGTGAAATTAAAGCTCGAATACTCCTTTAAGACAGTGAGAACCTTTTCAAATTCTTCAGTGGAGACGGGATCATCGCTTAGAGTGATACTGCCCCCATTTCTGACGATATACTCGAGGTATCCTCGAAGCAGCGAGATAATGGGAGTTGATTCGATCATATCCGTCGGAATGGATCGGTTGAGGCTAACGGCTCTGTTTTTGCGGGATAAGCCGTGGGTGAATAGATCTTCGAATGCTTCGAGAGGTTTTTCATCTCTCTCAATGGTCTGATTATACTCCTCGACGGCCTCGGCCATACGGCGGTTCGCTTCTTCTATGCTATCGGCTCCTTCGAGGATACCGGACATATCGATATTCTCGAAAACCGATGCCAGGGCAGATTCGCCTTCTAGGAACTGGCGGAAGGACGGGATTGATTCCCCCGCGGGAATCTCGTTCTCGCAGTAAAACTGATAAGCTTCGATCGCCCGGTTATATTCTTCGGCGGAATCGAAGCCCATTAAGCGGTGCACCCCAATGGCGCTGTCCCCCGAAGGCGTTTTCGGGGGTGGGTCTGCAGGTTCTGGGAAGGAAATCACCTTACTCTTCTGTAGACAACAATGTTTGTATTTCTTTCCGCTGCCGCAGGGACAGGAGTCGTTGCGTCCGATTTTCATCCATTCCATCATCCATGCTATACTCGTCGGCTGTCAAGATTGATCTCATTCCGGGATTGGAATAGACTGCTTTTTTAACAGATTGATTCATGGAGGCGATTAATATGGAGTATAGAGCGAGTCATATCCTGGTCAAGGACCGCGCCCTGGCCCAGGAGCTCTTGAAAAAGGTTAAATCCGGCGGGAATTTTGCCGCCATCGCCCGGGATTTCTCTACCTGTCCCTCGAAATCGAAAGGCGGCGACCTGGGCTGGTTCGGTCCGGGCAAGATGGTGCCCAAGTTCGAGGAGGCCTGTAAGAAACTCTCCGTCGGCGGCTTGAGCCAGGTGGTCTCGACCCAGTTCGGTCATCACATTATTAAGCTGACCGGCAGACGTTAATAATGGGTAACCTGATTTAATGGAGCTGAGGATCTCTCAGATTGCGGTCTACCCGGTAAAATCGTTAGGGGCAATCTATCCCGACCAGGCTGAACTGGTGACGACCGGCTTTCGTTATGACCGGGAATGGATGGTGGTGGACGAGGACGGGATCTTCGTTACCCAGCGCCGATTTCCGCAGATGGCGCTGATTAGCCCCGAGGTGACCGAGGCCGGTCTGCGTCTCACCTTTCCGGATGACAGCACGATCGTTGCGCCCCTTGTAAACGAGGGAAGTCCGGTCTCGGTGCAGGTCTGGCAGAACAGCTGTGAGGCCGTCGACCAGGGCCGAGCGGCGGCAGATGCGCTGAGCCGCTTCCTGGCGTATCCCTGCCGACTGGTCCGCATGCGCGCATCCTTTACCCGAAAGCTCGGTGCCTCCTACGGCGAAAGAGATTCGGGGATGAGCGTCGGCTTTGCCGATTCTTCCCCCTTGATGCTGTTGAGCGAAGCCTCTTTGGAGGATCTCAACGCTCGCCTCGATACGCCGGTAGGGATGGACCGCTTTCGTCCCAACCTTGTCGTCGCCGGCGGGAGCGCCTATCAGGAGGATGGCTGGAAACGGATCGAAATAGGGGAGTTGCGCTTTCGGGTCGTAAAGGACTGCATCCGCTGCGAGATACCTACGATCGATCAGGAAACGGGCGAGAAGGGCGTTGAACCCATGGAAACCCTGGAGTCCTATCGCGCGGGACCATTGGGAGCGCGCTTCGGTCGCAAGGTGGTGCACGAGGCGCTGGGAAGCGTGCGCGTCGGCGACGCGGTTACCGTTCTCGCATGAGGCGTCACGCTTGGCGGAAGGCGCGGGTCATCCGTGTCGAGCAGGCTGCAAGCGATATGGTCGCACTCCAAATAGAGCCGGATGAGTGGATTCCCCACCTGGCCGGACAGCACTACGAGATCCGCTTTCCCGGGGAGACTCTCTCCCGCAAGTTTTCTATCGCCTCTGCCCCCGAGCAGACCCGGCAAATCGATTTCGGGATCCAGGTATTAGCAAAAGGCCTCCTCTCTCCGCGTCTGGCCGCCTGCCGCCCCGGAGACCACCTGGAGGTTCGCGGCCCCACAGGCGCCGCTTTTGTCTGGCGTCCCGAGGAGGGCGGCCCGCTGGTCTTACTCGGCGGCGGTGCGGGGATAACCCCGTTGGCAGGGATATGCGATCATTATGCTGCAGCGGGTTTGAAGCCGCCTCTTATCTTCATTGTGAGCGCCCGCTCTCCTGCGCGGGTGTTTCGCCTAGATCGATATCGCCGGCGGATGATCACCCGCTATACCGCGGAGGAGGGACGAATCGACCGGGACTTCCTCGTCAAAGCCCTCGCCCCGGTGCTGGACAATCCTGAAACGAAGGTGCGTCTGTGCGGCCCCCTCGGCTTCATGAGCGCAATGGTTCCTCTGCTGCTGGAGCTCGGAATTAATGAAGACGGTATTCGTTCCGAGGCGTTCGTCTAAGCGCGGCTCTTCTTGTTCCGGTCGTTCTTCTTCGGTCGCTTCAACATCCTGTAGGCCATAACCGTTGTTCGCGGTACGGTCCGGTAGGTCGCCTTGGTACCGCGGACCAGGAACTCCGGAACCAGCCGCAACCGGAAGAGCCCGAAGGGAATGTAGAGCCCCATCACCAGAGCTATAAAGAGATAGAGCCCCCCCGGCCCGATACGGGCCATGAACTGGGACGCAATCAACGGTCCGAGCATCGAGCCTACCCCATAGAAGACATAGAGAGCGCTGGCCGCTTCGATCATCTCGTCGTATTGCAGCTGATCGTTGACCGTCGCGATCGCCAGGGGATAGAGGGGCATCATGAATCCTCCCAGCAGAAAGCCCAGAACTATCAGATAGATTCCCATCCCGCCGGTAAAGATCAGTCCCAGGGCGGCGGCCACCCCGACGCTGCAGCTTATCAGCAGGGCGAAGCGTCGGTCCCGGTGATCAGAAATCCAGCCCAGCGGGAGCTGAAGCGCGATTGTCCCGGCCGCAACGATCAGGAGGAAGAGGCCGATGGCTCCGTCGCTCAAGCCCCAGCTCTGGACGGCCCGCGGCGTAAGGGTTATGTGGGCGCCGATGGCAAGGCCGCTGATGATCACTCCGGTTGAACCCATGGGCGATTTACTGAAGATTCCGCCTAAGCGAATAGAGATGCTCGAAACTTGAGGATTCCCCTGTACCTGAGCCAGCCCGACCGGGAGAACGCAGATGGAGATCAGAATCGAGGTGATGCCGAAGAGACTGAACTCTTGAGGCGTGAAGACGGCCAGCAGAGGCTGGGCCACGCCGTTGGCGGCCAGGAAGATGATTCCGTAGAGGGAGAGGATCCTGCCGCGGCTCTTGTTGGGGGCCGATGAGTTCAGCCAGCTCTCCACCACCACGAGTACAATGGAGATGCACATGCCGTGGACCAGCCGGAAGATGACCCACCAGAAAGGGGAGATCACGAGTACGTGAGCCAGAGAGGTGGCCGAAGCGAGGGAGGAAAAGGCGGCGAAGGTCCGCACATAACCGACGTTGCGGATCATCAAGAGGGCTAAAAAGGAGCCCATGAGAATCCCGGCAAAGTAGCCGGAACTGATGAGTCCGATCGTCTGCTCGCCGAAGCCTTCAAGGCCGGCCCGGAGGGAGACGGCCGTAGTCTGCAAGGCCGAACCCGAGGCTAAGAGGAATACACTGGCAAGGATAGCGCTTACCGTTGTCAAGGATTTGCCGTTTTCAGTCTGCTCCATATGCCCGTGCTACCACGCTCCGGGAGGAAGGTTCAAGCGCCGGGAGGACTATTTTTCTCGACTGCCGCCCTCAAGGTCCGAGAGCTGTAGATTGAGGGCGGTAACGGACATAAAGAGCTCACTCAAGGAGAAGGCGAGGCTGGTGATCATCGAGATGAGGCTCAAGGCGAAGACGATATCCCCGATAAGCTCCAGGCCGAAGAAGAGCAGGAACATGGTCACCACGCAGAGCAGGAGCGAGAGGACGCCGAAGATCTGCATCACCTTGATCAGGGCTATACGCCGCTGAAGGTTGCGGATTTGACCGATAACTATCCGCGAGCGGTCCGTCGAATACTCCTGGTGGAGGGTGCGAATTAGACTGGCCAGAGCCAGGAAGCGGTTGGTGTAGGCCAGCAACAAGAGCGAAAGGGCTGGAAAAAGAAGCGCCGGGGTCGTTAAGTCCATACGTGCAAGGTACGGTAATCTTCGTGTTGAGGCAACGGGCACGAGCTCAGTTGGTTTGCGGAAATAACTTGACAAAATTAGTCTGGAAAACTATTATATGCTGTATAGGGTAGGGGGGTATGGTAATGATTGAGACCCGGAAAGCACATCATCCGTATGAGACGAAGCAGGCGATGATCAGCCGTATGAAGCGTATCGAAGGGCAGATCCGCGGGATCGCCAGGATGATCGACGAGGATGTCTACTGCGACGATATTCTGCACCAGTTTATGAGCGTCGAAGCCGCTATTCACGGTGTTAAAAAGACCCTTCTCGAGGCGCATCTGAAAAGCTGTGTGGTCGAACAGATTCAGGATGGCGAATTGGGTGTGGTCGACGAACTGATGACAACCATCGGTAAGATGACGAAATAAGGAAGGAGTTCTATGGAGATTCTGCAACTAGATATAGAGGGTATGACCTGCGCATCTTGCGTGGCTCACGTGGAAAAGGGGATCAAGAAGGTGCCCGGAATCGACATGGCCAATGTCAATCTGGCGACCGAGAAGGCGACGGTAAGCTATGATCCCGCCAGCGTCTCCCCAGAAGAGATCGTCAAGAGCGTTTTCGACTCCGGCTACGGCGCCGCCGTCGTCACGGAAGCCAAGCGGGACGAAGCGGAGGAGAAGCGCGAGCGTCACACTCGCCGCCTCAAGCGACATACCTTGATCGCCTCTCTCCTGAGTCTACCCCTGATGGGGGCTATGTTCGCCATGATCTTTCAGATCGAAAGTCTGATGATCCTGCACGACCCCTTGGTACAGTTTATCTTAGCCACGCCGGTGCAGTTCTGGATCGGCGCGCGCTTCTATCGTGGCGCCTACGCTTCCCTCAAGGCGGGGAGTCCGAACATGGACGTGCTGGTTGCGCTGGGAACCTCGGCCGCCTATTTCTACAGTGTATTCAACGGTTTTATCGCCTCGCGTCTGGGTATTACCGGGAGCGGTCTCTACTTCGAAGCCTCGGCGGTGATTATTACTCTCATACTTCTCGGGAAATATCTTGAAGCGCGAGCTAAGGGTAAAACCTCAGAAGCGATTAAAAAGCTGATGGGGCTTCAGCCGAGAACGGCGGTGGTCGAGCGGGATGGGCAGGATATGACCGTCCCGATCAGCGACGTAGTTCCCGGGGATATTGTCCTGGTGCGGCCGGGCGAACGGATCCCGGTTGACGGGATAATCATCTCCGGAAAGAGTGCGTTAGACGAAAGTACCCTGACCGGCGAGAGTCTCCCCGTAGAAAAGGAATCCGGGGACGAGGTCATGAGCGGCTCGATCAACAGTTACGGCTCCATACGCTTCCGGGCCGAGCATTCAAGCAAGGATTCGGTCTTGGCCAGGATCATCAAGGTGGTCGAAGAGGCTCAAGGGTCGAAGGCGCCGGTGCAGAAGCTGGCCGATAAGATCTCCGCCATCTTCGTTCCGGTGGTTCTGCTTATCTCAGCGCTTACCTTCCTCCTCTGGTGGTTCCTGGCGGGGAGCATCGCCCAGGCCCTGATCGCGTCGGTCGCGGTGCTGGTTATCGCCTGCCCCTGCGCTCTCGGTCTGGCGACGCCGACGGCGATAATGGTCGGAACCGGCGTCGGCGCGACCCGGGGCATTCTGATCAAAAACGGAGAGGTGCTGCAGCAGGCGGGGAAGCTGGATGCGATCGTCCTCGATAAGACCGGCACGATAACCCGCGGTAGGCCGGAGCTACAGGATGTCCGTGTCCTAAACGGTCACAGCGATCCCACGGAAATGTTGCGGATCGCCGCCAGTCTCGAGAAGCCCTCCGAGCACCCCTTGGGCCGGGCGGTGGTGGATGCGGCCGTGAGTGAGCAGCTGACACTGTGGGATCCGGAGGCCTTCGAAGCGGTTCCGGGGAAAGGGATTCGCGGCGACCTGGAGGGGCGTTCCTATCTGATCGGTACGCAGAGCTTCCTGACCGAGTCCGGAATCGATATCGAATCCAGCCGAGAAGCCAAAGCGGAGCTCGAGGAGTCGGGGCAAACCGTGCTGCTCCTGGCGGATACAGAAAAAGTGTTGGCCCTCTTTGCGTTGGCCGACGCGCTTAAGGAGCACTCCCGGGAGGGAGTCGCCCGACTGAAAGAGCTCGGTCTCGAGGTCTACATGATTACCGGCGATAACCGGCGCACCGCCGATGCAATTGCCGCCGCGGTGGGAATCGAGAATGTGCTGGCCGAGGTCCTGCCCGAAGGAAAGTCGGCCGAGGTAAAACGGCTGCAGCAGCAGGGGAGGATCGTCGCCATGGCGGGAGACGGGGTAAACGACGCTCCGGCCCTGGCCACCGCCGATACGGGAATCGCCATGGGCGAGGGGACGGACATCGCCATCGAATCCTCGGACATTACCCTGATGCGGGGAGATCTGCGGGAGATCGCGGTGGCCGTCGAGCTTTCGAAGCGGACCATGGGGAAGATAAAGCAGAACCTCTTTTGGGCCTTCTTCTACAATACCTTAGGCATCCCCTTCGCCGCTTTAGGGTTTTTGAATCCGATGATCGCCGGGGCCGCCATGGCCTTCAGTTCAGTATCGGTGGTCAGCAATTCACTTAGTCTTAAGCGGTTTGCACCGCATTTAAACAATCCGGCGCCGTCGGCGTCGAAAAATGAGAGGAGTAGCACTATGACAACGACAGTTAAGGTAGAGGGCATGAGCTGTAACCATTGCAAGATGCGGGTCGAAGAGGCCGCTAAGGCGGTGGATGCGGTCGAGTCGGCCGAGGTCAATCTCGATGCCGGCGAACTCACGGTGAGTTTTGCAGGAGAGAACGGGAATATGGATGCGGTAAAGGCGGCAGTTAAGGAGGCCGGCTACGTCCCGGTTTAAGCTCCTCCTGTTATTGGCGCTCGGATTGCTCGTCCGGCTTGCGGCGGAGGGTCCGTCGCAAGCGTCTCCCGTCAATAGTCTGCCGATCCCTCCCCTCCTGGAGGGAGAGGAACTGGATTTGAGAATTCAAAAAGGCGAGCTCGAGCTCCCCTTCGGAACGAGCGATAGTCTGGGCTATAACGGGGAGTACCTCGGTCCGACGATCAGGGCCGAGAAGGGCGATCTTGTCTCCTTCAGGATCGCCAATGAAATCGACGAGCCCACCACGGTTCACTGGCACGGCATGCATCTGCCCGCGGAATACGACGGCGGTCCGCATCAGGTCATCCCGGCGGGCGAGACCTGGCGGCCGGGCTTCCGGATCCGGCAAAACGCGGCCACCCTCTGGTATCATCCCCACTTGATGGGCAAAACGGCGGAGCACGTCTATCGCGGTCTGGCCGGTCTCTTCATCATCGAGGACGACTACTCCCGCTCCCTGCCGATTCCCCGGGAGTACGGGGTGAACGACATCCCCCTGATCCTGCAGGATCGTCGGGTCGACCGGGACGGCCGCATTCGCTATGCCCCCCGGGGGCGGGATGTGATGCACGGGTATCTGGGCAATATCATGCTGGTCAACGGTGCCTATGAGCCGAGTCTGGAGCTCCCCCAAGGAACCTACCGCTTTCGCATCCTGAACGGGTCGAACTCCACTATTATGCGGCTCGCCTTCGAGAGCGGCCGCCCGTTTACCGTTATCGCCTCGGACGGCGGATTCTTGCCAGAGTCGGTAAGGGTTGAGCGGCTGGTGCTCTCCCCGGGCGAGCGCTACGAGATCCTGGTCGATTTCGATCGACGCGGAGAGGATGCATTACTGAGCGAGATCTACGGCGGATCCACGATGCAGGCGATGAGCTTTTCCGTCACCTCCGAGGAGGGGAAGAGCTACGCGCACCCTGAAGGCTTTCGCTATGATCCGGTCGAGCCTGAGCCTTCGAGCCGCACTAGAAACTTCAGGATGGAAACCAGGGGCATGGGCTTTTTCAGCATCAACGGATCCCGGATGGACCTGAATCGTATCGACTTCGAAATCCCTAAAAATTCGACCGAGGTATGGACGGTGGATAATATCGGCATGGGTATGATGAATATCCCCCACTCCTTCCATGTGCACGATGTTCAGTTCACGGTGCTCAGTCTAAACGGTTCCCCGCCGCCGCCCCTCTACGCCGGCCCGAAGGATACAGTGCTACTCTATCCCGGCGACCGCATCGAGTTCGCCCTGCGCTTCGAGGAGTACACCGGTATCTATATGTATCACTGCCATCTCTTAGAGCACGAGGACGCGGGCATGATGGGGCAGTTCATGGTAAAATAGCGGCGTGAAGCTGCTGGATCATGCCGATCGGACCGAGAAGGTCTTCAATCTTCGGGCCGAAGATATTCATAAATGGATCGACGGGTATTTCGATCATGACAATTTTAAGCGTTTCCTCAGTCACGGCCACCTCGGAGGCTACACCCCCTATGAACATCGTCCCTATCGACACTGCCGCGAAGCCCTCGATGAAGCCCTGAAGGAGTTCTCTCACAAGTATAGCGCCGAGCAGATAAAAAACGTTTTCGAGATGCACATCAAGGACGATTATGACGGCTACATCCCTTCCAGAGAGGATTTCGCCAACGGTACCTTCTCGGAGAAGTATCATGAGTCCGAAATCTCTGAAGAGCGCATCTTAACTCCCGCGGAGCTCAACCGTTATTTCAAGGGCCTCTACTACCGGAATCGTCGAGAACGGGAGCCCTGGTCCGGCGGATTCCTGCTGCGTATTGTACTGCCGGTGATACTCTCGCTCTCGCTCTTCGTTGTCTCGATCTATCTGGTAATATTGCCTCTTTTTCATGATAGCCTAATGGCTGCCAAGAAGGAGATGATCCGGGAACTCTCCGCCGTAGCGGTGAGCATCGTCGACTACTATGTATCCCTGGAAGATGATGAGCTCTACCCCCGGGAAGAGGCTCAGACCGCCGCTAAAGATGAGATCCGGAAGTTACGCTACGGACGAGAAGATGATCTCTATTTTTGGATAACCGACGAACAGCCGGTGATGATAATGCATCCTTGGCGTCCGGATCTCGAGGGGCGGGATCTCTCTTCGTTTACCGACAGTATGAACCGCAGCGGTAAGCGGCTCTTTGTAGAATCGGTTCGGCTGGTCGAGGAATACGGCGGGGGATTCCTGCAGTATCTGTGGCAGTTGAGCGAGGAGGATGATCGGGTCGTCCCCAAACTCTCGTATGTACAGGGGATTGAAGCCTGGGGCTGGATTGTAGGGACGGGAATCTTCGTACATGATGTCGAGGAGGAGATCTCGCGGCTGACCTATCATCTCTCGCTGGTTTTTCTCGTCATCTCGCTTCTGTTAATAGCGGTTCTGATTTACATCGTCATACAGAGTCATGGGATAGAGAAAAACCGTAAACAGGCGGAGGCGGGGTTAGTGGAGGCCAAGGAGCGTTATCGCGCCCTGGTCGAGGCCTCCAATGAGGGGTATATCCTGCGGGGGCAAGAAGGGATCGTCTTCTTCAATCCGGTTATTCAGCGCATTACCGGTTATTCCGATGAGGAGCTCTACTCACCGTCTATCTGGGATAGACTCTTTCCCCGGGAGAATATGAGCTCCAAGCTGTCCGGACATATCGCCAACCTGAGAAGTCCCAATCCGGAGACCGATGAGTTCGAGGCATCGATCCGCTGTCGAAGCGGGGGATCCCTCGATGTAATCGTCAGGGTATCGCGCATCTTTCTTTCCGAACAGAACGGTCATATCATCTCCTTTCGGCTGATCGGGAGTCCGGCGGCCCGCGTTCCTCTGCTTGTGGATCAGATGGTTCCTCAGGATCCTGAAATCTTTAAGGGGCAGATTGAAACTGCGAACAGCAGCCTGGAGATCGTCCGCTTCCTGCACCAGCTGCCGCAGCTGGTCCGTTCTCTTCTCCCTCATTCGACCCCGCTCGAGCTCCGGGAGACCCTGAGCGCCTGTTACCACAGCGCTGTGCGACGACTGATCGATCTCTTCCTCGAAGAGGCGGGACCCGCCCCGACGGATTTCGCCTTTCTCTCTCTGGGAAGCAGCGGCCGTCGGGAGATGACCCTTTTCTCGGACCAGGACAACGCTCTGGTCTTCTTGAGTTCCTCCGCAGGAGATCTCTTGGAGAAGCAGCGGCTCTTTTTTCTGCGCCTGGCCAATAGCGTCTGCACGAATTTGAATCAGGCCGGTTTCTCCTGGTGTCCCGGGGGGATCATGGCCATGAACCCGGCCTGGTGCCTCTCCTTAAGGGAATGGGAGGATCAGTATGCGCGTTGGATACATCAGGCGGATCAGATTTCGCTCCTGGATATTCATGTCTTCTTCGATATTGAACGGACCTGGGGCTCGGAAGCTCTGGTATCAGCGATGCATTCCAGGATATTCGAATCGACCGGGGAGAATCCGGAATTCTTAGGTCATTTCGCCCGCAACTGTCTGCAATACAAACCTTCCCTTGGAATATTGGGGTCAATCAAGACGGAGGAACGCAAAGGTCAATCGGTGGTGAATATCAAGGAGAGCCTGCTGCCGCTGATCAACTTCGCTCGCCTCTATGCATTGAAATATGAAATTCCTCAGGCTTCGACCTTGGAGAGGATTGAGCGCCTCTTCACGATGGGCGTAGTCAATAGCGCCTCCCGGGAGGAGATCATCGAGGCCTTCGAAACACTGTGGAGACTGCGCTTCTCAAATCAGCTTATCTCCCACAGCGAGCTGCGGCGGGTCAACGATGATCTGGATCCTGCGGGACTCTCCGAGGAGAATCGCAAGGCTCTGCGCCGGGCCCTTAACGTGTTGAACGGCCTGCAGTCGCGCTTGAGTTATGAGTTCCTAGGCATCGATATCTCGAACAGTTGAAATCTCATGCGTGAAGATTCCCGTTTGAATCAGAAGGTCTGAAGTGATGCGGTCGATGCATAGATCCGGATCCAGACCCAGATCGAGGAGTGTGCTGAAGAGCCGACGATAGGCGCTGCGATAGGCGACTTTTATCTCCTCGCTCAGGTCCTGCCGTTTCTCGGCGAAGAGTACCGTAAAGACTCCCACAGGGCTTAGGTTGCCGATTAGGATCTGTGCCGGGCGGTCGGGAAGCCGGATATCGTAATGATGGGTTCGCTCCCCTGCCTGCAGGACGGGGATAATCCCGAGGAGCAGGTTTCCCTGCTCCACCGCGGATTTAAAAAGAAAGCCGCCCTTCTTGGTTCGTATGCCGGGATCGTTTAGGGCTCGTATCAATTCCCGCGTTGTTCTCTCCTCGGCGGGTTTTCCATTCAATACCAGCATCCGGTCGGACGGCATAGTGCCCTCTTTAGGCGCTCGGGGTTTTCGCCTTGGTCAGCAGAGAAACCACAACCAGAGTAACGAAACTCAGCGGGATGGAGATGATCCCCGGGTTGTCCAACTGGATCCAGGCCTCGGAAGGATGCATGCCGTAGCGCTCGAACATGCTGGGCGACATGAGGATAATCCCGATGGCGGATACCATTCCTACGGCGATTGAGGCCGCGATGCCCTTGGCGGTGGTTTTCTTCCAGAACAACAGCATGATGATGGCGGGAAAGTTTGCGGAGGCAGCGATGGCGAAGGCCCAGCCCACCAGAAAGGAGACATTCATTCCCTTAAAGAGAATGCCGAGCAGAATCGCCATTGCGCCTACGCCTACGGCAGCCATTTTCCCGACGAGGACCTTGCGCGAATCGGACATCTCAATCTTAAAGTATTGGCCTACCAGGTCGTGGGCTACCGCGCCGGAGGCTGCAACGATCAGGCCGCTGACGGTACCCAGAACGGTGGCGAAGGCGATTGCAGATATAACGGCGAAGAGTACCGTTCCGAAGGACTTGGCCAGAAGCGGGGCGGACATATTCGAGCTCTCGAGATCGAGTACGCCGTTTACCATGGCGCCCAGCCCTATGTAGAGGGTTAGGATATAAAAGAAGCCGATGGCCACTATGGCCAGAATAGTCGATTTCCGCGCATCTCGGGGGCTCGGGACCGTATAGTATCTGATCAATACGTGAGGGAGGGCCGAGGTTCCGAAAAAGAGCGCCAGCATCAGGGAGATGAAGTTCAACTTCGACAGCGGGGTCGACCCCTTATCGACCTTGAATTTCAATCCGGGACGCATCACCTCGCTTCCCGGAGTGGGATTCTGGTACCAGACCGTGACATCCTCGTTCTGGAAGGTAAAGGAGGCTTTGCTGAATCTGACTACCTCGCTGGATTCAATTGTGGAGAGATAGGTGAAAGGGTTCAGGGGTCCCGTGGCGTCGACCTCCTCGCCGTCGACGACTACCTTGCTCATATGTCCCACCGGATAGAAGCGTTCCTCCTCAATGGGAGCTCCGTTATAGAGCCTCTCGTTCTCCGAGACGACGATACTCAAGGCTTCGGTTACCGTACCGTCGCTTTCCGCCTTCCACCAGGTATCGTAACCTTGGTGTGAGATCAGCAGGAAATCTCCATTGGCGTTCTCGTGGACGCCGGCCAGCTCATAGCCGGATTCCTTGATCGAGCTGATCGAGCCGTTCTCCATGACCGCCGTCAATTCGGTGAAATCATGATACTCATCGCTAGGCTGAGTGGTCAGTCCCTTCTGGAGGAGGAGAATAACAAGGACGCTGGAGAAGACGATCAGCAGCGCACCCTTGATAAACTGTACATAGGTGGTGGATTTCATGCCGGCGGTGGCGACGATGAAGATAACGATGGAGCCTACCATCAGAACCCCCACGTAGTGAGGCAAACCTAAGAGCGGCGTCACCAGCGCCCCGGCGCCGACCATCTGAGGGATCAGATAGAAGATCGAAACCAGGAGGGTGCTTATTCCGGCCATCAGCTGGATGCCGGAGGAGTTGAACTTGGAATCCAGAGCGTCGGTAAAGGTATACCTGCCCAGTTTCTTCATCGGTTCGGCAACGACGAAGAGGGCCATAACCCAACCGGCGAGATAACCGATAGAGTAGAGGAATCCGTCGTAACCGGAGAAAGCGATCATACCGCAGATTCCGAGAAAGGAAGCGGCCGAGAGATAATCCCCGGCGAAGGCGATGCCGTTTACCGTCCACGGTATAGAACCGCCGGCGGCGAAGTAACCCTTGGCGGAGCTTGCTTTACGAGCGGAAAGGATCGAGATTGCCAGTACGGAGACGACAATAGCTAAAAAGAGCAGAATCGGTAGAAAGGAAGCGTTGTAAATCATTACTCATCCTCTCCTTCGGCCATTTCATCCTCTTTTTTCGTACAGAACCGGTTGTAGAGCATGCCGGAAACAATGGCCAGTACAATAAGACCGAATCCGTAGGTGACGGCCAGATTCAATCCGAGAAGGATCTTGCGTCCCATTAGTTGAGGCGCCAGGGTGTTGATAAGAACAAAGCCCGCATAGACAATTCCATAGGCGATGAACATTCGGATGCCGATCTTCTTCTTGATTTCCGATGATGGGTCCTTGCCCGAATATGAAGCCGGTTCATGTAACATACTGCACTCCTTGTATCCTGTTTTTCCCAATCTACCGTGGCTGCGTTATTGGTTTAAAGGTAAGACAATTAACTGTAGCATATAACTTATATAAAGTCGAGAAATAGTTATCTATTCCTATCGGCTTTAGCGGCGGCCCATCATCAGGTATACTGAATGTCGGAGAAAGGAGGGCAGTATGAAGGCAGTTTTAACCACAGGAAACGGCGGCTACGAGAAACTGGTCTATCAGGAGGTTCCGACCCCGGTTCCCGGGAGGGATGAGATTTTGGTACGGGTTCTGGCCGCCGGGGTCAACAATACCGAGATCAACACCCGCATCGGCTGGTACTCGTCCTCGGTAAAAGCGGCTACCAACCAGGCCGCCGGTGAGGAAGAGCTCGGGGAGAAAGCCGACGGCGGTTGGAACGAAGCGACCCCCTTTCCCTTCATTCAGGGGACCGACTGCTGCGGACGGGTGGAATCCGTCGGACCTGGTGTAGACGAATCCATGATCGGCAGCCGGGGCATTGTCCGCGCCTGTATGCGCAGTGAGGGGTTCTCCTCTATGGAGAATATCTGGATGGGCTCCGATTTCGACGGCGCATTCGCCGACTTTGTAAAGATCCCGGCGGTTGAGTTTTTCGCGGTGGACTGCGACTGGAGCGATGTGGAGCTCGCGGCCATCCCCTGCGCCTACGGTACCTCTGAGAATATGCTCCACCGGGCCGGACTTACCGAAGGCGAGCGGGTGCTGGTCGCCGGCGCTTCGGGCGGGGTCGGCACGGCCACGGTACAGCTGGCCAAACGCCGCGGCGCCTACGTGATCGGCATTGCCGGGGCGGCAAAGGCCGACAAGGTGAAGGCCCTCGGCGCGGATGAGGTAATCCCCCGGGGAAGCGATATCGTCGCCGCCTTGGGCGAAAAGTCGGTGGACCTGGTGGTCGACAACGTCGGCGGGGCAACATTCCCGGAGATGCTTAAAGTGCTAAAGCGCGGCGGGCGTTTCGTCTCCTCCGGCGCCATCGCCGGGCCGATCGTCGAGCTTGACTTACGGACCATGTATCTGAAGGATATCACCCTGATCGGTACCACCGCCTGGGACGAACCGGTCTTCCCCAATCTGGTGCGCTATATCGAGGGGAACGAGATTCGCCCGACCATAGCCAAGACCTTCCCGCTGGCCGAGATAGCCGCCGCCCAGGCCGAGTTCGTCAAGAAAGAGTTCGTCGGGAAGTTCGTGCTTATTCCGTGAAGCAGGGTGCCCCGCTGGCCGAGCTACTGACTGAACCGCGGTTTCGTGAAGCGTGTCGGGATCAGCGCTATCTCGCCGAGCGGGGCTACGCATTCAAGGTAACGGTGCGGCTGGTGGGCGACCGCTACAGGCTCGACGCGGTTCAGCGCTCGGTCCTGCGCCGCGGGGTGGTGCCGAATCCGTTGGCCGCTGAGCGGCAAGCAAAAATCATCCCTCCGGAGGCGGTGGCCGGGGAGGAGCTGAGTATCGATCTCTGCAATGTGGTGGCGGTGGTCGGCAACTATCTGAGCGGCCGGCCGGTCTACATCGCCGAGGACGGCCTGTTGCGGGACGCGGCCGAGTCGGCAGGGGTTTTCCGGGATACCGGCCGTCGGCAGCGCTCGGTTGCGATGATCGCCGAGGGTATTAATCGACTGCAGCCGGCATACATCCGAGCCTACATCGACGCCCCCCTCACCCATAGCCATGATCTGGCCGACGAACTGCGCAGAGCACTGACCGGCTACGGTTTAGATAGGGAAGTACTCTTAGTACGTGCGGCGGATAAGGTACTTCAAGCAAGCACGGGAATAATCGTTACCGGCGATTCGGAGATTATAGACGTTCACGACACGGTCTTCGATCTATCTCTTTTCATCCTGACCGAGATCATCGGAGCGGAGATCTTTACTCTCCGCCCATAGTTTTTCAACCGCAGCACTTCTTATACTTCTTCCCGCTCCCGCAGGGGCAGGGGTCGTTGCGGCCGACCTTCGGCGCTTCGCGCACCACGGTAGTCGAGGGCTTGTGTCCGTCGTGGAAGTACCAGCGGCCCTCCTTCTTGACGAACTGGGAGAGCTCGTGGTGGACATACTCTTCTCCATCCTGCATAAAGGTCGCCTTGAACTCCACCGTGCCCGTCTCGTCGTTCCTACCGCCCTGTTCGGCGGTGATAATCTCCAGGCCCTGCCACTTTGATTCCCGGGCCCACTCTTCAGTAGCGTCCAGATCGAGGGAGTCCCGGGTGGCGGGATCGTGGGTAGTTTCGATGTAGCTAATCTTATTCTTAACGTAGGCCGAGTAGCGGGAGCGCATCAAAACCTCTGCCGTTTGAGCTGTTTCCCGACCGCTTATATAGGGTTCGCAGCAGCTTGAATACTCCTTGCCGCTGCCGCAGGGGCATTTTCCCATCAAAATCTCCTACAAGTTTTTTTCGCACCTTCGATATGCTCAAGCATACCCATTTTCCACAATTGCGGCTATCCCCGTGTTTTTCGACTCCTGCCAAATTAAGTACTGGTCCTTTATGCCAAGTTCGAACTGCTTTTCGTTGCGGGATTTTTAAAACCGGGTCTACCATAACCTAACACAATTCTAATAAGGAGTTACATATGGCAGGTACTGCAGCTGGAACGCAGGCACGAATCCAACGCTTCGGCCGTTTTTTGAGCGGCATGGTGATGCCCAATATCGGGGCATTCTTGGCATGGGCATTGATTACGGCCCTCTTCATTCCGACCGGTTGGTTGCCCAACGAGCGACTGGCGGCGTTGGTAGGACCGATGATCGTCTACATGCTGCCCCTCTTGATCGCCTATTCCGGCGGTAAACTGGTGTGGGGCGTCCGGGGCGGCGTGGTCGGCGTTATTGCGACTATGGGTGTGATCGTCGGATCGGATATTCCGATGTTTCTTGGCGCGATGATCATGGGTCCCCTCGGCGGCTGGGGAATCAAGAAATGGGATGAGAAGGTCGAACCCCATATTCCCGTCGGTTTCGAGATGCTCATCAACAACTTCTCCGCCGGCGTCATCGGCGGTCTGTTGGCCCTCTTTGGATTGATCATTATCGGTCCGGCGGTAAACGCCGTCTCCAACGTTCTTATGGGCGGTGTGGATTGGATCGTCTCCAAGGGCTTACTGCCCCTGGCTTCGGTTCTGGTTGAGCCGGGTAAGATCCTCTTTTTGAATAACGCCATCAACCACGGGGTATTCAGTCCGCTGGGCGTACAGCAGGTGCAGGAGTCCGGGAAGTCGATTCTCTTCTTGATCGAAACCAACCCCGGCCCGGGACTCGGAATTCTTCTGGCCTACTTCCTCTTTACCAAGGGAGCGGTGAAGGACACCACCCCCGGTGCGATGATCATCCACTTCTTCGGCGGAATCCACGAGATCTACTTCCCCTACGTATTGATGAATCCTTTCTTGATCCTGGCCGTTATCGCCGGCGGATTCTCAGGCGTTCTTACCAACGTCATCTTCTCGACCGGTGCATTTGCCACCCCGTCTCCCGGTTCCATCTTCGCTCTGATGGCGGTTGCGGCAAAGGGCAGTCACTTGGGTATTCTCCTGGCGGTCGTTATCTCCACGGCGGTAAGCTTCGTTGTGGCCATGCCTTTCGTTCGCCGCTTCGAGAAGCGTAATGTAGAGGGTGGTTCCGAGGCCCTGGAGTCGGCCAAACAGCAGACTCAGGATCTGAAAGGTGTCGGTAAGGTATCGAAGATCGTCTTCGCCTGCGACGCCGGAATGGGATCCAGCGCTATGGGCGCCAATCGGCTCAAGAAGAAACTCAAAGCTGCCGGTGTTGATGTTCTTGTAGAACATGCGCCGGTGGACGATATTCCTCAGGATGCCGGACTGGTTATCTCACACGTGAATCTAACCCCCCGGGCCAAGGCCGCAGCGCCGAAAGCACGGCATTTCAGTATCACTAATTTTGTGAACGCTCCCGAGTACGATCAAATTGTCGCCGAACTGGCGGAGAAGAAAGCCGACAACTAGAAGTTAGGGAATAGTTATGGAGGGCATTTTATCGCCCTCCGTGGCTATATTATAGAGTGAGGAGTTAGAAATGGCATGTTTTGTAGATCGATTGATTGACAGCGAAACGATTGCAGTACGGCAGTCCGTCTCTGATTGGGAAGAGGCCGTGCAACTCGGCGGAGATATGATGAAAAAAGCCGGTCTGATCACCGATGCCTATACACAGGCGATGATCAATAATCACAAGGAGATAGGTCCCTACTACATCATTGCCCCCGGGATCGCGATGCCCCACGCCAAACCGGAAAACGGGGTGCTTAAAACCGGATACGCCCTGGTCACACTAAGGACACCAGTAGAGTTCGGCGACGAAGATAACGATCCGGTGGATCTCCTTATCTTTGCGGGCGCTAACAATAGAGAGGAACATAACCAGGAAGCGGTTCCGCAGATAGCGGAGATCGTGGACAGCGAGGAATATATAGATGCCCTGCGGGCTGCAGAGAGCAATGCAGATGCCGTAGAGGTCTTACGGAAATTCGGCCGGGCCTTCGAGGCCGGCGAGTTCGATTGATTGTTTGGAGGATATAATGCTCGAGAAAACCATGGTAGTGACCAACGAGGAAGGACTGCACACCCGGCCGGCAAACAAGTTTGTCAAAGAGGTGAAGAAATATGAGTGCGAAGTCGTCCTGAAGCGCGACAGTAAGGAGGCTCCGGGGAAGAGTCTCGTAAAGCTGATGAAGCTTGGAATCGTACAGGGTGATGAAGTGACCCTCGTCTGCGACGGTAAAGATGAAGAGGCGGCCTTCGAAGCATTGACGGCGCTGCTGCAGCCCGGAGGAGCTGAGGCATGATGACCGGGATTCCCTCTTCCCCGGGGATCGGTACCGGCGCCGCATTCGTGCTGCATGAGCGCGAGGTTCCCCTCGGCCGCAGCGGTCCGATTTCGGCGACCGAAGGCGGCGGAACCAAACCGCATGCCATGCGCGGGGCCGAGAGCGAGCGAGAGCGTTTCTCTCGAGGCCGGGATGTCGCGGCCGCCTACTATCAGGGGCTGGTCGAGCGGGTCAGCAAACTGATCGGCGAGGATGAGGCCGAGATTTTTGAAGGGCATCTCGAGATTATCATGGGCGACGATATCTCCGAGTTCGTAGAAGAGGCGATCATCAAGGATAAGTCTACTGCGGAAAGGGCTGTGGTCGACTTCGCCGAGGAGACAGCCCAGGAGTTCGAAGAGCTCGAGTCGGACTATTTCAAACAAAGGGCCGGCGATATGCGCGATATCGGGCGCCGGTTGGCCGAAGCGATCTACTACGGATCGATTACCGATCCGGGAGAGCTTCCTCCTCGGAGTGTTATTCTTGCAGAAGAACTAACCCCTTCGGCCACCGCCCGATTGGATATCGAAAAGGTCGTTGCCATCGCCACCGAGAAGGGAGGGCGCACCTCCCATGCGGCGATTCTGGCCCGATCCCTCTCCATTCCCTGCGTTACCGGGGTGACCGGACTCCTGGCGGAGGTCCGCAGCGGACAGCAGATCCTTGTAGACGGTTCTGCCGGAACAGTCGACACCGATCTCTCCCCGCAAAAACTGGAAGAGGCGCGTCGTCGGGCCGAGGAGACAAAGGAGCAGGTCCAGAGACGGATGGCCTGGTCCGCCGCCGCGGAGTCCCGCTATGCAGACGGCGCGGAGTACGCCCTCTATGCAAATGTGAGCGGTGCTGCCGAGGCGCAGAATGCCCGCGCCTTCGGCGCCTCAGGGATAGGACTCTTTCGCACCGAGTTCCTCTTTATGCGCTTCTCCGACTTTCCGACGGTGGATCAGCAGGCGGAGGAGTATCGGGCCGTCTGTGCGGCGATGGCGCCCGATCCGGTGATCGTACGTCTGCTCGACTGCGGCGCCGACAAGCCGCTCCCCTATGCTTCCCATGCGCAAGAGGATAATCCCTTTCTGGGAGAGCGGGGAATTCGCTTTCTGCTGGCCCGGGAAGAACGGCTGAAGACTCAGATAGCGGCTATCGCCCGGGTCGCCGAAGAGGGGCATGCAATCAAGGCTATGATTCCCATGGTAATCTCCGCTTCCGAGATCGATGCGGTGCGCTCACTGATCCCCTCATCCGCACCCGATCTTCCGGTGGGGATCATGGTAGAGACCCCCTCCTCGGTGCTGTTGGTGGATAGTCTGGCCGAGAAGTCGGACTTCATCAGTATCGGTACGAATGATCTTGTCCAGTATCTCTTAACTGTAGACCGGGGTAATCCGAGAGTCTCCTCATACTACCGGGAGTTCCACCCGGCGGTCTTGCGGGCGATTTCTCAGGTCGTCGAAGGCGCCCATGCGGCGGGTATTCATGTGGGCGTCTGCGGCGATATGGCCAGCCACCCTGAATCCGCCCTGGCTCTGATGGCTCTGGGAGTAGATGAGGTTAGTGCAAGCGTGCAGGCTATTCCGGAGCTGAAGGCCTGCTTTGCTACTGTAGAGTCCGCCCGGCTTACTAACCTCTCCCGGGAGCTCCTGGAGGCGAAGGATGCCGATACGGCGCGCGGCGCCGCTACTCGACTGGTCCCGGAAGATCTTTCTCCCTGGAAGGTAGGATAGTTTATGAACCGGCGCCTTATGGCAGTCCTGCAGCTTCTCTCCGACAGCGACGGCTTTACCACCGTAGAGCAGATCGCCGAAGCGACCGGCGCCGGGGTGCGGACTATCCATCGGGACCTGGAGACCTTGGAGCGGAGCCTCACCCTGCGGGGGGTGCGGATGGAACGGCGCCGTGGGCAAGGGGTGCGCCTAATCGACCCGCTGCCCAAGCGCCTGATGAAAGGCGCCGCGGCATTGCGCAGCTCTTCAGGATCCGAAAGCGGTCAGCGTCCGCTGATCATTCTTCTCTACCTTATTCTCACCGGACGCCGGATTAAGCTCTCCGAAATAGCCCATGTACTCTATGTCAGTGATTCAACCGTCAGCAGCGATATTGCCGGATTAGAAGAGGTGCTCCCCGAGGGCGTTCGCATCGATCGTCAGAAAGGCACCGGCGTACGTATTCGCGCGGATGAGCTTGTATGTCGTCTGATTTTCCTCTCTGCTTTTCCCTCACTGGTGCCGGCCTATATCTTGTCTGGTTCGGAGCTTGCGGAGGGTATGATTGAAAGCGGAGAGGAGCGGATGATCCGCTTATTGAAGATTCGGGATGAGATCCCCCGTTACGAGCGGGCTATTTCCCGAGCTGAGGAGCTGCTGGAATACCGGTTCTCCCCGTTATCGGCGGGGATGCTGATCTCCTATTTCTTTCTTATCGACCGGCGGGTGCAGCAGGGGAAGGCTCTGGATTCATTTCCTCAGGCGAATTTGGCCTTACCAGAAATCTATCTGCAGGCGGCGGATTCGGTACTGAATCATGAACCGGAGTGGCTCTCCCTGGCCGGGATACCGGAGGAGTTGCAGTTCCTCGCCAGACTGATCGCAGGCTGTGAGTTTGCGAGTAGCTCACCCCGACCGGTGGATCCCTATCTGCAGGGTATCGGTTCATCGGTCAACATGCTTATCGAGAAGGCGATAACCCGAATCGAGGAACGCCGTCGTATCTGGCTGCATGACGATCGACAACTATTGAATTATCTGCGTTTGACGGTCGCCGCGGCGGCGCACCGGATCGATCTTGGTATCTCCCAATGGCGAGAGCTGGGGCTAAAGCCCTATCCTGGGATGCATGATTCCCCAGCCGCAGCGGCAATGGTTTCTGAATTCCTCGCGCAGTTGGGCGATAGACTTTCTTACCCGTCACCATCAATTGTACGCCGGGAAATTCTCGAGGCTTCACTGGCTCTAGAGGCGCATATCGAGGAATCCCGCTCAAAGCACTCAGAGTACCTCAGCGTTAAGGTACTCTGTATCGAGGGACTGGGAATGTCCGCTTACCTCAGCTCCATTGTCCGGGATGTTTTGCCCGAGAATGTCGTTATCGATTCCCAGTGGGATCCCGACTTCGAGGAGAATCAGATTTCCGGTCAGTTCGATTTGGTCGTAACCACTTTTCCGGTGCAGGTTCTAGGCGCTCGGCATGTGCTTGTTCAAGGGGAAGCTACGCCGGATCAAATCCGGGCGCAGATCGCTGCGGCCGCGGAGGATCTTCTCCACCATAGGCAAGAGAAGAGCGAATCCGATCGAAAGGAGGGGACGTACCCGCCGCCTGTCCGGACAGCCGATTCTCCCAAACTCACCCTGCCGGTAATCATGTCGGTAATCGGCGGTTTCTTTGTTGAGCAGCGGGACCCCGGGCGGAGCTTGTTGGATCAAGTAGTGAGTGCTCTCAACCAACGGCAGGATTGCGATACTACCCTGCTCCTCTCTGATTTCCAACGCCGGGAATCCTACGGAAGTCTAATCTTCGAGGAGTTGAACGTGCGTGTGCTGCACTGTCGCACCGACGGTGTTCCTGACCCGCGGGCCGGAGTGATCCAGACCCCGCCCATGGAACCGATGGTGCTGGTTTTAGCCGCCCCCCTGAATGCCACCCAGGTAGAGACCGCACCATTATCGGAAATTGTGATCGCCCTAACCGATTACGATGATTTTATCGAGACCCTCTCCCTTGGGAGTAGGCGGGAGATACAGGCGCGACTTCTGAGTCTGTTCAGTCAGAAGTTCGGCTAATACTAGATTGAAAGGATACCAGTATGAAGAAAGCGATTCAGTTTGGCGCCGGCAACATCGGGCGCGGGTTTATCGGCAGTCTCTTATCCGGTTCGGGTTACGAGGTTATCTTCGCCGATATCAGTCAGATCATCATTCCTCAATTGCAGAACCGGAAAAGCTATACCATCGAGATCGTGGGCGAGGAGAGTCGCGAGATGGAGGTCGCGCCGGTAGACGGCTGCTACTCCGATAGCGACGACCTGCTCAAGGCCGTAGCGGAGGCCGAGGTAATCACCACCGCCGTTGGTCCGAAGGTCTTGGAGAAGATCGCCCCCCGGATTGCCTTAGGGCTGGAGGAGCGCCGTCGGCAGGGGAACGAGTCTCCGCTGAATATCATTGCCTGCGAAAATATGCTCCACGCCTCTTCGGTTCTGAAGCGCCAGGTGGAGGATGCCGTCGACGATGAGACGAAAGCCTTCATGGCGGGGAGAGTCGGCTTTCCCGACTGTGCGGTGGACCGGATTATTCCGCCTATGGAGGAGTCCCAGGATCCTCTCCTGGTTCGGGTGGAGGAGTTTAGCGAGTGGATCGTCGACCGGGGCGGATTCTGCGGAGAGATCCCCGAAATTGAAGGCATGCAGTTGACCGACACCTTAGATGCGTTTATTGAGCGTAAACTCTTTACCCTCAACACGGGCCATGCTATTGCCGCATACCTCGGTATGCTCCACGGCTACGACACCATTGCCGCGAGCGTGGCCGATCCGCATGTCCTGAGCGTAGTCCGCGGTGCGATGGAGGAGAGCGGTGAGGTGCTGATTCGTCGCTACGGACTGAATCGCGAAGAACATCATGCCTATATCGGCAAGATCCTCAAGCGCTTTCGCAACCCCTGGCTCAAGGATGATGTCCGCCGGGTTGGTCGCGAACCCCTGCGGAAACTCGGCCCCGACGACCGGCTGATAAAACCCTTGCGCGGAACCGTCGAGTACGGTCTGCCCAATAAAAACCTGGTGGTAGGCATCGCCGCCGCCCTCTACTACCGCAGCGAGAACGACTCCCAGGCTCAGCATCTGCGGGAGCTCTTGGAAGTGGCGGACGTAAACGCAGTGATCCCGGAGATAACCTCCATCAAGGATGAAGAGATCCTGGGCGCCATCGAGAGCGCCTATGAAGACCGGGGAGTGCAGGATCTGATCCGCAATTATGTGCGGGAATGGACGCGCATCGTCTCTATGCAGGAGGCCAAAGCGAACTTCTCCGAGCTGGTAGACGAGGCCATGTCCGGCAAAGAGGTGATCGTCGTCCGCAGCGGAAAGCCGATGGTGCGGCTAACGCCGGTGATCCCTCCCCGCAAGGCGGTCTAGTTGCGCTCAATCATCTTCGACATGGACGGGGTCCTTATCGACTCCGAGCCGATCCACGCCCGGCTGGTCTCTGAAGTTGCCGGACGCTACGGGATGACTATTTCGGAGCGGGAGGCGCTGCAATTCGTGGGAATCGCCAACCGCGATATGTGGCGGAGCATCTGCGGCAGCGCCGGCCGGGCGGAGCAGGCGGAGGAGATCCTGGCCGAACACGAGGCCCTCACCCGCGACTATTTCTCGGCTGCCGATTTAGCTCCGATCCCGGGTATTCCGGAGTTGCTCGATGCCTTCAAACATCGCGGATTTGCGCTGGGGGTCGCCTCATCCTCGGAGTCGGCCTTGATCCGCTCTATTCTCCGGGGCTTGGGTCTTGGGGAATACTTTTCCGCCTTAGTCGGCGGGGATCAGGTGGATTGGGGAAAACCGGATCCGGAGATCTATCTGCGGGCGCTGGAGCTGCTGGGCGGCACCGCCGCCGAGTCGGCGGCTGTGGATGATTCAACCGCCGGCATCAGGGCCGCTCTTGCCGCGGGCCTGCGCTGCGTCGGGTTCTCCAATAAGGTCGACGACCACGGCGATTCGCCACCTCAGTTGCGGGTTGAGGGCTTTGATGAAGAAAGTCGCCGATCGATACTCGATTTTGTGGTATCTTGAATTACCATGAAGAGTGATTTTGATTTCAGCGGCAAATCGGTTGTCGTTACCGGAGCAAGTCGCGGTATCGGCCTGGGGATCGTCAGGGCCTTCGCATCCCGGGGCGCCGATGTCGTCCTGGTTGCCCGCGACGAGTCGGCGGTGAAAGCCGTTGCCGCAAGCATTGCGGATGAATGTAGTGTCGAGACCCTCGCTCTTGCCGCCGATGTTCGCGATGTATCTTCGGTGGAGGCCGCCTTCGAGACTATCGCCGAGGAGTTCGGAGACATCGATGTGCTGGTCAATAACGCCGGCGTCGCCAACAGTATCGCCTTTGCCGATCTCGACGAAGAGAGCTGGGACCGGATTATCGACACAAACCTGAAAGGGGTCTATGCCTGTTGTCGAGCGGGGCTGAAACGGATGGAATCCGGGGCTGCAATCGTTAATATTGCCTCTATCTCCGGGTCGATGGTCAATGTGCCGCAGTTTCAAGCCAACTATAATACATCCAAGGCCGGGGTGATTATGTTGACCAAATCCCTGGCGGTGGAGTATGCGCAACGAGGGATTCGGGTCAATTCGCTTAGTCCCGGCTATACTCTGACCGATATGAACCGCCGGCCGGAAGTTACTGAACTGGTCGAAATCTGGAAAGGGCGTACGCCGATGAGACGTCTTGCCGAGGTGGATGAAATAGCAGGGCCGGTGCTCTTCCTTGCCTCGCCCTTAAGCAGCTACATGACCGGACATGATCTGGTTGTCGACGGCGGGATAACCCTGCTCTGTTGAGGTCTGACAGCTAACTAATCCTCGCAGACGCACTCATCCTCGGGATCTTCCGGATAAAGATCCTCCAGCGAGGCGATCAGTTCCTTGATGCGATCATCCTTAAGACGATAGAGCACCTGTTTCCCGCTCTTCTCCTTCTCCAGATACCCGCTGAGCCACATCATCTTCAACTGCTGGCTTACGTTAGAGACGTTGCCCTCGGCGATATCCACCAGTTCGGTCACGGTAAAGGGTTGAATTCTCAGAGCGCAGAGGATGTGGAATCGAACCGGATTGGCCATGGTGGAGAGGAGCTGCAGTACCTCTCCGCAACGGACCTCACTAAAGCGTTTCTTTATCTCGTGAATCAGATCCCCGTTTTCCGGGGCGGTCTTGGTGCTTTCCATCGTCTATGGTGTTCCTCGGATAGGTAAGCCGGAAGCGCCCATGAGCACCTCCGGCTATGATCCTAGTTGGTAATTCGATTCAGATATAGATCGATGCCCTTGGCCGCCGAGTGTCCGTCGGCTATGGCGCTGATCGCGTCCCGTTTGCGGTTGGCGATATCTCCGCCGGCAAAGATCTTATCATCTCCGGTGCGGCGGTACTCGTCGATCTCGACCATACCGCGCTTGAAGCTGAGCTTAGCAGATATCTCCTCGGGCAGGAAGGAGTAGTCGGCGGCCTGTCCGATGGCCGGGATGACGGTATCGCACTCGATCAGCTCCTCGGAGCCTTCGATCAGCTGCGGCCGCGGACGGCCACCGTCAGGATCGGGGATCATCTCGGCCTTGCCCCAGTAGAGCTTCAGCCGGGTCTTCTCGCCCCGTTCAATCCTTAAGGGGATGGCCTGGGTGATCAGTTTGCAGCCCTCGCCCCGGCTCTCGTGGATCTCCTCCTCGTCGGCGGGCATATCCTCTTCCCGGCGGCGGTAGAGGATGGTAACCTCCGCACCGTAGCGGCGGCTGGTCCGGGCGGCGTCCATGGCGACGTTACCGCCGCCGACGACTACCACCGAGCCGCCCAGGTCCGGGGTCTCTCCCTGGGTTACCTGGTCCAAAACCTTGAGCCCGGAGATTACGCTCCTGTTATCCTCGCCGGCGATGTCGAGTCCGTAGGGATCGCTCAGACCGGTGGAGAAGAAGAGGGCGTCGTGGGCGTCGTAGATCTCCTGAAAGGAGAGGTCTACCCCGATGCGGATGTTCTGTTTGACCTCGACACCAAGGCTCCGGATATAGTCGACATCCTTGTCTACCTGGTCGTAGGGGAGTCGGTACTCGGGGATGCCGTAACGGAGCATCCCGCCGGCCTTCTCGTTGGCGTCGTAGACGGTGACTGCATAACCCAACAAGCGCAGGTAGTAGGCGGCGGCCAGTCCTCCGGGGCCGGAACCGATGACGGCGACCTTCTTGCCGTTCTCCGCTTCGCCGCTTTTCAACACCCCGGCGTAGTCGCCGGAGTAGATCTGATCCACAATGTAGCGCTTCAGCCAGCGGATCGAGATCGCCTCGCCTTTATGCTTCATGGCGCAGACATGCTCACAGGCGTGGGAGCAGACCCGCCCGCAGGAGGCCGGAAGCGGGTTGGCTTCGTAGACGACGCGCAAGCCCTCGGCCAGGTCGTCGTTGCGGATCGCCTCGATGTAGGCCGGTACATCCATGTGGGCCGGGCAGGTGGCGATGCAGATCCCGCAGGCGATGCAGCGGTCGGCCTCCCGCATGGCCTCCTCCTTGCTGAAGCCCTGAACCATCTCGACGAAGCTTTTTTGGCTCTCCTCGAATCCGAGCATCGGCATCTCCACCCGGGAGGGCTCCAGGAGATCGTAGCCCTCGGCCCGGCGATAGCCCTTCTCGGAATCCTGCCACGGTTTTCCGTCCTCCCCGGGAACAAAGCGGAAGACCTCGGGATCCTCGTCGACCCAGAGGTATTCGTTGCTCATCCCCAGAGAACCGGTGGGGCAGATATCGACGCAGAGGGCGCACCAGCAGCAGCGGCCGTAGTCGATCTTGGGCCGCAGGCCCGAGTCCCCGTGCCGGGCCTCCCGGCCGACGACCGGGGCGAGGTCGATCGCCTCGTTCTGACAGACCGACTCGCAGGTGCCGCAGCCGATACAGACCTCGGTGTCGTTGATATGAAAACCCCGATAGCGGTCGGCTCCGGGCCGCTCCTCGATGGGCTTCTTCTGGGTGTAGGGTTTCTCGAAGGCCCGCTTCCAGACGGAGAAGGGGGCTATTAAATCCTTAAGACTCATCTTTCAACCTCTCTTAGCGTTCCACTCATTCTAGCGTTCCACTTCGGGCGGATAAGTATGAAGCGAGACCATCAGTCCCGCGGTGTCGGCGATGTTGCAGCCGATGGCCTGGTGCTCCATCAGAGCCACGGCGTGGGTGTAGCTGGGGCCGCGGACGTAGATGCGCCGCGGTTTGTCGCCCCCGTCAGTGTTGAGGTAGTAGCCGTACTCGCCCCGGGTGCACTCCGCTTTGCGGTAGGTCTGGCCTTCGGGGATGCGCCAGTGGAGTACGTTGGGAAGCTTGGTAAAATACTCTCCCTCCTTCGGCATCCTGGCCAGGATCTGACGGATCAGGTCGATCGACTGATACATCTCCCGCAGCCTGAGCCGCGTTCGGGCGTAGGCGTCGGAGTCGGTCTCGACGACGTAATCGAAATCGAGCTGATCGTAGACCAGGTAGGGTTGATCGAGCCTCAGGTCCCGCCGGAATCCGGCCGCCCGCGCATTGGGGCCGGTAATCCCGAACTGGTCGACGATCTCCGGGGCGATCACCCCGAGCCCCTTGGCGCGTTTCTTGAAGACCGCGTTGTGCATCAGGGCCAGCTCGACATCGTCCAAGGTCTTCTCCACCGTCTCCAGGGTCTCCAGGAGGTGCTCGGCGTAGTTGGGGGGCAGGTCGGCCCGGACGCCGCCGGGGATCATGTACATATGGTAGATCCGCCCGCCCGAGAGCTCCTCGAAGCGGTCGAGCATGTAGTCCCGCATGGTGACCGTCCACTGGCCGATGGTTCCCATCCCGAAGCTTCCGGCCTGTCCCCCGAGCCACATCAGGAAGCTGGTCAGCCGGGCCATCTCCAGATTCAGGGTTCTGATCCAGTCGGCCCGCTCGGGAACGGTGATGCCCGCCAGCTCCTCGGTTACCGCGGCGAAGAGGTACTCGTTGAAATCCGGCTCGGGAACGCAGATGCGGCAGACGATGGGAAAGCACTGGATGTATTTGCGCCGCTCCATCAGCTTCTCGAAGCCCCGGTGCAGATAGCCGACGTGGGTCTTACACTCCACGATCTCGTCGCCGCAGATGGTTAATTCGAGGCTCATGTTCCCGGTGATGCCCGGGTGCTGAGGTCCCTGCCAGATCTTTAGGTATTTCCCGCTCTCCAGGTCGAAGCGGCTCTTCCCCTTCTCGATCGGCGGGAGCTTGGGATTCTCGTTGATGTGGGCCTGATTCCGGGAGGCGAGCTCGACGACTCCCGTGCGCTTCTGTTGGTTTACCATGTCTCGGCCTCCGAGGGGTAGATCTTCTCTTTCATCGCCGCCCGGGTCGTTTTGGTCACTCTGCCGGGACGGGCGTAGTAGGTCTCTTCCGAGTAGGCTCGGGTGTCGAAGTCGCGTCGCATGGGCGGCGGCCCCTCCCAGCCCTCCAGGGCGAAGTTCTCATCCAGCCGGGGCGATCCGGGGAAACTCACCCCGTACATCTCCCGGAGCTCCCGCTGATAGGTCTCGGCGGCCGGCCAGAGGTGGTGGATGGAATCCATCTCGGCACCCTCCCGGGGAATGTCGACCATTACCCCCAGGTCGTGTTTCTTTTCGTAACTGTGGAGAAGGTAGATCAATCGGAACTCTCCCTCCTCGATCCGGTCCACCGCCGTCAAAAAGGCGAGATGGGTGTAGCCGGACAGCTCTTTGAGGTAGCTGATCAGCGCTACCGCCTCGTCCCGGTCGACCTTGATGAAGGCTTGATCCCGCCGACGTTCATCGAGTCCCGATACGCCGAAGCGGCTAAAAATAGTGTCGTATACCTTCCGGACCTCGTCGCCGGCCAGGACGGTTTGATCAGTATTGCTCATAATTACGCTTCCTCCGCTTACCAGTTGAAGTCCGGCATGTTCCAGTCTTTGATGATCCGCTTCTGGTTAGCCTTGTACCACTCGAAGTTCTCCGCATAGGTGTTGGCGCCCTCGCAGCGGCCCTCTTTGATCATGCTCTTCAGTTTCATGAAGCCCGCCAAGAGTGCCTCCGGACGGGGCATACAGCCGGCGATGTAGACGTCTACCGGGATGTAGTGGTCCAGTCGATTGACGGTGTTGTAGCTGTCCCAGTACATGCCGCCGTTGATGGTGCAGCTGCCCAGGCCCAGAACGAACTTCGGGCCTTGCATCTGCTCATAGCTGCGCACGATCCGCTTCATGGTCTTGACCGAGGCGTAGCCGCCGATGATGAAGACGCAGGACTGGCGCGGGGTCGGCCGCGGCTGGATGCCGTAGCGGTACATGTCGAAGCGGCTGGTCATCAGCGGCCTAAGCTCTATGGCGCCGCAGCCGGTGCCGAAGCCGAGAATCCAGAGGGATTCGCTTCTGGCCCAGTTGAGGAAATTCTCCCAGGCGCCCCGGAAGGGCTTGATAACCTCCGGCGGATGGTTGCAGAAATTGGGCTGATCTTCATCGAGCAGACCGGCGTTGGCCAGGCGTCCCTCTTCGGTGAAGAGCTTGATCTGCTCCTCCGCCTCCTGCTGCGGAACGGTGCGCGGGTCGGGATTGGCCACCGGCGAGGTGAGGGGGGCGGCCCCGTCTATCTCCTTGCTCTGCGTTGATAGTTGCTTGGTATCGCTCATTCCGGAATACTCCTTAGATCATCTGTAGGATTACCGCTCCGAGTCCCAGCAGGGTCGGGACCCCGAGGAAGAAGCGAATCGACTGTTCGGTTTTGAAGCGCGGGAAGCTGACCCCCACGATCACCACGTAGAGATAGATCAGGAAGGTCTTGGCCACCATGATCAGGATCGCGACGAAGATATTGGGATGGGCCGCGCCGCCCCAGAAGAGATTCATGAAGAGCACCATTTTGGCGCCGTTGAAGATGGCCCGGTTGGTCTGGAGCATGCCGAGGAAGCTCGACTGCATCTCGGTCGGCGGGCCGATCGGGATCTCCTGGGGGGCGATTACCACCGAGAAGGGGTTGTTCATGCTCATTCCCAGGAAGGCGAGCATCCCCGCGGCCATGGCCAGCGGGTTGGTGAAGGCGGCCCAGTTCTGGAAGCCCCCCTGCTGGGCGGCCACGATCTCGGTGATGCTCAGGGTCTGGTACTGGGCCGCCAGGGCGATTACCGCCAGGCTGAAGGGGAGCTCGAAGGCGGTCATCTGGGCCAGTCCGCGGGAGACGCCGATCGGCGAGTAAGGGTGTCCGCTTTCGCCGGCGCCCAGGGCCATCCCCAGCTGCCCGAAGAAGATGAAGTACATTACCAAGAGCAGATCCCCGGAGAAGGCGAAGTTGGCGAAGACCGCCGAACCGAAGATGATCGGTATGAAGAGGTAGGTCCCCAATCCTCCGGCTAAGCGAAAGACGGGGCCTAAGAAGAACATCACCCCGTGATTGATGCCGCTTCGTTTGGCGTTGTTCTTGATGATATCGATGTAGGGCTGCCAGACCGGTTGCCCGATCCGTCCCTGGACCTTGGCCCGGACCCGGGCCATGGTGCCGATCAAGAGCAGCGCATAGTTGGTAATCACGAAGAGCGAAATAAGGGTGTAAAGGGCTTTGGTGGCGATTGCGCTTACCATTGTACTCCTCCCCGCAGAATAAGATAGGCCGCGAGCAGATAGATCATGATCTGCAGGCTATAGGTCTGTACGTTCCCGGTATTCAGACGCCGCACGAATCCGCCGATCTCGCTTCCCAGCTCCCCGCAGCCGCGCCAGAAGCGCTTAGCCCAGGGATCGACCAGGAAGCCGAGGGCTTTCTGGTAGTGGCCGAAGAAGTTGTAGGCGTAGTGGGTCGTCTCCGGCTTGTAGGGACGCTCGGCGGCGTAGACGATATTGAATTGCTCCACCTTGTAGACCCGGCCCTTGACGATGAAGAGCCAGATCAAGGGTACGATAAAGACCCCCATGGTGACGTACATCACCGCGTTGCCGTTCCAGTAGCCTAAGGAAGAGATAACGGTGTAGCCCTCCCAGGCGATGGTAGAGACGAAGTAGGGTTGAATATAGGCCTGCAGAGGTTTGATCAGCAGATTGGGATACATGGATACCCCCATGATCATCCCCATAAAGATAAACTGGGGAATCAAGAGCCAGGCCGGAGCCTCCTTAATCTTATGGTGGATCGCCTTGCGCTGCCCCAGGAAGATGGTGTGGATCAGCCGGAAGAGGTAGAGGAAGGCGACGCCCGAGGCGAACATCGCGAGCCCCGCCTGCAGGTACCAGCCCTTCTCGATCAGGGCTGAGTACATCAGCCACTTGGCCCCGAAGCCTGAGAGGGGCGGAACGCCCGAGAGGGCGATGATCGCGAAGAGGACCGAGAGGAAGCTCAAGGGCATGCGTTTGATCAGCCCCCCCATCTGGTACATCAGCCGCGTGCCGCTGCGCATCACGACTCCGGCGATCGCCAGAAAGAGCATCGCCTTGAACATCAGGTGGGTCGTCGCCAGGTAGAGGGAGGCGATCCAGCCCAGATGGCTCATCATCGCCCAGGTCAAGAGCATGTAGCCCACCTGCGCCATGGATGAGTAGGCCAGGGTGTATTTAATATCCTCCTGGAAGAGGGCCATTAGGGACCCGGCCAGGGCGGTGGCCACGCCGATCCAGCCCAGGAGGCTATTGAGGGGCAGTCCGCTGAAGATGCCGCTTTTGGGCAGCAGCGGAGATGCGAAGAGCCCGGCGCCGAAAAAAAGCAGGAAGAGTCCGGCCTTACTCATAACCGAAGAGATGAGACTGGAGACGTCGTCCTCGGCCTCGGCGTAGCCCGAGGGTAGCCAGATGTGGAAGCCCAGGGCGCCCAGTTTGATCAGGAGCGCCAGGGCGATCAATACCGCGGCCGCGGGGTTGAGCACGGCGCCGCTTAAAGATGCGGTTTCGCCCAGGATACCGAAACCTGCAAAGAGGAGGTAGGCCGAGAAGAGGCTGAAGACGATATAGCGGAAGGCTCCCGCCGAGGCGCGGCGCCCGCGCAGGATCAGCAGGAAGGAGCTCAAGGTCATTAGCTCCCAGCTGAAGAAGAGTTCCAGGTTGGTATTCGACGCGACCAGCGCCCCCAGGGAGAGGATCAGGGCGACCAGCAGTCCCGCCGCGCCGGGTTCCCGGCCGCGGCGGTTGAAGAAGGCGATCAGCTGCAGTAGCGAACCGACAATAAAGATAATGCCGAATAGACCGCGCATCCCCTCCAGTTGGGGAAGGTAGATCCAGGCGTAGGAGCCCAGTCCGGCGGCGGCGAAGAGGAGCTGCAGCTTGACCGGAAGCTTGAGAAGGTCGAAGAGCGTAAAGAGGGCGAGTCCCGCCACCGGCAGGATGAGCACCATCGAAAGCCCGGCGGCCCAGGCGGCGAGGGCGCCGCAAAGGAGGAGCGCCGTCGCGGCAATGATTCCCGGCAGAGCGCCGGAGATTCCTCGCGCCTCGGTTTGCGCGAAGGAGTCGGCGACAGCGACAGGTACAGGCTCCGCGAAATCATCCGGAACCTCCTCGCCCAGGGTGTCGAAGCCGTCGACCGATGAGCGGGCTGCGGCGGTAAAGAAACGCCAGAGATAGACCGCTTCCAGGAGCGAGCCCAGTAGAATCAGACCCAGCAGCAGAAGCCGGCCGTTCGCGGCCAGGGCCATTACCAGGGACCATTTGGCCCAGAAGGCGGGAAACGGCGGCAGACCGACCAGGGCGGCGATGATGATCGCCCCCAGAGTCAGCAAAACCGGACGGCTGCGGAGCGGGGCGGGGAGTACTCCGCCGGCGCCCGCGGCCTCGTCCCGGGTTACGCTTCCCAGCCAGAAGAGACCGGCTTTCGCCAGGGCGTGGTTAATCAGCAGCAGCAGGGTAAGCGTCAGGTAGGGGGAGTCGCCGAGGCGCATGAAACCGGCGATAGCTTCCAGCAGTCTGCCGCCGGAGGCGTCGATCAGGGGTTTCAGGCCGATAACCAGAATAATCAGCGAGACCTGAGCGGCCGAGGAGTAGCCGAGCATACGCCTGAAGGAGCTTTGCCGCAGGGCGCCGAACTGGCTCAGCAGGAAGGAGGCCGCTCCGGCGACCGCGAGCAGGGTGAATCCGGGGAAGCCGTCGCCTGAAAAGAGGGGTAGGAGCTTCACCAACACCATCACCATGGCGGTCGCGTTGATCGCGCTCATCAGGGCGCCGATGCCGTGATCCGCCGCCTCGTAGGTATCCATGGCCCAGCCGTTGACCGGGGCGGGCTTCAGTTCGATCAGGATCGCTACCAAAAGCAGCAAGAGCCCCAGGCTTCCGCCGGCGCCGATCAGTTCGCCCCGGGCGAGGATCAGCTCGTCGATGCTGAGAGTTCCGACCCGCCGGTAGACGACGGCGGTCCCCACCAGGAAGAAGGCCGAAGCAAGACCGCCGGCCACCATGTATTTGAGGCCCCCTTCGAAGACCCGTTCGTCCCGGGAGGTGCTTAAAATGCCGTAGAGGCTCAAGGCGCTGATCTCCATGAAGACGAAGAGGTTGAAGAGGTCCCGGGTCATGACCAGCCCGGCGGCGCCGAGGAGCAGGACGAAGAAGAGCACCACGCGACGGCCGTCCCAGGGATCCTCCGCGCGATAGAGGAGCTGGAAGAGGGCCAGGGTTCCGACCAGGAATATCAGGGTCAGGGCCAGGGCTTCGCCGAGGCCAAGGCTGAGGTTTATCGAGAGAGGAGCGCTAAAGCCGGCGGTGGCGCTGGTAATGAGCGTTCCGTCGGCTGTGGCCGGTATCCAGGCGGCCGCGGCCGCGGTCATACCCGCCGTCAGGGCCAGGGCGATCAGCTTGGCGCTCGATCCGGTCAGTTTCCGGATTAGAGGATAGAGGAATGCGCTTCCCAGTAGGGCTGCAATGATGAGTATCGGATCTACCATTTGAGCTCCCGAATTCGGTCGACGTAGACCGTGCGCCTGCGCCGATAGATTTTAACCGCAAAGCTGAGCATCAGCGCGGTGACCGCGAGGCCGATAACGATGGCCGTCAAGACCAGGGCCGAGGGGACGGGGTCTACCGCTCGGGCGATTCCCTCCGCCGGAGCGAGATCCCCGTCGAAAATGGGCGCCGTACCGTTACGGCGGTAGCCGACGGCGACTAAGAGGATATGAATTCCGGTGTCCAGGAGGGAGAAGCTGATAATCACCTTGATCAGGTGGCGCCGGGAGAGAAGCCCCCAGACGCCGATACCGATAAGAAGCAGCCCTAAGGCGCTCAAGATTTCAGTCATCATAATCGGCTCCTTTTCATGGTATCGATAACTCCCGAGAGCTCGGCGCCGACCTTGATGCCGATCAGGGAGTATATGAGCGGTATGGCTCCCGCCGAGAAGAGGGCGCCGAACTCGCCGGCCGGGAGAAACCGGGGATCCAGGAAACCGGCCGCCAGCCAGAGGCCCAAGATGCCCAGGGCCACATAGCCCGCGCCGGCCAGGGTCTCGAGAACGGCCAGCATGGTGTGGGAGATTTCATCACTTAATCCGGCGACCAGGGCCAGGAAGATCCCTGAGGCGATTACCACGCCCCCCTGAAATCCGCCGCCGGGGGTAAGGTGCCCGTGGGCGAAGATATAGACGCCGAAGAGCAGGATTAAGGGCAGCAGGAGTCCGGCTCCGGTGGAAAGGATCTCCGACGGAGCCCGGCGCTCCCGGGATTCCGTGGAAGCTTGCGGATCCTCCTCTTTACGCCGAGCGAATACCAGGGAGATGCCCGCGGCGGCGGTAAAGAGCACCGTCACCTCTCCCAGGGTGTCCAGACCGCGGTAGGTAACGATTACCGCGGTTACCAGGTTGGGGGCGTTCAACTCCTCGGCGCCGCGGCGGAGATACTCCTCAGCCAGGACGCCTACTCCGGCCCGCTCCTCCAGCTCATGTATGAGCGGGAAGAAGGCCAGGGCGGTCAGGATCAGTACGCTGAGAACTAAGAGGCGCTTCATCATAGCTTCTCCTTCTCAGATTCGCCGGTCTCGCCTCCGGCGGAGCGGATTCGCGACCAGGCGATAAGGAAGACTACGGTGGTCAGAGCCGAACCGATGGCGGCCTCGGTCATGGCCACGTCCGGGGCGCCGTAGATTAGATAGAGGATGCTGGCCAGGAGCGAAACCACCCCGGCGGCGATAATCGAGCCGGTGACGTCCCGTAGTACTACAGCCGCGACGGCGGCGGCCAGCATCAGAATCCCGAGGACGATCAGAATGGCATTAATCATCATAGGCCTCCCGTAGATCGTCGCGTCTGGTTTCCGGGCTGCCGAATTTCTTCAGTACCGCCGGGATTCCGGCGAAGTGGGCCGCCCGGGCCAGAGCGTGGGAGGATATCGGGTTGGTGAGGAAGATGAAGATCATCAGCAACAGGTATTTATGCCACTGGTCGGGATTGTGTAGCGCCAGGCCGCCGAAGACCAAGAGGCTCCCGAGGGTGGTCGCCTTGGTTCCCGCCTGCATGCGGTTGTAGATGTCGGGCATACGCAAAAGGCCGATTCCCGCCAAAAGCAGGAAGAGTGCGCCAGCCAGTACGATGAGGGCTGCGATAATTTCAAGCATCTCTACAACTCCTTCTCTATGAATCGAGCCACCGCCACGACGCCAAGAAAGCTGAGCAGGCCGTAGACCAGGGCGATATCGATGTAAGCGTCGCGCTCGAGGAGAAGCGCGAGAAGCAGGATGATCGAGATCGAAATGATGGTCAGGGCGTCGAAGGCCACGACCCGGTTCATATAGTCGGGACCGATGATAAAGCGCAGAAAGGCCAGTACCAGCGCCGCCAGGATAATCCCTCCGGCCAGGGTAAGAATTATTTCAGCCAAGGATCACCTCCAGCCGTCGCTCGAAATCGGAGACGATCTTTTTGGTTGATTCTTCGATGTCGGCGGATTGAATATTGATCCAGTGGATATAGAGATCGTCCTCCTTGATATCCACCGTGATGGTCCCGGGAGTCAGGGTTATTGAGTTGGCCAGGATCATGCGGCCCAGGGAGCTTTTTAGCGTGGTTTTTACGCGCACGATGCCCGGGTTGATCGGCAAGCGCGGACTCAGGACGCGAAAGGCCACATCGAGGTTGGATTTCACCACCGCTACCAAGAAGTAGATGAGGTAGGCCCCGGCGAAGAAGAGCTTCTTCGGCATAAGGCTTATCTCACCGTAGAGTCTGGTTCCGGGCAGGGGGAGCAGGGAGAGTATCAGAGCGAGCACTACCCCGGCAGTCACTTCCTGGGGTCTTATCGGCCGGGTCAAAAGCAGCCATAGAATAAGGAGGGTAAAAAAGAGGACTACCCTATGCCAGTTTGTACGCATCGTTCCTCCTGTACTGGGAGATGTTTTAATAGTTTAATAATTATGTAATTGTTGAACATCAATTTCGATTTGTCAACCGAAAAAATATGAAAATGTCCTATCTGAAACTGGTTGAAGAGGAGGAACGGCGAAGATTAGTTGATCGACTGCACTGGATCCGCTTGCATGGCGAAGAATTCCTCCAAAGTCTGGCTACCGTACTTGGGTGCCTCCATATCGATCGCCATTGCGCTAAGGAAGAACTGCAGGGGGCCATAAAAGGAGAGGGGAGATATGAAGGGCAAGAGACGGAGTAATGCGCGGCGGATCCAATCAGGAACATGAATGATTCGAGGAGTCCTTCCCAAAGCGCTAAAAGCTTCACGGGCTAATTGGTTTTGGCTGTACGTACGCGGTCCGCCTATGTTGAGTTCTTCTTCCCCCTTTTCCAGCGCCCCCAGGATTGCCGCGGCCAAATCTTTTCCGCTGATGGGGTTGAGTTTTGTTTCCCCGTCGCCGAAAAGATAGACTTTTCCTCTTCTTGCCATTGCCAAGAAATCTCCCATGTCGGAGAAGAAGCCGGTAGGGCGGATTACGGTGGATTGTAGAGCAGATTTCTCGAGTTCCCTGATAAACCGTTCCTTGGCAGCTACCAGTCTGCTTGTGGAGATTGCGGTTCCCCGGAAGACACCCACGTAGGCGAATCTATCTATACCTGCAGATTCGGCAATGCGGAGCAGGGTTGCATTGGCCCCGTAGTCCACATCCTCATAGCTGAGTCCATCCTTCTGACGCGTAATACCCAATGTACTACATACGGTATCGATGCCGTCCATAATACCGGTTAATGATTCTGGTTGCGTTGCGTTGCCGACGAAGACCTCCGCATCAGGCAGATGCAACATTTCAGCCTGTTCCCTGCGCCGTACCAATACACGGACCGAGTACCCCCTGGCTGCTGCTTCCCGGGCGACCCGCGAACCGAGATATCCACTGGCACCGGCAATTAATAGTTTTTTCATAGGTACCTCCATTTAATATAGACCAAATGGTCGAAATAAAAGTACTTCTTGTTTTTAATCATGTCAAGTATTATAGTCCAAATGGTCCAAATAAAGGGGGAGCGATGCCGAAAATAGTGGATCATGCAGCCTACCGGGAACAGATTGCAAAAAAGGCGGTGGAGGCGTTTCGAAAGCTGGGTTACTACGGAGTGGACATGCGGAATCTGGCCAAAGAAATCGGTGTCTCGAAAAGTGCACTTTACCACTATTTCTCCAGTAAACGGGAACTGTTCGAATACTGCGGGCATATGATCTCCGATTTCCAAGAGGAACCGGTGGAACACGCAACTATAGATTCCGCACCTTCGCGCTTGCTGGAATTCGCTCGCGAGTTGTATCCTGAGTTCGGCGGCGAATTGTCCTTGCTGATCGATTTCATCCGTAATAGAACGGCTGAGGATATCCGTAACGATACCGCCTTACGGGAGACCATCAACCGGTTCCGGCGACATGTCGAGAATTTGACCGGGGGGGCTGCCGCACGCGAGTCCCTGTGGATGATTATGGGGTTTCTCCTTGTACAGCTAATCAGCGGCGAGTCGCTGCCGTGGGAGGAACTCGAGCAAGGGCTGGGGCTGCTCCAGAGAGAAGGAGAAGATGAATGATGCGGAATTCCGAGACTGCAGGCTGTCCCACAGCCCTCGTTACCGGCGCTTCCCGGGGAATCGGGCGCAGTATCGCCAAGATGCTCTTTCGCGAGGGCTACTCCCTGCTGATAAGCGGGCGAACCCGCCTTGATCTGGAGGAGACGGCGGAGCTGTGCCGCAAGGATGCGAGGCGGGACTTCGCTTCCGGGCGGGTGGAGATTCTCCCCCTCGACCTCGCCGATACAGGGGCGCCTGCTCAGCTTGTCGGGAGAACGGCGGAGCTATTCGGCCGCCTCGATCTGCTGGTCAATAACGCCGGGATGGTAAAGTCCGGGCCGATCGAGAGCTACACCTCCGCCGACTGGGAGGAGCTGATGAATCTGAACGCCCGGGCCCCCTTCTTCCTGATGCAGGCCTCTCTCTCGCTGTTGGACGAGGCGAATCCGGGGATCATCGTAAATATCGGTTCGGCGGTATCCAAGAAGGGCTACGCCGACCAGGCGCTCTATTCCGCTTCTAAGCACGCGCTCTTGGGAATGACGAAATCCGCTGCCAGGGAGCTGCTGCCCCGGGGCATCCGGGTACATGCGGTGCTTCCCGGCGGGGTCGATACGGAGATGGCCGCCTCGGTCAGGCCCGACATCGACCGTAGCCAATTGATCGATCCCGACGAGATAGCCGCGACAGTTCGTTATTTAATCTCTTTGAAGGGCAACGCCGCGGTAGACGAGATAGCCGTCCGCCGCGCGTCGAAGACCCCCTGGGATTAGGGAGTATAGCGCATTTTCAAGGAGAGGGGCGGATCGAGACTCAGGAAGCGGGTTAAGGGTATCTCGAAGACCGCCCTGTTCTTAGCGTCGATCCGACCGCCGCCCACATCAATGAGCGTCCCGGGTACAGTGACGGCTAACTCAATCGCGGCGGAGTCGATCATCTCCTGGATCTCCTCCGGCGGGGCGTACTCCTCGAAGACCCATACCAGCATCTCGTTGAGCTCCTCCTCGCTGCCGCCGCTCTGAAATATGCCGGAAACGGTTTGGGATACCGGATCCTGCCCTAAAGGAACGACCCCCATCACGGCGGCTACGTTCGAAGAATCGATGGTAAACTCCAGCACCTCGGCGCTACCTTCCTTATAGCGCCGGACCACCAGCTCTCCGTCGGGACTCAGTTCGGGCGGAAAGAGCTCCTCGATCTCCGGAAAGGTGAGAATCAGGTCGAGGGTGTCCGGTTCCGAGTTGAGAATGCCGATTAGATCCAGTCCCGGGGCGTCGGCGAAGCCCCGGGTCAGGGCGGCGGTGTCGAAGAAGCTTGTGGCGGCGTCGGTCTCCAGGCCCTGCAATTCGGCCAGGTCTCCCAGGTAACGGCGCAGAAGCGGAGACATGGTAACCCGTACGGTCGACCGTCCCCGTCCCTCCGCATCGAATATCAAGTCGGTTTGAACGGTACAGGCCGAAAGCCCTATCAGAGCGAGCAGCAGTAGAACGAGGGGTGTAGATCTCATAGTACCTGGAATGTATCCCGCTCCGTTGCGGGTATCAAGGAAAACACGGATTTAATCCGCTACGGTGACCGCCGTCTCATCCGGATCCTGTTCTTCCTCTTCGGTGGAGAGGATCTCTTCCCTTGGCGTCGCCTCCTCGGCCTCGTCGGTTTTAAAGGTGCTGACCTTCTCGAAGAGGTTCGTCATGTTCTCCTTGGTCTTTTCTCCCACCTCGTTCAGGGCGGACATGGCGCTGATCACCTCCTCTCCTCCGGTGTCTATCTCTCGAATTCCCGAGAGGACCTGAGAAGAGAGCTTGCGAACCTCCTGAATGCCGGCCGAGATATGCTCAAGCTCTTCCTTGACCGCACTACTGCCGTTCTTGATCTCCTCCGAGACGCCCCGCACCTCATTGGTGCCGGAGACGACCTCGCTGGTACCGTTGGCCATCTCTTCCATGGCTTGGGAGATCTCGGACAGGGCGCGGGAGGTGTTGTCCACCTCCTGGTTGATCTGTTTGAAGGTAGCGAGACTCTCCTGGGAGCTCTCGTCGGCCTCGCTGATACGGCTGGTTATCGCCTTCAAAGAGCGGGTGACCATCTGGGCGTTCTCACCGGTGGATTCGGCGAGCTTGCGGATCTCCTCGGCTACAACCGCGAAACCCTTACCCGCCTCGCCTGCATGGGCGGATTCAATGGCGGCGTTCATGCTGAGCATGTCGGTCTGCTCGGCGATGGAGTTGATGATGTCGATGATCTCTAAGAGTCCTTCGATCTCCTTGGAGATCTGCCGGATAACCCCGTAGGTGAGCTCTACCTTTTCCGATCCCCGGGAGGTTACGTCGACCAAGGAGCCGACGGTCTCTTTTCGCTCCTGGGAGAGGCGGGAGACGTTCTGGATCGAGGCTGCCATCTCTTCGATAGCCGACGATGACTGCACCACCGCCGATGCCTGACGCTCCATGCCTAAGTTCTGCTCGGAGACGCGGCGGTTTATGGCGCCCACCGAGCCGTCCACCGTCCGGATGACCTCATCCAAGGAGGTAAACTGGCGCTCGATATTCTTGATATTGGCGGCTATCTGGGTCATGGCGGCTGAGCTTTCGGCGGTCGAGGCGGAGAGCTCCTCCTGGAGCTGCATCGATAGGTTGGAGGTCTCCTTTATCTCGCCGATTATGCTCTTCAGGTTCTCGATTACCCGGTTTATGTGTCCGGCGAGGGTTCCGGTCTCGTCCTTGACCGTCAGGTTCGAGCGGGTCGTCAGGTCCTTGGCCGATACCTCGCTCATTACGCCTTCGATGTAACGCAGCCGTCCGCTCAAGCGTCCGGAGAAGTAGATGACGAAGAGTATCGCCCCCAATGCGACCAGGGCTATTACCAGGAGCACGACAAGCTGCTGCTGCCGGGAGATGCGGGCGATCTCCTCGTCCAGCAGCTCCGGTAAGGAGGTTAGCAGGCGGTTGAAGGAGTCCGCCGACATCTCCACCCCGTTGATCAGATCCTGAAAACGGAAGGTGGTGATATAGAGCGCGGCGAGCTCCTTGTCGTTGGTGACCTCCCGCAGGACTTGGAAGAAGTTCTGATACCGGAGAAGATCGATAAAATCCTGATTCCTTGCCTCGGTGAAAAACTCGTTGATACCGCTGATATTGGGTTCGACGAATCTGTAGAGTCCCTCCAGATTCTCAAGTTTTTCTGCTACCGCCGGGATTTCGTTCAGCTCCTCTGAGTTGAGCAGGAGCTCCAGGTCTTCATTGAATTGCTTATACGAGAAGACCCAGCTATTGGCATAGTAGGTGGGCGCATTGGAGACGATCAGGAGCTTGTTGGTATCCAGGCTCAGTTTATGCCAGTCCGAGAGGGCGAAGGCGGCATAACGGCTCTGAATGGCGAGCTGAGTAACCCGCTGACCGCTGGAGAGGGTAAACTGTACCACCCCGGCGAAGATTAACGCGATCAGAACGAAGGTGAAGAGCAGCTTCATACGTATTTTCATGGAGTATCCCCTTACTACTGATTATTTGCGATGAGTCAGTATACCAGTAGAGTCACGAGTAATAAAGAGATTGTTAAGGATTTGTAAATTACCTCGAATCTCTCCGCTACGGGGGAGAACGCAGCGTTGAACACTTGCGGTGGACTGCGCCGTTAACTACACTTCTCTCTATGCAAACAGTCTATCTTTTATGGCTTATTCCGACCCTTCTCGGTGCTCTCTCCGTCTATCTTACCCAGTGGCGGGAGGGGATCATACCGCTCAAGCTGAGTGTAAGTGCCTCGGTATTGGTCCTGATCCTGGCGGCGCTTATTCCGGAGGGATTCTCCGAACTTCCGCTCGGCTTCTCCATCGGTATCGCCGCGGCGCTGATCGCCTCGATGATCGGCGACTACTTTCTCTCCCTCGGGGACGAGACCTTTATCCCCGGCTTGCTCGGGTTCCTGGGGGCCCACGGGGGCTATCTTACCGCCTTCCTCAGCCTGGGAGGCTTGAATTTTCCGGTGCTGCTGATTGCGGCACTAGTGCTGCTGCTCTTTCTGCTGCTGATTCTGCGTCCTCGCCTCGAGGGCGGGGTAATGCTTGCGGCGGTGGCGGCCTATATTACCCTTACCGTCCTGGTCTTGAGCGCCGCCTTCGGGATAGAGGCGGTTTCTGTCGGCGCGAAAGGATTGTTTATCGCCGGTGCTGTGAGCATTGCCGTCTCGGACCTCTTTATCGCCTGGAACAAGTTTATCCGGCCCATCAAACTGGATGAGCTCTTTATTCTCACGACTTACTATGCCGCCCAGATTGCGATAGGCGTCGCCTGTTGGCTGAGTATCTGAATCTGTGAAGCGTTGCCCCGTCCCGGATTTGCTAGTATTTTCTGTAGCGGATCGTTGCGCCTTACCAGCACAAGGAGTGTTATTCCATGGGATCTAAACCGCGATTCGTCGTCGGCATAGGCGCATCCGCCGGCGGGCTGGATGCAATCCGGGCTTTGATACGGAGTATTCCCCCTAACACCGGGATGGCCTTCGTGGTCGTGCAGCATCTCAGTCCGGACTTCAAGAGCCTTATGGACGAACTCCTCGGCAAGGAGACCGCCATGCCGGTGGTCATACCCGAGACGGAGACTCCCATCGAGGCGGATCATATTTACCTTAACCGTCGGGATATGACCATGGTCTGTAACGGGGATAAGCTGGTCTTCGAGAAGAAGAAGGAGCGTTATACCCTCCCGATCGATATCTTCCTGCATACCCTGGGGGAGACCTATCAGGAGAAGGCGGTGGCCATCATCCTCTCCGGTACCGGAACCGATGGGTCCCGGGGGATCAAGATCGTCAAGGAGACCGGCGGCCTGATTCTGGTGCAGTCTCCCGGTTCGGCCCAGTTCGACGGCATGCCCAACATGGCGATCAAGACCGGGCTCCCCGACTATGTGGGCGAACCCCGGGAGCTGGCGGAGTTTCTGGTGCGGCTGGTGCAGCGGGAGAACGAAGCCCCGGTCGAGAAGGCCGCCCCCGAGGACTTTACCGACGTAATCCAGCTGGTCGCCCGGCGCTCGGGCATAGATTTCGGCAGCTACAAGGATACCACCCTGCTGCGCCGCATCCGCAAACGGATGGATCTATTGCACTACATCGACGTCGCCAGTTACCTGGAGTTCTGTCGCCGCAGCGAGGAGGAGCAGACCCGGCTGACCAACGAGTTTCTGATCGGCGTTACCAGCTTCTTTCGTGATCCGGAGGCTTTCGAACAGCTCCGCACCCGAGTCGTACCTTCCCTCTTCGAGGGGGAGAGCACCGATCCGGTCAGGATCTGGGTTCCCGGCTGCAACACCGGGGAAGAGGCCTATAGTCTGGCCATTCTCCTCGAGGAGTACCGTCAGAAGCACAAGATCTACCGGGATTACAAGATATTCGCCACCGATGTAGATACGGCCGCTCTGAACGTCGCCAGTCAGGGAGAGTACTCCGTCAATATCGCCGCGGACGTCACCACCGAGCGGCTCCAGGATTATTTTATAAAGATCGGCGACACCCTGAGGATCGCCCGCAAGATTCGGGACAAGATCGTCTTCTCTTATCACAACCTCTTGAAGGATCCTCCCTTCATTCGGCTGGATATGATCTCCTGCCGAAATCTCTTGATCTATCTGCGCCAGGAGGCGCAGGACTATGTCTACGAGCTCTTTCAGTTCGCCCTGCAGCGGAGCGGCTATCTTTTTTTAGGGCACAGCGAGAACCTGAGCCGCTATGAAGAGTTCTTCGAGGTTATAAATAATAAGTGGCGCATATTCCGCAGCACCGCCGAACGGAAGATTATCGAATCCCCCCGGCCCAACGACGGTACGACGGTACGCCATCCGGTGGGCTTCGGCGGCCGTAAGAAACGGGGTCCGGTCCGAAAGGGGGATGACGAGAACTCCTTCTACTACCGGGCGCTGGTCGATCTCTTCGCCCCGCCGTCGGTCTTCATCAACTCCCGCTTCGAGATTCTCTTTTTCCGGGGGGAGGTCGACCGTTTCATCCGGCTCCGGGAGGGCACCTTCAGTAACAATCTTCTGGAACTCCTCGATCCGACCCTGATCTCCTTCGTGCGCAACGGCGTCCGTCGCCTGGACGAGCGCAACCATCCGGTTCAGTACGACAACCTTCAAATCGATCGTAACGGCGAGCAGATCTCGATTACCATCCGCTTCCGCAGCATCAACTCCTCCATCGGAGAAAGAATCTATCTTCTCGAGTTCGACGAGGCCGAGCTGAAAGCGGAGGAACCCTCCCGGGAGAGTCTGGAGATCAGCAACTACGCCGAGGAGCATATCCGGGATCTGGAGCACGAACTCGATCTCTCCCGGGCCGAGAGGCAGGAGATTATCGAGGAGCTCGAGACCTCCAATGAGGAGCTCCAATCCTCCAATGAAGAGCTTTTGGCTAGTAATGAAGAGCTCCAGAGCACCAACGAGGAGCTGCAGTCGGTAAACGAGGAGCTCTACACGGTCAATACCGAGCTGCAGACCAAGAACGAGGAGCTGGAGCTCCTGAACGCAGACATGGATAATATGTTAGAGAGCACCAAGATCGGCACCCTCTTTCTCGACACCGGACTCTGCATCCGCAAGTTCACCCCCGAGCTGCGTTCGGTCTTCCGCTTGGAAGAGAAGGATATAGGTCGGCAGATCTATGATTTCGCCTCTAACTTCGCGGACATTAGCGCCGAGGAGATCATGGAGGACGCGAAAAAGGTGATGGACAGCCTTGAACCGATAGAGCGGCGGCTCGAGAGCAAGCAGGGCCGCTGGTATATCAAGCGCATCCATCCCTTTATCCGCACCAACAATACCGTCGGCGGGGTGGTGCTGACCTTCATCGACGTAACCGAACAGACTAAGGCCGAACGGGAACTCTTTGTACTCAACGCGACCATGAACCACGCCTTCGAGACCGGACGCATGGCCTGGTGGGACTGGGATTATCGCAGCGGCGCGCTTCGTTTCGATCCCCGAAAGGCCGAGCTTCTGGGCTACACCCCGGACGAGATCGAACCCGGCTACCAGGGCTGGACCGATTTGATGCACCCCGACGACTACGAGGAGACCATGGAGGCCATGCGCCGGGTTCTGCGCGGCGACGAGCAGGTCTACTCCGCCGAGTACCGTTTGAAGGCCAAGGACGGCAGCTACCGCTGGCTCCGCGACCGGGGCGAGATTGCTGAACGCCAAGAGGACGGAAGCCCCGCCCGGCTCCTGGGGGTAGTGTGGGATATTGACGACTGGCGGCATCTGCGCCGGGCCTATGAAGAGGGAGAGGTGCGCTATCAGACCCTCTTCAGTCACATGTCTCACGGGGTTGTTTATCACCGCAACGACGGTTCTATTCTAGCGGCGAATCCGGCGGCGGCGCAGATCCTGGGACTCGATACCCTGGAGATGAGCGATAAGGATAGCTCTGATCCGGGCTGGCAGTCGATCCGGGAGGACGGTTCCGCGTTTCCCGGCAACGAACATCCGATCATGGTAGCATTGCGGACAGGCAAAGAGGTTCGCAATACTATTATGGGGATTGTAAATCGGCGCGACCGAAAACGGCGCTGGATAAAGATCAACGCGACCCCTATCTTCGACGGACGGAACGAGAAGCCGGTCTACGGCTTCGCCACCTTCGATGATATTACCGATCTGAAACAGGCCGAGTCCCAGCTGAACGAGACCATAGAAGAGAAGGATATCCTCCTCCGGGAGCTGCACCACCGAGTCAAGAACAACCTGCAGAAGATCGTCTCCATCGTCAATCTGCAGGTCTACGAGGAGAGCGACCGGCGTATCGTCGATATCCTGAAGAGCATTCAATCCCGGATCTACTCCATGGCCCTGGTGCATGAACGGCTCTATCGGTCGAGCGAACTGGCGGAACTCCCGATTCGGGATTATCTCGAATCCCTGGCGAGAGAGGTAATCACCACCTTCCACCGTGAAACCGAGGTAAGTCTGGAAGTGGCGGTAGAGGATGTCTCCCTCAACATCGACGACTCCCTGGCCCTGGGGCTGATTATCAATGAGCTGGTTTCTAATTCCATGAAGTACGCCTTCGACGGGCAGAAGACCGGTCTGATTCGGATGAGTCTGAATCAGGATGAGGACGGAAGCGCTTTGCTGCATATCCGGGATAACGGCCGAGGTCTGCCGGAGAATTTCGATCCCTATACCTCGGACTCCCTGGGGATGCAGATCGTGATTGTGCTGGTTAATCAATTGAAGGGGAAGCTTCAGTACCGGGACGAGGAGGGCGCCCATTTCGAGTTCCGCTTCTTCCCCGGCAAATCAGAGGCGAGCTAGGTCCCGATGGAATAGGGGCCCCTGTTAATCTGATTTCCCGACCGGCGCGGCAGCCGAGGTCGCCCGTCCGATCTTCTCCAACAACTCCGATTCCCGGTAGGGCTTCACTACGATATCGTCCGCCCCGGCGGCAAGAATGCGTTCGCGATCCTCATGATGGGTATGGGCGGTAACCGCGAGAATCGGGAGCGCCCGGTACTCTTCCGATTTTCGCAACTCTATAATCGCTTCGATCCCGTTCATCCGGGGGAGTCCGATATCCATTAAAACGACCCGGGGGTGGTTCTTCTCGATCTCTTCCAGGGCCTCTACCCCGTCCGCGGCTTCCCTGACAAGGTAATTGCGGTTCCGCAGCAGGGTCTTCAAGTAGAGCCGGTTGATCGCCTCGTCCTCCACGATCAGCACCTCCCGGGCTTCTGAGGTCGTCTGATCGGGATGGTATGCCCCGCCGGATGTGGGCGCGGTCACCTCCAGACACTTCCCTTCGTCATGGGGGAGTTCCACGATAAAGCGGGATCCCCTGCCCGGGACGGATTCGAGACGGACTCCTCCCTGCATAAGCTCGCAGAGCTCCTTGACGATTGCGAGGCCCGCGCCGATTCCCCCGTGCTCCTTGGTGTAGGGATTCTCCAGTTGATGGAAGGGCTCGAAGATCTCCTGCTGACGTTCCGGATCGATCCCGATTCCCTGATCCTCGACCGAAAGACGGATCGTATCGCCGACCTTGAGCTGAACAGTGATCGTCCCCTCTTGGGAGTATTTTATTGCGTTGGAGATCAGATTCAGGATGATCTGGGAGATACGGTTCTTGTCGCTGTAGACGAGGCAGTTCTCCTCAGAGCAGCGGAGTTCCAGGTTCAGCCCTTTCTCCCGGGCGCTTCGCTTGTTCAGCTCCACTAAGCGGCCCAATAGCTTGATTAGGTCGAACTCTTGCCTGTTCAACTGCAAACGTCCGGCGGTAATGCGCGACAGATCGAGGACATCCTGCACAATGTAGAGGAGGTGCTCCGCCGACTCCTCGGCCATCTCCAGGTAAGGAAGTTGTTCCGGCAGGGTCGGATTATTCTGCAGCAAAGAGAGCATTCCCATGATGCCGTTGAGAGGGGTGCGGAGTTCGTGACTCATGTTGGCCAGGAAGTCGTGCTTCACCGACTCCGCCTGCTTCTGTTCGGTAATATCATGGATAATCGAGTAGAGGAGTTGCCGGCCTTGAATCTCTACCGGTCCGCTGTAGATCTGCACGTCCCGGATCTCCCCCGAGGAGAGCCGGTGGCGGAAGATGAAATAACGCCTGCTTCCTTCTCGGGCTGCTTCCATCTCCCGGCTGATCTCTGCGCGCGTCATGGTGTTGATCTCATCCATTTGCATCCCGACCAGCCGCACCCGGGAATAGCCGTAATAGTCGCAGGCCGCCTGATTGGCTTCGACGATCTCCTGAGTCCCGGGATCGATCAGCAGCATAGCCGAGGCGCTGTCGATGAAGAGCGCCCGGTAACGGGCCTCGCTCTCTCTCAGGGCCTCTTCGGCCGCCTGCTGTTCGGTTATATCCTTGAAGGTGCAGTAGGTCTGTTTGAAGGCCCCGCTCTCGTCGCGACCGATGCAGCCTTCGAAGGAGACGGTGATAAAGCTTCCGTCCTTGCGGCGCATTCGAAACTGCACATCGTGGATGAATCCCATGGACTTGAAGCGGGGAAAGTTGATCCGGAAGTGTTCCACAAAATCGGGATGGAGGAAATCGCCGAACCATTCGCCTATAACTTCCTCCTTCTCGTAGCCCAGGGTCGAAAGCCAGGTCGGATTGACGTCGATGAAGTGACCCGATTCGTTCAGGGACTGATAAGCGAGCGGGGCCTGTTCGTAGAGCGCCCGGTATTTCTCCTCGCTGGTCCGCAGCCTCTCCTCGTACGCGTGCCGGTCGGTAACGTCAAGGACCACCCCGGTCCAGAGCGTGCCTCCCTCGTCGGTCCGATGGGGTACTGCTTGAGCGTGTATCCAGCGCACTTCGCCGGATGGTGAGACAAAACGGTTTTCTATCTCGAACTGTTTTAACGATTTCTTCGACTCTATAATCGCCTTAGCCAGCCGTTCCTGATCCTCCTCGGGAACGGCGGCGTACATTTTGGCGGCATCCTGCATCGCCTCTTCCACATCGACGCCGTAGATCCGTTCGCAGCCGTGGCTGATGTATGGAAAACTCACCGTTCCGTCGCGGGCCTCGTAGTACTGATAGAAGAAGCCGGGTATGGTTTCGCTTACCTTACGCAGGGTCATCTCCTGCTTGATTCGATCTCCTACGTTGCGACTGACGTAACGGGGTTTCTGTTCGGGGTCGTAGAGGGCGATCATATCCGCCGAGTGGTCGGTAATCAGCTGATACAGCTCGTTGGTCCGATGCAACTCTCTTCTGAAGGCCCGTTCTTCGGTAATATCCTTGTAGAAGGCGATAATACCCTCCGGATGCGGAGTATACCGGACCTCCAGGCAGCGTTCCTCGCCGGAGGAGTCGTTCAGACAGACCTCGAACTCGACGATTCGGTCGAACTTGAGGCAGCGTTCGAGTTTAGGAAGTACCCTCTCCTGCAGATGGCCTTGGGGGATTACCTCAGCGATATGTGTGCCGATAATTTCGCCGGTGGAACGGCCGTAGAAGCGCGCATAGGCCCGATTAGTGTATATATAGCGAAAGTCCGTATCGATAACCGAGACCGGCTCCGTCATAGAATCGAGGATCGCCCGGGGCAAATACTCCTGGTCAGATGTTGATGCGCACATTTTCTCTCCCGCTATACACTGTATGTATGTTTATAGCATAAGAGATGCGAAACGGGATTGCAAATGCGGACGAGTTATTCGGGATGAATACGAGAGAGTTCCTCGGCTATGGCGATGCAGCTATCCCCGACATTCTCGAAGCAGCGGACGATCTCCATAAAGAGGAGCTCCCCCTTGAGGTTGCCGCCGGACTTGATACTCTTGCGAGAGGTCTTGTAGAGGTTGTTTCGGAAGGTGTTGATCTCCTCTTCCATGGAACGGGCGATAGCCAGATCCCGCTCGTCTACCGGCTGCTCCAGCAGGGTGCCCACATACTGCAGGAAATCCCGGACCAGGTAGGATATCTCCAGCATCTCCTCCATCGCGTCCCGGTGCAGATTGGTTTTCTTCTTACGGCTTTTGACCCCCAGGCCGTGAATCTTCAATAGGCCGTCGGCGATGCGTTCGAACTCGCCGATTATTCGCAGCTGAGCGCCGACCCACTGGGCCTGTTCCTCGTTGAGAACCTGCAGGGCGCACTCCGAGAGGTGGGCCAGGATCTGCTCCTCCATCAGGTCGACGGTCTCCTCCTCGGAGCGAATCATCGTCGCCATCTCCTCCTCGTCGATCTCGATCGGATCCAGGCTATTCATTACATGGTCGGCCATGCTGCGCACCTGGGCCGATAGATTGCGTACCGCTCCCTGGGCGTTGATCAGGTTGGCCTCGGTCGATTCGGGGACGTTGCCCCGGATCCAAGGGATGCCGGAGCTTCTCGTTTCGGGGGCCGATTCGGGGACCAGCCGGGTAACGACGCGCTCTATCTGCGGAATGAACCAGGCCATGAGCAGGGTATTGGTCAGGTTGAAGAAGGTATGAAATCCCGAAAGATGAAAGGTTATCCCTAAGGAGGTCGACGGTGAACCGGGGATGAGAAGATCCACCACCCGGAGCATGGGATTGAGCAGGATAAGCATCCAGCAGACGCCGAAGAGGTTGAAGATCATATGGGCCCGGGCGGCGCGTTTGGCCTGGGTCGACATCTCGATCGAGGCCAGGTAGGCGGTTATGGTCGTACCGATATTCTCCCCCAGGACCAGCGAGGCGGCCAGCGGGAAGGGGATCCAGCCGTTATAGACCAGGGTCAGGGTAACCGTCATCGCCACGCTGGAGGACTGTACCGCGAAGGTGAGGGCCGCACCGATCAAGACGAAAAGCAGATGGCCGAGAATCCCGAGTCCGGCGACGGCCTGCAATACCGTCAGCACATCGGTGTTTGCTTCTACTATGCTGACGCCGATCTTCATCTGCTCAATTCCCAGGAAAAGGAGACCGAAGCCGAGGAGGATCATCGAGAAGTCGTTCTGTCTCTCGCGCTTGCTGAAGTGGAGGGGCAGGCTCAAGGCGATCGCCGGCAGTGCGAAGGTGGCGATATTGAAGTTGAAGCCGAATAGGCTGACAATCCAGGCGGTGAAGGTGGTGCCGATGTTGGCGCCCATGATGACCGCGATAGACTGGCGCAGGCTCACCAGTCCGGCGTTTACCATAGAGACCAGGATTACCGTCGTAGCCGACGAGGATTGAACCAGGGCTGTAACCCCGATCCCGATTAAGATACCTAGAAGCGGACGGGAGGTCAGGGTCTCCACCCGCCGCTGGAGCTGGTTGCCGGCGCGCCGGCGGATACCTTCGCTCATGGTCTGCATGCCGTAGAGGAAGACGCCTAAGCCGCCGATTATCCTCAGGGTCTGCAGAAGGGGCTGTGCGAAGTCTCCGAACCAGTTCATTATACGCCACTCTCCAGAAAGCGGGGATCTCCATGGGACTCTAAAAAGCCCCCCAGGATCGTCTCGTATTTCCCGCGCTTTATGTCACTCACCCATTCGCCTTTGTAACTGAATTTAATCATACTCGATAGATCGAGGTACTCCTTGGCGGTCTGAGAGGAGATCACGTAGGGGCTCAAGCCCTCTCCCAGGAGGTAATAGTTGATGATGATGTTCTCCGTCCGGTGATTTCCTTCGATAAAGAGCTGGGGATGACTCAGCGCCCGGGTGTAGTAGCCGGCGGCGAGTCGGTAGCGCGGGTGCTTCTTGAATTTCTTGCGGTACCATTCCAGAATCGGTTTGATATTCTTCTGGAACTTGGTGCGCGTCTCCTGCAGGTGGGCGAAGTACTCGAGGCGCTTCTGTTTTTCCGTACCGCAGAGTACGATGTGATTGAGCTCCAGCATGTGGTAGAGCCCGGATGGGGAGAAGAGGTTGATGCTGTTCTTCCAGAGATAGTTGGCGAACTCATAGGCCTCCATCAATTGGGAGACGAGGAGGGGGGTGAAGTCCTCACGGCTCATCTTCAGGGAGGCATTAATTTCGGTAAAATTCTCACGGAATGTGTTCAGGGCAACCTCAATCTCACGAAGATTGAAGCCGTTGTGACTCTCTGCAGACACAGGGACCTCGTCTTTCCATTCTCGGGTTGGAACCATCTTACTGTGATTGTCGGGCTTTTCCTACCCTGATTCAGGGAGAGATGAATGATTCGAGTACCTGTGCCAGCTCTTCCTCGTTGAAGGGTTTGGTAATTACCGTACGCATTCCCGCCTCGAGGAAGCTCCGTTTATCGCTGGTGTGGGCATGGGCGGTGAGGGCTACGATGGGCACCTCTTCATACCCTTCGAGGGTCAAGATCATTCTGGAGGCGTCGATACCGTTCATCTTCGGTAGACTGATGTCCATCAATATGAGGTCGGGTTTGAGCTCTACGGCCTTGCTCACCGCTGCCTCTCCGTTCTTCGCCTCCTCTACCCGGTAGCCCCAGCTGTTCAAAAGCCGGCAGAGATAGAGCCGGTTGACCGCTTCGTCTTCGACAACCAGAATGCTGTGCCCCATGCCGTTTCGACCCGGTGATGCCGGTGAAGTCCTCTCCGGTTCCGCCGGTTTCTCCCGGAAGGTATCGGGCAGCCGGATGGTGAAGGTCGATCCCTCACCGGGAGAGGATTCGACGGCGATGGTACCCTGCATCATGCTCACCAGTTCATTGACGATGCTGAGGCCGATACCGACCCCCCGGAAGCGTTTGTTGTAGGGATCCTCGAGCTGTCGGAAGGAGTCGAATATCTTCTCGGTCTCTTCGCTGCTCATGCCGATTCCCCGGTCTTGTACGCTGATAATCAGACCTCCGGCGCGTTCGATATCGATCCGTACCGTCCCTTGACTTGAATATTTAATGCCGTTAGAGATGAGATTGACCAGAATCTGGATAATCCTGGTTCGGTCGCCGTAGTAGTAATCGGGAGTAAAGTCGTAATGTCGTTCCAGATTTATCCTCTTCTTCTGTGCCTCAGGACCTAGGAGTCCCAAGCTCATCTCCACCGCCTCTCCCAGATCGAAGAGCTCCTCTCTGAGCCTGAGCCGGCCGGCATCGATGCGGGAGAAGTCGAGGATATCCCGGATAATCTCGAAGAGATGCTGAGATGATTCCTGGGCCATGGTGAGAAAGTAGCGCTCTTCATCGTTTATCTCGAGGTTTTCCAAGAGGCTGAGCATCCCGATGATGCCGTTTAGCGGGGTTCGCAGTTCGTGGCTGATGTTGGCCAGGAATTCGCTCTTAACCTTGAGGGCCTCTTCGGTGCGCTGTTTTTCCTTTTCGATACGACGGTCGTAGTCGACCTTCTCGGTCTCGTCGTTGAGGATCGCGAAGATGTACTGCTCCTGACCGAGGTTGAGAGGGGTGGAGAAGATCTCCATGTGGCGGATTTCCCCGTTTTTACGCATATGCTGGACGTGGAACTGATCCCGCTTGCCTTCCAAACGCTGCTGCAGCCGCTCGGCTACGCTGCTTCCGGGGGTGGCGTTTAGCTTCTCTACCGGCATACCGATGAATTCCCCCATCTCGTAGCCGTAGAAGGAGACCGCAGCTTCATTGGCGTCGCTGATCGTCTGCTCCTTGAGATCGATCAGCATCATTACCATCCCGGAGTTGTTGAACATGGCGGTATATTTCGCCTCGCTGTTCCAGAGGTCGCGGCGGACCCGACGAATGCTACCCCTCAGAACCAGAATAAAGAGCAGGCTGAGGGCGAGTACCCCTATAATCACAAAAAGCAGCAGATAGGCCCAGCGCGGAACAACCGCCTGTTTCTCTATCAGCAGATAATCGGCGAGGATCGAGTAGTAGTAACTGGAATCGTCCTCTTTGAGCTCCTTGAGGCGCTGGTCAATCACCCTCTTAAGGGCGGGGTCGACCGTCGGATTCATCCCGATATAGGCTTCACTGGGACTGAAGATGATATTGGTCGGCTTGATCCGGGAGTCGGAGCGAAAGTAGGTGGAGAAGAATGCCCCTGCATAGATCTCTCCCGAGATGATCGCTTCGCTCACATGGGCCAGGGAGGGGTAGAAGACCGCCTCGAACTGGAGGTCGAAGGAGGACATCAGTTCGATAAAGTTCTTGCCGTTCTGCCCGCCCTCCTGAAGACCGATGCGCTTACCCCGGAGCTCCAGTATGGAGTCTATTTCGGTACCCTTGGCGGTGTAGATCTCGCTCCAGCTGACCATGAAGGCTTCGTCGTTGAAGCGGAAGTCCTTCTCCCGTTCGGCGGTGCGAATCAGAGCGGGCATGATATCGGCCTCTCCGGAATCTACGGCCCTATAGGCATCCTGAAAACTGTCGTAGAGCTGAAAATCGACCTCGTAGTTCAGATCGCCGAGGATCCGATCCAGCAGGTCCGGAAACAATCCGTAGGGTTGACGATTATCGTCGATATCGATTACCGGAGCGGCGTTATCGAAGACGGCAATGCTGACAGTTTCCGCCTGGAGGAGGAGGGGCAGCAAGAGGAAGAGCCAGACTATATGTCGCAGATGTGAGCGCATAATCCTAAGTATATATACTGAAAGAGAGATTTCAAATTTTCAGGCTTTCAGCCTTCAGTTCTTCCAGCACTGCGTCCGTATCCTCCCGGGGGAGCCCGCAGCTCCGATCGCGGCAGATGTAGATCCGCGGCTTACCGGCGGCGGAACTCATCCCGGCCGTAAAGGGCAGGAGCTTGTTGAGGCGGTCGTCCCCGTCGGGCTTGAAGAGCAGAAAGCTTTCCGGAAGATAGATGCGTCGCAGTTCGGCAAGCAGCGCCCCGGTAGCGCTGTTGTCCGCCTCCCCGCAGACGACGATCTCCCGCAGTCCTCGGTTGCGCGCCTGAAGGGTGCTCAGCGCCTGAAGCAGCGCCCGCGGCTGACGGCGGATAAGCTCATCCAGGGCGCCGATGGCGTTCCACAGGATCTCCTCCCAGCGGGCGTCGCCGCTAAGCTGATAGAGGATCTGCAGATTCTCGAGCATGACGCTGTTCCCCGAGGGGTAAGCGCCGTCCACCAAGAGCCGGTTTTCCCCGCCGATCGATTCCGGATCATAGGGGGCCATGGAGAAACCGCCGGCCGGGTGCCTGAATAGCGAGACGGCTCTCCGGGCCAGACCGAGGCTTTGAGAAAGGCGCTTCGGATCGAAGCTCGCCTGATAGAGTTCCAGCAGGCCGCGGATAAGGTAGGCGTAATCGTCCAGAAGCTCCTGGGCTTGAACCTCGCCCTCGCAGATGCGGTGATAGAGCCGCACTTCGGCGCCGCTCGTGCTGCCGAGCTTCTCCAGAAGGGTATCGGCGGCCATCTCGGCGGCGGCGATAAAGGCCTCGTCGTCGAAAACGCGGCCCGCCTTGGCCAGCGCCGCGATCATCATCCCGTTCCAGTCGCTTAGAATCTTGGTGTCTGTCAGGGGCGGAGTCCTGCGGGCTCGCCGCTCCAAGAGCCGCATCCGGAGATCCTCCGCCGGGGGCGGGTTCCCCGGACGGCTGTGAAGGATATTCAGCCCCCGGGAGGGTTGCCCGGCTTCGGGAGTGAAGTTCCCCTCCCGGGCCAGGTCGAAGTTTTCGATAAAGCTATCGAGCTCTTCCCGGTCGAGGAGAGACTCCAGCTCCTTCAGGCTCCACAGGTAGTAGATCCCCTCCTCTCCCTCGGAGTCGGCGTCCTGGGCGGCGTAGAAAGCCCCGTCAGGCGAGACCATCTCTCGCTGCAGATACTCAAGGATCTCGCCGGACCAGCGTCGGTAGCGCTTCTTCCCGGTCAGCTGATAGAGCTCGGTGCAGATAGTAAGGAATCCCGCTTGATCATAGAGCATCTTCTCGAAGTGGGGCAGCTTCCACTCCCGGTCGGTGGCGTAGCGGTGGATGCCGAATCCGATTTGATCGTAGACTCCTCCCGCCCGCATACGGGCGAGGCTTGTCTCTACCATCTCGAGCAGTTGTGTCTCTCCGCTTGCCCGGTATCGCCGCAGCAGGAAGACGAGCCCGTGGGGAGACGGGAACTTCGGGGCAGTTCCGAACCCCCCGAACTCAGAATCATAATCCTCGATTAGTTGTTTCTCCGCAGCATCCAGTGCAGTCGGGTAGAGCTCTTTCGATCGAAACTCATGATTCAGGGAAGCCGCCGACGGGGCGATCGAGTCCGGATTGAGCCGGCGCAGGTGACCCTCCAGCTCGGCGGCGACCTTCTCTATCCGGGGACGCTCCTCCTTCCAGAGACGATCGATCTCGCCCAAGAGGGTCTTAAAGCCCATGCGGCCTCCCCGGTCCTCCAGGGGCACGTAGGTAGCGCCTACGAAGGGCCGGCCGTCGGGCATGGCGAAGATAGAGAGCGGCCAGCCGCCTCCGCCGTTGAGCATCTGGTAGGCGGTCATATAGTAATCATCGATATGGGGCAACTCCTCCCGGTCGATCTTGATCGGCAGGCAGATTCGGTTCAGGAGCTCGGCGGCCGCGGGATCCTCGAAACTCTCATGGGCCATCACATGACACCAGTGGCAGGTGGCGTATCCGATGGAGAGGAAGAGAGGCTTGTTCAGCTCCGACGCCTTTTTCAGGCTTGCGGGATTCCATGGATGCCAGTCGACGGGGTTCTCAGCATGCTGCCGCAGATAGGGACTCTTCTCGCGGGACAACTTGTTCATGGGTGGAATATACACAAAAAAAGCCCCCGCGGAGTGCGGGGGCTAATAGATTCAATCGAAGCGATTTCGATCAATCGTAGAGCAGAGGAGCGATGTCGGCATCGTCCATGTTGTCTTTATCGTAGAACTTGGCGCCGGTATCGACGTCGGAGACGCTCTCGCCCATGTAGGCTTTGTAGGCCAGCTCAACAGCCTTGTAGCCGATGGAGTAGGGGTCCTGGGTGATAGAACCGAGGAAGTACTCGCTGCGGACGGCGTTCTTCTGACCTTCGCCGGCATCGTAGCCGATGGCGATCAGACCGGGGTACTTAGCGGGCAGGTCGGCACCGTCGTTGGTGGCTGCCAGCAGACCCTTAACGGTCGCTTCGTTGGAGCAGAAGATACCGAGGATATTCTCGTCGGCAACCTTGTTCAATACTGCGTTCGCGGATGCGGCGCTGTCCTGAGCGGAGGCTGATGCGGGAACGACCATCTCGATGAAGACCTTGTCGCCCGAGGTGGGGCTGTCGCTGGCGATGTAGGCGGGGTTGCCCACAACAGCGATGTCGCTCTTGCTCATGGCGGTCTCGGAAGCGATCAGGTCGACCATGTTGTCCCGGAAACCTTTACCGCGGCTCAAGAGAGACTCACCGGAGGCGTCCTGGTTCATAACCACGATCTTGACCGGGTTAGAAGCAGTAGCGGCCTCGATGTCGCCCTTGATTACCTCGAACATCTTCTCTGCAGCCATACCGGCGGCATTGTAGTTGTCGGTCGAAGCATTGGCGTAGATCGAGCCGGCCGGAGCGTTGGGTACGCCGGAGTCGAAGCCGATTACCGGGATCCCGTTAGCCTTGGTCTGCTCGAGCTGGTCGATAACCGAGGTGGTGTCCAGTGCTGCCAGGGCGATGGCGACAGGGCCTTTGGCCATGGCGTTGTTCAGCATCTCAACCTGGATCTGTACGTCGCTCTCGGAGGGGGGGCCCTCGAAGGTCATGTCGACGCCGTACTCTTCGGCGGCATCAACGGCTCCGCGCTTTACCTGCTGCCAGAAGTCGTGCTGCTCACCCTTGGAAACAACGGCGATGTAGGGCTTTTCGCCCTCGCTCTGACCACCGGCGAAAACAGCCATCGAGAACGATGCCAGCATGGCGACGGTCAAGAATGCAATCGCAATCCTTTTAGAAAAACTCATACTTAAACCTCCTATGGTTTGTATGTTTTTACCTGAAATACTTTTCAGGCTTTACCCTAATTTGATGAGCTCTCTTTCTTGAGAAGCTCGTGGAATTCCCGCTCGGCGGCCTTCTCTTCGGCGTGGATGCGGGCCTGTTCGGCCTTTTCTTCGGCCTTCATCTTCTTGTAGGTGTGCTGCATCTCATCCTTCTTAGAGGCGATCTGCTGCTTTAGTTCCTCAGTTTTCGCGGAATCGCCGGCCTGTTGGGCGCCGGCTAGCTGATCCTTCAGCTGATCGATCGCGTCGATCATCGAGGATTTATAGGCGTCCGCCGGGGTCTGGATCTTCACCTCCGAGGCCTTCTTGTTGCGGTAGATATCGAGGAGTACCGCGCCGATAACGACTACGCCGGTAAAGAAGGTCTGGTAGTGAGCCTGAAGGTCCATCGAGGGCAGGCCGGCGCGCAGAACGCTCATGATAAAGACGCCGATCAGGGTGCCGAAGACCGATCCGATTCCGCCCGAAAGGGAGGTGCCGCCGATTACCGCGCCGGCGATGGCGTAGAGCTCGAAGCCCTGGCCCTGGGCGGGCATGACGGTGGTGTAGACCGCGGCGAAGGAGATTCCGCCGATACCGGCGGTGGCGCCGGCGACGACGTAGGCCGACATCTCCCACTTCTTGACGTTGACGCCCGAGAGGCGGGCCGCCTCTTTATTGGAGCCGATGGCGAAGATGTAGCGACCCATCTTGGTCTTGGTCAGAATCAGGTGACAGATTACTACCACCAGGATCAACACGATCGCTCCCGTCGGGATGGAGAGGCCGTCTTCGCTGATGTACTTAAAGATACTCTTGAACCAGCCGTCCGCGCCGGAGCGGGTGGGGAAGGTGGCCGAGCGTACGTTGGAGACGATCGAACCGACGCCCATGGAAATCATCATCGTTCCCAGGGTCTGAATGAAGGGGGGGAGTCCCAGCCGGGTGATCATGAAGCCGTTGAAATAACCGAAAGCGACCCCCACCGCCAGAATCAAGAGCAGGGAGAGCCACATCGGCAGGCCCCAGGTCTTATAGGCGGTACCGCCGATAATGGCGGCGCACATCATTACCGTACCGACCGAGAGGTCGATACCGCCGGTAATAATCACGAATGTTACGCCGATGGCGATGAATCCGATGTAGTACGACGAGTCGATTATGTTGACAAAGGTGTTGTATGAGAAGAAGTTTCTCCCGAAGAGTCCGAAGAAGACATAGAGGATAACCAGCGCCGCCGGCGCGAGAATCCATTTGAGTCCTTTCTCTTTTAGGCGCTGCATGCGCTCCCGTTGTGTTATAGCTTCCATTATGTTTCTGCTCCTCTAACCTACTAACTCTTCGCCCCGCATGGTGGCGTACTTCATTATCTCGGCCTGGTTCGCTTCGCTTATATCGAGCTCGCCGGTTATGCGACCTTCGCACATGACCATGATTCGGTCGCTCATTCTCAAGACCTCGGGCAATTCCGAGGAGATCATGATGATCGATTTACCCTCTTTGGCCAGTTCGTTCATCAGGGTGTAGATCTCGCTCTTTGCGCCCACGTCGATGCCTCGGGTGGGCTCGTCGAAGATCAGGATATCGCTGTTGCGGATCAGCCACTTGGCGATAACCACCTTTTGCTGGTTACCTCCGGAGAGGTTGCGTATGAGCTGTTCCAGGGTCGGGGTCTTGATGCTGAGTTTGTCCACGAACTCCTCGGCAATCTTCGCAACCCGCTTGTTATGAATGAAGGCGCCCTTCTCGAACTTGCCGTAGCTGGCGAGAACGGCGTTCTCGGTAACGCTTAATCCCAGGGCCAGGCCGTAGCGCTTCCGATCCTCCGAGAGATAGCCGATTCCGTGATCGACCGCATCCTGAGGAGAGCGGATCCAGACCGGCCGGCCTTTGATCTCGATCGTACCGCTTTGAATCTTGTCCGCTCCGAAGAGCGCCCGGGCGGTTTCGGTCCGGCCCGCGCCCATGAGTCCCGCAAAGCCGAGGATTTCGCCCTTGCGCAGCTCGAAGCTGACGTCCTTGACCAGCTTGCCGGCGTTCAGGTTCTTGACTCGCAAGACTGTTTCCGCATCGGCGGGAACATTACTCTTCTGCTTCGGTTCCTCGTAGATGACCCGGCCGACCATCATGTTGATGATATCCTGCTTGGTGACGTCGGTTGTTTTACGGGTTCCCACATACTCGCCGTCCCGCATGACTGTTACCCTATCGGTTATTTGGCCGATCTCGTCCATCCGGTGGGAGATGTAGATCATCGCAACGCCCTTGGATGCAAGGTCGCGCATGATGGTGAAGAGTTCGTTGATTTCGGTTTCGGTCAGAGCGGCCGAAGGCTCGTCCAGGATCAGCACCTTCAGGTTGTGGGAGACCGCCTTGGCGATCTCGACCATCTGCTGCTTGCCGACGGTCAGTTTTCCGAGGGTCTCGGTGGGATCGATATGCATGTTGAGCCGTTGGAAGAGTTCCTTGGTGCGCTGATTCTGCGTTCGTTCGTCGATGAAGAGGTTGTTCCCCTGCATTGATTCCCGGCCGATGAAGATATTCTGGGCCACGGTCAGGTGGTCCATCATATTGAGTTCCTGGTGGATAATCCCGATGCCCATCTGCAGAGCATGTTTGGGGTTCCGGGGATTAAAAAGTTTTCCCAGGTAGTGGATCTCACCGGAGTCCTTATCGTGGATGCCGGTCAGGATCTTCATCAGCGTAGACTTCCCGGCGCCGTTTTCGCCCACCAGGGCGTGGATCTCACCCTCTTCCAGGTTGAAATCGACCCCCTTCAGGGCGTGCACTCCGGTGAAGCGCTTATCTATATTTTTCATCGAGAGGACTTGCTTGCTCAAGGTTCCGCTCCTTAATTCGTCGACTGAGAATAGTATCCCCCTGAATTCTGAATCGCGAAATTGAGGAAATTACGGAGTATGTTGAATATTTTCCGGATCGATCCCGTCGGTTGGATTTATTGGAGCTTTTATTCCCTCGGTAGGGCGACTAGGGTTCGGTAAAGGGAAAGAGGAGCTCCTGGTACTCCCGGCGGAACATATTCTCCACGGTAATCAGGATAGAACCGGTATCGATGAACTCTTCCACCCGTTTGCCCCGTAACACGTCGGCGGCGGTCTTGACCGAGAGATAACCCATATTATAGGGGCGTTGTACCACGGTGGCTTTCAGGACTCCCTGCTCCAGATAGACGAGTTCCCGAATGGCATTGTCGAATCCCACCACATCGACCCTATCCTTCGCATCCCGCGCTTCGATCCCCCGGGCCACACCTAACGCGGCGACCTCGTTTAGGGCGACGATTCCGCCCAGGTTGGGATTATCTAAAAGCTCCAGGGTAATCTCATAGGCAATATCCTCGTCCACATCGCAGAACCAGGTGCCGATTACCTCCTCGCCTTCCAGGGCCTGACGTACGCCGGCCTCCCGTTCGATGGCGGTGGCGGTTTCGCGAATATGGCTCACGATGGCGATCTGCTTACGGGGATTTCCGGCGATCAGCCGTTTCATCTCCGCCCCGGCCTTGTTCCCGGCCTCGATGTTATCGGTGGCGATGAAACTGACCGGCACTGATGAATCGACCCCGGAGTCGAAGGTGATCACCGGCACCCCCAGTTCGGCCGCCCGTTCCAGCGGCTCGGCCAGGCGGCGGTAATCGTTGGCGGCCAGGATAATCAACGGCGGCTGTTGCTCGATCACCTGCTCCAGGATACGGATCTGACGGTTTATCTCCCGTTCGTAGCGGGGTCCCGAGATGTGTACCTCCAGGCCGAACTCCCGGGAGGCCTCGTTTATCCCGCGAATAGCCACGTCCCAGAAGTCCATCGGGTCGGTTTGAATCGACTTGAGTACGATCTCCACCGGTTCCTCCACATTGGCCTGCTCGGGCATACGCTGGTTGTAGAAGAGCGAAAGGGCGATGTAGAGGATAAAGCCCGCGACCAGGCTCAACAGGAGTAGGATCCAATTCTTCACAGCCCCTCCTCCCCGGCGAATCCGGCCGGTATGCGAATGATAATCGAGGTTCCCTCTCCCGGGGCGCTCTCGATGCCGAGGCCGTACTGCCGGCCGAAGTAGATTCTAATTCGCTCGTGCACGTTTTTTACCCCCATCCCGTGGCGCCCCTGGCCGGGCCACTCGTCTAAGGGCGATTCGATCGAAGCCCGTAAAGCCTTCAGCTCCTCGAGGGTCATCCCCCGGCCGTTGTCCCTCACCTCGATCCGGACCTCATCCCCGTCGAGATTCCCGTGAATCTCGATCCGCCCCTTCTGTTCGACCTCCTTAATCCCGTGGTAGATCGCGTTTTCCACCAGCGGCTGGAGGGTAATCTTAAGGATCGTCTCGGAATAGATCGACGGGTCGATGTCGATGGTGTAGTCGAACTTATCTCGGTAGCGCATCTCCTGAATAGTCAGGTAGGACTGAACATGGGCTATTTCGTCGGTAATGGGGATCAGCTCCCGGCCCTTGCTGATGCTGATCCGAAAGAGCTTGGAGAGGGCCGAGGTCATCTGGACCACCTCCCGGTTCTGGCCCATCTCCCCCATCCAGATAATCGAGTCCAGGGTGTTGTAGAGGAAGTGGGGATTGATTTGGGCCTGCAGCGCCTTCAGATCGCTCTTGCGCTTCAGCTCCTGCTCCCGGATATTGGCCGCCATCAGCTCCCGAATACGGCCGACCATGATATCGTACTCCCGGGCCAGTTCGCGGATCTCGTCGGTAGCCTCGATCTGCCCTACCAGTTGGAAATCCCCGGTATCGACGCTCTGCATGATCGTCTGCAGTTTACGTACCGGTCGCGTTATCCCCGACGAGAGCCGATTGGTGGCGAGTCCTACGACGAAGAAGAGCATCAAGCCGATCAGGGAGTAGGCCAGGCGCACATAGTGCCAGTCGGTGATGATGTCGCTCTCGTGCAGGACGCTGATCATGTGCCAGCCGGTCAGTCCAGAGGTAGCGCTCATCAGGTAACGGTCCCCCTCGGTATAATCCGCCTCCTGGTTCTCTTCCAGTAGGGAGAGAATCTCCGCCACCGGCTCGCTGCGGAGATTCGAGTAGACCAGCTGCTGGGTCGGGTGATAGATATAGTTCCCCTCGGGATCAATGATGAAGTTGTATCCTTTTCCGCCGATAACCAGGGACTGACAGAGCTCCTTGATGCGATTGAACTTCAGGTCGATCAGGAGTATGCCCCGGGTTTCGTCGTCCTCCTCCGTCTGGATACCCCGGCTCAAGGAGACCACCCAGGAGTAACTGCCGGCTATCAGGTTCTGCACGTAAGAGGTGGAGACGATGGTATTGTCGTAGGCCCTCAGGGCCTGGGTGTACCAGGCCTTCTTCTCCAGCTCGCTGTAGGGGTTGATTTCCGCCTCGGGATCTCCGCTCAAGATCGTGCCGTCCAGCGCGACGATCAGGATGTCGGAGATATCGTCCCGGGCCTGGGTGTAGTTCTGTAGCCTGGTTTGAACCAGTTCGAACAGCGGTGATCCCGGTTTGGACCCCTCCGCCAGATAGCGCTGGATTTCTCTATCCGTGGCGATAATCTGGGAGAGCTGTTCCATGCCCAGGATGTAGGTATCAACCTGATCGACCAGCTGCTCCAGCATCGCGGCGTTGCTGTCGACGAAGGAGTTGCGAATGCGGTTGATGGTAAAGCGGAAGGAGACCAGCTGCATGATAAAGATCGTAGCGAAGATCAGTACCGTGAAGATGGTGTAGATCCTGGAGTCGAGGGTACCGAAGCCGAGTTTCTTTCTCACTCTTCGCATCTTGCCTACTCCTCCAGACTCCGTCGATATTCCATGGCGGTCATCCCGCTCACCTTCTTGAAGATAATCGTAAAGTAGCGCGGATCGGCGTAGCCCACCGTGTCGGCAATCTCATAGCCTTTCAGGTCGGTGGTCTTCAAGAGCTTCTTTGCCTCTTCTACCCGGTAGGCGGTGAGGTACTCGACGAAGGTTTGGCCGGTACCCTCTTTAAAAAGCAGGCTGAACTGACTGGTAGAGAGGTAGAGTTCGTCGCAGATATCCTTGAGGGAGAAATCTTTCTCGGCAAAGCGTTCGGCGATTATCTTTTTTGCCCGTTCGATGCGGGAGATCAGCATATCGTGACGGCTGTCGGCGATCCGGTCTTCGATGGAGTTGATCATTTCCCGGAAGAACTCCTTGGCCGAGGCGACCGAGCCGAGGATCTCCGGGGTTAGGTTCAACTCGAGGGCCTCTCCGGTCTCGATGCCGATCTCCGGCAGGAAGTAGACGAGTTCGATATGGAGCCGGTTCAGGTAGTGAGCGGCTTCGGCCGGGGTCAGATAGTGTTCCTCGAGATAGCTGAAAACCTCCTCTAGGGCTGACTCGGTCTCGATGCGTCGCCCCTCCTTCAGGCGGTCGATCAGCTTTCTGGCAACGGCGACGAAGCCTTCCGGGGAGATTCGTTCCCGGTCCCGCAGTTCACTGATCGAGATGACCTGGTTCATCCCGATCAGCAGGGAGTAGTCCGCCGCAGTCTGCGCGCCCCGATGGGAGCGCTGCAGGTCGAAAACACTCTCCACTACCTCGCCGCTTCCGACGCTTATCTGGAGGGAAGAGATCTCCTCCGCCTGTTGAAAGCCGGCCCGGGCGACCTCGGCGGATCTCCGGTTGAGTTCGGTTTCCCTCAACTCCTGTAAAAGCAGCAGGATCTGTTCATCGCTGTTCTGAAAAACCTCGTCCTCAGGGCGTATCCGGCTCTTGAGATACTCGAGCAGGGTAATCCGTTGCAGGTCGCTCCACTCTTCGGGTATTCGGAAGAGGAGCACCTGGTAGAAACCCTTCAGGTCGTGCCACTGAAAGTACTCCCGCCGGCGGTTCATCCCCTCGGCCTCGATTCGTCCGGTAACCAGACGCAGCAGGAAGCGCTCCTTCAGGAGCGGAAAGCTCAAGGTAAGCTTCTCCTGCATCAGGGCCTGCTGCCTTTCCCTGTGCCGCAGTCGGTCGAGTTCCTCCTGGACCGTCTGCAGAACGCCGCTCAGTTCGGCGGCGGTAATCGGCTTCAACAGGAACTGACGGACCTGGTGCTTGACCGCCTCCTGGGCATACTCGAAATCGTCATAACCCGTCAGCAGGAGTACCATGATAGAGGGATAGCGTTCGGCCAGGATGCGGCTTAAGGAGAGGCCGTCCATGTGGGGCATGTTGATATCGGAGATAACCACATCGACCTGATGCTTCTCGATATACTCGAGAGCTTCCCGACCGTGTTCAAAGAGACCGCTCAAATGAAAGCCGTTCTCTCCCCAGGCTACGCATTGGGCGATACCCTGACGGACGATGGCCTCGTCGTCGACGAGGATAAGATTGTAGTTCTCGGATGCTCTGGTACCCATCGGAGCTACCAGTATAAACGTAAATTTTCTTCCTGTCCCGGTCTTTAGTATAGGGTCCGCAACAAAAAAGAAGCATGCGGGGCGAGCTCGTCGAGGGCGATAACTCCGTCGACCGACTCATACCTGCGCCCCGACCAAGCCTCCTCCAGGGCGACCGCCCTGGAGAGTGGCGCGGGGAGCTCATGCAGAACCAGTCGCCGCCGGATGGGACGGTCTCCCATGTTGAAGAGGCCGAGGTAGCCGGCGCTATTGTAGACCAGCTGGGGAAACTCACGCTCTAAGAGGTCGAGAACGGCGGCGGTCCCCTGGGTACATATCTGGTAGAGTTCAAGGCTGCGCCGCGCCTCGCGAATCTCAGATTCGCCCAGGCGGGTGAAGTCGTCGCTGAAGAAGAGAGCCCCGCCGATTAGAATAGCCGCATTGATCTGGGTGCGCCGCTCATGCTCGCTGAGCCGGGTATCCCGCCGGCGTAGCAACACACAATCAGGATCGTTTATCCAGAGGCGCCGGTTCATCGCAGCCCGGGCGAAGTTATTGCGGATCGAGTTCTTGACGCCCTCTATCGATTCGGACCTCAATAGGCGTCCAATTAATTTATGCCACGATGGAGCCGTATCGGCGCCGACCCGCATAGTGTCGAAGATTCCGATACCCGCCGTGAGGGGCATTCCGCAGCCGTTGAGAATCGTTTCCTCTCCGGCTTCGTCCCGAATAATCTCCACTCCCCGGCGCATAATCTGTGCTCGGCTAAGGGAGATCTCCTTATGCGCTCCCCCCCGGATGCACGCAGCGTAGAGGAAGTCGAGTTTCAGATACTCGAAACCCCATTCCCGGGTCAGCCTGGCGATGGTTGCGCGGATGAACTCCTCAACCCTCGGATTGGTGACGTCCAGGGCGTAAAAGAGCTTCCCCGGCCAGTTTAGGTTGTAGCCGGCAGGTAGTGCCCGGCCGTGCTCGTTCCGCAAGAGGAATTCGGGGTGTTCCCTGACGAGTCGTGAGCTGCGGTCGGCGATAAAGGGCGCGAGCCATATCCCCGGGCGGTATCCGGCGCTGCGGATCTCCGCCGCCAGGCCCGGCATATCCTCGAATCCGGAGGCCGGTTCGTCCCAGTCTCCGACGCGCCGCTGGTAGCCGTCGTCGATCTGAAACCAGGTGAGGGGCAGATTGAGTTCTTGCAGGCGCGCGAGGTTTTTTCGCAAGCCTTCCGGGGTGAGTCTGTTAAAATAGTAGTACCAGGAGCTCCAGCCGGTGATTGCATTCCGGGATCTGACGTTCCGCCCCTGGAGCTGCTCCAGATAGGCGCCCGCCAGCTCGCCGACGGCGCCTTCGGAGAAGTGGACGCCGGAGAGCTCGACCGTGGCGCCTGGAGGGATGTTGCGGCGCCCGAAATCCCAGATCAGTTCGAAGTGGCTCGACTCGGGACTCAGCTCCGCCACTACGCAGCGGATATAGAGGAACTGATCCAGAGGCGGCAGCTGTCCAATACAGACGCCTTCATTACTCCTCTTGTCGGCCATGAGAGCGTACATCTCGCTCGAGAAATCCCCCGTGCGGTTGGAAGGGAGATTGGCCAGATTCCCGGAGATGATCGATGCTATCCGCAGCCAGGAACGAAAGGGCCTGTCGCTGAGTCGGAAGCTGCGGGCGCGCGACCAGGATTGGTGGCCGTTGGTAAAGAAGCCGATATCTTCCGGATCACGGCCCGAAAGAAACTCCTCCAGTCCGTCCGAGAGCGGCAGAAAGAGCCGTGTCAGCCGGATTGATTTGGTGCTAAGGTTGGTTAGGCTCAGACTGAGAGAACGGGATCCGTCGCTGCGGGACTCTCGATTAATCGTTACCGCTGCAATACTGTTCTGAAGCCGAATCGAGTTGCTGCCGGGAAGGGGCTGCTCTTCGAGGATCAGATCCTTGCGTCGGATCCCTTCCTTGATCCGCATGAGAGGATCCAGGTGGGGTGCTTCAGGGCTGGTATCGATGCGGCTTCTCATTCCGGGTCTCCCGGAAGTTCCCATGAAGTAAGATACCCCCCCGGCGGAATACCGAGCCCCTGAATCAGCCGGGCCCAATAATTGACCTTGGCCGCGAGAGCAGCAATCCGTACTATTCCATCGGCTCCCCAGGTTTTCTCCATGTCGATAACGAGTTCGGGAGCAATGTCGAGGGGCGTCTCGCTCAGGGCGGCTACGTACCTTAAAAGTAGTAATTCCTGTTCTCCAAAGCTTTCCTGCGTCTCCGGTTGGGATAGACGCAAGGCCTCCACCTCGGTCCGGCTTACCCCAGCGGCGGCTGGGTCGGCCAGATTCATGTCGATGCAGAAGGGACAGTTGACCGAGAGGGAGGCTTGAATCCGTACCAGGGCGGCGGTGCGCTTATCCAGCCGACGAGCCGCCCGCTCGATACCCGTTTCGACAAGGCCTGAAACCAGAGCGATTCGAGGCGTGCGGCTGAGGATGCGTGCCGGATCGAGTCGCTTCCCGGCTATCTTTTCGGAGAGGGCGATTAATGGACGCAGCAGGAGGGGGATCGGTTTTCTCGGAGATATCATAAATTCAATATACTAGCGGCTGCGGAGAGCGTCAGCCCGCCTCATAGTCGACCGCGACTCCGATTGACCCCCGGTCCTCCTCGGGGGTACCATTAATGACGAGGAGTCCCCTATGTATTTCAGACTGTTGCCCTTCTTCACCCTTATTCCCCTGATTGAACTCTACCTGCTGATCAAGATCGGTTCTTTAGTGGGTGCGGGACCAACAGTGTTGATCGTCGTCGGTACCGGCATCGTCGGAACCTATCTGGCCCGGCAGCAGGGATTCCAGGTGTGGCGCGGGATCAATCAGAGTCTCAGCCAGGGAGAGTTTCCCGCAGAGAAGCTGGTGGACGGACTCCTGGTGTTGGCGGCGGGACTGCTCTTGATAACCCCCGGAGTACTGACCGACCTGGTCGGATTCCTGATGCTGATACCCGTTACCCGGGGCATCTTTCGACGCTGGTTGAGCGCTCGCTTCTCCGGGATGATTCAGCGGGGGAACAGCGATATGAGCGGCATATTCTGGTCCCGCTACGATGCGGAGCGGGACGTTACCGACTCAGGGGATGACCACAAAATCGACTAGCGCGGCCCGACAAGGGCTTCTCCCAGTCTGCGCCCGGTCTTGCGGGCTCGTTCCGCTATCGCCGGGTCCCCGGCAATGCTTCCCGCCTCGAAGAAGCCGAGAGCCTTGAGGGAATCTACCGATTTCAGACCGATATCCCGGGCAAAGTCGGAGAGGAGACTCAGGGTGTTGCCCATCATCCGCTCATCGAACTGTTCGCAGACTGCCGCACTGACACAGAACTTGCCGCTCTCCCGATACTTGCCGATCCACTGCTGACGGTTTTCCGGATACTGGATCAGGCTATAGCTGCGGTCGATAAAACGCTTCATATCCGATGTCACCGAGTACCAGTAGGTAGGGGATACCAGGATGACCGCATCGGCCGTGTCGATCCGCTCGATAATCCTTTGGTAATCATCCTTGATCACGCACTCCCAACTCGTGCTGCAGCCTTCGCAGCCGGTACAGGCCTTGATGCAGTAATCTCCGAGGAAGAGTTCCTCGGTCTCCGCCCCGCAGACCTCGGCGGCGGCTTCAGCTATGCGGGCGGCCAGATAGGCGCTGTTGCCCCGTTTCCGTCGGCTGCCGATAAGGCTAAGAATCTTCATTTTTGTTCCTCCCGTGTTTTTGTGGATATAGATCTGAGAAAAGTACGCCGCCGATGATCAGGGCCGCGCCGATCCATTCCGCCGGGGTAAAACCTTCCGCCAGGAAGAGCATGCCGAAAAACACCGCGAAGACCGGTTCCATGGAGTAGATGATTACCGCCTTCACCGGGGTCACATCCTTCTGAAAGCGGTTCATCAGCGAGAGGCAGAGAAAACTTCCGAAGAAGGCCAGATAGAAGAGGGCCCAGATAAGGTTGCCGTCGAAACTAATCTCCCAGGCTTCGATGCTGAGCGAGAGGATCAGGCTTAAAAGCGCAGTGAGGACGAACTGCATGAAGGTCAGCGCCAGTGCGCCGCCTTCCCGGGTATAGCGGTCGATAAAGACTATGTAGAAGGCGTAGCAGACCGCGCTGCCCAAGGCGAGGGCGTCCCCCAGGTTGATTCCCTCCCCCCTCGGCAGATTCAGGAGCACCAGCCCCGCTACGACTACCGCCAGACCGAGGATATTGGCTGCCCGTAAGGGCTTCCCGGTAAGGGGTACCTGCAGAAAGGGAACCAGGAGGGCGAAGAAGTAGGTTATCAGCGCCGAGCGTCCGGCGGTGGTGTAGACCAGGCTTGCATTCTGAAAGGCGTAACCGGCGAACATCAGACCGCCCAGGATCAGCCCGCGTCGCAGAAGCCTGCCGTCGAGGCGCTTTAGTTCAGTTCTCGCCGCCGGATAGAGTAACAGCGAAGCCGCGGCGAAGCGCAGTGCCAGAAAGAGGATCGGCGGGGCGGAATTGAGTCCCTGTTTGGTTACGACAAAAGTGGCTCCCCAGAGGAGGGTGACCAGCAGGAGGATCAATTCGGCTTTACGTTCCCGCAGCATGCTGCCCAAGCTACTATAGGGGAAAAAAAATCGCAATATCGGCCAATATCCGTTAAGCTATAGGGAGAGGTCGAGAATAAATGAAAGTAAATGAACAGGAAACAGCCATTCTCCTCGTCGAGGACGAGGCGCTGATCGCCATGGCCGAGGAGGAGGCGCTGCGCCGCGCCGGCTATAGGGTTGAAAACGCCTCTTCCGGCGAGAAGGCTCTCGAGCTTCTCTCCCGGGATCGGTCAATCGATCTCATCCTGATGGACATCGATCTCGGCAGAGGGATGGACGGTACCGAGACCGCTGTGAGAATTCTCGATGAACGGGAGCTCCCGATTGTCTTTTTAACCGGTCATGCCGAGAAAGAGGTAGTCGAGAAGGTAAAAGGGATTACCCGCTACGGGTATATTATCAAGGATTCCGGCGAGTTCGTTCTGTTAGAAACCATCGCAACCGCACTCGCTCTCTTCAAAGCCCACTCTGATGCCGCTATCGCCCGAGCGAGGCTCGAGAAGTTGAATCAAGTTTTCAATTCCCTGGGTACCGATCCGGAGGAGAATATCCGGATAATCGTGCGGGAGACCTGCCAGATCCTGGAAGCCGCCTGCTCCCTCTACAATAAGTTGCAGGATGAGGGGGCCTCGCTGTGTACCTGGGCCGGTGAGCAGCTTCCCGCCGATTACAATCCGGTAGACGCTCCCGAAGGGCATATCTGCTATGAAGCGACTATGAAGAGCGATGACTCTCCGCTTGTTCTCTCGGATCTGAAAGGTACCCCCTACGAAAAGTCGGATGTAAATGTCGGCAAGTACGGATTGAGATCCTACCTGGGTTATCCTATCCGTATCGAAGGGGCGAACACCGGAGCCCTCTGTATTGTCGATACCAAGCCGAGGGATTTTAACGACACCGATCTGCATATCATCGCCACCCTGGCTAAAGGGCTGGAGCTGGAGGAGCAACGAAAACAGAGCGAAGAGCAGGTTCGGAAACTCCTGAATGAGAAGGGGCTCCTGCTGAGGGAGGCCTACCATCGCATAAAAAACGATATGAGCGTGGTCAAGTCGATGCTCTCCATGCAGGCGTCGCGCATGGAGTCGGACCGGGCCGAGGAGTCCCTCTACGATGCGAGCCACCGGGTGGCGGTTTTAAGTCAGGTTTACGATCGCCTCACCAGTGATGACGGGGTGCGGCGCCTCTTGGTGGGCAGCCTTCTCGAGGATCTGCTTCAGGAGTTGAAGAAACGCTATAGCGGTGAATCCGTGCGTTTCTCCCTCGCATCAGATGAGTTTGAAACGAGCAGCCGCTACGGCATCGTTACCGGAATCATCTTCAACGAGCTGGTGACTAATGCCGTTAAAAATAAGCCCGACGATCTGGAACGACTACAGGTCGATATTGAGTGCCGCCGGAGCGGAGGGAGCCGGCTCGCGCTGACGGTAGTCGATAACGGCGCGGGGTTTCCCCCCGACGTACTGGATGGGACCCGGATGGGGCTCGGTCTGGAACTGGTCAAAGCCCTGGTCGCTCAATACGACGGGGTTCTGAAGCTGGAAAATTGTCCCGGCGCTCGGATATCGGTTCAATTTCAACAACATTAGGAACACTACACTTTTTTATAAAATCCTTCCTTGATGCTTGCGATTCTCATTAACATTCATATCCTTGATAGTAAGGAGTGATATTGATGAACAATCTCAAATTGCGCAGCAAGTTGATCGCCGGTTTTGCGATTATGATAATCCTGATTAGTGTCGTTTCCATCTTGAGTATTTTACGCTTCGGCGAGATCGCCCGCTTAGGTTCAACAGCTGTGGAGGAGAACGGCCGGCGGGCCTTTGCCCTCTCCAGGGAGATTGATCATCTGAACTGGATCAACGACGTGAGCGATCTCTTCCTTTTGGAAGAGGTTCATCATCTGGAGGTCGAGACCGACTGGACCAAGTGCGGCTTGGGCGAGTGGATCTACGGGGGTGAGATGGAGGCTCTGACTGCCGCCGATGCTGAGCTCTCCCGACTGATCGGCGAGATTAAGCCCCCCCATGAGCGATTGCACAAGACCGCCGTCAGTATCGACGAGCGCTATGTCGAGTTCGACGAGAGGCTCATCTCGATGCTGGAGACGGCCTGGATCGATCATCTGGAGTGGATCAAGGATCTCAACTACTCGATTATGAACGGCACCCGCTTTACCGGCCAGACCGATCCCACTCAGTGCAACTTCGGCAAGTGGTATTACTCCTATCCCGCCGATGACCCGGAGTTTGCCAGGCTGCTGGAGGAGTGGGAGGAGCCCCATATCCGGCTCCACGAGTCGGCCGATGCAATCATTCAGGCCGTGGCGGCGGGAAATCAAAACCGGGCGCTGGGGCTCTACAACAGCGAGACTTTAGCGACGCTGGACTTGCTGCGAGGAGCCAAGGAGAGCAGCTTGGGGTATCTACTGGGGCTCGAAGAACGTCAGGCGGCGGCGATCGAGATCTTTCACTCCCAGACCCTGCCTGCCCTGGAGGAGACGCAGACCGCCCTGGGGGAGCTGGTATCGCATTTTGAGACGAAAGCGACGCTCGCGCAAGATTTAATGAACAGCCAGGTCAGCCAGATCATCATGACGGTTCTGATTATCGCTATTGGCGCCCTGGCGGCGGGACTCCTGCTCGCGGTTCTGATAACCTCCAGCATTCTGCGTCAGTTGGGGGATGATCCCTCGGTATTGGCCCAGATTGCCGAGAGGGTAGCGGCGGGAGATTTGTCGGTAGAAACCAATGGCGCCAAGACTAACATTGGTGTCTATGGCTCGGTAATCGAGATGGTCGATGCGCTGAAGGAGAAGGCCGACGCGCTGGAGCTTATCGCGTCGGGGGACTTCACCGGGACAATCATTCAGGCCGGCGAGGCGGATACCCTTGGGAACTCGATGCTGACCATGCAGGAGTCCCTGACCGGCGTCCTGATGCAGGTGCGACAGGCGATAGAACAGGTCGCCCAAGGATCGGATCAGGTCAGTCAGGCGAGCCAGAGTCTCAGCCAGGGAGCGACCGAGCAGGCGAGTTCCCTGGAGGAGATATCCTCCTCCATTACCGAGATCAACGGCCAGGCGAATCAGAACGCCCAGAGCGCATCCGAGGCGAATAAACTCGCCGTCGAGGCCCGGGAGAATGCGATCGGCGGTAACCGCTCGATGAGCGAGCTGATTCGGGCCATGGAGGATATCAATACCGGTTCAGGAGAGATCAAGAAGGTGGTCAAGGTGATCGACGATATCGCCTTCCAGATCAACCTGTTGGCGCTGAATGCCAACGTAGAGGCCGCCCGGGCCGGAAAGTACGGCCGGGGATTTGCGGTAGTAGCCGAAGAGGTCCGCAACCTGGCGGCCCGCAGTGCCGAAGCCGTGAGGGAGACGACCGGAATCGTCGATATGTCGGTGGCGAGCATCGAACAGGGGGATAAATTGGTCAAGGATACGGCGGCACAACTGGAGCTAATCGTCGACGGCGCCGGTAAGGTTGCCTCCCTTTTGGATGAGATCTCCGCCGCCAGTCGCGAACAGGCTCAAGGGCTGAACCAGATTTCCGAAGGGGTGGAACAGATCGACGAGGTAACTCAGGCCAATACCGCTTCGGCCGAGGAGAGCGCCTCCGCCGCCGAGGAGCTGGCCGGCCAGGCGGATGAGCTCAGGCGGCTGGTATCCCAGTTTAAGCTGGCCGCCGAGCAGCGGTTGCTTACATGAACATGCGCATCAGATTCGAGTAGTCGTTCTCAACGCCGTTCTGATCGAGAATTTGCGAAATCGCCCCCCGGTGGTGAGTGTGGTGGTTGAGGAGGTGCAGCACCAGTTTTCCGAATGGGAAGGTATAGCGCTTGCCGTTGGAGCGGGTCACCTGGATCTCCCCTTCGAAAAGGGCGGCAGGCGTCGTATCTATAAATTCGACGAATAGCGCGTCCATGCGCTCTTGGTGATCGCGTAAGGAGGGGAGATCATGGTAGAGATTCTGCGCCCAGCCGGGGTGCTGAAACTCGAGTACCGGGGAGTCCAGTACCGGAAGATCCAGGTTGGAATCCCGGTAAGCGTTGAACCATTGCAGATCCGACACCAGTATATGATTCAGAATCCCTAGAAGGTCGCCGAAGTAGGAGCCCGACTCCGCGGTTAACAAGGAAGGATCAGCCTCCTCAATCAAATCGAAAAGCTCCCCGTCCACCTTCTGATTATAGGCCGCCATCAATTGTAATAACTCTTTCATAGCTAGAAACTACCGCTCTGATGCAGACTTGGAAAGAATTTTCAAGTTGGTGGAGGGACTTCGGCTCCTCGGTCACCGGCGCGAGTCCGTTTCAATCGTATTAAAATGAGAATCCAGATGGCCGCAAGGAGCGTAGCTATCAGAGCGGTCTGGGGCACCCAGTCGCCCCAGCGGGTATAGAGGGTGTGTCCCCGCTCGGAAATGCGGAGATCCGCTATCAGATAGTCCGGAGAGTAGTAAGCGGGAAACTCTGGAGAGAGTCTCCCCCAGGCATCGATCGAGGTGGTGAGTCCTGAGGCTGTGGCGCGCACCATGGGGCGTCGGTTTTCTACCGTCCGGAGGAGGGCGTGCACCCCGTGCTGTTTCCCCTCTACCGGATTGAGCGACCAGTAGTCGTTACTCATATTGACTATCAGATCCGCCCCGTCGGCCACGAAGCGCCTGACATCATCGGGAAAGATATCCTCGAAGCAGATGGGGGTGAAAAAGCGGGCCTTGGGGTGTCGATAGAGCAGGCGCTCCGTCCCGGCCTCCCAGTCGGAGGTATCGAACTTGTCCAAGAGACGGGTAAGCCAGGGATACTGCTCCTTGTAGGGAAAGTGCTCGGTGAAGGGTACTAAATGCATCTTATGGTAGAAGGCGACGACTTTACCGCTATCGTCGAGCAGGACCGATGAGTTGAAGTTGCGCTTCTTCCGTTCGCCCTCGGAGATTTCGATGTAGTGATGATCCTGGGTTCCGGTGACGAGCCAGGTATCGATACTCTCCTGAAAGTCGAGAAAGCGGCGGACCATCTCGGCCCCCTTCACCGTCACTTTGGGCCGGTCGAGCCAGTAGCGGATATCCGCCCGCAGTCCCCCTTCGGGCCAGACGACCAGATCCACGGGCTGCTCGCCGCTTTCTCGAAGTGCTGTCCGGGTCAGCTCTACGGCGACCTCGTAGCTCTCCGCAAGGCTGTGCTTTCGGGGATCCCGGTTCTGTTGAATCAGCGCGATGCGCATATTCTCTCCCGGATACGAAGGGGGTCCCCAGAGCCTAATGCCCCCGTAAAGCAGGGCGATCATCATTAGGCCGACCGCTGTAAGCGCGGGAAGCCAGCGCCGTCCCGCCCAGGACCAACCGCAAGCCGGTGCCGCGAGCGACCAGGCCCAGGCGGCGTTCCAGTAGAGGATCAGGAGAGTGATTAACCAGACCCCGCCCAGGTCGGCGACCTGAATCAGCGGTAGGAAGAGATACTGACTCACCCCCAGATATCCCCAGGGATAACCGATGTAGCCCAGACTGCGGAGGTAGTCGAAGCTCAACCAGATCAGCGGCGCCAGCAGGAAGCCCCATTTACGGGCGGCCTTCACCAGCAGCACCGTCGGCACCGCCCAGAAAAGGTAGAGAATCGCGGAGAGGGTAACCGTGAAGGCCAGCGAGATATAGCTGTAGGTCCCCTGCCAGTAGTTCAGGATCAGGGTATAGAAGGCGGAATAGCTGACCAGGCAGAGGATTCCCACCGCTACGGTCGATTTGAGGAGCACCAGGAAGAGGGGCATTAAGGCAATCCAGGCCAGGATCGGGAATCCCCGTAGCGAGAGAAAGGAGGGGAAGGCCAGCGCGCTGAAAAGCGCCGCGGCCAGACTGAGGGGGAGGGCCCAATCACGAATAAGCAAGCCCTTCGACGACGAAGAGGGCCTGTCGGAGCGCAGTCTAAGGAGAATAAAGTAGATAGAGTTTACAATCAGCAGGGGAAGGAAGCGCAACAAGGAGTAGATCTGCTCAGTGAGGGTGCTCTCGGCCAGCTGAATCTGTCCCTTATGAGCGATAAAGCGCTGAACATAATCCATCCCGGCGTTCTGGGCATAGATTAAGGCGAAGAGCAGGAGGAGGAGTCCGCCGGAGATCAGGATCTGATTCAGGAGATCGGCTCCCCTCCGGAAGAATAGGGCGCACGCTAAAAGTAGTTGTCCCGCCAGCAGCAGAAAGAAGAGGTTGTCGAAGAAGGAAATCCCCGGGGTAACTCGGCGTAATTCGCTCTCGAGCTTCCCGGCGAGAAAGAGCTCGATCGATGCAGGTTGAAACTTCAAGCGCTCGATAACCTCGCCGCTGGCCACGTTTCGCAGGACCAGGTAGATATCGATATGCTCATTTCGGGGGTAGAAGGAGCTAATCAGGAGCCGCTCGATTTCGAGTTCCCGGGCGATCTCCAGATACTCGGTGTAGCTTCGTTGTCGACGAAGATCCACCTCGGGACGATCCTCCTTCTCGAAGTAGTAGTTCTCGATAAGATCCTGCGGGATAATGCGGAAGCTGCGTGTTCGTGCGATGCTCCGCTGGAGGTAATCTAAAACCGTATCGATCTCGGCATCGTCTAAGGAATAACTGTAGGGAGTCGCTACCAATAGGGTCGGTTTTTTTACGAAAGCCATAGGCCCTCGAAAGGCGAGGAACGCCTCGAGAACCACGAGGATCAGGATAATAGCCGGTAGCAGAAAGCGCTTCACCCCGATCTCACTCCAGATTATAATCTATCCCTCATTCGGGATTTTTCAGGCTGCCATGGGAGCGATAGCAAGGGTCGGGGCTTTCTGCTACTATCCATTCCAGCATGAAGCTGATCCTCGTAAGCATAAACCTCCCCGAAACCGAATGGCAGATCCCCTACGCGGCCGCGCGGCTGCAGGCGGCTCTCAACCGCCGTCGTTCCCCGGACTTGAGTACCGAACTCCTGACGGTGACTACCGCCGACGGAGCGGATGAGATTGCCGAGCGTCTTTTAGCGGCCGAACCGGATAGTATCGGATTCTCCCTCTACCTCTGGAACCGCTCCTTAAGTGAATCGGTGGCCTCCTTAGTAAAGGAGCGGCGCCCCGGGACGACCCTCCTCTGCGGCGGTCCGGAAGCCTCGGCCGACTTCGCCCGTGTACGGGAAAGCGCAGTTTTCGACCTGGTGCTTCCCGGTGAGGGGGAGGAACTCATCGTCGATACCCTGATGGCGCTTTTGGCCGGTGAGGATCCGGCGGCAATTCAGGAACGCGTATTGCCGGCCATGGTCAAGGACCCGGCACAGCTCCCGTCGCCCTATCTCGATTCCGGCATCGATTTACAACAGTATAGCCATCGCCTCTGGGAGCTCTCCCGAGGCTGTCCCTTCCGCTGCGCCTTCTGTTATGAGTCCCGGGGCTGCGCGGGGGTACGGGAGTTCTCCCTGGAGACGATCAGTCGCGAACTGGAGCATTTTGCTGAAGAGGGGGTAGAGCGGATCTTCGTTCTCGATCCGACCTTTAACTACAATCGGAGCCGGGCCAAGGAGATCCTGCGCCGGATAATCGCTTTAGCAGATGGGATCGAGTTTATCATCGAAATCCGGGCCGAGATCCTGGATCAGGAACTGGTAGAACTCTTCTCGCAGATTCGCTGTTCCCTGCAGATCGGTATCCAATCGATCCATGCGGAAGTGCTGGGGAAAATCAACCGTACCATGGACCGGGAGCGATTTGTCGAGAATATCGGTATGCTCAACGAGGCCGGAATTGTCTATGGTTTCGACCTGATCTACGGTTTGCCCGGCGATACCCTCACGGGTTTCTACGAGAGTTTTGATTTTGCGATGGCCCTGCTTCCCAACCACTTGGATATCTTCCCCTTAGCGGTGCTTCCCGGCACGGAACTGAATGATCAGGCTGAGGCGTATGGGCTGACCTATCTCCCCGAAGCGCCCTATACCCTGCTCTCCCATGGCGAATTCAGTGCGGCGGAGATGGAAGAGGCCCGCCGTTTCGCCGCGCTTTTCGACGCCTTCTACAACGAGGGCAAGGCGGTTAGCTGGTTTCCGCTGGTGTTGGAATATCGGGAAGAGAGTCCGGCCGAGTTCTTTCGTCAGCTTTTGCCCGTGGCGGCGAAACTCCCCTCTCACGGCTCGGAACCCCTGAATTGGCAGTTGTCCCTCCTGGAGCGGCTTATTACGGATCCGGCCCGGCGCGCGGCGCTGGAGGCTGTAAGCGACATTGTACGGCTCTTTCATGGAGCGGAGACTATATCTTACGACCCGGATGATCTCTATGAGCACCTCCAGAACGGCATAACCGATCCGGAGGAGCTGTCCCTCTTTGTAAGCCGGAGAGGCTAGATCATCGGTTCGCTTCGCTTACAGAGCTGAAGAGGTATTCCGAAAGGGTCGCGCAGCATAATCAGCTCGGTACCCGGGGCAGGTTCGACCTTCTCTTCGAAACTGGCTCCGGCCTCTATTAGGCGCTTAGAATCCTTTTCGGGATCAGCGGAGACGAATGCCCAGTGAAACACCAGAGGATGGCGGGCATTATAGTCGGGAAAAGGCTGGGTCGGATTTGAGTAGAGCTCGACTACCACCCGGCCGTCGGAATCAGCCAGAAAGGTGGTGTAGGGCTCGGTTTTCATCCGGCGCAGCGGCTTGAGGTTCATGTGTTCGATATACCAGTCGGCCACGGCCCGAGTATCGGGAACATTGATTGCAAAATGTTCGAATATCATCTTTTCTCCTTCATCACGCATCTATTTATAACACATTCCGAGGTAGTAGTTTTGCATTCTGTGTCTACTACTCCTATACTTAATCATATTACAGGCCGTCGATCCAGCGGGAGTGTCCCAGTGCCTCAGGCAGACCTTTCATCTACCTACCAAACTCATTGTATTCTTCTGGTCGAGGACGAAGCGCTCATCGCAATGGCGCAGGCGGAACTCCTGAAGCGCAACGCTTATCAGGTTTTAACGGTCTACAACGGAGAAGCCGCCGTCGAGAAAGCCCTAAACGAGGACGTGGATCTGATCTTGATGGATATCGATCTGGGTCGGGGGAAGATGGACGGTACCGAGGCGGCCCAGAAGATTCTCGCATCCCGGGAAATCCCGATAATCTTTCTTACCAGCCACTCGGAAAAGGAGATGGTTGAGCGTGTTCGCGGTATTACCCGCTTCGGCTATGTTCTGAAGAACAGCGGCGAGTTCGTGCTGATGCAATCTATCGCCATGGCCTTCGAGCTCTGGGATCAGCGGCGACATCGGGAGGAGGCGTTGAAGAGGAGCCGGGAGAATGAGGAGAATCTGCGCCACTTGAACCGGGTCCTCCGCTCTCTGCAGACGGTAAATCATCTTATCCGGACGGTCGGGAACGAGGTTGAGCTCCTCGATATGATCACCGATACCCTGGTAGATATTAGCGGCTACAGTTCCGCTATGGCGGTACTCCTCGAATCGGGAATGCCCCGGGAACCTTTTCTGCATGCCGGTTTCGGTGAGGATTTTGCTCCCATGGGAAAGCTACTTGCTTCGAGTACTTTGCCTGATTGTATGAATCGGGCCCTTTCCCAAGAGGAACCCATAGTGGTAATCGACCGCGGAGTGCAGTGTGAGAACTGTCCTCTTGTTAATCGGCTTCCGGGAAACTGCGGGATGGCCGGCGTTATCCGCTATGAGAATAGGGTATTCGGTTTATTGCAGGTCTCTGTCGCCCGGGATTTTGCCATGAAGAGCGAAGAGCGGGCCCTTTTTGAGGAAATTACCGATGATCTTGGATTTGCGCTCCACTCCTTAGAGACCGAAAGTGAACGATCGCTAATCGAGACGCGCTTCCGGGCTATTTCCGAGAGCGGCGTCTTCGGTCTCTCGGTGGGGGAATTCAGCGCTGAATGCAGTCCGCGTTTTGTGAATCGAACCTTGGCCGACTTTTTGAGGTATCCCGTACTCGAACTCACCTCTATGGATACGATGGGACTTTTCGCCTTGAAGGAGCGGGACAGTTTCGAGGCGCAGCTCTCCCGCTTACTGGAAGGCAAAGAGGACTCGTTCCAGATGGAAGGTGAGTTTATCCGCAAGGATGGGACCCCGACCTGGGGGTTGATCTCGGCCATTACCGTCAAGGATCGTGAAGCTAAGCCCCAGGAAATTTTAATCCTGATCAGCGATATTAGCGATCGTAAACTTCTTGGTATCCAGTACAAGGAACTCTTTGAGAACACCACCGACGCCATCTATCTGATGGACTACGACGGCCGGATGATCGAGGTTAACGAGGCTGCCTGCACCACCTTGGGTTACACCCGGGATGAGCTCTTGAGTCTCGGTATTGACGATGTGGATATCAACTTCGATGTGGAGGCCTTCCAATCCTTCTGGTCCGTGCCTATCGGGAGCTCCCGAGTCTTCGAGACCACCCATCGCTGCAAGAACGGCACGCTGATCCCAATCGAGGTCAGCGGCACCATGTTCATGCTGGGTGACCGCAAGGTTCTCTACGGCATCGCCCGGGATATCAGCTCTCGCCGGCGGGCGGAGGAGCTCTTTCAACTGCTCTTCCAGCAGACTGAATTCGGGATCGGCTACTATGATATGGAAGGTCGGGTTCAGTTCTACAACAACCTAGCCCTTCGGTATATGGGGATGAGTCTTGAACAGGTTGAGGGAAAAACGATGGCCGAGATCTTTGGAGAGGAAGAGGCCGAAATATACCAAAAGCGTCTTTCTGCTTGTCTCGAGTCGGGCGATACAAAAAGCTATAAGGATAAAATTGAATTACCTAGCGGAACCTACTGGTTTCTAAGCCTCTACACCCGAATCCTGAATAAAGCAGGAGAACCCCAGGGAGTGGAGATTATCTCTACGGATCAGAGTAAGCTGAAGGCTTCTACAGATACCGCCCGACGCAAAGAGGAGATCTTGGAAAGGGCCGAAGCCCTGGCCAATATCGGCGCCTGGGAGTGGGATATCGAACATGACCTCTGGTATTTCTCCGAGCAGTGGAAGAGAATCCATGGAGTTGAAGAGGACGAGATAGATTCGAAGCAGTTGGTTCAAATCGCCCATCCTGAGGATCGGGAGCAAATCGATCAGGCTTTTAATGCTTCTGTCAGTTCGGGAACCTCCTACGATATCAGGCACCGCATAATCCGCCAGGACTCCGGAGAGATCCGCACGATTCATGCCCTGGGCGCCGTATCTGATTTCTCCGAATCGGGGGAGGCACTGCGACTGGTGGGAGTCGCCCGGGATATTAGCGAAGATGTTCGCTTGGTACGCCGCCTGGAAGAGGCCATCGATGAGAAGGATAATTTGATGCGCGAGCTCAACCATCGGGTAAAGAACAATCTTCTGATGGTTAAATCCCTGGTAAATCTAAAGCAAGCTGAAATTGGATCGGCGGTCGATTTATCAGACATCGAGGGGCGTATCGAGGCTATCGCCGGGCTGCACGAGATCCTGCAGGATTCCGGAACCCTCAGAGATATTCCAATGCAGCGCTATATCTCGGGTCTGGTTTCATCCTCACTGGAAGGAAATGGACCGCACATCAACTTGGAGCTGAAGATTGATGAGGGCATCCTTCTGCCGGCGAAGAAGGCGACTATCGTCGGTCTGATCATCAATGAGCTGGTAACCAATGCTGTAAAGCACGGCTTCGGAACGACCGCGAAACCGGCGATTACATTAGAGTTGAAACACGAGGCAGAGGGGTATCTACTTCAGGCGGCCAACAACGGGAGTCCGGTTCCCTCTCACATTGATTTCGAGAATCCCGGCACCCTGGGCTTGAAGTTAGTCAAAGCCCTGAGTACCCAGCTTGGGGGAGAGGCCGAGCTCCTCCGCAGGCCGACGCCGTGTTTTACTATCCGTTTCCCCTTTTAATACTCTATTCTCAGATTGCGATCGTCCGGAGGAGAATCCAGGTCTAGGATCAGGGCAAAGGCGGAAAGCTGGGAATCGGCGTTCTCCCACAGCTCCCGGCCGCGGGTGCTGAGGGCGCCTGGCGGGATAGAGGCTTCTAATCCTTGTTGGGCATAGAGGTTGGCTAAATAGAAATAGGCCGCCATCGTCTCGGCCTCATCCCGGGAGTACTTTTTTACCAGGGATTCTACCTGGCGGCGATAATTCCTCATCAGACCGATGTTGCGTGAATAGGTCAGTATCGCTTGCTCCTCCTCCGAACCCTCTGCAAAGTCCAGTTCCCGGCTGGATAGGCTGATGCTCCCCGGGTCGAGCCCGATCAGCCGATAAGCGTGGGGATAGAGGGAGATCGGCGCGGTGGTGATGCCGTAAAAATCCCGCCCCTTCTCATCGGTCCGGCTTTTTATATCGCTCTTATGAATATGGCCGGAGATACCGAGTTTTACCCCCTCATCCATCAGTTGCCGAAGCAGCTCCTCCTCGTCGTTGATCTTAAATACCGAGAGATCGTAATCGATCTCGTAATGGTCCAGAAAGTTATGGTGGGTCATCACAATCACCTCTCGACCGGTCGCCTCGGCATGGCTCAGGGCCCGAGCGGTGAATTCGTATTGCCCAGGACGCATGCGTCCGGTGGGAGCGCTGAAATCATACTCGTAGTTGTACTCATAAACGCTGCTGTCAAGGGAGAGGAGGGCATACTCCTCGTTCAGGAGTAGATAATAGGAGAGGCTCGTCTCGTCGATCATGGTCGCCTGGCTAAACCCGAAATTCCGGTAGATCTCCCGAAACTGATCGGGGGTAACCGACTCGGCTTCCGACATCTCCCCGCTTTGAAGCGTGAAAGCCTTGGGGTGGTTGAGGTCGTGGTTGCCGGTAGTAACGCAGACCTCGATTCCCGCCGCTTCGAAATCGGCCAGGATCCGCGCCGCATCCCGGTGGCTTGCGGGGATGCCGAAGATGGTAAGATCCCCGGAGAGAAAGAGGTACTCCACCCCGAGGGCAAGCAGCTCCCGCTTGAGTTGGGCCATCAGTTCCGTGGTATAGCGAACGGTGCGACCTTCATTATTGCGGGCGAACTCTGCAAAGGCCTCTGATTCCGGATCGTAGAGCTCCGGGGCATAGTGGTGAAGGTCCGAGATATGGGCCGCCAAGAGTTTGTGCTCGCCAAGGATCGAGGCTTGAGTCTGACTTTCCAGAACCCCGGGAGCGATATCGAGGAGCTCCGCCCTCGGCGGTTTCTTGGGAATGCAGGCAACGAGGAGGAGCACCACTATTATGAGCGATAGATAGGAGAAGAGGATATAAAGGAGTGATTTTCTCAGCTTTAGTCTGGGCATCGCCACGACTCTAATCCGGAAGCGGCGCGCCCTGCAAGCGCTTAGTCCCTGCTGCCGAGAAGATAAATCCTTCCCGGCGCTGTTTCTCCGATGCGGTAATAGTTCTCCAGTCCCCAGTCGACCAGGAGCGCGGAGAGCTCCCGGGACAGGAAGCCCCGGCGAATAGAGAGAGAGCCGTCGTAGGCGGCGAAGCTCCGGTGCAGAAAGAGCAGGGCGAAGAGCCGATAGCCGAACCAGCTGAGGCGGGAGCGCTTGAGGTCGTTTAAGAGCACCAGGTTCGTACAACTCTTGCGGCAGAGGTCGAGGATGATACGGATATCTGCAGAACTAAAGTGGTGCAAAAAGTGGTTGGCGTAGATGAAGTCGTACCGCCCGCCGTCGAGATCGAAGACCGATCCCTCGATGATCTCCACCGTATTATCCGCTGCGCTTCGGATCCGGGCGTACTCGGCGATCCGGGGATCGTTGTCGAGGCAGCTGATACGGAGGTTTATGTCCCGCTTGCGGCAGTACCTCGCCAGCCAGAGGGCCGTTTCCCCGCCTCCCGCACCGAGTTCGAGCAGGGTGTAGGGGTGCTCGGTCCCCGGCTTCATCCGGGAGACGATATGGCGTTTGATCAGCCGCCGGGATGATGAGAAAAGGAGGTTGATCAGCTTGAACTGGCGCACCGTATTGAGGAGCAACCGCGGGTCGCAGGCCGGATCGTCCATCAGCTCGGGACCCGGGTGCCGTTTGTCGAAGCGGAGGAGCGACATCTTATCGGTGATTGCGGATCTTCTTCAGGAACCCGGTTTCCACGGTGAGTCCCGGACCGAAGGCGACGGCCAGAATATTCCCCTCCCGTTCGTCGGCCAGGATCCGCTCCAGCACGAACATGATAGTAACCGAACTCATGTTGCCGAAATCCCGGAGCACATCGTAGGAGACCTGGAACTCCTCCTTGGGAAGGCTCAGGGCCTCCTCGATCTTCTCCAGGATCGCTTTTCCGCCGGGATGGACGGCCCAGATATCGATATCGTCTAGGCTCCTACCGGCCTTGGTTAAGATCTGGTCCAGAATATCATTCAGATTCTCGTTGATGATCCTCGGCACATAGGCGGAGAGTTTCATTGCAAAGCCGGTGTTGCCCACGCTCCAGGCCATATCCTCCTCGCTCTCCGGTAGAATCTGGGAGTTGAAGGAATCAAAGGCGATGCGGGCGCCGCCGGCCGCATCCGACTCTTTCCCGGAAATCAGCGCCGCCGAGGCGCCGTCGGCGAAGATGGCGTTGGCCACCATGGTATCCAGGTCATCCTTCAGTTGATAGTGGAGGGAGCAGAGCTCGACGTTGATCATCAGTACCCGGGCCTCATCGTCGGCGGCGCAGATCGAGTGCGCCAGAGACATGGCCGTCAGGGCGGCGTAGCAGCCCATGAAGCCGATGTGGTAACGCCGGGTTGCCGGGGGCAGGGGAATCTCCTTAGCCAGGTAAAAGTCGAAGCCCGGAGCCGAAAATCCGGTGCAACTGACGGTAATCAGGTGGGTCACGTCCTTTGGCGTGAGCGTCTTCAACTTACCGAAGAGCTTACGGACGGCCTCTTCCGACAGGCGATTGGCCTCCTTTATAAAGAGATCGTTCCGCTTCTCCGTGGGGACCTCAGGCTTAAGGCTCGCATTGGGAGGGAAGAAGGTGTACTCCTTCGGATCACGACCGTAATCGGCAATAACCGAGTGGCGGCGTTCGATGGCGCTTCCGGCGTATATGCGCTGCATAAACTTCTTCTGTCTGCCTGTGGTTCCTTCTATGGCCAGGTTGAATTCGAGGGCGTGATCCTGGGAATAGGCGTGTTCGGGGACAGCGGTGGCGATTCCAAGTAGGTTGGCTGTATAGCTCTTCGTTGACTGCGACATGGAATAAACTTACTATTTGCTTTACCAAAGGCAAGTAGGAAGAGATAGGAATGGATGAGAAACGGCGATTTCAGTACCGATTGCGTGATTTTAATCTCTCCGATCCTGTTGCGAAGCGGGATTACAACAAGAAGCTCTTCTCGCCGGTGGCCGAGGTCTACCCCTTGGTAACCCGGCTGCTCTCCTTCGGCCGGGACGCCGCCTGGAAGCGAAAGCTGGTCGACGGTTTGACTGAGGGCGGGGTGGAGAGGATTCTCGATCTGGCCTGCGGACCGGGGGATCTGACCTTCCGCTTAGCCGCCCGCTATTCCCGGGCCGAGATTGTGGGTATCGACCTGAATCCCCAAATGCTCTCCCGGGCGTTGGCTTCGCTGGAGGTCGCCGACGAGGAGCTACAGGAGAGGGTCTCATTTATAGAGGGGGATATGAATCAGCTCCCCTTCGAGGATGCGGGCTTCGACCTGATTACCGGGGGCTACGCCTTGCGGAACTCCCCCGATTTGAAGAGGAGTCTGAATGAGATTTCCCGCATGCTCAAGCCCGGCGGCAGGGCTGCCTTTCTCGATTTCTCCCGTTCCTCCCGACGGGACTTGAGCCGAATACAGACCGGGCTTATCGCCTTCTGGGGGCGCCTGTGGGGACGACTGTTGCATCGCAATCCCGAGGTCTACGGCTATATCGCCGAGAGCCTCAAGGCCTTTCCCGACGCGGCCGCCTTCAACAAAATGCTCGGCGAGGCCGGATTCGATCTGCTCCTTTCCCGGGGCTATATGTTCGGTATGCTCAGAATCACCATGGTGATCAAACGGACTTAGAGGGGCGACGCCTGCAGGTTCCGGTAGGGAATGGAGAGCATCGCGTAGTGCGCGGCGAGGCTCCGTTTTAAAGGCGTCGCCAAGGCCAGCCGAATGGCGGCGTTCCGCAGGGCGGAGCCGACCCCGCCGCCGACGGTACCGACTCGCATGGATAGCATTGAACGGTATGCCGCCGCCTTCGCCGCCCGTCGTCGGGCGCTATCGTAGTGGCGCAGATCTGAGCCTCGGATAAGCATCGCCGCCAGCCGTTCGGCATCGGCGAGACCGGTATTCATCCCCTGTCCGCCGATGGGCGGAATGGTATGGGCCGCATCCCCGGCGAAGACCACCCTTCCGGCCACGAAACTAGGCATGATCCTGCTATGGATTCGAAATGGACTCTCCCAGCCCTTGTCGTCGCTTAGCAAGGAAAACCCTGAACGCCGCTCGACCAGTTCTTCCAGATACCCCCGGGGGGGCTGCTCCAGATACTCTTCGGTCTGGACCACCCAGCGGCGTATGCCGCCGGGCAGGGGAAAGGATTCGACCGAGCCGTCGGCGGTGAAGAAGAGGTGCGCCTCGTTCTGCAGTCCGCTCCGGTCGGTGAAATCGGCCATCAGAAAGGTTTCCGGTGCGGTGCGGCCACGGAGGGGCAGGTTAAGGAGGCTGCGGGCGGTGGAGCGGAAACCGTCGCAGGCGCAGAGATAGTCGGCCTGGAGATTCTCGACACGCTCAATTCCATCCTCGACCCTTCTGAGCTCAGCGCTTACCCCTTCGGCAGTCTGCACGAGTCCTGTTAATTCGGTACTGAAAAGGAGTTCTACGCTTCCTAGGCCTTCGAGCCTTTGCCGCAGGAGCTCCTCGGTCCGGGCCTGGGGAAAGGAGAGAATAAAGGGGTAGGGTCCCGGGATTGAGGCGAAGGAGAGATCGCCGACCACCGATCCCTTCCCATGAACGACCGCCCGGCTTATCCTGACGCCGCCTGAGATGAAGGCCTGATCCAGTTCCAAGCGGGCCAGGATTTCCAAGGAGGGCGGGGTAATGCCGATCGCCTTGGAGTGGCCGGTCGCCTCGCTCCGCTTCTCCACGACGATAGTTTCGACTCCCTCGTCGGCCAGGAGGTTGGCCAAGAGCAGCCCCACCGGACCGGCGCCGACGATAAGTATTTTGGGTCTCATGCTTAATAAGATACGCTGGAAGACGAGAGAGGTATAGGCTAATGTATCAATTGGTACGGACTGACCTCGTCGATTTTGGTATACTTGTGCAATCCCATCGGTATGGAAGGAGCAGCTCTGATATGGCAAAACGGCGGATAGAGGTTGATACGGAAGGAAGACTACGTATTCCAGCCGATATAGCGCGCAACTACGGGATCGAACCGGGGCGCGAACTCTTCCTGGAAGAGGGGAATAATCGATTTCTGTTGAGCTCTCCCGTCGAGCACCTCGCTCGTATCTATGTCGAGCCTACGAGCCGCTGCAACCTGGCTTGCTCCACCTGTATTCGCAACTCCTGGAACGAGGAGATGGGCGAGATGCAGGCGGCAACCTTCGCTCGTGTTCTTAAGACCCTCGACGAGTCAGATCCTGTTCCGGAGATATTCTTCGGCGGCTTCGGAGAGCCCCTCTCTCATCCTCAGATTCTCGATATGATCCGGGAGGTCAAGGCCCGGGGCGCCCGGGTAGAACTGATCAGCAACGGAACCATGCTGGATGCGAAGGTTGCCGAGACTCTGGTAGAACTCAAGGTCGACCGGCTCTGGATCTCTATCGACGGCGCCAGTCCGGAGAGCTACAAGGATGTGCGTCTGGGCAACGAGCTTCCGCGGATCAAAGAGAATCTCCACGAGCTGCGGCAGATCAAATACCGCTATCCAGGGGTGCTTCCGCGTCTGGGGATCACCTTTGTAGCTATGGAGCGGAATATCGAGGATCTTGCCGCCGTAGCCCGGATGACCCATGAACTGGGCGGAGATACCCTGCATGTCTCTAACCTGTTGCCCCACACCGAAGAGAAGCGTTCCGAGATCTTCTATCAGCAGCGGCTCGATAACTGGACCAACCGGGGCGAGAAGGTCCTCCTGCCCCGTATGGATGCCGATGACCGGGTCTGGCGGGAATACCGCGAACTTCTTCGCCGCTTTGAACTGCATGAACTCACCCCCAACGAGTTCATGAAGCCCAGGAACAGTTGTCCCTTTATCGAGAAGAATAGCGTCTCGGTTCGTTTCGACGGCAAGGTAAGCCCCTGTCTGCCGCTGTTGCATACCAATGCCAACTATCTGAAGACTCTCTCCCGGGAATCCCAGGCTACCTTCTTTGGCTCCCTCCAGGAATCGAGTCTGCTGCAGGTGTGGGAGGGTCCCGAATATGTCGCCTTCCGGAAGAAGGTGATGGAATTCGACTTCGCCCCCTGTACGGCCTGTGCCAGCTGCGAGCTGGCCGAGTCGAATCAGGAGGATTGCTTCGGCAGCGAGCCTATCTCCTGCGGCGGCTGTCTCTGGGCCCAGGGCTTTGTGCAGTGTCCGTGATGCTATTTCTTCTGTTTTTCTAGGATTCTCTGGACAACCTGCTCGAAGAAGATAAAGAAGATAGTCCTGGTCTTTTCGTGGGGCTGAAGCTGATTCGATTGCTTATGGCGGGTTAGACAGAAATAGCGGTCGCAGTTATCCATCAATTGGGAATTAAACTCCTCGGATACAACCACCACATCCGCGTCGGATTCCTTCGCATCCTTGAAGGTCGGTTCAAAGGAACGATACTGGCCGGTGGTTGTTAGTATGATGAGGAGGCTTGATTTATCTACAATCGAATGCAATGAGCGCTCATCCGGCGGTGTGGTTACGAATGCTTCCGTGCAGAACCGCAGTTTATACTCAATATACTGGGCGCAGATATGAGACGGTCCGTAGCCGAAAAGGATAATCTTCTTATGGCTGAGGATGAGCTCCACAAACTCATCGAGCAATGAGATATCGAACTCCTCCATGAAGAGCTTTATTCTTTCCAGCTCATCGATCTTCTCTTCCTGGGGTATATCGCCGAAGTAGAGGTAGCGAATGAACTGCTTGTAGCCGGTAAACCCCGCCTTTTTAATCGCCTTCGATACCTGTGAAACCGAGCAGCTGCATATCTCTGCGGCATCGATAATCTTGGGTTCCGAATTCTTCCTGGCATAGGCTGTGAGTGTCGTGAGGATTCTCTGTTCTAAGGGATTCAGCTTGGTCTCATCGATTATAATCATCAGCCGGACTCTCTATTCCATCCTCTCTCTCTTTCTCTCATAACAAATAGCACTTATCCCCTTCCCTGGGAAGGGGATAGGGTAATAATGAAGTGAAAATTTTCCAAAAATAGAAAATTTATTGTCTATTTAAGAAAATTTTCGTTGACAGTTGAAATTTCCGGGTTTAGACTGATCTCGAAACACACTGATTGAAGGAGCCTATTCATGTCGGAACAGGCAGAAATTTTGAAAGCTATCTCTACTATTCTTACCCCGGACCAGATTAACACCAACCATGACGATCTCTACGATGCTTCGGCAGACCGCTATAAAAAATACGCAAAGGCGCGAGGGGTGCTCGACGTCCCCATGCCGATTGCCATCGTCTACCCCAAGGATACCGAGGAAGTAGCCAAGCTGCTTACCTATTGTAATGAGAATGGGGTCAATGTGATTCCCCGGGCTGGAAAGACCGCTACCGAAGGCGGGCTGGAGAACTGGAAGGAATCCACTCTGGTAATAGACACCCTGCATCTCGATAAGATCATCAAGATCGACGAGTACAACATGCAGGCGACGGTGCAGGCTGGTGTGGCTCTCCAGACTCTGGAGGACGAACTGGTCAAGCGGGGATACACCACCGGCCACTCCCCCCAGTCGAAACCGGTCGCCAAGTTCGGCGGTCTGGTCGCGACCCGCAGTATCGGACAGTTTTCGACCCTCTACGGCGGGATCGAAGACATGGTTGTGGGCCTCGAGTGCGTCTTCCCCGACGGTCACGTCTCCCGCATCAAGAATGTCTCTCGCCGCGCCGGCGGACCGGATATCCGGCATATTGCCATCGGAAACGAAGGCGCTCTCTGCTACATCACCGAAGTCACGGTCAAGATTTTCCGTTATTTCCCGGAGAACCATAAGTTCTACGGGTGGCTGACCAAGGACATCGAGACCGGCATCAAGGTCTTAAGGGAAGTCATGGTGAATGGCTACCGACCGTCGGTCGCCCGGGCCTACTCGGAAGAGGATGCCCGTCAGCACTTCTATCACTTCTACAAGGATAAGTGCGTACTGCTCTTCATGGCCGAGGGCAACGAGAAAATGGTGGAGGCCACCTGCCATGGTATTGAGGAGGCGGTGGAGAAATTCAAAGACGGTATCGTCGAACAGGTCGACAGCAGCCATATCGAAAACTGGTTCCGCAACCTGAACTGGTCTCAGCAGGATATCGATGACGAGTTCGAGGGCATGAAGGAGAATGACTCCCACGACGGATACACAACCGAGATCTCGGCCGATTGGGAAACCATTCCGAAAATCTATCGCAATGTGATGAAGCGGATTAAAGAGGAGTATCCCCGGGTACACGATCTGACCATGCTGGGCGGCCACTCATCCCACAGCTACATCAACGGTACCAACATGTATTTCGTCTACAACTACAACATCAACTGCGCTCCCGAGGATGAGATGCGAATCTACCACCATCCCCTGCAGCGCATCATCGTCGAAGAGACGCTAAAGCAGGGCGGTTCGATGTGTCATCACCACGGTATCGGAAAGTTCCGCAACGAGTGGTCCGCCGATGAGCACGGCTCGGCCTACTACATGCTGGAGAAACTCAAAGAGGCTTTTGACCCCAAGGGGATCATGAACTTCGGAACCATTTTTTATCAGGAAGAGGGTGCGAAGTTCCAAAAATAATTAGGAGGTTTCATCGATGCAAAATGAAAAGATGAAGCGCTATTTTCAGTTCTTTTTAGTTCTTCTGGCCGCCGGAGCGATCTTCCCGATCATCTACCTGCGGACCTACTACCAGGAGACGATGCTCGAGGTATTCGGCATCTCTCTGCAGCAGCTCAATTCGATCTACTCGATCTTAGGGATCGTATGGGTTGTCGGTTACCTGCCGAGCGGCCTCTTGAGCGACAAGTTCTCCGCCAAATGGCTGCTGGTCGTCTCCCTTTTGGGTACCGCCCTGGGCGGTTTCTGGTTCGCTCAGATACCGGGTTACAGCGGCGTCGTGGTAGTCTACGGCATCTGGGGTATCTTCAGCGTCTTCACCTTCTGGAGCGCCCACATGAAGATGGTAAAGCTGCTCTCCACTAAGGAGGAAGAGGGGCGATTCTTCGGTATCCTCGACGGCGGCCGCGGAGTTGTAGAAGCGCTATTGGCGAGTTTGGCGCTGTTTATCTTCTCCCGTGTGCTGGGCGACAGCCTCGACCTGGCGGATAAACGGTCCTCCATCGTCGCGGTTATCTACATGTACTCGGTGGTGCTCACCGTCGTGGCCATCCTGATCGCCTTCTTCGTTAAAGAAGAGGACGCCGACAGAGCCGCTCGAGAGTCGGCTGAGAAATTCCGTCTGGTGGACATTCCCAAACTGCTCAAGAATAAGTACCTCTACCTGCACGGGGCAATCGTCTTCCTCGGCTACGCGGTCTACTGGACCTACTACTACGTCGGCGGATTCCTGCAGACCAATCTTGGTGCGCTTCCGGTAACCGTCGGTACCGTTACCGTCGCCCTGACCTGGATGCGCCCGGTCGGCGGTTTTGTGGGTGGCTTTATGGCGGACAAGGTGGGGAAGACCAACACCATCGCCACCGCCCTGGCCGGTGCCGCGGTCTGTCTGTTACTGCTTGCGGTTCTGCCCGTATCGCTGGCTAAAGGCGTCTTTTTCGCGATCTCGATCATCCTGGCGATCTTCCTCTTTGGAATCCGCGGAACCTACTGGTCGATCCTCGGCGACGACGGCTTCGCCAATGCCCGCATGGGTACCGCAATCGGTACGATCTCACTGATCGGTTATCTGCCCGATATCATTCTGCCCCAGTTCAACAGCATGCTTTTCAACACCTTCGGTGGGAACGGCGGCTACAACGCCTACTTCATCTCCAGCGCGGTGATGGCGGTTGTCGGTATCGGTTGTGCGCTTGCCTACGGGCGAATGCATAAAAAAGAAAAGGTAGAAGCCTAATCCTGGCAACGGGGCGGGCGTTCGGGTCGTAGCGATATGAGAATCCTGTGTTTGACGAAAATGGTTCCCGATGTGGAGAACTTCAAATACGATTACGACAAGAACGTCCTGGTCAGGGAGAACGTGCATCTGGTGCTTAATCCTGAGGACGCTTCCGCCCTGGCCGTCGCCCTGAAGCTGAGAGAAGAGGTACCGAATACTATTGTTGAAACGGTGTGCATGGCCCCCCGTGGGGTCATGCCGCACCTGGAAGACCTGATACGTCGGGGAGTCGACCGGGTTACCCTCATTGCCGACTCACGCTATGTCGGGAGCGACACCTTTGTAACCAGTCGCATCCTGGGTCGATTTATCGAACAAAAGAGTTTCGACTGGATCTTCAGCGGTACCCATACCCTCGACGGCGGAACCGCCCATGTCCCCGCGCAGATTGCGGAGCTGTTGGATCTACCGCATATGGCCAACATCATAGAGATAGAACGGAGCGGTCTGGCCGAGGGTTATGTCGAAGCTCTGGTCGATAGCGAGGATGCACTCTACCGTTTTGAATTGCGCAGCCCGGCGCTACTCAGCTTCCAGTATTCAACTAAAATCAAGCTTCCCTACATTAAATACGAGAATATCAGCCTCGATGTCAGCGATCGAATAGAGCTTGTATCCAATGATGATCTGGGATTGGATGAAGCCGGACTGGGTCTTAAAGGATCCCTGACTAAGGTCGCCAAGGTAGAGGTGAAGAAACTCGATCGTAAGGATACCCGCTTTCTTCGCCCTGATGAGGAGGGCATAGATGCGGTGATGCAGGTTCTTCGACAACAGGGGCTCGTCGAATGAAGAAGCGAGCTCTTATCTATATCGATGCCGAGGCCATTGAGGATTCCATCGATCTCATCGAGGCCGTAGAGCAGATGTACGGCCGGAACGGATATGAAGCCTACGGTCTCTGTGTTAAAGATCTGCCCGAGGATACGGCCGGCGCTCTGGATTACTGGTTTCATCTGGAGGATGAGAGGATTACCCACTACGACATCCTCAATATCACCAACAGTATTGAAGAGCTTCAGAAGCGCTACTCCTTCGATGCGGTCCTGATACCAGCCACCACTTTCGGACGGATGCTCGCCCCCCGGGCGGCCATGCGTCTGCATGTGGGCCTGGTCGCCGATGTGACCGCCATTCGCCACCGTAACGGCCGGGTCGAGATGGTACGGCCCGCCTTCAGCGGGCGTATACTGGCGGGTATTGTGAATCAAGGCGATCCGCCGCTGATGATGAGCATCCGGCAACGTACCTTCAGCCGAAAAGAGTTTACCGGCAAGACGACCCACCGCATAGGATTCACGCCGAAGAGAATAGATAAGCCGGGCGTGAAGCTTATCGAATGCCGGCCGAAAACGGAGACTGAGGATATCCGCGAAAGCGAGGTATTAATCTCCGGCGGCGGCGGGGTGCTCCGCCATTTCGACAGGTTAGAAGCCCTGGCCCGGGAACTCCGCGGCATGGTCTCCGCCAGCCGTAAGGTCGTCGACAGCGGGCGCGCTCCCCGGCACATCCAGGTCGGCCAATCGGGAAAAACCGTCAGCCCCAAGCTCTATCTGGCCCTCGGCATCTCCGGCTCCATCCAGCATGTGGTCGGACTCAAGAACGCAGAGTATATCATTTCGGTTAACTCTGACCGGCATGCACCGATCTGTTCTCTTTCCGATATCGTCCTCGAAGGGGACGCCAGGGAGTTCATCGATCGTCTCTTAGAGAAGTTGAGAAACGGACGGGCCGATTGAGGTTCTTCCGAAAAGATAAAGATCCGCGTCTTAATAAGGAGGAGACTGATGCATATCACGGATTTTCAAATGGACTACTTTTCGTTGAAGGGTAAGAACGCAATTGTAACCGGCGGGAACACCGGGTTGGGGCAGGCGTTTTCGTTATCCCTGGCCAAGGCCGGCGCTAATGTATTGATGCCGAGTATCATGCCCGACGATCCAGGTTTTACGAAGCTGATCGAGGCCGAAGGGGTTAAAGGGGTCTATATGAAGGCCGACCTCACCGAGGAGGGAATCCCGAAGCAGATCGTCGACCGCTGTATCGCCGAGTTCGGATCGGTGGATATCCTGGTCAACTGCGCCGGGATCGGACTCAACAAGGAGTTCAAAGAGTACTCCCGCAAGCAGTGGGATCCAATGGTCCAGATCAATCTGACCGCGGCTTTCGAGATCTCCCACGAGGCGGCGCTACATATGATCGAGCAGAAGAGCGGTAAGATTATCAACATCTGCTCCCTCTACACCTTCCTCGGCGGACAGTGGTCTCCGGCCTATGCAGCGACCAAGCATGGGATCGCCGGTTTGACCAAGGCCTTCTGCGACGAGCTGGCCCAGTATAATATCCAGGTCAACGGTATCGCTCCGGGATACTTCAAGACCGCGGTGACCGAACAGACCCGCAGCAATCCCGAGCGCAACAAGTGGGTAATCGACCACTCCCCGGAAGGTCGTTGGGGCGATGTGCACGATCTGATGGGCACCACCGTGTTTCTTGCCAGCAAGGCCTCGCAGTTCGTAAACGGCCATATCCTTACCGTCGACGGCGGATTCCTTACCCGCTAAGGAACTCACTAATCGGGAGGTATAGAACATGAACGTGAACTATTTTGTGGGAGTCGACAGCGGTTCCCAAAGCACCAAGGTATCGATTATCAGCGATACCGGCGAAGTCGTCTGTACCGCGAGCCAGCCCCTCCGGCCGATGATCTCCCGGCAGGTCGGCTGGGTCGAACATCCCGACGATGATCTCTGGGACAGTCTCAAGATCGCGTTGAAGAAACTCTTCGCCGCTTTCGACGGCCCGGTGGAGGATATCCTCGGCATCGGTCTCTGCTCTATCCGCTGCTGCCGGGTGTTCTTGAAACCCGATGGGTCCCTCGCCGCGCCGGTTATGAGCTGGATGGATGTTCGGGCCTACGAAACCTTCGAGGATGATCCGGCAATAGGCTATACCGGGTCGACCTCCGGTTATCTTACCTTCCGGCTCACCGGCGAGCTGAAGGATACTATAGCCAACGCCTTTCAGTACCAGTTTCCGGTGGATATGCACACCTGGCAGTGGTCGGAGGATAAGGAACACTTCGACAGCTTCCGGATTCCCCGGGAGAAGCTTTTGGAGATGGGCCTTCCCGGAGAGATCCTCGGCCGAATATCGGAAGCGGCCTCGGCGGAAACCGGCCTGCCCGTAGGCCTCCCGGTCGTCGCAACCGCCAACGACAAGGCGGTCGAAGCCCTGGGCTCAGGCCTGATCGATCCCAAGGTCGGTCTGCTCTCGTTGGGAACCTACATCACCTCGATGATGGTGGGGGATGAGTTCAAGGATGATACGGCGAATTTCTTTACCAACCTCTCCTGTATTCCCCATCGCTATCTCTACGAGAGTTCGGGAATCAGGGGCGGAATGTGGCATATCTCCTGGTTCAAGGGGATTATCGGCGATGAGTTTGCCGAGAAGGCTAAAACCAACGGCGGATGCGTAGAGCATCTGCTGGAGAAAGAGGCGCTGACCGTGCCTGCCGGCTCGGACGGACTCTTGATTGCCCCCGACTGGCTCGCCCCGGCCGACAAGCTCCATAAGAAGGGAGTGATGATCGGCTTCGACCAGCGGCATACCCGGGGTCACATCTACCGGGCGCTGATGGAAGCGATCGCCATGCGCATGAAGAACAATTTCGACGGGATGAACCGGGAAACCAGTGGTGCTCCGGAAAGACTGATTGTCTGCGGCGGCGGATCGAACAGCGACCTTTTCATGCAGATCGTCGCCGACGTCTTCGGCATGACCGCGGTCCGCAACGTAATCAATGGCGCGGCGGGCCTCGGCGCGGCTATCTGCGCCGCTGTTGCCACGGAACGCTACTCCGACTTCGACGAGGCGGTAACGGCAATGGTGCACAAGAAGGACGAGTTCCCCCATTCTCCGGAGACCCACGCGGTCTATACCCGGATTAATGAAGGCGCTTATCGGAATCTGACTCTCATGCTCGAGGAGACCTTGAAGACGATTCATAGCGCTACCGTGTAGTAAAGTCGTGTAAACGGGCGTCCGTATCGGGCGCCCGATCCTAGTTTTCTGGTCAGGAGAAATTCTATGGCTGGTAAAAGGTATGCGATCAGACCGATCGCCTTTATCCCCGCAGCCGGTCTGCTGCTGCTTGCGGTTTCATTCAGTATCTTTGCTCAAGACTCATTCTTCCGCGTCACCTCCGGCGCTAATGATTGGCTGATCGCCAATTTCGGCGGGGTTTTCAGTATTGTGGGGCTCTTGACGGTCATCGGCTGCTTGATCGCCTACTTCTCCCCCTTAGGGATGGTCCGAATCGGCGGGGAGGATGCGAAACCGACCTTCACGAAACTCCGGGCCTTCTACATTACCCTCTGTACGACCATCGCGGCCGGGGTTGTTTTCTGGGGAACGGTAGAGCCGATGTATCATATCTCCGCCCCGCCGGAGTCCTTAGGGATTGCGCCCTTCTCTCCCGCGGCGGTGCGCTTCGCCATGGAGACGATGTTTCTCCACTGGACTATCACCCCCTATGCGATCTACACCTTGCCGACGGTCGTTTTCGCCTACGCCTACTACAATATGCGAAAGCCCTTCTCCGTCTCCAGCCAGTTCGCGCCGATCCTCGGCCGCTATGCTGCGAACTCCACCTTGACGCAGATTGTGGACACGGTGGTACTACTCTGTATCGCCGGCGGCATGGCCTCTACCTTCGCCACCGGCGCGTTGAATATGAGCGGGGCGGTAGAAAACTTAAGCGGCCTCCCGTCGGGATTCGCCTCCTGGGCGGTGATTCTTGGGATAGCTATCGCGACCTCGGTCATCTCTTCGGCCAGCGGGCTCAAGAAGGGAATCAAGATCCTCTCTAACCTCAATATGAATGTCTATTGGGTTATTTTGGGGGTGATGATCATCTTCGGACCAACTGCCTTCAGTCTCAATCTGGGTACCGAATCCTTAGGCGGCTACATAACAAACTTCTTTGAAAAGAGCCTGATGACCGGACAAGCCGCCGGCGACCGCTGGGCCCAGTGGTGGACCACCTTCTATTGGGCCAACTGGATGGCCTGGGCTCCCGTGGCGGCCTGTTTTCTCGGACGGGTAGCCTACGGACACAGGATCAAGGAAGTTATTCAGTATACCCTGGTTTTTCCCGCCCTCTTCGGTGTGGTTTGGATGACGATCTTCAGCGGAGCGGCGATTCATCTGCAGCTGAACGGGACGATTGATCTTGTGGGGCTGCTCGAATCGGGAAACTCCGCCGCCATTCCCTATGCCGTGCTGAGCGCCTTTCCCCTGGCGAAGATAATCATCCCCTTCTTTCTCTTTATTACCTTCATTACCTTCGTCACCGCGGCCGATTCGACGACTAACGCCATGGCCGCGCTCACCTCCACCGGTATTACCCGGGATCATGAGGAGGCCCCCACCTGGGTCAAGGTGATGTGGGGGGTCGGACTCGGGATCATCGCGCTGGTCATGCTCAAGCTCGCCGGTATCGACGGGATCAAGATGATGTCGAACCTAGGCGGCGCGCCGGCGACGATCTTCGAGCTACTGGCCTTTGCCAGCGTGGTGGTGTTGGCGGCGCGGGCGGAAAGATCAGGACCTGTTGTATCGCCGATAGAGGAGCCGGAAGGCAGCGCAGAACTGATTTAGCTTATGATGCCCTCCTCGGACAGGGCGGTTTTCTCCGCCTTCTATTTCCGCTTCTTCCGGGCCCAGACCCGGGAGCCGCGGGTAAAGGCCTTCTTCTTCGCCACCAGTACGTACCAGAGCAGGGTCGCCACAATGTAGCCGAAGGCGACCAGTCCTCCGGCGGCGAACCAGCGCATATCCCCGGTGGCGTAGGCCTTGGCGGGGAAGTTGATCGCCAGTATCAGCGGAATGGCCGCCACGAAGGTCATGGCCGAGGCGTAGGTGTAGTCCGAGGCGACCGGCGTCTCGAACTCCGGATCCAGCACCCGTAAGAGCGCCAGGCCGGTGGTCAGGGTGCCGGTGCAGGCGCCGTAGATGATGATGGTCCTTAAGAAACGGTTGTCGCTGAAGACCCGGGATCCCATCCAGGGGATCAGGACGATTATCAGCACCGTCCCGACGGCGGCGGTGACGACGATCGGCAGCCAGTACTGCAGAGCGACGACCAGGCTGATAGCGGCGATTGAGCTGGTGACCATGAAATCGACCGAGGCGCCCGAGAGGCGGCTCAAGGAGCGGTCGTCCAGGATGTGATCGGTCTTGAGGGCCTCCATGATCTTGCGTACCGTGAGCGCCGTAAGTGAGGCGAAGATGAAGCTGATCCCCCACAGGTTGGTGGCGAGCTCTACCCCCATGGGGCCGGCGAAGGCCAGGGCCCAGCCGATGACCTTCAAGAGGGCGAAGCTCAAGAGGTAGGTCATCAGGACGATCATGATGTTGGCCGTCAGGGAATCGACCGCCTCGGTCTGGGTGGTCTGATATGAGCCCACCGGGAGCTTTGCTCCCCGGGGGAAGATGCCGGTTTTTACGTCGGTCCCCTTGATCTTGCGCATATACTCGGGACTGATCCAGTGGTGGCGAATCCCGAAATGGATCAAAAAGATCCCGCCGAAACTGGCCATAATAAAGCCTAGGGCCGCAAAGGTAAGCCCCACGGTCCCGGCGTCGGTGATCCCAAAGATGCGCCACCCTTCGCCGATGGCGAAGGCCTGTCCCGGGCCTAAGGCGAAGCCTAAGGGGAAGAGGAATCCGAAGCCGTGGAAAAGGTCGGGCATGATCGTCTTGATAAAGAGCCAGGTCAATACGATCCCCAGAAAGGCCTGCACCCCGTACTGATTCAGAATGATAATCGCCTGCCCCTGACGATTGCGGCCGGCACCGGCGTTCCGCTTGGTGCGTCGCAGTGCGAGGGCGATAAAGGAGATACTCAAGAGGTGATAGGCGATCTCACCCAGATACTCCTGGTTGAATCCAATAAGGGGAAAGACGAAGTTGTAAAAGGGCATCAGCAGGAATCCGGCTATAATCGAGTTGGGAATCAGGAAGCGCTGGAAGAAGCGTATCCGAGAGCGGAGTATCGTCGCTATCACCAGTCCGAGGGAGATGAATCCGGCGTGCATGTAGAAGATCCAGTTGAACGACATCTAATTCCCCTTACGCGCAGTTTGCGGCTTCGGGAAGTATAGCACAGGGTAAGGAATCATTCTCATCTTTTTGTCGGCTGGCGACCGACTATGCAAATCTATTGCCTGGCTTTATTCCCCCTGCAGCGGAAATCAGGTTATGCTGCATCCCACCAGAGTATAGGGAGCAGAGTATTGATACAGGAGATTTTCTCAACCCTCGGTAGCGTCAGCGTCCCCATCCTGATTCCGGTTGTCAGCGGCGTTCTGCTGGCCCGGTTCCGCCAGTTGGATACTGGGCCGCTTTTAACAACGGTACTTTATGTTCTTACTCCGGCTATCATCTTTACCAACCTGGTGAGCGCCGAGATTACTGCAGAGGACCTTCTGAGCGTCTCTTTGTTCACCGTGAGCAATATTCTGCTCTTGTGGTTGACGGCAAAACTCCTCTCCCGAGCGCTCCGGCTTTCGGAGTCCGAATCCGCCGGACTGACCCTGGTTTCGACCATATCCAACAGCGTCAATTACGGTTTGCCCCTGGTGCTATTCGCCTTCGGGCAGGCGGGGCTGGAGAAGGCGACGGTATATGTGGTTCTGATGATCATCATCGTCAACACCTTCGGCATCTATCTGGCCGCCCGTTCCCAATTTTCCGCCCGGGATGCCGTTAAATCTGTTTTTGCTCTGCCGGCCGTATACGCCGTACTGGCGGCCTTGATTGTACGGTGGAGCGGTCTCAAGCTTCCGGAGAGCATCGATACAGGTGTCTCTATGCTGGCCGCCGCCTACTCGCCGATTGTTTTGATTGTCCTGGGAACACAGATGATGAGGATAGAACCGTCGGCGATCTCCTCCGAAGGGAAACGGAGCTTCTGGGCGGGAATGGCGGTACGAACCCTTTTATCGCCGCTCCTTGCCACACTGATGTGCATTATCCTGGGAATCGACGGGCTCCTGCGGGCGGTGCTGATTATCGAAGCCTCGATGCCGGTGGCGGTTACGGCGGTTATCCTCGCCGATCGCTTTGATGCCGCCGTTAGGACGGTCTCCCTCTCTATTCTCTGGTCGACGCTGCTCTCCTTCCTTGTTCTCCCGGTTCTGATCGTACTGGTCTCTCGATACAGCGGGGTGTAGGATGGGGATGGAGTTGAACCCCCGGAGGGAAGACTTCATCGCCTGCGGCCCGCTCTCTTCAGAGGAACGGATGATCTAGTCCTGAGAGATCAGGCTTTCCAGCACCGAGATCATCGCGTCGGGATCGGGCCGGAGCGTGTAGTCGGCGCCGGCTTCGGCATATACTACGATGCCGGAGCGGTCGATCACGTATCGGGCCGGCATAGGCAGCGTCCATGAGTCGTCGCCGTTATGTCGGGTCAGATCGATCTCCAGCTCATCCCGGTAGAGGGCGATCAGTTCATCATTCAGTCGGAACCGGAGGCCGAATGCGTCGGCTGTTCGGTTGCCGGGGTCGCTGAAAAGGTCGAAGTTGAGGCGGAACTTCCGATGAATCTGCTTGACGAAATCCCCGGTCTCCGGCGATATCGCCACCATGCGGGCGCCTGCGTCCTCGACTGCTTGAGTGTAGGAGTTGAGATTTTGCAGGTCCGCATTACAGTAGGGGCACCAGACTCCCCGGTAGAAGGTAATGACCAGCGGCCCCTCCTGGAGTAGAGAGGAGAACTTTACTTGCAGGTCCTCTTGGTTCGAGAGAAGAATCTGCGGCATCTTATCGCCTACGGCGAGAATACGCTCTTCTTGGCCGGATTGAATCAGTTCCTCGGTTGCCCGGTGCATAATCTTAACCTGACGCGGTTCAAGGCTGGTTTCTATGCTTTGTCTGATTGATGAAAGGTGTTCCTGAAATGTCATGTTGTGCTCCTTGTAGTCTATTTTCCGTCTACCAGGGGAGGTGGCGTACGGCGATCTCCTCGTCGATCATGTAACGGAAGGTAATGGCGATATATACGAAAAGGGCCGCGTTCAGGCCGGCTAAAATGTATTCCGGTCGAGGTAAGAGCAGGGAGAATCCTGAAATCAGTAAAGAGATCAGGGTGTTCTGAATGATGTACTTCCTGATCTTCTCATACAGGATGTAGTAGCTGATCTGCTTCCCCGTAAAGAACATGACCATGCCGATAGCGGTCAGAACTCTAAAGGTTTCCAGATTGAGGTCGCTGAGGATCGCATGCCGGATCAGATTGGCGATTACCGACAGACCCATGAAGAGCAGGAGGCTCGGGAAGATCAGCACAGAAGGGCGGGCGGCCTTATCCGACTCCTCTAGTAGATATATGAAGTCGAAGAGAATCCACCAGATCCCGCCGATAAGCACGAATCCTGAAAAGGCGGCCAGGGTGTTGTGAAGGTTCCAGCTGATATCGGTCAGGGTGTGAGCCAGGCTGATGACCGATTCGCCCAACAGGATAATGATCAGGAGTCCGATCCGCTCCACTAAATGCTCTCGGTGGATCGGCACCCGGTTCAGATTGCGCCCTATCAGTCCGGGCAGTATGAAATCGAGCAGAATACTGAAATAGACTAGATAGTAGCGGAGACCTACGGGCAGCAAAATCGAGAGAAGGCCCAGCAGGGCGGTACCGACGTAGATACGTCCCAGCAGCCGGGCATGTTCGCTATCCTCCGGATGCTGTCCGGCGCTGGAGAGATAGAGCCCGGCCATAAGCAGTCTGATTAGGGAGTAGAGAACGATAAAACCGTGGTAGACCCGGTCGAAATCGACGTCGATAAAGACCGAAAGAGCGATCATCAACAGCATAATAATCAGGGTTGTAAAGCGGTGCGACTTACTGTCGGTGTCATAGATGTTGAAGTAGACCGTATGGTTGATCCAGAGCCACCAGACAGGAATAAAGAGGAGCGGGAACTTGAGAATATACTCCATCTCCAGATGGCCGTGATGAGTGTGAGCCAGAATATGGGTAATCTTGCCGATTACCACAACGAAGATAAGGTCGAAGAAGAGTTCCAGCCATGTGGCGTGCCGGTGTTCATCGAAATATTTCAGCATTACACACTGCCCCCGGTCTATTATGTCGCAACCAGAATACAGTCAGGTTTTCGCACCGTCCATTGTGGATACTCTATTACTCTTGCCTGATCCTGCTTTATTTGATGCTTATATACCGTTAAATGATAGCAAGCTTGCCTTTTGATGGATAATCTTCTATGGTGTCCCCATGAGTGGGATTCCCGATATACTCAGAAATATGAACCTCTCCGAAGGGTATTCTCAAACCATTCTGCCGGAGGTTCGTCTCTTTAAGACCTCCGCACCCAGCGGACGGGTTCCGTTAATATATAATCCCAGTATCTGTTTTATCCTGCAGGGTGCGAAGCGGGGCTACCTGGATGGCTTCGAGTTTCAGTACGATCCGCACACCTACCTGGTGGTCTCGGTCGTGACTCCGCTGGAGATGGAGACGGTCGCTTCTCCGGAGAAGCCCTTGTACGGGCTCTCCCTCGCTCTGAATCTGGTTGAGATCAACCGACTCGTCGCGATTATCGAAGAGGCCGGGTCCGATTTTGATCTCCGGGATGAGGCGCCGCAGATCGCGCTCGGTCCGGCGCGGATGAGTTTCACCATGGCCGAAGCCCTCGCCAAACTGGTGGGGACGCTCAACTCCGAGGCAGATGCTCGAGTGCTTGGTCCGGGACTGATCCGGGAGATCTATTATCACGCGCTGCAGGAGGAGAAGGGCGGATTGCTCTACAAGCTGACCCAATATAACGGCCACTTTTCCCAAATGATCAAAATCATGTCCCGCATCCACGAAAACTATCGGGAGAAGCTCTCGGTGGATGAACTTGCCGCCCAGGCCCATATGAGCGTCTCCGCCTTTCATCGGGCCTTCAAGGCGATCGCCTCGGAATCTCCTATTCAGTACCAGAAGAAGATCAGGCTTCACAAGGCACGGGATATTCTCTTGAAAAAATCCCTGAAGAGCTATCAGGTGGCCGAAGAAGTGGGGTACGAGAGTCCTTCCCAGTTTAGCCGGGAGTTCAAGCGCTTTTTCGGCTATAATACTGCAGAGCTCCTGAAGACGAACAATCCTATACGCGCAGCTGCAAGCTGATGGAGGGGCGATCAGTATCGGAAAATTCCGGGGCGCTCCAGCGAATGCAGCGCCTTATGGAGGAGGAGATCCCCCTGGCCCGGGCGGGCGGCTTCCGGCTGCGTGAAGTTTCCGCCGATCGGGTACGCCTCTGGGGGCCCTACGAGAAAAACACCAACCACCACCGGACGGTCTTCGGCGGAAGCATCAGCACCGCCCAGATCCTCTGCGGCTGGGTGATGGCCCAGAGTTTGCTGAACCGGATCGATCCCGCCGGCACCATCGTGATCGAGCGGCACACAACCGAGTTTTTGAGTCCCCTGCGGAAGGACTTCATCGCCTGCTGCACGGGACCGGATAATGTGGAGGTCGAGAGGATCAAGCGCGAGCTAAAGCAGTCCGGACGCAGCCGCTTGGAGCTGCAGGTTGTGCTATATCCGGAGGAGGGCACTCGCGAGGCCGCCCGGTTCAGCGGGGTCTATTATATGCGGGGATGAAACTCCGTCGGTTTAGGGCGACACCCTCCGCACGCCTAGGCGAAAGCTTCCGCTCGGGGATGATCCGTCGGCAATTCGTTCTACGCTGACGTAGATGGTCGAACCGGCTGAAAGGGCGGGGTATTCTAAACGCGGCTCATCCCTCGAGGAGGACCTCATCCGGTGCCAGTAGGAGGCATCCCTTCCATAGTCGACCAAGGCCAAGCTATCTGTGTTCCCATTCATCTCGATAGCGTAATCGAGGGTGTCAGGCGCCGTAAAGCTGAAGTAGACCGCGCCGTTCGAATCGATGCTGCCTTCGACGTATCGATCCGGAGACAGAACGATAGGATCTTCGATGCTACCGGCGGCCAGGCGCTGCGTTTTTGGGGCATCGTCGCTGGAGTGCTCGGGTACCCGCACCAGGCGTACCACATCCATCTCTCCCTCCGGACCGGAGACCTTCATGTAAACCAGACTCCCCGGTACCTCCGGAGAGATTGCATATACGACCTCCCTCCCGTCATCAATCTGGTTCACCACCAGGTCGGCCTCAAGTGGGCCGTCTGGACCCTCGACCTCCTCCCGTCCTATTAGCCTGGCTCCAGAGTAGCTGCGCCGGAATGCATTGCGCAGCTCTTCGTCGCGTTCCATCTCTACTTGTTCGGCAATCGCATCGGCCCCGAGTTCTTCGACAGCCGCGATGTACTGCTCGCCGATCATGGTTGTGCGTTCTTCAAGCGCCCCGGTTTCCGGATTTAGATAACGGATTGTCAGCGGAATTCCTGAGGGGAGCACATCGACCTCGTACTCGATTTTATAACCGGCCCCGCTTATCCTGATCCTCCAGGTCTGCAACTCCTCGGCGCTGATGAGAATAAGAGTTTGCTCGAGGGTGATCAGATCCTCGCCGTAGCGGATCTCCATAATCCGTCCCTGACCGGAAGCGTAAGTTCCCTGATCCATTCTGAAGATTCTGTAGAGATAGTCCTCATAGATCGTATCTCCCCGGGTAAATTGACCGAAGTAATCGAGACTCATGAGATGGAGCTCCAAACGAATAGCGGGGGTAAGGAGTTGAATCAGCTCGGTTTCCTCCGGTGATGCCGAGGATTGAGGGATTAAGAGGCTGAGCGGGATGACGAGCATGATGAGGGTGAGGGCGATTCGTCGGAGTCTGGACATAAGCTCTCCTTCTAAACTAGGGCTGCTCTCTACACTCTAACTCTTCTTCCCCGGGAACACAAATTTCATTGCGTCTTGCGTTTCGCGTATACGTATACTCCGAATGAGATTATACGTATAGCTGTTCCGGCGAGTTCCTTCCAGTTGCGCTAACTCTCAATCATAAATCTCCTTCCGCCGGTACTCTCGCCAGACTGTTTCGAACCAGAGTTCCGATGAGGGGATCTCCCGCCTCTCGATCCAGGCGTTTACCGCCTCGCCGTTCGCTTGCGCTTCCGTCGTCTGTACTCGCTCTCTGAAGGAGGGATCCTCCTTCTCGATAATCCACTTCTCCCCGAGGCCGGGGATCTTTTCTCCCGCGGGAGAGAGGATCATGGCCGATCCTCGGCTGCCGATGCCGGATTCCACCGCGTAGAGGATGGCTCGGAGGTAGACTATATGGGCCAGGCAGAGATGTCGGTTGCGGAAGAACTCTCGTAGATCCCCCCCCGATTCGATCGCGGCTCCGTCGGCCTCCATGCGCGCCAGTTGGGTCTCTCCCTCTTCTATGGCGAGGCGGAGCTCCCTAACGCTTCGAATAAAAGCTCCGTATCGGGACATGCGCGACTGAAACTCTTCTCGCTCTTCCCGCCAGCTTCCCCGGGAGCTTTTCCCCTTCGCTATAAGCTTTTCAATGGCCCCTATTCGCCGTGAGGCCTCTTCCTCGAACTTCTTCGTATCGAGACTCCGCCCCCGATAGAGTGATCCGATATATTCAGCCGCCCTGATGCCGCCGACCTGGCCGCTGTTGAGGGCCGATCCCCCGGGGCGGGCGGCTCCGTGAGAACCGTTGACTTCTCCCACCGGGAAGAGGCGGGCGATATTCTCCGACTGCCACCAGGCGTCGGCGGCGAGGCCGCCGTTGTTGTGCTGGGCGCAGACGGCTATTTCGAGCATCTCGGTACGAATATCGATCCCGTGATCCAGGTAGAGCTCGATCGCTCCGGGATTCATTTTCTCTAAGCGCTCGATGGGCGAAGTGAGGAGGGCATCAGATTTTACCAGGTACTCCCGGGCCTCCGGCGAGAGTTCGTCGAAGGAGAAGCCTTTAGGATTGGAGCGGTAATCGAGATAGACCTGACGTCCTTTCTCCACGGTCTCGATGTAGACGAGGATATCGATGATCGACGATCCCGACAGGACCTTGGCCGAGTCGAAGGGCCACTGGTAGCCCTTGAGGAATACCCGGGAGTTCATCTCTCCCGGATCGGTAAAGTAGTCCCGGAGGAACTCCTTTTCACCCTTTCCGGTCTCCGGATCGACGCTGATAAAGCGCGGAATAACCTGCATGTAGGTTCCCGAAACATTCCAGCGGAACTTGGTCGAGGCGAGGCCGAATTGACTCTCGGGAAGATTTGCCGCTCTGGCTCCCTCGCGCAGCGCCAGGCCGATCGCGCCGGTATGGCAGTCGGGATAGACACTGGTTCTATAGATTCCTCCGGGTCCGCCTACGGCGAATATTACATTCTCGGCCCGGTAGAGTTCCAGCTGATCATCATTGCCGACTGCAATTGCTCCGGCGGCCCGTCGCGATCCGTCCTGCTCAATGGTGATGAGTTCGATCACATCCCGATTCTCTCTAATGGGGATGGAAGCGGCCTGGGCCTCCCGGATCAGGGCCCGGCACATTTCCCTTGAAGTGTAGGGGCCGATCGATGTGGCTCTTTGGGCCGGATCGTGATCGGTTTTGTAGCCCGCGTACTGGCCGTAGCGGTCGGTGGGAAAGGGGACGCCCAGGTTGACCAGGTTCAGGAAGGCCCGGGGGGAGACGGCGGATTCAACCAGGGCCAGGTCCCCATGCATCGAGCCGCCGCGGTAGTAGACTTCAGCCATCGCCCGCGGACTGTCGCCGTCGGCTCCGCAGAGGGAGAGCTTATAATAGGTCTGTTTATCGCTCCCGGTGTTCATGGAGGTCCCTTTATTCAGACCCTCGGTCAGAATCAGGATATCTTCTACTCCGCGCCGCCTGAGTTGAAGGGCCGCATTGAGTCCGGCCGCGCCGCTTCCGATTACCAGAGTGTGTACATCCGTCCGTTTCATATCCCGATCCTTTGGTGTTCTTTAATTTGTTGCATGCAATTGTAGGCAACGGGCGATGGGTTGTCAAGCACCGCTGCACTTACATCCGCGCTATGGATAACTTAAGATGGATAACCTAAGATTGACGCAGAGAGGATTTTCTTCGTACTAATGGAAGGGATGAAGAAAAAGCGCGCTGCGGCGATTGCGGTTCTCCTCCTTGTTTCGGGAGCGGTGCTCCTCCTCTCGGCCGCTCGGTTCGTGATCCCCGAACCCGAGGATATCCGCATCCTTATGGAGGAGGCGGAAGCGCTTCCGTCGGCCTCCGGGATCGTCCATTACGATCTGACCTATACTCGAGGGCTCTTCAACAAGAAGCGGCTCGATCTCTACGCGCCCCTTGCCGCTTACCAAGAGGGGAAAGCCCCGCTGGTGGTCTTCTACCACGGAGGTTCCTGGATCTACGGCGATAAGATCACCATCCGCATCATCGACCGCTTTTTAGAGAGGATGCGTAGGCGCGGCTACTTCGTGGCCGCGGTTAACTATAGCACGTCGATCTACCGAGGATTCCACGGGCCGGTGAAGAACGGGATTGAAGCGGTGCGGTGGCTACGACGATCAGCCGATCAGTACGGATACGATCCCGACAACATCGCCCTCTACGGCGTCTCCGCCGGCGCCCATATCGCCTTAATGGCCGAGGAAGAGTTTCGGGAGGAGCAGTGCATCGCCATGGTGCTGGCCGAGTGCGCGCCGTCCGACCTGGTAGCTATGGCCGCGGGCGAGGCCTTCGAGGCTTCGGCTACCCTCGCGCACCTGCCGGAGAGCTACCTGCGCCGCTTTAGTCCGGTCTATCGAACGGATGCCTCGATGCCCCCCACGCTGATCTACCACGGCGATGCGGACACCACCGTCCATGTCGATCAATCCCGGCGGCTCTTCCGGGCGATCATTGATGCCGGCGCCCATGCGGAGCTGGAGATCTACAAGGACGGGACGCATGCCTTTTTGGGGATGCCGGACAGTCTCTGGTACGAGCAGGAGACCAGGGCGCTGGAGTTCATGGGAAGGTATCTGCATTAAGATGCCGGGGGGGCCGGGTCGGTACTCCTTGTCTCGGCACCGGGCGGTTATGGAAAATCGACCCTTATAGCCGCTTGGCTTAGAGAGCTAAACGTCCTGTCTTGCTGGTATACGATAGATGAGGATGACGACCATCCGCCGCAATTCCTCGGATATCTGATTTCAGCTCTGCAGACGATCATTCCCGGAGCAGGTCAGGAAATAAATCGGCTTCTTGAAGGACTTCGCCTGCCAGAGATTAATGCCCTTATGCTCGATCTAGTAAACGAACTATCCCTTATCGAGGATGAGTTCATCCTGGTTCTCGACGATCTGCACTGGATCACGAACAGCGACATAATTTCAGCCCTCACCTCCCTGGTCAATCACCTGCCTCCCCTGATGCGCCTGGTGATCCTTACCCGTGAGAATCCCGCATTGCCGCTATCCCGTCTGCGAGGAAAGGGACAATTAACGGAGATTCGATTAGATGAGCTGTGTTTCTCCGCCGAAGAGGCCGCGGCCTTTCTCGAGAGTGCGATGCAGCTCTCTTTGAGCGAAGAATCGGTACGTAGTTTACATGATCGTACAGAAGGTTGGATCGCCGGCCTGCAGATGGCGGCCCTCTCTCTATTCGGGAGGGATAATCCGGACGATTTCGTCGGCTCATTCTCCGGAAACCATAGTTATGTCGCCGACTATCTGGTGGAAGCGGTGCTCGAAAGGCAATCAGAGGATGTGCGAGAGTTTCTGCTGCAGACCGCTATGCTGGAAGATCTTAACGGCCCGCTCTGTGATGCCGTCACCGGACGGTGCGACAGTCGGGAATTGCTGCTTCACCTTGAGCAGAGTAACATGCTGCTTGTTCCGCTGGATGAACGACGAGAGTGGTACCGCTATCACCGCTTGTTTGCAGACCTCCTGAGAAACCATGGCCGACCCGAGGCCGGAACGGCGCCGGCCGCCCGACATAAGCGGGCGAGCCTCTGGTATGATCAGATGGGATATCGCGTTCAGGCGATTGAGCATGCGTTAAAGTCGAAGGAGAGCGATTGGGTTGCGGATCTGGTCGAACGCACCTGTCCGGAGTTGTACTACGGAGTCAGACCAATGCAGTGGCTCTCCTGGGCCGAGCAGATCCCTGCCGAGATTATCGAACAGCGGCCAGTCCTGAGCGCCGCCTGCGCCTGGATGCACTCAAGGCCCGTATTCAATTGCGTCGGGGGCGGCTGCGGGATGCCCTTCTCTGGGCGAAAACAGAGAAACGCGATACGGAGCTTCGATTTCCGCAGAGCTTCCCTCTTCTGACTCGCTGCCGGATTCTCGCGGCTCGGGCGCTTGAATTGAATGATCAAAATACTCTCCAGGAGTGCCTCTTCACGCTGGATAGGCTAATCAAGGCGCAGGGCGAGGAGGAGACTCTCCTCGGTATAGAGGCCTTGATTCTGCAGGCGCTTCTTTTTCGAAGGCGGGAGGAGTGGGATTCAGCCGTATCCTCCTTGGCGAGGGCGCTGGGAACGGCGCAGTCCGAGGGGATAATTCAACCCTTTGCGGATGAGCTGCCGGAGATCGAAGAGCTGCTATCCCGGACCCTTCCGCGGATCAAGAATCCGATGTTTATTCGAGCGATTCTCGAGTGCGGTAGTTCCCCGGATGAGGCCGGCCTAGGGTCTGAGGGAAATCTGCTCCTGGTCGAACCCCTGAGCGCCCGGGAGATAGAGATTCTGGGACTGATAAACGATGGACTGACGAATCAGGCGGCAGCCGATAAACTCTTCATCGCCTTGAGTACCGTTAAGAAACACCTGAACAATATCTATGGTAAGCTTGCGGCTAAAAGCCGAACCGATGCCCTTCGCCGCGCTCGCGAACTCGGACTGTTGCAATAGATCCAAAAATACTCCCCCGAATAGAACTTTCGATTGATTGCGATTCCTCTTTAAGAGAGTAGATTGGTGCGTGTTAGAAACAATCAGTCTACGGAGGTATGATATGAGTAATCTTTTTAGTGAGAATGAGCCCAGGATTGTCGTTTTCGGTGCTACCGGGAGATCCGGGACGGCCGTGGTCAAGCGTCTGCTTGAAAACGGCTACCTGGTTACTGCGTTCGTACGCGATCCGGAGAGACTCGTCGTCAGTGATTCCAAGCTGCGGGTCGTTATCGGAGATGTACTGAATCCTTCAGCGGTACTCCAGGCAGTGCGCGGACATAGTGCGGTAATCAGCTGTCTCGGAGCGGGGCGGAGCGGAGGCATCCGTTCCGAAGGAACCCGCAATATAGTGTGGGCCATGGAGAATAGCGGAGTAAAACGAATCATCTCTCAATCGAGTCTGGGGGTAGGCGAGAGCCGGGGTAACCTGAACTTTCTATGGAAGCATATAATGTTCGGCGTGCTGCTGCGGCAGGCTTATATTGACCACGGTCTGCAGGAGGGGTATCTCAAGGCCAGCAGCCTCGATTGGACTATCGTCCGTCCGGCGGCCCTGACTGAGGATGAAGCGACCGGTGAATACCGTCACGGGTTCCCGGCGAACGATAAAAAGATAAACCTGAAGATCGCCCTTGATGATCTTGCTCATTTTATAGTCCAAGAGCTCGAAGACGGCGCATACCTGCACCAGAGTCCCGGGCTCTCCTTCGGGGAGGTATAAAGATGAATGGCCTTTTTATAATTCTTTTAGCAGGCGCTACTTTATTTACCGCTCTGGTCGCGGGTCTGCTCTTCACGTTTGCCCTGATTGTTATGCCCGGTATACGTAAGCTCGACGATCGAGTATACGTACAGGCATTTCAGGAGATGGACAAGATTATCCAACGCAATCACCCCCTCTTCGTTTTAGTCTGGGGAGGATCGGTGCTCCTCCTGTTGCTCTCGGCTCTACTCGGTTTTTGGGTATTCGATGGGCTTGATCGACTACTATTGTTCGCTTCCGCGGTGGTCTATATCTTCGGCGTTCAACTTCCTACCGGGGCAGTGAATGTACCCCTCAACAACGCCTTGCAAAAGGTAGATACGATAATAGCAGACGAAGAGTCCCTTATAGTGGCCCGCCGGGAGTTTGAACCCCGGTGGAACCGCTGGAATTTAAGGCGGACCGCTGTTGCTGTTGCGGTGACGGCGGCACTCCTGTTGGTATTGGTACGAATATAGGCGATCAACTTTACACGATATAAAATACACGATATATTTTTCGTATGAAGAGCTGGACCTTCTTTACCAACCATTCTCATGTGCTCTTTTATCTCCATTTTCACCCCGATATGACCATGCGGGATATCTCCGTCCATGTGGGGATCACCGAACGGGCGGTGCAGCGTATTATCAAGGATCTGCACGACCTGGGAGTGCTGGAGGTACACAAGGTGGGGAGGAAAAACAGCTACACGGTCCATAGCGAGATCCCCTTGCGCCACAGGATTGAATCCCACCGGACGGTGGGCGACCTTTTGTCCTTCATCAAACAAGCTTAGAGGAGTTGTGTAATGCGGAAATATATGATTTTAATTGCCGGTGTTCTTATGCAGATGGTCCTCGGGTCTATCTATGCCTGGTCGGAGATCGCCATTCGACTCTACAATCAGGCCGGATACTCGGCTGCCCAGACCCAGTTGGTCTATGGCTTAAGTATCGGAGTCTTCGCATTAGGAACTATCTTGACCGGTCGGTTGCTCTTGAAAATCGGCCCCCGGAATCTGGGGCTATTGAGCGCGCTCCTCTTTCTTGGCTCGTTTTTTATTGCCTCTCGGTTCGTTGAGATTCCACTGATTCTTACCGCGGCCTTGGGGGTCGGCCTCGGCTGTGCTATCGCCTGCGGCTATGTCATTCCCTTGTCCACCGCAACCCGCTGGTTTCCCGATAGTAAGGGTACGGTAACCGGCTTTGCGGTCATGGGCTTCGGCGGCGGGGCCATCGCCGCATCCTGGATAATCCATTCCCTCTCCGCCGGCGGAAGCGAAATCTCCTCCATTCTCCTTACCCTCGGTATCCTGGGGAGTGCTGTATTGTTCCTCGGCTCCCTGGTCCAGGCCTTCCCCGAGGAGAGCGGGGTCACCCGGAAAGTAGCTCACTTGAGAGTTCATGATGTCGTACGGGCGCCTCTCTTCTGGGGTCTCTTTAGCATTATGTTTCTCTCCACCGCAGGCGGGTTGATTGTGATCGGCAATGTGGTGGAGATTGCATTGGAGATGAATGTCGCGGTGATTATCCCGGTGGCCGTGACCCTCTTGGCTATCGGCAACTCCGCCGGTCGGCTCTTGTGGGGATCTCTCTTGGATAAACTCGGAGTAAAGAGTATCTACTTAAGCCTGGTTCTCATGACCGTCGGTTTCCTGCTGCTCCTGTTCAGCAACTCGGTTCCATTCCTCTTTGCGGCCGGGATCCTCCTGACAGGACTGCAGTTCGGAGCTTCCCTGGTGCTCTATGGTTCGTACACCGAGTCAGCCTTCGGGGCGGGAGCTATCACCACGGTCTACCCGATGATATTCGCTTCCTATGGAATTGCCGCCCTGGTCGGCCCCTCTCTGGGAGGCGCGATCTTCGACGCCAGCGGCTCCTATGATCAAGTGCTCCTCTACAGCACTCTCCTCCCGATTCTCGGATTGATTATCTTCGCTGTCGCGAGAAATCGTGCCTTGAAAGAAACTGGGAATCTAGCCTTCGGAGGGGAGTAGAGGTCACTTTTCTCGGGGGATTAGGACGCCGTTGTTCGCTATCAGGCTCTCTTTAGCAGCTTAGGCAGTTCAGGAAGAAGAGCGAAAACTGAGAGAGGGGTTCGGTGCTTTCCTCTATCCTGGCCCGCATTACCGCTCCCTCCCATCCCGTCCAGAAGACCTGGGCCATCATGCGACAATCGATATTGCTGTTGATCTCTCCGGTCTCCTGGGCGGCCTGAAGGGCGCCCGCGATCAGATCCTGCCACAGCTCGAAGCCCTCTTTCAGCTGTTCCCGGAAGCTTTCTGGAATCACGCTCATCTCCTGCCCCATGTTGCCGATCAGGCAGCCCCGCTTAAAATCGTACTCCTCCATTTTATTGGAGGCGTCGGCGATAAAGGCCTGAAGACGATTTAGCGGAGTGAGAGCCTCATTATGGAGGTGCTTCTTGAGCTTGTTGGCAAAGAAGGAGATGTAGCGTTCCAAAAGCAGCTTTCCGAACTCCTCCTTGCTTGAGAAGTAGTGATAAAAGGAACCCTTGGGAATAGAGACCTTTTTCAAGACCTCATCGATGCTGGATGAGACGAAGCCCTTTTCGGTCAGGATCTCTAACCCGGCGCGAATCAACGCTTCCTTGGTCTCGTTATAGCCCTCTTTATCCTTCGGAGGACGCCCTCGTCGGCGCTTGGCAGTAACCATCTTGCTCTCCACTCCTCTATTATCGCTATTTTTTTACTGAAAGTCTATTGACAGATTCAGACCCTATGAATATTAATTAGACCGTTCGTCTATAAAAATCAAGGACTGAACACCAGAAATTCAACAACTTATGAAGGAGCTTGCTACACATGGTAAAATTGCTAAGGATTATTCTCTCAGTTCTACTCGCCGCGGCGTTATTCGTCGGCTGTTCAACGAGTGAAGAGAAACCCGCGGCCGAAGTTGATTCGACCTCCCAGGCCAGCATGGCCGTGGATGAGTCGGGACTCTACCACATCCCCGAGGTCGAGCCCGCGCCCGAAGCGGAGACCGAGCAGAGTTATGACATCGTCGTCATCGGAGCCGGCGGCGGCGGATTCTCCGCAGCCATCGCCGCAGCTCAGGAAGGGGCAAATGTCGTCATTCTGGAGCAGGAGAACAAGGTTGGGGGAAACACCAGCTACTCCGGCGCGGGCTTCAACATCCCCGAGAACTGGGTACAGAAATCCCAGGGGATCGAGGACAGCAAGGAGCTCTTCAAGCAGGATACCCTGGCCGGCGGCGATAACAAGAGCATCGTGCCCCTGGTAGATGTGATGGTCGAGCGGGCGCTCCCCACTGCCGTATGGCTGCGCGACGAGGTCGGCGTCGAGATCATGGACGACTTCCAGAAGCACTTCGGCGGCCACACGGTTGCTCGGGCAATCGTCGTCAAGGGTGGAATCGGCTCTCAGATGGTCTACAAGATGTACGAGACCGCCTATGATCTGGGCGTTACCGTCAAGTGCAATACCAAAGCGGAGGAGCTGATTCAGGATGAGTCCGGCCGGGTTGTCGGCGTGCGGGCCAGCAACAAGTCGGGTCAGGAGCTGACCTTCAATGCCGATCACGGCGTTATCATCGCTTCCGGCGGTTTCGCCGGCAACGTCGAGCTGCGCATGAAGTATCGCCCCGACCTGAACGAGAACGTCAAAACCACCAACGCTCCCGGACACATGGGTAGCGGTATCATCATGGCCCAAGAGCTCGGCGCCGGTACCGAGCAGATGGAGTATATTCAGACCTACCCCTTCTGCTTCGCCACCAGCGGCAAGATCTCCTTCGTTGCCGATACCCGCATGTACGGCGCGCCCATGGTCAACATCGAGGGTAAGCGCTTTATCAACGAGAACGACCGCCGGGACGTGGTCTCCAAGGCTATCCTCTCCCAGTCGGACAACTTCGGTTACATGGTCTGGGATGCGGCTATCATGGAGGAGGCCCGCACCCTGGAGATCTACAAGGGCGAGTTCGAGGCCCTCAAGGCCGACGGTCTCTTGGTCGAAGCGGAAACCCTCGAAGAGGCTGCAGCATTCTTCGGCATCGACTACGACGCTCTCGAGCAGACTATTGCCGACTACAACAGCTATGCGAAGGATTTCATCGAGAACGGTACCAGCACCAAGGTCGCCGACAAGGAGTTCCAGCGGAACGCGAAGATGGCGGCCGTCGATAACGGTCCTTTCTACATCCAGCGGGTGATCCCCGGCGTACACCACACCATGGGCGGTCTCGCCATCGACACCGAAACCCGGGTGCTTACCGAAGAGGGTACCTTGATTCCTGGTCTCTACGCCGCCGGCGAGGTCGTGGGCGGTATCCACGGCACCAACCGCCTGGGCGGCAACGCCCTTACGGATATCACGATCTTTGGTAAGCTTGCCGGCGAGACGATCATTGCCGATAATCGCTAGACGCTAGCGATCTGATTCTCGCTCAATATGAGGCATATGAGCTCCCTGATTCAAGGGGGCTCTTTTTTTTAGGGTTATTAGGGAATGTTCGAGGAAGCCTCTCTAATCCGGTAGATGTCCGTTTCTCCATTGGGTCGGGGAGTATCCGGTTTTACGCTTAAACAGTCTGGAGAAGTAATACTGATTCTCGAAATTCATCCGTGCAGCAACCTCTTTTACCGATATCTCCTTCTCCTGGAGGAGCTTCTTTGCATAGTGGATCCGCAACTGCAGGAAATAGTTGTAGGGAGTTAGGCCGGTATATTTCCTAAAGATCTCGAGTAGATGGTTATAGCTTACGCCGGCTTGCAGTGCCAGCTCCTCGACTTCTATGCCGGCTTCCAGATGAAGCATCATGATTGATCGTGCCGTGCGGACGGTCTCGCTGTCGATATTCGAGGTTTGGGCTTTTGCGGTTGTCGTGTGAATGTGGGCGAGTAGCTGCATTACCAGGGCTCCCAATCGGATCTGGAATCCCGGGGTCTGTTCGCGGCAGAGCTGAACGATCTGCTCGTAATCAGCCATAAGCTCGCGGTTGATGCCGATATGTTGAAGTGACTCCTTTGGATCAAGCAGCCCGTTTTCATAGAGGCGCATTGCATGGTCGCCGGAAAACCCAACCCAATATTCCTGCCAGCCGGTTTCCTTAGAGGGACTGTATGCATGCTTTATCCCGGGGAAGAGGATGAAGATATCCCCCGCTTGGATTTGACGCTTAGAGTGAAGTGAATCCTCAAACCAGCCCTCGCCGGCGGTTATATAAACTATCTGAAATTCTCGAAGCACTCGACCTGTTGCTACAGTCTCGGCAAACGATTTCGGATGGATATCGGGTCGCGGGGGATAATTTGAACCGGGCGGTATTTGAGTACAACCGGCATCGTTGCAGTAGATCTCCCAGAGTAGTGCTTCTTGATTGACCGGTAAGTAGCGGGAAAAGCCCAGTCGATGGTGAGGCATGGAAAAAATGTATATCAAACTTAGAAATTAGTCCATTTATTTCTGCCTGATGTGCGGATAATATGATTTTATACTGGAGGCAGATAGAATGATTGCTACCGAAAGTCTAAATATAGGTCTATTCGGCATTGGTTTGGATACCTATTGGCCTCAATTCGGGGGCTTAAAGGAGAGACTCGAGGGGTACCAGCGGCAAATTGCGCTGGAAATTCAAAAGAACAAGGATATTACCCTTACCGATGCAGGCTTAGTAGATAATCCCGACCGCGCGCGAACGGTCGGTTCCCTATTCAAGCAGAAACAGGTAGACATTATATTTTTGTATATCTCCACATATGCTCTGTCATCAACCGTACTCCCGGTTGCTCAGGTAACCGGTGTCCCGATTGTGGTTCTCAATCTACAGCCGGTTGCGGCCATAGATTACGACAGTTTTAACGCCTTGGGCGACCGGGGCTTAATGACCGGAGAATGGCTTGCACACTGTCAGGCGTGTTCGGTTCCGGAGGTCGCGAACGTCTTTAATCGAGCCGGAATTGATTACCACCTCCTCACCGGTTTTCTCGGTGATGACACAACCAATAACCAGTTGAATGAATGGATTGCGGCGGCGAGGACTGCCAAGATCATGCAGAATAATCGATTGGGAGTGCTTGGGCACTATTATGAAGGTATGCTTGATGTCTATACCGATATGACACGGCAAATTGCATCCTTTGGTGGTCATATAGAACTAATCGAAATCGATGAACTGGCAGAGCTTCGAGAGTCGGTAACAAAGAACGAAATAGAAGAGAAACGCAAGGAGTTTGCAAATCGGTTCGCGATCTCCTCCGAATGTGAAGAGGCCGAGATAGAGCGGGCAGCTAAAACTTCTGTCGCATTGGATAAACTTGTAGCCAAGCATCGCATCGGATCTCTCGCCTACTACTATGAAGGGCGCTCGGGGACCGAGCATGAAAATATTATAACCTCCGTCATTGCCGGAAATACAACTCTGACCGGCAGCCACGTACCGGTTGCCGGGGAATGTGAGGTTAAGAATGCTCAGGCGATGAAGATTCTCGATACTCTTGACGCCGGCGGCTCGTTTTCTGAGTTTTATGCTCTGGATTTCAACGACGACATTGTAATGCTTGGTCATGACGGCCCCGCGCATTTCTCGATTGCCGAGGGCGATGTAGGATTGGTTCCTTTGCCGGTATATCACGGGAAGCCGGGAAAAGGGCTATCAATTCAGATGACTGTTAAGCACGGTCCGGTAACCCTGCTCTCTGTTTGTGAGGGCCGGGATGGGGTGTTCTTGTTGCTCGCCGAGGGGGAGTCGGTTCCTGGGCCGGTCCTGCATATCGGTAATACAAACAGTCGCTATAAGTTTCCCATCGGAGCCGCTGAGTTTATCAATAGATGGTCGACCGCAGGCCCCTCTCATCATTGTGCTATCGGCATAGGACATTGCGGGGATACCGTGAGAAAGCTTGGTAAGCTCCTCGGACTAACAGTCGTAACCGTTTGCTGATGGGTGCAAAGGAGAAGAAATGAAACGAGTCGGATTCGCCATGCAGCTATTATCGGGCGTGCAGGAAGAGTATAAACGTCGTCACGATGAGATCTGGCCCGAGCTCGCCGCGGAACTCAGCGCTGCCGGTGTTCGGGATTACATCATCTATCTCGATCCGCGTACGAATACGCTCTATGCAAGTCAGAAGCTTGTTGAAGATAACCAGGCGGATAGTTTGGCGCATAAAGAGATTGTGCGTCGATGGTGGGACTACATGGCGGATCTTATGGAGACGAATGAAGACAATTCGCCGGTCATTTATCCGCTGGAGGAGATGTTCTATCAGCCATGAAGTTGGGATTTGAGCCAGTGCTCGGCGCGAGGGACGCTATATGAGTGATCTCATTCTAGAGCTTGAGGAAATTACGAAAACCTTTCCCGGTGTTCGCGCCTTGGATAATGTTCGTTTTGAGCTTAAACGGGGCGAGATTCATGGTCTTATGGGTGAGAACGGAGCCGGGAAGTCAACCTTTATTAAGATTATTACCGGGGTTCATCACCCGGATGCCGGAGAGATAAGGATCGACGGAGAGGCTGTTAGATACTCGACTCCCATGGAGGCGCAGAAGTACGGCATCGCCGCCATCTATCAGCATGTAACCTGTTATCCCGACTTAACCGTCGCTGAGAACATCTTTATGGGACATGAGAAGATCAAAAAGATGACTCGGCGCATCGATTGGTCGCGGATGTTCGATGAAGCCCAGCGCTTGCTCGATCAACTCGACGCTAATTTCAACTCGCGAGAGCGCATGGGCAATCTGTCCGTTGCGAGGCAACAGATTGTTGAGATAGCCAAGGCTTTGTCTGCGGATGCCCGCATTATCATTATGGATGAACCGACTGCGGCGTTGACTCATCATGAGAGCCAAGAACTCTATCGGATTACGGAGAGTCTGCGAAACGAAGGCGTGTCCATTATCTTCATTTCCCACCGGATGGAAGATATAGAACGGTTAGCCGATAGGATTACGGTATTTCGCGACGGAGGCTACATCGGAACCTGGAACGTGGACGATATAACCCAGGATCAACTCATCGTGGCTATGGTCGGACGCGAGATTGTTCAGTTGTTTCCGAAACGGGAAGTGCATATCGGAAACGAGATTCTGCGGGTCGATGGCCTTTCTCGAACCGGGTATTTTCGGGATGTCAGCTTCGATTTACGCAAGGGAGAGATCCTGGCTCTTACCGGCCTCGTCGGTGCGGGGCGCACCGAGGTGTGTGAAGCTCTCTATGGAATAACAGATCTCGATTCCGGGACGATTATCGTCGACGGGGTCGAGGCGTCGATTCATTCGCCGGTTGACGCGCTTGAACTTGGGATAGGTTATCTACCCGAGGATCGTCAGAAGCAGGGGCTTGTGCTTGAATGGGAGATCGGACGAAATATTACCTTAGCCAATCTGCCGGCCTTTTCCCAGAACAGTTGGCTAAATGAACAGGCGGAACGCAAAGCGGCGGGTGATCTGGCCACACGCTTAAACGTTAAGGCCCCCTCCATATTTACTCTAGCCTCCGCTCTTTCGGGAGGGAATCAGCAGAAGGTAGTTTTTGCTAAAGTCCTTACCTCCGACCTTAAGCTGATAATTCTTGATGAACCGACCAAAGGAGTAGATATCGGCGCCAAGGCCGCAATCTACGAGATTATCGGCGATCTGGCTGAGCAGGGGTACGGGATCATTCTTGTCTCCTCGGAGATGTCGGAGGTTCTTAGCTTAAGCGACAGGATCGTCGTGATGAAGGAAGGGCGAGTCACTAGCAAGCTGGTCACCGCTGAAGCCACTCAGGAAGATATCCTGAATGCCGCAATGGTGGTTGATACAGCGAGTGTTGCCCCGGGCCGAGAAGAGAGAGCCGGAGGAGACGCAGGGTGAAACGGCGAACGCTCAATATTAGCGAGAATCTACGGGAGTTGGGGATCCTCATCTTCATCATCGTAATGGGGATAGGGGTGCAGCTGCGGAATCCAGTTTTTCTCACCTCCATGAATATCGGTGCTCTATTAACAAATACCTCGATCCTCGGGGTGCTGGCCGTCGGTATGATGCTGGTGTTAATTACTCGCGGTATCGATCTCTCCATCGGCGCGACAATCGCCTTCTCCGGGATGGTCACGGCAATGACGGTCGCGAAGTATCCGGATCTTCATCCGCTTATGGCCTTAGCCGAAGGAGCGCTGATCGGGATGGCCATCGGAATGGTAATCGGCGCATTAGTTGCCTATTTCGATATTCTTCCGATTATCGCGACGTTGGGAATGATGAATATCGTGCGAGGGCTAACGTATGTCGTTTCCGGCGGGAAGTGGGTGAGTTCCTATCAGATGTCCACTTCCTTCAAAGCGATTGCCACCGGGAGAATCTTAGGCATAAACAACTTGATTGTAATTGCGATCGTTGTCTATCTGATCGCCTTCTGGTTCATGAATCATACGCGGACCGGCAGGCGAATATATGCGGTTGGATCGAATCCGCAAGCAGCGGATATATCCGGTCTTCCCAAACGGCGACTTGTATTTCTAACCTACGCCATAATGGGCTTTCTTGCTGGATTGGCCGGCGTAATGTGGGTTGCAAAATTTGCTTCGGCACAGGGCAATACCGCGGTTGGGTATGAGCTGCAAGTAATCGCCGCCTGTATTCTCGGAGGCGTCAGTATCTCCGGCGGAGTCGGAAAACTGAGCGGACTGCTGCTGGGGACGATTATGTTCGGGATACTCAACAATGCTCTGCCCCTGGTCAATATCTCGCCGTTTTGGCAGATGGGTATCCAGGGACTGACGATTCTCGCCGCTGTAATTACAAACGTTATGGTCAAGCGCAATACGGAGCGGAATGCTTTACGAAGGAGATCCATATGAGTCTCGATGCAGGTTCGGATCTGCAGGATAAGCAGATCAAGATTGATCCTGAACGTAGTTGGAAAAACTTCTTCTTCCAATGGGAATGGCTGCTTGTTCTCGTTTTGCTCGGCGTCGCCGTCGTCAACAGTATCTTGTCCCCCTATTTTCTGAACGTTCGAACGCTCATTCAAACACCGGCCACCTTCCTAGATAAGGCGTTTATCGTTTTTCCGATGATGCTGGTCATTATTTTAGGCAGGATCGATATCTCGGTAGGCTCGACGGTTGCCCTCTCGGCAGTTTTGATGGCTGTTGCTTACAATGCCGGATTACCGATGCCGCTGGCAATTCTCATCTGCCTGCTCGTCGGCTTGGCCGGCGGGGCGCTCAACGGCTATTTAATGGTCAAATTCAAAGAGCTCTCATTTGTAATTGTAACCTTGTCCACCATGATTATTTATCGGGGCATTGCGTACATCATCCTTGGCGACCAGGCTTCCGGACAGTTTCCGGAGTGGTTCTCTTACTTTGGCTGGGGGGCGCTCTTTGGTCTGCCCTTTATTCTCGTCTGTTTCGGTGTGGTTGCCCTACTCTTTGGTCTCTTGCTGCATAAGACGAGCTTTGGGCGAACGGTGTATGCCATGGGTTTCAATTCAACCACTAGCCGTTACTCAGGCATTAAGACCGACCGAGTTATTCTGACGGTTTTTACCTTAAACGGCTTGATGGCGGCTCTGACGGCAATTTTTCTCACCAGTCGAATGGGTAGCACTCGGCCGAATGTGGCACAGGGATACGAGCTGGAAGTAATCGCCATGGTCGCTCTTGGTGGAGTCAGTACCAGCGGCGGCATCGGCAAGATCGGCGGTCCGATTCTCGCAGTTTTTATAATTGGTTACTTAAGCTACGGGATGGGCTTGGCAAATATTCAGGCGCCTGTGGTGCTGGTTGTCATTGGTCTTCTGCTAATTATCTCCGTATTGGCGATGAAGGTGAGATTCTCTTTTAAAAATGCGAAAAAACGGTCGTATAGCGTTGCTATGAAGACCGTAAAAAAAAATAAGGGAGGTCTTTTATGAAAAAGACTTTGCTGTTTCTGATGGTAGTTGCACTGCTGTTGGTTCCGTCGATGGTTCTGCTGGCTGCCGGACAAAGCGATGATGGTGTTGAGCGTCATGCGTTTATCTTCAAGAACACTGGAAATCCGTATGGTGACAAGCAGATGCAGGGATTTGCTGATGGAATTGAAGAGCTGGGCTTCGAGGCTATTACTCGTGCTCCTGATCAACCGACCGCTGAGGCTCAGATTCAGATTATCGAACAGCTTATTACTCAGAATGTCGCTTCTATTAGCATTACCGGTAACGACTTCGATGCTCTGCAACCGGCCTTGAAAAAGGCTATGGGGGCTGGGATTGCAGTACTCTCCGCCGACTCGGCGGTTAATCCGGAAAGCAGGATGACCCATATCAATCAGGCTGACTCCGAAATGATCGGACGGACGTTGATCCGAGCCGCTTTCGACATGGCTGACGGTGAAGGTGACATTGCAATTCTTTCCGCTACCAGCCAGGCGTCCAATCAGAATCTCTGGATTGAATGGATGAAGAAAGAGTTGGATGAGAACAAAGATAAGTACGCGAAGATGAATCTTGTCCGTGTTGCCTACGGTGATGATCTGCGCGATAAGTCTGTGAGTGAAACCGAAGCTTTGCTGCAGAGTTTTCCGGATCTCAAGGTTATTATTGCTCCAACCACCGTCGGTATAGCTGCTGCAGGCAGAGTCATTACCGATCGCGGACTTATCGGGGATGTAAAGGTGACGGGCCTTGGCTTGCCTTCCGAAATGGCGGAGTACATTGAAAACGGCGCTTGTCCATATATGTTCCTCTGGAATCCGATCGATGTCGGTTATTTAACTGCTTATGCAGCCGTAGCTGCGGCGAAAGGCGAAATCAGCGGTGAGATCGGGGAATCCTTTTCGGCCGGAAGGCTCGGGGATTATACGATCGAGGATGCTGGTGACGGCGGAACCCAAGTCCTCCTCGGACCTCCGTACCGTTTCGATCCCTCCAACATTGCTGAGTGGAAAACTGTATACTAAGTTAAAATCATAAGTGAATTGGCCGACCCTCACTAGGGGTCGGCTTTGTTGTGCCCCGATGATAACAGCGAATATGTCGTCAAATCTCGCCGGCGGTTTTAGGCTCGTTTTGCAGTATCCTCAATATCACTATATACTGAGACCACTCGTTACGCCCGTTCGGCGTTCAGTTCTTGTTTTGTGGAGGATCCTATGCACAAAGACAACCCGCACATACCCGAGCTTATCGCCTCATGCTGGACGGCAGGCGGCGACGCCGACGCGCGCGGAGGTAAAACGCCCAGCCCGGAAGACTTACGGACGCGCATCGAGCTGGCGGCCAAGGCAGGTTGGCGCGGCTTCGGGCTGCTCCATGCGGATATGATCCAGGCCCGGGAGACCATGGGCTACAAAGAACTGCGCCGGATCCTGGACGACAACGGGATTATCCATCTTGAGCTCGAATATCTGTTGGATTGGTGGGCCACGGGTGAAGATCGGGTCGAATCGGATCGGATGCGGGCCGATTTCTTTGAAGCGGTAGAACCGCTAAACGCCCGGCATCTGAAGATTGGTCCCGGGATTGTGGGAGAGCCGGTCGATCCGGATGCTATGCGCGAGAACTGGGAGGCGCTGTGCCAAGAGGCTGCGACTCACGGCACTCGGGTTGCGCTGGAGAGCGCGCCCTACTCCTATTTTCCGACCGTGGACAGCATTGTGAGTCTGGTAGCCGATGTCGACCATCCAGCGGGAGGGGTCTTGCTCGATATCTGGCATGTCTACCGCTCGGGGATGGATTACGACGACATGGCGAAGATGATGCCGGGTAAGTACCTTTTTGCAGTGGAACTGGCCGATGCCAAATCAAAGGTTGTGGGCTCGCTCTTCGAGGACACCATCAATAACCGGGAGCTGTGCGGCGAGGGCGATGCCGATGTGCCCACCTTCATCCGCGCGATCGACCGGATCGGTTTTGACGGACCCTGGGGCGTCGAGATCATCTCCAACGCTCATCGCGCCCTGCCGGTAGACGTAGCCTTGACGCGCGCCTACGAGACCGCCGCCGACTGTTTCAGGACGGCGCGGGGGTAGTTTGGGCTCAGAAAGTGCCATTCTATCGTATGACTTACTAAGGATGAGCGGATACGATATATAGTGTGAGTTGTAGAAGACATCCGCAATCAGCCAATTGTATATTTTATAAAATAATTTATAAAATAAAATATTGACGTATTGACTATCCTGTTTTACAATCATAACTACATCACACAAAGGCAGAGAGAATGTATAAGACGAAGGCTGAATTCGCGGTTGCAAAATTAAAACAGCAGATACTCGCCGGGGAGTGGCGTCCGAATGAACGCTTAGTTCTAAGCGCACTCACTGAAAAGCTTGGCCTCAGCATGGTTCCCATTCGGGAAGCTTTGAGCAGTCTTGAAAAGGAGGGCTTTGTCATTCAAACACCTCATCAAGGCTATAGCGTAGCCCCGATGAGCAACGATGAGTTGGAAGAGCTCATGTTTCTGAGGGAAGTATTGACGGTGAAAGCTCTGCCACTGGTTGTTGAGAATATCACGAAAGGTGAAATAGACGAACTTTACAAACTGACGGACGAAATGAAAGAGATCCAAAGATTGTTAGGAAGTGAAGGGGATGAGGAATTGCTGGAGCAGTTTCGCTCTCTCAATAAATTGTTCCACCGAACCGTGGTCGCCGCTTCGGGCTTAGTTCATCTTCCAATCATGCTGGATAATATCATGGACCTAAGCAATCGCTATCTGAACCTTGTGGAATCGAACTTAGGTATTCGCGAGATAGACATTAAAGAGCATGTAAGAATTGTTGAAGAGATCGAGACGAAGGATCTCACCACTTTGAAGAGACTTGCCATCGAGCATCAACAACGGGTCATGAAGGAATTTACCGCACAAATTTCTCAAAATAGGAGAATAATAAATGGGATTTTCAGGACTGCCTGAGACAGTATTTAGGGACAGGATTGCCTTTGTTCAAGAGAAACTGGTGCAGAAGGGATTAGACATCCTATTTGTATTTTCCGATGAGTATAGACCCGGGTATACATGCTATTTCGCCGACTATTTTCCTGTAAATGTAATTGAAGAATCCCCTCAAGGAGTGGTTATTCCTCGGGAAGGAGAGGTCACTCTCTTCTTGGGTGGTATTAACGCAAAAGTTGCAGAAGATATTTCCTGGATCTCAGATATCCGCTCGATTGAAACCATAGAGGATTTCTTTGCCGAGAAGAAGGCAAAGCTGGGGAGAAAGCTCAAGACAGGCTTGGTGGGTGAGGCGCTGCTTCCTGTGAAATATGGAAAGCGGCTTGAACCCCTTATTGAGAGTAATGATTTTATCCGCTCCGATGAAATAGTGAACAACATGAGAATGGTAAAACGTCCCGAAGAGATACGCCTTATGGAGGAGGTGGGCGCGTTGGCCGACACCTCGTTACGAGCAGCTATAGAGAGACTTGCACAGGGCGATATCTCCGAGACGGAGTTGTCTGCTGTAGCGGAATATGAAATCCGAAAGGTAGGTGGAGTAATCGGCAGCGCCACCATACTTTCCGCCGGTGAGAATACGGTGAAACCCACATGGCGCCCTTCGACGAAGATGATTCTCGCCGGGGAACCGGTTCTCATCGATGTGAATCCCTTACTGAGCGGTTATTGCGCCGATACCTCGGTAACGGTTTTCTGTGGTGATACTCCCAAGGAGGCGGAAAAACCCTTCCAAGCCAGTTTGGATATTCTGAGGGGAGTAATCGAACACATGAAACCCGGCGAGCCGGCGTCGATGATCTACGATTATTTTCTTGATGCCTCGACTAAAGCCGGCTACCGGGACGAGTTTGTCAAATACGCACAAGGCATGCGTGCTGTCGGACACGGTGTAGGATTGGATGTCGTCGAGTTTCCCAACCTCGATAAGGATTCTAGCTTCCTCCTGGTGCCCGGAATGGTCTTGGCGGTGAAGTTTGATCTACATGGCTTCTCGTTCGGCGGCTTGCGAAGCGAAGTGGAAGTTGTTGTAGAAGATTCCGGGTGCCGATCGCTGAATCAAATTATTTATGACGAGCTTTAGTTAACAATTCTTCGTTCGCGAGGATTGATAATATTATTAGGAGGCGTTCTATGAACGTAAGAAAAGGAGTTGTTGTTTTTTTTCTATTGACTGCTCTAACTTGTCTGGTCTTTGCCGCTGGGCAATCCGAAGGAAGTAGCGATAAGGTCTATGAGCTGAGCCTGGGGAGTATTTCCGGTCCTTCTCACCTGCACAATGTGGTCCTGAGAGAATGGACCGAGATGGTTGAAGAGGAGACGGACGGGCGTCTGGTAATAAATGTGTTCGATAGTGCTCAGTTGGGCGGCGAACGAGAGTACATCGAAGGCATGAAGCTGGGCACGGTCGATATGTGCCAGACCTCCACCGGTCCCATCAGCGGCTTTATTCCGCAGTTCATGGTAGTCGGCCTTCCCTATGTATTCCAGAGTTTTGATCAGATTGAAGAGTCTCTGAACGGGGAGCTCGGTCAGGCTCTATTCGACCTGCTGGAGGACGAAGGCATCATCGGCCTGGCATGGTTTACCAACGGCTTCCGAAGCGTATTCAACTCGGAGCGTCCCATCCGTACCCCGGATGATCTTAACGGCTTGAAGATCCGCGTTATGGAAAGCCCCCTTATGGTTTCTACCCTGAATGCGATGGGAGCCTCTGCGACACCGATGGCCTACTCTGAGCTCTATACGGCGATCAACCAGGGGGTAATGGATGGTGCTGAGAATGCCCCGGGGAACGTGCTGAATGATAAGTTCTTCGAGGTAACCGGCTACTATTCAATGACCGAGCACTTTGCACCTCCGGGAGTCGTAGCCATCAGCAAGACTGTCTACGAATCTCTTCCTGAAGATCTTCAGGAATACCTGATCGAAGCAGGTAAGAAGCTCCAGGCAATGGAAATGGCCCGCGACCGAGAAGCACAAGCTAAGTTTCTCGAGGAGCTCGAAGCCAAAGGTATGAAGGTCAATACGGTAGACAAGGATGCTTTTACTAAAGCAGTTGCCCCTGTGTTGGATCAGTATCGGTCTGAAATCGGACCGGAGATAATGAATCTCATCAAATAATAATACCGGCCGGTACTCCTCCGACAAGGAGGGTGCCGGCCCTTTTTAATATCCCAAAGCTGTATTCGGGATTGTGGAGGTACGATAAGGCATGAGTAAAATTATACGCGCGGTCGACATTGTGGCTTATAGCCTCTTGACTATCGCCACATGCATCATGGTTGTCTCGATTTTTCTCCAAGTAGTGTTTCGCTATGTAGTGGGTAATCCGCTTTTCTGGAGTGAAGAAGTCTCTCGCTATGCGTTCATTTGGATCGTGTTCATCGGTGGATCAATAGCTACAAAACGTGGTGCTCATATCGGCGTAGACTATTTTACCGCCCTATTGAACGACCGCCAAAGATACTATCTTGGAATCGTTGTTTCGGTCTTATTGTTAATATTCTGCGCCATTGTGGTTGCATCGAGTGTGCCCCTCATTGAGAGTAATATGACTCAGAAGTCGCCTGCGGTAAGGATCACGATGGCCTATATCTTCTTGGCAATACCGGTCGGCTTCTCAATGATGTTCATGTATACCTTGGAAGCCCTTATCGATGTCTTACGCTTACACAAATCCAACCGAACCGGATTTGGAGAAGGGCAAGCCCTATGACCCTACTTACACTATTTGTGCTGTTTATTGTCTTGATTTTTATTCAAGTACCAGTCGCCTTCGCCATGGGGATCTCATCACTTGTGGCCCTGCTGATAATGGGGAAACCATCGCTCATTATTGTGCAGAATATGTTCGCTGCGGTGGATTCGTTCCCGCTGATGGCGATCCCGTTCTTCATCCTTGCCGGCGAGTTGATGAATAACGGCGGTATCACCAAGAGAATCGTGAACTTCTCGCGTTCCATTGTCGGATTCATTAAAGGCGGTCTTGCCCATGTAAACATCGTCGCCAGCATGTTCTTCGCCGGGATTTCCGGTTCCGCGACAGCCGATGCCTCCGCTCTTGGTTCCATGCTCATTCCGATGATGGAAGAAGACGGCTATAGTAAAGAGTTTAGCGTTGCGGTTACGGCGACCTCATCAACGATCGGTCCTATCATTCCGCCGAGTATCATGATGGTTATGTATGGGGTTATCGCCAACGTTTCGATCGGGAAGCTCTTCCTGGGAGGATTTATCCCCGGTGTTTCGGTTGGGCTGGCACTTATGGTGATGGCCTATATCATCTCCGTCCGCAAAGGTTATGGCGCCGATACCAAGCTCTCCCTTCGAGCTATCGTTTTGAATTTCAAGAAAGCGGCGCTGGCGATGGTTATGCCCTTCATTATCATCGGCGGCGTGCTCTCCGGCGTCTTTACCGCAACCGAAGCGGGAGTGATTGCAACCGTCTATGCCTTGATCGTCAGCTTTTTCGTCTACAAGACTATTTCCGTTAAGGATTTGCCCAGAATCTTTATCAACTCCGCGGTGCTAACTTCGGTCTGTCTGATAGTTATCGCCTCGGCCTCTATTTTTGGACGTATACTTGCAATCGAAAAGTTTCCCATGATGGTAAGGACGCTGCTCTTATCCTTCGAGACTTCGCCGGTAATGGTTGAGCTGCTTATTATTATCTTTATTCTCTTGCTCGGGCTCTTCATTGAAGGTATCCCGGTTCTAATCATTTTTGCGCCGATTTTTATCCCTGTTATCGCAAACCTGGGACTGGACCTGGTTCACTTTGGGGTAATCTTCAATATGGCGATCCTTATTGGTTCGGTTACGCCTCCGGTTGGGATCTTATTGTATATATGCTGCAATATTGCGGATATTAAGGTATCCCGGGCGAGTAAGATTATATGGCCCTTCGTCGGAATGATGATGCTGGTCATGTTCCTGTGTCTCTTCTTCCCGCCGTTGGTTACCTTCATTCCTTCGTTGATGGATTAGTGCTTAAGGAAGAAGGAATGGGAAATTATATAAGTATCGAGGGGATTAAACCCAGCTTCAATAATGGCCATTACAGTTACAAGCTCTTGGATAATGATCAACCCAGCGAAACTGGCGTCAGTCGCTATATATGTAAGGAGTATCAGGAACCTGGGGTCCATGACTTCCATGAGGGCTTCTATGTTCTGGAAGGCAAAGGATCCATGAGATGCGGATCGGATGAGCATTTGATAGAGGCCGGGGTCTCCTTCATTGTACCTGCCGCGGTCGAACACAGCATTAAGTGCTCTGAGGATGTTTCTGAGATAAAGCTCTTTTGGTTCCATATTCCAATCGCCTGATTGGGATATGGTAACCGATGCATAAAAGTGATGCACGGGTCTGGTCGACATGTATCACTTGCTTCTGCGTTAGGGCTGCCAGTGGAAGGCGACGGCTCGCTTACCGAGGATATAATCATCGAAGATCAGTTCCGCTCCTTTACCGGCGATGCCCTGGCAGACGTGGAGGGGTAGGAGATGCTCTTCCCGGGGGTGGCAGTAGGGCGCATTCGGGGCTGCATGCCAATCTCGTAGCAGCTTTTTCCGTTCACGATTGCTTATCTCCCCGGTACAGACCTGGATAAGCCAATCCTGGAAGCTATTGTTGGCTTCATCAGCCTTCTCGCTCTGATCCCATACGAACTCCCGCATATTATGAAAGGAGAATCCGGAGCCGAGAATGAGGATATTTCTCTTTGTAAGGGATCCTAATGCTCTGGCCAACTTAAGATGTTCGTCGGGATTCAACCCCTTCTTCAGCGAAAGTTGAGTTGTCGGGATATCGGCATCCGGATACATCAGCATCAATGGAATAAAGAGCCCGTGGTCGAATCCGCGTTGCCGAGTCTCGCCAGACTCTATTCCCGCTTCCTGCAGCAGGTCCCGAACCTCTTGCGCCAGCTCCGGATTCCCAGGAATCGGGTAATCCAAATCGTAGGCCTTCTGGGGGAAACCGTAGTAGTCAAACAAGAGGGGCGGAGAAGAGGCCGTGATAACGGTTGGCAGAGACTCCTCCCAATGGGCGCTGATGACCAGGATCTCCTCCGGGCGGGGAATCCTGCCGGGAAGATCCTTCATAAAGGCGACCATCTTGTCGTGACTCGGGTCTCCCAGAATGGGCAGCGGGCCTCCTCCGTGTGAGAGGTAAATAATGTGACAACTCTGGTCCCGATGCGGCAGATCCATTCGTTAGCTCCTTCTTCTCATGATCGGTTCCTTATATCATGGCCACGTAACACTGTCTGTGTCTATCCATGAACGGATTGGTGAGTCGCGTTGTTTATCGTGCGGCCATTATCACCAAAGAATACGAAAGTTGGTCAGGTTTTACCTATCAGGTATTCATGCTACTCTAAGTTATGGTTTTCCAATTCCACTACCTCCAACTGCTGTACTTCTTTGCAAGCCTTCTTACTCTCGTATTGGCTCTTGTTACAAGCAAGTTCCCCCCCTTTCACGGCAGTCGGATATGGAAAATCACCCTGATCAGTGTTGCCTTGTGGTCAGGTTGCGACGGTCTTTTAAAGTTTTTCGCCGATTTCAATGCGAAGCAGATTCTCTTGCGACTCTCCTATCTTGGAGTCATGGGAACGACGATCTCCTGGTCCTACTTCGTCCTGGTCTACGGCAATTGCGGACACTTAATCGGGAAGAAACTCAAGATCTTTCTGCTTATTATCCCATCAGTCTCGTTTTTAGGGGTGATGACCTTTTCCTGGCACCCCTGGTTCTATACATCTTTAGAACTCGTGCAGGAGAACGATCTATGGGCATTGGCACGCCGATATGGTCCCCTTTTCTGGATATGGGCCATTTACGCCTATGCAATCATTGTCTCCAGTAGTCTTCTTCTGATACGGGCCATGGTACGCTTTCCTAAACAGTATAAGTACCGGATTTCCCTGCTTCTGACGGCAGCCATTCTCCCTACGATTCCAAACCTCCTCTATCTAATGGGCATCAACTTGATCAAACCTTACGATCCCTCATCCCTATTTTTTGCGCTGAGCGCACTGCTTATAGGCTTAAGCATTCTAAGGTACCGGTTTTTCGATCTGGTTCCCGTGGCCTATCATTCGGTTTTTCAGAATATGAAGAGCGGTGTTCTGGTTTTGGACAGCTCAATGAAGATACTGGATCTCAATCCGGAAGCGGAGAGGATCTTTTCCGTCTCCCATCTCAAAGCCATCGGCCATTCCTTTGAGAGCCTCTTGGAGCGGGCGAGGGAGTTGATCACGAAATGCCGCACTGATTTTACTGAGATGCGGCTGAACGGCCGTCTATATGAGATTAGCTCCGCTCCGCTGGTTTCTCCCGGCAATGTCGACGAAGGATTTATTCTGCACTTCCACGATATAACCGCGCTTAAGGATACTGAAAGAAAGCTCTGCGATGCCTATGAGCAACTCAAAGAGATTGCCGGTACTGATGCTCTAACGGGACTACTGAATCGGCGGAGTTTTTTTGAACAAGCGCGAAGGGAATTCATTCGTTCCCAAAGAAGCGGTTCTCCCTTCTCCATGATCTTGATCGATCTAGATAATTTCAAAGCCGTGAACGACAATATGGGTCATTTAGCGGGGGATGAGGTGCTGAGGAGAACGGCTGATAGCCTTGTTGAGCTGTCGCGCGGGGGAGACGTCATCGGCCGCTACGGAGGCGATGAATTTGTAGTCATGCCCTTCCAGACCGATGAGACACATGCTCTCGAGTTGGCAAGGAGATATGTATCGTCTATCCCGCCGCGGATTAATAACGGTGTGGAGATGTCGGTGACTCTGAGCATAGGAGTAATCGTGTATGACGGCAGCGACGAGACCTCTCTGGAGGATATATTCGATAAGGCCGATAGGGCCATGTATGACTCTAAGTCAAGCGGAAAGAATCGGGCGACGATCTGGAGGCCTGATATGGTTGAGGTATAAGATAAGGCCGCCCCTGTCGGACTGCCCCTTTCTCTTGGCCCAGGCCGCATGCCCGAGCAGCAATCCGAAAGATTGCGACCAGGGCAGAAGAGGACTTGAAGTCTCTGGTCACCATCATCCTGATGGTTCCCGCCGACCGGAATAGACGCGATCGTTACCAAACCGATCGAAGTGAACGAACTCTTCCCGGTTATGCAAAATCGCCTCGGTATTGTTTATCCATAAGTTAAGACGCGACGGTTTTTGAGCCGATTCCAAGGCTAACCTGGGGTATGCGAACTCCGCACTGACTGATCTATAATCACTTCTCGAGATGAAAGAGCCGGAAGCTCCATGGCGTATTCTCGCGCATCTACCGGCATCGGCTGCACACAGTCGAAAGGCTTCAGATCCAATTAACCGTCTGAACGGGCCTGGAGATCGACCGACGGTATTTGTATTTCGGATACCCCAGCACGAGCGACATACTCACCTCATGCTTCTCGGGAATCTGAAACAGCGCTTGCAACCCCTTGACCTGGTTGATCGCCGCCGGGACAACCTCCACCATGGTGGCGCCGAGTCCCAGTGCGTGGGCCTGGAGCATCGCATAGGTCGCATCGATCAACGAGTTCGCCGTGCGGGCTTCGGCGGTTTTATCCGAGTGGAACAATATTAAAACTGGAGCTCCCCGGGTGATGTGATCGCCGTTCTCCAGTTTATAGATCCCCAGTTTGGATATCGGATAGAGGTGGTTCTTCACCGTGTTGAATACTTCAGGGGTGGTGGTCTTCCTGATGAAAAAGGAGCTTACGGGATTCTCGATCATGGTGACGATTTTGTCGAGAAAATCGGCAATCATGGGGAGCGCCGACTCGATGATCCGGCGACTGTTGACAACCGTCATCGATATCTTTTCAGGGTGGCTGCCGAAGGGAGCATATTGGACCGCGTCGATTACCTTCTGAATATCCTCCTTTGGAACATCCCGCTGGTCGAAATTCCGGACTGATCGCCGGGACGCCAGAAAAGTCTTAAACTCTTCCCCGCCGAAGCCGAACGGGCGGATGTTTGCAAGATTGTCATCATAGCTCAATCCGTCGACCTGGATGAACCTGGTCGGGCAAACCGCCATGCACTGGCCGCAGCGCTGACAAAGGTGCAGCCGGTCCGCTCGAACCGTCGCCGGAGTTCCTTTTTGAACATCGATGACATTGAAGGGGCACACTTTACCGCAGAGGCCGCAACCGCTGCATCGACTCTTTTCCTTTATCTGACTCACATCTTTCTCCTTTCCGTCCCTATTGGAATGGCACACAGGCCATCCTTGTTTCACCGTCGAAGCGCTTCTTCCGGATAACTGTGGGAATAGTAGATCTTTACCTGGGGATAGAGCGCGATAAAATCACCGAGCTCTTTCAGGCTCTGTGTCAGCTGCATATGTCCCGAGTCCTTCGAATCGACGCTGGACTCGATTCCTCTGGTAAAGAAATCCTCTGAAATGGTCAGATCGCCGATTATCAATGCCGGATTCTCGGAATCATTGACGAAGTAACTGATATGATCCGCTGTGTGCCCGGGAGATGAGATGGCCAATACCGATTGATCGCCGAAGAGATCAATGACGCGGGAGAAGGGACCGAGAGGATTGCTCTGCGTGAAGTCCAATGTCTGCAATTTATTTCTGGTTTTCATATATGAACCGCTGATCATTTTGTAGAAGAAACTGTTCTCTTTTTTTCCGAATACGGCGGGTACATCCTCCGGTATCTCGCTTAATCCGGCAACATGATCCGGATGCATATGGGTAATCAGAACATGGGTCGGATCGAGATTATAGCGATCCAGGTAATATGCGATATTTTCAGTCTCAGTTACTTCATACTCATAGCGGGAGAGTTTCTGGTATATCTTCATGAGCAGCGGCGAGTCTCCCCCGTCCCCGTTGAAATAGCTTTTATTCAAGCCCGCATCGATCAGGATACAGCCCATTTGGGGATGTTCAACCGCAAAACTGAGCGTCGGGGGGGTGGCGACCGTATCGATATTGTAATCCTCGGGAATCGACTCCGGTCTCAAGTATGGTCGTGCTCCGGGTTGGGTCCTGGAGATTCCCATGGAAAAGGTGTGCAACTCCATATGCCTGCTGTTGGAGAATACCTCGTCCCAGCCGGCCGGCTCCCGGGATGGAGATTCCCAATCGGTGACAGTGTAATCTCTCAGACCATGCCTGGTCAGCATCAGCAAAAGTACCAGCACGCACACCACGATTGCGCTCAGCGCTATAAAGAAAATTTTCATCTGTGATCTCCTTCGATCAGAATATTGTCAGTTAACCGGTAATCCCGGCGGTAATCTTTTTCAGGACTTTACGGGCGATCACCTTTTTGACGAACGGTACTTTAACCTCGTAATAGTAGTCGCCCTTGTTTTTGTAGTACTCATAATCGGCGGTCATCTCCTTTCGTCCGATCTCCGATACATACTTGAAAACGCCGAAGGGAATCAGCATCTTCAAAGAGGGTTTGTCTCTCTCGCCTCTGCTAATTCTCTCAACCAGCTTGTCGAAGGCGTCGAGGGCTTTTCTTGTATTCAGTGCTTCGGCTTTGTCAGATTTCGTGCCGGGCGTGCACTTGAGCTCCAGCGACGGCGCCAGGCTGAATCCGAACGCGGCAAGCATCTTTTGCAGGTATTTCGTCGCCTCTTCGGTGCCGTAACCCGAATAGGTGGTCATGGCCATGGCGAATTTATCGAAGAAACAGGGCCGGTGAGCCAGATAACTAAGCCTGTCGATGAAATTCTTCATCAGACTCGAAACCATATGAGCATACACCGGCGAAGCAAGAATCAAGCCGTCCGCGTCCATAATCGCATCCAGGATCTCATCCCGGTCGTCGTTGAGGGGGCATTTATCTTCCCCTTTGCGAACACAGAGATAACACCCCCTGCACATCCCGAGATTCCCTTCGTTCAGGGAAATGAATCTAAAATCGATCCCGGGGTTATTGTCCCGGATGCTCTTCAGCGCAAACATTGTGTTGCCGTTTCGCGGGCTGCCGCTGATGGCTACAATCTTCATCTTACGACTCCTTCGTTTTCTATTTTTCTCTGCAGATATTCTTTTCCGCCTATATCCAGACCGAAGGTATCCTTAAGCGCCCCCTTCGGACAGGCCGCGGTGCAGGTGAAACATGAGATGCATTCCGTGGACAGAACCCTTTCTCCCCGGCGTACATACTTCACGATATCGATATCCATGGGACAGGATTTGTTGCATAATCCGCAGCCCGTGCACTTTTCTTTATCTCCCTCAATCTTCAAGAGCGAGAATCTGGTCGTCAGTTTGAGAATGACGGTTACGGGGCAGATGTATTTGCAGAACGCCCTGTTGTCCTTCAGCACGAATGCTAAAATAATCGAGGTCGAGAAATAGAGGGTGTTTCCGACTATCAGCCATACCAACGCCGAATCTCCCCGCGGTTCCGGCCGGTAGTCGAAGAGAAACCATAAGGAGAGAACGAGGAGCAGGCTGAGCGCAAAATGGATGTATCGGAAGAGTCCCCAGCCGGTTGCGGTCCTGCCGTTGCGGTTCTCTTTGAAGGGCAGGAAATCAAGAAACATTGAGGTCCAGCATGCCCAGCTGCAGTAGCCGCGACCATAGATCAAGGGGCCCAGAATCTTTGCAACTATGTAATGAATTACCGAAGCGGCAAAATAACCTGAGAGCAGAAGCAGGAAAAAACCTTCGATCTGCATATTCTCTTTCATCATCAGACCGAGATATCCCAGCAGATACAGGCCGACCAGGAGCTGGGCTATCCTGCGCCCGATCTGCTTCTTCTTTCCCGGAAGCAAAGAATAGAGACTCAAACCGATGCCGATAGCAGTTCCGATGTAGCCGAAATTGAAAATAAAGAAGAGGGAACCGGTAATCTGCCAGAATAGTACCGCAAAAATCCAGAAAGAAAGGAAAATTGTTCCCGGTACAATCAACGCCTTTACAGTCTTCATATCTTCTCCTTTGAGTCGTCGATAATCTTCAACGATAGCAGGGGCAGTCCTGAATCACGGACTTTCTTCAGAAGGCCGTAGAGGGCGCTCTCGTCCTCCTCTCTCCCGGTCAGCGTGGTAGTGCCGTCGTCATTCAGGGTGATTGAAAAATCATCGAACCAGGGAGACCATCGATTGTCCAGATGACCTTTTATCCGGATCTGATAGACCTGTGCCGTTGTGTGATCATTTCGTAAACTCATGGGGAAACTATAGATGCAGATAGTACCGGACGACAGATACTAAAGTATTGTTCGAGGTATGGTTTTTGAGGAGGATTACTGAGTCAGACCCATTTCTCTGGCCCGGAGAGCGGCTTCGGTTCGGCTTTTCACCTGAAGCTTGTCGAAGATGTTCCGATTGTGCCCTTTGACTGTACTCAGGGCGAGGTACAGCTGTTCGCAGATCTCGCTATTGGAAAATCCGCGGGCGAGGAGGCGAAGTACCTCGAGCTCCCGCAGGCTCAAGGGTTCTACGAGCAGGGAGTTGCTGGCGGACTTCATCCGTCCCGGATCTTCAGGATCCACCAGATCGTTGAACCTAGGGCCCATGATAGGCCGGATAAGCTCCCGTCCCTCGGTGAAATACTTCTCCGCCTTGTCTGAGGAGCCGACCAGCCGCAGCGCCCTGGCGAGAATGAGCATCGTCACTCCCGTGGGGGGCAGCTTCTCCCATCCCCGTTCTGAAATGTCGGCGAGCATCTGTTCGCATAGCTCTATGAGTTCCTTCAAGCGTCCTGCCCGAAGATAGATTCTGGAGATCTCGAGCAGAGAGTTCGCCGCGCTCATCTGACTTCCGCTCTCCGTCATCAATCCGATCATCTCCAGATGCAGAGCACAGGCCTGATCGGTTTCTCCGAGCCGCTCGTAAGCAAGAGCCAGCCAGTAGCCGGCCGTACAGTAGAGGAGCCCCTGTACGCTTCGAGGAGCTGTTTTCGGAATGAGGGATATGGCTTTTTGGGCATGCATTTTCATTTCGTCCAAGCGGTCGCATTCAAAACTCACTACAGCTTCCATCGTTTCAGCTAGCAAGGGTATGACGGCCAGCTTCCTGGGAGCGGGATTGGAATCCTCAATCGATGTATTGTCGAGAGCTCTGTAGACGTTCTTCAGGTGCGGAGGGATTTTATCAAATCTTTCCTCGAAACAGCATAACCAGCATTGGGCCATGCTCAGCGGAGCGCTCTTGTCGATGTCGACCGGTTTCAGGGATTTCAGCATGTTCTGCAACTGTCCGGTCTGTCCGCGGTAGACGAAAATCTGCCATCTGCCCTCGAGCAGTTCGACGGCTCGCGCGATATCTCCTGATTGCATGAAATGTCGGAAGGCTTCCTGGAAATCACCCTGTATGTGATGCCATTCTCCGGCCTTGAGATGAAGTTCGGCGACATGGGAGGGTTCGGTATGCTCCAGCCGACGTTTTAATAGATCGGCGAACAGGTGGTGATATCGAAACCAGCGGCGCTCATTGTCCAGAACGGTAATGAACAGATTCCGTTGTTCGAGCATATCCAGCATCGCCGCACCGTCGGATCTTCCGGTCAGGGCATCGCAGAGCGATCCGGTAAGACCGGACAGGACGGAGGTTTTCAGCAGAAAATCGAGAATCTCATCAGATAGTCCCGACAGCACCTCGTCCCCGAGGTAATCGATAATATAGCGGTGGCTACCGGTAAACGATTCCACGAATCCGTCGAGATCATCGGTGCCCTTCATGGAGAGGGCGGCCAGCTGAAGTCCTGCGATCCAGCCTTCAGTCCTGGCCTCGAGAGCTTCAACCTGATTCTCGGAAAGATCGATATTGCCGGCCTGATTGAAGAACTCCCCGATCTCAGCCTGTGAGAATCTCAGATGCGCAGCCCGTATCTCAACCATCTGTCCGCGGGCTCTCAGCCTGGAAAGCGCGAATGACGGGTCGATTCTGCTAGATACGATCAAATGCATGTTGTCGGGGATGTGCTCCAGGAAGAAAGAGAGTGCTTGATCAATGAGAGGAAATTCTATCAGGTGATAATCGTCCAGAACAAGGACGATATGCATAGGTAAACTGGTTATTTCGTTAATAAGAATGGTCAGTATACTTTCGATATTGATCTCATCCGCGGCTTCCAAAATTAAAGAAACGTCGCGCCCCACGCTCCCGTCCGCACACTGCAGTGCCGCGATAAAATAGGTGAAGAACCGTTTTGTATCGCTGTCGGCTTCATCGATGGAGAACCAGGCGGGAACGAAGGCCGGATGGTGCGGATCTTCCGATTCCCGACTGAATCGAATCCAGTCCGATAGGAGAGTCGACTTCCCGTATCCGGCGGGGGCTATTATCAGGGTCAGTCTGTTCTGAAGGCTTTCAGTAAGTGAACGGTAGAGTTGAGGACGTTGTACGGTTGATTTCGAGGCGGGGATGAATAATTTGGTTCTCAGGAGCTCGGGGTGATTCAATACCGTTCCTGTCGTGTAAGTGATTTAACTCGCTTATTATACAACAGGTTGTGCTGATCCCCAATGAAAATAGGGTAATTTTATATGCAATAGCTATTTGCTTCGCAGATCACTGCCGCGTGACCTCGCCTATGTCTTCAGGGGGATAACCCGTTATCAATTATGGTAATCGATGTGTTATCCATGGTTGAAATCTGAAAATCAGGATCCGCTGATACAGATTCGAGGGTAAACACACAGGTTTCATTATCAACATCACCATCGCCGGTAACAGCTGTAATGGTAACTACTCTGAAATCCTCTCCCTGCGGAATCGTTACGCTCATTGATGTGGAACCTGACCCCAGAGAACCACCTGAAACAGTAAAATCTCCATTTTCAGGACCAGTAACCGTATCAGCATTTATGGAAATATCTACTGTTAGATCATCAGGTGCATAATCGGTCAGAAATACAGTGATTTTTGCAGTATCACTCGGAGTGGCTTCGGATGCACTACTATCGGTCGAAAAAATTGAAACCTGGTTTCTAATTACTACCGTTTCAACAAGCTGATCTTCACAGGAAGAAAAGATAAGGAAAACTAATAAAGATAGTCCCGGGAGTTTAGACAGATTAATCCTGTTTACCATCCAACGCCCTCCGCCATTAAATAATCATTTTCATTTTACTCTCTGGGACGTTCTCCTGCAACAATAATCTGTGGGCTGATTATTCCACCGTGCCCGATTATGACGAAATATCTCTACATTACAGTTGAAACAGTGCCTGATATTTGCTCCGATGAAAAACAGCTACAGGAGGCCTAATCAAGCAACTTCTCTCCATTAAAAACAAACAATCACTTTTTTCTGGCGTCAATTCTGGCATCAGAAGCATATGGTGCATGAAGAAGGAGCTCATCCAATTGAATGATTATCATAATTATGTCCCCCGTAATGGATTATCTATTCCCAGTATCCTCGTTCGGAGGTTCAAGTCCCCTCTCTATGCATTAAAAAAGGCAGACAACCTTGCGGTCATCTGCCTTTTTTGCCCTGCGCTTGCTCTCGGTATTTTCCTTCGGAAAAACCTGTCGCAAGCTTGGGTTGCGATGTCGCTCCGCGAATCGCCACACCCAGGATGCATGCCCGAGCAGCAATCCGAAGGATTGCGACCAGGGCAGAAGAGGACTTGAAGGTTTCAGTCGCCGGTATCGTACCGGCTCCTTGCACCCCTGCGTTTGCTTTCGGGATTTCCCCGCGGGAAACCCTACCGCAAACTTGGGCTTGCAGATTGCCTCCGGCAATCTGCAGGGCCCGCCCTCGGCCGCTGTCGCGCACATCCTGTGCGCTTGTCCTCACCCAGCTCGGCGCGTCCTCGGGAGGTTCAAGTCCCCTCTCTATGCATTAAAAAAGGCAGACAACCTTGCGGTCATCTGCATTTTTTGCCCTGTGGTTCCTTTCGGCAAATCCCTTCTAGGGATTCACCTGTCGGAACCTTGGGTTTGCAAATCGCTACGCGATTTACTTACCCAGAAGAGGACTTGAACCTCCACCCGGAAACCCGGACTAGAACCTGAATTATGTTGGTGGGCTTATTTCGTTCATATAGGGTTGCTTCGAGCAATATAACAGAGACCAATGTAGTACGTTTTCCATATAAGGCTTGTGGACTTCTGCAATAAAGGCGTCGATACTGGCGTCAAAATTTTAGCCTGCCAACATCACCTTCCCGACAGTTTTTACCGGCAATGTTTCAGCTTCAATCTGCTTCTCGATTTCTTCCATCTTGCGAACAGCTTGTTTGCTGTAATACCGTTCTCCACAGGATGAGCAGACGAGAGTGCGGATAGGCACCATAATCACATCATTGCCATGCCGGAATTCTTCGGTAACATCTTTCTCAAAAATATCTTCGCTATTACATACTACGCATTTCATTCCCGAATCCTCCTGGTAAAGTCAATCCACAAATCCGGATCTGGTTCGTAGATTGTCACAATTATAATCCTTTCATCCTCATCATTATAGGCGCAGACAAGATGAATCGGGCGATCAACTTGTGTCCGCCCATAGATAAGATAACTGGGATAGGGCGTATCGTCAGGGTATTCCTGGATTATTTTCGCGGAGTCAATGACTTCCGAAACTTCAGCCTCATATATTCTACCGAACTCTTCATGCTTCATCTCATCAATGGCATGTCTTGTAAAGACTACAGCATCATTTTTATAACAAGCCTGGATCTTCTGAATAATATCTGCCATTAACTTTATTATAGTCCGTTTCCAATTTAGGAGAAAGGCTAGGCAAAATAGAAATATTTCTGATATGCAGTGAGTCGTATATGTCTTTGAGGTGTCAATACTGGCGTCAGTGGCTATATTCACCAAAAATAAAAAAAGATGACCTCATCTGAATTCGTATTAATCTTCTTCCCTGTAAAGGATTATCTTTGCCCACTGCGGTTGTTCTCGCGATTTGCTTCGCAATTCGCTGTCACAACCTTGGGCTTGCGCTTTGCTATAGCAAAGCGCTGTACCAGAAGAGGACTTGAAGTCTCTGGTCACCATCATCCTGATGGTTCCCGACGACCCGCGACGATTTACTGGCGCTCGGCTTCCTGCCTCGCTCTCGCGCCTTTTCGGCGCGCGCAAATCGTCGAGGTTCAAGTTCTCTCCACCTTGCCAAAAAGAAAGGGCCGGCCCTGTCGGACCGACCCTTTCTCTTTGCCCAGAAGAGGACTTGAACCTCCACCCGGTAACCCGGACTAGAACCTGAATCTAGCGCGTCTACCAATTCCGCCATCTGGGCTTAATGTAGAACGGATTTTAGGCGAAAATCGGTCTTGTGTCAATGATATTAGGCGCAAGTATGAGCCATATTAGATGAGAGAAGGGAAGGCGGAGGTAACACGTTATGTGGTTGTCTGGGGGTGTTTATGCTGTGCATTGACAGCCTGAGTACCAGAAGGTACAAAGGGCTCAGGCTCCTTCTTTTCGGCTGCGACAATTCTTGCGGGTAATGCACGAGTAGACGGAACGGAAGCCATCCCTGCCCGCCCCGACGGGGGCGGTGCGTGCAAATCACTATTATCGCGGTTTATCTTCTCCTTACCCTGATTATCGGTTTTCTATTCAGGCGCCGGGCGGCGGAGAGTCCTGCAGCCTATTTTCTCGCCGGCCGGAAGCTCTCGCCGTTGCTCCTCTTCTTCACCATGGCGGCCTCGAACTTCTCGGCCTTTACCATCTTCGGATTATCCGGGGCAGGCTACCGCATCGGCTACGCCTTCTATCCCGTAATGGCCTTCGGCACCGGCTTTATGGCCCTTGCTTTCTGGCTTATCGGCTCGAAAATCCTCAAGCTCTCCAAGGAACGGGGCTATTTAGCCCCTGGGGATTTTATCGGCGACCGCTACTGCTCCCGCGGACTCCAAAGACTCTTCTCGGCGGTGATGCTCCTCTTCACGCTCCCCTATGTGGCGATCCAGATCATTGCCGCCGGCCGTTCCCTGGAGAGTCTCACCGGCCTTCCCTTTTTGTACGGTGCCGTGGGGGTAACCCTCTTCGTCGCCCTCTACGTTGGCCTGGGGGGCTTACGCTCCATCGCCTGGACAGATCTGCTTCAGGGCGGGATGATGATTCTCTTCTCGCTTCTCGCCCTGATCATAATTAGCCGCAGGGCAGGCGGATTCATCGCCATCCACCGGAGGATTGCCGAAATCAGCCCAGAACATCTCTCCCGACCCGGGGCGGACGGATCGCTCACTCCCGGCGTCTGGTTGAGCTTCATGATTCTCTGGTTCTTCGCGGACCCGATGTTTCCCCACCTCTTTCAGCGCTATATGGCGGCCGAAAGCGAGCGGGCGCTTAAAACCACGGTCGTCCTCTATCCCTTGATTACCGGATTTCTCTTCTTTCTCACCGTCTCCATCGGCGTCATCGGCCGGGTTTTGCTCCCGGGGCTGCCCGCGGGAGAAAGCGATACCGTATTCCCGCTTCTGCTGAACCGGTTCGCCCATCCGGCTCTAGCGGCGCTGCTGGTGACCGGCAGCCTGGCCGCCTTGATGTCGACCATGGACTCTCAGCTTCTAACAGGCACTTCCATCATCCGTCAGGAATTTTTCACCGCCGGGGAGGGGAGGGTAGCACGGCATAGGCTGAGTGTCTGGATCATCGCTCTCCTGGCTCTCCTTATCGCGGTTCGCCCGCCGGAGACGATCCTCGAGTTTATCAATAAAACCACCTTCAACGGCCTGGCCGTTCTGGCACCCACGGTAATCGGCGGTCTCTACTGGAAGCGGGGCAACGCCTTCGGCTCGTTCGCCAGTATTCTCAGCGGCGAGGCTATGGTCCTCCTCTTCTACTTCGAGGTCATTTCCGTTGCGGGAGTACTCCCGATTATCCCTATTATGCTCGTCGCCGGGGCAGCGTATATCCTAGGTTCACTCTTCTTTTCCCACACTTCCGGCACCACAGAGTTGGTGTTTCGGCCGAAGAGGAAGGCCCTCTTCTCGACTCCGCTATTCCTCGGGCTCTTCGTTTTGGGAAACGATTTCTGGAACTGGGAAAATACTCCCCGGCTCTATGCGGGGCTTCCCGGCTGGGTTTGGGGATTTATGGGGCTGTGTGTCCTCACGAGCTGTGCCTTTAAGATTTGTCTCCTCGCTAATGAGCATGATATAATGAAGAATCCGCAGAAGCCTCTCTCCAATGTAAAACCAAATTAACTACACCCTTGTCGATCTCGAAAAGTCTGGAGGAATTTATGAAAAAAGCCCTTATCGCCTATTTCTCGCAAACAGGAACGACGAAAGCTATTGCAGAGGCTATCGCTCATTCTCTCGCCAGCGCAGGATGGCAGACAGATTTTCACCGTATCGGTACTGATCCCCCACCTGATCTGGAGCCGTATGAGATAGTGGGAATCGGAACCCCGACCTATATCTATCGCACACCATTTATTGTTAGAGATTTTATTCGGCAATTACCTCGACTGGATGGAAAGTTAGTATTTGTACTCTGCATGTACGGTACCTGTGTTGGTAGTAACGGTAATTGGATAAGAAAGCATCTTGTTAGCAAGGGTGCAGTAGATATTGGATACTTACGCTGCCGGGGTGCCGATTTTTTCTATGGATTTCTTGTTCGGGGGTATCTCTTTGCACCCGATGCGCCAACTGAAGATGACTACACGGTTGTCGCTGCGTTCGGCCGAAACCTCCTAGAGCGATATGAATCCCAAGGTGAAGGTGCAGAACCACCCGATTCGCTAAGACCTTTTATGTACGCCCTTGAAGGAGTGCTGACCCACCGTCTCATTTCCAGGTTCCTCTACTCCCGTCTCTTCTTCTCCAAGCGAAAGTGTGACGCTTGTGGGGATTGTGTAGCTGCGTGTCCCATGAACAATGTGATGCTTAAAAACAACGGGCGACCCCAATGGGGAACAGAATGTCTTCTCTGTTTTAATTGTGAGCTTAAATGTCCGCAGGATGCCATTGTATCCGTGTTGGATTGGCCCATCATGGCGCCATTCATGATCTATAATATTCAGAGATCCAAAAAGAAAAACATCCCCTACGCTAGAGTCGAGCACTCAGGCGGTAAAACAATAAGACTTCAAGGATAATGAAGTTCTCTCTACCCTAAAAACTGATAGACCGACATCATCGTCGCCAGTAGCACGAAGCCGACGGTGACAAAGCGGAACATCATGTCGAAGCGCCGGTTCATATCTTCAAAGCGCTTATCCATCGAATGCTGCATCTCTTCGAAGCGCTTATCCATTGAGCGCTGCATCGCCTCGAAGCGCTTATCAACCGCCTCGAAGCGCCTATCAACCGCCTCGAAGCGCTTATCAATCGCCTCGAAGCGCTTATCAATCGCCTCGAAGCGCTTATCAACCGCCTCGAAACGCGCATCCACCGCCTCGAAGCGAGCGTCCATGCGGGCAAAACCTTCGGCCATGTCTTGCTGAATCTCCAGGAAGGTCGTGCGAAACTCGCTGCGTTCGGTTTCGTAGCGCTCCTTCTCAACCAGATTTCCGGCCAGGAGGGTGACGTAGCGGTGTAGGGAGCGTTTGTTTTTGACCTCGAAGGCCTCTTCAAGCTCCTGTTCGAGGATCTCCGCCAGGGATTCCATATCCATCTCCTTAAAGTATAGCTCCGGTTCATAGGGTAAAGCAAGCTGAGCCCCGCGCTGCTTCAGAACCTGCATCGTTTTCTCATCCTTTCTCGTCCTTTCTCCCCTTGCCCCGTCGTCCGGTGGAGGCTATCCTTTCGGTATGACAACCGGCCTTTCCCCGCGGCGCCTGGCGACGGCGCTGCTTCTAATCCTGATCGCCCTGGCGGAGCTTCTCCTCGCCTTCCGCGGGCCTATCGCCCTCACCAAAACCCCGTCGTTGATGCTTGCTCCCATATCGCCTTCCGCCGCCCAATCGGCGGGGCTTACCGATGCGGAGCGGGAGGAGTTTATCCGCGCCCTAGAGGCGGCCTTCGCCTCGGCGGGTAAGTCGAGCGTCAAGCCCCAGCGCTTTATCGACGAGTATCTCGCGCCCCGGGGGGAGAATCTCCAAACCCTTGCCGACCGGGAGTCGGTACTGGCCGTTGCCTCGGAGCTCGGTATTCAGCGGGTGGCCCAGGCGGTGCTCTCATCCTGGGGGGGGGAGCTCTCCCTCTATCTGAGCGTCCGCGATTCCGCCGCGGGCGACCTGATAGCTTCAGAGAATTTTTCCGCCCCCGACCTCGGAGCTCTCCTGGCCGAACTGGAATCTCCGGCATTCGCCGATGCCTTCGCCGCCGAGGTGCCGGGGATGACCCCCTTCGACTTTAGCTTCTTCCTCTTCCTGGGGCTGGAGCTCCTCACGGCTCTGCTGCTCCTCTTCCGCCGGGAACGGCTCTTCAATCAGGGGCAGCTGATCCTCGGCTCGACCCTCTTTCTCTTCGCCCTCTTCTTCGCCCGCAACGCCAACATGGATTATGTCCAGCGCTTCGTCGCCCACGGCGGTGCGCTTAAGCTCGCGGCGGACACCGCCCGGCAGCAGCTGGAGGTCTCCCTCCGTTTTCTGCCGCCCCTGTTCGTTAATCTGGGACTCTATCTCTTTTCGGGCGGCCCCCGGCCCGGGGGCGGGCCGGGGCGGGCTATCCGCTCCAATTCCTCGCCCCTGCGGGGTTCCGGGATTTCCGCTTCTATCCCTGCCGCACTGGCGCAGTTTCTCCTCAATCCGCCGACCCTACTGGCCGGTTGGCTTTCGGGGGCCCTCTTCGCCTTCGCGCTCCCCTCCCTCATTAGGCTCGAGGGGGTACCGGTGCTGGCCTTCATCGCCCTGGTCCCTATTCTTTGGGCCGCCCGCAGGAGCTCCGCCGGGGATGCGGGCATGGGTATCATGGCCTTCGCCTCCCTGCAGGTGATGCTCATCAACTTCTGGCACTCCACCTACTCCTATGTCTCCCTGCCCTTTACGGTGCTCCTCTCCATGGCGCAATGGCTTCTCTTCCTGCCGCTTCTGGTTTTTCTGCTGCGCCGGCCCGGAAGAGTCTGGATACTGGCCGTCCCCGCCGCCTGGCTCGCCTTCGACTGGCTGCGGGGCATGGGCTTTCTCGCCTATCCCTGGGGGATGCTCGGGACCGCCCTCTATCGCACTATCCCGCTGATCCAGATCGCCTCGGTGACCGGCGTCTGGGGAGTAAGCTGGTTTCTGTTTCTCTTTAACGCAGCCTTGACGGAATTGCTGTCGAATCCGCGGCGGAGGATGCCCCTCTTCGTGCTGGCGGGGGCGTTCCTGGCGCCGCTCCTCTTCGGTGCGGGCACTCTTGTGCTTGCGAATCGGGGAGAAACAGAGACAACCCGTCTGCTGCTGGTGCAACATAACCGGGATCCCCGCAAACACGACTATGCCGAGAGCGTCGACGCCCTCTTGCGCTTGAGCAAGGAAGGCATCGCCCGGGCTTATGCCGAGGGGAGGCCGGTAGAGATGGTGGTCTGGCCGGAGACCGCCTTCGTCCCGGATCTCCGCTACTGGATGCGCCCGGGAAACGCCGGGAGGCCCCGGCGGCGGCTCGCCGAGCGGCTCTTTCAGGCGGCAGACGAGTGGGGCATTCCGCTGGTCACCGGAACCTCCGATCACAAACGCCTTCCGGGGGAAGAGGACCGGGACTATCCCGAGATCAGCTACAACTCGGCGGTCATCATCGAGCCTAAGTCCGGCATCGGCGGGATCTACCATAAGATCAAGCTCGTCCCCTTTACCGAATACTTCCCCTTTAAAGATGAGCTTCCCGGCGTCTACGCCCAGCTCGACAAATTCGACGTCACCGAGTGGGAGCCGGGAAGCGAGTACCGAGTTCTTGCCCACAAGGACTTCACCTTCGCCACGCCGATCTGTTTCGAGGATATCATGCCCGACCATGTGCGTCGCTTCGTGGCCGCCGGGGCCGGAGCGGTGGTCAATATCTCCAACGACTACTGGTCCCTCTCCTCGGTGGAGGGGATGCAGCACGGGGTCAACGGCCTCTTCCGGGCGGTCGAGAATCGCATTCCCATGGTGAGGGCCACCACCTCGGGCCTCACGGTGGGTGTCGATCCCTACGGCAGGATGCTCGGGAGCCTCCCCTTCTTCGAAGAGGGAGCGTTGATCGTCGATCTTCCCGCGGGGAACCCTCGGCCGAGCCTCTATACGAGGTGGGGCGACTGGTTTCCGCTCTTGATGCTGCTTCTCGGGATAGGAATCATGCTCTGGGAGCTCGCATCTCTCTTCCGTCAACGTCGAATCAAGGGTGATCTGCGTCCCTCAGTACTGGTCCGGCTCGGGGCTTATCGACCACGATAACTGCTCAGGCTTGGGGCAGGAGGGGAAGCCGCCTCTTCTGCTCTATGCCGCCCGGGTGCGTCTACCGGTCCGTTTCGAGCAATGCCTCTACTACAGCCTTGACGGCGGTAAGAGCTTTATTGAGTATGCCGGAAATCCGGTTATCCCTCATCGCGCTCAGGGGAGCCGGGATCCGCGGGTTTTCTATCACCCGTCCTCGGAGAGCTTCTGTATGGTCCTGTATGAGCGGAGGGGTTTCGTCTTCTTCAGGAGCGACGACGGCCTCGCATGGAAGGAGACCGGTCGTCTGGAGGGTTTCTTCGAGTGTCCCGATCTCTTTCCGCTCTCTCCCCCGGACGCCCCCGAGGGGCGGGAGCGCTGGGTGCTGATCGACGGCGACGGAAGCTATCTCGTCGGAAATTTCGACGGACGGATATTCTCTCCGCAAACGGAGCGCTTGAAGGTCGAGTATGGTCCCAACTTCTACGCTACGCAAAGCTGGAACGATGCGCCCGCGGGCCGGCGGATCCAGCTGGCCTGGATGCGGGGCGGCCGCTACCCCGGGCAGAATTTCAACCAGCAGATGAGCTTTCCCTGCGACCTGACTCTTTTAAAGACGGCAGATGGGTTACGTCTTCGCCGCTACCCGGCGGCTGAATTGGAGGACGCTCTCGGCGAGCCCTGTTCGCCGGAGGAGGTCTCTGAGGCATTCGTGATGGATACGCACTTGAAGGGTGATGAAGTCCTCCGCGTATCGGTCTACGGCAGGAACTTGAGTATCGATCCCCAGTCCGAAACGATTACCTTCGGGGAACAGAAGGTATCTGTGCCTCTTTCTGGGCCGCTCAGTCTCAGGATCCTGGTGGATACCGCTTCGATCGAGCTCTACTTCGATGAGGGCAGGATCAGCTACTCTGCCTGTTTCCTCCCTCTGAGCGGTGCGGAAGCGCTCCGCATCGAAGCCGGCAGGGAGGTAAGGATTCGGCCTATTCGTTCCGTTTAGGAAAGCGGATCGCTTCGGGATCGTCGGCGTAGCTCCGTTTCATCCAGCCCTCTTCGGCCAGGGTGTGGGGATCCTTGCCGCTCTCGGTGGCGATGCGTTCGATGGGTAGTTTCACGTAGGTGCCGGTGCAGCTTGCCGCCACCGTACCGTCGGGCAGGTAGAGATCGCCGCTCCCGGTAAAGCTGCGTCCCTTCACCTTCTCGATGCGGCCCCGGGCGCTCAAGGGGGTCTCCGTGGGGATCGGCTTATGGTAGCGGGTGTGGAGTTCCACCGTAACTCCCCAGGTGTCGGGTTCCATGACGGTTATCGCCCGACCGACGACCTCGTCTAAGAGCGCGCCGCTTACGCCGCCGTGCACGCGACCGGGATAGCCGTTGTGGGCCTCGGGGACGGTGAAGAGGGCGGCGGCCTCGCCGTTCTCCAGCTCGTAGAAGCGCGCCTGTAGACCGGCCTGGTTATTGACGCCGCAGATAAAACAGTTCCCGCTGGTGTGCTGCGGGGCGATTACCTTAATTAATTCGAATTCTGTGCTGCTCATGGAGCTACTCTACGCAAAAAGAGGGGGCGGAAGCAAGCCGCCTCCGCCCCTCACAAAAAATGGATTGAAAAATGACTTAGGCTTTGAGCTTCTTCGTCAGCTCGGCGACCCATTTGCCCTGGGCTTCAGCCGCAGCCAGTTCCCGATCGCTCGGCATACGGGAACCGTCCCCTACGAAGGTACTGGCGCCGTAGGGGGTGCCGCCCGACGCCTCATCCGGCGGAATCTGGGTCCAGTGCTCCAAGGGGAGCCCGACAACCAGCATTCCGTGGTGCATCAGGGATGCGGCGGTAGAGATTATGGTCGTCTCCTGACCGCCGTGCTGGGTGCCCGACGAGGACATCAGCCCCACCGGCTTCCCCGCCAAAGCCCCTTGCTGCCAGAGCTGACCCGACTGATCCAGGAAATTGGCCCACTGGGCGGACATTCGGCCGTAGCGAGTGGGAAGCCCGAAGATGAAGCCGTCGCCTTGGGCCAGATCCTCCATGGTGGCCGCAGGGATTCCCTCAAACTGTTTCTGCGCCTCGAGGGCTCCCATCATCTTGAGAACCTCTTCCGGCAGGGTCTCCGGGATACGCAGCAACTGCGCCTCGACTCCGTCGACCGCTTCGGCCCCTTTCTGCGCGGCCTGGGCCATCTGGTACATGTGTCCGTACATGGAATAGAAAAGAATATTGACTCTCATTCAGTCCCTCCTGGTGCTGAACTCTCTTTCTCCCCTGACAGGCTGAGCCCGAGCTTCCGGCTGAGCCGGGCAAGATCTGCAAGTTCGTCCTGGGTAAGTACCCTCAGAACCTTGCGTATGGCTGCAGCTTGTCGAGGAAAAACGGTAGATATGGTTTTTTCCCCCTCAGGGGTAAGGGCGACGCGCACGGCGCGCCGATCTCCTGCAACGGGCAGACGCTCGACGAGTCCGTCCCGCTCCAGGTGATCGATCACCATGGTCAGATTGCCCCGGCTCTTAAGGATTTTGGCGGCTATCTCGCAGTGAGTTAGTGGTCCCTTGTGATAGAGAGCCTCCAAGACGCCGAATTGCGAGACGGTCATCCCCTTCGGCAGGGCCTGCTCCGCGCTCAATGCAGTGTTAATAGAGGAGTGGGCCCGCATAAGCTTGGTAAAGGCGTCTAAATAGGGATCCTTAGTCTCCATCACAGCTCCTTTAGACTGGATAGATAATATAGTTTAATGTTAAACAATATCATCTTGAATAAAATAGTCAGATTTATCCCCCGAGGCAAGCGAAATCTACTGTTTCTGATCGTGTGGATAGTTTTTCTTGACCCTCTGGGGCAAATGTATTATATTGATAATGAAAATCAATAAACAAGGAGGCAGATATGCCTAGGTATGATGGTACCGGTCCCGCCGGAATGGGGCCAATGACAGGTTGGGGAACAGGTTACTGTAGCGGTATGCGCCAGGGACGATTTGCGGGAACCGGACTCGGACGAGGGTTCGGCAGGGGACTCGGCAGAGGACGGGGCCGCGGATTCGGCTTTGCACCCTATGGATATTCTCATCTCGGTCCCGCTAGCAAGGAGGACGAGATGGAGTTCCTGAAACAACGGGCGGAATCCTTAGAGGCGGAGCTCGTCGAGACCCGCAAGGTGCTGAAGGAGTTTGAATCGGATCAGTCCAAGTAGGGATGAGAATTCTATGAGCGTACAGATTCTCTACGACAATCAGACGCTCGAGCCCCGGCTGCATGCCGGCTGGGGCTTTAGTTGTCTGGTGAACGGACGACTCCTCTTCGATACCGGGGAATCGGGGGAGAAGCTGCTCGAGAATATGGATACCCTCGGGATCGATCCCGCGACAATCAAGGAGATTGTTCTCTCCCATCCCCATTGGGATCATTCCGGCGGTCTGGCTCTCCTGCGGGAACGCATCCCCCGGGCTCCGCTCTATCTCCCCGATGGAGCAATCCGCAGCTTCCCCGATCAATTAGATCTCAGCGGTGCGCTGGTGCACCTCTGCTCCGGCCGCAAAGAGGTCGACGGAGTCGCCACTACCGGAACCTTCGCTTCCCGTTATAAGGGCAAAGAGATGCCCGAACAGGGTCTGGTTGTCCGCGGCGAACGGGGCATCAGTCTGATCACCGGCTGTGCCCATCCGGGGATTCTCACCATGGCCAAGGCTGTGGCCGCCGAATATCCAAATGATGAGCTGTATGCGCTGATCGGCGGTTTCCATCTCAAGGAGAAAGGCGAGAATGAGATCCGCCGCTGCTTTGCAGCCCTCAGGGGACTTGGATTCAAACGGATTATCGCAACCCACTGCTCCGGGGCGACTGCCCGGCGCTTGAGCGACCGGCATACCGGCGCGGGAGATCTGATTCCGCTATAGACCTAGACGGTATGCGGCGGGTATGCTGCCCCCATGAGTCAAAAGAGCGAATCCCTATTCTATCTGATTATGATCATGGCCATGACCCTTTGGGCGGGGAGCTGGGTTTCCGGTAAACTCCTGGCGGCCACGGTGCATGCAGATCTTATCCTGGCCTGGCGCTTTTTTTTCTGCGTCCTGGGGTTTCTGGCCATGAAGCCTTTTATTCCCTACTCCCTTACCGTTCCCAGGCGTATCATTCCGGCCCTCATTTTGGCCGGCGGAATGATGATTCTCTATAACTACTGTTTTATTCTGGGGACCCGCTACGGCTTGGCCCATATCGGCGGGGTAACGGTGACGACCCTGAATCCGGTTTTTACCTTCCTCATCGCCGCGCTAATCTTCCGGGCGCCGGCGCAGCGGATTCAGATACTGGGGATCTTCCTAGGCGTCCTCGGCGGTCTGCTCCTGGTGCGTCCCTGGGAGCACTCTCTCTCCGAGATGGCGAGAAGCGGTAATCTCTATTTTATCGGCGCCGCTATGAGTTGGGCGGTCCTGACTCATCTGGCCGGACGCATTCTGAAGAACGGGGTCGGCCTTTTTACCTATAATCTCTATCTCTATCTGGTCTCCTTTCTGGTTTGTCTGCTGTTGATCCTGGACAACAGCCCCCTGAACTTCGCCCAATACTCGACCGGTTTCTGGCTCAACATCGTCTATCTCTCGATCTTCTCATCCAGCATCGCCTCGACCCTCTATTTCTTCTCTACCAAGCGGATCGGTACCGGCCGGGCGGCGAGCTTTACGCTCCTGGTCCCGGCCATTGCGGTGGTCTTGAGCTGGCTTATTCTGGGCGAGGTGCCCCTCTTCATGACCCTCTTGGGCGGAGCCTTCGCCTTGAGTGCGGTCTATCTGATCAACCACGGCCGGCGGCGGACGGTCAGGAGCTGAGCGGTCGCTATGTGGAGTATCGTCGATAAGCGGGTCGTCATTACCGGCGGGAACAGCGGCATCGGATACGAGACCGCCCGTGAGCTCTCCCGGCGGGGGGCCCTGGTTACCCTGGTGGTGCGTAATAGGGAGCGGGGCGAGGTTGCGGCGCAGTCGATCGGAGCGGAGTGCGGCCGGGAGCCGGAGCTGGTGGTGGGGGATCTCTCATCAGGGGAATCCCTGGGCCGGGTTGCCGAGGAGCTTCTCGAGCGCTACCGGAGTATCGATGTGCTGATCAACAACGCCGGGGGCTACTTCGCCGAGCGGCGGGAGAGTGCGGACGGTTTGGAATATACCTTCGCCTTGAACCACATGAGCTACTTCCGGCTCACCATGCAGCTTTTAGAGCGGCTCAAGGCCTCCGCTCCGGCGCGGATAATCAATGTCTCCTCTGCGGCTCACCGGCGAGCGCGGCTCGACTTCGATGATCTCCAGAACCGGCGGCGCTACCGGGGCTTTTCGGTCTACTCCCAGTCGAAACTGGCTAATATCTACTTCACCCGTACCCTTTCCCGGCGCCTTTCAGGGAGCGGCGTCACGGTTAATGCCCTTCATCCGGGATTCGTTCGTTCCCGCTTCGGCGAGAACAATCGCGGTAAGGGGCTGGTTCCCATAATCTTCAATCTCCTCTCTCGATTGTTGGCCGTCGATCAGGCCAAGGGGGCGGAGACCTCGGTCTATCTGGCCGCTGCGCCGGAGCTTTCGACGGTGAGCGGCGCCTACTTCGCCGACTGTCGCGAGACTAAACCGCGGCGGCAGGCCTTCGACGATAAGGCGGCAGAGCGGCTCTGGGAGATTAGCGAGAAGCTAGCTTAGAGGAAGTTCTTCTGAGCCCCTTAAGATCAGGAAGACTAACCGAGGAGGAGGTCGGTGAGCTCCGTCGGGTTGGCGGCTATCAGTTGCGCCCCGTTCTCCTCCAGCTCCGACTCTTCCCGAAAACCCCACAATACCCCGATCGGTACGCATCCCGAGCGTTTCGCCGTCTGCATATCGATCCAGGTGTCCCCGACGAAGGCGGTGGACGCCGCCTTAAGGCCTAAATCTTCCAGGATCGGCGCCACTCCGGCGGGGTCGGGTTTGTGGGGAATCCCGTCCCGCTGTCCGTAGGTATGGCTGAATAGACCTGAGGGAAAGTAGCGTTCTACCACGCGTCGGGTCTCCGCGTCCGGTTTGTTGGAGAGTACGGCCATGGCCAGGCCCGCCTGCTGCAGGTTCTCCAGCATCTCCGGGATCCCCGCGTAGGGGGCGGTCTTGTCGAAACAGTGCCGGGCGTAATCTTCTCGGAAGTCCATAAGAAACTGATCCACCAGCTCCGAACCGCTTCCTCCGGGAAGCGCCCGCTCAACCAGTTTCTTCGCGCCGTTACCGACGAAGTAGCGGTAGGCGTCGGTGGGATGAACGGGAAAGCCGCGTCGGGCGAGTTGACGGTTGCAGCTGTCCGCCAGATCATCTAGGGTGTTGAGTAGGGTGCCGTCGAGATCGAAGATTACGCCTGAGTAGTTCATAGAGTGAGTGATACCCGATTCCGTCCTCCCTCGCAAGAGGGCGATCCTCATAGCGGCTAGGCCGGATCGGCCTCGGAGAGTTCGGAATGCATTCCCCGCCGACGAAGCAGGAGAAAGATCAAGCTCAGAATCGCCATGTTGAGCACCGAGGCGGCGGCGAAGATGCTCCAGCGGGGGGTTCCCGAGGCGATACTGCCCACCAGAGAGTAGAGTTTGACCCCGATGGTGTATTTCCAGTCGTCCCTGATGAAGAGCAGCGCCGGCAGGAATCCGTTCCAGGCGCCGAGGAAGGCGACGGTCATGGCGGTGAAGATCACCGGTCGGCAGAGGGGGAGGAGTATGCGGGAGAGGAAGTAGAGGTTCCCCGACCCTTCCAGCCGGGCCGCCTCTTCCAAGGAGGGGGGAAGTTCCCGCAGGTAGGCGCTCATGGTGAAGAGACTGAAGACAAAGGCATGCTCCAGGTAGATCAGAATCAGACCGGCGTAGCTGTTGATCAGTCCCAGGGAGCGGAAGATCGCATAGAGGGGTATCAGGGCGTGCATGCCGGATACGGTCCCCAGGATCTGCAATCCCGCCAGGATTCCGCCGCTCTTTCGTTCGCTCATGGCGGCCACGCTTCGGGCGGCGGGAAAGGCGATGAAGGGGAGCAAGAGAGCGGTTCCCGCCGCTACAAACAGGCTATTGAGAAAATAGCGGGGGATTCCCTCCTCGAAGAGTGCCAGTCGATACGCCCGGAATCCGGGATGGGGCGGCAGGAGCGAGCGGAAGGCGACCGCATCGAGACCGGAGAAGCTGAGCCAGAGCAGGGCCAGGCACGAGATAAGGCCGGCGGCTATCAGGAGCAGGATCACCGGTTTCTCTACCAGAGACCAGACCGGCAGGCGGCGGATCCGGGCATCTCCTCGCGCGCCGCCAAACGTGAGAAGCAGCAGGAGCGCCGGAATCAGGCTTGCCTCGATGCCCGCGGGATAGCCGGCTGAGAGGAGCCGAAAAAGGCCCGCCCCTCCGTGAATGAGTACGGCAAAGGGGAGTAGGGCCCGGGGATTGGGCAGGACCAGCAGATAGAGCAGCGCCAGGGGAGCCGTTGGGCCGCCGGTCACGAGCTGTACAAGGGCCAAAAGCAGGATGACCAGCCGCAGCTTGCGTTTCCCTCGCTCCTCCTCGTAGCGGGCGAGGAGGTAGAAGAGGGTCGCGGCGAGGATGGCCACGGCGGTCAGTACCGAGAAGGCGGAGGTCACGCCGAAGTCCTCCGCCGAGAGGAAGAGATCGTAGAGGAAGAGATTGAGGGTTGTGGTGGCGCCGACGATGAAGCGCTCGGTGATACCGCTCAAGAGCGGCGGCCCGCCGGCGGTCATCAGGAAGACGACATTGAATTCCTTTAGAGCTTTTACAAACTCCAAAAGAGCGGCAACGGTGATGATCTCCCGCACGGCGGGCAGACAGATCGAGAGGGCGATTGTCCCCTCTCCCGCTCCGTCGATTCTGGCGGCCTCGAAGACTCCCCGCCCGATCTTCTTGAGGCCGGCATGGATCAGGAATACCGCCGCCGGAAGGCTAAGCCAGACGCTAACCGCCAAGGCGGCGGCGAAGGCGCTTACCGGCTGCAACAGCAGATTGATCAGTAAGCCCTCGCCGTGGATTAGCGTCCGCCAGATCGGTACGGCAATATAGACCGGGATCGACCAGGGAATGAAGAGCATTATCCCCAAAAACGCGGCGCCCCGCAGGCTCCGCCAGAGCCGGAAGGCGATGATTCCCGCCAGGCCGATGGTCATCAGGGTATGCAGCAGCGCCCACACCAGACTGATTTTCAGGCTGAGTGCAAAGGCGCCGTCTCCGAGGATAAACCGGTAGTTCTCCAAACCCGCGGGGCTTACGGCGCCATAGATATCGTGCAGAAACGAGCCCCTCAGGGCGGCGAAGAAGGGGGCTATCCCCACCAGGGCGGTCACCGCCGCTAAAGGCAGCAGCGCGACCGGCCCGGCGTTGCTTCGACGCCCCAGGGGCGATTGGGAAATCAAGACCGGATCAGTCGAAGATCAGGTTGATCTGGGTAATGTTCCGTACCGCTTTGATCCCGGCCGGCACCAGCTCGGCGTCCTGATCCCAGACAAGGATCATCGGCCACTCCCGCTCGGGAAGGCTATCGCCCTCCTTCATGGTTGCGATAACCACATCGTCGTTCTTGTTGAGTTCAGTAGAGTCGAGGCGGATCGAGTAGCCGTCGGCGGCGACTATCTCCACGGTATACCCGGTTTCGGCTACATCCTCCTTGTAGGAGAGGATCTCCTTGTCGGTCTGCCGGTGGGGAGCATGCAGGCTGTCGTCGCCGTAGGCCAGGAGCAGCCAGAGGGGGATTCCGGTATAGTTTTCCACCCCTTCGCTTTTGCGGTTGTAGTAGGCGATGTTTCTCCCGTGGCAGCTGACGCCGGCCTGAACCGTTTGCCGGTCGAGGCGGTTGTCCATCTTGCCGGTAATCACCAGCTCAAAATCCCGGTAGCTTTCGGCCGATACGATCACTCGCTTGATCATGCGGGCGGAGCTGTGACCGTCGATGTTGGGTTCCGAGGGGCCTACCTTTACCGATCGGACATAGCCCGGATCCAGCGGCAGATATTCCCCGTCGCTCTTGAAGGCCAAGATCCAGCTTCCGTCGCTCTCGTCCATCAGTTCAGCGCCGCTGTAGCTCATCTCGTAGCCGTCCATGGCCGCCACGGTTACGGTGTTCTCTTCGCTGAGGGGTACGTAACTCTTCAGGAGTTCGGCGAACTTCACGCCCCCATAACGGTGGGTGTGGGTCGTACCGGCGCTGGTGGTGTAACTCCCGACCGCCTCGGTGTAGAAGGGCATCATCTCCAGCTCCTCCCGGGTAAAAGCGCTGACCTCCCCGTTGATCTCCAGCTCCAGGGTAAACTCCTCGGTTGCGGCTGCATCTCCCAGGCTCAGCTCGATTGCCACCAGATCCCGGATCTGCAGGTTCCCGGGAACATCCCCGACGATCCGGGGCAGGGTCGCCTGGTCGGCGGTTACATCCGCCAGGTAGAGGGCGTCGGCGGCCACCTCGGCGGTAGAGAAGGTAACCGCGTAGCCGTCTGCGGCGGTCAGGGTTACATCGTAGCCCTCGTTCCAGGCCTCCACGTTAAAGCTGAAGGGCCAGCCGGCATCTCCACCGTCGACGATACCCACAAGATAACTCAAGGGCAGCGCCAGATAGTCGGTGCTCTCTCCCTTGCGCTCGAAACTGACCGGGCCGTAGCCGGCTTTCTCGTCGCTCTTCAATTGGTTCAGGCTGGCGCTGGTCATGGTATCGACCCGGGCTCCGGCGAGCTCAATCTCCCATTCCGGACCGGTCGTTGCTGCCTGCTCCGCCGGCGTAACCGGTGCCGATGCGCACGAGACCACAAGCCCTGCAAGAGCCAGCAGGGCGAGCGTAGATACTGCTTTTCTCATTCCATTCTCCTATCAGATTTCTTTGTTATTGAAGCTGATTCTCTATCAGCTGTTGAGCCTGGTTTAGTCCCTGGTCGATGCCGAGCTGTCCGTTCAGGATGAAGCGGAGCATCTTCCAGAGGGTATTCTTATAGACCTTGTAGCCCTTGGTGGAGGGGACCGGTACGCCCTCCTCATAGGCCTTCCTCAACACCGGGTAGTAATCGCTCTCTGCTCTGGTTAGCTCCCAGGCCGATTCCACCGCCGGCAGCTTCGACAGCCCGCTGCAGAAGTTGTGCTGCAAGGCGGGGTCAGAGAGGGAGAGCATCAGGCGCCGGGCGAGCAGAGGATGACGGGTCTTGCGGGGAATGGCGAAACCTTTGAAATCCAGGAGCGGCCGCATCGCATCCGCAGGTCCCCTGGGGAAGGGGTGTACCCCGAAAGGCACATCCAATCGTTCCAGTTCGGGGATTGAGAAACTGGCCGAGAGCATCATCGCTACCTCGCCGGCGATAAAGCGGGAAAACATCGAGTCCCGCTCCCGGAGGTCGAGCAGTCCTGCGTCGATCTGGCGGCGGATGAACTCTACCGCCTGCCTGGTGGCCTGGTCGTCGGCCCTGATCGAACCGTCGGCCTCTACAAGCGGTTTCTTCCCGAAGCCGATCTGAAAGGGAATCAGCCAGTAGGCGCTGTAGGCGTTCCAAGCGGCCGGGGAGATCCCCCTGTTCTTGAGCTCCCGGGCCAGAACGCTATACTCATCCAGCGTCCATCCGGCGGAGATTCGCTCCTCGGGGATCAGATCCTCCCGGTAGAAGAGCATCTGGGCGTCGCAGTAAAAGGGAAGGGCCCAGAGGCGCCCGTTGAGCGAGAGGGCATCCAGGCTCTTGGATGAGAACTCCTCCAGCGGAAAGCGGACGATCGGCTGGAGGGCATTCGAAGCCGTCAGCGCCGGCAGGTAGTCGCTCTGCAGGAGCAGCAGATCCGGCGGTTTTCCGCCGCCGCGCAGCACGGACATTAGCTTCGAATCGCTCTTGGGTACCTCGTTAATCCGCATCGGGACGCCGTGAAGCTCCCCCCAGCGGCTCAGCTCCTGCTTCAGGAGCGATACTCCCTCCCAGGCGATCCAGACCTCGAGTTCCTCGACTGAAATCAGCTCACCGTCGATCTCGATTCCCTCCACCCGGCTGAGCTGGGTTTCGCCCCCATCGGCAAAGAGGCTATAGCCGTTTTCCCCGGGAATCAGGTAGCTCCGGTAGGGAAAGAGTTCCAAGCTGTCCGAAGCAGGGGAATATTCTTGATTATCGTTGTAAAGAATACGTATGCGGTCTATCGCAAAAAAAACCGGCAGGAGCTCGTCCAAACTAAGCGAGGGGAAGCTCTCCCCGTTGAGGAAACGGGAACGCAACAGGGTGCTGGGCGAGGCCGACGGCTGATGGCGGGAACCATTGATCTGGATATCCAGGGCGGCGATCTGCACGGAGAGGGAAACCGTACACACCATAAGTAGAACCGCACAATTCGTAAGAAATCGTCTGTGGAACATGCTGCTTCCTTTCCAAGCACGGGAGGGTGGGCGGTTTCCCGCAAACCCCAATGGTCGCATCGCCATTGCCTAATAAGACAGTAGGAGGATGCAACTCGGAAGATTTTAGAATCACTCTAGTGGAAATGAGGTCTCAGGTCAAGGACTAGTTTCCCCGTAGAAGGCCCAGGCGGAGAACCAGAAATGGTCTGCGGCGATTACCGGCTCAAGGCGGCTCCCCTGCAGTGGTCCGGAGACCGCCTCGCCCAGGCTATTCCAGCGGCTTCCGGTCTGAATGTCGGTTATACGACCCAGCCGGTAGCGGAAGCGGAGCTCCCGTTCTCCCAGGCGGCTCAGGTAGGCATTGGCAGATCCGACCGATCGCCCCTCTTCAATGGCCAGGCGGTCCAGGGCGGATGCCGTCCCCGGTTCAAAGAGGACCACCAGCCGCTCCCCCCTAAGGGTGAGTTCCCGTACGCGGCTCTGCGCAAGTTCCTCATAGGGCAGGATCTCCGTCTCGCCTCGGTGCGAGATCTGCAGCACCCGGGCGATCTCCTCTCGCTCCGGCGGCGTAGGGCCGTCGTAGAGGAATGGCCTGTTCCCCGGAGCGTCGTATCCCCGGTAGGGGTTCCTGCCGTAGGAGCGGTTGAAGCCCGTCTCCCGGGAGAGCACCTGAGCCTCAGGGAAGCGGTCGCGAGCCTCTCCCCAGGAAGCGCGTTGAACCGGCAAAAAGCTAAGGCGAGATCCGGTGTACCTGCCGGCGATCCCTTTCCCGTCGGCCTGTTGCCACCAGGTCTCCGTCTGCCGGTCGTACATAATCAGATTGCTGTTTCTTAAGCGTCCGGTGGTGCCGAAATCGAGAATGCGACCCTGAAAGCGGCGGTTGAAGGCTATTCCGGTATTGCAGAGGGGACAGAAGGTAACCGTTACGGCTGTGTCGCCGATCCGATCATTGACGATCTCATGCCACATCAGGATCTGCAGGGGGTAAATTTTCACCTGGCCGTCGCGCCGCATCAGAAGTACCGGCTCCTTTTCGCCCAGCCACTGGTCGGCCGCTGCGGGAGCGACGAATTGCGGAGCGTCGATAGCGGGAATCCCGTCCTTGGGGGGCCCTCCTGAGCGTACCTCCGCGGGATCGACTGCCCTCCGACTGAAATCGGTACTGAACTCACTCCTCGCGGCCTGGTCGAAGGCGAAGCCCGCAAAGGGAACCGGGACGAGAGAGAGTAGTAGGATTAATACGACTGACCTTGTCATGTTTTGAAAATACCGTAAAGTGGGTGGAAAAACCAGTTTTTCCAGCCGCTCTTTACCCCCGCCGACGGCCGGGTTACACTCCTGATGCGGCAGGAGAAGTAGTATGATACAGAGGAAAACAGCCCAGGAGTTTATCAATAAGCTGGATACCCATATCGCCTCCAATGTGAACATTATGGATGAAGAGGGGATCATCATCGCCAGCCGCGACGCCGATCGGATCGGAAGTTTTCACGAGGCCGCGTACCGGCTGCTCCGCTATGGGCGGGACGAGGAGCGCATTCCGGCCGAGGCTGATCTCCCTCTCGGGGCCCTGCCGGGAATCAATTTGCCCCTGCAGGTCGAGGGGAAGCCCCTGGGCGTGCTCGGGGTAACCGGGAATCCCGATGAGATGCATGAGTTGGCCTATGCGTTGAAGAGTTCCATGGAGATGCTGATCGAGCTGGAGCAGTATAAGGATCGTCTTTTTCACCGTCATAATCGCAAGAATCTTTTTATGAGTCGTCTGCTGCAGGACGAACCCTACCGTTCCCGGGAGGTGGAGATTATGGCCGCCCAGCTGGGGTACGACAAACCCTGTGTGCGGGCGCCGGTACTTCTGCGTCTGAAGGCGGATGATGCTTACCGCCTAGAGCGGCATATCAAGGAAAATGGACTCCTCGAACGGGAGGATTTAAATTTTACTCCCCCCGACGGTGCCCTGCTTATCTTTCGCCGGGTAAGCATTGAAAAGCGGGGAGCCCTGGAAGCTTATCGCCGGGAGTTGGAGGAATTCGCCGGCGAACTGCTGGAGTTTGTGCAAGCGCACTGCGACGCGGCTGGCGCCGCCGTCTATATCGGTTCGCCCCAGGATCGTTGGGATGATTACCGCAGCGCCTACCGGCAGACTCTTTGGCTCGAATCGCGAATCGGTGTCGAGGCCATGGGGATATTCTTCTTTCTCGACCACCTGCAGCACTACTTTCTCTCCCGTATCCCGCGGGAGGAGTTTCTGGCCGGCTGCCGGCTCTTCTCCGAGCTGCTCGACGGCACCCAGAGGGGTTCACTGTTAGAGACCGCCGCCGCCCTCAATGAGGCGAACCTTAATATCAAGGAGGCGGCATCCCGCCTCGGCCTTCACCGCAATACCGTTAGCGCTCGGCTGGAAAAAATACGGGAGACCTTCGGTATCGATCCGGTCAACGACGCCCATGGGAAGGAGCTTCTCTTTCTGCTGGTTGCCTTTCATGAGCTCTTCGGGGAGAACTAAGGCTCACACTTCATTGTGCATGATGCACAGTTTTACCCACTATTTCGTGTAATTTTGCCCATATGATTCTTTTCTCAAGAATCGTAAAATGAACCATCTAGACCATTTCATTGGAGGTACTACATGGTTTCAGGTGGAATTGCTCTTCTATTTCTCTTGTTCGCCGTGGCTCTCATCATTCTGATGACCGCCCGCTACAACATGAACGCTTTCGTCGTGTTGGTCAGCGTCGCCTTCCTCTACGGTCTCGCAATCGGCTTGCCGTTGACGGATATTGTAGCGACCATCCGATCCGGTTTCGGCGGTACGCTGGGGTATATCGGAATCGTGATTATCGCAGGGACGATCATCGGTATCATCCTCGAGAAGACCGGCGCGGCTCTGGCCATGACCCAGGCTATTCTCAAGGTCGTCGGTAAGGAACGATCACCCCTCGCCATGAGCATCGCCGGTTATGTAGTTTCTATCCCGGTCTTCTGCGACTCGGGCTATGTAATCCTGACTCCGCTCAATAAAGCCCTTTCCGAGGAGACGGGAAAATCGATGGCGGTTATGTCCGTTGCCCTGGCCACGGGACTCTATGCAACCCATACCCTCGTTCCGCCTACGCCCGGTCCCATTGCCGCGGCCGGCACCCTGGGGGCAGATCTGGGGGCGGTTATCGGAATGGGCTTGATTGTATCCATCCCGGCGATGATCGCCGGACTCCTCTGGGCCACGATGTTCGCCAAGCGGTTCGATATAAAGGTCGAACTGGAGGAGACCTACCAGGATCTGATCAAAAAATACGGCAAACTTCCCGGAGCTTTGCACTCCTTTCTCCCCCTGCTGATTCCTATTCTACTCATCTTGCTGAAGTCGATCGCCGCATACCCCACCAAGCCCTTCGGCGAAGGCGGGTTCGCTGAGTTTATCGCCTTTATCGGTGATCCGGTAACGGCGCTAATGATAGGCATATTCATTGCTCTGACCCTGGTTAAAAAGGATGTCCGCAAGGCGGCGGTCTCCGATTGGATGAGCGAAGGGGTGAAGAACGCCGCGCTTATTCTGGCGATAACCGGCGCCGGAGGAGCGTTCGGAGCGATCTTGAAGGCCTCGCCTATGGCGGAGTTCATCAACACCAATATGTCGAGTCTGCGGATCGGGATTCTCCTGCCCTTCCTGATCTCCGCTGCCCTCAAGACGGCCCAGGGATCGTCGACGGTGGCAATAATCACCACCGCATCGATTATGGCGCCGCTCCTCGCACCATTGGGACTGAATCCGGCGTTGACGGTTCTGGCCATAGGCGCGGGTTCGATGGTTATCTCCCACGCCAACGACTCCTATTTCTGGGTTGTTTCGCAGTTTTCGAACATGGAAGTCTCTACTTCCTATAAGGCCTACTCGACTGCAACCTTGATCGAAGGCGTAGTCGCCTTTCTCGGGGTGGCTATTCTCTCTATCTTTATTTAAGGCAATCAAGCGGGAGGGGAGCCGCTCCCCTCCCTATTCGTACGGTATAGGATAACAATTTGGGTATACTCTTTAAGAAACTGAATCAGCGCCTGGCTTTTAATCACTTAATCAGCGGTAATTACCAGAAGGCGGAACGCTACTTTCAGCGTCAGCTCAAATCATCACCCGGGGCGGTAGGCAATCGCTACAATATGGGATTGGTCAAGCTTGCCCAGGGCGAGTACGCCGAGGCGGTGGAGTTCTTTCGGGACGAGCTCGAACGTTTTGGGGAGGAGTACCATCGTCTCCGATCACTAGCGGATGCCTATTATCTCTGGGAAAAGGCGGAGGAGGCCCGTCATTGGTATCGCCAGGCTAAAGAGATGGTTTCATCCGATAAGGAGCGGGCCCTGATCACGGCTCGCTTGCAGATATGCGAAGAGCCGGAACTGCTCGGAAGGGCAGTAGAAGGCGCCCGGAGTTTCGAGCAGGCGGTTGCCGCACAGAAGGAGGGCCGTATCGAAGAGGCTATCGCTGCCTGTCTTCGCGCCGTCGAGGCTGATCCGACTAATTTCATGGCCCGCAATAACCTCGGGTCGATCTATTTGAATGAAAAGAACGATCTTCTCCGGGCCCGGGCCGAGTTCGAGGCCGCTCTGGAGTATAGTGATCTTCCATTGATACATAAGAATTTGCAGCTATGTAAGGCTAAGGAGAGTGATGTATGAAGATGCTAGAGTCCGCCCAATCGATTTTTAATGCCGCCCTGCGCAGGGTAGATCCTGCGCTGATGCTCAAGGAGCTCCTTTCTCTCGAGGGGGATACCTTGACCATCCGTACCGAGGGGGAGACCTATAGCTATGATCTATCCGCGTATGATGAGCTGCTGGTAATCGGCGCGGGGAAGGCCAGCGCCAAGATGGCCTTGGGACTGGAATCGGTGCTGGGCGAAAGGATCAGCCGCGGTCTGGTGGCCGTCAAGGAGGGACATACCGAAGATCTCTCCCGGATAGAGCTGATCGAGGCGGGGCATCCCATGCCCGATGCGCGGAGCGTCGAAGCGGGCCGACGGATTGCCGAACTCTGTCGTGCCTCGGGGGAGAGAACCCTTATTATCAATCTGATCTCCGGCGGAGGGTCGGCCATTCTGACCGCGCCCTACCGGGATGACCGGCATAGCTTGAGTCTTGAGGATCTGCAGCAGGTCACCAAGCTGCTCCTCGGCTGCGGAGCGCCGATACAGGAGATCAACTGCGTCCGCAAGCATCTCTCCGGCGTCAAGGGCGGGCGCCTGGCTGCGGCGGCCGCACCGGCGACCCTGGCGAGTTTCATCCTCTCCGATGTTATCGGGGACCCCCTGAATGCGATCGCCTCTGGACCGAGCGTGCCCGATCCGACCACCTACGCCGACGCGGGCGAGATTATCCGCAAGTACGACCTGGAAAGTCGGCTGCCTAGAGCCGCTGCAGAGCTTCTCTCCGACGGGTTGAAGGGTAAAGTGGCCGATACCCCCGACGAATCGAATCCAATCTTTGCCAAGGTTGAGAATATCCTGATCGGCACCAATATCTCCGCCCTGCAGGCGGCGGCGGAGGAGGCCGGGCGGCTCGGCTACCACCCCTTGGTGCTCACCTCGCAGCTCACCGGCGAGGCCCGGGAGATAGCGAAGCTTTTCTCCGGTATGGCGAAGGACCTCCGCTTAGGGAGGCTCGCCTTCGAGAAACCCTGCTGCGTTATTGCCGGCGGAGAGACGACGGTCACCCTCAAGGGGGACGGCAAAGGCGGCCGGAATCAGGAGATGGCCCTGGCCTTCCTGCTGGAGTACCTGGACAATCCTGCCGCCCTGGAGCAGGTGCTCTTTCTCTCCGGCGGTACCGACGGAAATGACGGACCGACCGATGCCGCCGGCGGTTTTATGCATGCCGGTGTGGCCCGCACCGCGCGTGAGGCAGGTCTGAATCCGCTAGAGTTTATCGAACGGAGCGACTCCTACCATTTCCTGAAAAAGGCCGGAGGGCTCTTGATAACCGGCCCGACCAACACGAATGTTTGCGATGTTCAGCTCCTCTTGGTACATTAAGGGCTATGAAAAGACGCATCGATTTAGCGAACGAGATCGAGGCTGCCCGCTTTAGCTCTATTCTGGATGAGGAGGAGATCCCGAATACGGTCGTCTCCAACCATTCCACCCCGTACGACGGTATCTTCCAGCTGCAGAACGGCTGGGGCTTTGCCGAGGTGCCCGAAGAGTACGGAGAGAAAGCGGAGCGTCTCTTGGCAGAGTACCGGGAGTCGATTTAATGAACTTCTGATGGTTCGCCGGTCAAAATGTGATACAATCTCCCATTAAATAACAGGATGCATGGGATGTGGCTGCGGATTCATCTGGCGAGCCTCGGTGCCGGCGCCGGGGCGATGGCTATTTTTACCTTTCTCATATTCTCCCTCGCCTATCTTCTGTTTGTCTCCCATGACCGCCTTCATCTTCGTTTTCTGCTGCTCCAGGCCGTCTTTCTCCCATACTTGACCGGCTACGCCTTCTATACCTCGGGCACCGAGCTCTGGTGGGTGCTACTCTGGTACCGGATATGCGTAACCGGGCTGATCCTTACCCCCCTGGCCCTCGAGTTCTTTCTAGGGGCGCTCCTCGAGCGAGAACGGCGTTTCTTCCAGTCTGTTTTGCTGGGAATGGCGCTCTTCTTTTTGCTGCTTTTATGGGGCTTTCCTCAAACCATGGCCACCGGTTCTATTGTCGCTCATCCGCTGAAAGGCTTCTGGTCGGTGGAGAAAGGGAGTCTCTACCCCCTCTTTGTCGCTTACGAGCTTGGAGCGGTGTTGATTTCGATGCTGCTCTTCTCCCTGAAGATTCTAGGCGACGGCGCACTCCGCCGTCGCTACCGCTTTATCCTGATCGGATTCGGCTGTTGGCTTCTCAACGGTCTCTTCGACGCTTTAGCGGCGCTGAAGCTCTTCGAGGCGGTTACCGCACCCTGGTTCGGGCCTATCGCCATGGTGGCCGCCATCGGAATTCATCTCGGCCTCTGGATGGAGGAAAACAACCGGACCATCAAGAAGCAGATGGAAGAGAACCAGATCCTACGCTACAAACTCAAGTTCGATCCCCTTACCGACCTCTACTCCCGGGAATTCTTCAATACGATCCTGGAGATTGAATCCGAGGGCTGGGGGCGGAATCAGCAGGAGCACAGTATTCTCTTCATCGACGCCGACAATTTCAAAGGCATCAACGATCGTTACGGCCACTCCGCGGGAGACGAGGTACTGAAGCTGATCGGCAGTATCGTGCGGGACAATGTTCGCCGGTCGGATATCCCCTCCCGATACGGCGGGGACGAGTTTATCATCCTCCTCAAGGAGTGCTCCGAGGATGCTGCCAAGCGCTTGGCGGAGAAGATGATAGGCGAGTATGCGGCTTCCCTGAAGCGGCTCTTTGCGGATATTCCCGACGGTTTCTCAGGCTTAAGTATCGGGATCGCCTCTACCGTTCTCTGGCGCGACGGCGAAGCGGATCTGATTGCCGCGGCGGACGAGGCTATGTACCGCTCGAAGCGGCTCGGCAAGAACTGCGTCATCGTCGCCGAAGCCGGTTAGAAGAGCTCCAGCTGTTTTCCTTCCACGATCTCGTCGAAGCTGGTTCCGAGAAAGGGGAGCACCCCATCGGCCACCGGTTTCAACTGCTTCTCGATGTAGTGGCCGTAGTCGATTTGCGTCGGATTCAGCTTGACCGGTACCGGCCCCTCGGGGGTAATCAGATACTCTACACTCCGCAGATTGAGCTTCTCCTCCGGATCGAGCATACGGGCCGCTCTTACATGGGGCGGCGCGCTCTTGGTGTACTCACGACTGTTTTTCGTCAGCCGCCGGCGATAGACGAGCTCCGCGTCCCGGCCGCCGTTCTTTACCTGCTCCACCGTATCGCGCAGCCAGTCCGGAATCTCTCGATTGGAAAAGAATCGGTCGAACAGCTCCCGCTGGAATCGTCGTGCCAGTTCGGTCCAGTCGGAACGGACCGACTCCATCCCGCGGAACTCGATCTCGCCGCTCCCGGCCAGGCGGCCCACGTAGCGCTTTCTGGCCCCTTCGCCTCCGGCCCGCATGGGGGGCAGGAAGAATACATCGTAGTGCTTCTCGTACTCGAGCTCCAAGAAGGAATCCGCCCCGTACTCGTCTCCCAGACGCCGCAGGAAGTGGGTGTTGACCTTCAGTACCAGCTCGGCCGCGGCGGCGTCGGCATTCTGCTCTTCTCCGGGCTTGAACTGGACGAAGACCGAATCGGTGTCGCCGTATATCACGGTGTAGCCCAACTCCCGCAGGAAGCCGGCGGTCTCCTTCAATACCCACTGGCCGGTGCCGGTTATCGCAGTCGGCAGGTCCGGATGATAGAAACGGCAGCCCGGAGTGCCCATCACGCCGTAGAAGCTGTTCATCAGAATCTTGATCGCCTGGCTCAAGGTCGTATCCCCAGCCCGTTTGGCCTCGGCCCGACGCTCGAGGAGCTTCCCGATCTGTTCGGGGAGGATGCTAACCGCTCTGTTGAAAGCGATCCCCGCCGGGGTGTCTCCCGGATCCTCGGCGGCGAGGAGTCTGGCCAGGGGATCGATCTTGAAGCTGCGGATGATCGAGGGGTAGAGACTCTTGAAATCGAGCACCGCCACCTGTTCGTAGCGTCCGGCGTCGCTGGTGAAGACGTAGCCCCCGGCGGCATGGCCCTCGGCGCGGATATCCGCCGTGTCCGGCGCAGCATAGCCCGCCCGGTGGAAGCGGGGCAGGTAGAAGAAGTCGAAGGCCGCCACCGACATACTGACCTTGTCCAGTCTGAGGCCGGTAACGAGGCTCCGGGTCAGAAACTGGGTATCCACCCCGCTTTGTTCGAAGATCCGACTCACCAGGCGACAGTCCTCGAAGTTGTAGCGGGCCAGTTCGGCCTTGTCCTCCCGAAAGAGCCGGATAATCTCAGCGAACTTATCCTCCTCGTCGGAGATAGTCTTCCCCGTCCCCAGGAGTTCATGGGCCACCGTGTCGAGGGCGAAGTTCTCGAAGCGGTGGAATCCGGCCCGCATCACCTGCGGCCCGTCCAGTACGATCCGTCCGGCGATCTCCGCCGAGCGCATCCCGGACTGCTTCTGAAAGGTCTTTACCTCGCTCTCGTCCCGGCCCAGACTGAAGCGCAATCCCGCCCGCCTGTAGGCCGTGATAAGCCTTTCCAGGTCGAAGCCGATTACATTCCAGCCGATAATCAGGTCCGGATCCAGGGCCAGAATCGAGCGCAGGGCGCCGGCAAGCATCTGCTTCTCATCCGCGTAGGCGATCCGCTGAAAATCACCGCTCTCTTCGGTCTTCCCGCCGACCATGTGTACGGTCCCCGTCTCCAGTCCTCCGCGATCGGTAAAGTGGCAGCCGATGCAGTAGATCTCATCCTTCGGTCCGGTCTCGATGTCGAGGGATAAGCGGCTGAAGCGGGGCTGGTAGTCGGCGCTGCGGATCTCCGGATTGAGCAGGGTCCGCATTGCCGGTCCCTCGATGCCTCTTCCCCGATACTCGAGGGTGCGGTGGATGAAGCGCTCCATCAGAAAGCGCTCTTCAGGGCGTACATCGCTCTCTAAGAGGCGGTCGCCCCGGTCCCGCATAGCGCGCCGGGTCTCGTAGAAGCTTCGCAGGGTCGGGAAGTAGAGGCCGTCCAGCTCCTCGCCGGCGAAACTCTTCAGTCCCAGTTCCCGCCGTCTCCCGGCCGGCGGAGCAGGGTTCTCCCGGGGAATGAAGTAGAGCGGTTCCTGATCCGTAAAGCGCAGCAGCAATGGTCCTAAGTCGTCTACAGCGTAGAGGCGGATCTCGCAGCCGGCGGAGGTATCGAGGCTCTGTTCGGTAAGGATGTAGCAGCGTCCGGTCACGGGATGATCCACCCGTACAGGATAGCCCGAATATGCTACACTTTCCACACGATGAATCTGATTTCCAACGGTCGTCTCGATCTGAACCTGCTTCACCGACTGGAGCAGAAGCCGCCCCTCTTCAGTGAGGGGGATATCGTCTTCTGGACCGATCCCTACATCTCCGCCCATGTCCTCGAGGCTCACCTCGACCCCGACTCCGACGACGCCTCCCGACGGCCGGAGAGTATCGACGGGACCGTCGCCTTTATCGCCGGCCGCTATTCGCCCGGAGAATACCCCCGGCTGCTGGATTTAGGCTGCGGTCCGGGACTCTACTGCGAGCGCTTCTTCGACGCCGGCTACGAAGTGAGCGGGATCGATTTCTCGGCCGCAAGTATCGACTTCGCCCGGGACCAGGCCCACGACACCGGAAGAACCATAGAGTACCGGAAGCTCGATTACCGTGACTGGGAACCCGATAATGACGCCTGCGATCTGATTACCATGATCTTCGGCGATTTCTGCGTCTTGAGTCCCGCCGATCGGGACGGACTTCTTGGTAAGATCCGGCGCGCCCTGCGTCCCGGCGGCCTCTTTCTCTTCGACTGTTTTACTGAGCTCTATCTGCCGGGGCCGGACGAGCGCGCCTGGTATACCATGCTCTACGACGGTTTCTGGCGGGGGGAAGAGAATCTGGTGCTGGAGATTAAGCACCGCTATCAAGAGGAGCGGGTCCATCTGAACCGCTACCTAATTATAAGTGCCGACGGCGAGGTTCAGAGCAGCCATATCTGGCACCGCTGGTACGAGCGGGCCGAGCTGCGTTCGTTGATGCAAGATGCCGGGTTCGAGGTTGATGGAATGTGGGGGGACTTAAGCGGCGCACCGCTCAGGCCGAGTCCTGAATGGTTCGGTCTGGCGGCGCGCCTCGTCGGCAATCCTTAAGCCGAGGCCTCTACCTTGGCGACGATCTTCTCGACAATGGCGAGCATCGCCTCGGCGGCGGGTCCGTTGTCGGCCGAGATAAACCCTGAACCTGCGTCGCCTCCCTGCATGATCCGGGGATCAAGCGGCAATTCGCCCAAGAAGGGCTCTTCGAAGCGGTCTGCGATACTCTTTCCGCCCCCTTTGCCGAAGATGGGCGTCATGGTGCCGCATTCAGGACAGATGAATCCGCTCATATTCTCGATTAGGCCGAGGATCGGCACCTTCAGCTCCCGGGCGAAGGAGACGCTCTTCATACAGTCCAGGTTGGCTACCTCCTGAGGAGTGGTGACGATTACCGTGCCGGCCATATCGGGCAGGAGCTGGCAGATCGAGAGGGGTTCGTCGCCGGTTCCCGGCGGGGTGTCGATAACCAGATAGTCGAGTTCTCCCCAGTTTACGTCCTTCAGGAACTGCTTAATTACGTTCATCTTGATCGGACCGCGCCAGATGATCGGCCGCTCGGGTTCATAGCCGGCCAGGGCCAGGCTGACGACTCGCAGATTCGGTCCTGCTTCGATCGGTTCTATCCGGCTCTCGTCGTTGGAGAAGAGCTGTTCCTGGTCGACGCCGAGCATCTTGGGCACATTGGGGCCGTGGATGTCGATATCGAGGATGCCGGTCTTCTTGCCCAGTTTCGCCAGACCCAGCGCCGTGTTGACCGAGACGGTCGTCTTCCCGACGCCGCCTTTGCCGCTCATGACCATTATTATATTCTTAACGCCGGCCAGGTTGTCCCGGAGTTCCCGGGTCTCTTCGGCCTGCTGAACTAGTCTGTTCTTCTGTTCCACCGTGGGTACCCCTTATCTATCTTGTTCGGAGTGCTAATGAAAGCGCTGCCCGTTTAATGCCCGTGCTGATGGTCGCAGAGATCGTCGCCCTCTTCAAGGGTTCCGGCCTCGAGTTTGGCGATAACCTCGTCGATTGAACCGAGGACGCCGCAAATTTGGTCGATTCCCTGGGCGCTGAAGAGATCCCGAGCTTTTTGGCCGATTCCACCGACTACGACGCACTCTGCGCCGAGTTCCTTGACGAAGGCGGGGATTCGTCCCGGAGCGTGGGGCGGGGCGGCGTGCTCGGTGCGGGAGACGCAGGCGCCGTTCTCGATCTCGACGGTAATAAACTGCGGCGCGTGGCCGAAATGTCCGGCCATTTGGCCGTTCTCTGCTGCTATGGCGTATTTCATGTATGCTTCCTTGATTGAAAATCAATCTCAATAATAGAGATTTGCCTGTTCCTCGTCAAGTGGATCGGTCAATAGCTTTCTCGAAGCGGCCGATGAACTCCGGGGCAGGCGCATCCCCGGGCTGGGCGGCGAACTCCAGCGCGGCGAGGGCGATCAGCTCCTCCCGCTCCTTCTCGTCCACCGGGAGGTGGAAGAAGCGTCCCCGCGGCAGTTCGGCCGCCAGGCGCGGATAGTGCTCCTGTTCGTGAATCTTGTCTTTGACGCCGTTGAGGATCAGCACCTCCTGCTCGACCCGGCCCAGGCGTCCGTAGAGCTCGAACTCCCGCACCGCTTGGGCACAACGCTTCCATTTCCAGATCTCGGCCCCGTCGATGAAGAGCTCCGTCCGGCGGCGTTGGAATGCCTCGTTCATGCCGGAGAGAGCGATCCGCTTGGCCAGTGGACGAACCATCCTCCAGAAACCTATCGGCGTAAGGGGGGCTATGTAGCGGAGTATCCACTTGGGGAACCAGAGGGTGTGCATGGGATCGAAGAGGAGCACAGTCGGGGCGGATAGGATCCCTTCGATAAGTCCGTGGGCGATAACCGCCGATCCCCAGCAGGTCCCGACCAGCAGGAAATCCTTCCCTCCGCCGAGTCCCAACTGCTTGATCGCCCGGGCGATATCCCTGGCCTTGCTGCTCATATCGAGGCGGGCCCGTTTGCGGTCGAGCCGGCTCGAGTTTTTCTCCCTGGTCTCCAGGTAGTAGCATTCGGCCCGGGTATCGACCACATTGAAGAATCCCCGAAATCCCTCCTCCACGGTACCCCATCCGGGGATAAAGAGGATCGGCCGAACCGTGGCGGCCTCCGGCGGGCGGTGGTGAATGACCCGAATCTCACCGTCATCCACCGGGAGGTAGATCTCCTCTGTGTAGCGAGGATCGAAGCGGGTATGTTCTTCCGGGGGACGCAATCCGGCCAGCTTCCGTGATAATTCCTCTCGGAGGTGATTCGGTACGTCGTAGAAATCTCTGCTTGATCCCATGGTCGGCTCCTTAGAGATTACTATTGTGCACAGCTTTTTCGACAACGCAACCTTTTTGTACTGTTCCTAACTCTGTAGATATCTTACGCCCAACTGTAGGCGGGTAGATACTCTAATCCCTCTTTCAAGGGAGTCGCGATGCTTTTGAGCCATATGCAGCGATCTCTACTCATAATCCCTCGAACCCGGCTTAGGAAGCGCCGTTGGGTGAAGAGGGTCTTCATCTCCCGTTGAATGAGTCCCGAACTAATCCCCGCTTGCTCCGCATGAGTTCTCATGCGCTCGTCCCGACCGTTGATTCTGTATGGTTTACAATAATTATGGTAAAGCCGATAAACTGCCAAACGTTCCATCTGAGTGACTACATTTCTGCCGAACTGCACTGATTCCCGAGTATGCTCGGCCAAGTCCTTCCGGATCTCGCGGTCCAGGTAGTTCACGCTGAAGAGGGGATTGGTCAATGTTCGGGCTTTCTTCGAGCTGCAGGTTTGGTGATGCAGTACCGACCGCTCCCCATCGTTAAGATTCCTCATCACCGTACCGTACAGCCGATGCTCATCGGTGAGGAGAGCGGTTGTCGTGTGTGGCGTCTTCTCCTTCAAGAAGAGAGCTTGGCGTACTAACTCCTCGAATGATTCATAAATCGTTACCCGACCATGAATAAATCTTTTTTGAAGAATGGTGTTTCGTTTCTTCTGATACGGTGTCATTCTCCCCTTCCTTCGTAGATGAGCATAGTCGGAGAAGATCCAGTATTGGGAATTCTTTCCTGCCAAGAGTTGAATGTTATTGGGAAAGTACTGCGAGACGGCGAAGCTTTCAAAACCATCGGCAACCAGATCCTCATTGAGTTCAAGAGAATCCAGGAGATCAGCATGCACGGCCATGGCTTGCCGGGCGAGGCGAGAGATCCGGTCGCTAATACAGTGGGGAGAGGCCTTGAGGATGCGCGCCATATCCCGGATGCCGGCGGCGGTATGTAAGAGTTCGAAGATCCTTCGATACGATATAGTACGTTGGGTCATATAATCGAGGGAGAAGGTTTGCGAGGAGAAGTGTCTGCCGCATGCTTTACAGCGGTAGCGTTGGATCGATCCACGGACTGCTGATTGATAGCGGCCGTGTCGCACATACCAGGCGAAGCCCACGGGAGCGGTTTGATGATACTCGCAATCAGGGTTCGGGCAGAAAAGGGGTCTTTTCATGGATAAATCCTCCGTTTAATGATGGTTCTATCCATAAATAGTGGTAGAAGAAGGGTTTTGCTTCAAAAAATCTACAGATTTAGAGACACTAATAGTATCTTTAAACCTGAGGAATATGCTAATGAAGAAGCGATTATTGTTGGTCCCGCTTCTCTCCTTCGCGCTCTTGTTTTTCTCCGCCTGCGTCACCGATTCGAAACTGGCCGAACTGGAACAGTTTGAACCGGTTCCTACGCTGACTCCGCTGGAAGTGGTTACTATTCAGCTGCAGGCACTGCGCAACAACGACGAGAACGATAAGGGTATAGAGATAGCTTTTCGGTTCGCCTCGCCCCGGAACAAGCGTTTCACCGGTCCGGTGGCGAAGTTTGCGACCCTGTTTGACTCTGAAACATTCAGCCCCATGCTGGATCCGATAGACACCGAATACATGTTGCCGCGGATTACCGAAACGGTGGTTATGCAGCCGGTACGAATGACCGCCCGGGACGGAAGGGTGCTGATCTATATCTTTCTGCTTTCGAAACAGGATCAGGGTCGGTATCAGGACTGCTGGATGGTGGAGGGGGTTCAGCCTTACCTGCAACCCGGGGAGCAGGGCGATGAGCCGTCGATCCCTGAGCTGGAGGATATTGAGGTCGAGGGCGGGACCTTCTCAGCTTAAGCGTTCTATCTCCCGCAACCAGAGCTCCGCATCCGCATCCGACGGCATGCGCCAATCTCCCCGGGGAGAGAGGGATATGGTTCCTACTTTGGGGCCGTCGGGCAGGCAGGAACGCTTGAACTGCTGAGAAAAGAAGCGCCGGTAGAAACTCTTCAGCCAGCTGAGCAGGATCTCCCGAGGATATTGGTCCGCGAAAGCATGCTTCGCCAGGAACAGCACTTTTGCAGGTTCGCCGCCGGAGCGGATTGCATGGTAGAGAAAGAAGTCGTGCAGCTCGTAGGGCCCGATGGTATCTTCGGTCTTCTGGGCGATGTTGCCTTCCGCATCGGGAGGCAGGAGTTCCGGCGAGATAGGGGTGTCGACGATGTCGGCGAGAATCTTCGCCGCCTCCGGCCCGGCCCAGCTCTCGGCCACATACTTCACCAGAAATTTAACCAGCGTCTTCGGTACCCCGGTATTGACCGCATACATCGACATGTGGTCCCCGTTATAGGTACACCAGCCTAAAGCGAGTTCGGAGAGATCTCCCGTCCCGATGACGATACCCCCCTCCATGTTGGCCTTGTTCATTAGGAACATGGTGCGCTGCCGGGCTTGGACGTTTTCGTAGGCCGTATCTTCGGGCTTTCCCGAGTGCTGAAGATCCTTGAGCTGCAGCTTGCTGGCCGGACCGATCTCGACTGTTTCGAGGGAGAGTCCCATCGCCTCGGTGAGCTTCTCTACGTTGCCGCGGGTGCGGCTGGTGGTCCCGAATCCGGGGAGGGTGTAGCTCTTTATTCCTTTGAGATCCAGTCCTAACTCGCGGAAGGCCTCCACCGTCACCAGGAGGGCCAGGGTCGAATCCAGGCCGCCGGATAAGCCGATTATCGCCGTGCTGCAGCCGATATGGGCCAGCCGGGAGGCAAGCCCCGCGCTCTGGATGGCAAAGATCTCCCGGCAGCGGGCCTCCAGGTCGCCGCTTTCGGCCGGGACAAAGGGGTTTCGTACCAGCGGCCGGGCAAGGTTGTGACTCTTGCTGCTAGGCGGCTCGGCTTCGATCCGGATCTCCCGGTAGGGAATCGAGCTTTCGGAGGCGGAGAAGGTGGTCGAGTTGATCCGCTCGTGATCGATAAAGGAGAGGTCGATGTCGCCCACGAGCAATTGCTCATCCCGTCGGAAGCGCTCCGCTTCGGCAATGAGGCTTCCGTTCTCGGCGATTAAGGCGTGCCCGCCGAAGACGGTATCCGTCGTCGATTCTCCGGTACCGGCCGAGGCATAGACATAGGCGGTCAGGGTGCGGGCCGACTGCTGGCGCACAAGCTCCTTCCGGTACTCCGCCTTGCCGACCAGTTCGTTACTGGCCGAGGGATTGAGAATCAGCTCGGCCCCGGCCGCGGCCAGATCGGAGCTCGGGGGATTGAGAGCCCAGAGATCCTCGCAGATCTCTACGCCGAAGCTGAGTCTGCGGCCGCCTATTGGTAGTGAGAAGAGCAGGTCCCGGCCGAAAGGGGCCCGACGGCCGGCGAAGTCGGCCTCATTACCGGCTCCCGTTTCTGTTTTCCCGCTGGCGAACCACCGGGCCTCGTAGAACTCCCGAAAGTTGGGAATGATAGTTTTGGGGACGATACCGTGGAGCCTCCCTGATCCGATTACCAGGGCGCAGTTGAAGAGTCTGCCCCGCCTCTGTACCGGGGCGCCGAGGATAAAGAGCCCTTCGATCTCGCGGCTGGCGGCGATCAGCTCCGCCGCGGCCTCTTCGGTCCCCGCAAGCAGCCGTTGCTGCTGAAACAGGTCGGCGCAGGTGTAGCCGCTCAGGCCCAGCTCGGGGAAAACGCTAATAAGAACTCCCTGTTCCGATGCGCTGCGCATCAGATTCAAGCTCTCCCGGGTATTGAATTCGACGGCGCCGGGTTTTACCCGGGGCAGAGCGGCGGCGGTGCGGATAAAACCGTAATCGATAAGGGACTCTTGCATAGCTTGATGATAGGACGGCCTCTATCCTTCGGTCAAGAAAGAGTAATGAGATGCTTCGACCGTTGAAATCGTTTGATCTTGCCTGTATGATTCACTAAATATGAAAGTGTTTCCCAGTTCTAAATGAGGTCTGAATGCAGTACTATAAGATAAACACCAGCACCTGGCGATTACGGGTCGGATCACCCTTCGAGACCGAGGCCGTACTCCCTGAGTATCTTGGCGAAGCCGTGAAAACCGGCGACCTTTCGCCCCTCCGTATTAACCGGGACGATCCCCGTCGGATCCGCATTTCCCTGCTGCCTGAGGATATCGTGCTGGGACTGGGGCAGAATATGCGCGGTATGAACAAGCGCGGGGGGATCTACGACTCTTGGTGCTACGACGAGGCCAATCACAGCCCCCATAAGCGCTCCCTCTACGGGGCGCACAACTTCTTCATTCTCGACGGCGGTACTCCCGAGCGGCGTTTCGGGGTATTCGTCGATTTTCCGGGTAAGGTGAGCTTCGATGTGGGCTACACCCGGAACGACACCCTCGAGATTGTAACGGCGGAGGCTGATTACGATCTCTACTTGATCCGGGGTGAGGAGCTCTCCGCCATTACCGCAAGCTTTCGGCGCATGATCGGTCGCCCCTACCTGCCGCCCCGCTGGGCGCTTGGTTATCAGCAGAGCCGCTGGGGTTACGACTCCGCCGCCGAGGTGGAGGCTCTGGGCCGCCGCTTCCGGGAAGAGGGGATTCCCTGCGACGCGATCTACCTCGATATCGAGTATATGGAACGCTACAAGGACTTCTCGATCCATCCCGAACGCTTTCCCGATTTTGCCGCCCACGTAGCGCGGATGGGGGCGATGGGCTTTCGGCTGGTGCCGATCATCGACGCCGGCGTCAAGATCGAGGAGGGCTACGATGTCTATGAGGAGGGCGTCGCCGCAGGTTACTTCTGCTCTGCCGAATCGGGAGAGGATTTCGTTGCCGCCGTATGGCCCGGGAAATGTCACTTCCCCGACTTCCTTAATCCTCTGGCCCGGCGCTGGTTCGGCTCCAAGTACCGCATGCTGACCGAGGCCGGCATCGAGGGCTTCTGGAACGATATGAACGAACCGGCAATCTTCTATACCGAGGAGGGGATGGCCGAGGCGATGGAGCTGGCGGAAGCCTCGAAGGGGAAGAACCTGGGGGTGAACGATTTCTTCGCCCTGCGGGAGAAATTCGCCTTCGATGATCCGGAGGAGGATTTCAAGCGCTTTTATCACCGGCTCCCCGACGGGTCCCGGATACGTCACGACCGGGTGCACAACATCTACGGCTTCAACATGACCCGGGCCGCCGCCGAGGGCTTAAAGGAGATCGATCCGGGAAAACGCTACCTTCTCTTCTCCCGCTCCTCCTACGTGGGGATGCACCGCTACTCGGGCCTCTGGACCGGGGATAACTCCTCCTGGTGGGAGCATATTCTGCTCAATATTCAGATGATGCCGGCCCTCAATATGTGCGGCTTCCTCTACGCCGGGGCCGATATCGGCGGCCATATGCACGATGCCAACGGGGATCTCGTAACCCGCTGGACCCAGTTCGGGGTCTTCACGCCTCTCTTTCGAAACCACGCTACCCGACAGGCCCGGGAGCAGGAGCCCTTCGCCTACGATGAAGAGACCTTGAAGCGGGTCCGCAGGGCGATTCAATTCCGCTACGCCCTCCTTCCCTGGCTCTACGGGGAACTGATGCGGGCTGCACTCTCGGAGGAGCTTCTCTTTAAGCCCCTCTCCTTCGCCTATGAGGATGAGCGCTCCCGACGAGTGGATGATCAGCTGCTGTTAGGCTCCCTGATGATCGCACCGATCTACACCGAGAACGCCCGCGGCCGCTTTGTGCATCTGCCGGAGACGATGCTCTTCTGGAAGGTCGGGGATTATCATGAGAAGGAGTTCGAGCTCTTATCCGCCGGGGATCACTGGATAGCGGTGGAAATGGATCAAATCCCTCTCTTTATCCGTCCCCAGGGGGTGCTGGTGCTGGCTTCCCACGCCGATTGTGAGGCCGAGCAGGATTATGCTGAACTCGAGGCGGTGGTCTATATGAGCGAGGACCAGCTCGATTACCGACTCTACTGGGACGACGGCATCGCTTCCAGCCCGAAAGCGGCCCGGCACGGGGTGTTGGAGCTCGAAATCAACCGGAATAAGGGCACATACAGTGCACGATTGACGGCTGCCGCCGTTTGCCCGGTGGAGAGAATACAGCTCTATATTATTGACTCACAGGGATTTACAACCCAGTTAACGGTGGCCCGCTCCTAAGAAACAGCCCCTCGACGGGGCTGTTTTCATTTCTGAGTGCTTTTGATAGGCTTGGTTCAACCCTGAAGTCGGCCCTCGGCCGATTGTAATGAGGAGATGATCCATGCAGAAACGCCCTGCCGAGGCAGAACAGCAGTATCTGTTTGAGCTATACGGGCATATGTTCAGCGCCCGGGAGATCGATCGTATCGAGGAGAGCTATACCCAGCGGGGTGAGGCCTTCTTTCACGTCTCCGGCGGCGGCCATGAGGCCTCCGCCGCGCTGGCGCGCTACCTGAAGCCGGAAGACTGGCTCCATTGCCACTATCGGGACAAGGCGCTGATGTTGGCCCGGGGGATGGACCCGGCTATGCTCTTCCATTCCTTGTTCAATAAAGAGGCCTCCCACTCCAAAGGGCGGCAGATGAACGCCCATATGAGTGATCCGGCCCTCAATATCATGAGCTTAGTAGGACCGGTTGGAAACTCCGGACTCCAGGCGGCGGGAGTCGCCGCGGCGGTGAAGGATGATCCGGCACGACCGCTGGTGCTCTGCGCCTTGGGCGACGGAATGAGCCAGCAGGGCGAGATTCTCGAGGCGGTGGCCCACGCCGTTCGGGCGGAGCTGCCGGTCCTGTTCCTGATCCAGGATAACGGCTTCGCCATCTCCACGCGCACCGGCGGAAGAACTTTTTACGACCTTCCCGGCGGACCGGCGGAGGAGTTCTACGGCATTCCGATCCGCCGCATCGACGGGCGAGAGCCGGTCGCCTGCGACGCCGCCTTCGGCGAGATCGTAAACGAGATGCGCCGCTCCCGCCGTCCAGCTGTGGCGGTGATGAAGGTCGAACGCCTGTCGAACCATACCAACGCCGACGATCAGCGGATTTACCGCAGCGAAGAGGAGATCGCCGCCGCGAGGCTCTCCGGCGACCCGGTGCAAAAGCTCCGGGATCATCTGTTCGAGACCGGCTTCGATCGAAAGGAGCTGGAGGCTTTCGAGGAGGAGCGTCGCGCTTTTCTGACCCAAGCGGCCCGGGAGAGTCAGCTCGGTCCCGAGCCTGAAGCCGTACATGACGCGGTCAAGCCCTATCCGGCATCTCTCTCCGCGGTCGAGACCGACGCGCATTCCGATGAACTGGACGAATCCTTGACCATGATCGAGAGCTTAAGGGAGACCCTCTCGGCCCGGATGGCTTCCGACGAGCGGGTGATGCTCTTCGGCGAGGATATCGAGGATCCCAAGGGGGATGTATTCGGCGTAACCCGAGGGCTTACCGCTAAATATCCCGGCCGGGTTGTCAATTCGCCCTTAGCGGAGGCTTCGATCGTCGGCATCGCCGGCGGTGAGGCCCTGGCCGGGAAGCGGCCGGTCGCCTTCCTACAGTTCGCCGACTTCCTGCCTATTGCCTATAACCAGATTATCTCCGAGTTGGGGAGTATGTACTGGCGGACCGACGGCGGCTGGCAGACTCCGGTAATCGTCATGATCTCCTGCGGCGGGTACAAGCCCGGCCTCGGTCCCTTCCACGCCCAGTCCATGGACGGCACGGCGGTACACACCCCCGGGGTAGACGTTTTCATGCCCTCCCGGGCCGACGATGCGGCGGCGCTCCTAAACGCCGCCTTCGAATCCGAGCGGCCGACCCTCTTCTTCTATCCCAAAAATCTCTTGAATAACAGGGAGTATGCGACCCGTAAGGCGCCGCAAAAACTCCTGCAGAGTCCCGGAAAGGCTCGAATTCTCCGTTCAGGTAAGGATATTACTCTAGTCGGTTGGGGCAACACCGTCGTCCATTGCCAGAAAACGGCCGACGCTCTCGTCGCCGCCGGTGCGGAGGCGGAGGTGATCGATCTGCGCACTCTACGTCCCTGGGACGTCGATACGGTGCTGGCCTCGGCCGAGAAGACCGGCCGGTTGATCGTGGTTCACGAGGATAATCACACCGCCGGGATGGGGGCCGAGGTGATCGCCGCGGCGGCCGAACGCGCGACCAAGCCGCTGGCTTTACGGCGGGTAACCCGGGGAGATACCTTCGTGCCCTGTAATTTCGCCAATCAGCTCGAGGTGCTCCCCTCCTACAAGGCGCTCCTCGAAACGGCGGTAGAACTCTTAGGCGGCTCGATCTCCTGGAAGAAGCCGGTCGACCAGGCCGGAGAGCTCTACGAGCTCGAGGCGGTAGGCTCCTCCCCGTCGGACGAGGTGGTGACGGTTATCGACTGGCTCGTTGCTCCGGGCGACGAGATTTCTGAAGGTCAGGAGGTGGCCGAGCTCGAAGCCGACAAGGCGATGGTAAACCTCTCGAGTCCCGTGGGGGGCGTTGTCGAGTCTTTGACCGTAGCCGAAGGGGAATCCGCCAACGTCGGCGACGGCCTTGCGAAGATAAGGCTCAAGAGCGGCGAGGTCAGAATCAAACCGATTACCCGGGAGGAGCCCGGTGAGCCGCAGATCTCCGGCTTGGAGCTGGGCGAAGCGAGGGCGGCCGTGGTGCAGTCCAAAGCAAAATCAGCCGCGGCCTCGATTGCGCTTGTCAAAGGGGTGATGGGCTCCCGCGTTCTCGACAACCAAGAAATTTCCTCCATGTGCCCGACCTGGAGTCCTGAGGATATCGTTAAGCGGACCGGAATCCGCGAACGGCACTGGGTGAAAGAGGGCGAGAACGCCCTGACCCTGGCGGCCGATGCGGCGGAGGCTCTCTTCGCCGAGGCCGGGATCGGCATCGAGGATGTGGACCTGCTGATCTGTTCCACCGAGACGCCGATGATGAATACCCCCTCTATGGCGACCCTGATCCAGGCCGAGCTCAACAGCCGCGGCGGTTCCGACGCCGACTGCGCCGCCTACGATATCAACGCCGCCTGTTCCGGCTATGTCTACGGTCTGCAGATCGCCCACGACTATCTGGCTCAGCGGCCGGGTGAGCGGGTGCTCTTGATTACCACCGACGTGCTTTCCGACCGGATCGATACCGCCGATCCCTCCACGGCGCCCATCTTCGGCGACGGGGCGACCGCGAGCCTTATTAACGGCGCGGCCCATATGCAGCCGGGCGAGCTGGAGGTGCTCAGACCAGTTCTTTCCGCCAAGGGGGAAGACGGTACCCTCTTGAGGATTCCCGGCGATCCTGCTCAACCGGTCTTTATGGAGGGCCCCGAGGTCTTCCGCAAGGCGGTTTCGGCCATGGCGGATATATTGAAGGATGCCTGCGCCGAGTCAGGTATTGATCCGGCGGATCTTGAACTGGTGGTCCCCCACCAGGCGAATCAGCGCATCATCGATGCGGTTCGCCAGCGGCTAAAGGCCGACAAGAAACGGGTCTTCAGTATGATCGACGAGATGGGGAATACCTCTTCGTCGACGATTCCCTTCTGTCTCGAGCGGCTGGCCTCCCAACAGGATGCCTCGGGTCTGATAGGGCTTACCGCCTTCGGCGGAGGATTCACCTTCGCCGGCGGCGTATTACGAAGAATACATTAATTCGTTGAACCTTCGGCCTCGGCGCTTGTCTCCGCCGGGGCGCTGCGAACGAAGCGTATAATCTGACGTTCGCTCCGGTGGGTAATCTTGATAAAGAGGGCCTGCCGGGCGGCGTCGTAGCGCCAGCCGTCGGAGTAGATCTGAAACTCCGGATCGCTATTCCAGGGGATCCCGTGCATCTGCAGTTCCAGAAAGGGGGGAATGTCGAAGATCGCTAAATGGTGCACCCCCCCCACGGGGAAGCGGAAGCTTAAGACGGCGGTCTCTCCGGCCTCGTAGCGCACGTCCGCCGCGGTCGTCCAGATCCAGCCCTGGCCGCGTCCCAGATTGAGGGCCCGGGGGGTATGGGGGAGCCGGTCTCCCAAGGGGTAGAGCCGAGGGAAAGCCTCGGGCTCGATGATTCCGCCGTCGGGGGTATCCGAAAACTCTTCCAACACATATCCCGTCGGTACCTGGGCGTACTCGTCCGCCCGGCGGGCGACGCTCGCAAGCAGGGTCAAGCCGATCTCTTCGCTCTCCTCATCATTGCTCTGGCTCAAGAGTAGTCCGGCGAGAACGCTTAACCTGGTATCGGCCCGGCCCGCGAAGGAGAGCAGATAGCCCTCATCCAAGGATGTAAGGCGCGGAAGGATCGACTCCCGGATAAGGAATCGGATGCCGGTGTGGTCGGGACCCTCGTAACGCTGCAGGTAGCGGCCCGCGTTGACCGCGGCCACAAGATTCTCCAGCGTCTCCGGTTCGGCCAGAATCACCTCCTCGGAGAATTCGCTAAGATCGCTTTGAAGGGCGGCGGTTCCCGGTAGTCCCGCGTCCATACCCAATACAATCTGCTCCAGATCGTTAAAGAGATTCCGGTCGCCGGCGGTGATCCGCTCGTCTATCTCCCCGGGCAGGGATCGGCTCGCGTCGGAGAGGTCGCGAAAGGGCGTCACCGCCGAGCCCAGGTAGAGAGCGCTGGTCTCGTCGATCAAGCGGGGAGAGGCGTTGGCGAGGCGGTTTCTCAGGGAGAAGTAGCGTCCCAGCCTGAGGGATTCCAGCAGCGCCGCCGAGGCGGTAACTGCTTCCGGAGGCGACTCGGCGGCATACTCCCAGCTCCCGGCGTCGGCCAACCAGCGTCCCTCGCTCCATCCTGAATAGGCTTTAGCGTAGAAGTCAGCCAGGATCTCCTCGGTCTCCCCACGGGAGTATAAATCGCCGGCGTGATCGAACCAGGTGCTCAAAAGGGAGTCATCTCCCGTGTCCTGAAGCAGCAGAATGCTCACCGGCTCGGCGGAGCGGCGCAGGGAAATTGTCTTGTTGGTGAGCCGGGATAGCCGCGGCAGGATGACCAAGCCGCCAGAACTCCCGGCAGGCGAGGCCCGCAGGATAGGAAGATTCCCGTGGAGCTCCGCTTCTCGGCCGGTCCACGGAAGCCTGAGGCCGCCGACTTGCGACGGATCACTTTCAGAAAAATCAACCTCTATTTCATAGCTCCCGGCCGAATCCTCGCTCTCTCGAACCTGAAGGCGGATGCCGGAAGTAAGCCGTACCGAAATCCCGCCGCTCGAGCGGCTGATCCCCTGAATGCGCACCGGGATCTCGTTGCCTTCCCGGTTGACCACAACCGCAGTCTCGGTTTCGGGGATCTCCAAGATGAAGCTTCTGAACTTGAGAGAGAGGCTGCGGTAGCCCGCATCGCCCACCGGTACCAGGTTCCCCGGAATCCCCGCGCTCTGTTTGGCGGAGACGCTGATCTCGCCCAGGGTATAATTGAGGGAGCGGGTGTCGCCGAACTCCCGGTAGAGGAGCCATCCGATAATGAGTGCATAGACAACGAGGATGAGGTAATAAGCGGGTTTGATCCGGGTCTGCATGGGGCGATTGTATCAAGGGCGACCTAGCGGGGCAAGCGAGGTAGCTCTTATACGGTTTACCCGTTCTGCTGCTGGGCTCGGTTCAAGAGCTGGAAGAGGAAATAGAGGCGGCCGAGTTCGATATCCCGGTTCGATTTATCGAGCAGCTCCGTACATAGGCTGCGGCCCAGGGGACTCTCGGCCTGACCGGACTCCTTCAAGACCCTAGCGCACCACTCTGCGATACGGGAGAACTCAGCCTGCCGGAAAAGGCCCCGTAATTCCGCGGCATGATCGTGGAAGGGAATGAAGGAGCGGGCCTCCTCCAGGATCACATTGAGACCGTCCTCGGCAACCGAGTTTTCCCAGGCGAAGATCTTATCCAGGCCGGGCGTGAAGCCCTCGAGAGCGGCGGCCAGGGCGAGGATACTCTGGCGGTGGTACTGGTCCCGGTCCTCTCCCGCAATAGTGAGCAGCCGGGAAAGATAGCTATCCTCCCGGTTGTCCGCAGAGAGGGCGACCATCAAGTTGAGGCTGGCCCTGGTGGGCAGATCCGGCCTCAGCAGCATCTGCCGAAGCTCTTCGGGATCCTGAGGCGAGCCGATCCGGGCCAGGGACTTGGCCGCATTGGCGGCCACTTGAGGATTATTACAACGATAGAGGCGGATTAGGGTCTCCCGACTCTCCGGCTGGGGATAGGCGCCCAAGGCAAAGATTGCGTGACGCTGTTGGGGGGATTGGATGTTCAGCGCTTCCCGCATAATCAGATCGAGCAATCCCGGACGCGGGTTTTTGTAGAGGGAGATAAGCACCTGCTCCTTGTCGGGGGCAATGGGATTGTTCAAGATCGTCCGCAGTTCCGGCTCGGCTTGAGGGGCGGGTGAGTAGTTGATCGAGGTCAGAATCGTCTGCCGCTTGACCGGGTCCTCGGTAAGATGAAAGTTATAGATGTCCAGGAAGGTGCGCAGATTACGCATCGAGAAGAGGATGTTGGCCGCATCCTTGATGCGGAGGCTCCCGCTGTCCTTCACATGGAGCACCAGAATCAGCGCAAGGATATTCATGACCGCTCCGGCGGCGAAGGTCAGGCTGTAGCTGGAACCCCAGGTCAGACTGAGCACCTCTCCGGCATCGATCAGGAATCCCCCAAGCATGCCGGTGCCGAAGGCGAAGAGGGCGGTGATGAAGTTCAGCATCGAGGTGAAGCCGATCTTGTCCCGGGAGGGGATGGTGTTGATTACCAGCCGCCCCACCAGCTGCATAACGGCCGCCTGAAGAAAGGTGGTTCCGAAGCCGAGGATCAGAATAAAGGTAATCGTACTCCCCCCGCCGAGGATCATCCAGACCGTCAAGGTCATCGCCTGTCCGATGAAGGCTGCGGTCAGCAGGGGTTTGGACCCCACCGTATCGACGAAGGGGCGCAGCAACATTCCGCTGGTGATCATCCCCAGGGTACCGATCAGCGAGAAGAGGAAGACCATATTCTGTTCCAACCCGGCGACGACCCGCAGGAAGGGAATCATAAAACCGATCAAGACCGCCGACGAAAGGGTAATACAGCGGATTAGCACCACCAGGATCTGTTCTCGTTCTTTAATGGTCCTGAGGAAAATGGTCAGTAGATTGCTGCCCCGCCGGTATCTGCTCTTCTCCCTGTAAGGTATGCCCCGCAGGTAGAAGGCCGCGATGGTATTGGTAACGATGCCGAGGAAGATGAGGATCAAAAGCCGCAATTGCTCGTCCAGGAATCCGGCCGAGGTGAAGGCGAAGCTCAAGAGTTGACTGGCGAGCTTGGCGACTTGAAAGCTTATGAAGAAACGGGAGACCAGCATCCCCCGGGTGGTGCTGGTGGCAAGCATCTGCTGTACCGGCTCGGCCATGGCTACGCCGACGATGCGGGAGACGCAGAAGAGGGTATAGCCGACGAGGATGATGTAGACCGCCGTCTGCCCGGTGGTGAAGAGGGTCAGAAAATAGGTGAAGGCGACGCTTCCCCGGGCAATCCAGGCGGCGAAGTAGACCTTGCGCAGGTTGATACCGTGTGTGAGCTGGGGCAGGATAAAGAGGGCCAGCCCCGCAATATGCACCGCCGATGAGATATAGCCCAGCTGGGTGTTGGTGGGATTGAATTGCAGGGCCATCAGGTAGATGATCGTCTCCGCCAGGAAACCGAAACCGAGGCCGTTGTAGAATGAGTGCCACACCAGCATCCGGGCGCCCTGGGCCCGTTCGTCTTGGGTTAAATAGTCGGTAATCATCTAAGGTACTGTAGAGAGACCGCGAGGGGAGGTCAAGGCAGCTTAGAGCTGCCGCACCGACTCCCAGATATCCGGATCGACCTTCACTCCTGATTTCAGACTCTCCGCCCGACAGCGAAGGCTTCCTTGGCCGGGGTAGCGCAGCTTACCCTCACTATCTTCAGCCTCGAAGGCGCTCACCATCTCCTCGGCCCGGCGGAACTCAGCCTCTCCCAAGACTCCCTCACCGCCGACGGCGATGAATATTTGCGAGATGCCCGATTCCCGTTCAGGATCGGCGGGAATCTCAGCCGTAGCCAAGCCTCCCGAGAGCAGCGCCGCGGTCAGATCCAGGAGCTGGGCCAAGCCTGATCCCTTCCAGTAGCCTATCGGCAAGGGCCGACCCGATGCGGTGACCTCCGCCGCGTCCCGGGTGAGCCGGCCTTGACTATCGTAACCGCCGGGAACCGGCAGCTCCTCTCCCCGGGCGGCGTAGCCCCGTAGGGCGCCGAAGGAGAATTGCGACATGGCCATATCGAGCACTATGGGGCCGGAGGGGCGGGGGACGGCAATGATGAAAGGGTTGTTGCCCAGGAGGGGCCTCTCTCCGCCCCAGGGGGGAAGGTTGGGCATGGTGTTGGTCCAGCAGAGGCCGATGCAGCCTGCTTCCGCCGCCTGCCAACCGTAAGCGCCGCCCCGCATCCAGTGGTTGGTATCGGCCAGAGCGACGCAGGCGATGCCGTACAGGGCGGATAGTTCGATGGCCCGCGCCATGGCCTGCCGGGCGTTGAGCATCCCCGGACCGCGTTTACCCGTCCAGCGTTCGAAACCGCCCAGAGCCGAGACCTGCTCCGCCTCGGCCGTCGGATCCACTACTCCCTTTTGGACCATAGCGACGAAGCGGGGGAAACGATTCAGGCCATGGGAGGCGACCCCGTCCCGGCTCGCGTCGGCGAAAATGGTTGCAGCTTCGGCTGCCCGATCGGCGCTAAAGCCTTCACGAATCAGAACGGTTTTGAATTGGGCGTGTAGGTCGTCGTACGGAACTCTCATGCAGTTATCATAGCATAGACGGGGAATGTTTGATTCGCAGCGTAACACCTGCCTCCCCTCCCGGGAAGGCATCCTATCGGTTAAATCACCCCGATCTGCTGGGCGTAGCGCACGAGCTCGGCATCGTTCTCTATCTTGAGCTTCTTGAGGAGGGAGGATTTATAGTTTTCTACCGTGCGGTGGCTGATAAAGAGACCGGCGGCGATGCTGCGGCTGTTTTGCCCCTCTGCAATCAGTCGGAAGACCTGCTGTTCCCGCAGAGTGAGCTGATCGTAGTCGTCGCTGCAGGCTTCAATCAGCGGCGCCGATCCCTTGCCGACTTCAGGGATCATCAATTCGGCGACATGACGGTCGAAGAAGTATTCTCCTGCTGCTATCAGCTTCAGTCCGGCTATCAGTATTTCCGGCTGCGACTGCTTGGTTATATAGCCGACCGCACCGTTCTTCAAGGAGGCCTGTAAATAATCGAAGCGGGCGAACATAGAGTGCATCACATAGCGGCAGTCGGGAAGAGCGCATCGCATCTGAACCAGCAGATCCAGACCAGAGGTGTCGCCCAGGGCAATATCGACCAGGCACAGTTCCGGCCGGTGTGCCTCGAGCGCTTTCAGTGCCTGCACAGGGGAAGAAGCCTCTGCAATAACCAAAAAATCCCCCGATCCCTTGAGGATAGACTTGATCCCCTCCCGGACAGCGGCATGATCCTCGACGATGAGTACGCTAATTCTCTTCATGCAGATACTCCTTTATCTCCAGCTCTATCTGGATCTCTGTCCCGTTGCCCGGACGGCTATGAATAGTCAACCGCCCGCCGATAATCTCGATTCTCTCCCTCATTCCGCGCAGCCCCAAACCTGAGGACTCCTTCTCTTGGTTAGCGGCTGGGTTAAATCCGTATCCGTCGTCATGGACGCTTATTTTCAGTATGGGATAGGAACTGACTGCCTTCAGCGTTACCGATCCAGCATTCGCATGCTTCCGGATGTTGGTAAGCGCCTCCTGTACGCTCCGATAGAGATGGATACGCACCTCATAGGGTAAGCGCAGATTCTTGAGACCCAGTTCGGTGAAGTGGGCCGTCCAACCGGCCTTCTCGGCCGTCTCCTTCAGGAGGGAGCGAAGGCCTTGGGCTAGGGGCAGCGATGCAGCCTTGCCCGGTCGAATATCGTAGGAAAGTTGCCGGATCTTCTCAATGGTGCTATTCAATAGCTCCTCCCTGCGGGATGATTCAGACTCCATCCGGAGCAGGTAGAGTTCCTGGGCGATATCGTCATGCAGGTCCAGCGCAACGGAGTGCATGCTCTTCTCATAATCGCTTATCAGATGGCGGGAGAGGTGGCGTGCCCGTTGCTCCGCTTTAAGGATGGACCTATTCCGCTGCTCCACTACTACTAATGCGAAGAGTCCCGTGAGCGAAAGCAGGGCGGCGAAGAGTAGGAGATTCTGGAAATAGAGTGACTGTTCATTGGCGTAGTCGGAGATAACCCTAGAGATTTGCTGCAGGGTCTGAGTCAATTCAATGAGCTCTTTTCCTGAACTAGATCCCTCGAATGAATCTGAATCAATACCCTGTGCGCTGAGGGTTTCGGCAAGCTTCGTTAGTTCATGTCGCGCCCGCTCTACCTCGGGATCCAGGATGCCGATGCCCTTTAAGAGGCTGATTTCACTTAAGCTGTCGATAGCTGTGAGTGTCTGCAGCCATTGTGCGTTTGCAGTATCGTATTGGGCTGTAAGCAGCAGGGATTGGGTTCCCGACCAGAGTTCTGCCGCTTTCCGGGCCTTCTCGTCGGCTAAGGCCACGGTTTCCCGAACCTCGAAAAATGAGAGCCGGAGAAACGAGATTGAAGCCAGAGCTAAGACGAGGAGCAAGGCGAGGGTCAGCGCACTTTTTCGATTAACTTCTCGCATTCCGCTATAAATCCCGCTACACTAATGATTATTCAAGTTGTAATGCCCGGAGGCGGAAAATGCAAGCTGCTATGCAGCGGGTTTACGGAAAAGTCAAACAGAGCTCATTTCTGATTCCTCTCGCCGTGGTCGGCTGCGCCCTGCTCAATATGCTGGTTGAGCGCATCAATGTGCCCCTCCGGCTCCCCTTCTTTTTCGACTCCGTTTTTACCGCCGTTGCCGGCGCTTTGTTCGGAATAGTCCCCGGTATCCTTACCGGAATGGCGACTAATCTCTTTATGGAGCTCGGTTACGGACTGCCGAACCTCTACTGGCAGTGGGCGCTCTGCAACATGGCTACCGGCGGGATTGTCGGTTTGGCCGTCCGGCTGAACCATTTTGAGAGTATTCGGGATCTACTGCTGGTTATCCTCGCGGTCGCTCTGGCCAATGCGCTTTTGGGTACCATAATCGCCACCCTCGTCTTCGGCGGGTTAACCACGGGCAACACCATCGACAGCATCGTTCTCGGCTTCATGGCCACCGGACGCAGCATCGTGAGCAGCGCCTTCCTGGGACGAATCGTCTCCAACCTGATTGATAAGGCTATTGCGGTGGGGGTCGCTTTCATGGCGTTTCATTTCCTGCGAATAAAACCCGGGGACTCCCTCAATCTCTAAAGATCTTAAGTTTCCCGGTCCTCTGGGAATGGGTGTGAGAATCTCACAGGTAAATTGTGAGTTTCTCGTATTGTGGTAATGGAAGAAGTGTCCAAAAATAATGTTATATACCAAATTAATGGAGATTTTAAATGAAACGGATTGCAACGATTTTGCTTGTGACTGTGTTGGTTGCGTTATTTATCGGCTGTTCCGGCGGCGGGGCAGGTGATGGGGGAGGGGGAGACACCAGTCTTACTCTATCTGAATTGATTAGCACTATTCCGGAGTTCGAAGCCAAAGTACCCGATAGTTTCTCCGATTCATCGGCGCCATCAGGAAATATCATGCTTGCTATTGCACCATATGACGATTCAGGACAACAAGGCGTAATTGGCGGCACGATGGAATCGATGATGATTAATGCTATAGGCGATTTAAACAAGCTTGATGCAAGATATAGTCACGTCTGGAGCAGAGTATTTATTCGCTTATTGAAGGACCAGGTTTTTACAATAGCTTCGGCCGGATATGACACGGATATCAATCTTGGTACGCTGGCTTTTCCCGCTGGTACGTATGGTCCCAATGATCAAACAAGTATTGATTGGGGTAGTGTTCGTATCGCGAAAGTTTCTTCTTCCAATACTGAAGTTAAGTGGACAACGGGGTTGTGGGAGCCCTTCGGGGATTTATATATTCTCATGAGGATTACAGAGCTTGGTAACGGTAATCTTGAAGTAAGAACACATGTGAAAGTTGATCTTCAATCTGCCCCCGGAACCTTTCATGACTTCTATACGGCATATGTTAACGAGGCCACCGGTGTTGTTGAGATTTTTTTAAATGATCCGACGAGTGGGCCCTGGTATTTCACCCAATATACGGATAACGATGGATACCTGCGATCCATGTTTACTTTTGGTGATGTAGGTTCTGACAGTGAGGCTATTAGTGTAATGATTGCTGATTCCACTGGAGCGGGCGTAGCAGGAACCCAATACACTCCTAGTACAGGAAAATATCAAAACTCATTGGAGTCCTATGATTTATCTGGGCACCTGATGCGGGCAGTATATGATGTTGATCCTGGTACCGATTCTATGAAATCTATCTCTCCGGATGACTCAGGAAACTATAATTATTCCTATCCACTGCTCAAACTCAAAAAAAGCGGCTACACTCTAACGGTGGATGATTCTACAACGCCAAATCGATATTGGTTGGATTTTGATACTAGCACACCCAACGTCTATGATGCCGGTACCGATATAGATCTTGAGTATTATGTTCAGAGTAATAGCGGCTACCTGATCTATGATAAGTCTACCGGGACTTCATCTTCTGCAACGATCGATACCTGGTTCAGTACCGAGGATCTTCCTACTACAATCGATAATTCTGCATTAATATCTCAGATGGAATCTTTGGCCATCACATGGCACGATAGTGAGAAAGCCAATATTGCAAAAGACTATACATCGGAAATGAATTTTCCCGCTGATGTTAGTGGTTGGCCGGTACCTGTACCCTAAGATTCAGCGGGTTGATCGAAAATAAAATGTTCACTTAAAAATAAAAGGCGGTTCCCAATTGTGGAGCCGCCTTTGTAGCTGTGGTGTGTAGGGTTTACCCCACCGGATCCACCACCTCAAACCAACCAAACATCTCAAAATCCCGCACATTCCTGGTATAAAACTTTTTTACCCCATTCGCTTTAAGCACTATGGCCAATCGAGCATCGAAGGTGCGCCCGGCGGGAAAGGTGCTCTTTTTCCAGATGGTCTCCAAGTCTTTCATCAAGTCGGATGCCCAGGCGCAGTGGAGCCAGCCGCTTTTATTGCGGTACCAGTCGACGGCGTCAGCGGTTTGCGCGGCAGAGAGCGGATTGTCCACTACCTTTGTGTTGCGCAATAATCGATATAGTTCGAACCAGACTTGATCTGCAACTATCCACTCCCTTGAATTACTTAGAGCATTTTCGATAAGCGAACGGCAGGCGGTATGTTCTGCACAATCGCGGTTCAGCGCGTAAAAGAGGATGTTAGTGTCAAGGCTCTTCATATGCTGTTTCCCGGAGATCCTCGGCGGCCACTTTTACGGTTCCGCAGGAATAGACTGGCGCTTCCTCTTTGGCGAACTCTTTATCGGGACCATAGCGAGCGAGCCAGAGGTCTACTGCACTGCGGATCAACTCGCTTACCGGTCGGTCCTGCTGTTTTGCCAATCGTCGTAGGCGGGAAAGTTGAGGTTCGGGGAATAGAATCTGCATTCTTTCCATGTATACATTATAAACATGTATACAGCTGATGGCAAGTTCATTAATCCCCCCAATCCTCCACCCTCAGCCCCGGAATCCCGGTGAAATCCCTGGCGTTCAAGGTGGCCAGGATCAAGCCGTGTCGTAAGGCTGTCGCTGCGATGCAGAGATCTATGACGGGGCGGGTGCTGCCCTCTTGAACAGCCTGGGCCCGCAGTTTTGCGTAGATCTCTGATTCCGGCCTGGTGAAATCCAACAGGGTCAATTTGCCCTTCAAAACGGTACTGTACAAGTGTTGTAGTCTTTCACTGCCTGACATATGTATTCCTTGTAGGACCTCCATCTCGCAGAAGACCGAAACCGTACAGGCCTCGTCTCCCGCTTCACGCCAGCGTCGGATTACCGGCTCAAGCGGGATGCGTTTCAAGGGCTGGCTGTAAACCGAGGTATCCAGTAGGTAGGTCACTTGTCGACGTCCTGAAAGGGATTCGCAAAGGGATCGTTGACTCTTTTCGGCAGTTTGATTTCATCTTCACTAGCCATCTGTGCCGTATAGCGTTCCCGGGCTTCCCATACCTCCGAGCGGTTGCTTTCAGTGCGCTCGATCGGTTCGATGCGAACGAAGGGGCGTCCCCGCTTGGTGACGATTACGCCTTCTCCGCTACTCTCAACTTCATCGCAAATCTGGGACAATTTGGTTTTAACCTCGAAAATACCAAGTGTTTTCATATATAAAAACTACTAGACAACTAGTTGTAAAACAAGCAACTCGTAATATTGACCCTCTCCTCCCCAACCTTGCTCCCGCCCCTTCCTTCGGTGTAAAGTAGCGGATGTCACGCTAACTTCACGGTTATTGAGGTTGATCAACATGCGTTTGCAACGTAGTGGTTTATATTCAGTTCTACGCCCGACTATCGCCTTATTTCTGGTTCTGGGGCTCTTCTTTGGCTGCGCCACGGTCGAGAAGGCTCCGGAGGAGCCGGAAGAGGAGGCGATCTCCCTGGAGGAGGAGACCTACCAGGGGATGAGCTATTATGCCGCCACCGGGGATCCCGCCGCGGCGATTGCCGCCTTCGAGCGGGCCAAGAAGGTGAATCCCGACGATCCCGAGACCCGGGTGCTCTACTCCTCGCTACTTCTGGCGGTGGGGCAGTTCGACGAGGCCCGGGGGGAGCTGGAAGCGGTCCTGGATCAGTATCCGGACAATATCAACGCCCGCTATAATCTCTCGCTAATCGAGGGGGCCCAGGGGAACCGGGCTGCTCAGCGGGCCGAATTAGAGGCGATCCTGGAACTCGACCCCGACGAGCCCCGGGCCAATGCGACCATGGGCGAGATCTACCTGGCTGAAGGAAATACCGCCGAGGCGAAGAAGGTCTTCAAACGCAGTATCGAGTCAGATCCTGAGAATCTGGTAGCCCGTATCGGCTACGGTAACGCCCTGCGGAAATCCGAGGCTTACGAGGCCTCGGTGGAGCAGTTTGACGCCGCCGCCGAGCTCGATCCCGACTACTCCTTCGTCTATGCCGACCGGGCGCGGAGCAAGCTCCACCTGCGGGATCCGAAGGGGGCCGAGGCGGATATGACCCAGGCCATCGAGGCCCTGCCGGACCACTACTGGCACTATATCGACCGGGGCAAGGTCAGGTTGATCGACCTGGGACGACCGACGGATGCGCTGGAGGATTTCAATACTGCAATCGAGATCGACGACGGCCCCTTTTATGCCTATGCCTACCGGGGCGGGATCCTGATCGATCTGTCGCGATACGAGGCGGCCCTGGAAGATCTGGAGACGGTCTATCGCAAGCGGCCCGACTACTATCCGGTCTACCCCGACCTGGCGATGCTCTACTTCTTAAACGGCGAGTGGAGTAAGGTCCGGCTGATGAGCCTGGAAAGCGCCAAAGAGGATCCGGAGAATCCGGGCTTTGTGCTTATGGCCGGCGCCTCCTATTATCTGGAAGGCAAAGAGAAAGAGGGACGGAAGTTCTTTGAGGATACGGTCAATACATTTCCCCGGGACTCCTCGGCCTATCATGTGGCCCGCGCCTTCGTCGAGCCCGGTTACGAGGGGAGCGCTCTCAGAAAGGTGCAGCAGGACGAGAGCCCGTTATTGAAGAATCAGATGCTCTTCTATCTGGCCCTCTTCTATAAAACCCATGATCTACCCGGACTCTCCCAGACGCTGTTGATGGAAGTGGCGGACGCAAATATTCTCTCCCTGCGGGAGACGCGCCTGGCCCGGGAGGGCCTGGCGGAACTTGGAGTTAATGAGTGAGTGATACCCATGTAAGCGATACGATAACCCGGGTGCAGCTAAAGGGCAGAGAGGTCGTCCTGATCGGCACCGCCCACGTCTCGGCCGAGAGCGCCGACGAGGTGGAGCGGGTAATCCGGGAAGAGACTCCCGACCATGTGGCCATCGAGATCGACGCCGGCCGTTTCGCGGCGATGAAGAAGAAACAGACCTGGGAGAGTATGAATATCGGCCAGGTCCTCAAGCAGGGCAAGGGTTTTCTGCTTCTGACCAATCTGGTTCTGACTGCCTTTCAGCGGCGGATGGGGATGAACCTGGGGATTACTCCGGGACTCGAGATGAAGCGGGCGGTGGAGACCTGCGAATCCGAGGGGATCGCCTTCACCTTCGCCGACCGGGAGATCCAAACCACCCTGCGCCGGGCCTGGGCCAAGTCCAGCTTCTGGGGCAAGAACAAGCTTTTCGCCTCTCTCTTGAGTTCGGCCTTCACCAATGAGAAGCTGACCGAGGAAGAGATCGAGCGCCTGAAAGAGAAGAGCGCCCTCCAGGATATGATGGAGGAGCTTGCCGACTATCTCCCCTCGGTGAAAGAGGTGTTAATCGACGAACGGGACCGCTACCTGGCTACGAAGATCTTCGGCGCCCCGGGCGATAAGGTGGTGGCGGTGATCGGCGCCGGCCACGGTCCGGGTATTGTCCGTATTCTGCATGAGCTGGACGAGGGAAAACAGAACTCCGATCTGACTGATATCTCGAACGTTCCCCCGCCGAGCCGCTTCAGCAAGATTGCCCCGTATCTCATTCCGGCCTTGATCTTCGCGATCGTGGCCGCGGGCTTCGTTAACGCCGGCTGGCGGAACGCGGTGGAGATGCTCTGGATGTGGGTGCTGGTCAACGGGACCCTCTCCGCGGTGGGCGCCATCGTCGCATTGGCCCATCCGTTGACGATTCTCCTCTCCTTCTTGGCGGCGCCGGTCACCTCGATGAATCCCACCATCGGCGTGGGAATCGTTACCGGCCTGATCGAGGGCTTCCTGCGAAAACCCCGGGTAAGCGACTTTGAGAACCTGCATGAGGATATCCTGAGCATCCGCGGCTTCTACCGCAACCGCTTTACCCATGCTCTGCTGGTCTTCTTCCTCTCTTCGGTAGGAAGCGCGATCGGTACCTTCATCGGCATCCCCTATCTCACCTCGCTGATCGGCGGCTGATGGAGACCTCCTTCGCTCCGGCGGAACGGCTCGACGGCGCAAAGGTAGAGGCCCAGCGAGTCGCCTTCCGGTCGGAATTCCCCTATTCTGAAGTTTTCACCGGTCTCGATTCGACGGTGTTGGTCCTGAACCGGCAGCGTCAGATCCTGGAGACCTTTCCGCCCGAGGGCGGACTCCTGCGGGACGGAATACTATCCGGTCTTGGCTTGAGGCCCGGCGAGGCGCTAGGCTGCGTCAATGCGCCTACGGCTTCCGGCGGTTGCGGAACGACTCCGGCCTGCCGCTACTGCGGGGCGGTTCAGGCGATTGTCGAATCTTTGGATGAGCAGATACCGGTCAAGAAGCCCTGCTCTTTGCGGATTGCCGGAGATGAACGGGAGAGCGCCGGTGAGTTTCTGGCCACAGCGGTACCCTTCGTCCTGGGCGGAGAGACCTATGTCTTGCTCTTCTTTCAAGACAGGAGTAACGAGCAGCGCCGGTCGGTGATGGAGCGTCTCTTCTTTCACGATGTCCTCAATACTGCAACCGGCTTGCGTATGTACCTGGAACTCCTGGAGAAGCGGGAGCTTCCCGAGGAGCTCCGCGAGGAGGTGCGGAAGATAACGGGAATCTCCCAGACCCTGATTGACGAGATCGAGGATCAGAAGATCCTTACTTCGGCGGAGAACGGCAGCTTGCAGCCGCGGCGGGATTTTCTCCACTCCCTGGAGTTCCTAAGCACCCTGAAGAGTCAGTACGGCGCAATGGCGGCCAAACGGGGTGTTCACCTTGAACTGCGCCCCTTCGCCGAGGCCTTTCTACTGGTCACCGACGGAAGGCTCCTGCACCGGGTGGTGGGCAACATGGTCAAGAACGCCATCGAGGCCTCATCCGCAGAAGAGACCGTAGGCTTGGGGTGTTCCGACGAGGGCGGGCGCAAACGATTCTTCGTACGCAACCCGGCCGTGATGGACGATGAATCCCGTTTCAAGGTCTTTACGCGCTCGTTCTCTACCAAAGGCGAAAACCGCGGCCTCGGAACCTACAGCATGAAACTCTTGGGCGAGGGCTATCTGAAAGGAACGGTGCGCTGTACGAGCAGCGAGGATGATGGTACCGAGTTCAGCATCACCTTTTTAGGGGAATAATCCCCACCGCAGGATCGCCTTTGACATCTCCTTCCTTTACGGTGTAGAACGGAATTCAAGGAGAGCTCTATGATCATGATAATCGGAGCGGGCGGTGTCGGTACCGTCGTCGCCCATAAGGTTGCCCAGCACCATCAGACCTTCGGCGGAATCCTTCTCGCCAGCAGAACCAAATCAAAATGCGACGTCATCGCAGAAGCCGTTAAGGCCAAGACCGGGGTGACTATTCAGACCGCCGGTGTGGATGCGGAGGATGTCCCCGCCCTGACCGCCCTCTTGGAAGAGCATAAACCGGACCTGGTAATCAACGTGGCGCTTCCCTATCAGGATCTCACTATTATGGACGCCTGTCTCGCAGCGGGGGTCAACTACCTCGATACGGCCAACTACGAACCCAAGGACGAGGCTAAGTTCGAATACAGCTGGCAGTGGGCCTATAAAAAGCGCTTCGAAGAGGCGGGATTGACCGCAATTCTCGGCTGCGGCTTCGACCCGGGAGTAACCGGCGTCTTCACCGCCTACGCCGCCAAGCACCAGTTCGACGAGATGCACTACTTAGACATTATCGACTGCAACGCCGGAGACCACGGCAAGGCCTTCGCCACCAATTTCAATCCGGAGATCAATATCCGCGAGGTAACTCAGAAAGGGAAGTACTGGAACGAGGGAAGATGGGTCTATACCGAACCCCACGAGATCCATCAGCCGATCACCTATCCCGGGATCGGGCCCAAGGAGTCCTATCTGATTTACCATGAGGAGCTCGAGTCACTGACCAAGAATTTTCCGACCCTCAAAAGGGCTCGCTTCTGGATGACCTTCGGCCAGGAGTATCTGACCCACCTGCGGGTGATTAAGAATATCGGCATGGCCCGAATCGATCCGGTGCTCTATAAAGGCGTGGAGATCGTGCCGATTCAGTTTCTCAAAGCCGTGCTTCCCGATCCCGGCGAACTGGGCGAGAACTACACCGGCGAGACCTCCATCGGCTGCCGCATCCGCGGCGTCAAAGACGGGGCGGAGAAGAACTACTATATCTGGAACAACTGCAGCCACGAGGTGGCTTACAACGAAACCGGCGCCCAGGGGGTCAGTTACACCACCGGGGTTCCCGCTACGGTCGGGGCACTGATGTTCTACCGCGGGCTCTGGAAGCGTCCGGGGGTCTACAATGTGGAGGAGTTCGATCCCGATCCCTTCCTCAAACAGCTGGCCGAAGACGGTCTTCCTTGGCATGAGGATTTCCCGCAGGATCTGGAGCTTTAAAGCCGGATAATCACCCCCAGGCCGATCAGATAATCGGTATCGCTGAAGGAGTAGTCGTCTCCATGGGTATCCTTCCCTTCCCAGCTCCGGCTGCGTCGGGCGAGGGATGCCTCTAAGAGATAACGATCGTTCAGAAAATAGATGAAGTTGAGATAGGGACTCTCTTCGTAAAGGAGGGTCTCGTCGAAGTTCAGAGGAAAGTAGAGTCCGTAGGAGAAGCCCGCGGAGAAGCGGGGCTCCCGATCGCGAATATAGAAGTAGCTGATTCCGGGTCGGACCATGAGCGATTGATTCCCGTTGTAGAAATTAATGTAGTAACGGTTCTTGATCATAGCCAGCCAGTTCTCCCCTGGGAGAAATTCGAGCTGGAAGCGAGGGCTGGCGTCGAGGATCAGGAGTTGTTCTATGCGGTCCTTCGTATCCTCCCATACTCCTTGGCTCCGGTCCCAGTCCTCTGTATGGATGGCCCCGCTCTGTAGCTCATAGAAGGCCCCCAGCTTGAGCTGATCGATCACCCGGTAGTAGCCGCCCAGGCGGATAGCGTTGAAGCGATATTCACCATCCTCGTAGCGGCCGATCAATTCGGCCATGGGATCGAAGTCGCCGAGATCCTTAGATATATTGAGCCGACCTTGAAAATCCGTCTCCGCTGTAAGGGTCATTGCGGCCACGATTATAAAGAGCGTGATAGTTATGCGGCGCAGGGTATGAGAATCAGTCATAATCGATGTCCTCCAGGTCCGCATAGGCCCCGTCTAGGTCGGTATGATCCCGGATCTCCCCGGCGGCGGGATCGGTGTTCCAATTGAGATCTCGGGTCCAGGGGAAGAAGCGGGGATCGGTGATGCGCGCCCCGGCAAGGATATTGACCCCCTCGCCTTCGTTTACCACGACCTCTTCTCCCGCATCGGTCGATACGGATACGCTCCCCTCGTTAACGCAGAGCCAGACATCGGGTTCTTTCTCGATGGTTCGTCCGTAGGCGATGAAGAACTCGGTTCCCCGAACGCCGGCCGTTACCGAAGGTGTTTGAACGGAGAAGGCGCGGCCGGCCAGGCGTTTTACCTTGGCAAAGAGTCCGCCGCTGTTGAGCCTCAGGCGGCTTGTTTCGGCGATCTCCTCTATCACTAAGCTTGTGTCTGCCCGCAGCTTGAGATCGTCTCCCCGGGCGGTGGTAATCACGGCCGTTGAATCCGCGCCGGTCCGAACCAGATCGCCGATCTCCAGTTCGGCGCCGAAATCGGCGTCCGTCTCCACTCCCCGTCGGTTTATGGTAACGTCCCCTTCCAGGTAAACCAGGGTGGCGGCCTCGGCCAGAAGCGGTATGGCGAAGCACAGAATCAGTAGTGCCACTAGTATTGTACGCATATAAAACCCCCGGGGATAAATATAACATAAATAGTCATAAATAACTCTCGCTACCCGGGGATTTATTAAGGTAGCTCTATGGTCAGTTCCGTCCCGCCGAACCCGTGAACCTGACAGGCGGCTTTAATCAGCACCGCGTCTACTCCCTTGGGAATAATGATTCCGGATTTACTGCGGGTGAAGGGCTGTTCCGAAACGTGCGGATGGGCGAGCACACGACGGCCGTACTCCTCGCTTGTCTGGGCATCGACCACTATCCAGCGGTCGGCATAATGGTCCCAGCCCTCATCGCCGTGGCGCACGGTCACGTCGAAGCGCCAGGTTCCTTCCTGTTCCCGGGCGACCACCTTGATTACGTGGGCATAGTCCAGATCGAGATCACTTTGATCGGCCTCGATTGTGATCGATTGTCCGAAGAGCGGTATGCCGAAGAGGAGCACTCCGAAGAGCAGCAATGATTTAGTGGAAATGGTCTTGGAAAAAGCTTTATAGAGACTATTCATACAAAGAAAGTAGTCATTCCTTCTCTTGAGGTCATCCCTTTGCGGGAAATCTTGCCTGGGCCGGAGGGAAGCGGTAGGATGGAAGCGATGAAAAAGAAGCTCGTTACCTCTTTGCTGCTGATCGTTCTTCTGCTCACTTCCTCCGCTCTCCTCTCGTCCGCACCTCTGCCGCTCTGGGAGGCCGAAACCGGCGCATCGAAACTTTACCTTCTTGGCTCGATCCATGTACTGACCGAGGATGATTATCCCCTAAATCCGGCGATCGAGTCCGCCTTTTCCGACGCGGAGTTGATTCTCTTTGAAACCGATATAGCCGCCCTGGAAGGTCCGAAGGCCCTCAACAGTCTGATGCTGAAGGCCGCCTATCCCCAGGGGAAGAGTTTGAAGAGCGAACTGAGCCCCGACCTCTACGCAGAGCTAAATCAAATCTTCGGCCGCTACGGCCTCGGGATTGCTCCCTTCAACCGTTTTCGACCCTGGTTTATTCAGCTCTTTTTAACCATGACCCGCATCACCGAGCTGGGTTACGATCCGGAGCTCGGTTTGGATTCCTATCTTCATCGCAGGGCTCTGGAGGAGGGGAAGGAGTACGCCGGTCTGGAGAGCGTCGAGCATCAATTAAAACTCCTTGAATCCCTGGGCGGAGGAGATCAAGAGGCCTTCCTGTGGAGTGTAATCGACGATCTCTATGGAGGTGAGGATACCTTCTCTCCCCTGGTCGAGGCCTGGCGGCGGGGAGACATCGAGGGACTGCAGCGAGAGGTCGACTCCCTGAAGGAGTATCCACAACTCTACGAGCGGCTGATCCTTGCGCGCAACCGGCGCTGGGCCGAGCTGATTCCCCCATTCATTAAGCAGGGCGATGATCTATTGGTCGTAGTCGGCGCCGGACATCTCGGCGGCGAGCAGGGGCTGATAGCACTCCTGGAAAACGAGGGCTACCGCTTTCGTCAAATCCAGAGGCCTGCCAGTAATCCGGCCCCGTAACCGAGACTAAAGAGCTTGAAGATGCGGCTGATGCTGCCCATATTGGGCCCCTTGGTCTCGTGACTGAATCCCCGGGTGAACATACGCCGATATTCGACCACGGCCGGCGGCAGGAGAATTACGAGGCCTGCGGCAACCGAGTAGGGTAGTACGGCTAGGATGACCAGAAACGCTGTCGTTGCGAGGGTCAGTCCTCCCCAGCCCGGAACCAGTGCGGCCGCCGCCTTAGGGCCGACAAGGATCGCCAGGGTTTTGCGTCCCGCCGCCCGGTCCCCTTCGATGTCGCAGGCGTTATTGACCGAGAGAATCGAGGCGATCATCAGCGCCGACGGAAGAGAGGCGAGGAGCGCTTCATGGGTGAGTCCCCCGGTCAAGATATAGAAGGTAATCAGAAAGAAGACGCTCCCTAAGAAACCGCCGGCGAAGAGCTCCCCCAACGGTGTGGATGAGATCGGCCGCGGCCCCCCGGTATAGAGAAATCCCACCGCCATGCAGGCCGCCCCAACGGCGGCAATCTCCCAGCCCCGCAACAGGGCGATGATGCCCCCTAAAACCACGGCCGCGGCGAAGCAGCCGGCGGCGCTGAAGAAGGCCGCTCCCGGATCGACTCCCCGGTGGACGATCACCTTGTCGCTCTCCCGGTTATAGCGGCGGTGATCGACCCGCCGCAGATAGTCGAAGTAGCTGTTGAAAGCTGTGGTGCCCATATCGACTGCCAGTGCCGCCGCCAGGGTCAGAAGCGCCAGACCGAGCGGGATCTCTCTACCGGTACTGACGGCGTAGATCAGTGCCAGAGAGAAGGTGGAGAGGGAGACGATCTTGGTGCGTAGTTCGACGATGGCAAGGAACTGACTCAGCGACATGGCGCTATTCTACCGAGACGCGCCGTTTCTGGCAAACCGGCTAGAATATGCCGGATCTACTTGCCCTCCAGTTCTCGGTGCCCGGTCCGTATCGCCCGTCTGGCTTATTTGCTTTCGGGAGCTGCTGCGGTCTCGGTCCTTTTTACCGATCTCTTTATTGCCGGCAATTTTCCCGTCGCCTGGGGCTATTATCCCCGTTACGGACCGGTGGGACTACTCTTCATTGCTTACTTTGCCCTCGTGATGGGGGGCGTTCTCTATCTCTATACCCGTGAGATTGGGCGAAGCATAGACCGGCTGCAGATAAAAAGGCTCCGGATCTCGCGTTTGGCCCTGGTAATCGGGTGTATCGGCGGCGTCGATTTTCTACCAGCCGTCGGGATTCAGGTCTACGCCTTCGGTTATATTCCGATTTTTCTTTTCGCGGTGCTGACCGGCTACGCGGTGGTGAAATTTCAGCTCGTGGATATAACCCCTGCCGTCGCCGCGTCGGCTATTCTGGAGAATATGCAAAACGGCGTAATCGTGGTTGACTCAGCTGGGGTAATTCGACTCGTAAATCCCGCCGTAGAATCGATCCTCGACCTGACTGTCGCTCAGGCGATTAATCGTCGTCTGGGGGATCTTCTGCCCACCCTTCCGGAGCAGTTGTCCCCGGCGAAAGAGGTCGAGTGGGATTGGATTTCACCCGCCGGCGAATCGAGAACGGTGACCCTCTCTTCCAAGGAGCTAGTCCATCCCTCGGGTCGAGTCCTGGGGGATATTATTCTGGCCCAGGACATCACAGTGCGGAAACAGGCCGAGGAAGCGCTGGAACGGTTGGCGCTCCACGATGTGTTAACCGGCCTTCCGAACCGGGCGCTCTTTTTCGACCGCTTGAACAGCGCCATCTCCCGGGCGGAGCGGGAGGAGCATGTAGTTGCTGTATTCTTCATTGATCTTGATGGTTTTAAAGGGATAAACGATCGTCATGGCCATGAAACCGGCGACGGCGTATTGCGAGCGGCCGCTTCAAGGATGGTCGCCGCAGTACGCAGTTCAGACACGGTGGCCCGGATCGGTGGGGACGAGTTTGTCATTATCTGCTCCGATATCACCGTTCCCAAGGATATTATTCGTATCAGCGGAAAGATCACCGCAGCGATAACCAGGCCGATACCGCTCGCCGCGCATACCGTTCGAGTAGGAGCTACGATCGGCGCGGCATGCTATCCCTGGGACGCCAAGGATCCGGAAGGGCTGCTGGCCGCTGCGGATAAAGTCATGTACGCTAACAAACCCGACCGCAGCGTATAGGCGCTTGCATTCTCAGTCGACAGAGGCTACGCTGACGCTGATGAGCGACTACAAGGATATCCCCTCCCCCTGCTATGTGCTGGAGGAGGATAAATTGATTCGAAACCTGGAGACCCTCGCCGCTACCGCCGATGCCGCCGGGGTAGAGATTATTCCCGCATTGAAGGGCTTTGCCCTGTGGGGCGTTTTCCCGTTGGTGGGGCGCTATGTCAAAGGCGCCGCCGCAAGCTCCCTGAACGAGGCGAAGCTTATCGCCGAAGAGATGGGGAAGAAGGCTCATACTTACGCCCCGGTCTTTCGAGAGGAGGAGATCGATTCTATTCTGGACTGCTCCTCCCATATCACCTTCAATTCCGCGGCTCAGGTACGCCGATTTCTACCGCGCTTGAAGGCGCGGCGGCAAGGTCGCGAAATCTCCTGGGGGCTGCGGATTAATCCCGGCTACTCCCCGGTGGAGACCGCCCTCTACAATCCGGCATCACCTGAGAGTCGTCTCGGCGCGAGCCCTGAGGAGCTTGAGGATCTGCTGCGGGATGCTCTACCCGAGGGTCTTCATCTGCATGCCTTGTGCGAATCGGAGGCCCGGCATACGGTCCGCTTGATCGAGGCTGTAGAGGAGAGCTTCGGCGAGATCCTGCCCCGCCTCCGCTGGCTGAATCTCGGCGGCGGGCACCTGATTACCCGGGCCGGCTATGACAGGGAACTCTTGATTCGTAGCCTTGCAGAGTTTCGCGAGCGTTATCCCAATTTAAGGGTCTACCTCGAACCGGGGAGCGCCTTCGCCTGGGAGACAGGTTTCTTGCGCGCCCGGGTGGAGGATCTCGTCCGGCGCGGCGATGTCGAGACTGCGATCCTCGATGTCTCCTTCACCGCCCACATGCCCGACTGCCTGGAGATGCCCTATCAACCGCAAATCAGGGGGCTTGCAATCGCCGAATCCGCAGGATCGGGAACAGCAGCGGACTACCGCTACCGGATGGGGGGCAACAGCTGCCTCGCCGGAGACGTAATGGGCGACTGGCTCTCGCCGAAAGCCCTCTCGGTGGGGGATCCGATTATTTTCGAGGATATGATCCACTACACCATGGTCAAGACGACGATGTTCAACGGCGTTCACCACCCGTCGATCGGGATCCTCGCATCCGACGGGACGCTGCGGATAGTGCGTGAGTTCGGTTACGCCGACTATCGGGACAGGCTCTCGTGAAACCGGTCCGCCTGATCGGTATCGATTGTGCGGTCGATCCGGCCAATACCGGACTATGTGTAGCGGATTATGCGGATGATTTGCTTATTGTAGAAGAAGCGCGAAGCGGCGTCGATCGGGAGCCGGCGGAGATCGCCGCCGACTGGGTGTACGAGGGGCCTTTTCTGCTTGGCCTGGACGCCCCGTTGGGCTGGCCCGTTTCTCTGGGCGATTCCCTTGTCGAACACCGGGCGGGAGATCCCCTCGATCTGTCGGCGAATAGGCTCTTCCGTCGCTTTGCCGACGATTACACCGCAGAGACGATAGGCAAGCGGCCCATGGATGTCGGCGCCGACCGGATCGCCCGCACCGCCCATGCGGCGCTATCGCTCCTCGGTGAATTACGACGCAGGAGCGGTCTGCCGTTGCCGTTGGGTTGGAAGCCGGGCGAAGCGCCTACAGGAGAGGTGTTAGAGACCTATCCCGCCGCCTGGCTGACCGTCGCCGGCCTCCCGGCTAAGGCCTACAAGAAGCGCGACCAGCGGAGCGTACGGGAAGAGATCCTGTCAGGACTTCCGGAATGGGTGCATCTTGCCTGCGGCAATAGTGCATTTCTCGATGATGCGGATCTCCTCGATGCACTCCTCTGTCTGCTTGTCTATGTCGCCTACCTCAAGGGCCTCGTCCGTCGCCCTCCGGCAGACAAGGCTGAGCTTATCCGCCGGGAAGGGTGGATTTGGGTTCCGTCGGCAATCGGCTGATTCTATACCTGTTCCGCCCCGGATATTACATCCCGATAAAAGTAGAAGCTATCCTTCGGAATGCGCCGGAAATCGCCGTAATCGACATAGATTGCGCCGAAGCGCCGGGTATAGCCGTAGGCCCACTCGAAGTTATCCAAGAGCGACCAGAGAAAGTAACCCTTTAGCGGAATCCCTTCCTCTTCTAAACGGCGGCAGACCGAGAGATGTCCCCGCAGGTACTCTACCCGTTCGGGGTCGTGACAGCGGGTTCCCTCCTCGGAGAGCCGGTCGGGAAAGGCTGCGCCGTTCTCGGTAATGTAGAGATCTATCGGACCATAGGTTTCGTTGACCCAGCGTACCTGACGGTAGAGGCCCTCGGGAACGACATCCCAGCCCATATGGGTTTTATCCTGGTAGGTTTTGACCTGGACAAACTCCTCGGGGGCGTCGGCGTCGAAGCGGACTGCATCCTCCCAGTAGTAGTTCATACCCAGAAAATCAATCTTCGAGGAGATGATCTCCATGTCGCCCGGTTCTACCGGCATGGTGACCGCCGGCTCGATTGATAAATGCCGCTCCGGGTAACCCCGGCCGAAGATCGGATCAAGATAGATTCGGGATTGACCATCCTTGGCGCGGTCGGCCGCATGCAGATCCTCCTCGCGGCGCGTAGCCGGTCGAGGCGAGGTCAGATTGAGGGTTATGCCGATTTTGCCTGTATAGCCGCCCTCCCGGAAGCGCTGCACGGCGAGTCCGTGGGCCAGATTCAGGTGGTGGACCGCCCGGTAGGCGAGCTGCCGGTTCTGTTTTCCCGGGGCATGTCTCCCTTCGAAGTAGCCCAAGTGGGAGGAGCACCAGGGTTCGTTCAAGGTGATCCAGTTTTCCACCCGGTCCCCGAAGGCCTTGAAGCAGACCTCGGCATAGTCGGCATACTTCAGCGCCGTCTGCCGCTCGGGCCAGCCCCCGGCGTCCTCGAGCTCCTGGGGCAGATCCCAGTGGTAGAGGGTTACCGCCGGGGAGATGCCTTTCTTCAACAGCGTGTCGATCAGGCGATTGTAGTAATCGATGCCCTTCTGGTTGACCGTCGATCCGCCGCCCGGGAGGATCCGCGGCCAGGCGAGGGAAAAGCGGTAAGCCTGAATGCCCGCCTGGTGCATCAGCTCGATATCCTCCTCATAGCGGTGATACTGATCACAGGCAAAATCGCCCGTATGTCCGTGGAGAACCTTGCCGGGCTCCCGGGAAAAGGTGTCCCAGATGCTCATCGTGCGTCCGTCTTCATTATAGGCGCCCTCCACCTGGTAACTGGCGGTAGCGGTGCCGAAGAGAAAGTTATTAGAAAATCCCATGCTCTCACCTCTTTGGTTGGTTGCTTATGTAAACTAAAGTTAGCATGAGATATACTCTTTGTCACCTCTTTTTTGGGGATATTTGAGAATCATGCTTGTTTCGGGCCAGCCAGCTGCCTAGGTCTCGATCCGGATCAGCCCGTAGGCCGGTTCTTCGTAGGGGTGAGCACGCTTGAAGGCTTCGATGACGGACTCCTTGCGATCATCCGGCAGCACCATCTCGACCTTGTACTCGCTTTCCCGCTCGATTTCTCCCGGGGTGCCGAGGAAGGGGGTGCTCTCCGATCCGGGGAGAAACTGTCCCGTACCGAGGATCTCCCAGGCACAGCGGCTGTAGTCGCCGATACTGCCCGCACCGGCTGCAAAGCAGGCCTCTTTTACCGGTTCCTTATGGGATTCGGGAACATAGAAGTAGAGTTTAAGCATTGCCGCCTCCGAAGAGCTGACCTAAAAAGGTTTTTAGCGGGCCGGAGCTGATCTTCGCCTGAAAACCGAGCTTGTCGGCGGCCTTGCGCCGCAGCTCCGCCTGAGGCACACCTCTTACCTCACCCGCCAGGCTTACCTCGCCGGCGTAGACTGTCGAACTGGGTGCGGAGAGTCCGGTGCGGGCGGAATAGAGGGCCACCGCCAAGGGCAGGTCGATGCCGACTTCGCTCAAGCGGATACCGCCGGCCACGTTGACGTAGATATCCTGATCGCTGAAACGCAACCCTGCATGTTTCTCGAGGACTGCGGCGATCCTGGAAACCCGGCGGGAGTCGATCTTGTCGGCGAAGGTGCGGGAGACGCCCCCTTTAGCCGGTACGGTCAAGGCCTGAATCTCCACCAGGAAGACCCTGCTCCCCTCGTAGACCGGTGCCACCGCCGCGCCGGCCGGCAGGGAGCCTTCCCGTTCCTGGAGGAAGAGTGCCGCCGGATCCTCGACGCCCTTCAAACCTTCGGCTCCCATGGCGAAGACGCCCACCTCGTTGACCGGACCGAAACGGTTCTTCACGGCCCGCAAAAGACGGATGCCGCCCTCGGCCTCCTCGAAGTAGAGGACCGTGTCGACCATGTGCTCGACCACCTTCGGCCCGGCGATGGAGCCCTCCTTGGTGACGTGGGCCACCAGAAAGAGGGGCGTCTCGTGTTCCCGGCACCAGTCGGCGATCTCGTAGCTGCCGTACTTTATCTGATTGACCGTCCCGGGAACCGGGCCGATCTCTTCCGATTGCAGCGTCTGAATCGAGTCGATCACTACCAGGGAGGGGCGGCTCTTCTCCAGATTCTTGAGTATGGATTCCACACCGGTTTCGCACAGGACCTTTATCCGGGGCGATACGGCGCCGATCCGTTTGGCCCGGAGGGCGATTTGCCGGGCCGATTCCTCGCCGGAGATGTAGAGTACATCCTGAGCTACGGTATCGGAGATCTGTAGCAGCAGGGTTGATTTGCCTATTCCCGGCTGCCCGCCGATGAGTACGGAACTCCCGGCGACAAGACCGCCGCCCAGGACCTGGTTCAGTTCGCCGTTGCCGGTATCGATGCGCGGGGTGTCCGCCTCGGGGATCTCGCCGATCCCCTGGGGCCGGGAGGTCGAGGCTTTGCGGGATGATCCGCCCTTGGTCGAGGAGGGCGCCGCCTCTTCAGCGAGGGTATTCCACTCCCCGCAGGCAGGGCAGCGACCGAGCCATTTCGGCTCGCTGTGACCACAGTTGGAGCAGACGTAGCGGCTGCTCTTTTTGGCCAAGGCCTACTCCTCGGGAAGGTACTTGCTGCGGGCGGCGAAGTGGTAGCGCAGACCAATTCCGCCGTCGAGATCGAATTCAGTATCCGGGAAAAGGGCGATTCCGGGGACTATCTCGGCAAAGAGCTCCAGCTCCGGGAGAGCGTAAAAACTCACGCCCACAGGAACCCGTACGCCGAGACCGATATCCGCATCCTCCTTGTCCTTATCCTCAGTGAAGATCCGCAGCTTCGCGCCGCCGCCCAGGTACCAACCGATAGGCTTCTCGAACTCTTTCTCGAACTCGGGTATGCCGCTGCGATAGAAGAGATAATCGCCGTGGATATGAACATAGTTCCGGAAAGACCATGCCGCTCCGAGGATATATTGATTATTGAGGGACAAGCTCAAGCCGGTCGGCTCTCCGACGAGGATTCCCGCGCCTACATCGGCGGCGGCAAGAGGTAGTAGAGCGGTTGCCGTAAGCAGAAGAATACAAATAAGTCTTTTCATGGTAATCAACCTCACAAGGCCCTTACTGGAGTTTGAGCAACTCTACAATGAAAACCAGGAATGAGTTGGGAGGAATAACTCCCGGATACCCTTGCTCTCCGTAGCCGAGTTCCGGTGGGATTACCAGACGACGCTTCTCGCCGATCTGCATGCCGCCGTCGGCGAGGATTCCGTCCCGCCAACCGGGAATAACACGGTCCAGGGAGAACTCGGCCGGATCGCCGTCGAAACTGGACTGAATGACCGAACCGTTTAAGAGACTTAGCTCATAATGGACGGTAACAGTGCTCTTCTCTTCGGCCGTGTCGCCTGAGCCTGCCTCCAGGCTCTCGAAGAATACCCCTGAATCGGTCTGCTTCAGCTGAGGCCATTTTTCAGTAATCTGGTTTATGAAGCTGGATTGGGCTTCCGCCCGCTGAGCGGCAGCGCGTTTGGCGCTTGATTCGATCAGCTCGTCGAAACTCTCCTGGCTTACGGTGAATGCTTCCGCTTCATCGCCGATCTTGAGGATTTCAACCGCATCGATCCGGTCCCCGGCCACAATGGAATTGACCACATCCATCCCCTCGACGACCCTGCCGAAGACCGAATGACGGTCGTCCAGGTGCGGAGTGGCGGTATGGGTTATGAAGAATTGGCTGCCGTTGGTGTTGGCGCCGCTATTGGCCATGGAGAGGATGCCGGGCTGGTCGTGGCGTAGGTTCGGATCGAATTCATCGGGGAAGGAGTATCCCGGACCGCCGGTACCGGTTCCTTGGGGACATCCGCCTTGAATGACGAAGTTATCCACAACGCGATGAAAATTGAGCCCGTCATAGAACGGACCGTCCCCCTCATCGTGATTGATACTGCCTTCGGCGAGGCCGACGAAATTGGCGACCGTCATCGGGGCGCGTTGGTACTCGAGTTCGCAATAGATCGGTCCCTTGGCTGTCTTTATTACAGCATAGAGCCCGTCGTCCAGGGCGGGCTGCTGTGCGTCGCAACTACTCATAGATACTACTCCTAGAATGATATACAAAAGGCCGGAGAGGAAAATTCCGAATTGTACGGCAGGGCGCGTTCGGCGCGGGTATACTGATTTTCCCTTCATGGTAAGGCCGTATGCTACCATGGACGCCGGGAGGCGACAAGGACCCGCCTCAGTTTCGAATGTATTCCTGTAATTCGGCGCGTAATTGATTGTAGAGTTCCTGCAGTCGATTGATCATCCCGGGATTCGGGTCGGTTTGGCACTTCTTTTCCCAGTTTTCGAGTTCCCTGATAAACAGAGAGGCTTCCAGATTAGAGGCGGCGCCCCTCAGACTATGGAGTGCCTGCCGCACAGTATTATGGTCGTCCCGTTCCACGGCGTCGGTGAGCTTTTTCCAATCGGCGATGGAGGTCTCTAAAAAAACTTCGGCTATCAATTTGAGATCTTCCCGATCTCCCTCGATCCGAGTCAGAGCCGTAGCTGGATCAAAGAGTGCAGGGGCTCCGTTCTGTCTATCGGTTCGTACCCAGCGGGTCAGGGCTTCCCGCAGGTCGGCACCCTTGACGGGTTTACTGAGGTAATCGTCCATACCGTTGGCCAGAAAACGCTCCCGGTCCCCCGGCATGGCATGCCCCGTGAGGGCGATTATCGGCATATGACGGCTTCCATCCTCGATGGCCCGGATCATGCGGGTTGCCTCGAGTCCGTCGATTCCCGGCATCTGACAGTCCATGAAGACTGCTTCGAAACTCCCTGTCCGGAAGGCGTCTACCGCTCTCCGGCCGTCTTCGGCAATGGTAACCCGGCAGCCGAGCTTCTCAAGCAGGCGGGATATCACATTCTGATTGACCTTGTTGTCCTCGGCCAGCAGGATGTGTGGTGCGACCGTCAGGCTCTCTACCGGCTCTTGATGGTTTTTTGCCTGGGGCCGGTTCTGTCCTGCAAGCCAGCGGGCAATCTCGACCGTATCCGTCGGCGGTGCGAGCACCAGGGCTTGTGGATGCTTAGACGCCGCCTGAATCGCCTCTTCCCTTTGCGCCGCAAGCAGAATGATCACCTCATCGCCGCCGTTTCGAACCCGAATGCGCTGTCCCGACGCGGTATCCGATGCCGTGACGGGCGGCTCAAGCTCGGCGCCCCATGCGGCAAAGCTGCGGCCCAGAATCTCAGCTTCCCGCGGATCGAGTCCCTCAAACAATACTCGCCTTCCCTTGAGATCGATCAGATCAGACAGTCGGCCGCGCTCCTCTCCGGCTCGCATGGGAATGGTAAAGGAGAAAACCGAACCGCGGCCGACCGTACTCTCCACGCTCAAGGTGCCCCCCATTAGCTCGACCAGATCCCGACTAATCGGCAGTCCCAGACCCGAACCGCCGTAGCGTCGGGTGGAGGAGGAATCCACCTGACTGAACTTCTCGAATATCAGATCCTGCTTCTCCTCGGCAATGCCGATCCCGGTATCCTCCACGGCGAAACGGACACCTACCTTGCCATGCTCTTCCCTGCCCGCCGCGGCAATACGCAGGCTTACCGACCCCCGGGGAGTGAATTTGATGGCATTGCCCAGCAGATTGTAGAGGATCTGTTTCAAACGGTCATGGTCGCCGATCAATTCAAGGGCGAGATAAGGATCATAATCGAGGAAGATTGCCAGATTCGCGTTTTCTGCGGCCGGCAGCAAGCTCTCGCAGACCTCCCTGGCCAGCGCATGGAGCCCCAGGGGCCCCTCTTCGATACTCAGCTTTCCCGCCTCGATCTTGGAGATATCCAGGATGTCATTGATGATCGCCAGGAGAGAGTCGCTCGATACGCGGACTGTTCGGGCGTATTCGAGCTGCTCCTCGCTAAGCTCGCTTCCCAGAAGGAGGTCGGTCATGCCGATAATCCCGTTCAAGGGGGTGCGCAGTTCATGGCTCATATTGGCCAGGAACTCGCTTTTCGTGCGGTTGGCTCGTTCCGCCTCTTCTTTGGCCTGATGCAGGGTCCGAGCGGCCAGATGCTGTTCGTGGATATCCAAGAGCAGACCGTTCAATAGGGGCCGGGAGTTCTCATAGACTGCCGGAGAGGTTATCAGCTTGAACCAGCGCTTCTCCCCGCCCGGCGACGGAAGATGAATCTCGAGGGACCAGGGGAGCCGGGTTACTATCGAGCTCTTGGCCAGCTCCTCGAGTTGGGCCCATTCGCTCCCCAAGAGGCTCTGGAAAAGAGCCGTGTGGGAGCCTTCATTCTCCTTGATGATCTCTGGATCCAAGAGGCTGTTGATCGAAGGACTGAGGTAGGGTACCTCGATTCCTCCTTCCCTCTCCACCAGCAGCTGGAATATTACCCCTGGGATGTTAGCCGCCGCCCCACTGAATCGGATCTCACTCGCCGAAGCCTCTCGGGAGGCTCGCGCATTGAGATGCTTTAAGTAGCGCAAGTAGAAGACGGTCACGATCATCGCGGCACTAACAGGCAACAGGCTGAGGAGCACAATAGTCCGCGAGGCATCAAAGAGAAGAGCAGCATAGGGAAGCAGGCCGCCGAGGATCAACGAGAAACCCAGGGTGTGTACCCGTTTCTTAAAAAGGGAGTGGGCCTGTTCCGCCTCGGTCTGCTTTGAATACTGCGTTCTCATGTGTGGTTTCAGCTTATGCCGGAGCTCCCCGGCAGGTCAAGAATTATTCAGTACCCGCGCCATAACCACACCTTCAATCGCGCGGAGTTTATCCAGTACCGGTTGGGCATTCTCGGTCTCCACGTCGATGATATTATAGGCGTACTCGCCTTTGTGTCGATTGATCATCTCGGTAATGTTCATCGACTCCGAAGCCATCACCGTCGTAATCTGTCCCACCATGTTGGGCACGTTACGGTTGGCGATGACTATGCGCGTGTCGCTGGTGGGGGGCATGCCGCAGGTCGGGAAGTTGACCGAGTGCTCGATGTTTCCGGTTTCCAGGAACGCGATAAGCCGTTGAGCTGCCATAACCGCGCAGTTCTCTTCCGCCTCCGGGGTGGATGCCCCTAAGTGGGGAATGGGGATAACCCCTTCAACTCCCAAGAGGGTGTCATCCGGAAAGTCGGTTACATAGCGGTCGATTATACCCGCCTCAATAGCCTTGATCAGATCGGCATTGTTGACCAGTCCGCCCCGGGAGAAATTGAGGAGCTTCATTCCCTTCTTCATCCTGGCGAAGCGCTCTCGGTTGAGCATCCCCCGGGTCTGATCGTTGAGGGGCACATGAATAGTCAGGTAATCCGAATCGGCGATGAGACTCTCCAGGCTCTCGGCCTTGCGTACGCTCGGAGAGAGTCCCCAGGCGGCTTCAATCGAGATGAAGGGATCGTAGCCGGTTACCTTCATTCCCAGTCGTTCCGCGTCGTTGGCTACGTCCACGCCGATGGCCCCCAGACCGATAATCCCGAGTTTCTTGCCGCGGATCTCGTTTCCGGCGAACTCCTTCTTGCCTTTTTCGATGAGCGATGGAACCTCGTCGCCCCGGCCGGCGAGGCCGTTGACCCACTGCATGCCTCGAAAGATCTTCCGGGAGGCGAGGAAGAGGCCGGTCAGGGCCAGTTCCTTGACCGAGTTGGCATTGGCTCCGGGGGTATTGAAGACGACGATTCCCCGGCGGGTGCACTCATCGATCGGGATATTGTTGGTCCCTGCTCCTGCCCGGGCGATGGCCTTTACGGTCTCGGGGAGCTCCATGTCGTGCATATCCTGGCTTCTAACCAGAATTGCATCGGGGTGGCCGATCTCCGAGGCGACTTCATACCGCTCTCGCGAGAAGAGGTCGAGTCCGGCGGTGGCAATCTTGTTGAGGGTCAGAATCTTGTACATCTATTCCTCCAGGGCGGAAAGTATTCTCAGTTCATCCAGAACCGAAATTTGTCGAACCCGGACGGTTTCCGGAACCGTTACGGGAATGGTGAAATTGACGATACCCCGGATGCCGCCCTCTACGAGACGGTCCGCGGCAAGCTGGGCGCCGGCGGGCGGTACGGCCAAGACCGCCAGGCATATTCCTTCCCGTTTAACCTTTGCGGCAATGGCATGGGACGGGAGGAGCGGAATAGGGGCAGAGAGCAGTTCCAGCCGGTTGGTGTCGCTGTCGAAGCCGGCCCGAATATCGATTCCTTCGGCGGTGAAATCGGTGTACCGGAGAATCGCCTGGCCCAGTCGGCCCAGGCCGACGATACAGGCCTTTTTCGGTCGCTTGAGATCGAGGGTTTCCGCAATCGTCTCGTGGAGTTCATCGATAGCGTAGCCGGCGGAATTCGCATCGCTCAGGTGCAGGTGATTCAGGTCTTTGCGAACGGTATGGGAGCTCTCGCCGATTCGACGACCCAGCTCCCGGGAGGAGAGCCGGATGCTTCCCTCTTCGCGGGCCGTACTCAGGTAGCCGTAGAGGGTGCAGAGGCGTTCGATGGTCGGTAAGGGGAGTTTACTCCGCATCCAGGGCTCCTTGAATATTTACCTGTGAAATATTTCACAGTTCATAGTCCGCAGTCTACCTAGGCTCACCCCTCCTGGTCAAGTGGCTCCTTCGTAGAAGGGTTAAATTGACTGTACTAAGCCCTTCGAGCTACATTAAACGGATGAGAAAACGAGCCGTGAGCGAGAGGGAGAAACGGGATAAGGAGCAGACTATCTTGACTGCGGTAGTTCCCCTTTTTGCCGAGCACTCCTTCGAGGAGATCAGCATGGCCCGGATCGCCGCGGCGGCTCAGGTAGCGAAGGGGACCCTCTTCCTTTACTTCTCTACCAAGGAGGAGCTCTTCCTGAGACTGATGGAGTCGGGTTTCTCAAAGTGGACCGATGAGCTTCTTTCGCTCCTGTCCGCAATCGAGCATGGTGACGGCGCGGTCGAGCAGGTCTCCGAAGCGCTCCTGCAAAGCCTCAAGGGTCGGGAGGATTTGCTGCGGCTGCTGGCGATCCTGCATACCCGCATCGAGGCGAACATCTCTCTCGAGGCGGCGCTCCGGTTCAAGGGCGGCCTGGCCCGTACCGTAGACCGAATTGCCCGGCAATTCAGCCGGATCTTTCCGGTCTTGGATCTGGACGGCGCCCGGGAGGCGGTAAACGCAGTCTATATGCTGATCGTCGGGGCGACCAATTTCTGCTCCCCCGCTCCGATTATCCGGAAGGCGATCGAGGTCGGCGGTTTCGACCATTTTCCGACCCGTTTCGAGCCTGAGTTCAAGCGACTCGTTATCCATTACCTCCGCGGCCTCTTGGCCGCGCCTAGGAAGGCGGATTCCCCCATATGTTGAAAGAGTTTCGTACCCTGTTCCCCTACTTCCGTAGCTTTCGCGGTCGCTACCTGGCGGGGTTTTTCTTCCTCTTCGTGACCGATGCCGGTCAGCTCTATATTCCTCAACTAACCCGGTCGGTAATCAATCAGATCTCCTCCGGCAGGGTAGATCTCGCATCAATCGGCCGTACTGTACTTCTGATGGTGCTGATCGCCTTTTTAGTCGGTCTAGGCCGTTTCGGATGGCGTTACTTTATACACGGCGCCTCCCGTAATATTGAGCGGCTCTTGAGGGAGCGCTTCTTCTCCCACCTGCTCACCCTCTCTCCTTCTTTCTACGGACGAAGCGAGACTGGGGATCTGATGGCCCGGGCCACCGGCGATATGAATCATGTCCGCATGGCCGCCGGGATGGGCTTTGTGGCCCTCTTCGACGGGCTCTTCATGACCCTCTTTATCCTCTTGATTATCTTCTTTCAGTTCCCCCAGCTGGCGTTGATCGTCCTGGCCCCCTTTCCTTTGATTACGGTTCTTGTGCTGGGGATGGGGCGGATGCTCGGCAGACTCTTCAAGAGCGTCCAGGAGGGTTATGCCAAGCTCAGCAGTCATGTGCAGGAGGCCTTGAGTGGGATCCTGGTGCTGAAGGCCTTTGTCCGGGAGGATGCGAATCTGGGGCAATTCGCCGGTAAGAACGAGGAGTATAAGATCAAGAATCTACAGCTGGTGCGGATTTGGGGCTTCTTCTTCCCGCTGATCTCGTTTTTGGGCGGGGTGGTTACCCTGTTGCTGCTGCGCTTCGGCGGCTACGCGGTGCTGGACGGAGCTATGCAGCCCGGTGATTTCGTGGCCGCCATGAGCTACCTGGGCATGCTGATCTGGCCCATGCTCGGCATGGGCTTTACCGTCAACATCCTGCAGCGGGGCGGCGCGGCCCTGGGAAGGATCAACGCCATACTCAGCGAGAAGCCGGATATCGAGAATATAGAGGGAGCTCTCAAGGGAGCCCCGTCCGGAGACTTAGAGGTCCGGAATCTCTCTTTTCGCTACCCCGAGTCGAGTTTCGAGGCCCTGGATGATGTCTCCTTCAGCGTCCCCCGAGGGGCGACCCTGGGGATCCTCGGGCGTACCGGATCGGGAAAGAGCACCCTGATTCGAATGCTCCCCCGCTTGCTCAACACCCCGCCGGGGACGGTCTTCATCGGCGGGAGGGATATTCGCGACTATGAGCTCTCCGCCCTGCGCTCGGTCTTCGGTATCGTTCCTCAAGAGACCTTCCTTTTCTCGGCTACCGTGAGCGACAACATCGCCTTCGGGGTGGACGACGCTCCCCGGGAGGCCTTGGCCGCCGCGGCAGAGGCTTCGACCATTTCCCGGGACGCGAAGCTCTTTCCCCAGGGCTTCGAGACCAAGGTGGGCGAACGGGGGATTACCCTCTCCGGCGGGCAGAAGCAGCGCATCGCGATCTCCCGAGCGCTGTTGACCGAGCCGGAGGTGCTGATCTTCGATGACGCCCTCGCCTCGGTGGATACCTCCACGGAGGAGAAGATTTTAAGTGGTTTTCTCGACCTGCGCCGGGGGAAGACCAATATCCTTATCAGCCACCGGGTCTCCACCCTGAAATTCTCCGATCATATTATCGTCCTCGAAGCCGGGAAGATCGTCCAATCCGGCACCCATGCGGAGCTGATCAAGGAAGAGGGCTTCTATGCAGAGGTCGCCAATCTCCAGCGTCTTGAAGAGGAGGAGGCGGTATGAGCAGTGCGGCCGACGAGTATGTAAAAGGCTTCGACTGGGATATCCTCAAGCGTCTCTCCGCCTTTCTAAAGCCCTACCGGCTCCTGGTCTCGGTAGCGCTGATCTCCCTCTTTATCGCGACGGTCGCCGAACTGGCCACCCCGGTGGTACTGCAGCGGGCGATCGACCGCAATATCTTAGGCCACTATCTCCGCTATCAACCGGCTGCCGGGACGGTGGAGGCGGAGGCCATGTCGAATCTGCTCGCCAACGAGGCCGTGCACCGGGCGAACGGCATCTACTACATTCCCAAGGATGTGGCCGCATCGATCAGCGGCGTCGAAAAACAGCGCCTGACTACGGCGGGCGCCCTCTCGGAGGAGTACTGGTATCTGGTGCTTGCCGGGGAATACGACGCCGATGAATGGGACAGGGTTACCTCACTCCTGGCCGCGGAAGATCCCGGCGTGGAGCTCCTGGAAGGGGGCTACGCCCTCGACCGGGAGCGGCTCGACAGCTTCGATGTCGAGGATCGACGACTCCTCAGGCGGAGCGATCGCAACGGTATCGTGGAACGGAGTTGGCTCTATCTGCTCCTGTTGGCGGTGGCGCTCCTGTTTACCTTTCTGCAGATCTATATCATGGCGGCTCTGGGGCAAAATGTGATGCGCGACCTCCGGCTCAAGCTTCTGCGGCACCTGATGAACCAGTCACTGGCCCACCTCCAGCGGACCCCTGTCGGCAGTCTAGTAAGCCGCTTGACGAGCGATGTGGATACGATCAACGAGCTCTTCGCCACTGTAGCGATCTCGTTTATCCGCAACTTCAGTATCATGGCCGGAGTCATCATCACCCTCTACCTGATGAATGCCCGGCTGGCGACGATTACCGTCCTAACCTTGCCGCCGGTCATCGTGGCGACCCTCTTTTTTCGAGTTAAGGCCAGGGAAGCCTATCGTCTGGTACGAGCCGGCATCTCTCGGGTTAACGCCTTCCTTGCCGAGCACATCTCCGGCATGGAGGTGGTGCAGATGTTCGCCCGGGAGAACCGGGTCGACAGGGAGTTTCAGGAGCGAAACGATAATCTCTTCGCCGCCTCCCTGAAGGAGCTCTACGTCTTCGCACCCTTTCGGGCTTCGATCGATTTTCTGACTACCGTCTCCACCGGGGTGATTCTCTTCTTCGGCGCCCGGATGTTTACCGATCTCTCGGTCTCGTTGGGGATCCTTATCGCCTTCTTGAGCCTGATCAAGATGTTCTATCGGCCGGTAATGGATATCTCGGAGAAGTTCACTATCATGCAGTCCGCCATGGCCGGCGGGGAACGGCTCTTCAAGATTCTCGATACGGATAATTCGATTCCAGACCGGGGAGATAAGCGGCTCGATGAGGTGAACGGATCGCTGGTATTCGACCGGGTCGACTTTGCCTATGTTCCCGAGGAACCGGTTCTGCAGCAGCTCTCTTTTCGGGTCGAACCGGGAGAGACGGTAGCCGTAGTGGGCTACACCGGTGCGGGAAAGACGACGATTGCAAATCTTCTGACCCGGTTTTGGGATATTCAGGCCGGGAGCATTCAGGTCGACGGAGTCGATATCCGCGATATGAAGCTGGCTGAGCTCCGGCGTTCCATTCAGCCGGTGCAGCAGGACGTCTTTCTCTTCTCCGGCACGGTGGAGGAGAATATCACCCTTGGGGCGCCTATACCCCGGGAGGCGGTGGTCGAGGCGTCTAAGATGGTCGACGCCCATCAGTTTATTAAACGGCTGCCCCAGGGCTACGATACGGTGCTCCACGAACGGGGGAGTAATCTTTCGACCGGCCAGAAGCAGCTGATCTCCTTTGCCCGGGTCATCGCCCAGAATCCTCAGGTGCTGATTCTGGACGAAGCGACGGCTAATGTGGATACCGAGACCGAGCAGCTGATTCAAAATGCCTTGAGCGTGCTGCTCGAGGGGCGTACCTCGCTGGTCATCGCCCACCGGCTCTCGACGATCAAAAACGCGGATCGGATTATGGTCTTGAGCCACGGCAAGCTGGTCGAGACCGGTCGGCATGAGGAGCTGATCGCCGAACGAGGGCTCTACTACAACCTCTATCGGCTGCAGTACGCCGAAGAGAGCGCCTAGGAGCCGTCGCATGCGGGTAATAACTCTCTCATCAAGCGATCCCTATGCAAACCTGGCGGCCGAGCGCCATATCTTCGAGAATGCAATCTTCGGCGAGAAGGCCCTGCTCCTCTATGTGAACCGTCCCTGCGTGGTGGTCGGCCGGTCGCAGAATCCCTGGCGGGAGTGCAATCTCTTTCGGATGGCGGGTCTCGGGCTGCCGCTGGTACGACGCTACACCGGCGGCGGCACGGTCTATCATGATCCGGGAAATCTCAACTTCGCCTTTATCTCTCCCCGGGAGAGCTACGATAAAACCCGTAATGCGGAACTGGTCGCGTCGGCCCTGGCCGGGCTCGGGATTGAGGCGGCGGTAAACGAGCGGAACGACCTGACCGTGTGTGAGCGTAAGTTCTCCGGCAGCGCCTACCGACTGACGAAGGAGCGGGCCCTGCACCACGGAACCATCCTGGTCGATGCGGATCTCGCCGCCCTGCGCTCGGTTCTCAAGCCGAGTTTTCCCGGTATCGAAAGCCGGGGGGTCGCATCGGTCTCCTCGCCGGTTATAGCATTGTCGGAGTTAATACCCGGGCTTGAAATCTCCGCCATCGAGGATGCCCTCGCGGCGGAGGTCGGCGGCGTTCGGGAGTCCCTGTCGGCCGAAGATCTTGTCTATCGGGAGAGCGCCGCCGCGGCGGATGCCTTCCGCGGCTGGGAGTGGCGCTTCGGGAAAACCCCGCGCTTCAGCTTTCCCTTGCCGGGGCGGAACGACGGCTCGGCCCGTCTTCAGGTCGAGCACGGTCGCTTATCCGGGATCGAGGGGGCCGCTGCAGCTGAATCGGCGGAGGAGTGGCGCGGGCACATCGGAAAAAAACTGGATCAAATCGGGAACCTTTCGCTGCTCCAAATCGACTAATAGCTGTATCAACCGGCAAACGATGTCGACACGAAGGAGTCTGACTATGAAACGACGAACTACTCTTATTTTGACGGGGCTTATTCTCATGGCTACGGCGCTGAGTGCCCAGGGATTCGACGAGGCCGCCCTCTACGAGCGGCTGGGGCTCGAGGAGAACGAGATAGGGCGGATCCGCGAAGCAGGCTATGAAGCGGCGGAACTCAACCGGGAGGCCGGGGTGGAGCAGAAGCTGATTCAGGCCCGGATGGAGAAGCTGCTATTGAGTCCGAATCCGGATATGGCGGCGGTAGAGGCGCTTCTGCGGGAGTCTTTGGAGTGGAAGCTCAAGGTGGAGCTGGCCAAGATCGAACGCTCGGTCGAGGTGCGCCGGATTCTTGGCGAAGAGCGTTGGCTCGATCTTTTACAGCTGCGCCGCAAGATGCGGGAGCGGCAGACCCAGAATTAAACGGTGGACGACGACGCCCTGATAATCCGTTATCTCGATGCCCGGGATGATACGGCCTTCGCGGAGCTCGTCGCCCGTTATCGTCCCTTTATGCGCCGGGTGCTCTTCGGCGTCTTCGGCTGCTGGTGCGACGAGGCGGAGGAGGCCGAGCAGGAGGTGCTGATCGCCCTCAGCGGGGAGCTGTCGAAGTTCCGCGGTAAGGCGACTTTCGGTACTTACCTCTATCGAATGGTCCGCAACAAGGGGGTGGATGCGCTGCGACGCCTGCGTCGTCGGCGGAAGCACCTCGCACCTGTGGGCAGTGAGATTTGTGATCCCGGGAATCCGGAGGCGGCGGCCATAGACCGGGAGCGCCGCCGGCTGCTCTACAGGATTCTGGGTCACCTCAAGGAGGAGCAGCGCAGTCTGCTTATCCTGAAGGAGATTGAGGGCTACAGTCTGACGGATATCGCGGAACTTACCGGGCTACCGGTAGGAACGCTAAAATCCCGTCTTCACCGCGCCCGACGCCGGGCGGCGAGGTTGGCGGAGCAAGCGGAAGGAGGAGAGTATGGGATGTAGACGTTGGCGGGAGATCGACGCTTGCCTCGATGAAGATCGAGACCTGCCTGATTATCTGCGTGTTCATCTGGAATCCTGTCCTCGTTGCAGACGACGCTTGGCGGCCTACCGCCGCTTCATCGGCGACCTTCAGCAGGAGTTAGAGGAGCCCCTCGCGTTGAGGACCGGTCCCATCCCTGCTCCCCGACGCCCTCCACGGGCCTCGCTCTTGGTTGCGGCCGGGGTCTTCAGCCTGAGTGTCGTCGCAGGATTCCTGCTCTTGCCCGGTCTGCTGCAGACCCGGGAACTGAAGCTGGAATACGCCCGGGAGCTCAGCCGTGATGTGCTGGAAGGAACTCTCTTTGAATACGCCGATGCGGGCGGACTCAGCTACGGCGAGAGCGACTGGTTTAACTAAAGAGCGACTGTTTTAACTAAAAAGACCGCCCGGGGATGCCGGGCGGTCGAATGATTACGGAACCTTTGAGGCTCATTCGTTCTCGGAGCCGATGGTCTCCCGTTTCTTATAATGAGTATGCAACAGGTGGTGTGACTTCTCGCCCAAGGGCTCGCCGAGAAACTCCTCGTAGATCGCGGTGACGGCGGGATTCTCGTGGGATTTCCGTAAGGTCTTCCCTTCGTCCTCCTTATAGATCGCTTCGATCCGTTTCTGCCGCACCGAATCGTCGGTAAAGCGGGGTTGTCCGCCGCCGCCGATGCAGCCGCCGGGACAGGTCATTATCTCGATGAAGTGGTAATCGGCCTTCCCCTCCTTGACCAGCTCCATCAGCTTGCCCGCATTGCCCAGGCCGTGGGCGACCGCGACCTTGGCTTCGACCCCTTCAAGAAAATCCCACTCGGGCTTCACCTGTTCCAGTACCAGACTCGCCTCTTTGATCCCTTCCAGACCGGCCAGGGGAGCCACATGCAGATTCTCGAGGGGGAAAGCCCGGCCGGTAACGATCTCGTAGACCGTCCTCAAGGCCGCCTCCATCACGCCGCCGGTGTTGGCGAAGATATCCGCCGCTCCCGAGGAGATCCCCAGAGGATCGTCCATCGCGCCGTCCGGGAGGGATGCGAAGCGAATCCCGGCCCCCTTGATCATCCGGGCCAGTTCCCGGGTGGTGAGAACGTAATCAACGTCTTGAACGCCTGAGTCGCGCATCTCGTCCCGCTGGGCCTCGTACTTCTTGGCCGTGCAGGGCATGACCGAGACGACGGTAATCTCTTCGGCGCGCTTCTCGATCTTCCCGGCATAGTAGGTCTTGGCCAGGGCGCCGAACATCTGCTGCGGCGATTTACAGCTCGAGATATTATCGATCAGCTCCGGATAGTAGTACTCCAGGTACTTGATCCAGCCCGGTGAACAAGAAGAAAATTGGGGCAGGGCCGTCTTCTCCTTGGTCTTCAGGGCCTTGGTCAGGCGCATCAGGAGCTCCGAGCCCTCCTCGATTATCGTCAGGTCGGCGGTGAAGTTGGTGTCGAAGACCGCATCGAAGCCCATGGCCCGGAGGGCGCTGACCATCTTGCCGGTTACCAGGGTGCCCGGTTCGAGGCCGAACTCTTCTCCTAAGGCAGCCCGAATCGCCGGAGCGGTCTGTACAACCACGTGCTGATTGGGATCGTCCAGGGCCTCCCAGACCTGCTCGATGTGACTCTTCTCGGTAATGGCCCCCACCGGACAAACCGCGGCGCATTGTCCGCACTGCACACAGGCCAGGCTCTCCAGATTGCGGGAGAATGCCGGGCCGATTACCGTATCGAAGCCGCGGTTCTGCGGGAAGAGGGCGCCCACGCCTTGAACCTCGTTACAGACGGTTACGCAACGCCGGCACTTGATGCACTTGGCTCCGTCCCGGCTCAAGGCCGGGGTCGATTCGTCGTAAGCCGGTTCCAGCCGCTCTCCGGTGAAGCGCTCCTGGTCGATACCGAGCTCATTGGCTAAGGCCTTCAGTTCGCAGTCCTCGCTTCGATCGCAGAACTGGCACTCGCCGTTGTGCTCGCTTAAGAGAAGTTCCACCACCATGCGGCGGGCCTCGCGCACCCGACGGCTGTTGGTCATGACCTGCATCCCCTCGCGAACCGGAGTGGCGCAGGCGGGCATCAGGGTTTTAGCTCCCTCAACCTCGACCATACAGACCCGGCAGGCGCCTAAGGGGGATTTCCCCTCCAAATAGCAGAGGGTCGGAATCTCGAGCCCCACGGTCTCGGCTGCCGCAAGGATGGTGGTATTCGGTTCGGCCTGAACCGGAATTGAATTGATGGTCAGATTAAGCATGGGCTCTCTCCTCCTCGGGGGTTTCCCGGCTTACCGGGCTTTTCCCGTAATCACAGCGCAGACAGCGGCCGCATTGCCGCATGGCCGAGGCCTCGGTCCAGCAGAGTTCCACTTCGTCGAAGTTCGCCCGCCGACGCTCGACGTCGATGGTCGGCAGTTTCTCCCGCGGGTAGGGCACCGGATCGGCGTCGGGATCGTAGGCGGTGTCGTTCTCCCACTCCTCTCGCCAGAAAGCGTGTTCCGCTCCGGTAAGGTAGCGGTCCATGCCGACCGCCGCCCGCTCCCCGGAGCCGATGGCGGTTACCACCGACCAGGGGCCGGTAGCCATGTCTCCGCCGGCGAAGATCCACTCCACCGAGGTCTGCCCGTCCACGGGACTGGCGGCGATGAAGCGGTCGGGGCGCAGTTCGAGTTCGGTCTCTCCCAATATGCTCTTCGGTTCAAGGCGCTGACCGATGGCGATGATAATCTGGTCGGCCTCGATAAGTTCCGGCTCATCCTCCGATGCGGTTGGCCGACGTCGGCCGGAGCGGTCGAACTCGCCCAGGGTCATCGGGAGACAGCGAATGCCCGAGGCCTTCCCCTTGGCATCAGTAACAATCTCTAAAGGCTGAGTCAGGGTACGCAGGACGACTCCCTCGTGCAGGGCCTCGTCGATCTCCTCGGCATAGGCCGGCATCTGCTCCTGGCTTCTACGGTAGAGGATCGTCACCTCTTCGGCATCGAGCCGTATCGCCGTACGAGCGGCGTCGACTGCGGCATTCCCGCCGCCGATCACGACCACCTTGCGTCCGACGGGGACCGATCCGCGGATGTTGTATTCCCGCAGGAAGGGCACCGCCTGAACGACGCCTTCGGCATCCTCGCCGGTTATCCCGAGCGCCAGGTTTTCCGGAGCGCCGAGACCGAGGAATATCGCCTCGAAACCGCTCTCTTTGAGGGACTCCAGACTGAAGTCCCGGCCGAGGCGCTGCTCGGTCTTAATGGTGACGCCCATGCGTTCGATCATGCGCACCTCCCGGGCCAGGGTTTCCCGGGGGAGCCGGTAGGCGGGAATCGTCTGGGCCAGCATGCCGCCGGGACGGGATTCCGCCTCAAAGACGACCGGTTTATAGCCCAGGCGCGCCAGGAAGTATGCGCAGGAGAGCCCGGCGGGACCGGCGCCGACAACGGCTACCTTGCGCTTCTCGTTCTCCGCATTCTCCCGTACCTCGGGCATCTGGATGGTCACCTCCTGTTCGACCAGGAAGCGCTTGACGCCGCGGATCGAGACCGGCTCGTCCAGGGTCGAGCGGCGGCAGTGATCCTCGCAGGTGTGAAAGCAGACCCGGGCGCAGACCGCGGCAAAGGGATTGCGCTCCCGATGCAGCTTTAGGGCCTCGGCGTAACGCTTCTCTTTGACCAGCGAGACGAATCCGGGGATGTCCACGTCGGCGGGACAGGCGCTCTGACAGGGGGCGCGTACCAGACCGGGGCAGACCCCTGCCTCGCAGTGCTTGTCCCTGATATGGGCTTCGTACTCATGTCGAAAGTGGCGGATCGTGGAGAGGACCGGATTGGGAGCCGTCTGTCCCAGCCCGCAGAGGCTGGTCTCCTTGATCATGGTTCCCAGTTCGATCAGCCGCTCGATATCCCCCTCTTCCCCTTGGCCGTCGCAGATTCGAGTCAGAATCTCGAGCATCCGCTTCGTGCCGACCCGGCAGGGGACGCATTTCCCGCAGGACTCCTCCTGGACGAACTCCAGGAAGAAGCGGGCCACATCGACCATACAGGTCTCTTCGTCCATGACGATTAATCCGCCGGAGCCCATGATCGCTCCCAGCTCCGCAAGGGGGGCGTAATCGAGGGCTACTCCCAGGTGTTCCTTCGGGATGCAGCCGCCGGAGGGACCGCCGATTTGGGCGGCCTTGAAGCTCTTGTCGTTCTTGATTCCCCCGCCGATGTCGTAGATCAGTTCCCCCAGGGAGGTGCCGATCGGTACTTCGACCAGACCGGTCGCGTTGACCGCTCCGGCCAGGGCGAACACCTTCGTCCCGGCGCTCGATTCTGTTCCTAAGGCGGCGTACTTCTCGGGTCCGTCGGCGATGATCGCCGCCACATTGGCGTAGGTCTCGACGTTATTCAGGAGGGTAGGTTTGTCCCAGAGGCCCTTCTGAGCCGGGAAGGGTGGCCGTGGGCGGGGTTCGCCCCGTTTCCCCTCGATGGAGTTGATGAGGGCCGTCTCCTCGCCGCAGACGAAGGCGCCGGAGCCCATACGGATCGAGAGGTCGAATGAGAAATCGCTCCCCATGATAGCGTCGCCAAGGAGTCCCGCTTCCCGCGCCTGTTCCAGTGCTTTATGCAGGCGCGAAACAGCCAAGGGGTACTCGGCGCGCACATAGACGAAACCCTCTTTGGCGCCGACCGCATAAGCGGCGGTTGCCATGCCTTCTATCAGGCTGTGGGGATCGCCCTCCAGCACGCTTCTGTCCATGAAGGCGCCCGGATCTCCCTCGTCGGCATTGCAGAGGACAAATTTCTCGTCTCCTTCGGCCTTACGGGTGAAGTCCCACTTCATCCAAGTAGGGAATCCGGCGCCTCCCCGACCGCGCAGACCGGAATCCTTGAGGGCTTGAACCACTTCGTCCGGACTCATGGAAGAGAGGACCTTAGCCAGGCCCCGGTAGCCGCCGGCGGCGATATACTCTTCGATCTTCCCCGGATCGATTCGACCGCAGTTGCGGAGGACGATCTTATTCTGGCCCTGGAAGAAATCGATATCCTGCAGGTGGGCCGCCGGTTCGTCATTTCTTTTATTGTGATGAATCAGCCGCTCTACCAGTTTCTTTTGTACGAAATGGGTAGCGACGATCTCTTCCGAGTCTTCCGGCGTGACCTGTTCATAGATGATTCCGTCGGGATGAATCATGATGACCGGACCGGAGGCGCAGGGGCCGAGACAGCCGGTCTCTTTAATCGGGATGTCGATTTTATGCTTGTCTAAAGAGGCGCTCAGCGCCGTCTTTACTTCTAAAGCCCCCGAGGCAATGCAGCCGCCGCCGGCACAGAGGAGGATCGCCGCCTGCTCCAGTTTCGCGCGGTTTTCCTGATAGATCTTCTCTAGACGTTTGGGGTTGTCGATCTGAATCTTCATACCGCCTCCTCATCACTATCCCGATACGGGGTCAGCAGTTCACGAATCTTCGAGGGTTTTACCCGCTGGTGTACGTCGTCGTCGATCATGACCACCGGAGCAAGACCGCAGGCGCCGAAGCAGCGTCCTACCTCCAGGCTGAAGAGGCGGTCCTCGGTGGTTTCGCCTACGCCGATCCCCAGTTCCTGCTGCAGTGCGGCCAGTACCTCTTTTCCGCCCCGGACATAGCAGGCGGTACCGAGACAGGCTCTGACCACATGTCGGCCCCTGGGGACGGTGGAGAAGAAGGAGTAGAAGCTGACCACGCCGGTCACTTCACTGTAGGGGATCTTGAGAGAGCGGGAGATGAGTTTGAGCGCCGATTCCGGCAGGTAGCCGAAAAGGTTCTGTGCGCTCTGAAGAGCGGGAATTAGTCCGCCCTTGTCGGGATTGAAGGTCGGGATCAGCTCTTCCAGCCGGGCGAGTAGATCCGCCTCGGATTCTTGATGATCAACCTTCGATTGCGCCTCTGTTTGCATACGGTACTCCTTTAAGATCGTCTAAGTACAGTGTGCAAGTCTCTCGGGCACAAAACTTCTGCTGTTACTCCGTTGTTGTGCTTAGATGTATAACTGTTGCGTCCTTCATGTAGTAAAGTGCGAGGGACATTGCCTCAAGATATAAAATTGTAGCATGAAACAGCTGAACGGTCAAAAAAAGTTATAAAAAGCAGAATATTGTGAATCAATATCAATAAAAAGAAACATGCCCCTTGCGGGGCATGCGAATGCGGGAGAAATGGAGGGTATGGCATTTTTTTACCTTCGCCGGAAGGGGAATGGAGGGTAGCCGTTGCCGCCTCCCGACACAAAAAACATAACCAAATTAGTAAAGATTAACAAGAAAAATTTAAAAAAAGATTGAAAAGTGTGCGGATAGCGATAGATACTTCAAATCGTGCAGAGAACTACGAGTCCGTTCACAGTCTTAATCCTTTTGTCGCTGTTGATGTCGGTCGTGACCGTCGGCGCCGTCATATATGAATTGGACGATCGATTACGGACTCCGCCGCCGTTTCCCCCTGCGCCGAGCCGCATCCGTACCATGACCTTCGCCGGCGATATCATGGCTCACGATGTGAATTACTACGCCCCTTCCTATGAAGAGATCTACCGGGATGTGCGGCCGCTGTTGCGCGGGGATCATCTGACCTTCGGCAATCTCGAGTTCCCGGTGGATCAGAGTAAACCCTATTCAAATTATCCTCGCTTCAACAACCACCCCGCTTATGTCGAGGCGGCGGTAGCGGCGGGTTTTCAGGTCTTTTCCGCAGCGAATAACCACTCCACCGATCAAGGCGCTGAATCGGTGGTGGCCACCGCCCGCTATCTCAATCAATTGACTGACTCCCGTCCCGTTGTCTGGTCCGGGTTGCGCACCCATCCCGAGGATCCGATGACGCCGGTGGAGGTTTACAGCCCTGGAATTCGGATCGGCTTTTTGGCGCTGACCTTTATGCTCAATCTCGAGGAGGGGAGCGAGCTCGTATACCGCATAAACTATCGTAGTGGAGAGCGGCGGGAGGCATTGTTGCGGTATGTCGAGGCCGTCGCTCCGGCCTACGATCTCTTCATTCTCTCGGTTCACGGAGGAGTCGAATACCGGGAGCTACCGCTCCCCCTGAAGTACGGTTATTTCCATCAGCTGGTCGAGGCCGGCGTCGATATCCTCTGGGCGCACCACCCGCATGTGCTGCAGCCCCATGAGCTTGTACGCCGTGAGGACGGAACGAGGGCGGTAATTATCAACTCGGCGGGAAACTTTATCTCCGGGCAGACCTGGCGTATGGAACCGAGCGACGCTGAAGGGGAAGATCCGCCGAAGGCTGAATCGGCCTTGTACCGCGTACATCTGGCCGAGCGCAAGGATGGTTCCCTCCATATCTGCGGCGTCGAGCCGGTGCCGATCGTAGCCTACCGACATCCGGAACACGGGATGGTCGTCCGACGGCTGAATGGACTCCTTGCCGATAAAGAGCTGGATGAGGGCTGGAGAGACTTCTATACAAGCCGATTTTCCTCGATTCAACGGATTCTCGAGCCTATAGACAGCCATAACCATGCTCCCTAAGCAAAAAAACTGAAAAAACACTCGCAATTTTCTCATCTTTTACTATAGTTAATGGTGAAACAGGAAAACCCTTTTTTAGGAGATGCTCAATGAATCTCATGTCCAAGACCAGTTTGATCGTACTCATTCTTGTAATCGCCGCAGGCGGGGCTTTTGCCTATAATCCCGACGATCGTTTTGTCGATATCGCTACCGCCCAGTCCGACATTGACGAGCGTAACCAGGAGATCAGCCGTCTCGAGAGTGAAAACGAGACCCTATTGCAGCAGATTGCCGACAACGAGGATTACCTGGCCGAGCGCAACGATAAGCACGACAAGGTAGAGGTCGCGATTACCCGCATGAACGAGGCAATTGCCGATATGCTGAGGATCATGACGGAGATGACTGACCAGGCCGCAGCTGATAAGTTTCAACAGTCGATCGACGAGAGTCGGCAGACCCGGAACGACCTGATGGATACCCGCTCAAAGCTGGAGGTTCAGATTGCCGATACCCAGCAGAGTTTGGAAGATGATCAAACTCAGCTGAATGTAAACCGGGCCAAGATCGTCAAGCTCCAGAGTGAGATCGAGGTGCTTAACGTCCAAATTGCCCGTACAGAGGAACAGCAGGAAAAACTCGACTTTACCATTCAGCAGGCCGAGGCAGCCTTGGCCGAGATCGAGCAGCTGGTAAGCGAGATCGGTTCCGTAGAGTAGTCCACATAGCAAATCCCCGATAGAGCCCTTCGAATTCCCGAAGGGCTAAGGGATTTCTTGGTAATCCAGCACCTCGACCACCGAGCTGGTCTTGGCCGAATCGCTCGTACGAATCATTCTGCCCTCGATCGTAACCTTCTCGACCGACTCTTGATCGTACAACTCATCCGCAGGACTTCCTATCAACATGAATCTGCCGGAATCGACTGTCTCCAGGCAGAGCCGACGCTTGTCGCCGCTCATCCGGACCAGGGATCCGGTAAGCCGCAGCTGATGGCTTGCACCTGAATGCTTACGCCGGCCCTGAAGGCTCATATTCGAGACATATAATAAGGCTGTGAAAAGCAGCAGAGGGACTATATGGATAATGGGGAACTCCTTTCCGCAAGCCTATTATACAGCTTACGGGGCGGCGGCGGAAAGGGGTGTGGGATTCAGGGGAGGATTCGATACCCCTTGACCAGAATTGTGTTCTTGATCCCAACGGGGGTATCCCCCCTGTTTTCCATAGTTCCCGATACTTGTACAGGGCCCTTGCCTTGCTTCGTACGTAATTCTTTAACCATCTCGCCGGTGAGTTTATAGACCTCTCCTTCTGCGGTGGTTAGGGCCAGGAAAGTGAACGGCTCGTTGCCTTTGATGCTCAATCTACCGCTTAGCTGAACTGTTCCTCCATTATATTGCTCTTTTGGACCACTAGCGAATAGACAGAGGGACAATAGGAGTGCGCTTACCAATAGAATAAATCTTTTCATTTTATTATTGTCGTTAAGCGAACGCCTTCAGGTAGACTAATATCCCATGAATGTTGTCCGCTTAAGTTTATCCCTGCTTCATAGTAAAGATTGCTGTTATTTTCGGGAGCATCCAGACCTATAAGAAAAAATGGTGTATAGATAAACGGTGCATTCACTCCGTTTGTGTGCCAATAATAGTCACCGTAACTATCAGTGACTTTCTCGATATAGTTAAACATATTAATTGCGCCAAGCTGATAAGTTGTGCCGTTTCCTGTAGTATTTAAAAAGCCCCCGGTATTCAAGGTAATACCGGTGTTCGGATTTTCAATTTCTGAGATAATGTTGGCTACACCCCACTTAACCAATAGGCTCTCCAGAGTTTCTCCCGGTATTTCAGAAAGAATCGCCTCTGCATCGACATATTCATTCTTTACTATCTCTCCGAAGAGTGAAGCTCCCCCAAAGTTTCTCGATAGGTATGCACCGAATGAGTAGGATGCAGCATAGGAATATAGGTCTCCGAGCCACGTGGTTAAAGAAAACTCTGGAACATAATATGGTAGCCTCCCGGAGCTATTTCCCGATAGGCCCGCGCTCCCAATGGTGTAATCGACACCTCTCGGACCATCCACTTCTATCTTGTTTGAAACAAGATCCTCTGCAACCAGGGAACACATCTCATTGATCCAAGTATCGGTAAAGCCGACATTATTAAGAACCTGCTTCTGATAAAAATGAATCATGTGTTGAAACTCATGGGCAAGGGTAGATATTGTTTGTTTGACCCAATAGTTATCTGTACTCCATGTTTCTGAAGAGTAGAGGGCGGCATCGAGACTGAATCGAATACACTCGTCGGATTCATAGTCTGGTGTGTTTATATAATTATGAAGGGAGGTAAAATATCCCACCGTTCTTGATTCCCCAACACCAGGAACGCCATCACTCTCGATATCATGTAATATTATGCTAATACTGTTGTCATATTTTCCGTTTAGAGTGGAAATTAAATTGCCATTAAATGGATGAGTTCCCCACTCACTGCCGAATACATTCGTAATCCAATGATAAATATCATTCTCATCGGTAGTATTCATGAAATAATCGGCAAGGTAATCCACCATTGTCTGGTTGATTGTCCCATTCCCCCCGCTTCCGGTCTCATCCCAATAACTGTTCTCGACCCATATCTCTAATCGTTTAGGTGAATAGGCTCCCACCGGGACTACTTTCGCTAAGGTACATGATACGTCCACTTCTGCAATATCATCCCTAAATGTTCCAGTATCCCCTTCTGTGGCTGAGCTGTGACTTATGGGAAGGCTATTCCTGTAAATCGTTGATAGCTCAGTCTTCTTGGCCACCTGGAGCGAAGCGAGTGCTTCTATTTCCTCTTGCTTTAAACTATCCGCACCTCGGATTGCTAATTCAAAATTCGAGCCCCTTGGAATATAGCTGTTTTCGGTTATTAGCAGTGGTGTTTCTTGCTCAGATAGCACAACCCAGGCTTCCGGCCTGGAATCGGCTTTGTAGTTGGAGTAGTTAGTGAAGATGAAGAAGACATCGTTGTTCGATAAGCCATCCAACTCATACATAAACGACCCTGTATTAGATAAGGTCTCCACAGTGTAAGGGCCGCCGTCTATAGTAATATTCGGATCCGGAGCGGGAATATTAAGATCCTCGCCTCCCCCAGCACCCCCGCCTGTACAGGCGCTGAAGCTGGTAATAATTATTAAGGCTGTTAGATAGAGGGCAAAGGATTTCTTCATTTCGGTACCGTCTCGCTTGACTTCTAAGTTATTACATTAAGCATAATACATCCCCGGTCAAACTTCCATTCCCGTGCTATTCTTTCTCTTCGGAGGCCTATCCAATGCAAAAACGACTCTTTTTCGCCCTGTTGATTATCATAAGCCTGGTGTTTTCTGCCTGCTCGGGCATGCCCGAGGGGGATGCCGGTCCAGTCGAAACGCCGGAACCGGGTGTCTCCGATCCGGCGCCCGATGAAGTCCCGGCAGATGAGCCTTCACCTCCGCCGGCGCCAGAACCGGGAGAGAAACGCAAGGAGAGCGGTGCACGGGAAAGTGAGGCCGGAGAGGAGTTGATGCTGATGGAGGATGCGGCTTCCATGGCCGCCCCCGACGCACGCACCGGCGGAGGATCGTCCTACGGGGCGGCCGAGCGCCCTTCCGAGTCGGGGCTTTCCGCGGGTTATGCCGACGATAACGAACAGTACGGATATTTTCTCTCGTTTCTCGATGAGTACTCCCAGGCCCGACACCTGGAACTGGATGTAAGCGAGCGGATCGTGCTGCGCTTGAGCGATGCCGATGGGAAGTCGGTCCCCAATGCGGATATCCGGATCAGCGCCGCCGGCCGACCGCTGATTCAAGGGCGGACCACCTCGGAGGGGGAGTTCCTCTTCTTCCCCCGGGCTTACGGCGATATGGAGAGTGGTGAATTCAGCCTCGATGTCCGCTCCTCGGCCGGGGATTTAACCCGCACAATCGCGCGGGATGGGCTGCGTACCCTGGATCTCAAGCTGAGCCGATCCCGCCGGATTCCCGATCCGCCGGAGGTGGATATCCTTTTTGTGCTGGATACCACCGGCAGCATGGGCGAAGAGATCGAGCGGCTGAAGACGACGATCGAACTGATCCACCTCAATCTTAGTTCTATGCCCGCCGCTCCGGCCATTCGCTTCGGCCTGGTGCTCTACAAAGACGTGGGAGACGAGTACCGTACGCAGGCCGTTCCCTTGACTGCAGATCTTGAAGAATTCCAGGCGGCTTTGGCGCCGGTCTACGCCTCCGGCGGCGGGGACACCCCGGAGGATCTGCAGCAGGCGCTGCATGAAGGCATAAACGGGATGGCCTGGAACGAGGAGGGTATCCGGCTGGTCTACGTAATCACCGACGCCCCGCCCCAGCTCGATTACGAGGATACGCCTCCCTATCCGGAGACCCTCAAAGCGGCCCAGACTGAGGGTATCCGGATCTACTCGGTGGGTACCGGCGGTCTGCCGCTGGACGGTGAGTATGTGCTGCGCCAGATGGCCCAGTTTACCGGCGGCCGCTATATCTTCCTCACCTACGGTGAACAGGGCGAGAGCGAAGGCGGTGCGCCGGGCAGCGTCAGCCACCACACCGGGGCCAACTTTCAAACCGATAAGCTCGAGTCGATCATTATCCGCTTCACGAAGGAGGAGATCGGTCATCTGACGGACAAACCTCTGGAGGAGCCGGAACCCTACTTTACCGCCGCGAAAATCGAGTCGGAGGAGCGGGAGGAGACCCTGGCGAAGCTCTTTGGAGAGGCGATAGAGCAGTTGGCCGATTTCTCCACCATCGCGTTGGATGCCGATTTCCGGATTGCGGTGCTCCCGGTAGAAGCCAAGAACGGCGCCAGCCGGATTCAGGCCGAGTATTTCACCGAGCGGCTGGTGCTGGCCGCAGGGGAGAGCGAGCGCTTCGCCCTGGTCGAGCGGCAGGATCTGCAGGCGGTTCTCGAGGAGCTGGAACTGCAGCTGAGTGGTCTTACATCCGGAGAGGGGGCGGCGGAGCTGGGAGAGCTCTTGAACGCCCGTGGTCTGGCGGCGGCAACCCTGTTCGAGAACGAGGAGGGCTTCGAGCTCTTCCTGCGCTTGATTCGGGTCGAGACGGGGGAGGTCTTGAGCGTAACCAGGATGAGGATTGATCGAGCCTTGGGTCTGTAGTAGCATGCCCCATGCTCGGAACCATAACCAACACCGCCGCCGTACTCCTGGGGAGCGGAATCGGCCTTCTGATCCACTCTCGGCTCCCCAAACGAATCACCACCATCGTTTTTCAGGCGATCGGTCTCTTTACCCTGCTTCTCGGGGTCTCCATGGCCCTGAAGACCGACCGCTACCTGATCATGGTCTTCAGTCTGGTCCTTGGGGCGATCTGCGGTGAGTTGATCGATCTCGATGCGGGTTTCAATCGCATGAGCGAGGCCTTGAAGCGACGCCTGAAGATCGGCGGCGACGGCTTCACCGAGGGGCTGATAACCGCCTTTTTTCTCTTCTGCGTGGGATCGATGACGATCCTCGGCGCTTTCGAGGAGGGATTGGGCGGGGAGCCGACCCTGCTGATGACGAAATCGGTGTTGGACGGATTTTCCTCAATCGCCCTGGCGGCTTCCCTCGGTATCGGCGTACTCTTCTCGGCCCTGCCTCTCTTCCTGGTTCAGGGGGGGCTGACTCTCTTCGCCGCATCTCTGCAGGATTTCTTTACGCCTGAGATGATCGACGCCTTGAGCGCCGTCGGCGGCGTGCTCTTATTGGGGCTGGGGATCTCGATTCTTGAGATAAAGAGGATCAAGGTGGCGAATCTGCTGCCGAGTCTGGTCTTTATCCTGCTTTTAGCCTATATCTTCCCCTGATCGACGACCTCTTTCATCACGTAGTTCAAGAGGCTTTCGTCGAGATCCAGGGCAAAATCATTGACGCAGTCCCGGATCGTCTCCCAGATTGCCCCCGGGAGTTCGCCTTCGGTGCTGCCGAACTCTTCCCAGAAGAGCTCCACTACCATGGTCAGGGCGGTGGATGCATTGTGCAGCTGATCGCGATCGCTGATGGCGGATAGTTCAAGCGCATCGGCACAGCCCCAGAAGAGATCCTGGATCATGTCGTCCGGCAGATCATCGGGGAGGCTCCCGCGAAAGGCCTCATTGATCTGTTCGAGTTTCTCGTCCCCCTGACGGGGATCCTTGGCTATCTTCAGCATGCGGCGATAAAAACGGTCGCTTTCCATCTTGTCTCCTTTCTTCAGTCTCAGCCGAGGAACTCGCTCAGGTAGCAACCCAGATCCTCTACATCCGCTTCGATCTTGCGGGTTTTCTCGAAGTAGAGGGCCTTGTCCGCAGAGTCGAAGACCTCCGCCACCGACTCGGGCGATCCGGAGTGGATGCCGATGCTGACGGCGAAGGGGAAGTCCCGCCGGTCATTGACCATTGCCAGGTGCGCGTTTATGCGCTGCTTGACCCGTTCGGCGTCGGCGGTTTCCGCTTCGGGCATGATGACCGCAAACTCGTCTCCCCCGTAGCGGCAGAGGATATCCATCTTGCGAACATTTTTCTTCAGGATCTCAGCCAAGTCCTGCAGGACCTGGTCGCCTTTCAGGTGGCCCTGGGTGTCGTTGATCTCCTTGAAATTGTCCACGTCGAACATCAGGATCGTTATGGGGGACTCCTTGCGGCGACAGCGCTCTACCTCCCGATCGAGAGCACGTTCCATACCGCGACGGTTGAGGACGCCGGTCAGCGGATCGGTTACGGCGATGCGCTTCAGGGCCGCGGTATAGTAGGCCCGCTGGATCGCTATGGCGGCAAAGTCGGCGATCGTTACCAGTATCTTCAGGTCGAGGGCGCTGAAGGGAGTATTGTTGGCCTTGTTGATCAGTTCGATTACGCCGAAGACCTTGCCCTTATGCAGCAGGGGGACGCCGATAATCGAGCGGGTTTTGAAGCCGATCGTCTCGTCCATGGTAGGATCGAAGCGCTCATCCCGGTCGACGTCCTCGACGATTATCGGGGCGGCATTGTCGGCTATCCAGCCGGCGATTCCCTTCCCGGGAGGAAGCAGCTTACCCCGCAGGGCCGCGGCTCCTTCCCCCTCGACCTCATAGAAGCGGAGGCCTCCGGTTTGCGGATCCGTAAGGAGGATAGACCAATTGCGGGGAGCGAAGATTGCGCCGATGTGCTGCTGTACCTCACGGATCGTCTCGGCCACCGAGGCGGCGGAGGTAATGCCCTTGGCCATGTCGGCGAAGTAGGAGAGCTTTACCAGATCGGAGAGTGCCGTATCCTGTTTCATCTCCCCCAACATACACCCTTTATAGATTCTTATCCAATATCGCCATTCCCGTCATTTTAGATCTGGAGAAAGTCGTAGACAAGCTTCATTATCAGACCCGGATTATTCTTCAAGAAGGAGAGCACATCACCCTTCTCGATAACATAGCCGGAGACGGTCTCATCGTGCACGAAGGAAAAGCTGGCAGGCTCTCCCCGGTGGATCTTGACCATGGCGCCGATAAAGTCTCCCCGGCCCAGACGGGTTATCTCGTTCTCACCGTCCAGGACACGCACCTCTCCTGCGCGGATGATAAAGCTGTATTTCAGCTCATCCCCCTTGTTGAGGATAGTGCCGGAGCCGGTGAACTCCATCGGATTGAGGAGGGACTCGAGCAGGGTCTTCTGGGTACTGGTCAGGATGCGGAAGAAGGGACTGGTGGAGAGGACGTTCCAGGTCTCCGTATCCCGGACTGCCGAGAGCCGGGTCAGGGTACGCTCGAGCTCGGTTCCCTGAATGAAGGAGAGAAAGCGTTCTCCCTGAATGGTGTAGAGCTCGACATCGGTTTCGGCATAGACATCCGCCGCCCGGGGACGCTTGTTGATCAGGGCCGCCTCTCCGAAGTAGTCGTAGGTGCCGTAGACCTTGCGCTGTTTTAAATCCTTGCCCGCCACGGAGATGTTCCCCGATTTGATAATGTAAAAACGGTCTCCAGGGGATCCCTTGGCGATGATCTTCTCCCCCTTGGCGTAGCTCTCCTCCTCCACCAGGGAGATAAACTCCTGGGCCTTGCTGATCGTCATATTCTGAAAGAAGTCGAGATGATTCAGTAATCCCAGGATGTGATAGGTTCGCTCGTAAGAGGGCGCCGCCACGGATAGTTCCCGGGTTTTCTCGATGCCGAAGCTGGCCAGAGTGAGGGAGCTCTGTTCCGGAAAATCCTTCTTGGCGATGTGGTAGACAACGGTCCGCTCTTTTATATCGGTCGGCAACCGGTCGAGGACGTCGATGGGGGTGTGCAGCGGGGCGATCCCCGACTCGTGATAAACGATGTCCGACTCCCAGGGGAAAGCCCGGAGTTCATCGTACCGTCTCCTACTGATTGTTCCGTTTTCCAGCAAACTCCGTTGTAAATCGGGGTCGGCGTTGTGATCCGAGGAGTAGACCATAGAACGGCCCTGAAATTCGGTACGGAATCCGACGGTAGGTATGGAATGGAGGGAGTAGTAGAATCTGAACTCAGCACAGTGGATAAAGATCGGTTCGCCGATCCTGACGGGTTGAAAATCGAAGAGCTGGGTAAGATAGTCGACGGTTACCTGAGTCAGTGCTGCGTACTTCCTCAAGAAGCTCTGCATTACCGTCCGGGTGGTATAGACGGTGATCTTTCCCTCTTCCAGAATCTTCTGCAAGGTTCCCGCGTCGTGGTCGGCGTGGCAGTGAGTCAGAATAATGCTGTCGATCAGCTTCGGGCTGACGTTGGAGTCGATCAGCCACTCGGTGGTATTCACCGGCGGATCGATCATGATACCCCGGCGGTTGAGCCAGAGGATAAATCCCGAGGTGTTCTCTTTGGGATCGAAGCCGTGGCTCGGACCTAGACAGGTCATCCCGAAGAGGGGCGGTTTGTAGGGCTCCGGGAGTCGCTTGCCGATATCGTAGGTCGGATTATATTGGATGTTTCCCGGGACCTCGCCGTAGATGGTTGATCCGTCGCTGACGCGGAAGGTATCATCCGGAGTAATCTCCACCTTGATCCCCCGCACCTGCAGACGATTCTCCTCGAAAAAGATGAATCCCACCAGCTGCCCCAGTTTCATCTCGCCCCGGAAGTGTTTCATCTCGTTCTCGATTCTGGCAATATCCTCAGGGTCGGTGCCGGGGGGATACTCGCCGGATAGGGATATCTTTTCAGGGCCGAAGAGGGCTTCCCGCAGGATGGTGGCGAAGGGTTTGAGCTGTTCTTTTTGACAAAGGATGTAGGTCTTGCGTTTTTTCAGGAAGAAATTGTAGTAGATGGGAAACTCGACCTCGGCAACGCTGATACCCTTGATCCAGTTGAAGAAGCGGTTGGGAAGCACGAAGAACTGGGGTACTCCCTTGGGCAGATGCATCGAGTCCTTGATAGTCTCCGGCGGTGAGCCAAACTGTATATAGCCGGCCGGGGTATCAACAATGTAGCCGCCGCGGGGAAGGGTGATTGCGTCCATGCATCCTCCTTACCTCTATTGTCGGCAATATCCGCATATTTGGCAAATTTATGAGAACGGCACCCCTAGGCCGCAGGGTATAGGGTGCCGAGGTTTACGCATAGCGAGCAGTATCAGCTTGTATAGTTCTTTTCCACCGCCTTCCAGTTGATGATACTCCAGAAAGCTTCGATGTAGTCGGCACGGCGGTTCTGATACTTCAGGTAGTAGGCGTGCTCCCAGACATCGAGACCCAAGATCGGTACCAGACCCTCCGCTAGCGGGGTGTCCTGGTTTGCGGTGGAGTGAACCACCAGTCCGCCGTCGCTCTTTTTCGAGAGCCAGGCCCAGCCGGAACCGAAGCGGCCGGCGGCCGCGGCGCCGAATTCCGTCTTGAACTGTTCGAAACTGCCGAAATCCCGCTGCAGGGCATTCTTGATTTCTCCCGCCGGTTCGCCGCCGGCTCCTAGGATCTGCCAGAATAGGGTGTGGTTGAAGTGGCCTCCGCCGCTGTTGCGGACCGCGGTTCGGACCGACTCCGGCAGGGAATCGATGCTGCGGAGGAGATCCTCCAGGCCGCGGCCCGCCAGGTCGGGGGCTTTCTCTATGGCGGCATTCAGTTTCGCCACATAGCCGGCGTGGTGTTTATCGTGGTGGATCTCCATCGTGCGGGCGTCAATATATGGTTCAAGCGCATCATACGCGTAGGGAAGATCGGGAAGAGTAAAACTCATATCTACCTCCAAGGTGGTTTAATATTACAAAATTAGTAATAAAAAGCCCTTGGATCAAATCACGGTCTGATAATGTAGGGAGAGAGGTTTATGCTAAACCGAAAACCGACCGGGCAAGGCTTCCGTCGGTTTGGGGGGCTGTGTCCGCCAGGGTCGGAACCCTCATTAAGCGTAGGATGAACATGGCCGCCGCGCCGAAGGCTACTGCTCCCTCGCCGGCGGGCAGGCGGTAGACGGGGCAGCGCGGCGCAGGCGGGTAGTTCCAGTTCCGCATAATCTCCCCGGCCAGGGAAGTCTCGAATTGAGTTCCTGATTCGCTTAAGGTTCCGCCGACGACAATCGCGTCCAGATTGAGCATGTTTACCAGCAGGGCGGTGTTTCTGCTCAGCTCCGTTATGGCTGCATCGCCGGGGCTGCTTTCGGCAAGCTGGGCAGGGGCGCCCGGCAGGGCGAAGATACTGCGGAACTCGCCGGCCGAGTAACGGGAGCCCCGGAACACACTGCCGTTCAGCACGAAGCCGAAACCCGTATGCAGCCGCTCCTCGCGGATCTCACCCAGAATGGCGGCGAAGTTGGCCTGCTTCAAGGCGGGTTCGCTCAAAAGGCCTCCCCAGGCACAGCAGTTGGCGTCGTTCTCGCAAGCAGCGGGGAGTCCGATAATCGATTCCAGCTCCTCGGCCAAGGGATAGGTCTCGAAAATAGCCAGGGGATTAGATTCAAGCACCTCGCCCCGATCGCCGTCGACGATACCCGGGACGCCGATGCCCAGCCCCAGGATTGGAGGAGCGTCGCCGTTCCCGACACTGCTCTCCTGATGAAGCAGCTCCCGAATAGAGAGGAGGCGTTCGGGCAGGGGACCGTGGTCGACAGTCTGTGAGCTCTGAGAGAGGGGCTTCCCCTTCAGGTCGGTTAGAGTTAGGAGGGTGCGGTCGGGTTGCAGCTCAATGCCGGCGATCCGGCCGAATTGTGCATTGAATTCCAGGAAGATCGGGCGCCGGCCGCCTTTGGCTCCCGCCGAACCCTGTTGCTCCTCGCTGATAAGTCCCAAATCGAGCAGTTGGGCGGTGATTTTAGTAATAGTCGATTTATCCAGGCCGCTCAGCCGGCTCAGCTCGATGCGGGAGATCGGACCATCGGCCCAGATCCGCCGCAGGACCCGTAATACGTTGATGAGACCGGCTTTGGTTTTAGCGTTGATGCTCATTGCTGATATCAGTGTAGCGTAAAACGCGTATTAATAACATTGCCTGCTTTATCTGCCGGTGCTATGTTCTTCCTCAAGGAGATACTATGGTATTAGTAAATACGGATTACATTAGCGGTAAAGAGCTCGAGACCCTGGGACTGGTCCGGGGATCGATGATTCAGTCGAAGCATTTGGGCCGGGATATCTTGAGCGGATTGAAGACCATCGTCGGGGGCGAACTCGGCTCCTATTCGAAGATGATGAACGAGGCCCGGGATAAGGCGACCGAACGGATGGCGGCCGAGGCGGAAGCTTTGGGAGCCGACGGAGTCGTCAATATCCGCTACTCCTCCTCGGCAATCATGCAGGGCGCGGCGGAGATCCTGGTCTGGGGCACGGCGGTCAAGTTTCGCTGATTTTAGGCTATCGTCCTCATAGAAATTGAACTCATGAGCCTCTATACTCGCAGATGGGGGTTCCTATGAAAAGTCGGGCGAAGGGTTTTATTCTGGCGGCGGCGCCGCTGATCATGATCGTCGTGAGTGTCCTCGCTTCCTGCGACAGCGGCGGGTTGGCGGAGATCGAAGGTCTCCCGGGGGCCGAAGGGGGCATTCGGAGCGAGATGCTCGCCGTCAGCCTTACGGAGAGTTCCGTCGGCGGCGAGGGAATAATCTACTTCGAAACCGACGGCATTAACAGCGATTTCTTCGCTCCAACCGAGAGCGACGAAGAGCTGGCGGTCACCGCCTTCGGTCCCGTGGGGGAGCTCCCGGTCGAGATGAAGCGGCCCGATATCTACCTGGCCTTCAATCAGCCGATGATCCCGCTGGCCAAGCTGGGCGATGGGAACGAAAGCCAACCCCACCTCTCGATCGAGCCTGAGATCGAGGGCGCCTTCCGCTGGTACGGTTCCAGGCTACTCGCCTTCGAGCCCGCCGAGCCCCTGGAGGGACAGCGTGAATACCGGGTCACCGTAAAGCGGGGAATCCGCTCGCTGGGCGGCAAAGAGCTTGCCGAGGATCTCTCCTTCAGTTTCCATACGGAGTATCTCGATCTGGTGCGCGTCTATCCCGGGACGCCGGCCGATTTCGGGCGGATCGATCCCGACGACGCCCCGCCTGAGGATGCACGCTTTATTACCTGCGAGTTCACCTATCCCGTGGAACTGGAGTACCTCTCCCGGCATCTGCGCGTTCGGGTCGGCGGCGTCGATCAGCCCTTCGGCGTCTCCCGTCCGCAGGAGGAGATGCCCGAGGATCGGCTCTCGCGTCATTTACTCCTCTCCCTGGAAGAGGAACTTCCGGAAGATTCCGAGATCCGAGTCATCCTCAAGGCCGGCGCCGCATCGGGGGCTGAGTATCTGGAGCGACCCACCGATTCGGTAAAGAGCTTTCATACCCTGAAGCCCTTCACCTTCAAGCGCTTACGAACCTATTCCTACTCCTTTCCCCGCAGCGAAAAGGGAGATGCCAATCCGGTCTACCTCGAGTTTTCCCATCCCCTGGAGGAGGAGGGGGTAGCCCGGTATCTCTCCACCGATCTCGATGTATCGGATATGGCCGAGCACATCGAGGTGTGGCGGGAGACGCTCAAACTCAACAACCTGCCTGTGGAGTACGAGTCGGTTTACCGGATCTTTCTAGACGCCGGCATCCGTGACATTCACGGCCGCACCCTTCCCGAGCCGGAGGAGCTCGAGGTCGAGGTGGGACCCGCGGCCCGGTACTACTACTTTCCCAACAGCGGGAGCCGCATGCTCGAAGCACAGTTCGATCCGAAGATCATCTACGAGTATCAGAACGTCTTCGACGGCGATTGGAACATCGGCTCCATCGAGGATCCCTACGCCCGCTTCGGCGCCGATTCCCTTACCCCCTACGATTTCTCGGGGCTCGAGAAGAACACCAAGCATTACGAGGTACTCGACCTGGCGCCCTACCTGAACAATGAAGGCTACGGCGCGGTGGGACTGGCCTGGAACTTCGGCCAGAAGCGCAACGGCGAGCGGCGCAGCTGGGAGCAGCGCAATCTGCAGGTGCAGGTAACGGATATCGGCATCACCACCCGCTTCGCCTTCAACAAGGTACTGGTCTGGGCGGCTTCATTGGAGAGCGGCGAGGCCTTAGAGGGAGCGCAGGTTGAACTCCTGCGTAACCGGAGCGTACGTCGGGAGTCTCTAACCGATGCGAGCGGCCTGGCCCTCTTCGAGTTGGAACCGGGGGAGTACCGGCGTCTCTTTAAGCAGGGGAATGATGACGTGCTGAGAATCCGGGTCAGCCGCGGCGCAGATCGGGCCGAGTTCATCCCCAACGGCTCTCATAACCAGTACCACTTCGGCATCTACTCCACCGCCCGGCCGATAACAATCGAGGACGAGCGGATGGAGGCCTTCATCTTCACCGACCGGGGGCTCTACAAGAAAGGCGAGACGGTTACCTTCCGGGGGATCGACCGCAACTGGAGCGCCGGGGAGTACGCGCCCTTCGAGGGGCCCTACTCGATCGAGGTGACAGAGCAGCGCTACCGGGCCGAAGCCTTTCGCAGCCTCACAGGAGAGACGACCGCCTCGGGCGGCTTCTACGGTAGCTTCGAAATCCCTGAGGATCTGGAGCCGGGGAGCTTCTGGATTATCTACCGCCGGGGGAACCACGAACAACGGATTCCCTTCACGGTGGCCGAGTTCCGCCGGGCCGCTTTCGAGGTGAGATTATCCCCCCCTGAGCGGGAGTTTTACGCCGGCGATTCAATCTCCATGAGCGGCAAGGCACGCTTCCTCTCCGGCGGGGATCTGGCCGGCGGTGCCTATACCGCTCTCTGGATGCGCGAGCCCGCCGTCTATCAGCCGCCGGGTCGGAAGTGGAGCGACTATCGCTTCGCTCCCTATCGCTGGGGCGGCACCCGGGTGGTCTCCGAAGACCGGGGCGCCCTGGACGGCAGCGGATCGGTGCTGCTCTCCCAGGCGAGCGGTACGGATCAGATCCCCGGTATTCCCTACCGTTACCAGGCGGAGCTGGCGGTACAGGACCAGGCTCGCCAGGAGTTGGCGGCGCGGAACTCGGTGCTGGTCCACCCGGCCTCCTTCTACGTGGGCGCCAAGTTCGACGGCGGCCAGGAGGGCTGGTGGTCGACCTTCGTCCAATCCGGGGAGGAGATCCCGGTAGAAGCGGTGCTGGTGCGACCCGACGGCACGGCGATCCCGACTACTCCCGAAGGAGATAACACCGCTCTGCTCTTGAAGCGCAGCTGGCAGGTCAGCCGTCAGCAGGGGGTCTACGGTCGGCTCAATAATCGCTATGAGCTGGTGGAAGAGAAGATCGAGAAATACGAGGTCGACTTTAAAAAGGGCCGCGCTCGTTTTACCGTGACGCCCCCCGAAGCCGGGGAGTACCTGCTGCGTCTCGAGGCCGCGGACGAGGCCGGTCGGAAGGTGATCTCCGAGATCGGCTTCTACGCTACCGGTTCGAGCTATGTGCAGTGGAATCAGTCCGATCCGAAGGATATCGAACTGGTACCCGATAAAGAGGAATATATGCCCGGCGATACGGCTAGGCTGTTAGTCAAATCCCCTGTCGAGCGGGGAAGCTACCTGTTGACGATAGAGCGGGAAGGAATCATAGAAGAGCGGATCATCGATCTGGAAGGCTCGGCCGCGTCGATCGAGATTCCCATCGAGGAGGGGTATCTGCCGGTGGTCTACGCGGCCCTCACCTCCTACACCCGCCGGGGCGAGGCGCCGACCTCCTACTTCGATCCCGATCTGGGAAAACCCCGAGGGCTTTTCGGTATCACCCGGCTCAAGGTCAGTCCCGAAAGCCGCAGCCTGCAGGTTACCATGGAGGCTGATAAGGAGCTCTACCGTCCCGGGACCGAGGGGCGGGTACGCATAAAGGTGACCTCCGGCGGACGACCGGTGGAGGGGGCCGAAGTGACCTTCCTGGCCGTCGACCGGGGCGTAGTCGACCTGATCGACTACCATGTGCCCGATCCGATGCAGTTTTTCTATGCGGACTATAAATTCCCCTTGGGGGTCTACGGCGCCGACAGCCGTTCCCTGCTGATCAATCCGGTTACCTACGAGGTGAAGGATCTGCAGGGCGGCGACGGCGATGAGGGGAAGCTCGAGCGGCGGAAGGAGTTCTCCCCTCTGGCGGTCTTCGAACCCTACCTGGTCACCGGCGCCGACGGTACTGTCGAGGCGCAGTTCACCTTTCCCGATACCCTGACTACCTATCGATCGACCGCCGTAGCGGTCGACGGCAACCGCTTCGGCCGGCTCGAGGATGAGCTCAAGGTGCAGAATCCGATTACCGTGCGTACCGCCCTGCCGCGAAAGCTGAGGCTGCGGGATACCGCCCGCTCCGGAGTGGTGGTGACCAACCTGGACGCAAAGCCGCAGGGGTTGAGCATCGAATGTCGGGCCGTCTCCGGGGGTATCGCCCTCTCGGGAGAGGCGCAGAAACAGATAGAGCTTGATCCCGGCGAGACCCGGGAGGTCCCCTTTACCCTGTTGGCGAAACAGGTCGGCGAGGCCCGGCTCGAGTTCGAGCTCCGCTCGGAGCTTCTTAATGAGGTACTCGAGTCTACTTTGACTGTCGAACGGCCGCTGGTGAGCGAGGCCTTTACCCTGGCCGGGATGCTCGAAACCGGCGCATCGGAGGCGGCCGAAGAGGGGCTTATAATTCCGGCTTCAGTGGCCCCGGATTATGGCGATCTTACGGTGAGGGTCAGTCCCAATCCCATCGCGGGACTCAGCAACACCGTCGAACGCCTGCTGGCGGTAGACTATGAGATACTGGAAGGGGAGATGTTCCGTTTCCTACCGCACCTGGTGCTGGGCGAGAAGGTCGAGATCTTCGATACGGTCTATGACGAGCGGGGACTGGTTCGGTTTCTCTCCTCCCTGAGGGTTTATCAGAATCGGGACGGCGGTTTCGGTTATAAAGCGGGAAGCGGCTACTCCTCGGCCTACCTGAGCGCACGCCTGGCCCACTACCTGATTCTGGCCGGGGAACGGGAGCTCGATATCCCGAACGGCCCAAATATTGAGCGGCTCTTGGGCTATCTTAAAACGCTCTATGAGGATGAACGGATCGCCGACCACACCCGTTACTACTCCCTCTACCTGCGCACCCTGATGGGGGATTATCCCGAAGGGGAGCTCGCCGAAAGTCTGGAGCGGGGGGATGAGATCGGCCTCGGCGGATACGGCTTTCTGAGCTTAAGCTACGCTGAACTGGGCGCTACAGAGGAGGCGGAAGAGCTCCTCTCGCGGATGCTCAAGTTCGTGAAGCTCGGCACCCGCTCCCTCGATATCGCCGAGACCTACGAGGCGCGCTTCTACTTCGACTCGGAGCTGGCCCAGCTCGCGCTCCTGCAGATGGCCCTCTACGCCGGGGACGATCCGGCGGAGCTCCTCGATAAGGCGGCGCGCACCCTGGTCGACCGGCAGCGCTACGGACGCTGGGGAAGCCTGAACGACTCCGCCTGGGTGTTGATTAGCTACGGAATGCGCTTTCGGGAATTCCTCATCAGCGACGGCCGCCTCGACGCCGAGGTTCGCCTGGGGGACTTGCGCCTCCTCTCCGCTTCCTCCGCTGATCCCGAACCGGTGGAGGAGGTCTACCCGCTCTTCGCGGAACCCCTGGCGGACATGGAGCGGAACACCCTGCTTTCCCTCACCTTCAGCCGCAACGGCGAAGCGCCCCTCTTCTACTCCGGGACGATCCGCTACGCCCTGCCGGCGGAGACCGCCCAGCCCCGGGACGAGGGCTTTTCGGTGCTGACCCGGCTGGAGACCCTCGACGGTGAGGAGGTCGATACCTTAAGCGCCGGGGAGACCTACCGCATGCGGGTCAGCTTCTCCACCGCCCGGGACCGCTCGATGTGCCTGCTCCGGGTGCCCGTGCCTTCGGGCTGCGAGATTGTCGATGCCGCCCTGGTGACCAGCCGCTCCTACGCCGAAGAGGGCGGGAGCTCGGGCCGCAGCTTCGAGCGGGAGACCGTCTACGGCGACCGGACCAGCTTCGTCGACGAGGGCTACTATTATCCTGATCTGGGCTACTTCGCCTCCCTGCGACCGGAACGGAAGATTCTGGATAACGAGGCGCGCTTCTACTTCCGGCATATCTACGCCGGGAAGGAGAGCCTCGACTTCCTGGTCCGCGCTACCGGACGGGGAATATTCCCCACGCCGCCGGCCAAGATTCAGGGGATCTACGAGGAGGAGGTCTTCGGCCGCGGCGCCGGACGGCTGATCATTATCGAGTGATAGAGATACGCAAGCGACTCCTCTTGTTGCCCTGGCTGCTGATCGCCGCCGCCGGGGCGCTCCTCTTCCTCTCGCTGCTCCTGCCGTACCCTGAGCTGCAGGCCGCGGCCGCGGGGCCCTGGAGTCTCCGCGTCGCCGACCGGGAGGGCGAGATTTTGCGGATCTTTCCGGTCGACGAAGAGGGGCTGCAGCGGGAGTACCGGGCAGTCGAGGAGCTTCCTCCCTACCTGCTGCGTATATTCATAAACGGCGAGGACCGCCGCTTCTTTATCCATCCGGGGATCGACCCGGCGGCGATATTCAGGGCCGCGGGGGATAACCTTATCGCCGGGCGGATTATCTCCGGCGCCTCGACCGTCTCGATGCAGCTTGCCGGGCGGATCACGCCCCGGGGCAACAGCCTGAGAGCGAAGCTCCTGGAGGCCTGGGATGCGCTACGCCTCGAACTTCGGCTGTCGAAGAGGGAGATCCTCTCCCTCTGGATCAATACCCTAGCCTTCGGTTCCAATGTGGAGGGCGCGGCTTCTGCCGCCAGGGAGTACCTGGGGCGGGATGTCTCCCTGCTGACCCCCGCGGAAGCGGCGCTTCTGGCGCTGGTGCCGCGCAACCCCGGCCTCTACGACCCCAGGCGCGGAGAACCCGAGCGTCTGGACTCCGCCGCGGCGGAGCTGCTCGTGCGATCCGGAATCGATCCGGTCCGACCCGACCCGGCAGAGGTCCTGGCGCGGGTTCGAGGGTTCGACGGCCGCAGGGCCTGGCCCTTCCGGGCGCCGCACTTCACCGCCTATGCGGCGCATGGCTACCGGGGGGATTCCAGGGAAACCCTCATCACGAGTCTCGATCCCGAGCTGCAGCAGCTCTTGGAAGAGGAGCTTGCATCCCGGGTGGAGGCTGCCGCCGAGAATCGTATCGGCAACGGTGCCGGGATTATCCTTGCGGTCGAAACCGGGGAGATCCTCGCCTACGCCGGGTCGGCCGATTTTTACGACATCCGGCATAAGGGACAGATAGACGGGGTTCAAATCCTCAGACAGCCCGGGTCGACAGTAAAACCCTTCCTCTATGCGGCGGCATTAGAGAAGGGGATGAGTCCCGCGACGCTGTTGCCGGATGTGCCCCTCTCCTTCGGCGGCGAGGCGGTCTACACCCCGGAAAACTTCTCGAACACCTATCACGGCCCGGTACTGCTCCGGACGGCCCTCGCCTCGAGCCTCAACATCCCGGCGGTCTATACGGTGACCGAGATCGGCACCGCCCACTTCGCCGAACGGCTGATCGATTTCGGCTTCGAATCGGTCGCCCCCCAGAAGGAGAGCCTCGGCGCCGGGATCGCTTTGGGGAACGCCGAGGTCTCCCTGATGGAGCTCGCTGCGGGATTCTCCCTCTTTCAGCGGGACGGTATCTTTCTGGCGCCTCGGTTCGATCAAACCCAAGCCGACCCGCGGCGGGTGATCGAATCACAGACCGCCTTCCTGATCCGGGACATCCTCAGTAGTAACCGCGGGCGTATACCCGGCTTCGGTATGCTAAGTATCCTGAATACCCCCTTTTCGGCGATCTTCAAGACCGGCACCTCGAATCAGTTCAACAATATCTGGGCCCTGGGGGCGACCGAGAAGCTCTGCGTCGGAATCTGGATGGGCAACTTTACCGGCGAGACGGTGATCGGCCGGCCGGGAAGCTCGATTCCCGCCGCAGCCGCCGTGGCGGTCCTTTCCCAGGCCCAGGGATTCGACCGTTATAGGGTCGAGGCGGGGGCAAGCGACCATATCCCTGAAGGGATAAGCCGGGTAAGGATCTGCTCCCTTTCGGGAATGGCGGCGGGACCCTACTGCCCCGGAAGCTTCGAGGAGTACTTTCGTGAGGGCCGCGAGCCGGAAGTGTGCGATTTCCATACCCCGGCCGGCACGGTGCTTCCGGCGGAGTACCGGGAGTGGATCGCTATGAAGGGGCACTCCCTGCAGAGTGAAGGGCGAACTGAACTGACCATTGAACAGCCGGCCGAGGGAGCCGTTTTCTACCTGGATGAAGCGATTCCGGCGGAGTCTCAGCAGTTGCGTATATCCGTCGGAGGGGGAGGAGATGGCGAGCTCTATCTTGACGGCAGGCTGATCGCAGCGGGAACCCTGCCGTTGACCGTTTGGGTCCCCTTGCGGCGCGGGGAACATCACCTGACCGCCCGCTCCGCGGGAAGAGAACTAGTCCGTTCTTACCGCGTGCGCTGAGGATTAATCCAGTGCAACGCCACCCGAATCCCGCCGTTATCGAAGTGGAGTTGGGGATGGACTGAATCCAAAGCCAGCGTTTTTTCGATGCTCCGGGGAACGAGGACGACCGCCGGCGTTGCCGACTCTTGCAGGGTCTGTATCAGCCGCCGGTAGAGCGCGACTCCTCCCTCGAGCCGTTCGCCGTAGGGCGGGTTGGTAATTACCAGGGTGCGGGGACCGAGCAGGGCGGCAGTCTCCGGTGAGAAGGCGTCCAGATGCCGGAAACGGGCGCCGCTTCCGGCCGTGCGGCTGTTCTGCTCGGCGAGCTCGACCGAGTCCGGATTCTTGTCGCAGCCGATGATTTCCAGGGATACCGGGAATCGCGCCTCATTCTTAAGGTTGCGCCTGATAAATCTGTACGCCGCCTCCCGGTAATGGGGCTGCCGTTCAAAGAGGAAGCTCCGGTCCCGACCGGGAAACATGCCGTCGGCATGGATCGAGGTCTCTATGGGGATCGTTCCGGAACCGCAGAAAGGATCGAGGATACGCACCGGGAGTCTCTCTTGCGGATGCTGCTCCCGGTAGCCTTCAAGCGACCAGCGTACTAGCCCTGCGGCCAGGGTCTCCCGCAGGGGTGCTTCGCTAACCAGCTTTCGATAGCCCCGTCGGTGAAGATGCTCCCCGGTTAAGTCTATCCGGAGTTCGATTCGGTTCGCTTCGGCCGTCAGCTGTATATTTTGGACTGTTTGACCGGCCTCGACGGCCGTGACTAGGGGCGGTACGGTACCCCCCTGCTCATCCAGCCGCTTGATAATGGCTTCTCCCAGGGTATCCGCCGCGCCGCCCTCGTGCTGAATCCTGCTCTCTCGAACTCGGGCGCTGATTTTGATCGGGACCTTCGGCGCAAGATAGAGCTCCCAGGGGAGCTTAAGGCACTTCCGGAAGAGTTCTTCGGTCGCTCCGGCCCTGAATTCTGCCGGAATGAGCCATATCCGGGAGGCGGTCGCGAGGCGGAGATGAAGCCGGTAGATATCCTCGATCTTTGCGGAGAGGTAGAGGCCGTGATCCGACCGCTCGTAATCGCAGAATCCCGCTTCTTGCAGTTCCGCTTCGACAAGGGCTTGGAAGGGAGGAATATGTGAGATTAGAATCCGCTGTTCCTTGGCCCATATATGCCGTTTTATCTGTTTGGCGGTGTTCATTGGTAAGGATGAGTATACGACTTCTGAAGAAAAGAAAAAATCGGCTGTCCGATCATAATCATTACTGGTAATATGGAGTATCTATATGACCGGACAAGACCCAACCCTCGCCAACAGACTCTTTCGATTGCATGAGCTTCAGTTCGAGATCTCCTCCGCCGAATCGATCGATCAGATCTGCAGCATAGCGGTGAAGAAGGGGCGGGAATGTATCGGGATCGATCGCTTGGGGCTCTGGTTCATCGATCCTGAGGATCCGGAGTTTCTCTGCGGCACCTTCGGGATTGATGAGAAGGGAAGGCTGCGGGATGAGCGAAAAAGCCGGCTGAAGCGGGATCCGCAGATCTATACCGCCGACTTTTTTGCTCGAACGACTCCTTATAAGCGGTGGCGCCGGGTGGCCAACTATGATGATAGAAGCCGGGAAGTAGGCACGGGTGATCTGGTGGTAGCGCCTCTCTGGAACAGCAGCGAATCCTTGGGAGCCCTGTCTGGGGATAATCTTCTCACCGGCCGGGATATCGACGATGATCTCTGCCATCTTACGGCCCTCTTAGCCCGGATGATCGCCCACGCGGTTACCCTGCGCCGCACGGAAGAGGAGCTGCGTCGACATGCTCAGGAGCTGCGGCGGTTGGCGCTCCACGATACCCTGACCGGCCTTCTAAACCGTCGGGCCGGTATCGACTTGCTGCAGCAGCAGATCAGCAGCTCCTGTCGCACCAAGCATCCCCTGAGCCTCTGTTTTCTCGATCTGGACCGCTTGAAGCGGGTAAACGATCAGCAGGGACATGCGACGGGGGATGAGTTTCTCCGCACCGTCACGGCCCTTATCCTGCAGGCCAAACGGGATGCGGATATCGCCGCTCGGATGGGAGGCGATGAGATGATGCTGATTTTCCCCGGTACGGTCTTATCCGAGGCCGAAAGGATGATTGGTCGGTTGCTTGAATTGAGCGGGGAATCGGAGAGTCTCAACACAATCTCGCCGCCCCCCTGGTTCTCCTTCGGGCTGGCGGAGTTCGATCCCGGCGTGACCGACTGTTCGGCCGTCGATTCATCGGCCGAGGCTGATCGTCTTATCAACGAGGCGGATATGCGCATGTATCTGCAGAAACGGGAGCACGGCATCGCACGCCGCGGTATTAGCTGAAAATTGCGTTGACAGCCTCTATGGCGGGGGCTACTCTAATACAGAAGGCGGTCACGAATGGTACGAACCTTATCCCTTGGGTTGCTCGTAGTACTGACTCTTCTCAGCTTTGGCTGCAGCTCTATGCCCCAGGCATCTAACGAGAATGAAACCCTATTGGTGCTGGTGAATGACGGCATCTCCGATACCCTTGAACTCTCCGGACCGAACGGTACCCGGCGCTTTGAATTTCCCGATGAACGACTCCTTATTCAGGCGGTAGAACCCGGTCGCTACAGTGCCAACGGCGGCGACGCGGTAGAGGTCCCTCCCGCCGCGGTGATGCTCTTTCCCCAGGCGGTAGACAGCGGGCGAAGCGTCGGCCCTGCCGACCAGATGCGAGCCATGGATATACTTACCAGCTATGTCGGATTCGACAGCTGGTTCGGTCGGGAGTATCTGAATTTCGGTCCCTTTCGACCTAAACAGTATCTTTCGGGTGAGTATTTCGAGCTGAAGATCGAGGCGGAACCGGCCGGAAGCCTGGTAATCATCGACGAGTCCGTCTGGGGAGAGACGCCGCTCAGTATCGAACTGACCGAAGGTAAATATCTGCTCGAGGTCGCCGCCCCGGGGTATCGCTCCTTTAAACGAATAATCGATGTCGACCGGGATCTCGCCCTCAGGCCGGGTCTTGAAGCCCTTCCGGCCGATACGGAGGAAGAGCAAGATAGCTTCGATATAATGATTGCCCCCATTCGGGCCTTATCCGATGAGGGGGATCCTTACGGCGAGGTAATCGCCTCCACTATGCGGGTCAATTTCGATTCCGATCCCCGACTATCGGCCAGCCTGGCGCGGGATACCGGCGTTAAAGAGTATCCGGATTTTGGACCCGCCGAGGAGGCCGGGGCGGATCTGCTGGTGGCCGGCAACTACCGCGTCGAAGGTAATGAGCTCTACCTGGAGATGGTGCTCTATGAAGCTACCACTCGGCGGATAAAGTTCGCCGAGACCTACCTCTCCGAGGCCGGTTTTGCAGTCTTCGATTCCATCGATCAGGTGGCGGCAAGCTTCGCCTCCGCCGTTTCTCGCACCCTGCCGGAGCCGGGGGAGCGCATTGTAGAGCGGGAGGTCTCGGCAACGGCGGACCTGGTCAGTTATGAACGCAGCATCTACCGCAAGCGCATGATCGCTAGCCGGCTGGAGAAGAGAAATCTGGTCAGCGCGAAGATTGCCATCGGCGGCCTCAATGACGAGGTAGAGATCGGCAATACGGGCGAGAATATTCACTCCGGCGGAGAAGGGGTTCCCTTGAATATCTTCCGCCTCGATTATCAGCGGATAATGGGCCAGTGGCTATCCTTCTCGTCCTCTTTGACGGTAATGCTGCAGGGAGTCGACGCGGATAACGGTATCTCCGAAGGCCCGGATATGGTTCCCTCCTTCGGGCTCTTTCTGGGCCCCGAGTTCGCCTTCCGCAGCGAGACCTCCGACGTCTACTTTACCCCGAGTCTGCTCCTCGGTTTTGCCCCTCCCTACTCGGTTACCACGTCCCAAGAGTATGATATCGATGCCCGCTATTACACCGGTCTCGAGCTGGATGTGGGCTACCGCTACTACTTCTTCAGGCGACGGGGGGATAGACCGATCTTTCTGAATTTGGGGATGTATTTCGATATGATCGAGTTCGCCTTTACGCCCGGGAGCGATTTCGGCATTGTTCCCTTACGGGGCGGGCTCTACCTGGGCGGAGGGACGGCCTTATGAAAAGAGCTACTCTTTGTTTCATGCTGCTCTCCCTCATCGTCTCGTTAGATCTCTGGTCCGATGAGAATCTTATCCTGCAGCGGGTCTTCGTCGAGCCGGTAGTCTTAGAGACCGCACAAGAGGTTCCCGGGATTTTTCTGGAAGCGGGAGAGACCCTCTTTGCCCTGATCAATACGGCTCAGCCGCTGATTCGCAGCGAGCGGGAAGATGCCAATAGCGCTATCAGGACCGTCATCAACGAGGCGGACGGCGAGCTTGAAGTCAGTTTTCTGCTCCTAAAGGGGGGAGAGGAGCTGGTCAAGTCGATCGGCGTTATTCCCGAGACCGAGCGCCTGAGCGCCTACCGCGACTTTCTTAATCGCAGTGCCGAGGAGTTTATCCCATTCCTGGATAAGGTCGAGCCGGAGGTGCTTGTCAAGGAGCTCTCTACCGACGAAGAGACCAGAGCTGTTTTGGACGAGATTATCTTCAACGAATCCCTGGAAAAGCCTTTCGAGGCGACCCTCTGGGTCGGGGTGGGAACCAAGAACCTGGACGGAGACGGAGGCGATCCCTTCTACCTGCATTTTCCTTTTCATTACTTCTCAGAGGTAACCTGGTTTAGCGCGCCCAACCACGGACTCTCGGTAAGTATGCTGCTCGAATACTCCAATTTGATCAGCTACGGCCGCACATTCGACGATGATCGGGCAGCCTCCGACAATCTGTACGTATTGCCCGGTGTGGGGTATACGTATAGAACTATCGGGCGGCTCTCGGCGGGCTTCTTCGCCGGCCTCAATCTGGGGTTGGTGAATATCACTCCCCGGGAAGACCTCTTCAACGAAGGATCATTGGTCCTTGCCCAGGATGAATCCGAATGGATAATTACCCATCAGGTGATTATGAAGCCCTTCGTCTCCTACGCCTTCAATGATACCTGGAGTCTGAAAACGAGTTTCGCTCTTTACCTCAGTCTCTTGGATATGTTCGGGATCTCTTTTGATGAGGATTTCTCCGGCGAGGGAGGCGGCGGCTACCTGCAGTTTCTGAACCTCGGGGTCGGTTATCGTTGGTGACGGGTAGGGGATAATTTGGTACTATTCCGGGCATGGAATATGTGAATTTTGGTCCCTTTAATGTCTCCCGTATAACCCTCGGTTCCTGGTCGTTTTCCGGCGGCTCAATCTGGGGCGAGCGCGATAAGCAGCAGTCGATCCGTATTATTCATGCCGCTATCGATAACGGCATAACTATGATAGATACCGCCGAAGGCTACGGCGACGGTGAGAGCGAGGCGGTTTTGGGCGAGGCTCTGGCCGGAAGGCGGGAGAAGGTTGTTCTGGCGACCAAGTTTCTCCCCAAGAATATCGAGCGATCGGAGGATATCCGCCGCCTGGCCGAGGAGAGTCTTCGGCGTCTGCGAACCGATTATATAGATCTCTACCAGCAGCACTGGCCCTTTACCGATTCCCGAGTAACTCAGGATGAGCTGACCGAGGTCGTCAGTCGCCTGCAGCAGGAGGGGAAGATCCGGCAGTTCGGGGTCTGCAACCACGGTCCTGGAGACCTGGACCGGATGGCCCTCGAACCGGTCTCGAATCAGGTGGCCTACAGCCTGCTGGCCCGGGCGGTCGAGTATGAGCTCCTCCCCCGCTGTACCGAACCCGGGGTCGGCGTCATGACCTACAGCCCGCTGATGCAGGGGCTACTCTCCGGAAAATACCGTCGCCCGGAGGATTTCCCCGCCGAGCGCAGACGGACCCGTCACTTTTCCAGCTCCAATGAAGCCGCCCGCCACGGTGAGGCGGGATATGAGGGATTGACCTTCAACACCATCGCCGTCTGCGCGGAAATCGCCGAGATGTGCGGCGTCTCCCTTGCCCACGCGGCTTTGGCCTGGGTTCTTGCTCAGTCTGGTGTCGGGACGGTGATTGTGGGAGCGGGAAGCGAGGCCCAGCTGACTGCCAATATCGAAGCGGCGAGGGAGGGCATCCCCGAGCAGGCTGTAAGGGAATTGAGTGCGGCAAGTGAGGAACTAAAGCGTAGCATGGGAAAAAATGGGGATCTCTGGCAGGGAAGCGGAAAGAGCAGAATGTCCTGACGGCTGATGAACGCTACTGGTTCTGTCCGTTATGAAAGTCGTGCATAATGTGGCTGTTGAGAATAGACAGGACCAGCTTTCTATCGCCGTTGCGCATGGCTTCGATCAGGATCAGGTGCTGCTTGGTGTATTGCTGCAGCTCAGTCGTGTCTAAATGTTGATTGAGTCTGAGCAGCTGGACCCGGGCATCCAGTTTTTCAATGATCTCGTAGAGGTATTTGTTTCCGCACCGGAGGGCCATTTCCAGGTGCAGTCGGCTGTCCTGTTCCAAAGAGCCGGCCAGATCGCCTGCATCGGTTAGGGATTGAACCTCGCTCGCAATCTCCCGTATCGCCGCGTAGTCCTCTTCCTGCGCATGTTCCATGAAAGAGCGGGCAACCAGCTCCTCCAGATGAACCCTGACCTCGGCGATTTGGCGGGCTTCGTCGGCGCTGAGTCGTACCACCTCGGCATAGCTCCGGGGTTTCAGGTAGACCAGACCGTAGTCGGAGAGCCGTTTCAGCGCCTCCCGTAAGGGAGTACGACTTACGCCGAAAAGCTTGCTCAACGAGGCTTCGGGGACGCGTTCGCCCCCCTTCAATTCTCCCGAGAGAATTAAGCGCTTGATGTGGTTGTATACCTGGTCGGATAGACTTTCCCGACTTATCATCTGCTTCATCTTTTTTCCATCCCGTGCCGACTTTTTATACCATAGATGAGGAAATCTTGCATCGAAAATTTCAGCTGCAGCAAGAACTTAGTTGTTTGCATCATGATCATGCTTGAATTGTTCCTGTTCGAACGGCGGCGATACCGAACAGACCGATTTTAACGGCTCAGTTCCGGTATTTACTACCTGGTGATAACTTCCCGGCGGACAGTAGACGACGCAGCCGGGGAAATAATCCCGCTCCTCGTCGTCTACAATGAATCTGCCCCGACCGCTGACACAGAAGAAGACCTCTTCGTTGTGATCGTGGGCATGGGAATTGGTCCGGTTCCCCGGAGCAACGGTGGATGTTCCGACCCATAGATGCGAACTGCCCACGGTCCAGGGGGCTATCAGGTGTTTTACCTCCCGTTTATGGGGTTCCTCGAACCAGTCTCCCTGAATTTCTTCTTCTTTCAGATAGATCATAAGCCTGCATCCTCCTATTGATTGTATACTATATACCATAAACTAAAACCCGTCAAAGTAAAATTAGGCAAATGATTCTCATTTGTAAGAAATATATCCCGCATATATGTCCAAAATGTCTACAAATTGGCTGTTCTAAGAAATTGTTAAAGTTTTTCTTGACAGCCAACAAAAATGGTATACAATACACCATTAGTGAAGGAGAGGCGAAACAAATGACAAACAGAGTCATATTACCATCGGTAACCGCCATCGTCGGAGCCGCGTGGGTTGTACTCGGATTAAGCCACTACAGTTGGTACTTGAACGGTAAACCGGGCAGCGGCTTCTTTCCCGTTATAGCAGGGGCATTGCTTTTGGCAATGAGCATCCTGGCTATCATAAGCGAGGGGAAGAAGGATCCGCCTGAGTTTTTTCTCTATCATTTGCACCCGCTTATCGCCGCCATTGGAATGATCCTGTTGGCGCTTATAATCGGGTTTTTTCCCGCACTGGTCTTCTATGCCTTCGGCTGGCTGCGCTGGTACGAAAAATATACGTGGAAGATCTCGATTCTCACCACAGCCATAGCTACGGTCTCTATGTACGGTATCTTCGCCGTCTGGCTACGGGTGCCCTTTCCGGTGGGAATCCTATTCGAAGGGATCTTGGGGTAAGTCATGGAAATACTCAATCTGTTAATGGGGGGCTTTGCCACCGCCCTCTCGCTGCAAAACTTTCTGGCCGCCGCGGTCGGCGCGGTTCTCGGGATTCTCGTCGGCGCCATGCCCGGTATCGGTTCCCTGGCGGGTATTGCGCTGCTTCTGCCGCTCACCTTCAAGTTTAATCCGATTACCGGAATCATCATGCTTTCGGCAATCTATTACGCCAATATGTATGGCGGATCCTACAGCGCCATACTCATCAATATTCCCGGAGATACCCCGGCGGTAATGACCGGACTGGATGGCCATCCCCTGGCGAAACAGGGGCAACCCGGTAAGGCGCTCTTTACCTCCAATATCGCCTCTTTTATCGGCGGAACGATAGGTATCATCATCCTTACGGTAATCGGTCCCGGTCTGGCCCGCTTCGGTCTGCGTTTCGGCCCGGTCGAGATGGCGGCGCTACTCTTTGTCGCCATGACCTCTTTAGGTTGGCTATTGGGTGATAATCCGACTAAAGGCATCGTCGCTACCCTGCTGGGAATCATCCTGGCCACCATGGGCTTCGATGCGGTACTCGGAACGCCCCGGTTCGACTTCGGTTCAATCTATCTCTTGGGGGGCGTTCCCTTTATTCCCCTGGTAATCGGAATCTTCGGATTCTCCCAGGTAATCGAGATGATGGAGAAGCGCAACAAGAGTCGCGAGTTCGATGCGGAGAAGCTGACCCTGAAAGAGAGTCTCCTCAACAAGGACGAGGTCAAACGCATACTGCCCCCGGCGATCCGGTCGAGTTTCCTCGGAACCTTTATCGGGGTTCTGCCCGGTGCAGGCGCGACCACCGGCGCCTTTTTGAGCTACATGCAGGAGAAGAAGATCGGGAAGAACGGTCATCTTCTGGGCACCGGCCGAATCGAAGGGGTCGCGGCCGCCGAATCGGGCAATAACTCCGCCGCGGCGGGCGCCTTTGCGCCGCTCCTCTCGCTTGGTATTCCCGGTTCCGGTACCGGCGCGGTCCTGCTCGGCGGTTTGATGATGTACGGTCTCAATCCCGGGCCGCTCCTCTTCCAGAACCAGCCGGAGTTTACCTGGGGGCTGATCGCCTCGCTCTACATCGCCAATATAATCACCCTGATCATCGCCATCATGATCATTCCCTGGCTAATCAAGATCCTCAAGGTTCCCGAGGGGATCATGATCCCGATCATCACCATCATCTGCATCATGGGGAGCTATAGTGCTAATAACTCCCTCTACGGAATCTTTATGATGATCGTCGCCGGCGTTATCGGCTTTATGATGAAAAAGTACGGCTACCCGATTGCCCCGCTCCTCTTGGCCTTCGTGCTCGAGCCCATCCTGGAAAAAAACTTCCGGCAGGCTCTGCAGATCTCCGACGGGAGTATGGCGATCTTCTTCCAGAAGCCGATTGCTGCGGTTCTTATCGGTTTCTTTTTACTTACGTTGGTTTCTCCGCTTATCCGCAGGGTAATCGGAAAATATAAAACCAAAAGAGAAAGGAGTTCTACATGAAGAAACTACTTGTTGTTGCGCTTGCTCTTCTTGCTTCGTTTGCGCTGATCGCTGAAGGTCAGAGCGAGTCGGCCGGTGCCGACTGGACCCCCAGCCGGAACGTACAGTGGTACTGTACCTCCAGCCCCGGCGGCGGTTCCTCTATCTTCACTCAGACGATCATCGAGATCATCAAGGAAGAGGGCCTCGTCGATGAGGAGATTCTGATTAACTACAAGACCGACGGCGGCGGTGCAGTCGGTCGACGCGAGGTTAGTCGGAAGAATTCCGGCGGTCATACCATCCTTACCTTCAACAACGGCGACCTTCAGCCGCTGGTGCAGATCGAGAACGGCGACCTGGACGATTTCACTCCCTTAGCGGTAATGGCTACCGACGGACAGGTTCTGCTGGTGCGGGACGACTCCCGCTTCGAGACGGCCGAGGATTTTATCTCTGCGGTCGAGGCCGGCGAACGGGTTATTATCGGCGGCTCCAAGGGCGACGACGTCAATCTTTTTAACAAGATTGCTGAAGAGGTCGGCGGAGATCTGGAGTACCTGATGAGCGACTCCACCGGTGATGCGCTGACTCAGATTCTCGGTAAGAGCATCGAGATCGTAATTGCCAAGCCCGCTGCATCCTTTGAGCTGGTTAAGAGCGGCGAGCTTCGTCCTCTGATGGTTGCGACCCGGGACCGCCTGAGCGGCGATTTCGACGCACCCACCCTGAAAGAGCTGGGCTACGACATCGAGCTGACTGTCTATCGCGGTATCGTCGGTCCGAAAGAGATGCCCGCCGAAGCCGTGGCCTTCTGGTCCGACGTCTTCGAGAAGGTAGCTGCCACCGATAAGTGGCGGGACGGTTACCTGAACAAGTTCCTGTTGAACGGAAATCACTTGCCCGCAGATGAAGCTGTGGATTACATGCAGGCTTTCGAGGATATCTACACCGCCTCGAAATAATCCGAACTGAGTTCGGCTCCCCTTCGGGGGAGCCGAACTTATACAGCTTGAATTATCAAACGAAGGCTGCGGTTGAAGGCCGGGGTGAGTCCTGATCGGCCTCCAACCGGAACTTTTGAATGGACGAACGGTAAGGGAGAATAGATAGAATGAAGCAACGGATAGCCTTTTTAATCGGAGATCCTACGGGGATCGGACCGGAGATTACCGCCGCGTGTTTGGCCGGCCGCGACCCGCGGCCCGATACGGAATATCTGCTGGTGGGGGATATAAGCTCCTTTCGGCGGGCGATGGACTTGACTTCATCGAAACTGGATTTTGAACAAATCGAGGAGTCCCAGATCGGCACTGTCGCCGGGACCTTTACCTTTCTCGATGTTCCCGTTGAGGGAGATGCTCCCTTCGGAAAGGTTTCCGCTGAAGCGGGGGCGGCGGTGCATGCAGCCATCAAGATGATTCTCAGTCTTATCGACCGTAAGCTGGTGGACGGTTTTGTATTTGCGCCCTTCAACAAAGAGGCGATGAAACTCGGCGGCTGTCCCTATAGCTCCGAGCTCGAGATGTTCAAGGACCACTTCAATCAGCATAGCGTTCCCGGAGAGATCAATTTTGCCGATCCCATGTGGACGACCCGGGTAACCAGCCATATTGCGGTCAAGGATATCGCCTCTTTCATCAAAAAGGATCGCATAGTGGAGAGTCTGCGCTACCTCGACCAAGAGATGCGCCGCTTCGGCCGGGACTCCCGCAAGATAGCGGTCTCCGCCCTCAATCCCCACGGAGGAGAGAAGGGGCTCTTCGGCCGGGAGGAGATCGACGAGATCGAACCGGCGGTTGCCGCGGCCCGGGAGCTCGGCATCGACGCACACGGCCCTTTCCCGGCGGATACGATCTTCTTGAGGGTACGCAAGGGCGAGTACGACGCGGTGGTCTCCATGTACCATGACCAGGGGCAAGTCGCCACCAAGCTCCTCGGCTTCGACAAGGGCGTTACCGTCCACGGATCGATGCCGGTAGCCATCGCGACCTGCGCCCACGGCACCGCCTTCGATATCGCCGGTACCGGCAAAGCCTCGCCCAACGCCTTGAATGAGGCGGTGAAGCTGGTCGAATCCTCCTTAGGAGCCTAGCTATGCCGATTAAAATCGCCTTGGCCGTTGCTCCGGAAAACGCCCTCGATTCCGCCTTTGTCGTCTTCAGGGATAAGCTCGAGAAGAGCATCGAGAAGTCCGCCCGGCTCGGATACGACGGAGTCGAGCTTGCACTCCTCAGCCGGGATCAGGTCGAGATGCAGAGCTTGAAACAGAGTTTAAAGGATACGGGAATCGAGATTCCGATGATCTCTACCGGACAGATCTTCGCCGATACAGGGGTGAGTTTCACCGATCCCGATTCGGCAAAACGGGAAAAGGCCGTGCAGGAGTTTCTGGGTCTGATGGAGGTCGCCGCCGAACTGGGCAGCATGATCAACATCGGCCGTCTTCGGGGCTGCTTGGCCGACGGGGTGCCGTCGGAGGAGTACTTCCGGGAATCCATGGGAACGGTTTTGTCCCGGGCGGAAGAACTTGAGGTAACGGTGGTGCTGGAGACGGTCAACCGCTACGAGATCAACTTCTTGAACAGCTGTGACCAGTGCGGCGCCATGATCGACCGCATCGGCCATCCCCGGCTTAAGATGATGCCGGATATATTCCATATGAACATCGAGGACCCTTCGATCGAGGGCTCCTTCTGGCGCCATGCCGATAAAATCGGCTATGTACATTTTGCCGATTCAAATCGCTGGGCTCCCGGACGGGGGCATCTCGATTTTACGAGCATCATCAACGCCTTGAAAGGCACCGGCTACGACGGCTGGGTTTCGGTAGAGATTCTGCCCTTTCCGGAACCCGATCAGGCGGCTTATGAATCCATCGCAACATTGAGAAAGTTTCTCTGAGGAGGATGAGTTGAGAATAGAGCATGTCGGCCTGATGGCCGAAGATACAAAGAAACTGGCCGACTGGTACTGTACGGCTTTGAACATGAAGGTTGTTTTCACGGCGGAAGGGGAGAACGCTCCGGTATTCATCGCCGACGACAGGGGAGCGGTGCTTGAGTTTTTCCCTCCCCAACCTCAGTTTGAGTATCCCGAGTCCCAGGAACGGAAGGTGACTCACATCGCTATAGAGGTGGATGATCTCGAATCCGCCGCGGCCCAAATACAATCCGCCGGCGGGCGCTTAGCCGACGAGACCCTATCGCTTTTCGGCGGGGCCAAAGCCCGGTTTTTCGAGGACCCCGAGGGCCATTGGCTGCATATGATCTGGCGGCCGGAGAAGCTCTGGTAGCCACTAGGAACGAAAGCAATTTATCTAGGAGAACACTATGAACAGTACAAGCGTCAGTCCGCGCCAAACCGCGGCGCTGGCTCAACAATTTAGAATCGACGTGCTCGATCTGCTGCACGAGAAGGGCACCGGCCACTGGGGCGGCGCCTCGTCGGTGGCGGATATCCTGACCTACCTCTATTTCGAGCGTATGAACCTGCGTCCCGATGAGCCGGAGTGGCCACAGCGGGATCGGCTGGTTTTGAGCAAGGGGCATGCGTCGGCCATGCTCTACACGGTGTTGGCCAATCGCGGTTACTTCCCGACGGAAGAGGTCAAGACCTTCCGCGACATCGACAGCCGGCTGCAGGGGCACCCCTGCATGAACAAGACCCCCGGGGTCGAGATGTCCACCGGCGCCCTGGGCCACGGAGTCTCCGTCGGCCTGGGAATGGCCCTGGCCTCCCGGCTCTCGGGGCTCGACTACTGGACCTATGTGATCGTCGGCGAGGGCTGCCTGAACGAGGGCGAAGCCTGGGAAGGCATTATGGCGGCGGCCAAGTTCCGTCCCGAGCGGCTGGCGCTGATCGTCGATTACAACAAGGTGCAGCTCGACGGCAAGGCCGACGAGATTATGCCCCTGGATCCCCTGGCGGATAAGTTCACCTCCTTCGGATGGCGGGTCGCGCCTGAGCTGTACGACGGCCATGATCAGGATTCTATCCGTTCCGCCTTCGCTTGGCTCGACTCGGAGAAGGCCGGTCCCTCGGTGATGATCTTTAACACCGTCAAGGGCAAGGGCGTCTCCTTTATGGAGCACAATCACAAATGGCACGGAGCCCCGGTGGACGATGAAACCTACGCCAAGGCGCGGCCGGAGCTCGAAGCGGGCCTTGCAAACCTGGAGGAAGCGAAATGAGTACAGCAACTGCGATAGTGAGTGCTACGAAAGTCGCCATGCGCGACGCCCTGGGCGAGGCCCTGGTCGAGCTTGGCAAGAGCAACGAGAAGCTGGTCGTGCTCGATGCGGACGTCTCCTCTTCGACCAGAACCGGCAAGTTCGGCGCCGCCTATCCTGAGCGCTTCTTCAATGTGGGCGTGGCCGAGGCCAATATGGCCGACGTTGCCGCGGGGCTGGCGACCGCGGGCTACCGTCCGGTGATCAGCACCTTCGCCCTCTTCCTGGCCCTGAAGGCCACCGACCAGATTCGAAACGTGATCTGCTACAACAAGCTGCCGGTGGTCATCGTCGGCGGTTACGCCGGATTGTCCGACTCCTTCGACGGCGCGAGTCATCAGGCTATCACCGACCTGGCGGTCATGCGGGCCCTGCCCAATATGCGGGTCGTGGTGCCCGCCGACGGCGAGGGCTTGAAGGCTGCGCTGGCCGATGCATTGGAGCATGACGGCCCTACCTATATCCGGGCCTGCCGAAATCCTACTCCGGTACTTGAGACTACTCAGCAGTTCAAGGTCGGTGAGGGGCGGCTGCTCAGGGACGGAACGGACTGTACCGTGGTCGCCGCCGGAGTACCCGTCAGTATGGCTCTGGAGGCCGCGGAAACCCTCGAGGATGATGGTACCTCCGTGCGGGTGGTGGAACTCCACACGCTTAAACCGGTGGATCACAAGCTCTTGGCGGCCTGCGCCCGGGAGACCGGTGCGCTCGTGGTGGCCGAGGAGCACAATATCTACGGCGGCCTCGGAGGGGCGGTGGCGGAGTCCCTCTCCCGTAGCGTACCGGCTCCGATGGAGTATGTAGGCGTGGAGGATCGTTTCACCGAATCAGGGCCGTACGATCTTTTACTGAAGAAGTACCGCATCTCTTCCGAGGTTATCGCGGAGAAGGTGCGGGAAGTAATCAAACGAAAATAGAATAGGAGTATATGTATGGATGCTAAACAGAAAGCTCGTGAACTTCTGCACGGATTCAAAGGCGAGAGCTACACCCACGGGGTCGGCGTACTTTCGGAAGTAGGAAAAATCGCCGCCGAGTATGGGAAGAAGGCGCTGGTCGTCTCGAATACGACCTACCTGAAGCAGGTAGCCGATACGGTGGTGGCCAGCTTGAAGGCCGCGGGTGTCGAGCTTGCCGGCGACAGGATCGTTCCCGATGCGGCTCCCAACGCCCCGCGGGAGGACGTCTATCGCCTGGAGAGCTACATCCTCCATTTCAAGCCCGATTCCATCGTCTCCATCGGCGGCGGCAGCGCGATCGACGCGACCAAGGCCGCCAATGCGCTGGCCTCCCTCGGTACCGAGAGCCCCGAGATCGAGGAGTACTTCGGCACCGGTTTAATCAGCGCGGCCCTGGAGAAATCGGGCAAGAAGCTTCTGCCTCTGATTGCGGTACAGACATCGGCCAGCTCGGGCGCCCACCTGACTAAGTACTCCAACATTACCGATCCGGTGGTAGGGCAGAAAAAGTTGATCGTGGATGATGCGGTCATTCCGGCCCGTCCGGTTTTCGACTACGAGGTGACCGTTACTCAGCCCATGGGGCTGACCATCGACGGTGCGCTCGACGGTCTTGCCCACTGTTTGGAGGTCTACTTCGGAGCCGGGGAGGAGAAACTCGAACTCCTGGGAGATATTACCGAGACCGCGTTCAGGCTCATCGTCGAGTATACCCCCAAGGTAATCGCTAATCCTGAGGATATCGAAGCCCGGGAGGCTATCGGCCTGGCGACGGACCTGGGGGGGTATGCGATCATGGTCGGCGGAACCAACGGCGCCCATCTGACCAGCTTCAGCCTGGTGGACGTAACGAGTCACGGCCGGGCTTGCGGCATCATGAATCCCTACTACACGGTCTTCTTCGCCCCGGCGGTCGAGAAGCAGCTGCAGCGGGTCGGCGCAATCTTCAAGGAGGCCGGCTTCATCTCCGCCGATCTCTCATCCCTGAAAGGTCGGGATCTGGGAACGGCCGTGGCCGAGGGCATGGTCGCCTTCTCCAGAAGTATCAAGAGTCCCACCACCTTGAGCGAGCTGGACGGTTTTACCGAGGGGCACATAACACGGGCTCTCGCGGCAGCCAAGAATCCGCAATTGAAGATGAAGCTTCAGAATATGCCGGTACCCTTGACCGCCGAGCAGGTCGACGAGTACATGGGACCAATCCTGCAAGCGGCGAAGTCGGGCGACTTCAGTCTGATCAAGAATCTGTAAAACGGTTTTAGTCCGCTCTTAAGGGGCGGACTTTTTTATTGTATATTAATACCTAAGGAGTTTGTATGCAGGTAAAAATACCCTTCGGTGATGAACCTATTGCCGTCGAATTACCCAACGATGTCGATATCTTGTCGATGAGCGCCCCGGCAGCGATTGCAGACCCCGAAAAGGCGATCGGGGAGGCATTGCAGAATCCTCTGGGAACCGAATCCTTCGATGCCCTAATCGCACACAAATGCGAAGAGCGCAATTCGCCCAGTGCGGTAATCGTTATCTCCGATAATACCAGGCCCGTACCCTATACGGGCGCAACCGGCATTCTTTGGCCTTTGGTAGAGCGCCTTGTTGCCGGCGGCGTCGCCGGGGCGGATATCACTGTTTTAGTAGCCACCGGAATGCACCGGGGACTGACCGAGGCCGAGCTAAAGCGTATGATCGATCCTCGGGTGCATGCCGCAGGGGTAGAGTTCGTTAATCATAACGGCAAGGATGCCGAATCTCTTAGCTATCTGGGAACAACCGCCCGGGGCAGCGAGGTCTATATCAACAGGCTCTACGTTGAAAGCGATATTAAAATACTTACCGGCCTCGTGGAGAGTCACTTCATGGCCGGAGCTTCGGGAGGACGGAAATCGATCTGTCCGGGACTGATCGGCGAGGAGAGTACCAAGATCTTCCACGGTGCGGAGATGATGGCGGACCTCAACTCGACGGATTTGAAGCTAAGCGGAAATCCGTGTCACGAGGAGTCCTTCGAAGTGGCCAGCAAGGCCGGCGCCGATTTTATCATCAACGTTACCCTGGACCACAGCTTCAATCTGACCGGCGTCTTCGCCGGCGAACTGAAAACGGCCCACGAAGCTGCGGTGAATCATCTCAAGAGTTATACCGCGGTCGAATATAGCGGCGAGTACGACATCGTCGTAACCCACGCCGGCTTCGTCGGGATCAACCACTATCAGGCGGCCAAATCGGGCACTGTCGCCGCCAGAATAATCAAGCCGGGCGGTCATGTGCTGATGGTTGCCAACAACAGCGATACAGATCCCGTCGGGAGTCTGGAATATAGGACGGCCCTGCAGCTTCTGACCCTGAACGGCCCCGAGGCGGTGGACCGGATCTTTAAATCCCCGGATTGGACCTTTATCCCCGAGCAGTGGCAGGTGCAGATGTGGAACCGGCTCTTCAACAAGATTCCGCTGAACCATTTCCACTACTACAGTCCGCAATTCGGCGCGGCCGAATATTCCTTGAGTCCGGGAGAGCCCCTGGCCGACCTGGCCGGCGTCACCGACTCCACAACCCTTATCGAGTTGATTCCCCGCCTAATCGCTAACGGTGTCGAGCGCCTGCGGAAGGAGCTCGGAGAGGGTGCAAGAATCGCTTTCTTAAAGGATGGTCCCTATGGTATCCCGCTCTGAGAATCGAATCGCCCTGATCTCTACTACCCGCTTCGTAATCGATCCGGTGCAGTCGGTGGTGGAACGGGAGTGCCCGGATAAGCAGTTTCTGCACATAATGGATGAAGGCATCCTCTTGGCCAAGGCCGAGGAGGGGAAGATCACTCCGGGTATCATCGACTGGCTCGGGATTCTGGTCAAGCGGGCCGAAGCCTCCGGCTGCGCCCGGGCGGTGGTAACCTGCAGTTCACTCTCGCCGGCTGTACCTGAGGCCGCTGAATTGAGCGGAATACCGACGGACCGTATCGATTATCCCCTCTACTTGAAAGGATTGGAGGGTGCCGAGAACCCGGCGGTGGTAATGACGAATCCCACCACCAGGGAGCCCTCTCAAGTTTTAATTGACGAGGTGCGGCAGAAACTCGGTATTAAAGCTCAGCCTGAGATGGTGCTGCTGGAGGATGCCTTCCGCCGTTTGAACTCGGGGGATCCGGCCGGCCATGATCGAGAGGTAGTGGATGCGGTTACCAGCCTGGCCCAGAAGCACGACAGGATTATTTTAGCCCAAATCTCTATCGCCCGGGTACGCTCGGCGCTTCCGGAGGAGATACGCTCCAGGGTCTATTCCAGTCTCGATTTCCTGCCGGAGCTTATTAACGGCAGCTTCGATTAATCACTATTAATCAAAACAGATGGAGGAAAAATATGCAGATAATCATTGAAGTCGACGGACATGAACTGGAGGCCGAACTCTTCGATACAGAATTGGGTCGTAGTATCGCAAATATACTTCCCCTAGAAGGGGACGCCTCATCCTGGGGGGATGAGCTCTACTTCTCCATGCCGATCAGCTACGATCCTCTGGACGAGCAGGAGGTGATGGAGATCGGCGATCTGGCCTACTGGCCCCCGGGAAACGCCTTCTGTATCTTCTACGGCCCTACCCCGGCAAGCCAAGGGTCCGAGCCGCGCATCGCCAGCCCCGGAGAGGTATTCGGACGCATAACAGGCGACGCCACGGTACTCAAAGGGAGCCGAGGCGGCGAAGTCACGGTGCGGGAGCTATAGGCTCCTCTCCCATGACAGAGAAGCAGCAGCTTCGGAACCGGCAGAAGGAGCGCTTACGTAACCTTTCGGAGACGCAACGCGTCGAAGAGGAGCAGTCGATCTTCCCCAGGGTGCTCGCGGATGCGCTCTGGGGCTCGGCGGAACTAGTCTGTGCCTATCTGCCGATGCCCTTCGAGTTCCGCCTCGAGCCGCTATTGGAGCGGGCTCTGAACGAGGGCAAACGGGTGGCTCTGCCCCGGGCGGCGGGAGGCAAGCTCCGATTCTCTCTTATTCCCTCCTTGGAACAGCCCTGGGAACTCCACCCCTTCGGGATGAGGGAGCCCCCGGCCGGTTTGCCGGAGCTCAGCAGCGCCGATATCTCCGCAGGAGCTTCGCTGATCATTGTTCCCGGTTTGGCCTTCGATCGTCGGGGGTATCGACTTGGTTTCGGCGGAGGCTATTATGATCGTTTCTTAGGAGGAATCGCGGAAGGGATTCCCCGGATATCTCTCTGCTATTCGGTGCAGCTTGTCGACGAGGTTCCCCGGGATGAACATGATCAGCGTTTGACGAGGATCTTTTGCCCTGCTTATAAATGATAAGCCGCTCAACCCTGTGCGGGGAGCGGCCGATCAATGCTGTTTCTTGACAAAAGATATCGTATAAGGAATAGTTTACGTCATCATTCGAAAAATGTCAATCTAAATAGAGAAAAAATGCTATATGGAGCCAATGGATGTATTTGGCTTTAGGCTCGCTCTTCCTGCTGCGGATCCGAGAGGAGCAGCACAAAGGAGCGGGAGCGCACCGGATAGCGGTCCTGATTCTTCAGCACTAAACTGCTTCCCATCTCATAGATATCGAGTTCGGCGGCGGTATCGATTTTTCGCTGCCATATCTTCCCGGAGGGAGCCGGAGCCAGTTTGAAAAGGATATCCTTATCGCTGGCGTTGAACATCAAGAAGAAATCGTTATCGTCCCGGTCGGCCTTAATTTCCACCTTGCTGCCGTCGATTAACACCGAGAGCAGGTTCTGTTTTCGGGTCCAGTCGACCTCTTTCAAGCGCTCGTCATACCAGGTGATATCCGGAAGCCCGTTGAGGCTTAAATCCTGGCCTGAGAAGAAATCCGAGCGTTTAAAGGCCGGATGGCGACGGCGGAACTTGATTAACTCCCGGCAGAAGCGTTGGATATCCTCATGCTTCCGTAAGAAGCTCCAATCGAACCAGGATAGTTCGTTGTCCTGGCAATAGGCGTTATTGTTGCCTCGCTGGGTTCGCCGGAACTCATCACCGCCCAAGAGCATCGGCGTGCCCGTAGAGAGCAGGAGGGTGGCCAGGAAATTCTTGATCTGCCGATTTCGAAGCTCTTCGATACCGGATTCCAACTCGGCAACGGGTCCCTCGACGCCATAGTTACGGGAGAAATTGCTATTGTGGCCGTCGGCGTTCGCCTCGCCGTTGGCCTCGTTGTGTTTCTTCTCATAGCTCACCAGATCGTTCAGGGTGAAGCCGTCGTGTGAAGTTATGAAGTTGATGCTGTGAAAGGGTTTGCGACCCGTGGATAGATAGAGGTCGGAACTGCCGGAGAAGCGCATCGCCAGGGAGGATACATAACCCGGCTCGTTGGCCCAGAATCGCCGCAGGTCGTCGCGAAAACGGTCGTTCCATTCCGCCCAGCGACCGCCGGGGAAGCTCCCTACCTGGTAGGCCCCTGCGGCGTCCCAGGCTTCGGCGATCAGTTTGGTTTTACGCAGAATCGGATCCTCGGCGATGCGTTCGATAATAGGCGGATTCTCGAGGAGTCTGCCCTTCGAATCCCGGCCCAGGATTGATCCCAAGTCGAAACGGAATCCGTCGACGTGCATCTCCATAACCCAGTAGTGAAGACAGTCGAGAATAAGGCTGCGCAGGATGGGATGGTTGCAGTTCATGGTGTTGCCGCAGCCCGAGTAGTTCATGTAATGCTGCCGGCTTTCGTCCAAGATATAGTAGATGCTGTTGTCTAAACCGCGGAAGGAGATGGTCGGGCCCTCTTCGTTGCCTTCGGCGGTATGGTTGAAGACGATATCCAAGATTACTTCAATCCCGGCCTTGTGCAGCTCGCGCACCATCTCCTTGAACTCGGCTACTTGTCCCCCGTGGGCGCCGGAGGCGGAGTAGAAAGCGGCGGGCGCGAAGAAGGCCATTGTGCTGTATCCCCAATAGTTGGTCAGATGTTTCCCGGTCTCGGGATTTGTGCGGAAAAGCTCGTGGGGATTGAATTCCTGTATTGGCAGGAACTCGAGGCTGGTTATCCCCAGCTCCTTGAAGTAGGGGATTTTATCAATTACCGCCCGGTAGGTCCCCGGGTTAGCGTTTTGCGCCGACGGGTGTCGACTCAGACCGGCAAGATGTGTCTCGTAGATGATGCAGTCCCGCAGGGGGTAATTGAGGGGTTTGTCTCCCTGCCAATCAAAGTAATCGTTTACAACGACGCACTTGGGCATCAACTCTCGCTTCCACTGCTTCCATGGGCGATCATGACTCAAGGCTTTGGCGTAGGGATCGATGAGCCGGGCCGAGGGGTCGAAGCGCTGGCCCTCGGCGGGCGAGCAGGGACCGTCTACCTGATAGAGGTAGAGCTGACCGGTCTTCAGTCCGTGGATCTGGATATGCCAAATATCTCCCGTGCGGTTCTGCTCCGGATCGAGTTCGTACTTCTCCGACGGTTCTAAATCATGGGCGTTCTCAAACAAGAGAAGGGTGACATTGGTCGCATTTCTGGAGAACAGACTGAACTGTATACCTCTCCCGGTTATGTATGCCCCCAAGGGTAGGGGATGACCCGGTTCGGAGAGATGTCCTCGGCTGGCTTGTGTACTCATCCTCCGGATAGTATACTAGTCATGGGCGTAATGTGCAGATATTTCTGAGGTTTTAAAGCAGAATAAACAGTAATTTCGTTTCTCGAGTTCCGCAGATGTGTTATTTACTGCGCCCGCCACAGAGAGAGGAGCAGATGTACGAGATAGTTTGGGAAGAGTTCCGTCGCAACACCATCCTGCGCGTCAGTTTCCGCAACTGCACGCCGGAGGAGTTCAACGAAGGGGTCCTGAAGGCCCGGGAGCTGATTACCGCGCAAGCAGAGAAATCACTCCTGACTTTTTCGGAGTATTACAGCGTCAAGTGGACAGCTGAGACGATTAAGCTGCTGAACGAGGCGGCAAAGGCCCATGCGCCTTTCATTATCGCCTCGGCTTTTCGCCTGGACGGTCTTCTGAAGCCTATTTTCAAGGGCGCCTTAGCCTTTTCCGGGCGGAAGAATATGCGGGTCTTCGAGGATGACGGGGAAGCGAAGGGCTGGCTGGTAGAGCAGCGTAGAGACTGGGAGCTGCACCAGGCCCTGCAACGGTAACAAGACATTTTTAGTCAAGGAGTATATTTATGAACATCGCTTTTATTGGTATTGGTGTAATGGGCAAGAGTATGGCCTCCCACTTGATGGAGAAGGGACACACTCTCCACATCTATAATCGGACAAAATCGAAGGCCGAAGAGCTTATCGGCCGAGGGGCCAACTGGCATGATACCCCCGCCGGGGCGGCCGCAAAGGCGGAGGTTGTATTTACCATCGTCGGCTTTCCCAAGGATGTGGAAGAGGTATACCTGGGGGAGCAGGGTATTCTAAAGGCTGTCGCCGCCGGTACGATCCTGGTCGACATGACCACCTCCGATCCGGCCTTGGCGGTGCGCATTGCCGAGGCTGCGGCCGCTAAGGATTGTTTAACCCTGGATGCTCCGGTCTCCGGCGGCGATACGGGGGCCAAGAACGCTACGCTGTCGATCATGGTCGGCGGCGATCGGACCGCTTTCGACAAGGTGTTGCCCCTCTTTGAGATCATGGGTAAAAACATCGTCTACCAGGGTGCTGCCGGTAGCGGACAGCACACGAAGATGTGTAACCAGATCGCCATCGCCGCCGGGATGCTGGGCGTGTGTGAAGCGGTTGCCTATGCGGAGAAGGCCGGTTTGGATCCGGATACGGTTTTAAAGAGCATTGAATCCGGCGCCGCCGGCAGTTGGTCCCTCTCCAACCTGGCCCCGCGGATGATTAAAGGAAACTTCGATCCCGGTTTCTACGTGAAGCACTTCATAAAGGATATGGGTATTGCTCAGGATTCCGCCGAGGCGATGGATTTCGACGCCCCGGGACTTAAATTAGCCCTGGAGCGATATCGGGAACTGGCGGCCAAGGGCGGGGAGAACTACGGTACCCAGGCCCTCTATAAACTCTACACTGAATAGTCAGGTCAGGCGGGCGGAGAGTCCTCTTCGTCCGCCTCGACGATCTCTTCTTCCTCTTCCAATCTGAAATCCGCAACCTGTTCGGTAAGCTTGAGGATAGTCGACACGTTTGCTTCGCCCAACCGGGAAATGCTTTCCGCGGTCGATGCGATCTCTTCCGCATTCCCCGAGACGCGGCCGATCTCCTGTTTTACCTCATCGGCGATCTGATTCACCGCCCTTAAGGCATCGCTGATCTCACCGGCGCCGGAACTCATCTCTTCCGAACCGCTCTTGATCTCGCCGGATATGTCCATCAGGGATTCCACCGCTGAAAGAATCTGCTGAGTTCCGGCGGAGAGCTCCTGGGTGCTGTTGCTGATCTCGGTGAAGGCATCCATGGCCGACGAGACCCCGTTGCGGATCGTGTTGAAAGCCGAGGAGGTGGATCTACTGGCATCGAGGGCGTCCTTAATCGATTCGATGATCTCCTGCAGGCGGCCGGATATCTCTTTCGAGTTCTCCCGGGTCGATTCGGCCAATTTTCGGATCTCATCGGCTACAACCGCGAAGCCCTTGCCCGCCTCCCCCGCATGAGCCGCCTCGATCGCGGCGTTCATGGAGAGCATATCGGTCTGGCTGGTAACATTCTCGATCACCTCGATCATGGCCTGCATATCGTCGATAGCGCTGCTGACGCCGGTTATAAGGCTGTCGGTCTTGCGGACCTGTTCGGCGCCCTGATCGGTGATCTGAGACAAGACTTGAGAGGCGCGCATTCTCGTCTGGGCTACGCCGGCCACATTCTTGATCGAGGCGGCCATCTCCTCGATAGAGGCGGAGGTTTCGGTAACCGCACTGACCTGATTCTCGATCCCCTTGGCAAGATTGACGATGGTGGCCCGGATCTCATCCGCCGCTGCGGATGAGCCTTCGGTTTTCTGGTTGAGTCGGCGAATTCGTTCGCCCACTTCGGCGATACTCGTCTTGATGCGCTTGGTGGCCCGAATCGTCTCCTCGATTTCACCCTTTAGGTTGCCGGCTATCTCCTGACTGGCTCCGACGCTGGTACGAATATTGACGATGATCTCTCTGAAGCTGGTGATAGCCGTATCGAAGTTTTTCGCGAGACGTCCCATGAAGTCCCGGCTCTCAAAGCCGATCAGCTGGCGCAGATCCCCGGCGCCGATCTTGTCGGTTACGGTGAGGATCTCCGCCGTACGTTTCCTAAGCGCAAGGATGACCAGGACGCTGATAATGATTACGACCAGCAGGCTGCCGCCGATAATGCCGATCAAGGTGATAAAGGAGAGGAATATAAGATCTAGCACCTGAGCTCTTCCCAGTTGGGCGAACTCCTCATAGCTCTCTTTGAGAGATTCCAGCGCGGTTTCGGTGCGGGTGTCGTCTATCTGCACCAGTGCGTCGAGTTCCAAGGCGGACAAATCGTCCAGATCGTTGGTACTGATATAGTCGACCACCTGTTGGTACTTCCGGACCATCTCGATAATGACATTCAGCTGCTGCTTCTCCGTGTCGCTGATTCCATCGAGATCTCCGTATTGGCGAAGATACTCCTTGGCCAGACCGATTTTACCCAGGGCTGTCTGAGAGTAGCGGGCGTCTCGGCGGATGATGTAGTCCTTGAGATTGTGGATCACGCCTCCGTAGCCCAAGGTCTGCTGAATCTCAACAAAGAGTCGTGTCCGTTCCTCGAGCTGATCGTTGAGGGAATTGATCTCCTGGTCCAGGCCCTTGAGGTTCTGATATTGAAAGAAGACCATCAAGCCGAAAGCTGATAGGACCGTCAGGGAGAGGAATGCGATAAAAGAGTTTATCGATGTTTGCCGTTTGCGCCGATTCATAGCTTACAGTATAGAAAAAAGAGCATTTAGAAAAGACTCAAAATTGACATCCTGGAGTCCGGGGGGTACCATGACGCATGGCTACCGTCCAGATTCTCGACAGCGCCCGTAAAAGGCTGATCCGTCATCACCAGATCTATCTTCTCGGGGGCATCACCATCCAGAATCAGCTGATGCGGGATTTCTTTCAGTATGAGCTGCAGCTCTACCCGGGTTTGAGTCCGGATATTAAGGCTTTTCCGGTATCCTCCACCCTGAACGGCGGCCGCAGGCTCATTCTGATTGATTGTCTGGACCGGGAAATGGAGAGCTTTTTGGCCGGCAGAGAGCTGCAGGAGCGCATTCTACCCAACTTCCAGCTCAGCGCTTTCTATAATCTTACAACCCGCTGGGGAAAGGAGCGGGAGGCTATCAATCTCGGCGTTCAAGGCTTCTTTTACCGGAGCGATAATCTCGAGATCCTGAGCGAGGGGATCTTTACGCTCTTCACCGAAGGGCTCTGGATCCCAAGGGGGGGGCTCTTCGAGCCCTTAGAGGAGGAGTATGAGGAAGAAGGTGAGGATGATCTGGCGCCCATGGACGGCAGTGAGGTTGTCTTGACCCGGCGGGAGAAGCAGATTCTGCATGTCCTCGGCCGCGGATTGGCGAATCGGGCCATCGCGGAGGAGCTCGGTATCGGGGAGACAACGGTTAAGACCCATATCTATAATATCTATCGTAAGATCGGCGTGAGCCGGCGCTCCGAAGCGGTTCTTTGGGCGGTTAAACATAATCGCTAATTAAGATTGTGCAGTATTGCTTAAATACCTAATAAGTTTAATATGTCTAATATATATATCAATATGCCGTATACTAGCCGAATCAACTAAATAATTCATCAAAAAGGATGAGAAAAAAACACCGAAAATCATACTTTAGTCGTATATGGCGATGCCGGTCGGCATGCTATTTTCATGGTGTACTATTAAAAAAGAGAATTATCTAAGAGAAACGTATATCTCGCTAAAGTGGGTCTGTAAAACGAAGATTTGATAACGAATGTAAAGAGATAGAAACGATAAGTAAGTAGGTAGAAGTAATAAAGCGATCGATAGAAGGTTGATTACAAGAAGACGATTGATGTGAAAGTGTAATATGCTGTTTCTTGTTGAAAGGCTCCCCTCACCGAGGGGGGTCTTCTTTTTTCTGAAGGTTCAACAGATATCCTGCGCTGCGCAGCTCTTTGAGGAACCTTTCCATATCATCATCTCTGACGGCAAGTCTCCCCCCTTCTACCTTTAAATAGAGACCGCGCAGCTCTTCCCGTCGCAGCAGTAGCTCGAGAAAATTCCTATCGGCCTCGAGAGTGAAGATCTGATAGCCCGCTTCCGGTTTCAGGGAGAAGCGGCGGGAGTCAAGATCGCTGAAAAGCCTCTCCCAGGCGGGAGGTATCGGTTCCATGCTGAGCCGGCGGAGCAGCTCCAAGGCTGTCTCCAGGCTCTCGGGGTCCGGACAAGCAGTAAAAAGCGAGGCCGGGGTGATTCGATAACAGCCCGGGGCGACGGGAGCTCCTATCCTCTGGAGCAGCTTTCCCGCTCGGGTTGAATGACCTTCGATCCTGGCTAATTCGCCCTCCTTCGCCAATTGAATCGGTGCTGTCCCTTTCCAGACCGGGGCCGGCTTATCGGGGTGAAAAAGGTAGCTTCCGAAGGTTGATAATCGGAAACGCCCGATTCCCTCCCAGGGAGTAAAGCGGCGCTTCTCCGGCATGTATTCCAGTTCCAAGGCTCCCAAAAGGTAGAGCAGCCCGAGACCGCCGAAGACCAGCGGGATGAGGCAGGCATCGCGGAGACGCGCAGGTGTGTCGAGGTAGCACTGTTCCTCCCGCCGGCCGCTGTCGCCCAGGTAGTTGCGATAACTACTCCGGCTCTCGAAATAGAGGTAGTCCGCCGCATAGTCCTCGTCGATGTAGGCCGCCGCTTCCATGCGCGAGGCAAGGAGCACGGCGAATCCCCGGGCATCGATCCACTCATCTCCTACACTCTTGAGGAGGCTCAATAGGAGAGTCCATATCTCTCCGCGCCGCTCCTGCGGCGGCGCCGGGTGGGATCGGGCGTGCAGATGAGGCAAGAGAGCCTGAGTCCAGGCATCGCCCATCCCGCCGTCGAAGTCGCGGATGGATTCTGCCGACCGGGCCGGAGTCGCTTCCTCCTCATCCAGATCGATGCTGAAAAGCTTCAGCAGCGCAATCAGCGCTTGGGGATCTGCCGGGTAGAGTTCCCGGGGCAGACTGCCGGGAAGGTTGTCGGCGTCGCTCGGTTGCTCGAAAAGGGCCGGGAGCTCATCTTCCAGACTGAAGAGCCTGCTTGTATCTTCAGGCGCATCGGTTGCGCAGTAGGAAACATCGACATCGGCCAGCAGGAGCTTCCCCAGCTCGGGTGCTATCGGCGTCGTCCCGCTTTGGAGCAGGATTCCGACGGCTCCGGCCTCTTCCCGGAAATCGAGCGACTCCTCCTCTTCCAAGGACTCTCCGCTCAGTATCTCCAGAAAGCGGATCCTAAGCGCCCGGGGAATCTCCTCTAACAATCGCCTGCGCAGCCGTTTCTTGCTGAGCTCTTCGGCTGCATCCGCCGCGGAGGCCGAGGCAAAGAGCGACGCATTGCCGCCGCAGCCCGCCTGTCGACAGAACCGCTCGAGGAGTTCCTGTGAGTAGGAGGCTTCTAAGGATCGGCTTAACTCTTGTTTTTCCCGCTTTGTCATGATTCTTTCTCTTTCCGCCGGTCTAACTCAGCATAAAGTCGATATCTTCCCGGGTGAAGCTCTTTACCATCCCCGAATCGGCGCTGATGACTGCCTGGAAGAGCTCGCGCTTCTGCTCCTGGAGCTCGACGATCCGCTCCTCGATGCTCTCCCTGGCGATCAGTTTGTAGGCGAAAACGGTGTTCCTCTGTCCGATTCGATGGCAGCGGTCGACGGCCTGGTTCTCGGCGGCGATATTCCACCAGGGATCAAGCAGGTAGACATAATCGGCCACGGTTAGATTGAGACCGACCCCGCCGGTCTTGAGGGTCATCAGGAGCGCCCGGGTATCCTCCTCCTGCTGAAATCGCTCTACCACCTCTCGGCGATCCCGGGTCGAACCGGTAAGGAAGAGATGTCGGACCCCCATCTCTTCCAGATCGTTTGATAGATGCTCCAGTGAGCCGAGAAAATTCGAGAAGAGGACCGCCTTGTGGTCGATGGCGAAGACGTCGGCCAGGCTCTGGCGGAGTAGTTCCCGTTTGGGACTCTCCACCAGACCGGAGCTGCGGCTTTCGGGAACCGTGGCGATCTGACGCAGCTCGGATATGGCCTGGAGGATATAGATCTGGGATTCGGCCAGCCCTTCCCGTTCGACCTTCTCCCTGACGCTCTTCGAGAAGTACTCCCGCCGGGCTTCATAGAGGCGCCGCTGATCCTCCTCCATCTCGACATAGAGGATCTGCTCCGATTTCTCCGGCAGATCCTTAGCGACCTCCCCCTTGAGCCGACGCAACAGAAAGGGGCCGATCTTGCGCCGCAGATCCTCGGCGGTAACCTGGCAGTGCTCATTCTGGATCGGGTTGGCGTATTGACGCTGGAACTCCTTGGCCGAGCCGAACATCCCGGGATTGAGGAAGCGGAAGAGGGAGTAGAGCTCCATCAGGTTGTTTTCCATGGGGGTGCCGCTGATCGCCAGACGGTGTTCGGCCTCTAACAGCAGGGAGGCCCGGGTGATGCGGGAACCCAGGTTCTTTATGTTTTGGGCCTCGTCGAGGATCAGATAGCGAAAGCGGTGCTTTCTCAAGGCGGCGATGTCGTTCCTGACGACGGTATAGGTAGTCAGGATAATCTCATGTCCCAGAGCCTCCTCGAGTTCCCGGCCGGAGCCGTAGTAGCTGGCGACCCTCAGCTGGGGTGCGAAACGGGCCAGTTCCGCCTGCCAGTTGAAAATCAGGGACTTGGGCAGGATGATTAACGAGGGCGCTCCCGGGGAGGAGTGGACCGTCGCCAAGAGCGAGATGGTCTGTACCGTCTTTCCCAGGCCCATATCGTCGGCTAAGCAGCCGCCGAGTCCGATCCGGTGCAGGTAGTAGAGCCAGCGGTAGCCGCTCTCCTGATACTCCCTTAAGGTTCCGTTGATAGGCGGAACCGGAGCCGGTTTCGACTCCAACTCCTCGAAGCCGCGGTAGATCCGTGCCGGTTCCAAGGCTCCGGGGCCCTCGATCTGTTCGTCAAGCATCTCCTGGATCAGGGGCAGATCGAAGAAGGAGAGGGTTACCTCCTCGTTGTTGATGCTCTTCAGAATGCGGGTCAAGCGGCGGATAAACTGCTCGTCCAGCATGGTTCGACGTCCGTCGTTCAGGGCGATGAACTGGGATTCGCGATGCAGTTCCAGGAGTTCCTGGGGGGCGAAATTCTGCCCGTTCAATTCGACCCGGCACTCGCCGCGGAGTATATCCCCGCCGCCGCTCAGGCGGAGGCTCAGTTTGGGTCGGCTGGGAGTGAAGCGGAAGCGGGACAGATGCTCGGTGCCGAAGAGCAGAAAGCGTTTGGCCAGGGCGGGGAGTTCCCGCTCGATGAAGCGCTCGGCCAGGCGCGGCGCCAGGTTCATGCGGGTGCCGTCGATAAAGAATCCGTCCGCCTCGTCGAGCTCCTTCTGTATTTTGAGAATGGAGCTGCGCAGACGTTTTATACTGCGGCCTAAGTCGGGGGCGACGGTAGGGCGGCAGATGATACGCTCCTCCCCATGGTTGATCTCGACCGCCTCCGCCGCGTCGTAGGCGGTGAAGAAGTCGGGCGGATACCCGGGATACGCGAGGGCCAGCCGCAGGGTCAGGAAGCCGTCCCGGTCGATCTCGGAGAAGATCAGCCCCTCCTGCAGGGAATCAGCTTCCGCCATATGGAGCCGATACTCCTTAAAGTGCAGCGGAAGGCCGGGAAAGTGGGTTCGGGCCAGGGAGAGAAAGCGGGGCAGCTCCTCCTCCCTCACCAGAGTTCCCAGATGCTTGAGGCTTCGAAAGCCGTCCCCCAAGGGCGGTATCCGGTAGAGGCGGTCCTGATCGAGTACGAAGCCCTGGCTGATCCCGACCGGATAATGGAGCGCCTCGCCGGAGGCATCGGTCAATCGGGCCGAATAGGGGCCGGGCCCGTCGATCCTCAATTGGATCTGTTGATCCACCAGCCGTACCGGCGTCTCTCCCGGGAGCAGCAAGTCGCCCGTTTCCAGCGCCAAGGGCAGCAGGTAGGGGTACCGGCTGAGGGAAACCCCCTCCTCCTCGGACTCCCAGTCGAGGCGCAAGCGATCCTGAAGGGAGATCTGCTCCAGCGCGCTGAGGAGGTCGCGCCAAGGACCGGCGTAGCTCCTGGGGCTGGGGGGATCTATCGCCTTGCCGGCTGAGCGGAGGAGCAGCCGCGGGTCTCCCGGGCCCGGAAGCAGCACGCAGTCGATGCTTTTCGGTAGCGGGCGGGGCTCGAGATCGTCATGATGTTGTTTGAAGGCTGCAAAGAGGTCACTCATCTAGATCGGCCATCCTATCACGACAGGATTGAGCTGGAAAAGCAGGACGGGAGTAACTATTTTAAAGGTACGATGCTGCCCCTGGCGAGTTGGAATATCGAGGATCCCCGGGTTCTGGACGCAATCCGTTCCGTCCGGCGCGAGGAATTTGTCTCCGGCAACCAGGCCGAGTACGCCCAGGAGGATCGCCCCCTGCCCATCGGTCGAGGGCAAACGATCAGCCAGCCCTACATCGTGGCCTATATGAGCGCCGTTCTTCAGCTGCAGCCCGGCATGCGGGTGCTCGAGGTCGGCACCGGTTCCGGTTATCAGGCGGCGGTTCTGGCGGAGATGGGGGCCGAGGTCTATACGGTGGAACGGATCGCCGAGCTCGCCGAGAGCGCCCAAAAGCGTCTGGCCCGACTGGGATACCGTAAGGTGCGGGTGCGTCATGGCGACGGCAGTTTCGGTTGGCCGGAAGAGGCCCCATTCGAACGGATAATCATCACCGCCGCCCTGCGGAAGGATCCCGAGGAACTTCTGCGCCAGCTGAGTCTCCGGGGGCGGATGATCTATCCCTTGGGCGGACGGTCGGCTCAACAGCTTAAACTGGTCGAGAGGGACGCCGTCGGAGCTTACCGTTCGAGCGGCCTCTTAGCGGTTATGTTCGTACCCTTCGTAAAGGGTACAGCATGAAGAACCTCTATATCGGCACCTGCAGCTGGAAATACCCCAGCTGGGAAGGCCTGGTATACTCCCGGGCAAAAAACATCAACTATCTCGAGGAGTATGCCGGGCACTACGATTCGGTCGAGATCGATCAGTGGTTCTGGTCCCTCTTTCCGGGGCATCCGCCGAAGCTTCCCGCCGCAACCGCCGTGGCGGATTACCGGGCGGCGGTAGGCGATGATTTCCGCTTTACCGTTAAGGCGCCCAACGCCCTGAGCCTGACCCACTACTATAAACATCTTACCGGCGGAAAGGAGCGTGAGAATCCTTACTTCCTCGATCCCGCGCTCTACCGGGAGTTCATCGACTCCTTAGGGGCCCTCGCCCCTCAGATTGGCGCGGTTATGCTGCAGTTCGAGTATCTGAATAAGCGGAAAATGGCTTCGAGCCGGCATTTCCTGGAGAAAATAGACGCCTTCCTCAAGGCGGTGCCACGGGAAATCCCCTTGGCTCTGGAGGTGCGGAATCCGAACTATCTCAATACCGCCTTCTTTGCCTTTCTTAAAGAACGGAATCTGGGACAGGTATTCCTGCAGGGCTATTACATGCCTTCCGTTATCGGTCTTATCGACCGCTACCTGGAAGAGCTGCCCGACTGGCTCGTTATCCGACTCCATGGAGGAGACCGGAAAGGAATCGAGGAGCGAAGCGGCGGAATCTGGAATAAAGTAATCGATGCCCGTGATGATGAGCTTGCCGATGTGGTCGAGAGGATCGGTTCGATCCAACGACGCGGTATTCTTACCTATCTCAATGTGAATAACCACTATGAGGGTTCCGCGCCGCTGACGATCAGCCGCATAGAAAACCTGCTCCATCCCTGACCTTGACAGAGGAGTTTGGCCCTATATACTCAATTCCCATGGATCATTGGTACATCGACGAGCTTTCCCCCCGCAGCCTGAATCAACTTTTTCTCCACCTTATGCGCGGTTATAAATTCGGACTATCTGCCGAGATGAGCCGCAACAAGGCCGACGGCGGAATGTTGCCGATTACCTTTACCCTGATGAGTCTGGGAGCCTACCTCTCGCCCGGGGAACGAAGCAACGTCGTCGATTTCGAGGGAGAACGATTGACCTTGGATGCATACCTGGTACAAGCGATCCAGAACGGGACCGATCCGTCCCATCCGGGTTACTGGAGCCTTTCCAACGCCAAATCCGAACCTCAGCTGGCCCTCCAGGGGGCCATGGTCGCCTTCGGCGCCTATCTGGCCCGGGGTATCCTTTTTCGGCGCCTCACAAACCAGGGGATTCAGAATCTGGAACAGTGGCTCGAGAACGTGGGCAAGACTAAAATCAAGAAGAAAAGCTACCACGTCCTGGCGCACGCCCTCAATCAGGCCGCCCGCAAAGGGATGGGACTGCGCTTCGATGAATCCTCTTTGGGCGGATTCATCGAAGCCGCCGAACGTTGCTACCTTGAAGAGGGGTGGTTTGTAGACGGCGGAGCCGGATCCCACGGCTTCGACGATTCGGTATCCTGGGGTTACACGGCTCTGATCTCCGGCCTGCTCTATATCGAGGGGGGGAAGAAGTCCCCCTATTTTGCCCAATGGCAACCGCGTATTCAGAAGGTTCTTCGCCATTTCCCCTACCTGGTGGATGCAAAAGGAGCCGTTCCGGAGTTTGCCGTCGGCGGTGTCGGCGCCTTGTCTTGGCTGGCCGGTCCTGTGGCCGGCTTGCTGGTAGGACTTTGGCCCCATAAAGCGGGGGTGCTGAAGCGGATGCTGCGGCTCACCATAAATCGGATGGTAAAGGACGGTTATCTTTCCTTAGAATCCGGCCGTTTTCACTATCCTCCGGGAGAAGAGAGCACCGCCTACCATTCACTCTTCAGTCTGGGATTCCTGCTGCTGCTCCCGGAAAACTCCCCATTCTGGAAAGCCAAGGAGGAGCAGCTCCCGGCGGAGAGGGGCGATTTTGTGCGTTACGTGGCCGCTCCGGGGTGGCTGATGCACGGCTCCGTCCAGGACGGCCAGGTTCAACTTCTAAACGGCGGATCGAGCTACTCCATAAAACACGGGAGCCCCGCGGCCCTTACCAGGGCCGGAAAGTTCAGCTATGCCAGCCGCATGGGTCTTATTACGGCGATGCAGGATTCCCCTCCGGTCTATGCCTGCGACAACACCCTTTCGGCTTCCAAGGACAAGCAGGGGTGGAGTCACCGGAAGAAGATCATCTCCTCGCGTATCGTCGGCGAGCGGGTGCTGCATACGGTCTGCGAGCTGGGGATTGCCGCCGAGAACGGCTCCGCTGGTCGCCTAAAAGTGGATTCCCTCATCGTTCCCCTGCGTTCCGGCGCCCATATTCGTATTCACCGCATTCGACGCCGCGGCTTGGGAGGCGGCCAGGTCCATCTACGGGAAGGCGGATTCGCCTTAGGTATAGATGAGAATGAGACCCCGAAGACCTCCGCCACCGGGGATCAAGCCCGGGCGGAAGGGCGTTACGGGTTCTCTCTGGTCCGGATCCTCACCGGCTACGGTTTTGCAGCTATCTCCCAGGGTTATGAGGGCTTAATGAGCGGTCACAGCTTAGCGCCCCGGTTTCTGCTCCCCCGGGCGGAGGCGGTGCTGCGTCCCGGCGAAACCCTCTATACCGCCCTCTACATCAACGGTGCGACCAATAGCAATAGTTCGGCCAGCGACGAGTCGCTCAGCTTCAGCCGTAAGGGTGATAAGGTCGCTCTTCTCACGCGAGGGAAGAGCTTCTTCGAGTTTGATTTCCAATCGGCGTAGTCTCAGCTTAAAATCCTGATTATATTCCTCATAATAGACACCTCTCTTTAAAAGGAGCCGGCGATGAAAAAATTACGCCTTATGATGGTGTTAATCATTATGTTAACGGGATTAACCATCCTGCAAGGAGTAGATATGGACGAGAATGGACGATCCGTCGCTATTATCGGCGGCGGCTGCTTCTGGTGCGTGGAAGCGGTATATGAACGGATCGACGGCATAGAATCAGCCGTATCCGGCTATGCCGGAGGTTCAGTGGCGAACCCGAATTACAAACAGGTTACCACCGGGTCAACGGGACACGCCGAAGTGGTGAAGCTGGAATACGATTCCGGAAAGATCAGCTACCGGGAAATTCTCGATCTCTTCTTCCAGGCTCACGATCCGACAACTCTCAACCGTCAGGGCGCCGATGTCGGCACTCAGTATCGGTCGATCATTCTCTATCAGAGTGATGAGGAACGGCAGATAGCGGAGGAAGCGAAGCGCGCGGCCCAGGAGGATTGGGATAACCCGATCGTGACCGAGATTGTCCCTCTGGATACCTTCTACCTGGCTGAGGAGTATCATCAGGATTACTACGACAATAATCCCTACGCAGGCTACTGCACCTTTGTTATCCAGCCTAAGCTCAGGAAGCTCGGACTGGAGTGGCAATCGATTAAATAGCCCCCTTCGGCTTGACCCGCTTCAACCTCCGTCGGTAGCATGGATTAGATTCCAGCAAACAACGGAGGTTTTCTATGTCTCTTACTGAACTCGACCAACGTCTCTCCTTTCTTTTTGAACGTCGCAGCATCCGGCGCTATACCGATCAGGATATAAGCGACGAGACCATCGAACTCCTGCTGCAGGCGGCCATGAGCGCTCCCTCGGCGGTCGCAAAGGATCCCTGGCGCTTCGTAATCGTCAGGAAGCAGCAAACCAGGGAGAATATCGCATCAGGGCTGCCGAACGGAAAGATGCTGGTCGAGGCCCCGGTGGGAATTATCGTCTGCGGCGACCGGGAAGCCGCGCACAATGGTGAGGAAGGCTATATGGTACAGGACTGTGTCGCTGCGCTGGAGAATCTTCTCCTCGGCGCCCACGCCCTCGGTCTCGGCTGCTGCTGGCTCGGGGTGTATCCGAATGAGGACCGTCAGACCCACATCGCCGGGATTCTGGGGCTTCCTAAGGGCACAGAGGCGGTGGCGGCGATCGCTCTGGGGTATCCCGCGGAAACCAAAGCGGCCCGCACCCGCTATCGGGCGGAGTATGTACACCAGGAGAGCTGGTAATCTCTTATGTGAAACGTAGTCTCCCATTTGGGACACTTGGCAAGCTGCGGATAATCGTGTAGTAGTGTAATTACCGTATCAATCTAGGAGGTTTTTATGCTTACCATACGTCCCCAAGAGGAGTGCCGCTACTCTTGCGTCTCTCTGGGAGAAATAATGCTCCGTCTCGATCCCGGCGAGGGACGAGTCCGCTCCACCCGCTCTTTTGCTGCCTGGGAGGGCGGCGGCGAGTACAACGTGACCCGCGGACTGCGCCGCTGTTTCGGTTTGCCGACGGCGGTGGTCACCGCCTTTGCCGAGAACGAGGTCGGCCGCTTAATGGAGGATTTTATCCTTCAGGGCGGCGTGGCCACCGACTACATTCAATGGCGTCCCTACGACGGGATCGGCCGTACTGTCCGCAACGGTCTCAACTTTACCGAGAAGGGCTACGGCTTGCGGGCCGCCTTAGGGACCTCGGACCGGGGGAATACCGCCGCCAGCCAGCTGAAGAAGGGCGATATCGACTGGGATGAGATCTTCGGCAAGGCCGGCGCCCGCTGGTTTCATACCGGGGGCATCTTCGCCGCCCTCTCGGAAACGACTCCCGGGGTGGTCATCGAGGCTATGCAGGCGGCTAAGAAGCACGGCACCATTGTCTCCTACGACCTGAACTACCGACCCTCCCTCTGGAAGGGGATCGGCGGTAAGGCTAAGGCCCAGGAGGTCAACCGGGAGATCGCGAAGTATGTGGACGTGATGATCGGCAACGAGGAGGATTTTACCGCTTCCCTCGGTTTCGAAGTGGAAGGGGTAGACGAGAACCTCGAAACACTGGCGATAGACGGCTACAAGAAGATGATCGAGACCGCCACCAAGACCTATCCCAACTTCAAGGCGGTGGCCACGACCCTGCGGACGGTTCACTCGGCCTTGATCAACGATTGGGGCGCCCTCTGCTGGCACGAAGGCGAGGTCCATGAGGCGACCCACCGGGAGAAGCTCGAAATCTACGACCGGGTCGGCGGCGGAGACAGCTTCGCCTCGGGACTGATCTACGGTTTCTTGACCCACAACGATGCGGCTCAGGCGGTCGAATACGGGGCGGCCCACGGAGCCTTGGCGATGACTACCCCCGGGGATACCTCCATGGCCTCCCTGAACGAGGTAGAACGCCTGGTCGGCGGCGGCGGAGCCAGGGTAATACGTTAGAGGTATCCTAGATACTTTCTTTACAGCCTAACCCGCAGGGATTAGAATAGCGAAACATCCGAAATAGTGGAGAGGCTTTCGTGTTCTACATCCCTGCGCTGCTGCTTACCCTCGTTCTAATTCTCTTCATCATTGCACATCTCCGGCTCCTCGCCTTGCGGAACAAGGATAAGGCTCTTCGCCTGCAGGAATCCGAGGCGGTCGACTACCGGCTCAGCGACGAGGCCATCGAGCGCTTTTGCGAGTTGATTCGCATTCCGTCGATCTCCCATGCAGATGAATCTGAAGACGATCGCGCTGCATTCAGCGCCGTGCAACAGTATCTGGAAAGGTCCTTTCCGGCCTTTGCAGCGCTGGTGGAGATAGAGAAACCCTCCCCCTACGGATTGATAGCCTGCTGGCGGGGCGAGGATGAATCCCTTGCGCCGGGTTTGCTCTTGGCCCACTACGATGTGGTTCCCGCACCGCCGGAGGGCTGGAGCTCTCCCCCATTCGCCGCCGAGCTGCGGGATGATGCGGTCTGGGGCCGGGGAGCCCTGGATGACAAGAACTCCCTCTTCGGTATCCTACAGGCGGCGGAGGAGCTGGCCGCAGCAGGCTTTCGTCCCCGGCGCACTCTCTACTTCGCCTTCGGCGGAGATGAGGAGTCGGCGGGCACCAAAGGCGCGGGGAGCATGGCCGCCGAGTTCGCCTCCCGGGGAGTTCGCTTCGCCTTTGTAATCGACGAGGGATCGATCATCGCCCGCAACATGCTTCCGGGCTTCGCCGGCGGAATAGGGTTAATCGGAATCGAAGAGAAGGGCTTCGCCTCGGTGCGGCTTAAGACGGAGGGCGCCTCGGGCCATGCCTCCCGGCCTAGCTCGGATGCGGCCACCCATAGGTTGGTGCGCGCCCTGAACCGGATTAGTCGCCGGCGCCTGCCTGCATCGATTACCCCGGGCCTGAAGGGATTCCTGGAGGCCATGGCCCCGGCGGTCGGTTATCCTTTGGGACTCCTCTTCGCCAACCTCTGGCTCTTCTCTCCCCTGGTAAAGCGTGCGTTTGCAGGGAACCCTCAGACCGACTCGCTCATTCGAACCACCCTGGCCATCACGATTCTTAACAGCGGTTACAAAGACAATGTCCTTCCGGCCGAGGCCGAAGCGGTCTGTAATCTGCGGCTGCTCCCGGGGGAGAACCTGGAAGGGGTAATCGAGCGGCTGCGTCGGCGGGTAAATGATCCCGAGGTATGCATAGAGGCGCTGAATCCCGCCGAATGCTTCGATCCGGTTCCCTCTTCCCCTCCCGATACAGAGGCCTACCGGGCTATAATTCTGGCTATCCGGAAGAGCTTCCCCGGGGTACGGACGGCGCCCTTTCTGGCCAATGTTACCACCGATTCGAAACACTATGCCCCCTTGAGCGACGCGGTCTACCGTTTCGTTCCCATGGATCTAAACAGCGACGAGCTGGGGACGATCCACGGGGTGGACGAGCATATCACTCTGGCAAATCTCTCCGCGGGGATTCACTTCTACCGCGAGCTAATCAGGCGTCTATAAGGAGGGCAGCATGGCCGATGCCGCTGAAATGAAACAGAGTTCCCTGAAGATTGGAAAACGGGCCTTTCTGGCCTCGGTAGGAATCATTCTGGTGCTGATGATCGTCTCGGGAGTCTTGACGATCATTCTTCCATCGGGAAGCTACGAGCGTGTGATCGAAGAGGGGCGCACGGTAATCGTGGCCGACTCGTTCCGCTACGTAGAGAAACCTGCCTATCCGATCTGGCGCTGGTTCACTGCGCCGCTGGAGGTCTTCGTCGGCGGGGACAACCTGGCCCTGATTACCATCACCCTCTTCATTATCTTTATCTCCGGCGCTTTCGCAATTCTGGAGAACGCCTATGTGATCGAGTATATCCTGGCGGCGATCGTTGAGCGCTTCCGGGAGCGGAAGTATACCCTGCTGGCGGTGATTATCTTCATGTTCATGTTCTTAGCCTCGGTACTCGGTATCTACGAGGCGATGGTACCCCTGATCGTTTTCATCGTGCCCCTGTCCCTCAGTCTGGGCTGGGATTCCCTGACCGGTCTCGGGATGAGCCTGCTGCCCATGGCCTTCGGCTTTGCGGCGGCCATAACCAATCCCTTTACCATCGGTGTTGCCCAGCGCATTGCCGATCTGCCCCTCTTCTCCGGCGCCTGGCTGCGGATTCCCTTCTTTCTTCTGGTCTATGCGGCGGTGCTCCTCTTTGTCCGCCGTTACGCTAAGCGGGTGGAGGCCGAGCCTGAGCGGTCGATGGTCTTCGAGGAGGATCAGAAACTGAGAAAGAATTTAGAGATCGAATCGGGACTGCCCAAGGTGACCCCGACTCCCGGACTGAAGCGGGCCACCATCTGGTTCGCGACCCTGATGGGGGCGGCGATTCTCTTCGTGCTCGTCACCGCCCGGATCCCGGGGATCTCTGATCTGGCCTTTCCGTTGATGGCGCTGCTCTTTCTGATCGGCGGGGTGGGCGCAGGCTTCTTTGCATCCCTCAAGGCCGGACGCATTCTTAGAGTCTTTATCCGGGGAACCATCGGTATGCTCCCGGGGATCGTACTCCTCGGGATGGCCTATAGTGTAAAGCATATCATCGATAACGGGATGATCACCGACACCATCCTCTTTCGGGCGGCCGAGTATATTGCCGGTACCTCCACCATGGCGGCCGCCTTCCTGATCTACGCCCTCACCATGGGGATGAACTTCTTTATCGGTTCCGCATCGGCCAAGGCCTTCCTGATGATGCCCATCCTCTCGCCCTTGGCCGACCTGGTGGGGATAACCCGGCAGACGGCGGTGCTGGCCTTTGATTTCGGCGACGGATTCAGCAATATGATCTACCCCTCGAATGCGCTTCTGCTGATCGCCCTGGGTTTTACCGTAGTCAGCTATCCCCGCTGGATGCGCTGGACCTTTCCGTTGCAGCTGGTAATGCTCGGTACGACCGCCCTTTTTCTCGCCTTCGCGGTGCTGATCGGATTTGGACCCTTCTAAATTAGTCAGAATTATTTGCTTGCGTCCCATAAAATCACTATGTTGATACGACAGGAGGAATAAATGGCCGATAAAAGTGATAAAGTCGCCGGAAACGTTGATGGCACTTGGTATGTAGATAATAATTGCATCAGCTGCGGGCTCTGTGTGAGCGAGGCTCCCGATGTTTTCATGATGAACGACGAGGATAAGGCCTATGTCTTCGAGCAGGCTCCGGCGGACGACTCAGCCGCTGTCGCCGCCATGGAAGGTTGCCCGGTTGAGGCGATAGGCAACGACGGGTAGCGCGATTGCACAGCGATGTTTTAAATAACCGTCGTCTTCTGATCGTGGAGGACGACGGTTTAAATCGCTTCTATCTTTCCAAGGTACTCGGCCGCAACGGAGCCGAGGTTCATACCGTGGATAGCGGAGAAGAGGCGGTTGACGCCTGTTCGGATGACGACTCCTTCGATCTCATTCTGATGGATGTGGGCCTCCCCGGAATTGACGGAGTCGAGGCTGCCAAGCGCATCCTTGCCGCCTGCCCCAAACAGCGTATCCTTTTGTTGACGGCCCATACCAGCGAGTCGGATATGAAGGTCTACCGGGAGATCGCGGTGGCCGGGATTATGTCGAAACCGGTTCGAGAGGAGACGCTGGTCGAAACAATTTCCGGGACTATCGCCGGAACGGTCTCCGGCAGGCCGGAGATCTAATCCGCCTCTATCCTGCGCGCCAGAACGAAGAGATAATCGCTCAAGCGGTTGATAAAGTTCTGTCCCCGGGCCAGATGAATCATCCCGTCCTTCCGGATACAGCGCACTATAGCCCGTTCCGCCCTGCGGCAGATGCTCCTGGCGATATCCGTTCGTGCGCCGAGCTCACTCTTACCGGAAAGTACAAACAGCGGCGGTATCTCCGTCTCCTTCAAGAGCAGATACTCCCCGGCTTCCAGCCACTCAATATCCTGATCCGTCAGATGCTCGATCTTGTGGAAGAGCGGTGCGCTGCGCGGGGTCGCCACTTCGCCGCCCAATAAGATCAAGCGCTTCTGAACTCCCTCGAGGGTTTCAGCCTCAATTGCAAAACCCGCGGCGCTTAATCCGTGTTTGACCAGTCCCAGATAGGAGGAGAGTTCGTCTATGTCGCCTAAGGCCTCGAAGATATTCTCGTCCTTCCCGCGCCTCTCGCCGTTGTAGAGGCTCGAGTCTCCATAGTCGCCGCCGCGGGTGGTAATCTGATCAAATTCCAGCATGCATGCTACTCCCGTCCCAGCAGATAACCTTCCATCTCGTTTTCCACGAGGGTCACGAAATTACGCAACTCCTCTTCGCCTAAGGATGCGAACTCGCCGAAGGTGCTGGATCTGTTGATGTCTATATCGTAACTGCCGTTCACATAGGTCGTATGATAAAAGGCGAGGCGTTTCTCGGGATGAATCCCTTTCTTAAGGAAGGTTTGCGCTCCGCGCTGAATCATCTTCAGTTTATCGATGGCATCGGGCATGGAAGATATGGTCCATACCCCGAAGTGGATCGGTTTCTCGTCGATATTGAGGTCCCCTAAGAACTCGCCCCGGATCAGTTCCTCCTTCGGCTTTCCCAGATAGGGGACGAAATCGAGGTGCTCCGCCAGTTTCCGGTCGGTGGCCAGGAATTCACCGGTCTCCGGATCGGCGGTGAAGATGATGATATTGCGGTAGGCCTGGCCGTAACTCCGGAACATAGAGGCCCAGTACTCGTCGATTTCCACCGATTCGACCAGAATCTCGGTTCGCCTGCGGATCTCTTTACTGATGTCGAAGAGCCAGAACTTGAGCTTCTCGATATCGCTTTTGTAGCCGCTTATATCGGCCTCCAGCTCCTCCTCGCTCTTGTTGCCCTGTAGATAGCCCAAGACCGAGCGGTAGATGTCCCTGATATTGTGATGTCGGCTAAAGCGCAGGATCAGGTCGAAGAGGAAGATCTCGATCTTACGGATCTGCCAGATGTAGGAGACCACCTCCCGGCGGGGAGTCTTGGGCCCGACCATGGCCACCTCCCAGAGATCCTTGAACTCGTTGTAGCGCCGGTTCATGCGCACGAACCAGGTATCGACGCTCTCCGAATGCTTGTCGAAGCGGATATTCCAGGTTGTTCCCTGGCCTATCATACTGGTAATATCGATATTCTCCGCACCGAATGTGGCGTAGATCTGCTGGGTTCCGAGTCCCTCTCCGGTCTTGTTCCCCTTGGTCGTGCGTCCGACGAAGCGGGGAAAGCCGCGCTCATCCTTGACCAGGAGCTCATCGGGCATACCGGTTCCGTTATCGGCGATGGTCAGGGTCAGATAGTCGCTGCTCTCCCGCAGGTGGATGTCGATGACCCCCTTGCGGTTGGCCTCTTCGATCGCATCCAGGGCGTTGGAGACGATGTTGACCAGCGCCCGGCCGATATTCACGTAGTAGCCCTGTATCGTCGGCGCCCCGGTATCCAGGTGCAGCCGCAGTTCGCAGCGGATCTTGGATCCCTGCACGTAGGGAACGATCCGTTCGAAGATCAGCTCTAAAAGATCGACCTCGTGAATTATCTTCATGCTGTCACGGAAGGAGTTGAGGATATTCATCAGCGTCGTCGACTCCCGGTTGATATCCTCCACGATCTTGCCGCTGTTCTCAGTTCCCAGCGCCTCTACCATGGACGAGAGTAGACGCACCACCTTGCGGGCGTCGTGACGGGTCTTGCTGACCTCCTCGGGACCGAGATGTTTCTTGGCCCCCTGTCTGGCCCTCTCGAGGATCGCTCCGCAGCATGATTTGAGCCGGTGATAGACCAGTTTCCGGTAGACTATGGTCGATTCCGCCTCGAAGCCCTTGTTTTGAAAGAACTCGACCGTATCGGCCTGCTTTTCCCAGATATAGATGTAGACCTCGGCTTCGTGGTTGATCTCCTGGGCCAGATACTCGATAAAGCTCGTACCGATACCCCGCCCCCGGCCGAAGGGGCTGGTGACGATCTTGTAAATCAGGAATTCCTTCTTCTCGGGATCGGAGTAGACCAGCATATAGCCCAGGATCTCGCCCTCTTCGAGCCAGACGTAACTGTGGTCGTAATCCTTCTGTACCGAGGGGTTATGAATGTAGGGGGAAGGGATGACGAAGGTGTCGATGTTCAAGAGGGGGTTGCGGACCACCCGGTCTTCGATTTCCGGGGTAAGATTGCGGATTGATTCGGCGGCTTCGCTCTTCATATGTCCTTAAATTCCTTGGAGTAGAAGGTAACGCCGAGCAGAATAAAAGACAATCATCACGGCCTTACGTTCCGTATGTGAAACATTGTGCATAATGTGAGATGTAGAGCGAAAAGATGAGTTGACAGCGGCATGAGGATGTCATACCGTTAGCGTCGATGAAGGTTCTCATACTCGGCGCAGGCCGAATTGGTTTTCAACTCGCCCGTCAGCTTGTCAACGAGGATAAGCAGGTGACGGTAATCGAAAAGGATCTGCGCAAGGCCAAGCAGCTCTCGAATTTGGTCGACTGCCAGGTTATCAACGATGAGGGCAATAGCCCCGCGGTGCTGCGCGAGGCGGGTATCGAGGATAGCGACTATTTTGTAGCCGTCACCGAGAGCGATGAGATCAACATGATCTCCTGCGGACTGGTAGCGGCGGAGTTTCCCAAGCCGGTTACCATCTGTCGGGTGCGCAATCTGGACTATTCGGCCTCCAGCATGATCGAGAATCCCCTCTTCGGGATCAATCATGTGGTAAATCCCGAGATCGAAACAGCCCGGGTGATCGGCAGATCCATAGACCGGGGAGCCAAGAGCAATGTCCTCTTCTTCGATCAAGGGGATCTGCAGCTCTGCGATTTCCTGGTTCCCGAGGATTCGGTCTTCGTGGGCAAGCCGGTGCAGGTCTTGCGGGCCGAGATTGAGAACAACTTCTTGATCGCCCTGCTGCTTCGAAACGACAGCTATCTGATCCCGGCTGGGGATACGGTGATTTACGCCGGAGATCAGCTCTACCTCCTGGGGAGCGAGAAGGATCTGGATGCGATCCTGGAGACCAACGGCAAACGTCAGCAGCCGATAAATCGGATCGCCATGATCGGCGGCGGCAAGATCAGTCGCTATGTGGCCGACGATCTCTACGAAGCCCGGGATCCGGGGACCAACCTCTTTGCCAAGATGATCTCCCGGATCATCCCCAAGAAGGCCCGGCAGCTGCAGTTTATCGAACAGGATTACGATAAGTGCAAGAGCCTGATCGACCGTTATCCCGACGCCCGGGTAACCCATGCGGATATCTCCGAAGAGGGAATCCTCGAAGAGGGGGATATCGAAGGCTACGACCTGCTTCTGACCGCTACAGGTAACCAGGAGCTCAATATCATCACCGCCATGTACGCCAAGAAGATGGGCATCCCCCGTACCATCGCTCTGGTACAGAAGCGGGGCTATATGAATATCGCCCAGGATCTGGGGATCGATGTGGTGGTGAGCCTCAATAACGCCCTGGTCAACAGCATTCTAAAGATCATCCGCCGCGGAAACATCCGCAGCGTTCACGCCATATCGGACAGCGTATTCGAGATTATCGAGCTGGCCCTGGAACCGGGTACCACCATCGCCGAGAAGGCGGTTCGGGATGTGAAGCTTCCCAAGGAGAGCCTGATTCTCTTGGTTGTTCGCCATGACGAGCAGATCATTCCCTACGGCGACCTGGTGCTGGAGATGGGCGACCGGGTGCTGATCATCGCCAAGACCGACGACATGAAGAAGATCGAAGGGACGATCACCGGCCGATGATCCAGTACAGTCTCATCGTCAATATCCTGGCCGCCCTGGTCTTTATCGTCTCGCTCTTTATGCTGGTTCCCGCGGGTATCGCCCTTTATAACGGCAATGCTACCGCTTTAGGCGGATTTCTGTATACGATTATCCCGGCCCTCATTGTCTGCGTCCTGCTCTACTTGTCGACCCGCCGCTATCGGAGGCGCTACTTAAGACCCCACGAGGGCTTTCTGCTGGTTACCCTCTCCTGGATCGCCGCCTCCGCCATCGGAGCGCTCCCCTTTGTGCTCTCCGGGGAGATCCCCAGCTACACCGACGCCTTTTTCGAGACCATTTCCGGATTTACCACCACGGGAGCCTCGATTCTGACCGATATCGAGGGGATGGCCCCCTCCTATCTTTTCTGGCGTTCCCTGACCCACTGGCTGGGCGGCATGGGAATCGTCGTCTTGACCGTGGCGATCCTGCCGATTCTCGGGATCGGCGGTATGCAGCTGATGCGGGCCGAATCCCCCGGACCGACCCTGGAGAAGATCAGCCCCAAGGTGGCCGAAACGGCGAAGATCCTCTGGATGATCTACCTGGGATTGACGGTGTTGGAGACGGCGCTCCTGATGTTCGGCGGGATGTCGCTTTTCGACGCCCTGACCCACACCTTCGGAACCCTGGCCACCGGAGGCTTCTCTCCCAAGGCGGCCAGCGTAGGCCATTACAATTCGGCCTATATCGACATCGTCATAACCGTCTTTATGGTGGCGGCGGGGCTCAATTTCGGTCTCTACTACCGGGCCCTGCAGGGAAAGTTCCGAGACCTCGTAAAGAACAGCGAGTTTATCGCCTACCTTGCGATATTCGCTATCTCCTCAGTAGCGATTGCCGTCTCGCTCAATCGAAGCGTCTATGAAAGCTTCGGAACGAGTCTACGCTACGCCGGATTCCAGGCGGCGACGATTATTACTACCACCGGCTACGCCACCGCCGATTTCGATCTCTGGCCGGCCTTCTCGAAGTTCGTGCTCTTCTTCTTGATGTTCATCGGCGGCTGTTCCGGATCCACCGGCGGCGGCATAAAGGTGATCCGCATCGTGACCCTCTTCAAGCAGGCGGTAAACGAGATGAAGTACCTCTTCCGTCAGCGGGGAGTGCATCTGATCCGCATCAACGGGGAGACGGTACGCAAGGATTTTATCTACACCGTAGTCGGCTTCGTCTTCCTCTATTTCCTCTGCCTGATGATCACCACCGCCGTCGTCGCCTCCGGCGGCTATGATCTGGTCACTTCCTTCTCGAGCGCCCTGGTTACTGTCGGGAATATCGGTCCCGGGTTCGCCCTGGTCGGTCCGACGATGAACTACTCATTCTACGAGCCCTATATTAAATGGGTCTTAAGCGCCGCCATGCTGATCGGCCGCTTAGAGGTCTACACCGTCCTGGTCCTCTTTGTGCCCGCCTTTTGGCGCAGATAGAGGATAAAGATGGCAATATTGCTTCTGATTCTGGCGCAGATTGCGCCCATATTCCTGGTGCTGATGATGGGTTACGCGGCCTTCGCCCTGCGCTGGGTCGACAGCGCCTTTATCGTCAGCGCCAACAAGCTCGTCTTCAAGGCCGCTTTGCCGTCGCTCCTCTTCTTGAGCGTCTCCGGCGCCGACTTCGGGACAGAGTTCCCGTGGCGGGAGATTGCCGCCTTCTCCCTGGCCATGCTCTTGACCTTGGCCGCGGCCTGGGGGACGGGGCTCAGCCTGCGGCTGCCGAGAGCCCGGCTGGCCTCCTTCCTGCAAGGGGCTATTCGGGGGAACTTCGCGATCATCGGTCTGGCGGTAATAGAGCAGGTTCTGGGAGAAGCATCCCTCGCCTGGGCTGCGGTTCTGCTGGCATTCTTCCTGCCACTCCATAACTTCGTCAGCGTCGCGGTGCTTACCGGCTTTAGCGGCGGCGAGGAAGAGCAAGAGCACCCTGGTCGACACGCCCTCCGCATCCTCTATCGGGCGCTGATCAATCCCCTGATGGTGGCGATCTACCTCGGCGCGATCACGGCGGTATTCGATATACCCTTACCTGTGATGCTTATCGACGCGCTGACCTATATAAAACGCTTGGGGCTGCCCCTGGCGCTGGTCGGTATCGGCGGCTCCATGGTCGCGTATCACAACGGAGGACATCTGCCGTTGGCAGCCGGCGCCAGTTTCTTTAAGCTCCTCTGGATGCCCCTGATCGCCGGGCTTGCCGGATACGCCCTCGGGCTTCGGGGCGAGACGCTCACCATCCTGCTGGTCTTTGCCGGCGGGCCGACCGCCTTGGTCAGTTACTCCCTGGCCGATGCGATGGGGGGCGACCGCGATACCGCCGGCAGCATTGTGCTGGTCTCCACCCTCTTCTGTTTCCTCTCCCTCTCGGGTATCATAACCCTGCTAAGGTTGTTACAGTTGGCCTAGTTGCCGAAAGCCGTATTTCTTTACTATGTTGAGGCTATGCTCCGCTCGTTTTCGGCCGCCGCGGCTGTGATTGTATTGCTCTCAAGCTGTCTGTCTACGCAGCAGGGAGAAGCAGATCCGCCGCCGGAGATTATGGTTGAACTCTTGGAGCCGGTACTCGGACCGGTCGTTATTTCGGTGGAGGCCGCCGATGGATCCACCACATCGCGCCGCCTCGTTCGGGAAGTACAGAGCAGACTGCTCCGGGATAGCAGGAGTAGAAGGGAGCCGGAGAGCGGAGGGACTCCTTTACAGCTGTTGCTGGGAGCTGATCTCCTGATAAAGGATTCCAAAACCGGCGGAATGCTGAGCAGGGGGTATATGCTCACCATTAATGGAGAGATCCGCGATACTGGCGGCAGGCAGCGGGCCCTTTTGAGCGGCCGGCTAGAACGGCGTTACAGTCGTTTTATCCTCGCATCCCCTGAAGAGGAGGTCGCGGAGACCCTTCTCGAGACGTGGGATGAGCGCTTCTATCGGCATGTTGCGCGTCTTGTGTACCAAGAGCTTGACTCTATATATAAAAAATAATATATATAATAAAACTGCAGCGAGGGTAGTGCTGCAGGGGATATCAGGAGGAATGTATGGCATCTGAGACGGTCGAAAAGGTAATTATAATTGGATCCGGCCCCGCCGGACATACCGCGGCGATCTACGCCGCCCGGGCTGATCTGCACCCCCTCATGTTCGAGGGATTTATGGCCGGCGGCGTCGCCGCCGGAGGACAGCTTACGACAACCACCGATGTGGAGAATTATCCCGGCTTCCCCGAAGGGGTAACCGGGCCGGTCCTGATGGACCAGATGCGGGATCAATCGATCCGCTACGGTACCCGGATCGAGACGCAGACGGTGGATGCGGTCGATTTGAAGAGCGATCCCAAGAAGGTAATCGTCGGATCCGGCGATTCGGCCAAGACCTTCTTAGCGGAGACGATAATCATCGCCACCGGTGCGACTGCCAAGCGGTTGCATGTCGAGGGCGAGGATGAGCTCTGGCAGAAGGGAATCTCCGCCTGCGCCGTCTGCGACGGGGCCCTGCCGATGTACCGGGATCAGCCCCTGGTGGTGATCGGCGGCGGGGATTCGGCCTGCGAGGAGGCGAGTTACCTCTCCAAGTTCGGCTCCACGGTACATATGCTGGTGCGCCGGGATGAGCTCAGGGCCAGCAAGGCGATGCAGCAGCGGGTCTTCGATAACGAGAAGATCGAGATCCATTGGAACACCAACGCCTTAGCCGCTCTGCAGGGGGAGCCGAACAAGTTCGGCATGCGCTTCTTAGGAGGCGTGAAGGTCAAGAATAACAAGACCGGCGAGGAGTCGGAAATCCCGGCAAAGGGGCTCTTCTACGCGATCGGCCACAAGCCGAACACCGATTTCCTCGACGGCCAGCTCGCTACCGACGAGACCGGCTATCTTATCGCCAAGCCCGACTCGACGGCCACCGAGATTCCCGGGGTCTTTGCCTGCGGGGATGTAAAGGACAAGGTCTACCGCCAGGCGATTACCGCAGCCGGATCGGGCTGTATGGCCGCCCTCGAGGCGGAACGCTTCTTAAGCGAGAAGGGGAGCGTCTAAGGCGGTGCAGAAGGGCCTGGTCCTAAGCGCGGCTATCATGGCCAGCGGCATCGGATTCTTGATGAGTTCGGCCATGAATATCGCCGTCCCGACCATACAGACCTACTTTCAGGCCGACTTGGCCGGTATCCAGTGGATCCTGAACGCCTATACCCTCGCGTTGGGGAGTCTGATCCTGGTCTCCGGCGGATTGATCGACCGCTTCGGCTTGAAGCGAGTCTACCTATTGGGAATGTATCTGTTCCTGGTTGGTAGCGCCCTCTGTGCGGCGGCCTGGAGCGTCTCCTCCCTGATCGGCTTTCGGGTTATTCAGGGAACCGGGGCGGCGTTGATGGTGCCGGGAAGTCTCGCGGCCATCAAGCGGGTCTATCCCGCCGAGGGGCAGGGGAAGGCGATCGGCCTCTGGGCCGGGATCTCCGGCGCGATTGCCGGGTTGGGGCCATTTTTGGGCGGATTCCTGGCCGAGCTCTCCTGGCGTTATCTCTTTCTATCGATGCTTCCCCTGATCACTGCCGCGATTGTTATGACCATGAAGGCTCTCCCACAGAAAGAGATGAGTCGCGGCGGCCTTGGGGGACTCGACTATCCCGGATTTATCTTGAGCGTCGCCGGTCTGGCGAGCCTCACCTACGGCCTGATCCGCATCTCCGATGAAGGCGGCCTCTCTCTGGGAATCGCCTCCATCGCCGCCGGACTACTCTTGCTTACTGGCTTCGTTCTCAACGAGGCGAGGCGCTCTAAAAAGGGGGCGGAGAGTCTGGTTCCCGGTTCGATCTTTACCCCGATTATCCGGGCGGCAAATATCTCGACCTTTTTCCTCTACTTCGCCTTCTCCGGAGTTCTCTTTCTGCTCTCCCTCAACCTGCAGCAGCTCCAGGGTTTTCGTCCCGGTACGGCCGGGCTCTTGATAATGCCCGCCACGATCCTGATCCCCTTCTTGAGCGGTCCATCCGGAGTTCTCACCGACCGGATCGGCCCCTCCTTTCAGATGCGGCTCGGACCGCTGCTTTTTGCCGCCGGGGCGGCGCTCCTCTTGATGGGCGGTGTCGGCGCCCGCTACCTGCTGGATCTGCTGCCGGGCATGATTGTGCTCGGAATTGGCATGGTGCTGATCATTCCGGCTATCACCTCATCGGCAATCGCGGTGACCGATGAGCTCGTCGGGACCGCCTCGGGGATCAACAATGCGGCGGCCAGGATCTCCGGTCTCTTCGCGGTGGCGGTATCCGGCGCGCTCTTGGCCGGCGGTTATCGTCTCTATTATGCCGCAGGGCTAGCGGAGACCGCTCTCTCCTCGGCGCAGGTCGACGCCCTGCTCGGCGCAGCCGGTCAGCTGACCTCCGCCGCCGTTCCTGAGAGCCTTTCGGCTACGGACACGGAGACGGTGCGGGGGCTTATGCAGAGCTCCTATGCCGGGGGGTACCGTCTGGCGCTTGTTTCCAACATCCTGGCCGCCCTGGCGGCGGCGGTGGCCGGATTCTGGATTCCGAAGCGGCTGCCGAAAACCTAGGCCGCTTGTTCCGGTGCCGCCCTTCGCGATAGAGTGATCCTATGAATCCGACCCTTAAGCAGCTCTATAATCGTAAATCGATTCGCGCCTACCAGGATCGCCCGGTGGCTGACGAAAAGGTGGATCTGATCCTCGGCGCCGTCCGCCGGGGACCGACAGCCGGAAACTTAAGCCTCTATTCGGTAATCGAGGTAGCCGACCGGAGTAAGAAAGAGACCCTCTCCCGGACCTGCGATAACCAGCCCTTTATCGCCAAAGCGCCGCTGGTGCTGCTCTTCCTGGCCGACTACCAGCGGCTCTACGACTATATGCGCCAAGGCGGAGCCGATGAGTTTGCGGCGCAGAAGGGACTCGATTTTCACGCCCCCGACCTGGGGAACCTAATGCTCGCCTGCCAGGATGCGATGATCGCCGCTCAGAACGCGGTTACGGCGGCAGAGTCCCTAGGGCTAGGCTGCTGCTACATCGGGGATATTATCGAGAATTATGAAACCCACCGGGAGCTCTTCGATCTGCCCGATTACGTTTTCCCAATTTCCCTGGTAGTCGCCGGCTATCCTCGCTCAGATTATCACCTGCGCCGCACCGGCCCCCGACCGGCGAAGGAGTCGGTCTTCTTTACCGACAGCTATCGCCGGCTTGAAGGGGAGGAACTAACGAGCCTCTACGATCCGATTGTCAAACGCCGCAACCCCTCCGGGGAGTTTCCCGACGGTGCGCCCAACTATGGCTGCGATATCCTAATGCGGAAATACGCCTCCGATTTCGCCGCCGAGATGCGGCGCTCGGTAGAGGCGGCGATGAAGGTGTGGCGAACCTAAATCGGGTTTGGCCGCCCGCTTCGCTTGATTATAGGGATTGAAGAGGATTGGGGATTCTGCATCCGGCTGTATGATACGTATAGTTTCTGCGGTATATACGTACGGATGCTTTTTTCTTAATCCCTATTATCCCCAAAATCAAGGCGAGCGGTAAGCGAGCCGGGCGGCATAACTCTTTCTCCTTCAGGTCTTTTCATTTTATCGTCAACTTCCGGCCGTTCAAGGCCCGGGGCAAGTCACGCCTGTCGGCGTGAGCCTTGAGCGCCCGGAAGGTTGACCGCTCTGTTCCATATAAAAACCTGAAGGAGGGTTTGCATATGGAATTACGAGAGCTTACCTACGCAATCATCGGCGGCTGCATGCAGGTGCATTCTGGCTTGGGGCCGGGGCTCCTTGAAGCCTGTTACCACAACGCGCTCTACTATCAGCTGCAGGCGGCGGGTCTATCGGTACGGGGCGACGTACCGTATGAAGTACATTATCTGGGGCAAACGGTGGGGGAGTACTACGCCGATCTGCTGGTCGAGGAACGGGTTATAATCGAGGTTAAAGCGGTATCGACCTTTCTGCCGGTACATACGGCGCAGCTCCTCAACTACCTGGCTATCTCGCACTGTCCGGTGGGGCTGCTGGTCAATTTCCAAGGGGTGAGCCTGGACTGGCGGCGTCTGGCGCGTTCGGGCTAAGGGAGTCTCGGCCGCCCGCTACGCTTGATTAATGGGGATGGAAGAAAATTATTGGAAGGTTGAGTAGGTCGAGAGTACTCTACAGAGAGTCATTTCCACCATTCTTCTAACCCCAGATCTCGGGGAGATATGCTCTTATTCTCTGAAAACAACTGGAGAACGCTCCTCTCCCAATCAGGATTTTCTCCAATGGTTTCAAGGAGATGAAGTATCATTGGAATAAAAGCACCTAGTCTCGATCGCCCTTTTTCAAGAATAGGAAAACCCTTGTCAACTGTCCTCACTTTAGGGAAATTGACGAATACATTGTTCCATAGCCTGGAGTGATGCGCACATACATTCCTCAGTTCTGAGAGAGCCTTTAACCAGGAGACCAGTACGGAGTGATCTACATGCAGCTTTTTGGCTGCTTCTTTTTGAAGTGCTGTCTGCAAGTTTTCATAGAGTTTAGAGATTGTCCCCAAGGTTAGGATTTCGACGATCACCCAGAAGGGTGGATATGCACAATCGTATTTTTTGCTGAAGTGAGTAATGAAAGGTTCTTTCTTTTTTTGATATACAGCTGAATCTATTACTTTAAGAAACGAAGCATATTTCTTAAAATCCTTGAAGAGTTGATGGTCTTGATAGCAGAAAGGTCCCGCCTCCTCTGCGAGAGCATCACAGATAGTAGTGCGGACCGCGATTTCGACGCTTTGAATCGCTTCGAAGAAGAGTTCGCGAAGTTTCTGATCGAAGTGCACAAGGTGGATGACTTCCTCAAAATCGAGAGACCTTAATAGCTCATGTGTTCTGTCTTCGCTTTTCTTCTCAAAGTAGTATATGTACCCGCTGATGTAGTAATAGTTTTGGTAGGTCAGGAAACGTTCTGCCTCTGGCCGATTATTGAAGGAGATATGTCTGGATTCTAGTAGCCGAATTTGTTGGTCAACAGTGAGATACGGTTTTGTGTAGGGGATCTTATTCATTGGAATCCCAACTTTCCCTAATAAAGGACAACCCGCCCTGGTGCGGTGCCCGAAAGCATCCCGTGGCGGGTCTTATTATGATAAATGTACACCCCGGGTTTATAGCTGTCAAGTTCGCAGAATAAAATACTGTAAGGTGGAATTAGAGGCCGCCCGCTTCGCTTGATGAGAATCATCTTGCCGGTTATCCCTCTAACGGTTTAGCCATCCTGTAGATAATCGGGGGAATCATCGGCAGACGCGGCCATTTCGATACGATGCTCATCCCTGATTTCTCGTATAGGGTGATCGCTCCGCGGTTATGCGCCTCCACATCCAACGTGAGCCGATGTGATCCGGTTGCTATCGCGCGCGCTTCTATATCCGTCATCAGCGAGGCGCCGATCCCTCGGCCTCGATACTCCTTATCGACTCCGATGTAATGCAGGTAGTAGTCGTCGCGATGATGAGTGTTGAGGGCACGAAACATGGTTGACAGGAGAAGGAAGGTGAACCTCGCACGCAATGCTCTTCGCCCGGCCGCACGTATCAAGAGATTCCTAGAAAACCCATGATGCTCCTCGGCAGTGTATCCCGCGGCCATTCCGACGACTTCGCCGTCGATCTCGGCAAAGATCGTGTTCTGATAGGATAAATCGTTCTTTTCTTGCGTGTAGGCTGCGGCGATAATCTTTTCCGGATCGCGGCCGAGCATGAAGCGGAAGAGCCCTTGGGTAATGTCCATCACGAAGCAGGCGAACTTGAGTCCCTCTTCGATCGTCGGCTCCGCATTTCTAATCAGCGTCGCGCTTTTCATATAGAACTCCTGTATTTGATTACTCAACCTCTGCATTCTTGTCAATGTCCGGAGCTGTAGCTGATTGCTTAAATAAGTGCTTGGCCGCCCGCTTAAGCTTGATTTATGGGATAGAATAGTCTCTGAAAGTTATTATGTTCCTTTCGTTTAATAGCCTGCCGAATTTATTTAAGCCATGAATAATTACATTCACCCATGACATTTTTAATCTCCTTTACGGTGAGAACCGTCGACTATCAGAAATGTTGAATCATGATCACAAGAATATCCTACCAATCCTAATTTTTTCCCACTACCTCGCTCACCGGGGCGATGCTACGATTTATTCAATTCTTATCAAACAGGAGGAATCATGAAGAAGATTCTTGTACTGCTCATAGCTGTCCTTGCACTGGTGGCGTTCGTCGGTTGTAGTCAGGAGGCGGAGGCGCCCCAGGAAGGAGCGACGGCCGAAGAGAACAGCACCGCCGATCAGCTCTACATCGAGGTCTCGGCTCTCGGTAATTTGGACTATTTCTACGATCACAAACTGGGTATGCGTATGGCCGGCGAGGAGCTCGGAGTTCGTACCGAATATGTCGGGCCGGCAGAGTACGACATGAGCGCGATGGTCTCCGCTTTCGAGCAGGCTATCGCCAAGAAGCCGAACGGTATCGTCGTGGTCGGCTTCGAGCCCTCGCTGAACTCCATCGTCGATAAAGCGATTGAAGAGGGCATTCCCGTAGTAACGGTAGACGCCGACCTTCCCGGATCGAAGCGGATCGCCTTTGTCGGTACCGGTAATGTGAACGCCGGTATGGTCGGCGGCGAGAAGATGGCGGCGCTGATAGACGGAAACGGCAAGGTCGCGATCATGACCAAGCCGGGCCAGTCGAACCTGGAACAGCGGGTCGAGGGCTATCGCCAGGCCTTCGAAAAATATGACGGCATCGAGATTGTGCAGATTGTCGATACCCAGAGCGATCCCGTTGTGGCGGCTCAGGCTGCTTCCGCCCTGCTCCAGAAGTATCCCGATCTTGCCGGTATCGCCTGCGTCGAAGCCGCCGGCGGATCCGGTGCGGCGACCGCCGTTCGCGAGGCTGGAATGGCCGGTCGGGTTAAGATCATCGCCATGGATCGCGGGAATGAGGTTCTCGACGGCATCGAAGAGGGAGTTATCTCCGCATCTGTCGCACAGCAGACGGCGCTCATGCCCTATTACGCGACGCAGATCCTCTACAACCTGAACAACAGCAAAGTGGCGATTACTTCGGATAATCAGGCGGCCGGCGTATTGGGAGTTCCGGTCATGATCGACACCGGCGCGATTATCGTGGACTCTAAGAATTATACCTATTTTAAGCGCTAACTTGTTTTGCATCCGACTCCCCGTTCGTTTGGACGGGGAGCCTTCCATTTGTAAGGATTGAATACCATGAATAACCTTTTGCTGGAGGCCCGAGGAATCGTAAAGGAGTTCCCCGGGGTGAGAGCCCTGGACGGCGTCGATTTAGTAATTAAAAAGGGCGAAGTGCACGCCCTGGTCGGTGAGAACGGAGCCGGGAAAAGCACGCTAATGCTGACCCTCGGCGGAATACATCAACCGGATGAAGGCTTCCTGCGTATGAACGGCAGGCGGGTAGTTTTCGAATCGCCCTTCGACGCCAACGAAGCGGGCATCGGTATCGTTTATCAGGAGCTGAGTCTGGTCCCCGCTCTGAGCATTGCGGAGAATATCTTCGCCAATCGTCAGCCCCTGAACAGATTCGGTTTGGTCGATAAAAACCGCATGGCCGCGGATACGACGGAGCTTCTCGCCTTGTTCGACCTGGAGTGTCTCGATCCGCTGATGCCGGTCAAGGCTCTCTCGATCGCGAATCAACAGGTAGTAGAGATTCTCAAGGCAATCTCCGTCGACCCGAAGATACTGATTATGGATGAGCCGACCAGCTCTCTCACCGAGGTTGAGATCGAACGGCTCTTTGAAAATATTCGAAAGCTGAAAGAGGATCGCGGACTCTCTTTTATCTATATCTCCCATCATCTCCCGGAAATATTCGCCATTGCCGATACGGTTACAGTCTTACGGGACGGGCGCTATGTATGCGATGCGCAAGTATCGGAGATCGATGAGGACTTTCTCGTTACCAATATGGTGGGGCGTACGATCGGCAATATGTACGGCTATCGTGCCGCAGAAGATAAAGTCGGCGAGACGGTTTTTGAGGTGCGGAACCTCACCAAAAGAGGTCTCTTTCAGGATATTAGTTTCTCGGTGGGGCGCGGAGAGATCGTCGGATTCGCCGGGCTAGTCGGTGCGGGGCGTACCGAAGTCGGTCGGGCTATCTTCGGTGCCGAACCGGCGGATAGCGGCAGTATCCGACTTAAGGGCAAACCATACCGGGCCGACGCGCCCAATAACGCGATTAATCAAGGGATCGGTTATCTGACCGAGGACAGGAAAAACGAAGGCTTATTCTTAGACAGCAGTATCCGGGAGAATGTCGTAGCAAATCATCTGTATGACTTCTCTTCTGGCCAGATAGATTTTATGCGGGATGATCGGATACGAAGCTTCGCCTCGCACTGCATGGATCAGTACCGAATATCCGCCCCGGGGATCGATACCCGGGTGGTCAGTCTCTCGGGCGGAAATCAACAGAAGGTGCTTATCGGAGCCTGGCTGGGGATCGAACCGGATGTACTTATTGTAGACGAACCGACCCGCGGCGTAGACGTCGGGGCGAAGAGCGACATCTATCAGCTGTTACGGGAACTCGCCCGCAGGGGAACGGCGATAGTGATGATCAGTTCGGATCTGCCGGAGGTCCTCGGCATGAGCGACCGAATTTATGTAATGCAAAGCGGTCGTATCGTCGGAGAGGTTCCGGGAGTTGACGCGACCGAAGAGCGAATAATCGCCCTGGCAACGGGCTCGAGCGAAGGAGTGTGTGAAGAATGAACTGGTTAAAACGATTCTCCTCCCAGCGGGAGTTTATGATCTTTATGATCGTAGTGGGAGTCTTTGTGGCGATGAGCTTCGCCTCTCCCTATTTTCTGAATACGGCTAATCTCTTGGCCCTGCTCTTAGGGCTTTCCATTAAGGTAATCATCGCCGTGGCTATGACCAATCTGATGGTCGCCGGCGGATTCGATATGTCCGTCGGATCGGTCCTCGCCTTTGCGGGGGCGGTAACCGCAACGCTTTTGAAAAGCGGTGCGCCGATTACCGTGGCGATTTTAGCGGGTCTCTTGATCGGCGCCGCTATCGGCCTGATCAACGGTTTTCTCGTGGCCCGGGTCGATATTAATCCCTTCGTGACGACCTTGTCGGCCATGAGCCTCTATCGCGGACTAACCCTGATATTCACCAAAGGACAGAATATCTCCGGCCTGCCCGCAGGGTTCAAAATGATCGGCCAGGCGAAGCTCGGCGGTATTCAGACGCCGATTATTATCGCGGCGGTTATCGTTATCGTCTCCGATATTCTCTTGCGTCGATCGCGCTTCTTTCGGCAGAACTACTATATCGGCGGAAACGAGAAGGCGGCGCGGCTCTCCGGTATTCCGGTGGACCGGATGAAGATCCTGAATTTCGTATTCACGGGACTCTTCGCCGCCTTTGCCGGAGTGGTTATGACCGCCCGGCTGGGAGCCGCCTCGGTTACCGCCGGAACGGGACTCGAGCTGCAAGTCATTACCGCGGTCATCATCGGAGGCGCAAGCCTTCAGGGCGGCGAGGGCTCGGTCCTGGGCGCCTTCCTCGGCACTCTGTTGATCGGACTTATTACCAATGCCTTGACCCTGTTGGGGGTCGATGTCTACTGGCAGACATTCGTTATCGGCGCGACGCTACTTATCGCGGTTCTTATCGACCGAATCGGCCGGATGCAGAAAGAGGGGGTACCTATTATGGAGACCTTCTTCCCCAAGCTGGTACGGCGCTTCAATACAAGAAATTCGATCAAGGAGACTGCAGATGAGCTGGTCTAGTTACGAACGGGTGAAGGCGGCTCTGGAGCACCGGGAACCCGATAAGGTGCCCTTCGATATCGGCGGGAGCGTCCTGACCGGAATGAACGTGCACACCTATAAAGCCCTCCGAGATTACCTCGGCCTGGAAAAGAAGGCGATCGATATCGTCGATCCCATGCAGCAGCTCGCCCGGGTCGATGAGGATATGCGCCGGCGACTCCTGGTGGATGTGGGCTGCGTCGATCCCGACGCGCCGTCCGACAAAGGCCTCGCTAAGGATCCGGTGGAGGAGGGTGACTATTGGGTTATGTACGATGAGTGGGGAATCCAGTGGCGTATGCCGAAGGTGGGCGGCCACTATTACGACATGACCGATTTCCCCTTGAAGGAGATAAACTCACCCAAAGAACTCGACTCCTTCCCCTGGCCCGATGCAGGCGATCCGGCGCGATTCACCACCTTAAAGGCTCGCGCAGATGATTTTGTATACGGTAAGCAGCAGGCCTACATCCTCGGTCGGCAATACGCCGGTATATGGGAGACCGCGCTCTGGATGAGCGGTTTCGAGAAATTCTTCATGGATATGATGACCAATGAAGAGTATGCCCATGCATTGATGGAAAAGATCACCCAGCTGAAGATGATCTATTGGGGGAAAGCCCTGGAGGCGGTGGGCGAGAACGTGCTCATTGTTTCGGAGGCCGACGACCTGGCCACCCAGCAGAGTCCCTTGGTTTCTCCCGATCTCTATGAGAAGATGGTGCATCCCTACCACAAGAAGCTCTTCAGCTATATTAAGGAGAAGGCCGCCTCCAAGGTCTATATCTTCTACCACTCCTGCGGATCGATTAAACCATTGATTCCCTATCTCATCGAAGAGGGGGTGGATATTCTGAATCCCGTCCAGGTAAATGCCAACGATATGGATACCGCGGATCTGAAGCGGGAGTTCGGTAAGGATGTAACCTTCTGGGGCGGCGGGGTGGACACACAGAAGGTACTCCCCTTCGGTACTCGGCAAGAGGTTCGGGACGAGGTCAAGAAACGGATCGATGAGCTCGGGCCCGGCGGCGGATTTGTCTTCGCCGCAGTACACAATGTACAAAGCGACGTCTCCCCCGAGAACTTTATGGCCATGTGGGAGGCGCTGCAGGAGTTCGGCGGGTATTGAGGATGAGGACCGGGATAGATTCCTTCCTGAGCGATGCACTGAGTTACGCCGGCCAACTTGCCTTCGCGGAAGAGGCCTCGGGCACCTTTGCGTTGTTGGAGCATCTATCCCGGATTTTTCGCTATTGGGAGCACAGGGAGGAGGCGATTCGACTTTCGGACGAACTGGTCGTGCTCTCCTCCCTCTTAGAGATAGTGCGTATTCGGTATCCCGGTCGACTTCGATTAAGCGTTGAGACCCCCGACGAGGATCCGTTCATTACCAAATACGCGCTCCTGCACTATATTCAGAAAGAGATCGGCGCCTTGATCGACGGGACGTCGCAAGGCTATATACTGCACCTGCGCTTTCTGGATGAGGATAATCGCTTCCGGGCGGAGCTGTCGGGAAATCTCCCGCAAAAACAATATTTCGAAATCCCTTGCAAATAATCGTGTTGATTCGCACAATACCGGTATGCCCAGAGTCTTAGTAGTAGATGATGAGGAACTCGCCCGCTATGCACTCCGCAAACTGCTCTCGCGCTCCTTCAGGGAGATAGAGGTGATCGCCGAGGCGGAGACCGGCAGTGAAGCCGTGAGCATGGCGGAGAGGTATCGCCCGGATCTTATCTGTATGGATATCAAGATCCCGGGACTCAACGGACTCGAGGCGTCCCGGGAGATCCTCGCGCGTCTTCCGGAGGTGAAGATCCTGATGATCAGCGCCTACGATAGCTTCTCCCTGCTGCAGGATGCGATCCGCATCGGCGTCGACGGGTATCTTCTCAAGCCGGTCAGGGAGGATGATTTCAGGCGTGAATATAATCGGCTTTTTCAACCGTCTGCGGATCAGAGCTCTGGAGGCGCGACCCCTCTCTCAAGCGGCAGGTATCCGAAAGATCTCGAAAGGCGGATCATTAAAATCCTGCGCACAGGCGATTTTCAGGAGCTCTCGCGGGAAGCGCCCCTTTTTGCCGATATCTTTTTAAGTGAAACCGAGAGCGGCTTTATCCGTTACGGATTCGAATTCTGCGTCGTCTTAAAACGGGAGTTCGAGCCCTATCTGAACGTCGCAGCGATCGCCGAACTTTCGGAGAGCTTGAATCGACTCGCCGTGCTCAACTACCCCCGGGAACTCAAGGAGTGGCTCGTCCGCTGGCTTCGCCGCTGCGTCGAACTGGTCGAAACCAATCATGAGGGGGACCTTAAAGCGCGGATCATCCGGGCCTTAGATAGTACGCCGGTTCGCGCTGTGAGCCTGGAACAGCTGGCGCGGGAGCTGGAGGTTTCTCCCCAGTATTTCAGCAGCCGCTTTGCAGAGCTCTTCGGCAGAAACTTTATCGAGGAGATAACCGAACGCAGGCTTGCAGAGGCGCGTAGGCTTCTGGCCGAGAGCTCGCTATCCGTGCAGGAGGTGGGGCAGGCTGTGGGCTACGGAGACGCCAACTATTTTACCCGGCTCTTTCGCAAGTATAGCGGCGTTACGCCGAGTCGATTCCGTGAGCAGATCAAGCATCGCTGATCTGGGCATTCACCCGGGTGTATAACCTCATATAAACCTCAGTCGGCCCCGCGGGTTTGCTCTCAATAACCACCTGAGATCGGGGGTCGAAGAGCTTCAGGCGCCGACGCACATTGGCGATGCCCATGGATTCGCCGCCGATCCCGCCGTCGCGATTGAGTTGCGCCAAACGATCGGGAGGGATCCCGAGCCCCGTGTCGCTGATGCGAATCTCGGTATAGTCGCCGCTCCGCGTTATCCCTAGGGTGATCTCCCCCAGTCCCTCCTTGGGTTCGATCCCGTGGATCAGCGCATTCTCGATAAAGGGTTGCAGACACATGCCGGGGATCTGACAATCCAGGGCCTCTTCCTCGAGTTCCTCATGGAATGCGATTCTGTTGCCGTAGCGCACCTTCTGAATCGCCATGTAATGGCGGACGGTTTCGACCTCCTCCCCCAAGGGAATGAGCTCCTTACTCCGCTTCAGGGCGAAGCGCAGGATATGAGAGAGACTGGCCACCATGTCCCGGGTGCGTTCGGCTTCCTCTATATCCGCTAAGGCGCCCACGGAGTTGAGGGTGTTAAAGAGGAAGTGGGGATTGATTTGGGATTGCAGGAGCTCGAGTTCGGCCTGCTTCTGGAGGCTCTGAGCTTCGATTACCGCGCGCCCCTGTTCGGCCAGGCGCCGTTCGAGTACCGCCTGCCGCTGGGTCGTGTGTATGTGCTCCCGAATTTCCGCGGTCATATGGTTAAAGGAGTCGATTAGAACGCCTACCTCGTCCCGTTCGTGTACCTCCATGGGGCTGATGTCGAGATCTCCCGCGGCGAACTCCTGCAGTCGCTCCGCCAGGCTGTGGATCGGTACGGCTATCTGCCGGGAGTAACGAACGGCAAAGGCGATGCAGAGGATTATGGTGACGCTAATCAGCAGGTAGGAGATGTTCTCGTCCAGGGTTACCCGATCCGTCGCCTGTTGGTAAAGAAGCTGCCCGGCGTCCAGCTCCATCCCCTGAATCTCAGTGACCTCGTCGATGATGTAGTTGCCCATGCGCCGCAGGTAGCTGAGCTCCTTCGATACATAGATTCGCTCGGTATCCTGTTCAACCAAATCAACCAGAATCATGGCTTCTTCGTCGAAGCTGATCAGCATCTTCTCGAGATCGACCAAGGGGTAGTAGAGATCGCTTTCGCTCCGTCGTCGGAGATCCTGAATCAGCGAGCGATGGCGGTCCATGGATTCGGAGAAGCCGGTCAGGTAGTCGCGGTTCCCGCTGGAGACGAAGTTCTCGATCTGGGTATAGCGGAGATTGATATCCTGCGCGATGGAATGAATATCGAGGAGATTTTGCTGGAAGGAGGCTAATGTACGCAGGGTGGACTGGAAGAGAATCAGACTCATCACGGTAATGGTGCTGAAGATGAGAATTATAATAATGAAGTAACGCAGTAGGCGGCCGCGCACCGAGCGTTGCGGAGTAAAGCTGCTCATCACGCTTAGTATAATACAGAGTCTCAAGCGATTCGAGTGCGGCGGCGAGCCGGGCGGCTATATGTTTCTTGAAGAATGAGCTATGGACGCCCGCTTCGCTTGATTATAGGGATTTAAGAGGATTGGGTATGCTATGATGTGCAGATGAACGCCGATTATTCGGATATCTATAAACAGTTCTTCGTCGACAAGGGCGACGAAAGACTCGATCTTTTCAAAATGCTGACCGAACGCTTCAAGATTGAATCCGGTCTCTACCCCGGAAGCTTTGTGCATATAACCCCCTCGCTGGTGATTCCGCGGATGGTCTATGTGGATACGGATAAGCGCTGCAAGGCCTTCTTCTCTGCTGAGAAGACAAAAACGTTTATTGAGAAGCAGAAGGAGTATGAAAAGCCGGCGAACTACCGTTTTCATAAGGCGGATTTCTCCAAAGGGTTCGAGGAGCAGCGGGATTCTTTTGATCTTCTGATCTCGTTCTACGCCGGCTTCATTTCCAAATATTGCGGAGTCTATTTAAGAGAGGGCGGCATCCTGGTGGCCAATAATAGCCACGGCGATGCCCCCCTTGCGCACCTGGATGAGAGCTTTCAATTGATCGGTGTGGTAAAGAGGAGCGGGAATAGATTCAGCTACTCCGATAAGGAACTCGACTCCTATTTTATTCCCAAAGGGAAAAGACCGTTGGACAGAGAAGCAATAGAAAAGAGTATGAAGGGCCCCGGATACACCAGGGATGCGTACGCCTATGTATTCAGGAAAGTGGCTCGTCGGAAGGAGGAGACAGTATGAAACAGTATGCGTTTTGTCAAAGTTGCGGATTCCCATTAAAGAAGGACAAGGAGGGCGGCGGTACCGAAGCTGACGGGTCCGTCAGTATGAGGTATTGCTCGATGTGCTATAAGGACGGCGCTTTCCTGACGCCGCCTGAGATTGATACGCCGAAGAAGATGCAGGCGTTCTGTATACGTGAAATGAAGAAAGACGGCATCAACGGTCTCTTCGCATGGGTGGCGACAAGAACCATCCCTAAGCTTGAACGGTGGAAAGGGGCGCAATAAGCTCTATCCGGACTAGTCTGCCGCCCGCTGACGCTTGATGTGAGGGGATTGAGGGAGATAGAAAAGGACAATATAGTATCAGGATAAATGATCAATGGAGGATCTGCTTCTACTGGAATAATAGTACTGCGAGTGAAGTTGAGATAGCAGACTATCACTAAGATAGGAGATTCTTATGGAAAGAATACCATCAATTACACCCTGCGAAATCTTATTGGAAGAGTTTCTTATACCTATGAAAATATCAGCTTATAGATTGGCAAAGGATACCAATGTTCCTGATACAAGAATTTCCCAAATATTAAAGGGAAAGCGAAAAATAACTGCTGATACAGCTTTACGGTTCTCAAAATATTTTGCCAATTCAGCCGATTTTTGGTTAGGAATCCAGGATGAATTTGATTTAAAAGTAAAAAAGAAAAAATAGCACATGAATTAGAAAAAATACCACATGTCAAAGCATCGTAATGATTCTCGAATCGTCACCTAACTGCGAACTCCCGGCTACGCTTCGTTCCACTCCAATTGACTCCCCTTGGTCGCTAACTTCGTATACTCGTGGTACGTTCAAAATCCTGGAGAACCTACATTGAAAGAAGACATTTTAGAACAGCTTGTTGAGGACTGGCTCATATCGCGAAACGGCTATTTTGTGAAACATAATCTTCGCTACCGGCCTAGTCCGAATCATCCGGATCTGAGTGGTGTCCGGCATTTCAGGCAGAGGCGACATATAACGAGAAGTCGTCGGAGTTTCAGAAACGTGAACGATGCACTTATCGAAGAGTACCAAGCTCGGATTATCGAGGCGAGCGATACAACCCTTGAAGCCACCGATATAGGACGACTTCTGCAACTGATGAAGGCTGCAGGCTTACAGTTTCAGAAAGCTTGAGGAGAGCTTTTCCCTGAGATCATGCCGAGCGGCCGGCGTGGAGAGCGGCGGCTGAATAATAGAGGCTGTTAGTATAGGATACCATCATATATATTTCAAATAGGGCGGAGAGCGACATGCTATATTCAGGATCATGCTTGTGCGGGAATATTCAATTTGAGGTTTCAGGTGAGTTTGAGGAGTTCTATTTCTGCCATTGTAAATCGTGTCGTAAAGATACCGGTTCGGCACATGCCGCAAACCTCTTTTCTTCGACCGCCGAATTGAAGTGGCTGAAAGGTGAGGAGGATGTACGCACCTATAATCATAACAATTCTGGCCACATAAAAAGCTTTTGCCCCGTCTGTAGCTCCGCCCTGCCGAATCTTCAAATGAATGGGAAGTTACTGGTTGTGCCCGCGGGAAGCCTGGACACAGAGCTTGAGATTGTTCCTTCCGGTCATATCTTTCTCCAGGAAAAAGCGAACTGGGATTCTAATCTGGAGAAGGTTCCCCGGTATGATAGTCTACCGCCGGAATAGGGCGGACTGTTCCTACGCCCCCCCCTCTCGCCCAAAAGCATCGCACGTCATTGGACAAGCTCGCTCAGTAGATGGGTATTCGGTTCCTGACCCTGCTATGTTAAGCAGCTATCTCCGGAATCAAAACCAGCACGAGAATCGGTAGAAAGTTGATAAGCGGTAAAAACAATACTGCCAATGCAATACGCAACATCTTGAGCCGGTAGAATACCCATGGAACCAGAATCGAGAATACTAGCACAAAGGGAAACAGTAGCAGGCTATAGACTGCGACATAGATTGCCGGGCCCGAGCCGCCGTCGCTCAGCATGGCTGAAAACATCGCCGGGAGAATGGTAAAGGGAAGGGCTAGGGCATAGATGATGTCGGCGATAATAAGACTGCGTTTGACCTTATTCGGCGCCATTTTGAACCTCCTCATTACGCTTGGATCCGGAGCGTGGATACAGCGGAACGGAGAGCCGTAAGCCTATGTCGAAGCCGGATCCCTCCGGGCCGAGGCGTATGTTGAAGAAGGGGGAGGGGACGACGCGCGGCTTCTCGAAGAATACTACGGCGGCAAAGAGACTGGGGAAGTAGAAGAGGTCGAGTTCAGCCAGGAACCAGGGCACGGTACCGTCGGGACCGGTATCGATCGAGACTCCAGGGGCGAGGAAGCCGTAGAGCATTGGCCAGACGGCGTCGAAGCGGAAGGCCTCGCTCTCGGTATTGTAGCCTGCTTTAAGCTCGAAGCTCGAGAGCGAGAAGGCCCCGCTCCCGCCGACGGAGTAGCGTTTCAGTGATACTCCCGGTACCGGCGTTCCGCCTCCGTCGGCCCAGATGGCGACGACTCCGGGAGCGAAAAGGGACTCCTCGGCGGAGATCCCGGAGAAGGCAATGAAAAGGCAGAATAGGAAAAGGATGTACTTTCTCATGGAGATAATATACTGAAATAGTAAGGTTTCGCCACTAAACTGAACCGCCCCGACTTTATCAGAGACCAAATCTTGAGAGAGAACATGTAGCAATAGCTCAAAGGTGAATGTGGTAGAATGATCGCATAATCGAACGCTGCACAATATTCCATTGATTATTTGCTTGATCGTCGAGGTGAATTATGACTAACAACGTTATCCCCTTCAGCCCCAAGAACGGTGATACTGGTGAACAGGCTCAAACGATTGGATTCATGGAGGCTGAGAACGGTCCCGCCATCAATTGGATGAACTGGCGCGGCGGCCCTAACGATTGGCATAAAGATACAGGACCATACCAAGGCGATTTTATGATAAAAACATCATTGAGATAGGCGAGAGCATGGAGCATGTCGCATTCTGCTTATCAAAGCAAGGATTCACCATCGGCAAGATCGCCGAGATTACCTACCTCTCGCCGAGTGAGGTTGAATCAGCTGTTCGAGAATATTCTTTTACTAAATCCTAAAGACTATACGGCATGCTATCTAATAGCTATTCATTCCTTCTCGCATCATCTCTAGCGTCTCATCGCCTCAATCGTCTGATTGATATCCGCCCGCAAGGCCGCCTCCCCGGTTTTGCTCGGGATACCCTGCGCGACGATCTGAAAAATGTTCTGAGAGATAATATCGTCCAGGTAGGAGTAGAGTTTGAAGTCAGGATCGGTATATGAGTTTCTAATAATCCTGCTTAAGAAGTCGGGATTCAGCAGTTTCATTCCTTCAGAATGGAGGCCGGTTCTCTTGTATACGGATTGTACTACCTGGCGGTTGGCAGGTAATGTGTTGGTCCCCATCCAGACTTCGTGCTGGATCTCCTCGTTGCCGGCTATAAACTCCATGAACTTAAAGGCCGCCTCTTTATTCCTGCTGCGGGAACTCATACCGATCTGAACGGTGTAGAGCTTCGATGCCGAACGGCCGTGAGGTCCCTTCGGATAGGCGATCGCCTCCCATTCGAAATCCTCATACTTTAGTATTCTATAGGGATATGTGCCGTAGGCCCGGTACTCGGAGAGGTTGAAGGGCTTGAAACCGACCGCGCCGTGTTCAAAATCGCGCTCAGTAAGGTTTTTACCCTGCTTGAGCTGGTAAATACGCGAGAGAAAATCGATGGTCTCCTGCATTCGTATCGGATTGTAGCCGATCTTCGTACCGTTCTCGTTGAAGAGGTTGTCATCGTTGGTGTAGAAGGCGTGGTGCCAGTCGTAGCCGTAGACGCCGAACTGATCCAGCTCCCCGTCGCCGTCGGTATCTCTGGTCAGGGCGTCGCAGATGGAGTAGAACTGGCGCCAGTTCCAGGAATCCTGATCGATCGATATCCCTTCGCTGTCGAGCAGGGTCTTGTTGTAGATCATGAAACTGGGGACTACCGAAATCGGCAGTGAGTATTGTCGCCCCCGAAACATTCCGGCCCTGAGCGCTTCGGGATAAATATCGTTTTGGTCGAATGTGGTCGACCGTTCAATGTGCGGCCCCAGATTTTCGAGCAATCCGATGGAGGCATAGGTGTTGAAGTCCTCCTCGACGAGCAGAAAAAGGTCGGGCTCTTTACCCTTAAGTACGAGCTGGGCAAACCACTCGGAGTAGTATTTGTAGAGGGTTCCTGTCGTATATTTTATTCGAATATTCTCGTTTCCGGGTTGTCGGTTAAATATCTCCGCGGCTTTGTCGTAGATCGCATAGGCGAAGTTCTGTGGAACCCCCCAGCTATTTCCAGAATAGAGTGCTATCTTGATTACTACCGGGCGATTTTTAAAGTACTGTCGGAAGACTAGGCCGGATAGGATTAGAAGCAGGGCAATGAAAATTACATACAGGGCCGGTTTATTCGTTTTCAGCATCTACGAGAAGTCCTTCAGCATCAGTCCGTACTGGATAGCGAATATTGCTATCTGGGTTCTGTCGCGGAGGTCGAGTTTTTTGAGAATTGTACTAATATAGTTTCTCACTGTTCCTTCCGAGAGATGGATCTCGTTAATAATCTCCTTGTTGGAGAGTCCTCTTCCGATGTACTGGATTATCCTTAGTTCAATCAGTGAAAGATTGTCTACTGTCTGATTCTCGTCGGTAAAGACATAGGACTGAGCCATCCGCCCGAAGATTTCAAATACCTTTTGAGCGGTCTTGGGATCGATTGAGACGCCCCCGGAATGAACAGCTGTAATGCTCGATAATAGATCGTCTTTCGAGATTCCTTTTAAGAGAAAACCGTTCGCACCGTATTTCAGCGAACGGTATATGTACTCGTCGCTGTCGAAGGTCGTTAGCATTATGACTTTAACCTTGGGAAACCGCTCCTTGATTATCTTCAACGATTCTGTTCCGTCGATCTCCGGCATCCTGATATCCATAAGAACGATATCCGGCGGCGAGTCCTCTACCATCCGTATGGCCTGCTGACCGTTCTCGGCGAGACCGGTTACCTCGAAACGATCGTCTGTTTTCAGTATGAGTTCGAGGCTCTCGCGCATCAGCTCTTGATCATCGACAATCAGGATACGAATCACAACTCACTCCTGTTCAAGGGAAGCACGACATCCGTCCTGAAGCCTTTTCCCCGGGCGGATTTAAACGTAACATCGCCGCCTATCGCTGTAATGCGTTCGGTTATATGGTCGAGACCGAAATTCTTTTCGATTGTATTTGTGCCTACACCGTCGTCCTCGATCACCACATTGAGTCGGTCGATGTTGAACTGGATGTGAACCTGTATGGTATCCGCCTTTCCATGTCGTACCGAGTTGGTCAGACTCTCTTGTATCATTCTGAAGACGGCCATCTCGACATCGTCTGCTAAGGTAAGATGCTGACCGGATACATGCACGGAGACCCGCTGCTTACCGAGGGAGTTCATGTTATCCACAATTTGCTTGGTTGCGACCAACAGCGAATCCGATTCAACCACATCTTTCTTTAGTTCCCGTATGGACCTACGGATATCAAGTAGGCCCTTATCGCTGATCTCTTTTATTTTCGCCATCTGCTTCGACAGTATCGACTCGGTTGTCGGAACCCACTGCAGCGAAGCCTCAAGCCCGGTCGAAATGCAGGTCAGGGAGTGTCCCAGAATATCATGAATCTCGTGGGCCAGGCGATTGCGCTCGCGCATCTTGGCTGCCTCTTCCAGCTTCATGCTCGCGAACTCTAACTCTCGTATATTCTCCGTCAGCCGACTGTTTAAGTCGACGAACTCCTTATTCTCCCTGATCTTGCTTTGAATCAGGACGTAGAAAAAGAGGATGACCAGGATCAGGTTAGCGGAGCTTAAGGTACTTCGAACTCCGTAGAGCGATATTTGCACCTGTGGGGCGTAATAGTTAAGAAAGTCCTGAAAGGAGACCATGTTAATTCGTACGGTCAGAAGATCGTAGTCGAAAATAATAAAACAGATCAGCGTCGCCGTGAGCGCCGCCATTCGGAAGCGCAAGTCCGGCAGATGCACGAACAGGCCGGCAGTGAGGAGTAGAAATATCCCCTTATAGCTGAAGTTCAGATTGTAGGTAAGATAGGCGCAGACCGCCAGGTCGAAAATAAAAATGAGAAACTTCGCCCAGTTGCTCTCCTTCAGAGCCCGCTTCTTAATTAGATCGGAGACCGCCAGGGTAAGAAAAAGTACGGCGCTGTACCAGGGGACCTTCCAGGGGACATGGGGCAGATACTTAGCATTCTCAAGGAACTCGCGCGCCTTGTAATCGTCGCAGATCTCATATACCGTCAGGTAAATCGTTATCGACAGGAAGAGCGTGATTATCGCATTTATTATGTATATCGAGAGGTATATCCTCTGGACGCGTTTATCCATGTGCCGCCTATAATACATCATCATGAGGAGATTTTGCATTATTTTTCAACGATTTTTGTAACATCGAATATGACATTTGTCACATTACTGGTGACAATTTATTATTTGTTAGATAACGATTTATGGTTTATTCTGTTTTTGGTTTTCAGTTAATGGTACCAGCACGAAACCACAATCATCAGAAATAGAAAACGGAGAGCGAAATGAAGAGATTTCTACTTGTTGCATTGATACTGGTATGTTCAATGTCCCTGATCGTCGCGAACGGTTCACAAGAAGGCGCTGCTGAAGAGGACGGCTACACCTTCGGTTATACCTGTATGACGATGAATAATCCCTTTTTCATTATTCTTGAAAAATCCATTCGGGACGAGGTCGAATCCAACGGTGACAAACTGATCACCATGGATCCCGCCATGGACGTTGCTAAGCAAATTAACCAGATCGAAGACCTGATCATTCAGGGGATCGACGCTATCTACCTGAATCCCGTCGACTGGGAAGGTATCCGTCCCGCTCTGATCGCCCTTGAGAAGGCCGGTATTCCTATTATTAACTTCGATACCGAAGTCAAGGATATGGAGTACGTAACCGCCTACGCCGGGTCGGACAACTTCAACGCCGGTTTCGTATGCGGTGAAGACCTGGTAAAGCGTTTCCCCGACGGCGGAAAGATCGTTGTGCTTGATTCTCCGACCATGAACTCGATTAACGACAGAATCGCCGGCTTCATGGAAGCCATCGACGGCAAGGGATTCGAGATCGTGGCCCAGCAGGACGCGAAAGGCGACCTTCCGACCGCGATGGGCATCATGGACGACGTCCTCCAGGCCCACTCCGACATCGATGCGATCATGGGAGGAAACGACCCCACGGCCCTCGGTGCGCTCGCGGCATGCAAAGCAGCCAATAGAACCGATATCCTGATCTACGGCGTCGACGGCTCCCCCGAGGCGAAGGCCGAGATCGCATCCGGTAGTCAGTTCGTCGGTAGCGGCGCCCAGTCCCCGATATCCATCGGACTCGAATCGGTGAAGCTTTCTTACAAGATCCTGGCCGGTGAAGCGTACCAGGAGCGCGTACCTGTTAAGACCTTCCTGATCAATGAAGAGAACGTCGATCAATACGGTACCGACGGCTGGCAATAGAGTAGCTCGGTCGATCCGACCATTTTAGAAACAGGTAAGAAGGTCCTGCTCCGTAAGGGGCAGGATCTTTATTGCGAAAAATCGGTATAAAGGTTCGCACAGTGAATAACACAACCCTTCTTGAGATGAAGAACATTTCCAAACACTTCCCGGGCGTTCAGGCGCTGAAAGACGTGAGTCTCGAACTGAAGGCCGGAGAGGTGCATGCCCTGCTTGGGGAGAACGGCGCCGGGAAATCGACATTGATTAAAATTCTCGGAGGGATTCATCCCCTCGACGAGGGAGAAATATCGATCAACGGCACTCCGGCACAGATTAGAAATGTTCATGATGCCCAGGCGCTTGGAATCAGCGTCATCCATCAGGAACTTGTGCTGGTACCTCAGATGAGCGTCGCCGAAAATATCTATCTCGGACGCGAACCGCTTCGCGGCGGGGTTGTTGATATATCCAGAATGGAGAGTGAAACCGCATCGCTTCTTGAAGCCTTTGAGCTGGATATAGTACCCACCGCCGTTCTCGGGGAGTTGACGATCGCCCAACAACAGATGGTCGAGATTATTAAATCCCTCTCCTTTAACGCCAGGATACTGGTGATGGATGAACCGACCTCATCACTCTCCGACAAGGAGGTCGCCTTTCTCTTCGATACCATCGCCAAACTGAAACAGAACGGCGTCGGTATTATCTATATCTCACACCGGATGTCGGAGCTCAACGCGATTAGCGACCGCATTACGGTCCTGCGTGATGGTGAGTACGTCGGTACGAAGGAGACGAAGAGCACCGGTAACGACGAACTCATCTCCATGATGGTAGGGCGGGAGCTGACCAATTACTATACCCGCACCTTCAACTCCTTCGAGGAGACGGTTCTTGAAATTCAGAATCTCGGGGGCGGCGACTTTTTAAAGGACGTCTCTTTTTCCGTAAAAAAAGGGGAGATTCTCGGTTTCGCCGGTCTCGTTGGTGCGGGACGAAGCGAAGTCATGAAGTGTATTTTCGGACTCGACCCGATTGATGAGGGGCGAATCCTGATCGACGGTGAAGAGGTCGTTATAAAGGACCCCACCGACGCGATGAACAGAGGCATCGCGCTGGTGCCCGAGAGCAGAAAGAAAGAGGCCCTTTTCCTGAGTCAGAGCGTGAGATTCAACACCTCCATTCGGGTTTTGAAGAAGTTCATTCGCGGCATCTTCGTCAATAAGGACCGAGAGGATTCGATTACCCACCATTATATAGAAAAAATGTCGATTAAGACCCCTTCGGCACATCAGATTGTCGAGAACTTATCTGGCGGGAATCAGCAGAAGGTGGTTATCGGCCGTTGGCTGGCCACGGAGCCGAAGATACTGATCCTCGACGAGCCGACCAGGGGCGTGGATGTCGGAGCCAAGGCAGAGATTTATGAGATCATGAATGAACTCGTATCTCGCGGCGTTGCGATTATTATGATCTCTTCGGAGCTTCCGGAGGTGATCAATATGAGCGACAGGGTTGTCGTTATGTGCAACGGGATGATAACTGGAATACTTGATCGGAATGAGCTCTCCCAAGAGGAGATAATGCGATTAGCGACTTCGCACGCGTAACAGGGAATTACAAGGAGAAGATATGAGTACTGTCGAATCCGCACTGAAGTATAGAAACAAAAAGTGGTATGAGCATGCCGGCGCATCGGTGATACAGTTCTTCAAGGAGAATATGGGAATCCTGATCGGTCTGGCGCTTCTCTGTGTAATCATCGCCGTACAATCGCCGGTCTTTTTATCGAAGGCGAATATCCTGAACGTTCTACGTCAGGTGGCGACCAATCTCTACATCGCCTGCGGCATGACAATAATCATCATCCTCGGCGGCATCGACCTCTCGGTCGGCTCGATAATCGCCCTCTCCGGTGTGGTCACGGGCGGAATGATCGCCTTCGACGGCGCTTCTATTGCCGTGGCGGTGATCGCCGGGCTTGTCGCCGGAACCCTTGTCGGCGCCTTCAACGGCTATGTGGTTTCCAGCACCAATATCCCGCCCTTTATCGTCACCTTAGCCACCATGAATATCGCCCGCGGGGCGGCCTACGTCTACACCGGAGGGCAGCCGATCCGAGTAATGTCCGACCAGTTTAATTTTCTCGGTGCCGGGTATATAGGCGATATTCCGATGCCTATCATTTATCTGGTTATAATAGTGCTCGTCTCATTTTTTATTATGAGCAAGTCGAAACTGGGGCGGCATATCTACGCGGTCGGCGGGAACGCCCAGGCCGCGCGCTTCTCCGGTATCAAGATTAAGCGCGTCAAGTTTTTCGCCTATATCTTCACCGGATTTCTCTCATCCATCGCCGGGATCGTCCTTGCCTCCCGCATGTTCTCGGGGCAGCCGACAGCTGGCCAGCAGGCGGAGCTGGATGCTATCGCTGCCGTCGTTCTGGGAGGAACCAGCATGAGCGGCGGGGCCGGAAAGATCGGCGGAACGGTTATCGGCGCCCTCATAATCGGCGTCCTGAGCAACGGTCTGAACCTATTGGGAATCAACTCCTTCTGGCAGTATATCGTAAAGGGTATCGTTATCCTGATAGCGGTCTACGTCGATTTCTTCAAGAAGAAATCGAAGGGCTAGGCGAGCTACTGAGCGTCAGCCGTCAATTCTTCCAGGCGCTGGGGCTCAGTCCGGTTTTGGTCTTGAAGAGTTTTGAGAAGTGCTGGGGGTACTCAAAGCCGAGGGTATAGGCGATCTCGGCAATACTCAGATCCGGATTGAGCAGCATGCTTTTGGCTCTATCAATTATGTAGGCATAGATATGATCCTGAGTGCTGCGGCCGGTCTCTTTCTTCAGCAGATCCCCAAGATAGTTGGGACTGTAGTGGAGCTTCTCCGCGAAATATTTAACGCCGGGAATACCCTGTTCCCGGGCGGAATCGTCCGCGTACCACTCCTTCAGGAGGGACTTGAACTCGCGGACAACATCCTTGTTGATCGATTTGCGAGTATTGAACTGTCTGCTGTAGAAGCGCTTGCAGTAGCCGAGTAACAGCTCGAGGTTGGAGAGGATAATCTCCATACTGTAGTCGTCCGGATTGAGGCTATACTCCTCCTCGATGGCCTTTACGACGCCCTCTATGCTGGCTTTCTCCCTTTCAGAGACATGCAGCGCCTCGTTGGATTCGTAGCCGAAAAAGCTGTACTCATCCAGGTTCTTATAGATTGCATGGCCGCGGATCAGGTCCGGATGGAAATAGAGTCCCCAGCCGGTATACGCGACCGCCGCCGGCTCTCCGCGATGTTCTACGATCTGATCCGGACCGATGAAGACCAGTGAGCCTTCGTCAAAATCATAGGTTTCTCTGCCGTAGATGAGTTTGCCGGAGAGACTCTTCTTCATCGAGATGCTGTAGAGGGAGGATACGACCGAGATGTTCAGCTTGCTTGTATCGACTTGAACCTTGCTGTAGTCGATCAGAGAGATGAGCGGATGCAGCGGTTTAGGATACCCGATTGCCGCATGCAGCCGGCTGATGCTCTCTATTCTGTAGACGCCGCTCATCTTCTCTCCTCTGTCCCGAATGAACTACTGGAACTGCTTCATCAGCATTCTATCAAAGAATCGGTCTCCGAAGTACTTCCTCATGAAGATCATGGGCTTGGCGAAGGCACCGGCCACATAGCGCGTTTTCGGCTTATTGCTGTGAACCGCTTTGTCGATAAGAGCCGTGATTACGCCGGGAGGCGACAGCTGTCCCTTCGCGTTCATCTCCGTGGTTGATTGTAGGATCTTCTGTAGCGCTTCGGCGTAGGGGCCGTTCTCCGTATCGCCCTGAAGTTGCTGCTTGAAGACATCGGTGAACTCCGTCGCAATTCCGCCGGGTTCGACGATGACTACATCGATACCGAAGGCCTGTAGCTCGAGTCTTAGGCAGTCGCTCCAGCCTTCAAGGGCGTGCTTGGTGGCGTGGTACCAGGCTCCCATGGGGGTGTACATTCTGCCTCCCATGGATGAGATATTGATGATTCTTCCCCGACGTTGTTCCCGCATTACCGGAATTACCTTCTGGGTCAGACTGGCCAGGCCGAAGATGTTGACCTCGAACTGCCTGCGCGCCGTATCGATGGGGACCTCTTCAACGGTTCCGTAGACGGCGTATCCGGCGTTATTTATTAGCACGTCGATCCTGCCTTGCTCGGCAATGATCTGATCTACCGCCTTCTGAATCTGGGCCTCATCGGTTACGTCCATGGCTATAGCCTTACCGCCGGCCTCTAGGATATCCTGCATCTTCTCGACCCTGCGGGCCAGCCCGTATACGATATGCCCCTTCTTCAGCAGGGAGAGCGCGAAATCCTTCCCCATCCCCGAGGATGCGCCCGTTACTACAATGACCTTTGCTTCCATCGTCTGCTCCTTGATATATAAATACTACTGGAGCGGCTTCGGGAACATACACATCTTACTGAAGTTCGTATACATTTCTCTGAAACATGATTTGATCGTCTCCAAGGCTCAGCTCTGATGCGGTGATACCCACCCTCAATCCCCCGCTTCAATCGGCACGGCCCAGTATAGATCCAACTGATCTCACCCGGCGGAGGTCCACCAGCTACTGTAAAAACTGTCAAATTTTCTCGCTTCTCCATGCAAAAAGCGCAAGATTCGGCGGGCCGCTCTCCAATTTAAGCGGTATCTTAATCATATATAATCAGTGGGGGTATCTATGGATGCAGGAACCTTTTCAATCAGTCTGGCGGTAAAAGACATCGCTGTTTCGCTGCAGTTTTATCGCAAGCTCGGTTTTACTGTAATCGACGGGGACCAGAGCCAGGGCTGGCTTATCCTCAATAACGGTCAGGCCAACGTCGGTCTCTTTCAGGGGATGTTCGAGAAGAATCTGCTTACCTTTAATCCGAAGGATGTGCGCGCCATTCAGCGTTCCTTAGAGGAGCAGGGCGTAGGGCTGATAGAGAAGGCCGATCTCGAGACCGAAGGCCCGGCCTATATTACCTTAGAAGATCCGGACGGGAACCCTATCATGTTCGATCAGCACGATCCGGACTATAAGCCCGATCCGAAGACGATCGACTAAGTCAGTTCTCACAACTCATAATCCCGCAAATCCCCTTAATCAAGGCGAGCGTGAGCGAGCTGGGCGGCAGTACCATCTTAAAAATAGGCTATGAATCTTCCCGCGGTCAGAACTGCCAACCACAGCACGGCTGTTGCCGATGAGAAAATACGGATAGCCGTAGTTCGTCCGCTCTCTAAGCGGGAGCTTATGAAGCTCGTCGTCAGGGCCAGGATCATAAAGACCATCTTCGCTATGAAGACGGCAGAGAGAGCGTAGCCGGTCGCCCGGGTGCTGAAGAGCACTATCCCGCTCAACAGGGCCAGCAGCAGTCCAACGGTCTCGCTGCAGCGGAGTACCTTAGAGAGCTGGCCGGGAAATAAGCGCTTACCCGTGATCGCCGTCATCAGGTTTCGCGGCAGATTCGCCCCGACTAACAACGAGAATCCCAGAATATGGGCCGTGTTGAGCGCAGGGTAGAGCAGAATGGAGTTTCTGAGATAGACGGCTATGAACGAGTGCTCCAGGGACTCCATGAGGCCGAACATTTAATCTATCCGATGTTTTCCCGCCTGTGCCTTAAGACTCGCGGTCGGGGTAGAGATTGTAATCCCGGTTATTAATAACGAGCCGTTCCGCCTTCACCAGGTTCACCTCGGGATTCGCCGACCTATGGCCGTGGAAGGTTATGAGCGTCCCTTCGGCAAAATCCGAATCGTCGAGTCCGGCCCTGCTGTTCCTCCACGGCTGCCCGACCTCTATGGTCCATAGAGCGCCGTCCACCTCGATGATAACCTCTCCATGGGGGTTCCCGAGGGTCGCATCGACCACTCTGCCGGTGATCTCGAACTCCTGGTCGGTGGCCCAGCCCCAGCCGTGGTGAGCCAGTAGCGGCAGAGCGGAGAATACCAGTAGAACAATAGCTAAAAAGAGAAATGTATATCTTCGCATTTAGAATCTCCTTGCAGATAACGCTGTTGTGGGAATGCGGATAGGCCGCATTCCTTTATAGCATTACAAAAATACTAATAAATAGTGTCGAGTACAATTACGGGAATGTCGGGGCGTCTATTTCGATTCTCAAGTCCAGTTTTTGCAACACCGGGAAGCAAGAGGTGGAGACCTGCTTCCTCCCTGTTCGTTCCCGGTCCTTATTTCAGCATATTACCGAAGACTTCGTGTTATACTTAGTTGCAATAGGCAGATACGAGAAGGCGGGGTGAAAAAGAATATCCTACTGGTTGAAGACGAGGCAGTAATCGCGCTCTCCGAGAAGAGGCAGCTCGAGAAGTTTGATTATAGCGTAGCCCTTGCTCACAATGGGAACCAAGCCTTGGAGTATATCGACTCCCGGAAGCCCGTCGATTTAATCCTAATGGATATTGATCTGGGCCGGGGAATCGACGGCGCGGAGACTGCGCATGCTATTCTTCAGAAGCGAGATCTTCCGATTCTCTTTCTTTCCAGCCGTTCGGAGCATGATATAATCGATAAAACGGCGGAAATTTCCTCCTACGGCTATATAAGCAAGGATTCAGGAGAAGCCTTTCTCGACGCATCGATCCGTACGGCGTTTAAGTTATACGAGGCCAGGAATAAGCTGAAGCGGTCGCAACAAAATTACAAGTCTATATTCAATTTAATGAACGACGCCCTTGTCATTCAAAGTCTAAAGACCGGGTTTATTATCGACGTGAACCAACGCATGCTCGATATGTACGGCTATGAGCAAAAGCAGGATGTTATCGGCAGTACAATTCAGCCGTTTTGCTCCTTAGAACACGGGTGCACCATAGAAAAGGCGATGAGCTATATCAAAAAGGCCTCCGAGGGGGTTCCTCAACTCTTTGAGTGGCATGCGAAAAAGAGGAACGGCGACACATTCTGGACCGAGATCAATCTGAAGATCTCCGAGATTGACGGCGAGGAGTACATTCTCGCCGTGGTACGGGATATAAGCGACAGAAAATAAGGCTCCCTTAGGGCGAATTGCCTAGCCCAATCCGCTCGCTATCTGCAGGGCTACCGCCAGCGGGAAAAGGAGCAGGGCGGTCCGCCAACTCCGGTTTGATGCTCTCTTCGGGGCGGCGCTCAGGCTCAGGAGCCCGAAACAGAGTACGGCGCTGAATATCCCCTCGACCAGCAGGAAGCTGCTCAACGCGGCCGGACCTTTCATCAGGATCCCTTTTTGAACCGGTAGAAGGAGGACGGCCGAGAGAAAGAGAAGCCGCCAGCCGATTGCGGTAGAGAGGATTACGGCCGCTTGCTCTAGGCTTCGCGGTTTTGTTAAGGCGCGGGGCAAGAGGAGCGCCGCGGCGGCGACCGCCAACCCCTCCATCAGCAGGGCGATGCTCGGGTTGATGACGAAGAGGGGCACGATAACGGGATGCAGGGCGCTCAAGGCCTTGGTAGCGGCCGCAATTACGGCGGTAAGGAGTACCGCGCCGGGGCTCCCGGTTTGCATAAAGACCCGGTACATACAGTAGAAGGCCACCGGAAACATGATAAATCCCGCTATCCCCGGTAGCGGTACCAGGCGGGCACTGAGGTGCAGAAGATATCCGATCGTGGCTTCCGCGATTCCCCAAAGGGCTCCGTAACTAAGTGCTGTAGCTATCATCACAAACTGCCTCCTGTGCATTTTGATACTCTTCGGGAGTGTTGATGCTGAAGAGCGCCGACTCCCGGCGCGGCGTTATCAGACCGATGGGCGCATCCTTGAGTAAGCGGTAGAGGCTACGCCGGCCGTCGCTTACAAAGCGATCCAATCGCGGACGGAATTCCGGCTCGAAGAGGCTTAAGAGCGGTTCGGGCCCGTCGAGCGACGGGTTGTAAAAACAGCAGGCCGCTCGGTCTGGACGGCGGTTTTCCAGGAGCTCTTCCAGCTCCGCCTGTTCCACATAGGGCATGTCTACCGCCATGGCTAACCAGGCTGTCGTCGGGTCGTGGTCGAAGGCGGCGGCGATCCCGGCTATCGGGCCCGCCAGTCCGGGCGGATCGATAAGCAGCTGGTAGCCCCGGTAGAGGGGATCTCCAATTTGATCCGGGCGTACCGAGACCAGCACCTGCCGACAGTAGGGCTTTAGCAGCTCCGCCGCCCGGGAGAGTTCGGCGGTTCCGCACATAGAGAGCTGCGCCTTGTCCTTTCCCATCCGGGAGGAGTAGCCCCCGGCGAGGATCACACCCATGATCGGTCTCATCGCTTTTCTACCTGCACCGCCGCATACTTGTAGGCCGGTTCGAAGCTGTAGGGATCGAAGGCGGGAAAGGTGAGATAGTTGGTCTCTGTATAGTGCATGGGCATAAAAATAGCGCCCGCCTGCACCTTGTCGGTAATCAGGGCTCGTACCTCGACGCGACCCCGACGGGACCGGACCTGAATCGGGTCGTCGGGACCAATCCCGCGGGCCTCGGCGTCTTCGGGGTTGATCTCGGCGTAACACTCTTCGGGGTAGAGTTTCTTGAGTATCTCCACCTTGCCGGTTCGGGTCTGGGTATGGAACTGCACCGCCGTTCCCCGGCCGGTAATAAGCTCTAAGGGGTACTCCGTGTCCGGCAGTTCCGGTAAGGGCTGATCCTCGCTGAAGAGCAGTTTCGCCCTGCCGGAAGGGGTGAAGAATCGCCCGTCCGTAAAGAGTCGCCGCTCCGGATCGTCGGAAGCCCCTGTGCGAGGATAGGGCCACTGAATCCCGCCCCGTTCCCGGAGCATATCGTAGCCCGCTATTCCGGTTATGTCGCAGGGACGGCCTGCGGTGGACCGGGCGAGAATCTTGAAGACGCTCTCGGGAGAGCCCCAGTCGGCGAACATCTCCCCCAGGCCCCAGGCTTCGGCCACGGCCTTGAAAATCTCGAAGTCGCTCTTCGCTTCGCCCGGCGGATCGAGGAGTTTGTCGACGATGCCGATTCTCCGTTCCGAGTTGATGAAGCTGCCGCTCTTCTCGCCGCTTCCGGCCGCCGGCAGGACCAGGTCCGCCTGGGCTACTGTTTCGGTGGTACTGAAAAGGTCCTGAACGACCAGAAAGTCGAGTTTCTTGAAGCGCCTAAAGAGTTCGTTTTTATCGATCCAGGAGTGGGCCGGGTTGGTGGCGATAATCCAGAGACCGCGAATCTTCCCGGTATCGATCTCTTCTAGGATTCGATGGTAGGGGAGGCTGTTTTGGGTCGGAATCCGTTCGTAGTCGAAGCCGAGGATATCGGCGATTTTCTTCCGGTCCTCCTCCTTGGTAAAATTGTAGCCGGCGAAGAGGCTGGTGGTGTTGCTGAAGAGGCGGCTCCCCATGGCGTTCGCCTGGCCGGTAATGGAGTTGGGTCCGGTTCCGGGTCGACCGATATTGCCGCTTATAAGGCAGAGATTGATAATCGCCTGGGCGGTGCGCACCGCCTGGTGGCTCTGATTAACGCCCATGGTCCACCAGATAGAGACCGCCTTAGCCTGATGGATGCGAAGGGCCAGGTCTTCGATAGCTTCGGCGTCGATCCCGCTGCGGGAGGCTGCCTGCTCGGGAGGGAACTTCTCTACATGGGCCCGGAACTCGGTAAAGCCTTCGGTGTGGGCCTCGATGAACTCCCTATCGATCCAGTTCTTCTTTATCAGTACATTGGCTACGGCATAGAGCAGGGCCAGATCCCCCTTCGGCTTGACCGGAAGATGCAGGTCCGCCTTCTCGGCGGTTTTGGTACGTCGGGGATCGATGACCACGATCTGCCCGCCGGTCTGATTCATCTTTACCCGATTCCACATCACCGGATGGGATATGACCGGATTGGCGCCGACGAAGATCATCAGGTCCGACTCTTCAAAATCCTTGTAGCTGAAGGGCGGGGCGTCGAAGCCGAAGGCCTGTTTATAGGCTACCGCCGCGGTGGCCATGCACTGCCGGGTATTTCCGTCGGCATGGATAAATCCCATCCCGAACTTGAAGAGGGCGCCTAATAAGGCCATCTCCTCCATCGGCATCTGCCCCGTGGAGATAAAGGCCGCGGATTCGGGGCCGTGTTCCTTGCGGATGCGCCGGAAGCCGTCGGTGAATCGCTTCAAGGCCTCGTCCCATTCGACCGGTTCCAAGCGACCCGCGTCGTTTCGCAGCAGCGGTGCGGTGAGTCTATCTTCAGCTTGAAAGGGTTTGAGTAGATGAAATCCCTTGGGACAGGATTTCCCCAAGTTTACCGGATACTCCTTGGCGGGCAGAAATTTTTCGACCTCCCCTTTGTCGTTGAGGGTGGCATGGAAGTTACAGCCCACCGAGCAGTAGCTGCAGGTAGTGCGAATTGTTTTCATCGTCGCGCTCCTTGGGGGGCGGAGGTTTTGATTAAAAAGCTTATTCCTCCTGCTACGAGGGCAAGACCAACGAAGACCAGAAATCCTCGGGCATATCCGTTAACGGGATCTCCAGCCACAAAGGCGGCCATCAGGTTCGGTAGCACGAAGCCGCCGAAGGCTCCCAAGCCGCCGACCCACCCCGCGGCGCCGCCGATGGCGGTGGGGACCTTATCGGGCACCATCTTGAACACTGCGGCGTTGGCAGTGCCCATACCGACGGCCATGAGTACCACGCCCGCCACGGCAGCGGAGAGAAGAGTAGCGAAGGAGACGATCAGGGCGCCGCAGAGGGTTATGCCTAAGGAAATGAGGGCGGTATTTTCACCGCCGATCCGGTCGGAGATGCCGCCGCCGGCGATCCTGACCAGGGATGCCCCCAGCGAATAGAGCGCGGTAAGCCCTCCCGCCAAAGCCAGGGATGTCTGATGGTAGTTCAACCAATATTTTGGGAACCAGCCGGTAAGGGCCATGAAACCGCCGAAACTGGTAAAATAGATTAACACCAAGGCCCAGGTTTGCCAGACCCCGGCGGAGGTTTTGAGGCTCTGAACTACGCTCTTTTGAGGAAAAAAGGCCTGCCCGTATTTTTCCCGGGCTTCAGCCTTCGCATCCTCGGCATCGACCCCGGCTTTTCGCAACTGAAAATACCAGGCGTTCCGGCCCAGCAAAAAGTAGAGCCCAGTTCCTCCCGCCAAAAGAATCAGCCAGGCAAGATAGGAACCGGCTAAACCCAGCAGAGGAATCGTTACGGCGCTAAGCAGGAACGCGAAGATTCCCGGCGCCAGGTTGCCGATTCCGGCATAAGCGCCGAGGGCTGTTCCCTGCCGCTTCGGCGGGAACCAGTATGAGGTTTGACTGATGCCGACCGAGAAGGTGGCGCTGCCGCAACCGCCGAGGACGCCGAAGAGGAGCAGCAGCGGAAAGAGGCTACGGAGATTCTCGGCGCCGAACTGGAGGACGCCGAAGATGCCGGCTACGCCTATCAGCGAGAGGACAAGCAGGATCAAGAATGGGCGCCTCCCGCCGTCGGCGTCGACCATGGCCGAGAAGGAAATCCTTAATAACGATCCGGATAGATTGGGAATCGCGATGAGCAGACCCGCCAGGGCCGGGGTGAGTCCGGCGGCTTTCTCCAGGTAGTCGACGGTAGGGCCGAAAAGAGAGACGGCGGCGAACCCGAAGAAGAAACCCAGGGTGGCGCCGATTAAGCCGTGCGCGGGGGTGCCTTTGATGGGGGTCATACTTTTTACCTCCTATCTAAAAGTGTAAGTCTTAAATAGGAGTAAAACGGTAATAAATGTTACGAAATCTGCTTATTTTGCCCGGATCGGACTCTTTACCCCAGTCGCTTTAGCTTGCGCACTACCTTCCGCGCCGCCTCTTCGCCTTTGGTTACCATCTCGTCCGCCCGGGAGAGATCGTGGTAGTTGAAGTCGTAGAGCTCCGGCTGGATCAGGATATCCGCATCGTTGCGTCCCTCGACGCTGTTGTTGTTGAGGAGGATCGCGAAGCTCCGGTAGCTGACGTCTAAGAGGTTTACCGGCATGTTGCGGCTCGCTCTGTCGGCATTCAGATCGACGGCGATGATCTTATCCGCCCCCATTTTGCGGCAGAGCTCGCAGGGGAGGTTGTTTATCACGCCCCCGTCGACCAGGGCCCGATCCTTCTCCATAACCGGCTCGAAGATTCCCGGCACGGAGCTGCTGGCCCTGACCGCCCGGGCCACCGAACCGGAGCTGAAGATCACCTCTTCCGCCCGGGAGATATCGACCGCTACCGCTTTGAAGGGGATTTCGAGCTCCTTGAAGCTAACCTCTCCCAGGAGTTTTGCGACGAATTTCTCGAGCTTATCGGCCTTCACTAAACCAAGTCCCGAGAGAGTCGGCGCCACGAGCTCCTTCCATTTGAGTCCCTTGGCGATCTTTAGAATCTCCTCCCATCCGTAGCCCCCGCTTACGAGGGCGCCGACGATCGATCCCACGCTGGTACCGGTAATGTAATCGGGGCGCACGCCCTGCTCCTCCAGTACCTTGAGAACACCGATGTGGGCGAAGCCCCTGGCCGCGCCGCCGCTCAAGACGAGGCCGACCTTCTTGTTTTTTCCGAATCCGAACATCTTAAATGCGATTATAACCCTCATAGCGAGGGGAGTAAACCGGAAGGAGAGAGATGTCTAATCTAAAATGTAACTTGAAATTTGTCCACGAGGAGTATATCAACCTCGAGAATCCTCAGACCCGTAGTTTCCTGCGGGAAGACCCGAAGAGTGTTCTACGGAATGGCAAAGAGCGGCTTATTATAGACGAGGCGCAACGGGAGCCGGAGGTTTTCTCTGATAGTGAGAAGATTCCGGGTCAATTCATTCTTACCGGGAGCAATCAGCCGGAGCTGGGAGAGGCGGTTTCCCAATCCCTTGCGGGGAGGTCGGCGTCAGCTCTACGACCCTCGCCGGCTGGCTCTCCGTCTTGGAAGCCTCCTTTCTTATTCTTAAGCTTCATCCCTATCATGCAAACCTGGGTAAGCGTTTGGTGAAAACTCCCAAGATCTATTTTACCGAACCGGGGCTGCTTGCCTGGCTCCTGCAAATCGATACTCCCGACCAGGTAGCGCGGGATCCCCTGCTGGGAAGTATCTTTGAGAACATGGTCGTTATGGAGGCGGTTAAAGCAGCCTTCAACCGGGGGGAATCTCCTCGTCTCTCCTTCTACCGGGACAAGGCGGGATTTGAGATCGACCTTCTTCGGGAGTGTCAACGACAGCCCTTCGCGATCGAGATAAAAGCGGGGACAACCTTTGTCCCGGGTAGTCCGACATCACCGGATCGGCTATGCTCACTCCCGTGGAACGTATCGTCTCTTTTCCCCCAATTATAGCGCCCGATGCCCGGGTGCTGATTCTCGGCTCCATGCCCGGGGTCGAGTCCCTGCGCCGAGCGGAGTACTATGCCCATCCGCGGAACGCCTTCTGGCCGATCATGGCCGAGCTATTACGTACAGAGTCTCCCGCGGATTACGCAGGTCGGTGTCGCTTGATTCGGGAGAACCGTTTGGCCCTCTGGGACGTCTGCGGGAGCTGCGAGCGAGAGGGGAGTCTCGATCAGCGCATCCGGGAGCCGGTTCCTAACGACTTTGAGGCCCTCTTCGTCGAGCATAAGGGGATTCGGCAAATCTTCTTCAACGGCGCCAAGGCGGAGGAGCTCTTCCGGCGGCTGGTCGCGGCGCCTAAAGGAGTCGGCCTGACCCGGCTGCCGTCGACAAGCCCCGCCCATACGATGCGCTATGAGGAGAAGATCGCGGCCTGGCGGGCGGTGGCCCGGGCCTTGGAATCTTAAGAGAAGATCCGGTGCAATAGCTTGTAGGCCCCCTCCCTGTAGGGGGGGAACTTCAAGGGCAGGTTGAACCAGGTCGGGGTGGTGACGATTGATTTGTAGTGGCTCATGGCGTCGAAGCCGGCCTTCCCGTGGTAGCTGCCGTTTCCCGAGGGGCCGAGGCCGCCGAAGGGGAGGGCAGGGTTTACCAGGTGCATTACGGTGTCGTTGACGCAGCCCCCGCCGAAGGGGACCCGGGAGAGCAAGCACTCTTTTACCTCCCGGGAGCGAGTAAAGAGGTAGAACGCCAAGGGCTTCGGCCGCCGGGCGAGCTCTTCCGCTGCCTCGTCGAGGGTCTCGTAGGGAATAACCGGCAGGATCGGTCCGAAGATCTCCTGAGCCAGCAGGGGCGAGTCGGGCCTGGTCACCCGTATCATGGTCGGTTCGATTTTCAGACTTTGCCCGTCGGTTCGTCCCCCGGCGAGGATCTCGCCGTCGGCGAGCATGGCCGCCACGGTCTCGTACCGCTTCTGATTCACCATGGATCCGTAATCACTACTCTGAAGCGCTCCGGAGGGGAAGAACTCCCCCCAGACGCGGGCTATCTCGTCGATCAAGCTCTGCTCGACCTCTCGATGTACCAAGAGGTAATCCGGAGCGACGCAGGTCTGCCCGGCGTTGAGGATCTTCCCGAAAGCGATGCGTTTGGCCGCCGAGGATATCTCGGCGTCTTTATGCACCACCGCCGGGCTCTTTCCTCCCAGTTCGAGGGTCACCGGGATATGCCGCTCGGCGGCCATGACGCCGATAATCCTCCCCACCTCGACGCTCCCGGTAAAGAAGATGTGGTCGAAGTGTTCCTCTTTAATCAGCGCGGGCACTAGTTCCCGGCCGTCGCCCAGGACGGTCGTAACGGTCTCATCTGGAAAGGCGTCGCCGATGAGGGCGGCGATAGCGTCGGCCACGCTCGGGGTTAGCTCGGAAGGTTTAAGCACCGCGCTGTTGCCGGCCGCGAGGGCGGCCACGAGGGGGGCGATCTGCAGCTGAACCGGATAGTTCCAGGGGGCGATGATAAAGACCCGGCCCACCGGAACCGGTAGCACTCTACTCCGGGAGGGCCACATCACCAGGGGCGTGGGGATGCGTTTGACCCGCATCCAGCGGCGCAGATGTTTAAGGGCGTAATTGATCTCCCCATAGAGAAAGCCGATTTCCGTGGCGTAGGATTCGAAGCGACTCTTCCCCAGGTCCTCCTCGAGGGCGCGGATCAGCGCCTTCTCGTGGCGGGCCAAGGTCTCTTTAAGGGTCTGTAGGTTCCTTCGTCTTTCGTGTATGGAGGGCGGGGTTATCAATTCGGGCCCGGATCTCTCCGGGCAGCTAGCGCTTTTGCTCATGCGCTTAAGATACTGATTCGAATCGATGAGGGAAACACGGCGAGCCGGCGGATCTGTTAGCGGGGAGCTGAGGCTTTTTTCAGTCGCTCGTTGATGGCGGCGCCCACCCCTTCCGGGCTGCACCACTCGGCTACGATCCTCGTTAAGCCCCGGCGGTCCAATTCCCGGATAGCCGCATAGATATTGATCGCGATCTCTCTCGGATTCCGATCGCTGCTGACGCAGATCGTCGGTCCGGCGAAGGAATCATCGGCCTCTTGGTAGAGGATTACCCCGGTCTGGGGATCGTCCTTGTAGCGGCAGACATCCTCTACCATCTCGAGGGTGGTCAGCGGCGCATAGTGGCTGGGGAGCATGCCGGGACTCGGGTTCTCCTCCCGCGGAAGAATCTGCGGGGTGCCCACCGGGCCGATCAGGGCCTCTATCTCCTCCCGGCTCACGCCGCCGTTCCGCAGCAACACCGGTTCTCCCTCGGCCAGGGAGAGCACGGTGGACTCTACTCCGACCCTACAGGCGCCAGCGTCGATCAGGGCCTGAAAGCGGCCGTCGAGCTGGTCGATTACATGTTCGGCGGTGGTCGGACTGGTGCGGCCGAAAAGGTTGGCGCTGGGAGCCGCGACCGGGACGTTCGCCCGGCGAATCAACTCCCGGGCGAATGGATTCGACGGCATCCTCACCGCCACGGTGGGATGTCCGGATGTGACCAGATCCGGAACTCGTTCACTTTTCGGCAGCACGAGAGTCAGCGGGCCAGGCCAGAATCGTTCGGCCAGGCGCCTCGCGTTCTCCGGCAGCTCGGAAACCAGCGGGGAGAGCTGCTCGAGCTCTCCGATGTGAACGATCAGCGGATCGTACTGAGGCCGTTCCTTGGCCAGGAAAATCCGGCGTACCGCCTCCTCGTTGCTCGCATCCGCGCCCAGTCCGTAGACCGTCTCCGTGGGAAACACAGTGAGTTCGCCCCGGAGGATCGCGGCGGCGCCGGCGGCCAGGGCTTCTTCGAGGTAGTCCTGCGGGTCGGGATGTTCGGCCATCCAATCGGCCGCCGTCTTCAGGGTATGGAAGGTCAGGGTCGCTGGATCGAGATTATCCAGGTCCCGGAGCATCCCTTCGCCCAGGATAAGTAGGGGGAAAGTGCTGCCGCTACCGTAACGGGCCAGAAAATCGGGATCGTCGCTGACTGCAAATTGCGGCCCGGGACTCCCATCGGCTAGCAGCTCGACGGAGAAGCCCTCCTTTTCGAGGCGGCCGCGAAGATCCAGCCCATCGACAGGGAGTCCGAGACGATAGGCTTTACTCAGCTTCCGAAGGGCGGAGATCGTATCCAGACTGAGCTCGCTGCTTCTAAATGTAGCGAGGGAGGAGTCGAGGAGGATAGTTCCGGTTTCGCCTGAAGGCTGCTGGGTGTACATCGGAGGGATACCTTACGGCAGAGCCGCGGCCCGCGTCAAGATAGCTCTCGAAGGCAAGAAGCTCCAAATCCGGAAATTGCTAACAAAAATTGTTATATTAATAGTAACGAAGGGGAGGGAATTCTAAGGAGTTCATATGCGCAATTCGATCTTTATACTGATTCTCGCGGCTTTAATGGCCCTGCTGATCTATGCCGGCGGTGAACAGGAGAGCGATTCGCCTCCGGTTACCGATACGGAAATAGACCTCGACGATCCCTCCCTGGCCACTGCGGTATTTGCCGGCGGCTGTTTCTGGTGTACCGAAGCCGATTTCGAGAAGCTCGACGGGGTGGTCGAGGCTGTTTCAGGTTATGCCGGGGGGGATGAAGAGAATCCGACCTATCAGCAGGTTGCCGCCGGCGCCACCGGACATATCGAATCGGTTATGGTCTACTACGATCCTGAGCAGGTCAGCTACCGGGAGCTGGTTGATTACCACTGGCGTTATATCGATCCTACCGATCCGGATGGCCAGTTCGTCGATCGGGGGCCCCATTACCGCACGGCCATCTTCTACGAGAACCAGGAGCAGCTCAACATCGCCCGGGAGTCGCGTCAGCGGCTTATTGATTCGGGTGTTTTCGAAGAGGATATCGTCACGGACTTTATCCCCTTAACCCGCTTTTGGGTGGCCGAGGAGTATCATCAGGACTACTACCTCAAAAACTCGATGCGCTACAACTTCTACCGTAGCGGTTCAGGTCGTGATCAGTTCTTGGAAGAGGTCTGGGGGGCGGAATAGTCCTCATTTCGGGGCATGAAGATGTTAAATACCTTCTGTCCCTCTCCCTGAACAAAGGTAATACGTCCGTCGATCTGTTCCGCCAAGGTTATGAGGATCTCCATCCCTAAGGTCCCCCCGTCCGCGGTGAGGGGGTCGGCGGCTGCCGGCGCCCCGTTATCGCCGACGCTCAAGAGCAGCGTATCTACGCCGCTATGCTTCAGCGGGCCGAAACCGACCTGAATAACGGGGCTTTCTATCGCCTCGGGAAAGGCGTGCTTCGAAGCATTGGTCACCAGCTCGGTTATAATCAGACCCAACACCCCTGCCGTAGAGGGAGAGATGTGCTGGGGTTCTATCTTCGTCTCTATACGAATGGGTCTGCCTTGGGGGGTGGCGGGACTGAGAATCTTGAGTAGATTATCTGCGTAGTAGGAAAAGTCGAGCCGATCCGATTCCTCGCCGCGGAAGAGTGTTTCATGTACCAGGGCGATGGAGGAGATCTTGTTCTCTAAGAGCTCGAACTCCTGCTGTACATCGGGATCATTGCTCCGTCCGGCGGCCAGACCGGTGAGTCCGGCCACGATACTCAGATTGTTCTTAATGCGGTGATTCATCTCGTGCAGCAAGAGCCGGCTGCTTTCATACTGCTTCTCCAGCAACTCCTGAGCCTTGCGCTCCTGAGTTATGTCCTCGGCGATATTGATCAGAAGGGGTTGCGTGTCGGGATTCAAAATCGGATAGCTCCGAATCCGTACCCAGCGCTCGGGTTCTCCGGTGAGCCGCCTCTCAAGCTGGGTCGGTTTGCGGGTCTCCCGAGTGTCATTGCCGCTGGACTCGATCGGATCGAATAGCGCTGCAATCTCCTTCTCCGCATCCTCCGATTCCAGCCGGAAGAGCGAGGTAAAACGGGGATTGATATAGATAATCTGCTGGGGTTCGATGGATTCGATCCAGACCGCCTCGTTCATTGCATCCGCCAGCTGCTGCAGCATCTCCTCGCGCTGTAGGAAGGCCGCCGAAAGACGCTGCTCCTTGCTTACGTCCCTGAGGATGAGGCTCACGCGCTCCTTGCTCTCCCCGCTGTTGCGGTAGGCCACCATCCGAAGGCGTAGATCGGAGCTAAAGGTGATCAACCTGCTTCGCGAGGCCTCTCCCTTAATCTCTTCCAGGGTTCTCAACATTTCTGCTGTTCCCTTCCGTTCCGCCGGCGGAAGAAGGTCGCTGAAGGTAGCGCCGATTGCCGATTGCCGGTCCAGACCGATCTGTGAGATTGCATGGTTGGCGAAGATCACCTTCAGATCCCGGTCTAATCCCAGATAGATGTCCGGACGGAACTCCTCCAACGGCTGATGATCAACCGCCTCGAGGTAATCTCCCTCCGCTTTGCGGAATCTCGCTTCTTCACCTCTGGAATTACGCTCCTCGTTTTTAATCAGCTCCGGAACGATGCGCTGAATGCATCTTCCGATCATCTCCAGCCGTTCGAGCTCCTCTTTGCCGGCCGATTCTGAGCGGTAAAAAACTATCAGGTTTCCCAAGGTCTCTCCCGCCGACCAGATTCCCCGGGCATATACGGACTGAACCCCGCTTAGCTTCTCCACGGCCGCTATAGCTCGTCCCGGAAGCTGTTCGGCTGCAACCTCTTGCAGGCTGCCGATATACTCGAATTGTTCAAGGGTGATGAATCTGCGGGCCTGGTCATCCAGTTCCCAGCCGGCGGAGAGGAAGTCAAAGTTCATGATGCGGGAAGCGAGCTGGATTAAACGGGAGTTACCGGAAATCGCCTTGGTTACGGTGATGCCCCGCTCGGGATAGTAGAGGTTGAGGATGGCGTAGGAGGCTCCGGTTCCGACCAGGAGCATATCCGTGAGGGACGAGTATACCATGCTACTAAGTATATGTAACCGGTACCGGGTGTCAAATTTTTTAAAGGCTTACGATTCGATCGCGACCGGCCTTTTTCGCCCGGTAGAGGGCCCGGTCCGCCCGTCCCAAGAGATCCTCGACCCCCTCATTTTCCTGAAGTTCCACGATCCCCATACTCAACGAGACCTTATAGGATTCATTTTCTCTCCCGTCGATCCTGACCGAGAAGGCATAACGGAGGCGTTCGGCTAAAATTCTTGCCTGTCCGGCCTCGGCCTCGATGACGATGACAAACTCATCGCCCCCCCAGCGGGCCAGTAGATCGTCGGGACGCTTCGTCTCTTCGATAGTGTTGGTCAGCAACTTCAGGAGCCGGTCTCCGGCCTGGTGCCCGCGGGAGTCGTTGAGGCGCTTGAAGTGGTCTATATCGATCATAATCATAGAGACCGGTGTCCCGTAGCGGCCGAAGCGGTAGACCATGCGCTCGACTCGATTGCCGAATTCCCGTCGGTTGGCACAGCCGGTAAGGGTATCGGTCGTAGCCAGCTCCTCAAGTTTGCGGTGGTAGTAGGTAACCGCCAGGGCACTCAAGAGGATGATCATCATGGTGGCCGCCAGCCCGATAATAACCGTTCGGACGAGGTTGGCTCTCGTGGATGCCATCAGACTCTGCTGATCCTGCTCGACAATCAGGAACCAGTCGATTTCCGGGATGTAGCGAGCCGTAATCAGGACGGTACCCCGGGGTCCTTCGTAGGTGGCATCCAGCGGTTCCTGGTTGATTTGCAGCAGCTCGTCGGCAATCTCGGCGATTCCCTCGGTGCGGCGTATGTTTTGGCGTTCGATACGCTCCGGATTTGAGTGAACCTGGACAAGTCCGTCGTGGTCGACAAGGTATATTCGCCGCCGATACTGCTCCTGTCGCTCTTGAAAGAAGGCGGCAATGCCGTCGATCTCGATCCCTACGCCGGTCACTCCCAATAGATTCGCCTGAAAATCACTTACCCGGTAGTTGATGAAGATCGTCAGTCTTCCCTGGGCGGCCTCGTCGGAGTCCACATCCAGTTCGAAAGATTTTCCCCCTTCGATAAAGTTGTAGAACCAGACGTCGTGGGGATCGTCCGGGTCGATCTGTTTGAGTATACCGTCATAGTGGTAGTAGTTACCGGTGACCGCCGAGACGAAGAAGACCGATTCATAGCCGTAGCTGAGGCGGATTTCACTCAGATACTGGATGATGTCGTCGGTGCGTTCCTCACCCTGGATGGCCCAGTTCTTGAGAAATGAGTCGGTTGCCATCATCGAAGAGCTGTTGATCAGGGGGAGGAACTCCTGCTGGATCTCAGAATAGATGTTATCCCGCAGCAGCGGTAGGGATGACTCGCGGATCTCCTGGGTGAGATTGCTCTTCGAGGAGGTGTAGTTGAGCAGGATAATAACACAGAAAGCCGAGACCAGGATAAGAGCCAGTACCGTAATCAGCTGTCGACGCACCGAGATCGTCATCGTATATCTCCTCCGGAGATGATGATACCCGAGGGGCTTCGCCAAAGCAAGGGAGCGTCCTTTTGTAAACCGCCTATCTCCTCTATACTAAAGACAGAATGCCCAAGCGAGAATCGAGAGAAAGCAGCAAGACAGCCATCCTGGAGGAGCTCGAGAAGGCGGTAAACGGGAGGAAGGAGGTCCTTATTATGACCCATACTCATCCCGACCCCGATGCGATCGCCTCGGCCGCGGCCTTGCAGTACCTGCTGAAGGAGTATTTTCAGGTTAATTCGAGCATCGCCTATAGCGGCATTATCGCTCGAGCCGAGAACCGAGCCATGGTCAAACGCCTCGAGATCCATCTGAAGCAGTACAACCGTATCAAACCGTCCCGTTACGATGGGCTGATGTTGGTCGATTCTCAACCCGGGGCGGGAAACAACGTGCTAACAGCCGATTCAAAATGCGATCTGGTAATAGATCACCATCCCCGGCGGAAGGATACCAACGCCAAGCTGGTGGTGATCGATCAGAATATCGGCGCCACGGCTACCCTGCTCGTGCAATGGCTCGAGCAAGCCGGTCTCGACCTTCCGGTTAATCTGGCCACAGCCCTGGCCTATGCGATCGACTCGGAGACCCAGACCATGCAGCGCGAGGCGACCGGGGCCGATATCGAGGCCTATTTAAAGGTCTATGTTCGGGCTTCTTTAAGGAAATACGGCGAGATCATCAATGCCAACCTGCCGCACTACTACTTCCTGCAGCTGGGACGGGCGCTGAACAACGCCCGGATCTACCGCAACCTGATTACTTCTCATCTGACGACCATTAATCATCCGGAGATCGTGGCCGAAATGGCCGATTTCCTGCTCAAGCACGACCGGATCGGGACGGTGCTCTGCAGCGGACTCTTTAAGGATTCGTTGATTATCTCTATTCGGACGAGCAGCGAAAAACTGAATGCCGGGGAGCTGATCGCCAAGCTCCCTCTGGATAGGAACAATGTCGGGGGCCATGACAAGACCGCCGGGGGATTCGTATCACTCCCTAAGAACGGCGAAGGTGCAAATGAGCTGGTGACAAAGCTCGTCGCCTCCTTCGCCGGTCTAATGGGGTATGAAGAGCCGGCCTGGCGGCCCCTGTTGGATGAGGACGACTAGAAGCTATAGCCGACGCCGCTGCCGACGATCAACTGCTCGGTATCGAAGAAGTCGATGTTCGAGTTCGATGCGGAATAGCTTGCCATCGCGAAGCAGGAGAGCTCCTCGATCCCGAAGATACCGGCATAGTTAAACATCTGCATCAGGCCGAGCTCCTGGTCTTCCCGAGTTTTAGCGAAGACCGGATGTTCCTCATCAAAGAGGGTGTACCCGTAGCTAATGCCGCTCATAGACTGCAGCTGCCCGATAAAGAGCATCAGGGTGCCGCCGGCGTCATAGCGGGTTCCCGACTCCGCCGCCCCTTCCCGATCCCGGAGGGTAAGCCCGAACTGGGGCAGCACCATTACTGCGGGGTGCAACGGGAGCATGCCGGAAAGCTCGACTGCATGATCGCAGCCTTCCCGCTTCAGATCCCCATCGAGGCTCCCGGCCTCATCGTCTTCGATAGAAACGCCGCTCAGGCTGTAGTTCAGATTGATCGGCAGGGACATGATACTGTTCCAACCGAGTCCGAGCTTCAAGACCTGTGCATCCGTTGTTTTACGATCCGTACCGGTAAGATAGGGATTGCTGTAGACGGTTCTATTGGCATAGTTGACTCCTGCGGTAACGATGCCGTACTTTCCCATCCCCTTGCTTAGAACGATTCCCGGATTGCCGAGGAAGGTCTCGGGACTGGTCTGGATCGAGAGTTCCAGTTCGGCAAAATTGTAGCCGATGGTACCGTTCAGGTAAGGGAGCCAGGTTTCAACCCGTTCAGCGTCTGCGTCAAGATCGTCTATCTCGGGATTGAGCGCCTTGGATGAGAAGAGTTCGGTCGCCGGCGATTCCTGGCTGTCGGTGCCGTACAGATATCCCGCGCCGAGCTGAAACTCGCCGAAGAATCCGCGGGGAGCTTCCTGCGCGTGGAGGCTGATCGCCATGGCGATGAGCAGTATTCCAAATAGTAGCTTTGCCGTTCTTGTCTTCATTCTTCTATTCCTTGTGCAAGCAGCGATGCTTGTTTTTCTTGAGTTGTAGGGATTAATAGCCTAAGCAGGGTGGAGGTGTTACTTTTTTTCTTTGTTCAATTTGGTGGTATATTAATCCCAGGGAGCGATAAGATATGCGATGAAAAGCAGTGCGTTCGCCGTGCTGCTGTTGATTCTTGTCTGTGCAACCCTTCACGGCGAGGACCCACCTCAATCTCTCACCTATTACATCGAGATGGATCAGCTCCTTTCAGTTCGGATTGGCTTAGATATGCCTATTAGCCAACGGAGCCGAGTGCATCTGGCCGGCGGAGGATCGCCCTGCGGATCCCCGCTCTTGAGCTATAGCGCGACCATCTCCCGGGCATTGAGATCCCCTGACAAGCGGCATCAGCTTGATCTGGAGGCGGGGTTGCCCCTGGGCTATTTTAATCTCTGGGAAGGGGAGAGCGTCGATTGGGATCCCATTATCGATGATCCGTTTGCAGGTTGGTTATGGGGCGGCGGCCTGCGCTGGGGACGCAAGTGTTCAGGTTGGACGTTGTCGGTTTTCGCCGGCGTTTGTGCCTTGTGGGAGTGGCAACGCGATTCCGGATGGAAGGGGCCTGAGCCGCTGCCGGTGATCAATCTTCGTCTTACGCGACATAAAAAACGGCCGGACTAAAAACGTCCGGCCGAAAAACGGAGTGTATATATAGAATCCCTTAGCGTACGCTTACGGGAGGATAACCGTGTCGACTACGTGAATTACCCCATTAGAGGCTTCGATGTCGGTAATGATTACCTGTGCGTCATTAATATAGACATTACCCATGTCAACCTTGATCATTACATCTTCACCGTTGAGGGTGGTGGCGGAGTCAAGTTCAACCACATCCCCGGCCATTACGGCGCCTTCAACCACATGATAGAGAAGGATGTTGGTCAGCGCGGGGATATCCTCCAAGAGGGCGGCGACGGTGCCGTCCGGCAGCTTGGCGAAGGCATTATCGGTAGGTGCGAATACGGTGAAGGGACCATCGTTCGAGAGGGTCTCGACCAGACCGGCAGCGTCCAAAGCGGCGACGAGGGTGGTAAACCGGCCATCCTCGACGGCGATCTCGGCTATGGAAGGCATTTCTGCCATCTCTGAAGATTTCTCGGGGGTGCTGGCACAGGATGCCAGGAAAAAAGCTGCTAAAATTACGGAAGCAAGCAGTATCTTCTTCATCAAAAACTCCTTAAAAGCGTGTTCCTCATAATGAGGATGCTTAGAATATCAGTTATTGCATAAATAAAGTAAAGGAAAACTTATACAAAAAGTGAAAAAATCCCTGTATACATTGACAATTGTTATGCAAAGAATGAAGATAGGGTCATGAGTAAGGGATACTCTATAAAAACTGCGGCTCAGCTCAGCAATTTAACTCCCACAACTATTCGGACCTGGGAGAATCGCTATGGCCTTGTGAGTCCGCAGCGCAGCAACGGCAACCAGCGTCTCTATTCCGACCGTGATATCGAGCGCCTGCAACTTCTAGCCCGTTGCGTGGAGGCTGGATATCGCATCGGTAGAATTGCCGAGGAGTCGAACGAGAGTTTGATCTCCCTTTTGAAGAAATCCGGGAGCGGGGGGAAGGCCGAAGGTTCTCCGAACCTGAAGATAGGGTTGGCGGAAGCGGAAGAGGCGGTGCTGGGCCTCGACGGCGCAGCGCTTGAGGATATCCTGGTCCGGGCGATTATCGACCATGGGCCGCTTATAGCGGTAGAGGCTCTGATTACGCCCTTAATGACCCGTCTCGGTCAAGGCTGGCACGAAGGGCGCTATCGCATATCCCACGAACATCTGGCGAGCGCAGTTGTCCGCACTGTGCTTGGGAACGAACTGCGTTCCCGGCAGAATCAGCAGGCCGAGTCGGTGGCGGTGGTTGCAACCCTCCCATCGCAGGCCCATGAGTTAGGGGCCCTGTCCGCCGGTTTAGCTGCCGCTACGGCCGGGTATCGGGTTCTCTATCTGGGAACCAATATGCCCGCCGATGAAATAGTGCATGCCGTCGAGGAGAGTAAGGCCCGGGTCCTACTCATTAGCATCGCCTTTCCCTCGGCTACCGCCACGATACGGCAGGAACTCGATACCATCCGTCGCTATATCCCGGACCATTGCCGCCTCTACTTGGGCGGCCCTTCGGCCCGCTTCTTCGGGGAAAACGAGGATTCAATCCTCGATGATAGCCTTACCACGTTGGCGGAGACGCTGGCGTCTTCCGGCTAAGACGAATAAAGAGTTTCCTTGACATTCAGGAATGGTAGCAATATGATACCAGTATGAAATCGCTACACATTCGGGATATCGATCCTGGGCTAGTACGGAAGATTAAAATACTTGCCGCCTTGCATCATCGCTCCATGCAGGGAGAGCTGAAAGCTATTATTGAAGACGCTGCAAAAAAGGTCCCGGAAAGCTCCGACACGGCAGACCTGGATATCATCTCGGTCCGTACCGGCAATACGGATGCCTGGAAGCGGGAAGATATCTATGACGATGCGCGGTAAGTCCATTTTTCTAGATACCAATATTCTACTCAGCGCAAGCGACCGGGGGCGATCCGCTTTTGCCGACTGCAGGCAGATTTTTTCCAATGCATTCGAAAGAGGATACCATCTCTATATCGGCCCCCAGATCATCAGGGAATACTTGGTCGTCGCAACGCGCCCGGTTGATGTTAACGGATTGGGGCTTACGATGAGAGATGCGCTACATAATATTGAGCAATTCCGACGCCGAGCGCTTATAGCAGGAGAAACAGAGGAGGTTTTGGAAAATCTTCTTGCTCTTATTACCAACTATTCCATCACAGGAAAACGTATACATGATGCAAATATCATCGCATTAATGACCGAGCACAACATCAGCCGTATAGTAACCCTGAATGTTGATGATTTCAAAATCTTTTCTGGTATAGAGATATTCACACCCCAAGATTTAATCGACCTCGGGTAGTTCTTTACACAGTTAGAACCGACTCGAATAAAATTCTATAAATTCTCCTCAACCTTTGTAAGCTGATCGAGAATACCCTGGAGTTCCTCCAAAGCCCTGCCGGCTCGTGTGAATTCTCCCTCAGCCGTTGCCTCCCGGTAGTCGGCGAATGCCTCGGCAGCCCGGTCGATGAGGGCCGGGGCTCCATTGTCGCCGCTTGGTCCGCTCGCTTCCGCGGACGTGCCGGCTCCGGAGGGGGGGGCTCCATCCAAGAGGCCTTTCAATGCTCCTTCTAAGGTTTCAGCGTAGGAGAGGGTGTCGTTGTGCATAAGCACTACCATCCTTAACTCCGGGTAGGCTGCGGTCTCCGATTGCAGATAAATCGGTTCAACGTAGAGCAGGGTTCCGTCGAGGGGCAGAACCAGGACGTTTCCCCGGATTACATTCGAGCCGCGCTGATCCCAGAGAGAGAGCTGTCCGGAAAGATAGCTGTCCTGATCGATCTTGGTCTCTACCTGCTGGGGACCGAGGATGCGCTGCTCCTTGGGGAACTTGTAGGCGATAAACTCGCCGTAGTTTTCCGGATCGCTGACCCCGGCGATCCAGCCTATCAGCACCTGCTTATTCTTCGGAGTATAAGGGAGCATACTGATAAACTCCGGGCGATCCGATCCGGGACGTTCCCACATGACATAGTAGGGTTCGACCGGCTCAACCTGGTCATAGTATTTCTCCGTCGCCCTGACCCAGAGATCCTCCTGGTTGTAGAAGACCTCGGGATCGGTCATATGGTATTTTGCGTAGACCTCGCCTTGGATGAGCAGAAAGTCCGCCGGATAGCGAACATGGCGTTTCAACCCGGCGGGCATCTCCTCCCTGGATGAGAATAGATCGGGGTATATGCTCTGCCAGACCCGGATGATCGGATCTTCCTCCTCATAGACGTAGAAATCGATGTCTCCGTTATAGGGATCGACGACTATCTTTACCGCGTTGCGCGCATAGTTCACCTCTCCTTCGAGGGGCTGCGAACCGGAGATATTAGCCCCGTTAAAATGTTCGCTGTAGGGATAGGATGCGCTCGAGGTATAGGCGTCGATAATCCAGTGGAGTTCCCCGTCGACCAGAACGATGTAGGGATCGCGGTCGAGACGCAGAAATGGCGCCACCTCGGCCACCCGTTCTTTAATACTGCGTCTAAACATGATTCTACTCTCCCGATCGGGATAGTTCGAGAAGAGGAGTTTGGTCCCGCCGTAGCGGAAGCCGAAGAGGAATTTACGGAAGAAGTTGGAGATCTCGACCCCTCCGTCGCCCTCGTAGTTCACATACCTGTTGGCATCCCCTTCGGGGTAGTCGAATTCCCTCTCCTGACTATTGACGATGACAAAGGAGTCGGTGGTCTCACCGTAGTAGATCTCCGGTCGCTCCACTGTAAGGGACTCCCGCTCCGCAACAGGCGGAATATCACGGATCAGGAGGTTGGGCAGCCCGGTCTCGGTAAATTCATTGACCGTGTTCATGGCAATTCCGTAGCCGTGGGTATATTTAAAACGGCGGTTGACGAAGTTCTGGCTCTGGGCGGGCAGGTTTTCGGTCTGCATCTCCCGGGCGGCCACCATCACCGAGCGGGTACGTCCGTCGATCCGGTAGCGGTCTACATCGATGTCGCCGAACTCATAATAGAGGCGGATCTCCTGAAATTGTTCATAGACCGAGGCTAGGGCGCGCCAATCCCAGAGCCTGGTGTTGTCGATAATCCCCCGATTCTTCTCCACCATAGCGGAGGTGAATTCCTCGCCCACCGGAAACTCCTCTTCCTTGATATCGTCGAGTTTAAACGCCGATCGGGTAAAACGGATATTATGTTCGATATAGGGACGCTCGTAGGTTATTTCGTTCGGGGCGACTAAAAGGGATTGGAAGAGCCAGGGGGTAATGCCCAGGGAGAGCACCCACAGGGTGACTACCAAGCCTCCAACCGAGGCGATCTGCTTGTAGGATGCCGGGAACTGCTTGGGAAGGATTTTTCCGCCCAGAGCTCCGAGTTTCCGCCTTAGGCCGGGAATAATAATCACCACGGCACCGAGTAGGGCGACCAGAGCGGCGACGCTCAGGGCGGGTAGGCGAACATGGTGATCGGTCCAACCCGGCCCGCTTACGACTCCGCCGTATGATGTGAGGAGCTGATAGCGATTCAGGAGCTTCCCCGCCGCCAGTACGATCAGGAATATGCTTCCCGCCGTAAACAGACCTCTGGCGGAGCTTGGGCCTCCTCCTTCGGGCTGGGACTCGTCATCCTCGGCCTCCCGGATCCGACCCTTCATTAAGAGCCGCCCCCGGGGATGGGCCGAAACGAAACCCGCCGCCAGGGTAAGCAGAGAGATGCTGAACAGCAGCCCGTAGAGGGCTTCTAAAAAGGGGAGACTGAACAGATAGAAGCCGATGTCCATATTGAGGATCGGGTCGGCTATACCCGTTGTGCTGCGGTGAATAAAGCGCAGGGCTGTCTGCCATGCGCCCAGACCCTGGACTCCGCCTAAAAGCGCGGCTACGGTTATCAGGCTGATTCTGCTCAGCCTGTGCATGGAGGGGATGCTGAATGAGTAGAGGAGGGTGAAGAGCAGCCCTAATGTCAGGAATGCCCCCCCGGTCAGTAAACGGGCGAAGAACTCGGTCCAGAATCGCGATGCGAAGCCGAGGGAATCGAACCAGAGTTTCTCGCTCCAGAAACCCATGAACCAAGAGAAGATGAGCAGACCTGCCAAGAGTAGCGAGCCCAAGAGGCTGCGTATTCGTCCCTGCGATCGAACACCGGTGAATATGAGTAAGCCGCTAGCGGCGGCGATGATCAGGAATAACAGAAGATACATAGAGGATCCTTATTGGTTAGTCGAGTGGGCGGGGACTTTAGGCTTCGGCGCCTTCCATAGGATAGCCGGCATCCTGCCAAGCCTTCTTTCCGCCTTCAAAGTCGTAAACATTGGTGTAGCCCAAGGAATCGAGCTTCTCCGCGGCGATAGGGCTCGCCTTGCATGCGGTATCGGCGCAGTAGACGACGATAACATCCTCTTTGGAAAAACGTTTATTGGCCTCCTTGGCTATCTGGCCGAATTGAATATGTTCCGCTCCCTTGATATGGAGCCGATTGAATTCTTTCTCTGCCAGGACCTCGACCAGATGGAAATCTTCACCAGCATCGAGTTTCTTTTTCAGGGTGTCTCTATCGATCGTGGCGTACATATTTACCTCCAAAAAGCTTTGTGTACTACAAAAAACCTACTAATACGGTGGCGGATGATCAAATCGAGGAGACAGAGGGTTTGATGGTACTTGTCACTTGAATCATTCGCATATGCGGGGGGATGATAGCCGTGTTGCACGGACAGGGCGTCTACACCGATGAGTCTACCCCTTTATTGACTAAACTCCACCGCTGGCGGGTCGCGCAAGGCTTGCGCCATGTGGCGATCGTGCATTCCGCCGATTCCCTCGCAAGCCGGAGCATCACCGAGTTTCAATTCGATTCTATCTACGAGGGTGAACCGGGCAATCTGTCGATTAGCCGCTACTTTGAAACAGAAGCAGAGGCTTGGAAGTGGCTGGAGGAGTTGGGGTACTGTAAATTCTAGCTCAGACTTGTCCGATTCAGTCGAGTAAAACCTTCACTACCGCCTTTTTAACCGGGCTGCGGCCGCCTGCGGCTATCTTCGGTGCGTGGGCGTCCCTGGGGAAGAAGACGGCGAAATCGCCGGCGCTCATCAGACAGTCCGTACCTGGGGCGAGATCGAAGAACCCTGCGTCCTTGGTCTCGTCGTAGGGCGCGGCGACCGTGAGTCCGGCGCTATCGGCATAACGGATAATTTCGCTCCCTTCGACGATATACTGTATGTCGATATAGCGGGCATGGTTCTCGTATTTCTGGGTCGATGCATCGACCGTCTCGTAGATCTGATGCAGCACAAAGAGCTCCTTACCCTCAAGCTCTATCCGTTCCTCATGGAACCCTTCGGTCGATAGCGCGGCAAGGTATTCGAGTCCCTTCGCTATCCGGGGAGATATGTTTTCATAGAGTTCTCGGTTCTCGATTCTATCCAGGATCATGCGGTTCCTCCATTGTTTTGGCAATGCTATATGCTTTTCGTTTATATCACATTGCGGATCACTCAATCACCACCCGATTCCGCCCCTCCTCCTTGGCGCGGTAAAGGGCCCGGTCGGCTCTTTCCAGTATGCTGGCGGCGGAATCATCCTTTCTGAACTCACTTATACCGAAACTGCCGGTTAGTTTTATCCCGTTTTCCGGTTTAGCACCCTGGATCACCTTGCGCAGTTTCTCGACGAATGCGCTGCTCTTATCAAGCCCGGTATTGGGACAGATAATCAGGAACTCTTCGCCGCCCCATCTGCCGATATGATCGCTGGAGCGACTGTTGGCGCCAAGGAGTCCGCCGATTATTTTAAGTACAGCGTCGCCCGTTTGATGACCATAGGTGTCGTTAACGGATTTAAAATGGTCGATGTCGAGAATCGCAAGAGTCATATTCAAGTCGAGCTTGTTGCAGCGCTCAACTTCGGATTTTAGTATCAGATCCATGGTGCGTCGGTTGTTAAGACCAGTCAGGGTATCCTTACTGGCTATTTGTTCTATATGTGAGATATCGGTCTCGATAACCGAAAGTAGCTCAAGAATGGATGAAATAATCTTATCCGCCTCGGTCGATTTGGTGGTATCGATCCGGGACAATTGTTTTTGCAGCTTTTTCAGGTTTTGGTTCTCTTCCGAATAGCTGAGAAGCGCCGTTGCCATGCGGGTGTAGGGTTGGAACTGTAATCGCAATACCAATATCAGCGCTGCTATTACGCTCAACGCGGTTACAATGCTCGCTATTATCAAGCGTTGTTCCAAGATCTTAAGAGACCGGTAGTTCTCGCCGAGCGCAAAGGAGAGTTCGAAAAGACGGAGAAAAGCTTGTTCCGTGTTTTCATCTCCAATGGCGGCGGTAAAATGGATCTCGCTACCCGGTAGGGCACTGCTTATGACCGTATCGTTCTGTCGGTATGTTAAATATAAGTCGGATCTATGCCGAGTCAGCTCGCGGAGCAGGTCCGGAGTTATTCTGACGGCGACAATGGCTACCCCCAGCGGAAGGTCGGTATATTTATCGATCCGTCTGGCGGCTACAAGGTGGTGATGCTCATCAAGCACTGCTGTTCCAAGATATATCTCTGATTCCACCGCCTTTTTGAAGTAGTGCATCTCTCGAAGCATATCGCCGAAGCGGAACTCATCCGGAGCCCTGGAGATCACAATGCCGTTCTGGTCGGTAAAGATAACTGTATCGAATTTACCGATAAAGCTTGAGCTCCAGTCATAAAGAATTTCGTTGTCGGCCCGTTCCAAGGCATTGCGTATTTCGCGGGGGCGGGAGAGGTTTATAGAGGCATAGTCCATATCCCGCATCAGATTCAATAGGTTTCGCTCCACATCTGTAAGGTCGGAAGCACGATCATCCGCCATTGAATACTCGAGTTTAGTTATGATGCGCTGGATGCTCAGGAGCTGGACCAGAGTGATGATTAAAAAAGGTGTCAGTGTAATGAGAAGCAGCTTAGTCCGTAGCGTCATTGTCAATCACAATCCTAAAGCTTCCCTCACAGAATCGTAAAACCCGTCGTCTCTGGAGTCGAAGCCTGCGGCGTTCCAGCCGAGGAATGATTTCATCTCCAGGCAGAAGCGATGATCAGGGTGCATCGCCAAAAGTGCGTTTCTATAGAGTCCCATCTTCGATTCTGGAAAGTCTTCAGCCGCAACAACCGCATCTAAGGGGATGGGATCGGACTTCATTATTACGTGCAGGATGTCTCCATAGTGCTCCTCGGCGGTAAAATAGGTGCCGTCGGAGATGGCGCCGGCGTCGATGGATCCTGCTCTCAAGGCTTCGACTACTCGGTCGTGACGCTTAAGAAAGAATATCTTGCCGAAGAACTCTTCAGGAACGATGCCGTTTTTTTGCAGAAGTAGATTTGGATAGGCATAGCCGGAGGTCGAACCGGGGTCGGTAAAGGCGAAGCGCTTACCTTCCAGCTGATCCAGACTGGAATACGGCGATGAGTTCAGGCTGACAATGTAGGACTGATAATAGGGCATGATCGCGCCGGTTATCTCGTTTTTCTCCATGTAGGTCGCCAGGTAGCGCATCTCGGGGATATCATTCTTTATTTTGACGTAATTCAAGGTATTTATCCAGGCGATGTCGACCGATCCTTCCCTCAGCCGTTTGGTCAGTTCGTTGTAGTCCTGGGTGATTATCGCGCTAACCTCATCTCCGGTGGTTTCGCTCAAGTACTCGGCGAATATATTCATTACCTGCTGCAATTTAGCGGGGTCATTGGAGGGGAATACACCAAGTTTTACAGGATCTGCGATCAGTGAACCCCCGAAAATCCCTAGTATGAGAGCGGTTACTAAGGTTCTGATTGTCATACATGCCTCTTTATATGGCACTGTAGTGCTTATTGCAGAGATATGCAAATACCGAAAAAAAGCCCGCCAATAGGGCGGGCTCTGAAAATCCGGGGAAATCGCTTACCCCTTCTTCTTCGCGAACTCGTTCATGAAATCCGCCAGGGCTTTGACGCCCTCTACGGGCATGGCGTTGTAGATCGAGGCGCGGCAGCCGCCGACGTCCCGGTGGCCTTTCAGGCCCAGCATGCCGGCCTCTTTGGCCGAGGCGATCAGCTCCTTCTCGAGCTCCTCCGAGGGGGCCCGGAAGACGACGTTCATGTGGCTGCGTACCGCCTTGTCCACGGGGCAGCGATAGAAATCGCCGTTGCCGTCGATGGCGCCGTAGAGGATCTGCGCCTTCTCGGCGTTGATCTTCTGGATTCCTTCCACGCCGCCCTTGCCCTTGAGCCACTTCAGCACCTTGTTGACCGCGTAGATCGAGAAGACCGGCGGGGTGTTGTAGAGGCTGTCCTTGGCGGTGTGAGTCGCGTAGCGCAGGTAGGCGGGGATGTTCTCAGGGGCGCTCTCGGCCAGATCCTCGCGGATGATAGCCAGGGTTACTCCGGCGGGGCCGATGTTCTTCTGGGCGCCGGCGTAGATCAGGCCGAAGTCGGCGATGTTCAAGGGTCGGCTCAGGATGTCCGAGGACATGTCGGCTACCAGGGGTACGTCGACCTTGGGGAAGCTCTTCCACTGAATTCCGCCGATCGTCTCGTTGGAGGTGACGTGCAGGTAGGCGGAATCGCTTCCCGGCTTGACGGATGCGGGATCGGGGAGGGTGGTGAACTTACTCTCGCTTCCGTCCCAGATGATGCGGGTGGGGCCGATCTTCTTGGCGTCGGCGATTGCCTTCTTGGCCCAGGCGCCGCTTAAGGTATAATCGGCGGTCTTGCCCTCTTTCATCAGGTTCATGGCCAGCATGCCGAACTGCATGGTGGCGCCGCCGCCGATGAGGACGATCTTGTAGTTCTCAGGAATCTTCAAGAGATCCCGGAAGAGCTGCATGGTCTCGGTGTGGACCGCATCGTACATGGGGCTCCGGTGGCTGGTCTCGATCATCGAGAGGCCTTCGCCCTTGTAGTCGGCGATCTCTTCTCTCAGTTCTTCCAGAACCTCGACGGGCAGGGTCGAGGGGCCGGCGTAAAAGTTATGCTTTCTCATCTCTCTACTCCTCCATGGCGCTTAAGGAAACGCTGTAGATATTGTGGCTCGAATCTTCGATCCGCTTCAGAGCCTTCTCGCTCAGGTCGGTGTCGATCTGAATATTGGCGCAGGCGCCGTCGGCGCCCTTGAAGATGATGTTCTCCATGCGCTCGACGTTGATCTTCTCGTCCCGGATAACGTCCAGTACGTCCGCCAGGATACCGACGGTGTTCTTATGGCGGATCGAGAGCATGAACTTGGCGGGGGTCTTGATGAGGAGGTTGACGCAGTTGTCTACCTCGCCGCTGTTCATGTAGTCGCTGATGATGCGGACCGTCTCGTCGGCCACGGCCAGCTGCGCCTGATCGGTGGAGGCGCCGATGTGGTGGGTGCCGACCACGCCGGGAAGCTTGGCGACGGGTGAGTCGAAGTCGCCGCTCTTCCCGCCGGGCTCGTTATGGAAGACGTCCAGGCCGGCCTTGATGCCCCGTTTGGTGATCGCGTCGATTAAGGCCTGCTCGTTGGTAACCTCGGCTCGGCTGGTGTTGATAAACCAGGCTCCCTCTTGCATGGCGTTGAAGAACTCGGCGCCGATCATCTCTTTGGTATCCGGCGTCATGGCCACGTGGACACTGACGATATCGACCTGCTTGGCACAGGCTACGGGGCTCTCACAGTAGACAACCCCCAGCTCCTCGGCCCGCTCAGGGGTCAGGGAGCGGCTCCAGGCGTAGACGCTCATGCCGAAGGCCTTGGCCCGGCAGATTACCTCTTGGCCGATCCGGCCGGTGCCGATGATGCCGAGTTTCTTGCCCATGATCCCGTCGGCCTTGGAGTACTCGGCCTTGTTCCATTTGCCGGCCTTCAGGTCGGCGGTTCCTACGGCGATATGACGGTCGATGCAGAGCATCAGCCCCATGGCGAGCTCGGCCACGGCCACGGCGTTCTTGCCGGGGCAGTTGGCCACGTAGACGCTCTTGGCCGAGGCGGCGGCCACGTCGATGGTGTTGTAACCGGCGCCGGCGCGGATAATCAGTTTCAGGTTCTTGTCGGCGTCGATCATCTCGGCGCTCACCTTGGTGGAGCGGACGATCAGGATCTCCGGTTTTACCTTGCCCATTCCGTCGGTCAGCTCGCTATCCTTCCAGGAGGCCTCGTAGCTCACCTCGCAGCCGAGTCCCTTAATGGTCTCCACCGCGGAATCGGGGAATTTGTCTGCAATCAGTACACGTACTGCCATTTATCTCTCCTCTCTCTTATTTATCCAAAAGTATGTATCAACAAACCGGAACGCAGTTTGGGGGCGAACCAGGTCGATTTCGGGGGCATTACCATGCCGGCGTCGGAGACTTTCATCAGCTCTTCGACGCTGACCGGGTAGAAGGTGAAGGCCACGCCGCCGTCGTGATCCACCCGCTTTTCGAGCTTCTGGGAGCTGCCTAAGCCGCCTTCGAAGTCGATACGGTTGGATTTGCGCTGATCCAGGAGCTCCAGCACCGGCTCGAGCAGCTTGATCTGGAACTGGTAGAGGTCGAGCTCCGTTACCGGGTCGTAGGTGTCGATCTCGGGATCCTTGATGGAGAGGGAGTACCACTTGCCTTCCAGGTACATATTGAAACTCCCCTTGCCGGCCGGATCCTTGGCGTCGGTCTCCGCAACGTCGAAGATCTCCTCAAGCTCCTTCAGGAAGACCTCCGGGGTCTTGGCGTTCAGGTCGGCCACGTACTTGTTGTAAGCGAAGATCTTCAGCTGATCCGAGGGGAAGACGACGGTTAGAAAGGAGTTGTACTCCGCTTCGGGATCGTTTTTGCCTTGCTTCAGCATCTCGGCCTTGACCCGGCTCGCTCCGGCGGCACGGTGGTGTCCGTCGGCGATGTAGAGCGCCGGCACCTCTTTGAAGGCCTGTTCGATGGCGGCGGAATCGGTGCAACGCCAGACGGTGTGCTGCACCCCGTCCGGGGCGGTAAAATCGTAGATCGGGGTACCTTTGGTCTCTGCGGCGATCCGTTCGGCCAGAGCCTCGGTGCGACGGTAGGTCAAGAGGACCGGCCCCGCGTGGGCGTTGAGGGTCAGCATATGGCGGACTCGGTCGTCCTCTTTGGCCTTACGGGTGAACTCGTGCTTCTTGATGGTGTCGTTGTCGTACTCGTCGACCATGCAGCAGCCGGCGATGCCGATCTGGTCGCGGCCGTCCATGCGCAGCCGGTAGATATAGAGAGCCGGCGAATCTTCCTCGACGAAGCAGCCTGCCGCTTTCAACTTATCGAAGTTCTCTTGGGCCTTCTGATATACCCGGTCGTCGTAGGTGTCGATTGTATCGGGCAGGTCGATATCGGGACGAATCACATGTAGAAAGCTCTGTTCGTTGTCGGCGGCCAGGGCTCGGGCCTCCTTGGTGTTGACCACGTCATAGGGAACACTGGCCACTTTCTCCGCCAGATCCGGGGCAGGCCTCAGGGCCTTGAAACTTCTAATCCTTGCCATCGCAGCATCCTTGAGTGAGGGGGTCTTTGTAGACAGATTATCAGTGTTTGCGTAAATTAGTCAAATTAAATTTGGCATAGCCCCAAAAAAAATATGGCAGATTTACCAAATCCGCATAAGAGATGAATTTTTCTTGTATTTAGCCATTCTTCCGGGTACAATCTTAATCAGCGCATCAAACAAACGAGGAATCCATCGTGTCGAAAGAGTTCGAGTTAGATAAAACTGATATGCTTATCTTGAGGGAGCTGCAAAGGGACGGTCGGATTTCCTACCGTACTATCGCCGAGAATCTGGCCATCTCGGACGGTACCGTCCGGGTTCGCGTAGGCCGGATGATGGAGTCCGGATTTCTGAAGGTTTCGGCGCTTATCGATCCCTTCTTCTTTAAAAACAGTATCCTGGCGCACATCGGCATGCAGCTGGAAAGCAGAACCCATTTAGAGACGATGAAACGTATCGCCGAACTCAAAGGAGTGCTCTCGGTTTGCAATACCGCCGGTGAGTATGACCTTTTCGTGGAGGTCTTCTTAAAGTCCCGGGAGGAGCTCAACAGCTTTCTCTTCGAGGTCCTGCCGACCATCGACGGGATCAAGAATACCCACACCCTTGTCTATCTTGACGGGCAGAGTAAGCGGATCGAAGCCAAGTTCTGATCTAATAAGAATGTGACAATTTCACTTTTGCAACGTAAAATTGTCACATGTGGATAGAGCGTTCTGTCAAGGAGAGTTTGCTCAAGATTGTCGACAGTTTTCCCGTGCTTGTCCTGACCGGGCCCAGACAGACGGGTAAGACCACTATACGCCGCCGCTTATTCTGGATGAGATTCAATACGCCCCGTTGCTTTTTCGATACATCAAAGCCTTTGTGGATAACAGAAGAAACGAAAACGGATTGTTTATCCTAACCGGTTGGCAGAATTTCCAGCTGATGGCGTCGGTCAGCGATAGTCTGGCTGGGCGCGCAGCGATAGTGCCGTTTCTGGAGCTCTCCTGTTCGGAATGGCTCACCAAGAGTCCGAAGCTCTACTTTACCGATACAGGCTTAGCCTCGTATCTGGCCGGTTTTAGCGATCCGGGGGCTCTAAGCAGGAGCCCGATGGCAGGCGCCCTCTGAGAAAATCATGTCGTAACCCAGTGGCTGCGCTGGAAGGAGTGGCGCCAGCCTTCCGCTTCCCTCTGGTTCTGGCAAGATAGGACGAAAAATGAGGTGGATCTCCTGATTGAATTGAACCAGAGGATCTATCCAATAGAGTATAAATATAAAGAGCATCCGGATTCCTCGGATCTCAAGGGAATTCGGAAATTGAGGGAGATGTACGGAGAGTTAGTGGCGCAGTCTGTCGTTGCATCCCTGACTCATTCCCCCTATGTAATAGCTGATGATGTCGTCGCTCGCCCCGGTTGGCGGGCCTGGGATCTTGATTAGCCGTTATGCCGGGTTGTCCTGAGTAGTAGGGCGGATTATGTTAGATGCATACAAGCAGTTGGAGGCTCAGCATGAGTTCAGGATACGTTATACAGACCGCGCCCTTTATCGTCCCCACCGAGGATGGCAAATTGATCGAGGAGCATTTCGGCAACGCCTCCAAAGGCGGCGGCGGAATCAGCGTCGCCAGGATGGTGGCCCCCGCCGGCTGGAGCGAGCCGCCCCAGACTCCGGAGTTCGACGAGTATACCCTCGTGATCCGAGGCAAGAAGGAGGTAACCGTCAACGGCGAACGACTCGTGCTCAATCCCGGCCAGTCGATCAAGGTAGAGGCCGGCGCAACCGTTCGCTATGCCAATCCCTTCGAGGCGGAGACCGAGTATGTCTCGGTCTGCCTTCCGGCCTTCTCCCCCGATGCGGTTCATCGCCGGGAATAGAAAAATTCCAGGATTTATGGTTTGACTAATGGGGTCTCGGCTATGATACTGCAGCTCCAACTCATCCTACGAAGACACAGGAGCGAACGGGGGCTGACGCTCTTTTTTACCTTTTTCCTGCTAACCTGGGGGGGCCTGCTTTCGGCTGTTCAGGACTCTCCGGTCACCTTCTTTCTGATTCTCTTCGCGACGGCTTCCCTCTGCTATCACTATTGGCAGCTAACATTGGGGCTATTTCTTATATCCCTCGGGACCTATGTAACGGCCTTTCTGAGTTTCAGCGAGGCGGCTATAGACTCGGTTTTACTGATTGAGCTTGCGGGCGGGGTTATCTGGGCCTGGGTGATAAACCGTATTCTCTACCGATCCCGGATGCGGGAGTTCGAGTCTCGCCGAGAAGTCGTTGCCCTGAGTCGGGCGCAACAACGGCAAATCGACGAGCGGACGGCGGAGCTGGCCCGCAAGGTGGAAGAACGGGAGGTCCTGCTGCACGAACTCCACCACCGGGTCAAGAATAACCTGCAGATCCTGGTCAGCCTTCTCAATCTGGAACTCCATAACCCCGAAGAGAGGAGCGTCGACACGGTTGTGCGGCAAAGCGTGAACCGTATCCGCTCGATGTATACCATTCATGAGATGCTCTATGCAGCCGAAAATCTTCATGCGGTGGATCTGGGAACCTATCTGAACCGGCTGGCCGAAGGTATCCTGCGCTCCTTTCAGCCTTCAACGACGGATCCCATGACCGCGAGATCTGGTTGAAACTCTTTGCAGTAGAAGATGAACGCCGGTTAATGCTCATTCTGGAGGATAACGGCTGCGGCATGCGTCCTGAACAGCGGGAAGGGCATGATTCCTTGGGGCTGAGGCTTATCCGGTCCCTGGCGGTGCAGATGGAGGGCACGGCGGAGATAGAGTCCCCCATTGTAAAGCTGCGGGGAACTCGAATCACCATTTCCATTCCCTTGACGAATTTGTAAAACGATTATACAATTAAGTAATCGTTTAATCGTATGAGGATGTCGGATGGAAACGAAATCAAGCGACTTTTGTACTGAATATAGTCTCAGTGCGGAGGAGAATGTCGAGCTCCTGAAGCAGGAGATCAATGAGGCCGCGGGTCTCTCCGAGCTTTTCAAGGCCTTGGCCGATGAGACCCGAACTCGCATTCTCAGTCTCCTGGCGAAACAGGAACTCTGCGGCTGCGATCTCTCCTATCTTTTAGAAATGAGTACCCCGGCCATTAGTCATCATCTGCGTCTTCTCAAGATGATGCGCCTGGTTTCCTCTCGTCGGGAAGGGAAACAGGTCTTCTACCGACTCAATGATGAGCATGTCAGTCAGTTGATCGAGGTTGCCAAGGCCCACTATCTGGAGGGCGTATGATCAAAGGCTATAAGGTCGAGGGATTGAGCTGCGCCATGTGCGCCGAGGCGATCCGGGAAGAGATTGGTAAGCGGGAAGATCTTCAGGATGCATCCCTTCAATTCGATCTGGGGATAATTCGCATTCGCCCGGAGGATTACGCCGAGGTCCAGGGCATAATCGACGATATCGAACCGGGGGCACGGATCATTGATCCCGAGGAAGAGGAACGACCCGAAGCTGAGGCCAAGAATCCCCTGTTAAGGATTCTTGCGTCGGCTCTTCTGTTTGCAATCGGGGTTGCTTTCAATAGCAGGATTGCACCCTTGGCGAACGGCTGGGGGCTCTATCTGGTCTTGGTTCCTTCCTTTCTTTTAGCCGGATGGCCGGTCCTGCAAGGGGCGATCCGAAACTTGATTACCGGCCGGCTCTTGGATGAGCTCTTCCTGATGAGTTTTGCCTCAATCGGCGCCTTGCTGATCGGCGAACCCCACGAGGCGGCGGGGGTAATGATATTCTATGCCGTAGGCGAGGCCCTGCAGGAGCGGGCCCTCTCCAAGTCTCGCACCGCTATTCGTTCTCTGATGAAGCTTCGGCCCGATACCGTGCGCCTTATGGTCGACGGGAAGAGTCGCACGGTCGACCCGGAGGGGGTCGCCCCGGGGGCGCTGATCGAGGTCCGACCGGGTGAAACGGTGCCCTTGGACGGGGTGGTGGAGGCGGGAGAATCGGCCTTCGATACCTCGGCCCTCACCGGCGAGTCGGTTCCCCGGGCTGTTTATCCCGGCGGCGAGGCGGCTGCAGGCTTCATCAACGAGGGCGGACGCCTCTTGATCCGCACTACCAAGTTTTTCGGCGAGAGTTCGGTGGCGAAGATCATCGCGGTAACCGAGCATGCGGCCGAAAGGAAGGCCAAGACAGAACGGCTGATGACCCGCATCGCCCGGGTCTATACCCCGCTGATTATGATTGCGGCCCTTCTGACGGCGCTGATTCCGCCCCTCTTCTTCGACGCTGCGCTGATTGAGTGGATCCATCGGGCGCTGGTTATCACTGTTATCTCCTGCCCTTGTGCGTTGGTAATATCGATCCCGCTGGCCTATTTCGCCGGTATTGGAGCTTCGTCGCAGAACGGAATTCTAGTCAAAGGCGCGGAGGTCTTCGATCGTCTGAAGAATCTGGAGCGTGTCGTTTTCGACAAAACCGGAACCCTGACCAAGGGAGAGTTTCGATTGCTGAAGTTCTTGCCGGCCGACGGGGTAGAGGAGATCGAGCTCCTGCGCTTGGCCGCCGGAGCGGAGGCTTATTCGACCCATCCCATCGCCGGGGCGATCCGGACGGCCCATGCGGAACGGAGCGACGAGGCTCCGCCGGAACCGACGGAGTTTGCAGAAATCAAGGGTTCGGGGATCCGGGCTTATCTTGAAGGCAGACTAATCCTGGTCGGAACGGCCCGCTTTCTGACCGAGGAGGGAGTCGCTCTGCCGGAGGCGGCGGTTCCCGGACAAGCGGTCTATCTTGCCGCGGACGGAAGCTATCAGGGCGGCCTGCTTATCGACGACGAGCCCCGGCCGGAGGGCGCCGCAAGCCTCGCTGCCCTTCGCCGCTCGGGAGTCCGGCGGATTGAGATGCTCAGCGGCGACGAGCCTGAGCGGGCGGCTAAGACGGCGGAAAGCCTGGGTCTCGACGGCTACCGGGCGGGACTGCGCCCCGAGGAGAAGCTCGATGCCTTAGAGGGAATGATGCACGCTTCCCCAGGACTTACCGCCTTCGTCGGGGACGGGATCAACGACGCCCCGGTTATTATGCGGGCCGATGTGGGCATCGCCATGGGGGGCGTCGGCTCCGATGCTGCGGTGGAGGCCGCCGATCTGGTCGTGATGGACGACAGCCTCTCCCGCATCCCGACGGCGATCAAGATCGCCAGGGCTACCCGGCGCATCGTCTGGCAGAATATCCTCTTCGCCGCCGGTTTCAAGCTGCTTTTCATCGTGCTCGGCGCCGCCGGAAGCATCGGGATGGGCCCGGCGGTCGTGGCCGACGTCGGCGTCGCCCTGGTGGCCGTGCTGAACGCCAGCCGCCTGCTGCGGATGCGATTCGCCTAGGCGCCCCGCTTCTCGTTGATCTTCCGCTGGGCGGCGGCCAGGGTGCGCTTCCGCAAACGGATCGACTTGGGGGTCACCTCGACCATCTCGTCCTCCCGGATAAACTGTATCGCCCGCTCCAGGGTCATAGGCAGTACGGGGCTTAAGATGACGTTGTCGTCCTTGCCGGCGGCGCGCATGTTGGAGAGCTTCTTCTCCTTGCAGGGATTGACGTTCAGATCGTTCTCCCGGTTGTGCTCGCCCACGATCATCCCCTCGTAGACCGGGTCGCCGGGAACGACGAAGAGAATCCCCCGGGGCTCCAAGTTGAAGAGGGCGTAGGGCACCGAATCCCCCCGCCGGTCGGCGATAAGAGAGCCGGTGAATCGCTGCGGGAAGTCGCCGCGGTACTCTTCATAGCCGGAGAGGAAGGAGTTCATGATGCCGGTGCCCTTGGTATCGGTCAGGAACTCGTCCCGATAGCCGATCAGACCCCGGGAGGGGACGCTGAACTCGAGGCGTACCCGTCCCGATTCATGATTCACATAGCTCAGCATTCTCGCCTTACGCTTGGAGAGCTTCTCGGTAACCACTCCGGCGAAGGTCTCCTCACAATCGACCGCCAGATGCTCGATCGGTTCGGTTCGTTTTCCCTTCTCCTCACGATAGATCACCTCCGGTCGCCCTACGCAGAGCTCGTAACCCTCGCGGCGCATGGTTTCGATCAGGATGGCCAGCTGGAACTCCCCTCGGCCCTTGACGATGAATCCGTCCCCGTCGTCGGCCAGGCTCACCTGGAGGGAGACGTTCTTGAGGGTCTCCTTCTCGAGGCGCTCCTTGATCTTGCTGGACTGGACGAACTTGCCTTCGGTGCCGGAGAAGGGGGAGTTGTTGGCGGTGAAACGCATGGAGACCGTCGGTTCGTCCACGGCGATTCGCGGCAGGGCCTTGGGATACTCCTTGGTGCAGATCGTATCGCCGATGTGGACCTCGTCGATCCCCGAGAGGACGACGATATCTCCGGCGGCGGCCTCCTTGGCCTCCATCAGGGCCGGTCCCTGGTAGACCTGCAGAGAGGAGATACTGACCGGGGTTTTCGTCTCCTCCTCGCCGAGCCGGACCAGGCTGTCCCGGGAGCGGACCGAGCCGTTGATCACCTTCCCGATTGCCAGACGGCCCAGGAAGTCGGAGTAGGAGAGGTCGGAGACGAGCATCTGAAAGGGTTGGGCCGATTCATAGGCCGGGGCGGGAATCTCCTCCACAATCGCCTCGAACAGGGGCTTGAGGTTGTCGCTCTCCTCATCCAGGGATCTCTTGGCGATCCCCTCCTTACCGTTGGCGAAGAAGAGGGGGAAATCGAGCTGCTCCTCCGAGGCGTCCAAATCGATCAATAGGTCGGAGATCTCGTCCATCACCTGGAGAGGCCGCGCGTCGGAGCGGTCGATCTTGTTGATAACCACAATGATTTTGAGGTTGGCCTGCAGGGCCTTGGAGAGGACGAAGCGTGTCTGGGGCAGCGGGCCTTCGGAGGCGTCTACCAGTAAGATCGCGCCGTCGACCATCGAGAGGGCTCGTTCAACCTCCCCGCCGAAGTCGGCGTGTCCCGGGGTGTCGAGGATGTTGATCTTGATTTCCTGCCACTGGACGGAACAGTTCTTGGCGGCGATGGTGATTCCTCGCTCCCGTTCCAGGTCCATGGAGTCCATCAGCCTCTCGGCAGTCTCTTTTCCTTCACGGAAGACCCCGCTCTGACGGAACATTGCGTCTACGAGGGTGGTTTTTCCGTGGTCTACGTGGGCTATGATGGCGATATTTCTTAGCTTATCGTTGCGCGCGTCGCGATGGGGCATCTCTATGGGTATCCTTGTCTATCGGTGATTGGGATGGCAGCGGTAGGAGGGCTGCGTTGCGAGGTATAGTACTCCGAAGGCGGCTCGGGTGTCTATTGCTCGAGACGAGCCCTAGTCCTTACTCTCCTGACAGACTCCGGGCGTCTCCTCTTCCTCAGGCGCCTCGCCGGACCGTATCCCCGCCATCAGAAGTCCCAGGGACTGAATGTCGGTCTCAGAGCGGTGGAACACGTCCATGATCTCCCCCTCGTAGATAACAGCTATTCGGTCGGAGAGGCCGTAGAGTTCGTCCAGGTCTTCGCTGGTCAGGAGAATCGCCGTCCCTTCGTCCCGCTGACGGAGCAGCTGCTGATGAATATACTCCGCCGCACCGATGTCGACTCCCCGGGTAGGTTGAGCCGCTACCAGCACCGAGGGCTTCCGGGAGAGCTCCCTGGCCATGATAAGCTTCTGAATGTTTCCCCCCGAGAGATTCTTGATCGGGGTATCGAGGGTAGGCGTTTTAACTGAATAACTTTTAACCAGTGCCTTGGCATGGTCGGACATGCTGGCGAAATCGAGGAAGATCCCTTTGCGGAACTGTTTCTCCTTGTGGTCGTGGAGAAAGATATTATCCTGAACACTGAAGTCTCTGATGGCGCCGTCGAGCATTCGCTCCTCGGGGATAATTGCTACTCCCGCTTCGATGCGCTGGTTGAGCTTCATCTCGGTAATCTCTTCGCCGTTGAGCTTGATGCTCCCCGCATCGCATTTGCGAACTCCGATTAGGCATTCGGCCAACTCCAGCTGGCCGTTGCCGGAGACCCCCGCAAGCCCCAGGATCTCCCCGGAGTGTACCTGGAGATTTACCCCCCGCACCGCTTCTACGCCCCGATCGCCGGTAGCTCGAAGGGCTTCTATCTCCAGGCGCACCGGACCCGGATGGTATTCCCGGTGTTCGATCTCCTTTAACTCCCGTCCGACCATCATGGTGGCCAGGTCGTGTCTGCTGACCCCCTCGGCAGGTCTGGTTCCGATATGCTTCCCGTCCCGCAGTACGGTAATTCGGTCGCAGAGGGCGGTAACTTCATGCAGCTTGTGGGAGATAAAGACCAGTCCGTGTCCCTCTTTGACCATCTTCTTGAGCACCGCGAAGAGATCGTCCACCTCCTGGGGGGTCAGTACGGCGGTGGGCTCGTCGAGGATGATAATCCCGGCTCCCCGGTAGAGGGCTTTGATGATCTCCACTCGCTGTTGTTCACCCACCGAGAGGTGGGAGACCAGGTCGTTGGGATTAACCTTGAGACCGTAATCCGATGAGAGGTCGCAGATACGATCGCTGACGCTGGACAAGTCGAGTTTGACCTTCGAGTTCCCCGGGTTAGCAAGGGCGACGTTCTGGGCGACGGTCATGGTGGGAACGAGCATGAAGTGCTGATGGATCATGCCGATACCGATGTCCAACGCATCCTTGGGAGAAACGAAGTGCTGCTCCTCTCCATCGATGTAGATCGAACCGGCGTCGGGGGCGTGCATTCCGTAGAGAACCTTCATCAGGGTGCTCTTGCCGGCGCCGTTCTCGCCTAAAAGCGCATGAACTTCGCCCGCCTGTAAATCAAAATCGATATGATCACACGCCAATACTCCGGGAAACCGCTTTACGATTCCCTCCATTTTGACGCTCTGTATCATGCTGGACATGACTTCCCCCCAAGAAGCGAGGAGTACCGGTCTTAAGACCGGTACTCCTTAAGGATTGCTAGACTCTTTTTATCTGGCCTGAATGGATCCGTCCTTGATCCCTTCAATAGCCTCTTCCGCGGCGGCTTTCGCTGCGGCGGGAATATCCATGCCGGGGTTGAAGGACATCTTCAATCCGCCGTTTTCCAGGGTCAGTACATAGGCATCGCCGCCGAACTTACCCGCTTCCCGGTTGGCGATGATCTCTTTGATCATACCGGTCCAGTCGTAGACCTGGGAGCAGACAACCAGCTCGGGAGCCAGTTCGGTCTGATCGGCCTGAGTTCCGAACCAGTAGACATCCCCGGCTTGCTTGGCGACGCCGATGGAACCGACCACGGACTGGGAAGAGCCGGTGAGGGCCTTGGCGCCGTTGTCCACATGGGTTTTTGCCGCGGCGGTCATTAGGGCCACGTCGGAGAAGCTTCCGGTCCAGGTCTTCGAGACGGAGATCGAGGAATCAACCGAAGCGACGCCGTTCACGAAACCGTCGATATAGGTCTTCGCATCACCCACTTCGATAGGTCCGGTTACGCCGACCTTCTTGCTGTCGCCGGCCATGTAGGCAGCCAATACGCCGTTTACATAGCCTCCCTGCTCGGCGGCAGCGGTGTAGGCGTAGACGTTATCGAGGCCGAAGGTGTTGACGTCCGTTCCCCAGGGGAATACCGTTTCGGGGAAATCGGGGGCGATCTCCTGGATCAGGGAACCGTACTGAGATCCGTGCCCGATAACGATATCGTAGCCCTGAGCTGCGTAGTCCCGCAGGGCCGAACCGGCATCGGGTACATTGAACATATTCTCGGAATAGACGATTTCCAGGGCCTCGGGTCCGCCCATCTCGTCTTGTACGCTGATCAGCGCGTCATAAATCGACTGACTGAAGGCCACATCGGTAATCGCGCTGGGCATGACTACGGCGATCCGCAAGGGCTCGTCGCCCGAAGCCGCCGTCTCCTGCTCGCCGCCGGCAAAAACCATCGCGGCGCTCATCATCAGAATGATCAGGACCGATACCCACTTACTCATTTTCATAGATTCCTCCATAGGAAATTATTTATCTCCGGCCGCTAAAGACCGGGGTTCACCTTAATACGCCTACAGCCCTGCTAAGCCTCGCCCCGGAAGAAGCGTTTGTTCAAGGCTGCGGGCTGCTTGCCCCGGTTCACCGCACCGGTCAAGACAATAATAGTCAGAATATAGGGAAACATAACCGCCAGACTGGCGGGAATATCCACGCCTAATACCTGCAGCCAGAGTTGCGTAGAGTTCGCTAAACTGAAGAGCAGCGCTCCTCCCAGGACCCCTATGGGCGTCCAGCCGCCGAAGTAGACCAGGGCGACGGCGATAAATCCCTGCCCGGCGGTGAGATTATCCTGAAACAGGTTCGAGATGGAGATCGAGATCGATGCTCCGGCCATCCCGGCCAGGACCGAACCGATGCAGACGCTTATATAGCGGATCTTGTCGACGCTGATTCCCACCGAATCTACCGCCGCCGGATTCTGACCCGCAGCCTTGATCTTCAGGCCCAGGGTCGTCCGTTCGATTACCCACCAGGCAATCGGTACCAGCGAAAAGGCGATGTAGACCAGAATATTATGATTGAAGAGAATCTCGCCTAAGAAGGGGATATCCCCAAGCACGGGAATCTTAATCGGCTGGAAGCCGGTGACGGTCTTAACCGTCCCCACCAGCATCTTGAAGAGCAGGCTGGACATCCCCAGCCCGAACATCTGCAGGCCGATACCGCTGATTCCCTGCTGGGCCTTGAAGGTGACGCTGACCAGGCTCATCAGGAGTCCCATCACCAGACCGGTGATCATCGCCACGAAGAGTCCGAGCCAGAGGTTGCCGGTGATTAAGGTTACATAGAAGGCGAGAAACCCGGCTAGGAGCATAATACCGTCCACGCCCAGGTTCAGTACCCCCGAGAGCTGAGAAAAGGTCTCCCCCAGAGAGGCGAAGAGGAAGGGGGTTGCCATGGTAATCATCGTTCGCAGGATCCCGGCCAGGACGTTCAGGTTAAAAATAGAGTTCATAGGAGTTTATCCTTAGGAGATGAAGCTGCAGTGGCGGCGATTCGTCGTTTCTTGATGATCCTCTGTATCCACAATTCGGAACCGGAGACGAAGAGCACCACCAGACCCAGGATCGCATTGATCAATGCGGCGGGAATCTGTACCCCCCGCTGCATCGTGTTGGCGCCCACTAAGAGTCCCCCGAAGAGAAGAGATGCCGGAATCAGCGCTATGGGATGCAGGCTGCCCAAGAGGGCGGCGACGATACCGGTAAAACCGTATCCGCCGGTCGTTCCCTCGAGAATGCGGCGGTGAACCCCCATAACTTCGATGATTCCCGCCAGTCCCGAAAGGCTCCCGGCTATGGTGAGGGCGAGCATCTGATTGAAGGGAACATTGATGCCGGAATAGCGGGAGGCTCTGGGATTCAGACCCACCGCCCTGATTTGGTAACCGACGGTGGTCCGCCAGAGGAAGATATAGACCAGCACCGCAAAAATGAGCGCCACGAAGAGTCCCGTGTGGAGCATGGTGCGGGGGATAAGCCTCGTAAGCCAGGCGTTCTCCGGCAGTCTGGCCGATTGAGCCAGGAAGGTGCCCGCTTCGATCCCTTTGGGATCCATCATCGGTCCCTGAAGGAGGAAATTCATAAACTGCAGGGCGATCGAGTTGAGCATAATGGTACTCAGAATCTCGTTTACCTTATACCGCGCCTTTAAAAAGCCGGGTATGAAGCCCCACATGGCTCCGGCGACGAGACCGGCGGCCATCGCCATCGGGATAAGGGCGAATCGGGGAAATTCTGGAAAGGTAAGGGTGACCCAGGTGCCGGCTATGGCTCCCAGGATGATCTGCCCTTCGCCCCCGACGTTTATTACGCTGGCCCTGAAGGCGATACAGATGCCCAGCCCAACCAGCAGGAGGGGCGTCGCCTTGACCAGACTCTGGGAGAGGGCGTTTATCGAGCCGAAGCCTCCCTTGAAAAGATAGGCGTAGGCGGTCAAGGGATTCGCCTTGATCAGGAGAAGGATCACGGCACTGACCAGGAGCGCGGCAAAAACGCCGACAAAGGGGATAAAGGTACGCAGTCCGAACTCAAACCAATCCCGCTCGGGTCGGGATGATGGGGAAGGGCGCTTTTCTGCAACGGGCTCTGACATCGAAGGACCTCTTCAGAACGATAAATGACCTTAGAGTAGAGTAGATGAGGCCCGCCCCCTCGTCAAGAATATATTTAAAAATAAACAAGTAATTTGAGCATTTATTATCGATATGCTAGTTTTTCTAGGTTCATTTTTTAATACTATAATTTTCACTCTTTCTACAAGCATCGCATTATCCTGTCTTCTCTGATCGGTCTTGAGTAAATCCCTTGGCGCTTACTCTATTTATTGGTATGGTGGCGGCCGATTAATTTTTGGAGTAGAACTGTGGAAAAACGACAACAGTGGGGAACCCGGCTCGGTTTTATTATGGCCGCCGTCGGTTCCGCTATCGGACTGGGAAATATCTGGCGTTTCCCGTATCAGGCCTACAGCAACGGCGGGGGCACCTTCCTTATCCCCTATTTTGTGGCGATGTTAACAGCAGGCATTCCCATTCTCATCCTTGAGTTCGGTCTCGGTCACCGCTATCGCGGCGGTGCGCCCACGGTCTTCGCCCGGCTGACCCGGAACAAACCGTCCCTGCAGAGTTTTGAATGGCTCGGCTGGTGGCAGATTATGGTTGCCTTTGTGATCGCCACTTACTATGTGATTATCATCGCCTGGACCATTTCCTATACCGTCCTGGCCTTTAGCGGCGCCTGGGGCGATGCTACGGGAGTTTTCTTCTTCTCCTCGTTTCTGCAGGTTTCAAGCTCGCCTCTTGTTGCGGGGGGGATCAACTGGCCGGTTATGGCCGCCCTCCTCGCGGTCTGGCTTATCGGCTGGTACATCCTCTACAACGGTGTTTCGAAGGGGATCGAAGCCGCCAACAAGATCTTCATGCCTACCTTGATTGTGTTGATCCTCTTTCTTACCGTTCGGAGTCTCTTCCTCGACGGAGCCGCGACTGGTCTCGACTGGCTCTTCAAGCCGGATTTTACCAAGCTGTGGGATGTTTCGGTCTGGACCAGCGCCTACGGACAGATCTTCTTCTCCATGAGCATCGGCTTCGCGATCATGATTACCTATTCCAGTTACCTGCCGGAGGATTCGGACATAGTCAATAACGGCTTCATGACCGGGCTCCTCAATTGCGGTTTCAGCGTACTGGCCGGGATCATGGTCTTTGCCATCCTGGGACACATGGCTCACATTCAGGGGGTCGGCGTCGATCAGGTAGTCTCCTCGGGAATCGGTCTGGCCTTCGTCACTATTCCCAAGGCGATCAACACCATGCCCGCCCCATGGCTTCTGGGACCGCTTTTCTTTCTCTCCCTGACGATCGCCGGGCTCTCTTCGTCCATCTCGATCAACGAGACGGTAATCGCCAGCTTTGTCGACAAGTTCGGCTTTGATCGCCGTAAAACGGTAAGTCTCTTTTGCCTGATCGGGTTTTTGGTCAGTACGGTCTATGCGACCGGGGCGGGTATCTTTGTCCTCGATATCGTCGATCATTTTATCAATAATTTCGGCATCCTCTTCACCGGTCTGGCCGAGATTATCCTTCTTTCCTGGATCTTCAAGCTGGACGACGAGAAGCTGCATATCAATCCCATCTCCGATTTTTCGGTCGGCCCCTGGTGGAACTTCGGGTTGAAGATACTTACTCCGGCGATCCTCGGCGGGATGGCCGTTACCAATTTCGCCGAGGAGATGAAGATCGGTATCGGATCATTGGTGGCGCACATAAATGGATTGGAACCGCTCTCCGCCGCGGGGATCGAGCTTACCGCAGCCCAGGTTTCGCCCGGATACGGAGGCTATGATTCTCTGCCCCTCTTTCTCTACGGCTGGCTGATTATTCTGGCTACTATCCTGGGTGCCTTTTTGCTGCAGCGGACGAAAGGACACAGCCTGCATATTGAGGAGGAAACTGTATGAGCGGAGCGGCGCTTATTATGATGATCTTCGGATTGAGCGTAACCTGGGGCGGTGCCGCCTTCTTCCTGTTCCTGGCCGTAAGGAAACAACAGCGGAGCAAGTAGCGCTTGCTTCCTGCCGACGTGGGGTATACACTATTCCAGTCGCTTAGCCGACAGATGTTTTACTAAGTGAGGAATGGAATGAAGCGCAGTGTAACCCCATGGCAGTTTCTTGACGAGTATCGCGGAAGGCTATTCGAAGGCGAGTGGCCGACCCTGCCCGAACTCTTCGAGATCAGCGCCGAACGTTTTGCCGAACGCTCCTGTTTTACCGTCTACGAGCCGGAGCGGGTGAGTCTGACCTACCGGGAAGCCTGGGAACAGATTGGGCGTACTGCGGGATATCTCATAGACAGCGGGGTGAAACCCGGCGACAGAATAGCGGTCTCCGGAGCAAACAGCCCTGAGTGGGCCGTGGCCTACCTGGCGGTGCTGGTCGCCGGGGGGGTGGTGGTTCCCATCGACTATGCCTTGAGCTCCTCGGAAATCCAAGGGCTGATAAAGGCCGCCGGCGCAGAAATCCTCTTCATCGACGGTGAGAAGGAACCCGATTTTGCCGCCGGGAAGGACGGGATTAAACAGCTTGTCGGTCTAAGCAAGAAGAGCGCGAGCTATATCTACAACATCTCCTCCGCAACCGTCCCGGCTAAGGGGCTCTGCGCCGAGGATGATCTGGCGGCAATCCTCTTCACCTCCGGTACTACCGGACGGCCGAAGGGGGTAATGCTGACCCATAAGAACCTGGTTTCCGACTGTCTTCTGGCCCAGGCGAATCTCAACATCTATCCTACGGATGTGTTCTACGCCCTATTACCGATTCACCACTCCTACAGCATGCTGGCGGTCTTTATCGAAAGCTTCTCGGTGGGTGCCGAGACGGTCTTCGGCAAACGGTTGGCGATCAAGCAGATCCTGAGCGACCTGAAGGATGCGAAGGTTACCATGTTCTTAGGCGTTCCGATGCTCTTTAATAAGCTGTTGCAGGGAATATTGAAAGGGATCCGCGCTAAGGGCATTCTTGTTTACGGGCTGATTAGAACCTTGATGTTCATCTCCGGCTCTATCAAGAAACTCTTCGGCGTCAATCCGGGGAAGGCGATGTTCCGCTCTATTCTGGACAAGGCCTCCCTGGCCTCGATTCGAATCTGCATCTCCGGCGGCGGTCCGTTGGCTCCATCGGTTTTCAGGCAGTACAATCAATTCGGCATTGATTTTGTCCAGGGCTACGGATTGACCGAGACCTCGCCCATTGTGGCCCTCAACCCGAAAGAGCGCTACAAGGTGACCAGCGTCGGCCAGGTGCTGCCCCGGACCGAGATGAAGATCCTCGATCCCGATGAGCACGGCCGGGGCGAGATCGCGATCAAGGGCCCCATGGTGATGCGGGGTTACTACCGGATGCCCGAGGAGACCGCCGAGGTGATGACCGCCGACGGATACTTCCGTACCGGCGACGTGGGGTATCTCGATAAGGACAACTACCTCTATCTGACCGGGCGGGCCAAGAATCTGATCGTCACCGAGGGTGGAAAGAATGTTTATCCCGAGGAGCTCGAGGACGCCTTCCAGCTCTACGGCGAGGTGGATCAGATTATGGTGCGCGGTTTTACCCCGGACAAGCAGACCCCGGGAGAGCGGATCGAGGCCTTAATTTATCCCAATCAGGAGCTCTTCGAGGCCGATCTCAAGGGTGACGAAGAGGGGGCCCACCGGGTACGGAGCCGGATCGAGGCGATCGTGGCCGAGGTCAACCAGAATCTGATGAGCTACCAGAAGATCGAGCGGGTACTGGTCCTGGCCGAACCGATGGAGATGACCACCACCAAGAAGATCCGGCGCCATGCGGTGAAAGCGGTGCAAGAGCTCTAGCTCTTGCACCTGGTTCAGCTTAAGCGTCTATTTCGCTCTCTGCATAAAAGTTTTCTTAATCAGGTCGACCGCGGGCGGCCCGACTAAAACCACCAAAGCTACAAGAATGAATGCCAAACTGATCGGACGGCTGAAGAAGGTCGTCCAATCGCCCTGGGAGAGCATCAGGGAGCGCCGCAGATTGCTTTCGAACATCGGTCCGAGGATCAGCCCCAGGATCACGGGGGCGACCGGAAAGCCGAGCTTACGCAAGAGGAATCCCGCCAGGCCGGCGGCGATGAAGACACCCACATCGAACATCGAGTTGTTGATCGCGAAGGAACCGATTAGGCAGAAGAGGAGAACCGTGGGGATCAAGAACCGCTTCGGCGTAGAGATCAGGCGGGAGAACCAGCGTGCTCCGGCAAGTCCCAGAACCGTCATGAAAAAGACCGATACCAGCAGACTGATAAAGATGGATGAGACGAAGGGCATCTGCTGCTGAAAGAGGAGCGGGCCGGGGCGCAGGCCCTGTATAATCAGGCCTCCCATTAAAACGGCCGTCATAGGGTCGCCGGGGATTCCTAAGGTCATCATCGGGATCAGGGCTCCGCCGGTGGAGGCGTTGTTCGAGGCTTCCGGCGCCGCAACACCCTCGGGGATTCCCGTCCCCAACAGATCCTTCTTCTTGGAGAACCGTTTCTCCTGGCCATAGGCGACCAGGGAGGCTATCGACCCGCCGGCCGCCGGAATTGCGCCGATTATTACGCCGACGATGGATGAGCGGAATATGGTCGGGATCAGTTTGAACACCTGTTTGATCGAGGGCAGTACGTTCTTCAGCTTCTGGGTAATGACAGTGACATGTTGTTCATCGGAGATCTGTATCAGCATCTCCGAAAGGCCGTACATGCCGATCATGACCGGAATTTCGCTTACCCCGTCGTATAACTCGGGTTGATCGAAGACGAAGCGCCCGTAGCTTCCGATAGGATCGAGTCCGGCGGTTCCGATTACGAGCCCTAAGGTCCCGGCGATAAGCCCTTTGACGGTCGATCCGGGAGAGATGATGGCGATAATGCTGAGTCCGATCAGCGTTATCCCGACATACTCCTCGGCGCTGAACTTGAGGGCGATCCCGGCTACCAACGGCGCGGCAAAGGCCAGGACCAGCACGCTGAAGAATCCTCCCAACCCGGATGCTATGGTAGATATGCCTATCGCTTCACCCGCGCGGCCCTGCTGACACATCGGATAGCCGTCGAATCCGGTCGCTATAGCGCTCGGCGTACCGGGAATATTAATCAGTATGGCGGATACCGAACCGCCGTATACGGCTCCGGAGTAGAGTCCGAGCAGAAAGGCGAATGAGACGACCGCATCAACCCCGAAGGTAAAGGGAATGAAGACCGCTATCGTCATTGTGGCGGTTAAGCCCGGCAAGGAGCCGAAAATAATCCCGACCAGGACGCCAAAGAACGAAAAGAGAAACATCATCGGATCGGCGAAGAACTTGAGTCCTTCCAGGTACAGGTCTAATGATAATTGCATGCTACTATCCTATGAACCGAAGATTCCCTGGGGGAAGGGGATCTGGAGAAATGCGCGGAAAACGAAGTAGGTCACCACGGTAATCCCTAGGGTAATTACGAGAATCATGTATCTGCTTCTTCCGCTCCGGTTTCCTTTAGAGAGTAAGTAGATGAGCGTACTCAGGAAGAGGAAACTGGTAATGGCGAAGCCCAGGAGGCGAATGACAAAAGGAAAAAGGATCAGGCTCGCCAAGGTTAAGAGGAACAAGATCAGCGCGGTACGATCCTTCCAGAAGGGGGCGATATGGTCAGTCTCGTGAGACTTCGTCGTCGCCTCTTTAATGAGAGCTTGAATTATCTGGATAGCCGAGAAAACTCCCAGCAGCCCGGCTAATATTCTTGGATAAAATCCGGGACCAACCGCTACCGGACCTTTCTTCGGAACTGGAAAGCCGGAGGCGTATATAAAGAGTCCGACCGCAAGCAAGGCAAACAGTATGCCCGATATGAGATCTCGTCTATGGGCTGTCAAAATGATGCTCCTTTCCTAATCGTGCTTGAAAAAAACCGACCCCGTACTATTGTAAGCCGGGGTCGGAGAAATGTACAAAACTTTCTAAGGAAAATGGGAAATGGTTAATCGTCTACAAACTCGATTCCTAAATCGTTGACTAAGAACTCAAGCTGTGCTTCCGCATCGTCTACGATCTGGGCGAACTCTTCCTGCCCCGCAAATACGGGCTGGAAGCCTGCATTGATCAGGAACTGGCGGATCTCCGGATCCTCAATCGATTTCTTAATTCCCTCTTCGAGGATGTCGATTTGCTCCTGATCCATTCCCTTGGGTGCTACAAAGCCGGAGTAGTTACCCATGACTGCGTCAATACCGAGTTCACGCAAGGTGGGAACCTCGGGATAACTAGGGTGACGCTCGGCTGAGGCGATGGCGAGCATGCGCATTTCGCCGCTATCGAGGTAGGGGGCCACATCCGGAAGGGGAATGTTGGTCATCTCCACATTGCCGGCGAGAAGGGCGGTTACCGCTTCGGCGTATCCCGGATAAGGAATGTGATTCATCTCTATGTCCGCCCGGGCGCCGAAGGTAAGGGCGTAGATGTGAGCGCTGGCACCGTTACCGGAGTTGGAGTTCCGAAGCTCACCGGGATTGGCCTTGGCGTAATCGATTAGCTCCTCAAGGGTGTTGAAGGGACTGTCGGCATTTACGGTCACCGTAGCAGGAATCGAGATCACCTGGGCGATCAATTCGACATTGTCGATATCCGGAGCTACATTGGCGATGTATTTGGCGGAAACCGTCGACATTGAGGTGGTTCCAATCAGATAGCCGTCATTCTTGGCGCCCTCGATCTCCAGAGAACCGACGACTCCGCCGCCGCCGGGCTTATTTTCTACTACAAAGGGGACCTCGAAGTACTCTTCGAGCCAATTGGCAATGGGGCGGGTGAGGGTATCCGTCATTCCGCCCACCGACCAGGGAATTATAATCCTAACCGTCTTACTGGGATACTCCTTCTCCTCTTGCGCGCCCTCTGCAAACAGCAAAGTACCGGCAAAGAGCATGACTAAACCTAAAACAACTACTCTTCTCATGAACCCTCCTTGTCCTCGATTTACGGATCGAGAACTCTCAAAAACTATGTTTTAATGTTGCATGCAACAAAAAACAATGGAACTAGGATATTTCCATAAGCGCTATTTGTCAAGAAAAAAAGTGAATTGATCAAATATAGATGCCTCTGACTCTTCTGTGGTACTATTAGCCCAAATAATTGCGGTGGAGTGTTATGGCTAAAACAATCGTCGATGCGCGGGGAGAACTCTGTCCCAAACCCTTGATAATGACCAAGCGGGCGATCAAGGAAGGGGCGGGGAGCTTCGAGGTACTGATCGATAATAAGACTTCCTGTGAGAACGTGAGCCGCTTCCTGGCGGACAACCATATTAGTTACACCGAAGGTCCCGGGGAGAGGGAAGGGGAGTACCGCATCCGGGTAGCGCCGGAGGGCACGGAGTTGGAGAAGCCGGATGCAGCCGCCTACTGCGCTGTGCCTACCACAAAGAGTGAATCCGCCGGTTATGTTATCGCCTTTACCCGGGCGACCATGGGCGAGGGGCCGGAGGAGCTGGGACGTATCCTGATCCAGGGCTTCTGCAACACGATTAAAGAGATGGATCCCCTGCCCGCGGCGCTGATATTCTATAACAGCGGAATAGCTCTTGCGAGAAAGGACTCGCCGGTGATCGAGGCTCTGATAGAACTGGAAAACCAGGGGGTCGATATCCTCGTCTGCGGCACCTGCACCGATTACTTCTCCGCCAAGAATCAGATCGGCGTGGGAACCATATCTAACATGTACACTATTATGGAGCGCTTGACCCTGGCGGGTCATGTGATTACTCCTTAAGGGAATGAACCTCTACTTCGATAACGGTGCGACCTCTTTTCCGAAGCCGCCTGAATGCGCCGCCGAGACCGCCCGTTATCTAAGCGACCTGGGCGGCACCTACGGCCGGGGTTTCTCGAACCGGGCGCTAGAGGTCTCCCGCGGCGTTGAATCCCTGCGCGACCGGCTGGCGGGGCTTTTCGGCGCGGCCGACGCATCGAAGCTGGTCTTTACCCCCAACGCTACCCTAGGCATCAATACCGTAATCCGCGGGCTCGAGCTGCGGGGACGGACGGTCTATGTCTCGCCCCTGGAACACAATGCCGTCGCCCGGCCGCTGCGCCGCTTGGAATGCGCCGGTGAGATAGAGATTCGCACCCTTCCTGGACTGTCGGACGGCAGGGTCGATCTCGATGGAATTCAGAAGATCGACTTCAGAGGGACCGGACTGATCTGCATCAACCATCAGAGCAACGTGAACGGGGTGATACAGCCGGCGGCGGAGATCAAGGCCCGGGCTCCCGCTGTTCCGCTTCTCCTCGACGCCGCCCAAAGCGCCGGCGAGGTTCCTATCGACTTCGATGGGTGGGGAATCGACTATCTGGCCTTCACCGGTCATAAGGGGCTCTTAGGGCCCACCGGTACCGGCGGATTGGTACTGAGGGATGAAGCCCTGCTTAAGCCGCTGATCGACGGCGGGACCGGGAGCCTCTCGGAGAGCGCCGAGACGCCGGCTTTTCTCCCCGACAAATACGAGGCGGGGACGCCGAATATCGCCGGGATCTTCGGGCTGGCCGCTTCGGTAAATCATCGTCCGAAAAGCGCTCATACCCGGGATCAGTTCCTGGGACTGATGCAGAAGCTGGCCGAGCTTCCCGGCTGCCGGGTTTTGGGGGCTTCCGATCGGGAGCACCAGGGGGAACTCTTCTCTCTGACGGCGGACAGGCTGGATGCATCCGAGTTCGGCCGGCGCCTCTACGAGGGCTTCGGGATCGAGACCCGGGTCGGTCTTCACTGCGCACCCTGGGCCCATCGCAGTCTCGGGACCTACCCCGTCGGAACCGTCCGGATAGCGCCCTCGCCCTATCAGAACGAGACCGAGTTTGCCTACCTTATCGATGCGGTGGCGACGGTGCTGGCGGATCCTGGATGAGGGTATTTATCTTCCCGTCGACCCGGGCGGTTATCAAGGCCGAGGAAGCGGCCCGAGAGGCAGGACTACAGATCCGGGTGATTCCGGTGCCCCGGTCGATCTCTCCCCATTGCGGTATGGCCCTGGAGGTTGGTCATAAGGATGCCCCACGTCTGGGCGAGCTGCTTGCAGAACGGGGGATTTCATCGACTGAATACCCGAGGGAAGAGCTTTCACTCGGCTCCTCGGAGGGTGTAGGATAGGGGACATGAGCGAATCCTTCGATCTTCTAAGCACCGTCGAGACCGGCGGCTGTTCGGCGAAGCTCCCGGCGGGCGAACTGGAACGGCTGCTCAAGGATATCCCGATACTTCCCTCGCCGAACCTGCTGGTCGGCGCCGAAACCCACGACGACGCCTCGGTCTTTCGCCTCGACGACGAGACGGCCCTCATTTCGACCACCGATTTCTTTCCCCCCATCTGCTCCGATCCCTTCGAGTTCGGGCAAATTGCCGCCGTCAACTCCTTAAGCGACGTCTACGCCATGGGCGGCAGGCCCCTGACGGCCCTCAATATCCTCCTGTTTCCGTCGGATAGAATCGATTCCGGGGTAATGCGTCAGATCCTTTTGGGGGGAGCGGAGACGGTCAAAAAGGCCGGAGCCGTCTTGAGCGGCGGACATACCCTGGACGATTATCCGCCCAAGTACGGCCTCGCCGTAACGGGAGTTGTTCATCCCGACCGCATTATCCGCAACAGCTCCGCCCGTCCGGGAGAGGTTTTGATCCTGACCAAGGCCCTGGGAACGGGAGTGCTCGTAGCCGGTCATCGCCTAGGCGAGGCCCGGGAGGAGGATTATCGCTCCGCCTTGGAGAGCATGAAGCTCCTGAACCGGGAGGCGGCGGAACTGATGCAGCGCTACGGCGTTCGGGCCGCCACCGATGTTACCGGTTTCTCCCTATTGGGGCATGCGCTGGAGATGGCCCAGGGCAGCGATCTACAGCTGATAATCGAGAGCCGGCAGCTGCCCCAGCTTTCGGGGGCGTATGAACTCCTGGAGGCCGGTTGTATCCCCGGCGCGGCTTTCCGTAATCTGCGCTATACCGAGGAGCGGGTGGATTTCTCCCCGGGGCTGGATTACAATCTGAAGATGCTGGCCGCCGACGCCCAGACCTCCGGCGGGATTCTCCTCTCCGCGCCGGCCGAGAAGGCCGAGGAGCTTTTGGCTGAGTTAAAAAAAGTCTATCCGGCCAGTGTGAGTATCGGCGAAACGAAGGCGAAGGGGACGGCGGAGCCCTATCTCAGCTTGCTTTAGGTTCAGACAGTAGGGAGGCAGGATGGCGTTATTGGGATTATTCGGAATCGGACTGCTCTTGGCCGTCGTCGTCGGCGGAGTTTTCGGCCTGATCAATGCCTCCCTACCCCAGAAGGTAAAGGCCCTCCGGCATGAGGTGGACGAACTCCGCGAACGCATCCGGCTCCTCGAGGGCGGGGAACCCCGGGAGGCCGCCGCTAAGCCGCAACCGCAGGCCGATGTGCTCCCTAAACCGCAGGCTGCCGCCGCCTCGCCCGCGTCGTCCGCGGCAGCTCCCGCTCCCAAGAAAACCAAACCACCTCGCAAGGGTGAGTTCCTCCGCAACGCCGAAGGGCGTTTCGCCTCCTACTGGACCGGCATTCTCGGGGTGCTGGCCATGGTGGCGGGATTCAGTTTCCTGGCGGTGCTCACCGCCTTGCGCCTGGCCGAGTTTCCCCGCTTCTTGCTCCTCTGTCTGGTTTCGGGCCTCTTTTGGGGAGCCGCCTACGTCGTCAAGCGGCGTTCGGGGAGCGACCTCTTCGCCGCCTGGTTCCGGTCGGCCGCCGGGGCGCTCTTTCTCTTTGCCTGCGTCGGTTCGTCGGCGATTCCGTGGCTTGCCTGGGTGCAGTCGGCCCCTCAGGGCTATGCGCTCCTCGGCTTGGGCCTGGCCTTGAACCTCTTTTTTGCGCTCCGCGGACCCTATCAGCTCTTCACCGCCTTTCATGGACTGATCAGTCTCACCGCATTGGCCGTCGCGCCCCCGACCGCCACGGCGCTGATCGCGGCGACTCTGGTCGCGGCTTTGAGCACCCTGCCGAGTCTGAAGCGTCCCTGGGATCTTCAGCTCCTGGTGAGCGAGACCGCCTTCTTCGCCTTTATCCTGGGCTGGGTCTTGCGGCTCTCCGATCCGGGGATAGCCTACGAGGCGATGGCCCTCGCCGGTCTGGTCGCCGGACTCTCTCCGGTGCTGGCGGCTCCCTATTTCCGCCGCGAACTCCCGACGGGGGGGCTCAAGTTAGCCGCCCGGGGAGCGGCCTGGATCTTCATCGCCCTAGGCACTGCCGCTTTCGGGCGCTCCTTCCGGGGTGTCTCCCTGATCTTCCTGCTCCAGGCCTTGCTGGCCTACCTTCCGGCCCGCTTCAGCCGGGGACTCTCGGTCAAGGTTCGCGGTATCGATCTCTTTGCCGGACTCTTCCTGGCGCTTATCGCCGCCTTCGGCCTGTTAAGGCTCGAGTTCGACCTTTCGGCGGCCCTCTTCGCCGCAGTGCTGGTATCCCTCTTGAGTGCCGCGGATCTCCGTCATGAACGAGCGCTGGGCATTGCCGCCCTCTCGTCGGCGCTTATCTTTACGACCCTGCTGACGGCTACGGTACTGTTCCGCGTGCTCTTCCGGCTCGATCTGCCGCTCTTCGGGGGCGGTGAGGACGCGGCGCTCACTATCTTTCTGCTCATCGTTAGTGCCGTCTACCTTGCGGGGGCCTGGCGTTTTCTGCCCGATTCCGGACCGGGGGCGCTCCTGGTCTCATTGAGCCTGGGCGTGGCTCTGCTGGGGCTCTATGCAGCGCCCGGCATGATTCAAGGATACCCTGCCTGGCTACGATTCGGCGGAGGAATCCTCTCCCCCTTTGTGTTGTCGGCACTCTTCCTCCAACACAGGGAGCAGCTGCGCTTTGTACCGTACCTCTCTTTCGTGACTATGCTGCTGATTCACGGGGCCTCTCTGGCCGGCGCCGATCTGATTAGTGAAGCGACCATCGCCGCGCGCAGCGGACATGCGTTCTTGCTGCTCTTCTATACCCTTCTCGGGCTCTTCTCCTCCGTACGCGTACGAAAAGCGGATGCCACTAAGCCGGGGCCGCCCTATTGGCCGGGAATGTTCATTGCGGTTTTCGATGCAGCCCTGCTGCTCTTCATCCTGACCGAAGGCTTCGATCCCTGGGCGCCCCTCTTCAGCTGGACGCTGTTGGGAGCGGCACTCTACTTTTTGCATCGACTACTCAAAGGCTTGAGGCCGGGGATCGCGAAATCCCTGACGGCGGCGTCCTCGCTGCTGCTTGGCATTACCGCTCTTCTTACCGTCTTCGCCGCAGCCGAGGGGGAGCTCGAGGTCGACTGGTATATCCGAACGCTTCTCTACCTGATAGAGGCGGGCGTGCTGCTTCTCTGGGCAATCAGGAGGCGCTCGGGGGTCGGAGCTGCCCGCATGCCGCTCCTCCTGACGGCCTGGCTCTTTAGCGCGGCCATAGTTATCGCGGAGATCGGTTGGGAGTATGCGGCCCTGGTGTTGCTGGTGGCGGCGGTGCTGATGCAGCTCGGCTCAGTGAGGGTGTCTCCGGTAATGCGGCCCAGCCTGCCCCTCTCGGCACCCCTCTTCTGGGCGGGGCTTCTGTTGCTGCCGCTGGTGGCCCTCGATTACGACTCCTTCAGGATCGCTTCCTTCTCCGCCGACTGGTGGCGGGCCCTCTTCTCCGGTCTGGCCGCCGCCGCCTATATAGCAGCCGCCTCCCTTGCGCGATCCGCGTGGCAGGCTACGGTTCCGGAGGACGGGAAGGGGACGGAGGTCCTACGGAGCTTCATCGGCCGCTACCGTCACCGAGCGCTCTTTCTGCCCTTCTTTGTTGTCTTGGTGATCTTCTTCTTGCTGAGCGCCACCGGACCGGTCTTGACCACCCTCCTGATAATCGAGAGTTTCGTGATCTTCTCCATGGGGATCCTGCTGGGTGAGGTCAGTTTTCGTCCCTTCGCCTACGCCCTGCTCCTTTTTAGTCTGGTTCGGCTGATCCTCTTCGACATGGCCGCGGCGGATACCCTGGAGCGGGCGCTGGTCTTCATCATCGCCGGGGCGGTACTGTTGGGGATGAACTGGATGTATAACCGCTTTACCGCGAAAGACGGATAATTTTGAAGCCCCGGGCCGGAAGCTCCAGATTGCGGGGCGCTTCCAAGGGATGATCCTCGGCGCCTTCGAAGGGACGATAGCTGGTAAAGGGTTCCAGAATCTCCCGGAAGCGGGCCAGCCGGAACTCTACGGTGACCTCCTGATCGTTCAGATTGAAGATCGCCAGATATCCTCGACGGTTGAAGAGGGCATAGACCCCCCGGTCGTCGAACATCCTCAACGAGACGGTATCCTCGCCCCGGAGTTCGGCGGCCTCCTCCAGGCTCCGCTCCAGCAGCTCGAACTCTTCTTCTCCGTAGGCGCTTAGATCGTCGGATACGAAGAGGCTTCCCCCGGCGTAGAGGACCGCCGCTCGGTGGGTCTCCCGTTCGGTTTGGCTCAGCTCAGTATTCTCTTTGCGGAGCATCAGGCAGTCCGGATCATTGTGCCAGAAGCGGCGGTTCATATGGCTCCGGAGCACGGTGTTACGAATGGTCCCCCGGGTCTCCAGGTTGCTGTCCGAGCGGAGCAGCCGATCGCGCCTGCTCTGTCCCCAGCGGGGAGCCACATCGCAGCTAATTCGGGCGGCGTCTACCGCGCCTAAAGCGGCGGTAATCGGCATGCCGCAGCCCATGAGCCGGGTTCCGGGCGCCGCCGCTTCACGAATACGCAACAATCCCTCCCGCAGTACCTCGAGCGGGTTCTTGCGCGGATCATATCGTTTCCCGGGCAGGGAGGCGGCATAGAGGAAATCGAGCTTCAGATACTCGTAGCCCCACTCCCGGCTTACAGTACGGAAGACCTGATCTAGATAGGCTTGCACCTCGGGATGGGTCAGGTCGAGGGCGAAGAAGCGTCCCTTCCAGGCGGGGTTGTAGCCGGCGACAACCGGTTTCCCTTTCGCGTTTCGCAGCACCCAGCCGGGTTTCTGAAAAGCCGTCGAGTTTTTAGCGACCAGAAAGGGGGCGAGCCAGAGCCCCGGGGTAAATCCCGCTTCCCGGATCTCGGCGGCGAGGCTCTGCATCTGTTCCTCAAAATGGGGGGCCGTTTCCGTCCAGTTCCCGATGGATCGCTGCCAGCCGTCGTCTATCTGGAAGATATCGAAGCCCAGCTTCCTCTCTTTAGCCACCGCCAGGTTCTTCCGCAGTGCCTCCGGAGTGATCTTGTTGAAGTAGTAGTACCAGGAGCACCAGCCTACCGGAGCCCCGGGTGCCGGATCGAAAGCATTGCTCGCAGCCGCGGCCTTACTCCACTCTTCGAGCAATAACTCCGCGCAGCCCGAGGATACTCCGCAGCTACCGGTTTCAAGGGTCTCGTCCTTATCGAAGCGGCGCATCAGAATCCAGCTCAGATCGAGCTTGGCGGGCTGGGTCATCGTCTCTAAGCGAAAGGAGAGGTTCTCATCGAAGGGGGCCTGTTGGGCCAGCATAAGACTCTCGCCGAGGCCGTCGTCTAGGATAAGAAAGGTCTCCGAGGTGTGTACGCCCGCCTTCCCGGTGGGAGGATTCCAGACCGCCTCCTGGTTGGCCACCACAAAATCGGCCCGGGGGCGTTGCTGGAGGTTGTCGTGATCGACGACGTCGCAATAGCTCCAGGACTGAAACCCCTCTTTGCGGACGCTTATCGGTCTCAGGGTCCCCTCGATTCGGCCGTGAAGGGATATCTCTTCGATATGGAGCGGGCGTTTTGCTTCTAGTCGGAAGGAGTAGGCGGGCTTGTCGCCGATACGCTCCTCCCGGAAATCGAGCTTCAGGGCCTTGTTCTCCAAGGGCCAGCGCCCCTTCAGAGTCTCGATAGCTTTTCCGTACTCCTGTGCATAACGCACCGTGCAGCTTTCAGGTGTAAATCGCATAGATGCCTCCAAATTGGGTGCGGCGGGTAGCTTAACCGCAATCTCCCGTCTCTGCCAATCCCTAGTAAGTAAAATGCAACGAACTGCACAGAATTATTTGCTATCCGATCGGGCGTTCACTATACTCAGGTTTGCGGGAATACATGAAAAACGGTAGAACGACATCTTTCCGGAAGAGTTCCAGGTTTATCGGACCGCTCTTTATACTCCTCCTCTTCACCTTGGTCGAGCTCTATTCCCAGGAAGCCGTCCCGGACGACCGGCGTATCATCGTCGGCACCGAACTCGATTATCCCCCCTACTCATTCCTCGACGAGAAGGGTAATCCCGCGGGATTCAATGTCGATCTTACCCGGGCAGTAGAGGAGGCGACGGGCCTGCAGATCGAGATTCGCATCGCGCCCTGGGCGGAGATCCGTACGGCTCTGGAGTCGGGAGAGATCGATGCGATTGCCGGAATGTTCTACTCCAGAGAGCGGGACAAGCTGGTCGATTTCAGCCAATCCTATGCCGTCGTTCATCAGACCTTTTTCAAACGGGCGGGAGAGGCGGATATAGATGATCTTGAGGATCTTAGTGATGCATCGATAGTCGTCATGAACGGGGATATTATGGACGATTATCTTCGCGAACGGGGGCTTGAAGAGAATCTGATTCGGGCGAACACCCTCTCCGATGCGATTCAGGCCCTCGCGTCCGGTCATGGCGATTACCTGGCGGCCGCCCGCCTGCCGGCGCTCTATTACATCGAGAAAGATAGGATCGAAGGCCTCGAACCGGCTTCCTTCTCGCTGCACGGTTCGGAATACTGCTTTGCAGTGAACGAGGGCGATCGGGCGCTACTGAACGAGTTCAGCGAGGGGCTCGAAATCCTTAACCGCCGCGGCGAGTTCCGCCGCCTGCAGCAACGCTGGCTTCGCGGGGTCGCTCCGTCGAGGATCACGACCCAAGAGTTGTTCCGCTACTTTGCCCTTGTGCTCGTTCCAACACTTTTAATCTTCTTGATTCTGTTCCTCTGGGGAAACCTTATGCGACGCGAGGTCCGCCGCAGAACGGCAGATCTGAGTTCGGAGAATGAGCTGCGCCGCAGTACCGAGGAGCACTTGAGTCAGGTAAACCGAATTCTCGAGGCGGTCCGCCGGGTAAACCAGCGTATAGTCAGAGCCGAAGATATCGACCGGACGCTGGATGAAATCTGCCGCATTCTGGTGCAGACCCGGGGGTATCATAATGCATGGATCGCCCTGTTCGATCGGGACGGCACCTTTCAAAGTGCCCATCAATCGGATTCTGGAACCGAGTTTGAACAACTTCAGATGCGTCTTGAGGGCGGGGATCTGCCCCGGTGTGTACGCATCGTACTGGAGAACAAGCAAATACTCGGTACCGAAACCCCTGCCGATCAGTGCGAGAGCTGCCCGATGATCCCGCTCTATCGGGACCGCAGTGCACTGACTGTGCCACTCTGCTTAAAGGATTTCTGTTTCGGTGTATTATCCGTCTCCATTCCGGTGCGTTTCTTCCAGGATAGTGAGGAGGCCCAGCTCTTGAGTGAGATAGGCGCCGATATCGCCTACGCCCTGCATGATCATCAGATCCGGCGTTCCCTCGAGGCGGCGCTGGATGAGAAGAATGTTCTGATCCGGGAGCTCTACCACCGCACCAAGAACAATATGCAGGTAATCGCCTCGATGGTGGCCCTGAGAAGGTTCGCCATGGAGGATGATTCCCAGAGCGGGGTGCTCCAGGAGATCGAAGGGAAGATTCATTCCATGGCCCTGGTACACCAGCGTCTCTATCTGGCCAAGGATCTCTCCCGGCTCGATCTGAAGAGCTACATCGAAGAATTGGCCGAACTCGTCCACACCACCTTCGAAGAGCAAAGCAAACACATCGAGTTCGACTTCGATCTTGAGCCGGCGGACGGGCTCATCGATACGGCGGTGCCCTTGGGGCTCGTTATCAACGAACTTTTGATCAATGCTATCAAACACGCCTTCCCGGAGAGGGAGACCGGACGAATCCTGATTCGTCTTGCCAAGATCGGCGAAGGTACGCTACGCCTGAGTCTGGAGGACGACGGGATCGGACTCCCTCAAGGATTTGAGCCGGAACGGGCCGAGAGTCTCGGTCTTCAGACCGTGTACAATATCGTTACCAACCAACTGAACGGCAGTCTTACGGTGCGCTCCAACGGGGGCACTCACTGGGACCTGACGGTGGGTGATGTGGGCTATAAGGAGCGAGTATAGATGGGAGCAGTACCGACGGTACTCATTGCCGATGATGAAACGATTTTTGCCATGATGCTGACGAAGGGGCTCGAGCATCACGGGTTTACCGTTTGCGCCAGCGTCAGCTCGGGTGAGGCCGCGGTTCATGCCGCTAAGGAGCATTGCCCCGCATACATCCTGCTGGATATTCACCTGAACGGACGGAAAAACGGTTTTGAAACCGCCCGGGAGATCCGTCGATTCTGTACTGCTCCGGTGCTCTTTATTACCGGGTATCCTGAAGATTACGTGGAAGAGGAGGCCGGGAAGGTCGAAAATGCCCGGATTCTCTACAAACCCCTGAACGCCGCCCGGATAAGCGAGGTCTTAAAGGAGCTCGCGAAAGACTAAGTCCCTCGATACTGGATAGAGCCTGTTTTATATGAAAGAATGGGCGCCTATGAGCAAGAAAGGACGAATCAGCTATATTCTAAGCAAGAAAGATAAGGGGCAGCTCTTCTTTTACGCCTACTATACCTATCCCGGGTGGGGGATTGTCCGCAGTCTGGCAGGCCCGATCGTGGCGGTGTTGGGGGCATTGCTGGCCAACGGCTCGGAAGGGGCCATGCGGATCATCGGCGGGGTTTTCGTGGGCTACGGCTTCTACTACTCCGCCAAACCGGCGCTTCATTTCTTCATGACCCGCAAGAAGCAGGTCGACAGCAAGGAGAGTCTGGAACTGAACGATGAGACAGAGCTCCTCTCTATTCGGCGGAACAATCTCCTCACTGAGATCCCCTATGCAGATCTTGGAAAGCTCAAGAAGACCCCTTTCGGAAGGAGTCTCTCCTTTCGGATGGAAGGTCGAACCACGCGGATCTTCATCCCTCAGAACCGGATAGTAGAAGGAAAATATGAAGCCTTTATTCGGAAACTGGAATCGATCCTCGGGGAGAACGGCGAGTAGATCTGAAAATGTTTCAGGATTGTCAATAGACAGTAATTATGCCTAAGGGGTCTTATCAATATCCTCTAGGGGGCTAAGAGGCCACGCGATTACGACCCGCACGTTTCGCCTTGTACATCGCCTTGTCCGCCGCTTTGAGGAGATCCGCCGGCTTGTTTGTCGCGGGAGATGCCTCGGCGATTCCCAGACTCACCGTAACCTTGATGGGACGCTCGTCGCAGTTCAGGTGCATCGCTTCCACGTTAGCGCGGATCCTCTCCGCTACAAGCAGGGCGCCGTCCAGATCGGTGTCCGGTAAAACACAGCAGAACTCCTCTCCGCCGTACCGGGCTATCAGATCAGAGCCGCGAATGAGTATAGTTACCATGGCGGATACCTTCTCGAGTATCATGTCGCCGCAGCTGTGTCCGAAGGTGTCGTTGACGCCCTTAAAATGATCAAGATCAAGCATTATTAAACTCAGGGGTCTCTGATAACGGTTGTAGCGTAGAATCTCTTCTTTGAGTCGCTGATCCAGGTATCGACGATTGTAGACCCTGGTTAGGGCGTCCATCAGGTTAATTTCACGAAGACTCTTCTCCAGATAGAGGCTTTCGGTGACGTCTATTACAGTAATGAGGACCTCATTGGCACCAGTCTCTTCGTTATATACCGGAGCGAGAGTACATTGCTGCTGCATGTATTCGAATACCGATGCGTAGGCGCCGGAGAGCTTGCAGGGAAACAGATACTTATGCAGTCGTTGGGAGAAATAGATGGTATTCCCGAAGGTGATAACCGATTTGACCCCACGGATAAAACTCTGGTTGTTTAGGTCCGGAAAGAACCTGAATACGCTTTTTCCAACGATCTCCTCTTGGCTAATTCCGCTGTGCATTGCGAGCCAGTGGTTCCACTCCCGAACAGTATACTGTTTGTCGATAATGGCTATGCCGATATTTACAACGTCGAGTATCTGCATCTGATTCACTGATACTGTTCCCAATAGTTTTGTAGCGCGGATTTTACCTTGCTGAAGCTCGACCGATGATTAATGAGAAAGAGATACCCCGCCACGTCGCGATCCTCAAAGGTAAACTTAAGATGCAGGATTAAGGCGTAATCGTCCTCTTTGTCGAAAGCTCCCTGGATAAAGGTTTGATGAAACTTATCTCCGATAATCGCCCGGGGGGGTAAAAATGTAGCCGCTCCTTGTAATAGATCGAAAAACTTGCCCAGACATGCGCCGATGAGGATGTTCCCCACCTCTAGAAGGATCTCCTTTTCCAGTTCGATCAACAGATCGGACTGGAGGGCGTTAAAATCCTGGTCCTGGAAGAGGGAGACGAAATCGCGTTCCACTCCGTAGGGGAATATCAGGAATGCGGCTCCGGATATATCTCCTCGGTAATATTGTTCGATTATACTGCATTCGTTGAAGTCAATAATCTGGGCGGAGATATATTCGGTTAGCTCCTCCACCCTTATAGGTCGCATTTTTGGCGCACTCAGTTCCACGAAGATATCGATACTCTCGGCGAGCTCGGCGGCGGCGTTGCCGAAGGCGATGTTCATCAGCTCTTGAAGGGAGTCTATTTCAAGTTCGGAGAATTGTTGATTATCCTTACCCTGGGCCGGAATATCACCCATGGCGAAGCTTCTCCTCCGCCTGTATTAGCGCCTCCTCTATTTTTTCCCGGGTGGGTGGTTTGCCGAGGAACTGAAAAGCGCCCAGGTCCATAATGCGTTGGGTCGTTTTTTTCTGTATGTCCGAAGTAAGAATTATAACCAATGCCTCGGGATCGACGGATTTGATCTCTTTCAAGGCCTCGAAACCGTCCATTACCGGCATGGTGATATCGAGGAAGGTTATCTTTGGCCGGTGTTCCCGGAATGAATCGACCCCATCCTTTCCGTTGGTCGCTTCGTATATCTCATATTCCCGGTGTTCGGCGATACAACTCTTCAAGAAAAATCTAGCGGAGATTGAGTCGTCGACGATTAATAGCTTCATTCTTAAGACCTCGTTATTGATTAAGTATAGGCAATAATAAAAACATGTCAAATTACTCATAAATAACTACTTTATAGCGTATAGGAACCAAGAATGGAGGTAGAACTATGAATAATCCGGCTGTATGGCATGGTTTCCTGTATTGCACTCCCTTTGGCGGGCTGATACCCTAGCGAGTATGCACGATTTTGATCTGATGGCGGCCGGGTGGGATACTCCGCAACGAAGCGAGCGAGCTCGGAAGATCGCCGATTTTATAATCAGAAAGCTGCCGGAGAGTGGTTCCAAGTACTCCCTGGCGGATATCGGTTCGGGCACCGGAGTCTTCGGTCTCAGTTTTCTCTCTATCGCCTCGGCTATAACCTTCGTCGATACCTCCCGGGGTATGCTGGATGAGCTAAAGACAAAGATCGAAACGAACGGGATCGAGGGGTGTGAACTGGTTCTTCACGATATCAGTTCCGGACCAATGCCGAAAATGAGTTTCGATCTAGTCGTCTCGATGATGGCCTTTCACCATATTGAGGATCACCGCAACGCCCTCAAGTCGATCGCCGCGATGCTCGCTCCCGGCGGAACTGCCTGCATCGTCGATCTGGACCGGGAGGACGGCAGCTTTCACGGCGGCCCGGAGGGAGTTCCCCACCTCGGTTTCGACCGGGACGAACTGGCTGCCGCCGCCTCCGATGCCGGATTCAGCCGCATAGAGTTCGATACTCCCTATGTGATCGAGAAAGAGACTGCCGACGGACCAAAGCGATTTCCCCTCTTTCTGATGACGGCTCGCCGGTAATATAGACCCTTTAATCATGAATCGCTGATATCCCCTGCTTGGCTCAACTTTTTGCTTGCAGAACTGGTTAACCAGTGTTACAATAATTGAAACTGGTTAACCAGAATAGGCGGTGAGATGGGCGATCGAGCCAAGCGCGAAAATATTGAACATTTCCAGGATGTCGTCAGCGATGAGCCTGTGGAAGCAATAATTGCGCGAATTCAGGCTCTGATTGCCGATGGTACCCTGCTGCCGGGGATGCGACTTCCCTCCGAACGGGTGCTCTCGGAGCAGTTGAAGACCACCCGGGGATATGTCCGAAAGGCCCTACAAAAGCTTGAGTTTTACGGAATAGTCGAGATCAGACCGCAGTCGGGTATCTATATCACGGACATCGGAGCGCCTGCCCTTGAGGGTCTTATCGCCAGCATGGTGAACATTCACAAGGGAAACGCCAGGGATCTGGTGGAAACCCGCTCCCATCTTGAGGTTCTCTCTGCACGGCAGGCGGCTGCTCGCAGAAGCGAGGAGGATCTTACAGATATCGAAGGTTATCATCAAAAGTATATTCAACTTTTCCGGGAGCAGAAGAGTACCTTAGAGGCGGATCACCTTTTTCATCTGGCTATTGCAAAAGCCTCCAAAAATGCCGTTCTACGATCCCTTATCTCCTTACTCACACCGGATATCATTGCAATGAACAAGCATTTCAAGGAAGAGAAAGGTGAAGAGTACAACAATACACCAGAGGAACACGCTGAGATAGTCGCTGCAATTCGTGAGCGGAAAGTGGAGGTGGCGGGTAAAGCTATGCACACCCACATGGACCGATCCCGGGTTCGACGAATGATCGAGGCCTATCATACAGAGGAGTAAAGAGTGCAACGACGTTTTCACGGGAAACCGGATATTGAACGGCTCACTTCCCTGGCGCAGCAAATACGCCGGGACAGCCTGCGGATGATCAATAATGCAGGTGCGGGACATATCGGAGGAGCTTTGGGATTGGCCGATATTATGGCGGTGCTCTACGGTTGGGTCCTCGAATATGATTCTAGGAATCTCGCATACGGTGATCGAGATCGAGTTGTATTGAGCAATGGACACACATGCGCGGCCTGGTATTCGGTCCTGGCAAGAACCGGATTCATCGATCCGGATGAATTATCCGGTTTCAGGCGAATGGGAAGCAGGCTGCAGGGACATCCCGCCCGTAAAGCGCTGCCCGGGCTTGTTGAGACATCCACCGGTCCCTTGGGGCAAGGTTTTTCAGTAGCAAATGGGATCGCCCTCTCACGTAAGGCGGATAAGAGCAGCGCTCGAGTCTACTGTATCGTCGGTGACGGAGAGCTGCAGGAGGGACAGGTCTGGGAGGCTGCGATGACGGCGGCTCACTATCAGTTATCAAATCTCATCCTCATAGTGACCGACAACGGGCTGCAAATCGACGGTAAGGTCGCCGAGGTGATGGGCATTCAGCCCTTGGAAGAGAAGTTTCGCGGATTCGGATGGCAGACCCAGCGCATCGATGGGCACGATATGCAACAGATTATCTCGGCTTTGCACTCTACCGACTCCGAAGGGGATAAGCCATGGGCGATTCTTGCCTCTACGATTATGGGTAAAGGGGTGAGCCTCATGGAGAATCTCGCTGCCTGGCACGGGACATGGCCTGATAATGATCAGACCCGTCAAGGTTTGGAAGAGATCGGTTCCAATGAGCTTTACCGGGATTTTCAAATCCCCGAAGAGAGGGCAGTAGATGTATAACGCGGCGACTCCCATGCGCAAGGCCTTTGGAGAGGCTCTGATTGATCTGGGACGGAAAAATTCAAATATAGTAGTCCTTACGGCGGATCTTAGCGATGCGATCAAGGTCGGCGGATTCAGGGATGAGTTTCCTGATCGTTTCTACCAGATGGGTATTAAAGAGTCCGACATGATGGGTACTGCAGCCGGTATGGCTATGGACGGGAAGATCCCTTTTGCTACAACCTTTGCCGTCTTTGCAACCAGCTTAGCGAATCAACCGGTCCGAGTATCGGTGGCGTACAATCAGGCAAATGTAAAAATCGCAACCAGTCACGGGGGGGTCTGCGTCGGAGGGGACGGTGCGACGCATCAGGCGTTTGAGGATATCGCATTAATGCGAATGCTTCCGGGAATGACGGTCCTGGTCCCGGCCGATGCGAACGCCGCCTACCGGGCTGTATTCGCCGCCGCAGAACATGAGGGTCCCGTTTATCTGCGTCTCGGCCGAGTTCCGACCCCTGTTGTTCAAGACGGCGATTTCCGGATCGGCGAGGGCAGGATTCTTCGGAAGGGAGGGGATGTCGCCATTGTCGCTTGCGGAATGATGGTGCCCATGGCCCTGGAAGCGGCGGATGAGCTCTCCCGTCAGGATATAGATGCCAGGGTTATTGATATGTACAGCATCAAGCCCATGGATATAGAGCTGTTGGATTCCGCTGCCAAGGAGTGCGGCGCCATCGTAACGGCCGAGGAACACAGTATTCTCGGCGGGTTGGGCGGCGCCGTTGCGGAGCATTTGACTTCCACATTCCCGGTACCTATAGAGCGGGTAGGAGTAACGGATACCTTCGGCGAATCCGGGGAGCCGGCTGAGATTCTAGAGAAATACGGGCTTACCCGAGAAACCATAGTTGATAAAGCCAAGCGTTGCTTGGAGAGAAAGATATCTAGGAGGTAGAGTATGAAAAGAGTACTCCTTATTGTTGTTTGTCTCGGATTGGCGTTCAGCCTAGGCGCCAGGGGACAGGATGAAGGCGCGACTCAGGAGAGCCAGGAGATCACTTTCTGGTACCACTTCGATGATCCTGAAACGGCGGTCAACCCCTTGGTGGAGAAGTTCGAACAGGAGAATCCGGGAATCACGGTTAAGCCGGAACGGGTCGCCTGGGACGTCTATAACCAGAAGCTTCTGACCGCGGTTGCCGGCGGGCTGGCTCCTGATGTGGCCCAGGTGAAGCTTTGGTGGCAGCCTCAATTAGTCGAACTCGACGCCTTGGTTCCGCTAAACGACAAGATCGCAGCCTGGGAGGGCCGGGATGACGTATTCGACAAGATCTGGGAGCTGACGAAGTACAAGGACGGGAATCAGTACTATATGCCCTTGCAGATGGTGATTCTCTACCTCTACTACCGAGTCGATATGTTCGAAGAGCTCGGATTGAGCGTCCCGAAGACGAGAGCGGAATTCCTGGATGTGGCTAAGGCCCTTACCCGCGATACGGACGGAGACGGAGAGATCGATGTATACGGTTTCGGCATCCGCGGAGCCCGGGGCGGACATGACTGGTGGGGAACCTTTGTGCTCTCATCGGGAGCCTCGTTTACCCCCGGCGGCCTAACCAACCAGCAAGCGATAGATGCGAACCAGTGGTTCATCGATCTATACCGTGTACATGAGGTTAGTCCTCCCACAACTCCCACCGACGGTTTCAAGGAGATCATCGCCAATATGACCTCCGGCAAGACCGCTATGACGATCCATCACCTCGGTAGCTCCAAGACTATGGAAGAGGCTCTGGGCGACAAGATTTCCGCAGCACCGGTCCCTATGGGGACAGACGGATATTGGACCTCCTTCGGCGACGAGGAGAATGCGATATTTAATTCCGATACAGTGGATGCTTCATTTGCCTGGACCGCCTTCCTGGCGACGGCGGAGAACAATGCAGTCTGGCAGAAGGCCAGCGGACAGGTTTCGATCAACAAGAGCAATGCCGCCGGCGGCTCCAACCGCTTCCTGAAAGCCACTACCGATTCAGCCGATTTCGCCGGAGTTCTTCCCGCCCACCCGGGAACCGCGGAGTTTGTCGAATCCCTCTGGCCGACGCAGATGCAGCGCGCTTTTATGGGAGAAATTTCCAGCGCCGAGATGATGGAACTTATTGCCGATCATTTCGGTATGTAGCTTAGCTCCTACCATGAGCGGGACCGTCTTACTGGTTCCGCTCTCAATCTCCGGGAGGAAGAAGTATGCAGCGAAACGATTTGAAGCAAACGCTCTACCCCTACGCATTTATAACTCCGGCTATGATCGTCACAATCCTGATAATCTTCCTCCCGATGGTGCGGACTATTCTCTATAGTTTAACAAACTACATTCTCTGGAAGCCGAATGAGCGGGCTTTTGTCGGTTTTGCGAATTATCGAGCCGCCCTCGCCGATCCGGTCTTCTACATCTCCCTGCGCAATACGGTAATCTGGATCGTCGGTATCATCGGAATGCAGTTCGGACTCGGTTTGGTAACTGCACTGATCTTGAATCAAAATTTCTTCGGCCGATCCCTTATCCGCTCGGTTATCTTGATTCCCTGGGTTACTCCCAGCGTCATTACCGCCCTAATGTGGCGCTGGATGTACGACGGTAATTACGGTCTGATCAATGAGATCCTGGTACGACTCGGCATATTGGAACGCTACTTTCCCTGGCTTGCCGATTCCTCCACAGCTCTGCTGGCGATCATGATCGCCCTGATGTGGCAGGGGTTTCCCTTCTTCGCCATCATGCTATTGGCCGGCTTGCAAGCCATCCCCGAGGAACTCTACGAATCGGCCGAACTCGACGGCGCTAATGCAGTGCAGGCCTTTTTTCGGATTACGATTCCCATGCTGCTGCCGATTATGTTTACCACCTTGTTGCTGCGTACTATTTGGGTAGCCAATTCGCTGGATATAATCTATGTCATGACCGGAGGCGGACCCGGCTATGCGACTCACACCTTACCGGTCTATTCCTACATCAGAGCCTACAAGGGCTTAGATTTTGGTTACTCCTCGACATTGGCCATCTTCTTGACTCTGTTCCTGATGGTTTTTGTCGCCGGCTATATCCGAAAGATTCTTAAGGCGGGCGAGCGATGAGAAAGAAGCGTTCCCTGACCGCTAAGCTACTGCTAATCTATATCCCGATCCTGCTGATCGTTCTCTTCGCACTCTTCCCCTATATCTGGACCTTCATTTCATCCCTTACTCCAGAGACCGATCTCTACCAAAAGGAATTTCGCTTCTTTCCGGAGAACCCTAGTATTGAAAACTATATTCGCCTATTCACCAAGATAGATTTTGCTCGCAATATTCGGGACAGTCTGATTGTTGCAGGCTGCACTGCCCTACTGGGGCTTGCTATCACCGTACCGGCCAGCTACGGGTTCTCCCGCTTTCAGTTCGCCGGGCGAGGTTTTTTTCTGATGCAGTTCCTGGTGATCAATATGTTCCCGATCGTGCTGCTCTTGGTTCCGCTCTTCATCATTATGCGCAACCTCGCGTTGATGGATACCGCCATGGCGCTGATCATTGCCTATTCAACCTTCACCATACCTTTTTCGGTCTGGATGCTTACCAGTTTTTTCAACGCGATCCCCAAGGAACTCGATGAAGCGGCGGAGATCGACGGTTGTTCTCGATTGGGTGCTATGTTCCGGGTTATTATGCCGATCGCACTGCCGGGGATCTACTCCACCGGTATCTACATCTTCATTACCGCGTGGAATGAGTTTCTCTATGCCGCCGTACTGACCAACAGCCGGGTCCGGACAATTCCGGTGGCTCTTCAGAATATGATCGGTGAATATCAGATCGCCTGGGGCCTGCTGACCGCCGGTGGAGTTATTAGCGCATTGCCGGTAATCATCCTTTTCTTCTTTATCCAGAAACAGCTGATCAGCGGTATGACTGCGGGGGCGGTAAAGGGCTAATACTTGGAAGTGGCTGGTTTTGTGTGGTATTCTCCGCCGGTGAAGAACTCCCAGGCCTGGTTCAGCAACACCGATTGTAAATACTATCCCTGTCACGATCTTGAAGAGATGAATTGTCTTTTCTGCTTTTGTCCCCTCTACTGGTTCGCCGACTGCGGGGGTAATTACAGCCTTACCAAGCAGGAGGTCAAGGATTGCAGTGGTTGTCTGCGGCCCCATAAGATCGTGGGCTACGATGAGATCCTAGACGAAATCTCGAAACGGATTCGTCGCCGGTCAACCGGAGAGGGAGCCGACCAGGAGCAGCAGCCCGAAACCGGCCACTAGTAGTCCGCCGACCACGTGTAAGGCCAACTCCACAAAACGTCCCCGTTCCTCATCGGCTAAGAAGCGGGAGATACTCCGACGGAAGAGGATGCTGACCAGACCGATCCCGGCCAAGAGAATCCCCATGCCTAAGGACATAGCCAACACGGCGATGCTCCCGATGAGAAAGGCGTTCGAAACGAGGGCGAAGATCATGATCGCCGCCGCTCCCGGACAGGGGACCAGGCCGGAGATGATGATGCCGCCGATCCCTTTGGCGTCGTCGTGGTGGTGATGATGGTGCCGGAAATCGTGAATCCCGTGGATCAGCATGTAGAGTCCCAATAGAGCGATCACCCCGTAGGAGATCGGCAAGAGAACCACCTGGGCCTGATTGACCGTAAGCATAACCGACTGCTTCGCGATCCAGCCGATTCCTCCCACTAGCAGGATTGCGCTTCCGGCGTGAACGGCCGCGAGGGCTACTCCCGCCAGGATTCCCATCGCCGGTTTGGCCTCTTCCCCAATAAAATAACCGACCAGTACCGTCTTCCGGTGTCCCGGCCCCAGGGCGTGGAAAAAGCCGTAGAGGAAGGAGAAGAAGAGCACCCCCCACAGCGCCCCTGGGCGTTCGCCCGAAGCGATCTCACCCAGACCGTCGGAAATAGTGCGCTGCAGTTGCCGCTGCATGGCGATTGTGCGCTGCAGGAGCGGACCCGATGGCGAGGGAGCTTTTTTCGGGGCCTCCCTAATCTCCTGTTCCGGAGAGGTCTCATCCCCGGTAGAGAGGAAGGGATTCGCCTGGGACCAGAGCCCGGTTGTCAGCAACATGGTGATTAGCAATAGAAGAAGCGGGAAGAGTCTGTTTTTCATCTCAACTGCCTATGGGATGGAGATAACGATCTGTTGGGGAAAGGCCGTTCCCGAGTAGTCGGCGCCGTCCCGGGAGACGGAGACCGATCCGCCGTAGTTAATCGCCAGATCCTTGTTCTCTACGATTTCCCAGTCCGCATTGCTCCCGCGGATCGCGACCGGCGACTGTTCATGGTAGAGGATATCGCAGAAAAAGCTCTCGTCGTAGATAGCCACCGCCGCCTCGGTCCCGGCGATATCGATTCCAAAAGGGGCGTAGAAGCGGTAAACAAGCTGACCGCCCTCCATAAAGGCCTCGAAATCTTCGATACTCTGGGGGGTATAGGTCCCTCCGCCGGTCATTACGAAGGTAAAATAGTCGAAGTTCGCCAGATTTGAAAAGGCATATTCCCGGATCTCCTCCGTCTCTTTCGGGTCAAAACGGCCGTTCTTATCCTCGTCGAAATCGCCCACTATCGAGGCGGTAAAGAGGGGATCGAAATACCAGGTAATCTCCAGCCCTTCCAGCCGAGTCTGATCGATATCGATCTTCATCTGGGTATCGATGAACATGTGCGGGTGGGCCGTGAGGCGGAGGGTGAGGAGTAAAATCGGGAGTAAAAACAGTATTCTTCGCATACAATCCTACCTATGGTGATCGTCGGCAATTCGTGAGGTTTAGTCAAGCAGAAGAGTCAGAATTAAGGCTTCCAACAGAGGTGTGCGGCGATCGCGTGGGGCACCGAAAAGGTCTCTCCCTCACAGCAGCGGACGCTGACCGCATCGTTCTCTTCGGGAGGAACGATCTCCAGCCGAATCCCGGGGCGCAGCTGATGGCTGTTGCAGAACTTGAGGAGCCCCTCCACCATCTCTCCCTCTTCGGTGATGCGAATCAGGCTTACCTCGGAACCGACCTCTGCCGTGATAAGCCGAGGCGCGCTGATTAGGGAGGCCTCAAGCTTCGATCCCGGCATCGGGTTGCCGTGGGGACAGGTTTGGGGGTGTCCGAAACTTTCATCCAAGTAGTCGGCGAACTCCTCGGAGATAGCCCCCTGCAGTCGCTGCGCTTCGTCGTCGGAGCGGTCCCAGGGGTAGTCGAGTTTCCGAATTAAGAGGTGTTCGATCAGGTAATGACGCTTCAGGATCCGGGCGGCGAAGATGCGCCCCTCGGGTGTTAGGCGAATGGTTCCGTAGAGATCCTGCTGGGCCAGGTCGAGCTTCTTCAAGCGCCCGATAGCCTGGCTGACCGCCGGTTTGGAGACCTCGAGCCTGGCGGCCAAGCGGCCGTTGCTGACCTCGCCGTACTCCCGGTCGATAAGAAAGATGCTGATAAGGTAATCGATGGCCGCGGGGAAGCGTTTATGGAGCTCCTGCAGAGCCGCCTCGCTGGTTTGGATCATTGTTTCCATATTCTACAAGAATGCCCCGCCCGGGCGCAACGGCTCGAGACGGAGCGGGAGGTACATTGTTGATCGGATCATCCCGGGTAGGCGATCTTCTCGCGGCCCCTGCCCATCCAGGCGAAGCTCAAGAAAATGCCGCCCAGAAGGAGAAGCGGGACGATAATCCAGAGGAGTTGTCCGCCCTCGAAGAGCTGAAAAACCAGGGTGGCGGTGATCCAGGCCAGTAGGGTCAGGTAAACCACCAGTACGGTTCCGTAGCCCCGTCCGGTTTCCTGGATTGCGGCGCCCATGGCGGCCACGCAAGGGAAGTACATGAGAACGAAGAGGAGGTAGGCGTAGGCGGCGACGGGGGTAAAGTTGGCCCGAAGCCCCGCGAAGACGCTCTTCTCGGTTTCAAGCTCCTCGCCGGTGGCGGACTCATCGCCGCTGATTATGCCTACGCCTAAGGGATCGAGCAAGGTAGAGGCGAGGCCGCCCAAGTTCTCCCCGATTGAGGCTATGGCGTCGACGCTGATCGCCGCCAGGCTCCAGGCTTCAGAACTCTCCTCCCCTTGGACGCCCGCCTCCTGGGAATAGAGGGCGTTCAGGGTCCCCACGATCGCCTCCTTGGCGAAGAGCCCGGTGAAGAGACTCACCGTGGCGGGCCAGTTCTCCTCGTTGATGCCCATAGGGCTAAAGACGGGGGTAATGCTCTTCCCGACAGCGGCTAAGACCGACTCTTCCGAATCCTCGTTGCCGAAGCTACCGTCCGTGCCCAGGGAGTTGAGTACGGCCAGGACCAGCACCATCAGGATGATCACCTTACCCGCGCGGAACATGTAGGCCTTGAGCCGGTACCAGGCGCTCTTGAAGATCATCTTCACCCGAGGGGCATGATAGGCCGGTAGCTCCATGACGAAGGGGGAGTGGGTGCCTTTGAAGAGGGTATGTTTGAGCAGCAGTCCGGTAAGGATGGCCATCACGATCCCGGCCAGGTAGATCGAGAATACTACCCCTCCGGCCCGGGCGCCGAAGAAGGCGGCCGTAAAGAGGGCGTAGACCGGGAGCCGGGCGCCGCAGGACATGAAAGGGGCCATAAAGATAGCCATGAAGCGGTCCCGCTTCGATTCCAGGGTTCGGGTGGCCATAATTGCGGGAACTGTACAGCCGAAGCCGACCAGCATGGGCACGAAGGCCTTCCCGGGGAGGCCGATGGTTCGCATGGCCCGGTCCATCACGAAGGCCGCTCGGGCCATATAACCCGAGTCCTCGAGGATGGCGAGCATCAGGAACATCATGAAGATAATCGGTACGAAGGTAGAGACGGTCTGAATCCCGCCGCCTAAACCGCCGGCGATAATGGCGATGAGCCATTCAGGACTGCCTGATGAGGCCATTAAGCCGCCCAGACCGTCGACGAAGATCCCGCCGAAGAGGATGTCGAAGAAATCGATGAAGGCGCCGCCGACGGACATGGTAGTCCAGAATACGAGGTACATGACGCCCAGGAAGATCGGCACGCCCAGGAAGCGGTTGAGCAGGATCGAATCCAGGCCGCCTCGACTCTCCTTTCCCGCCTCATCGCTCTTCTGCGCCGCGGTACAGACATCGACGATCCAGCTATAGCGGTTATCGGCGATAAGCATATCTACCGTAGTTCCCGCTTTGCCTCCGATCTCCGCTAAGGCGGTGGAGATCGCTTTATCGCCGACCCGGTCGCCGCAGAGCTCCGTAAGGTAGGGATCCTCTTCCAGGAGGCTCAAGCCCAAGAAGCGTGCTTCGACCCCCAACTCCTCGGCCGGCTTCTGCAGTTTCGCGTTCCATGCGCCCAGGGTCTTCTCTATCTCCGGGCTGTACTTTATGCGCCCCGCCGCGGGCTCCTCGATTCCCGTGCTGAGGAGATGGCTGAGCTCATCCTTAAACTCATTCAGGCTCTTCTGCTTTACCGCGGAGAGAGGCAGGACGGGACAACCGAGGCGCTGTGAGAGGACCTCTACATCAATCTCTATTCCCGCTTTCTCCGCGGCATCGATCATATTCAGGGCGACGACCGTGGGGATCCCGCTCTCGATGATCGACGTCGTCAGGTAGAGGTTGCGCTCCAGATTGGAGGCGTCGACGATGCTGACCACCGCGTCGACATTCCCGCTGATCAGGAAATCCCGGGCGACCCGCTCATCCTCCGATTCCGCCGCCAGGGAGTAGATCCCCGGCAGGTCGATTACCGAGCACTCCAGGGCGGGACCGTTAAAACGCCCCTCCTTGCGTTCCACGGTGACGCCGGGCCAGTTCCCGACCTTCGCGGTCGCTCCGGTAAGACCGTTGAAGATAGTCGTCTTGCCGCAGTTGGGGTTTCCCGTCAGGGCGACGGTCAGGGTTTTCGTGGGTAGTGCGGTACTCATGCTCAAGCCCTTCCCAATTCCAGGATCTCCGCCTCGGATTTCCGCAGAGAGAGGGAGTAGCCGCGGACCTTGATCTCCACCGGATCGCCCATGGGGGCCACCTTGATCACGGTAATGCGAGTTCCCGCGGTAAGACCGAAGGAGAGGAGCTTTCGCCGGTACTCCCTGCCGCCCTCCTTGTAGCCGGTGACGACCGCGCTGCTGCCCGGTTTCATCTCCGCTAAGCGAAGATCGGTGTTAGTTGCGTTCATTAGCATGATCTCCCTCGTTCAGATAGATTGCGTTCAGCATCTCGGCGCCGATCATGATCCGTTGCCGACCGACCTGCACCACTCGGGGACCGTCGCCGGCTCCGCTGACTACTTTTATTGTGGCTCCGGGACGAATGCCGAGGGCGATCATCTTCGCCCGGAATCCGCGACCTTTGCCGAATCCGCTTACTGTTCCCGTTCGGCCGCGCCGAACCTCTGTCATGGTCATCATGCGGTTTAGCTCCCTAAAATTAAATTAGTGTTACCTAACTCTCGACTCACTATAGGGGAAAAACGAGTTTATGTCAATTAACTTTGTTAACGCGCATAAAAAAACGCGGAGCTTATGCTCCGCGCTTTCAATCGGTTTGGGTCGCGGTTAGGCTGAAACCGCCGCCACCGCCTCTTTGATCTGTACCGCCAGCTCCTTGCAGCGGGAACGGATCAGCTCGATATCCTCACTCTTGGGGCTGCCCTTGAATTCGACCGATTCGAGAAACTCCCACTTCATCTTCTGCCGGTCGTGGATCTCCTTGAGCTCCTTCTCGGCGCCCCCGGACCAGCCGTAGGAGCCGAAGCGGAAGGCCTTACGCCCGTGGATCTTCTTCTTGCCCAGCTCCTCCAGGACGGCCGCCATGGGCGGGAACATCTTATACTCGTAGGTGGGCATCGCGAGGACGATGCCGGTGGAGGTCCAGGCGGAGGCGATGATATCGCCCCAGGAGGTCTCCGGAACCCGGTGCTCATGTACGGTGATTCCCTCGGCTTCTAAGGCTTCGATCGCCGGACGGACCGCCTTCTCGGTCATCCCGTACATGGAGCCCCAAATCAGGGTTACCTCCTCCTTGGCGGGGCCCTTCTGGTAGGCCACGTAGCGGGAGTAGTCGTCGATAATCTTCTGGGGATTCTTTCGCCAGACGATACCGTGACCCGGGGCGATGATCTTGATCGGCAGGGGACCGCACTTCTCGATCGCCTTCTTGGTAGGCAGGGAGAAGGCGGCCACGATGTTGGCGTAGTAGCGGACCGCCTCCTTCTCGTAGAAGTCGATCTGTTCCTCGCTCAGTTGGTCGTCGTAGGGGGCGTCGCCGATGGAACCGAAGGATCCGAAGGCGTCGCAGGGCATCAGGGTTCCCGATTGGGTATCGAAGGTGGCGATTGTCTCCGGCCAGTGGACGTTGGGAATCTCGGCAAAGGCCAAGACCCGGCCGCCTCCCAGGTCGAGGGTATCCCCGTCGCCGACGACGATTACCTCGTTCTCGATACCGTAGAAGGCCTCCAGCAGGTCTACCGCCTTTTGGGAGGTGACGATCTTGAAATCCGGGCGAATCTGTTTAAAATCCTCGAGCCAACCGGAGTGGTCCGGCTCCATATGGTTAATTATCACATAGTCGATGGTATCGGCGTCGATATCGACCTGATCGAACTGCTCGAAAAGGGTCTCGGGAACGCCGTCCCAGCCGCACACCCCGTCGATAATGGCGGTTTTCTCTCCCTTGACGATATAGGAGTTCATCGCCACCCCGTTCGGGATCGGCCATAATCCTTCAAAGAGAATGTTCTCCGCGTTGGCGGATAAACGGTAAATTCCATCAGTTACGGTGCTAATATTCATAATCACATCCTATCGCTAATAAAATACTCAATTAAACCCGATTTGGCGAGTCTTCTTAACTGTTTTACTCATTATAATAATCCGGCGACACCTGAATCAAGCGCGCTTCCTGATTTCGGGTAATCTTGACATCCCCATTTTCCCGCGGTAAGCTTTCACCACTCTGAAGCAGGCAATGCACCAGGGAATCCGGTGAGAATCCGGAGCGGTCCCGCCACTGTAAGCAGAGTTTGCGCTGTAAGCGCGACTGTGTAAGCCAGGATACCAGGTACCAGAGAATTCACGGACGCTCTTCGCGGATTGAGAGTTGTCTCCGTTTCCCTGTAACGGATTCCTTCTCGCCCTCAGCATGAGCACAACGGCGGTAGTGTGCCACGGCAGTCTCTTATAACCACCTCCCCTGATTCTCAAACTCCGCGCATACAGAGAGCTCGGTACGGGGTAATCCCGGGTACGCTCCTGTTGCTGATCCTGCTTATGCTCATCTCCCTGCTGCTGGGCGCCGTTCGCATCTCTCTTGCGGATCTCCTCTCGGCCTTAACCGGCTCCGCCCATCACGGAGAAGTGGGCGACCGTAACCTGAGTGCGCTGATCCTGTGGCAACTCCGCCTTCCCCGCATCCTGATGGCCGCCATCGCCGGTTTCGCCCTGGGCATTAGCGGCGCGGCCATGCAGGGGATCTTGAGAAATCCCCTGGTCAGCCCCTTTACCTTGGGCGTCTCCTCAGCCGCGGGTTTCGGCGCGGCGGCCGCCATTGTTATCGGCGGAGAAGCGGTGAATCTGGCGCTTTTCTCCCTGGGACTTCCGATCGTCTTCGCCTTTATCTGCGCCCTCGCCTCCATGGCGGCGGTCTTGGCCTTGAGCCGGCTTACCGGCGGGGCGGGGAAGACGGTGATCCTGGCCGGTATTGCGGTGATGTACCTCTTTTCCGCGGGAACCTCGATCCTGCAGTACGCTGCGTCCAGTGAGGAACTCTCGCGCATCGTCTTCTGGATGATGGGGAGCTTGAGCGCGGCCCAGTGGTGGGAGGTCGGCTTCGCCGGGGGCATTCTGTTGCTGTCGGCGCCGGTGCTCTACCTGAACTCCTGGAACTATACGATTTTGGCCATGGGGGAGGATGCGAGCCTTTCGGTGGGTATCGATCCGCGAAAGACTACGCGGATTACGATTGTGCTCTGCGCCTTTCTGACCGCCGGGATCATCAGCCTGACCGGGGTTATCGGCTTCATCGGTCTCGTGGCGCCCCATATCGCCCGTATGATCCTCGGCAACGACTACCGCTTTCTGCTTCCCGCTTCGGGGCTCTTCGGCGCTCTTTTGTTGGTTGCGGCGGACACCCTCTCCCGCACCCTTTTAGCGCCGGCGGAGTTCCCCATCGGCATCATGACGGCCTTCCTGGGGGTTCCCTTCTTTCTCTATCTCTTGATTCGGGCCTCCCGAACGGGGAGGGAGTAGTGCTGCAGCTCGAAGCAGTGGCGTACCGCGCCGGAGGAACCCAAATCCTCGATGCGATTCAGGGAAGGGTTAAGGCCGGAAGCTTTACGGCCCTGATGGGGGAAAACGGCTCGGGGAAGACCAGTCTACTGCGCCTCTTGGCGGGGCTGCGTCGTCCGCACGGCGGCCGAATCCTCTTGGACGGCCGTGAAATCGACCGGATCGACCTCAAGGCGCGGGCGAAGATTATAAGTTATCTCCCCCAAGCGGGCGTTCGCCCCGAGTCGGCCCTGGCCCGGGATATCGTCCTCGCCGGGCGCAAACCCCACTTCGGTTGGGCACCCCGGCTTGAGGACGAGGAGCTGGTGGATAGGCTTTTCGGGGAGTTCGGACTGGAGTTTTTGCAGGATCGCCGCATCGAGACCTTGAGCGGCGGTGAGTTTCAGAAGATCCGTATCCTGCGCCTCTTCGCTCAGGAGACGCCCGTAATTCTTCTGGATGAGCCGATGAATAACCTGGACCTGAAGTTTCAGTATCGCCTCTTCGCCTATCTCAAGCGCCTGAGCGCTGAGGAGGGGCGCACCGTCGTCGCCGTGCTCCACGACCTGAATATGGCGATTCCTTATGTGGACGAGTTCGTCTGTTTAAAAGCGGGGCGTACCGTCGCCTGGGGGGCAATGGATGAGGCGGTGGATGAGGAGATCGTCCACCAAGTATTCGGCGTCTCCTGCCGCTTTATCCGCAACGACGACAGGCTGATCGTACTCACCGAACCGAACTAATTCCCCCCCCACTCCTATTCCCACTTGAAAGTTAAAGAGCTGATCAACAGGAAGAGGGCGGTCATTCCCAGGAGCGCCATGAGATTGGGGCTGATCTGCGCCAGTCCCGCACCGTCGAGCATTATCGCCCGGGCCGCCTCGATGTAGTGGGTCAAAGGGAAGACCCGCGCCGCCCGTTGGAGCATCAACGGCGTCCCCTCTAAGGAGAAGAAGATCCCCGAGAAGGCCATCATCGGCCAGAGGGCTAGGTTCATCAGTCCGTTGGCGAGCTCCTCGCTCTTGAGTCGGGCGGCGAAGATCAGGCCGAAGGAGATCATGCAGATCGTCGCTACGGCGGTTACCAGGATCAGGTTCAAGTACGAGCCCTGCATCATGAAGCCCAGGAAGAGATTGCTCCCCGAATAGACGATGATAGCGGTGATCAGCACGATGTAGAGCCGGCTGACAAGCTGGGCCGAGACGAACTCGATCGCCCGGACCGGGGTCGCCTTTAGACGTTTGAGGACTCCGTTCTTGCGATACCGGACGATGATCCAGCCCACGCCGAAGATACAGGAGAACATCATGTTCATCCCGATTACCCCGGGGACGAACCAGTCCACATAGCGGATCGGTTCCCCGGTGACCGCTTCCCGCTCGAATCCGCTCGAGTCCTCAGCCAGGAAGAGCCGCTCGGCCACCTCCCCCTTTGCCGATTCTGCATTGATGTAGTAGCTTCCGGCGGAAAAGTCGATCACCATGTCGAGCTGATGGTGCCGGAGCTTGTTGACCGCTTCCTCCGCCGACTGGTACTCCACCGTCTCGATATAGGCTTCGGATAGATACGGCGAATCAGCCTCGCCGGCGACGCCTATCTTGAAAATCTTGTCTTCGTCCCCGGAGAAGGCGAAAGCGAAACCGAAGACCAGAAAGAGGGGGAAAATCAGGTTCCAGAAGAGGGTTCCCCGGTCGCGGATAAACTCCATGTTCCGGGCGTGCAGTAAGGCAAGAAATTTTCGCATAGTTCGTTCCTTAGGCTCTGAGGGAAGAACCGGTAAGTTTCAGGAAGAGATCTTCCAGATCCGGGGAGTGAATCGAGAGGCCCTCGAGGTGAATCCCGGAGTGAATCAGGGAGTGCAGGGTGGCGTCCACATCGGCCGAATGAATCTCGATATGACCGTTGACCCGCTTGGCTCCCTGCGGCGGATCCTGATCAGTTTCCCAGGGCAGTTTGACGATCACCCCGTCGAAGTGCTGATTTAGAAGCTTCTGCGGTTCGTCCCTGGCGATGATGTTGCCGTGGTCCATGATCGCTACCTCGTCGCACAGGATCTCGGCCTCTTCCATGTAGTGGGTGGTGAGGATCACCGTCTTCCCCTCGGCCTTGATCTTTTCGATCAGCGCCCAGAAGTTGCGCCGCGCCTGGGGGTCGAGGCCGGTGGTCGGTTCGTCCAGGAAGACCACCTCCGGATCGTTGACGATCGCCAACGCCAGAAGCAGCCGCTGCCGTTGCCCGCCGGAGAGCTTGCGGTTATCCCGCTTGAGGATATCCTTTAGGCTGCAGATCTCGATCACCTCATCCATATCCCGCTGGGTTGAATAGAGAGCGGAGAAGAGCTTTAGGGTCTCCTCCACGGTGATAAACTCCTGCAGCGCGGTGTGCTGAAACTGGATTCCCGCCCGCTCGTGAAAGTGGGGACCGATCGGCTTGTCCCGGAAATAGGCGAACCCTGAGGTCGGTTCGAGAATGCCCTCCATCATCTCGATGGTGGTCGTCTTCCCGGCCCCGTTGGGCCCTAAGAGGCCGAAACAGAGGCCCTCGGCGATTTCAAAGGAGACATTATCGACGGCCAGTACATCGCCGTAGTTTTTGGTCAGGTTCTCGACCCGCAGAATACTTTCCATGTGCCTAAGAATATACGCCGCCCGCCGGAGCGGGGCAAGCAGGATTATCCTTTCCGGAGAGAGGTTAAGCCGCCCGCTGCGCTTGATGAAGAGGATTGAAGAGGATGGGGAAGGATTGGCTGTGACGAGGTTCTACGTATAGTTCGTTGCTTGGGATACCTATATTCAGCTTGTTTCTTCATCCTCTTTCATCTCCTAAATCAAGGCGAGCCCAGGCGAGCCGGGCGGCCCGAACTCTTCAGGAAGAGGATTTAGCCGCCCGCTGCGCTTGATGAAGAGGATTGAGGAGGATATGGAAGATAGGCGGCGATGGGTTTATACATGTGTTCTTCCTCCTTCTTCATCCTCTTTCATCCCCTAAATCAAGGCGAGCTACAGCGAGCCGGGCGGCCGGAACTCTTAGGAAGGAGGTTAAGCCGCCCGCTACGCTTGATGTAAGAGGATTGAGGAGGATGGAAGAGATCGACGGCAACAAGTTTATACGTATGATATGTTGCCTGCTATACGTATAGTCTGGTTAGTTCTTCATCCTCTTCCATCCCCCAAATCAAGGCGAGCCATAGCGAGCCGGGCGGCCGGAACTCTTCAGCCAAAATTTCTGGCAATTCTCCTTCAGGGCTTTTTTAGTCTACCGTCCGCTTCCGGCCGTTCAAGGCCCGGGGCAAGTCACGCCTGCGGCGTGAGCCTTGAGCGCCCGGAAGGCGGACTAGTGGGTGCAGGGTAAAACCTGAAGGAGGGTTTCAGTATGGAAATCAGAGAACTTACCTACGCAACCATCGGCTGCTGCATGGCGGTACATTCGGGGCTCGGGTCGGGGCTGTTAGAGGCCTGCTACCATAATGCGCTCTATTATGAACTCAAGGCGGCGGGGCTCAGCGTTCGCGCCGATGTGCCCTATGAGGTCTGCTATCGGGGTTACACGGTGGGGGAGTATTTCGCGGATCTTTTGGTGGAAGGCAGTCTGATAGTCGAGGTGAAGGCTACCAATGGACTACTCCCGGTCCATACGGCCCAGCTCCTCAACTACCTGGCTATTTCAGAATGCCCGGTAGGGCTTCTCACCAACTTCCAGGGCTCCCGGCTGGAGTGGAAACGGTTAGCGCGGTCCGGGTAGGCCGGGCGAGGTTAAAGCCGCCCGCTACGCTTGATGAAGAGGATTGAGGAGGATGGGAAGAGATCGGCGGAGCTGGGATTATGCCGATGACTTGTTTCTTTCTTCATCCTCTTCCATCCCCCAAATCAAGGCGAGCCTTGGCGAGCCGGGCGGCCCGTACTCTTCAGGTAGCGGATTTAGCCGCCCGCTGCGCTTGATTGAAGAGGATTGGGTAGAGAATCAGCATGTACTGCAGGGGCCCGAAGCTTCTAAGCCTTGCCCTCCGCACGTGCTTGTACTAGAGTAGAGCTAATACGAGTAGTGGCAGGAGAAGTGGATGCAGAATTTATTTGATATGAAAGGGAAAACCGCACTGATTACCGGTTCGAGTCGCGGGCTTGGTCTGATTCTGGCCAAGGGCCTGGCAGCGGCCGGCGTGAGGGTTGTCTTGAACGGCCGTGATGAAGAGCGGTTAGAGGCTGCGCGCCGAGAGCTGGCCGAGGAGGGCTTCGACGTCTATGCCTCGGTCTTCGATATTATCGATTACAGTGCAACCAAGACGGCGGTTTCCCGCATCGAAGCAGAGGTCGGGCCGATCGATATCCTGGTCAACAACGCCGGGATTCAGCATCGTGCGCCCCTGGAGGAGTTCCCTGAGGAGGCGTGGCGCAAGGTGCTCGATACGAACCTCACCGGCGCCTTCCACACGGCCAAGGCGGTTGCCTCGGGCATGATCGAACGCCGTCGGGGGAAGATTATCAACATCTGCTCCCTGCAGAGCGAGCTGGGCCGAGCTTCGATCGCACCCTATGCGGCGGCCAAAGGCGGACTCAAAATGCTCACCCGGGGAATGTGTGTCGACTGGGCCAAGTACAACATCCAGATCAACTCCCTCGGGCCCGGCTACTTCGTGACCGAGATGACCCGACCCCTGAAGGAGAATCCAGAATTCGATACCTGGATATGCGGCCGAACCCCGGCCGGGCGCTGGGGCGATCCGGAGGAGCTGATCGGTACGCTGATCTACCTGTGTGCGGCGGCTTCGGATTTCGTTAACGGACAATTGATCTTCGTTGACGGCGGGATCTCGGCGGCGATATAGATGAAGATCCTTCACACCGACGGCGGACATGCCGATTTCGTCGAGCTCTGCCGACAGCTCGATCTGAATCTCGACGAGATCGTCGGCGGTAGAATTCAGCGCGAAAAGTACGCCCCCTTCAATAAGATCGACGATATCAACGACGCTGTGGTTCTTTACGTGGACGGAACGGCGGTCGCCGGCGGAGGACTCCGGCGCATCGACGGAACTACCGCAGAGATCAAGCGCATATTCGTGCCCCCTGAGTTCCGGGGGCGAGGATATTCGAAGATACTGATGCGGGAACTGGAGGAGCGGGCGCGGCGGCTGGGCTGCAGTAGACTGATCCTGGAGACCGGTAGAATCCTCGCGGCCTCGGTAGGACTCTACCGCAGTGTCGGGTTTGCGGAAATTGAGAATTACGGCCCCTATAAAGGGATGAACGAGTCGCTCTGTATGGGCAAGGTTATAGGGTAGTCGCCGGTTCTGAAATAAAGCCCCCGCCGCACTGTACGACGGGGAGCGGGAAAGAGGGGGGTGAGCGAAGGAGTTGCTCGTCCCCAAGGATCTCGCGGTTCATTCCCACGAAAGTGTCGACAATGATGGTGGTTGCGTCGTTTATCAGCTCTACCTATTTAGCCCTACTCACCAATTATTCATCTTAGAAAACAGCAAAACCAGTTCAGATTCAGTCAAATACTGAGAAAGCTCCGGGTTGTATACTCCATTTCAAGGTTTAACTATCAATAGGAGGTAGAAACCATGAAAACCATAAGACTCTTTCTTGTATTGGCCCTTCTTTGTCTGCTTTTTTTGCCGTTGGCAGCGGGCGGACAGCAAGCGGCCGCATCCGATGAACCTGTACAGGTAACCACTATCCGGCTCTCTCACAGCCATCAGGCTGATGCTGAAGCTTCCGAGATTCATTATGCGGCCACAAAATTCAAGGAATATGTGGAAGGAAATTCTGATTCCTTGAAGGTTCAAATTTTTGCGGCCAATGCACTAGGCGAGGAGCGGGAAGTTTATGAAGGGATGCAGCTCGGTTCCGGCGCTTCAGCGGTTATCTCCGGTACGGCGATACTCAATAACTTCAACCAGAAGATCGGGGTTTTAGACCTGCCCTTTGTTTGGAAGGACTATGCTCATGTACATAAGGTTCTGGATGGCAAGGTAGGCGATACCCTGGCCTCTGAACTTGAGGGAGAAGGATTTAAGGTCCTGGCCTGGATGGACAGCTGGGGATACCGGAATGTCTATGCGGCAAATAAAGAAATAACCCAACCTTCGGATCTTCAAGGGCTGAAGATTAGGACCATCCCGACCCCTATCTACGTAGCGGCGGTCAATGCCATGGGCGCAAACGCAACTCCTATGGCTTTCGGCGAAGTATACACCGCTATGCAGACAGGTGTCCTGGACGGATTCGAGCATAGTGCATCCGTCGTCAAAGCTCAGAAGTTTTATGAAGTAGCCAAGTACGGCGCATTGACCCAACACCTTTTTGGACCTTTGGCATTTGTCTACTCTGGAATAGAGTGGGACAAGTTGAGCGATGTGCAAAAGGATGTTGTCATGGCTGGAGCGGAGTTTGCTAGGGATGCACAGCGTGAATTGGCGCCGGTGAAAGAGAAAGCCGGTTTTGATTTTCTCCGCGAACAGGGCATGGTGTTTCATGATATCGACACCAGCCAGTTTGAGAAGAATGCAATGGGCGTCCAAGATGAGATTGCTGCGGAACGTGGAGCCGAAGATTTGCTGAAAGCAATTCGGTCCATGCGCTGATCGGTTTTTGGAGCGGATCAGGAGATGGTCCGCTCCTATTTTTCTTGAGGATAGAAGTTGTGGGACAGGAGATGTCGTGTCTCTACTGTGAAAAGGAACATGTAGACCGGGATTCGCTAATGCTTTTTGTGAGGAGACTTAGTGTTTCGCAGCTTTATCTGATGCGTGACCAATTCTATCCCGGACGCTGTGTAGTTGCTTTTGCTGATCATGTTACAGAATTGTTTCTCCTCCCAGAGGAGGAACAGGCTGCGTTTATCCGTGATGTTTCCCGGACCGCCCAGGTCGTCGCACGATTGTACTCTGCGGACAAAATAAATTATGCCATCTATGGGGACATTGTATCTCATCTGCATATGCATATCGTTCCAAAGCAAAGGAGTTGTACCGGCTGGGGCACCGCGTTTATGAACGATAATCCGAAGCCAATGATATTGACTGCAGATGAATATGACCGAATTCTTGAAAGGTTCCGAGTTGAGTTGGGAGATGTTGCGTATCAAACTGTCTAAAGCGCAGGTGTATATTATGTATGCAAAGTTTTTAAACCAGGAGCGGGATGTACAATGCGCCGATTATGTGTATTAGCCGATCGCCTCTTTGAGGTTGCTGTTATTTTGATTTTCATTGCGATGGTCGTTTCCGGAGGACTGCAGGTGTTTAACCGTTTTGTTCTCAACCGAAGTTTGAGTTGGAGCGAAGAGCTTCAACGCTATGCGCATATCTGGCTTATCTATCTGGCTATACCTATAGCCTACCGGAGAAATATGCATTTAGGAATGGATATTCTAAAAGAGAAATTTCCGAATTGGATTCAGGGATCTCTTTCGATTTTTGTTCATCTGTTATGGATAGGGTTCTCTTCAGCAATTATTATCTTCAGTCGTAGGATTCTGATTGTGTCGGCCCGACAAGTAAGTCCCGGTTTAGGCTTGCCGATGAACTGGGTCTATTTTGGGATGGTCCTTGGCGCCGGGTATCTACTCTTCGTTGCATTGAGGAAGTTTGCCGAGGAACTTATTCCTTCTCTCGATCTAGGCGCTACTACTGTGGATGAGAGCGGCGAGGAATTGGTATGATAGTCGCCGTCTTCCTGGTATTGCTGATTCTGATACTTCTTGGAACACCCGTTCTGCTTTCTATTGGAGCCGTCGCCCTAGGCGGTATCATTATTGTTCCCGAACTGGTAACCGCCATGTTCCCCCAAAAGCTCTTTACTATGCTCGACTCCTTCGGACTCTTGGCTATGCCCTTCTTTATTCTTGCCGGTTCGATTATGTCCCGGGGAGGCATCAGCAAACGGCTGGTAGAGTTTGCTGAAACCGCGGTTGGTCATATGCGCGGCGGTTTGGCTCAATCTAATATCGTCGCCAGTATGGTTTTTGCGGGTGTTTCCGGTTCCTCCACCGCCGACACTGCGGCTATCGGCTCAATCCTGATTCCATCTATGAAGGAGAAGGGGTATACGGCCGGATATGCGGCTGCGATCACCGCCACGTCGTCAACCATTGGCCCGATCATTCCACCCAGCATGGTTATGATCATCTACGGTTCCATGGCAGGAGTCTCTATCGGTGGTCTTTTCCTTGCCGGCATGATTCCCGGAATATTAATAGGCCTAGGATTGATGCTCTGTGTATTTATCCAGTCCTATCTGCCCGGATACGAAGTGCTACGGGCTAGAGAGGGACGTTTTCGTCTTCGAGAAACCCTGCGATCGGCCCGGAAAGTCTGGGTTGCTCTACTCGCACCCGTGATCATCATCGGCGGGATTGTTTCCGGTGTATTCACGGCAACCGAGGCTGGGGTTGTAACTGTATTCTACGCTCTGATAACCACCTTTTTCGTCTATGGAACTTTCAAGGTGTCTGATCTGCCGAAGATCATTCTTGATTCGGCCCTCGTGACATGCCAGGTAGTCGGGATTATTTCTGTAGCCGGGGCCCTCGGCTGGCTCCTCACTTATCTGAACTTCAATCTGCAGGTCCTCGATTTCTTGGGCGGCATAAGTAATAATCCGACGGTCGTTTTGTTGATCATGATGGGGATCATGCTGCTTCTAACTATGTTCATCGAATCACTTGCAATTCTGATTATCTTTGTCCCGGTAGCTGTCTTCGTTACGAGTCAATTCGGGTTAAATCCCTATCATGCCGGCATCGCGATTGTAATGGCCACTCAAATAGGCGCAACCACGCCGCCGGTGGCGGTACTGCTTTTTGTCGCTACCAGTATTGCCAAGGCCCGATATGACCAGACCGTCCATTATGTATGGCCGTTTCTACTAACCCTGATAATCGTATTGCTGTTAGTAGTATTTGTTCCCTGGCTATCGACTTTTGTACCAGTAGTCCTGGTCGGATTTTAAGGAGAAGAGATGCTCGAGTTATTTAACGTGAAAAATAAGGTAGCTCTAGTAACGGGATCGAGCCGGGGGCTGGGACTGATCCTGGCGGAGGGGCTGGCCGCCGCCGGAGCCCGAGTTGTATTGAATGGCAGGAATCCTGAGACATTGGAAACGGCGGCCAAGACCCTAGCGGAGAAAGGGCTGCAAGTAGAGACGGTACTATTCGACGTTACCAGCGCCGAAGAGATCAAGAGTGCCATAGCATGGATAGAGGGGGAGATAGGTCCCCTCGATATTCTGGTGAACAACGCCGGCATTCAGCACCGTGCCCGGTTAGAGGAGTTTCCCGAGGAAGAGTGGCGCAGGATTTTAGATATTAATTTGACCGGCGCTTTCCTGGTTGCCAAAGAGGCGGTCCTTCATATGAAGGAGCGGCGCCGGGGGAAGATCATCAATATCTGTTCTCTGCAAAGTGAACTCGGTCGTGCCACCATCGCCCCCTATGCTGCTTCCAAAGGTGGACTTAAGATGCTGACCCGGGGGATGACCGTCGACTGGGCTGGGTACGGCATTCAGGTGAACGGAATCGGACCGGGATATTTTGTCACAGAATTGACCCTTGCTTTGAAGAATGACCCAAAGTTCGATGCATGGATCTGCGAGAGGACGCCGGCGGGGCGCTGGGGAGATCCGAAGGAGCTTCTGGGATCGTTACTATTTTTATCGTCCAATGCGTCTGATTTTGTCAACGGACAACTACTATTTGTAGATGGCGGCATTACTGCCGCGATATAGCAACATAAAGAACTGAATGGGAGTGGAAAAATGAGTAGCCGCAATGTGAAGCATAAAGAAAACGTAAGCCTAAAAGAGCCGTCCGCGTGGAAGTATTCAAGTCCGTCAACACCGGGATTTCATGTTGTAGTCACCCCGGAAAATTCAGTCTTAAAAGCGACTTGGATTTACCGCTTGAATCTACTTGCCGGAGATTCCTACCTTCTCGATCCTAATAAGCAAGAGATGAACATCGGCTGCTTTAAGGGCGAGGGATCCCTTCAGCATACAACAGGAAGTCATGAATTTTCAAAACTTGATTCATTCTATATTCCCGGCGGCGATTCTGCAGAGATCAAAGCAACCTCAGATTGCTCATTCTTCATTGGCGGTGCGCCCTATGAGGATACGGGAAGCTTCTTTTTTCGCCGCTTCGACCCGAATCTTCCTTTGGGAGAGATCCATCAGATTCATGGTGAACCGCCCTTCGAGCGAGAGGTCTTTATGACTCTGAATCAGGAGACCCCGGCCTCGCGTATGATAAACGGATTCACCTGGGGTGATTACGGCGCGTGGACAAGCTGGCCCCCACACCAGCATACGGCAGATTTGGAGGAGGTTTACTGCTATTATGATCTTCCAGAACCAAAATTTGCTTTGCACCTCTCTTCACGCAAGAGGGAGATCATCGAAGCGGTTCATCCAGTATCTTCTGGAGATTGCGTGATCGTTCCAGAAGGTTATCATCCCACAGTCGGTGCTCCCGGCTGCCGTTCGTCTTATTTCTGGGTCATGACAGCTTTTTCAAGTCAGAGTAGGCGTTATGATCTGGCAAAAGCTGATTTCGGCCTGGAGTAGCACTGCAGGAGGGAGATCGGGTATCATAAATGGGGTTTAAGGTAGATGGATAATTTAATTGAATTACTCTATGTATCCCGATATGATTATAAACCTGATTGGTACCTTCAGCCCCACATGCATGATTTCTTTCAACTTTTCCTTATCATCGATGGAGTTGGGACGGCACAGATCGGAACGGAAAATGTTTCAGTGGGAGAGAATAGCGTTCTGATGATTCCGCCGGGCCTGATTCATGCGCTGAAGGCTGATCAGGGTGTGCGCTTGATGACTCTGAACACTAAATTCAGCATCTATGACAAGCGTATGGTTAAGGATCTTTGTCGATTGCCGACCCAATTTGTCTACCCGTCGACCAGGGTTCGGCAATTGTTAGAGAAGATCCGTGTGGAAGGGATGAAAGGCGATCCCTGGTACCGCCAACTCTGCAATGCTCTAATGCTGGAATGTTTAATAATTCTGTTACGGGAAAGTGGCACGCAGGAAGAGAATGTTTCTGCCCCTGACGAATATGAGATTAAGGATGAGCTGGTCCATAAAATAGTGGAGTATATCAACAGTAATTATCATAAGCATCTTACACTTCAGGATATCAGCGATTACGGTTGCTACTCACCGGAATATCTCTCTCGTCGGTTCCATCGCAGTCTCGGCATGACGATCCATCATTATTTAATGCATGTCCGAATCCAAAAGGCCCGGGAGTACCTCAAGTTTTCCGACAAGACGATAAAGGAAATCACCTTCCTTACAGGTTTCAAAAGTATCCATCATTTTTCCAGATCCTTTAAAAAACAGGTCGGGAGCACTCCCGCGGAATGGCGAGACATCGAGCAAGAAGGAATCTGGAAACATATATTGATTAATCCAGATTTTAATAATACTGATCCGACCCGTAGATCGGAGAAAAACTGATTCCACAGTCACAAAAAGCCCCCCGCCGCACTAGACGACGGGGAGCGGGAAAGAGGGGTGTGAGCGAAGGAGTTACTCGTCCCCGAGGATCTCGCGGTTCATTCCCACGAAGGTGTCGACAATGATGGTGGTCGCGTCGTCTATCAGCTCTTCCTGCTCTTCGGCGGAGAGGCTGTCGGGACAGGCGACGATGCGGAACAGGGGTGAGGTCTTCTTGATCGGCCCCTTCTCGAAGAGGAGTTCCCGCTGGAGGGCGGCGTCTTCCGCGAGCACGCAATCGTCCCGGGAGATCGAAGGGGGCACGTCGTTTCTAAACCCGATGCTGGTGTAGTCGATTTTCCGTTTGCCGTCCACTAAGGGTCCGATGGATACCAGCGATCCGGAGTAGGTGAGGGCCAGGGCTCCCCGTTCGTCCTCTTTGTCGAAGCTCTCGATTTCGTCCATCCCCATATCGATCATGGAGTTCTCGAAAACTTCGTTTTTCTCCATCCATCCGGCGCCTAAACGGGCGATTGTGTCCTCTCCTGAATCAAGACCAAATGACTCGGCAACCTGTCGTAGATGACGGGTTATGTTATCCGGCAGGTTCGTGTTGGTTATCTCCATATCTTTCTCCTTTTCGGATTTCTTATGTATTTATAGAGATATCTCATTGCGCCATGCCCCGGTATGTGCTGTTTGGTATGTTTTTTGGTGATTCCGGTGGTATATAGGGGGTATGCATGCAATCTCCTCTTCCGGCTCCGCACACTGGTATCTGAAAGGGTGTCTCTCCGACGGATCCCCCTGGATTATCCCCATTACTTCAGAACGATTCACCATCGGTCGATCGGTGAAAAGCAGCCTCATTCTAGACGCCCCGGATGTATCCCGTCAGCACACCTCACTCTTTACCGACGGAGGGGATGCCTTTGTGGCGGATCTCGACAGCCGGAACGGCACCTTTCTGAACGGAAGCCGGGTGGAGATGAGGCGGCAACTGCAGGACGGGGATATTCTCAAAGTCGGCCGCTTCGAGTTTATGGTCTCTCGCGGAGCCGATGCTCCCGACTCCGACCATACGGTGGTTGAGGCGGGGGATCACCATGATTTCGCCGAGAAGATCGGCCTCAGTCCCCGGGAGCGGGAGGTTCTCTACCTGCTGGTGCGGGGGGATGCGGTCAAGGAGATCGCCCGAAAGCTCTTTATCTCGCCCGGGACGGCCAAGAATCATGTGCTGAAGATCTACGCCAAAAGCGGCTGTCATACCCGGATCGAGCTGGTGAACCGCTACAACGGTTATAACGGAGCTTCTTGATCCGGCCTTTTTCACTTTCACCCCTCCTCTACCTGTACTATAATTGGCTAGATGATGTAAGCAGCCGGAGGCAGAGAGTTGAAAAAGGTCAGTATGCGGGTCAAGCTGGGATTCGGAATCGGCGATCTGGGGGGGAATATGTTCTTCACCCTGATCGGCTTCTATCTGCTCTTCTATTTGACCGATGTTGTCCGCTTGCCGGCTGCCCTGGCCGGAACCGCTCTGATGATCGGGAAGATCTGGGATGCGGTAACCGACCCGGTTACCGGCTATCTGTCGGATAAGACCGTTACCCGCTGGGGGCGTCGCAGGCCTTACATCTTCATCGGGGCAATCGGCTGCTTTCTGGGGATGATGCTGATGTTCTCTACCCCCGGAGTCGGCAGTACCCTCGCTCTCTTCTTGCTGATGACCTTCTATTTCTGCTTCCTGAATCTGGCCTATACCCTGATAAATGTTCCTTATGCGGCCCTGTTGCCGGAGCTGACCGAGGATTTCGACCAGCGTACGGTAATAACCGGCTACCGGATGAGCTTCGCAGTTGTAGGTACCCTGCTGGGGGCCGGGCTGGTGCTGCCGCTGGTTCAGGCCTTCGGCGGCGGCGGAACGGGCTGGCTGGCCATGGGGGGCGTTACCGGCTTTATTATCATGGCCGCCTCGATGATTACCGTTTGGGCCGTGCGCGAACCGGTTCGAACCGAGCCGGAGCCGGCGGAAGGATTTATAAAAACCTACGTGGATACCCTGGGTTTGAAGGTCTTTCTGCAGGCGCTGATACCCTGGATGCTCTTTATCGGCGGGACCAGCGTCGTCCAGGGCTCGATGCTCTATTTCTTCAAGTATATCTACGGCGATGAAGGGCTTTTTCAGCTGGCCCTGGTTTGTCTCTTGGCTACCAGCCTGATTTGTATTCCCCTCTGGGTGCAGATCTCGAAGCGGATCGGGAAGAGCGCCTCCTATATGCTCGGCATGGGGATCGTCGTCGTCGGGGTGCTGCTCTTCTCCTTCGGTGGGAATGAGGGGCGCCTGCCCTACGCGATGCTGGTGCTGGCGGGATCGGGGGTAGGCTTCTCGACCCACTATGTTATGCCCCATTCTATTCTGCCCGATGTGGTCGAATATGATGTAATCCGCAGCGGGATCCGCCGGGAGGGGGTCTTCTCCTCCCTCTGGACCTTCGCCTCCAAGATCGGCCAGGCCCTGGCCTTGGCCATCAGCGGCCTGCTCCTGGATCTCTTCGGCTACCAGCCGGATACGGTGTTAGAGCCTATTACGATTACCGGCATTCGCCTTCTCTGCGGTCCGGTTCCGGCGCTCTTTTATCTGATCGGTATCGGCGTGCTCAGTTTCTATCCTATATCCCGGGACTATTATCATCAGATGATCGAAACGGGAACGATCCCGGAGATCAGCAGGAACAGACGGCGCCGATGAAGGCGGTTCGCGCGCACCGGGGCCGGGGGTTCTATGCGCCCCGGTATTCTCCTTCAGTCCTGAAGCTCTTACGCATCATCGGCGTCCCCTATCTCCGTTATGCCGAGGGGGTTGCGGGAATCCGGACCGAGGGGATGGAGCGTCTCTATCAGGCCTACCGGGCGTTTCAGAAAAAGGAGACCCGGCTTATCATCCTCTTTCGCCATGTCGCCAAAGAGGATGCCCCGGTGCTGGTCAGTCTCTTCAGCCGGGAGCTGCCGCGCTGGTGCCGCCGGGAGAGTCTTTCCCTGGAGCAGCCCGCCTTCGCCCACTTTCTCTACGGCAAGGATGTGCTCAACTGGGCCGGCGCCGGCGCCCGTTGGCTCTTCCCCCGCATCGGCGCTATTCCAGTGCAGAATGCCCGGGTAGATCGGGATTCGCAACGGATGATCCGAGAGACCCTGCTAGAGGGGCGCTTTCCCCTCTGTTTCGCCCCGGAGCGGCAGGTAACCTATCACTCATTCCGGACCTCCGCCCTCTCCGGCGGTACGGCGACCTTTGCAGCCTGGACCTGTAAGGATCTGAGGAGCAGAGGCGACGTGCGGCCGGTTCAGATCTTGCCGATTTCGTTGACCTATCTTCCATCCGGCGGCATAGAAGAGAATTGCTGGAAGCTTCTTCGGAGGCTTAACGGCGAGTTGGGCCGGCGAGGCGAATTGGGGGGCGACCTGGATCGAGAGCTGCTGTCTGCGGCCGCTGCTTTAGCGGATTTCATGGAGGCCAGCTATAGTGCCGAGTATCCGGGGCTGATCGATTTCAGTCAAACCCTGCCTCTGCAGGAACGTTTCGATCGGCTCCTGGACGGGATTCTTCGCTGTGCCGAAGCGGCCTTTGGCTGGGAAGGAGAGGGAGCCCCCCTAGAGCGGATCTTCAAGATCCGATATCGGATTATGGAGTCCCTCTATCGGGAGGACGTCGATCCGTCGACCCTCTCATCCTTAGAGCGTTCGCGAGCCGATTATCAGGCGCATACTGCGGCCCTCTTGAAACGGCACGAGGAGACGGCGGACGTTCTAGAATATGTCCATATCGATTATCTCGAGCACCCGGGGCCGCTAAGGCGGCTTGAGTTCGTCTTAAATCTGCTGGATGTGTTGAATCGGATGAGGGGCGGCAATATCGATTCCCGCTATTCCCCGCCCAAGAAGCAGGCCTGCATCTCTATCGGCGAACCGCTGAGTCTTACTGAAGCACCGAACCGGAAGGAACAAGCTGCGCTCAGCAAGGCGATATCCCGGGTCTACGCCGATCTCGGCCGGGATCTGGAGCGAAGTATCTCCACCCTCCTATAGGGAAAAGAGTATCCTGATCCGTCCGTCCTGCTGATTGGTATTCTCCAGCCAGGCCGGAGGAATCAGGAGCGCGTCATCTAACTGTTCTATCCGTAATGAGTTCCCGGACCCGGCGTGGGCATCGATCTCGATCCGCCCGTTCAGGCTGATTCTGATCCGCTCGGCCTCCCGCAGGGTGTAGAAGAGGTCGCTGAAGCCTACCGCCGTTTCGTTCAGCTGTTCCGGGAGTATCTCTTCAAACTCTGTCTCTTCGATCTCGACCTGACCGGCCGGAGCGATGAGCCGCAGCAGCTCCCCAAGGCTTACCGAAGCCCGCCGGGAGTCGGCAAGGAGGAGTTTATTCGCCTCCGCTACCGCTTCGATACGGCGATCCAAGTGGTCGGCCTCTTCCCCTGGTCGCCTGCCGATGGAGACGAGGCTCTGAATCGATTGCAGGTTGTTCTTTACCCGGTGATGGAGGAGGCGTAAGGTCCCCTCCTGGCTGTCGATCTCCCGTTGTAGTGCACGCAGAAGAACATTGGTGATCAGCGAGATCGTAATCGAGATGAGGAGCATGTTGGAGGAGATCGCTATCATAGCGACCAGGGTTCCCGGATGATCAATAAAACCCAGTACGCTGAGGATTCCGTAACTGATCATCACGGCCTGGGTGGCGGCGACAACGATCACGGAGTAGCGATGACTCCCGAAGAGGGCGGCGATGAAGACGGCGAAGAGCAGCCACACGTGACCGGCTCCCTCGGTGCCGGTAGTAAAGAGAACCACGCCGCCTATAAGCAGGGCTCCGGATACCGAGCTGAAGAGACGTAGGCGAAAGCCGCTTTTATGAGAGATGAAGATCAGCGCCAGGATCAGATAGACAACTGTGTCGACCGCGGCCAGTCCGTAGAGCTTCTCTTTGACCGAGACGATGACGCTCGGTACATAGGCTATCCCGCCGAGGATTACCATCCAACGGAGCAGGTTGTTGAGGAGAAACTCCTTTTCAGCACGATAGAAGCTCATACCACAAGTTTCATGGGTTTTTTGGGGAAAAACAAGATCGAGTTTGACAATCATTCCTTGTTTTTGTGGAAAATGCTGGAAATTTAGTCGCTTTTTCCTGATGGGTCATTTAAAATTACTTCATAAACTTAAGTGCGACTGCTTAAACGCCGGTCGATGGAGACGCCATGCACGTAGCTTTGATCATTTCGGTCCCCTGGTTTGTACTCTTGATTATCAACAGCCTCGGTTTCGCCCTCTATATCGATCCCGGGATGGCTATGCGATTCTCCCTGATTCTCTATCCGCTGGGCATTGTCTGCCTTATCGGCTTGGTCCTGCTTTCACGACGGCACCGGCTCTTCTTTAGCGGGGGAGGCGCAGATATTTCGGAGAGAGCGATGTCCGAGGATATACTCAGCGGGCTCGGCGGAGCCCCCCTCTCTACCTTCAAACTCTTCCTTCTCTTCAGTCTGATTCTGATAATCGGCGTGAGTCAGCTCTCTGTGCGTCTCTTGGGTCTCGAACCCGCCCGCCTGCTGCTCTACTCCGGGGTTATCCTCTCCTATACCCTCCTGGCGGCAGCCTTCGTATACGTGCTCCTCGACCGCCGGGTGCTCATCTATTTGACGCGAAAACAGCTTACCGAGTTTCCCCATTCCTGCCGCCATAACCGTCAGTACCGCAAGATCATCATCATACCGATCTTCATGACCATCATGAGCCTCTGTTTGGCTTTCTCCTCGGTCCTATTGGAGATATCCCGGCTCCAGGAGATACAGAGCAGCTCTCTCGGGGCGCAGATTCCCGTATTGGCAAGGAGGATAGCCCTGCCCTGGAGCGTCTATTTTGCGACGGTTCTCGGACTGGTGCTGGTCTGGGCCAAGAACACCTCTATTCTCTACGATCGGGTTCTTGAGCGCATCGATTCGCTGACCTCCCAGGAGAAGGATATAACCGGCGCCATCACGATCTGTTCCGTGGATGAGGTCTCCTCCATTGCAGGCGGGATGAATCAATTTATCAGAATGCTTCATCAAAGCATCGTGCTCTTGAAGCAGGATTTCGGAAAGCTCGATGAGTATCAGAAGAATCTCCACGATGCTGTGCAGCAGGCCGGGGAGGATGTGCGCGCTTCGGGGGAGAGTATTGCCGCCGCCGAACGGGAGATGCGGGTACAGGATCATATTAATGTCGAAGCGATTCATCAAGGCGAGGAGGTGGGTGAGGTTGTCGTACGCATCGGCCAAGCCTTTGCAGCGCAGGTGGAGACTGTAGGCGGAGCGATCGAGATGGTGCGAGAACTGATCGAGTCGGTTGAATCCGCTGCCGAGCGGGTCTATGCGGTCTCCCATCAGGGTGAAATCCTCGAGCAGCTTTCAGTTGAGGGCAGCGAGGCGATGTCCGCGGCGCTCAATTCGGTGCGGGAGGTGGCGGATATGTCAGCGCGCTTAACCCAACTGAATACGGTGATCGCCACAATCGCCTCCCAAACCAATCTCCTGGCGATGAACGCCGCCATCGAAGCCGCCCATGCCGGGGAAGCCGGCAAAGGTTTCGCCGTAGTGGCGGACGAGATCCGGATGCTGGCCGAGAACAGCGCCGCCCGAACCAAGGAGAGCAGCCAGAGCCTGAAGCGGATTACTGAGGAGATCAACCGAGCGCTGGAGGATGCGGAGAAGACCGGGCTAAGCTTCGAGAAGATTCGTAACGGCATCAGCGAGATCAGTTCCGCCGCTGCCGTCGTATCCGACAAGGTACGTGATCAATCGGCCGCCAGCAGGGAGATCAGCGGCCTACTCGACGACTCCCGGACGCAAACCGAGGAGATCAGCACTCTGGCCGGCAACCTGGAGCAGCGTAACAGCGCGCTTCTGACAGCGTTGAAGGAGGTGGGGGACTCATCGCGGAAGACCCTGACGGAATCAGAGCAGATGGCCTCTCGGAATCAAATCGTGCAGGAGCGGATGACTCGCTTGCTCCGGACGGCGGGAGAGGCCGCGGAGCTGCAGAAGAGCGTCTCCGCGCTTATAGATGAATTCAAAGTCTAATTCATAAATCTCTTTTCCCTTGGACCTTCCGGCTTCTAGTAGTATATCTATGATATTCGGAGGATATGCATGGAACTCTCTACTATACTCTTTGCCTTCAGTCTCACCCTCTTCGCCGGTCTCTCCACCGGCATCGGGAGCGCATTGGCCTTCTTCACGCGCAAGACCAATACCCGCTTCCTCTCGGCGGCCTTAGGCTTCTCCGCCGGCGTTATGATCTATGTCTCGCTGGTCGAGATTTTCGTTAAGGCCCGGGACTCCCTCGAGGCTGCGTTAGGGGCGACCCGAGGATACTGGGTAACGACCGCGGCCTTCTTCGGCGGAATCGCCGTCATCAGTCTGATCGATAAGCTGGTTCCCTCTTTCGAGAACCCCCATGAAGCGCGGGAGATCGAGGAGATGCAGACAGCGGAGACCAAGGAGGAGAAAAAGAAGCGCGACCTGATGCGGATGGGAGCCTTCTCGGCGCTGGCGATAGCGATCCACAACTTTCCCGAAGGGTTGGCGACCTTCATGGGTGCCTTAAGTGATCCGACCCTCGGCGTGAGTATCGCCGTCGCGATCGCCATACACAACATCCCCGAGGGTATAGCGGTTTCGGTACCGATTTACTATGCTACAGACAGTAAACGGAAAGCCTTTGGCTACTCCTTCCTCTCCGGGCTCGCCGAGCCGGTCGGCGCGGGGATCGGTTTCTTCCTGCTGCTGCCCTTTATGAACGATGTCGTGTTCGGCATTCTCTTCGCCTCGGTCGCGGGTATCATGGTCTTTATCTCTTTGGACGAGCTCCTGCCGACGGCGGAAAAATACGGCGAACACCATATTGCAATCTACGGTGTGGTGGCCGGAATGGCCGTTATGGCCGTGAGTCTGCTTCTCTTCGCCTGATTGGCGGAGGCGCTGGAGCGCAGCTTTACAATCGAAAAATAAACTCCACTCCCGTCGGGTTTATATTGTGCACCGTCAATTCTCCGTCGTGGAGGCGGGCTATCTCTCGGGCGATTGTGAGCCCGAGGCCTGTTCCGGTGCTCGTGCGGCTCGACTCTCCCCGGTAGAAGCGCTGAAAGATCTTCTCCAGCTGTTCCTCTGGAATAGAAGGGCCGTTGTTGGCGATGGAGATCTGTGCTCGTCCTGGGGCACTTGCTTCTAGCGAGATCGTTATCGACGTGCCCGACTGCGAGTAGCGGATTGCGTTATCCAGAATGTTGCGCAGCGCTCTGAGGAGCAGCGCTGGATCGGCCTCGAGCCGGTCGACTGCCCTTCGGGAGTTGATGGTGATCCCCTTCTCTTCCGCGGCGGCTTCGAATGGGGAGAGCAATTCGCTGATCAGCTGGTCCGCCGCGACACTGCTCTTTGTCGCCTTCCGGAGCTGTTCGATCCGGCTAAGCTGGGTAATGGAGGCGCTCATCTCTTCCAGGCGTGAGAGTTCGGCCAGGTTCTTCTCATACCGCTCCGGGCTGACGGCGAGGACGCCGTCCCGCATTCCTTCCAGCTGCCCTCGGAGTGCGCTGATGGGGGTGCGCAGGTCGTGGGCTATATTCTGCATCCACTCCCGCTTATACTCCTCCTCGCCGGCTAAGAGTTCACTCACCTCATTCAGGTTGGCGGAGATCCGGGAAAGTTCCTCCAGAGCGAAGGAGCGACGCGGTACCCGCCGCAAGCCCCGGATCTCATGAATATCCCTCGCTATCTCGACCACCGGTTCCTCTATCCGACGCGCCGCCCGCAGGGAGAAGAGTAGGGCCATGCCGAGGGAGAGGAGCAGCGACCCGGCCAGCAGTACCGAGAGGGAGGCCAGAAAGAGCCGGTTGCTCTCGGTGGCCAGGAAGCGAACCTCTCCGGCATAGAAGTAGCCGATTACCCGCCCCTCATAGGCGACGGGACGATAATCCGCCTCCGGAATCGAGCGCCCCTTGCCGCGGTTGGAGTAGAGAAGGTTCTTGTCGGCAGAGAATACGAAGAAGGGTCCCGCATGCTGCGGCGTCTGAACCGATAGCTCCGCCGGATTCTTGATGATTTGGAGGGCCAGCTTCTCCAGGTAGGCGAGTTGATTCGCGCTGTAGCGCTTAAGTACCAGTCCGGTCCCCAGGCTGAGGAGGCTCACCTGCAGCAGAATAAGCAGCGCGAAGGCCGAGAGGAAGCTTCTCCGTAGCCACTGATGAACGCGCAGCATCTATTCCCCGCCGTTGAAGCGATAGCCGAACCCGCGAACCGTCTCGACCCAATTCTCGTTTCCCAGTTTGCGGCGGATGTTCTTGATATGGGTATCGATGGTCCGCTCCGATCCCTCGGCCATGGAGCCGAGGCAGCTCTCCAGCAGTTGGATCCGTGAGAAGAGCTGCGGGCGGTGTTTAATCAGATGAATCAGGATGTTCCACTCCGCCGCGGTAAGGGGAACGGCTTCACCGTTCGCCAGGATCTGGTGGGTCTCTTCATGAACCGACAACTCCTCTTCGTCTAAGGTGAAGCTCAGTTTGTCCGGAACGGTTGCAGTCTCCGCGCCCTTCGTGCGGCGAAGGATCGCCAGCACCCTCAGTACGACCTCCTTGGGAGAGAAGGGTTTGACGACATAATCATCGGCGCCGAGTTCGAGCCCGGTGATCCGGTCGGATTCCTGATCCCGGGCGGTAAGGAAGAGAAGGGGGGTCTCCCTCGTTTTTTTTATGCGTTGGGCAAAAAGGAAGCCGTCGCCGTCGGGAAGCATTACGTCCAGGATGATCAGGTCGGGGGCGAATCGCTTCAGCGCGCTTTCGGCCGGGGCTATCTCGCTGAACTCGCGAACCTGCAGCCCTTCGAGCCGGAGATAGCCGGCCAAAGCTTCCCTGACGTTTTCGTTATCCTCGACGATGAATACTTCCACGATGCTTCCTATTCTGCCCGATTATGACTTGGAATCCAAGAGCGCCTGCAGCTGTTCCTTGTACTCCGAGAACTCGAGGTCTTTCTCGATCAGGAAATCCCTGATGCTGGAGCTCCGGGGACCCATCTCCATCCCGAGGATGGCCTCAACCTCTTCCTTGCTCAAGCCCCACCCGAGGAGTTCGTCGAAGGTGGTATTGCCCTTGATCTCTCGCTCCTCCGACTCCTCATGTTCCTGGACGGTCGAGGTCTCTCCATCGCTAAGGATCTCGCTAAGTTGTACCGATCGTTCCCGGAGAAGTTCGTAGTCCGCGCTGGCGAGTTTATCCTTCAGGAACGAGAGCGCGGGTGCGGGCAGCACGGTGGTCTCCTCGGGTGTATAGGGTTTCAGGGTGTAGAGGGCCACAAAGAGTCTGACCGCATCGGTACCGACTTCACCGCCGTCGGGGAGGGCGGCATAGATCTCTTCGAGCTCCTTGGCCTGGAAGGCGCCGGGATTATCCCGATCGGTAGCTCCGAAGGCCTGGGCCAGTACCTCGACCGGGACATCGAAAGCCGCTTCGATGTCGTCGAAGGAGTAGGAGCCGCGAATATCCGCCGGATTAGACTCCCCGGCGAACTCGCCTGTTTGATACAGGGCCGGTTGCTTAGAGGATTCGGTCCGCCACAGGTTGAAGGCCATGGTCAGGCCGATCCCCACGACAAAACTCACGAGTACTAGGGGTGCGAGCGCTTTGGAACTAATATTCATGCTTATACCTCCGCCTGGGTGGTTTCAATCTTGGGTTGCGGCATAGACCCGGCCCGCAGCTCGACGGTCGCGGCGACAGGGCATGCCTGCTCGCTGGCGCATTTAAGGCAGCTGATGCACTGATGATCTCTGACCGTACCGGATGATGAGACTTCGATGTTCATCGGACAGGCGCGGTCGCAGGCCTTGCAGTTAATACAGGTTTGCGCGTTTCGCTTGATACCGAATATACGGAAGAGGTTAGTGAGCCCCAGGACCGCACCATAAGGGCAAGCGTATTTGCAGAAGGGACGCTCCACAAAGAGGGCGGCGGCCAATACGATTGCGAGTACGAAAAAGGCCGTGATCGCCACTTCGCCGGTCCAGAAGTTGAAGAGGGCGTAATAGGGATCCACCTCGGCAAACAAGAGCTGGCCGGATCGGGCCGTCATGAAGAGTACTAAGCCGAGCACGACGTAGCGCAGATACCTTAAGATGCGATCGAGCCTTTTGGGTACGAAGCTGTTATGCCGCTTCTTGAAGATCTTGCGGCCGAGCTTCGATACCCATTCCTGGACCGTACCGAAGGGGCAGATCCAGCCGCAGAATACCGGTCCGAAGGCGACGGCCAGAGCGAAGACGATAATCATCAGAATAAAGGAAGATTCATGGATCTTCTTTACAAATGTTCCGGCGGTGGCGTATTGATAGATGGATACCACCCCGCCGAAGGGGCAGACTGCATGGAGGGATGCGGCGCCGATAAGGGGTATCTCGACCCCCGCTTCCGCCAGGGTGTGATTGACCGCGATCATGGCGATCAGAACCAGAAAGAATATCTGAACTCCCGTGCGAATTCGTCCGTTACGCTTCTTCCGCTCTTTATTACTCATCTCCCAACTCCTTCTGTGTGGATATAGAACCTCTTGCGGGATTACACCGTAGATAATAGGTGTCGAAGTTGTAGAGATTGTGGATTCCCCGTGAAGATTAGGTGAAGTATGGATTCCATACTCCATGATCTTTTCATATCAGCTTCACCTCAACTCCACATTAGGCGGATAGATTCAAGCACAAGATCAATTAACGGAGGTGATGAGATGAAGAAACTCATCCTTATTGTACTGGTAACGGTTTCCTTGCTTGCAGCGGTCATAGCTGAGGGGCGACAGGAACTCTCCTACGGAAGCGGAAACGGCCGCGGCGCCGGCATGGGTCGGGGAAACGGACAGGGACGGGTCGCCGGACAGAACGGTGGGAACTACGGGGTGGATAACCGCTTTCGGGAAGACATGGAGACCATGCTCGCCGGGCTGGAAGCCGGTGATCTGTCGGCCGCCGAGACAGAGGGGCTGCTCTGGATGCGGGAAGAGGAGAAACTCGCCCGCGACGTTTATGCCGCCCTCTTCGAGACCTGGAATATGCCTATTTTCGAGAACATCGCGATGAGTGAACAGCAGCACATGGATTCGATTAAGTTCCTGCTCGATCGGTATGAGCTTGCTGATCCGGTAGCGGTGGATGTAGCCGGGAGTTTCCAGGATCAGGAGCTTCAAGCACTCTATGACGAGCTTGTGGCCCGGGGACGGGAGTCCTTGAGCGCCGCTCTAAGTGTGGGGGCTACCATCGAAGATCTCGATATAAAGGATCTGCAGGAGGAGATTGCCCTCTCCGACAATGATGATATTCGGATCCTCTACCAAAACCTAATGAAGGGATCCCGCAATCATCTGCGCTCCTTCCTGCGGCAGCTCGACCGGGAGGAAGTGGAGTATGAGGCAAGCTACATATCCGCCGAATACTTAGAGAAGATCCGATCCCTGAATCAAGAGACGGCCCCGATAACCGATCCGGATTATCGTTTATAGGTACAATAGTCACAAAGCGAAGGCCGCCCGGATGGGCGGCCTTTTTTCGCAGGGAGCTAGCCGAGGGCGACGTCGAGGCTCATCATCACCGCAAAGCCGAGCATGGCGCCCAGGGTGGCTATGTGGGTGTTGCCTGAGTTTTGGGACTCGGGAATCGCCTCTTCTACCACGACGAAGATCATCGCCCCGGCGGCGAAGGCGAGGGCGTAGGGGAGTATCGGCCGCATGAGGATCACCAGGGCCGCGCCGATCACCCCGGAGATGGGTTCCACCATGCCGGACATCTGTCCATAGAAGAAGGATTTGCGGCGGGTCAGGCCCTCCCGGCGCAAGGGTACAGACACCGCGGTTCCCTCGGGGAAGTTCTGCAGGCCGATACCGATGGCCAGGGCGACTGCGCCGGCGATCGAGGCGGAAGGAATCCCCGCGGCTACCGCACCGAAGGCGACGCCTACCGCGAGGCCCTCCGGGATGTTGTGGAGCGTGATCGCCAGAACCAGCAGAATGCTCTTCTTGAAGTTCGAAGGCAGTCCCTCGGCCTTCTCTATCGGGTCTCCGATATGGAGATGCGGCAGGATCCGATCGACCAGCCGCAAAAAGGCGCCGCCCAACAGGAATCCGACCAGCGGCGGAACCCAGGGGACGATGCCCATCTCTTCCGCAAGATCAATCGACGGCGCCAGGAGGGACCAGAAGCTGGCGGCGGTCATCACTCCGGCGGCGAAACCGAGCATGCCGTCGAGTACCTTCTTTTCGATCGTTTTAAAGAAGAAGACCAGCGATGCTCCCAGGGCCGTTACGAACCAGGTAAAAAGGGTTGCAAAGAGCGCTTGCATTACGGGATTGAATCCGGCGAGCCATTCCAACATAACGTTTCTCCTATAATCGACCTATTAATGCTTACTCAAAGTATACCAAAAGAGCGGGGGAAGTGCGAACACTTACACGATTGACTAATTCGATAGGACGACTAGGAGAGGGTAGTGATCCGAGGGCCAAATCCCTCCCGGGTTCTGCCGTATTACTCGCGTTTCTAAGTGTCTCAGATGCCCCTTGTAAAGGAGGTGGTCTATAGCCGGAAGCAGGTTAATTCCGCGATTGAAATGAAAGGTCGGTCCCGCCGGCGGGGCGAGCTTGAAACCTGCCCGGCGAAACTTTCTCAAGGAAGGGAAGAAGCTGAAGGCGTTGAAATCCCCGGCGATGATTACAGGATCCGCAGTCTCTTCTCGGGCGGCGATGCGCGCCAGGTTGAGATCGACCGCCTTGTCCCGGTTGGAGGCGCTCCCGGCGTCCAAATGCAGATTGTAGAGGTAAAATCTCATCCCGCTTTCGCGATCCAGCAGCCGCACCCAGGATGTGAAGGCGGGGAAACGTCCGTCCCAGGAACGGCTATAGATTTCGTCGGGGGTGGGTGAGTAGAAGAAGAATCCCTGATCCATAAGCTCGAAGCGGTTGCGCCTGATAAGAATCGGCTGGGTCGAGGGATACTCGGCGGGGTCTCCGATCGCAACAGCTTCATACTCCGGCATGGCGGCCAATAGATACTCCAGTTGCAGGTTACGGGCGGAGTAGGATCCTCCGTCGAAGGTCTCCGTCTCCTGTAGGGCGATCAGATCCGCCTGCGTCGATGCGAGAACCTCGGCTACACTCGCTTTTCGTTCGTCCCAGTCGAGTAGTTCCGGGTTCCGGAGGCTCAGATAGTGGAGATTGAGACTAAGCAGCGTGAGCCTCGACTCTTCGGCCTTCAAGCAGGAAGAGAGAAGCACAATGAGCAGTACCAATGCCGCCCGGAGATACGGTCGGTTCATTCTCGAAAGATACTGGATTCACCCGGTAAAGTCGTAATTAATCTGCGGGAGGAATGACCTGGAATCCCTGTCCGCCGTAGAGGGGCATGACCATGCCGATATCGGCCCCCATATAGGTCGGATCGCAGACCGTCCAGATTCGGCCGGCGGCGGTAAAATTGGCCCCGTCGACCCGTTCCTCAAAGGCGACCGCCGTCGCCATATGCCCCGGCCACTGTATCCCGACCACCGGCAGCTCCAGCAGTTCCCGTACAAGCCAGGCGTAGAGTATGGAGCGGTCGTCGCAGTCGGAGTAGGGATAGTGAATCGCCTCCTCCGGGAGCATCCACTTCTCCCGGTCGAACTGATCCTGATCGGTCCGGTAGGAGAGGGAGGTCTGTACGAAGCGGAGAAGCAGATTGGCCGCCTCCCGCCGGCTTTTTCCGCGGAGAAGCGGCCGAAAGGCCCTTTTTACCGTCTCGGAAAATTCCGTCGAGGCTCCGCTAGCCAGGTAGAGGCCGAATTCCGTCTGCGGATGGTCGCTGAAGAATTCCACTACCCCGGCGTCGTAGCTCAACTCGAGGGCAAACTCCTCTCCCCGATAGGTGAACCGCAGCTCCCTCACTCCGTCTCGGCGGCTCAGGGTCGGTACCCGATCGAAGCCGAAGCGCATTCTCATTTCGGCCGAGGGATAGCGTTCGGGATAGGTGTAGAAGCGGTTCGGTAAACGGGGATCGTTCCCGAGGTCGATGAAGTAGTATTGACGGCCCTCAATCTGGGCATAGGCGGCGCCGTAGAGCGTACCGTCCACCGGCAGAAGAAGATAGATTCCGTCCGAGCTGCCGTCGTAGCCGATGCGGGCGTCATACCCGCTTTTGACCAGCAGGAACCAGGTCAGTCCGTAGCTCTCGAGCCGCCCCGGTCCCATTTCCGCCTCAGCGTAGGCATGGCACAGCCTGGCGACTCCCCAGTCGTTGAGGGCGAAATCGCTTCTGGCGGATGAAATCGCCTCAAAGAGCGCTTCCAGGTCGATGGCGCTTATCTCATCCCAGAACTGAGCGGCTCCCCGATTATCGGCCCGCTCCATTCGGGGCAGCTCCTCCTCCGAGGCGGGGAAGCGAAGAGTCATTCCGAAGAACTCTATTACCGTCGAGGGAAGCCCGCGATATGAGTAATCGAAGAAACGATTAGAACCCTTCTCGGCCTGTTCGGTATATGCGCTTCCATAGACTGCGGCGGCGGAGAATCCGCGCTTCTCTTGAGGCATCTCTTCAGCATCTACTACCGGCTGCTCGGGAAATTTGGGCTCCGAGTAGAGCTCCTTGGCTTGGAAGGCTTCGAATTCCTCCCACTCTTTGCGCAGGAACTCCCGAAACTGACGGTCCTCGTCGGTGCGGAAGCCGCGGAAGGTCTCCCGCTCCTTCTTGAGCCAGTCGGAAAAACCATCGGCGGACAGAGAGTAGGCGCTCAGCATCAGCATGAGCAGTAGAAAGCCTCTGCGCATCGTTCGCTCCTTCAAACTCGGGCTTGTATAGGATGGTACCCCCTATGGCAGATAGTGTGCAAGCTAAGCGCCTGCGCTCTCGGGCAGTGAAGATTGAACTTTATCCAAAAATCTCTATACTATAGAATACGTAAAGGAGCCCTATGATCATCGCGTTGGCCATACCGTTTACTACTCTCGGTATCCTCCTGACTGCCTATATCGCCCTGATCTCGCTCCGGACCGGCCAACAGCGTGAGCTCTTGACCGTCGTACTGGCGATCCTCTCCTTCTCGATTATCTATGTCATAGCCGATCTGGCTATGATGATTCTGGCGGTAAGCAGGGGCAACCCTTCTTTAGTTGCCCAACTCAACCGAATATTGGAGCTCGCCGCTACGGGGCTCATGCCGCTGGTGCCCTATTTTGTCAAAACCGCGCTTCCCTTGCGCAAACGGTGGCGGGGTATGATGCAGGCAGTGAGCCTATTCTGTTTCATCTCTGCGGCTCTTATCCTGGTTATCGCCATGACGGTACCGGACTATTTTATCTCGCTGGATCAACTGCGTGCTGAAGAGTCCCTCTACAGCTACGGTCGGGGAAGAAAGGGACCGGTTCTGATTGTCAGGGATCTGCTCTTCATGACGGTGCTGGTCCTCTCCTTTATTATTATGCTTTTCCAGCGGCCCTGGCGCTACCCGAAGAATCCCCGGACCGGTCTGCTCTACGGATTCTCCCTGGCGCTTCTGCTCGGAGCCAATGCGATCATCAATAACTTCTTTGAAGATTTCGGAGTTTTACGTTCCTTTGGATTCAGCCGAGTAGGGATCGCCATTGTGATCTTCTCCCTTTCGTCGGTTCTCTACTATGTGCGTCAGTTCTCCCTGCAGGCGCTTGAGTTAAACGAGGTGAATCGGGAGTTGAATACCGGCCGGGCGCGGCTCGGCTTCCTTGCCTACCACAATGAGTTGACCCAGCTCCCGAACAGGACCGCCTTCCTGCGGGATTTGAACACCCTTATCGAGAGCCTGCGCTACTCCGCCTCCCAGGTGCTACCCTTCGGTCATCTCATCGCCTTCGATCTTAACGGATTCAACTCGGTGATGAACTCCTATGGTCCGAGGATCTCCGACATGACGCTCATTGCGGTCAGCAAACGGCTGCAGGGGATTCTGACTCGCTCGCAGCTCGTCGATGCCGGGGCTTATCACTTCGGCGGGGATAATTTTGCCCTGTTGGTGCCGTTGTTGAAGCGCAATCAGGAGAGTGGTAATCCTCCTCACATAATTGAATCCCTGAAGCGCAGTATGAGCAAACCCTTTAGCGTGGAAGGGACTAAGATCTATCTCAGCGCCTCTTTCGCCCATGTGGCCTTGGATGAGCTCGGGCCCAGCGCGGAAGAACTATCGCGTCGCCTCTCACGCACTTTGGGAGAGGCGAAACAACGGCGCAACTTCGCTCTTAGTTATACCGGCGAAATGGAAGCGCAGGTCCGGAGGCGGATCGATCTTATCCAGCGTATGCGTGAAGCCCTCCGGCGCGAGGAGTTTGTCCTCATGTATCAGCCCATCCTTGACGCTCGGGGAGAGTGCCGCGAGGCCGAAGCCCTGATCCGCTGGCGCCCGGAGGATCCCGATTTCGAGGTGCCCGGTCCGAACATATTCATCCCCGCCGCGGAGGAGTCCGGTCTTATCCTTCCCCTGACCGAGTGGATTGTCGCCCAGGTTTGTCGGGATCTCACCATTATGCGCCAGGTAATGCCGGAGCTACGAATCTACCTCAACATCTCGCCCAAGCATCTGGAGAGCGCAGTCCTCGATCAGTTCATTCTCAAGAAACTGATCCAGGCGGGTATACCCACGTCGGCTCTGGGGGTTGAAATAACCGAGACGGCGATAATGAGTCGTCAGGATGCGGTGCGCAGTACCCTAGAGGCTCTGGGCGCCGCGGGCATCAAGATCGCCATCGACGACTTCGGCACCGGCTACTCCTCGCTCCGGTATCTTAAGGAGATTCCCGCCGACCGAATCAAGGTCGACCGGAGCTTCATCGCCGGTATCCCCGACCACAATGAGGATATGGCCCTTGTTGAGAGCGTCGCCTCTCTGGGAGTGAAACTGGGTAAACAGGTTGTGGCCGAGGGAATCGAAACAGACCAACAGCGATTGTTTTGCCTGGAGCAAGGGATTACCCACCTGCAAGGTTACCTCTTTGCCACACCCCTAGCGCTCGATGCTTTTCTTGAAAGCTGGTTAAAGAAATCTCTGGATTAATACAATCCTAACCATACTATGTTATATGAGGACTCGGAGGCATGTATCGCCATGAAACGAGTTCTCTTTTTCTGTACCCACAACAGCGCCCGCAGCCAGTTTGCCGAGGAACTGCTCAAGAAATACGGCTCCGGCGAGTACGCCGCTGAGAGCGCAGGCCTCGACCCGGGGCAGATCAATCCCTATGTCGCCCAGGTCCTGAAGAGGGAAGAGGGGATCGATATCTCCGGAAAAAAGACCCGCAGCGTCTTCGATATCCTGAAAGAGGGGCACGTCTTTTGGGAGGTCGTGGCCGTCTGCGGCCGGGAGACCAACGATAAGTGCCCGATCTTCCCCGGCGTGCAGCACCGCTACCACTGGGACTATCCCGATCCCTCGACCTACACCGGTACCGACGAGGAGATCCTCTCCCAAGTTACTGAACTTTATCGGGTGATCAAGCAGAAGGTCGTCGAACATTTCGGATTGAGCCTCTAGGAAATTCTTCTTGCCCCGCCGCGCGGGGAAGGCTATCATTACCCTATGAAGGCCTCCCGCTGGTACAAGGAGTTCGGCGGCGGCAGGGAGGAGCGCTATTACCATATCACCGAGATCGAAGAAGGGAGGGCGGTCTCGGGCAGGGTATACGTCTACAACTCCCTCTTCCGCAAGGTAATCAGAGAAGAACCGCGCCGCTTCGACGATAAATGGTGGATGGAGCAGGAGATCAGCAACTCCGTCCACGAGGTGGCCGAGAAGAGCGTTCCGTTTTTAATGAAGTTTTAACTATACTCCGCCGGTCTTCTAGAGTACTCGACACCCATAGAGATTAAATACCCGATCGACGCTCATAATAGGAATATCGTGGGTCAGACTTGCCGCGATCAACATTCGGTCGAAGGGATCACGATGATGAAAGGGTAATTTCCCGAGGTATGCGGCTGAACGGATGTCGAAGGCCAGCTCCTCAAATCCAGCATTCTCAATGACCTCGGAAGGATCAAAGGGGAACTCCAGTTTCCCGATAGAGACCTTGATCATGATCTCCGCCACGCTCACGGAACTGACGAGAATAGTATTCCTGCGGCTCTCAATCGAACGGATCTGCTCGTCGCTCAGTTTCTCCGGTTCCCCAAGCGCCCACAAGAGGATGTGGGTGTCTAAAAGAATTTTCACTCCTTTTTTCCGTAGAACAGCTCGTTAATCTCCTCATCCTCGGCGTCGAAATCCTCAGGGATAGTGATCTTCCCCTTTAATAATCCCAAGCTTCGTTTTCCTTCCGGCTGATGCGGAATGAGGTCCACCAGAGGCAGATTGTTTTTCGCGATCACCACCTTCTCGCCGTGATGCACCATCTCGACGATCTTGGAGAGCTGCGCCTTAGCTTCGGCAATATTGAATACCATCCCTCAACTCCTTCTTTTCTACATGGTCAAGGGTACCAACATTGGTCAGGTTGGTCAACTTTTTTTCAAACCTTGCGTCCCTACTTCGATATCCCGTATCCTACCCCCATGACCTTTTCCGACCTAATCCGCGCCCGGTACAGCCTCCGGAGTTACTCAGACCGTCCCGTGGAGCGGGAGAAACTCACCGCCTGCGTCGAAGCGGCCCGCTTGAGCCCCTCCGCCTGTAATGCCCAGCCCTGGCGCTTCATCATCGTCGATGATCTGGAGCTCATCTCTCCAATCGCGCGTCTGACAACTTCGCCTGCGATTCCGATTAACAAGTTCGTTAGCCAAGCGCCGGCGATTGCGGTAGTGGTAAGCGAGCGGCCCAACCTCTCGAGTCAGCTCGGAGCGGCGGTCAAGCGCACCCCTTTCTACCTGATCGACGTGGGCATCGCCGCCGAGCACTTCTGCCTGCAGGCCGCGGAGCTGGGCCTCGGCACCTGCATGCTGGGCTGGTTCGACCAGGCCGCGGTCAAGCGCGTTCTCGGCATCCCCAAGCGGAAGAAGGTCCCCCTACTGATCGCCGTCGGCTACCCGCGGGAGGAGAAGCAGCCGGAGAAGCGGCGCAAGGAGCTCGGCGAGATCCTCGATTTTCGTTAGTTGGCTAAAATCCCCGTAACCCGGGCCGATTCGGTTGCGGCTGTTTCTAATAATCCACGGAGAGGATCTCGGTTAAATGCTCCCGCAGAAAACGGAAGCCCCACCCCGGCGCCTCTCTCGGATAGGCGAATCCGTCTTCAATCCTCATCTTTGAGTCGATGATAGGGTCGATCCAATCGAATGACTCGGCTCCATAGGGGCGGCTGATTCCGCAGAGAAGAGGAACATCATAATCCTTGTAGTAATGGGGAAGCACGGGAATATGGTAGCTATCCGCTAGAGCGGCCGCTGCGCGCCACGCCGTGACTCCGCCTATACGAATCAGGTCCGGCTGCCAGAGGTCAATCGCATTTAAAGCGATAAGCTCCCTCAAGGGAGTTGTTCCGTATTCTCGTTCACCCATAGCCAGAGAGATTCCGGTCTTGTCCCGTAAGGTTTTGAATCCGCGAAAATCCTGGTGGTCCAGAGGTTCTTCGAACCAGTGAATATTGTAGGGGTGTAGCGCCTCGGCAAGGTGTATAGCCTCAGGTAGATCGCAGCCCTGGTTCGCATCGATCATGATTTTTATTTCAGGTCCGAGCGCCTCACGTACCAGCGCTACGCGCCGGATATCCTCCTCCGCTTCGGTTGACCCGACCTTGATCTTCACCGCTTGAAAACCGCGCTTTTTATAGTCGGTGACCTCGTCTATCAGTTCATCGCAGCTGTAAGAGAGCCAACCGCCGCTTCCGTAGACCGGTACTCTGGTATGGTTGGTACCGAAGAGCTTCCAGAGCGGCGTCTCCAGGGTTCGGGCCCAGGCGTCCCACATGGCTACTTCCGCCAGGGCGGCGGCCTGTTTCTGGAGGCCGGTAAATCCGAAGTATTCAGCCTTTTGAGCCGCGGTTTGGATTAGCTTTCCGGTCTGCCAAACCTCCATCCCCTCGAGCAGAGGAAGCAGATCCTGTATCGCCCCGCGGATACCATGCGGGGAGTAATCGAAGCTGAGAAGATAGCTTTCTCCGACGACTCCTCCGGCGGTGGTGAGCTCCAACACCAGGAATGCGATCTTGTCGATGCTGTGCGTACTGTCAGCGATCGGCCGGGAGAGGGGCGTAACTGCTTCGAAAAGACGGGCCTGAGTAATTCTGCTGTTCATCATGCTTGCTCCGTCACCAGTATAGGGTAGTCTCTCAAATTCGGGTAGCTCTTCTTTTGTTTCAGGCGGTGAAGAGTCCGAACCCGCTCAAAAAGACCAACACGATCAGCGCCGGGGCTACGAACTTCACGAAGATGAAGAGCAGCCGCGCATAACCGGGCACCTGCGCCTCGTCGTAGCCTTTGCCCAGCTCGCCGAGAAAATCGCTCTTTTTCAGCCGCCAACCGGCGACCAGGGCGATGGCGAGGCCCCCTAAGGGCAGCAGCAGATTCTGCTGCACATAGTCGAAGAGGTCGAAGACCACCATTCCAAAGAGCTTAACGTCCGCCATGGGGCCCAGGGAGAGGGTGGCCGGAATCCCGAAGAGGAAGATCGCGGATGCGGTGATCGCAGTCGCCTTCGGCCGGCTGATCTTCCCCCTTTCACAGAGCCAGGCGGTGGGAACCTCCATAAGACTTATCATCGCCCCCACCGTGGCCAGGGCCGCTAAGGCGAAGAAAATGATCGTGAAGAGGCTTCCTAAGGGCATCTTGGAGAATATCGCCGGGATAGAGATAAAGAGGAGCGACGGGCCTGCGGAGGGTTCGAAGCCGAAGGCGAAGACCGCCGGGAAGATCGCGAGACCCGCTAAAAGGGAGACCAGGGTGTCCGCCAGGGCGACCCGGCCGGCGTTGGGGATGATCCGGGTCGAGTCGGGCAGGTAGGAACCGTAGGTGGTCATGGTCCCCATCCCCAGGGAGAGCTTGAAGAAGGCCAATCCCAGGGCGGAGAGGATAACCGTGCCGGAGAGCCGGGAGAAGTCGGGTTTGAAGAGGAACTCCACCCCGGCGAAGGCACCCGGCAGGGTCAAGGCCCGGATATCGCAGATAATCAGGAGTACCAACAGCACCGGCATGGTGAAGCGGGTCGCCCGTTCGATGCCGCTCTTTACGCCGCCGGCGACGATCAGCGCCACCAGGATTATGACCCCCAACTGCCAAGCCAGCGGTTCAAGGGTTCCGCCCGAGAGGGAGCCGAACACATCAGGTCCCAGGACGCTTCCGCCCCCGAGAGCGGCGGCGACGGCTTTGACCACGTAGGCGAATACCCAGCCGGCCACGTCGGTGTAGAAGGCCATTATCAGAAGGGCAGCCAGGATTCCTCCGAAGCCGATTATCCGCCAGCCCGATTCGCCGGGAACCGCGGAACCGTAGGCCCGCACCGCGTCCAGTCGCATCCTGCGGCCGATTGCGTGCTCCGCGGCCAGGATCGGCAGACCGACCAGGGCGACCGAGATCAGGTAGGTGATTACGAAGGCGGCTCCGCCGTTGACGCCCGCCAAAAACGGAAACTTCCAGATATTTCCCAGCCCTACCGCCGATGCGACGGTGGCGGTAAAGGCCCCTAACCCGGTGCCGAAGCTGTCTCGTTTGCTCATTGAGTACTCCTCGTGTTGTAATGCTGTGTGATGTGAGCAGGCCAGATCATAGCAGATATAAGTTCGTTAATAAAGAAAAAGATGCTCTTCCTTGAAAACGCGGTAACAGGAGCTATACTTCAGAGTGTTCCAGAATATATCGAAAACGTCGGCTTGATCTCTGCAGATTTCATAGAGGGAGAGGATTATGAAGCGAATAGGTTTAATGTTGCTGCTTCTGTCGGCACTAATTATTGGGACTGGGTGTGTGGTTGAGCCGCCGTCGGAACTACAATTGCAGTATTCGATGAATGCTCTGGATTATGATAATGGATTGAATAATCTCGAGGTTACCTATTGGGTGAAGAATGCTGGGGATTATGATTTGGAAGACATCCAGCTCTATATTCTGATTGATAGGGATGAGGATGGCACCTTTGATGTCGGGGGGTGGACAAATACATTCGATTTATCCTCCGGTTCTAGTACAACGAGAACATTTTACTATAATAGCTTAGTAATCCCTTCAAGTGTTCCGGATTCAGATATTGACGAGCGAGTTATTGTAACCCGCGTCGGCATGGATAACCCTCCGGACGAGAATTAGTTTCAGTAAAGCCTCTTGCCAGCGGCGCTGTCTGCTGGCATAGTGCTTCTATGAGTACCGTCTTCGTTACCGGCCACCGCAATCCCGATATGGACTCGGTCTGCGCCGCCCACTGCTACGCGGCCTTGAAGAACCGGATCGATCCCGACAGGCGTTACCGCCCCATCCGCTGCGGGGCCATGAATGCCCAAACTCGTTACGTCTTCGAGCAGCTCGATATCGAGCCGCCGATGCTGGTGAAGGACGTCTACCCCAAGGTAGCGGATGTGGCCAAGCGGGACATTATCACCCTCAAAAGTATCGATCCGATCTACAAGGGGATCAAGGAGCTCGACGAGCGTACCTTGAGTATGATTCCGGTCTTCGAGAATATGCAGGAGTTCCAGGGGATTATCAGTATCCACGAGATCTCCAACTTCTTGATTCACGATAATCTTCACGAACGGCCGGTCTACCGCTTCCTGACGGATAATTTCAACCAGGTCCTCCCCGGGTACTTCTATCGCATGGGCCGGGAGCGGGAGTTTACCGCCCCCATTATGATCGGCGCCATGCCCTATGAGATCAGCGTTCAGCGGATTAGTCAGTTGGGGGATGTGAAACCGATTCTGATCGTCGGTCTCCGGGGAAAGATTATCCGCTATGCGGTGGAACAGAATTTCCCGGCCATCATCCTGACCGGCCTCGACGAGGACCGCTCCATCATGGCCGATTTGAGCGACTACAGCGGCACGGTATTCGTTTCTCAAGTGGATACGGCGGAGACAGCCCGACTGCTGCGCCTTTCGGCACCCTTAAAGGATATTATCGACACCGATATGGCCCGGGTGCAGACTAACGAGCGCTTCGACGAGGCTAAAGCGCAGCTGGTCAACTCCGACTACCGGGGGCTGCCTGTGTTTGAAGGAGAACAGTTTTCGGGCATTGTCACTCGCCGCTGCTTTATCGAGCGTCCTCAACGCAACCTGATTCTGGTGGACCACAACGAGATCAGTCAGAGCGTGCCCGGCGCCGAGCAGGCGAAGATCCTTGAGGTGGTCGATCATCACCGTCTCGGCTTCGAGAAAACCCGGGAACCGATTACCATGAAGGTAGAGCCCTCGGGCAGCACCTGTACGATTATCTTTCACGAGTACCGCTACCATGGAGTCGAGATAGACAAGGTTACCGCTACCCTGCTCTTGGGCGGCATCCTGGCCGACACGGTGATGCTGAAATCTCCCACCACTACCGGAGCGGAAGAGCGCGCGGTAGAGGAGCTGGGGAAGATCGCCGGTGTCGACTGGCGAACCTGGGGGCAGGATCTCTTTACCCACTCCGCCTCGGTCAAGAATCGCGAGCCCCGGGAGGTTCTCAGTTCGGACTTCAAGGAATATCGCGAAGGGGATATCGCAATCGGCATCGGGCAGGTTGAGGTGGTGACCCTCGAGGATCTCCCCGAGGTCAAGAAGGAACTGGTGGAGGAGTTGCTCAAGACAAAAAACCGGCTCAATCTCGACTGGGTAATGTTACTGGTTTCGGATGTAATGAAGGGCGAGAGTGTTCTGCTCAGTTCCGGCTATACCCCCGGGGAGGATCTCTTGATCTACGAGCACCGGGGGAAGCATGAGTTCTATCTGCCCGGAATTCTGAGCCGCAAGAAGCAGCTTTTACCGGAGGTGCTCCGGGTGGTCGAAGAGCTGAACGCCAACGCCTAGGCTCATGTTTAAAAGCTACGTCGGGCTCCCCCGGCCGATCTATTTTCTCTTCGCCGGGCGCATTATCAATCGCATGGGCGATTTTGTTCACTTCTTCCTGGCTATCTATCTGACGAACGTTCTCGAGATGAGCGAGTCCGCCGCAGGAAGCTTCATAATGGTCTACGGGCTTTTGCGTCTTGCCGGGGGCTTCATCGGCGGCAAACTCGCCGACTCCCTGGGCCGCAAGAAGGCCACCCTGCTGGTAAACGGCGCCGCCGGGGCGATCATCGGTCTCTGCGGCTTCTTCGTCGATTCCCCCAACATCGCCTACCTGGTGGTTTCGTCGGGACTCTTCGCCGGCGCCTTCCGACCGGTCACCCAGGCGATGCTGACCGATCTTACCCGTGGAAAGGAGCGGCAAACGGCCTTCTCCCTCCTCTATCTGGGGACCAACATCGGGGTGGCGGTGGGGCCGCTCATCGCCGGCTTTCTCTTCGAGCATGCGCTGCGCTGGATCTTCTGGGGAGACGGCATAACCACCGGAATCTATCTTCTGGCGGTCCTCTTCTTCGTTCCCGAGACGGTTCCCGGCGAAGGGGATGAGGAGCCGGACTCCCCCGGCGAACGGCGGACCAGCGATTCGACAATCCAAGCTTTTCTCCGTCGGCCGGTACTGGTAGTCTTCTCGCTGCTGATGCTCCTGGCGGCGATGATCTACTCTCAGCATACCTTTACCCTGCCTCTCCAACTGGGGGTCCTCTTCGGCGACCGGGGAGCCCGTTACTTCGGCTATATTATGTCCGCCAATGCGGTTACGGTTATCCTCTGCACAACCCTCGTGCTTAGGCTTACGAAGCGCTCCTCCTCGCTCAGGAATATCTTCTATTCCAGTCTCTTCCTGGCTCTCGGCTTCGGAGCGCTGGGCTTTACTGAATATCTGCCCGTGATGGTGATGCTCACGGTAATCTGGACCGTGGGGGAGGTCCTGCTGGTAACCAACGAGGGAGTTTATCTCGCCTCCCACACGCCGATTAATCTGCGGGGCCGATTCGCCGGCCTCTTGGCTATGGTCAGCGGGGTTGGATTCGTTGTCGGGCCCAAGCTATCGGGCATGCTGCTGGAGTCCCTCTCCTATCGCGCCCTTTGGCGTCTCTCGGGCCTCGCCGCCCTTGTTCTGGCGTTCTCGCTCCTTATCTTGGAGCGCCGGGAGCAGGCGGAACGGCCGGAGAGGACTAGAAGCTTCCTCCCATGATCAGGAGCTGAAATATATAATCATCCTCCTCGACCCGGTAGGCCGCCCGCAGACCGAGGGCGAGCTCGACCGGAATCTGCAACAGATTGAAGTCGAGATTAATCTCGGTTCCCAGGGACGAGTAGACCTCCGACTCCGACAGATCGTAGAGCCGTTCGGCGAAGACTCCTCCCCTCAGCCGCTTGAAGAGGGCCAAGCCTCCCAGGGGCAGGTCCGGGTACCCTATAGGGAGTTGATAGTCCGCCGATATCTTGGCGAGCTCAGCCGTATCCCGGTACTCCCAGCCCCGGGCATAGGGAATCCGGCTGGGATCCTCCCGGTCCTGCTTCTCGTAGGCCCCTCCCAGGCGGGTGCCGTGATTAAAGAATAGTCCCGGCAGGTAGATTTTGCCGCTGCCGCTCAAGAGGGTCCCGGCGTCGGCAGCACCCGGCTCGTGACGGTAGGCGATCTCCGTTTCCGCCCCCCAGCGGGGCTGCAGCGAGCGGGGGCCGTAGCCGGCAATCCCCGAGGCTGCCAGGCCGTACTCGACGGGCAGCTCGGGATTCTGGTCCTCACCTCCGAGATCGGCCTCTATTCCGGCCGAGATCCGGGGCGTCAGGCGCCAGGCCCGGTCACCAACAGAGGTTCCCAAAGGCAGGCTGATCTCTAAGGCGGCACCGGTACGCTCCTGCTGCTGAATGGTGAGGGCGATATCGGGCCGGTAGCGACGCAGGAGCAGGGAGTAGGCGCTTTCGAATTGCTCGGTATTGGTGTCGTATTCGAGACTCAGCTGATGTCCGACAGTCCCAAAGAGCGAGTCTGCCCTTAGGTTCAGGCCCAGCGCCGGTTCGTCTATCGGATCCAGACTGGTCGGCAGGAGGCTCCAGGAGTGCAGCCGGGTGGCCTCGAGCCCCGGGGAGTAGGGCTGGGAGGGGTAAACATCCCCTTCTCCTTTCAACGGAAGCCGCAGGGCAGGCTCCTGACTCACCAGGGGCAGGAAGAACTCCTCCCGCATGCGCCTAAGACCTGAGAGCGGCCGGGCTGCCGGCGTATCCAGTCGGCCGATTACGCTCCCCTCCGTACCGACATGATCGATGAAGAGGAGTTGCCCCTCTGTCGACTGCCGGGGCGAGAAGCTTCCCAACAGGCCGGAGAAGAGCTGTACCGGCTCCCGAGCGCCTTGGGAAGCATTGAGGGGTAAGCGGTAGAGCGCCGGAACCCCCGAGTAGGTGGAGGAGTAGAGAATCCCCTCCGCTGTGAAGGAGGGATCCCGGATAAGTTCCTCCTCGGATCGGAGTAGGATCCGCCGGTTACCCGTCTCGGTATCGAGGATCCCGATTTCGCTCGATCCCAGGCCGGAGGAGAGGAAGAGAAGATCTCTTCCGTTAGGGTGCCAGTCGAAGGAGGAGTGGAACTCCCCACCCTGAAGAGGAAAGTCGGCTACCATAGCGCCTGTTTGGGCGTCGAGGATCTTTACGCTGCCCTTAAAATCACGCCCCCACTCCAGGAGCGCCAGTCGGTTTCCGTCGGGACTCAGCTCCGGGTAGGCGAAGCGTCCCGGCGCTCCGATACTCTCCCGGCTTCCCTCGTCTATCCGGTAGCGTACGATCCGATGGCTTCGCCGATCGTGCTTGGCATCATCCAGCGCCTCGTCCCATACGAGGTATCCCGCGGCGGCGCTCAAAGCCGTGGCGGGGCGGGCCCGAATCCGCCGCTCCACCCGGCCGTCGGCGGCGTAGATCAGTATCTCGTCCCCCCGGGAGAGGGAGCTGACGGCCGCGGCGAAACCGCCCGCGTCCATGGGGACCAGATGAGAGTGGATCGTGTAATCCCTTATCGCCGTCTGGGTTATCGGCTCGTAGGAGTCTTGGGGAAGAAACTCGGCCTGGCGGCGCCAGAACTCCCCGTAGTCGTCAAGCATTTCCCGGTAGAGGCGGTGCGGATCCTCTCCGGCAACCCGGCGCACCCCGCGGCGGGCGCCGAGCACCGGCAGCGGCAGGGAGGCGAGTCCTTCGAGAATCTGATCCGGCGCCTGAGGGGAATGGATGCTTCTCATATGCGTATAGAGGAGGTAGCCCAGGTTGTAGGCGTTGGGCGTCATTCGGGCGTAAGAACCGAGGATTGCGCTCTGGTAGCTCAAGGAGGACTCCTCCAGAGCCATCGCCTTCAGCTGCAGGGTGAAGGCCGGATCCCGGCCTCGGCCGCCGCCGCTGAAGATGGTCTCCGCCGCCACCGCGTCGCCTTCCAGGATCCAGGCGGGAGCGGCAAAGAGGGGCAGAAGGCCCTGTTCGCCGAAGAGAATCCTCAACAGGCGCATGGGACCCTGCTCGGCGGTATCCAGCTGAATCATGTGGCGGCCCTCGTGGATCGCCAAGAGGCTGTACCAGTCGCCGCCGGCGGAGGCGAAGGGGAGGCTGTAGTAGAGACTCGCCCGGGGGAAGATACGCACATAGCCGTTGCTGGTGAAGCTCTCCGCTTCCAGGATTATCGTGTAGCGGTAGTTCCGCTTTGGAGTAAGGCTCTGCTGCAGTGCGGGTATCAGCTTCTCGAAGCTACGGGCCAACTCTTGAGCCTCATCCTCGAGGGGAGCGCTAAAGAGGATGTCGTAGTTCGCGGTCTCGATTACCCGCCAGTCTGTATCGCGGATATCGTAGACCGGAGCCCAGGATTCGACGCTCTGCGCTCCCAGGGTACTAAGGGGGAGTATGACGAGCAGCATCAGCAGTACCGCGTTACTGCGACCGCCCCGGGATCGGATCATTATTTGGTCTCCTTTTCTGCTAGGAAATTGTCAAAAAACTCCAATCAGGTTGACCCTAATCATAGGCACTGCGTATACTGCGCCAGCTTATGAAACGGCCCTGTAATAAAACCGGCAGACTACCGCTCGGACTGCGGATGATACTCTCGTTCATCCTCTATGGTCTTCTAATATCGTACTTTGCGTTCATTCTGACCAGTTTCGGACAGAGTCGCAAGATGATCGATTTCTACCGCCATGAGTTCGAGCGCCTGGTGGACCGGGAGGGGAGTTTCAGGCAGTTGATCCAGGGGACCGAGTCGGTTGCGGATCTGATCGGCATGGTCCCAAGTTTCGCTGAGCAGGGTTTGGCCGAGCAATCCCTGGTCGAGGTGCAGATCTACCGGCGACGGGCTACCGACGGAAGCTGGGATCTCTATGCTCTACCCTGGGCCGCTTCCGGGGATGCGGCGCCGGAACAGCTTAAGGCGGAGGCCCGGCTGGTTGAGGATGAGTTCGTTAGCAAACTCGAACGCGCGGCGGCCGAGGGTCACAGCCATCAACTGGGGCTCTTTCTCGGTAACAGCGCTGAGTTCTCCTTCTTTATCAATGTCTCCGGCGAATCGGATCAGGATGAGTTTGTTCTCCATTTCAGCGGCAACCGTCGCGGTTTAAGGATGCTGATGGAGGATTCTCTGAACGAACTCTTCCTCTTCAGTCTGACGATTATTCTCGTTTCGCTGGTGGTGGGGTTTATTTTCACCCGTAAGATAACCCGACCGCTGAACTGGCTTGCCCGGGAGGCCCAGGCCGCCGCCGAAGGGGAGCGGGAGATTCGCTTCAACCTGGAGGGCCGGGACAGCGTCGCCCGTCTGGGCCAGGCCCTGGATAAAATGAACCGGGAGATTGGGTATCAGATAGCCCGCATCCAGCGCCAAGCGGATACCCTGGAGACCATGAATGCCATCGACAAGGCGGTACTCTCCTCGGTCTCCCGCAAGGACCTCTTAAACCGGGTCAGCGGCTTCGTCGCCTCCCTCTACCCGGAAAATGGTCTGCTTCTCTACCTTAAACGGGACGAGAAAGAGAGCTTCGAGATCCTCTATGAGAACCGGCCCGCTCACGTAGCGCATCAGGGGAGGCACCTGATTCCCTACAATGTAATCGCCGAGCACCATCGAGGCTTCATGGAAGAGAGCGCTGTCGTCAGGATCGACGATGAGTCGATCCCCGAGTTTCTGACCGGGGAGATCCCGGCGGGAACCACTTGGCTTCTCTCTCTCCCGATCTATGTGGCCGATGAGTTCTACGGCGGACTGGTGGTCAGTTCCGACCTGGAGGAGGGGTTTACTGAAGAGGAGATAGATGTTTTAGCCAAGCTCAACGATCAGGTGGGCGTGGCGTTGCAGAGCCTGTTGGCGGTGGAGCAGCGGGAATCCCTCCTTTACGGATCCCTGCGGGCGCTTTCGGCCTCGATCGACGCAAAATCCCGCTGGACCGCCGGCCATTCGTCCCGGGTACAGAGGGTGGCGGAGATTCTGGGCGCCGAGGTACGGCTCTTGAGTCAGGAACAGGATAGTCTCTCCGTGGCGGCGCTTCTTCACGATATCGGCAAGCTCGGGATTCCCGAGAGCGTCCTCGATAAGCCCGGGAGGCTGACCGAGGAGGAGTACGCCCAGATCAAGACCCATCCCCGGCAGGGAGCCGATATCTTCGGTCATATTCCGGAAAACCCGGATGTCCTCGACGGGATCCTCTATCACCACGAACAGTGGGCGGGCGGAGGCTATCCGGAGGGACGTATCGGAGAGGATATCCCCTTTCAGGCCAGGATTATCTGCGTGGCCGATGTTTATGACGCCATAACCGACGATCGTCCCTATCGGAAGGGGATGAGCCGGGATGAGGTTATCGACTTCTTCCAACGCCAAAGGGGGATCATGTTTGATCCTCGCTTGACTGATCTCTTTCTCGAACTGTTTCATGCCGGCAAGATAGAGCTCGGCGGACAGAGGGAATAATTCGCTACTGTCCATTGCGTATTGAATGGCTTCTAATTAGACTTATCCTATGCACTATAGTTTGGAGGAATCCTGATATGTCCCATCGAACAGCGGCGTCGCGTTTAGGCATCTCCGCCCGGGTCTCGATGATAACCCTTATCGTTCTGATCATCATCTTCTCCGGTATGTTTCTCTTTATCGGGGAGCGACTGCGAACTGATTTTCATGATGTTCAAGTTGAATCCTTTGGTGAAGAAGTTATCGCCCTAAAAGGGTTAACTAGCTTTCAGACCCAGCTGGTGGAGCGAATTATCCGGGCCCATGTTCTCAATCCTCAGTATGCGGATGGGCTGATCTCCGAAGATTACGAGACAGTCCAGTTTTTGCTTCGGATCCTCAATACCAATCTGAATATCCTCGATGCGGCCCTGCTGGTGGATTCATCCGGAACGGTGGTGTCCGCCGCCGAAGAGTCCCATGTGGGTGTCGATATCTCATCCAAGGATATTATGCGGCAGGTTGAAGAGGGTGTTCCTTTTCCGTTGGATCCCCGGCCGTCGATTTCGCCATTTAGCGGTAATCCGGTTATCTACTACGCCGCCCGCATTATTCGGGATCGACAGGATGTGGGCTCTCTGGTGGTGCTCCTGGATCTTCAGGCCTTCAGCGCCATCTATATCTCCACCATGGAGTTCGGCGAAACCGGCTATCCCTTCATCGTTACCGACGACGGTACGATGGTCGCCCATCCCGACGGCGGACTGATCGGAAAGGCGATGCAGAACGAGGACTTCTACCGGCAGATGGAGCGGAACCGGGAGGAGAATAAGCTCGGCGATACGGTAATTGATTATGTCTTCGGCGGCGAAGAACGCACCATGGTTTATACCTCGCTTTCCAAGCTCCCCTGGTCGGTGGCAATGAGCATGTCCGAACCGGAGCTCGAGGCTCCCGCCAGGCGGGCGATCCGGCTGATTATAATTATAGCGGCGGCCGGATTGATTATCATGAACCTGGTTCTGGTCTATTTCATCCGGACCTATCTTATCCGGCGGGTGCATGCCCTGGCCGAGGATCTACAGGTCGCCTCTACCGGTAATCTCTCGGTTCGGGCGCAGGCTAAGGGCTCCGACGAGTTCAGCGATATCAACCGTCGCTTCAATGTCTTGATGGATTCGCTCACCGGCTTGATCAGCAGGGTGCGGGAACGGATGGAAGATCTCGATAAGAGCGGTCAGGACCTCTCGGTCAACGTGCAGGAGACCGCCGCGGCGATCAATCAGATCAACGCCAATATCGAGAGCACCCGCGGGCAGATCGGCAACCAGTCGGTCAACATCACCCAGACCTCGGCCACGGTGGAGGAGATGACCAAGAATATCGAGGCTCTGGGGAGTTCCATCGAACGCCAGGCCGAGAGCGTATCCCAGTCCTCGACGGCGGTGGAGGAGATGGTCCAGAGCATTAAGCTGATCAGCACCACCACCCAGAAGGCATCCGACGAGGTTCGTTCTCTGGAGTCGGTCTCCCGCTCAGGCAAGGATCAGCTGGATGTAATGGTTCAGCTGATCAACGAGATCTCCGGCATGTCCGAAGGCTTGAACGAGGCCAACTCGGTTATCGCCAATATCGCCTCCCAGACGAATCTCCTGGCCATGAATGCCGCCATCGAGGCCGCCCACGCCGGTTCGGCCGGGGCGGGATTCTCGGTAGTGGCCGACGAAATCCGTAATCTGGCGGAGAATGCGGCGGAGCAGGCCAAGATCGTCAAAGGTCGGCTGAAGCAGGTGACCCAGGCGGTGGAGAAGATCGTCGACATCTCCGGCGAGACCGACACCGCCTTCGGCAGGATAACCGGATCGATCGACGGGGTGCAGCGGGTCTTCGAAGAGATCCGCTCGGCCATGGAGGAGCAGTCCGCCGGCGGAGAACAGCTCCTCGGCATCCTCTCCGGGATGACTCAGATAACCGACACGGTACGATCCGGTTCGGCGGAGATGAACCAGGGGAACGTCCAGATCCTCGAGGTCGTGACCAGTCTCAACTCGATCAGCGAAGAGGTGAAGAACGCCATCGACGAGATCGCCCGGGGCACCGGCGAGATCAACCGGGCGGTATCGAACATCGTCGAACTCTCCGACGAGAACAGCGATAGCATTCGTCAGGTGAAAGGCGAAGCGGCCCGCTTCTCCCTCACCGTGGAAGAAGCGGCGGATAGTGAAGCGGCGCTGCCGATGACTCCCGAGTCAGACTTTGATGAGCCGGAGTATTCGGGTGAATCCGAAGAGGAGACCGGCGTGCGGAAGGTAGAGGAGCAGGAATCAGTAAAGGAGTAAGGCAGTGAGATTGTTCCGGCCCATCCAAGCGTTATTCATTGCAACCCTCGTGATTCTGATGAGCGGCTGCCTTCGCCAGGAGCTCGAGGAGTATATCCACTTCGAAGGCGTCGCGGGACCCGCAGCGGCGAGTACGCTCCCGGATCCCGTCGATGAGGAGTGGCGGGATTACCGGGAGGGCTCCTCCTCCCGGTTGGCGATTCTGCTTCTCGAAGAGGATAGCGCCTGGCTCGGGCTGGTCTCGGGGCTGCGCTCCTTTGGGATTCCCTTCCGCATTACCGATTCGGTGGACGATGCTGTCCGTCATGATGTTATTTTCGCCTATCCGCGGGTCAGCGGGGCCTTGCTTGATCAGGGTGAGACCGATGCTTTACAAGGCTTCGTCGAGGGCGGCGGTACGCTGATCGCCACCAATGCCTTAAGCGGTTCTGTAAAGGAGCTATTCGGCTTCGATTCATATGACGAGTCCCGGAGCAGGGCGGAAATCGAGTTTATGCCCGGCTACTTGACCGAGGAGTTTACTCATCCCCGGGAGCAGCGCATCCGCTTGGGAAATCCCGAGCGGCCTGATTCGCTGATCGGGAGTTATGCCTACAGCGGTCCGGCGCGGATAATCGGCCGCTACGAGGACGGGGGAGCAGCAGTGCTGAGCCACGATTTCGGCGCCGGTTCTACCTTTCTCTTTGGTTTCGACCTCGGTTTCTACATTCTCAAGGCCCGTAACGGCCGCCACGACGACGCCTACCGGGAATATGTAAACGGCTACGAGCCCTCGGTGGATGTACTGCTGCGGCTTATCTGGAATATCTACTCCCACGGAGAAGAGGAGAGTCTCAGGCTCTGGGGCGTTCCCGAGGCGGAGGATTTGGCTCTCATCGTCAGTCATGATGTGGATTACGCCGGATCTCTTAAAAACTCCCCGGCCTATGCCGCCGTCGAATCCGCCAACGGGGTTAGCGCCACCTACTTTATGCAGACCAAATACTACCAGGACTACTTCGACCTGGTCTTCTTCGACGAGGATACCGAGACCTTGTTGCATGCCCTGGATCAGGCCGGCATGGAGATCGCCAGCCATTCGGTGAGCCACACGGATCTCTTCGCAGAGATTCCCGTCGGAAGCGGCGAGGAGCAGTATCCCGGCTACCAGCCGCGGGTTCAGGCCATGGGAAAGACCGTCGGGGCATCGGTCCTGGGTGAGCTGCGGGTGAGCAAGTATCTTCTGGAGCAATTCTCTCCCCAGGAGGTACTCTCCTTTCGGCCGGGTTTTCTCGCCCATCCGAGGGAGCTCGCCGAGGCCCTGCAGGCGACGGGGTACCGCTACTCCTCGGCGGTCTCCTCCGGAAATACAATGGGGCATCTGCCCTTTCCGATGACCTTCAGCCGTGACTATCGGGGATTCACCGAAATCTACGAGTTTCCCGTCTCTTTAGAGGATGAGAAGCATCCGCCCATGGATCAGCGGGTGGATCAGGCGGTGGAGCTTGCGAGGGAGATCGGTGACTACGGCGGGGTATACGTGGTCTTGATTCATCCCGATGTAACCGATCATAAGCTTCGCTTCTTAGAGGAGTTCCTCCCCCGGGTACGGGATTTCAGCTGGGCCGGCAGCCTGAAGGAGTACGGGGATTTCTGGAGCGCCCTAGACCGGGTAGCGGCGGATGTCTCATCTGATGAGAGCGGGAGTACGGTGCGGATCAGCGGCGAGCCCGTTCCCGACGGCCTGACGGTTCTGCTGCCGCCTGATTACATTCTGCCCGACACTGATCTTCCGGGGGCCCGATTCGAGGGGCAGAGGATGGTGCTGGAAGGATTCAGCGGCGAGAAGGAGTTCAGTTTCAGCCGCTAGGGGCTCGGCTGAACCCTTTGCGTTCCAACTTTTGCCAGCCCTTGGTCTTGTAGAGCATCCCTACGGATGCGAAAACCCTCACCCAGCCCATCAGCTGCCGATACCCGAAGCTCTCGATAAATGTAATCAAGATAAGCCGTAGCACCTCAGAGCGTTTGAAATAGACGATCCCGTTCTCCGACAGGATCAGCGATACCAGGGAGATCAGCGATCCGAAGAGGACCACCACGGTAAACATCAGCAGGAAGATTCCCGGAGAGAGGATGCCGCTGGCGAAGCCCGCAATCAGCGCGACATAACCGCTGAGCTCATAGAAGGGACCGATCAGCTCGAAGATCAGGAAATAGGGCAGGGCTACCAGTCCCGCCGAACCGTAGCGGGGATTGAAGAGCATCCGTTTGTGGTAGGTCATGATCTCCACCAGTCCCCGATGCCAACGATCCCGCTGCTTGTAGACGCTCTTGAGATCCTCGGGCACTTCGGTCCAGCAGTTGGCGGTGGCCGCATAACTGACCCGGTAGGGACGGCGATTATCCCCCATTAGCCGGATAAGCCGCACTACCAGCTCCATGTCTTCTCCCACGGTATCTCGTTTATGGACGCCCCGGCCGGTCATGTAGCCCCCGATCTCCAGCACCCGCTCCCGCCGGAAGAGTCCGAAGGCGCCGGAAATGATCAGCAGGGCATTGATATGCGCCCAGCCGAGCCGTCCGGCGATGAAGGAGCGGAGATACTCGATGGTCTGAAACCGGGCCAGTCGCGCCTCGGAGAGGGCGATACGCTGCAGTGCGCCGTGTTCCACCCGACAGCCGTTGACGGGCAGGATGTTGCCCCCGACGGCAATAGTCTCTCTTTTTCCGGTCATCGCCTCGGTGGTCATACGCAGCAGGGAGTCGGGTTCTAAAAGCGAATCGGAATCGATGCTGCAGATATACTCCCGGCTGGCGTAGTTGATGCCGCAGTTGAGAGCGTCCGCCTTTCCGCCGTTCTCCTTGTCGATTACCAGGAGTCGACGGTTCAATGGTGAGCGGTAGACTCCTCGAACCGGTGCGGTGTTGATACTCCCTCCGGGAGATCGGTCGATCCGTTCGAGTTGAAACTCCTCTATTAGGGTGCCGATGGTATCGTCCCTCGAACCGTCGTTGATTACGATAACCTGGTAGTTCGGGTAGATCAGGGTCAATAGCGAGTTGACGCTCTCTACTACATTCTTCTCCTCGTTGTAGGCCGGGGCCAGGATCGCTACCGAGGGCAGGACCCCGGGGGTGAAGAGAAAATTCTGGTCCTGGATGCGCCAATAACTGTTCTGCCGCCGCAGATTTTGGACGGCGAAAAGAAGCAGAATCAGATAGATTGAGTTGAGGCTCACCGTATACCAGGCGAAGACGGCGGTAAAGGAGTAGACGCTGTAGCGGGTAAACTCCAGGAGCGGGAAGCTCGCCGTCGGATAGTCGTAGCGGTAGAAGAGGAGTCCCAAGGGAAGTCCCACAATCAGGATGAAGGTATAGATCATAATTCGTTTATCCCGCCGGCTAATGGGAATCCTCGGTTGATTCTTTTGGGTCTCATCGGCGGCGATGCCGAGTTCCTCCCGGATATCGGCTTTCAGGAAGCGGATACAACTCTCGCGGAACTCCGGATTATCCGCGGCCAAGGGCTTAAGAAGTTGAAGTAGCTGTTCCTTGAGCTGTTGTTCGCGATTGATGTTCAAGAACGAGATCAATCCGGCGTTGAAGCCGGTAGTTACGGCGGTACGAATAATCGGCGCCAGGCGGGCGATGTCGTAGCGATTAGCCAGCAGGAAGGGAACTCTGCCGGCCAGACTCAAGGCTATTCCGCTTCGCTCGGCGTCGGACGGAGTTGATTCGAGAAGGGTGAGAACCCGGTCGATTTCGGTCGGGTTGGCGTTTATATAGGCGCGAAAGCCTTCGATGGCCGGTCGGCGCTTCTCCGGATCCCGCAGATAAGCGGCGTAGGCGCTAATGTCGAGGGCGCCGCCCCGGAGGGCCTCATAGCGGATCGCCGCCTCTTCCACCTCCTGGTCGCGGCTTTCGCTCCCCTCCGAGCCGAGTATCTCGGGGTAGGTTCGTGCACAGCGTAAGGCCTCTCGGCGGACCACTTCGTTCGGATCCTGCAGGCAGCGGCGGGCGTATTCCCGCAGCCATACGGTTGTATGTACTCTCGCCCCGGAGAGGATGGCCGTCTTGAAACAGGGATCGATGCAGTCCAGCCGTCTTTGGGCCCAACCGATAAAGCGATGCCCCGAGGCGCTCAGCATCCGCCTCACCGCCTCGGCGTAGCTTCCTCCCCAGCGAAGAGTCTCGGCAATTGCGTCGAAGTCTTCGTCCTGGGTGCTTTCAAGGAGCGCCTTGACCAGCGCCAGCCGCACATGGGAGCGGCGTTCCCTCGTGAGCTGCCGGGCCAGGGGCGTACGCTCCCCGGGGGCGAGCAGGAAACGCAGATAAATGGCCGAGGCGAAGCGTTTTCGAGCCGATCCGGACCTGAGACGGCGCATAAGGAGGGCTACAATCCCGGCGGCTTCAAAGAGGGCCGCCCCTCGCTGAGACTCCGCATCGTTGAGCTGTAAAGCTCCGTACAGGGCGGCGAGCTGTCGGAGTGCGATCCCGTAGTTGCGCCGTATCTTGCGGATCTCTTTCCGGCTAAGATCGGCCTGAGCAAGCACCTTGGCGGTGATGAGATCCCGGATGGCGACCTCTCGTCGGTAGAGCCCTTTCTGCCGTTGCTTGTAGAGGAGAAAGAGGATCAGCGCTAAGCCGTCGAGTATCAAAAAGCCTATCAGCAGCAGAAGAGGGGTGCTCACTCCAGGCGCTCCCGCTCCTCGATCAAGGACTCTATGGTACTCGTCAATTCGGCCGGGAGGATCGGTTTTTGAAACTGCCTGGTTACCCGCATCTCGAAACCCCGGCGGATCGAGGACTCACTCTTTTCCCGGGAGATGAGAATAAAGGGAATCCGGCGCAGATCCTGGGACTCCAGGAGCCGGCGTCGGATCTGGAAACCGTCCATCTGCGAGACGAAGATCTCGCTGATTATTACATCGGGTCTGACCTCATCGGCTCTGGTTAGGGCGTCGGTACCGTGTCGGGCGTGGTGTACGGCGAAGCCGGCATTTTCGAGAATTCGTGTGTAGAGGGAGGCCTCGAAATCGTTGCTTTCGATAAGCAGCACCGTACCGGAACTGGGTCGGTAACTGCGTTCTTCAGATGAGGCGCAAATCGAACCGGGGCCCATGCGATCGACTATCTTCAAGCGCTCCTTTCCCAGACGCATCAGCTCGGTAAAGAACTTTTCGTCGGACACCTCACGCTCGATCAACTCCTGATTATTCGTCACCGCCGCAGAGATAGAAATAGCGGTTAGAAACTCCTCGGACCTGGCCACCTCCTTCATTAGTTCCTCGGCGTACTCCTCGGCCGAATCCTTCGCCTGATTATGCAGGTAGAGAGCGAAGGTCGGTCCGCTCAGACGAAAGAGCACGGCTGTTTCGTGTTTGCGGTTCATCAGGAAGTAGGCCAGGGCCTGCAGGGTTCTATCGATTGCGTCGGAGCCGTACCGTTCGTTGAGGCGCTTTATATCGTCCAGCCGCAGAAAGATAACGCTGTCCTCCGCCGCACTTCCGCCTTGAACCGTGCTGCCCACATATTCGTTGAAGAAGGTCTCATTGTAGAGCCCGGTAGTCTCGTCGCGGAGCAGATCATCGCTGGTTTCGATGATAGACTGTTGCAGTTGGAAATTGGTGTCCCGCAGATGCCGGATCTCCTTTAAGAGGGAGTCTATTCCGGCGGCGATCTCCTGACGATGACTTGTGTAGACTGCCGGCGCTTCGATCCCGGCGCTGCTGCAGAGCTGCCGTATCTCCGTGTCGATCAGGGCCAACCAGGTATAGCCCTTCTGCTGTAGGATGGTTTGGAAGACGGCGTCGAATGCGGATTTGCTCATTTCCTTCGGCGGCTGATCTTCTTCCGGGAGCACCAGGGAGACCTCCGCTTTGGGAAAGAGCTGTTCCAGTCGAGCGCGAATCCGGCCCAGAACGCGGGCCCTGGCCTGGGCCGGTTCCTCGATGCCGAGCTCAATTCCGCCGTTTCTCGGGGGAGAAAAGGTCGACATCAGCTCTTCGAAGGGGATCTCCAGTGCCTCTCCATGGTGGGGACAGATCCGTTGCGGATTAAATCCGTTCAGGGCTTCCCGTTCCCGATTCTCCGGCATCCGGGGCAGGTAAATCTCATGGTAGGAGCTCATCCTGGTGAGTAAGGTCTCCGGGCTGGTCTCCTCCTCCCCTCCCTGAATCGTTCCGAAGAGTTCCCCGCTAAAGAGTATCTTTTCCCGCGGATCCCAACAGCAGACCGAGCCGAGACTCGGCAGGCCGGGCAGATGGAGGAACTCGAGACGCCGTGTTCCGAGGGAGATCGCTTCACCGTTGGACTTCAAGGTGAGGAAGTTCATGGTATCGTCATAATACTGAACCGAGAGATAGGCCCGCCAGCTTACGACCGCCTGACCGTTAAAACCGGTCCTGTGCCAGAGCGGAAGGCTGGAGGCGGTATCCGGGGATTCGGAGGTCAGGACGATGTAGCGCAGCTGTTCCAACGGCAGATGGGCCTCCACCGCACTGAATACCGCCGCGAAGTCGTTGCGGGAACCGGGATCGATTAGGATCCCGCCCTCCTCATCGAGCAGCAGATAGGCATAACTGGCGACCAGACGCGGCTGGCGGGAAGTGAGGATGGAGATCACCCTACTGTTTCGATCAAGACTTGTGTAGATCATGCATCCCTGTCCTCAAGAGAGGTTACCATGATCAGGCGCTGGCGGTCCATTTCTCCCTGCTCGACCAGGACCGAGTCCATTACGGTATTGATAAGATAGAGGCCGTAACCGCTCTCTTGGTAGTTCTCTATCTCCGGCTCGCGGTAGCTTCCCCAGTCGTACTCCCTACCGGAGTATTCGAGTTTAACCGAGAGCCACTCTCCATTGGAGACGACGCAAGCCCGAAGCTCATCATCGGGCTCCTCATCCTGATGACGGAGGATGTTGGTAACCGCCTCGCCCACGGCTATCTCTATTTCCGTCAAGCGTTCTTCCGACGGGGAGGCGCTCCCGGTCAGACTCCGGATCCGGCGGTTCACAAACTCCCGCACCGAGCGCATCGATCCCATCTGCTGGGGAAAGCTCTCTTCGGCGTAAACGTTCTGCGGGACATCGGGATCGATTTTGACCGCGATGGCCGTAACATCGTCCCGGAAAGCACCGGCACAATAGGCAAAGGTAATCTGCTTGACCTTCTCTAAGAGGGAGCGGGCGTCGAGCTCCGCCGAAGAGCGGATAAGGTGCATCAATCGTTCCTCACCGAAAAGCTCCTCCTCGCTGTTGACCGCCTCGGTTATCCCGTCGGAATAGGCGAAGAGGATATCTCCCGGATGCAGGTCGAGCTGGAGGGCCCTGAACTCCTGCCGCCGGCTGAATCCGAGGGGCATATTTACTCCCTTGATGCGCCAGCAGTGTCCGCGCCGGGCGTCGTAATGGATGGTGCTGGTATGGCCGCAGTCGATGAACTGCAGCATGCTCCGGCTGCGGTTAATACGGGCGTAGATTAGGGTGATGAATGAGGTCAGGGTCAGGAGCTCGCCCGCCAAATTCTGTTCCGCCTGGGAGAGGATCGAAGCCATAGCCGGCAACGCCTCTCCTCTTCTCCGTTTTGTGGCCGTTTGGGCCTTCAGGATTTCGGTTCGGGCCGCAGCACCTAAGAGGGCGGCGGGGATTCCTTTACCCATCACGTCTCCCAGGACGAACTCGGTCTCGTCGCTCTCTTCGGATCGGAAGAAGTCGACGAAGTCTCCGTCGATCCGCTGTGACGGGAGGGTGAAGGCGCCTATCTGCATGCCCTGGTAGGACTCTTCCGGACGTCCGAGGAGCAGCGACTGCTGAATTCGGGCGCCGACCTCGACCTCGTACTCCCGGGCCTGGACCAGTTTTAGCCGGGATTCCCGCAGTTCGCTGATATCCCTACAGACGATGGCGATACGCCGCAGCTTCCCGGATCGGCATCGAATCGCTTCGGCCCGTACCGAGAGCCAGTAATCGGCACCGTCCCCGGTAACAACTCGCAGTTCGTTCTCGACGCTCTCCTCGCCGGCCTTGAGGCGGTCGAAAGCATTCACGAGGCTCTCCCGTTCCTCATCGGGAAAACTGCTCATCCAGTCCGCCCGGTCTCTTCGGCCGGAGGGGAAATAGGTCTCCGCCCCGGGGCCGGCGAAGCGGATTCGTGATCCCCGGGGATCGAGGAGAATAAAGATCTCACCGCTCCGCAAGGCCAGACCGCGGAAGGCGGTATGATTAATGGGAAAAAGATCGATCAGTCTGGGAAGAACTGGTGCCATGGCTCCATCAGGCGTTGAGCGCCGCGAGGGCGCTGCTCTGGGTATCGCTAATCTCTACTATATTGGCCATCCTTACCATTCGGAACAGCGCCTGGACCGGCGGCTTTGCGCCGCAAAGGATGATCTTTCCTCCCCGTTCATGCATCTCCCGCACCAGACCCAGGATAACGCCCAGTCCGGAGCTGTCGATGAAATTGATCCGGGAGAGATCCAGAATCGCTCGGCCCTCTCCGGCCAGGGCCGCCGAAGATTCTCGTCGGAAGTCCTCTGAACTCAAGGCGTCAACCTGGCTCTGATCCGGTATCAGAACGGCGACATTCTCGATCATCTCTTTCGTCATATACTGCCCCCTTCGGCGACGACTCACTTGCATCAGCCTGCGTGCTGCATTAGGCTTACCAGAATGAGACGTCTCCTTATATTATGTATCGTCCTGTTGAGCTTAGGATTGGACCTCTTTTCGGAGGATACTATGCTGGAGTTTAGCGGATATAGCTGGAAAATTAGCCATGCCCCCGAAGGGAAGGGGCCCGGACCCAATATTTTCCTTGAACAGAATGTCTTTATCGACAAGCAAGGCAGACTGAGTCTGCGCATTGCCCGTCACGGGGAGGGGTGGAGCTGTGCCGAGTTACGGCTCTCCGAAGCGCTCGGTTACGGGCGCTACGTGATTGAGGTCGAAAACGATCCGAACCTGCTCGATCCGCAGAGCGTCTTCGGCTTTTTTACCTACGATTTTGAGGCGCCCCCCTACCATCGCGAGCTGGATGTGGAGTTTGCCCGCTGGGGGGATACTGCACATCCCGGGGGCAACCACACCGTGCAACCCTATACCGAGAAGGCCAATACCTCCCATTTCGAGCTGGAGGCGCTGGGCGAACGGTCGATGCATGTAATCGAGTGGTTACCGGCGAAGGTTATCTTCGTCGCTTATCGGATCGGCCCTACCGGCTGGGGCCGGGAGACGGCCCGCTTCGAATGGAGCCGGGGAGAAGTCTTCCTTCCGGGCGAGGCGTTCCTTCATCTGAATCTCTGGCTCTTTCAAGGGGAAGCGCCCCGGAATGGAGCGCCCCAGATGATCAAGATAGGATCCTTCGATTTTACCCCGCTGGACTCTTAGAACTTATAGTCCACCACGATCCCGTTGGAGATGATCTCGTAGAGCGGATTGGTGGTGTACTCGAACTGAAACCTGACCACCAGATCCTCCACCGGCAATACCTTGAAGCCGGCGATACCCGACCATTTCTCGTAGGAATTGTCCGGCTCGTAAACGGTCCCGAAGGTACCGCCGATATGCAGCCAGATGGTCGGCTGAACGGCGTATTCGGTGCCGGTCCAAACCGCATGGTTGAAGTACTGGTTATCGTCGTACTGATTGTAGGCGGCGAAATATTTCAGGTAGAGTTCCCATTTCGGATTAGCAAGATAGTTGAGTCCCGGCGACATAATCACACCCCAGGTCTCCTCCGATGATTCGCCGGTCAGGCTGACACTGGCCCGCACTCCGTTTGTTTCGTAGGTGACCGAGCCGTAGAAGCTTGAGAAATTGGGCGCCTCCTCGTCGTCGAACTTGCGCTCGTAGCTGAAGGTCGCCTCACCGTAATAAAAACCGGGGAGATCGAAGGCTAATCCCAACTTTCCGCCGAAGGCCTGATCGAAGTCGCTGGCGTTGCCGGTGATCCCGGTTATCAGGTAGAGCTGATTCGGGATCGGGATGATAAAGATCTCCTCGTAATCCAGGGAGGAGCGGTCGTCGGTATAGTAATTGAACTTGGCAGCCGTAATGCTGCGATACTGCTGCTCGGCCGAGAGAGAGATGCACGCCAGCAGGATTAAAGGGATAATGCGAAATCTCATACCCCTTAGGATAGTTCAAATTACGGAAAAAATCTAAAATTTTCCCGCGGTAAAATCCTCAATACTAACATTCTCGCCCCGGCCGATCAGGCTTCTGAGTTTATAGATCGCCTTGCCTTTGCCGAAACCGCTTACGGCCCTCAGAAGCCCTTCCCGGTAGTAGCCGGCGACCCAGGAATCCTGGGCCAGGCTGCCGTGGATTACGGTCCGATCGTACTTCTCGGCGTAGCCGGCGAACTTGAAGGAGTAGCCGTACTGCTTCGACCAGAAGAGGGGTACCTCGTCGAAGGGAGCGGTCGAACCGAGCATCGCCCGGGCGGCGTGCACTCCCTGCATCTGCGAGTTGATCCAGTGTTCGCTACGGGTAACTCCTGCGCCTTTTGCGCCGGCATAGGGGAAACGGGCTATATCTCCGGCGGCGAAGATCCCCGCCGCGGCCGTTTCGAAGCGTTCGTTCACCGCTACGCCGTTCTCGTGATCCAGGCCGGAACCTTCCAGGTAATCGAGCACCGGTTCGACCCCGACGGCCATCAGGATCAGGTCGGTCTTGAGGCTGCTGCGGTCCGCTAACTCCAGGCTATAACCGGACTCCGACGCTGAAATCCGGGTTACCGTCGTTCCCAGGTGGAATCGGACGCCCTGGTTGCGGTGGATCTCGGCTATTCGACTGGCTGCTTCTGCGCCGAAGACCCCTTCCAAGGGGAGCTTCTCCGGGGCGATTACATCGACCTCGACCATGCGTTCCCGCAGATTCGCCGCCGCTTCGAGGGAGATGAACCCGGCGCCGATTACAGCGACTCGTTTGACCTGTGAAAGTTTCTCTGCAAGTTTTCGGGCCTCACTCAATTCACGGATAAGATGTACGCCTTCCGAATTCGCCCCTGGAATCGGTAGTTTCCGGGGGCGACTGCCGGTGGCGAGGAGAATCATATCCCCGCCCAGTCGACCGCCATCCTCTAAGATGACCTCCTTCGAATCAGGGTCGATTCGACTGACCCGAGAGCCGAGCTTCAGGTCGATATTCAGTCGTTCGTAGAAACGAGCCTCCCGTAGGGCCAGCTTGGCGGGATCGGCCTTGCCGGAGAGCATCCCCTTGGAGAGGGCCGTTCTATCGTAAGGGAGCTCATCTTCCGCGCTAATCAGGGTGATCGCACCGGCGAAACCTTCCCGCCGCAGGGTTTCCGCCGCGGCCTGAGCCGCCGCACCGCCGCCGACAATCAGGATTGTGCGCGAATCGCTCCCCGAAGGGAGAGGAATTTCAGGGTTGTGTCTCGTTCCAAGAAGGATATCGTCGCCGACGATCTCCGTCTCATAAAGGGGCAGATCGTCCAGAGCCGGCGGCGTACGCCGTTCACCGCTTGCAGGATCGAATTTGGCGTAGTGCCACGGACAAACGATTTCGCCATCCTCCATCCAGCCGTCGGTGAGGGGGGCGCCGTAGTGGCTGCAGCTGTTCCCGCAGGCACAGATCTTACCATCGGATTTGGTTAATAGAATCTCCTCTCCGTCCTGTTCAATCAGCCGGAGCTCGCCTTCTTTGATCTCGTCTAACTTCGCTACTGCTCTCTTTTTGTCTGCCATGGGCAGAAGGTACTCAATCCCCCGGGCCGGGACAAGTTTGTACGCGTTCTCTCAGCGAAGAGTGTCGGCAGTACCTTGCTGATCCCGGCGCTTGAAGGCTTCGAAGGCCGACTCCTCGGCTTCCCGCCATTCGGCGAAGTCTCCGTATACCTTTCCGTCCCAATCCTCCCAGGGGGAGTCCTGTTCTTCCAGGTAGGTTGCGCTCTTTTCGGGGGATTGGGGAGGATCGAGCATCTCGCCGTTCTGGAACTCGCCACGGTACTCTCTGCCGTCGGCCCAGGTGTAGACCCCCTCTCCGTGGAAGAGCCCCTCTTTGAACTCCCCTTCGTAGCGGTCGCCGTTGTTCAGAATCATTCTTCCCCTGCCGTTCGGTTCGCCGGAGAGAATCGGGCCGGTATAGCGGCCCCGCTCATAGTCGACGGTTACCGTCTGCGTCGCAGGCGCTGTCTGCAGCGGGAGTACCCGGCGGGCGGAGTGGTAGGTCCTGCGCCAGTAGCCGCTGTCGATGGATGAGACGATTACCCCGGTCTGGGGGCCGTTGGAAACGGCGTGGATCACCGAGCGCTGGCCGATGTAGATGGCCACGTGACTGATACGGTCGGCGCCGCCGGCGGTGGCGAATAAGAGGAGATCCCCCGGTTTGAGGGCTTCCCGGGAAACGGCCTCGCCGTAATAGCGGTAATCCCGGGAGGAACGGGGAATATCCGGTAGAAGCGGCCGGTAGAGGTAGTAGACCAGGCCGGAGCAGTCGAAGGTGCGGGGCCCCGCTTTGCCGTAGACGTAGGGAGCGCCCTTGAGGGATTGAGCCGGCGCCACGATATCGCCGATCACATCCAGCGCCGCTGCGGGAGAGATCGCACCGAGGAAGATGAGAAGCAGCGGAATGCTGCGCCACGGAAATCGGTTCATGATTCTTAAGTATATCAGTTTCCCGTTTCCTTTCGCCAGTATTCGTCGGCCGATTCGATTCGCCGTTCCTTAGAGGCGAGCCACCGGAGCTTGATGAAACCGCTGTAGTTGAGAAATAGTCTTCCCTCGTGAATCGTCCATTGCTTCGGATCCGAGTCGGCATAATTGCCGTCGGCCATGGCCCAGGCGCACCAACCGCCGTAGGCGGGAGCGTATGCTTCGGGATCTGCGATGAACTTTCGTCGATTCTCAGCGGAGACGAAACGCCACTCAGCCCCCTCCCAGCGGTAACTGTGCTCGGGATCTCCTTCCCGGGCCTCCTCCTCGGTGAAGTAGGCCACCGGATCGTAACCCTCGATGGCCAGATCCTCCGGGGCATAGAGGTCTGCAAAGGCGACGGTCCCAAGGAGTAGGGCACAAGCCGATAGTGCAATGATCGTATATAGCTTACTCATATAGTCAAATATAGTCGTGTATTCACTGTTTTTCCATGGTAACTTTACTTTCCCCTCCGCGCCTTCTATGATTCATAGCATGGGAAGCCCCCAATCGCGGGAGACTCCGCGGAGTCTGATCCGACTTATCAGCTTCAATACCATGCTCTTTACCGCTCTGGTAATTCTCATGCTGGGTTCGATCTGGCTCGTGGTCGAGGTGCGGGATTTTCAGGAGCAATTCCAGAACTTCGAAAAGGCCCTGATCGAGGAACGGCGTACCTCGGTGGAGGATGAGGTCTTACGGGCTCTCGATTACATCCGCTACAGTGAGCGCCGCCGCATCGGTCTGGTGCGGGAGGAGATCGAACGACGGGTCTCAGAAGCCCACACCATTGCCTTGGAAATATATTCCCAGTATGCCGAAGAACTCCCCAAAGAGGAGGTTCAATCCCTGATAATCGAGGTATTACGGACGATTCGCTTCTATGAAGGCGAGGGCTACTACTTCGTCAACGATCTATCCGGCAGGAATCTTCTCCTGGCCGATCGCCCCGAGTGGGAAGGGACCGATATGTATGAAGTTCGGGACGCCGAAGGCAAGAAGGTGATTCAGGACATGATCGATATGGTTGCCACTAACGGAGCGGGTTTTCTCCGCTACCGCTGGAGCAAACCGGGCGAAGAGGGGGATGATCATTCCAAGCTGGCCTTTGTCCGCTACTTCGAACCGTACAACTGGTATATAGGTACCGGGGCCTATCTTGAAGGGGAGATCGATAAGATCCAGCTGGAGGTGCTGGAGTGGATCGGCCGCATCCGTTTCGGCGAAGAGGGCTATCTTTTTGTCGTTAATGAAGCCGGCGAGATCGTAAGTCATTACAATCAGGATATTATTAGCGAATCCCTGATCGACTACCGCGACATGGAAGGAACCTATGTTATTCGGGAAATTCTCGAATTGAGCCAACGTTCCGAGACGGGCGGATTTCTGCGCTACTATTGGGAGAAGCCTTCTACCGGTAAAGAGGCCCCGAAACTCTCCTATATTCGCGGCCACGAGCGCTGGGGCTGGGCGGTCGGCGCCGGTGTCTACCTCGACTCTATCGAGAAGGAGATTGCCGCAGCTCGGGGGCGTTTTATCGCCCAGACCAGGAACAGAGTGCTGACTATCCTGCTCCTCTACCTGGTCGGGGTGGGGATCAGTATCCTCTGGACTAACGCGATCAAGAACCGTATTCAAATTGGGGTGGAACGCTTCGTCGATTTCTTTCAGGTTGCCGCAGACGAGTACCTGCCGCTGGATGAGGATTCGGTTCACTATTCAGAGTTCCGCCGTATCGCCGCATACGCTAACCGGATGGTTCATGATCAGGTTCTCGCTCGAAAGGCTATCAATGAGTCCCTGAAGGAGAAAGAGACCCTCTTAAAGGAGATTCACCACCGGGTTAAGAATAATCTACAGGTTATCTCCAGTATCCTCAGCCTGCAGGCCGATTACGTCGAGGATGAAGAGATTCTTGAGTATTTCCAGGAGAGCAAGGGGCGGATCGCCTCCATGGCGCTGGTACATGAGGAGCTCTACGAAACCGAGAGCCTGGCCGAGGTCGATTTCGACGAGTATTGCCGTCGTTTTGTTCCCACCATGATCAACAGCTACTCCCGGGGAGCCTCGATCTCCCTCCGCTTCGATACCGAAGCGGTGTTGGTACCGATCGATGTGGCCGTACCCTTAGGATTGGTCCTGAATGAACTGACGACGAACGCGATCAAACACGCCTTCAGCGACCGGGAGAGCGGTACCCTGACTATCCGCTGCCGCTGTGAGGGCGAGCAACTGCTCTTAGCGGTCGAGGACGACGGTTGCGGTCTCGAAGCGGGCTTCGATCCTGCAAAGAGCGAGAGTCTGGGGATGCAGTTGATTCTGAATCTGAGCCAACAGATCGGTGCGCGCCTGAGCATCGAGTCGGAGGGGGGCAGTCGATTTCTGCTGCTTCTACCCCTCGATGGTTGCGCCTAGGAATCTCGGTTCGTGAGTTCGTTGATCCGCTCTGCTATAGCTTCGAAGCCGACAATGAACTCATCCCCCTCGTAGAGTAGCGGCAGGGTAAGCGGACGTCCCGAAAGCCCGTGGCGTTCCTGAAAGGATTCGAATCCCTTGACTCCCTGGGGGAGAGCCAGGTTGTAACTCCCGCCGGGGTGGTCGAGATCGGCGATTGCCGCCGCCAGCTCTTCGGCCATTTGGTACTCCTCACAGGAGGGGCAGGTCTCTTTATAGACAAAGGCCAGCTCCGCCCGCTCTTCTCCGTGAAGCAGCATTAAAGATAGAGCGAGTAGTATAAGCGAGATTCCCAAGATGCGTTGGTCTCTAATCATCCCTTTGTTGTATCCTCTCTCTATCTGTTTTGACAAGTCAGGCCTTGCCGGGGCCGGGAAAGTTGGTCATTTTAAGGGGATGGGAAAGGAGACCCACTGTGCCCGAACTGCCTGAAGTCGAAACCCTGCGCCGTTTTCTACTGTCCACCGAATGCCTCGATTCCAGAATCCGGAGCGTGAGGGTTTTGTGGGCGCGCAGCGTAGCCGAACCGGATCCGGAGAACTTCCGCACTCTGCTCGAGGGGGACCGCATCAAGGGCATCGACCGGCGGGGCAAGTATCTGGTTTTCCAATTGGGTTTGGGGAATACCCTCTTGGTACATCTGCGGATGACCGGCGGTTTCCGGTTTTTTCCAGGCAGCCATAAGCCCGATAGCCACGATCGGGTGATCTTCGACCTCGAGTCGGGGGCCCTCGTATTCCACGATACCCGTAAATTCGGCCGCATGCGTTTGACCCGCTCTCCCGAAACTATTCTCGACCAGTTGGGTCCCGAACCTTTAAGCGATGAGTTTCGTACCGAGCTATTCTACGACTCCCTGGGCCGCCGCCGACGGATTTTGAAGCCCCTGCTATTGGATCAGACCTTCCTTGCCGGACTGGGAAATATCTATGTGGATGAGAGTCTCTTCGATGCGGGCTTGCATCCTTTGCGAAGGAGCGACTCCGTCAGTCGGAGCGAGTCGGATCGGCTCTACGATTCGATCCGTAGCACACTCAAACAGGGCATAGAAAACGGCGGGACTTCCCTCGGGGACGGCGAAACGAACTTCTCCTCCGGCGGTATTTACGGACGCAATGCATCCTCGCTGCAGGTCTTCCGCCGCTCCGGAAAACCCTGCCCCCGCTGCGGAACCATCCTGGTGCGCATCATCGTCGCCCAGCGCTCCTCCCATATCTGTCCCCGGTGTCAGATTCTCTAAAGCCGCCGCATGTACAATTCTTGCGGATGTGGTAGAGTAGATCTAGTGAAGAGTCTCGAATCAGAGGAAGGACGATATTCGACGGGAACAGCGTTTATTAGAGCTAGTCTATAACTTAACTGAATTGGTAAGCCGTCAGGAACTGCGGAATACGGCCAAAGTCCTGATTAAAAACTACATCACAGAGTCGATTCAGGTTACTCATGCGGCTAAAGCCCGGGAGGCGGTTATGCGCTACACCGCCGAGGAGTTGCCCGATATAGAGCAGGTTCGGGAAAAATACAGCTCCTTAGGGCTGGATGGATTGACCGAGGTGGATCATCTGGTGCTGAAGATCGAGTTCGAAGGGCGCCATTTGGACCAGAAGGCCGGAATCGATCTCTAAGGAACTACTACAATGGAGCTATACCCCTGTCCGAAATGCGGCTCCCGGGACCTCAAGGAGTGGGAGTCGGTCTATCTCGGAAATACCGTACAGTGCAAAAGCTGCGGCTGGCGCGAGCCCTCCGGTTTATGGAACAAGCGTAATGATCCGGTAAAGGAGCGCTTAAAACTCGTGCTGCGCCGGGCTTTGGATTGTCTGAACAGCAATCCCGACGACTCGCATCCCTGCTACCGGGAGATGCGCGAGGCGCTCCGCATCGCCGAGGGAGAGCTTCTCGACGACGAGAGCTAAAGGAAGTAGGCGATCCGGGTGTTAGAATATATTCGGGGAGGTGCCGAAACCGGGGCCGCTTCTCGGATAAAGGATTCCCTTGGAGAGGACCACCGCGTCGGCGCTGGGATCCTCTTCCAGGTCGAGGAAGCTGTCCAGATCGGCGTAGGCGATGTTCTCTTGGGAGAGGGCGAAGTGGAGACCGGCCGCGATTCCGAGACCCGGCTCGTCCATGCAGCCGATCATGGTCTCCAGTCCCGCCGCGGCGGATACGGCGGCGATGCGCCGGGCCGGGTTGTAGCCGCCGACCTTCATCAGCTTGATATTCATCATATCCACCAGTTCGTTCTGGGCCAGGTGAAAGGCCTCGTGCAGATTCAAAAGGCTCTCGTCGGCCATCACCGGGGTTTCGATCTGACCGGTTATCTCTCCCAGCAGGTAGGGTTCCTCCCGGGGCGTTGGCTGTTCGAGGATCTCTAAATTCGAGGGAGCGGCCAGTTCGAGGAAGCGCAGGGTCTCCGCGGCGGTGTAGCCCTGGTTCGCATCGAAGCGGAGCCTGAGAGCCGGTCCGCCGACCTCCCGCAGACGGATCAGCTTCTCCGCGTCCTCTTCCGGCGAGAGCCCCCCTTTGAGTTTAATAATCGAAAAACCCCGGCTGATCATATCCCGAGCTTGAGCGACGGTCTCCTCCCGAGGTGCGATCCCGATGGTTATGCTTGTCTCGATTCCCCGCTGATAGCCCCCGAAGATCTTCCACACCGGCAAGCCGGCCTCCTTGCCCAAGAGATCGAGGAGGGCCATATCTACCGCCGCTAGGGCGGAGGGATTGGCGCATGAGATGGCACGCAGATCCTCGAGAATTCGCATCCGGCGCAGGGGGTCGCTTCCCTTGAGGATTTCCCGGCACTGAGTATCCAAGAATTCTAGAGCGCCTTCAAAGGATTCGCCGGTAATCTCCTCTTCCGGTGCGGCACAACCGAAGGCTTCCAATCCGGTGTTGGTGGATAGGCGGATGAAGATCAGCCGGCTGCTGCTGATGGATTGGTAGGCGATCCGGTAGGGATGGCGGAGTTTCAGTTCGATTTCCTGTATAGAAATTTTTTTAATCAGCATAGTACTAGTGTCGGGGGAGAGCGAGAATGGTATTGACCAGTCTTTCCGCACCCTGTAGGATCGGATCCACGGTCGGCAGTCCGGTCTCTTCCTCGATCTCCCTGCAGACCTGACTCACCTTCTCCAACGGAAGATTCTCATGGTTGATCGCCAGGGCGACTACCTTCTTGCCTGAGAGGAGTTCGATTATCTGAATCTGCTGATTGAGGGGCTGGATCGGGTATCCGGGGAAGCCGTCGTACTCAGGCCGCCCGGGAGCATGCTGGAGGATAATCGCATCGGGCCTGCCTGCCGCCAGGATCTCGAATCCTCCCGGGAAGGCGGGGTTCATCAGGCTTCCCTGGCCTTCGATGATCAGGTAATCCGGGTGTTCCTCTTCCCAGGCGCTGCAGATTACATTTTCGATCTCCCCGGCTACGAAGTCGTTCACAATGGAGTCGAGAATGATCGAGTAGCGCGCCCCTTGAAGCCACGCAGTCTGCCCGGTTCCGATCATCTCGCACTTTGAACCCTGCGCCTTGAGGGCGTGGACGATCTTCCAGGCGGTGGTCCGTTTTCCCAGGGCCGAGTCGGTACCCAATATGGCGATCTTCACCGCCTCGACCTTTTCAATGCGGGAAGAGAAGAAATGGAGCTCCTCCACCGGGGCGGGACGGCGGATGTCGCGGATCTCTACACCGGAGTCCGCTGCCGCGGCTGCCAGGTCGGGGAACTCTCCCAGATAGAGATGCAGCCCCGAGTCGATGCCGATTCCGCGCTTTAGCGCCTCAAGTGCGGTTTCGTGCAAGCCGGGAGGGAGAACCCGCCCTTCGAGCGCCAGACCGATCACCAGGCGCAGCGGAACCTGCGGATACTCAGGTACCCGGGCCAGGGCCTCATCCAGGTCGGCGACCAGGGGGATGCCGTTTCTTTTCCGGTCCAGAAACTCTCTGGCGTCTCCCGCCGGAAGGGTAGAGTCGATGACGGCCCGTACCGTATAGCGCTCGGTGAAACGAACCAGACCGTGGGCGGTCTTACCGTAGGTTGTGGCGAAGGCTCCTTCGCAATAGACGATAGCGTTCATTCTCTCCTTCCTGTTAAGACGACTACATAGCGATCGTTGGGAATGGGCGAACGGCGATGTTCATCCAGGATTGCGGCCAGGCCGGCGGTCGATGCGGGAAGTACATGCAGCCCTTCGGTCTTGCGGATGATCCGGGAAAGCTCCCTCATAATTTTGTCCGTGGCGAATACTGCGTCGCCCCGGGAGGTTCGGACGGCTTTGAGGGCATGATCGCCGTCGATAGAGTGCCAGTTGATGAGCGGTTCATTGATACTTGATTCATGGATGATCCGGGGATCCAGATCCTCACAGCGTTCGAGTTTGTTGATGAAGGCGTGGACGATGGGATTCTTCCGGTGGGAGGAGCCGGCCAGGATTCTCGGCATGCGGGAGGTTTTTCCGCGGCGGTAGAGATTGAGAAATCCGCGGTAGACCCCGGCCAGGGTCGTTCCGTTGGATACCGGCAGCGCTACCGCGGCGGGGGCGTCCCGCAGTTCGTCGTAGATCTCCTCGGCGATGGTGCCGTAGGCCCTCAGCTGAATGTTCGTGTTTCGCCCCCCGGGGTTGGCGTCGTAGTACTCCTTCTCGGCCGCTTCGGCGGCGGAGAATTCAACGGCGGCTTCGTAGTCGCCGGGAGTTCGGACGATCGTGGGGGAGAACTTTCTGATCTCCTCTATACGGTTGGTGTGGTAGCCCTCGGGAATAATCACTCGGCAGTTGATCCCGGCCAAGGAGCAGGCGAAGGCCATCGCCGCGCCGTAGTTGCCGCAGGTGGCGATGCTGATGGTATCGTAACCCCGGCGGAGCGCATCCAGCACCTGGGCGAAGGCGATACGGTCCTTCTGGGTCCCCGAGGGATTCCCCCCTTCGAACTTTAAAAAGAGTTGTCGAATCCCGCTTTCCCGTTCCAGATTCCTCGCCCGTACCAACGGAGTGTCGCCTACCTCGGAGGCGATGATATCCTCGAAGGCCTCGAGGCGTATCTCTTTTGGAATCTGCGGATTAGCCGCGATCTCCTTGAGATCGGCGATTTCCGGCAGCACGATATCGAACTGAGAAGATGCGTAATTAAGTAGATTGAAGCTTTCGTCCACCCCTGTAATCCTAGGCAATAGTAGCGCCAAAGATAACGCATGGGAAGTAGCTTTCTCTCACCGGATCAAGGTCTTTTAAATTCCTACGAAATAAAGTAATGATTAGTAGGATGCCTCGTAAGGTACTGCTTATTGTTTTTATACTATTCTCTACCTGTGGACTGATAGCCGATCCCCAGGTTCTCTACCTCAACTCCTATCATATCGGCTACCGGTGGAGTGATGATGAGCTCCGCGGCTTTCTCGATACCCTTGTTCCGGCAGGGATTCGCCCCTCGGTCGAGTTCTTAGACATGAAGCGCTACCCGGAGAAATTCGATTCGGAGCGGTTCGGACTCTATTTGCAGAATAAATATGGGGACACCCAGCCTGCTGTCATTGTTGCCGCCGATGATGCCGCCTACAATTTTGCGCTCGCCAGGCGGGAAGAGCTTTTCCCGGGGGTTCCGCTCGTTTTTTGCGGGGTCAATTTTGCCGACTATTCCTCCTTTGCCGAGCTCCGGGAAGTCTACGGCGTCAGCGAAGAACCCGATGTCAGGGCTACCCTGGAGCTGATGGCCGAGCTCTATCCGGCGAAGGATCATGTAGCCATAATCACCGATTCCTCTATCTCCGGACGCATTGTGCAGAAGCAGATCGAGCGTATATTGCCGGCCTTTGAGGGGCGCTTTAGCTTCACGAGCCTGGCGGACCTCGCTCCGGGAGACGTGATACGGCGTGCGGGTGACCTGAAAGCGAACAGCTTGATCCTCTTTACCTTCTATGGACAGGATCCCCAAGGTCACTACTATCCTTACGATGCGGTTCTTCAGCGACTGCTGCGGCAAACCCAGTGGCCCGTCTGGGGAGCCTGGGATTTCTTGTTGGGCAAGGGCATTGTCGGCGGGAAGCTCATCACCGGATATGCACAGGGGGTTCAGGCGGCGGAAATCGTACTGCGACTCCTCTCCGGGGAAACTATTAATGGCCCTCAACGACTGGAGCAGAGTCCTAATGCCTATGCCTTCGACTTTACGGAACTCAAGAAGAACGGAATCCAGCCTAGGGATCTTCCCCGGGAGAGTCGGTATATTAACCGGCCGGACCCGCTCTTGGTGCGCTATCGGGCCTTCTTTCTCGGAGCCTTGGGGCTTATCCTTGGTTTAGGAATACTCTCTATAGCCTTGGCTATGAAGAATCGCCGCATCCAGATGATCCAAGACGCCCTGTGGCGGAGCGAGGAAGAGCTGAAGAAGAGCAATCTGCGGCTCGAAGAGAAGGTCAAGGAGAGAACAGAGGAGCTGCAGGATTCCTTGGGGCGTCTGCAGCAGGCTCAAGATCAGCTGGTTGAGTCGGAGAAACTTCAGGCCCTGGGAACCCTCGTCGCCGGGATTGCCCACGAACTCAATACCCCCCTGGGAGTATCGTTGACTGCTATCTCTCATCTCAAGCGCAAGATGGGGGAACTCTTCTCCGGCATCGCGGCTCATAATAAGAAAGAAATGAGGTTACATCAGGTCCTCGAAGAGTCATCCGAGATAGTCAGTCGCAATATCGAACGTTCCGCTGAGCTCGTGCGGAGCTTCAAGCAGGTTGCAGTGGATCAATTCTCCGGAACCTTCCGTGAGTATTCGCCCGCCGAGGTGACCGCGAATCTACTTATGAGCATCAAACCGCGACTCCAGGAGGCCGAAGCCCTGGTCGAAGTCGACTGTGATCCCGATATTCGTCTCTACGGGGATCCCGGCGTTCTGCTGCAGATCCTGACGAACCTTCTGACCAACGCTCTGGATCATGGAATTACCGAGAGCGAGACGAAGGAGATTTCGATCGAAATCCGACAGATTGAAGACACCATTGAACTAAGAGTCAGCGATAGCGGTATCGGGATTCCGGAGGCCGATCGGCCGCATATCTTCGAACCCTTCTTCACAACCAAGCGCGGCGCCGGCGGAACCGGTCTGGGCTTGCATATCGTTTATAACCTTGTAACCAGCGCCTTGCACGGCAGAATGAGCTTTGTCAGCGGCGCCGATGGAACCGAGTTCATTATCGAGTGGCCTGCGACGGGACCCATATCCGCCGCTCCAAGGCATTGAATCATCCGCGGGTTATAAAAAACTTGACAGATTTCACAAAGTACTATAAAGTAAAGTAGTATATAGTATATCTGGGGGGGGAGGATACATTGTCGACGATCAATCTGTTTCTGCTCGGTTTCATTCGTGAACGATCCAGAAGCGCCTATGAAATGGCCACCTTTGTCGAGGAACACCAAATCCCCCGAATGATCAAGATCAGCGCCCCGGCAGTATACAAGAATCTCGTTAAACTGGCGGCAGCCGGATACCTCGATACGCAGAAGGTTAAAGAGGGGGAGATGCCGGAAAAGACGATTTATTCAATTACCGAGAAAGGTGATATTGAGTTTATTAAGCTGCTAGAGCGCTATTCTCAGGAGCAGGTCAAATTTCATTTTGACTTCAATGCCGTCATAATCAGTTTAGACAAGCTTGATCGGGCGCATGCTCTAGAATACCTCAACAACTTGAAGCAGGAGTTCTCTGTGCGGGACAGGTTGATTCGGAAGAATCTTAATCAGATGTCCGGCGTCCCTGTGGAAGCTCGAGCGATTGTCAAGCAGTTTCTAATGATCAATACAACCCTGATTAAATGGCTGGAGGAGTTTATGGAAGAGTATTGAATCTATCTCGAAGAGAGTATTTTTTTGGATCTATACTATAAAGTATAGTAGTGTCGTATATATCATTCTTGGAGGTTACTATGAACATGCCTTTTACTCGTGACGAGTTCCTTGCAGTATTTATTACCTATAATTCCGATTTTACATTTGTTCCGATTATTACCTATCTGGCAGGATTATCGGCCGTGGCGCTTTTATTTCTTTCAAAAGCATGGCGCAATCAGGCGATTTTCGCGCTTCTTGGGTCATTCTGGATCTGGAACGGCGCGATCTATCATCTGATCTATTTCCGTCCGCTTAATCCGGCTGCAACGCTTTTCGGCATCCTCTTTATCCTGCAAGGGGGCTTGTTGCTCTCGTTAGTTTTCCGAAAATCGGCCGTCGAGTTCGGTGTTTCCTCTAGTGGCGCCGGCGCGTTAGGAGCGGTTCTGATTCTCTATGCTCTCGTTATCTACCCGCTTCTCGGATTCAGCCTAGGGCACATCTATCCCGCAGCCCCGGTCTTCGGTATGGCGCCTTGTCCGACTACCATTTTTACCCTCGGGATGCTATTACACGTGCGTACTCGTCTTCCCTGGCGGTATCTGCTTATTCCCTTTCTCTGGTGCCTTGTCGGACTCAGTGCCGCATTGAATCTACAGATCTGGGAGGATTTGGGTTTGATCGTTGCCGGCCTGCTTTCGGTTCCGTTGATTGTTCTTCGGAATAGGCGAATCAGCACAACTTGAGTATGGGCGATACTGGATCGGGCTATGCCCGACCAGCTTGCAAATATGGTCCTCGTACCCGAGGACATACTGGGCGATACTGGATTTGCCCTCCGGTCGTCGATCTCGTATCTCCTCCCTTCGGGCCGCCTCGCTCACTGGCGGACGGCGTCCATGCCGTCCTTCCGGGCTTGGTGCCCGCGTTCGCTCGTTTCAAATCCAGTATCGCCGCCCTTTAAGGCCGCAGTGTATTGTATCGTAGCTTCATCAGGGTTTAATGAAAATGGGCGATACTGGATTTGAACCAGTGACTTCTACCGTGTGAAGGTAGCACTCTCCCACTGAGTTAATCGCCCGGGAATAGATCAAGAATATTCCGCTTTAGGGTATTTGTAAAGACGCGAAATCTGCATCTGTAAATTCTAAAATTATGCCCCGGTTCACAAAAAAAATTGCAGTATCACAGATTGTGGCTTAAGATGGTATCAGATGATTCTGACAATCAATTGCAAATAATAGTAATTTGGTCAGAATTAGCTATCCCACCACTTTTTTTAGGAGGCAGTATATGTCGGACAAGGGTTCTTCTTCTGGAGGTCCTTTAGAGGCTCGAGGTCGATGGGGGCAGTACGGTAAACTCTACGGTACGGTGCTCGCAATTGTAATCATCTGCGAGCTGATCGGTATTATCCGCTTTAGCCTGGGACCGGGATCGGTCGTGCTTTTACCGATGCTCTTTGCGGTTGTTATCGGAATTCTAATTACGCCGGATATTCTGGGTAAACCGATCAAGGCTCTGCGTAAGCTAATCTCTATGGATGAGGTCGAGATCGCCGGTCCATTGGTCATGATTGCGCTGCTTCCGCTGGGAGTGAAGTACGGAACCCTCGTCGGTCCCAATGTGGTCAAGATCATCAATGCCGGTCCCGCTTTTCTGTTGCAGGAATTGGGCAACCTGGGAACGATCCTTCTTGCCTTCCCCTTGGCGATGCTGTTGGGAATGCGCAGGGCGGCTGTGGGCGCCACGGTCAGTGTTTGCCGCGAGCCCACCCTGGGAGTTATCGGCGAGCGTTACGGTATGGACAGCCCCGAGGGAACCGGTGTTTTAGGTACCTATATGATGGGAACGGTCTTCGGCACGATCATTTTCTCCCTGTTAGGATCTCTGGCAGTTTACACCGGCTTGCATCCCCACGCATTGGCGATGGCCTGCGGAATCGGGAGCGCCAGTATGATGACCGCCGCCAGCTCCGCCCTGGCCGAGGCTGTTCCTTCGATGAAGGAAACGATCCTTGCTTATGCGGCAACCAGCAATATGTTAACCGGGGTTACCGGGATGTATATGGTTATCTTCGTGGGACTTCCGTTGGTGAACTTCCTCTACCGCAAATTCGGACCGAAAGACGAAGAGAAGGAGGCCTAAGATGGTAGAAGCACGCACAATCAGCAATCAGCTGAAAGCCCTTGTAATCGTCTCGGTTATGATCATTATTGGACAGTGGATCGGATTCGGCTTCGGTCCCGTGGAGGCGATCCCCGGGATCATAATGATAATCGTCATTAGTCAGATCGCTCTGATTATTAAAGCCGCAACCCCAAAGATTCATTTCCCCGCGTTTGCATGGGCGTCCCTCATTGCACTTATCTTGAGTATGCCCTTCATGCCGACGGCGCAGGTATTTCTGAATTACACCGACAAGGTGAACTTCCTGGGAACTACTACCCCGATCCTGGCCTTCGCCGGTATCTCCGTTGGCAATAAGATCGATGCGTTGAAGCGCTTGAGCTGGCGGGTATTGATCATCTCGCTCTTCGTCTTCTTTGGAACCTTCTTTGGTTCCGCGATTGTCGCTCAGATCGTTCTGAAGATCCAGGGACTGATCTAACCGCTAGTACCGGAGGTATTTATCCCTCGGCGGTGCCGGCCTTCGGGTCGGTACCGCTGTTTTTTTGGAGAGAGTAATGGATGTAATCGAGAACAAACGGAAGATAGATGAGTCGATCGATGGAAACCGGGATGCGATATTGGCGATCGCGCAACGCCTGGGTGAGCATCCTGAGCTGGGTTATAAGGAGAACTTCGCTACCGAGCACATTGCCGGTTTGCTCAAGGAGCTAGGTTTTGATCCGACCACGGGAATTGCCGTAACCGGCGTTCAGGCCGATTCAGCCGGGGCAAGTTCCGGGCCGACCGTCGTAATAATGGGGGAGTTGGATGCTGTCATAGCACCAGAGCATCCGGATGCGGATCCGGAGACAGGCGCCGCCCATGCCTGCGGCCATAATATCCAAGTTGCGGCTATGATGGGCGCCGTTATCGGATTAGTGAAAGCGGGAGTCCTCGAGAAGTTGGACGGTAATCTTCGCATTGTAGCGGTTCCGGCCGAGGAATTTGTCGAGCTTGGGTACCGGGCGGAGCTCAAGGCAGCCGGGAAGATCAGCTTCTTCGGCGGCAAACAGGAGTTGATTAAACGCGGACTCTTCGACGATGTCGATACGGCGATGATGATTCATGCCCTCGATTTAGGCGCACAGAAGCAGAAGCTTCTGGTTGCTCCCACCGGCAACGGCTTTATCGGCAAGAACGTCCATTACAAAGGGGTTCCGTCCCATGCCGGGAGTGCTCCGGAGAAGGGCGTTAATGCCTTGAATGCGGCAATGCTGGGAATGATGAATATCCATGCCCTGCGGGAGACCTTTCCCGACAAGGAGAGAATCCGGGTCCATCCCATGCTCACCAAGGGCGGCGATATGGTGAATATCGTACCGGCGGACGTACGTATGGAGAGCTACGTCCGGGCGGCTTCGGTGGAGTGGATGCAGAAGGTGAACGAGAAGATCTCTCGCGCCTTGCTGGCCGGCGCTATGGCCGTTGGGGCGGAGGTAGAGATCCAGGATATTCCCGGATACCTGCCGCTCCTCGATACCCCGGACTTGGATGAGATCTTTATCGCCAACGCCCTGGGTGCGGTGGAAGAAGCGGAGATTCAGCGGGGGGCTCAGTTTTCGGGTTCTTTCGACATCGGCGATGTATCCCATATTCTGCCGGTCCTCCATCCCTTAATCGGCGGCGTTGCCGGCGATCTCCATACCAGCCAGTTCCGGATAACCGATCCCGATACGGCGGTTTTATTGCCGGCCAAGATAATGGCCAAGAGTATTGTGGATCTATTGGCCGACGGGGCTGCCGGTCTACGGCAGGTAAAGAGTGGATTCACTCCGACGATGACGAAGGAGCAGTATCTCACCTTTATGGATACGATCGACCGGACCATTGTCGGACCTCAGGGATGACGGACAAGGAATCCCTGTTCAGGGCCGACCCTGAGCGGATTGAGGGGCATATTGATCGTATGAGCCGCTTTACGAGTACTCCCGGGTCGGGCTGCACCCGAATGAGCTTCTCTGAGGAGGAACGGCTGGCCCGGGCGTACCTGCAGGAGTTCTTCGATCGTATTCCTCTTTCAGTGACCGTAGATCCGGTCGGGAATCTACGGGCCCGCATGGAGGGCCTCGACCCGGAATTGCCGCCGGTCTTGACCGGATCCCATCTCGATTCTGTCTTCTTCGGCGGCGACTACGACGGGGTTGTCGGCGTAGTCTGCGCCCTGGAAGCACTGACCTTGATTGCCGAGAGCGGTCGGCAGCCGCGGCGGTCGATCGAGTTGATTATCTTTGTCGAGGAGGAGGGCCCGAACTTCGGCTCGCCCCTGACGGGAAGCAAGGCTCTCACGGGGATCTATACCGGGGAAACCCTCAAGAAGCTGATAAACAGTCAGGGGGTCTCGTTCTATCAAGCCGCGGAATCTGCAGGCTTGAAACCCGAGCGCATGCATGAGGCGGTACTACGTCGCGGGGATGTGGAGGCGATGATTGAGGTGCATGTCGAACAGAGCCTCGTTCTGGATAAGGAGGGGATCTCCTTAGGCGTAGTGAGCGGAATAGCCGGAATGTGCTGGATCGAGGTACAGCTGAAAGGAGAGGCGAACCACGCCGGCGCAACGCCGATGGCCTACCGCTCGGACCCTCTGGCGGGGGCGGCGGAGTTAATCAGCGCCGTGGAGCAGGCCGCCCTGGACTCTTCTAGTCCTTATACGGTTGCCACCGTAGGCAAGATAGAGTGTTCCCCCAATGCTCCGAATATCATCCCCGATTCGGTAAGGCTCACCATCGACCTCCGTGACCAGGATTCGACAGGAATCCGCCATGTGAGGGATGTAGTGGATGGAATGCTGAAGGACCTGGAAGAGAGACGCGGTCTTACCTGTTCACAGAACGTAACTGGGGAGATAGCTCCGACTGCTTGTTCCCCCCGGCTGGTTTCAGCTCTGGGAAACGCCGCCGAGAGCTATGGCTACCCCTTCAAGCAGATGATGAGCGGGGCTCTGCACGACACCGCGGTGATGGCGGAGCTTACCGAAATCGGAATGCTCTTCATTCCCAGCATCGGAGGAAGGAGCCATGTGCCCGAGGAACGGACCGAGATCGCCGATATCGTGAAGGCGGCGGCAGTCCTCACCGAGGCGCTCTGGCGCTTGTGCGGGGAGTGACAGATCAATGTTTCTTCCCGGTTCATCTATTTTGAAAAATTAATTTGACAATTTCTTTTTTATATCGGTATAATGGTATTACCATTAACTAATAGGCTAGTATATTCTTAAATCGTAATATAAAATTTAGACATCTTAAAAGTCTTTCTCATAGGAGTTCTCATCGAGTAAGCGTACATACGCTTGCCCGAGACAATATACTTAACAGTCGTTGTATGCGACTGAAACTCAGGAGGATACCTATGAAAGGTGTTGTTAAGATTCTTACTGTGCTGCTTGGACTGGCGCTTCTGTTTGCTGTGCCTGTATTTTCTGCCGGACAAAGTGAATCGGCGGAGACGACCGATCAGGCGGAATACGCGTTCATCGTTAAAAACCTGGTCAATCCCTACTTCGTGAATATGAAATGGGGAGCAGAATGTACTGCCCTGCAGCTTGGGATTAATCTGCGGACTTTTTCCCCGGACCAGGTCGGAAATGTTGAGCAGCAGATAAAGATTATCGAAGACATTGTTCAGAGCGGCTATAAAGGAATCATTATTTCTCCAATCGATTCTCAGGGTATCACCACGGCGATTGAAATGGCGAATAATGCGGGGATCCCGGTTATCACCGCTGATACAGAGGCCTTTGGAGGAGAGATACTCTCTCACGTTGGAATATCGAATTTTGAAGTGGCCAAAGCCATGGGTGAGTGGGTTGTTGAAAAGCTTGGCGGAGAGGGCGATATCGTGATGATCGAAGGAACCTCTGGCTCTGCTTCTTCAAACGCCAGGAATGAAGGCTTTTTGGAAGCTTTCAATGCCGCCCCCGGGATCAATATTCTCGCGAGCCAAACCGGTAACTATCAGAAAGCGGATGCCATGCGCGTGACCGAGGACTTTATGGTGAAATACCCTGAAGCAGACGCCTACGTAACCTTCAACGACAGTATGGCCATGGGAACGGTTGAAGCGCTTAAGGCATCTCAGATGCTCGACGGGACTATCGTAACCGGTATCAATGGTAGTCAAGATGCACTTGCTTCAATTGCAGACGGGGAATTGGATGCGACTATCGAGTATAGCTCCTTTGGTACCGCGTCTCAGGCTGTAACCGCAATGTACGAGTATGTCGAGAATGGCGTTACCCCTCCGGATTATGTCAGCGGGGCTGGAGAAGGCTATGTAATCATCGACGCCGCGAACGTCGAAGAATACATCGGCCGGATTGAGAAGCTGATTGCGGAGCGCTGTCCGCAGTACGAAAAATAGTTAACGTCCCTCACGTGGAACTTACTGGACGGAGGCGATTCAAACTGCGCCTCCGTCTTATATCACAAATTTATAGTATCGGAGGCAACGGATGCAGGTTAGGCGGAAGGTCAATATCGATGAAATTCCGGTAGATAAGCAGCTAAGAAAGGAAGACGGATGGGTTCGAATGCAGGTGCAATGGCTCTGCTCGGAGGAAGTTACTGGTTCTAAGCAGTGTGTTGTGGGGAGGACCATTTTCCCTCCCGGAGGCGCCGCTCACGAATTGCATACTCATTCGAATGCTGAAGAAGTTCTGTATGTTATTCGCGGCGAGGGCATCGCTATCAGCGGAGACGAAGAGTTTAAGATCGGCCCGGGTGATCTGGTCTATGTCCCGGCGGGTGATGTGCATTACTTTAAAAACACTCATCCGACGGAAGAGATGGAGACCTTGTGGATGTATGGCGGCGCTCCTTCTCTCGAGAAGTCCGGCTATAATCACGTAAAGCAGTAGATTTACAGGCTGGTGCCCCTATACCGCAAGTATAACTCCCTAACCGGGATCTTAATCCGGACGGGAGAACAGAGGGGCACCGGTGAAGGCGGAAGTATGAGCGAAAAGCTACTTGAGATGCAGAACATTTCCAAAGCGTTTCCCGGAGTACAGGCTCTGAGCGAAGTGGATTTTGATCTACGCAGGGGAGAAGTCCATGTCCTTGCGGGCGAGAATGGTGCCGGCAAATCGACGCTGATAAAGACTATAGCCGGCAACCATCAAAAGGATTCCGGAACCATATTAATAGAGGGGAAAGAAACTGAGATACATTCGGCCCGTCATGCTCAGGAATTGGGCGTAGCGACCATCTATCAGGAGTTCGCGCTTATTTCGGAGCTTACGATCGCTCAGAATATTTTTCTCGGTCATGAACCCAAGAAGAACCGGCTGATAATCGACTGGAAAAAGATGTTCAAGGATGCTGATGAGCTTCTTAGTACACTGGGAATAGATATTGATTCCCGTACAAAGGTATCCGATATATCGGTCTCTCACCGGCAGCTGGTAGAGATTGCAAAAGCGCTTTCTTTCAAGTCGAAGATCATGATTTTTGATGAGCCGACCGGTGCGCTCACGTCAAAGGATATAGAGTTCCTCTTCAATCTTATTCGGGATCTAAAAAGTCGCGGGATCGGGATAATCTATATTTCCCACCGTATGGAAGAGATTGAAGAGATAGGCGACAGGATCACCGTTCTCCGAGATGGAAAAAAGATCAATACCTACGACGTCAAGGATATGGATCTCGATAAGATTATTTTCGATATGACAAAGCAACTTATCGATCATAAGCATAGCCGTACGTTCGACCACAAGATCAGAAGCACGATGTTGGAAGTGAAGCATCTTACTCAAAACGGGGTTATCGAGGATATCTCTTTTTCTGTAAAGCAGGGCGAGGTTGTCGGTTTCTATGGTCTCATCGGCTCCGGACGGACGGAGACCGCCAAGGTAATCTTTGGGTTGGAGGATGCCGACGAAGGCGAGATCCTAATCAAGGGTAAACCAATCAAGCCTAATCCTCAGAACTCCGTAAAGCAGGGAATAGCTTTTATTCCCGAGGATAGGAACGAGGAAGGTCTGTGTCTGAGTTTGACTGTCAGGGAGAATACGATGCATTCCGCAATGCCGTATATCTTTCGTTCAAGGGTCGTAAGTAAAAAGACAGAAAAGCGTTTGACGACAGAAGTAATCGAGAAGCTCAGTATAAAGACGCCGTCCACGGAGCAGATCGTGAACTATCTTTCCGGCGGCAACATGCAAAAGGTTGTACTCGGTAAGTGGCTGTTAAAAGATCAGGAGATCTTTATATTCGACGAACCTACTCGGGGAATCGATGTAGGCGCGAAGGCTGAGTTTTATCGTATTATCAACGACCTCGTAAGCCAGGGAGCCGCGGTAATTATGATCTCTTCCGAGATTCCGGAGATTCTGAATATGAGCGATAGAATCTATGTCATGCGAGCAGGCCGGATTGCTGGCGTTTTTGAACGCAGCGAGGCGACGCAAGAGAAATTATTGCAGAGTGCTCTTCTCTGATGCAGATGAAAGGAGTAAAGAATGAAAGGACTATGGGCTAAGAAAGTTTTCAGCGGACCTCTGATAGCTCTACTTACCTTGTTTGTGCTCTTTAGCCTTTTTGTTGATCGGTTTTTCCATGTGAATAATCTTACCAACATCTTTCGGCAGGGCATCGTATTGTCCTTTGTATCTTTAGGACAAATGGTCAGTATTCTGCTCAAAGGGATTAACCTGAGTGTGGGTTCGGTAATGGGACTCTGTAGTGTCGTTACTGGGCTTGTTCTGGTCAAGGGTATGCCGCTTATCCCGGGACTTTTGATCGGACTCAGCGTCGGGCTCCTTGCGGGATTAATCGCTGGATACCTGATCGCCTATACCGATATGCCGGCCTTTATTTCAACCTTCGGTATGCGTGGAATCGCCATGGGCGCCGCACTGGTGCTCAGCAATGAATCAGTAATCTGGGGCTTCACAGAAAAGCTGCGCCTTATCCATGACGGTGCGATTTTGGGTGTTCCCGCGCCGTTTTGGGCCTTGCTTGTCGTGTATGCGCTCTTCTACCTGATGTTGCGCTATACCTCGTTCGGGACTGGAATTTATGCGATTGGCGGCAACGAAGAAGCGGCGATTCTATCGGGCATAAAGGTGAAAATGCTGAAGATGTGGGGTTACGGACTCGGCGGGCTTATGGCTGCGGCCGGGGGAATCATGATGACCGCCCGGGTTAATTCAGCGCAAGCGATTCACGGAGTAGGGTTTGAGTTCGATAGTATCGCTGCGGTTGTTCTGGGCGGAACAATGCTCGGCGGCGGTAAGGGGGGCGTGATTCAGACCTTGATCGGGGTATTCATTATCGCAATGTTGAGGAACGGAATGAATCTGATTGGCATCTCCGTTTATTTCCAGTTGGTATTCATCGGCCTGATAATTATCCTCGCCTACATGATTGAGGGGATTAAAGCATACTTTCATAAACTGATTCGCAGGTTTGCGCAAACTGAAGGAAGCATAGGATGAGACGAGAGACACTAAACCTGGCAAACCGGCTCTTTAAGCAGCAGGGGCTTGTTGTTTTTGTTTTGATCGGTTTATTTGCGGCCTTTTTTGTCGAAGGTTTCGTGAGCCGCCCTAATATAATCAATGTTGTCCGACAGGGCAGTCTGGTATTCTCCTTCTCCGTTGCCATGACTATCGCAATGCTTGTGGGCGGTCTCAACCTCTCGATCGGATCAGTAGGTGCCCTCGCCGGTGCAGTCGCGGCTACCCAGCTGGTACTCGGTAACGAAGTCCTTGGGGTTTTGCTGGGATTGACAGTGGGCACACTCTCCGGGATTGTTATCGGCCTGGTTATCGGTTTTTTCAATATTCCGCATTTTATTATGACGTACGGTATGATGAAGATAGCTCAAGGGATGACTCTTATTGTGACCGGTGGTATGAACATCTATGGATTTTCCAGCGAGTTCCGCTTTCTGGGCATTGGATTCATTGGCAACATCCCCTTTCCGGTTATTTTAATCATTGGAATATTAATTATCTTTGTCTTTATAACCGGATCGACCACCCTGGGACGGTCGATATACGCTGTCGGCAGCAATCAGCTTGCCTCGAGATTCTCCGGTATCCCGACCCGGAAGGTTCTGCTCTATACCTACGGACTGAGCGGCCTTATGGCGGCCCTGGCCGGTGTGTTATTCATCGCGCGGATGGGTTCGGCGGAACCGATTATGGGTGAGGATTGGCCTCTTACCGCAATCGCCGCGAGCGTTATAGGCGGAACGACCTTCAACGGCGGGGAAGGATCCGTACTGCAAACCTTTTTCGGAGCCATGACGGTCGCCATAATCTACAATGTTCTCAATCTATTCGGCGTCTCATCATCCTGGCAGCAGCTCGCAATCGGTACCATCATTATCGTATCTATACTTTTCAATAAGTATAAATCACGATTGTTGAAGCTAAAATAAAAACCAACGACGAAGCGGAGAGGAGCAAGAAAAAGATGTGGATGATTACGGCACTAATATTTCTTCTCCACTTTGTTTTCGGGTTCTCAACCGGCTTCATCGGCGCAATTATGCCGGCGTTGCTCGAATCGTACCAGGTAAACATGGTCCAGGGCAGCTATGTGTTGGGTATGATCAATGCCGCCGGTCTGGCTTCGGTTCTGATCCTCTTCTTCTGGGGTGACAGGTTAAACAAGTTCTTTGTAATTGGTGTTGCATTCCTACTTTTCACCCTTTCTCTCGGGTTGGCGAGTGTAGCGCCTACCTATGGTATCGTTCTCGGTGTATTCTTTCTTTTTGGTCTCGGAATTAAAACCTTCGATACGATGAATAACGCGGTCATCTCCGATCTACACGCAGAGAAGCGCGGACTGTTGCTCAACTTGATGCATGCAGGGTTTAGTGTCGGCGCGTTAACAAGTCCGCAATATGTTCTTATTCTCGAACGCAACGGATATTCTTGGACGTCGGCATCGCTCTTTTTCGGATTTGCTTGTCTGATTATATTTATACTGTATGTGCTCGTGCTTACCCTCAACAGGATGAAAAGATCCGGGGTGGGGCCTAAACAGCCGAAGCGAGGTCTTGTGGTGGGATCGCAATCCCTGGCGTCCCTTTTAGAGGTCACGAAATCCAGAGAACTCTGGTTTCTCACCGCGATTTTCTTTGCGGTTTTCGGAGTAATCTCTATAACCAATACATGGCTTGTCTACTATTTTGAATCTGGTTTGGGGAGCAATCCCGCGATTTCTAAAAGCGCCGTTACGGCCTTTTGGCTCGGAGTACTGCTTTCGAGAACAGTTATAGCACCGATCGCCCTTAAATTTGGAAGTATTCCATTCATCCGTAATACTACTCTCTTCGCCGCTGGTGTGCTGATAGCGGGGCTCCTCATCCAGAATGAGTATGTTCTCCTGGCAGGTATCTTCATCTCTGGCCTTACCGCGGGTCAAATAAATCCCTTTGTAATTGCAAAGAGCTGTGCCCTGTTTCCCGATCGCAGCGCCGCCGTCAATGCCTTTCTGTTTCTCATCGCCTATATCTCCCAAATCTTTTTCCCGTGGTTCTCAGGGCTTCTCGGTGAGCTATTTGGCGGTACTGTGACTATGTTCGTGATGCCGGTCAGTTTCATCCTCGTATCGGTATTTGCCTTTATTGTGGTTAGGATAGAGCAGAGTAAGAATACCTTCACTGATAAATAGGTAACTGTCTCTATCGGTGTGCTATAGGGAAGGTGAACATCGAATATTCCTGGACTTGACCTAGCGGTACTGCTCTGTCTATACTAATGTCCAACCATTCGCGAGCGTCGTATAATGGTATTACCCAAGCTTCCCAAGCTTGTGACGAGGGTTCGATTCCCTTCGCTCGCTAACGATGAAAGCTCCCCTACAGGGGAGCTTTTGTCGTATAAGAGGGGGAATCGAAACCCTTGAGCGCGCGCCGATTAGGCGCGGAAGCGAGACAGGAGGTCGAGCGCCAGCGAAAGGGGGCGGCTTGAAGGGAGTTGTCCGGAGACGACGACCGGAAAGGATTCCCTTCGCTCGCTAACGATGAAAGCTCCCCTACAGGGGAGCTTTTGTCGTATAAGAGGGGGAATCGAAACCCCTCACGCTAAATTCACCCCTGGACTTGTAGTACAGGCAGGACTACACTTAGCGATGTGAGTCACGGTGCAATTCTTCTCTACGCAGCTGCTGTAATTCTCGGGTTTGTTACCATATCCATTTCTGTATTGGGAACAATCAGATCACATATCGGAACCTACTGGTTTTTAATAGGCTTCTATGCCTTTTTTACCCTCGATATCACCGTTGAGTTGATTCGCGACTACCTCCTGCTCAACCAGGCGTATAGTTCCTTTCAGACTATATATGCTACCTTTGCGGTCGGTATTCCCATCGATTCGATCGCGCTGTTGGCGGCGATTCTCTATCTGCATCACTCCCTGGAAGTTAAACATCTAGGATCCCGTAATTGGGCGGTACTTCTGGTATCAGCTTGGGCGATCGGCGGCTATTTTGTCCCGGGTGCGGTAAGCGTAGATGTTACAAAGCTGATATTCCGGTTCAATCTTAGCGTGCTTCTCGCTCAGATGGCCTATCTTCTTATGCTACTCTATATCGTTGTCGTAGGATTCGCATCCTTACGACGGGATAGGACGAGACGGGAGCAGGTTCTCTACTCAGCCTTTGTACTTTTCGGTCTAATCGGTTTTGCGGAGACGATGTTTAGTGTCGCAGCCCTTCTGAAGGATCCCACTTTCATAATCGGTAGAGGCGACTTTTCCCTGTCCGCCAGCGCCGTCGCTTATGTGCTCTTCGGCCTCGTAATGATCTATTTCTTCGGGGCGTTCCTGCTCAACGATGCACGCCCAGCACCCGAGGTCGCTGATACGTTTGCCGCCAGATTCGGCCTCTCCCCGCGGGAACAGGAGGTTGTGGCCCTCCTGAACCGCGGGATGAGTAATCGCGAGATCGCCGAAAAGCTCTTCGTTAGCTTAGCGACGATCAAGACCCATGTCCACAATGTCTATGAAAAGACAGGCGCCGCGAGTAGATTCGAACTCTTCCACTTGCAGGGCGACAGCTCCGGTTGACGATCTTCATTCTCACTTCCTTATTGATTAGCGATATCGTAGGCGTAAGTGGTCAATGCCTCGGCCCCATATCCGTTCATGGTGCCCAATACCGCAATCGCTAAATCCGAGCGAGTATAGAAGCGCAGGTAAGACTCGATCCCGGGTCCCCCGCCGCCGTGGCCGGCTACTGGTTTACGGCCGGGCTGTTCAAGCTGTATTCCGAGGCCGAACGGAAGAGGATCGCCGTCGATCGATTTCTGAACGCTGAGCATCTCACGCACGGAACTCTTCTCAAGGATCCTGTTTCCTCCGGATACTCCTCGATTGAGGAATATCGAAGCGAAGCGCACCGCATCCCGAGAGCTGCTCTTCATTCCTCCCCAGCAGGGGAGAATATCGAAAGGATGGAGATAGATCAAATCCTCTCTCTGCTCATCCATGCTCAGTTCCGATTCGAGACCGTTCTCCTCCAGGAGCTCGGAGAGGGCTTTTCTCCTCTCTTCTGAAATTACTGCTCTGGCTTCCTGCTGTTCAGCCGGAATTACCGACCAGCGGTACCATGACTCCGTCATCCTGGCGGGTACGAGAATATGACTCCGGGTATACTCGGTGAGCTCCATTCCGGTTATCCGTTCGACGATTACCCCCAAGAGCAGGAAATTCCAGTTGTTGTAGGCCGATTTTGAGCCCGGCGTAAAACGCAACTCCTTCACCGACGGAATGTACTCTGCAAGAGTCTTCTCCAACTCCGGTATTTGATAAGGACCATAGGCAATCAGCTGGTTCACCTCTCTGTCCGGCAAACCGCTGCTATGGGTCAATGCGTTGCGAACGGTTATCTCGTCACCGAAGGGCAGTTCGGGCAGGTAGGTGCTGAGCGGAGCGTCCAATTCGACTCTTCCAGCTTCCACCTGCTGCATTACGGCCACCGCGGTTATCAGTTTCGTGATCGATCCCCACTGGAAAAGGCTCCGGTCGTCGACCGGAACGCCCGGTTTCAGCGTTCCCGAGGCGTAGGTATAGACGAGTTCATTATCCTTGAGAACCGCGACCGATACGGCGCCGCCGCCGGCGGCGGTAATCCCGTCGACATACTCTTCCAGCTCATCATAGGTCGACGGGCGGTAAACCTCTCCCGCCAGCTCGGTAAAGGCGAAGGTGCGCAGGGAGACGAATACCGTCGGCGGAAGCGATTCTGGATCCGCATCGGCGCCTCCCGCAACGAAGAACGCATAAAGAGTTCCCCCCCGATACTGATATGCCACTGCGAGCCAAGAACCATTGTCACCGGCTGTAAAACGTTCCAGGGTCCAATCCCCCAAGGTCGACTCGCCGTCCAGATCCAGGTCGGTTAAATCCGTTCCTATTGCCTGGAACGCCCGTTTGAGACCTTCAGATTCCGAACCCGCCTCCCGGGCGACAATATCTATCCTCAGATCGGGATCGCGATTGTCGTACGAATAGTGATTGTCGCCTGATTCCCGCTCTACCAGATCGTCGGAAACGGCGAACGAGAATCGACCAAGGGGATCCTTCACCTGGCTGGTCTTTGCCAATGAACTGCAGCCCATGAGTATGAGCAGGGCCAACCCAGCTGCGAATGTCGTTACTATTATCTGTTTCATGTGTATCCTCCGGGGAACACTGTAGCCCCAAAGGCGGTAGCGAGCGATCGATCAAGAGGTTGATTTAATGCTTTTTCCTATCGATCATCGGATTGAGTGGGACCGATTTATGCCTCTGTGTGAGAGGAGTTAGGTTCGATACTGGGTTTTTGGTTGTAGAGCAGGGTATGACCCACCAACGCGATGATTATAATACCGCCGCCGACAAAGGTGAGCGGAAAGGGGCGTTCGCCCAGGAAAAGCCAGGGCCAGATGGGACCGAGCACCGCTTCGAGGATTACGATCAGACCGGTTTGAGAGGAGGAAAGCTTTCCGGACCAGGTAACGAAGAGGATGTAACCCAACCCGATCTGGAAGATACCTAGATAGGCAAGGACGGCAAGAGTATAAAGATCCGGGGAAAGATTGGGATTCAAAAAGAGGGCGAAGAGGGTACTCATGACGGCTGCCGCCGTGGTCGCCGGCATGATGCCTACACTTCTGCGCGCCCGGATGGAAACGGTTGCCGCGGCAAAGGCCAATGCCTTGGCAAGGCCGTAGATATTCCCGGAAAGGCCTCCGAGAGAGAGGGATTGGATCAATATAATGCCGATTCCGCAGATAACTAATACAAGCGCGCCGATGGTGACCGGTCGTATCCTCTCATGCAGGACTAGCCAACCGAGAAAAACAATAAAGATCGGCGCCGTGCCTTGAATCATAAGGGAGTCGGCGATGGATGCGTTGGTGACCGAGTAGATGTAGAAGATATAGGCCATGGAGAGAAAGATCATTACCGGAAAGGCCTGGCGGATGCTCAGCGCTTTTTCCGTTTGCGTGTTTGCCTTTTTTCGGCGGGTAAAGAGGGTCCAGCCCAGTAGAACAACCGTCATGAACAGCGAGCGCCAGAAGAGGATTGTCGCCGGAGAGCTCTCGATCAGGCGCACACCTATTCCCCCGGTACTCCAGAATACCGGCGCCAGACAGGTTAGAAGCAGCGCTTTGAGGTTTTCTGTTCTCTTCATTCAGAGCCGTTGCCGGAATCCTTCTTACCCCTGGCCGACTTAATTACCCTCGAGATGTTATGGATATGGGAGCTCATGATCTGAGCCGCCTTCTCATCGTCCTTTTGTTCGATCGCTTTGAGGATCTCTTTGTGTTGATTGGAGGCGCGAATGGGTTCCCCCTTGGTTCCGGCCAGGTGTTCCTCCCTCTCAACCTCCAGCAGGTCGCCGCACATAATCAAAAGCTGCTGTATTACCCGGTTGTTGGCTGCCGTCGCCAAGGAACGGTGAAAGGCGTTGTCCCCGTAAAGACCGGTGCCGCCTGATTTTATCTCGTCTTCCATCTGTTGGATCGCGGTCCGCATATTTTCAAGATCTTCTTCGGTACGGCGGATAGCCGCCAGGCGGGCAACCTCGATCTCGATAAAAAGCCGCAGTTCGAGGAGCTCCACAATAAACTCGTCGTTCCGTAAAAGGAGTTGCGAGAAGGGCGAAATCATGTTGTCCAGGGTTATAGCCCGCACATAGGTGCCGCCCCCGGTGCCGACCTTCGATTGCAGATAGCCCATCATCTCCAACGCCCGCAGGGCCTCCCGCATCGATGTCCGGCTGACGTTTAAACGTTCCGATAGATCCCGCTCGGCAGGTAGTTTGTCCCCCGGTTTGAGCTCTCCGTCGAGGATAAGCTTCTGAATCTGCTGCACAATGCTTTCATAGAGTCTAATCTTTTTGACTGGTTCCAACATGGATAGAGTCCTGTTTGATGGTCTCGTGTCGGCCTAAAGCCGCAATAATAATTAACAGGGCGGCATAGGCTGCAATCCCTGTAAAAAATACAATCTTATATCCGGCGAGCATGGCGATGCTAAGGGCGGCCACCCCGCCGGCGAGGGTTGTGAAGCTGTTAATCCCCATCATCCACGGGTATGCATCGATATCGCCGCCGATGCGCTTGATGAGGCGCATCAGAAACGGAAAGGCAAATCCCATACCCATGAATACCGGGAAGATTATAGCAACAGTTATGATTAGTTTTAAGCCCGAGGCGGCCTGCTCCAATTGTCGCAACAGGTCGGCCAGAATGAAGGCCTCAAGCGTCTGTACTGCAATAACACAGGCGATGATTATCATAAAAGTGCGCAAAGTCTGGACCCTATTTGAGAGGAGGCTCCCTAAGCCGCTTGAGACCAAAATGGTTGCCAGGACGACCGCCAAGGAGAGGCTCTGGTAGCGCCAGAATATCGTGAATTGCTGCAGCACGGCGATCTCGACCAGCATGAATCCCAGTCCTATCGCGGCGAATGCGCAGTAGAGCAGAATTTGCTTAGCCGTCCCCCCCGCTGGTCTACGCTTACGCAGTGTGAAGAGATAAAGCGCCAGGGAGAGGAGTATAACGAGGGTAATCACGATGCCGACGGTCTTCAATTCCAGGGGCAGGCCCTGCTGCATCTGATAGAAGAAGGGTGAATCATCGGTAACCCAGGAGATATCCTCCTCGTGTATCTCGATGAACTGCTCCAGGCTGATGCGGCCGGTGGAGAGATCGACCATGGCTTGATTGAGGGGAATCCCCTCCATTCCGTTACCGGAGAAGGGTACGAAATTGGTGGATCCCCGTACCGGAAGGTTGGCTAAAATAGAATTGAGGCCGGTTATCTCGGAGGGAGAGAAGACGCCCTTCTTGATGATCAATGTCGGATTCCGGTCTTGCCCGATGGCCGCGATATGCTGGGTGGCTATGGCTGCGCTCAAGCCCTGTTCCTGCTGATATGATTTAACCGCATTCGTGAACAGACGCTTCAGCTCATTCGGATAGTGAGCGATAACGACCAGAAAGCCTCCCGGTCGAAGAGATGCGAAGTAGTCTGTAAATGCTTCTACCGTAAAGAGATAATTTTCCGTCAAAGCGTGATTGCTAAGGCTCCGGGCGCTCTTTATTATCGGGAGTCCCATCAGAATCAGATCATACTCTGTGCCGCTTCCCCGTAAAAAACTACGGCCTTCATCCTTGTGGAGATTGATCCTCGGATGATTGTTGTAGATGTTGCCGGTGAAGCTGTTCTGTTCCTTAACGATATCGATGAACTCCGGATTGATCTCTACCGCATCGATCTGCTGGTAGTCTGCCAGGAGAAGGGTCACGGCATCGATTCCTCCGCCGGATCCGATAACAGCTGCCCGTCGGCGGTCCTCCTCTTCGACGATCAAGAGGGGCACCCCGCCCATATAGTTGAATAAGAGCGTTCGGGCCACCGAGGGATTCACCTGTCCGTCATCCATCTGGATCATCTTGGTTCCCGCGCCGCCGTCGATATACATCGTCTTGAAGAAGGGATTATCCGTCTCGACCAGGTCCACCCGGCCGAAGGCGGTCCAGCGGGTCTCGGTAATTCTCGGATTGCCCTGTTCCTGACTCAGAGCGACGGTTATCTCTTTTTGCCACTGCCGGGTCGGAAACATGCCGGTCCCGAGCCCAAGACTATAGCCGATGACTAAAACTACCGCTGCGCCTGCCAGCGAGGCATAGCGCATCCGCCTATGGGAGGGAAAGAAGACGAAGTAGATTCCAATGAATCCCGCGGTAAGGAGAAAGACCGAGATGTAGAGCAGCGGAACCACGCCGAATATGTTCATCCCGAAGTAGGAGAGCAGAGCCCCGGCCGAAGCGCCGATCAGATCCGCCGCATAGAGAACGCCGATCTTAATTCCTGCCTCCTGAAAGAGATGGACCTGAATGATTCCAAGGGACATGAAGATCAGAAAGCTCAAGACGAGGGAGGGTACCAGCATGCTCTGTATGCTGTTGACGGCGAATAGAAGAATGAAGGCCAGGCTGGGAACGGTTAGGCTCAGGGCCAAGGAGCGTTCCCGGCGGCGCCCGGTCAGATAGTAGCTTAGAACGGTTCCGAATCCGATACCCGCCATACTGCAGGAAATCAGAATGTAAACCAGGCTTTGAACAAAAAGGAAGGAGTAGACCCTCGTCATGGTCACTTCAAGATTCAAGGCGGCGGCACTGATCAGGAAGAGAAACAGAAGGATCAACCTTTGGTGTCGTTTCTTTGGTCTGTCCATTATACATTACCATGGTAGATGCACTCTCTGGAGCTGTCAAGGAAAATGATACCCTCGGCGTGAACGCAATCGGTAAATGATTATCGATACAATATTACTTTTTTATTCTTAAAACTTTTCATTGACAGCAGCCGATCCTAATGTTTTAATGTTTAAAGGTAATACCAAAGGACATAAGAACCTTATACTATTAAAATAGGAGAGAAAGATGAGTGAGTTTCGTGATGTGAAAGGAAAAGTCGCTATCGTTACTGGTGCTGCCCGCGGGATCGGCAAGGACATGGCCCTGACCCTGGCGAGCGAAGGTGTTCACGTTGTGCTGGCAGACCTGCTCGAGCTGGTTCATGAATCGGCCAAAGAGATTAATGCCAAGTACCCTGAAAGCGACTGCTACGCAGTTCAGCTCGATGTTTCCGATGAGAAAGCCGTAAAGGCGCTGGTTGAAGGCGCAGTGAAGAAGTGGGGCAAACTCGACATCATGGCCAACAACGCCGGAATGCATCTCCACACTGGAAATGTATGGGAAACCACGGAAGATCAGCTGGACAAGATTCTGGCGGTTAACTTCAAGGGCGAGTTCTTCGGCTGTAAGTATGCTGCCCTGCAGATGATGAAGCAGAAGAGCGGTACCATCGTCAACACCGGCTCCTTCTTCGGTAAGGTCGGTCACGCTCAGTCTGCAACCTACGGCGCTTCCAAGGGCGCGGTTCACACCATGACTCAGTCTCTGGCTCTCGAGCTGGCTCCCTATAACGTCAATGTAAACGCTCTCTGCCCCGGTCTGGCTGCATCTGAAATGCACTGGGCCTTCGTAGAAGCGGATGCTAAGGCGCTGGGTATTACCTTCGACGAGATGAAGGAAAAAGAGCTGGACGAGATCCCCTTGCACCGCTACGGCTACGGCCGCGATATGGCCGGGGCGATCATGTGGCTCGCAACTCCGTCGGGAGAGTATGTAACCGGACAGTTGATCAACGTCAACGGCGGTCTGGATTTCACCTGATATAAAAGGGTATATGCCGGAGCGATCTTTGATCGCTCCGGATAGTTTTTCGTATGTGCAAGATTATGTGTAAATGATGGGAGAAGCAGGTTGATTATGCTGCATTATCGTTGTTTGCCAAAAAATAATGAGGAGGACTGTATATGCAGCAGTCTCGGGTAATTTCTGGAGTCACCGGCTTCGTGGCTAAGCAGGGGCTCATTATTGCCTTCTTAATAGTGGTAGTCTTTTTTTCTTTAGCCTCTGAAGCCTTTCTGAGCTACAAAAACATCATGTTGATTCTGCGTCAGGTTTCGATAATTGGGACAATCGCCATTGGGATGACCCTGGTTATTATTGCCGGCCATTTCGACCTGTCCGTCGGCTCTCTGGCTTCTCTGACGACTGTAGTCGTTATCAGCATGCATGATGTAGTGGGGCCTGTTCCCGCTATGCTGATTGCGCTTGCAGTGGGAATCGTATCCGGTGTGATCGCCGGCTATCTGGTCGGGTATCTTAAGCTCAATTCGATGATCGTTACCCTCGGATTTTTAGCGGCCCTGCAGGCGATAACGCTGATCTATACCGGCGGTAAGTACAGTCGGGTTGCCGATCCGGACCAGGCCTGGTTTGGAACTATCGGACGCGGGTTTGTGCTCGGCGTACCGGTTCCGGTAATAATACTGGCGGTGCTGATAATAATCTTCTCAATCATAATGACGAAGACCCTTTTCGGCCGACAGATATTCGCCGTAGGCGGTAACTCGATCGCGAGCCGGTTCTCCGGTATCAACGATAAAAAGATCACCATGCTGGTCTTTGTGATATCCGGCTTTTTAACCGGTATTGCCGGCATCATGCTGGGATCACGGATGATGGCTGCACAGAACTACATCGGTCAAGGTTATGAGTTCCAGGTAATCTCCGGGGTTATCCTCGGCGGTACCAGCCTGGCGGGTGGAGAAGGAAACGTCTTCAAGGCCTTCATTGGTATTCTGATCATTGGAATCCTCAAGAACGGATTCATCTTATTGGGATTTCCGTACTACACCCAGTGGGTCGCTCAGTGGGTAATCGTCATAACCGTGGTCTGGATCGATGTCGCTTCGAAACGCGGAAAGGTGCTGGGATGATGGAAGCAATCAAAAGAGTTTTTAAGCGTGAGCCTATCTGGGCGATTGTTATTGCGATGTTCGTGCTGTCGAGCATTTTTGTAGGCGGCTTCTTCAGCTTCGGAAACTTCATGAATGTGCTGGTTCAGTCGGCGGTAGACGGCATGCTGGTTCTCGGAATGACCTATCTGATGATAAACGGTTATTTCGACCTGTCGGTTGGAACCGTAATGGGTTTCACCGCTGCCCTTACCATCGGCTTGCAGCCCCACGGGGTATTCGTTGCCGTCCTGGTTGCCCTCCTGGCTGGAGCGGCCATCGGGCTGGTGAACGGTTTCTTTGTGGCGAAAGCGAAGATTAATGCCTTTATCGTAACCTTGGGTTCCTTCATCGGTGTGCGCGGACTGATCTATATCTATACCGGCGAACAAGCCCTGATTGGTGAGGTCATGGAGTTCGGGATGTTCGGATCCAGTTCTTTTCTCGGACTGCCGACCCTGTTCGTCATCATGATTGTCTTCATGGGGATAGCTGAGTTCGGTCTGCGGAAGACCCCTCATGGTCGCTATACCTATGCGATCGGCGGAAATATGGAAGCTGCCAGTAATGCCGGTATCCCGGTAGACCGCACCATTATGCTGAACTTCATGATTTGCGGCTTGACCGCTGCTGCGGGCGGCGTGCTGCTCGCTTCCCGTTTGAATGCGGCCACCCCCGGACTGGGATGGCCCGACAAGAATCTAATGACTATTGCGACGGTTGTATTGGGCGGTACCAGCCTGACCGGCGGTTCGGGGAGTATTACCCGTACCCTGGGAGGTCTCTTCACCATCGGTATGCTCTACAACATCCTGAACCTGCTCAATGTTCAGAGTTACTACAACACCCTGATCATGGGCTTGGTTCTGATCCTGGTAGTCTACGCGGACGCCCACCTGAAGCGGAATAACTTCAAGGGGCAGTAACTTTAGTCTCTATAGATATCGTTGATATCTAATTAAACCGCAGTCTACATGGCTGCAAATAAAGGAGTTGAGTATGAAAAAATTACTCACTTTGCTGTTGGTTGTATCTTTTGTTCTGCTAAGTGTCGCTGTTTTTGCGAATGGTCAGCAGGAAGCGGCGGACGACGGAACAATAATGATCGGTCACACTGCAAACAACACTGGTATTGATAGCTATCAGACCACCCACGATCAGGTTTATCGCGACACCGTCGCTGCTATGGACGGCGTTGAAGCGATCATTCTTGATGCAAAGGGTGATGTTGCACAGCAGATCAGCCAGATCGAAACTCTGATTCAGAGAAATGTTGATGTTATGACTGTATGGCCGGTAAACGGTAAAGCCGTTGTTCCGGCGGTCAAGAAAGCATATGACGCAGGAATCCCTGTACTGATCGTTAACTCCCTGATCGATGAGTCCGGTTACGACTATGTTGCCGGTTTTGCCGGTCCCGATACCTATGCCGAGGGCGAGAATGCCGCTAAGGGTATGATCAAGGGCCTTAACGGACAAGGTAAGGTTGTAGAGCTGATGGGACTTCCCGGCTATGTAACTGCTATCAACCGTTCCGGTGGTTTCCAGGACTACATCAAGGCTAACGCACCCGGAATCGAGATTCTGGCTACCGAGCCCGCCGACTGGAACCGTGCCAAAGCAACCCAGGTTATGGAAAACCTGATTGTTAAGTACGGCGACGAGATCGACGGCGTATACGTTGCCGACGACAACATCGGTATCGGCGCTCTGAACGCCCTCAAAGAGGCTGGACTTGCCGGCGATATCCTGATGACCAGCGCCTGTATGTTCGGCGAAGGTTACGATGCAATGGAAGAAGGCTACATCTACGGTTCCGTCTACCAGTCTCCGGCTGAAGACGCAATCAAGGCTGTAGAGACCGCTGTTAAGCTGGCCAAGGGCGAGGAAGTCCCGTTCTGGAACTACTTCGAGACCCCGGTTGTCACTCCCGACAACATGGATCAGTTCGAGCGACCGAACTTCTAATCTTTCTTCGGAGAGACGAATAATTTAAGGGCGCGACTGCGGCATTTGCCGCAGTCCGCTGCCCGATTAGCGATGAGGGGAATGAGAAAGCATTATGAGTGAAACAAAGGTAGTTCTCGAGGCCGAGAATATTTCTAAAACCTTTCCGGGCGTAAAAGCGCTTAATTCAGTGAGCATTAAGGTCAACGAAGGCGAAGTGCTGGCGCTGGTCGGAGAGAACGGCGCGGGTAAATCGACGCTGACTAAGATTCTGTCAGGACTTCATCGCGCCGACGGCGGCAGCGGAAAGATTCTTTTAGATGGTAAAGATGCTCATTTCCAGAATTCCCGGGAAGCCAAGGAAAACGGACTGATTACGATTTTCCAGGAGCTCTCCCTCGTCCCGGGCTTAAGCGTAGCCGAGAATATATTTCTTGGAAATATTCCGCGTACCAAAATGGGACTTATCGACTGGAAGGAATTGAACCGACGGGCCGAAGGAATCCTGAAAGAGATCGAGCTGGATGTTCCCCCGACGGAACTCTTAGGCAATTTGTCCATATCTAAACAGCAGATGGTAGAAATTGCCCGAGCGTTATCTCAGGGCGCGAAGATAATCATCTTCGATGAGCCGACATCCTCACTAACGGAGACCGAGAAGGACGTCCTCTTCAAGAATATCCGCAAGCTCAAGGCCAAGAAGGTCGGCATTGTCTATATCTCCCATAAGATGGATGAGGTATTCGAGATAACCGACCGTGTCGCAGTTCTCCGAGACGGACAGAACAGCGGCGAGTTGATCACCAGCGAAGCGAGTCTCGAGGATATTATCCAGCTGATGATCGGCCGGGTCATCGACGACTATTTCCATAAGAACGAGGCCGAGAAGGGGGCTGAAGTCCTCAAGGTCGAGAACCTCTCCTTAGAGGGCATGTACGAGGATATCAGTTTCTCCGTACGCTCCGGCGAGGTCGTCGGTCTCTACGGGCTGGTTGGTGCCGGCCGCTCGGAAGTCGCCGAGTCGATTTTCGGCGCCCGGAAATTCGATTCCGGTAAGGTATATGTGGACGGTAAAGAGGTGAAGATCCACACCACCAGCGACGCCGTCCAGCTCGGCATGGGCTTCCTGCCGGAGGATCGGAAGGTTCAGGGCCTTATTCTCGGCATGAGCTGCAAAGAGAACATCAGTATCGCCAAGCTTCCGCAAATCACCAAATACGGTTTTATCGCCCAGAAAGAGGAGAAGGAGATCTTCGACGAGTACAAGCAAAAACTCTCCATCTCCACTCCTGGTGCGTTGGCCAAGGTCGTTACCTTGAGCGGCGGAAATCAACAGAAGATCGTCCTGGGTAAATGGCTGAGCCTAAACCCGCGCTTACTGATTCTCGATGAGCCCACCCGGGGTATCGACGTCGGCTCTAAGGCGGAGATTCATAAGCTGATCGCCAAGCTGGCCGAGGCCGGAATTGCGGTAATCGTAATCAGCTCCGAGATGCCGGAGATGATGGGCGTCAGCGACCGGATTATAACTATGCGAGCCGGCAAGACCACCGGTGAGTTTAGCGGCGACGAGATAACGGAAAAGAATCTAATTACCGCGATAGCACACGTAAATTAACGAACGAGGAAGATGATGAAACGAGTACGACTTGGAGTATTGGGAATGGGCCGCCAGGGGCAGATCCATTCCAAGAACATTGCCTACCGCATTCCGGAAGCCGAACTTGTCGCCGTCAGCGACGTCACTATGGAGCGGGCGGAACTGGTTGGAATCGAAGGGGTCGATCTCTATGACGACTATAAGCAGATTCTAGCCAGGGAGGATATCGACGCGGTCGTAATCGCCACCTCCACCGACACCCACGAAGAGGTTATTCGTGCGGCCGCGGCGGCCGGGAAGGATATGTTCTGTGAGAAGCCCATCGCTACTACCTTAGAGGCCATCGACGAGGTGCTCGAGGTAGTCAAGAAAGCAGGGGTGCGCTTCATGGTCGGTTTCAACCGCCGTTTCGATCCTACCTTCAGTAGAGTCCGGGCCCTGGTTGAGGACGGCACGGTGGGCGATCCGATGATCGTCAATATCACCAGCCGCGATCCGCAGCCGCCCCATCTCGAATACCTGAAGGTCTGCGGCGGAATCTTCTTCGATACCACCGTACACGATTTCGATATGGCTCGTTTTCTCTCCGGCGACGAGATTGTCGAGGTTTATGCCACCGGCAGTGTGTTGGTGGACGAGCGCATTGGAGAGCTGGGGGATCTGGATACCACCATGGTAACCTTGAAGTTCGCCAGCGGTGCGGTAGGGTCGATCAACAACTCCCGGCGGACCGGTTACAGCTATGATCAGCGGATCGAGGTCTTCGGTAAGAAGTCATGCGCCTTCGGCAACAACGAGACTCCTACGCGAGTCGAGTACGTAAATCCCGAAGGGACCCACAGCGATGTACCCCTCTATTTCAATATCGAACGCTACCCCGAAGCCTTCTTCGGCGAGATGCATGCCTTCGTGCAGTCGATCGCCAGCGATTCACCGGTGCCGGTGGGCGGCGACGACGGACGGAAGGCGGTCGTGCTCTCCATGGCCGCGCGGAAATCCTACGATGAGAACCGCCCGGTCAAGGTTTCGGAAATAGGATAAGCGGGGGAGGTTGCCCAAGATGAATAAGATTGGAGTCTGTGCCTGGTCCCTGCCGATCGACGGTCCTTATGCCTGTAAGCTGGTCGCTGATCTCGGGATCGACGGTATTCAGCTCGACGTAGGACCTTACGAACGGGGTTTTCCCATGGGAAGGAAGTCGGTACGCAAAGCCTACATAGAGGCGGCAAAAGAGTACGGCGTCGAGTATCCCTCTATGGCGACACGGGTTTCGGACTACTACAGCATGGTGGACGAACCGGGCAGCGATGAGCACGAGATCGTCAAAACCGGAATCGCCACCGCGATATCCGCCTGCGGGGAGATGAAGATCCCCCGCATACTGATCCCGAACTTCGTTAAGAGCGCTATCGTGAGCGATCGTCAGTTCGAGATCGCCACGGAGGTGCTGCAGTGGGCCTGCGACCTGGCTGCGGATCATGGAATCGTTATCGCCGCGGAAAACCCTATGCCGGCGGAGCGAACCCGGGCCCTTTTTAAGGCGGTGGACCGCAAGAACCTGGGACTCTATTTCGACACCCAGAACTATTTTCTGCATATCGATGCCGATACGCCTTCCCTGCTGGAGCAGCTCTACGACCTGGTGGTCGAGGTCCACGTAAAGGACGGCAAGAACAAGGATTTAAGCGGCGCTCCCTTAGGGACCGGCGACGCCTCCTTTGCGGAGTCGGCGGAGGTGCTCAAGAAGCACGGCTATGACGGTTGGATCGTGACGGAGAACTATTACGATGTTCCGCCGCTCTGCGGGCCTAAAGATGAGCCGGTAGAGATTATAAAGAAGGATGTAGCCACCCTGCGAAAGCAGTTCGGCTAATTTCTCTCGGATAGTTGGCACTAAGCATAGTGTCTTTATCATAGCTTTTTTTTACCAAAACAAAGGTAGGATATTACTACCTTAGGAGGATGAGATGGGTATCTTAGGTACTATGGCCACAGATTGCGAAATTCGTATTGATTACGACAAATTGCGCAAAGACCGGCTGAAGAAGATGCAGGATCAGATTCGCAAGGACAAATTGGGCGCAATTCTGGCCTTCGATCACGATGCAATTCGCTACATCACCAGTACGAAACTGAACGACTGGATGAACAATAAACTGGCTCGGGCTACGCTTGTATGCGCCGACCAGCCGCCGATCCTGTACGAAGCAGGAAGCGCCATCGAGGCGAAGAAGAAGCTCTGTCCCTGGATAGCGGACCGGATCTTCCCCTTCACCGGCGGCGCGATGCGCGGCTCTTTCCCCCGGGAGGTCGTTTTCTCCCACGCTAAGAACTTCGCCAAGGAGATCAAGAAGATCCTGACCGACTGGGGCGTTGAGAAACAGCCGCTGGGTCTCGATATCACCGAGATCCCCTTCATCCTCGCGCTGCAGGAAGAGGGCATCAACGTAGTCGATGCACAGCAGACGATTCTCGAGGCGCAGAAGATCAAGACCAAGGAAGAGATCGATCTGATCGAGATGTCGATCGCCATCGACGAAGCCGCCTTCTGGGAGGTTATCGCCCACGCCAAGCCGGGAGTAACCGAGAATCAGCTCAACGGCCTGATGCGGCAGAAGATCTACGAGCTGGGCGGAGAGGAGATTCAGAATATCAACGTAATCTCCGGTAACCGCTCCTACCCGCACCCCCACGACGCGTCGGACCGGATGCTGCGTATGGGCGACATGATCTTCATCGACATCGTCAGCGTCTTCAACGGCTACCACACCTGTTACTACCAGTCCTTCGTCGTCGGTCCTCCTTCGAAGAAGCAGCTGGAGATCTACCGCCGGACCTACGACTGGCTCTTCGCTGCGGCGGACCTCTTGAAGCCGGGCGTAAGCACGGCGGATGTCGCCAAACAGTGGCCGGAAGCCCACGAGCTGGGTCTGGAGAGCGAGGCTGCGGCCTTCGCCCTGGAGCTGGGACACGGAATCGGCATCACCCACTGGGCGAAGCCGGTTATCAGCCGCTGGTTCAGCCTCGACCATCCCGAGATCCTGGAAGAGGGCATGGTCTTCGCGCTGGAGACCTACTCCGGCGAAGGCAACGACGCGGCCCGGATCGAAGAGATGTTCGTTATCGAGAAGGACGGCGCCCGTCAGTTGAGCAAGTTCCCCTCTAAGGAACTGATCTCTACGCCGAACGTCGGCAATATCCTGCCCCGCTAATTTAGTTTCCGTTTCGACGGATATTCGTCCCCGCCTCCCGTCTCAACGCTGAGGCGCGGGGCGGGGATTTTTTTTCACCTTTTATCAAGAGGATGGATTGTATGCCGGATACCTATAGCAAGCTCTTCGAGCCCATCGATATCGGCCCCCTGCACCTCAGGAACCGAATCTGCATGGCCCCCATGCACACCAAATATGCCTCCGAAAGCGGTGAGGTAAGCCAGAAGCTGATCGACTACTTCGTCGAGCGGGCTAAAGGGGGCGTGGGGCTTATCGTCGTGGAGAACACCTGCGTCGATTGGGAGACCGGGAAGGGCGACGGTAATCCGGTTACCATCCACGACGACCGCTTCCGCCCGGCCCTGCATGAACTGGTGAAATCCGTTCATCGCTGGGGCGCGAAGATTATCCCCGAGCTCCACCATGTGGGCCGGCAGACCTTCAAGTCGAACCTAAACGGACGCTCGCCGCTCTCGGCTTCGGCGATCCAGTCGGAGGTGGGCGGCGATATGCCCCGGGCCATGAGCGAGGTCGAGATATGGCAGGCGGTAGATAACTTCCGTAACGCCGCCCGGCGTGCGAAGGAGGCCGGCTTCGACGGAGTCGAGCTGCACGGCGCCCACGGCTACCTCTTCAACTGCTTTCTCTCGCCGCGCACCAACCATCGTACCGATAAATGGGGCGGCTCCTTCGAGAATCGCTCCCGCTTCGCCGTCGAGACCGTCCGGGCGGTTCGGGAAGCGATCGGTCCCGATTTTCCGCTCTTCTTTAGAATGAGCGCCGCCGAATCGACCGAGGGCGGACTCACCCTCGAGGAGGGGCTACGCTACGCGAAGCTGCTCGAATCCGAGGGCGTCGACTGTCTGGACATAACCCACGGCACCTACGAGAGCATTAAGCACTTCCCTATGCAGGGGGATCCCCTGGATCAACTCGTCTACCTGGCCGAGGCGGTAAAGAAGGCGGTGAGCATTCCGGTTATCGCCGTCGGCAGTCTCGGAATCGACCCGGCTGTGGCCGAACGGGTGCTGGCCGAGGGCAAGGCCGATATGATCCACTTCGGTCGGGAGCTTCTGGCCGAACCCCGGCTGGTAGAGAAGATTCGGGACGGACGCTTCGACGAGGCCCGGAAATGCATACGCTGCAACGAGTGCACCGGGAGCATCGATAAGGGCCATTACCTAGCCTGCGCGGTCAATCCCGAATGCGGTTACGAGTATAAGCACGCGACGCCCCCCAATCTGAAGGGTCGGCGAGTGGTCGTCGTCGGCGCCGGGCCGGCAGGTCTGGAGTATGCCGTCACTGCCGCGGCCGGGGGAGCGGAGGTGCACCTCCTCGAGAAGCAGGCCGACATCGGCGGGTTGGCCGGGGTCTGCTCGCGGAACGACTACAAGAATCCCGAGATCTGCCGCCTGGTCGATTACTACCGGGTAATGCTCGAGAAGCGAGGGGTGGAGCTCCACCTCGGCGTCGAGGCCGACGCCGAAGCAGTCATGGAGTACTCCCCGGACAACGTAGTCCTCGCCATGGGATCGGATCCGATGGAGCTGCCTGTCGCTGGATCTGAGAAGATGCAGATCGCCATCGACAAGCTCCTCGACGGAGGCGCCGGTCTCGGGAAGAGGGTCAGCGTCGTAGGCGGGAGCGGGGTCGGTCTCGATGTAGCTATCTACCTTGCCCAACGGGACCATGAGGTAACGGTTCTCGAGATGACCGATTCCATCGCCGGGGAGCTGAGCGGTCACCTGCGCTGGCATCTGCTGGAGATGGCCGAGGCGGCCGGGGTCAGCATCCTCAAAGGGCACGCCGTACGGGAAGTGACCGATACAGGGGTGGTCGTCGAGCATGACGGCCGTCGTTTCGAGTTGGCCTGCGATAATACCCTCTCCGCCGTCGGATTCCGCAGGGTGGCGACCGCGCCGCTGATCGATCAATTGAGCCGGCAAGGAGTCGCCGCCGAGGTCCTGGGCGATATGGCCGGCGCCGGTCACTTCATGGATGCTATTCATTCCGCATTCTGGCAGGCGGTAGAGGCCTGACGCAGATAGATAATCTTTAGGAGGAAGTTCATGAGTTACATCAAGAGAGGTCCCGATAACGTCGAGTCCATCACCGTGGATACCATCGGGAACAAAGGCAAGATGACTATCACCCAGCTGATGGGCAAGGATAAGGCCTTTACTAAGGTACAGGGGTGGACCGACGACTTCGATTCGCCCATCCATTTTCTGCATGTGCTGGACATGGAGCCGGGAACCGAGATCGGCGCCCACACCCACGACGGGGAAGAGGAGATCTACTTCATCGCCGAGGGCGCCGGCGAGGTGACCGTAGACGGAGAGACGATCCCCATGGGCAAGGGCGACGCCATCCTAACCAAGGACGGTAGCACCCACTCCTTCAAGGTGACCAGCAGTACACCGGCGAAGCTCTTCGTTGTAGAAGCGGGGACTAAGTAAGCCCTGAGCTTACAGATTTTAAAGATCTCATGATGTCCCCTTTTAGGGGACATATAAACGTGCTGTCAATGAATGAATAAGTGAAGCAGACTATCGGTTTCTCATTGTGTCTAAGAATTGAGGCCTTCAGGGAGGATTGTCGGCATGAAAATTAAGAACAAACTACTGGGACTGATCGGGATCCCAAGCATTGGAATCCTGCTCGCTTCGGTAATAACTCTCCTTACCTATCTTCCCTATGAGCGGATGCAGTCCGAACAGAAGGAACTCTTCAGCGTCGAGACAACCCTTATCGATTTTCAAAAAGAGATTGTAGGCTTTACCTTTAAATCCGTCCAGGAGAGCGAGGAGACCTTTCAGGTTATAAAGACCGCGGTGGATCAATCCTTCATCCGGGTCTCCGAGCTGGAGACCCTCTATAACGCCAGCGAGCGTATCTCCCTCTCTATCGACACCATAGAATCCCTGCAGGACAGCTTCGAAGCGGAGTGGGCCGATTTCTTAGAGAAATTCCAGGCGGTGAAAGAGGATCTCTACCTTATCGAAGGAGTAGAGCCGGATGCCTCGATACTCGAGCTCTACCAAGAGGGCTATGAGAATAGCGGCGACCGCAACTGGCGCATACTGATTGCCGATATGAATACCCTTAAGTTCCAGGTTGAATCAATGGATCGCAGCCTAACGGCCCTGGTGGGGGTTATTAATTCGGAGTTCGCCACCATCGACGAGCAGCTGGATGTGGTCCGCTTGCGGATTCTCGGCCTGGTTGTGGGCGTGTTTCTCTTTGTACTGATTGTCAGCATCATTGTGGCGGTGCTCCAGGCCCGGGGTATCAATGCTAACATCCAGCATATATACAGCCGTATCGAGGAGCTGGGTAGGGGAGACCTTACCATTGCGGTGGAGGTTAAGAGTAAGGATGAATTGCAAGAGCTGGGCGACAACGTTAATCAGTTTATCGGCGGGTTGAATCAGGCCATATGCGATATAAAGGTGGTATCCCAAGAGACGGTTGAGGTAAAGAACAACCTTATTACCTCCATCGGGGAAGCGGAGACTGCTTCGTCCAATATCAAGAGCAGCGCCGCCTCTATAGTGGAAGAGGTCCGGCAACTGGAAGGCCGCATCGATACCTCCGATGCCGCCGTAAAAACAGTCTCTGAGCAGTCCGGTGAGATCCTGGAGATGCTGCAGGAGCATACCGCTATGGTAGAGGAATCGACCGCAGCTATCACCGAGATGATCTCTTCCATTGCAAATGTGGCGGAGAACTCCGAGAGGCGCTATGCCGCCACCGAGACCCTGATGAAGACCATTGAGCGGGGAAGTAAGCAGCTCTCGGATACGGCGGGCATCATCAATGCGATAACCGAGAACATCGATAATATTAGGGACACGGTCAAGCTGATCCAGAACGTCGCCTCCCAGACGAGCCTGCTGTCGATGAACGCCGCCATCGAAGCGGCCCATGCCGGTGATAAGGGCGCGGGCTTTGCGGTGGTAGCCGACGAAATCCGAAAACTTTCCGATGAAACCTCCGCCGGATCGAAGCATATAAGCGATTTTCTAAAGACTATGATCAGCAGGATCGAGCAGGCCGCTCACGCAGGGAATGAGACGCAGTCGGTCTTCCAGGAGGTAGATCAGGTGGTTTCCGATGTGGGTAATTCTTTGAGTGAGATAAGCGCCAGTATGCGCGAACTCAATATCGGCGGGAAGCAGATCCTCGAGGCGACCTCCAGCCTGCAAGAGTTTTCTCTTACCTTGAAGGATAAGGGACAGGAGATGGGGCGGGCCTCATCCCAGCTATCCGAGACCATGAGCTACACCCGCACCACCTCCTCGGGGGTTCAGGATCTGATCTCGAAAATCGGGGTGGAGATCGTCTCTATCAACGACTCCATGCAGGCCGTAGGCAAGCTCTCCGGCAACCTGGACGAGATGACCACCAACGTCGACAAGTCCCTGGAGCAGTTTTCCACCGAGGTGGTTCAGACGTCGGCGTGCGAGGATGTGGTGGGGTAGGTAGAATAATGCATACAAAATACGAGAGCCTAAAATAGACAGGCTCATGGAAAAACGATATAGTGGGGGCGGTCATGGATAAGAAGATAACCCCCATCAAGCGAATGCGTGTCTCCGAAGAGGTATTCAAGCAGCTCTATGCGATGATCAACGGCGGGACTTTCAATCCCGGGGATCAGCTGCCCAGCGAGCGGGAGCTCTCTGAGCGCTTCGAAGTAAGCCGGACTTCGGTGCGCGAGGCCCTGCGAACCCTGGAGACCTTGGGGATGATTCAATCCTCGGTCGGCGTCGGCGGCGGCAATTTCGTGCGTGAGGTTACCATCGAGACCATCATCGGTCCCTTTGCCGACTTTATCCACCGCTCGGGACAGCCGCTCCTGGAGATGATGGAGTTCCGCATTATTCTTGAAACCGAGATTGCCCGTCTTGCGGCCGAGCGGCGCACCGAAGAGGACCTGCGCCTGATCCGCAGCGCCATCGATGATATGCAGCATGAGATCGATGATGGTGAGATAGGCCTTACCGGCGACAATGAGTTTCATGAGGCGGTGGCTAAGGCGACCCATAATCAGGTCTTTGTGCATATGCTATCCCTGGCGAAAACACTGCTTATCAAGACCAGAGAGGCCTCCCTCAGCGTCAAGGGCGTACCGAAGATGGGGATCGGTCATCATCGTCAGATTCTCGCCGCCATCGAGGCCGGCCTGCCGGATGAGGCCGCCACGGCCATGAAAACCCACCTGATCGAAGCCATGGTCAACGTTCAGCGCTCTCAAAAATAAGATCATATCCATCATCTAGAATAATGGTACGGAATACAAACCTCAATGGATTATATCAGAGTCGGAGTATCATCGATTTTAAGGATAGGATAAGAATTATCAGCAATCGAAGCGCCTAAAACTCGAGAAATCTGGATGGCAGTTCTTTTTATGTTGGGCATAATTTTGGTTCTCTTAGTAGAACCACTGCCATGTGCAGCGAAAAATGGAACGCTTAACGCAGCAACTACATAGTGTCGATGGTTGATTATTGGGAACGCAACAGCTTCAATGCCGTCCACATACTCTTGGTTGTCCCAACTATAATTGTTTCGTCGAATCTCCTCGAGAGTGAAGCGCAAAGCTGAGACATCGGTTATCGTATTCTTGGTATATCGTTCAAGATGGTTAGAGAGAACCATCTCCTGAACGTGAGTAGGTAAAAAAGATAGTAGCAGTTTACTGGCCGCTCCGGTATGTAGCGGGAATCGGGTTCCCTCATCAACAGCAATTCGATACCCAGATCCAGACGATGCCACATACTTGATTTCAACTTCCAGTCCCACCCTGATGCTGAGTTTGGCTGTCTCTGAAATCTTCTCAGCGAGATTGTCAACGAATGGCGGCGCCACAGTCAAGATTTGAGCTTCTGCACTGGGTTCTTCTTTATTGGTCTGGAATAATTCTCCTGTAAAATAATTTCGAGATTTAGAATCATACTCAATAAAATGAACCGCCATAAGGGATTTTATGATTCGATACGTTGTACTTGGCGGGATATTTACCTGTTTCACGATATCTGTAGCTTGAATGCCATCATCGCTGCGGGATATCAATTCCAGTATTTCTGCCGAACGAAGGATGGCTGGTATTAGATTGGAACTATCGTTACTCATGCAATTATCATATATGATAATTATGTGACTGTAAAGTGTAAAATATGGAAATAACTTTGACAAATAGCAAATATGATAATACGCTGTTTATAGATGCCAGATATGGATGCAATCTTTTTTGGTTAAGGGTGTATATCCATAATATGGTATCAGTATTCCACCAATAAGGGGATTTCTATGAGAAAGGTGTTTTGTTGGTTCTGTGTTTTGTTCGTATTACTCTCAGTTGGTTTGTTCGCAAATGGAGAAGCAGAAGGAGCGAGTTCGGGGAAGGTAGTCTTGAAGTTAGCTAATGTCTTGTCTCCTACTGACATCTTCAGTAAGGAATTCGAGGCAATGGCTGACCGAATTATAGAGAGGACCGATGGAACCTTGGAGATCCAGGTCTTTTCGGGTGGTGTTCTTGGAGGACAGAAAGATAACCTCGAGCAGATTGTCCGCGGCGTTAATTTAATCACCTTCACCGATCCGGCACAGATTTCAGACTATGTACCGGATTTTGGAATTATGAATGCACCCTATATTTTCAAAGATCCTTCCGAAATCACTAAGTTGGGATCTTCAGACTGGCATGCAGAAATGAGGGCACTTGCATCCGAACAAGGTCTCAAGGTGCTCGACATGGATTGGCTGTATGGAGTACGCCATCTTATTTCCAACGAGGTTATTACTTCTCCGGAGGATATGCAGGGTCTCAAGGTTCGCGTTCCGTCTACGAACATGTGGATTGCAACTATCAAGGCAATGGGCGGAACGCCGACTGTCGTTCAATGGAGCGAGGCATATTCCGCATTAGGTCAAGGCGTAGTCGATGCGGCTGAATCGCCTATTGCAAACCTCTATATCGCTAAGTTCCATGAGGTCGCGAAGAATGTAGCACTCACCGGTCATTTTACCGCGGCCAGTGGACTTGTCATGTCCCAGGAAATATTCGAAACACTGTCCGAGGAACAACAGACGGTACTCATGGAGGAAGTAAATAAGACTGGAGAGATCCTCATGGCGGCTGTACTTAAGAATACTGAGGACTATAAAAAGAAGATGGAAGAAGCTGGCGTGACCTTTAATGAGGTTGACAGAGAAGCTTTTCGCCTTGCCTGCCGATCTGTTTACGATGAGTTCCCGAACTGGTCGGATGGATTAGCGGAGAAGATCCAAACTATTCTTAGTGAATAAGAGATAGGCAGAATCCTGTCGGTTATGAATGCTACTCAGGCCGGCAGGATTTTTCGAGCAATTTTCCGGAGGAAAAGAGGGATATGCTTAAAGCATTAAAGAATTTCGAAGAGATTTTCAGTATGGTGACTCTTGCAATAGTCATCATTGCTGTCAACATTGAAATAATAGGTAGGACACTCTTTTCCGTGTCACAGGGATGGTTGACCGAAATCGCTACCATTGCATTTGCCTGGAGTGTGTTTGTCGGTGCAAGCGCCTGCTACAAGCGCAATATGCATATTGGGATTGATATATTTGTAGATTTGTTTAAAGCTGAATGGCAGCGCATATTAGCAATAGTCTCAAATTTAATCTTGGTTATAGCCAATGCCTACTTTGTTTATCTAAGCCTTATTTTTAGTATCTCCGCCTGGGCAAAACCGACAAATCTGTTAGCCATTCCCTATACTTATGTCGATCTATCAATTACTGTCGGCTTTACTCTAATCACGGTCCATTCCTGTACAAATCTATATACCGCCGTAAGAAGTCTCATTTCCTCCGATAAGGAGAAAAACTAAATGGCTTATATCCCGATTATTATACTTGTGCTGCTAATGCTTACGGGAATTCCTGTAGCCTTCGCATTGATGATATCTACAGCAAGCTATTTTCTCTTTATCAACACAGGTGTTCCGGTTGACCTTATTTTCCAACGAATGATCTCCGGTACAGAATCATTTCCGCTGCTCGCCATTCCGTTTTTTATCACCGCTGGATGTGTGATGAACTATGGCGGTCTGTCATCACGATTAATGAAAGTGGCAGATGCGTTGACTGGTCATATGCGTGGAGGATTAGCTCAGGTAAACGTAGTACTGAGTTTGCTCATGGGCGGGTTGTCTGGTTCCGCTAATGCGGATGCCGCTATGCAGTGTAAAATTCTTGTTCCAGAAATGTCGAAGCGAGGCTATGAACCGGAGTTTTCTGCCGCGATTACCTCGGCCTCTTCTATAATAACCCCTATTGTCCCTCCCGGTATAGGGTTGATTCTCTATGCCTTTTTAGCAGAACAATCAGTAGCTCAGCTCTTTTTTGCCGGATATGTTCCTGGACTTCTGTTGATGGCTGCACTGATGGTCGTTGTCTACTTCGTAGCGAAGAAAAGAAATTATGCGCCGATTCATGAGCAGCGAGCCAGTACAAAAACAGTGTTTATTCAATTGGGAAAATCTTTTTGGTCTTTACTTTTGCCGCTGGGAATTCTAATGGGGTTGAGATTTGGTTTTTTTACCCCCACTGAAGCGGGTGCGATGGCTGTTGTCTACGCGGTGATAGTCGGTGCATTTATTCATCGAGAATTAAAGCCCAAACATATCCCCATGATTATGCTTGAGTCTGTTCTTTCTACTAGTACCATAATGCTGATTATACTTTCGGCTTCTGCATTCGGTTATTATCTTGCTTGGGAGCGACTACCACAGACTATTAGTCAAATACTCATTAATATTACGGAGAATAAGTACCTATTCTTCCTAATCATCAATGTTTTTCTACTCATGGTCGGTATGTTCTTGGAAGGACTTGCCTCGTTAATCATTCTGACTCCGCTTCTTGTGCCTGCCGCAACCGCAATTGGTATTGATCCTGTGCATTTTGGGATTGTAATGGTAGTGAATGTCTCTATCGGCGCAATTACGCCGCCTTTCGGTGCATTAGCATTCCTTACAAGCTCAATACTGCAGCTGAAAGTTGTGAAGGTGTTTCGAGAGATGACTTGGTTTACCATATCTATGGTGTTGGTTCTATTTATTCTCTCATATTTCCCGGCGATTGTTATGTTTCTGCCGAATCTGTTGGGCAACTGATTTCTGTAAAGCAACTTTGGAGGAATAAATGCGCTTAGGTTTTGGATTATACAGGGCCATGCTGAATAGCGAATCGTATCGGTTCGCTCGGCAGTGTGGAGCAACTGATATTGTTGTCCATCTCTGTGATTATGGTGTCAAGTCGGATCCGACCGCTATGGGACACAATCAACCAGTTGGAGACAAAAACGGGTATGGAATTGCTGACCACCCCGGATTATGGGAACTGGACGAAGTATTAAACATAAAAAAAGAGATTGAGGATCATGGTTTAAGATTCTTTGCTGTCGAGAATTTTGATCCGGCGCAATGGTTTGACGTTTTATTAGGCGGTCCAAAAAGAGATGAGCAATTAGAATTGCTGAAACAACAAATACAAATATTCGGACAAGCCGGGATAGATACGGTAGGCTACGATTTTACCCTAACGGGAGTAACCGGACGTATTCCATTAACAACCCGTGGGGGAGCAGAAACAGTTGGATTGAAAGGTGTTAATTCTGCGCTTTCCGAACCGCTTAAGCAAGGCTATGTATGGAACATGTGCTACGATCCTCAAGCACCAGATAAAATACTTGAAAGTACGGAAGAAGAAGAGTTGTGGGATCGTCTCGACTATTTTCTAAAGTACTTGGTACCGGTTGCAGAAGAAGCTGGTATAACACTCGCCGCTCACCCTGATGATCCTCCCTTGGAAATGGTAAAAGGCCAGCCAAAACTTATCTACCGACATAAGCATTACCAGAGATTGTTGGATCTTGTACAAAGTTCTTCAAATCAGTTGGAGATGTGCTTGGGGACCTTGTCGGAGATGCAAGACGAAGACTTGTACCGGACCATTGAGAACTATGTTAGTCAAGGCAAGGTTTCATATATACATCTTCGTAACGTGGAGGGCAAGGTTCCTCATTATACTGAAAAATTTATTGATGACGGCGATATCGATGTTGGACGTGTGATTCGTATTCTAAATGAATTGAATTTTGAGGGTGTAATCATTCCCGATCACAGTCCAAAAATGTCCTGTCCCGCCCCATGGCATGCCGGCATGGCCTTTGCGATGGGCTACATAAAATCGAAAATTGATGAATTAAGGGTGAAGTAGGATGAGCCATTGGACTGAAGATAACGATCTTTTCGACTTAATAAGAGCTGAACTATTTACATGTGTTGTCGGAGATGTAATGGATCGGATTTCATACACTCGCCAATTTCTCCCTCCAACGATTCGACCGCTGGATCCTGCGATGCGGGTAATTGGTCGGGCCATGCCTGTATTAGAGGCCGACTGCTTCAGTACGAGGATCAGCTATAAGGACAAGGATGCAGCCTTTGGTGTTATGTTCGATGCTCTGGATGATCTGAATGCCGGTGAAGTTTATATATGCGTAGGGGCATCACCGACATATGCATGTTGGGGGGAACTGATGTCGACTCGAGCCGGATTTTGTGGTGCCGTTGGGGCCGTTATGCAAGGGTATAGTCGCGATACGCGGGGGATCCTGGAGCTCGGATTCCCTACTTTTTCCTTCGGCCCGTATGGTCAAGACCAGGGGGTGCGCGGCCGAGTCATCGATTACCGCTGCCCAATCGAGTTTAGCAATGGGGTAAAGGTCAATCCAGGTGATCTCATATTCGGGGACATTGACGGCGTTGTTGCCATCCCTCGCTCAATCGAAACAGAGGTAATTGAGATGGCATTGACCAAGGTCCGCGATGAAAATCTAGTCTCCCGTAAGATCAAAGAGGGTATGCCAAGTCGGCATGTGTGGGATAAATATGGGATTATGTGAGCCTGAAATATGAAAGCACTGGTTAAAACGGGGAAGGGGCCGGGTAATATCCAAGTGAAAGATATTTCACAGCCTTCCCTTCATGATGATGACTGGGTTGTGATAAAGGTCCATTGCGGCGGCGTATGTGGTACCGATATACATATTTGGAAGGATGAGTTTCCCTATTGGCCTCCCGTGACGCTGGGACATGAATTTTCCGGAGAGGTGGTTGAAGTCGGCGGCAAAGTAACAACTGTTGCTGTTGGGGACCGTGTTGTGGCCGAGCCTCATTCTCTGGCTTGCGGTACATGTTATTTATGTCGACAAGGACACGTACAACTATGCAGCAATAAGAGATCGCCTGGGTGGGGGATTGATGGATGTTTTGCGGAGTATGTCACTTTGCCAGCATGGTTGCTTCATAAGATCCCTGATAATCTTGCCTATGATGTCGCGGCTCTAGCGGAACCTCTTGCGATTGTCATACATCATGTTGCAGAACGAGGCAGCATTAATTGTCAGGATACTGTTGTTGTTACCGGTACCGGCATAATGGGTCTCCTATCTGTATTTGTAGCTCAAGTCATGGGCGCCGGGGAAATTCTGATAACCGGACTTTCGAAATCCCAAAAGTATAGATTCCCGGCGGCAACTGCACTGGGTGCTTCAAAAGCGATCAATATAGAAAAGGAACAATTGATTCCGATTGTGAATGAGCTGACTCATGGGAGAGGTGCGGACTTAGTTGTTGAAACAAGTGGTGCCGAATCGGCGATCAGTCAGGCCATTGAAATAACTCGCAAGCGTGGAACTATAACCGGGATAGGTTTGACTAAAGAATCCAACATATCCGTGCCGTGGAATAGGGCAATGCATAAATCGATTGAAATTCGGTTCAATATGAGTTCCAGTTTCACCGGTTGGGAATCTTCAATCAATTTACTAAATAGATATAGTGCGAAGTTAGGTAAATTGATTACACGACGAACTTCAATTGAAGATTGGGAGCAAGTATTTGTCGACCTGATTGATGAGAAGGATATCAAAGCATTATTCGTTTTTGAATAGGAATAATTGGAGGTTTGATGCTTCAAGTTGCAGTTACTGATGCGTTGTTTGATGATGATTATCAAATAGAAAGGACGATTTTTGAGAGAAACGACATTTCTTTGGAGATATATCGATCAGTCGCAGAATTCTTTCAGAAAAGCAAAGTAGAAAATTGTAGCGCCCTGTTGGTGAATCTTGATAAAATAGATTCATCCCATATAGATCGACTTCATAGCTGTAAAATCATACAGAGGTATGGGGTTGGAACGGATAATGTAGATGTTGATGCAGCTACACGTAAAGGAATATGGGTTGGGAATGTTCCCGACTATTCAATAGAAGATGTGTCTGATCATGCAATTGGTTTAATATTTGCTAGTGCTCGGCAGATTGCTTTTAACGACAGGAGCATGCGGGCTGGAATTCGGCATTTAGCGAACAAACAGCCATGTTACAGGATTACTGGTAAAGTTTTAGGCATATGTGGATTTGGTTCAATTGCCAGACGACTTGCTCAAAAAGTGGCGGGATTTGGTTTTGTGGATATTCTTGTCTCAGATCCTTTTGTATCGGAAGATATTATCCGCTCTTTGGGTGCAAAAAAGGTATCCATTGACCAACTAATGTCTGAATCGGATTTTGTTACATTACATTTACCTCTGAATGATCATACAGAAGGTATTATTGGGAAGGATGAAATCGAGTTGATGAAGCCTACCGCAATCTTAGTTAACACGAGTAGAGGGCGTATTGTTGACGAAGTTGCATTAACTCATGCACTGCATACCGGAAGAATCGGAGGGGCGGGACTGGATGTATTTCAAGAAGAGCCATTATCTCTGGAATCTCCTCTCTCGCGGTTGGATAATGTTGTGTTGAGTGATCATATAGGCTGGAACAGCGTCGAATCGATTATTGAATTACGTACTAAAGTATCACAGAATGTAACTACAGCTTTGACCAACGGTGAACCTATCTATTCAGTTAATCAAGTGTGAGTAACTGTATTCATTGAACAATGATCTCCCTCTTGCTCTATTAACACCCATAGCTGATGCTCTGTATGACTTCAGCTATCATACTTTCAGGGAGAGATGATATTTTTGTTGACAAAAAGGTCCAACCATTATATAGTCATACAAGAAAAGGTAAGACCTTTAAAGGTCGTACGATAGATAGACGGAGGAATTATGCAGGATCAGGAGTACATTGAGGGATTGGTCGCGAAATCTCGCGTAGCGTTGAAGCAGCTGGAGAGCTTTGATCAGGCCGCTATCGACGAAATGGTCAAAGCTATTGCCAAGTATGTCTTCGATAACGCCCGGGAACTGGCCGAAGCATCGGTAAAAGAGACCCGTATGGGCGGTGTCGAGTTCAAGACTAAGAAGAATCAGGGCAAGGCCCGCATCATGTGGCATAACCTGAAAGGGGTTAAGTCGATCGGGATCATCAGCGAGGATGACGAGACCGGGATCATCGAGATTGCCAAGCCGGTCGGCGTCGTCGGCGCCATTCAGCCCACGACGAATCCTCAGGTTACTCCAATGGCCAACGCCATGTCCGCTATCAAGGGCAGAAATACCATCATAATTGCACCCCATCCCCGGTCGAAGAAGATAACCGAGGATCTGGTAGCTGCATGGAACAAAATACTTAAAGATCTCGGTGCGCCGGATAACGTGATTCAGGTGGTGGAAGAGACCAGCGTCGAGCGCTCCGGTCTCTTGATGAAGAACGTGGATGTAATCGTCGCCACCGGCGGTCCCGGAATCGTCAAGGCCGCCTATTCCAGCGGTAAGCCCTCCTACGGCGTAGGTCAGGGTAATGTCCAGACCATTATCGATCGGGATGTGGATATGAAGGATGCCGTCCGGATGACCATCGACGGACGGGTTTTCGACTACGGCATCATCTGCTCCGGCGAACAGACCATCATTACCCCCGAGGATCGTTACGACGAAATGCGCAAGGAGCTCGAGGCTTACGGCGGATATTTCATCGAGTCCGAAGAGGATAAAGCGAAGCTCCTTTCCGTTCTGTTCGAGAATGGTCATGTCAACAAAGAGATGGTCGGTAAGACTCCCGAGGAGATCGGCAAGGCTTCCGGCGTGAGTATCCCCGACGGTACCAAGGTACTCGTTATGCCCGAGGACAACGCCAATAAAGAGAGCCTCCTTCGCAAGGAGAAGATGTTCCCGGTAATAACCCCTTTTACCTACAAGGATTTCTCCGAGGCGATCGATATCGCCATCGAGAATCTCGAGGTCGAAGGTAAGGGGCATTCGGTTTCAATCCACTCTCACAACGAGGAGCATATCCGTGAGTTCGGCATCCGGGTTCCGGTAAGCCGGGTAGTCGTTAATCAGCCCTGCGCGACCCATAACGGCGGAAACTTCGTCAACGGTTTGAACGCCACCAGTACCTTAGGATGCGGTTCCTGGGGCAACAACAGTATCTCGGAGAACTTCTACTACAAGCATCTCTTGAACATCACCAGGGTTGCCAAGATTAGAAAGAATCCCTATGTCCCCAGCGATGAGGAGCTGTGGGGATAGAACCGGAAACGGTTCCCCCACGCGAAGGAGAAACAGATGAAATTATTAGAGTTTATGGCCCACCAGGTGTTCGGCGAATATGACCTCCCCTCTACTCCGGGGGTTACCGCCGAATCCGTAGTCCAGTTGGACAAACTGGAAGCGAAGATAGAGTATCCCGCGGTTATCAAGGCCCAGGTACAGACCGGCGGCCGCGGTAAGGCCGGGGGCGTACAGTTTGCCGAAAACCGGGAAGAGCTGCTCGAGAAGGCCGGCAAGATTCTCGGCATGAAGATCAAGGACCTCACCGTAGAGAAGGTCTTTATCGTTCCGAAGATCGAGGTGAAGAAGGAGATGTACCTAAGCTTTACCCTCGACCGTAAAACCAAGCTGCCGGTGATGATCTTCAGCCCCGAAGGCGGGGTCGAGATCAACGAGATTGCCGAGGAGAACCCCGATAAGCTGGCGAAGGTTGTGCTTCCCGCCGGGGATACCCTGCCCGATTTCGTGATCCAATACGCGGCGGACAAGACCGGACTCGATCCGGCCTATTTTCCCCAGTTCCGTGAGTTCTGCCTGAAGCTTTTCACTGTCTTTATCAAGCACGACTGTATGCTGGCGGAGATCAATCCCCTGGTTATTACCGCCGACGACACCCTGCTCGCCCTGGACGGCAAGATCGATGTGGACGACAACTCCCTCTATCGGCATCCGGAGGTCGCCTCCTTCAAGGATGAGCTGACCACCGATGAGCTCGTCCTCGAAGCCCGGCACTACGATTTTCTTTACATCCCCATCAAGGATCAGGGCGATATCGCGGTGATTAGCAACGGATCGGGCATGATCATGTCTTCTATCGATCTTATCAGCAAACGCGGGATGGATGTGACCTGTGCGCTGGATCTCGGCGGCGGCGCCACCGCCGACCGGATAACCGAAGCCTTGAGGATCGTGGCCGCCAACGAGCGGGTGAAGACGATCTTCATCAATATCTTCGGCGGCATTACCCGCTGCGACGAGATCGCCGGCGGAGTCGAGAAGAGCATGATCTTCATGGGTAAGAAGCGCTTGGTAATCCGCCTGGAAGGCACCAACAAAGAGATCGGCCTTCTGAAGCTGCAGGCACTGGAAGGAAACATATCGCTGGTAGACGGTCTCTACGAGGGCGTCGACGCTTTGGCGAAGGGAGTTAAGGTATGAGCTTTTTGATTGATCAGGATACCCGCCTAATCGTTCAGGGAATAACCGGACGGGAAGGACAATTTCACACTGAACAGATGCAGGCCTATAACACCAAGGTCGTCGCCGGTGTAACCCCGGGTAAGGGCGGCCAGGAGATTCTGGGCGTTCCGGTCTACAACACTGTGCGGGAGGCGATGGAGAAACACGATGCCAATGCAACCGTGCTTTTCGTCCCGCCGAAGTTTCTCTACGGCGCAGCCTACGAAGCCATCATGAGCGGGATGCCCCTGGTGATTACAATCGCCGAAGGGACGCCGGTGCACGATATGCTCAAGCTGCACCACCTGGCTAAGGAGAAGGGTGTTACCCTCATCGGTCCCAACTCCTTCGGGATCATCTCTCCCGGAAAGGCGAAGGCCGGTTTTATGGCCCACCGCATCTTCCAGGCCGGCCGGGTAGGCGTAATGTCCCGCAGCGCGACCAACTGCTACGAGACGGTCTTCCTGATGAAGAAGAACAATTTCGGTCAATCGACGGTTGTCGGTGTCGGCGGGGATATGATTCCAGGTTCGACCTTCCGGGACATGCTCCCCTTCTTCGAAGCCGACGACGAAACGGAAGCGATCGTGATGATCGGCGAGATCGGCGGAAGCGAGGAGGAGCTTGCAGCGGAGTACATCAAGAAGCATGTCTCCAAACCGGTAGTCGCTCTGATCGCCGGAAAGAACGCGCCCAAGGACACCAGTATGGGGCATGCGGGCGCCATCGTCTCCCCCGATGGTGAGGGGTCGGCCGAGAGCAAAGAGAGCGCCCTCGAGGAAGCCGGCGTCAAGATCGCCGAGAGCACCGAGGATATCATGCGGATCCTGAAAGAACTGAAGATGGAGAACTAGGAGAGGATTATGGATAAAAAGATGATGCAAGAGGTGCATGAGACGATGCTTACCATCCGAAAGTTCGAGGAGTGCGCCCTGAGACTGTTCGAAGAGAATAAACTGCGCGGATCCGTCCATCTCAGTATCGGTCAGGAAGCGGTAGCGGCGGTTACCGGTGCCTACCTGCGGGATGAGGATTATATAACCAGTACCCACCGGGGACACGGTCATGCGATTGCCAAGGGCGCCCGGCCCGATAAGGCCATGGCAGAACTGATGGGCAAAGAGACTGGCTACTGCGGCGGCCGGGGCGGTTCGATGCACATTGCCGATGTGGAGAAGGGAAACCTGGGCGCGAACGCCATTGTCGGCGGCGGCATACCCCATGCGGCCGGGGCGGCTTTGAGTGCCCAGCTCCGCGGTACCGACCAGGTGGCCGTAACCTTCTTCGGCGACGGGGCAGCTAACGAGGGTATCTTCCATGAGACCCTGAATATGGCCAGCCTCTGGAATCTGCCGGTGATCTTTATCTGTGAGAATAATCAGTATGGTATGACTACCTCCTTCGGTAGCGTCACCTCCGTAAAGGATATTGCCGAGCGGGCTTCCGCTTATAACATGCCCGGGGTCGTGATCGACGGAAACGATGTTCTCGACGTGGAGAAGGCCTTTAAGAAGGCTCTTAAGCGAGCCAAGGCGGGCGAAGGGCCCACCTTGATCGAAGCCAAGACCTACCGTTGGAAGGGGCACTGGACCGGCGATCCCGAGGTCTACCGAACCCGGGACGAGGTGGACGAGTGGAAGAAAAAATGTCCTATCATCCGCTTCGAAGAGTATATGCGCGACAACAAGGTGATGAGTGCTGCGGATATCGAGAAGAAGCATGCCGAAATCGACAAGCTGATCGAAGAGGCCGAAGAGTTCGCTCTCAACAGCGCCGAACCGGATCCGTCGACAGTGCTTGACGACGTCTACTACGAAGAGGAGCGATAGGATGAGCAAGAAGAAATACTCTTTAGCTATACGGGATGTGACCGCTGAGGAGATGCGCAAGGACGATAATGTCTTCGTTATGGGCGAGGATATCGGTGCGCTGGGCGGTGTATTCGGATGTACCCGGGGGCTGCAGGATGAGTTCGGCAAGGAACGAGTACGCGATACCCCCATATCTGAAGCCGGCTATGTCGGGATGGGCGTCGGTGCGGCGTTGACCGGCATGCGGCCCATTCTCGATTTTATGTACCTCGACTTTGTTTATGTAGCCATGGATCAGCTGCTGAATCAGGCGGCCAAGCTGCGCTACATGTACGGCGGCCGGGCGACCCTTCCGATGGTAATCCGCGGACAACAGGGAATCGGCCGGGGTAACGCCGGTACCCACTCCCAGAGTGTGGAAGCCTTTTTTACCCATATCCCCGGCTTCAAGGTGGCGATGCCCTCCAATGCCTACGATGCGGCGGGGCTCCTGCGTACGGCTATCCGGGATAATAATCCGGTAATGTTCATCGAACACAAAGCCCTCTACGCCACCAGCGAAGAGGTGCCCGATGATCCGGATTTCATGATCCCCTTCGGCCAGGCTGCGGTTAAGCGCGAGGGCAAAGACGCCACCGTGGTGGCCACCTCTCTGATGGTCGGCCGCGCGCTGGAGGCGGCGGAGATCCTGGCCAAGGAGGGCATCGAGACCGAGGTTATCGATCCTCGGACCTTGCTTCCCCTGGATACGGATACCATCAACACATCCGTACGGAAAACCGGGCGTGCTCTCGTCGTTCACGAAGCTCACCGTAACAACGGCGTCGGCGCCGAGATCGGCTCGAGGATTCAAGAAGAGAACTTCAAGTATCTGGATGCTCCGGTAGCCCGGCTCGGTGCGAAGCCCTGTACGCTCCCCTTTAGCCTGGTACTCGAAAATGCAGTCGTGCCTGGCGTCGATGATATTGTCGCGTCGGTCAAAGAGATCTGCTACCGCTAGGAGGCGGCAATGGCAACTAAAGTAATTATGCCCAAACAAGGGCTGCAAATGACCGAAGGAACCATAATCTCCTGGATGGCCGCCGAAGGCGACAGCGTCGAGGAGGGGAAGCCCCTCTTCGAGATGGAGACGGATAAGCTCACCATCGAGATCAGCGCTCCCGCCTCTGGTACCTTGCTGAAGATTATTCGGGGGGAAGGGGACGTTGTTCCCATTACCGAGACTATCGCGGTTATCGGCGAGGCCGGTGAGGACGTCTCCGATATCGTGGCCGAAGCCGGCTCGAGCGTTCCGGCCGAAGAGCCTGCGGAAGAGACAGAGGAGCCGGTCAAACCCGCGGCGGCGGCCCATCCGTCGGCATCTCCCGCCGCTCTTCCCCGGCAGGCCGGAGAGAGGCAGTTCTCCACCCCCCGGGCACGCTGGCGGGCGGAAGAGACTGGAATCGACATCTCCCAACTCAACGGCAGCGGCCCTGACGGGCTGGTGGTCGAACGGGACGTGTTGGCCGCGGCGGTAGATCGGCCGGCGGCAACCCCGCTGGCGCGGAAAGAGGCCGCTGCAAGCGGCACGGATCTCGCAGGCGTGGCCGGCTCCGGACCGCGCGGCAAGGTATACAGCCGCGATCTGGCCCAGGCTCGGGCCGCTGCAGGCATGGAAAGCGTCCGCGAAGATCGGCATATCAAGCTGAGCGGTATGCGCAAGACTATCTCCGCCCGGATGCGGGAGAGCCTCGACACCGCCGCTCAAGCGGTGCACCGGATCGATGTGGACATGAGCGAAGCGGTCCGCATGCGAACGAAGCTCAAAGCCGCGGAGGTCAAGGTCTCCTTCAACGACATCATCATGAAGGCCACGGGGGTAGCCCTTACCAGGCATCCGCGGATGAACGCGGCCTTTACCGCCGACGGACTCGTCGAGTACGGCGCCGTCAACATGGGCATGGCCGTAGCGGTCGATGAGGGACTTCTCGTGCCGGTTATCAGGAATATCGATCTTCTGACCCTGCCGGAGATTAACGGCGAAGCCCGGCGACTGGCGGAAGGCGCCCGATCAGGGGCCCTTAGTCCCGATGAGTACACCGGCGGAACCTTCTCGGTCTCCAACCTGGGGATGTACGAGCTATCGAGCTTCACCGCGGTCATCAACACTCCGGAGAGCGGAATCCTCGCCGTAGGCGGCATCGCCGACAAACCGGTGGCCGTGGACGGCGAGTTGGTTATCCGGCCGATCTGCAGTCTGTCGCTTACCTATGATCACCGTATTATCGACGGTGCTCCGGCGGCGGAGTTCATTCGGGATATCAAGCGGATTCTCGAGAATCCCTATCTGCTGCTGTAGGTGAAGCTATGAGTGATCAATACGATGTTGTAGTCGTCGGGAGCGGTCCCGGCGGCTATGTAGCGGCGATTCGCGCCGCCCAGTACGGCCTGAAGACGGCCATCGTGGAGCGAGATCTAATCGGCGGGACCTGTCTCAACCGCGGCTGCATCCCCACCAAGGCGATGCTCCACATGGGCGAGACCCTGCACCATATTAATGATGCGAAGAGCGTCGGGATTACGGTCGGGGAACCGCAGGTGGATCTTGCGAAGCTCTACGCGTACAAGGACAAAACGGTCAAGAAGCTTCGCGGGGGAGTCTCATCGCTGCTGAAGGCCAATAAGGTGGATGTACACACGGGAACCGGAGTCCTCAAGAGTGCCGGAACCGTACTTGTCGAAGCCGACGGGAAGAGTACGACCCTGAAGTGTAAGAACGTCATCCTCGCTACCGGCTCGAAGCCGGCTGTTCCGCCGATTCCCGGCTTGAAGGAGACCGCTTACTGGACCAGCAAGACCATGCTGGAGACCAATCCGGAGCTCCCGAAGAGCATGATCATCATCGGCGGCGGCGTGATCGGCGCCGAATCGGCCACGATCCTGAGCGATCTCGGGGTCGAGGTAACCATCGTCGAGATGATGGATCAGCTTTTGCCGCGAATGGACGCGGAGGTAGCCGAGGTCTTGCGGAAATCTCTCACAAAGAGCGGCGTAGCCATAGAGCTGGGGGTCAAGGTGACCGAGGTCGGTTCCAAGGCGGGGAAGAAATTCTGCCGCATCGAGACCTCCGCCGGTGAAAAGAGCGTCGAAGCCGAAGAGGTGATGGTCGCCGTCGGACGCCGTACCGTGGTGGATGCCGCCGGCATCGAGGCCGCCGGGGTCAAGCTCGACCGCGGACGGGTCGTGGTGGACGAGAAGATGCGCACCAACCTGGCGGGCGTCTACGCCATCGGCGACGTGACCGGCACCTGGTGGCTGGCCCATGCCGCCTCGGCGGAGGGACTCGCCGCGGTGGACGATATCGCCGGTAAAGCCAACTACACCAACCGTTCGGTAATGCCGGCCTGTGTCTATACCCGGCCGGAGATCGCCGCGGTGGGAGCGACCGAGGAGGAAGCGAAATCTTCCGGTCGCGATGTTCGAGTCGGACGCTTCCCGATATCGGTCAACAGCAAGTCGATGATCATGGGCGAGACCCAGGGTTTCGTGAAGATTATCGCCGACCACGAAACCGGCGAGATTCTCGGCGCCCATCTGGTCGGCCCCCGGGCAACCGACATGATTTCGGAGATCGCGACCGCCATGAGTGCGGAACTGACTATTGAAGAGCTTGGGGCGGTAATCCATCCCCATCCGACGGTGTCGGAAGCGATGATGGAAGCCGTGCACGATATCGAAGGACTCTGCGTCCATAAACCGTAAGCGAGAATAAAGGAGAAACTGGTATGGCAAAATTCAAGGTAGTCCTAACGGACAATATATTTCCCGATCTGGATGTGGAACGGGAGCTGTTGGATAAGGTCGACGCCGAGCTGGTGGAGATCAAAAACGGAGAAGGGCTGGAGAAAGAGGTGGCCGATGCGGACGCGGTGATCAACACCTACGCCCAGGTTCCCGGCGAACTGATCGAGAAGATGCAGAAGTGTAAGCTGATCATTCGTAACGGAATCGGCGTAAACACCATCGACGTGGATACCTGCAACAAGAAGGGCATTATGGTCGCCAACATTCCGACCTACTGTCTGGATGAGGTTGCGACCCATGCGGTGGCAGACATGCTGGCGCTAAACCGCAAGCTCCTTAAGATGGACGCCAGCGTCCGCAGCGGTGTCTGGGATGTAAAGAAGGCCATGCCGGTTTACTCCCTGCAAGAGAAGACCCTGGGACTCGTCGGATTCGGGAAGATCCCCCGGCTGGTAAGCGAGAAAGCTAAAGCCTTCGGCATGAAGGTAATTGCCTACGATCCCTACCTGACTGCAGAGCAGGCCGCGGAAGCCGGCGCCCGGAAGGTCGAACTGGAGGAGCTGATTAGCGAGAGCGACTATATCTCCATTCACTGTCCGCTGACGCCGGAGACCCGGGGGATGTTCAATTACGAGGCCTTCAAGAAGATGAAGAATACCGCCTATCTGATCAACACCGCCCGGGGGCCGATTATCAATGAACCCGATCTGGTAAAGGCCCTCGAGGAGGGAGAGATCGCCGGAGCCGGACTGGATGTACTGATGCAGGACAAGGTTTCCCTGGATAACCCGCTCCTCAAGTTCGACAACGTTATCCTTACTCCCCACTCGGCCTGGTACTCCGAGGAGTCGATCGTTCGGCGCAGGACGCAGACGGTGGAGAGCGTAATCGAGGTTCTCGAAGGCCGCGAGCCCTTCTCGTTCCTGAATAAGAAAGCATTGAACAAGTAGTTCTGTATACCTTTACCCCCTGAGGAGGGCTCTCTGTTAGAGGGCTCTCCTCACCTTCAACTCAAAGGCCAGCTGAAATGGATTATAGCATCGAGCCTGTACGAAAGCGCCGAATCTCCGAAGAGGTCTTCCATACCGTGAAACGGGCGATCTTAGACGGTGTATACAAACCCGGCGATAGACTACCCCGTGAAATCGATTTAGCCAACGAGCTCGGCGTCGGCAAGTCGGCGGTGGGCGAAGCCTTGCGTACCCTGGAGATTCTCCGTTTTATCGAGTCTCCCGGAGGATCCGGCGGCTATCACGTCTGTGAAATTGGAATGGATACCCTCCTTGGGCCCTTCGTCGACCTGTTTCCCGACAGTATCGGCGCTATCGGAGAGGTCCTGCAATTCCGTGTCCTGATCGAATCAGAGTTTGCGAAGATCGCCGCCCGCGAGCGGGACGATCGGGATCTGGAGAAGATCGAGGAGAGCCTCGAACGTATGGCCGAGGAGATAGAAAGCGGCAAGATCGGCATCATCGGAGAGAACGATTTTCATGAGGCGGTAGCGGCGGCAACCCACAACCAGGTCTCTTTGTCGGTGCTGAGGCTTTTGAGTGAGATTCTGACCATCTCCCGGAAATCCACCCTGATAAGGGAGAATCAGCCCCTCCAGAGTCTTGAGGACCACCGCCGGATCTATAGCGCCATCAGGAACGGTGATGCCCCCCGGGCAGGTCAACTGATGCGGGACCACCTGAGACAGGCCATTAGTAACCTGCACAAAACAGATCCCTATTAATCTACTATTACGAACTCTACCCGCCGGTTCTGCGCCCGACCTTCGGCCGAGGCGTTATCCGCCATCGGTTTGGTTCCGCCGAATCCCTGCACGCTGAGCCGTTTTGGATTCAGGCCCTTCTCCACCAGGTAGCGACGGATCGCTTCGGCCCGTTTGATCGAGAGTCGGTACATCACCTCGGTGCTCCCGCCTACATCGGCCGTATGGCCGTCGATGCGCACCTTGTAGTCGTTCTTAGATAGCTGCTTAACCACCTCATCGAGCTCGGGCAGGGATTCCGATAGGATAATATCCGAATCGGGTTCGAATTGAATCGTCGAGGATACAAGCAAAACCTTCTCGAGATGGATGGAATTTATTGTCTGCTGCAGGGTGCGGAGCTCTTCTCCGGCAATGGAGACCGGTTCCGACGGACCTGCATTTGCGGCAACGGTAGTGCGTTTCTGAAAAGCCAGGAGTACGCGCTTATTCGGCAACTCCGGATTATAGATTTCGGTGATCCCCGAAAGGGCGCTGATAAGCGCCGCCTCCGGGCTTACGTCGAAGACCAGCTCGGTACCGCGGACACCGGCTACGGCGGTCGGCATGCGCACCTCGAACTCCTGCTCCTTGAAGAGCTTCTCAAAGCGGGCTAAGAGCCTTCCCCGGTCGATATTGAGGGTAAGCCGGCGAACGGTAGCCTCATCCAGGCTTATAATCGTATCGGCGCCCAAACGCACGGCGGTTCGGTCGGAGAAGCGGATATCGAGACTGCTATCGCGTAAGGTGCGCACCCGGGCGCCCGGCCTCAAGTTATCCCCTATTGCCAGGGACTCCCAGAGCGGTTCTTCATCCTCCGGGCTGATCAGATGCTCCGCCTCGCCCAGAATATAGGTCACCGTCGGACGATCCATCATCATCAGCGGGCTGCGAACATAGAGTTTCTCCTGCCGCTCCAGCACGAAAGCCGATACAAGGAGTATCAAAACGAGGGCTGCGACTACCGCCAGAATAATATAGCCTTTCTTCATCGATTGTCCTTTCCTAAACCAGTATAGCCTCTTTCCGGCAGAAATCCCAGCGCCGCTTAATCGGGCGGATCGCTGCAGGAGAAGAGGCGCGGGGCGATATGGCTGCGGATGATACCGGAGCTAATAAGCTGGATGTGGTAGTAGAAGATTAAGGGCAGAATGATAAAGCCGTATTCCGGACTATTTGAGCCGAATACCGCCGCCGTCAGGGGCAGACCCAGGGCCAGGGTTTTGTGGGACCCAACAAAGAGCGCGGTCAGTCGATTGCGCTCATCGAATCCGAGGAGCAGACCGGCATAATAGAGGCCGAACAGTATCAGCAGATGCAGGACGAGGAGAAAGAGCACCGGCAGTGCAAAGAGCGCCAGGCTGGCCGAGCTGATAATCGCCTCGGAGGAGCGGGCGACGGCAAAGTAGATCAGAAAGAAGATGATCAGATTACTGCTCAGGCTCAGGATCTGCTTACGTCGGGTTATCAGTTCGCGAAAGGGGATGCGCACCAACTGGCCGGCAAGAATCGGCACGAGGATGATGCGGATAAGCTTGAGGTAGACCTCGCCGGCATTGATAGCGCCGAATACCCCCTCGGCGCTGGGGATGAGGAAGGAGAAGAGCAGGGGGGTAATAAAGACCGAGGCGATGTTCGATACGGCGGCGTTGAAGACCGCGGCGGTAACGTTGCCCCCCGAGAGCTGAGAGAAAACGATACAGCTCGATACGGTCGAGGGCAGACAGGCGAGGGCCAGGATCCCGATCAGGATATGAGGTTGGATCACCCCTTGGAAGGGGAGCAGGAGCATCCAGGTCACAAGCGGATAGACGAGAAATATCGCCCCCTGGATGAAGATATGCAGTCGAAACTCCCGCAGATCCTCGATAATGCGCTCGGTAGGGATAGAGAGGCCGGAGAGGAAAAGCAGCCCATAGACCATCAGGCTCTTGGTTCTGCCCCCGGGGTTGATGAATCCTTCCGCATCTGGAAGGCTCAGACCGAGCACAAAAGAGGCTATAATGGCCAGGATAAACCAGTTTTTCTTCAGTTGCTGCTTAAGGCTCATCCTCTAAGCTTGTACCGGCGTGGGGAGGGCCTGTCAATCCGGGTTCAGTCGCGGTAACGGCCGAAGGAGAGCGTGCCCGCCTCGTTTTTGGCTTTTAAGAGGGAAGGGCGATCGCACATGACGATGGTACCGTCCCAGGCGACCGGTTCGTGGATCGGCCTGCCCGCGAGGAGCAGCAGGCGCGATTCATCCTCCTCGGTGCAGAGCGCCAGAGAGTCACCGGGACCGTACCTAACAAGGGATGCAGGCTGAATCCTCGTTCCCGCCGCAAGATCGCAGAGTTTATTCCCCTCCAGGGCGCTTACAAGCACCCGGTACGCGGCGGGGATCTCGAGTTGAAGAGAGGTCAGCGGCGGGATGCTGATATCCAGCAGCAGGGTGTTCTCCGGATACCGGCCTCCCGGTCCGAGGATCCCCTCATATTCTCCGGCTATGATTCTGGTTATCACCCCGTCGTTCCCGCGGTGTACCGGAATGGTTTCCGTATCGAAAACCCGCGCCTTGCCCGGGCCGTACTTCTCCTCCTCGGGAAGGTTGATCCAGAGATGGATGCCCCAGAATTCGCCCGCCCCGCGCCGGGGGTTTTCCCGGTGGACGATTCCCCCCGCGCTGTTGACCCAGCGGCAGCCGCCTCCCTTCAGGGTCCCATGTCCCGCCGCATCGGCGTAATCCAGGCTGCCGTAGAGGAGGTAGCTCACCGTCTCGACCCCGCGGCTGGGATGATCGGGGATCGTGTAGGAGGTCTGCTGTGCGTCGTTGAGGTGAAGCTCATCCATCAGTAGAAAGGGATCGAAGCGGTTGAGCTCGGGGTAGCCGAAGTAACGGTTTACCTCGACGCCGGATTCGTCGACTTCACGAGGATAGATGATCTCTTCAATGTTGCGCAGGCCGGATCTCATAGTTCAATTCTAATCGAGGGGATGGGAAAACGCAAAAAAAGGGGGCCGATTTGGCCCCCCACTAATCAAACTGAGGTGGACTATTTGAGGCTTTCCACCGCGGCCCGTTCGATGCCGAGTCCTGCATGGTAGCGCCGGAAGAACTCCTGAAAGCCCTCTTCGTCCGCGGGATTCGGTTTGACTGCTTCTCCCATGCTGGAGGCGAAGATGCGGTCCAGATACTCCGGTAGCTGCTGACTCTGCTCAGGACGTTGCATAAAGGCCGCCAAGAGGGCCATGCCCCAGGCGCCGCCTTCCCCGGCGGTTTCGAGCACGCTTACCGGTGCGCCGACGGCGGCCGCCATTATACGCTGGCCTACGCCGGGGGTCTTGAAGAGTCCGCCATGGCCGCGGATCTCGTCCACCAGAACTCCCTCCTTCTCGGTTAAGGCGTTGAGACCGGTCCGTAGGGCGCAAAGGGCGCTGAAGAGGTGGGTTCGCAAGAAATTTGCCAGAGTAAAGGGACGGTCAGGTTGTCGGACGAAGAGGGGGCGGCCTTCGTGAAAGCCGGTCATATGCTCTCCCGAGACATAGCCGTAGGAGAGCATTCCCCCCGCATCGGCATCCCCCTCCAGGGCTAGGGGCATCAGCTTGCCGTAGAGATCATCCGGCCCGACGCTGAATCCCAAGGCCTCCGCTGCCTGCCCCAAGAGGCTGATCCAGGCGTCGAAATCGGACGAACAGTTATTGGAGTGGGACATTCCCACCAGTTTTCCATCGGGAGTGACCATAAGGTCGATCTCCTCGTGGACCGCTTTGAGTTTCTTTTCCAGCACCACCATGGCGAAGACCGAGGTCCCGGCGGAGACGTTTCCGGTACGAACCTTGACGCTGTTGGTGGCGGCCATACCGGTTTGAGCATCTCCCTCGGGCGGAGCCAAGGGGATACCCGGAAGGAGGTCCCCCGCAGGATCGAGCAGGCGGGCGCCCTCTTCGCTCAGGAGGCCGGCCGCTTCTCCCGCGACCCGTACCTTGGGCAGGATCTCCTCGATCTTCCAGCTGAATCCCCTCTCCCGGATCAGCTCGTTGAAGGTCTTGATCATGCCTGCATCGTAATCCAGGCTGTCCGGATCGACGGCAAACATGCCCGACGCCTCGCCGATGCCGATAACTCGTTCGCCGCTCAGGCGGTAGTGAAGCAGACCGGCGATGCTGGTCATGAAGGCGATATCCTGCACATGCTCCTCGTTCTTGAGGATTGCCTGATACAGATGAGCGATGCTCCAGCGCTGGGGAATCGGATAATTGAAGGCCTCGGTCAGGGCTTTGGAGGCCTCGCCGGTGATATTGTTGCGCCAGGTTCGGAAAGGGGTCAAGAGGGTATCATCCTTATCCAGAACTAGATAGCCGTGCATCATGCCCGAGAAGCCGGCGGCGGCGAGCTTGGTCAGTGTAACGCCGTATTCGGACTGTACCGAGGCCTTGAGATCGGCATAACAAGCGGCGACGCCCTTCCAGACATCCTCCAGGTCGTAGGTCCAAATGCCGTCGATGAGCTTGTTTTCCCAACCGTAGGCGCCCGAAGCGAGGGGTTCTCCCTCGGGACTGATTAATACCGCCTTGATGCGGGTCGATCCCAGCTCCAGGCCCAGAAGAGCCTTGCCGGATTCAATTAGTTGTGCGGACGCCTGTGTATCGCTCATATCTCTCTCCCTGAATCTGATTCTTGGTTCAGTATAGCAGCTGCCCGCCGGGGCTTACAGCCCTTTTAGCCCGTAATAGGCTTCATTCCAGCGCAGCTCGTTCCGCAGATCCCGAATGCGCGTCTCTTCGTCGATCAGGACCATCTCGATCCCGGCCATGGCGGCGAAGTCCTCCAGGTACTCCACGCTGAGCTCGGGGCTGTAGACTGTGTGGTGGGCACCGCCGGCATGGATCCAAGCAGCGGCGGCGGTCTTCAGGTCCGGCATCGGCTTCCAGACTACCCGGGCCACCGGAAGATTCGGAAGGTCCGCGTCGGGGGCGACGGCCTCGACGGTGTTGACCAGAAGCCTGAAGCGGTTTCCCATGTCGATAATGCTGGCGTTTAGCGCGGGCCCCGGAGCGGTGTTGAAGACCAGCCGGGCGGGATCATCCTTGCCGCCGATACCCAAGGGATGCACCTCCAGCGAGGGTTGATCCGAAGCGATGGAGGAGCAGACCTCGAGCATGTGCGCACCCAGAACCCGCTCTCTGCCGGGTTCGAAATGATAGGTGTAATCCTCCATGAAGCTTACTCCCCCCGGTTTCCCGGCGGCCATCACTTTCATGGTGCGGGTGAGGGCCGCGGTCTTCCAGTCCCCCTCGGCGCCGAAGCCGTAGCCAGACTCCATCAGCCGCTGCACCGCCAGGCCCGGCAGCTGCTTCAGGCCGTAGAGGTTCTCGAAGGTGGTGGTAAAGGCGGTAAAACCGCCCTCCTCAAGAAAGGAGCGCATTCCCAATTCAATGCGGGCCGATTCACTCACCTTCTCCGACTTCTCCGCACCGCGCCCCATGCGGTAGAGCGAGCCGTACTCTTCCACCAGGCGCTTGACGGCTGAATCCTGCACCGCATCGATATGGCCGACCAGATCGCCGACGCCGTAACCGTTCACGGAATAGCCGAAGCGGAGCTGCGCCTCGACCTTGTCCCCTTCGGTCACCGCTACCTCGCGCATATTGTCGCCGAAGCGGGCGACCTTCATCTGCTGGGAATCGTGCCAGGCCAGGGCCGCCCGGGACCAGATGTCGAGGCTCTTGTGTACCGCAGTATCCTGCCAGTGGCCGACGATAACCTTACGTTCGATGCGCAATCGGCTGCCGATAAAGCCGAACTCCCGGCCGCCGTGGGCCGACTGGTGGAGGTTCATGAAGTCCATATCGATATCGTCCCAGGGAATGTCCCGGCCGAACTGGGTGTGGAGATGGACGAAGGGCTTCTTCAGTCGGCTCAATCCGGCGATCCACATCTTGGCCGGCGAGAAGGTGTGCATCCAGCAGACGACGCCGATACAGTTCTCGGCGGCGTCGGCCTCGATCATCAGCCGGGTTACCTCATCGCCGGTGGTAAGGGTCGGTTTCAGTGTTATCGGAACCGGAGCGGCCTGAGCATCGTTCAAGCCGGCAACGATCTTCTTGGCGTCCTCGGCCACCTGCTTCAGGGCTTTTTCTCCGTACAGGTGCTGGCTGCCCACGGCAAACCAGAGCTCGAGATCCTTGAATTCCTGCATGTCTATCATTCTCTTCTCCTCTCCTGTTTATTTCTGTCCGTAGTATGCGCCGGCGCCGTGTTTGCGCCGGTAGTGTTTTTCTATTAAGGCCGGCTTCAGCCGGGGGGCGTCGGGCCGGATCGTCATGGTCAGGTAGGCCATCTTGGCCAGCTCCTCTAACACAGCCGAGTTATAGACGCTCTTGGCCGCATTCGAACCCCAGGTGAAGGGCCCGTGACAGGCGACCAGTACCATCTCGATCTCTCGATGGTTCTTGTCGGCGAACTCGTCTATAATCTGTCGTCCCGTCTCGATCTCGTAGTCGCCCTGAATCGCCGCATCGCTCATCACCTGGGTGCAGGGGACGTCGGCGGTCAGGTGGTCCGCATGGGTAGTGCCGTAGATCGGAATCGGCTGGAGGGCCTGGGCCCAGGCTACCGCATAGGGGCTGTGGGTGTGGGTTATGCCTCGGATGCCGGCAAACTCCCGGTATAGCAGCCGGTGAGTCGGGGTATCCGACGAGGGACGCAGCTCCCCTTCTACAATCCTGCCTTCCAGATCCAAAACCACCATTCCATCGGGCGAGAGGACATCGTAGGGGACCCCCGAGGGTTTAATGGCGAACACGCCTAAGTCGGGATCAAAGGCGCTGACATTGCCGAAGGTATAGATGGCCAGCATTTGCCGGGGTATCTCCATGTTGGCTTCGTAGGCTTCTCGCTTTAGCTCGGTGTAGATACTCATTATTGCCTCCTCTTTATCTATTTAAAGGCGGTGTAGTAGGCGACGTTTTCGGCGGTGAGGATATCGACCGGCATGATCTCCTTCGGTTCACCGCCGGATTTACCGCCGAGGGCGTCGAAGATGCGCATGACGCTTCGATAGCCTTGGAGCTCCGGACGCTGACTGATGAGAAAATCGATTATACCCTTCTCCAGGTAGTGCCTGTTGGGCGGAATTAAGTCGTAGCCGATAAGGCCGATATCGCCGCGGCCGCTCTTTTCTAAGTAAGCGGCGACGCCGTGAACCGAAGCGTTAATCACAAATATCCCCGCCAGGTCGGGAAGTTCCCGCACCAAAGAACCCATAAATCCTTCGCATATCTTCGGATCATCCAGATGCTCTTCCCGATAGATCTGCGGGATCTGATGCGGTGGATAGTAGGACCGGAATCCCTCTACCCGGTCGAGGATGTGATTGTCGGCCTGCACGGCCTGGATAATCACCGTCGTCCCCTCGTCGCGGGTCAAGAGCCGCATCAGTTTTGCGGCCAGCTTGCCGCTGATATGCGATTCTTGGCCTATGAAGGCGAGCTTTTCCAGGCTCGGCAGATCGGAGTCGAAACAGCAGAGGGGCATCCCCTGGGGTATACGCTTGAGGAGTTCTTTCGACCGCTCGGGCATAATTGGAGCGAGCATGATGCCGTCCGGTTCTTCCGAGCGAAGCGTCTCTCCGGCATTCAGAAAGGAGCTCTCGCTGAAGCGGTCGAAGGGATGGAAGAGCAGCTCGACCTTGAAGGGCGCTAAGTCTTCGATGGCCTGCAGCATCCCGCGGTAGGGGAGCCGCCAGAATCCCGAATCCTGATCCTCCCGGGGCATTAAAAGACCGATGCGCCGCGCCTTCGTCTGGGCCAGGCTGCTGGCGTGAGGATTGGGGCTGAAGCCGGTCTCTTCGATGATGCGCCTAATCCGGGCGGCGGTCTCGTCCGCTACCCGTCCCCGGCCGTGGAGTACCCGGTCTACGGTGCCGATAGAGACGCCTGCCAGGCGCGCGATGTCTTTGATGGTGACGGTTTCGGCCATCCTGCTCCTCGAAGGATAGGTTTTGCGTTAACGTACACGCGCATGTAGGTTATCATGGGGATCTGGGGAGGTCAAGCTAATCATCCAAACCATCTGGGAACATAAAAGCGGGGCCGGCGGTACCGGCCCCATAAATGCATGTTTCTTTAAGAAAGGCTCTTAGCGCCAGGTATTTCGCGGTTGTCCACCGCCCCAGTTCCGGCTGTCCCCCATCGGCATGCGACCGCGGGTTCCCTGTTGCGGACCGCAGCATCCGGGGCCGCCGGCGAAGCGCTCGCCGTCCCGGGGCAGTTCGATCTCGTAGACCTCGCCGTCGATGGTCGCCTTGGTGACGGCGATTACCATCTCTTCATCTGCGTTCCAGCGGCCGCGGCCTTCGTGCACATAGCCCTCGAGTACGAGCTCTTGTCCGTCCTCGATACTGATCTCATCGGCGGCTCTGCGGGGAACCATTACCAGATACTCCTCATCCCCTGTGTTGAGGACGGGGGGGAACTGGCTGATATCGATGGTGCCGCTTAAGGTAGTGGTCTCCACATCTCCGAAGGGAGTGGGACGCTCCTGGGCTCCCTCGGCGAAGAGCAGGCTGCCGGCTGCGATCATGGTAATTAAAAGTACGATACGTTTCATAGCTACCTCCAAGTAGTCTGTTGTGTCTCTCGACGTTACAGAATCTAACCCGGAGGTATGAAGCAAATATGAATCCTCTTTAGAATCTTTATGAAGCCTGAGAGAGCTCCTTGCGGATTCTCTCCGCCCTTCGCCAGGCTATGTAGATCATCCCGGCTACCACAGGAATAAGAATAAGGGCCACGATATTCCCCTGAAATAGATGAAAGAGCCAGTAGCGTACGTGGTTGCCGCCGTCGGTGAAGGCGGTAATCTCCTGACCCGAGGCGAAATCGAGGCCCACCTCGGCCGAGAGACGGGTATAGAGGGGAGCGAGCCGGGAAGCGATCAGCATGAAGGTCGCGACCAGCGGAATTCCGGTCAGCACCGCCCGGAAGACGTTCCCCCGGCTGGCAAGGACGGTTAGGGAGATGATCGAGAGGAGATTGGGCAGGTCCCCGAGGGGCAGGGTACGGTTGCCGGGGATAACGAAGGCAAGCCCTAGGGCAATCGGCATCAGCAACAACCCGGAGATAATGACCGACTTGTTCTCCATCAGGATGCCGGTGTCGACAGCCACGTAGAGCTCCTCTTTATTCGGGAAGCGGGCCTGAATGCGCTCGCGCAGGGTTTCGGTTACCGGCTTGATCCCTTCGGCGATCAGCCCCGCGGTCTTGGGCAGGATAAACATAACCGCGGCGATGTGGATAGCCAGTTCCAGAAGATTCTTGAGGTCGTAGCCGGCGGCGAGGCCCAATAGGGCGCCGATAATGAGACCGATAATCATCGGTTCGGCTAGGATGCCGATGGAGGCGCCCGCCTTCTGGGGGTTGTATTCGATTTTGCGGAGCCCCGGAATGCGGTCGTAGAGGGCGTCCATGCTGGCCGAGAAGGGGATCAGCCCCGCCACGGAGACCGGAGAGATGGTCAAGCCGTGGATGCCCTCCTCCTTGGCCACGTAGGGGGCGCTCCAGTCGCCGCACTTGATGGTATAGACGGCAATGAGGCCGACCGCCAAGAGACCGAGCCAAAAATTGGCGGTCACATTCAGGATCAGCGCCCCGATAAGGGCGAAGTGCCAGTAGTTCCAGATATCGATGTAGATAGTCCTGGTCCAGTTGAGAGCGAGCATTATAACGTTGAGCAGGATGATAAGCGGAATCGAGATCGGGGCCAGAGTTGATCCCCAGGTTATGGCCGCTAAGGGGGGCCAACCTACGTCGAGGACGGGAAACGCCAGCCCGCGTACGGATGCGAAGGCCTCAACCGCCGGCTGAATGTTAGCCACGAAGAAGTCGAAGGCGATGAAGATCCCGGCGAATCCGACCCCCATCTTCAGGGCCGAGAGAAAGGCCTCGCCCGGCCGCATGCGGATGATAAGGGCGATAATCAGGATGAAAAAAGGGAGCATGACATAGGCTTTAAAGTCGAAAAAACTATCGAGAATCATTGTTAACGTTTCCATGAGCCCAATATATCAAATATTGAATCTTTTGTAATGGCCTTGAAGAAGTGGCGGGGGTGATTTCCTTGCCCTCTGAGAAGTTCGTTAGTACTCTTTTAATGCATATACATATTCGATTGATAAAAAGGAGACCGTCTTGAAGCACGAATACGACGTCCTCGTGGTGGGAGCAGGAGGCGCCGGCCTCTACACAGCTCTGGAAGCGAGCAAAAAAGCCAAGACAGCAGTCCTCTCGAAGCTCTATCCCATGCGCAGCCATACCGGCGCCGCCCAAGGAGGTATCGGCGCCGCCTTAGGCAACATTGAGGAGGATAGAACCGAGTGGCACGCCTTCGACACGGTGAAGGGAGGCGATTACCTGGTCGATCAGGATGCCGCCTTTATCCTGGCCGAGGAGGCGGTCAAAGCCGTGTACGATCTCGAGAATCGGGGACTGCCGTTCAGCCGGACGCCCGAGGGAAGAATCGATCAGCGCCGATTCGGCGGGCACACCATGGAGCACGGTAAGGCGCCGGTCCACCGCTCCTGTTATGCCGCCGACCGTACCGGCCATATGATTCTGCAGACCCTCTACCAGCAGTGCATCAAGAACGACGTCAACTTCTTCGACGAGTATCACGTTACCGAGCTGGTGATGAACGGCGACGCCGCCGCCGGAGTGGTTGCCATCGACCTGAAGAACGGCGAGGTCCACGAGTTCCGCGCCAAGGCGGTCCTCTTCGCCACCGGCGGATTCGGCCGGATGTTCAAGATTACCTCCAACGCCCATGCCAATACAGGCGACGGACCCGCTCTGGTGGCGCGAGCCGGAATCCCTCTGGAAGATATGGAGTTCTATCAGTTCCACCCCACCGGAATCGAGGGGATGGGCATCCTGATTACCGAGGGCGTCCGCGGCGAGGGGGGAATCCTCCGGAATAGCAAGAATGAGCGCTTCATGGAGCGCTACGCGCCGACCCTGCTCGACCTGGCGCCCCGGGATATGGTCGCCAGAGCGATTATGACCGAAGTCCTGGAGGGACGCGGTATTCGAGGAGACAAGGAGATCGACGACTACGTCTACCTCGACGCTACCCACCTGGGGAAGGAGACGATCGAGAAGAAGCTCCCCGATATCGCCGAGTTCTGTCGCACCTACAAGGGGATCGACCCGAGCGAGAAGCCGATGCCGGTGCTGCCCACCGCCCACTATGCGATGGGAGGAATTCCTACCGACACGGACGGAAGGGTCAATACGGGCAAACAGCTCTACCGGGGGCTCTATGCCGCCGGGGAGTGCGCCTGCGTCTCAGTCCACGGGGCGAACAGGCTGGGAACCAACTCGCTGGTCGACCTGGTGGTCTTCGGCCGCCGGGCGGGAATGCATATCGCCGACTGGATCGGCGAGGCGGAGCTGCAGCCCTGGCCCTCCGAGGCGGGGGAGGCGACCCGTATGCGGATCGACCGCTTCAAACAGGGGGGCGAGGAGGCCTCGGCGCCGGAGATCCGGCAGCGGATGGAGACGGCCATGACCTCGAAGGTGGGGATCTACCGCACCGACGAGACTATGGGAGAGGCGGTGGAAGAGATCCAACGCCTCCGGGAGGAGTTCAAGAAGGTGCGCATCCACGACACCGGCCGAAAGTTCAACGCCGACCTCCTGGAACGGCTCGAGCTCGAGAATCTCCTCGATCTGGCCTATATCACCGCCGCCTCGGCCAAGAACCGCACCGAGAGCCGCGGGGCCCACACCCGGGACGATTATCCGGACCGGAACGACGAGAAGTGGCTCAAGCACACCCTGATGAGCCTGGACGGAACCATCGAATATAAGGATGTCGCCCTCGGCCGGTTCGAACCCAAACCGAGAGTCTATTAATAATAGGAATAACAGTTGGAGCGCCTATGAAATTGACGGTAAAGATTAAACGATTCAATCCGGAAAAGGATAGCGAGGCATACTGGCAGGAGTTTCCTGTGGATACCGATCCCGAGCGGCGGGTCTTGGATGTGCTTATGGATATCAAGAAGTACCAGGACGGCAGCCTGGGCTTACGGAAATCCTGTGCCCACGGGGTCTGCGGATCCGATGCAATGCGGATCAACGAATTCGAGCGACTCGCCTGTAAGACCTTGATCAAGGATGTGGCCGAGGCCGAGGGAGTGACGGTGACGGTTGAACCGCTGCGACATTTCCCGGTACAGAAGGACCTGCTGGTGGATCAGTCGGAGTTCTTCAAGAAGTTCCGCAGCGTGCAGCCCTTCCTGATCCCTAAGGAGGAGCCTGAGGAGAAGGAGTATATCCAGAGTCAGGAGGAGCGCGAGGCGATCGACGATGCGACTAAGTGCATCCTCTGCGGCGCCTGTATGTCCGCCTGTCCGGTGATGGAGACGAATCCCCTCTTCCTGGGCCCGGCGGCAATCGTCAACGCCTCCCGCTTCGTGAACGACAGCCGCGACAAGGGGCTCGCCCCCCGGCTCTCGATTCTGGATGATCCCAACGGCGTCTGGCCCTGCGAGAATCACTTTCAATGTACCCGGGTCTGTCCTCGAGGGATCAAGATTACCAAGCTGATAAACCAGACCAAACGGCAGATTAAGAAGCATAAAGAGAATGAAGCCGGAGGGAACGCGTGAAGATTCATGAATATCAGGCCCGCGAGTTGTTCGGTCAGTACGGCATATCACGCCCCGACGGCGTGGTCGCATCTACCGTGGACGAGGCGGTGGCGGCCGCAGGTAAACTCGGGTATCCCGGGGTAGTAAAGGCTCAAGTCCTGGTCGGCGGCCGGGGCAAGGCCGGCGGGGTCAAACTGGTCAAGGATGAGGCCGAGGCGAAAAAAGCGGCGGAGGCTATCCTCGGGATGGATATAAAAGGGGAGACGGTCGAGAAGGTTCTCGTGGTCCCCGCCGCGGATATCCTGCAGGAGTATTATGTCGGACTTACCCTCGACCGGGGACGCAAGAGCCTTACCCTGATGCTCTCCGCCGCCGGCGGGGTCGATATCGAGGAGCTCGCGGTCAACGATCCCGATAAGATTATCAAAGAACCGATCTATCCCCATAAGGGGCTGGATGAGAATCGGATACTCTCTATCTGTACCGATGTCTTCCAGGATCCCGGTTTGGCATCCCAGGCGGCGGTTACCATCAAGCAGATGTATAGCCTCTTTCTGGAGAAGGGCTGCTCTCTGGTGGAGATCAATCCCTATGCCCGGATCGATGAGAAGACCATGTCCGCCCTGGACGCGAAGGTCAACTTCGACGATAACGCCGCGGAGAATCTCCCCGAGGTCGCCGCCCTGCGGAACGAGGAGGAGTACTCCGCCGACGAGATCGAGGCCAAGGAGGCGGGTTTGAGCTTTGTCTCCATGGACGGCGAGATCGGCTGTATCGTCAACGGGGCGGGACTCGCCATGGCTACCATGGATATTATCAAGCATTACGGCGGGAATCCGGCCAACTTCCTGGATGTGGGCGGCAGCTCGAATCCCAACAAGGTGGTGAGCGCGCTCACGATCCTGATGCGTAATCCCAAGGTGAACGCAATCCTGATCAATATCTTCGGCGGCATTACCCGCTGCGACGATATAGCCAACGGCATCCTCGAGGCGCGGAAGCAGATCGATATCAGCGTCCCCATGGTGATCCGATTGATCGGCACCAACGATAAGGAGGGCCGGGAGATCCTGACCGGCGCCGGGCTCGAAGCGGAAGAGGTCTTGAGTACGGCGGTTAAGAAGGTCGTTGCCTTAAGCGGAGGTGCAGCATGAGTATTCTACTAAACGAGAAGAGCAAGGTAATGGTGCAAGGGATTACCGGCCGGGACGGCTCCTTTCATGCCCTGACGATGCGGGAGGACGGTACCCGGGTCGTCGGCGGGGTAACTCCCGGCAAGGGGGGGCAACACGTCAAGGGACTGCCGGTCTTCGATTCGGTAGCGGAGTGTCGGGCTGAAACCGGAGCGGATGTTTCGGTCATCTTCGTCCCGGCTCGTTTTGCGTCGGCGGCGATAAAGGAGGCGGCGGACGCCTTCGTTCCGCTGATCATCTGCATCACCGAAGGGGTTCCGGTTAACGAGATGCTCGAAAGCTACTATTACGTTCAGGAGCGCGGCGTCAGATTGATCGGTCCTAACTGTCCGGGGCTGATAAGTCCGGGACAATCGAAGGTGGGGATCATGCCCTACAAAATTCATACCCCCGGCGGAATCGGGGTAATCTCCCGTTCCGGAACCCTGACCTACGAGGTAGTCTACAGCCTTACCTCGGCCGGGCTCGGTCAGTCGACCTGTATCGGCATCGGCGGAGATCCGATCGTCGGTACCGGCTATATCGACCTTTTGGAGCTCTTCGAGAAGGATCCCGACACCACCGGGGTCGTGCTGATCGGCGAGATCGGCGGCGAGGCCGAGGAGGAGGCGGCGGAATTCATTAAGCAGAAGATGAGCAAGCCGGTAGTCGCCTTCATATCGGGCCGCAGCGCCCCTCCCGGAAAGCGGATGGGCCACGCCGGAGCGATAATCTCCGGCGGCAAGGGGACCCCCGAAGCGAAGGTGGAAGCCTTTCGGGCGGCGGGAGTCGATGTAGCGGACGAGCCCGAAGAGATTCCGGGACTTCTGAAGAAGAAACTTTGAACGGAGCAGAGAAGGGCGGTGACGCGGTGAAGGCTAGCAATCTGGACACGGCCAATATTGCATATCTCGAGGAACTCTACCGGGATCTGGATGATTCACAGCTCCCCGAACAGTTTCGCGGAGGCGGGCCGCCGCCTCCGGCCGGAGCCGCCGGGGATCGGGAGAGGCAGAACGGCGTCAACCGCCTGCTCTGGAGCTATCGGGAGCTGGGCTATCTCTTTGCCGATCTCAATCCCCTCAAAGGCTACCTCACTAAGGAGATGCGTTACTCCCAGGTGGCGGAATCGGGACCGAAGAAGGTCTTGGATCCCGCTACCTACGGCCTGAAAGGGGAGGACGGATCCGATCAGTTCTTCGGCGGCCGTTACATGGAGAAGCCCTACCGCAGCCTGAATGAGCTCGTCGAATTCTTTACCGAAACCTATTGTTCCACCCTGGGGGTGGAGTTTCTCCATATCCAGAACAGCAACATGCGTACCTGGCTGATGGAGAAGCTGGAGGGCCGGGAGCGACTCTGGCAACCGAGCCGCGACGATCGTCGGGAGATCCTCCACGACCTGGTCAAGGCCAAGGAGTTCGAGCGTTTCCTGGGGAACCAGTTCATCGGTCAGAAGCGTTTCTCCCTGGAGGGGGCCGAGGCCTTGATTCCGGCGATTCGCCTCCTGGCGAAGGATGCGGCCGCCCAGGGGGTCAAGGAGATTGTCCTCGGGATGAGCCACCGGGGCAGGTTGAACGTCCTGGCCAACATCCTGGAGAAGCCGGCCACGGAGATCTTTTCCACCTTCGCAGGCGGGCAGGAACCGGCTCATTACATGCTTTCGGGGGATGTGAAGTACCACCTCGGCTATAGCTCCCGCCTCGAGTTTGCCGACGGCTCCAAGGTACGGATGAGCCTGACCCCCAACCCGAGTCATCTCGAATCGGTTAATCCAGTCGTGGAAGGGAAAACCCGGGGGTATCAGAATAAACTCAAGGACAAGTTCCGCAAAAAGGCGATTCCGGTGCTGATCCATGGAGATGCGGCTTTCTCCGGACAGGGTGTCGTCGCGGAGACTCTCAATCTGGCCAAGCTGAAGGGCTACACAACCGGCGGGACGATTCATATCGTCGTCAATAATCAGATCGGCTTTACCACCGCCTCCACCGATGCGCGGTCCACCTTCTTTCCGACCAACCTGGCCAAGGGGCAGCCCATACCGATCTTCCACGTCAACGGTTACGATCCCGAGCAGGTTGCCCGGGCCCTCGACCTGGCGCTGAAATACCGGCAGAAGTTCGGCTTCGATGCGATAATCGATCTGATCTGCTACCGGGTGCACGGCCACAACGAGGCCGACGAACCGACCTTTACCCACCCGAAGATGTATACCCTGATCAAGGAGGCCCCCGGGGTCTACGAGCACTACGGACGGAAGCTCTCCTCCGAGGGGGTCTATCCCGCAGAGGAGCAGAAGGAGTTTATCCAGACCTACATTGCCACCCTCAAGAGATGCGCCGAGGAGGCGGCGGAGCTGGGAGAGACCGATACCGACGACGCCTTCGCCGAGGGGGACTGGCAGGGGTTCAACCGGAATTACGCGTATGATCAGGTAAAGACCGGTTTACCCAAGAAGCGGCTCAAGGAACTGGGGGAAGCGGCTGTGCGGGTTCCGGAGGATCTGACCCTCCACCGAAAGCTCTCCCGCATTATCGAAGGGCGGCGGGACATGATCAAGGATGGAAAAAACATCGACTGGGCCACCGGCGAGATGTTGGCCTTCGCCTCGCTCTTAACCGATGGCTATCCGATTCGTCTCTCGGGAGAGGACTCCGGCCGGGGAACCTTCAGTCACCGTCATTCGGTGTGGCAACACTCGGGCGGGGACGAGGTAAAGGCCTACTATCCGCTGCAGCATCTGAGTGAAGGGCAGGCGACCTTTCGGGTCTACGACAGTCCGCTCTCGGAATTCGCTGTCCTCGGCTTTGAGTTCGGCTACTCCCTGGCGCGGCCCAAGATGTTGGTGCTCTGGGAGGCGCAGTTCGGCGACTTCGCCAACGAGGCGCAGGTTATAATCGATCAGTATATTGCCGCTTCCGAGACGAAGTGGCGACGCCAGAGCGGCCTGGTTATGCTCCTGCCCCACGGCTACGAAGGGCAGGGACCCGAGCACTCCTCGGCCTATCTGGAGCGTTACCTGCAGCTTTGCGCCGAAGAGAATCTGCAGGTTTGCAATTGTACCACTCCGGCCCAGTATTTCCATATTCTGCGACGTCAAATGCTCAGCTCCTACCGCAAACCGCTGATCGTGATGACCCCCAAGAGTCTGCTCCGGGACAAGCGGGCCGTATCCGATCTGGATGAATTTGCGGCCAAGAGTTTTAAACCCATCATCCATGACGGGAACGAGAGTGCGGAGACCCTCCTGGTCTGCTCCGGGAAGATCTACTACGAGCTTGCAGACCGGTTGGCGGATACGGGCGGCGGTGATTTTTCCTTGATGCGCATCGAGCAGCTCTATCCCTTTCATAGCGACGAGTTTGAATCGATAATCAAGGGAATGAAGAAGCTGAAACGAATCCGTTGGATCCAGGAGGAGACCCGTAATCGCGGCGCCTGGAGTTTTATTCGGGAGTACCTGGAGGAGCTCAGCGGCCTAAAGCCGGAATATATCGGCCGTGCCGCCAAGGCGAGCCCGGCAACGGGACATCTCTCCGATCATGCGGCAGAGCAGAAAAAGATCCTCGATCAGGCTTTTACCAAAGAAGGAAGGAGTAGCTAAGCATGGCAGTAGAGATAAGTGTTCCCGATATGGGAGAATCGGTCAGTACGGCATTTCTCTCTTCCTTGTTGGTCGAAGAGGGCGGCTATGTGGAAGAGGGGGCGGATCTCTGCGAACTGGAAAGCGATAAAGCGACCCTGACGGTGCCTTCCCCCGCCTCCGGTGCAGTCCATTGGAGCGCGGAACTCGAGGCTGAGGTCGAGGTCGGGAGCGTGATCGGTTCCATCGATACCGATGCGGCCCGGGATGCCCCCGCTGCTGAAGAGCAGCAGGAGTCTCCGCCCCCCGCCGCGGAGGAGCACTCCCCGGCGGTGCGAAGGGCCCTGGCCGAAAGCGGTCTGGATCCCTCTTCCATCAAGGGGAGCGGGAAAGAGGGCCGCATCCTGAAGGAGGATGTGGAGCGGGCCGCCGCGGAGGCGGAACAGGCGCAAGCTGAGAAGCCCGCGCAGAAGCCCGCACAGAATACTGCCCAGAAGCCTGCAGCTAAGGCTGAACCGGGAAGCCGCGAGGTCCGCCGGGAGAAGATGTCCCGTATCAGGCAGACCATCGCCGCCAACCTGGTTGCCTCGAAGCAGGAGTCAGCCCATTTAACGACCTTCAACGAGGTCGATGTAAGCCGCATTATGGCCATCCGTAAGAGTTTCGGCGAGGATTTCCTGAAGGATCAGGGGGTGAAGCTCGGGTTTATGTCCTTCTTCGTACGCGCCGCAACTCAGGCGCTGCAGCGCTTCCCCGCGGTCAACGCCGCCTTGGACGGAGACGAGATGCTCTACCACGACTACTGTGATATCGGCATCGCCGTCTCCACCGAGCGGGGACTGGTGGTTCCGGTGCTGCGGAACGCCGAAGGGATGAGCTTCGCCGAGATCGAGTCGGCGATCAAGGATTTCGGCCAGCGCGCCCGGGACCGCAAACTCGGTGTGGACGAGATGAGCGGCGGAACTTTCTCCATCACCAACGGCGGAATCTTCGGTTCTCTCCTGTCGACGCCTATTCCGACGCCGCCCCAGACGGCGGTCCTCGGGATGCACACGATCCAGAAGCGGCCGGTCGCCGTGGATGATCAGGTGGTTATTCGTCCCATGATGTATGTGGCCCTGACCTATGATCACCGGGTGATCGACGGCAAGGAGGCGGTCGGTTTCTTAAGTCGAATGAAGCAGGCCCTGGAAAATCCCGAACGCATGCTGCTGGAGGTGTGATGGAAGCCTATGACCTCGGGGTAATCGGCGCCGGCCCCGGCGGCTATGTGGCGGCCATCAAGGCCGCACAACTCGGATTAAAGGTAGTACTCTTCGAGAAACGGGAACGCCTGGGCGGGACCTGCCTCAATATCGGCTGTATTCCGTCCAAGGCCCTCCTCTCAAGTTCTCACCTCTACGCACAAATCGTGAACGAGTCCGCCTCTCACGGTATCAGGCTGGGGAAGGCCGAGCTTGATATCCCCGCAATGATGAAGCGTAAGGAGCAGGTGGTCGAAAAGCTCACCGGCGGCATCGCATCCCTTATGAAGGGCAATAAGGTGACGGTGGTCCGGGCGGAGGCCTCGGTCCCCGCTCCCGGTCGAATCTCCGCCGGCGGGGACGAGTACCGGGTAAAGAATATCCTCTTGGCCACCGGAAGCGTCCCGGTCGAACTCCCCTTTATGCCCTTCGATCATAGCTCTATCGTCGATTCCACCGACGCCCTCGCCTTCGAGGCGGTTCCCAAACGGCTGCTTGTGGTCGGCGCCGGAATCATCGGTCTTGAGCTGGGAAGCGTCTGGGCCAGGCTCGGATCCGAGGTCGAGGTGGTGGAACTCTTGGATGATCTCCTTCCCGATTGGGACCGGCAGGCGGCAAAGTTGATGCGCCGGGAGCTGACCACGCAGGGACTCAAGTTCAGCTTCAAGACCAAGGTTACGGGAGTCCGGAATGAGAAAAACGAGCTGATCCTCGAAGCGGAGGATTCGAGCGGTAAAGCCCGCGAGTTCAGGGGCGAGAAGATCCTGGTTGCAGTCGGGCGCAAACCGGCCTACGGCGGCATCGATCTTGAATCCCTGGGAGTCCGTACCGAGAAGGGGCGGATTGTGACCGACGCCGATTTCAAGACCTCCGCATCCGGGATCTATGCTATCGGCGATCTTATTTCAGGACCGATGCTGGCCCACAAGGCCGAGGAGGAGGGAGTCGCCCTGGCTGAGAAGCTTGCCGGGAAGGCGGGGCACGTCAATTATGCCGCCCTCCCGGGGGTGCTCTATACCCACCCGGAGGCAGCCATGGTCGGCCGCACCGAGGAGGAACTGAAAGCGGAACAACGGCCCTACCGGAAGGGTGTTTTCCAGTTCGGCGTTAACGGCCGCGCATTGGCCGGCGGTGAAAGCGCCGGATTTGCAAAGGTTTTGAGCGACGCGGAGACAGACAGGATCCTCGGCGTGCATATCGTCGGCGATCATGCCTCGGATCTTATACACGAAGCGATTACCGTGATGGAGTTCTCCGGCAGCGCCGAGGATCTGGGCCGTTCATTCTTTGCCCATCCGACGCTCTCCGAGGCGGTGAAAGAGGCCGCCCTTGCGGCCTACGACCGGGGAATCCATTCATTATGACGGAAGGTTTATTTACTAGTATTTTATCAATAGAGCCAAATACAGGGGGAAAGTATGGCAGAAGTTAGTTTCGCAAAAGGATTGGAAGGAGTTATCGCGAATACCACGGAGATTTGTAAAATCGACGGGGAGAACGGTAAGCTCTACTACTTGGGTTACTCGATTGAGGATTTGATCAAGCACAGTACCTTCGAGGAGGTAACCTACCTGCTTCTCTACGGAGAGCTGCCAACCCAGAAGGCTCTCGATGAGTTCAGCAAGAAGATGCGCGACAGCCGTGAGGTGAATCCCGCCATTATCGATATGGTACGCAATTTTCCGAAGGATTCGCATCCGATGGAGCTCTTGCAGTCGGCCATCGCCTATATCTCCGGCTACGTTCAGCACAAGATACACCACTCGGCCACCTGCAATTGTCGCAATACCCTGCATCAGATCGCCCAGATAACCACCGTCGTGGCCGCCTGGACCCGCTTTCAGCAGGGGCTCGACTATGTGCCGCCCCGGACGGATCTCTCCCACGGCGCCAACTTTCTCTATATGATCCGCGGCGAGGTTCCCGACGAGGACGAAGGCGAGATCATGGATAAGGCGCTGATTCTGCACGCCGAACACGGATTCAACGCCTCGACTTTCACCGCCCGGGTCGTAGCCTCGACCATATCTACCTGCTATTCGAGTATCTCCGCCGCCATCGGATCTCTCTACGGCGCGCTCCACGGCGGGGCGAACGAGAAGGTCTTAGGGATGGTGGAGGAGATCGGCAGCAAGGATAATGTCTCCGCCTGGATGGAGAAGGCGATTGCCGAGAAACGCAAGGTAATGGGAATGGGGCACCGGGTCTACAAGGCTATGGATCCCCGGGCCGTCGTTATGGAGAAGTACCTGGTGCACATGTCCGAAAAGAAGGGCGACAGCACCAATTACGATATCCTCAAAGAGGTGCAGAAGGAGTTCCGCTCCCGAATGGAAGAGAAGGGCAAGCCCCTCTATCCCAATGTCGATTTCTTCTCGGGTTCAGTCTACAAGCTCTTGGGACTGCCGCCCAAGATCTATACGCCTATCTTCGCCATGGCGCGCTCCGCCGGTTGGCTGGCCCATATCTTGGAGCAACGTCACGATAACCGGCTCTACCGGCCGAAGGGACTCTATGTCGGCACGGACGGTAAGGATTTCGTTCCGATCGAGAAAAGATGAGTCGACGCATAGAACGGGACACAATGGGGGAGGTCTCGGTAGAGGCCTCCCGCTACTGGGGCTCCCAAACCCAACGCTCACTTGAGAACTTCCCTATCGGCGGTGAGCGACTTCAGGAAGAGTTGATATCCGCCTACGGACTCTTAAAGAAGGCGGCCGTGCTGGCCAATGCCTCCCGGGCGGACTGGGGGGCAGACAAGAAGAAGGCCCTGCTGGAGGCCTGCGATGAGGTTATCTCCGGGAAGCTCGGCGACCACTTTCCGCTGGTCGTCTGGCAGACCGGGAGCGGGACGCAGACGAATATGAACCTGAACGAGGTAATAGCCAACCGGGCTATCGAAATCCTGGGCGGGGAGCTCGGTTCGAAGGATCCGGTGCATCCCAACGACGATGTGAATCGCTCCCAGTCCTCCAACGACTCCTTCCCCACGGCCATGCATATCGCCGCGGTGCAATCGGTCCATACGACCCTGATTCCTGCGGGGGAGGCGCTGGCCGTGGCCCTGGAGCGCAAGGCCGAGGAGTATGCCGCTATCGTCAAGGTGGGACGCACCCATCTGCAGGATGCGGTCCCCGTCAGCCTCGGCCAGGAGTTTTCCGGCTATGCGGCCCAGGTGCGACAGGCTCTGAAACGCATCGACCAGGCCGCCGGCGAGCTCCTGGAACTTCCGATCGGCGGAACCGCCGTGGGCACGGGGCTGAACGCTCCCGAGGGTTTCGCCTCTGCAGTTTGCGCCGAACTGGAACGGCTCAGCAGCCACGCCTTCCGGCCCGGAGAGAACCGCTTCGCCCTGATGGCCGCCCACGACGGAATGGCGGGGCTCTCCGGAGCGCTCACCACCCTGGCGACGGCGGCCATGAAGATCGCCAACGATATCCGCTGGCTCGGCTCCGGACCCCGCTGCGGGATCGGCGAGCTCTTCCTACCGGAGAACGAACCGGGGAGCTCGATCATGCCGGGGAAGGTCAATCCTACTCAGAGCGAGGCCTTGACGATGATCGCCGCCCAGGTAATGGGAAACAATGCCGCGGTCGCCTTCGCCGCCTCCCAGGGTAACTTTGAACTGAACGTATTTAAACCGGTGATCATCTATAACGTGCTTCAATCAGTACGCCTTTTGGCCGACGGTATGCAGAGTTTCCGCTTGCGCTGCGTCGAAGGAATCGAGCCCAACCGGGAGAAGATCGGGGAGTATCTCGATCGAACCCTGATGGTAGTTACAGCACTGAATCCGCACATCGGTTACGATAAAGCGGCGAAGATTGCGAAGAAGGCCTATGCCGAGGATATTACCCTCAAAGAGGCCGGCGCAGCTCTCGGTTTTGTGACTGAGGAGGATTTCGACCGCTGGATCGATCCGGCCGCGATGATCTAAAAAAAGGGGCCCCCCAAAGGGCCCCTTACGTGTCTTGAAGAATTCGCCTACTTCAGCTGCTCGATTACATAGGGAAGAACTCCGCCGCTTCTGATGAAGGCCGCTTCCGTTTCCGAGAAGATCTGCAGGGTAACCTTGAACTTGGTGTTCTTTCCGTCCGGTCCCGCGGCCTCTACCTCCGCGGTCGATCCGGGAGTGAGTTTACTCAGTCCGCGGATAGTATAGCTCTCGAAGCCGCTCAAGCCTAAGGATTCCGCGGATTGACCCTCGGCAAAGGTGAGAGGTAGAACTCCCATCCCGACCAGATTACTGCGGTGGATTCGCTCGTAGCTCTCCGCCACAACCGCCTTCACCCCTAAAAGTCGCGTCCCTTTCGCCGCCCAGTCCCGGGAGGAGCCGGTACCGTACTCCTTGCCGGCAAGCACCAGGAGGGGGATTCCCTTCTCTGCATACTCCATGGCGGCATCGTAGATGAATTCAGGGGAGGCATCCGGCGCGGTACGGGTGAAGCTCCCCGTCTTCTCGGGAACCAGTCTGTTTTTAATACGGATGTTCCCGAAGGTTCCGCGCATCATCACCTCATGGTTTCCCCGCCGGGAGCCGTAGGAGTTGAAGTCGATCTGTTTGACCCCCTGCTCCTGCAGATACTGACCTGCGGGGTAATCCGCGGCGATTGCGCCGGCCGGGGATATATGGTCGGTGGTGATGGTGTCGCCGAAGAGCCCGAGGAGTTTGGCCCCGGTAATGGCGCCCGGATCCCCCTCGGGGGCGTCGAAAAACTCCGGTTTGCGAATGTAGGTCGAGGCGGGATCCCAGGGAAAGAGCTCGCTTTTCTCGACCTCGAGGGCCTTCCAGCTCGCATCGCCCTCGTTTACCGAGGCGTAGCGCTTCTTGAAGTCCTCGGTATAGACCGAATCGCGCAGAACCGCCCGGATCTCTTCGCTCGAGGGCCAGATATCATGCAGGAAGACCTCCTTTCCGTCGGCATCGGTGCCGATGGCCTCGTTCATGATGTCCGTGTCGATCTTTCCGGCCAGGGCGAAGGCGACCACGTAGAGCGGAGACGAGAGGAAGTTGAAGCGCACCTTCTGGTGTATCCGGGCCTCGAAGTTGCGGTTCCCGGAGCTGATTGAGGCGGTAAGGAGCTCTTTGTCGTCGATGGCTTCGGTTACGTAGTCGGGTAGCGGGCCGGAGTTTCCGATGCAGGTGGTGCAGCCGAAGGCGGAGATCGAGAACCCGATCGCTTCCAGATCCTCAGTCAGTCCCGCCCGGTCGAGGTAATCGAGGACGACCCGGGATCCCGGGGCCAGCGATGTTTTAACCCAGGCCGGCGGCTTGAGTCCCAGCTTTCGGGCTTTTCGCGCCACCAGGCCTGCGCCGACCATCACATGGGGGTTTGAGGTGTTGGTACAGGAGGTTATGGCCGCAATCGCCAATGCTCCGTGGGGCACCTGATGGGTAGTCCCGTCGATGGTGATCGGGACGGTGGAGCCTTTGCTGCCGGGGGCTACCTTCTCCAGCTCCTCGGCAAAGGCCGCGGGGAGAGCGGTGATATCGATTCTGTCCTGGGGCCGGTAGGGCCCGGCGACCGATGGCTTAACCGTCCCCAGATCGAGAGTCACGATATCGTTGTAGTCGGGTTCGGCATCGGGGGAGAAGAAGATCCCCGTCTCGCGCAGATAGGTCTCGGCGATCTCGGCGGCCTTCTCCCGGCCGGTGTCCCGGAGGTAGGCGAGGGTGGTCTCGTCCACCGGGAAATAGCCCATGGTAGCGCCGTACTCGGGGCTCATGTTGGCGATGGTGGCCCGGTCGGGGAGCGGCAGGGAGCTCATGCCGGGCCCGAAGTACTCGACGAATTTCCCGACCACTCCCTTCTTGCGCAGCAGTTCGGTCAGGGTCAGAACCACATCCGATGCGGTGACCCCCTTCTGCAGCTCTCCGGTAAGGCGTACGCCGATCACTTCGGGTACCGGCATGCCGTAGGCTTGCCCCAGTACTACCGCCTCGGCCTCGATGCCACCGACGCCCCAGCCCATAATCCCGAGACCGTTGATCATCGTGGTGTGAGAGTCGGTCCCTATCAGGGTGTCGGGGATCAGGGTCGCCTTCCCCTCTTCGTTATTGTCGCGGATCACCTGACCTAGGTGTTCGAGATTGATCTGATGGCAGATGCCGGAATTGGGCGGCACGACGGAGAAGTTGTCCATGCTCCCCGAGGCCCATTTCAAGAGCCGATACCGCTCGGCGTTCCTGCCGTACTCCATCTCGACGTTCTTCGCCAGGGCATCCTTGCCTCCCCAGAAATCTATCTGAACCGAATGGTCGATAATAAGGTCCACCGGGATAAGCGGATTGATTTTCCCGGGATCGCCCCCTTTTGCGACCATCGCATCCCGCATGGCGGCCAGATCGACCACCGCCGGGACGCCGGTGAAGTCCTGCATGAGCACCCTGGAGGGGTAGTAGGATATATCCTGTCCCGGTTTAGTCCGATAGGCGAGAACTTTCTGCACATCTTCTGAGGAGGCCTTGCCTATACTCGATTTGCGGATAACGTTTTCCAGCAGGATCCGGATCGAATAGGGGAGCTTCGCCAGGCCCTGGGGGATATTTGCCTGGGAAATATCGAAGATTCGGTAGGATTTTCCATTAATTTCAAGATTTCTTTCGGAATTTGACATCACTAATACCTCTCTCCCTTAAATATAGAAAAATGAGGCCGGAAGGAACAGGGGGTGGAGTCAGCCGCAGGCCGATCCGTAGCGATCGAAGGGGATCCAGTCCAGACCCAGGGGCGATTCAGGCAGCGAGCCGCGGGTATAGCGCTTCGGAACCTCCTTGTTGAGGACCGGAGCGAACTTCTTCCAGGAGAGCTCGGTCTCCTGGGCGCTGACGAAGAGGGTGCGGTCGCCTTTCAGCGCATCCAACAAGAGTTTTTGATAAGCCTCGGGGATCTTGGTCTCTTTAAAGCTGTCGGCATAGCAGAAGGTCATATTGGTAGTGGTGAGCCTGCCCTCGGATCCGGGCTCCTTGGTCATAAAATCCATAACGATCCCCGCGTCGGGCTGGATGTTGAAGATTATCTGGTTGGGCGGAATCTGTCCCTCCTCGTTATAGAGGAGCCGAGGGGCGCTCTTGAAGCGGATGCCCACCTCCGTTCCCTTGCGGCCGACGGCCTTGCCGGTACGGACATAGACGGGAATCCCCGACCAGCGGTAGTTGTTGATGGTCAGCTCCAGCTCGGCAAAGGTCTCGGTCACCGAGTCGGCCGGGACCCCCTTCTCATCGTGATACCCCCGGTACTGCATCTTGGCCCAGCGCTTTACCTCCAGCGCTTTGAGGATGTTCATCTTCTGATTCCGGATCTCCTCGGCTTCGAGGGAGACCGGCGCCTCCATGGTCAGCAAGCAGAGGAGCTGCATCAGGTGGTTCTGCATCATATCCCGGATAATGCCGGCCCCGTCGAAATAGGCCCCCCGATCCTCGACGCCGATATCCTCCAGGGCGTTGATCTGAATCGATTCAATATAGCGGGAGTTCCAGATTGGGTAGAAGATGGCGTTGGCGAAGCGGAAAACCAGGATGTTCTGTACCGCCTCCTTAGCCAGATAGTGGTCGATGCGGAAGATCTGCAGTTCGTCGAAGTAGGTCTGGAGTTGCTGGTTGAGCTCCCGGGCGCTCTCGAGATCATAGCCGAAGGGCTTCTCGATGATCAGCGTCGTCTCCTCCCGAAAGCCCTCCTCATAGAGCTCCGCCGCTGTCGATCCGTAAACTCGCGGCGGCAGGGAGAAGAAGATGATGATCCGGCTGAACTCCTTTAAGGAGAGGATGTAATCTCGAACACCCGTGATCCCCTGATGATAATGGAGCAGCCGGCTGAACTCGGGATGCCGGTCGAAATGGGCCCGGAACTCCTCGTCGCTGAAGGGGGTACGGCCGGAACCGATAATGCGGCAGCTGTCGTCAATCTCGTTCTTCTCGTAAAGCGCTTCCAGGGCGGGAATGAGTTTCCGTTTCGCCAGGTCGCCGGATGCACCGAGAATGAGGATCGCAGAGTTGGTAACAGCCATGTATGCTCCTTCATGAGACGAGTTACACTGAAAGATAGAACTCTTAACAATATGAGGCAAGGGGCATGGCATGATTAGAGTCAGAGAGCCCGCCGGAACGAGGTGTGCAAGTAAAGCGTGGAGGATACAATCACACCTAGGTTGGACAACCAAGCTGAAAGGCTAATCCGGCAAGCTCTTTGACGGAATTCAATATATCCGAAACGGATTGATTGTTCAAGAGGTAATAGAGAAAATTAAGAAAACATCATCAAGGGGTCGCAACTATCTCTGCTATCTCGTCTTTACAGCTCTCGAAGGCCGCTACCAGCCGGGGAGAGAAGCGGCTGCCCTTGGATTGGGCGATAGCGTCGCATATGCTCTCGAAGGGCCAGGCTCCGGCATAGGCCCGTTCGTGGGAGAGGGCGTCCACCGCATCCGCGAGGCCCACGATCTGGGCGGCCAGGGGGATCTCCTCACCGCGCAGGCCGCCGGGGTAGCCGCTTCCGTCCCAGTTCTCGTGATGATTGAGGGCGATCTCCGCCGCCTTATGCAGGGTGCGTCGCTTGGTATGGGAGAGCATCCGGCGCCCCTCGCTGGTGTGCGTCTTTACCAGCTCGAACTCCTCCGGGGATAGGGGCCCTGTCTTGAAGAGGATCTCCTCGGGGATGGTAATTTTACCAATATCATGCATCGGAGCGGCTTCCCTGATCTGCTTCGCCTCTTCCTCATCGACACCCATGGCTTTCGCCAGACAGTAGGATACTTCGGCGACCCTGACGACATGCTGTCCTGTTTCGCTATGCCGGTTTTCGACCACCTCGCCCAGGGTCTGAATTAGTTCCCGTTGGGTCTCCTCAAGGTCGAGATTGAGATAGACCTTATCGAAGGCGATGGTGATGTTGCTGGAGAATATCTGAATCAGCTGCCGATCGAGCTCCCGAAGCTGATGGCGCCCTTTGAGGTAGAGCAGATTCTCGGAGCCGTTCTGAGTGCGGTAATAGCCGATGAAGGCGTCTTTCTCGAAGAAGCTCTGCTTCTCCCGGACGCCCCGTTCAAAGAGGCGGCGAACAGCGGCGGGGATGCAGGAATCGGATTCGTCGCAGGCACCGTACTCTCCCGTGGCCGCCAGCACATGGAATTCTCCATGCTCCTCCCGCACCGCCAAACCGGAGGTCTGTACCAGGAGCGAGGAGTCGTCGAAGTTCAGCAGCGAGGTGAGTTGGGTCAGCACCCCGTTCGTGAAGCTCTTGAGGGAGGTGAGCTCGAAGATGTTGGCGGTGGACTGAACGATCTGACGCAATCCCTTGCGGTTACGGTCGATTACCTTAAGATCCCGATAGCCCCGGATGGCGGAGGTAATGGTGGTAAAGAGCTTCTGCGAGGTCAGCTCGGTCTTCTCTTTATAATCGTTGATATCATAATTGAGAACGACCTGAGTCTCCGGGGCATATCCGGGCTGGCCGGTACGCAGTATTATCCTGATAAATGAGTTCTGCAGCTCTTCCCGGATCCACTGCACCAGTTCAAGACCGGCTGTTTCGGTCTCCATGACGACATCCAAAAGGATTACGGCAAAATCCTCGCCGCCTTGTAGGAGCTCCCTGGTTTCGGCGGCCGAGTAGGTCGAGTGAAACTCGAGGTTTTGACCGCCGAACTGATAGTCGTTGAGAACCATCCTGGTGACGCTGTGCACCTCTTGTTCGTCATCGGCGATAACGATTTTCCAGGGGGTCGCGAATTGACCTCGCGGGATTTGTTGAACCGGTTCGGGTGCAAAAAAATCCATATACGTACTCCATCAACATTTTTGTTACTGAGTTTATTCTAATCAACCCTCAGCCCCTGGTGCAAGCGGGGCTATTCCGACTCGTCGTCCTTCCGGATCAGGTTTTCTAACTGTTTGATGGAGTCTGTTGCGGAGCGATGGTGAATGAAGATGCCCCCCATCTCCTGCCAAGCCTCGGCGATCGATTCCCGGTCGTCGATCAGAATAGGTGTTTCTCCGTCGGTCAGGAGTTCGGCCGCTTTCTGGGCCTTCTCCCGGGACATACAGGTTATTACCTCAATATCGTCACCCAGTTCACGGCGACACCACTCCCGCTTTTGCGGTTCGGCCCATTTGCCCCGGGGGAGCCCGGTAAGAATCGTCGGTTCCAGAGGGAGGACCCGGTCCCAGATTTCCTTGCCGTCGGGCATCCATTCGAGCCCGGCATAGAAATCGGGGGTTCTGGCGATGATGGCCCACATCCGGCCGGGGGCCTGTTGTCCGGGAAGCCTGCCGGTCGCCTCTTCCACACCTTTATCAAAATCGACCAATACGCCGTCCAGATCTACAAAGAGCTTAAAGTTCATAGTAGGCAATATAATCACATTCCTTGCTCGGGAGCTACCCGAATATCCGCAATAGACCTAGACGACAATGTGACGATAGATGCCGATATAGAAGAAGATCGACCCTCCCAGCACAAAGAGATGCCATATGGCGTGGTGGTAACGCGTCCCTTTCATACTGTAGAAGATAACCCCCAGGGAGTAGGTAAGACCCCCCGCCAGGGCCCAGGGGAGAAATTCCGCCGGAATCCGCTCTACCACGGGGCGCCAGAAGAAGACGATCAGCCAGCCGAGGGCCAGGTAAACCGATACATGCAGCGCCTTGAAGCGCTGCCAGAAGAAGAGCTTGAAGAGGAACCCCACGACAACGATGCACCAGAGAATGGCGAGGATAATCGGTCCCTCGGGCTCCCAGATGCGGAACGCCACCGGGGTATAGGTTCCAGCGATCAGGAGGTAGATTGCCAGATGATCCAGAATCCTACCGATCCGCTTAGAATAGATTCCAGTCGCGAAGTGGTAAAAAGAGGAGGCCCCGTAGAGGATGATCATCGAGAGGGAGTACCCAACAGCGCTGAAGACCATCCACGGTAGTCCGCCCTGGGCGGCCCGTAGAATCAGCGGTCCGCTGCCGATCAATGCCAGGAGAACACCGATAAGGTGAGTGGCGGTGTTGATCTTCTCCTCCGGCGGCGTGTCGGCGCTCTTCAACGGAATGGAGGTGGTAAGCCAGCGGATGATTGGTTTCTCGTCGTGTTGTTCCATATGGCATCAAGGTACACCGCGGCGGCTAGGATGACAAGGGACGGGTAAAACGAAAAGCGAGTCAGAAAAACAAAAAGATCGTTGCATTAAGCGAAGCCTTCGCTATAAGATTATAATATGAAGCGGACCGTGAACTTTACCAAGACCAAGATAATCGGGACTATCGGACCGGTATCGGCCGATATCGGCATCCTCGAAGGCCTATTGAACGCCGGCATTGATGTGCTGCGTCTCAACTTCTCCCACGGGGATCATGAGTTTCATGCTCAAACCCTGAAGAATATCGAGGCGGCGACCGTCTCCTCGGGGATCCCAGTGGCGGTGCTGGCCGATCTCTGCGGTCCGAAGATTCGTTTGGGCGATCTGGAATCGGAGATCCCGGTGGAGAAGGGCGAGGAGCTGATAATAACCACCGACGAGATTATAGGGACCCGAGATCGGGTTCCGACGATCTACAAGGAGCTCGCCGCCGATGTAAGCGCCGGGGACTCTATCTTGATCGACGACGGTCTTATTCAGCTTGAGGTGCTCTCGAGCTCCGCCAACGAGGTTCGCTGTGAGGTTAAGATCGGGGGTGTCTTGAAATCCCGCAAGGGCATCAACCTGCCCGGAGTTCAGGTCAGTGCGTCGGCTATAACCGAGAAGGATAAGCGGGATCTGGAGTTTATTATCACCCAGCAGATCGATTTCATCGCCCTCTCCTTCGTCAGGAGCGCCGACGATATCAAAGAGCTGCGCTGGTTTCTGAAGGATCGAGGCAAACCCTTGCCCATCGTAGCCAAGATCGAGAAGCCGGAGGCGGTGCGAGACATCGACGGCATTATCGACGAGGCCGATGTGATCATGGTCGCCCGGGGGGATCTGGGAGTCGAGATGCCGGCCGAAGAGGTCCCGTTGCTTCAGAAGATGATCATCCAGAAGTGCAACGCCCGGGCTACGCCGGTAATCACCGCGACCCAGATGCTTGAATCGATGGTCCAAAACGCCCGGCCGACCCGGGCCGAGGCCAGCGATGTGGCCAATGCGGTATTCGACGGTACCGACGCGGTAATGCTCTCGGCGGAGACATCCATCGGCGCCTATCCGGAGAAGGCGGTTAAGATAATGGATAAGATCGTGTGTACCGCCGACAGTCACGCCCGACCGAAGCCGGCGAGCTTCTTCAACCGTGACTCGGGCGAATTGAGCGACGCAGAAAATGTCTGCCGGGCGGCCTGTATCATGGCCGAAGAGGCGAGTGCGGCGGGGATCATCGTCATCACCAAGACCGGCCGCACCGCAGTACTCCTGTCGAAATACCGCACCGGCATTCCTATAATCGCCTTTACCGAAAGCGAGGAAACCCTGCGTTTCATGAACATCCTCTGGGGGGTTCAGGGCGAGCTGATCCAGGATGTGGCCGAGACGGATGCGACCCTGCGCAAGGCGCGGCAGCTGGCGCTGAAACTGGGCTATGTGCATCGCGGCGACAAGGTCGTCTATGTTACCGGAATCCCCTTGATCGAGAGCACCAGTACCAACATGATCAAGATCGAGACCATTTAGATCGGTCGCCCTTTGTCCTCCGTCCGCAATCGCCGTATCACGATAATAGCCCCCCACGAGGAGGGCCTTAGCCTCGATCAGTGGCTCGCCGCGCGCTATACCTACCGCTCCCTCGACGCCTGGCGGGAAGAGATTGCCGTCGGGCGTATCCTTGTCGACACAGCGGAGACGCCCCCCGATCTACGCCTGGTGCGCGGCATGGAGGTGAGCTACGATCCCCCGCCGATTCCCGAACCGCCGGTCAATACCGATTACCGCGTTGTCTATCAGGATGAGTATCTGCTGGTCGTGAATAAACCGGCCGATCTCCCCTGTCACTCCGGCGGTATCTATCTGCGTAATACCCTGATAGATCTGCTGCGCAAGGAGTACGGTCAGGTCTTTCTTGCCAACCGGCTGGACCGGGAGACAGCGGGATTGATGCTGGTAGCCCGCAGTAAAGAAGCGGCCACCAATCTCTTCGCCCAATTTAAAGAGCGCCGCGTCGAGAAGGAGTATTATGCCCTCGTGAGAGGATCATTCCCCCCCTACCTGGATGCCCGGGGATGGCTTTCGAAGGATCAGGAGAGCCGGATTCGTAAGAAGCGCTCCTTCCGTCTCGATCCGGAGGCGGCCGATCCGGGAGACGCCGGCTCCCCGGGGCGGCAGTATTCCCGCACCGAGTTTCGACAGGTTAGAGAACATGAGGGTGTCTCGCTGTTGCGCTGTCGGCTGCACACCGGGAAGACCCATCAGATCCGCGCCAGCCTCTGCTCTCTCGGGTTTCCTCTGGTGGGCGACAAGATCTATGGTGAGGATGAGACCCTCTTCTTGCGTTTTGCCCGGGGAGAACTCAGTCGAGAGGACAGGGCGCTGTTGATCCTGGAAAATCAGGCCCTCTTCAGTGCCCTGCTCGGCTTTGCCCACCCCCGGGACGGGCGGAGCCTGCGTTTCGAACTGCCTCCGCCCGCGGAGTGGTTAAAACTTGTTCCGGAGTAAGAAAACTGCTAGAATAGCTCTGCACGGAGCATCTCTGGAGGTTGCATGAGTTTAACCGAACGTATTCGCCGCAGCTACGCCGCATCCGGTATCGCAGTGCAGGAGAAAGCGGTAGCGCTATTTGTGGTGAATGCCTTTCTCTTCTTCGGATTCTTCGCCCTGGCGGTAATCAGGCTCATGGGCGGCTTTTACCTGATGGGCGGAATCGAGTTGGGGATGAGCCTCTCCCTGGTCGTCTTCCTGATTCTGCTTCGCCGGGGATACTTTCGCCTAATCAGCCTGGTAAGCCAGGCTCTGTTCCTCCTGGGGGCGACAGGACTCTTTGCCGTGCGGGAGATCACCTCGGTAATGGAACTCTATGCCCTGCCGGCCTATTTTATTCCCGCCTCGATCGCCTCCGCGCTTTTAGCCTTCGGTGTCTGGCAGGTGGCGGGCGTCGTGATCCTCAGTATCCTGATTCAGCTCAGCTTCTATGCCTTGCGGATCGTACCTTTCGCCCGGGCGGCGGGGATAGGTATCGAGCTTTCCGAGATGATGATCGCCATGATCCTGAGTGTTTTTTCCGGCATCTTTACCATTCAGCTCTACAAGATGCAGCATCGCAGCCTCTCGACCATGGAACGGCAGCAGAAGATCGCCGAGAAGCGTTTGCTCGACTCCAGAGGACTCCTGGAGGAGGCCGGTACGGCCTTCAATGTCGGTGAGCGGCTCTCTGAGTCGGCCTCCCGAAACGTTTCAGCCGCCGAGGAGATCCAGCGGGAGCTTAGCTCCATGCAGGAGCAGGTAGCTGATCTGACCGAGAGTGCGGAAACCATGCAGTGCGCCCGTCGGCAGATTCAGCACTCCAAGGAGTCGGTCCGGTCCCGGATGGAGCGGCAGTCCTCGGCAACCAAACAGACCGTCGGCTCCACCAAGGAGATTCTCACCCATGTGGAAGAGATCAGAACCGAGGTGGAATCCAAGGATGCGGTTATCAATGAGCTCATCAGCGTCGCCTCGGAGAGCGTAAAGCAGGTCGATCAGACCACAAAGCAGGTAGGGGTAATCGCAGAGTCGACCACCTCAATCCTGCAGGTTATCGGCGTGATCGACGATATCGCCGGGCGGACGAATCTTCTGGCTATGAACGCCTCGATTCAGGCCGCCCACGCGGGAGAGGCCGGCAAAGGCTTTGCAGTGGTAGCCGGTGAGATCCGGAAGCTCTCGGAGGAGACCAACCGCAACTCCCAGGCGATTCGAAAGACCCTGGAGGAGAACGCCCGCCAGATCGAGAGCGCCGCCGGCCAAAGCGGCAGGCTCAAAGAGATGTACGGCGAGGTCGCCCTGAAGATTGCGTCGATCAAGGACGCGATCCACGAGATATCAGTCAGGATCGGAAAGCTTGTCAATGAATCGGACGCCATATCCCAGGCTGTGGAGAATCTTACTGTTGTCAACGATGAGGTGCTCGATTCCCTGGGCGGCATGGAGCAGGAGCTCGAGAACAGCGACGAGTGCCAGAGGAACACCGATCTGGTGATCCGAACCATGGCCGATGAGATAGCCTCGCTCTTGAATGCGGCCCAGCGAATCCTGGCCGAAGCCGAGACGGTGGACACCATCGGCAAGGAGAATATCGAGAGCTTCTCCCGGATCCGCCGCTCGATGGAAGAGTTGGTTAAGGAGTGAAAAAATGCGCATTCTAAACTTCGGTTCGCTGAACGTCGACCATGTCTATTCAGTGCCACGTATCGTACGCCCCGGGGAAACCCTATCCAGCACGGCTCTCAATTTCTTCGCCGGAGGAAAAGGGGCTAATCAGTCGGTGGCTATCGCCAAGGCCGGAGGGGATGTCTGGCATGCGGGCAAGATGGGCAACGATGCGGATTGGATGCTGGAGAAGCTGAAGGAGTTCGCGGTTAAGACGGAGTTCATCCGCACCTATGAAGGTCCGAGCGGCCGCGCGATTATTCAGGTCTCTTCGGAGGGAGAGAACTCCATCATACTCTACGGGGGCGGAAACCAGCGTATCACCGAAGAGGAGATAGACGATACCCTGGCACAGTTCTCCCGGGGAGACGTGCTGGTACTTCAGAACGAGATCAGCAATATTCCCTATATTCTGGATAAAGCCCTCGCCATGGGCATGGAAATCGTCGTCAATCCCGCCCCCTTCTCCCAGGAGGTGAGCGGCTGGCCCCTGGAGCGGGTTCGGACCTTGATTGTCAATGAGACCGAGGCCGCCGGCATTGCCGGTGTGGAAGCCCAAGCGGAGGAGATCCTCAAGATTCTGACCTCACGCTACCGGGAAACGGAGATTGTGCTGACCCTGGGAAGCGAAGGCGCCTGGTATGCCCGGGGAGATGAGCGCTCCTTTACCGAGAGCCGCAAAGTGAAGACCGTCGATACCACTGCCGCCGGGGATACCTTCCTCGGCTATTACCTGGTCGAGCGTTTCGGAGGATCCGATCCCGTCGCCGCGATGGAGATGGCCGCTAAAGCCGCGGCGATTACGGTATCCCGTCCGGGAGCAATGGAATCCGTACCTTTCCGCCGCGAGCTGGATTCGTGACGGATCAGAGATCCTCTAAACACTCCTCCACAATGGATTGGTTCTTCTTGAGGATGTCGAGAATCACATAGTCCAGTTCTATCAGCTTCTTCTCCGACTCCTGAATCTGCACGCTGGAGGCGGAGACGGTATCCATCACCTTCTGTATTTCCCGGGAACGCTCCTTTTGGGATTCCGAGAGACCCTGAATCTCCTTGGTGTGGGCGATGAGATCGTCGATCTTGGCGATCATCTTCTCGGCGGATCCCTTCTGTTCGACGATGGTCGAATTGGCCTCGGCGACCACCTTGACGGCCGCTGCGGTATTCTCCTCGATAGAGGAGAAGATATTCTCCGTGCGGTTCGACTTGTTCGCGCTTTCCTCGATCCGATCGAGCATGCTGCCGATCTTACTCTGGACCTGCTTCACCACCCGGGCGCTTGTTTCGGCCAATTCCCGGACCTCCGAGGCGACTACCGAGAAGCCCCGACCGCTGTCGCCGGCATGGGCCGCCTCGATAGCGGCGTTCATGGCCAGCATGTTCGTGCGGGCGGAGATACCGGCGATGTCGTTCAGACTTTTACCGACCTCATCGGAGACCTCTTTGATGCCGGAGATTGAGTTGACCGTTTCCGAGATAAGATCCCGCCCCTCCTGAATATTGCTGCGCAGCCTTTCGGCGATGGATTGAGTCTCCTGGAACCGCCCCTCCACCTGTTGGGTAACCTCGACCATGGAAGAGAAGACCTGGGAGCCTTCGTTGAAGGAGTTGGTATAATCCGCCATCTCGTCTACAACCTTGCCCATGACCGAGGCGATATCGTTGATAGTGGTGCAGGTTTCGGCCAAGGTGGTCTTCTGCTCTTCGGTCATCTCTCCCACCTCGGCGGCTCCCTTGAGAAGCTCGTTAAACTCCGCCAGCGAAGAATCGATCGTCCGTTTCAGTTCAAGACTTCTCTTCTGCATAGCATGAAGCTGTGATTCGAGTCCGGCCGAGTACTCCTTCTGTTTCTCTACCTGGGCTTCCAGGCTGTTAATCTCTGTCCTGAATTCTCTCCTGCTTTTCCAGTTGAGCCAGCTCAATGCGAAAAGACCGATAAGGGAGAGGATCAGAAGCGTGGCGATGATGAGCATGGGTATCCTCCAATATCTCCAATGAGCCTTATTGTATCAGGATTACCGCTACCCCGTCGAGTCAAAAAGTGCTAACATGCCCATCATGAGCTCTAAAGGATCGGTCAGATTGACCGCTCGGGTCGGCTATCTGGTCGGAATCGGCATCTTCGCGAAATTTTTCGTCGATACAACTATTCAGCTCTTCAATCCCTATCTCTTAATCTATGCAGCCGGGATCGGGGTGAGCGGGATTACCCTGGGCCGGCTTATATCCCTGCGTAATCTTTCCGGGCTCATTGCGCCCGTAATCGGCACCCTTGCCGACCGATACGGCTACCGGAGGATTCTGCGCTTTAATCTGCTCTTGATGGGAAGCGGCGTGTTTCTATTCGCTTTCGGATACGGTAGCCCGCTCATTATCCCGGCGATGATGCTCTGGGGAATTGGTCAGGGAGGCTTTGCCCCGAATATTCACTCCTATTTGAGTACCAAGCTCCCCTACGAGAAGCGCTCTCGTTATTTAGGTATGATCGAATACTCCTGGGCTGGGGCGGGCATTATCGGACTCTCCCTTATCGGGATCCTGATCGAAGCCTTTAACTGGCGGGTCCCCCTGTTTGTGCTGGGGGGAGGGCTTCTATTCTCGGCGATTATAATCGGCACGTTACCCAAGGCGGATCAACCGGGTCATACGCGGCCCGGCACGAAGCAGGATCGGAAGCAGACAGGTTTGGCGGACCGAATCCGGGGATTCTTCGATTTGGGACCGCATCGTCGTTCGGCCTGGGGTGCGGTGCTGGTGAATGTCTTCAATTTCTTCGCCGCTTTTCACATTATCATCGCCCACGGCGCCTTCCTGGAGACCGAATATTCCTTAAGCCCCGCGAAGCTGGGGAGCGTCGCTTTTCTGATGGGGCTCTTCGACTGGGCCGGAAGTATCCTGGTGAGCACCGCGGGCGACAGGATCGGAAAAAGGCGGAGTCTGATCATCGGTGCCGCTGGTCTGATGATCTTTGCGGCCTTGTTGCCGCTTCTCAATCTCAACCTCTATATGGCCCTCTTCGCCCTGTTGATGCCCCGGTTCTTCTTTGAGTTCGCCACGGTCAGTAATTTTCCGCTCTTGAGCGAACAATACCCATCCGGCCGCGGCAAGGTTCTGGCCTTCGGTATTGCCGGAGGGCTTATCGGTTCCACCGTTGCCGCTACCACCGGTCCGGCGGCATATCTCAACCTTGGATTATGGGGCCTGGGGCCAGTCGCGGCGGCCGCGGCGATGGTCTCGCTGCTGCTGCTGCTCTTTGTGGTTAAGGATCGGCCGGCGGAGTAGGGGGAACAAATACCATGCATAAACTACTGACATCGAATCTGAAACTCGGCATTATCGCCGGCGGGCAACTCGCCAAGATGCTGATCCAGGAAGCCAGCAAATGGGATATCGATAGCTATGTGCTGGACAGCGAACCGGATTGTCCTGCCGCAAGCATCGCTTCCCATTCAATACTCGGCAGTTACCGGGATTATGATGACGTCTACCGATTCGGCAAGATGGTCGATCTCTTAAGCTTCGAAATAGAGCACGTCAACGTCGAGGCCCTGATACAGCTCAAGCGGGAAGGACTCCGGATCGTCCCCGATCCCCGAATACTGGAATTGATTCAGGACAAGGGGCTGCAGAAGGAGTTCTTTGCCCGGCACGGGATTCCCACTGCAGAATTTAAAACCTATGGGAGCGCCGAGGCTATCCGAGGCGGCATAGAGCGGGGAGAAATCTCCTACCCCTTTGTGCAGAAACTCCGCAAGGGCGGATACGACGGTCGAGGGGTTGCGGTTATTCAAGATGCCGGTAGCCTGGATTCCCTTCTTCACGGCGCCTCGCTGGTAGAGAGGAGGGTAGAGATCGATAGGGAACTATCTGTAGTCGTCGCTCGAAACGGAAAAGGCGAAATAAAGAGCTACCCCGTAGTTGAGATGCTCTTCGATCCTAAAGCAAATCTTGCGGATATGATCATCTGTCCCTCCTCCGTGGGGAGTGAACAATCGGAAAAGGCCCTTAGCCTTGCCGCGCGGATCATTGAAGACTTGAAGATGGAAGGAGTTCTGGCGGTTGAGTTTTTCGTCGATCAAGACGGCGAAGTCGTGGTTAACGAAATGGCGCCCAGGACGCATAACAGCGGACATCATACCATTGAGAGTGTAGCGACCTCTCAATTTGAACAGCAATTGCGGGCGGTCCTCGATCTTCCTCTGGGAAGCACACAGCTCTTGCTTCCCGCGGTGATGGTGAACATAGTCGGCGACGAGGGGCATGAAGGGCCGGTCCGCTATGAGGGGGTGGAGGAGATATTGGCCCTCGAGGGGGTTAATCTGCATCTCTATGGGAAGAAGATTACCCGCCCCTACCGGAAGATGGGACATGTAACCGTGGTGTCCGCATCCCTCGCAGACGCCCTGGAGAAGGCGAAACAGGTGAAAGAGACGATAGGAGTCAAATCATGGAAGCACAGCTAGTCGGGATCGTTATGGGATCCGATTCGGATCTCCCGGTGATGAAGCAGGCCGTTGAAATGCTGGAGAACTTCGGCATCCCTTATGAGGTCGATATCGTTTCGGCCCATCGGACTCCGGAGAAGCTCTATGAATATGCTTCCAAGGCCCACGGCCGCGGTATCGAGGTGATCATCGCCGGCGCCGGCGGCGCCGCCCACCTGCCGGGGATGCTGGCCGCAATCTCCCCCTTGCCGGTAATCGGCGTGCCGATCAAGTCGAGCAACTCTATCGACGGCTGGGACTCCGTTCTCTCGATCCTTCAGATGCCCGGCGGTGTACCGGTGGCGACGGTGGCCCTCAACGGCGCCAAGAACGCCGGGATCCTGGCGGCGCAGATTGTATCCCTCAAGGATCCTGCCGTACGGAAGAAAATTATCAGCTACAAGCAGGAACTGAAGGCGCAGGTAACCGAGAAGGCCGCAAAGCTGAAGAGCTGAAGCCTTCTCTCCCGCTTTACTCTCTCCGCCTAGACTCTTCCTGCAGATAGCCGTTCAACGAAACGGCCGCTGCCGCGCTCTCCCACGTACTCGCCCTGCTCGATAACCGCTTCGCCCCGCACAAAGGTGCTCTCCACCTTTCCGGTCAGCTCAAAGCCCTCGTAGGGCGACCAGCCGCAGTTCTCGTGGAGCTCGTTCGCCTTTAGCGTCCACTGCGCTTCGGGGTCGAAGATGACGATATCCGCATCGAAACCCGGGGCGATTACCCCCTTCTGTTCAAAGCCGTGCAGCCGGGCGGGAAAGGTGGAACAGAGCTCCACCCAACGGTTGACCGACAACTGCCCTGCGGCAACTCCACCGCTATAGAGGGCGGCCATGCGCATCTCCATCGAAGGGACGCCGCCGGGAATCTTGTTGAAGCCCTCCGCCAACCCCCGGGCCTTCAGGTCGTGAGTAAAAGGGCAGTGATCGGTGGCCACGATCTGCAGGTCGTCGGCCGCAATGGCCTCCCACATCGCCTGTCGGTCCGCTTCCGGCCGGATCGGCGGGGAGCAAATCACATACGCCGCTTCCACTCCGGGGCGTTCAAAGGCGTCGGTGTTCAAGAAAAGGTACTGAGGGCAGGTCTCGCCGTAGACTTTAGCGCCGGAACCTCGGGCACGGCGGATCTCTTTGACCACCTCCTCGGTGCCGACGTGGAAGATCTCCATCGTGACGCCGAGGCTCGTTGCGATAGCGATCACCTTGGCCGCAGCCTCGGCCTCGAACTCAGGCGGTCTCGTCTTTTCGTGCCACCGCGGATGGGTCTCGCCTGCGTCGACGGCCCGTTGGACCAGCATCGTGATCAGATCGAAGTTCTCCGCATGCACGACCGATAATCCGCCCGCCTTCCCGACGGCCTCCAGGGCTTCGTAGAGCTGTATATCGTTAAGCCGTAAGCCGTAGGCCATATAGAGTTTAAAAGTCGGAATCCCGAGCTCCATGCTCTCCTGAACATAGCGCTGCAGTCCGTCCCGGCCCCGGTACTCTCCTTGAAAGGCTGCAGGACCGATATTCATGTGCCAAGCGTAGTCGACCGCGACGCTCCCTTCAGCTTCTGCCTGTCTTCGGCGGAAGGCTGCGGCGACAGCCTCCCCCTCTTCGGGATGGATAAAGGGCACCACCGTGGTGGTGCCGCCGAAGGCCGCAGCTTTGGTGCCGGTAAAGAAGTCGTCCGAAGAGATCGTATCGCCCCCCAGGTCGAGGCTCAGATGCACATGGGTATCCACCCCGCCGGGGATGACCAGTTTCCCCGCCGCATCGACCACGCGATTCGCTGCGCTTTCGTCGAGGTGCCGCCCGACGGCGCTGATCTTACCCTCGCTTACCGCGACATCGGCGATATAGCTGGTATCGCTGTTAACAACCGTTCCGTTCTTAATCAACAGATCATGCATACCTGCACTCCTGTTTTGAGATATGGGTTCAGTCTAAACATAAAAAAGGCCCGGGGCAAATGCGCGGGTTCTTATTCTTAGAACTGCAGCACCTGTACGGTGATATCGTCTGTCTGGGGCGCGCTCTTCTGATACTCACTGATCGCCGTATCGAGCTGGCGCACAAATTCCCGGGCATCGAGGCTGTAGTGATCCTTGATAAATGAATCGACTTGATCCTGGCCGAAATGCCTCCCCATGGGGTCCTCTATATCCGTGAGTCCGTCGGAATAGCAGATCAATTTGAGGTTCGTGCGAATAGAGAGTTCCAGGCCCTTCTCCGTGAGCTCTTCAGAGCTCTCCATCTCTTCTATGCCAAGGGGAGGAAGTTTCGGTTCGGCCACGGCGATCTTGCCCTTACCGCTCTCGATGGAGATAACATAGACCGGCGAATAACCGAAGTTCATCATCTTAACCTTGTTGGAACGAGTATCGATGAAGAAGAAGATACCCACCACGAATACGTCCATGGGAGTGGTTGCCGCGAGGACGTTGTTGAGGGATCGGCAGAGTTCATTGGGATCGAGTCTATTCAGTTCACCCTGAATCTCGAGGGTGGCGAAGAATGAGCTGATTATAGAGGTACAGAGCGAGGCCGCTACATTCTTACCGCTTACATCGAAACAGCATAGGAGCGCCGAGTCCTCGTCAAGCTGGACTGCCTGATGGAAATCACCGCCCAGTTCGTGGGACATGCGCAGCAGGGTTTCGTAGTAGAAGCCTCGACAGGCAATGGAACCCCGGTTTATCAGAAACTCCTGGAGATCTCGGGCATAATTCAGTTCTCTGTGGCGCAGATCGGCCACGTGGTGCATCAGGCGCCGGATGGGTAGAATACCGAGGTAGCTACCTCGGTGAAATATGAGGAGGTCGTTAAAATCGGTCTTGTGTTCATCCTCAGTCATCAGTGCGGCGACCTTCTCGCAGTTCTCGCGGGAATCGAAGCTTCGCGTATCCTCGGTGATGAAAGCATCGAGAGAGCGGTGCATGATCTGTTCCCAGGCTGACCTGCTCTTGGCCATAACCGTATCTTTGCTGAGCAAACCGATAACCCCGCCGTCCTTCTCCACAGGAAGGGAGGTAATCATCTCGTCCTCATTGAAGTAATCCATAGCCGTATTGAGCGAGATCCCCGCACTGACCGGTTCGACGCAAACGGTGATAAAGCCGAGATTCTTCTCTGGAAACGCCCGCGTAATCTCGGCGCTATATTGCAGAACTCCCAAATCGTACCTCCTGGGGGACGGTCTCGATTATAGCATCAATTAGGGCAAAGGGGAAAAAATCATCCCCCCCAGTATGGTCGGCATACCTGACTGCCAACACCATCGGTCGATAGGTCCAGGGATAGATATCCGAAAACTCAGTTCCCCGCGCAGTCAAAGATTAGTATATTTGTAAGAATAAGCATGCGTCGGCATGTCTAATACTAGTTAAGGAGATTTTTATGAGAGTGAAATGGTTTGTTATGTTTGTCTCGGTTGTTCTTATAATCACTGGTCTTGCAGCAGAGGGCGCCCAGGAGAAGGAGATGAGCGGAGACCCCGTGATCTATACGGAGGAGATATCCTACACCGTCGACGGCCAGAATCTGGTGGGCATGCTTGCCTATGATGAGTCGGTAACCGATCCCCGGCCCGGCGTTATAGTGGTGCATGAGTGGCAAGGAATCAACGACTATGCCAAGAAACGGGCCGTCGATCTGGCGAAAGAGGGCTATGTAGCCTTCGCCCTCGATATGTACGGCGACGGCAAAGAGGTTTCCAGAGAAGAGGCGCGGAGCATGTCCGGTAAAATCGGCACCGATTACCCCCTGGTTGAAGCGCGATTTAATGCGGCGCTGGATATCCTAAAAGGGGCCGAGTATACCGATCCGGATAGAATCGGCGCCATCGGTTACTGCTTCGGCGGCGGCGTAGTCCTCAACATGGCTCGCCTCGGTACCGAGATCGAGGGTGTCGTCGGCTTTCACTCCTCGATCAACACCGGCTTGACCGCCGGGCAGGGCGACATCAAGACGAAGATCCTCGCCATTCAGGGCGACCAGGACCCTGCTGCACCCCGCGAGAGGCAGCAGGCCTTTATCGAGGAGATGACCGCGGCCGAGGCCGACTTCTCCTACATCGTCTACGGGAACCTGCCGGCCCACAACTTCACCAACCCTGAAGGATCCTCCTACTACGAGGACGAAGCCGAAATGGCCTGGGCCTCGATGCTCACCTTCTTTGATTCGCTGTTTGAATAAAGAGAACGCACCCCTCTGCTGAGAGACGAGGAAGAGTGTTTCAGCCCCTTGCATTAAGCGAGGGGCTATCCTTCTATCCCCATACTTGTACTAATCCGCATTTCTGTACTTTACTTGACTTCATGACCACCCCTGCTGAAATTTCAAGCGGTAAGGATAGAGATTATTCCTATGAAATCCCTTGATGATTACCATGATTCCATATCCCCGTACGAATTCTTCGAGTTTCTCTACAACCAGGTAATTAGTCGCAAGATAACCTCGTTTACGCAACTCATGGATTTTGTCCATTACCTGCCGGTAAGTACGAAGACCACCAGGGTCTATAAGAAGCTCTTTCATCTTATTAAGGAACTCAATTGGGGTGTCTTCGCGCCTATCAGTCTGGAGGAGTATCCCGCCCTCTGGAAGGCCCTGGTTCTACCCTTTCAGGCCATCGAAGGGACCGGTGATCTGAAGCGGAATACCTCCATCTCTACCGTCTATGTGGGAATGCTCGATATCCATGGTTATTCCGCCTTCTGTCTTAAATACCGGCGCAATCTCTCAATGCTGCAGCTACTCGACGACTGTATACAGGACGATATCCGCCGGATTGCGAAGAGCTACGGAGTATTGAGTTGGCGCTCCGAGGGAGACATGATCATCCTCGTTGCCGCAAGCGCCCGTAGCATGACCAGGGCGGCGGTCAATATCACCGACTACTTCTCGCGCCGAAGAATAATCAAGCATAAAAAGCTAATCGAGAGTAAGGTGGTCAATAAAATTATCCTGCCGGATATGAATGTATCCGGAGGAATCGCCGGGGGAAAGACCTTTACCCCCATGGTCATAACTAGGGACGGAGATATCTCCGGCGACATCATCAACACCGCCGCCCGGTTGCAGAGTTTTGCCAATCTATTAGATCCTGAGAAAACCAGGATCCTGATGACCAATCACGTAGTCCATCAGCTCAGAAAGAACCCTCCTCGCCGGAAGGAGGATCTCTTGGGGGCTGTGAGCTACTTTAATCTCGGACGCTTTCATTTTAAGGGAATGGATCTCCATGTGTATGAGATTCTCTTTAAGAAGAGCCAGAAGGAGCAGCTTGCCTATCAAAGGACCCTGCTCAAGCTCTACGCCGCTTTAGAGAAGGGGCGCTGGCGGGATCATATCTATATCTCCCTTATTGAAGCGATCGCCTCGGTCATCGAGCGGGCGGGGCCGATCAAGATCGAAGGCACCAGCCGCAAGGAGCTTCTAGCCCGCTGTAAGGAGGCGGTAGAGATCTATGAATCGGGTACCGACTATAAGCGGCCTATTGCGATTCTGGACCTGCTCTGTGCTTACCTTCCGCTCTTCCCCAATGCCGATCCGGTGCTGCAGATCTACGCCGATGAGATCCTTGCGAAATACAAGGTAATCGAGCACCATTTCCAGAATCATCTGGAGGCGAACTTTCCCCATATGATCAACAAGTTCCTCAACCTCCATCAGCGGGATCTCTTCATCAAAGCGGCGAAGAGCAAGGCCGTCTATGCGCAGCTGAAGCAAGTGGGCATGCAGGAGATGATGAAGGAGAATCAGAAGTACACCTGGTACCGGATCATCGACGAAGAGCGGGATTATCTCAATATGCGGATTCATATCGGGAAGAAGTAGGGGGGCGGCAGACTGCCCCATGCCCCGGATTACTATTTCAGTAGCGGGGCAGGGTAGCTGCTTTATTGTGAGTTAATCCTCTTTCTTATTGCCCTTGCCGCGCCCGGGATGATCATCGTCGTCATCGACGAGCTCGTGCTGCAGTTCCGGAAGAGTCAGGCCGTCGAAGATGATCTCTTTCAGGTAATCCCGCACGGCGTTATCATGCAGACGGGAGTGGAACTGGGCGACTAGCGCATTGATATTCATGCCGGTGGCTTGGGAGAGATCAAGAAGCGTTTGAGCAGTAGCGTAGATGTCCTCAGCCTTGTACTCCTCGGGGAAGGAGCGTCCGAGATCTCGGGCTGCTTCCTTGGCAGAGTCGACAGAGAGGGGCTCTGGTTCGGGATCCGATTCGGTTTCGTCGGGATTTTCGCTTTCCGGTTCTGAGCTGGGGTCGGTAGAGGAATCAGATTCGGAATCGGTCTTTGTCTTAGTGGACGGGTCTTTTGTTTCCGGCGCGGTGATTAGGGCTTCTAGTTCGGCCGGTGTATAGCCGTCGACAATGACTCTGTTGAGAAATTCAATCAGCATCTGATCATCAATAATAGTAGAGAGCAGACCATTCAACTCATCGGCATCTAGATTGAAGCTGTCGGCGATGTTCATGATTACGATAGCCGCTGCGTAGATCTCGTCTACATTGTAATTATCAGAAAGCTCTGAAATCGCCTCGCTAAGGGCTGTCGTATACTCTTCAGTTGCTGATACGGAATCGTCGCTCGGATCGGAATCGAAAGATTCAATTGCATTGCTGCTCGCAGGGGCAGACCCAGTATGTGCCCCACCGCTGCTGCATGCCGTAAATAGAACCGTAATGGCAATAATCATGACCAGTATTTGTTTCATCTCTATCCCCTTCTACACAATTAATGCAAGAATCATGCCGACAGTGTAATTGTATGTAGTTAAGAGATTTAAGTTCGATTCTTACGTTCTTTGCTGTATGCAGGATGCATATCCTATGCAGAATGCATCGGCTATATGCATAGCGGGACGGAGGGATCTACGGCTTGCGCCGGAACAGAAAATCACCTACAACTACTCTATGGCTGATGTGAAATACCGCCGGCGTTTCGGCGACCGGTATGACGGACGTCGCTTGAGGAGTTTAAGTCCGTTTTATCAGATCACCCCCTTTATCATGCGTACGAGGGTAGATGCCCAAGACTATTTCGAGGATAAGATCTATATCGAACAGGCCGAGAACTGGTTACGCAGTCTGCGCGATCGAGGCAACCCGGACATCGGCATTCTGCATCTCTTCATAGCCGTATTGGTTCGGGCCTTCTCGCAGAAGCCGCGGATCAATCGCTTCGTCGCGGGACAAAGAATTTATTCCCGCAACACAATCCAGATCACTCTGGCCATCAAGAAGAGGCTCCACGAGGACGGGCTGGAGACAACCCTCAAGATGGAGTTCGGGCCCCGGGACACGATCTTTGATGTGGCGGAGAAAGTAAACCGAGCCATAGCGGAGAATAGGGATACCGGGACCTCAAACGAGACCGACAAGACGGCGAAGCTCTTCATGTTCTTCCCGCGCGCACTCCTCCGTTCCGCCATTGCCGGACTCCGAATTCTCGACTATTACGGACTGCTTCCGAAAGCAATTCATGACGCCAGTCCCTTTCACACCGGTGCATTCATAACCGACCTCGGATCACTCGGCATCAAACCGATCTATCATCACATCTACGATTTCGGCACCACCTCCCTCTTTCTCGCCTTCGGCAAGAAGGAGCGGGAGCTCTTCCTCGGGCCGGACGGAAGCGTCGGCACGCGGAAATATATCCCTATCAAGGTGGTGAACGACGAGCGAATCTGCGACGGCCACTACTACGCGGCGGCCTTTAAGTATATTCGCAATCTCTTCCAGCACCCGGAGATCCTGGAAGAATCTCCGGAAACCGTGGTGGCGGACATCGAGTAGGGGCGGGGTTCGCTCTATTCATACTCTACTACTCGTATTTGACGGCTCAACCTGAACCGACTGTCGAATGCACTCGATATATTCACGGATATGAGGTTTCTTCAACGCCGCTTGGCGATAGACCATGCCGCTGGGGAAAGATGCCCGCCGCATATCGGGATGGATCTCTTTTAGTCCGAACTGTTCGGCGATGTGATGAATATACTCCGGCAGTGAGGTGATGTACTGCGTAGTACTGACAACCTCCAGCAGGTTGATCATCGATCCGCTGATATAGCGAACGTTTCTGAAATAGTGCTTGCTAAACTGATGATCATCGTCCATGTCTCGGGCGGAAGCAAGATTCGTATGAGAAAAAACGGCAAAATCGTAATCTAATAGATCCTTTTCTGTTATCGACGCCTTCTGAAAGAGCGGATGGTCCCAGGCGGCAAAGAAAGAGAAACAGACGTTCATCAGATGCTCGAAGACGACTCCGGTTACGGGCTGGAGGTTGCCGATGTCGCAAAAGATTATGTCGAACTCGGACCGCAGAAACTGATCATAGAGTAAATGGGAAAACCCGGTAACGATCTGCAGCTGAATATCCGGGAAACTCTGCCTGTAGCGGTTGACAGCGTCGGGAAAGACGCCGTATTGCCAGACGATACCGGACCCGATTCTGAGGCTCAAGCGCTTCTGATTCTTCATGTAGTCGATCTCGTCCAGAGCATACTGAAACTCGTGTTCCATCGAGCACACCTGTTGATAGAGCACCCGGCCGTATTCCGTCAGTTCAACGCCTTTGTTCTTGCGGATGAAGAGCTGCACCCCCAGCTGCTCCTCCAGGAGTTTTATACTGCGGGAGAGCGCGGGCTGGGCGATATAGAGCTTATGAGAAGCCTGCAGAATAGATCCTGTTTCGACTACCGCTTTGAAATGTTCGAAGTATCTGTGCAGCATTTTCTCCTCCTTGGTTCGCCGACTACTTGGATGGTATAAAATAATTATATATCAATCAAGAAATATTGTATTAGACAATATACCAAACTCGGTGTTTACTAATTACAAGCAGCGACCCGCAGTGCGGTCGCCGCAAAATCTTCGCCAATCAAATTAGGAGGCATGAATGAAACGAGCAGCTATTATTCTCTTGGTATGCGTGATGGCAAGTACGGTCGTCTTCGCAAACGGACAGGGAGAGAGCAATTTCCCCGACCGTCCGATCCAGAACATCTTCCCCTGGGGCCCGGGCGCTACCTATGCTACCTCGCAGTACGTGGCAAATGCGATGGGGGAGAGACTCGGCGTCAATGTAACCGTTACCTCCACCACCGGCGCCAGCGGCGTCAAGGCTGCGATGACCGTGCTTTCGAAGCCTGCGGACGGCTATACCATCTTCGACGGCTACGTTGCGCCGCTGATCCTCTCGCCGCTGTTCGGCAAGACGGATTACACCTTTGAGGATTTCAAACCCCTCTACGGGGTAGCGTCGAACGCATTCACGATTGTGGTTAAAAAGGATGATTCCCGTTTTCCTGATCTCAAAAGCCTCATCGAATACGCACAAGCCAACCCTGGCGAGTTGAGCTACAGCGCCGGAGGGGAGATCTCCTTGCCGCACATGTCGGCGGCGTCGCTCCTGAAGAATACCGGAGCCGTTACGCGCCATATCCCCTATCCTGATGCTAACATGGGTTTGAAGGATCTGCTGGCGGGAGAGCTTGATTTCAACGTGATGAACTCCGGCGGGTATAATACCTACAAGGACGAGGTTCGGATCCTGGCGGTGTTGAGCGATCTGCCCCAGCCTGCCTTCCCCGGCCAGCCCTTGGTCAAGGATTTCGGTTACTCGATCGGTCTCGACGGGCTGGCGGCGACCGGATGGACCTGGTGGGTCGTTCGTAAAGAGACTCCCGACGCTGTGGTCGAGAAGCTGCGCACCGCCCTGAAGGCGGCGCTGGATGATCCGGAGGTTCAGAAGACCGTCTCAGAAATGGGATATCTTCCGATGCCGACCGATACCTACAGCCCCGAGAACTACATTGATCAGTGCACTCTAATGTCGAGTCAGTTGGAAGCGGCGCTGGATGCGATTGAGTGGGAGAAAGAGGAGATCAAGAAATACAATTGATCCGCTGAACCTGCTTTAGGGGATTGATCATCCCGGGGTGTTCGGAATGTCCGGGCGCCCCGGTTTATTATATCTGGCTTTCAGGACGGAGGAGTTGTGAAGATTAGTCGTAGGCAGATACAGGAATTGATCGTCGCATGGTGTCTGGGGATACCCGCGCTGATAGCGCTATTCCGAATACACACCCGATTCGTAGAACTTGAAATGCATACCGGCGGGGGTGAGCAGAATGCCGCTCTCTTTCCCCGTCTTCTCTCCTGGCTACTGCTTGTACTCGTCGCGGGCAGATCCCTCGGGGTGCTACTGCCGTCAATTCGAGGTCAGGTGTTGGAGGAAGAAGCCGTGGTGATCCTGGTGCGGGGAAGCAGGGCACGGGTGTTACAAACTCTTGGAACCCTCTGCCTCTATTTCGTGGCTCTGAACTATATTGGATACTATGTCTCTACCCCGATCGTCCTGGCGGTATTCTATTACATCCTGAATATCCGCAAGCCCCTTCCCCTAGCGGCGCTCTCGATTGGAACGACCCTCGTTATCTGGTTTACCTTCGCGGTTATACTCAATGTAGTGCTTCCGGTTGGACGACTGGGACTCTACTGGTAAGGAGCCGGTATGTTGACTGAAATTTTCCTGGCCGGTATTCCCGTCTATTTCGGGTTCCTGCAGATTATCCTAACCGCGTTCGGCGTCTTCATGGGGATCATTATCGGTATCCTACCCGGGCTTGGTCCGCTTCTGGGTCTAACCCTGCTGACGCCGATGGCCATGAACATGAACCCCTACGCCGGGATGGGGCTGCTGATCGGCATCTTTGTCGGTGGAACCGCCGGCGGCGCGATCTCCGCTATCCTTCTCAGGATTCCGGGTACGCCGATTGCGGCGGCTACCCTACTCGACGGCTATCCCCTCGCCCAGCAGGGACGGGGACCTTTCGCCGTCAGTCTGGCTATCTCGACCTCCGCCCTCGGCGGAATCATCGGCGGCATCTATCTGATTTTCTTCTCTCCGCTGCTCGCGAGAATAGCCCTCAAGTTCTCTCCCCCCGAATACTTTGCTTTAGCGCTGACCGGGGTATTCTGCATCGCCGTAGTCTCGAGAGAATCGACCACGAAGGGGCTTATGACCGGTGCCCTCGGACTGCTGTTGGCGACCATCGGCATGGATCCCTTTATGAGCAACTTCAGGTTCACCTTCGGCACCCTGGCACTCTCCGGCGGGATAGGGATCGTCGCGATGGTGATCGGACTCTTTGCGGTCAGCGAAATGCTGTTGCAGGTGGAGAAGGGGGATTTCGACCACAGTCCCCATCTCAAGGCCTTCCTGCCGCCGCTCGATTCAATAACCGAGAACTTCAGGCAGGGCTTCAATCTGCTCCGTTCCAGTACGCTCGGTACCTTCATCGGGGCTCTGCCGGGGGCGGGATCGGTAATCGCGAGCTTCGTATCCTATGCGGTAGCAAAGAACAGTTCGCGCACACCGGAGAAGTTCGGCACCGGCAATCCCGCCGGAGTAATCGCGACCGAATCGGCCAATAACGCCTGCTGCGGCGGCACCCTGATCCCGTCGCTGACGATGGCCCTGCCCGGCGATCCTTGCTCCGCGATGCTGCTGGCGGCCCTGATGCTTTTAGGGTATATTCCCGGCCCCAGACTGTTTGTGCAGAATCAGGATTTGGTCGGCGGTATCTTCCTGGCCTACATCGGCTCGAATATCTTCCTCTTTGTAATCGGGCTCGCCTTCCTGCCGCTCTTCGTCAAGATCCTGAACGTGCGCAAGAAGTTCCTGATTCCGATTATCCTGATTCTCTGCGCGGTCGGCTCCTATGGGATGGAGACCTCGATCAACGATCTGTGGATCACGCTGGCCTTCGGTATTCTGGCCTTCGTGATTCAGAAATTCGGGTATCCCCTGGCGCCGTTCGTCATAGCCCGGGTGCTCGGCCCGATCATGGAAGAGAACTTCCGACGCTCCCTGATCATGTCCGGCGATGATCCGATGATTTTTCTGACTCGACCGATCACCGTCGGGATACTGATCTTCAACCTTCTGCTTCTGCTGGTTACCGTGGTTCCCCTCAACCGGTTCGCACGATTTTTTCCGCGACGCAGCAGGCGGAACGGGTAGCGCCGCTCTGAGATCCGAATAGTATAGGAGATGCAACCACATGAGATCGATTTTTCTTCTTTTTGATTCCCTCAACCGCAAGGCTCTGGGTGCATACGGCGGCTCCGTCCCCACACCGAACTTCGACCGGCTGCAGCAGAAGGCCGTCACTTTTACAAACCACTATGCCGGGAGCACTCCCTGCATGCCGGCGCGACGCGATCTGCAGACCGGCAGATACAACTTCTTTCACAGTTCATGGGGCCCCATGGAGCCTTACGACAACTCCTTGCCGAGGATCCTGCGGGAAGAGCAGGATGTCTACAGCCATATCGCCACCGACCACGTGCACTATTTCGAAGACGGCGGTGCAAATTACTGCACCAACTTTTCGACCTGGGAGTTCCACCGCGGTCAGGAGTACGACCCTTGGATACCGGTGATAGAGCCGGACATTGACGCCCTACGTTCCGCCTACGATTCGCGGCACTACAACTTCGAGGAGGGCGCCCGCAGCGGGCACAAGCTGCAGTTCGCCAAAAACAAGCTCCACCGGATGCGCACGGCCGCCGAGTTCCCGATGACCCGCTGCTTTGATTCGGCGATCAGCTTTCTGGACCTGAACAGAGAGCAGGACGACTGGTTCCTGCAGGTCGAGTGTTTCGATCCCCACGAACCCTTCGATGTCCCGCCGGAGTACCTCGATCGCTTCGAGCTGGCCCGCGACGCCGTGCTCAACTGGCCCAATTACGCCCGCCCCGTCGAGAGTCCGGAAGAGATCGACTACATCCGGCGGACCTATGCCGCTCTCGTCGCCTTCTGTGACGATCAGCTGGGACGGCTCCTCGATTACATGGATGAGCACGAGATGTGGGAGGACACCGTTTTGGTTATGAGCACCGACCACGGATTTCTGCTGGCGGAGCACGACTGGTGGGCGAAGGTGATTATGCCCAATTATCAGGAGATCTCGCATATCCCGCTGATGATTTACCACCCCGATTACCGTGAGAAGGGAGGCGAAACCAGAAGCTATACAACCAGCGCCATCGATATCATGCCCACCTTCCTTGATGTGCACGGCTGTACTGTTCCGAAGGAGGTTACCGGCGGATCCCTGATTCCCCTGCTTGCAGAAGACCGGCGCCGGGAACGGGTCGCGGTTTCTGGCGTATTTGGCGGCCCGGTCCTGATCACCGACGGCCGCTACGCCTACCACTACTCCCCGCGTCACCTCGACAGCACCGGACTCTTCGAATATAGGCACCATCCCGCCCATATGCGGGGTCAGTTTTCGGCGGAGGAGATGCGGGATGTACGCCTCCATCCAGGATTCGATTTCACCAAGGGGATGCCGATCATGCAGATCAAAGGTCGGGACGACTCGAAGCGGGTGCCGAATCACGACGCTCAGGGTTTTCAGGACACCGAGACCCGGCTCTACGATCTCTCAAATGATCCCCTGGAACAGAATCCCATACGGAATGAACAGGTCGAGAAGCGTCTGCTGGATCGCCTGAGGATGATCATGCAGGAGCATGAAGCTCCGCCGGAGATGTTCGAGCGCTTCGGAATCTGACCCCGTTCGGCCTACAGCCTCGCGTTCCAGTCGCGCTCCGTCCCGGGAGAATATCCAATCTTGACGGTAGAGTATTGAAGGTCATATGATAATCTCATGGACGGGATCAAAACCTTACGAACCTTCTACGCAGAGAGAAAGGCCGCCCGCGAATCTGAAGCTCGTGAGCGAAGATCTCAGTATGAGCGGCTCCTTCCCCGACTGGTACGCGGTTGTAGAGAGATCGATCCCGATATCGAGCTGATCGTTCTTTTCGGATCCCTCGCGGAAAATACCTTTCAGGATGTCCGCGATATCGATATTGCAGTTCGAAGCGACAAGTTTTTAAAAGTGGCAGCCTACCTGTTGCGGCAAGAAGTCCCGATAGACGTGGTCGATCTCGATGACGTCTATCCCCATATTCGCGAACGCATCCTGAAGCGAGGAAAGGTGCTATATGAGCGAAAGTAGGGCCGATATCGAGCTCCTTATCTCCGAGCTTCAATCAGACCTGGCAGCTCTCTCCGAGCTCGAGGAAACCAATAAAAGAGCTCAGACGCGCCTCGAAGCCGGAGCGGACGATGAACTTGATTTCGCAGTGCTGGGGTATACTCTTCACAACATCTACAATCTGGTAGAAAACTCGTTCTATCGCATCGCAAGACATTTCGAAAACAATTTGAATCAGGAGTCATGGCACAAGGATTTGCTCTATCGGATGACGCTCTCCATCGAGGGAATCCGCCCGGCGATAATCGATAGAGCGACAGCTGATGAGCTGGACGAACTGAGATCATTTAGACATGTCTTTCGAAATATGTATCGCAAGCGCCTTGATCCTCAGAAGATTAGGATTCTTCAAGAATCGCTTCCGTCGGCACTGGCGGGGTATACCCGTAGTATTACCGCCTTTATCGAGACGCTGCGTTTAGTTTAGAGACTGGCACTACTTCGTCGTGCATCAGTCGCGCCCTTCGTGGGAGTGCACTTTTTCTTATTAATATCCCGCGACATACACGACAAGCCGCAACGATTTTTTCTATCTCAGCAAGCTATCGATTGTGAGCTGACAATAATGGTCTGCGGTGATAAGGAAGTAGCTATTTTGATTTCTTTTTAACTCGTTTGATTCTGGTGCGAGCAGTATGATACAGCTCTATCATCTGGGAGAGGTAAAGCAGTTTCCCCTTCGGCTCCAGATTTTTTAGGGATTTTTCATTGTGACCGTCAAAATCCGGATGGATATCAGTCCGACTCATCTTCTATAAGCTCCTTCAATTGCCTGATATCTTCAATATCTTTCGCTCGTATCGGATTGACCTCTTCTTTGGCCCGAATTAAGTTGCGTCGGCTGGATACTAGAAACCGTACGTCGTCTATCTCGAAAGTATCGGAGTTAGATCTGAGCTCCTCCCAACTGATGGGGTAGTCGAGAAAGATGTCCAGCTGGATCATACCGGATGAATCAAGCAGGGTATAGACAAGGGCATTCTTCTCATTTTTCCACAGTTCCCGACGCTCCTGGTTCAGGATGGCCTCGATCGGTTCGGGATTTCTGGGATGAAGTCCGGTCGACTTCGCCATCGATATTAGACGCTTTAAATTGTCACTATTCATAGGAATGTAGACATCGACATCAAGGGTAACCCGATCGCATCCCTGCAATACACAGGCGACTCCGCCGCATACGACGAACTCAACTTTGAAATCAACAAGTCGTTTTATTAGATCGAGCAGGTGATTCGTCATACCAACAGTCTAAGAGGCTTTCACTTATCTGTCCATATCCTCTCGATTCGCTGCAGTTCTACATAGCCGGCTGCTCCAGCACCAGCCGCTTAAACTCCAGCCGATAAGGCCTGAAGTTGAGGAGAAACCCTAACCTACACCCGGAAATGTGCAGATAGTTGATGAGCTGCAAATAGTGTTCCTTGCCCAGTTCCGATACCGACTTGATTTCGAGGATGACCCTGCCCGCCACCAGCAGGTCGGCATAGTACTCGCCCACCGTATGACCTTCGAAGACGACATTGAAGGGTGCATTGTAGACGACCTCGCAGCCCCGTTTGCTCAAAGCGTAGTAGAGGGCGTTGTGGTAGGGCGCCTCCAGCAGCCCCGGCCCGAGTGCCGTCGAGACCTCGAAGGCTGAGTCCAGCACCAGCTTAGAGAGATGCGGATAAATCATGGAAGAACCTCCTTCAGGTTTTCCTCTCTCTCGACCGCCTCACTCCGTCGGCTGTCAAGGATGAGCCGCAAGGCTCACTTGCCCCGGTCCTTGACGGCCGGCGGATGAGGGGTAGAATGGAGAAGCTCCTGAAGGAGCGCTCCCTTAAGTCCATTCTCTTCGTCGCGTTCCCGTAGCGCCCCGTCGCGGGAGCATTCTCTTATCCTAATTCTTCACCCCGCGACGGACGCGACAAGACGCGACGCTCTTTGAACTCGGAGATTCATGACGTCGACTAAACTGTGATTGTGTTGCAACAGAATGGTACGAAGAAACAACGATACTCCATCTCTTCGTCGCGCCCCGTCGTGCCCGTCGCGGGGAAAACATCGATTGAAAAAACTCCCGCGACAAACGCGACAAGACGCGACGGAAAAGAACCTCACTAAATGCCTCCGCCCCATTAACCTCAGCGCCCTTTGAGAGTATTCTCCTTTTTCTATCTTCGTCGCGCCCCGTAGCGCCCGTCGCGGGAAGAACTTCTTCTTTCTCACAAAGGTCTCAAAGGACACAAAGGATCGGGAGTGAGTCAGTTCGCGAGGATCTCAATGACATATCGCGTGAGGAAGCTATACGTATAAATTGAACAGAACTATACGTATGCGATCCCTCAAGTCGTCTTCGTCGCGTGCCCGTCGCGGGGAGTAGCTTCTCTTATTATCTCCCGCGACAAACGCGACAGGACGCGACGCTTGTTAAACTCACGAAAAGCCTCCCCCTTCGTGAACCATAACGCCCTTTGTGGGGGTTCTCTTTTTTCTTCTTCCTTCTTCGTCGCGCCCCGTAGCGCCCGTCGCGGGGAACCACTTCTTCTTTCTATTTTTATTTCCCGCGACAAACACGACAAGACGCGACGCTTGTTAAACTCACGAAAAGCCTACCCTTCGTGAACCTTTGCGCCCTTTGTGAGCTCCCTCTTCTTCTCTTCTTCGTCGCGTTCCCGTCGCGCCCGTCGCGGGAAACCTCTTTCCTCTCCGGACACAAAAAAGCCCCCCGCCTCTTTCAAAAAGAGGGGAGGGCTGAAACGTGACAGAAAAGCGACTGTCGTCCGGTCTTAGAAGGGCCGGTCCGCCAGGTACTTGTACTCCCGGTACTGCTTCTCCACGCCCTTCTTGATGCTCTCGAGCAGCATAGCCGCCCGCTCGGGGTTCGAGCGCTTCAGCGCCCGGTAGCGGTTCTCGGCGTAGATGTAGTCTTCTACCGCGGTGGAGGGCTCCCGGCTGTCGAGGGTGAAGGCGTTCTTGCCCTCTTCGGCCAGCAGCGGGTTGTAGCGGTAGAGGGGCCACATGCCGGAGGTAACCGCAGCCTTCTGCTGGTTCATACCGGTGGTCATATCGATACCGTGGGCGACACAGTGGCTGTAAGCCATGACGATCGAAGGTCCGTCGTAAGCCTCGGCCTCCTGGATAGCCTTGATCGTCTGTACCCGGTTGTATCCCATGGCGACCCGCGCCACGTAGACGTAGCCGTAGCTCATGGCCATCATGCCCAGGTCCTTCTTGCCGATCCCCTTACCGGCGGCCGCGAACTTCGCGATCGCTCCGGTGGGGGTAGCCTTGGACATCTGACCGCCGGTGTTGGAGTAGACCTCGGTGTCCATCAGCAGCACGTTGACGTTCTTGCCGGAGGCGAGCACGTGGTCGAGTCCGCCGTAGCCGATGTCGTATCCCCAGCCGTCTCCGCCGAAGATCCAGACCGAACGCTTGACCAGATAGTCGGCTACGCCGAGCAGGTTGAGCGCTACGGGGGACTTCGACTTGGCGAGCTGGGCCTTCAGGTCGGTGACCATCTGGCGCTGCTTCTCGATAGCCGCTTGATCGGCCTGTGCATTGTCGCGAACAGCGACCAGGAGCTTGGCGTCGACGCCTGAATCCTTCTGCTCGGCCAGGCTGGTGCAGAGCTCTTTACCGTACTTCAGCAGCTGGTCGGAGGTCAGGCGCATACCCATACCGAACTCGGCGGCGTCCTCGAAAAGGGAGTTCGACCACGTGGGTCCGCGGCCGTCGGCGCGCTGAGTAAAGGGGGTGGTGGGCAGGTTTCCGCCGTAGATGGAGGAACAGCCGGTGGCGTTGGCGATTACCGCCCGGTCGCCGAAGAGCTGGCTCATCAACTTCACATAGGGAGTCTCGCCGCAGCCGGCGCAGGCGCCGGAGAACTCGAAGAGCGGCGGCAGGAGCTGGGTGCCCTTGGTCGTATTCAGGCTCAGCATATCCCGGGGTGTGTCGGGCAGGCTCAGGAAGTAGTCCCAGTTCTCGGCCTCCTGCTCTCGCAGCGGCTTCTGGGGCTCCATGTTGATCGCCTTGGCTTCGGTCTTGACGCCGTCGACCTTCTTGTGGGCGGGGCAGATGTTCACACAGGCGCCGCAACCGGTACAATCCTCGGGAGCAACCTGGATGGTGAACTTGTAGCCTTCGAATCCCTTGCCCCGGGCGTCGACGGACTTGAAGGCCGCCGGAGCGTTCTTCAGGTCCTCGGCCTTGTAGGCCTTCATCCGGATGGTTGCGTGGGGGCAGACGGCGGAACAGTCGCCGCACTGGATACAAACCTCGGGATCCCAGACGGGAATATTCTCGGCGATGTTGCGCTTCTCGTACTTGGTGGTACCGGTAGGGTAGGTACCGTCCAAGGGCAGCTTCGAAGTGGGGACTGCGTCTCCGCGACCGGCGATCAGTTCACCGGTAACCTCTTTGACAAACTGAGGGGCATCGGCGGGAACCGGGGCCTTCATGTGGATATCGCCGGAGGTGGAGGAGGGAACGTCGACCTTCTGGATCGCGCTGGAGGCCATGTCGATGGCCTTGATGTTCATGTCGACGACTTCCTGACCCTTCTTGCCGTAGGTCTTCTGGGTAAACTTCTTGATCAGCTCCAGGGCCTTCTCCTCGGGGAGAACGCCGGAGATCTTGAAGAAGGCGGTCTGCATGATCGCGTTGATCCGTCCGCCCAAGCCGACCTCTTCGGCGATCTTGACCGCGTCGATGACGTAGAAGTTGAGCTTCTTGTCGATGATCTGCTGCTGAACCTCGACGGGGAGCTTGCTCCAGATCTCGTCCTTCGAGTAGTGGCTGGTCAGAAGGAAGGTTCCGCCGTCCTTACAGCGGCTGAGCATATCGTACTTCTCGAGGAAGCTCTCGTTATGACAGGCGACGAAGTTGGCCTTCTGAATCAGGTAGGAGGACTTGATCTTCCGGGGTCCGAAACGGAGGTGCGATACCGTTACCGCGCCGGCTTTCTTCGAGTCGTAGACGAAGTAGCCCTGGGCGGCGTAATCGGTAGCCTCGCCGATGATCTTGATCGAGTTCTTGTTGGCGCCGACGGTACCGTCCGAGCCGAGACCGTAGAACATCGCCTGGTGGACGTCGTCCGCCTCGGTGACGAACTCGGGATCCCAGGGGAGGCTGGTGCCGTTCAGGTCGTCGTTGATACCCACGGTGAAGTGGTTCCGGGGATGATCCTCTTTCAGGTTGTCGAAGACGCTCTTGATCATGGCCGGGGTTACGCCGTGGCCGGAGAGTCCCAGACCGAAACGGCCGCCGACGATCTTCGGATAGTAGGTGAATTTGGGATTGCCCTTGCTCATCTCTTCGCCGAAGGCGGTGCGCACATCTTCGTAGAGGGGCTCGCCTAAGGAGCCGGGCTCCTTGGTCATGTCGAGAACGGCGATCTTCTGGACGCCCTTGGGCAGCGCCTCGAGCAGGTGGAAGGCGGAGAAGGGGCGGAAAAGGCGAACCTTGACCACACCGACCTTCTCGCCCTGGTTCAGCAGGTACTCGACGGTCTCTTCGGTGGTGTCCGCGGCGGATCCCATCAGGACGATTACGCGGTCGGCATCCTCGGCTCCGACATAGTCGAAGAGCTTGTAGGCCCGGCCGGTCAGCTTCTCGAACTGCTCCATGTACTTCAGCACGATAGCGGGGGTAGCCTCGTAGTACTTGTTCACCGTCTCGCGGGCGGCGAAGAAGACATCCGGGTTCTGGCTGGTTCCCTTGATAGTCGGCTTCTCGGGGTTCAGGGAGCGCTCGCGGTGAGCCTTGACGAGCTCATCGTCGATCATCTTCTCCATGATCTCGTAGGGCAGCTCCTCGACCTTGCGAATCTCGTGGCTGGTCCGGAAACCGTCGAAGAAGTGGAGGAAGGGCACCCGGCTTTCGAGGGTGGCGGCCTGGGTGATCAGGGCCATATCCATAACTTCCTGCACGTTATTCGATGCGAGGAGGGCGAAACCGGTGGCCCGGGCGGCCATAACGTCGGTGTGGTCGCCGAAGATCGATAGCGCCTGAGCCGCAACGGCCCGAGCGGCGATATGGAAAACGGTCGGAGTCATCTCGCCGGCGATCTTGAACATGTTCGGGATCATCAGCAGCAACCCTTGAGATGCGGTAAAGGTGGTGGTCAGCGCACCGGTAGACAATGCACCGTGAACGGCACCGGCCGCACCGGCCTCGGACTGCATCTCGACAACGTCGGGAATCGACTTCCAGATATTGGGGCGTCCTTGGGCGGAATAGAGGTCCGAAAGCTCTCCCATGGGGGAAGAGGGGGTAATCGGATAGATCGCGATCACCTCGTTGGTAGCGTGGGCTACGTATGCGGCGGCCGTATTTCCGTCGATCGTAACCATATTCTTCTCAGGCATAGTGCTATCCTTATTGGTTGGGATTTGCCTTCAGTATAGATGAAGATGCCCGAATCATCAAGGTACGATGATTGGTATGACCAAAATTTCTCTATCTTTTTATCGATTTGCGCATCATTTGGGCGCCTGCCACCACGTCTCGTGGTGGCACCGCGTCGACTACGGGGTTCCGTGCTGCGCACCGCGCCCCGGCAGTCGCCGGGCCGCGCCCTCCGTGCCGCTGGCGCGGATGGTCGGCAAATGTAGGTTCCCTTTTTTGTACAAAAAATATAGATTAAATATGCAAAAAAAAGTACAATTACACAGAGGCATTGTAGTGATCAAACATCTGTCTATCTCCGAAACCCGCAAACGGATCTCCTCTTTAGAACAAGAGCTAAAACATGAGGAGACTATCTCTGTTACCAAGCATGGGAAAGAGGTCTTGGCGGTAATGCGCTGGGATACCTACGAGGCGATCGCCGAAACCCTGGAGATTCTCGCCGATGATGAGTCCTATGGTGAGCTTAAACAAGGCCTGGAGCAGCTGCGAAAGGGCGAACTTGTCGATTTGGAAGATCTGAAGAAAGAACTGGATGTACAAGGTTAAACTCACCGCAATTGCCGCGGAGAGTATTCGAAGGCTTGATCCGACGAGTCGCGGCACAGTCTTAAAGCGTATTGAAGAAGTAGCGACGGAGCCGACGAAATTCGGTAAGGCCCTGAAAGGACCCTTGAAAGGGATGCGGTCGGTCCGCGTGTTGGGTCAGCGCTACCGCATCATCTACACCGTGGAACACGGAGAGCTTATAGTAGTCGTTGTCGCCGTCGGAATCCGTAAAGAGGGCGATAAGAAGGATATCTATCAACTCATGAAAAAGTACCTGCGAACTGGTTTGCTGGATCAGTAGAGGGTAGTCCTTAGAGTCGTCGTATACCCTTCACATTATCGAAACCGGTATCGAAGCTGGCGATCTCGCCGATGCCGTGCTGCTTCATGATCGCGAGATGCACCGCGTCCCGGGCGGAGAGTGATGCGGAATCTTGGAGTAATGATTCGGCTTTGAAGAAATTTCACCAAATCCTCATTTACCTTTTCCTTCCCTCATTCGGAGTCTTATTTTTTAGCAGAGTACTCTATCCAAAATCGTAAGGAGCAGGTAATGAATGCGACTATTCAGGGCTCGCCCTCGTTCAGCCACGTCCACATTCAGTTGGCCCCGGGAGAGAGCGTTACCGCCGAAGCCGGCGCGATGCAATCCATGGCCGCCGAGATGGACATGCAGGCCGTCACCAACGGCGGTTTCTTCTCTGGACTCATGAAGAAGCTCTTCGGCGGGGAGTCCTTCTTCGTCAATCGCTTTACCAACAACGAGAGCCGGGATCTTACCCTGGTCATCTCCCAGGATGTTCCCGGCGAGATCGTCGCAGCCGAACTCTCCGGTGATACGGAGATCTGCCTGCAGCGGGGCGCCTATCTGGCTTCCACCGAGGGGGTGAAGTTCAAGACCGCCTGGGCGGGATTCGCATCCTGGTTCGGCGGCGAGGGGCTTATCAAGCTCAAGGCCGCAGGCGCCGGGATGCTCTGGTACGGCGCCTACGGCGGCATCATCCCCCGCGAGGTGGACGGAGAGCTGAAGGTGGACGACGGTCACTTAGTCGCCTACGACTCTTCTCTCAAATTGAAGGTCGCCCTGGCCGGCGGACTCTTCGCCTCTCTTTTCGGCGGCGAAGGCTTTGTGACCCGGGTAGTCGGCAAGGGGACGGTCTATATCCAGACCCGCAGCATCAAGGGCCTCGCGGCCTGGCTCAATCCCAAATTCAGGTAGAAGGAGCATACGATGAACGTTGAAATACTGGAACGGCCGGCCAACTCGGCCGCCAAGATCCTCCTTCAGCCGGGGGAGACCTGCACCGCCGAGGGCGGCTCGATGATAGCCATGTCCGGGGACATGAAGATAGAGACGAAGATCAACAAGGCCCAGAAAGGCGCCATGGGGATGCTCAAAGGCTTCGCGCGAACCCTGGGGGGCGAAGGGATCTTCATGAACCACTACACCGCTCCTTCAGGCGGGGGCGAGCTCTACCTCTCCACCAATCTGCCCGGCGACATGCAGGAGATTCACTTAGACGGCACCTCCGGCTGGAACGTGCAGAAGGGCTCCTTCGTGGCTCACTCCTCATCTATAGCGATGAACATCAGCTGGGGCGGATTCAAGAACGTCTTCTCCGGGGAGAACATGATTTGGCTCAAGTTGAGCGGCTCGGGGCTTATCGTCATCAACGCCTTCGGCGCCCTCTATCCGGTGGATGTGGATGGGGAGTACATCGTCGATACCGGCAATATCGCCGCCTTCGAGGATAGCCTCGAGTTTTCTCTCTCCAAGGCCGGGAAGAGCTGGGTCTCTTCTTTCATGGGGGGCGAAGGGCTGGTCTGCCGTTTCAAAGGCAAAGGGCGCGTCTGGTGTCAAACCCACGCGGACAAGAACTTCGGCGTCAAGCTCACCCCCCACCTGATCGAGAAGAAGAAATAGGAGTTAGCCCATGAATCAGAATACGACCGCATATCCTTTTACGATCGAGGCTGCTCCCGATTACGGCCTGGTGAACGTGACTATCCCCCGGGGAAAGACCCTCAAGGTGGAGGCCTCGGCCATGGCCTACATGGACTCCTCCCTGAAGATGAAGACCAGGCTGGGCGGCGGATTCAAACGCATGCTCTCCGGGGAGAAGCTTTTTATCAACGAGTTTAGCGCCGATGAGGCCGACGGCGAACTGGGCCTCGCCCCCGGAACCCCGGGCGATGTAGAGCACGTCTATCTGGAGAACGAGACCTTCTATATCCAGAACTCCGCCTTCTTAGCGGCCAGTCCCGAACTCGAGCTCTCCATCGAGTTCCAGGGCTTCAAGGGTTTCTTTTCCGGGGAGAGGCTCTTCATGATCAAGGTTACCGGTACAGGCGACCTCTGGTTCAACAGCTTCGGCGGCATCCTCGAGATCGACGTGGTCGACAACTACGTGGTCGATACCGGCTACATCGTCGCCTTTTCGGACGGTCTCTCCTACGATGTGCGTCCCGTGGCGGGCCTAAAGAGCCTCTTCTTTTCCGGCGAAGGCTTAGTCTGCCGCTTCTCCGGACAGGGGAAGGTCTGGATTCAGACCCGCCTTGCCCCGGCCTTCGTGCGCTGGGCGGATCCCTTCAGGAAGACGAAGAAGAAATAATACGGCTATACGCCCCGCAGCGATGCGGGGCTGATTCAATTCTAAGGAAGGTTTGATGAATACGAACACCCCTTTTCGCCGCGCTTCCCTTACGGCGGGCCTCGCTCTACTTTTGATGGCCGTGCTGGCTCCCTTTGCCGAATTCTACGTGATCCCGGAATTGATCGACCTCGCCGATCCGGCGGCCACCGCCGCGGCATTGACGGTCGAGGACGGCCTCTTCCGGGCCGGAGTGCTGAGCTATCTCATCGTCGTCGTTCTCGACGTCATCGTAGCCTGGGGGCTTTACCTGGTACTCAAGCCGGTCAATTCAAGGCTCTCGCTCTTGGCGGCCTGGTTTCGGCTCGTCTATTCCGCCCTCTTCGCGGCGGCGATCCTGGAGCTTACCAAGGTACTCCCGCTCCTGGAGGGAACCCCTCCCGCTAATCTGGGAGAAGAGATAATATCCTTGGTAAACTCCTTCCGGATCGGCTGGCAGGCGGCCTTGATCTTCTTTTCCTTTCATCTGCTGATCCTCGGGCTGCTGCTATTCAGATCCGGATTCTTCCCGAGGTTCCTGGGGATCCTGGTAGTTATTGCGGGGCTCGGCTATCTGATCGACGGCATAGGGAATATCCTGGTCCCGTCCTACAGTGCGGATATCGCCGTCTACACCTTTATCGGCGAGCTGCTATTGATCTTCTGGCTTATCTGGAAGGGACTCGGAAAGGGGCGCCTCCCGGAGTAGTCGGCGAAATATCGATTTTAGCGAGTGTTCCTGCAGATCAATCCCACTCTCCGCTCTGTTAAATCATTGTGATGCTCGTTTTTTGTCTTGCCTCTTTTTCGAGAAGTGGTATTATATTTCCATGAATGTGAAGAAGTTAAGAATACTGATATGCCTGTCCTTCCTGCTGCTGCCTGCAGTCGTCTTCGCCCAATCCGCCGCCGCCATGGACATTCTGCTTCAAGAGGAGTCCCTCACCTTCGGCTCCTCCGCCTACCTGGTACTGGTGGGAGTAGGAGAAGTCGCCGATGATATGAGCCGCAGCGACGCCGCGGAGGAGGCGGGGAGTCGAATCGCCCTCTTCGACGGCCGTTCCGCGGATGCGCCCATCAGCTTAGGGGAGTTCTCCTATCTCTTGATGGAGGCGGCCGGACGTTCCGGCGGACTGATGTACCGCTTCTTTCCGGGGCCGCGCTACGCCGCCCGGGAGCTCGCCTTCCAGGGGGTTATTCAGGGGAATGCCTATCCCAACACCGGCCTCTCCGGAGAACGGGCGCTGCGGATTATCGAGCGCTTTACTAGCCAGTTTGGAGAGGAGCTATGAATATGAAATATCTCTATACCGCGCTCGCACTGCTGTTGCTGATCGCTCCCGTCGCGGCCGTCGATTTTGATTGGGGCGGCGCAGTCTCCAACTCGACGGGCTATGAATCCTCCGGCGACGGGGATCTGGTTCAGGAGAACAGGGTCACTCTCTGGGCTTCCGGGCTGAAGAAGTTCGATACGGCGACCCTCTCTCTGGTCGGCCAGGGAAGCTATCTCTTTACCGACGAGCGCAGTTTCTTGCTCGATCTGGAACTCCTCCGCTTCAAGGGGCAGTTTCCGGGGGCCCTCGGTGCCTCATCGGTGGTAGAGACCTCCGTGGGGCGATTCCCCTTTAGCGATCCCACCGGCTACATCCTCTCCCATACAGCCGATGGGGCTTCCTTTCGCTTCCTCTTTCCCCGTTTACGGCTGCAGTTCGACGGGGCCTATACCGGCCTGCTCCTCAATCCGTCGAGCGATTTCCGTGTCTCCAGTATCGATTTCTCCGAAGAGTTCGATGAGGAGGATAACTTCTTCGGCCCCAAACGACTCTTTACCCAGGGGGAGATCGCCTTTATCGACCTCGGTCGACTGCAGGAGCTGGTATTCTACGGGCTCGCCCAGTTCGATCTGCGTGAGGATGACGGTGCCGCCGAGTTGATCGACTCCCAGTATTGGGGAACCCTTCTCTCATACCGTTTCGGCAAGAATCTCTACCATGACTCCTTTTTGACCATCGGCACCTCGCAACTCAAAGGAGCCGAGGATTCCGAAGCCCTCTCCCTTTTAACCGGCTTCTCCTCCCGTTATCTGCGGGAGGACTGGCTCGACTCCCGCTTTGTGCTGCGCGGGGTCGTGGCCACGCCGAATATCCCCGTGGAGGATCTGGAAGATATCAATGTCTCCTTCAATATCGCCCAGCCCCGGCCCTTGAACAGCCCCTCCTTCGGCAAGGTGGTGGATCCCAATCTGGACGGTCTGCTTTTTGCCGGTTTCGACTACTCCCTCCGGCCCTTTGTAAAGGGCGACTCGGAGCTGATGAGCCGCATTCAGCCCTCCGTGGGCGCCCGGGTCTACTTTCGGCCGGTTCTGACCGTGAGCGGGCAGACCTTTAAATGGACCGGCGCCTGGGCCCAGACCAATCCCGACTCGGACGCCTGGTATCTGGGAGCGGAGTACGATGCGGGCTTTGTGTGGCGCATCTTCTCCGACCTCTCGGCGGGCATGAGCGGGGCGGTCTTTGTTCCCGGCAGCGCCTGGACCGACGAGGCGGAGAATGAGTATAGCCTCAGTCTCGAAATGTCTGCCAGTTTCTAGGAAAAGGGATATGTTTAAAGAGAAAGGTTAGGAGAAGAGTGATTATGAATTACCAGGGAAGAACTATTATAGCGATATTGCTACTAGTATTAATGACTCCGCTGCTTTTTGCATCCGACGGCGTCTTTCGCTCCGTCTCAGGGAGGGTCGAATATCAAATACCGGGCGACGGGTGGCGAGCCGCCTCAGTCGGAACCCGGATCCCCACAGGGGCGTTGATCTCCACCAGCTTCAGATCCGAGGCGACCCTCGAGATTGATTCGGCGGTCCTCACCGTCCGGCCCCTCACCCGCATGCGCATCGACGAACTGGTCGAGAAAGAGGGGGGGATCTCTACCGAGCTCCACCTTCGGGTCGGCCGGGTTCGGGCGGAGGTTAAGAAGGTCGAGGGGTTGCAGAATAACTTCCGCTTAACCAGTCCCGTCTCGACCGCCGCCGTCCGGGGGACCTCCTTCGACTACGACGGGGTCAACCTGCAGGTGCTCACCGGTCTGGTCCGTTTCGCGAACAGTTTCGGCGTGGGGGCAACCCTGTCGGCCGGGGAGCGCGGGGTCATTCAAGGAAACGGCGCACCCCTATCCGGCGCCGATGCGCGGGAGTTAGAGATGCTGGTCTTTCTGCAGACCCTCCCCAGCTTCTCCGAGTATGAGAGTCTCATCTCCGCCTTTACCGGTCCGGTAAGCGGGATCGAGTACGGGAGTATCGGCGGTACGGTACAGTTCCCTGCCCCTCCTTTAAATTAGAGAATATAATTAGGCACCAGAGTGGTGCAGGAGTTGATCTATGAGCGATAGAATGAGAAAAAACAGTCTCAGAATCTTGAATCTACTTCTATTAGGAGGTTTCGTCCTCCTTTTGAGCGCCTGCTATGCCCCGCAGGCGCAGATAGACGGCGGCCTGGAGTTCAATATAAGCATGGCTCCGGGGGATGCCGACACCAGGGTCCTCGCCGGGCTCGTCGTCGATGCCGGCTTCGAGCAGCAAATGAAGGAGCTGACCCAGCTCTTGGCGGTACTCTCCTACGATAGTTTGTCCCCGGAGGTTGAGGATCAGATCGACGAGACGGCCACCGAGTATCTCCTCGATCTCGCCTTCGACGCCGTCATCAGCTTCGGCGGGAACCCCTTCTTCACCGTCGAGGTCCCCTACGACGCCGATAACAATACGGCCGACTTCAATCTCTACGGCATCCCCTCGGGCAGGGACTACTTCCTCTATATGGGGGGCTTCCAAGATACCGACGAGGTAAAACAGTACTTCGGCCTCAAGGATGAGGATTCCGATTTCGACGGCGACCTGATTCCCTACTCCAATCTCTTCTATGTGAGCGGGACGGAGGATGGAAATAATAATATTACTGTTCCTTTTGCGGTCTCCGGTGTCAGCAACCCCATCCCAGGTGGTTTCGTCATAGGCGCTGCGGGTCAATACAGCGGCCCCGGATGGTATTTCCTTGAGCATTGGGATTTCGAAACTACCCTTCCTACTCCGCAGACAACTATCATAGCCCCTGCAGGGCAGCCCTTCGAGGTTGAGACGGGGAAGAAGAGCGTCGTTGATGTTGTTCTAGTCGTGGACTATAGTGGGATACCGTTGCCCCCACCGGCAGAATAGTAGACAAATACTCTTCATCATATAAACCACCGGTCGATGACTAGCTCCGCTCTCTCCGCCCTCCTGGCCTTTATCGGCTACTCCCTCCTGAATCTCGGACAGGGGGGGCAGAAGCTCGGGTTGCAACTGCGTTCTAAGCATCCGGCCGGGGGAACCGCCCTCTGGGCCGGGGCCACCCTGGCTACGATGCTCTCCTTCTTCTTCGTCTTTACCGCCATCCTCGTCGGTTCGGTGGCGATCGCCGGAGCGATGGCCGGGACAGGACTCGTCTCCTTGGCGGTCTTTAGCCGTCTGGTCCTGGGGGAGTCCTTGGATCGAAGGGGAATCTTCGCTATGGGGACCATCATCGCCGCGGCTTTTCTGATCGCCCTCTTCGGCCGCTCGAGCGAAACAGTAGTGCGCATCTTCCGGCTCTATGCTCTTCTCGGAGCCGGAGTGATTCTCTACGGCCTCGCTATCCTGCTGGTCGGCGAGGGCTCCCTGCGGGGGGTGCTGATCGGGGGACTCTCCGGTTTCCTCGGAGCCTACTCCCAACTCTTTCAACGTTACGGCACCGTCGGCTTTTCGCTGGACGAGGGCTTTAGCGCCCTTATCCTCAGGCTGGTAAAGGACCCGGTAACCCTCTTCTGGTTGGGACTCTCCGGGCTCTCCCTTATCGTCCTGCAATTCTCCTACTCCCGGGCCGCGGCGATCCGCATCGTCCCCATCTTTACGGCCAATTTTATCCTAATTCCCGTGCTGGGCGGGGTGGTCGTCTTCGGCGAGGCGCTAACGCCCCTTCAGTGGTTGGGGGTCGCTTTGATGGCGGCCGGGTCGGTGGTGCTGGGACGGCGCCCCTCGGCCGGCACCTCGAAGTAGATTCCGGCGCCGCCTAAACTGCTCTCTATCAGGCCCACCGAGCCGCCGTGGGCTTCGGCGATGGTCTTGACCGAGGTCAGTCCCAGGCCCAGGCCGCGGCTGTTGCGTCCCTTGTCGCCCCGATAGAAGGGCTCGAAGAGGAGGCTGCGGTCGTCCGCGGAGATTCCTTCACCGGAATCCTCTACCGCGATGCGGAGCATGCCGTCAGCCAGTTTAGCGGAGGCGAGGATCTCTACCCCGGCGCCGCCGTAGCGGATTGCATTCTCGATCAGGTTTTCCAGCGCCCGGCCGAGCATCTTCCGGTCGCCTGATATGCGGAGCTCTCCGGGCAGGTCGATCACGCTCCGGTAACGGTGCCCCCGGGCCTCCGATTCGATCCGGAAGCGGTTGAAGAGCTCGGTAATGAAGCTTGCGGCGTCTATCTCTTCAAAGCTGCGGGTCCAGCTCTCGCTGCTGATGCGGGTAGTTTCGATCAGCTCGCTGATCCGCTCTTCTAAGAGCTCGGTCTTCTGGCGGATCAGACTATAGATGCGGGTCGTCTCCTCTTCGCCTTCGATCATGCCGTCCTGCAGGGCTTCGATGAAGCCGCGGATCGAGGTCATGGGAGTCTTCAGATCGTGGGAGACGGACATCAGAAAGCGGGCCTGCTGTTCCTGGTCCTCCTTCAATTGGGACCGCATCTCCTCAAAGGCGATGAAGACCGGTTTGAGTTCCGGATCCTTAGGGATCTCCAGGGGTTGGTTCAGGGTGCCTGAGCTGATGCGGCCGGCGCTCTCTTCCAGGCTGCTTAGTGAGCGGCGGATAGAGAAGAGGAAGCGGCTGCTGAAGATAAGCGGGATCAGAACCAAGAGCACAAAACCACCGCTGATAATAATCAGCGGATGGCGGATGAAAAGGCGCAAAGGATTACCGGAGAAATAGGTAAAGACCACGAAGCCCGGCTTATCTCTATAGGTAAACATCGATGTCCCGATCGCCTGGTCGGGATTCTTCTCGCTGATCGCATTCAAGAGGGCGACGCTCTCGGCCGGATCCCCGCCCGGTTTCGGCGGGGCGGTAATGCCCTGTTCTTCCGCGATCTGGAGCACCAAGGGGTTGATATAGAGGGGGAGTTTCTGATTATAGACGATGATCAGGATCCGGCTGTCTATCTCCTCCGCCGGAATTGTGCCGTCGATGATGCGATGGAGATCCTGAACTACAAACGGTGGCGCTTCGGTGATCTCCTGAACCTCAGTGCGGGGAATCGTCAGCCGGTAATGGAGATAGCCGCCCAAGGGGAGCAGAGCGGGAATCAGGGCGACGAAGGAGAGGAGCAGGGTAAAACGTCTGCGGAGAGTCATTGCATCGCCCCGCTTGCCAGCATGTAACCGAAGCCTTTAATGGTCAGAATCAACTGCGGTTTGGAGGAGTCCTCTTCCAATTTCTTGCGTAAGCGTTGGATATGTACCGCCACGGTGGCGATGTCGCCGTAATCGTTGCCCCACACGGCGGCGTAGAGCTCCTCCTGGCTGCGGGCGCTGCCCCGATGGCGGGCAAGGTCGATTAGAAGCTCCATCTCTTTGGGGCTTAAGGAGATCCTCTCCTCGCTCCCGGCCGCAGCGGTACGGCGCAGGAGACGGGCCTCAGGATCGAGCCGGTAGGGGCCGAACTCGATCTCCAGTCTGCTTTCCTCGGCATAGAGATTCGCCCGGCGCAGGTGGGCCCGCACCCGGGCGGCGAGCACCCGGGGCGAGAAGGGCTTCTGAACAAAGTCGTCGGCGCCGTAGCCGAAGCCGAGGATCATATCGGCGTCGTCGGTGCGGGCGGAGACGATGATCACCGGGAAGCTGTGCTTTCGGCGCAGCGCCTGGAGCACCTCGTAGCCGTCTATTCCGGGAAGGTTGATATCGAGCACCGCCAGGTCGACGCCGCCGGCCTCGATCGCCGCGAGACCCGATTCTCCGCTGGAGCAGGGGACTGCCTCGATTCCCTCTTTACTCAAGTAAAGAGATATCAGTTCGCTGATTTCCGGTTCGTCTTCGATAACGACTACTCGCGCCTGCATCCGTCTGCTCCTTAGCTTTCACCTTTCACCTTCACCTATCTCAACTATACTACGGCCCGGTAGGGTCGGGGGCAAGCCCTCAAATCTACTCATTCCGGCGGAAAGAGTTCAGCCGCATTGGGCAGCAAAAAGGCGCTGATCCCGTTATGCGGGTGGGCCTCTCTCATCTCGGCCAGGATTCTCTTGACCGCGGCGACTCCTTCCTCTTCGATATAGAGGACAAAGAGGGAGTTCTCCTCGGGCCAGACGGCGGTCCCCATCCGGGGACCCGATTCGCCGTTACCCAGGGCGCCGCGCACCAGGGTGAAGGCCGACCTCTCTCCTGTCTCGTGAATTCGCTCGATAAAGATATCCTCGATGGTCTGATCCATTACAATCTCGATTCGGGTCATGCGTTTATCTCCAATTTGGTCTCCGCCTTACGATAGAAGATCGCGTAGAGCACGGGAACGAATACCAGGGTGATCAGGGTATTGGCCGACAGGCCGCCCACCACCGTGAGCGCCAGTCCCTGCATCTGGGCTCCCCCTTCCCCGGCAAAGAAGGCCAAGGGCACCATGGTCGATATGGTCGTCAGGGTAGTCATCAGGATCGGCCGCAGCCGGCTGACGCCGCCGTTGAGGCAGGCGTCGTAGAGGGACGCTCCCCGTTTCCTGAGCAGGTTGATATAGTCCACTAATACGATACCGTTGTTGACCACCATGCCGGCCAGCATAACGATACCTATCAAGGCGATCATGTCGAAGCTTGTGCCGGTGGCCAGGAAGATACCGATAACACCGATGGCCAGCATCGGCATGGCCAGGATGATGATGAACGGCGCCCGGAAGGACTCGAACTGACTCACCATTACGCCGAATACCAGCAGGATCGCTATCACCAGGATCTTCAAGAGTACGCTCCCGGTCTCCTGGATATCCTCCATCTCGCCGCTGTAGTCGAGGCTAATCCCCGGAGGCGGCGGCAGTTCCGTAGCCAAGAGCTCCTGAATCTCCGCTTCGACGAAGTTGGCCCGGGCGCCGAAGGCGAGGTCGCCGCTCAAGGTGACCGTCCGCAGTTTATCCTCATGGGGTATCGAGGTGGGGCCGGTGTTCACCTCCACTTCGGCGATGCTCGAGACGGGAATCCGTACGCCCATGCTGTTGAAGAGGTAGATGTTCTCCAGATCGCTTTTTTGTTTGCGGTCCTCCTCCTTCAACCTGACCACCACATCGTAGGTGTCGCCCGTCTCGTCGGTGTAGCTGGTGGCGGTGCTGCCGTTTATCTGCCGATTGATTTCGGCCGTTACATCGCTGATCTGTAATCCCAGGTCGAAGACCTTCTCCCGGTCGATGACGATATCCCACTGGGGCAGGCCGTCCTGCATATCCTGGGTCACCTCCACCAGGCCGTCGATCCTCTTATCAATAAGCTCCAGCGCCTTCTCGGCATAGGCGCTCAGATTTTCCAGATTATTCCCCTGTATCTTGATATTGACGTCGCCGCCGGCCATGGGACCCATACGGCCGCCGAAGGTGAACTTGACCTCGGGAAAGAGGTCGAAGTAGCCCCGAAGAATCTCCTTGAGCTCATCATCGTTGATACTGCGCTCCTCCAATGAGGGAAGAACAAAGGTGATGGATCCCTGATAGGAGGTATCGTTGGTGCCGACGGTTATACTGATTCCCTCGTAGGCCTCTTCATGCTCCTCTACCAGAGACTGGAATCGCTCTAGGGTCCTTTCGGTTGCATCCAGCGAATTCCCTAAGGGCAGTTCCATGTTCAGCACCACCGATTCGTTCATCCCCTCCGGCTGAAGGGAGAGTCCCAGTTTGGGGATTTGGGCCAGGGAGACGATCAGGATCAGGAGAAAGGTGCTTACCGTCAGGAATTTGCGTTTCAGGGCGGCGGCAAGCAGTCGGTGGTAGGCCTTGGTGATCCAGGTTAGGGTGCCTTCTATCCCGGCATCGAGGGTCTTTAAAAACCTGTTCTTGATCGGCCGTTCACTGCGGACGTGAATCTCCAGGTAGTGGGTCGCCAGGACCGGCACAAGGAGTACCGCTACCAAGAGCGACGAGAGGAGGGCCACAATGACGGTGAAGGCCATGTTGCCGAAGATATCGCCGAACATGCCTAGGTCGTTCCAAAAGAGCACGATCGGCAGGAAGACCGAGACCGTCGTCAGGGTCGAGGCGCTAATAGCGGTGATCATCTCACTTGTGCCGAAGAGTCCGGCGGCGCTGATCCGTTCTCCCCGTTCACGGTGGGTAAAGATGTTCTCGATAATGACGATCGAGTTGTCCACGATCATGCCGACGCCCAGAGTCAGGCCGGTCAGGGCGACCAGGTTAAAGGTCATATTTCCCAGACTCATTCCCATGATGGTGATTAGAATCGAGACGGGAATAGTGACGGCGATGATCAGGGTGCTCTTAACCTGTCTGAGGAAGATTAAGAGAATTACCACCGCGGCGAGGATACCGACCAGGGCGGAGTTTATAACCGAGCTTAGGGAATCTCCGATTACCGTCGACTCGTCGGAGAGGGGTGCGATGCTGACGCCGTCGGGAAGATCCCGTTCGAGTTCGGCGACCGCCTCCTTGATGGCCCCGGCCACCTCGACGGTGTTGGATCCGGTCCGCTTGAAGACCTCGATCTGCACCGAGGGGAGGCCGTTCATGGTGACCCGGTTCGTCTCGTCCTCGGAATCGAAGGCGACCTCGGCGATATCCCGGATGTAGATTTTGTTCCGTTCCCCATCCGAGGAGATCGAGGTAATCATGGTATTCCGGATCTGGTCTAGGGATGCAAAATCCCCGGAGGTGCGAACCCTTATCTCGTTCTCTTCACTCCTTACCGACCCCGCGCCCATGCTCTCGTTCTGCATGGCCAGGGCGCCCGCCACCGACTGCATGCTTAGACCGAAGGCGCTCAAGCGGTCGGCGGCCACCGCAACGGAGATGATTCTATCCCGGCCGCCGGTTATATCGACGTTCGAGACGTCCCCCACCTGCTCGAGGCGCGGTTCAACCAGCTCCTCCGCCAGATCGTAGAGCTCCTCGATGGTTCGATCTCCCTGGATGGAGTAGGTCATGATCGGCATATCATTGGGATCGAATTCGATCAGGATCGTATTCTCAGCGCCCTCCGGTAGAGAGCGGGAGACCAGATCGAGCTTGTCCCGGGCGTCGTCCTTGGCCGAGGCGATATCGGCTCCCCAGTCGAAGGTCATGAGTATCGAAGAGACTCCCTCGGCCGAGGTGGATGAGAGGCTGTCTAAACCTTCGATGGTAAAAAACTGCTCCTCCAGAATGTCGGTCAGCTCCTCTTCCACCTCCTCGGCCCCGGCGCCGGAGTAGGTGGTCATTGCGAAGAGCACCGGCACGTCCATCTCGGGAAAGAGGTCGACCGGCAGGGTGGTGGCCATGAAACCGCCCACCAGGGTCAGCAGCACAAAGAAGGTCAGGACAGTCAGCGGTCGTTTGATCAGGGTTTTAAGCATCGGTCTCCTCCAGGTTCCCCGCGGCAGCGAGGGCCTCCTCCTCTTCGATAATCTGGACCAGGCTGCCGTCGGTCAGCATCGACATACCGGAGGCGACGACTCGCTCCCCGGGCTCGATGCCGGAGATGATCTCGGCGATTTCGTCGACGATGATTCCTGTTTCGACGCGACGGGCCTCAACGCTGGTACCGTTGAGAACAAAGGCGTAGGTGCCCTCCATCCGCGCGGTTAGTACATCCTGGGGGACCTTCACCGTCTCCTGTTTCTCCTCCAAAATCAGGGTTATGTCGGCCAGCATTCCGGCTTTTACACCTCTGCTCTCGCCGGCGAAGGCAAGTTGAATATCCATTGTCCGGGAGCTCTGATCGACCACCGGGGAGACCTCGGTGACCACCGCCTCCAGCCTGGATCCGGGGAGGGCGTCGGTCTCGATCAGGGCCCGTTGCCCGACCGCCACCCGGTTGACGAAGCGTTCGGAGACCGCCGCCTCGATCTCGAGCTTCTCCAGCCGCCCGACCTCGAGGACCGGCATAGAGGCGGAGACGTAATCGCCCACATCGCTATAGACCTGGGTAACGGTCCCGGCAATCGGTGTGTCCACCGGGCTGTAACTGTAGTCCGCTCCCGGTCGGGAGGGATCGACGTAGGCCAGAATCTCCCCGGCGGAGACATAGTCTCCCTCCTCGACCCGAACAGCGGCTAGGGTGCCGGCTACGTCCGGGTAGACGGCCACGGACGAGGCGGCTTTTATGTCGCCGCTCAGTCGGATATAGTCCTGGATCGTTCCCTCTACGGCGGCGACGGTCGTCACCGGGATGGAGCGCACCTGCTCCTCTAAGGCCAGTTCCTTGCCGGGGCGTATGCGCTCACTGGAACCGCTCATCAGAAAAAAGGTGATTACGATTCCTACGAGGGCAATCAGTGCAATGTAGCCAATACTCTTCTTCATAGTTTCTCTCCTTCGGTCAATTCGGTGTTCAGGGCGTATTCGAAATCGAACAGAGTGGTCAGAAAGTTGAGTTTCTCCTGCAGCAGATTCTGCTCGGCGTTGTTCAGATCATCCTCGGCCTCTTCGAGGGCCAGAAACTCCTGGGTGCCGGCCCGATAGCCCTCCTCAGTCAGCTCGTAGGCTCGACGAGCCACCGTCAGGTTGAGTTCAAGGCTCTCTATATTCAGGAGCGAGTCGTTTAGCTTGTCCCGCAGGAGCTCGATCTCGGCCAGCGCGTTCCGGGCGGTGGTCTCCTTCTGTTCGGCGAGAATATCTAAGCCCGCATCCAGGGCGGCGAGGGAGTTCCGGGCTGATGAACCGGGGAGCCAACTGTCCAGCGGAACGGCGACCGTCAGCCCCACCGAGCCGGTGTTGCTCCAGGGATCGCTGAAGCCCTCATCCCAGGTCTCGTTCTCGAGCGGGTCGCTCACGACAGGCTGCCAGGAGGCGCTCACGGTGAGGGAGGGGAAGAAGCTCTGATGCAGGGTGCTCTGCCGGTCGATCTCGGTCTGGGCGAGACTCATATCGATGGCGGCTATATCGAAGCGGCGGTTTAGATCTGGATTGATCTCGATAATCCCGGCAGTGTCGACGGGGAGTTCGATAGTGCCCTCTAATTCCAGTTCATCATCGGAATCGATTCCCAGAAGCAGAAAGAATGAGGAGCGAAGCTCCTTATAGTTGGTAATCTGGCTCGCCAGAATCGGCTCCATATTCTTGTAGGCCACTTGGGTCGATAAAAGCTGGAGTTCCGAGATCCTCCCGTTTTGAAAATCTACCCGGGCGAGCTCGTACTCCCTCCTCAAGGTTTCCATGCTGTTTTGGGTCAGCTCGATGCTGCGCTCTAAATAGAGGAGATTGTGGAAGCTGACCTTCACGTCCCGCTCGAGGGCCGCTTCGGCCTTCTCCCGCTCTAGTCCCGATGATTCGTAGGCGAGCTTCAAATACTTGATTCCGTCTCCGATGGCCGGATTGAGGGTCAACGATCCCTGGATACCCGCGGCGAGGGATACCTGGGAAGCTTCGCTTTCGTAGCTCATCACCTGGTCGTAGATGCCGGTTCCGGGACCGGTTTCGTTCACCGGAATCAGTCCGCTTATCGTACTGGCCTCGTTGGCGCGGTTGAGGGCGGCCGTGGCTGTCAGGCTGGGGTAGAGGGCGTTGAATCTGCTCCGATACTCTCGCTCGCTCGTCTCCAGATTCCGCTCGGCAGTGTAGAGGTCGAGGGAGTTCTCCCCGGCTATTTTCAAGGCCTCATCGATCGTCAGGGATTCCCCGAAGAGGGCGATCCCCATCAGGGTACAGAGCAGTAGGTATATCGTCTTGGTTTTTCCCATCTAACACTCCTTGTTTGCTGTAGATGCTGTAGCAAGCATAGTGAGAGAGGAGGGAGAAACCCATTACGAGGGCCTTAACATCACCTAAACGAAAGCTGCCCTCGGATAAACGGCTTGTTTATCCGCAGGATTGGGAACAGTAGAAAAGGTGACAGATTTAAGTTACCAATTGGTTACATAAGATAGAAACCAGGCCGCACACGATGCGGTCTAGCTGGAGGCTCTGATGAAGCGCGTATATTCTCTTTTGCTGATTTTCCTTTGTTCCCTGATCCTCTTCGCCGGCGGCGAGGCTGAAACTTCGGTCGATGCCGCAGGATATCAGGTTGTGATTGCACCGGGCGAATACTTTCGCCACCCCTTTCCTCTCTTCCTCGGGATCAAGCTCAAGAACCCGCCCCAAATGGCCCTCTGGGCCGAAAGTCTCGACGGCGATTATCTGGGTACCCTGATGGTTACCGAGAAAACCGCGGGGCAAAAATGGGCCAAAGCGCCCAAGGATTCCACCCCGAAGGATGAGATCCGTCGTCCCGAGGCGCTGCCGGTCTGGTCGCACCGCAGCGGAGCCGCCTGGGCCGCACCCGATGCCGTCAGCCGGGCAACGCCGAAGGGAAGCTTTACGGTGGATCTGCCCGGTCACTCCCGACCGGAGCGCTACTATCTCTACTTCGAGGTGAACCACTCCACCGACTTTAACTCAGCCTATCCCGCCGATGCCGAACCGGGGGAGGCGAATTACAACGGCGGCCGGTGGGGCGGCGGTCAGCCGGCGCTGGTCTACCGCCTTCTGGTCGATCCCGCCCTTGGCGGCATGGAGCAGCGTCGCTTCGAGCTGGTCGGCCGCAGTTCGCCGGCGGGCCGGGACGGACAGATCTATCCGGACCTGGCCGGCATCGACAGCGCCCTGGAGATTGTCGCGGCGGTCTATCTTGAACAGATACAAGAGTAATCATTCCGGGGCCGACCGGGGACCCGGTTGGCCCCGGCTATCTCCTACTCGTGTGTATCCAAATCGGAACTATTCATACAAAATCGTATTCATCCCCTCGAATACCTTCGATTTGGTATAATCAACTCCTCAGCTCTTAGATTTATTGGTAAAGACTAATTCTCTCCACATGCGGGATTTAGGCTCGATCGCCCCCTTTCGCCCGGCCCGTCCGTCCGGCTTGGCATGTATATTGCTTTCACAATGTAATATCAAGCTCGGAGGGTAATGTGATAGAAACACACAGTAAAGGAAGGTTGAAAGCCTTACTGATTCTACTTCTGATGGCGGTCGTCGCGGGGGGCTCGCTTTTCGCTCAGTCTGCCGAGGAGTGGCAGACCATCAAGGTCGGCCTCGATACCGTATGGGTACTTTTGGCCGCTTTTCTGGTCTTCTTTATGCAGGCCGGATTCGGCATGGTGGAGGCCGGCTTCATCAGGGCCAAGAACACGGCAAATATACTGACCAAGAACTTCCTCGATTTTTGCATGGCTTCGGTGGCCTTTTTCGTCGTCGGCTATGCCCTGATGTTCGGTGAAGGGAATGGTTTTATAGGATTCTCGGGATTCTTCTTGATCGGCGCCGAAAGCGGCGCGGACGTACCCCTCTATGCCTTCTGGCTCTTCCAGGCGGCCTTCGTCGGTGCGGCGGCTACCATCGTCGCCGGCGGTATGGCCGAGCGGATGCGCTTCCCCGCCTATCTGATCTACTCCTTTATCATTAGCGCGATCGTCTATCCTATTATCGGTCACTGGGTCTGGGGCGGCGGTTGGCTGGCGAGTCTCGATTTTGCCGATTTCGCCGGTTCCGCCGTGGTGCACACCACCGGCGGCGTGGCGGCTCTGGTCGGGACGATGATTCTCGGTCCCCGGAACGGCAAATACCGCCCCGACGGTGAGCCGAATGTGTTGGGGAGTCATAACATTCCCATAGCAGCGCTCGGCGTCTTTATTCTCTGGTTCGGCTGGTTCGGGTTCAACCCCGGGTCGACCCTGGGGGTCGGCGACGGATCGACCATCGCCCTGGTGGCCATCAATACCAACCTGGCGGCCGCCGCCGGCGCGATTGCCGCCATGATCACCGTCTGGTTCAAGGTGGGGAAACCGGATCTTTCGATGGTAATGAACGGCGCCCTGGCGGGCCTCGTCGCGGTAACGGCGCCCTGCGCCTTCGTCTCTCCCGGGGCGGCCATCGTAATCGGGGCCATAGGAGGCGTTCTTGTCGTATTCGCAACCTTCATCCTCGATGATTTTAAAATCGACGATCCGGTGGGAGCTTTTCCGGTACATGGGGTGAACGGGATTTGGGGGGCGGCTTCTATCGGTCTCTTCGGACGGGAATCCCTCGGGCTTGCTCATGAAGGTCTGTTCTACGGCGGCGGATTCGCACAGCTGGGAATACAGCTCTTGGGCGTATTCGCTATCGCCCTCTTTACCTTTGTGATAATGGGGATAGTCTTCCTGGTTCTCGATAAGACCATCGGCCTTCGGGTAAGCCCTATGGAAGAGAACCGGGGGCTCGATATCGGCGAACACGGCGTGGAATCCTATAATGGGTTCCAGATCATCGAATAAGGGGGAGAGGGATGAAACTGGTAACAGCACTGATCAAGCCGCAGAAGCTCGAGGACGTCAAGAAAGCGCTCTTCGATGCGGGGATCCACAAGATGACGGTCACTTCCTCTCAAGGATGCGGCCAGCAGCGGGGGTATACCGAAACCTTTCGCGGCGCTATCACGCAGGTGAATCTCTTAAAGAAGATCCGCCTCGATATTGCAGTCAACGAGGACTACGTCGAAACGACGATCAACGCCATCTGCGACGGCGCTTATACCGGCGAGATCGGAGACGGGAAGATATTCGTCACCGAGCTGGCCGAATGCGTCCGCATTAGGACCCGGGAACGGGGAACCGAAGCGATAGGCTAGGTTCGAATACGATCGACAACGGCCGGGGTAACCCGGCCGTTCTTTAAGTCGTCCCAGCCGAACCGACGACTATATCCGCCAAGAGACCGCACAGCCGCTCCCAGCCTGCTTCGCTTTGGATGTCGACCCCATTGTAGATCCTGACCGACCTGGCGCGCAGGGTCAGGTAGTAGATGCTCGACGAGGCGAGGGCCAGGAAGGCCTCGAGGTCGAGCTCTTCCCGGAGCTCCTCCGCGAGTCGCCTGGTCAGGGCGATGCCCTGTCGCTCTCGAGCCTCGGCTAAGGCGCGGGTCAGGGCGTTCTCCTCGGAGAGCTCCTGGATCATCAGCTGCATCGCAAGCTTATCTGCGGCAAGTTCGCGGTGGGCCTTGAGAAAGGCCTCTTTGACCCGTTCCCGTAAGGGACGTTTCGGATCGTCTAGAAAGGCCTTCAGTATCGCATCGCTTTTGAGGATATCGAGTTCATCGGCGGCGGATCGGAAAAGACCGTCCAGGTTGTCGAAATAGCGGTAGAGCAACACCTTGCTGACGCCGGCCTTCTCCGCGACGGCGTTGACGCCGATCCCGCTAAAACCGTTCCGTTTCAGGATCTCGATAAGGGCGGCGACCAATCGTTTCTTCGTCGATTCCTTGTCTCTCTGCTTCGGCATGCGGAGAGTGTAACCGTAAAGTTACAAGATGACTATCTTCAGCGCGCCCGGGAACGGAAGCGCGAGAGCTCATCCAAAACCGTCGGGAGCCTGCCGCCCTCGTCCCGGGTGCTGGTGGCGGTTTCACGTATTGTACCGTCGTGATAGGAGCGCCATACGGCGCCGGCCGATTCCGTAGAACCCTTTGATTCGGCCTGCTTGAAGACGGAATCCACCTCCGGAGAAGCGAGCAGTGCCTTCAGCTCCGTCAGGTCGTTGCGTTTGAGTTTTCCGATGCGCTTCCAGCGGTCTTCGTCGCTGAGGGAGGCGAAGATAAAGATCTCGCCGTCGGGATAGATCCGGACGACGTTCATCGGCTGGTGCTGGACGCCGCCGAAGATCTTCTCGAACAGAGGCGGCATACCGCTATACTCAGCTGGAAGTCCCCCCGCATCGCTGATCGTCAGCCGTTCCCGCTCCCTTGGAGAGAGGGTGTATAAAGATCTATCGCTTTCATGGGCCTGCCGGGAACTTGGTACGCTAATGTACCGAATTGCAAGTACCGATAACACCAGCAACAGCGTGCATCCGAGGGTGATGAGTCCTATTTGAGGAGAGTTCAGGTCCACCCTATGAATTTAGCCTGAGAATGATCGGAATACAAATCCCTTTTCCAGGTACTACGCGTCGATACCATATTCGGCGATCTTGTTGATAATCGTTCGGCGGGTGATGCCCAGCTCTTCGGCGGCCCGGGTCCGGTTTCCCTCCCAGCGGCGGAGGGCATTCTCCACCGCCCGCTCTTCCATTTCACGCAGAGTTCCCCGAAAGGTAGGCGCAGATTTCGAGCGCTCAGGCAGGTCGATGTCCGCCGCACATATCGATTCGCCCTCGCTGAGGATACAGGCACGCTCCAGTATATTCTCGAGTTCCCGAACATTCCCAGGAAAATCGTGACGGCAGAGCTGTTCCAGGGCTGCGTTCTCCAATTGAAATGGTCCATGACCCATGCGACGGCCGAACTGCTTGAGGAAATGAGCGGCCAGGAGCGGAATATCCTCCCTCCGTTCCCGCAGGGGCGGAAGGGGTACGGAGATTACCTTTAAACGATAATAGAGATCCTCCCGGAATTCCTTGGCGGAAACCTGCTCCTCGAGGCGGCGGTTGGTGGCGGCGAGGATGCGTACATCGGTGGGAATATCCCGGTTCCCGCCCACCCGGCGTAGTTTCCGTTCCTGCAGGACCCGTAACAGGCGTACTTGCAGCTTCAGAGGCATCTCGCCGATCTCGTCCAAAAGCAGCGTGCCCCCGGCGGCCGACTCGAAGATGCCGAGACGGCGCTTCTCTGCCCCGGTAAAGGCTCCCTGTTCGTGGCCGAAGAGCTCGCTCTCGATCAGCGATTCGGGAAGACTCCCCACATTGATCGCCACAAAGGGGCCTTCATGCCTGGGCGATAGATCGTGCAGCAGCCGGGCGGCTACCTCCTTCCCGGTACCGCTTTCGCCGGTAATCAGCACGGTTGCATCACTCGGCGCCGCCTTCCTGATTAAACTGGTAACCCGCCTCATGGGGGGCGAATCGCCTACTAACCCCTCGGCCGGTTCGGCCACCTCGAAACGGCGACGCAGGCGGGAAGCCTCCGCGCTATGCCTTATCCGTAGTATAAGCTCCTCGGGATCGAAGGGCTTGACCAGATAATCCGCCGCTCCGGCCTGCATGCTTTTAACTGCGTCGTCTATCTCCCCATGGGCGGAGATCATGATCACCGGCAATAGGGGGTCGTCGCTGCGAATCTGCTTCAATACTCCGTGGCCGTCTATACCGGGCAGTCGGAGGTCGAGAAGTACCAGATCGTAGCGCCGCTCACCCAGCATCCTCAGGGCGGCTTCGCCGGTCTCCGCTCCATCGGCCTGCCAGTTCTCCAGACCCAGGTATTTGATGATCGAATCGCGGATATTCTTCTCGTCGTCCACCACCAGGATGCGCATCACACCTCCTCGCTCAAGGGGAGCCGAATGATAAGACGCGCGCCTCCCTCGGGATGATTGATTCCCCAAATATTGCCGCCGGCGGATCGGATAAAACGGCGGGCGATACTGAGGCCTATCCCCGAGCCGCCCGGTTTGGTGGTGAAGAAGGGGTCGAAGAGCCGCCGCTGAATCTCCGTGGGAATGCCGGGACCATGATCGCGAAAGGTTACTAGCAGTTTCCTGCGGCGTATCTCGGACTTAATATCTACTTCCGTCTCCCAGCCTGCGCTCTCCCGGGCGTTGAGGATGATATTCTCTACTACCGAACGGAAGCGGTCGGGATCTATCATTATGCGGCGTCCGGGGGCGGCGAGTTTCAGCTTGAAATCGCCCGGAAGCCGTTCGACGGTGCGCCGGATAAACTCATCCGCCTCTATCGCCTCGGGTTGGCCCCTGGTGTTGGAGAGAAACTCGCGAATTCTCCCGGCCAATCGGCTGAGTCTCTCACTCTCCTCTTCGATAATCGCCAGTTCGTCCACACCGGCTTCCGCATCGCTTCTCTTCAGTATGCCCGTCTGTAGCCGGATGGCGCTCAATGGGGATTTTATCTCGTGCACCAGGGTACGGGCGGCCTCGCCGAAGAGGAGTGCCTCCTCCTGCTCGCGCAAGGCGTGCCGGTAGCGGAGGTTGCGGATCAGAAGCCGCCAGGCGGTTAGCAGCGCTCCCAACAGCACGGCCAATATCGCCGTGAGGAGTAGAAAACGGGTTCTGAGCGGCTGCAGATAGCTCTCCAGCGGTAATTCGAAATAGATCTGGCGGGGATAATTGGCCCGGTTTTCCGCCAGGACGTTCTGTAACTCCGTCATGGCCTCGGCGCTCAGCTTGTTCCGGAGCTCCCGATACTCGGGGGGTAAGGGAGACTCAGTGGTAGATAGGCGTCTCTCTGGAAACTCAAAATGGAGCTCCTCCCCTTCGTTACGTTGAAGCGGAAAGAGGGTGATCACCTGGTTGGTCCACCCCTCTATCTGGGGCGTTCTGGGTTTGAACAGCTCCCGCCGGATGATGATAGTTTCGCCGTTGTTCCCGTAGCGTATACTGCTTCTGTCCGGGACCTCGTCTTCGGTAGGGACCTCCCCCAGGCTTACCAGAGACTGTTTTTCCTCATTATAAAGGGCGAAACCAAGCAGGCGGTGTTGATCGTAGAGCTCTTCAAAGGAGGTGTTCCTCAAGAAGGCGTTCACCGCGCCGGCGCTGATCTGTTCGAGCTCATACTGAAGCAGGATACGCTGCTTCGCCTTCTCTCCGGCAAAGGTGTAGACCAGCCCCGCCCCAATCAACAGATAGAGACTGAGTAGTCCGAGGAGGAGGGCGAGACTGGTTGATTGTCGGATGTTACTGCTATTCATCTATTTGCTTGTTGGGAATTATAGTCCTATTCATAAGAAAGAGCCATGATCGGATCGAGCTTCGAAGCCCGGGCCGCCGGGTACCAGCCGAAAAAGATTCCGACGCCGCTGGAGAAGAGCAGCGCAACCAGATAGGCGGAATAGTTCGGCGCAAAGCTCCAACCAAGGCTCTTCAAGGCGAAGAAGCTGAGGAGGGTTCCGATCAGAATCCCTGCAGCCCCGCCGCTCAGGGTAAGACATACAGCCTCGGTCAGGAATTGTCCGCGGATAGTTACAGGGGACGCCCCCAGAGCCTTTCGTATGCCGATCTCCTTGGTACGCTCCGAGACGGAGACGAGCATGATATTCATTATGCCTATGCCCCCCACCAAGAGAGAGATACCGGCCACCGCCGTCAACAAGGACTGAATGGTCTGCGTCACGGTAGTGAACATCTCCGCGATGGTCGAGGGAGACATGACCCGAAACATCTCGTCGCTCCCGGTTAGCTCGGTCATGTACGTTTCCAGCTCTTCCTGAATCTCAAGGACATCCGCACCCTTCTCGGTGCCTATCGAGAAACGAACTACGTAATCCAATTTCTTGATGCGCTTGATAAAAGTCTCGTACGGGATGTAGAGAGACGAGTCGAAGGAAAGACCGAATGTGGCCGTCTTCTCCTCCATGATTCCGATTACCTTAAAGCTCTTCGCCTGATCGTCTCTAAAGATCTTGATATACTGACCGACCCCGTCTCCGTCGGGAAAGAGCACCTCGGCAATCTCGCTGCCCAGGACAACAACGTTGCGCCGCCGCTCATTCTCGTCAGCCGTTAAGAATCTTCCGTCGACTAGTTCGTAGTTGTAGATGCCGGTAAACGCGGACGTTACCCCCATAACCGTCGCTCCCGGATACTCCTCATGACCGGCGCGTAAATTGGCGTTTGTCTGATCCGTAGGGGCCGCGACCCTTATGCCGTCGAATTTCTCAAGCTCATCCCCCAATTCTTCGGTGAAGTAGCGTTCTATTCCTTCGGCGTCGCGTCCGGCGGCCAGGGTAAGCGATTCCATACCCGTCGAGGCAATATCGTTCTGGATGGAGACGGTGGCGCTGGTACCGAAGCTGGTGACAATAACCACCGATGCAACGCCGATCACAATGCCCAGCATAGAGAGCAAGGTACGCATCTTGTTCCCCGCGAAATCACGGAACGCGAGAGCAATATATTCAGCGAACATTATCGTCCTCCACTAAGCCGTCGCGGATTTTTATGGTTCGCAGGCACTGTTCCGCCACTTCCGGGTCATGGGTAACCACGATAACTGTTGTGCCGTCGGCATGAATGGAATTGAACAGCTCTAAAATGATTTTCCCGGTAGCGGTATCCAAGGCCCCGGTCGGTTCGTCCGCGAGGATTATTTTCGGAATCGTGACCAGCGCCCGGGCGATGGCGGCCCGTTGTCGCTGTCCGCCGGAGAGTTCGGTCGGTTTATGGTCGATCCGGTCGGCCAGACCCACCTTCTCCAGGGCATGTTCCGCCATGCCTCGACGTTCTGATAAGGGGATGCGGGCATACATCAGCGGCGTCATTACGTTATCGAGGATGGAGAGTTTCGAAAGCAGGTTGAATTGCTGGAAAACGAAACCGATGGTTTTGTTGCGGATCCTGGAGAGCCGGGTTTCATCCAGATTAGAAACATCTTCGCCGGCGATCTCGATTTTCCCGCCCGTCGGGGTGTCCAGGCAACCGATGAGATGCATCAACGTCGATTTTCCCGAACCGGAAGGTCCGATTATAGATGTAAGTTCTCCCTCTCCTATTTCTACTGAAACGCCCCTCAAGGCTCGAACAATCGTCTCGCCCATAAGATAGTTCCTATGGACATCCTGAACCTTAATTATTGGTCTACTCATCTCGTTCACCTTAGTCCCTCGGAGGAGGTCCGCCTCCGGTTCCCCTGCCCGGTGTCGGGAGACCGAGCATTTGCATCGGATTAGTCTCGCTGCTCTCTGAGCTGCTCGAGGCTCGGCCCGACGGCGAGGAGTTATTTTGACCTATCACCCTGTCTCCTTTCTCCAGGCCGGAAAGGATCTCATAGTGAGTGCTGTCGTATTCCGACACTTTGATTTCAGTCGGCGCCGGCCGGGAACCGTCGGCGGGGATTTTCATGACCATGGTCGATCCGTTCCGATCTATAACCGCTTCCTTCTCTATGATCAGAATTAGATCTTCCTCACTCATCAGTATCTCACCGGTAAATGAGTAGTAGGGCAGTATCTGCGGATCGGGATCTTCGATGCTGATCTCCACGTCTGCTACGGCGAATCCCTGATCGCTTACCTTTGCTTCGGCAGCAATGGCGCTGACCGAACCGAGTACCTCCAGCTCTGGGAGAGCGTCAAAGCTTATTCGTATGGTTTGTCCGACCTTAACCGCCGGTACGTCGATCTCATCGACTTCGACTTCCGCGGTGAGCTTCTCGGTGTTGATCACCCGCACTGCGGTATAGGCGTTCTCTGCGCTTCCGGCAGCTACATTGTCCCCCTCTTCAATATTTACCTCCGAGACGATGCCGTCGAAGTCGGCTTCGATTTGAGTATCCTCGAGTTCCGCTTGAAGCACTTCCATGTTGAGATTCAGCAGGTTTAAGGTATTCTTCGAGCCGGTGATCGAGGCTTGATTCAAGTCGTACTGCAGGGAGGTGATATCGTAGATAATCTCGATATCCTCTAATTTGGCAAGCAGTGTTCCTTCTGTGACCCGGTCCCCCTCCTCAACGAAAATCTGCTCCACCGTGCCCGAGATTCCGAAGGTATGATCCGTCGCCAGGTACGGTTCGATATTCCCCGATATGTCGATGGCGGTAGTAGTATTCACTTCTTGAACGGTGTAGATGACCGGCTCTCCGGTACCCTGCTCGGATGCCCCAGGCTGAATCCGCAGGATGATGATGACTGTCGCCGAGACGGTGATTAATGCAGCTGCAATTATCACCCATACTCTCCACGCTTTTCTATTCCGAAATCTATCTGTAAAGTTCATAGCCCCTCCGTACGATTGTGTAGACTAAAGTCGGTATGGAAAAAATTGAGTTTCTCCCATTCCAGCTCCACTCGGTGCTCCTGAACCGAGAGGATTTTCTCTTCTAATTCTTTGATTGCGAATTCATATTGAGTGCTTCTCCACGCAGTCTCCGTGCCTATGCCGTTTAAAAACGAGATTTCCTCTTCTTTCAATTGCTGCTTCAAGATAGACAACTCCTCTTCGATATTGGCTCTGCTGATAGCATTGCTCTCCGCCTCGAGGATGAGGGTCAAACGGCTCTCTTCCAGATTCTCCGCCGCAGACCTCTGCTCCAGCTCGGCGATTCGGAGACTATTCGTCAGCTTTGCTAACTCCAAGCGCTTGTCGCGGTTGTCGGGCATGGACCAGCTTATCGAGGTCGAGAAATAGGGGTCCGGATCGCTGTCGAGGACATAGCCGACGCTGGTCGACAAGGTGAGATTCTCGAAGACGGCGCTGATTCCGCCGGCCAGATCATGATTTGAGTCGTTCCCGTCAGAATCCAGATCCAGCGAATAGTCTCCGATCAGGTAGAACTCAGGAGATTCCCCCTCGACTTCCTCTCGGTAGGAGATCTCAGCCACTTTTATCCCCAACTCCGACAGGTAGAGATCAGGGTTTAAGGCGCCTCCTTCCATATTCCGGAGTTCTCGGGTTGCGGCGGGGATGGATGGGATCGAAGCAATCTCTGTTCCCGTCATCAGAGAAAGTAGCTTCAGTTCGCTCTCGTATTGCCGTTCCGAAAGGGTGAGTTGGCGTTCAAGAGAGCGGAGATGATAGTGCGTTTGACGGTACTCGTAACTCTCCTCGTCATAGGTCTGGAGGAGCTCGAGCTCTTCCAGGGCTTCCAGCGCAGAGAGGATCTCTTTTTGCGTCTCGATGATCGTGGAACGGATAGTAAGCAGATCTTCCAGGGATTCGAGCAGCTCGATTTGTACGTCGAACATAATCTCGTAGAGATTCGTTTGTGCTTCGGCAATCGCGTAGCGGTCTTCTGCCTCCTGGAGCTCATCATCGTTGGCGCCTATCCCGAACAGGTCGTTGACCGGTTGTCGAATGCCGAATCCCGGTTGATATTCTGAATCTTCGGGATTATCGAAGTTGTAATAGAGAGGCAGCGACGCGCTGATCTCCGTTTCAAGAGGTTCGTCAAGGCTGAAGACCGCCGTTGGCGCAGCGCTTAAACTGGTACCATTATCTCCCGTCTCCAACACGGCCCCGCCGCCGTCTGTACTCGTAGTCGAGCTGGTCTCGTGCGTGCTGAGACTCAAGCCATAGCCCGATGAGAGGTCATTGATCTCTTTATCGATACCGGCATTCTCCAGACTCAGCATCAGGCTCCGGTATTCCGGATTCTGTTCCAGGGCCATGGTGTAGAGTTCCTCCAGGGTTTCTCCATAGAGAGTAAACGAGGAGAACAATATCAGCCCGACCCAGGCGATAATCGTCTTATTCATGCCGACTATAGAGCAATAAACATGCCAATCATGAGGTGGAGCTGCAGAAGAAATATAATGTGTTTTACAGCAATGATTTATAGGATTTGTACTTTAAAACATTGCATTCCGGTCATAGGTTCAGGGTGTAAAAAGATTTTACAGTAAAAGGAGGGTGTGAAAGGTATTCACGCTCTGGCGCTTTTTACGGCGCTACTCCTCCCAGCTCGTAAACAAATTATTCAGCGATTCCGCCAGGGTCGGGTGGGCGTAAGGGGCCTCCTGCAGGGTCTGCCAGCGCATGCCTCCCAGCATGGCGGTGTGGAGGATGCTCATGATCTCGCCCCCCTCTATCCCGAGGACCGCCGCGCCGAGAATCCGGTCGGTCTCTGCGTCGACTACCGCTTTCATGCGCCCCCGGCTTTCGTCGGTCTCCAGGGCGCGGGCGACCCAGCTCATCGGCATGGAGGCGACCTTAATCTTCTTGCCGGCTTTGCGGGCCTCGGTTTCGGTCATGCCGACCCGGGCGAACTGGGGATCGGTGAAGAGGGTAAAGGCGACGATTCGGTCGGCGGTACTCTTTGTTCCGCCGACGAAGAGATTGGATTTTAGAATCCTGAAATCGTCGTAACTGACATGGGTAAAGGCAGGACCGCCGGTGACGTCCCCCAGGGCCCAGATCCCCGGGACGGAGGTCTCCAGCCGCTCGTTGACGATGATATGACCCCGCTTGTCGGTCTCGATACCGGCGTCCTTAGGATGGAGGGCGTCGGTGTTGGGCCTCCTTCCGGCGGCGACTAAGAGATGGCTCACCTCGAGATCGGGCCCTTTGAGGTAGATCGACTCCTCCCCCCGCTGCTCCACCGCTTCGATGCCGCTCTGGTGGAGGATCCGGATCCCGTCCTCTATCAGGATCTGCTCGAGCTCGGTCGTCATGTCGGGATCCTCGCGCTTCAGGATGCGCTCTCCACGGTCGATGATCGTTACCTCGGCGCCGAAGCGGCGCATCCCTTGGGCGAACTCGATGCCGATATAGCCCGCCCCTAAAACCGCCAGATGACGGGGCACCCGGTCGAGTTCCATGATGCTCGTCGAATCGAGGTAGGGGACCGTCTCAATACCGGGTATGGGCGGAACCGCCGGACGGCCGCCGGTGTCGATAAAGATCTTTTCAGCCCTCAGCAGCCGTTCTCCGCCGTTCTTTAGGCTTATCTTCAGCTCATGGGCCGCGGTAAAGGTTGCCTCGCCGTAGATCAGCTCGAGATTATCGGTCTCCTGCAGCCTCGATTCGGAGCCGCCGCTGAATGAGGCGACGATATCCCGCTTGCGTTTGCGCACGGTCTTCATCTCGACGCTCACTGAGCCGGTTTCTACCCCGTAGTCGCTGCTCCTGCGGGCCATGTGGGCGATGCGGGCGCTGGCCAGGATTGTCTTGGTCGGCGTACAGCCTACGTTGACGCAGGTCCCGCCCACGTGCTTCCGTTCGATCAGGGTCGTATGCAAGCCCCGGCCGGCGAGTTCTCCCGCCAACGGGGTGCCTCCCTGGCCGGAGCCGATGATGATCGCGTCGAAGGTCTCGGTTTCGTGATTCTGCATACCCTTATCCCTGTTCCGGCGAACCGGTCGCGGCGGCGATGAGTCCGAAGACCGCATCCACGCTCAAGGCGAGAAGGGCGGTGGCGACGGCTCCCTGGAATACAAAGGATGGATTGAAGCGCACCAGTCCGGCGATGATCGGTCCGCCGAGACCGCCGGCCCCGGCTACCGCACCGATGGCGGCGGTTCCCACGTTTATTACCGCGGAGATGCGCACCCCCGCGAGGATTACCGGCAAGGCCAGGGGCAGTTCGACTTGCGAGAAGCGCTGCCGGCGGTTCATACCGACCCCCCGGGCGGCCTCGCGTACCCGGGGCGAGACGCCGTCGAAGCCTTTAACGGTGTTTACTACTACCGGAAGCATCCCGTAAAGAAAGAGGGCCAGCAGTACCGGCGGGGCCCCGAAACCGAGGGAGGGGACCGCTAAAGCGATAACCGCCGCAGGGGGAAATGTCTGGGCTACCCCCGAGATGCCGGCCACGCCGCGCCGTCCTGCTCCGGATGGTTCCAGAAAGGCTAAAAGCCCAAGCACGAATCCGACCAGCGTCGCCGCGGCGGTGGAGGCCAGGGTCAGCACCAGATGGTCCCCTAAGAGGCGCATCAGAGTCGCCCGGGAATAGAGGAGTTCTTCGGTCTCCGGAAAGATCGCTCCCAAGAGCCCCGCCTGCAGCTCCGGGCTCCCGGCAAAGATGATCAGGCAGAGGGGCGCGATCAGGGCCGGCAGCAGTATCCGCAGCTTCACATCGGCTCCTCAGGAGTGGCCCGGGGAAGGTCTCCCTCTGCTCCCGCCAGGTTTTCGATATCCTTCAGATTGACCTGGCCGACAAGCCGCCAATCGGCGTCTAGGACCGGCAGGTTGCGGACTCCCTGTCCCATCATGCGAGAGAGGGCCGTCCGTAGGCTCGAGGTCTCGAACACCGCCAGCTCCGCCGGTACTACCCGGGTAATCTCCTCGGCCTGCAGCGCAAGAGCGTGGTCCCGGTCGTTGACGTCGGCCCAGCCGGTCAGATAACCCTCCTTGCTGACGGTCCAGACATAGCTCTTATCCTTCGTTTCGGGAGGCAGGGGTTTACCGCTCTCTGCGGGGAAGACGGGCTGCATAATATCCTTGATGCTGAAGAGGGAGAGGCGTTTAATGGCCCGGTCGGCACCGATAAACTCCCTCACGAAGCGGTTCTTGGGGGCTTGTAGGATAGCCTCGGGGGTGTCGGCCTGGACTACCTCGCCCTCCTTCATGATGACCAGATGATCGGCCAGGCGAATCGCCTCGTCGATATCGTGGGTAACGAAGACCACCGTTTTTTGTACCTTATTCTGGATGGCGGCGAACTCATCCTGTAAAACCGTGCGGTTGAGAGGATCCACCGCTCCGAAGGGTTCGTCCATCAAGAGGATATTGGGATCCGCGGCCAGGGCCCGGGCCACGCCTACCCGCTGTGCTTCGCCGCCGGAGAGCTCGTGGGGGTACTTTGTGAGGTAGCCTTGAGGCAGTCCGATAAGACGCATCAGCTCATCCAGTCGGGCCCGCTTTTTATCCGGACTCCATTTTAGAAGCTTCGGAACGACCAGGATATTCTCTTCCACGGTGAAGTGGGGAAAGAGGCCGACCTCCTGAATCACATAACCGATCTCCAAGCGCAGCTGGTGGGCCGGTTTCCCGGTTACCGGCGCGCCGTCGATCAGCACCGTGCCGCTGTCCGGATCGATCATACGGTTGATCAACTTCAAGCTGGTCGATTTACCGCAGCCCGAAGGGCCGATAATGACGCTGATCTTCCCCGACGGAAGATGGTGTTCGAGTTCCTTCACCGCGGGCTTGCCCTGGTATATCTTGGTGGTCTGATTGAACTGGATCATGGGGCCTCCTGGAATGGTTTGGGGGTAACGAGACGCTCGATAAGCTTAAGACCGCTGTCGGCGGCGATGGCCAGGGTTATCAGCGGAATTACTCCCAACAGGATCAGATCCGGCGCCGCCTGGCCGAGGCCTTGAAAGACGAAGTTGCCTAGGCCCCCCGCACCGATCAGCGCGGCCACGGTGGTATTCCCGATGGCCTGCACGAAGGCGATCCGGAACCCGGCCAGGATTACCGGGAGGGCTAAGGGTATCTCCACCATTCCCATCAGCTTCAGCGGGCTCATCCCCATTCCGCGACCGGCCTGAATCGCTCCCCGGGGAATAACCTCGAGGCCGGTATAGGTGTTGCGCAGAATCGGCAGCGCCGAGTAGCCGGTCAGTGCGATTAGGGCGGGAAAGTTTCCCACCCCCTTGACCCCCATGCTGCGCAGTACCGGGAACCGCATCGAGAGCCAGGCCAAGGGCGCGATCATCAGGCCGAAGAGGGCCAGGCTGGGCAGGGTCTGAATGATATTCGCCCCGGTGAAGGCGACCCGGGAGAAGAGCTTGTAACGGTAGGCGAGCATTCCGGCCGGAATAGCCAGGCCGGCCGCCAGAAGGGTCGCCCCGACCGAGAGACTCAGGTGGGCGACAACCTCCGCCAGGAAGCGCTCCCGCTTAACGGCGAACTCCCTGACCGGTCCCAGGTGGGAAAGCTGGCCCAGGGCCAGGAATGCCGCCATGATAAGCAGGGGAATCAGGAGGCTGCGGGAGGAGCGTCCGTTTGTAACCCCGTAGAGGTAAGCGGCCATGAACCAGATCCAGAATCCGGGACCGGCGCCGATTCGCGCCGCACCTCCCCCGTCGGCAGGCAGCAGTGCGGATGTGAGGCTTAAGGCGAGTACGGCGCACAGCACCAGTACTCCGGGGATCAGCTCGTAGAGTAGGGGATGCTGAATCCGGGCGGCAGTTACCAGGGCGAGTGCGGAAAGTAGTAAGAGCAGTATGCCCGCGGCGCCCGCGGATGCTATAAGCGAAAGGTTCTCCGGTTCGGCTACCCGGTTTTCGGCCAGGCTCGCGAATGGAAGAACGGCGGCGATTAGGATCACCGCCGCCGTCGTTATGCTGGTATAGTCGTAGCTTCTCACAGGGAGAGGAGTCCCTAATCGATGAAACCGGCGTCTTTCAGGTAATCCCTGGCCACGCTTTCGGCGCTCATGCCCTCCACCGCAATCTTGGCGTTGAGGGTTTGCAGGGTTACCAGGTCGAGGCTCTCGAATACCGGTTTGAGGATCTCCTCGATCTCGGGGTACTCATCCAAGACGGCCTTGCGTACGATGGGTGCGGGTTCATAGACCGGCTGAACCCCTTTCGAGTCCTCCATGACAACCAAATCCAGGGCTGCCAGCTGGCCGTCGGTACCGTAAGCCATGGCCGCATTCACCCCGTTGGTGCCGCGGCTGGCGGCCTGTTCGGTGGTGGCGGTGTTGCCGCCCGAGAGAATCAGCGTCTGATCCGGGGTCAGGGAGAATCCGTAGGTCTCTTCGAAGGCCGGGAGCGCGTCGGGCCTGGTGGCGAACTCCTCGGATCCGGCGATCTTGAACTCCCCGCCGGCGTTGATATAGGCCGCCATGTCCTCCAGGGTCTCGAGCCCGTTGGGCGAAGCTACATCCTCACGGACGGCGATGGCCCAGGTGTTGTTGGCCGGCGCCGGCGTGAGCCAGACGATCTCGTTGGCTTCCAGATCGAGCCGTTTAACCAGCTTGTAGCCGGCGTTGCGATCCTTCCAGGTTTCCGAGGGGGTATCGGAGAAGAAGAATCCGCCGTTTCCGGTATACTCGGGATAGATGTCGATCTCTCCGGCGATTATCGCCTTGCGGACCACGTCGGTGGGGCCGAACTCCGTGCGGTTGACCGCGTCGAATCCGTTCTCCTCCAACATGGCTACGATCATATTGCCGAGGAGCGCCCCTTCGGTATCGATCTTGGAACCGACGCTTACCGGTCCCTTGAGAGTTTCTGCGGCCTCGCTCGCTCCGGTGCCGAACATAGGTGTGATTGTAACGAGTAGGATTGCTATTGCGATGAGAACTGTTCTTTTCATACTTGTCACCTCTGCCTTAACATACGGTCCTCTTTCCCGCAGGTCCAGAAAAAACCGAGCTTTTTGTACAGAGCGATGATTTTAGCAGCGGAAAGTGGTAGTTTAATGGTGATCAGGAATAAATTCGGAGGATCTATGAAGCGAAGCGCGCTTTTATGTACCCTGTTTCTTATTTTATGTCTCCCTGGGATCCTATTCGGGCAGGCTGCCCCCAGAAGTTCAGCCGATGAGGCTCTGGACTGGATGCTGCAGGAGACGACCGAGATGATCGTGCGGGAGTTGAATAACCGCGGCGATGTCGAACTAAGCATCGGCCGGGTTCTGCTCGACGGTCGGCCGGTCAGTCTCGGGGAGTATCTGGCCGCCGCCCTTCCGATCCGTCTCTCCTCCCGCGGGGGACACCGCATCTCTATAGCGGCCCAGCCGGGAACGGCTGATTACCGCCTGGAGGGTACGGTCTTTGTATTAGGCGATCGGGTGCAGCTCTTTTTATCGATCCTCAATGATGAAGCCAAGGTCGAAGGGGGAAAGGAGCTGAGACTGCCCGTATCCCAGGCCCTGGATGAGCTCCTGAATCCGGTTTCCAGCGTCGCCGGCGATATCTACGAGCCTGATTCCCAGGAGTCTCCCATAGCCATTATCCCCGGCGAACCCATCGGCGACCGCTCCCTGGAGCCTGCCGGGGATACCGACTGGTATCGGATGGATTACCGGGAAGGCGAGGAGTCCGCCGTTTTGACGGTAGCCACGGCGGGAAGCCTTGACACCTACATCGAGGTCTATCGGGAAGATGATCCCTTTTCCGTCATCGCAGAGAACGACGACGCCGCGGATGCAAACGCCCGGGTAAGCGTCGGCATCGAGCCGGGCGAGGTTTTGATCGTTGCGGTTCGCGGATACGATCCTAGCGAGATCGGCCCCTATCAGTTCATCAGTTCCCTCGAGGCGTTGCCTGAGGACGAGAGCGAACCGGACAATCGGCGGGAGCAGGCCGGCGTTCTCAGTCTGAATGCTCCGCCCCTGGAGCGACAGATCTACCCCACCGGGGACGTCGACTGGTACCGCCTCACCTTAGGGAGGAGCGGGATCGACGATGATGCCTATCTCGACCTGCGGACCGGAGGCATGCTCGATACCTATGCCGAGTTGTATGATTCCGACGGGAATCTGTTGGCCGAGAACGACGACGGCGGGAACGAGAGCAACGCTCGTATATTATACGGCCCCGTGTCAGCCGGGGCTAGCTATTACCTCGTGGTCAGCCACTACGACGACAGCGATATCGGTGCATACAATGTGGCCGCCTCGATCAGTCGGCCTGAACTCGACCGCTACGAGCCGGATAACGACTGGGATAGTGCGAACGAGATCCAGCTGCCCGCCCCGGGACGCAGTTACAGTGAGTCGCGAACCTTCTCGATCCCCGGCGACAGCGATTGGATCCGCTTCCGCATTACTCAGCCTACTACCGTCGATATGGCCACCGAGGGGGATGTGGATACCCTGCTTGCCCTCTACGACGAAGAGGGCGATCTCTTGCAGGAGAGCGACGACGACGGCGAGGATTACAACGGACGAATCAAGCGTTTCCTCGCTCCCGGGGTCTATCGGCTCGAGGTTCGTCAGTACGAGGACGACGCTCTGATAGGCGCGGTCTACGGACTCAGATTTACGGTTGAATAGCTCGAACGCAAGGAATATGCTAAGGGCAGCAACGAGACTATCAGTTAAACGAGGAGTATTTGAATGGAAAGTATAAAATGGGGAATCCTCTCCGTATCCGGACACTATCGTCTGCGAGTCCAAATTCCTTTACGGGATTCCGATATCGTGGAGGTTGCGGCCATCGCCTCCCGCTCGAAGGAGCGAGCCGCCGCGGCGGCTAAGGAGTTCGGCATCGAGCGCTCCTACGGATCCTATGAAGAGCTTCTAGCCGATAAGGATATCCAGGCGGTCTATATCCCCTTGCCCAACCATATGCATGCCGAGTGGGTCAGGAAGGCTGCCGACGCCGGGAAGCACATCCTCTGCGAAAAGCCCTTCTCCCTCAACGCCGACGAGACCGCGGCCGCCATCGACTATGCCCGTGGTAAGGGGGTCAAGGTGATGGAGGCCTTCATGTACAAGCTCCATCCCCAGTGGATCAGGGTCAAGGAGCTCGTCGCCATCGGCGAGATCGGCGCCGTTCACGGAGTAAACGTCTTCTTCAGCTTCAATAATCAGGATCCGAAAAATATCCGCAATATCAAAGAGGCCGGAGGCGGCGCCAACTACGATATCGGCTGCTACGCGGTCAGCTCCACCCGGCTGATCATGGGACGCGAACCCGAACGGGTAGTGAGTCTGATCAACCGGGACGCCGATTTCGGCACCGATATCCTCACCTCGGCCCTGATGGATTTCGGCGGACCCCGGGGAACCTTTACTGTGGGAACTCAGAGCGCTTCCTATCAGCGGGTCGACGTTCTCGGCTCCAAGGGAACCCTGACCGTGCACATCCCCTTCAACATGTACCCCGATGTCCCGGCGGAGGTAACCGTTACCACCGGCGTCGGCACCCGCACCATCCGCTTCGAACCGACCGACCAGTACGCCGAACTCTTCGAGCAATTCTCCTTAGCCGTCCTCGAGGACCTTCCGGTCCCCACCCACCCCGAGGACGCAGTAGCGAATCAGAAGGTCTTAGACGCGATCTTTAAGTCCGCCGAGAGCGGGAAGTGGGAGACGGTTTAAAGGAGAGTCCCGCGACAGCACGAAGGGGCTGCTTTGCTGACCCCTGAGTGCCGGCCGAGCGGAGGGTAAGGACGAAGTCCGCACCCGACCGAAAAAGAGACGCCATATTTAAGTCCGCAGAGAGCGGAAAGTGGGAGACGGTTTAAATAAGAGTCCCGCGACAGCACGAAGGGGCTGCTTTGCTGACGCCTGAGTGCCGGCCGAGCGCTCCTATGATTCGGAGCGCAGCAGCGAGGTCTTGTAGATGTGTTCCTGGAAGGGAGGCAGAACGTGGATCTCCAGAGGCTTGTGATGCTCCTCGAGCCAGGCCTCCAGGTTCGATTTGAGCTCCCGCTGGTCGTAGCCGAGGCAGATTACATCTGGCTCGGCTTTTTTTAGAATGCGATAGCTCCCGATCTCGAGATCGGCCGGATAGACCTCTTCCGCCAGGCCTGCGTCGAGGATCTTCTCCATCCGCAGGGCCATCGGATCGGTGGGGCGTCGACCTTTCCTTTCCTCCACGTAATCGTCCTGAGCGACGACGGCGATAACCACTGAACCGAAACGTCTGGCTTCCGTGAGAAAGTAGCGGTGACCTTGATGTAGCATATCGAAAGTGCCGAACACGAGCACGCGTTTATTCACAACATGCAGAAAATAGCACATTGCCCACTCATGGTCAAAGCATGCAGGACTAAAAGGGCTCGGGATGCAGACTGAAGGCGGAAAAAAGGGTGATATAACGAAAAATTATGCTTGATATAATAATAACTTATGTATATAATACAGATATAGATTGAGCTTATACCTAATGGGCAAAACAATTGATTTCGAATGGTATAAGGTGTTCTATGAGGTGGCCCTGCGGGGGAGTGTTTCGGGAGCCGCGGCGGATCTAGCAGTCAGTCAGCCTGCGGTCAGTCAGAGTATCCGCAACCTGGAACAAGCCTTCGGCGTGCGTCTCTTCCATCGTCGTTCACGGGGAGTAGAGCTTACTGATACTGGGAGGAGGCTCTACTCCTACGTGCGTGAATCCTACCGTTTGCTGAAATTGGGAGAGCGCAGTGTGCGCGAGTTTCTCGACCTCTCTGCAGGGAGCCTCCTTATCGGCGCACCCGATGACCTGGGAACCTATCTTCTAACCCCCTTGTTCAAGGAGTTTCGCACGGAACATCCTGCGGTCGTGTTGCGCACGGTAAGTGCGGTCGACCGAGATATCATTGAGGATGTAGCCGGCGGAGAACTTGATGCGGGATTTGTCTCACTTCCGACGGAGATCGGTTCTCTAGGTGTGGTGCCCTTGATGGAGTTCAGGGACCTCCTCGTAGCCGGGAGTCCCCACGCCAGCCTGAGCGTGCGGCCCCTTTCGCCGGAGGAGCTCATCGAACTTCCCCTGGCCGTACCCGCCAAAGGGAGCTCGGCCAGACGCAATTTAGAGGAGTATCTCTCCCTCCCTTCGGATTGGAATCCTGTTTTTGAATCCAACAGTCCCGAGGCTATTCGGCGCTTCGCCGCCGCGGGACTGGGTATCGGCTATCTCTTGGAAGAGGCTCTGGCCGAGAGCTATGCCGCCGAAGGGCTCACTCGCTTAGAGGCGGCCGAGCCGCCGCCGAGCCGCCGGATCTGCTTTATCTTTCGCACCGATGTAGAGCTCTCCGAAGCCGCCCGTTCAATGTACGACCTGGTACTCAAATTTGCGACGGGTCAGGCCTCGTCGCCGTTGTAATCATAGAGAAGCAGCATATACTCGAGCCTGGCGAAGGCGTCCAGGAGAGCCTGCTGGGAGTCGCTCCCGCCGACCAGGTGCGGGGTATCGTCGTTATAGCTGGCGATAATCTCCCGGCTTTTGGCAGCGAAACGTCCAAAACTGAACTCCTCCTCGGCAGCCTCGATCTCCTCCCGCTTAGGTTTCTCGCCAAAGAGGGCGCTGCAGGTGCTGATCTCTCCACGATTCAGCTCCAGGCACTGCCGACGGTAATCGGTCTCGTTCAGCCTTGCCAGAACAGCGAGCTGATCCTCCACCGAGAGCAGGGCGAAATCGATACAGCCCTCCCGGCCGATGTCCCCTATCTCGCCGTCGAGTCGGGCCAGGCTTGCCGGCGGCAGATGCTCCGCCAGGCGGCTGAGCTTTTTTCGGTAGCTGTCCCGAATACGGGCGGCAAGTCGGTCGTCGGCGGGGACCGTCAGTTTGCGGTAGAATCGGCTGTAGCGTCGGGAGAAGCGGGGGCGAATCCCGTCGAGTATTTCCAGGTCCCGGGCGAAGAGGGGGAGCTCCCACTGCAGCGCCTCGATAAAGAGATAGCCGAATCCCTCCTGTACCGAACTGGCTACCACCATATCGCAGGCCTGTCCCAGATCGGGGAAGGCGATTCCCGCCTGGTCCAGCTCTGTTCCGATACCCCACAAGCCGGGGATGAGTCCCCGGTCGAAGGCGTCGGCGACGCAGCGTGAGTAGCGCTTCTCTGTCGCCGATACCCCGGGCAGGGTAACGATTAAATTCACCTCCTCCCCCGTCTCTTCAGCCAGCAGCCGGGTTAGAAAACCCGCCTCTAAGATGTTTTTACGGCGAATGGTGCGGACGGGATAGAAGAGGTGACGGCCTTCAGGAATATAGCCGGGGCGTCGGCCGAAAGCGAAGGCGAGCTTCTTCCGGGTTGTCTCTCTGCCCGCTCCTTTGGCCGGTCGTCCGCCCCGGACCGGATTGTTCAGCAGGAAGAGATCCTCCTCCGGCAGGCCGGAGGTGGCCATCAGCCGCCTATCTCGATCGTTTATGAGGGCGTAGCGCAGGTTCCTCGCCCGCGGATAGGGGTCCAGGCTGATCCCCTCCCGCAGAGTCTGCAGGTTCTCGTAACGGGCGCACTCGGGGAAATCGTGTATATGAAAGAGGATCTCTTGATCCGGATCCTCGTTGAGAATCTCCAAGAGAGCCTGGGTGAACTGCGGATTCTTTCCGATGTGGTAGTTGTGAATCCACCAGAGGCTCCCGCTGAACTGTCGTAGATGGGATTTTATACTCTCCACCGAGGGGGGCGAGGGCATCCCGCTAACATAGCCGATCTCGGGAAGTACGGCGGTCTCGATTCGAGTCGTTTGCTTACCGATCCGCTCGCGAATCTTCCCGGCCAACTCCTCTTCGTGTTCATCCGACCCGGAGACAAGGCGGATCAGCTCTATCTCCGGCAGGTAGGCGGCCCAGGCTTCGCAGGCCAGGGCAATTACGCTGGTAACCCCTCCCGGACGCAGATGATAGTGAAAGACGCTTATTGCTCGAACCTTGCTGCCCATACTGCTCCTTCCGTTTCCTATAGTAGCGGGTAACTTTTTCTAAGGGAAGCCTTGCCAAGCTCGTCAGCTGGGCCTACTCTGAAGTATAGATAGAAAGGTGGGGAGGAGAAGATGAATAGGAAGATTGCAGATCTTATCGGACGGATCTACGGCGAAGAGCGCAAAGAGTCAATTTACGGGAAACTGATCCAGCGGATAGAAGAACGGATGCCCCGAATCTCAAAGCCCGAGACCGGGGGGAAGGGGAAGCTCCCCTTGGATCAGACCGACGCCTTTATGATCACCTACGGCGACCAGTTCCGCCGGGAGGGAGATCTGCCCCTGGACTGCCTCAAGGAGTTCGCCGACGCCAAGCTCAAGGGGATTCTCTCTGGTGTACATATCCTGCCTTTCTTTCCCTACACCTCGGACGACGGCTTCTCGATCTCCGACTATCTGGCCGTCCACGAGGGCTGGGGCGACTGGGAAGAGGTCGCCGCCATCGGCGCCTCGTATAAGCTGATGTCCGATCTGGTACTGAACCACTGCTCGGTCTCCCATCCCTGGTTTCAGGGCTTTCTAGCCGACGATCCGCGCTACCGTGAGTTCTTTATCAGCGTCGATCCGGATACCGACCTCTCGATGATCGTCCGCCCCCGGGCATTGCCGCTTCTGACCCCCTTCGAGACCGCCGCCGGCACCAAGCATGTCTGGACCACCTTCTCCGCCGATCAGGTGGACCTCAACTTCGCCAACCCCGATGTGCTGATAGAGATGGTGGATATCTTCCTCTTTCATGTGCAGATGGGCATCCAGGTTATCCGGCTGGACGCGATCGCCTACCTCTGGAAGGAGATCGGCCATCCGAGTATTCACCACCCCAAGACCCATGCGGTGGTCAAGCTCTACCGGGAGATCGTCAATCAGTATCTCCCCTGGGTTCTGATCCTGACCGAGACCAATGTGCCCCATAAGGAGAATATCTCCTACTTCGGCGACGGCACCGACGAGGCACAGATGATCTACCAATTCAGCCTGCCGCCGCTGACCCTGGACGCCTTCTTGCGGGAGGACGCCGGGTACCTCCGCGACTGGGCGGCAACCCTGCCTCCCTCGGACGGACGGACCACCTACTTCAACTTCATGGCCTCCCACGACGGCGTCGGGATGACCCCCACCCACGGCATCTTAAGCGATGACGAGCGGGAGGCGCTGATCCGGAGCGTGGAGGAGCGGGGCGGACTGGTCTCCTACAAGGCGACCGCCTCCGGCAAGATCCCCTACGAGCTCAATATCAATTACCGGGATGCGGTGGCCGGGGATCAGACCGATCCCGAGCGGATGGCGGCCAAGTTCGTCGCCAGCCAGTCGATCCTGCTCGCCATGCCGGGGGTTCCCGGGATCTATGTCCACAGCCTGATCGGCTCCGGCAACTGGCGCGAAGGCGTAGCTGAAACCGGTATGAATAGAACGATCAACCGGCAGAAGCTCGAGGTGGACCGGGTCCTGGCCGAGCTGGAGGATGACTCCCACATCAGGGGCATGATCTACGGAGCCTACAGCAGGCTGATCTCCCTTCGACGGGAACAGACCGCCTTCGATCCGGCCGCACCGTTTACGATACTGCCGGCCGAGGGGCCGGTCTTCGCCGTGGACCGGGGCGGGGAGGGCTATAGTCGGGTGCTCTGTCTGGTCAACGTCGGCTCAGTCGAGGCGGCATGGCGCGTCCCGGAGGGCGCCGAACTCCCGGCTGCGCCCCTTGATCTGGTTACAGGAGGCACGATAGACGCGGCCGGCGGAGAAATCATGCTCGAAGCTTATCAGGTTATCTGGCTTGAGATCGCCGACGGGCTTCGAACATAGCCTGCAAAAGATCCTCCCGCGGGGCGGCGGCCTTGGCCGCCGAATCGGGTAGGGCGAAGAGCTTCTCGATAAACATGGCCGCCGCGCCGAAGGCGACCGCCGACTCCCGCAGGCGGGAAAAGAGGATGCGCCGGGAGGCGGGGTGGGGGATAGGCCAGTTCCTATCGATCTCTTCCATCAGAATCGGTTCGATAATCTCCTGGTATTCCTCGAAGCTCCCGCCGAGAATCAATGCCTCCAGATTGAGCACATTCACCAGGAGCGCCATATTCTGGGCCAGTTCGCGAAACATTTTTTTTAGCAGTCCCGGATCCTCTTCCAGCTTTTTAAAGAGATCGTCGGCCATGGAGAAGGAGTTCAGATATTTCGGCGAATGAAAGACGCTCTGGAACTCTCCCGAGGTGTGGTGAGCGCCGTACTGTATCCGGCGGCCGAGAACAAGCCCTAAGCCGATGGCGGGGATGCGTACTTTTTCCCGTCGAACCGCCAGCGGACGAAACTCTCCCATAATGAAGAGGAAGTTTTCCGGGCACTCCTCCTTGCGGAATACCAGCTCTCCCCAGGCGCAGCAGTTACCGTCGTTCTCTATCTTGATCGGCACCCCGGCCAGGTCTCCGGAGATAGCGTCGAAGTGGAGAGGTTCGTCGATCTCCAGGGGACCGGAGTAGTAGATGATCCCCCTATCGGGATCGATGGTGCCCGGCAATCCGAGTCCGATTCCCAGGAGGGGGATCCCGACCTTGCGGATCGATGTGTCGAGCTCCGCCAGGATGTAGCGAATCATCGCGGGTAGATCCTTGTCGCTCCAGTCGATAGGGGCGACGGCGGTAAAGAGGATATCCCCCTGGACGGAGACCCCGGCGGCGACGTACTGATCGGTTCTCAGTTCGAGGCCGAGAATGAATCCGAAGGCAGGATCGATCTCCAGGGCTAGCGGTTTGCGTCCGCCCTTCGGTCCCGCCGACCCGGCTTCGGCGGTGCGGATTATACCCACCCGTTCAAGCTCGCCGATGGAGGTCGTTATGGTCGATTTGTTCAGGCCGAGCTCGCGGGAGAGGTCTATCCGGCTTATCCCGGGATTGAGCCAGATCTTCCGCAGGATGAGGTGAGGGGTTAGGCTGAAGGTGTATCCGCTCTGTTTGCTCATGGCTCAAGTATAGTAGATAAATAGCCGCCTTGAATATTTTCTTGACACCCCATAGGAGCAATGCTACCATAATAGTTGGTTGTACGCAACCAACTAAAATATCTTAAAGGAGTATCTATGAGAAATGCCATTATTCTCACGCTGATGATCGTCATGAGCGTCGTACCCCTCGTCGCCGGCGGGGGACAGGAGGAGTCCGCGGAAGGAGTCAAGACGGTTACCGTCTGGGTTCACTCGGGTAAGGGCGAAGAGCGGGATGCCACCGCCCAGATGCTGGAGGATTTCAATTCCCTTCAGGATGCGATCGATGTAGAACTGACTCGACTTCCCGAAGGATCCTACAACGAGCAGGTGAGCGCCGCCGCCCTTTCCGGCGATCTGCCCGATCTGCTCGATTTCGACGGACCGAACCTCTATAACTACGCCTGGTCGGGCCATATCATACCCTTAGACGACTACATAAGTCCGGAGCTGAAAGCCGATCTGCTCCCGTCGATTATCGATCAGGGGACCTATGACGGCAAGATCTACGCCCTGGGAACCTTCGACTCGGGTCTCTCCATTTGGGCCAATAAAGCCTATCTCGAGAAGGCCGGTGTCCGGATCCCCACCTCGGTGGAGGACCGCTGGAGTTTTGAGGAGTTTAACGACGCCCTGGCTAAACTGCAGGCTCTGCCCGAGGTGGAGTATGCGATTGATTTTAAGATGAACTACGGCCAGGGGGAGTGGTACACCTACGGCTTCTCCCCGATCGTGCAGGCCTTCGGCGGGGATCTGATCGACCGCTCCGATTTTATGAGTGCCGACGGAGTTCTGAACGGACCCGAGTCGGTGGCCGCCATGGAGTGGTTTCAGTCCCTCTTCGAGAAAGGCTATGCCAATGCGGCCCCCGCAGGGGACGATTCCTTCTACGGGAGCAAGACCTCGGCCCTCTCTTTCGTCGGTCACTGGATGAAAGAGCCTCACATACAAGGTCTCGGTCAGGATGTGGTGCTGCTACCGATGCCCGAAATGGGCGACGGAGTAGCCACCGGCATGGGTTCCTGGTGCTGGGGCATCACCTCCCGGGCGGAGGATCCCGACGCGGCCTGGGATTTCCTCAATTTCATGCTGAGCCCCAACAATATCCTGGTCATGACCAAGGGCAACGGAGCCGTTCCGGCCCGTCAATCCGCTCTGGCTCGGGCGCCGGAATATCAGGACGGCGGAATGCTGAAGGTCTTCAAGGACCAGCTTGAATCCATTGCGGTTCCCCGCCCCCAGACTCCGGCCTATCCGACCATTACCGTGGCCTTCGCCGAGGCGGTGCAGAATATCGTCAACGGCGCGAATGTGCAGGATGAGCTCGATAAAGCGGTGATGAAGATCGACCGGGATATCGAGGACAACAACGGTTACCCAACCAACTAATAAGCCATGCTAAGGCGTCCCGTCTATGGACGGGGCGTCGTTTCATCAAAGGAGCCGCACTATGAAAGCAGATCCCCGGAGCAGGGGCGCCTTGATGAGGAATCCGGCCGCGGCCGGCTGGATTATGGCGCTGCCGGCGATTATACTGCTCACCTTATTCCTGATTACCCCCTTTATAATGGCCTTCGGTTTTTCCCTGAGCGATCAGCGCCTGATTCCCAATCCTAACGTACCCACCCAGTTCATCGCTCTCAGGAATTATGTGCGGCTTCTCACGGACGAGACCTTTCACCGGGGAATTCTGAATAACTTCTACTTTGTCCTGGTGGTCGTTCCGATCCAGACCGCCTTCGCCCTCTTCCTGGCGATGCTGATAAACCGCAAGATGAGGGGGATTAATATCTTCCGAACCATCTTCTTCAGCCCGGTGGTTATCACTATGGTGGTCGTCTCCATCGTCTGGTATCTGCTCTATAATCCCGGCGAAGGATTCATTAACCGGGTACTCGACTTTATCAGTTTCGGGGCGATCGATCCTATCGACTGGCTCAAGGATACCCGTACCGCATTTCCAGCGATTATGATTCTCTCCATCTGGCAGGGGGTCGGCTTTCAGATGGTCATCTTCCTGGCGGGTCTGCAGGAGATTCCCGACGAGCTCTACGAAGCGGCCCGCGTCGACGGGGCGACTCAGCGGCAACAGTTCGTCAAGGTGACCCTACCGATGCTCAAGAATACGACCCTCTTTGTGGTAATCTCCACCACCATTCTGGCCTTCAAGCTCTTTCAGCAGGTCTGGGTGATGACCCAGGGAGGCCCCCAAAACTCCACCATGACCACCATCGTCTATATGTACCGCCAGGGCTTCCGGCAACTCAGGGTCGGGTATGCGGCGAGCATCGCGGTGATCTTCTTCCTGATCGTGCTGGCGGTCTCGCTGGTGCAGCGCAAAGTTCTTAGGGAGGAGCGGTAAGATGAAACAGCGACTCTCCCTGAAGAACATCGCCCTCTATCTGCTCCTGGTTCTGCTGGCCTGCTACTTTCTCTTTCCCACGGTCTTCATGATCGTCTCCTCCTTCAAGACCGACGATCTGCAATTGATAAGAGACATGTCCGGCTTGAAGGGCTTCATTCCCTACGGCGAGATTGGGTTTGATAATTACATTGCCCTCTTTACCGAGACCGCCTTCCACCGCTTCTTCGGCAACTCCCTCTGGATCCTTATCTGGACCATCTCCCTGGGGCTTATCGTCAACAGTATGATCGCCTACGCCATGGCGCGGGTCGAGTTCCCCGGTCGCAGGATTCTGGTTACCGTGATCATCTCATTGATGATCATTCCCATCGAATCGGTGGTTATTCCCATGCTCCTGATGGTGAACCGCTTCGGTCTGCTCGATACCTACACGGTGCAGATCATCCCTTTTATCGCCGATGCCTTCTCGATCTTTCTCTTCTATCAGTTCTTCATCAACATCCCCAAGGATCTGGACGAAGCGGCGATTATCGACGGAGCGGACTACTTCATGATCTACCGGCGCCTGATTCTGCCCTTAGCGAAGCCGGTCATCGCCTCGGTGGCGATCCTCCAGTCCATCCAGCGCTGGGGAGAGTTTCTCTGGCCCCTGATGGTAACCCGGGAAGAGCGGGTGCGGCCGCTGACGATCGCGATACAGCAGTTCTTCGCCTATGATCCCAAGGAGTGGGGACAGATCTTCGCCTTCGCCACCATGATCACCCTGCCGGTGCTGGTGCTCTTTCTCATTTTCCAAAAGGCTTTCGTAAAATCTGTCGCCTCCAGCGGCGTAAAAGGATAGTTCGTATTCTATGCAGCATCTCAAGCCTGTCTATCATCTCCGGCCCGGGGTTAACTGGATCAACGATCCCAATGCCCCGGTCTACTGGCGCGGGGAGTATCACCTCTTTTTTCAGTACAACCCCAACGAGGCCCGCTGGGGTAGCATCCATTGGGGACATGCAGTCAGCGAGGACCTGCTCCGTTGGCGTTTCCTTAGCCCGGCTCTTTCGCCCGGGCCGGAGGAGTATGACCGGGAGGGGATATTCTCCGGGGGAGGAGTGGTGCATGATGACCATCTCTACCTCTACTACACCGGTGCCGAGCCGCAGAGTCAGTGTCTGGCCGTCTCCGATGCGGCCGGCGGATTCAAGAAGCATCCCCTCAATCCGCTGATTCCGGCGCCGCCTCCCGCTTACCCGACCGGAGATTTTCGCGATCCCTTCGTCTGGAAGAGCGGCGACGAGTACCGGATGATCGTAGCCGCGGGCTATGGGGGGCGGGGGATAATCTTTCGCTACGTCTCGCAGGATCTGATCTCCTGGCGCTATGAGGGGGAGTTTTTCGCCGAGGAGCTTCGCCCCGGCGTCCCCGCTTTCGAGTGTCCCCTCTATTTTACGCTGGCGGGCCGGGAGGTGCTGGTTATCTCTCCCTATGCGAGCCCCTTCTATCTAATCGGCCGCACCGAGGATACACGCTTTATTCCCGAAGTCCGGGGAATCTTCGATGCAAATCCAGGCTGGTATGCGCCCAACACCCTGCAAACACCCGACGGGAGGCGGATCATCTTCGCCTGGTTGCAGGAGGAACGGTCTGAGGCGGACCAGCTAGCCGACGGTTGGAGCGGGGCTTTCGCCCTTCCCCGGGAGATTCGGCTGGAAGCGGACGGCGGAATACGCCAGGCGCCGCTGCGGGAGTTAACCGAGCTCCGTACCGCCAGCCGCAGGCTGAGTCTAGAATCTGCCGACGGCCGCTTCATTTTGGGCGATCTACCCTGGTCTGCCGAACTGGAGTTCACTCTTCCCCGTCCGGCCTCAGGAAGCTGGGAGTTGCGACTGCGGGAGAATGCGATCGGGGATTCATACTACTCGGTAGAAATAGATCGGGATGAGATTGTGTTGACCGATATGCTCAACGCTCCCGGCGGGGCGACGCTTGAGAAACGCGCGCCGTTGCCGCAGAACGGCGAGGTACTCGAGATTCGGCTCTTCCTGGACGCTTCGATTATAGAGCTGTTTATCAATCGGCAAACGGCGCTCTCTTCTCGGCTCTATCCGCCCCACCCCGAGCAGCGGGGAGCGGCATTGATTCCCCCCACGCAGCGTGCGCGCAAGCCGGAAGTTCTCCTCCATACCCTGGACGGGGTACGTATTTAGGCCCCGAAGAAGGTTTTCATCAGAAAGATCATGGCCTCTTCTACCATCTCATAGGAGTAGTACTGTTGGGCGATCCGGTAGTTCGTCTCGGCCATGGACTTCATCCGCTCCGGATCGTCCAGCACCTGCCGGGTGAACTCGACGATCTCATCCGAGAGGAACTCGTCCATCTCGATCACCTGGAAGCCCTTCGGCTTGATGTCGTGGGAATAGATCGAGTAGTTGTTGACCATGATCGGCCGCTTGAAGTAGACCGCTTCCAAGAAGGCGTTGCCGAAGCCCTCGAAGAGCGAGGGATAGGTGACCAGATCCGCATGGGGATAGACGTCCTGTAGGGTGTAGGTCTTGCGTCCGTCGGCGGTGTACTCACGGGTCTCCCGGATAATATCGTCCACGAAAATGGCCCGGATCTTCATCAAGTCGGCATAGTCGTGTACCCGCTTCTGATACTCGTAGCCCTCGTCTCCAGAAGCGTGGGAGATTACCAGCGCCGCCTTGCGTTCCAGTCGAGCGACAAGCTCGATAGCATGTTCGATTCCCTTGCGCTGCACGACCCGGGTCGGCTGCAGGATCAGGAGTTCGTCGTCGTCGATCTTGAAGGCGGAGCGAACGTCCCGGTTCCAGTCGTCGATGCCGGGAGGGGGAGTGGCGTAGTCCATCACGTTCGGAATCAGGGTCGCGTTGATGCCGGTCCGGAGCGCCAGCTGGTTCTGGGCCGACGAGTTGATAACCACATGCTGGATATTCTTTAGATGGGGCGGATAGCAGGAGTTGAAGTAGTCCCAGACGCAGTTGCGCAGGAAGCGTTTCCGTTCCCAGAAGAAGTCGTGGTGGTGGGCGATGGTAGGGATTCCACTCTCGGCGATTACCTCGGTCAGGGCCATCGCCAAGGGTACGTTCAGGGGAATGGTCAGGGTATTCTCCGGAACCAGTACGTCTAGTGAGAACTTCTCGATGAAGATGTAAAGCTCCTCCTTCAGGCGTTCCCGATAGAGGTGGAGTTTCTTGGTTAATTTCGGCGGCCGAAACTGGTTATTGAAGCAGCCGTCGTAGAGTTCCTTGATCTCGTCGGTTTGAAAATGGGCCTCCGGCGCAATGAAGGAGACCTTCGGATCGGTATCGAGCTCTCCGGCCATGTAGTAACAGCTGTGCCCCAATCGTTCCAGGATGTAGGCCCATTTCTTGGTCTCCAGGGAAACGCCGTCGGTTCCGGATATCCTGAACGAGATAAAGCCGATGTTTTTACCCATACTGAACTACTCTCCCTCTACGATAATCTCTACCCGGCGGTTGAGGTACTGATCCTTCTCCTCCAGGGTTATCGGCTCTTCGGCGCCCAGCCCACGGCTGTTGTCGATCCGGAAGCCGTTGCTCCTCAAGAGCGTCGCCGCGGCCGCGGCCCGTTCCTCCGAGAGTTCCCGCCGGCCCTCCTCGGTGCCTTTGACAGCGCAGTGACCGCGCACGGTGATGCGGATATCCGGGTAATCTCGAATATCAGCCGCCAATTGTTCGATCACCTCCCTGGCCCGGTCGGTCAGGGCGGAACTGTCGGGATTGAAGTAGATCGTGCGCCGAATAGGCTCGCTCAGAACCGCCGCTGGTTCGGGTTCAGGTTCGGGTGCCGGCAGTTCTTCAACAACCTCGGCCGGCTCCGACTCCGGCTCAGCGATAGGCTCGCTCTCGCTCCGCTCCTCGATAGGCGCGTCGACAGTAGAGACGGCATCCGTCCTTGTTTCCGATCGGCTCGGAAGGGGATCAGGAGCGGAAGCTGTTGCAGGGCGTAGCAAGAAGAGTGAGAGAAGCCCCAGCAGCAGGATGATCAGCGCCCCGAGAAGCCACCACCAGATTCGACCGCCCCCGGGGAGTCTAAAGCGGTCGGCCGCGATTCTCCGACGGCCGAGACTCAGCTCGATGTCGACCGATCGCGGACCGGATTTCCGGCTCGTAAGCTGGATCTGCGGTTCTCCGGCCTTACCCGAGGGGAGAGGGCTGACTGTGTACTGTTTGAGTAGAATCTCGCGCCCGTCCCGATCCTTACGATAGATACTTACGATAGCGGTGCGCTGTCCGTCCTTCAAAGTGGTCAGGTTAAGGCTGCGCTTCTGATCCTTGTCTAGATCGAAGAAGGGGACAAGACTTTTATTTTCTATTCGCACATAGAGTTGTCGATCCACACCCTTCATTGTAGTCGCAAAAATCCTCAGGTCAAGTCGAAAACCCCATAACCGACGGATGGACCGATTTTTCTTCCTTTGTAGCCGCCCCGATGCCTCTATTAAGCGGGGAAAGCGCCGATAATATGATATGATTAACGAGTAGATAGAAGAAAGCGGGGAGGAAATTATCCTTTTTTCCGGAGTAATTCTAAAAATTATCGAAGAGATCTCGGACGGATTCTTGATCATCGATCAAGAGGGGGAGATTCTCTTCTTCAACGAGATCCTCCTGACTATGCTCGGCTGGCGCAGTATGGATATCTTTACCCGGAGGGAGGAGTTCCTCGCCTTTTTGAAAATCGATCCCGGGGAAGAGACCAAGAAAGAGATCGCTATTCCCGGGGCCGACGGCAAGGAGTTCCTCTACAGCTTGAGCTCCTTTACCATACAGGCCCAGGAAGGCGCCTATACCCTGGTCAGTCTGGTTCCCAAAGCTGAGGCCACAAGTGAGGATTCCGGCGGCTACAAGGAGCTTTACCACAGCCTTTTTACCAATCTGAGCGAGGCCTTCTTCACGGCCGACTTCTCAGGAAGGATCCTTTCCTGTAACCCCAGTTGTCTGCATATGCTGGGCTATGAAGAGGGGGAGTTTCCCCGCAGTGTGGACGAGCTCTACGCAAGCCCTGAGGATCTGGACGAGAAGATCGACTGCCTGCAGAAGGACGAGGTTTGCCGAGATCAGGAGTTGATCGTCAACGGCGCCATGGGAATTCGCTGCCGGGTAATGGATACCTCCTGGGTTAACCGCGATGGGGACGGCCGGATTATCGGTTATACCACTCACCTGAAGGATGTAACCTACATCAAGAATATCGAATCCAGGCTGATGCTCTCCGAGAAGAACTTTACTACCCTCTTCGATACTATCCTCTCGTCGATCATCATCGTCGATCCCCTGGGGATGATCCTCAATATGAATTCCGCCGCGGAGAAGGCTTACGGCTATACCTGGGACGAGATATTCGGGGAGCACTATGATTCGGTCTTCAGGGCCAGCAAGGAGTCGCCCTCCTTTACCAAACTGGTGGCGCTGATCGAACGCAACGAAGGCCACTATATCGACCGGGAAGCCACCCGAAAGTGTAAGGACGGCGAGATCAAATACACCTTCGCCTCCTACTCGGCGGTAACCGACTCATCCGGGGAGGAGGTCGCCTATTCTATAGTGGAGAAGGATCTGACCGAGCGGATGAATCTGGAGACGAAGCTGAAGGAGACGATCTCCCGGCTCAAGAAGACTCAGTCGGCGGCCATCATGGGATTCGCCAAGCTGACCGAGTTCCGCGACAAGAGTACCGGCAAGCACCTGGAGCGTATCCGTGAGTTTACCCGTATTTTGGCCCTTAAATTGCGGGAACTGCCCCAGTACAGGGATTATATCACCGACGAGTATCTGGACGATCTCTATATCTCCGCCATCCTTCACGATGTGGGTAAGGTCGGCATCGAGGATCAGATCCTCCTTAAACCCGGTCCTCTCTCGACCGACGAGTTCGACAAGATCAAGGAGCATGTGGTGCTGGGGGGTGAGGCCCTGGGGAATGTGGACAAGACCATGCAGCAGGAGTCCTTTCTGACTATCGGAAAGGAGATCGCCTATTATCACCACGAACGCTGGGACGGGAAGGGCTATCCCGAAGGCCGCAAAGGGCAGGAGATTCCCCTCTCCGCCCGAATCGTGGCTATTGCCGACGTCTACGATGCGTTGACCAGTCTGCGCCCCTACAAGCAGGCCTTGAGCCACGAGGAGGCCCTGGAGATGATCAGCGCCGAGCGAGGGAAGCACTTCGATCCTCAGATCGTCGATATCTTCGTCGAAAACCAGGAGGTTTTTCAGCGTATCAAGCGCTTTGTAGAGTTCGAGGATAACCCCGAAACAATTTTTGATCTGCTGAGCGAGCGGCCTCCGTCCGCCGAACGTCAAGGCTCCGCTTGACGGAGGCATGCGCTGATGCTACTGTCCCAGAAATCCGGATTGTCAAGGAAGTTCAGGTATGCAAGCTAAACGGAAGCCGTTCTTTCAACTCCTCGAGGAGCGAATCGCGCAATCCCAATCCCTGCTCTGCATCGGCCTCGATCCGCGGGTGGCACCGGGGGAAGGGGCGGTCGATACGATTCTCGCGCAAAATCGTACGCTGATCGAAGCGACCGCCGAATATGCGGCCTGCTATAAACCCAATATCGCCTTCTACGAGGCCCACGGACCGGCCGGTCTGGAGGCTCTCATCCAAACCCTCGAGATGATCCCCGAGGAGATCCCGGTTCTGCTGGATGCTAAGCGGGGAGATATCGGCGCCACCGCCGAGGCCTACGCCTCCCTCGTTTTCGATCGTCTGGGCGCGGATGCGGTCACCTTGAGTCCCTACATGGGGAAGAGTTCGGCCGATCCCTTCCTGAAATATAAAGATAAGGGCTTCTTTTTTCTCTGTCGCACCTCGAATCCCGGGGCGGAGCGGATTCAGGAGTTGACCGTCGGGTCAGCCGGCGGAGATCCTCTCTATATCCGGATAGCCTCGGAAGTGGACAGCTGGTCGGAGACCGCCGGACTGGTGGTGGCCGGGAATGATCTCCGCAGCCTGGCCGCGGTCCGTCGCCGGTTTCCCAAGCTCTGGATTCTCGCCCCCGGCATCGGCGCCCAGGGCGGATCTGCGGAGGAGGCGGTTGCAGCCGGAGTCGGCGACGACGGTTCCCGGCTTCTGCCGGTTGTAGCCCGGGCGATCAGCGGCGCCGAGGATCCTGCCTTAGCGGCGAAGGAGTTTCGGGATCAGATCAATCGAGCCCGGGAGTCCGCCCTGAAGGCCAGTATCGGGTCCAAGCTGGCCGGTAAACCGCGGGATTACCGCAAGGAAGAGATCTTTCAGGGGCTGGTGGACACCGGCTGTTTCCGCCTGGGGAACTTCACCCTGAAGTCGGGTCTCGTCTCGCCCTTCTACCTCGATCTGCGGCGAATCTCCTCCTCTCCCGGTTTGATGCGCCTGGTTGCCAGGGCTTATGCTTCAATACTCCCGGCCGGGAAGATCGACCGCCTGGCGGGCATCCCCGTAGCGGCGGTGCCCTTTTCGACCGCCCTCTCCCTGGAGACCGACATTCCGATGATCTATCCCCGGATGAACTCTAAGGGCCACGGCACGGGGAACCGCATCGAGGGGGATTACGCCCCGGGCGAGCGGGTGGTTCTGGTGGATGATCTGATCACCACCGGCAAGAGTAAGATCGAAGCGGCGGAAATCCTCAGGGCGGAGGAGCTCAAGGTCACCGAACTGGTAGTTCTCCTGGAGCGGGGAACCCAGGGGCGGCTCGATATGGAGCGCCACGGAATCGACCTGTATGCCTACGCCCAGGCCGAGGAGCTCTTCGGCTATCTTCTCGACCGGGGAATCATCAATCAGGCCAAACACCAGGAACTGATTGATTTTATAAGCGATTAGGACGGTCTCGGGATGCAGGAAATCCTCTCCATACTGTCGCGTATTTTTCTCTCTCCCATGCATGTCGGGGAGCTGGAGTTTCCTTTCTCGCTCTTACGCCTGATTCTCGAACTGATCCTGCCGCTGATCCTGATCGTCGTCGCCTACAAGCTCTTGAGCCTAAGCCTGCGCAAGTTGGTGGAGCGGAGCGGCTGGCGGGATGAGATAAAGACCAGAGTGGTCCGCTGGGTGCGGCTGGTTCTCAGGTTAATCCTCCTCTTAGGGGCGACCAGTCTGGTGATGCGGCTCTTAGGGGCGGAGATCGCCAAGTATAGCCGCTTTATCTACAATGTGATAAACACCCCCCTGGTGGAATCCGGGGGAACGAAGATCTCGATTCTTACCCTGATGCTGCTGATCCCGGTCTTCTATCTGGCCGGCAAGGCGGGACAGATCACCAGGAATCTGACCGATCAGTACTTTTTGACCAGGGTCGGACTGGACGAGTCGAAGAAGTTCAGCATCGTCAGCCTGCTGCGCTATACGGCCATGGTGCTGACGGTGATGATCGGACTCTCGGTTATCGGGATAGATCTCTCCGCTCTGGCGGTGCTATTCGGTGTACTCGGTATCGGTCTCGGATTCGGTCTGCAGAACGTGGTGGCCAATATCTTCGCCGGTATCGTGATCATCTTTACCCGTCCGATCAAGGAGGGCGATAGAATTCTGGTCAACGAGTACGAAGGAACGGTCGTGACTATCCGGCTCCTCTCGACGGTGATCAACACTATATTCTACGAGACGATTATCGTTCCCAACCGGCAGCTGATCGACAGCACCGTTTACAACTTCTCTTACGACGACCGGCGCATTATCCTGCAGAATCCGGTGCAGGTAAGTTACGGTACCGACCTGGATAAGGCGATAGAGCTTATGCGTAAGGTGGGATTGACGAATCCCTATGCGCTGAAGATCCCCGAACCCGATGTGCGGGTCAGCTCCTTCGATGATTCGGGCATAACCCTTACCCTGTTAACCTGGATTCAGGATGTTACGCACAAACAGTCCGGCTTGTCGTGGAATAATCTCGAGATTTGGCGTTCTTTTCGTGACGAGGGAATCGAAATACCCTTTCCCCAGCGGGATCTGCATCTTAAGAGCGGGCTCGACCCCCTGCTGAGGGAATTGCGGGAATTCCGTAAACAGGGGCCAAGGAAGAGCTGACCTGCCTAGATCTTTACTGGATTAGCGTCGACAATGTCCTGAATGCTGATACCGTTAAAATACTCTTTTAGATGATTCGAGGCCTCGACCCACACCTTGTGACTGATGCAGTTCTTATGATCGCAGGGTTCCGCATCTTCAACAGTACAGGGGGCGAGATCGAGCCCTTCGCCGACGGCCTCGAAGATCTCGGTGATCGAGATATCTGAAGGCTCTTTATTCAGACTGAAGCCGCCGCCGGGACCGCGGGTCGAGTTGATCAGACCGGCCTTGCGCAGTTTGTAGAAGATCTGTTCCAAGAATTCGGGGGAGAGACTCTCCATCTCGGCCAGCTCGCGGATCGATATCGGTTTGTCGGTATAGTTAGCGGCAAGCTGTGAGACGGCGCGTATAGCGTAGCGTCCTTTGGTAGTGATTCTCATCTCATCTTTACCTCGGCGCTAATATATCATAGATGTTTATCGGGGATAAAGGCCTATGCGAGAACTAGGGCTCGAAAGCCGCGGAACTTCCGACTCTCGATACTCCTTTTCTTCGGAAGATCCTTTAAAAAGAGGTGCACCGCCGAGCTTCGCCCGTATACCAGCAGCCGGCCTCCGGGCTTTAAGCGCCGGAAGAGGGTATCGAAGCCGAGGGCGGGGGAGACCTTGGGCACCGGATCGAGTTCGGCGCAGATAAGATCGTAGCTCCGGTCGCCCATCTCCCCGGCTCCGGGCCAGGGAATGATAAAGCTCTCGGAATCTATTCCGCTTCGATTCAGCTGCAGATTGTGGTCTGCAGTGATGAGTTGCAGCAGATCTCTGCCGGCCAGATCGATACGCTCGGGCTTGAGGCCCGCGGCGAGCCATGCGGGAAGATGCCCTTGGCCGGGATTGAGGGAGAGCACCTGCCCCCCTTGCGGCAGGGAGAACTGTAGCCCCGCCGCGGCTTGTACGGCGTACGAGGGGGTGTCGAACTCCGGGAGTCCGTAGACCGTCTCCATGGCGTAGCTCCTCTTTTCAAGCGACGGCCGTATATTCTGCCGGTACGCGGCACCCAACGGGTGGCCGGGACTCTTTTCGCCTCCCGATTCCGCCTGCGCCGCAGAAAGATGCAGTACCAGATGGTTGGCGGTCTGCTCCTCGTAGATGATCGCGAGTCCGGTCCTGAGGATCGCCGCTCGGAAGCTCTCCTCTAAGGGGCTGACGATTACCAGGGCGGCAATCCCTTTTTTCGAGAGTATCTCCGGCAGGGAGGCCAAGAACGCCCGGTGAACCGCCTCTCCCGCCTTGGCCGGCACATTACAGAGGAGGAGGTCGATGCCTTCCAAGCCGGTGCTGTCCATCAGCGCCGGGAAGGAACGGTCTATGGTGATCTGGTTGAGTTCGGCGTTGCGAAGGCTCATAGCCACGGCCAGCGCATCCCGGTCGCAGATGCTCATCGTCAGCTTGGGAAAGCGCTTCTTCAGCGCCACCCCCAGGGTCCCCACGCCGCAGCCGACATCCGCAGCCGTCTCTCTGCCCTCCATCTTGATTCGCTGGGCGATCGTCTTCAAGAGCAATCTACTCCCGTCGTCGATCTTGAAGCTCGAGAAGAGGGCCTGGGAGAGATCAAAAAAAAGGCGCTCCCCCATGAACTGTAGGGGAACGCGCTTATTAATCAGTGAATCGAACAGGTTCAATTATTTACCCGTTCTACATACTCCCGGGTTTCGGTGTTGACCATGATCCGCTCGCCCTGCTTGATGAAGATCGGAACCTTCACCTGCAGACCCGTCTCTACGGTGACAACCTTGGTCGCGCCGGTGACCGTATCGCCCTTGACCGCTTCGGCCGCTTCGGTTACCTCATAAACCACCTTGTAGGGGATCTTGATGTCGATCGGTTTTCCCTCCCAGAAGACGACCCGGTAGGTTTCGCCGTCCTTCATGAAGAGACCCTTGTCCGCCGTAGCGCCCTCGCTGGGAACCTCGAACTGCTCGTAGGTGGTGGAATCCATAAAGTGGTACGCTTCGCCGTCGCTGTAGAGGTACTGACAGTCGTGGTCCTCGACGGTACACTCCTCCACCGAATCCTGGGTCTTGTAGGTCGGTTTCAAGACCGATCCGCTGACCACATGTTTCAGCTTTAGCTTAACGAAGGCCGAACCCTTCCCGGGATTGACGAACTCCCGCTCCACAACCGAATAGGGCTCTTCCTTTACCAAAAGGAACATCCCCTGCTCAATCTGTCCTGCTTTGATCATCTTTGCTTTCCTTATCTAAGTTCGATCTGTATGCTGATCTAATTATTACGATTCTGAATGAGCCATGAGTATAGCGGAATCGGCGTTTTTAATCGAGCCCCCGGACCGGAAATATGCTTGTCTTCGCCTTTACTCCATGCTTAACTAAGGGTATGCAGCTAAGTGAATTGATTCTACAGCTTGGGCTCATTCCCCATCCCGAGGGCGGGCACTACGCCGAAACCTACCGCAGCCAAGCGGGAATTCCCGGCGGCAAACCGGGGCGGAGCATCTGTACCGCCATCTACTACCTGCTCCAGGCCGGAGAGTTCTCCGCTTTCCACCGCATTAAATCCGATGAGATGTGGCATCTCTATCTCGGCGGGCCGCTCGATATCCACGTCCTCGATCCCGCTTCCGGATACCGGCTCATTCAGCTCGGCTACGACCTGGCCTCAGGAGAGCGCCCCCAAGGCCTTGTCCCTGCCGGCGCCTGGTTCGCCGCAGCCCCCGCTACAGGCTGCGATTATGCATTGTGCGGCTGTACCGTCTCGCCGGGTTTCGAGTTCGCCGATTTCGAGCTCGCCTCGGAAGCGACTCTTCGGGCCGAGTACCCCGATTACGCCGGGCTGATTAGGCGTTTTTGCCATTCATCTCAGTCGGGACTGAACGGAAAGTAGATTACCTCATCGATCGCTTCTTTTTCGGCCAGAATCATCATCAGCCGATCGAAGCCGAGGGCGACCCCCGATGATTCCGGATAGTCCCCTTCAAATACCCGCCAGTACTCCCTATCTATCGCGACCGGAACCGCCGCTATCCGCTCCTTCTCGGCCCCCTCCTCCTCGAAGAGACTCCGCACCGCCGCGGGATCGATCAGCTCGCTATAGCAGTTAGCAAGCTCCATCCCCTGCCAGTAGAGCTCCCATCGCTCCCGGTAAGGGGTGCCCGGCTTCTTCTTGGCCAGGCAGACGATCTCCGCCGGGTAATCGGTCAGGAAGAGGGGCTCGTCGGTGGGAATCTCCGGCTCCACCAGAGAAATGAAGATGCGCTGGAAGAGATCGTTCCAGCTATCCGACGGCTCAAAGGCGATCTCCAATCTATTCGCCTCCGCCTGTAGCGGCTCTAAACCGGCGCAAAGCGGTCGAAGCTCAATACCGGCAAGCTCATGGCAGGCCTCCTCCACGCTGAGCCGCTTAAACCGCGGCTCCTCCCGACCCGCCGCCCTGCACATGTGCCGGATCAAGGCCTCCGTATCCTCCATGCTCTGCAAATAGTCGCTCTGCGGCCGGTACCACTCCAGCATGGTGAACTCGATATTGTGCAGCCGGCCGGTCTGCTCCCGGTTGCGGAAGGCCTTGGCCAGCTGGAATATAGGAGTCTCCGGGAATGCGCCCAGTACCTTCTTGAGCCAATACTCCGGCGACGGCAGCAGGTAGAGCTCCCGGTCCTCCCCGTAGGGGTGGGAGAAGCGGGCCGGAAAGAGCTCGATCGTCGATTCGGGGATCACCTTTTCCGCCAGTAGGGGGGTATCCGTCTCTAAAAAGCCAAGTGAGCGGAAGAAGCTGCGGGTTTCGTGGAGCATATCGGCCCGAAGGCGTGCGGTCTCAATATCCATCATCAACTCCGATCCTACCCCAATTTCCGATTTTCATGAATCAGCTGCTTGCGCAGAAGCACCGAGGACTTTCCATTGCTGGTATATAGAGAATGGATGTATACTTATAAGGAGATGACCGTGGAATCATTGGCGAACATTCTCGAACACGAACTTACCAGCGCTTTCGAGGTGAAGGATGAAGGATCGCTTCACCGCTATATATCCGTGCTGGCTGAGCAGCTTGCAGTGAACGAGCGCAGCGAACGGGAGCATACCGAGTTTCGAGAGACCATTGCCCGCATCGATACCCGCATCGAAGAGGGGTTCAAGCGCATGGACCAGCGCTTCGAAGCCGTCGACAAACGATTTGAAGCATCGGATCAGCGTTTCGAATCGATGCAGAAGAGCATGGATCAACGTTTTGAATCCGTACAGAAGACAATGCAACAGCGCTTCGAGGCCACGGATCAACGCTTTGAGACGCTGCAGAACACCATGGACCAGCGCTTCGAATCGATGCAGAAAAATATGAATGAACGCTTCGAAGCCGTACAGGAATCCATGAATCAGCGTTTTGAGATGATGCAGAGTAGCATGGATGAGCGCTTCGAATCGACGCAGAAAAATATGAATGAACGCTTCGAAGCCGTACAGGAATCCATGAATCAGCGTTTTGAGATGATGCAGAGCAGCATGGATGAGCGCTTCGAATCGATGCAGAGCAGCATGAATCAACGTTTCGAATCCGTCCAGGAGACGATGAATCAACGCTTTGAAACCGTGCAGCAGGCCATGGACAAACGCTTCGACGACGTCAACCGGCGCTTCGACATGATCTTTCGCTTCGTGACCGTCGGTTTCGTGGTCCTCGCCACCCTGATGTCGGTCTATCAGTTTCTGGTATAGAAACAGAGGCCGATTTATCAATCTTTCGCGCTAGTATTTTGTATATAACCTGGGCAACTCCTAAAAAATCGACCTTTTTAAATGTCTCCATATATGAAATTTGCTATCAAAAACGCCCTTTTTTAACCCCTTTTTCTTGCAATACCCCCCATTAGCGGTTAAGCTAATCTAAAGGTCGGTCATGGACCGATTAAAAAACCTAATTTAGGAGATTGAGCATGAAGAAACTCGCACTTCTACTCTTGGCTCTGGCGATCGTGATTCCCGCGTTTGCCGACGACGCGAAGGTTATGCCCGCCGGTGTACTGCGGACATATGTAACGATGGCTTATAATTCATTTGATGAGGCTTATGATGCAGATGGGGAGTTGCAGGATGCAGCTTATGGCGGTGTCACTGCACTAAATTTTGGTGGTGCTCTGGAATTTGGTGTAACAGAACAAATTACTGCTGCTATCCAATGGGCTCCCGGATATACTGTTTCTTCTGAGTTTGCAGACCCAATTAACTTAGGAGCAGGGCCAAGTGATAAAGGTAATGTAAATGGTATCAATGATGTATTTATTGGGGCAAAAGCTCAGATATTAGGTCCCAATGGTTTTGTTCCAAATGACACGATGCGTTTTGCGGCAGCTCTGGGACTTATGATCCCGCTTGCTGATCCAGACTTCGAAGAATCCGTCCAAGATTATCTTGCAGGTGATGATTTCCTCGTTAATGCTTCAAGCAAAGAGGCTCTTGGCTATGGATTCCGTCTCTATTATGATTATATCATCAATGATATGATCTTCTTGAACCTCTATAATGAGACCATTTTTTATGCTCCTGTCGAAAAGGACACGCTTGCAACAGCAGGAACGGATCAAGAATATAAGTATGGTTATGACGCTACCTTCGAGTTCGAGCCCCACTTTGAATATCCCCTCAACGAGACGGTTAACTTGAGTGCCGGATTGCCCTTGACTTATACCATGAGTCCTGAGGTAGAGGTAGAGGGTACTGAGGTTGCTGACTCCGACTCGAGTCTTTTGAAGCTGACCCCTAGTGTCTCTGCTTTCTTGATGACTGCATTGCCTGTCGAGTTCAAGGTTGGTTACGGATTCCCCCTCATGGGTAAGAACGATAACGCTTCGAAAACATTTATCGCCCAGATTAAGCTCTACGCAAAATTCTACTAATTTGTACTAATTTCCAGATCCACAGCCCGGCCTCGGCCGGGCTCATTTTTTATCCCCCCATCAAATGCGAACAGTCCAATAAACGCCACCCCCGCCCTCAAGTTCAACCGAGCATTTCCCAATAGTCGATCTCCCAGAGAAGGGGACCCGCAACGTTATTCAGTGAAGGGTTCCCTTCTCTGGGAGATCAGATTGATGTGATTCTCGTTTGACCTTGCCGGGCGAGGATGCGTCTTGCCATTCTGTCCGCGTTCTGATAAGTTTACGTATCCCATGTCTTTCCGTTCAGCAACGTAAATGACTATTTTTCGCGACTCGTCGGCCTTCAGCATGCCCGAAATGGGTAATTTCTGCTGTATTGGCCTAAAGTGCGTACTAATTCAATGCCGTAACGGCGTTTCTTGAGTAAGAAGGAGAAGAAGAGTATATGCCAGACAGCTATCCAGAGGTGATCGCCCTCGAGCAGACTATCGAAGCGCAGCAGGTTACAGCTGTAATCAAGCTGTTCGAGGAAGGAGCGACGGTACCGTTTATCGCCCGTTATCGTAAAGAGGCCACCGGCGGGCTCGATGAGGTACAGATTATCACGATCCGGGATCGTCTGGAGAAGCTCAAAGAGCTCGACAAGCGCCGGGAAGCAATCCTCAAATCGATGCGCGACCACGACCAGCTTACCCCCGAGCTCGAGAAGGAGATAACCGAGACCAAGACCCTCGCCCATCTCGAGGATATCTATCTCCCCTTCCGGCCGAAGCGTCGCACCCGAGCGATTATCGCCAAAGAGAAGGGGCTGGAAGAGCTGGCCCATAAGATCTACGACGAGGATCATATCGATCTCAACGCCGAAGCCGAGAAGGCGGTTAACCCCGAGAAGGGCGTTGATTCGGTGGAGTTCGCCCTCCAGGGCGCCCGGGACATCGTGGCTGAGTGGATCAGTGAAGATCCCGACGTACGGGCCGACCTGCGGCATCTCTTCGAGGACGAGGCGATTATCACCGCGTCGGTGGTCAAGGGCAAGGAGCGCGATCGGGACGCCATGAAGTACAAGGACTACTTCAACTGGACCGAGAAGGCCCACAGCGCCCCCTCCCACCGGATTCTAGCCGCCATGCGCGGCGCCGACGAGGGCTATCTGACCCTGCATATCCGGCCCGATGAAGAGGCCACCATCGATATGCTGATCCGCGGCTTTACCAACGGCCGGGACGACGATACCGAGCAGCTGCAGCTCTCGATTCGCGACGCCTACAAACGGCTGATCGGCCCCTCTTTGGAGAATGAGTTCAAGAAGACGGTCAAGCAGAAGGCCGATGAAGAAGCGGTGCAGGTCTTCGCCCAGAACTTGAAGGATCTGATGCTGGCCGCCCCTCTGGGCCAGAAGCCGGTATTGGCTCTCGATCCGGGCTTACGCACAGGCTGTAAGCTGGTATGTCTTACCGCCCAGGGCGACCTGGTCCATACCGAAACCGTCTACCCCCTGCCGCCGCGGAACCGCAAGCAGGATGCGGCCGAAACTATTCGCAAATTAGTGGAGAAATATAAGATCGAGGCCATCGCCATCGGAAACGGCACCGGCGGCCGGGAGGCCTTCTCCTTCGCCCGCTCCTTGGGGCTGAAGATTCCCCTGGTGATGGTCAACGAATCGGGGGCATCGGTCTACTCCGCCTCCAAAGCGGCCCGGGACGAATTCCCCGACTACGACGTTACCGTCCGCGGTTCGATCTCTATCGGCCGGCGTTTGATGGATCCCCTGGCCGAACTGGTCAAGGTCGATCCCAAGGCGATCGGTGTGGGGCAGTATCAGCACGACGTGGATCAGAAGCTCCTCAAGCGCAGCCTGGACGACGTGGTCGTCTCGGCGGTTAACTCGGTCGGCGTCGAGGTCAACACCGCCTCTCCCCACCTGCTGCAGTACGTCAGCGGTCTGGGCGGACGTCTGGCCAAGGCGATCGCCAAGCACCGGGAAGAGTACGGCCCCTTTAAAACCCGTGAAGCGATTCGCAAGGTAGAGGGGCTGGGAGACAAGACCTACGAACTCGCCGCCGGATTCCTGCGGATTCAGGATGCGGAGAATCCTCTCGACGCGAGCGCCGTTCACCCCGAGCGTTATGAGGTGGTCGAGAAGATGGCCAAGGATATCGGCGTCGACGTACGCACCCTGATGGAGGACGAGACCCTGCGGGAACAGATCGACTTGGAGAGTTACGCCACCGATGATCTGGGACTCCCCACCCTGAAGGATATTATGGAGGAGCTGGCCAAGCCTGGCCGGGACCCCCGGGACGAGTTCGAAGCGATCAGCTTCGCTGAGGGCGTCACCGAGATCAAGGATCTTCAGCCGGGGATGGAGCTGCCGGGTATCGTTACCAACGTTACCAACTTCGGCGCCTTCGTCGACATCGGCGTCCACCAGGACGGACTGGTCCATATCAGCGAGCTCTCCGACGAGTTTATCCAGAATCCCGCCGATGTGGTCAAGGTGCATCAGCAGGTGAAGGTGAAGGTTCTCGAGGTCGATGTGGATCGGAAACGGATCGCCCTGACCATGAAGAGCGGATCCTCCGCCCGTAGCAACGATCGCCGGCCTCCGCGCAACGACAGTCGCGGCGGCGGTCCCCGGGGCGGGGGTAAACGCGGCGGCGGCCGGGGAGGCAGAAACGACAACTCCTCGGGCGACTCCTACAATCCCTTTGCGGACCTGCTCTCCTAGAGCGACTTTCCCATTTATATGCGGAATGTGTATATTCCCTCCATACGGAGGGAATATGCCCGCTAAATATCAAATTATATTACTAGTACTATTTTGTATCGGCGGACTGGTCTTCGCCCAGAGCGGTGATGAGAGGTTTGCTACACCCGAAGGGCTCCAGGAGCTGATTGGAGAGGGAGAGCGGGAGTATCTGCTCCTCGATGTTCGGACCGCCAGGGAATATAAGAGCGGACACATCCCGACCGCCGATCATATCCATTTCCGACAGATCACGAATTATCCGAATCTGCCCGAAGAGAAAGACGCCCTGATAATCCTCTACTGTCAAAGCGGCGCCCGCTCGGGAAGAGCCCATTGGGATTTAGAGAGGATGGGCTATACAAACGTGCATAACTTCGGCGGCATCGTCGATTGGCCGGGCCGGATAGTCCGCGACGAATAATCATACCAACAGGAGCAGTACCCACAGCATGAGCGTTCCACAGCCAGGATCACGACTACACGGTTTTCATATCGAGTCCAACACTGATCTCCCCGAATTCAAGGGGACGGGAGTTTTTGCCCGGCATGAACGGACCGGTCTCGAGCTCTATCACCTGCACAACGACGATGAAGAGAATCTCTTCTCTTTTATCTTCAAGACCCCGCCGAAGGATAACAGCGGCGTTGCCCATATCGTCGAGCATGCAGTCCTCGCCGGCTCGAAACGTTTCCCGATCAAAGATCCCTTCCTCGTCCTCTTGAAGGGGAGTCTCAACACCTTCCTCAATGCAATGACCTATCCGGACAAAACGGTTTATCCCGGGGCGAGCACGGTTAAGAAGGATTACTACAATTTGATGACCGTCTACGGCGACGCGGTCTTCTTCCCGCTCTTGAGAAAGGAGATCTTCCACCAGGAGGGCGTCCGGCTCCAACAGGGGGAGGAGGGGCTCGAGGTCTCCGGGGTGGTCTTCAACGAGATGCAGGGGAACTACTCCTCGGCGGAGTCGATCATCGGCGAATGGTCCTATCGCGGACTCTTTCCTGATTCGAGTTACGGCTACGACTCCGGCGGCGAACCGCCCGCCATCCGCGATCTGAGCTACGAAGAATTCACCCGGTATCATGCCCAATACTACCACCCCTCGAACTGCCGTATCTTTCTCTACGGCAATATTCCCACCGAGGAGCAGCTCGCTTTCATCGAGGAGCAGTTTCTCGCCTCCTTCGACGCTCCGCGTGCGGTAGATGCCGAGATCAACGCCGAGCCGGAGTGGGAAGCTCCCCGTTCGATTACGGTGGATGCACCGGTCGGTTCGGACGAAGAGAGCGGCGCGACCCTGCTTATCAGCTGGCGTATGGGAACCATCAAGGATCCGGTCTATCTGCTGGCCTGGGAGGTCCTGGCGGAGATCCTTCTGGGCAATCCCGGATCCCCCCTCTACAAAGCCCTGGTCGACTCCCGCCTGGGAGAGGATCTTTCACCCTCCTGCGGACTCGATTCTGAACTTCGGGACCTGGTCTTCTCCGCCGGTCTGAGGGGCATAGATCCGGAGAAGCGGGAGGAACTCAACGAGGTGATCTTCGGAATTTTGAGGAGTCTCGCCGCCGAAGGGATTGCCGAGGAGATTCTTAAGGCGGCCCTGGCCAGGATCGATTTCCGCCACCGGGAGATCAAGGGCGGCGTCCCCTTCGGGCTGCGGCTGATGGGACGGTCTCTGCGCGGCTGGCTCCACGGCGAGAATCCCGAGGCGACTCTCCGCTACCAGGCGGTGATTACCGAGCTAAAGCGGCGCATCGATGAGCGTGAGAATTTCTTCGCCGAGCTGATCGAACAGGATCTGCTCACCAATCCCAATCGGGTAGAGGTGACGGTCCGCCCCGACGAGAGCTACTACCGCCGTCGGGAAGAGGATCAGCAAGTCTGGCTCGATGCCAAAGAGGACGCCCTGGGCGATACCGGTCTGAGCGAGGTACAGCGGGATTACGATGCGATGAGCGCCTTCCAGACCGCTCCCGACGCCCCTGATGAGTTGGCGAAGATTCCCTGCGTTGCCAAGAGCGATCTGCCTAAGGAGATTCGACGCCTGACTTTGGAGGAGTCCCGGATAGGGACTGTTCCCTTCTATCACCATGCGGCCTTCACCAACGGGATCGCCTACCTGGATGTGGCCGTCGACATCAGCGGTCTGAGCGAGGAGGAGTATCTGCTGCTCCCGATATTCTCGAAGCTCCTCTGCAATACCGGTTACCCCGGGGTCTCATACGATCGGGTGGCGACCCTCTTAAGCAGGCACAGCGGCGGATTCTACTCCTTCTTAGAGGCCTCCGACCGGGTCGCGAACCTGGAACAGCCTGCGCTCTTTCTCTTCTTTCGCCTGAAAGCCCTGGAAGAGGAGTTCCCCCGGGCGGTGGAGATCGTGGGAAATCTCCTCTCATCGGCCATCCTCGACGACAAGCAGCGAATGAAGGAGGAACTCTTCGAGCTGCGGAACGATATGCGTGCTTCGATAGTCTCGTCGGGACACTCCTACGCCTCCTTGCGCTCCTCCCGGGCTTACTCCCAGGTGCTGGATCTGGAGGAGCGCTGGCGCGGGATCGATCAGTTCCTCTACATCTCCGGCCTGACAGGGGATTTCGATAATAAGTGGCGGCAGCTTAGGGATAGCATGGCCGCCCTGAAAGAGCGGATCTTCCGGCGGAACCGGGTTAGCCTCAATCTGACTTCCCGCGCCGATTTCCGCGGCCGGGCGGAGCCGGTCATGACTGCTTTTCTCGATCAGTTCGGTGAACCCGTGGAGGAATCCGGCGGCCTGAGTCTTATTCGTGAAGCGCCGGCCCCGTACCAGGCGCTGATAGCCCCCAGTAAGGTCAACTTTGCCGCCCTCTCCTTTCCGGCGGAACGGATCGGCTCGGCCGGGCACGTCTACGAGGTGTTGGCGGCCCACATCCTGAAGGTGGAATCCCTGTGGGAGAAGATTCGCATGCAGGGCGGCGCCTACGGAGCCTTCGCTACGGTCAATGCCACCGAGGGGGTTTTCAGTATGGCCTCGTACCGGGATCCCCATACCCACCGCACCCTAAATGCCTTCAAGGAATCCCTTGCCGAGCTGGCGGCGGGGGTGGATTCGGGGCTGCTGGAAAAGGCGATCATCAGCGTCGTCGGCCGGGAGCTGAAACCCCATGCCCCAGGCGAGGAGGGGATGCTCGCCCTGCGGCGGAAACTCTATGGGATCAGCGACGATCTGCGCCAGACAAAACGGGAGCTGCTCCTCTCGGCGACCCCCGCCGCAGTGGCGGCGGCGGTCGAAGGACTGATTGCGTCGATGCGGAATGAGGGCAGCGCGGTGCTCCTCGGGAGCGACGAAGCCCTGAAGGATGCGGCCCAGGTTATACCCGGTTTCGATGAAAACCGGCTGACCCTGCCGCTCTAGGCTCTCCGCCCTAATAGCCCCTGCTGCGGTCGGCGAGGTTCTCCAATGTCTCGCCGTCCAGGTAGCGGCGCAGATTGGCTAGGAATATCTCCTCGGCCCGCTCCTCGTAGTGGGGGGTGAACCCGGCATAGTGGCAGGTCATGGCCACGTTCTCCATGCGCCACAGGGGGGAGGTATCCGGCAGCGGTTCGGGATCGAATACGTCGAGCCCTGCGGCCAGGATCTCTCCCTTCTCCAGGGCCTTGATCAGCGCCTGCTGCTTAACGGTCTTGCCGCGCCCCAGATTAAGGAACACTGCCTCGGATTTCATCTGGCTGAACTCCTTGTCTCCGAAGAGACCCTCTGTGTCGGGAGTAAGAGGCAGGATATTCAAGACCACATCCGCCCGACCCAGATACTCCCGAAAGGCCTCCCAGGCCACCACCTCGTCGTAGGGGCCTAAGCGCTCCAGGTGGCGCCGTTTGACTGCGATTACCCGCATACCGAAGGCCCGGGCTACGGTGGCGGTACGGCGGCCGATCCTGCCGGCGCCTAAGATCAGCATGGTCTTACCTTCCAGCTCGAAGAGGCTCTGCTGATCTACCTTGACCCAGCGCCGTTCCTGCCGGTAGAGATTGTTGCGAACCAGGCCGCGGCTAAGACTCAACAGAAGCGAGAATATGTGTTCGGCCATGGGTACCGGGTGGATGCCGCTGGCGCTGGTAATCTGGAAGTCGCCGTTGCGAATGGCATCGTATGCAATCAGATGATCCACCCCGGCGCTCCAGGCCTGATACCAGCGCAGGGAGGGCATCTCCGTCAAAAGCTCCGTATCGGGGGAACGAAAGGCGATCTCAATCTCACCCAAGTAAGCGTCGAGCTCATTGCGGCTCTGGCCGCTTATGACGCTATATTCCGGGGCTATTTCACTGATCCGACGGATCAGATCCTGATTTGCATTCTCTCGATCTATCCCATAGGCTATATACTTCATCCTAATAAACTCCTTAGAATCTGAATATAGCCTTAATGGATCGACCCAGGCAAACAAGAGCCGGAAGTTTCGGCCTAAGCGGTTTGACTTTTTTTCGTTTGAGTATAGAATTTATCATGATGCACTTCCGTCGCCTTGCTCTACTGGTATCCCTCTCTCTTCTTTCCTTTGGGTTGGTAGTGTCGTGCCAGCGAACTCCTCTTAAGCCCGCTCCTGATAAATCCCCGAATCAAGGGGTATCCCAGGCGGATAGACCGGAATTGGTACTCAATGAGGAGGAGCTCGAGTTTATTAAAAGCCTGCGCGACCGGGGAGGATTGCGGATTGCAATCAGTAACGAGGAGACTATCTATGAGGAGCAGCCCGACGGCACTATTCAGGGCCTGCATTATCGGATGACCGAGCATCTGGCCCGGCTCCTCGATCTACCGGTGAGCTACACTCCGGTCTACTTTACCCAATTTTTCGAGTATCAAGGATCGGTTCCGGACGAGGTGCGAACTAATCCCGATTTTCGCTATACTCCGGATCTGCTCATCGGCCACGATTTCTACGCCGGTACCCTGACCCCCCTTCCGTGGCGGGAAAAGATCCTTGATTTCATACCCGTCTACCTCACCCGGCTCATCTTTGTCTCCCGTCGAGGGGAGGAGATAAACCGCATCGCCGACCTGGAGGGCAAGCGGATTGCGCTCATCCGGAATACCTCCTATCAGAGCTGGTTTGAATCCTTAGAGGGGATCAACCCGGCGGATCTTATTTATGTGGATTCACGCACAGGATTGGAGACGATCGAGATGGTCGCCTCCGGTGAGGCCGACGTAACCATAAGCGACGCGAATCTGGCGATTGTTCAAGTCCGGAAGTTCAACAATCTGAATGTGACCACCGCCGCCTCTTCGCTCGATGAGTTGGCCTGGGCGGTGGCCGAGGGAAATTATCTGATGCGCTCTATTCTCGAGAAGTATATCGACTTGATACGACAGGACGGGAGCTTCGAGAGGTTCTGGATGCAATATTATGAAATTTCCAGCCTCGACTACCTTGATCTAATCGGATATAACGAGTAGACCGCAGTGAAGTTCTCCTCGAAGCTGCTTGTATTTCTTTTCCCCTTCGTTGTACTTCCGCCGCTTATTGTGGCTTCTCTGTTTCGAATCTATACCTGGCAGGGATTGACCGGCATGAGCAGGGAGCTGCTTCTCTCGCAGCTGACCTCTTTCGAAGCGCAGGTTAAACAGGAGTATTCGGTTCTGCAACGCCTCCAGCTGGAGGATATTGACTTCTACCGGGCCAATACGCAGCGCAAGGTGCTGGAGGCGGCGGCGGAAATCGACCTCATCGGCTCGGCGCTTATTTTTATCCTCGACGGTCAAGCCAATCAGCTCTTTCCCACAGGCATGGAGATCCCTACAGCAGAGCGTTTCGAGATTATCCGAGCCCCTTCCCGTTTCAAGGGATTCAGTTATGGGGAGGGACTGAATCGCAAAACCTATATGGGACGCAGCATCCGCTTCGAGAATTGGAATTGGGTAATCGGTATACTCATGGCCGAAGAGGATGTCTATCGGCCGATCCGCAATGCTACCCGCGGAGCGGCGGCGGTCTTCATTATCATTGTCTCGCTCTCCCTCTTTGTCGGGCATCTTCTGGGACGCAGTATGAGTCGTCCTCTGCAGGATCTATTGAGCACCACCCAGCGTTTAGGTGAGGGCGATCTATCCGCCCGGGCCGAATCGACGAGCGGAGATGAGTTTGGTCAGTTGGCAGAAGCCTATAACAGGATGGCGGAGAACCTACAGCAGTTCAATCAGCGCCTGGAGGAGCTCGTAGCCGAACGTACCCGGGAGCTGAACGACTCCCTCACCGTGCTGCGCAGTACCCAGCATCAGCTGGTCGAGAAGGAGAAGATGGCCGCCCTGGGATCCCTCGTGGCCGGGATCGCCCATGAGATCAATACCCCCCTTGGGGTGGGGGTTACGGCGGCGACTTTCTTGAAGCGTCGGGCGGATGAAGTGATGGGGGAGTTCTCCCGGGACGAGCTCTCGAAAAAGGAGCTCGAGGGTTTCTTAAGAACCAGTATCGATTCGAGCGATATTATCAGCCGAAATCTCGAGCGGGCCCATGAGCTGATCAAGAGTTTTAAGCAACTGGCGATGGATCAGTCAACCACCGAGAATCGGATCTTTTATGTCGGCCGTTATGTGCGGGACATAGTACGCAGTCTGGGCCCCGAGTTTAAAGGGTTCCAGGTGGAAAGCCATGTCGATTGCGACGATTCTATTCGTATCGATGCTCCGGCGGGGCTGCTGGCCCAAGTGATCACCAACCTGGTAATGAACTCCCTGATTCACGGTTTTGCCGACTCGAAGGCAGGGAGCATCCACATCGGCATCCGCCGCAGCGGGGAGCTCCTTCATATAACCTACATTGATAACGGTTGCGGGATGGAAGCTGCTACCCTGAAACATCTCTTCGAGCCCTTCTTTACCACCCGGCGTGGACAGGGCGGGAGCGGGTTGGGGATGAACATCGTCTACAACATCGTCACTCAGCACTTCCGGGGATCGATCCGGGTGGATTCAGAACGCGGACAAGGAGTCCGCTACGATATGCGTATTCCCGTCGTCTTCGCCTAATCTATATCGGCGGCGACCCGGAATCCGAGGTTGGTGGTGGCGCTCTCCGGCGTATTGGAGCTCCTGGCGGCTACCCGGTAACGGTTGCAGTAGGAGGCGTGACAGAGGTAGGAACCGCCCCTCATTACCCGTCGGCTGCCGTAGGGAGGCCCGATAGGATTCGTCTGAGTCCCTTTGAGGTGATAATCGCTGCTCCAGCGGTCGGCGCACCACTCCCACACATTTCCGGCTACGCAGTAGAGGCCGAACCCGTTCGCTTCGTAGGCGTCCGCCGGGCCCGGGGCGGTGTAGCCGTCATCCCCGCTGTCGCGATAGGGAAACTCCCCCTGCCAGATATTGCACATATGTTTTCCCCCGGGGGTAAGCTCATCCCCCCAGGGATACCGTTTGCCCTCAAGGCCTCCCCGGGCGGCGTACTCCCACTCGGCCTCCGTCGGTAGGCGTCCGCCGCTCCAGCGGCAGAAGGCCTGGGCGTCGTTCCAGCTCACGTGGGTCACCGGATGATTCTCCAGTCCGCTAAGATTGCTTTCGGGACCGAAGGGGTGTCGCCAATCGGCTCCCGGTACTCCCAGCCACCACTCGACCCCGGGGACCGGCCGTACCCGACCGTTTTTCCTGGTTTCGTCCGCTAGATTGCCGTGGAAGACGAAGGACCAGCCGAAGTGCTCCGCTTCGGTTCGATATCCCGTCTCTTTTACGAAGCGGCTAAAGTCGGCGGTCGTTACTGTCCGGGCTGAAATCTTGAAGGGCTTCAAGCTCACCTTGCGTACCGGTCCTTCGCCGTCGGCATGAAAGCCGACGGAGTCCTTGGTGCCCATCAGAAACTCTCCCCCGGGCAGAGCTATCAGTTGCTCGGCATTCGCCTGAGAGGAGGGTGCACTCTCGATCGTCGTTTCTGTTTTCCGGCTTTGAGGTTCCCGGCCGGGGCTGCAGCAGGAGGAGTTGTTCATGATCAAAATAGTAAGAATAAGTCGGGGCTTGGTCAATCAGGCCGGGATTAATAACCGTCGGCGCCGTGCGGGAGTTTCCGCGGTACGTGAAGGGTGGAGAAGTGTATCGGCTTCATCCTCCCGCGCGGCGCCTCAGGTACTCTTGTCTTAAAAAATCTCCGGATGGAGGATTGCGGCCAGGGATTCCAATCCCTCAATCAGCCGCGGTCCCTGTCGGTCGATGGTGTCGACGTCGATAGGATAGACCCTGCCGGACTTCACGGCTCTCAGCTCCCGGTAGCCGGGGGTCTTCATCAGCCGTTCCCTAACTCCCGTTTCGTCGGAACAGATAAGGATATCGGGATCCTGCTTGAGGAGCATCTCCAGGCTGTAGGACCATCCCTCGAGATCGGCGGCGATATTGCGCCCGCCGGCCAGTTCTATCAACTGATGGATAAAGGTATCCCCCCCGGCGGTATAGTTTCCGCTCTCTCCAAAACCGATAACGTAGTAGACCTGCGGTCTCTCCCGGCCTTCCAGACGGCTTCTGAGGGTGGTTATCCTTTTCTGCATTGAGTCGATATAGGCTCTGCCCGACGACTCGATAGCTAAGGCCGCCGAAATCCCTTGGATGAGCTCATAGACCCCATCGATTCCGTTCTTGCCGTAGAGCACCAGAGTCGGAATCTCGAGCTGTTCCATCATCTGGAGGCTCTCCTTTTGGAAATGGGTCGAGGCGATAATCAGGTCGGGCTGAAGGGCCACGATCGCCTCTATATTGGGTTCCATCAAGCTGCCTACCACGGGGATAGAGGCCGTCTCTGCGGGGTAGTCGCACCAGCTCGTACGGCCCACCAGCCGCCCTTCCTGCCCCAGGGCGAAGAGGGTTTCGGTAACATTGGGTCCTAAGGAGACAATCCGCCCAGGCGGGGAGGGTATCGTTACCTCTCGTCCGTAGGAGTCGGTCAGGCTTCGCGGATAGGAGGCCGAGCCGGTCACCTCCTGAAGAGGCGTATCCTGAGTTCCCCCGGCAAAGAGTGCCGAGTAGAGAAGCATCGAGAGGAGTATCAAGCTGTAAAGGCGTGTACGCGGCGGAATCGACACCATTTCTCCTTCGGCCGTCGTCAAGTACGGCGGAGAAGGCGTGCAGTCCCTGCCATACCCGATTCATGCACCGTGAACCCCATGGGTATTCGTAGCGGGCAGGTCTCCTGACTTCGGGGTTTCACGCCGGCAATCTTCCCATGTATGTATACACAGTGATTTAGAGCCGGAAACCCCCGTTACAGTGGCGGGACCGTACGGGATTTACACCCGTTTCCCTTTTCATCGAACCGTCGGCGGTTCGAACCCGTTACGTCTCCCTTATACACCGAGGCCGATGCAGGGTCAAGGGTCTTCCTTCGTCGCTCCGATTGGGGTAGAGTCTTGAATCGATGAAGGTGCCTGATTCTATTCAATCGATTTCCCAACGCTATAATGAGCACAACGGGCCAATGCTGGCCAAAGGGCTCAGTTTTAACTTCCTGCTTGGCTTTCTGCCGCTGATCTTTCTCGCTTTCTGGTCGGCCGCACTGCTGGTCAATTTTGCCCCCGGTTTGCAGGAGCTCCTGGAAACGGAGATCTTTAAGGTACTGCCCACCGCGATTCATGAGCCGGTCCGCAATCAGATCTCCTACCTGAGTCGTTCGGGGGGAACCCTGGGCTTGATTACCCTGTTCACCTTCGCAGTGACCGTCTTCTTCATCTTTGAGTCCCTGGAACGTACGGTCCGCACCATGATCGGCAGCGAGACGCGCAGCTGGATCAAGGCCCGGGCCATTAACTTCGCCATGGTCCTCGGAAGTATCCTCTTCGTCTACTCCGCCGCCATCCTCTCGGTGGCCGGGAGAATCGTCAGGGATATGGGATTTTTACATCCCCGGCTCCTCAGCCTGGGGGCACCGGCCGTGTCGATAAGCATGATCGGCCTCTTTTTCGCCTTTTGCGAGTTTATCTATGCGCGAAAGAAGCTGAAACCTGTTCCGCTTCTGCTTATCTCCCTGGGGGCCTCGGCGGGCTGGTTCTTCACCGCCGCCTTTAGCGGACTTCTCGTTCGAAGTGCGGGCCGCCGCTTTATTGTCTACGGTGCCATTACCGGAGCGGTTACCTACACCATGTTTTTGAGGATCCTGGCGGAGATTGTGATATTTGCGACGCTCTTGATCCGGGAGTTTGCAGTGGCGGAGGAGGAGCAGGCAGATGCTTGAGACTCTGCGGGAGTTGGAACTTTTCCCCCGGGGAGTAGTCGTCCGATTCTCCCAACCGACCCGACTCCTGAGCTCCTGCGTAGTCGGCGGCGGCCTGCAGCGGGTAAGGAGCTTTCTCAATCTCCAGGTGGCCTCGAATCCCGCACCGCTCGCCCTGGACCGGGATTATCCCCCGCCTGAGACGACGATAGAGCAGGAGATTGAGCGCTTAGAGCTCGCTACACCGGTGGCCGCCATGATGACCGCCGCCAGTATGGATTCATTCAGGCATGTCCGAAGAGAGTTCGGCAAGATATGCATTGAAGCCCTGCTTACCTCGGGTCTCTCGAATGCTCGTCGGGCAGGCGATCCGGCGGATCAAGCGCTCCCTGCGGGCCGGAGCGGACCGCCTGGGACGATCAACATCCTGGTAGGGACCAATGTGGCCTTGAGTCCGGCGGCCATGGCGGAGGCGCTAATTCTGATCGGAGAGGTGAAGGCGGCGGTGATGATCGATCTCGCCTACCCCAGTCCGGCCAGCGGTCGGCCGGCGACCGGCACGGGTACCGACTCGGCGGGGGTCTACTGCGGCGAGGGCGCTAGGGTCGACTACTGCGGGAAGCATACCCTCTTTGGTGAGCATCTCGCCGGTGCGGTTGCGGAAGCCCTGGAATCCTCTGTGGCCTGGTATAAGGGATAGCATAAAAAAAAAGACCGCCGGCAGCTCGCAGGCGGTCCCCGATGGAAGAAGCTGATACATCCTCGTAAGTAACTCCACTATTATTGTATGCTATTCAAAACAAGAAATCCAATAAAAAAGAGGAGAAAATCCCAGAATTTTTCATTCCGACCTTCATCGGACCCAAACAGCGGGGAGTTCAATTCGTATATGCCCCCCAGAGCGGTTCTCCTCCGGGTCCAGGGCCTGAATAGTTCCCCCGTGGGCCTCGATAATCGAGCGGGCGACGGAGAGTCCTATCCCGCGATGCTGTCCCGCTTCTGCGGCGCCCGGTCTGTAGGAGAAGAAGCGCTGAAAGATCTTCTCCCGATCCTCCCGACGTATCCCCGGCCCCTGATCGAGGATGTCGATGCTTAGGGTTCTATCGCTAGTCTGCAGGGAGATTTGGATGCTCTTGCCCTTGGGGGAGAACTCCTCTGCATTCTGAAGACAAGCCGTCAGGGCCTGCCTCAAGCGACGGGGAGCGCCGGTTATCCGGATATCTAATCTTCCGGAAGGCCGCTGCAGTTCCAGCGGGCACTCCCCGCGCCACTCTTCGACCATCGCCTCCAGCAGGGCGGCCGGATCGATTCTCTCCGCCGGTTCCCGTTCGAGCCTGGCGTCAAGATAGCTCAGCTCCCGCATTCCATCGGCGGTTTCCACGATCCGCTCGGCTTCGGCCAGAATCCGCTCGATGAAGTAACGCTGCTCCGGATTCGTCCCCATCTCTAATGCAATCTCCGCGGCTGAGCGGATGGAGGCGACCGGATTCTTGATCTCGTGGGCTACGTCGGCGGCGAAATCCTCCATGAAATCGATATGGCGATTCAGCCGCCGGCCGGCTTCCGCCAAGCCCCGGGCCAGGGAGCCGATCTCGTCGCGGCGCCGTTGCTGGGGGAAGTCGTCCAACCGGCGCTGGGTCGGATCGAGGGCTGCCCGGGCCGCTTTTCCCAGGCTCTTCAACGGCCGGGTAATGGTCAGACTGGCCAGTATGCTCATCACCAGGGCCGTCAGCAGGGAGTAGAGGAAGACCCGGCCTATATCCAGTCGGAGCTCGTAGAGGTCCTGCAGGATTCGGAAGGTCGATTGGGAGGCGAGAACCGCGCCGATTACCTCGTCGTCGGCAGAACGAATCGGAATGGCGGAGTAGAGGGTTACCGAGTTCTGTCCGCCGCTCGAGATCCTGGTTGCGGCTCCGTAGCGCCCCTCCAGCGCCGCCTGGATCTCGGTTCCGGTTAGCCGGTCGGCACCGGAGTAGAACTCCCCGGTTCCCAGGTCGGCATCGGGGGCCTGCAGATAGCTGCGGTAGAAACGGACCGGAACGGATGCGAGCCGGTAGATCAGAGCATCCTCGGGGCCGGGATCGGCGAGTTCCAAGCTTCGCCGGGAGTAGTCGGCGGAACGGTGCACAGCATCTGTCGGGGCCTCCCCGCCCAGGCGGGAGGTGTCGGCCAGGAGAAGCCCCTTTGCATCCACCACCCGTAGGCGCGCCTCGTGCCGTCCGGCGAGGGCGGTGAAAAGCCGCAGGGCTTGATTCTCCAGATCCTCCCCTCCCTGCAGAGCGGCGGCGCTGAGCCGGGCCTGTTGGACCAGCGCATGTTCGAGACTGGCCAGGAGCTGATTCTCGTAGGTCTCGAGGAGCAGCAGAGAGGCGATGGGCATGAATAGGATCAGCAGGTTGAAGATCAGAATTCGGAGGATGATGGGCACCGTAAAGGGAAGACGGAGGGAGAAGGGAGCGCGCATCCTCAATTTCCCTCTATGCCGTGAAGGCGGTATCCGACGCTGTAGACGGTCTCGATCGTCTCCTTGGAGCCGCCGCCCGATTCAAGCTTACCCCGCAACCGTTTTATGTGGGTATCGAGGGTACGGGCCTCGACATAGGTCTGCTCCTGGTAGGCCCGCCTGATAAGCTCCTCCCTCGGCCAGGCCCGTCCCGGATCGCTGGCCAGGGTCCAGAGCAGCCGGAACTCGGTGGCCGTCAGCTCCAGGTCGTGCCCGTCGAAGCGGGCGCGAAACTCCCGCCGGTCGATAAAGAGCGGTCCCACCTCGATATACTCATCCTGCCCGGCCTCACCCCCGGGCGTCCCGCGACGCCTGGCCTGCACACCGACCCGGGCGATCAGTTCCCGCAGGGAGAAGGGTTTGCAGAGGTAGTCGTCGCCGCCGATCTCGAGACCCATTACCCGCTCGTACTCCCCGTCCCGGGAGGTGAGGAAGATAATCCCCACTTCGCTGTCCAGCGCCCGGACCCGCTTACAGAGTTCGATGCCGTCCAGGCCGGGCATCATTATATCCAGGAGCAGAATGTCGGGACGCTGCTCCTTGAGTTCCGCCCAGGCGCTTGTGCCGTCGGCATGTTCTATAACCCGATAGCCCTCCTTCTTCAGGGCATAGGCCAAACTGATGCGCAGGGTCTCCTCATCGTCGACCACCATGATGCTCAACTGATCTTCTCTCACCATGCAATGAACTCTATCACATATCCCCTCCTCCGGCCGCCCGAGAGGAGGAGTGTCAGAAAATAGCCAGATTCTCTTTGCCGGAGTTTCATATTTCCCTCACCTCTGTGCCATATCTGCGAGGCATACTGGTAAGCATCGAATATGCATGGAGGTAGTGCGATGGCTGTAACTGAGAAGATGAAGCAGGGCGGGCCGGAACGGCGTTTCCCGGGATTCAAGTATCTGGTGATAGTGGGGATGGGGTTGATACTCCTCATCCCGCTGGTGATGATCCGCGGCTTGGTGGACGAACGCCACTACCGTAGTCTGTCGGTGAGTGAGGAGATTCGATCCCTTTGGGGGGGCTATCAGCGCTTGAGCGGTCCCTACTTGGCGGTGCCCTACCGCTACCGTTATCTCGATGCCGAAGGTGAAGAGAGGATCGGCCGGCGGGAGGCCTATTTTCTTCCCGAAGAGCTCGATATCCGCGGGGAACTGCTGCCCGAGAGCCGCTCCCGGGGCATCTACTCGGTTTCACTCTTTATGGCCGAGCTTGAACTATCAGGAAGCTTTAATTTTCCGGATGCATCCAAGCTGGGAATAGCCGCGGAGGATCTGCTGTTCGACGAGGCCCGGCTCTACCTCTCCCTGGCCGATCCGCGGGGGATTCGCTCCGCCGAAGGGGTCAGCTGGAACGGTACCGCGGTCGCCCCCGAACCGGGAACCGATCCGGTGGAGGGCTCGGGTGCGGTCTGGATCCCGGTAGACTTGAACTCTTCGACCCGCGCTGAAAGCTACCCCTTCGAACTCCGGCTCGACCTGGCCTGCGGCGGCTCCTTAATGTTGGTTCCCGCCGGTCGGGAGACCCGGGTGGAGCTTATTAGCAGTTGGCCGAGTCCGAGTTATACCGGCGCCTACCTGCCGACCGCCCATGAACTGGAGGATGATGGATTTCGAGCCGACTGGGAGCTGAGCGCGCTGGGGAGAGCCTTTCCGATGAGCTGGACTTCCGCCGAACCTCCCGTTTCGACGCTCTCCGCCTCGGCCTTCGGGGTAGAGTTCTTCGATCCGGTGAATCTCTACGCCAAGAACGAACGGGCGGTCAAGTACGGACTCCTCTTCGTACTGGTTCCCTTTCTGGTCTTTGTTTTGGCGGAGCTCCTCACCCGGATTCGGATCCATCCGCTGCAGTACCTGATCGCCGTCAGCGCGAATTTGATCTTCTTTCTGCTGCTCCTCTCTCTATCGGAGCATATACCTTTCTATTTTGCCTTCCTGTTAGCTGCGGGCGGCTCGGCGGGCGAGCTCTTTTTCTACAGCCGCTACGCCCTCGGCAGCCGCGGGGTGGCCTGGTCGATGCTCGCTGCGTCGGCGGGTCTCTACGGCTTCCTCTATACCGCCCTACAGAGCGAGGATTACGCCCTGCTGATCGGCTCGGTCGGCCTCTTTCTGATCCTGGGACTGGTCATGCTCTTGACCGGCAGGATCCGCTGGTATGGGTGAGATTAATCGATCTTCGGCGGTTTGCGTCGGACGGTAAACTCCCGCCGGGGCGAGACCACCGGGATATCGGCCCTCTTCACGGCGAAGCGGTGGAACTCCTCCTGAGCCCGCTTCGCCTCTTCCCCGGGGGCGGGTTTGAGTTTGCGGTAGCTGCCGTCGCTCCGCAGTTCGTGGGTCTTCCGGTTGGCGCTGAAGTAAAGATCCAGGGCCCGGGAGAGCCGCTTCTTGTGGTTCTCTTGGGTTACCGGGAACATCAGCTCTACCCGGCGCTCCAGGTTGCGGGGCATCCAGTCGGCGCTGGAGAGGTAGTATTCATCGTTTCCGCCGTTGTGAAAATGAAAGAGCCGGGTATGCTCCAGGTAGCGGTCGATAACCGAGATTACCCGGATGTGCTCGCTCAAGCCCTTTACGCCGGGGACGAGCATGCAGATTCCCCGCACATTGAGTTCTACCCGCACCCCCGCCGAGGAGGCCATGTAGAGGGCGCGGATCACCTCGGGATCAGCCAGGGAGTTCATCTTGGCTCTGATCAGCCCGGGAGAATCCTTGGTCGACCGGGCCGTCTCCCGCTCGATCATCTTGATCAGGCGGCTCTTCAGGCTCAAGGGCGCCATGATCAGCTCCCGCAGTTCGGGGATGTTGGAGTAGCCGGTAATCGCGTTGAAGACCAGGGCGGCATCCTGGCAGATCTCCTCCCGGGTGGTCATCAAACCTATATCCGTATAGAGCTTAGCGGTACTGTCGTTGTAGTTACCCGTGCCTAAATGAACGTAGCGGCGTATCCGATCCTCTTCCTTGCGGACGATCATCAACAGCTTGGCATGAATCTTCAGGTGGGCGATGCCGTAGACTACGATTACCCCGGCCCGCTCGAGCTCCTCGGCCCACTGAATATTCCGTTCCTCATCGAACCGAGCCTTGAGTTCGACGACCACGGTGACGTGCTTGCCGTTTGTCGCCGCCTCCTTCAAGGCTTTGACGATCGGCGAGGAGCCGGAGGTCCGATAGAGGGTCATTTTGATGGCCAGCACGCCGGCGTCGCGGCTGGCCAACTGTAGCAGGTGGGTAACCGTGTCGAAGCGTTCATAAGGGTGATGCAGGAGCACGTCCCGATCACGCAGGGTCTCCCAGAGTTCCTGTTCCTCATCGATATCGGCGGCCCGTACAGGTTGCCACTCCGGATCCTGCATGCTGGGTGTGGTCTTGGTGAAGGAGAGACTCATCAGACTCTTCAGATCCAGCGGCCCCTCTATGTCGTAGATATCCTCACCGGCGATCTCCAGCTTTTCTACGATCTGGGTCCGCAGTTTGGCCGAATGGGTGCTGATCTCCAGCCGGATAACGCGGCTTGTGAGTCGGCTTTCGAGCACCTCTTCCATGGCTTCGACGAAATCCTCGTCCCGCTGCTCGTCGACCCCCATGTCCGCATCCCGGGTTATTCGGAAGACCGAGGCCTCTTTGATCCGGTAGCCGGGGAAGAGATGTTCCGCCTGGTGGATAACAAGATCTTCCAGCAGGGCGAAGGTTTTTGTTGCTCCCGTATCGGGAAGGAAGATAATCCGTTTCTGTTCCTGAGGCATCTGCACCAGCACGGTTTTCTCGACCTCGCTCTCTTCCGGCTGAATAATGAAGGCAGCATTGAGCCGGAGGCCGCTTAAAAAGGGGAGAGGTTCGTCGGTTTCGATTCTGACCGGGCTAATTACCGGGAAGATCTGTTCCTGGAAGAGATTACTCAGATAGCGGAGCTGCTCGGCAGTCCAATCATTAGGCGCGGCATAGCTCAAGCCCTGAGACTGCATCTCGGGAATCAGCTCCTTCTTGAGGCAGGTATACTGGGTCTTGACGATATCCCGCACCAGCCGGTCGATTTCCTTCAGCTGTTGGGAGGGACAGAGGCCCGATGGGCAGTTCACCTGATCTCCCCGGCGGACCGCGCGCTTCAAGGTCGCTACCCGGACCATAAAGAACTCATCGAAATTGGAGCTCGTGATAGAGAGGAACTTGAGCCGCTCCAAGAGCGGGACGCTGGGATCGAGACCTTCCGAGAGTACCCGACGGTTGAATTCAACCCAGCTGAGGTCCCGGTTGAAGTAGAGGTGTTTGTCATTGTTTGTCTGTTTCATCAATATTTCCTCATTCCCGATCCTAGAGCACCACGACCTTCAGGCCGAAGACCTCTTCGAACAGGTCCCGCTTGTCGGCTACCCCGGCCCGTTCGATGGTCATATCTCCGGTGTAATTACAGTTTATGATCAACCGATCCTCGTCACGCTCGAGGCGCACGCTCCTCACCCGGCCGGTGTGCCCTCGGTCGAGGGCGTCGGCAATCCGCAGGATGGCCGCCAGCTTCAGCACTCGCAGTCGTTCCCTGCGCGGCAGGCGCTCATAGCTGAGGTTGGCCGGGTTAGGCGCCTTCTTACGATGGTAGCGGACTACATTGGAGATGATCTGGATATCCGCTCTCGTCAGGCCGAAGATCTCCGAGTTTTCTACCAGGTATTGACCGTGTTTGTGGTGTCCGGCCGTTCGAATGTAGGTGCCGATATCGTGCAGAATCCCCGCTACCTCGAGCAGCAGTCGTGATTCCCGGTGCAGCTGGAACTCCTGCTGCAGTCCGTCGAAGAGGGCCAGGGCCAGCTGGGTTACCTGCTTCGAGTGTTTCTCATCGTAATGGTACTTCCGTCCCAGATTAATGGCCGAGGCTTGGATCTGGGCGGCGAATTTCTCCTTCACGGCGTGCCCCGTGTCGAGCACATAATTCAGGAGCACCCCTTCGCGAATGCTGAGCGAGGGGATCACTATCTCCTCGGCGCTGGTGCCGTCGAGAAACTCCTGATACATAATCAGCGCCGGAGCGAGGAGCTCGGCCGAGGTGTAGGGTATCTGCAGCTGCTCGACTACATCGTCTATACTCAGGGAGGCGATTCGGGCTACGAAGGCGGCGAACTCCTTCTTAGCCACAACCGTATAGAACTCATTCTCCTTGCGGCCGATCTGGTTCGCCACTACCCGGGCGTCGCCGCCGACGGCGATGAAGTGCTTAATACGCTTTAACTCGAACTCGCTGTCGAGCCGGTCTTTCAGGGTCTGCACTCCTTCACTGACCAGCTGAGGCATATGATCCTTGAAGCCCGGAGTGGTAAGCACCTGCTGCTGGGTGCGCACGGTTCCTATCTTAAGGGAGTGGGCGGCTACCATCCGGTTTCGCTGTAAAAGCATCACCTCGGTGGTTCCGCCGCCGACCTCCATAATGAGGGAGTTCGAGCGGCCGATCTGCGCGCTGATCGGCGAGAGGGCGTATTGAACGGCGATGAAGGTCAGCCGGTTCTCCTCGATCCCGTCGGCGATGTTGATCAGGATGCCGGTCTGAATGGCGATGCGGTCGATGAAGGTGTCCCGGTTGGCGGCCTCCCGTACGGCGGAGGTAGCGATGGCCCGCACATCCTCAGGCGCGATGTTCCAGCCCTTGAGGATTTCGATAAAGCCTTTCAGGATCTGTACGGCTTGGCGCAGGGTTCTGGGTTTGATCCGTCCGGCGGTAAAGGCGTCCTGCCCGAGGGGAATCGATTTTCCCGCCGATTCGACGATCCGCCAGTTCTTCTCCTCATCCACCTCGGCGATCAGCATCCGGATAGCGGTGGAGCCGATGTCGACGACGGCGATCAGATTGTATTTCATGCCTGTTCCAGCTCTTCCCGGGCCAGTGCTGCGGCGCCGATGAAGACCGCATCGTCTCCGAGGCTGGCGTTGAGAACCTTTACCTCCTCTACCATGCCCTTCATACCGTGGGCCCGCATCGAATCGGCGGCCTCCTTGATATAGGGCTTGCCGAGCTTCTCGACCAGGCCGCCTCCGAGGATTATCGCTTCCGGATTAAGGATGTTGACGCAGTTGGCCATGCCGATGCCCAAGGTTCGAGCCGAACGCCTGATCAGCTCGACCATGGCGGTCTCGTTCTGTTTCCAGGCCTTGGCGAAGATCTTGCTCTTGTAATTCTTGATGTCCGTACCCGCCTCTTTGAAGGTTAGCGGTGCGTTTCCGCTGGAGGCGAGGGCTACCGCGTCCTTGGAGATCGAGAGACGGCTGGCCAGGGCCTCGAGACAGCCGTGCTGCCCGCAGCCGCAGAGGGGGCCGTCGATCTTGACGATCATGTGGCCGATCTCGCCGGCATTACCGGTGGCTCCGCGATAGAGCCGGCCGTTGAGAATCAATCCGCCGCCGATGCCGGTACCGGGAAAGAGTCCGATCAATTCGCTGTAGCCCCGGCCTGCGCCGCGCACATACTCCCCGTAGGTGCCGGCGTTGACGTCGTTTTCCAGCACCAGCTTGAGTCCGGTCTTTTTTTCCAGATAGTCCCGTACGGGAGTATCCTCAAATCCCAGATTCGGCGTCTTTAGGATAACCCCGGCTTTGCGGTCGATGGGACCGGGAATGGCCATGCCGATTCCCCTGATCTGTTCCCGGTCGACACCGCTTTCCTGAATTAAAGATTCGATGGTCGCGGCTATGCGCTTCAGGACTGCGGCGGATCCCTCTTGGGCGTGGGTCTTCTCCTTTATCTGTTCGACTATCTCGAACTCATCATCGACCAGGGCGGCGATCATCTTGGTGCCTCCCAGGTCAAAACCGATCCAATACTCTTTCTTCACGATTGAAAATCTCCTGCCGTTCTGAGGTAAATATAAAAAATGGCGGGAAAAAACTCAACGCGGGCTTGCCTGACCCGATCGAGGGGGCTATTTTCTCGTCAAAGGATAGAGATATGCGCAGAACAGACAACCCTAAAGTACTCGATCTCCTGGCCGAACGCTATAGTCCGCGAAGCTTCGCCGATCGTCCGATCAGCCGAGATGATTTTCAGACGATTCTCGAGGCGGGACGGCTCTCCCTCTCCTGCTTCAATGGGCAACCCTGGGCAACGGTCTACGCACACCGGGAGGAGAGCGAAGATTTCGAGCGGATTCTCTCCTGCCTGATGAAGAAGAACCGACTCTGGGCCGGCCGGGCATCGGTTTTGATGATTACCGCCGCCCGGGTGAACTTTGCTCACAGCGGTCGGGCGAACCGCCATGCCTGGCACGATGTGGGATTGTGGACGATGTCGATGCTGGTACAGGGGATGGGAATGGGCGTTTACGGTCATCCGATGGCGGGGTTCGATGCCGAAAAGGCGAGGGAGCTCCTCTCTATTCCGGATACCCATCTGCCGGTAACGGCGATGGCCTTCGGCTACCCTGCCGGCGCCGACGAGGCGCCCGAGGAGTTCCGGGAGCAGGAAAGAGTCCGCACCCCGCGCATGAAGCTTGAAGAATTTGCCTTCCCCGGCCGCTGGACCGGGGAAGAACGATAGTATTTAACGGGTTGCGGCCACGGCTTCCCGGGCCAGTTCGCTGATTCTGGCCCAGTCGCCGGCGGCTATCAGATCACCGGCCACCATCCAGCTCCCGCCGCAGGCGACGACCCGCGGAAAGGCGAGGTAGTCGGCCACATTGGAGGCCTTGATTCCTCCGGTGGGCATGAAGCGAATGCCGCCGTAGGGAGCAGCCATGGCTTTCAGCATTCCCAGGCCGCCCGAGGCTTCGGCCGGGAAAAATTTGACCACCGGGAGCTGCCGCTCGAGGGCCGCTTCAATGCCGGTCGGGTTGTTGATACCGGGAAAGATAGGGAGATTCTTCTCCAAACAGTAGTCGACCACCCGGGGATTGAATCCGGGCGAGACGATGAACGAGGCGCCCGCCTCTTCCGCCTTATCTACCTGCTCCGGGGTGAGCACCGTTCCCGCTCCCAGCATCAGGTCCGGAAGCTCCTTCTTGAGGAGGGCAATCGCTTCCGGGGCGGCGCCGGTACGGAAGGTTATCTCCGCGCAGGGGAGTCCGCCCTCGATCAGGGCCTTTCCCAGGGGGAGCGCCATGGAGGGATCCTCGATTTTGACTACCGGTACGATCTTCACCTTCTCTAATTGCGCTATGGATTTAGCATAGCGGTCTTTGAGTTCTTGATTCATCTTATTTCTCCTTATGGATTGATATAGCCCAGGCGGCCGGATATGCCGGCTACGCAGCGCTGTAAGGGCGGTATGAGCTCGGATTCGTTCCTCAGAGCGGTAATATAGGGGATGCTCACCGCCGCGATCCAGGTGCCGAAGGAATCCTTCACCGGAGCGGCCACCCCGCTGATACCCAGGGTCTCCTCTTCGCCGTCTCGGGCGATCATCTCCTCCCGTATAGCGACGACGGCTCTGCGCAGCTTTTCGGCCTCGACGATGGAGCGGGTCGTGTATGCCTCGAGACTGTGGTTGAGATACTCTTCAATCTCCTCGTCCTGCAGGGAGGCCAATAAGAGCTTACTGGCTGCGCCGATATGGGGCGGAAATACGGCGCCGGTCTCGACGGTAATCTTCATCTGCCGAGGGCTCAGTACCGTATTGATCACATAGATCTTCTGGTGCCGGATAACCGAGAGTTTTACGGTCTCCTCGGTCTCTTTCGCCAATTCCTCCAGGAAGGGAACGGCGATTCTGTTCAGATTGAGCTTTTGCTCCGCCGCCCGGGAGAGGGAGAGGAGCTTTGGTCCCAGGGTATAGCGGCCGTTGACCCCATCCTGCTCGAGGTAATCGAACTGAGAGAGGGAGAGCAGCATCCGATGGGCGGTAGATTTGGGAATATCCAGGGTGGTGCTGATCTCCTTGAGACTGGCCCCTTCCGGATGATGCATGAGATAGGTGAAGATACTATCCGCTTTCTCTATCGCCGGTACCATAGTGTTTGGATTCTACCGATCTCTCAGGGTTTCGTCAATCAGTTCCGTATGTTGAATAGTGTCTCTTATTTGGTACGCTTGGGTCTTTTCTTGGGTGTAGCGGTCGAGCGCGACGATTGTTCCCCCAGCTCTATCCGATTTCGGCCCTTCGACTTCGCGCGATAGAGGGCCGCGTCCGCCTGTTTCAGGGTCTCCGCCAGGGTGTTGGTCCGATTATTGCGGGAGGCGGCGCCGCAGGAGAGGGTAACCTTGATCTCCCGTCCAGCATGCACGACCTTCAGAGTCTCTACCCTTTTTCGGGTACGTTCCAGGTCCGCCAGCACCTCCCTGCCCGAGCGGCCGGGAAAAAAGACGATAATCTCCTCGCCGCCGTAGCGGCAGACGATTCCCGCCGGAATCAGTTCCCGTTGTATCGTCTGAGCGGTTTGGAAGAGAACCGCATCCCCCGCTTGATGACCGTAGGTGTCGTTGATCTTCTTGAAATGGTCCAGATCGAAGAGGGCAATTGCTAAAGGGGGGTCGAGGGAGACCGCGCTTCGTTCGCTCAAGATTGATTCACAGTAGCCGCGGTTATAGATCTGCAGCAGGGGATCGTAGAGGGCGCGGTGTTCCATACGTCGCAGCCAGTGGAGCAGGGTGCCGACCCCCGCCAGAAACGGCGTGGCCAGACTGAAGAGGAGGGCGATATCCCGGGCTCCCGGGCGGAGGGCGCTGATCCAGTTTATTCCCAATAGAAAGGCTATCCCCGCCACAAGCCCTCCCAGGGAGAACTCCTGCCGCAGCTTCAGGAGACTCAAGGCGCTAACAGCGGTAAGGAGGGCCATAGAGAATCCCAGCATTGCCAGCGGGGACGCCGCTTCCAATCTGCGAATAAGGGCGGCGATAGAGGGTAATCCCAGCGGCAGCAGGCTGAGCAGCAGGAAGAGGGCGAATAGAATTCCCGCCAAGAGCCGGGAAAGCCGGGGCTTCAGGAATGCCGGCAGGAGCAGGGCCGGAATCAGCAACAGCTGGGCGACCAGGCTGCTCCAGGCGGTCAGGAGATGAGCTGCAAGATTTATCTCGAAAAGCCCGAGCAGGGTAAGGTAGAGGGCGTTCAGGACGCTTAAGCCGCCGGGGATCAGCAGGTGCAGATGCTGAATTCTCGGATAAGCCGCGGCGATTCCGGCGGCGGCCGTCAGCGCGAAGAGTACCGTTAGAATCGGAATGCCGCTCTGGTAGAGGCCCGGGTAAGCGGATGACGGGTAGTGGTATGCAGTCAGAAGCCCGGCGGGAAGCATGGCTGCGGCCAGCAGGAATATGCCGCTTCCCCAGCGGCGGTGGTCGGACATTGTATTACAGTTTATCCGCCAGGGAGTGAAAGAGGGTGAGGAATTCCTCTAATCCGCTCTGATCCGTTCCGGCTCCCTGCCAGAACGGAGGACGGCCGCCCCCCTTGCCGGCAATGGGCCGTAGCAGTTCTTCCCGATGCTGCTGAAAGAAAGCGCCGTGCTCCTCCGGTACGAAGAGCACCCAGCGGAGTTCTTCGTTCGTCCTCGTTATCAGCGCGGCGGCAAGCGGGCCCTGCTTCTGCAGGGCCTGGGCAATCTCCCGCAGCTGATCGGCCGACTCCTCCGGTATCTCCGACGCAACTATCCCGAAAGCTCCGCGCTCCCGCCGATTACGGTAGAGTTCCTCGGCCAGAAAGGTGTTGACTCTCCGTTTAAGAGTGCTGATTTCCCGGTCTTTCTCGAGACTCCGGCTCTCGAAGGCATCCAGCTTCTCTCTGTGTTCGGCGGGAGGAGCCGAAAGGATATCCGAGAGTCGAGCCGATACGCGGCTCTTGCTGCGATAATCGGCCATGGCCGCATCGCCGATCAGGAAGGTGTAGCGGCTGTTTCCCCGGACGCTCTCGGTTCCCACATGTTTGATCAGCCGAATCTCTCCGGTCCGTTCCAGATGTACGCCGCCGCAGCCGACCAGATCCATGTCGGCGATCTCTACCAACCTTATATTCTCTTCGGCCTTCAGGGAGCGGCGGAGCTTGAGCTGTTTCAGCTCCTTGGGGCCTACGAAGAGTCCGTGGATGGGACGATTCTCGCAGATTACCCGGTTGACCTGATCCTCCAGCTGGACAATCTCGAACTCGGAGAGTTCAGGCCCCTCGGCTTCGATACTGGTCGATTCATCACCCAAATGGACCGACACGGTAGCCCGGTTGAAATAGCGGGCTAAAACCGCCGAGATCAGGTGTTGTCCGCTGTGCTGCTGCATGTAGTGACGTCGATGCATCGGCTCTAGACGACCGACAACCTCATCCTGAGCATCCGCCTCATCCAGGGGATCTTCCAAGAGATGGACGATCTCATCCCCCTCCTTGAGAACCTCCGTGACCTCGTGCTCGTTCAGGGTGCCCAGATCCGAGGGCTGCCCTCCGCCGGCCGGGTAGAAACAGGTCGCCGAGAGTACGACCCGCCAGCGCGGCCCCAGATCGGTCTCGCTTTTCTGCTGGCTGACAAGCCTGGCGCTAAACTCAGTTCGGTATGGATCCTGGTAGTAGAGCTTTTCGGTCATACCGGGAGTGTAGCGTAGAAGCGCCGGGAGTGAAAAGAAGATCCGGAAGGATCAGAGTGAGACTCCCGTTAAGAATACCGAAAGGACTTGCAAAATGCGGGTGGAGCGTCTACTATTTTTAACCATGGACCAGGAAGGTATTGATCTCTTAAAGAAGCTGATCTCCCAGCTGGAAGGCGCGCCGTTTCCCAACACGATCTCTGCTGAGCTCTACGAGATCTGGTACGATCACACCCGGGACGCCGTCAGCGACGCCCTCGGCTATCTCAACCGGATCGGCGCGATCGATCCGAAGACCAACGTCGCCGATTTCGAGGTTGAAGAGGATATCTAGTCCAGCATTCCCCGGGCGGCCCGAATCCCCGCCGCCCAGGCTGCGGTGATCCCGCGGCTGGTTCCTGCTCCGTCTCCGGCCATATAAATCCCCTCGGTAACCTGAAAATAGTCATCCATGAACTCGGGCCGGTTGGCGTAGAGCTTTATCTCCGGATAGTACATGATAGTACTGGGATGAAGCAGACCGGGTACGATGGTATCCAGGAGTTTCATCGATTTCCATATTCCCCGAAGGATCTTGGCCGGCATCGAGAGGCTGATATCCCCAGGGGTGCAGTTTTTTAAGGTCGGCTCGAAGTCGTAGAGGTCGTGGGAGAACGACTCGCGTTTGGAACGCTTCCCCAAGCGGAAATCTCCCACCCGCTGCATGATAGGATGCCCGCCGCCCATCAACATCGCCTGCAACCCGAGCCCTTCGGCGAAGGCCTGGCCCGAGGCGACCGGCTGGGTTAGTCGTATCGTCTTCAGCATGGCGAAATTGACCAGCCCGTTCTCCTTCCCCTTCGCTTGAGAGTAGGCGTGACCGTTGACGCTGTAGAAGGGGCTTCCCGCGCTGCTCTGATAGCGCTCCTGTACTACATGGGCATTGCCCGAGTTGGTGCAAAAGGTGCGCACCCGGTCGGGAAAGTGGAACTTGGGGTCGTAGTAATCCCTGACGATGGGATAGCGCTCAATCCGGGATTCAACCCGGATCCCGATATCGACGACATGATCGACGTAGCGAACGCCGAGGGAATCCATGGTGTTCTGCAGGAACTTGAAGCCTTTCCGACCCGGGGCGATCAGGATCTTGCCGTACTCAATCTCGCGGATTGAGCTTCGGATGCGCCGGGCTTGCGGATCTATCTCGAGCATCTCCTCTCCCAACGAGATTTCGACGCCCCGTTCCCCAAGTTCAGCGGTCAGTTCCTTAATCAGCTCTAAACCGCCGTCGGTGCCCAGGTGGGTCTGTTCTATCTCCAGGAGCTCTACCCCCAGCCGTTCCGCTCGACGGCTGTAGATTCCCAGGTTTGTTTTAGCGAGAATCGAGGGGGCCAGCTTCCTTCGCACCAGTTCCAGATACTCCTCGCCCTGCTCCCGGGTCCAATTCTCTTCGGGAAAACCGATGGGGTAGGTGAAGTTCATCTTGCAGTCGTTGCGGAGTCCACCGGTGGAGAATTTCTCCTTGTCGATGATGAGAATCGAAGCATCTCTCCGAGCATTCGACAGCTGGTAGGCGGCGCCTAAGCCAGCCGGCCCGGATCCGACAATGAGGTAATCGTAGTGTGCGTTGTTATTCGTCATGCCGGAATCGCATGCTATCAGCTATCGATCGGTACTTCAAGCAGCAGAGGCCGCCCCGGCGATCATGCCAAATATCTCTAATAGCTTGACAAGCTGCAGTAAAAGATTATAATAATACTCATGTATTCCGGCGATGCCTTTCCGAAGATGTTGATATCCCCCGCCAAAAAGCACTGTTCCCTCGACTTAGGACGGATTCTAAACGAGCTGCAAGCCAGCGGAAGGTCGGTGTTCTGCTGCGCCTACTGTAACTTCCCCGATATCCGCCGGGAAATCTGCGGATTCCTCGCTGATGAGTGCGATACATATCTCCATTCGATGGCTATCACCGGTGGAGAGACTCCGGTCTTTGTACTCTATGATTCCCGACGCATCAAAATAACCGTCGAGGAGGCACATAACCTGGCCGGACCGATTTTCGATCGCTGCCGCGGCTGCTGGACCGGGTCCGATCACTTCAGTCTACATTCCGCAGGTGAATAGCCGGTGCGGCGATATAATACCCCGAAATAGGTCTCTCCCCTTGACAAATCAAACTACCCGGCCTATGGTATTTATATATTAAAAAATATATATAAATAAATAATAATGTAACGAATAGAACATCGAGGGAGGTTGCAGTGTCCTTAAATTATACCGAGGTGAACGGCAAATACAGTCAACCCAGGCTGACCCTCTATTCCCTCTCCTACTGCGAAAGTTGTAAGACCGCAAAAGAATTATTAGATAAGCGAGAGCTCTCCTATCGTATCCTCTTAGTGGACACCCTTCCGCGAAAGCAGATCATCGAGGTCAAACGCCGCATCGGACAGGAAAACGGACGAAGTGTGCTTTATCCTGTCCTTCAGATCGACGAGGAGGAGTGTGTCTACGGATTCAACGCGGTGGTTTGGTCGCGGAAACTCGACGCATTGATACCCGCCGCCGCAGGCTGATCACATCCCGGAGGGAAACAAGAGTCCCTGCTTGTCACGCAGCCGCTTCTCAATAGTGGCGATAATCGCATTCAGGTCCGCCGAAGCCTCGACAAAATCGAATCGATCCCCGGGAATAATCAAAACCGGAGCCAGGCTGAACGAGCCGATCCACTCCTCGTAGAGCCTGTTCAAACCGGATAGATACTCTTTTTCAATATCGCTTTCGAAGTCCCGGCCCCGCTTGGCTATACGCTTTTGCAGGGTCTCAACCGAGGCCCGAATGTAGACCACCAGGTCAGGCGGCGGGAGCAGGCTGATTACCGCCCGATAGAGATCCTGATAGGTGTCCCAATCTCTGCCGCTCATGTTTCCCTGCTGATAGAGGTTGCGGGCGAACACTTGGGCATCCTCGTAGATAGAGCGGTCCTGCACCACCGAAGCTGGATCATCCATAAGTCGTCGGTGAGACCGGACTCGGTGGGTCAGAAAGTAGGTCTGGGAATGAAAGGACCAACGGGGCATGTCGGCGTAGAAATCCTCCAGATAGGGATTCTCCCCCACCGGTTCGTAGTAGGCCCGGAAACCGAGACGTTGGCTCAAGAGCTCCACTAAACTCGATTTTCCCGCCCCTATATTTCCCGCCAGTACCAGATATTTTTTCATTCCCTGCTCCCGCCTAGCGAGTGTAGCCTCAAGCCGATCGATTCCTCAAGTCTTGATCGATTTTTCGCTTCGTGATATGTAAATAAACATAATTCCAATCCGGCTGAAGAGAAGGGGTGACCCTTGAAAAGCCGCGGAATTCTCAACGATTTTTCCAGTGTTCAGACTCATCGTTCACTGGAGTCTCTGCGGAGGATTGGAATGATTTCTGTAAATTTACGGCGCCGGTTGGCGCGCAACATCCCGGTTAATTATCTCTTCACCTTTCTCTTCTTCACCGATCTGACCCGAGGCGTCTGGATGATCTACCTGGCGGGGCGGGGATTCTCATTGCTGCAGCTCGGCATCCTGGAGTCCGTCTTTCATATCACCTCCTTTCTGATGGAGGTCCCTACCGGGGCGGTGGCGGACTTGTGGGGACGGAAGGCGAGCCGCATCCTGAGTCGTACCCTCTTCCTCGGTAGTCTGGCGTTGATGTTCTTCTCTACGAGCTTTACCCTGCAGATCCTCGGTTTTATCGTTTGCGCCCTCAACTACAATCTTGAATCCGGGGCCGGAGAGGCGCTCCTGTACGACTCGATGCTCTTGCTCGAGCGTAAAGATGAGTATATGCGGATTAAAGGGCGGCAGGAGTTCCTGATTCAGTGCGCCGCTATCGTTGCCTTTCTGTGCGGCGGCTGGCTGGCGGTTCGCAGCTACAGCGCCAATTTCGCCCTTTCCGCCCTGGTCTGCTGCGGAGCGATCTGCACGGGGTTCTTCTTTCAGGAACCGCCCATACGGCGGGAGAAACGCTCTCGTGAGCAGGGGGTTCTCGCCGGGATCGCCCACGCCACCCGGCGGCAGACCTTGCGCAGTCTGGGAGTAATCCGTCGACGACCGCGGATAGCGCTCTTTATCCTCTTCTCGGAATTGATCTTCGCCTTCGGTACTACCGAATTCTTCTATCTGCAGAATCATTGGAAGGCTCTCGGCCGGGACGAGTGGTATATCGGGATCATCTTCGCCGTACAATGCGCCGTCTCCGGAATCACCGGACTTCTGGCTCCTCGAATCGAGGAACGCCTCGGCGAGCGGGGGATCCTGATTTCGGCGCCCTTACTGATGCTTGTCTGTCTTTGGGGTATCGCGCTCTCTCCCGTTCCGGGGCTCTTTTTCGTGCTCCTAGGGATTCTCGAAGGGGTGCTGCTGGTGGCAGTCAGCGACTATATCAACCGCTTGATTCCCTCTCGCTACCGGGCGACGATTCTCTCGTATCAGAGTATGGTCTTCTCCTTCTTCATGATCCTCCTCTTTCCGCTGGTGGGCTGGATCGGCGAAAGCTGGAACCTCTCGCTGGGATTTCTGGTCCTAGCCCTGATCGCCAGCCTCGGTACGGCGGGATTCTTACTCTTCTACGGACGAACCGGCGCTCCCGAGAGTCAGTCCAGCGCGTAGGTCTTGAAGCGGCATAGATCCTTTCGCGGGGTTTCGGGATCGGGGGAGGTGATGGAATCGAGCAGCAGGACCTCCGCCCGGGGGAAGAATTCCTTGAAGCGGTTGGCATTGGCCGGCTCATTCTCGACCGCCGCTACTACCGTGCCTATCTCCTGAATCTCCTGCATTGCGTCCGTTTTGAAGAGAAGGTCGGGGATTTCCTTGTCCGGTTTAAAGATAAATCGTGCTTCCGGTATTCCGTGGGCGGCAAAACTTGCACGGGTTCCCCGTTCCATCCCGGGGGCGTCCCTGCCGGTGAGGTAGACGATACTGTAAGCGAGTTGGATGAGCTTCTCGATAAACTCCCGCACCTGCGGATAGGGTCTGTCGGCTGTAAGATAGTCGTCGTGGAAGAAGCGGTCTTCCCAGAAGCTTTGCAGGGAGACAAGCAGATCTTGATCGGTGCATCCCCGACCTTCGATTAGACCGACTATATTCCAGCCCAGGTCATCCGCTCCGAGGTTCTCCGCAAATGGCGCCAATGTGGGCCAGCGGAGGACCGCCTCGTCGAGGATGCGTCTGTTCCGGTAGCCGGTGTGCATAATAGTCGAATCAATATCGAAGACAATCAACGGCTCGCTTACGCTCCGAGGATGCGATCGGCGTATCATCATATCGAGATGCTCGGGAGTCAGGTTCTCTATCATCACTCTTCTCTCTTTCCTCACACTGTCTATCAGATGTCGAATCTTACCGGAACTAGTATATTCAATCAAAGATCATGGTACAGCACATAATCGAAAAGAAATGGATTACCCCGTCGGTTTTTACCCTCCGATTCTCCGGCGAAGGCTTCAGCTATCGGCCGGGGCAGTACTTGATGGCGGGACCGGCCGGCTTGGGACACCTGCGGGAGTACTCGATCGCGTCGACCGGGGAATCCGGGGATGCCCGCGTTCTGGTTAAACGGATCGACGGCGGGTTCGTCTCGCCCCGTTTGGCGGAGATGGAGCCCGGTGATGAACTCCAGATTCGGGCCCCTTTCGGCGAGTTCCTGCTCCCCGAACAAGCCTCGCCGCGGCTGCTCTTTGTGGCCAGCGGTACCGGGATCGCACCCTTCGTCAGCCTCGCGGCCGCTTTGCCGGAGAAAGGGGACTACCTGCTGCTGCATGGAACCCGCTATGCGGAGGAGGCATACCTCCATTCCGAGTTCGATCCCCATCGTCTCGTTCACTGCGTTACCCGGGGGAACGGGGATTATCCCGGCCGAGTGACCGACTACTTCCTCGATTATCGGGATCAACTGAAAGAGTACGATTATATCTACGCCTGCGGCAACAGCGACATGATCTACGAACTCTTCGCCCTGGCCAGACGAGCGGGATTCTCCCGTTCACGTCTAAGGGCCGAGATCTACTTCTAAATCCTCTCTAGCCGCTCCTTGATCAGGCGGTACTGATCGCCGGCATGGTAGCTCGAACGCACCATGGGCCCCGATTCGCAGTGCAGGAAACCTTTGGCGAGGGCCGCATCTTTCAGCTCGGCGAACTCATCCGGGTGCCAGTAACGCACCACCGGCAAATGGGATCTGCTCGGCTGCAGGTATTGTCCCAGGTTGACGATCTCAACCCCCTGGTCCAGTAGATCATCCATGGTTCGAAGAACCTCATCCCTCTCCTCTCCCAGACCGAGCATCATGCTCGATTTAGTGAGCTTCTGCGGATCGATCTCCTTGACCATGCGCAAGAATCTTAAGGATCGGTCGTAATCGGACCGGGAGCGAACCTGAGGAGTCAGACGTCGCACCGTCTCCACATTGTGACTCATCACCTCCGGATTGCTCCTCATCATGATCTCCAGACTGGACCGGTCGCCCATCAGATCCGATGAGAGGACCTCGATACTGCAACCGGGACTCAGTTCATGGACCTTACGCACCGTAGCCGCCATCACCGTCGCTCCGCCGTCGTCCAGGTCGTCCCGATTGACCATGGTTATCACCGCATGGTCCGCACCCATCTCGGCGATGGTCTTCGCCAGCCTGAGGGGTTCCCCCAGGTCAACCTCGCCGGGAAGTCCGGTTTTAACCGCGCAGAACCGACAGCGCCGGGTGCAGGTATCCCCCAGGATCATAAAACTTGCGGTTTTATGCTCTCCCCAGCACTCATGTATATTCGGACAGCGGGCCTCTTCGCAGACAGTGGTCAGCTTCCGTTCCCCTACGTCCCGTTTGATCCGATTGTAATCCTTGTTGGTCAGCAGGCTCATACGGATCCAGGCCGGCTTGCGGGTATAGTCGTAACGCTGTTTCATGTCTGATTAAAATACTCAAGGTTGCCCGCCGGGGCAAACAGCCTTGTCTCCGCCGGTTCGGATCGACTACAATTCTTACTTAGGAGCGGATATGGAACTTTTTGAGGCAATTGATAAGCGCTACTCCTACCGGGGTAGATTCGGTCCGGAAGGGCCGTCGACGGATGAACTGAGACGCATACTTGCTGCGGGGGCTGCAGCGCCTTCGGGAATGAATGGTCAATCCGCCTCCTTCGTGGCGGTAACTGATGCTGGGAAGATCAATGCTATCGCCGATGTGATGAGCGGGAATCCCGCCGTTGCTACCGCCGGTGCGCTGATTGTGGTTACTATGGATCCCCAAGCCACCGCCCATCGGGGATTCACCTTCGGAGTCGAGGATTACGCGGCTGCGGTTGAGAATATGCTCCTGGCCGTTACCGCCCTGGGCTATGCCACGGTCTGGATCGACGGTGCACTCCGAAGGGATAACCGGGCCGAGCGCATTGCAGAACTCCTCGCAATACCCCCCTCTCTTCCTGTGCGGGTGCTGCTGCCTGTGGGGCGGCCGGTTGAAGAGGGCCCGCGCAAGGATAAGAAACCGCTCGCAGAACGGGCTTACCTCAACCGCTGGGGAGCGGGGGTGTGAGATTTCGAGTCATGGCAGTGCTCCTCTCCGCCGTCTTGATCTCTCTTGCCGCTCAGGACAGGCAGTCTGCCATGGAGTTCAATGATATAGGTTTCGAGCTCTACGAGGAGGGGCGCTATACCGAAGCCCTTGCCAAGTTCGAAGCCTCCTGGCGGGCCGACGAAAGCTATATCTACGGTCACTATAACTACGCTTGTACCTTGGGCATCCTTATTCGAGAAAAGGCCCACGAGTGGCATCATTTGAAAGAAAAGGCCTTCGAGCACCTGGAATCAACCCTCGCGATCCGTCCCGCCTATGTTTCCAAGATGCTCTCCGATCCCGATCTCTCCGAATTGCGTAAGGATTTCCGTTTCTATTCGATCCTGGGATACGACATAAATGATCCTGAGGACGCTGTTTTCGTTCTGAGTTCGCTGAGCTGGTACGGCGGGGCCACCTCCGGGATTTTTCCCTATACCGCAGGAGCGGAATTCTACAGCGACGGGAGTTTCGAGTTTTGGTTCTACACCCCGAAATGGTTCGACTCCTTTGCGGCTGAGGATCTTTACCGGGTGAACGGGAGTTACCGTTGCCTGGAAGGAGGTAGACTCCAGATGGACCTCTCCGGTCCTATGCTTCGCAAGCGGAATCTTGAGGATATCTACACCGCGCCGGATGATCTCGAACCTCGGAGGGAGTTTTCCGGTCGGCTGTCGGAGGAGGGGGAACTGAGTTTTGAGATTTTCGATTATCAATTCTACTCGACCTATGAGCAGTTCAGCTCGTGAGAAGGCTTAGAAGGGGAACTCATCCTCTGCGCTTGTATCGTCTACCCTCAATTCCTCGCCGGCAGCTTTCGGTTCCTCCTTGGGGATCGCCGGCAGCGCCCGGCCGTGGATATCCTTCGCCGCGACGATAATCGCCTTCTGCGGCTCCGCCGGACAGGCGTTTTCGCAGTGTCCGCAGCCGATACATACCTCCGGAGTGGTTATCGGTATGGTCAGGAGGTCCTTGTGGGCTACCATTCGCGCCGCTCCGGTGGGGCAGACCTCGGCACAGGCCCCGCAGGCGGTACCTTCGGTTATCACGATGCAGCGATCTTCAATAAAACGGGCTTCGCCGATCTGGGTGCGGCGTTTTTCGGCGACTGAGAGAGGCAATATTGCTCCGGTAGGACAGGCCTGCCCGCATTCGATGCACTCATACTCACAGAATCCGGAAGCGAAATCCATGAAGGGCTGATTGATACTCTTAAAGCCGTAGGCGAAGAGCGCCGGCTGCAGCACCCGGGTAGGGCAGCGGCTGACACAGAGGTGACAGGCAATGCAGTGCGAGGCGAATCGGCTGATTCCGGCTGATCCGGGAGGCGAGACGGCGCCGGGAAGGGAGCCGTCGTCGAGGATTCGATCGTCCTCGGATCGGGTTGCGCAGCCCCCGGCGAGGAGTCCGAGGCTGAGGGTAGAGAGTCCGGTCAGACGGATAAAGCTCCGGCGGTTAATATCCGGTTCTCCTTTTTGCGACTTCCCGGCATGCGGACTGATCGAAGGGCCGTAACTCAAAGCCGAGGTCGGGCAGCCGTCGAGGCACTCCAGGCAGAGCAGACAGCGTCCGGAGTCGACCTTCCGTTGCTCGAGGTCGATGCAACCCGCCGGACAGCGGGCGACGCAGGCCCCGCAGGCTATGCAGGCCGCCTCATCGAGACGTACCGCATAGCGGGGACGGACGGATGCGATCCTCAGCAGGCCGCCCACCGGGCAGAGGGTGTTGCAGAAGAGCCGTCCCGATAGCAGCACCGCTACCGTTAGTGCGGCGGCGCAGACTCCGGTCAGGAGGGCGGCGCCGGGATGGATTGTCAATGGATAAGGGGGGAGGTAGATCCCCAGCGGCATCAGCCCCCTGCCGAGGATGTTCGTCGCCCCTGCTGCCAAAGGTGCTGCCAGGTCTCTAAGGAAGCGGCCGAAGAGCGCGTAAGGGCCGATAAGGTTGATTAACATCATTACCCCTCCGACAGCGAAAATCCACGCTGTTAGGGAGATGCCGATGTGTAGCGCGCCGAAGCGGGCCTGTTTCCGGTATGGACGTCGCCTGAGCACGGCAATCAGATCCTGGAGATGGCCGAGGGGGCAGAGTATCCCGCAGTAGACGCGGCCCAATAGAAGGCTTGAGAGCATCAGCAGGGCGAGGATTCCCCCTGCGGCCAGGGCTGCTGCAAGGCTTCCGGCGGCGAGAAGCCGTCCCAGGGCGGTGGAGAATTGAACTCTGACGAGCAGAGCGTGGAAGGGATAGATCAGCCGCAGGCCGAAGAAGCCCGCGCTCAGAAGGAGGATGAGGAGCAGCCCGATCCCCCTTCGCAGTCCGGCGGCTCTCACGCTCGAATCCGCTGGATGGTCATGGCGTCGATGTCGGTCCGGCCGAGGCCGTGCTTCGCGGCCATTCCGATGTGGGCTATTCTCTCCGGTCTGGTCCCCCAGGTCAGGGCGGCGGCCGCGTCGGCGGCTACCGGATCCCTGGAGAGGATCAGGACCTGGTCGAGTCGGATCCCGGCGCCGGAGGAGCTGCCTCGCGGACCGCCGGAGGTCATTACCCGGTAGGCGTCGATAACCGTCAGTTGGGGCTTAATGAGAAGGCTGAAGTCGGCGATCGCCTGATGCAATCCAATCCGGTGGAAGGTCTGGCGGTTCCAGACGGTACCCATTAGATTCTTCAGTCCTGCGGTGATCCCCGTGCTGCCGTGATGCTTGAGTATCGGAACGTTGATGATTACGTCCGCCTCGAGAAAGACCTCGTGCACCGCGCTGCTCGACAACACGGCTGCTCCGGAAATGGAGCTGGCTTGGTAGTAGCGCTCGGCATTGGCCGGTACCAAGCGTCCGCCGGCGGCCTTTACCTCCGGCCCGATCCCAGAGACATCGTAGGCTCTGCGCCAGTCGGAGATCGTGTGATCGGCGACCAGTACCTCCCGGGCGCCGGCCTCTAAACAGTGCTCGACGATTCGCCCCACCAGCCCCGGATGGGTCGTGGCGCCCAGTTCGGGACCGGAGCTCCAGGATGCGTTGGGTTTGACCGCTACCCTCGCTCCGGGGCGGATGAACTCGGCCATTCCCGCTCCGCCGGTAAGAGCCTGAATCCCCAGGTCGAACATCCGGGCCGGCTCTCCCCCCTTTACCAGGGCGATATCGACACCCAAGGGGGTAGCGAATAGTCCCCGGGGGCGCAGCAGTATACCGCTCCCTACCGCAGTAGTCGCAGCCATACTGGTAATGAATTCTCGTCTAGTCACCCCTCTATTGTAGCTCGATTTCGTCAGAATGCAATAGGAATTATTCCTAACAGTTGACACTGTGCTTGGATGACTCCGCACTGAAGCTGTTTGACTTCCCGGATTGCTCTCCGTAACTTTTCTGTCAGGAGGACGGCTGACATGCAGGAAAGTATCGGCTACCTAGAACAGCTTTATGAAGGCGGCGCGGATTCCTCCGTGCTGGACGGACCTATCCTCGAATGGAATGAGGAGAAGGTTCAGAATTTTTTAAAAGAGTATCATGCCGCCCTGGAAGGGACGACTCCCTTAGGGCTTGAAAAAAGCGGTCGGCTTCCGGACGAGGTCATGGCGGGGCTGAAGAGATCGGGCATCTTCGGGTTGACTATACCCGCCGAGTATCGGGGACTCGGGATGAGCCTGAAGGAGTACCTGCGGGTCGTCGAGGAGGCTGCCAAGGACGATATGGCGCTGGTCCTTATTCCCCTGGCCCACCTCTCGATCGGTATGAAGGGCATCCTCCTTTTTGGCAACGAAGAACAGAAACAGCGCTATCTGCCCCGGGCGGCCACCGGCGAGATGGTCTTTGCCTACTGCCTTACAGAACCGAAGCAGGGCTCCGACGCCCAGCATATCGAAACCCGAGCCAAGCTGAGCGAAGACGGCACCCATTATATCCTCAACGGCGGGAAGACCTATATCACCAACGGCAACTACGCCGGAGGGTTGACGGTCTTCGCCCGCATAGAGGAGGCCGAAGCAAAGGCGGATAAGCCAAAGCTGGGAGCCTTTATCGTCGAGACCGGCTGGGACGGGGTTAAGGTCGGAGCGGATATGGCCAAGATGGGCTTGAAGATCAGTTCGACTACGGCCATCCAGTTCAAGGATGTCAAAATCCCCGTGGAGAATCGTTTAGGCGAGGAGGGGGACGGTTTCAAGATCGCCATGACGATCCTCAACTATGGTCGACTGGGGTTAGGGGCCGCATCGGCGGGCATCATGTTCCAGGCCTATCGGGATATGAAGAAGCGGGCCGGGAAGCGGATACAATTCGGCCGACCCATAGCGGAGTTCGAACTGATCCAGGAGAAGATCGGCCGGGCATATGCCCACGGTATCGCCGCTTCGGCGATAACCTATCAGACCGCCTCCCTGTTAGAGAAGTCGCCGCTGATGAATGTCGCCATGGAGAGTTCCCACACCAAACTCTACGGCACCAACGCCGCCTGGGATACCCTCTACGATGCGGTGCAGACCTACGGCGGGTCGGGCTACATCGCCACCCAGGGCTATGAGAAGCGCATGCGTGATTTTCGGGTAACCACCATCTTCGAGGGTACCAGCGAGATTCACTCAATCTATCCCCCCTTAGCCGCCGCCCGGAGTATCATGAAACGGCTGAAGGGGAAGGGCGGTCTGGGGAAATTCTTTACCCTCCTCGGTATCCGACGCAGTTCCCCGCCGCGGATCGCCTCTCCCGCCTTTCCCGGCGATACCGGTCTCGAGCAGGCCCTGATCCGGCGGGCGATAAAACTGGTAACCGGCGGAATGATGAAATTCGGTCGCACGCTTCCGGAGCGGGAGTTCCTGCTACGCCGGGCTACGCGCCTCAGTCTCTACTACTACATCCTGCTTTCGACCCGACGCTATATAAGTGAGTTAAAGGCCGAGGGAAGGCATAGCTCCGAAGAAGCGAATCTCGGCGCGGCCTACGCTATCCTGGCTGCCGAGGCGGAGGAGGCGCTTGCTCTCGACGGCGATCTGCGTCCCGATCCGCGTTGGGAGGCCTATAGCCGTCTCAGCTCTTAGCTCTTTTTCTGCTTGCAATTTTCATCCCTATTCCTGACAATGGGAATATACCGGTATCAAGGAATGGGGATGAAGCGAGTAGGCGAGATCACACTCTTTATCATAGCGGGCCTGGTTCTCGCGGGTACTAATCTCTGGGCTTCACCCTACGACGCGCTCGTCGATGAGCTGGCCGCGTCCTTGCGGGATCGAGCGGCTACTGTAGCGGTGGCGGAACTCGAAAGCGATGCCGGCGGGCGTACGGGCCGGTTTATCGCCGCAGAGATTAGCGAGGCCTTTGTGCGGGCCGGCGTCCGGGTTGTGGATAGGACCAACATAGAACGGATCAGCGAGGAACTGGAGTTTCAACTCTCCGGCGCCGTGCAAAATGATTCCGTCGCCGAGATCGGACAGGCCCTGGGGGCCGACTATCTGGTTTTCGGTACGGTCCGGGGGATAACCCGGCCGGGTTACTCGAACAAGGGGCTGAAGGTAAACGCTCAGTTGGTTGATGTCGCCCGCGGCCGGGTGGTGAGCTCCGGCTCTACCGAGGTAGAGGCCTCGGACATGACCAGTCCCTACCGCCGCCGGGAGGTTCGTGCTTCGGCCGAGTATCCCGATTTTCTCGATCTCAAGCTCGCGGGGACCCTCTATCGAAGTTATTTCTACGATTCGGGCGAGCTCTCCTTCGAGGAGGGGAACGGCCCGGGCGGGGAATTGGGGATCGCCTTTCAGCGTGAAGGGGATGGCTTCTTCTCCGGCGGCTGGGAGTTTCTCTACGGCTATGACTCACAATCCGAGAGCGATATCAACCTCTACAGTCACAGCTTCACTCTGGGGCGGCTCTTCCTCATTCGATTACCCCTGTGGCGCTACTTCGAGGGGTTTCCCTTTCTTACCCACGCTTATACGGGAGTCGCCGCATCGGCAGGCTTGAGCTATTACTACGGCGACGTGGATGATTACTTCGGTATCGGATTCAAGGCTGCGGTCCTTGCAGGCTGGTCTCAAGGCTTGAATGACAATCTGAATCTCTTCGCCGAATACCGCTACACCCCGAAAGCACTTACCGGTGGTCTATACGGATTCGGCTCGGATAGTTCCGATTTCATCCACGCCTATCGGACGAGCGGTCATCAGCTCTTTCTGGGTCTGAAGCTGATGCCCTGAGCGACGATATTTCGGCGATCGCATCCGGTGTAAGCCCGTAGCGTTCGGCGATCTCCTTGGCGTAGCTTCTCCCGGATGGACACCCTGATTCTATACGATAGGTGCGAACCGCTCCGGATTCCTTCTCATGCGCCCGAGCTACCAGGCTGCCGAATCCGGGAAACTCCGCCGGTCGATCCGCGAGCTTTCGAGCCAGACCATGCAGGTGGGTGGCAATAATGCCCCGCGCCCCCAGCTGATTCAAGCCCTTCAGGATCCAACTTAGGATCTCCTCGGCCTCCCCGTGACTCGTCGAGGTGAGCGGTTCGTTCAACAAGAGCAAGGACGCTCTATCCGTCTGCTTCACGGCGCCGATAATCTCCGCCAGTCGACTTGCCTCTTCGTCGAAGCGGCCGGTGAGGATATTCCCCGCTTCGCCCTTGGGAAAATGGGTAAGCACCTGAGTCGCCGCACGAAGCTGCGCCTTCTCGGCGGGTACCGGAAATCCGGCGTTGGCGAGAGACTGGACAAGTCCCAATGCCTGTAGGTACGTAGTTTTCCCACCCTGATTGGGGCCGGTGAGAAGGTAGAGATCCGGATTTGCGCCGCCGGCGCTGAAGTCGTTGCGGATGATCTGAGCTCCCCGGGAACTCCGGAAAACGAGGTGAGGATTATAGAGGCCCCGGATCGCTATCCCTTTTGCACCGAATTCGGGAAGAGCCGTCGGCATTCCCAGTTCCTTAAGCTGCTCCTGAAACCGAACCGCCGCGCACAGTACGCCGATTTCCCGCCTGAGCCGGAGGAGAAAGCCGGTCTCCACCTCCATATAAAGGCCGATCCTCGATTTAAGCTCCTGGGCGCCTTTGCCGACGATCCGGTCGAGGTCCTCAAAGAGGGGCGCCAGGGGAAAGAAGCCTTCGGGATACTGATCGGGATTCTCCGGAACGGGATTGCGCTTCAGGGGAACCGTCGAGCTGTAGTCGCTGTCTCCGGTGCCGAAGAGACGCTCGGCCAATCCCGATTCTACAAAGCGTTCCTCATTTACCGAGATGATTACCGCTTCGATCGGGCGTAGATGGTCGTCGAGATTGATGCCCAGGGTTAGGCTTTGGCGCCCAGCGAGGCCTCTCTTTATTTTCGGGAGCTCCTCCTTGAGACGCAGGAAAATGGGTTCCTGCTCCTTACGGCGGATAAACTCACGCAAGGCCAGTAAGCCCGCTGAGTCGAGGGGCCGGTCGAGGATACGGCTCAATTCCTCCAGGGATCGCACGTATAGTTCCAACTCGCCGAGTTTCCATATCGCCTTCAAGAGCGGCGCTCGGGAGCCGGTAGGAGAGGTGCGGGGCAGTCGGGAATAATAATGCAGTTCCAGAATTACGGGAAGCAGACCTTCCAGCGCCCTTGTAAGATCGGGTTTGTCGCTTAATTCACGGATTACCTGGAATCGGTACTCGAGATCGGCGGATTCCACCGGAGCAGTGCGAAGGGCGGTTTCCAAGGCGTCTATATCGGCCTCGGGGATTCTGATGCGCTTCAGTAGTTCCGACAGGCCGAGATCTCGAAAGGTCTCCTCTGCAATAGAGTGGTAGTTCCCCGCCGAATGCGGTCTGTAAAGCAGGGAAACGCCACCAAGCATTGGAGTAGATTCTACCGCCTGCGTCGCTGCCGCGATCCAAGGCCGGAGAGCAACCAACCGACGAGTATACCGGCGATCAGCACCGCCAGGACGATGAGCGAGCGGGGAGCTACGATCTGCCAGGCGAGGAACTCATATCCTACGCTTTCAGGGTTCTGGATGGCGAAAATGACGGTAAAAGCGCCGATAGCAAGACCTATAATAAATCTAAACATTCTGTTCCTCCTTCTATAATGAGTGAAGTATACTTCCGCTACCGGACGATATCAAGGCGAGCTTCGCGGCGAGGAAGGGGAACTAAGCGAACCACTCTGTTTCTCGGAACTCTGCCCTCATCTCATCCCGCGCCTCCCGGGCCATCCGGTAGGCGTCGGCCGCCACTCGCATATCCGCCGACGAAGGGTTCCCCGGCGCCAGAGCGGCCCGGATGACGCGCTGCGCCTTATGCAGCGAAGCTCGGGGATCTCCCGGTACGGGCGAGAGGTCGGCCTTGATCGCTCCCCCCACGGCGTAGCTCTCGCCGTCTGGCCCGCGGCGGGTCTCCAGCATGACCCCCGAGGCGGCCGCTCCGCCCAGATTAAGCAGGTGGGACTTCTCGTGGGCCCGGACCTCCGCATCCCTGCGCCCGGCCTCGTCGGAGGCGCGTAACTCATAATCGGTCCCTGGAATGGGAAGCCCTGTTTTCGTGGAAGATGCGGGCCTGCTCTCTGCCTCCGCCGCCTTCTCGCGGCGGATAACCAGGACCTGTTCGGTGGTGGTCTCCTCTCCTGGCCGGGGAGGACGAATGCCGGGGAGTCGAGGACCCATGCCGTAATCGAAGGCGATCCGCATCGTTTAAATATAGCGGCCCACTGGGCTCAATTCAAGGTTTTGTACCAGACGTTCATCGACTCGATCCCGCTGGAGATGCGGGTATTGTTAATCAGGGTTCCGGCGTAGCTGTAGCCGGAGCGCTTGAAGACGGTGTTGATGCCGATCGAATTGAGTCGAGCGATTGTGTAGGCGGTCCTAACCCCGGCCTGCTTCACCGCTTCTTCCAGGGGGCGGAGTAGGTGAATCCCGAGGCGTTCGCCCCGGTGTTCCGGTTCTACCGCAAAATCGCTCATCTCTGCGGTCTGGGAGGCGCTCTTCATCTCCGCCGAGGCGGCGGCCACCAGCTTTCCCCTGTTTCGGATCCCGAAATAGCGGAAATCCTGCCTCATTGTCTCCTTCAGGTACTCATCGTCGAAGATTGGAAAGGGGTATGCGTCGAAGACCCGACGGTAGAGCTCCGCCGTCTCCCGGGCCTGCTCCTCGCCTAGGCGAACATACTCGTACCCCCGGGGGAGACGACCCCGCATCAGCTGGCGATGGTTTCTAATGATTCGCCGGAATCGGTAGAGGGCCTCCTCGGGCGCCGCGGCCCGGGATTCTTCGCGGTACTTGGCCAGAAAGAGGCCGTCCTGGCTGCCTTGAAAAAAGCCGGGAATGCGCGCCTCCTCTCTATACTCCTCTTCGAGGAATTGGGGCGCGAACTCCTCCGGGATTACGGCGAAGGTTTTCCCGTAACCCTTCTGGTCGCATATTTTCTCCATGGCGACAATGATGGAGGGGAAATCATCCTCGTCGAGCTCCATCAGGTAGAGGCGGTCGTTATAGGGGCCGTGTTGGATCTTAGAGTTTCCGATCTTTTCGATCCGATCATACTCGACTGCTGTGGCGGTTTTGTTTGCTTGGTTCATCTTACTCATTTTAGTCGTCCCTCCGTTCCATGCGCTGGTTTTCCGCGGGGACGAGGCAAGATCTCTCGTCCCAGTCGCAGAGTAATCCCTCAATGCCGACCGCCTTCGATTCGACGGCGTCATCGAGTTTTAGTTGCAGGTGACAATCATCGCAGCGGCGGTCGCAGTAGGTCGGCGGATATGCCTCCGGCTCCTGATAGGTAGTTATTACCCCTTCGTAGTTGCGCAGGACCACCTTGTTGGGAGACCAGGAGAGGAGGTAGTTAGGCATTACCGGAATCTTCCCGCCTCCTCCGGGGGCGTCGATCACGTAGGTGGGTACGGCGAAGCCGGAGGTGTGCCCGATCAGGCTTTCGATGATTTCGATTCCCTTTCCTACGGGTGTGCGGAAGTGGGAGAGCCCCTCGGAGAGATCGCACTGGTAGAGGTAGTAGGGGCGGACCCGATTGGCAGTCAGCTTATGTACCAGACTGCGGATTATCCGGGGACAGTCGTTGATATCCCGGAGAAGAACCGACTGATTCCCCAAGGGGATACCGGCGTCGGCAAGCTTATTCAGGGCCTCCCGGGAGGAGCGGGTTATCTCCCGGGGATGGTTGAAGTGGGTGTTGAGCCAGACCGGGTGGTGGCGTTTGAGTACCTCAACTAACTCATCGGTCACCCGGTAGGGGAGTACCACCGGCATGCGGCTGCCGATGCGAATCAACTCCACATGGGGTATAGCGCTGATCTCGCCTAAAATCCAATCCAGGTAGTCGTCGGAGAGCATGAGGGGGTCCCCTCCGGAGAGAAGGACGTCCCGGACTTGCGGGGTTTCCCGAATATAATCGATTCCCTCCCGCAGGGTCGCCCGATCGGGTATGTAGTCGCAATCGCCTACCTTCCGTTTTCTGGTACAATGACGGCAGTACATGGAACAGGTATTGCTGACCTGGAACAACACTCGATCAGGATAGCGGTGAGTTATGCAGGGGGCGGGGCTGTCTTCGTCTTCGTGCAGCGGGTCGGCTGTTTCTCCGCGCTGTACGATAAGTTCATCCACCGAAGGGAATGCCTGTTTGAAGATCGGATCGTTCTCATAGTCGTCTATCTGGATGAGCGAAAGATAGTAGGGGGTTATCGAAAGGGGAAAGCGGGAAAGGGTCCTTTCCAGGGCCTCTCGTTCCGCTTGGCCGAAGCGGATTCCGCTAAGACTCTCGAAAGACGCGAGGCTCTGAATCGAGTGCTTGAGTTGCCACTTCCAGTCGTTCCAGAGGCTGCGAGAGCCCTCTTCTTCAATCTTTCGGGCGATATTCTCTTGTCGGGCGGTCAACATGCGGCTGGTTCTCCTTTTGATGTCTCTCCGCCGCTCGAATCGTCCCTCCGTCTATATTTGTAGTGCACAAAATTACATTGATAATACCTACAGATAGAACTCCCCTTGAATAACACGAATATATCGACATAAGAGACGATATTGTAGACACTTAGCGGAGATTTGCTCTGGTCTTCTTATATGTTTCATATTATAGCGGGGGATGTGATCTGTCAATATATGTAGGGTGCTAAATAATTGGGTGACGATTTCCGCTAAAACGAGCCTCTGGGGCGCACTTAATCGACGATGACTCCCGAGCCGATCAGTTCTTCCCGGTCGTACCAGGCGGCGAACTGCCCCGGCGTCACCGCTCGCTGGGGGGCGTCAAAGCGGATTACTACAGCCTCCCGGTCGAAGCGGAGCGTAGCCGGCTGCAGCGCCTGCCGGTAGCGGATCCGCACCAGGTAGCGGCGTTCGGAATCGTCGGACGGTTCTAAATCAGGACGGATCCAATGGCATTCGCTGCGGGGGATTCGGATGGTATCCCTGAAGAGCAGGGGGTGGTCGCCGGTGCCGATATAGACGATGTTCTCATCCGTATCGACGGCCAGTACATAGCGTGGTTCAGACCCTCCGCCGGCATTGAGGCCGCGGCGTTGGCCGACGGTATAGTAGTGGGCGCCGTTATGCTCCCCCACAATATTGCCGTTCTCAGGGCTGAAGCCCCCAGCAGCCTGCTCCTTGGGGATCTCGATCATGCGCCCCGTTTTGGGTTTGAGCTTCTGCTGCAGAAACTCGGGAAGATGGACCTTGCCCACGAAGCAGATTCCCTGGGAGTCTTTTCGGGTGGCCGAGGCGAGATTCTGCTCGTCGGCGATGCGCCTGACCTCCGGTTTGGTGAGCCCCCCGATGGGAAAGAGCGCCTTCGCCAACTGATCCTGGGAGAGTTGGCAGAGGAAGTAGCTCTGATCCTTATTGGGGTCGATTCCGGCCAGTAATCGGTGAATCTCCCCTTCCGCTTCTTGGAGCGACTCTTTTCGGCAGTAGTGGCCGGTGGCGACGTAGTCGGCTCCCATCTCCAGTGCGGCTTTGAGGAAGGAGTCGAACTTGATCTCTCGATTGCAGAGGACGTCGGGATTCGGAGTACGTCCTCGGGCATACTCGTCGAACATGTAGTCCACAACCCGGGCCCGGTACTCCTGGCTGAGATCGATCTCGGTCAGAGGAATCCCCAGCCGCGAGGCCACCAAGCGGGCCATCATAATGTCGTCCTCATAGCTGCAGCCGCCGGACTTCAGTCCGGTATCGTCGTGCCAGTTGCGCATAAAGAGGGCCTCTACCCGGTACCCTTGCTGTTTTAACAGATAGGCGGCGACGCTGGAATCGACCCCGCCGGAGAGACCGACCACGACGGAGGGGGATGCCGATGGGAAGGCGCTGGCGCGGGATAGGGATTGGGGCTGGGATTGCATGAACGCAGCCTACCAGAAAAGCCGAGAATCGACAACTCTCATAGCATTCTTGACTATTCGCCAAAGGGGCGCGTCCCCAGTTTCCCATAGATCGCAATAGCCCTTGTCCAGTTTCGGCGCTAAAGGTAGGATGCTGCAAGGATGCTTTCCCTCAACCGGCTAAAACAGGCCCAGCGGGATTACCGCTTTTTCGTCGCCTTCAATGTGGTCTCCTTCAGTTTCATGACCGGCAATATCATCTTCCTCTATGCCATGCGACTGGGGGCGGGGACCCGATTGATCGGCTTTCTCTCCGCTCTGGGATCGATTACCTTCATCTTCAGCCTCCTGGGGCGACGGATTATCCGTTATCTTGGGATCGTTAAGACCAGGGGCTACTTCTGGCTGGGCCGTTATCTGATTATGATTCCGGTGTTGATCACGCTGATACCCTCCGTGCGCGGCAATGCTCTCCTCTCTTTAACGATTGTTACCGGCGGTTATCTCGGTTTCAACATGCTCAAAGGGATCGCCCTGGCCGCGGCAAAGCCGATTCTGGGGTATATCTCCCGGGCTGCCGATCGGGCGGCCTTTGTGGCCGGGAACAATTCGATCACCTTCATCGGTCAGATCGTGACCGGCCTTACTATGGCCTTTCTCTTAGGGGAGGAGAGCCCGCTCTATATGTACGGTCTTTTCATCGCCGCCGGGATTAGCGCTGGGGTAGTGGCCTCCCGATTCTCCCTCAAGCTTCCCGAGCCGGAATCGGAGTCGCCGGTGGCGGAGGTTTCGCTCTTAGGGAGCGTTCGCGAGGCGGTGAAGCGGCCTGAGTTTAGTCGACTGGTACTCTTGGTGATGCTCAGTAATATCGCCATCGGGATGGCCATGGGTTTCATCGTCGTCTACGCCAAGACGGTATACGCTCAGCCCGATAACCTGGTGGTCTTCTTTACCGTGGCCGGCGCCGTCGGCGCCCTGGGGATGGCGGGACTCTCCCGCTTTTTGACCGATAGGATCGGTTCCAAGCCGATGTACTTCCTCTTCAACGGATTGAGGATTCTGATCCTGATACCGGTAATCTGGGCTCCCCGCTTCGAGGATCCGCGCAGCTCTCTGCTCTTTTTGTTGGGGGTCTTCTTTATGCACCAGATGACTACCTGGGGTATCCACTCCACGGCGGACCTCTATTTCTTCGCCACCACCAAGGCTAAGGACCGGGTCGATTTAGGGATAGTCTTCAACATAACCCGGGGGCTCTTCGGCATGATCGGTTCCTTGGGAGGCGGTTTTCTCCTCGGCTGGCTGCAGGGGATCTACGGGCCTGGCGATCTATTGACTCCCTTCCGCATCCATTTTGCCATATCCGCCCTCTTTCTGCTCGCTAATCTGCCCCTGATCGCCAGATTACCGGACGTCAGCGACTACTCCATCATTGACCTGTTGAGTATTATCTTCTCGCCCCGGGATCTCAAGGCGATCTACTATCTAAATAAGCTGGAAAAGAGCTCTTCATCGGAGGAGGAGCGGACCATTATCTCGGCAATGGGGAGTAATCGCAGTCCCATTTCCGAGGGAGAGCTCAAACGGCGCCTTGAATCTCCCGATTTCTTTGTACGCATGGAAGCCTTGAACGGTTTGAAGAGCCTCCCCGGCGACTTGGAGACGGTTCAGCTTCTGATAGAGGAGATCCGTAACCACCCATATACCACCGCTCATGTGGCGGCCCGGGCTCTGGCCGACTGTTTGAACGGGAGTACTGCGCTTGCAGATAAGTTGCACCGGGAGGCGATAGCCGTCTTACGGGAAGCCCTCGACTCTGAGGATTACCTCCTGAAGAGCAAGGCCGCGCTCTCTTTGGCGGAACTTGGCGAGGACGAAGCGGAGGAGAGGATTCTAGAGATTCTGGAGAATACCGAGAATCCCCGGGAGATCATCTATACCGTCAAGGCTCTGGAAACCCTGAGGTCTTCGACGGCGCTGCCCACTATCCTCTCTAGAATCGGGACCAGCGCCTACCCCTATCTCGCCGACGACCTTACATTGAGCGCCGCGGGGATACTGGGTATGGGGGAGTGGTTTTATCCTCATTTCATGGGCTTTCGCCAAAAACCGAAACGGGGATTGAGCTCCTTGAAGCAAGCTGTGGATGATGAGAAGTTCGCCGCTATGCTCGACCCGCTCTTCTCGAACTTCGGCGAAGACCATTTCGGTCGGGAGTATCGAGAGAGCTTGACCTCCGAATGCGACCCAGTTATGAAGCATCTTGCTGCAGGCCTTAACGGCTACGCCGACCATCCGTCGGTACGATTCTTGGCCTTAGGATATCTGGTTTTTCAGGAAGTAATGGTGAAAAGAGATCCGGCTTCCCGATCTTGAATGTGGAAGCCGGACTCTATTCTATTTTATCTCCGGGATACTCGGCCGGAATGAGCTGTAGTCGGGAATCTGGAATCCTGAGGGGAACTCCGATCGGGAGTAGGGTTTCCAGATCTGATTGCGACCGATAAAGGCTATTTTTCCGCGAACGGTAAGGTCGTTGCCCTCTTTCCAGACGGCGGCGCCGTAGATCTTCGGTTCCTTCTCTTCGGCATCACCGGGATCCATAATGTTGCCCCCCAGCCATTGATCCTTGCGGCGGTTATATTCCAGGCCCCAGAAGATATCGAGACCGGCGAATGGCGGTTCTCCCTCCAAGTAGGGGCTCCGCTTTTCCTGCTTGTAGATGTCGTCCGCCACGGTCCGTCCGTCCTCTTCGTAGATCAATACAACCCGCCCGTGAAGCTGATCGTTGTAGGTGTAGATGGCTACCACGGACTTCGGCAATCCTGTCTCGTCGTCGATGGTCTTCCAGAAGCCGGTAACATCCTTCTCGGCAAACAGGGCCATGCTCATGCAGAGAAGCATCAGGACTATAACCGGAATACGTATACTCTTCATCATTCAATACTCCTATAAAAAGTCAACCGTGAGCCGTAAGACTCACACTGTCTAAGCGGCATTGAATGCTGCCGCACGCATTTCCCGCGCCTTGCGGCGCATCTCTGAATCAGTCATCCGAAGCGGATCAAACGGTTCGCTTTTGGTCAGCATATGCCAGATGATCTCACTCAAAAGCCGAGCGGTCGCGATGATGCTCCGTCCTGATCCTTTCTCTCGCTTCATCCGGTCATACCTGGTCATGATGCGCCAGGTCCCTGTCACCCGTTTCAACCTCACCATACCCAGCACCGCCTGTACCAGCGCCGTTCTCAACTCTGAAGGTCCCCGTTTTGTTATCCGGCCGTAGCGTACCGTCTCGTTCGAGGACTGTACCCACGGGACTATTCCCGCATACGCGGCCAGCTGTTGGGGACGATCGAATCGTCCAATATCGTCTATCCAGGCTCGCAATGTTGCCGCCGTCACGAACCCTACTCCGGGGATCGTTTTCAACAGCTTGACCGTCGCATCATCACTGGTCAGCTCTTCGATGACCTTCTCAATCTTCTTGACTTGGTCGCTTAACTGATCTATCGTTTCAAATAGCGGTTCTACCGCTGCGCCGGCGAGAGTATGTGCTGCGAGCACGTTTTGTACCCGTCGGCGCTCTTTTTTGCTTTGCAACTGTCCTCGAATCGACTCTATCCCGACATCCAACAGCAGCGCGTGGAGCTGATTCTTGATGACTACAATCGACTCTACCAGTCGCTTCCGCACCTTCAACAGTCGCCTCAGTTTTTCGCTTTCTTCGCTGCACAGTACGGCTTCGGGCAACATATCCTTCTCCAGGAACTCCGCAAGCGTCGAGGCGTCCCGCCGGTCGGTCTTGTTCACCGACTGGGTTATCACCTTGAACTTCAAGGAGTTCACGACCACCACCCGCGCTCCGAGCCGCTGCATTCGCGCCCGGAAATACCGGGCGTTTCCCGTCGTCTCGACAGCCATGGCGACATCGATACCCTGACTAATCGCAGATAACACCTGGTGTTCGAAGGCCCCGTACCCGGCTTCGGTTGTCGAAAAACGGGCGAATTTCCCTTCGCTCGATTTCTCCGGCTTCCAGTACACCGTGAACTGACTCTTATGCAGATCCACACCGATACTCAGTCTCATCCCTGTTCTCTCCTCTCGATTGGTATCGTTGAGTCTTCAGGACAGGTCCCTGTACGGTAGGTTCTCTCCAGTCTCCTATCCGACCTCGCAGGTCAGTGAATGCTGCGGCTACGGCTCCTCATTCTCCTTAACGGCCTCGCAGGCCAAATTCTATGACGAACGGTAGCCTCTCCTGTCCGAGAATCCTCACGGACAAGATATCAAACCCACCAGCTCACGGTTAGTTTTTATCATTCCTCC
>JWTM01000425.1 GCA_001749745.1 Candidatus Marispirochaeta associata
CAAGAGATAATGCCAGTGCATTTTCCTCTCGTAATGCATCTACAATCTTATACTCTGATAAATATGAATATTGATGCTCATTATACGCATGATATTGGACAGAACGGATTGCATGGGCATCATGAGTATTTTCGGGGCGAATACGCATAGCAGCCTCCTTAAAGCGACTTTTCCTATAGGCTAATCTGTATTGTACCATACTTTAACGGCACTGTATTCTCAGCTACACAAAAAATACTTTTTGCAGCATGAATATCACCTGAAGTGCCTGAATGCTGTCGAGTCCCGCCTCTTTTATTACCCCTGCAAAACATGTATCATGCCCCTCGATCACAACAATTATCACGAGGAAAATATGACTGCATCAAAACGAAACGTATACCTTAAAACAATTCCGCTGAATGAAGCTGTCGCCAAAACTCAAGCTGCACTCGACAGAGACTTGCTGTTACGCAGCAAAATGGTGCCGACACATGAAGCTGCCGGACGCGTCTTGTCTGAAGCAGTTTTTGCTGAATTTTCCTCCCCTACCTTCCACAGCGCAGCAATGGACGGTATTGCAGTTATTGCCAAGGAAACCTTTACAGCACGCGAGGGAGCACCCTTGCGCCTTACAAAAGGGGTATCCTACCTTCCTGTGAATACCGGAAATCCGCTCCCTGAAGGCTATGATGCCGTTGTTATGATTGATGAAAACACCGTTGAAATTGAAACTCCGGCGTTCCCATGGCAGCATGTACGCCGCATTGGTGAAGATATCGTTGCCACAGAGCTGCTCTTTCCCCAGAACCAGCAAATTTCAGCCTATGATATCGGAGCATTGCTCAGCGCGGGTATTTGGGAAGTACGTGTGTGGGAAAAAGTTCGGGTCTGCATTATCCCGACAGGTGATGAGGTGCTTGATTTTGAAAAACGCCCGACGCCTAAACCCGGACA
>JWTM01000426.1 GCA_001749745.1 Candidatus Marispirochaeta associata
TGAAGAATTTTCTTCAATTTGGGAATACGTTGTGCAATTTCCGCTGTAACCTCTGCGTTGTTTACATCAGGAGGCGCAGTGATGCTTGAAAATTCTGTTTGCAGAAGCGTTACTATCATCGGGAGCGAACGTCTTGTAGAACGTTCAGCATCCCGATGCATTGTAATCGAAAATAAGATGACATAAAACGCCAGACTGAGTGCAAGAATAAAGATAAACGTTGCAGTCAGTTTAGCGGAAATTGACTTGAGTAGCATTAATCGCTCAGGAACATGTACCCTTTGCCCCAGACTGTGCGGATACGGTGGGCATGTTCGTTGTATGGTTTTAAAATATTACGCAGTTTTGAGATGTGCACATCAATGCTGCGGTCATATGCGTTGAATTCGCGACCCCATACTTTAGTCATAAGGTCATCGCGGGAAAACTCATGGTTAGGCTGTCTCATAAGCTCTGCCATAAGCTTTGTTTCGGTCGGAGACAGCGTAATCTGTTCGTTGTCGATTATGAGAATTTGTCTGCTTGCTTCAAGAGCAATGCCTGCACATTCAATTTGATGTGAACTTACTTTGGTTGTGCTGTTGTCAAAGCGGCGTAAGATGGCTTTAATACGGGCAAGAAGTTCACGCGGGTTAAACGGCTTTGAAAGATA
>JWTM01000427.1 GCA_001749745.1 Candidatus Marispirochaeta associata
CGTTTACCACGCTGGGACCGGAGTTCAACTCGCACCGCATGGTTATGGATTATGTCCACAAGGCATATAAGCCTGCCTACGACAACTACAACAAACTCTCACGTTACGATTTCCAGCCTGCCCGCGAGCTGGCAGACTGGCGTAATGACATTATGACCAAATGGAGCGGTATTGATCTTCGCAATGCGCACATCGAAATTAAAGATGAGCAAGATCCAGAAAAAACAGGAAGGGAAATCGGCTTACAGCCTGCGTGGGATGACCTGAATATTCAAAAAAAGCTCATACGGGGTGGCGTTACCCGTCAAGGCATCATTGAGGAATACCGGAACAGACTCTCTGGATAAAGCTGAAAAAACACAGGAACCGGCATGGCAGAACATAAATTTTCGTTCGAATCCTTGCAGGATACTTCATCTATTGTCGAACTGCTGGAATCGATTACGCAAGGGTTTAAAGACGGCTCAATTGCTCTTGCTTCTCAGCAGGACTCTATTACCCTTACCCCGAAGGGGTTGTTGAGTTTTGCCATCAAAGCAAAGCAGAAGAACGGAGAAAGCAGGCTCGTATTGCGAATTCGCTGGAAGGATCAAACTCCTGACCAGCATTCGCCTTCCGGAACACTGTATATCGGCAGCGAATAAGCATGGCATCGTTCAAGGCTCTGCACGAACATTTTACCTTCCTGCTGCTCGAAGTGCAGGCACAGGTACAGGCAACGCAGGATTTT
>JWTM01000428.1 GCA_001749745.1 Candidatus Marispirochaeta associata
AGGCCAGTTTGATCCGCAAAAGACCAAGGCAGTATGGCCATCCACAGGTAACTACTGCCGTGGCGGCGCATACATTTCTGCTTTGCTCGCCTGCAAAGCTATTGCCATTCTACCGGAAGGAATGAGCAAAGAACGCTTTGAATGGTTAAATAAAATTGCGGGTGAAGTAATCGCGACTCCGGGTTGTGAATCCAACGTTAAAGAAATCTTTGATAAGTGTTGGGAACTGCGCAACTCCGGTGAAGATCTGCAGATTTTCAACCAGTTCGATGAGCTGGGTAACCCGCTGTGGCATTACAATGTAACAGGCCCAGCCATTGAAGAAGCAGCCTCCGCCTACCTTGGTGAACATGGAAAACTCGCAGGGTACATATCTTCCTCCGGTTCCGGTGGAACACTGGGCGCAGGCTATTACCTGAAGACAAAATTCCCGCACATGAAAGTAGGTGCGGCTGAAGCATTACAGTGCCCGACCTTGCTCCAGAACGGCTTCGGAGACCACCGCATTGAAGGCATCGGCGATAAGCATATTCCGTGGATTCACGACTGCAAAAACACAGACTTTACCATTGCTGTC
>JWTM01000429.1 GCA_001749745.1 Candidatus Marispirochaeta associata
AACTGATACGCGAGTTTTACAGAGCCGAAGGTCGCCCCGCCACCTAAGATAACACTGGCAAGACACGGGAAATACATCCAGAATTTCAAGTTTCGTCCTGCAACAAGAAAGTCTTCATTATTTTTGGCAAAGAAAATTCCTGCAATCCCACACCCGATCATTACGAAAAAATACGCGACGATAATCAGCAGATCGATAGACATATGCTACTCCGTTCCAGTGTGTCGTTTGTTGTAAGCAAGACATGATAAGAATGCATGCATAATTCCGGCTGCAGCAAAGGATGTAATGTCTGCAGTGTCAGATTCCGGCAGAACTTCCACAAGATCCATCCCGACAAGGTTTAGTCCCTGGCAGGATTCAAGCATCAGCTTGAGTGCTTCATGTGTTGTAAAGCCACCAATCTCTGGCGTTCCGGTTCCCGGAGCGTATGCCGCATCGAGAAAATCAATATCAAAGGTAACAAAAACTGGT
>JWTM01000430.1 GCA_001749745.1 Candidatus Marispirochaeta associata
AAGAACCTTGATAGTGAAACAGCCAAGTACATCATGGATACTCTTGAGCTGGATAACGGTCCTGCACCGTTCCGTGAACTTGAAAACGTAAGTCCTCGAATCCTTGCCCAGATCCTGCGTAACGAACATCCGCAGACACTGGCACTTATTCTCGGTCACCTGCATTCAGATCAGGCAGCAGAGCTTATCCAGATGCTCCCTGCCGGTATCAGACCGGAAGTGCTTATGCGTCTCGCCCGTCTCGAAGCAGTACCGGAAGATATGCTTATGGCAGTAGACAAAGTATTGCAGCCAGCTTATCGCAATGGGCGGCAAGGAAGGCAAGAAAGTGGGCGGCATCGCTGCTGTTGCAGAAATTCTCAACGCAGTGGATCGCGCTACCGAAGAAGAAGTACTCGCAGAGATCGAAGAAGAATCTGTACAGATGGCAGAAGACATTCGAAACCTCATGTTCGTATTCGAAGACGTGGCAACACTGGATGGCCGTGCAATCCGCGAAGTGCTGAAAGAAGTATCCAACGACGATATGACTCTGGCACTCAAAGGTGCATCCGAAG
>JWTM01000431.1 GCA_001749745.1 Candidatus Marispirochaeta associata
CCTTCCAAGTTTCCTTTCCAAGTTCTTTTCCGCAAGCAAAGGTTTTTATGAGATTGTGCTCATGTTCTGAAACTCGCTTGGTCAAGTTACCGACTAAAATATCAGTCAGGTGTGTAGCGCCAAATCGTTGGCCGGTTCTGAATACACAGGACAAGGCTTTTTGGGCTGCAATCGTGCCATCCCAAGTTTCCACAGGAAACAGACAAGTATCACAGTTGCCGCATTTTTCTTTTCGAGTTTCACCAAAGTAAGAAAGGATAACGTTGCGGCGGCATTCGGTTGTTTCTACGAAGCCAAGCAAAGAATTGAATTTGTGTTGCTCAATGATGGCGCGATTAGTTGAAGAGCGTGTGATCATGCGTCGCGCAAGTACAATATCCTGCATATTGTAGAGCAATAATGCATCCGCGGGGATACCGTCACGCCCTGCACGTCCGGTTTCCTGATGATAGGCTTCAA
>JWTM01000432.1 GCA_001749745.1 Candidatus Marispirochaeta associata
ATACAACCTGAACACTACCTCCCGCTGGGGCGGCCAAAGCCCGTTCACCAACTTTACGTTTGATATGGTTGTTCCGGCACACATTGCTAATGAACCTATCATCATTGGTGGTGCATTCCAGGATACAACCTACGGTGATTACCAGAAAGAAATGGATATGATTAACCGCGCATTCCTCGAGGTTATGCTCGAAGGCGACGCTGATGGCCGTATCTTCTCTTTCCCGATCCCGACATACAACGTTACCAAAGATTTTGATTGGGATTCTGTTCCAGCCCAGCTCTTAATGGAACTTACAGCCAAGTATGGTGTTCCGTACTTCCAGAACTTCATCAACTCCGATCTTAATCCGGAAGATGTTCGTTCCATGTGCTGCCGTTTGCAGATGGATCTTCGCGAAATCCGTAAAAAGACCGGTGGCCTGTTCGGCGCTGGCGACCTCACTGGTTCCATCGGCGTTGTAACTCTGAACTTGCCGAAACTTGCGTACCTTGCTCACAACGAAGAAGACTTCCTTGATCTTGTTGAAGAATACGCAGAAATGGCTAAAGAATCTCTGGAATTCAAGCGCAAGCTCTGCCAGCAGAACCTTGAAGCGGGCATGTTCCCGTTCTCACGCCGCTACCTCAAAAACGGCTACAAAGGTCACTTCTCCACCATCGGTCTTATCGGT
>JWTM01000433.1 GCA_001749745.1 Candidatus Marispirochaeta associata
AAGTAATCACAAAAACAAGCGGCGGTCTTATTGTGCTCCCTCGTGGACACTACCTGCATAAGCAGGCGACCGTTGATCTTCACACCATGCAGCGCCGTGCTGCTACTGCCTGTATCCAGTGTCGCATGTGTACAGAGCTGTGTCCGCGTTACCTCGTAGGTCACAGTTTTGAAACACACAAAGTTATGCGCGCATTCGGCGGTGGTCAGGATGTAGCAATGGGTGCCACTCAGGCAGCCATGTGTTGTGAATGTGGGGTGTGTGAACTCTTCAGCTGTCCAATGGGGCTTTCCCCGCGCCGTATCAACAGCGCATTAAAAGGACAGTTCCGCGAGAAAGGTGTTCAGTACACCGGTCCGCGTGAAGTTCGTTCCGAACAGTCTGCAATGCGTCCGTACCGTAAAATTCCGGTACCTCGCCTTGCGTCCAAAATCGGCATTGCTGATTACATGAATATCCATCCAGAATTTAAAGGCGATTACAAACCTGCACAGGTAAGTCTCCCGCTCCGC
>JWTM01000434.1 GCA_001749745.1 Candidatus Marispirochaeta associata
TTTCCCCGGTCATCCAATTCTTCCTGCAGTTCTTCAAATCATGCTTGGTAAACTTGTGTGTAATGTTGTTGCAGGCGAGCAGCTACGCGTGACATCTATCAGTCGTGCAAAGTTTTCACAGGAGATTCCACCAGCTACAGATATTCATGTTGCTGTTGATCGAAAAGAACATTCTGCTGAAAACACACATAGATTTTCTGTAAAATTATCAGTTGATACTATGACAGCTGCTACGTTTACCCTGTTTTGTGAGATTGAGCGGACAAATGCGTAAGGACTATTTTAAAATTGATCTAGATGCTCCTGAACCGCTTGTCGCTGAGGTAAAGCGTACCGTTCGCTTTCAGGAAGTGGATATGCTGGGCATTGTCTGGCATGGGCACTATGCAAGTTTCTTTGAAGATGCCCGAATGGCTCTGGGGAGAAGATACGGTGTTTCCTACCTCGATTTTTA
>JWTM01000435.1 GCA_001749745.1 Candidatus Marispirochaeta associata
AGTCACTACCGTAGGTCAGTGTATATTCAACAGGGTCAAAACTGCCCGCGACATCAATTGCAATGTCCTTTTCAACAACACCGCCGTGTCCATCCGAGGCAGAAACAGTAAATGTTTCCTGCCCGGTGGTTTCTGGATATGTAAGCTTTCCGTCCGCCCCCAGAACTGGAGCATATAAATTTTGGGTATCAGGGTCGTTGTTATCAAGCTGGTATGCCCATTCACCGCTTTCTGTGTTGTATGTAAGCGTACCGTACTTGCCTTCGACTGAAAGCTGGGTTGCCCCACCTTCACTTGTAAGAACATTGGCACTGCCGGTATCTTCTGCACCTACAGAGTCAACGGAGACTGAGTACGTAAGTGCGTTACCATCGGAACCTGACTCTGCATTACCATGATCAGCACTATCTGCGTCTGTAAACGTCAGCGTGCCGGAAGCAGTAGCACCAGTTCCAACTTCCT
>JWTM01000436.1 GCA_001749745.1 Candidatus Marispirochaeta associata
CTTGATCTCGGGTACTTGCAGACCATTATGTTTATTCTCGTCATCGCATCACTGGTACAGCTTGTTGAGATGTTCCTGAAGAAATCTGTTCCGCCGTTGTACAACGCGCTGGGAATTTTCCTTCCTCTCATTACAACAAACTGCGCAGTGCTCGGTGTTGCAATTCTTGTTCAGCGTAAAGAGTTCGACCTCGGCCTTTCCATTTTCTACTCATTTGCATCCGGCTTAGGTTTCTTACTCGCTCTTGTGTTGCTTGCCGCCATTCGCGAACGGCTGGAAGTTACCCATCTGCCAAAGTCCATGCAGGGTGTACCTGCGGCTCTGGTGATGGCCGGTATCATGTCTCTGTCCTTCATGGCCTTTAAGGGCATGATCTCCTAGGCGCAGGGTACTATGCATGTGACTCCCCTTGCGGGATAAACCAACA
>JWTM01000437.1 GCA_001749745.1 Candidatus Marispirochaeta associata
TGACATGATGCGGTATTCAATATGATGGCAGAAAACGCTCAAGAAATGTCATTGCGGCTATTGCCGAAGCTAACTAAAAAACAAAAGAAGAGCTCAGTCGAGTTGCATAAGAACGCTAAAAGGAATTTTGCTATGCGAAAAAAAGTAGAAGTTGTTGTTTTCGAGGGGGCGCTGCCATTAGATATCAGTGGGGCGGCTGCGGTTTTTTCAACAGCTACAAAACTATTTGAAAAAGCAGGGCAAAATAACGGATACGAGATGCACTTTACTGCCAAGCGAACAGGTTCCGTGATTCTTGAGGGGAATTTTTCTGTGTGTATCGATGCCTGCATCGGAGAGATCGGGGATGTGGATATGATTTTGATACCCGGGGGGCTGGGAATCGAGGAAGTCATTACCGATATTGAGTTCATGGAAAAGGTGCAGCGGGCTGTAGAAGGCACTCCACAGGTTGTTTCGGTGTGTGCAGGGTCAGGAATTCTTGCGGCAACAGGAATTCTTGATGGACGGACTG
>JWTM01000438.1 GCA_001749745.1 Candidatus Marispirochaeta associata
TTCAGGTTGTCGGACGCGGAACCAAACGTCTTGCTACACTGAAAACAGGTGATAAAGTCGTGCTGTGGGGGCCTCTCGGTACTCCTTTTGCGGTGGAAGACAAAACTCCTACCCTGCTTCTTGCTGGCGGAATCGGTATTGCTCCGCTTGTTGCCTACGCACAGAAGCACCCGCAGCCGTGGAACCTGCATATGGAGTTCGGGCACAGAATGCCGCTGAACTGCTCCCCGTTTGAATCCATTAATGAGCGCATTACAGCTGCAAATCATCACGAGCGCAGCCCTGAAGATCTGGCGCATTTTCTGGATTTGATTGAAACC
>JWTM01000439.1 GCA_001749745.1 Candidatus Marispirochaeta associata
TTTCATGTTGTCTTATAACGTACAACTTAAAGATGTTCCATATTTTGTTCTTAAGAACAACCCAGAGGCTCTAAAACACGGTATCTTGGCGCTGTTAATTTATTTTGAATTAATGTTTTTAACAAGCTCGCTTTCAGAACTTACACACTACTGGTGCGAACTAATAAAAGACCCAATTAGCACTCCAACAAAAGAAAAAGCCGCAGAGCGTGCAAAAACGTACGCCAAGCCAGGCTAAAGATACTATCGCGGTTTCAAAGTTACGCCTACTTTTTGACCTAGCTCTCCCCTTGCTCCTTGGACTTGTAGCTATCATCGAACTATTTTCTCACGAAACCCCTCTTTTTTTAAAATAGCATTTAGCACCCTAAATAACGTCTGAAGTCCCCATTCACTTTATTTTATTCTAACAGAGTCAACTTATGTTTAACAATCTCATATTCGATTTCAAGCACGACA
>JWTM01000440.1 GCA_001749745.1 Candidatus Marispirochaeta associata
GAGAAGATACAAATCCTGTTAAAATTAATCCCATAAGGACGTAGCCTTCTGTCTGTGTAGAGAACAGAGCGTTGGAGGATACAGCAATGTTTCCGTTTGCGATGAGCTCAATTGTTTTGTTCCCCACTGGGTTTTGGAGAACGTATTTTCCGTACCCCAGCTTTGTGTTCAATGTATCCATCATTTTGCTGAGGTGCAGGGTGAATATGAGCGGAATAAGCGCAGGCGAGTAAGCCTTGGCGTAATGCATCACAGAATCGCGTTTTGCTAACAGGAAGGAGGCTGCTGCTGTTCCGAACACGATGAGAGCCGGGAACAGGAATGTTACCCATCCAGCGGTAAGCCATTTATAACCGAAGATAGTTTCAGGCATTCCGATTGAGATGAGGTACTCCGGAATATAGTTAACAAAATGCTCCACTACGACCCATTCTTCACCAAATTCTTCAAACATGATGCCGAGAAGAAGAACT
>JWTM01000441.1 GCA_001749745.1 Candidatus Marispirochaeta associata
ATTGAGAAATGACTGACGCAAGCCGCGCTATCAAGCTTGATCTTAGCCTTGAAAATAAAGTTGCTGACATGTCTCTTGCTGACTTCGGTCACAAAGAAATGCAGTTGTCCGAACGTGAAATGCCGGGTCTCATGGAGACCATCAAAAAATACAGCGACGCAAAGCCATTGAAAGGTCTTAAAGTTATGGGTTCCCTGCACATGACTATCCAGACCGCAATGCTCATCAAAACGTTGCACGCTCTTGGCGCTGATATCCGTTGGGCATCCTGCAACATTTTCTCCACTCAGGATCACGCAGCAGCAGCTATCGTAGATTCCGGTATGGCAAAAGTATTCGCATGGAAAGGCGAAACTCTTGAAGAATACTGGTGGTGCACTGAGCAGGCTCTCACATGGCCTGACGGTTCCGGCCCTGATCTCATCGTAGATGACGGTGGCG
>JWTM01000442.1 GCA_001749745.1 Candidatus Marispirochaeta associata
CGTATTCTGCGAGCTTATCGGTAAGCTCCTTTGTTGCTCGTTCCAGCATAAGAGGTGACGAGGCCACAAGTTCAATATCAATATTTTTCATTTTAGAGACAGTGGCGTCAAAGAACGTAAGGTCTACCCCTTCCATGGCACCGACAGTTTTCTGCCAGCGGGTTGCAATTGTCTCCGGTGAGATATTGCCTTGCTGGTTTAACTGTGCGGTTACG
>JWTM01000443.1 GCA_001749745.1 Candidatus Marispirochaeta associata
TGCCTTGCGCATCTCACCGTCTGAATTCGAATTCATGCTATTGATGCGTTCTAAGGAAGGTGATGCGTTTACCCCCGAGGAATGGGCAAAGCGTTACAACCTTACAGCCCTTATTAACGCTTCCATGTATCTTCCGGATAACACAAAAAGTACCGGCTATATGCGCGACAAAGGACATATTAATAACGGATTCATTCATAACAGTTTCGGTTCGTTCTTTGTTGCCAATCCGACACGTTCAGGTATTCCGGTTGTAGACATTATTGACAGGCACAAACAGCAGCATGGTGCCCTGCTGCCGCAATACACTACTGTCATTCAAAACTACCGGCTTTTTTCAGCGCAAACCGCTGTGGCCTAAAAAAGCCCGAGAAACATCTATTGCAGCCGTAGCTAAAGATTCCAGCGGAAACATTGTTTTCATTCATTGCCGCACCCCTATGACAGTACGAAAATTCACAAAACGGCTCCTTGAATCACATCTGAATCTTGTTACTGCCATGTATGTGGAAGGAGGGCCGGAAGCAAGTATGTACCTGCGCACTCCACAAACATCCCGTGCGTGGGCTGGCCGCTATATCGGAGACTTCTGGAATACCGAAAACAAACAATGGATTCTTCCTAA
>JWTM01000444.1 GCA_001749745.1 Candidatus Marispirochaeta associata
GCTCTGCGTGCAGTGCATGCTGCTCAATTTCCCGTTTTTCATCGGTAGTCAGCGCATCCGGTTTAAGCAGAATTTCTCTTGGAACGAACAGTTTACCAATCTGGGAAAGGTTGGCTGCGGCTTCAATGGTTGCGACTTCGGCATCGTTCATGTTGAGGCTGCGCGCCAGTTCAATGGAAAGTGCCTCAAGCATGCGAGTATGTCCGCCAAGGTACGGATCAATATGTTCAATGGTGCTTGCCAAAGCTGCAATCGTCTGTTGCTCGGTTGCTTTTCGTTGTTCTTCTGCTTCCACAGCGGCAGTAATATCTCTGAATACTGATACAATGCCGGAAACAGCACCGTCTGCATTGAAAAACGGCGCCTTGGATATCTGCATAACATATCGCTGTGACTGCAAAAAGATTGTTTCCGTGGTGTTGATATGCTCTTCGGACATATTGACCAACTGGTCAGAGGACGCAAGGCGGTTTGCTGTTGCGTAGCCGAAGATTGCTGTATCATCCAGCCCTTTCATTTCTTCAACAGTACGCCCTACAGCCGTGGCAAACGCGGGGTTCACATACTGGTATGTGCCTTCGTTGTCCTTCAATGCAATATAGTCCGGA
>JWTM01000445.1 GCA_001749745.1 Candidatus Marispirochaeta associata
TCCAGATACAAAAAAAGAACAAAGGCTCTTCTGTATACAACAGAAGAGCCTTTGCTCACTATATTCGATTCGGAGGTAAATATTGTGTAAATCTACCTCTACCTTCCAAAATATTTTACAATTTACCGAGGAAGTCTTTCAGACGAGGATGTTTCGGATTGGAGAAAAACTCGTCCGGTGCTGCTTCTTCCTGAATCACACCATCTGCAATGAAGATTACACGGTCGGCTACTTCGCGAGCAAAGCCCATTTCGTGTGTTACAACCACCATGGTCATGCCTTCGTCAGCAAGGTTCTTCATTACATCAAGAACTTCGCCTACAAGCTCAGGATCAAGCGCAGAAGTCGGCTCATCAAAAAGGATAACTTTCGGGTTCATA
>JWTM01000446.1 GCA_001749745.1 Candidatus Marispirochaeta associata
AATAATAAGATCCCCTGTTGCGCGTTCAACTGCTTGGTTGGCTGCAGCTGCGTAGCCTTTATTGTCAGAGTTCTGGATAAGCTGAATCTCTGGAAGAGCTGTTTTTGCAATACTACCGCTGTCATCAGAAGAAGCGTTGTCTACAACAATAACTTCTGCATCAAACTTTCCTGCGGTCTGGTTATCAATAGTCTGCTTAATAGAATCGAGGCAGCGCCCGATGAATTTACTAGTGTTATTTGTTACAATAACAAAAGAAAGTTTCATGATTGTGAATCCTTATGCTATGTACGTTTAGCTAATCCTACGGAGTCAGCTATGGGAGTTATGGATTCAATGGCCAGTTGGAAAAACTGTCCCAGATCCAAGTCCAGTTTCTCGCACTCTCTAATTCGGTCACGACTGACAGACGCAGCAAACGCTTTGTC
>JWTM01000447.1 GCA_001749745.1 Candidatus Marispirochaeta associata
AATGAATGCTGTACTTAGAAAAGTTTTTTCCTCCACCTTGCGTTCCACCTTAGGTAGCTTGAGCTAAAAAACTAACCGCCTCATAACATCATGCGCAATACACTAGTTTACATAGAGTATTTTCTGTATTGCCGTGAGCTACGCCATCAGGTAAGCCTTACTCTCAGAAATCAAAAAGCAAGTACCGCTATGCAAAGATCTCATTACCAACCGCACCTTAATGCAGCATAGATGGCTAACCAAAGGAATATTACTAACGTACCATGGATACTCAACCTCCTTCGATCGTCGCCTGTCACGATTGCGGATTAATGCAAACACTCCCAGAAATGCTCAACGGTAGCAAAGCTGTATGCGGCCGCTGCAGTGCTGTACTTTTTCAAAAAACACCTGACACCACACAGCGCACGTTAGCACTTGCCGTTACCGGACTAATCCTTTTTGTCTTGG
>JWTM01000448.1 GCA_001749745.1 Candidatus Marispirochaeta associata
TACCGGCGTAAAGAAAACAGCAGATGGATTATATAACGTTGAGTACACTTCAAACGGTGACACTCAAACAATCAAAACACGCAGTGTTATCTTCGCAACACCGATGCCGGTTACACAACGTATTGGTTCACAAATACTCACACAGTACCAGCAGCACTTAATAGATCAAGTCCCCTACGGCCCCTACGTGACTGCAGCCCTTTTCAGTGACGAACCTATTTTCACTGATGCTTTTGACTTGGCACTCCCGGACGGATTGCTACCGACAGATGTCTATGACTCAACATGGATTCAACGAAAGCTTGGGGAATCGCATAAAGGATACATTGCCTCCCTCTATATAGCGCCATTCTCATATAAAGATAACTACCTGCTAGAAGCCACTGATGATGAGTTATTGGAAAGAAGTTACACT
>JWTM01000449.1 GCA_001749745.1 Candidatus Marispirochaeta associata
GAGCCTGCTGGAAGAATGGGACAGTCTGATAGGTGAAGTGCTCGACGCCTACGATGCACTGCCGGAGCCAAAGCGACTTATGTCACTGGCAGACCACGGCTTCACGCGCCTGATAACAGAGGTTGATCTAAACGCGCTGCTCCGCGATATGGGACTGTTAGCAACACAGCTGCCGCCCGAAGCCTGCAACGAGCTTGATCCGCAACAGATATCT
>JWTM01000450.1 GCA_001749745.1 Candidatus Marispirochaeta associata
GTTGGGCAACATCCGTTGCAGGAAGGTGTATCCAGTCGTCACCGTGTTGAACATAAAAGGCTTCACGGTGTTGAGCTGTACCATCTCGGACAATCTGTTCCAACTCTGCGAATTCTGCATACTGATCAGGTGTCAGTCGCTCCAGTAAGACGCTGAGCGAACCGCCGCAGGACATACCGAGTGCTCCTGCCTTGGTATTATCAAGGACATATGAATGTAGTCTGGCAGCACCGGTGGTTCCTTCAAGAAAATGTGCGGCTGTGAACCTGTGCTTCGATGAGTCCGCCGCCGATAGTGCCGTAGAACTTGCCTTGAGGGCAGATGAGCATATGTGCACCGGATGAGCGGGGAGTTGAACCTGTACTGGAGATAACAGTGGCAAGAACGCAGTTATGTGTTGCGAGCTCTTGGGTTATATTGGTGAGAATTGAATGCATGCGGACCTCATTTTATTACGCGTATACTGCGTTTTGCGAATCCTG
>JWTM01000451.1 GCA_001749745.1 Candidatus Marispirochaeta associata
AACTTAATGGCTTTGCGATGAACGAGCTGAGCTGCCGTGCGTAAGATACGCCGATTGTTTTAGGCAGAATCTCTGAAAAAAGCAGGATGCTGATGGTAAAACATATGGCAAAATACGGCATAAGGTCAGGGCCGTAGACCTTTGTGAACGCGGCACCTGCCAGAGTTGCACCAGCAGTGTTAGCAACAGTATTAAGTGTAAGAATCGCCGTAATAGGGCGTTCAACATCGCTGCGGAGTTTAAAAAGAGTACTACCGACTTTTGAGCCGGAGTTTCGGAGCTGCTCTATATGGCTCCACGGAACAGAATATAAAATTGCCTCAGTAAT
>JWTM01000452.1 GCA_001749745.1 Candidatus Marispirochaeta associata
CCACTTACCGATAAACGGCATCGGGTTGATGCGCTGGTATGCCATGTTACGCAGAGCTGCAAGAAGATCGCCCGGTTTTGCACCACGCGGACATAAGTCGGAACAGGTTCCGCAGTTGTGGCACAGCCAGATGTCAGGGTTATTCAGGAGCTTGTCTTTAAGCCCCCAAGACGCCCATACCATCTCCTTACGAGGGTAAGGGTTGCTTGCTGGAGAGATGGGGCAGGCTACGCTGCATGTGGCGCACTGGTAGCACTTTTTCAGCGAGTCCCCACCTACAGCTTGCAACTCTTTCACAAACTGAAGATCAGGTTCGATTCTATGAGCCATTTTCCATCTCCTCCTAGTAGCCCTTGAATGGGTTAGGACCTTTCTCGAAGACCATGTCCATGAAGCTGTCAATCATGCCAGGTACTTTATCGTACTCGTCAATAGCAACTTCATACTGCTCTACGCGGTCAGGCTCTACACCAAGGCGTTCCAGAGTTTCAGCAATGTTGTCTTTACGGCGGTTACAAATCTCAGAACCTTTTACAAAGTGGCACTGGTAATCGTCACCGTATTTACAACCGAGCAGCATAACGCCGTCGATACCTTTGGACATTGCATCAGCAACCCAGATGGCGTTAACAGAGCCAAGACAACGTACCGGAATGATACGTACATAC
>JWTM01000453.1 GCA_001749745.1 Candidatus Marispirochaeta associata
TTCGTAGGTCACGAAGAAGCCGAGCGCGTAATCGTATGTATGGGCTCTGGTAACGAAGCTATTGAAGAGGTAGTAAACTACCTTACCAATAAAGGCGAAAAAGTAGGTCTTCTTAAAGTTCGTCTTTACCGTCCATTCTCCATCAAGCACATGCTCGAAGTTGTTCCTGCAACAGCAGAAATCTTCACTGTTCTTGACCGCACAAAAGAGCCGGGCGCAATCGGCGACCCTCTCTACCTTGACGTATGCGCAGCATTCAAAGAGCACGGCGAAATGCCAGTGATCCTTTCCGGTCGCTACGGTCTCGGTTCTAAAGAATTCACTCCTGCAGACGTACTCGCAGTATACGAGAACATGAAAGTAACAGCGCCTAAGAACCACTTCACTGTTGGTATCAACGATGACGTTACCCGTACTTCTCTTACTGTTGGCAACGTTCTCGACACCGTACCGGCTGGCACTGTTCAGTGTAAGTTCTTCGGTCTCGGTGCTGACGGTACTGTTGGCGCTAACAAGCAGGCTATTAAAATCATCGGTGACAACACCGACATGTATGCACAGGGTTACTTCGCTT
>JWTM01000454.1 GCA_001749745.1 Candidatus Marispirochaeta associata
ACAGTGGTGTAAGGTCTTTCTGTTCTTCTTCAGGAGACGTCATGGCAACGCCGTCACGACCTACTGCGTACAGTACAGGGAATTCGAGCTGGTCGTCGTTTGCTTCCAGATCGATGAAAAGGTCGTATACTTCATCGAGTACTTCATCGATGCGTGCATCAGGGCGGTCAATTTTGTTGATTACAACAATAACTTTGAGACCTGCTTCGAGTGTCTTTTTCAGAACAAAGCGAGTCTGCGGAAGTGGACCCTCGGATGCGTCGACGAGCAGGATTGCACCGTCAGCCATAGTGAGGGAACGTTCAACCTCACCGCCGAAGTCGGCGTGACCCGGAGTATCGATGATATTAATTTTTGTTCCCTGCCAGGAAACAGCACAGTTTTTAGCAGCAATGGTAATGCCACGCTCGCGTTCGAGATCCATGCTGTCCATTACACGGTCATCTACTTCCTGATTTTCACGGAAGATGCCGCCCTGCTTAAACATAGCGTCAACAAGGGTGGTTTTACCACGGTCAACGTGCGCGATGATCGCAACGTTA
>JWTM01000455.1 GCA_001749745.1 Candidatus Marispirochaeta associata
GGTATTCCGCTTCCTGTAGCAGCTTCCCGTAAGCTCTACTCCATGGACAGAAACATGCTTCACTGCTCATTTGAAGGTGGCGAACTGGAAAGCCCTTGGCTTGAGCCGGGCCCGGGTTCCTATCTTATGGCTGTTCCTGTTGAAGAAGCACCGGATGAGACGGAATACATTGAACTCGAATTTATCAACGGCGATCCAGTTGCCCTTAACGGTGAAAAGTTAAGCCCTGCTGCAATGGTAAAAGCGCTTAACACCGTTGGTGGTAAACACGGCGTTGGCCGTCTCGACATGGTTGAAAACCGTTTCGTTGGCATGAAGTCCCGCGGCGTATATGAAACTCCGGGTGGCACAATCATGCACATTGCTCACCGCGATCTCGAAGGCATCTGCCTTGACCGTGATACCATGCACCTTCGTGACTCCATGATTCCTAAGTATGCTGAGTGCATCTACAACGGTTTCTGGTTTGCACCTGAGCGTGAAGCAATGCAGAAGCTCATCGACGAAACACAGAAAAACGT
>JWTM01000456.1 GCA_001749745.1 Candidatus Marispirochaeta associata
CCGGATTCATTGGTGGAGAAGGTAATGATACTCTTATTGGCGGTCACTTTGGAGACACATATGTCTTTAATAAAGGTGATGGACACGACACAATTCAAGACAACTTAGCCATGACATGCGTAGCAAACTTTGACCCTGACACCTTAAAATTAGGTAAGGGCATTGCTAAAAATGACGTCGCGTTCTTCATGGAAGGACCCAATCT
>JWTM01000457.1 GCA_001749745.1 Candidatus Marispirochaeta associata
CCAACAAACGGTCTTCTTACTTCCAAATGATGAAAAAACGTACTTATCTTTATCATCAATGTGTTCCGTATTACCTTTCACGAAAATCGTTTGCGTTTCTAGCCCCTGCAGCTCTTGAATTGCTTGATGAGAAAGCACGCCGTTATCAAACGGCGTACTTTCAAACAGAGTAAGTGGGTTACTAGCTGGCACGTTCTTGCAGCTCTTCTGTTTTAGTCTTCGCCTCTGGGTATTCCTTCTTGAGGGCTTCAATAAATTTATCGCTCCCTAGTTGGTCAATTCTGTATGTCGTCTTAATTGGAAATGAACTAGGCACGGCT
>JWTM01000458.1 GCA_001749745.1 Candidatus Marispirochaeta associata
GATGGTATCTTCAAGTACGTAACTGTTAAGCTTGAGGAGGCAAAATAAGATGGCTTTTAAAAGACGTTTTACTCCACGCCGTAAATTCTGCCGCTTCTGTGCAGATAAAGACCTTCCATTGAACTACAAGCGCCCGGACATCCTCCGTGATTTTATCACCGAACGTGGTAAAATTATCGCTCGTCGTATCACTGGCACATGTGCTTTCCACCAGCGTGCTCTCACTCGTGAGATCAAGCGTTCCCGTCAGATGGCACTTCTCGTCTTCACTTCCACTCACGCAAGTGAAGTGAAAAAGAAAAGCACCTTATAGGAGGATCGGTCATGAAACTTATTCTCCGTGCTGACGTAGAGAACCTTGGCGTTCTTGGCGATATTGTAGAAGTTAAAGCTGGCTACGGCCGTAACTACCTTGTTCCACAGGGTCTTGCTATGGTTGCTACTGCATCTAACATGAAAGTTTTTGAGCTTGAGCGTAAAAAACTT
>JWTM01000459.1 GCA_001749745.1 Candidatus Marispirochaeta associata
CATCTATCACGGCCGCATTCAGGCAATTGCTGATGCAGCTCGTGAAGCAGGCCTGAAATTTTAACAGGTATAGGTATAGTCATGGAACAAAACGAACTCGGTTTGATTGAAAAGATTGTCTATCTCAACCGCGTTGCGAAAGTTGTAAAGGGCGGTCGCCGTTTCAGCTTCTCCGCATTGGTTGTAGTTGGTGACGGTCAGGGCAATGTAGGCTTCGGCCTTGGTAAAGCTCAGGAAGTTCCTGAAGCTCTGCGTAAAGCCTCTGAGCGTGCAAAAAGAGACATGGTTCAGATCTCATTGGTTGACGGTACCTTACCA
>JWTM01000460.1 GCA_001749745.1 Candidatus Marispirochaeta associata
TCACCATCTGGTTCAACAACCTCATGGAACGCCTCACAACCATGCTCAACGAGATGGAAGGCTTTAAAAACGTCCTGAACACGGTTCCTGACCCGATCTTTGCTGTTGATGAAGACTTTAACCTCCTCATTGCTAACAAAGCAGTCGAAGAAGCATCCACAGCCGATCGTAATGGCCTGATGTGCCTGCGCTGCCACGACGTATTCAATACTGAAGTCTGCAACACCAAGGAATGCCCTATCGAGCAGGTGAAGCAAACACAGAAACGTGTTGTTGCAGATATTATCTGTATCGAGGGTCCTGAAGGCCCGGTATACATCCAGCCTGTTGCTGACGTCCTGTACGATGCTGAAGGAAACCGTGCAGTCTACATTGAAGTTGCCCGTAACGTAACCGACCTTGTTATCTCCGAGCGTGCGGTTAACGAGCAGCTCTCCCGCATTGAAGGCGTACATGAAGGCACTAAAGACGCAGCACATGAACTGCTGGACTCTGTGACCTCCCTTGAATCCAAATTCTCTGAAGTTACCAGCGCAGTGGACACACAGCAGATGCGAATCCGCGAAACCTCCACTGCAATGGAACAAATGAACGTGGCAGTTATCGAAGTTGCGCAAAGTGCTTCACAGGCTGCTCAACAATCAGAAGCAACCCGTGTCCGTGCTCAGGAAGGTGCTGATATCGTGTCCAACGCGATCAACTCAATAACCAGCCTGCACAAACACGCTGACACAATGAATAGCGCTATGACCCAGCTCGGAGCACAGGCCGATGAAATCGGTGCCGTACTCGGTGTAATTTCAGATATCGCCGACCAGACAAACCTGCTTGCATTGAATGCAGCTATTGA
>JWTM01000461.1 GCA_001749745.1 Candidatus Marispirochaeta associata
GCGTGGGAGATATGTGGAGGATACAGAAGAAGATGGTGACGAGGCAGTGCTGGAAGGATTTATCACCGATGTTACGGATCTGAAAAAAACACAGGCCGAACTAGCCAAGCTGAATCAGGAACTGGAAGAGCGCGTGCACCAACGTACGGCAGAATTAGAAGCCTCAGTAACAAATTTACAAAGTGCACAGCAACAACTGGTTGAAGCAGAAAAACTAGCATCACTGGGTGGTCTTGTTGCCGGAGTTGCTCATGAAATCAACACTCCGCTTGGCATTGGTCTTACAAGTACAACATACCTGCAAGAGCGCCTCACAAAACTTGAAGAAGAATATAAAGCAGGAAGCTTCAAACGTTCAACACTTGAACAATTTATGCAAATTGCCACAGAAGGGCTAACTGCCACAGTCACAAACCTGCGGCGGGCTGCCAGCCTGGTGCAAAGCTTCAAGCAGGTTGCTGTG
>JWTM01000462.1 GCA_001749745.1 Candidatus Marispirochaeta associata
AGCATGGTGCAGCGGGACATGTTTTCAGAACCGCCGCCTTTAGCCATGTGCTTGATGGTGAGCTTGTCACCGGCAACATGGGAGTAGTGGATAACCGCAGGGCTGTTGTCCATGGTGTTCTTGCGGGTCAGGGGATGACAGGATGATTTGCGGAGCAGGCCTTTATCGTATCCTTCGATCATTGCGTTATTGATGATCTCGGTAATATT
>JWTM01000463.1 GCA_001749745.1 Candidatus Marispirochaeta associata
GTTAATTTTACGGATAGTATCGAAAATAGATTTAACCAGAATCGGTGCAAGTCCGAGAGAAGGCTCATCAAGCAACAGCAGACGCGGATTGGACATGAGCGCACGACCGATTGCAAGCATCTGCTGCTCACCACCGGAAAGTGTACCTGCAAGCTGTCCCCGACGCTCAAGAAGACGCGGGAACAAGTCATAAATCCATTCTTTGTTCCGT
>JWTM01000464.1 GCA_001749745.1 Candidatus Marispirochaeta associata
TTTCTTGAAGACGCAACCGCACGATATTTCATTACAAAATTTACGAAAATTAGGTGTCGGATCATTAGTTGATACTCTCCTTGTTGAAAGGGTGCCGTCAAGAACAACAGTAACAGACGGTACTGATATTTCCCGGGCTGTAACGCTTATTTCCTATTTACCAGATACTATCACTGTAAATGCTGCTTTTTCCCCGAAAGTAGAAGAGGAATATGGTGTTCGTCTCATATCAGGGTCCCGATTAGGTAATGAGCTTGCAAAGGTGCTGACGAGTACATTTGCACAATTTATCATCTATGCCTTTTTCCTGATTATCGTCTGCATTGCAGTAATACATCGCTCGTTAAAACAATGTGTGAGTGCATTACTGCCTGCTTGTTTTGGGCTACTTATGATGGGCGGCGTGTTCGGGCTACTAGACAGACCGCTCAGC
>JWTM01000465.1 GCA_001749745.1 Candidatus Marispirochaeta associata
GTTTTTTTTACGGAAAATAACTTCAATTTCGATGTCTGCTCCAAGCGGAAGAGCAGCTACCTGAAACGCACTGCGAGCCGGAAACGGTTCGCTGAAATATTCTGCATATACCGCGTTAACTTCTTTGCCATCATTAACGTCGGTGAGAAATACGGTGGTTTTCACAGCATCTTCAAGTGTGCAGCCAGCAGACTCTGCTACAGCCTTAAGATTTGTGAGAGCCTGATGCGCTCTGT
>JWTM01000466.1 GCA_001749745.1 Candidatus Marispirochaeta associata
TTTGCAAAGCCGCCTGTTGCCACAACTTCCATCGGGCCTTCCAAAGTTGTGGAAAGTCGTTTGCATAACCCTTCTGTCATGGATGCAAACCCGAAAATAAACCCGTGGTTGATACTGGTAGAGGTGCTGCGACCAAATACCGGCATGTTGCTGTGCACTTCCAAGCTGATTTGTGGAAGTTTTGCAGTGTTGCTGGCTAATGCGGACGCAGCGGATTTAACGCCCGGACAGATGAGTCCGCCAAGGTAAGCGTTGTCCTGAACACAGTCAAAGGTTGTTGCAGTGCCGAAGTCTACAGAAACAAT
>JWTM01000467.1 GCA_001749745.1 Candidatus Marispirochaeta associata
TGGTGGCTTTGATAGTTCAAAAGTGTTTCATAGCTTCAGGCATACTGTAAAAAATGCTTTTCGCCGAGCTGAATCCGACATGAGGATTGCTGACCGCCTTCAGGGACATTCCCTTGGAACTGAGGGGAGTAAGTACGGGGATGATGTTCCTGTGAATATTTCTCAGAAAACAATTGAGCTTCTAAGATATGATGTGGATTTTAGCCCGCTGTATCGAAACTAAAAGAATAAACGTCTAAGGCTAGTAGTTAGGCGCACGTAAGGCCTATAGGTCGATTCTTAGCAACGTTTATAAGCTAGACGGCTCATTGGTCATGCTTGTGAATACATCGCTTAGAATCAAAAAATGGTTATCTGTGCTGAAAATAAGAAAAAAGGGGCGTTAAGCCCCTTTTTATATTGTGCACCATTTATTGAACTTGTTTGAGACTAAGAAAGTCTCTGCAGTGCTC
>JWTM01000468.1 GCA_001749745.1 Candidatus Marispirochaeta associata
ATAATTTTTTTACGGGAACTAAAGAGAATATAGTTCATTTGCTTGAGGACCCGTACTTTGAGTTGCTCCGGCATGACATTACCTTTCCATTGTATGTGGAGGTTGATGAAATCTATAATCTGGCGTGTCCTGCATCTCCTGTGCATTATCAGTATGACCCTGTGCAGACAGTAAAGACCAGCGTTCACGGTTCAATAAATATGCTCGGGCTTGCTAAACGTACCGGTGCAAAGATTTTTCAGGCATCAACTTCTGAGGACTATGGTGATCCGGAGGTGCATCCGCAAACTGAGGATTA
>JWTM01000469.1 GCA_001749745.1 Candidatus Marispirochaeta associata
AGACTCGAAATCCCGCCGTTACGCCAGCGCCCTGACGACATTCCCCTGCTTGTAAAGCATTTTCTTGAAAAATCAGTAGTACGTATGGGACGAGAAATCCGCGGTTTTTCTCAGCAAGCCATGAAAACACTTGTGGATTACAACTGGCCGGGAAACGTCCGTCAACTCGAAAACGAAGTCGCCCGCGCCGTTGTGCTTTCGCAGCATGAAACAATCGAGGTTGCCGACCTGTCACCTGAACTGCAACTGGCCGCAGAGCATTTTGAAAAGAAAGCTTCTCTTTCCAATCTTGAACTTATGACACTCAAGGATGCTGAAATTCAGTTGATTAAGATTGCGCTGAAGCAAGCAAAAGAGAACAAGTCAGAAGCTGCACGACTTCTGGGAATTTCACGGGAAGGGCTACGCAAAAAGCTTAAACGGCATGGGATAACGTCCTGATCCACAATGATAAACAGCGTACTCCCGCTTTT
>JWTM01000470.1 GCA_001749745.1 Candidatus Marispirochaeta associata
ATGGTTGCTGTCTGCAACGCAATGAGTCCGCCACCATACAGCAGCACAGCAGCTACTGCACCCTCCATCAAAGCCCAGAATACGCGCTGTGGAATAGGCGGATCAGGGTTACCGTCGGCTGTGATGATATCAATAACCAGCGAACCGGAGTCAGAGGAGGTTACAAAGAACGTGATAACAACGAAAATTGCAAGCACACTTGTTACAGAAGAAAACGGGAAGTGCTCAAGCAGAACGAACAGAGAAACCGGAACGTTTTCCTGAACTGCTTTTGCAATACCGCCACCACCGAACATGTCGATGAACAGCGCACTGTTACCAAATACGGTAATCCATACAAAGGTAACAAGCGTTGGAACAAGAAGTACACCTGCGATAAATTCGCGAAT
>JWTM01000471.1 GCA_001749745.1 Candidatus Marispirochaeta associata
ACACTTTGGCAAAAATCCTCCCAATGAATCTGTGCTGTTGCTTGCTACGTCCGGTCATTCCCAGACCAAAGCAGGGGCACGTTCCTTCACAGGAGTACTCTCCCAATCATTGGATGATATCGTAGAAGTATCTGAAGAACTCGCACAAAAAGTTTCGGATGCACGCAATACTATTGCGATATTGCGAAACCCGAACCTGCTTGCCACTCCAGAATCAATTGAACAGTACCCGGCACAGGAACGTGAACTGCTACGCTCAGCTCTTGAGTCTGTATCCAAGACGCAGGTAGACATGCTCACCCGCGAGGTTGTCGCGCTTCGTCTGGCAGCTACCGGAACCGAGGCTGACAGTGCCCGCATAAAAGAACTGGCAGCAAAACGACTGGCCTACAGAAATTTACTCTGGATCAGTGCCCCTCAACAGGCACAACGACCAGTACCCGCAGAAGAAATCACCTTGCTGCGCAGTCTTGTGTCTCTTGCACTAGCAGAACAGCAGGAACGTTTTGCAGACTTAGTCATCCGCTTACGCAGCATTGAAAGTAAGCGCATGTTAAAAGAAACCATTGGAGACCGCGAACTGCAGGCGGGTTTCGGTTTGTACCTGTCCAGTCACGGCAACGGCATAGGTGGATTTACACGCGGTTACCTATATGAATTAAAAGCCAGTGTGAACAGAACTTCCTTTTTTGAACCATTGGTAGAAAGCGTTACAGATATGGCTCGGGAAATCCCCAGATACGAAGAGCTCTGGCAGGATTCATTACACCCTACCCCGACTAAACCGTGGCAAAGTTATTTACCGGATCTCCCTAAATTCTGTAGTGAGGTTCTTGCCATTGCCGGATTCCCCGTCATTACCATAGCCTCGCTTCACGACTTCCGGCCATTATGGGGAACTCCCTATGATGTACTGGACGCCACGGATGCAGAATACGCACTGAAGCAAACTGAATTTGTCACCGCCCTTATC
>JWTM01000472.1 GCA_001749745.1 Candidatus Marispirochaeta associata
TGTGAGAACAACCATAATGGAGGTAAACACACTGGACATGCCGGTTACGGCACCTGCTTGAAGATTGACTGCGGAACGGGAAAACGAACCGGACACAGGGTAACTACTGCCAAAGGCACCGGCCATGTTGGCAAGTCCCTGACCGATAAGTTCCTGATCGGGATTGATTCGTTGCCCTGTTTTAGCTGCCATGGCTTTGGCAATGGAGATTGCTTCCATAAAGCCAAGCAGGGAAATAATTATGGCAAACGGCACCAGATGCAGCACAACTGTCATATCAACAGCAGGTACAGCAAGTGCCGGAAGTCCTGATGGTATTGAACCGACAACAGGGGTGTTAGAAACACGAATCCGCCAGGTCCTGCCGTCGGTTTGTATATTCGGTGGCACGTTCTGCTGAAGGTAAAACGCGAGGGTTCCGTCAGAGAGTTCAACACCGTTGAACAACATTGTGCGGAGCTCTTTACGAAGCACATGCGTCTGTTGTTTTACGGTATCAAGTTTAAGTGCCAGTGTGTTGAGTTCATGTTGGATGTTCAGAGCATGAAGCGGCTCACCGAGGGCTTTGGCCTCTGTGAGTTTT
>JWTM01000473.1 GCA_001749745.1 Candidatus Marispirochaeta associata
TGCGATCAGTGAAACACTGACGCGCTGTACGAATGGTAGCTGCAACTTCAACTGGGTGATGCCCGTAATCATCGATAACAAGCACGCCATTTCGCTCGCCTTTACGCTCAAATCTACGTCCGACACCATTAAAGCCGGTCAATCCGCTGACGCATTTTTCAGGCGAAATACCAGATTCAATGGCTACGCCAATCGCACCCAATGCATTCAAAATATTGTGACGTCCCGGCTGAGAAAGAAGTACATCGCCAATCTCTTTACCGTTCACCACAACAGTAAATTCTGACTTTTCACTGCAGGATTTTTCAATGGCCTGAATATCGTTATCTTCATTAAATCCATAGGTGATAATACGACGCTTTACCTGCGGAATAAGGCGCTGCACACCTTTGTCGTCACCGCAGACAACGTTGGCACCGTAGAAAGGAACGCTATTCATAAACTGCACAAATGCAGAATCAATCTCTTCCTGACCGGAGTAAAAATCCAGATGATCACAATCAACGTTTGTTACCACGGTAATAATCGGGAACAAACAAAGGAAGGAACCATCTGACTCATCTGCCTCGGCAATCAAAAATTCGCCGGCACCAAGGCGGGCATTAGCACCATACGCGTTCAGTCTGCCACCGATAATAACAGTCGGGTCTGTATTAGCTTCATCAAAAATAGCAGCTGTCAG
>JWTM01000474.1 GCA_001749745.1 Candidatus Marispirochaeta associata
TTCCATTGCTAGTGAAAATAATGTGTTTATGTCAACACAAAGCAATGAACATTGCCTAACAAAAGAGACATCATTTCTCCTGTTATACTCGAATACCAAAGGTAAACTAATTAGAAAGTGTATTTGAACTTTTTTTGTGTTTCACGTGAAACCATCACCTGCAATTTCACATTCAACACAACTTTACTCTAATAAACTCTCCTCTATAATCTCCAAATACATTTGCCTTTGTATTATGTGTATTCAAAATAAAAGATGGGAAACA
>JWTM01000475.1 GCA_001749745.1 Candidatus Marispirochaeta associata
AACCGCACCTGCCATCGTATCGGAACTGCATCTACAATGGATCTCGATAAGGAGAGAACAGATGCAGAAATACAGCAGAGAAGAGCGGGAAAATCATCTATCAGCATGGCGGGCGAGCGGCCTGAGCGGACAAGCCTACTGCCGGCGACAAAATATCGTTTCGACCACCTTCTACAGTTGGGTCAAAGCAGAAAAGACACATACAGCCTTGGAGTCAGCCTCTTCGTCGGTCATGGTACGAGTAGCATCTTCACAGAATGGTGGCAAGCATCTCTCATCAACCATATGCATCGAAAAGCAAGATGTTCGTATCCATCTGCCTACCAATATCGGGACGGAATCACTACAGCTGGTTTTGCAGCTTCTCGGAGTAGTCGATGCTGCTTGATCTTTCCGCAATTGAGATCTATGTCCGTCCCGGCAATACCGATATGCGTAAAGCGATAAACGGTCTGACGGTAATGGTACAGGATTATATGTATAAGGATCCTCTCTCCGGGAGTCTTTACTTGTTCTGCAACCGGCAGCGCCGGATTCTCAAGGCCCTCTACTGGGACCGAAACGGTTTCTGCCTGTGGCAGAAGAAACTCGAGAAGCACAAGTTCCCCTGGCCCATGACAGAGGAGGACGCGCGGCAAATCAATGCCGACCAGCTCACTCTCCTCCTGAAAGGGATCGACTTCTGGCATGAGCACACTGCGTTGGAATATTCGCGCGTTTCATAGATTTCTTTGTGCTTGAGGAATTTACAGCCAGGTAAAGACATGCTAGAATTCCAGGCAGGATGGATATTGCAACGCTTCCTCGGGAAGTACAGGAATATATTCGCTCGGTCGAAGAGAAAGCGAAGGAAGCGGAGCAATCTGTTCATTCATGGAAAATCCGGTATGCTTCTCTTGAAGAAGAGTATCAGCTGCTGTTACTGCAAAAGTATGGACGCAAAAGCGAGAAGGAACTCCTCGACCAAACCCAGCAGCTTCTATTCGACGGAGAGGAAAACATCCCGTCGGAACAGGATACTGAAGAACAAACCACAACCGTAAAGTCCCACTCCCGCAAGAAATCCGGACGAAAGCCAATCGATGACGCTATCCCCCGAGAGGAAGTACTCATCGATATCCCGGAAGATGAGAAGCAGTGTGCCTGTGGCCATACGATGACGAGAATCGGCGAGGAGACCTCGGAGAAGCTTCAGGTTATTCCGCCGAAGATGTGGGTAGAACGGATTGTACGGCCGAAATACGCCTGTAAAGCGTGCGAGGGTTCAGGCGATGAAGAGAATCCTGCCGTACGCATTGCGGATGTTTCTCCGGCAATTATCCCGAAGGGCATCGCTACTCCCAGCCTCCTGTCGTTCATAATAACCAATAAGTTTATCGATCATCTGCCGTATTACCGGCAGGAGAAGCGGTTTGAACGAATCGGGATCCACATAAGCCGGCAGAATATGAGCAACTGGCAGCAGGCGGCGTTCGAGGCAATCAACCCGCTGATTGAACGGTTGAAGGAGCATATTCGCTCAGGACCGGTGATTAACATGGACGAAACGCCGGTCCAGGTTATGGGAGAAAATGAGAGGAAGAATACCTCGAAGTCCTATATGTGGCTTGCCCGCGGTGGCCCGCCGGACAGACCTGCGCTTCTCTATTCATATCGGGAAACGCGGGGGGCCAGGCACATTGCAGATATCCTCGACGGCTTCAGCGGCTATCTCCAGACCGATGGCTACGAGGCCTACGGAACAGCCATCGCTGATAACACAGACATCATTCATGTCGGCTGCATGGCGCACGCCAGACGGAAGTTTCATGAGGCAGCTAAAGCTTCGAAGAAGGCTGGCAGTGCGCAGGAAGCGATTAACCAAATTAAGAGGCTCTACACCATAGAAGAGTCCCTGCGCAGCGATAATTTAGGTGACGATGAGTTTGTTGCCAGTCGAAAGGCTCTGGCAACACCGGTTCTGGAGAAGTTCAGAGCATGGCTTGAGAAGCGTAGTCTGCAAGTCCCGCCATCCCTCCTGTTGGGGAAGGCAATTCGGTATACCTTGAATGAATGGCCGAAACTAGTTCGGTACCTCGATTCACCGTACCTGACTCCGGACAACAATAGTGCCGAACGGGCCATTCGACCCTTCGTCGTCGGACGGAAGAACTGGCTCTTTGCCGGAAGCCCCAAAGGCGCTGAGAGTTCCTGCGCTATGTATTCGCTGATTGAAACGGTAAAACAGAATGACATAAATCCCAATGACTATTTGCGAAAGGTCTTCGAAATGGCGCCGTCGGTGCGAGAACCAGAAGACTGGGAAAGGCTGCTGCCCTGGAACATAGAAGCTTAATTATTTTTTCAAGGGTGCGGTTTAATTGATGCTCAAGATATCCTGAAGATCGTAATCAAATCCAATCGCTTCCCAAGCAATGGGTTGCTTCGTTTCGATCCTCTTCAGGCAGCGTCGCAGGGAGTCCAATTTGCGCAGAACTACTTCACTCTGCATAACGGCTCCTACTCAAACAGGCAGCAATCACGGCGTAGATCGACCGCGTCGCCGAGCAGGGAAGAGTGGGAAAGATGTAATTCAGACAATTCCTCGGAGGATAACTCTTCAGGTTCCGCAATAGCCAAATCGGTGTCGCTCCCTGCCCGGGCAAAACCGCCGGCACGGGAACCCTAGAGGATTATAGTGTGGATTTTGCGAGCGGAGAGCAACTCGACGACAGCGTCCCACATAGTTGCATGCATATCACCAATCGATGCTCAGGTCGACTAATCTTCTTGTTCCTCTCAACCTTTCATAGTACCATTACTGATTCCTGGGACCTTGAATAGCATCCTTAAACAGGCACAGATTAAGGGGTAATGATCCATGATCAAGTATCTTGTTGTTTTCGAGAAGACAGATACCGGGTACAGCGGATTTGTCCCTGATTTACCAGGATGCATAGCCACGGGCCCGGATAAAGCTATTACAGAAGAGTTAATCTACGATGCTATTCAGCTGCACATCGAAGGATTAAAGGCAGAAAGCAGCACAATCCCTGCCGGGAATGCCGAAAGTGAGGTTTTTGTCTTTTCCTAACAAGCTCACATACGCTTTGCAGAAGGGACCCTAGTCCGCGAAACCCTTGATCTTGGACAGGCCGCCGCCGTTGGTGACGTCCGTATAGCCGTAGGCCTTGAGGATCCGCTTGGCCCGCCGGGCCCGGCCGCCGGACTGGCAGTAGAGGACGATGGTCTTATCCTGGGGGCCGACCTTTTTAGGATCGACGTAGAGCTTCTGCAGCGGAATGTTGACCGCTCCGGGGAAGTGATCCTGGCGGTACTCCTTGGGGGTGCGCACATCGATCACCTTCGGCTTGGAGGCCATCTTCTGCTCCAAACGCCGCTTCTTGCGGGCGCTAAGGACCTGATAGAGAACTGAGAGCAGGGCGAGCCCGATAATTCCGGCTAACGAGTAGAGGGTTGATGCATCCATGTGAATCTTAGTATACCGAAATCTTAAAAAAATACAATCTGCAAGCGCTCCTTTGACCTTGAATCGTGAATAGTATATATTTATCGCCTGAAGTATTTTTTAAGCGAGGATCAAATGAAAAGATATAGAATAGCGGTGCTTCCGGGCGACGGGATCGGGCCCGAGGTAATGGCCGAGGCGCAGAAGGTCCTGGATAAGATAGCCGGGAAGTATGAGCTGAAGTTTGATTTTGATAGAGCAGACGTGGGCGGGGCCGCCATCGACCGACACGGGAAGGCCCTGCCGGAGGCGACGGTGGAAAGTTGCCGGAACGCGGATGCGATTCTGTTCGGTTCGGTGGGGGGACCTAAGTGGGAGAACCTGCCCCCGGAGGAGCAGCCGGAGCGGGGGGCGCTTCTGCCTTTGCGGAAGATCTTCGGGCTTTTTGCAAACTTAAGGCCGGCAATCGTCTTTCCGCAGCTGCAGCACGCCTCGCCCCTGAAAGCGGAGATCGTCGCCGGCGGATTCAATGTGCTGGTAGTGCGGGAGCTGACCGGGGGGATTTACTTCGGCCAGCCCAAGGGGAACGACGGCGTACGGGGCTTCGACACGATGGTCTACACCGCCGACGAGATCCGCCGCATCGGCCATATCGCCTTCGACGCGGCCATGAAGCGGGACAAACGGGTCACCTCGATCGATAAGTCCAACGTTTTAAATGCGATGGTGCTGTGGCGCAAGGTGATTACCGAGCTGGCCGCGGAGTATCCGGAGGTGACCTTGAGCCATATGTATGTGGACAACGCGGCCATGCAGCTGGTTAAGAATCCCCGGCAGTTCGACGTGATGCTCTGTGGGAATATGTTCGGGGACATCCTTTCCGACGAGGCCAGCATGATCACCGGCTCCATGGGGATGCTCCCCTCGGCCTCGCTGGCCGAAGCCATGGAGGGCGAACTCCCTTTCGGGCTCTACGAGCCCTCCGGCGGCTCGGCCCCGGATATCGCCGGGCAGGGCATCGCCAACCCTATCGCCCAGATCCTCTCGGCGGCGATGATGCTCAAGTACAGCTTCGGCCTGAGCGAAGCCTACGACGATATCTACGGCGCGATCGAGGCGGTCCTCGACGAGGGCTACCGCACCGGGGACATCATGTCCGACGGGATGCAGCAGATCGGCACCGCCGAGATGGGCGACCGCATCGCGGGGAAGATCTAATCCTTATTTGAGACCAGCCGGGTGATCTGTGCGGCCGCCTCCTTCGGGAGCGGTCCGTACTCCATCGCCCGGGCGTTCTCCATAGCCTGGGCGGCGGTGCGGATGCCGGGAATCGGCACGGTGGCGCTGCTTACGGCCCAGATCCAGCCCAGGGCGCCCTGCACCAGACTGCGGCCGTCGACGGTTAGGAGCTCTTTCACCTTATCCAGAATTATAAGAAACTCAGCGTTCGGTTTACCGTCGGCAAAGTAGCTCATCCAGTCCTGACTGCCGGAGCGGATATCGGCGCCGTCGAAAGCGGCGGAGGCGCTGTACTTGCCGCTCAAGAGCCCCATCGCCAGGGGCGAGCGGTTGATGCTGGCCAGGTTCTCACTCTTACAGAACTCCTGCAGCTCAGGATCGTAGGCGAAGAGATTCAAGGCGTTCTGAATGGCCGTGCAGTTCCGCCGCGCTGCGATCAGGCGCACCCGTTCCATATCGTCGGTGCTCCAGCCGTAGGCGCGGATCTTCCCCTCCTCCACCAGCCGATCTAGCTCATCCAGGGTAGCGCCGGCGGCGGCCGGGTCGAGGCCCCATTCGTGAATCTGATAGAGATCGATATAGTCGGTATCGAGCCGCTTCAGGCTCGCCTCCAGCGCGCTTCGGATGTAGGCAGGAGAGGAGTCCTGGCCGCTCATCGTCTTACTGGCCGGATCGAAGCGGTTCCCGAACTTGGTGGCGACAACCAGCTTATCTCGGCGGTTCTTTAAGGCCTTGCCCAAAACCTCCTCGCTGTGGCCCGCGCCGTAGACGTCGGCGGTATCGAAGAAGGTAATGCCGTGATCCATCGCCGCATGCACCGCGTAGATCGACTCGTTGTCGTCCACCTCGCCCCAGCCGACCGGCTGACCTTCGGGATTGTAGAAGGGGCCGCCGATGGCCCAGCAGCCCATTCCCAGGGCGCTCACCTCGATTCCTGACCTGCCTAAGCTGCGTTTCATTGATAACTCCTCATTTTTCGATCTCGTTCCGCAATTCCTGAATCTTCTTGGCCGGCGCCACCCCGGCGGGGCAGACCCGGCTGCAGTTGATCGCTCGCTTGCAACCCCAGGCCCAGGCCTCGGAATCGGATTTTTTCAAGAGCCCGTCCGCCGTGTCCGGGTTATTAAGCCGTTCCCGGTTAAGGGCCGCCAGGGCCGCGGGACCGACGAAGCTCGAACCGCCGGCGAAGGGGGGGCAAGAGGAGAGGCAGGCGCCGCACTCGATGCAGTCTTCGAAACGTTCAGTCTCGGCTTCACCCCCAAGCTCGCTCTTGCGCTTATAGACCCAGTCCGACGGGATGCTCGCGATAACCGTTTCCGCATCAAAGGCGAGGCCCGAGACAACCCGCATCCCCTTTAGAGGGGCAAGCTCCACCGTCTCTGTGCCTAAGCTCAAGAGCTTGGTAGTGCAGGCGAGCTTCTCCGCGCCGTTGACCAGGCAGGCGCAGGTACCGCAGGAGGCATGGTGGCAGGAGTGGCGGTAGATCAGATCCGGCTCCTGATCCCGACGGATTATCTCCAGCGCATCCAGCACGGTAGTCGCCTCGTCGGCGGCTACCGTATAGCTTCGAATCTCGTTTTGGAAGGGCACCTTCATGATAATCTTCTTCATCGGGCCAGCTCCTTCCGGAAGGCGTCCCGCCAGGAACGTAAGGGGTAGTCCGCGCTGCTCTTTACTCGCGTCTCGCCCAAGTATTCGAGCACCGCGTCGGTCGCCACGGCGCCCATGGCCCGAAGGACGGTCGCCTTTCCGCCGATGCAGGAGAAGAATCCTGGAACCCCTTCCGGCTCATGGTGGCGGGCCTCGAAGTCGCGGCTCAAGCCGCGGCTCTCGTCGGAAGATGAAAAGCCGTCCCCCGCTAGGGGCCGGGCCGCCGCCCAGGCGGCGACCTGGGTCGCTTCGGCGTAGCCTGAGAGCATTTTCTCTCCTTCCGTCATTAGGAACTCGAAGTCCTCACGCCGGGGCAGGAGGGATTCGGGGTCGTCGGTAGTCCACTCGGTGGTGCCGATAATCGTCTGCTTCCGATGGGGGACCAGGATGTCCCCGTTCCCCGGGGGCCTTAAGCGGCTGATAACACGGTCGACCATGCGCCCCTTGCAGGCGATCATCGTTCCCGGAGCCGGAGTTATGGAGAGGGCGCAGCCGGCCAGGGCGGCTATCTTTCCCGCCCAGGGGCCGCCGGCATTGATCGCCGCGCTCACCCGCCGATCGCTCACCGTGCCGTCGGTCAGGTCCTTCAAGACTACCGTCAGCTCATCGCCCTCGCTCCGGATCTCCTCTACCCGGGTGTAACGCCGCGCCTCGACCCCCAGCTCGAGGGCGGAGGCCAGAAAGCTCATGGGCAGGCGATAGGCGTCGATCGATCCGTCGGGGACCTCCACGGCCATGGTGATCTCTTTGCTCAAGGCGGGCTCGACCTCCCGAACCTCGTCGCCGGAGAGCCGCTTGGTCGGGATGCCGGCCTCCTCGCAGGCGGGAATAAAGGCCTCTCCATAGGCCTCGTCCTCGCTGTTCAGGGCGACGAAGTAGCCGCCGTTGAACTCGATCGCCTCAGAAGCGATCCGGCGCAGAATCAGGGTCTCTTCCATGCACTCCCGGGCGATTTCACGGTCGCCAACTGCATAGCGAGCCCCCGAATGTAGCTGCCCGTGGTGGCGCCCGGTGGTCCCCGAGGTAAACTCTCCCCGCTCTACTAACAGGACCGGTATACCGTTCAAGGCTAAATCGTAGGCGGCGGCGATCCCCGTCCCGCCCCCGCCGATAATACAGACTGGATTCATGGATATGAGTCTACTTTCTCAAGTGGGGGCTGTAAAGGCGGGTTATCAGTTAATATTTCCCAGAATGGCCTCAAGACGTCCGACAAAATAGAGCGGGAAGGAGTGTAGCTGAAAACGAATAGAAGGCATCTTTTGGCCACCGAGACTCACCTCCGTTAATACCTCCTCCCTTGAGGGCAGATGCATATTGAATCGAAACGCGTGAGAACCACCCTTGCGATGCATAAACTGATGCAGAGATTTCAATCTCCCGCTTTTTCCCGCCTTCACTTCAATCGGAAGAATCTCTCCTTCATGATCAATGACATAATCAACCTCTGCATTCCCATCTCGCCCTTCCCGTAGCCAATAATGGAGCCCCCGAGCATCCCGACGATTGCGTACGGCGAGGAGCTCCTGACCAATGAACTGTTCCGCCAGTGCACCTTCGTTCACGAGCTGAAACTCTTCCAATGCTTGTAGATGCCGCCATGAGAGTCCCAGCCGATAATTCATAAGCCCGCAATCAAGAAAAAGAAGTTTGAAGATCCGCCTATCCTCACCCGCATCGATAGGAATCCCCGAGCAATCAGAATGAAAAACCTGGGTGCAGGTACGCGCCTTCGCCAGCATCTCGATCGCCGATCGAGTTTGAGCGGCGCGATCCTCCCGGGAGATCCGGGAGTATATAACTTTCCGCCCAACCCAGGCGGGAATAGCCCGAAAAATCTGTTGAAGCCGGATTAGATCGTCTCTCCTGGCATATTTTGCAAAATCATCCTCGTAGGTTTCCAGAATGCTTCGATGAATATCCGCAATCTGCGCTTGTAATCCGATCTCCGAAAAGAGTTGCACCGCCTCGGGCATACCTCCGCAGAAAAGATATTCCCTATGTCGACGGCTTAATCGAGCGTGGTAACTCTCCGGTAACTGCTGATTCCACTGAAATGTGTTCCAATAGGCGAACAGCTCAGCGTCGCATTCATGCAGAAACTCACCGAAGGTCATCGGACCGAGGTGATAGTAAACGACCCTCCCAACGGGCATGGAATAACGGTGATCGGCTAAGGTGAACTCAAGTAGGGATCCGGCGGCTATCACGGGAAGATCCGGCCGTTCCTCGTAGAAATAGCGTAAGAATTGAATCGCATGCGGGGTCGCTTGAATCTCGTCGAGAAACAGCAAGGTAGAGCCCGGACTTCCCCAAGGCTGAGTGAGTCCCTCGATCTCGGACAATATACGACCCATATCACCCGTGCGGAAAAGTTCGTCCAGATAGAGATTGCGTTCCAGATTGACCGTATGCAGCGTCAAACCCATCTCAGCGGCGAACAAGCTCACCAGCGTCGATTTCCCGACTTGGCGCGCTCCCCGGATAATAAGCGGTTTCCGATGGGATCCATGAAACCATGTTGTTAGGTCTTGAAGAGCATCGCGATACATACAATTTAACCCCTTAAATTGTCACATATATTGCTAATTTAAACCCAATTTTTGAAAAAGTACAAGGAAATAAGATAACTCAAATTAAGCGCAGGATCTCTTTAGCGGTATAGATCGGGAGCGAGGAGTTCTGATAATCCCGTGTGTTCCGGGTAATAAGTGCATCGACTCCTGCATCCTCTGCCGCGGCATACTGCAGAGCGTCCTCAAAATCGGTTCCAGTGTTGGCAAACACCAACGGAGTCGTACATCCCGTCAGCTCACCCGATTCGATTAACGAGAAGAGCTGCGCACTCTCCTGGTAACACTCTCTTGCCAGAATGAGATCGAGGATAATATCGGAGTCGATAAAAAGTGTCATTCGTTTACGTATTTATCAAACAGATACTGATCCCGCAGTGCCCGGTAATCTATAGTGCCGTTGACCTTAACCGAACCCAGGAGTATGGAGATAAGCACCCTCGGCTTGCAATGCATGACCTGGAACAAGCCTCTTGATTGCTAAACCGGTATCAGATTCACGCTATCGATCCTCCGCTTGATCTTCCCCCCAAAAGCCTCTATCTTCCCAGGCATGACCGATCTGCTCTTAATTCGCCACGGAGAGACCCGCTGGAACACGGAAAAACGTTTTCAAGGCACCGCCGATAGTCCCCTGACCGAACAGGGGGAGCGACAGGCGTGGCTTCTGGCGGAAAGAATCGCAAGCTTAGAGCCGGAGGCCCTCTATTCCAGCGACCTGGGCCGGGCGGCCTCTACCGCCGGGATCATCGGCGCCGCCTGCGACCTACAGGCCACGCCGGATACGCGCCTGCGGGAGCGGAATGTCGGGATTTTAACGGGGCTTACCTTCGAGGTTATCCGGGACGATCATGCCCATATTTGGAAGCAGTACTTCGACCACGACTATATCATTCCCGACGGGGAATCCCTGCGTTCGGTGGTCGACCGGGGCGAAAGTTTTCTCGACTATCTGACCCAGGCGCATCCCAATGGTCTGGTGGTGGCCGTCAGCCACGGCGCGATCATCAGCGCCCTCTTGCGCAAACTGCTGCATATTCCTGCCGACGCACCGCGAAGCTTCTCCCTCTTCAACTGCGCCTTGAACCGGCTGGAGTATAAGGGCGGCAGCTGGAAGCTTACTCTTTTGGGGGACGTCTCCCACCTCGAGGCGGAGACGGCCGTGTTTGATGAGGTGCAGTAGGGTTACTCAGCCGGCAAATGATCGTGGACCCTATGCCAGGGAACCAATTCCACCCTTCTATCAATACGTAGAGATTCACCATACAAGGATAACAACACCCCTCTCCCGGGCATAAGTTGATCCAACTGCTTCATGAACGAAGTTAGTTGCCGCTCTTTCATTGCCTTTGCCATCTTGATCTCGATATAGATCGGCTCGGGATAGGCGTCAAGAACCAAGTCGACCTCGTTGCCGTGACTATCCCTGTAAAAAAAAAGCGAGAAGGCGGCATTCGTACTGCTGCGATATTTCTCTATCTCCATGACAATGAAATTCTCGAACAAAGCACCGTTATGCAGTCCTTCCGCCAAACTCGCGGCTCGAGGATAATTAAGCAGGTAGGCGGCTAAGCCGGTATCGGTAAAATAGATTTTGGGTGATTTTACCAAACGCTTTGAAATATTCTTTGAGTAGGGTCGTAACCGGTAGATAATTCTCCCGGCCTCCAGTATGAAAAGCCAACGTTCTACCGTCTTGGCCGAGATACCGGCGGTACGGGACAGCTCGGCTTTATTTAGTACAGAGGAGGTTCGAGCAGCCAGGAGCTCAAGGAAGGTATGAAATCGGCTTAGTTCCTGAACATCGAGAATCTGGCGTAGGTCTCGCTCCAGGTAAGTGGTCACATAAGAGCTATAAAAACGTCGCCAATCGACACCGTGGACTAAACAATCCGGATACCCTCCGTGCAGAATACGCTCGAAGACTTCGACCAAACTCTCATTCCCCCGGGCCGGGACCTCCTTGAGGCTCATACCCAAGAGCTCGAATATGGCCGCACGCCCGGCCAGGGATTCACTGACTCCTTGCATCATATGGAAGGCTTGGGATCCGGTCAGAATATATCGACCAGTTCGACGACGGTCTGCATCAACCGCCATCTTAATATACGGGAGGATACCCGGAGCATATTGAACCTCATCGATTACTACCTGCTCCGGTAACGATTCAAGAAAGAGAGCTGGATCATCTTGAGCGGCTTTTCTCTGCCACGGATCATCCAAACTCACGTAGGCGTAGGCGGGAAAAAGCTCACGGCAGAGGGTAGATTTACCGCTTTGCCGCGGACCGGTCAGCACTAACACAGGAAACTGAGAAACGGATTCCTCTATATAGGGTTCTATTGTGCGCCGGATATACTTCATACCATATAAAATATCACTTCAGTATGTGAATATCCATCCTATAATGTCACATTTACACAAAAGTAGGATACTCGCCGATAAACTAGCTGAGAAGCGTTTACTCTTTGGGGGCCGTCTCCCGCCTCGAGGCGGAGACGGCCGTGTTCGATGAGGTGCAGTAGTCTCTATCGCGACCGCTTGTCCAGCTCCGCCAGCACCTGCCGGTAATCGAGGCCCAGGGCCTCTAATAGCACCAGCATGTGGTAGATCAGGTCGGCCGCTTCATACAAGATCTCGTCCGGCTGTTGAGCCAGGATCAGCTCCACCGCTTCCTCGCCGGTCTTCTTGCGGATCTTCTCGAGGCCGGAGGTAAAGAGGTGGGTGGTGTAGCTGCCTTCGGGCAGGCTGATCCGCCGCTGACGGATCACCTCGGCTAGGCGAGAGAGGACGTCGCTTCCCGATGCCGACGGAGCGGCGCTCGTTTGGGCCGGGGACTCTTCGGCCGCGGCGGTCTTAGCTACAGACTCCTCCCCGCCGAAGAGCACGGTCTCGTACCAGCTTCCCCGCTTGAGGATCTCCTTAAAAGGGGTATTCTCCTTGTAGGGTAAAAGCCTGCCGGTATCCTTGTGCACATGCCAGAGCACCCGCTGCTCGATGCTCTTGCGGTGTCCCTTCTCCGACTGGAGGAGCACATCGGCGACGGCTCCATTCTCGTTTTTGACTACCAGGGGCAGAATCGTATCCCGTTCCACTCACTCGCTCCTTACTCGCGTTCGCTTAATTTTTGTCGCCCGGGTAGGCGGTCGCCAGCTCCTCAAAGGCGAGGGGACCGCCGAAGAGATCCAGGGCGCTCCCGACGGTGAAGTCGATGCGGCCTTGGCCGATCTCTTCAATGCGCTTAATGTCTTCATTATTGCGGATACCGCCGGCGTAGGCCGCCGGGATCGGGGAGCCTTCGTTCATGATGCGGACCACCGCCTCTTCGATTCCCTGCCGCTTCCCCTCTACGTCGGCCGCATGCACCAGGAACTCATCGCAGTCGTCGGAGAGCTCCTGAAGAAGAGCCGGCTCCAGCTTCAGGGAGGAGATCTTCTGCCAGCGGTCGGTGGCGATAAAGTACTCCCCGCCTACCCGCTTGCAACTCAGGTCGAGCACCAACCGATCCCGGCCGACAGCCTTCCGCATCTCGTTCAACCGCTCCGCATCGAGCCGGCCTTCCCGGAAGACAAAACTGGTAACGATCACGTGGCTCGCCCCGGCATCCAGGAAGCTTGCGGCATTCTGCGGATTTATCCCGCCGCCGATCTGCAATCCCCCGGGGTAGGCCCGGAGACTGGAGAGAGCCTCCTCCTCATTCCCGGGCCCCAGCATGATCACATGCCCGCCCGCGAGTCCGTGGCGGCGATAGAGTTCGGCATACCAGGCGGCCGGCTTCTCGGCCACGAAGTTCTCATCCGCTCCCGCGTCGTTCAGGCTACCGCCGACTATCTGTTTGACCTTTCCCTGATGAAGATCGATACAGGGTCTAAAACGCATCATTCCGTCGCCAGTATAGCGGAATCGGGGAGGCTTTTGAAGATTGGCTTGCCCATCGGTATAACCAAGGTTATACTATCCCTATGAAGACCGCTGTATCCATCCCTGATGAGATCTATTCCACCGCCGAGGAGCTCTGTCGTAGGTTGAGCATCCCGCGTAGCCGGCTCTATGCCTTAGCCCTTGAAGAGTACCTTGAGCGCCACATCGATGCAGATATAACCGCTATATTGAACAAGCTCTATGCGGACACAGAGAGTCAAATAGACTCCGCCTTGATAGAAGCCCAAAAACGAGCTATCGGCAGTGACGATTCGGCGTGGTGAAATTTGGTGGGCGGATTTAGGCTTCCCGAACGGATCGGAAGCCGGATTTCGACGTCCCGTTTTAGTTATGCAGGCCGACTCCTTCAATCAGAGTCGAATCAAAACCGTAATCTGTATCGCCTTAACCTCTAATTTGCGCCTTGAGGAGGCGCCCGGAAACTGGCTTATCACCAAAGAAGAGAGCAGTCTCCCGAAGGATTCGGTAGCCAATGTATCTCAGATAATCACCATAGATAAGGATATGCTCCAAGAGAGAGTCGGCAGGCTCTCCGAGCCGACCCTGCACAGTATAGAGGCCGGTATTAATCTGGTGCTTGATCTCTCCCCGTACATGCCCCGATAATAGGATCAATGAAATACAAACTCGAGACGATACCGGTCTGGGACGCCTTCGATGCGGAGGGGGAGTGTCCTTTCTGCCTCTTGGAGCAGAAGGCCGAAGAGGGCTATGTGAAGTTCTTTATGGGTAACTCGGTGATGGTGCCGGAGATGCGGGTCGAGGTCAACAAAACGGGCTTCTGCCGCACCCACTATCCGATGCTCTTCAATACCCGGGCCAATCGTCATGCCCTGGGGCTGATGACCCATACCCACTTCTCGACCGCCTTCATGGAGTGCGGTAAGGGACTGAAGAAGCTCGCCGGCGGGACTAAGCGCGACCTGAAGCGGGGGCTCGCGCAGTTGGCGGAGAAGTTCCGGCGGGATACGGATGAGTGCATGATTTGCTCGCGGATCGAGGAGACCCTCAAGCGCTATCTCTTTACCGCCCTCTATCTCTGGAAGAAGGATGAGGAGGGCTTTCGCGGTCGCTACGCCTCGTCCAAGGGGTTCTGCCGCCATCACCTTAGTCCTCTTCTGGAGATGGCCGGCGAGGTGCTCCCGGGCAAACTGCAGGGGGAGTGGATCGTGGCCACCGCGGAGCTGATGGAGGCCAATACCGAACGGCTGGACGGCGAGCTCTTCTGGTATACCCAGAAGTTCGACTTTCAGAACGACGACAAACCCTGGGGTACGGCCAAGGATGCGCTGGAACGGGGGATTCAGAAACTGGAAGGGACGATCCTCAAGGATCCCTAAAGCCCCAGGCAAGCTCTTCGCCCGCACAGACGGGCACCACGCCGCCGGTCTCGGCCGGCACCTGCCAGTGACTCTTCTCTCCTATCAACTCGCTCCGATTCAAAGGCAGGCCGTAGAACTCGGCCCCGAAGCGAGAGGTAAAATCCTCATACGTCTCGAGCTTTCCCGCCTCCTCGAAGACCCCGGCCAGAAGGGAGAGCGCTACCGGCGCGGTAAAGGAGCCGGCTGCTCCGTCGGCCTTGGCTTCCGGACTGTGGGGGGCGCTGTCGGAACCGAAGAAGAAGCGCCCCGAGGATGAGGTCGCTGCCTCGATCAATGCTTTCCGGTCGGCGTCGAATTTGACGATCGGCTTACAGAAAAGGCGGCTGTCGAGCTTCCCGCCGAGCATCTGCTCGGCCGTGAAGGCCAGGTGGTGGGCGGTGATGGTCGCCCCCACGGATCGGGGGAGGTCGTAAAGGGCCTCCACGGCTGCTTTGCTCGAGAGATGCTCCACCACGATCTTCAGCCGCGGGAAATCCCGGGCGATGCGGGTAACATGGGGCAGAAAGGCCGCCTCCCGCTCGAATACCGGCGCGTCGGGATCCTCGGCGTGCACGCAGAGCACCAGGCCCGCCTGCTGCAGGGCCTCGAAGAGCGGGTAGGCCTCCCCTGGTTCACGGATGCCGTCCTCGGCGTTGGTGGTCGCCCCGGCGGGGTAGTACTTGCCGGCTACGGCGCCGACCTTTTTCAGGGCGGGAATCGCTCCGGGGTCGAGTTTCGGCAGAAGCTTGAAGCTCATCAGCGGCTCGAAGCCGGGGGCGGCGGCCATAATCTCGTCCCGATAGCTCTTTAGGCCTTCCGGGGTCGTAACCGGCGGCAGGGTGTTGGGCATGACCAGCGCCCGGGAGAAGGCGGCGGCGCTGTAGGGGGCGACGGCTTTGAGCATCTCCCCCTGGCGAAGATGCAGGTGAAAATCATCGGGGCGGCGAATGCGGATCTGCTTCATGGTCTCTCCTACCGGGAGCTACTGAGAGATAGGGAAGATCCGATCTAAGTGGATCTCCCGGAACTGATTCAAAAGAGTTTCAGAAATGCCCTTTATCTCCATGCTCCCCTCTTTGGAGTTCATGAACTTGAAGAAGTTCAAGAGCTTGCCGATGGCCGAGGAGGTCACCGTGTTCACCGTCGAGAGGTCGAAGGCGACATGGCTCAAGCCGTCGACCTCCATCAGCTCCATCAGCTTGACCGATAGATCATGCCCGCTGTCGCTGTCGATGTTGCCGTCGATCCGCACCAGCGCCCGTCCTCCATTAATTGTCTCGGTTATCGTCATCGTCCCCTCTCCTCTTAGTGAGTAGCAAAGTAACCATTTTTCCCCCGTCCGAGTAGTCAACCCGGTCGAATACCGATTTAATCAGCCGAATCCCCTTGCCGGCTTCCGCCTCCGGGGCCAGACCCTGCGCTTCGACCGTCGCACTATCAAATCCGTCGCCCTCGTCGTGAATCGCTAAGCGCGCCGTCCCGCCCTCTATGGTCAGCTCGAGCTCGATCCCCCGGGAACAATAGGGTTCCTGGCCCAGGCGCTCCTCCTTGAGAGATTCGTAGCGGAGGATTCCGTCGGGACCCGAGGTTTTTACGGCTGAATCGAGGGCCAGGCAGCCGTGCTCGAGGCTGTTGGTAAGGGCCTCTTCCAGGGCCAGCTGCAGCTGCTCGGCCTCGACGGAAGAAGAACAGAAGCCCTTCATACGATATTGATCGGCCAAATGGCAAGCGACCTTAGTTACGCGCAGCTCGTCGGCCCGCCATTCGTAACGGTGCTCAAGACTCTTCAGGCCCCGGCAGAGCCGCTCCTCCAGTTCCCGCTCCCGTTTCCGGCGGCCCATGGCGGCTAGCAGGGATTTCAGTACCCCGGCGGTGGGGGGCAAGAGGGCGATCAAGTCGACGCCCCGCACCGAGAGCCGGGCCAGGAGCTCCGGCCGGGAGGGATCGACCAGAAAAGCGCAGATCGAATCCCGCACAAGGTAGATCTCCCTCTCCAGGTCGTCGGCATCAAAGTCCGCTCCTAACGCGACCACGCTAAAGGAGGCATCGCCTGTTTCGACAGGCTCCATGCCGACTTCCCGGGCCGTCCGGTGGAGAATTTCTCTATACTCCGGCGAGAAGCCCCGGAATTGCACAAATTCTTGCATACCTTGATTAAAGTGTAGAAAGAGGTTTTGATTAATGCCAGCATTTTTTTACACTTAGTAGTGAGATAACAGGGGAAGATGGCGACATTATCGGAGCATCAAGAACTCAAGAACGCCTACGTAAAGCTCAAGAAGCAGGCGGAGCAGCTGCGCAGGGCTAAAAAGCTCTTAGAGGAGCGGAACCGGGTGATGATGGAGGAGCTCGCCCTAGCGAGCGAACTGCAGAAGAGCCTCCTGCCCCGGGAGACGCCTCAGGAGCTCCCCTTGACGATCTCCCACCGCTACATCCCCTACCTCTCGGTGGGGGGCGACTTCTTCGATTACCTGAAGCTCAGCCCCACCAAGGTCGGCTTGATTATCGCCGATGCTTCGGGGCACGGGGTGGCCTCGGCCTTCCTGACGGCCATGATGAAGAGCGCCTTCAACCATCTATCGGCCAAAACCGATTCACCCGCGGAGCTCTTGGCCGGCATCAACGAGGAGTTCTGCCGCACCATCCGCACCGATCACTACATTACCGCCTTCTACGGGGTAATCGATACCGAGACCCTGGAGTGCGTCTACGCCAACGCAGGCCATCCGCCGCAGATCCTGTTGCGCCGGGACGGCTCAATCGAGGAGCTCAACACCGAGGGCTTCTTCCTCGGCACCTTCGAGAGCACCGTCTATGAGGAGTCTTCGTTTACCCTCTACCCCGGCGACCGGCTGGTGCTCTTCACCGACGGGCTGCTCGAGACCGCCGACGCGCAGTTCGAATCCTTCGGCCGGGAGCGGCTTATCAAAATCCTAAACGAAACGGGGCAGACCGACTTAGAGAGTATGAGTAACGAGGTGATCTCACAACTCCTCGCCTTTTTGGGAGGCGCGAGCTTCCAGGACGATATAACCCTCTTGACCGCGGAGATGATCGAGAGCCTATGACCGTCTGCATTATCGAGGATGATCAGGGAATCGCCGACTTTTTAAAAAAAGGCCTGAAAGAAGCCGGCTTCGTCGTGGACCATGCCGCCACCGGCGAGGAGGGCTACGACCTGATGCGCCACCGCGAATACGATGCGGCGGTGGTCGATATCATGCTGCCCGGCATCGACGGCTTGACGCTGATCGAGAATCTTCGGGGCGAAGGCAGACAGACGCCTATATTGATTCTAAGCGCCAAGCGGGATGTGGACGACCGGGTCTCCGGCTTCCGTTCCGGCGGGGACGACTACCTGGTCAAACCCTTCTCATTCGCCGAGCTGATCGCTCGACTCCAGTCCCTGATCCGTCGCTCGACCAGAAGCGCCTCACCCACCCGCTTTGCCGCCGCCGACCTGAGCCTCGATCTGGTCAGCCGGGAGGTGAAGCGGGGCGACGCGGCGATCGAGCTGCAACCCCGGGAGTTCGCCCTGCTCGAATACCTCTTACGGAACGCGGGGCAGGTGCTCTCGAAGACGATGATCATGGAGCATGTCTGGGACTACTCCTTCGATCCCCAGACCAATGTGGTGGATGTGCTGGTCTCCCGGCTGCGCTCGAAGATCGACAAGGATTTTGAACCGAAACTGATTCACACCGTCCGGGGCGTCGGCTATGTCCTCAAGGAGCGCTAAGGAACCGGGGCCCAAGCGGCCCTTTCAGACCCTCTACTTCCGTTTCGCCCTGACCTTCTTCTTTACCATGGCCCTTGCCGCCGGGATCCTCTTCGGCGGGACCTTTATAACCCTCTACCGCTCCCTGCAACAGGAGGATCAGGTCTACACCCAGCGGAAACTCCTCGCTTACTGGGCCCGCTTCCAGTCTGAAGAGATCGAGGGACTGACCGAGACCCTGCGTAACGAGACCCTGATCTACGACGAACGCCCCTTTTTCGTACGACTCGCCAATAGCCGGAACGAGACCCTCTTCTTAGGGTACCCCGAACACTGGGGGCCCTTCGATATTCAGGCCCAGCTCGAGGCCTACGACATCAACGAGTTTCAAGAGACGATAACTATCGAAGCGGAGGAGCTCGATTTCTCCATCGAAACCGCCTCCATCGCCTTGGATAATCGCCATATTATCCAGGTCGGCATGAGCACCGAACGGCGGGACTCCTTCCTGAGGCTCTACCAACGGAATTACCTCTTCTTCCTGCTCTTCGTGCTCCTTTTCGCCCTGGCCGCAGGGCTCTTCATCGCCTCCCGGGCGGTAGTACCGCTTAGACGCCTCTCGCTGGCCCTCAACTCGATTATCCGTACCGGGGATTTGAGCGCCCGGATTCCGGTGCGGGAGAGTGGAGACGAGCTGGATGAGCTGGGAAATCTCTTCAACCAGCTCTTGGAGCGCATTCAGGGGCTGATCGCCCGCATGCGGGAGACCCTGGATACCGTAGCCCACGACCTCAGGACCCCGCTTACCCGGCTGCGGGGCAGCGCCGAGCTGGCGCTGCAGAGCAGCGACGCCGATCGACACGGCGAAGCCCTCTCCGATGCCTTAGAGGAGTCGGATCGAATCCTGACTCAGCTGAATGCCTTGATGGACATCTCCGAGGCCGATTCGGGAATTCTCAAGCTGCACAAGCAACCCATCGACCCGCGGGAACAACTGGAACGGGTAATCGAGATCTACACCTTTTTAGCCGAGGAGCGGGATATCCGCATCGAGCTCTCAGGCAGCTTCCCCACCGCCGTCGAGGCCGATCCGGTCCGCCTTCAGCAGATCTGCGGTAACCTGCTCGACAACGCCGTTAAATACTCCTACCCTGAGAAGACGGTTCGCCTCCGCGGATCTGAGAAGAGCGGGGAGAACGGACGCCTGTTCGTACTGGAGGTCGAGAACCGGGGGCCGCAGTTGGCGGAGGATGAGATCGACCGGATCTGGGACCGGCTCTATCGGGCGCGGGAGAACCGCAGCCCCGGTTTGGGGCTGGGTTTGAGTCTGGTCCGGGCCGTGGCGGAGGCCCATAACGGCACCGCCGCGGTCGAGAATATCGACGGCGGCGTCCGTTTTACGATTGCCTTACCCCTTCACTGAGCCGGACATCAAGCCTCTGACGAAGTAACGACCCGAGACTTGATAGAGCAGCAGGGTCGGCAAGGCCGCCATAATCGCCCCGGCGAAGTGCACGTTGTACTCCTTCACGCCGGTGGATGAGCTGACCAAATTGTTCAGGGCCACCGTCATCGGCTGGGAGGTAGCGTCGCCGAAGGAGACCCCGAAGAGGAAGTCGTTCCAGATATTGGTCGTCTGCCAGATTACCGAGACCATGATAACCGGCGCCGAATTGGGCAGGATAATCTGGGTAAAGATCTTCATGAACCTGGCGCCGTCGACCTGGGCCGACTGTATCAGCTCGGTCGGCAGGTTGGCGTAGGAGTTCCGGAAGAAGAGGGTAGTAAACCCGATTCCATAGACTACGTGCACCAGCACCAGCCCCGGGGTGGTTCCGGCCAGGCGCAGCTTGCCGAGCACGGTTGCGGTGGGTATCAGGACGATCTGAAAGGGGATAAAACAGCCGAAGAGGATCAGCCCGAAGATGAGCTTCGCCCCCTTGAACTCCCACTTCGACAACACGAAGCCGCTCAAGGCGCCCATAATAGTCGAGATCAGTACCGCCGGGACGACCATCCGGATCGAGTTCCAGAAGTAGGGACGCAAACCGGTCGCCTGTACCCCGACCTGAGCTTCCGACCAGGCCTTCTTCCAGAAATCGAAGGAGAAGCTCTCCGGCAAGGCCAGCATGTTGCCGGTCCGAATCTCAGAGAGGGGTTTAACCGAGTTGACCAGCATTACGTACATGGGCACCAGGAAGTAGATCGCGAAAAAAATCAGTATGGCGAAGACCGTGTATTTAAAGCCGCGGGAGACCCGCATTGTATCGCTGATAGTCATATCTTAGCCCTCCTTTACCTGGGCCCTGATGTAGGGAACGATGAAGATACTGATCGCGATGAGCATCAGCACCGCCGAAGAAGCGCCGATGGCCATCTGATTCCGGGTGAAGGTATAGGAGTACATGAAGGTCGAGGGCAGCTCCGAGGCCAGGCCCGGTCCGCCGTTGGTCAGGGCTACGACCAGGTCGTAGGACTTGATCGCCATATGCCCCAGGACGACCACGACCGATAGGAAGGTCGAACCCAGCTGGGGAATAATAACGCTCTGATAGAGCCGTACCGGTCCCGCCCCGTCGACTACTGCCGATTCAATGGTCGAGTGAGGAATGGCCCTGAGGCCCGCCAGGAAGATCACCATCACATAGCCCGAAACCTGCCAGACTCCGGCGATGACGACCGTGTAAATCGAGTAATCGGAGTTCTTGATCCAGTCGAAGCTGAAGTTCTGAAAACCCCACAGATGCATAATATGTTCAAGACCGATCCCCGGATCGAGGAACCACTTCCAGGCGGTTCCGGTTACGATAAAGGAGATCGCCATAGGAAAGAGATAGATCGGACGGAACACCCGTTCGGTAAAGGCCGAGAAATCTATCAAAATGGCGAGGAAAAGCCCTAAAAGGGTACTAATACCGATATAGAGAACGCCGAATACCGCCATATTCTTGATGGCGATGCTCCAGTGCTCCAGGGCGAATAACTTTTGGTAGTTCTCTCCGCCTATCCAGTTCATTACCGGAAGAATCTTCGATCCGGTGAATGAGAGATAGATCGTGAAGAGGATGAATCCGTAGACGAAGACCATCGAGAGGATGACCGTCGGCAAGAGCACCGACCGGGCGACCAGATCGTCCCCTGATAAGCTCCACCTCTTTTTGATTGGCATAAAACACTCCCGCTCCAGATATAGAGAGAGACGGGAGCAAGCCCCCGCCCCTCACGATTATTGTACTCGTTGCAGCTTAGTTACACACGAATTATTTCGCAGCTTCCACTGCCTTTACCAGCTCTTCGACGGCCTGCTCGGAATCGTATGCACCGTTAAAGTGAGCGGTTACTACGTCGTAGATCGCATTCTTGATCGAGGCGGGTTCGCCGTGACCATGAGCCATCGATCCGAAGAGTGTTCCGTTCTTGTTGGCCTCGGCCAGCTCCTTCATCGCAGTCTTGCCGATGATAGTGAACTCAGCGTCGGAAACGTCGGTCCGGGCGGGGACGGATCCCTTAACGGTGTTGAACGCAACCTGGAACTCGGGCGACATAATATCGCTTGCCAGGGAACGCTGGGCGGCCTGCTTAGCGGCGTCGACCTTGAACATAACAAACTGGTCGGAGTTGAAGAGCACGGTACCCTGGGTTCCGGGAGTACGGAAACCGTAGAAGTCCTCATTGGGCTCCAGACCGGCATTGAAGAACTCGCCCTTGGCCCAGTCGCCCATCATCTGGAAGGCGGCCTGTCCCTCGATAACCATCGAGCTGGCCAGGTTCCAATCGCGACCGGAGAAGTTCTCATCCACAAAGCCTCGCAGGGTGGACATCATCTCGAAGGCCTCGAGCATCGTGTCCGAACCGAGAGCAGCGGGATCGAGATCGATCAGGGATGCTTCATAGAACTCGGGTCCGCCGGCGGCAACGACAACCGCATCGAAGAGGGTTGCATCCTGCCAGGGCTGACCGCCGTGAGCCAGTGCGATGTACCCGGCATTCTGAGCCTTCTCGAGGGCGTCGACGTAGGCGTCCCAGGATTTGATCGGAATCTCGATGTCGAGTTCATCCATGATTTCCTTGTTGGCCCAAACCCAGTTAGTGGAGTGGACGTTTACCGGAGCGGCAATCCATTTGCCGTCGTACTTAGAGAACTTCTTCAGTGCATCGGGAACGACCGCGTCCCAATTCTCTTCCGCCGCCAGCTCGTTCATGTCGGCCAAAAGTCCCAGTTCGGCCCAGTCCAGGATGTCGAAACCGAGCATCTGTACCGCGGCAGGGGGATTTCCTGCAGTCGCCCTGGAGCGCAGAACCGTCATGGCCTGGGTTCCGCCGCCGCCGGCGACGGGAGAGTCGATCCATTCGATGCCCTGATCTTCGAGCATCTCCTTCAATACATTCAACGCAGCGGCTTCACCGCCGGAGGTCCACCAGTGGAGTACCTCAACCTCATTCTCCTGCTCTACAGCAGCCGATTCCTGCTCGCCGCCGGCAAAAAGAAACGCACCGGACAACAGAGCCACTAAAATAACCAGAAAAGCTTTTTTCATCTTTTCCTCCTCTTTAGATATGTATCAAAAATTGTAACATTGCCCCTTGCAGTTGTCAATTTTTATTTATCATATGAAAGCTACTTTTTGTTATATTCTTGCAGTATTGGCTTCAAACGTCTATTATTTCTAATTTTCCCTCTTGTCGCACCCGTATGGAAGTCGTATATTTTCATACGAAAACAGTAAACTATCATACGATATATTCATTGGAGGTAAACAATGGGATCCGAAGCAATCGGAAAGGTGGGAAAGAAGGTCAAGACCGCTGCAGGACTCTTTTGGGCCGATTACGGTGACTTAGGCGGACAGGTGCGTGAACTGGAGAGCGCCGGGGCCGACTGGATTCACCTGGAGATGCGAGACGGGAATTATATGAACTTCAACGCTCCCCGGGGCGGTCTGGACGTACTGATGGGCATTCGGCCCCACACCAACTTAGAGGTGGAGGTTCAGCTGCAGATGATGCGTCCCACCTTCGATCTCTACCGGCAACTAAAGGACGCAGGAGCCGATCTGATCTCCCTGCCGATCGAAACGACCATGGAGAACCTGATTCAAGACCTCTCATTCATCAAAGAGCACTTGGATCTGAAAGTCGGGGTATGGGCCTGGCAGGGGCTGCCGGTGGTCTTCTTCGAGCAGTACATTCCCTTCGTAGATATTGTCGAGTACGAGAGCCGGGCCCGGTTCTGGCAGAACAAGAAAGGTGCGACCCCCCATGTACTGGACGACATCATGGTTACCAGCATTCGGCGGATTCATGATATGATCGTCGATGCCGGCCGGGAAGGCGAGGTCGATCTAATGGAGGACGGCGGAATCGGCGCGGACAATTCGGCTCGTTTCGTCGAGGCCGGCATGACCGTGGGCGAGTACTCTTCGGCCTTCCTGAAAGGTGCCGACGGCGAAGGCCCCGGAGGCCGCTACCAGGCCGGGAAAGGGAAGATCACCGCCGCATTCAATAAGGTCAGAACCGCGCTGGATCAAGCGGCCGATCTCTACCGCACTGACGACGGACGTCTAAAGCAGTAGAAAATCGTTAAGAACCATATAGAGGAAACGAGGGGGAACCCATGCAGGAAACAGAGCAAACAATCGGCATCGCCCTAGTCGGCTACGGAGGAATCGGCCGGGTCCACAATGCGGCCCTGGCCCAGGTAAAGCACATCTATCCCCAAACAGCACCGCCCTTCGAACTCAAGGCGGTCTGTATGCGCAACCAGGCCAAAGCCGAGGCCGCCGCCGCGGAGGCGGGAGCCGAACGGGCCTACGGGGAGTTCGACCAACTCCTTAGCGACGACTCGATTCAGGTGCTGGACATGGTTACCCCTAACTTCGCCCACGAGGAGCAGATCGCCAAGGCGGTCGCCGCGGGTAAGCACATTATCTGCGAGAAACCCTTGAGCGCCACCCGGGAGGAGGCCGAACGGATCAGCCGCGCCGTCGAAGCCTCGGGGAGAACCTTCGGGATGATCTTCAACTACCGCTTCATTCCGGCCTTGATGCAGGCCAAGCAGATGATCGACGCCGGAAAACTGGGGGAGATCTACTCCTTTCGGGCCGAATACTACCACACCGGGTATCAGAATCCCGAGCGACCTTTAAGCTGGCGCATGGAGATGGATAAATCAGGCGGCGGGGCGATGGTCGACCTGGGGGTGCATGTTATCGATCTGATCCACTACCTCTTCGGCGGCGTTGCCGCCGTGCAGGGGATGACCGAAACCTATATCTCTGAGCGACCGGTGGCCAAGGGCGCCGCCGAGAAGGGAGCGGTTACCGTCGACGATGCGGCCTGGTTCAACCTGCTCCTCGAGAACGGCGCCAAAGGCACCCTCGAGGTCTCCCGCTTCGCCACCGGCACCCTGGACGACCTCAACCTGGTCGCTTACGGCAGTAAAGGGGCGCTGCGTTTCAGTCTGATGGATTCGAGTTATCTCTACTGGTTCGATGCCGAGGAACCGGCGGCCGGGATCGGCGGCTGGAGCAGGCTGGAGACGGTGCAACGCTATCCCGACGCGGTGCTTCCCAATCCCCGCTCGGTAACCGGCTGGACCCGTTACCATGCGGAGAATCTCTACCGCTTCCTGAAGGCGGTAGCGGCGAGGGAATTATTCAGCCCCGGCGTCGCCGACGGCCTGGCTGCTCAAAGGGTGCTCAGCACCGCCTATGCCGCAGCGGAGAGCGGAGGGTGGGTCGAGGTCTGATCCCGCCCGCCTCCGGCGGCTATACAGAAGCGCCGAGGATGCATAAGATAGGCGAAACTCAGAGCCGAGGTTGACCGCCGCCCTATGCATCATTTACTGCACCATATAGAAAAACGCTTCCTGTTATTCCTTCTTATTTTTGCCCTGCTCATCCCTGAGGCCGCTGCGCTCCCGGCGGCAGATCCGCCGGAACTGGAGTGCCGGGCGGCGGTGCTCTACGATCTTGAGACGGGAGCGCTCCTCTATGAGAAGAACGCGGACGCTTCCATTCCGCCGGCATCAATGACCAAACTGATGAGCCTCCATCTGGCCTACGAGGCGATAGCCTCGGGCCAGCTCTCTAAGGAGCAGCTAATCCCCATAAGCCCGGAGGCCTCTTTTCAAGCCAGCCCTCCCCGCTCATCCCTGATGTTCCTCGAAACGGGCCAGCGGGTGACCCTGCTCGATCTGATGATAGGCCTGGCCCTCCCGTCGGGAAACGACGCCGGCGTGGCTCTGGCTAGGGCGGTAGCGGGATCGATGCCCGCCTTTGTGGAGAGAATGAACTCGGAAGCCCGCAGGCTCGGTTTGACGAAGACCCGCTTTGTCGACTCTTTCGGCTACAGTGCGGAGAACCTCACCACTCCCCGGGAGTTCGCTCGCTTCTGCCGCTTCTACCTGGAAACCCACCCGGAGGCGATCGAAGAGCTCCACCGCTTGACCGAATACACCTATCCCCGGGAGGAGAACATCCCCCAGGGCGGATCTAGCGTCTATGGTCCGATTACCCAGTACAACCACAATGTGCTGGTTGGAATCCTGGACGGGGTGGACGGGCTGAAAACAGGCTACATCGATGAGTCGGGCTATAATCTGGCGCTCACGGCCGAGCGGGAGGGGCGCAGGCTGCTCGCCGTGCTGATGGGGGGACCGGGAGAGGACAGCCGTCAGGGAGGACTGGTGCGGGCGGTGGATGCAACCTCCCTCATCTCGTACGGATTCTACGCCAGCCGGACCTTCGTCCCCGAAGGGCCTTCCCTGCCTCCCCGCAGGGTCTACCTGGGGGAACGGAAAACGGTTCAAAGCCGGACGGAGGCGCTGCCGGCGATCACCCTGCCGGCCGAAGAAGCTTTACTGATAGAGTGGGAGATTCTGTACAAGGAGCGGCTTAGCGCCCCGCTGGCCGAAGGGAGTCGCATCGGGGAGCTCATCTGCCGTAGCCCCGACGGAAGCCTGCTCTTCAGCCGGCCGATTCTCAGCGCTGAGCGCATAAAGCGGGGAGGTCTTTGGCGCAGGATCTGGGATTCGGCGGCACTCTTTATGGCCGGACTCCCCTGGAATCGTACTAGACCTTCAAACTATATTCCCTGATACAGCGGCTTATGGCCTCCGACGATTCAGTGAAGGGGATTCCGGCCCTTCCGATCTTTCCGGTATCGAGCCGCGCATCCCGGGGATGTTCCCGGTAGGCCTCGTCGTCCCGGATCAGGAGCTCGTCGATCCGCGCCTCTAATCCCATCTCGACTAGTATATGCCGAGCAAGATCGTAACGGGACTTCTCGGTAAAGGATCCGACGTGGTAGATCCCCGGATCCAGATCCATAATGCGGTCGAAGCGGTCGACCACATCGTTGACATAGGTAACCCCCCGGTACTCGTTGGGCGAGGCCTTCACCGGCTTGCCGCTCAGGATCGAGCGCACCGCATCCCACAAGAGGTTATTGACCACCGGGAGCCCGCGCTCGGGAACGCCGAACATCCAGCAGAAACGCAGCACGACCAGTTCGTCCAGAAGCTCAGCCAGGAGCCCTTCGGCTTCCAGCTTGTTCTTACCGTAGACAGTATCCGGTGCGGGGGTGTCGGTTTCGGAGTAGGGTCCCGCCTCACCGTTGCCGTTGAATACCTGCTCGGAGCTCAAGAAGATCATCCGCGCCCCGTGCTCCTTGGCCGCCTGTCCCACGTTCAGGGCGCCGGTCACGTTGATCTCCCGGCACTTATCGGGATTCTCGTTGCAGAATCCGGTCAGGGCGATCGCCGCCGCATGGATCACATAGTCGGGCTTGATCAGATTGAAGGCGTCCGCCACCTTTTCCCTGTCGAGGATATCCAGCTCGGCCACATCGGTGGAGACGATATTGAAGCTGTGTCGAAAAGTGGTGCGGAAGCGGGTTCCGAAGAAGCCGCCGCCGCCGGTTAACAGTACCGTTTTCATAGCTCGATTCATGTATAGAGGTATACCCCCTATTTACAGGATTGTCAAATGAAGTTACTATACTTTCATATGAAAGTTTTAAATCCGTCTTTTTTGAGAGGATGAGATGACTTCACTCTACGCCGATGCTCCCCGGGAGCTCCAAACTCGATTGGAAGAGGCCGACGCCCTGCCTCTAGCGCCTGAGATTTCGAATCAGAAGCGGAAGATCATGAACGAACAGCGTTGGGTCTCCACCGAGCAGGCCCGGCTGATCACCGCCGCCTATCGCCGCCACGAAGAGAAACACCGCATTCTAAAGCGGGCCTTCGGACTGGCCGCCTCGCTGGAGGGTATTCGCTTGCGGATCGATCCGGAGGAGCTGATCGTCGGCAACCGCAGCGCCGGCGTCAGAGCCGGCATTGTCTTCCCCGAAGCGGGATTGAGCTGGTTGGAGAAGGAGATCGAGACCCTCCCCACCCGGGAACAGGACCGTTTCCAGGTCAAGGACGAGGATGTCCGCTACTTCCGGGAGGAGCTCCTCCCCTACTGGCGGGGACAGACCCTGGAAGAGGGGATCGCCGCCGCCCGGGGTGAAGAGATCGAGGCCATCGGCAAGGTGGTCAAGATCAACCAGAAGGATCACGCCCAGGGGCATATCATTCCGGACGTCCGTACCTGGCTTCAGAAGGGCCCCGCCGGGCTGCTGACCGCGGTGAAGAGCCGTCGGGAGAGAGCATCAGGCGATACGGCGGATTTCTTAGAGTCGGCGGCGATCGTGCTCGAGGCCGCGGTCGGCTTTATCCGCCGTCATGGGGAGCATGCGGAGAAGCTCTCCCGCAATCCCGAGCACGCCTCCCATGCCGCCAACCTGGGCGAGATAGCCCGCATCTGCATTAAATTGGCGTCGAGCCCGCCGGAGAACTTCCGCGAGGCCCTGCAGTCGGTCTGGTTTCTCTTCGTTATCCTGCACCTCGAGTCGAACGCCTCCTCTTTCTCGCCGGGGCGGCTGGATCAATACCTCTACCCCTACTTCGAGAAGGATCTGAACGAGGGCCGCATAGATCTCGCATCGGCCCTGGCCCTGATCGAATCCCTCTGGCTCGGCTTCAACAAGATCGTCTACTTACGAAACTCCCAGGGCGCCAAATACTTCGCCGGCTTCCCCATCGGCTTCAACATCGCCTTAGGCGGAAAGAACCGGGACGGGAGCGATTCGGCCAATCTCTTGAGCTTTCTGTGCCTCAAGGCCCAGGAGCATCTGGGGCTCCCCCAGCCGAACCTCTCGGTGCGACTGCATGAGAAGAGCCCCGAATGGCTGGTGGAGAAGTCCTCCCAGGTGATTGGAAAGGGAAGCGGCATGCCCCAGATCTTCAACGACGAGTGCGTCATTCCCGCCCTGCGGAACCAGGGCATCGAAGAGCGGGACGCCTACGACTACGGGGTGGTCGGCTGCGTGGAGCTTTCGACCCAGGGGAACAACCTGGGCTGGAGCGACGCAGCCATGTTCAACCTGGTCAAGGCCCTGGAGCTGACCCTCAACAATGGTGTCTGCCTTCTGACCGGCAAACAGCTGGGGCCAGACCTGGGGAACCTGGCCGATTATCCCGATTTCGACTCCCTGGTCGCCGCCTTCCGCCGCCAGACGGAGCACTTTATCGAGCGTATGATCCCGGTCTGCGATTTCGTCGACCGCTACCACGGCGAGTCGATGCCCTCCCCCTTCCTCTCGTCGGTCATCGCCGACTGTATCGAGCGCGGAACGGATGTTACCCGGGGCGGCGCCCGCTATAATCTGTCGGGGATCCAGGCTATTCAGGCCGCCAACGTGGCCGACAGCCTGGCGGTCATCAAGGAGCTGGTCTTCGAGCGCCGTGAGGTCGGGCCCGGGGAGCTGCTCGAGGCCCTGCGGACCAACTGGCGGGGAAAGGAGGAGCTCCGGCGCAAGGCGATCAACAAGGTGCCGAAGTACGGCAACGACGTGACCTGGGTCGACGAGCTGGGGGCGGCGACGGTCCGCCACTTTGCCGATGAGCTGAAGAAATATACCAACGCCCGGGGCGGCCCCTACCATACCGGGCTCTATACGGTGTCGGCCCATATCCCGATGGGCAAGAACGTAGGGGCCTCGCCGGACGGGCGCTGCGCCGAATCGCCTTTAGCCGACGGCGGGGTTTCGGCCATGTACGGCCGAGACGAACATGGCCCGACGGCGCTGCTGCGCTCGGTGGACCGCCTCGACGGACGGCTGGGGAGCAACGGCAGCCTCTTGAACATGAAGTTCCTGCCCGAGTTCTTCCAAAAGCGTGCCGATCGACAGAAGTTCAACGCCCTCCTGCGTGGATTCTGCCGACTGCGGATCAACCATGTTCAGTTCAACGTGGTCCGCAAGGAGGATCTGATCGACGCCCAGCAGAATCCCGACGCCTACCGGGGCCTGACGATTCGGGTGGCGGGCTACACCGCCTATTTCACCGAACTCGCCCCAGATCTGCAGGATGAGATTATCGCCCGCACGAGCTACGGAGAGATCGACTAAAGGAGCCTGCCCTTATGAAAGGAACCGTTTTCGACATCAAACGCTTTGCCATCCACGACGGACCGGGAATCCGCACCTCGATCTTCCTCAAAGGCTGCCCCCTCTCCTGCCTCTGGTGCCAGAATCCGGAGGGAATCCCGGCCGACCCGGTGCTCTGGTACTTCCACTCCAAGTGCATCCGCTGCGGCCGCTGTATCGGCGCCTGTCCCGAAGGGGCCCTCGAGGCGCGGGAGGAGAGCAGCCTCTACATTCACATCGACCGGGAGCGGTGCACCGGCTGCGGAGCCTGCGTTAAAGCCTGTCCCACCGGCGCCCTCGATTTCGTGGGGGAGGAGCGGGAGAGCGGCGAGCTCATCGCCGAGGTGATGAAGGACGCCGCCTTCTACGCCAACTCCGGCGGGGGCATGACCCTGACCGGCGGGGATCCCCTCTACCAGCCGGAGTTCGCCCTCGAGCTCCTGGCCCTGGCCAAAGAGAAGGGGATCCACACCGCGGTCGAGACCTCTATGCAGGCCGACCGGGGGGCAATTACCGCCATCGAACCCTATGTGGATCTCTTCATCGTCGACCTGAAACTGATCGACTCCGAGCTGCACCGCACGTACGCCGGGGTTCCCAACGACGAGATCAAGACCAATTTCGAGTACCTCGCCGGCAGCCCGGTAGAGCTCCTGGTCCGCATACCGCTTATTCCCGGCTTCACCGACTCGGACGAGAACCTGCGCGGCATCGGGGAGTACGTGGCCTCGGTCGATCCGGCAATCCCGATGGAGCTGATCAACTACAACCCCTTAGCGAAGGATAAGTACGCGGTCCTGGCCGAGGAGTACCGGGTAAAGGGACCGCAGACCCAGCTTCCGGCGGAACGGCTGGCTGAATTGAAGGCCATTCTCCAGCAGGCGGGTGTAGAGGTTATCGTGGACGATGAAGAGTAGCTACGACGCGGTGGTCATCGGCTCCGGCATGGGCGGGAGCGTTATTACACGCCGGCTGGTCGAGGCCGGCTTCGAGGTCTGCCTGCTGGAGCGAGGCGACTTCATCCCCCAGGAGAAGGCCAACTGGGATATCGCCGAAATCGCTGTCAATAAACGCTACCGGGCCGACGAGACCTGGTACGATGGGCGGGGGCGGCCCTTCTCGCCGCGAGCCTTCTACAACGTGGGCGGGGCGAGCAAGTTCTACGGCGGCTCGGCCTTCAGGCTGCGCCGGGAGGATTTCGAGGAACAACGCTACACAGACGGCACCTCTCCGGCCTGGCCGTATCCCTACGACGAGCTTAGCCCCTGGTACGATCAGGCCGAGGAGCTCTTAAAGATCCGCGGTCGCCGGGGCGAGGATCCGACCGATCCGGGCGGCGCCGAGTACCCCGCCGAGGCGGTGGAACACGAGGATGAGATCGCTCGGCTGGCGGAGCGCCTGGCGAAGCAGGGACTCCACCCCTTCCATACCCCGCTGGCGGTCGATTTCGGCCCCGGCGGCCGCTGCCGCAAGGGGAGTCCCTGCGACGGTTTTCCCTGCATGGTGCGGGCCAAAGGGGATGCCGAGAACCGTATCCTGCGGCCGGTCTACACCAAAAAGCCGGCCAACCTAACCCTGCTGACAAAGGCCAAGGCTCTGCGGATTCTGGCCGATCCCGAAGGCCGGCGGGTTCGGAGCGTCGAGTTCGAACACGAAGGAATCACCAAAGAGGTCGCGGCCCGCATCGTGGTGCTTTCCGCCGGGGCGATTCAGTCGGCCCTGCTGCTCCTCGATTCCCGACTGGCCGACTCCAGCGGTCTTGTCGGCCGGAACTATCTCTGCCACAACAACAGCGTCCTCATCGCCTTCAACCCCTTCAGGCGCAATCCCACCCGGCTGCAGAAGACCTTGTCGGTCAACGACTACTATCTGCCCCGGGACGAGAAGTCGGCCGCCGGGAATATCCAGATGCGGGGCAAGATCCATCCCGAGATGCTCATCTCCCACCCCAATCCGCTCGTCAGGCTCCTGCGCAACTTCATCGCCCCCCGCAGTCTCGATTTCTGGATCATGTCCGAGGATCTGCCTACGCGTGAGAACCGGGTCTACCGGGACGGTAAGGGCCGCATTCGGATCGAGCGCCGTCCGACGCGCAAAACGGCCCACCGTCGACTGGTACGCCGGCTGAAGCGCCACCTGCGAATCGCTGGCTATCCTTTCTGTTTCGTTACCCGCCGGGGGGCGGAGTCGATCCAGCATCAATGCGGAACCCTGCGCATGGGAAACGATCCCTCCACCTCCGTACTCGACGGCCACTGCCGCAGCCACGATCATCCCAATCTCTATGTGGTGGACGGGAGCTTCTTCCCCTCATCGGGGGCGGTCAATCCGGCCCTGACCATCGTTGCCCAGGCCCTAAAGGTAGCCGACCGCCTCATCGCCGAGATAAGCGGCCCGATTTGACAAATCTATCATTTGAAACTAAAATACTTTTATTCGAAAGAGGAGAATACCAGTATGAGCGCCACCTCAACCAAGCCCCTCACAGGCCGTACGGCGATACTCAGGGATCAGGTTATAAAAACTCCTTCGGGAATCTGTCTCGACCGGGCCCGGGCCTATACCGCCATATATAAGCAACATCAGGACAAGCCGGTTATCCTCAAGCGGGCGCTGGCTATCGAGAAGACCCTCAAGGAGATGAAGATCTTCATCACCCCGGGGGAACTCTTAGTAGGCAATCAATCCTCCGCGCTCCGGGCGGCGCCGATCTTCCCCGAGTATGCGGTGGAATGGATCCTGAACGAGATAGACGAGTTCGATCAGCGGCCGGGAGACAAGTTCTTTATCCGCGAGGATCAGCGGGAGGAGCTGATCGATATCTGCCGCTGGTGGGAGGGAAAGACCACCCTGGAAAAGGGCCGCCACCTAATGGGCGAGACCTTACGGGAAATCCACAAGACGACGATGATCAAGGCCGAGGGGAACCTCACCTCCGGCGACGCCCATATCGCCATCAACGCCGAGCGGCTGCTGGCCACCGGCATCGGCGCCTACCTGAAAGAGATCCGGGAGCGTCAGGCGGGACTCTTCGACACCGACCTGCAGAGTATCAAGAAGCGGCAGTTCTACCGGGCCGCCGAGATATCGATGCGGGCGGTGACGGCCTATATCGAACGCTACGCCGCGCTGGCCCGGGAGGAGGCCGCCCGGGAATCCGAACAGATGCGCAGGGGAGAGCTCGAGCGAATCGCCGGTATCTGCGAGCACATCGCCCTCGAGCCGCCGAGGGACTTCTACGAAGCCCTGCAGCTGACCCTCTTCATCCAGCTCATCCTGCAGATCGAGAGCAACGGCCACTCCATGTCCTTAGGCAGGATGGATCAGTACCTCTATACTTTCTACCATAGGGATATCGAGGCCGGGACCTTGACCGAGGAGTTCGCCGCCGAGCTTCTGGAGAACACCTGGATCAAGCTCTTGAGCGTCAACAAGATCCGCTCCTGGTCCCACACCCGCTTCTCCGCCGGCGGCCCCCTCTACCAGAACGTCACCATCGGCGGCGTCGATATCCACGGCAGGGATGCGGTCAACGATCTGAGCTACCTGATTCTGCGGACGGTGGGAGAGATGAAGCTGACCCAGCCGAACCTCTCGGTCCGCTACCACAAGGGAATGAGCGAGGAGTTCCTGCTCGAGTGCGTCCGGGTAATCGAGAAGGGCTTCGGGATGCCCGCCTTCAACAACGACGAGATCGTAATCGACGAGTTCGTCAAACTCGGGGTCAAGGAGGAGGACGCCCGCAACTACTCCGCTATCGGCTGCATCGAGGTGGCCGTCCCGGGCAAATGGGGCTACCGCTGCACCGGCAAGCACTTCATCAACTTCATGCGGGTCTTCCTGTCGGCGCTCAACAACGGTACCGATCCTGTCTCGGGCAAGCAGTTCTGTCCCGGAACCGGCAGGCTCGAGGATTTCTCATCCTACGACCAGCTTGTGGCCGCCTGGGACAAACAGATCCGCTACTACGCCAAAGCCGGCGTCGCTATCGACGCCGCGGTGGACGTGGTTCTGATGGAAGAGGGACCGGACGTCATCTGCTCGGTGTTAGTGGACGACTGCCTCGAGCGGGGACTGACGATCCACGAGGGGGGCTCGGTCTACGACTTCGTCTCCGGCCTGCAGGTAGGCATCGCTAATTTAGGGAACAGCCTGGCGGCGATCAAGAAGCTGGTCTTCGAGGAGAAGCGCATCACAGCCTCCGAGCTAATGTCGGCCATCGCGAACGACTTCGCCGGCGCCGAGGGGGAGCGGATCCGCCAGCTCCTCTTAAACGGCGCCCCCAAGTTCGGGAACGACGACGATTATGTCGACCTGCTCCTGAAAGAGGCCTACGACTGTTACCTGGACGAGATCAAAGCCTACCGCACTATCCGCGACGGCAAAGGCCCCATCGGCTGCCGCTACTACGGCGGAACCTCGTCGATTTCGGCCAACGTCCCCTCCGGCGCGGTCTGTCCCGCTACCCCGGACGGGCGCAAGGCCTGGGTCCCCTTAGCCGAAGGGAGTTCGCCCTCGGCCGGTACCGACGTCAACGGACCGACCTCGGTCTTCAACTCCATGGGCAAGCTGCCGACTGAGAAGATTCTCGGCGGGGTGCTCCTGAACCAGAAGCTCACCCCGGCCATCTTGGCGACCGGGAGCAATAAGCGCAAGCTGATTCACCTCTTCCGGACCTTCTTCGACTATCTTCGCGGTTGGCACGTGCAGTACAACGTGGTCGACCGGGAGACCCTGCTCAAGGCCCAGGCCGATCCCGAGCAGTACCGAGACCTGGTGGTGCGGGTGGCGGGCTATTCGGCCTTCTTCACCACCTTGAGCCCGGATACGCAGGACGACATCATCGCCCGGACGGAGCAGGAGTTATGAAACAGAAACTACTCTGCGGCGTCGACATCGGCGGGACGAAGCTGGCGGCCGCCCTCTACCAACAGAGCGGAGAACAGGTCTTGCGCCTGGAGATACACGATCATGTCGATTTAGCCAACGACGCCTTTACCGAGCGGGTCGTGAGTCTGGTGGAAGAGCTCTTTGAGCGGGCCGGAATCTCCGCTAAGGAGGTAGTGGGAGTCGGCATCGGCTTCGCCGGCCATGTGCGTTTCAAAGAGGGGGTGATCATCACCACCAGCAACTTCCGCATCCCCTTCAAGAATTATCCCCTGAAGGCCAAAATCGAGGAGGCTCTAAAGCTTCCGGTAGTAGTCGACAACGACGCCAACGCCCAGGCCTATGGTGAGTTCCGCTTCGGCGCCGGCCGGCATACGGAGGATATGGTCTTTCTTACGGTGAGCTCCGGTATCGGGGCCGGCATCATCCTCGATAAACGCCTTATCCGCGGGGTGACAGGAACCGCCGGAGAGATCGGCCACACGATCGTCAAATACGACTCGGATGTCTACTGTACCTGCGGCAATCCCGGTTGCCTAATGGCCCTCTCGTCGGGAATCTTCTTCCCCGAACTATTTCGCCGAAAACTGGAGGCGGGCCTTAGGACCGAGACCGGAATTACCCCCGAAACAGTTGATCGGGTTAACGGCAAGCTGATCGCCGCGGGCTTCGCCGAAAAGGATCCCGTCTGCACCGCCATCGTCAAGGAGTCGGCGGAGATCGTCGGTATCGGGATCTACAACCTCTTCGCCATGTTGAATCCCGAAGCGGTAATCCTCGGGGGGGGACTGATGAATCTGGGTCCTGAATACCTGCAGATGATTCAGGAGTCTTTCCTTTCCCATGTCCACGATATGATGTATGATAGGCTCGAAATTTTGAATGCAGAGTTAGGAAGCGACTCCGGGCTGATCGGCGCCGCTGCGCTGCCCTTGGAGCAAGGCTATGAATAAACGCCATAAAGAGATCCTCAACATCCTCTCGTCGGGACAGCAGGCCAGCGTCAACGAGCTCTCCGATCAGCTCTCGGTAAGTCCGGCGACGATCCGCCAGGATTTGACCACCCTCGAGAATAAAGGCTTCCTGCGCCGAGTTCACGGCGGAGCGGTGATCGACGAGAGCGAGGATATCGCCCACCGGATGGCGATCAACTACGACAAGAAACTGCAGATCGCCCGAGCCGCCCAGGATTTCGTCCAGCCCGGAGAGACCATCTTCGTCGAGTCGGGATCGATAAACGCCCTCTTCGCCAAAGAGGTCTGCAAAATCGACAAGGTGACGATTATTACCAATAACGCCTTTATCGCCCGGCACGTGGGGGATACGGGCAGCGGCAACGTCATCCTCCTCGGGGGAATCTACCAGGCGGCCAGCGAGTGCATCGTCGGCAATCTCGCGCGCCACTGCCTGAGCAATCTCAACTTCAGCAAGGCTTTTATCGGGGTCGACGGCTTCACGCCGACCACCGGCTTTACCGGCCGGGATATGATGCGGGCCGAGCTGAACGCCGAGATCATCCAGCGTAGCAACGAGGTATTCATTCTCTCGGACTCGACCAAATTCGGCAAGATCGCCCTTTCCCGCTACTGCGGCGCCGAGGATATCGACGTACTGATCACCGACAGCGAACTTCCGGCGGAATACCGGGAGCTCTTTATCGAGAACCAGGTCAATGTCATTCTAGCCGACGCAGAAGCGGCCCTGAAGCGCTAGCCGCCGAAACTCTCGGCATAATGAAACGCCCCGTATAGGACCGCTTCGTCCCATAACCGCGCTCGGCGGACCTGGATTCCCTTGCCGATGCCCTCCGGGAGCATGCGCTCAAGCTTTTCTCGAATCGGGGCCACGATCCACTCCTCTTCGATACAGAGTCCCCCGCCGAGGACGATCTCATCTGGATCGATCAGGGTGACGATAAAGCTCAGAGCCGCCGCCAGGGTGGTTCGAGAGCGCTCCAGCACCCGCTCGGCGAGTCGGTCGCCCTCCTTCCAGGCGGCGATGATGGTATAGGTGGAGACATCCTCCTTGGGAATACTGGTCTTCGCGCCCGCGGCGATCAAGGTCTTACAGTAGCGAACCATGCCGGTTCCGGCGGAGAACTGATTGATATTCTCGCCAGGCAGGGAGAACCCCTGTTCGGTCTCTAGATCTTCGAAGAAGAGGGCCGGCGGAAAGCTCCAGCACTCCCCGGCCAGCCCGCGGGCACCGGAGATGATGCGTCCCTCGTGAACAATGCCGACGCCGATTCCGGTGCTGATGGTCATGTAGAAAAGATTCTCCACCGGCTTATCATCACCGGCATAGGCCTCGCCCAGGGCGCCCAGGGTAGCGTCGTTTTCGATATGCACCGCGGCGCCGACCTCCCGACCCAGACGCTCGGCCAGGGCGAACTCGTCCCATTGCGGCAGATTGGGCGGGGATTTTATAACGCCGGTCTTCGGATCCAGCGGACCGGGGCAGCCGATGCCGACGGATCGAATCGTGTTCGGCTCGAATTCCTTGTTGATTCCGGCAAGCATGCGGATAAGCTGTTCTTCAGGATCCTGACTCGTCTTCTCGTGGTAGAAGGGGACCAGTTTTTCCCCCTGGAAACGGGCCATCTTGGTCTTCGTTCCGCCGATGTCGATCGCCAAACACTCTTTCTGCATCTGCTGCTCCTTTTCCGCCCGATTTTCCGCGGTCGTCCTATTTGACCGGAAGCCTCGGCGCCTGTCAAGGGAAGAATCCTGTTTGATTTTTTCGGATTTCAGCGTACAATCGGTAACAAAAGAGGCATATATATGAAACAAACCGTAATCGAAATGCTCAATACAGCAGTCAAAGAGTTCGGCGACCAGACCTATGTCAGCGGAAAAACCGACGAAGGATGGCAATCCCATAGCTACGGGGAGGTTCGGGAGACGGCAAAGGCCCTCGCCGCCGGTCTCCTCACCGTCGGAGCGGCTCCCAAATCGATGATGAGCATCCTGGCCGAAGGAAGCCCCGAGTGGGTCGTCAGCGAACTGGCGATTCTCTACACCGGCGGGGTATCGGTTCCCCTTTCGATGCGGCTTCTGGCCTCGGAGATCCCCTTTCGGATCAATCACTCGGAGAGTACCGTCCTCTTCCTCTCCCACATAACCGCGGAGAAGGTGGGCGAGGCCTTACCGCAGTTTGAAAACGACACGATCATTTTCGTCTATCTCTCCGAGAAGACCGAGGTCTTCGACCGGATGCTCGCAAGCATCGGCCGTAAAAGGGGAGACGGCGCCTACCTCTACAGCGAACTGCTCGAAAAGGGAGAACAGGCTCACGACGCTTTGGCTCAGGTGGAAGAGCTGGCCCTGGCGACCGCCGAGGATGATACCGCTACCCTCTGCTACACCTCGGGAACCACCGGGGACCCGAAGGCGATCATGTTGACCCACAAAAACTACTGGGCAAACTGCCGGGATTCGGTGGAGGCCTTCAAGGTTCCCTACCGGGACTACTCGACCCTGATTATCCTCCCCTGCGACCACAGCTTCGCTCACACCGTGGGTCTCTACGCCTCGCTGATGAGGGGCATCACCCTCTACTTCGTCGACGCCCGGGGCGGCTCGATGTCGATCCTGCGCAATATTCCGAAGAACCTGGTCGAGGCGGCGCCGGTATTCCTGTTGACCGTGCCGGCCTTGAGCGGCAACTTCATGAAGAAGATCATCCGCGGGGTGGAGGAGAAGGGGGGACTCATCAACGCTATATTCACCGCCGGAATCAAGGCCGGAATAGCCTATTACGGCGACTGCTATCACACCCCGTCCTTCTGGACCCGAGCTAAGGCCTACCTACCCTACAAGCTGGCGGACCTCCTGATCTTCCCTAAGGTACGCTCGATCTTCGGCAAGAAGATCAAGTTCTGCGTCGGAGGCGGGGCGCTTCTCGAGTTGGGACAGCAGCAGTTCTTCAAGGCCTTAGGCGTACCCATCTATCAGGGCTACGGGCTGACCGAGGCGGCGCCGGTTATCTCTTCCAACGTCCCCGGCGCCCACAAGCTGGGTAGCTCAGGCAAGGTGATGCCCACCATCGAGTGCCGGATCTGCGACGAGGAGGGCCGGGATCTGCCCCAAGGCGTGAAGGGGGAGATCGTGATTCGCGGCGAGAACGTGATGGCCGGCTACTTCAAGAATCCCGAGGCTACAGCGAAAACCCTTAAAGAAGGCTGGCTTCATACCGGGGATCTGGGCTACATCGACGAGGACGGCTTTTTGATGGTCGTCGGCAGGGAGAAGGCCCTCTTGATCTCCAAGGACGGCGAAAAATACAGCCCCGAAGAGATCGAGGAGGCGATCGTCACCGCCGACGGCAATCTGGTACAGCAGGCGATGCTCTACAACGACCACAGCCCCTACACCGTGGCGCTTCTGGTTCCCGATCCGGAAGCGGTCGGCGCCTATCGGAGGCGCAATCCCGATGCGGGTGCGGATGAGATCCTGGAACTCTTCCAAGAACTGCTTACCCGATTCCGGAGCGACCAGGCCCTGAAAGAGCGCTTTCCCGCGCAGTGGGTACCCTCGAGCTTTCTGCTGATCGACGAGCCTTTCAATCTGGAGAATGGTTTTCTCAACTCCACCTCGAAGATGGTGCGCTACAAGATAGCCGAGGCATACCATGAGGAAATCGATTACCTCTATTCCGACGAGGGACGGGAGTTTACTAATCCGCGCAACCGGAAATCGGTCGAAAACCTGACAAAATAGGCCGTCTATCCGGAAATATCGGGCTAAATAGTCGTATACTACTCATACGGATCATGATTATAAAGATTCGGAACGTCCTACTTCTAGGCCTACTCCTGCTTGCGACGCTCCCTTTACGCGCCCAGGATAGCAGCGGATCCGAGCCGGCCGCCCGACCTGTGGAGATTGTACTGGAGGTAACCTCCGACTATCCCGAGCGGGAGGATTCATTAAGCGAGCTTTTCCGTCGGGTAGTGCTACTCCAGCTCACCCTGGACGGATTGGCGGTAAGCATCACAGACTCTCCGGATCTGGCCATCCGTATCGCCTACCTGCTCAACGAGGATCGCATTCGTTACTCAATCGCCGTGGACGATCCCATTAACGGCGGAACAATCTTCTACCGTGAGTCTGAAGAAGTGTTGGGCTTGGGCTTCGATGAGGATCTACTCACTCAGGTACGAGAGATGTCCGCCAGCATCATCGCCTTCATAGAAGCCGATGAAGAGCTCGAAATGCCGGAGGCGCCCGCTCCCCCGGAAGAAACCGAACCGGAGCCCGAGAGAGAACCCGTCGCGGAAGCTGTTCCCGAACTGAAGACGGGTTTTAACTGGAGTGCGAAACTGGGACTCTTCCTCCCGGGGGGCGAAGCGGGGCGCTACTTAAAAACCGGCTTCGGTCCCTTCTTCTTTGCCGGCTACCGCCTGGAAAACGACCTGAATCCTGGATTCACCACGGGACTGATCCTGATCAAGGCCGAGGGCTACGCCGCCACAGCGGACGGCCTGATAATTCCGCTCCTGCCTTCGCTGCGCTTTACCGCCCTTCGCTCCGGAGATTTCGCCGTGCAGCTCAAGGCCGGAATCGGATCCGCGCTGGTCTCATTCGTCCAAGCGGGAGGCAGTCGAGAGACCAAACTGAGCCCCGCCGCCGAACTCGGCCTGGGACTGCACTACGCCCTCCCCAATCTTACCCTGGGCTTCTCCACCGACTTCCAATTCCTCTACGAAGGGAATTCTCTCACCTACGGTTTTTCTCCGAGGTTTGGACTATATTTATAATTCCCTCACCTGTGTGATACAAGCTGTGGGATGAGGGATTATATTTAGAATAGCGGAAAGGACGCAGTCGGAACGTGAAACAAAGCGGGTCGCACCTGTTACTCTTATCTCGATTCAAGGTACTTTCCCTGATTATAATCGGGTTGATTCTACTCAATGCCTGCCAAGAACCCTACAGCATCGCTGAGCTGGTGGACGGACCGGACGGAAGAGCTTTGAGCCTTTCGCCGAACACGGCCGTGCTGGTTATCAACAACAGCCTCTCCTTAAAACCTTCAGGAGGGATTCCGCCTTATGAATACTCGATTATCTCAGGAGGCGGCACGATCGTCGGGTCTCTCTTTACCGCCCCGCCCGCGCCGGGGACGGCACGCATTCGCGTCAGAGACTCTGCGGGAAACAGCAGCGATGCGGTCTATACCGTCGACGCCGGCGGTCTCGGGCTGGGGATAACCCCCTCGACGCAAACCGTCTCTACCGGCGGTTCAGTCAACTTTGCCGCCATCGGCGGGACAGGGCCCTATGAGTTCACCCTGGAGGTTAATAACTCCGGCGGGTCGGTTAATCTCAGTACAGGAGCATACATAGCCGGCTCCAACTCCGGCGGCGGGTCGGTTAACGATACGGTCCGCATTACCGATACAGCGGACAGCAGTTTTGCCGAGGCAACGGTTACTGTAGAGGCGAAACCCCTCTCCATCAGCCCGTCCAGCATCACCGTCTACGTCAATCAGTCGATAGATTTCAGCCCCGTCGGCGGAGACGGGCCCTTCTCGTTCGCTATTTTACCGGCAGACAACAACTCCGGCGCAAGCATAGCCGGGAATACCTATACCGCGGGCCCCACCTCCGGCGTAAGCGATGTGGTGACCATGACCGATGCCTATGACGGCCGAACCAGAACCGCGACGATCTCCGTCATCGACACCGCCACCGGTGTGGACTACGCGCCCGGCGCGGTGGGCAGCATCGTATCTGCCGACCTCCTTGCCGGGAGTAGTTTCGACGCTCAATTCGACATAGTCCATCAACTTCCCGGCGGAGCCGACGGCGCCGATACCATCGCCTGGACCCTCTACGCCAGCACGGATACCAGCCTCGGCGGTACAGACGATCGCATCACCGCCGCGGGAACAACCGGACCGCTCTCGGCGGGAGGAACGACAACGGTGACCGTCACCGGCGCTACCTGGCCGAGCGAAGCCGGCAGCTACTACTTGTTGGTAGAGATTGCCGCCGAGGACGACCTTGCCTTCGCCAACAACCGTAACCTGTCGGCGACTACCACCCAGATCTTCGCCCCCCTTGCGATCACCCCCGCCGTAGCCGCGATCTATACCGGACAACAGGTCGATTTTACCGTTTCCGGCGGTACCGGAAGCTACAGCTACTCCTTCGCCCAGTCCGGTTCGGGATCGCCCAGCATGAGCGGTGATCAGTACACCGCCGGTGCAAGCGTGGGTACGGACATCATCGAGGTGCAAGACGACACCTACCCCGCCTGGCCGGTAGCCAGCGCCACGGTTACCGTAAGCGCGACCCCGGCACCACCGGCGGGCACTATTGAATACACCCTGAGCGGCTTCACTGCAAACACTCCCTCGCCCAATGCCGGCTCATCCCTTATCGAAAGTTTTTCCCTGGCCAACACCGGTCCGGACGACGGAAGCGCCTCGATAAGCTGGAGCGCCTATCTCTCCCGGGACAATACGGCCGGATTCAGTGCGGGCGACATGATCATCGACAGCGGCAGCCTCGCCGCCTTGGACGGAGACGACGGCGCTCCGGGCGGCACGGACGAGACGACCCAGGCCATCAGCGGATCCTGGCCGACGGAGACCGGTATCTGGTATCTAAAGGTGAGGGAGACTGCCGACGACGAAACGACCCAGAATGAGTGGGCCGCGAGCGCCCCCTTCGATGTCCAATCGGTTGCAGCCGACGTAGACTACTTCGTGAGCGACGCCCCCGACGGCGGAATCGTGGTCAACCTGAATGATGCGGTGAACGCCACCTTTATTATCGGGAACCAGGGGAGCGATCCCGGGAGCAGCGGCGGCAGTTGGCAGGCCTACATCTCCGCTGACGAGAGCTACAACGCCGGGGATATAATGATCGACAGCGGAAGCTTCTCTGGAATCGCCTCGGGGGGAACCTCCGCCGCGCTAACCATCAACTCCGGCACCTGGTCGGACGCCGGGAGCTGGTACCTGCTGGTCCGGCTCAGCTCGACGGAAGAGGTAAACACCGCCAACAATATCCGCGCCAGCGACAGTAGCTACGCGGTCACCGACGGCAGCGCCGTCACCCCCGACTACCAGGTGAGCTCGGTCAGCATGTATGCACCCTTCGTCCCCGCAGGAAGTTCGGTTTCGGAGACCTTCAGCGTCAGCAACGTGGGATCAGACGGTGCCCAGAATATCAGTTGGACCGCATACGCCTCGGCCGACACCCTACCGGATGGGGGCGAGGAGATCGGCTCCGGCATTATCGGTCCCCTATCGGCCGGCGGCACCCTTTCCAATATACCGACCCTCGGTGCCGTTTGGCCCGCGGCCGGAGACTACTATCTGATTATCGAAGCGACGGCAAGCGACGAGGATACCGGCGACCAGAACGACTACGCCCGCTCCATAAGTCGCTTCACAGTCAGCGCCCCTCCGGATTACGAGGTGCAGAGCTACACCTTTCCCGGTGAAGCCGAGGAGGGAACGACTATCTCAGGCGGCTTCAGCATCGTCAACAGCGGCAGCGGCGACGGGATCAAGACCGTCTCCTGGGAGGCTTACCTCAGCTTCGACCAGGGCTTTAGCGGCGATGATCTCTTGATCGGCCAGGGACAAATCGCACCGCTTACCTCCGGCGCTTCGTCATCCTTGACCGCAGCTGATCTGAACGAAAGCCTCTGGCCGAACTACGGCCTCAGCTACCTTCTTATCCGGGTGAGCGCCGACGACGACGGGAATCCCTCCAACGATGATTATATCTCCGGGCTTACCGCGCTCTATACGGTGGATCGAGAAGGGGACGACAACAGCGGTCTATCCAACGACGGATCAGGTTCAAGCACCGGACCCATCCCCAATACCCAAAATATCGGAACTCTGGCCCTCGGCCAAACCCTGGTTATCCGCGGCTGGCTCGACAACTCCAGTCCTCCAAGCGGAGGCTACGATACCTACAGCTTCCAACTCCTGAACGGAGGAGGAGTCACAACGGTAAGCAGCTATGCAACATGGACTGCGAATAATGATATCGGCGCACTCTATATCTGGGACGAGCTCAACGACGAAGTAGTAAGCCCCGACAGTGTACCCTTCCGTGAACCTGAGATTGGATTCCTAAGTAAAAGCGGATGGACCGCCCCACAAACAGGATATGTAGGTATCGACTCCTATATGTTCGTCCCTACCGGTAACGAGTACCCCTATACCATCTACATCAGGGGACAATAGAGCTGATTTTTTCACTATTCCGAAGTATATTAATACCCTACCCCTATACGAAATTCAGTAAGTATTTGGGGTAAAAGGAGAAGTGCAATGGCTTTTTTAAAAAGCCGCACATGTAAGCATCTTATTCGACGCATAGTCATTTTGCTGTTTTCCGTTCTTCTTTTTACCGCCTGCGACGAGCCTTTCAGCATAAGTTCCCTAGTCGACGGACCGGACGGGAAACCTTTGAGCCTGTCACCTAGTAAAGCGGTCTTGGTAATCGGAAATAGCATCACCTTGGAACCCTCCGGCGGTATTCCCCCCTATAGCTACACCATTCTATCCGGCGGCGGCAGCATCATCGGGAATACCTTCATTGCCCCTTCACCCGTACCGGCGACAGTACGCCTTCGCGTCACCGATGCAGCCGGTAACCAGAGCGATGCTGTTTACACCATTGTCGACGACGGCCTCGGTCTGGGAATATCCCCCTCGGCGCTCACTGTTTCGACCAATGACTCCTTTACTTTTTCTGCTCAAGGGGGAGTCCCGCCCTACACCTTTGCGGTCATATCCGGTCCGGGATCCGGTACAATCAACTCTGCTACGGGCGAATACGATGCACCGGGAACGCCTGGAACAGCGACGATCGAAGTGACGGACGACAATCTAACGACGCGAACGGCGACCGTTCAGGTTATTGAAGGCCTGAACATCATGCCCCAGGTAGTTTCCGTACCCACAAACAATAATCTGACCTTCTCGGCCGGCGGCGGGAGTGCGCCGTATACCTTTTCTATGGAATCGGGAAACGGCGTCGTCACATCCGGCGGCGTCTACACGGCGCCAAGCGTAACGGGCACCGACTACGTGAGAGTCACCGATAATGCCGGGCGATCACGGGTCGCTACCGTCACCATCACCCCCCAGCAACCGCTGAACATCACTCCGTCATCGATTATCCTACTTACCGGGAGTAGTTTCAGTTTTACGGCCACCGGCGGAACCGCTCCGTATACATTTTCCAAGATTAACGGAGGGGGCTCGATTACCGGCGGCGGAGTCTACACAGCCGGCGGGGTACCGGGGATTGCGGTTGTACGAGTCTCCGATTCCGACAGCCCTACTAAAACCGCCGACGCAGTTATCACCATCGTGAACATCGGTCCGCTATCTATAACTCCGACGTCCGTGACCGTCGAACAGGGTACCTCCTATACATTTACTACATCTGGGGGAACCCCCCAGTACACCTATTCCGTTGTCAGCGGTACGGGATTCGTGAACAGTTCAACCGGAGAGTATGCGGCTCCGACCGCTCTGGGGACGGAGACAGTCCGCGTGACGGATGCCTCCCTGGCGATTTCGGAAGCCACCGTTAATGTTGCGCCGGCCGCGCCGACGAATCTGGTTGTCGACGGTACATGGCCCGGACCCCAGGATATCCGGCTCACCTGGACCGACAATGCCAGTGGTGAGGACGGCTACAGGATCGAACGTAAAACAAGCGGCGGCACCTATAGCGAAATCGCTACGGTGGGACCCGACGTCACGGTCTTTGATGATCTTGGCCTCACTCCCAACATTCCCTACAGCTATCGTGTGCGAGCCTATAAGGATCCAAATCCCGATTTCTCGGGCTACTCCAACGATGATTTCGATATACCGAACTCGTAACTGGAGAGGTTAATCCCTAAGCAGGGCCTCCAGGTTCTCTAAAAAGCGGTCCAGGGCTTCTAATTCTTCGCTGCTTAGTTCATCCGAAACCGCAGTTTCGGTCGACTGAGGCCCATCGGCGGAAGCCTCCCCCAAAGAGGCCAGCATCCCGGCCGCCAGCTCCAGAGCCTCCGTGCGGCCCATGCTTCGCTCTTCCTCACCATAAGCTTCGAACACCTTACCGGTCTCGCTATAGAGATCCGGGAACTGGGCCTGCACCTCGGGCATCGCCAGAGCCTGGCGCATCAGGACCTTGGCGTTCAGCAAAGTTAAAACCGCCTCCGACGAGGCTGTGCCGCTGGAAGCAGGTTTCCTGGTTGCATACTCCCTGCGCAGGGATTCAATCCGGGAGACAAGCTCCGTATTGGGGTCCTCGGCCGGGAGAGCCCTCAGGCGCGAACCCGATTGCAGAAGATTTTCCACCAGCCGGTCGACCTGCAGTGCATCGGTATCGAGCAGTCCCAGGGCGGTTCGATAGCGTTCGACGGACTCGGCATATTCCCCGGCGGAGAAGAGACTTTCTCCCTGGTTCAGGATAGTCGTCAGACGCGCCCCCTCCGCCTGCTCCCGCTCGGTTTCAATCTCACGGATCCGAGTGTAGCCGGTCTCCAAAGAGGGGATTAAGGCCATTGCGTCGAGATACTGCCCCAGCGCCGCCTCCCGCTCGCCTGCGGCAAATTGTTCGTTACCCTGTTCGACCAATAGACCGACCTGAGCCAGGAGCTCGCCGCTGGGGTCAGATACCTCCTCCTGGACCTCGTCCGGCGCAGTCTCGGCACTGATCAAACGTCGTAAGGAGTCGATTAGAAAACGCTCCGTATCGATCCGTTCGCCCATCACCGGATTTTCGCTGATAGCCGGTCGACCCAGGAAATCTTCAAGCTGATCAAGGGTCTCCAACGCCGCAGGATAGTCCGAGCCTTCCAATTCCTCATTTACGGTATCGTAAAAGCTTAGAATCTGATCGCCGAGGAGTCGCTCTTCCTCGCGTTGACGCCTGAGCTGCTCCAACCGCGTCGCGGCTTCACTCTCCAGAGCCTCTGCGTCCTCGGCGCTTTCGGCTGCCGCCGCCGCTTCGGCCATAAGTCGTTCCCGTTCGGCCTCCAGGGCGGCTTGATCCGCTTCGAGACTCTGCTGCAGCGCCTGGTATTCGGCGTTCAGTTCGGCCAAACGCTCTCTCTCGAAAGCTTCAAGGTCGGCGTCGAGTTCTTCCCGGCTTGCGCCGGCCGATAAGAGCCGCTCCCGTTCGGCCGCCAGCTCGGCATCCAACTGTGCCCGGAGGTCCGACTCCAGATTGTCCAATTGAGTGCGAACAGTGGAGAGCTGGGCCTCTTTCTCCGCCAGCGCGGCCTCCGACTCCTCCCGCAGGGCCGATATGATTCTCCCTTCGGTCGAATTCATTTGGGCATCGCCCGCTATAATATCTGCTTCGCTCTGCTGAAAGTAGAGCGCCGAGAGGTAGATGCCGCCGCCGACCAGCGCCAGGGCGGCCAGATTGATCAACAGCGGCAACCGGGAACCGGAGGATTGAGCGTGATAGGCTAAGGTCTCAGCGTTAATCTGGATGCGGCTCTTCTCGAGGATAGCGTCCATCTCTTGGGCGATCTCCGCCTCCTCCTCGGCCCGCAGTTTCTGGGCGACCGACTCGTTCTCAGCGACCGCTGATCGACCCAAAAAGGAGTCGCGGAGATTTTTAGCTTTCGAGAGCAGTCCGCTCATCTTGCTCCTAACTTCGAAAATGAAAAAATCATGGTCCCCGACACAATTCAGGCGTATACTCAAGGTAGCATCAATGACTATACGAACAAAAACGATTCTGATCGTCCTTCCATTAATCCTTACGCCTCTGATCCTCACCGTTCTCGTCGCTTCATTATCGGCGCGTAACGGTATTACAATAATAGCCACGGATTTTCTCGGATTCAAGGCGGAAACCTTCTCGGCCTACATGAATAACCAATGGAGCTTATTGGAAGAGAACGGGTTAAGCGAGGATGAGGAGTACCTGGAGGTTGCCAAGAGGAGCTCTCAGAATCATGCAAAGAGCCTTATCCAGCGGGAGAGCGAGCTGATCCTGGCGGTTGACCCGAGGGGAGAACCACAGCTGACGACCCGGCCCCTCGATTTAACCGATGATGAGAAGCGGCGCCTTGCGGAGATCCACGCCGCGGGGGTTCCCGGCTGGCAGCGAATCGAAATCGAAGGCCTTACCCATGTCGGACACGGTCTCGCCTTTGAACCCTTCGACTGGTATTTTTGGGTGCTGGAACCGGAGGAGGTCTTTTACGGGGCTATAACCGAGATCTTTCAGCGCACTGCCGTTATCCTCACTGCGGCCCTGCTGTTGGCAGTCATTATGCTGATAATCTTCACCTCCGTTTTGACCAGGCCGATAAAGGGTATGGTGGCCGTGATCCGGGAGATCATCACCACCGGGGATCTGGGAAAAAAGGTGACCCTCCGCTACCGTGACGAGACCGGAGAATTGGGACATTACTTCAATCTCATGACCGGCGAGCTCGATAAAGCCTACAATCAGATTAAAAAATACGCCTTCGAAGCGGTTATGGCCCGAAATAACGAGAAGAAGGTCCGTAAAATCTTTCAGCGTTATGTTCCCAGTAATGTCATCGAACAGTTCGAGGCGCATCCCGAGACAATGCTCAAAGGGGACAACCGGGAGCTGGCGGTGCTCTTTTCCGACATCCGCTCCTTTACAACCATCTCCGAGAATATGCATCCCGAGACCATCGTCGAATCCTTGAACAAATACTTCGAGACCATGGTGGATATCATCATGAATGAGGGCGGCATCGTCGACAAGTATATCGGCGATGCGATCATGGCCTTCTTCGGCGCCCCGGTTAAGGGCGAGAACGATCCCCTTCAGGCGGTGCTGGCGGCGCTCAACATGATATCGGCATTACGGGAGTTCAACCGCTGGCAGCAGGACCACGGACTGCCCCCCTTCGACATCGGTATCGGCATCAACTACGGCGAGGTCACCGTCGGCAATATCGGCTCAGAGCGCAAGATGGACTACACCGTTATCGGCGATATGGTGAACCTGGCCTCCCGACTGGAAGGACTCACCAAGTATTATCATGAGAAGCTCATAGTCTCGGAGAGCGTTAAAAAACAGATCGAAGACCATATAGCCTGCCGCCTCTTGGACCGGGTTGCGGTAAAAGGCAAGGCCCGGGCGGTCAAGATCTACACCGTCCGAGAGGCGCTGAGCGAGAAGGACTCGATCGTCTGGGCCCACCACAGCTGGGCGATGGAGATGTACCTGAAACGAAGCTTCAAGGAAGCAGCCGCCAGGTACGAAGAGATCCTGACGATTTCTCCCGGCGATTCAACGGCAAAAATCTTTCTAAAACGCTGCCGGGAGTTCGAATCCGCACCGCCCCCGGAGAACTGGCAGGGCGAGACGATAATGGATTTCAAGTAGGGCCTATTTGGGCGGCATAGAGGGCTTCAAGCTCCTCTACCAGTTCCGGATGCGTCTCTGCGTGGTTCCACTGCTCATCCGGGTCCTCCACGTAATCGAAGAGCTCCCGATAGAGCACCTTCCCCGATTTATCGTAATAGGTATTGAGTCGGTGGCGCTCCGTCCTGACCGACCGACACTCTTCATAGACCTGCAGACGATCGTGCCACATCGGTTTACGCATGCCGAATACCGCTCGGCGATCGGGATTGTTACCAGCCGACAGGTGGGGAGTTAGATCCTTGCCCGGCAGTACCTCAGGAGCCGGGATTCCGGCCGCCCCGCAGAGTGTGGGATAAATATCGATGTGCTCGCTCAAGCCCCGGTATGATCCGGCCGGCCCTTTAGGAATCCGCATCAGCCAGGGAACACGAAAGGAGTAGTCCCGGCAGGTGTGCTTGCCCCAGTATCCGTGTTCACTGTCGTGAAAGCCGTGATCCGAGGTAACGATTACAATGGTCTCCTCCCACATCCCCTTCGATTCCAGGGCGGCAACGATTTTACCGATTTGGGCATCCACATAGCTCAAGGTCGCATAATGTCCGTGAAGCAGCTCCAGGGACTCCTCGTCCGAGGCTCGCCAGGGCTCGGAGTATCCGGTGGTGGTATAATACTGCACCGGTTCGGCATCGCCGTTAGTCCACTCCGGACTCTGTTGCGGCGGCTCGCGATAGGCGGCCGGCTGCAGTTGCGTGCGGTCGTAGAGATCCCAATACCGACGCGGCGCATTAAAGGGTAAGTGTGTAGCCGAGAAACCAACCGCACAGAAGAGCGGCTCGGATGAATTATGTGCGTCAATCCATTCCAGGGCCTGATTCGTTGCTACACCGTCGTAATAGCCGTCGTCTCCGTACTCTCCGACTTCGACGGCGGGACCGCGGCACTGCCGCAGGCCCTCCAGACTCGAGAGATACTCCTGATCATGACCGGCGGCCTCTAATCCTTCCCGTCTCTTTCGAATGAGATCCAGAGACTCCCGATTGCGGTAGATATTGGGAGAGGCTTGCTGATAGGGAAGCGACCAGGAGGGAAGATCCGAAGGCAGCTGCTGCGGGACGAATGGCTCGCTCCACGAAGGGACATCCGGCACATCGTGGTAGACGAAACCGGTACCGAGAGTGCGGTAGCCGTGCTCCTTGAACTGTTGGGGCAGGGTTTTAAAATCCGGCCCCATCCGTTTACGAAATGGGGCGAAAAAAGGCTGATTATTGAAACGTTGGGTTACTTCGGGGCGATAACCGCTGAAGAGATTGGCCCGGGCGGGACCGCAGAGGGGATAATTACAGAAGTGATTCTCGAAGCGCATACCCTCCGCCGCGATTCTATCGAGCACGGGGGTCTTGGCATTCGGATCTCCATAGGAGGCGTAGCGCCTGCCGACGTCATGCATGATCAAAAAAAGGAGATGGGGTTTGCTCATCGTTGATTCTCCATAAGAAAGCTGTCGGTCAGCGCAATAGCCTCGGCGATTAGCTCATCCGCCCGGCGACGGTTGAACTCGTCCCAGAAACGGAGCGGGATTCTGACCGCGTCGGAGGGGTAGATCCCCTGCCTGAACAGGAGCCGTTTAAAGAAGCAGATAGAGACCTCCAGGTGCTGATTCGAGAAGGTCAGAATCGGCAGTAAGCGCCTGAACCACCGCTCCGCCTCGTTGCGGCGTCCCGTTCGATAGAGGCGGAGGATGCCGACATAGAGTTCGTGCAATCCGGTGGGCATGAAGATATCCACGCCCCGGTCCAGGCCGTCGATCAGGTGCATAACCGCCCAGCCGCCGGCGACCGCCAGTCTGCCGTCGGTCGCCGCCTTGACGGCGCTGTACTTCGGTCCCGCGGGAACGGATTCAACCTTCAGGCAGCGGAAAGCGGGAATATCCCGCGCCAGTTCGACAATCAGGTCCACCGGAAGGCCGTAGCCTGCGGCATCCCAGTCCTGCAACATCAGGTAGGGGGTATCGCACGCGGCGATTTCATCAACATCTCTGCGGTAGGAGTCTTCGCCCTCGAAGGGAATCGACACCAGCACGCCCTCACAACCGAGCTCCACCAGTTCGGCGGCGATCGCCGCCCGATCTTTCGCCGGTGCAGAGGCCCCACCGATTACCGCAACCCGACCGGCGCAAGCATCGACGACGCTGCCTACTATCAATCGCCGTTCATCCCGGTTCAACTCATCCACCTCGGCCGCCATGGCCGGGACGAGAAAGCCGCTGACGCCGGCTGATAAAGCATACTCGACATGCCGCTCCAGTCCGGCTCTATCGATCTTCCCTTCCGGGGTAAAAGGGGTATTTAATACAGTAACTATTCCGTCGAGCTCCCGACTCTCCTTCACAGATAGCCGATTCTCCCCAGAGCATCCTCCACCTCCCGGTAGGCAGTCGTATTGAGAGCCATCCCGGGCTGCCGCATGTAGCGCCGTCCCCGGTCGAGGAGTTCACAAGCCGCTTTGATGAAGGGAATAACGTCGTAGCCCGCAACCTTCAGCTCCTCGTAGAGTAGATTCACCCGCCGCTGGGACTTAAGCACGGCGGCGACATCCCCCCGCATGGCCGCCGCGTACATCTCGATATAGGGTTCGACCATCACATTCCCCAAGCCGGTAACAATCCCGCCGGCGCCGATCAAAAGCGAAGCGGCATCGAGGTAGTCCTCTCCCTGAATCCAGACGAAGCCATCCTCCTCATCGGCCAGGAGCCCCCGGCTGAACGCAGCCAGATCCCCGGAGGAATCCTTGACGCCGGTAACATTGGGATGAGTTTTCAGGGCGCGGACCGTCGCGAGTTCCAGCCGGTTACCGGTACAGCCGGGGATGTTGTAGAGGATCAGCGGCAGGGGAGAGGCCTCGGCGATGCGCCTGAAATGATCCTCCACCACGGACTGATCCACGGGATAATAAAACGGCGGTACGGCCACTGCATAATCCGCGCCGTTGCGCTTCAACTCACCGATCTCATCTAAGACCTCCGTCAGGTTCGGCCGCAGGACGGCGCCGCAGATAAAGAGCCGATCTCCGGCGACGGACCGTGCCAGCTTGAGCATATCCCGCCGTTCCGGCGGGGTCAGGTAGGCACCTTCGCCGGTTGTCCCGTTGATGAAGAGTCCGTTCGCCCCCGCAGCGGCGAGGTATTCGATCTGTCTTTCCGCCATGGCCGTATCGATGGTACCGTCGGAGCTCATCGGGGTTATCACCGCCGGGATAATGCCGTGTAGAGATGTGTTGTTCATAGTGAATCCTCCTTACTGTACGATGGAATCGATTCGACGAGCCTCGCCGCCTGCTCGAGTATGCGTTGCAGGTAAGTTTCGAGCCTACCCGTACCGAGAGAGCGCGTAAACGCATCAGGGATTACGCCCGCCTTTTGCAGGTAGAGTTTCGCGTTCAGCGGGTAGCCGCCTTTCTCTAATAGCGACAAAGGGCCCATCCAGTTCTGAAGCAGTTGCGACCGAGCGGGATTACTCCGAGCTGATTCGGTTAGATCGCGATAGGCATCGGGAAAGAAATTGGCCATAACGCCGCAGTAGCCCGCAGCTCCGTCACGGAGCGACTGAAGCAGGGTCGCCGCATTGGCGTTGTAGAGCTTGAGAGGCGAACCGGACAAGAGCTGCAAACGCTCCCGTATGCGGGATTCCGAACAGCAGGTATCCTTTAGGCAGACAAAACGTCCGTCATCCGCACAGTGCCTCAGAACTTTAGACGAAAGCAAGCGCTTAAAGGGATAGGGACACTCATAGAGTCCGAAGCTCGTTTGCGGCGGCAGGGCATCGAGGATCCGATCAATATTCTCGATAAGTAGTTCATCTCCGTCTTGAGGACCGACCAGACGATTGGTGACCAACACAAGTACGTCGACTCCGGTCTCCGCCATACGCCGTAACTCTTCGATCTGCTGCTCATCGTTATCCGCGGTATGGCCGGAGCAGATTACCGGGACTCGACCCGCCGCAGCCTTAACCGTAGCCCGGGCAAGCTTGATTTTCTCCTCCAGAGAGAGGAAGAACATCTCGCTCGACTGGCAGACCGCAAACAATCCGGCTGCGCCATGGTCGATATACCAAGCGGTCAGTGATTCAAGGGCATCGAGATCTATTCCGCCGTCTGGGCGAAACGGCGTGAGCATGGTCGGCCAGACGCCGTCGGGTAGGGATCTAAGCATTGTTCCGCTCCTCCCTTTCGCTGACAAAGGCATTCTTAATCAGTTGGTCCTTCCTGGGCACCGCCGAGCGTGCCCTTCGTCCACGGGAACGCTCCTGTCGATGAAACCAGTCGCTCAACTCCTCGGTTAAGCGAAGTCTCGAAGTCGGATCCGAGTCCCACAGGTTGTGCTGCTCGTCCGGGTCGCGTTCAAGATCAAAGAGCTGCCCCGCTGGACCTTCTTCTATGCCTGCTTCGGGATGGTAATAATTGAGCTTAAACCTGCCGTCGGTAATCATGGTGGCGTTGATTGGAGGATCGAAATAACGTCCGCGCTTATCGATACCCGTCTCACGATAGGCGCAGACCGCAGTGCGCCTTGGCGGTCGGTCGGGATTCAACAGATTGCGGGAATCGGGCATTAGAGAGGAGAGTTTTTCAGCCGACATCCCCGCCGCTGAGAGTATCGTAGCCGCCAGATCATGGGGTTGCACCAGCTCTCTCTTACGAACTCCCCGTACGGAGGTTCGGGGATCTCTGAGGATAAAGGGCACCTTGACGCAAGGTTCGTAGAAGAAGCCGCCTTTCACCATCAATGCGTGATCGCCCAGGTTATCGCCGTGATCGCTCAGGAAAACAACCAGGGTAGTATCCTTCAAGCCCTGCTCTTCGAGAGCGCCCAACACGCGCCCAATCTCGTCGTCGAGTAGGGCGACCGAGGCGTAGTAGCCGCGGCGCATCTCCCGGATATCCTCCTCTGAAAAATCACGGTAACAGCCGAAGTATCCGTCCCGCTGTTCCTGCGCCATCCCACGGATTTTGTGCACTTCATCAGCAGCCTTTGGGTTCGGCATGCGCTCATCGTCGACCCGGTCGGCATACTCCGTCGGATAGTCGTCATAGGGGTTGTGGGGGTCGAAAACGCTCATCATGCAGAAGAATGGTTTTTCTCCCGACTGCCTCTTCAAGAAATCGATACTCCGCTCCGCCGCCCAGTGGGTCATATGATACTCCCGGGGGATATGCAGCAGCTTACGCCCCTCCCGCTTCAGCCGGGCATGAAACTCGGGATCCTTCGCCTCGAGCCAACGGGAATAGCCGTTAAGAGGGGAGTCCATACTGATCGAGGCCTCGAGACACCACTCGTAGATATCGAAGCCGTCGTTCGGGTGGCGGACCGCCTCTTCCTCGATTCGACCGGAAACATGCAGCTTACCGAAAAGCGCCGTTGTGTAGCCGAGATCCTGGAGGTGTTTCGGAAAAAGGACCTCATCTTCGGGCAGCACGTCATGCAGGCGCAGGACGCCGTGACCGGGAATCTCCTTCCCGGTGAAGAGCGAGGCTCTGCTCGGAGTGCAAATAGGATTGTTGACGTAGCAATTCTCATACAGGATCCCGTCCGCTGTCAGGCGGTCGAGGTTCGGCGTAGCAATCCAGTCCGCACCGTAGCAGCCGAGGGAGTCGAAGCGCTGCTGATCGCTCATGATAAGCAGGATATTGGGTTGCTTCATATATTTTGCTCCATTTCGTTACGCACTATCTCCAGTAAGCGGTTGACCCGTGCGTCGGGCATGGTGGTCTCCAGGTCGGCCAGTACGATATCGCAGGGGGCATATTCGGTATTGATCCGTCGAACTGTTTCCTCAAAATCCTGATCGCTCTGAGACTCCAAGTCGCCCGGAGTCAAAAGCAGCGCCCGGCGAGTATCGGGAAACAGCTCGCGGATGCGCTCCAGATCCGAGTTGATGCCGGTATCGAGATAGCCCATCTTCTCGATCTTGCGCAAGGTTTCGAGATAGGGATCGGCTACCCAGTTGCAGGTGTGGATCCCGAAGCGCTGGTATTCGGCGCTCAACTTCCCGTCCAGGGGCAGGAGGAACTCCTCATACTGGGAAGGGGAGATCATGCTTACCGTACAGTTACTCATGGAGAGCAGGTCTATATCGAAACCCGACTCCCGTTGCCTTCGTTGTACCCGTTTCGACACCCTGCCGATGGTCTCCGCTATATGGGCGAAGAAGCCTTTGACGGTCTCCGGCTCATCGATCATATCCATGAAGAGCTCGGATCCTCTGAGCTTGGCGGCAATATTAATAATGCCCTGATAATTCAGGTAGCCGTGAATCACTCCCCAGCGCCGCGCAATGGTCTCCATCTGCCCTTCCAATTGATTCATAACCGGATTCTTGTCCAAATCGATAGGAGAAAGATTCCGATAGTCGTCGATCGAATGAAATATCGGTTTCGCATCGGGCCAGGCGTCGGGCGCATAGACCGGCTCGACGCCGTAGAGCATCGAGATCAAGAGGATCCCGTAGACGCCGGAGATAGTCGCGCAAGTAGGTTCTATACCGTCCCGATAGCGCGGGGTGAAGTAATCGACCGCGGGGAAAGTCCTATGCAGGTGCTCCTTCATCCGGAGCAGGGCTTCATAGCGGTAGACCGGATCTGTATGCCACCGCTCGCCGCAATCGAATCCAAGACGCGTGTGATACCAGCGGGGGGTGAATCCCAGAGAAACGCGCAACCTCGCTTCGGTGCCGTCGCAGGGCTCCCGGGTAGCGGGAGCCGCTAAGGGAATGTGGTTGCGGAGGCAATACGCGTTCATCACTCCTACATCCCGAATAACCTGGGCAGAAAGAGCACGATTCCCGGCACATAAGTGATTAAGAGGAGTACTCCGATCATCACCAGAACCATCGGCAACGCCTCCTTGATTACCCTGCCGAGGGGAGTGCCCGAGATTCCGGAAACAATGAACAAGAGCATTCCCATGGGCGGAGTCGAAAGCCCGATCATCATGTTCAGAACGACTACGACGCCGAAATGGATCAGGTCGATACCCAGCTGGTTTATCAGGGGCAGAACCATCGGTATAAATACCACCGTAATCGTGGAGGTATCGATGAACATCCCCAAGAGGATAAAAAAGAGGTTGATGATCAAGAGCAGGATATACTTGTTCTCGGTGATCCCCAGCATCCCGCCGGCGATCATGGCGGGAATATTCTCCCGGGCCACGATAAAGGAGAAGGTGAAGGCCGCCCCCACGATAATCGACAGCGTTCCGGTGGTACGCATAGTGCTGACGATCATCTCCCAGAGTTTCTTCGGACCCATAGCCCGGTAGACGAAGGTGGAGATTATAATAGCATAGAATGCGGCTAAGGCGCCCGCCTCGGTGGGGGTTACGACCCCGGAATAGATGCCGCCCAGAAGGATTACCGGCGTCAAGAGGGCTGGAAAGGCCTTGAAGGTATAGACGAGAAACTGACGTAGGGTGTACACAGCGCCCACAGGATAGTTCCGAATCTTGGCGATAACCGCGATGTAGATCATCAGCGCCACGCCAATAAGCAACCCCGGGATCATCCCGCCTAAGAAAAGATTGCCGATAGAAGCCCCGGAAAGCATAGCGTAGAAGACCATTGGGATCGAAGGCGGAAAAACCGGTCCGATCGTGGCGGAAGCGGCGGTTATAGCACAACTAAAATCGTCGTCGTAGCCATGCTGCCGCATTCCCTCGATCTCCATAAGCCCCAGCCCCGAGGCGTCGGCGACGGCGGAACCGGTCATTCCGGAGAAGATGATCGAAGCCACCACGTTCACATGCCCCATTCCGCCCCTGAAGCGGCCCACCAAGCCGTTGGCGAACTTGAAAACCATCTCTGTCACCCGGCCGGAGTTCATCACATTGGCGGTAAAAACAAAAAGCGGAACCGCCATGATGATATATTTCGCATAGAGATTGGTAAGGACCTTTTCAGCCACCAGACCGACGTCGATTCCCGCTACCAGACAATAGAAGGTCGAGGTCATTAGCATCCCTAAGGCGATGGGAATACGAAGCACAAAGATCGACACGAAGCCGATGAAGAAAACCAGTAGAGCCCAGTTCATTCAAAATCTCCTTTGATGAGTTTCCTGATGTCCGAGACCAGGTCGACCCCGAATCTTCCGATGATCAACAACATGAAGATCAGGTACGGACCATAGGCGATGTGAAAAGGTATCTTCAGGGCCATCGACTTGTCGATCCGCATGAAGGAGATATAATCGAGGGTGGGTAAAAAGGCCAGAATGAAGGCGGAAAAAATACCCAGGTTGCCGATTATGCGAAAGATCGTCTGTACCCGGGGAGACTGTCGATCGTACACCAGGCTGAAAACGACATGGGCGTTATCCCGTTTGGCATAGGCGGCCGCCAGCAGGGCGGTCCAGATGAAGGCGAAAATCGAGATCTCATAAGGCCAGATAAGCGGCCGGTTGAGAACATAACGAAAGAATATCTGCAGAACAAAAACCAGAAACAGGACCGTAAAAGCAATGGAAGAGATATACTTCTCCGGAATATCGAGCAAAAGCTGACCTATTTGTTTAAGTCTCGCCTTTCCTTTTTCCGTCATGATGCAAACTCCGTTTATAAAAGGACCCCGCCGTGAGACGGGGTCCCAGTTTTTATACAAAGAAGGCCTACTCGGCCAACTCCTGGATCCTATCGAAGAGAGCCATATCCCAGTCTGCAGTAATCTCCGGATCATTGAGATACATATTCTGAGCGTACTCTACCCAGGGTTCCACATCGGGCTCGATAATGGTCATCCCCTGATCCTTGAAGAACTGTACCAGTTCCGCTTCCTGCTGAAGGTTGAGATCGTCGCAGGTCTGACGGGCGACATCCAGCGCTTCCTTTACCTTTGCCTGTAGCTCAGGCCCCAGAGACTGCCATTTCTCCTCGTTGATAAAGGGCATAATCGGGTTTACGAAGTGATTCGTTAAAATGATGTATTTGGTCACCTCGTAGAACTTAGCATTCTTGTCGGTGGGCAGAGGATTATCCTGACCGTCGACGGTACCGGTTTTCAGTCCCATGTAGACCTCGGTAAAGCTCAGGGGAGTCGGGTTGGCGCCCAGGGTTTTACCCATGTACTGCCAGGCTGGCGACCCGGGCATGCGGAGTTTGACACCCTTCATATCCGCAGGGGTACGCACCTCGCGTCCGATATCCCGCAGATTGAGCTGACGAGTTCCCAGATAGAAGGCCCCTAAGGGACGGGCGCCGGTTACCTCGGCGACCTTGTCGTAGAGCGGCTCGGCAGCCTCGCTATTAAAGAAGTTGCTCATATGCTCATAGCTCTTAAAGACATAGGGCATGGCGAACATCGACCACTCCGGAACAAACTGGGCGATCCAGTTGGGACCGGTGTAGACCATATCTAGGGTACCGCGCTTAACCGCGGCTTGAGCGCCTTCTTGGGTAAAGAGCTGACCCGAGTGGTAGATCTCCACCTCGATCTGACCGTCGGTAATCCGTTCCAGCTCAAGCTTGAAGACGTTCATAGCCTTCGTGTGCGCATCATCAGGGACACTTACCGATGACCAGGTTATCTGGTACTGCTTCGCTGCTTCTTCCATGCTGCTGGATTCAGATTCGCCCCCGGCGAACAGGCCGACGGAAAAAACCAGAATCAGACAGAGTGTGAACAGTCTCTTACTCATACATCCTCCTTGGATTTTGTTCTATAATATAGAACGCAGTTCTTTATTTACAAACATTGTACCATGTATGTCGGATTTGTCAAGTTTTAGATTGTCGTTCTATATTGAAGAACGCGTGTTTCTATTGTAGAATAACCATAGGAGACAGGAGATATATGATTGGATCAGTTTTAAAGGCCGTCGAGATAATGCAATGCTTTAGTTCCGATCATCCGATTTTGAGCCTGGGAGAGATCAGCTCCCGGCTGGGGTACCCCAAAACAACCGTACACACCATCCTCAACACCCTGGAGTCGAAGGATTTCATTGAGCGGTCCGAATCCGGCAACTACTCCCTGGGCAATGCAATCATCCCCATGACTCAAGCGGTACGGGTCAATGTGCAGCTTCGGGATCGGGCCGCACCGCTTCTGCGCGAACTGGGCGATTACTGCGCAGAATCCGTCTATCTGACTGTGTTGGACGAACCCTACTGCCTCTATATCTACGCCATCGAATCGCCTGACCGCCTGCTGGCCCGGACGGCCGTAGGGGATAAAATGCCGATGCACTGTACCTCGGTAGGGAAAGCAATTCTGGCATTTCTACCCGAGGAGAGAGCCGCCTCGATTATAGAGGAGTCCGGTCTTGAGTCCTTCAATGAAAATACGATCACCTCCATGGAGGCCTTGCGTACGGAATTGACGGAGACCCGCAAACGCGGCTATGCAATCGATAATGCCGAACATGAATTGGGCACATACTGCCTGGGAGCGCCGATTTTCGATGAAAAGGGACAGGTATTTGCCTCCTGCAGCGTCGCCGGAGCCGATAAGGAGATAATAGGGACAAAGATGGAGTCCTTCTCCGCCGGCATCCGCTACACAGCTCAGGAGATTTCTCGCCGCATGGGCTATGTGCCCAAGGGGGATACCCTGATCTGGCGCGAGACCAGTAGCCCTCTGCGTCGCGCGGTCGCTTCCGAGTCATAAATAGCCGAGATTATGGTGGCGAGCCCGCAAGCAGAGCTCTTTAGCTTCTACGAAGATTTCTGGAGCGGCGACGGGCCGTTTCCCCTTATATTTGCCGCTCCCCATCTGGCAAAGGGGCAAAACTATATTGAACACGATCTGGTCTCCCAGCATGCATGCGTCGATGTTCTGCTTGCGGAATCACTACTAGAGGCCGACCGAAACCGAGGCTTCCTCGGCGACGGAATACCCTCTATTCGAGCGGATCTGGGTACTACTCTCCTACCGAGCAGCCTGAATCTTCGCATCGAGGTGCAAGCGAATCTACACCCCTGGCTCTGCGATCATTTATCGGCGGAGGAGTATGCCAAGGCTTCGCTGGAGACCTGGGAGCTCTCGGGAGAGATTCCCCTGGCGACCTCCTTCTATCGCGGACTGAGGGGAACCGATGAGCATCTGCCGCAGCCGTACCTGCCGGATACCCAGGGTATCTTCGATCTATCTCATCTGGTTATCGGAACGGATCTCTTCCTGGACCTGGTCGACAGGGGCGAGCTTATCCACCGGGTACAATCAAAGAGCCTGGAACTCTTCCTCAAAGCCACCCGTTATTTCAAGAATCTCCTCGGTGAATCGCCGGGGTCCATGCTACACGGCCACGGCATGCCCGGCGGGGTCTGGTTTCCAGATACCGGGGCACGAATCTCCGAGGACTCCTGTACCTTGATTTCGGATGAGATGATCGATGAGTATTGCCTACCCTACATCCGCAAAGCCGCCGAGCCCTTTAGCCGTCTCTTCATGCACTTCTGCGGTCGACACGAGGGGTTTCTGCATACTATATGCGAACTGGAGGAGGTCTCGACAGTAAATCTGGGAAACCCGGAGATGTACGACCTGGAGGAGCTTTTGCGGCTCTGCGGTCGAAGCGGCACCGTCTATTTCGGCCATCTGCCGCAAGAGGCCGACGACGATGCCGGGGCTCACCTGGAACGGATAGCCGCACAAGCCAAACGCTACGACGCGCGGGTCATCCTGGTGCTCCCCGAGGCCCCGGAATCAGCGGCTGAACGCACGGCACTGCTCAAACTCTGGCACAATCAGACCCGTCCTAACTAAGACGCTCCACCCTCCGCACCAGCTCCTCCGCCTCAGCCTGGCTGATCTCCACATCGATCACCATCATCAGCCCCTGGGGATCGCAGCTCTTCAGCAGGGTCTCGACCTCGTCGGGTTTACAGTAGACATAGAGCCTCTTGCCGGCATTCTGTATGCGCCGCATCACCTCGGGCCAGTCGCTCACCTTACCCGCTCCGGCCCCCTGCACCCACTGAACGGCGTTTATCTCCTCTACCTGCAGCAGCAGATCCAGGTGACGGATCATGTCGGGACCGTCGAGATGGAAGATCGACCGGGGAAAGGCCTGGGCCTGCTCGACGATAAAGGGGAGAATAAACTCCTCGAACATCTCCGGCCCGATCAGGCTGGAGAAGTCGGATTGCAGATCGATAGCCGGAGTTTCGGACCAGAGTCGCATCCAGTTGAAGTAGCCGCCGAACTGGTGGGCGATCTCGCTTGTCCCCTTCCAGGCCTCGAACCAGGCGGCCTGCACCTGCCGTGCGGCGGCTTTTACCGGCTCGGGATCCATCACCAGGTCGATGCACATCTTCTCCGGATTCCGAAGCCCGCTTAAAACCTCGGTCGGGCCGTTCAGGTCGGGGAGCCCCATAAAAGAGTCCAGCTCATGTTTGCGAATGTAGTCGGCTCCGCGTTGCATGTTTCGCATCGTGATCCGCCACCACTCGTTATCCGGATTCCACTCCAACGGGGGCGGATTCTCCCAATCCTCGATGATCGGCGCCGACCAGGTAGTTTCGTTATCGAGATAGACGTTGGGCGCTCCCAGATATTTACAAAGGATCGAAACCATCCTGCCCGGTACCGGAAAGAGGACCGGAAAGGCCTCCGCCCCGAACCAGGTGGCGCCCATCTCGTTCAGGAGGCGCGGCAGAACCACCTCGGGATTGGTCCAGAAATCGTGGTGATCTCGCGGTTCCGGAGCGGCGATCCGATAGACCGGTTCCGGGCGGGTACCCCGGGCCTGGATTAGCGCCCGGCCGGGGTCCTTCCCCTCCCACCAAGCCTCGAGACGCTCTTGAGCGGCGGAGATATCCTCTTTGAAACGGATCATTCAGTGCTCCTTCGTACACAGTACTTTCCTCTACTCTACCGGCGAATAGGTAAGGTTTCCTTGACTTTTCAGCATAATAATAGCACAAAAGAACGGTGATCCCGAATTTCACCCTCCCCGAAGAGGAAGCAGACATCAAAATCAGCCGAGCCGGTTTGGATCACCGTCCCTTTCCGGAACATACCCACAGCTACCTGGAACTGGTGATCGTCACCGCCGGAACCGGCCTGCATCGTACCGGGACAGAAACCTATCCGTTGCGGGCTGGGGATGTCTTCGTTATCCGAGAGGGCCTCTCTCACGGCTTCGAGAGCACCGAGTCGCTGGGGCTGATCAACATCGCCTTTCGGCGCCGGCTCATCGAGGATTCCGGACTATTGGAGTTCGCCGGGTTGCGAGCTCTCGTGGAAACGGAACCTACTCTTCGACACTCAAGCGGGTTCAGCGCCCAACTCCACCTCGATCCGCACCAGAAGGAAGGGGTTGTGCAGCAGGCTGAAGGAATGCTCGCAGAGTCGCACGATCAACTACCGGGCTACCGGCTGGTGATGCAGAATCTCCTGCAGAACCTGCTGATCCGACTGGCCCGCTATTACGATAATGAGACCTTTTTTCCCGGAAAGAGTCTCTCCCGGCTAACCGCAGCCGCCGCCGATCTGGAACAGAATTTTGCCGAGGAGCTCGACCTGAAGTCGCTCGCCCGCGACCACGGTTACTCCCCCTCCTTCTTCCGACAGGAGTTTAAGCGGGTCTTTGGTCTTACCCCGCAGCGCTACCTGCAGCGGCACCGGATCGGAGCCGCCGCTCGAATGCTCACGACCGGCGATCGGCGCATATCGGAGATCGCCTTCGCCTGCGGGTTTAACGACAGCAACTATTTCAGCAGAGCTTTTCATTCCCAGACCGGGCTCTCCCCTCGCGAATACCGATGTAAAATGAGGAAATCGCGCTGAGTCGGAACGGGGATCTCATGCTATTATAGACCTACCATGAGCGTGCGCAAACGATATGACGGCACCCTGATCCGCGGCCTGCCCTCCTTCAGGATTATCAATCCCTTCGTGATGCGAGGGCGCAACGAGTCGGCGATCAATTTTACCCAGAGCATAGAGATCGAGGATACCCGTAGCTTCTTGAAGCGCGTCAACGCCGACCGACCCGTCGAGGAACAGATCACGCTTTTTCACGTCTTTCTGGCGGCGGCGGTCAGAACCATCGCCTTTCGCCCTCAGCTGAACCGCTTCGTCAGCGGTCAACGGATCTACCAGCGCAACCGCATCGAGATCTCCTTCATGGTCAAAAAGGATATGGACGACGACGGTCTCGAGACGAACGCCAAGATATGCTACTCCCCCTTCGATACCCTCGAAGATGTTCGCAGGCGTACCAGCGAGGCAATCGATGAAGCCAGGGATCCGGAGGGCAATTTCAGCGATCACGAGGTGGACTTCTTTGCCCGGCTGCCTCGCTTCGCTGTCAACATAGTAGTCAAGGGATTCCTGCTGCTCGACTATTTCGGGATCGCCCCCCGGGGGATGCTCGCCCTCGATCCCCTCTTTACCAGCCTCTATGTGGCGAATCTGGGGAGTCTGGGGCTCGAGCCCGTCTACCACCACCTCTACGAATGGGGGAACGCCTCGCTCTTTATGGTAATCGGCAAGGTAAAGCGCACGGCGGTACCCGACGGGCACGGCAAGGTAAGCAGCAGATTGATGGTTGATTTCAAGTATACCCTGGATGATCGCATAAGCGAGGGGATTTACGTCGCCAAGGCTCTGAAGCTCTTTAAGGAGTTCGTTCAGGATCCCCAATTACTGATGACTCCGCCGGTATTGAGCGAGGAGTTAGTCGCGGAACTCAACCTCTTGGAGGGAGAGGCTGCGCTGCAACGCTAAAAAGAGCGACGTTTTCATATTCCTACTCGCTTTTCTTTTCAACCAGCCCGAATCGTTCGATCAACCCTCCCATCCATGCCGAAGTCAGGATGATCAGCACCAGCGAGACCGACCAGCGGATAATGGTAAACTTAAGACCCAGGTAGGACGCCTCGAAGAGGGTCATCGGAATACGGCAGACGCAGGCGGCTCCCAGGTAGACCAGGACCACACTGAGTCTGGCCCCCTTGTTATAGAGGGAGTGGCCCACCGGAATGGAAACCATAAACGGCGCCAGGGTCGTTACCGCCAGGACGACGGCCCAAAAGTATCCCTTATTGCCGCTCCCCTCGCCCAGGTGCTTTTCGATCCGCTCGCGCTCCACCCAGACTTCGAATAATCCGATCAGGACCATGGCCGGCGGGAAGATCAGGAGCATCTGCAGACTGAAATCCTTCAGATGCTCACCCAAACGCATCCCGATCTGTAATTCAAGCGGATAGGAGAGAAGCGCCGTCAATAAAGCTCCAGCGGCCAGCAGATAAATCCGGATACCCTTCACAGAAGGATCTCCCCGAAGAGGAGCCCGGTTACCAGGGCAACGCTGATGGCGATCAGAAAGCTCACGCCGTTTCGTAACAGGGCGAAGCGTGAGCCGAAATGGGCGCTCTCCATGGGAAAGGTGGTGATCCCGACCATCATCAGGGTGGTGGTAAAGGCGGAGAGCACCATGTAGCTTACCCCCGCTTCACGGAGAATACCGCTCAAGGGAAAGGCTATAAAGCCCGGAATAATAGCTACCGATCCCACTGCCGAGGCGACGAGAAGTCCCCAGAAGGCCCCGGCCTGCTCCAGCACTCCAGCAATACGTTCCTCGGAGAGGATCGCCAGCGAGATAGCCACCAGGACGATCATCAATAAGAGGGGGCGGTGAATCTTATAGAGGCGTTTTGCAGCGATCCTCAAGGCCCGGATACTCTTCTGACGGTCGACGAGGAGAGAAATTAAAAGAGCAATCCCCGCCAGGGTGTAAAGAGCAATCATCAATAGACTCCATTGTAAAAAAGGGGCCCCGAACGGGACCCCTTGAAACTATCTGGGTTGGGAGCGAACTACTCCCGCTCCAGCCGGAACTCAACCCGCCGGTTCTTCCACCAGACGGTCTTGTCCGAGACCGATACGATCGGAAACTGTCCGCCGTAGGCCTCGATGTTGATCCGATCCGGATCGATACCCCGTTCGATCAGGGCATCCCGGACGGAACCGGCCCGCCGCTCGGTCAGCGGACCGAGAATGGCCTCCTCACGCTCCTCCCGGGGGCCTTCGAGGTAGATGTTGAGCGCATGGCCCTCCAGATAGAGATCGTAGGTTTCGTAGCGCTTGAGGACCTGAGCCGCCCGGTCCAGGGATTCCATGTTGCGGTCGTACATCGCTTCCCCCGCCGAGTCCAGGGCGTGTTTGTAGGCGCCGAAGATGATGTTCGGCGTAAGAATGTAGTACTTGCCGTCCTTGACCATGATGGCCACATCGAAGGGCAGCTCCTCGGAGTAGGTCGCCCTATTTCCGCCGGTATCGACGATGGTCACCAGCACATCGTAGTTGTCGTCGGGATTCGCCGCCTCGCCGCTCTCCAGGGTACCGTTCCAGCTGATCTGTTCCGCCGGATCCCCGGTGCCGGCGTAGGAGCGGATTACCTCGCCTCGGCTGTTGAGGATATCCATGCTCCATTCGGAGACCTCAGTCTCTTCCTCTACCTCGATCGCGACCTTGACCTCACCTTCGATATCGCCGTTTGTGCGGGCGAAGGGGGAGGACTGTACCGCAAGTCGGATCTTCGGCGGCGAGATATCCAGACTGAAGCGGCTGGAACGTTTCTCGACCACATCGCCCTTGGCGTAGACCGTTTTCAGATAGGCGTTGTAGTAGCCCTCGGCGGCCAGGCCGGCGCGCTCATCCTGCATGCCGTCCCAGAAGACCGTCTCGGGAAGCTCGCCTTCGCCGCCGTAGGTCTTGACCGCATCCCCTTCCAGATTCTCGAAGGAGAGTTTCCAGGAGCTGATCTCAGCCTCGAGATTCGGTTCGAGGACCACCGGCAGCATATCGTCGGTACCGTCTCCGTTGGGGGAGAATCCCCGGGCGACCGTCATATCGATGCGCACCGGCCGGTTATCGATCTCGATCTCTATGGGTTCCGGGGCGAAGCGATTGCCGGCCTGGTCGGTAAAGACCCCCTTCACGAAGTAGTTGCCGTCGGGCAAGACCTCGCCGTCGGGTCCGCGGCCGTCCCAGCGGAAGCGGCGGATAATCTCATCCCCTTCTCCGGCAATCAACACATCGCCTTCGGAATCGAGGATCTGACCCTCCCAGGAAACATCCTCGGAAACGTTGATGGCCACATCGTTGAAATCGTTCTGTCCGTCGCCGTTGGGCGAGAAGATCTTATCGTAGGTGACGTTCACCCGCGGATCGGTCACGTCCAGCCTGATCCGCCGTTCGGCGGAGGTGGAGAATCCGTTGGAGTAGGTAGCGGTATAGGTCAGGGTATAAAAACCTTCGGGAAGGCGCTCTCCGTCCTCACCGTAGCCGGTCAGGGTATAGACTTCGGGAACGCCGCCGACAGCCTCGATCTCGATTACGGTATCCCGGTCGTCGCTCAAGAGAGTGGCGCTCCATTCGACCACCTCGTCGCTATTCTCGACCTGAGTCCGCACGGTAACGGTATCCATTATGCCGTCCCCGTCGGGAGAGAAGTAGACCCGATCAAGCTCCATGGCGATAGCCGGGGTACGGGCGTTGAGGGTAATCCCCTCCACAGAGTAGGTCTCCGATTCGTTACCGGCCAGATCGGTGGAGCTCAGTTCATAGCTGTAGACGCCGTCGTCGACCTTTGTCCCGGCGTCGTCGGTGCCGTCCCAGAGCACGTCGCCCGGTTCGGCGTCGGTCCAGCGGTAGCTACGCACTTCTGAGCCGTCGGCGCTCTTGAATACGCCGGACCACTCGACCTCTTCGCTACCGGTCTGCTGAATGATAAAGACATCGGCCACGCCGTCGGCGTTGGGAGAGAAGAGCAGCTCATCCGGCGGGATCAACTCCGCCTCGGGGGGGGTCACATCGACGACGAAGTCGTCCAAATCCACCTCGGTTCGGTTGTCCGAAGAGTCGATCACGTAGAGCCGAACATCGTACTCTCCGTCCGAAACCAGGTTGCCCGACTCGTCCAGGCCGTCCCAGGTAATCTCTTTCTCCAGTTCGAAGAGATCGTAGCCCCGGAAGAGAGCGAAGAACCAGTTCACGTCCGAGGGCTCGGTCTCGACCACCTCGTGCACCAGGGTTCCTCCGTCGTCGAAGATCTGAATCCCGTACTCGGGAATGTAGCCCTGATCGCTCTTGACGTAGACCTTGGCGGTAAACTCCAGGGTCGCCGAATCCTGAATACCGTCCCCGTTGGGAGAGATATACTGGGTTCCGGAGGAAACCGACGGAACCTCAGGCACCTCCTGATTTCCGCCGGCGAAGAGCGCCGCGCTTGCTATAAAAACTAGCAGAGAAAGGGTTAGCAGTTTACGTTTCATACTCGTCCTCACTTTAACCGAGGTTTTCTACAATCTATCTCAATAATACCACATTTCCATGACCAACCGAAGCTAGAGCATGCTCGTTCCCCGGGGATAATCCGGCGCCTCGAAGTAGGTCGCCAGGCTCTGGGCAAGATCGAAGAAGCCCTCCCGGACGCCCAGCTCCTTCACCGGAGCGCCTTTGCGGTAGATCAGCATCGGAACATGCTCCCGGGTATGATCGCTGCCCTTATAGGTAGGATCGCAACCGTGGTCGGCGGTAATAATCAGGAGATCGTCGGCCGCCATCTTCTCCATCAACTCCGGCAGAGCTGCATCCACTCCGGCGACCGCATCGTGATAGCCTTGAGGATCTCGCCGGTGACCGAAGATCATATCCGTATCGACTAGATTGACGAAGATAAATTCCTTCTCATCCCCGCCGAGCTTGCGGTCGAAGAGTTCCGCCGTCCGCTCCAGGCAGGCGGGATTACCCTTGTCGTGATAGCTCTCGTCGATGCCCGCCTCATTAAAGATGTCCCCGATCTTGCCTATCGCTACGGTTCGCACCCCGGCTGACTGCAGATGATCGAGGATCGTCTTATCCGGTAGCTCCAGCGAGAAATCCCGCCGGTTCTTGGTACGGGTAAAATCTCCGGCGGAGCCGACGAAAGGACGGGCGATGATCCGGGCCACCGCATAGGGATCGCAGAGCTCCCGGGTGATCTCGCAGATGCGGTAGAGCTCATCCACCGGCACCAGATCCTCATGGGCGGCGATCTGAAAAACCGAATCGGCCGAGGTGTAGCAGATCAGAGCGCCGGTATCGAGGTGTTCCTCCCCCAGCTCCTGGATAATTACCGTTCCGGAGGCGGCCTTGTTGCCGATCAGCTTGCGGCCGGTACGCTCCTCGAAGGCTTTAACAAGCTCCTCCGGAAAGGAGGGGTACTCCGGCGGAAAGGTAAAGAAGGGCTGTTCCAGCCTCAGGCCCGCGAGCTCCCAATGCCCGGTGGTGGTGTCCTTACCCGGGGAGATTTCCCGCATAACCCCGAAAGAGGCGGCGGGATCGGCCTGGGCCTCGCAGCCGGGCAGAGGATTTCCCAAGAGCTCGGAAGCGTTTCCCAGCCCGAGCCGCTTCAGCGCCGGCCAGCGGACGGAGTCGACCGCCTGACAGATATGGAGGGCGGTGTTGGCCCCTACATCGCCGAATTCGGCCGCATCCGGCGCCTCGCCGATACCAAAACTGTCAATAACCAGTACTGTTGCCCGCATCTTTATCCCCGCTGATAATGCCGATGCCGCCGGAGGTGCCGATCCGGGTCGCCCCGGCCTCGATCATTGCCGCCGCATCCTCGTAGCTGCGGACGCCGCCGGCCGCTTTCACCTCGATGATGCCGCCGGCGATCTCCTTCATCAGCTTCACGTCCTCCACGGTGGCGCCGCCTCCGGCCAGGCCGGTAGAGGTCTTGACGAATGCCGCCCCGGAGTCGCGGACGATCTCGGTCGCCTTGCGCTTCTCCTCGTCGGTCAGATAGACGTTCTCGATAATCACCTTGACCCGGGCCCGGCCCGAGGCGCGGACTACCGCGCGGATATCGCTCTCGACCTTGGCGTAATCGCCGGCCTTCATGGCGCCGATATTGATCACCATGTCGACCTCGGCCGCCCCCTGCTCCACCGCCAGCATCGCCTCTTCGGCCTTGATCTGGGTCTCGTTGGCTCCCAAGGGGAAACCGATAACCGTGCAGACCATCACCTCGGACCCTTTGAGTTCCGCCGCTGCCAACGGAACATAGCAGGGATTGATGCAGACCGACGCAAAGCCGTGCTCCTTCGCCTCGGCGCACAGCACCCGGATCTGCTCCGGCGTGGCGGTCGCCTTCAATAAGGTATGGTCGATCATCTTTGCAATATCTTTAGCATTCATTTTTGTGCATTCTCCTTGCAATTTCGCTATTCAATTATCTTGCGGATAAGTTTCGGCTTGGCTGCGGCTCCGTCCTCGATATGGATCGCCCGCTGAAACTCGGCCACCGCTTCTTCCAGGTTCTCTTCGCTGTTCACATAGAAATCGGCCAGGATCTCTCCCTCTTTCACCCTCTCGCCCAGACGCTTCTTCATCCAGATACCCACCGCGGGGTCGATTTCATCCTCTTTCGTGCGCCGGCCGGCCCCCAAAAGCAGGGCCGAGATGCCGATGCGGTCGGTATCCATGGCGGCGATACTTCCGGAGCGGGCGGCCTCGATGGGGTAGCATCTCTTGGCTCCCGGAAGCAGGGAGGTGTCGTCGCAGACCGCCGGATCGCCACCCTGGGCGACAATCATCTTCTTCAGCGCCTCTAAGCCGCTGCCGTCGGCCACGGCCGTTTCGAGCCGCTCCTCGGCTTCGCTCAATCCGCAGATATCAGAGACGACCAGCATATGAGCGGCGAGGATCTTCGAAACCTTCGCCAGATCGCCTTCGGCGTGGTGTCCCTGCAGAATCTCCGCCGCCTCGCGCACCTCCAGGGCGTTGCCGACCGCGTCGCCCAAAGGCTGGCTCATGTCGCTGACCACCGCCGCGATACGCTTGCCGGCGCCCTTACCGATGGCCACCATCGCCTCGGCCAGGGCGATCGCATCGGGCTCGGCTTTCATGAAGGCGCCGGAACCGGTCTTGACGTCCAGCACGATCGCATCGCTTCCGGCGGCGAGTTTCTTGCTCATAATGCTCGAGGCGATGAGCGAGATATTATCGATGGTGCCGGTCACATCCCGCAGGGCATAGAGTTTCTTGTCCGCCGGAACCAGATTAGCCGTCTGGCCGATTACCGAGAGGCCCGAACCGGAAACGATCTTCTCGAACTGCTGCATGCTCTGCCCGACCGAGAAGCCGGGGATCGATTCGAGCTTATCCAGGGTTCCGCCGGTATGGCCCAGGCCGCGGCCGGACATCTTGGCCACCTTCCCGCCGCAGGCCGCCACCAAGGGCGCCGCCACCAGGGTCGTCGTATCGGCTACTCCGCCGGTGGAGTGTTTATCGACCTTGATGCCGGGGATAGCGCTCAGGTCGATCACATCCCCCGAGCGCATCATGGCCATGGTAAGATCCGTCGTCTCCCGGTCGTCCATGCCGCGGAACCAGACCGCCATCAAGAGGGCGGCCATCTGATAGTCGGGGATAGTTTCTTGTACGTAACCCTTGATGAGGAAATCGATCTCCTCTGTAGAGAGGACGCCCCCGTTACGTTTCTTCTCGATTAATTCAGTTACCAGCATAGCTGTAAGGTACTACAGAGAGGAGGAATTTGCCAGCGAAAGCTCATAGAGGAGGCTGAGGATCTATCCTCCCAGCCAGTAGCGCCGGGCATAGTCGTAATCGGCGATCTCCCGTCCCAGGGAACGGACCATCTCCGCCAGACTGCGGGCCAATTCCCCGTTACTCGCGGCCGGCCGCCCGGGACGAGAGTAGAAACTGTCCTCGAATCCGATCCGGATCTGATCCGCGCCGAACGAGACCGCCGCGGCAAGCAGGCTTAAATCGCTCATCCCATCGTGGATCACCCCGAAGCTCGACTCCTCGGGGAGCCGGGAAACCATATAGGCCAGATGAGCCGGATCCTGATCAATCGCCCCGGGAAATCCGAAGCAGAAGTTGAAGTGGAGCCGCTCAGGCAGGACGCCTTCCTTCCGCAGCCGCTTACACTGCTCGATCATCGAGAGATCGAAGACCTCCAGCTCGGGCACGATTCCCCGCTCCGCCATGCGGCCGGCCCAGAAGCGGATATCCGGCAGGGTGTTGATATAGACCGTGTCCCGGACATTCACCGAGCCCATGTTGAGACTCGCAATTTGAGTACGCCCCTCGTCCAGGGCGACGCAGCGCTCCTCGAGGCTCAAGGAGGAGAGTCCGCCGGTGCTGCCGTTTATCAAGACGGGGGAATCCTGCTCCTCGATCAGGTCGATGGTCCGCCGATATTGACTCAGATCGAAACTCAATCCGCCGGTGCTGTCCCGCACATGCAGATGCACGACCGTTACGCCGGCTTCAGTGCAGGCGCGCACCTCATTCGCAACCTCTTCGGGGGTCAGGGGATTTTTCGCTTCACCGGGAATCTCGCTCCCCTCGTGAGCGACGGGGGCGCAGGCAAGGATGACAGGTTTCATAGGAGCCTCGCTATAATTGTATACAATATTTTATCATCAGACCCTGGAGCTGTAAACCGGAATCGCAGATCCCGACCCGGTGGAGACAAAACGTTCGCCGGGATTGCGGTCGAAGTAGCTCTCGAGCCCCCTGATCGCCGCGGCCGGATCGGGGTTGTTTTGGATGGCGAACTTGAGCTGATGGCCGAAGCGCAGGGAGTCGCAGTAGTAAAAGAAGAAGCGTTTAATCCTACTGGGTAGAAAATCTGCCGGAAGATGCAGAGCGGAGAGTTCCAGAAAGCGCCGCGCCGCCGCAAGCCGATCGACCTCGATCACCTTCCCCCTCAGTTCGGCAAAGAACCAGGGACGGGTTGCCAGCGCCCGGCCGACCATAAACCCCGCCGCTCCCGAACTGCGACGTTTCTCGAGGGCGGCCGGCGAGTCGATATCGCCGTTCCCGTAGAGAGGAATCCCCAACTCCGGGACGAGGTCGGCCAAGAGATCCCAGCGGGCCGGCCGGCTCAGAGTCTGTTTCCGGGTTCGGGGATGAAGCACGATAAAGTCCGCCCCCGCCTCCTCAAGACCGCGACAGAAGCGGCGAAGCTTCACCGCATCCTCCCGCTCGCCCAGACGAATCTTGGCCGACACCGTTCTGTCGTCTGGAAGAAGCCGGCGTAGCATGCCAATCAGCCGAGCGGCCTTCTCCGGTCGAGTCATCCAGCTGATGCCCTGCTCCTTGCTGCGTATATTCGGGGCGGAGCAACCCATGTTGATATCGATTCCCCGGCCGGGATGACGAAGGATCTTCCGGGCCGCCGCAAGGAGTATATCCGGGTCCGATCCGGTCAACTGAAAGACGACCCGCTCTGGATCGGGAACACCGGAGGCGTAGTTCTCCTCCCAGGGCGATCCGTTCAGGTAACGGCCGGCGCTGATCATCTCCGAGTAGTAGAGATCCGCCCCGGAATAGTCGTCCACCAGCGCCCGAAACGCGGCGTGGGTGATCCCCACCATCGGAGCCGCTAAGAGAAGCGGTGAGCCACTCACTATAAGGGATACTCCTTGCGCAGCTTCTCGACAATCTCGAATACCGCCGGACAATGGGGAAGATTCTTGCGGGCCATTACCAGATGGCCCCGCATATTCTTGACGTTGGTATGGGGATACTCGGCACAGGCCTTGGGCCGTACCTCATAGATCGAGCAGTAGTTATCAGCGCCTAAAAAGGGGCAGGGAAGCTTCTTCAGGACCCAGTCGTCGTCCTCGTCAAGCTCCAGGTAGCGCAGCCGGAAGGTCTTGGGATGCATATTGAAGTGCTTAGCTATGCGTTCGATATCCCGTTTTTGGAAGCGGGGACCGACGGTTTTACAGCAGTTGGCGCACTCGAGGCACTCCACATAATCGAAGACCTCGTCGTGGAGCCGCCGAAAGGTCTCGTCCAGCTTTTTGGGATTTTTATCCCGCAGGCGGCGGAGATATTTGGTCTGCTCTTTCTCGAGTTTCCGGGCCCGTTCCTCCAGGCCCTTCAAGAGACTGTGGGTGAGTGAATCGCTCATATTATTTTGAGTGTAGTGCATCTGGGCAGGCTTGGTACAGACTAGGCTATATAGCTGCAATGTTTGCGATAAAATTTGCATTCCGCCTGCGGCTCCACTATGCTTGATGGCGGACGACAAGGACAGATAAGCCCAGCACTCGAGCTCCCACTGCCCCTGCCGACCTAGATTGCAGACCAGGAGGCAGACATGCTCAAAAATATGAAGATAGGATTAAAACTGATCCTGATCGGCTCCCTGATCCTACTGATCCCCTTGGGGCTGGTCAGTATGGTCGCCATCATTCAGGCCAGCGACGCCCTCACCGAGTCGGAACAGGAGACCCTGGAGAGCCGCACCAAGGATGTGGCCCTAGGCATAGACAACACCTTGGAGGCCGAGAGCAAGCTCAGCGCCGACCTGTCGGTGGGCAACGCCAGTATCGCCGCCTTCGACGCCCTCGGGACCGAGGAGGCCCCGGTTCTCCTGAACCAGCTCAACGCAAAGCTCGCCCGCTTCATGACCCTGGACGGATTCAGCGAGGACTACCAGGGGGTGATTGCAGCCAACCGGGGGGGAGAGATCGTCGCCGCTTCCAGTGCGAATTACCTGGGCGTAGATATTGCCGACCGGGATTACTTCATCGGCGGAATGCGCGGGGAGATTACCATCAGCCGCCCCTCCATCAACCGGGTCACCGGGGTTCCCTTCATCTCCATCGCCGCGCCTGTTAAAAACAACAGCGGACGGGTTACCGGGGTTATCGCCAACCTGGTGAACTTCACCTTCTTAAGCGATCTGATCCTCGATACCAGAATCGGGCAAAGCGGTTACGCCTTCCTTACCGACGGAGAGGGGCTGATTATCGCCCATCCGGACGAATCCTTGATCTTCGAGGTCAATCTGCAGGATCTGGCCGGGATGGAGATCATCACCTCACAGATCCTGAACGGCGACCAGGGCGGGGTTGAATCCTATATCTACAACGGAGTGCCCAAGACCGCCGGCTTCCACCGAATCGAACAGACCGGCTGGTATGTGGTTCTGACCATCGACGACGTCGAGTTTCTCGGTCCGATCGTACAGATCCGCAACATGGTTATTCTGGTAACCGCGGTAGCCCTGCTGCTCTCCATTCTGATCTTCATCCTCTTCGCCAGGAGCATCTCCACCCCGATTAAGCGAGCGGTGGAGCTGACCCAGGCCATTGCCAAGGGGGATCTCACCGTTTCAATCGAGATGAACCGCAAGGACGAAATCGGCATGCTGGCCTCAGGGCTGGGGGATATGATAGGTCATCTCAACGAGATCGTAACGGATGTGAAGAACGCCGCCGGCTACGTCTCCTCGGGCAGCAAGGAGCTGGCCAACTCTGCCCAACAGCTCTCTCAGGGGGCCACCGAACAGGCCTCGGCGGCAGAGGAGGTCTCCTCCTCCATGGAAGAGATGGACTCATCGATCAAGCAGAACTCGGATAACGCGGTCAGCACCGATGCAATCGCTCAGCAGGCATCGAAGGAGGCCGGCGAGAGCGGGCAGGCGGTGACCCAGACGGTGGAAGCCATGCGTCAGATTAGCGAGAAGATCGGCATTATCGAGGATATCGCCCGGCAGACCAACATGCTGGCCCTGAACGCCGCCATCGAAGCCGCCCGGGCCGGAGAAGCGGGCAAGGGCTTCGCCGTGGTTGCCTCGGAGGTACGAAAACTGGCCGAACGGAGTCAGGTGGCGGCCAGCAGCATCACCGAACTCTCGGCCTCGAGCGTCCAAATTGCCGAAACCGCCGGAGAACGCATCGATTCCTTGGTGAAGAACATCCGGCAAACCGCCGATCTGATCCAGGAGATCAACGCCTCGAGCCGCGAACAGGCGATGGGCGCCGACCAGATCAACAAGGCGATTCTACAGCTGGACCAGGTGATTCAACAGAACGCCTCCTCCTCGGAGGAGCTGGCGGCTACCGCGGAGGAACTCTCATCCCAGTCGGATCACCTTTCCCAGACGATGGAATTCTTCCGGACCGACAGCCATGCAGCCTCAGAAATAGAAACGGTCCCGCTCCTGACGGAGGGGACCGAATAGATCGAGAGAGCGGCCGGAGTTATACCTCCGGCTGCTCCACGGTATACTCTTCCTTGAGTTGTTCGATATAGGCGGTGACCGCCTCCTGCTCTTTCTGCTGCTGCAGAAAACCGCGGATCGCCTCTTTCGCCTCGTCGAAGGCCATGGTACCGGCCTCGCTCTTATCCGATACCTTGATCAGATGGTAACCGAACTGAGTCTCTACCACTCCGCTGACCTCTCCCGGAGCCAGGGAAAAGGCGACCTCTTCGAAGGCGGGAACCATCCGGCCCCGCTGAAAGCTGCCCAGGTCGCCGCCGTTGGGTGCGCTGGGACCTTCGGAGTACTCCTTCGCCAGTTCGGCGAAGTCCCCGCCGGCCTCAACTTTGGCGGCAACCTCTTCGATCTTCCGCAGTGCTTCGGAGCGGTCGGCATCGCTCGCATCCTCACCCAGCTGGATCAGGATATGGGCGGCGGTAACGCTCTCGGGGGTCTCAAAATAGCCGGGATTCTCCTCGTAGAAGGCCTCAAGCTCCTCATCGCTGAGTTCAACCGTGCTGGCCACCTCTTCCTCGAGGAACTTCTGGATCAGCATGATCTCGCCCATCTCCGCAGTAAAGGAGTCGAGGTCGTAGCCCCGCTGAGAAAGGGCCTCGGCAAAGGCCTCTTCGGTGGGAAACTGAGCGGTGATCTTCTCCAGTTCCTCATCCATAACCCCATCTTCCAGGCTGACACCCTCGGCCTCGGCCGCCGCTAAGAGCAGTTTCCGCTCTACCAACTGGGTCAGCACCGCCTGACGCAGCTCCGCCCGCTGTTCATCGCCGACCGGCTGTCCCTGGGCCTCGTACTGGGAGATAGTCTTCTCGACCTCCCGGTTCAGTTCATCCTCGGTGACGCTGACACTCTTCTCGCCTCCGGAGCAGGCGACTAAGAACAGAAGACTCAAAACCAGAACGGCCGTGAGGCCGCGTTTAATCATTTTCATCGTTTATCCTCTCATTAAAAAGTCCGGCCGAGCAGCGAGTCGCCGACTCCCATGCTCCGCCGCAGGTGATCACTCTATCAGGTTCCGATTAATTCGGCTACCGCGACTGCACCTGAAGGGTGCAATTGAATAGATAGCTCCTCCCGGGGTACAAAGAGACGCCCATGAATATCATCTCAGTCGATTCCATCACCAAGGCTCTCGGAGACCGCAACCTCTTTACCGACCTCTCCTTCGGGATAGATTCCGGGGACAAGATCGCCCTGATCGGGCAAAACGGCTCGGGGAAGACAACCCTGCTCAGGATTCTGGCCGGACGCTTGAAGCCGAGCCGGGGCGAGGTCGTCTTCAACAGCTCGGCGGCGATAAGCTACCAACCCCAGGTACCCCACTACGATCCGAACGAGACCATAGCCGATCATATCTTCAGCGGGGAGAATCCGCACCTGGCAACCGTCCGGGAGTACGAAGAGGCCGCCACCGCCTACAGCCTCTCCCACGGAGACGAGGAGAAGTCGCGCCTGGAAACCGCCAGCGATGCGATGGACGCCTCCGGCGCCTGGGAGAGCGAAGACAGGATCCGCTCCCTCTTGAACGAGCTGGGGATCAGCAACTTGAGTATCCCCATGGGGAGCCTTTCGGGGGGAATGATCAAGAAGGTCGCCTTGGCCCAGGCCCTGGCCGGCAGCTACGATCTGTTGATTCTCGACGAACCGACCAACCACCTGGATATCGATACCATCATCTGGCTGCAAGAGTATCTTCAAAAGAGCCCGGCGGCGCTGCTGCTGGTTACCCACGACCGTTATTTCCTGGACCGGGTCGCCGGGCGTATCTACGAACTCGACGACGAGACCCTCTACCGCTACGACGGCAACTACTCCTACTACATGGAGAAGAGGCAGGAGCGGCTGGCCGCTAAGGCCCGGCAGAAGGAGCGGATCGCCTCGGTACTGCGTGGGGAACTGGAGTGGCTCCAGCGGGGCCCCAAGGCCAGGACCGGAAAGGACAAGAAGCGGACCGAACGCGTAATCAACCTGATGAACCGCGAGGAGGCCGAGGAACAGGCCCTTACTGAGTTCTCCGTCTCTCACCGACGCTTGGGAAAAAAGGTTCTGGAGCTCCGAAACCTTAAAAAGAGCTTCGACGAGACCCCGCTGATCAATCCCTTTACCTACTCCTTCAAGCGCGGCGAACGAATAGGCCTTGTCGGTCCCAACGGCAGCGGAAAAACGACCCTGCTGCGGCTCATCACCGGCGCCCTCGAACCGGACGAAGGCTGGGCGGACCCGGGAATCAATACCCGCTTCGGCTACTTCGATCAGCTCTCCGAGAATCTGGACGAGACCCAGACCGTGGTCGGCTATCTGAAAGAACATGCCGAACTGGTGCGCAAGGCCTCGGGGGAACCCCGGGAGGTCGGCCGGCTTCTGGAGGAGTTCAATTTTCCCATGGGGAAGTGGCATACCCGCATCAAACGGCTCTCCGGGGGCGAACGGCGACGGCTGCAGCTTCTACGGGTGCTGCTGGAGAATCCCAATTTCCTGATCTTCGACGAACCGACCAACGACCTGGACCTTCAAACCCTGGCCCTGCTGGAGGATTTCCTTTACCGCTTCGAGGGCTGTCTCCTGATAGTCTCTCACGACCGCTATTTTCTGGATCGAACCGTCGATTTCCTGCTGATTCTCGAACCGGGGGGAGAAATCCGCGGCTTCGCCGGCAGCTACTCGGAGTACCTCGACTACAAGCAGGCCCGAGAACGGCGGGAAATTCTGGCCGAGTCGAAGAGACGGGCCGAGCAGAGCCGAGTCGTCCGTCGGGAGGAGCGCAAGGGATTGAGCTTCAAGGAGCAGCGGGAGATGGAAGAACTGATGCCGCGAATCGAGGCCTTGGAGGAGGAGAAGGCCGCTCTAGAAGCCGCGTTTGTCGATCCGGCCACCCCTCCGGAGAATCAAGGCGGATTGAAGCGGCGCTATCACGAGATAGAGACCGAGATCGCGGAACAGACCCTGCGCTGGGAGGAACTGGCCGAACGGGCCTCTTATTAGAACTACGAAGAGAGTCCTGCTAGGGCGGCGTGTACCTTCTGCGGCGTAAAGGGCTTAAGAATCGCCGCGGCGAAGCCGTACTCCCGGTAGAGCCTGATCGCCTTCTTTTCCGCATATCCGGAAGCGATAATCACCGGCAGCGTGTTTCCCCGGCTGCGAAGCTCATGCAACAGTTCCACCGCCCCGCTTCCGCCCGGAACGGTAAGATCGGCGATAATCGCCTGAATCCCGCCGTCGTCGTGTTCAAGGGCGGCCAGGACCTGACTCGCGTCGCTGAAGACCTCGACCGAGTAACCCATGTGCCGCAGAATAGTCCCCACCACTCTTCTGATAGTGCGATCGTCGTCCATCAGGATCAGCCGCTCCAAACCGGGGACCTTCAACTCGTCCAGGGCGCGTTTATCGTGCAGACCCGGCAGGGAGGGAATGCCCCCGTCGGCTAGCGCCGGTAGATAGAGATGGAACTTCGCCCCCGGGCCGGCCTCGGCAAAGAGGGTGCCGTTATTGTTTTTAACGACGCCGTAGGCGACAGCCAAACCGAGGCCCGAGCCCTCTTTCTTGGTGGTGTAGTAGGGATCGAAAATCTTCAGGAGGTTTTCTTCCGGGATACCCGGACCGTTATCCTCCAAGAGCACATGTACATAGCTTCCCGGTTCCAGACTCAGCCAATTCCCCGGACCGAGCTCCATGTTCGTAGCGCTCACCTTCAAGACCCCGCCGTCCGCCAGGGCCTGCTTGGTATTGACGACTATATTATTCAAGACCTGCACAATCTGATGAGGATCGACATAGATATTCCAAAGATCATCCGCAATGCTAAGCTCGCTGGAGATCTTCGAACCGCGCAGGAAGAAGCCGACCGTTTCGGTAACCAGCTCTTTTAATGAGGAGGGCTCCGGTTCCGGACACCCTTTGGAGGAGAAGCTCAAGAGCTGACGGGTCAGTTTGGAGGCCTGGGCCGAGGCATTCTCCGCCTCCCGCAGATACTCCGCCACAATCGGGTCCCGGTTCTCCAGGTCCGCCAGGGAGATATTGCCTACAATCCCCGAGAGGAGATTATTGAAATCATGGGCCACCCCGCCGGCCAGGAGCTCCATGGAGTCGAGCCGCTCGGCCTTCGATGCCTGGGACTCGGCCTGCTTACGGTCCGAGATATCCCGCAGCACGATTACCCGCCCCTGCTGTTCCTGGAGACGCTTATCCCGTATGGGCGAGATGGAGTACTCGAAGGAGTGCAGAATCCCCCTGATCTTGAGATCGATCTCGCCCTGATCGTCAAAGACCCGCTCGAACTGCTGCAGGAGCTCCCGATTCTCGGCCACCAGATCGAGAACAGGGCGCCCGATCAGCTGGCTGGGCGGGTAACGGAAGAGCTTCTCCGCCGAGGGATTGAGTTCGACCAGCCGGTTCTCATAATCAAGAACGAAGATCGCCTCCTTCAGATTCTCTAAGATAAGCCTATGGGTCACCGGAATATAATCCGCTACCTGATAGCGCATAAGGGCATAGAGAAAGAGCACCCCGGAGACGCTGAAACCGAAGGGGGTAATATCGATCGGCGAGAGATGCGGAAGGATTCGGAACACGTGCAGCAGGTTCGCCCCTAAGGGAACCAGACAGGCCAGAACAATCGCCAACGCCCGACCGCGTACGGCTTCGCCCCGGCGGGAGACGAGAAAAAGCAGGATCAGGGTTCCACCTGCAAGAAGGGCATAGGAGTAGTAGGTATGCACCCAGAAGAAGGGCCCCCGGGCGGGACTCATAAAGAAGAGATTCCCCACCTCTTGAAGCCGGATCTCTGCATAAAAATAGCGATAAAGTTGGCTGTTCCAGATCACCAACTCCGTCCAGGCCGGTACTACCAACAGCCAGGGCAGGACGAATTTAAGGGAGAATTTCAGCTCCCGCTCGACAAAGGAGAGGGCGAATAAGAGATAAAATACCGGCACCAGGCTGATGCCGATGAAGGTAAGTCGCGAAAAGAAGAGGATATGATCGACAGTGGTGGAGGAGATCTCCAGAAGGTAGGCGAAAGACCAGACCGCCAGGGCGCCCATAAGATGGACCATCCAGATCATACCCCGCACGCGTACCCGGGAGAGGGCGACAAAAAAGACCGAGAGCGAGACGAGGAAGGAGACAAAAATCGGCAATTGTGCGAGACCGATGCGGAATTCCATGCTACCTGCTGCCTAGGTGGATAGGCCGCGGAGCGTTGCCTTTTGCCCCCGGCCTGACTATCTTTGCAAGGATAGCCCGGAGGAAGGCAAAACACAAGAGGAATTGAATGGCAAACGATAAGGGATGCTGGGACAAGGACGATAAGGATCACGGGCCTCAAGAGGATAAACCGTTTTTTCAGAAGCATCAGTTCTCGTTCTGGTACTTTTTAGCGGTAATCATGGGGCTGATGCTGGTAAACGCCTTTATGGCCCAAACACCGGTGGATCAACAGGAGATCCCCTTCAGCGAATTCAAGGCGAAGATTCGTGCCGGCGAGATAGCCACCGTCGAGATGGGGAGCGACTATTATATTGGGATTCCGGAAGGGGAGTATGTATATCGTACCGTCCCGGTGGATGATCCCGACTTTGTTCCCCTGTTGGAGGAACAGGGCGTAAACTACTACGCCGTCCTGGAGCGGGATCCGGTACTGCTCAACATGCTCTTAGGCTGGGTACTGCCCCTAGGAATTCTCTTCATCGTGTGGCGATTCATGTTCAAGCGCATGGGAGACATGGGGGGCAACGTGATGTCCTTCGGTAAGAACAAATCGATTATCGTGGCCGAGGGCTCCACCGGGGTCACCTTCGACGATGTAGCCGGCGCCGATGAGGCCAAGGATGAGCTGGTAGAGGTGGTCGACTTCCTGAAGACGCCGGACAAGTACCTGGAGATAGGCGGAAAAATCCCCAAGGGTATTCTCCTGGTAGGTCCTCCGGGAACCGGAAAAACCCTTCTGGCGAGGGCCGTGGCCGGGAACGCCGGGGTTCCCTTTTTTCGGATGAGCGGCGCCGACTTCGTCGAGATGTTCGTCGGCGTGGGAGCAGCCCGGGTGCGGGATCTCTTCAAACAGGCCCGGGAGAAGGCGCCCTGTATTATCTTCATCGACGAGCTGGATGCAATCGGCAAGTCCCGGGTCAACTCCATGGGCGGGAACGACGAGCGGGAAACAACCCTGAACCAGCTCTTAGTCGAGATGGACGGATTCGACGCGGCCTCGGGAGTAATTATTCTGGCGGCAACGAACCGGCCGGAGATCCTCGATCCGGCCCTGCTGCGGCCGGGGCGCTTCGACCGGCAGGTCTTGGTAGACAAACCGGACTACGCCGGTCGGGCCATGATCCTGAAGATACACAGCCAGAACGTCAAACTCGACGATACGGTCGATCTGGATGAGGTGGCCAAGATGACGCCCGGTTTCGTCGGGGCGGATCTGGCCAACATCGTCAACGAAGCGGCTCTCTTAGCGGTGCGGAACGGACGGACCCGGATAATCAACGCCGACTTCAAGGAGGCGATCGAGAAGGTTGTCGCCGGCCTCGAGAAAAAGAGCAAGCTGATCAATCCCAAGGAGCGGGAGACCGTCGCCTACCACGAGACCGGCCACGCCCTGGTGGCGGCCTTCACCCCCGATGCGGATCCGGTATCGAAGATCTCGATCGTTCCCCGGGGACTCGGAGCGCTGGGTTACACCCTGCAGACCCCCACCGAAGATCGCTATCTGATGACCGAAGAGGAGCTCTTAGGCCGTATCGACGTATTGTTAGGCGGCCGGGCGGCCGAGGAGCTCATCTACGGCAAGATCTCCACCGGGGCCGCGAACGATCTGAGCCGAGCGACGGACATTGTCCGCAGCATGATAACGGAGTACGGGATGAGCGACCGCTTCCGTAATGTAGCCCTCTCCAAGCGCTCCGCCCAGATGCTCGGCGGCAGGGATCCTTACATGCAGCGGGAGTACTCGGAATCGACCCAGAGCTATATCGACGATGAGATGGCGCGGCTAATCGAGGAACGCTACGGCAAGGTGAAGAACTTCCTGAACGAGAAGAAGGATCTCCTGGAGAATATCACCCAGGTTCTTCTCAAAAACGAGATTATCGAGAAGGAGGAGTTCTTCAAACTGATCGGGAAGGATTCGACCGATACTTCCGATCAGGAGGATCAGGAGATCGCCTAGAATCCCGGCACGAGCGGGAGGGCATCCAGATCGAACTCCCGCTCTGCCGCTGATTGTGTATAATATTCACCGCAGGCGCAGTCGAAACGGTACCGAGCGGCCCACTCCGTATGATGAGCGCTGATCTCCCGCAACGCCTCGAGCAGGATCTCAAGCTCTCTACTGCTCATGGTCGGGTGCAGCGAAACCCGGATCCAGCCCGGCTTGTGGGAAAGGTCGCCGTGATCGATCTCCTGAGTGATCTCCTGGGACTGCTCCCGGCTTACCTTGAGCAGAAAGTGACCGTAGGTACCGGCGCAGGAGCAGCCGCCCCGGGCCTGGATTCCGTAACGGTCGTTCAAGAGGCGTACGATGAGGTTGTGGTGAATCCCCTCCATGTAGAAGGAGATTACCCCGATTCGCGGATCATCGGTATCGGCCAGGATATGAATCCCGGGAATCTCACGCATGCCCTGCATCGCCTCGCTTATAAGCTCCCGCTCTCGGGCTTCGATCTTCTCGACCCCCATCTCCTCTTTGAGCCTTACCGCCAGCGCCGCCCGCATTGCCTGCAGAAAACCTGGGGTACCCCCGTCCTCCCGGGCCTCGATATCGGTCACGTAGCTCCGCTCGCCCCAGCGGTTGGTCCAGGTTACCGTACCGCCGCCGGGATTGTCGGGAATGGTGTTATGGTAGAGCTTCGAATCGAAGATCATCACCCCGGAACTGCCCGGCCCGCCAAGGAATTTATGGGGCGAGAAGAATACCGCATCCAGATAGCCTTCGGGATCCCCCGCGGGATGCATGTCGATCGTGACATAGGGAGCGGAGGCGGCAAAATCGACGAAGGCCCATCCGCCGTGGCGGTGCATGATCCTGGCCAGTTCCCGGTAGGGCGGGAAGAGCCCGGTCACGTTGGAACAGGCGGAGAAGGCGCCGATCTTGATCTTACGATCCTTGTAGCGCTCGAGCTCGGCCTCCAGACGGGCGGGATCGACCTTGAGGTTTTCATCCGGTTCGAGAACGATCACGTCCGCCTCGGTCTCCAGCCAGGAGATATGGTTCGAGTGATGTTCCATGTGGGTCACGAAGACCACCGGGCACTCGTCGTCGCAGGCGGCGTCCTCCCGACGGGCGGGAAGTCCCCGGCTCAGATCCCTGAGCCGCTCGGGCACTCGAATACCGAGCATCCGCTGCAGTTTGTTGACGACGCCGGTCATCCCCGAGCCGGCGGTAATGATCACGTCCTCGGGGCCGGCGTTTACATGGCGCTTCAGGATCTGATGAGCCTGATGGTAAGCGGCCGTCATCGCCCGGCCGGTGGTGGAGGACTCGGAGTGGGTGTTGCCCACCAGCGGACCGATAGTCCGCATCATTTGCTCCTCGATCGGTCCGTAGAGCCGTCCCGAGGCAATCCAGTCGGTATAGATCAGGGGTTTTGATCCAAAGGGGGTCTCTATCTCGGCATCGATGCCGACGATTCCCGCCCGAAAGGGCTGGAAATATGATTCAAGCTCACTCATCAGGTTCTCCGTGCTTCTGCTTGCCTCAGTATAACATAGACCCGTATATGCGGAATACTAGATGCCTGCGAACTCCCGCAAGCGGCTGATCTCATCGGGCCAGCGCTCGGGGTCGGTGGTCTCCAGGATCAAGGGAATATCGTCGGTGCGGGGATCCTCCATCAGGAATCGAAACGCATCCCAGCCGATGTTCCCCTCCCCCAGGCTCGCGTGGCGGTCGACCCGGCTCTCGAAACCCGACTTGGCGTCGTTGAGGTGCATCCCTTTCAGCCATTCGAAGCCGACGATATCCCCGAAGGCCTGCATGGTCTTATCGTAGAGCTTCCGGCTGCGGATATCATAGCCGGCTGCGAAGGCGTGGCAGGTATCGATACAGACCCCTACCCGGCTTTTCTCCTCGGTCAGATCGATCAAGCGCGCCAGGTGTTCGAAGGAGTAGCCCACCGCACTGCCCTGGCCGGCGGTATTCTCGATGACCAGTACCGCGCTTGCGCTAGCCTCGATCGCCTCGTTCATCCCCTCGGCAATCAGCTCTAGGCACTGATCCTCATCGATCTCCTTTAAATGACTTCCGGGATGGAAATTGAGCAGCCTCAGACCCAACGCCTCCGCCCGCTGAAGCTCATGGATAAAGGAGTCCAGGCTCTTACGCCGTTTTTCCGGGTCGGGGTTCCCCAGATTGATAAGATAGGAGTCATGGGGAAGCACCATCCCCGGATCGAACTTCAGTTCACCCATGGCTTCGGTGAAGCCCTCGATATTCTGAGTCGTCAGGGGCTTTGAACGCCACTGACGCTGATTCTTGGTAAAGAGGGCGAAGGCGTTCGCTCCGATCTCCTCTGCATTCTGCGGCGCGTTTTCTACCCCGCCGGCAGCGCTTACGTGGGCGCCGATATACTTCATTCTTCCTCCAGATAGTGTACGCTGCTGATTATAGTATCTTTGTCCACGCGGATTCTGCGCCAGCCGATCAGGCGGTGGTCTATCTGAAATCCCTCCGCCTGCTGATCGATCTGCACGAAGGTAGAGGGAGTTAGATAGATATCGATTCCCTTGCTACAGACTGTCTTATCCGCGTGATAATGGCCGCAGAATATAGAGCAGCACTTCCCGGTGGAGCTGATCCGCTGCTGAACCTCCTCCATATTCAGGAGGGGATACTTCAGATCCATATAGTAGACATCGGCCTTCACTGGGGGATGGTGCATGAAGATCAGGAGAGGACCATCCCCAGCCGACCTTAGCCGCGCGGCAAGAAAATCGAGCTGTTCGTTCGAGAGCGAGGCCTCGGCGGTGTCGAGAAAGAGAGACGGAACGGATCCGATGGTGCGCTCATAGTAGAGCCTCCCCTCTTTTAATTCATCCTGAAAACCGAAGGCTTCGGCTAACAGCACCGTGTCGTCGTGATTACCTGGAATGACGAAAACCGGAACGGAGAGAACCTTCAGTTCTTCCCGGATCCAGCCGTAGATCTCGGCGAATCCGTCTCGGTAGCAGAGATCCCCGCCGACGACCACCGCATCCAGGGCTTGAACTCTCAGTTCGGCTACGATGCGTCGGAAACGGGCGCGCACATCCACTTCGTAGGGAAACTCTCCCTCGAATCCGATGTGGAGATCGGTGATATGAGCAATAATCACTTAATGATGCTCCCCGAAAGGCTCCCGCCGGAGGGCCTTGGGGGTGTCCAGAATCTCCTTCCAGATAATCGCCTGTCGCAGTCGGCGCCGGCCGAGGGATATCCTCGGTCCCGGCTCGGGGACTGCTTCGGCTCTCAGATCCTGGGCAAAGACGCTCACCGTACCCACGGGTTCCTCGGCGTTCAGAGCCTGCGCACCCCGGGCGGCGGAGTCATCCTGGGAGACGGCTTCCGCCTCCCCGTTCTCCAGCACCTTCTGCCGCTTCACCCAGCGGCCGGCCGCCGCCTCGTCCCAGTCGTAGATATCCTCCCGCTCCTGTTCCACAACCTGAGTCGGCGACGGGTCCGCCGTTTTTCCCGCGGGCTTCCTCCGCATCCTCCCGAAGGCCAGCCGCGGAACGACCCACACCAGGATGAGCACCGCGAAGGTGAGGAGAAGCTCCAAGAGATCGCTAATCGCCATTCTGCATATCTTCGCCGCCGATCGACTCGCGCATCGTGGTATCGGCCTGGATATTCTTCAGCCGGTAGTAGTCCATTACGCCCAGATGACCGGCTCTAAAGGCTTCGGCGATCGCCTTGGGAATCTCCGCCTCTTCCAGCACGACCTTGGCCCGATTCTCCTGTACCAGGGCGACCATCTCCTGCTCCCTGGCTTGCGCCGCGGCCCGCCTCTGCTCGGCCACCGCCTGGAAGCGCCGCTTGTCCGCCTCGGCCTGGTCGGCCTGAAGCTTGGCGCCGACATTGGAACCTACGTCGACATCGGCGATGTCGATGGAGAGAATCTCGAAGGCCGTCCCGGCGTCGAGACCCTTCTCCAATACGGTCTTGGAGATCTGATCGGGGTTCTCCAGCACATGGGCGTAGGTCTCGGAGGAGCCGATGGTGGTGACGATCCCTTCGCCGACCCGGGCGATGATCGTCTCTTCCTTGGCGCCGCCGATCAGCCGCTCCAGATTGGCCCGCACGGTAACCCGCGCCTTAGCGCGGAGCTGAATCCCGTCCTTGGCTACCGCATCGATGGTCGTCTTGCCGGTCTCCGGATTGGGACAGTCGATTACCTTCGGATTAACGCTGGTCTTTACCGCTTCGAGTACGTCCCGCCCCGCCAGATCGATAGCCGCCGCCCGATCGAAGCGCAGGGGAATATCCGCCTTGAGGGCGGCGATCAAGGCCTTCGAGACCCGGAGCACGTCCCCGCCGGCCAGGAAGTGGGTTTCCAGAAGATCGGAGTGTATATCGATGCCTCCCTTGGCGAGCATGATCCTCGAATCGACGATGGTCGTGATCTTCACCCGCCGGATCCACATACCGATCAGCCGCCCCATCCCGATGGCGGCTCCCGATAAGAGCGCCCGGAACCAGAGACTGAAAAACTTCAGGAAGATGGCCAACAGGGCCAGAATAATCAGACCTAAAACGACATAGGCTACAATAATCATATCGTATTCTCCTCTATTACGATGATGCGGTTTCCTTCGATCTTCTCTATGCGAACTGCCGTACCGGGACTCAAGAACTCCCCATCGGTAACGACCGAAAGGCGCTCATCGCCGAACTGGGCGGTTCCGGCCGGCCGCAGCAGGGTTATCGCCGTGCCTGTAGCTCCTACCGCAACCGGTTTTCGTTCCTCCTCCTGAGGAGCTGCTCCCGAGGCCTGCCCTAAAATCAGGCGTTTACCCATGAAACTGCGGGGGAAGCGTTTCCAGTAGAAGAGGATCGCCGCAGGCACGATCAACAGGTTGGCCCCCAGGAAGATAAATCCGTAGAGATTCCCGAAGTCGTTGAAGACCATCACGATCCCGGCGATGATCGCTGCGACTCCGCCGATACCGATCAGACCGGCGGAGGGGATGAAGAACTCCCCTAAAATTGCGACGATGCCGATGACACAGAGCAGGATCGGAAGCATCATGCCGTCTGCTCCTTGACGACGACCCGGTAGCCCTGCGCCTCGATCACGATCAGCGGCGTGCCGGCCGGGAGGAACTCGCCCCGGGTCTGTACGCTTCTGCGACTGCCGGCGATCCGGGCCGTTCCCGAAGGACGAAGCTCGGTGATCGCCTCTCCCTCTTTTCCGACCAGGGAGTCGATCTTCTCGTCGGCGATAGTCAAGCCGGCCGCCACGTTGCGTTCGGGCGCGGCGGGTCCGAGTACCAGACGATTAAAGAAGCTCGTGCGCGGTACGATTAACAGCAGCAGGCCGAAGAAGACGAAGGAGCCCAGGAAAGCGATGCCCACCGCTCCGGCATTTTGCAGCATGATCTCCCGCTGCCACGGGGCTTCGGGAACGATGAAGTCCTGTTGCGAGAGAATCAGCGCCGCTGCCATCAGAACGATTCCGGATATCCCCGCCGCCCCGAAACCGGGAATCACGAAGATCTCCACCGCCAAGAGGGCGATTCCGACCAGGAGCAGGATCAGCTCCAGGGAATCGAAGTAGCCCATCAGCGCGCTGCCCAAAAAGACTATCGCAAAGGCTAGGATCGCCACCGTCCCGGGCACGCCGAAACCGGGGGAGGTAATCTCCATGTAGAGTGCCACCAGCCCGACCAGTACTAATAGACTGACCGTCGCCGCCGAGGTAATGAAGACCACCAGCTGATCGAAGGCGTCGTAAGATTGAAACCCGATATCCTCACTCCGGAATCCGAGCTGTTCGGCCAGATCCTCGACGGAGTTTGCGGATCCGGATGAGATGCCGTATCTCGCCATCTGGCCGGCGGTTAAGGTCAAGAGCTTGTCCTCGTCGGAGATCACCGGTCCCTCGATCAGTTCCAGCCCCTCGCTTTCGGCTTGACGCTTCAATGCCGGAAGTTCGTCGTCGGTGACTAACTTAAGCTCTCCGTCGACGCTCACCTCCTGCAGGATCACGTCGTCGTCCACCATAGCCAGTGCTACTCCCACCGGATAGCCGTTCTTCTCGGCCAGGGCGGCGAGCTGGGTACGCACCGCACTGACGCTCTTTTCCGGGGCCATTTCCATCCCCTCCGCGGTCTGAAAAACCGGTGCCGCGGCCCCGATGGAGGTGCCGGGCGCCATATAGATCCGGGAAGAGGCGAATGAGATCAGCGCCCCCGCCGACCAGCTGACCCCCAGCCCTTCGGCCGAGGCCGGAATATAGGCGATGGTTTCGGCTTCCGTTACCGAGCCGATAAGCGTCGCGATCTGCAGGGCCGAGTCGACCCGCCCCCCGAAGGTGTTGATCTCGAATATAATCGTCCCGACCCCGGCCTCTTCGGCCTCCTGAATCCCCCGGCGGATAAAGACCACCTTGGAGGGTTCGATATCCCCCTCGATGGGCACCACCCAGACGCTCTCGGCCACAAGAACACCGGCGGCGAGCAAAACGAGGAGCAGTATGGTGATAATTCTTTTCATCTGCAGCTATTGCCTCATCTTAAAGGTACCAAGGGTTGCGGGATTGTCAAGGAAATTGAGTTGTACGGAAGCTCTACCCTCGCGTTATACTATTATCATGCTGAAAACCGAACTGTTCGCTCCGCTACTGCGTGAGATTCCCCATCCCGGTCTGCCCTTCATGCCGATTACCATGATGTTCGCCGCCGATATGGTGCAGAAACCCTTCAGGGAGTACGCCACCCGGGCGGAGGTGCAGGCTGCGGGACAGCTGGCTGTATCTCGGAAATTCAAAACAGCCCAGGTTTCGGCTATCTCCGACCCCTGCGTCGAAGCCGCCGACCGGGGCGCCGTTGTTCACTATCCGGAGGATGCACCGCCGGCGATTCGAGAAGAAACAGCCCTCCTTGCGGAGAAGTCTTCCCTCACGAAGCTTGCCCCCGTCTCCCCGGAAACCGGCCGACGCATGCGCAATCGTCTTGAGGTAATCCGACTCCTATCCGAAGGAACCGAACAAGGGACCATAGTCGAAGGCTGGGTAGAGGGGCCGACCGCTGAATCGGCGGACCTGCGAGGAATCAACCGGCTGATGCTGGATTTTTTCGATGATGAAGCCTTCATCGACGACCTCTTCGACAACGTAACCGAGCAGGCTATCCTCTTCGCCCGGGCTCAGATCGAAGCCGGGGCGCACATTATCGGCGTCGGCGACGCGGCCAGCTCCTTGATAGGTCCCGACCTATACGATCGCTTCTCCTTTCCCCGCACCAAACGTCTCGTGGATTTTATCCATCAAGCCGGCGCCGCGGTCCGGCTCCATATCTGCGGAAATATCTCTCAAATCGGCGAAGCGATAGGAAGGCTCACGATCGATATGCTCGACGTGGACTCCATGAACCCGATGGAAAAGATGCGTGGCATGCTGGGCGATGCGGTCTGGCTCTGCGGAAATCTGGATCCGGTTCGTTCAATACTCAACGGCACGCCCGGGGAGATTAGAACGGAGGTCGCTGAGTGTCATGCCGCCGTCGGAAACCGCTTCATTGTAGGCGCCGGTTGTGAAATCCCCCGGAATACTCCAGAAGCAAACCTGAGCGCCCTGGGGGAGTACGCCCGGTTGCACCCTTGACCAATCAGCCCTTCCGGCCGGAGAATAGCCCCCATGAGCGCGACCTCCGGCCGGGCCCACTTCCGCTACGACGGTCCCGACTCGGGGATCGCCGTCATGAGCGTCGAGGCGAGCCGGCACCGATTCCCGAAACACTCCCACGAGTCCTACTACATCATCGGCCTGATGGAGGAGGGGGCGAGCTACTGCTATGGCCCCGAGCAGGAGGAGAGCCTGGCGGCGGCGGGAGACCTCTTCGTCATCAATCCGGGTCAGGTTCACTCCGGGGTTCCCGCCGGGAATACCTCGGTCAGCTATCGGATGCTCTCTATCAACCGCGACCGTTTCGCCTCCCTGGGCCGCAGCGTCAACGACGACGAGACCCTTTTGCCCGAGTTCCCCATGCGCTTTAAAGCCGCCGAGGATCTGTGCCGCTTGATACGCCGCACTTACGCTCTCTTGGATCGCAGCTCTCCTCAACTCCTCACCGAAGAGACGATCCTCGATCTTGTGGCGGAGCTACTACCCCATGCCAGCCGGGACAAGGCCCTGCGTCTCCCACCTTTTACGGATCATCCCGGACTGCGACGGGCGGAGGAGCTCCTCAGTCTCGACCTCGAAGAGAATCTCGATCTATCCACCATCGCCGCCGAAGCCGCCCTGAGTCCCTATCACTTCATCCGCTCCTTCAAGCGCTCCTACGGTCTCTCGCCCCATAAATATCGCACCCAGAAACGCATCGGAGCGGCCAAAGCGATGCTGCGGCAGGGAGTCGCGGCGGCGGAGGTCGCCCAGCGGCTCGGCTTCTACGATCAAAGCCATTTCTCCAACGCCTTTCACAGCTACACCGGTCTGACCCCCCGGGGCTACGCCTCGGGAACCTAGACAAAACAGCGCAATTTTTTCCAAGATTGAAAAGCTGAATCCCGCTATACTCCCCGGCATGGATGGGAAGAATTTCATCGCCTACCTTTCACTCACCGCCTCGGTAATGCTCTGGGCCGGCTCCTTTATCGCCATGCGCATCGCGGTGGCCGTAATTCCGCCGGGACTGGTGGTCTGGCTGCGGATGGCCCTAACGGTAGTGCTCCTGGTTCCGGCCTACCGACTCTTTATCCCCCGGGACTACCGCATCGGCGACTGGAAGATCCTGATTCCCACGGTGTTGCTTCAGCCCTGCCTCTACTTTCTCTTCGAGTCCCGGGCCCTGATGTTGACCACCGCAAGCCAGGCCGGAGTAATCTCCGCCACGGTACCGGTGCTGGTCGCCCTGGGAGCGCTCCTCTTCATGGGGGAGCCGATGGCGTTACGGCAATGGATCGGGCTGATCCTGAGCGTCGCCGGGGTCGCCGGACTGACTATTGCGGCGGTGGGAACCGAGTCGGAGGCCGCCAATCCGCTGCTGGGGAATCTTCTCGAGTTCATCGCCATGCTGGCCGGGGCGGGCAACATGCTCCTGGTTAAGCACCTCTCCGGGCGCTACAATACCTGGACTCTGACCGCCTACCAAACAGTAGCCGGTTTTCTCTTCTTCCTGCCGGCGGCCAGACTGCTGCCGGCGGTACCCCTGGAGGCCTGGAGCGGCGCGGTCATCGTCTCGCTTCTCTTTTTAGGGGTTTTCGTGACCTTCGGCGCCTTCGGACTCTATAACTTCGGTCTGTCGAAGGTTCCCGCCGCGCGAGCCTCGATCTTCATCAACCTGATTCCGGTGATTACCGCCTTTTTGGGATGGCTGGTGCTGAACGAGAGCCTTTCGCCCCTGCAGATGATCTTTGCAGGCCTGGTGATCATCGCCGTCAGGATCGGAACCGGAGGAAGACGTATAGTTCGGCCGGCGGCCGCTTGACCTTTCAAATTCTGCTGCGTACTGTTATACAGTTACATCGCCAATATAGAGAACAAGGACGATATATATGAGCCGTAAGAGTGTACCCTTTACTAAGAGTCAGATCGAGAAGATTATCGAAAAACACCCCACCCCCTTTCATATCTACGACGAGAAGGCGATCCGGGCCAATGCCCGGCGACTCTACAAGGCCTTCGACTGGGTTCCCGGAGGATTCACTAACCACTTCGCCGTCAAGGCCCTGCCCAATCCCCGGATCATGACGATCCTGAAGGAAGAGGGAATGGGCGCAGACTGCTCCTCCCTCCCTGAGCTGCTTCTGGCCGAGATGAGCGGAATCGAAGGCGAGGAGATCATGTTCACCTCCAACGACACCCCGGCCGAGGAGTATATCAAGGCCAAGCAGTTGGGGGCGGTGATCAACCTGGACGACATCTCCCACTTAGAGTACCTGGAGAACCATGCCGGAATGCCGGAGTTGATCTGCTTCCGCTACAACCCGGGGGAGCTCAAGAGCGGAAACGACATCATCGGCAAACCGACCGAGGCCAAGTACGGTTTTACCCACACCCAGCTGATTGAAGGCTATCGGCAAGCCCAGGCCATGGGAGCCAAACGCTTCGCGCTCCACACTATGGTCGCCTCGAACGAGCTCAACGCCGACTACTTCATCGAAACCGCGGGGCTTCTCTTCGACTTGGCGGTGGAACTCAAACGGGAACTCGGCATCGAGCTGGAGTTCGTCAATCTGGGCGGCGGGATCGGTATCCCCTACCGGCCGGAGGAGAACGAGGTCGACCTCGAGTATGTCTCCGCGGGAGTGAAGAAACGTTATGAAGAGACGATTGCACCCGCCGGCCTGGACGGAATGCGGATCGTGATGGAATGCGGCCGGATGGTCACCGGCCCCTACGGCTGGCTCGTCACTACCGTCCTTCATCGCAAGGATACCTACAAGACCTTTATCGGCCTCGACGCCTCGATGGCCAATCTGATGCGGCCCGCCATGTACGGCGCCTACCATCACATCACGGTCCTCGGGAAGGAGGATGCGCCGACGGAGTTGACCGCCGACATTACCGGCAGCCTCTGCGAAAACAACGACAAGTTCGCCATCGACCGGGCCGTTCCGGCGGTGGAGATCGGCGATATCATCGCCATCCACGACACCGGCGCCCACGGCCACTCCATGGGCTTCAACTACAACGCCAAGCTCCGCTCGGCGGAGATCCTGCTAAAGGAGAACGGCGAACCGGAACTGATCCGGAGGGCGGAAACTCCTGAGGATTATTTCAACACCTTGAAGGTATAGAGACCGGGGATTCAGGAAGAGTCTGATCATCAACACAGCCGATGAGTACTCTGCTATACTCATCACATGCTGCAGATTGTCTGGCTCTTCCTGATCACCTTCTTCGGTACGTTCCTGCAAACCAACATCGGTTTCGGACTTCCGGTAATTGCGATGCTCTTCCTGCCGATGTTTCTTTCATTCTCGACCTCGGTGGCGCTCTACCAGATTGTTGGCACCGCCGGGATCATCTACATCGTGCTCCACTATCGCACCTTTATCGCCTGGCGAATCATGCTGCCCCTGCTGGGGGTCTCCCTCGTTACCGGTATGGCGGTTACGCTCTTCAGCATGGGGATGGAGAAGAGCTATCTGATCATAATTCTCGGCGCGGCGCTGATTATCATCTCGATTTTCTCGGTCTGGTTCAGTGAACGAATCTCGGTTACTCCCACGCCGCGAAACGGCGCCCTGCTGGGATTGATTGCCGGAGTCGGGAACGGGCTCTTCGGAATCAGCGGTCCGCCGGTGGCGATCTATCTCCTGGCGGGGATCGACGAGAAGCGCGCCTACCTGGTTACGCTGCAGACTTTTTTCCTGATCTCCAATATCACCACTATCGCTATCCGCACCGGCGCCGGGGCCATTACCGTCTCCCATATACCCCTTATCCTCTCCGGATGGGCCGGCGTAGCCGCCGGGACATTCTTGGGCCTCAAACTGTTCGAGAGGCTCCCGAAGGAGCTCCTCAAGAAACTGGTCTATGGCTTCGTCGGCGTCTCCGGCGCCTGGTTGATCATTCAGGAACTGTTGCTTAGCCGATAGTAGAAATCATTCCCCGGGTCGACAAAGCGCCGGTTTCCCACTAACCTTATGTTAAGGACTAGTAGGCACTCTGAAGAGTGATCGAAGGTACAAGAGGAAAAAATATGAGCTCTTCCCGTCTCTGGGCCGGCATCGACGTCGGTTCCACCACATTAAAGATAGCAATCATCGATCCCCACACGAAGGAACTGCTCCATGCAGTTTATCGCCGCCACGGGGCGAAGCAGACCGCCTGCGCCCGGGAGCTTCTGGAAGAGGCGCACCAGGCCTTTCCCGACGCCGATTTCGAGGTCGCAGTCTGCGGTTCGGGCGGCCGGATTATCGCCAAGGCGATCGAAGCCCACTATATCCAGGAGGTGGTGGCCAACTCCCTGGCCATCCGGGAGTTTTTCCCCGCCACCAGGGTAGCGATCGAGCTGGGCGGCCAGGACGCCAAGGTCGTCTTCTTCCACCACGACGAGGAGTCGGGAAGATTGATGGCCTCGGACATGCGCATGAACGGCTCCTGCGCCGGCGGGACCGGAGCCTTTATCGACGAGGTGGCCTCCCTGCTGAAGATCACCACCCCCGAATTCAACGGCTACGCCGAACAAGGCGAAACGGTCTACCCGATCTCCGGCCGCTGCGGAGTCTTCGCCAAAACGGATATCCAGCCCCTGCTGAATCAGGGGGTCTCTAAAGAGGATATCGCCCTCTCCACCTTCCACGCCATCGCCAAGCAGACTATCGGCGGGCTCGCCCAGGGAATGGAGATCGTGCCGCCGATCATCTTCGAGGGCGGTCCGCTCACCTTCAACCCGGCGCTGATTCGGGTATTCGCCGAACGGCTGGGACTCGCAGACGACGAGATCATCCTTCCCGACCGGCCGGAGATAATCGTCGCCTACGGTACCGCCCTCTCGATCGGGGTAATGTTCACCGAATCCGAGAACCAGTACGACCGCGACCGGGCGCTTACGGCCCTCTCCCGCCCCCAGGCGGACTTCGCCGAGCAAGGGGGGTACCAGGCCGCCCCGCTCTTCGAATCGGAAGAGGAGCAGAACCGGTTTCACGAACGGCACCCGGGTGAGGAGTTCGCGATCCCCGAGTATCCCGCCGGGACCGAACTCGAGGTCTACCTGGGAATCGACGCCGGTTCGACCACCTCGAAATTTATCCTCCTCGACTCGGAGGAAACGGTCGTCTACCGCTTCTACGCCAACAACTCCGGCGCGCCGATGAAGATCATGCAACAGGGCCTCCTCGACTGCTACCGCTATTTCGATGAGCGGGGAGTACGGCTGAAGATTCTCGGCGCCGGAACCACCGGCTACGGCGAAGGGCTCTTCGCCGCGGCCTTCAAAGCGGATTACCACACCGTCGAGACCGTCGCCCACGCCGAGGCCGCCCTCAAATACCGGCCCGACGCCAGTTTCATCCTCGACATCGGCGGTCAGGACATGAAGGCCATCAACCTTGCCGGCGGAATCGTGACCGGGATCGTCCTCAACGAAGCCTGCTCCGCCGGTTGCGGCTCCTTCATCGAGACCTACGCCAACTCCTTAGAGATTCCGGTGACCGAGATCGCCGAACGGGCCTTCAGCTCCTCGTCACCCGCCAAACTCGGTTCCCGCTGTACGATCTTCATGAACTCCTCGATCATCACCGAACAGAAGAACGGCAAAACCCCTGAGGACATCATGGCCGGGCTCTGTAAATCGATCATCGAGAACGTCTTCACCAAGGTAATCCGCATGGCGAACCTGGACGCCCTGGGGGATTCGATCGTGGTCCAGGGAGGCACCTTCAAGAACGACGCGGTGTTGCGGGCCTTCGAGCAGTTCTCCGGCAAGAGCATTACCCGGGCGCCGTTTCCGGGAGAAATGGGCGCCGTGGGAATCGCCCTGCTGACCAAACAGCGCCTCGAAGAACCCGGTAGAAAGGGAGAGAGCCGCTTCATCGGCCGGGAAGGCTTAAGCGCCTTCAGCTTCACCAAAGAGCCGGGCTACGTTTGTCCCTACTGCTCCAACAACTGCAACCGGACCCTGGTAACCTTTGCCGACGGATCGACCTTCATCACCGGCAACCGCTGCGAGCGAGGCGAGATCATCGGCGACGTCAAGGATCCGACGGTCAGAGAACGACTGAAGAAGGCCGGGCACAAGCTCGATGCGGTACCGGATATGATGCGCCGCCGCAAAGAGCTCCTCTTCGCCGACTACAATCCCCGGGTTGTTACCCCGCCGAAGGAGTACACCATCGGCCTGCCCCGGGTGCTCGAGTTCTGGAACAGCATGCCCTTCTGGCGCAGCCTCTTCTCCGCCCTCGGTTTCCGGGTAGTTCTCTCCCGGGAGAGCAACCAGAAACTCTATGAAGAGGGACTCCAATTCGTACCCTCGGACACCGCCTGCTTCCCCGGCAAGGTCGCCCACGGACATCTGATGGATCTGATCGCCAAGAAGGTAGACCGCATCTTCATGCCCATGATGCTGCGCATGGAGTCGGAGAATAAGCAGGTCGTCAGCAACTACCTCTGCTCGGTCGTCCAGGGCTATCCCCTGATCCTGCGGGAGAGCCACGAACCGGCGACCCAGCACGGCATCCCGATGGACACCCCCGCCTTCCACTGGTACGACGACTACGCCCGGGACAAGCAGCTAATCGACTACTTCGCCGAGAGCTTCAACATCCCCGCCTCCCTGGTGCGCCAGGCGATCAAGGAGGCCGATCGGGCCCAGGAATCCTTCAAGGCCACCCTGCAGCGGGAAGGGGCCGAGATCATCGCCAGGGCCGAGGAGAATGGTAATTTCGCGGTTGTCCTCGCCGGCAGGCCCTACCATAACGACTTTTTAGTCAATCACGATCTCTCCCGCTTCTTCACCCGCCAGGGGATTCCGGTGCTGACCATCGACAGCCTCCCCGGATTCAACCAGGTCGATCTCTCCGGCGTTCGGGGCGAAACGGTAATCAACTTCCACGTGCGTATGTTCGAGGCGGCTATCATCGCGGCGGAGAATCCCGCCCTGGAGCTGGCTCAGATCGTCAGTTTCGGCTGCGGCCACGACGCGGTTATCTCCGACGAGATCATCCGGATCATGAAGGAGGGGGCCGACAAGGATCCGCTGATCCTGAAGCTCGACGAGAGCGACGTGCCGGGACCCTTAAATATCCGGGTTAAGTCCTTCATCGAGACGGTCAAGGCCAAGCGGGATCGCCTGGGCAGCGCCGGTGAAACGCGTCCCCTGGAGGATCCCTTCCCGGCCAAGTTCGAGAAGGCCGACCGCAAGATTAAAACCATTCTCGTCCCGACCCTCTCCCCGACCTTTACGGTACTGACCAGCGCCGTATTGGAGAAAGAGGGCTATAAGGCGATGGCCCTGCCGGTGGCGGAAGACCGGGCGGTGGAGCTGGGGAAGAAATATGTCCATAACGATATGTGTTTTCCGGCCCAGCTCAACATCGGTGAAGCCCTGGCCGTGATTGAAGCCGCCGAACACCCGGAGGAGTTCGCCCTCGGGCTGGCCCACTTCGAGTGCGATTGCCGGCTCGCCCAGTACGCCACCGTCGCCCGCAAGGCCCTGGACGACGCGGGCTACCCACAGATTCCGATCATCACCACCGGCGAGGATAAGAAGGGGATGCACCCCGGCCTGAAGCTGGGCCTCTCCTTCCAGTGGCGCATGCTGTGGGCGATTCTCGTAGGAGACTCCCTGGACGGTATGGCGAGGAGAATCAGACCCTACGAGCAGGAGCCCGGCACTACCGACCGGGTGCACAGGGAGAGTCTCTACGCGGTGCGGGACGCCTTCGATTCCGGGATCTCGGCGGTACTAAAGAAATTCCGTGAAGCTGTAACGGATTTCAACCGGATCGAGCTGATCGAGGGACCCCGCAAACCGAGAGTTTTCGTCATCGGGGAGATCCTGCTCAATTATCATCCCAAATCGAATGCCTTTATCGAGGAGTACCTGGAGAAAAACGGGATGGAGGTAGTGATGCCGCCCATGATCGACGTCTTCAAGAAGGACGCCGCAACGGTCCGCGAGTCGATGCGCCGTTTCCATGTGCGCTTCCCTTTCCTCGAAGCGGTCCAGACTATCGCCACCGACAAGTTGATCGACAGCGGATTGAATCACATCGAATCTATTAATCGCCACTTCCGCTTTTACGAAGCGAAGGACCGTTACGACGACCTGGCCAAGAACGTCGAGGGACTGGTCGACAAGGTCTTCAACTCCGGCAAGGGCTGGCTTATCCCGGCGGATATCGTCGAACAGGCCAAGCGGGGGGTGAACTCCTTCATTATCCTGCAGCCCTTCGGCTGCCTGCCCAACCATATCACCGGTCGGGGAATCGTTAAGTCGGTAAAGAAACAGTTCCCCCACATACAGGTCCTCTCCCTGGATTACGACCCCGACACCAGTCTGGCCAACGTCGAGAACCGTCTGCAGATGCTGATTATCAACGCCCGGGAACTGGAAAAGGAACACGCCAAAACCAGCGCGGCCCCCGAAGGGAAGGCCGCCGATATCGGAGCCGCCCAATGATTTTTCGAATCGATGCACGTACAACCTACCAACTGCCCGGGGAGTTCTTCGATCGGCACAAGCGCCCTATCCTGGGGAGCTTTCACGCCGCCCGGGAGCTGAGTCACCGGGTGAACCAGCAGCGGGACACCATCGCCGACCCGGAATCCCTCATCAAGGCCTCGGAGCTATACGGTCTCTCCCTGATCGACCGCCTAAGCGGCATCCTGATCAAAGAGGCCTTAGAGAATCGATCTTTAGAGGGAGTAGGGAAGGAGGAGGAACGGGAACTCACCAGCCTCTTCCTGCAGAGCCACGGTGAAGGACGTGAGAAAGCCCCCTTCTTCCCGGAGATCTGCTGCGACCTGATCCGCTTGCGCGTCAGTAACGAGAATCCCCTCGCCGCCCCGCTCGAGGAGCTGATAGACGATCGGGAACTTGAAGCCGCCAAGGCCCTGGAGAGACTGCTCTCTTCCGCGGCGGATATACAGCTGGAGGGATCGGGACTTCTCGACATCCTGCGCATGCCCTTCCAGCTCCATCCCGATTCGGTAGCCGCCCAGCTGCGCTTCATCCGCTCAAGCTGGCCCCTTCCCGAAGGGGAGTTCGACCTGGAGATCCTCAGCGCCCTCGACTTTCTCAGCGAAGAGGAGCGGCCCTTCTTCGGCGGCGGACCGGGGCCCCAGCTCCCCTACGTCTTCGACACAGAGGAACAGGAGGGATTCAGTCCCGACACCGAATGGATGCCTCTGACGGTAATGCTGGCCAAAAACGTGCTTGTCTGGATGGATCAGCTCGCCCGCAAGTACGATTCAACCATTGAAACCCTGGACCAGATTCCCGGGGCGGAACTCGATCGGATTGCGGGGATGGGCTTCTCCTCCCTGTGGCTGATCGGCCTCTGGCGGCGCAGTCCCGCTTCGAAGCGGATTAAACACCTGTGCGGCAACACCGAGGCCGAGGCCTCGGCCTACTCCCTGGCAGCCTACGAGATCGCTCCGGAGCTAGGCGGCGATAAAGCCCTGGAGCGGCTGCGCATTGAGGCGGCCAAGCGCGGCATCCGGCTGGCCAGCGATATGGTGCCGAACCATACCGGCATCGATTCGGACTGGATCTACGATCATCCCGACTACTTTCTCCAGGTTCCGGTCTCGCCCTATCCGGCCTACTCCTACACGGGCGAGAACTTGAGCCGCCGAGAAGGCTACGGCACCTATCTGGAGGATCACTATCTCGACCGGAGCGACGCGGCGGTGGTGTTCAAGCATGTGGAGGAGACCACCGGCCGGGAACGTTTTATCTACCACGGCAACGACGGCACCCACATGCCCTGGAACGACACCGCCCAGCTCAACTACCTCAATCCGGAGGTGAGAGAGGCGGTCATTCAAACCATAATCGGCGTGGCCAAACAGTTCCCGATTATCCGTTTCGATGCCGCCATGACTCTGGCGAAGCAACATATCCGCCGACTCTGGTACCCATCCCCCGGTCAGGGCGGGGCGGTCCCTTCCCGGGCCGAACATGCTATCAGCGAACAGAGCTTCGACCGGGCCCTGCCCAAGGAGTTCTTCCGGGAGGTAGTCGATCGCGTTGCCGAGGAGGCGCCGGGGACGCTGCTCCTGGCGGAGGCCTTCTGGATGATGGAGGGCTACTTCGTCCGCTCCCTGGGCATGCACCGGGTCTACAATTCGGCCTTCATGAACATGCTCAAGAGCGAGGAGAACGATAAATACCGGGAGACTATTCGCAACACCCTGGAATTCGACCGGGAGATTCTTAAACGCTTCGTCAACTTCATGAACAATCCCGACGAGGAGACCGCCTTCGCCCAGTTCGGCGGGGGCGACAAATACTTCGGAGTCTGCACCATGCTGGCCACCATGCCGGGTCTCCCGATGTTCGGCCACGGACAGATCGAGGGGCTGAAAGAGAAATACGGCATGGAATACCGCACCGCACTCATCGAAGAGCAGGCGGATCCGGAGATCGAAGCACGCCACAAGCGGGAGATTGTTCCCCTGCTTCGCAAGCGCGCCCTCTTCGCGGGAGCGGAGAATTTCACCCTCTTCGATTTCGTCACTCCCGCGGGGGTCAATCAGAATGTATTCGCCTACGCCAACCGCTCCGGCGACGAGACGGTTCTGGTCCTCTACAACAACGCCCTGGAGAGCGCCAAAGGGACCATCCGCAGCTCCGTGCCTTACCGGGACAAGCAACGGGGGGGGAATCTCCATCAGCGCAATCTTGGAGAGGCCCTGGACGTTCCCGATAACCCGAGAAGCTGGCTGATTATGCGCCAGCATCAGAACGGATTGGAATTTATCCGCAACTGCCGGGAGATCGCCCGCTACGGCCTGAACGCCGACCTTCCCGGCTACGGGACCCAACTCTACTGGGAGATGCGCGTCGTAGCCGACGACGCCGAAGGACGTTACCGCAGCCTGGCGGAGGAGCTGGCCGGCGCCGGCTGCCGGAATATCGACGGGGAGATTCGTCGCCTCCATATGCGCCCCCTGCATAAGACCTTGAGCGAGGTACTCTCCCCCGCCAGAATAGAACGCCTCCGGGAAGCGCTCTATAAGGGAGCCCCGCTCCCGGATGAGTTCTTCGGCGACCTGGAGACCGGCTACCGCCGCTTCCTGCAGCAGGCGGCCGAGGAGTTTCCCCCGACCGCCATGCCCGCCGACCGCGAGGTGCTGGTGAACCGGACTGTGGCGGAATCCTTGAAGCAGATCGTACGCATCGCATCCCTCGACCTAGCGGCCGATGCCGAGGAGGAGGGGATCGCCGGACCCCGGGGCTATCTGCAGCGCGGACTCGAGATGCGGAGCGATGCCGCTTTGATCCTGACCGCCTGGACCTTGATTGAGCACATCGGCGCCACCTTCGGCAAGCCCGGGGAGCCGGAATACTCGAGCACCCTAATCGACGAATGGCACCTCGGCGCCGCCTTGCGGGATATATTCCAAGAAGCCGGATTGTCCGATGAGAAGGCGAACTACGGCGTCGAATTGATCAAGCTTCTGACCTCCTTCCAGGACTGGGAAGAGGAGGTTGCTGAAGATGAGGGGAACACATTTCTCATCACGGCCCTCCACCGGGAGGAGCTGCAACGCTTCCTGCTTGTAAACCGCTACAACGATGTCCTCTGGTTCAACAAGGACCGCTTCGAGGATCTCCTCTGGTGGCTCTTTTGCATCGCCGTACTGCGGATGCCGACCTCCGAGGAGGGCGCGGAACGTGAAATGCAGTTGTTCGAGCGGATCACCGCCTGGTTGACCATAGAGGAGACCTCCGCTTACCGGATGCTGAAACTGATCGAACTCTTAGAAACGGAGGCGTAGCAGGGTTATATCGTCGGCAAAGTCCGAATCCCGGGAGGCATCCAGCACCGCCTGTGGTATCCGGGAGAGCTCCTCGCTGGCTAACTCCCGGGCCATCAGCCGATGGAGCGCATCCCTTCCAAAGGGCTCGCCGTTCGCACCGACCTGCTCATAAAGTCCGTCGCTGTAGAGATAGAGGGTGCTCCCTTGCGGGAGGACCTCTTCCCGGGTTTCGAAGCGGGCTTCGGGATTCATCCCGATCACCGGTCCGCTCAGCTCCAGGCTCCGTACGGTTCCGTCGGGCGCGATCAGATAGGGGGGAACCCCGCCGCCGCAGGCATAGCGCACTCTTCCCGTGCCGGGGGAGAAGATGCCGAAGAAGAGAGAAAAATAGAGCTCGTTGTGATCCTCCATCGGCAGCCGTCGGTTCATCCGACTCAGGATCTCCGCCGGATCACGCAGCCGTCCCTCGGATGCCTCGACCCGCAGCATATGGCCTACCGCGGCGGCATGCAGCGCAGAGCCGATCCCGTGTCCGGAGACATCGATTATAAAGACCGCAAAGCTCTCCCGGTCCAGCCAGTCGTAACCGAAGAAATCTCCGCCCAGCCGTTCCGAGGGGCGAAAGAGCCACTGAACCTGGGGTCTGCCGACCGGAATCGGGGCGGGAAGCAGGGACTCTACATACTCCGCCGCCTCTTGTAGCTCCTCCTTGAGCCGCTGCTGATAGCCGAGAATCGCCTTTAAATAGTCCCGTTCGGCCCGCTGCAGACGCTTCCGCTCCAGGGCCGCCTCTATCCTGACTCGCCATACCGCCGGAGCCATATCCTTGTTGAGAAAATCGGTCGCCCCCGCCTGGAGGGAGCGGTTGATCGATTCGGGATCGTCCGCGCCGGAGATCACCAGCACCGGGATATCCTGGGAGACTCCCTGCCGGTCCAGGAGCTCGAGGAGCTCGAATCCGTCCTCGTCCCCCAGACAGAGATCGAGAATCAATGCATCGGGGCCGCTCTCCTCGAGCTGTTCGCCCCCGGAGCGCAGATCCCGAGCCTCTACGACCCGAAATCCGTCGGCCCGCATCAAGCGGCCGAAAATGGAACGAAAAATCTCGTCGTCGTCGATAAGGAGCAGGGTACCTTTGGCCCCGGCCAAATCGCTCTCGACGCTTCTCTCTCGCTGCATCGAAACCGGACGATAATTTTCGCCCGCATCGCCGCTCAAGAGCCCCAAGATTCGACTCGCGGCGAAGATAATCCCGTGAACGTCGGGAAGAATATCGTCGACTTGGGCACTATCGATGAAGCCCCGGATCTCCGCTGCTGCAGCGAGGATTGAATAGAGCGGACGGGAGAGCTCTCGTCGCAAAGCCGGAAGTTCAGCTTCATCCGGGATCTCTCTGAGATCCCGATCCACCGCGGCGGTGAGAATCTTCATCTGCTCGTCTACGGTGCGCATCTGATTTAGGAACTCAGACCAGCCGAACTCGGCCAAATCCTCTCGCAAGAGTTCGCTGTAGCCGGCGATATGGCTAAGGGAGTTTTTAATCTGGTGGCGGATCTCAGCTAAGGAAGCAGACAGCATATCTACGACCATAGGGACCCTAAGCGGCTTGGTCAAGTAGATTTTGTCTTCTGCCGCTTGCAACGGAGGAGGCTTGAAGTTAGTATCATTGCCATGGGAAACGCTGTGCTGCTGATCTCGAGGCATTCGCCGCCCGATCCGCTTCTCAATTTCTATCTCGATCGGGGAGACACCATATTCGTCGCCGGACCGGCCCCGGCCGAGGGCGATACCGCCGCCGAAGGCTATCGACTCCTGCCCTGGAATCCCCGCTCCCCTATCTCGGCCCGGAATACCCTGCTCACCCTGGAAAACGAGTCGGTCGCCTTAGATGAGGTCATATTGATCTATGAACACGGCGAGGAATCCCGACCGCTGCACCAGATTGCCGGCTCTATTATCGATATCAGCCTCGACTCGGCGATCAGGGGGACCCTCTTCATCGCCAAGGAGGTCTTGAACCACTTCGACCAGCGCGGCAAAGGGGAGCTCAGCCTGATTCTCTGCGGCTACCCGGCTTCGGTACGCCCGACCCTGGAGGCCTCCATGGAGGGGGCATTTCGGGAGATGGGCAGCGCCCTTTTCCAGGTCTACCGGGAGAGCTCAATCCGGATTCGCGGCTTTGAGGACCACCGGGAGGATCCGAAGGAGTTCTACACCGCGATCTGCGAGCTCCTGCGTCGGGAAGACGAGAAATCCTGGGGGCGCTGGAACAGACCGGGGGATCGCGGCGGCCTGCGTTCCTATTTCAAACGTGCGGATTGACTGGCATCCCTATTCGGGCTAAGGTCGAACGGTCATGAAAATCTGGATAAAAGTCCTCCTCGGATCCGTCATCGGCGGTCTGTTGGGAGCATACCTGCCTGTCGCCGGGGAGTCCTTCTTTCGGATCTCCGCCCCGTTGGTCATCAATATCGGGTACTACGTCCTCTTTCCGCTGGTCTTTTTCTCCCTCGGTCTGGGCGTCTTCGAGCTGCGAAAGGAGGCCCTGACGTTACGGGTACTCGGCCGATCCGCTCTCTATCTGGTTGCATCTACCTTGCTGTTAACATTGATCGGGATCGCCTCGGTACTGCTCCTCGCCCCCGATCGTATTCCTATCATTATCGAACAGGAAGCTGCCTACGCGGTGCCGAGCTTCACCGATATCCTCTATATGATATTCCCCCGAAATATATTCTCCCTCTTCTCCGCCGCCGGGACCTATCTGCTGCCCCTCTACATGCTGGCCTTCTTCCTGGGGCTCAACTTTACCTTCGACCGGTCGATCACTAAACCGGTGGTTCAGCTCTTCGATTCCCTCTCCCGCATCCTCTACCATGCAAACCGCTTTTTAGTAGAGATCCTGGGTCTGGGGATGATTATTCTCACGGCGAGCCTCTTCTTTACCGTCCGCAGTATCCCCGAGTTCGAGCTCTTCGGTCAGCTGCTGCTGCTTCTGACCATCGACACCGTGCTGATCCTCTTTGGGGTACTGCCGTTGATCCTCTTCTTTCTGAGCGGCAAGGAGAATCCCTACAAGTGGCTCTACGGCATCATTACCCCGCTCTTAGCGGCCGCCGTTTCGGGGGATATCAATTTTACTCTCGGGAGTCTGATTCATCACTCCCGGGAGAACCTCGGGGTCTCCCGCAGGGTCGGCTCGGCGGTACTCCCCCTCTACGCCCTTTTCGGGAAAGCCGGTTCCGCCCTTGTTTCCAGCGTGGCCTTCATCGTTATCCTGAAGTCCTACTCCTCCCTGGGAGTAACCTTCGCGGCGGTGCTCTGGGTAATGCTCTTCGTCTTCCTGGTGTCCTTCATGACCGGACCATTCCCGGGTAGCGGGGTCTTCATCAGCCTGGCCCTGCTCTGCAGCTGGTACGGTAAGGGAATCGAGGAGGGCTACCTGATCCTGCGACCGGTGATGCCCCTCCTGATCAGTTTCGGCGTCTTCCTGGACACCGCTACCGCCGCCTTCGCGACGATGCTCGTCGCCCGGCATGAGGAACAACAACACGAGATATTCGTCAATGATTACGCTTAAGCTTAGTCGGCCAGCTTTAGCCGGAATCCGGCGTTGAAGAAGACCGTCAGCTGATCGAGCAGAGGATCGCCGTCCCAGATGTGGAAAACCGGCAGGTAGGTACGCACCGCCGGTCGGAATGAGATCTTCTCGTTCACCCGCCAATCCATGAAGAGACCGGCCTGGGGAAAGATAAAACGTCCCGGACCGATAAAGTAGTTCAGCATCTCGCTGTGGGCCGCCTCCTCCCCGGGGGCGGTAACGGTGGGAATCCGAAAGATCATCGTCGGCGAGAGTATAAATCCCCAGGAGATATTCTCCCTCCAGTCGTAGGTGAAGGCGAAGGCGGGATCGAGCATGAGACTAAGAACATACATCTCCCGTTGCTCGATCTGTGCCGGCCGCGGGCGGTCCCAACCCTGAAAGGCGTAGTTCGTGCCGTAGAGATAGATAGCAGGGTCGAGGCTTATGCGCCCATCCAGTGGAATAGAGACGCCGAATCCTACCGGGGTTAAAAGCGGATCGGGAGCACCGGTTCCCTCGTCGTCCGCCGGTTCATCGATCATCCAGAGGATCCCGGAATGGAAATCCAGAGCGTCGATATCCAACGCAAAGAGCGGTAGGGTGCAGAGGAGGGCGAGGAGAATAGCGATCAGCAGATTGCGTCTCATGATGCCCTCAATATAGCACCGCGCGGCTTCTTTTTCAGCGGATCTTGACCGTCTCGACCATGTAGCGGATATCGGCCCCGTCTCCGTCGAGCTGCTCCTTCTCGATCACGAATACGAGCGAAACCTCGTCCGGCGCATAGAAGACCTGTTTTATGCGGTAACGCAGCACTCCCTTACGGTAGAAATCGGGGAGTCCCACGGTAAATTCCCGGCTAGAGCCGTCGGCTTCCGAGACCTTAAGCTTCAGATGAAAAGCCGAACTGACCTCGGGACCATCCCCTCGGCTGGCCTGGACCAGATCGACGGCGACGCTGCTCTTGCGCTGGAAATCGCGGAACTCCAGGTGAGACTGGGGTTCGGCGCCGTTCATTAAGAGATAGACGACCCGGCCCGCCCGAAGATGGTCGATGCCGTATTTCTTGATCCTATCTACATTCTGGGCAAAAAGGGTGTAGAGCGCGCCGGAACCGTCCTGCCCCGCCTCTACATCGACCGGATAGACCCCGCGCATTCTTCCCTGGGGAACAAATTCGTTGGCGTGCACATCGACTAGATAGAGTTCGGCATAGGGCTGGGAGGATGAATCGTCTATGCCGTAGTAGCCGAAGAGAAAATACCGGGAGTTGACCGAGAACCCGAGGTTAACATAGGAGGCCACATCCCCCGCCTGCAGGCTCAGGGCGACACAGAGTAGGAGTATAACGGCAAAAACGCCTCGTTTTTTCATCTCTACAATCCTCCTATATTGAGTATCGATCAGCAACGGCAAAAGTTGAGACCTTAATAGTAAATTCGCGGAGATTGAACACTCTGTTCTTTTTCGTCAGAATAAGGTCATGACTTTAAGCCTGCGGAATGCAATTCTGTTGATAGGCCTCGCACTCAATCTGCTGCTCCTGGGGGGAATGCTGCTGGGACTGGGACAGATAGCGCCGGCGGAGAATCTGTCGCCCCTGGATCCTCTAGAAATAGGCCGCTGGTCCCTCAGGGCCTACGACGGCCAACTGGCGGCGCTGTTCGCTATCGAGATATTCACCTTCTTCAGCGTCCTTATCCTCTACCTCCGGTTTCGAAAAACCGCATCCCCGGAGATATTCTTCTTCCTGCTCTACCTCTTGAGTCTGGGGGCGGAGGGAATGAGCATCCTCCCGGCGGTGATGCGGAGCCTGCAGGCGCCTATCTATACGGATATCCTTATCGTCAAAATAATTCAGATGGCCCGTCTTTTCGGGGTATTCTCCCTTTTCGGCGCCGGGCTCTTCGCCAACGGGATGCAGTATCAGAAGCTCTCCATCGCCTTCGGGATCGCCCTCTTAACCGCCTTTACCTTCGCCTCCCTGCTGCCGGTGCCGGATCCCGGTTACAACCTGCAGAACGGCAATGAGATGCATCAGATAAGCGATTTGATGATTGTGGTAGGAATCTTGAAGATCTTGAGCGTGATCAACTTTATCGTGGCCTGGATCCGCAATAGTATTCGGGACTATCTCTGGCTGGGAGTCGCCTCCGCGGCGGTGTTGCTCGGCTCCAAGGGGCTTCTCGAGCCGGAGACAGCCTGGATCCGCATCCCGGCCATTATTGCGCTGTTAGTCGGGGTACGGCTCTTCGCCCGCCGCACCCATGAGATCTATCTCTGGATTTAAAGGAATAGAAAGGTTGTCGTCCCTGCCGCCAGGGGCATCAGGATGTTGTCGAGATCCTTCAAGGGCATCATCTCGACGACTGTGGCGACTACCGCCACTCCCAGGGCCAGTACAAGATCACCGGAAACGGCAGTGGCCGAGATCAGCACCGCCAGAAAGCAGGCTGCGCTGCCGACGATCGTTTTGCCGCCGGTGTAGGGAATCCTGATTCGGCCGAAGATCTTACCCACCAGGCTGGCGAGTCCGTCGCCGAAGGCGAGAGCAAAGATGGCTATGCTCGCGGCTGGAGCCGGGTAGAGGAGCAGCGCCAGCATAGCGCCGATACCGAGAGTAACCGGCCCGAGAACAAAATGTCCCAGATCCCGGTCCCGGGAAGCCATGGCCGTCAGGCGGGAGATCAACACAACCTTGGTACCATTGCAGCGCAGGGTCTCGGCATAGGCGTAGACGATGGTCCCCGCAGCCAGAAGCGCCAAGGTAATCCCCAGATTGATCGTAGCGGCCAGCGGAACCGCCGCCACCAGCATATGAATGCTCTTGCGGACGAGCTCGGTTTTAATAGACGCCGGAACCTGAGGGGTGTATATTCTCGGTAGAATAAAAACTGATTGTTGCTGATCTATAGTGCTCATAACGTATTAATTACCATGCAGGTTTCGTGCCAAGAATGATTCCACGCCGCTTTAGATTAATTCCTTGTTTAGTATAGATTTATTATCACTATTTTTCATGAATCTGCTCTACCCATCGATATGTATGAATTTGTAGAATCAGAAATTCTAAAATCGCTACCCTTCGGCCCCGCATAGGGACCGAAGATAGCGTATGGAATCAGAATCGATCGAAATCGTCGTCGTCCAGTTTAATAACCTCCGCCGGATCCACCGGAGTGATTCCGGTCTCTTCCGGCTCCGACACGGGTCGCTGGGAGGTATAGCTTGCCTGCGGCTTAGACTGGGGACGCGGGCTGTTCGCCGCCGGTCGCGGCTGATAGCCTGCGGGGGCAGATAGCTGACGCATGGTACGCTGCTCCAGAATAAACTGGGCCACCATCTGTTGCAGGTGCTGCGCTTGGGAGGCGAGCTCTTCCGAGGCGGAGGCGCTCTCCTCGGCCGAGGCGGTATTGGCCTGGGTGACCTGATCGATCTGATCGAGTCCCTCGGTAACCTGACTGATCGCCTGAGCCTGCTCCTTACTGGCTTGAGCGATCTCCTCCAGGAAGGTCGCCACCTTGCCGACGCCGCCCAGGATATCCTCGAGCTGCTTAGCCGTAGTCTCCGCGGCCTGATTACCGCTTTCGATGCTGCGTACCGACTCATCCACCCGCTCGGTGGTCTCCTTGACCGCCTCTGCACTGCGGACGGCCAGGTTCCGCACCTCTTCGGCTACGACTGCAAAGCCGCGTCCGTATTTTCCGGCCCGCGCCGCTTCGACGTTGGCGTTCAGGGCCAGCAGATTGATCTGGAAGGCGATGTCGTCGATCACCTTGACGATCTTCTTGATCTCCTCCGAAGAGGTATTGATCTCGCCCATGGCGCTTACCAGCCCCCGCATCTCCCGATTGCCGTTCTCGGCGTTCTCGGTAGCCTGCTTGGCCAGGGCGTTGGCCTCCAGGGCATTCTTTGCATTCTGCTGGGACTGGCCGTTGATCTCGGTCACCGAGGAGGAGATCTCCTCCAGGGAACTCGCCTGCTCGGTCGCCCCCTGAGAGAGGGACTGACTGGCCTGGGAAACCTGCTCGCTGCCCGAATTGACCTGGGAGACGGCGGTGTTCACCTGCCCCAAGAGGTCGTTCAGACTGTTGCGCATGGTCTCCATCGACCGGCCGAGACCGTCGACCTCGCTCGCCAGCTCGACGCGGATACTGAAATCGCCGGCGGCGAACTTATCGACCATCTCCGCCTTGTACTGCAGGGAAGTCAACATTCCGCGCATCGCATCGGCCAATTGGCCGATCTCATCCTGCTGATGGATGTCGAGGCTGATGTCGAGATTTCCGCGGGCTATCTGCTGGGCGAAGACGACTCCCGCCGAGAGGGCCCGGGTGATCATCCGGGTCAGGAAGATCGCGATAATCAGCGAGAAGATCACCACCAGGGTTACCCCTAAGGCCACCACCAGGAAGGTCAGGTTAACCAGGTCCAGCGATTCGTTCGTCCGTTCGCTCGTCTGGTTCAAGCCGGCCAAGGATATCTCCTCCGCCGCCTTGAGCACCTGATCGGCCACCGCCCCGCGGTCGAGGTTCAGCTGGTTCAAGACCTGGTAGTTCTTCAAGACCGTCTCCATCCCGCGACGATAGGTATCGGCCGCGGCCTGGATGTCGTTCAACTCCTGGATATCCGCCGCTTCGAAGGTAATGGGCCGAATCTCCATCATGCTCTCGTTGATTCCATCAAAGGCTTCCACCCCCTTCCGGAGAAGCTCGGTGTCGCTCTGAAGCTGAGCCTTGAAATTGTTAACCCGTATGCCGTTTCCGGCATCGATAATATCGTTGATCAGGGTGATCTTCCGATGACGCTGCCGTAGAGCCGCCGCGGAGGCCCCGGCGCCGATCTCCCGCTCCATCTTCTCATCCTGACCGTCCAGAAAATCGGCACAATGCATCAAAAACTCGGCCGCCGCTTCGTCCAGAATCAGCCGGGTGGCCTCGATCTCTTCGATCGCCCGCCGGGTATCGTCGGCTAAGCTCCGGTACTCCTCCGCCCTGCTTCGGGCCGTGGCGATGCCGCTCCCGAGCTTCTGCAGATAGACCGCCCGTCCGGCGAGTTCCTCGGCGATCTCGATGTCGGCGAAGACCTCGTCCAGGTTGTCCTGGGCCTGCTGCCAGAAGGTGTCGTTGAAACTGAGGGAGTAGCCGCGCATGGCGTACATCGTCTGCAACGAGTCCCGTTCGATCTGGTTGGCGACCCGCACTTCGGGCACATATTCGTGATTCAGAGCCTCCGCGTCGACGCGGATCTGATTGACATTTACCAAAATGAAAGCCACCGCGATTCCAACTAACAGGATAATCGATCCGAAGCCAAAGGCCATCTTCATGGCCATACGCATATTCTTAATCATATAATACCTCTTATTCCTGGGCCAGCTGCTCGAGGTTGAGTCCCGCGTCCTGTTCCAGAATCTTCTTCACATCCAACAGGATCTTCACCTCGTCGTCCACCTTGCCCAGTCCGGATATATAGCGGTCCCGGGCGTTGTCCTTCTTGAAATTCGGCGGCGGATCGATATCCTTCTCGAAGATATCCTTTACTTCCGAAACCGTGTCCACGATAAAGCCGATCGAATTCCCCTCGACATTGACGATAATGATACAGGTCCGGTCGTCGTACTCCCGGGGTTCCATATCGAAACGAAGCCTGAGGTCCATCACGGGAATGACCTTCCCCCGCAGATTAATAACGCCCTTGATATAATCGGGCATATCCGGGACCTCGGTAATCTTTTGAAGTTCGATGATATCCGTTACGATCATGATGTTGATACCGTACATCTCGTTGCCGGTGTTGAAGAGCAGGTATTTATTCTCCTGATATGACTCCTCTTCGTCATCCACCAGAAACATCTCCTCTTCGGTATCTTTGGTATACTTTTCCGCTGCCATGTCGAACCTCCGCATTCGATCGAGAATGGTTTTGAACTTATAATGAGAATTCTATGCATTTATGCGGAGAACGCAAGGAAAGAGAGGAAATTAATCCGTAAAGCGGCGGATTATTCCTTTTCGGAAACCGTCCCGTTGGCCCGGCATTGAGGACATACGCCGTAGTAATGCACCTCGTGCCGCTGTATAGCGAAGTCGTGCATATTCTCCAGCCGTCGTTCGATAGAATGCAGGGTATCCCGCTCTTCGTCGGAGAAGTCAGAGTATTTGATGACCCGGTAGCAACCGACACAGATCAGTAGATGCTGGTGCTTGGTCTCTTTCTTCTGGGCCCGCAGTTCATAGCGCGATTTTCCGTCGCCGGGATCGATCTTACTGACCAGCCCCATCTCAGTCAAAAGGATAAGGGTGCGGTACACGGTCGCCAGGCCGATGCCGGGATGATCCTGGTGAACCCGCATGAAGATATCCTCTGCACTGGCGAAGCCGTCGAACTCCTCCAGAACGTCCAGAATGACCTGCCGGGGAATGGTCATTCGCAGCCCGCGTTGACGGAAGCGGGGGCCGTACTCTTCAAATCCCTCTTGTCGGTGTCTTGGCATCCTTTAACCTCATCGCATTACTAGCTTATTGATAAATATAGCTGAAAATGGGTCTCATGAAAACAAGCGAATTGAGAAATGTTTCTCAATTCGCCTGCTGATGGGTTGAATTGCTGTTGTAGCGCTGTTTCTTAACCGAGCACCTTCCGTACCGCCGCCAGGAGCTTATCCGTGCTAAAGGGTTTAACGATCCAGCCGGTTGCTCCGGCGGCCTTGCCCTGTTCCATCACGGAGGTCTGCGACTCGGTGGTGAGGACCAGAATCGGTACGAACTTAAAGGCATCCTTGGCGCGAACCTCGCCTATCAATTCGATACCGTTCATATTCGGCATGTTTATATCGGTAATAATCAGGTCGGCGCTCTCGCCTTCCAGCTTCTCCAAGGCATCCAAGCCGTCCTCGGCTTCAATGACCTGATACTCATTCTGTTCCAGCACGAAAGAAATACTCTGCCGGATCGCCTTCGAATCATCTACGATCAAGATTGTTTTCGCCATACTCTTCCTTCACTCATCCAGTTCCATTATAAGTTTGGTAGATTTCTTGATAAAATTCAAAGAAAAACCAAAAAAAAAAAACGCCGGTCGATCATACAGACCGCCGGCAATACAAGCGCGAGAGGCCGTATTAAATCACCTCTTGCAGTTCCTGGATTGCATCGAAGGTCCGCAAGCGCTCAATGGCCTTGTTTTGGATCTGACGCACCCGCTCTCGGGTTATATTCAGGAGGCTGCCGATCTCTTCCAGGGTCAACGGAGCCTCGTCATGCAGACCGAAGCGGAGCTCGATGATCCGTCGTTCCCTTGGAGTCAACTCCTTAAGGGTTCGGCTCAGTATATCCTCCACCGAATTGTTGAAAGCCGACTCAAAGGGCTCCACATAGGCGTCGCTACAGATCAGATCGGCCAGGCTGGTGGCATTTTCATCGTCCACGGCAGAATCGAGAGAGGCGGTTTCGCCATTGAACTCTAATAGCTGCTGAACTCGGTGGGGCTCGATATCCATGTAATCCGCCACCTCTTGGACCTCCGGATCCCGTCCGAGTTCCTGAGTCAGATGTTTGGATACCGAAAAGCATTTGCGGATCGAGTTGAGTACATGAATAGGGATACGGATCGTGCGTCCCTTGTCGGCCAGGGCCTTGATGATAGCTTGCTGAATCCACCAGGTGCCGTAGGTGGAGAACTTGCAGCCCTTGGTGTAGTCGAAGCGTTCCACCGCTTCGATCAGCCCGATGTTGCCCTCGTCGATGAGATCGAGAAGGCTCATGCCGCGGTACTGGTACTTCTTGGCGATCGAGACGACCAACCTCAGATTGGAGGTAATCATCCTGTTTTTAAATGATTCGAGAGCCGTCTCCAGACGCTCTTTCTCGTCCAGATACTCTTCCTTCTCGATTAAGCCCTTGCTGAGTTCGATCTCGATTCGCTCCAGCGCGAAACGCGCATCGACGATCTCCTTACCGAGGGAAAGCTCTTCCTCCTTGGCCAAGAGGGAGTATTCGGAAATTTGCCGTAAGTAGAGGGAGAGCGGATCGGTCTCGATCCCGTAGACTCCTTCCTTCTCAAGCTGACTCTCAACCATAGCCGTACTCGTCATAATTCTCTCTCCTACCGCTTCCGGAACGATGATTACATCCTAACTATCCATCGGAAAGAGAAATTCAACAATCAGGCTTTTTTGAGACTTTCCTTAAGGTTTACCCTGATTCCACTATAGGGGAATCCCCTATGCGCGCCGGCTGCGATATCGGCGCCACAGCAACAGGCCGGCGCCGGCGACGATCATCAGCGCACAGAGAAGCTGTCCCATGGTGAAGTTGAGGTAGCTTCCGACCAGATAGATCGGTTGATCCGGTCCAAGCTGCAGGATAAATCCGAGGTTGGCGTCGGGTTGGCGGGTATATTCGATAAAGAAGCGGACCAGTCCGTAGCCCAGGATATACCAGCCCATCACGTAGCCGTCGTACTTCTTTCTCGGCCGGATAACGAACCAGAGGAAGAGCCACAGGAGTACCCCTTCGCCGAAGGCCTCGTAGAGCTGACTCGGATGCCGGGGCAGATTGACTGCGCCCGCGGCTTCGATCCCCAGACGACGACTCAATTCGGCGACCCACGGCAGGTTCAGAGGAAAATATTCGGCTCCGGGAAAGACCATCGCCCAGGGAGCCTCGCTTACCCGGCCGTAGAGTTCGCCGTTGATGAAGTTGCCCAGCCGGCCGAAGGTGTAGCCCAGCGGCACGGCGGCTCCGATACGATCGGCCCAGCGCCAGACCGGCAGCCCTTTTTTTCGGCAGAAGAGGACGCCTCCCAGAGCGCCGCCTACGAGCCCTCCGTGATAGGACATGCCTTGAAGCCCGACGAAACGCATGGAGGAATCGAAGGGCCAGAAGATCAGCCACGGTTTCGACCAGTAGATGCCGCTGGTATCGTAGATCAGGGCCGAGGCGAGTCGGCCCCCCAGGAGCAGACCGAGAATAATCCAGAAGAAGAGATCGCCGATGATCTCTTGCGATTGCTTCGGCTCCTCCTGACGCTGCTGTACCCGCACTAAGAGATAGGCGAAGGCGAAGGCCACCAGATACATCATTCCGTACCAACGCAACGGAAGACCGGGGATTATCACGGGACTGAGCCACTCGGGAAAGGTCAGATAAGCGGGGATGGGGTTCAATTGGACTTCTCCTCAGAGTTGGATAACGGCTGCTCTTCTATCTTACCGGTTTCGGGATTGAATTGCACGACTACTCCCTTGCGGGGGTCGTTTACCTCATAATAGCGTCCGTGGCTTTCGAGGAATACCCCGGGGTAGAGGGTTCCCCGAACGGTAATCGAGGAGGGGTAATGCTCCTCGAATTTCTCACGCAACGTAAAAAGTCTGAGACTGCGCTTCTCAATCAACTTCAGGAACTTGAGCTTTTCTTGCCGGGCCCGGGCCAGCTTGGCCTTCTCGCCGGAGTGCTCCAGTCGCTGCAGGATCGCGTCGATCTTAGTCACGTTCTCCCGAATCTTGGCGATCTCCTTCTCTTCCACCTGAATCCGGTCGGCCACCAAGTAGTCCTGTCCGAAGGAGATATGGGTTTCGATGCCGTTGGGATGCCCGAGGTTCTGCATCTCCGCCCCCTGACGGGTCTTGAGGCTGCCGCCGATCAGATTGCCCTTGTCGCCCTCGAGACTAAGCTTGCCGTTGCAGCGCACGGTGGAACGCAGACAGGAGTTTTTGAGCCGGATCGAGCCTACGGCCATCACCTGGGCCTGCTCGATAAAATTGGCGGCTATATCCTTCTTGGAACGCAGCACCGCCTTCCCGCCCCCCTTTACCCCGTGGGCGATAAAGATCGATCCCTCGGATGAGACGAGGGCGCTGTCCACCAGTCCGCCGATCTGCACATCCCCGCCGGAGAAGACGACGAAGCCCGGCTGTACCGAGCCCTTTACCTGAACCGAACCGGAGAACTTGATGTTCCCCGACTTCATATCCACATCGCCCGGTACCGGATGAATGTTCTTTACCTCGAGTCGGTTCTTCTCCTTGATGATCTCCCCCGAGGAGGAGGCGTAAAAGCGGGTAATCCCCTCGCCTTCGTCCCGGGCCTCTACATTCGGCCCGGCCTCGAGGGGAATCTGCTTCAGCTCCCGGGCGTTCAGGGTCTTGCCGCTGACATCCCACCCCGGTTCCGACTCTCCCGGAGGCATCAGCACCTCGGCGATCAGATCCCCCTCCTTGACGGAGGTAATTTTGTCCTGCCGCCTGAAATCGGCGTGCCCGTCGGCGGCGATGGTCACCCCTTTACCGCTGGCGAAATCGACCTTGAAGCTGACCTCGACTTTACCGGCATCCTTCGGCGCTTGACCGCGGGCGAAGACCTCGCTTTCGATCTCCTCCCCGGCTTCCGCCCGAGCCGTCAGCGCGGCTAATACCTCTTCGTCGATCCCGCGGCTGACCCCGGCCTTGGCGACGGCCTCCTTGATCGACGCTTCGTCGACCGGAAATCCGGTACCTAAAGGAGCGCTCACCGAAAGAAAGGCCTGCATCCGATCCTCAGCCAGACGTACGTGAATCGATGCGCTGCGATGGGGATGGACCCGGAGCAGGGTAACCCCGTCGACCTCGCCGATGGAGAGAACGCCGTCGATCTCGGAGACGATAAGCCCCTTCTCGATGCGGATATTCTCGAAGGTCTTCACGGGGGCCTCGGCGCCCTTAGCCGCTTCTATCTTGGTGCCGTATACGTCGTTCCCGGCTTCACCGCTTTTTCCCTTCTCGATCTCGCCGAGAAGCTGCTCCGCCTTGACCACGGCCATCCTCTGCACCTGGTCCGGATTGAATTCCTCCCATGAATCGAAGGAGAAATCTCCCGCCTCATGCAGAGTCCGGGCGCGGGTGCAGATCGCCTCGGAATCGGCCTCGGCCATGCTGGTGACCTTCAAGGAGAAACGGTCGTCCTCGGGAGCCTCCGGGGCCGACCCCTCCACCAGCAGGTGATTCTTAAGTTCCGATTCGGGACTACGATAGAAATCGAGAATAACCTTCTTGACCGCTTCCTTGTCGAGTCCTTTCAACTGCGCTTTGGTTATCGCGCTCCCCACCTCTTTCAAGACCAGGGGTTTACCGCTGCCCCGGTGTTTCCGAATCGAGAGATAGGCCTTGAGCTTGTCGTCAGAGACGGTCACCGCGAAGTGGCTGTCCTCGTCTACGGAGATTACCTCCTTCTCGAGGGCCTCACCGCTCTTCAGGGCCGCGGCTATGCGCAGCTGTATATCATGGCTCGAGAGGAGCTTCTCCGACGGATATCCGAGCTCGAGGGCCGCAGCGACGATATCTTCGGCCGCCGGGGGAGCGGCCTCCTCCTGACCGGGATTGAAATCGAGGAAGCAGGTGTTGTGATCCTTAGAGAGGGAAACCTCCCACTGATGCTGAGTGTAGGGAATAACCTCGATCCAGTTCTTACCCCGGCGAAAAAACCCGGTCTCCACCGCAATGAGCTCGTTTTTCCGGTTCTCCACTCCCCGACCGCAATGAAAGGCGTCCTCCTCGCTCTCCGGTGAGATAGTCTTGGCGTAGACATCCTTCCCGGGTTTTCCCGGTTTCCCCGGATGGAGAGTTCCGAGCAGGGACTCCGCCTCGATCCAGCCGTAGGCCTCGAGCTCCGGATCCACGTAGACCCGTTCTTGAACCTCCCGCTTCTCGACGATCTCCTCCTCGACCTCTTTGGGGGCGATAAAGGGAATCTTCGACTTCTTGAGAACCTTGCGCTTGCGTTTTACCTTCTCGATACGGGTTTCGAAGATGGCCGGCGAGGGGGCGTTCTCCACCACCCGGGCCGCCTCGTAGGCGAGTTCTTCGGGTAGGGGCGGCTCATCCCAATCGATGCGGGAGGGCTCGCTTAGAACCGGCGGATCGCCGGCGGCGATCTCTATAGCTTCGCTGGGCGATTCGGCCTTCTCGTAAAGTGCGGCCGCCTGGGCCAGGGCCTCCTTCTTGATACCGTACTTGATTCCCCGCTCGTTAAGAAAATCCCGCAGCTTAGCGGAGTCGTACTCCTGCCCCTCTCCATCGGGAGTAAAAATCAGCGAGGCGCTCAGGCCCTGATCATCGACCAGGAGTTCAAGTTTCCCCGTAAAGGACGCCATCCTTCGAATCCCCGTTCCTTCCCGCCTGCCCTAAGGCCGGGATGAATCCTTGAGAGTGCGGACGAGTTTCTGCTTGAGAAGATTATTCTCTTTCCGCAGACGGGATATCTCGTACTGCTGGGATTTGATCGTCTCTACCAGATCACCATATGAGAGCGCACCGGAATTGAGCATTCCCTCCATTTCGAAGATCCGGGAGTCGAAATCGACCTCCGCCTCGAGCTCGGCGGTAAGGTAGGAATCATCCAGATTCCGAAAATCGAGGGGCCCATTGGCCTCGGACTCCAATTGCAGGATCTTGTCGGCAATTCGGTAGATCGCCAGGGAGAGGATCGATTGGGGCTTGTAGGCGATAATCGGCAGCCGGGAATTGAGGGCGATATCCTGAAAATGGTCCCGGTAGATCACCCCCAGATGCTCCACCTCGATCCCGAGATACTCCTTACAGGAACGCCGGATCTTCTGGGCGCGCCCGCCCTGTTTGGGATCGTCCAGCATATTCATGATCATTCCGGGATGAAAGAGGCTCATCTTGCGTTCAAAAACCTCAAATCCCGCAGGATCCTCCCCGGCGATCCGCTCCAGCAGCTTGGGAACATAGACCTTCTGCAGGGAGCGGCCGTCCTTGCGCAGCTTCTCCAGGTACTTCCAGGCGGCGGAATCCCGTTTGAATGAGTTGCTCATGATGCGAAAAATCGCGTTCTTTAAGAAGAGGTAGGCGTTCAGGGTAGCCGTCAAGGTAGGCGCGGTAACCACTATTCCCTGGCTCGAAGAGAGAAAAAAGTCGAGAATATTGTTATTGGTACCGGCTCCCAGGTCGAGGACGAGATAATCTACATCCAGCGCCATGAGGTCGTTCATCAGTTTCCGTTTCTGGGAGGACTGTAGATTGGCGATCCCGGGGATTTCCGCATCTCCGGGAATGAAGCGCAGGTTATCGTAGCCGGAATCGATGATGATATCGTCGATTTTCTGCTTAGAGTTCCCCAGGTAGGTACCGATTCCCTGCCGCACCGAGCCCATGCCCAGCACCAGATGGATGTTCGAAGCACCCAGATCGAGATCGGCGAGCACCACCCGTTTTCCCGCTTCGGCCAAGGCGATGGAGAGATTCGTGGCCACCAGAGACTTGCCAACCCCGCCTTTGCCGCTGGCAATGGGTAAAACCTGCATCTACTCCTCCTCTATCTCGACAACCGGGGTCTCGGGGATGCCGTGGCGCTTTGGACTGTGCGGTTTAAATAATAATAGAAAGAGGAAGAAAATCAAATCACCCACCAACAAGGCCGATACAAATCGTCCCGCCAGTAGAGAGACCTGCCCGGAAAGGGTAAAGGGCAGGAACTGGGCCAGCAGGGTACCGAATATGGAGATGCTGATCAGGAATAGGAGTTCCGCCGCCAACATCAGCCCCTTGCCGAGCCGAGCCAGGCTCAAGAGCGCGCGATTCTCCGGATCGAGGTAGAGCAGCAGGAAGGCGATCGGGAACAGCAGCGAGGGGACGCCTAACAGAAAGAGCATCAGCGCACTGTCGAGGTAGGTTTCGCGATTAAACAGAAAGGACGCCAGGGCGAAGAGGACGCACAGACGCAAGAATTCCCAGCACAACTCGAGAAGTAAGAACCAACGGCGTCGAATCATGGTCTGATTGTACGGGCAGGCAGCATCGGTGGTCAAGTTTGGGAGCTCATTGCGGGCCCTCCGGGATGATTTTCTTGACAAAGGGCAGTAAATTGAGAAGAGTGGCCAAAAGGCGACCGAAAAGGAGAAAGCTCATCATGAGATCCAAACCCTTATTAATCCTCATAACCACCTGCGTACTTGTCTGCGGAGCAATATTCGCGCTCGCCACTCCGAAGCTGATGGCCGAATCCTCGGCTGCCGAAACCAAAGAATACCTGAATATGTTCAATTTCCTCTTCCAATATGTCCAGGAGAACTATGTGGAGGACATTACCCCGGAAGACCTCTACATGGGCGCCGTGAAGGGGATGTTCGAGAGTCTGGACGATCCCTACTCGGTCTATCTCTCGAAGAGCGATATGCAGCTTTTAAAGAATACCACTACCGGCCGTTTCGGCGGGGTAGGCCTGATTATATCCAAACCCGACCCGACCCTGGAGCTTGAACCGACCCCGAGACGCCCCTATCCGGAGTTTGTGGAGGTTGTATCCCCCATCGAAGGCGCTCCGGCCTACAAGGCGGGGATCCATGCCGGGGACTACATCACCGCCATCGAGGGGGAGAGTACCGAAGAGCTCACCCTGGACGAGGTGGTGGACCGCCTCAAGGGAGTACCCGGCACCGAGGTTGGGGTACGCATCCTCAGACGGGATTCGATCAGCTTCGACGTTACCATCACCCGGGCCATAATCGAGGTCCCCACCATCAAGACCGATATGATCGACGACATCGCCTACCTGCGGATCATCGACTGGACCCCCTATACCGACGATCGTATCCGGGAAGCCCTGGAATTCTTCCGGGAGGAGCAGTACGAGTCGATTATCGTCGATGTCCGCGGGAACCCGGGCGGCCTGCTCGATGCGGTGGTCGAGGTAAGCGACCTTTTCCTCTCGGAGGGCACCATCGTGAGCACCCGCTCGCGGATCCCGTCGGAAAATAAGATCTTCCGGGCCGACCCGGCTCTAGAGGTGCCTGCGTCGATACCGGTGACCGTGCTGGTCGACAAGGGCTCGGCTTCGGCATCGGAGATTTTCGCCGGTGCGATGAAGGATTCCGGCCGGGGCTATCTAATCGGGGAAACCAGCTACGGCAAAGGATCGGTACAGTGGGTACGGGAGTTCGGCGATACCGGCTTCAAGCTTACTATCGCCCGATACTACACCCCCTCCGGCGTCAGCGTGGATGAGGTCGGGGTCGAACCGGATCTTATTATTCCCCCGGACGAGCTCACCGAGGCGGAACAACAGGCCCTGCAGAAGGTCTTCGAGGAGAACCTGATCGTCAACTATGTAGAGGAGAATCCGCAGGAGCGGCAGTCCAGTGTAGAACGCTTCGTCGACCGACTGCAGGCCGACGGGATCGCCCTGGACGATCGGGATCTGAAGCTTCTGATCCGCAATGAATACAATCGCCGCATGGATTTCCCGCCGGTATACGATCTCGAGTTCGACGAAGTGCTGCAGAAGGCGGTAGATATGATCGAATCTGGGGAGATCCGCTAGGCATGGCCTTCGGAAACTTCAAGGTTCAGACCGGCGGCGCAACCAGCTTCGAGAATATCACCTCCCGGGTGAAGCGGACTCTCGCCGAGAGCGGAGTTGCGGATGGGATCTGCGTGGTCTACATTCCCCACACCACCTGCGGCGTGACCATAAACGAGGCGGCCGACCCCGACGTGGAACGAGATATCCTGATGGAACTGAACCGCATGGTTCCCTTCGACGACGGCTATGCCCATGCCGAGGGGAACTCCGCCGCCCACATAAAAAGCAGCATGATGGGTTCCAGCGTTACCATTCCGATCCACCAGAGTCGGCTTATGCTCGGAACCTGGCAAGGGATCTTCCTGACCGAGTTCGACGGCCCCCGGAACCGCTCGGTCTTCTTGCAGATCATCCCGGCAGGAGCATAGTGCGCCAGCTTATCCTGCCCGGAATCTATCCCACGGCTCGGGTAATCAAATTGGACGGGGAGCTGCACCACTATCTAAGCCGCGTACTGCGACTTAAACCGGGCGCCGCCTTCCCCGCCAGGGATCCGCAAGGCGGGCGCTACGACTGCAACGTGATCAGTCTGGAGCAGGCCAGCCTCAAACTTGAGGTGCGGCCGGCGGAAGAATCCGCTGCAGAGCCGCCGAATGAGACGGAGATAACCCTGATTATGGGAATCCCGAAGGGGAAGAAAATGGATCTGGTTCTTCGTCAGGCCACCGAGGCGGGGATCAGACGGATCGTCCCCTTTTTGAGCGAGAACTCCGTGGTTCGCCTCGAGGAAGCGGAGAGAGCCCGGAAACAGGAGCGCTGGCAGAAGATCTGCAGGGAAGCCCTGCAGCAGAGCGGAACCGCCCGAGCGCCGGAGGTCTCTGTTCCCATCGACGGGGAAGAGTTGCACCGCGTCTGTGAAGGCTGCGACCGAGTGCTCTACTTCCATGAGAAGCCCCTCGCCTCCAGCTCACTGCATCAACTCCTCAGGCCTGACGATCCGCAGGCGCCCCCCCGGGCACTCGTCCTGCTGGTGGGCCCCGAAGGCGGCTTTTCGCCCCGGGAACTGGAACTTTTCCGTCGCTTTCGCTATGATTCAGTTCACCTGGGAGCGAGCGTGCTCCGGGCGGAAACCGCGGCCCTCTATGCAGTCGCCGCGGTGCAAACCATCCTGCGGGAGTCGCCAACATGGCAGTTACGGTCGCCGGCGCACGGCGAATAGACTATCTCAAAATTCCGCTTCACGACCTACCGGAGGAGCGTCTGGAAGAGGCCGTGCGGGACATGATCGACAACGGCGGCAAGCATCAGATCGTCCTGGTGGATGCGTGGGATCTTATCAAGGCGCGCCACAACCATGAGTTCGCCCGTATACTCCATAACGCCAGCTTGGTTATCCCCACTACCCGGGGAATCCAGCGGGTGTGCAGCTTCCTGAAACGACCTGTTCCGGCCATCTATATGCCCTTCGAGTTCAGTATCAAGCTTCTCGGCGTCCTCGAACAGTACCGCAAGTCAGTCTACCTTTTGGGATCGACCCATCAGGCGATTCAGACATCGGCCTCGAACCTGCGGGTATCCTTTCCCGGGCTCAACATCGTCGGGCGCTGCTCCAGTCGATACAAGAAGCATGCCGAGGAGAATATCGTGCTGGCGATCAAGAAGGCCTCTCCTTCGCTGCTTTTGGTAGGCAACGGAGTAAAGGGCAAGGATCGTTGGGTGCTGGAGAATCAGAAGAATTTCGCCCCCGGCATATCCCTCTACTGCCGGGACTGCTACGAGATCTTCGCCGGCAAAAAACGCCGCCTGACCAGGGCGGCCTGGATGCGCGGCGCCTATATCCTGCCGGGGCTCATCTCCCACCCCTGGCGGATATTGCGGCTCTTCGTATATGCCTATTTTCTATTCGTTCTACTGATTGCCAGGATCACGAAAGCTTAAGATACTCGTAGGCAATCATAATCCTCTCCCGAAACAGGTGCAGCAGCACCCTACCGCAGATCCGCTTGAGAAAGCTGAACAAGATCACTATTCCCAGCGCATCGGTGATAAAGCCCGGTAAAAGCAGAAGCAACCCGCCGGAAAGAACTCCCAGAAGCCGTACAATCCTCTGCTCATCAAATTCCCCGGCCTCGATTTTCCGGTTAATATGCTTTACCAGACGGCGGACCCGCAGACTCAGATAAAAGAACCCGATAAAGCCGGTTGCGGCGGTGACGGCCACTACTATTTCGACCGAGAAGAGATCGAAGGCCCAGTAGTAGAGTGATGTCTCGGCGATCGGGATCAGAGAGAGGCCGAGGATTACCAGAAACAGGCGCTTGAGTCCGGCGTAATCGAAGAGTCGTAAGAATGGGCGTTCTTTAACCATTGCCCCATTCTCCCGTTCCGGTCGATTTGTGTCAATCGAAAGGGAGACCGCATTTCTGCTTGCGTTTTGCCATAAAGAGGAGTAAAATTCAGTTCTCAAAATTCGATGATAAAAGTAATTATTTATAGTGACGACGAGCTTCAGTATGAACTGTTGGCAGCCATGCTGCCCCCGTTCAGCGACCTAGACGCCCCAACCTCCCTCGAGAACGAGGTAGATCAGCTCCCCGGATTCGACATTGCCTTCATTGATCTTTGCCTGCCGACCTGGCCGAAGATCATCAGACGGGTGAGGCAGGTGAGACGAGCACCGGCGATCATCGCACTTTGTGAGGAGTCTGCGGTAGAGACTATCGTCGAGGCCATGCGGATCGGCGCGGGCGATTGGCTGCCTAAACCCTTTACCGTCAGCCGGGTGGCCAGGGTCGTAAGCGATGCTCTCAATCGCCGTCTGCCGCTCAGCTCCTCGGCCGAACACCCGGCATTCACCGAATTCCTCGGGGCCAGCGATCAGATTCGTGAGATAAAACGACGGGTCCGGTCTTACGCGACATCCGAGGAGCCGGTACTGATTACCGGGGAGAGCGGAACGGGAAAGGGGCTGATTGCCCGGGCCCTGCACAAGCTCTCCCGGCGCAGTTCCGGTCCCTTCTGCGCACGCAACTGCGGGGCCATCGCCCCAACCCTGATCGAGGCGGATCTCTTCGGTACCAGAAAAGGTTCCTATACCGGCGCGGTCGACAGACCGGGCTGTATCGAACTCAGCCACGGAGGAACCCTTTTTCTGGATGAAATCGGCGATCTGCCGACGGATAATCAGGTTAAGATACTGACCGTGCTGGAGGAGCATCGATTTCTGCCCTTAGGAGCCACCAAAACGGAGGAGGCCGACAGTCGCTTCATCGCGGCCACCAACCGCGATTTAAAGGAGATGGTTGCAGCCGGCACCTTCCGGGAGGACCTCTACTATCGCCTCAATATCCTGCCTATCCACATTCCGCCTCTGCGGGAGCGTAAAGAAGATTTACCCTTACTTACCGCCCATTTTCTGGCCCAATTCGGGAAGGAGTTGGAGGATAAGGCGATGGGTAGGGTGCTGGATTACCACTGGCCGGGGAATATCCGTGAACTCCGGAACGTACTCGTACGCTCGAGTCTGACCAGCGATAATCGGCTCATCCGGGCGGATGAGCTCCAGTTCTAGCTGCAGTTTTCAGATTTGGCGCAGATAGCGTACCCGGATTACCGGATAGAGGCCGCTCTCCTCATCCCGGCTTTCGATTACCTCACCGATGACGATAAAATTGGTATTGGTCTCGATCTCGTTCGGGTTCTTTTCCCGGGAGCGGCGGGCGGGAATCGTGCCGGCATACTCCGATCCCTCCAGGCGGAGATAGGCCTTGTACATGGCGACCGCTTCGGTTCCGTACCATTCGCCGTCGATCAGCTCGAGCTCGCCGAGAAACTCCTCCTCCTCGCCGCTAAGAAGGGTTCGGGAGGCTACGGTTCCGGTAAAAAGCACCAGCCTGCCGTCGGAGATGAGGTTCTCCAGCAGTTCTGAGTCGTTATTGACGGCCTTCAGGGTCGCTTCCATGTCGAGGAGAACCGACAGCTCCTGGAAGGTTTGCTGAGCCGCCAGCCCGGCCGACATCAGAACAATCAAGAGCACCGTTAGGACAATTCGTCGCATAGTATCTCCTCCTCCTTTGCATAAATCTTACGTCCTCTCTTAATCCCGGTCAAGTAAGCAGTTAAGATCCGTGTAGGCGTTCCGATAAACTATTATAGGCTCTTAATCTATCCTTTTGGGGACGGGTCTTGTAATTTTGCAAATATGTGTTAATAATTTGACAAAGCATATTGAGCCTTATACTATTAGGGTAGATTACGGCAACCCATTATCGAATGAAGAGGTCACATGAGCAATAACGATATTGTAGCGGGATTTGACGACGAAAAGGATGACAGCCTCAAAATTCGTCTCCAGAAAGTGGACTCTATCGACGGGTGCCTCGTACTGTATCTAACGGGCTACATCGATACCTATAACTCCAACTTTTTTCAGAAAAGGGTAACCCGGGCCGTTGAGAGCGGCTACACCAAGCTCATCTTCAACTGCGGGGGTCTGAATTACGTCTCCAGTACGGGTATCGGTTCCTTCACTGCATTCTTGAAGGCGGTAAAGCCCCGGGGCGGGGATCTGGTCCTGCTCGAGATACAGCCGAAGGTATACGAAGTTTTCCAACTCTTGGGTTTCTCTCAGTTCTTCAACATTAAGGACAATCTCAACGAAGCGGTTGATTTCTTCGGCTCCGACGGCAAAACCGGGACTACCGACGTCTTCCCAAAAATCTTCCAGTGCCCAATCTGCAGTAAAAAACTCAAGGCCACCAAGTCGGGCCGTTTTCGCTGTTCGGAATGCAAGACCATTCTGGCCATCGATAATTCGGGACAGGTTTTCCTCGGTTAAAACCGAAGCATATCCCGAATCGCAGGCCCGCGCCGACACCATGGAGTAAGAGATGGGCTTTTTTGCACGTTTACGTCGCCTCATTTCCTCAAGCCTGAATGAGACCATGAGCAAGCATGAGGATCCGGAGCGGATGCTCAATCAGATAATCACCGACATGCAGAGTCAGTTAGTCGAATCCAAGAAGAAGGTCGCCGGCGCGATTGCCGACGAAAAGCGGCTGCAGCGTCAGATGCAGCAGCAGTACGATCTGGCCGCCGAATGGGAAGAGAAGGCCGTCACCTTCGTGGAGGCCGGTCGGGACGAATCCGCCAAAGAAGCGCTGCTGCGGAAGCAGGAGTATCTCTCCCTGGGGAATCAGTACAAGGAGCAGTACGAGGCCCACCACGAAGCGGTAATAAAGCTGAAAGCGGCCCTTCAGCAGCTCCAGCAGCGGCTGGACGAGTCGATCCGGCAGAAAAGCATCCTCATCGCCCGGGTCAAGCGGGCCAAAGCGCACAAAGAGATCCAGGAACACCTCACCTCCCTCAAGGACTCTTCCGCCTTCGAGGCCTTCGACCAGATGACCACCAAGGTGGAAGCTCTGGAGGCGGAAACGGAGGCCTTGGGCGAGATAGAGACCGCCTCCCTCGACAAGGATCCCTTGGAGGCGGAATATAAAGCCTTGAAGTCCTCTCAGAGTGAGGGGGATAAGCTTCTGGCCGATTTAAAGAAGAAGATCAGCGGTGAACTCGAAGCCCCGGGAGGCCCTTCCCAGAACTGAAATCCTTATCAACCTCTGTTCCGCCTCCCCCGAGCTGCGGGCCCGAATGCAACTTATGGAAAAAACGGAGGAGGGAGTGGAGGTGCTCTCCAGTACCGGACCTTCCCGGGATCCATCGATCGATATCTATCTCATACCGGTCTCCCTTCTCAGTTTCGTCGACATGATCCAGAGCTTCTCCTCTAAAGCGATTATCGCCCATGGTCCCGCCGCCGGCCTCGTTTCCGCTTTTCGGCGGGGATGCACTGATTTCCTGAAGGAGCCCTGGGATGAACACGAACTTCTACTCCGGGCCCACCGTTTCTGCGGACCTTCGAGAGTGGACTACCCCTGGGGGCGGATTGAGCTGGACCACTATCTTTGCCGCGGACCGAGCGGAACAGTGCTGCTGCGTCCCGGGGAAGAGAAAATTTTGAGAGCCCTGATGCGCCGCCGGGGAGCAGTAGTCTCCCGGAGGCTTCTGTTGAATCTTCTGGACCCTGAACTGGATGGCGAATCCCGGGCGGTGGACATACATATCTCGCTTCTGCGTAAGAAGATGCGTCGAATTCTGCCATCCAGGGTGCGAACGCTTATCCTTACCGCCCGCCCCCTCGGCTATATGCTACGCTAGTGCATTACTTGTGGATAAGTTCTGAATAAGTTCTGGATGAGAGAAATCACCCCACAGATGTGTATCCCTTTGGGGATAAAAGCTGATAAGAGCGCTATTATTAATCGACGCAAAGTTATACACACTAACCATTTACGATCCTATCTTCAATTTCTCCATAAGGAACAATAAAAAAATACTTTCCCCATTCTTGCGAGGGATGTTGAAAGTGACTATCGTTCAGTAGATATCGATGTGGATAAGTTGTGAACAGTTGCTGAAAAATTCATTAGCTTGCCAGCCTGATAAGTCCATGCTACGATTCGAAACGAAGTGAAAGAGAGCCTCCTGATTCCGATTAAGTACCTTCTCACCTTCTGCGGCACCCTGCTGATCTTGACTGTTTTCAACTATATATACCGCTGGGAAAGCAGCCTGGCCCTCAATGCCGAGAACTGGTGGCACATCAATGCTCTGCTAACAAGCGGTCATGCTGCGCTGCTACCGGCCTCGCTCGTTGCGTTTGTGGTTCTCATCCTCCTCATTCAGCACAGACCCGGAAAGGCGCTCCTCTCGTTTATCGCCGTTTGGATCAGCTTCGGCGGCGTCCATCTTCTCCTATCGCCGCAATTGGCTCCCTATGCCGGGATCATGCAGGCCCCGGAAGCTCCGGTAACCCTCGATCAGCGGATCCACAATTACCGGAACGGGGCACTCTACCTGGAGAGCGGCGGAGAGGGTGCGGCCGGAATCCTCCTGGTTCCCGAGGAATCTCCCCGGATGCAAGCCGGACCTATTCAGAGCGACGGCGCCGCGCGTATCACCATCGGAAGCAGTCGGCTGGAGCAACGTCCCTCAAATCCCTTCTTCGACGACGTTTTGCAACCTTCCTGGGTGCTGGCTCCCGTTTTCAAGGACTTTCAACGCATAGAGAGTACCTTTGCCCTCATTCGGGATGCTTCGCCCCGGGGATACCTGCTGCTTATCGCCAGCTTCAGCCTTCTCATCACCAGCCTCTGGATATTCGGCCGGTTTACCGAATGGCCGCTATTGAATACCGTTTTTCTTCTCTTTGCGGTGCGGATTGTGGTATTGCTGCTCAGTCTGCTTCTGAGTCCGGGCGCACAGGAGTTAAGCGACTCCTTCCTCCCCGGCACGCGCATCATCGATCAGTTGCCGCTGATCATGCTGGGCGGCGCCGCTCTCCTGATGCTTTGGGATCTGCTCTTCGTTCCCTATCGACGCGGAAAAGCGAGGCAGATCTGATGCAGCATATGGGACGCAGACTCTTTCTCTTAGTTGTACTCCTCAATCTTGTCTCCTATTTCGTCCTGATGGCCTTTGGGTTCTTGAATTTCCCCGCGGCCTCGCTTATGGAGGTCTATCTCTGGCCCTGGACGCTCAACCACGCCTTGGTCGGTATGGTCGACGCCTTTATTCCGGTGACCATTACCGCCATCCTCCTCGGCTTCAGCCTCTTTTATCCCCGCTCCATGGGCAAACTGCCCTTAAACTTCAGCCGCATCGCCTCATCATCGGTCCCCCTCTTCCTGCTCTTGGTGGCTCTTTTCACCATTCTCGAAGAGGGTCTGGCTCCTGGAGTGGAACGACGTCTGGCGGAGATGGAAGGCAACAGCAGCTTTGCCCTTGGGTCTTTGGATGAAGCCCGACGCCTCTCCAGGCTCAAGCAAAACCGGGAGGCGCTGCTCTATTTCGACTACTATTTATCGGTGAATCCTGAGAACGATGAGGTTCAGGCGGAACGGGACAATGCATCCGCCGCGCTGGATCTCGACGAGGATACGGACCGAATGATGGAAGGGGCTTCTCCCCTAGGAGACGGACGCTTTCTGAATATGAGCGCCGCCGATTTAAGCGCCGAAGCGGAACGCTTCCTTGCCCGGCGGGATTACTACTCGGCCCACTACTACGCTACCCTCGCCCGGGAACTCAATCCCCAGCGGGAGGATGCGAGGAGAATTGCCGCCGAGGCCTGGAACCGGATCAACTCCAGCGAGTTCAGCCGCGAGGCAGAGGAGGCGGGAGACCTGTTTCGGCGCAAGCGGGAGGCCTACGGCGAGCTCGACCGCGGAAATGTTATCGAAGCCTATTATCGATTCCAAGAGCTCTCGAGGGAGTATCCCCTCGACGCCGATGCGCGACGTTTCAGCGAGGAGACCAAGCGCCGGCTGGCCGAAGAGGCCTTCTTCATCGACGAACTCGAACATGCGCGCACGATTCCCGGACGGCATCGAATCTTCTTCATAAATCGCATTGCCCGGGATGTGCGGGAACTGATCTACTTCGAACGCTTCATCCCCTTAGGCAACCTTGGTTACGCATACGGGGTCGAGATCATCGCAATGACCCCCGCCGGGGAGACCCTCTACCATCTCAGGGCGCCCTACGGGAAGGTGCTGGAGAATGATCGGGTCGAAGAGGATAGCGGAGAGATTCATCTCCTGCTTCGTGCGGTGGAACAAGAGGGGCGGGGCCGCCGATATGAGCCCGAGGTTCTCAGCGATAGTCAAAGCGTGGCGACCCCTGCAGTACATGGGCTGGAAATCGATGCGGCCAGAATTGCCGGCTTCAGCCTGGCCGATGCGACCCTCCAGCAGGAACGTATTCACGAACTCCTACGCCTCAGACCGGAGTACGAAGGTCGTGGCTACAACGCCGCCGCCATAGAGATAGAGCTTATCATGCGCTTAATGCGCCCCTTTGGCCTCTTGATCTTCTGTTATCTCGCTATCGCCCTGGGCTGGATGCTGCGAATTCAGGGGCGGCGCAAACTACTGCACTTCCTGCTCCTGCCGGTGATTCCCTTGGTGCTCTTCATAATCGCCGATCTGTATCTCTACAGCAGCCGGCTCATCTACCTCTACTTCATTCTCCAGACAGGGTTCACCATCACCCTGGTCACGATGCTTATGATTCAAGCCCTGCTATTGACCGGGAGCCTGATCCTGATTGCCGTGCAGAGCAACCATGAACCTGCCTAAACGGCTTCTCTACCTACCCCTGCTTTTAGCGACCTTGCTCTTCTTCTTAGCGGGAGAATGGGTCTTCGGCCTCGTCTTCGGCCTTATCTCCTCGCTCTTCGCCATCGACTTCTACCGCCGCAGCGAGAGCGGCCAGGCAGAAATCGACGATGTGCGACAAGACGCGCCCCTTGCGGAGGAGTATCGCCTCCTGGGTCTGGAACCGGGAGCTTCCGAGGCATTGGTGCGCAAGACCTACCGCGCCCTGGCCGCCCAGTTCCATCCGGACACCGGAGCCCCCTTGAGCGACGAGCAGCGACAGGCCTCCCAAGAGGCCTTCCTGAGGATTAGAGCTGCATATGAGCGAATTATCGATAAGAGCGGCTAGGTGTTGGGAACCTTCTCGATCCGGGCGCCGAGGTTAGCCAAGCGATGGCAGAGATCCTCGTAGCCCCGTTCGATCTGATAGACATTGCGGATCATACTGGTCCCCTCGGCACAGAGCGCCGCTAACACCATGGCCATACCGGCCCGCACGTCGGGAGAGATCAGATCCGCACCGCGCAAACGGGAGGGACCGGTGACTACCGCCCGATGGGGATCGCAGAGGACGATCTTGGCCCCCATGCCGATGAGCTTATCCACAAAGAAGAGCCTCGACTCGAACATCTTCTCATGAATGAGAACCGTACCCTCGACCTGGGTGGCGACCACGGTGACGATACTCGTTAGATCCGCCGGAAACCCGGGCCACGGGGCATCATCGATATGGGGAATCATCCCGCCCAGATCCGAGACGACCCGCATGTTCTGACCCCCGGGGACACGGATCGTGGAACCGTCGGTCTCCCAGTGGATGCCCAGCTTGTTGAAGGCGAGCTTGGTCATCCGCAGATGCTCGGGGTTGGCGTTCTCGATCTCCAACTCGCCGCGGGTAACCGCCGCCAGGCCGATGAAGGAACCGACCTCCATGAAGTCGGCGCCGATTGCAAAATCCGTTCCGCCGAGCTTCTTTACCCCCTGGATAGTGAGAATGTTGGAGCCGATCCCGCTGATCTTGGCCCCCATGGCGTTCAGCATCAGGCAGAGGTCCTGCACATGCGGTTCGGAGGCGGCGTTTTGGATAATCGTCTTCCCGTCGGCCAGAACCGCCGCCATAATCGCGTTTTCGGTGGCCGTTACCGAGGCCTCATCCAGGAAGAGATCCACCCCGACCAGCTTGTTGGCCGAAACCTTGAAGATGCCGTCCACCTCCACCCGGGCGCCCAGTTCGGAGAAGGCCAGGAAGTGGGTGTCCAGACGGCGGCGGCCGATTACGTCGCCGCCGGGCGGCGGCAACAGCACCTTGCCGGTCCGAGCCAAGAGGGGACCGGCGAAGAGGATCGAGGCGCGGATATCCCGGGCAAGCTCTGCGGGGACCTCCGATTTCGGGGAGGCGCCGCTGCAAACGACAAGCCGTCCATCCGACTTCCGCTCTACCTTCGCACCCAGGGACTGCAGAATCGTTATCATCACTCCGACATCCTCGATGTCGGGAATATTGCGCAGGGTAACCGTCTGATCGGTAAGAAGGGTTGCCGCCAAACAGGGGAGGGCGGAGTTCTTGTTCCCCCTGGCGCGAATCGTGCCTTTTAGAGGAATATTCCCTTCGATTTTATAGCTGTACATACCTGGAATCTATCGCAAGGTCCGGGCGCTATTCAAGGCTGGGCAGGGACAAAATAAAACTGACGAGGACTGAAGGGATTGGCCGCCATGGACAATTGCGTCTGGAAGCGATAGTCGATCTCTCCGATAAAATGGACCGGAAGTTCCAGATTGTAGTTGCCGGCGGCAATATCAAATGGATTCTCCAGGATCTCGGGGAAGGCGATCCGTTGAACCGACAGAAAGGCCTCCCGATCGAAATCAGTCTCTCCGCCGCCATTCTCCGGCCGGAAAACACGAATAAAGCTGGAGCTGAAGGCCTCATCATCGACGCTAATCTCCGGAACATCGGGGACGAAACCGGAAAGAAAGCGGCTAAACTCCCCGGCTTCAAGCAGACGCGCCGTCTCGGAGAGGAAGCTGTTCAGATTGCGTACGATATTGGTGCTGCGGAAGAGGGCCAGGCTTTGGCCGTCCCAGCGGTACCAGCTGACGAAGGTCTCCTTGCCGGTCCCCTCCTCGTAGACGGCATCGAAGAGGATGATGTCGTCGATGCCGTCAGCATCGACATCCCGGCGCTGAAAGAAGCTGGCACTGTTCTGCCTGAAGCGGGTCGCACCGATCCGGGCTTCCTCGAAGAAGAGGATCGATTCCACTCCTCCCTCCTCCGTCTGAAAATGGACTACCACGGAGTAGGGAGCCGAGGCTGTGCCGAAGGGACCGGTATCATAGCCCTCGATTACCGGAAAGCTACCCAAACGGGCGGTATCGACCAGCTCGATGCCCCCCCCGTCCCAGCGGAACAGGGCCGCGGCGAAGGGAACTTCCCCATCCTCGGCATAGAGCCGGGAGAGATCGTTTAATTCAAAAAATCGATGGGCGATCCCGTCGCTGGTACAGATTACGGCGCAGTATTTGGCGTTTTCCGTCGACCAGATCGCCGTCAGGGGCTGTCCGCGGCGACCCAAAACCGGACGGACCGTCCCGCTGAGTTCCTGAAGCACCGCGGTGAGCATTCTGCCGTCCGAAGGCGCTTGAGGCTGCGGTGGGAGCTGATTTTCCTCGGGATCGGCCTCTTCCCGGACAATCTCCTCCACCTCAGGGGCCGAATCATCGGCGGATGGTACCTTTTCGGACCCCGAAACGCAGGCGGAAAGCAAAAAAGAGATGAGGAGAAGGGCTGAAATACAACGCGCCGGGGACATACGCTGCCCATGATAGCAAGTTAGAGGCTCGGACGCCACTCTTTTTTTTCAGTCTGTATGACTCAGGAATCGCTATGGTAATCAGCACGCATTCCTAGTATAGTCTCAGGAATAGAACCCCACATCAGAACAGGAAAGCCCATGAAGGTCATGAAATTCGGCGGTAGCTCCGTAAAGGACGCCGAGAAAATTGTCCATGTATGCTCAATCGCCCGTAATGCGGCCGCAGAAGGGAGAATCGCCCTGGTATTCTCCGCCATGAAGGGTATCACCGACATGCTCATCGAGGCGGCGAGCCGGGCGGAAAGCGGCGACGGCAGCTATCGCGAGCTGGTCGGCGAGATCAAGCAGCGGCAAGAGGAGGCTGCAACGGTCCTCTTTAGCGGCAGCGACAGCAGCCGGATTCAGAGCGAGATCTCCCGGCTTCTGACTGAATTGACCGATATCCTTCACGGCGTCGAGCTCGTTCGCGAATGCTCCGAGCGTACTATGGATATGGTGATGAGCTTCGGCGAACGGCTCAACTGCCGCCTGATCGCCGCATATCTGACGGCAAGCGGTACGCCGGCCGAGTTTATCGACGCCCGGCAGATCGTTATCACCGATTCGAGCCACGGCAACGCGAAGGTAAATTTCGAGAAGAGCTATCCCCGGATAAAGAAACGGATCGAGGCGGTTGAAGGAGTTGCGGTAGTGACCGGATTCGTCGCCTCCGACCCCAAGGGGATAACCACCACCCTGGGCCGCAACGGCTCGGACTATACCGCCTCGTTGCTCGGCGCCGCCCTGGAAGCGGAAGCGGTGGAGATCTGGACCGATGTGGACGGCGTTCTCTCCGCCGATCCGCGCCTGGTCTCCTCGGCCTTCGTCGTGCCGGAGATATCGATCCAGGACGCGATGGAACTCTCCTATTTCGGCGCCGAGGTCATCCATCCCTACACCATGATCCCGGCGGTCGACCGCAACATCGCCATCTACATTAAGAACACCCTGCGTCCCGAAGTCCCGGGAACGAAGATCGCCGCCTCGGTACGCAAGAGCAACACCCCCATAACCGGAATAGCCTCCATTGAGAGCGTAGCCCTGATCAATATCGAGGGCGGCGGCATGCTCGGCCACCCCGGAGTGGCCTCCCGGGTCTTTCACGCCCTGGGCGAGGCCAAGGTGAATATCATCATGATCTCCCAGGCCTCGTCGGAACACAGCATCTGTATGGTCTGTCGCGAGAAGGAGGCCGACCGGGCGGTGAAGGCCCTGAATGAGGAGTTGGCCGAGGAGCTCCGCTACCGGATGATCCAGAGCATCGAGGAGATCAAGGATCTCGAGATTATCGCCGTGGTGGGCGAGAATATGCGGGGAACGCCGGGAATCTCCGGAAAGCTCTTCAGCGCCCTCGGGGCAGAAGGGGTGAACGTCCTCGCCATCGCCCAGGGTTCCTCGGAACGCAACATCAGCTTCGTGATCGAACGCTCGATGCGTCAGACCGCGCTGAACGCCGTACACCGCATCTTTCTCGAATCAGGAGCACCGCAATGAGTCTGTCCTTTGCAAGCACCCGTTCGCCGGAAAAGAAGATCAGCTTCAAGGAGGCCGTTTTTCGAGGCCTGGCGCCCGACGGCGGACTCTATCATCCCGATGGAGTGCCGGATCTAAGTCGACTCTTTGCGGACTTTGGTCCCGAAACCCCCTTTACTGAAATCGCCACCCGGACCCTCTCAGCGCTCCTGCCCCACGAATTTTCCCGGGACGAGGCGGAGAAGATCTGCTCCCGGGCTTTCGATTTTTCACCCCGCCTGAAGGAGATGGAGGCGTCGATCTCGATTCTGGAGCTCTTCCACGGCCCCTCCTGCGCCTTCAAGGATTTCGGCGCCAGCTTTCTGGCGGCGGTGATGGACTCGATCCTGGCCGGCCGGGACGAACGGGCGGTAATCCTGACCGCCACATCCGGCGATACCGGCAGCGCCGTCGCCCGGGCTTTCTACGGCTCCTCCAACATCGATGTGGTCATCCTCTACCCCTCCGGCCGGGTCAGCCCCCTGCAGGAGAAGCAGCTGACCACCCTGGGCGGGAACATCAGCGCCCTGGAGGTGGACGGCGCCTTCGACGACTGCCAGCGCATGGTTAAAGAGGCCTTCGTCGACCGGGAGCTTGGCAAACGGATCCGACTCAGTTCGGCCAACTCCATCAATCTGGGGCGGCTTCTCCCCCAATCCTTCTACTACATCTGGGCCCGAGCCCAAGTCCCTAAGGAGCGGCCGCTGATATTCTGCGTCCCCTCGGGGAACTTCGGCAACCTGACCGCCGGCCTGATGGCCTGGAGCTGGGGGCTCGAGGTCGAACGCTTCATCGCCGCCACCAACATCAACGACGTGGTCCCTAAGTACTTAAGCGAAGGGGAGTTTCAGGCCCGTCCCTCGCTTCACACCTACTCCAACGCCATGGATGTGGGCGATCCGAGCAACTTCGAGCGGATGCTGGCCCTCTTCAACGGCAGCTGGGACGAGATGAGCGCCATGATCAAAGGCGATTTCGTAAGCGACGAAGAGACCCTGGAGACGATCCGCAGCGTTAAGGAGAGCCACGGCGAGTACCTCTGCCCCCACACCGCGGTCGGCTATCTGAGTGCGCAACGCTTCCTCAAGGGGTTCTCCGGTGCTGAAGCGCCGCGGATCATCAGTCTGGCCACGGCCGCACCCGGGAAGTTCACCGAGGTGGTCGAGGAGGCCACCGGGAGCAAACCGCCGCTCCCGAAACAGCTCGCCGGCGTTATGGAGCTGGAGAAGAAATCCCACCGGATCGGTACCGGCCTGGAGGATTTACGATCCTACCTGCTGGAGCGATTCGCCTGATTCAGGTAGAATAGAGCCCATATGGAACGTATTATTGAAATCGCCTCCGGGGTAGCCCCGGTCTTCGGTCTGTTGATTTTAGGGTGGAGCTTCAAGCGCTTCCGGTTTCTCAGCGTTGAGACGGTACAGCAGCTCAAGAATCTGGTGGTCACCGTCGCGCTGCCGAGCCTACTCTTTCTGGCTTTCTTCTCCGCCTCAATCTCCGCCGGCGGAGCATTGATCGTCATGATGATGTTCCTCTCCTGCCTGATAATGCTGGGGGTAGGTTTTGCGGCGGGTAGGCTGATCTGGAAGCAGAATCGTACCGTCCCCTACCTTTTTGCCGGATTCGAGGCCGGTATGCTGGGTTACGCCCTCTTTCTGCCGATCTTCGGCACCGAGAACCTGGGGGTCTTCGCCATGACCGACTTCGGTCAGGTTGTCTTTGTCTTCCTGATCCTGGTCCCCTTGCTGACCCGGGGCGCCGGCGAAAGGAGCGGTCCCGCCGCTACCATGCTGAATGCTATCAAATCCCCGGTTATCATCGGCATCTTCGCAGGCCTCATCCTGGGGCTCGTCAATCGGGTTCTGCCCTACAATCAGAGCGGCGTCTATCGTTCGGTCGAGGCATTCCTGAAGATGACCGGCAGTCTTACCGTGCCGTTGATCTGCATCTCCATAGGGTACGGAATCGAAATCGATCGGGAGCGCTTGGGCAAGGCCCTGGCGATCAGTTTCTCCCGGCTAGGGCTGAACGCCCTGCTTGCGGCGGGCATTACCGTCTTGATTCTCAACGGAGTCATCCCCGTACCGCGGATCTATTTGGCTGCCGTCTGGACCATGTTTATCCTGCCGCCCCCCTTCGTCATTCCGGTTTTTTTAAAGAAGGAGGAGCTGCAGGAGACCGCTTTCTCGTCGGCCGCCCTCTCGACCCACACCATTTTGACCGTCCTGTTGATGCCCGTGGTGGCCTACTTCATTGTATAGATGAAACCGAACGAGTTAGACGGAAAAACCCTGGGCTTCATGAAGAGCCTCGGCTTCCCGCAGCTGCGGGTTCACCACAGCTATAACCATTTCGATTTTAAACAGGGCGGACGCCGGATCCTGGTCATCGGCCCCATGGGCTCGGGTAAAACCGAGTTCTCCGCTCGCATCTGGCGGGACGCCCGGGTCGCTCAAAACAAGTCCCAGCGGGTGGCCGAACTGACCACCACCGGCAAGGCCGACCGGCGCTCGGTCTACTTCATCCGTTCCGCCCTGGACAAGCTCCGGTTTCCCGAGTACCCCGAAGACGCCCTGGCCTACCGGGGCGGCTACGAACGCTGCGGCGAGAACATCTGCTACATCTCCAACTCCTTCGAGCTGGAGGATGTAATCCGCGATCATCCCGAAGCGGGGACCTGGATCATCGACGAGGCCAGTTTCTACGATGAGCGGATCGCCTATGTCGTGCGGGAGGCATCCGAGCGGGACAACCTGATCTTCGTCTTTCCGGCGCTGATCCTAAACTTCCGCCGGGACATCTTCAATCAGACCGCCCGCTTCCTTTTAGAGAACTCGACCGATATCTTTCCATTGACCGCCTACTGCGAACATGCCGACTGTATCGAGGACTCATTCTATACCTACCGTTACTACACCATCGACGGCGAGGAGTGCCCCGCCCTCTACTTCGACCCCTTGATCATCATCGGCGGCGACACGGCCAAGGAGGATCCCAAGCGACCCAACTACTGCACCCGCTGCGACCGGCACCACTACCTGCCGGCCAAGGAGTACACCTACCTGACCCTGAAACCCCTGGGCGAGAGCGCCAGCCGGGGTGACCTGGGACCGCTGCGCCGGGAGCTGCAACTGCTGAACACCGATATCCCCTCCTCCCGGCTCTACCGGCACCTGGAGGAACGTTTCGTCAAGACCGACTCGCCCGAACCGGTCAACATGAACGCCCTGAGGGTTCCCTGCATCGCCGAGAAGGCCTTGATGTTCCTCTACGCCGAACAGAACCTGATTTCCGAGGATCAGATGCGCCTGCTGGTTCGGGAACTCGATCTCGATCGGAGCTACATGCAGCAGACCCTGGCCGACAACGGCCGGCCCCTGGATCTGAATCAGTTTACCCTGCCCTTCGGAGGGTGATTAATCTCCGCGACAGTAGCTTCCGGGGCCTGCATGGTCCCCTTCCATAATATCAAATCGAACACAGTCGACTTCATCGAGCGAGGTCAGTGAATAGACCACGGATAAAATATATATCCGCGCTCCGAAGGAACCCATGCGACTGACGAGCTGATATTCATCGTCTACGCTTAAGTCGATAGTCGCACCATCAATCCTCAAGAGTATGAGCTGAGGCAGCTCCGCCCCGCGGAACGAGAGGTTTAACTCCTCGACGATGCCGGAGACCGTGGCCGTATCAGGCCGTTTTATAAATACCGGCCGATCATACTGTGTCCCCGCATAGATACCGGGCCCGAAGCGTTCCATCATCGTATCGGCCCACTCCTCCAGTTCCGAGTACTGCAGCTCAAGATTGTCGTATGCCGATGCAACACGCTTATATCGTCGTTCAAACTCCTCTAACTCATCGATCCGTGCATTCAATTCGCTCCACTTCTCCAGATATTGCCGCTGCATTCTCTGGTACTCCTCAGCAGCGCTACGTGCGCTCTCCTCGTACTGGTCCCGTTGTTCCCGAAGCGATTCCCGTTCCGCCTTACATTCGGTCAGTTCATTCTTGAGTTCCGTGTTGTTCGCAGCGCAGGAGGTGATCAACAGCAGGACGATACCAAAAAGAGAATAGTGCATGGAATTTCTCATTGTTTACCCCCTGAAAACTAGCGCTATTCTTACCCCTTCATTCTAAAATAGCACGTGCAAAGAGCGTTGTCGTCCATCAATAGGGGCAATAAGTCAATACAGGCCGCCAATTGTAAATACAATTGACAATTGGCGGGACCGGGCATATCATTTTAGTATGAAGATCATTTCCCGAAAAGTTGAGCCCCTCGTGGCCATTCTCAGGGAGCAGTACCCGGTACTGACCATTGTCGGGCCCCGACAGTCCGGAAAAACAACCTTATCAAGAAAGATTTTCCCCGAACTGCCGTATATATCCCTTGAGAATCCCGATATTCGCATGGAGGTCGAAGTCGACCCCAAAGGATTCCTGCATAATCATCCGGACGGACTGATCATCGATGAGTTCCAGCGCGTGCCGCAGCTGGTTTCCTATCTCCAGCAGATTGTCGACGAAGATCCCAGACCGGGGCGATTTATTCTAACCGGATCCCGAAGTCTGGAAATACTGAACCAGGTAAGCCAATCCCTGGTAGGACGTTCGGCGACTATCGAACTCCTTCCCTTCAGCTACTCCGAAATATCTTCCTACCTCAAGAATGAACAACTGACGAAGGTTCTCTATACCGGCCTCTATCCCCCCATATATCACCGAAATCTGGATCCGTCGCTCTGGTTCTCGAATTATGTACGCAACTATCTGGAACGGGATGTACGTCAACTGGTGAACATTCGCGATCTCAACACCTTCCAGCGTTTCATCGTGCTCTGCGCGGGCCGCGTGGGTCAGCTCATCAACTACAGCGACATCTGTTCCGAACTGGGAGTTTCCCACAATACCGTCAAAGCCTGGCTCTCCATTCTCGAGGCCCACTATCTGATCTTTTTTCTCTATCCCCTTCATAGCAGCCAGGTGAAAAGGGTCGTCAAAACCCCCAAGCTCTACTTTTACGACACAGGCTTGGTTAGCTGGCTTCTATCCATCCGAGAAGCGGAACACCTGGACGCCCATCCATTGAAAGGTCAATTATTCGAGAATCACTGTGTATCCGAGCTAATAAAAGGTTGCTATAACCGGGGGGAGCGATCTAATCTCTACTTCTGGCGGGATAAATCGGGACACGAAGTCGATATAATCCAGTACTACGGACTGGATTATTCCGGAATTGAAGTGAAACTTTCTAGAACATTTAACAAGGCATTCCTGAAAAACCTGAACTACCTTGCAGAACGGGATACAAAACTCAAACAGAGAATAGTTGTTTCCGGCGGCGAAGAAAGCAGATCGCTCGGCGATTTCGAGATAGTCAGCTGGCGGCATCTCGATGCCCTGCCCGGCAAGGATACACCATCATGAAAATCGATCGCCTGCTCTCGATCATCGTCTATCTCCTGAACCACGAGTTGGTACCTGCCTCCTCCCTGGCGGAGCGCTTCGGGGTTTCCTTACGCACCATACAGCGCGACATGGAGACCATCGAACTGGCGGGTATACCGATCTATGCCGTCCAAGGCCCCCGGGGCGGCTACGGGATCATGGAGTCCTACAAGATGGACCGCCAATTGATGGGGGTGGACGATTTCTACTACATGCTGACCGCCCTCAAAGGGGTTGCCGATTCCCTGGAGGATCAGAAACTCGAAGGCACACTGGAGAAGGTCCGCAGCCTAATTCCCGAACGCCAGGCGGACCTCTTCGCCGAGCGGGACGAGAAGCTCTCCATCGATTTTAGTCTACTCGGCGGAGACCCCAGGCAGCGGGCCGCCTTCAAGGTGGTGAAAGAGGCGGTCGAGGCTGAACGGCTCCTGCGCTTCGGCTATACCAACAACAAGCTTGAGCAGTCCCTGCGTACCGTGGAACCGATGACCCTCGCCTTCCATTGGCGAGCCTGGTACCTCTTCGCCTACTGCCGGGAGAAGGAGGATTACCGGCTCTTCCGTATCTCCCGCCTCAAGGAACCGGAGATCCTGGCGCCCAGGTTCAAACGGCGCGAGAAATCCTTCGACCAATTCCTGGCCGAGAATCATCCCGATCAGAGCGAAAACTCCCTGGAGTTCTCCCTGCGTTTCGCCCCTCCGATGCGGGCCGCAATAGAAGAATTCTACCCCGAGGAGGATTGCAGGATTGAGGACGACGGCAGCCTGACCGTCACCGCCCGCATGCCCGAGGACGGCTGGCTCTACGGCTACATCCTCTCCTTCGGCCAGTATGTCGAAGTTCTGGCTCCCGAGCATCTGCGGCGAATTATCGCATCATCCGGGAAGAAGATCGCACAAATATACGAATAAACAGTTCAATTACGACACACAGCCGTCGTATACGCCGTGCGAGGATAGCCGTATCTTGATACAAGAAGGAGATAAGATATGGAGATTAAGACCCTAACCGAGACGAACACCCTGGCCATCCGCGTAACCGTACCGGTGAGTGACCTGTCCCAGACAATGGGCCGGGTCTACGGCGAGATCGCTTCACACATGCAAGAGCGGGGCATATCCTTTGCAGGCGCTCCCTACGCCCGCTACTACAACATGGATATGAAGGCCCTGGATGTGGAGATCGGTTTTCCCGTTGCGAAGCCGGCCGTCGGCACCGACACCATCCAGCCCCGCGTGCTGCCCGCCGGAAAAGCCCTGGTCGATAAGCACATCGGCCCCTACCAGAAGATCGAAGAGACCTATAACCGTATGATTGCCTATATAGACGAGCAGAAGCTGAATACTAACGGAGAGGCCTACGAGTTCTACCTGAACGATCCGGCGGAAACGAAACCGGAGGAGTTGGAGACGGAGATCTACTTTCCGGTGGCGGGCTAGCGACAGCAGGCCGCCCGAATCGATTTGACGATCTACGCACCTCGCCGACGCCCGCGGGAATGAAATCGCGGCTTATTGAGAAACATACACTTGCACGCCCCGGGTCGCTCCGTTAGGATTCCGACATGGATGCCCACGACTATCGCATTCTTCTCGCCGACGATCGGCATCTTTCCGCCCTCGCCGCCATCGAACGCACGGCGGCTGCGGCCTTCCCTGACGACCTGCTGCCGCCGGAGATCAAGCATGGCGCGATAGCTCTCGAGAGACTCGAGGCGGCGAGGAGCGAAGGGCGCCTCTGGGTCGCCGTCGATATGGAGGAGACGCCGGTCGGCTTCCTGCTGGCCGAGGAGAAGGGCGGGACCGGCTTCATCGCCGAGGTGGACGTTCATCCAGACTGCCAAGGCCGGGGAGTCGGCCGCCGCCTGATCGCCGCCGCTATCAACTGGGCCCGGGGAAACAACTACCCGTCCCTCACCCTGACGACCTTCGCTGCCCTCCCCTTGAACGCACCCTTCTACGAGCGGATCGGGTTCAAGAGACTCACGCCGGAGGAGCTGAGCGAGGCCCTCGCGCATCAGCTGAGCGAAGAGATCAAACTGGGGATGCAGGAACGGGTGGCGATGGAATATACGATAGAGAGGAACACCAATGAATAAGATAGTAGTAACGGTTTCGCTTCTACCGCTCCTGTTTACCTGTACTACCGCACCCCGGCTCGCCGACTCCGTCGCCCTGCCCCCGGTAGACAGCGAGAGCCGCATCGCCGAGATCCCCGCCGACCCCGTCGCCGGCTACAACTGCGAGTTCTACCTGCTGATACCGCCGGGACTCCAGGCTGGCGACACGCCCCGCCTGCTCATTGAGCCGAACAACACCGGTACCGTCGACGACCGCCACCGGGTCCACGCCGAGAAGGCGCGACGCATGATTACCGGCGGCTACCCCCGGCGACTGGCCGAGGAGCTGGGCCTCCCGCTCTTGGTTCCCACCTTCGATCGCCCGGAGACCGGCTGGCGCCGCTACACCCACGCCCTGGACCGGGACACGATGCAGATTACCGAAGGAGAACTGGCCCGGATCGATCTGCAGCTCATCGCCATGATCGATCGAGCGCGGGAACTGCTGGCCGCCGAAGGAGTCTCAGTCGAGCGCCGGGTGCTGATGAACGGCTTCTCCGCCTCGGGGAACTTCGCCAACCGCTTCGCCGCCCTTCATCCCGAACGGGTGCGGGCCGTCGCCGCGGGCGGGGTCAACGGCATGCCGATTATTCCGCTGGCGGAGCTTGAGGAGCGGGAACTGATCTACCAGGTGGGCATCGCCGATCTCGAAGATCTGACCGGGCGCCCCTTCGACCTCAAAGCCTACCGCGCCGTCGACCAGTTTATCTACATGGGTGCCGAGGACGAGAACGATACCCTCCCCTACGACGACGCCTACAACCAGCCGGAGAGGGAGCTGACTATCGCGGTTTTAGGAGAATCAATGCGGGAGCGCTGGAAGCGGTCGCAAGCAGTTTATCAGGAGCTGGGATTATCGGTGCGCTTCAAAACCTATGCAGGCGTGGGGCATAGGATTAACGATGAGATCTTCAGGGATCTGGTGGCGTTTTTCCAAACCAATCTCTGAGGGGGGAAGCGAGACAGGCTGTTTATACGTATACTCCAGACTAATATATACGTATAAAGCGGGCGATCAGGCCGCCGTCCTTGTCCAGCAGCCTCAACTCCTTTCCCTCGATGCGGAAGCTTGCCGTCCTCTCCAGGGCCAGGAAATAGAGATACTCCTCATCCGCCTCGGGACAGTAACGCCGGGTCGAAGCGACGGGACCCAGACTCAGGTCGCCGGTTTCCTCGACCGTGTACTTACCAAAATAGGGATTACAGCCGGCGAAGCCGTTGAACTGGCCATCCGTCAGTCCGAACTGGATAAACGGCGCTTCATCCACCGTCTGGAAGGGAGCGGTCTGTCCATCGAACTCTGCCAGCAGCCATTTTTCCCCCTCCAGGACAGGGGTGGCGCCTCTATCAGCGAAATGGACACAAGCGGTGATGATCAACGGCAGAATGGCCGCCATCAGGATTAGTCGTTTCATACGTGTAGCCTACAATCAAGTATCTTAGCCGATCAAGAAGGATCGGAAGCACCACTCACTGCGAAAACATACCAAACAGTACATAGTAATGTTTATTAGAAAGCCTAAATTTGAATCATACCGTCCTGCAAGGTAAGGATCGATGATTAAGAAAGCCCTAATATTCTGCCTGTTACCGCTCTCTCTACCCGCTTTATCACTGGATCTCTATCATGAGATTTCCGCCGGCTATCACGGCGACCTCGGCGTGAGTATGGCCCTGCGCCTGGAAAATCCGACGCCGGAGTTTCCCTTCTTTGCCCAGCTTCGGGGCGGTTATATCTACCAGTACGATCCGGGAAACGCGACCGAAGCCCGTAAGATTTTTATTAACGACAACTCCGGAGGAAATATCGAGAAATACGGCGAATCCTATCTCGTCGGAATCGATCTGGGATGGAAATGGAAGGAGTTGGAAAACTATTCGATAGAGTTTCTCCTCTCCGGATTATGGAACTACTACAGCGCCCATTATGCCTTCATCGGCAACAACGAAGCCTTTTCCGTTACCTCTTCGCCCTTCGGAATCGGTGCCGGAGCTTCACTACGTATTCCGCTGAGCAATACGGAAAGCTTTATTATGCTCAAAGGGGGCGCGGAGTACTTTTTCAAAAGCCGCCTGGACGCCCACGGAACCTACTTCTACAGCCCCGACGGCGACGACGACCGCCCCCGGAACAACTACACCTATGAGGATGCCGACGCCGCGGTCAATCAGCCGGAGTTGAGGGCCTATCTCCAGTTGGGGATCCTCTATCCGATCGGTTGAGGTAAACCCGGAGTTGCCCGCTCACTCTTTCTGCAGTACAATCTCCTACCCGATATGCTTGGCACACATCAACGAACCACTTCTCTCAGGATAAGTCTTTACACAAGCTTTGTGTTTCTCTTCCTCTATGTTCTGTTGGTAATCAGCGCCTCTATCCTGATTAACCTCTCCATTCAGAAGCGGTTCATCGCCATGGCGGAACGAAACGATCGTTTCGCCTCGATACTTACCACCCAGACCGAGCTGCAGGAATCCTTTCAGGAGGCGCTGCGGGCGACCGACGCCGCCGACCGAGAGCGCTGGTTCGCGGTTAACCGCCGAATGGAAGAGCTCCTGCACGAGATTTCCGAGAAAGGAGGTCTCACCCGCTCAGGGAATACCCATCTTCGAGTGATCGGGAATATGTATCGGTATCAGCTTAAGAGCGGCGGCCAACTGATATTCACTGAAGATTTGACGCCGATGGATTATGAGGAGATCTCATTCTTAACTCAGCTTCTCGGACAAATGAACCAGGAATCCCAGCAGCTGGCCATAACCGAATACCGGGCCAATATGGATCAGTTCGCCGCCTACTTCGACCGCTTCAAGCGTCAGGAGAGCGTCGCCATGATCGCCTTGGCGCTCTTCGTCCTCGTTTTCGGCTTCTTGGCTATCCGTAGTATCAATCGGGTGCTCGCCAGCGCCAATGAACTCATTCAGGCCACTACCTCCTTCGACAAGGGCACAATCGACGAAGAGGATTTTCCACCCACCGGGATTCGTGAACTGGACTCGATCGCGTCCTCCTTTAACTCAATGAAGCATGAGATTCATCGCTATATCGACGAATTAAAGGAGAAATCAGAATTAGAGATGGAGCTTCAGAAGGAACATCTCCAGAATGAACAGATGGACCGCCGCTTAAAGCAAGCTCAGCTTGATTTTCTCCGTAGCCAGATTAACCCCCACTTCCTCTTCAACACCCTCAACATCATCGGTAAATCATCGGTTCTCCAGGATACGACTAAGAGCCTGGAGCTGATCGAAGCCATATCCCTGATAATGCGCTATACCTTGGAGCACTCCGAGGATCTGGTTTCTTTGGATGAAGAACTTGAAATCATCCGCGCCTATCTCTTTATTTAACAAGCACGCTTTACCTCACGTCTAGAGTATGAGATTCGGGTCGATCCCGAGGCGGGCCGAGCCCAAATCCCGCCGGTTATCCTGCAACCCTTAATTGAAAACAGCATCAAGTACGGCCTTGAAAACAATCGTGAGGCGCTGACTATCGAGGTCTCGGCCCAGACTACGGCAGGCGGAATCATAATCCTAGTTCGGGATAACGGACATACCGACGGCGATTCAAAGCGGGCCCCCCTTCCGGGAATGGGAATAGGTCTGAATAATCTAAGACGGCGTTTGGAATTGCGCTACGGACGTAACGATTTAATCGATCTCCACTACCAGGAAGAGCGAGGGATGGAGGTCACGATCCATCTTCCCGTGCCGACGGAGTCGGCGGAATGAGGTCGGTATTCATTGTCGAGGATGAACAGATTGAACGGGAGGCGTTGATCAAACTGATCCGTGAGCGCTACGGCGACCGTCTCGGCATCTGCGGCTTCGCCGACCGGGGCGACACCGCCTTGGACCGCATTTGCGAGTTGAATCCGGATATTGTACTCCTGGATATCCATATCCCAGGATTCTCCGGACTCGAAACAGCCCGACGGATGAGAGAGGAGGGCATCCAAGCCTCGATTGTGATCATCACCGCCTACTCCCGCTTTGAGTATGCCCAGGAGGCGATAAAATTAGGAGCGATCGACTACATCGTGAAGCCCTACTCCCTGCGGACCCTGGACCAGACCATAGAGAAGGTCTTGAGCGCGTGCGATGAGCGTCTTCCGGAAGATTCCGCGCCCCAGACCCCGGTGGAGAAAGCGAAAAACTACATTGAATCCAATTTCTCCGGGGAGCTCAACCTAGACGAGATCGCCCGCATCGCCGGAATGAGCAAGTATCATCTCTCCCGGAGCTTCCGAGCGGAAACGGGCTACGGGGTCAAGGAGTACCAGAACCGCTGCCGGATCGTACAAGCTGAGCGGCTGATTCAGGACGGTCTGAACGTCTCCGAGGCCGGGTTCGCCGTTGGCTTTGCCGATCCCAACTATTTTAGTCGGATCGTCAAGAAATACACCGGTCGTTCCCCGAGTAGCATGAAAAAGCGCAATTAAGTCCAGATTTCCCGCAATTTCGTCGATTCCGCTCTCCGAAAAGCGGGCTCATACTAACAGTACACTATTCCAAGGAGGAACAGATGAAAAAAATTTTAATCCTATCTGTCCTGGTACTGTTCGCTATTACCCTGACCTGGTCCGCCGGTCAAGAAGAGGCCGCAACGGCTACGGATGAGCCCACCGTTCTACGGGTCGGCTTAGCCCACTCCAAGGGTCATCCCCTGGTCGACGCCTGGGAGGATTTCGCATCCATCCTCAACGAGAAAAGCGACGGTCGCTATGAGGTCGAGTTCTTCCTCAACAGTCAGCTCGGCGACAAGAAAACCCACATGACCATGCTTCAGACCGGCTCTCTCGATATGTGGATGATCATGGGCGGATTTATCAGCGATTACGGTGCCGAACTGGTGGAGGTTATGATGCTCCCCTACCTCTTCGACAATGTGGAACACGCACGGGCGGTACACCAGAGCCCGATTGGTCAGAAGGTCCTGGACGACATCCAGGCCAGCGGCGCCAAGGTCGTCGGTATCGGCATGTTTCAAGAGGCCTCCCGCAATTTTTTCTTTACCGACCGGGAGGTTACCAGCATCGACGACATGAAGAACCTCAAGATCCGTGCCCAGGCGGGATCGATCTATGAAGCTCTGCTCGAGTCCTTCGGCGGATCCGTCGTTCCGGTAGCCTTCTCCGAGCTCTACTCTGCCCTGCAGACAGGAGTCGTAGACGGCGCCGAACAGCCATACTCCGGTTACTTCAGCAAGAAGTTCTACGAAGTAGCGCCCTACTATCTACTCGACGGCCACGAGACCAGCCCCAACTACGTCCTTTTCTCCGAATTGAGCTGGAACTCAATCCCCGGGGCGGACAAGGCGCTTATCAAGGATAGCATGGCCGAGGCGATCGAGAATTTTAATGCCGTCTCTGAGTCGGTGGATGAGAAGATTATCGCCGAGATGAAGGCCGAAGGAGTAATATTCCTCGAGCCCGACAATATCGACGAGTGGAAGAACGCCGCCGCGCCCCTCTATGAAGAGTTTGCTCCCGGCTACGGCGATCTTATCGAACAGATTAAGAACACATCCTACTAGAATAAGTATCCCCCGGGATTCTCTCCCGGGGGGCCTACTATTTTCTGATTCCTGGAGAGTCAACGACTATGAGCACATCCCGTCCGCTTTCGCTCCTCGATACAGTACTCGACGGACTATATCTCACCATCGAGATAATCTGCAAATTAATGCTCCTCGCTATGGTTATTATCATCTCTTATACCGTATTCGGACGCTTCGTTCTGAATCGCACCCCGACCTGGGGAGAAGAGCTCAGCATCTTCTGCATGGTGTGGCTGGCGGTCCTGGGATCGGCCCTGGCGGTCCGTAACGGTATCCATATCCGCATGACGATTATCGACTATCTTATCCCCGAAGCGTTAAAGGTCTGGGTCCATCGGGCGGCCTATCTGGTCATCCTTTTTGTGGGATTTACCTTTCTTTTTGCCGGCAGCGCCCTCTTCGAACTGGATAAGGGCTCGATTATCGGCGCCCTCGGTTTCAGCCGAAAATGGCTGGCCCTGGCTCTGCCGGTGGGCGGTGCAGCGCAAATCCTGATGGTAATCGCCCGCTTCCGACGAGGAGGCTGGGCATGAACGGAATGGCTATCGCAATTCTGCTGGTAAGCTTTTTCGGTTTGATCTTCGTCGGCGCCCATGTCGCCTTCGCCATGATCACCGCGGCGATCCTCACCACCCTCTATCTCGGCTTTCCGCTACTGTTGGTTGCTCAGAATATTATCGACGGCATCAACGGATTCGCCTTTCTGGCGATCCCCTTCTTCATATTGGCGGGACAGATCATGTCCCACGGGGGAATTTCTGAAAGGCTGGTCAAGCTCTCAAACGCCCTGGTCGGCTGGATGCGGGGCGGACTGGCGATGGTCAACATCCTGGCCAGCATGTTCTTCGGCGGCATCTCCGGCTCGGCCACGGCGGACACCGCCTCCCTCGGCTCGATCCTGATTCCGATGATGAAGAAGAACGGCTACGACGGGGATTTCTCTACCACCGTAACCATGGCCAGTTCAGTTCAGGGGCTCCTGGTTCCGCCCAGTCATAATATGGTGATCTTCGCCCTTGCCGCGGGCGGCGTCTCTATCGGGAGACTCTTTCTGGGCGGGCTCGTTCCGGGAATCGTGCTCGGTATAGCCTTGATGATCTTCAGCCTCTTCATCTCCATGGTGCGAAAGTATCCCAAAGGCGACAGTTTCAGACTCCTTACCCTGCTTACGACCCTCAAGGATTCGATCCTAGGATTGGGCACGGTTCTCATAGTCGTTATCGGAGTGGTTACCGGGGTGTTTACCGCCACAGAATCGGCGGCCATCGCGGTGGTCTACGCCTTTATAGTCACCTTCTTCATCTACCGCGAGATTCCGCTCAAGGCCTTCTGGACTATTCTAGGGGATACGATGCGAACCCTCTCGATGGTGATGATCCTGATCGCCGCCGCGGGGGCCTTCGGCTGGTGCATCGCCTTCCTCAAGGTACCGACCATGCTGGCCTCGGCGATTCTGGGATTCACCTCCAGCAAGGTAGTCGCCCTGCTGATAATCAACGCCCTGCTCCTGATCCTGGGAACGATGATGGGGATGGCCTCGATTATCGTTATTATGACCCCGATTCTGCTTCCCATCGTGATGCAGCTGGGGATGGATCCGGTCCAGTTCGGCGCGGTGATGATCCTCAACTGCGGTATCGGGCTCTTGACACCTCCCGTCGGCGGCGTGCTCTTCGTCGGGAGCGCCGTATCGGGGATCAAGGTGGAGCGCCTGAGCCGGGCGATGCTGCCGTTCTACGCGGTGATGCTCGCGGTCCTGATGAGCATCACCTTTATCCCGCAGATCACCATGTTTCTACCGAATCTGTTGATGCCCTGACACAGTCAAAGGAGTATACCCATGTCCCTTGAATCGATGCCCAACATACTCTTCCTCATGACCGACGAACACCGCTTCGACGTGGCGGGCTTCGCCGGCGACCCGGTGGTACGCACCCCAAATCTCGACCGCCTGGCGGCGCGGGGTGTCGGGTTCACCAACGCCTATACCCCCTCGCCGGTCTGCGTCCCCGGCCGGCAGTGCATCATGGCCGGGAAACTCCCAATCAGCTGCGGCTTCTCAGGTTGGGACGACCTGGAGCCCGGGACGCTGACGATCCCCCGCCACTTCTCGCGCCACGCCTACTACACCGCCGCCTGCGGAAAGCTGCACCACGAAGGGACCGACCAGATGCAGGGCTGGATACACCGCATCGGCGACGAGATGAAGATGAGCCCCCGCTACATCGAGAATAAGAACCAGGACTATTTCGACCGCTACGCCCGCCCTTTCGGGGATTTCAAATGGTCGGACACCCAGGAGATCAGGCGGGCCGGTCCGGGAAATGCCTTCCACGTCAAGATGGACGAATACAGCGTGAAGGGCGCCGAAAACTTCATCGAAAACTATTTTCTAAGCCCCTATTACGACCGCGAAAAGGGCAACCACCAGCCGCTGATGCTGAAGGTGAGCCTCTTGCAGCCCCACTATCCCTACTTCTGCGACGAGGAGCTCTTCAAGTACTACCTGAATCGGGTCGAGCCCTTCACGGAGGAGGAGCTCTTCGACCATCCGTTCCTGGCGGAGCGCGCGCAGATTCCAGGCCGCAACATCACGCCCCGAGAGCTGCGCCGGGCGACCGCCGCCTACTACGCGATGGTGGAGACCGCCGACCGCCACTTCGGCCGGGTGCTTCAGGCCCTGGAGGATGCGGGGCAGAACCTCGACGAGTGGATTATCCTCTACACCTCCGACCACGGCGAGATGCTTGGGCAGCACGGGGTATGGGAGAAGCAGAAGTTCTTCGAAGCCAGCGTACGCGTACCGCTCTTGATGAGTTGGCCTGCACAATGGCCGAAGGGAAAGAAGATCGACCGCAACGTCAACCTGACCGACCTCTTTTCCACCCTCTGCGACGCCGTCGAGCTGGAGACGCCGGACGGACTTGATTCCCGCTCCATGGTGCCGCTGATCGAAGCCGAAGACCCGAGCTCGGTCGAATGGGAGAACGAGGTCGTCTCCATGTTCTCGAAGGCCCGACAACCTCTGCTGCCTGAGGAGCGGGAAGCCTGGATGAGGAAGGCGATCGTCGATGAGGGGGGATTCAATCTGATGATCAAGCGGGATGCACTCAAGTACCAGTTCTACGGCTCCGACCTGCCGGAGGTTCTCTTCGATCTGGAAGTCGATCCCGGCGAAACACGGAATCTGATCGACCGGCCTGAGTACACCGAGGCGCTTCGAGCCTTTCGTTCCCGCGGCAGAGAGCTCGGATTTGCGATTCCGGAATAAACCGTAGTAGTATCAGGACAGCTATGACCGACACCCAATGGAAGCGCCTGACCGCCTGCGTAGACGGGACCAACACCGAGCTTGAATCCGCGTTGATCATCGACAGCCCCTGGCTCCCCGGATACTGCGGGGTATCGACCACCGACTTTCTGGCAGTCCAGGATGTCTGGCTCGATTGCTATCTGCAGGTCCGTCGCGACTTCCCGGAGCTCATCTTACTGCCCGACTTCTGGGTCGAGTTCGGCATGGCCTTAGAGCCCTCGGCCTTCGGCTGCAAAGTGCGCTTCTTCCCCGACACCACCCCGGTGATCGACCATGTGATACCCTCGGCTGGCGATCTCCCGGAGTTTCTCGAGAGAGTAAAGCAGCCTGCTCCACAAACCGACGGCCTGATGCCGCTGGCCTTGAGTATCTACCGCCATATGCGCCCGCGGCTCCTGGCTCAGGGCGAGAAGATCAAGATCGTCGCCGCCCGGGGCCCGCTGACCCTGGCGAGCCACCTGATGGGGATGACCGAGTTCCTGATGGCCACCCAGCTTCAAGCCGAGGCGGCCCTCGGGCTCTTGGAAATTACAACTGCCCTGGTACGGGACTGGCTTTCCGCCCAGCTCGAGGTCCTGCCCGAGGCGGAGGGCATTCTGGTATTGGACGATACGATCGGCTTCTTCTCCGACGAGGATTACCGGACCTTTGCCCACCCCTTTATGAGGGAGATCTTTTCAGCCTTCTCCGACAAGCTGACAATCTTCCACAACGACACCGACAACCCGGTCTGCTACCCCTATCTGGAGGAGCTGGGTGTGGACATCTTCAACTTTACCCACAAGAAGAGCCTGAAGGAGACCCGCGCGCTCGTCGGCGAGAAGATCGTACTGCTGGGGAACATCGCCCCCCTGGAGCTCCTGGCCCAGGGGAATCCCGACGAGGTGCGGCGGGCGACCCGGGCGGCCCTCGAAGAGTGCGGTTCGCACAAAGGCATCATCCTCTCCGCCGGCGGCGGCGCCTCGCCCGGGACCCCGGGTGAGAACATCAGAGCCATGATCGAGGCGGGGAGGGAGATATATCCATCAAAGTAGAGTTATCCCTTCTTTTCTAATCTTTCCTGAAAAATCGGATAGACATTCCGAATTTTCAAGCATAAAATATAATATGCTCGAAAGGCCGGCCTACTGGTCACGCATCCTGAAAGCCCTCGGTCGCAGTAAGATCACCGCCCTCCTAGGTCCGAGACAATGCGGCAAAACTACTCTTGCCCGGGGAATAGCAGAAAAGCTCGACGCTCACTTCCTCGACCTGGAATCCCCTTCAGATAGGACAAAGCTGCAGAATCCCGAACTCTACCTCAGGCGCATCCCCGGACTGATTATTATCGATGAAATTCAGGGCATGGCTGAGCTCTTCCCCGTTCTAAGGGTTCTCGCGGACGAAAGTCCGGAGAACGGTCGCTTTCTCATCCTTGGAAGCGCTTCCCCGGACATAAGCAGAAACACCTCGGAATCCCTTGCCGGCAGAGTTGAGTTCGTGGATCTGCACGGATTCGATGTTTCTGAAACAGGAGAGGAGCAGCTGAACAGACTCTGGCTCAGAGGCGGGTTCCCCCTTTCATACCTAGCAAAAAATGAAGAAGACAGCGTCGCCTGGCGGGATGGTTTTATTAGAACCTTTCTTCAAAGAGACATCCCCCAATTCGGCATCACCATCCCGGGGGAGACGCTGCGCAGATTCTGGACTATGCTGGCCCACAGCAATGGACAGCTTCTCAACAGTTCCCGGCTTGCCGGTTCGATGGGAATGAGCGATAAGACTATTCGATCCTATGTCGACATCCTAAGCGCCACCTATATGGTACTGCCGCTGCAACCCTGGTATGAGAATGTAAAAAAACGACAGGTGAAGTCCCCTAAAATTTACCTCCGGGACACTGGTTTACTCCATAGCCTGCTCGGCATAAATAGCATTGAGACTCTCCTGGGCCATCCTCAATCGGGAACCTCATGGGAGAGCTTGGTTATCGAGCAAATTCTGCGGCGTAGCCCAGCTCAGGATTTTTACTTCTGGTCTACCTACAGCGGTGCGGAGGTGGATCTCTTTACCTCATTGAGAGGGAACCGAATCGGAATAGAGGTAAAGTTTACTGAAACACCGAAAACAACCAGATCGATGCATAGCGCTCTGAATGAGTTGGCGCTGACAAAATTGTACGTAGTATATCCCGGAGCGGATCGATACCCTCTCCACGACCGGATAGAAGCCTGTCCGCTGCCGGATCTTCTCTCCGATATCTCTGGCGACAACTAAAGAACCAGAAACAGTGACATTATGTACAATGACATGATTACGCACTACAACTTCATGCTAGGGTCTAGTTAAATTCGCAGTGCTACCTAGGAGCCTTCCCCCGAGGCGGATTATACAGCCTTAGATATGCGGATAGCGCTTCAAACGATGCACGTACCGCAACTCGATACCTCGGGCGGTCAGCTGAAAGGCCAGGAAAACCGTCAAGTAACCCGCCAATGGAAAGATAAGAATCCACTGCTGTCCGATAAACGCCCAGCGCGCCTGCCCGAGGAGTCCGGCCCATTCGCGACTATAGGAATGAAGCAGCAGAGGCGCGGGGGTAAAAATTGTACCGCCCAGAAAAATGTTGAAGATGCCCAGCTGTCCCATTAGGTTGAGAGCGGCCGTCAATTCGGCGGTTAACTGAATCAGCAGGGTTTCCCGCAGATTCGGCAGCACATGGCGTAGAATAATGCCTACCGGTCGACGCCCGCAGCTTTGTGCGGCGAGGATATATTCCCTGCGCCTGATTGCTTCGACGCGGGCCTGGATCGATTCCGTCGCCCCGAAAAGTCCGAAAAGCGCGATTATCGTCGTTTGAATCAGGAAGAGCGGCCAGCCGGCGAGACGGGAGTTGAGCGATATCGGATACAGAATGAAAATCAGCAGCACCAGCTGGGGGACTCCGTTTATCGCTCCGATCTTCATCCCCCGGACTGGTCGATTTCGCCATCCGAGCCAAAGCCCGGAAAGGGCTCCGCAGACAGTTCGTATCAGCGCCACCGCACAGGCGCCGATTCATTGGCTGTACCTTCCTAGAAGCACCAGGACCAGACGCAGCAAAGCGATGAAGACGAGGTAGATCCCGATCAGAACCACCAGGCAGTCGACCACCAGGAAATATTGATAGGAAGCCAGAGCGTCGGGACGGTATATCTGAAAACCGTACCGGAAAAGAAAGCGGGTCATTCCCGGCAGGACAATAAGAGAATAGAGCGAGAGGGCCAAGAGCGGAAGGAGAAGGAGCGGGGAGTTGCTTCCATAGGAGGAGATAGATGCGAGTCGTACGCCCGTAAGGCGAGTAACCGTAACGACAAGGAGTTGGGTGGAGATGATCAGCAAGAAATCGGGGATTGAGTTAAAAAAGGAGATAAGATCCCGGGGGAAACCATTATAGCGGCGATAGAGCAAAAACCCGCCGATAATACCGGCAAACAGCCCGATTAAGGATCCGCTGCAGAGATAGAGGAGACTGGTCTTCAGATAGGGAGAGACCTGTTCGAGGAAGTTCCGCTCCAAGCTTCCTGCCCGATAGCGCAAGGCTCGGCCGTCCTGCAGAGCGCTAAGATAGATGAGGGGGCCGGAAACGACTCTTCCCAGGGAGAAGCGGGCTTGTCCACTCGTTCACCTGTCGCATCGATTGTTCAATTACTGATTAGATACTTTGCGTTCGAATCATACGTAGCGCCCCGCGGGCTGTCAAGCAGCGCATCATTGGGCGCAGTAGATCAGATTGATTTCGAGTCAGACTAACTTATGGACATCCTCTCCCAATTCCTCCTCGCTGTTTAACCCTACTCCCCCATCTGCTTCAACAGCTTCCTGAGCTCCTTCCAGTCGCGGAGGTGGTGCCGTGCCCGGGAGAGGGCCATGCCGATCTTAACCGACCAGGCCTTCTCCGGCAGAACGTCGAAGAGGTCCTCGTCGGTATGGTCGTCGCCGACGCCGAAGATGAAGTCGTACTCCTCGTGGCGCATCCACTCCGAGGCGGCCCGCCCTTTGTTGACCGAGGTATCCTTCACCTCGAGCACCTTATTGCCGTCGAGGATGCCGACGTTGAGGTTCTCGGTCACCGAGAAGAGGGAATCCTTGAGCTCCCCCACCCGCAGGGCGGCCAGGTCGGGCTCGCAGCGCCGGTAGTGCCAGGCCAAAGAGAAGGCCTTCTCCTCGATAAAGGAGCCCGGCGTCCGGTCGGTGTAGTTCTCCAGGATTGGACGGATCACCTCGCGCCATTCGACCGAGAAGAGCTCCACCTTCTCCCATTCGCCGCCGGCTGTTTTAAGCCAGCTGCCGTGGCCCGCGGCGCAATCCACCGGAAGTCCCTCGAAGAAGCTGTCCAGATCCTTCGGCTCCCGGCCGGAGATAATCACCACCCGATTCTTCTCGTCTTCGGTCAGGGCGGTGATGATGTTTTTAAGCTCCTTGTCGGGCCGGGCCTTTTCCGGGGTATCCTTGAAACCGACTAGGGTGCCGTCGTAATCGAGGAAGAGCAGTCGCTTCTTTGCAGAGCGGTACTCATCGAGCAGTTTTGGAATCTCAGGTTCCAGCAGATTACGGCTGGTCTGAATTCGCTGATGCTCGCGCACCTCCGCCAGCTTGGCGATAAAATCCTGGGCCCAGAAGCGGACATTGTAACGCTCGATCCGTTTCTTCATGACCCGGTTCCGCCGCTGTTGTTCCTCCCGGTCGGTCTCTATCCCCATCTTGATGGCCTCGGCGATCCCCTGAATGTCGTTGGGATTGATCATCAGGGATTCGCCCAGCTCATGGGATGCTCCGGCGGTCTCGCTCAAGACCAGTACTCCGGTATCGTCCCGCCGGGCGGCCAGGTACTCCTTGGCGATCAGGTTCATGCCGTCCCGCAGGGCGGTAACCAACAGCAGCTCCGCCTCCATGTAGAGGGCGGTCAAATCCGCAAAGGAGAAGGAGCGGTAGAAGAACTGAATCGGGGTCCAGCCGAGACTGCCGTGCTTGCCGTTGGCGGCACTGACCAACTCCTGAATCTGCTTCAGGAGATCCTTGTACTCCTCGACTTCGGTTCTCGAAGGCGCGACGATCAGCACCAGGCCGACCTTCTTCCGGTATTCGGGATTCTCGTCTAAGAAGAGCTCGAATCCGCGGATCCGTTCCGGGATGCCCTTGGTGTAGTCGAGCCGGTCCACCGAGAGGATCGTCTTGTCGTAGACCACCTGCTTGGCGGTCTCGGTATGGGCGGCGAATACCTCCGGGGTGGTGGCCGCATCGTGGTACTTCTGATAGTCGATTCCCATGGGGAAGACATCCGCCCGGACCAGCCGCTGGCCGGCGGTCAGATAACCGAGGTTGTACTCGTATCCCAAGAGCCTGCGGGCCGAGGAGATGAAGTGGCGCACATAATCGTAGGTATGAAAGCCGAGCAGGTCGGCGCCCATCAGCCCCTCCATGATCTCCTGCCGCCAGGGCATGAGGCGCATTATTTCGTAGGAGGGAAAGGGGATGTGCAGGAAGAAGCCCACCGAGGTATCGGGGAAGCTCTCCTTGATCAGCTTCGGCAGCAGCATCAGCTGATAATCGTGCACCCAGATCGTATCGCCGGCCTCGACGTGGGGCTTGAGCTCCTCGAAGAAGCGCAGATTGACTCGTTCGTAGGCCTCCCACTGACTGGTGTGATAATGGGCGCGATTCGGGAAGTAGTGAAAAAGCGGCCAGATCGCCTCATTACAGAAACCGAGGTAGAACTCCTCGAAATCCTCACGGGAGAGCTGGAAGGGGACGCAGCTCTCTTGCTCCATCAAGAGACGTTTGAGTTCCGCCGCCCGGCTCGTATCCATATCCTCCTCGTGGAGGCCGCTCCATCCCAGCCAGAGGCTTCCCCCCTGATCATGGACCGAGGCCAGACCGGTGGCCAGGCCGCCGATACTGCGGGTAAAGGTGTATGCTCCGGTCTCGGGATCCTGCCCGATAGTTACCGGTAGTCGGTTCGAAATAAACAGTGTTTTAGCCATAAACTCCTCACAAATGTGCTTTTTTCGTGGTTAATCGATCACTCCTGCCGCAGCAGGAAGTCCCGCATCAAGGCCGCCGCCCGGGAGGGTAGGACATCTCCGGAACTGACGATCCCCAATTCCCGCTCGGGAAGCGCGGGTTCGGTTTCGATCCTGCGTAGCGAACCGGAATCGAGGGCCTCGGCGGCGCTGCGTTCCTCCACATGGGCGATGCCGAAACCGATCTTTGCAAACTCCTGCAGGAGATCGACGCTCTCCAACTCCAGTGCAGGGTATAGATCTATATTATTGGCCTTGAAGAATATATCCAATTGCTTTCGCGTGGCGCTCTCGCTATTGAGAAGCAGCAGGGGATATGCGGCAAGCTCCTGCAAGGGACAGGCGCGGTTGAAGAGATTGCCGAAACGTTCCGAGGCGACAAAGATATCCCGAATACGACGGAAGGGGCGCACCTGGAATGATCCGTTGACGGTCTGGAGGGTTACGATGCCGAAATCGATCCCCCCCTGTTGCAACAGGGCCATAATACCGGTACTGGTTCTGTTCTTCAGTTGAATGCGGATCCCCGGATAGGCCTCGGTAAACTCCTTCAGGATCGGAATCAGATGATAACGACAAATCGTATCGCTGACGCCGATTCGCACCTCGCCGGAATCGAATCCGGCCATCTCATTCAGGGAGCGCTCCCCGGCGGAAAAGCTGCGAATCCCCGCTGAGACATGATAAAAGAGCACCTCTCCCTCTTGGCTAAGGCGGATCCTGCGGCCGTCCCGTAGGAAGAGGGCCGTCCCCAGTCGGGATTCGAGATTCTTGATGGCCTGACTGACGGCCGACTGGGTTATATGCAGCTCCTCCGCACCCTTGGTAAAGCTCCCGGCGGAGGCGACGCGGTGAAAAATCCTGTAGAGTTCGTAATCGATATTCATTAGAGGCACTAATATATAATATAAATAACATTAATTTTACTAACATTCAAGATTCGACTATGATGCCTCGTATGGTACAGCGCATATTCGTCGAGAAGCGATCCGACTTAGCCCAAGAGGCCAAACATACCCTGAAGGAACTGAACGCCCGCCTGAACGGCGCGGTGATCCGCGCCCTGCGGCTTCTCCATCGCTACGATGCGGAGGGACTCACTCCCGATGAGTTCAATCTCGCCGCCGGGAGTATCCTCTCCGAGGCCCCCAGCGACATCCTGCACATCCGGGAACCGGAGCTTACCGGGGAATGGACGACGATCCGGGTCGAACCCCTGCCCGGGCAGTACGACCAACGGGCCGACTCGGCCTCCCAGGCCATCCAGCTCCTCACCCACGGAGAAGCCCCGGCTATCGCCTGCGCCCAGATCTGGCTGATCGAAGGGGATCTCACTTCTGCAGACCGCGAGCTGATCCGCAGGTTCCTGATTAATCCGGTGGAAAACCGAGAGGCCTCACAAGAGCTTCCGTCTACCCTTCTTTCAGTACAGCCCGAGATCTCCCGAATTCAGATACTCGACGGTTTCCGCAAGCTCACCCCGGCGGAACAGGAGGAGCTGCGCCGGGATTACGGGCTTGCGATGTCGGCCGCCGATCTCGAACTCTGCCGGGAATACTTTGCCGAGACCGAGATGCGCGACCCCACAGAGACCGAACTCCGGGTGCTCGACACCTACTGGTCGGATCACTGCCGGCATACCACCTTCCTGACTACAATTGAAGCGGTTGAATTCGGTGAAGACCCTGTATCGAGACGGATCCACCAGAGTTACGCCGAATACCTGGAACAGAAACGCACCTACTCTTCCCAGAAGCCGGTGACCCTCATGGATTTGGCCACGATCGTGATGAAGCAGTTCCGGGCCGAGGGAGTCCTGGATGATCTTGACCAATCCGAGGAGATCAACGCCTGCAGCATCCGGGTCGAGGCCACGGTCGACGGAAAGAGGGAAGCCTGGCTTCTGATGTTTAAGAACGAGACCCATAACCATCCCACCGAGATCGAACCCTTCGGCGGGGCGGCAACCTGCCTGGGCGGCGCTATTCGGGATCCTCTCTCGGGCCGCTCCTATGTCTACCAGGCGATGCGGGTTACCGGCGCGGCCGACCCACGGGAAAAGACCGCATCTACCCTGCCCGGGAAACTCCCCCAACGAACCATCACCACCACCGCCGCCCGGGGCTACAGCTCTTACGGCAACCAGATCGGCATCGCCACCGGTCAGGTTCACGAGTTCTACCACCCCGGCTACAAGGCCAAGCGCATGGAGATAGGCGCCGTAGTCGGCGCGGTTCCGGAAGCGGCGGTCGACCGGAAGGAGCCGGCCCCAGGCGACCTGGTGCTCCTGATCGGCGGACGGACCGGTCGGGACGGAATCGGCGGGGCCACCGGCTCCTCCAAGGAACACGACGCCGAATCCCTCGAGAGCTGCGGGGCGGAGGTACAGAAGGGGAATCCTCCCACCGAACGCAAGCTCCAGCGCCTCTTCCGGGACCGGGAGCTGTCGGTGCGGATTAAACGCTGCAACGACTTCGGCGCCGGAGGGGTCTCGGTCGCCGTGGGCGAACTGGCGCCGAGTATCGAGATCGATCTCGATGCCGTGCCCAAGAAATACTCCGGCCTGAACGGCACGGAGATCGCCATCTCCGAATCACAGGAGCGGATGGCTCTGGTTATCGATCGCGAAGATCTCGCTCTTTTTTTAGCCAAGGCCGAGGCGGAGAATCTCGAGGCCACGGTAATCGCCGAGATAGCCGATCACGGCCGGCTCAAGATGCGCTGGCAAGGAGAGGAGATCGTCGATCTTTCCCGCAGCTTCCTCGACACCAACGGCGCCGAACAGCGGATACGGATCGCCGTCGACGGACCGGATCTACAGCGCTCCCCCTTCAAAGCGGGGCGCACCAGTTCGGCCTCCCGCCGGACCGACCGCTGGCTCTCCCATCTTTCCACGCTTCAATACGGCGGTCAGGAGGGATTGGGACTGATCTTCGATTCGACCATCGGCGCCGCGAGCCTTCTCTCGCCCTACGGCGGAGAGACCCAAACGACCCCCGCCGACGGCATGGCCGCCCGGCTGCCGGTGATGCCGGGTTCGGATACCACAACCTGTTCGCTAATGAGCTTCGGTTTCGATCCCGAGCTCTCGAGCTGGAGCCCCTACCACGGCGCCGCCTTTGCAGTTCTCGAGAGCGCCGCCAAGATAGCCGCCATGGGAGGCGAGGTCGCTCGGGTCCGCCTCAGTTTTCAAGAGTACTTCGAGCGTCTCGGCGCTGATCCCGCCCGCTGGGGAAAACCCCTGGCCGCGCTCTTAGGCGCCTTTGCGGCTCAGCAGGGCTTGCGGATTCCCGCCATCGGCGGGAAGGACAGCATGTCCGGGAGTTTCGAGGAGCTCGACGTCCCGCCTACCCTGGTCTCCTTCGCCGTTTGCGCCGCCGATGAGAAGCATATCGTCTCCCAGGAACTGAAGCGGAGCGACTCGTCCCTCCTTCTCTGCCGGGTCCCCCGGGATGGGACCGAGCTTCCCGATTTCACGGCTGCTCGAAGGCTCTATGCCCGCATATACGAACTTGCTCTGGACGGGAAACTGCGTTCAGCCAAGGCGATCGGCTCAGGCGGCGCGGCGCTTACCCTCTCTCAGATGGCCTTCGGGAACCGGATCGGTGTAAGGATCGACGAAGCAATCGAGCCGGAGGAGCTCTTTCTTCCCGATTACGGCAGTCTAATCATCGAAACGGACGGCGCTTTCGATCCGGAGACGATCTTCGGAGAACTTCCTGTTTCCCCCCTCGGCCGTACCGGGGAATCCCCCCGAATTGATCACCGCTCGATGCAGCTCCCGCTGGAGGCGGCCCTAAAGGCCTGGCGCACGCCGCAGCAGGGCTTCTTCCCGCTGCCGGATACCGACGAACAGATCGCCGTCCCCCCTTCGGCCTCCCCTGCTCCTACGAGCCGGCAGGCGAGAACCGTTCCACGGGTAATCATTCCCGTCTTCCCGGGCACCAACTGCGAATACGACAGCGAAGCCGCCTTCCTGAAGGCGGGCGCGGCGGTGGAGAGTCTGGTACTGCGCAACCTGAATCCCGGGATGATCGAGGAGTCGATCGACGCTATGGCCGCCGCGTTGGATCGCTCCCAGATTTTGATGCTCCCGGGAGGCTTCTCCGCCGGGGACGAGCCGGAAGGTTCCGGGAAGTTTATCGCCGCGTTTTTCCGTAATCCCCGGCTTACCGAAGCGGTCCATAAGCTGCTGGATCGGGACGGTCTGATTCTCGGCATCTGCAACGGATTTCAGGCGCTGATCAAGCTCGGCCTGCTCCCCTACGGGAGAGTGAGCGAACTCACAGCCGACAGCCCCACCCTCAGCTACAACACCTCGGGCGCTCACGTCAGCCGCTTCGTCCGCACCCGGATCGAAAGCGACCGCTCCCCCTGGCTCGCCCGGACCGCTCCCGGCGCGGTGCACCGTATACCCGTCTCCCACGGGGAGGGACGCTTCATCGCTACCCCGGAACAGCTGCAAGAGTTGTCCGACGCCTGCCAGATCGCGGCGCGTTATGTAGAAGGGGAGAATCCAAACGGTTCGGTCGGGAACGTAGAGGCCCTGATCAGCCCGGACGGCCGCATCCTGGGGAAGATGGGCCACTCCGAGCGGATCAAGCCCGGTCTCTACCGGAATATTCCCGGCGCGAAGGATCAGGAGCTCTTCCGCGCCGGGGTGGAGTATTTTCTCTAGGCCGCTTTAAGGGGGGAATCCTCGGGTCGCATCCTCTGCAGCAACAGGGCTACACCGTAAACGGCGAATCCCGCCGGGTAGAGCCAGAAGCGATACTGCATGCCGATCGAGAAGAGTTCGGCGAAGAAGCCGGGATTGAAGAAGATAAAGGATGCCAAGAGGAAGATCGGGATCTCGTACCAGCGGTTCCGGCGGATGAACCAGCCCTGCACCGCATTGGTAAAGGCAAAGGCGCCGAAGACGGCCATGGCGAAGATCAAGAGAGAGGCCGGCCAGCCGTTGATTCCCTGGAGCACCAGATCGGGATTGAAGATGAACATGAAGGGAATCACCGCGGTACGCAGGTCGTAGATGAAGCCCTGAATACCGGTCTTAATGGGATCCGATTCGGCGATGGCCGCGGCGGTGTAGGCCGCGAGTCCTACCGGCGGGGTATCGTCGGCTAGGATTCCGAAGTAGAAGCAGAAGAGGTGGGCTGCGATGGCCGGGATTACGATCCCCATGCCGCCGCCGAGCTGAACGATGATCGGCACGGTAATGGAGGCCATAACAATATAGGTCGCCGTCGTCGGCAGCCCCATGCCGATAATCAGGCTGGCGATGGCGGTTATGGTCAGCAGCAGGAAGATATTCCCCATGGAGAGGAACTCGACTACCTGCACGATCATCGAGCCGATTCCCATGTTGACGATTCCCACGACGATGCCCGCGGTGGCGGTCGCCAGGGCTACGGTCAACATGTTCCGGGAGCCCTCGATGCAGCCCTTGCCGATCAGCAGGATCGTATCCTGAATGGATTTCGTCACCGACTCCTTCTGGCGGACCGCGATAATGATCGACCGGATCAGATGCACCAGCGCCAGGGTAACGATGGCGTTGAAGGCCGAAAGCTTCGGACTGTGGCGCATCACCATCAGCTCGTAGATCAGCACGAAGAGGGGTATCAGGTTATGGAATCCCCCGCGCATGACCTCGCCGAAATTGGGGCACTCCTCCTTGGGCAAGCCCTGCATACCCAGCTTAGATGCTTCGAGATGGGTAATATAGAAGAGGGCGAAGTAGGAGACGAAGGCCGGAATCGCCGCCGCCCGGATAACCGCCATATAGGGGAGGCTCAGATACTCGGCGATTATGAAGGCCGCCGCGCCCATGATGGGGGGCATCAGCTGTCCGTTGGTGCTGGCCGCAACCTCGGTAGCCGCGGCGGTCTTCCCCGGATAACCGACCTTCTTCATCAAGGGAATGGTAAAGGTACCGGTGGTGACCACATTGGCGATACTGGAACCGGAAACAAGTCCAGTCAACCCTGAAGAGACCACCGAAGCCTTGGCCGGTCCGCCCTTGAAGCGTCCCAAAAGCGAGATTGCCAGGTCATTGAAGAAGAAGCCCGCCCCGGTTCTATTCAGAAGGGATCCCAAAAGCACAAAGAGAAAGACCGTATTGGCCGATACATCCAGCGGAATCCCGTAGATTCCCTCGGTGGAGAGGACGATCTGACTCATGTACTTGCTCAAGCTCACCCCGCGGAAGGCGATGAAGCGCGGCAGATAGGGACCGAGGAAGGCGTAAATCGTGAAGATTACGGCGATAATGCCCAAAGGAAGGCCGATTACCCGCCGCGAGGCCTCCAGCACCAGGATGATGGTGATCACCCCGAAGACGATGTCCCGTCCGATCGGCCGGCCGGCCCGGGTGGCAACTCCCTCCCAGTCGGCTACGATATAGAGTACGGCCGCCACCGCCGCCGCGGCCAGAACGAAGTCGATAACCGGGATTCGATCGATCGCATGCAGAAACTTGATGCGCCGTTTATGCTTCGAGATAGGATAACCCAAAAAAACGAGGGCCACCGCAAAGGCCAGGTGAATCGCCCGGACGGTTACGCTGTCCAGAACGACGAAGCGAGGAAGAGCGAGTTGAAAAAGAGCCCACAGCACGGCGATCGAGCCGAACAACACCCGGTCGATCGTGCGTTTGTCCCGGATCAGGCCCATCTCCTCCTTCAACAGCTCTTCAGCCGTCTCATTTTCCCACTCGTTTCGCATGCGTTCCTCCTCGTAGCCGTTTATAGCGCAAATCAGGCCGCCGAAGCGGCCTGATAGATGAATTGTTTGTACTCGTTTCTGATGATGTAGTACTACATCAAATCAGGATTGATGTACTGAGTCAGTCCGGCTTCCTCGTAATACTTCAGCGCGCCCGGATGGATCGGTGCGGAGAGACCGGAGAGCATATCCTCTTTGGTCAGCACCTGGTAGGCGGGATGAAGCCCCTTGAAGCTGTCGAAATTCTCGAAGACCTCTTTGGTGATCGCGTAGACCACCTCCTCGGAGACCGAAGCCGAGGTAACCAGGGTAGCCTTTACGCCGACGGTCATGGGATCCTCGGTGTTGGCCGCCATGGGGTACTCCGACTTCGGGATACGCGCGGCGGCGTAGTAGGAGTACTTGTCGGTCATCGCCTTCAGTACGTCTCCGTCGATATTGACGATGCGTACCTTAACACGACCGGCGGTCGCTTCCTTGATATTTCCGTTGGGATGACCCACGGTATAGAAGAAGGCGTCGATTCGTCCGTCGTTCAGGAGTCCGGGAGCCTCGACGGCCTTGACCGCTTCGGCCTGCACGTCGTCCTCGGTAAGTCCGGCCGCCTCCAGAACATCCTTGGCATTACCCAGGTTTCCGGAACCGGGATTTCCCAGGTTGACCCGCTTGCCGGCCAGATCGGCCACAGATTCGATGCCGCTCTCGACGCTGGCCACCAGGGTAACCGATTCGGGGTGGATCGAGAAAACCGCCCGCAGATCCTCCTGCGCACCGGCGTCGGACCACTCGGCCAATCCATTAAAGGCCTGGAACTGCCGGTCGGACTGGGCGATGCCGAAGTCGAGATCGCCGCTTAAAACGGCGTTGATGTTATATACCGAACCGCCGGTGGATTCAACCGTGGCCTTGATACCGTATTCATCGTACTTTGCATTGACCATGCGGCTGATTGCACCCCCGGTGGGGTAGTAGACGCCGGTTACGCCGCCGGTACCGATGGTGACGAACTTACTTTCGCCTTGGCCGCCTGCGAACGCGAAGTTAGCGAGAATCAGCATCATCAGCAGACTGAGCCCTAATAGCTTTTTCATTTCGTTCTCCTTGATAAAAATATTGTATCTAAATTATCAAAACGTTAACAATATTGCAAGTTTATCTGGTACGATTTTAATTATTACAGGATATATAAGCACGCGTTTCTATTCTATCAATTTAGTCCCCCCATGAGGGTTCCGACTTGACCACAGAGCATGGGGAGAGTAGGGTCTATCCATGACCGAACGCATACTATCCATCCTCTACTATGTGATGATCGCCGTCCTTATATTCAATCTGACCCAACGCAAACACCAGTCTAAGGCTGAGCGGAAGCGCTTCGCCTCCCTATATATCGCCGGCGCGGTGTTAATTCTTATGGCCGGCGGAATTGCCGTCGTGGAGCTCGGCCTGGAGGGGGTCTTCTTTCTCTTGCCCGCACTCCTGGTGGCGAGCTACCTCTATCTGCTACGGGACAGGATCTTCCTCTTTCGCCTGAACTGCGCCGACTGCGGCACCCGCTACAGCTGGCGGGAAGTCTTCTACGAGGACAAGCCCTCCTGCCGCTGTACTCCGAAGAGCGTCGACCACGTAGATTGGGATTCATGGCGGGCCAAGGAAGAGGCGGTGCTCTGTTTCATCGTCAAGGAGGGTAAGGTCCTCCTGATTCATAAGAAGACCGGCCTGGGAGCCGGGAAGATAAACGCCCCCGGCGGAAGAATCGAAAGCGGCGAATCCGCCATGGATGCGGCCGTGCGAGAGACCGAGGAGGAGACGGGCCTGACTCCCCTCAAGCTGGAGCAGCGGGTCGATCTCTCCTTCATCTTTACCGACGGCTACTCCCTCCACGGACGGGTATTCTTCGCCGAGGACTACCGGGGAGAGATGACCGAAACGCCCGAGGCCGATCCCTTCTGGTGCGATTTGGACGAGATCCCCTACGAGAAAATGTGGGAGGACGATCCTCTCTGGATACCCAGGGCGCTGGATGGAGAGAAACTGAAGGGGGTTTTTATCTTCGAAGAAGACCGAATGCTCAGTAAACGAATTACCGAGGAAGAAGGGATTTGATCCGCGCCTGAAATATGCCTATGCTATAGATGGAGAGAGGATTAGGAGACAAGAATGTTAGTGGAAGCGGAAATTTGGACCATAGCCCGGACCGACCAGGGAAACGCCGTTCTGGTGCGTCCCATCGGAGGGGAGACGGCCGTACCTATCTTCATCGGCCAGCTGGAGGCCCAATCGATACTGATCGGCCTCGGAAACGTTCCGATGCCCCGGCCGCTGACCCATGATCTCTTTCTCAATCTCTTCTCCATGGTGGGACTCGACCTTCAACGCATCGAGATAACCGCCCTGAAGGAGGGGACCTTCTATGCCCAGCTGATAATGGGCAAGGATAACGGCGAGGAGCTGATCGTCGACGCCCGACCCTCCGATTCCATCGGCATTGCGGTTCGCTCAAAATGTCCGGTCTTTATCGACGAAGCGGTGGTCGACGAAGCGGGAATCTCCGTTTCGGCCGTAAACAGCGGCGGCGAGGAGCTCTCGATCAATCCCTACGAGCAGGAAAAGAAGCGGCTGCAGGAGGAGCTCGACCGGGCCGTAGAGACCGAAAACTACGAAGAGGCTGCCACGATTCGGGATAAACTGCGTAAGTTAGCCGATACCTTCGCAGAGGAAGAAGAAGAGGACGAGTAAAAAGAAGAGGGAGGCGACCATGAAGATTAAGGATTTGGCCTGGGATGAAAAGATGTTTCTCGCCGGCTGTATCAAGAGCGCGATCATGGCCGACGGGGTCTTCGGCGATGACGAACTCGCCGAGTTGGAGGAGCTCGAAACCGATCTCTCCTTCTCCGACTTCCCAGCCGCCTTAGAGGAGTTCGAGGCCAGCATCAAGGATACCGAATCGTTTTGGGAGATGGCCGAAGAGATCCAGAGTCCCGACGCCCGGGACCTGATCGTCAGCGTCCTCAGGGATATCAGTCTCAGGGAAGGCTTTCCCAACGAGAACGAGATCGAACTGATTAACCATCTTGAGGGTGTTTGGGAGTAGTTCCTCGGATCAGGCGCTCAAGGGGTAGCACTGGTGATCGAGCCGCAAGGCCTGGCGTAAAACCTCACGCACAATATGGGTCTCGCACCTCAACAACCGCTCCCGGAACTCCGGCACGATCAGACTGCGCATCAGGGCGGCGATTATCTCGAGATAGACTCGCTGCATCCCCGGCGGGTTGGCCGCAATAAAGAGCAGATGCACCGGTTCGCCGTCGTAGGCTCCGTAGTCGACTCCGGACGGAGACAAGCCCAAAAAGAGATAGAGATCCGATAAACTCGCGCATTTTCCGTGAGCCACCGCTACACCGTGCCCCAGGCCGGTACACCCCTCCGCTTCTCGGCGGATTACCGCCGCTTTGAGATCATGAAGCCGGTCGAGCTGCCCTAAAAGCCCGACATGATTGAAGAGTTCATCGATGGCGGAGCCTTTTGTGTGGGATTTCAGCGGCGCTAAGATCGAAGAGGGGGGGAGGAGATGACGATATTGAAAAAGCTGATCCTCCATACTAAAATTATCGTCATATTTTACCCGAGTACTTACGAAGTTGGGAATTATTCGCTATACTTTTTCCAGAGTGGATTCTACAATGCCGACCGAACATATCGATTCACAAAGCTTGGTTTCCCTGAAAGCGGACTACGATAAGAAGATATACGATCTTAACCAACTGATCGAAGTAAGCCGCAGCCTCAACTCCACCCTCGACTTTCCAATCCTCATCGAATCTATCCTCTACATCTGTATGGGACAACTTCGAGTACTCAATGTGGGGATCTTCATCAAGGATCAGCTCGAGCAGGACCACTTGAGTCTGCACCGCAACTACAAGGGTTTTGAGATAGATCACGATTTCGATTATCTCATCCCTGAGGATTCGGCGCTTCTGAATCTCTTCAAGCGCGAGCCAAAGGCCTATATGCTGGGCGAGCTGGCGCAACTGATTCCCGGGGACGAGCAGAGCCTCTCGGTACTTCGACAGCTGACCCCCTCCCTGATCGTTCCCCTGGTCGCCAAGGGATCGGTTAACGGTATCCTCGTACTGGGTGAAGGGATGGACGGCGAGATATTCTCACAAGAGAATAAAGAGTACATCATGACTATCGGACTATTCGCGGCCACGGCGATCCAAAACGCCTCCCTCTACGAGATGGCCACCACCGACATGATGACCAAACTCAAATTGAAGCACTACTTCATGACGACCTTAGGGGAGCAGTTCGAGCGCTCATCTCGGAAAGGTGAGAATCTCTCGGTAATCATGATCGATATCGACCACTTCAAGATCCTCAATGATACCTACGGCCACAGCTGCGGAGATCATGTGTTGATCAAAGTGGCCAACATCATCCGCAACAGCATCCGTCGGGTGGATGTTGCCGCCCGCTACGGCGGCGAGGAGTTCGTGATCCTGCTTCCGGAGGCCGATCAGGATATGGCCGTAGCGGTGGCCGAACGGATTAGGACCAAGGTCGAGAAGCACATCTTCCGCTATGAGGAAGAGGAGGTCTCCACATCCATCTCCCTCGGCGTGGCCCAGCTCAATCCCGGGAAGGATTTCACCTCCGAATCGCTGGTCAAACGAGCCGATGCGGCCCTGTATCAATCCAAGCACCGAGGCCGTAATCGGGTCTCGACCGCGGTTTAGATGGCTCTCTTGACCGTACTCCCCGGCGGCGAGGAGTATCAGCTCTCGCCGGTCGTCTCCATCCTGAATACCCTCTTACGAAACGGCCACCAGATCATGCACAAGTGCGGCGGAAAGGCTCAGTGCGGCACCTGCCGGGTCGAGATAGTTGCCGGCGCGGAGAGACTCAGTCCGGTGCGCCCTCCCGAACGGGAACGACTCGGCGAGGAGTGGCTGCAGGCCGGCCGGCGGCTCGCCTGCCAAACCTTCGCCTTCGGAGATGTTACCATCCGCATCCCCCCCGCCGATAGCTAATCCCTTAAAGACACACTACTTAAAGACGTCCTAAGAGTTCGACCAGATAGGCCCAGAAGCGCTCGGTCGACGAGATCCTGACCCGTTCGTCGGGGCTATGGGGGCCCTCGATATCCGGACCGAAGGAGACCATATCCATCCCGGGAATCTTGCTCTCGATGATGCCGCACTCGAGACCGGCGTGCACCGCAGTCAGGACGGCCTTCTTCTCGCTCAGCTCATTGAAGACCTGTTCGGCGAACTTCAGTAAGGGAGAGTCGGGATTCGGTTCCCAGGCCGGATACTCGCTCTCGTACTTCACCTCGCAGCCGATCAAGCGCAGCACCGCAGTGACCCTGCGACTGAGCATATCCCGCTTGAATCCCACCGCCGAACGCTGACTGGTAAGAAGGTAGAGTTTCTGCTCTTCGGTCCGGACCGAGGCGAGATTGGTGGAGCTCTCCACCATTCCATGAATGATAGGACTCATCTCCTCGACGCCGTGCGGCAGTGCAAGGAGTCCGTCTACCAAAGCGGTTCCGTTCGCGATCACCGCGCCGGGCGCCTGATTTAGTTTTTCGCAAAAGATCTCCGCCGGCTTATCGTCCGCGAAGCGGCGCCGGGCCTGAGCCTGAAGGTCGGCGGCGGCTTGTTCGAGTTTTGGAAGATCCTCGGGCTTGACGGCCAGAAGCGCCTCGAACTCCCGGGGAATCGCATTATGCTTCCCGCCCCCGGCGAGGGAGCAGACGCCGTAATCGGCAAGACCGGCCGCGGCGATTGTCTGCGCACCGAGACGGATCGCGTTACCCAGGCGCCGGTGAATCTCGCCCCCAGAATGACCGCCGGCTAGCCCCTCTACCCGCAACCGAACGAGCAGGCTGCCCTCCCCAGGGGGAATGCGTTTTATCGCTTTCGATCCGGAGGTATTCCGTCCCCCGGCACAGCCGAAATAGAAGATCCCCTCCTCCTCTGAGTCGAGATTGATCAACCGCCGCCCTTCGACCAGCTCGGGCGTCAGCCCCATAGCACCGATCAGTCCGCTCTCCTCATCCACGGTGAAGAGGGCCTCGATAGGCGGATGCTTGATATCCTTCGCATCGAGCACGGCCAGGGCCGCGGCTACACCGATACCGTTGTCCGCGCCTAAGGTCGTGCCGTCGGCCTTGAGCCAGTCTCCGTCCAGTATCGGTCGGATAGGATCCTTCTCAAAATCATGCTCTGTCCCGTCGTTCTTCTCGCACACCATATCGATATGTCCCTGAAGCACCAGGGCGGGATGATCCTCGTAACCGGGAGCGGCCGGTTTGCGGACGACGAGATTACCCACCGAATCGGTCTTCGTCTCGAAACCTCGCTCCGAGGCGAAGGCGCGGATGTAATCGCTCAAGGCGGCTTCGTTCTTCGAACCGTGGGGTATATTGAGAATATCCGCAAAGAAGCGCCACAGCGGGGCGCGAAATCCGTTCTCCGGGGTAATAATCTGCATGGGTTTCTCCTTTGAAGTTTTATTAGACCGCTATAATATCACGGCCGATCGCCTCTGCCCACCGCGCCCTTGACGCAAGCCCCGGCGCACCGTACTGTGCCGGTATGGACCGCAGCATCCTTTGCATCACCTCCCGCCCCATCGATACCGCTCCGCTTATCGAATCATTGACCCACAAGGAGCTCGGGTCCTTCGAAGCCCTCCAGACCTCGAGCGTCGAGGAGGCGGAACCCCTCTTCTTCGAGCGGGAGATCTATCTGATCATCGCCGAATCCAAGGTGGAAGGGGTTGAAGAGATACTGGGGGACCTGAAGCAGGACGAGATGTTCTCCCACATTCCGGTACTGCTGATTCTGGAGGAGCGCTCCGCCGCGCTGGTTAAGCGAGCTATGGATAACGGTTTCGATGCGGTCCTGGCCCGGGACGAACTGGATGAGCTTTTACCCCATACGGCATTGCCCCTGATCCGCAATCACCGCTACAACGGTGAGATGCTCGAGAAGATCTCCGACCTGCAGGAGAAGGCGATCCGCGACTTCATTCTGCTGGATCTTATCAAGGACTATATTCCCCGGACGATCTGGGACATCGCCAAAGAGTATGCCCATGAGCAGCGGATCAGAATCCCCGAGGAGGAGACAGTTCTTACCATCGCCTTCGGGGATATCAAGAATTTTACCCCCCGCACCCAGCATATGGATCCCAAGGCGGTCATCGGCTATCTGAACGAGGCATTCGACGTAGTTTCCCGCCTGGTCTACGACCATCAGGGGGATATCGACAAGTATATCGGCGACGCCTTCTTGGCGGTCTTTCGGACGCCGATCCGCGGGGTTACCTCCATGCTGGCCATCCAGGGGGAACTGGAGCGGATGAACCGGGATCGCCGGGAAGAAGACCAGATCCTCTTTCGTATCGGGATCCACACCGGCCCCATTATCCGCGGGAACGTCGGCGGGAATGAGCGCTACGACAATACCCTGATCGGCGACACGGTCAACACCGCCGCCCGGCTGGAACAGATCGCCCCGCCCGGCGGGGTACTGATCTCCGAGGCCACCCGGTCTCAGATCGGCATCGAGCTTCCAGAGCAGTACGGCCGTACCGAGAGCCTGAAAGGGAGGGAGGGCGAGATGAAGGTGTGGGAGATCTACGAATACCTGAAAGGCAGCTACGCCCCCAAATGAACCTCTTACTCTTCGAGGAGTCGGAACTCAATTCCGAGGGCACCGCTGTCATTCACGGGGAGCGGGCGGAGCACCTGCGGAAGATTTTGAAGGCCGAGCCCGGCGACACGGTTGCTATGGGACTCGTCGACCGCGGAATCGGCACCGGCAGAATCCTCAGCCTTGAACCGGGAAAAGCGGAACTGAGACCGGAGATCTTCAGCTCCGGGGACGCCCTCTATCCCCTCTGCCTGGCCGTCGGGATGTCCCGGCCGATACAGATCAAGCGCATCCTCAAGACCGCGGCCTCCATGGGAGTCGAGGAGATTCGCTTTATCCCGACCGAACTGGGAGAGAACTCCTATCAACAGGCTAGCATCTGGGACGAGTACCGCCGGCATCTGATCGAGGGGGCCTCACAGGGAGGACTCTGTTTTCTTCCCCGGGTAATTCGGCATCGGAGCCGGGAGGAGTTTGTAGAGGAGACGAAGGAGTATCCCCGGCGGCTCCTCTTCGACCTGGAGCCGAAATCGCCGGAGAGCCCCCTAGAGCAGGGACAACGGGGACTGCTCTTGATTGGTTCCGAGCGGGGATGGACCCGGGGCGAACGGGAGTACTATCTCGAGGCCGGATTCGACGTCCGCGGGCTCGGCCGACGCATCCTTACCACCGAAACCGCCTGCACCGCGGCCTTGGCAATCAGTCTGCGTGAGCTCGGCTTGATTTAAGCCCCATGCGGTGCAGCACCAGGTAGAGTCCGCCGAAAAAGAGTGCGGCCGCCCCTATCCAGAGCAGTCCATGCCCCTCGGCCAGCTGATAGAAGAGCACCGCGACGATCCAGGCCATCAGGGTATGATAGACCACGAAGAGCACCGTATAAGGCGTCCCGATCTCCCGGGAGACCGTCGCCACCACCGCCAGACAGGGAAAGTAGATCAGCACGAAGAGCAGATAGGCGTAGGCGCCGGCGGGAGAGAAGTGCTGCCGCAGGAGCTGGAAACTGCGGGGATCCTCCGGTTCTTCCTCGCTCAAGCCGAGGGCCAGGAGCAGCCCTTCGGGAACCGAACGGAAGGCTCCCGCGATCCCGCCTAACAGAGAGTACTCATCCTCGTCGGACTCGACCCCTTCCGGGAGACCCAACTGGGAATAGAGGCCGTTGATCGTGCCGACAATCGACTCCTTGGCGAAGACGCCGGTAAAGAGGCCTACCGCGGCGGGCCAGTTATTTCGCTCGACCCCCATGGGTACGAATACCGGGGTAATGCCCTTGCCGATGGCCGCCATCAGGGATTTCTCGTCATCCTGGTTGCCGATCGAACCGTCGACGCCGAAGCTGCTCAAGAAACCGAGCACCAGCACGGCCAGGATGATCACCTTCCCCGCCCGGAAGATAAAATCCTTCAAGCGCAGCCAGGTATGCAGCATAATATGCTTCAGCCGCGGCGCATGGTAGGGGGGAAGCTCCATAATCAGATGACTCGACTCGCCCCGGAGAGCGGTGGTCCTGAAGATGAATCCGGTCAGGATGGCCAGGAGAATACCCACGAAGTAGAGGGAGAAGACGATCAGCCCCGCCTGCTCGCCGAAGAAGGCCGCCGCAAAGAGGGCGTAGACCGGCAGCCGGGCGCCGCAGGACATCAGGGGCGACATAAAGATCGTCATGATCCGGTCTTTCCGAGAATCGAGGGTACGGGTGGCCAGGACGGCCGGAACCGTACAGCCGAATCCGACCAGCATGGGAACGAAGGCCTTGCCCGGCAGACCGATCATGCGCATAAAGCGGTCCATGATGAAGGCCGCCCGGGACATATAGCCGGAATCCTCCAGGAGAGAGAGCATCAGGAAGAGGAAGAAGATAACCGGAACAAAGGTGGCCACCGTCTGAATTCCCGCTCCGATGCCGTCGGCTAAGATAGCGGTAACGAAGCCGGGCGCATTGACACTAGCCAGCAGCAGTCCCAGACCGTCCACGAAGATGGTGCCGAAGAGAATATCGAAGAAATCGATGAAGGCGCCGCCTAAGGTGATCGAAAGAAAGAAGACCAGATACATGGCCAGACCGAAAAGCGGCACGCCCAGAATAGGATTCATCACGATCTGATCGATCTTTTCGGTACGACTCTCCCGGGTCGGTTCCTCCCGCAATACCTCGCGCACCACGCCGCGGATAAGACCGTAGCGGGCGTTGGCCACCACCACATCGGGGCTATCCTTGAGAATAGCGCTGATGTGCTTAACCTCCGCGGAGAGCTCCTCCACTTCGAACCATCCCTCTCTGAGCATCCGGGAGGTAATCGATTCGTCCTCTTCGATCAGTTTGACCGCCGTCCAGCGAGCCTGCCGTTCGGGCAGACCATGTTCCTTGAACTTAAGCGACCAGCGGGAGATCAGATCCTCGATCTCGTTGGGATAGGAGACCCGCCGTTTAAGATGTTCGCGCCCCGCGAGGGCGCGGCGGATCTCATCCATCAGCTTGGCCGGCGCAGCCGCTTCGGTAGCGGCGAGCTCCACGGTCGGAAACCCGAGATGGGTGCTGAGATGGTCGGTATCGATCGAAAGCCCCTTCTCCCGGGCCAGGTCCTGCATATTCAGAACGACCAGGGTGGGAATATCCATCTCCATCAGCTGGGTGGTCAGATAGAGGTTTCGTTCAAGATTGGTGGAGTCCAGGATATTAACCGCCAGGTCGTAGGCGCCGGTCTGGAGAAAATCCCGGGCGACCTTCTCGTCGTCGGTCTTGGCCGAGAGTCCGTAGATGCCGGGCAGATCGACAAAGGTAAACCTATCCTCCCCGTCCCGACGAATCCCTTCGACAAGATCGACCGTTACTCCGGGCCAGTTCCCGATCGTTTGGGAGCTGCCGGTCAGGCTGTTGAATAGGGTCGTCTTACCGCTGTTCGGATTCCCCACCAAAGCGATGGTGTAATTCATGCATCTCCTTCGGCTTCGCTTACCATGATGTGCTTGGCGATCCCGTGACCGAGCATGATTTTGGAGGTCTTCACCATCAATACGTGGGGAAGACCCCGGCCGCCGCGTACAACCTTGACCTGCTCACCCGGAACAATGCCCAGATCGAGCAGCCGCTGGCGCATGCCCCGGCCGCCGCGAAAGGAGCGGATCATGACCGTCCGCCCCGGCGCTATCTCCGCCAGCGGCTTGAGTCGATGTTCCAGGGAATGATTGATACCCGCTTCCATGCTTAGGCCCGCCTATCTTGCTTTGGTACTGCTATTATCTCCATTATTCCTATATTTTGTCAATCGAGAGCCATCTAAAATCCTTTTCCCCCCATCGCGATTCGGCTATACTCGGTACACAACGAGGAACAGAGTGGAATCAGAAAGCAGTACCAATAGACCTATACTCAATCTCACCCCTCGCCGCAATCGGGAAGAGTTGGCGCCGCTCCGGCAGCGAATTCTTGACGCCTTCCCCGTAAAAACAGTGAGTGCCGGTCTGCGCGAAAGCTATCTGATCATGAACCGCTCCTTACAGATAATCGTCGCCAACCGGGCCTTCTGCGAGCTGAGCGGTATTGCGGAAGAGAGCGACCTCTTAGGCATTAGAATCGGCGAAGCGATCGGCTGCAGCAACTGCGACCTTCAGACCGGAGGCTGCGGGACCGGTAAGGAGTGCGGCAGCTGCCGGATTCTCCACGGACTCTCTACTCTCTCCCGACCGGAGGAGGAGGAAGCGGCGACCCTCTTCCGGAGCAATGGTGAGGCCCTCCACTTCAAGATCAGCGTCTCCCCCTTTGTTTTCGAGGATGAGGAGTATCTGGCCGTTACCCTGCGACTGGTGAGTCACGAAGAGCGAAAATCGGCCTTGGAGCGGATCTTTTATCACGATATCCTCAATTCCGCCGGGGTACTGAAGGGGCTTATCGAGCTATTAAATGAGCACTATGCCGATAAGGGCGATATCGACCCGGAGGCCCGGGATATCTGGAAGGCGACCCTCCTCTCCTCCTCGCGGATCGTCGAAGAGATCCAGGCCCAGCGGGATATCTCTAAGGCCGAACGGAACGAGCTGAGAATAAATCCGCTGCCCACCGATACGGGCCAGGTCATCGACGAGCTGATCGACTGGTTTACCGCCTATGAACTGGCGAAAGAGGGACAGCTGCAGAAGAGCGATAGCTTTCAGCCCCAGGCGCTCATTACCGACTCGATTATTCTGCGCCGGGTATTGATCAATCTGATCAAAAACGCCCTAGAGGCATCACCCCGGGGAGCCCGGGTCTTCCTCGATTCCGCTAAGACTGAGGGGCGCATTCGACTGAGCGTAGTCAATCCCGGCGTAATCGATACGGACGTTCAGCGCCGACTCTTCCGGCAGACCTTCAGTACCAAGGGACGAGGGCGCGGCTTCGGCACTTACAGCGTCAAACTCCTAACCGAGCAGTATCTGAAAGGCAGCGCCGGCTTCGTCTCGAATGAAGAAGAGCAGACCAGATTCTATATCGAACTCCCCCGGAGTCTGGCCTGATGGAGTCTCTTATGAACGCGCCGATCCTGCTCAAGGTCGGCGGACCGCTGCTGCTGATTCTAGGGGTTCAGAAACTGACCCGATCCTTGATTCTCGGGATTGCTGCAGGAAGCCTGCTATTGGCCCTCTGGACCGGCCGCGATGTCTCCTCGATTCTCTCCATCGCCGGCGAGACCCTGATCCAATTCGACACCCTTATGCTGCTGACGGTTATCATCCTGGTAATCCTCCTCTCGAACCAGATGGCCGAGAGTCGGATCATGAGCGACCTGGTGTCGGCGGTACAGGGCAGGTTGAACCGGCGCGCCTCGGTGGCGGTGCTGCCGGCGTTGATCGGGCTGCTGCCCATGCCCGGCGGCGCCCTCTTCTCGGCTCCGCTGGTGGAGGATTGCGACCGGGACGGAAGCATCGCCCCCATGCAAAAGACCAAGGCCAACCACTGGTTCCGGCACGTCTTCGAATTCTGGTGGCCGATCTATCCGGGAGTCCTCTTGGCGATCGAGATTTCGGGAGTCGAGGTCTGGCAGTATATCGCGGTAGCGGCGCCCCTCTCCCTCTTTGCGGTGGCCGGCGGCTACCTATTCATTCTGCGGCATGTTCCCCGCAGCCACGCAACGGGGACCTTAAGCGACCGTCGGCCCGTCTTACCCCTGTTGGCGCCGATTCTGATAGTCATCCTGGTCTATGGGCTGATTCAACTCCTCATCCCGCAGCTAGGGGAGGCGAGCAAGTATCTGCCCATGCTGCTTGGGCTGGTCCTGGCAATCGCCTACCTGCAGCTGAAACGACATCTGCCCTTCTCCTCCTATGCGAAAATGCTGAGGTCGAAGAAACTCGGTTCGATTGTGCTCTTGATCGCCCTAATCAGCATCTACGGCGCCTTCATCCAGGCCCCCTTGCCCGATGGAAGGCTGCTAATGGAAGAGCTGAGAATGGAATTGGATGCGCGAGGGATTCCGCCGATGCTCTTGATCACCCTGTTACCGCTGATCGCCGGGCTAACCATCGGACTCTCGGTCGGCATGGTCGGCGCAAGCTTTCCGGTGGTAATGAGTCTTCTCGGACCCGATCCGGCGACCATCGAGGTGATGCGCATCCTCCCCTACGCCGCGGGTTTCGGATTCATCGGCATGATGATCTCTCCGGTGCACCTCTGTCTGCTGGTAAGCAATACCCACTTCCAAACCGGTCTTGGAAGCAGCATTCGGGGATTACTGCCGACCATACTCGTTTTAGCGGGCGGAGTTATCCTGATCGGCCTGCTCTGGGGTATGGCCTAAACCCGGCGTTCGTAGATATCCACATCCACAAAGCGGCCGAACTTACGGCCCGATTCGCTCAAGGTTCCCACGTGTCGGAAACCGTAGCGTCGGTGCATGGCGAAACTGGCTTCGTTGCCTTCGGCGATGCGAGAGATCAGCATGTGCAGGGAGGAGCGCTCCGCCGCCGACACCAGGGCCTCCAGCAGTCGGCTTCCCAGCCCCCGGCCGCGGGATGGCTCGTCCACGTAGACCGAAACCTCGGCGGTGGTGTCGTAGGCGCGCCGTTCCGACCAGCGCGAGAGCGATCCCCAGGCCAGGACCTCACTCCCCTCCTTGACGACAAAGACCGGGTGCTCCGCGTCGTGCTCCCGAAACCAGCGGCGCCGCTCCTCGATACTCTTCTCTTCGGTATCGAAGGTGGCCGTCGAGGTGCGGACGGCATGGTTGTAGATGGCGAGGATTCCCGGGATATCCTCCTCGGTAGCGGGGACGACCGGGAGATTAGATGCCATAGATCCGCTTGAGCTCTTCGGCCATGATCTCGATCCCCCGACGTACATCGTCCGCATCCTGGGCATAGCTGATGCGCAGGCACTGATCCCGGTGGGGCCAGGGTTGGTCGTTCCCGAAGAAGAAGTAGGAGCCGGGGATCACCAGCACATTGCGCTTTTTCAGCCGTTCATAGAGCTCGATGCTGCTGATGGGGAGATCCTTGAACCAGAGCCAGAGGAAGATCGCCCCCTCGGATTTATGGATCATATAGGGAAGTCCGGCGAAGAGCTCGTCCATCCACGCCATGGTGGTTTGGGCCTTCTCTTGATAGAAGGGTTTGATCACATCCCGGCTGAGGCTCAACAGGGAGCCGTCGGCGATGATCGGGGCGGTCAGCACCTGCCCCAGGCTCGCGTTGGCCAGGCTGAAGACGGCGTTCACCGCCGAGAGATCCCGGATGATCTCCTTCGAGGCCACGATGATGCCGGTCCGCACCGCCGGCAGCCCGATCTTGGAGAGGCTCATGCCGAGGATGATATGTTCATCCCACATCAGTTTCGCTTCATTGAAGATGATGCTCGGGAAGGGATTCCCGTAGGCGTTGTCCACCATCAGCGGAATGCCTCTGCTCTTTGCCAGCTGAGAGAGCTGCTCCAGCTCCCGATCGGTAATCACATTCCCCGTCGGATTGGTGGGCCGGGAGACGCAGATAGCGCCGATATCCTCGCCGACCTCGAGATGCTCCACATCCACGCGGTACTTGAAGCGCCGGTTCTCGAACTCCTCGATGCGGGGCTTCCGGGCGACGAAGCTTCCCTCTTCGATACTCTGGTCGGCGTAGCCGATGTACTCTGGCAGAAGGGGAAAAAGGATCTTCTGTTTGCGTCCCGACACATCGGTCCCGGAGAAGAGATTCAGGAGCAGGAAGAAGGCGGTCTGACTGCCGTTGGTGACCGCGATATTCTCAGGTCCCACATCCCAGCCGTACTCCCGGCGCAGCATCTCGGCCAATGCGCACAGGAAACTCTCCTTGCCCCGGGGGGTATCGTAGTTGGCGACCATGCGCTCATACTCGCTCCCGTTCTCCAGGATGGTGCTCATCCTGTCGCGCCAGAGGCGGTTGACTTCAGGGATATGGGCCGGATTGCCGCCGCCGAGCATGTAGATCTTCTCGTCGGTCTGCATAGCCTGACCCAGATCCTCCATCAGGCTGAGTATCCCCGAGGGGGAGGTAAACTTGCTGCCGAAGCGTGACAAATTATACTTCATCTCTTTAAGCTCCCTTTAAGCGTGGGCATCTTAACACATGCTCATTTGTTTGAGTACCGTCTGCTTGACCGAGCAAGAAGATTTCCACTGCGGAACTACAAATACGGTATCCATAGTATCATCTCGATTCTATCATCAAATCAGCTGCGGCAAACGGTATGAAATTTATTACTCTTTCAACCTGCCCCTTATCGATTTATGTCACGGCTCAATCAAACCACTTGCGTAGAAAACTCCGAGCCTAGTAAACCGGATTATTCGCGCCTTATGTGGTAGAGTTCAGCTTATACAAGTCGCAGGAGTAAAAATGAAACTATTGGACAGAATCCAATACCATTTTACCTTGAAAAAGCTAACGCCGGAAATGTTCGGCCGGAAGGCTATAACCGGCAATGCAATGAATATAATCATGCCATTCAGAAGTAACGGCACCTGGGTATTCGATGATCATGCAAGAGGACTTACGGAAGAACCCTTTGTTTTGGGAATACCTGAGATGATCGATGAAATGCTCAAGCTGCTCGATATTAAAGATGATATGGTAAAGTTCATCTTCTCCAAGAATGAGTTTCCTGAATATCATGCCTGCATCAAAAAAACAAAGAACTCTATGGGTGGTGCATATTATAGAGTATATAATTCAAATATCGGGAAGATCGACCTTCCGGAGGGATGGTTGTGCCCTGCGACGCTGCTCTATTTCAAGAAGATGCCCACCTTTATTTATGTAAGGATTGAGACTGTTTAGCGGGAGATCATGGCAACGGCAATCTATCAATAAAATCTTCTTCCGTAACTTCCTTTTCTAATCCCAACTCCTTTCGTATTCGTGCTAGTTTAATTCTATGTAGTTTCGCTCTGTAGATATCAAGATTCGATCCAAGAATCTCATCGAAGTATCGAACTGTTCTGGTATTCGGCATGGAATTTTTCCGTATTTTTATTAATTCCCTCGCCGCTGTCAATTCATCTCTATGAATGAGATAGAGCAATCCCAGCCCTATGGCGGTTGATCTCGATACTCCACGCCAACAATGAATAATGTAACCTGTTGCAGTTCCGAGTGATTTAGTAAAAAATTCAATGGCTTCTTCAATATGCTCTTTCTGAGGAATTATCCTGTAATCTTCAGCAATTGAGTTCGGAAAATTATCTTCAGTATCATGATCATAGAATTTCAGTTCCAGCACTTCGTCAAAGGAGGTATAAAAAATATCGGGGATTTTCTGTTCTTCGCTGTCCCCAGGACCGGGGTTTGTAATGGAGATAAGATGATTGTAATTCGGTTTATTCCGCCGGAGTAATCTTTCTAATTCCTTTTGACTATATATCTCTATCATCTAAATGCCTTCCATCTGGTGTAATCGGGAGGAATAGATTTCACCTACTCCACCAACTCAACCCCGTTCCTTTTAACTATCGAAAGGAATTGTTGAACGCCATGGTTGTTGATCTACCTCCGTCCTTGGAGTACAAGTCCATTTATAGCCGATTATGTTGAATTTACCAAACTGAATTCTCCTATCGTAAACATTAGCAATATTCTTGTAATCCTTTCATTCATTCAAATCGTGATTTTCTGACACAAGAAAAATGTGTTTGCCGACTTGAGCAAGAATATAGTATTCATTCTCTTTCATGTGGAAGTTTCTGTTATTCAGAAGTCCCTACTGTAAGGAGCTCACTTTCTTCAATTGCTTGATTATAGTGTCGTTGTCGGGGATATAAAGTCCCCATCAGACAGCCTGCTCAATCCTCTTCTTCGGGGACCGCTTCCAGCTCTTCCAGGTCAACATTTGTGAAATCCGTCGTTCGGAGTTCCTCGAGAGGAATATCCTGCTCTGAAGCTTCAGGAATTTGTTCCAGGGGTTCCTGATATTTATGGCGCTGGTAGGCCATCAGTATGAAATCGTCATTCTGAGGATCTTCCCTGAGATGGGTATAGACGGCATAGCGTGGATCGGATTTCCCGTCATCGGGAAGCCTATAGCGGTAGTAGGTTTGAAAAACCGTGAAGATTTCCGAAAGAAAGCTCTCGATCTGCCGGTCGATCATGATGGTATCGTCCGGTCCTGCGGCAGGAGCAGGTATCAGCCGGAAGACCTTTTCGACCGCCATGACTGCCAAAACGGCGTTCTCCGGGGTCGCCTCCAGCCGAGAGAAATCGAATATCAGGGGCTCTCTGATCAACTGGTCCAGACAGCGCTTCAGAGTGTAGATCCCCCCCGTCATGACCGCACGGATAATATCGCGGATCCTCCACGGACCGAACATCTCCATATTTGTTCCGTGGGAACTCAGCACGTCAAGAATCGGCGACCAGTCTCCACTATCCCGGCACTGCGCATACAGGGGCCAGTCGCCCCATAGGTCTTCGCGCTCTTCCAAGTCCTCGACAATCAGTTCCGTCGATAGCTCAGTCATCCTGAGAGGTTCTCCCGCACTGTTGCGGAACTGCCGCATCGACTCCTCACAGCCGTCGGCCATCAGGAAGAGGATGTCATTCTCCGCAAGCCTGTAATGGTATTCGTCGTATGGCGAGGTCCGGGATAAGCCAGACTCTTTGAATCGTGCGGCCTGCATCTGGATGAGCTGATTCTCGAAGATTCCGACTGCCGGGGACTCGTCCATCCTCAGCTCCTCAAGCTTGCCGGATTCGGTTTTCCACAATAGGGGTCTGTAAGCCCCGGCGTTACTGGCGATGATTTCTCCCGACTGATTATCTATATGCAGCAACTGCAGAGCCAAGAACCTTCCATGTTGGTGCAGGCAAAGCTCGGCATTGATCCGGAACAGCAGGTCTTCGAACTCCGCAGGCGCCTCCGGTTGCTCGTGGCGTCTTTCGCGCAGCGTCCGGAAATGGTCGCTGTAGAGCGTCTGGGTGATGATAGGCATAATCTCTGAGTTCCAGCCGAATCCCGGAACATCTCCGAGAGTCAGAACAACAGATTTATTGTCGATTTCCTGGAAATCGAAAAATGTGCTTCCTATTCGCTCCAGAGGTTCGTACCGGCAGAAGAAGGAGTAATTCTCGTGCGAAAAGGTGATCGGAGCACGGCCAGGGGACGGCATACAGAAGGAATTTCCTTCCCGAATATCCGTGGGCAGAAAGGACTGCAGAAGCATCTCTCTGTTCCATCGCTCCAGTTGAAGTTGTTTTTCTCGCTGCATAAGCTCTGCGGACAGAGCCGAGAAAACCGTATCAAGAATTTTCCTGACTCGTCGCGGCTGCTTCGAATAGCCGCTCAAGTCTCGCAGCCGGGTCAGCATGTCGGCATCGCTGCTGTAATCAAAGTACTCCGCCACGTTCAACTTCCGACCTTTTCAGAGTCACAACCGCGTAGACGCCGTGACGTCATCACGCTACCTCCTTCAGACGCCCGGTCACCTCTTCGAGGACCTTTCTCAGGTCGCTGTTCTCCAGGGTGCCCTTCAGCTTTCGGACCGAATAGACATCCTTATAGAGAAAGTAGCCGCCCTTGATCGCCGCCTGTGCGATCGCATCGCTCATCTCTTTCTTCGAACTGAAACAGACGAGGATATAAGTCTGTATGTTCTCCAGGATATCCTTGCCGTAGAGCCTGTCCTTGCTGAGAAAGAAATCGAGAAACAGTATATCGATTCGATTGATCTTCTGCCGTTGAAAGAGCTCGAAGGTATCGAAGTGGAAGGTATTATAGTTCGGCCACTCACCCTGTGGAAATTCATATTCAATCTGCTTCAGAGCATGATCTTTATCATCCAGAATAACGATTGTTTTCATGCAGTTACCTTATGTCCCCAAGTATCAGGATAGTATGCACGCCCTAGGCCAGATTCAGTTTTAGTATTCCCCAGAGAACGTGTTTAGTTCACCATGATTCGTTTATCAGTCTTCTGCAAACCAATGTATAGCCTCTCCGGCCACTCTTTCATCATCTTGTGAAAACAGGAACTCATAAACACACGGGATTCAAATCCATTGAAGCCGGCCGCGAAATAAAAACACCCGGTTCCAAAGATATCCATGTACTCTGTCTCCTTGGTCAGCTGCAGTTGAAAACCCTCATATCTATCTTCCGAGAACTGGAACAAATAGACCTGATGAACATCTCCGGGATCAGCATCGAGCTCTTTTAAGAGCCTCAAGATTACCGACTCCATTTTAGAAAGATCATAGATAGTATGATTCTCACCCTTGATTTGCCACATGGCTCTGCGAATGGACTTCTTTATGGTTACTTCGTACATCATTCGATTACTTCCAATTCTTCCAGCAGGGCATCACCGTTTTCGATTTCATTCATGAACCATTCCTTCAATTCACGGTTTCGTATCTCCCGCAGTTGATTGTTCTTCGATGTAAGATCGCATCCGAGTACTGCGTCAAAAAAGGAAACAAGTCCGGGATGCGGGCCTGCCTCAGGACGGATTCTCTTCAGCTCATCGACTGCTTTCTGCTCATCCTTATGCATCATATACAATATGCCGAGAGCGACGGCTGTCGAGCGGGAGACTCCTCTCCAGCAGTGAATGGCGTATCCGGTGGCATCTTTTCGTGTCTTGCGGAAGAATTTAATTACCTTCTTGACGTCTCTCTTAAGCGGAATGCGTTTGGGTCGCATAGGTCCAAGATGCTCCTTCTTAAGGACATCGAAAAACTCTAACCTGAGCCAGCCTCTGAAGAATGATTTGAATACAGCAGGCATGGTGGTATCCTCTTTGCCTCTGCCGATATTCCCGGGATTTCCGATAGAAATGAGATGAGAACAGTTAACGCCACTCTTCTGGACCGCGTCTACCAACTCTCTTTGACCATATACTTCGACATTCATGCTAACAGTATAGACCACCAACGGTGAAAATTTCATAATCGGAGATTTTCTCCTGATAGTATCTCGATATGCTGAATGCAGCAGCGGACATGGGAGCGATAGTTGTATCCTCCTCCAGGCATGGATAATACCGGACAGCTATACTTATCCGCGACCGACAGAGCCGTCTTTGTTAAGAGTGCGAACTCGACATCGTTCCAGTTGGTTATGTTCGCTCCGCAATCATCGACATGACTGTCATGACCGACTCTTTCACCATAGACTTAAGGCCATGGTTTTATTCTAATCTCCCTATTAGTACCGGTCTGCTTGACCGAAAGCGCCTCCATGGCTACCTTCCTCTCATGCACCTAGTATACCCCTTCTCCGCCTTGGTTGGGCAGGAAGAATTGAAAACCGCCCTTATCCTCTCTACCGTAGATCCCTCCATCGGAGGCGTTTTAATCCAGGGAGAGAAGGGGACCGCCAAGACCACCGCCGTCCGCGGTCTGGCGGCCCTGCTCGAAAAGTACCGACCCGAAGGCCGGAGACGCAGCCTGGCCCTGAGCGGCGATATTGAGGAAGAGTTGAGCCTGCCGGACACCATGCTGACCGAGCTCCCCCTAAACGCCACCGAGGACCGCATAACCGGCTCGATTCATCTGGAGAGCATCCTGAAAGACGGCACCCGGCGTTTCGAACCGGGACTGCTGGCCCGGGCCCACGGCGGCTTCCTCTACGTGGACGAGGTGAATCTGCTGGAGAGCCACTTGGTGGATATCCTCCTCGATGCGGCCGCCACCGGAGTAAACCGGGTGGAACGGGAGGGGATCTCCCTTACCCATGCGGCGGAATTCATTCTGGTGGGGACCATGAATCCCGAGGAGGGGGAGATCCGGCCCCAGTTCCTGGACCGCTTCGGCTTCAGCCTGCTGGTCGACGGCCTGCCCCAGGCCCGGGACCGGGAGGAGATTATTCGGCGGCGCCTGGCCTTCGAAGCGGATTCCGCAGGCTTCCTGGAAGAGTGGAGTGAGGCGGAGGAGGAGATCGCGACCCAGATAGAGGCCGCCCGGAAGAGACTGCTCGCCATCCCCATAGACGCCGAGGCGGCCGCCCGGGCGGTCGAGCTCTGCAGTCGGGCCGCAGTCGCCGGACACCGGGCGGATATCACCATCATCAAGGGCGCCCGGGCCTTGGCCGCTCTGCTCGAGAGCGAAGGCATCCGGCCCGCACACATAGACGCGGTCGCCCGCTATGTGCTCCCCCACCGCATCCCCCGTTCCGGTCTTGAAGGGGCCAAGGAGATGGCCGACAAGACCGAGGAGCTTATTCGCGGCGGCGGCTCATCCCGCGGAAAGGTCGGAGACGGCCTCTTCGTCCCCGGCGACGACGGATCCCTGGACGATCCCTACGACCAGACCGAGATTCCCGGCGGCGCCGCGGCGGGCAGTCTGGTATTCGAACACCTTAAAAAAAAACTGAATCCGACCGGCCCGATACCCTAGGCGAGGCCGAAGAGATCGCCCTCCCCGAAGACCTGGAGCAGTTCCACGGCCGTTTCGCCGCCCGAGGACAGACGACCGAAGAGAGCCGCCGGGGTCGGGGTCGATTCGTCCGCAGCCGCCCGGCGAATGAGCTGCGGGGAGGCGTCGCCCTCAGGGATACCCTGATCCGGGCAGCTCTAGGCATAGACCGAGCAGAGACCAGCCGAACAGGCCGGCTGCGCATAGGCCCGGATGATCTACGAGAGGCGGTCCGGATCGAGGCCGCCGGATTTACCGTCATCTTCGCCGTGGACGCCTCCGATTCGATGGCCTCTGTGGAGCGGCTCTCGGCCGCCAAAGGGGCGGCCCTCTATCTGCTGAGCCGGGCCTACCTGCGTCGCCTCAAGGTCGGTCTGCTTACCTTCCGCGGCGATGCCGCCCGGGTCATTCTGGAGCCGACCTCGAGCATCTCCCTGGCCCGGAAGGCCCTGACCCGAATCGAGGTGGGCGACGCCACCCCGCTGGCCGCGGGTCTGGTCGAGTCCCGGCGACTAGCGGCCCAGGTTTTGCGGCGGGACGGATCGGGATCGGTGGTGATCGCAGTCTTGAGCGACGGCGAGGCGAATGTACCCCTGCAACGGGGCATGCGCACCGAGGAGGAGCTCATCTCGCTGATGCCGAATCTGCACCATCCCCGGATCAGCTATCTTTTTCTCGACAGCGCGCCGGGAACGGGCAACCAGCTGCTGCAGCGCCTGGCCAAGCTTGCCGGCGCCCGGTACCTGCATCTCAATCCCCGACATGGAACGGAGGTCCTGTCGGCCCTGGAGAGATAGCCCCCTTGTCTAGGGTCCAGGGGTATGCGAAGCTTCGGTATGAACCGGTCCCAGCTCACCGCCTGGATCGAGGCGAACGGCGACATCTCCTTTTCCCGTTCCGCCGGTCCGGGCGGTCAAAACGTCAATAAACTCAATACCAAGGTGATCCTCTCCATCAATCTGGCCGAGCTCGATCTTCTCAGCCCTGATGATCAGCTGCGCATCCGGCAGAAGCTCGGCTCGCGCCTGACCGGCGACGAGAGACTGGTGATCCACTCCCAGGAGAGCCGCAGTCAGATTCGGAACCGTGAAATAGCCGTCGAAAGGGCCGTTTCCCTGATCATGGGAGCCCTGGAGCGGCGGGCCAGACGAGTACCTACGCGCCCCAGTGCGGGGGCGAAACAGCGGCGCTTGACGAAGAAGAAAGAGCGTAGTACCAAGAAGCAGAACCGAAAAAAACCGAATATTGACGAATAAGAGTAACACCTCCGCCGCTTCTACAACATACAGAGAGTGAAAAGAGCCTGAAGAGAGGGTTTTCTGTAGATTCCCCGTGGAATCCTAGGTAGATTACAGGGAGATAAAAGTTAACGACCGTTCGGTTACTTGGAAGAGTAAACCAACAGAGTTATTGATATGGAAAAACAGCTAATTATCGAAACTGCCTTCGACTGTTGGCAGTACACCATGTTCAGCACCACCAGTCTTACCCCTCTGGCCCAGGCCCTAGGCGTGACGAAGGCCGCCATATACCGACACTTTCCCTGCAAAGAGGCTCTAATCACGGAGATGGGAGACCTATTCGCCCGGAAGTACCGCGCGCTCCTCGATGCTCTAAAGAGCGAATTGGAGACAGGCGACCTGGAGGCGGGAATCAGGCTCTGGACCGACGGCCTGCTGGCCTTCTTTCGTCGGCATCCCGGCTACCTGAGATTCTATATCAGCCGCATAATCCATCGCCCGGGAGAGGAGGATAGAGCACTCCTCGAGACTTTGCGCCGGGAATCCACGCTGTTGCGGCAGCTGTTCTGCCGTCACGGATATCGCGAAGAGGAGAGTCGGGAGATCGTCAAGTATCTCTATACCCATCTCACCGGTTGGGCCCTCTTCCTCGAAAAGGATGCCGACGGCACAATCGATCCTATTCTCGACTCCTTCTACCGGGGATTCATGGAGACCCCAGCCGATATCGATTACGCCGCGGTCGAGGAGGAGCTTTCAATCAGCCGCCCTGAGGTTGAGGTCCAGGGGCACCGTATTTTGGACGCCCTGTTGAAGGTGGTCGCCCGGGAAGGATTGGCCGGAGCGACGGTCAGCCACATCGCCCAGGAGGCCGGGTACTCCAAGAGCAGCCTCTACTCATTTTTCAAGAATAAGAACGATATGCTCCGGAGCATCCTGATGCAGCACAGCGAGGCCTTCAACAGTCTCTACCATTCCCATATCCATGCCGAACAGACGATGAGCGATCAGGTCTACCGGCTCATTCTGCTGCAGTACCGCTACCTGGAACAGAATCGGGCCTTCCTGGTGGCCCTGAACTGGCTTCGATTCCGCAACCTGAGTCTCTCCCGGGAGGAGAAGCTCAACTGGCAGGCAAGCATGCCCGATTTTATCGATCTTTTAAGCAATCAGGAGTGCCGCAGCTTCGGCCTCGAGAACAGGGAGCGCTTCGGCCTGCTCTGGTTTCAGTTGATTCGGGAGATATCCGAGCTTTGTATACCCGAGTATCGTTCAGATAATCGGGATTTAGCAGATAAATACCACCTACGTTACCTTCACAAGCTCTATTGCCGGGGCTTGAATGGATTTCAAGAGAGGAGAATAGCATGAAGAGAATTCCGATACTGAGCCTTCTACTTATTATGAGCGCCGCCGCTCTGCTGACGGCCCAGGAGATGCCCGCCGACCGCGCTCAGATGGATGCGCTGATCGGCGAGGATCTGGCAGTCCCCGCCGCAGAGACCTATAGTCTTACGGTAGAGCAGGCGGTCGATCTGGCCCTGGAGAACAACCTGAGCCTGGTAGGCGAGGAGGCGGACCTGCGCATCAAGAAACGGGCCCGTGACACCGCCTGGAACGTCCTGATCCCGTCGGTTACCGCATCCAGCACTCTGTCCCGCTTCGATGAGCCGACCAGTCCGTCTTTCGGTGCCCCGGAGGTGAACGGCAGCCTGAGCGCCTCGATGAATTTCTCCCTGACCCTGACCCCCCAGCTCTGGTACGGCTTCCGGTCGACCGAGATCGACTATCAGCTGGGCCGGATCAGCAAGGCCCAGGCCGAGCAGGATATCCGCACCAACGTCAAGAAGCAGTTCTACGCCCTGCTGACCCAGGAGGAACAGATCAAGATCCTGGAGCTGCAGCAGCGTTCCCTGGAGAAGCGCTTCGATCAGGCCTCGACTAACTACGACTTCGGCCTGGTGGACGAGTATACCAAGCTGAGCGCCCAGGTCGCCCTGGAGAACTTCAAACCCCAGGTGGAGATCGCCCGGGACGGCTACGAGCAATCCCTACTGGGATTCAAGCTGAGCCTGGGGGTCAATCTCGATTCCCAGCTGGATCTTCAGGGATCGATCGATGTAGACCTGAAACCCTACGATGCCGACCAACTGAGCGACGCCTACCTTTTAGACCGGCTGGACATCCAGAACCTGGTCACGAACCTGCAGAGTCTGGAGAATCTCCGCCGGGTCAATATCAACGGCCTCGTGCCCTCCCTGACCTTCGGTTACGGACTGAGCCAAAGCTTCCAGCCGGATCCCTGGGAGGAGTTCTCCCTGAGCGGCGACGACTGGGAACCGGGCAACAGCGACAAGGTCTTCTCCATTACCCTCTCCCTCTCGTTGAGCGAGCTCCTGCCGGTCTCCAGATCGATGAACAGCATCAAGGATACCGCCGACCAGAAGGAGGCTTTGCGGGCCAATCTGCAGCAAGCCCTGGAGGGGGCGGAGTTAGAGATCCTGACGGCGGTGCAGAACATCAACAAGTCGATTCAGGTAATCCGGGCCAAGGAACTCAACGTCGAACTGGCCGAACGGGCCTACGATCTGGCCGAAGAGTCCTATAACGCCGGCGGCCGCTCCCTCTTAGAGGTTGAGGATGCCGAGGACAATCTACAGGAGGCCCGCTTCGAGCTCTTGAGCGAGAAGGTCAACTACATTAACGGACTGATCGATCTGGAAGCGGCGATTAACCGCTCCATCGAAGAGATTGAATAAAGAGACTAAAAGAGGAACGGAAGAATGAAAGGATCTACCAGACTAGGACTCGGGGGGACGGCGCTGGCGCTGCTCCTCCTGCTCGGCGCCTGCGGAGCGGGCGGACCAAAGGCCGCCGCCGGTGAAGGCGCGGCGGACCCGGAGAACGAGGAAGCGGTATTCGCGGTCAACGTTACCGAAGCGGTCGAGGGCGAGCTCTTCGACTATCTCGAGGTAAACGGGGATATCGTGGCGCAATCGAGTGTCGACGTCTTCGCCGACACCTCCGGTAAACTCCTGCGGCTCAACGTCGCCATTGGAGACTATGTAAGCAAGGATCAGGTTATCGCCCAGGTCGATCCCTCCCGGCCGGGACAGAACTTCGCCGCATCGCCGGTGAAGAGCCCCATAACCGGTACCGTCACCAGTATTCCCGGCGAAGTGGGCACCACCATCTCGCCGGCCATTCCGGTGGCTACGGTCAGTAAGGTCGATAGCTTAGAGGTCTCGACCGGGGTCTCCGAGCGCTACATCGCCAAGATCGCCCTGGGGCAGCAGGCCCTGATCGAACTGGAGGCCTATCCGGAGTTCAGGTTCCGGGCCTTCGTCAGCGAGGTAAGTCCCGTCGTCGATCCGGTAACCCGGGCCATGGCGGTCAAACTCGCCTTCCGGAACCAGGACAGGCGCATCAAAGCGGGGATGTTCGCCAAGGTCAAGATCATCGTCGAGCAGAAGGAGGGGATCGTCAAGATTCCGTCCGAGTGTCTGATCAACCGCTTCGGTCAGCCGGTAGTATTCGTCGTCAACGGCGAGGGCGAGAACACCCGGGTCGAGGCCAGGGAAGTCGTACCGGGCATCGAAATCGACAACAAGCTCGAGATCGTCGAAGGCCTGGCGGATGGTGAGACCGTGGTTATTCGCGGTCAAACCCTGCTCGAAAACGAGGCCCGGGTGCGCATCATCGACCGGGTGTCGGGACTCGATGCGGTGGATACGATCCGTTAGGAAAGGAACGCATAGCTTATGAGTGTTACCAAAACTGTAGTCAACCGTCCCACGACGGTGGCAATCATCTTTGCGCTGCTGATCGCCCTAGGCCTCTACGCCGTGGTCGATTTGGCGATCGATCTCTATCCGGAAATCGAACCGCCGGTGCTGCTGCTCTTCACCGACTATCCGGGCGCCGGTCCGGAGGAGGTCGAGAAGAGCGTTACCCGGCCCCTGGAAGGGGGATTGAGCAATGTCGGCAATATCGAGGAGATAACCTCCACCTCGGCCGAAGGCAACTCGATGATTCAGATCGAGTTTACCTGGGGTACCGACATGTCCGAGGCCGCCAACGATGTGCGGGATAAGCTCGAGATGGTCAAGGCCTACCTTCCGGAGGAGGCGACCACCCCGCAGATCTTCAAGTTCGACCCCTCGATGATCCCTATCCTGCATCTGAACGTCAGCGGCAACCGAACCCCCGAGGAGATCCGGGAGATCTCCGAGAAGATCATACAACCCCGGCTGGAACAGGTCGAAGGGGTGGCCTTAGTCAGCATCTCCGGCGGCCGGGAACGGATTATCCGGGTCGAAGTTCCCCAGAACCGACTCGAGGCCTACGGACTCACCCTGACCCAAATTCAGGGGATGCTCCAGGGACAGAACGTGCAGCTCTCGGGAGGAGCGATCAGCGACGGCAACATCAACTACCTGATCAGCACCGCCGGCGAGTATGAGTCGATCCAGGAGATCCGGGATACGGTCATCGCCTACAAGGGAAGCCCCGCTCAGCCCTCGGCGGCCAGCGGCAATCCGACCAAGGTGGTGCGCCTGGGAGACATCGCCAACGTCTTCGACGGCTTTCGTGACGAGGACAACGTAATCTTCATCAACGGCCGACCCGGAGTCTATCTGACGGTGCAGAAGCAGAGCGGAACCAACTCGGTGCAGACCGCGGATAATGTGCTCGCGCGGATCGAGCAGATCAACCGGGAGCTCCCGGCGGGAATCGAGGTGGCGGTCATCTACGACACCACCAAAATCATCCGCGCCTCGCTGCAGCAGGTCTCGAGCTCGGCCATCACCGGCGGAATTCTGGCGGTGCTGATCCTGCTCATCTTCCTGCGCAGCTTCAAGACGACCCTGATTATCGGGCTGACCATACCGATCTCCTTCATCATCACCCTGATGCTGATGTACTTCGCGGGCCTGACCCTCAATATCATGACCCTGGCGGGACTCGCCTTGGGGATAGGAATGCTGGTGGATAACTCCATCGTAATACTTGAGAATATCTACCGCTATCGGGAGAAGGGAGCCAAACTCAAGACCTCGGCGGTCATCGGTACCCAGGAGATGATCAACGCCATCGTCGCCTCGACCCTGACCACGATCTGCGTCTTCGCTCCGCTGGCGGTCTTCAAATCTCAGCTGGCGATGATCGGGGAGCTCTTCTCGGGCCTCTCCTTCACGGTCGTCATCTCCCTCCTCTCGTCGCTCCTGGTGGCCATGTTTCTGGTGCCGGTCCTCTCCAGTAAATACCTGCCCATCCGCTCCAACCGGCAACGACCGCGGACGGGTCTCTCCAAGCGCCTGGACGAGGTCTTAGGGGGCTTCTTCGAGAGCCTCGACGAGCTCTACCGGCGGGCCCTGAAGAAGGTGCTTCGTCGCCGAGTGCTGACGGTTCTTATCGTACTGGTGATTTTCGTCGCCAGCTTAGGCCTGCTTACCATCGCGGGCTTCGAGTTCATGCCCGATATGGAAAGCGACTACATCGAACTGAGCGCCGAACTGCCCCTGGGCACCGACCTGGAGATCACCAAATCGGTGATGCAGCGCCTGGAGCTGATCGCCCGGGATGAGATTCAGGGCTTCGAGAGCATCGTCGTCTCCGCCGGCGAGCGGAGCTTCTTCGGCTTCCTCGGCGGTTTGCAGTCCCACAAGGGCTCTTTGAGCATCACCCTGCCTCCCTACGCCCAGCGGATCGATACCTCCACCGAGGTAGAGGAGAAACTTCGGTCTCACTTCGATGAATTCCCGTCGGTGGTCTTCGAGTTCACCGAAGGGGGCGGTCCCGGAGGCGGCGGCAGCCCGATCGACATCCTGGTTAAATCCGACGACCTCGATCTGGCTAAGGAGACGGCCAAGCGTATTCAGGAGATGATCAGAGAGCAGCTGCCGGAGATTACCGAGCCGGTGATCAACCTGCAGGAGGGGCTGCCTCAGCTCGACATCGTTATCGATCGGGAGCGGGCCTACGATCTGGGACTCACCATGGCCTCCATCGGGCAGGAGATCCGGGCCAATATCGACGGCGCCACCGCCTCCCGCTTCAACGACGACGGCAACGAGTACGACATCGTCGTCATCCTCGAAGAGCGCGACCGGGATGAGATCCCGGACCTGAACAAGATCTTCGTGGTCAACGCCATGGGGGTACGCATCCCCCTCTCGAGCTTCGCCTCGACCCGCAAAACCAGCGGGCCGGTCAGCATCAACCGGGAGAACCAGACCCGGACTATCCATGTCCAGGGCGGCATGGCCCCGGGCGCGCAGCTGCAGCAGGTCGAACTCGATCTACGCCGGGCGATCGCCGACAATATTCCGGTGGACGAGAACGTCGTTATCGAGTACTCCGGCGACTACGCCGAGCTGATGGAGTACGGGTTCAAATTCGTAGTCATCCTGATTATCTCGATCCTGCTGGTCTTCGGCGTCATGGCCAGTCAGTTCGAATCCTTCTTAGATCCGTTTATCATCTTCTTTACCATACCGCTGGTACTGATCGGGGTAATCGGCATCTACGTCGGAACCGGGCAAAGTTTCAGTATCTTCACCGCGGTCGGACTGGTAATGCTGGTCGGTATCGTCGTTAACAACGGTATCGTGCTGGTGGACTATATCAACCTGCTGCGTAAGCGGGGTATGGGGATCAACGACGCCTGTATCGCCGCCGGGGGCAACCGTCTGCGACCGATCCTGATGACTACCCTGACCACCGTCCTGGCCCTGGTACCGATGGCCTTCTTCCCCGGGGAGGGAGCCGAGCTGGTGCAGCCCATCGGCAAGGCGGTCGTCGGAGGACTCTCCGCGGCGACCCTTTTGACCCTCTTCCTGGTTCCCGTACTCTACTCCCTCTTTAACGGCCGGGCCGAAAAGCGCGCCGCCAAGCGGGAAGCGAAGCGGGAGGCCCGCCGGGCCGAACGACACCAGCGCGAGCTGAGCCCCATCGAAGGGCAGGAGTAGCAGATGAAACGCTTAGAGATTATCGCCAACCGCTCGATCGAGGACGACCTCCACGAGGCCCTGAAAAAGGCGGGCGCCGCGGCGCACTACACCAAGTTTCCTATAGTCCACGGGGTCGGATCGTCCGGCCCCCGGAAGGGCGATCATATCTGGCCGGAGGAGAACTTCGCGATGGTCGTCTATTGCGAAGAGGAGGAGGCCGCCGCAATTCGAGCGGTTATAAAAGAACTGAAGGAGTTCTTTAGCGAGGAGGGCATCAAGCTCTTTGAGTTAGGATAATAGCGCCCCGCCGGACGGCGGGGTCTCTCTTGGGATTAAGCGGTCAGCGAGGTTTCTCGGCCGGGATCTTCTCCAGCCGTTCCTCGCTGTCGCCGGGAAAACGGTAGCGTTTCTCGGCCTTGATACCGAATTGTTCCGCAGGCGATTCGGCGAAGAGCTTCCGCATCTCTCGGAAGGCATCGGCGATCCGGTGGCCCTCGTCGTTACCGAAGCGGTAGGTAAAGAAGGCGGGATTGACCTCGAGGTAATCGAGGATTTCTCCCACCGCATCAGCCAGCACCTGTCCCTTGTGGGTCCGGTGAAGCTTCTCCAGGGCGCCGACTTTGCGACGCAGATTGCGCCGGAGGGCATCCAGCAGAATCGGCCGAAAAAAGAAGCGGGCCAACTGATCCCGGTGGGGAATCCGGTCGCTTACTTCCTCGTCGCCCCGATGAATAGAGAGATCGAAGTGCTGATACTCGGGATGCACGAAGGTAATCCTCAGATCCTCGGGGATACACTCCTGAATGCCGTCCATCACCTCTTCGGCATGGTCCTGCAAAATAGTCTTCCGGTTCTTGCGGTCGGAAAGATCCGGCGCCGCAATAGGTTCGCCGAAGGTTATCGTCAGCCGGGGGAACCCGAAGCGAATCAACTTATTCCAGGCCCCGCCGAGTCCGCCGAAGCCGACGGGAATTACCGGCACCTGAGCCATACCGGCGATCCAGGAGACCCCTTTCTGGGCCTTGCTGCGCTCCATCTCCCAGATGCCCCCCTCCGGGAAGATCCCTAAGACGCCCCCTTGCTCCAGTACGCCTACCGCCGCTCGGAGGGCCGCGCTATCGGTATTCCCGCGGTTTATGGGTATATATTCATAGAGATGAGAGAAAGCCACATAGCGGGGATCCATGGGGATATCCCCCGCGCCGATCAGCTCCAAATGCCGGGGCGCATAGGCGATCAGCAACAGAACCTCGAGCATTCCGCTGTGGTTGCCGGCTAATATAATCGGCCCTTCGCTCGGCAGATGCTCGAGTCCGTAGAGCTCGATCTTGGACAAGCGGGGCAGCAGAAAGCGCAGTACCGCACGGGAGAAAGCCCGCCGTTTGCGGTAGCGTGGAAAGGCGATAGGGTGGCTTATCATGACTACTCATAGAAGCACAAAAACTTTTCCCAGGTCAACATCATAAAATTTCTATGCTACAATGGGCCATTCCCATGGACCACGGGGGCTGTATGGACGGAAGCGGGCAGAGACTGAGCTGGAAGAATATTATCTTCTACGGCGTAGGCGACCTCTACGGCGGCGGCTCCTTCATGATCATCGGGCTCTTCTTTCTCTACTTCCTGACAGATGTTGTAGGTCTCGCCCCGGCCATGGCCGGACTGGTCTTCACCTTAGGGGAGGTCTGGGATGCGGTTACCGATCCGATGATGGGGATTATCTCGGATCGCACCAAGAGCCGGCTCGGTCGGCGACGGGTTTATCTATTGGCCGGGATCATTCCGGTCTTCATCAGCTTCGCCGCCCTCTGGATTCCGGTCGGCTTCTCCGGCGAAATTCCCACCTTCCTCTTCTACGGCGGGGTCTACCTGCTCTTCAACACCGTCTTTACCATGGTGATGGTTCCCTACTCGGCCCTGAATGCCGATATGACCGCCGACTATCGCCTTCGAACCCGGCTCTCGGGAACCCGGATCATCTTCTCCCAGGTCTCGACCCTGATTGCAGCCACCATTCCGAAGATGATCATCGACGGCGCGGCCACCGAGGCGACCGGTTTTCTGCTGATGGGACTCGTCTTCGGCGTCGTCTACGCCGTTCCCTTCTTCCTGGTATTCTTCGGGACCCGGGAGGAGCTGGCCGATCACAAGAGCGATCCGGTCTCCTGGGAAACCCTGAAGCAGGTCTTTCGCAATCGCTCCTTCCGGGTCCACATCGGCATGTATATCGCCGCCTATACCGCCATCGATATCCTGATGGCCCTCTACCTCTACTTTATGAAGTACTACATGGAACAGGAGGGGCTCTACACCCTCGGGATCGGCGCACTGATCGTGACTCAGATCAGTATGCTCCCCTTCTTCACCTGGCTCGCCAACCGCCGGGGCAAGGCCTTTGCCTATCGTATTGGGCTCGTGATCTCGATTCTGGGCTTCCTCTTTCTGCTCTTCTTCCTTACCCCGGGATCATCCCTGGTCTTTGTGGTGATTCCGAGCCTCCTGATCGGCGCCGGGCTCTCGGCGGCCTCGATGATTCCCTGGGCCATGCTGCCTACGGTAATCGACGTGGACGAGCTGGTCTCAGGCAGCCGCCGCTCGGGAATCTACTCCGGCGGGATGACCCTGATCCGCAAGATCGCCCAGGGGGTACTCGCTCTACCGCTGGTAGGCTTCACCCTCGATATTTTGGGCTTTATCCCGAACCAACCCCAGGAGGAGATCGTTCGCCAGGGAATCCGGCTGCTCTTGATCTTCGGTCCGACTCTCCTCTTTATCGCCGGAATCCTCATCTCCTTCGGCTTCCTGGTGACCCCACAGACCCATGCGGTGGTGAAGCGGGAGATCGAACGCCGCCGGGGAGACGACTCCATTCCCGAACCCACCGCCGAGGAGCAGACCCTCCTCGCGGCCATCTGCGGCAAGGGCTATAGTCCGGCGAGCTGATCCAGGGTGCGGAAGCTCCGCAGGCGGGGCCAGAGCTCCCGAGCCGATTCGGCCTCGTCGCAGCCCTTACGCAGATGACTGAAGTGGAGCTTCATCTTCCCCAGGATCCAGGTCTCGTCGTGGCCGTCCCGGCGATACTCCCCGGCCAGTTCATGCAAGAACCCCAAGGCCTCTCGGAGGGTAAAATGCTCCCGGCGACCCGATCTGATCTCCCGGGCCAGCATCGGCCGCTGCAGCGCCCCCCGGCCCAAAAGGAATCCGGCGCAAGAAGGAACCCGGTCGACGGCTTTGAGAAAATCCTCCCCGGAAAAGATATCCCCGCTCCAGAGGAAGTTCCCACCATAGGCCTTAGAAAAATCGGCATAAGAATCCCAGTCGACCTGCCCGGTATACATCTGCAGAGCGGTGCGGCCGTGGAGTACGATAAAATCGAGGGGATAGGCCGTGAGCACGGGAATAAGCCGCCGCCACTCATCGGGCTCCGTCAAGCCCAACCTGAGCTTGACGGAGAAGGCGGGCAGATCAACCCGGCAAGCCGCCTGCAACACCGCCTCGACCTCTTCAGGGAAAGGGAGGATTCCCGAGCCCCGTCGCTTGCGAACGATATTCGGTATGGGACAGCCGATATTCCAGTTGAGCTGGGTATAGCCGAGTTCCTTCACCGCCTCGGCCACGGTCCTTATCCCCTCCGGATCGGCTCCCAATACCTGGGGAATCAGCGGCGGCGATGCAGGATTGACCTCGGGAAGGATGTCTCTGAGATGGTAGTCGTAACGCTTGAGCCGGCGAATGGTCCCGATGAAGGGGGCGATACCCCCGTCGAAGCCCCCATAGAGACGAAAGAGGGTCCTGCGGTAGGGGGCGGTGGTGATGCCTTCGAGGGGAGCGAGAATCAGCGGAGCATTAGCTCCGCAGGATTCGCCTAGGCGTAGCGTCGGAAGATCACCCACAATGAGGAGAGGACAATCAGATCCGGAGAAACCCGGTGAAGCCAGATCAGGAGATCAGGCTGAAGCAGACCGTTTAAGAAGTAGTAGAAGACCACTCGAACCGCCCAGAGGATAAAGACCGTCAGGGTCGCGTAGAAGAGGGTGTTGTTGCGGATGATCAAAAAGAGTCCGATCAACAACACCGCACCCGAGACGAGCTCCGCCACAGAAATGATGATATTCAGTACGTCGCTCCGACCGCCGAAGGCCCGAGTTACCGAGCGAACGACCTCGTTGATCGTGGAGTTGTAGTCCATGATACCCAAGAGTCCCGAAACAATCAGGAAGAGTGAAACCGCCAGTTGAAGAAAAAATATTCCGCTTATTCCGGATTCGCGTGTTGCCATACCTAATACTACGCATTGCGTTCCCCTTGGGCAAGCAGACACTGCCTTGACCGGGTCAGTTTTTTCGATGTAGCGTCCTTCTCATGGCAAAAATGTCCCTTCGCTCCACCGTGTCCCGGATAATCGCCGTCGGCAGCCCCTTACTGGCCGGGAACCTTTCCCACTATTTGCACCAGGTAACCGACACCGCCATGGTCGGACGGCAGGGGACCAGTCAGCTCGGAGCCATGGGAATAGCCTCGCTCTTTACGGGGATCTGCTTTACCTTCGTCTGGCCGGTGACCACCGGGGTGCAGGCCTTAAGCTCCCGCCGCTTCGGCCGTCAGCAGTCCGGGACCGGAACCGCCGCCGAGACGGGACTTATTTTAGACAACGGACTCTACGTCGGCTTCTGCGCAGCCCTGGTCTCGTTTCTCTTCTCCTTCTCCGCCCGGCCGATTCTCAGTCTCCTCGTCGGCTCCGGCGAGCTCCTGGAAAACGCCCTGGCCTACATCGCCGTCATTCGCTACGGCGTCCTCTTTCTCAGCATCGAGATGGTGCTGATCGGATTCTTGAGCGGCATCAACCGCACCGGTGCGGTCATGCGGGCGACCCTGGTCGGGAATCTGCTCAACATCCTTCTCAACTATCTCTTGATCTTCGGCTCGTTCGGCTTCCCCGCGCTGGGCATCGCCGGGGCGGCTTTAGGGACGGTTATTACCAACCTGGTGCTCGTACTCTATCTGGGAGCCGTCGTGCTCCGTTCGGGAATGCGGGCAGAGTTCTCCGTCCTGAAGCTCCGACCGGCACGACCCGTAATCATGCGCAACATCACCCTGGCCTTTCTACCGGTGGCGGTGCAGAACATCATCGCCTTGTCGGTATTTCTTAGCTACGAATCGATGGTCAATCTTCAGGGAACCCTCTTTTTGGCGGCGACCCACGTGGCCTTCTCGATGTTCCGAATCAACAAGACTATCGTAGGCGGTTTTGCCCGGGGAGCGGCTATCCTGGTGGGCAACGCCCTCGGTTCCCGGGACCCGGACAAGGCGCAGCATACCATCATCGGATGCGAGTTGCTGGCGGCGATTATCGGTGCTGCGGTCATGCTGACGGTCCTGCTGGCACCGGGATCGATTGTGGCGCTCTTCACCAAGGATCCTGAGACTATCGCCCTGGGAATCAGAGCCCTCCGCTTCTTCGCGCCCTTCTACTTCATCGAGATCTTAGGCTACTCATTCGAGATTATCTTTACCGGAAACGGCTGGGGACGTCTGGTGCTGGCCTCGGAGTTCTCGACCAATGTTCTCTTTATTTTGGGGATGACGGCCCTCTTGACCCTCTACTTCCCGCTGGGAATCCGGGCGGCGTGGTTATCATTCGGGCTCTACCAGATTTTTCATGCCCTGATTCTCTTCATCGCCTTTCTCTCCGGCCGCTGGCGAGCCGTCGAGGTCGATTAGGCTTAATGGCTGGGGATAAGGCTGCGGTAATTGAGGTTCGCCTCGGTACCGGTGAAGAGCTCCGGCTCCAGAGGCTTGTCGAAGAGGTATCCCTGATAGATATCGCAACCCGCCTGCTGCAGGAAGTCGAGCTGCTCCATAGTCTCGACCCCTTCGGCCACCACCTGGAATCCGAGGTCGTGGGCCAAGCCGATTATGGCGTTGATGATAGTCGAGGATTTGCGGCTGTAGTTGAGATTCTCCAGGAAGGATTTATCGATCTTCACGGTGGTTACCGGGAAGTCCTTCAGCTTCTTGAGGGAGGAATAGCCGGTGCCGAAGTCATCGATTGCGATGCTGACCCCTAGGCGGCTCAGTTGTCCGAGCTTCCGGACGGCGTCTTCCAGATCATGCATCAACCCGGTTTCGGTGATCTCCAGCTCCAAGCGGCGAGGGTCGAATCCGGTAGCGGCCAGGACCTCCTGAATCATGGCAATCAGACTGGGGTGCCGGAACTGAAAGGGGGAGAGATTGACCGCCAGGCTAAGCTCCTGCCCGTTCCAGGCGGAGATATCCCGCCATTCCGTACAGGCGAGCTCGAGGATCTCCCGACCCAGTTCGACGATCAGACCGCTCTGTTCCGCCACCGGAATGAAGCGGTCCGGGGTCACATGTCCGAGAACCGGGGAGTGCCAACGCGCCAGGGCCTCGGTGCCGACCATCACCCCGTCTCGATCGACCTTGGGCTGGTAGAGGAGTTTGAACTCTCCCCGCCCGAGGGCCTCCTCCAGACGGCGCTCCATGGTGCGCTGCGCCTGCAGGCTGCTGTGAAGCCGGTGGTTGTAGAGCTGATAGGTCGCCCGGCCCTTCTCCTTGGCCATGAAGAGGGCGGTTTCGCTGTTTTTAACCAGCTGCTCCTCGCTGCTCCCATCGTCGGGATAGACGGCCACGCCGATGCTGGCGCTGATTCGGACCGCCTCGTTCATAATGGTGAAGGATGAACCGAAAAGCTTGAGACTCTTCTTGACGATATCGATGATATGATCCGTCCGGTCCATATCGGTCAATAGGACCCCGAACTTGTCCCCCTCCAGACGAGCGACGACATCATCCTTGCGGAAGGTAGTACTCAGGGTACGACCGATCTCGAAGAGGAGCCGATCGCCCACCTTGGGACCGAAGAGATCGTTGATCTCCTTGAAGCGGTCCAATCCGATGCAGAGCACCGCGAAGGTGGTCGCCCGGCGCTTTACATGGCGCAGTTCCAGGCTGAGGCGCTCGAAGAACATCCTCCGATTGGGAAGTCGGGTCAGGTAGTCGTAGTGTTGATAGAACTGAGCCCGCTCTTCGGCCAGTTTCCGGGCGGATATGTCCCGGATGGTCATGATCACCCCGGTGATACGGGGATTGTTGAGCTGGTTGTTGCAGTTAGCCTCGACCTGAACCCAGTCGTTGTTGCTGTTACGGAGGCGGAAGTCGAGGATATCGAAGGTGGACAGCTCATTGATACCGGAGAGATAGAGGGCGCTGACCCGGTCGAGATCCTCGGGATGGACGCAATCCCTGAGGTAGAGTCCCTGAAGATCCACCGGAGCAAAGCCCAAGAGGGGCAGTACCGCCCCGCCGGCATATTCGATGGTCATCGAATCGTTGACGATCAGGGTGATCTCCCGGCTCAGTTCGACCATCGCCTTCAACCGCTCCTCGTTGCCGATCAAGCGTTCCTCGTAGCGTTTCCAGTGGGAGACGTCGAAGATGGTTACCACCGAGTGATTCTCTTCCGGAAGCCGGCCGATTTGAAGCAGCAGGTTGCGGTGCATGCCGTTGCGATCGACTAATCGCACCTCGTACTGATCGGGTATATCGGGATCGCCGAGCTGGCGACGGCGATGGTAATGGCGAATGCGCTCCAAATCATCCGCGATCAACAGGCTCTCCCAGCGGATCTCTTGTGAGAGGATCTCTTCCCGGGTGTAGCCGGTGAGTTCATTTGCATATCGATTGATGTAGAGAATGTTCATCCCTTCATCGACGACCACAATCGCGGTCTTCGCCTGTTCGAGGATGCGTCGATAGATGTCGGATCCTTCCATCTTAGGAGTACTCACCTGTGATGAACCTTCTTCTAGCATTAACGGCACATCAAATCATAAGATTGAGGGCTAGGAGCGACGTTTTTGCGGTACATGCCTTCTTCTCTCCGGTGGAATCAAACAGTCGGCTCCCCGGCCGATTAAATCGCCTCGTCCCGCCTTACGCAAAGCCTTGGCTGCCAAGGTCCGGTTTTCCGGACGGTTGAACTGCAGCAGGGCGCGCTGCATACTCTTCTCCTCGTGGCTCCTGGGAACGTAGATCTTCTGCATGCTGCGCGGATCGAGACCGGTGTAGTACATGCAGGTAGATAAGGTCCCCGGGGTAGGATAGAAATCCTGCACCTGCTGGGGAATAAAGCGCTGGGACTTGAAAAAGAGGGCCAGTTCGATCGCATCCTCGAGGGTCGATCCGGGGTGGGAAGAGATAAAATAGGGAACCAGATACTGCTTTTTTCCGATTTTCTGATTGATCGCCTCGTAGCGCCGCTTGAAATCGAGATAGACCCGGTGGGGCGGCTTCCCCATGGCCTGCAATACCCGGGCCGAGACATGCTCGGGAGCGACCTTGAGCTGTCCGCTTACATGGTGTTCGCAGAGCTCGGGCAGAAAGCGTCCGGCCTTCTCCTGTAGAAGATAGTCGAAGCGGATTCCCGAACGGATAAAGACCTTCTTCACCCCGTCGATACCCCGCAGCTCCCGCAGGAGATCGATATAATCGCCGTGATCGGCATCGAGGCTGGGACAAGGTTCGGGAAAGAGGCAGTTGCGGTGGGTACAGGCCCCCTGCTTCTGCTGTCTGGCGCAGGCGGGATGGCGGAAATTGGCCGTCGGGCCGCCCACATCGTGGATATAGCCCTTGAATTCCGGGTGAGAGACCATCGCTTCGGCTTCATGCAGCAGCGAAGCGTGGCTCCGGGCCTGGATGATCCGCCCCTGATGGTAGGCCAGGGCGCAGAAGCTGCAGGACCCGAAACAGCCCCGGCTCGAGACCAGACTGAAGCGGACCTCCTCTATCGCCGGGACCCCCTCGCTGTAGCGCGGGTGAGGGGCCTTACGGAAGGGCAGCTCGTAGATTCGGTCGAATGCCGCCTGGGAGAGGGGCTTCATGGGTGGATTCTGCAACACCCCGTTGGCTCCGTAGCCCTCGTAGAGGGGGGATGCGGAGAATGGATCGGCATTCTTCATCTGCAGGGCGAAGCTCTCGGCGTATGCCCGGCGATCGGCCTTCAGCCGGTCGTTCTCCGGAAGCTGAATCGTTCCCTCGGGCAACTCCGCCGGGGCGGCCTTTACCACCGTGCCGGGAATATCCCGGATCGCCTTGATATCCTCGCCCTCGTCCATACGCTTCGCGAGGTCGACGACACTCCGTTCGGCCATGCCGTAGACCAGGATATCCGCTTTGGAGTCGAGCAGGATCGAGCGGCGCAGGGAGTCGGACCAGTAGTCGTAGTGGGCCAGCCGGCGCAGAGAGGCCTCGACCCCGCCGATGATCAGGGGCATGCGCTTGTAGGCCCGGCGCACCAGGTTGGAGTAGACGATGGTCGCCCGGTCGGGGCGCATGCCGCCGCGGTTTCCGGGCGAGTAGGCGTCGTCCCGGCGACGCTTCTTGGCGGCCGTGTAGTTGGCCACCATGGAGTCGAGGTTTCCGGCGGTCACCAGAAAACCGAGCCGGGGCCGGCCGAAGATCTTCAGGCTCGCCTCGTCGGTCCAGTCGGGCTGGGGGATCATGCCCACCCGAAAACCTTCCGCCTCGAGCACCCGGCCGATGATGGCCGCCCCGAAGGAGGGATGGTCCACATAGGCATCCCCGGAAACCAGTATAAAATCGCAGCGTTCCCAGCCGAGACCGCGCATCTCCGCTTCGCTGCAGGGTAAGAATCCGTTCATCAGGGGGGAAGTATGACAAATCTACTGAGATTTTACCAGGGAGGACCACCGGCGGAAGTCAGAGACCTTCGATTCCCTCCAGATACTCCTCGGCCTGACGTCGAATGCTCCGGCGCTCCTCTTCTGAGAATTTATCTAAGGTGCGGTAGACGAAGCCGATCCGCGGATTATCTTCGAGTCTTTCCCGATGCCGCAGATAAAAATCCCAGTAGAGGCTGTTGAAGGGGCAGGCTCCCTCGCCGTGACGCTGTTTCTGATTGTAGGCACAGCCCTTACAGTAGTCGCTCATCTTGGAGATGTAATTAGCGCTCCCCGCGTAGGGCTTGGTCGCGGTCTTGCCTCCGTCGGCAAACTGGCTCATCCCGCGGGTATTGGGAAGCTCGACCCACTGAAAGGCGTCGATATAGACCCCCAGATACCAGTCGTCCACCTGCTGCGGATCGATTCCGGCCAGGAGGGCGAAGCTTCCTGTAATCATCAGCCGTTGAATATGGTGGGCGTAGGACTCCTTAAGGGATTGACCGATCGACTGCTTCAGGCAGCGCATCTTCACCTCTCCCGTCCAGTACCAGTCGGGGAGATTCCGTCGGTGGTCGAAGAAGTTTTCAATCCCAAAGCCCGGCATCCGCTCCCAGTAGATGCCGCGGATATACTCCCGCCAGCCGGCGATCTGCCGGATAAAGCCCTCCAGCGAGGAGAGGGGAATAGCGGGATTCTGATCGGCGGCGGCCAGGGCGGCCTCGATCACCTCCCGGGGCGAGATCAGTTTCACATTAAGGGCGAAGCTCAAGAGGGAGTGGAAGAGGAATGGCTCATTCATCGCCATCGCGTCCTGGTAGCGGCCGAAATGGGTGAGCCCCTCCCGGCAGAAGCGGGCCAGATCCTCCAGGGCCTCCTCCCGTCTCAGGGGCCACCGAAAGGCTTTGGCCCGGGGCTCTCCGAAGGAGGCGATCCCCGCCTTCTGAATCTCCTCCCAGAGCGGGCGGAGGTCGACAATGCGCCCATCCCGGACCGGCGCCGGCGGATCACCCCGCCAGGCGCGACGGTTCTCCTCATCGTAGTTCCATTTACCGCCTTGCGGAGCGTCCCCCTCCATCAACCAGCCGGTTTTTTTACGGATATCCCGATAGAAGTACTCCATGACCGGGTTCTTCCGCTTAGCGAACCAGGCGGCCGCCTCATCTCGGCTCAACAGGAAGTGCTCCGACTCGACCCGGCAGAGCGGAAGACGCGCTTGCATCTCCAGGAAGAGCTCTTCCAGCCGGAACTCATCCGGCCGCTGATACTCGATTAGTTCCGCCCCGTGCTCCGCCGTCAGGAATGTGAGATTCTCCTCGAAACTCTGCCTGTTTGCGGGATCCCCGATCTTCAGATAGCGCAGACGGTGGCCCCGCCCTTCGAGCTCGGCGGCGAAGTTCCGCATCGAAGCGAATACCGCCAGGAGCTTCTGGGCATGGTGATGCACATACTCGGTCTCCGGACGGACCTCCATCATCACATAGAGGACCTCCGGATCCGCTCCTGAGAACCAGGAGTGGTTGATATCGAGTTGATCCCCGAGCAGCAGGCGAATGCGCATACCCTAAGATAGGTAAAACCGATCAAGGTCGGCAACTTACGCTGGATGTTGACCGTGTCCTGCTGTCGGTCTAAGCTGGGAAAAAACGGAGGTAAAAATGAACTTCGCCCTCTTCTGGAGCCTGGTCGGGCTGCTCCTGATCGCTTCGGAGATGATCATCCCCGGATTCACGATCTTCTTCTTCGGCGCCGGCGCGCTTCTTACCGCCCTCATTTCCCTGATCTTCCCCTGGATCGGCATCGGGGCCCAAACCCTGCTCTGGGCCGGCAGTTCCGTTGCCGCCTTCGTATTCCTGCGCAAACGCTTCCGCTCGGTTCTCAAGGGAACCATCATCTATCGGGACGCCGGGGCCGACCGGTACGCCGGCCGGGAGGCAGAGGTAATCGATGCTGTGGCCCCCGACGCTCCGGGGCGCATCCGTTTTCAGGGCACCAGCTGGGAGGCTATCAGCTACGACGAGACCATCCCCGCCGGCGAGAAGGCGCTGATCCTGCGGCAGGAGGGCATGCGCTTTATCGTCGGCCGGCCCGTACCCGAAGCCGATCTCGATATGAACTAGACCACTCTCCCGGTTCGTTGAGCCGGCATTTAATTCCGCAAGGAGTAGCAGATGAGTATTATCTTAACCTACCTGTTAGTCTTCTTTGTAATCTATCTCTTTTTCAAGCTGGTCCGCATCGTTCCGGAGCAGGAGGCCTACATCATCGAGCAGTTTGGGAAGTACCAGCGAACCCTGGGCGCCGGGCTGCACCTGGTCATTCCCTTCGTACAAAAGGTGGCCTACAAGCAGCTCTTGAAGGAGCAGGTAATCGACGTGCCGCCCCAGATCTGCATCACCAACGACAACGTCCAGGTGACAGTGGACGGGCTCCTCTACCTGAAGGTGATCGATCCGGAGAAGGCGAGCTACGGCATCGACAATTACCGCTTCGCCACCGCCCAGCTGGCCCAAACCACCATGCGTTCCGAGATCGGCAAGATGGAGCTCGACCGGAGCTTCTCCGAGCGGGACGATCTGAACGACGCCATCGTCAAGGCGGTCGACCTGGCTTCGGACCCGTGGGGGATCAAGGTCACCCGCTACGAGATCAAGGATATCGCACCCACCGCCACGATTCTCGAGGCCATGGAGCAGCAGATGCGCGCCGAGCGGGAACGCCGGGCGGAGATCCTCGTCTCCGAAGGAGACAAGGAGTCGCGGATCAACATCTCCAAGGGCGAACGGGAGAGCGCGATCAATATCTCCAAGGGGGAACGTCAGAAGCGGATCAACGAGTCCGAGGGCAAGGCCGAGGCGATGCGCATCGTCGCCAAGGCAACCGCCGAAGGAGTGGCCGCGGTGGCCCAGTCGATCAGCCTGCCCCAGGGGCGTTCGGCCATGACCCTGCGCCTGACCCAGCAGTACATCGACCAGCTCTCCACGATCTTCGATACCGTGGACACCTCGATCCTTCCCTACGATCTGGCCCAGTTGAAATCCCTGGTGCATACCTTGCTCTTGCCCGAAACGCCCGCAGGCAAGCCCCCGCAGGGAGGCCGCATCACCCCTGCCCCCGCCGATGAAGGAGGTCTCCGATGAATCCCTTTCTGCCGCTCTATCTGATCTTCGCCGTATTTATCCTCATTACCCTGATTGCGTTATTGCGCAGTATCCGCATCGTGCCGGCCAAGACGACCCTGGTAGTAGAACGCTTAGGGAAATACGCCAAGACCCTGGAGGCCGGATTCCATGTGATGGTCCCCTTTATCGACAAGGTACGCTACAAGCACAGCCTCAAGGAGTCGGCCGTGGACGTCCCGGCTCAGGACTGCTTTACCCTGGACAACGTCAAGGTCGAGGTGGACGGGGTACTCTATATGCAGGTGGTCGACTCAAAGCTCGCCAGCTACGGCATCGACAACTACCGCTACGCGACGATCCAGCTGGCCCAGACCACCATGCGTTCGGTGATCGGCAAGCTCGAGCTGGACAAGACCTTCGAGGAGCGGGAGCAGATCAACGCCCAGGTGGTGAAGGCCGTGGACGAGGCGGCCGAACCCTGGGGGGTCAACATCTCCCGCTATGAGATCCAGAACATCACCGTTCCCGGGCCGATCCTCAACTCCATGGAGGTGCAGATGAAGGCCGAACGGGAGAAACGGGCCGCCATCGCCCGCAGCCAGGGAGAGAAGGAGTCAAAAATCAACGTCTCCTGGGCCTCCATGGAAGAGGCGATCAACAAGAGCGAGGGCGACAAGCAGCGGCAGATCAACGAAGCCGAAGGCCGAGCCAGCGAGATCATGGCCATCAGCTCCGCCGCGGCGGAGAGTATCAAAGCCCTGGCCGGGGCCATCGATCAGCCCGGCGGGGAAGAGGCAATGACCCTGCAGCTGAAGGAGCAGTATATCAACGAGTTGGGCAAGCTTGCCAAGGAGGATACCAAGCTGATCCTGGGTGCGGACCTGACCGATATGCGCGGCGTGCTGCAGCGGATCGAGGATCTGTTGGAGAAGTAGGAGATCTATAATCGTATGCAGACCACCGACCGCCTTCGCCTGTCGGCGGTCTGCGATACGTAAATTAATCGGCTTCCGTCGTATCTGGAAATGACTTAGCGACCATGAATCCGGCGGCTGCGTCTGACTGAGCAGCGAACAGGTTCTGGGGATCCAATTCACCCAGACTCAGGGTATATTGATATTCGTGGAAGCCCCCCAGAGAAGCCTTGAAATTAGTTTCCCAGAAGTTGTTCATGACCCACGCATAGAGCTCGTCTCTATTCCGAAGCTCCGGATCTCCAGACAACCGGATTGGATGCGGATCAAGACTCCCCAGAGTGATAAGCGGTGTGTCCGGCAGGCCTATAAAAATTGATGCCGTGTCGGAGATAAGCGCCGCACCCTGTTGAACAGAATAAAAGTCCGTACAACTACCGGGAAGTTGGTCGATTCGGGGTCTGAGTACGGCCCCGGTTTTATCGATCCAGAGTTCTTCATCCGCATCCCCGGTGGTAAAAGGCAGGGTGAGGTAGAGATTCTCGGGATCCCAGATACTCTCCTTATGCAGCTGTAACGATGTGAATATCAAGGGTAGCGCATTAAATACGCGCAAAGAGACGGCACAGAATGAGGTCCCGGTCAGGGAATATTCTAACATCAACTCGGTATAGACCGGTCCCGTCTCCTCTACCCGAACATCAATAAGCTGCCCCACAATTCGTGTAGTGGACATGGCTTTTCTGTTTCGGCCCATTCGTCTTCGCACCGTACGTTGATCATCTTCGGTTTGGGTACGTTCATAGATTGGCGTCCAAGGGGCATAGGAATCCTCGGACTTAGTCAGTTCCCTACCCCGCCGTTTGTCGATTAGTGACCGTATTCCGTTGCCGCGTTCAATTTCTAATTGGAAAAAATCGTTCTCAAAGTATCCTGCGAAATCACTTAAATCGTTAGCATGCAAATCGTGAATGCCGTCCAGGCCCATCGTGCTCGTAACGACACTTGTTGAATCGAACCCGCTTCCCTTTTCATCTATTTTAAGGCGTTTTAGCTCGCCCGGAGCGAGCGATATAATAAGATGAATTATATAACCGCGCGAAGCTGTTTCAATTTGATGTTGATATTCTACTCCGGTATCGGGATCATATATCCTAATTGCTCCCATAGAGAGATGTTCCATCGGGACCTGAATCGGAAGAGTCATGGGTCTGGTATGGGGATTTTTACAAAGTAGATAGAGCTCTTTACCAAGGCCATGGGGAGTGGCTCCATACGCTGCTGCAATTTCGTCCAGTTCTCTTGAAACGGCCGCATCCGCATTTATCGCATAAGCATTTTTGCGCGACTCCAGCAGATTGACCATACTCTTCCAGGGATGACTGACAGATGCCGAGTAGCCCCACGTATGTTCTGCATATAGATTAATATTATATGCCGCTTCCGCAATCCGCTGGGAGCGCAGAGATGGGACAAGAGCCTTGCAGAGATTATACTTTCGTTGCGCCTGTCGAAATTGTTTAACCGTCAGGGGAGTTGATCCTACGCCGTCCGCCCACCAGTCGGTCCAATCTCCGGAATATTTCGGTATGGAATCACGATACTTCTCGAGTGCATCAAAAAGATCGTCGATGGTGGCCATTTCCATGACTACGGAATCACCGTACTGACTATTCCACTCCTCAATATTCGACACTATTTGCGGGTTCGGAGGAGCATTGTCGGAATTAAAGCCGGAAACCGTTACCGGGACAAAATCAAATGCGTATCCGGATCTTTCTAAATGATCTAAATAGTTATGCACCCGTTCCGCTCTCAAGCGGTCAATAGGTAGTTTATTCTCTATTCTTCCATCACGAATAATATAACTCTCAATGGAGTCATCAGAGAGTCCCAACTCATTTCCAATAAAATAGTGTTCCCCGTTCCAAACAAGTAGTTCATTCCCCTTTGGACTGATCCAGATAAACGGTTGCTGATTCCGCCGGAGAGGATACATACCGTGATGGGTATGTACACAAGAGAGGAGATTTCGAATACCATTTTCATACAGGATATCCGTATATCCCCAACCGTATCCATTAACATCGGCCGTCATCGCAGTTGTTGTCCGTATTCCCAGACTATTAATGCTATTTATTGCAGCAGACAGCTGATCATGAAGAATTCGGCCATCAATTAAATCTGTAGAATTCAGATAGTTTCCAGATATACCGATCCTTCTTTCCTGAGCGAAATTGATGAAATCGGTTTGTTCCTGTCTATCCGCAGACTGCAGAAACTTCTCTACCGCCCAAAGGTTCTCACAATTCCATCGAAAGGCGCTATAGCGTTTCTTTTTTTCATTGCTTCCGGAACGTAATATTGATAAAACCTGCCGTATATACTCTATATGATCCCACTCTATTTTCTCTTGCCGCTCAGTATAGCCGATATCTATATGAGAATGATGCAGAACGAGCACCCGTTTAATTTTCGGCATCTTACATTTGTCCTTGCGGTTTGATAAATACTTTCAGGATCTTTGCAGTTTGACCTTCTAGGGTTCGTAGAGAATAGGAGCCGGCTTTTCTGGGTACGACTAGGGTTTCACCATATGCAATCTTTACGGTTCGCCCTTGAGGGGTCAATAATTCGACTGCTGTGTCCCCGGCATTTACCAGCACATGACAAGAGTCTTCGCTTATCTCTATCTCAATCTTATTGGTAAAATTAAATCGATGAACATCATAGAAGTGATCGGCATGGGTCGGCAGATGCTCTAAGGTATAGTTATCTCCTCTCTTTAGGATATAGGGCCGGGAGATCAACTCTTCGCTAACCCTGTCTCCTTTTCGTTCAAGGTTGATGTTTTCAAAGCCACGTTCAATGTTTATAGGCCTGGGTTTACCGTCCAAATCAAGACGCATCCAGTCATACATTTTAAAAGTGAAGATATAGGGAGTGCTGCTGATCTCCAGAACAAGATTCCCTTCTCCTGAACCATGAATTGTCCCGTGGGGAATCAAGAAGAGGTCATGCCGATGTGCGGGAAGCCTCTGTACAAACTTCTCTATGTCGATCTCTACCTGATCCTTCTGAGAACGTTCCAGCTCGGAGCGGAAGTGATCCGGATCGATTGAATCCTGAAGTCCTAGATAGACAGAAGCATCATCCTCGCAATCCATCATATAATAGGTCTCATCTTGGGTATAATTCTCACCAAACTTCTGCTTAATGTATGCCGGCTGAGGATGGCATTGGATGGATAGATTACCGCCCTGCATGGTATCGAGATAATCGATCCTGATCGGGAACTCAGTATGAAACCGTTTTTCAGGTTCTGTTCCGATAATCCCGGGAGCATCATGATACATCAAGAAATCAAAAGAGACCTCCAGGGCAAATCCGTTCTGTTCAAAAACAATACCATTCTCGGGAACGATTAATTCGAATGACCATGCGTAGTTGGGAACATCCGGGTTAAGGCCGGGGAATTTTTCCTTCATATACTGGCCGCCCCAGGCACCCGGTTCAAACCATGGTCGCACCCTGAAGTAATTTTGCGACATATCCTCGAGAGCGGTAATGAAGTAAGTTCCGCTCATGAATAAGGGAGCATCCTCCCGCTGCCCGTCAATAATCCAATCTATGGAACGAAAATACTCCTCTTTATGCCGGTTAAGTACCACCCAGTCTACAAAATAGAACCGTTTATACATTGCTTTCGCATGGTAAGGCTCCCGTGCACCCAGATTCGTAATCGATCCTGCCCGAGATCTGAACTGTATTTCGTTCTTAGGTAGATCCATATACAGACGCAACCCATCGGGGGCGCACAGGAACGCTCCGCACCCGTAGAGAATAGTGGTACCGGCACCGCTTTCTGTATGCAGTTGTTGTATTTTTTCCTGGTCGAAAAAATCTATAAGGGTTCCTGGGTAGCGTGTACCGAATATCGGGTCATCGCCTCCAAGATACGGGGATAGCATAGTATCTATTTCTGCTTCCGATTTAAAGGCACTACTTACCGGGATCAAATGAAGACGATTGATGTCCAGCTTATTCAGTTCTGCCCGTAGTTTCTGTATCACCTCTTCCCATCGGATACCGATATATCCATCGATCAAGATAAGCCTGTGGTTCCTGCAGATGTCTGCGAGATTCGAATAACCGGAGAAGATTTCTCCTGATTCCAGTTTAAATGTGGGATAAATATTGTAGCTATCTTTAGTTTGCTGTTCCGGTTTATCCGGCATCAGGTATTGCTGTGTATTCCTCAATTTCATTAACTCTCTTTCCCAAGCTATATTTCAAATTATCTATTCGGACTTCATCTAGCGACAATCCGGTATTCTTTAATGCGAGAAGCACTGAACCGACCAAAGGATTGAATATCGGTTTGACGAGCGATATACCGGGGAGATCTGACTGCAATCTTCGTTGAATCATCTGCCACAGGGGACTATCGACGTTTACAACTCCTCCGGTCATGGTAAGTTGACCGGTTTCGAGCTTAAGTCGAACCGCAACGGCTTTGATCATGCGGAAGAGTTCATCCGTACTCTCCTCAAGGATACGGCGGCTGGTAGGATCATCCCGTCGGTAGTAGTCGAAAACCAACGGAGTGTACCCCGCTATCCGGGCACGACCAAATTGTTGTTGATACACAATCTGTATAATCTCGTTCAGTTCGCTAATACCTAATTCGGTGTACAAGCGCTCGGTTAGTTCGGTGCGAGGTATTCGCCCGTCCAGGGCTTGCACCATGTAGGCCAAGGCTTGGCGACCGATATAATAACCACTGCCCAAATCATCAAAATAATGACCCCATCCACCGCTTTTCCACTCCGAGCCCTCCTCATTTCTTCCATAACAGACGGCACCCGTTCCGGAAATGAGGACCATACCGGGAGCGCCGGCCAATCCGCCCGCGAGAGCATTGCGAGTATCGTTTTCTATCCATATATTGGGTACATCAATCCCTGCCCGGTGGATTAGATCTACAACATGCTCTTTATCGTAGTCTGATAAAACTCCGCCTAATCCAACATAGATGGAAGTAAGTTGATTCGGCTCTATTCGCACATTTATACATGCTTTCTTGATCGCTTCACTCAGTTCGTTCTGAATGGTCTCCGGGGGATTAGAACTGTAACTGGCGGCGCCGGCCGTCGCACTGGAGATTATACGGCCGGCATCATCAGCCAGGAGCGCACGAGTGCTTGTACCGCCACTATCAATTCCACAGAATACCCTATTACTTGAGTGCGGAGGCATTAGAGAGTCCTGCAATAAAGTATCTTTGAAGGCTGAAGAAGAGTATCAAGGTTGGAATCGAGGTTACAATTACTGCCGCCATCTGTAATGTTAGCGGACTACCGCCGTCGCCCGACATAGTAGCCAGAGCCACCATGATGGTGCGTACCTTTTCCGCCCGGCTCAAAACCATCCCGAAGATAAGGTCATTCCAAATCCAGCTCATCTGAAAGAGGGTTACCACCGCTACCGGAGCTGCGGCTTGGGGCATAAACACCTTATAGTAGGCTTCCCCCGGACCGCACCCGTCTATCCGCGCCGCATCTTCCAATGCCCTGGGGATAGTGACGAAGAACCCGCGAAAAATGAAAAGAGCAAAGGGTATTGTTATCGTCGAATAAAGCAGAAACATCCCGAATTTTGTGTTGTATAAATCAATCGAGTTGTAGAGTCGATACAAGGGGATCAGATACATCTGAAACGGGAAAACTGTACCGGAGTAGATCAGGATGAATAACCAGAAATTGCCCTTGGGCTTTAGCCGAACAATACTGTATGCGGCCATGGAAGAAAACAGAATGCAAACGATACCGCCCACCGCCATGTAGCTCAAGGAAGAGAAAACATGGAAATGGAGGCGATAGTCCTGCATCACTTGCTGTAGATTAGCAAGAAAGGCTATTCGCGTAGGTAATTCGTAGAACTGCTGATTTGCATAATCATCCATATCCTTGAATGCCGTTAAAAAGGTGAAAAAGACCGGCAAAATCCAGATAAAGGCGATGATAAGCATGACGATATAGATAATGGTCTGGGCTGATTTATTATTGGTAACCATATGATCCTCTACTAATAGTGCAGCGAGTCTTTACTGATTTGCTTCCTCACATAAGTACCGGAAATCAGTATGATGATAGCTGAAAGCACAACCGCAACGGATGCTCCGTATCCCATTCGAAACATCGAAAAGCTTTCGCGAAACATCGTAACCGCTAGTGTTTCAGACGATCTGTATGGCCCCCCGCGGGTGATAACATAGATGAGATCGAAGGCCTTGAAGGAGTTAACCATAGCCTGGCCGATAACAACCGTCGTAATCGGTTGCAGCATCGGAACAGTTATATTCCGGAATGTCTGCCAGGCGGATGCACCGTCGATAATTGCGGCTTCTACCGGTTCCTGCGGAATGGTAGTGAGCCCCATCAAGAAGAGCACCATGTAGTTACCTGTCTGCTGCCAGGACCAGGATATCAACATGGCGACAGTATTCAGCGGAACCGTCGTGAGCCAGGCGATCTCTACATCCCGTCCAGCAAAAAGAGATAGAAAACCGTTGATTATGCCTGAGTTGAAATTGAACATGTTTGTCCAGATTATCCCCGTAGAGACAAAAGAGATTGCCAACGGAAGGAAGATAATCGATTTGAATATCCGTTCGCCGCGTAAGCCGCGAATGAAGATTGCAATGATTAAACCGCCCAGAACCGGGACTGCCAAGGTGAAAACTACCCAAATGACGGTATTTACAAATGACCGGATGAAATTGGTATCTCCCAGTAAATTGATATAGTTTCCGAAACCAATAAAGACCGGTTTGCTAACCATATCCCAGGTAAAGAAGCTATAGTAAATATTCTGCACCATGGGATTGAGCAGCAGTGTTCCAACCAGAAACACCGCTGGAAAAATAAAAAGATATGCAACTATCTGTGTTTGTGTTCGTTCTTTCATAAGTCGTTCCTGTTAGTATGTCCCCCGCAAAACGGGGGACGACAATCTTATGCGAACTATTTACTGCTCCAATAATCATCCGCGACTTTATCGAGCTCAGCCAGGACCTCATCAATGGAGGAGGGATCAAGCATAAACTTCGCAAACTGATCAACTGCCGCTTCGCAAATAGGGGTAGGAGTCGCCTCCCAGTAGCGGTTCAAGATACGATATCCATCGGTGATTTGATTGAAGAGATCGACCTTCACCTCCGGCAGATAGCTTGCATCGGCCTTCTGGTTTGCCGGAAAACCCTTCAGTTGACTTGAGAATGCGTAGTTACCCTCGGGAGACATCCAGAAATCTACGACTTCGGCAATCGCTTCCTGATTCGGTGCATTCTTACTTACCAGGATCGGCTTGATCTCTTGGATTACATTTTTTCCAGCCTTAGGATTATGCGAAGGCAGAATAAAAGCTCCGATATTCTCCTCCGGAACACCGTTTGCAAGGAGGTTGGAACTCATGTACCAGGTCCCGAAAATCGCCATACCGACTTTCTTCTGGTTGAAATCTCTGGCTCCGCCCGCCCAAACATCGGTGCTCGGATCGGTAAAATATCCCTTATTGATCATCTCCGCCCAAAGTTCGAAGGCCGCACGTACCCGGGGATCAGAGTAATTAGCGCGCCCCTCGCACAGGTCTACATAGAGATCGGGGTCCTGTCCAACAATCAACTCTTCGAACATGATGAATGAAGGCCATCGACCATTAATGGTAGAGAGCAGAGGGGTAATATCGTTATCTACCAGGGTATCGCAAATTTCTATGAATTCATCCCAAGTTTCGGGAGGCGTAAGGCCTAATTCGGCATAAACCTCTTTGTTGTACCAGACTACCCAGTACTCAGTGTTGATTGGAAATCCGTAAACCTCTCCATTGAAGGTGAACGCATTACGGGTGTCCTCGGTATACTCATCTTTATGACGATCCCAAACTGCAGATAAATCAGTCAATACGTTCTGATTCGCTAACTCCTCCATGCGGTAGGTTGACCACCAGATGAACAGACTGGGCGCATCCTTAGTAATCAGGGATGAGCGGATTTGAGCGGAGTAGATGTCGGTAGTAGGAAAGGTGGTAGATTCAAGATCATATCCCGTCTCAGCCTTGATTTCTTCCGCCATCTGATCAAAATAGGGCTGCCATGTTGCCGCACCCGATTGATTATGAAGCAAAGTGAGTGTCGTTGCTTCAGCTCCATCCTGTTGGCCGGCACCAAATAGCATGCCGGTAGCAATAATTGTTGCTGCCAGTAGCAATAGTCCCTTTTTCACAATTGTCTCCTTATCGTTGATTTAAAAAAATCATAGCATAGCATTGAATGGGAACAATAGTTAATTTAAGTTAAATATAGTTAAATTATGAGATAATTTTACCTAAACCAGCAGTTTGCAGGTAAGCATAGTTAAATATGGCCTCTTTACGTTGACACCGCCCCGTTCTCCTGCCAAACTGGGATTGAATTTAACTTAAAATTAGTTAATAACGGAGTGGCATGGGAAGAATAACTCAAGCGGATATTGCTAACGCTTTGGACATCTCTATTGCCACCGTCTCTATGGCCCTCAATGGAAAGGGCAATATATCCGACGAGCAGCGAGAACTTGTCATTCGAACCGCGGGAGACCTAGGCTATATTCGACGCACCTCCGACAACCGCAGCCGAGTCGAGTCGAAATGTATGGCGATTCTCTCTTACTTAAATAACCGCTGGTTCTACCTGGGGAAATTCGTTACCCCGATTTATGCTCAGATCGAAGCTGTCTGTCTAAAGAACGGGTATTATCCCATCATAATCCCGGTCACTGATTTCTCTACTCCCAAGGATATTCGGGAAACTATCCTACAATCTCAAGCCTCCGGAGTCTTCTCGGTCTATTATTATGAGGAGTGGTTGTTCAAGCAGATCAAGGACCTCGGATTTCCCATCCTAGTGGTGAATAACAGTTCTTGTGCGAACCGCTATCATACAGTTTGTGTAGATGACTATCAGGGAGCGTATGAGGGAACTCAGTACCTGCTGTCCAAAGGTCACCGCAATATCGTCTATATGGATTACTGGCGTCCTGATCAAACGGCCACTGTGGCGGATCGCTATTTCGGTTTTAAACGTGCTCTGGAAGAGCATTCCGTTCCGTTCGATGATCAGTATCGCATCACTTGTGATATTGAGGAGCATGCCGAAATGCGGGTTGCGCTAAAATCTACTCTCCTTCGGTACCCAGAGGCTACGGCCATATTCGCACATGACGATAGGCTTGCAATTCAGGTTATCTCTGCCTTGAAAGAGCTCAAGTATAATGTCCCTGGGGATATCTCGATCGTAGCGCCGGGGGATACTCTTGATTACAAACTCCCCTACATCCCCAATATTACGACGCTGCGAATAGACACCAATCTCCTCGGCTCCATTGCGGCGACGCAGATGATTGATCTCTTAAAGAATCCAAGCGAAACCCTGGTTTCCTTGAAGGTGAGTCAAACCCTGATGGAGCGGGATACGGTCAAGGCCATTTAGATTCTTGCCCCTCCTTAAATCCAGTCGACCTCGTTCTTGGTGAACTCGTCGGTTACGTCCCCGGTATTGAGGGTTCCCGCCGGTTCGACCATCAGGATCTTAGCCTCTTTATCGGCGTGGGGTTTGTGGACCACCCCCTTGGGGACAACGATCATCTGCCCCTCTGTGCAGATCACCCGGCGGTCCTCGAAATCCATCCGAATCGATCCCTCGATAACCAGAAACATCTCGTCCGTCTCGTCATGCTTATGCCAGGTGAAGTCGCCCTCGATGCGGGCGATCTTGAAGTGATAATCATTGAGCTTGGCGATCACCTTGGGCGACCACTGTTCGCGAAAGAGTTCGAACTTGGCCTTGATATCCACTGATTCCATAGCGAAATAGCTTATATGGTATGAGCGGTTAACGGAATCCCTTCTGCATAGGAGGTGGGATTAAAGAACCGGTCCTGAAATTTGGTGCTGTCGAAGAGATACTCATGGTCGTACTGGTAGAGCATCTCCCGACTCTCCATCACCCGGGAATCGAAGAGTCCGGCCAGAGTAACCATCCCCTTGCCGAGAATTGAGTAGCTAGGCTCGGTTCCGTAGTGGTCGGCAATGCGGCCGATCATCTCCCGGCCGGTCATGGCGTTCTTGTCGGTCGGCAGATGCCAGACCTCGCCGTAGGCCTCGGGCGTATTTCCCAGCAGGGCCACCGCCTTAGCGGCGTCGGGGGTGAAGGTTATCGAATGGCGCAATTCGGCATCACAGAGCCAGAGGGCCTTCTTCCCCGCCTTCAGCTTACCGAAGACCATATCGTGAAAGGGGGTGTTGTAGGCCCCGGGACCGTAGAAGTCGGCGCTCCGGGCAATCAAAGCCTCTAGGGATCCCTGTTTGACCTCGTCCATCAGCCGCTCGGCGATCCTGGCCCGTACCTCGCCCTTACGGCTGCAGGGATTGTGGGGCGTCTCTTCGGTCATCCACCCCTCGACCAGTCCGTACATATAGACATTGTCGAAAAATACCAGTCTCGCACCGGTCTCGGCGCAGGCGTCGATAACATTCTCCATGATCTTCGGCCACTGCTCCTTCCAGACCGACGCCTTGTAGACCAGCCCCGCGGTAAGGTAGACCACCTCAGAACCGCGGACGGCCTCAAAGGTCTCTCGCTGCTGCGTCAGATCCGCAGCAACCGCCTCTTGCCCCGGCCCTGGTTCCCCCGGATTACGCCGCACCAGTCGCACTCTATCCGTATATTCCGGCAGAAGCTTAGCCAGCTCGATGCCTATCACCCCTCCGGCGCCTAATATTGTTTGCATCTTCAGATCCTCCTCACCTTTCAGTATCTCTCAATCTACCGCTACTCATCCAGAAAGGACAGCCGCGAACCGGCCGCCGCCTCTATCAAGATCTCAATTCTCATTGATCGCCTCCAGGACAATGAATTTCTTATTCTCCCGTAGGATTCGGGAGTTGCCGAAGAGACGCTCCAGGTGAGCCTGATACCCCAGATGGCCGTTGGCGACGATCAGCAGGCGGCCGCCCGGTGCGAGCTTCTCCTTAGCTTGGGCAAACATCTGTAGTGTCGGATCGATCGTCACCCGCCGGCCGAGATGAAAGGGTGGATTAGAGACAATCCAGTCGAAGCTCTCTGGGAGTTCGTTCAGGCTGAAGCCATGGCGGATATTAACGCGGCCGGTGAGCCCTTGGCGCACGCAGTTGAGCCGGGCCGATTCGACGGCCACCGCGGAGTCCTCCACTCCCCAGAGCTCGGCCGACGAGTTCTGCAGAGCGGTCCGGATGGCGAGCACCCCGTTTCCGCAGCCGAAATCGGCGACCCGTCCGGCACCGATCTCCCGGGGAAGCTCCTCCAAGAAGAGCCGGGTTCCCGGATCGAGCCGCTCCCGGGAGAAGACGCCGGGAAGGTTGATCAGCGCCACGGGGATGCCGGGGACCTCGTATTCCGTCGGAGCGGGAACCGAGGCGACTGCAGGCCCTTCGCCGGAGGGTTTCTCTGCGGCTGGCTCGGAATAGATAAGCCGAGCCCTCTTTCTTGCCAGACTGGTGCGGGTCGCTCCGATATGGCGCTCGAACAGATCCAGGGTCGAGGTATGAATCTCACGGCTCATGCCGGCGGCCAGGACCCTCGCATCAGGATGGAGGTGGGGCTTGAGGAGGGTAAGCTGGTATTCCAGCAGACTGAGGCTTTTAGGGACCTTCAGCAGCACCAGATCGAATTGGTAATCGCCTGCAGGCTCGACCAGGTCGCTCAGCTCGTTAAAGTCCGGCGTTGTCGCGAGAGCGTTGGCAAGCGCGTTACGTCGAATTGCATCCCGGGAGCTTGCCGAGTCGCAGAAAAGCCGCGGGGCGTATTCTACCAGAGGAAGGGCCAATCCGCCGTAGGCGTCATTGAAGATTGCAAGGTGGGCATCCTTATGCGGCGGCGCTTCTTTCAGCTCCTCGAGCAGAAAATCGTCGGCGGCGTCCCAGGCGCGGAGAGAGCGGGAACTGTCTCCATGATTCAACTCCAGCGTAAAACGCCCCCAGCCGGTCTCGAGGAGAGTCTCGGCGGCCATCAGAGCTCTGTTCCGAAATAATAGGAGTAGCTACTTTTCATCTTCCCTCTCCGGCGCGGGGTATAGCCCAGCGTAGAAGCGCGTATCGACGCTGTCAAGCACCGCTTTACAGAGCCGATCTTCCCCGATAGGGTAACATTACTACCGCAGTAGGAGCAAAAACATGCAGCAGCGCTTTATCGCCGAGGGGCACCTGATCGACTCCGGCATTCTGACCAATATCCTGAACCTGATAGTCGAGGAGAACGAGGATTACAACATCCTCCGCTTCGATATCGGCAAAACCAACGCCGAGCCTTCCCGGCTGGAGATCGAACTGATCTGCGATACGGCCGAGAGGCTCAGCACGGTCTCCAAGAAGCTGATCAACCTCGGCTGCTACGAGGTGGGTCCCCCTGCAGCGGTCTGGAAGCGGGCCGAGAAGGATGCCTGGGTACCGGCGGATTTCTACTCCACCACCAACCACCGCACAGAGGTCTGGAACGGATCCGCCTGGCAAGCGGTAGTCGACCAGCGCATGGATGCGGTCGTTGTTCGCGAAGCGGGCGGGCTCTTCTGCCGCAAGCTGCGGGATATCCGCGCCGGGGACGAGATTCTCTGCGGCGGCGAGGCGGTCCACGTCTACCCGCCCCAGCGCGACCGGGAGGGGGGCGCCTTCGCCTTTATGGATAACGAGGTCTCCTCGGAGAGGAGCGTCGAATCGGTCGTCTCCCAGTTGGCCGAAAGCTTCCGGGAAATCCGGAACCGGGGATCGAAGACCATCGTTGTAGCCGGACCGGTAGTAATCCACACCGGCGGCGCCGCGGCGCTGGCAGAACTGATCCGGGAAGGCTGGGTTCAAGGACTACTCGCCGGCAATGCCCTGGCCGTGCACGATGCCGAGTCGGTCTTTTACGGGACCTCCCTGGGGGTAGACCTGAAGACCGGCAAACCCACCCACGAAGGACACAAGAACCATATGCGGGCTATTAATCGCATCAACGGGCACGGCGGCCTGCGCCAAGCGGTTGAGTCCGGAGACCTTGGGCGAGGGGTGATGTACGAAACGGTACAAGCGGAGATCCCCTTCTGCCTGGCCGGAAGTATCCGGGACGACGGACCGCTCCCCGATACCCAGATGGATCTAATCAAGGCGCAGGGCGAGTATGCAGAGATCGCCAAAGGAGCCGATCTGGTACTGATGCTCTCCAGCATGCTCCACGCCATCGGCACCGGCAACATGCTTCCCAGTTACGTGAAGACCGTCTGTGTGGATATCAACCCGGCGGTGGTAACCAAGCTTGCCGACCGAGGATCCTCCCAGGCAATCGGGGTGGTGAGCGACGTGGGGCTCTTCCTCAAGGCCCTGGCCCGGGAACTCCGCGGTTAGGACTCTCGCCTGCCGACCAGGAAGAGATAGCCGAAGCAGTCTGCGTAGCGGCGGTAGATATCGATCTCTTTCTCCTCGGCGGCGATCACCGCCAGGGCGGCAGCATCATCCCGGTAACGCTCCCGGAGCAGCGCCAGCCGCTCTTCGATGGGACCGTAGTAGTGGACGAGCCAGTCCTCCTCGGGAAGCGTGAAGCTCCCGCTTAGGCTGTAGCCCGCCTCCCGGAACTGGGCTTCCCGGTCCGCCCTGGAACGGATGTCCGGATAGGCCTCTCTCCAGAACTCTTCGAGCTCCGCCGGAAGGTCCTCCCGGAACCAGCAGAGCTCGCTCAGCGCGACCTCGCCTCCGGGAGGCAACAGGGAACGCCAGTAGCGCAGGCCCTTCTCGAAGCCGATGTTGTAGACCGCCCCTTCCGACCAGATCAGATCGGCCCCGGCGTACTCCGCCGGCAGGGCGCTCATATCCGCCTCGAGGGTTTGTACTCGATCTCCCCAGCCCAGCCTTTCAACCTCATCTTCGATCCGCCGCAGATAGGGCGCATGGGTATCCACCGCCGTAATCCGAGCCCGGGTTAAGGCGGCCAGCGTCAGGGTCTGCGCCCCGGGGCCGCAACCGAGATCGAGGATCCGCCGAATCCTCTCCGGTTTCTGTAGCAGGGAAAATGCCCGTCGGGTCGTCTCCTCGCTGCCGGGCCCCTCCCGCTTAAGGCCGGAGTGAACCTCGAAGAAGATCTCCTGCTCCCGGTCAGCGCTCATGTATGGATCTCTTTCACCCGGCCTACCTGACCGTCCTCGAGGCGAACCTTGATCCCGTGGGGATGAAAGGCCGACTTTGTCAGGAGATCGGCAACAACTCCCTCGGTAAGCGCGCCGCTGCGCTGATCCTTCTTCAACACTATCGCCACCCGCATGCCGGGCTTTACCGATTCCCGATATCTTCCGTCCATATACGCTCCTATTCGATTTTTTCGAACACGTTGCTTCTGTGGTTGAGATTATAGATATCTCCGCTTCCGATCTCATAATACCAGCCGAGGATATTGATCTCTCCCCGGGTATAACGATCGCTGATATAAGGATAGGTATGGAGATGCTCGATTTGAAGAATCACATTCTCTTCGGCAACCTGCCGCATACTGGGCGAGACGCCCCCAGAGGACTGAGCAATCCGTCTCTTCACCGGCTCGGCCAGCTCCAGCCAGCGTCTGGTTTGGGGAATCTGAGAGAGGAGCGTCTCTTCCGCATAGAGAGCCTTGCAGCCGCCGCAGTTCGAATGACCGCAAACCACGATATTGGCGACCTCCAGTACCTTCACCGCATACTCCACGGCGGAGGTGGTGGCGAGAAACTCTTCCGATTTCCGGTAGTAGGGAACCACGTTGGCGATGTTGCGGATAATAAAGAGGTCCCCGGGCCGACTCTTCGTCAGGAGATTGGGGACGATCCGCGAGTCGGAGCAGGAGATAAAGAGGGTATGCGGACGCTGTTCGAGTTCCAGAGATGTATAGAGATCCTCGTGCTCCTTAAAACCGCTGCGTACAAATTGTCTCGCCCCACGAAAAAGCTCTTCCATTCGTCCTCTCGGCGCAAATATAGTACTATTTGAGGAGAATGTGGTAGCCGGAGGGAAGGAATGCGCCTCAGCGAACTGCTGGTAAAGGAAAATATCCTCTTTATCGAGGACGGAGTCGAATCGCTGGATAAAACGGGGCTGATCGAGCGTATGTGTACGCGTTTAGCCGCGGCCTGGCCGGGGAGTTCATCCCAAACGATGGTGGCAGAGGTGCTGCGTCGGGAGGAATCCCTCTCGACCAGACTCAACAGCCTGATCGCCTTCCCCCATGCGGTCCTCTCCGAGGGGGGTGAGAACAGAATCGTTATCGCGGTACTCAAGAGGGGCATCCCCTGGGACACCGACCAGGAACATCCGGTGCGGCTGGTTATCCTCCAGGCCGGTGGCCGGGAGGGCCATCTGGAAATCCTGAGTCAGATAGCTCAAGAGCTCCGTGACCCGGAACTGGTGCGGAGCCTGGTTGAATCCCGGAACGCCGATGAGTTCCTCGTCAGGCTCGACCGCGGACGGGGGGGATTCAATCCGGAGATTGCCCCTCTTCTGCTCGAGCAGGCGCTCACCATGCAGGAGAGGCTCTCTCCCTCGCGGATTCTCTTGCATGTCAACCAGAGCGTAACCGAAGGCTACCTCTCATCCCTCTTAGAGGAGTACCAGCTCACCCCGGTGTTGCGCGTCGGGACGCGACTGAGCAATGAGTTCCTGAAACGCTACGATCCGCCGGTGGTGCCCATCAAGGAGAGCGGCCGGGGCGACGATATCGAGTTCAGCCTGCTCTATCTCTTGAGCCGCAGGCTGATAGACCGCGAGGAACTCCTAATAAACCTCTTCGCCCGCAGAGAGGGCAGACCCGTGGATTCCATTCGTATTGTCGATGCAGATAGGGATCTCGACCTCCGTTTTGCCGAGCAGTTGGGTGAGTTCGCCGCCGATATCGACTTGAACGTCTTCTCCCGGGTGCTGCAGATCGCCTCCCAGCTGGCCGCCGAGGGGCGCGAAGGAAAACCGGTGGGAACCCTCTTCGTTATCGGTGAGAACCTCGAGCTGACGGAATACACTCGTCAGATGATCATCAATCCCTTCAAGGGCTATCCGCCGGAGGAGAGAAACATCCTCGATCCGAGTATAGAGGAGACGGTAAAGGAGTATGCCCGCATCGACGGCGCCTTTATCATCGCTCCCGACGGAACCATCGAGTCCGCCGGTACCTACCTCTCCGGCCATCCCGGAGCCGAGGAGCTCCATTCCGGCCTGGGAGCCCGACACGCCGCCGCCCAGGGGATCAGCGCCGTCAGCGGCGCCACGGCGGTAGCGATCTCCGAATCGACCAGACAGATCAGCATCTATCGCGGGGGCCGCCTCGTCATGAGCATGTAACTCTCAGCAAGCGTTTCATCTTTCCCGGCTGGGCCCAGTTCATCGTTCCGGCCATCCCGAAGGAACGGAGGTACTCCTCGATCAAGGGATTCTCGAGTTCCCCGAGCACCCGCTCCGCTTCGTCCCTCACCCCAAAGGGCATAAAGGCCTGCAGGGATTGATTAGCCTGCCAACGACCGTCGAAGAGCCGCGGCCGGAAGCTCGACCGGCCATAGGCTTCCCAGACAATCTTGTAGGGAGCGAAGCTGTAGGGGCCGACCCCCAACATAACCCACCAGAATCCCCGGTCGATCGAGGCCCTGAGCATACTCCCCTTGCGCATCGAGAGCGTCTCTCGATTCCGGAGAAGATACTCCGCGAGGCGGGGATACTCCTCGATCTCCGCCCAGCTCATCACTTTACCGTCCTGCCTGTAGGGCAAAAGCACCCAGCGTTCGGGTTCGCTCTCGGGGTGCCGAAAGTTGCGCGCAGTCAGAAGGGGATAGATAGAATCCTTGGGAAGAATATGCTCATTATCCAGGCGATAGTGTTCGGCATCCTCCTCCGCACAACTGCGGAAAAAAAAGAGTGCGTTGGCGCCGCCGGTATTCACCCCCTGCCGGGGCAGTGAGGCCTTGCGGATCTCTATCGGCTTGAGTTCTTTCAGGGCTTCTGCCTGCTCGGGAGCCGCCGCCGTCAGCGGGGCGTTCCGGTCCAGCAGCGGCTCGGCGGCGAATTCCCGCCAGGCGCCCCCCTCAAGGCGGTGATACGGGAGCGGATAGCGGGTCTGCCGATCCCGGGTAAAGTGGAGAAGCCCGTAGCGGGTGCCGACATCGGGGAAGACCTTTTCCCGGCTGAAATCGTAGACCTCATCCAGCGCAAAATGTACCGCCCCGCTTTGGTAGCGCCGGAAACTTGAATGGGCGCCGTCGTTGAGGAGGATCGAGAGGGGAGCGAAGAAGAGGGCCCGGCCCTCGTGAGCAAGCAGGTCCCGCATCGTGCGTTGAATAACCAGGGCCGCCAGATCGATGCGGGAAGAGCCGAGGAGAAGCTTGCGACGGTCGTCGGTCAGACCGTATTCGACAAAGAGCTCCTTGTAGCGCCCCTTCGCTACAGCCGGAAGATCGGCAAAGCTGATCCAGGGGGGATTAGCCAAGACGATATCGGCCCGGGGAAGGGTCGAGCTAAAGATATCGCCGTGAATAAAACGGCCTTCCATCTCCAGACCGTACTCAGCAGCGAAGCGTTCCCGAGCCCGGCGGACGAAGCCCTCCTCGATCTCGACCCCGGAGAGACGATCCCAGGGGAGCGCGTCCGGCCGGTGCCCGCGGGCGATGCCGGCTTGAAGCAGGGCTTCCAGAAGATGCCCCTCCCCCATGGTGGGGTCCAGCACTGAGGATCCGGCGAGCCAGGCTTCGGCGATACCGAAGCGCTCCACCGCAAAGCGGCCCCAGTCAAGGGGAGTAAAAACCGCACCGACGGGAGTCATCTATCCATGCTGCTCACAAGAGCTTTGTTCCCGGTTCAATCGGGCCGTCGGGAACACAGAGAACGACCTCTCCGCCAGGATTATAGAAGCCGGTGACCAGACACTCGGACCGAATCGGGCCGATCTGCTTCGGCGGGAAGTTCACCACCCCGACGATCAGCTTGCCGATCAGCTCCTCCGGGGTGTAGCGATCGGTGATCTGGGCGCTCGATTTCCGGCGGCCGATCTCCTCCCCGAAATCAACCAGCAGCTTGTAGGCCGGCTTGCGCGCCTCGGGGAAGGCTTCCGCTTCGACAATGCGGCCTACCCGGAGCTCGACCTGGGTAAACTCATTCCAACTGATTTCTTTCAAGCCTCGTCTCCCCGTGAACTGCGTTCCAGCGCCACCCGCAGGGAGAGGAGAGCCATTATCACCGTCAGGGGAGTGAAAATGAGGGTCTCGGTCATAGTCTCCGCCACCAGATTCCCCAAAGTATTGAGGCTAAAGAGGAGCACCAATAACCACGGTAACGCGCTGATAAAGAGATTTTTTCTCCGCCGCTCCACCTGGCGCTTCTTGAGCCACAAGATACCGAGGGAAACAACAAGCATCACCATAGAGACCAGTTCCATCTGCAGGAGTTCCGCTCTACTGTTTACCCGGCCGCCCCAGACGATCTCCCCGGGAACGAGTCCGAGGATAACGGTCACATGAAAGAGCATCAGCAGCGCAAAGAGAAGGCCCAATATCCAAACCGCCCGATTAAAACTCAGTAGCTTTTTCATCATACTTAGAGTGTACTCAGATCTACGGTCTGAATCCACAGCGATAGCAAGCGGGTGAGGTATAGTTACGGATTCCCAGACCTTAAGGACAGTTGCATTCCTCTGATCCAGAAGAACACGATAGTTCTGGCCGTTTCCGACGCTAGCCAGTACCTTCAATGGTACAGGAGGAAAGAGCATGAAAGAGTTCCTGGTCCTGCATTATGGATTTATCGAGCCGACGGATGAGATTATGGCCGCCTGGAATGAGTGGTTCGAGGCGGTCGGCGAGCGCATGCTTGCCATGGGCGGAGTCGCCGATGGAGTAGAAATATCGAAAACGGGGATCACCGAACTCCCCTTCGGTAGAAACTCGCTGACCGGCTACAATCTCATCAGGGCCGAGAGTCTGGAAGAGGCCCGGCAGATTGCCGCGACCAACCCTTTTATCGACAGCATCCGCGTCTATGAGGTAAGATCCAATGCATAATGAGCTATGACCTTATCAGTGTCGCATCCTTCGCCTTTATAACCACCTTCACTCCGGGGCCAAACAATATCTCCAGCGCCACCATGGGCCTCAATTACGGATATCGCACCACCCTGCCCTACATTTTAGGTATCACCAGCGGCTTTTTTCTCATAATGCTGCTTTGTAATCTCGTAACCAGCGCCCTCGGGGCCTACCTTGCCCGCTTCGAAGGCTATCTCGCCTACTTCGGTGCAGCCTATATTCTCTATTTGGCGATACACATCCTCTTCGCCAGTTATCAGATTGAGGAAGACAAGGCTAGCCCCCTCGGCTTTACCACGGGCATGCTGCTTCAGATCATCAACCCCAAGGTGATTATCTACGGCCTGACCCTCTATTCTACCTTCCTGCTGCAAACGCCTCGAGGAACAGCGGGGTTGATCCTGCTCCCCTTGGCATTCGCCGGACTTTCGTTCTGCTCAACCTCGACCTGGAGCATCGCCGGAAGCACCATCAGCCGATATCTGAATGCCAGGCTGCGACTGGCGGTTAACGGCATCTTGGCCCTAACGATGCTTATGCTGGCCCTGCAGATGGTGCACATCCTGTAGAGGATCAGCTATCGATCCTGATCAACTCCTCTTCGGTGATCACCTTATCCCGATAGGCCAGATCCGTCCGGCGCTTGAAATCGAGATGTTCCCAGAAACGGTTGCCCTCTTCATTCCCTTCGAATACTACGAAGGCGAGCTTGACGATTCCCTCCGCCTGCAAGGCGCCGATTGCCCGCTTCACCAGAGACCGCCCCAATCCCTCTCCGCGCTGGGATTGGGAAACGGCAAGATGATAGATATAGCCGCGCCTGCCGTCGTGTCCGCAAAGGATCACCCCGACCAAGCGCTTCCCGTCCCGAGCGACAAAGCAGCTGGTGGGATTCCTCTCAAGGAATTTCTCGATTCCGGTTCTGCTGTCGTCGATGCTGTTCAATCCCATCCCGGGCGTCTGTGACCAGAGCCGATGCACCGCCGGATAATCATCGATTCTCATTCTATCAATCGTCATACTCAGCTCTCCGGACCGTGTAGACCGGCCGCCAGCTCCTCCAAAACAGACTCCCAGGCGGCGTCAAAATAGGCGAACACCGGATCCCAGGCGGAATCATCCGGCCACCCGAGATGGGTCAGGGTAATCTCGGTTTTGTCCGCAGAATCTGCCTTCAGCTGCACCACCACCCAGGTCCGGTACTCCGATGCCCGGATTTCCGGGAAATGGGGCGGCGCGTTCCAGCTGAAGGAGAGCATCTCCTGGGGTAGAAAGGAGAGCACCGTGCAGCCTTCGGAACCGCGCAACCCGGGGGGATTATCCATCAGAAAATAGATTTCAAACGCACCGCCGGGGGTCAGCTCGATCCTGTTATCCCTGCCGAAGAAGCTCAGAAGACCCTCGTGGGTGGTCCATTTTCGCCAGGCCGTATCCTGAGAACAACGAATCACTTTGGATTTAACAATCTGTTTGGTAGAGACTCTCATCAATCGGCTTTCCCCTTCAGAGATAATATACCGCACCCCGCCAAGTGTGCGTCGCTAACTCAACTCAATAAAATGGGGGATGATATCGACATATTCGCCGCTCTTGTCCCGGAACCCGCCGGGGATCCGTCCCAGCTGTTTGAATCCAAGTTTCTGATAGAGATGCAGTGCACCGGTGTTGGTTGCCGTTACCGCATTGAACTGCAGGATTCTGAAACCTAGCTCTCGCCCCCGCTGCATAGAATGGAGGATAAGCTGCTCCCCGATGCGCTTGCCCCGCTGGCCGCTCTTGACGGCATAGGAGGCGTTGGCGATATGCCCGCAGCGGCCGACATTATTGGGGTGCAGGATATAGAGTCCCAGAATTTCCCCCTCATCTTCGTAAACACCGGTGAAGGATTGTCCGTTGAAGAATTCCTCGCCCGCCACCATATCCAAAGGCTCCTCCTGAGGAAAAGCCTCTCCCGCCGCCACAATCTCGTTCCAGATCGCGATCATTTGAGAAAGATCATTTTCGGTGAATTCGCGTATACAGCTCATTTACTATACCTCCTCCGGGTCCAGCGCCCGGACCCAGGATCCTTTTCGCAGGTAGAGAAGCCCGGCGACGGCGGTTGCCATGTTAGAGACGAACATGGCCCACCAGATCGCTCCGGGACCGATCCCTATGACGAACCCAAGCAGATAGGCCACGGGTACCCGCAAAACCCAGAGCCGGGCGATATTCAGAAACATTATAGACCGGGTATCCCCCGCTCCCTGCAAAGCCCCCGTCACGGCGTGGAAAAAGCCGAAAAGAATGACCGAAGGAGCTACGACCCGAAAGAGCTGCGCTCCGTACCGCATAGTCTCCGGGTCGTCAATAAAGAAACGCACGAAGGAACTGCCGTAGAAAAAGGTCAGAACCATGGCGGGGAGCAGAAAGGACTGGATCAGAATGATGCTCAGAACGACCGCCTCCCGTGCTCGTTCTGGATTCCCGGCGCCGAGATTCTGTCCCACCACGGTGGTGGTAGCCCGGGAGATCCCCATGGCCGGCATATTGAAGAGGTTGATCAGCCGGTTCCCGACTCCGAATGCCGCGATAACCGCCGCCCCGAAGGAGTTGACGATACCCTGAAGGACGGTGAAGCCGAGAGCCGACGCCGCCTGCCCGAAGGAGGAGGGAAGCCCGATCCGGAGGAGAAGCCTGATTGAATCCGGCTGGGGCCGAAGGTTTTTCAGACGCAGCTGAATCCCGTATCGTCCCTGAATCAAAACCACGAAGGCGATGGTTGAACCTATTCCCCGGGCAAAGACCGTGGCGATCGCAGCCCCCTTGACTCCCATGGCGGGGAAAGGCCCGATGCCGAAGATCAGCAGCGGATCGAGCCCAATATTCAGCGCTACGGTAAATACCTGGACTATCAGGGGGACCATGGTCCGGCCGATACCCTGCATGCCGCTCTGAAGAACCAAAAAGCCGAACATAAAGGGCAATCCCGCGAAGATAATGTGCATGTAGTCCCGGGTAAAATCAGAGACCTCTTCCGGCGTCTGGAGGAGCTTCAATAGGGGTTCGGCCATTAGCAGTCCAGCCGCCGAGAGGATCAGGGAGGTTATCATCAGGGTAAGGGTTGATTGCCCGAGGTAGAAATCGAGCTTTTCCTGGGCTCCTTTCTCCTGGGAAATCTCCTGGGTTTGTCCCTTCGCCTGGGCGATCAGGGTAGTCCCCGCCATAGAGAGTCCGATCCCGAAGAGGATAAGGAAGAAGATGATCGGGAAGGCAATGGTCGGGGCGGATAACTCGGCCGCCCCCAGTTTCCCCAGAAAAAAGGTATCGGTGAGGTTATAGAGGGTCTGTACCAGGTTTCCCGCCATTAGGGGCAGGGCTATCCTCAGGAGCTGCCTCAGAAGACTATTTTGCACACCAGGAGAATAGCTTATTTATCTGATTCTTTCCTACCTTTTGCAGAATACTTCATCTTCATATAGAGGCCGCCGTCCTTCAATTCATCGAGCATCTGGTTCAGGCGCTTCATTCTCGTCTCTTCCTTCACAGCTCGGGTGATCCAGCCGATATAGTCGTTCTGCTGGTAAGGCGGCCTCTGCCGGTAGAGCTCCATTACTCCGTGATCCAGAAGTGCCTGCTCCACAAAATCGGGCATGGGGTATCTCTTTCGTTTTAAGGCAGCCACAACCGCTTATCCTACTCCTCGACAATTCATGGTCGTTACCGATACCTCGAGAAGACTCAAGGGAACGGATAAGAGTAAGATACTCCTTTTCGCAGTTTACTGATAATTATAAAAACCGAGGATTTAAATGTTTATCGTCCCGTGCGAAGTTCACAGCGATAAACACCTGATCCATTTGCCCCAAAACCGCCTTAAGGCTATACTGGACCGGCAAAAAGGGAGGCCGCATGTCGCAACAGATACCCCGGACGTATCAACCCGTCCTCAACCTCAAACGGACCGAACAAGCCATCAAACTGGTCAAGGATTTCTTCGAGCTCAACCTCTCCTCCGAGCTTCGGCTCCGACGGGTTACCGCTCCGCTCTTCGTCGAGCAGGGAACCGGGATCAACGACGACCTAAACGGCATAGAGCGCCCCGCCTCCTTCCCGGTCAAGCATCTGGACGGTCGTCGAGTCGAGATGGTACAGTCCCTCGCCAAGTGGAAGCGGATGGCCCTGGCCGATTACGGGCTCGAGCCGGGCTACGGGATCTATACCGATATGAATGCGGTACGGCCGGACGATACCATCGATCGGATCCACTCCATCTATGTGGATCAGTGGGACTGGGAACTGAGCATGGATCCCGCCCAGCGTCGCCTCGCCTTTTTAAAGGGGATTGTTTCTCGAATTTACGCCGTCTTGAAGCGCACGGAGTTTGTGGTCTGGGAGTACTATCCCGAGCTGGAGCCGGTTCTTCCTGAAGCGATATACTTTATCCATAGCGAGGAGCTGCGACGCCGGTTTCCTGATTTATCGCCGAAAGAGCGGGAAAATAGGATCGTACGAGAGTACGGAGCGGTCTTTCTAATCGGAATCGGCGGCGAACTCGAAGACGGAACCATTCACGACGGCCGGGCGCCCGATTACGACGACTGGAGCACGCCCGCGGAGTACGACGGGGAGAAGCTTCCCGGCCTCAACGGCGACATCCTGCTTTGGAATCCGGTCCTGGAAGAGGCCTTCGAGATCAGCTCCATGGGCATTCGAGTGGATCGGGAAGCAATGCTACGGCAGTTAAAAATTCGCGGCTGCGATGAGCGGAGCGAACTCTTCTGGCACCGGCGTCTCCTGCACGGGGAGTATCCCCAATCCGTCGGCGGCGGGATCGGACAATCCCGGCTCTGCATGTACTATCTACGTAAGGCCCACATCGGCGAGGTTCAGTCCGGATTATGGCCGGAGGAGACCAAGAACGAGTGCCGAATGCGCGGCATTCCGCTTATGTAAACTTCGACGCGTCACTCCTGCAGTATCTCCGCGGCATCGACCCGGACAGTGGCGCTGAAGGCCTGCCCCACCGGGTCAATCGACAGGATGGTGAGAGTCTCTAACGACCGCTCAAGATTCTCCAGGGGGATATAGTTTGCCACGAAATCGATCATCCCCGTATCGGACCGAAAAGTGACCATCTCCATCTCGATTTCCAGCACGAAGAGGGTATTGAAAAGCGCCCGAATCAACGCCCACTCGGCGCTACTCCCTGTAGCGCTGTACTGGGCAATGCCGTTCTCGATGGTCAAATCCATTCCATCCAGCGGCTCGTTCTCCACCGCAAAGGCCGCGCTCCGCGATACGGCCTCCCGGTAAATCTCGGGAACGCCGAAGGTGGGGTACTCCTGCTCGACCTGAGCCTGAAAATAGGGATTCGTTTGCCAGCCGTAGTTCTCGTCATCGGCATACCAGACGGTTGATGAACGGCCGTCGGAGAAGAAGAAACTGTAGAGATGCTCCGGACCGAACTGATCCCGACGCACCTTGACGGTGCAACTGTATCGGGATCCCCGGGTACAGTCGACCTGGGCGGAGGCTTCCAGAAAATCGATGAAGCTGGGATCCAAAAAGTCATCTCTGCCGATCTCCGCGGAGATCTCATTGCAGAGCGCAACAACGGCTTCAAGAAAGGTCTGCTCCCGATCAAAACCCCGACTCCGTCCGATGAAGTAGTCATCATCCGTTAATACCTTGGTATCAAATACATCGAGATACATCGAAAGGTAGCGTGGTTCTGTAAGGAGGCTGTCGACCGATGCCTGCACCAGGGATGTTTCGGGATCGATAATTCGCAGATTCACCTGCACCACCTGGTCTATCCGGGTCAGCATTCCCACAAGGACAGCGTCCGCTCCGGCCATGGCTCCGATCTCATACATCGAATCGTCGGCCATCATGCCGGTCAGGGAAAGCTCCAACTCCTCAACCAGCTGCTCCATCTGGTTCCGCTCGACCACCGATACATCGGCACCGGTGATTAAACGATCCACCAGGCGCTCCTCAAGATAATTGCCAAGGGCGCTCTTCCGGCCGTCGGTATTGCGGATCGAGAGCATCGCCAGGACCGAAGCATCCAGTCCCGTATTAACAGAGCTAAGCACCTTCTCGGTGAGCCGCTCGAAGGAATCTCCGGCTATCCCGTCCGGACCTTCGGAATAGAGCGGTGCTGTCGGCAAGAGCAGGCACCCGAGGAGACACAACGCACAGAGATACTGTTTGATCATGGGTCAGTATATATCGGGCTCTATTTTTCCGTCAAACTCAAGCCGAGGACAAGTGAACGCTTAGTCCCGGAACTGATACCAGCGCAGGGAATAATCGAGGTTGCAGAAGACAAACACATCCTGATTTCCGTCCGTGTTGAAGTCTCCGGGACAGATCGTACTTCGCTCCATATCTGTAAGCAGAACGGTCTCGCTGAAATTAGTACTCCCGTCGTTCTCGAGCAGGACCAAATCATGCTCGGTGTAGCCATTGGCATCGGCATCCACATCGGTATCGAGATAGAGAAAGAAATCGATATCGCCGTCGCCCTCATAATCGGCCGGATAGGTCCTGAAACTGTCGGAAGAACTGAATAGGGCGGTTTGTGTGAAAACTCCTTCACCGTCGAAATCCAGCCAGAATAGGTCACTTCCCGACTGAACAACGATATCGATATCCCCGTCTCCATCGACGTTTTCCGTCCAGAACTGGGGCGAGGCAATGCCTGTGGCGGCATTATTCCTGGAAAATGAACCGGAACCGCTCTGCTCCCACCAGGTAATAGTACAGATAGGATCCGTTTCGTATTCGGAAGCTATGATATCCATATTGCCGTCGGCATCGAGATCCGCGGTGCATACTCTATGGCCGCCGGTAAAATCTGATCCTATTGTGTTGACATAATGATACTCGCCGTCCATTTCCATAGGCAGCCAGACAAGACCATCTGCTCCCGCGTCGATACGGACGATATCTGAGTAACCGTCTGCGTTGATATCGCATACGCTAAAGTCTGTCGGAATATAAGTAGCGCTCCCCGGAAGGGTTTTAGCCGTGAAACTATTGGAGCCGTTATTTTGGTAATAGTTAAAGGAAAAAGTAGTTATCCCGATGAACAGGCCGGTGAAATCAGTGTCGCCGTCACAATCGGCGTCGGCATAGTGGTTGACGGTGGAGGATTTCGTGGCATCGTTAAATACATGCTTGGTAAATCGCCCGGTTCCGTCGTTCTCATACCAGAGAAGCGGATAGTCCCCCCAGGCCGATGCCATCAGGTCGACATAGCCGTCACCATTAAAATCCAAACTGCATAAGTTAGAGTAGGGAATGTAGCCCCCCTCTTGGGAAACTAAATGATTAAGGGGAAAGCGCACCGGATCCTCAGACACATCCGGATTACATGCCAGCAGTAGATAAACACAGCTGCCGCCGACCAGTATCCACCGAAACAGATTAAATATTCTTTTCATCCTATCTCCAATACATAATCATAAACTTATCATGATGCGTTATCAGAGTTGTAACTTAAGTATAGCCCGGGAATTAGATAATTCCAATATTCATTTTCATTTATAATGAACAAGCAATAGAGGAAGATAATCCGCGTTGCAGGTATCGTTATTTCAGACTACGCTTTCCGTGTTTAATGATCCATAGTGTAGCTTTTCCGGGCTCATCCTGCTCCCATTCGCTAATGATCTCATTCGCCAAGTCGGGTTTCTCTTTCATCAGATCATTGAGGTTGTTGCCGACCGATTTCTGGACAAACTTGTACGGATCATTTTTCAGATTGCCCAGCACCTCTTTGAAGAGATCAAACTCCTCAATTGCGGCGTAACTCTTTTTCGCCCACGGCAGCCGAATACGCATACACTCGCTCGACAGCCTGCGTACATGAACATTCTCATCCGTGCTCCATTCCACGAGAGCTTCCATTGTCTTTTTCGGAGCATGAGCAATCAGAGGCCGCATTGCGAACTCCCCGGTAAATCGTTTGGTTAACTCGTAGATAAACTGCAGACTGAGATCATAATTCTGCAGTCCGTTAATTTCCACATATTTCCCGATCGGCCATAGCCACCATCCGAAAGTAAACATACCTTCGGCTGTTTCCAGTTCCGGTCCCAGAATTTGGAAGAAAGTCTCAATGATCTCCTCGTAACTACCCTTTAAATAGCGGGAAAAGGCTTCAGCAAAGAGCTCCTGCCGTTCGGAGAAAGACCTCTCCCCGAGATTGGAGGCTATATAGTCGATAAAATCATCCGCGTCGAAGTTAGCAGAAACTATTGATATCTTTTGAGCAAGCAGCCTTGCACAGTCCGTATCATAGTAGTCCTTGAATTTCTTTGCCATATTTACTCCACAAGGGCCACCGCCCGTATTGGGGATCCGTCGGCATTCTCGATCTTCAGCGGAAAACAGCAGAATTGGAAATCCCGGCCCATGAGCTTATCCAGATTACAGAGATTCTCAATGATTACCATCTCACGACTCAGTAGCGCTCGGTGATTCGGCATTTCGGTGCTTCCTACCGGATCAACCGAGATGCAGTCGACACCAAGGCCCTTTAACCCGCGTTCTGCAATGTAACGGATAGCCCCGTCATCGCACACGGGAAAATCATCAAAGTAGCCGGGCTCACCCCACTTGGCACTCCAGCCGGTATATATCAGCAGGAAGTCAATCCCTTTCGAATCTCGAAGTTCCGCTGTAACAAGTTTCTTGGAGATGCGTCCGGAGAGGCCTGTTGCATCCAATACTCGTCCGCGGCCGATGAAGGTGTCGATCCCGAAATCATCGAGCGATTTAGCCGCCGTGAGGATGTGGGCGGGAGCATCCATATGGGTGCCGGTGTGGGAGTAAAGGCTAAGCAGCTTCTCGGCGAATCCGTCCCGCTCGATTGTCGTCGCTTCTCTAAAGACCGGTTGTTCGGTTCCCGGGTAGACGGGCATTCTTTCGTTCAAGATCTGCGATAAATCTATGGTTGTCATAAAGCACGTCAACCTAATCCATACCCAGGACATTGATCAACAAGGTCTGGAGCCGCCTTCGCAGGAGCGCATGGCTGTAGAACCGACTCGCTAAATGGAAGTTATGATCGACCATTTCACGTCGCAATTCCGAATCGGTTAAGACCCGCTTGACCCCCTTAACGACCTCGGGGGTTACGAATCCGTCCATGGCGATCGTCTTGAATCCCTTCGGCTCGATATCCTGAATGTAGATGCTGTAGCGATTGATCAAGACCGGAACCCGATAGTAAAAGGCCTCGAGGAGCGCATTCCCAAAGCCTTCATAGAGACTGGGGTAGGTCACCAGATCGGCGGCGCCGTAAAGATCCCAGAGTCCGATTGCGCCCTTAGGCAGAGGCTTTTCCACGCCGTCGACCACGTCCGGCACCTGTGTACCGACCAGACGCAGATCGACGCCGGCCTCCCTGGCGGTATCCATCAACGCCGATAAGTAGGTATCGCCCTCATCCCCGCTCTCATGGCTGATAATGAGCCTGCAGCGGGGATCGGCAAGCCGGGCGACCACGGTTATGGCGTGCTCGATGCCCTTGCGCGGCACCACGCGGGTCGGCTGCAGGATCAGAATATCATCATCGTTTACACCGATTGCTTTACGAATCTCGGAGCGATCCGTTGCCCTTGGGGGGAGGTCGAAATCGATGACGTTGGGGACGACAATGGAAGAGACCCCTTTTCGCCATGCCAGCTGATCCCGTGCGGCGGAATTGATGACCGCATGTTGAATCTGCGGCAGAACGGGAGGAAAGGCCATTTCCAGATAATCCCTGATTGAGCTGATAAGGAAGCGCGTCCGCTCCCAATAAAAGTCATGATGATGAGCGATAGTCGGCATGCCGGTCTCGGCGATAAAGTCGGTCAGTGCAATACCTAACGGGATCTGCATCGGAATAGTGAGGCAGTTTTCCGCGATTAGGATTTCAACGGAGAACTCCTTGGTAAACTCATAGAGCTTGGCTTTGAGGAATTCTGCCTGAGCTTTAATAAGCCGATTAATCTCCGGTTTTCGATGTATGGTGCCCCACACAGATTCGTTGATCCTGATTGAATCGGGATGGTTGAAATGCGCTTCGGGGACCAGAGAACTGACATCTTCATCGGTGTCGAGTTCTCCGGCAAACCACCGAACCGCATGCCCCTCTTCCTGCAGGATATCGGCCCATTTGCGGCTCTCTAGGCTGACGCCGTCGCTCCCGGCGAATCGGGTCGAAACAAATCCAATGGTCGCCATTACCAACCTCCCTGCCGTGGATTAACTGTATCTCCCTTAAAATTACCCTCGGCGATCGGGGAATACAAGCAGAAAGAGAGCTCATTCAATCAGACGAATAGTATCGGAGGTGTCTGAATCCTTGAACTCAAGACTCAACACAGTCCATTCCCCTGCTCTCTTCTCAGCATAGACGGATAGGGTACCCTTTCCAGAAGAACCTCGGATCGGAATTCTTAGATCGGCTTCTCCCGCACTCCCTGTTGTATTTATTGATCCCGTCGTTAGCCCTCTCTGCTGAATCGGTTCTCCGATCATAATAGATACAGCTCTACTATTTTCTGCAACATCGAGCGCACTCTTGTATGCCCACGAACTGGTGAAGGCCTTGGAAACGATTGAGAGCACTAATAAGCAGAAAAGGAGAAAAGCCCCCAGACCTATGGCAACTCCCAGTATTATTTTCTTCTTTCTCGATACTTTAGAATAAACCGGTGGCTGTGTAATAGGGATTTCTTCACAAGGTGAACCACAGGATGAGCAGAACTTGGCATCCGCTTTCAATCTTGCTCCGCAATGCGAACATTTCTTGCTCGGTTTTACCGCTGCAAGTACTGCAAGGGCAATCCATCCGAAGATTGGGTGGACACCGAACCACATCCAATGGGGTGAGAGGTCCTTGCGTTTTGCTGTGCGAATCCCAAAGTAAATCGGGACTCCCCACAGCAAAAGTGCTGCAACAATTATTAGTACTGTAGAAAAAGCGTCCATATACGGGAGAGTATATCCTATAACAGGAGCCCCTGTAACGGTAGCCCGCGAGAAGATAGGGTACTGGACACGATACAGTGGCTGGAGTAGAACATTTGTACCGAATAAGTAAATGAAAACATTTGGAGACGTTCGGTTGGTCTATGTTGGATACTAAAAAGAAGCTTGAACTCATCGGGTGGATACTGTTTTCTCTAGGAAGCCTTGTCTTTTTTATCGACAACATTCGGCTGAGTAACTACATCGGAGCCATCGGCAGTCTTGTCTTTCTAATCGGCTGTGGTTTCTTTATGATCAGTGAGAAATTCTGATTCGGAATAAATGTACCCCTAGGGATAATTGGTAAGCAATAGTGACCGATGTTCCCCGCGACGGCTATTCCCAAGTATAGGCTATCTATTTCCATCCCCAAACAATTATCGTGGTTTTTTCAATTGCCGACTCCACTTTACTCAGCCCGTTTTTAGTAAGGTATTCCCTATAGGCTTCATCACTCTTTCATCTCATACCTTTGCAACCACTCTGCAAGGCAACCCTGTCATGCCTAGAAAATTAACGGGGTACGTGTTCGCGATAAAATGCATAGACTTTTGACTACCAAGGACTTCCTTTAGATTACAGAGATTTTCAATTATGAATACGCCTCTATCAGCACAATATTGATCTTTGGGTGTGTGTTCCTTACCTCTACGCACTCCGGCAAAATCTACCCCTATTATTGAAACCCCTTTATCTAATAATGCATCTATTAACTCGTCGGTTAATTGTGGATGTTCAGAAAAATACTTTTTAGTCCCATAATCTTCGACTTCAATAAATCCACTGTAAAAAGCAATAAACATATCCGATTCAATTTTTCCGATATCTATGTCTTTTGTTTCTATTTCCCTATCCAAATCTTTAGAAACATCAAACACGATTGCTTCTCTTTCTAGATAATCTAATGGGAACTCCTTATTCATCACATCAAAATGCGTTCCTAAATGGCCGTCCAAAACATTGTTTGCGTTTTCTCGGGCACCGAGGGTCATTTCCTGAGTCACTTTCATAGTAATATCGATAAACATCCTTGCTCCTTTATATAAAGCCGTAATTATTCCACAACCTGGATGCAGCTCCATAAAACAGTTCGAGAACATTCTTAGCTTCCCAGTACCCGAAAAGGGTCGATTAATAACCGGCAAATTATAGCATATTTTTTCTGTGTACAAACCAAGACATGCAATTGAGCTGCAAACCGTTAAGCTGGCGCAGTTTGTGCCCGGCCATTCTCTATTGATAATTCATACGTATAGTCTCACCTGAAGTATACTTATAAACCTGCCGGAAGCTTGCACAAACTGTGACAGTAGGTTTGTCTGCTCCAATTCCGCGTTTTGTGATGTTTGGGTTTTATAGTATTACCTAACCTGAGCGATTCTCACGTGTAGAAAAAAATACCTCCATGTGGTGTAATGAGTTAACCACAACAACAAAACACCCAGGAGGTGAATATATGGTGCGAGAAAACGGGCGATCCGTCAAGGGTAAAATCAGCGCCTACCAGACAACGAACGAACTATTTTCTGGTCGCGCCGGTCTTGCTCCAGTGAGCCGATATCTCGACTCGGTAGGAATTGCCGGCATCCTTGCCAAACGATTCAGCTTTCTTAAGAAGAATGCAAAGGGTACGCCGCTCCGCTCGATCTTCCACCAAATCGTCTGCTACTTCTTCGACGGCACCGATCTGCATCTGACCCGTTTCGACCATCTGAAAAAAGATGCAGGTTATGCCGGGGTAATCGAGACGACATCTGACGAAATGATTTCTTCCCATTCTGCCAAGCGATTCTTCGGTTCGTTGTCGATTGTCAGGGTATGGCTGTTCAGGAAAGTGCTGAAGCAGCTTTTCCTGTGGAGACTTTCGATCGAGAAGCCGGAGGTCATCAAGATCGGCATCGACACCATGGTGCTGGATAACAATGACGCTAATCTTCGTGAAGGTGTGGATCCAACCTATAAGAAAGTGAAGGGGTTCTAGCCTCTGCAGGTTTTCTGGGGGCGCTATCTTATTGATGCCATATTTCGCAACGGCAAGGCCCACAGCAATCACGGGAACCATGTTCAGCGCGTGGTCAGCGATACAGTTCGGATTATACGCAAGGGCTACCGTAAGGATGTACCGATCATCTTCATCGCGGATACCGGATTTTTCGATCAGGCCTTTCTTGAGTATTGCGACAAACACGACGTCGGCCTGATTGTCGGCGGTAAGATGTATCAGGATATCAAGGACGATCTTAATCAAATGCCCGATAACTCCTTTCAGGAGTACAAAAAAGGTCCGAAAGCATTGTATTACACGGAGTTCGGCAATAGGAGAAAATCCTGGAAGCGGTTTTACCGAACCATCTATGCGAAGCCGATAACCGAAGATGACGGCCAGGTGCTGTTGGAGTATGCTCGCCCGGAGCTGATTCTCTACACCAATATCGGCATGGGCAATTCGATTACCTCTTCGATTCTCAAGGCACATCGGAGTGATGAAACTGAGATTAGCCCTGAGGCGATTATAAATGCCTATCACTTCCGGGCGAGGGATGAACTGGTTAACCGGGCCTTGAAGGATTTCGGAACGGAGCATCTGCCGTTCAAACGCTTTGCCTCGAATGCGGCCTTCTATTATCTGATGTGCATCTCGTTTTTTCTGTTCGAGTCCTTCAAATACGATATGGATTCTCCGGCAATCAAGATTACCTGGTATGCCGAGAGCTTCAGAAGAAAGGTGCTCGATATCGCGGCGCAGATTATTCGAAGCAGCCGGCGCATATGCTTAAAACTGCCGGAGGTGATAGCTGCAGCTCTCTCTTTTGGAAAGCTATGGGATAAGAGCGGTTCTATTCCGCGAATGGAACCATTCCCGGTATAATTCAGATTATCCGGTACACAGAATGCACCGCGAGTATTGGCGCCGGGCACGGTGCGAACTTTTCGCGGCCCAGAACGCGGTAGGCCAACGAAAATGGGGCCACACTGCCGGTAAAATCAATGTACGCCCCCGATTAATCCTTGTAGCCGGACCATTTTCCATCTGGCCAGGTTAAAGTCGTTGCTGGGGGTCATTCCTGTCCGGAATCGCTCAGTTTAGGGTATATTTAGTTCAACTTTTTTAGCAGCCACGGATGCTGTTTTTTTAGGTATTTTAGCCAGCATTGCCTATAACGGCCCGCTGTTATGCGAAGTTTCGCGTCCGGCGCAGCCGGTTGGCATGCGCTCTTGCACTTCTTCAGCAACACCGTGTTCGCATTTGATGGTATCACATCCCTACTCGATCTGCATTCGCAAGAGCCATGACAAAGCGAAATTTGCCCGGAGGGCCGGAGGCGATAACCACATGGTTATCGCCGGAGCGCATCAACAGCAGTTAAAAGCAGTGGCGATAAGAAACTCATGACTCGTCATTTGCATTATCTAGCAACTCATCGTACTCAAGTTTCTCTTGTTTCATCCGATCGAACTCAAGGTACTCATCAATCGGTGTGTTCCGATATCTCACTAGACTCATACTACTTCGCATTTCATGAAGTGCGTCGAAGATAATTCGTCGAGTATCTTCCTCTTCGTTTGTGAAGGCATCGTACTCAACAGCTAGATCATTTAACCACTCTCTAGAAAGCCTGCACTCATAGAAAGTTCTGTCTTCTTTCAGGAGAAAGACTTTGCCACGGCTGATTACTCTCCTTGAAGATGTTATTTCATCTGGCGTATCAAGTACTTCAACTATACCGGCTTGAGAATACAAATCATCCCAACTTGATTTGCCTTGCAAGATAAATGAGTAATCTGGGAGGCGTAGACTTCTTAGAAAATCTACTAAGCGTCTATATCTGACAACTCCTCTGGCAACATCTTTTTCGTTTGAACTCCCCAGCGATGTAAGAATGGCGGTTTTTAGGTTCTCGAATTGATCGGTTAAGAGCGCGATTTGTTTTTGCCCATGAATATGAGTTCTACTTTCACTAAGAAGCCTTTGAAATAATCCTGACCATTGCTTTCTTAACGCTTGTTCGATCTCATCGAATCGAGTGAAAGTATTTATACTATTGCCACGAGTTCTATGCCTTAGATAATTGATGTATTCAAATATGAACACTGCTGTCTCTTTACGATCTATGGATGGAAAATCAATCTCTGAAAGAAACTCTTTGTCTTTGTTCTTTTCATAAAGGGAATGATTACTCCATACCTTGCTCTCGATGAATGTGAATATCGGCACTTCCTGCTCAACCGCCTTGAGAATTTCTAGTTGAGTTACAGAGACATTTTCTTTCTTCTTTAGGATATCGATACTCTGGGAGCTATCTTCAAGTTTCTCAAAATCTACTTTTGCCAAGGCATCAGGAATGGCCTTTCCTCCAAATCGAGAGCCGACAATATGAACGACCATATCGCATGTTGCTACTTCCTCAATGCAGCTTGTATGAGTATGAATCCTTGGGTCGTATAAGACATCATTGTAGTCACTCATGATTGGTTCATAGCCCATATCGACAAGAAAATTCCGCAACTGGGACCTAATGGGCGCAAGGTCATAGCAGGTGGATGAAATGAAGATTCTCATATTGGCCATTTTTTGTTCCTTTTCTATTTGATGGTGAAAAGAGATGCCTCACCATTGCTTTTAACGTTCCGCTGTTATGCGAAGTTTCGCGGCCGGCGTAGCCGGTTGGCATGCGTTCTTGCTGTTTAACAGAAAGCTTGTTCGCCTTTGACTGTATCACATCACTTTCAAGAACGCATCTGCAAGAACCATTGCCAAAGCGAAATTTGGGCGAAGTCCCGGAGTCGGCAACGCTAGTTGACGCCGGAGCGCATCAACAGCTGTTTAGCGATGAAAACCTGCGAAACCCCCCGAATATCACCCAGAAGCACACGGTGTGCTTCTGGTACTCCGGCTTTCTATCCCGTTTTACTATTCCATGGTACTGCTTGTGTCTCAGCGTATTCCTTTCGATCAATTCGGTTTAGGTAACGACCATCATAATCCAGCATTTTCAAAATTGACAAATCGAAATACCACATTGCCAACTCCCAGGTCTGGATTCTATGTTGTGAACTGAATTTACCCATCTTCTTACGATTCGTTTTTGTTTGATGTATATATGGATTCCTAATACTCGTTATTATTCCAGGCCCTGATAGAGATAGTTCTTCAGCGATTGTGTGGAGTCCCTCTAGTGTTTCTGGTATGTCTTGAGGGATGCCAAATTCCTTCAACAGTATGCTTATTTTGTCTTCCCCTTTCATTTTGTCCCACTTGCTGTAGGACAGCTTCTTTGCCTTCTCTACAATCTGAAATTCTGAAATTCTCTCCAATGCCGTTTGAATCAGCGTTACTGCCATGCCGACAGTAATCCAGCTAACATCATTACATACAATGTATGTATGGATTATGCTGTGGAATAATTGACTCTCATCATCTATTAGCCTCATTGATAAACTACTGATAATTTGTTCGATTTCGGTGTTTTGAGAATAGTGGAATATTGTTCGTCGATATTTATAGGGAGTTACATGGGAGTCTCGGAAGAATATTTTTCTCTTATTAATCTCCTGAGCCAATAGAAGAGGGCCAGCCCATGCACCGTTAATAAAACCAACTGAAAACTGTATTGATCCTATGACGCTGGGGATTGAAACATTCGAATCCAAGATACTCAATTCACAGTTATTGGTAATACGATAACCACCTTCGGCATTCAGTTGGTTGATGATGGAGCTCCACTCCTCGACCTTATCGATCAACAAATAGTAGATATCATTCTTGATGAGCAGGCGATCCTTGTTAAAACTGATCCCTTTCCCAGGGTCTGTAACGGTCCTTCCTATGTAATTCTGAAGGTTGATCAGGTTAAAGGTAATTTTCTCATCAACAATAAATTTATCTTCATCTGAATATAGGTACCCGACTAGATTGTTGTTAGAAGATCCGTTCGAACTAAAGCGGCATATTCTTAATTTCCTCGATGCTTTGTCGATTTCCAGTTCTGCTTCACCGAGCTTATATAGACGGTTGACTTGTGCTGAGCAGGTGTATCGGACATTAGGAAACCATTTTAGTTGAATCTTGCAGCGAACACGCTCTCGAACCTCACCTTGAGAAAGAACAGCATTGCCAACAAATGTGGTTATGCATCCATCTTTGTTCTGTTTGAAGGATGACTTCGTTCGAAAAGGAATTTGATTTAACCGTAAATCTCTGACTTCTTTCATATAGTGATTTTCCTACTAGCCGAGGCATGGATGCCGAGGCACGAAAGGCCTTCAGGTTTTTTGCGCTTAACGTTCCGCGAATAGCCGAAGTTACCAAGGCATTCACCTGTAAACAATGTCCTTAGCTTTCTGTAAACCATCTCCATGATCAGTACCTGTGTCTACATAACATCCCAATTGAGCTGCAAACCGTTAAGCTGGCGCAGNTTGTGCCCGGCCATTATTTATTGATCGTTCATACGTATAATCTATCATGTAGTATACGTATAAACCTGCCGGAAGCCTGCACAAACTGTGACAGTAGGTTTGTCTGCTCCAATTGCTGGTTATGATAGCACACTATTCACTTGGACACCTTGGTAATTTGGGTGCAGCGTAATCGCGAAACCGGCTATTCGCTGTTGAGCGATGAAGTTCGTTTGTTTGAAGGCCACCTTCGCATTTATGATGCAATCATCTTCAGATCAAAGTAAGCAGCAGAATC
>JWTM01000476.1 GCA_001749745.1 Candidatus Marispirochaeta associata
GAAGACTCTTCAACTGCGCATAAACAAATTGCTGTTATTGAACTCTTGCGTGCATTAAGTGAAAATACACCAACAGGGCTCGATGTTAATCTCGAAGACATTTCCATTGATGAAAAGCGTATCGGCCTTCGTGGTAACACGGACAGCTTAAATACTCTTGAAAAATTCCGTGCTGGTCTTTCAAAAAGTCCGTTACTGGAAAATATTGAAATCCGCGG
>JWTM01000477.1 GCA_001749745.1 Candidatus Marispirochaeta associata
CAGAACGCAGTGCCTTGATTCAGCATAAGGTAATAAAAATGCTGGGCAGAATGGGAACAGAGCGTTGCTTCGGTGCTTTGTTAACAATGATGAGCCACGAAGATCCGGAAATTTGCGAAGCAGCAGAACAAGCGGCAAATCTGATAAGAAGCAGATAGTTAGGGGGGCCATGTGTCATCACTTTTTTCGAGAACAACCAGTTTTCAACGCGAGCTTCATGCCAGTGATGAAGAGTTCCGCCAGATTAGAGACTACATTTATGAACTGTGTGGAATTCATATCGCTGATAACAGGAAGTATCTAGTTGAGAACAGACTTGC
>JWTM01000478.1 GCA_001749745.1 Candidatus Marispirochaeta associata
TTGAGCGGAACCCCCATAAAGGCTTTAATTTTCGTCTCTTCGTTTTGTTTATAGTACCCAAGGTTGTACTGTCTGGTGTCAAAATCATTGACCAGCATTGGGGATTCATTGTTAATAATCCACCCCACCAGACCTTTTCCCGTCCCCGCAGAAAAAGTTTCATCCTTGTTAACCATGTCACCAAGGCTAAAGCTACTGGCAACAGCAAACTGATTACCAGAGCGCTCCGGCATAACGAGCACAGCTGAGTATGCATCGAAGACACTGCAGATAATGCCTAAAATTCTTTCGTAACAAGCAGTTGTATTCATCCAATAAACCCAGTCAAAATATTATGGTCTGCAACGTAAGTAAATGTAAAAATTACGCCACAACATTCTATAACGTTTTTTATGTATAGAACATAACCAGCCAGCAATTTGACAGCCACCCCAAGCGGTTTGTTATAAAGTTAACCCCCTCAAAAATTACTATCATTTTTTTGACACTACGCCAAGCAATCAGGGGAAAGCTTTTTTTCCATGAAATGCTAGAGTTTTTTTA
>JWTM01000479.1 GCA_001749745.1 Candidatus Marispirochaeta associata
TACATCTTTCGTTTCATCATCATCGTTCATATGCTGTATGAGATACCCAAGCATATTTTCCATCTGATGAATACAAGTTATAGCTTTGAACAGAATATTAGGTGTTGCTGCTTCTGTGTTCATATGTACCTCTTCAAGTATCATAATATAATAACTATAGAAGGACGCATTCTACTTGAATACACTACATTCACAATACATTTTTTGTACAAAGCGCAACTCGTGCACATTCTGTTCAGACTGTTTTATCCGTTCACACCACAAACTCCGCTTCAATGGCTGTAATACCCCCACTGGAGTTTATTGTATGTGTGGCTCTGGTAACGCCCCATTCGCCATCAATTCCTGATCGAAAATCTTTTAAGATAATGCGGGATTCCGCCACTAAGTCCGGAGCAAAGGGGATTGATAATGAAAGAGTTCTCTTCCCTCGTTCAAACACCTTAAGTTGTTTTTGCGCAGCTGATGACGCTTGAACGCTGTCT
>JWTM01000480.1 GCA_001749745.1 Candidatus Marispirochaeta associata
GGAGGATCGATGTAGGCCAGGTCGAAGCGGTCCCGGCTGCTCTTTAGAAACTCGAGGCTCTCCTTCTGGAGGAAACGTTGCTTGGGGCCCTCTAAGCGGTTGAGACGGAAGTTCTCCTTACCCCAATCGAGATAGGTGCGGCTTGTATCCACACTCAACGTAGACGCCGCCCCGCCTGCGGCGGCGGCGACGCTGGCGCTGCAGGTGTAGGCGAAGAGGTTCAGAAAGCGCTTCCCCTGTGCCTCTTCCCGAATGAGACGCCGCAACTCACGGCTGTCGAGGAAGAGGCCGGTGTCGAGATAGTCGGTGAAATTGAGGAAGAAGCGCAAGGGACCCTCGCGACAGATCATTTTGTCGCTTTTAGCTGTGTCCCGGCGTCCGTAGCGGTCGCTCTGACCGAGTTTGCGCCTCTCCTTGATGAAGATCCCCTCCGAACCCGATTCCAGATAGAGGAAGAGGCCCTCCAGGGCCTCCCGCCGCCGGCGGGC
>JWTM01000481.1 GCA_001749745.1 Candidatus Marispirochaeta associata
AGGGTGAAGACCAATGGTCTTCACCCTTTTTTGTTGTGCTGTTGCTGGAGCATTATGAAAAGGCAGGTGTGTACTGCCATCAAAAAGCATCGCGCCTGAATTGCAGACACGTTGTTTGTTGCTGATTTTTTTTGGCAACGAAGTGGTGTTTGCGAATATCTGTCGCTTATTCTTTGATTGTTTCTCCGCCACAACGTACCAGACACATGTGAACAGGCTCACGCAGGATGATACCCTGTTCTACCATTTCGCAGAGATCTTTTGAAAATACATCGAGTTTGTCTTTCTCATCTACGATTCTGATGACTATCGGCAAGTCGGAGTTACGACCAAGCGGACGGTCACGGTGTATGCGTTTTCCGGCACCAAACCCCATAATGCCTCGTGTTACTGTTGCGCCGCCGATTCCATTTTCTTGAGCGGCGTTAACAATAGCGCGATATAATGGTTCGCCGTTGTGTGTTCTATCTTCGTCAACAATACATGTAAGTCGTTCAACTTTTGTGCATTCCTTCATTACTGCCTCCGTCGGAGCTGACCTGAGCGTTACGGTGTCCTGAAATTGTGTGCGTATTCTTTGCTGGTCAAAATATATTGAATACCATCACACAATAGCGTTTCCGTGGTGTTGTATCTGCTATTTTAAACAGAGTAACAGGCAGTTAAG
>JWTM01000482.1 GCA_001749745.1 Candidatus Marispirochaeta associata
TGTGATAAGAGAATCAACATGCTCACGGAATGCATCTATACCGGCGTCAGCTGCTTCCTGACGCTTTTTACCTTCAAAAAAGAAAGGTTTGGTTACTACACCAACGGTAAGAGCACCCATCTCTTTTGCTACCTGCGCGATAACCGGAGCCGCACCTGTACCAGTGCCCCCACCCATACCTGCGGTAACAAAAACCATATCCGCTTCGCCAATTGCATTACGGATCTGATCAATAGATTCTTGCGCTGCCTCACGGCCTACCGCTGGGTTTGCACCTGCGCCGAGACCTTTTGTGAGTTTATCGCCAAGTTGAATTTTAATTTCTGCTTGAGAATTGTTCAGCGCCTGTACATCAGTGTTTGCAGTAATAAATGTAACACCTTTTAGTACGGAGCT
>JWTM01000483.1 GCA_001749745.1 Candidatus Marispirochaeta associata
TAATATCTGTAATGCCCATTTCGTTGAGCTTCCAGATCATAGCGCTGCCGATCATTCCGGCGCCACCAGTAACAATGTACATACTGTCCTCCTAGCAGGAGCTAGCTAGCTTTTTTCTCGGTAAGATTCTCAAGTTCAGGGCCGTGTTCAGTTTCAACAACGCGCAGGCCGAACATATGCACTGTTTCACCAAGGGTGCGACCGAAAAGAAATTCCATTTCTGTTGCAGGCACGCCGGCTTTTTCCATAACAACTTTGCGGAAAGCCATATCAAAACGCACAGCTTCAAGAAACTCTTCTTTAGCAGAAGGATCTTCTTTCATGCGCTCAAAAATAGTTCCGAGATACTCATAGCCGCATTTTTCTTCAT
>JWTM01000484.1 GCA_001749745.1 Candidatus Marispirochaeta associata
CGTAGAAAGCTCAGTGCGTACTACAGAATAGTTTCTGCCCGTACTTGTCCATTGAAGTCCATCTCCATCATTCAGAATAAAACCTGACACGCTTGGCTTGGTGTATTCCCAACGCAAAAACTCAGGCTTTTGCAGTGTTAACTCACCGGAAACCACAAGTGGGTCATTAAATAATGCAAGTTTTGAAGATTGTGTAAATGTTGCTTTCAGTGAGTGCACATCTTCATTTGCAATTTTAATTCGTTCAAAAAGAGTAAGTTCTTTACTAAAGGATGACGCAGGTGCAATTGTCATCATTAGCACCAAAAAACTCATTAACAGTGTTCGCATTACATACTGTCCGGAATATAAAGTTTAAGAGTTCCATCCATGAGCAATGTTACGCCGTGCGAAAGAGAGCCGTGTACCATAGCAAAATCGTCAAATCTTACATCAACCTTTAATTTTGCTGTGAGTTTCATGCCTACGGTAACCGGATGTGTGTC
>JWTM01000485.1 GCA_001749745.1 Candidatus Marispirochaeta associata
GTAAGGATGACATGTGTTTTTCAACAATCATCCAGATAACCCCACCAATTGCAAATACTTTAATCAAGGACTTTAAAAACTCCACTGCATTTTTGATTGAAAAGGTTTTTGTGAACCACTGCTTAGGATTCAACTTATCAAGCGACGGCGTCGCCGCTTTCATCGAAAACAATACCCCCACTTGAACAAATTGTGAGATCACGCCGCAAAAAGCCGCTACAGATACGGCTATGGCAGTAAGCACTGCAACAATTGATAATGCTTTTTGCCCCACAACTTGCACTGCAAATTCAAACGGCTGATTCATGTACAGAACAGGAAGCTGGAATAATGCTGAAAACTGTTCAAAAAACATGTCCGCCCCGAACCACAGCAGAAAGAAGACCCCTGTTACGCTTGCCGCTGAAGGTATCTCCTGACTTTTACAAACATTCCCCTTTTGACGTGCGTCCCGTAATTTCTTCGACGTGGGTTGTTCTGTTT
>JWTM01000486.1 GCA_001749745.1 Candidatus Marispirochaeta associata
CATTCATAATTTCACCAATGCCTTCTGCCTGATGTCCAAGCGACGCCATGTCCTCATGTACTTGTCTAGACAAGCGAGCAACATTGTCTATTGCAGTAATTGCTTCCCCGACAACCTTTGAGCCGTGTTCGGCTTCAGTACGTGCAGAGTTAGCCTGTTCTGCAGCATTAGATGCATTCTGAGCCACTTCTGTCACTGCAGAGTTCATCTGCTCCATTGCTGTGGCTGCTTCCAATGCGCGTTCATTTTGGCGAGATACAGCGGCATTGGTTTCCTCCATCTGGACTGCAATCTCAGAAGCAACCCGCGCAACATTTGTTGAAACTTCCTCGGATTCGCGTGCAGCTGAGGCA
>JWTM01000487.1 GCA_001749745.1 Candidatus Marispirochaeta associata
GGCTTTCTTCAGGAACCTGCTCAAGGATGAACTCGATATCATCACGGAAGCCCATATCGAGCATTTCATCCGCTTCATCAAGAACAGCCATGTTGATGTCCTGAAGAGAAATGGTACCGCGCTTCATGTGGTCCATGATACGACCAGGGGTACCAACAATAACCTGCACGCCACGGCGAAGTGCCTTGATCTGGCGTTCAATAGGCTGGCCACCGTAAATAGGCAGTACAAACAAACCACGCTTACGTTTTGCAAGCTGGCTCATTTCTGTTGCTACCTGAATGGCAAGTTCACGGGTCGGGCACAAAATGATTGCCTGAGGAGATTTATGACGCACGTCGATTTTTTCCAATACTGGAATACCGAACGCTGCTGTTTTACCCGTACCTGTCTGAGCCTGACCAATTACATCCTTACCTTCAAGAAGGTGTGGGATGGCCATGGCCTGAATTGGAGATGCTTCTTCAAATCCCATGTCTTCAATAGACTTAAGTAACTCCGGAGAGAGCGGGAGTTCAGAAAAAATACACCGTTCCATAATTAAATTCCTTATGC
>JWTM01000488.1 GCA_001749745.1 Candidatus Marispirochaeta associata
GTTCTTTGAATTCTTTGGCAATGCCGTATGCAATACTTTTATTGTTGGCAACACCCAGAATCAGGGCTCGTTTCCCTTCAAGAAGCATAGGAACTCCATTTCAGTTTGTCTGCATGTAAGCAGACTTCTACGGTATTATTGTGGTTGCACTCATTAGAATAGCAGTGTTTGCCCTGTAAGTATAGTGTAGGCCTCAGCGTACTTTTTGCCAGTTTCGGCAACAACTTCTTCAGGTAATGCAGGTGCAGGAGGAGTTTTATCCCAGTCCTGTGTGCTGAGCCAGTCACGCAGGTATTGCTTGTCAAAGCTAGGCTGTCCTTTACCCGGTGTGTAGCTGGACTTAGGCCAGAAGCGGGAAGAGTCCGGTGTGAGAACTTCATCAATAAGAGTCAGTTCACCGTCAACCATACCGAATTCAAACTTGGTATCAGCGATGATGATACCTTTATCTTCTGCGAAATCACGACCTTC
>JWTM01000489.1 GCA_001749745.1 Candidatus Marispirochaeta associata
TCAACCAATGCAGACGACTCGCAGTCACGAAAAGTTTCCCAACCTCCCGCTTCAACAATCTTTTCCACTGTTTTCCCTTGTGATTCACACAAGTATGCGTCTGTATCCACAAAATCCCACAACAACTTTTGGGCAAGTCCCTTTCCCACAGAAGTCTTCCCGCTCCCGCGAGACCCTATCAGATATATTCGTTTCACTTGTTGCATCTGTACTTACCTGCTGTACGTAATGTGCTTCGAGATGGCATGCTTCAACAGTTCCACGGCACAGCCTTCTACAGAGTTGTATGCCAACGGCAATGTAGTCCACCCACCAGCAGCCAGTGGAATTTCAAACGAATCTGCAATATGCAACAACACCCTGTTGTATGCATCATGAACAGCGTCCTGACACTGTAGTGAATATTTTATGCTTGATGGATTCAGCCTGCACCAAAAACGAAACTTTGTTGAGATCC
>JWTM01000490.1 GCA_001749745.1 Candidatus Marispirochaeta associata
GTTCGTGGGCTGCATTGAATGCATTGATAATGTTGGCAGAGTTACCGGATGTGGAAATGCCTACAAGAATATCGTTTTTATTCCCCAGAGCCTGAACCTGTTTGGAAAATACAAAGTCATAGCCGTAGTCGTTACCGATGGCTGTGAGAATGGAAGTGTCGGTTGTCAGGGCAATGGACGGAAGCGGAGGGCGTTCGATAAGAAAGCGGTTCACGAACTCTGCAGCAAGGTGCTGTGCATCAGCTGCACTGCCGCCGTTTCCGCAAAATAAAATTTTACCGCCTTTTGCAAGACAAACAGCGAACTTGCGCGCAACTGCGTCTACTTCTTCGGCATGTTGAGAAAAATATTCTTCGCGCAGGCGGGCGCCTTCGCGTGCATGTTCTAAGATAGTGT
>JWTM01000491.1 GCA_001749745.1 Candidatus Marispirochaeta associata
GTCTCGGAATTGGCGATCCGGACACCCCTACACCACAATTTGTTCTTGATGCCATGCGCACAGCGCTGGATGATGCGGCTAACCACCAGTATCCTTCATACGTCGGCATGAAAGAGTACCGTACCGCAGTTTCTGACTGGTATAAAACTCGTTTCGATGTTGATCTTGATGCTGATAATGAAGTGGTAAGTCTTATTGGCTCTAAAGAGGGCATTGCACAC
>JWTM01000492.1 GCA_001749745.1 Candidatus Marispirochaeta associata
AACGTGTTGGCGAAAAGCTCGACTCCGACCCCGTTAAACTGACTAAAGTTGCACGTCGTGAACTTCGTCGTGACTTTGCAGACGCAGACATGGGTATCTCCGGTGCAAACTTCTGTGTAGCAGAAAACGGTCACATCGGTATTGCAACCAACGAAGGTAACGCTCGTCTTACTACTACTGCTCCTCGTGTTCACGTTGCAATCGCAGGTATCGACAAACTCGTTCCTAAGCTTACTGACGCTCTGACTGCTCTTAAAGCTCTTCCACGTAACGCAACAGGTCAGGCTCTGACTTCTTACGTAACATGGATCGGTGGTGCTAACGAATGCGCTATCGGCGAAGACAACAAAAAAGAAATGCACATCATCTTCCTTGATAACGGTCGTTCCAAGATCGCTGAAGATGAAATGTTCTCCCAGATCTTCCGCTGTGTACGTTGTGGTGCTTGTGCAAACGTTTGTCCTGTTTACCGCCTCGTTGGTGGTCACCAGATGGGTCACATCTACATCGGTGCTATCGGCCTTATCCTCACCTAC
>JWTM01000493.1 GCA_001749745.1 Candidatus Marispirochaeta associata
AAATTACAGGATTACTACAATGACTCAAAAAGAAATTTTAGAAACAACTGGTCAAGTCTTTAACATTCAGAAATATTCTGTCCATGATGGTCCGGGCATTCGCACAGTTGTTTTCCTGAAGGGGTGTCCCCTTTCTTGTAAGTGGTGTAGTAACCCGGAATCACAATCGTTTAAGCCGGAGCTTGCCTACAACTCAGGCAAGTGCCTGACTCTTTCAAAGTGCCTGCGCTGTGCTGAAGTTTGCACAGCCGGCTCTCATTGCTGTAAACTGGGATACCTGCACTAACTGTATGGCGTGTGCCGAGGCGTGTCCTGCTGGCGCACTGATTAGCTACGGTGAAGAGATGACAGTAAAGAAAGCCATCGATTCCGTAGAAAAAGACGCCATGTTCTACGCACGTTCCGGTGGTGGTCTTACCCTTGGTGGCGGCGAGCCTTTTGCTCAGCCTAAGTTTGCTATTGCCTTGCTTAAAGAAGCA
>JWTM01000494.1 GCA_001749745.1 Candidatus Marispirochaeta associata
GTTGATACGGGTCCATGTGGAACGACGACCACGACGCAAGTCACCAAGACGCTGCAAGATCGGCTTACCGTCACCAATGATGGTTGCAAGTTTACCAATAGCAGTACCGTATCCGGTATTGTCGGAAACAGGGTCTGTCAGCACTACTTTGGAAAGGAATGCAAAGTTTGTGTTTTCAGACTTTTTATAGCGGAATGCGTGTCCGTTAACACAGACGAAATCCTGATAGTTCTCAAGCGCAATAAAACCACCAGGGTTTGTACAGAATGTACGGGTCTGGTCATCATATTTAGAGGTACGCACGAAGAAGGTCGGGTCGTATACGATATCTGTAATGTCAGACATTACATCGTTGTGTGTTTCAACACGAACACCTACTTCAATACCACGCTGGGAAACATTCAAGTCGTACTCGTCACATACTGTGCTGATCCAGTCAGCGCCTACGCGACCAGGAGCAAGGATTACCTGCTTTGCGGTGTAGGTACCTTTGTTGGTTTCAACGCCCTGTACTTTACCGTCTTCTGCAA
>JWTM01000495.1 GCA_001749745.1 Candidatus Marispirochaeta associata
TGTTCTTTCCAACACATCGTTTACACTTTTCTAAGCACATCGTTTACACATCTACTTCATGAGTATACACCATACTATCATGGATTTTCATCTCCTTCATATCTACATATCCTAGAAGGAATTCATGGTAGTACATCCGATAGATTCCGTTGCCTAGCTCTTCCAAGCCAACATGTTTTCCTGCTAAGGCGGTTGAAACAAACAACCAGGTGTTTATATCCACGCGAATTGCACCATTTCTCGTGATGTATTTCACTTTGTAATCGTTCGGATATTCCCAGGAGATTATCTTTTCTGGGTACTCCCTACTCGACTTCTGATGTACTGCGCTCGGTGTTCGCATGTCCAACGCTTCATGTGGTCTCAGCTCATTATACTCCTTCACAAACGTATTCAGCTTCCGCTGTTGTGGCTGTAGCGAATAGCCAGGAGGTTTTGTTGCTTCGGCCTTGAGCTCTCGGTGCATTCGTTCATGCCGACCATTCTGTTCCGGATGAGCAGGGTCAGAATACACCGGTTTTATGCCCAGCTCCATAAACCAGGCACCCAGCTTCGACAATCGGCCCAGGGAGCGTACGTGAGCAAATGGAGCTCCATTGTCGGTGTGAATCTGTTCCGGTAAACCATAATTTCTGAATACATCTATAAATACTGCTTTGGCGTTCTTTGCATTCGGAGCATGCATTCCTTTCGCTGTAAATACATATCTACTATAACTGTCAGCTATCGTAAGCGGGTAACAGTATATCCTGTTACCCATTCGGAACTTACCCTTGAAGTCTGCACTCCACACTTCATTTGCTGCTAAAGGATCAAAAATGGGATAGCATGGCTCCGTTCGATGTCTCCTTCTTCGTTCCTGCACCATACCATTGCGCTTGAGTATCGCACTAATGGTGGAGGTTCCAGGTAACTTCATATCGGGAAACTTGTCTTCTAAGAGGACTTCCAACTTCGGCGCTCCCCAGCGTGGATGGCGTTTCCGTAGTTTCAGAATCTCTCGTTCTATACGTTCACTTGTTTTGTTATGAACTCGATGTGGGACTCGAGGGAGTTCATGTAAGCCTGAGAGACCAAGCAGTTCATACCGATGTATAAACTTATAGGCTGTCGGGCGGGATATCTCAAACATCTCAGACAAGGCCGTCACGGTATACTTCCGGCTCTTCCACAGGAGAATAAACTCTTCTTTCTGATCCATTACTGAACTCTCCTTCCACGGCATAGACTCCTCCTGGAGTCATTTTAGTCGTTAAAGAGTGTAAAGGAAGTGCTTAGAGTTCTGTAAACGATGTGCCTGGAATATACCTTCGTGAACATAACATCCAATTGAGCTGCGTGGCGTTAAGTTGGCATGCGTTTGTGCTGCTACCCAACCAACTGTATATCACCGATTCAGCTCGCACCATCCTGCTCTAATAAATCATCTCCTGGAACTAGTAGCACAAACCATGACAATAGCCACGTCTGCTCCAATTGCTGGTTATGTTGTAAAATAGTCTGTATCAATTTCCTTGATATCAATCGTTTCTTTTGTGCTGACACCAAGATTATATTTTATCATAAGACTAGTTAATCGTACGCCGTCAATCAAGATGATTTTTCTATCTATTGACTTAACAAAATCATGGGCGCTTTCAGGAAAAGTACTCGTTGTAATAAATACACCTTTATTGGAACGCTTTGAAAGCAAAGCACCAGCAAAATCACGCACTTCTTTTATTGGAATTGTACCTTTCCATCGTTTAGCTTGAATGAAAATTGTATCAAGACCCAACACATCTTCTTTTATCACGCCGTCAATTCCACCATCATTTGTCTTTCCGATCGCAGAACCTGCATCTTCGACAGTTCCACCATATCCCATTGCAAGAAGCAGATCTACAACAAGTTGTTCAAATGCATCTGGTTCAATTCCAGAAATAATATCGAGAAGATCTCGACCAACGCTTTTATTAATAATTTGACTTTGAATTCCTATTATCTCTTCGGGAGTTTTTTCATTAAGCGTATCTTCAGTGTCAGAAGTTGATTCTGTACTTTCATTTTTATCTTCACGAAATTCTTGAAACTTTTTGTAGCGCAGCAAGAACTTATTATCGATTTTTGCCGGTGCTATCTTAAGTGCTTCTAAGCCATCACTCGTTATTTCATTCATCGCTCTTTGCGGTGATTCAATCAGACCAGCTTTTCTAAGATAAGTACAAGCCCATCCAACCCTATTGTTTATTAATTTTGCACGTCCGCTTGGGATAAGCTCCTTTGCATCCTCGGGAGAAATATTAAATTCGCCAATCATTGATTTCACTAGTTCACTAGTTTTTCTGCTTTTTTTGTCTGCAAGAAGCTTTAATATTGGAAGCATCAACGTTTCATAGTCGGGAATTGCCATCAATTTCCTCTATAAACTACTTTAATTCAAAGTTATCTCTATACGCAACTGCATAACAATTATATTCAAAATATCCTTTATCAACATAACATCCAATTGAGCTGCGTGGCGTTAAGTTGGCATGCGTTTGTGCTGCCTGATAACCAACATTATATCACCATTTTCATCCGCACCGTTACCATAAAACTACTTTACTCCTGGAACCAGTAGCACAAACCATGACAATAGCTACGTCTGCTCCAATTGCTGGTTATACGGCTATCTACTATTACCTAAATTGATCTTCCCGAATCTAAAACGAATCAAATTCCATCTCTATTATCGAGCTTTTGTAACTCATTGAGTACATTGGTAGACTTTCTTTGTTAAAAACAGCATTAACATACTTCCTGAAATCTATTAAAGGTTGACCTAAGTAAAATAATCGAAAACCAGCGTCTTCATACAGATTTACAGTGCTTTTTGAACAAAATGTCACTATGATTTTTGCTTCGGGCAATTCTGCATTGACATATTCAATTAATTTTAAAGGATCACCATACCTATCATTTGTAGCACGACAAATTACCACAAGCCCATATTTCCTTTTACTCATTTGTAAATGTAAATCATTTATTGAGCATATAATATCTATTAAATCATCTGCTATTTCTAATTGCTTTTGTGTGCTTTTAGCTACAAAAATAGAATCGGATATTAGAAGAACATTCATTTTTTTTCCATTCATTATCAATTCCTACATTGAAACTAATAGTCCCGTCTCAATTATTGAAGGTATAGTTCCTAAAGATTCCATGGATTATAATTGATTGATTGAAATCTTTTCCTATAAATATTCATTAAGTTATTTTTAGATATACATGGATCAACTTTTGATCTCTGCTTTACTTTACAAAATTTAGCATTAGTATAAGAGTCTGTTTTAATATCGGTTGAGAAATGCAATAATTCAGTCCATCCTAAAATTTGTAAGACTTCTAAACAACTATCCTTCATGTTACCTACAATCATGTTCCCACCAAGACGATCAAGCATCATTCCTAATCGGATAATATGTAATACAAAACAGTTGTCTGCAATATATGAAATTCCCGATAAATCATATATGATCATATATTGTGATCGGTCAAGTAATAGATAGGATACTATACTGAATGTTTCAATATTCTCATTATCGAAATATCCATTGTTAAATCTTAAATAGAGATACCCATTGTAGTATATGGTTTCACATGTAAAGTTTATACTTTTATCATGGTAGCTATTGAGTTTTTGTAATAAATCTTCTTTAACATACATACACTCAACCTTTGTCTTAAGTCTCGAATAAATATTACCTTTTTCTCTAATTTCTCTTTTTTCTAATGTTATGATTATGTGTTTCTTTCATTCACGATCTGCCTCTAATTTTAGTCCGTATAACATCCCAATTGAGCTGCAAACCGTTAAGCTGGCGCAGATTGTGCCCGGCCATTATTTATTGATCGTTCATACGTATAATCTATCATGTAGTATACGTATAAACCTGCCGGAAGCNTGCACAAACTGTGACAGTAGGTTTGTCTGCTCCAATTGCTGGTTATGATAGCACACTATTCACTTGGACACCTTGGTAATTTGGGTGCAGCGTAATCGCGAAACCGGCTATTCGCTGTTAAGCGATGAAGTTCGTTTGTTTGAAGGCCACCTTCGCATTTATGATGCAATCATCTTCAGATCAAAGTAAGCAGCAGAATCTAAATGCGTTATGCGTCCAGAGCTCTGGTTGATATCCATCATCACGGTCTGCAGACTGACCAACGCCTAAACCTTGATTGA
>JWTM01000496.1 GCA_001749745.1 Candidatus Marispirochaeta associata
CTGTTCTGGATATTGCACGTAACGCCAGTGATGCTGCACATAAGGCAGATGAGACTCGTGGGCGTTCCGATGAAGGTGCTGTTGTTATTGCTGAACTTAAAGATGCCATTGGTTCCGTAGCACAGAGTGCAGAAGACCTGCGAGGCGTTATTACAGATCTCGGTGTTCAGGCCGAAAGCATTGGCGGCGTTATTTCGACTATTTCAGATATCGCAGACCAGACTAACCTGCTTGCACTGAACGCTGCTATTGAAGCGGCACGAGCAGGCGAAGCAGGACGTGGTTTTGCTGTTGTAGCCGACGAAGTACGTAAGCTGGCAGAAAAGACTATGGTGGCAACCCGAGAGGTTATCGATCAGGTGGGCGGCATTCAGCGTGGTGTAGAGGGGACAACCTCTGTTGCTAATGAGATGGATAAATCTGTCGAAATTACGACCAGCGGTTCAGATAAGGCTCTTGTGGTACTCACAGAGATTAATGCAATGGCTATTGAAACG
>JWTM01000497.1 GCA_001749745.1 Candidatus Marispirochaeta associata
CAGCTGTGTCATCACCCTCAATAATCGACTGGTAGACTTCACTGCCGCGACGTACGTTTTCAGCAAGTGCTTTGCCTGCCAGTTCTGAAAACAACTGCTTTCCGGCATCACTCTTTTCCCAGCCTTTCCCCAGCTGTTTACGCACTTGACCTGCAACGTGACGCAACTCGCCTTTTGGCAAAGAAGACACACCTACACGCTGGTGTACGTTATCTGGTGGAACTGGAATGGAAACAGTGCCTGCCCCCAGTGCCTTCGGAACACTTGTCCGAAGTGGAGACGCACTACCAGCCTTTACAGCAGTCAGGTCTGTTCGAGGAACTTCCTGTCGTCCCTGCTGCCTGCGAATATGTGGCAAGTTTGCTTTGAAGCGATTCAGTAAACCAGTAGCGCCTGACGTCTGCTGGGTATCATGATTTTTTTGCACATTGGTAACCTGTGATGGG
>JWTM01000498.1 GCA_001749745.1 Candidatus Marispirochaeta associata
ACAAGAACGGTGTGCCGGTTCGTGACGAATCATTAAAGCACCCGCGCTGTGTATTTAACCTGCTCAAAAAGCATTTTGCCCGCTATGACGTTGACACTGTTTCCAGCGTAACAGGCACGCCTAAAGAAGATATCCTCAAAGTATACGAAACCTATGCTGCTTCCGGCAAAGCGGATAAGTCAGCAACTATTATGTACGCTATGGGCTGGACACAGCACACAGTCGGTGTACAGAACATCCGTACAATGGCGATTGTGCAGTTGCTGCTCGGTAACATCGGCGTTGCAGGTGGCGGCGTAAACGCGCTGCGCGGGGAATCTAACGTACAGGGTTCTACAGATCACTGTCTCCTCGTACATATTCTGCCGGGGTATCTTGGAACGCCTAAGTCCAAATGGTCTGACCTCGCAGCCTATAACAAAAACTGCACTCCGCATTCTGCTGACCCTATGTCTGCAAACTGGTGGGGGAACAAGCCAAAGTATATGGCAAGCCTTGTAAAAGCCATGTACCCTGAAGCATCACCTGCTAAAGG
>JWTM01000499.1 GCA_001749745.1 Candidatus Marispirochaeta associata
GGAGGAATGATAAAAACTAACCGTGAGCTGGTGGGTTTGATATCTTGTCCGTGAGGATTCTCGGACAGGAGAGGCTACCGTTCGTCATAGAATTTGGCCTGCGAGGCCGTTAAGGAGAATGAGGAGCCGTAGCCGCAGCATTCACTGACCTGCGAGGTCGGATAGGAGACTGGAGAGAACCTACCGTACAGGGACCTGTCCTGAAGACTCAACGATACCAATCGAGAGGAGAGAACAGGGATGAGACTGAGTATCGGTGTGGATCTGCATAAGAGTCAGTTCACGGTGTACTGGAAGCCGGAGAAATCGAGCGAAGGGAAATTCGCCCGTTTTTCGACAACCGAAGCCGGGTACGGGGCCTTCGAACACCAGGTGTTATCTGCGATTAGTCAGGGTATCGATGTCGCCATGGCTGTCGAGACGACGGGAAACGCCCGGTATTTCCGGGCGCGAATGCAGCGGCTCGGAGCGCGGGTGGTGGTCGTGAACTCCTTGAAGTTCAAGGTGATAACCCAGTCGGTGAACAAGACCGACCGGCGGGACGCCTCGACGCTTGCGGAGTTCCTGGAGAAGGATATGTTGCCCGAAGCCGTACTGTGCAGCGAAGAAAGCGAAAAACTGAGGCGACTGTTGAAGGTGCGGAAGCGACTGGTAGAGTCGATTGTAGTCATCAAGAATCAGCTCCACGCGCTGCTGTTGGATGTCGGGATAGAGTCGATTCGAGGACAGTTGCAAAGCAAAAAAGAGCGCCGACGGGTACAAAACGTGCTCGCAGCACATACTCTCGCCGGCGCAGCGGTAGAACCGCTATTTGAAACGATAGATCAGTTAAGCGACCAAGTCAAGAAGATTGAGAAGGTCATCGAAGAGCTGACCAGTGATGATGCGACGGTCAAGCTGTTGAAAACGATCCCCGGAGTAGGGTTCGTGACGGCGGCAACATTGCGAGCCTGGATAGACGATATTGGACGATTCGATCGTCCCCAACAGCTGGCCGCGTATGCGGGAATAGTCCCGTGGGTACAGTCCTCGAACGAGACGGTACGCTACGGCCGGATAACAAAACGGGGACCTTCAGAGTTGAGAACGGCGCTGGTACAGGCGGTGCTGGGTATGGTGAGGTTGAAACGGGTGACAGGGACCTGGCGCATCATGACCAGGTATGACCGGATGAAGCGAGAGAAAGGATCAGGACGGAGCATCATCGCGACCGCTCGGCTTTTGAGTGAGATCATCTGGCATATGCTGACCAAAAGCGAACCGTTTGATCCGCTTCGGATGACTGATTCAGAGATGCGCCGCAAGGCGCGGGAAATGCGTGCGGCAGCATTCAATGCCGCTTAGACAGTGTGAGTCTTACGGCTCACGGTTGACTTTTTATAGGAGGAACAGTTATGGAAGAAACCCATGTATCTATGCCCCTCTTGGGGGATGATTTTCCCGAATTAGAGGTAAACACTACTCACGGACCGATGAAGATTCCCGGCGATCTGAAAGGGAGCTGGTTCGTGCTCTTTAGCCATCCGGCTGATTTTACCCCTGTCTGTACGACTGAGTTTGTGGCTTTTCAGAAGCGGGTTGACCAGTTCGACAAGCTGGGAGTGAAGCTGATCGGCATGTCGGTAGACCAGGTATTCAGCCACATCAAATGGGTCGAATGGATCAAGGAGAAGCTGGGCGTTGAGATTACCTTTCCCATCGTTGCCGCCAATGATGCGATCGCCAATAAACTCGGCATGCTCCACCCCGGAAAGGGGACCAACACCGTCCGGGCGGTATTCGTCGGCGACGACAAGGGCAAGGTCCGGCTGGTCCTCTACTATCCCCAGGAGATCGGCCGTAACATGGACGAGGTCGTCCGGGCGGTCAAGGCCCTGCAGATCTCCGACAAAAACGGGGTTGCGATCCCGGCCGGTTGGCCCGAGAACGAGCTGATCAAGGATCGGGTAATCATTCCCCCCGCGGGCAGCGTGACCGAAGCGGAGAAGCGCCTCGATACATACGAAGGCTACGACTGGTGGTTCTGCCACAAAGAGCTTAAGTAGTAGTAGAGGATGAGTATTCAGGGGGCTGTCCGAGAAGATTCTCGGGTAGCCCCTTTTTTTCGGGAAAAAATTTGACCCCGTGAGTAAGGAGTGTGATTTTAGATACAACAGCTGAGCTTGAATAAGGAGTAAACAGTATGATCGAAACTAATTACTGCGGTTTAGAACTTTCATCCCCGGTTATCGTAGGCGCATCGAAACTGACCAGCGACGTGGAGACGATTAAAAAAGCCGAGGCCGCCGGTGCCGGTGCGGTCATTATAAAGTCCCTCTTCGAAGAGCAGATCCAATTTGAACACTATCGCCACGACGAGGAGATGAAGCAGTACGACAACTGGCATGCCGAGATGACCGACATCTTCCCGGAAGAGCAATATTCCGGCGCCGAAGAGCATCTGATGTGGATCAGAAAGACTAAGGAGGCGGTCAAGATCCCGGTAATCGCCTCGCTGAATGCGGTTAGCCGCGAAACCTGGGTGGAGTATGCGAAACAGCTCGCCTCGAGCGGTGCTGACGGCTTGGAGCTCAATTTCTACTCCCTGCCGACCGATTTCTCATTGACCGCCAAAGAGATCGAGGACGAACAGGTCTCGATCGTATCCGACGTGGTGAAGGCGGTAAAGATCCCCGTAAGCGTCAAGCTGAGTCCCTACTACACCAACCCCTTGCACCTGATAACCCGGATGGATAAGGCCGGCGCCAAGGGCTTTGTGCTCTTTAATAGACTCTTCCAGCCCAACATCAACGTCGAAAAGGTCGAGAACGAGTACAGCTACAACCTGAGCGCCGGAAATGAGTACCGCTTGCCCCTACGTTTCGCCGGTCTTCTTTCGGAGAATATCAAGGCTTCGATCTGCGCCAGTTCGGGTATCGACCAGCCGGAAACAGTCATCAAGACCCTCTTAGCCGGAGCCGATGCGGTCCAGATGGTTACGGGTATCTACCGGAACTCGATGGACTTTATTACCCAGGTCAACGATGAGTTGAAACGCTGGATGCGGGCCCAAGGCTTTGAATCGGTTAAGGATTTCAAGGGCAAGTTAAACGCGAAGAACAACCCGGATCCGAAGATCTACAAGCGTTCCCAGTACGTACGGCTGCTTCTCAATCCGTGGGAGTATATTGTTCGTAATTAAGAGTCGTCCGACTATTTGGTGTAAACCTTCCAAGAGCTGGCTACCAGGGACTCAACGTCGCTGGTAGCCGCTTTCCATTTAAGGAGCTCTTCCGCTTTGCCGGAGGAGGCGACCAGTTTGGCCGGGTCTCCGGGACGGCGGTCGACGACCTCCGCGGGAATCTCCTTCCCGGTGATCCGCCGGGCGGTCTCGAGGATCTCTTTAACGCTCAATCCCTCTTCGCTTCCCAAATTCACCGTCAGGGACTCGTCCTTCCCTTCGAGGTAACGGTAGGCCTGGTAATGGGCCTTAGCCAGATCGCTGACGTGTACATAGTCCCGTACCCCGGTACCGTCGGGGGTATCATAATCGTCGCCGAAGATCTTGAGCTGCGCCCGGGTTCCTGCGGCCACTTCCATAATTACCGGTAAGAGATTGGCCGGGTTCTGCTCCAGACCGGGAACTCTGCCCTCGGCGTCGTAGCCGGCGGCGTTGAAGTAACGCAAGGCCGCAAAGCGAATACCTTTGAGCTGGTCGTACCAGGCGAGGATTCGTTCGATCTCCAGTTTAGTGAAGCCGTAGTAGTTTTCCGGATTAGTCGGGTGTTCTTCGTCGATGGGGAGGTACTCCGGTTCCCCGTACACCGCGGCGGAGGAGGAGAAGACGATCCGTTTGATTCCCGCCTCGGAGGCGGCGTTGAGGATGTTGAGGGTGCCGGTCAGGTTATTGACTGAGTATTTCTCCGGTTTCAGCATCGATTCCCCGGCGGCCTTGAAGGCGGCCAGATGAACCAGCGAATCGAAGCCTTCAGCCATGACCGAGCGGAGGGCTTCCGGATCGAGGATCGATCCGTGGATGAAGGCCGCTTCCGGGAAGAGGTTGATTCTGAGTCCGGAGGAGAGATTATCGAAGACCGTTACCTCCGCCCCCTGATCCAGGAACTCCCGTACCACATGACTGCCGATATAGCCTGCACCGCCGATAACCAGAATCTTCATTTAGCTCTCCTTCTCGCTGGCTGCTCTTAGTCAGCATAGGCCGGAAGCGGGGAGAGAATCAAGAGAAAAAAGAACACGTGTACAAAACTTTTCCTTGACGGGGTTCCAAAATGGATCTACAATCAACTTGTCTGATGAGTAAATGAGTAACTGAGGTGTCAACTAGGCATGGAAGCGATAACGAAGATCCGTCTTTCGGAACAGGTCATCACCGCCATCGAGAAGATGATTGCCGAGGACGGCTTTCAAGCCGGGGACAAGTTCTATTCGGAGAACCAGCTCACAAAGCGTCTTAATGTGAGCCGGTCATCCGTACGTGAGGCGGTCCGGATACTCGAGGCTACCGGCAAGGTGCGGGTAGAACATGGGAAGGGCATATTCATATCCGACCGGGTAGAGGAGCAGTTTGCCGCCTTTAGAACCTGGTTGAAGGAGAATGAGCAGCCCATAACCGAACACTTTGAGGTAAGGCTGATGATCGATCCTAAGGCGGCCGGCTATGCAGCCCGCAAAGCCGAACCCGAGGAGATCGATAGGCTGGAGCAGGTCTGTCGCGACTTCGCCGATACGGCCGAGGAGCGCAATACCGCTGCGGTTATTAAGTGCGACGAAGAGTTTCATCGCATCTTGGCCAAATCGACCAAGAACCGAACCCTCTATATCTTGATGCGCTCCATGACCGAATCGATGTCCGAGGGGTGGATTTCCAGTCTGCATACCCCGGGGCGTATCGAGAAGACGATCGGCGAGCATCGGGCAATTCTTCAGGCAATTAAAGAACGGGATCCGGAGGGTGCCGAGCGGGCGATGACTGCCCATCTGCAGAATGCCCTCTCCGATATCCGCTCCTCTATGGAGAACGGAGGTTAGATGTCAGTCCGAATAACTACCTTGATCGAGAATACCCAGGGGGAGCACCTGGGACTCAACATAGAGCACGGCATTTCTTTTCTTATTGAGAAAGATACCCATACTCTTTTATTCGATACCGGGCAATCCGGGGCCTTTCTTTTTAATGCCTCTGAACTGAGACTCAATATCGCAGCGGTGGAGCATGTGATCCTCAGTCACGGACACTATGATCATACCGGTGGATTCCGTGCCCTCTGCGACCGTATCGATGGCTTCGATCTGACCATGGGGAAGGGGTTCTTTCAGGAGAAGTACGGCCTTAGAAACGGCTCGTATGAGTTTCTCGGGAACAATTTCGATGAAACCTTCCTTATGGAGCGGGGCATTCCCTACCGGGAGCTCGAATCTCAGGTAAGCGAAATCGTTCCCGGCGTACATGCCGTAACCCAGTTCGAACGGAAGTATGCAGATGAAAAGATAAATCCCCGCTTTGTGCTGCGCAGGGGCGAAGGCTTTGCGGAGGATCGTTTCGAGGATGAACTCCTTCTTACGGTGGATACGCCGCAAGGCCTGGTCGTGATTCTCGGATGCGCCCATCCGGGAATGAAGAACATGCTCGCCACCGTCCGGAGCGTGCTGCGCCGTCCGATCTATGCCATCCTCGGCGGAACACATCTCGTGGAAGCACCGCAAGAGAGCATGCAGCTCTCGGTCGATTTTCTGAGCGACGAGAGTCTCAAGCTGGTCGGCGTCTCGCACTGTACCGGATCGGAGGCGATGGAAAAACTGCGAGAAAGCAATCCCCGCTACTTCCATAACAGGACGGGAAGCTCCCTGGTTATCGACTAGGGTAGGTATGTTGAACGGGCCGTGAAATCTGTGAACGCGGTCTTAAAGAATAGTTTTTGAGTACACATAGGAGGTGTTAGATATGTTTACTCGACGTGGAATTATCGGTCTAGTAGGTGTGATCCTGGTGAGCATCGCGTTGCTCTCCTGCCAGCAGACAACAACCGCCGATGCCGACGGCACATCGGCAGCAGCGGTGAAGAAGATTGTATGGAAATCTTCTGGTCATGGTCCTGCAACGGACCCGTCTCAACTTTACCATGACTACTGTTGTAAGGCAATCACCGAGGCTTCCGGCGGCCGACTCGAGGTAAAACCCTTTGTGGGCGGCTCGATTGTTCCGGCCTACAAGGAGCTCGACGCGGTTCACGAAGGCGTCCTCCAGATGGCCTATACCTGCCCCATGTACAACCTGGACAAATGGTCGGCCGCAGGGCTGATTAGCTCCCGTCCCGGCGCGCTTCCCGGCGAAGCCTTGAGGACCTGGTTCGACTTCGGCGGCGGTGCGGACCTGATGAACAAGATGATGGCCGACTACAACGTAATGACCTTCCCCGGTGCGCTCTCCCCGCTTCCTGAAGAGGTCTTCTTCCACTCCAAGGTCAAGATCGAGAGCGTTGACGACTTGCAGGGCCTCAAGGCGCGCTGTATGGGCGACGGCGGCGAGATCCTGAAGCGGATGGGTGCGGCCACCGTAATTATTCCCGGCGGCGAGCTCTACGAGGCCATGCAGCGGGGAACTATCGACGCGATGGAGTATTCGACCCTGGCTTCCAACTGGGAGATGCACTTCAACGAGGTGGCGAAGTATGTAATCCTCTCCCCCTCCCGTGCTCCCAGCGACCCGCAGGTCTTCTTTGTTAACAAAGATGCCTATAACGAGCTCCCTGCCGATCTGCAGCGAATCGTGAAGGCTGAGGTTGCCTACTGGACTCAGGCCCAGCACCAGTACCTGGTCAATGAATCGATCAAGGCCGTAGAGAAATTCCGGGGCGCCGGCAACGAAGTATACAAGCTCCCCAGCGATGTCGAACAGGCTCTGATCAACGAAGCCGCCGCATTCTACGCCGAGAAATCCCAGAATGAACCGCCGATCTTCGGCGAGATCTACGAGTCGATGAAGGCCTTCGGCGAAGCCTACTCCGCAATTAAATAAAGGTAAGAAATCTATTCCAGCGGCTTGGGAGCGGTTGATACCGCTCCCGGGCTCTCATTTTTTGGAGGATGCAGATGTCGATTCTACGCAAGCTGCTGAAATTTGTAGATTTACTGAGTGAGAAGGCGGGAGCGGTCGGCAAGTGGTTTGCTTTTCTGCTGGTTCTCGTCGGCGCCTACGAGACGATCTCCCGCCATTTTTTCAATGCCCCGACGATTTGGGCCTACGACACCCTCTGTATGGCCGGAGGGACTGTCTATCTCTTAGGCGCATCCTTCGACTATCTTCACGATGCCCATACCCGGGTCGACCTTATCTACTCCCGGTTTAATGAGCGCACCCAAGCGCTGATCAATATTATCTGTTCGCTGCTCTTTTTCTTCCCCCTCATGTCGGTGATGCTGGTGGTCGCAACCCAGTGGGCGATCAAGGCCTGGCGGATCAACGAGGTGATGTTCAACAGCTTCTGGTATCCCCCGGCCGGCCCCTACCGCAGCGTCTTCGCCCTGGGGCTCTTTCTGCTGGTGCTACAGGGGCTTGCCCGGCTGATTCGGGATATCTACATGTTCGTGCGAGGTGAATCCATTGATTGAATTAAGCGCTGAATTAGTCGCCTTCCTCATGCTCGGAGGAGTCTTCGGTCTGGTCCTGACCGGCTTTCCGATCGCTTTTGTAATCGGCAGCGTGGCCTTCTTCGTGGGTCTTTTGATCTTCGGACCGACCACTGCTTTTCATATCCTCTATAGCCGCTTCTACGGGCTCTCCCTCAATTATCCCTACCTGGCGGTGCCGCTGTTCACCTTTATGGGGGTTGTGCTGCAGCATTCGGGGATAACCAAGGATCTCTACACCAGCCTCTACGAAGCGCTGGGACGCCTGCGGGGCGGTTTGCTGATTGTGACCATCGTATTCGGTACGGTACTTGCCGCCTGTCTCGGTGTTATCGCCGCCTCGGTTACGATCCTGACCCTGATCGCCCTGGGGCCAATGGTCGAACGGGGCTACGACCGATCTCTCGCTTCGGGAGCGATCGTCGCCGCGGGAACCTTAGGGATTCTCATCCCTCCCAGCATCATGCTGGTCGTATACGGCCCGCAAGCGGGAATTTCGATCGGCCAGATGTTCATGGGGGCGGTCTTCCCCGGCCTGATTCTCTCCGGACTCTATATCACCTACGTAGTGGTGCGCTGTCATCTCAATCCTGAACTGGGCCCGGCTATCCCGGAGGATCAGATTACTCCCTTCTCCACGGCCAAGTTGATCCGGCTCCTCAAGTCCTTGCTGCCTCCGGTACTGCTGATTCTGGCGGTGCTGGGAACCATCTTCGCCGGTATCGCTCCGCCCACCGAGGCTGCGGCCATGGGCTGCGTAGCCTCCATCATCCTGGCCATCGCCTATCGCAAGTTCAGCTGGAAGCTGATCAAGCACGCTTCGATCGAGACCTTGCGGGTATCGGCATTTGTGGTGATGATCGCCGCGCTCTGTTACGCCTTTGTGGGGATCTTCATGAGCGCCGGCGCAGGGGATGTGGTGGCCGACATGATCCTGGCCGTCCCCGGCGGGAAGTGGGCCTCGTTCTTCGTTATTATGGTGATTGTCTTTCTGTTGGGTCTCTTCATCGAGTGGATCGGCATCGTCTTTATTATCGTGCCGATCTTCTCCCCCATTCTGGCGCAACTCGGGTTCAATCCCCTCTGGGCGGGTATGATGATCTGTATCAACCTGCAGATGGCCTTCCAGACCCCGCCCATGGCGATGTCGATCTTCGTCATGAAGGGAACCGCACCGCCGGAGACGGGTGTAACGATGGCGCATATCATCAAGGGGGTCATTCCCTTTGTGTTGATCATCATGTTTACCCTCTTTCTCTGCACGGTATTCCCGGGTATCATTACCTGGTTGCCGGAGAAGATGATCGGATCGGCAATGTAACTCGGTACTATAATTAATGGGCGGACCGGAATTCAGCCTTGAGTTCCGGCACGCTTGCCTTTATGATAGGTTCAGCATGAATGCGGTTCGCCTCGATCAGATCTCCGAGGTTCCCTCGGATATACTCTACATCAAACGCTTTATCGGGCGGATTCGAATAGATCTGGACGGCGGCCCGGAAGAGTTCTTTATCGGCTTCTCCCTGGAAAAGAAACCGATCGGTCCCCCCGATGTGGAGCTGAAGTTTATCGATGCTCCTTCACCGGAGCTTCTGTCTCACCAGGAGCTGATCAAAGAGCGCATTACGGCGATGGAGAAGGCGGGGGAGTTGAAGCATTCCCCCTTTGAAGGTTTATAAGCCAGCCGGGTATGCTCAAAAGGTCGTCGGTTGTATAATCGGCGGCATCGCAGCTCTCTTCGCTGCGAAAACGGCGATACCAGATCGTGGACATCCCGAAGTCCTTCGCCCCGCCGATATCGTCGCTCGGGTTATCCCCCACATAAACGGTCTTTTCCGGATCATCCACATCTGCTTGCTCCAGGGCCAGTCGGAATATCCGGGGATCGGGCTTCTTGAGACCCACCTCGTCGGAGACGATTACCGGATCGAACTGATTTGCCAGTCCGGCGGCCGACATCCGGGAGTACTGCATATCTTTGAAGCCGTTGGTGATGACGCCGAGTTTATAGCCTGCGTCGCGGAGCCTCGCCAGCAGCTCCTCCGCTCCCTCGACGAGCACTCCGCAGCTGGAGAAGTGATTTAGATATCCCTCTTGAACCCGCGCGGACACGGTCGGATCCCCGCCGATTGACGTGAGCAGCCGCTCGAAACGGAGTCGCCGGACCCCTTCGGCATCTGTTTCGCCCCGGGCATAGGCTTCCCACAGCGCCTTGTTTATGCGGCGGTAGGTCGCCAGGATCTCTTCATTAAAGTCGAAACCGGTCTCGGCCAGAGCGGACGAGAGCCCGTGGCGTTCCGAGGCGCGATAATCGATAAGGGTGTCGTCCAGGTCGAAGAAAAGCATACTCTTCTGCTTCATTCATATGACTATATGCTATCTCCTCGGATTCCTTCAACAGACCCCGGTAGGATTCTGTAAAGGTTACGATTTAGGGACAATCGCAGCATTTCGCTTGTGAATTAACTATAGCGGTAGTAATATAAAATTTAACCCTCAATTAAAAAGGAGAAAGAAATGAAACGATCTATCCGTTCTATCATGTTACTGGGACTGGTACTGCTGGTCCTTGCCTGCGCATCGTCCCCCATAGTCGAGCCGGATGTTGAGCACTCCCTGACGATTTTGCACACCAACGATCACCATGGACACCCCGTGGCCTTCTTCGACTATCCCGCACCGAATCAGGGAGGACTTCCTGCCCAGGCAAGCTTTGTGGCGGAGGTCAGAGACGAGAGTGCGAATTTGCTCGTACTCAGCGCCGGGGACTTCAATACCGGGCGGCCGGAGTCGAACTTCTTCAAGGCTGAGCCCGATATCATCGGCTTCAACTATATCGGATACGATGCCATGGCCATGGGAAATCACGAGTTCGACCCATCCCCGGCGGAGATGCAGGAACAGATCGCCCTGTCCGAGTTCCCCTGGCTCTGTGCGAATGTGGTCTATGCCGACAGCGGAGAGTATATCGACAATGTCGCCCCCTACATCATCAAGGATTACGGTTCATTCAAGGTCGGGATCATCGGATTGCTCTCTACGGAAACAGCCAAAACGGGAAATCCTGAAAATATAAAGGGACTAACCTTTTTAGATGAGGTCGAGACCGCAAATATGCTGGTCCCGAAACTGAAGAAACAGGCCGATATCGTGATTGCCGTAGTCCACATGGGAATCTACGATGAGGATAATAAGGGATCGAAGCGGGTGGCCGCGGAGGTTCCCGGCCTGGCCCTGGTAATCGACGGTCATACCCATACGAAAGTCGAAGAGCCGGTAATGATCACCAACCGGGTGAGCGGAGAAGCGGTTCCCATCCTGCAGGCCAAGCACTGGGGGCTCTATGTGGGCAAGATCGACCTGCGCTTTATGAACGGCACGGTGACCGATATGGATTATGAGTTGGTCCCTATCAATGTCCGGACCAGGCAGGAGGCCGCCGACGGAACCCGCACCTATCCTACGCTTGGCAAGGAGTACGCCCCGGACTCACAGCTTGAAGCGCTGCTGGCCTCCTATGTGGAGCAGGTCGACGCGGTGCTTGCCGAGGAGATCGGAGAGGCTACCGCTCCCTTCCTCAATGCGGATACCCGAAAGAGAGAGACCGCTATCGGCGATATGGTGGCCGATTCCATGCTCTGGTTCGCCAACGAGATGAACCTGGGAGTCGATTTCGCCTTCCAGAACGGCGGCGGAATCCGTACTGATATTCCCGACGGCCCGATTACTAAAGGGACCATCTATGAGGTGCTGCCGTTCGATAACTCGGTCGCGGTGGTAACCATGAAGGGGAGCGATATTATCCGGCTCTTCGAGAGCACCCCGGCCAATGTCGGTCACGGAGCGATGCCTCAGGTGTCAGAGGGCGTTTCCTTTACGATCGATACGGCGGCGGGAACCATCGCCGATCTGAGGGTAGGCGGGAAACCCGTCGACCCTGCGGCAGAGTATGTGATCGCCACCAACTCCTATTTGGCGGCGGGGGGCGACGGCTACGCGGTCTTTACCGAGGCTCTGGATTACTATGACACCTCTCTCATGCAGCGCGACGCTTTTATTGAGTATGTGCTTCATCTGGGCGGAAGCATCACGCCCGAAGTGCAGAACCGCATTAAACTGCAGTAGTATCAATCTCTACCGGGGGGGCGTCCCTCCCGGTAGATTATCCTGCCATGCGTCGTTATTGCCTTATCGAGCAGCGGTTATATCCGGAGGAGCAGCTTGAGCTGGTTCTCGGCCTAAGTCCCGCGGTCCCTGCCTTTGTTCTTACTGTACCGGTCACGACCGACTCCTCCTGTATCGAGATTGCCGCACAGCTCCTCTCCAAGAAGAGAAGCGACCTTCAATCCCTCCTTCCCTCGCAAGAGGAAATAGCCCAAAGAGTTGAACGTCTGCTTCGTTTGGAATCCCCGGCGCATTGCACGGCCGTGCGACTGCGCCTCTTCTCGCTTCCCGAGTTCAAGGTGGTCATAGACCTGATACGCTCTCCTCAGGTATGATCCCTCCCATGAAATCCTACTCTACCTGCCTCTTCGACATCGACGGAACCCTCTTAGATACCATGGAGTTGATCTACCGTACCTTCGTGTATAGCTGCCGACGCTGGTCGGGGCTCGAGATCGACCGGGAGACTGTCTTCTCCCATGTGGGTATTCCTTTGATTGATCAGTTGAAGCTTCATCTAGGCAAGCGCTCCGACGAGGAGTACCGGGAGATTGCGGCGGCCCATATGGAGCACCAGAAGAGGATCTACCGGGAACATTTGCGGATTTATCCCGGGGTGATCGAAGGCTTGTCGGCCCTTGCGTCCCGGGGAATAGAACTCGGGATTGTTACCTCCCGTACCCGGCCCTCATTGATATCCTACCTCGACCATTTCCAGATCAAAGACTATTTTCAGGTAATTGCGACGCCGGAGTGTACGGAAAGGCATAAACCCGATCCCGAACCGGTGGAGTGGGCCATGATGCAACTCAACGCCCGACCCGAGGAGACCCTCTTCGTGGGGGATGCGGTTTTCGATATAGAAAGCGGAACGGCCGCCGGTGTGGATACCGCTTTTGTGCTCTGGGGCCCGAACGGGAACAAGGAGATCTCACCCGCGCCGAGCTATAGGCTTACATCCTTCGACGAACTACTGCCGCTCTTCAGCCTGAACAACTAACTGACTGAGTTCCTCCTGGGGAAACTCATAGATGCTGTTGCAGTTGTGACAGACCGTCTGCAACGGAAAAGGGCCGTTCTGGGCCATATCCTTCAGTTCGTCGAGCTTTATGGAGGCGATGAAGCTTCTGAAACGCTCCCGTGAACAGCTGCAGTGGAAGCGGACCTCCCGCTCCTCCATGAAGATCAGATTCTCGCTGTCGAAGCTTTCGCTGATCAATAGGCGGCCGCTCTTTCCGCCGGAGAGGGCTTCGCCGATGGAGGGGAGGGCGGCAATCTCCTTTTGAACCTGGTCGATAAAGGCATCGGAAGCGCCGGGCAGGGCCTCGACGAAGAGTCCGCCGGCGCCGAGAATATCCCCTTCCGTATCGAACTTGATGCTCAGCGCCAGGGTGCTCTTGGTCTGTTCGGAGACTAAATAGTAGCGGGCGATGTCCTCGGCCAGATTGCCGTGAAGCAGGTCGATATTGCCGCTGAATCCCTGCTGGCGTCCGTCGGGAAAGCGGTTGACGGTGAGAATACCCGGGCCGAAGAAGGGGGCCGTGTCGAAGCTCTCGACCGGACCCTCTACCGGGATCGGGACCTCCTTTAAGTAGCCCCGTACCTCTCCGGAGGCGGCGGCTTCGACCGAAAGTCCCTTAACCGGGCCGGAGCAGCCGATCTCCAGGTTGAGCCTGCCGGTTCCCTTCAGGCTGCGGGTCATTAAAAGCGCGGCCAGGTAGGCGTGACCGAGGATGTAGCTTTCGAGGATCCCCAGTTCATGGGCGCTCCGCATCTCGTTTATCAGCCGGGTACCGTTCAGCACCGCCCCCCGGAGGGCGTCGTTCCGGTCGGTCCCGTTCTGGAGCATGAAGATATGCATCCCGTCCGGGGCAATCCCTTCTATATGATCAATCAGTTTCTGTTTCCCTATAGATACCGTTTTCATCAGGCGTAGAGTCTGCCTTTCCTGGAGTCCGGCTGTCAATAGCGGAGCTTTATGCTAAACTTCGCGCCATGTCATTGCGACCCCTCGATAAAGATACCCGAACCCGGGCGGCATCCCTCTCCAAGAAGATCGCCCGGGCTTTCCTCCGTTTCCCGATGATCGAAGCCGACGACCGGGTACTGGTGGCCCTCTCCGGCGGAAAGGACAGCCTCAGTATGCTCTATCTCCTTCTCCGTTTGCAGCGCTCCTGGGAGACCCCCTTTAGCCTGCGGGCTCTGCATATTCGCAGCGACTTCGACGGTTGCACCGCGGATGAGCGCATGGAGGAGATTATACGGAGCTGGGGCGCCGAGTACGAGATTATCGATGTGCCGATTGTGGGCCGGCTGAAACCCGGACGCAGTCTCAACTGCTACTGGTGCGCCACACAGCGACGGACGGAGCTCTTGCGCTATGCCGAGCGGGAGAATTTTCAGGCCATCGCCCTCGGCCACCATCAGGACGATATCCTCGAGACCCTTCTGATGAACATGTCCTACAAGGGAGAGATCTCCACCATGATGCCGGTAATGCGCTACGACCGCTATCCCCAGCGAATCATCAGACCCCTCTGCTTCGTGAAGGAGCGGGAGATTATCGAGTTCTCCCGGGGGATGGGCTTCTCCGCCTATGCAAATACCTGTCCCTACGGCCAGACCTCTAAGCGCCTCGAGGCCCGTAAGGCCCTGGAGGTACTCGCCGCCCGGGGTGAGTATGTGAAGGATAAGCTCTTCGATTCCATGAGCCGGGTCAATCTCGATTATCTGCCCGATTCTCAGTCCTCTTGAATCTTGACACTCAGGTCGGATAGTGCGTATAGAAACAGATTGTGAAAAGAACCACCCCCGCTTATGAGCAGCTTCGAGAGCTCTATGCCGACCTCGATAAGCGCATCTCTCAGTTCAGCCGATCCGCGGGCTTGGCCTGTCCCGAGGGCTGCGGCACCTGCTGCGAGACCTTTGTCCCCGAGCTGACGAAGAGCGAAGCCGAATATATTGCCGACCATCTAATCAATCTGCGGGACACCCTAACCGCCGACTCGTGGACAAAGGGAGAGATTCCCGGAGGCTGTCCCTTCTATAAGCTCCAGGGAAATCCGTACCACTGCGGCATTTACGAGGTGCGTCCCCTGATCTGCAGGCTCTTCGCCTATGCGGGCAACCGCAACAAGGCGGGGGAGCTTTGCTTTCGTCCCTGCCGCCATATGCCGGTAGCGCATCCGGAAGCGATTCGTCCTACCGTGAGTATGGAGGAGTTCGGACGTCGCTTGGAGGCCATCGATCCCGGTTTTCGGAAAGAGGATATCGGCCCGGCTGTCCGGGAAGCCGTCGCCCGGGAGCTGCTTCTGCGGCGCATGGCCGCGGCCGAGGTCCTCCCTGATGAGGAGACCGAGATCTCCGGCGCCGTTTAGCGCTCTCCCCAGGCCTCCGAATCGGGGCAGTAGGCGATCTCGAAGGCGTCCAGCAGCGCTTTGCTGCTATCCAGGCGCATCAGAAAATCGGTCCAATCCTTCCCCTTAGGCCCCGTCCAGAGGGATTCCGCCATGGCCAGCGCCCGGGGAAAGATCATGTGCTCTACCCGCTCCCAGCTATCCATGGCTTCGGTCCAGGTATTGACCTGGGATCCGAGGATCTGACCGCGATACTCTTCGGGAACCCCGTCGGCGGGATCAAAATCGTAGACCTCATTCAGCAGTAGGGGAGGCGGATCGAAATGGGTCGGACCCAGCGCATCGGGTTTCAGGGTCTGCTTATGGTCCAGATAGCAATAGCGTTCCGGGGTCATTACCGCCTGGTGTCCGGCCCGGGCGGCGCTGATGCCCCCTTCGCTGCCCCGCCAGGACATAAGCATCGCCCCCGGGGCGAGTCCCCCCTCGAGAATCTCATCCCAGCCTATAATCTGCCTGCCGAGCTTTTGCAGGATGGTTTGCACCCGGCGGATAAAATAGCTCTGGAGCTCATCCTCGTTCTTCAAGCCCTCCTGCTCGATCCGCCGCTGGCAGGCGGGACAGCTCTGCCAATGGCTCTTGGGGCATTCGTCGCCGCCGATATGGTAGATGGGCGAGGGGAAGGTGCGGACTAAATCGGTAAAAACCGCCTCGAGGAAGTTAAAGGTCTCCTCCTTGCCGGCGCAGTAGACCTCCTCCGAGATGCCCCACTCGTTCCAGACCTCCACCCTCTCTTCGGAACAGGAGAGTTTGGGATAGACCGCAACCGCAGCCTGGGCGTGGCCGGGCAGCTCGATCTCGGGAATTACCCGGATCCCGAGTTTATCAGCGTAACTGACTACCTCGGCCATCTCCTGACGGCTATAATAGCCTCCGTAGCGGGAACCGTCTTTCTCGGTGCGGTAGGCTCCGCGGCTTACCAGCTCGGGGAAGTGTTCAATCTCCGGTCGCCAGCCCTGATCCTCGGTTAAATGCCAGTGAAAGGTGTTGTACTTGAAGATCGATAGTATCAAGAGAAGACGTTTGATTTCAGACACGCCGAAGAAATGGCGTCCCACATCGAGATGTAACCCCCGCCAGGGGTAGGTCGGGCTATCCTCAATCGATTGAGCCGGGAGCTGACCGCCCGTCGCGGCGCTGATCTGGACCAGGCTGCTCAGCGCCCGGGGAATAGCGAGGGGCCCGTCCGGGGAGATACGGATATGATCCGGGGATATCTCCATACGGTAGGATTCCGACACGCCCTCCGGGAGGGAGGGGCTCTCGATGATCAGCCTGCTAGTGGAGAGGGTGCCCGGGCTGAACCGGCAGCCGGTGATATCGGTAATCAGGTTGAGCAGCAGGCTGCAGTATTTCCGATACTCCTCTTCAACCGCATAGAGGCATGCGCCTCCGAGTTCAAATCTTCCCGAATTATCACTCTGCATTGCTGGTCGCGGAATCATGCGTGCCCCCTGTGACTCCATTATAGGAGCTCGTCGGCAGGGGATAAAGCCCTCATGCAAAACGGTCGAAAATAGAAGTATCCGCAACAGATGAGGAGGCGATATGAAAGTCTATCGCGTAAAGGGTGAAGGCACGCAGATTACTTATGTGCGGGTAATCGAAGAGCGGGAAGATGAGATACATCTGATGGTCACCAAACAAATTAACGGCGAGCAGCGAGTCAGCAAGGATCGTATCAGCAAACAGCTCTTCCAAACCTGCCTTGAAACAGGCTATCTCAGCGAGGCGGTAGTCGAGAGTACGGCCCGGCCTGAGCCGATAAGCGCCTAAGTTTATCTCTAATGCGAGGTTCCGAGCCGGAGGCAGTTCCGGCTCATTTTTTTCTCTCGATTTATTAGCGAAACCCTTCAGGTTTTATTAAGATTAGACGATACTACTAAGAGCGGGGTAGCTCCGCTAGCGAGGATGGACTGCAGGCATGAGTAAGGCGCACGGCGCTGACGCAGAAAAGCTATTGAATGTTATTACCCTTGACTCCGAACTCAACAAGGTCAAGGACGTCGATATTCTGCTCGAACGGATCCTGACCGAAGCGCGTAAGGTCGTTCAGGCCGATGCAGGCTCTATATATATTCGCAAGGGCGATAAGCTCGCCATCTCCTACGCCCAGAATGCAACCCAACAGGCACGCCTTCCCAAGGGCCAAAAGCTGATTTACAAGTTCTTCGAAGTTCCTATAAACAAGAAATCGATCTCCGGCTATGTGGCCGCCACCGGAGAACTCCTCAACATTCGGGATGTCTATGAGTTGCCCGAGGATTCCCTCTTCGGCTATAACTCCAAATACGATAAGCTCTCCGGCTACCGCTCCACCTCGATGCTGACCATTCCGCTCAAGACCAATAACGGCGATCTATTGGGGGTAATCCAGTTCATCAACAAGATCAGCCCGGAAGGCAAGGTCTGTCCCTTCAACCAAGAGGATGAGATCCTGGTAACCCACTTTGCGGCCAACGTAACCGTGGCCCTTCAACGGGCGCAAATGACCCGGGCGATTCTGCTCAGGATGATCAGCATGGCCGAGCTCAGGGATCCCAAGGAGACCGGGCCCCACGTCAACCGGGTCGCCGGTTTTGCGGTCGAGATCTACGAACAGTGGGCGAGGAAGCGGGGCATCGGCGAGGATGAGATTCAGCGTAATAGGGATAATCTGCGTATGGCGGCCATGCTGCATGATGTGGGGAAGGTGGCCATCAGCGATCTGATCTTAAAAAAGCCGGCTCGATTTACGGACGAGGAGTATGAGATCATGAAGACCCATACCCTATGCGGGGCGCGGCTTTTCGTCGACAACCACTCCGAACTCGATGATCTGGCCTTAGAGATCGCCATGACCCACCATGAAAACTGGGACGGAACGGGTTATCCGGGACATGTTGATCTGGAAACCGGCAAGCCCTCGGGTAGACGGCGTAAGATAAGCGGTAAAAAGGGAGAAGAAATTCCTCTTTGGGGACGGATCGTCGCCATTGCCGACGTCTACGACGCTCTGCGGAATAAGAGGGTCTACAAAGAGGCCTGGACCGAGGATGAGGTGCTGAAGGAGATGCGCAAAATGAGCGGCGTCAAGTTCGACCCCGAACTGGTGGATATATTCTTCGAAGTACTCCCCTCTATCCAGACCATCGCCGAGAAGTACGCCGATCAAGAGTAGATTCCTTCATCAATTTTCGCTCAATTTTAGGCCGCTGATCTCCTTCTCGACTTTTTCAATTACCCGGGCCACAACCCGCTCCTCCGGGGAGTAGCGTAGTTCGGCCAATGATCTGCGTTGGCGGGCAATGTTGTAGATGATTCCCCACTGCTGAATTTCCCGTTTTCGTTCCTCTTCGGTCAGCATACACCCTCCAGCTTACGGCCTTGTAGCGCCGCTTTGGAAAGGGAGGAAGAGTCGTGGGAGGAGGCGAGGCAAAAGGTGTTAAACGACATCGAGACTCATTCCCCTTCGTTCGCAAACAGTTTATCACGGCTCTCGGGGGAGAGAAAGTTTTAATTCGTGAAAAAAAGGCGCATCCCCCGCACGGGAGGATTCGCCTCTTTCATTTAATTGGTAACGGAATCGACGCTGATCAGGCGAAGCCGATAAGAACCGCCAGGATAACGAATACCGAGCCTAGGACGACCAGGAATCCCTGAAACTTGATCTGGAAACGGGCCCAGTTGCCCCAGTCGAGTCGCGCGACGCCCAAGACGCCCATTAAACAGCCCGAGGTGGGGACGATCAGGTTGGTGAAGCCGTCGCCCAGCTGGTAGGCCAGGACCGCAACCTGCTTGGTCACGCCGACAAACTCGGCCAAGGGCGCCATGATCGGCATGGTAATCGCGGCCTGTCCGGATCCGGAGACCACGAAGAAGTTGAAGATAGACTGGAAGACGTACATCAGCCAGGCGGAGATTACATTGGGAAGACCCGCCAACATGCCGCCCATCCCATGGAGGATAGTATTGAGTACGTTGGGCTCTGAGGCTGAGTCGCCGCCGAGCACCAGAATGATACCCTTGGCCATACCGACCACCAGGGCGGCGCCTACCAGATCGGCCGCGCCGGAGCGAAAGCTCTCGGCGATATCGTTCCAGCCCATGCCGTTGAGCTTGAAGGCGGCGCCGATGATACCGGCGACCAGTCCCATGATGAAGAAGACGGTGGCGATGGAGGGTATGTAGTATCCGTTCCCTACGCCGTAGCCGACTACGCCCCAGACTACCCAGACGATGGCGGCTAAGACGGTAAGGAGGACCAGGATATGGCCCAGGGTGAACTTGGCGTCCTGACGATCCTGCTGTTTAAAGTCGTCTCGGAAATAGGCGTCGCTAACGTAGGAGACGGAGCTCTCCGGATTAGCCTTGATCTTCCGGGCGTAGAACCAGGTAAAGGCGATACCGCAGAGGGTGAATATCGCCCACATAACGATTCGAAAGAGGGATCCGGAGAGGACGGGAATCCCGGCTACGCCCTGGGCGACTGCGACGCCGAAGGGGTTCATCCAGCTGGTGCCGAACCCGATCTGGGTGGCCACATAGGTGATCATGATACCGGTAATCGCATCGTAGCCCATGGCGATTACGATGGGGATTACGATCATGGCCAGGGGAATCGCCTCTTCGCCCATACCGAAGATTGCGCCCCCTAAGGAGAATACCAGAAAGAGCAGGGGAATCAGGAGGGATTCCCGCCCTTGGGTGCGCCGGATCATGGCCATGATCCCCGTCTCGACCGCCCCGGTTCTGAGGACGATACCGAATGCGCCGCCGGCGATAAGAATAAAGGCGATGATACCTACCGCGGTACCCCATTTCGAACCGGAGACGAGACCTTCGAAGACGTAGTTTAATACGCCGAGGCCGCCGAAGGGTTTAAAGAGCGGAATCGGTTTACGGACCTTCTCGCCGCTCGGGTCGGCTACCAGATCGCCCTCTTCATCGGTGATGAAGGTCTGGGAGTAGGAGTCGGGATCCAGGACGGTTTTACCGCTTTCGGTCTCCTGGGTTCCGGTAAAGACGCCGACGGGGACCACGTAGGTCAACAGCGCGGCGAAGAGGACGACAAAGAAGATGATGATGTAAGTATCCGGCATCTTCCATGCTTTTGGTTTTTGATCGGACATTTTCTCTCCTCGTATTTTATTCAAAGGTACTCGTGATCAAGGGAGTACCGTTGTTCACCATGATTTCGCCTCCGGCGATGACGCTATGGATCGAGAGATCATCCTTGCGGATGAGTACCAGATCGGCGTCCATGCCGGGTGCGATTTTTCCTTTTCGCGAGAGCTTAAGATTCTCCGCGGGGGTGCTGGTTATCGCTTTTATCGCCTCGGCTAGGGGCACTTTATGGCTAAGCACCGCCTCTCGCACCGCTGCGTAGAGGGAGCTCGGGGAGCCGACAGAGAGGCCGGTCAGCTGGCCGTCGGCGTTAAACTGGGGAAGGCTCCCGTTACCGTCGGAGGTAAAGCTGACTCTCTCAGCCGGTACTCCCGCTTCTAAGGCGTGCGCCAACGCCAGGGCGGCCGGCTCCTCTCCCTCCTCGATAAAGAGCGGAACAGAGCTGGTGGTAAAGTCGATTAGCCCCCCCTCTTTGGCCCAGGTTATACCGTCTTTTAAGAGCTCCTGGTTGCGATTGATATGGGTTGGAATAAACTGGGTTTTGGGAATCTCGGTTTCGGTGGCTATCCAGCGTAGATAATCGAGCATTCGCGGCCCGTCGCCCATATGGACGTTGACGACCCCAGCCTTGGCCGAGAGGATTCCGCCGACCCTCGCCTCCGCCGCCAGGGCGGCCAGGGCCTCCCGTGTCGGTTGACTCGAGCGGTGGTCGGAGAGGGCTATCTCTCCGGTACCGATAATGGGATCGATTAAGATGATATCATCGGTAACCGAGCCTGTGGTGGTCCGAACCGGGAGGTGGTAGTTTCCGGTATAGCACCAGGCGGAGATTCCCTCCTCCCGGAGTCCGTAGCACTTGGCGATAAGATTGCTCATGGTTCGGGTTGTCCCGTCTGTGCCCAGGGTTCCGATAACCGTGGTGATCCCGGCGCGAGTCAGATCGGTGAGCATAATCTCCGGGGTACGCGTCTTGAAGCCCCCTTCGCCGCCTCCGCCGGTAATATGAACATGGGAATCGATAAAACCGGGTAGGGCTATTAGCTCTTCTCCATTGATTACCTCAGCCGAGTGCCCCAAGCTCAGGCTTTCGGACTCCTCTATCGCTTCGATCCTGGAGGATATAAGGATATCTTTCGGCTGTTCGCTTCCCCCGGCGAGAAGCTGTACGGAGCGGATAAATCGTAACATGCGCATAGGGTAGCACGAATTTTTGAAAAGTGCAAAGTATTTACTACTGCGATAGTATTAAGCATGTCCTTTTCCTCTGGGTAAGCTATTTGACCTGGCTCGTATTCCGGTGTAGGGTGCTACTAGAGTGACGGCATCTATGATTTTGGCTTCCCATTCAACTCCTCGTCTTCACAAAGCTCTCTTTCTGCTTGGATTTCTCCTCCTCGCCGCCGCGTCCGTATCGGCCCAGGAACTGCCTATTGAAACGGTTGGGAGCATGGAGCATATAAAGACTCTGGCTCGCTTCTGGGAAGTGCAGTATCGAGAAGGCGGCGCCGCAAGGGAGATTCTCGAACCCGGCGATCTGGTGCGTCAGGACGAGTCCGGACGCCCGCTCCCCTTTCTTCAGCGGGCGCTCTTTGAGTTGAACCCCAAGCACCGCTTCATTTTAAGCTACATTCTGAAGATCGAGTGGGGCGGCGAGATAAAAGTCTGGGTGAATGATCATTTTCTGCGGGTTAATGTAACCCAGGACAAGTGGGTCGACGGCTATTTCCGCATTATCCATCTGCCCCGACAATACCTCCGCTTCGACCGGCCCAATGAGATTATAATCGAGATTACCCCCCAAACAGGGCGCGAGGATTATGTACGGCGGGTCATGATCAGTCGGGAGAACGGACTCTCCAATGCCATCGATCCGGACCGCTTCAACCTTCTCAGCGGTCAGCTCTATACCTATTTTTGTCTCTTTGTGGCCTACTTCTCTCTTATCTACTTTGTAAAGCGGCCGAAGGAGATCTTCCACCTCTTCTTTTTTTTAGGAAACCTGACGTTCGCCGCCTACTTCTACCGGATGAGCTTCGATCCGATCTTCTTAGGGCATATCTTCAGTTTAAAACTCTCTAAGGCCGCATTACCGATCGGGGTAGGTAGCTTTACCCTCTCCTTTGTCTCGTTTTTCGAGCTCTATGACCTGCGTAAAGTCGGCCGGGTGATATTGCCGTGGGTATTACTGCTCGGCACCTACATAATGTTTGCACCGCCCCGGGAAGGTGTGGTCTACGACAACTTCGGCAGGGCTATGGTCGGAGTTGTTCCGGTGCTCTTTTTTATGTTTCATCTTACCATCAAGGCCTTTCGCCGGCGACAACAGGATGCGAAAACCATTATTATCGGACTCGGTATTAGCCTCATCTGTGGACTCCACGATGCCTTCTTTCTCTTTTTACAGGTATTCGACACGGCGGACCGCTTCGATGTCGCACCTATTCTTTGGCTCCAGGGACTCGGTCTCTTTATCTTCAATTTATCGATATTCACCGCCCTGATTATGCGCTCTATTCGGGCCAGGAGCGACTTGGAGCACTACACCGCCAAGGTGGAAGAGCTGGTGGCCGATCGGACCGCCGAATTGGACAAGATGAATGCCGAGGCGACCGCCGCCAATCGGGCCAAGAGCGATTTCCTGGCCAACGTTAGCCACGAGATGCGTACTCCCTTGAATGCGATTATGGGTTTCGGCGAGGCGCTGGAAGAGAAGCTGGACCCACAGGACCGGCCGTCGGCTGCGCTTATCGTCAATGAATCGAAGCGCCTGACCGAACTGATCGACCAGCTCTTGGATCTCTCCAAGATAGAGGCCGGAAGACTCGACCTAATCGAAGAGCCCTTCGACTTGATCGAGCTCATCCAGTCGGTGGACGGTATCCTGGGACCCAAGGCTCGGCATAAAGGCATCGACCTGAAGCTCGATATAGACCCTTCGATACCGCACACTGTGTTGGGGGACGGACTGCGATTGCGTCAGGTATTGATCAACCTGATCGATAACGGCATCAAGTTTACCCCTGAAGGAGAGGTTGTCCTGGAAGCCGACCTGCTTTCGAGGAACGACGGAGTCGTCTATCTGGAGTTCAAAATCAGGGATACGGGAATCGGAATCGCTCCTAAGCATCTGGATCGGATGTTCGACAAATTCTACCAGATCGAGGAGGGACGGACCCGGGGATCGACCGGCTTTGGTCTGGGAACGGCAATCGCGAAGCTGATTATCGAGAAGATGGCCGGGACGATCAGGGTCGCCAGCAAGCAGGGCGAAGGAACAGAATTTACCCTGCAGGTACATCTGAGAGAGACTGAAGATGATGTACCTGAGGAACCGCGGATTCTGCTCGATACCGGTGGGGAGGATCTTTTTCCGGTCGAGTGCCGCGTTCTGGTGGTCGATGATTACGACACTAATCAGAAGATAGTCGAGTATCACCTGCGCGCTGCAGGGTGTGATATAGAGATCGCTCCGGACGGCTACACGGCGCTGGAGAAGGCGGCGCGGGAGGAGTTCGATTTGATCCTGATGGATATCTCCATGCCGGGTATCGATGGGGTGGAGACCACTCGGCAGCTCAGGCAGCAAGGGATCGAGACGCCCATTGTAGCTATGACGGCCAATGCCTATCATCAAGAGTTCGCTGTTTATTGGGATGCGGGTATGAACGATATCTTGATCAAGCCCTTTCGCAAAGCGGAGCTACTTCGGGTAGTCGCCCGCTTATGCAGCAATCCGGTTGCACCTCCCCTTGCTACGGCTTCCGAGATACATGATTTCTCCGGGGGGCAAGAAAACCAAGAGTTGATCGATATTCAGGGCTTGGAGAGTGATTTTGATGGAAACCAGGAGATGATACGGGCGCTCATAAACGGTTTCTGTCTGGACACCGAGGAACGTCTGCCGCGTATTCGTAAGGCGATTAGTAATGGCCGCAGCGAAAACGCTCAGCGTGAGAGCCATGCGGTCAAGGGCGGCGCCCGCAATCTTCGGGCGGCCAGACTCGCCGCCGCCGCGGAGCGCCTTGAACAGAAGTCCAAGGCGGGGTACGCCCACGAGGCATTGCCTCAGTTCGACGAGATGGAACGGGAGTATCGCCGCCTCTATCGCTATCTTCAGGACGAGACGGACCTGCTCAGCGGATCAGGACTTGAGCCGGAATAATCTGACTAGCTCATGGGTGAGCGATTTGGATGACAAGGCTTCTTTGTGTTTTTTAAGAAAGCCGGGTATACTATAATCACTATGTCGATGCAACGTGATGCTGGTGCTATTTTAAAGGTAATTGAAAAACTCCATGCCCTGAAGGATGTGGATATCCTGCTGGAACATATTCTTCACGAGGCGCGAAGCTTTGTGCGAGCCGATGCGGGAACCCTTTATCAACTACGCAACAACCAGCTCTATTTCGCGTTTATCGAGAATGACACCCTCTTTACCGCAGGCGAGGGGGTCGATAAATATATCTATACCAAGAAGTCGATCCCGGCCGATACCAGCTCCATCGCCGGTTTTGTGGCCGATACGGGACAGTCTCTCTTGATCGACGACGTATATGCGCTGCCCGAAACGGTCTCGTATCAGTTCAACCCCGAATTCGACCGCTTGAGTAACTATCACACCCGTTCCATATTAGCGGTACCCTTAAGAAGTTCCGAAGGAACCACCCTGGGGGTAATTCAGCTCATTAATGCTAAAAACGAGGATGGGGAGTTGATTCCCTTCTCCCAGCAGGATCGTCTCTATATCTCCTACTTCGCCCAACACGCGGCCATGGCTTTGGAGAAGGCGGAGTACGCCAAAGATATGGTATTGCGCCTGATCGAAGTCTCCCAGCTACGGGATCCCCACGAGACGCGCAATCATACTGTACGGGTGGGAGAGTACGCCGCCGCCATCTTCGACCGTTATGCCGAGAGAATAGGCACTCCGCTGGTGCAGCGCAACCGAGGTAAGGAGGCGCTCCGTCTGGCGGCCATCCTGCACGATATAGGCAAGGTCGGGATCGATCCGGCGGTGATGAGTAAGGGCGAGGAGTTCTCCGAGAAGGACAAGCAGAACATGGTCCTGCATACCATCTACGGGGCGCGGCTCTTTCACCAACGTCAATCCGTGTGGGACCGGGTCGCCTTCGAGGTTACCTTGAGTCATCATGAGCGTTGGGACGGCAGCGGCTATCCCGGAACGGTAGAGAATATCTTCTCCGAGAGTTTCAGGCCTGGACCCGGTAAGCAGGGGAAGGAGATCCCCCTCTCGGGGCGGATCGTGGCCATTGCCGATGTCTTCGACGCCCTGGTGACCGCCCGTAGCTACAAGGATGCATGGGAGTTCGATCCGGCCGTCCAGTACATGCGCAGCAAATCCGGCAAGCTCTTCGATCCGGAACTGATAGAGGTCTTTGTCTCGATTAAAGAGACCGTTCGGAGCATCTATACCCATAGTAGTTGAATAGGCCGGAGGTCTGGAGTCCGGAATCTGTAAAAGTAGGCGTCGGGATAAGATGAAACGAAAGAGCTTTCGCATTTACACCACGGTTTTACTCGTCTCGATTGCCCTGCACGGGGTAGCGCTCGTGCAGTTTGTCCTGATTCGCGATACCCTCAGTGTCGGCGAGATCTTTGCCTGGCAGTTCTATATTCTAGTGGCTATATCCCTCTTCTTGTCATGTCTGGTGCGCTTCTCCGATTCAGGATTTCTGATTCCGGGGATTCTCAAACTCGGTCTTCTCTTCTTCATCGGGTACCCCCTGGAGGGCTACATCGGCGTGGAGCTGACCCTCTACCTGGCTCTGGTGCTGGAGGCGGCTATCTGGCTTCATCCTCGCTGGGGCCTACTGTTCCAGGCCGCCGCATTGACGATCCTTCTCATTTCACAGCAGGCGGTCTCGGCCTTCTACATGAACCTTTCCCGGCCGCCGTTGCATGATATCGTCTCCCTTGGATTCTACAGTCTCTCGGCGTGTCTGCTATTTCTGCTGCTGAACAAACTCCTAATCGACCGGGCTCACAGCGCGCTGCAGATTAAACGGCTCGATGCCGCGGTAGGGCAGTTGACCCGGGCCAATCTCGGCTTTCAGTCGTATGCCTCTCATCTGGAGAAGGAGACTCTCCACTCCGAACGGAAGCGGATCTCCCGGGAGATCCACGACACGGTGGGTTACTCCCTAACCAATATCCTGATGATGCTCGAGGCTGCGGGCGACCTGCTCGAGGAGGACGCTCCGCGCTCCCGGCAGCTGATGGAGGGCTCTATCGACGAGGCTCGTCGCTGTCTGGAGGAGACACGCGCCTCCATGCGGGAGCTGCGCAGCTCGGAGATGAAGGAGTCCGTCGGCTTGGCGGCGGTAGCCGGGCTCTGCGCATCTTTCTCTCAGGCTACCGGGGTTTCGATCGAGACCGAGTACGGCAATGCCCGTGCATCCTACGGAATGCGGACGGACAGCGCAATCCTGCGTATGCTGCAGGAGGGGATGACCAACGCCTTCCGCCACGGTATGGCCACGGGTATCCGCATCCAGTTTTGGGAGCAACAGGATCTGCTCCACGTCAGGCTTCAGGATAACGGACGCGGGGCGAATGATGCGGAGGAGGGAATCGGTCTGGCCGGTATGCGGGAGCGAATCGAAAGCTTAGGCGGAGAGTTTACTGCCGGCAACGGTGCGGGAGGCTTTCGGATCGACGCCTTGGTTCCCGTGACCCGGGTACAGAGAGGGGAGAATTAGGGAATGGGGAAGATACGCCTTCTACTGGCCGATGATCAGGTGCTCTTCGTGGAGAGCCTGCGAACGGTGCTCGAGGTACGGGCCAAGGATATCGAGGTGGTCGGGATCGCCCACGACGGGGCGACCGCCGTCCGGGAGGCTGCGGCCTGCAGGCCGGATATCCTGCTGCTCGACGTACGTATGCCGGGGATGGACGGAGTCGAAGCCGCCCGGCTGGTGGCGGAACAGAGCCCGGAGGTGAAGGTGATGATGCTGACCACCTTCGACGACGATGAGTATGTGCATGAGGCCCTCGCCCATGGGGCCGTGGGTTACATGCTCAAGAATATGCCCCCCAACGACCTGATCGCCTCGATCCGGGCGGTCGTCTCCGGTACGATCCAGGTCTCCCCGCAGATAATGGCCAAGCTGTTGAAGGAGCAGGCATCTCCCGGCGAAGCGGATCTGGCCCCCGAGCTCAGCGGATTGAGCCGCCGGGAGCGGGAGATTCTCTTCTTCCTCAGTCGCGGCCTCGATAATCAGGGGATCGCCCGGCGGCTCTTTCTGGCCGAACAGACGGTGAAGAATCATATCTCTCATCTCTATGCGAAGCTGGGGGTACACGAACGGTTCGAAGCCATGCGCTTGGGGCGGGAGTTCAATATCGAGTCGGTCTGCGCCTATCTTGCGCGAGGACTTGATCAGGAGATCTCCGGTTAGTACCAAATCGGTACCGAAGTACCATTGCGCCCCCTGTAAGATCAGCCCCAGACTGGTACACGTAACAAACCGTTTTAAAGGAGATCTGTATGAAGAAATGGACTCTGCGTCTCTCTCTCGTGTTACTGGCCTTGATGATGGCCGTGGCTCCCTTTGCCGAAGGGCAACGGGAGAGCGCCGCCTCAGCCGAGGGCCCGGTTAGCATCGATTTCTGGACCACCGACACCCAGTCCGACCGGATGGCGACGATCCAGGTGCTGATAGACACCTTCGAGGCCCTCAATCCGGGGACGACTATCAATCTTATCGGGGTTGACGAGAACGATTTGCCCACTCAGATCAATACCGCCGCCAATGCCGGTACCATGCCCGCCATTATCCAGGGTGGGGCCGAGAATATGGTGGCCTTCGGTTCGGAGGGGCTCCTCGATGCGGACGCGGCCACCGCGCTGATCAACGAGATCGGCAAGAACGAATACTACCAGGGTACGTTGAAGCTGGTTGAAACCGGCGAGATGGGCCGCTATTATGCGGTTCCCTCCCACGGCTGGGTTCAAGGGATCTGGTACCGGGCCGACTGGTTCGATGAGGCCGGTCTGGAGCCGCCGAACAGCTGGGATAATATCCTTAAGGCCGCGCGGTACTTCAATAAGCCCGATCGAAATCAGTACGGTATCCTGGTCGGTACCAAGGCCGAGGTCTATGCCGAACAGTGCTTTACCCAAATCGCTATGGCCAACGGCGCCCGTCTCTTCGACAAGGACGGGAACCTGGTATTCAACTCTCCGGAGATGAAGGAAGCTATCGAGTACTACGCCGAACTGGCCAAGTACACCCCGCCGGGGCCCCAGACCTGGAGAGCCCGGGACTATTATCTGCAGGGTAAGATGGCGATGTTCTTCTACTCCACCTACATCATGGACGACCTGGCCCTGGCCGAGGTTGCCGCCGGTTCTCTGACCTCTGAGAATTTCGCCGACCTGGCCGGTGCTGACTTCGATCCTGAACTGGTCGAGCATACCCGCCTGGCTTCCACCATCACCGAGTCCCGTCCCGCCGGCTACGGCGTCGTGGTTACCTTGGCGATGCCCAAACAGGATGATTCCGCCAAGACCGCCGCGGCCAAGAAGTTCCTGCGCTACCTCTTTACGCCGAACGCCTACATCACCTGGCTCCACATGGCTCCGGGCGGCATGAACCCTGTTCTGAAGGATATCGCCTCCAACGAGCGCTTCCTGAATGATCCCAAGGGGATCTACAAGAACTACGGCAGCGACAAGATGGTCGAGATTATCGAGGGACTGGACAACATCGATACCTTCTCGATTGTCGAGGGGAACCGGATCGATGCGGCCAGTACCATCTTCGTCAAGCAGATTCTGCCCCAGATGATCTACATGATCACCCAGGAGGGGAGGAGCGTCGACGAAGGCATGGCCTGGGCCGAGGCCGAAATGCGTAAGCTAATGTAACTGACCCGATCGCGGCTGCAGTAAGTGCGGCCGCGGTCTATTTCTCGCTTAGGAGTGCAGTCTATGAGTCCGCGTGCAGCCAGCCTTGCGCTGAGGTCAGACCTCGAACGCCGGGAAATCGCCCTGGGGTGGGCTCTGGTTTTTCCGGCTGTAGCGATTATTTTCTCGCTGATTATCTACCCCATTACCTACAATATCTATCTCAGCTTCTTCGATGTTAATCCCGCCGGAGGCAACACCTACGTGGGCTTAACGAACCACGCCTCGGTTCTGACGGATCCATATTTTTGGAACGCCGTGGCGACTACCATCCTCTATGTCTTCTTTACTACCGTCGGTACGACGCTGGTGGGGCTGGTGGTGGCCATGGTGATGAACAAGGAGTTCCCCTTGCGCGGTCTGGTCCGCAGCCTGGTGCTCTTCCCATACGTGGCCCCGGTCATATCGGTGGTCTTCTCTTGGCAGTTTATCTTCGACCCGGTCAACGGCATCTTTATGGACATCACCTATAACCGCCTGGGACTCTTCGCCGAACGCTTTAACCTGATCGGGAGTCCCGAATCGGCCGTCTGGGTGGCGATCCTCTTCTCGATCTGGAAAAACTTCCCCTTCTCCTACCTGATGATCCTGAGCCGTCTGCAGGCTATCGATAAGAATCTCTACGAAGCGGCCGAGATCGACGGGGCCGGCGGCCTGCAAAAGTTCCGCTTTATTACCCTGCCGGAGATCTTCTTCGTCGTCGGCGCGCTGGTACTGCTGCGCATTATCTGGAACTTCAACAAGTTCGAGGAGATCTTCCTGTTGACCGAGAATGTGAAGGTCCTCTCGATCTACACCTATTTCAAGGCCTTTGTGGGAACCATGGAACTGGGCCAGGGGGCATCGCTGGCGGTGATCCAGTTCCTGCTCTTGGTCGGATTCATCTTGATCTACGTTAAGAGGGTGCTGAAATGGTAAAATCCCTTAAGAAGATCGGCTTTCTACTACTGGTCTTGCTCATCGTTCTCTTCAGTATCTTTCCCTTTATTCAGATGCTCTCTATATCCCTCAAATATCAGTGGGATTGGGGCAATCCCGGTCTGCTTCCTAAACAGATCAACCTGGAAGCCTACAAAGAACTCCTCAATATCGGACAGGAGCTTAAGAATGTTCCCGAATCGATCCGTACCCTCTTAGAGGAGACCCCCGACCTTACCCGGGAACAGCGGGATGCGATCCTGGATAAATACCGGGGCACCGGGGATGTCTTCCCCTTCCCCCGCTATTTTCTGAACTCCTTTATGCTCTCCTTCTTTGCGGCCCTGCTCTCGGTGACCATCGCCATCCTCGGAGCCTACTCCTTCTCGCGTCTGCGCTACCCGGGGCGCTCCACCGTTCAGCGGGGGGTACTCTTCGTCTATATGTTCGGTGGGATCCTGCTCTTGATCCCCCTCTACAAACTCTTTGTCTCCTTAGGCTTTCTCTCGACGGCTACCGGTACCTTTATCAGCCTCTTAGTTATCTACATGGTGCAGACCCTGCCGGTATCCCTCTACATGCTGGGAAACTTCTTCAGGACCATCCCCTTCTCTATCGAGGAGGCGGCGATGATCGAAGGCTCGACCAGGGTCGGAGCGCTCTTCCGGATAATAATCCCCCTCTCCTTCGCGGCTATCTCGACGGTCTTTATCTACTCCTTCATGATCGCCTGGAACGAGTATCTCTTCGCCTCGGTATTTTTAAAGAACTTCAAGGACCTCTATACCCTGCCCATGGGTCTCAAGGCCCTCTTCACCTCGAAGAATGCGATATGGGACAGAATCATGGCCGCATCGGTCCTGACCGCCACCCCGGTAATCGTCCTCTTCATGGGCATCCAGAAGAACCTTGTCGGCGGGCTATCGGAGGGAGGGGTTAAGGAGTAGTAATTACTCTAGGGCAGGCGAGGTATTATCTAAACACCTCAGCCTCGCCTCGGGTATCGAAACTAAAGGGATAATCCTTGAGGAGCGGCAGATCGGTATCGATCAGCATGCTGCCGGAGAAGCCGTAGTCAAGTTCCCGGTTCCCCGAGAGCATATCCACCACCGAGCGACCGACCTCGACTATATTGAGGGAGAGGGGCAGGACCGCGACGCTCTCGCTCTTGGAATCGAAGCTCAAGGAGCGCACGTCCCGGCCGCTGACCCAGTTCCGGCCTCCGACGGTGAGGTCGTAGGAGAAGTTCCGGAAGAGGAGATCGAAGGCGTTGGGGTTGTTCACCCCCATGGCGATCTCTAAGTCGATGCGGGTCAGGCTGATACGGCTGACGCGCAGGCTCTCGATCCGCAGTTTGGGCAGTCTGGGGACCGGCAGTTCGCCGCGATGCTCTAAGGGGACCCGAATGGTTCCCAACCCCGGGATAGCGAAGCCTAGACCGAGCTGCATGGCATAGGCGAGCTCATCCTTCTCCCGGGCGTTCTGCACCGTATCGAAGACAGCGCTATACCCGAGGGAGACCGGTATTTCGACGATCGATGAACCGTTGGCCTCCAGCTCCAGCCCCTTTTGTAAATCCCCATTGACGATGGATCCCTCCTCGATAAGCAGGTCGTAATCGAGACCCGCGAGCCGGATTCCCACAGGATTGGGATTCTCTACCCGGACGGTAAAGAGCAGATCGGCCCGATCGAAGTTGAGGCCGGTAAGCTCGACCCGCTCTACTTTAGCGGTCGGTTTCGTAAAGTTGAGGACGTTTTCCAGGGTGGTACATCCTTGGAGGATCAGGGCAAGACTGATGATAAGTAGTACAAAACGGCTGCGGTACATGAGCATCTCCCTTCAGATTCAAACAATAGACCACGGAAAGAGAGAAATCAATAGATCGGCCTCTGTCGCCTGTTATTCATCCCCGGCGATGATGATCTCCTGCAGTACCGCGGCGTTTTCGCTGTTGTTAGCGCCTACCTGAGCGATCCCTTCGACGCTCTCCTCGAGTTTGGCGTACTCGCCGCGCTGCCGCTCGATCATGGAACGGATCTCCCCTAAAACCCGGCCGAGGGTATTGAAGGCTTCGAGAAGCCGGCGGTTCTCGCTCTTTCCGGACTGGGCCAGGGTACTAATGGTGCGGGTGTCGCTGCTCATGGCGTTAATCCGCTCTAGGAGTCCGGCCAGTTCACGGCGCTGGGTATCCAGTTTTGAGCTCATCCGGCCGATTTCTCCGGCAGCTCCCTTCGCGCCCTGCATGATCGAACTCAAGGCGCCGGCCAGCTCCGATCCCAGCTCGTCGCTTCGGCGCACGACCTCCTTGAGGCTGTCGATCTTCTCGAAGCTCGAGCTTAGACGCTCCTTGGCGTTCCGGGAGAGGCTCCGAATCTCGTGGGCAACTACGGTAAATCCTTTGCCTGATTCACCGGCCCTGGCGGCTTCGATAGAGGCGTTGATACTCAAGAGATGCATCTGCTCGGATATCCCCTCCACCGTCTGCAGGACCTCCTCAACGAAGGCCGAATACTCGGCTATCCGACGCATTGCCCGGGCGGACTCCTCCACCAGGCCGCTGCCCCCGTCGGCGATCCGTGAGAAATCAGTGGCCTGATTTTCTGCAGTTGTTGCACCGCGAATCGCCTCCTCCAGGTGGGTAGCCAGGGACGCAACCGATTCGGAGACCGATTCGGAGAGTCGACTCAAATTCTCCAGGGCTTTGGGAATCTCCTCGGCGCTTTGAGCCATACTGTCGGCGGAAGCGGTTATACTCGCCTCGACTCCGCCGAGGCGATCGATGATCTCCCGTCCGGCTCGATCGGTAGAGACGGCCGAGGTCCGGACAATCTCCCGGGAGCCGGCGACCGTCTGCTCGAGCTCGCGGCTGTCGGTTGTGAGCCCTTGGGATACTCCGCCGATCTTCTCGAGAATCTCACGCATGCGGCGGTTGTGGGCGTCGGTCTCCTCCGCCCAGCGGGCGTTCTCCGCAGAGACGAGGCGCTGTTCCAGCACCAGGACGATGAAGATGCCGACCACCAGGGCCAGGAAGCCGTAGGCGGTGGTGTAGGTATAGGGAATGACGTCGACGGTGATGACATACATATCGTGGAAGGTCGCGCTCAGACAGACTAGAAACGAGACCAGGATCACGAAGGAGGCGCTGCTTCTCTGTCTGCGGACGGAGAGCCCGATTAAAATGCCGTCAACAATCAAGAGCGGGCCGAAGAGGGCCAGGATAACCAGACCCAGCACCGATTCTACTCCGGCGATGGACGTTTGGACGGCGAAGGCCAGGGTGAATCCGCCGCCGATTAGTGCCAGAATGATTTGGCCCAGGCGACGTCGAGCGAATTGGGCGAACTCGAGGAGGAAATAGCTGAAGAAGGTGAGCGACCAGACGAAGCCCGCCTTGCTCAGCTTCTTGATCAGGAGTTCCGATGTGGCGGAAAAACTGAAACTGATTTCCAGATAGGCGCTGAAGAAGGCGAGGGCGAAGAGGGCGAACCAGAGATACTGTAAGCGACGTCGTCCTTCCGAAAAAAAGAGCATCAGAAAGTAGAAGCCGATAAACAGGGCCACCACCGAAGCCGCTCGGATCAGATAGGAGCGGAGCAGGTTGCGGTAGAATACCATGCGGGCAATCCGCTGGGAGTCCCCGTGGTACAGCTCCGGCAGCGGGGAGGTCTGAAAGAGCGGGTAGAGCCTGATGCTGATTCGGTTCTTCCCGGTTGTTTCCAGGAGTTGGGGCGGTACGGGAATCTCGGTGCAGCGGTAATTGGTCGAGACATAGGGCGCCTCCGGGCTTCCCCAACGGTAGAGCATGACGCCGTTGAAGAAGAACTCTACCGGGGAGTTGGTCGGGCCGAGGAAGATGCTGTACCGGGTGGGCTCAGTAGGGCCCGTAGGCAATGCGGCGAAGAACTCGGCTTGAATCCGACCCCCCTCCGGAAGGGCGGGCAGGGAGCCTCCGGTATAATCTACTGCAGCGGAGGTCTCGATCGGAAGCAGCTCGTGCCGCGACGCATCGTAGGGACTATACTGCAGGACAATCTCTCCCACCGATTCGAGGTCCCTGCTTCCCGGGGCGGCGATTGCACTCCCCAGTCCGATAAGGAAAAGTAGAATCACACCCATGTATCGTCGCGAAGCCATAGCCACTCCTGCTTGGTAGTGCCTGTATCCTAGCGCTTCCCGGCCGCCGAGGCAAGTGGCTGATGTTTCGAATTGCAAAAACGGCCGCGTATGATATAGTTAGACGGGAAAAAGGAAGTAGATGTCACCGCAATTCCGATTTATCGTCGCATTATGTGTAATTATCTTTATTATCGCCTTCGGTACGCTGGGATTCATGCTGATCGAGGGCTGGTCGCTGGCAGACAGTCTCTACATGACCTTTATCACCGTCTCGACTATCGGGTTCGGTGAGGTAGAGCCCCTCTCGCCCACGGGGCGCCATTTCGTGATCATCTACATCGTACTCAGCGTCATGACCGTGGGCTACACCATTACCGTACTGCTCTCATTTCTCTTCGAGGGACAGTTCCAGGCAACCCTGGAGGAGCGAAGAATGAAGCGATTTCTGGCAAGCGTGAAGGATCATTTTATCATCTGCGGCTTCGGGGATGTCGGCCGGGAAACCGCCGAGGAGTTTCAGCGCCGCAAGGTGCGCTTTGTGGTAGTCGATCGGGAGACCCACGAAGCCGATCAGGAACGTTTTCCCGCGGTCGGTTTCGTTTTAGGGGATGCCACCGAGGAGGAGACCCTGGAACGGGCCGGGATTATGCGCGCCAAAGGACTTATCGCCTGTCTGCCCGAGGATCAACAGAATGTCTTTACCGTTCTCACCGCCAGGCAGCAGAATCCCAAATTGATGATAGTTAGCCAGGCCTCGGAGGAGCGTACCGTCTCCAAGCTGCAGAAGGCCGGTGCGGACCGGGTTATCTCCCCCAAGCAGATCGCCGGCAGACGTCTGGCGGCCTTGAGCATCCGTCCTTCCATCGTCAACTTCCTCGAGGTGCTCTCCTCCGGCGGAGATGAGACGGTTCGCATCGAGTCGGTACAGATTCCGGCGGGATCCTCGATGGTCGGACGCTCCTTGAAGGAGTGCGGCGTCGGCGAGCATACCGGGGCGATTATTATCGGTATCCTGGACTCCGCCGGCAGCGCCAAGGTCAATGCCGCCACCATGGCCAACTTGGCCTCCATTCGCCTCAAGGAGGAGGATACCCTGATCGCCCTGGGGACGGAGGAGCAGATTCAAGAGCTTATACGCTTTGTAAAATGAGGATTCTGTTAAAAAAATTTGAACCTGAGTCGCTCTTCAGTCATACTAGTAGTTACGTATGTTGAACGGAGGCAGACGGTGAATTCTATACGACTGAAGTTACTCTTTCCGATTATAGTGCTCTTGATTCTCATCTTCGCTCTCCTCTTGGGCCGAATATCGACGGTTATGGAGCAGGTGGTGCTGGAGTACGGCGATCAGTTCGCTAAATCGAACGTCGACCAGATCTATCAAATGGTAGCCACCTTCGAGGATGATCTCGAGCGGCAGCGGCGCATAAAGCTCGAAGAGACTCAGAAACGGCTTTCCCAGTTGACCGAGACGGCGGTGGGGATCCTCGATTTCTATTACCAGCAGTATCTCCAGGGCGAAATGAGCGAATCCCGGGCCCAGGCACGGGCGAAAGAGGCCCTGGCCGAGCTCAGATACGGTGAGAACGGCTATTTCTGGATGGACAGCGATCAGTATGAGCTGCTGGTTCTCCCGCCTGATCCGAGTCAGGTCGGTCGCGACCGGGAGAATATCGAGGATGTGAACGGCAAGAAGATGGTCAAGGAGCTCGTGGACGGCGCCGTGGCCGACGGATCGACCTTTGTGGAGTACTGGTTTCCCAAACTCTCCAATGGCGAACCCTTTCCCAAGCTGGGGAACGCTCGCTACTTCGAACCCTGGGGCTGGGTCCCCGGCACCGGTGAATATATCGATGTCATCGATGCGGAGATCGACCGGCTCCAGGCAGAGGGGTTGGAGCAGCTCAACCGGAGTCTCTATGCGGAGCAGTACTTCGACTCCTATCCGTTTATTAAGGATCGTGAGGGGACCTATATCGCCTACGTGAACCAGGATCGTTTGGGGGAGCAGGCGGACAGTCGGGATGTGGAGACCGGTGAGAGCCTCAACGAGCTCTATTTCAACACCGGCAACGGACGTATCGAGTACAATTTCACCAAGAACGGAGAAGGGAGCTATAAGAAATTCGGCTATGTCCGCAGCTATGAACCCCGGGGCTGGGTGATTGTCTACACCCTCTACGAAGAGGATTTATTGATTCCGGTCCGACAGGCTCAGGTGTCTATTGCGGTAATCGGTTTCGGCGCCATCGTGTTGATGGGACTTCTCGTTAGCTTTATCGTTAGCCGGGCGACCAAACCTATTCGGAAAGCGACCGCCCTCTTGAAGGATATTGCCGAAGGCGAGGGAGATCTTACCCAACGCCTTAGTGTGGAGAGCAAGGATGAGGTCGGTTTGATGGCGGACAGTTTTAACCGCTTCGTCGACTCCCTGGCGCTGATGGTGGCCGATCTCAAACAGAGCAGCGATTCGAGCAAGGATGAGGGTACCGCCCTGGCCGCCAATACCGAGGAGATCTCCGCCTCGGCCGAGGAGATTTCCGCTACCATACAGTCCCTGGACCAGAAGATCGAGGGCTTAAGCGGCATTGTCGGCGATACCCGCAGACTCACCGCCGAGATAGAGAGCTCGATCCGCCGCGCCGATTCCAGTATCGAAGGTCAGAGTGCGTCGATTGCCGAGTCGTCGGCGGCGGTCAACGAGATGGTGGCGTCGGTGGAGAACCTGAGCCGCGTATCGGCAGAGAAACGTCAGACCGTAGAGAAACTCGGCTCCTACGCCAAGAGCAGCGGCGAAAGAGTCCGGGAGACAGCCCAGGAGATCCTGGCCATCGCTGAGTCGGTTGATGCGATCGTGGAGCTGACCGATGTAATCAACAACATTTCCGATCAGATCAATATGCTCAGTATGAATGCCGCCATCGAAGCGGCCCATGCCGGCGATGCGGGCAAGGGCTTTGCCGTGGTGGCCGAGGAGATCCGTCGATTGGCGGAGAGCACGAATCAGCAGGCCGCCGGTATCTCTTCTACCGTAAAGAGCGTTGCCGAGAGGATAGAGGGAACCACGTCCGGTGCCCGGGAGACCGAAGAGGCGATGGCCTATATCATCGAGAACGTAGGTGCCGTGGGCGAGGCGATGGGTGAACTCCTCGGCGGACTACAGGAGATCTCCGCCGGATCGGGGCAGATAGCCACCGCGCTGAACGAGCTTGTATCCAGCGCCGGCGAGGTGCGGGATGTCTCCGGCGAGGTGCGCAATCGCTCGGACGAGATCAGCGAGGCTATGGTCACCTTGGAGCAGGTCTCTGCGGAAAACCAGCAGGCCGTGGGTGAGATTCTGTCGGGCATCCAACAAATTTCCTCCGCCATTCATGAGATTGCCGAACTGGGAACCCGGAATGCGGAGAATGTCGAGAACATCGACGGCATGGTCTCGCGCTTCAAGGTATAATTATTCGGCCGGCGGCCGAATAAATGCTTGTCCTCGGCCGCCGACCTAGTGTATATTTTACTACCATGTATACAACTATTCCCCAATTATTCAGACAGGTTAGCCAGCAGCATCCCGACACCCCGGCCCAGTACTCAAAGAATAGTAAGGGAGCCTTCGAAGCGACCAGCTTCAGCGGACTCTATCGGGAGGTATCGGTATTCGCCGCCGGTTTAAAGGAGTTGGGCGTCGCCCGGGAAGATCATCTCGGGATGATTGCGGATAATCGCAAGGAGTGGCTTATCGCCGACTTGGCGACCCTCGCCTTAGGCGCAGCGGATGTCCCCCGGGGACGCGATTCGATGCCCCAGGAGATCGCCTTTATTCTGCAGTACGCCGAATGCCGCATCGTCTTTGTCGAGAATCAGGAGATGGCGGAGAAGGTCCTAAGTGTGCGCACGGAGATTCCCAGCATGAAGATGCTTATCGTGCTGGACCGCCGCTTTGATCCGGAGGCGATGGGAAAGATGCCCCGGGGCATAAAGCTCCACACCTTCGATGAGGTCGTCGCCCTCGGCACCAAGGCCTTAGCCAAGGATGCCTCGCAGATAGAGAGGGAGATAGATAGCGGCCAGATCGATGATGTGGCGACTATTATCTTCACCTCAGGAACTACCGGCGAACCTAAGGGGGTTATGCTTACCCATAAAGCCTATCTTCATCAGGTCATTGGGGTTCCAAAGATCGTCGACATCCAGCCCGGCGATATCTGGCTCTCCGTGCTTCCGGTCTGGCACTCCTTCGAACGGGTGCTCCAGTATGTGGCGATCGCCACCGCCAGTGCGCTGGCCTACTCGAAACCGATCGGCAAGATCATGCTCCAGGATTTTCAGGCCATCAAGCCCCAGTGGATGGGCTCGGTCCCCCGTATCTGGGAGTCGGTTAAGGCCGGGATCTATCGTAATGTAGCCGAGAAGTCGGTTATAAGCCGGGGGCTTTTCCACTTCTTCGTCTGGGTCGGCGGCAGTTTCGCTACCTTGCGGAACATGTTTGTAGGGCGCATGCCTCGATTCGCCTGGAGGAGCAGATTGTTGGACAAGCTGATCAGCATTCTGCCCTTGATTCTGCTCTTCCCGCTGAAACTGGCCGGCGATGCGCTGGTATTCAAGGCGATCAAGCATAAGCTGGGCGGCCGTTTCCGAGCCGGCGTATCCGGCGGGGGATCCCTGCCGGCGGCGGTGGATACCTTCTTTCAGGCGGCCGGGGTAACTCTCCTCAACGGCTACGGATTGACCGAATCCGGTCCCGTGATAGCGGTCCGGAACTTTTTCCGGCCGGTCCCTCTGACGATGGATGTCTTCCCGGAGACGGAGATCCGCATCGTGGATGAATCCGGTCAGGATGTTCCCCCGAATACCAGGGGAGTAGTCCTCGCCCGGGGCCCTCAGGTGATGAAGGGCTACTACAAGCGGGATGATTTAACCGCCAAGATCATCGATTCCGAGGGATGGCTCAACACCGGCGACTTGGGGGTTTGGACCCGGGACGGCGAGTTCGATATCCGCGGCCGGGCGAAGGACACCATCGTCCTCTTCGGCGGCGAGAACATCGAGCCGGGACCGATCGAGGCCAAACTTCGTGAATCAAGCTACATCGAGCAGGCAATGGTGGTCGGTCAGGATCAGAAGTTCCTGGGCGCACTGATCGTGCCCGATGCAAAAGAGGTCGAGCGCTTCATAAAGGCGAACCATGTGCCCTACATCTCCCGGGAGGATATGATCGATCTTCCCGAGGTGTGGGAGCTCTTCAATAGCGAGATCCAGGAACTGGTCAGCGCCAAGAACGGCTTCAAACATTTCGAGCGGGTCTACCGTTTCGCGCTGATCCCGCGCAGTTTCGAGATAGGGATGGAGCTCTCCGCCAAGCAGGAGGTCAAGCGCCACGTGATTGCCGACCTTTACAAGGCGAAGATCGAGGCACTGTTTCGCTAAAAGAGCCCTGAGATATTCCCGTCGGCGTCGATATCGATCTGTTCCGCCGCCGGTACCCGGGGCAGCCCGGGCATACGCAGGATATCTCCGGTCAAGGGTACCAGGAACCCGGCTCCGGCGGAGATGAGAATGCGTCGCACGGTTACCAGGAAATCCTTGGGACGTCCCAGGAGTTTGGGATTGTCCGAGAGGGAGCTCTGGGTCTTGGCGATGCAGACCGGGAGCTTCTGGTAGCCGAATTTCTCCAGCCGCTTGAGGTCCTTCTTGGCGTCGGAGGTGAAATCCACCGCCTGCGCGCCGTATACCTCCCGGGCGACGGTGGCGATCTTATCCTCTACCGAAGCATCCCAGGCATAGAGCTGTTTGGCCGGTGAATCCTTGACCGCATCCACCATGGAGGCGGTCTTCTCGGCTAAATCGGCCGCGCCGGCGCCGCCGTCGGCCCATCCGGTGCAGACCGAGAACTCAGCCCCCTTGGCGCGGCAGATCTCCTCGATACGACGAATCTCTTCATCGCTGTCTCCGGGAAAGCGGTTGATGGCGACCACCGCAGGCACGCCGAATTTGGCGATGTTCTCCAGATGCTTCTCCAGGTTTTCGCTGCCTTGAACGACGGCGTCCGGATTCGGTGCATTCAATTCGCTCTTCTTCACCCCTCCGTGCATCTTAAGGGCTCTAACGGTCGCTACCAGGACGACGCCGTGAGGGGCGAATCCGCCGTAGGGCGAGACGATGTCGAAAAACTTCTCCGCCCCCAGATCGAATCCGAAGCCCGCTTCGGTGACCGCGTAATCCGCCGAGCGGAGCGCGACGTTCGTGGCCAGCACCGAGTTGGCCCCCTGGGCGATATTCGCAAAAGGTCCGCCGTGAATCAGCGCCGGAACCCCTTCGCCGGTCTGAACCAGGTTAGGAAGCAGCGCTTCCCGGAGCAGGGCTGCCGCGGCGCCCTCAATCTTTAAATCCTTAGCATGGATCGGTTCGCCGTCGCCGGAAAAGGCGATTAGAATGCGGGCGATCCGTTCCTTAAGCTCCTCGTAATCCTTTGAAAGACAGAGGATGGCCATGATTTCCGAGGCGGCGGTAATGTCGAAAGAACACTCTCGAGGTACGCCGTTCGTTCGGCCGCCGAGACCGACGATAGTCTGGCGCAGGGCCCGGTCGTTCATGTCGAGTACCCGGGGCCAGAGGATTTCTCGGGGAGAGATTGCCGCCGAGTGGCCGAAGTGGAGGCGGTTGTCCAAGGCGGCGGCGATCAGATTGTGAGCGGCGGTAATGGCGTGGAGATCGCCGGTAAAGTGGAGGTTGATATCCTCCATGGGGAGAACCTGGGAATGTCCGCCGCCGGTCGCTCCCCCCTTTACGCCGAATACCGGCCCCAAGGAGGGCTCCCGGAGGGCGACCATACTCTTCTTCCCGATTTTGGCCAGGCCCTGGGTGAGGGCGATACTGGTGGTCGTCTTTCCTTCACCCGCGGGGGTCGGAGTAATGGCGCTGACGAGGATTAGTTTACCCTTGTTTTTGGACGCCAGACGTCGTTTCAGTGCGTCCATACCAATCTTGGCTACATAAGGGCCGTAGGAGCGGATCTCATCCTTGCCGAAACCGATTTGTTCGGCAATAGATTCGATCTTCTGTAAGCGATACTCTTTGGCTATTTCAATATCTGTCTTCATAGAGATAGTATGCCACTCCTTTGGCCTGGACGCCACAAGAATTATCCGAACATCAGCTTAATCGCCATGGAGACCACCGCCACCGTGAGGATGATCTTGATCCAGCGATCCCCTTTCTCGATACTTAAGTGTGCGCCTAGCCAAGCACCGCAGATATTGCCCACAGCCATTACGATTCCGGCGATCCAGACGACCTGGCCGTTGAGAATGAAGATAATTAGCGACGGAATGGTGTAGATCAGGATAACCATCACCTTGACCACATTAGTATGCAACAGGCTCGTGCCGCTGATCAGCGAGAAGGCGGCGATGATGATAAAACCTACCCCCGCCTGTATAAAGCCTCCGTAGATGCCGACCAGAAAGAAGGTGGGGATCAGGAGGTACCAGCGCTTAATCTCGCTCGAGTCGGATTGATTGCGCCGGTTTCCCGTCAAGGTCAGGATCAACACCAGAATCATCACTCCCGACAGAATGCGTTTGAAGAGTTCTCCAGAAATCTCCACGGCGATACTGCTTCCGACCAGCGCGCCGACCGAGGCTGTCAGTCCGAGGATGAGACCCGCCCGCCAGGGGAAGTGGCCTTTGCTGCGGAATCGGGCCACGGCCATCACATTTTGACTGAGTATGGCGATACGATTGGTTCCGTTGGCCGCTACCGGGGGAAGGCCGGCGAATATCAGTACCGGTACGGTCAGTAGCGATCCGCCTCCGGCGACTACGTTGAAGAAACCGGCTGCCGTGCCGGCTAAAAGGATCAGGGGCAGGGTAACGAGGTTCAGTTCCATATGCGCTCCTTGAGATATACGCCCAGTATATCCTCCGACTCACGAAGATGAAAGCAGCGCCTTGCATTCTCGTCGGTCTACAGGATAGACTCGATTCCGGAAACTAGCGATTCAAGGAGTGCGCCCCTATGCATCTGCCCCCCGAAAATATGCTGATCAACTTCCTGGTTCTGGCTATAAGTTTCTGGATTCTGGCCAAAAGCGCAGATTTCCTGGTCGACGGAGCCGTCGGGGTAGCCGTGAAGCTGCAGATTCCGAAGGTCGTTATCGGCATCGTGCTGGTCGGTCTTGCTACTACCGCTCCGGAGTTTACCGTCTCCATAATGTCCGCCATTCGGGGATTCCCGGAGATCGCTTTGGGAAACGCTATCGGCTCGGTCATCGTTGACGATGGTGTCGCTCTGGCCCTGGCAATCCTGATTGCTCCAACGGCGATAAAGGTAAGCTCACGCCTCTTAAAAAATATTGGAATCTTTCTTCTGACCATTAATTTTCTAACCTTTGGTCTCGCTATAAACGGTATTCTCAACCGCTGGGAGGGCATCCTGCTCCTGGTAATTCTGGTAGTCTACATGGGATTTCTGGTTCGCCATGGCCGTAAAAATACCGGTGTGGCCCCGGATACGGATGAGGAGGTAGCGGAGCATGTGAAGCCTGGCTCCCTGAAGAAGCAACTCATCTGGTTTCTGGTCGGCGTAGCCGGAGTAATCCTGGCCAGCGAGTTTCTTGTCGGTTCTTCCTTGAACATCGCCCGCTTCTTCGGTGTTCCCGAGGTTATCATCGGGCTGACCATCATCGCCATCGGTACCTCCCTTCCGGAGATCGCTACCTGTATTACCGCCGCCCGGAAGGGCCACGGCGATCTCGCTTTCGGGGACATCCTGGGAGCCGACATCCTCAACATACTCTGGATCGTCGGTGCGGCGGCTACGGCCAATACGATTCAGGTAGGGGAGAATGTAATCTACTTCGCCTTTCCGGCCATGATCATTATGGTAAGCGCCATGCTGCTTCTTGCCCGGCATAAATATACCCTGCATCGGTGGAAGGGATTCATACTCTTGGGCCTCTATGCACTCTATCTGGTCAGCACGATCCTCTTCTTCTACACCCCCGGAGGCGAACTACCCCTCTAGTGGGTTGATGGGAAACACCAAATTTCAGCATTTTTGACCCATGTGTTGCTTTATGACACATATCCATTCTTCCAGGCCGGGAACTATATTTTCACAAGATCAGCGATCCTATATTTAATTATATTTTGTGTAAGTATTTACCTTCCTCTGGACTTATTCCTCAATAAGTTGGCACGCTGTTTGCATTATATTGGTGTGAGCCGGTGGCTCACTCAACGGAGTATCAACAGCCAGGAGGATGAATATGGCATACATTGTACGGAGAAATCAGGTAAATAACGGTTCCGCGCTGAACGAGATCGATCGGATGTGGGACTCCATGCTCAAGGGGCGCGCAAGCTATCCCGCGGTGGATATCATCGAAGAGGATGATCGATATCTTATTGAAGCGGATCTTCCCGGCGTGACCCAGGAAGAGATTGAAGCCAAAGTAGAGGATCGGGTATTGATCCTGCAATCGGTCGAGAAGAAGGAGCAAGCCCCTGAGGAAGCACCCGCCTATCTGGTCCGAGAAAGAAGCCGCTCCGCCTTTAGGCGCAGTTTCGTCGTCCCAAAGGATGCTGACGTGGACGGAATCGAGGCCTCATTCAAGGATGGCGTATTGACTCTGGCTATCAAGAAGTTGCCGGAAGCAAAACCCAGGAGTATCGAGATTAAGCGCGGCTAAGCGCGATTAGATAGATTAGGGCGGTTGAGAGTAATCTCGGCCGCCCTTTTTTTATCGGCAAGATTCACAGCTGCCGCTCTTGATGATCCGGCGGATGCAGCGGATAAGATCCGTCTCGTTGATCGGTTTTGTCACGTAACCGTCGGCACCGAGACGGACGCTGCGTTCCCGGTCTTCCTGATACGCGTGGGCTGTAAGAGCGATTATGGGTGTACGAGAGCCCTCCCTACTCAGTTCCTCGTCCCGAATCCGCCGAATTGCTTCGTTCCCGTCCATCTTGGGCATCCCGATATCCATTAGCACCAGCTGATAACAGTTGCAGTCGCGCCATTTCTCCACTGCCTCGAGGCCGTTTCGCGCCTCATCGACGCTGTAGCCGTAGCGCTCCATCAATGCTCGAATGTAGATGCGGTTAATCGCCTCATCCTCGACCACCAGGATCCTCGCTTCCTGATCCTCGGTGTAATCTTCGAACGGCAGGGGCGCCGGTATCCGTTCGGAAGCCTCTTCCCAGGGGAGCTTCACGGTAAAGAGCGAGCCCTCATTCTCCCGGCTCTCTACAAGAATTGAACCGGCATGCATGTCGACCAACTGTTTGACGATGGCCAGACCCAGGCCCAGGCCGCCGTGTTGTTTGGTGTATGGATTTTCGAGCTGCTGGAAGCTCTCGAAGATACTCTCCAGCTGGTCATCGGGAATTCCTATCCCCGTATCGCTTACCTGAATCACGAGGGTATCATCATCTCGTTTAAGAAGAAGGCGGACTCGCCCCTGCTCGGTATATTTGAGTGCATTGGTTAAGAGATTGCCCATAATCTGGGCCACCCGGACCCGGTCGCCGTAGAAGAGGCCCAGGTCGGAGGCCAGGGATGCCTCGAGCTCGATCTGCTTCTGCACCGCTCCGTGCCGCGCCAGTTCGAGGGATCGTTCCGCTATCTCTACCGGATCGAAGAGATCCCGCTTCAGCTCTACCTTCCCTGATTCAATGCGATTCAGATCGAGAAGGTCATGGATGATGCGGTTGAGATTCTCGGCGGAATAGCTGATCATCCCCAGGAGTTCGCGTTGCTCCTCGGTCTGCAGGAGCTCCTCCAAAAGATTCGCCATTCCCAGAACCCCGTTCAGCGGGGTACGCAGTTCATGACTGATATTTGCCAGAAAGAGGCTTTTCGCCTGACTTGCCTCTTCGGCTTTCAGGCGGGCTGCATCGACCTCCCGCCGATGTTGGTGGAGAACGCTCAAATCGAAATGTGTGCCGATCATGCGTACCGCTTCGCCTGTTTCGGGATTCCGGTGAATTTCGGCCCGCGAGAGGATCGGTACATATCCTCCGTTCTTGTGGCGCATCCGGAACTCTACCTCGAAGCGCGGGCTTCTTCCCTCCTGATAGGCGTAGAATGCGGCCCATACTCGCTCGGTGTCCTCAGGATGAAGGAGGCGCTCCCACTCGCTGAATTGATCGGGAATCTCCTCCTCGGTATAACCGAGCATAGATTTCCAGCGCGGAGAGAAGTGTATCTCGTCGGTCTGAATGTTCCAGTCCCACAGCCCGTCGTTGGTTGCGCGCAGGGCGAAATCGAGGCGCTCCTTCTGCTCTTTGATTATCTCCTCGCGGCGAACGCGGTTGCTTACATCCTGGAAGATCGTTGCAAAGAGTTCATCCCCCGCGGAGTAGATCAGCACCGCGAAGTGCTTGCCGATGCTGGGGGAGTAGTTCTCCAAGCGCTCCCGGCCGCCCTGATCGACAACACGACTGAAATGTTCGAGCCAAAACGGCTCAAGGTCGGGGAAGAGTTCGGAAGCAGGGTGTCCGATGACCGCCTCACGCTCCAGTCCGAGGATGCTGAGGAAGGCGGGATTGACCTCTATATACTCATAGTCGATTGCCCGACCGCTCGCATCTCGGATAAGCCGGTGGAGGGCGAAGCCTTCGCTAAGCTCGGTAAAAAGGGCCTTGTAGAGTTGAGGATCGTCTAAATGATGATTCATTCACGCCACTCCTTCCAACTATATGGACCGCTGGTAAAAAAGCAAGTTTCAACGGTGAGTGCGGAAAATCTCCAGAAAAGTCATGGCCGAGACAAAATTGGACTCATGGATTAGGGTTCCGTCCGCATAATAGCGTACGTATGGAACCTCCCAGCTGTTCCAGACTTGCTCTTTGAGCCTCCTGAAGTCGGAGAAGAACTGATTCTTATCGTATTCGAGCTCATAGGCGGTGATCTCGAGCCCTTCGGTATCGCCCCCTTCCCCGGATAGGCGGCGGAGCCAGCTGCGCATGAACACCCATTGGGGGCACCAGCTCTGTGTCATCAAACAGGCGACAAGGGGCGCAGCGCTGCGTACATCAGGGTGAAACTCTCCATTCTCTATTGCAAACTTGAGTTGATCCGGTGTAAATTTTTCAAGCTTCAGCATGGTGCGCGTAATATACCATGAAAATATGTTAAACTCAAATTAAACCGACCTCTCCGGTCAGGAGATATCATGTACCGCTGTCTGCTTATCGACCACGACGACACGAGCGTCGACAGTACCCGCCATATCCATTATCCGGCTCATCTGGAAATTCTCAAAACTCTACGTCCCAACCATACCCCGATCAGTATCGACGGCTGGTTCGAGAAGAACTTCTCCCCCGGACTTTTCGATTACTACACCGGGGAGCTCGGATTTACCGAGGATGAGATGGCCCGGGAGTTCGAGATCTGGCGCGGGTTCACGACCACCATGGTGCCCGATTTTTTCCCTGGCCTTGTCCCTGTTCTGACAGAGTTCCGCCGGCGGGGCGGAGTAGTGGTGGTTGTTTCCCACTCCGAGGTAGAACATATCCGTCGGGACTATCTTCACCGGGCGGGTGGCTTTCTCCCGGACCTCATCTTCGGCTGGGATCATGATCCCCAGCGGCGCAAACCGCACCCCTGGCCGGCGGAGGAGGCTCTACGACAGTTAGGATTGAAGCCGCACGAGGCGGCGATGCTGGACGACCTTCTTCCCGGCGTCGAGATGGCCGAAAGGGCGGGTATCGACGCCCTTGGAGCGGGCTGGGGGCACCGGGTAGATACCATTTCCCAAGAGATGCGGCGGCGCTGTAGAGCCTACTTTGAAACAGTGGACGAGTTAGGCAGTTTCCTGCTGGGGGATAGGTAGAGCGGTGCCTGTTCGCCGGGACTTATCTTACAGACGAATCCTCAGGATCGCGCTTGCCGCGACCTGCACATCCTTCGGCCTGATCGCGGCGGGACTACTCCTGCTGTGGCTGGGCGGCCTTCTTCCCGGGCGAGTCGCAATCCTGATGGATTTAATCGTTCTCGCCGCTCACTCCGCGGCCTTACTCCTCTTTTTACCCCGACTGCTGCGCATCCGCCGGAGTGAGGAGGAGCGGGCGGCGACGATGCTGCGCTCCATCATCGATCCAATTCCAATGAGTATCTACTGGAAGGGACGGGACGGGCGCTACCTGGGCTGCAACCGGGCCTTCGCTCGAGAATTAGGCCGGGAGAACCCCGAATCGATTGTCGGTTCGACCGATGAGGAGCTGGGAAGCCCCGACGAGATCCTCTACTTTCGTATCGACGAGGAGCGGGTGTTGGAGCGGGGAGAAGCCATTCTGAATCACCAGGAACCTCTGCCGTCGAAGAAGGGCCTCGTCCGCTATCTTCGTTCCAGTAAGATACCGATTCTCCCGACGAAGGGCAGAAGCAGCGCAGTTCTCGGGATCTTCGAGGATATAACCAGCGAGCGGGAACGAAGCATCCGGCTTGAGAGCAGCGAACGGAAGTATCGCTCCCTCTTCGAGAACTCGAACGATGCAATTCTGATTCACGATGCGGCCGGGGATATTCTGGAGGTAAATCAGAGCGCCGCCGATCTTTTAGGCCATCCCAAGGAGGTGCTTGAAAGCCGTAACGTCCAAGAGATCTACGATGATCCCGCCGATATCCAGAGCCTGATAGTGCTCATCCGGAAAGAGACGCAGCTAAGAGGCGAGAAGGTTCTCTTCGGTGCCGGGGAACATCGTATCGACGCGGATATATCCGCCTCCCTCCTGGATGCTCAAGCCGGTATCGTGCAGGTCATTATTCGGGATATCAGCGCCCGTAAAGAGGTCGAGCGGCAGCTGACCGAGGCGAACCGGGCCAAGAGTCTCTTTATCGCCAATATGAGTCATGAAATCAGAACCCCGATGAACGCGATCCTCGGTTTTGCCGATGTTCTCGGCCGGGAGATCGGGGAAGGGGCGCTAAAGTCTTATGTGGAAATTATCCGCAAGAGCGGAAAGACCCTCCTCAATCTGCTGAACGATATCCTCGATCTCTCCAAGATCGAATCCGGAAAGATCGAGATAAACCCCGTCCGGGTCGACCTGCGGCGACTGGGGCGGGAGATTCTCGAGGTGTTCTCCGTCAAGGCGGATCAGAACGGGGTCGAGACCAGCCTGCAAATCGATGAGTCCCTTCCGCCGGCCTTGATGTTGGATGCAACCAGGCTGCGACAGATTCTCTTCAACCTGGTCGGTAACGCGGTAAAGTTTACCGAGCCGGGGCAATCCGGAAGGGTCGAACTTATGGTCAGCCCCCTTCCTGCAATCGAGCCTGCATCGATTGACCTACAGGTGATCGTGAGCGATAACGGCATCGGCATCCCAGAGGATCAGCACCAGGAGGTTTTCGAGGCCTTCCGCCAGCAGCGCGGACAGGATGCCAATCAGTTCGGCGGAACCGGTCTGGGGCTGACTATTACCAGGAGGTTGGTCGAGGCCATGGGAGGCAGTATCGCCCTGACCAGTACCCCCGGCGTCGGCAGCCGGTTTACGGTGCTGCTCCCGGGCGTTCGCTGTTGCGAAGCTCCCGCGGAGGAGGCTCTCTCTTCCGGATCCCAGGAATATCGCTTTGAGGGGGCGCGGGTGGTCGCCGTTGACGACGACGAACTCAATCTGCTGCTCCTCAAGAGCTATCTGGACGAGATCGAGGGCCTGCGATTCGAGAGCGCCGCGGACTTACCCCAGGAGCCGCCTGACCTGCTTCTGGTCGATATGGGCCTGAACCACCTGGATCTGGGGCATTTTCGCAACATACCGATCCCGGTAATCGGGATGACCGCCTCCCTGCTGCGGCAGAGTAGCGGATTCGACGGCGTGCTGCGTAAACCCTATAGCCGGGAGGATCTCCTCAAGCTCTTAGCTGATCATCTGCCTGCGAAGGCGTCGTCGGCCGAGATATCAACCCCTGCAGGTATCCCGGATCCCCGGGAGGCGTCTGCCGCTGCAGCTTTTGCCGAACGCTGGGCGGAGCTGAAGGACTCCTACTATCTGCGGGATTTAGAGGCTTTCGGCCGGGAGATCCGAGACCGGGCTGAAGAGCTCAGCCTGCCGGGCTTGGCAAGCTGGGCGGAGCGGCTTATCGAGGCGGCCGGCGCAGTAGACGTTGCCGCTGCCGAGGAGCTGATGGAGGCCTTCGGCCGAATCATCAATACTGCAGCAGAGGAGGAGCCGGATGCCCCTGGATGAGGTACTGCCTGAAGAAGAGATGGCCATCCTGATCGTGGACGACGTCCCCGAGAACATACAGATTCTGGGCAAGGTCCTGCGCGGCGAAGGGTACAAAATCGCCCCGGCGGTGAACGGGAAGCGTGCCTTGGAGATGATCCCCAAGGTGAAGCCTGATCTGGTGCTGATGGACGTTATGATGCCCGTAATGGACGGCTTCGAGGCTTGCCGGCGGATGAAGGAGTCCGCCGACATGAAGGATATTCCGGTGATCTTCCTCTCGGCCAAGGGGGAGAGCGAGGACATAATCCAGGGCTTTCGGCTCGGCGCGGTGGATTATATTCAGAAGCCCTTCAACAGCGAGGAGCTCTTAGTCAGGGTGCGGAATCATCTGGAGCTGGTCCGGAGCCGGCGGCTGATCATCCGCTATATGGACGAGATGGGACGTCAGAACGCCCTGCTCCAGGAGCTGGCGCTGACCGACGGACTGACCCAGCTTGCCAACCACTCCCACTCCCTGGAGCGTCTGCGCCAGGAAGAGGCCAACGCTCGGCGCTACGGCAATCCCTTAACCGTGGTAATGCTCGACATCGACTTCTTCAAGCAGGTAAACGACACCCACGGCCATCCGGTCGGGGACTGTATTCTTAAAGGGGTAGCGGATATTATCCGCTCCAATGTGCGGGAGGGTGATATAGCCGGCCGCTACGGCGGCGAGGAGTTTATCCTGATTCTGCCCAACACCGATCTCGAGGGGGGCATCTCCATCGCCGAGCGTATCCGCCTGCGGGTGGCGGAATCCAGCTGGGAACCCGGGGGCCTGGCTGTTACCATCTCCGGCGGGGTCAGTTCCCTCGACTCTTGCGACGACCGGGAACTGATCGGCAGCGCAGACGAACGGCTCTACCGGGCCAAGAGCCTCGGTCGGAATCGCATCGTCGCCTGTATCGAAGAGAATACTTAGGCTCTACTGCCCCGCTCCGAATTTCAGGCCGAAGGCGAGCCCCAGACGCTGTTCGCTTAAGGTAACGTCATGCACAATCCCGCTGATCTTGGTTCCCTCGGCAACTGCGTCGGCACTGCCGTACCACTCCTGGGTCTGTACTCCTGCTGAGAAGAAGTAGCCGTACTCGCCGAAAAGACGCAGATAGGGGGTTCCGGCCGCAGCGTAATGGGATCCGGGAAAGAGAAGCTCCAGGGAGAGCGCCCCGTTCACCCCGTAGCCCAGCCCGCGGCCGGTGGAGAGCTTGGTTCTGAGGATATGATCGTCCCGGTCGAAGAAGAAGCCTGCCGCCGGTGCACCGCTGAGGGAGAGGAGAACCCTATCCGAGAGGTCGGCCTGCAGTTCGAGACCGGCGCTGATAATCTGGTAGTGAATCGAATAGTCGATGGCATCCGCATCGGAACTGTAGGAAACCAGGCTGTAATCTCCGCCTGATTCCTGGTACTGCCATATTGTAAAATCGGTTATCCGCTGATCGATCAGGTAGTAGCGATAGCCGCCGGTAATGAGCAGGTCGAGATTCCCCCGGCGGTAGAGCAATGCGTCCCCTTCCAGGCGAAGATCGAGGCTGAAGTAGTCCAGGTTCGATTCAGAGTAGCTCCAGAGCACCGGCGGAACCCCGGGGTAGAGATCCCAGTCCCGGTCGGTCATCAGGCTCGAGGGATCGCCCACGTTTATGGCCCCGGAGATCCCCGCCGACCAGCCGCCCTCGTCATCCTCCAATCGGATCCTGCCGCCGGCGTACCAGGCGTCCAGGGGAAACTCCAAGAGACTCTGCACACCGTTGCCTCCGCTGTCCTTTGCCTCCAGGAAGTAGTCGCTCATCCCGAATCCGCGGGTAAGAAAGCTCTCGACCTGAATCTCGAGGGCTTCGGCCGATAAGGGGAGTGCTAGAGCGTTCAGCATGAGAGACAACATGAGTCTTCGCCGGCATCTCCTGGAGAGGTTCCACATGCTTTGAAATATATCCAATAATCGCAAAACTTCAAATGCAGAAATCAATAGCATCCACAAGAACGATATGATAGAGTAGGGATTGTTGCATTATGAATACGAATATTATTACCAGCCGTCTGCGAAGCGAGCTTTCGATTCTTGCGGAGCGCATCACCAGCGATATTTATGACTCAATGCCGGAGCTCCGGCGCCGCTTCGGCGAGAAGGGCTACCGCACCTCCCTGCGGGACATGAGTTATCATCTGGAATACCTGATCGAGGCGCTCGAATTAGACGATGCAAGCCTTTTTACGGACTACATCGCCTGGACGGCGGGGGTTTTCGAGCATCATGGACTCTCCAAAGAGCTTCTTAGGTATACCCTTACAAGGATGCAGTCTGTCCTCGACTCCCGGGAGGATGATGAAGAACGGGAGGCGATCCATAGGATCATCGAGCAGGCCCTCAGCGAGATGGAGGGGATGAAGCCGGCCGTAGAAAGTTACATCGATGACGGCAAACCCCACGGCAGCCTGCTGAAGCAGTATACCGCCGCTCTCTTGCGGGGAGAGCGACAGCAGGCCTCCTCCCTGGTAGAGGAGGCTCTCGATAAGGGGACCTCGGTCAAGGAGCTCTATCTGCAGGTTTTCCAGCCCTCTCAGTATGAGATCGGCCGGCTCTGGATGACCAACGCCATCAGCGTCGCCGAGGAGCACTACTGCACCGCCGCAACCCAGCTGATTATGTCCCGGCTCTATCCGCGAATCTTCTCCTCCGCCCGGCGGGGCTTGAGGTTTGTCGCCTGCTGCGTGGGCGGCGAACTACATGAGATCGGCATGCGCATGGTTGCCGATTTCTTCGAGCTCGAGGGCTGGGATACCTATTACTTGGGGGCTAACACCCCCGTTTCGACCCTGAACGACTACATCGAGAGCAAGAAACCCGATGTTCTTGGGCTTTCGATGACCCTGGCTAAACACCGCGGAATGCTAACTGAGATAGTGGAGGGGGTACGCCGAGGTTTTCCAGAGCTCAAGATAATCGCCGGCGGCTATGCCTTTCTTCAGGATTCAACTCTGGCCGAGAAGATGGGGCTGGACGGATTCGCCCCCGACGCGGAGGAGGCGGTTACCCTGGCGGAATCCCTGGTATGAGCGATCCCCGTTCTCTCGGTCTAAAAAATCGGGGACTGACCCTCTACTGCGACGCCATGGGCCGGATCGAGAAGATTCTCGACGATGAGATGGGACTCCTGGGAGAAGAGGCGGTCGGTCGCTCGCTGATTCAACTGGTCGATCGGGGCAGTCGAGAGAAGGCCATGCATTTCCTGGCCTCCGTGCGGAGCGGAAAATCCTCGTACGATTGGGATCTTCATATCCAATCATCCCAAGGTGAGCTGGTTACCCTCTTCTTTACCGGTATCGTCTACGAGGCGGGACTGCTCTTCGTCGGTATCCGCAGCAAGGACCATCTCTTGGGGCTCTATCAGGATCTCTTGAGAATCAGCAATGAGCAGGTGAACCGGCTGAGGGGACTTCTGAAGGAGAAGCAGCAGATCGACCTCCCCGAGGTCGATGACCAGGACCGCTACGACCGCTTTAGCCGCCTCAACAATGAGCTCACCAATCTGCAGCGGGAGATGAGCAAGAAGAACCGGGAGCTGGAGGATCTCAACCGCCAGAAGGACCGCTTTCTCGGCATGGCCGCCCACGACGTACGGGGAGCCTTGACGGTCATAGACGTCTACAGTCAGTTCGTGATGAGAGAATTAGGGGAGCAGGCCAGCGAAACGGTGCAGGATTATGTCGAGAAGATGCACCAGTCGATCCTCTTTGTGGCTCAATTGGTGGATGATTTCCTCGATCTCTCGGTTATCTCCAGCGGCAATCTGGTGCTCAACCTCTGGCCCGCCGATCTGGCGGAGCTGACCGAGCGCATTGTCTCGATCCACCGGGTGCTTGCCGAACGGAAGGGTATCGAACTCTCCCTAAAGCCGGGGGAGGGATCCTTTACGCAGATGGTGGATGCCAATAAGCTCGAGCAGGTTTTGAGCAATCTGATAAATAACGCCCTGAAATTCTCACCTCCGGATACCCGAGTAAGCGTGGGTATCGATGAATTCGGCGAGGGCTGCCGGATATGGGTCGAGGACCAGGGGCCGGGGATACCGAAAGATGAGCTTGAGCGCCTGTTTCTTCCCTTCGAACGTACCTCGGTCAAGAGCAGCGCCGGAGAGAAGAGCTCAGGGCTGGGGCTTGCGATCGCGATGAAGATCGTCCAGGGGCACGGCGGGCGAATAGACGCCGAAAGTACCCCAGGCGAGGGAAGTCGTTTCTCGGTCTACCTGCCGAACCGGGATCAGTCGTCGAAATAGAGTTCGTTTATCTCGTCCCAGGCCTCGGGCTCATCATCCCTGAGCCGTGAAATGAGCTCGAATTGTTCGCAAAGGTAGGCAATGCGGATACGTTTTGCCAGTGCGGTCCACCCATCCGGATCCCGGGGATCAAAGGGGGGTTCGAACATCCAGCCGGCGCGAAGCTCCTCGGTACTCATCCCTTCGATCATTTCCAGGATCTGGATCAGCTCACCCTTGCGGATCCGTTTGAGGGCTATATCCAGGCTTCCGGTATTAAAGGAAACCTCGAGCATATCCATCTGATCGGCGGCGACGTCGATACTCTTCTGGTCGTGATCCGGCAGTCGCTCTATCCGCTTTTTATAGTCTTGAGCCTGTGCGCTAACAGCCATCGTCTCCCTCCTCGATTCTCTCTATAGTGTACTGGTAGGAACCCGTCCTAGGCAAATTGCTCTCTGATTCGCTTGAAGGGGTAAAAATGTAATATTTTGCTCATTTTTAATGATTTATTGCAGATCATATAAGAAATTTACCGAATTTTAATAAAAATAGTTTTGATTCTCCCCGTATGGGGCTATATTATTCCCCAAAATAGTGTGGAGGAGTGTCTATGGACCAAGCCTTTCTGAATGAGATGCAGGAGCGACTGGTTGAACTAAAGCAGGGTCTATTGGAGCGGCTGATTCATGAGGACGACGAACTGGCGGAACTCTCGGGGAAGAGTGATCCGATGGATTCCGTTGATCTGGCCAGTTCCGATATAGAGCGCCGTACCCTCGAGAGTCTTGGTCAGAAGGAGCTCCGCCGGCTGCAGCAGATCGACTCCGCATTGGGACGCATCGGTGCGGGCAAATATGGTTATTGCCTGAAGAGCGGCAAGCCTATTCCCCGGGAACGGCTGCGGGCGATTCCCTACGCCCTCTACACTGTCGAGGCCCAGGCGGAACTCGACCGGCGAAGGCGTCTTCACGCCTAGACCTTACGCGTCGCTTCGCTTTATGGTATTATCGTGCCATTAATTGGAGTGCGTATGGCAAAGGGAACGGTACTGGTAGTCGAGGATGAGCTGGCAATCTTCGAGCTTATCCGCTTCAATCTTGAGAAAGAGGGCTACCAGGTATACGGTGTAACCCGGGGCGACGAGGCTCTTGACGAGACCTCCCGTATTCATCCCGATCTTATGATTCTCGATATCATGCTGCCCGGCATGGACGGGATCGATATATGCAAGCGCCTGAGGATGAAAGAGGAGACCCGGGAGCTGCCGATCCTGATGGTTACCGCCAAGAACGACGATTCGGACATCATCCTGGGCCTGGAGCTGGGTGCGGATGACTACATTACCAAGCCATTCAGTCCCAAGGTGCTTGTGGCCCGGGTACGGGCGCTCTTGCGGCGCAAACGGTCCGCGGAGAACGGGAACCGTCCTCCAAGACGAATATCAATCCATAATATCAATATCGATCCTCAGCGCCACCTGGTCGAACAAAACGGGGAGAGTCTCAATCTTAGTCTAACGGAGTATCAGATCCTTGAATTCCTGGCCCGTAATCCCGGCTGGGTGTTCTCCCGCAGTCAGATAATCACCAACATCAAAGGCGACGATTACCCGGTTACCGAACGTTCGATCGATGTGCAGATTCTGAATATTCGCAAGAAGTTAAAAGAGGCCGGGGCCTGCATCGAAACAGTCCGGGGAATCGGTTATCGCATGAAGGAGGAGGAAGCAGTCCGTTAATCGTGGACGAGTTCCTCCAGGGCCTTCCGATCCATTATCTGGTAATCCCGTCCCTCCCGGGAGAGAATCTCCTCGTCCACCAGTTGGGAGAGACAGCGAGATAAGGCCGGCCGGGTGACCCCGAAAAGATCGGCGATCGTCTCTAGGCTGTAGGGAAGCTGTAACGGACCCTGCTGGCGGGCGGCAAGCTCCAGGAAATAGGCGGCAATCTTTTCTCTAATCGTATTAAAACGGAAGAAGCGGATCTTGTCCGCCAGGAACTTGATCTTGTCGCCTCCGTCCCTCAGATAGTTCTTCAAGAAGCGTTCATCCCGGCGGCAGATCTCCAGTACCCCCTGTCTGGATATCAGCAGGGCTTCCCCGTCCCGTTCCGCCCTGAGCTGAACCGGCAGCAGGGCCTCGCCTGCAAAAAGGATGCCCGACGCGACCGGAGTCGGGCCGTTGAGGTTCTCCACCTTGAGGCTGACCCCGTTTTCATCGACTATTTCCGCCGCCAGGCTGCCCCGGGTCAGTAGGATCAACCGCTCGTAGGGATCCCCCCGCCAGGCCAGTACCGTTTCGGCCTTGAACTCCATAAAGCTACATTCCACGCCGCGGCAAAGCTCTTTGATCTCTTTTACGCCGATACCGGTAAAGAGCGGGGCGGCCGCCAGGTCCTGGTAGGTATGTTCGGGAATTGTTGCCATGATTGGTAACATATATTACAGAATCTCAACGACTTCAAGGCTATGCTTAAAAGCAAGGAGTTATGAATGAGTATGTTCTGTTTTCAGTGTCAGGAAGCCGCCAAGAATACCGGCTGCACCATGCGCGGAGTGTGCGGCAAGCAGCCGGAGACCGCCGGCATCCAGGATCTCTTGATTTATTCTTTGAAGGGGCTCAGTAAAGCGGCCCTTGCCGCGGGCGACGGGGCGATCCGCGAAGCCGGGCGTGTGGTGAATGAATCCCTGTTCGCCACGATTACCAATGCCAATTTCGACGACGAGGCCTTGAAGGGCTTCATCCGCCGGGTTCTGCCGCTCAGGGATCAGTTGCTAGCTCAGTCCGGCAGCAGCGATAAGACCGATGCCCTGATTTGGAGCCTTCCCGAAGGGGAGTGGGCCGCCAAGGCCGCCGAGGTCGGGGTGCTGGCCGAGCAGAATGAGGACCTTCGTTCCCTGAAGGAGCTCGCCGTCTACGGCTGTAAGGGTATCGCCGCCTACGCTACCCACGCCGCTCATCTGGGCTACGAGGACGACAGTATCTACCGAACCCAGCTCGAAGCCCTGGCCGCCACCCTGGAGGAGAAGAGCGCCGACGAACTGGTGGCCCTGGTGATGAAGACCGGCGAGAATGCGGTCAATACCATGGCCCTCCTGGATAAGGCCAATACCGAGACCTACGGTTCCCCGGAGATCTCCACCGTCAATATCGGCGTCGGCAAGAATCCGGGGATCCTGATCTCAGGGCACGATTTGAAGGATATGGAAGCCCTCCTGCAGCAGACCGAAGGGACCGGAGTCGACGTCTACACCCACTCCGAGATGCTCCCGGCCAACTATTATCCGACTTTCAAGAAGTACTCCCACTTCGTCGGCAACTACGGGAATGCCTGGTGGAAGCAGGATAAGGAGTTCGCCTCCTTCAACGGTCCTATTTTGATGACCACCAACTGCATAACCCCGGTAAAGGATGCCTACAAGGAGCGGATCTTTACCACCGGCGTGGCCGGTTACCCCGGGGTCAAGCATATCTCGGAAAATGCCCAGGGCGAGAAGGATTTTACCGAGATTATCGAGCTGGCCAAGCAGTGCGAGGCTCCGGTCGAGATCGAGACCGGTACCATAACCGGCGGCTTCGCCCATCAGCAGGTGCTCTCCCTGGCCGACAAAATCGTCGACGCGGTCAAAGGCGGGGCGATCAAACGCTTCGTGGTTATGGCCGGCTGCGACGGCCGTCAGCCCGGAAGGAATTACTTTACCGAGGTGGCCGAGGCCCTGCCTCAGGACGCGGTAATCCTGACCGCCGGCTGCGCCAAGTATCGCTACAACAAGCTCGATCTGGGGGATATCGGCGGGATTCCCCGGGTGCTCGACGCCGGGCAATGTAACGATTCCTACAGCCTGGCGGTAATCGCTCTGAAACTGAAAGAGGTATTCGGGCTGGAGGACATCAACGAGCTGCCGATCTCCTTCGATATCGCCTGGTACGAGCAGAAGGCCGTGGCGGTGCTATTGGCGCTTCTCTTCCTGGGGGTGAAGGGCATTCGTCTCGGGCCGACCCTGCCGGCCTTCCTCTCCCCAGGAGTGGCCAAGGTCTTGGTGGAGAACTTCAATATTAAAGGCATCGGCGAGGTTCAGGCCGACGTAGATGCGATGATGATCGGGGCTTAACCCTTCGTTCTCTATATTTTTACTGCCCCTTTCGCCAAGCGGGAGGGGCTCTTCTTGCTAATTTCACCTAGCTGGGTTAGAAATAGCTATGGCCCGTATACATAAACTCAATGGGAAGCGTCTCTTTCTCTCTCCACCCGATCCTGACGATGCCCACCTTTTTGCCGCCTGGCTCAACGACCAGGATGTTGTTCGTACCCTGCCCATGGCAAGCAGATTAGTAACCGAAGAGGGTGAGCGGGAATATTTAAAAGAGTGTAAGCTCCACAGCTACGGCATTGTCCTTAATGCCGATGAGAAGCTCATTGGAAATTGCGGCTTTATTATGAATGATCCGCTCCATGGTACGGCGGAAATCGGGGTTTTTATCGGCCATAAGGATGCCTGGGGCTGCGGCTACGGCCGCGAAGCCATGAGCCTGCTCATCGAGTATGGATACCGGGCGCTGAACCTGCGGAACATCATGCTCAGATGTCTCGATTACAACCGGCGGGGAATCAATTCCTATCGAAGTTTAGGCTTCCGAGAGATCGGCCGCCGCAGAGAAGCTCATCTCTACGACGGCGCATGGCATGATGTGGTCTATATGGATCTTCTGCCGGATGAGTTCATTCCCTTTGGGGACTAGATCGCTAATCTATATACTCGATCCGATACTCGACCTTCGCTACCGGCTTTAGCATAGCCGAGACGCCGCAGTACCGGTCCTGCGATAGGTTGACCGCCTTCTCCACCTTGCTCTCGTCGAGACCGTCGCCTTTCTTGAACTGGTAGACTAAGGTGATCTCGGTGTAGGTCTTGGGGTGTTCATCGGCAAGCTCCCCTTCGACATCGATGTTGAAGAAGCTGACCGGCTGCTTCATCTTCTTGAGTAGAGAGATAACATCCATCCCGCTACAGCCTGCCAAGGCCGTCAGCATAAGCGGTTTGGGCCGCGGGCCGCTGTCCTTTCCGCCGAACTGAGCGTCCGCATCGAGCGCTATGGTATGTCCGTTTACGGTGCTCTCGAACGCCATTCCCTCTTTCCATGTGCAATTAATCGTGTGTGCCATGTAACCTTCTCCCGTCAATAGTTATTTATAAGGTAGACACAAGGTGCCGGATAGGCAAGAGTGTCGGCGTATTCCGATGCTCATGGAAAAATAACTTGACGGCGCTCCGGAGCTGCCCTACCATGGACAGGTCCGGTACAGATTTATACTCATAATAGGAAGGTGAAGCACTATGAAGAAACTTGTCTTGCTCCTGGCCCTGCTAGGACTGCTCCTGCCACTGATGGCCGACGGCCATATGCTCCCCGAGCACCAGTTTGCCCAGGGTGAGTGGATGCTGAAGGGTGATCGACTCTATCAATCCGCATCCCGGGATCCCCTGGCGAAGGTCAACATCATGGTTCCTCAGGAAGGGGCGATGATCTACGAGTTCAACGTACGCTACGAGGGCGGTGCCGAGGATCTCCACGGAGGATTTGGTATTCATGTCTTCGCCGATTCGGTACATCCCCGCAAATCCTGGGGTACCGGTAAATCCTATCTGCTCTGGCTCAATTATGATGCCGATCCCGTCTCCGATGTAATTCCCGCCGGCTTCAGCGCCCAGGTCTATCGCAGCCTCTCCCACTCCAAGATGGAGCTGGTACAGAGTGTGGACCTCAACAAGTATGCCTACCTGCTGACCGACGCCAATCTGGACGCTACGGTTCCGGCGAAGATCTATGTAGACGGCGACACCGGATTCGTAAAGGTCTACAGCCCGCTGGATCCCAATTACTACTTCTATTTTACCCTCGGCAATGAGGACCCCATGGAAGGTGATTGGATCGCCCTGCGTAGCAACAGCCTGGCTGTCAGCTTCGGCCGCTGATTTTCAGTACCTTTAATTGATTGACCGGGTCCTTTAACGACGGACCCGGTTTTTTTATGATTCTTACACTCTTTGTGCTGCTCCTTCTCCTCATCTCGACGCTCCTGCTTCTTCTCGCTTGGACTCATTCCCGGAGACCCGTCACGGAATCGAGGCAGAAGGAACTCATCCGGCTGCGTATGGATGCCCCCGGTGGAGTCTGGCAGATGGTGGATCTGGAATCGAAGACAATTAGCTGCGGCTTCTCTCAAGAGGATGATATCGATCTGCGCCACTTTATCCCGACCCCGAAGAGGGGACCGCGGCGCAGGGTACTACGGCTCTCCGCGGAGGGCGAGAAGCTTCGGGTTGAGGCGGATACACCCCTTATCCTGAATGGGGTTCGGTGCAGCGAGGGAAAACTGGGCCAGAATCAGTTTCTCCGCCTAAACGGACTCAAACTGAGCTATATGGGGAGCTTCCTAGCAGAGGAGCAGTTCGACCGCCCTCGCTCGAGACGGGAGCGCCTTATCCTTCTGGCTCCGGGCTCCCTGTTGCTCAGCGCTGCCCTCATACTCGCCGCGGCGGGCGTTGCCCGGCCCGGTCGGGCAGCGCTACCGGTAGTGCGGGCGCCGCAATCATCCCTAGATCAGCCTCCGTCTCCAGAGCCACCGCGCATCCCGCCGGTGCTCATCGCCCCGGGTGCCCCTCTCCCTGAGGCCGGGGTAGATATTCTGTTCATCCACGCCCACCCCGACGATGAATCCCTCGACTTTGGAGCCCTGCTCGCGGCTGCCGATGAAGCCGGGCACTCGACCGCAGTGCTTCTCTTGACCGACGGAGAGGGCGGGATCTTTCGAAGCGATTACCAGGGGCCTGCCGGAAGACTCGAGGATTTGCGAGTCGAGGAGGCGTTTCAAGCCATGACGGTCTTGGGGGTCGACTATTATATCCGCTTCGGACTGGCCAACCTTCCCTACAACGGCACTGCCGACGAGCGCTCGCCCTTGGCGATACTGGATGCCTGGGGTGAAACGGAAGCCCTGCCGGCACGGCTTGGCGAGCTTATCGAAGAGCTCCGACCGGCAGTCCTGGTCACTCCCGACGGTCCGTCGGCTGCGCGGGAGCATTTCGAGCACGAGGCGGCGGGGCTCGCAGTAGCCCTGGCCTTGGATCAATTACAGCAGAGCGGCGCCTACCGACCCGGGGCACATCTGGTCTGTATCGACCCGCGTCAGGCCGAGATCTATCCGGAGAGGATCACTTTTCCCCGCGCCGAGTTTGCAGAGCGGCAGCGAGAGGCCCTCCTCTCCCATGCAACCCAGGCGGACGCCTCCCTGTTCGGGGTGGAGATGATTGCCGAATACGGGTTCGAATACTATCATATGAAGTATTGGAGGTTGGATGAGGATCCTGCGCTCTATCTTTTCCCTTAGTCTGCTATGCCTCTCGCTGCTGTTCCTCTCCTGCGCAAGCGCTCCGGAACCTGAGGAAAGGCCCGGTCGTGCAAGCGCCAGCATCGAACTGATGGAGGGGGAGGTGCTGGTCTATCCGGTCCGCTGGTACGGCGATCGCCAGGCCGCCTGTTCGATTACCTTCGACGACGGTACCCTGGATCATTATCTGATCGGAGCCCCCGAGCTGGAGCGGCATGGGATACGGGGCACCTTCTTCGTCATTACCGGGTTGGCGGGGGATCAGATCTGGCACGACGGGGATACTCCCCGGCAGTTGATGAACTGGGATCAGATCAGGGAACTCTTCCGACGGGGCCATGAGATTGCGAGCCACACGGTGCATCACCTCGATTTAATGCGTGAAAGCGATCGGGCCGATGATGAGCTGCGTAACTCCCTGGTCGATCTTCGACGCGAACTACCCGGTAGCGAACACTTTAGCCTCGGATGGCCCTACTGGCGCTCTACGCCGGAGAACCGGCGCCTGGCGGCCCGCTATTACTACGCCGCCCGCAGCGGCGGTATAGCCGCTCGAAGCGGCGATGCCGATTTCGGCGGGGTCAACGGCGGGACGCCGAGGGATTACTATGCCATCGGCGCCCGGGGAATCCTCGCTTCAGACAGAGAGGTGGAGCTCATGTTGCTTTTGGATGAGGTTTATTGCAACCGTGGCTGGCTTATTCCCAATCTCCACGGTCTCGGGCGGGGTGAGCTAAAGGGTCCGGCGGTCGGCTGGGAAGCCTTGAGCCGGGATGAGTATCGAAAAATGCTCGACATCCTGGCGGCTCGGGATTTCTGGTTTGCCCCCTTCGGCGAGGTGGCCCGCTATGCCCGGCAGCGGGAAGCGCTTGAGCTGAAGCTGAGGGTGAGGGGGCCCTCCATAAGGATTCATTATAAGACCTCTTTGGAGCCCGAGGTATATAGTCTGCCCCTTACCATCGCTATCGAAGCCGAGGGCGGCATGGTTCTTAAGGGGGCTTCAGGCGGGGGCCGCGGGATGCCGTTTCAGGCTGTCGCCGTGGATCAACTCGAGATTCGGCGCACCCGATACCTCATCGATATCCCTCCCGGGGACGGCCGGGTCGATCTCGAGTTCGTACCCGCCAGGTCGGGGCGGCTCAGTCTGCGCGCCTTTCTGGGCCCAGGAGAGAGCTAAGCCTTTTGTAGTGTCCTCGATCCTGAGGAAATCTTATACTCTAGCATAGCTTTGCAGTTCTTCTGTAGATTTCTTTAGAGGAGTTGTAATACATCTCAACCACACATCTAAATCATGAGATATCTCCCCCCTGATTCTGCTTAAGAAACGGCGTTGAGTGAAGAAAGTCTTCTTTTCTCGCTGAATCGAAGACCGGGATATCCCGGCTTTTTCCGCATGTGTATAGCGTTGACCGGCCTTGTCCCGGATTCTAAATGGTTTGTAATAGTTATGGTAGGTACGATAGATGGCGAGTCGCTCCATCTGATTAACCACATTTCTCCCAAATTGCACGGTCTCCCGCGTATGTTCCGCTAAGTCCTTGCGGATCTCCCGGTCTAAATAGTTTACACTAAATAGCTGGTTCGACACTGTCCGCGGTAGGGTTGAACTGCAGAGTACATGCTCGATGTGAGCTCTCTCATCACGAGTCATATTGCTGATTACCTGCTGATAGCTCTGATGTCGGTCGGTAAAGAGTTTGACAGTTGTCCTTCCTGATTGATCTACAAGGGTAAGGATAGTGTGCAGTAGTCGCTCAAACGATTTATAAGTCGTTACCCTGCCATTAATAAATTGTACCTGGAGTTTTTGATTGCGGATCTTTTGATAGGGAGTCATTCGGCCTTTTCGTCTTAGGTGCGCATAGTCCGTAACCACCCAGAATTGGGATTCCTTACCTGCCAGTAGCTGGATGTTATTAGGAAAGTATTGAGAAACCGCGAAGCTCTCGAAACCATCTGCTACCAGATCTTCGTTTAGGGAGAGCTCACCTAAAAGAGTATTGTGAAGTGCCAGAGATTGCCGGGCCAGGCGTGAGATGCGGTTGGTGATACAATTGGGCGAAGCCTTAAGAATTCGCCCCATATCTCGGATTCCGGAGGAGGAAATTAAGAGCGAGAAGAGGTCACGGTAAGGGATATGGCGCTTTACACCATAGTCAAGACTAAAGGTTTGAGACGAGAATTGATGTCCACACTGTTTACAGCGAAAGCGTTGTATACGACCATCAATCCTCGAATGATAATGGCCATTTCGGACATACCACGTATGATTTTTCGGCACCGAAAGGTGGTATTCGCACTCAGCGTGGGGGCAAAATGGGGGGATAAGCATTGCTAACTCCTCTAAGTTAAGATCGTTCGTATCTTAATTAGAGGTCTTGAAAGGAGTTTGCTTCAAACTATCCTCAGGATCGAGGACACTATTTAAGCTTTCTTCTGGACTTTCGTCTGCACAGTAATCCCGTCGATCACCGGTCGGTCCCCTAAGCAGGTTCCAACCAGCCGGGCGCTGCGGATCCAGGGGTGGTCGTTGGGCACCATCTTCTTCTTCCCGGCTACATCCTTTAAGGGGACCGCCGCGGTACTATTGCCCTTGATCGCCACCATCATGTTGTACTCGCCGGCGGCTAAAAGCTCGGCGGCCTTGGTCCCCAGCATGGTGCTGTAGAGCCTGTCGGTCGCGGAGGGGATGCCTCCTCGCTGTACGTGGCCCAGATAGGTTACCCGCGCTTCAATGCCGGTCAGCTCCTGAATCTGGCGGGTCAACTGTGAGGCCTTGGGCTCATGAAAGGGATGATAAGCGAAACCGTGTTCGTCGTACTTGATCTCGTCTTTTCGGGGCTCGGTTTTCTTTCTCTTGCCCTCTACCTCGGCCACCGCTTCCGCCGTGGATTGGGCTCCTTCGGCGATGGCGATAATCGAGAAGCGTTTGCCGGTGCGCCGTCGTTCCATTAGATGCTCGGCGACCGCGTGCAGGTCGTAGGGGATTTCCGGAATCAGGATTACGTCGGCCCCGCCCGCAATCCCGGCCCCCAGGGCCAGCCAGCCCGAGTTGTGGCCCATTATCTCGCAGACGATAATGCGGTGGTGACTGGTGGCGGTGGTATGCAGCCGATCGATCGCTTCCGAGGCGATCGACATAGCCGTGTCGAAGCCGAAGGTGATGTCGGTGCCGTAGACATCGTTGTCGATCGTCTTCGGCAGGGTCAGTACATTGATGCCCCCCTCTTTGTGGAGGTGGTAGGCATTCTTCTGAGTGCCGCCCCCGCCCAGGCAGACCAGGCAATCTATCTGATGGCGTCGGATATTCTCGACCGCGGCAGCGGTCATGTCCATCTTCTTCCCGCCCATGGGCATCTTGTGGGGTTTGTCTCGGCTGGTTCCGAGGATGGTCCCCCCCATGGTAAGTATCCCCGAGACATTCTTATCGTCCAGGATAAAACTGCGGTTCTCTACCAGACCGCGGAATCCGTCGTTAAAACCGACCACCTTCATCCCGTAACGGTTGATAGCCGCTTTGGCTACCCCGCGAATCGCCGCATTCAGTCCGGGGCAGTCGCCGCCGGAGGTGAGGATACCGATACAACGGGTCTTTGAGTTCTTCTGTGCCATGAGAATAAGTATAGTTTAAACTCGAAGCTAGTGTCCAATTAAGTTCGCAATTTCACCTAGGAGCCTTCCCCCGAAGTGGATTACGCGGCCTTGTCTAGGATGAGCTCTCTCTGCTCATCCAGTACTTCCTTTGTAATGTAGGATCTACTCGTTGTCCAGTCTTCCGTGTATTCAATCAGGTAACTTGTCACTAGCCGGAGATACGACTTAGCTGATGGGAATATCCCAACAACCCGTGATCGCCTCCTGATTTCATTATTCAGTCGTTCGAGCATATTGGTAGATGCAACCTTACGATGATCTAGCTTCTCAAAGCCAAAGAACTGCAGAGAATCCTCTAGGCCCTCATCCAGAATATCCATCGCTTCCGGGTGTTTGTCGGCAAGTTCCTCCATGAGATCCTTGGCATATTTTCGCGCATCTACAAGCGTTGGTTGCAGCCAAATATGCTTTATTTTACTGGCAACATAGTCCTTGTTTTTTCCTCGAACCTTGGCGAGGATGTTCCTCATAAAGTGAACCTTGCAGCGTTGCCAGCTGCTTCCAATGAACTCTTTCCGGATGGCATTCTTTAATCCTTGGTGAGCATCAGAAACAGCAAGCCACACATTCTTGAGGCCGCGTTCCTTGAGCTTCATGAACAGCTGGCGGTAGTTATCTTCGTTCTCCGCATCCATGGCCTCGATAGCTAATATTTCGCGCTCTCCGGTCCGTGAGAGGCCGCAGACAACCATTACAGCAGAGCTTACTACTCTACGCTCAACACGGATCTTCTCGTACAAAGCATCTACCCATATGACCGGATACTCTTCTTCCAAGGGACGATTTCGGAACTGTTCAACCTGGGCATCGAGCCCTTTATTGATCTCTGAGACTTGGCTGGCGGAGATGTTCTCAATTCCTAACTGCTTGGCCAGGCGATCTATCTTCCTGGTGGATACACCGTTGATGAACGCTTCTTGAACAACCTGCAAGAGAGCCTGTTCGGACCGTTTCTTTTCGGTCACGAAGAAGGGGATATACCCTCCTTTGCGAAGCTTGGGAACGACCAGGTACATGGTACCTAATCGCGTATCAAAGCGTCGTACTCGAGTTCCGGAGAAGTACGTTCGTCTACTTTCTGAATGTTGTCCCTTTTCGGCGCCAACAATGCCTTCAGCCTCAATTTTCATGAGCTGCTCGGTTGTCCACTTCAACATCTCGAAAAGTGGGTCTGATTCACCGATAAACTGGGATAGAAGGTTCTTGAAATCTTTGGTACTGTTACGTGGAGCCACTGTTAACTCTCCTTATGGTTTTGTTTGGTCACTTAACCCATCGGAGGAAATGGTGGCTCCTTTTAGTTATCTAAATTGCGAACATTTTTGGACGGGATCTGGAGGAACAATATCATATATTTGTCTGGTACGAAAAACTATTCACGATATTATCTAATTACTTCGTGGTTCTGATCTCTGATAATTAATTTGGACAGTAGGTTATATGCGACGCCCCAGGACCTATGGTCCGGGGAACGCAAAGCAAAAAGCCAGGCGATGGTCTGCGTCGCTAACGCTCCTCGACTTCGCGCGTTTGCTTCGCAAGCCGCGCTCATCCTCCGCGCGTTCCTCAGGCCTTCGGCCTTCCGGTACGCTTTTTGGACCGCGCGTTTGGCTACGCCAAGCCGCGCTCGTCCTCCGCGCGTTCCTCAGGCCTTCGGCCTTCCGGTACGCTTTTGGGACCGCGCGTTTGGCTACGCCAAGCCGCGCTCGTCCCCCGCGCGTTCCTCAGGCCTTCGGCCTTCCGGTACGCTTTTGGGACCGCGCGTTTGGCTACGCCAAGCCGCGCTCGTCCCCCGCGCGTTCCTCAGGCCTTCGGCCTTCCGGTACGC
>JWTM01000500.1 GCA_001749745.1 Candidatus Marispirochaeta associata
CGCATAAAGGTAAGGTGCACATTATCCATGTCAGTGCATTGCCCCACAAATTCATGCAGGTTATTTCTTCCCTGATCACCGGCTTCGGTTACGTACCATCCTTTGACAGTAGAGTTGTCATGGGTACCGGTGTACAGCACGCAGTGATGCTCGTGATGGAACGGAGTATCAGGGTTCCGTGTAAGGTCACCGCCGAATCCGAATTGAAGAATCTTCATTCCCGGCAGGTTGAACTGCTGTTTCAGTTCACGTACATCCGCTGTTATGACTCCGAGATCCTCTGCGATAATCGGGAGCACCCCGAAGCGCAGAGTAAAAATCCTGAACAACTCCATTCCCGGAGCATCAATCCATTTTCCGTTGATGGCGGTTGTTTCTGATGCAGGGATCTCCCAGTATCCTGCAAAACCGCGGAAATGATCCAGCCGTATCTTATCCACTAGCGCAATGTTATGGCGCATGCGGCGTACCCACCACTCAAAATTATCCTGCCGCATGGCGTCCCAGTTGAAGACAGGGTTTCCCCAGCGTTGTCCTGTGGAACTGAAGTAGTCAGGTGGAACACCACCAACGTGGGTCGGTTCCCCATTACTATCCAGTTTAAAAAGGTGCGGGGATGTCCACACATCGGCACTGTGATGGGT
>JWTM01000501.1 GCA_001749745.1 Candidatus Marispirochaeta associata
CTGTCATACTGCCTGAGCTCTGGTACAGCCAGGCAGTATGACAGAGAGTTAGACACATGTAGGTAGCGTTCCGTTGGCCTGGTCTCTACCTACACATACCTGAACTAGGACTTGTGATGGAATACTTGTCTTTTTTATTGGCGCTTGCGCCAATTGCGTGGCTTATCTTTTCGCTTGTTGTTCTCAAGCTCCCAGCACATAAAACTTGTACTGCAACCTTAGTTGCAACTATTGCAATTGCTGTATTCGGTGAATGGCACATGCCTGCATTCGATGCTGCCACAGCTGCGGCTGAAGGCGGTGCGTTGGCACTGTGGCCTATTATGATCGTTATTATTGCTGCGGTGTTTACCTACAACCTGTCTACCAAGACAGGCAGCATGAACGTTATCACCAAAATGCTTTCAGGCATTACAACTGACCGCCGTTTGCTCGTGCTTATTGTTGCATGGGGCTTTGGCGGTTTTCTTGAAGGCGTGGCCGGTTACGGTACAGCAGTAGCTATTCCGGCAAGTATCCTTGCAGCAATGGGCTTTGCTCCGATGCACGCAGCTGTAATCTGTCTCGTTGCTAACACTGTTCCGACTGCTTTCGGCGCAATCGGCATTCCGATTTCCACAATGGCAAGTGTTACCGGTATTCCTGTTGAAGTAGTAAGCTATCTTACTGCATTCCAGCTTACCGTATTTATTGTGCTTATTACCTTCCTTGTTGTTGCCCTTGTTGACGGGGTCAAAGGATTGAAAGGCGTAATAGGCGCTTGCATTGTTTCCGGCTTTAGTTTTGCCCTTCCGCAGCTGTATGTTGCCAAATTTATGGGTGCAGAACTCCCGTGTC
>JWTM01000502.1 GCA_001749745.1 Candidatus Marispirochaeta associata
TGCAAGTTTATCCGGGCAGCATGCGCAGGAAACACGGATTGTCTTGCCATTAACAACAAGATGGCCGTCCACAACTTCAACGGTGCCATTAAAGCGTCCATGTGTAGAGTCGTACTTCAGAAGGTACGCAATGTAATCAACATCAATGAGATCGTTAATACCGACAACTTCAATATCATCACGCTGTGTGGCAGCCCTGAAAACAAGGCGGCCGATACGGCCAAAGCCGTTAATACCGATTTTAATCATAATGTTCTTTTACTTGTGCTAAATGGTTACGTTAAACCGGGTCGAATGTAACAGCACTCGCTTGTACCATCAGTGAAGTAACGTGCGGGCGAACACG
>JWTM01000503.1 GCA_001749745.1 Candidatus Marispirochaeta associata
TAGTATCTTTTTTGTTTTTTACCCGCGCGTTGCCTGTGATCAATATGGACATCCAATCCAGTCACGCCGGTATTTTTTATTCAGCACTGCCATTAGTGTTACGGCTATCTATATTGGATGCACAATAGTTGCTATTTGGTTTAGAGGCCCTAATTGGCTCCTGCTTTATTAGGCATAAAAAAACCGCCATGATCAGGCGGTTTTTTTATGTAGTATCATATTATTCAGGATTCTATTGAGCTGTCTGGGTCACATCCTTATAATCCGGCTTGGTATCCCACATGGGGACTGTTTTTATCTTTTTATCCGGCTGAGTACTAAGGAATTTTTTCAGATCTACAATATTGAAATTTTGATTATTGTACGTTCTGAAGTAGCATTTGAGTGCCTTGAAATCGTAGACCATCGTCCACTGTGTATAGTCAGCTACTGCATCTGTTTTGGGAGCTACAGCCAGCCCTTTTGCTATCGAAATATTGTTGATGAGCATCATGGCCTGATTCACCGCTG
>JWTM01000504.1 GCA_001749745.1 Candidatus Marispirochaeta associata
CATCTCTGAGAACTCCGGTGGTCGTTTCACAATAACTAAAACAGATCACGGCCTCAGCATTGACATGATGACTGGTGTTAACGCACAGAAATCTTCTACTCAGCTGAAAGTTGAATCCGAAGATCTGGTTGTAGTAAACGTACACTTTGGCTCAAGCAGCAGCAAAACTGACGGTTACGACACTGAAATCAACATGGCGACTGCTAAGTCCCTTGGTGTTGGTCAGGAAGCTGGCGATAACATCTTGACTCAGGAAAATGCTAAAAAAGCTCTTGAGAACCTGACTATCGCTATCAGCAAAAAAGATGCGATTCGTGCTCAGATCGGTTCTACTCAGAACCGCCTCTCTGCAACAATCGAGAACATCTCTATTCAGAAAGAAAACCTTAAGTCTGCTGAATCTCGTATCTCTGACGTAAACGTTGCGAC
>JWTM01000505.1 GCA_001749745.1 Candidatus Marispirochaeta associata
TGGTCATTGATACTTAATACAACTATGTTTCCTGACTGGTATAAAAACAACTCATACAGCAAATTATCATGAATGGTCTTTTATGTGTGTAGCGGTATTAACTGTCCTTGAAATAAACAAGTACCGTATATGTTGTGGGCTTAGGTAACAACGTCAGCTCACATCCTATCTTGCGGGCAAGTTGTTTGGACAGCTCCAGCCCAAAGCCAAAGCTATCTTTTTTTATAGAATTATCTCCCTGCTTTTGGTCATTTGTGATCATTACTCCATTATCAACAGTCTCAATACATACCCCTCCCTGATGCGTATGCTGAAATGCATTTCTAATCAGGTTGCTTATCAATATCTGCAATGCAATCTGAGGTGCTTGCACTGTCACCTCATTGATTTTTGTATGAATTGAAATCTCTTTCCCATTGGTTAAATATAAATTCTCGTTAATGGCATCATGAAGCAGTACATGCAGATGGACAAGACAATACACCCTGATACC
>JWTM01000506.1 GCA_001749745.1 Candidatus Marispirochaeta associata
TTCATCCACTTCACATTCAATCTCGTCGATAATTCTATCTTCAGCAATTACGCGCTCAGCCAATTCTACATCGCGGTGTAATAGCGCTGTTGTGGCACTTTCAACAGCATTCTGTGCTCTTGCTGCCATTTCCAACAACTTGGCGCGTAAGGCGTCAAGCTTTACATGAAACTGAGTCTCCATTCTCTTCTCCCAAACGTTGTGAAAAATACCCCGCACCCATCATCAATCAAGCACAGTGCTAGCCAAATCGACCGGTAATATAATCTTCTGTCTGTTTCTGCTGCGGTCTGGTGAACAACACCTCAGTCTCACCATGTTCAAC
>JWTM01000507.1 GCA_001749745.1 Candidatus Marispirochaeta associata
GCGTTCCTATTCCTTTCTCGTAGAAAGGAGGTGATCCAGCCGCACTTTCCAGTACGGCTACCTTGTTACGACTTCACCCCCCTTACCAGGCATACCTTCGGCACCGTCCTCCTTTGACAGGTTAGACGAGCGACTTCGGGTACCCCCAACTCGGGTGGTGTGACGGGCGGTGTGTACAAGGCCCGGGAACGTATTCACCGCGCCATGCTGATGCGCGATTACTAGCGATTCCACCTTCATGAAGTCGGGTTTCAGACTCCAATCTGTACTGAGACCGGCTTTCTGCGATTTGCTCCACCTCGCGGTTTCGCGTCACTCTGTACCGGCCATTGTAGCACGTGTGTAGCCCAGGACATAAGGGCCATGATGACTTGACGTCGTCCCCACCTTCCTCCGGTTTGTCACCGGCTGTTCCACCTGAGTCCCCAACTGAATGCTGGCAACAGGTAGCAGGGGTTGCGCTCGTTGCGGGACTTAACCCAACACTTCACAGCACGAGCTGACGACAGCCATGCAGCACCTGTATACCCGCCCCGAAGGGAAGCTGTATCTCTACAACCGTCGAGTATATGTCAAGCCCTGGTAAGGTTTCTCGCGTATCATCGAATTAAACCACATGCTCCACCGCTTGTGCGGGCCCCCGTCAATTCCTTTGAGTTTCACCCTTGCGAGCATACTCCCCAGGCGGTGCACTTAACGCGTTAGCTACGGCACTCAAGGCTACCCCCAAGCACCTAGTGCACATCGTTTACGGCGTGGACTACCAGGGTATCTAATCCTGTTCGCTCCCCACGCTTTCGCGCCTCAGCGTCAGTACATGGCCAGGACCTCGCCTTCGCCACCGGTGTTCTTCCTGATATCTACAGATTTCACCCCTACACCAGGAATTCCAGGTCCCCCTCCTGTACTCTAGTCTTACAGTTTCCAGCGCGTCCCCGCAGTTAAGCTGCGGTATTTCACACCAGACTTGTAAAACCGCCTACACGCCCTTTACGCCCAATAATTCCGAACAACGCTTGCCCCTTACGTGTTACCGCGGCTGCTGGCACGTAATTAGCCGGGGCTTATTCCTTACCTAACGTCATCCCGCTGCCATTCCCTGCAACGGTTATTCTTCAGTAAGAAAAGAACTTTACAACCTCACGGCCTTCTTCGTTCACGCGGCGTCGCTCCGTCAGGCTTGCGCCCATTGCGGAAGATTCTTAGCTGCTGCCTCCCGTAGGAGTCTGGGCCGTGTCTCAGTCCCAGTGTGGCCGTCCACCCTCTCAGGCCGGCTACTCATCGTCGCCTTGGTAGGCCGTTACCCCACCAACTAACTAATGAGCCGCAGACTCATCTTAAGGCGGTGCCTTAGCACCTTTCCCCCGTAGGGCTTATTCGGTATTACCCTGTGTTTCCACAGGCTATCCCCAACCTCAAGGCAGATTATCTACGTGTTACTCACCCGTTCGCCGCTCTAGCTACCCCGAAGGGTAGTTACCGCTCGACTTGCATGCTTAAAACGCGCCGCCAGCGTTCGTTCTGAGCCAGGATCAAACTCTCCGTGATATAAATAAGGCTCAATAAAGAGCCTCTAATAATTATCATCAGAAATAGCTTGAATAACTCTCTTTGTATGCTGACTTACTTCTCGGCTGAATTGTCGAAGGTTCCCGCTTCGTTTTAAAACGGTCTTCTTCGCCCCTTCTCTTAATTACACGGTTTGTATCACAGTACCCATACCGTCGCCCAAGGCCGCAGACTCTCTCAATCAAGTCGCCGTTCCTCATAACAGGCCGTATAGCCGTACTGTCCGTTTCCTATGAAAGATCTCACTGCTTCCAAGCGTGAGTGAGTGACTCACCCCGTCGCTTCAGCGTGATGGCAGTTATATCATCACTCGGCTAAACGTGTCAACTGCTGTGTGAGGCAAAGTTGAATTATTTGTTCAAGTACCGATTATGCCTACTTTGGCGGTTCCTCATCGATTCCGGAATCTGAAACCTCTTTCTCGTTACCGGCCTCTTCCTTCTGTTCCAAATCAGCAAGGACAACACGCTTAGCGGTTACTTGAGTATGCAGATCATCGAGGGATTCGATCGACTCCTTGATCCCCGGAGTCTTCTTCGAGATACTCTGCTTTCCCTCTATCGAAAGAAGGGTGTATGCGGCATGACCGAGGGTTGCTTCTTCTTTCTTGATCTTGTCCTGAAGCTGACGAATCTCGAATCGCAGAATTCCCGCATCTCCAAGAACCTTAGCCTTATCTTTTGCCGTACCAAATAACTGTTTTGATTGCTCGATACCCTTCGAAACGGTATCCTTGAGTTTCTCTTGAAAGCTCATATACCCTCCAATTTTCAAAGTAGCCTATATTCGGCCAATCGACAAGAATTATTTCATCCTTCTTATCAACTCATAGGATAAGTAATGACAGAGCCTAGGGAAGATGCTACCATTCAGTGATGCAGGAAGAAAAAGCCTACCTCAGATGCAGAAACTGCGGAACGTATGTCACTCTGGATCAGGTTGAAAAGGATCAATTCTGCTCTCTGGAGTGCGCGCGACAGTATAGGCAGTGTGTCGTCTGTGGTCGCTACTTCCTTCCATCAACGGACACTCCATACTGCAGTAACGAGTGCGCCGAAACAGAGATAGAATCGGAGGAGAAGGAATGAATCTAGTTTTTCTCGGCCCCCCGGGGGCCGGTAAAGGGACAGTAGCCGTCGAAGCCAGCGCAAAGCTTGGCATCCCGCACATATCCACCGGGGATCTTTTTCGCAAGGCCATAAAAGAACAGACGGACCTAGGACGTCAGGTAAAAGAGATCCTCGACAAGGGAGAGCTTGTTCCCGATGATCTGACGGTTGCCTTGGTACGGGAACGACTGGAGCAGGGTGATGCAGAGAAAGGGTTCATTCTCGACGGATTCCCACGGACAATTCCGCAAGCAGAGGCACTCGATTCGATTGCAGCGATTCAGACGGCGGTTAACTTCGTCATTGCAGATGATGAGGTGGTAAAACGGCTTTCCGGACGCCGGGTTTGCAGCGATTGCGGAGCAACCTATCACATCCTCTTTACGCCGCCTAAGGCAGAGGGCATTTGCGACAAATGCGGCGGGAAACTGTATATACGCAAGGATGATCAACCGGAGGCGATACAGAATCGATTGCAGGTCTATTACAAGCAGACTCAGCCGTTGATCGATTACTATAAATCACAGGGTAAACTGCAGGATATCAATGCCGCAGCCGACCCCGCCAGCGTCTTGAAGGAATCCCTCGAACTCCTCGGGGGCTAAGCCTCAGTTTTCAGCGTTCTCCGTCATTATCTCTGCCGGATCCTACCGGCGGAGGGACGGAGGCTTGCTCGATGCCTCTATCCCTTAAGACACGTTCAATCTCCTCCGCACCCGGAACCGAAGGATACTCCAAGAGCTTCGCAAGCTCATCCTGCTCGATAAACCCGAACTCCAGGGCGGTTTCAAGGTATTCTAGGCCCTCATCGGCCCGCTCGAATCCTATCAAGAGTGAGAAAGCACCATAAAAATAGAGTCTACCCCGTTCGCGACGCTCATCTTCTTGAGCCAGATCATCACTGCTTGCCGCAAGGACCTCTTCAACCACTTCGTAGGCGGCGGCATACTCTTCGAAATCGATTAGATACCCGCACAAATCGTTTATGAGTTCCGTTTCCCGTCGGCCTGCGGCGTAGAGAGGATAGAGTTGATCGAGCGCTTCCTGGAGTTCTCCCGCCCGAGCATATTCGCCGGCTAAACTGCGACGATAGAGGAGAGATTCCGGTGCATAGTAGACTGCTTGACTGAATGCCTCTAAAGCATCGGCTCCTCTCTCCTGATCCCGATGGATAAGGCCGATGTTATACCAGACGACGGCGTTACCTACACCGAGCTCAAGCGATGTTCGATAACTCTCCAGCGCCGCCGTAGGATCGCCACGACGATAGGCGAGCCAGCCCAGGGTTTCGTGTAGAATGGTATTGTCCGGGTCGTCATCCAGAAGCTCGTTTAGAATCTCTTCGGCCTCATCATAGCTGCCTTCTTCTATATAGAGCCTTGCCAGATTGTAGTTTGCCACCGAGAGCTCCGGATCGAGCTCCACCGCCCGCCTATAGGCCCGCTGAGAGTCGTCGAGCCGGCCAAGATCGAAGTAGGCCCGGCCCAGATTATAATAGGCCTCGGCGGCTTCTCGGTTGCTGACGCTCGTACACGCGGCAAGGAGCGTCAACAACAACAGCAGCGCGAGGAGTCTAACCCAGAACCGTAGCCTCAATTTCCCGTACCTGAGATCGGTAGAGCGAGGTTATATTGTTCCCATAGTCTGCAATCAACTGGATGATATTCCGGGGGGAGTCATGGGTATCGGGACCATTGATTCGGTCTCCCGCATCTCCTAAACCAGGCAGGATATAAGCCTTCTCATTGAGTACCGGGTCCATCCAGAGGGTATAGACATAGGCATTCTCAATAGCCCGGATGATCCGTAAGGATCCCTTTAAGGCGGAAATCGCATTGAAGAAGAGGATTGAACGGGGCTTTATCCCCTGATCCTGGAGATACTTGACGATCGTAACCAGACTACCGCCGGTGGCGTTCATGGGATCGGCAAAGATCAGGTCTTTGCCGTGAAGCAACTCGAGATCGAAGTAGGATCGGTCCAGATCGAGGATGTATTCCATGTTGCGTTCTTTCTTCGAATCATCCCGTTGAATTCGAAAGAGTGCAAAGGGCGTGACATAATCATTGGAGCTATACTCCTGCACCTCCTTACTCATGATCATCGAGGGCAGTAGCGCTCCGCGGAGCATGACGCACATGATAGAGTTGTTGATATGGTCATCCACATCAGGAATCTTATGGACTGCGTAATTCTGGACCGGAGCGGTGACCGGCGTCTTCTTGATGAAGTAGTTCCTCTTACTTGAATCCCAACCGGAGAAGGCGAGATTGAACAGGAGCTCGTAGGCGCGCTGAATGTAATAGATGAACTCATGCTGCTGGGTATCCATATCCCGCAGCTTGGCTATCAGTCGAGAGGCCTCTCCATGATTCTCCCGGGGAGTTTCGAAGGGATAGACTTTGATCTTCTCCTCCTTCCCGGTAATTTCCTGCATGAAATCGCCCATGGTATTGTAGATAGAGATAAGAGACTCCTTGTACTCCTCCCTCTCTTTCACATCTACACTTTCAGAAAGCTTTCCACTTATAGTAAGCGCCTCCTGATAGTAGCGTTCCATCTGATCAAGTTTATTCTTATCGCTGTCGGTTAAATAGCCATCCAGGTCGGTGGCTTTAAGAACTACCTTATTCATTCCTCTTCCTCACTGCAACTCGTTGGGGTGAGTATAGCAGAGCTAGGCCGGAGGAATAAAGGCACTTCCCTCACTTTTCGTATGGTGTATAATCACTGGTAATGAGCGCAATCAACCGAGGAAAAAGGACGCTACTGACGATCTGCTTCACCCTTCTCGCTCTTCATACCCTCCCGGCCTTAGGGATTGGCCTCCACCGGGAATGGAGCCTCCTTGGCGATGCCCACGGTTCTGCGGCACTCAACCTTTCCGGAGAGGCCCTCCCGCTGGTGCTGAAACTCGGGGGAACCTTCGAGAACGATTCCCCTACCCTGCTTGCCGCCGTGGACTATCATCTTTTTCGACTCCCGGCAGGAAGGACTGCCCGCCTCTATGCCGGCGCCGGCATCCGATCGGAGATAGGCGAGACGACACTCTACGGAGTGGAGCTTCCCGCGGGGGTAAGCTTCTACCCTTTGCAGGTTGGCGAACTCTTTTGTGAAATCGCGCCCAATGTGAACCTTGTCCTGGATGATTCAACCGAACTGACAAGCGGCTTTAGTGCCCTGGTCGGCTTTAGGATCCACTTCTGAAGCGCCGTTCGGCGCTCCTCCGTTTCGACTCTCGGATTATAAAAAGGAACAGCAGCCTTCCGGCTGCTGTAAGTAGCATCTCCTAGGGGAGTCGAACCCCTGTTGCCGGGATGAAAACCCGGTGTCCTAACCACTAGACGAAGGAGACTTGGATGCGCAAGAGATTACTTGGCTGAACCCATGAGGATCAGGAAGTCGATCTCTTGCGGCTTAAGCCGGATCACTCCGACTTACTGAGCCGCACTGGGTTCGAACCAGTGACCCACGCCTTAAAAGGGCGTTGCTCTACCAGCTGAGCTAGCGGCCCCCGTTTGTGAGGGCGACTATAGCAACATTGAAAAAAAATGTCAACTGAGTTTTCTACTAAGAATTCCTAATAAAGACCTATTAAAAAAGGTGGATTAAAGCGGTCCATAGTAGGACCCTAATATCTGAATTCTAAGCCTATGATTACGTTGTACACCGGCTGTATTCCCGGCTCTATCGACTGCTCGGTACCATACATGGCCAGGTTGAGTTTGGCGAAGTTAAGGTCGATGCCGAGCCCTCCAGAAAGCAGGCCCTCGTTCAAACCAGCCCGCAGTGAAAGAATCTCCAGGAGTTCAACCTCCGTCCCCACGGCGACATGCAGCACGGGGTTGGTAGCCAGTTGGGGATAGATCCAGAAATCAAGGATATCCCGGTAATCAAGGTAGAAATCAACATCGCTAAAGTAGTCGTTGACCCTCGTTAAGGGGGGAGAATAGCGTATCCCGCCGTGTAACTGAAAAGGCAGCACACCGTTCTGTTTACTATCCGCTGCCGTGCCGTCGAGATAATCCTTTAGGGTAAGGTAATTGGACCGCAAGGTGGGGCTGAAAACATCCTGTCCTACCAGGGCAAATCCCCACTGATCGCCGTAGCTGTAGAGGGCCCCGAGATCAAATCCGATCCCGGTAATATTCGCATAGGGCTCATCCATGACCAAATCCGGCCCGAGGCTGTTAATGAAGTCGTTGATGAGGAGTAAAGAGTAGTTAAATCCCCCCTCCCCCCGGAGGAAACCCTTCATGTTGATTCCTAAATCGAGGGTATGCTTCGTACCCTCGAACTGGGGCACCCGAAAGGTGTATCCGCCGGTTAATAGCACCTCCTCGGTTATGGTCGATTTAATATCCGTCGAGGTCGGAGTCTCGATGATAGCTGTAGAGCGGTTGTAGATACCGAAGCCTACCCCATCCCCGACAAAGGCTACCGCTACGGGACCAAGAAGCTCGATTCCGGAGTAGAGGCTGTTGAAGATCTCGTAGGTTTTCGGATTAGAGAGGAGATCCCCTCCCTCAAGGAAGAGGTTGGCCATATCGAAGATCGGACCGGTCAGATTTAGAGTCAGCTCCGAGACGGAGAGCTCCGGTTCGGCCACCCGGTACCCGGCGGGATTCGAGAAAAGGGAGCTTACGTCGTCCGCCAGAGCCGCATGATAGCCGCCCAGGGCCGCCATACGACCAGATGGGATCTCAATGCTCGGTTCGGTGTGGACATCGATGGAGAACAAAGAGAGCGGTACGGAGATGAGCAGGATAATTAAGAATGTACGTTTCACAGGGCCTCCATCGGAAATATCGCCATTATGGCTGCAAACTTTCGTATAGGCTTGTCGGATCCTCTCCTGCAGCAACAAGATAATCCCAAGCATTGTCCAGCTCTGCTGAAGCATTACCATCCCATGTACTCGGATCAGGAATAGTGTCGTCTCCTACGCCAGATAAATACTCGAGCAACTCTGCACCAGCAGCTGCAATATAAACGCTCGGCTCGACAGTAACTCCTGCAGCTACAGCATTCTCAACATTGGTAGCTACATTTGCCAGCATTGCGGTATCAAGACTTTCTGCGAGTGCTTCAATATCGCTACTCGTACCACTTGTTCCCGCCTCTTCAATCACATCGGTAACACCGGACAATGACATAGCTATCTGTGCAGCCAGGGCATATTGCTCAGGATCATCAGCGGCTATGGCGACAATTTCATCATAGAGGTCTTCCATCAGATCCTTATCATTGTTGGCTAATGCATTTTTCGCTAGTGATATCTGCTGCTCCGGCGGAAGGCTGGAGGGATCCCGCTGCATCCCCTCGAAAAGGCTGTAGGTGAAGACCTCCTGACAGCCGCTCAAGAGAAGCGCTGTAAAGATGAGCGTGCCCCACAGAAGCATCCCCTTGACTCGAGTCGTTTGGTGGGTTGGTATGTTCATATATACCTCCTTTGAGGTTCTGGATACCTATATCCAGTATATTAGAACTCGAGCCTGCCTTCCAGCGCAAATCCCTGTTTTGACCGGTCTGCGCCGTTTTCGGGAACGGAGAAATAGGAGGCGTCTATCCTCAGTATCGGCAGGTCAAGGCCAAGGCCTAAACTGAGCCCCCCTCCATTGTAGCCGCCCCGAACGGCATAGCGCCGGTTCCATTCGAGTTCTATACCTGCGGAAGCGGTCTTTAACGGAGCCTCGTCGCTCAAGAAATCGCCTATTTCAGCGTAGAATCCGGGGCTGAGCTTATCCAGACTTAGGATTTCCGGCTGATAACGCATACCGACTGCCAGGCTCATGGGAACGATCAGTTCGCTGAACTCCTCGTCGTCCCCGGCGTTTACCGCCAAGCGGGCCATCTCGCCGAAGGCCGCCTCTACATCGGTCTTGGTAAGTGCCGAAATCCGGGTCCCTCCCACATCACGCAGGGACGCTCCGATGCCGATGTTTTGGTAGTGGATCTGCATTCCCAGGTCGAAGCCAATTCCCGAGCCGTAGTAGGGATTCTCTACCCCGTTCAGGATCGAGAAGAGATCCGCCGGATCGGTTAGAGCCCGACCGACCGCCAAGGCTTCGGTTTCGGCATAGGTCCCGTAGATGCGTAAGAGAGGTCGAATGTCTCCTCCGCCAATCATATGAAGATCCCCTAGCGAAAAATCCATCGCATAGCCGACGACTGCCGCGAGCTCCGCATTGATAGTGCCGCCTATACCGTCGGCGTCGCTGACTGAGGTGTCGATGCCGCCGAGGATTCCGAGGCCGACCCCTTTTCCGGTCAGGCCGGCGGCGAAGCTCATTCCCGCTCCGTAGCCTGTACCGGCAGCCTTCCCGAGCTCCTGATCGCTACTCGATTCGGATCCGACTACTCCCAAGTCTCCCGGCTCGGCCATAATCCAGGGGGTGACCGCCAGCAGGGTGTAATCCACCTCCTCGCTGAGTGAGAAGGATGCCGGATTGCCGTGCAGGGAGTGGATGCCGGTGGCCGTCAACGTGGTCTGGCCTCCCAGGCCGGATGAGGCCGGATCGCCGTAGTTGAACGGAAAGGGAGCGATCTCAAGCGTCGAGAGTGCTAAAGACTGAAATAGTAAGAAAAACGCAGCAGCGCTGAATTTACGCACAGGTGTACCTCAATTACTCGTGTGAATGAATATAGTACCTTTTGGACTCTTTTTCCGGTACGTTCGTATGGATACTATCGACCGGGAGGGGCAGGTTCTAAACGCTAACTACTCGACTAGAGAGAGGCCGTAGGCTTCTCTATTACGGATTTGAATGCGCATGGAGTAGCGGCGTCCCCGTTGTAACTGGATATCCGCATGCTCCGGAACAGTAAGCTGCAGATAATTGCCGCTGATCCCGCGGCCGGGCTTCTCACCCAGGGGAGCCTCTTCAATCAGAATCGACTCCTCCCTATCCGCCCATCGCCTATAGTAAGCGCTACTCTGGTCGGCACTCCATTTACGCAGGAGGGCGGTGCGTTCGCCGGCGATTCGTTCGGGAATAGGATTGGCGAATTCCGCCGCCGCGGTTCCCGGCCGGGGGGAATAGGGAAAGACATGCAGAGCGGCGATATCGGTCTCCTCGAGCAGAGACGCTGTATTCTCGAACGCATGCTGATCCTCTCCGGGGAACCCGACGATAATATCCGCGGCAATAAAGGGATCATCCTTTATCTCCCGCAGGATCCCGATCGCCTTCCTGACCTGATCCGCCCCGTAGCGGCGGGCCATGCGCTTGAGTATCCGGTCATCTCCGGACTGAATGGGAAGATGAAAATGGGGGCATATTCGCGGATCGGCCATAATCGCCGCAGTCTGAGGAGTAATATAATCCGGCTCGATGGACGATAGCCTGAAGCGCACTTCCTCCGTCCCCGCCAGTAAGAGCTCCAAGAGACCGCTCAGATTCGTATCTCCATGCCGGTAGAGAGAGAGGTTGATTCCCGTCAGGATTATCTCACTGTAGCCCCGCTCTTCCAGCGCCCGGGCGCGGCGTACCGCCTCGTCCGCCGACAAGCTTACCGCATCCCCCCTGGCCAGGGTCACCCGGCAGTAGGTACAGCGGTTGTCGCAGCCGTCCTGGATCTTCAAAAAAGCCCGGGAGTGGGTGGAAAACTCCTCCGCATCGAACCGAAACCGCTCCTGACCGTCGTCGCCATGCTCCGTCCCCGCCTTGCGGCTCTTCAGATCCTGCAAGCCCTGGTCGATACCGCCGCAGCTGCCCGGATTCAGATAGAGAGGCAGATCGAGCAGCTTTGCTTTCTCATCTCCCGAAACAACCCTCACCCGCTCGTTTATGGATTCGAAGGCTTCGGGATCCATCTGAGCGTAGCATCCGGTAACAATCACCCGGGATTCGGGATTCTCCTTGGCGAACTTGCGGATCATGCGCCGGGCTTTCTGCTCGGATTTGGAGGTTACCGTACAGGTGTTGACGATGTAGAGATCGGCCTCTTGTGAGGCGGGAACAATAAAAAAGCCCTGGCTGCCGAAGGCGGAAGCCAGAGCCTCACTCTCACACTGATTGAGCTTACAGCCCAGGGTGTAGAAGGCAACCCTCATGCGCCGTTCATCTTCTCCCCGGCCCGCTCCTTGCCGCGGACTGCGTCGGAGAGGGAGGGATTCAGCTTCAGGGCCTGATCGTAGGCTTCGAGGGAGAAGACGTAATCCTCGGCCATCTCCCGGGCATAGCCGAGGCGGGCCCACCAGCGGGCGATATTAGGCCGGTGATATACCGCCGTCGAGAAGGCGATATCCGCATGATTGTATTCGCCGATTCTGATGAAGATCTCCCCCATAAAGAAGTAGACGCTCCCGATTCGATCCCCGGTGGGGGCCAGAACGGTATACTCCTCGAAGTACTGTAGGGCATCCAGGTTGTTCCCCAGATAAAAATTGGCTTCCCCGACGATCTCGACAATGCGATGGTCGTAGCGCGAGATCTCGAGGGCCTGATTGGCGTAGTTCAACGCATCTTCATAGCGGTTCAACGCGATCAGGCTCCAGCCGAGAACCGTATAGGAGTTCATATTGCGCGGGGAGATCTCGATCTCGTTGAGACAGACACTCACCGCCTTCTCATACTCTCCCTGCCGGTACATGGCCAGCGCATCGGGACGTTCCTGAGCCGCAAGACCGGTGACGAGGATACACATCAAAATGAGTCCGATTACGGTCGCTTTGATTCTATAATTATCCATGCTTATTTCCTTTTGGCGGCGTTCTCTACTTCCGCCGGCGATTTCATGGTGCAGATTCCATTGAAACTGCAGCCGCTCTCCATAACAATATCCGGAGCGGTGATGTCGCCGTCGACCGCGGCCGATGCAAAGAGCTCGACCCTGGTATCGGCGAGGATATCGCCCTTCACTGTACCTTTCAGGGAGACGATATTGGCCTTGACCCGGGCCTCCACGACGGCGCCTTCGTCGATGTAGAGATCACCGACTGCATTCACATCGCCTTTAAGGTGTCCTTTAATCATCAGAGATTTATCGAAGGAGAGGGTGCCGCTGAAGTCGAAATCCTCGGCCAGAATAGTATCGATTTCGTTCTCGTCCACCGCGTAGAACTGATAATCCGACATGCATACTCCTCAAGTCCGGTTCTCCCGGCTTGTGTTTGACGGCGAATTCTATCGTCCCCTAGTCGCTGCTGTCAAGAAGGCAGATCGGGAGCCTCCTTTAAGAGTGCCATAAAGCGTTCCAAGGATGATTTCAGGGACTCCCGCATCTCATGGGTGTGGGGATTGAAGCGCTGTAGATCGATAAAGAGCTGCTCGGGATCGTTACAGGTCTGTTCGACGATCTCCAGGAGCTTAGTATATCCCAAGGTAGCGATCTCGCTCGGCTGAAGTTTGAGATCCTGTAGAACCCGTCCCAAAAAGTGGGTTATCCCCTGGGTGTAAGCCGCATCCCGGTCGTGTTCGTCTGGAGTCATCTCCACCAGCTTCAGCTCAAGCCCAGCGAAGAGCTCCCGGAGTTCCCGGTCCCGGGCGGGACTCACTCGACGAGGGGCATAGACCAGCGGGAGTCCCGCAACCCCGTTTCTACCCGAATCAGGGCCGAACATCGGATGGGTGCCTACAATCTCAACCTCCGCCTTAAGCTCCCTCTCCATTACCGCTACCGGATAGACCTTGACCGAACAGGTATCCATAACCAGGGACTCCGGCCCGATAAGGGGGGCAATCCGCCGACAGACCTCTTGCATAGCCGAAATCGCCACGCAAAGAACGATCACGTCGCAACGACAGAGCTCCTCTTCGCTAACCTGTGTGATCGATCGGGGAAGATCATGCTTACTATTTCGTGAATAGCCGTAGACCGATGCAATCTTGGAGAGCTCGCCTCCCCAGAAAGCGCCGAATCGTCCTAATCCGTAGACACCCAGTTTCATGTTCTGGAATACTATACGGGATGCGCCCGGGCAGCAAGGCGTTATTCTGAGGAGGTTCGATGAAGCTAACGGTCTACTGTTCATCCAGCGATGCAGTCGCAGCAGGCTACCTTACAATCGCCGAGAGGCTCGGCCGGGAGATCGGCCGCAGGGGACACAGCCTTGTCTACGGCGGAGCCCAGGTCGGCTCGATGGGGGCGGTCGCTCGAGGGGCCAAGCAGCAGCAGGCCGAGATAATCGGCGTTTTACCGGAAAAGCTCGACCGACTGGGGCTCGCCTCGCCTCACTGCGACGAGAAGATCATCACCTCATCAATGCGGGAGCGCAAGGGGGTGATGGAGGAGCTGGGCGAGGGATTTATCGCTCTACCCGGGGGAATCGGCACCTTGGAAGAAATTCTCGAGATTATGGTCCTGAAGCAGCTCGGTTACCATGCGCGGCCGGTGGTGTTTATCGATGTAGAGGGATTCTACAAGGAGCTGGACGAGTTTTTCCTCAAGCTCTCCCGTGAGAAATTCATGAAAGAGTTAACCAGAACTCAATATACTATCTGCGCCACTCCCGAAGAGGCCCTCGATTATATCGAAAACTATTCTGCCCCGGCGATTGAGGCAAAGTGGTTCGATCCCCATCGCTGATGCCCTTTATTTATTCCACCTCTTTCTGATAGGATACAAGCCTAGTAATGACAACGGAAGGAGAGTAGAACTCATGAACTTTGCTGATAAGATGCGCCGTAAGGCGCAGGATAAGGCTGCCCGCCTCGTACTTGCCGAAGGCAACGAACCCCGCACGATTCAGGCTGCGCGGATCATTCTGGATGAAAAAATCGCCAAAGAGGTTACCCTGATCGGCAAGACCGCCGATATCAAGGCCAGCGCCGCGGATTTGGGCGTCGACTTAAGCGGGCTCACCCTCGTTGATCCGGCCGAATCCGAGAAGCTCGCGGCCTACGGGCATGAGTACTACGAACTCCGCAAGCATAAGGGAATAAGCGAGGAAGAGGCCACCCAGGGAATCCAGGACCCGCTGCGCTGGGGCGCTATGATGGTAAAACTGAGCGATGCCGATGCCATGGTTGCCGGCGCCGAAAACGCCACCGGTAAGGTGCTGGTAGCGGCCTTCACCATCATCAAGACCGCACCCGGCGTAAACTACGCCTCCTCGTGCTTCGTTATGAGCCATCCCGATCCCAAATGGGGCGTGGACGGCAATATGGTCTTCGCCGACTGTGCGACGATTCCCGATCCCACCGCCGAGCAGTTGGCGGAGATTGCAATCGCCAGCGCTCAGTCCTGCAAAACCTTCCTCGAAGCCGAACCCCAGGTGGCGCTCCTCTCCTTCTCCACCAAGGGCTCCGCATCCCATCCCAATGTCGACAAGGTCATCCAGGCCTTCGATCTTATCAAAGAGCGCCGCCCCGATCTGAGCGTGGACGGCGAACTTCAGGCCGATGCGGCCCTGATTCCCGCCGTAGGCAGCAAGAAGGCCCCCGAATCCAGCGTGGCCGGGAAGGCAAACGTACTGGTTTTCCCCGACCTGCAGGCGGGTAACATCGGTTACAAGCTGGTGGAACGTCTGGCCGGAGCCGAGGCTTACGGTCCGATGCTGCAAGGCTTCGCCAAGCCGGTGAGCGATCTCTCCCGGGGATGCAGTATCGACGATATCGTTGTTACATCGGCGATCACCCTGGCCCAGGTAGAGTAGTCAATGAAGGTTCTGATCGTCGGGTACGGCTCCATGGGCCGTGAAGTCGAAGCGGTGCTACTGAAGCGGGGGCACCAGATTACCGGTCGGGTAGATCCGTCCGGTTCCGGCGACGCCGAAGCGGTAACCCCTGAACTCCTCTCTAAGGCCGACGGGGTAATAGAGTTCGCCCTGGCCCAGGGAGTGGAGTCCAATACGAGACTCTACGCGGCGGCTAAAACTCCGGCGGTAATCGGTACCACCGGTTGGGAAGAGCAACGGGATGCGATCCGCGATCTGGTCGTCTCCCAGGACTCGGCCCTGCTGTGGGGAAATAACTTCTCCGTCGGCGCCAATATCTTCTTCGCCCTGGTCAGCCGGGCTGCAGCCCTGGTAAACGGCATCGAAGAGTACGATCCGATGCTGAACGAGTACCACCACCTGCGCAAGAAGGATTCCCCTTCCGGGACCGCCCTTACGGCGGCCGAGAAGGTGCTTGAGCAGCTCGACCGCAAAACGGCGATTCAAACCGAGACCCTTCACCGAGCGATCGAAGCGCATGAACTGCATGTCGGCTCGATCCGGGGCGGCTCGATTCCCGGAATACACACCCTGACTCTCGACTCGGCCGCCGATTCGATCGAGATTACTCACACCGCTCGTAGCCGCGGAGGTTTTGCGCTGGGTGCGGTTCACGGCCTCGAGTGGCTGCAGGGAAAGACTGGCTTCTATTCGGTAGATGATTTTATGGGCGATATTCTCGCCTAAAGATTGAGGAGCGGAACTATGCATTTTTCTGGTGTCTATACTGCCTTGGTAACTCCCTTTAACGCCGACGGATCGATCGATGAAGGCGCCTTGAAGGAGCTTGTTGAATCGCAGATTCAGGGCGGGGTTTCCGGGCTGGTTCCGATGGGAACTACCGGCGAGAGCGCAACCCTCAGCCATGAAGAGCACCTGCACGCTATTGACCTGGTAATCCGACAGGCGAACAAACGGGTCAAGGTTATCGCCGGTACCGGGTCCAACTCGACCCAGGAGGCGATCGATATGACCCGCCAGGCTGCCGAAATGGGAGCGGATGCGAGCCTCCAGGTCGCTCCCTATTACAACAAACCGGGACAGGCGGGCTTTTTCAGCCATTTCAGTGCAGTGGCCGATGCGGTAGAGATTCCCCATATCCTCTACAACATCCCCGGCCGTTGTGCCCAAAACGTCAGCGCAGAGACCATTCTAAAATTGGCCGAACATCCGAATATCGCCGGGGTAAAAGAGGCCAGCGGCTCGATCCCCCAGTTGATGGATATCCTCGCTTCCAAGCCGGAACATTTCGATGTGATGGCCGGGGACGACGCCTGGGCCTTCCCGCTCATCAGCCTGGGCGGTACCGGGGTGGTATCAGTGGCGAGCAATGTGATTCCCGCCGAGATGAGCCGCTTGGCGGAACTCACCCTTGCGGGGAAGACCGAAGAAGCCCGAGATGCCCATTATGCCCTCCTGCCCTTCTTCAAGTCCCTTTTCGTGGAAACCAATCCCGTACCGGTAAAGTTCGTGATGGCGGAACAGGGACGGATGCGAGAGATTTACCGCCTGCCGATGGTCCCCTTGACCGACGAAAGCAAGCGCACCGTGCGGGAAGTGATGGCCTCCATGGGCCTCTAGGGTCTCGCTCACCAAAAAAAAAGCGGCCGCTCCGATTCATCGGGCAGGCCGCTTTTTTTTAGGTCATACGAATTGAAGAATGGTGCTTAGTTGAGTTTCTCCAGGGCGCTCTTGGCCAGCCGGCGGGTATCTCCCGACCAGTTGGAGAACTCCACCTCGATCAGCGCCGGTCGCCCTACGGGGCTTCCGGTATTGCCCAGGGCATTAATCGTTCCCCGAACGACCTTCTCGTTGCTGAAGGTATACCCTTCCGCCCGTTTACCGTTCAGCTCGCTCAGGAAATCGGCCAGGTATTTCGCCGATTCGTCGTTCTGAGCGGCCCCCAGAGCCTCCAGGGCGGTCAGGGTCTCGGTTATGGAGAAGCTCTTCCGGACCATCTGGTCCAAGAGCAGATATGCTTCCGGATCCTCGGTCGCGTAACTCTTGAGCATCTCCGCCGCCTTGGTCCGCATCTGACTCAAAAAGACCTGCTCCCGGCGATCGGAGGTATCAAACTTGAGTCCTTGATCCAGCGCTTCTTTCGCGAGGAAGGCCTTGCGCTCTTCGGGAGCCTGGGAACGATCCTCAACCAGCAGCACCTGATACTTGACATTATAGTCGCTCTCGTAGGTCAGGATATCCTGCAGCAGATCGGTTGGATCCTCGACCATATTGATCATCGCCCGTTCGGCCCTCTTTATCACCGGAGCGGAGTAGCGACCGATGGAGGTGAAAAAGACCGGACTGAATCCCACTTCCTGACGCAGGAGTTCCAGGGTCTCCAACGAAGCGCTAACAATCGTCTCGATCTCCTCCTTAGCCGTGAAGGGAGTAATCCCCAGGTTGATATTCCGCAAACGAAAGGCGATCTCTTCGGCATAGGGAACAGCCCCGATCTTTCCCAGGGTCCGGATAGCCTCTGCCTGAAGGAAGGGATCCTGCACTTCGATAGAGACGCCGTAGACGTCGGCCGCCGCACCGGAGGCCTTCAGGTTGGCCAGTTCCCGAAGAATCATATCCATCAGTTGGTAGGTCTTAACCCGCACGGTCGAATCGGCGATATTCTGATGGTTTATGAGCTCCGCATTCAGCGCCGATTCCAGAACCGGTATCATCTCCCGGTCGTGCTGCTCGACGATATTCGCCATAATCGCCAGCTTCTGATCTACCGAAACCGAATTGTTGTAGAGCCGCGTCCAGACGGCGGTAATCTCATTTGCAAAAAGCGCCGGCACGAGCAGGAGAATCAGCCCGATCAGTAAGATTTTTTTACTAGTATTCATCACCCTACTCCTCAATCAGCTCTTCACGGTATGAGAACTTGCGGGTAATAACCTGCTCCACGCTCTCGTCGGCTCTCCTATAGGTTTCGCTAACCACGCTTCCCTCCGCATCATACTCGAAGGAAACCTTACGTTCCAGCGAACCGTTGGGCCGGTAGTGGCGCTCCTCGCTGACCTCGCCGCCAGAGTAAGCGTATTCTACCGAACCGGCGGAGTTGCCTTCCTCATCGAATTTCGACTCCTTTACAAGCCGGTCGCCGTCGAACTCTCTCAGAAAGTAGTCCCGCAACAGACCGTCCGCCGAGTAGGTATTGACCCTCACAGTACGTCCGTCCTCGATCAGATACTCGGTATAGGCCATCAATGAACCGCCGCTGTCGCGCACCTCCCAGCGGACCCGATTGCCTGCATCGTCATACTCATAGACCGACACCGTCTGCAGCTCCTCGTTCCGGTTATAGACCTCTTCCCGGAGCTTATTGCCGCCGTCGTAGGTGTATATCCGCAAGGAACGGAGCTTCTCTTCGGGGCCGTATACGAAACGCTTTTCGGGCTGATCGCCGGCGCCATACTCGTAGACTACATACTCTATCGCTTCGTCGAAGGAGTCGAGTACATCGACCTTCACCAGACGTTCGTTCTCATATTCGTACAGACTGTAGGAGTCGAGGATATCCTCGCCGATGTAGATCGTCTCCTGTTGGATCATCGGCACCTTGACTAGAACCGGCTCGGCCTTCTCCTCCGCACCTGTCTCGACCTCTTCGACGACCGCCGCCTCCGGGGCGCTTGTACAGGATGCAATGAGGAGCAGAGCTGCCGCAAATAATCCTGTGTATGTGATGTTCTTCAATTTCATTTCATGCTCCTTGGAATCGTTACCTTTGCAGTATAAAGAAGGGATTTTTAAAAATCAATTAAGGAATAATTACTGTCGATCTAATTGTGCATTGAGGACCTCGGCAAACTGAAAGACCTCATCCCGGGAGAATGTCTCGCCTCGGCGGCCGAGATCAAGAGAGAGCTCCTCCGCGGCAGCCGTAATCAGAGGCCAACCGGTCCGGGCGCTTATGGTACCGCCCCGAAGATTGTTGGCCGCCGTCTTGCGGCGAGACCGGAACAGGTCGTGGACCAGCTGAAAATAGATCGGATACTCCCCGGAGGGTGCATCGGAACGACGCCTGAGGCGCACGACGCTGGAGACAACCTGGGGGGGCGGAAAAAAGGCCCCTCCGCCGATATCTCCCAGCCGTTCGACGCTTGTTCGAAACTGGCAGACCAGCGAGAAGGCGGAGTAGTCCTTGCTCCCCGGCTGGGCGCACATCCGCAAGGCGACCTCCTTCTGCAGGGTAAAAACCGCCGTGGAGGGGACCAGGTCCCGCTCCAGTAATTCGCCGATCATCACCGAACCGCTCGAGTAGGGAAGATTGCCGATTATCTTATCCGGGACACCGGTTTGGGAGAGGTAGGATTGATAGGTTTTCAGGAAATCCCCTTCGACGATCCTGACGGCATCGCCGAAAAACTCCTTCAAGACCCGGATCAGACCGTGATCGATCTCGAAGAGGGTTAGTTCGGCGTCGGCGCCTACAAGCGGTTGAGTAATCGATCCGATCCCCGGGCCGATCTCCCAGACCCGCTCGCCGGGTTCTACTTCAAGGGCGGCCACGATCCGGTCGCGGTGCTTAGCATCTATTAGGAAATTCTGGCCGAAACGCTTCTTGAGAGTCAGTCCGCGACTCTCTAACAGCGCTCGGACCTCTGCTTTTGAATTCAGATTTGCCGGCGTCACTCAACCTCCCCGGTTGCCGGGAAGCATAGAGGATTCTCAGTAAAAAGAGAAGTGCCGTTCCGCCGAGAACGGCGTAGGCCCACGCTTCCGACAGGCTAAGGGGCGCAAAGAGAGTGAACCATCGGGAAACAGAATCGAGCGATCGGTATAGCAGGAAGAAGAGGATTCGCGACCCCGCAGCCAGGATTGGCATCCCGGGCAACAGCAGCGCAATGGCCCCCAGACTCAAGGTACACCAGATAAGGGGCGTTAAAAAAAGGGCGGCGATCATCCCGATGGGATTGGTCTCGCCGAAAATCAGGAGAGCCGCAGGCAGCGCGCCGATATAGGCTCCGCATGAGGCTGATAATCCGGCGGCGATCCAGGGAGGAAGCCCTGCGCCCAGGTAGAGCCGCAACAGCGGAGGCGAGAAGACGCAGAGTCCGCCTAAAGCGGCGAATGAGAAGATGAACCCGTAGTCGGCAAGCAGGGCCGGATTAAGCACCAGGAGCAGCACATAGACCTGCAACAGCGAGACGAGGGCGGGCGTTACCCTCCCCTGCGGCCTCAACCTGAGGATACCGTACATCACTCCCGCCCGCAGCAGGGACGCGGCCGGCCCCACCAGGAGGAGGTACCCGGGAAGCAGGAGCAAAGGCAGGACTCTCGCCACCGGCCGGGGGAAAAAGAGCCGTAAGAACCCGCCGACCAGCCCCAGGAGTACAGCCAGATGCATTCCCGATAACGCCAGGAGATGGGCGCAGCCGATGCTGCGGAAGCGCGAACTTAAATAAATGAGCAGACGCGAGCGGCGTCCGATCAGAAGCGCCGATAAGAGTTCTCCCGCTTCGGGGCCGAGCCGTACGATTCGCCGCGTAAGCTCTTCCCGCATGCTAGCGCGCCGACGCTGAAATGGGGACATCCGGATAGTATCGGCCAGGATTTCTATCTCCTGGAACTCCCCTGCTTCTATCAGAAGCTCCGGCTCGCTCTTCAGTCGAGCCTCAAAGCGCGCCCCCCAGGGCAGTTCAGTGTGGTCCCTGCTGTAGGCAAGGATTCGGCCTCTGGCGTCGCTCCGGCTCCCTCGGCCGTCCCGAACCCCTTCCAGAACAAGAAAGTGGACCGTTCCGCTGCGGCTCGGCAGGGAATCCCGGGCGGATCTGAGCTCCAGGACCGCCGGGGGGGAATCAAGGCCCAGCCAAAAAGCTTGCATATTCGCCGAGTAAGCACCCACGAGGCTGATCAGCGCAAAGGCTATTGAAGCGAGGATCAGCTCCCGGCATCGCATTACGAGCCCCACAGACGCCGGCAGCGTAAGGAGTAGAGCAGCGGGTAGTAGATAACCGGCTACGGAGAGGGTAAGAGCCGCCGCTCCGCTTAACCAGATTAACGGCAAGAGGGAGAAGCGGCGGTAGAGATTCTTACTGGCCGAGAATCGCCCGACGGGCCTCCGCAGCGGCGTCCCGGATGGTTTTCGAGTAGTCGAGGTATCCCAGATAGAGTAAGGCATTCAGCCCCGCCTTCGACCGCAGTTGGCCCAAATTCCGGACAACCGCGAGGGTGATCTGTTCGTCGTAGCCTTGATTGCTCTCGACGAAGGAGTTGATCACATCTAGATAGAGGGCTAAACGGACCGCTGCTTCACGGGTTCCGGTGGAACCCAGGGCCGCAATGGCTTCAAGCAGGGCCGACTTGGTCCCCAAACCCCGGTCGTACTCGAGAATACAGAGATCGAAGTGTTCAATAAGCTCACCGACGGCCTCGGCCCAGTTGAGGCTGCGCAGGGTGCGAGCGGCGATGATGCGCATATCCCGTACTTGGGCGGCACCGCCGGGATCGCTCAAAGCCAGTCCGTTGCCGACTCGCAGGGCGGCGATACAGACGCCGGCTTTCTCCTCGCTTGACATTCCTTCCCGATCGACTGCACTGCGAAGGGCAACGAGTTTCTCCGGCGGCGGATAGTCTTCGATTACCTCGGTCACCATCGCCGCGTAATCCCCCTCGATGGTTCCCATGGCGGTCTCCGCCCGGGAGCTGATCTCCTGGGAGAGTCCCAAGACGCTCACCGACAACAGATTGGGAAAGGCCCGGGGATCATTGAAGGAGCCCAAGGTAAGTACGGCCTCGGCTATGACCTGGGTGTTGATCCCGCTTCCGGCGCGAAAGACGCTTATCTGTCGCTCCATCCAGCGATTCAGCAACTGAAAGGTTCTGTCGTTCCCCAAGGCATCCGCTTTTAAGGCATCCAGCACCGCCACTCGAACGCCGGTCTCCGGATAGGCGTTGAAGAGTTCCCACAAGGGATTCGCCGCCGGGCTGTAGCCGGAGAGTCCCGCCAGCTGAACCGCCAACAGGGCGACCGCTTGAAGGTCGGTATTGACCGGCAGCTGATCCGAGGAGTTAACCGCGTAGAGAACCGCCTCTGCGTAGAGAGGGCCCATCGCCTGAGGTTCATAATTAACCGAATCCCGGAGAATATCGAGTTTGGTTTCGTCATTGGCCCGATTGAAGTTCTCCAAGAAGGCCGTGAGCAGAGGATCCTCCTCTCCCCCCTCCTGGCCCACGAGGGGCAGAGCGAGCAAAATAAGGACCAGGAGTAGAGTAAGGTTTTTGACTAATTTTCTGGGAGACATGGGTTCCTCCGACGCTCGATTTTGGATCGGATCATCCGTAGGCGGGAACCTTGCGGGCCTTGGCCTTGGGTTCGCGCTCCTGAAAGATGTTATAGACAAAAGAGAGGATCCGGTTCCGTTGCCGCAGACTCAATGGAACGGCTTGAATATGCAGGATCGACTGATTCTTCTTCTGGTTGAAGGTGACTCCCTTTACGACGCCGCACATTACCAGGGTTGAATCGGTCAGCTTGAACTGCAGTTTCACCGCCAGTCCCACCTTGGCCCGTCCGCCGACCAGGGCGGCGGCCCCGTCTTCGGAGATATCAATTAAACGGCAGCGTAATCCGCTGTTACTCTCCTCCGCCTCGTTTGCCGCGGCGATCGACGAGAGCGGATAGAGAAAGGCAGGCCTGCGGACCTCGACCCGCACCGAACGACGCTTCTGACTGCGGATGATATTATCCGAATGGGAGATATGCAGAATCGGATACTGCTGTTCGATAAAATCGTCGAGAACCTTGGATTCAAATACGTAGCCCGCGTCGTCGGCCCGCCAGAAATAGACGTTGATCCGCTGAGTTTTCCAGCTGGCGCCCGGCGGAAGCTTCGGCCCTTCCGGATAGGAGATCGCCATGTAACGGCGCAGGTTTTCGACGACGCTGGCGTTGTAGGTGCCGATCCCCGGCAAGGTAATCTTCAGCCGCTGGTGAGTGGCGATCTTGCGGGTAGTTTTCAGTCCCAGGGTATAGCGGGGCAATGAGAGCTCGACCTTCTTTCGGAAATCATAGAGCTTGCTGATAAAGCGCACGCTGTTCTCGTCGTGTTCCTTACCTTCCGAACGGAACTTGATCAGCATCCCTTTGATCGAGCGATCGAGCTGTTTGATCGACCAAAAAAGAGAGATAGGATTTTCGAGGCGGTTTTGAACAGCCACCTTCCGCAGAAGGTTGATCTCCCGCATGGAAAACCCGGATTCCTTGCCTTTGGTGTAGAAATGGATCCACGGAAAACTCCCGCCTCCGGCTCTCCGCAGGAAAACCACGAAGAGAAGCAAGAGCAGGGCGAGAACAATTAATAGTATTACCATATTAGACTTTCCGCTTTCATGATTATTCCATATATAATATGGTATAAACTCCCATATTATTCAATCGGAGAAAAATCCCGCAGGATTGACCATATGCTTGACGATTATACCCGAAAATCCGGCATTGGACCACTTCGAGCCGAATTGATTGAACCGATTCTGCTCTTTGCCGTCTTTTTCCTTCCCGCCTATCTTCTGCAGAATCAGAGCGTCGACCCCTCGCTCTTCGATTCGCCCCTCTTCCACGGCATTTACTTTGTACAGACCCTGCCGATGATCCTCTTTCTGCTGTTTCTGTTGAGCAGGAAAGGCCCCCATTGGTGGATCCCCTACCGCATTACCCGCTTCCGCACTCGGGATATCGGCCGGGGAGTGGTGATATGGCTTGCTGTTTGGGCGGTGCTGATCCCCTTTTTTCTGCTTATCAGCCTGCTCAATACCGGTCTGGGCGAGGAAGCCGTAGGGGTACCCTGGAATCTGAGCAGCCCCGCCATACTGCCCCTGGTGTTCTCCACTTGCCTTCTCACCGGCTACTGGGAGGAGCTCTTCTTTCGGGCCTACCTGGACGGACAGTTCAAGCGTCTCGGTCTCTCACCCGCCCGGGCGGCCGTCGCCGGAGTCCTCCTCTTCGCCTCGGGACATCTCTACCAGGGGCTCATTCCGGCCCTGGGAACGGCAATTATCGGGGCGGTCCTGCTCTACGCCTTCAGGCGCACCCGCAGCCTGCACGCCGTAGCTCTGGGTCACGCCTTCTATAATTTCTCGGTCCTGGCTCTCTCGCTTTACGTCGATTTCGGTTGAAATCCTCACTCCGACTAGCTATATTCCCCGATAGGGAGACTATATATGAAGAACAATATACTCATACTTTTACTGGCGCTGATTGCACTCCTTGGAACGACATTGACCGCCCAAGAAAATAAGCCTGAGATGGATGCTACCGCCGAGGGATTCTACCGGCTCGGTTTCGGTGTTCCGCCCCAGCCGATTGACGCCCCCGACTTTCGCGTCCCCAATCTTGCCGGAGACGAGGTCAGCCTCTCCTCCCTCGAAGGCAAGGTGGTACTCCTCAATTTCTGGGCCACCTGGTGCCCCCCCTGCCGGGCGGAGATGCCGGCCATGGAGAACGTCTATAACGAACTGAAGGACGAGGGCTTCGACATCATCGCTATCTCGACCAGAGACGCCCGGGAGACCCGTAGCAAGGTGGTCGACTACATCGCCGAGAACGGCTATACCTTTCCCGTCCTGTTCGACCAGACCGGCGCCGCGGTACCTCCCTTTTACCGAACCGGCAGCATCCCGACCAGCTATGTTATCGATAAGGAGGGGAAGGTCGTCGCCCGCTTGATCGGTGCGTACGAATGGGATAACGACGAGATCATCGAACTCCTGCGTGAACTGACCCGAAGCTGAGCCCTCGGCAGTCGCTAGTCGTCGAAGCTTTCTAATAGGGGTGAGACTATGGTCAGACGTCGCTTTTTTCTCAACACCGTTCTGCTGCTTCTTTTACTGCCCGCAGCACCGCTCTTTGCACAACTGGCCGCAATCGAATCCTTTGCGGCGCCTTCGATAGATGAACCGGGAGAGATCTCTGTTCGTTTTATTATTCCCGATGGCCACTACCAGGCCCACGATCCTGAGTTCTTCGGCTTCCGGCTTGCCTCCGAGGACCCCTTACGGCTGGGGGAGATCCGGTATCCCGAGCCTGATGAGATTGCAGAGGGTCTAGAGAAATACCGCGGGGAGGTAATCCTCACTGCTCCGGTCTATATCGATTCCGAAGCCAGCGGCGTCGGTCAAGAAGTGATCGCCTTTCATCAAATCTGTCAGGACGACGGACTCTGCCTCTTCCCCGAGGAGGAGGAGCTGAGCCTGGCAAGCGCGGCCGACTCACCCCCAACTCCCGAAAACGGCGACGGCACCGGCCTATCCCGCGTCCTCCTCTTTGCCCTGCTGGCCTTTTTAGGAGGCCTCCTGTTAAACGTCATGCCCTGCGTACTGCCGGTCTTATCGATCAAGGCCCTCAATCTCCTCCGTCAAAGCAACGAGGAGCGGAGCACCATTCGCAAACATGCTGTGGTCTTCGGCTCAGGTGTTGTGCTCAGTCTGATGCTTCTGGGCCTCTTCGTCGTCGCTCTAAAAAGCGCGGGACAGGCGGTCGGATGGGGCTTTCAGTTCCAGAATCCCTACTATGTTTTTTCGCTGATCGCTATCCTCGTCGTCTTCGCCCTCTCTCTCTTCGACGTCTGGATCTTCACCTTTACCGGCGGAAGGCGAGTTGCCGGAGCGGCGGCGAAGCAGGGTTACGGCGGTTCCTTCGCCGGCGGCGTCTTTACCGTCCTCCTGGCGACCCCCTGCACCGCCCCGTTCCTGGGAACGGCCTTAGGCTTCGCCTTTTCTCAGAGTGCGGGGGTAATCCTGTTGATCTTCTTCTTCGTCGGTTTGGGACTCGCCCTCCCCTTTACCCTGCTCGGCTTCTTCCCCGGATTGATCCAACGGCTGCCCAAGCCCGGCCCCTGGATGGAGCGCTTCAAGGAGGCTATGGGGCTCCTGCTTCTGGCCACCGCCGCCTGGCTCTTCGGCGTGCTTATTAAACAGCTGGGCAATGCGGCGGTAACGCCGGCGCTGCTTCTTCTCACGGCTATCGCTGCCGCCGCCTGGCTGTGGGGGAAATTCGGGCAGCAGGCCCGGAAGCGAATTACCCGCATCTCGTTTGCCAGTATCGCCCTACTCATGGTACTAGCCAGCCTCGTCGCCCTGCCTCTACCCGCCGGAGATCAGCCCGAAGGTGGAGAGAGCAGAGTTGCGGAGAACCAGATCCCGGAGGGGTGGCAGGAATTCGCGCCCGAGGCGGTACGGCAGGCCCGGGAGGCCGGAAAACCGGTCTTCGTACAGTTCAGCGCCGATTGGTGTCTTACCTGTAAGACCAACGAGCTGACGGTATTCTCCCGGGAGGAGGTCGACCGACGTTTCGAGGAACTCGGGGTGATCCGTTTCTACGGTGATTTTACCGAAAACGATCCGCAGATTGCCGCCTGGATCGCCGATTTCGGCAAAGCCGGGGTGCCGGTCTACGCCCTCTACCCTCCCGGCAGAGAACGGCCGGTACTCCTGCCGGAACTCCTGACGCCGAGCCTGCTTATCAACACCCTGACCAACAATCTGGCCTGGTAGGTGTTCGTTGACACCCCTCGGGCATCGTGCTACCGTTTTTTGTCTTGGCGTTTCCATTAATCAGCTATTTGATTAACGCCAGAGATGCTTCCGCGGGGGGATAGGAATGCCGATTCAGGAAAAAGATACACTCGTTAGACGATTTAAAGCGGTTGTAGACCAGTATAGTGAGAGTCCCGCCCTCTACAGCAAGGACGGCGGCAATGAATTCCGGGAATACAGCTACAAACAGCTCTACGCCTTTGTCCGCGATCTCGCCGCCGGGCTGGATGAGTTCGGTATCGCCCGGGGAGATCATGTAGCGATTCTCTCGGATAATCGCAAAGAGTGGTTGATCAGCGATCTGGCTCTGCTAAGCCTGGGGGCGGTCGATGTCCCTCGCGGATCCGATTCGACGGCCGATGAGTTCGCCTACATCCTCGGTCACGCCGACTGCCGCATAGCCTTTGTCGAGAACAGCGCCCAGGCCAGGAAGGTGGCCGAGCGCAAGAAGGAGCTCCCCAAACTCGAAATATTGATCGGCTATGATCCGATCGATGAGGTCGAGATACCGGAAGTCAAGATCCTCTCCTTCGATGAGCTGGTAAAACAGGGCGCGAAACGCGGCGACGCCGATGAGTTTTTTACCCAGTGCATGGAAGCCGGCAGGATCGACGATCCGGTGACGATTATCTACACCTCGGGCACCACCGGCGAGCCGAAGGGCGTGGTACTGACCAACCGTTCCTACATCTTCCAGCTCGACCGGATCTACGAGGCGATCCCGCTAAAACAGCAGGATCGCTTCTTCAGCGTACTTCCCTCCTGGCACTCCTACGAGCGGGCCATCGAGTATATCGTCATCAACCGCGGCGCCTCCATTACCTACTCCAAACCGATCGGCTCGGTAATGCTGGCCGATATGGCCGCCATGCAGCCTCAGTGGATGACCTCCGTCCCCCGCATTTGGGAGGCGATCCGCGCCGCGATTCTCCGGAACGTTAATAAAGGCAGCAGTATCAAGAAGAGTCTCTTCTACTTCTTCTTAACCGTAGGCCAGACCCACGCGACTCTGCAGGCGATGGTCAGGGGCCTTATGCCCCAGTTCGTCAAGCGTTCGAAGGTCTTCGATTTCGCCGTCGCGATTATTCCCTATATCCTGCTTACCCCCTTCAAGCTACTCGGGGATGTGCTGGTCTTCGGTCAGATCAAGGCCAAGCTGGGAGGGAAATTCAAGGCCGGCGTCTCCGGCGGCGGAGCCCTTCCGCCGCATGTGGACAACTTCTTCCAGGCCGCCGGTGTACGCATCCTTGAAGGTTACGGTCTGACCGAGACGGCGCCGATTATTTCGGTCCGTAACTTCTCCGCCCCCGTACCGGGTACCATCGGCCCCATTCTGCCCGACATCGATTATCGCATCATCGATAACGACGGAGCTCTCGTACCGCCCGGCAAGAAGGGAGTTCTCTACGTGAAAAGCGAGCAGATCATGGAGGGCTACTACAAGCGACCGGATGCTACGGCGGAGATTTTAAAAGAGGGCTGGCTCAACACCGGCGACATCGCCGTGATGACCCACGGCGGGGAGCTGAAGATCATCGGCCGGGCCAAGGAGACGATCGTCCTCTTGGGGGGCGAGAATATCGAACCGGTACCGATCGAGGATCAGTTGACCCAATCCGAGCTTATCGATCAAGCCATGGTGGTCGGCCAGGACCAAAAGTTCCTGGGGGCGCTGATAATACCTAACAAGGAGGCCATGGAGGCCGCCGCCCAAAGTCGCGGCATCAGCTACGTCGATCCCGAGGAGCTAACCGAGGATCCTGAGATCATCGAGATCTTCCACGACGAGATCCAGGGCTTGGTGAATGCCTCCAACGGCTTTAAGCACTTCGAACGGATCTTCCGCTTCCTGCTGCTGCCGAAGCCCTTCGAGGTCGGCAAGGAGCTGACCCACACTATGAAGATCCGCCGCAACGTGGTCGACGAGATCTACCGCCGGGAGATCCGGGAGCTCTTCGACTGACGGAGCTCCGCCTCTTCTCCGCCGATCTTCGCGCCCGCTTCGTCCGTCGACCCAACCGTTTTCGGGTCCTTCTCGAGGCCGGCGGGCGAGAGATCGTCGCCCACTGCCCCAATCCGGGAAGGCTCAAGGAACTTCTGAAGCCGGGTGCCCGTTGTCTGCTCCAAAGGGAGAGCGGGCCGGAGCGCAAAACCGCCTACAGCCTGCAAGCCGTGGAGTACGGCGATGCAATCATTCCCCTCAACTCCGTCGGCGCAAACCGGATCGCTGAGAAGCTGATTCTCCCCTCGATCTATCCCCCGGAATCTTTGAAGGCGGAATTCCGCATCGGAAAATCACGCTTCGATTTCCTTGCCGATGCAGGCTCGCCGCCGGGATTGATAGAGGTTAAGGCCTGCACCCTCTGCGAGGAGGGGGTCGCCATGTTTCCCGATGCTCCGAGTCTGAGGGCGGTGAAGCACCTAGAGGAACTGGCATCCCTGGCCGAGGAGGGGGAGTACCGTAGCCGGATACTCTTCGTTATCTCCAATCCAAATGCGGAGCGCTTCGTGCCGGGGATTCACACCGATCCCGCCTTTGCAACTGCCCTGAAGAGAGCGGCCGCCGGGGTAGACTTGCAGGCGGCGGTGGTGGCCTGCGATCAGGCGGGTATAGTGCGGCTGGTAAAGGAATCGATCCCTATCGACCTGGCCCCGGCGGAAGCGGCTGCGGCCGACAGCGGCGCCTATATCCTGCGGATTTACATCGAGTCCGTATCTACGATTAAGGTCGGCGCCTTGGGAACCATTCGCTTTGAGCCGGGGGCCTATATCTATATAGGTTCGGCCATGCAAAACCTGACCCGGCGGGTAGCAAGGCATCTCAGACGGCGCAAAAGATTTCGCTGGCATATCGATTACCTTAGAGACGCGGCCCATCAGGTAGAGGCCTTCCCCATCCGCAGCCTGAAGCGGCTGGAATGCAGTCTGGCCCGGGAGGTCGCGGCATTAGCTGATGAGGCGGTGGCCGGCTTCGGCTCCTCCGACTGCGGCTGCTTGAGTCATCTCTTTCGGATCGATCCTGAAGACAGTCGCCTGGAGAGACTGATTTTACGCTACCGGCACCAGGAAGCCCTCAAACCCTATGAGGGAATTACATAAAGAGGAAGACCGCCATAGCGGTCAGGATTCCGACCATCAGAACCAGAATCGCGAAATAGATCCCGCTGGAGATGCCGCCTCCCGAACGACGCCGCTCCTCGAAGAGGATCTCATCGCCTTCGGATGAGCCTTTGATGCGGGTGGGAACGGGGCGCTTGGCGGCGGCAGCTGCATCCGAGGAGCGCTCATCATCGTCGGAGGCCAGATAGCCGCACTTGGGACAACCGGAGAGAAACTCGCCGGGGAGCCCGGTATAGGTGCAGACGGGACATTTGACCGCATCGAAGTGCTTGCCGCAGTTGGAGCACATCTCGGCATTGAAGGGCACGGGACGGCCGCAGTTTTCACAAAAGAAACGGGCGGTTTTCATGGAACACCTCGTGTAGAGAATCGGCAAAATCGATACATTCGTCAATAATCCGGTCGGGAAGCATTCTCGACTCCCCCATCTCCTCGATTTCCAGCCTCCGGTAGTATCCTCCGTCCCCCTCGGGAAGCGCCAGAGGGCGCTCTGCAAGTCTCAGTTCGGCCTTCTCCCGGCCGTTGCTTAAGAACTCAAGGGAACTATCGCTGATCTTCAATTTGAGTAACCAATTCGGCTTGGGGGGTGCGGGATCCAATTCGGCTCCGGCGGGTTTCCCGTCGGTGAGCCAGTAGAGCCAGGCGAGGGCGAGTTTCGCGGCTTGCGGCGTATCCCGCCGGTAGCTGACCCGGATGAATTCCGCGGAAATGCCGCGCTCCTTGAACCGCCGCTTCAACTCCATCGAGCCGGGGGAGAGGGCCAGAGCAATCAGCGCATCCCGGGAGCTCATTTACGGCGTACCGCCAGTACGGTAAGGTCGTCGTCCTGCTCGTCCTCTTTGAGGTGGGAGAACCAGATATACTCGGGGAAGTTCTCATTCTCTACCGGATTCCGGAAATAGCGGTGATAGCCCTCGAAATGGCGCTCCAGGAAATCGGCTATCTTGCGGTCTACCCGTACCCGGTCCCGCTCGGTGGCGTTCGGATCGGGAACTAGACGATAGACCTTCTCCACCGCCATCATGGCCAGGACCATCTCCTCGACGGTACCGGTCAGGCTGGAAAAGTCGAAGACCAGCGGTTCCGTGATAACCAGATCGAGTCGCCGCTCGAGAACATAGCGCTCCCGATGCATGGCCGCCTCGACGATTTCCGTGACCCGCTTCAGGTCGAACTCCTCGAAGGACTCCTCCGGCTTGATATCCTTGAAGCCCCCTGCAATCTTCCTCTGATCCTCGGCAATCAGTTCCTCCGAGAAATCCTCGTAGCGCAGAGGCTTGAGATCGGCCGAACGCAAGCGATGATGACTCTCCTCGATACCGTCGGTAAAGAAGAGCACCACATCCCCGGATTTGAGGGACAACGCGACCTGCTGATAGCCGCCTTTCATGTCGATCAGATCCCGGTTGAAGATACCGGTAGCCGGCGCTTCAGGAAGGGTGTGGACCACGACCTTGCGACTCGACTCCTCATAGACATGGACCAGATTATCACCGGCATGACAGAGATAGATCTTGCCGGTCTTGAGCTCCAGCAAGCCGATGATCAGGGCGGCGAAGCGTCCGCGGAACTGCCGCTCTTCCAGGAGCTCGTTGATGCTATTGACCAGCTCGGTGATATTCAGGTTGGGCTTCTTGCCGATATAACGCCGAAAATAGCTGGTAAAGATGGTCGCCACCTCGACCATAATCAGCGACGCCGATGCGCCGTGACCGGCGACGTCGCATTTAATAAAGGCGTGGAATCCGTTCTGCAGATCGATGTGGTCGAAGTAATCGCCCGAGAGGGCGTCCGCGCCCTCGTAGTAGCCGAAGACATCGATGTAGTCGTTCTGAAATACCCCGGTAGTTAGCTTTCGTCCGCCGGCGTCGGTCGCCAGGGGAATGAACATCTTCTGCACCTCTTTTCCGCGGGTGAGCTCCTTGTTCGCCTTGGCCGCTTCGACCAGTCCCTTGGTCATCTCGTTGATGGTGTCCGCTAGCCCTGCGAGTTCATCGCGTGTCTTGGTATCGACCTGGTGGGATTCAAGCTCCTCTTTGTCCTCGGTATCCCGGATAACCTCCACTCCGGCGATGAGCCGCTTAATGGGAATAATAATGATCGTCGCCAGGACCAGAGCGCCCACAACGCCGATAATCGCCGCAATCGCCGCGACGATCCCGGTCAGAGTGAGCAGGGTGCGGCGGGAAGCGACGATCTCCTCCACGATCCCTTCGGTAGAGACGGTGAGGCGCACCATGCCGCGGTAGAAGAACTCCTGGCCCTGTACGGTCCGCTGATCGCCGACGATGGGACGATAGAAGATATACTCCGGGATCGAGGGATCGAAGTTCTCCGGGTCGAAGGCCGGACGGCTGGCGAGAAGATTCCCCGCCTCTCGGATAAGCTCCCGTTGAGCCGCGTTGAAGCGGACGATATCCTCGTTTATCTGCGCCAAGCGCTGGTTCCGGGCCGCCTCGTCCTGATACTCGGGGAACCGGTCCTGGATAAACTGAAGCTGCTCAGGGCTGATAGTACCGCCGATGTCCAGGGTACCTAAAATCAACTGTTCCCGCTGCATCTGGCTGATATCGCTCTGAATCTGTTCAAAGCGGCCGGCGAGTTCCTCGTTTATCTGATTGTTGAGGGACTCCTCCTCCTCGGCGAACTCGTCCCGATAGACCGACTGCCCGTAGAAGGGGGTAACCAGCACATCGAAGCGCTCCCGGTATGATTCGAGCTCCGCGGCGTCGATCAGGGCGAACTCCCGGGGAGTATCCTCGTCGGCATCCTGAGGGCGGTAGTCGATACGGATGCTGCCGGTAAGATCCTCAATCAGGCTTTCGGGATCGGAGGCGGCCCACAGCGCATGAATCTCACCCGTGGGATTCTGGGCCGCCCGGCCGGTAATGATGACCTCCGTGGCATCCTCCATGGCCTCGATCTGACTCACCAGAATACCCATCTGAGTCAAGTCGTTGCTGTCGACCGGCTCCCTGGCTCCCACGGCGAGACTCTCGAGGAGGAGCGCCGAACGGTCCTGCAGCCCCTCGGCCAGGCTTCGCTGCTGGTTGCGGGTCATGTAGTAGCCCAGGGAGACGGCGACCATCAGTACGATTATCAGGATCAGCACTGTGATCAGGAGTACAAACTTTATCCTGAGACCGAGACCCTTCTTTCTCATCTCTTCCATCCTCTTCGTGTAGCTCGGGCCCGTCAAGAGCCGTCCCTCGATAATCGCCTCGACATCCTCCTGGATTCGCGCCCCCTCGACCAGCACCCCGCGGATCATCACCAGGGTAACCGTCAGCGCCACCGCCAGTCCGGCCAGGATCAGCAGGGTAATGAGGGCGTTAACCGATATCCCGAGCGTATCGTAGGCAAAAAGGGTAAAAGGCGAAGCCGGGACATAGCTGAAATCGCCGAACTTAACCACCCCGGTGGGCTCGAAGTAGAGCGACTGTTCGGACCAGGTGATTCCCCGTCGGGTATGGTCGAGGCCGAGTCCATAGTTCCCCTCTTCGATGTCCTGGACGGTGAAATCCTCGATCAGCCGGTTGCCGGCGATGGTGTAAAAACCCTCTTCCAAGGAGAAACTGTAATCATAGGGGGGGCGCCCGTCCCGGTCCAGCAAAATGCGACTGATCTCTCCGTCGGCGGTAAAGCCCCGACCCTCGACGCGCATCACCGTGCGTCCGATATCGTCTCGCTCGGCGGCGATCCGGTTGATGATAGTGACCGGGATATACTTATTCAGTCGGAAGACGTATTGCGACGGATCGCTGATATTGCCGACCTCGTCCACCGCCGCCACCGAGAGCATCCAGGTTCCGTTGTCGCGGTTGGAGAAGCTCGCTCCTTCATCCGTAGTAAGGATCCGTCGCGGCGGATCGGCCGGCTCCACTGAAGCGGGATCGACCTCGCGTCCGGCGGGATCGAGCAGGGTGTAGGTATAGGTATAGCCTGCGGTATCCTCTGCGGGAGGTCTCTCCCAGTTGATTGTAAGGGTATTTGAGGTAAGATAGCCGTTCTCGTCGGTCTCCGGAGGAATAAAATCCGGCGGACTCGGCGGCGTGGTATCCCGGTTGATGATTGCCGTAGCCGACTCCGACCAGTTCCCCGCCAGATCCTGGGCGATGATCTTGAAATACCAGTTTCCGTCGAGTTTGAGCTCCTTCTCGGTCTCTAATTGTTCATCCCGAAAATGACCCACCACCGGGATCGGTTCGGCAATGGAGGAGCGGGTAAAGAGATAACTGTAGCCGGCAATGGTGGAGGCATCGGTCGGCTCCGTCCAGCCCACCCGAAAGATATCCTGAGGGGTCGCATCGCCGGGAACGAAATTGACGCCCCGCACTTCAGGGGCCTCCACACTGATATCAGGCGAGCGGACCACCAGCCGGGAGTCGGCTAACTCGGTACCGCTGTAGCGGTCGTTCTCCCAGAGCATATGCAGGGAGCCGCGGTAGGAGATAGGTAGGGCAAAGGCCGAACTGTTCTGCAGGGTGTCGACGAAGAGGTAGTTTCTGCCCGAACCCTGCTGATAGTACCAATCGATGCTGCCGTCGCTGAGCCGGTCCCCCTCGGCCAAACGCACCCCTAAATCGCGTTCTGAACCCTCGTACCAGCTTAAAAAGAGCCGCTCTCCCACGGTCGTCAGCCGGGGACCGATGCTGTCACGATTACTAATGAAGCGCACCGCCTCGTCGATAGATCCGTCCGCGGCAAGCCGGGAGAGATAGATGTTACGTTGCCGAGACCGGGCCCAGCGGCGTTCCCAGACCAGAAAGGTCTCGTCCCCGCTCGAGTGGAGGGCTGGTCGCTGATTATCGTAGAACTCCCAGCTAAGGTCGTCCCCCAGCCCGGCGGGCTCGCTAAAATCGGAAATCAACTCCGGCGCACTCCAGCTGCGACCTCCGTCCCCGCTACGGCTCAAATAGAGCTGATAAGTCGAGGGGGGATTCCCTCCGGGGCCGCCGGCCTTGAAGGCCTGAAAAACGACCAGTTCCTCTCCGTTCCGAGAGGAGAGGGTCGGAAGATAGGTCTCCCGCAAGGTCCCCTCCGGAACCAACTGGCGGAAATCGCTCCATTCGCGTCCGTCCTCGGAAACGGTGTAGAAGATCCCCAGATAGGAGGCGTCGGCAAAGCCGGAACCGATATCTCGGGAGGCGAAGAGCACAAGCTCTCCGGCCGAATTGGCATAGAGTCGCGGAGCAACGGTTGCGGCCTGGGGGGTCATGATCTCGCTGATCTTCGAGAGGGTGTAGCCGAGGGTACGGGAACGATATATCCCGATAGTCGACTCCCCTTCCGCCACCGCGATATAGATGGTTCCGTCCGGACGTAGGAGGAGCGAGGCGATCGGGGACTCGGAGCCGGTGAAGGGAAAGGGACCGAGGGTTCGCGGCCAGCTCTGCCAGTTGAGCCCGTCGACGCTGACGGCCAGGGATACGTAGGCCTCTCGACGATTGCCGGCGATATTCTCGTACTCATGAGCCAAGACGACCATTCCCCGGGAGGAACCGCCGGCCTGGGGGAACCGGGGATTATCTAGGTCGAGAAAGAAGGGATTCTCCCAAAAGATCCTCTCCCCCTGTTGTGCGCCAAGGGGAACAAGCAGCACCAGGAGGAGACCGAGCAGTAGAAGCAGGATGCGCCGTTCACGTTCCATTATAAGCGTGATTCTATCCTTCGTTGGAGATCCAGGAGCTTGGGATTGCGGATATTGTCGCCTTTTTGGAGAAGCTGGTCAACAATCAGCTTAGCCTGAACGAAGTTGCCCTGCTGATAGGCCTCCAGGGCCGACTGATACTGCAGCTGATCGGCAGCCGAGAGGATCGTGGCGGTGCTGGTATCGACCCGAATTTCAAGATTGTTCTTGAGGCTGATATAGCGACTGGGAGGATTGAAGGGGGTATAGCGGGCAATCGCCTCCTTGATCCGGTCCAGGGCGGATGCATACTGGTCCTGAATACGGTTCTGCCAGATCGAATCGGCCTCGGCGTAGAGTGCCTCCGCCGCCCGCACATCCGCCGGATCGGGCTCGCGCACCCTTTGACCGGTGGCGATCTCCGCCTCGAAGATTAAGTCGGACAGACCGGGATACCCGGGATCGATCGTTTCCAGGGATTTGGCCAGGGAGAGAGCCTTCTGAAACTCCCCGTTGTCGAAGGCGGTCTCCGCCTGGTTCAGTTTTTCTCCCAGGATCTCGGTGCGGGCGGCGGCGCTTCCGCCGATCAGCCGGTTTCGCAGCAGCTCTATCTGCAAAAGCAGAACGCCGACCTCTAGATTCTGGGGGAAGGTATTCTGGACCGCCGCCAGTTTGCTCTCGGCATTCGAGAGCAGTCCGTTGACGCCCACGGTTCGGTTGTCGTTTACCCGCTGCTCGGCGGTCTGATAATCCTCCCGAGCCAGGTTGAGGAGCTGACTCATCTCGGCATAGAGGGGATCGGTCTTGCTGATGTACCAGGCGGACGAGGGGTTGATCGCCCGATCGACGAACTCCTGCAGCCTGAGAATCTCGGGATTATCCTGATTATCGATCTGATCATGAAAATCCTCAGCCCGGTTCAGACTGCGGCTCGCATCCTCGAACTCCTGCTGACGAATCAGGGCCCGGGCAGATGCGATAGCATCCTCCCGCTGGGGCAGGAAGTAATCCCGCTTGGCCAGGGCCAGATCGGCTAAGAGGGTCTGAATGTCGAACTGATCGCTGTTATCCGCAATGGAGTCGGTCCGCCTGTCCAGGAGCTCGGTATACTCATTCTGGAGGGAGACCAGGAAGTAGTCCCGGGCTTCGGTGACGGTGTTCTCTACCTGATTGGGATTGTTGATATTGAACTGCAGATTATCGACCTGGGCCCTGGCTTCCCGGTAACGCCGCTCCCCGTCGATTCGGTTCTGCTGGGCCACCCGGATCAGATCGTTTGCTTCGCCCAGGTTGAGCGCCGCCCGGGCTATCAGGCCGCGGATAGCCTGGGACCGCGTCTCGGTCTCCTCTATAGCCGCCGCTACCCGTTCCCGTTCCTTGAGCCACTCCTCTTCCTGATCGATCTCCTGAAGCAGCCCTTCGTTCGCCTCCAGGATGATCCGGGCCCGTTCGTCGATCTCGCCGTAGGTGGCCGCCGCCGTCGAAGGATAGCGGGCATCGAAAGAGGCCCCCTGAAAGGTGATTGTCTCTCCGGCCAGGGCCGCATCGCCCTCTTCTGCCAACCGAAGCAGGGCCTGATACTCCTGCTCCAGCGGGGCGGCGGTGAGACGGATGCTCAAGAGCAGGTAGGTTTCGATGGAGGATCGAAAGAAACTCTGAACCAGGGCCGCCCGCCCTTCGAGTTCGTTCAAGCGCTCGTTACTCTTGGCGGCGAAGGTATCCTCACTGTCGATAGCCTCCCTCCGGGCGGGAATCTGCTCATCCACCAGATCAACGCGAGCTACGATCTCTCCCAGGGCATCCAATGAGGCCTGGATCTTTTCTTGAGGCTGTCCCTCGAGCTCGGCCGCACTCAACTGCTCGCCGGCCATCTCCGCACCCAATTGAGCCAGGGCCGCCGAATCGCGACTGTTCTCCGCTACCAGGGCGGCAAAGCGGTTGATCTCCCGGTAATAGGTGATGAACTCGGGTACCCCGTCCGCCTGGGCCAGGGCTTCGTAGTCGGGCGGGGGGTCGCCGGCGGCGTTTTCGGGGGCAAGAAAGCGCTGCCAGACCGACGCGGCCTGCTCCAGTTCGTCGGCGAGATCGGCCAGCAGACTAAAGGCATCCGCAGCGGCGCTAAACTCCTCTTCAGCGAAGAGCCTGGATGCCTCTGCGTAGCGGGCCTCCATGGCGGCGTTCAAGCGCTCGGTAACCGCACTGGCTCCGCTGTCCCAGCGTCCGTCGGCGGCCCCGAGGATTCCCTCTTGTATGCCGAGCTCCTCCTCCACACCGGTACGACCGCGATGCAGAAGTATCAGATAGGCCAGGTGAAAGATCTCGTCGGTATTCTCGTCGGCCAGTTCGTTGAGGATCAGAAGCCGCAGGACCTCGATACCCTGTAGGGTTTCCGCGATGGAGCGGCGCTCATCCGCAAACTGGGCATATTCGGTCAGGAAGGTATCCACCAGCGGGCCGATCGCATCCGGCGGGGTCTCGTTACCCACAGCTGAAAAAGGGGAGTCCGCCGCGGCGAGCTCCTCCTCAGTTGCGATAAGGGCCTCGGTCTGCCGGCTGGAGAGATTCCGCAGCCGCTCCGCTTCGGCTACAGGCTCGGCGCCGTAATCCTTGTCCAGGAAGATGTCCAAAGCCAGCTCAAATCCGCTCAGATAGAGCTCGGCCGCTTGCATGTAGTCGCCGCTCTGAATTAAGGCCAGCCCCTGATCCATGATGTTGGCGTGACGAATCCGGTTGAAGACGTTCCCCGTCGCCTCCCGCGCCCGCGCCAAGCCCTGCTCGGTACCCTCGTTGGGAAAGGGATCGAGTTCCTCCAACTCCTTGATAATGGTGTAGGACTCGGATAGTCCCTCCTCGTCCTGGTTCTGGAGGGCGTCCTGATAGAGTTCAACCAGTTCGGCAAAGGTGGTGTTGTATTTCTCCTTGGCCGCCCGAATAGCGTTGATCAAGGACTGGGCTTCATCGAAACGGTCGGGATGGTTCTTCATCACCTCGGCGGTGAGGAGGATCGCCTCGTTGTAGTTCCGGGCCTCGTAGGCCGCCCGGGCCTCCGCTAAGGGGTCTTTTTCCGCTTGCCCACCGGCAAAAAGCAGAGTTCTCCCGGCGAGAATCAGCAAAACGAGGAGAATCTGCACTAGTTTCGACCTAAATGTCGATCCGATAACCATTTCTTCGCTACGAATGTACCACATTATCGGCAGATTTTGAGGGTCAATGTACACCACACTAAGAGATCCGACAGAGGAGCCGAAAATGTAGATAGTGAAGCAAAAGAGTGATATATTGGCAATGATGTCTAATCGTCGGGCGGTGACAATCCTTCTCCTCACCCTGTTGCTCTGGAACGGAGCCTACGGGCAGAGTCTTTTCAACTCCTATTTCGATTTCGCCGAGAATTTCGCCGATCCCAACACCGGTTTAACCACCTTTCCGATTCTTCAGATCCCCATGGGGGGACGCTACGAGGCGATGGGCACCGCCTTCACCGCCCTGGCCAATGATTTCTCCTATTTAGACGCCAATCCGGCCGCCAGCGCCCTGTTGGACCGGACCCAACTGGCCCTGGCTCATAACGCCTGGATCGCCGATACCTCCATCGACAGCGCCGTCTTCACTATTCGCAATGAGAACCTCGGCCTCGGGTTCGGGGGCAAGTTCCTCTACGTCCCCTTTACCGAATACGACGACTGGGGCGATACACAGGCCAGCATCTACTACTCCGAGACCCTGGCAAGCTTTAATATCGCCTATAACTTCTTCTCCGACTACTATTTCGAGGGCCTGGCCCTCGGCGCCAACGTGAAAACCGCCTATCGAAATATACCGGCGGTGATCGAACCGGGTCAGTCGGCCTTCGCGTTTCTGGCCGATATCGGCTTATTGACGCGCTTCAATTTCCTGAAATCCTATAGCTCCCGGGAACGGAACTTCGCGGTGGGGCTTACGGCCAAGAACCTGGGAATCACCACCGACGGCGAAGCGGTGCCTACCGAGGCGAGTCTCGGCATCGCCTACTCCCCTATCCGGCCCTTGACCTTGACCACTGATTTCAATTATCCCTTCTCTCTCCAGCCGGACGTACCCGCGGAGAATTGGAACATTGCCACCGGCATGGACCTGCAGGTTACCGATTTCTTCGCCCTCCAGTCGGGATTCCACTATAGGGGAGGGAATCCGCGATTCTCCCTTGGTTCGGAGGTTCTGACCGATGCCATGTCCTTTAACGTCAACTATACCTTAGGCCTCGACACCCAGGTCGCCGCACCGATGGATCGCTTGAGCGTCGTCGCCTCCCTCGATATGGGCGATCGCGGCCGCTATGAGCGACAGCAAATGGTCGAGAGTCAGTACATCGCCGGTTTGGAGGCCTACGCCACCGGCAGCCTGCGTGAAGCGGTAGCCTATTGGGAAGCGGCCCTGGAGCTGGATCCCCGTTTTACACCGGCCCAGGAGAATCTCGATACCGCTCTGCGCAGTCTTGAACTGGAACAGGATCTGATAGACATTAATACCCTGCTCGATGAAGAGGGGTAGAGCACTTATAGATTGAGAAAGCTTTCAGTTAGCCTTACCGGATTCCTGCTTGATACCGTGATAGAGGGCGAAGAGGGAGAGATCGATCTTCCTGCTGGAGAACTGCTTACTGAGACTCTCCAACTCCTTCAAACCGGCCGCTCCCTTCCTTCCGCGAGCCAACTCCTTTAAGCGTTTCTCCTGTCGCTTCAGCTCCCGACTTCCCAGCTTCTCTTCTAAATAACGGGCAAGCTGGGCGGCCGCTTCGGCATTGAGATGGGTGTAGAAGCTGTCGGTGGAGACGATCAGCGACTCGAGTACCTGCTGCGGGCTCTCGGTCTCGACCCGGTGAAGGTTCTTCTCTACCTCCTTAACGAACTCATCTTCGGCAAAGTAGATAGAATCGACCTTTGCCCGCAGTTCCGCCCGTTTCTTCGATGATCCGGTAGAACTGAGATCCCGCCGGGCCAGATAGAAATAGAGGGCCGCCGATACGCCGAGGGCGATCAGAAGCTCATCGATCATCGGAAGGGGATCCCTGACGGCCAGACTCATAAACAGATAACTCAGCAGAAAAACCCCGGCGCTGGCCAAAAAACGGGGGATGAAGCGCTGCTCGGCAACCCAGTTCTTGACCGATGATTCCACCCGACGATAGAGATCGTTCCGCAGATGGGTAATCTCCTCAACCCGCGGTTCTTTTCCATAAAGACCGATAATCTCCGAGTTCTCCAGCAATGAAACAAGATCGACAGAGCTATGAAAGGGATCCAGAAAAAAAGCCCTGCCGTCGGTACGGGAGAGATGGAACAGATAGATTCGACGCTTCTTCTCCATACAAAATCAAGTTACTCCCGGGCCTGCGGGATGTCAAGAATCCTTATCGACAAGTATGCCCTCGATCAGCGAGTAGACAAACTGTACCGCCAGGACACAGACAAGGAGCGAGATGATCAGGGCGCTGATGATCAGAAACCCGGCCGCAGACGAGAAACCTGACGAGGCAAAACTGAGGGGCAGCAGTACAAAAGTAGAGACACCGCGCTCGAAGTAAAGCTCTCCGCCGGTATCCGGCATCTTCCGGAGGCTAATGATCCGCCGGGCGATATAGCCGATAAGCAGACACGCGACGGCAAGGATGAGAGCCAGGGGTGAGAATCCCCGGGGGCTTAATCCCTGGAAGAGTTCTAGCCCTTCGGCAACCGAGTTCCAGGCTATTCCCAGTCCGGCGCTGGCCAGGATGATCCCCGGAATAATAGCGGCCATGCTCTCGGAACGTTTTCGGCGGGGTATGGCGGGGGAAAAGACCTTCCGGTACCAGACAACCAGGGTATAGAGACCGTCGGCGGCCAGTAGGAGCACCCCGGTATAGTAGGCGGCGATGAGTTTAGTGCCGGCCAGGAGGATCCCGACCAGCATCATGAGCAGAAGGGGGGATAATGATCCGGTCGTACCGTCGTCTCCGGGGAATTCCAGCGGATCGCTCATGCTTCGCCGTTCCCGGCGTCGATAAGATCGAGAATGCGCTGCTGTTTGAAGAGTTTGGCATAGGCGTAGGCCGACATACCCAGGCTGTCGGCTACCGAATGATCCGCCCCGGCCTCGATCAGGAGGGCCGCAACATCGACGCTCCCCTTCCCTACCGCCAAAATCAGCGCCGTCTGACCATTCTTGCTGCGCCGGTTCAGATCGGCCCCGGCCCGGATCAGATCCCGGACGGTTTCCAGGTCGCCGTTCGCTGCAGCGTCCATCAGAGCGGTATTCCCCCGATCGGCGGAGACCGCATCGATCCTGGCGCCGTGGGTCAGCAGCGGGGAGATCAGTGTTCGATGAGCCTCGCGAACCGCTAACGAGAGCGCCGGCACACCCCGCTTATCGGCCGCATCCCCGCCCATTCCGGCCTGGAAGAAGAGTTCCACCGCCTTGAACTCCCCTTCGGAGACGCAGCGGCAGAAGGTCTCCCGGGTAAAGGGGAGCTCGGCCCTCTCCAGGGCGGCCTTGGCCTCGTCGATAATCCGGGCCTCTTCCCAAATGCGGCTCGTCTCGAGCCAGTAATCGAGAACCGCGTTGTCGCTGTCTGCCGTGGGCGTGGTAAGGAGGTGACGGGGGAGATTCTCGTTTGAGACGATTAGGAGCGGCCGCTCCCGGCCGGCGCTGAAGCCGCAGAGATACTGAAACCAGGGGGCCTCGTACTCCTCCGGCTCCACGAGAAGCATGAAATGGGTGCTCGCCGCCAGCCACTCCTCGATCTGGAAGCTCCAGTCGGGCGAAACGCGCCACAGATCGACCGCCAGACTCTTATCCGCTAAGAGCTCGCGAAAGAGCTGCGCTTCTCCTTCCCGGCGGGGGGTGCAGACTATGCCGATCTTCATACCCGTACGACGCTCCTGGCGCTATAGTGACACAGCTCGGAGGCCGAATCAAGGGGACCGGTTTTGAGGGGAATGAGTTCCCGGACCTCGATCTGGGCCACTCCGGTGTCGATCTCGACCCTTCCCAGCACCAGGAAGGCGTAGCCACGGCAGATAGCGGGGTAGGATCGGCGGTAGACCTCGGGAAAAAGCACCGTCTCGAAGATCCCCTCGGCATCCTCGAAACTCAAGAAGCACATATCCCGCTTCGTCCGGGTCCTCACCTCCTTGCCGGTGACCAGCACCCCGGGAACGGCCACCTGCCGCCCCGCATAACGGGGAATCTCTACCGAGCTTATCAGCCGTCCCGGAACCGGTTCCTCCGGCGCTTCGACCAGCTCCGCCGGATGACGAGAGATCAAAAGCCCCAGACTCTCCACCTCGTCCCGGAGCTTCACCCTGGAGGGGTAATCCCGGATCGTCCCGGGAACCGGCGGCAGGCTGAAGAGCTCCGGATGACGGGAGGTGTGAAAGAAGTGCCAGAAGAGTCCCGGCCGATGGGTACCGCGGCCCACGGCGTCGGCCGCCCCGGAGCGGATCAGACCGCGCACATCCTGCAGGGGGGGACGAATCCGGGTCAGGAAATCCTGGAAATCGGCATAGGGACCGCGCCGGCGCCGCTCCTCGAGCAGTTTGTCGATTAAGCTCCGGTCGACCCCCTTCAGCTGGTAGAGTCCGATCCTGAGCGCCCCTTCGGGGTATTCCCGCCGTTCGATCCGGTACTCTTCGCCGCTGCGGTTGAGATCGGGCGCAAGGATCGGGAAGCCCTCCCGGCGAACGGCGTTCAGGTAGACCTGGCGGGAGTAGAAGCCACCGCCGTTGTTGATCACCGCGCAAAAGAACTCAAGCGGGTAACGGGCCTTGAGCCAGGCCAGCTTGTAGGAGACCAGCGCATAAGAGGCGCTGTGGGCCTTGCAGAAGGAGTAGCCTTCGAAGGAGCGAATCCCCTCAAAAAGCTCTTCCAGCACCCGTCGCTCCACCCCGCGGGCGGCGCCTTTGCGGAAGAACTCATCCTTGAGGGAGGGCAAGGTGAAATTCCGCTCCTTCTTAGAAAGGATCTTCCGCAGGCCGTCGGCCTCGGCCGCGCTGTAGCCGCAGACGGCCATAGCCACCCGGGAGACATCCTCCTGGTAGACCATGATGCCGTAGGTCTCCTTAAGGACCCTCTCGGCCGCCGGATGGACCGGCCGGTACGGGGCGCCGTGGAGCCGTTCTACGAAGGCGGCGATGTAGCGGTTGGCCGCCGGTCTAATAATCGAGCTCGCGATAATCAGATGGGGATAATCTCCCCGGCGCATCTTCTTCAAAAGCTGCCGGGTCGCCGGCGATTCGACGTAGAAGACCCCCAGGGTTCCCCCCTCCTCGATCATCCGCCGCGCCCGCTCGTCGCCCAGGGGATCGAAGCTCTCCCAGCACAGCTCCTCCTCGCCGGCGGCCCGCTGCTTCGGCGCCACCAGTTCCAGGGTATCTCTCAAAACCCCGAGGGAACGGTTTCCCAAAAGATCGATCTTGACCAGCCCCGCCTCCTCGGCGCCGTCCTTCTCCCAGGCTATCAACGGCCAACCGAGGGGAGAGGTCTCCACATGGGTGTAGTCGGTGATCGGCCCGGGGGTGATCACCGCCCCGCCGGGATGGGTTCCCAGATGGCGGGGCATCCCCCGAAGCCTCCCCGCGGCGGCCGCCAGGTAGGGGGGCAGCCTCCCCTCGCCCAGCCGATAGGCCTCGGTCAGCGGGGCGATATCCGCTTCGGGAATGCCGAAGCCCCGGGCCGCCTCCCGGATAGCCGAACGGGGGCCGAAGGTAACATGATCGGCCACCATCCCCGAGCGGCCGGGATAGGCCTCGAAGAGATAGCTCAAGGTCTTCTCCCGCTCGTCCCAGGGAAAGTCGACGTCGATGTCGGGTGGATCCGTGCGTCCCATATTCAGAAAGCGCTCGAAGAAGAGATTGTAGGCCAAGGGATCGACATGGGTAATACCGAGCAGGTAGGAGACGATGCTCGCCGCGGAACTCCCCCGTCCGCAGGTCCGGGGACAGCGGGAGACGATGTCGTGGACCACCAGGAAGTAGCCGGCGAAGCCCTTGCGGCGGATAATGTCGAGTTCATAGCTCAGCCTGCGCCGGATGCGCTCGTCGGCCCGGCCGTAGCGCCGGCGGAGGCCCTGTTCGCAGAGACTTCGCAGTCGGGCGAACTCCTCGCGAGAAGTGAGCCCCCGGAAGGAGGGAAAGATGAAGCCCCCGGGAAAAAAGGAGGGGGCCGCATCCTTAACCAAGGCCTCCGCCTGGCGCAGCGCCTCGGGCACCGCGGAGAAGTAGGCGGCCATCTGATCCGGGGCCGCCCGGCGCCGGAAGGTCGCGGGGAGAGGGCTCTCCCGGTCTAGCGGACGGTTATCGTCCACCGCCCGGAGCAGACGATAAAAGCGCCGGTCCTCCTCGCTCCGGTAGAGGGCCAGGTTGAGGGCGAGGGGTTGAATACGAAGCCTTTTTGCGGCGGCGAGCATCTTCCGGAACGGGAGGCCCCAAATCAAGGCCGCCCGCACTCCCCGGGGGGAGTGCGCCGCCAGACGCTCGAGGAGCTCTGGCTGAAACACCGCTATTCTCGCTCCGGCCCAGCCCTCCTCTAGGAGGAACTCCACCGGATCGGCTTCCGGCGCCTTGAGAAGACGCGAGATCAGCCGATTCAGCCGGGCGAAGCCCTCCTGGCTAAGCGGATAGAAGGAGAAGAGCGGCAGCGCATCAGGCTCGCTCCCGGGAGCGGCGAACTCGGCGGCGACTAGCGCTTTGAGTCCATGACGGGCCGCGGCGCGGTAGAAAGCGGGCAGCCCGTAGAGGTTGCCCCGATCCGCCAGCCCCAGGGCCTGCTGCCCCTCGGAGACGGCCTGCCGGCAGAGCTCCTCCGGCGAATAGAGTCCGGCCAAGAGGGAGTAGCTTGACCGGCAGTGGAGCGGCGGAATCTGGGCTTTGATCTGCATAGTACTTAACATTAGTTTAGTACTATATCTCGAACAAGATCAAGCTCTTTCGCTCTTGCAGCTCTCGGCCGGCACGCCGTAGAATAGCCGTCAGTGACGACAACCCTCCTCTGGATGCTGCTGCCCCCCATACTGATCCCCCTCTGTATGCGCTTTATCGTGGTGCGGGGAATACTCTGGTTCAGCCGCCGACAGCTCCTGCCCAAGGAGCTCCGCAGCCTCGAAGCCGGCTGGAACGAGGAGGACCTGAAGGCCTTCCGCACGGCCGAAGAAATTATCAAACAGCGCTTGAACACCCTCTTCGCGCCGCAGTACCGCTTCAAACAGGACATACAGGAAATTCTGATCTCGATTCAGCACAGCCGGCCGGAAAACGAGGGCGAGCTCCGCTTCGATTTCAGCCTGCGAAACGCCGCGGAGGTCGCCCTCCTGGCCTTCGCCGATCTCTACACCGACCTGAAGCGACGGGCGATGCTGCGCCTGCTGCTGAGGCTGCGCCTGAAGTGGCTGATCCGCACGAGCTACCTCCTGGACGCCTTCAAACGCCTGGCCCGCCTGCCGCTGATCCGGGAGCTGGGCAGAAGCAGACTACTCTTCGGCCTGCTGCGGGCGGCGTTGATCCCGCTCGTAGGACTGCCGCTGCTGATCTTCTATCTTATCCGCAGCTTTACCCTAGGCCTGGTGGTGGACGGGAGTTTCCGCTACTTCTATGCCCTGCTGATGTTGCGGATTACCTACTACGGGATCTATCTCTACGGAGGAAAAAACCAGGTTATCGCCTCGCGGATCGCATCCTTGAAGAAGGAGGAGATCCTCGACGCCGGCCGTCGCCTGGAGGAGCTCCTCGATCCGGCGGGCTGGGAAAAGAAGAGCCCCGCCTACGACGAGGCCGCCGCCCGGTTAAATGCGGTTCTCCGCGACCTGGGGGTGGAAGAGGACCAGCGCTTGAGCGGCGGCACACGCCGACGCGGGCGAGTTTTTAGACGCCTACGGGGCTCATTGCTTACCGCCGCACGGCGGGAGTTCCTGAAAGGGGAGCGCGGATCCGGTCTGAGGCGTGAGATCTACCGCCTCCACCGGGCGGTGGCCGACGCCTACACCCTGGAGTCGAACTCCCTCTACCGGCTGCGGGTGGATGAGATTGCGGCCTTAGGCTATTTCGGCGCCCTGCTCCTCCTCTTCAGGCTCTATGCTACCCCGGGCGTACGGGGAGCCTTGGGCAAACTCAGCCTCGATTTCGTGATCAATATCCGGGAGTTGAGCGAGGACGAGCTGGTGCAGAATCTCTTCGCCGGCGCCCGGGAGGGACTGCGCTGGGCGGGGATGGCGAATCGCGTACGGCGCACCGGAAAGCTCCTGCGCGGCCGCTATCATCCGGTCGGGCTCGCCTTGAGCTTCGCCGCCCCGGTAGCCCTCGCCCATCTGGAATCGAGCCTCAAGGGCGGTCTCTACCACCGTATAGGCAGGCTGCTCCTCTATTGCTGGGAACAGAACGAAGGGGGAGAGATCCCGCCGCTGGATCACTATCTGATAAAAGTCATTCGTTGACAGATACCGGGCGAGGAGCTATCCTGTCCGGAATCACGCTACACATAAGATAAACGAGAAAGGAGGACGGTTTGATTCGTGCAGAGAATCTAACCAAGCGCTATGGTAAACATCTCGCCTTGAACGCGATCAACTTCAACATCGCCAAGGGTGAGATTCTCGGCTTCCTGGGACCGAACGGCGCCGGGAAATCGACCGCTATGAATATTATCACCGGCTATCTCTCGGCCAGCGAGGGGGATGTCTGGGTGGACGGCCTCAATGTGCTGGAGGAACCGGAGGAGATCAAACGCAGAATCGGCTACCTGCCGGAGCAGCCGCCGCTCTACCTGGACATGACGGTTACGGAATATCTCGATTTCGTATCCCAGTTGAAGCAGATCGAGAAGAAGGCCTATGCCCAGGACCTGGAAAAGATTATGGATCTGGTCAAGATCGGCGATGTGCGCGGTCGACTGATCAAGAATCTCTCGAAGGGCTATCGTCAGCGGGTTGGCCTGGCCCAGGCGCTGATTGGCAACCCGGCGTTGCTGATTCTGGACGAGCCCACCGTAGGTCTCGATCCCAAGCAGATCATCGAGATCAGGAACCTGATCAAGTCCCTGGGAGAAGAGCATACCATCGTCTTGAGTTCCCACATCCTGCCCGAGGTCAGCGCCGTTTGTCAGCGGGTGCTGATCGTCAACAAAGGCGAGATCGTCGCCTCCGATTCGCCGGATTCCTTAAGCCGCCGTTTGAGCGGCAGCGGCAGGCTCTCGCTGCGCCTGGCCGGCGATGAAAACACCGCTCAGAAGACCCTCAGCTTTCCCGGTATCCGGGAGATCACCCCCCAGGGCAGCCATGAGGAGGGGACCGTCGACATCTTGGTCGAGGCGGAAAAGGATACGGATATTCGCCAGCAGGTATTCGCCAGTTGCGCCGCGGCGAATCTCCCGATCCTTATGATGCGACCGGTCGATATGAGTCTGGAGGATATCTTCCTTCACCTGACAACCGATGAATCGACCGAGGAGGCGGAATAATGGGTGCGATCTTCAAACGGGAACTCAAGAACTACTTCCTCAATCCCACGGGCTATGTCTTTTTAAGCCTCTTCCTGCTCCTAGCGGGGATCTTCTTCACCACCGGCAACCTCTTGACCGGAAACACCCGCTATGTGGGCTTTTTAAGCAGCATTATCTTCATCTTCCTCTTGATCGTGCCGGTGCTGACCATGCGCCTCATGAGCGACGAAAGCCGCTTGAAGACCGATCAGCTGCTCTTGACCACTCCGGTTAGAATCAGCGGAATCGTTCTGGGCAAGTTTCTCGCCGCCCTGGCCTTCTTCTGTATCGGCCTTGCGGTTACGCTCCTCTATGCGGTGATCATCGCCGTCCATGGCGAACTTGATTTATGGGAGACTGTCGGCGGCTACCTGGGTTTCATCCTGGTAGGCGGAGCCTTTATCTCGGTGGGACTCTTTATCTCCGGCTTGACCGAGAATCAGGTAGTGGCCGCCATCTCCACCTTTGCGGCGCTCTTGGTGATGTGGCTGATCGATTTCCTCCAACAGGCGGTCCCCACCGACCTGACATCGAGCCTCGTTTTCGCTCTCCTGATCGCCCTCCTGGTGGCCGCCTGGCTCTATAGCTCGACGAAAAACTGGATCGTGGCCCTGGCGACCCTGATTGCGGGAGGTCTCATTATCCTGCTCATCTATCTCTTTCAGAAGGAGAGTTTAGTGGGATTGATGCCGCGCCTCTTGAGCTGGTTCTCTCTGCTCGACCGCTACCGGAGTTTCTCCTCCGGCATTCTCTCCCTCTCCGACACGGTCTACTATCTCTCGTTCTCAGCCTTCTTTCTCTACCTGACCGGCAGAACGATCGAAAAACGACGCTGGAGTTGATGCAGCTATGAAGATGCTAACAAGCCTACTGAAAGATAAGAAGATTCGCTACGGCGGCTATGCCGCCCTGCTCACCCTGCTGGTCCTCTGCGGTCTGGTGGTACTCAACCTGCTGGTTCAGCAACTGCCGGCCGAGATCGACTTGACCGAAAACCGGCTCTTCTCCCTCTCCGAGCAGACGGCGACCCTGCTCGACAGCCTGGAGGAGCCGGTTAATATCTACGCCCTCTATGCCGCCGGGGAGGAGGAGACCAATATTGCCGAAATTCTCCGTAAATACGAACAGGCCTCCCGACTGGTATCGGTGGAGTTCATCGACCCCGAGCTCAACCCCGGATTTATAAGCAGTTATGACGAGACGGGAGACGGAATCCCCGCGGGAAGCGTGATCGTCGAACAGGGAGAGCTTTTCCGGGTAATAAACAACATGGAGCTCTACAACATCAGCTACTCCCAGCAGGGACAGCCCCAGCTGATGGGACTGCAGGTGGAGCCCAAGGTCACCCAGGCGATCAACTATGTCGCCTCGGGCTATACGCCGAAGCTCTATCAGCTAAGCGGCCACGGCGAGTTCACCCTGGACGAGTATGGAATCACCCCCGCCTTGGAGGGCGAGAACTACGAGATTGACTCCCTGGACCTGATCACCGCCCCTGCGGTTCCCGATGATGCGGCGGTACTCCTGATCATGAGCCCCAAGTTTCCGATCAGCGAGGAGGAGCTGGATAAGATCCACCGCTACATCGACGATGGCGGCCGGGCGCTGGTGCTGGCCGACTTCATTGGTAATCCCTCGGAAGGGGCCAACGGGATTTTAAAGAGCTATGGTCTCGAGATCCTTCCGGGATTTATCATGGAAAACGATAAACGGCGCTACACGGGGAGCCAACTCTTCGCCGCGCCCTTCCTGATGGAGCACGAAATCCTCGAACCCCTCAAAGAGAACGATCTCAATCTGATAACCCCCAACGCGGTGGCCGTACAGGAGCTGGAGCGCAAACCCCGTTCGCTGGAGCTTACTCCGCTCCTGCGCAGCTCCGATCAATCCTGGCGCAGGCTCGATACGCAGAGCAATTCGACCCTGAAGCTCGCAAACGACGTTCCCGGCCCTCACACCATCGCCTGGGCGGTTGAGCGGCAGCAGTACAACGACGACGAACCTGCGGCCTTCCGGCTGGTCGTTATGGGAAATTCTCTCTTCCTGGGGCCGGTACCGCCCTACGGTCAGATCAAGGGCAATATCGACTACTTTCTCAACTCTTTAGCCTGGCTGAACGAACGGAGCGAGACGATTACGATCCGCTCCAAGAGCCTCTTCCGGCTGCCGATGCGGCTGAATGCGTTGCAGAGCATCATCTACGCCGCCCTGGTGGTTATTCTGATCCCCGCGGGACTCCTGATCGCAGGCCTCGTCGTATGGCTCCGGAGAAGACATCTGTGAGGCGGCCCCTAAAGCTCGGAATCGGGCTGATCCTCCTGGCGGCGCTCCTGGGAGGCTATCTCTATCTGGTCAACCGGCCGGAGGAGAGCCCCGATACGGCGACGGCGGTTGTCGAACGGATAGAGCTCGTGGAGGCCGGCGAACGGGAGCTCGTGGGCATCGAGGTCGCCGGGGAGGCTGCGGCCGGCTACGTCATGGAGAGGGCGGAGGAAGCATGGCTTATCGACGTCCCCTGGCAGGCGGAGCTCAACCAGGCCCAACTGACGCGCATCGCCCGCTCGAGCGCATCCCTTACCGCCGACAGGCTCTTGGAGGAGAATCCCGGCGATCTCGACCAGTACGGCCTGGCGGAGCCGAAACTCAATCTGGCCCTGCGTTTCGACGACGGCTCGAGCCAGGAGTTTGAGATAGGGATTCCCACCCCCTCGGGGACCAAACGCTACCTCAAGAAAAGCGGCGAGAATGCGGTCTACACCGTCTCCAACTACTATCTCGGCGCCTATTTTCAAGACCCGGATGATTTCCGCATCAAGAGCATGGCCGGTATAAATCCCCAGGAACTTGGTTACTTCAGGATAGAGGGACCGGAGGAGACGATAGAGCTCGTGCCCGTTGACTCCTTGAGCGAGAAACCCTCCGGTTCGATCCTCTCGGGACTGGTCATGGTCGCTCCCGTCGGACCCCGGGGAATCGACTCCCAGGCATTCGGAGAGTTGGCGCAAACGATCCCCGCCGCCTTTACCGCCGCCGAGATAATCGACGAACCTGAAGCGGATCTCAGCCGCTACGGACTGGAGGATCCCGAATATCGGGTTCGCCTCTCCGGCGGCGAGTCGAATCTCGCCTTCGACGTCGGCGGCAGCGACGGGGCAGGCAACCGCTATGTCCGCTTCGAGGGTGAGGAACGGATACTTACCCTTCCGCCGAGTCAACTCAGCTTCCTCGAGACCGATAGCTTCGCCCTAATGGAGAAATTCGTGCTGATCATCAATATCGATGATGTGGATTCGATTGCGATTAGACACAACGGGGATGAGCATATAGCCCGGATCGAACGCAGCGGTGAGGGAGATGCAGAGACGGAGACCTACTTCGTTGACGGAGAGGAGATCGAAGAGGACGCCTTCAAGGACTTCTACCAGGATCTGATCGGGATTGTCGCCGACGCGCCCAACCGGGGCGAACCGGATTCAGGCGAAGCTGAATTGGTGGTGGAGTATCGACTCAATACGCCGGGAAAATCGCGCTTAAGGGCATCCTTCGTTCCCGTCGACCGGGATTTCTACGCGGCTTATCGGGACGGGCAGTCCCTCTTCCTGATATCGGCCCAGCAGATAGAGCGGGCGATCGCCTCCCTCTCGGCGCTGGTGAGCGACTAGAACTACTCCTTCCAGGGAAAGATCATGCCCCGCAGGCTGCGGGGCCCGACTTTCTCCCGATCCTCCATCAAGAGCGCGGCCCAGGGGATACGCTTTCGGTCGGCATCGGGATTCTCTTCCAGATAATCATACTTGTAGAGCCTCAAGCGGAGTCCCACCTGGTGCCACAGCAGAACAGCGCCGAATCCGGGAAGCAGGAAGGCGGTCAACGACGAGAGCAGGATAATCATCAGGGAACCGATCCCCATGAAGATGGTAAAACCGGTATTATCGAAGAAGAGGATAAGAGACTTCTTCAAGACCTTGACCATATCCCTGTCCAGCCGCTGAAAAGCGGGGAAAAAGTATTGGCTCGAGAGCCACCAGACGACGCTGATCCAGAATATAAGCGACATGGCCGCCAAGCCGACGATGCCGCCGAGATTCAGGTAGAAGGGAAAGGCGATCGCCAGGATTACTACCTGAACGACTGAGATCCCTCCCAAGGTCAGCGAAGCCTTCAGTGAATCCTTCAGGTAGCCCCAAAACTCTTTGAATGAGGTGCCCTTGAAGTCGGCCATGTCACCGGCGATGCGGGCGGCGCCTCCGGCGTAGATATTGAATATCACCAGGCCGACGGAGAGTCCTACGAGGGAGAGCACCGGCGAAAAGCTCAAGAGGAAAGGCAGATAGATCACCCCGGCCATGGCAACCAGAAACCCGAGATTGATCAGAACGATCGCCAAAAGATTGTCCCAGAGATCGAAAAAAGCCTTCTTCAAGTAGAATCCCAGCATAGCCACTCCTCGCCCTAGTATACCGGTTCGCCCTAGGGATGTCATCCGGGCATAAAAAAGCCGGCGACCCCCTGATGCGGAAATCGCCGGCGATAGTGGCGAAGGGACTTGAACCCCTGACCGAACGGATATGAGCCGTTTGCTCTACCGACTGAGCTACGCCACCGCCAAAAATGTAGCGGTACTATACCAACGGGAACGGCAAGTGTCAAGCACTGCCAGGGCGAACGCACATAGATATACGAACCCAGGCGGCGGTCGATAGGCATTTTTGTATTAATATACATTCGAACTGAATTTTTATGTCGCTAGACTTTTTGAACTCCTTATTTCATAATGGATTAGAGGATAAGGAGTGCATATGAAGAAGCCGACAGCATCCATCGTTGATCATTTTGAGGAATTAGCAGATCCCAGAATCGAACGAAACAAGAAGCACGCCCTGATAGATATCATCATTCTGACGATTTGTGCAGTTATCACGGGCAGTGAAACCTGGGAGGAGATTGAAGATTACGGTCACTACAAAGAAGAGTGGCTCAAATCGTTTCTCCCCTTGCAAAATGGCATTCCTTCACACGATACCATCCGCCGGCTCTTCATCCGACTCAATCCTGAAGAGCTTCAACGGTGCTTTATGAGCTGGATAGAAGCCGTACGAGAGGTTATAGCCGGTGATGTGATTGCCGTAGATGGGAAAACACTCAGACGCAGCGGAGAACAGGTGAGCGGGAAATCGCCTATCCATATGGTTAGTGCCTGGGCCGCAGGGAGCGGGTTACTTTTGGGGCAGAAGAAGACTGCTGAGAAATCCAACGAGATAACCGCCATACCTGCACTGCTGGAATTGCTCAAGATTAAGGGGTGTATTGTTACGATCGATGCCATTGGCTGTCAAGGTGAGATTGCAGCATCTATTCAGAACAAGAAAGCTGACTATGTCCTTGCACTGAAAGGAAATCAGAAGAATCTCCATGAAGACGTGAAATACTTCTTTCATGAGCTGGAAGAAAAGGACTTAGCAGAGGAGTGGCTCGATAGTCATAAAACAGTAGATAAAGACCATGGACGCATTGAAATCCGTGAATACTATCAAAGTGATGAGATCGCCTGGCTCCCGGAACTAAAGAACTTTGCCGGTGTAAAAACCATCGGAATAGTAAAGGCAACCCGGATTATCGGTAAAAGACAATCGACCGAATGTCGCTACTATATCTCAAGTTTGCCGATGGATGCACAGCGCTTTGCCCATGCTGTACGCTCACATTGGAGTGTGGAGAATACGCTTCATTGGACATTAGATATGACGTTCAGGGAAGATTATTCCCGGATGCGCGAAGGTTATTCGGCAGAGAACTTCGCAATGATAAGACGATTAGCGTTGAGCTTGATGAAACGAGATAAGAACTCGAAGAAATCATTAAAACGACGCAGAAGAATTTGTCATCTCGATGACTCGTACTTAGTCCATCTACTCTTCAGTTCTGACGAGGCTATCGACCGCCACCTGCCTGGTTGAGTTTATGTGCGTTCGCCCTGCAAGCACTGCCTAGACCAGTTTTTCCTCCCGGGCAAGCTCTATGAGACGGCTGTTCCAGTAATTTTTCTGGGTGAAATCGAGCCGGCACTGAACGTCGTCGATCAGGGCGGCGATCCGCTGCAGATGCTTCAGGCCCTTGCTGAGATAGGTGATCCGCTCCAGGGTCTCGTCGTGGGTCGACTCCGGAATAATCAGCCCATGGAGGAGATAGTAGTAGTGTAGATGGGGGTCATATTCGCTCAAGCGACCGCTGCGGGTTATACGCTCCAGAATCTCCCGGCCGCCGCGTTCTCCGCTACTCGCACTCTCCAGATATAGCTTAAAGACGGTAATCTGGTTGTCCAGTACACCATGACCCGCCTCGTCCAGGAAGGCCGCATCCTCCAGATTCCGGTAGCCGTGGTCCCAGGCGTAGCGGCCGTATCCCCCGCTCTGAAGCTCTCGCCGCCGTTTCAGCACCTTTTCCGCTCGACGGCTCGCCTCGAGGGCCCTGGTCGTAGCGCCGTGAAAGAAGAGCCCTTCGGCCCGGTAGTGGAGAATTTCCGGACTCTCTTCCACTGTCGACAAGAGCTTGAGCCCGGCCTTGATGCGACCGGCGTAGATCTGCGCACGGCCGATCCAGGCGTAGAAGAGTCCGTGGGGAGCCCCGATCAGGGTCGCCAACGACAAGGCCTCCCACAGCTCGGCTTCGGCCTCCTCGTAGCGACCGAGCACGAATGCTGTTCGGGCCAGCAGAAAACGGGCATGCAGAAGATAGGGGCCATAACTGACGCCGGAGGCAAGGCTCAAGGCCTCCCGCAGCAGGCGGGCGGCCATGGCGTAGTTTCCGAATAAAAACTGGGCCGACGCCTGATTGCTCCGGGCCTTGATCTTATCCATCACCGACGAACAGGCCTTGGCGGCTTCGTAGGCCAGGGAGAAGTAGTCCGCAGCCTCCTCTACCCGCCCCTGGCGCAGCATCGCCGCGCCGATTGCGTTCTGGCCTTGGGCGACCTGACACTCCTTCCCCTCCTCCTGGACGCGGTAGAGGAAGTTCTTGGCCAGGGAGAGAGCCGAATCGGCATCCCCCTCCCGCAGCAGCGCATCGGTCTCGAGGGTCATTCCCAATGAGGCCACGCCGAAGGCATCCTCGGCGTTGAAGGCCGGGAGCGAAGAGAGTCCGGTCAATTTGGGTTTCGCTTCCCGGAAGGCCTCCGCCATCCCCCGCCCCAAGGCGCTGTAGCCTGGAAAATAGCTGTGTACCGATTCGAGTATTGCGAGGGCCTCCCCCCCGCTGCGACCGAATCCCCGCTCGTAGAGACTGCGCAGCACTCCCACATAGAAGCGCTCCCCGGACCGGGGCGTCTCTGCGGCGGCAATTGCCGCATACTCTATCACATAGAGCTCCCGCCCGGGACCTTCTCCCTGCTCCATAAATGGCTCGAGACTGGAACGGCTGAGCTTCAGTTTGCTTGTATGGCGAAGCCGGGGAGTAAGAAAATAGTAGCGCCAGGTTCGAAAGAGTTCGCCCCGCTCGCCGGCATCGGCAAAGACCCGATCCACTTGATGTTTTGAGAATCCGGCCTCGTAGAGTCGCTTGTGAAGCTCCCCGGAACCGAAAAAGGGAGCAAAACGGGCGGCGATAGCCATGATGACGGCGGACTCCTCCGCCGGACTCCCCTCGGAGGCGATAGCATTTCCCGGAGTGGAGGAACGACGGAAGGCGAGCGAATGGAGCCTGCGCAGGGCGCCCATCGGTTTCCCGGATGCGAAAAGCATCAGCCGAAGCTTTCCGCGCCGATGCAGGGGGGCTAAGATCCGCTCTATCATCTTCCTGCCGCAACGATCGAGAACCTCCGCACCGACTATGGCCAGGGTTACCCGTCGCCCCTTTACCTCGGCTAAGCGCAGATAAGCATTCAAGGCCTCCCCGTACCAGGCGAATAGGTCCAAATCGTTGTAGAGGAGTTCTCCCCGCAGGAGTGCTCCGTTCCGATTCCGCCAGGCGTCCCGGTACTCAGCGGGGATGTAGTCCGGCATCTGCTCTAAGGTCGCCGGACAGAAGGCGTTGATCCAGGCCGCAGGGGTCGACCGCCAGGGGTAATTGAGGTCGACCAACAGGAAGGAGTCAGGATCCGTCGCATCCTCAGCTGCTGCGGCCGCAAGGCGGTACTGCTCCTCGGGGAGGAGGGAGTGTATATAGACAGGCCGCCTTCCGACCGCCTCCTCCCTCTTCATCTCCTCTATCAACTCGAGGTTGGTCGCCTCGGCTTGTAAATAAAAGGGACGCACTCGATGTTCGATCTGCTCCAGAAACTCCTCGACAATCCATCCGGCGGGGCTCCTTTCCAGGGAGAAGAATGGAGCCAATACCGGATAGGCGGCCTCGGAGATCACCAGACTATCGCTCCGCCAGCTAGCACCCCAGAGGGGATCCGGCAGGAAACCGAATTTCTCCCGGGACCCCCGGTAGTCGATGCCCAGCACGAAACCGTGCAGCTTCAGCCGACGGGAAAGAAGAAAGCGGTAGAACCGATAGAGCCGAGCGGCCAGCTTGTCGACCGCTTCCTCGTCGCTCTCGGTCAACATTACACCCGCATCGATCGTTGAGGACTCCCACCCGCCGGCGAGGTCGCGGAACTCGGCCAAGACCTCGCGCGCTAGTTCGGGCTTTAATTTCCTGAGGAGAGATAAATCATTGAGCTCCAAGAGTATGCGAAACATTATCGTTTAGATTCTCGGTTGAAAAAAAGCTTTGCTTGACTCCAGAAAAGAAACGATGGTAGACTTTCGAGGCATTTAATTTGAATAATCCGCGGGGAAATAATCTTTCATGGAGTTCCTGAGCAGCCTTGTTACGTCACCGTATTGGACGAAACTCTTTCTTTCAGGAATCCTGTTTGTCTATGGAATCCAGACCCGCCGCAAGCTCCATCAGCCTGAGATAATCCCCCTCATCGTCCTGGCGGTGTTGCTGATCCTTCGCGACCTCGCCTGGCTGCTTACCGGTCTACCTCAGATTCTCTTGCCCACCGATCTCATGATCCTTACCGCCTACACCTTTTGGATGCGAAACAGCACCAATCAAGAGCGGGCGATCCGGGGGTCTCTGATCCTGCAGGCAATCATCTTGGCTCTTATCGGGGTGCACCTAATACCGGGGCTGACGATTCCCGCCCTGCGTTTCCTCCTGCGTCCGCTCATCCTGGTCGGCATCAGCTATCTGATTCTACAGATGTATTTCGTCAGCCCTTTCAACACCACCCACTATCGGATGGTAGTGCTCCTGCGTTCGCCTATTGCGATAGTACTGGTGCTTTATAACCTGACCGTCTGGCTTTTCGGCGAGTCCTCCGCCTTCATTCACTACATCGTTATTCCCCTCTCGTATCTGCTCCATATTAGAGTAATTCATGCCTATACCGATCTCTCCCATTCCGAACGGGGGACCAAGATCGACTCCCTCTCGAAGGATATCGAAGCGCTCTTCAACTTCATGCGGACCCTGGGTTCGGCCATCACCGAGCATATCGAGATCGATAATGTTTTGAACTACATAAGCGGTGCGGTCTTGGAGAACACCAAAGCCGACGGCGGCGCTATTCTCTTGGTCGATGAGTTCGACGATAACCTTCGAGTAAAGGCGGTTAGCGGGATCTTCCCTCCCCCCTATCCGATTCCTTCCAAGGTTAAAGAGAAATACGACAATATGCGCCAGTATTTCGTTACTACCCCGATTCCGGTGGGTGAGACGATCTTCGGCGAGGTGGTAAAATCGGGACAGCCGGTCTTTATCCAGAACGCCACCAAGGATGAACGCTTCCAGTACAATGAGCGGGAGGATCTGCAGTTTATCAGCTCGCTGATCGTTATCCCGCTGATCGTTTCCAACCGTATCCTCGGCATCCTTTCGATCGTCAAGCGTACCCCGGGCAGCTATTTCAGCGGTGAAGATTTCAACAATATCCGCTCCTTTGCCGACTACACCAGTTTGAGCCTGGATAACCTCTTCACCTATATCGAACTTCTGGAGAAGAAGGAGATGGAGCGGGAGGTCGGTATCGCGGCCGATATTCAACAGAAGCTGCTGCCGGCCAAACTCCCGGCGCTGACAAAGACCGATATCTCCGCCTATTCGATTCCCGCCAAGGGCGTCAGCGGCGACTACTACGACATTATCGAGCTGAAGGGCAACCGACTGGCGCTGGTTATGTGCGACGTAGCCGGGAAAGGAGTTCCCGCCTCGCTGGTGATGATCATGATCCGCTCGATCCTGCACCTTATCGCCTCGGCCCATAAGGATGCGGCTACCATCGTCTCCTGGATCAACCGCGGTATTACCGGTCAGATCGATATCGATCACTACGCGACCTTGAGTTTCCTGACCTACAATCCGGCCTCGAAGACCATCGAGTACTCCAACGCCGGACACCACCCGCTCATGATCTACCGCCGCTCGAGCGACAGTATCGAGAGTCTCGACACCGACGGACTCCCCTTGGGAATCGAACGCAGCTCACGCTACCAGGCCAAAAAGGCGAAGCTCAACACGGGAGATGTCATCTGTCTCTATACCGACGGGATCATCGAGGCGATGAACGCCGAGGGTGAGCAGTACGGCTATGAACGAATAGCTCGCTATATCCGCGAGAATGCCGATAAAGAGAGTAGAGAGCTTACCGCCGGCATCCGCGCCGATGTGGCGGATTTCGTCGGCAAAGCCAAACAGCACGACGATCAAAGCTTTCTCATAATGAAGATTTTATAAAAGCGTATACCTGATGCGGAGGAAGGGTGCATGGAATTAAAGATCCGAAAAAGCGGTGACATCTATATTATCGACGTCAACGGGGAGATGGATCTCTACAACTCCTACAAGCTGAAAGAATTGGTGATGAAGATGCTGGAAAAGAAGGTGGAATCCTTCATCGTCAATCTGGAAAGCGTCGACTATATCGACTCCTCCGGCGTTGGTGCGCTGATCTACATCTGCTCGACGATCAAGAAGATGAACCTGAATCTGAAAATTGCCAATATCCACGGCTCGGTTAAAAAGGTTATCGAATTGACTAAGCTTATGGGCTACTTCCCGATCGCAGGGACGGTACAAGAGGCTCTGAAACAGATCGCTGAATAAGTAGAAAGGATTATCCAATTGTCTAGGCCAAAAGAACTCATTATCGACCCTGAAAGCTCTATCCTGAAGACCGATGGCATGTTCTACAAGGAGTTCCCCTCGGATTTTCGGCAGATCCGCTACTTCACCCTGCTGGTGGTACAGAAGGCTCCGCCGGAGATCAAGGAGATCAACCTTCTCGAACAGCAGATTAGCGAGATAATCAAGAACGCCGTCAAGCACGGAAACAAGAACAATCCGAATAAGAAAATCCGTATCTGGTACTCCTTCGATACCGAGAAGGCGCATCTAATCGTCGAGGATGAAGGCGAGGGATTTCAGGGTATCGAGGAGTGGAACGAGTTCAACCGCAAGCGGCAGGAGTGCTTCCAGCGTCAGGACTATGAAGAACTCGGGAAGTACGTAGCCTTCACTACTCCGGAGAGCGACGAATACGACGGCGGAAACGCCCTTTTCGCGGCGGTCGAATACTGGGATGCGGGGGTCGTATTCAATGAGAAGCGCAACAAGATCGGCGTACTCAAGCGCTTCCCCAAGAAACGGATCGGCATCGACTTAGACGAGTAGGAGCTTCGCTCCTCAGTTCAGACTGAGCTCCGGCGGTTCAGCCCCGCCCTCCCAGAGCTCCTCGTCCTCCTCGGTCAGCTCCCGCCCATAGATTGCATCGAAGAGAAAGCGAAAATCCTCGGGCTTCAGGTCGATAAACTGACAACCGAAGAAGGTACGCTCGCTATCCTGATACTTGCGCATTATCCGCGATCCGATCTGCATCTTCCTCGGCCCCATGCGCAGGGATAGATCCAGATCGGTGTAGAGGACCAGGGCCTCCTTCAGCTCCCTCGAACTGTGGGTAAAGAGCAGCCCCGAGGCCGATATATCGAGGATTTCCGCGGCGAACTCCTCCGGTTCACGCTGCATATTCTCGAAGTAGCCGTGGTGCTTGAGACTATAGACCAGCACCTTCGAGAATTGATAGATGTACTCGAAGATCTCGATTCCCAGGGTCGAATGCTCGGACCAGACATTGATATAGCCGATCACGTAGTCGTGATAGACCAGGGGGCAGCGGATCAGGGCCTTGATTCCGAGATCCTGTTTAGCCGCGAAGCGTTCATCCAGCTCGTAGCCGCTACCGATAAACTCGGAGAGATTGAGGTTGTGCTCAGGGGAGAGGGCCATCCCCTTAGTCAGGATTCGGCCCGACATATCCGGATCCTCTTCGGGAAGCCCCGCCTGTACGGGCGAGACGAAGAGTGATTTACCGGTTCGGGTAATAATCTCCTCCTCCCAACCTTCGGGCTGCCGATCACGAAACATGACGATCTTGTAGTTCGCCTTGTACTCGCTAACCCGCGCAGCGAAGCCCTCGATCAGCTTGTCGATGCTGCTCTCCGGAAAGGCGTCGCTGTAGACCGGCTGTTCGGCGGGATTATACTCCTCGGTTTTGGGAAAGGTCAGTTCATAGGTGATATTCTGCAGGGAGAAGCTGACCATGGTCCCTTTCGGCAGGGCTATACGTTCGTATTTCCGCTGCAGATTCTTGATCATCTCATCGGGCAAGCCGATCTCCAGATACTCCCCGGCGCTTATCACGGCGGAAGGGAAGGTCATGACATGACCATAGTAGGAGAAAAAGACCCGAATCTCCTCATCCTCACCAAAATCCTGGAAATCCCCCTCCTCGTCGAAGAGCACCATGCTCTCATCCTCGATGCGGAGGATTATCGCCCTGCGGGTTTTCTTGAACCCATGCAGCTTGACTTGAATACGCTTCTCGTTGACCGTGTTGAGAATAAACTCGCGTTCTACCCTGCCGACCGGGGTTCCCATGCCTTGCGACTCCTTTACCTATTCAATCACCGGCGGAAAAATCAGCGCCGGATAAGGCGGACTCAACCGCGCCTCTATATCGATATCCTCAATCCTCAATCCGCCGTCCGCCCCATATACTCCCCGAACGGTGCCGAGAATCAACTCCTCAGCGGCTAGGCCTCGGTAGCGGAGGAACAGCTGATCCCGCGGACTCTCGAGCTGGCTGAACCTGATCTCGGTCACCCCCGTCGGAAAGAAGAGCGCTTGCCGCTCCAGGTGAGAGGCCCAGCGGGACTCGATAATCTCCTCCGGGAGGGGGCTCTCCGGCTCGCCAAGGAAGCCGAACAGATTGGCCAATACCTCCGCCTCGGAGGTGCCGAGTTCGACTATTGCGCCGATATCGTAGTCCCGGGGGAATAGCCCCGGACGTCCAGGCCCCCGGTCTTCGGCAGCGAAGAAGGCGGCGTCGGCCCGGGGATTGATTTCCGGGGCGTCGGTCGCTTCTTCCGGCGCCGGGGCGGAGGCTTCGGGCAGGGTCGCCTCCCGCGACGGGGTCTGTACAGCGCCTGCCTGCGAGCTATCCTCCTGACGGACGCAGGCGCTCGCGATAAACAGAACCGCGAGGCTGAGCATGATGAATCCCGACCGCAATCGATCCATGACGAAAACAGTAGCTCTAATATGCGCTTCTGTCAAATCGTCCGCGCACAAGCACTTTACAGACTCTTTCAGCCCTTGGTAGACTCAATGTTCACATAGATTAAAGCATTGACCCTGGAGCTCCAATGGCACAAATCCTGGAACACCTGAATAACGACTATACCGAGGCGATCCGCGATCCCCTCTGGCAGAATATCTACCTCACCCCCGGACAGAAGGAGCTGGTTGCCTTGCCGGAGTTTCAAAAACTGGCCGGAATCAAGCAGCTGGGCCCCGCCTATTTGGTCTATCCCGGCGCGACTCATACTCGGCTCAATCACAGCCTGGGAGTTTTCCATACGGCCAAGCGCATCATCAGGCGGATCGCCGTCGACGAGCGCCTGCCCGATCTGAGCCTGGAGGGGATCAAGGCCTTCTTGGCAGCCGCCCTGCTCCACGATCTCGGTCATTTCCCCTACACCCACTCTTTCAAGGATCTGCCCTTGGTTGATCATGAGGTTCTCACCGGCCGCATCATACTCAACGACGGTTTCAGACGAGTCTTGAAGGAGAAGGTCGGAGTGGAACCGGAGACGGTGGCCGCCATCGTCGACGAAAGCCTGCCGGTATCGGATAAGGATGAGATTACCTTCTTCCGCCGTATCCTCTCCGGGGTTCTCGACCCGGACAAGCTCGACTACCTCAACCGGGATGCCTTTTTCTGCGGCGTACCCTACGGTATTCAAGATACCGACTTCTTTATCGACAAGATTGTGCCCACCCCGGAAGCCCTGGCCCTGGATGAGGCGGGCTTGGGGTCGGTGGAGAGCCTCCTCTTCGCCAAATACCAGATGTACCGGAGCGTGTACTGGCACCGAACCGTCCGCATTGCTACGGCGATGATAAAGAAAGCGGTTTTATTGGGCCTCGCCGAGGGGGATCTCGACAAGGAGAAGCTCTACGGCCTGGACGACGCCGAGTTTTATATGGCCATGGCGGCCAAGCACGCCCCCTACTACCGACTGGCGAGCATGGTTTTTCAGCGACAGCTGTTAAAGACCGCCTATGAGGCACCCTTCGATGCCGACCGCCATGCCGGAGCGGTCGATATGGAGCGGCGACTCGACCTGGAGCGGGAGATAGCCCGCAGCCTGCGCAACGCGGGCGCCCAAGTGGAGGAGTGGCAGGTGATCCTCGATATCCCCGAGCCGATCTCCTTCGAGGTTGATCTGCAGATACACCGAGACGGAGCGTTCTTTCCTTTCCGGGACAGCGGTTCGGTCTTCTCTCCCGAGATGGTCGAAGGCTTTACCCGCTCTCTGCGCAAGACCCGGCTATTCCTGCCGGCCGCGACCATTAGTAAATTGGGGACTCGCATTCAGGGCATCGTGGATGAGATCCTGGCCGATTGAAGGCCGCTTTTTGTTGCAGATTCCATTGAAAGAGAATAGATTAGGACTAATGAGAGCTGGATTATGAAATATTCTAAATTGATGCGTGAACGGATACAACGGGTCAATGTGCTGTACAAAGAGCTGGGCTACGAGATTTTCGACAACTCCGGGGATGAGGCCTCCTATATCGCCAGCTTCGAAGGCAAGGACGGCGCCGCCGGGGAGTTCTACATCGATGTGGACAATAAATTCCTCGAGGTTGCTTACACCTTCTCTTTTCCGCTGGAGGTTTCGGAGTTTATTCAGCGCCGTCTGGTGGACATGCTGAAGATATGTTATGAGTTCGGCTGTTATCTGAACATTACCAAGGAGGAGGAGATCGGCTTCTCGATCTTTTCCAAGATCTACTTCGCCGGACTCAATTTCTACTCCCTAAAAGAGACCATGAAGGATTTCAACCGCTGTATTACGGCCATTAAAGAGGCGGTGGACATCCATAACGATCCCGATGAAGAGGATTCCATCGGTTAGAAGCGTTCTGTGTGCACGGTGATGTGGTGGACCCGGCCGGGGATCGTCTCCTCGATGAAATCGGCCACCCGCTGCATCACCTTCTCTCCCAGCTCCTTCGAGTTGGTCACGTAGGCCGCTCCGATATGGCAGAACGAGAGGGAATCCTGCAGATCTACCTCCGCCACGGAGACACGGTACTTCTTCATCAGCCGGTCCTTGAGAGAACGCAGGGTCTGCCGCTTATCCTTCAGGGAACTCGCATCGGGTAATTCGAATACCACCTGAATCATCGAAACAACCATTGAATCACCTGTTCTTCCCCGGGGCGCCGGGTCACCGCTTAGATAGTATCGAGGATATCCTTCACATCCTCCAGGGAGAGATCCGAGCCTCCCGACTCCTCGCTGGTCTGGGCCCGGTTCTTCATCGGCAGGAATGTCTCGTTATAGGAGCGCGCCAATTTATAGATATCGTCTCCGCCATAGACTCCGTCGGTCTTGACCTCGAGATTATAACTGGCCTCGTCCATTCCTCGGCGCATAACGTGGATCGGATCGGTTACGGTCAACGCGAAATGGGGGCTGTAGACGAAAAGAAAGATCAGCGTTAGGGCGATTACCACCGTAAAATAGAGCAGGTTGTCCCGGGAGGAGAGGATATTCACCTCCCGCAGATCGAAGAAGAACTGCAGATCTCCGCGCTGGCCGAAAAAATAATCCCCCGGTCCGAAGACCCGCTTATAGTAGGTATTATCGTAACGCGAATAGAGGGTGTTTCCCTCCCGCTTGACGATCAGAAGGGATTCGTCGACCTGGGCATACTCCTCGAGGCGTGCGGAATCGAGCATGGAAGCCTCACTCAGGGTCTCCATCGCTCCGGCATAGTGGACCTGGGCCTGATCGAAGGATGAGGGAAGGCCGGTGAAGGTGCCGATGCTCGAGAAAAGCAGAATCACGAATACGAAGGTCGAGATGGTCAAGGTCGAAATCTTGGCCACGTGGCGCTGAGCCATGGGGGACTCGGTATTCTTGATCTGCTTGAAGATCTTGGCGATCCTGAGAAGGCGCAGGATGCGAGCGATCCGGATCGCCTTCACCACCTTGAGGACATTTAGAATACCGCCCAGGCCGACCGCTCCGCTCCCGCCGAGGATCATCGCAAAGAGGGCCGGGCCGGAGCTCAAGGCCAAGAGGGGTACCGAAGCGAAGAAATCGATCCAGCCCCGGCGCTTGAAGAAATAGTCGGCGGCGCGCATCTCGGTCAAGGCATTGTAGTAACGTATCAGGAACTCGAGCGTAAAAAAGAGATCGAAGACGAAGGCGGAGTAGATAAGCATGCGGCGGAAATCCCAGCCGAATCCGGCGACCACCGCAAAATCCTCGAGGAAGGTCTGAATCAGGACCAGCACGATCATCACGATCACCAGCCCTTCCAGGCGTCTGTGTAGTCTGCTGTTCATCTCGCCTCCTACCAGCCGTTCTCGGCGGCGATCTTGTAGAGCTCGTCCAGGAGCTTGATATCGTAACCGAAGAATTTGAAATTCCTCCTGGCCGTGCTGATCCAGCTCTTGTCCTGGGTATCGGCGCCCCGATCCACGGTAATATTACCCCGATAACTCCGGTACATGGCGGAGAGTATGGCCGTCATCCGGGCGGTGGCCTCGATGAAGCGGTTCTCCAGGAAGGAGACCGTGGAGTTGACCGTGGAGCGGTGTATCTGATCGGGAATCAACTTCAAACGCTGGGTCATCGCCTCCAACACCCGGTCGGCCGACTGGGCGGGCAGCAGTCCCGCATGGCGGTCGCTGTTGCCGGACGAGGCAAAGAGGCTGAAGACCGCCGGCCTCAATAGCAGGCAGGTGCGGATCAGATACTTGACCTCCTCCTTGCTCATCTTGAGGCGCTGCACCTTGGTCAATTCGAAGTGGATATACTCCTTGCGGAGATAGACCTGGTCGATATATTTCTCGTCCCCCTTGAAGAGGATCGCATTCAGACTGCCTATCAGCTCCCGGCGGGGTTCATAGTGCGAGAGGGAGTGGGCGAGAAACTGAAACAGAGCCTCTTTGACCTTATCCTGACCGACCGCCTGCTGTCGCATGAAACTGATGTATGAGAGATCCAGCTGTTCCTGAACCGTCCGGCGCAGCAGCGGTACCAGCACGGCGTCGGTCGATTTCGTGAGCGCCTGGTGGAGAAAACCCCAAATCTGCTGCCACTCCATACCGGGGAAGAAATTGGCGGACGAAAGGGTCGGATAGAGCTGATGGCTATTGGCGTTGAGAAATTGGAGTATCTGTTCCTCTTTCTGCAGAGGATTCTGATCCGATAAGGCCGGGTTGGCCAGGAGCCGGGCGACAAAGGCCTCCGCCTTGGCTGCTTCGTTACTCATGCGTTCGGGCACCTTCTTTTCCGCGGATCGCCGTTTTAGCACCCCAAAAAGCTGACCAAAAATGGAAAAGGTATGCTATGGTGTGCAACTATAGAGTAATGCACCGATTTGATCTTATCAAGGCTCTTTTATTCGGCCTCATGCTCTCTCTCGGCTTCCACCCGACGGCCGAGGATCAAGTCGTGCTGCCCCAGGACGAGGCTGCCACCTCTATTTTCGATTCTCAGATCGGCGACACCGACGTAGACCTCTTGATCGACGGCACCTGGCGCTTGGAGAGCAGCCTCGGCACCGTCTGGGGGACCCCTGCCCCGGTCACGCCGTCGGTCCCGGGCTTTAGTTCAGGCTTCATGTTCGATCAGGTGCCCGATCTGGCCCTCTCCCTCTGGCTGAAGGAGCGCTACTTCTTCGAGACCACTTTCACCGAAGAGGAGCTTTTCAACACCTACCTCTTGGGCTACGAGGGGCGCGAGGGGGAGCTGGTACGCCGGGTACGCCTGGGAAACACCGGGACGAATATCGACTCCACCCCGCTGATCGACGTCCCCGAACATCCCGAGGACGCCCTGGGAGCCTCGGCGACCCTGGAGACCGACCGAAGCCGCCACGAGCTCCTCTTCCGTTACCAGCGCACCAGCCGGGTCACGAAAACCTACGCCGGTACCTCGGAATCCGAGGAGCTCTTGGTCGCACCGGGTAGCTTCATTCGGGGCCGCTACTTCCTGCTCCCCGACGAGAATATAGATTCGGCCACCGTCTATCTGGAGGATGACGACGGTGCTCTATCCGCCGGCGGACGGAACTACAAGGTCGCCTCGGAATTCGAAGCGGCGGTCTCCTTGGAGCAGGGCTTTGTCGAGCTAAGCCGAGCGCCCGCCGGCCGGGTGCTAATCTACTACGAGAAGGGGGCGCTTTCGGTGGGCGACGCCGGCCTGGGCGTCGGCGGCCTGGCGGGCTTGAACGGTTCCGACCAGCCCGATCCGACTCTTCCGACCCTTACCTTCGAATGGACGGGGAGTTATGCCGGAGTAGCGCTGACCGACTATCAGGTCTCCATCGACGGCAACAACGCCCTCCTCCTCTACGAAGACGGGGCCTTCTCCCCTTTCGAGTTTCAGGCGGTCTATAAGGCCGAGGGGGCCGCTTCCGGAACCAGGACGGAGATCGAGATCCTCCCCACCGGCGAGCTAGAAGCAGTAGGCGAGATCGACGGCGAGTTCGGTTCCGGCAGCCTTACCTTGCGCCCGACCGGCTTTCCCCGGGCGGCGACCCGCTTCCCCTTAGCCGACCTGATTCCCGCGTCCTACGGCCCTGCCCGCAAGAATCCGGTCCCCTATGTGCTCCGCTACACCGTGAACGTCGGGGCCTCATCGATCTCCGTCCCGACGGCGGCGATTCCCGGCTCGGTACAGGTCAGCATTAACGGTCGACCGGAGAGGCGCTTCTCCCGGCTGGAGGACGGGAGCCTCGAGTTCCCCTTCCCCGTACAGGGGAGCGACGAGATAATCGTCAGCTATGAGCTCCCCGACGACGGCGCCTCCGGGGCGGATCTCTTTTTCGTCTCATCCAACGAGTTCACCCCCAGGCGGGATCTGGAGACCCTGAAGCTTCGGGCCGACGCCGGAGTACGCTGGAATATAGACCAGACCGGCTACTCCACCGAGTACGCCGAGAGCCCCGGCAGCCTGCTTCTCGGCGCCGGCGGGGAGTACCGGGGCGAGAACTGGGGCGTCGACTTCAACGGCGGGGTGAGCCTCGGCACCCACGACACCCGGGGCTACCTGCGCCTGGCGGGGATGGAGGAGGGGGCGGTGAGTTTCGGCATCAGCGGCAACACCCTCTTCCCGGCTGCGCCCAGTGACAATGAGCTTACAACATCCGGCATTGTAGAAGATTTTCTCTCGACCAATCGAGGAGAAGTTTCATATATCGATTACAACCAGTACCTGGACACCGGCGGGAGCACCTTAAAGGAGTACGACTGGTCCCCGCCTTCGGATCAGGTCTACCCCTTTGCCGACGGGAATCCGGTGGGACCGTCGGTCGCGTCCGCCGCCGCGGACGACATCGAGGGGCGGGTGGCGGTCCTCGATTTTAACTTCTCCAGTACCGATCAATGGGTTGGCGCCCAGATCACGAGCGGCGGAACTGCCTTGGATCTATCCGATGCCAAAGCAATCTCATTCAAGTATAAATACATTGGCTCAGCGTTTCCTGGACTCTATGTAAGAGCCGGTGCAATCTCCGAAGATATTGATGAGGACGGCAGCCTGGACGAGGAGAGCGGCCCCTACGACGCTGGCTTCCCCTTCAATCAGGGTGGTCTAACCCTCTTGGTCGGAGGTGGCGGAAACGGCCCCCGGGGGGATTTTGGGAACGGCACTGAGGAGAGCGAGGACGCCGACGGCAATGGTCTCTTAAATCGGGAGACTAGTACTCAGGTCATAGCATCCAGCGAAGGCGATGTTCAAAACGGTGGATGGCGAGAAGTCTACATTCCGCTTTCAACCTCCGATAAAAATAAGCTTTCAATCGTACGCGCAATACAAATACTGCTCTTAGAAAACGATGCCTCAACCTACTCGGGCCGCCTCCTAATCGGCGAGGTCCGCGTCTTGGGCTCCTCCTTCGTCGCCGCCGGCGGCAGCAGCGAAATAAGCGAAGTCAGCGAGACAGGCCTTTCCTCGAAATTCGATACCGTCAAGGAGCGCTTCAATGCCGGCGAGACCGAGCAGCAGGCCCTGCGGATCGATTGGAGTACCCAACCTCTTCCAACAGATGAAATCGAGGCGGTGGGCCCCCTCACCCCGGTGCCGCTTGCGGCCTACGGCAAGCTCACCTTCTACTACAAGGTCGAGAGCGGCGGAAGCACCCTCAACATGGATCTGATCCTCGAGGGGGACGACGGGAGCTACACCGTCACCCTGCAGGATCTGGGCGATGTCGGCTGGAACGCGGTCGAGGTGGATCTGGACGCCGATTCAGTTAAGGTCGACGGGACCGATCCCGGGAGCACCTCCGCCGCGGGGGATCATGACTTCCTGGTCCGCCGGGCGCGGATCGTCCTGAGCGATACCAGCTGGGCAACCTCGGGCACGGTGCTGGTCGACGAGATCCACCTCTCCGAACCGGTGCCGACGGTCGACCTGGGGGTCCTGACCAACGCCTACTATCAGTACGAGGATGAGATTCTGAATCTATCCGGTATCCCCCTGCTCTCCGACTTCAGCTGGACCGGCCGCTCGCGGATCGCCCAGCCGGGTTTCGCCTCGGGCTTCTCTTCCTCCGACGGGCGGGTCTACCGGGTCTACCAAGAGGCCGACTTCTCGACCCTCTGGTCCCGGGCCGAACTCTCACTAAATGTGCGCGAGGAGGATTCCGGGGCCGAGGTCTCCGGCGCCCACCGGCTGACGATCCCCGAGAGCGGCCCGCTGCGCTTCATCGACAGCTACAGCCACGATCCGGGAAGCGATGATTACCGTTTCTCGAAGCAGAACGCCCTCAAGCTCAGCCTGCCCGGCTTCCAGAGCGATGTAGAGGCCGAGGCGGTCTACCGCAGCGGCGATCTGACCCAGGGCTGGCGGGCGGCGGTTAGCTCGACTCCCCTCCCATCGCTCAGCTTCAGTCCGGAGATCGACTTTTCGAACCTGATCTTCGATCCCCAAGTAGATGAGAAAAGCTATGCTCCGGGATGGCTCCAGGGAAGCGCGCTTCTCCTTTACACCGAGGAGGATGAACTCACCGACCGGAGCATCAGCGCCGCCCTCCCGGTCTCGGTAAACCCGGATTTTCCGCTGGGACTGGAAGCACAACCCACCGCCGGGGTCAAACGCTACGGAAGCGATCCGCGCAAGGAGCTGGATGAGATAGCCTGGCGGATCGAACTTCCCCTGGTCCTCTTCGGCGACGACTTCAACCGGCTCGATATTGCCCCCTACTACCGACGGAGCTTCTCCGGCGAATGGCAGAGCGAGAAGGCGGAGCATGGTTTTGCCGGCGACATAGCGGCCTGGGCGGAGACCGCCGGGGATCAGGGCTATCTTCTCAGCGCGCCGCCGATAGCGGAGATTATTGAGCCGGCCGCTGAATCGGCCTTTACCCGGGGGACGGAGGAGTTCGACAAGGGAAGCTACACCCCGGCGCTGGGCCTCAGCCTGCAGCGGCGCTTCTCCTCCAGGCTCAGCGACCTGATCCTGCCCTCGTTCCTCTCCTTCGAGACGAGTCGAAGCTACAGTAGAAGCTACGAATCGGTAACCAGCACCCTCAATACCAGCACCGTCGCCGCTGCTACGGCGGTGAACCTCTTCGGCGCCTTCGGCGCCTATCCCCTCTTCCCCTGGTATGAGTCCGACGAGTTCACCACCGATGCCCTCGTCGATACCAGCTACGACGAGGAGCTGGCGGTCGACTGGGAGCTAAGAAACAGCATCGCCCTCTTCGGCCGCGGAGAGAACCGCTACTCCCTGGAGAACAGCCTGAGTCAGAGTGATCCCGACGAGCTGATCGCCTGGAGCCTCAGTGCCGAGGGGCTCCTCTTCATGGATCCCGACCCGAACCTGCCTACCCCCTTTCCGCTGCTGCTGGACGACGGCAGCATCCCGCGGCTGCGCCACAGCGAATCCCTCTCCTTCTCCCTCAAACCGGTGGACGACGAGATCTACGAGCAGCAGGCGAGCCTGAAGCATTCAACCGGCATTCTCTACGGCGATCGGGGGCTGATCGAGCTCTATCTTGCCTTCGGATTCAAGAATACCCCTTTGTCGGGCACCGACGAGAAGCTCCGCTTCTGGGCTCTCGAAGGGGGAATCATCGGGGAGTTCAGTTTTTAGGCGCCTTGTAATCGAGGATGAGAAATTGTACTTTACAAAAAGTGGACTATATTTGTGTGAGTAGATACCACGAGGAGTAGGAAATGGAGAGACGTTCGTTTCTGCGTCCCGCGGCGCTTGTTATAACGCTGTTGTTGGCGCTGCCCTTGCTGGCCCAGAGCGGAGATGATTCTTCCGCTTCCCAGTTTGATTTTGGCCTGGGGCTCGACATAGGAGCCACCAGTTTTCAGGAGGAGGGCGAAGCGGTCGCCTATCAAAAGCTGATCCTCAAACCCGACTTCGCCTTCGGCAAGTGGGGCATCGGCCTCTGGATTCCCTTCCATTTCCGCTTCACCGACGACGGATACGATTTCAGAGACGAGGATTGGGTACTCCAGGATGATGAGGAATTCCTGGAGAAGTACCTGCCTATATTCAATTATGTACGCTACGGCCGGAAGGGGGACGACCTCTATGCCAAGTTCGGCTCCATCGAGGGGGCGACTCTGGGCAACGGATTTATCATGGGAGGCTACAGCAACACCCTCTTCATGCCGGATACCCGAATCCTGGGCTTGAGTCTGGACGTGGACGGCAACCTGGTTAACTTCCCCTATGTTGGGGTGGAGACCTTTGTGGGCAATCTGGCCCTCTTCGATGTGGTCGGCGCCCGGTTCTATGCCCGCCCGCTGGCCGGCACGAGTCTGCCCCTGCTGCCGAAGCTGCAGGTAGGAACCACCTTCGCCGCCGACAGAGTTCCGGATGCTCAGTACGATTTCTATACCGATCCCGACATAGTCTCGATCTACGGCGTGGATCTACGCCAGCCGATCCTCGAGAAGGAGCTGATCGATCTGGCCGCCTTCGGAGATTTCGTTGTTCAGGACGATTCTACCGGCACCATGGTCGGCGCCGGCGGCAGACTGGTTAAACATATCCTCTACGGCGCCCAGCTCCGCTTTTTGGGCGAGGATTTCGTGCCGGTCTACTTCGACGGTCAGTACGATCTCTATCGGGAGGAAAAATATGCAATCTACAACGGCGATGCCGGGGTCGACGCCTATACCGGCTGGTACGGCTCCTTAGGCTTCGCCTTCTTCCAGGATACGGTGGTCTTCCTTACGTCCGTGGAAGGCGGTTTCGGCAAGCCTGAGAACGACATCGAGTACCCCCATCTGAACGCCAGCTTCAAGGTCGGCGAAGGACTCCTGCCGGGGATCTATTTCGACGCCACCTACGACAAGCGCATCATCAAGGAGTGGGAGGATCTGACTCGGGCCGACAACAGCGTTATCGGCGTTGGCCTCAACTACAAGACCGGCAACGCGGTCATTACCCTCTCCTATCTGCTGCGCTACGATCCTGAGGACCCCGACGCCGACAATTCCTGGGTAACCACCGCCAACCTCTCCACCTCGGTGGCCTTTTAAGGGAGGATGAGATGAAACGATTAATCATAATTCTACTGGCGAGCCTCTTCTCGCTGGCCGTTATAGCCCAGGATCAGAGCGAACCTGCGGCGATGCTCGAGTACTACGGCGACGATCTGGAGCTTGCGGTCTTCGACATCGACGGGAACGAGGTCGAGGAGCTCTTCTTCGGCATGGAGCTGATGCCCGGCGACCGGGTCAAGACCTTAGGGACAACGGCCGAGATCAGGCTCGATCCGAACGGCACGATCATCAAGCTCTCCTACGACACGGAGTTTACCATCGAGGCGCTGCAGACCGACGAACAGTCGGCCAACGAGTTCACCCTCTTCGGCGGAAAGATCCGCACCATCGCCGCCAAGCTGGGACTCTTCCAGCGCAACAACTACTCGATCCAGACCCCCACGGCGGTAGCCGGCGTGCGGGGCACCGACTTCGGTCTGCAGGTTATCCCCGACGAACTCGATTCGGCCTTCGTCTTCGAGGGCAATATCGAGTACACCAATCTCAACTCCGGCCAGTCCCTGAATCTGGGGGCCGGTCAGTTCGCCGACGTCTTCGCCGAATCCTTCCAGGCGGTGGCCCTCTCGGCGGAGCAGTTCGCCGCGATCTACCAGGATCTGCAGTTCGAAGGCCTCTCGCCGGCGGATGTTCCCGGCTACGAGGCGCCGGTAGTGGAAGAGCCCCAGGAGAGCGAGCCCGAACCCGAGCCGGAACCGGAATTTGCCGAACAGCCCGCGCCGGAGGACGACCCGGTGATGAACTTCCTGGCGGAATACCTGGGACTCCAGATCGGAACCCTCACCATAGACGGCATCACCTTCTCCAAACTGATCCTGGGCCCCACCTTCCAGATCGGCAAGTTCGATATCGCCCTCTACCTGCCGGTGATCTACAACACCAACGTCTTCGATCCCGACGACTGGTATCAGCCCGAGGGCAACAACGAGTGGTCCTTCGGCTCCGACCAGGAGACGGTGGCCGAGGCGGCAGAGGACGCCCTGAAAGACCTGGTCCTGAAGATCCGCTACATCGAGTACGGTGATAACCGGGACCCCTTCTTCCTCAAGGTGGGCAACGTCAATGGTGTCACCCTGGGGCACGGCATCCTGATGAACCGTTTTGCCAACGACGCCGACTTCCCCGCCGTGCGCCGGGTAGGCCTCAATACCGGCTTCAACGCCGATAAGGTGATCGTGGAATCGGTCTTCAACGATCTGGCCGAACCGGAGATCATCGGCGCCCGCTTGGGCTTCCGACCCTTCGGCCGCGTCTTCCCCTTAGGCTTCGGCGCCTCCACGGTGGTGGACACCGATCCGGCAGGTGAGCTGGATGACGACCTCGGCTCACCGATCTTCGTCAACGGCGCGTTGGATACGGAGTTCCCGCTGATCGAACGGGACGCATTTGCCGTCGTCGGCTTTGCCGATATCGGGGCCCTCTTCCCCTATTGGCGGGAGGATTATACCGACGGATTCTTTACCGTCGATGCCGGCTGGCAGGATAAATATGTCTATAATCCCGACGGCGGGAGCGGCCTGGAGGCCTTGAGAAACTACGGCTACTCCGCCGGAATCTTCGGTAACATGAGCTTCATCGACTACCGCCTGGAGTACCAGTATGGAAACGGGACCTTCTTCAACGGTTTCTACGGACCGACCTACGAACGGCAGCGAGAACTCTACGCCGCCGCACTCTTTGCAAGTATCGAAAGCGGCAGCGCAGACACCTACAATCCAGAGGAGACCCGGGGCATCTACGGCGAGGCCGGCTTCAGCTGGGAACAACTCCTGACGGTCGAGGCCGGTTACCGCTACGCCTGGGATGCGGACGGCTTCAACGACCAGGCCGACCTCTTCCACCTGATGGCGACGATGCCGCAGATCCCCTTCGTGGGACTCTCCGCATCCCTGGGCATGGACACCATCGGCTTCGTGGACGGGATTCAGAACCAGTCCCTCTTCGACGAGCGCACCGCCCTCTACGGGGAGGTGGTCTATCCCCTCTCGCCGGTCTTGAAGCTCGCCGCGGTGGTCAACAACATCGTTATCGAGCAGGAGGACGGCACCAAAGCCGCCACCTTCTCGGTCAGCATCGAGACCCGGGTCAGCTTCTGACGGAGGTCTTGAGTGCCTGACCAGAACGAGAACTCCCGGAGGGTAAAGCTCCTCCGGGATGATGTGGCCCGTAAGATTGCGGCCGGCGAGGTAATCGACCGGCCGTTTTCTGTTGTCCGGGAGCTCCTGGACAACGCCATCGACTCCGGCGCCGCATCGATCAAGGTCGACATAAAAAACGGCGGGGTCGCCTCTATCCGGGTCACCGACGACGGCTGCGGGATGAGCCGGGAGGATCTGGAACTCTGCTACAGGGCCCACGCCACGAGCAAGATCGAGACGGTGGAGGACCTCTACTCCACCCTGAGCATGGGCTTTCGGGGAGAAGCTCTGGGCAGTATCGGCTCCTGCGCCCGGCTGAACATCGTCAGCAACGACGGTTCCGGCGCCCACCGGCTGGAGGTCAGGGAGGGAGAACTGGCATCCCTCGAGCCCTACCGGGGGCAGCAGGGGACCAGCGTTACCGTGGAGGAGCTCTTCTACAACCTTCCCGGCCGCAGACGCTTCCTGAAGAGCAGCCAGGCCGAGGCCAACCTCTGCCGCACCACCTTCCTCGAGAAGGCGGCCGCCTTCCCGGAGATCGGCTTCCAGCTCCTAAACGACGGCGCCCCTAAACATAGCCTTACGCCCGGCAGCGCGGCGGAGCGGATCGCCCTCTGCTATCCATCGATCTTTCCCGCCACCTCGGTCAAGAGCATCCGGGGTGAGTACGACGGCTTCGCCTTCGAACTGATCCACGCCTCGCCTTCCATCTACCGCCGCGACCGGCGCTACATCCATGTCTACCTCAACAGACGCCGAATACAGGAGTACTCCCTGCTGCAGGCGGTGGAGTACGGCTTCTCGATGCTCCTCCCGGGGGGGAGCTTCCCGGTGGGAATGCTCTTTCTCACAGTCGATCCGGATCTGGTCGATTTCAACATCCACCCGGCCAAACGGGAGGCGCGGATCAAGAATCTGAAGGAGATTCATCATGCGCTCACCACGCGCATACAACAGGAGCTCGCCGCCGGAGGGACAACCCTGCCTCGGGAAACCGAACGGCCGTCGGTCTGGTCGGGATTCGATTTCGATTCCCCCCGGGCCCACAAGCAACCTGAATCCTCTGCCCCTCCGGCTGCAGCCCCTGCCCGACGCCCATTCTCGCAGCCGGTCTATGCCGCCGAGCGGCCGAAGGCACCGGTAGAAGCCTGGAAGGCGGTCACCCCGATTCCGCGGCCCGAGCGGGGCGGTGCGGATATCCGCTATCTGGGGCAGGCCTTCGATCTCTTTCTTATCTGTCAGGTCGGCGAGGAGCTCTATCTGGTCGATCAGCACGCGGCCCACGAGCGCATCCTCTACGAACGCTTCTCCGCCCCGGGGCAGAGCTCCCAGGGGCTTATGGTGCCCCTGGAGCAGCCGGTGGGCGATGCGGTGGAGGAGCGCTTCTACCGCACCTTATTAGAACGCTTGAAACCTCTGGGATTCAAGGGGGAGATCGTCGACGGACGAATGCGGATCGATTCGATTCCGGCCTCCTACCGGGGGGTCGAGAAGGAGCTGTCCCGTTTCTTGAGCGAGCCCCGGGGATCGGTGGAGAATTTCTTACGGGATCTCTATGCCGACATGTCCTGCAAGGCGGCGGTAAAGGACGGAGAAGCCCTGGAGCGTGTCTCGGCCGAGGAGCTCTTAAAGCAGGTCTTCGAGCTCCCCGAACCGCGCTGTCCCCACGGTCGGCCGGTCTGGTTCGCCTTAAGCCGCAGCGAACTCTTCAGCCTGGTCGGCAGGACCTAGCCGACCGGTATCATCAAGCCTAAAGCAGCTCCTCGATCTCCGCCCTGCGGGAGTAGTCGGGCTTCTTCTCTAACAGCCGTCCGAGGATAGCCTGGGCGCTCTCGGTATCCCCCTCGGAATAGAGGAGCATTCCCAGCCGGTAGTAGCCGTCCCAGAAAGCGGGATCGATCTTGATCAGCTCGGCCAGCGCATCCTTGGCCAGGGCGTTCTGATCCGTTTCGATGTAGGCGATGGCCAGGTTATAACGCATCAGCGTAGCATTGGGTTTGGCGGCGACCGCCTTCTTGTAATGGGTTACCGCATCGTTGTAGAGCTCGGCATGGAGATAGACATTGCCCAGGTTGTTATTCACCTCCAACGAGTTCGGGGCGATCTGATAGGCCGAAAGCAGGTGGTCCAGAGCCTTGTCGTACTGCTCCTTCCCGTCGTAGAGCTTGCCCAGGTTGATTCTCGGCTTCAGGTAATTGGGGTCCAGGGAGATCGCCTTCTCGTAGGCCTGCACCGCGTAGTCTTCGTTACCGGTCAGCTCCGCGGCCTGTCCCAGGGTGTAGACATAAGGGGCCGAATCGTTCTTGAGCTTAACCGCCTGAGCCGCGGCCTCCAGGGCGGGAGTCCCCTTTCCCTGCTCGATCCTGGCCAGGGCCAGGTTATAGAGAATATCCGCCCTGGACGAATCGAGACCGGCGGCGGTCTGGAAGTAGGCCTCGGCCTGGTCGAACTTCTTCTGATCGAAGAGGGCTATGCCGAGGTAGAAGTTGTAGTTCACGTTCTCCGGATCCCGGGTTACCGCAATGCGGAAGTTCTCCTCCGCCGGGGCGGGCTTCCCCTGGGCGCGATAGGCCTGGCCCAGAGCGAAATAGGCGGTGGCGTTGTCGGGATCATACTTTACCGTATTCGAGAAGGCGGAAACCGCGCCGGCGCTGTTTCCGAGTTTGTTCTCGGTCAGCCCCAGGTTGAAGTAGGCCCGGTCGAAATCGGGAACCAGATAAATAGCCCCTTCGAAGGACTCCTTCGCATCCCGGAAGCGTCCCGCCCGGTACTGCACTTTACCCAGTTCGAAGAGCACGTCTGCATTCTCCGGATTGAGCCGGGCGGCCTCTCTGAAGTGGCGAATCGCATCGTCCCAACGTCTGGTCTGGGAGTAGATGTTCCCCAGAGTATTATGGGGAATCCAGAGACTCGAATCCTTGTCGATCGCTTTATTGGCGTTGGCCACCGCCTGATTGAGGCTGCTCTGGCTCTCCGAGTCCTCCCGGAAGTAGGATTCACCCTTCATGGCATAGGCGAAGGCGACATCCGGATCAAGCCCCAGGGCCTCGTCGAACTTACCCCGGGCCTCGCCGTACTGATCCTGCTCCATGGCGGCCACTCCCTCCTGGATCAGCCGGTTAACCTCGGCCCGTTTCTGCCGCTCGGCCTCATTCTTGGCTTCCGCCTCGGCCTTCGGATCGTACTGAGGCACAGCCTGCTGGCTGCTTCCCCCCTCCTTGATAGAGTCGGAGAGGTTGGAGAGGGAATCGGAGAGATCCTGCTGCTTGGCCAGCTCCTCCTGCTGCTTGCGCTCATCGGCCTCCTTGCGGGCGGCGATCACGTCGTCCCTGAGCTTGCGGGCCTCTTCGTCGTCGGGATCCTGCAGCAGCAACTGATCGATCAAATCCAGCGCCCGTTGATACTCCTCCTGCTGGTAATACTCCCGGGCCAGGCGCAGGGTGTTGTCCCGGATCGAGCTGCCTTCGTCGGCGGCCCCTTCTCCGCTCCAGGGGGACCAGACAAAGAGTCCGGCCAGTAGCAGCAGTATGATTAGAGCCGCGCCGCCGGCGGCCAGTAGTTTTCGATTCATGAATATCTCCTTCGCATCATTCGTTTGGATTAGTCGGCCAGATCGATCTCGACATCGGGCTCTTCAATCTCCTCCGCTCCGGCCGAGAGGGATTGGGTATCCTCGGTCACGTCGTCCAGGGAACTCAAAACAGAGTCGAGCAACGCTTTCTGCCGCTCCTCTTCCTCTTTCCGCCGCGCCTCGTCGGCCAGGGCCTGGGCCTTCTCCTCTTCGAGTATACCCCGCAAGAGGCCGATCATCTGGCGGATCTCCTTCTCCTGCTGAGGTGCCGGCTCCAATGAGAGATAGCTCGAATAGTCGTTGATCGCCCCTTCGAACTCCTGCAGCTCGACGCGGCTGTTGCCGCGATTGACGTAGAGAGCGTAGTTAGTGGGATTGTACTCTAAAGCCTTGGTATACTGCCCCTCCGCCTCTGAGAAGCGCTCCAGCTTATGCAGGTTGCGGCCCATGGCGTTATAGAAGAGGTCCCGGTCGATTCGCGCTATGGTCGAACCCTTCTGGTAGATGCGGATAGCCTCTTCGGGTTGCCCCAGAAGCTCATATACATAGCCCAGGTTCCGGTAGATATCCGGATCCTGGGGATTCTGCTCCAACGCCGCCTCGTAGAGGGGCAAGGCCTCGGCCGGTTTATTGAAGTTCAATAACTCGTCCGCCCTGGCCTTCAAGCCCAGGCTCTCCTGGGCCGAGAGACCGAAACAGAGGGTCATCCCCACCATAATCAGGGCCATTCGGGCCGATTTTCGCCGCACGTCTGCCTCCTCCTCTCATTTGACACTCAGGTCAAAAGCCATTACTCTTCTCTTTGTTGGAGTACGTTGATGCCTGCAGTAATAGCACTTATCATCATTTTCGGAACGGCTATTGGGGTCATTACCATTTTTCTCATCAAGACAGTCATCGCCCCCAAGCGGGTTACGACCTTAGTCGAATACTATCGGCAATCCAAATACTCCGCCGCGATTCGTATGGCCCGTCAAATTATAGCAAAGGAGCCGCGCAATAGTGAAGCCCACTATCTTTTGGGCTTAAGCTACATCGCGGACAACAAACCGGAACTGGCTCTGATGGAGCTGAAGACGGTCAATCAGATCGGTAAATTCGGCGGCGCCTGTCCTGAAACCGACTTCAGGCGGACCATCGCCTCCCTTTTCGCTAAATACGGTCAGGCGGAAGAGGCCTTGAAGGAGTACCTCCTCCTGATGAAGCTCGAACCCCAGGAGCCGAATCACTACTTCCGCTCGGGGGAGCTCTTCGAGGAACGGAACAAGAACGACAAGGCCATCGCCTTCTACCGCAAAGCGATCGAGATCGACGCTCGCCATTCGGCGGCCCATTATCGGCTCGGCTACCTCCTCTACCGCACCAAGAAGCCGGTAGAGGCCAAGGTCGAGCTGGAGACGGCCCTCAAGTTCAGACCCGACAATCATACCGCCCATTTCTACCTCGGGCGGCTCCTGAAAGAGAGTCACGACTACGGCAACGCCCTACGCTCATTCGAGAAGGCTCAGCGGGACCCGGAGATGAAGATCAAGGCCCTGGTAGAACGGGGCAGCTGCTATATGAGCATGAATAACTTCGAGAAGGCGATTAACGAACTGGAACGGGCGATCAAGCTCTCCAAGGACGAAGCCGCCACCGAAACCCTCTACGCCCGCTACTTTCTGGCCCTCTGCTTCGAGAAGCTAAGGGATATCGATCAGGCGGTCGAGCAGTGGGAGAAGATCTACACCAAGAAACCCCAATTCCGGGATGTGGCTGAGAAGCTCAGCAACTATCAGGATCTCCGTACGGACGATAAGCTCAAGGACTACCTCACCGTCGGTACCGGCGAGTTTCATGAGCTGTGTAAGGCCGCCTGCGTACAGATGGGTCTGCGGGTCCGGGATATAAGCGATATCCCCAACGGCTGTCAGATCATCGCCGTCGAGGATGATTCCCGCTGGCGGAATGCCAGAAAGATGCCCCGGCTGCTCCATTTCCTGCGGGTTCCGGAGATGATTCCCGAATCGAGCGTGCGAAACTTTCACGAATTGATGAAGAAATTCTCGGTCCAACGGGGGGTGATGCTCTCCAGCTCCAACTTCTCCCGGGTCGCGATGGACTTCGTAGAATCCCGGCCCATTGATCTGGTAGACAAGGATAAACTTCAAGAGCTGCTCAAGGGCGTCAGTCTTCCGGCCGCCCAGGTCGCCCGTAAATAGGCCCTGTTTTGAAGATCCTCTGCGTAGCCGACCATGTTGACCCCTTAGTCTATTCCAATAGTATCCGGGAGCGCTTCAAGGACGCTAAACTCGTTTTGAGCGCCGGCGATCTGCGCATGGAGTATTACGGATTCATCGTCTCCTCCCTCAACGTTCCTCTCTGTTTTGTCTTCGGGAACCATAACCTGGAACGGATCCACCACTACCGGCGGGAGTACCGCTCCTCCTATGATATGGACGGCGAGTTTATGCAGCGTCAAACCTTCGGCGCCACCTATGTAGGGGGGAAGGTGATCAAGGTCAAAGGCCTCTTGATCGCCGGATTGGGCGGAAGCATGCGCTATAACAAAGGGGCGAACCAGTTCAGCGAGCTCACAATGTGGCTCTACGCCGCCAAGCTGATCCCCCGACTGCTCTGGAACCGCTTGGTACACGGCCGCTATCTGGATATCCTCCTGACCCACGCACCGCCCTACAAGATTCACGACCGGGAGGACACTTGCCACCGGGGATTCAAGTTTTTTCTCACCTTTATGGATATATTTAAACCGAAGTACCTGGTTCACGGACATGTACATCTCTACGACCTGAACGCAACCCGGGAGACCAGGTACAAGGAGACCCGCGTCGTCAACGCCTATGATCATCTGGTGATCGAGATGGAGGACGAAGCATGAGGCATATTGTCGAACAGCAGGCTCGGGACGACTTTAACAAGGCCCTGGGACGGGCCACCCTCGGCCGGCTACTCAACTACCTTACCCCGGAACGGCAGCAGCTCTTATCGCTGCAGGACGTGAAAGCGCTCTTAAAGCCGAAGAGCGAATCCTACAAGGGGATGAAGGTGGTTCCCATAGACCGGATCGTCGGCTCCGAGGGACGCTATAACGATTTCAACAAAGCCTTTCTGCCCCGCTATGAGTATATTCGCAACCGCTGGCAAAGCATCGACCGGGCTCATATCTCCGATGTCATCCTCCCGCCGATAAAACTCTACGAGATCGGTGGGGTCTATTTCGTGAGAGACGGCAACCATCGGGTCTCGGTCGCCCGGCATCAGGGGGTCTACTCCATCGACGCCGAGGTAACCAGCATCGGGACCGCCCTGGAGATCGATCCGAAGATGACCATCGAGGAGCTGAAACAGTCGGTCATCGAGTACGAGAAAAGACGGGTCTACGAACGCTCCGAGCTGGCCAAGATTATCAACCCCAACGAACTCTCCTTCACCGAACCGGGCCGATTCTATGAGCTTCTGCGCCATATCAAGGGTCATAAGTACTTCATGAATCTCGATAAGGAGGAGGAGATTCCCTTCGTCGAGGCGGGAAAATCCTGGTACAAGAATCTTTACCGGCCGATCATTCAGATTATCAAACGCAACAAGATTCACAAACGCTTTCCGGGACGGACGCCGTCGGATCTCTACATGTGGATCATCAAGCACTGGCATGAATTAAAGGAGAAATACGGCGACGAGTTCCCCTTGGAGGAGGCCGCCCGCCACTATGCATCGACCTACGGCCGCACCGTATGGCAGCATATTATGGATTTCATAGTCAGCCGTTTCCGTCAGAAGCGGTAGGGTCCGCTACCGGCGTACCAGCCGTACTCCTCGCGGTAGACGAATAGGTACCAGTCGTTCGACTCGCGTTCTCCCGCCTCCCCCAGGGAGTTGATGCTGAGTCGCGAATCCCGGCTGCGGTAGCTGGCGAATACCCTCCCCTCGGCGCTTTCGGCCACAAGCAGCGCCTCCCGGTCTCCGGTATCCAAGAAGAGGAACTCCCCCTCACGCCTGAGGGAGGGAAAGAACTCCTCCTCTTCATCTGTGGCACGGGGCAGATCGATAAAGAGAGATTCCTCGCTGCGTTCCCCGGCCCGGTCGATCAGGATGTACCGGTATTCACCCCGAGGAAGCTGACCCAGGGCTTCGAAGGTGGAGCCTCCGATCCATTCCCGTCCGTCCCGGTTCCGTTCCTCCCACTCCTCACCCGTCAACTCCCAGTAGAGCCTGCTCTCGGGATGGAAGAGATAGAGCTGATCCAGATCATCCCGCCCCTCCTCGTCGGTCGCGGCCAGGAAGAGGGAGAGCCGTTCGAAGACTTCGCCGTCGGCGGTGCTACGGATCCGAAAGAGTTCCCAGTCGGTCGATTCTATTCGGGGGGCGCTGTTTTGACACCCCGGGAGGAGAGTAAGCGCCGCAAGCAGCAGAAAAAGCGCCGTGAGGCCCCTCATAAGACCAGGTCCCCGTGTTGTAGGAGGGGTATTAAAAAACGCTTTTTTACCCCCGTGCGAGCGGCGAGCTCGCTCAAGCCAATATGCGGCTCTTCCTGACGCAGGGCCCCTACCTTGGCATAGGTCTCTTCGAAGAAGGGGCGTGAGATAAAAATCCCCTCTTCGAACTCCTCCGCCAGGCCGGAGCGGACTAAAAGCCGCAGTGCCCGTTGCCGGGGAGCGTCGGGGATCTTCTCGACCATAACCCCTTCGGCATTGAGTTCGCTAAGGAGGCCCTTGGCCATGGGGGAGAGGGACTGGGAGTAGTCCCAGGTTAGATCGAGCAGTACGCCCTCGGAGAAGCTAAACTCCCCTTCATCGCTCAAGAAGCGCTGGAGTTCGTCGGCAAGGTAAGCGGGAATCGTAAGCAGTTCGGGAATCCGGGAGAGCGGTAAACCGCCTTCCCGGCGGCTCGCTTCGGCCAAACGTCCGCGTACCCAATCGAGCCACGCGGGGGAGAAGCGAAACGGACGGGCGGCAGTCCCCTCCGCTGCGGTTAATCCCGCCGGTTGCCAGCCCTGGAGATTGAGGAGATCCTTAGGGTCTGCGTCGGGGTTCCAGATATTGAGGGCTAAGGGAATAAAGCCACCGCCGGGGAGTTTGAACTCCTTCCCGGGAACAAGCGCCAGCGGACGGGTCGTCTCCAACACCGCCATTCCGGTCTCCCGAAGCTGCGTTTCGGGGGCGATAATGCGGTAGGCAAGCTCGGTGCCCTGAAAGACGCCCTCCCCTCCGTCCCCGATACCGAGCCCCACAAGCCTGCCGTAGAACCTGCGGCCGGCGAGGACGGCTTCGTCCAGGGCCAAGAAGCGGTCGCCCTTCTTGAGCCGCTCCCGGGCAAGCCCGCGGATTCTGACATTGGGGCCGGTCTCCCGCTCCTTCAACACCTTGAGCCGGACTCGGGTCAGGCTGGGTAGATGGATGTAAGCGCCTTTGTAGTCCCGGTTGAGGGCCGGCGTGAGGCGAAGGAGGATCTCCTTGGCCCCTTTGGGGGCCCGGTCCAGGGCGACGAGCTTAAGCAAGCGCGTCATCAGCCCTCGAGTGCGGCGTCGCGGTTTTCGACCGGCTTGGCGTACGCCGCCCAGGCTTTCTCCCGGACAAGCTCGGGCATACCGCGAAAGCGGGCGCTGAATTTCTCCAGCTCCTCGGGAGTGTAGCAGTCGGCATAGCGCTTGCTCTTATGCAGGAGATCATAGGCGGCGTAATTGCTGGGCCAGAGACGGTAGTTAAGATGAATCGAACGATCGATCGCCTCGGCGATCTCCTTGTCGGTATGATATTCGCCTTTGAGCGGTTCGCCGAAGGCATAGTGGATACGGCCCTTATAGCCGGTGATACCGGCGTACATGCTCGCCAAATCCTCGTTCTTGCCCTTAGAATGGCCGCCCCGAGTCTCCTTGCGGTGCATCTCCCAGGCCTTCATCCGGTCGCAGGGATCATACTCATATGATATCGCCACCGGTACGATCATGTCGCGTTTTACCATGGCGGTATAGTCGATATCGGTCTTGCGGTGAGTGAGATAGAGCATCTTGATCACCCCGGTATAGGTCCGGTCGTCGCCGTCCTTGGCACGGCCCTCCCGCTGGGCGATCCAAACCGACTGTCCGGCCTGCAGCCGGGAGTCGATGTACCGGGAAAGCTTGATCGACGAGGCAAGCTGCTCCCGAAGAGGCAGGCCGCGCTGCACAATGAAAGATCGGTTGACCCGAATCAGATCGGATACCAGGTCGTTGATCAGCAGGTTGTCGCCAAAGGCGATTTCGGAGATCGTCATGCCGTGAAGAGCGAGAAAGTAGTTGATATAGGCAGGATCGAGGGTGATATCCCGATGGTTACTCATAAAGAGATAAGCGCCCTGCTGATCAAGATCTTCCAGGCCGGATGAGCTCACCCCGTCGGTCGACTTGAGGCGGATCGAATCGAGGACATACTCGACGATGATCTTGCGTTGGAACTCATCCACCGTCTCGAACTGACCGAGGATCGATACCAGCTTGCGGCGCACGAAGGGACGCACCAGGGGGAAGAGGGGTTTCGGAATCTTCGGGAAACGGGTCCTGCGTACGATCTCGGCAATCCACGGGTGCCTGGCTATGCGTAGAAGGACGGAACGGATCTCCTGATCATTGTAGGGACGAATATCTTTAAATTCATCGTTCTGCTCCATGGGGTCAATCTCCTTTATAGAGTGCGGCATAACGACGGGGATAGCGGCTGCGCCAATCGGTGAAACGCTGAAACTCATCCTCGAAGTTGGGGGTGAAGGTGCATCCCCCCAGGGAGGCGATAATCTCATCTTCGCGCCAGAAACGGCCGGAACTGATCTCCTCCGGATTGGGAACTATCTCGCTATCCCATATACAGAGAAAGGTGTTGACCAGTTCGGATTCAAAGTCGTTACGCATGATGTAGCTGTACATGAAGGTGGGGGAAAAGCATTTCAGCCCCAGCTCCTCCTCGGCTTCACGGAAGAGAGCCTCCACGGTCCCCTCTCCCGTCGAGATATGCCCGCCAACCGAGGTGTCCCATTTTCCGGGCTGCACCCGCTTCTGAAGACTCCGCTTCTGAAGATAGATCTCCCGTTGCGGGTTTAACACAAATAGGTGCACCGCCCGATGCAGACAGCGCGGATCCCCGTGACAGTCGCACCGGCGGGCGTTGCCGATTATACGATCGTTTTCATCGACGAGATCGAGGATCTCCTCCATCAATACGATCCTAACTGATTCCGACCAGCGCCTTTATATACTGGGACCGCTCGTAGGCCTCCGGGTTAGAGCTCTCTTCCTGACAGAGCTTACCCCGGAAATCCTCGATGGAGTTGAAATTATGCCGCTTCATCCACTCCTCGATCTCCACCAGGGAGCGCTGGATATGGTTGATGCCGTTCCGATATAGGGTGGAACAGAGCTGTACCGCCCGGGCGCCTACCAGAAGCTGCTTAACAACCCCTTTGCCGTCCTGGACACCGGTGGTAGCCGCAAAATGGATATCCAACTCTCCCGACAGGAGGGCGATCCACTGCAGGGAGAGCGCCATCTCCTGCTGCACGCTGTATACCTTGGCTGGAATGAGGCGCATATTCTCGATATCCACATCGGGCCGGTAGAAGCGGTTAAAGAGCACCACCCCTTCGGCGCCGTTATTTTCAAAGCGTTTGATCATATGGGCGAGACCCGAGAAATGAGGACCGATCTTCAGCGCCACGGGAACCGTTACATGCCGCTTGATCTCCTGCAGAATCGATATGTAGCGCTCTTCGATGCTGTGACCGTCGTGCTCTACATTGGCGGGCATGATAAATACGTTGACTTCCAGGGCGTCGATTCCGGCCTTCTCGAGGCGGGAGGCGTACTCAATCCAACTGCCGGGACTGACGCAGTTCACACTCCCGATCACCGGGATGGAGACCTTACTCTTGGCCTCTTCTATGAGCTCCACATACTGATCGATGTGCTGATGTTTGCTGGTACTGGTCAGGAAATCGAGTGCATCGGTGTGGGCGCCCATATCCATAGTGCGCATCATATCGGCGGTTTCGACGTCGATCTGCTCCTCGAAAAGGCTTTTGATTACCACCGCACCGGCGCCGGCGGTCTCGCATTCAACAATCTTCTCCGCCGTGGAAGTCATTCCGGAACTGGCGACAATGATTGGATTGCGTAGGTTCATCCCCATGTAGTTGGTCGAAAGATCAATCATCTTTTCCTCCGAGATTGGCAAATATAGAGCACAAACGGGAATCCCGTGGCGGGCTCCCGGAAAAATCCGCAGTTTAAGTAAAAAAAGAGGCCTCCAATTCGAGGCCCCTTCGGTACGCTTAAGAAGCGCCTTGTATTAGTAGTTCTTGGAGGCCTGAATCTTACGCAGCTTCTTCATCTGCTTGCGCTCCATGGCCTTTTTCTTCCGGTTTTTGATGGTAGAAGGCTTCTCGAAGTACTCGCGCTTCTTCCACTCCCGGATGATCCCTTCTTTTTCGACCATGCGCTTAAAGCGCTTGATCGCCTTCTCTAAGGGTTCGCCCTCTTCAATTCGTATATGAGCGATGGAAAATCACCCCCTCTCGCCGTAAATGTACTTGCGATGGCTCTATTTAAGCCGATTGTCGCCACTCTGTCAAGATAAGGGTTCGGCAGAATAGCGGCTGAGGGACTCTAACCCTTTACCGGCGGGTCACTTAGCTGCAAGAAACGGACGCGTGAGAAAGAGCAGCGGATCGACGGGAATTCGATTGATCCGCAGCTCCCAATGGAGATGCGCCCCGGTAGAGAGCCCGGTCGAACCGGATTGCGCCATGATCTGCCCCTGAATAACCTGATCTCCCTCCTCGACTGAGAGGGAATCAAGGTGATAATAGAGGCTGTAGATCCCCGGACCATGCTCAAGCACCAGGGTGTAGCCGGTAGTCATCCGGTCAGCCGCCAGCACCACCCGACCGGCCGTCGGCGCCCGCACAGGGGTTCCGGTGGGAACCGCGTAATCGATACCGAAATGGAGGGCTCTGCTCTCGGCGCCGTCCGCGTAGCGAAAGATCCGTCGGTCGCCGTAGCGGCTGCTCACCCGGGCCGCTCCTACCGGCAGCAGCAGGGGAAGCCCCGCGGGCTCCACTGCGGGGTCGAAGGCACTCAATACGCGCCATAAATGCTCCGATTCCCGTACCTTGCGGGGATCATCGCTCCGCCTGAGGGAGGACATGGAGCGGTTCAAGGGGATCTCCTCGGTAACGAAGCTCCGCTCCCTGAGGGTAAGCTCAAGCTCGGTTACCTCGCCGTTCCGAGCCAGGAGCTCGATGCTGGCGGAGGGATCTTCGAAGTCGCACGGAATCGGCAGTAGGAGTATGAATCTCTCGCCTTGGGAAAACATCTCTCCCGAGGCAACCACCCGCCTGCCCCGACGAATCAGCGCTCCCCCGGAGAACTCATCGCCGTCATCGCTCGAGAAGAGGAGCACGCCGCCGGGCACGGCCAGGCTTGAATCGAGTTGGTAGGCAAAGAGCGCAGTGCCGAGGAGCAGAAAGATGACAATCGAGAGGCGGGCGACGAATCTCACCCGTGCCCTCCGGACTTCTCGACCAACTGCACCATCTCCGGACGATTGAGATCGAGTACCGTCAGCTGCAGGGTCTCAGCATTGTTGTAGTAGTTGCGTCCCAGCCGAAAGGCGACGTCGACCCGGTCTCCCAGGGCGAAGTCCCGTCCGAGCCGGGGAGCGGCGTTCCAGTAGACCGCCGGCCACTTGTGATCCCCCATCTCCAGCAGGAGCTTCAGGTGTACCACCTCCTTGCGACCGATCGGTTCGGCCTGGAGAATCTTCATCCCTCGGGCCAGAAAGACCAGCGGCGGATTCCCCTCCCCGTAGGGTTCGAAGCGTTCCTGAACCTTGATCAGCTCGGGTCGCATATAGGCCTTGGGAAGTTCGGCGTCGATCAGGAGTCGCTCCTCCTCGACCTCCAGGGGCTCCATCCCCTGGGCAAAGGCCCGGACCAGCTGTTCGAAGCGGGGAAAGTTCTCTTCGGGCATGGAGAACCCCCCGGCGCAGTCGTGGCCGCCGTAATCGATCATGAGCTCCTCGAAGTTGGAGAGAAAGTGGCGCACGTTGAAGGGAGGATCGCAGCGGACCGAGCCGACCGCTTTACCGTCGAAGTGGGAAACCACCACCGCCGGCACCTTGAAGGTATTCGAAAGCCGAGAGGCGATGATACCGGTGATTCCCCGGTGTATCGCGTCGTCGGAGACGAAGACCATGTTGCCCTTGAGGTCTTCGAGAATCTTCTTGGTCTTTGGGAGCACCCGAGACCAGACGGTGTCGCCCAGCTTCTTGCGCTCCTTATTGAGGCTGTCCACCTCTTCCGCCAGGGACTTCAGCTCCTCGTTCTCCTCGGCCAAAAGCAGTTTCACCGCCGTATCGGGCCGCCCCAGACGTCCGGTGGCGTTGATCGAAGGCGAAAGTTGCCAGGAGATATCAGTGGTACCGATCCGCTTGCCGAGCAGATTCTTGAGAAACATCAGCTCCCGCAATCCCTTTCTGGTAGTGGAATTGAGAACCCTCAAGCCCTGGCGCACCAGAATACGGTTCTCGTCGGTCAGGGGCATCAGATCGGCCAGGGTACCCAGGGCGACCAGATCCAGCAAGCGGGGATAAACCTCGGCCAGGGCCGGAATCTTGCGGTTGATGAAGCTCCGGAAGAGGTTGATCAGTACGTCGATCTCCTCCAGCTTGGCCGCTTCATAACGGCCGATGCGACTCTTCTCTCTCAAGGCCAACAGACTCGCCCCCCGGATCGACGGAAAGACCGCATCCAGCTCGGGTTTCAGGTCGTTGAGCCCGATTAGCGCATCGGGGCCGAAGATCTTCCTGAGCATCCGTTCCTGAAGTTCCGCATCATAGACGAGGATCTCGTGTCCCTCGAGGAAACGGTAGAGCCGGGTGTCGGACAGCCCGACCATCCCCGGATTGAGGGTCTCCACCACCCGGTCGGTCTCGACCAGATTGACCAGCTTCACCGCCTCTACGAAGTAGCTGTCGTTTCCCGGGCGCACATTCAGGAGCACCACGCTCTGGTTGTAGAAGGGGGATTGGGCGTAGAGGAGGGCCCAGATGAGCTTCGACGTTACCCCGCAACCGGCCAAATCGCGGAAGGGATAGCCCGAATCCTCGATCTTGGGATTGATAATGGCCGCCGCCGGCGGGAGCTCCTCGGGAGGATTGTGATGATCGGTGACGATGGTATCGATGCCTAACTCGACTCCCCGTTCGATCTCCCCTTTGTTGGATATGCCGCAGTCGACGGTAATGATCAGCGTCCCGTCGGCGGCGGCGAACTCCTCCACCGCTTCCCGGGTGAGTCCGTAGGGATCGTCACCCATGGGAACCCGCCACTGGACCGACGCACCCATGGCTTTCAGGCTCTCGGTCAGCATGACCGTGGAGCTGATACCGTCCACGTCCCGGTCGCCGAAGACGAGGATATGCTCCCCCTCCTCGAGGGCCAGGAGAATCCGGTCGACCGCATCCTCCATCTCGATAAAGAGGAAGGGATTATGGGTAAACATCAGATCCTCTTCCAACACGAACTTGATGTTCTCCCGTTCATGCAGATTGCGCCGAACGATAATCGACGCCAGAAGGAGGTCCAGGTTGTACTCGTCGGCCACTTGTCGAACAGTGGCGCTCTCAATCGACTCTTTTTGCCAAATCATGCTCTATCTATTCCGCCTCTGAATCTGTTCCAAGTTGATAGTTGCCCTCCCCGTAGTAGCGGGCGCCCCCTGAAGTCAGCTCGGAGCGGTAGAGGAGCATCTGCCGAAGCGGATAGCTCCTGCCGGAGAGAGCCGGGACTGCAAGATCTTCCGGAGTAAAGCTCCGCGGCGATCTCCCCTTTACCCGGGCCAGGGTTATATGGGGTTTGTAGCGCCGTTTCTCCGTCGGAAATCCGGCACTCTGCAGGAACTGCCCCAGCAATCCGTGAAACTCCTCTAAAGCCCGGTCGGTACAGCTTAAGGTCAGCTCGACTCCCTTAGCTCGTTTTAGACCGGGAAAGGCCCCAAGCTCTAAGGCTTGTACGGCGATGGGCCGCGCGAGCGCTGCGGCCCGTATCAAGAGGCCGTCCAGATCCGCCAGCCTTGCGGGATCGGTCTCCCCCAGAAAGTGGAGGGTCACATGGAGGTTCTCAACCGGTACCCTACGGAGGAAAGGAAAATCACCCGCTGTGAAGCGCTCCTGCACTGCGAGCAGATCCCGGAGCAGATCCTCATCGGGCTTCAGACCGATAAAAAGGCGCATCTTCATGCGCTCCGCAGGGTAAAATAGACCCCGAAGGAGCGGACCTCCCGTTGCATGGTCTCATCCAATAGGTCGGCCAAGACGCTAATCAGGCCGGCTCGCACCCGCCGGTCGAGACCTATCTCCAGCGCCCGGGAGAGGGGCTTCTCTACGGCGCTCTCAAGATAGCGCAGCAGTCCCGGAGAGACCTCTCTACTCCCGTCCGGAGCGCAGTCGTGGCAGAGGAATTCTCCGCCGCGACGATCGAAGAAGGCCGGTTCCCGCCGTGCGCACGAGGCGCACTCCTTCTCAAGATGAAAAAAGCCGGCATGCAACAAGTAGCGCAGAAGATACTGAAAAACCAGCCGCTCGGTCAGTTCCGAATCGGCCGTATCCATCAGGGAGAGGATCCTTCTCAGGAGACCGAAGGGAAAACTGAAATCCGGGCCGCCTCCGGCGTAGGAGGCGATGGTGACCTCTGAGACCAGAGCCGCCGCATAGCTGCGGGCCAGATCGCTCCTTAAGCCCTCATAACTTTCGAGGATCTCGATGTCGGTGACCTTGATCTGATCCCGGACAGGATTGCGATAGAGATGCAGCCGGGCGTAGGAGTATGGATCGCTGGTACTCACCAAGCGGCTCTTCCCCTTATAGGCACCGAAGGCCGTAGCCCTGACCAGGCCCGACTCGGGGCAGAGCAGCAGCAGCTGCTTATGGTACTCCCCGATACGGGAGGCCCGCAGAATCAGGGCGTCGGTCAGCGTGGCGCGGCTCATTGGGAGCCATAATACATCTTTCTATTGATGATTTCAATGAATCTTTGTACCTTAAAAAACACGAATCCAATCCACCGCAAGAGGAACTCATGGCTGAACAACAGATTATACCGGCGGATCAAGTATTGCCTAACAAACTCTTCATAATCCCTTTGAGCGGAAGACCGATCTTCCCGGGGATCTTTACCCCATTGATGATCGCGGATAAAGAGGACATGGAAGTAGTCAACCAGGCGATGGCCTCCAACGGTCTTATCGGCCTGGTGATGATGAAAGAGGCCGAAACCGAGAATCCCAAGGCGACCGACCTGAACCGGGTCGGTACGGTAGCCAGAATCGTTAAGCGCATCAACCTTCCCGACGGAGGCTTGAACATCTTCATCTCCACCCTAAAGCGCTTCGAAATCAAGAAGTTTATCGCCCCTGAGCAACCTATCTCGGCCGCGGTCGACTACCTGGACGATGCCAACGACGACTCAAACGAGGTAAAAGCCCTCTCCCGGGCATTGTTGACCGAGATGAAGCAGCTCTCCGAGAACAATCCCATCTTCTCCGAAGAGGTGCGGCTCAACATGGTCAACATCGACCATCCCGGAAAGATTGCCGACTTTATCTCCTCCATCCTGAATGTAAAGCGGGAAGAGCAGCAGATGATCCTGGAGACCACCGACGTCCAGCGCCGGATGGAGCAGGGGCTGATTTTTATCAAGAAAGAGCAGGAGCTCTTGAGCATTCAGAAGAAGATCCAGGAGCAGATCAATGAGAAGATCGAGAAGAGCCAACGGGAGTACTTCCTGAAGGAGGAGCTCAAGGCGATCAAAAAAGAGCTGGGAATGCCGGTGGACGCCAAAAGCGGCGAATATCAGCGCTTCAAGGAGGCGATCGACAAGCTGCCCCTGTCCGAAGAGGTCCGGGAACCGGTCGAGCGGGAACTCGAGAAATTCTCTCTCATGGATCCCAACGCCTCGGAATTCGTGGTTACTCGCAACTACCTGGATACCATTGTCTCCCTCCCCTGGGAGGAGCCGAAACCTGAGGATTTCGAACTCGATCAAGCGCAGAAGATTCTCGATAAGGACCACTACGGCCTGGAGGAGGTCAAGAAGCGCATAATCGAATTCCTGGCGGTACGGAAGCTGAAGCAGGATACCAAGGGCTCTATTATCTGCCTGGTCGGTGCCCCTGGAGTGGGCAAAACCTCGGTCGGAAAATCGATCGCCCGGGCGCTGAACAAGGAGTTCTTCCGCTTCTCCGTCGGCGGGATGCGGGATGAAGCCGAGATAAAGGGGCATCGTCGAACCTATGTCGGTGCTATGCCGGGTAAGGTCATCCAGGGCTTGAAGCTGGTAAAAACCCGTAATCCGGTCTTTATGATCGACGAAATCGACAAGATGGGCGCCAGTTATCAGGGCGATCCATCCTCGGCCCTGCTCGAGGTTCTCGATCCGGAGCAGAACATCGCCTTTCGGGACAACTACCTCGACCTTCCCTTCGACATCTCCTCGGTGCTCTTTATCGCCACCGCCAATACCTTGGATACCATTCCCCGACCGCTCCTGGACAGAATGGAGGTGATCCGCCTCTCCGGCTATATCGAGCAGGAGAAGATCGCCATCGCCAAGAAGTACATCATCCCTAAATCCTTAAGCAAGCACGGTTTGAAGAAGAATCAGGTCCGGTTCGGCCAGAAGGCTCTCTCGTCGATCGCCGTCAACTATGCCCGGGAAGCGGGGATGCGGAACTACGAGAAGATGGTAGACAAGATCAACCGTAAAATCGCCACCAAACTGGTGACCAAAGAGACGGAACCTCCGATCAAGATAGACGGCGAGGAGCTCGAAGAGTATCTGGGGAAGGCAATCTTCCGGGAGGATGTGAAGAAGCAGGCCGCCGTGCCCGGAACCGCAGTAGGACTGGCCTGGACCAACTTCGGCGGGGACACCCTGGTCATCGAGGCGGTGCATAATCCCGGGAAGGAGGGATTCCGGCTGACCGGACAAATGGGGAAGGTAATGCAGGAGTCGGCCAGTATCGCCTACACCTATGCCCGCCATATCGCGGCCGAGATGGGCATCGATGCCGAATACTTCGAGAAAAACCAGATCCATCTCCACATTCCGGCCGGCGCCACCCCGAAGGACGGCCCCTCGGCGGGGATAACCATGACCGCCGCTCTCCTCTCCCTGGCCACGGGCAAGAAACTCAAGGCCGATTTCGCCATGACCGGCGAGCTGTCGCTGGTGGGGAATGTCCTTCCCATCGGAGGCCTGAAGGAGAAGGTTATCGCCGCGCGTCGGAATAAGCTGAAACATATCATCATCCCCAAGCAGAACGAGCGGGATCTCGAGGAGATACCCGAAAAAATCCGCAAGGGTTTGAGTTTTCACCCGGTGGAACGCATGGAAGAGGTAATCGACCTGCTGCTGCCCACGCTCAGGAACGGAAAGAAAGGAAGCGGTAAATGAGGAGAAACCTCACCGGCATGCTGCTGCTCTCAATTCTGCTCCTCGCCGCCTGCGCCCCCGGGGAACCGGAGGCCCAGACGGTCGAAAGCGAAACTGCGGAGCCGCTTATTCCCGAGTTCACCATAAGCCTGGACGAGCTGGCCCGCTTTGCCGTCGATTTGGAGGATTCAACCCTCGCCGAAGCGATGCTTGTGCGCCCGTCGGAATTCCTGCTCCTAATGCGGGACGTGCTCACGGAGGATCCTGATCTCTTCCTAATCGCCGATAAAGAGCACTCCCTCCCCGCCGACTACCGGCCTGAGGATCTGGTCTCCTTGAGCGATTTCGACCTGGCGTTGAACCGGGGAGACCTCTCCTTGAGCGCCGCAATCATGCCCGATCTCCTGGCAATGGATCAGGCGGCCCGAAACGCGGGCTTGCAGCTGGTCTACTCATCGAGTTTCCGCTCCTACGATTATCAGAAAGAGGTCTATACCCGGCATGTGGCTCAGCTCGGTCAAGAGGCTGCCGATCGGGTCTCGGCCCGCCCCGGGACCAGTCAGCATCAGCTGGGAACCACCGTCGACTTCGGTTCCATCACCGACGCCTTCGCCGCGACTCCCGAAGGGGAGTGGCTCGCAGAGCACGCCTGGGAGTACGGTTTCAGCCTCTCCTACCCGGCGGGTTATGAGGAGGAGACCGGCTATGCCTGGGAGAGCTGGCACTACCGCTATATCGGACGGCCGGCGGCCCGGATGGCCGAGCTCTACTTCGACGGCCTGCAACACCGGTTCCTCGGCTTCCTGGCTGAACACCGCGCCTATTTCGAAGAGCGATATCTGGGGTGAGTATGGAATTGCTGGCCCCGGCGGGCAATATCGAGAAACTCGCCTACGCCTACCGGTACGGTGCCGATGCGGCCTACATCGGCTTGAAACAGTTCTCCCTGCGCGCCCGGGCGGAGAACTTCCACGCCGACGAGTTCGCCCGGATTGTTACGCTCAAGGGGAATAAGAAACTCTATGCGGCGATTAACATCTTCTTCCATCAACCGGACCTGCGTGCGCTAAAGGAGAACCTGGACTATATCGCCGCTTACCCGCTGGATGCACTGATCGTCTCCGACATCGGCGCCGCCCGCATACTAAGAGAAGCCTTTCCCGATACACCCCTGCATCTTTCCACTCAGGCCAACTGCATCAATGCTGAGGCGGTCAAGAGTTACCGGGACTTAGGCTTCTCCCGCATTATCCTCGGCCGGGAAACCGCCTTGAATGAGATCGCCGAGATCAAAGCGGCGGTCCCGGAAGTCGAACTCGAGGCCTTCGTGCACGGGGCCATGTGCCTGGCCTACTCGGGGCGTTGCTTCTTGAGCGCCTCCATGGCCGACCGCTCGGCCAACGAGGGCTTCTGCTCCCACTCCTGCCGCTGGAACTACCGAGTGCTCGAGGAGTCGGAACGGCCGGGCGAGTACTACCCCGTAGAGGAGGGAGAGAACTTCACCACCATCCTCTCCTCCAAGGATCTCTGCATGATCGATCACCTCCAGGCGCTTCACGATGCGGGGATCGATTCGATCAAGATCGAGGGACGCATGAAGTCGATCTACTACACCGCGGTGGTAACCAGAGCCTATCGAAAAGCACTGGACGCTATCGGCGGCCAAGGCGATCCCGACTTACCAGCCTATCGGGAGGAGCTCTTCAACGTCTCCCACCGGGAATACTCCACCGGATTCTACTTCGGGAAGGATGAGATCTCCATCCCGACCGAGAAATCCTACCAGCGGCGTTTTGTCTTCCTCGGAAGCCTCGGAGGCCGGGTCGAAGAGGGGCTCTTCGAGTTGGATGTGAAGAATCAGATCCGCAACGAAGACGAGCTGCAGTTTATCGGCCCGGACACCCCTTTCATCGCGGGATCAGAGTGGGAAATTCTGGACGAGGAGTTACAGCCGGTGGAGAAGGCGGATCACGGAAAAGCGTACTATATAAAAACAGCCCTCCCGCTGGAGGAGGGCTTTATTGTGCGGAAAGAGGCGTGAGAATACTCTCGGTCAGCAGGAAATCTCGATCGTAAAGGCGGCCTCAAAGAGTCCGTCGGCGGCTAGATTGATCATGCCGCTCTTCTCTTTCAATTCGCCCGAATCGCCGACTGTGGAATCTACCCCGAACCAGGGCTCGATACAGACAAAGTCTTCGGGGGCGTGAGGATAGGACCAGATCCCCAGATCGGGGAAGCCGTCGAATTCAACCCGAACAGACGGACCGCTCCCGCCTGCATACTCCAGGAGAAGGGCCGAGGATTCCAGACCGCGGAGGATTATCGCCCCCCGGGAGAAGAGCTCATGGGTTAGCGGCAAGAGTCCATCGGGAAGCAGAAACTCCTCCGTCCGGCCGCTGAGGAGGTTCCCCTCCTTTAGGTGCCGAACGGTGGCCTCGGGTTTCTCGAAGCTGATTCGGTAATCCTCGAATCGGGACTCTTTGAGCAGGGGACAGTTGAAACCCGGATGGGCGCCGACGGAGAAGAGCATCTCTCCGGAACAGCGGTTCTCTATCTCGTAGCCGAGAGTCAAGCGATTGGCATTAAGGGTATAGATAATGTCGAAGCGAAAATGGAAGGGATAGAGAGCCAAGGTCTCCGGATCGCTTTCGAGCCGAAAACGCAGAGTCTCCTCATCAGAAGAAACCAGCTGCCACTCCCGACCACGCGCGAAGCCGTGAGAGGGGAGCTCATACTCATTTCCCGCAAATACGTAACGCCCGTCGTTGAGCCCCCCGATTACTGGGAAGAGCACTGGTGAACGACTCTTCCAGCTCGCATCGCTCCCTTGCCACAGATATTCGCGCCCTTCCGCGTCCCGAATCGAGGCCAGCTCCGCTCCTAGAGGGTCTACCTCGACTGAGAGAAGTTCGTTTCTAAGTCGGGCGCGCATAAAACTACTCCTCGCAGCCCTTCTCCGGGAGAATCCTAAAGGCGCCGGTATCCGCCGAGGAGGCGAAGATCGAGTAGATCTTCAGCGCTTTCGAGACCCGGCGATTCCGGCCGACCGGGGTATAGGCCGCATCGCCTGCAGCCTCCATCGCCTGCCGGCGCCGGGACAGTTCATCGTCGTCGATCATCAGCTCGAGCTTCCGCTCAGGAATGTCGATCAAAATCCGGTCCCCCTCCTCGATCAATGCAATCTCGCCGCCGGCGGCGGCCTCGGGGCTTACGTGTCCGATGGAGAGTCCGGAGGTACCGCCTGAGAAGCGGCCGTCGGTAATCAAAGCACACTCCTTGCCGAGGCCCTTCGACTTTAGATAGGAGGTGGGATAGAGCATCTCCTGCATCCCGGGGCCGCCCTTGGGACCTTCGTAGCGAATAACCACTACGTCCCCAGATTCGACCTCACCGTTGAGAATCCCGTCCACCGCACTGTCCTGGGAGTTATAGACCTTGGCCCTGCCCTCGAAATGGAAGATCGACGGATCGACCCCGGCGGTTTTAACGATCGACCCCTTGGCTGAGATGTTCCCGTAGAGGACGGCCAAACCGCCGTCCTGGTAATAGGCGTGCTCCTTGTCGCGGATACAGCCCTCGCTGCGGTCCAGATCGAGCTCCTTGAAACGGGCCCGCTGGCTGCCGAGGACCAGGTTGCGTCCGCCCCCGGGAGCTGCAGAGTAGACCGACCGGGCTTCATCGTCCTGGGAACGGGTCACATCGTACTTCGCCAACGCCTCTTTCAGGCTCAACCCGTCGCTGCGGCTGACGCTGGAATCGATGAGTCCCGCCCGGTCGAGCTCGGCCAGGATACCGAGGATTCCCCCGGCCCGGTTCACATCCTCCACATGGTAGCTGGAACTGGGTGAGACCTTGCAGAGACAGGGCACCTTCTTGGAGAGGGCGCCGATATCGTCCAGGGTAAAATCGATCTCCCCTTCCCTGGCGATCGCCAGGAGGTGCAGGATGGTATTGGTTGAGCCGCCCATGGCGATATCGAGGCTCATGGCGTTCATGAAGGCCGCCCGGCTAGCGATCGACCGGGGCAGCACCGAATCGTCCTCGTTCTGATAATAGGCCTCGGCCATGGCGACGATGCGCCTGGCGGCGGTTTTGAAGAGGTCGATCCGCTTCTCATGGGTCGCGACTATGGTGCCGTTTCCCGGAAGGCTCAAGCCGATCGCCTCGGTCAGGCAGTTCATCGAGTTGGCGGTGAACATCCCCGAACAGGATCCGCAGGTAGGACAGGCGTTCTGCTCCACCTGGGCCAGGGTCTCATCGTCTACCGCGGAATCGGCGGCCATCACCATCGCATCGACCAGGTCGTAGCGCTTTTCTCCTACCCGACCGGCCTCCATCGGGCCGCCGGAGACGAAGATAGCCGGAATATTGAGCCGCATGGCGGCCATGAGCATCCCGGGAGTGATCTTGTCGCAATTGGAGATACATACCAGAGCGTCCACCTTGTGGGCGTTGGCCATATACTCCACACTGTCGGCGATCAGATCCCGGGAAGGCAGGCTATAGAGCATCCCGTCGTGGCCCATGGCGATTCCGTCATCCACGGCAATGGTATTGAATTCCGCGGCGAAACAACCCTGCTCCTCGATCCAGCCTTTTACCTGCTGGCCGATGGCGTGCAGATGGGCATGACCGGGGACAAACTGAGTGAATGAGTTGGCGATACCGATAATCGGTTTGCCGAACTGCTCCTCCCGCATCCCGTTGGCTCGCCAGAGGCTCCTGGCTCCCGCCATTCGTCGACCGAAGGTTGTAGTTGCACTGCGTAGGGTATGTGCCATAGCTTATCTCCTTCTTCTGCTACTGAAACGATTTCTGCATAAAAGCCAGATCGAGTTCCGGATAGAGGGGATAGCGTTCGAGCAGGGCGTTAACCCGTTTCTTGGCCTCCTCCGCCACTCCCTCGCCGATATCGTATTTGGCCTTACTCGACTTACCGGCGTTTTTCCCGGTTTTGATGGTCGCGGGTTTGATGTTCCCAAGAACGTATTTAATGATGGAGGCAATCTCCTTCATCTCAGGGGTTCCCATTCCCAGGGTCGTAACCGCGGGAGTACCGATCCGCAGGCCCGAGGTATACCAGGGACCGTTCGGATCGAAGGGTAAGGCGTTGCGGTTCAAGGTGACCCCACACTCCCGGAGGGCGCTCTCCGCCTGCCTTCCGTTGATGCCGAAGTTGCGCACATCGATCAGGAAAAGATGATTATCGGTGCCGTCGGTGGCGATATCCATCCCCTCCTGCTGGCAAGCGGCGGCTAAGGCGCGGGAGTTTTCAACGATCTTCGCGGCATAACTCTTGAATTCGGGGCTGTCCGCCTCGGCAAAGGCGACCGCCTTCGAGGCCATTACGTGGGGCAAGGGTCCGCCGATGACCATGGGGCACCCCTTGTCGACGGCAGATGCAAACTCCTCGGTGCAGAGAACCATGCCGCCCCGGGGACCGCGCAGGGTTTTATGCGTGGTTGTGGTGACCACGTGGGCATGGGCGACCGGATTGTAGTCGCCTTCGAAAACGCCGCCGGCGACGAGGCCGGCAAAGTGGGCCATATCGACCATGAAGACCGCACCGACCTTGTCGGCGATCTCCCGCATGCGCTTAAAGTTGATCTTCCGAGGGTAGGCGCTGTAACCGGCCAAGAGGATCAAGGGCTTGATCTCCTCCGCCTGGCGCTCGATATCATCGTAATCGAGGAGTCCGGTCTCCTTATTGACGGTATAGGAGTAGGCGTCGAACATCTGCGCCGAGACATTGAAACGGTAACCGTGGGTCAGGTGTCCGCCGGAGTAGTAGTCGAGTCCCAACAAACGCTGGTTCCCGAGCTTCTCCCGGACAACATTCCAATCCTCCCGGGAGAGTTTGGCGGGATTCGTCTCGCCCAACTCCTCTAAGGCGGGATTCTCGATCCGCTCGCTCAGGATAGCCCAGTAGGCGATCAAATTCGCATCTGCGCCGGAATGGGGCTGAACGTAGGCGTGGTCGGCGCCGAAGATCTTACAGGCGATCTCCGCCGCGCGACTCTCGATGGTATCGACATTATCGCACCCGGCGTAGAAGCGGTGGAATGGGAATCCTTCGGAGTACTTATCGGTAAGCAAATTGCCCATAGCCAGCTGTGTCGGTAGAGAGCAGTAGTTTTCGCTGGCGATCAGCTTCAGATTCGTGCGCTGGTCGTTCAGTTCCTGGACGATATTCCCGGCGATATCCGGGGCCGCGCTGTGGACCGACTCCAGAGAGGCAATATAGGCCAAGGCGCCTGCATCGGCATCCGGATTCTGCTTGATAAATTCCTTGGTGATCTTCATGATTCCTCCAATTCCTGAGGGGCAGGCCATCGTAGGTGCCCAAGAATCGCGCCGTTAATTGATTTCGGCTCTATTCGTCAGGCAGATAATGTATCAGCAACAGTGATAATCATCAATAGGAGAGGAATTAAAATGCGGATATAAGCAATTTTTAATCCTAAAACTGCAATTTTGCGGTATATTCGTTCATTTTGGAAAGCCTTTGCGCAAGAAGCCTGGCCAGGAACATCCCGTAGTGCGGGTTCTTCCTAATCAGGTTGACAAAATCGACCTTCGAGATCTTAATCAGCGAACTCCGTCCCTGACTAGTGACGGTTGCCGAGCGCCGATTGTTAATCAGAAAGGACATCTCTCCCAAGAACATATCCGCCGGAGTCAGGGTCGAGAGGTGGGTTCCCCGGGCGCTGACGTCGAACTTACCGCTGACGATATAGTAGAGAAAGTTAGAATCCTCGTTCTCAGAGAAGACCACCTCCCCGTCCTCGAATATCCGTTCTTGCTGATCCTTGAGGATACCGGGAACCGCATTGACCTCGTTCAACTGGTGACGAACCTTGAAGGAGACGCAGTTCCCCCGGTCGTTGTAGCGGAGTCCCCCCATATAGTAGTTGGACATCTTGATTCCGTGGCCGTGCTGTTCGAGATTCTGCTGGGCCTCGTCGCTGTGCATCCGGCTGCGCCAGTCGAAACCCTCGCCGTCGTCGCAGATAGTAAAGCTGCTCGACTCGGTAGAGATCCTATAGCTGAAGCGCACCTTGCGGGAGGCGATCTCGCCTTCCCGGTTCTTTTGGCGGATGAGCTCGAAGATATCCCCGTGGCTTTTGAGCCACTCGGTCTTCTCATCGTAGCTGATGCGACAGTTGCCGTGTTCGATCGCATTCATAAGGAGTTCCATCAGGGAGACCTGTAGCCGGTCCCGCATCTCCATGTTGATGAAATCGGAGTTGTAGAGATAGTTGGTCAGGAGATTGGCATAGGTCTTAACATCGAAGGGATCGTTGTCGATCACAAAGGAGCCGTTGACCGCATCGAGGAGCTTATTATAGAGGTCCCGGTGGAAGAGGATGTTCCGGTTCTGCTGGATAATCCGCAGGGCCCGGGGAAAGCTGAACTCGAAATCGTAGTCGGGAATCAGGGAGATGCAGTTGAACTGTTTGAGATACTCGGCGAACGCAGGCTCCATGGGATCCTGATAGATACCGACGATTCCGCCGTAGAGTATCCAGGAGTCCTGGGATACCTCTTCTAAAACGGCCCGGATATCTATCTGCGGATCGTTCAGGTTATAGATCACCAGCTCGGGAAGCTCATACTTGAGATACTCGATTACCTCATCCTTTTTTCCCAGGAAGACAGGCGTTTCTTCACCGAAATCCCGAGTCAAAATTGCGGAGATCATGTCGTTCTTCTGCTGATCGGTGGAGATCACCGGGATCATACTCATTCCTACACCTCTACTCTATCATCGGATCGAGGCGGGGAATAATTGAGTAATCCCCAGCCTGCTGATGGAGAAGTGCCGCCAGATAAGCCCGTTCCCGGCTCAAAACCTGGCGCTTGAACCAGGGCGGCAGGAAGAAACTGCATCCGATCCCGGCGAGTTCCGCAGCCCGCGACCGAATCTGTATCGCCTCCTCCTCCGGATCCCCCGGTCGACTTCCCTGATTACCGACGGCGGCTTCCCATCGCAGGCGGAGGTTCCGCCACGCGGTTTCCAACCCATCCCCGAAGCCGCGATAGCACTCCTGAAGTTCCCGCCGTTTCTCGGCATAGTCATCCGATAATAGTTCAAGCCACCCGGGAAGCGGTGGAAGGGTACTGGTCGGGTCGCCGAAGGGTGCCAAAGACCGAACTGTGCCCGGGGCCGGTGCTGTGATCGATTCGCAGCACTCCATCGAGTTAGGCGGAATCCAGGGCTGTAGCCCTTTTCGCTCTTGTCGCGTAAGGAGAATACCCTGTTCCCGGGCCGCTTCCAGACTCCAATCCAGCTGAAGAGCGGGTGCAGCCTCCTCAAGCAGCAGGATCTCCCGCCGGGAACCGTAAAAAAAGCAGGCCAGGTCCTCCCAGAGCTCCCCGCAGTAGGCGACGGCCGGCCCTCGCAGACTGAGGGAATCTCCATCCCCGGCCGAAGAAAAGCGCCTCAGGAGAGCCTCTTCAATGAAGGATGTGCTCAGCGCGGGAAGTATCCTGATTCCTGCTCGTTCTGCATGTACGGCGAATCCGTTAAGTAGCTCCTCGGGATAGGCATGCGGATCGCGGAGGGTGACGTCGAAACTCCAGGGGAAGAAGCGATCGAATTTCAGATAAAGACGGTCCAGGTCGATTGTCTGCAAAGCGACTAATAGCGCATCCAGAGACTCCGCCCGGGGCGGGAAATAGTCGATTTCCAAGAATAGTCTGAGGTCGCGTGCCGTCACGGTACTAACAGTAGACGATGTTAATCAGGGAATCAAGCAGAGGATTCTTGAAAAAAGTCCAGGGGGGAGGTTGGATAACAGGGCTGGAAGGCATCCCCCTGGCACAATGGAGAAAGTGAAGCTGTGTAAAGTATAATAATAGCAGTTAGAAATAGCAAAGAAGGCTAGACCGAATGCTCGTCAACTCTCTTGGGGCATCTTCGGCGCCAGAGCGGCAATCACTAGAAAGCAGAAAAGCATCGCCACTAGTCCCGCATTGAGAGAGAATCCGTTGCGCTCCCGCTGGCGCGCACCGGGAACGACGATTCGCCCGACGGCATAGTTTTCAGGCGGCGTGTCGACCCCGTAGATCTTGAGGATAGTCTCGTTCTCCTTCAGGTAGCCCAGATCCCTTGCGCGAAGGGCGATGGTATCTTCCGACCGTCTTAAGGCCTCGAACTCGGCGGCAAGCTCCTGATGTATCGTCGTAAGCTCCGCCAGGTTCCCTTCGAGCCTGGACGCATCGTGCTGCAGCTCGCCGTAGGCGCTCAGTCCGGAGGGACCATAGAGAAAATATGCCAGGGAAGCGACGACAAATCCTACGTAGAGGGAGAGCAGCAGACGAGTACCCATCTTCATACCCTAAATAACGGTAGATCCCCTGCAAACTTTATCGGATTAGCGTAATCCGCCGGAATCTGTTACCATAGAAAGAGGAAATATTTCCGTTCAATGGATGATTGATTCTTGCCGATATTTTGAGTACTGTGAAGTATAATCCGGGAGACAGCCATGGGTATTGAGAAGGATAATTCCGTAGATCATGAACTCGATGCACTGGATAATCTAAGCTCTGGTCCCGATACGGGAAGTGCTCTGGAAGAGTACGGAGTTTGGGTCAAATCCGGTCCAGAAGAAATAGAGGAGTCCGAAGATGATTCCGCCTTCTCCCTCGAGAATCTTCCGGAAGTAGACGAGACAACCTCGTTCCTCACCGAAGAGGAGGAGGAGCTCCTGGGAGACCTGGAAACAGATATTCCCGAGGTCGGAGAGGAGACTCCCGCCGACGAAGCAATCGAGGAAGAGGAGTTGCCTGACTTTTCCGATTTCGAGGCATCCGAGGAGAACGAGTCGGAATTTGTATCGGGGGATGATGAGTTGCAGGACGAGTTCTCCGACCTGAGTCTTGAAGCGGAAGATGAAGAGACCGAAGACGAGTTCGACGAACTCTCCCTAGAAGATTTCGACACCTCCCTCGAGTCGGAACCGGCGGAGGAAGCAGAGGTTGTTTCCGCGGAAGATGAGTTTACCATTGAATCATTCGAAGAGGATACGCCCGTAGAACCGGAGGAGAGCAGCCTGGACGACGACGCAACACCGGAAATGGAAGAGATAGATCTGGAAGAGTTTGGACTCGAGGAAGAATCGAGTATCCTCGAATCCGATTCCGAAGAGCCTGCAGTTACAGAAGAGAGCGTCGAAGAGGGTGATTTCACCGAGGTATCCCTGGATGATTTCATGGATGGCGAGGGTGAACCCGAAGAACCCCAGCAGCGGATGCATACTATAGAAGAACCCAGCTTTAGCGACGACGCCGATGAGTCCGAAGAGGACTTTTTTGATATCGACCTCGATCTCGATGAGGAAGCGGAGCTTCCCGAGCCGGATCAGGATGATTTGGGCGCTCCGGCCGCTTCTGCGGCCTCCTTCGGCGAGGACGATGAGGAATCCCCTGAGTTCGAGGAGATTTCCCTGGATGATTTCTCCACCGACGAGTCCGTCGGGGAGCCGGCCGGCTCGATTCCCGCCGAAGAATTCGGCGATATCGAGGTCTCGGTAGAAGAAGATTTTGACGATAGCGCAATTGAGGAGACTGAAGAGCTCTCCTTGGACGATATAGGCCGAGAAAGCGAAAGCGATGATTTACCGGAGTTCAACGTCGAGGAGCCGATGCCCGCAGCAGCCGGTGCCGCCGGTGTTGTCGCCAGCCAGCTGGGATCCGAGGAACTTGATTCGGAAATTGAGCAGAAATCCTCTATCCTGCAAAAGATTGAGGAGGAACTCCACTCCATTCGGGATGAACTTGCCTCTTTGAAGAGTGAACTCAACAACCTGCGCCCGGGTGAGACGGAGAAGGCGGTATCCCCCGCCGAATCGGATGAGGATGAGGCTGTCAGCGGCTTCTTCGAGGACGACGAAGACGAGACGATTGCACTTACCGGGGATGAACTCGACAACATCCTGAATACCGCCGATGTAACCGAAGAGGCCGGCGAAGCCTCCGAGGCGCCGGAGGATGAATTCTCCTTCGATGTCAGCGGATTCGAGAAACCGGGAATCGAGGAGCCTGCCGAGGAATCGGAGACCCTAGACTTAGATGAGCCGGAAACTGCCGCGACGGAAGATGTCGATGAGATAGATCTTGGTTCAGAGCTGGAGATCGAAGAACTCTCTAGCGAAGAGGAGAGCGACGAACTCGAGCTGGGAGATATTGAAGGCCTGGATGAGGTCGACGACCTCGAGAATATAGAAGAGATCGGTGAAATCGAGGAGATTCAACTTCCGCAGAGCGGCGATCTTTTAGATGAAGAGGATATCCTACCTCTTGATGAAGAGCAGCCCGCTAATGAAGAGGAATCCAGCCTTGAGTCGATCGATGCGGACGAGTTCATCCTTGAAGAGCCCGCCGAGAGTGCTGATTTAAGCTCAATCGACGCCCTGCCGGAGGATGAGATGATCCATGAGGATGATCTCCTGAAGGATACCGACCTCGATATGGGATCCGATTCCGACCACGAGCGCACCGAGGAACCCGATTTCGCCGATCTCGAACTGGAAGATCTCGAGTTGGAAGGTGAGAACGAGGCGGAGGAGATCAGCTTCGAGGAGAACGATCTCGGCCCGGCCCTGGAAGAAGAACTGGAAGAAGAGATCGAGCTGGACATCAGCCCAGAGGATTCGGCTGAGATCGACGAGATTGTCGAGGAGTCCGAAGCGGAGGCGGAGTTCCCGGAGAATGAGATTTTAGATCTCGAAACCGATGCTGCCGAAGCGGAACCCGCTACACCGGCCGCAGCGGAGGAGCAGGGCATCGAACCTCAGCTTCAGAACGAGATAAAATCCGTTCTCTCCTATATGGATCAGCTCCTTGAAGCACTTCCCGAGGATAAGATCGAGGAGTTCGCTCACTCCGAACACTTCAAGGTCTACCAGAAACTCTTCGAGGAATTGGGGATATCATCGTAATGGGACTCCTAGACAAGGCAAAGGCTCGCCAGACTCAACAGCATTCCGGCGGGCTGCTTTCTAAGGCCGCCGATTTCAGTAAACACCAGGCGCAACCGGTCGAGGAGGAGGAAAAAAAAAACTCCTCCCGCCCGATAAACCATCATCAGAACCAGAATCGCCGCCCATAGGGGAATCCCTGGCTGATTTGAAGGCCGAAATTTCCGCCATCCAACCCTCAGTAGAGGGGGTTGTAACCCTCTTCGACGCCTTGAAACGCTTCTTCGCCTTTCGAAAGGGTGCGCTGTTGACCCGTAACCGGGAGAGCGCCTATTTTCTCCCGCTGGCACAGACAGGCCTGGATGTTACCAGCCGCAACCGTCTCCGTTTTCCGGTCGAGAGTCTGGGCCATGTGGCGGACACCCCGGGAAAATGGCTCTCCCCCGACGGCTTTGAGGACCTCCGACCCTATCTTTCGTCCAGGGAGTTCGATCTCATCGAAGAGCTATTGATTCTGCCCATCCCCACCGAGAACGGGATCGCCGGCATCCTCTTGATCATCAGCGAGGACGAAGAGGAGCTCGAAACGCTGCGGCGCATTGAGGCCGACGAGCTTTCCGCATTCCAGCAGCAGCTGGGGAAATTCTTCGACGGCATCAAGATCTTCTCCCTCGAAACCGCCCACCGAGAGCTCAATGATGAGGCGGGCCTTAAGGCATTTATCCGGCGCTCTCTGGAACAGCAGAAACTGATCGGAGCTTTGCGTTTTGATCTGAGTCCCCTGTTGGAACGCTTGGTGACCATCTCGTCCGACGTCGATCTCTTTCGCGCCCGCAAGGATACCCTGCGGATCATCGAAACCCTGTTTGAGAGCAATGCCCGGCTGTGGCAACTGGGGGAGGATCGCTTCCTACTGCTGATGGGTACCAAAAACCGGCAGAACCCCAAGCTTCTCCAGCATCAGGTAGGTTTAGCCTTGAGGAACTTCTTCTCATCCGATATCGCCGGAATAGAGTTCGAAGCGGTGGATCTATCGGAGACAGCCGATTCAGCGGATGAGTTGATGCAGGAGCTTGAGAGTCTCGTTCGAAATCAGACCTAATCCGGGTTAGCATGCTGATCCGCGAAACAGCCAGAAACGGCGAGCCGATCCTCACCCACCAGGGGAAGGCCCTCTTCTCCCGCTTTAATCCGAGCCGAGAAGCGGAGAGATATATCTCCTCCCAAATAAAAGGCGGCTCTCCGCCGGAAACTGTATTGATCCTGGGCGACATTCTCGGCTATCTGGGCCGATCGGCCAGAAAACTCTTTCCACAGGCCCGGGTCCTCGGAATCGATCTTTCCGAGGAGCTCGAGAATCCCAGCGAAAGCTATGACGCCCTCTTCCGGGGAAACGACGCTCATCTCGCGGACTTTCTCTCCGCCGAATTAGACGATCAAGCCACCCAAGAGCTTCTGATTCTGCAGTGGGAACCGGCCTTGAGAATCTTCTCCCAAATCGGTGCCGGCCACATGAGGACGGTACGCCGACGGCTCCTGATCGCCGGCGGCAATCTCTCCACCCTGCGCGGGTTCGGTAGGCGATGGATCAAGAACAGTCTGCTCAACTTTCTCTTTCAACCCAATTTTGTAAGCGCCGCCCTTACCGGACGAGGAGCCTACCTGATCGCCAGCGGCCCAAGCTTGGAACGCTGCCGGGAGATGCTTGCAGAGGGTGATGCCGTGAAAATCACGCTGGCATCGAGCCTGGCCTATATGCATCGGCACCGCTTAAAACCGGATCTCCTGGTACAGACCGATCCGGGTTTCTATGCGGATTATCATCTGCGCCTCAATCGCGACGAGGCGGTGCCCGTGGCGATGCCTCTCTCAGCGCGGCCCCTGGCACTATCGGCGCCGGGTACCCCGCTGTTGATCATCGACCAACAGGAGCCCCTGGAGAGAACGCTGATTCAGCTTCTCGACCTTGGAGATGCACCTCTGCCTGCCCTCCCCTCCACCGGCACCGTTGCGGCATCGGCCCTGTTCTTGAGCCGCAGTCTCAAGGCCGAACCGGTCCTGCTCTGTGGGCTTGATCTCTGCTACAACGATATTCGCACCCACGCAAGCCCGCACAGCTTCGATCCGGTCTTCGCCGGGGGGAGTTCCCGGCTGGCCCCTCTCTATAGCCGTCGGTTCGACTACTCCCGACGCACTGCATCCGAGCCGGGCCAGAGCCGGGCGCTGAAAATCTACGCCGACTGGTTTACCGGTCTGGGGGAGCAGCCGCAAATCTTTCGGCTCTATCCCTCAGCAGTCGCTCTCCCGTTTCACCCCATCAGCGCTTCGGAGTTTCATCGAATCGCCCCCTATAGTTCGAGAATTTCATACACGGCTCTCTCTGTACCGAAACCGAGCGAGCGGAAAGCGGCAGTAATCAGCCTACTGAAGGATGTAAATCGCAACCGATCGCAGGACCGTCACCAGCCCCTTCTTCAGGAACTGGGAGAGAAGCTTGCATTCGACTGGGAGTCGGTAGAGGAACGTCGATCTCGCCTCGAAGAGCTCACCGCCTGGGTCTCATCCTTGGGGGTGAGATGAATCCGCTCGAACGCAACCTCTCCGTTATCGAACGCCGCTTTCCCGCAAGCTGGAATCGATTGCGCGATTGCCAGGCGGCTCGGACTATCCGTTTCGCCCCGGCAAAAAGCGGGTTATCCATTCCCTATGAAACAGGAGAAGTGCGGGAATATCCGCTCCATTCCGCCGTCGACCCTCAGCGGGAGGCCGCGCGCAGTCTGCGTATTGCAGGAGATGCAGGCTACCTTATCTGTTACGGTTTGGGGCTCGGTTATCATCTCGAGGATATGGTTCGGGAGAACAGGCGGGAGATCCTGCTGATTGTGGACACCCCGGCGAGACTGCGTACTCTTCTCGGGGAGAGAGATCTTACCCATATTCTCGGGTATCCGCGGCTACGTTTACTCCTTGAACCTGATCCGGACGAGATAAGCAAGGATCTAATCAAGTCCTACCTTCCGGGGCTCCATGGCGCACTGGCCACTATTATCCTCGGAGGGCTGCAGCAGAGGGCAAAAAAACGGTTGGCGGAGATTAACCAGGCCGTCCAAACGGCGCTTGCAGCGGTCAAGCAGGATTTCTCCGTCCAGGCCCATTTCGGCCGGGTATGGACCAGAAACACATTGATAAACCTCTCTCTCTTCGATCCGGCTTTGCAGCAGGAGAGCCGCAGGCTGGCTGAGAATATAGATCGGACGCGAGCAGTAGCCTTGATTGGCGCCGGAGCGAGCCTCTCCGCGAACCTGCCGTTGATCGCCTCAAATTACCGGCGATTAGCCATCATCGCCACCGATACCGCCCTCCCCCCGCTTCTGGAATGGGGCATACAACCCGATCTGGTGGTCAGCATCGACGCTCAATACTATCCCCTTCTCCATGCTGAGCATCCCGGCGCACGGGAGATCCCCTGGCTGCTGCCTCTAACGGCGCCGCCTTCATTGACCCGGCTGCTGAAACGGCCGTTCTTTTTTAACGGCGGTACCCCGCTGGAGTCCTTCGCCGCCCCGCAGCTTGGAATCCAGCGCTACGACACCTCGGGCGGAAACGTACTTCAGACCGCCCTCGACTGGATCGAGAACAACAACTTTCTGCGACTTACCCTCTACGGTGCCGACTACCTGAATATAAAGGGACTTCCCTATGCCCTTGGGAGTTACGTCTACCGCTGGTTTCAGTGCCGGAGCGATCGTACCCGTCCCCTCCACAGCCGTTTGCTAAGCTTTTGCTTCGATTCCAGGCTCGATGAGCCCCTTAAGCCCTATGACGAGGATTATCCCAATCAACGACTCGATCTTTATCGAGAACGTATCGAGACGTATCTGGCGTCTAAGAATCTGGACGTCGATTCCCGCGGGCCGACGCGAATCCGGCAGAAACATTGTGCGGGAGAGACCGAAAAGGAGCGGCACCCGGCCGCGGCAGGATCAAGAGTTCAGTCGGATGAGAGAAGGCCCTCTAAGCTTATACCTCGGCTCATAGAACTCGTTTCCAGCGATGGCAAAGAGGCGATTCCCCTCCTCTACCCCCTGATTGCCTACCTCAGACATCGGGAGTCGGTCTATGGAGCATCAGTTCAGAATCCGCTGGAAGAGGCACGAAGTCTCTTTCTAAGTCTGTTAAACCAGTTTAGTGACACGGAAAGGTAAGGGCGCCGTATCCGACGATAATCTCGCCGGGACTCACTTCATAACTCGTATGGTAGGAGAGTAACTCACCCCGGGTACAGCCCCGTAATTCGGCATAATAGACCGCCGCGGCCGCGGCACCGGAGGAACAGGCCGAACGCCGCTCCAAACCGGCCCGGATCACCCCGCGCCAGTCGAGCTCCAGGGCGGCGTCTATCAGAGCCTTGTCGTTCTCCGCCCGTACCCAATCGATTGCCGATGCCGCGTTACCTCGGGGGGTGAAACCGTAGGGATCACCATAGTGGGTCAAATCGGTGGACCCGAGCAGTGCCGGTCGCAGGCCCGTCCGTCTGCTCGACTCCTCCACGGCCTTTACCAAACCGATAATCTTGTCGTTCGGGGCGGCCCGCAGGAGAATAACCGGCGTCCGGGGGTGAAGGGCGGCGATCAAGGGCAGCAGAACCTCGGTCGTGTTATCCGGCTCGGGGTTCTCTACTAGGTCGATCTCTTCTCTCAGAACCTCGAGAAAGTGCGCATCGCTTTCGATCATCCCCAGAGGTGTTGAGTAGGCGCTAAAGGGGAGAATCTGCGGAGATTGAGAGGCATGGAGATGTCCGCCGATAAGGATGATCAGATCGCTATCGGCTAAAGAGGCAACGGCCCGGGCGGCCGCCTTGCCGGAGAATGACCATCCTGCGTGGGGAGCGATTGCGGCGCAGGAAGAGTCGCTGACTGCCTCGATTCCTGCGGACGACAGGAAATCACGAATGCGATCTGCCGATTTCGGATACCAGGCGCCCGACAAGCTTGGATGATGAACCTGCCATGCCATAATTCAATCCTGCCACGGAAAGCGAGAAAAATCCAGTCCGATAGCCTACACATTTCCGCACGATACCGTATAATGGGGGCTATGAAGCACTTAGCCCTGAAGATCTACGGACTGATTGCCCTTGCAATAATGCTCTGTTCTACTGCCTACGTGGTTTATGATCTCTCGTTGATCAAGACCGAACGTTACGCAGAGAGCCGGGAGCAGGCCGCGTCTTTAGCAGCGCGAATCAGCCGCGGTGCGCCCCTCGGTGAGGATCAACTCATGAGTGTAACATCGGTACAGATCATACAGGGCGAGAATACCGACACCATCTTTAGTCGCTCCGAGGTGAACAGGCTCAATCAGTTGGTCCGTAACGGTGATTACACCTTCCCTATACCGCCCGCAGGAGAATTGAGAATCACCCTCGAGCTCTTATCAAATACGGATCTCCTCGCCCGCATCAGGATACTTCTTCTCGTAGCGACCGGGCTCCTCCTCAGCACCGGACTTCTTTTAGGGCTCGTACCCAGAAAGAAACGAACACCTAAGCCTCGGGCGCTCACCAGTCAGCTTGCCGCCGAACAGGGCTGTATGGACCTTCCCAGCGGTTTGATGGCCCGAGATCAGCTGGAGACACGTCTCAATTCCGAGCTCAAACGGGCCGCCTCCTTCGATCAGGACCTGGTCTTAGCTGCGATCAGCTCCGCTCAGGCCTCGCAATGGTCCTTCGTGGAGCTCGGTCATCGTATTCGAAGCTTTTTTCTCTTCAAGGATCTCTGTTTTAAATACAACGATACTACCGCCTGTGTAATCCTTCCCAATATCGAGCTCGATGAAGGGATTCGCACCATGAGGGATTTCTTGAGAAAACTCGGTGAGGACCGGGGAGCCCAGGAACTCAATGTGGGGTTGACCGCCCGTAACGGACGACTCCTCGACGCCCACACCTTGCTGCATGAGGCGGCTGCGGCTCTGGAGAAATCCGCCGGCGACAGCGATCAGGCTATATTCGGCTTCCGGGCGGATCCAAAGAAGTATCGTTCGGTGGTCGCCGAGGTATAACTACTCCTCGTGGGGGATATCGAAGCACTGCCGGTCTTTCGTCAGAAGAGTATTGGGAAAGATCTCCCGGGCCTCATCCTTGAGCCGTTTTAATTCTCGCCCGCCGTAGCGCGGCGAGTAGTGGATCAAGCCCAGCTGTTTTACCCCCCCTGCCTCTTTCGCAATCTTCGCCGCCTGTGCCGCCGTCAAATGTTTCTTCTCTCTGGCACTGGCCTCAAGATCCGAAGCAAACATTCCCTCGCAGATCAAGAGGTCGGAGTTGGATACCTGGGGAGCTATGTCGGAGCGGTAGAGGGTATCGGTCACGTAACTGACCTTCCGTCCCTTACGCTGGGGTCCGAGTACCTGTTCCGGATAAACAGTTTCACCCTTGTCGTTCTCCACCGGCGTGCCCTGCTGAAGTAACGCCCAGCGTGGCCCGACCGGCACATTCAGCTCCCGCGCTTTCTCGGGATAGAATACTCCCGGACGGGGATCCTCTTCGAGGGTGTACCCGAAACAGGGTTTGGTGTGCTCCAAGGGAAAACTGCGGACCTTAAAATCCTCTCCCTGAAAGACGACTCCCCCTTGGGTAAACTCTACGACCCGGATTTCGTAATTGATATACATATCGAGAACCTTGCGGTTCATCTCTACATACTCTCGAATCTTAGGGGGACCGCAGATGTAGAGCGGTTCCTCCCTGTCGACCTGAGAGGAAAGCATGAGAATACCCGGCAGACCAGTTACATGGTCGGCGTGGGTATGGGATATAAAAATGGCCGAGATCTTCTTCCAGCGAAGATTCAATCGCCGTAAAGAGACCTGAGTTCCTTCGCCGGCGTCGAAGAGGAAGAGATCGCCGTCCTTGCGGAGCAGCATGGATGTTAAATGTCGCGACGGCAAGGGCATCATGCCGCCGGAACCGAGTACAAATGCCTCTAAATTCATAGCAGGCACGAAACTACCATTAATAGGGGAGTCTGAGAAGGCCGTTCCCTAACAATACCGTTCGCTAAAAGCCAACAACCCGGCTCCGATGATGGATGCGTCCTGAGCCAGGCGAGAAGCCTGTACGGCAACTCCCCGGTCCATAATAGAACTGCCTTCTTTTTCGATGGCCTCTAATAGTGCAGGAATCAGCACCGAAGCGTAGTTGGCGATTGCACCGCCGACTACCAGACTATTCGGATCGAAGAGGACGATTAGATTACGGATTCCCTGAGCCAGATGAGCGATATAGGTATGCCAGTGTTCCGCTACCTGCGGATCTCCGGCAGCGAGATCGGCGAAGAAGCCCTCCAAGCTGTCGAAATGCCTCGTACCGCCTTCGAGGAGGGTTGTCTCCGAGACATACCGCTCCCAACACCCCTTCTGTCCGCAGTTGCAAAGTCGGCCGGAAGGGACGGTAACCATATGTCCCATCTCTCCCGCTAAGGCTGCCGAACCCAGGAAGAGTCGCCCGTCCAGGATGATACCCCCACCGACGCCTTCGGTGATGGAGATATAAATCATCGTTCCCCGAGTCCCGCGTCCTTGTCGCAGCCACTCGGCCCAGGCCGAAGCATTGGCCTCGTTATAGATCCGAACAGGAATCTTGAGCTCCTCTTCCAAGAGACGGAAATCGATATAGGTATAGCCAAGATTCGGGGCTATCTCGAGAAGTTGAATCTCTGGATTCACGGTTCCCGCAACAGAGACCCCTACCCCATCGACATGTTCCCTTCGGAACCCCTTCTCGTTCAGGAAGTTGGGTATCTCGCGCTTCAAGAACGGCAGGAGCTCTTCCTGATCTTCCGGCAGAGGAAAGCGCTTCTCGGCTATCAGGCTGTGATCGAGATCGACGGCGATGATCCTCCCGCCCCGGGGTTCCAGATCGATCCCCAAACTGATTCTACCCGACGGAATGAATCTCAAAGCCAGCGGTTTGCGTCCCCCGGTGGACTGGCGAGTGCCCGCCTCCTCTAAGAGACCTTCGTCCAGAAGCTCGGATATATTGGTCGCCACGGTGGGAATACTGATACCCGTTGCGGCGGCGATCTCTTGCTTGGTCGCTTCCCGTTCGGCACGCAGGTGGGCGATAATCCTTCGACGATTCTGAAGTTTTATATCTTCCTGACTTATCGGATTCATCATACTAATACCGGGGAGTCGACTCGCGACTCCCCGACTGATTTACCTCACTGTGCGGTTGCGGAGATCAGATGTAGCTATTCAGGATCGACTCCATCAACTCCTGATGGCCGAAAGACTCTTCCAGAGAGCTCTTGTCGAGGACATACTCTTCGCACTGCTTGAAGCCAGCTTTGCCCGACAGGATATCGGCGCCGATACCGCTCTTGTAAGAAGCATACCGCTCCTCGACCATCTTGTCCAGTTTTCCATCTTCGATTACCGCATGGGCAATCTTCAGCCCCCGGGCAAATGTATCCATACCGGCGATATGGCCGTAGAACATATCCTCCAGGGCATAGGATCCCCGGCGTAGCTTGGCATCGAAATTGAGACCTCCCGGAGCCAGTCCGCCGTTCTTGAGGATTTCATACATAGCGGTAATGGCAACATAGATATCCGTGGGGAACTGATCGGTATCCCAGCCGAGAAGCAGATCGCCCTGGTTCGCATCGACGCTCCCGAGGATACCGAGATCACGGGCCAGACGCAGCTCATGCTGGACAGTGTGCCCCGCCAGAGTAGCGTGGTTAGTCTCGATATTGACCTTGAAATAGGGGTCCAAGCCGTTGTTTTTCAGGAAGCCGAAGACCGTGGCTACATCGAAATCATACTGATGCTTGGTAGGCTCCTTCGGCTTGGGCTCGATCAGGAATTGACCGGTGAACCCGATCTCCTTGGCATAATCGACGGCCATATGCATAAAACGCGCCAGATTCTGCTGCTCGAGTTTCATATCCGTGTTGAGCAAGGTTTCATAGCCCTCCCGGCCGCCCCAGAAGACATAGTTTTCTCCGCCTAAACGTTTCGTTACCTCGATAGCCTTCTTTACCTGGGCTGCGGCGTAGGCGAAGCTGTCGGCACTGGGAGAGGTGGAAGCCCCATAAGCGAAGCGCGGGTTGGAGAAAAGATTGGCTGTACCCCACAGCAGTTTGATGCCGGTCGCTTTTATCTGCTCTTCGATCACCTCCACGACCGCATCGAGATTGCTGTTGCTTTCCCGCAAGGTCGATCCCTCGGGAGCGATATCCCGGTCGTGAAAGCAGAAGAAAGGAACCTGGAGCTTCTGCAGGAACTCAAAGAGTACTTTAATACGAACCTTGGCGCGCTCGAGGTCGTTTGACTCCTTGTCCCACGGCCGGTCCATGGTACCTACGCCGAAGGGATCCGCCCCGGTACCGGTCATCGTATGCCAAAAGGCGACGGAAAAACGGAGATGATCCTCCATCGTCTTATTACCCACCTTTTCGCTGGGATTGTAGTACTTAAAGGCGAAGGGATTATCTGAACCCCGGCCTTCGAATTTGATCTTTTCTACGGAAAAAAAATCGCCCATCTCATTCCTCCTGTTCGAGTTGTCTTTGTATGATATATCTGTTTGGCTACTTTTGCAAGGCTATTTTAAAAGGGGGTTTCAAAGTTAGTGCCTCGATTTCTGCGGATTTCTTACGTCATGGTATATGCCGGAAGCTCATCGCTATTGATTTTTAGGGGTGTTCTTATCCTCTTTAGCCACACTTCAATATCTCGGTACATCAGCCCATTTATCCGACTCAAAAATCTGCGGTGGGTGAAGAAACTCCTGACTTCCCTCTGGATCGAGCGACTGGGAATCCCCGCTTTTTCGGCATGAGTAGTCTGAGAATCATCTCTTCCTCTTATCCGAAAAGGTTTAAAGTAGTTATGGTAGACGCGATAGATGGCTAAACGCTCCATCTGATTGACCACATTCCGTCCGAATTGAACTGTCTCGCGGGTGTGCTCCGCGAGGTCCTTACGGATCTCTCGATCCAGATAATTCACACTGAAGAGTTCATTCGATACACTCCGCGGGAGTTTTGAACTAATGCGCTTATGAAAAAGATGTAGCCGATCTGAGGAAGATAGATTTCCAACTGCCTCACGATAGCTATTATGTTTATCAGTATAGAGCGTAACATCTTGGTTCCCCGATCTTTTGGAAAGTACCTGGAGAATCTTCAAGAGTTCAGAAAAGGACTCATAAACTGTTACCCTACCGTGAGTAAACTGTGCTTGAAGCAGACGATTTCTCTGTTTCTGATAGGGTGACATTCGACCCTTACGACGTAAATGGGCATAGTCTGAGCAGATCCAGTACTGGGATTCCTTCCCCGCTAAGAGCTGAATGTTATTGGGAAAATACTGGGAGACGGCGAAGCTTTCAAATCCATCAGCCACGAGATCCTCATTGAGGCAAAGCTCCCCCAAGAGATCTGCATGGATCGCAATAGCCTGTCGGGCCAGGCGTGAGATACGATTGGTGATACAGTTGGTTGATGCATGAAGGATTCGTCCCATATCACGGATCCCGGATGAAGTGATTAGAAGAAAGAAAAGCTGGCGATAGGAGATCCTACGTTTGACGTGGAAATCCAGACTAAAGGTTTGGGCTGAAAAGCGACTACCGCAGTGCTTGCAGCGAAAGCGTTGGATAATGCCGTTTGCTTGGGAAGAATAATGGCCGTCCCTGAGATACCAGATGAAGTCTTTAGGGGTAGATTGATGATATGAGCATCTCTCATTGGGGCAAAATGGTGGGATTGTCATAGGCAAACTCCTTAAAACCTCGTTAAAAGAGGTTGGGTATACCCTAAATAGAGGTATGAGCAGGAGTTTGCTTCAGCTAATCCGCAGAAACGGAGGCACTAACGGCGAAACAAACGAGTATTCGAGAGACGCAGGATCTTCTTCATCGGAAGACTTTCATAATCCGGGATTCTGATAAGAATCAGCTCAAAGAGCCGAGCTGCGGTGCGAGCATCATCAAGCGCGCGATGGGCTTGTCCGTCATCGAGCCCGTAGACCTGGGCCAGACGCTGCAGGCTGTAGCCTCGCTCCCCCTTCAAGATAGCCTTCGCGAACGAGCAGGTGTCCAGGGCGAGAAAATTTGGCATTTTCAATCCTGCCTTCCGGCAGGCTGCATCGAGAAAGGAGAGATCAAAGTTTATGTTGTGGGCGATCAGAATTGAATCCTCGAGAAAGCTGAGCAGGTCCTCCAAACGCTCGTCAATCGATGGAGCGTCGGCAACCATACTGTTGTCGATCCCGTGAACCGCTGTAGCCTCGGAAGGAATCGGCTGGGATGGACGAATAAACCCGCCGAAGCTCTTCTCCTCTTTGAAGCCGCGATAACGGACAGCGCCAATCTCCACTATCTCGTCCCGGCTCGGATAGAGACCGGTGGTTTCAAAATCGAGGGAGCAGATAGACGACTCGCCTATAGTCAGTTCATCCGGTCGCGGTGAATAAAAATCGAGGAAGCCTTCCATGCTAGGCTTCTTCCGTAGAGCTGTGTGTCGCTGAGACTTTGGAGTCTAAAAACTCTCGAATCGCATCGAAGCCGCTAAGAGCCCCCTCGGGCGTCAGCAGCACGGGGAAGGCGGATATGGACCAGCCGCGCTCCTCGAGTGTCGTGAAAAGGAGGGCAAGTGCTTCCTCCTGGTCAATATCGTGGTCTCCGATGCTCGATCCCAACACCTCCTGCAGGTGCCCGCGTAACTCTATACACTCAGGGCAGGAAGCAGAGTAGAAATAACTGTAATTGTTCTCCTCGGCGGAGAGAGCAAAGGGGAGAAGAAGGAGCGCGCTGAGGATGTAGATCCCCAGCGCGCGTGATTTACCGATCAGTTTACCACCTCCGCGGGAGAGGGGCGATTGCTTTGGCTCTTCACCTTGAAACCGAGCTTTCCGTTACGGAAGGTTACCTGGATTACGTTACCCGAGGCGCACTTTCCGCGGAGGATCTCCATGGAGAGGGGATCCTCGATCTCCTTCTGAATGATCCGACGCATGGGTCTCGCGCCAAACTTCACGTCGTAGCCCAAATCGAGAAGGTGATCCTTGGCTTTCTTGCTGATCTCCAGGAAGATATTCATCTCCAAGAGGCGCAGCCGCACCTCGTCGATCAGGATATCGAAAATAGTCGCTACCTGATCTCGGCTAAGGGAGTGGAAAACAACCGTCTCATCGACTCGGTTGATAAATTCAGGCCGGAAGAAACGTTTTAATTCGGTCATTGCCGAAGACTTGATCTCCGCGTACTCCATGATCCCCTCTGCCGCCTTGAAGCCGAGGCTCGCATCCCGGGAGATCTCCCGGGCACCGGCGTTGGAGGTCATAATCAGCACGGTGTTGCGGAAGGAGACCTTATGCCCCAGATTATCCTGAAGCTCACCCTCTTCCAAAACTTGGAGCAGAATGTTGAAGACGTCGGGATGGGCCTTCTCGATCTCATCCAGCAAGATCACGCTATATGGTCTGCGACGGATCTTTTCGGTCAGGATACCGCCCTCCTCGTAGCCCACGTATCCAGGAGGGGCTCCGACCAGTCTGGAGACGTTATGCTTCTCCATGAAGTCGGACATATCGATCCTGATCAGGGAGTTCTCATCCCCAAAGAGGAACACCGCCAGGGTCTTGGCCAATAAGGATTTACCTACCCCCGTGGGCCCGAGGAAGATGAAGGAACCCAAAGGTCGCTTGGGCGAACTCAAGCCCGTCCGAGAACGGCGGATGGATGAGGCGATAACCTTAATCGCATCGTCCTGGCCGATTACGGTCTTGTGCAGCTCCTTCTCGATATCGATCAGCTTGTCAGACTCGCTCTGGGCCAGTCGAGCGACCGGGATACCGGTAATGCGAGCGATGATCGCATGAATGTCGTCCGCATCGATCACGTTCCGTTCGGAACGGAGACTGTCCTTCCACCCCTTCTTGAGATCATCCACCTCGCCTTTCAACTGGCGAACCGTATCGCGCACGGCGGCGGCCTTCTCGTAGTCCTGGTTGTTAACCAGGTTGATCTTTTCCTGGGTCAGCTTCTCGATCTCGATCTCCAGGTCCGATAGTTCCGAAGGCCGTACCGAATTACGGATTCGCTTGTGGCTTCCCGCTTCATCTATGAGATCGATGGCTTTATCCGGTAGAAAGCGTTCGATAATGTAACGGTGAGAAAGGTTGACCGCCGCCTCGATAGCCGCGTCGGTGTAGATCACGTTGTGATGATCCTCGTACTGCTGCTTGACCCCTTTGAGGATCTCCACCGTCTCGTCCACCGAGGGTTCCTTGACGACGATCGACTGAAAACGCCGCTCCAGGGCTGCATCCTTCTCGATATACTTCTTGTATTCGTTCAAGGTGGTAGCCCCGATACACTGCAGTTCACCTCGGGAGAGAGCGGGCTTGAGCATATTCGAGGCGTCTATAGCCCCTTCCGCTCCGCCGGCGCCGATGATGGTATGCAGCTCGTCGATAAAGAGTACCACATTACCGGCGCTCAAGATCTCTTTCATTACCCGCTTCAATCGGTCTTCAAACTCACCTCGGTATTTGGTACCGGCTATGAGGGAAGCCAGATCCAGGGTCACGACCCGCTTATCCATGAGAACCTCGGGGGCCGATCCGTCGGTAATGCGCTGGGCCAACCCTTCAACGATGGCGGTCTTGCCAACCCCCGGTTCGCCTATCAGGACCGGGTTATTCTTGGTACGCCGGGCCAGGATCTGAATGACCCGTTCGATCTCATCCTCCCGGCCGATAACTGGGTCGAGCTTCTTTTCGCGGGCATACTCGGTAAGATCACGGGAGAACTCGTCCAGCGTTGGGGTGGCCTTTTTCGTATGGGGCTGTGCTCGCTTCTGACTGCCTTGCGGGGCCGAGCCTTTGCGGTCCTGGGCCTGTTGGGCAGCACTGCTTCCCGAGAGATGCACGACCGATTCCCTGAGGGATTCAATCGTGACGTTATACTTGGCCAGCGTCCTGGATACCACGCTTCCAGTCTCCCGGGATGCGGCCAATAAGAGGTGCTCGGTACCGATATACTCGTGGCCCAGATTGCGAGCCTCTTCCGCGCTATCCTCAAGCATCTTTTTCCCCCGCTTCGAAGGGGGAACATCGCCGAGAATAAAACCGGTGTGCCGCTTGGGGATACTCTTCTCTATCTCGAGCTGCAGTTCCACCGGGTCTACCTTGAGCTCCTTCAGTGCCTTGTATCCGACCCCTTCGCCGTCTTTCAACAGCGCCAGGATAATATGCTCCGGGAGTAGTTTATCCGAGTGAAAGCGCTTCGCCTCTTCCTGGGCGAATATGGTCAACAATCGTTGAGCCCTTTGTGTTAATCCTTTAAACATTCCGTCCTCCTGCCATCCCGGCGTTGAGGGTATCCCGGACCATTCTGGCGCGATAGGCGTCTACCGGAATCTCCTTTTCCCCGCTCCGCTCGATCAGCTTCTGGATGTGTGACTTCTGGCTGAGAAAAAGGAGGGAGGTAACGGTCTGAACCGGTATCGGTATCAGCTCGCACTCGATACCGAATCGAATCAGGTTCAGCGCGTCGATCGCCTCCTTCGACTCCAGCAGACGACAGTGAAGCAAGGTTCCCAGGGCCCGGTATATCTTATCCTCCAGGCTCAATCGATCCCTCTTCAGCATCTCTTCCCGTGCCGTCCTCTCATAATGTACCAACTGATTTACCACACCATCAAGTTTTGTGGTCAATTCCTCTTCACTCTCGCCGATAGCGACGGGATTCGCGATCTGATAGAGGTACCCAAGGCTGTTTTCACCGTCCGAAAAGAAGCCCCGCACGGAAAACCCCAGCTGTACCACCGCTTTTAAGGCCTTCTCGATCATTCCCGTCTCTACCAGGGCCGGAAGATGACACATGGCCGATGCCTTTAATCCGGTGCCGACATTGGCGACATCGGGGGTAAGATAGCCCCACTCCAGGGAGACTGAATAGTCCAGATGCTCCTCCAGACTGGTATCGATCGCATCCAGCTCGCTCCAGAGGGAGGAGAAATCCTTTCCGGGGCGAATCAGGGCCATCCGTAGATGATCTACCTCGTTCATCATGGCGGAAAAGCAGAAATCCTCCCGGATTATGGCGCTTTTCGCCGTTTGCAGACTGAAATCCTGGGAGATCAGGTTTCGCTCCAAGAGGATTCTACGGTCGACAGGGGCCAGCTCCTCCATGGGGCAAAGGGCGTAGGAATCGCCCAGAGCGGAGAAGGCCCGGCTTACTTGCTCCTGAACCGATGTCTCCTCATCATTTCCCAGTTCGGATGCGAATGCGAAACCGGAGATATTGCGGGAGAGCCTGAGTCGGCTGGAGACCACCACATCGTCCTCCGGCCCGGCTCCTCCATACCAGCCTGTATTGAGCTTGTCCGGTGCAAAATCGATCATTCGGCCTCCCCGTCGGCGGTTTCCAGGGTACTGATTCTATCGCGAATAAGGGCCGCCGACTCATAATCCTCGTTGGCAACCGCTTCGGCCAGTCGCTTTTTGAGGATCTCCTTGTCGACCAATAGGGCCTTGTAGGCCTTCAATTTCTTCGGATACTTGCCGGCGTGGCGTACGCTCCCGGCTGTCTCCTCCAGAAAGGAGACAATCTCATCCCGGAAACAGCCGTAACACTCGGGACAGCCGACCTTACCGGTTTTACGGAAATCCTTGAGCCGGGTGCCGCAGACCTCGCAGCGTTCCTGTTTGCTCGCCCGGGGGGAGAATTCTATGAGCCCATTCAGAAGCTCATTGAGGGAAAGTTCAATTTTATCACTGTCCGAGGAGATTCCGTTCTTGTGGGCGCAAACCTCACACAAATGGACCTCCTTTGTTTCGTTGCCGATGATTTGCTGAATATGGATTACGGCGTCGTTTTCATTGCAGAGTTCGCATTTCATATAGCAACCCTCCCAGGTTGTATTATAGTCAAATTCTTAGATTTTTCCTACTCTCTTAGCGCTTCTGCAGGATCTCCAGCGGACGGACCGCTGCGGCTCGTCCGGCAGGCAGAAATGCGGCCAGGGTAGCAACAGCGAGGGTAAAGAGAGCAATGCCCCACAGACTGAGCGGATCGAGCTCGACCGGAATCTGTTCGAGGTAGAAACTGGAATCGAAGAGCTCGAAGCCGTCGCCGCCGGCTCCGCCCGTTATATTCTCCAAGAGAAGGGTCAGAATATTCAGGCTCTCTTCGAGGATAGCGATGAGGCCGTTTATATTGACCGCCAACAGCAGGCCGAAGGCGAGTCCCGGCAGGACCCCTGCCAGCCCGGTAAAGAAGCCCGCGGCCACGAAGATCAGCCGGATTTGCGAGGAAGAGGTACCGGTAGCCTTGAGGATCGCGATCTGCTCGCTATTCTCCAGCACGAGCATCGTAAGCGTAGCCGAGATATTGAGGGTCGCCACCAGGACGATCAGGACCATAATTAACAGGATCAGGTTCCGGGAGGTCTCGAAGGAGGCGTACATCGGTCGTTGCAGCTCCTGCCAGTCCATCAGATACCACTCATTATCGAGTGCCGACCGGATTCGACCCCGGTATTCGGCCAGCGAACCGTATGGATCTTCCACTTTGAGACCGATATAGTTTTCTCCCTGATCTCGGAAGATCCCCGCCGCTCTCGTTAGCGGTATGTAGGCGGTCAGGGCGTCGAGTTCGTAGTATCCGGTAGAACAGATCCCGCTCACGGTAAAGAATGAGGGACGGAGGAAGAGGGTTCCCGACGAGGAGGTGCGACTGCTCAAGAGTTTTACCGAATCTCCGACGCCGATTCCCAATGCATCGGCCACCCCCCTGGTAATCACCATCCCCTCCGGCAGGGAGAGGTCGAACGCCCCCTCCTCGAGGATCATAAACTGTGAAAATCCGGCATCCCGCCCCCAGCGTTCAGCCTGCTGTCCTTTGAGGGTTACCCCTACCCGCCCCTCGGGAGAGTAGAGCATACCCAGCCCTTGGATCATCGGCTCCGCCGCGAGGATTCCCGGGAGATCCTTCAAAATGGCGGCGTTCGCATCCCAATCGGCCTCGTTATTGTAGTTCCTGGCCTGTATATGATAAGTTCCCAACTCCAGAAAGCGGGCGGTGATGCCTTTGATCAGGCCCGAAGAGACCACCATCACCAGCACCAAGGGGATCAGCGAGAGGGAGATTCCGAGGACGGTACCCTTTAGATGGGATGCTATGCGCCGCTCCCGCCGCAATACCAGCCGGAGAGCGATAAAAAAGGAGGCGGAAGCCCTCATAGCGCCTCGAGACGGCCCGCATGGAGCCGGTAGGCCCGGTCGACCTCGGAAATCAGGGCCGCTTCGTGGCTCACGAGAAGCAGGGTTTTCCCTAAATCCTTTACCAGGGAGAAGAGGAGCTCCTTGACCTTCTCGGTATTACCCTCGTCGAGGTTTCCCGTGGGCTCATCGGCCAGGAGCAGCTTGGGATCGTTGATCAGCGCCCGGGCGATTGCGGTTCGCTGCCGTTCACCGCCGGAGAGCTGAGCCGGCGTATGATCGAGACGGTGATCCATACCGACCAGCTTCATCAGTTCAGCGGCCTGGGCAGTCGCCTCCGCCTTCGGCTTTCCCCGCATATAGGCCGGGAGCATCGCATTCTCCAGGGCGGTAAATCCGTCCAAGAGGTAGTGAAACTGAAAAACAAAGCCCACCGCATCCGAGCGATAGCGGTCGATCGCTTCTTCAGGGAGAGAATCGATCCGCTCGCCGTCGACCTCTACTGAGCCGGCATTGGGCAGATCTAGGCCGCCGATAATGTTCAGCAGGGTGCTTTTCCCCGAGCCGGATTCCCCGGTAAAGAGGGTGATGCTTCCCGCTTCGACGCGCAAATCTATGCCGTCCAGGATCGTGAGGCTCTCGCCGCCGGTGGTAAACTGCTTGGTGATGCCTGAGAGTTCAATCAACGCCATTATTCATACCTCAAAATAGAACTGGGCCGTAAGGATGCGATATCCCGGGATGCCCCCCAGGCGGAGAGTACCGAGGCGGAGAGGGCGAAGAAAGCGATGAGCACAATCTCCCTGGGGATGATCCGCACCGGGACATGGGTGAGATAGAAAGCGGCCGGCGATATTGAGAGGCCGCCCATGGGAGCAGTGCCGGTAAGCGCCGCCATCGCCATAGCACCCAGATTGGAAACCAGCTCGAGCAGGGTGAAGAGGGCCTCGATATGGGTAACCACCAAAAGACCCAGGGAGAGCCCGGCGGCGGTTCCTACGAGCCCGATGAGAAAGCCCTCCATAATGAAGATACTCTGTATCTCCCGGCTTCCGCCGCCCACCGCTCGAAGCACCGCGATGGCCGTCCGTTTCTCCTGCACGCCGCGCCTCAGCGAGTGGTAGATGTTCCCGGCCACTACCAGGAACATGACGCCTATCAAGAGGGACATGGTGGTCTTCTCCATCCGGAGCGCGCCGAAGAAGGCCCGGTTGAACTCCCGCCAGCTGACGAGCTCTCCCTGGGGATACTCCTCCGCCAATAGGGAATCGATGTTGCCGGAAATCCCATCCAATCGGTACCGGTTCTGCAGTTTGATCCCCAGGACAGGTCTATCCCCGGCACTGGCCAGCTCCTGCATGTTCTCCAGGGAGGTGAAAATCAGTCCCCGGTCATACTCATAAAAACCGCTCCGGAAAAGTCCGGTAACGGTGTACTCCCTCGATTCAGGAACGAGTCCGGCGAAACCAGTACCGGTAAGGGCCGCCAGGGTGACCGTATCCCCCAAACGCACCCCCACGGCCCGAGCCAGCTCTCGTCCCAGGATAAGTCCTTGCCCGGTATCGAAACTGCCCGCCTCCAGCCCGAGCTGAGCCAGGAAACCAGGATCTCTCCGAGCCATGTCCGCCGGGACACCGCGCACCTCGGCCGCCTCGAACTCGCTGAAACGGCCCTGGACCAGGGTCTGGGTCTCGATAAAGGGCACCGCCGCTTTGATGCGTTGCTCCTCCTCGAGCTGCTTAGCCAGACTGCCCGCTTCGTCCAGATTGAGACCGCCGATTCTGAGGTCATAGGAACGAATCTCGAGGATATCTTCGATAAAACCGAGTTGAAAGCCGTTCATCACCCCGATGACCACCACCAGGGTCATTACCCCGGCGGCAATGCCGGCCACTGAGAGAAAATTAGCCGCCAGAGCCCGGTTCGAGCGCCGTTCGCGCAGATAACGGCGGGCGACAAAGAGTATCCATCTAAGGCTCGTCAAAGCGCTCTTCTCCTATCAGTTCATCCCCGGCATATTCCCGGCGCAGTATAAGTTCCTCCCGGCGGAAGAACTCCTCGATCCTCATCTCGTCCTTATAGCTGGTACGACGGACTAGGCGGCGGTTGACGAAGAGCTCCTCCCGAAGCAGCCTCTCCTCCTCATCATAGAGGTACAGACGCCGTTCGAGCCTGGCCGGCGCTCGAATTACACTCTCGACCAGCCTGCCCTCCTCGTAGCGGTACTCCCGCTCGCTCATCCGCTCTCCCTCGAGGTAGGTGATCTCCCGCAGGAGCTCCCCCCTGGATGAGAAGTAGGCTTCCGAGACAAGCATCCCCTGCTGATCGATGTTCCGCTCGAGACTGCCCTCACCCCACTCCTCCCGCTCGATCCGGGCTATCTCGGTGGTTCCGCTCAAGGCAATCTCGGCCTCGGCCTCGGAACCGTCGAAGCGGGTCAGCCGTCCGTCATCATAGCCGCCGATCCAGCTCTCCCGCAAGCGGCCCTCGCGATACGAGAAGTGCAGTACTTTCGGCGGACCGTCGCTAGGTACGCGAATCAGTGTACGCAGCCTCCCGGCTGAGTCGCGGAGGTACTCCTGACGAAAGACCCGCTCCCCGCCGCGATAGAGTTCCGACGTGGCGAGACGTTCTCCATCCCAGCTATAGCGGTAGCTCCGCTCGAGCCGATCATCCTGATAGATATCTTCCGTGATAGGAAGATCCCCGCTGTAGAGGCTCTCGCGCCGTTCAACCCCTTCATGGATTATCTCTTTCCGTTCCCCGCCGGGCAGCGGCAGAAGCTCCGTGCGTCGGATCTCCGTACCGAAATAGTAGAGGGTATCGAACACTCCTTCCCCGGACCTGGTACGCTCGAGGAGATACTCCTCCTCCGCCGGAACCGGATCCGCCAGCGGACTCAGCGCCCGGCCGATTGCGTTCGATCGGTACCAGTCAGCCTGCAGCGGAGCGGCGATACACAGGATCCACAGCAGCGCGGCGTAACGATCCACTAGTCCTCCGAAAGCAGGGTGTCGAGAAACTCATCCCTCTTGAAGGGGCGAATCGATTCGTAATTCTCGCCGTCGCAGAGAAATAGAAAAGGGACCTTCAGGTTGCGACAGATCGATAGGATCACCCCGCCCTTGGCGGCGGAGTCGTACTTGGTCAGGATAATACCGTCCAGCCCGACCGCCTCGTGGAATATCTCCGCTTGACGCAGACCGTTCTGACCGGTCGTGGCGTCGATCACGAGGATTTTTGAGTAGCTGCCGTTCACCTGACGTTTTTTCACGATACCGTCGATCTTTTGCAGCTCCCGGACCAGATTCTGCTTGTTATGCATCCGACCGGCCGTATCGGCGATGACCAGAGGAGAATCCTTGGACTGGGCGCTCTCGATCGCATCCCAGACGACCGCTCCCGGATCGGCGCCGGAGTGTTGATGAACGACCCTCAGCCCTAATCGCTCGCCGTGAAGCAGTAGCTGGTCGATGGCCGCCGCTCGAAAGGTATCACCCGCCGCCAGGACCGGTTCCATCCCCCGCTCCCGACGGATCAGCGAACTGAGCTTGGCGATAGTGGTGGTCTTTCCGACACCGTTGACTCCTAGCACCAGAATCACATTGACCTTGCCCGCTTCGAGGGGCAGCTCTCCTTCAATCAGGTACTCCTTGAGCCGCTCCTTCAGAAGCGCGATCAATTCATCCTTATCCTTGATACCCCGGGCGCTCCGCAAGGCATCGACTGTCTCCATGGCCGCCGCGGCGCCGATGTCGGCCTCTACCAGAAGATCCTCGATCTCCTCGAAGGTCTCCTCATCTATTGTCCGGCGGGAAAATATTGTGCGTAAGCGTGAACCGATTCCTCGCATCTCTCTCTATTCCTTACTCGTATTGTTGCTAAAATGTATCTCGTGCGGCTCTCCGGTATTCCGTCAGGTTCTGAACCATATCGACGAAGAGGATCGCTGCCGTGTAGAGGCTACCATAAAAGAGGCCGTTGTACAAAAAGGAGGTATCCGCCAACTCGTCATCCCCGTAGAGGGCGGCCTGATTCCCATAATCCCGGTAGAGGGAGTAGCTTACCATAGTCAAGGGCAAGGCCAGGGTAAAGAGACCCACCGAATTGTAGAGCCGGTCCTGCTTCATCTTGAGCCGAGCCGCCTCGTCGTAGATCTGTTCCTCGAGGCTGAAGCTATTCTTGCCGTGCTTTAGCTCTTCCGCCGGCAAAAGGAGATCCCGGTAGCCCTCTTTGCTGATACGGATAGTTCCCAAGCGTCCCTCCGGCGGCAACAGGAGGGGCGTCTCTCCTACCCAGCGGGAAGAGAGGTAGACGTCGGCCGCTGCGGGGAAGGTGGAGACAGCTAGGCTAGGCTGGGGAATCGCTTCCAATTCGAAAGAGAGCTCCCTAGCGGCGTTAACGGGCAGCTGAATCGTTTGCGTCACGGTCCTGCGTCCTTCGGCCTCAATGCGCAGTCGATACTCTCCGGGATAGAGTATCATCTCCCGCACCGACCCTATGCCGATAAGATCCTCATCCAAATAGATTAGGGATTCATTTACATTCGTAGCCAGACTCAAGCTGCTCCAATCGCTGCCGGTCACCAGACCTCGAACAACATCTCGGGCGGCGGCGATCCCCTCCTCCATACTCGTCAGGGGGGTCGCAGAAGAGTAGATGCGTTCCCATTCTCCCGTGGCATAGGAGAAGGAGCGCAGCGAAAAATAGGCCAGCTCGCCGATCGCCTCGATACGTCCCGATATGATCAGATCGACTGAAGAGTTCCGACAGAAAGCAAGGGCGTCCTCCGGAACATCGATAAAATCATTCTGACCGCGGTAAATGGCGACAGGTTTCTCCGGCAACAAGTCCAGATCGGATCCCTGATTGCCCGCCTCCTCTCGATAGCGCTCATCGGCCTCACGCCTGGCAGAATCCGCTGCGCTTTGTGCCGGATTGAGAGCGCTCAAGGATTCAGTTCCGGCCGCCTTTGCCAGGGCGATACCCGCTTCCCGGGCCGATTCGGCTATAATCCTCGACCGGTAGGCGGCAAGCTCCTCCTCAGGGTAGCGGTGGGTATCGAGGCCGTCCAAGGTATAGAGGATCAGCCGCGGTAATGTTTCCGCCAGATACTGATGCTCCCGGGGCACCCCCAGGGCGATGAAGCGCCCCACCGCCACGGTATACTCCTGCCGCGGATCCTCCAGAGCGGAAAGCTGGAAAGAGAGGCTTAACAGGGATAGAAAGAGCGGGAGCGCGAGCCGGAGTTTCATCTTCCGCCGTTTAGGGCCTTGCGGACGGCGGAGACGATGCGCTCCGGCTTAAAGGGCTTGACGACGAAATCCCGGGCCCCGTAACGAATCGCCTTGAGGATGATATCCTCCTGGCCCATGGCGGAACACATGATTATTCTCGAGTTGGGATCTTTCCGCCGAATCTTGCGTAGCGCACTGAGTCCGTCCATCTCGGGCATGGTAATGTCGAGAAGGACCACCGCCGGGGCCAAATCGCCGTAGAAATGAACCCCTTCGCGGCCGTTGACGGCTTCACCGGCGACGGGGATATCCGCTTTTTCGAGGATATCCCGCAAGGCGGTCCGCATAAACTCAAGATCGTCGACGATCAGGACTCCGTTCATCCCCGCATCAACCCTTCTTTGATTTCCAGACGAAATTCAGATAGCTCTCGATAAAGGGATCGATATCACCGTCCATCACAGCCTGGACATTCCCGGTCTCGTGTTTCGTCCGGTGATCCTTGACCATATTATAGGGATGGAATACGTAAGAACGTATCTGGTTTCCCCAAGAGATATCCTTTTTCTCTTGAGCGCTCTTCTCCTGCTCCGCTTCCTGTTCGGCTTTATAATGCTCGTAAAGGCGTGATTTCAGCATCTTCATGGCCGTAGCCCGGTTCTTGTGCTGACTGCGCTCATTTTGACACTGTACCACGATTCCCGTCGGCTGGTGGGTTATCCGTACGGCGGAGTCGGTCTTGTTGACGTGCTGACCGCCGGCGCCCTGGGCGCGGTAGGTATCGACCCGCAGATCCTCAGGCTTCACATCCACCTCGATATCGTCCTCGATGACCGGAGAGGCATAGACCGAAGCAAAGGAGGTGTGCCGGCGACTGGAAGAGTCGAAAGGTGAGATCCGAACCAAGCGGTGGATGCCGGTCTCGCATTTAAGATAACCGTGGGCGTATTCGCCCTTGACCTGAATAGTCACCGATTTAATTCCCCCTTCGGCCTCCTGCAGGTCCAAGAGCTCCGTCTTGAAGCCTCGCCTCTCTATCCAGCGGCTATACATCCGGTAGAGCATGTTCACCCAATCGCAGGCTTCCGTTCCTCCGGCGCCGGAATGAATCGTCAGGAAAACCGGATTGGCATCGAACTCCTCGGAGAGCATATCCAGGAGTCGTAAGCGCCGGAACTCCTCCTCGGCGGCACTGATGCCGGAGGCAATCTCCTCCTCCACCGACTCGTCGTTCTCCTCCCGAGCCATTTCATAGAGCTCGCTCAGATCCTCTATCCGCTGTTTGAGCTCCTTCCACGGTTCATAGGAGCGCTTCAGCTCGTTTATCTCTCCCAGCACTTTCTCGGCCTGCTCGCGGTCGTTCCAGAAATCCGGCTCCCCGGTAATAGCCTCTTTCTCCCGAATTCTATGTTCTATCTGTTCCGGGTCAAAGACCCCTCCAAATATCGAGGATTGAATCGTTAATCGTTTTTAAGGGTTCGGATAATTCGCTCAGCATTCAGTTCTCCTATTCCAGTATCATCCGGCGCCAGCGTTTGCCCTTTAAGGCGGTGATAATCATCGTTTCTTCCAGGGGAAATTGATAGAACCTGATCGAATCGTAGGAATCACAGGCCTTGTCGATATCCCGCTTCAGCCGGGAGAGAGTATTCTCAGGTATCGAGCGGGACTCCCAGAGCCCTTCTTGAACCTTTTCGAAGCCATACCAGCCGAGCAGCTTGAGCACCTGTTCGGCGTGATCATCGTTGGAAAAATCGCAGGCGACGGCAACAAACATTGTGGTAAGTGTACTCGGAAAAAGTGCATCTGAGCAAGCATAATGAAAAGCCTATGGATTATCGGCCCGCTTTCCGATAATAGTTACAGAGATATGGGTATTACAACTATCATTCGCCGACTCCCGCTGCTGATTCTCAGCTTACTCCTCCTCACTCCCGGCCTCTACGCCCAGAATAACGAGATCTTCTCGCCCTTCGCTTCGAGTTTACGGGCGGAATCGACGGAAGGCGGGGTTATCCTGACCTGGCGCGATTCGGCGGATATATTCGAAACCTACCATATCTTCCGTTATACAGAGGAGATCGACGAATCGAACTTCAACCAGGCGGTAGAAGTCGGGACCGTTCCCCCTGGGACCTCGACCTTCACCGATCAGCCGCCGGATACACAGAGCTACTTTTACCTGGTGTTGATCGAGGATCCCGAAGGGGGGCTCTTCGAACTCTTCATCCCTTTCCGGAACAAGACCATCATCTCAGTCGCCTCGAAGAGCATTGCCGGCGAAGAGGAGCTGGCGGCCCGGATACGCGGTATCGAGGCCCGGGCCGGGAGTGATACGGTTCGGCTCAGCTTCCAATCGAGCCGCGGAGACAGGCGGCTGACCATCTACCGGCATACCGAACCTATCGACACCGTGGACGACCTGCTCGCCGCGAGCCGGGTAGCCCTGATCGAAAGCGATCAGACAAGCTACACCGATTTCCCGATACCCAATATCAGCTACTACTATGCAATCTTCGACACGAAGCTGATTCAAACGGGAACCTTCGTCTTCTCTCCCGGAGAGAATAGCACCACCACCAGCGTTAAGATCGCCGGAGAGACGGAACGCAGCGGCCTTGGACGTCCGGACATCGCCCTCCGTTCGCCCCCCCTGCCCCGGATCATGTTGCAGCGGGGGATTCAGTCCGGAGAACTCCTGGCGAACCCTCTCTCTCAGATCACCCCCGATACCCGCGAACTCTCAACCGACACTCGTTCTGCAGTGGACGCGCTCCTAGCCGCTCTACCTCCTCGCTCCTTCACGGAACCGGAGGCGCAGATTCTTGCTCAACACCTGAATGGAGAGTTCGAAGGCGCCGCCTACACCCTTTCATTAATCCTTCGTGAGCAGTTCGCCCGAGGAGAGTATGCATCCACCGTTGAATCCCTGCGAAGCTTTTTAAGCATCCGCCGGGAGGAAAAGGTAGAACTCGCCGCCCGCTTCTACCTGGGACAAGCCCTCTATTTAACCGAGGCTTACCAGGAGGCCTTCTTCGAGTTTCTCTTAGCCGAGGAGAACTACTATCCCGAGGTGCAGGTGTGGATCGATAGGATCTACGAGATTTTGAGAAGATAATAGTGTTCCCAACGCTGTAGATTTCTCATGCCCAACTGTACTCAGGCAGATAGTCTACTCCGCGCTTTAAGGGAGTCGCGACATTTTTTAGCCATACACAGCGATCTCTACTCATCATTCCCCGAACCCGACTCAAGAAGCGCCGTTGGGTGAAGAAGGTCTTCATCTCCCGCTGAATGAGTTCAGAGCAGATCCCTGCTTCCTCGGCATGAGTCCTCATGTACTCGTTCTGACCGTTGATTCTGTAGGGCTTCCAGTAGTTATGGTAGAGCCGATAGATCGCCAAACGCTCCATCTGATTGACAACATTTCTTGCGAACTGCATCGACTCCCGAGTATGCTCGGCTAAGTCTTTTCGAATCTCCCGGTCCAGGTAGTTCACACTGAAAAGGGGGTTGGTCAGGCTTCGGGCTCTCTTCGAGCTACAAGTTCGGTGCTGCAAAACCGACCGCTCTCCATCGCTAAGGTTCATCATCACCTTGCGGTACTGCCTATGCTCGTCGGTGAAGAGAGCGGTTGTCGTATGTGGCGTTTTCTCCTTCAAAAAGAGGGCTTGGCGTACCAACTCTTCGAATGATTTGTAAATCGTTACTCGATCGTAAATAAACTTTGCTTGAAGGATGGTGTTTCGCTTTTTCTGATATGCGGTCATCCTGCCTTTCCTCCGCAGGTGAGCATAGTCGGAGAAGATCCAGTATTGGGACTCCTTTCCCGCTAAAAGTTGGATGTTATTGGGGAAGTACTGGGAGACAGCAAAGCTCTCGAAGCCGTCGGCAACCAGATCCTCTTTGAGCTCAAGTGAATCCAGGAGATCTGCATGCACTGCCAAGGCTTGCCGAGCAAGGCGAGAGATCCGATCGGTGATACAGTGGGGAGATGCCTTTAGGATGCGGGCTATATCGCGGATACCGGAGGCGGTATGAAGGAGCTCGAAGATTTTTCGGTAAGATATGGTGCGTTGGGTCATATAGTCGAGGGAGAAGGTTTGTGAAGAGAAGTGCCTGCCGCATGCTTTACAACGGTAACGCTGGATCGCTCCACGGGCTGCTGATTGAAAGCGGCCGTGTCGTACGAACCAGGTGGAGCCCGCAGGAGCGGTTTGATGATACTTGCAGTCTTGGTTTGGGCAGAAAGGGGGTGTTTTCATAGATAGATCCTCCGTTCGTTGATGGTTCTATCTATAACTAGTGGC
>JWTM01000508.1 GCA_001749745.1 Candidatus Marispirochaeta associata
TTGCAGAACAGCACTGGATTCATCCTCCCACAGTGAAGCCCTGTCCTGCAAAACAAACTCCCCTTCTCCAGCTGATTCATCCTCAATATGCTGGTATGTTGTCCCCAAAAAAGGACATACTATCTGGCCATCCTTGCTCACCTGAAAATGTACATGCGCAAACTGGGTCTTTCCCGAAAGACCAACCTCCCCTAGCACACTGCCTGCAGCAACGATGTCTCCTTCATGCACACGAACTGACCCTTCCTTCATATGGCAGTACTGAGTATGCCATCCGTCTCCGTGGTCGATCAGAACACCGTTTCCACACTCCACACCCTTCAGATCACCGGATGAGGCTTGCCAGTACCTATCCGCCATGCCGTCCCGAGTACGCAAGACCTTGCCATCTGCGGCTGCAAGAACCTCTACTCCTTCAAGCATAGCTGCATAGGAGATA
>JWTM01000510.1 GCA_001749745.1 Candidatus Marispirochaeta associata
GCTTAAGTTCGTACAATGACATGCCTTGTTCTTTAAACGCAAGCATGTCTGCAAATTTGGTGTATGCTTTGTGGATGGTCAGTTCTACGCAACCGACTCTGTCCTGTTCGCCGGTGCCGATAGAAACGGTGGCCCCGTTACGGGCGAAGATGATAGAGTTGGAGGTAACACCGGCTTCTACAGCCCATGCAAAGAGGAGGTCGTCCGCTTCTTGTGCAGTCGGCTTACGCGCTGCCACTTCCACACCGTCTTTTTCTGCCGTGGCAGGGATAAAATCGTCTGCGGTGAGAATGCGGTTACGGA
>JWTM01000511.1 GCA_001749745.1 Candidatus Marispirochaeta associata
TAGAAGCGTGCAACACGGGCAATGGAGGTAGCGCCAAGGAAATCTTCACGCATGCGGGCGGTACCGCAAGCGGACACGCAGCAACCACATTCGATGCAGCGGTCAAGTTCGAAGATTTCGTTCGCTAAGTCGTTTTCCATGCGCACTTCTTCTGCTTTCGGGTCGAATTGCTCATGGTCATTGTGTACCCATGCTTCAATGCGGGCTCCTGCGTCACGGAACCATGTTCCGGTATCCACGGAAAGGTCACCGATAAGTTTGAAGACAGGTAACGGATGCAGCACGATGTGGTCAGGCAGGTCACGGGTCTGGGTATGGCATGCAAGTCCCGGTCTGCCGTTAATAACCATGCCGCAGGAACCACAGATTCCTGCACGGCAGCAGAAATCAAACTGCAGTGTTGGATCCTGTTCGTCACGGATGATGTTCAGTGCGATAAACAGCGTCATGGAGTCATATTCAT
>JWTM01000512.1 GCA_001749745.1 Candidatus Marispirochaeta associata
CGATTGCCCGCATGACTCCCTGCGATTCCTTCACAAGCTTACGAATCTCTGTTTCCATCACAATACAATAATTACTGTCATGCAGTTCATGCACCACATGCAGCATGGCATGAAGGTGCTCTATACTCTGCACCAGCGTCTCAATCTTAATATCAAGCATCGCGGAATCATCATCAACAAACAAACGTTCATGACGAAGATAGCCACGGAATAATTCACGATTATAGTGAATCTCGTCTTCCAGATCGATTAGCAGCTCTTTGCAGGGATCACACTTAAGCGCCATGAACGAGTTCACGATAATATCGTACTTATCAGCACAGCGCGTAAACTGCTCCTGCAAGCGCTCTTTCAGTTCCGCACTCGCATGGTGCGGCC
>JWTM01000513.1 GCA_001749745.1 Candidatus Marispirochaeta associata
CTACATTCCCATCCTCCTGATTATAGGACTTACCGGACTACTTGCAGCCATTTCCAACAAGTAACGAGTTCATTCATGAAGGACTTTCATGCCTAAACGTATTGTCGTCTTTTGCGAAAACACCATTTCTCATCAAAATATTGCAAAAATTTTCCCGAATCATCTACGCCAGTTCATTCTCAACCCTCCTGCCACACAAGGAGATGTGTGGCGACATATACGGGAGGACGTGAAAGCAATCATTTTAGTGGATTGTACTGAAAATGCAGAGGAGAACCTCTGGTACAGAGAAATCACTGATGCCCTTAAAGTGCACATCAAAGTAATCGGCACAGGAAAAATTGGATCATTGCTCGCAAGAGAACTTCGACACAAGGGGATGGAAGGCGTTGGAGAATATTACAACAGTATTGCTGATACAAACGCTCAAGCTGACTCTGCAAACTCGTTACCTGCTGAAGTAGCACGGCGTGATGCGATTACAGCAATAAAATATGCA
>JWTM01000514.1 GCA_001749745.1 Candidatus Marispirochaeta associata
TTTTCTGCAACCAGCCCGAGTGCTTCATCCCACTCTGCAGGAACAAGCTCTCCGTCTTTACGGATAAGCGGTGTTGTGAGACGTTCCGGGGAGTTGATGAACTGCATGCCGAACCGCCCTTTAACACACAGGCTGCCATGGTTCGGAACAGCATCTGCACCAGTCACCATCTGCACAACATTGTCTTTTACATGCAGATTCATCTGGCATCCCACACCACAGTAAGCGCACGTTGTCCGCACTGCTTCTGTTTCACAAATGCGTGGCTTCTGGCGCGCTTTCTTTAGCGTAAGCGCACCCACAGGACATACTTGCAGGCATTCCCCGCAGAATACGCAGTCGGAATCACCTAACGGGAGATCACATTTGGCAATAATCTTTGCATCACTGCCGCGA
>JWTM01000515.1 GCA_001749745.1 Candidatus Marispirochaeta associata
TATTCGTCCATTACGGATAAGAACTGTGCGGTCTGATACAGAGGTAAGCCATTCACGGTCGTGAGATACAATGACAAGGCTGGTGTGATATTCAGTTTTTGCATGGATGGCTGCATTGCGAATGCGTTCAGTAGACTCTTCATCAAGTGAAGAAGTTGGTTCATCCATAAGAAGAACACTTGGCCTTACTGCGAGGCGGGCGGCAAGAGCAACGCGCTGGGCTTCTCCGCCAGATAATTCAAACCATTGGCGGGAAAGAAAGGAGCCTGGTGCAAGACCTACTTCTTCGAGCACAGATTCAGCAATGCCGCTTATATTTTCAGTTCCACGTATACGCAGGCCATATTCAATATTTTCCTGCACTGTTCGTTTAAGCAGGTATGGTTGCTGGGTAAGTAGTGTCACTTCTCTGCGTAACGTTGTGTCTGCAATGTCAGTGTTGCTACCTTGAAAACGTAACTGACCGGATTGCGGGGCTTCAAGGAACGCAAGCATACGCATCAGGGTGGATTTCCCGCTTCCGTTGGGTCCGAAGATTCCAGTAATAGTTCCGGCTTCGAGAGAGAGTGAGTCAATGGTAAGGACTGTTCTGCCGCCATATACCTGTGTGATGTCTGTTAATTCATACAGTGCCATTGTTACTGT
>JWTM01000516.1 GCA_001749745.1 Candidatus Marispirochaeta associata
ATGAAACTTTGCCAGACCGCTCCTGTCCATTGGAAGTGACAGCTTTTTTGCGACGCCCTGTGACCCTCTCTCAGGTGAAGCTTATCGTGCTTCGTGCATTATCTCCAGATAAGCTGGGACAGCTAGAACGCAGCATGGAGTCACTGGCTCTGGAGGGATTGTCTGTACTGGTTGTAGAAGATAACCCGATAAATCAACAAGTGATGCGCGAAATACTGGAATATCTCGGTGTAGATGTAACAATAGCAAAAGATGGTATTTCCGCATTAGAACTGCTTTCTGTGTATACGTACGATATGGTTCTGATGGATATCCAGTTACCGGGGATGGATGGATTTGAAACCACAAACCGGTTGCGTGAGGAGCTTGAACTGACCAGCCTGCCTGTCATTGCCATGACAGCTCACACAATGCAGGAGGATAGGGACAAGGCCGCAGACGCAGGCATGAATGGGTATCTGACCAAACCTGTTGAGTTGGATGAGCTGATACGTACGCTCAGGCGATATGGCTCAGGAAGAATGCAGAGCCAAGGGGCTTTATTACAGCATGGCAGTGTTCAGGGAACTGATTCATTAGAAGAAGGTGCAGGAGCAATACGTTCTGGTAATTCTCAAGAAATGATCAAGAATGAAGAACAGCCTGTGACTGCGATGAATACGGATGATGAACCGCAATTGCCAGAAGAGCTTCCGGGGCTTGATGTTGCAGAGGGTGTTAAGCGTTTGAATGGAAAGCGTGGAATATATCTCAAGGTACTAAAAACGTTTGTTCACAGGTATGCAGGAGCAGCAGAAGAACTCTGTGCAGCACCAGTCAGCTGAGTAAGAACTTCAGAAACAATAGACTCTATCTGTTCACGTGCGATAGCCATGTTATCTCCAAACTATATTATTTATTGTAAACCGTTTCGCCCTGAGCAGAGATCTGATCAATGATCGCTATTACGCTGAGATCGAGAGGAGGTCTTTCATTCATGGTGAAACGCGCGGA
>JWTM01000517.1 GCA_001749745.1 Candidatus Marispirochaeta associata
TGAGCCTTTTCCGCAGGCTGTAACTTCTTGTGAATGAAGAAAAACAGTCGGGAGAGGAAAACAGTTTCCCCCAGGAAAGGGTTGTTTTCATGAGTAAATTTCACTGAATGTCTGTTTTCTGGTAGAATTGCCCCCAGCTTGAACTGGGAGGATAAAAAAAGAGTGCTTCGGGTTAGCGGCCCATATGAAGCACTCTTCTAAAAACTGCATGGCAATACTACCATATCAACAACTTTTTGTCTGGTCCGATATCGAAGAATTGGGCGATCTTGAACGCCTTCGTCTGGTGTTGGATGTTCTCCCGGATGAAAACCTTATGCAAGCTCTCGAGTTAAAACGCGGACGGTCTGGAGTAGATAAGTACCCGATTCGTGCCGTCTGGAACTCGATAGTTGCCGGAATTGTCTTCCAGCATCCGACAATCGAGAGTCTCCGACGGGAGTTGAAGAGAAACCCGCTTTTGAGGCGGATATGCGGGTTTAATCTTGCTTTCGGTATCCGTTCCGTTCCTGGAGCAAGCTGCTACAGCCGGTTCTTCAAACGATTGGGCGAGCATAGCGAAGAGTTGAAAGATATCTTCCAGTCGCTTGTCAGCATCTGCTATCAGGAACTTGATGGGTTCGGCGAAACCCTCGCCATTGATGGAAAGGCCATTTCCAGTTATGCCAGGCGCTCTGGTAACCGTCCGAATGACCGGAGAGGCGATCATGAAGCCAAGTGGGGCAAGCATGTAACCAGAAGCGAGACTAGCGCGGGCACTATTGCCGAGAGCGTAAAAACCTGGTTCGGCTTCACCCTCCACTTGATTGTCGATACCCGCTATGAACTTCCGGTTGAGTTCACCGTGCTCCCCGCCTCAGACAACGAGATGCCGGTGGCTCATAAGCTGATTGATCGTATAGCGGATGAGCATCCTGAGCGTCTGAAGCGGTGCGACTATCTGTGCGGTGACCGCGGATATGACGATGGCAAACTCCACCGGAAGCTCTGGGACCAGCATAGGATCAAGCCGATTATTGATATTCGGCGCAGCTGGCGTGATGGTGAGCCTACGCGAGCTTACGATGCTGTCCCCGGCGTAGTCTACAATAACAAGGGAGAGGTTTATTGCGTTGCTCCCTACTCAAATATCCAGAAGAAAATGGCCTATCGAGGTTTCGAGAAGGACCGGAACAGTCTGAAATACAGCTGTCCTGCTCACCATTACGGGATTTCGTGTCCTCAGCAGCAGTTCTGCACCCTGCCGACTCAGGTCCGGATTCCATTGGAAGTCGACCGGCGGATCTTCTCGCCGGTTGCTCGGGACAGCAATAAGTGGCCGCGAATCTACAACCAGCGGTCAGCAGTCGAGAGAGTAAACAGTCGCATCGATACCATGTTCAGTTTTGAGAATCATACGATTCGCGGGCAGGAAAAGATGTCATTGCGAATGACTCTGGCATTGATTGTAATGAGCTCATTTGCAGTAGGAAAGGTTCGCAGCGAACAGTCGCCTGATCTTCGAAGATTTCTATCAGCAAGCTGATGATTCCTCTCACTCGCCTCATTCTGATGGGGTGAGGTAGGTCCAAAGCAGGATGTGGAGGGGAAAAATTGTGATATATGCAGTATTTTGCCAGGTTAAAAGAGTGAGGTGTTGACTGAGGGAGGCTTCGAACCAGATTTGCCCACCGGCATACTGTTCATCCTCAAAAAGGGCGGCCTGCGGAAAAGGCTCGCTTGACCGCAGACTTGTTTAACTCTAAGTTCTATGTAATGAGTACAACCTCCATCCGCTCCAGAGTTACCCCGCGGAGCGTTTTTTTCGCCTGGTTGCCCTTGGCGGCGATGTGGATTCTGATGGCCGTCGAGCAACCGGCCATTACCGCAGTTATCGCCCGGTTACCGGAGCTCAAGAAGCAACTGGCTATCTTCGGCGTTATCTTCTCCTTCGCCCTGGTAATCGAAAGTCCGATCATTCAGATGCTCTCCGCCGGGACCGCTCTCGGAACCAGCCGTCGAAATTATGAGCAGTTACTACGCTTCATGCATATCCTGGGGGGCGTGCTGACCCTGCTCCATCTGCTGCTGCTGTTCACCCCGCTCTTCGACTTCCTGATCCTCGAGGTGATCGGTATGCCCCAGGACTTTCTGGCAGACAGTCGCTTGGCCTTCCTGCTGATGACGCCCTGGACGGCCGCCGTCGGCTACCGGAGGCTCTGGCAGGGGGTACTGATCCGGCGCAAGCGCACCGCGATTATCCCGCTGACCATGGTGGCCCGGCTCCTCTCTTCGGCCGTGGTTCTGATTCTGGGACTTATGTTCGGTTTTCTCCCCGGAGCAGCCCTGGGCGGCGTGGCCCTATCCTTGGGCGTGATAGCCGGGGCCGTCGCCTCTTACCTCTATCTGCGCGGCGAAGTAGATAAGATGCCCAAGGCCGAAGAGAAACCGGTGAGCTACGGGGAACTCTTCCGCTTCTACTACCCCTTGGCTCTGACCTCGTTTATCACCCTCGCTGCCCGGCCGATCCTCTCGGTCGGAATCGCTCGAGCCGTTCGGCCGATCGATTCCCTTGCCGCCTGGCCGGTGATTATGGGCTTTATCTTCCTCTTCAACTCCATGGCTCTCTCCTATCAGGAGATCGTCATCTCCCTCCAGAACGAGCCGGGCGGTCGGGAGGTACTGGGTCGGGTAGCCCGCAGACTGGGTTTGAGTCTCTTCATTCTATTCCAGTTGATGGTCTGGACCCCCTTGAGCAGACTCTGGTTTCAGCACATCTCCGGGCTGGAGACGGAACTTCTGGAGCTGCTGCCGGTGGGACTCTTTCTCCTGGCCTTCACCTCACCGGTGCTGACCTTTATTTCTTACCGGCGGGGAAGCCTGATCAACTCCAAGCGTACGGTTATCGTCAGCCGGGGGGTGATGGTGAATCTGATCTTCATGGTGGGATCGATGTTCGCCCTGCTCTTGGTTCCCGATATCCGGGGCGTTACCCTCGCCTCGGCAGCCTTCCTGATCGCCATGTCCGGCGAGGCCGCTTACCTGTGGCGCTCAAAGCTGCCGGTAGCTGGCCAGGAAATCGGCTAGGGAGCCCATCACCTTCTCGAGCTCGTCCGTCCGGGGCAGAAACACGACCCGGAAATGGTCGGGCTCGGGCCAGTTAAAGCCGGTTCCCTGCACCATTAAGACATGTTTCTCCTTCAGGTAATCGAGAATGAACTGCATATCGTCCTTGATCCCGAAACGCTTGGTATCGATCTTCGGGAAAAGGTAGAGCGCCCCCTTCGGCTTGACGCAGCTGATTCCGGGGATCTCCGTCAGTAGTCGGTAGGAGATATCCCGCTGCTCCCTGAGCCTGCCGCCGGGAAGCACCAGGTCGTTGATACTCTGGTAGCCTCCCAGGGCCGTCTGAATCGCAAACTGGGAGGGGACATTGGCGCAGAGGCGCATATTGGCCAGGATCGAGAGTCCCTCCAGGTAATCGGCGGCGGGGCTCTTCTTGCCGCTGATAATCATCCACCCGGCTCTGAATCCGGCGGCCCGGTAGGATTTGGAGAGTCCGTTGAAGGTAATAGTCAGGAGATCCTCCGCCAACGAGCCCATGGGGATATGGACGTTGTCGTCGTAGAGAATCTTGTCGTAGATCTCGTCGGAGAAGACGATCAGATCGTGCTTGCGGGCCAGTTCGACGATGCCGGTAAGGATCTCTAAGGGATAGACGCTCCCGGTGGGATTATTGGGATTGATAACCACGATTCCCCGGGTACGGGGAGTTATTTTAGCCTCGATGTCGGCCAGATCCGGGAACCAGTCCGCCTCCTCGTCGCAGCGGTAGTGGACGGCGGTTCCCCCCGAGAGAGTCGCCGCGGCGGTCCAAAGGGGATAATCCGGAGAGGGAATAAGGATCTCGTCCCCGCCGTCTAAAAGTCCCTGCATAGACATGGCGATCAGCTCGCTCACCCCGTTACCGATATAGATATCCTCGATCCCGACCCCGGGGATGCCGATCTGTTGGCAATACTGCATCACCGCTTTACGGGCGGCGAAGAGTCCCTTGGAATCGATATAGCCCTGGGCGTCGTGGAGATTGAGCACCATGTCGTGCAGCAGCTCGTCCGGGGCGTTGAAGCCGAAGGCATAGGGATTGCCGGTGTTGAGTTTGAAGACATGGAAGCCCTCCTCCTCCAGCCGTTGAGCCTCCTGCAGGACCGGTCCGCGGATATCGTAGCAGACCTCGTCGAGTTTACGGGATTTCTTAATCTCGTTCATGAGACCGCGTCCGCCGGGTAGAGCCAGGCGAGTGCCTCGTCGACCACCTTGCTCAGGATCACAATGTGGATTTGGGTCTTGGCCTTCTCCGCTTCCTTGAGCAGCGCGGCCCGGTCGTATTTGGAGCGCAGCCCTTCAGCCATCCCCTGACCGGTCTTCTTCGCTTCCTCGTCGGTAACGGCGCAGGTATCGAGCATATAGGCGGAAAGCAGCAGCAAGATAGGATCCTTGCTCGAGGAGAGGGCCAGAAACTGAACCTTCGCCTCTTCCAGTTTACGCTGCAAAAGCAGCGCAAAGCCGTAGCTCCAGATTATCCAGGGCTTGTCCTTGCTCTCCAGTTCGAGAAACTCCTGATAGTAGCTTTCAGCCTCGGCCGGTTCGTTTCTCAATAAGCGGGGAACTCCTAAGGGAAGGGCGAATTCCTTCAGTAGGCCGGGTTTATGGTGCCGGATCGCCTGCTCGATCTCGCCGATAACCTCGATCCGAGAGCTGACCAGGGCGGCGTTGATGCCGATTCTGACCTCTTGCCGGCGAATACGGCCTCGCTTGAAGCGCTCCAGCACATAGCCGATAATGCCGCCCCACTCTTCCCTCTCGAGCAGGGAAAAGAGCTTCCAGTTCATCAGAAAATAGGTATTCAGTACCGCCATGACGCCGAGGAAGATCAGCGGCAGGTACCAGTTGCCGGCCCAGAAATCCCGGGTATAGTCCCAGCCGAGCATCGCTAAAGGCATAAAAAAGATGATTAAGAAGGAGAATAGGATAACTACGTTAAAAAGTATAAAAATTATCTTAAATTTCACCGAAATTCTCCTATAATATATAAGAGGGAGTGTAATTGATCTCCCTACTCGGGTCAACGGGACGCACTTTTCCTTCCCCGACGCCCAGGAAGGACAGATAACGCAAGTGAATAAGGTCAGTCTGGAAAATCTGCCCCTAAACTCATATATCGACGCACCGGTATTTCTCGATGACAGCTACATCCTGCTCGCACCGGATATCCCGGTATCCAAGGAACTGCTGAAGCGGCTGGAGAAGTGGCAATTCCGACAGGTCTTTACCGACGGACAACCCCAGGAGAAACCGGCCGGAGGAAACGGCGGCGGCGACAGCCGTATCGGGATTCTGGAGGAGGATGTCCACCAGAGCGCAGACCGCCAGGAAGTGGTCAAGTTCTATGAGGCGAAGGTCCAGCAGCTCAAGGGGATATACGACGAATTCGGCGAAGGCCGGGATCCCCGGATCGACGATCTGACCGATCTGGTTAAGGAGATCACCTCCAACCTGAAGAACTACCGGCGTTATCTGTTGAGCGTCCCCTTCACCTACCGTCATGAGGAGTATCTGGCCGGAAGCTGCATCAATACGGCGATCCTGAGCCTGGCGGTGAGCGATTTTCTGAAGCTGCCGCCCCATAAACTGATCGAAGTGGGAACCGCGGCGCTGCTGCACAAAATCGGCATGATGAAGATACCGAAGCAGATCTACATGAGCGACCGTCCCTTGAGCCCTAACGAGCGTAAAACCATCTACGCCCATCCCATAATCGGCTTCAAGATCCTGAAAACAGCCGGCTTTCCCCTGCCGGTGGCCCTGGCGGTGCTGGAGCATGCCGAGCACGTGGACGGGACCGGCTATCCCCGCAAATTGACTGGGGATAAGATCTCCCTCTACGGCAAGATCGTCGCCGTGGCCAGCGCCTACAACGGCGCGATCTCCCGGCGGCCCTATAAACGAGAGCGGGACGGTCATACCGGCATAATGGATCTCTTGAAGGATATCGGGAAGCACTTCGACGAGCGTATCTTGAAGGCCCTCGTCTACACCCTTTCGATCTACCCCATCGGAACCTATGTGGAGCTCTCTAATCACGCCAAAGGCGTGGTAATCCGCACCAATATCAAGGATCCCAAGTATCCGGCGATCAAGCTGCTGATAAACGAGAGCGACGCCCTCTATACGGAGACCCCGGTGCTCCAGACGAAGGAGGGGGATACGGTACAGATCTCCCGCTCTCTGGGGCCGGAAGAGGTGGAGGAGCTCGAGGAGCGACTCGGCTAGCATCTTAGCAGCATAAAAGTCATTTTAATCGTTGACAGCGGCGGCCCCTTCGGTCTACCGTTGCTCTCACCCAAAGGTAACGGTCAAACACAACCCTATGAGAAAAGCTGATACTCGATTGAAGAAACGACCATCTCAAGTGCCGGCGCTCTTGCGTCAACTCCTGACCTCCGTCCCCGGAGAGCGGCAATCCTTAAAGGAGAAACTGATCCGGGAACTCGCCGATCCGCGGGAGCTCCTTAGCTGCGGGATCCTCGATGAGGAGCATCCCCTCTACCGCAACACTCTCACCGTTGAGGACGCCTTCGAATCGGTTACCAACGGAATGGAGAATCCCGAGGTGATGGAGGCCCTAAAGCAGATTCCCGATGATTCGCTGATCGCCCCCTGGAAGCAGTGTGTTTTAGCCGTAAGGGCCCTCTATGGCGGGGATTCCCTGGTTGCCGCCCAGGCGGCGGCATTAATCCCGGAAGGGACCCCTCCCCGAAAACTGGCGGACCTGGCGGCGGCAGTTGCGAACAATTCATTACAGAACCTGAGCCCCGAAGCGAAACGCTTTGCCGATAAGCTACTGCAACAGCCCGATTTTATTTCCAGCGCCGGTGAGCAGATGGAAGAGGCCCTGGAGATGGGGATGATCGATCTCTATGCCGACACGGCGGCTATGCTCATCAGGGACCTGGAGCGGGAGTACCCCGAAGCTGCTCAAGCCTTCGCCCTCTGGAGCATCGAGCGGCTGATTGCGGCCGAGGAGTCCCTGAGCCCTCTGCAGCGCAGATTAAACGGGATTCTCGGCGAAGGAGAGACAGCCCGCCTCTCCGCTCTAGCCAGCGTCCGGGAAGATGCCGATGCGGCTCTCTTCTTTTGGCTCAAATTCATTCTCTGTGAACTGCGGTCCGCAACGATACAAGCGGACGAGCTCTCCCGGGCGCTCGCCTATGCGGCCGATCTGAGCCTGCATGGAACGATCGATTATTCTGGAAGCGAAACCGACCAGAACGAGGAGGACCGTCTTTTCCGGGCGCAGATCAGCCGGCTGCTTGGGCAGCTGAAGCAGGAGAGCGCCGCCCGCCTGGGGGAAGCCGCTGCAATAGAGATCAATACTCCGGCCGATTGCCGGGAGCTCGCCGCATGCCTTAGTCCGGCTAAGCTGCCCGCCCCCCTCCCCTTCCCGGCCGCCGAGGAGCAGGAGAGCGGGAAGAAGCGTCAAGCTATGGAAGAGAGCGACCGGGAACCGCAGCAGCTCGAACTTTTTGCCTAGTATTGAGCGATCGAGGGAGGAATAATGTCCGAATCAAACGGAAAACGCGATATTCTACAACCCCACGGGGGGAAAAGCTTTAACGAGCTTATGGCCGACCTCCGTCCCCGCCCGCAGTACCTCGGTCCCGGGAAGTGGAAACAGGCCCTGCGGCGAATGCTCGAGGAAGAGGAGCGTCGTTCCAAATAGTCGCACTTGCATCGGTTTTCTATATACAATACTCTTGAAACGGAGGCTATTAGCGATGCAAAGAGTTGTCTGCACCCTACCCTCGAAGAAGCGAATCGAAATCGAATACGGTACCCGTGTAGGAGACCTCCTGCAAAGGGAAGAGGAGTTCCGAGAACCTCCCCATCCGATTCTGGCGGCCAAGGTCAATAACGAGCTGGTAAGTCTCAGCTTCAAGATAGAGATCAACTCCATCATCGAGACAGTCTCCCTCGACTCCGAGGCGGGGATGCGGATCTACCGCAACTCACTCAGTTTCCTCCTCTCCCGGGCGGTCTCCGAACTCTACCCAAAAAGGAAGCTGATCATTGGTCACTCCTTAGGACACGGTTACTACTTCTACTTCGACCGGGAGAACGAGGTATCCCAAGGGGATCTGGATGCCCTCAAAGCGCGGATGGAGGAGCTGGTCGAGGCGGATGAGCCGATCCAACGGCGGGTCATCTCCTATGCCGAAGCCCTGGACTACTTCAAAAAAACGGGGCACCACTCCCGAGTCGAGCTGTTGCGGTATCGAAACGAGCCCAAGATCCCCCTCTATGTCAGTGGTGATCACCGGGAAATCGGCTATCAGCCTCTGGTACCGTCCACCGGCTACTTGAAGCTCTTTGAGCTACGCTCATATTCCCCCGGATTCCTGCTGCGCTACCCATCCTCCTCGGCGCCGGACAAGGTGGCCGAGTTCTCGGACAACCCGGTCCTCTTCTCGGTCTTCATGGAGTATAAGGCCTGGGGCAAGATACTCAACGTCAACAGCGTGGGGAAACTGAACCGCCTGGTGGAGTCGAAGAAGGTAGGCGACTTCATACGCGTAGCCGAGGCGCTCCACAACAAGAAGATTGCGTCCATCGCCGATAAGATCGCCGAACGCCGGGGGACCGTGAAATCGGTCATGATCGCCGGCCCCTCGTCCAGCGGGAAGACGACCTTCACCAAGAAACTCGGAATACAGCTCAAGGTGCTGGGATTCAACCCGGTAATCATCTCCTTGGACGACTACTTCGTTCCCCGGGAACAGACCCCGCGAGACGAGAACGGTGATTACGACTTCGAGGCTCTGGAGGCGATCGATATCAAGCTCCTAAACCAACATCTCTTGGAGCTCTTCGACGGTCGCGAGGTGGAGATCCCGATCTTCGACTTTAAATCGGGCGGGCGAAAACCCGTCGGCCATACCCTCAAGCTCGATTCTCGGAGCCTCCTGTTGATGGAAGGCATCCACGGCCTGAACGACGGTCTTACCCCCCAGGTCGAGGAGGACCTCAAGTACCGGGTCTATGTCTCGGCTCTGACCCAGCTCAACCTGGACGACCGAAACCGGATTCCCACCACCGACAACCGGCTGCTGCGCCGGATGGTGCGGGACCATCAGTTCCGCGGACACGATGCGCTGCGGACCCTCGGGATGTGGGCTTCCGTGCGCCGGGGAGAGGACAAAAACATCTTTCCCCACCAGAACAATGCCGATTCGGCCTTCAATTCGGCTCTGGATTACGAACTGGCGGTCCTCAAGAACTACGCCGAACCGCTCTTGCGGTCGGTCAAACCCTTCCACCCGGAATATGCCGAGGCGCAACGCCTGACGACCTTCCTGAATAACTTTTTAGGCATACCGGCGACGCAGATTCCGGCCGACTCAATTTTACGAGAGTTTATTGGGGGATCCAACTTTCATTATTAGAGGCCTGGAATGAAGCGGTTCCACTAACCCAGCGAGGGGATATGTTCCGCCAGGTAGGCGTTGAGGCGTACGCTGGGTTTCTCCAGATATAGCCCGTAGCCGCTTACCGGGCTCGTTCCACCGCTCTCGGGGATCTTCTGGGCCCGGACGACGACTGCCGGTCCCCGGTAGAGTTCCTCCTCGCCGGCGCTTAATCCCAGATCGACCTCCGAGCCGATCTCGAAGAGAGAAAGATCCTTAGAGACTAGAAAAACCCCGTCCAACGAGAGGTTGTCCGTCTCGAACTCGAAGCTGCCGTTTCCCGGTGCCGTCAAGGTTCCGAGAAGCCGTACCTGCGCCCGAACTGCGTTGCGTTTCTCTTCCCAGGTGTTGCTCATTGCCGCTCTCCCTTACTGTTATTATCAGGATACCCGCAGGTTCCGGGTGTTGTCAAAATCTTTTTAAGGCGCCGGGGGGCCGATGTAGCTGACCGAAATAGCAACAGGCGTAAAATTAGCCGACTCCAATGGATCTGCCGCCACCCGAATGCCGTAGATCTCGAGGGTATCCAGGCTATCGATGGTTATCGTCTCGAAGCCTACCAGATTCAAGCCGGTGCCGGTCCCCACACTCGCCGAAACCTCGCCTGAGCTCGTCCAGTACGAGGAGTCGCTATTCAGCAGGGAATAGTAGTACTGATTGGACTGATCCTCCGGCGCCTGTTTAACAAAACGGTTAAAGGTGAGCAGGGCGGCATTGTCGGAATCGTACACGAGAGTTGCATTAACCACATCTACATTCAGTCCGGGAAGAAGTAGAAAGAAGGGGACGAAAAGTCCGTAACTCCTGTTCAGCGGGGCGCTGATGTTGGATACCGGAAAAGGCTGCGGAGTCGGCAGAGTGTCGGTAAATTCCCAGACGGTACGCCCGTAGCTGGAGCCGTCGTATCCGAAGGCAGCTGAGAAGACTACAGGAACGACATATGTATTCTCTTCGAAAACCGTCGGCTGGGATTTTAACTCATAGACCTCGTCGAAGCCGTCTATTTCATAAAAGAGGGTATAATACCAGGTGTTACCAGTTTGGATAGTCGCATGGGAGATGATAAAATCATTGCTGTTGTTGCTGCTTGAGTAAACTAGCTCCGCTCCGCCGTCGGAGACCGACGAGGGATATCCCGTCTGCTTACGGAGGATTCGTATCCGCCCCGGGTTCTGCGGGCTCTCCGCCGACCAGCGCCAAACCAGTCGTACATCCTGATACTGATCAGCCGGTTCGTCCTGGGGGATGGCCCTAAAGTAATAGACCGCCGCATTCTCGTCGCTGGGATTCGTCCTCGGTAAGGGTTGCTCCGTCAGCCATGCGCAGGAGGCGATAAGGGGGAGCATCAGAATAAGCAGCGCGTTTCGGGTCGCCCGCATCATGGAGAAGGTCCTACATAGTAGATGGTCATCTGGAAGTTGCTAAAGTCCATAGCGGGGACCATCGGATCCGTCAGAGGCTCAATTCGGATCCCATAGTTGAGGAGAGTATCGAACCAGTAATCAACCATGGAAAGGAGTTCCGGGTAGGTAGTACTGTTGACCGAGGTGCTGCCGGTTATCCCCGTAATGGTGAAACTATCGCCGGCATCGTAAGAGGAGGCATCATTCAGCCTGTTGTAGTAGTAATCCAAGCTTTGGTCCTCGGCAAATGTAGTAACAATCCTGGAAAAATGAGCGTCTCCGGTGGGAGGATTGGTAGCATCGAAACTAAAATCTACTCCGGTGATATCGATATTATAGGAGGGGATGGTTTCAAGGCTTACTCCGACTAGGGCCAAACGCTTCTCTACACCAAGCAATCGAATGCTGGGTCCGTGAAAGTTATAGGTAGATACACCGTCGTAGGATACGCCAAATCCACTTATATCGGTAAGAGTCACCCCTGTAGCCGTATTATCCTCGAAGATCGCCGGGGCGGTATCGAGTACATAGAGCTTCCCATCTTTCTCGTAGTAGAGGGCGTAGAAATAGGTGGTACCCAGGGAGTTGATCCCCAGATCATCGATGTATTCCGTACTGTCGTCCGCGGAACGGTAAACCAGAGTGCCGTCGTTGGGTCCTGTGAGAGGAGCATCGGACTTGCGTCGGATAAAGAGCTCTCCCGGATTCCCCCCCTCCCCCCAGTTCCAGCTGAGTCGAACCTGATCGAAGGCGCCGCCGTTATACTGGGGCGAGGAGCGAAAATACCAGACCGGGGCTTCACGATCGAGCAGGTTCGTCCGCGGTAGCGGCGGTCCCAAGACCATTTCGCAGGATAGAAGGCTCAAGACGAGCAGGATTATGCAGATGAGGCTGAGTTTAGAGCTCCAGGTGCACATAGAGCGCCCCTCCATCGGCGGTGGGTTGAAATCTGAGCTTAGTCAGGGGATCGACACCTCCGTCCCTCGCCGCCGTTCGCTTCCGATCCGGGAAGGGATCAGGAAGGTCGAAGAGCTCCGCCGCCGCGATCATCAGCGCCCCGCCGGCCCAGAAGCCGGCTGCCAGACCGCTGTAGAGATAGTACTGATCGTACTCCTCCTCCATTTGGGCATATTTCTTACTGATCTCATCCTCGGCCTGAAGATACTCATACCAGGCCGCCTCCGCCTCGGTGCGGCTAAACCCCGCCAGGGAGGCCATTACATTGCCTCCGCTCAGTAAGCCGATGCCGGTGCTTATAAAGAGTTTATCCCAAAAACCGCTGGCTATCGGGGTGCGGGGACCGGGCTGGTTCGGAGCGGTAAGGAAGGCCGCGGAACCGAGGCCCCAGAGGGCGATGGCTGCTGCCTGGGTTGTAAGCACCTCGCCCTGCAGGCTCCGGTACTGCTCTTCGTAATACTCCTCGCCCACGGTATCATTCTCATACTTGGCCTTGAGGTAGGAGCGGTGTACCAGGGAGTCGATTCCGCTCAAATAGACGAAGTTACCGGCTATGGATGAGAAGAGGCCGGCGTAGAGATAGTGTCGCCCGCGACGGCTCAAGGCGAGCTCTTCCGGATCCCCGCTAAAGAGGGCGATACCGGCGCTGACCGGCGCCGCCAGATTGAGGGCGTAGGTGGAGACGGCGCTGACCCGGGCGGCGAGGTGGTAATCCTCGTACTCACCATAGAAGCGGTCGATCTTGGTCTGATCGTTCTCACCAAGATATAGATAGTAGGAGGTGCTGGCCTCGTTATCGATATAGAGGGTAATCATGTTTCCCAGTCCCGCCAGCTGCAGTAACGCCAGGCCGCTGTTCCAGGCGAGGAAACGGGAGGAACTAGTCTCGGTATAGCTCCCCACCTCCGGAAGGACGCTGCCGCCGATTATCCCCTCCGGCGGGGCCTCTCGGACGATCTCCTGCTCGGCCTCCGGCTCCGGCTCTGATTCGGGTTCCGCTTCAGGCTGGGGATCGGGCTCAGAAGCATCGATCTCCGGCGATTCTGCCACCGCTTCGGGAAGGGTGATTATCCCCGCCGCTAGGGCGATGCCTTCCGCCGCCCGGGCGATGCCGTCGTCCAGATCGCGAAGATCGAAGATCAGCTCCTCGGCGGTAAGATCGGTTTCTCCGTCGGCGCCGATCACGCGCAGAACCAAGCCGTATGCGCTTCCGTCGGCGGCGATTTCGGCCAGGATCACCGCGTCGAGTCCTGCAGTACGGGCGATCGCAGCGGCGCAGACCGGGTCGCTACAGCTCTTTAGAAGCGCCGGGTCGCCGCCGGCAGTAAGAAAGCGTTCGGACACAACCTCGGAGCTCACGGCTTCCGTGCCGCCGTAGCGGGCCGACTCCCGGAGGATCAGCTCTTCCGCAACCCGGCCGACATAGCGGGGCGCCCGGGAAGAGTCCACCGACAGGAGTCCCAACTCCTGAGCCGGCAGCGCCTGGGCGACAAGAAGAGAGAAAAGAGAGACGAGAAGCAACAGAAGCCGCTTTGGCCGGATGGGAGTTATTAATTTCCTCATTATCTCCACTACGAGCATAAATCTATCACAGTTTCCGGAAAAAATGCGATCCTGCCCTCTTCAGATTATCGGCTGAAGAGGTTCAAGAGAAAAGCGGGTCCCGGAATTGTCAAATGAGATTAGCCCGGTAGACGGCGCTTTTCCCTTTAGGGTAGACTCCACTATTCCATGGCGGCTTCAATTGATCAGTTCTCAGATAATCCCCTCTATATAAAACTCCCCGCCCCGCAGAAGCAGGCGCTGGAGAACCTCTGCCGGGAGTATAGGCTCTCGTTCCAGCAGCTGCGAACCCTCCTGATCATCACCTCCGATCTTGAGATGTGGAAGATCGGTCCCCTCACGGCCTGGATCGACGAGCTTCCCGACATGGAGCGTCGTAGCGGTAAACAGCGGGCGGCTGCCCTGATGCGGGAGTTAGAGCGACGCTGGCAGCGAGAAAAGGAGCTCGGCGGTAGCTATGAGAACCTCCGTCCCTCCCCTCATTCTAGCGGAGGAAGCAGCCCCGGCCAGACACTGATTGAACGCCCGGCTCCGGAGACTATCCTCGGCAGCTGTCCGGTGGCCTCGGAGAAGACCCGCTGCTGTAATCTGATGACCCTCGATGCGGTGGTCAACTGCGGCTACGGCTGCGCCTACTGCACGATTCAATCCTTCTACGATGAAGGGAGGATCTTTTTTCATCAGGACCTGGCGCAGAAACTACAGGGACTTCGCCTCGATCCAGATACGATCTACCATATCGGAACCGGTCAGTCCTCGGACTCCCTGATGTGGGGAAATCGGGGAGGTCTGCTCGAGCTGCTCTTCGACTTCGCCGAAGCTAATCCCAACGTGATCCTCGAGCTGAAGACAAAATCGGCCAATATCGCCTATATCCTGGAACGAAAGCCCCCCCGCAACCTTCTCATTACCTGGAGCTTGAACAGCGAAGCGATCGCCGACCATGAGGAGCGGGGCACCGCCTCCGTCCCCGAGCGGCTCGATGCCGCCCGAAGAGTAGCCGAGAAGGGATGCCTTATCGGCTTCCATTTCCATCCCATGGTTCCTCACCAGGGCTGGAAAAAGGCCTACGGCAGAACTTTCGACCGCCTTGTGAGGGATTTTACCCCGGAGAGGGTGGCCATGGTCTCATTCGGAACCCTCACCTACATAAAACCCGTGATCCGCGCTATCCGCGAACGGGGAGAGGAGACTCAGGTTCTGCGGATGCCCCTGGTAGAGAGCGCCGGAAAGTACTCCTATCCCGACGAGATCAAGCTGGAACTCTTTCGCTTTGCTTACAACCGTCTTTGCCCGTGGCACGGGAAGACCTTCTTCTATCTCTGTATGGAGCCGGCTCATTTTTGGGAGCCGGTTTTCGGCTACTCCTATCCGGACAACGCCTCCTTCGAAGAGGCCATGAAACGGGCCTATCTTCATAAAATCGGGTAGTTTCTACCCTCCAGCCGAGCCCTTATCCTCCTGTTTCTACTGTTCCCGATCGTGTTGATAAATATATCCGCTCACCCTTGACAGACTCCTGTTTACAAAGTAACTTTGTATTGCAAAGCGACTTTGATAAGAAAAGCCTGGAGTTGAGGGATGAGAGAAGAGATCAAGAAAGACGATAAGGCAGCAGACGAAATGGAGAAATACCTTGCCGACCTGCGGGAGATGAAGGCCCTGGTCGACCGGCATGAAGAGAAACCGGTGGTCGAGTATTGGGACTTTATATCCTGGGGTCTGCTGATTATGGCCGGAACCCTGCTGCACGCCCGGTACTTCTCTGGCGACCTGAACCGCGGGCTGCTTGCGGTCTGGCTGCCGGTGTTTCTGGTTGGGGGCCTGGTGGAGACATTCGCCTGGCTCTATCTGGTACGGCGCATGGAGACCCCACTCTCTCTGCGGCGCAATCTGCGCTTCTATCTGGCGGCTATGGTAATCCTGATCGCCCTCATCTTTATCCTCTACTTTGTGATCCATCTTGAGGGACCGGTAGCCGGCATTCTGCTGCTCCTCCTAACGATCCTCATGACCCTGGTCGCCCTCGCGACCTACATGGCCCTCTTCGTCGAGACGGTGATAGTGCTTATCTCCGGCATTATCCTCTGCATCATCGATCCTCCCGGCACACCCCCTTTATTAGCGTCCGGGATCATCGCCGGTCTCAGCTTCATCGCCCTGGGCATCCACAGCAGAATCCTCGAGAAGCGGAACAGCGGAAATGCCGGGTCGCGATAAGCTCTATACGCAATTCGACGGCGTCTTCTTCGAGAAGACCCGACTCTCCCTGCTGACTTTGATTATTCAGGAGGAGAGCATCGCCTTCAACAGCCTCAAAGAGCGCCTCAGCATGAGCGACGGCGCCATTTATACCCATCTCGAGAAGCTGATCAACGCCGGCTATGTGGAAAAGCGACGGGAGATAGCGGGTACCAGCGTACAGACCCTCTACTCCCCCACCGCTGAAGGGAGACGGCTATTTAAGGAGTATCTCCTCTTTCTCGAGGAGATGATCACCATCCATAAGAAGGAGAACGGAGAATGAAAAGAATCCGGTACACAATCGTTCTGACCATCATAGCTAGCGTGCTGATGCTCTCATCGGCATCGGCCCAGACCCCCGGGGCGGAAGAACTGCTTACCATCGCCGAACGGGTTATCTTCCCTCAAGTTTATCGGGCCGAGATGCGTATCGAGACGGTTAAACCCGGGGAGAGGGGGAGTACCCTCGAGATGTGGAGCGAGTACGAAGAGGGATCAGGCAGCCTGATCGAGATGACCGCCCCCGCCCGCAGTCGGGGCTTACGCTTTTTAGAGAAGGAGGAGAGCCTCTACATGTTCAATCCCCGCTCCAACAGCAGACGGCCCTTGAGACTATCGCCGGAGCAATCCTTTCAAGGGACGGTCTTTTCTAACAACGACGTTTCTGATCCCAAATACAGCGATGATTACCGGGCCCGGATCACCGGCGAGGAGACCTTGGATCACCCCGACTTCGGACTAGTCGACTGTTACCTGCTGGAGGCTGAAGCCAAACGTCCCGAGGCTCCCTACGGCAGAATCAAGATGTGGATCGCGAAGAATGAGCTGAAGCCCCTGCGCTTCGACTACTACGCAAAATCGGGACTCCTCTTCAAGCGCATGATTCTCAAGGATTTCGATCAGATAGCCGGCGACCTCCGTCCCCGGGTAATGCGGATGGACTCCTTCGAGATCGAGGGCGCCTTTTCGGAGGTTATTATCGAGAAGATGGAAGCCCTCGACGACCTGCCCGACAGCCGCTTCACTACCCAAGCCTTGTTGCGATGAAGCGCTTACTACTGACTCTGCTGCTGGCGGCCTCGTGCTGGGGGCCGCTCCTTCTGGCACAGGAGTATTCGGTATTGGGCGAGATAGGCCTTATGAGCAGCTACACCGAGAATCCGGCCGGCGGCGCAGAGAATAGCCTGGAGAGCCTACTCGATATCGAAGCGGAGCACCGCATCGACTATGAGAAGCTCTCCTTTATCGCCCGGCATGAGGTCGAAGTGAACCGGCAGGAGGAGCTCGAGCACATCCTGCACGAGGCTTACCTCGATTACCGCCCGGGCGAGAAGCTGCGGCTCGGCGCGGGCAAACAACGCATCGCCTGGGGGCGGGGACTCGCTTTCTTCCCCACCGACGCCCTGCATCCCAGCCATACCGATGAGGATGTGGAGGGCTTCTCAGGATTGAGTCTTCTCTATACCCCGGGGCTCAATCTGCAGCTGAGCGGCGCCCTCGACTTCACCGCACCCCTTGAGGCTTCCGGGGACGGAGGTTCGGCAAATGAGGATTTCTACCGGGAGATCAAATACGCCCTCTACCTGAGTTACTTTTTCGGTAATGCAGACCTGGCCCTCTCCGCCGTCTACCGGCCGGAGAAGGTGCTCCGCCCGGGCGTGGGCATCTCCTACGAGCTGGCGGGCTTTGTACTGAATGCCGAAGCGGCGGCGGAGTTCTATAATCAGCTAAGTTACCCTGATGGAGGCGGATATACTCCCGCCGAGGAGCTCAAGCCCTACCCGCTGATCGCCGCGGGACTCAGCCGCAACTTCATCCCCGCGGGGAATCCCGACTTGAGCTACTATCTGGCCGCCGAATATCTCTTTGCCGGGAGCGGCTACGACAAGGATGAGGCAGCGGTCTATTATGCAGATCTGAAGGCAGGACTCGCACCGCTGCCGGAATCCTACCAGCTTGGTCGGCACTACCTCTTCGCCTCAGGCAGTCTCGAGCTCTTTCAAAGCTTTGCGGCGGAGATCTCCGGGCTGATGAATCTCCAGGATCAATCGGCTCAATACAATGCCGGCTTTACCCTGCTTACCATTCCCGATGTCGATCTGAAGGCGGAGGGGACGCTCTTGACCGGCGGAAGCGCTACGGAGTTCGGTTTAGCCCAAGGGAGCGAAGGGGACTACAGCATAAGCCTCGGCGCGCGTATCTATTTCTAATGAGTATTTCAAGGAGGAAGGGATGAGTCTCTTACGGATTTCAGGAATAGACAAGGATTATTATCTGGGAAAAACGGTTATCCACGCCCTTAAGAAGGTCAGCTTCACGATAGAGGCGGGAGATTTTCTCTCCATCGTGGGTCCATCGGGCTGCGGAAAAACGACGCTCTTGAACATCCTCGGCTGCATAGACAAACCCACCGCCGGAGAGGTCTTCTTCGAAAACCAGAATCTGGCCGAACTGAACGATAACCAAGAGGCCGATATCCGCTTGGATAAGATCGGCTTTATCTTCCAGTCCTTCAACCTGGTGCCGGTCCTGAGCTGCTTCGAGAACGTCGAGTTCCCGTTGATCCTGAACGGAACGCCGAAAGGGGAACGCCGGGAGCGGGTTGAGTATCTCATCAAGCTGGTCGGTCTGGAGGAGTACGCCGCCCACAAGCCGGACGAGCTCTCCGGTGGGCAGCGCCAACGGGTCGCCATCGCCCGAGCGCTGGTCAATCGTCCCGCCCTGATCATCGCCGACGAACCGACGGCCAACCTCGACTCGACTACCGGCGGCGCCATTCTCGAGACCATGGCCCGGCTCAACCAGGAGGAGCAGGTCACCTTCATCTTCTCCACCCATAATCCGGAGATCATGCGCTATGCCAAACGGATCGTAAAACTAAAGGACGGTGAGGTAAGCGCTGTGGAAGAGGTTCAACCCCAATGATCCTCTGGAAGATCGCCTGGCAGAACATGCTGAAGCATGGGCGCCGAACCCTGCTCATCCTCTTCTCGGTGGCCCTCTCGGTGGCGGTAATTCTCTTCGTAGACGGTATGGTGGAGGGACTCAAGGAGAACTTCTTCAAGAACATGCTGGCGGAAAGCGGACATCTACAGATCCTTCCCGCGGGGCAAGAGGAGGCCCTCGATCCCTTCGATCTCGACCTGCTGCTCGACGACCCGGATCAACTCATCGACCAAATCGAGGAGTATTCCGAGGTCGAACGAGCGGAAGAGGTCTTGAGTTTCGGTGCCATGCTCCTGGCGGATGAGAAGAATATGACCATCGCCGGCTACGGGGTGAGTCGGGATACGATCTTCTTCTCCAAACCCCGGGAAGGTCTAATTGCGGGTGAGTTTCTTGCCGATCCCAAGCGGCCGGGAATCGCGGTCGGCTTGCGGATCGCCGAGCTCCTGGACCTCTCCCTGGGCAATCCCCTGGTGGTACTCGTGGAGGACAGCACCGGGAGTCCGTGGTACGTCGAGTATCCGGTTACCGGGATCTTCGAGACCGACAGCCGCGAGTTCGACGAGAATCACGTCTTTATAGCCCACGAGGCGGCGGAGGAGCTTCTCTATGTACCGGATCAAACCCGGGAGATCAGGGTGCTCCTGAACGATCAGGAGGCGGCGGATCCTCTGGTTACAAAACTGCAGAACAGAGGAGCCCCATTCGAGGAGGTGGAGATCAAGGCCTGGGAGGAGATCCACGGCAGCTTCCTGGTGCTGATTGAGCTATTCGACGTCTTCATCGTCTTTATTAATGTCTTTACCGTAATCGTCGCCGCCACGGTAATCACTAACTCAATCCTGATGAACGTCTTCGAACGGAGCCGCGAGTACGGAACCCTGCGGGCAATCGGGATGAAACGGCGCCAGCTTTTCGGGCTGGTTCTTACCGAGGGCGTAGTACAGGGCCTTGTCGGAAGTCTTGCCGGTTTGGCGCTGGGTATCCCGCCGGTGCTCTATTTCCAGGAGCACGGCATGCACTGGGGTGAGATTACCGAGAGCCTGGGCCTGGGCGAGAACTTCACCTTCGCCTTCAGCGTCGAACATCTTTTCTCGGCCCTACTCGCCGGCGTACTGATCGCCTGCGCCGGCTCCCTCTACGCCGGCTTCGTCAGCGCCCGGATGAGTATCATGGACGCCTTGAGCGCGGTATAGGAGAAGCAGGATGGAACTGATTGCAATCGCTCTGCGAAACGTGTTCCGCAACAAGCGGCGCAGCATCTTGAACATTATCGCCTTGAGCCTGGCTACCGCTCTCATGGTCCTCGGATTGGGCTGGGTCGAGGGCTATCACACCTATGTCTACCGGGCCATGCAGAACTTCGAGTCCGGCGAGGTACAGCTGATTCCTAAGGGCTACTTGGATGAGGGACGGAGGATGCCCTTGGATATCAATCTCCCGGGATACGCCGCCCTGAAGGAAGAGCTCAAGGCTATGCCCGGGATACGGGAAGCGACCGGCAGGATCGACTTTGCCTTACGCCTCTCGAACCGGGCGGAGTCTATCTACCTGATCGGCCGGGCGATCGATCCGGCGAGCGAGGCCAATACCACCGTCCTGGCCGACTATATCGAAGCGGGCAGCTACCTCGGCGGTGAAGCCGGGGGCATTCTCATCGGGAAGGAGCTGGCGAATAGAATGAATGTTGGACCGGGTGATACGGTTTATGTGGTCGCCCAGGACCGCTACGGGGTGGAGAACTTCGCCGATATCCGTATCGCGGGGATATTTCACTACGGATTCCCGCCGATCGACAAGAATGTGGTCTTCCTCGACCTCTCGGCCGCTATGGAGCTCCTGGACATGAAGGACAGGGTGACCCGGGTCGTGATGCGCCTCGAGCCGCCCCTCTCGCCGGCGGAGGGAACGGCCCGCTTGTCGGCCCAGGAGCTTCCCGGGGAGGTCTACTCCTGGAAGAAGTTCGCCCAGGCCACGGTCTCCGCAGTCGAGGCCGACAGCAACACCTTCTACTTGATGCTGGTGGTCCTCTACCTGCTGATAGTACTAGGCCTATTGAACTCGATGTCCATGAGCGTCCACGAGCGGACCAGAGAGATCGGAACCTTGAAGGCCATCGGCATGAAACGGCGCAGCGTCGTGCTGATGCTGATGGCCGAAAGCGGCTGGCTGGCGCTGATCGCGGCGCTGATCGCCATCATGGTCTCCCTACCCCTGATCTGGTATCTGGGAAGCGTCGGCATCGACATCTCGGCCCAGATGCCCGAGGAGATTCCGGTCCCCTTCGGCGAGCAGTTCTACGCCGATTTCAAGGCCCGGCACTTCCTGATATCGATAGCGGTAGCCTCGATGTCGGCCCTGATCGGGACGCTGCGGCCGGCGAAAAAGGCGGCAGGTCTGGTGGTGGCCGATGCCATGCGGGGCGGCGGACTCGGTTAGAGTCTCTCCATCACCTCTGGCAGGGAGGGGATCGATCCTCTTCCGCCGGGTCTTTCGGTGGAGAGTCCCGCCGCAACCGCCGCGAGGTGCAGAGCCGCTTCGAATTCGTGCCCCTCTATCAACGCATACGCAAAGGCGCCGTGGAAGATATCTCCTGCGGCGCTCGTATCGACCGTATCGGCTTTATAAGCCTGGTAGCCGCCCCGTTCGGCCCCCCGGGCCCAGACGCCCCCCTTCCCGCCCAGGGTGATCACGCTGCAGCGTTCGTTTCTCCGCTGCAGGATCTCCAGCGCCCGGAAGCCCTCTTCAGGTCCGTTTAGCTCCTCATCCGCCACCGCCGAGGCGAAAGCGGCGGAGGCCACCAAATAGTCCACCCGGGAGGCCAGATCCCAGGTTGCTCCCCGGAGAGAGCCCGCATCGAGCACGGTAATCGCCTCGGGCCAGCGCTCCATGGCCGCCACCGAGGCCTTTTGGGCGTGTCCGTCAAAGAGAAGCAGCTGCGGTGCCCCGGTATCGGGCGTTTCGGGCAGGATATAGCAGTCCTCAGTCTCCCGGTGGTTGATAATCGTCCGGCTGCCGGACGAGCGGTTAACCAACAGGGCGGAGAGGGGCGTAGGATAATCGGTCAGAAAACGCGTTAGCGAGGTATCTACTCCCCACACATTGAGTTCCTCCTGAACGGCCCGGCCGAAGAGATCATCCCCAACCGGCCCGGCGAAGGCAACCTCCGTCCCCCAACGAGCAAGGAGGGCCGCGGCGTTGGCCGCGGGTCCGCCGCCGCTTATCCCTCTCTCCAGGGCGAGCACCTTGCTGTTTTCGTCGGGATACCCCTCCAGCTGAAAGAGGGTATCAATAGATGCATGACCAATCGTGATAACGCGCATTTTTCATCCTTCGTTACAGAATTTCTACAGATATACTTCAGGATTTTTACTAAATCTATAAAAATTATCTTGATTAATTATCAATTTGAAATCATTATATAGAAACTATCCCTAGATACACAATGTTAAGGAGAAGGTCATGAAAAAATTGCTAACCATTGCAATCATTCTGATCGCTGCAGTTGGACTATTCGCCAACGGACAGGGTGAAGATGTAATCAAAATTGGCGTCGCCGGCGCCCACTCGGGAGACCTCGCATCATACGGTCTTCCTTCGGTTAAGGCCGCTGAGCTGGTAGTCGAGAAGTTCAACGCCGACGGCGGCGTGCTCGGCAAGCAGATCGTTCTGGTAGTCGAAGACGACCAGTGTAAGCCCGAGGTCGCCACCAACACCGCTTCCAAACTGGTCGGTGAGAATGTTGTTGCCGTAATCGGTCACATCTGTTCCGGCGCCACCAAGGCTGCTCTGGGAATTTACAAGGACTCGAACATCCCCGTAATCTCTCCCTCGGCAACCAATCCCCCGCTTACCAAGAGCGGCGACTATCCCAACTTCTTCCGGACCATCGCACCGGACGACGCTCAGGCTAAGTTGGATGTAGACTTTGCCGTCGATACCCTGGGTCTCACCAAGATCGCCGTCCTCCACGACAAGGGCGACTACGGTAAGGGTTTCGCAGAGTTTGCCCAGATGTTCCTGCAGGAGCGATCGGGTGTTGAGATTGTCATGTTCGAAGGTATCCAGGTTGGTGCGGTCGACTACTCAGCCATCATCAATAAGGTCGACGCCTCCGGCGCCGAAGCCATCATCTACGGCGGGTATCACCCCGAAGCTTCCAAGCTCGTAGGTCAGATGCGCTCCAAGGGTATGGACACCATCTTCATCTCCGACGACGGCGTTAAAGACGACACCTTTATCAAGGTTGCCAAGGAAGCCGCCGAGGGCGTCTACGCCTCCGGTCCGGTCGATACCACCAGCAATCCCATGGCAGTTGCCGCAACCAAGGCTCACCAGGATGCATACGGTGAAGATCCCGGTGCTTTCTTCCTGAACGCCTATGCAGCCACTACCGCTGTGCTGAACGCTATCGAAGCCGCCGGTTCCACCGAGTACGACGCAATCGTCGACGCTCTGCGGACCGAGTATGTGGACACTCCCCTGGGAAGCATCAGCTTCGACGAGATGGGCGATGCTATCGGCGTCGGCTTCTCCGTCTACCAGGTACAGGACGGCCAGTACGTAGAGCTGAAATAGCTCACTATTAGGGCCTCTCCCCTGCGGAGAAGGCCCTCACTTTCAAATAAAAAAGGAGGAGCAGGTCCCATCAGCGGGCCTGTTCCTTGTTCTATTTTTACGATTATACTAATGTTCGACTTTTCGCCGTCGTTCTTCACGCCCAGGCGATACTACTTCCTTTAGAAAGGAGCCAGGAACAAACACCATGGACCTAGAATATTTTATACAGCTAATGCTTTCGGGGATGACCAGGGGCAGTATCTATGCCTTGATCGCCCTGGGGTACACGATGGTCTACGGAATCATCCAGCTTATCAACTTCGCCCACGGCGAGATTTATATGATCGGCGCATTCACCGCCCTGATTGTAGCCACCGTTCTCAACATGACCGGGATGCCCGGAGTAGCCATCTTCATCATCGCGATGATCGTTGCCGTGGTCTACTCTTCGGCCTACGGAGTCACGATGGAGGCCCTCGCCTATCGTCCCGTCCGCAGGGCACAACGCCTCTCGGCGCTGATCAGCGCTATCGGAATGTCGTTCTTCCTTCAGAACTATGTTCTCTTAGCTCAGACCTCGGATTTCGTCTCATTTCCCAAGCTGATCCCCCAATTCGGCTTCCTGGAAGCCGGCGGACTCGTAACATCCACCCAGATTATCATCTTCGGCGTTACCGCCGTCGTTATGGTCGCCCTGACCTTCTTGATCAAGTTCACGATGATCGGGAAGGCTATGCGGGCCACCTCCCAAGACAAGACGATGGCCATGCTGGTGGGGATCAATATCAACCGGGTAATCGCAGTTACCTTCCTGATCGGATCGGCCATGGCCGCCGTAGGAGGCGTACTGATCAGCTCCCATGTGGGGCAGATAAACTTCTACATCGGTTTCCTTGCCGGTATTAAGGCCTTCGTTGCCGCCGTCTTAGGCGGGATAGGTTCGATCCCCGGCGCGGTTTTAGGAAGCTTTGTACTGGGCCTGACCGAAAGTCTTGGTGCAGGCTATATCTCCTCCGATTATGAGGACGTATTCGCCTTCATAATCCTGGTACTCATTCTGATCTTCCGGCCCGCAGGACTCCTCGGCCGGGCGCAGAAAGATAAGATTTAAGGATTTCGCAGTATGAACAACATCGTACAAGAGCTGAAGAAATCACTTATTACCTCTCTCTGGTTTGTCTTCCTCACCTTCCCCATCATGGTGATCAAGGTTAATACCGTCGACAATATCATCAATTGGCGATGGGGCAACATGATCATGATCGCGGTCTTAAGCTTCTTTCTCTCCTATCTGTGGCGCTATATGCTCCATAAGAAGAACCGCGGGGAGAAAATCTTCGATTTCAGCAAGGTAATCCCTTCGAAAATCTATGACTTCAGTCTGAGAGATAAGCTTACAAACAAGAAGTTCTCCCGCCCCTTCTACACGGTAGTACTCCTGCTTGCTCTGGCTTATCCCTTCCTGAGCGGGATGTATCAGACCAACATCATGACCACCGCCCTGATGTACGTCATCCTGGGACTGGGACTGAATATTGTAATCGGTCTGGGCGGAATGTTGCATCTGGGCTACGCGGCCTTCTATATGATCGGCGCCTATACCTACGCCATTCTGAATCAGAACTTCGGCGTCAGCTTCTGGATCGCCCTGCCGCTGGGTGCGGTGATCGCCATGGTCTTCGGCATCCTGCTCGGTTTTCCGGTTTTGCGACTCAAGGGCGACTATCTGGCTATCGTTACCTTAGGATTCGCCGAGATCGTCCGGATCGTCATGGAAAATTGGAACGACTTCTCCTCCGGTCCATCGGGAATCGCCAATATCCCGCGGCCCGATTTCTTCGGCATGAAACTGAGTCTTCAGCATGCGACCATCTATCTCTATTTGATAACCCTCGCCCTGGTGCTCTTCACCATCTTCGTCGTGCGCAGACTGGAGAACAGCCGACTGGGACGCGCCTGGGAAGCGATGAGAGAGGACGCTATTGCCTCCGAATCGATGGGCGTTAACATTACCACAACGAAGTTGACCGCCTTCGCTCTGGGAGCATTCTGGGCCGGTATGGTTGGGGTTATTTTTGCCGGCAAGACCACCTTCGTCAATCCGGCGAGTTTCACCCTACTTGAATCGGTACTAATCCTCTGTATCGTCGTTCTCGGCGGTATGGGATCGACCACGGGCGTCATAGTCGGTGCGATGATTATCGTCCTGCTTCCCGAGTACCTCCGGGCCTTTTCTGAATACCGGATGCTGATATACGGCGGTATTCTGGTCTTGATGATGGTGTTCCGGCCGAATGGAATCATCCAAAAGGTGCGGAAACGACACACCTTCTCGGTGGACGACGATACAGCAGGAGCCGACAATGAGTAACACCGTACTAAACGTCGAAAATTTGACCATGAATTTCGGGGGCTTGAGAGCGGTTGACGATGTCTCCCTCAATATCGATCAGAACGAGATAGTAGCCCTTATCGGCCCGAACGGCGCCGGAAAGACTACCTTCTTTAACTGCGTCACCGGCGTATATCCTCCCACCGAGGGGAAGATCGAAATCTGCCCTCCAGGCAAAGAGGCAGAGGTGATAAACGGCGTTAAGCCGCACAAGATAACCGCCAAGGGCCTTGCCAGAACCTTCCAGAATATTCGGCTCTTCCAGAACATGACGGTTCTTGAGAACATCATGATCGGTCGGCACTGTCGGCTCAATTCCGGCATCCTCGGCGCAATCTTCCGGGACAAGAAGACCCGGGAGGAAGAAGAGCGGCTTATCCACGAGAGCTACGAGATCCTGAAGAAGATCGGGATTGAACGCTACGTGAACGAGCTGGCCAAGAACCTTCCCTACGGTGCACAGCGCCTATTGGAGATCGCCAGGGCATTAGCGACTGAACCCTTTCTACTCCTCTTGGATGAACCGGCGGCCGGTATGAATCCCCAAGAGACCAAAAATCTGGTCAACCTTATTTTGCGGCTCCGGGAAAGCGAGAATGTGACCATATTCCTGATCGAACACGATATGAGTCTGGTAATGACCTTATCGGAACGGATCTACGTAGTAGATTACGGTCAGCTCATCTCGCAGGGGACCCCGGACGAGGTGAAGAACGATCCGAAGGTCATCAAAGCCTACCTGGGAGAAGACGTGCATGCTTAAACTTGATTCAATCTCGACCTACTACGGCAACATCCAGGCCCTGAAAGAGGTAAGCCTGGAGATAAACGAAGGGGAAATCGTAACCCTGATCGGTGCCAACGGCGCCGGAAAATCGACCACCCTGATGTCCATCAGCGGCGTTACCCCGCCCCGGCAAGGACGGATCTATTTTCAAGGTGAAGATATCACCTTCCTCTCCAGCGAAAAGACCGTAGCTCTGGGAATCAACCAGGTTCCCGAGGGACGGAGGATCTTCCCCTACCTGACGGTACAGGAGAACCTCGACCTGGGGGCATTCCTGCGGAAGAATAAGAGCGAGATTCAGCGGGACCTGGAGTATGTCTTCGAACTTTTTCCCCGTCTGGCCGAGCGACGGCACCAGCAGGGCGGTACGCTCTCCGGCGGCGAGCAACAGATGCTGGCGATCTCCCGAGCGCTGATGAGTCGCCCGAAGCTGCTGCTTCTGGACGAGCCTTCCCTCGGATTGGCGCCCATCCTGGTGCAACAAATCTTCAAGATCATCGAACAGATAAACCGGGACAACAACACCACAATCTTTTTGGTAGAGCAGAACGCCAACCTGGCGCTGAAAACAGCCCACAAAGGCTATGTGATGGAAACCGGTAAGATTACGTTGGCAGACTCGGCGGAGAAGCTTCTGGCCAATGAAGAAGTAAAGAAAGCATACCTGGGCGGGGCTTAAACCCTGCTTTATGTATTTCGAAAAAACGCCCGGTCCACTGGATCGGGCGTTTTTTTTATGTTTCAGTTATTCGTAGCTACTGGTCCTTGTCCATCAACTCGCTCAAGCCGCGCCTGACCGTAGCCAGGGTGTGAACAACCGCTTGAGACTCCTTCAGTGAGTCGAAGGTCGCCTCCAAGGTAGCCGTTCCGTCATGAAGAGCGGCGCTTTCCTCGCTGAGAGCAGCAGATATCTCCGAAATGGCCTGAGCGAGCTTGCCCTCTTCAGCCTGAGTCTCGCTGAAACTCGCCCGCACCTCGGCAATATCTTGATTGAGTTCCCCCAGGACCTTCGTAAAACTCTCCACATACTCGCTCATCTGATCCATATAGGCGGTGAACTCGTTCAGACTCGAGGTGATCTCATCGGTAAATTGGGCAGTCTGACCGGCGAGATTGCGCACCTCTCCGGCAATTACCCGGAAACCGGCCCCCGCCTGCCCCGCCCGGGCGGCTTCGATCGATGCATTTATCGCTAAAAGATTCGTTTTTTCAGAGACATCCTGAATAGACGAGGTAACAGTCTTGATATCATCCGTTCTTCTGCGCACATCGGTAAAGATCGACTCCATCTTTCCGGAGGCTTCGCGCACCTTTCCGATGTCGTCCACCCGGCTAGTGAGCTCCTCATCGAGCCTGCGGGTCTCTTGGATAATATCTCCCATCTTACGGTCGATCCGGCTGGTATTCTCCGAGACATTCTGAGAGGTCGAGCGGAACTCCTCAAAGGTTGCTACAATCGATTCGAGGGCATCCCTTGCGGAATCGATATTATCGGCAATGATCCCCATAGATCGCTCGGTGATTTGTCCGAGCATAACCGATTTGTTGTAGCCAAGGATTATCTTTCGTTGGGCCTTTGAATCAAAATAATCGCTCATACTTTTTTACAACGCCTTTGCAGGACTCATCTCATCCAAACCGCAGGAGAGCTTCCCAAACCAACTGTAGAACTCCTGTACCATCTCTCCACGCATCATCGCTCCGTGTTGGGGAGCAATCATATCGACCTCGAGCGGCGTGCATGCAGCCAGCCACATCTCAACCGCCTTTCGACTGGTCATAACCCGCCGATGGAAGGGCTCCATGTATTGGATATGGGTAGCGAAATCGGTGACTTCCGGTTCCTCCGTCCCCGGAGGAAATACCGCAGCGCCGATATCACCGGAGAAGAGAAATTTTGAGCGAGGGTCATAAAGGCTAAAATTGGCTGGAGAATGGAGAAAATGGGCCGGGACCAAATCTAATTCAGTCTCTCCGCAACGCAACTTTCCAGCTTCGTCGCCAAGCGGTGTAATTCGTCTCTGTTCAACCAGTCCAAAATGGGGGACAAATCGACTCCATAGATCAGGTATGTGTACTTGCGCCTGAGTAACCCCTAGCCAAAGGGCGATTCCGGAGGAGACATCCGGGTCTTGGTGAGAAAAGAATATAGTATCTACATCGTCGAGACTAATATATCTACTCACCACAGAGACAACCCGTGAAAAAAGATGTACCCCCCCCGGATCTAATAAAATCCCACGCCCGGAGTTGATTATGAGATACTGGTTGGTCTGAACGGCACCTGAAGCGACATCCTCATCCCAACCAAGCCATACTACCTTGTGATTTTCTTCCTCGAACATTACAGCGCCCTGCTTCTTATCCATTTTGTCCGCCCTATTATCTGAAGTAGTATAAAACTAGTTATATATTTATATTATGGTGAATTATTTTGACTTCTTCAAGTCAGCACTTTACTGACCAGAGATTAAGATATATAAAATACAGTATGTCACCTCTTGTACTTACCGGTATTGCTGTCGGTCTATCCATGGATGCTTTTGCTGTAAGTATATCCTCCGGTTGCGGTATGCAAAATCCACGCAGCGAACACATTCTGGTTATTGCCTTATCCTTCGGTCTGTTTCAAGCTATTATGCCGATTATAGGCTGGTACACCGGATCTCTTTTCAGTCATCTCATATTAGGCTTTGATCACTGGATCGCCTTCGGACTGTTAGCCGCAATAGGTGTTCATATGATTTATGATGCCGCTCAAAGCCCAAAGGATTGCCCTGATCCTGACGAAAACCCTAAGCACCTTATTCACAAACCGCTTCGTCTTTTAATGCTCTCTGTCGCAACAAGTATCGATGCTCTTGCGGTGGGACTCTCTTTTTCCTTTGCGGGATACTCGATTTTCCCGGCTGTCTTTCTGATCGGAGCCATAACCTTTTTCCTGAGCGCAGTAGGCGTGAAGGCCGGAAGTACATTATACGTGCTCTTGGAAGATAAGGTCGAAATTGTCGGGGGGTTGATTCTAATCGCTATCGGCACGAATATCCTGTTGCAACATACCATTCTTTAGTGCGCGGTCTTAGCGCTCTATTACGGAAATATCTCCGGGTCGGATTGACAATCTAACGTCCTCCCCCTCCCGTAGCCGTATAGAACGGTAGGACTCCGGCGGGAACTCCAGATGCCAATGCAGTCCGGCAGCTTCGATGTACATGGACACGAAGTGACCCAAGCGGAGTATTTCTATGATCGTACCTTCAAAGATATTATGTCTTAGTTCCTTATCCACCGGAATATCTTCATAGAGAAGCTTGATTCGATTCGGCGGGACAAAAACAACACCGCGTCCTTGGCGCTCAGTACTGCCGCCGAGAACCAAACGGCCGCCGTCCCAGGCCAGGCAGGTTTTATTGTTGTCCGCTATAATTTGCCCTTCTACAATTGTCCCCCAGCCGATAGAGTGCCAAGACCCTCCCGCATTTTCACCACTCCACATATCATCAACATCTGCAGTTGCGGTTATCTTGCCTTCCTTCATAAAAAACACGGTGTTGCCCAACGCGCTGACGTCTTCCATGTAATGCGTAACGTAGAGCATGGGAATCCCTGTCTCGCGGTGAAGCAGTTTTAGCTCCCGCCGCAGATTCCTCTTGAGCGGAGTATCCAGAGCGCTGAACGGCTCATCTAAAAGAAGAAGTTTCGGCTGTGGAGCCAGGGACCGGGCTAAGGCGGTCCTCTGTCTCTGTCCGCCGGAGAGCTGGGACGGGAAACGATCCTCCAGGCCGGACAAGTGCATTTTCTCGATCCAATAACCAGCGCGATCTATATACCTTTTTTCCAGTCCATAGCGAACATTGTCCATTACCGTGAGGTGCGGGAATAAAGATAGATCCTGGAAAACAACACCAATATCCCTATCCGCCGTTTTAACGGAGATATGCTCCCTAGTATTCAGCAGCTGTCTATTATTCAAAGCAATTGAGCCATAATCGGGATTTACAAGACCGGAAAGAATTCGAAGTGTCATACTCTTCCCCGCCCCGCTCGGTCCGAATAGAACCCCGATTTCCTTATTTAAAGTAAAGGAGACATCAAGGGAAAAATCGCCCAAATCATGGCGGAATTCCGTTTCAAGCAGCCCGGTCATGTTTTCCCTCTTCTATATTTCGGACCAGGTAAAGACTGACAAGGCCTAATAGGACGAGAAGTATTGCAGCCAGATGGGCTTGAGCAAACTCAAACGATTCCATCTTGCTATATATAAACAGAGGCAGAGTTTGAGTTCTCCCCGGAATATTCCCCGCAATCATAAAGGTTACGCCAAAATCCCCCAGAGCTCTAGCAGATGCAAGAGTTAATCCAACCACAAGCGACCTTCTACTCAAAGGCAGAGTAACCCGGGAAAAAACCTTCCACTCCCCGTCGCCTAAAGTGCGGGCGGCATCCTCCAGATCTCTCGGTACGCTGCTAAATCCGCTTCGAGCAGATTGCACCATCAAGGGAAGAGCTGAAACGAAGGCGGCTGCAGCGGCACCGCTGAATGAGAATAATATTCCGAGTTCGCGAATAAGCGGAGTATTTCCAAACAGTATCAACATATAAAGACCAAGGACCGAGGGCGGCAGAACAAGCGGCAACATAATTATTAGCGAAAGAACGTCTCTGCCAATAAACTGCTTTTTAGCTATCACCCAGCCGAGGGCAGATCCGATTACAAGAAGTGGAGGGACATCAACGGCCATTATTTTCAAGCTTATCACCAGGGCCTGAATCATCAGCGTTCGTCCTGCCCTAAGCCCCATTTGCTCCAGGTTTCTACAGCCTGTGGGGAGCGAATATATTCCCAAAAATTACGCGAATCTTCCCCCGCCCGAGGAGATAATCCCCCGGAATGGGCAATGACCGCCTTCTTATAGAGATGATAATTACCGCCGTTCTGCATCGCGGCGGTCAAAGAGATGAAGGCCGCCGCCGCCGGACCGTGACGTACGGCTATGACTGCCTGCGGGATACTGCGTACCATTAGTACATTATTGTTGTCCAATAGACCATCCCACTCTTTTTGTTCAGTGAAATACCGGTGAGCCAACAGCCCCGTAGCAGTTGAATCAAACCCGGGAAGGGCCAATGTATAGCCGGACAAATCTCTATAATCAGGCAGACTCTTTACCCCGCTCCAGAGAGCAAGAAAACCATAGGCGAAGATCTGCACATCGGTTATGCCATCTCTTTCCGCTAGCCATTGAGGCCACCTATCCTCGGCTGCGAGAAAAAGGTCGTATGGCGCCCCATTCTTCATCTGCCTGGCCAGAGCGCCGGTTTGACCCGCTACTATATCTATCCTCTTACCGGTACGGATTCGAAAATGTTCGGAAAGCTCTTCAATACATGGTGCAATTGCAAACGACACAGCCACCGTATCGCCAAAGAGACTCATCCCGGAAAGAAGCAATACGACAAGAAAGAGCTGGCGATTAAGATTCATGCAGTGACAATACACGGGAAATATATTCATCGCAAGTTATTATAGGAAGTGACATGCAGAATTTCGATTGGAGCAATTCCCGTACTATTTATTTAATCGCGTTTTAGAAATAGAGTAACAGTGAGTCCAGCTGGAGGAAGCTAGTGTCCAATTAAGTTCGCAATTTCACCTAGGAGCCTTCCCCCGAAGTGGATTACGCGGCCTTGTCTAGGATGAGCTCTCTCTGCTCATCCAGTACTTCCTTTGTAATGTAGGATCTACTCGTTGTCCAGTCTTCCGTGTATTCAATCAGGTAACTTGTCACTAGCCGGAGATACGACTTAGCTGATGGGAATATCCCAACAACCCGTGATCGCCTCCTGATTTCATTATTCAGTCGTTCGAGCATATTGGTAGATGCAACCTTACGATGATCTAGCTTCTCAAAGCCAAAGAACTGCAGAGAATCCTCTAGGCCCTCATCCAGAATATCCATCGCTTCCGGGTGTTTGTCGGCAAGTTCCTCCATGAGATCCTTGGCATATTTTCGCGCATCTACAAGCGTTGGTTGCAGCCAAATATGCTTTATTTTACTGGCAACATAGTCCTTGTTTTTTCCTCGAACCTTGGCGAGGATGTTCCTCATAAAGTGAACCTTGCAGCGTTGCCAGCTGCTTCCAATGAACTCTTTCCGGATGGCATTCTTTAATCCTTGGTGAGCATCAGAAACAGCAAGCCACACATTCTTGAGGCCGCGTTCCTTGAGCTTCATGAACAGCTGGCGGTAGTTATCTTCGTTCTCCGCATCCATGGCCTCGATAGCTAATATTTCGCGCTCTCCGGTCCGTGAGAGGCCGCAGACAACCATTACAGCAGAGCTTACTACTCTACGCTCAACACGGATCTTCTCGTACAAAGCATCTACCCATATGACCGGATACTCTTCTTCCAAGGGACGATTTCGGAACTGTTCAACCTGGGCATCGAGCCCTTTATTGATCTCTGAGACTTGGCTGGCGGAGATGTTCTCAATTCCTAACTGCTTGGCCAGGCGATCTATCTTCCTGGTGGATACACCGTTGATGAACGCTTCTTGAACAACCTGCAAGAGAGCCTGTTCGGACCGTTTCTTTTCGGTCACGAAGAAGGGGATATACCCTCCTTTGCGAAGCTTGGGAACGACCAGGTACATGGTACCTAATCGCGTATCAAAGCGTCGTACTCGAGTTCCGGAGAAGTACGTTCGTCTACTTTCTGAATGTTGTCCCTTTTCGGCGCCAACAATGCCTTCAGCCTCAATTTTCATGAGCTGCTCGGTTGTCCACTTCAACATCTCGAAAAGTGGGTCTGATTCACCGATAAACTGGGATAGAAGGTTCTTGAAATCTTTGGTACTGTTACGTGGAGCCACTGTTAACTCTCCTTATGGTTTTGTTTGGTCACTTAACCCATCGGAGGAAATGGTGGCTCCTTTTAGTTATCTAAATTGCGAACATTTTTGGACGGGATC
>JWTM01000518.1 GCA_001749745.1 Candidatus Marispirochaeta associata
GCTGCTCGGCTGCCGTTGCGATGCTGCTAATCAGGATGGATCCTTCCGCAGACATGTCTACAATTGCCTGTAATGCTTTGCCAGACAGCGATGACTGGTCATTAGCACGGGAAACGAATGAAACGGTGCTTTCAACGTGCTTCATATTCTCTTTTGCGGCAACCTGCATTGCAGAAATACTGCTCTCAACTTCGTTCGTCGCAGTCATGGTTTTTTCTGCAAGCTTACGGACTTCATCAGCAACAACAGCAAAACCTCTGCCAGCCTCACCTGCCCGTGCGGCTTCAATGGCTGCGTTCAGCGCAAGAAGGTTAGTTTGATCAGCAATATCGTTAATCACGGTCAGTACGCTGCCAATGGAATCTGCCTGCGCACCAAGTTTATGCATATT
>JWTM01000519.1 GCA_001749745.1 Candidatus Marispirochaeta associata
CAGCTTGTCCTTATACTTTTGCGGAATGGACAAATCCATCAGCAATAGCTTGCCGCGCCTATGCACATGCGTAATTTCACGCCCTGCCACAAACTCCTCCAGTGCAGTACGATCACCTTCCACACTGGTGTCATTTAATATGGTGACGTTCTCTATGGCCTGCTCTGCCAACATCGGCCACAGGCCGGAGGCAATGGTTTCAACTTCTGGTAATTCTGGCATTATTCTGCGTGCGGATGTTCCGGAACCGGCATTGAAAGAGTCTGTTCAACGCCATCCCTGATTATTGTAAAGACCATATCTTTCCCCTCCTTAGCAGCTTCAACACCTGCCTTATGAAGGGTCATCATACAGTCAACTTCCATTCCACCAACGTGCGTAATTTTATCCTCAACAAGAAAGCCTGCCTCATGCGCAGGAGAATCTTCTTTCACTGCTGTAACCACAGCTCCACCACCTTCCATTCGCAAGGTAAACCCAAGTCTGCTTTGCTTTACGAGCGGGCAGAAGAACTGGACATCACCCTTAT
>JWTM01000520.1 GCA_001749745.1 Candidatus Marispirochaeta associata
CATAGATACTTGCCCGCCGTATACAGATGGAAAGCAGAAGGGAAACACTGAGTGCAACAATCGCCAGATGCATTCCTGAAAGCGCAAAGGAGTGGGAGAGTGATGCTCTGGAAAGCTGGGAGTACCGTCTGCTCGGAATATCGTATCTGTCACCGAAAACAAGCGCTGGGATAAACCGCACTGCGTCCCTGAATGGCGTGACTCCTAATGTGGAAGCCAACTTCTTTCCAAGATCTGTATGGATAAGCTCTTCAAGCTGGTTTGAGACAGTAAAGCGCATTGTTTCACGCCACTCTGTGAGCAGCGAGATATCACCGGAACGGACAGGGATAGCCTTATCTCCCCAAGTCCACATACGCCAGAAAACGCCTTTGTTCTGCCAGTATTCCTGACTGTTCCAGAGGCTTTTATTGCGAAATCCGACTATGGGAAGCAGCTTTGCTTTCAGAGAAACTGTTTCGCCTACCATCGGACGCAGTCGTTGTATTCTGCTACCTTCGTCCAGTGTGCCTTTTTTTGTCTCTCTTTGCCCTGTCTTAG
>JWTM01000521.1 GCA_001749745.1 Candidatus Marispirochaeta associata
GTATTAAGTTTCCATCCGGTTCAAAATTTTATGAAAAAATACCGTTTCTCGTAGAAAACATTCAAGAAGTAAGCATACCTGCTTCTATTATCGCCCTGACCGCTTTGAGTATCTCTGTACTCTTCCAGCGACTTGCACCGCGGATTCCCGGTATGCTTGTTGCCCTCATTGCGGGAAGCCTTGCAGCAATGGGATTTGGCGGAGCAGAGGCAGGCATAGAACTGGTGGGTGCTTTACCATCACGTCTGCCAAGCTTTGAAATACCACATATGTCCTTCAGCACCGTCCAGCAGTTAGGTTCCAGCGCATTGGCCATTGCTATCCTCGGCCTGACAGAAGCTGTTTCCATCGCACGTTCTGTAGCAATGCAATCCAGACAGCACCTTGATACAAATCAAGAATTT
>JWTM01000522.1 GCA_001749745.1 Candidatus Marispirochaeta associata
TATTTCGCTGCGAAACGTGGTATGATTACCGCTGTTGAAGATCTTGCAGAAATCATCCGGCATTACGAGCGCAAAGAAAACCAACTGTTCCCGATTATGGAACGTCATGGCCTTACAGCCCCGCCACAAGTTATGTGGGAACTGCACGATGACATTCGGGCGTTGCTGAAAAAAGCCCGCACAGAACTTACTGGTGATGATGTTCCTGCCACACTTGAAACGCTCAATGAATTTGCAGTGGCAGTATGCGACATGATTCATAAGGAAGAAAACATCCTCTTCCCTATGGTATTTGAAACATTCTCTGATGAAGACTGGGCACAGGTTTACGCAGGCGAAGATGAAATCGGGTATGCATGGATTACCCCAGGAACAGAGTGG
>JWTM01000523.1 GCA_001749745.1 Candidatus Marispirochaeta associata
AAGCATACACGGTATGAACGCTTGCTGAGTGAGACGTTGTCGAAAAAAGAGAATGTTGAGCGTACTAAAACATTGTTGCTTGAAACAATGGGGAGACCGGAACGGTATAATTCGATCAAGCCTGACCCTGATCCGGTTGTTGCAGGTACTTCCACCAGCGAAACATTTCTTTCACTGGTTGCTGAGGGATATATTTTTCCAAAGCCATGGATTTCACGTATTGACGGTAGAACTGTCTATTTTAGTGATGGAAGCTGTGTACACGATGTGGATGCGCTGATTTTTTGCACTGGGTATGATCTTGAGCTTCCGTTTTTGAGTGAGCCATTGCAGCAGATTATTCAGCCAACCCGTAAGCATATTCCTTTGGCGTGGCATACCTTCCATCCAGATATTTCTACGTTAGCATTTATCGGGTTCTGGTTTCATTCCGGTTCTGTCTTTGTTTCCACAGAGCAGCAGGCACGAATGATTGCATATGAATTGTGCGGAGTGAATAAGCCAACAACTCGTGCAGCGCGT
>JWTM01000524.1 GCA_001749745.1 Candidatus Marispirochaeta associata
ATTCAGTCTGTGTGGACCATTGAGTCCCTCCTTGTGGTTGAAGAAAACCAGACAGGTATGTCTATTGGTCGAGTCGACCAGTACATGTACCCGTACTTTAAAGCCGATATCGAATCCGGCCGTATGACTGAGTATGAAGCGTTTGACCTTGCCGGTTGTATGCTGATCAAGATGTCTGAAATGATGTGGATTACCAGTGAGGGCGGCTCCAAGTTCTTCGCAGGTTACCAGCCGTTTGTTAACATGTGCGTCGGCGGTGTAACCCGCGAAGGACTTGATGCAACAAACGATCTTACCTACCTGCTGATGGATGCTGTGCGTCATGTGAAGGTATACCAGCCATCTCTTGCAACCCGTGTTCATAGTAAGTCCCCTCAAAAATATCTGCGCAAGATTATCGAAGTAATCCGTGCGGGTATGGGCTTCCCTGCTATTCACTTTGATGACACCCACATCAAGATGATGCTT
>JWTM01000525.1 GCA_001749745.1 Candidatus Marispirochaeta associata
GCCAATGACAGAAGCCGAGCTTATTGATGCGATAGCCCGTGCGGTTCCTAAGGTACCGAGTACGGTTGTTGTGCAGCGATTGACTGGTGATGCACTTGAAGGTGAGTTGCTTGCTCCGCACTGGGGTACTCCTAAGCGTGTACTGGTAGATAAAATTATGGCAGAGCTTGTTGCCCGCGACATGTGGCAAGGAAAGGAAGTTGACGCACAGCAAGGTATCCCGTTGTGGTTTACCATACGAGAAAACCTGCCGAGACGATTGCGTGAGCAGTGGGATGCAGAGTATGATGCTGTTGCAGAACAGTTGGGCTTTTTGCCGCGACAGTAAATAATATTCCCGATACGGAGCGTGGCATGTTGTTACCGGAAGTCGAACAGGTTGTCGGCAAAAAATTGCGCCTTATTCTTAACTGGCAGGATGATAGGCTGGTAGAGCTTTCACTGCTTTGGGCAGAAGGTGAGAAAAGTTCTGCTAAATTATCCAATACTGCAGAAGAATTGCAGCAGTGTCTGTTACAGTATGAATCCGGAGTAAAAGTACAGTGGCCGGACATTTCTTTTGCACTTGAAAAAATGACACCATTTGGTCAAAAGGTTCTTACTGCTTT
>JWTM01000526.1 GCA_001749745.1 Candidatus Marispirochaeta associata
AAACGTAAGAAAGAGCATCCAGAACCACATTTTTGTGCCGTCTGAAAGCGCTTGATACGCGTTGGTGTAAAGGAAAATGATACCGCACAGAGCAACAGACCATGCCCAGAAAAGCAAAGACCCTGCCTGTCCTGCCCAGAAAGCAGTAACGCGGTAGAAAAGAGGAAGATCGAGACTGGTGTAACTTGCAACATAGTAGTTTGAAAAATCAAAGTTAACCAGTGCCCATAACAGGATAAAAGAACTGACAGTGATGAGCGTTGTGATCATCATCTGTGATTTTTCAATCCAGTGCAGCAGGGTAGAGCGTCCCTGCCAAATCTGCAATGCAGCGGCAGCGCCGAAGCCAATGGCAAACAGCAAAGACGCCACCAGCAGC
>JWTM01000527.1 GCA_001749745.1 Candidatus Marispirochaeta associata
TTCCGGTATTGCGAACCTGACAAAGCAGTATGTCGATCAGCTGGAAGGTTCCGGCACGGCACTTTTGGATACACGCAAAACGCTGCCTTGTCTCCGATATCCTGAAAAATATGCTGTTCTTATGGGTGGCGGGCAGAACCATCGTAAAAACCTGACAGAAATTCTTATGCTCAAGGACAACCACATTGACCTTGCAGGCAACATGACAGCTGCAGTAACCAAGCTCCGCGCCACCTATTCTCCATGTCCGCCGGTCGAAGTAGAATGTCGCACCATGGACGAGGTTCACGAGGCTGTTGCGTGCAAAGCTGACAGAATTATGTTAGACAACATGGACATTCCAGCCATTCAGGAAGCACTTGAAATTATTCCTGAATCAATTGAAACAGAAGTAAGTGGCGGAGTAACACTCGAAACTATTCGCAGTCTTGCTCTTGCGTCTGACCTTGGACCGGATTACATTTCAGTAGGCAGACTGACTCACTCTGCACCGATTGCAGATTTCAGTATGCTCGTCAGCGAATAAGTCTTTTTCAGACAGGTTGAGGCAACGCTGATTATTGCGCCTTTTACCCGTAAGCCAGCCTTACGTACATAACCGTGTAGCGGCACTTAAAAACCAGAGTCTTCGCGTACAGCCTGTATGCGGGAGTTTGGATTTTTTTTAAAATACGCGCCGTATTCATCCGGCGGGAGACTTATCCTGACACACGTACCGGATGTCCGTGCACTGCACAGCAATATCTTAGATTGTCGGCAATCTGAATTTGGA
>JWTM01000528.1 GCA_001749745.1 Candidatus Marispirochaeta associata
ACGCTACGCAAAAACGTATCGCGCTCCGCATCATCACCCACCTTGTAGCGCATGCCCACGGAGTGCAGAACGCGTAGCGTTACTTTCACAAGGCGCTTTATCACCCCTTGCCCTGTTCCTTGCGGGTGTCCGCCTTCCGGCTGCAACGGTGTTACGCGGTATGTGTAGCCAAGCCCTACAACGATGGTATCTGCTGGAGAATCAAGCGTGATGGAGCCGTTCTGCACCACCTTTTCCTTTTGCACACCGCCGTCTGCCAACACCTGCACGGTCATGCCGTTAAGATGCTCAAGGCCGGAAACACTCGAAAGCTTGCTACCCTGGTATGAAAGCCCGCAGTCCACATAAAAACAATCTGCATCGTCCAAGTTATCGCCCTGCC
>JWTM01000529.1 GCA_001749745.1 Candidatus Marispirochaeta associata
CCTGCGGGTAGGGACAACTCCGGTCGGAATGGCCGTAGAATGCGAACACGGGTTCGAAGTTGTTTCTTTTTCGCCGTATCCATTGGATGCAGCAGACAGTAGGGGAGAAGTTGAGATGGAAGAAGCTGTAGAGCTTGAGCATGAAATGGCAGAGCAGAGTGATGAGACGCTCGCAGACAGCATTGATACAAGCACATTGGAGCTTGAGGTTGTTTTTGAAGTAGCAAGAGCACATTTGCCGCTGGGGGAACTTGCTCAAGTGAGCAAAGGATACATTTTTACAACTGATACTTCTGTCGATGCCCCTATTTCCATCAAAGCTGGAAATAAAGAGATAGGTAAAGGCCGTCTGGTTTCTGTAGCAGATCGTGTCGGAATAGAAATTGTCGACGTTGCAGAATAGCCGTCAGTCTTTTTTACGATTCTAGTTTTTGGAGTTTGGTGTGGGAATACAAGCAATACAAATGCTGCCGCTCATTGTTATTTTGGGCTTGGCGCCTTTCGCAATTATGATGGGCAGCACGTATGTACGCATAGTTATCGTTTTTTCGCTTGTCCGTAACGCGCTGGGTATTCAGCAGATTCCACCGGGGATGGTCATCAACGGTCTTGCTGTGATTCTGAGTGTGTTCATTATGGCACCGGTAGGAAACTCTTGTTTGACCCTGCTGGATCAACAGAAGTTTGCGCCGAATATGCGGATGGAACAGTACATGGAAGTAGCCAAAAACGTTACTCCGCCGTTTGTAGAATTTTTGGATAAAAACAGTTCCCCGCGTATTAAGGCCAAGCTTGTTG
>JWTM01000530.1 GCA_001749745.1 Candidatus Marispirochaeta associata
GGATAGAAGAGGGGAAGATTCTTGCACGAATCCCCCTCAATCCTCTTCAATCAAGCGCAGCGGGCGGCCTCCCCTCCCTTAGCCAACCGCCGCCACTCCAGGCTTATGCCTTGGAATTAACCAACAGACCAACCGGACACCCTGAGATAGCCAGGTAGTTGAGGAGCTGCGCCGTGTGGGCCTGATTGAAGCCGGAGACGGCTTTGACCTCGATGATTCCCCGGTTTTCAACTACCAAGTCCGCGAAATACTCGCCGACGGTATAGCCGCGATGTAAAACCGCATAGGGTACATTGTAACGCACGGTCAGCCCCGCAAAAGAATAATTACGACAATCCCCTATAATCCTCCTTAATCAAGCGCAGCGGGCGGCTAGAGACTTTTCTTCAGGATAAGGGCCGCCCGCCTCGCGCTGCTCGGCTTGATTTTGGGGATAAAAGAGGATGAATAAGAATAGCGACCACATGCATAATCCCGTCGCTGTCGAGCTACTCCTATCCTCTTCAATCCTCCCCAATCAAGCGCAGCGGGCGGCCCAAGACTCTTCTTCAGGAAAAGGGCCGCCCGCCTCGCGCTGCTCGGACCGCAAGCAGAATCAGAAGTTTTGTGCTACCATGCGCAGATAAGGAGGAATGATAAAAACTAACCGTGAGCTGGTGGGTTTGATATCTTGTCCGTGAGGATTCTCGGACAGGAGAGG
>JWTM01000531.1 GCA_001749745.1 Candidatus Marispirochaeta associata
GTGTGAGCGATATTGCTAAGACTCTTGATCTTGCAATCGGTACAACGCACGGCATTGTGAAAGCACTAGCGAATAGTGACTATCTGGCGCAGGATCCTGCGACCAAAGAATATAAATTAGGCTTGAAGCTCATGGAACTCGGATCGTTACAGTCCGCAACCTATGAGCTAAACCGTAAGGCTGCGACACCTGTTACCTACCTTGCCCAGCATTCCAATACGATTGGGAGGGTTGGTGTGCTGTACCATAATGCGATTTTGACCACACTGAGCACAGATCATCAGGAATGGCATCCTTCTTCTTACATCGGCCCGACTGTTCCTGCTTATTGCACAGGTATGGGCAGGGCAATCCTGTCACAGCTTCCAATGCGTGAGCTTGTGGAACACTTAGCTACCGTACAATTGCTTCCCTACACACCTAAAACTCTTACTGACCCGGTGGAA
>JWTM01000532.1 GCA_001749745.1 Candidatus Marispirochaeta associata
GGCGGTCGCCTCCTAAAGAGTAACGGAGGCGCGCGAAGGTAACCTCGCGTTGGTTGGAAATCAACGTACGAGTGCAAAGGCACAAGGTTGCTTGACTGCGAGACATACAGGTCGAGCAGGTACGAAAGTAGGTCTTAGTGATCTGGCGGTTCTGAGTGGAAGGGCCGTCACTTAACGGACAAAAGGTACTCCGGGGATAACAGGCTGATTTTGCCCAAGAGTTCATATCGACGGCAAAGTTTGGCACCTCGATGTCGGCTCATCGCATCCTGGGGCTGGAGCAGGTCCCAAGGGTATGGCTGTTCGCCATTTAAAGCGGTACGCGAGCTGGGTTCAGAACGTCGCGAGACAGTTCGGTCCCTATCTGCCACAGGCGTTGGATGTTTGAGAGGATCTGTTCTTAGTACGAGAGGACCGGAATGGACGAACCTCTGGTGTACCAGTTATCTTGCCAAAGGTACGTGCTGGGTAGCCAAGTTCGGCCGGGATAACCGCTGAAGGCATCTAAGTGGGAAGCCCCCCTCAAGATGAGACATCCCATCCGCATTAAGCGGACTGAAGACACCAGAGAGAAGATCTGGTTGATAGGCTGGCGGTCTACGCATGGTAACATGTTCAGCTGACCAGTACTAATTAGTCGTGAGGCTTGACCATATTATTGTTTGCTCTATTTCATCTGCAGGCGGGAAACCCCATTTACGTTTTCCACTGCTCTATGTCAAAAATACATAGTCTATTCTTAAAATGGATAGACGCACAAATTGTTCAAGGCGAACCGATCAGCTGTGCTGATTTGGTTGACGCTTGGACAGAGGGAGTCGGAGGGGTACGCCCCGATGACGACCGTAAAAAGGCAATTATTGCCAGGTGACCTTAGCGAAGGGGATCCACCCGTTCCCATCTCGAACACGGAAGTTAAGCCCTTCAGCGCCGATGGTACTGCGAAAGCGGGAGAGTAGGACGTCGCCTGGCTTTTTTTATTAATCACGCGTACCGGACCGTAGGGAGGAACGCGTGAGGGACAAGTACGGCTTTTCGCGGAGCGAAAAACGTACGGTCCCAAATAGCGGTCGCCCCACAGGGGCGGCAGCTTAGACTAAGAGACAGGCGACGTCGAAGATACGTGCGGCTTGCGAAGCAAACGCGCGAAGTCGAGGAGCGTTAGCGACGCAGACCATCGCCTGGCTTTTTCTTTGTCCAAACGGCAAAGCCGTTTGGCAAAGAGAAGTCGAGGTTTGCGCTCCCCTACGGGAAGACGCTGGACCTGGCTTTATCTTTCCGTTCCTCGGACCAGGGGTCCTGTGGTACGCAAAGTGGACGAGTACGGCTTTTCGCGGAGCGAAAAACGTACGGTCCCAAATAGCGGTCGCCCCACAGGGGCGGCAGCTTAGACTAAGAGACAGGCGACGTCGAAGATACGTGCGGCTTGCGAAGCAAACGCGCGAAGTCGAGGAGCGTTAGCGACGCAGACCATCGCCCGGCTTTTTTCTTTGCGTTCCTCGGACCAGAGGTCCTGCGGTACGCAAAGCGGACGAATACGGCTTATCAAGTGAACTACCCTCGAGAAATCCTATTCAAATTATCAAATGATTTTTCTTGACAATTAGGCAAAGGCAAAACATAATGTATACGTATACATTATGTTTGATCTATAACAATCGAGCTATAGCATCATTTACATAAGTCTAATCATGTGCCGAAGGAAGGTAAAATTTATGTCCACTCTAAGAGAAAAGAACTTTCGAAGATTAAATCAGAGTATTAATGGTGAGAAATCAGACGCTCATGCAGTTTTTCACTATTATACCTATCCATTTTTTCAATCGATAACGGGTGTGGACCTGGATGAGTTCTTTCATAATCCTGAAGTCGCCATGCAATCACAGATCGAAGCGCTGGAAAAAATTGAGAATATCGGCAATCCAGTTCCAGATATGGGATCCGTAGCTGTTGCTAGCGGGTTAGGAGGGGTAGTAGCTTTTGACGACAGCGGTTTCATTTCTGTACATCCTAATCCAAGAATTGTCGAGGCAAAAAGCGTAGAGGACCTTGATTGGTTGCAGCCCGGCGATCCCTATGGGGACAATTATATGGGGAGAGCGCTTAAAACTCTGGAGTACATGGTTGAACATTGTCCTGATGGATATTCGGTCAATCCACACCCGATAATGGGACCATACACTACAGGAGCAAATCTACGAGGAATCAGTGATTTTTGTGCGGATACACTTGTTGAACCCGATATTGTCAAGAAAATTCTGGATGTCGTTATTGAAACGCAGATTTTATTCCTCAAGGCTCAGGAAAAGATACTCGGAAAATTAAAACATGTCTTAGTCTGTGATGATCTTTCGGCCTTCTTGAGCGAACCGGTTTATCGGGAATTCATTCTTCCAGGGTATAAAAGGATTTTTGAAGATTTTCCACAAACTCAACGCTGGCTTCATAACGATTCAACGGCAAGACATGTCGCTCCTGCGATTGGAGATTCAGGTATGGTTGCATGGCAATATCATCCTGATATCTCTCCTCAAGATGCACTAGAGTTGACCCGTGGCAAGGTGACGCTGCTCGGCGGGATTAGTCCCTTAGAGCTGCAGGGCTGGTCTGTTGATGAAACATATGCGAAGAGTATTGAGGTACTGGAGTCATTTAAAGGGAATAGCAAATTTGTACTTGCCGCAGGCGGATCCGTAAATCAGGTTCCCATCGAAAACCTGATGGCGATGTTCAAAGCTGCAGATGATTTCGGTATGTAAAGGATAATTGTCTTTCGGATCACTCGCGGACTCTTTTCGTCGGAGGGTCCGCTGTGGTCGTAACGAGAGAATACTTTTCCGTAATAGTGGCTATACATAAAGATCAATCTAAATAAAGAGCGTAGTACCCGCTATTAGCTTTCTTCATTGCGGTATATACTGCACATACTTTAATGGGAAGAAATCTCAATTGGTATGTAAGGATAGATCAGCAATGGCAAACGAACGATCAGGATCAGCACCGGATACGGCACGATATAGTTCAAAAGATGCTAACAGCAGCGAATTCCAGACCGACAAGGTACTTACCGTCTCATTGAGTCATATGCTTCATGATATCTACGGCGCTTTTCTTGCGCCTATGCTCCCGCTACTGGTGGATAAACTGGGCATCACCCTCGCTATGGCCGGAATGCTGGATACCGTGCGAAACATTCCTTCCCTTCTTAATCCGTTTTTCGGGATTATGGCTGATAAAATTACCGTTCGCTATTTTGTTATCCTCTCCCCTGCAGTGAGCGCCACCATAATGAGTCTACTCGGTATAGCGCCGAGCTACACGGTTGCGGTAATCATGCTGTTGGTAATGGGGGTCAGCTCATCCCTCTTCCATGTGCCTTCTCCGGTGGTGATTAAGCGCTTTTCTGGCAACAAGACCGGCATGGGGATGAGCTGGTACATGCTGGGGGGCGAGTTCTCCCGGACCCTCGGCCCTGTGATTATAACCTGGGCCATAACCCGCTGGACCCTGGAAGGGACGTGGCGCTTGATGCCGGTCGGATTAATTGCTTCCTTCGTTCTCTATCTTAAGTTGAGGGATGTGGATGAGCGGGATTCTGTCAGAAAACCGGCCCCTTTGCACCGGGAAAGCGGGAAGGGGGTTTCCTTGACTCCGCTCTTGCTTTCCATCGGAGGGTACACCCTTTTCATGATGGCCACAAAGGTAGCGGTGACCCTTTATCTTCCGGCTTATCTGGTCAGTCAGGGAAGGAGCCTGATGTCTGCCAGTTTTCTCTTGTCCGTACTGCAGTTCGCCGGTGCGGCAGGGACCTTGACGGCGGGAACCATCTCGGACAGAATCGGGCGGAAAACCACCCTCTATATCGCCGGCATTGTCTCCCCCCTGATGATGTGGCTCTTTCTGGTAAGTCCAGGCCATTTCGCGGCGCCCATACTCGCGCTTCTAGGATTCTTTCTCTTTACCAGCGGGCCGGTACTCCTTGCGCTAGTGCAGGATGCCGACTCGGATTATCCCGCCTTCGCGAACGGCATGTATATGACCATTAATTTTGGTGTTCGAGCTTTATCGGTCTTTCTGGTTGGATTTTTCATCGAAAGGATCGGTTTCCAGGCTAGCTACAGAATTGCGGCGTACTGGTCGGCGGGGGTGTTGCTGTTTATATTCCTGATGCCGGAGAAACGGCGGCCTAGCGGTAGAGCTTCCCGCATTGAATAATCAAGCCCATCTAGAGTATAACTCCCTGTAAGATCAATCCAAGAAAGAGAGCATACATGGCCCTGAACTGTGGAATCGTCGGACTTCCAAATGTCGGTAAATCAACTATCTTCTCAGCCCTGACCTCAGCTCCAGCCGAGGCGGCGAATTACCCTTTCTGTACTATCGATCCAAATATTGGGATGGTATCCGTACCCGACGAGCGTTTGGACCAAATCGTAGAATTGATTCCCACGGAGAAAGTAATCCCCGCCGCGGTAGAATTCGTCGATATCGCCGGCCTTGTAAAGGGGGCATCCAAGGGCGAGGGCTTGGGCAATAAATTTCTAGCCAATATTCGCGAGGTTGGAATTATCGCCCATGTAGTTCGTTGCTTTGTAGACGACGACGTCACCCACGTCAGTAACAAGATCGACCCTGCTTCGGATGTGGAGACAATCAATATTGAGCTGGCCCTTGCCGATTTAGAGACGGTGGAGAAGCGGCTCGAAAAAAACAGCAAGAACCTCAGGTCACCCGACAAGGATGTGAAGAAGCGGGCAGAGATCGCCGAGGCGGTTCTGACGCGCTTGCAGGCTGTCTTGGCAGAGGGAAAGCCGGCGCGCTCCCTGGAGTTCACCAAGGATGAATCCGAAGTGCTGAAGGAGCTTCAGCTGATTACTCGGAAGAAACAGATCTACGTAGCAAATGTGGACGAGGATTCAATCAACGAAGAGAATGAGTATGTTCAGGCGTTGCGCAAGATTGCCGCGAACGACGGCACGGATATCGTAACTATCTGCGGCAAACTCGAGGCCGATATCGCCGCTTTGGAGACCAGTGAAGAACGGGAAATATTCCTGGAGGAAGCGGGATTGAGCGAGTCGGGACTGTCGCGCTTGATTCGGAAAACCTATTCCACCTTAGGCTTACGGACCTTCTTCACCGCCGGACCCAAGGAGGTCCGTGCCTGGACCTTCCACGAAGGCAATAAAGCGCCTCAGGCAGCCGGCGTGATCCACACCGACTTCGAGAAGGGCTTTATCAAGGCTGAGGTCTATCATTGTGATGATCTCTTTACCTTCCGCAGTGAGCAGAAGGTTAAGGAAGCCGGAAAGCTGCGTATTGAAGGAAAGGAATACCTCGTTAAGGACGGCGATGTAATGTTCTTTAAGTTCAATGTGTAATTGAATAATGGACAAGGAACGGATCTATCCAATTCTCGATTTCATTCTCAATCACGCCGATCGCGAGGAGCTTGAGGCTATTCGCCAGGCTCTCAAGCGCAGAGAAGGTCAGGTATCGTTCGGCGGTCTGGATGTTCAGACCATTGCCAAAGAGACCGGCAGGAGTATTGAAGAGCAGATCGGCGGCGGAATAGATTCGATGCGCCAGATGATCCGTAAATTTGCCGTGGATATTATAAAAAAAGAAGCGCCGGATATTGCTGATCGAGATCTTGAGGCGCTTATCTCGGCCTGGATACCTACTCCCGGACAACAGCAAGGCTCACCTCGATCCGGTGAGGGTAAGATTCCCAAGGATTTGCTGGTTACGATGATCAAACAGTATATTGCTTACAAGACGGAGACCATGGATCCCCGGGAGCTCCGTGAACTGAGCCGCGAGATGATGGACTGGCCGGAACGCTACTGGGAATCCTTTCCCCAGAGTATACAACGGATTATTACCAAGTACCTGCGCGGAGAGATAGAAGCTGATATGTGCTGGGAGCTGATCGAGCGATCGCTTTGATTATTCTTAAATTGTAGTCATCTTGTTGGGTGAGGTCTCCCGCAGATATACCTTCTTGAATCGCCCGGAATCGGCCGGCGTTGTCAACCCGTGGCTCGAGGAGAGGAAAAAGAGTACATCCTGCATATCCTTGTAACTCTTCGATAGGGAAAAACGAAAGAAAAATTTCTTGCCGGTAATGAACTTTCTCTTTGTAAGGTCCTCTTCCAAACTGGGATCGGTTATCCTGCGCAGGCGGGACCTTAAACCACCGTACCAGACGAGATCGACTTCGTGCAGGATAAGCTTCCCATAGGGATCTCGATAGTAGAGTTCGTAGACTCCTGACATGGCGGGGACGGATGAGTTGATTTTATACTTATCCGCACCAACCAAAGGAGACCAGTGAACCGTATAGTAACCGTTCTGATTACGCTGCATGCGCTCGATGATAGGTTCCGGTAGATTCAAACAGCTCCTCCCTAAGGACATCCTTGTATTAATAGTCTATTAGCAAGGAGCCTCTTCTTCAAGCGATGCCGGGGTATATCAATAAGCTGCGTCCGCGTATTCCACTAATCCCCCTGCGCGTATGAGTTCCTGCTCAAAGCTGCTGAGCTTGAGGGGGATCTCTTTGGGGAGGGAGTTCTGCTTGTCCAGGCGGTACTCGAGCAGACACTTTTCGATATCGGCGTTGAGAAGCAGGGAGCCCTGCTGTGCGAGGGCAGCCATATCCTCGATGATAGCCTCGTCAACCTCTGCGGCGAGCATTCCGCAGTTGAACATGTTCTGCCGGAAGATGCGCGCAAAGCTGGGCGCTACCACCATATTGATACCGCGGGCTTCCAGCGCCCAGGGGGCGTGCTCTCTGGAGGAACCGCAACCGAAATTGGCTCCGCCGACAACGGCGGATACTCCCTCAAGATCCTTCTCCGGAGAGAATCCCTCCAGTTTGAGGTCTTCCAGCAGATGCGGCCCCAGGGCTTCCCGGGTGATTTCGGTCAGGTAGCGGGCGGGGATTATCTCGTCGGTATTGATATCGTTGCGCTTGAGCACAAGCGCTTTTCCTGTAAACTCTTTCATCGTATTCGGCTTCCTTATACTCTTGATTTTTCGGCTTAGATCTCGGCGCTACTCAGACGGCCGGTGAGGGCAGTGGCGGCGGCGCTTGCGGGACTCATTAAATGAACCATCCCACCTTTACCCATACGCCCGTTAAAGTTCCGGTTGGTGGTAGACGCGCAGACCTCGCCGTCGGCAAGGACGCCGTTGCTCATGCCCAGGCAGGCGCCGCAGGTGGGATTAGTAACACAGAAACCTGAATCCATGAAAATCTGGAGAAGCCCCTCATCCATTGCCTGCCGGTAGACAGCGGGCGTTGCCGGCGATACGATTCCCCGTACCCGGGAATTGATCCTATTTCCCTTCAGAACCGCAGCAGCCTCCCGGAGATCCTCGATTCTACCGTTGGTACAGGACCCAATATAGACCTGATCGACCGGTGTCTCTTCGAAATCGCGCAGAGATTTCACCTGGTCCGGTTTGTAGCCGAAGGTAGATACCGGTTCGATCATGCTTGCATCGATCGATACAGTTTCGTTATATTCTGCATCCGCATCGGGCAGGTAGGCGGAATAGGTTTTCAGCGCCTCCTCTTTCGAAGCGAACTCATCCTGTATGTAAGGCCAGAGATAATCGACGGTGGTCATGTCCGGAAGACAGATCCCGCAGGTAGCGCCGGCTTCGATCGCCATATTGCTGAGGGTCATCCGACTCTCCATGCTCATCTTCTCGATTATGGGACCGTGAAATTCGATCACCCTGTCGGTTGCTCCGTTGACCCCGATTGTAGCGATAGTATGGAGGATCACATCCTTGGCGAAAACGCCGGGCTTGAGATCTCCGCTATACTCGACTTTCATCGTGTGGGGCTCCCGGAAGAATCCGACGCCCTTGAGGATTCCTACCTCGAGGTCGGTGGTGCCCACCCCGGCGGCGAAGGCCCCGAAAGCGCCGTGGGTACAGGTATGAGAATCTCCCATAATGATGGTATACCCGGGGCGGACGAAGCCCTGTTCAGGGAAGAGGGCGTGACAGACACCGTTTTGTCCAATATCGAAGAAATCCTCGATCTCGTGTTTGCGGCACCAGTCCCTCAATACCTTGCCCTGCAGGGCGGTTTTCGAGTCTTTCGCCGGGGATACATGGTCGATTACGGCCTTAATCCTCGTTGTGTCGAATACCCGATCCTTTCCCCGTTTCTGAAGGTCGAGAATTGCACCCGGTGTAGTAATCTCGTGGCAGAAGACCGCGTCGAGTCTGAGGACGTAGCGCCCTGCTTCGGGACTGTCTACGTGATGGTCAGAAAAAATCTTTTGAGCAACTGTGTTTCCCATAATCTATCTTTGTCCTCTCTATGTGCCTGCATTCTTAGGCGGTGTTATTATCCAAACGGCTTTTAGAGCCTCTGTTCCGCTATTTTCAAGCTGATGGGGAATATCCGAGTCGAAGGTTACACAGTCACCGGCTTCGAGGGCGTAGAGGGTGTCGCCGTATTTGAGTTCCGCCTTTCCCTCGAGGATTACCCCCAGCTCCTTGCCGCGATGACCGTACTGTTTATCCCCCCGGGTTGCTCCGGCATCCAGCGTTAAAAACAGAGCCTCCATGGAGCTCTCGTCGTTGGGATCGGAAATGGTCGTCAGGTGCTCGTAGGTAACCCCCCCGAAACTCCGCCGGCTGCGTTCATCCGGTTTCACCAGGTTGACCTTCTTCTTGCGTTTGTAGTCGCGAAAGAGGTAATCTAAATCGATCTCGAGGGCATCGGCGATACTAATTAGGGTGTCGACCGAAGGGGAGACCTTGTTGCGTTCTATCTGCGATATTAGACTCTCGCTTACGCCGACCTGGCTGGCTACCTTTTTTAGGGTTATCCCCCGTCGCTCCCGAACGGCGCGCAGGGTTTCTCCGAATCTATGTCGGGTATGGTCTTTTATTTTCATTTAAGCCTCTTAAGTATTTATAAATAATTCTGACCCAATAGTCAATAAGAATTAGCTATTGATACCAGTCGAGGCGGCGCTGAATTTGATGAAAGAGCTGATCCAAGGTAAAGCCGAGGATGCCGATCGCAAGGATAACGGCGATAAGGATGTCGTACTCGAGGGTATTGCGGGCGTCATTTATCAGGTATCCCAGTCCGGATGAGATCCCGAGAAGCTCGGCCGGCACCAGTACCACCCAGGCGATGCCGATGGCGAAGCGCAGTCCGCCCATGATCTGCGGCAGGGCCGCCGGAAGGATTAGTTTTACTAACAGATTCCCTCGTCGGGCTCCCTGGTTTTGCGCCATCTCCACCAGCTTCGGATCGACCCCGGCGATGCCGTTGGCGCTGTTGAGAAGGATCGGCCAAACCGTGGCCACCGCGACGATGAAGATTATCGCCTCTTCGAAGCCGGGAAGGAATATCAGCGCGATGGGCATCCAGCTGATAGGGCTGACCATCCTCAAGAATTGTATCGGCGGCGAGCTAATCTCTAAGAGCGTTCGGTTGGTCCCGATCAGAACGCCGCCCGCTACGCCCAGCACCGTCGAGATCAGCAGCCCAAAGAAGATCCGACTGAAACTGGCGCCGACGGAGGACCAGAACCGAGGCTGAGCCAAGAGAGTTATCAGAGCCCTTACGCCGCGACCGGGAAGGAATCCGGCGAATTGTAACTCTCCGGTTGCCGCGAGGTAGATGCGCAGCGATATTTCCCAGAGTATCAAGAGGATTACGATACCGATGAGGCCGTAGAGAACGCTCCGCTGTTTGCCGGGTTTCATAGCTCGATTACCTCTTCCCGCGTCAGCGGTGCATTGATATCGAGATCGGGAAAGACCAAACCTGTTTCCCGTAGAGCCTGTCTGACGAAGCGTGGTTCGGCCAGATCCTTGGCCACGAAGGCTGAACTCTGCTTCGAAAGAAAGCCGGTATCCCCTTCCACTACCGTCTCTTCCAGGCGGCGATAGATGAACTCGGTCGCACTCGGATACGGGTAGGGTTGGAAGTCGATTCGCTTGAGATCCCATTCGGGATGCTGAATTGCCTGGGGCTGGTTTCCCGGACCATAGCGGTCAATCTCATAGCCAATAAAAACCCGTTCCAGTACTGCGCGCGAAACCGGCAGGTAATTCTCTCCCTCTTGACTGAGGATTTTCGCCGCCTCGAAGGGATTTTTTCGGAGCCAATCCTGGGCCCGGACCACGGCGTTGACCGTCTTCTGGGTAAAGATCGGATTTGAGTTGATCTCTCGCTCCTTCATCACGACTACGCAGCAGGGGTGATTCTTCCAGATATCCCCGGTAAAGCGTAGAATTCGCGCTCCGGTACGCTCCTCGGCCAAGGCGTTGAACGGTTCGGCCACGATATAGGCATCGATCTTCTTCGAGGCCAGGGCGGCGGGCATCTCCGGCGGAGGGAGCACAAGCAGATTGACCTCGTCCGGGCCCAAGGCTGCTTCCTGAGCTTGTATTACCGGTTTCAAGCCCCGCTCCCGCAAGCCCAGCTGGAGAATCACGTTGTGCATCGAGTACCAGAACGGTACGGCGATCTGGCTCCCCCCCAGCTCGGCGAAACTCCCAATGCCGGAATCCCGGCCGATGGTCAAGGCGCTGCCGTTGGTATGATCCCAGGCGACTACCTTGACCGGGGCGCCGGTGTTATAGCGCATCCAGATCGGAATCGGCAGCAGCAGATGGGTAACATTGACCTTTCCCGACAAGAAGGCCTCCACCAGGGATGACCAGGTGCGGATCATGCGCGGCCGTTCCACTTTTAGTCCCTCTTCCTGAAAGTACCCCTGGGCATGGGCTGCCAGCAAAGGGGCCGCATCGGTAATGGGGATGTAGCCTATCTTGAGGGTGTCGATTTCCCGGCTGCATGATGAGAGGAGAGGGGTGGCGAAACAGGCTGCGGCAGCGGCTCCGGCGCCGATGGTCAGGAATTCGCGTCGATTCACGAAATGCTCTCCTCTCGGTAGCGTCGTTCGAAGACCTCTTCGATTTCCCGGCGTAGGGCTATTAGATTCTCCTCCGAGCTCGAACGGGGCGGCTCCTCGGCAGGTTCGAAATCGGCCAGGATCTCCGCCGGACGTCCTCCGAGTACCACGATCCTCCGTCCGAGAACCAGGGCTTCGTCGATGTCGTGGGTAACAAAGACGGCAGTGAATCCAAGTTCGCCCCAGAGCTTGGCGATTTCCCGCTGTAAGCGCCGGCGATTATAGATATCCAAGGAGGTATAGGGTTCGTCCAGGAGCAGCAAATGGGGATTACCGATGATTCCCCGGGCAATAGATACCCGCTGAGCCATGCCGACTGAGAGTTTGTGGGGCCGCTCGTCGGCGAAGTCATCTAATCCCATGAGGCTTATCAACTCCGCGGTACGCTCCATAAGATTAGCTGTATCTCCCCGCAGCTTACAGCCGAAGGCGATGTTCTCTCTCACCGATAGCCACGGCAGCAGCCGGGCCTGCTGAAAGATCATAATACGTTGCGGATCGGGCCCGGTAACGCACTCTCCTGCGGCGAATATCGAGTCGGGCGGGGGCGGTATGAGGCCGGCGATCAGCTCGAGCAGGGTAGTCTTGCCGCAACCGGATTCGCCGAGAATGACCACAAAATCGCCTGCGTCGATATCCAGGGAAAGGTCCTGGAAAATATCTACGCCGCCGATTCGCTTTGAGGGGTATGAAAAAGAAAGATTTACCAGCCGGATGTCTTGCATCAGCGTTATTGTAGCGTATTTAGAGGATAGGCAGAAGCAGGCGGAGAATGATCCTTAACGTTTCTGGACCAGCCACTCCGACATCTGATCAATGGGAAGATCCTTGATTCCCAGAAGTTGCTGGATCATGCCGCCGGTAATACTCGTCAGGAGTACATGGGAAAGGATGTCTATATCCTTGCGCCGCTTCAGCACGCTCTGCAGCCCCTGATGAATCATATTCCGCCATTCGGTGTATGCCTCTTGAAAGCGCTTCTGAAGGTCGGTGTTGCCGGTAATCGCCTCCTGCAACAGGAAAAGATGCAGTTTCGATCTGGATTCCGCTTTCATGATGGTATCGTACACCATCTCCAGAATCTCACTGGCATCGGTGGTGTCCTTCTTCTCTTCCTCGACCTGCAGCAGCGCACTGGTTATAGAGTTCATGTGCTGCTGGGTTATGTCGAAGATCAGCTCGGCTTTGGTGGAGTAGTAATAGTAGAGGGTTCCCTTGCTTATGCCGGCATCCTTAGCGATATCCGCTAAGCTGGTATGCTGACCCCCCTTCTTTTGGAAGATCTTCTTTGCGCTCTTGAGGATCTTCTTCTTGTTATCGATACCTTTGTTCTTACCCCGTGCCGCCATCACTTGCCCCGCTTTCTAGGCCGTTGGCCGATAATATCCTTTAAACTACGTACTTTTCCCTCCTGCGTCAAGCTCTAGGGGAAAAGATCGGCCGGCGGCTGACTATGTCGGCCGCCCGAATCGATCAACTTCTTAACGAGCTCCGGCCCCTTGGGCAAACCTGAGATCGACAAACTTCTCCAGGTCAATCTTGCCGGACATGGCGGAGACCTTGCTCGTGAGGTAGCTCTGCATTCGTTCCAGATCATCGAGTTGCGGCAGCAGCTGATTCGTGCTGACCCGACGGTTTTCGACATCCAACACAGCCTGCATTACAGCGATATCCTGATTAAGGAATGAGGCTCCCACCTTGATCGCCGTCTCCGGCTTATCGTGAATAAGCTGCCCTGATTTGACCAGACTCTCCGTCAGTTCTTGTACCGCCTCGGGATGACGTTCAGCGATCTCCTCGCGAACAACGACCACACAACAGGGATGGTCGGGCCAGATCTCCTTCGAGAGGGCCATCTGTTGCCCCATTCCGGAGGCGATTACCTGGGAACCGAAGGGCTCCGCCACGATGTAGCCTCCTATGTCTCCATCTTCATCCCATTCGATCATCTGCGGTATCTGGGAAGGGGCGACTACCTCGAAACTTACGTCCTTGCCCACGCCGGTCTCAAGGCCGTGATCGGTCAGGAGCTTATCGATCAGCATATGGTGTACCGATTGATGATAGGGTATCAGGATGGTTTTGCCCTTAAAGTCCTCCACCTTCTCGATAGCCGCGCGCTTGTTAGAGACGATTATACTGCCGTCCTTATGGGCAAAGAGGATGAGCTTCAACTTCTCTCCGGAATGAAAAAGCTCCATTGCGTAGGGGGCCAGCATAAAGGCAATGTCGATCTCCCCTGCAATCAGGGCCTCTCCGATGGAGTTCCAGCCGGTCATCGCCACGGTTTCTATCTCGGCATGGTCAAAGGTTTCCGCACCTTTAATCAGTTTCGCCTTTGTCATGCCCAGGACTAAATGGTCGCTTATACGTAGGTGTCCTATGCGTAATGTCTTCTTATCAGCCATGTAAACTCCTCAATTTCCTTATAGTAGGCTAATGCCCAAAAGTCAAGAAAAGGCCGGGGATCGCCTCTTGATATATCTAATCTTGTTAGGCTATGCTAATTTGCAATGAAAAATGCGTTAACTCAGAGTTTGGAAGATTATCTCGAAGCAATCTATGCCCTGGAGCAGAAGAATAGGGTGGCCCGGGTCAAGGAGATCGCGGCTGCGTTGGACGTACAAATGCCGTCCGTCACCGGGGCGGTTCGGAATCTCAAGGATAGGGGGCTGGTGGAATATGAGAAGAACTCCTTTATCACCTTGAGCGACGAGGGGTTGCGCATCGCCCGCTCGATCTATAATAAGCATCAGATTGTCCATCGATTCTTGGCGGAACTGCTTTTAGTCGATGCCGAGGAGGCCGAGGAGATCGCCTGCCAGATCGAACACGCACTCCCCGGAAATATTGCCGCCAGGCTTGAACGCTTTACCGATACCATTCTCGAGGAATATCCCGACCGGCAACGCCGGAAGGAGTTGCTTTAACCTCTATACAGCTCATTGATTCCTTCGAGAGCTGCACCGGTCGTTTCCTTCTCGGCCTTGTCTCGGACGAGTTTCGATAAATTAAAGGGGGGAATGGTTCTGCAGGCCGGATGTTCCTCCAGCCGGGCAGCGATTCTCATCGCAGTCTCCATATCGGGGGCGATAGCATAGAAAGCGCCGCCGCCGCCGGCGCCGGAGAGCTTGGCTCCGGACGCCCCCGCCTTTTTCGCCAATGTCAGGACCTCTTCGAGGGTATCACTCGATAGCTCGAGCGACCTCAAAAGGCTTTGTGCCTCATCGGCCAGTGAACCAATAGTTGAAGCTCTCTTCCGCCGTAAAAATTGAGCTGCATCCTGGGTAATCGCGCCGAGCCGATCGAGAGCCGACTGAACCCGCGTCGGATCGCGTCTGCGGAGTTCGGCTAAACCGGCTACCAGCTCTTTGGTGCTGCGTTCCCGTGCTACGGTTCCGGCTACCAGGTAAAGCTCTGCTGAAGATACCGCCGTGCGCACCGGGATACGATCCCCCCCAAATTCGATCAGAAAGAGTCCGCCCCCCAAGGCCAAACCGGTATCGATTCCCGAGGGCGTACCGTGAAAGACCCGTTCTCCGCAATTCGCCGCCCACCAGAGGGTAGCTGTATCGCATTCGGCGGGGGAGATGAGCCGCGCAAGGGCGACGCAGGCGGCTGCACTGGAACCGAAGCCGCTCCCCATGGGAACGGAGGAGAGATAATCGAGGTTCTCCCGCTCCTCCATGGCCGGGACGCCTCGCGACTCCAAGGCCGCCTGGATCTCTCTCCAGGCCGCCCTCAGGGGCGGACGGACAAGTTCAGGGACCGGTTCGGCCCCCTTTGTCCCTGTGCCGGAGAGAAAAAGCCGGGTCGAGATCGGCAGCGAGGTGCCCAGGGCGGGATAGCCGTATACCGCCGAATGTTCGCCGAAGAGCAGTAATTTACCGTAACCGATGCCGGCGCTATTCACGGCGGATCCCCTCACCGGTTATGGGTATCGCCTGCTCGTTATCAGCGCTGCTCAGTCTAAACCCCAATTCATCGCCGGCGCCGCTGGCCTTCCAGTCTTGATCCTCGTCGACGGGGAGTGCGGCATTGACTCCGATCTCCCGGCCGAGCTCAATCCCGAGATCTCTGCACTGCTCGATAAGTTTGATGCCGGCCTCCTTGGGTAAATCACTTCTAAAGGAGAGGAGAAGCTCATTATTGCGCTTGAGAAGCGCCTCTATCCTTTCGGGACGGAGTCGATAATACTCCTCGAAGGTGCGTACTGCGGCGGCGGAAGAGACCGGATCGGCGAAATTCCGAAGTTCTAGAAATCGGAGCCAGGGTAAATGTAGGCGCCGCCAGTCGGGGATGCTGCCTCCTCGAAACAGACCGACTCCGCCGTAGATGGAACAGGCTATATCGTACCCGCTGCCTCTGCCTCCTTGAGCTTTCCGGTGGGCGGTAATCGAGGTTTGCAAAAGCTCCTCCTCTTGGGGCAGGGATCCGCTAATCTCCGCGCTCAGCAGCGCAATCAGGGCGGTTCCCGCAGCGGCGGAGGAGCCGAAGCCCAATTTGCGGCCGTCCGCAGCGTAGAGAGGACGGGAATCGAGGGTTATCTCAATAGGAGGCAGGTGCTGGAGATGGTACTTCTCCCTGATGGTTGCTAAAACCGTCGGAATGAGACCCGCCGGACCGGATCTTTCCCTCCACTCCAGGCGTTCGCGTCCGAAGAGCCCTGTCACCTTGAGTTTGCCGTTTGGAGCTGGTTCGGAGCTTGCCTGAATACGAATATCGGGAGCTGCCGCGAGGCCCAGGCCCCCCTCGCGGAGAATCAGATACTCACCGGCCAGAAGAAGGCTGGCGGGCAGGCTGATTGCCAGACTCAAGCCGAATCCTCCGTCCCCGTCTGAACTTCAGCGAGAAGATCGAGCCGCGGTTCCCCGCCGATCCTGCTGGAGAGCCAACGCACTCCCGGGACCTCTTCGGCGAGGCGCTTTAAAATCGTCGGAAGTTCTTCGTCGGTCGCGATGAACTTCACCTGCGGACCGGCATCCATGGTCTCCCAGACGCTGAAACCGTCGGCGCGAAGTCTCTCTAATGCCTTGATAATCGCGACGCTCTCCGGCCGCCAGTAGAGGAAGGGCGGAGAGGCGCTGAACATGGTTGCGAACATCTGCAGATAGCTGCGGCGCATCGCCTTCCCCAGCCGTGTCAGATCCCGAGACTCCAGGGCCTCCTCTGCTTCTCGGGCTAAATCCATATTCGAATCGATCCAGGCCGGATAGAAGGGGGAGCTTTCCCGGGAGCGGTTCATTCCCTCTCGGGAGGAGGTCTCCTTCTTATCATCGGTAACGACCCCGATGCCGATGCGTAACTCCGGCCAATATCCGGCGGGATAGAGTCTCTCCGCATGCTCGGCACCGGCGGGAAGGCGGGTAAATCCGCCGTAGACCGCACGGGCGGCCGAGCCTGAGCCGATCCGCGCCAGGGAGGAGAGCTGCTCGGGTTCGAGCTTGAGGTCGGCAACTTGGGCGATACCCAGCGCGAGGGCGGCATAGCCGGATGAGGAGCTCGCCAATCCAGCGGAGGCGGGGAAGGAGTTTCTGGAGCGGACCTCGACGCCGGTACGCAGCCCCAGTCGTCGGAGTTCCTTGAAGAAGGGTTCGAATGAGCGGCTATCGACAAGCTGTCCGTCGATCTCAATGCGGGTATCCCTCTCCACCAAGCGAATATCGCTCACCGTGGAGAGCTCTTCCAAACCGACTGCCAGGCTTGTAGTCGCGGGAATGTTGATGCCCCCGGCTTGCTTGCCCCAATACTTGATCAGGGCCAGGCTGGGATGTGTCGTAACCCGTACGTCACTCATCATACGGAGAGCTCCTGTATGAGTTCCACAGCCCGCTCTCGCCGGTAGCAAGCCTCCTGATGAAGCACCTCCGCAATCCGATCGACGTCCTTACCTCTGGCGCCGGCGGCGAAGGCGATGCGCCGAGCATGCAGCCGCATATGGCCGGCCTGAATCCCGGAGCCGGTAAGGGCCAGCAGGGCGGAGAGATTTTGTACCAGCCCCAGGGCGGCGGCGGTCTCGGAGAGTTCACGAGCGGAGGGGTTTCCCATTATTCTCAAGGCCGCTCTAGCGGTGGGATGAAAACTTACTCCACCGCCGACGCTGGCAAGGGCTATGGGCGCCTGAAAACTGCCGACGAGGACCGGTCGGCCCTCTGATTCATCAATTCGGTAGTCGGTAATGCCCCGGTAACGGCCGTCTCGGGATGCATAGGCATGCACCGCGGCCTCCAAGGCGCGGGTGTCGTTGGCAGTCGCCAGCGCGAGGGCGCTGATCCCGTTCATCACCCCCTTGTTGTGGGTTATCGCTCGGTCATAGTCGAGCTGGGCGATCCGGGATGCCTGCACGATGCGCAGGGCTCGCTCCTCTGAACGCACAGGGGATACGCCGCCGGTGGCCGGCAGTTTAGCCGCCGGGAGGCGGAACTCTGCCCGCACCATCCGCCTTTCCGCACTGTTGGTAAGGATAGCCATTAATGGACGCAGACCGCTCGTGCGTTCGATATAAGCGGCCAGCGCCTCTCCGCAGGTATTGAGCATATTGGCGCCCATGGCATCGCAGACATCGATATAGGCGGTGAGCTTTGAAAACTCATCGTCTCCTACCCGACTAAAGGCTAACTCCCGGAAACCGCCGCCCCGGGCGGCCATGGAGGCGGCCTCTTCTTTTAAAATATCCTCTAATTCCTTTCGATGCTCTGCGCTGAACCGGGCCCAGTAGTCGCACTCCTGGTCCGGCGAGAAAAAAATCTGTACTCCCATCACGGAACTATCGAGATGGGACTCAATTCCTCCTCCGGAGGCGATAATTCTCGCGCCGAAGTTGGCTGCAGCGATTACCGAGGGTTCCTCCGTAGCCATTACCGCTATGCGTTCCTCGCTGTTTACCAGGAGTCCCCGGCAGATTCCCAGGGGGAAGGCTTGGATACCTATCGTACTCTCCGACAAGGTATCGGCCAGATCGAGATAGGCTGACAGGGGAGATTCATCCTCGAGCAGGTCCGGATCGCCGTTTAGAAAAGAGCGTATCTCACGCCTGCGTTCAATTATCGATTTCTTCCGAAAGGATCGGCTGGGTTTAAAGGCTTCATCGCTCATCCGAGGCGACTCCGCCATTCCCCCGGGTGACGAAGCTGATAAACCGTCTCCTGAAAGACTGGACTCAAGATAAGCGGAACGCGGCGGAGTTCGGCAATAGCTGCGGCACCCACCAAGGTCATTGTTCGGCGCAGTAGTTCCTCGGTGCGATCGATAAAGGTGTGAATTCCGTCGACACCGCCTTCCGATTCGGCTTGAATAAAAGGCAGCGCCATACCGACCGAAGTCGCGCCTAAGGCTATAGCTTTGGCGATCTCGGTGGCGTTTCGAATGCCTCCCGAGGCGTAGACCTCTGCCGGTAAATCGTGCAGGGCGGCGACGGCCGCGGCGGTGGGGATGCCCCAGTGACGATAGATCTCACCCTCAGCCTGCTCGGTGCTGCGCACCGACTCCACCAGGAGCCAATTGGTTCCGCCGGCGCCGGCGACATCGATGGCGGCCGCGCCGCGCTGTACCAACTCCCGGGCCAATTGAGGATTGATACCGAAGCCGGTCTCCTTGACGACGACCGGTATCGCCAGACGCTCGGTCAGATCCTCGAAAGCCTCTAATACTCCCCGGAAATCCCGGTCGCCCCCGTCCTGAAACAGTTCCTGTCCCGGGTTGAGGTGTACCGCCAAGGCTTGGACCTCGAGTTGTTTGAGTATTTCATCGATCCAGTCGAGGGGCAGATCGCGAACCTGTACCCCGCCGAGATTGGCGATGACCGGTGCGTCCCCGGCCAGGGGCTTGATGTGGAACTGCTCGAAGAGCTCCGGGTGTCGATGGAGCACGCGGATTGAGCCGAGGCCGACCGGGAGCACCCGTTCGCCGGCGGCCCTGGCCAGGTTGCGATTGACCCGGAAGCCCTCATCCGATCCCCCGGTCATACAGCTGATAAAGAAGGGCAAGCTACAGGAGTGGCCCAGAAACTCACTCTCCAGGGCTATGCGGTCGGTATCGACCTCCGGGGCAGCCTGATGCACTAGATTGAGCTCCTCGAAGAGGTTTGTGCTACCCTGAACCGCCTGGTTCTCGTTCAGGCAGATATCGATATGCCTGGCTTTGCGTCCGGTTATACCTTCATGTTCTGCCGACTCAAGCCTGTTTGTAGCCATACTCGCGATACCCATCCTCCCTGATGTTCGACAAATAGAAGTGTTTAGCCGGTACGCTGCCGTTGAATTCCGGGACAGGATCGTTGTGACTCCGTCCCACCCAGGCGAGATATTCATCCATGCTTCTCGCGCGGGATTCGTTGATTATCTGGTCCAGATCCCAGGAGGCGACCGTCTCGGCCGCTTCGGGGGAGACTACGCCCGGGATGATGGCCATCGTGTTCCCCGAGCCGTAGGATCCGAGGAGGATCTTCTTGCCGACTATGGCTTCGGGACCGAATTTCTTAACCCGCCCCCATAGCATGAAGGCCAGGGTCAGGAAGAGGGAGCCGGTGTAGATGTTGCCGATCTCCGCTACCGGATCGATGCCGTCGTAGAAGCCCCGTTCGTCCAGGAATTCCCGAGCGGCCTCCTTGTCTAGCTCTAGATAGCGCTGCAGAAGCATCAAGAGTCCCGCCTCGGGCATATTCCGGAAGGGGGTATGCAGCACAAATAGATCGGTAGACGAAAGGGTTTCGGCCGGGCTCATTCCGCTCCGGCGGCTATGGTCCTCGAAGGCGGAGGTCAAGGCCTGGTGATAACACTGGACGGAATAACCGCCCTTTACCTTGGCGGTTTCCGAGTTCAAGGGCCGGAAGAAGTCGTCCACATCATGACTCGCATAGCCGATACGGCTCAAATCGAGGGCGAGGAGCTTCGGATTCTTTTCCAGCAAGAGGGCAACGGCCCCGGCGCCCTGGGTAATTTCCGCCGTGGTGGCCAAGGTGTAGCGGGAGATATCGGAGCCGATGACGATTCCCCGATCCTGTTCGTTCCCTCCGACCTGCAAGAGCCCCAGCACCGAGAGCATGGCTAGAGCCTGGCCGGCGCAGGCGTGCTGAATCTGGAAGGTAGATAGATTATCAGTCAGTTCGACCCCGCTCTGTTTGAGCATGCCCTGAACATATGCGGCGAGCGGTTTGGAGTGATCAAGACCCGTTTCGGTGCCGACCACCAGGTAGCGTATACTGTCAGGTTGCAGGTTCTCGTTTCTGTTAAAAAGTCCGTTGGCCGCTTCCGCAGCCAGGGTTGCCGTATCCTCCCAAGGGGAGGGGAAGCGGATAGCCTTTTGTCCGGTTTTCAATACCGCCCGTTTTAGTTTCGTTTCCAGTTCCGGTTGTTCATTGCTTCGGTAGTCTACGATTGAGGAAAGTTCGATTTTAGCGGGAGGAATGAAGAGGGAGATGTCGCTAATACCAATAGAATTCATTCCTTTCTGTCTCCTAATAGTGATTCTTGATTGAAATATACGATCATCACGACCAAGAGGCAACGAAAGCCTACTCTTGCTTAATAAATGTGAAATTCGTATTGTTGCCCTATGACATTGGAAGAGCTGCGGGATGATTTTGGCTTTCTTTCCAGCTGGGAAGAGCGTTACGAGTATATTATCGATTTAGGCCGGGACCTGGGAGATTTTCCGGATACAGAGAAGAACGAGACGAACCGGGTCAAGGGATGCATGAGTCAGGTCTGGATAGTGCCGAGCTGGGAGGGAAGCGGCACGGATGCGCGCTTGAGGATAGCCGCCGCCAGCGATTCCTCCATCGTCAGCGGCCTTGCGGCGGTTATGAAGCTTTTATACGAAGGCAAAACGGTCGAGGAGGCCGCCTCGGTAGATGCCGCCGCTCTCTTTCAGGAGCTGGAACTGGCGGAGCATCTCTCGCCCTCCCGCAGAAACGGCTTGGCGGCTCTGGAGAAACGCATCCAGGCCTTTATCGCCGCCTAAGGATTCTCGCTGATCTTCGCCACGGCCTGGGCCACCGCACGGTCGACCTCTTCGATATAGCTCTCTTCCAGGTTCTCGGTGTAGAGTTTTCCCAAAAGGGTGTAGCTGTAGACCGGCCGCAGATGATTGAGGGCGTAGGTGACCACATCGAGAATAAACTCCTCGTTATCCTCAAGTTCGCTCTCATCCAGCTGCCGTTCGAGGGCCTGGATAACCAGTTTTTCAGCTTGGTTTCGAATCTGAGAAAAATCGTATAAGTCTTCCAGTGCCATTGATCCACCTCGTTATGGCCCAATCCTAATCCCTTTCGTAAGGCGAATCAAGTGGCTTTTTTCTTGTGCGGGCGAGGCTCACTTGCATGCTCAATCCCATTGAGCTATATTGATTCTATGGAAAGAGACATTGTCACTCCCGATGAGGCCTTCAACGAACTGGTTACCGCCCTTGCTCAAGTGAGCGACCGCGATTTGATCGCCGACTTCCTAAGGAGTTTGCTGACCGAATATGAGATCGATGAGATCACCAAGCGCTGGGCACTGGTGCGGCTGATAGAAGAGGGAATGAGTCAGCGCAAGATCGCCAAGGAGTTAGGCTTGAGTCTCTGTAAGATTACCCGGGGATCCAAACAGCTAAAGAAGGAGGACTCCTCCTTTGCGAGAATGCTCGAGATATCTCGGGATGCTCTCCAGGAGGCTTAATCCGCCTGAGTCAGGATCGAGGGACGGCTGACCTTGTTCAGCCAATCAATGATCAGTCCGGCAGCCTTCTCCCGCTCTACTCCGTTAAAAATTTGATGGGAACTCTCCGTTAGGCGGTGCATCTCCACCTCGGCGGATCGAATACGACGCTTGATATTCGCCCCCGCCGTCAAGGGGACAAGAGAATCCTTATCGGTCTCCAGGATGCAGACCGGACAGCTTACCCGGCTCAAGCCGCGGCGGGCATGTCGTCGTACGCGAAGGAGTTCGGCTACCGTATCGAGCCGCCGCCAAGACCAGTACTCCCTGCGGATATACTCTTCATCCGGATCTTCACTTTCCTCGTCGTCCTGAACGGGAATATCCTTGATTATGCCCTTCAGAAGCGGAGCCAGAAATACCCGACGATCCTTCATCTCCATGGCCGGCGCCGCTAACACAATCCCCGCCGGATCGAAGCGCGCGGCCAGGATAAGGGCTAGCAGCGCACCCATGGAGACCCCGGCCACAAAGACTTTCTCATAGTTCGTCGAGAGCTCCAGGTAGGCATCAACGGCCTTGCCGATCCACTCATCCCCGGAGCGGGAGCGGAAGTCGTTAGCGTCGGTTCCGTGACCCGGGAGTCTGGGAAGAGCGACGGTGAAACCTTCAAGGTTCAGCCGGTCGGCTAGGAAATAGTTTTGTCCGGGGTACCCGGTCCACCCATGCAGCAGAAGCACCGCTTCGGGGCGCTCCCCTTCGAGGAAGCGGGGCCTGGCGCCGGGGATTACGGACGGAGTCTTTCTGGAAGCTCTCTTCATGAGTTCAGTATAGTACCGACGTCGAAGGAAAAAAAGGGCTTCATTGCCACTCTGCTTAGATACTTGCTACAATAAGGCTCGATTCAACGAACCGGAGGACCAAACTACATGGCCACGAACCGGCCCAACTCGGGCGATACCGCAACATTGCTCATCTCATGTCCCGACCACCGCGGCATCGTCGCCGAGGTCACTCACTTTATTTTTACCTATAACGGTAACATACTCCACTCCGACCAGCATAACGACGACGAGACCGGAACCTTCTTTATGCGTATCGAATGGGATCTGGTCGACTTCGCGGTTAAAAAAGAGAAGATTGCCGCGGCCTTCGAACCCCTGGCCGAGAAGTTCAAGATGGAGTGGCGTCTCGAATTCTCGACGAAAACGACCCGTACGGCGATTTTTGTCTCCAAGTTCGATCACTGTTTGTGGGATCTGATGACCCGGCAGCGCTCCGGTGAGCTGGATGCGGAGGTAGTTTGTATTATCTCGAATCACGAGACTTGTCGTTCCATTGCGGAATACTTCGACGTACCCTTCTACTGCATTCCGGTTACGAAAGCAACCAAAGCGGAAGCTGAAGCAGAGCAGTTTCGGATTCTCGAGGAGCACCAGGTCGATCTGGTGGTACTGGCCCGGTACATGCAGATTCTGAGCGCCGAGTTCGTCAAGCGTTATCGGCACCGGATCATTAACATTCATCACTCTTTCCTGCCGGCCTTCATCGGTGCGAAGCCCTACCACCAGGCCTATTCCAGGGGGGTAAAGATCATCGGCGCCACCAGCCACTATGTGACGGCGGACCTCGATCAGGGACCGATAATCGAGCAGGATGTGGTTCGTATCTCTCATCGAGATACGGTCAAGGATCTGGTTCAAAAGGGCAAGAATTTGGAAAAATTGGTCCTGAGTAAGGCCGTGGGAATCCATGCCGATCATAAGGTGCTGGTCTTCGGGAATAAAACCGTGATTTTCGATTAGCCTATCGCATAAGCTTTCCGAAGCAGCCCCTATTCGCTATATTGAGTTGAGTCAGAAACCACGACGGGAAGGTACTAAATGGTAGAAGCGTTACAGAAGAATACAAACTATAAAGGTCGCAAAGGTCCGGTTGTTCTAGTCATCATGGACGGTGTCGGCTACGGAAAATATGTGGAGGGAGATGCGGTCCGTCAGGCCCTCACCCCCAATCTCGATCGGCTCTCCGCCGAATGGCCCTCCACCAAGTTGAAGGCCCACGGTACCGCCGTCGGGCTGCCGGACGATTCCGATATGGGCAACAGCGAGGTCGGTCACAATGCGATCGGCTGCGGCAGGGTCTTCGCCCAGGGGGCGAAGCTGGTCGGGAAATCGATCGCCGAAGGACGCATCTTCTCCGGCGAAACCTGGAAGAAGCTCATTGCAAACGTGACTGCAAACCAGAGTACCCTCCATTTCCTGGGACTCTTCTCGGACGGCAATGTTCACTCCAATGTGGCCCATCTGCGGGCCATGCTCGAGAAGGCCATGGAGGAGGGGGTTACAACTGCGCGAATCCATATCCTCCTCGACGGGCGGGATGTTGGAGAAACCTCCGCCCTCGAGTATGTCGATCCCTTCGAGGAGTTTCTCTCCGGTCTTAACGCAAAAGGGGTCGATTTCCGCATCGCCTCCGGAGGCGGCAGGATGCAGATAACCATGGACCGCTACGGTGCCAACTGGAATATGGTAGAGAAGGGCTGGCATACCCATGTGCTCGGCGAGGGACGCAGCTTCGAATCCGCCCGGGAGGCCATTGAGACCCTGCGCAACGAAACCCATGCTATCGATCAGGATCTACCTCCTTTCGTAATCCAAGAGAAGGGGAAGCCCGTAGGTACCGTCGAGGACGGCGACTCGATAATCTTCTTCAACTTCCGGGGAGACCGGGCCTTGGAGATTACCGCGGCCTTCGAAGAGGATGAGTTTGATAAGTTCGATCGTAAACGTCGTCCGAAGGTGGAGTATGCGGGGATGATGGAGTACGACGGGGATCTGCATGTTCCCAAACAGTACCTGGTGGCGCCCCCATCGATCGATCGTACCATGGGCGAATATCTCACCGTCAGCGGCATCAAGCAAATGGCGATCAGCGAAACCCAGAAGTACGGTCATGTAACCTACTTCTTCAACGGCAACCGTACCGGAAAGTTCGATGAGGCGAGCGAGGATTACATCGAGATTCCCTCGGATATCGTCCCCTTCGAGCAGCGCCCCTGGATGAAGGCCGCCGAGATTACCGATGCGGTAATAAAGGCCCTGGAAGAGGGAAAGTACGACTTTATCCGGCTCAACTATCCCAACGGCGATATGGTCGGCCACACCGGTATATACCCGGCGGTCGTCTGCGCCATGGAGGCCCTCGACCTGCAGCTCGGTCGCTTGGAGAAGGCGGCTAAAAAGGCCGGAGCCACGCTAATTCTAACCGCGGACCATGGAAACTCGGACGATATGTACGAGCACGACAAGAAAAGCGGCGAGGTGGTGATTAAAGAGAATGGTCAACCCAAGGCCAAGACCTCCCACTCCCTGAACCCGGTGCCCTGTATCATCGTCGATTTCGACGGTAAAGGGGAGTACTCGACACAGCTGAAGGAGGGCCTCGGTATCAGCTCCCTGGCGGCGACGACGATCGAACTCCTGGGGCTGGTTGCTCCCGGGGATTACGATTCGAGCGTTCTCTCTTGGGAGTAGATCCGGTGCGACCGGTTTCTCTCCTCTATTTCGCCGTGCTCCTTGCTAGCGCCGCGCTTCTGCTTGGTGCCTGCGCCGGGCAGAACGAGGCGGTCCCCGAGCCGCTCCAGCAGCGGCAAACGACGGCGGAGCAGCAGGCTGAGGATCCGCCCCCGCCGCGGCTGTATGCCCCCCTCGAGAGTCTTACCGCCGTATCCATGGGCGGGGAGGGAGGCGAACCTGAGGTCCTGGAGCTGCGTTTCGACCGGCCCGGAATCTGGTCGATACAGCCTGAGCGCTTCGTGGCCGGCCTGGGCGAGGAGCTTGTAATAGAACCCATCCAAAGCTATGGCTCCGGTAAGTTACAAAAACTTGATCTGCTGGTGTTGCGCTTCGTGCCGGAGAAAATTCCAGGTTTTCGGCTCCCCGAGGATGGTGGTTCTGAGGAGTTCTTTAGCGCCCCCCGGCAAGAGCTGCCGCTGCCCGAGGCGATTGTACTTGTTGATGAAGCCTTCCTTACTCAACCGGTGTTCTTAGAGGCTTCCAACGGCTCTGCCGCCTCTCGCCGGGGCATCATATCCCTCGAAATCATGGAGGATGATGCAGCTGTTTCCACCCTTGATCCCGCCGAAAGAGGCCTGATAAACGAGCTACTTAGCCTTGGTTCGGCTGCGGGGAGCAGACGCGGTTACCGATCGGTGCTGTTTCTTCCCTCGACGATGCAGGAACTGGAAGCCTATCCCCAGGGTTTGAAGCTCTCATTGCAGATACACGAGATTCCCGGAACGGCCAATGAGTGGCAGAGAGCAATCGCGTTGCGGCTTATCCCCCGTACCGGGGATGTGAAGCCCTATCGTGAGGTGCGTATCGGCGATTTGGGAGTCTTCTCCGGGGCGACACCTCTCTTGGATCCGGGAATTCCACGCATAAGCGCCGAAGTCTACCAGTCTAGTCTGCCGCAAAAGATGAATCCGGCGCTCAATGCCCGGTTCACCCCGGTGGTCTGGGAAGGGAGCTTCAACGCCTATCGGGACGAGCGCCGGCGATTCCTCTTTTATCCGGGGATCTTCAGTTATATTCCCGGCAAACATCCCGATTTGAGTCCCGAGGATGTGGCCAAGGTTACCGGAATGGATCAACGCAGCTTCGACCGCGCCCTGCGGGGACGGAGCTATGTGACCCTGGAGCGGGAGATCTATGGGGCTATTCCGGCCTTCATAGCCGCCGCCGAATCCCCAACCGAACTGGAGATCGCCTTTGATTCAAATCCGCGGCTGAGGGAACAGCTCAAGATTTTTCTTGAGCAACCGGCCTATTTCCTGCTCTTGGACTAGGAGGACACTAAGGTGGCGATGGAGATTGAGTTAAAGGCCTGGGCGGAGGCTCCCGAGGCTCTCAAAGAGCGCCTTGATACCATCTACGGAACTCCGGCGGCAGTTCATAAACAGGATGTATACTATACCACCGACGGAAAGGTTCCCGGTCTTGATACCCTGCGGATGCGCTTGAGCGACGGGGCATGGATCCTGACCTACAAGGATAAACGCATCGAAGCGGGAACCGAGATCAACCGTGAGCACGAGGCGGAGATCTCCGATTTTCCGGTGATAGACGAGCTTCTGAAACGACTCGGCTGCCGCCACCTCCTGAACAAAGAGAAGCGAGGCTGGGTTTACGAGTCGGGTGGGCTGACCATTGAACTGGTTGAGGTGATCGGCCTCGGGCATTTCTTGGAGGTGGAGAAGGTCGTCCCTGAGGAGGTGGCCGATCCCGATGCGATTCGGGAAGAGCTCCTCTCGGTGCTGGATGCGACCGGCGTTTCCCGGTCGAGCATCGAGACGCGCTACTACATGGACATGCTTATCCGGGGTACCTGATTCAGCCCAGCAGCCACTGCAGATTGATCCAGAAATGGGCCAAGGCGCCGAATATCAGGAAGAGATTCATCGCCGCCGGTTCCTTGGTCGCGTCGCTTCCGTGACGGTTGGCGGCGGCTATCCAGAACGAGAAGAAGACAGCCGCACTCACCAAAAGTACCCCCTCCAATAGTTGCATGGGACCCGTTAAATAGGGAACCGATACCAGGGATCCCCAGGCGATCAAAGCCCCGGCACCGGCGGCGATACGTTTCCCGGTAACGGTATTCAGGCCTTGGAAGAAGAGGGCCGCTACCGTCGCCGCCAGCAGAAGTCCCATCAAGAGGACGCCGGGATTGTTCGCTAGAATGAGCAAGTAGAGGGGCAGATAGAATGAGGCCAGGGTAAGATAGAGCAGAATCCCCCGGAAGCGAAAGAAGAACTCCCTGGCGGTGTGAGCGGGGCTCAGGAAATTGTAGAGGGCGCTGAATATGAAGTAGAGAATTAGAAGCGCTCCGGAGATGCTATAGAAGAGAATGCCCGCGGTGTTGGCCCTAACGCTACCGAAGACGGTCAGTACCACCAGGATTGAGATGGCCGCGCCGATTCCGACCACATCCAGGACGGCATTGATCAGCTGGTTGGTCTCACGCTTAGGCAGCTGCTCGCGCAGCTGTTCCTTCTCCCAGCGTTGCCGGTCGAAGCTGTAGCGGAAGGTGGCGCCGTTCTGCATCTTGGCTTCGAAGCGCATGCGCGAGATATCCTCGGAATGCTCGAGGATCAAATTGAATATTTCCCGTATCTCTTCCAGAATCTTCATATCGACTCCTTAACTCCAGAACTTGTTCTGTTTGATATCGTCTATTAAATCGGCGATGATGCCTTTAATCTCGTCCGTCAATTCCCGGGCGGCCTCGCGGCTATCCTCGCGCTGGTGGTAGTGGGGAAACATCCTCGCTTCCCCAATGTTGGCGTAGTAGTTCTTTGATACCACCCGCAGCTGATGAAAGAGTACCTCCTTCACCGTAACATCCTTGTCGCTCACGTTTCGACGGGGAGAGATCAATCCTATCGGCACGATCGGTACCGGGTACTCGAGATAAATCCGGGCCAAACCGGTGTAGAACTTCCGCAAGCTGAGCTGATCCCCGATATCCCCCTCGGGGAAGATATAGACCGATTCTCCCCGCTTCAGATACTCCACGGCCTGCGGAATGACCAGCTTACGCGCTTCCTCGTCGAAGGCGTCGATCTGTTCACCGATTCTCAAGACGGGACCGACCAGGGGCAGACCGAAGGCCGAGCCTATGACCATATGCACCGGTTCGGGCATCAGGGTGATGACGAAGCCCGGATCAGAGGAGGAGAAATGGTTGGAACAGTAGATACGGGGCCCTGCGGCGGGAATATTCTTCCTGCCCCAGACCCTGAAATCATAGAAGATCGACAGATTGAGTCGGATCGACATGCGGATGAGGCGATAGATCGACTGCTTCCAGTTTTTCATTTCAGGACTCCACCCCGCATAGGGGCATAGCATAGCTGCTCTGGAAATGAATAGCAAGCAATATGATTCTAAGGGAACTTGCCAGCGACCGGACTTTTCGCTATGGTCGACGGTGATGAAACAGTTCGCCCCCAGCGCTCCGATAAAGGGCCTGCTCTTCGACATCGATTCAACCCTTTACCGGAACGAAGCCTTCGTTCGTCACCAGTATCGAGTCTTGATCGGCGCCTTTGCCGCCGCTGAAGGTATCGACTTCGAAGCGGGTCGGAAGAGAATAGAGACATACCGGGATGCCTGGGCCGCCGGTAACGGGGGCAGGCGTCCCTCCCTGGGTAACGCCTGTCGGGATCTCGGATATCCCATCAGTACCAGCGTCGCCTGGCGGAGAGAGTTGATCAAACCCGAGGATTACCTTGGGCCGGATTATTCCCTGGTACGTACACTAGCGACCCTGGAGGAGACCTATTCCCTGGCGGCCCTGACCAACAATCCGAGCGAGATTGGGGAGCGCACCCTGGTCGCTTTGGGCATCCGTTCCTTCTTTGATTCGCTCATCGGACTGGAGACCACCATGCACTCAAAACCGGATTCCGAACCCTTCGATGCTGCGCTGGCGACGATGCGGCTCGACTACCGGGAGATCGTGATGATAGGCGACCGCTACGAGGTTGATCTGGAGTATCCCATAAGTCGCGGTTCAGGGGCGATACTTGTAGAGAGCCTGCAGGATCTCTATGATCTGCCGCAGGTACTCGGTAATTCGGCTTGACAGCCCGGGAAAAATAGCTGCACATTTAATTATATGTCTATGAATGTGAGGATTTAGCTATGTCGAGTATGAGTGATATCTTTCGTTTCCTCGATCATGTCGATATGCGAACCCTTCTCAGTGTGGCCGAGAAACTCAAGAAATCCCGCAATAAAAAGGAACAGGCGGTAGGCGCCTTCTTGAGCCGGGTGTATGAGTATCGAACATCAGTGCATACGCCGGAGAAGAGCTCGCAAACCCCCGAGTCCAAGCGGCTCTTCGACGGTCTGCGGGATATCCGTTAGAAGAGATAGTGGTGCCACTGCTTGGCCAAGCTGTGGAAACCGTACTCCTTGACCTTTTTCTCCAAATCCTTCCAGTTATCACCGTAATGGGTCAGGATCATCCGTTCCTTCACCGCAGGCGGGAGGGTGGCTATCTCATCCAAACCGGCGTGAACCCCGCCGGTAAAGAATTGACAATCGTGAAAGATATATTCCAGATCGAAGTTCTCGGTAAAGGTGTCGATTAACTCCGGATCGAAGCGAGTATCCGAGGTAAACATAATCCGATTATCTACAATAAGACCGCAACTCCAGAATGAACTCTGCCAGCTTCCGGTCATATCGGGGATATGCATGGTTCTGAACATCTTGATATTAATAGAACCAATATCCGCCTCATGGGTTTCGCGCGGGTAGGCGGGGAGCCAGTGGGGACGAATAACCTTCCACATATCGCCGAAGGTGAGGTCTTGTCCGCCCCGCTCCTCGTTGTAGGCGGCGCCGCCCCTCAGAGATAGATCCCACAATAGATGCTGGTAGGTCGGATTAATGACGATGGTCGGTTTTTCCCGCCGCACGTAGCGATTGAGGAGCATTACCTCCTCTAAACCGCCGATGTGATCGGCATGGGAGTGGGTGATCAGGAAATTTCGGACGTCCGTCGTAGGGACGCCTAATTCATAGAGGGCCTGCGGAGCCTTGGTTCCGCAGTCGATCATGATATGGTCGTCTCCCTTTATTATCAGAAGGTTCGTCTGGTAATGGAGCTTCGAGAAGGCGCTGCCCACGCCGAGCCAGAAGAAATCGAGGCTACCGTCGTTCTTCAGCTCCAACGCACTCTTGGTTGACTGTTTTTTCACCTTCATAGTCGCTCCTTATGAACCTTAACCTAGCCCACAATGTACCGTATTTCAATCATCGGTCGGCTTTTAATGAAACTACACTCCTATACCAGTGAGAAATGGTGGACAGTCTTCTCAGCATAACGTTCGCCCGGCCGTAATACTGAGGATGGAAAGTCGGGCCGGTTGGGTGAATCGGGGAAGCTCTCGGTCTCGAGACAGAGGGCCGCATGTTTGGCCGCGGGGATACCGCTGCGTTGCAGGATCGAACCGTCCAGGAAATTCCCGGTGTAGAGCTGGATTCCGGGCTGGGTGGCGTAGACCTTCATAACCCGGCCTGATTTGGGGGAGTAGAGTTCGGCGGCCAGCTGCGGTTCAACGACCTCTCCCGCACGCAGCACGAAGCAGTGGTCGTAGCCGCCGGCGGCCTCTATATCCCGGCCGACCGGCTTACGCATGGTAAAATCAAATGGTCCGCCGGATACCGCGGGAAGATCGCCGGTCGGTATGGCCGCCTCATCTACCTCAACATAGTTGTCGGCAAAGAGGGTGAGTTCATGATCGAGGATCGAGCTCTTGCCGCAGCCGCCGTCCAGATTCCAGTAGCTGTGGTTGGTCAGATTGATGATGGTCGCCTTATCGCAGACAGCCTCATAGCTGATGGCCAACTCGTTGGCCCGGGAGAGGGAGAAGGTGACGGTCACATCGAGATTACCCGGATAGCCCTCCTCGCCGTCGGGGGATGTGCGGCTGAATTTCACACCGGCCTCCTCCTCGTTCTGAAAGGGAAATCCGTCCCAGATATAACGATTAAAACCCTTCTGCCCTCCGTGGAGGTGATTGGGGCCGTTGTTGGCATAGAGCGGATAGGCTGTTCCCTCCAGGGAGAATGAAGCGCCGCCGATCCGGTTGGCGTAGCGCCCGACGGTGGCGCCGAAGAAGGGGTGCTTCCCCTCCCAGCCCTCGATTGAGTCGAATCCGAGGGTCAACTCCTCCATTTCACCTTCTCGGTTGATGAACTTCACCGATGAGAGGGTCGCGCCGTAGGTGAGGGTCTGGAAGGCGACCTGCCCGTTGGAGACTGAGAAGGCGTCGATCTGTTCACCTTCCGAGGTCGTGCCGTAGGGAAGACGTTCAAGTTTCATGCTCATATAATCCTCGCTTGCAAATCGTTATCACATTCTTGGTCAGGGGCGTTCACCCAAAAGCTCTTTCAGGTCCCGGATCTCCTGCACCAGTTTCGACCGGTCGAGATTCTGAAAACGTTTAGGTACCATCTCGCGACTGGTACACTCCAGAACGGCTACCAGATTCTGCAGCCGAATCTCGTGGGGATAGCTGGGCGGGACGAAGTCGTTCAGGGCCGATTCAAGATCTTCCCGGGTTACGATCACATGATTCTCCATGGCGGCGTTGAACTTGGCCCGGATCAGGATTGCCTCGAGATCGGCGCCGGAGTAGTCGTTGGGAAACTTCTTCAGTAGATCCGCGGCGGGAAACTTCTGCACCTTCATCTTGAGCTTCTTGACCAGGGTGTAGAAAAGATCCTCCCGCTCGGCCAGGGTGTCGGGATAGAAGATCGCCAGATGCTCCTCGGCTCTTCCCTGTCGCTTCAGGTCGATGGGGAGCAGATCGGGGCGGCAGGTAATCAGGAACCAGATTATCTTCCCCCGGTACTCGGTATTGCCCATGAAGCTCGCGATCTGGGCGAAGATGCGGTTGCTCACTCCCGAATCCCCCTCTTGATTCCGGTCGCCTAAGAAGGCGTCGGCCTCGTCGATCATCACCCCCACCGGGGCCATGGCTTTGAGGATATTCAGCACCTTCTCCATATTGGATTCGGTCACTCCCTGCCATTTACTCCTGAAATTCCTGAGCCGTACGATAGGTACCCCGATCTCCGAGGCGAAGGCGGAGACCATGAAGCTCTTGCCGGTCCCCACCGGTCCGGAGATCAGGTAGCCCATGGGAAGTACATCGAGACGCCCCTGTTTGATCGCCCTGGCCGCGCTCTTGAAGCGCTTCTTTACAAACTCGTGGCCCGAGACCATGGAAAGATCGTGTTCGGACTCGATAAACTCCAACAGTCCGGCCGCCTCATTTTCGATAATCGCCTTCTTGCGCTGGGAGAGGTACTCCAGGGTGATGGCCTTATCCTCCTGGTAGCTCTCGGCGGCTATCTGGTTCAGATTCTGCAGATTGAGGCCGGAGGTAATCTTGGCCACCCTTTGCGGGGTGAGCCGGTTCTCGAGCATCAGGATATCCTGACGATCGAGGAACTCCAGGAAGCGTTCGCGGACCGTCTCGTCGGGAATCGGAACGTGGACCTTCACCGTATGGGGCGAACGTACTATTCTGAGGCTCAAGTCGGCCAGATTTTCAGTGAGGAGGATTATCGAGACATCCCCCTGGGTGAAGATCGGATCGTGACTCCAACGGTTGAGGGTCACCAGGGCATAGCGGTCCTCGTCGGAGAGGCGGGCCACCTCGGTATTGGGGATCAGAGTCTCGGCATAGTCGATAATCAGCACGATCCGCTTTTTATGAGGCAGATTCATCAGAAAATATTTTTCTAAGTAATCGAAGGCCTTCAAGGGGTCGAGGCTGATAAACTCCCGGCGGTCCACATCGGGAAACTGAGCCTCCATCACCTTCAGATACTCCTTCTGCATCTCCGGGGTGCAGAAGTTGATTCCCGACGAGCGATCGTAGAAGGCGACGATATCCCGGTTGCCGAAGAGGACCTCGGAGATGAACTCCTGAATGCGGACGAAGACGAACTCGCCCTCGATCATCTTGTTGGGCAGAAAATCGCGGATATTGCCGTGGGCGATGTAGAGATTGGTCGTCTTAGAGAGATATTTATAGGAGAGTTCCTGGGCCCAACTGGGCAGAATTCGGATAAAATCCAGGTTTTTTACAATCAGCTGTTCCGACATTTCCCCTCCCGCCTATCGGTAGCGGATCTTGATGACTCCAGTATAGGCTAGGCGGGGTCAGGCCTCAAGCCCCCGAATCACGTCGCTCTGGATATCCTCTTCATCCTCGAGGCCTACCGAGATGCGGATAAGCCCCGGAGTCACCCCGGCGGCCTGCCGCTCTTCCTCGCTCAGCTTGGAGTGGGTGGTCGAGGCCGGGTGTGTGGCGATCGTGCGGCTGTCCCCCAGGTTGGCGCTCAAGGAGATCATCTCCAGGGCGTCGAGAAATCTGGCGCCTCCTTTCAGGCCGGATTTCAGCTCGAAGGCAACCAGGCCGCCGCCGGTACGCATCTGTTTGCGGGCGACCGGGTGTCCCGGATGAGAGGCGAGACCGGGATAGAAGACCCGGGAGACCTCCCGACGCCTTTCGAGAAACTCTGCCAGGGTGAGAGCCGAGGCAGAGTGGCGTTCCATGCGCAGAGCCAGAGTCTCGAGGCTTTTGGAGAGTATCCAGGCGTTGAAGGGGGAGAGGGCGGGCCCGGTGTGGCGGGCGAAGAAGCGGATCGGTTCAATCAACTCCTCGCTTCCCAGCACCGCACCGCCCATGGTACGGCCCTGACCGTCGATAAACTTTGTGGCCGAGTGAGCGACCAGGGAGGCGCCCAACTCGAGGGGGCGCTGGAGTGCCGGCGTGGCAAAGCAGTTGTCCACCGCCAAGGGAACACCCAGCTCACGGGCGGCCCCGGCAACTGAAGCGATGTCGATAATCTCAAGCCGCGGATTCGACGGGGTCTCCAGGTAGAAGAGCTTGGTGGCTTGTGTAGTTGCCGCCTTCCAGGCGTCCGGATCGCTCCCGTCTACGTAGGTGTGACTGATCCCGAAGCGCGGGAGGATGCGGGTAAAGAGCTGATGGGTGGAACCGAAAACATAGCGGGAGGAGACCAGGTGATCTCCGGCTGAAAGGGTACCGGCAAAGAGGGCATAGAGGGCCGCCATGCCGCTGGCGCAGGCGACACCCGTCTCCGCCCCCTCCATTCCGGCCAGCTTTTCTACGAACTCGTCGGTGTTGGGATTCGAGTAGCGGCTGTAGATCGGGCCTTCGGCTTCGCCGGCGAAGTGGGCCCGGGCGTCCTCGGCGGAATCGAAGACGAAACTCGAGGTAGTATAGATAGGTACGGCGTGCTCCCGAAATTGAGAACGCTCGGCCTGGGTGCGGATAGCCTTGCTTGAAAAACCCCTCGTCATGGTCGATCCCCCGTGTTTCTGTGTAAAGATGCGTTTAAGATACTCTATAGCGGGGGATCGGGAAAGGCGGTTAAGTCATATTGGCTTGCTGCTTCTTGATCAGGAAATACCAGGCCGCCACCATCCCGATATCCGGTTCGCCCTCGATCAACTCCTGGATATCCGTGATTTTTGCGATTTTCTTCCCTAAATCATCCCTTATATTCTTGCCGTCGAACTCTAAAATCTTCTTGCCCCGGGGATCGCGGATATTCCGTCGGTCGAGCTGTCCGGGGAGGGCGGCGTTCCATCCGCGAACGTAGGAACGATCGATCTCACCCAACTTCTTACCCTCTTTATCCCGCAAGGTCATTCCATCGTAGATATATTCAGCCATTTCAACCTCCACATAGAGCAGAATATAGTCCAGTTAGCCTCTATATTCCGCTTGTGGAGGCCGGAACAACAGGCTATTATCCAAAGCATGCAGAAAGAGATAGAGATCTACACCGACGGCGGCTGCTGGGGGAATCCCGGTCCCGGCGGCTGGGCCTATAGAATTCACAAGGACGGCGAGATAATCGAGGGCAAGGGCGGGGAAGCCGCCACTACCAACAACCGAATGGAGTTGACGGCGGTAATCGAGGCCCTGAAGCTTGTACGGGCAGAAAAAGACGGGGCGGAGTACGCAGTCAAGGTACGAACCGACTCCCAGTATGTAAAAAACGGCATCTCCTCATGGATCGAAAACTGGTCGCGCAACGGCTGGAAGACCGCCGCTAAGAAACCGGTCAAAAACAAGGATCTCTGGGTGCCCCTGAAGGAGCTCCGTGATTCACTGAGCGTTGAATGGGCCTGGGTTAAAGGACATGCGGGCAACCCGGATAACGAACGCTGTGACGAGCTGGTACAGGAAGCCATAGCAGCCATAAAAGATTGAAGCAGCGCTAAGGATTCCCTCCTTTCTATCAGTGGAGGGAATATGACTATCTACAGCTACGCCTCCTTCGGTTATGAAGGTGAATTGGTCAGCGTCGAGGTCGATCTACGGCCGGCCCTGCCGGGTTTCGAGATCGTGGGGCTCCCGGACAGCGCTATCCGGGAGGCTAAAGAGCGCATCCGGGTTGCCATCCGCAACTCGGGCTTCGAGTATCCAACCAAACGAATCCTGGTGAACCTCTATCCCGCGGGGCTGCCGAAAGCCGGCGCCGCCTTTGATCTGCCCATCGCTCTCGGTATTCTGGCCAGGTCGGGACAGCTTATAAACCAACCGCAACGGATTTTCGCTCTCGGGGAGCTCCAGCTCTCGGGGCGGGTACGCGCCGTAGACGGCGTCATCGCCGCCCTGCATGAATCCTCCCGCCTCGGGGATCTTCCGCGACTGGTCCCCGGGGAGAATGCGTTAGAAGCTCGGGCTGCGGGAGACCAAAAAATCGCACACGCTACCTCCCTCGTTCAGGCCGTTACAATCCTAAGCGGAGAGAGTCCAGCCAAAGAAGAGGGAATCGATACAGCCGCTTCCGAATCCAGATCGGCTATATCCGGCAATTTTAGCGATATGGCGGGATTTAGCGATGAACTGCGGGCGCTGCAGTTAGCGGCCGTAGGAGGGCATCATCTTATGCTCTACGGACCGCCGGGATCGGGAAAGTCGATGGCCGCTATGCGCTTGCCTACGATTCTCCCGTCCCTCGATCGGAACGAGGCGCTGGAAACGACCCGAATCTACTCTCTGGCAGGGAAACTGCCGCGTCGTTCGGGTCTAATCACTCGCCCCCCCTTTCGATCGCCCCACCATACCGCCAGCCGTGAGGGCATTATTGGCGGCGGAAGCTCCCTGCAACCGGGAGAAGTCTCTCTAGCCCATAACGGACTGCTGCTCCTCGATGAAGCCGCCGAATTTTCTGCCGGCACCCTACAGTCCTTGAGGGAGCCACTGGAACAGCGGAGGGTCGATCTGGTGCGAGCCGGAAGGCGGGCCTGGTTCCCCGCCCGTTTTCAGTTGCTGCTGACATTGAATCCTTGTCCTTGCGGTAACCTCGGCAAGGAGGACGGCATCTGTCTCTGCAGCGAGCGGGAAATACACCGCTATTGGCGAAATCTCGGCGGAGCGCTTTTAGATCGTATCGATATCCGTCTGCCAGTGCGGCCTGTTGATCCACAATTCCTAATCAACGGTCTTCGTCGAAGTTCGGAATCCTTGGCGGCCGAGGTTCAGGCCGCCCGTATGCGGGGAGCGACGAGAGGTAGAGGCGGGCTGAGAAACGCTGAACTCGAAGGGGATGTCCTGCAAGAAGCCACTTCGCTTACTGACCAGGCCAGGCGGGAGCTCTTAGAGTGTGGCCGCCGTTATGCTTTCTCCAACCGTGCGCTTCTATCGGTTTTGCGGATTGCTCTGAGTATCGCCGACCTGGATGGCACTGGTATACCTTCCCCCGCTGCGATCAACGAGGCCGCCTCTCTGCGGGCCTTTGGGGAGAATGAATTCTATTCAGGGATGAATTTGAATCTTAAAAAGTAGTATCTGCTAAGCTTCCTCGCGCTAAAGACGCTGCCGAGTATACTTGATCGCGTTTGAATATGACAAAAATTGTCAAAATAGCTTATGCGACTTATATTTATAAGCATAGGCATCGGTAAAAAGGCAATAAAGCCGTGAAGGAGAATTGAAATGCAAAGAAACAAGTACATAGCAATGTTTGTGCTGCTTACAGGAATTATCCTTCTAACCGGCTGTCCAGGGGGAGCCGGGAACGATGGGAATACTCCAGACGGCAGTCCCTTAGATCCTGACCTAAATCAGTTCCAATTTACCTATAAAGGGGCGAGCTCCGGCGGCGGCTACTACACCGAGGTCGCTCTATATAACTTAGACACTCCGATGGACTCTGTCGTATTTTGGATAAACGATGCTTCAGATTCCGCAGCTATAGATCCCGGTCCCTATACCTTCGATCCTACGAGTGCCGCCGCCGGAAAATTGACCGATAGCACTTTCCTGGTCGGTTATTCAGTGAGCACCGACAGTACAGACTGGTCCGCTACCCGGGACGACCGGGCAAGTTACGAATCGCGGGCGAATATAACAACAGCGTCTCACGATCAGATCGTATCGGGCTCGGTTCTTGTATCTAAAGCCGGGACCACCTATACCTTAACCTGGGATTTGACTAGCGCCGACGGCGATACGATTAGTGGAAACTATACTGGATTGCCGTCTATCGTCATTGAGTAATCGGCGAAAACAATCGATATTCTTACAGCGAGTTGGCATATTCCTCACTTCCCGCTATATTTAGCGTATGAAGCTGTACAGTCGCGGTCAACTTATTTTCTACTCAATCGCCGCCGGGGCGATAGCTCTGTTGTTGGCTTACGGCTTCGGTCTTATCAATCCTGAGCGGGAAGCGGGCGAATCAGCCCTCGGTCAAGCGGCGGAGGAACCGGTTTTCGAGCTGCAAACCAACAGCGTGCTGCCGGATAACACCTACCTCGCGCGGTCGAATCAGGACTATACCGAAGACGAGCTAGAGAATATCCGCACCTACGAGGATCTCAACCGGGGGGTGGTCAATATTACTACCGAGACCCTGGCCCTCAACTGGTTTTTGGAGCCTGTTCCCAGCGAAGGCGGCACCGGTTCGGGATCGATTATCGACCGCCGGGGTTATATCCTGACCAACTACCACGTGGTGGAGAAGGCCTACAAGGTGCATATCAATCTGGCCGACGGGAGTCAGTACGACGGCGAGGTGATCGGCAAGGATCCCGAGAACGATCTGGCGGTGGTCCAGTTCGATCCGGGGGATAAGGAGTTAATCACCATTCCCTTCGGCACCTCGTCGGATCTGAGGGTAGGGCAGAAGGTGCTGGCCATCGGAAATCCCTTCGGTTACGACCGAACCCTGACGACCGGTATCGTCTCCGGACTCGGTCGACCGGTGCGCACCAGTTCGAATATCGTTATTCGGGATATGATCCAGACCGATGCGAGTATTAATCCGGGGAACTCCGGCGGCCCGCTCCTGAATGCCCACGGCGAGATGATCGGCATCAACACCATGATCTACAGCCCTTCGGGGGGATCGGTCGGCATCGGTTTCGCCACGCCGGTGGATACGGCGATGCGGGTAGTGCCCGATCTGATCGAGTACGGCATCGTACGCCGGGGCTGGATCGATATCGTTCCGGTGCAGCTCGATCAGAACATCGTCCGCTACGGTAAGCTCCCGGTGGAGAAGGGTATCCTGGTTTCCAAGCTGATCAGGGGCGGTGTGGCCGAGAAGGCCGGTATTCGCGGCGGCGATCAGGACAATCCGGTGCGTTACGGTCGCTCGGTGCTCTATCTGGGCGGAGATATCATCGTCGAAGTGGACGGCGAAGAGACCGACACCATATCGGATCTCCTAGGCGCGCTGGAGGATAATCGGCCCGGCGACAGGATCGAAGTGGTCGTTATGCGGGGCAGACAGCGGCGGGAGTTCAGTCTGGCGCTCTCGGAGCGGCCTGAAGAACTCTTTTGGAATTGAGTCATGCCTAAACTGCGCGTACAATCCGCTTACGAGCCGGCCGGAGACCAGGGCCAGGCCATCGAAAAACTGGTAGCAGGTATCCGACAAGGGGACCGGTATCAGACCCTCAAGGGCGTTACCGGTTCGGGCAAGACCTTCACCATGGCCAAGATCATCGAAGAGGTGCAGAAACCGACCCTGGTCATCTCCCACAACAAGACCCTCGCCGCCCAGCTCTACCGGGAGTTCAAGGATTTCTTTCCGGATAACGCGGTGGAGTATTTTGTATCCTACTACGACTATTATCAGCCCGAGGCCTACGTCCCCTCCAGGGATCTCTACATCGAGAAGGACGCCTCCATCAATGATGAGATCGACCGCCTCCGCCTGGCGGCCACTTCGTCGTTGATGGAGCGGGAGGATGTAATCATCGTGGCCACGGTCTCCTGCATCTACGGTCTGGGAAATCCAAAATCCTTCCACGAGATGCGGGTCAGACTCGGAGTCGGCGATACTGCCGATTCGGCGGCCATAAGTCGTCAGTTGATCAGCCTGCAGTATGAGCGCAACGACCACATCCTCGACCGGGGGAACTTTCGCATCCGGGGAGACGTAATCGAAGTCTATCCCGCCTATACGGAGCATGCTTTCCGTATAGAGCTCGACTGGGATACGATCGCCCGCATCCGGCGCATCGATCCGGTGGGCATGAAGGTGCTGGACGAGTGGGACCACTGCGTAATCTACCCGGCCAAACACTTCGTGATGCCCGAGGATCAGGTTCAGAAATCGATACAGGATATCCGGGACGAACTGGAGGAGCAGTATCAGTTTCTCACCCGTGAGAATAAACTGGTGGAGGCCCAGCGGCTCAAGACCAGGACCGAGTATGATCTGGAGATGATGGAGGAGATGGGCTACTGTTCCGGTATCGAGAACTATTCCCGGCACCTTTCGAACCGTATCGAAGGCGAGCGCCCCTCCGTTCTCCTCGACTACTTCCCCCCCGGTTTCCTGACGATGATCGACGAGAGTCATGTAACCCTGCCTCAGGTGGGCGGGATGTACGAGGGCGACCGGTCCCGAAAAATGAATCTGGTCAATCATGGATTCCGTCTGCCGTCGGCTCTGGATAATCGGCCCTTGATCTTCGGTGAGTTCGAACAGATCCTGGAGCAGACGGTCTTTGTTTCGGCTACGCCCGGAAAGGAGGAGCTGCGACGATCCTCCCAGGTTGTAGAACAGATAATTCGGCCCACGGGGCTTTTAGATCCCAAAATAGAGGTTCGTCCCACGGAAGGACAGATCGAGGATCTCTACGGCGAGATTCTGGCCATGACCAAGGCGGGCTATCGCACTCTGATTACGACCCTGACGAAGAAGATGGCCGAGGACCTAACCGACTATCTGGCCAATCTGGGCATAAAGGTGCGCTATCTCCACTCCGAGGTCGAGACCATCGAACGAGTAGAGCTTCTTACCCAGCTCAGACAGGGGGTATTCGATGTGCTGGTCGGTATCAACCTGCTGCGTGAGGGGTTGGACCTGCCGGAAGTGGCCCTGATCGCGATCCTCGACGCCGACAAGATCGGTTTTCTTCGGAGCGCCACCTCGCTGATCCAGACCATCGGCCGGGCAGCCCGGAATATAGAAGGGCGGGTCTTGATGTACGCCGATAAAATCTCCGACGCCATGAAGAGCGCCATCGACGAGACCGAACGGCGCCGGGCGATTCAGGAGGAGTACAACCTGGCCCACGGGATCACCCCTCAGAGCGTCAACAAGGCGATCCATGACATCCTGGTTAGACAGAAGGAGGAGGATCGCGCCGCGGAAGAGCAGGCTATCGAGGTGCTGAAGAAGAGCTATAATGTGCTGATTCCCAAAGAGAAGGCCGCGCTGATCAAGGCCCTGGAGAACGAGATGCTCGAGATGGCCAAGGATCTGGAGTTCGAGAAAGCCGCGCTTGTACGGGACGAGATTAAGAAGCTGAAGGGAGAAGAGGGATGATGCCCGCGTTCGGTCGGTTTCAGAGAATAGTATTGATAGCCGCCATAGTACTGGCTTCCGCCGGGTGTCAAAAGGAGCAGGGATTGACGACTATCGATCTTCCGCCGACTCCGCTCCTTTCGATGCGGGAGAGCTGGGGAGTGATTACCTCCTCGCATCTGCGCATGCGCAGCGCTCCCGAACCACAGGCCGAGGTGCTGACCACCTTTTGGAACCGCCGAGAGGTGGTGCTGGAGATCCTCTCACAATCCTCGGAGAAGGCGGCCATCGAAGGGCGCGAAGGCTACTGGTATCAGGTCTCCTACGACGGTCTGATCGGTTGGGTCTTCGGCGGTTATGTGGAGCTCCACGGAACCCGGGAAGAGGCGTTGAGGGCGGCCAGGGAAGCGCGTTAATGGTTCTTCCGGAGTATACCCTCTATCTCATCCCTCCCGCCGCGGGAGCCCTGATCGGCTACATTACCAACAAGATTGCCATCACCATGCTCTTTCGTCCCTTTCGAGAAAAGCGCTTTCTGGGTCTGAAGATCCCTTTTACGCCCGGGATTATTCCCCGCCAGCGCTACGAACTCTCGGCTCAGATCGCCTCGCAGGTCTCCACCGAGCTCTTCACGGTCGAAACAGTGAGCGCTCAAGTCTCGAGTCATCCCTTTGCGAGGAACCTTGAAGAGAACCTGCGCCGCCGGCTCGACGAATTACTGGACACGCCTATCCGCGAACTGAGGGAGAAGCTCTCTAACGGCAAGGGGATGCTGCCTGCAGAAACAGCGGACTTTCTCCGGGAGGAGGGGATTCGAGCGGGTCGCGAACTCCTTCTACGCACCGCAGAGAGCGATCTGCCCTTGGAGCACATCCTCAATCCCAAGGTGCGCAAGCTGATCCTGAAACTCACCTCAGGTCTGCTCCCCTACGTACGGCAGCTCGTTATAGAATGGCTGAACCGCAAAACGACCCGGGATGAGCTGCATCGCCGGGGAATACTGTTGATGCGGGATGCAGTCAATAGTCTTCCCTCTATTCAGCGCCTGGTGGTCATCGCCGGTCAGTACGACCGCAGCATGGAAGAGCGGATGTCGTTCCTGGTAGACAAGGTGATTATTAGCATTGAAGAGGCGCTGAACGACGAAAAGACCGAAGAGACCCTCCTCATCACTGCGGGAGAATATCTCGAGGGCTTCTCTCGCCGACCGCTGGGGGAGATCCTCGATCGCGACCAGCAGCAGCGGCTGGCCCTCCTGCCGGAACTGATCCTGTCCCCGTTACCCGATGGGCGCGACTCATTCGGCTCCATAGCGGATGCGATTCCCCCGGAGGCGACCCTTGGGGAGATCCTCCTCAAGGAGCCGAATGATCGCGAGCGTATGGTGGGCTGGGGACGAGGCCTGTTGACGGAGTTGCTATTGAAGGCTGTCCCCGGCGCACTGGCGGTTATGGACGTGGAGAAACTTGTTCGGAATCGCATCGACAGTCTTGATATTCAGCAGGTGGAATCACTATTATTGGCAGTAATACGGAAACACCTGAAATGGATTAATCTTTTCGGTGCTCTCCTGGGAGCGATGATCGGGGTATCGCAGGTACTGCTGCAGCTTCTCCGGTAAAGAGGAAGAATGAGCCGCGTCTTGTTAGTGGATACCAACAGCGATGATCTCACCCGCATGCGGACCTATCTCCTTGAGGAGGGCTACGAGGTTCTGACGGCCGGCTCCTCCGCCGAGGCCGAGGTCTTTCTCGAAGATACGGATATTCAGATTATCGTGCTTGATCTTGAGGTGGAGGCCCCCGCCTGGAAGGATATAGCCATCGAGTTTCGAAAGCGTTATTTCCAACACCCTCTCCAGATTGTTCTTACGGCCCACGAGAAGCGGCGGCTCAATAACGCGCTGGAGGAGGGGGGCGACGATTTCATCCAGAAGCCCATTCGAAAGCTCGAGTTTCAGACCCGCATCAAGGCGGCCTATATCCGCTACAAGAATCAGCTGCGCCTTTATGACGAGCGGGAGTTCTATCGCCAGGCGGTCAAGCAGGAGGAGGAGCTCTCGTCTAAGATCCTGGACCGGCACATCGATTTAAAGCAGACCCTGGAAGAGGTGGAGACTCAGAATGAGGAGCTGGTACGAACCACCCAGCAGCTGGAGGAGATCGCCAAATACGATATGCTCTCGGGACTTCTGAATAGGATGAGTCTCTACAAGATAATCGATATCGAGATCGACCGGGCGTTGCGCACCGAGTCGCCCCTGTCGGGGATAATGTTCGACATCGACCATTTTAAGCAGATAAACGATAACTTCGGCCATCCCGCAGGCGATGAGGTAATCCGGGAGATCGGGACGCGGCTAAAGAAGACCCTGCGGAAGTACGACCACGCCGGCCGTTACGGAGGGGAGGAGTTTTTCCTGGTGCTGCCGAATACCTTCAAGGATCAAGCCTATATGATTGCCGAACGTTTTCGGCAATCCCTGGAGCAGGAACCAATTCTCACCGAGGGGGAGAGCATAGCTTTCACGGCCTCCCTGGGGGTCGCTCAGTACCGGATCGGTGAAACCCGTGATAAGTGGATCGCCCGGGCGGACGAACTGATGTACAACGCCAAACAGGCCGGCCGCAACCTTACCCGGTCTGAGTAGCCGGATCGGGTAGAGCAAGGGTAAACTCGGTGCCCTTCCCGTACTCGCTCTCCACCGCAACTCGTCCGTTATGACTCAGTACAATATGCTTTACGATCGATAATCCGAGGCCGGTGCCGCCCATATCGCGACTTCGCGCCTTATCAACCCGGTAGAAGCGTTCGAATATCCTGGGCAGATCCTCTTCGGGAATGCCCGGTCCCTGATCCTTCACTCCGATCCGGATCTCGCCGGTCTCTTGGTCCCGATCGGTATGAATCCAAACCTTGGTATCCTCCCGGCTGTATTTGATCGCATTCTCGATCAGGTTGACCAGGGCCTGTTCCAAGAGAACCGAGTTCCCCTTACATCGCAGGTAGTCGGTACTGCTTAGGATCAGATCGATAGATTTTTCATTCGCCTGTATACGGCAGGACTCGAGGGCGCTTACGAGGATCGGCGAGAGTCGCTGTTCCCTCATTTCAAGGTGGTTACCCGTCGCCTCGAGCCGGGAGAGGCTCAAGAGATCCTCGATGACGGCGTTGAGCTGATCCGACTGGCGGTGGATAATCTCTAAGAAGCGTACCGCCGTCTTCCGGTCATCTATGGCGCCGTCCAACAGGGTTTCAACGAAGCCCTTAATCGAGGTTATCGGCGTTTTCAGCTCATGGGAGACGTTCGCCACAAAATCCTTTCGGATCTGTTCTACCTCACGAATGCGGGTCATGTCGTGCATTACCAGAATCAGTCGGCGGCGGCTATCTTCAGGATCTGCTCCGTTGGAAGACCTGATTACCGATCCGTGAACCTGAAGATACCGCTCTTGACCTGCACCATGGTGCCCTGCGCCGCCGGAAGGATTGTAGGCCGAAAAGGAGATTTCGGTTTCCAGGTGCTCCCCGGTTGATCGCAGCTTCTCGGCAAATTGCTGCAGCCTCGAGTTCCGGAAGACCTCGATCAGCTTTTTGCCGATAAGTCCCTCTTTGCTGCGGGCGGCTAGGAGCACGGCGGCCCGGTTTACCTCGAGAATCGAGAGCGACGGGTCGAGGACAACCACCGATTCAACCATCCCCTCCAACATGGCCTCGAACTCGTTTCGCTGCTGAGTAATAGCCGCCAGACGGTCGGCAATCTTGGCGGCCATCCCGTTGAGTATTTTGGAGAGCTGGTGCAGCTCAGCCGGCTCAACCACCGAGAGGGGGTAATCCAGCTCCCCTGAGGAGAAGTGCCTGGCCGCGGTAATTATCTTGATGATCGGGCGGTGAAGTGCACGGATACCGGAGAGGATATAGGCCGCCGCGAGTAGAAAGAGTACCAGGGAGAAGAGAATCAAAGGGGCAGTGTAATCGACGATTTTCTTGATTATTAGTCTCTGGGGCAGCGCCACCTGAATAAGAGCGATTACGCGACCGTTTCGCTCGATGGGGTAGAGCAGTCGGTAAATCTTTAGTTGATGGAGCGCGCTGAATCCCTCGCCGGCCAGGAATTCACCTCCCTCTACCTTGAGGAGGTCGGCCGTGTTTTCCGGAATCCATTGATTGCGGATAGGCAGCCGGCTATCGGCTAGGACTGTACCGTCGGTAGAAAATAGGGTGATGATAAACGGTGAGTCCCCGAGGCGGGATTGATCGAACTCATCGACTAGTATCGCCTCGAGATCCGTGCCGATGAGCGAATCGATCAGCTCTGCCACGGTATGCATAGCCGAGAGGTTCTGCTGTCGTACCGAGGAGGAGACGATGAGAACCGATCCGAGGATGACGATTACAAAGACGATGCTGAGGGCGATGACGAAGCGCAGGAAGTAGCGGTAGAGGTTATTTCTCATGCTCCTGTTCTTCCCGCATGCGGTAGCCTATCCCCCGGACGGTCTCGATATAGCTGCCGTGTTCGCCCAGCTTCTTTCTCAGCCCGAGGATCTGTACGTCCACCGAGCGTTCGGTGACCGGGTAGTCTTCCCCTTTGACAGCAGCGATTATCTGTCCCCGGGAGAAGACCCAGCCGGGATTGCGAGCCAGAAACTCTAGTATGGTGAACTCCGTAACACTGAGAAATATCTGACTCCCGTTGCAGGTAACCTCATGTTTGCTCAAATCAATGGTTATATTATGAATCGATAGGGTCGATTCCCGGGAGAGGGTCGCCGATTTTAACCGGGATCGTCGCAGCACCGCCCTAATCCGGGCCACGATAATCTTGGGAGAGAAGGGTTTGGTTATGTAGTCGTCCGCGCCCATTTCGAGTCCGATAATCACGTCGGCATCTTCGCCCTTGGCGGTCACCATGATGATCGGGATTTGACTGGTCTCCGCGTTCTGCTTGAGCCGTCGGCAAACCTCGATCCCATCCAGTCCCGGAAGCATGAGGTCCAGGATGATAAGCTCCGGACGATTCTTCTGCGCCAGCTCCAGGGCCTCCTCGCCGGAGGCGGCCAGGGTCGTATGGTATCCCTCTTTCTTGAGATTGTAGCTCAGGAGCTCCAGGATATAGTATTCATCATCTACAATCAGAATATGTTCATTCGCCATCAGCTGCTTCCTGTTTAGCGGTTTAACTCAACGTGATTCCCGGTGGCGTTGTAGACCACCAGTTCGGCGATATTTGTGACGTGATCCCCCATCCGCTCCATGAAACGGCTGACAAATATCAGTTCCAGCCCCTGATTGAGGGAGCGGGGGTCTTCCAACATATGATCGAACATCTCCCGGGAGATCTGATCGTTGAGTTCGTCGACCTCGTCGTCCCGCATCGCTATTTCCCGGGCCTGGTCCGCATCGTTTTCTACCAGAGCGCTCAGGATTTCATGAATCATTGCAATGCAGATCTCCCCCATCTGCGGTATCTTTACCAGCGGTTTGAGGTAGCGCTGGTCCGCCAGAAGGATGGCGCTCTTAGCGACATGGACGGCATGGTCCCCGATCCGCTCCAGCTGGGTGGCTACTTTAATGGCGGTTACGATGGTCCGCAGATCGCTGGCCACCGGTTGCTCAGTAGCCAGTAGAATGATACAGCGGTCTTGAATATCCTTTTCGAAGCGGTTCACCGCATCATCGTCGTCCAGGACCTCCGCCGCCAAGGCGCTGTTCTGCGTCTTGAGGGCGCTGATCGCTTTGCGAATCGTCTCCTCCACCAGGGTGCCCATCTTCAGGAGTTCCTGATAGAGATCTTGCAAGTCCTCGGAGAAGTGCTTCCGTGTGGCTGGCATACGCATAATCTCCTTAACCGAACTTTCCGGTAATGTAGGCCTCGGTTTGGGGGTTCTTGGGATTGAAGAAGATCTGCTCTGTGGTACCGAACTCCTCGATTACCCCGTTCAGGAAGAAGGCGGTGTAATCCGAGATCCGGCCCGCCTGCTGCATATTGTGGGTAACGATGACGATGGTGTAATCCTTCTTCAGCTCATCGATCAGATCCTCGATGCGAGAGGTGGATATCGGGTCGAGGGCCGAGGTGGGTTCGTCCATCAGTACCACGTCGGGATTGACCGCCAGGGTTCGGGCGATACAGAGCCGCTGCTGCTGTCCGCCGGAGATTCCTAAAGCCGGTTTGTGCAGCCGGTCTTTGATCTCGTCCCAGATAGCCGCCTTTTTGAGGGAGGTTTCGACGATCTCCTCCAGCTTATTCTTGTCCCGGATGCCGTGCAACTTGGGACCGTAGGCGACGTTATCGAAGACGCTCATGGGGAAGGGATTCGGCTTTTGAAAGACCATGCCGATCTGTTTCCGGAGTTCGATTACGTCGTAGTCCTTGTAAATATCCATGTTGTCGTACTTGATGAGACCGGTAATCTTGACGTAATCGATGATGTCGTTCATTCGGTTCAGGGTACGGATAAAGGTCGACTTTCCGCATCCCGAGGGACCGATCAGGGCGGTGACCTTGCCGGCCTCGATATCGAGGCTAATATTGTGCAGGGCTTGAAAGTCGCCGTAGAAAAGATTCAGATCTTCAGTCTTGATTTTGATCGCGTTTTCCATCGTTTCTGTACTCCTTATTTTCCAGCCATCTTGTTCATGCGGCCGATGAGTTTGGTCGTGGTGTAGTTAACTATCAGAATAATGAATACCAGTACCGCTCCGGTGGCGAAGGCCCGGTCGAAGGAGACCGCCTCGGCGAAGAGCAGGTAGAGGTGCAGCGCCAGAACCCGCGCCGGGGAACTGGGGCCGGAAACAAGCTCGTAGCTGGATCCTAAGGTATAGAGCAGCACCGCCGTCTCTCCGACGACCCGTCCCACTCCGAGAATCACGCCGGTAAGAATACCGGGACTGGCGGCGGGAAGGACAACCTTCACGATCGTCTCCAGCTTGGTCGCTCCCAGGGCCAGGGATCCTTCGCGGTAGGTCTGGGGAACCGCCGCCATCGCCTCTTCGGAGGTGCGGACGATGGTGGGAAGAATCATCAGGGTAATCGTCAGGGTGGAGGAGAGGAAGCCGATTCCCATTCCCAGAATCTGGACGAAGAAGATGCGGCCGAAGAGTCCGAAGACGATCGACGGGATACCGGCCAGGGTCTCGGTACCCATGCGCAGGATGCGCACAAAGGGGCCCTGCTTGGCGTATTCGACCAGATAGATCGCCGCGGCGACGCCGATGGGGGTCGAGAAGGCCAGGGTGAAAAATATCAGCACGAAGGTGTTGATGATAATGTAGGAGATACCCCCCCAAGCTCCCGAGCGGGAGGGGGCTGCGAAGAGGAAGCTCCAGGTTAGATTGATGCCGGTCTCCTTGCGAACGACCGGTACCGTAGGTAATTCCCTGGTTTTAACAAGATCGTAGGGAGCGACTCCAACCGAACCGGGGATAGAGGCGACCTGTTCCAGATAGGCCTCGATATCATCCATATAGATCGGGAAGCCGGCGGCCCTGATCGGCCCGTCAAAGTACTCCTTTTGGAATCCTTCCATAAAGGAGTCGCAATATTCGAAAATCAGGGGTTTGATTTCTAAATCGATGCCGCCGACCTCGAGCCAGTTCTCTGCATCCCCCTGGAAGATCGCTTGCAGCTTCTGCTTGTCCAGCTCCTGCATCTTCTTGTTGTTCATCACCTCGAGGGTCTCAGGACTGAAGATGATACTGAAGCGGCGGATATCGATTTGTTTGACGCCCCTTAAGGGACCGTCGTACTCGGCGGGGATGTACCCGATGGCGCCGGGGGTGTTGCGGACACTCTCGACCATCTCCTCGGGGGAACTGATAAAGGTCGTATACTTGCTCCAATCATCCGAATCGAGGATCAGTACCTCGGCCGCGCTGTCGGCGAAAGCGCTGCTTTCAGCCTGGAAGGCATAGGGCTGGACCTTGATATCCTGCTGGGTATAGAAGCCCCAGTTCTCCCTCCGGCGCTTGGTGTAGATCGTATGCAGCTGATCCCAGGTCAAGTCGTTCAGCTCGACCTTCTTATTAACGATGACCTTGAATCCCTCGCTCTGGTCGCAATCTACCGGAAAAACCTCCTCCTCGATGGGAAGTACGGCGTAGACGGGGTACTGTTCCGAGTAGAAGCCGCGGAAAAGAATGTAGCCTACGATCCAGACAAGGATGATGATCGTGAGCCCCGCGAAGGTCCAGACCACACCCCGGGCGATGTTCTCCTGAAGCTTGCTTATGCGTGTTGATTTTGAGAGTTCCATTACTTCATATCCTTTACAGCCCGCTTCATCAGGATCTGGACTGTAATATTGATTATTAAAATGAAGAAGAAGAGCACCATGCCGGTGGTAAAGAGGCTGGTCCAGTGGTACCCGGAGGCGTAGGACATGTCGGTGGCGACGTTCATGGTCAGGGTCCGGGTCAGCGACAGCGGCCCTGAGGGCATCTTCACCGCGTTACCGGCGACCATCAGCACCGCCATGGTTTCGCCGATGGAGCGGCCCATACCGAGAACCACTCCGGCCATGATTCCCGAACGGGCGGCGGGGATCAGGGTATGTACGATGGTGTGCCAGTGGGTAGCTCCCAGGGCCAAGGAGGCCTCCTTCAGCTCCGCCGGGACAGCCCGTAAGGATACTTCAGTGATATTGATGATTGTCGGCAGCACCATGATCGCCAGCACGATCGAGGCGGTAGTGATCCCGAGGCCGGTGTTACTCGAGGTCGTGGCCCGGATGATAGGCGCAATGGCGATGTAGCCGAAAAGACCGTAGATAACAGAAGGGATGCCCGCCAGAAGTTCAACCACCGATCGGACCGCTCGAGCAAAGACTCCCTTCGCATATTCGGCCATGAAGATGCCGACCGAAAGCCCGATCGGCAGGGCCAGAATCAGGGAGCCGGCGGTTACCCATAATGAACCGGCAATGAAGGGGACGATGCCGTACCGGGCGGGATCGCCGGTCGGTTCCCAGACCGTGCCGAACAGAAAGTCGAATACGCCGGTAACCTCGAAGAGCGGAATGCCTTCCAGGAAGATAAACACGGTTATAAAGACGACGCTGAGCACAGAGAGGAAGGCGCAGAATGCTAAAAAGCGTTCAACTATGCTCTCGCCCGTTTTCTTCAGATCCAAAATGGGTAACTCCTTTTCATTCTATTATTGGCCTTCATTGAAGAGGGGACGTATCAACGGGAGATAAAGGTTTTGTTAGGATTGTGTTAAAAGAAAAAAGCCCCCCGAAGCCGGGAGGCTTATAGATAAGTAAGCGAGACTTACTGCAGGGTGATGAAACTTTCCTCAGCGATGATGGCCTGGCCGTCCTCGGAAAGAAGGAAGTCCAGGAAGGCCTGCTCAACCTCGTCCAGGTCGCCGGTGTGAACCATGTTCAGGGGGCGCTGAATGGGGAAGGTTTCGCTCAAGACGTTCTCGACAGTCGCCTCAACGCCGTCGACGGTAACAGCCTTGGTGCCGGGATCGCGGTCGATGTAACCGAAACCGCAGTAACCGATGGCGTAGGGAGTGGAACCGACCTTGGCAACCATGTCGCCGTTACCGGTGGTAATTACCGCCTCGTTGGTGAACTTGTTCTTCTTGCCGACGCCCATCTCATTGAATGCGGCGCGAGTACCGGAAGCCTCGTCGCGGTTGACCACAACGATCTCTTGGTCGGGACCGCCGACCTCGTTCCAGTTGGTGATCTTGCCCTGAAAGATCTCGGAAACCTGCTCGAGGCTCAGATTGTCGATGGTAACAGACTCTTTGTTGACTACAACGGCGATACCGTCGAGAGCGACAACTACGGGGATTGCGCCTTCGGACTTCTCGGAATCCTTGATCTTCCGGGAAGCGGCGCCGAGGGAGTAGGTGCCGTCGAGGGCGCCCTTAACACCGGCGGAAGAACCGGGAGCGTCGTAAGAGATGGTCACGCCGGGGTGCATCTCCATGAACTCGTCGATAGCGGGGCGCAGGAACCCTTCCAGGGTGGTAGAACCACCGAAGGCGTAGTCGCCGGAGAGACCGTCGGTAGCGGCCGCCTCACCCTGCTGACCGCCAGCAAAGAGAAGGCCTGCAGCAAGAAGCAGACAAACAAGAATAAGTGCTTTCTTCATCATTTCCTCCATATAGGAATAAATCTTGAGTAAGAAATAGAATCCTTGAGTCAAGGCTGTATAAAGGTTCTGTTAAGTTTGAGTTAATTGACCTCTTTTTCCAGAAGTTGTTTTAATTGAATAAGCCTGCAAGCCTGTGGTACCCTGCGAAAGACAATAGAACGGCAGAAATCAGGTGGAAGATGGCGAACAAGAAGAAGCTGGTGGCCTTTACCGGGGGTGGAACCGGCGGACATGTCTATCCCGGTTTGGCTATCCTGGACGAACTCTCTCACTTTCTCGACGAGGGCGGCTTTACCGTCGCTTGGATAGGCTCGAAAAAAGGAATGGAGAGACGCATCGTTGAGGAACGGGGCATATCCTACGCACCTATCAGCGCCGGAAAACTGCGGCGCTACCTCTCGTTTGAGAATCTGATCGACCTTTTCAAGGTGGCCCTGGCGCTGTTTCAATCCCTGCTCTTTATGCTTACCCGTCGTCCGGTGCTGCTCTTCTCTAAGGGGGGCTATGTATCGGTCCCACCGGTCATCGCCGCCCGAATCTGCGGCATTCCGGTCGTTACCCATGAATCCGACCTCGATCCGGGCCTTGCGACGCGTATAAACGCCCGTTTCGCCCATACCGTCTGCGTCTCTTATGCAAAGACCTGCGATTACTTCCCGGAAAAACTCAAAGCTAAACTCAAATTAGTGGGGAATCCAATCCGTCGGTCCATGCGCCGGGGGGATCCGCAGAAAGGTCGCACTCTATTCGGCCTGCCGGGAAAGAAGCCGCTTATATTCGTCATCGGCGGAAGTCTGGGCGCCCGGCAGATAAACGATCTAATAAGCACTACGGCACCTGATCTGCTGGAGCAGGCGGAGATCCTGCACCAGACCGGCGGCGGCAACCAGACCGGTATCGCTCAAGAGGGCTATGTAGAGCGGGAGTATATCGGCGCCGAGATGGCCGACGCCCTGGCCGCGGCGGATCTGGTTGTCAGCCGCGCCGGTGCGGGGAGTCTCTGGGAGTGCGGCGCCCTCGGGAAGGCGATGATCCTGATTCCGCTGGATGCCTCCGGAAGCCGTGGGGACCAGATCCGGAACGCTCGCCATTTCGAGGAGGCCGGAGCGGCCCGGGTTCTTGCCGGAGAGCAGGTCACTCCCGAATCCTTGAAGCAGGAGGTGCTCGGCCTGCTGGCGGCTCAAAACGAACGGGAAGCGTTAGGACGGGCGGCGGCGAAGCTTGCCGGCCGGGACGGAGCCGCGGAAGCCGCCGCATTGATCCGGGAGCTCTTGAGAAGATGACCCTGGGGGCTCTCGACTACGTCTTCGGCGCTATTATCATCATCGCCTCCCTGCGCTGCGTCTATCGCGGCTTCGTAGCCGAGATTATCGCCGTCGCAGCCGTGGGCGGCGGGATCCTGACGGGCCTCCTCTTCTCCGCTCCCGGAGCGGATATCATCGCCCGGGGCATGGGTGAGTCCCCCTGGAACAGGGTGATTGCTTTCCTGCTGATCTTTCTGGGGGTATATTTACTGCTTAAGATTTTTGAAGGGTTGCTGTATCGACTGCTCGACTCTCTACAGCTCGAGAATCTTGACCGAGCTTTGGGTTTTTTCCTCGGGGTTGCCGAGGGAATCCTCGTGAGCGTCATACTGATGTATCTTCTCCAGGTGCAACCCTTTGCCGATGCAAGCCTGCTTTTGGAGGAAAGCATCTTTGTGCGGACGGTACTGTTTCTGCTGCCTGCCGCCGGAGGGGAAGCCCTGAATACTACAAGGATATTGGAAGATAGTGTTTGAAAACATACTCGATCAAAACGCTCCCGTTTCCCGCCTGAGTGAGGATTTCGCCTCCTCAAGACTACCTTCGTCGCTCCTTTTTTTCGGTCCGGCCTACTCCGGGAAGCTTTCCACGGCTCTGGAGCTCGCCAGGGGCTTGAGTTGTACCAAGGACGCTATCTGGTCCTGCAGCTGTGCAGATTGTCAGAAACAGCGCTTCCTGACCCATCCCGATCTGGTGATGGTCGGTCCGCGCTATTTCATTCAGGAGCTCGAAGGGAGTGCCGAGGTTCTCCGGCGTTCCCAGAAGCCCTACGCCCGCTATCTGATGATCCGGGCGGCCCGCAAGTTGACCCGGCGCTTCGATCCCTGGCTCTGGGAGGGAGATGAGAGCAAGCTCAAAAAGATCAGGGGCAGCATGGATGGGATAGAAGAGGTCCTGGACAGTCTCGATCCCGAAGGGGATGAGCTGCCTCAAAAAGAGGTCGAATCCCTGATAGCTAAAATTCTTACCGAATCCGCCAAGGTCGTCGCCGGGGTAAACCTGAACCATATACCTATCGGAACGGTTCGGAATATCGCCGCCTGGGCCCATACCACCAGCCGGGGGCGGGGGAAGACGATTATCGTCGAGAATGCTGAATCGATGCTCGAATCGGCTCGGAATGCGATGCTGAAGATACTGGAGGAACCGCCGGCGGGGGTGCATTTTATCCTGACCTCGTCTAAGCGGGGAGCGATCATGCCGACCATCCTCTCCCGGGTGCGGGCCTACGCCTTCAATGAGCGCAGCGAGAGCGGCGAGCGGGAGGTGCTGGAACGGATCTTTCGGGAACCTACCGGCGAGTTCCGCTCCCTGAGAGACTACTTCGGCGGCTTCGATCTTCCCGCGGGCGAGATGCATCGCCATGCGGAGACCCTGATCTACACGATCCTCGGCCGGGAGAACGAAGGCTCCCTTACTGAGCTCGCCGTTATGCTGCAGAAGAGGCGGGAGCGCTTTATTCCGCTCTTAGAGGAGTCCGAGCGGGTATTGCGGGATCTGCTGCAAGCTGACGGCGACCGGCATTTGAGCTCTCTGGAGCAGACTCAAAAGAAGATTTCCCGGGCGCGGCGCATGTTCGAGGGCTACAATCAGAGCGCCGAGGTACTGCTGGAGTCCCTTCTCTACGGAGAGGCGGGATGAGGAAATTCTTAAGCCGCGCATTAAAGAAGATCGGCAAACTCGATATCGACCAGATCCGCTCCCTGATCATGGATGTAGTCCAGGAGAACGAGCTTTTGGAGATGGTCCTTTATTCGATGACCGACGGGGTGGTCGTGCTGGACGAGAAGCACAATGTAATCCTGCTCAACAAGGCTGCCGAGCGTCTCTTCCCCTTCAAGAACGGCGAGGTAAACGAGCGTCCCCTGTGGGATGCGCTGGCCGACACGGACCTCTCCGATTTCTTTCATCAGGCCCTGGTGAGCCAGGAGCTGATCGAGGACAAGGAGATGACCATCGATGCCGGCGGGATACCGCGGATCCTCTCCTGCACCATGATGCCCCTGGTTCGAGAAGGGGGTATCCAGGGGGGACTCCTCCATATCGAAGATATCACCGAGAAGAAGGGGAAGGAGGCCCGGCTGCGCCGGGCGGAGAATCTCGCTTCGCTGACTACCCTGACCGCCGGAGTGGCCCACGAGATCAAGAATCCCCTCGGTTCGATCAGCATTCATATCCAGTTGATCCAAAAGGCCCTCAATAAGGAGAGCGAATCCAAGAACGAGGTGATTCAGAACTACCTGGATATCGTCAATGAAGAGGTGGAGCGGCTGAACGGCATCATTGTCGATTTCCTCTTTGCGGTCCGCCCGATGGACATGAATCTGGTCAAGCAGGATCTGAACGAGTTGATTCGAGATCTCTTCGACTTCATGCAGTACGAGATGGAGGAGCAGGGGGTCAGCCTGGCCTTGGAGCTCGACGGCGAGCTGCCGCAGCTCCAGCTCGATACCAAGTATATGAAGCAGGCCCTCCTCAATATCGTCAAGAACGCTCTCTCGGCCATGCCCGAGGGTGGAAAGCTCTTCGTGCTTACCAATGTATCCGACGGACAGGTGGAGCTCTCGATTAGCGATACCGGCGTGGGGATTCCCGAAGAGAACATGGCCAAGATCTTCGAACCCTATTTTACCACCAAAGATTTCGGTTCCGGCCTGGGGCTGACCCTGGTCTACAAGATAATCAAGGAGCATCAGGGAGAGATAAATCTCCATAGCAAGGAGGGGGAGGGGACGACCTTTACGATTACCCTGCCCGTACCGGTGCGGGATCAACGCTTATTAGGATGGATGGCAGAGGATGAAGTTTAACGTTCTAATCGTCGATGATGAGAAGAATATCCGCGAGGGACTGGGGAAAGCCCTGGAGTTGGAGGACTACAATGTGCTCTTGGCCGAGGACGGCAAGGAAGCGCTCAACGTCTTGAACAACGAAGAGGTCGATCTGATTATTACCGACCTCAAGATGCCGGTCATGTCCGGGGAGGAGCTCCTGAAGAAGGTCGCCTCCGCGTACCCGACAGTGCCGGTGATTATCCTGACCGGTCACGGCACAATCGAATCGGCGGTAAATGCCATGCGCGACGGCGCCTATGACTTCATTACCAAGCCCTTGAATCTCGATCGCCTCTCGCTTCTTGCCAAACGGGCCCTGGCAAACCGGGAGCTGGTCCTCCAGCACCGGGCGCTGCAGGATGAGATCGATCTGATCGGGGAACGGAATCGCTACGCCAAGATCATCGGCAAGAGCTCACAGATGCGGAGGGTGATGGAAGTTGTCGAGCAGGTGGCCGCTACCAAGGCCTCGGTGCTGATTACCGGCGAGAGCGGGGTCGGCAAGGAGCTGATTGCCGATGCTATCCACAAGCTGAGTCCCCGGAAGGATAAACCCCATATCAAGGTGCACTGTGCCGCCCTTTCGGAGAGTCTCCTCGAGAGCGAGCTCTTCGGTCATGAGAAGGGCGCTTTTACCGGAGCGGTATCCCGGAAGCGGGGCCGCTTCGAGTTGGCCCATACCGGTACCGTTTTCTTAGATGAGATAGGCGAGATATCCCAATCGGTACAGATCAAGATCCTGCGGGTGCTGCAGGAGAAGCGCTTCGAGCGGGTAGGCGGTGAGGAGACTCAGGAGGTGGATGTACGCATTATCTCGGCTACGAACCGGGATCTTCGCGCCGAAATTGAGAAGGGGAACTTTCGTGAGGACCTCTTCTACCGCCTCAATGTGGTCAACATCCATGTCCCCCCCTTACGGGAACGGAAAGAGGATATTCCCCTCCTGGCGGCGGCCTTCCTGAAGGAATTCGCCGACGAGAACGGGAAACAGATCGAGGGGATCGATCACAAGGCGAATCTCTCCCTCTACAACTACAGCTGGCCGGGAAATATCCGGGAGCTTCGCAACTCGATTGAGAGCGCCGTGGTCATGTGCAAAGGCAATATCATCCCCCCCGAGGACCTTCCGCCCAGCGTTATTTCAGGCGAGGAGGGAAGTTACATCAAGATCGATTTGGGCGTGAGTCTGGAAGAAGCGGAACGGGTTATAATCGAGTCTACCCTGAATTTCTGCAGCGGTAATAAGAGCAAAACCGCAGAGGTGTTGGGGATCGGCCGCAAGACCCTGCACCGCAAGATCAACGAATACGCTATCGAGGAGATATAAGGGGGGCTAGGGCGTCGAGCCTCTCTTCTCATCCCGTTCCCAGCCGATGATCCGTCTATAGGCGGCGATGATCTCCCGGGTCCGGACCGTGGCCTCCGCTTCGCTGCGGCTGTCCTGCATATTGCGGTCGGGATGGTAGCGGCGCAGCTGTTCCCGATAGGCCTTCTCGATCTTCTCCGCCGTCGCCCCGAAAGGGATCCCCAGGAGCTCGTAGTCGGGGCGCAGCTCCTCGGGCGGCTGGCTCATCCGCTTTAACCCTTCCCTAGCCTCGCCGTTCGAGAGAAAATCCTCCAGCTCCTCCCAGGCTTCCCGGAGTTCGGGGTCCCTGAAATCGGGTTCTTCCGGACCGGGCTGGTTGACCATGGAGCGCATTAGCCTGCCGAAGCGGTCGAAGAGCTGGGACACGGTCTAAGCTCCCCCTCCGCCGTAGAAGAGCTCCTCATCGAAGAAGTAATCCCCGGTGAAGATATACTCCGCTCCGGCGGTACAAAGAAATTCCCCATCCCCTTCGCGCCATTCCAGGTAGAGATCATAGCTGCCGCAGCGGGCCATCAATGATCGGTTGGTAAATCCTCGGGCGGCGGATCCGGCAGCGGCGGCTGCGGCGGCCAGGCTCAGCTCGCGGTATCCCGATCCTTTGCGCCACCAGGGCCAGAAGGCGATGTCGTCGTCGGAGTAGATCTGCACGAATACGGGGTGAAACTTGCGCGAGAAGAGCCTGCTGGCGGCCATGGGCTTCCCGATCTTGGCCATACCCTTGCGGGGGTCGGCGTTGAAGAAGAATATCCCCCAGAGATAGGAGAGCAGGACGGGGGTAACCGGATAGGTACGTCCCTCCACCGCCAGGTAGGTGCCGCCTTCCTTTTCTATCATCTCGTGGAACTCGTTCCCTTCGGCATCGGTCGCCTTTCCCAGGCTTATTCTGAAACTGGAACTGTCAATCGCCTCAATGCTGCGAATGCCCTCGGGCGTCCCCAGGGTCAAGGCCTTGGTTCCGGCATGCCCCGAGTCGAAGAGGTAGCGGGCTGCACACAAGATAGGATCGTAGAAGCGAGAGAGCTCCTCTCCCCGACGGGTAAAAAAACGGAGTCCGGCCACCGCCTCTTCATGATCGAAGAGCAGTATGAGCCCGCTCGCTCCGACGCCCCGTCTTCGTCGGCAGATGCGCTTGGCAAGGATCGGCAGTAGTTCCTCGTCGGGGAGCGCCTCGCCCATGAGATTTATCAGGATGAGGTCGTTGCGGCCGACGGCGAGCTTATAGAAAGGGAAATTCACTCAGCTCTCCTCGAGGAGCTTGCGGTGCAGGGTTCGGATCGCCTCGTCGCCGTACTCCTGGGGAACCACGCAGGAGAGGTTGATATCCGATGAGCCGAGGGAGACCATGTGGATCGGAATACCCTCGAGGGCGCCGAATACCCGGGCTATAAAGGCCGAATCACGCCAGAGCTTGAGTCCCACGAGACAGATGATGCTTGCATCCCGGATAATCTTGGTCTGGCCCAGGTTCTGCAGCTCCTTTTCGATCTGTTCGAGATGCTCGCTCGAATCGATCGTCATGGATACGCTCACCTCCGAGGTCGCTACCAGATCCACCGGCGTCTTGTAGGTATTGAAGATGGCGAAGATTCGGCTCAAGAAGCCGTAGGCGTTCAGCATCCGGGAAGAGCTGATGTTGAGCAGGGTGATCCCCTTCTTGCCGGCGATGGCGCGCAGACCGGTCCCTTCGGCATTATCGCTGATAAGAGTGCCGGGATGCTCGGGGGAGGAGGTATTCTTGACGTGCACCGGAATGGCGTGACGCACTGCAGGTTGAATCGTCGAAGGGTGTACTACCTTGGCGCCGAAATAGGAGAGCTCCGCCGCTTCATCGTATGAGATGCGGTCGATGGTCCGGGCGGTGGGTACGGTGCGGGGATCGGAGGTCAGGATCCCGTTCACGTCGGTCCAGATCTGTACCTCCTCGGCCTTTAAGGCGGCGCCGTAGATTGTGGCGGTGTAATCGCTGCCCGAGCGTCCCAGGGTAGTGGTGATCCCGTCGGGGGTGCGGGCGATGAAGCCCTGGGCTATCAGCAGTTTTCCCGCTTGCGGTTCGACCCGACTGGCGATTGCCGCGTCGGTGGCGCTGAAATCGGGCGTGGCCTGTCCGTAGCGGTCGTCGGTGACGATGCACTCCCGGGAGTCGATCCAGCAGGTGGAGATCCCCCGTTCAAGCGCCCGTCGATAGATTATGCGCGTCGCCAGGAGCTCGCCGAACGAGAGCACCGCGTCCTTGCTGCGGGGACTGCACTCATGCAGCAGGCTCGAGCCGCGGATCAAAGCCAGGAGCTGAGCGAAATAGTCGTCTAATTCAGTCTTTGCTAATTCCAGGTTCTCCCCAGTAAGGTAGCCCTCGACCACATCCCGGTGAGCTTGTTGAATCTCCTTCAGGCGCTCTTCAGCTTCGCTAAAGCGTCCGCTTTCGGCAAGTTCGGTCAGTTCTACCAGTCGGTCGGTCGTCTTGCCCATGGCGGAGGATATCAAGAGGGGGGCCCTCTGCAGTTCCTTTTCCGCGATATCGATCGCTCGGTCGATATAGTCGCCGTTTTGTACCGAGGTTCCGCCGAATTTCATCACAATCATCGGGAGCTCCTTGAATTGCCGTTCTCTACTTTTCGGGTAAGCTCTCATCTAGTACCATGAAGGATAACCTCTGTCAACGAGCGCATTTGCTTGATCTTTTTTAAGGGAAGGGAGATACTTCTGCACGAGGAGGCGAAAGTGGAAAGCTACACACAGGTAATTGAATCTATACGGTCTTCATTGCGTTCCAAGACGCAATTGAAACCGAAGGTAGGCGTAATTCTCGGGTCGGGACTCTCCAAAATCGCCGATTCCGTTCCGGGGGAAAGCATTGATTATGCGGAGATCGCCGGTTTTCCTCGACCTACCGTCGAGGGACACCGCGGTTTCGTGAAGATAAACGAGAACTTCGCCTTTTTGGCGGGGCGTTTTCACTACTATGAAGGCCACTCCATGCGGGATGTGGTGAAACCGGTACTGCTCTTGAAGGCCCTCGGCGTCGAACGCTTAATTGTGACCAACGCCGCCGGAGGGGTGAACCGCAACTACCGGCCGGGGCAGATCGTATTAATCAGGGACATTATCAATATGATGGGGAGCAATCCCCTGATCGGGCCCAACGACAAGGAGCTCGGACCGCGGTTTCCCGATATGAGCGATACCTTTTCCAAGGATTTGCGTTCCAGGATACAGAAGGCTCTCAAGGAACCTCTGGCCGAAGGGATCTATGCCGCTATGAGCGGACCAAGCTATGAAACGCCTGCTGAGATTCGTATGCTGGAGACCCTCGGCGTCGACGTAGTGGGCATGTCCACCGTGCCCGAGGCCTTGATCGCCAACTACATGGGAATGGAGACCGTCGGCTTCTCGTGCGTAACCAATATGGCCGCCGGTATCCTTGATCAACCCCTCAACCACCAGGAGGTGATCGAGACCGCCGCTAAGGTTGAGGAGGAGTTCCGCTCGATCGTCGAGACCGTGATGGAGCTCTTACTCAGCTAGGAATGGTAATAAGCGACTATTGCACTCCCCGTGCACGGGAGAATATGGCCTCGGCCGTTCGGGATGCGGGCGGCAACGAGGTCTTTTTTATCGGTACCCTCAATGAGGATGGCCATATCTCGTCGGTTATGGTGGGCGCCCGGGGTAATCGTGTCTCGGTTCCCGCTTTAAGCCCCTATCTCGAGAACTGCGACGTAGTGATCCACAATCACCCCTCGGGAAACCTCTCACCCAGTCAGCCGGATCTGGCCATCGCCTCGTTTCTCGGGAACCGCGGGGTAGGTTTCTACATCGTCGACAATGAAGTGGAGAATATCTATGTAGTTGCCGAGGCGGTTCAAAGCGATGAGCTAACCGAACTCGATCCGGAAGAGCTGGCCGATATTCTCGCCCCCGGCGGAGGTTTGAGCAGCCAGATCCGATACGAGCGCCGGGAATCCCAGATTGAGATGGCCCTGGGGGTTACCGAGAGCTTTAACCGGAACGAGGTCGCCCTGATAGAGGCCGGCACGGGGGTCGGTAAATCATTCGCCTACCTGATTCCGGCCGTCGCCTGGGCGGAACAGAACAAACAGCGGGTCGTGGTCTCCACCGGAACCATCAATCTGCAGAATCAGCTGGTGGATAAGGATATCCCCACGGTGTTGAAGATAATGGATTCAGAGGTCCGGTGTGCGCTGGTCAAAGGCCGGGGTAATTACCTCTGTTTTCATCGGCTGGACGAGGCCCTGGAGGAGGACTCCCTTTTCCGGGAAGATGGGGGCGATCTTTCGGCGATCAAGGAGTGGTCCGCCACGAGCGAGACAGGTTCCCTCACGGACCTGCCGGTCTATCCGCCCCGGGAACTCTGGAATCGGATCAACTCCGAAGCGGACTCCTGCCTGGGACTCCGCTGCCGCCACCGGGAGCGCTGTTTCATTATCCGCGCCCGGCGGGAGGCCGCGGCGGCTCAGGTACTGGTGGTTAATCACCACCTGCTCTTCTCCGACCTGGCCCTGCGACTGGAGGAGCTGGGTTTCGAGGGTACGGCGGTACTGCCGCCTTTTCACAAGATCGTCTTCGACGAGGCCCATAATATCGAGCGCAACGCCACCTCCTACTTCTCGAAAAGCCTCGGGCGACTGTCGATCTATAAGCAGCTCTCCCGGCTCTACCGTAAGCGTAAAAACCGGAGCTTCGGTGCGCTAATCAAGGTGGAGAAGCTTCTTCCCGACAACGAGCTCAGCTCAAAGGCGCCGGAAGCGATTCGTACCGTTCGGGAGTCCCTGGAATCGATGGAGGTGCGGCTGAACGATTCGGTGGCGGAGAACTCCAGCTACCGTTTGAAGCGCGCTAGTGAGGGGACGGAGCGGAGCGAGGCCTTCGAGACGCTCCTGTTGGAGGAGATCGAAAAGATCCGTGCCCCCTTAGGAGAGCTCTACAGTCTCTTGGGCCGCATCGCCAAGGCGGTACCGGATGATCTCCACGAGGACCCCTCGCTGCATGAACTCAAGGTAATCCAGCGGCGATTATCGGCCTTCCTCGGGGTATGCGACTCATTTCGAGCCTGGCGGGAACGGCCGGATCAGGTATTCTGGGTCGAGCGCAAGCGGCTGGGGAAGGAGTCCCACCTCTTCTTTACCGTAAGTCCCCTGGACATCAGTTCCCTGATGCGGGAGGCAGTCTACGATCCATTCGATACGGTGGTGATGACCTCCGCCACTCTGACTATCCGTAATCGCTTCGACTATTGGGAGTCCCGTATGGGTCTCTCCGAGTATCCCCATCGCAGCGCCGCCTTTCCATCGCCCTTTCCCTACGATACGAATGTGATGCTCTGCGTCCCCGGGGAGGCCCCTGATCCGCAGGATGAGCAGTACATCGAAGAGAGCGGGGATCTGGCCCGGGATATCCTGCTCTTGAGCGAAGGGAGGGGGCTCCTGCTCTTCACCTCCTACTCGATGTTGCGCCAGGTTTATGACGATATCGCCCCCGATCTGCGTCGAGCGGGAATAACAGTCCTGCGTCAGGGCGACGACGATCGGAGCCGCTTGTTGGAACGCTTCAACAGCGACACCGGAAGCGTTCTCTTGGCCACTGAATCCTTTTGGGAGGGCGTCGACAGCCCCGGGGAGACCCTGACAGTCCTGATACTCTTCCGGCTACCCTTCACCGTCCCTTCAGATCCGGTACTTCAAGCCAGGATGGAGGCTATCGAGGCGCGGGGAGGAAACCCATTCTTCGAACTATCCTTGCCTCAGGCGGTCATGCGTTTTAAGCAGGGCTTCGGCCGGCTCATGCGCTCCACCGACGACCGGGGAGTGGTGATCGTCTGTGATCCGCGGATCGTCAAAAAGAGCTACGGCAGGATGTTTCTCGAATCCTTACCGCAAACCTGCAGGAGCATAGGTCCCAAGGATCAAATACTCAGGGATTTAGAAACCTTTCTCTACCCCTGATTTAAGGCGGGCATAAAAAAACCCCTCCGTCATGCTGACGAAGGGGTTTGAATGCTTTGCAACGCGATTATTCAATAACCGCCATCACATCCGCCATGCGGACCAAGAGCATCTCCGTGCCGTCGACCTTGATCGAGGTGCCGGCGTACTTATCGTACATAATTTTCTGGCCGGGCTTGACGGTGATGGTCTCATCGTCTCCTACCGCCTCGACAATACCGCTCTGAGTCTTTTCCTGAGCAGTCTGTGGGATAAAAATCCCGCTGGCGGTCTTCTCTTCGACCTCTTCAAGCTTTACTAATACACGATCACCGATAGGATTAACCTTCATCTTTTCCTCCTAAGCTATTTTTCCGTACAATGTGGTCTTGATTATGCTAGGAATTTAGGAGAAATATACGGTGCGATCCGGAAAGGGTCAAGGGCAGCTATTGTCAAAGCAATTTCTCCTAAGTATTTTAGGACAAGGAGATAGTATGCAAGCCTGGAGTCGATCCTTCTCCCGCGCAAAGCGATTTCTTGCCCATCATCAACCGCGCATCGCCCTTGAAGAATTTCGAAAGGCCTTGAGCGCCTGTCCTGTGGAGAACAAGCAGGAATTATCGAAGATTCTATTCTACTTAGGGGTCAGCCTGCGAAAAGTCGGTCTCCCTTCCTCGGCCCTCAAGTGCTGGGTCACCGCTCGTAATGTGGGCAAACGTTCGGTCTCCTCCCGGATGGCGGGACGCTTTATAAACGACTACGGCATGCTGCGTCAGATGAGCGCCGATCTGGACGATTGGAACGCCTTCTATGCGGTACAGCTCAAGAAGTATCTCCAATCGAAGCGCAGCCGCAAAATAGGTAGTCAGGGCGAGAAGGATATGATCTGGGATCTTATTTATGAATATTGGCAGGGTATTCAGCATTCAGGGGTACTCATCGGTAAATCAAACGCCGAAAAAATCTCGCTTTTCTCGGATATCGAGATTATCTTCCCCTATTTCGAGCCCCCCGAGGAGAAAGGCGGAGAGGTCATACAGGTCGATTTCTTTAATAAAACGCGTCCAAAACCGGAGGATCCATGCCCCTGTCGCAGCGGATTGCCCTATGTGAAGTGCTGCGGGCGCATTCCGGGGGACGAAGAGCTCCTATATGGTCTCTTTTGACGCAGTTATTTAGGAATATTTCTTGATTGGGTTCTTTTGACCCAGTGTGAAAATAGTGCAAACCTGATCATTTAAATAGTAAAAAGTAATTTCTTTCTGGTAAAGGAAATAGAAAAATCATCATTTCTTCCCAGCTTGGCACATGGATTGCATAGTATAGGTAGGAGGAAATGATGGCAGCAAGTAAGCGTGTTTCCACGAAAAGAAGTGTTTATGACGATGAAAATGTACTCTCCATGTATCTGAAAGAGATTAACGAGATTCCCTTGCTCACCCGCGAGGAAGAAGATAAATATGCCCGGGCTGCCGCCAAGGGCGAGAAATATGCCAAGGATATGTTGGTTAAATCCAACCTGCGTTTCGTCGTAAACGTGGCCAAGAAATATCAGAATCAGGGCTTACCCCTGACCGACCTGATCAGCGAAGGTAATATCGGTCTCATGAACGCCATCGAGCGCTTCGACGTGGAGAAAGGTTACCACTTCATCTCCTATGCGGTCTGGTGGATTCGTCAGGCTATACTCAAGGCGATCTGTGAGAAATCGAGGATGATTCGCCTCCCCCTCAACAGAGCCAATGAGCTGGTTCAGATTGAGAAGGCCCGCAAGGAGCTTCAGTCGGGTAAGGCCGAAGACCCGGAGTTGAAGGACATTGCCAAGGCGGTCAATATGGACGAGGATCACGTCCTCGACTTAATCAATATCTCCCGGGACCTGGTTTCCCTGGAAACCCCGGTATACAACGAGAAGGATTCCAGTCAGCTGGGCGATTTCATCGAGGATTCCGGTTATGAGCATCCCGAGGACATAGCCATCGAGCACTCTCTTATTGAGGATATAAACGAGGTACTCACTACTCTTACCGAGAAGGAGGCGGAGATAATCCAGTATCGCTTCGGTCTCAACGGCAGGAGCCCCTTATCACTGAAGGAGATCGGCGATAAGTATAACCTGACCAAGGAGCGAATTCGCCAGATAGAAAAGAAGGCGATCAAGCGGCTCCAACATCCTTCCCGGAGCCAGTACTTGGAGTCGTATACCGCCTAACAGGCGTGAAGATATATATAAGCCCTTGGGTCATTTAATTGACACAAGGGCTTATTTGTTTTAGGTTCACATGTAGAGTACCATATCTGGACTGACCAACACGTAATTAGTAATCAATGTCACTTCAAACATGTGGCATTCATATACGGAGGTTGTTAACAAACTTATGGAGAAATTTGTCTATTTCTTCGGCAATGGAAAAGCTGAAGGAAACGCGAAAATGAAGGAGCTTCTTGGTGGAAAGGGAGCTAACCTTTCTGAGATGACCAATCTCGGAATCCCGGTACCCCCGGGCTTCACTATCTCGACCGCAGTCTGCGATGCATATTATAAAAACAATAAGAATTACCCCAAAGGCGTCAAGGAGCAGGTCGAGGAGAATCTGACCAAGCTCGAGAAGCTGATGGGTAAGAAGCTTGGAGATGAGAAGGATCCCCTGCTGGTATCGGTTCGCTCCGGCGCCGCCGTCTCCATGCCCGGCATGATGGATACCATCCTGAATCTGGGAATGAACGACAAGGCCGTTCGGGGCTTGAGCGAGCTCACCGGTAACCCCCGCTTTGCCTGGGATGCCTACCGGCGTTTTATCCAGATGTTCTCCAACGTAGCCATGGGAATGCATATGGATATCTTCGAGGATATCCTCGCGGCTATGAAGAAGAAGAAGAAGGTTGAACTCGATACCGAGCTCGATGCAGCCGATCTCGAGAAGCTGGTCGAGGCCTACAAGGCTGCCTACAAGAAGCATCAGAAATCGAACTTCCCTCAGGATCCGATGAAGCAGCTGAACGCCGCTATCGATGCGGTATTCGGCTCCTGGAACAATCCCCAGGCCATCAAATATCGGAAGCTGAACCAGATCGACGACCTTTTGGGTACCGCCGTTAACGTCCAGTCCATGGTCTTCGGTAACTTCGGTGATGAGTCCGGTACGGGCGTCTGCTTCTCCCGTGACCCCTCGACCGGCAAGAATGTCTTCTACGGCGAGTTCCTGATGAATGCCCAGGGAGAGGATGTCGTTGCCGGTATCCGGACTCCCCAGCCTATCAAGACCCTGGCCAAGAAGAATCCCGAAGCCTATAAGAAGCTGGTTGGCCTCAAGGATGACCTCGAGGCCCACTACAAAGATATGCAGGATATGGAGTTCACCATTCAGGAAGGCGAACTCTTCATTCTGCAGACCCGGAACGCCAAACGCACCGGCGCCGCTGCCGTCAAGTGCGCGGTGGATATGGTCGACGAAAAGCGGATCACCAAAGAAACCGCGGTCGGCCGGGTCACTCCCGCTCAGCTCGACCAGCTCTTCCATCCCAACATCGATCCCAAGCAGAAGCAGGATATGGAGCTTATCGCCAAGGGGCTCAATGCCTCGCCCGGTGCGGCTACAGGCCAGATCGTTTTCTCCGCCGAGGATGCGGAGCACTGGGTATCAGTCGGCAAGAAGGTCCTCCTGGTGCGGAAAGAGACCAGTCCCGAGGATATCGGCGGAATGCACGCGGCCGAGGGTGTTCTAACCTCCACCGGCGGTATGACCAGCCACGCGGCGGTAGTCGCCCGCGGTATGGGTACCCCCTGTGTAGCCGGCTGTAAGGAGATCGCCATTACCGGCAAGACCTTCACCGTAGACGGTAAGAAGTTCAAGGAGGGCGACTGGGTGACCATCAACGGTACCACCGGTAATGTCTACAGCGGTAAGGCGCATCTGGTTGTACCCAAGATCACCAAGGATCTCTCCCGCTTCCTGGGCTGGACCGACGAGATCCGCAAGAGTGCGGTCCGCCCCGGACTTAAAGAGAAGGGCATCGTAATCCGCACCAACGCCGATCAGCCCGAGGATGCAAAGACGGCTCGTAAGTTCGGCGCCGAGGGTATCGGCCTTTGTCGGACCGAGCATATGTTCTTCGAGGACGGCAAGCTCGAACTCTTCCAGGAGATGATCGTTGCCGATACCGAGGAAGAGCGCCGCAAGGCTCTCAAGAAGCTTCTGCCCCTGCAGAAGAAGGACTTCAAGGGAATCTTTACTGCCATGCAGGATTGTCCCGTTACCGTCCGGCTTCTCGATCCCCCCTTGCACGAGTTCGTACCCCAGACTCCCAAGGATATTAAAGAGATCGCCGCCAACCTCGGCCTCAAGCCTGCAAAGCTCAAAGCCAAGGTCGATTCACTGCATGAGTCCAATCCCATGCTCGGACACCGCGGTTGCCGGCTCGGCGTAACCTATCCCGAGATCTACGAGATGCAGGTCGAGGCGATCATCACCGCCGCCTGTGAGGTCGCCAAGAGCGGCAAGAAGGTCTTCCCGGAGATCATGATTCCCCTGGTAGGTACCCAGGAGGAGCTCAGCATGCTGCGGGAGCGCACTGTCGCCGTAGCCGAGGCGGTTATCGCCAAGAAGAAGAGTAAGGTTAAATACAGCGTCGGTACCATGATTGAGATTCCCCGGGCGGCGATTACCGCCGACGAGGTTGCTAAGCATGCCGAATTCTTCAGTTTCGGTACCAACGACCTGACCCAGATGACCTACGGGTTCTCCAGGGACGATGCAGGTAGCTTCATTCCCCTCTATATGGACCAAAAGATCCTGCACCACGATCCCTTCGCCTCTATCGACATCTCCGGCGTCGGCCGGTTGGTCTCCACCGCGGTGGAGCTGGGCCGGAAAACCAACCCCGGTATGAAGATGGGCGTATGCGGTGAGCACGGCGGCGACCCCCGGTCGATAGAGTTCTTCTATAAGACTGGTCTCAACTACGTCTCCTGTTCCCCTTTCCGGGTTCCGATCGCCCGGCTGGCAGCGGCCCAAGCGGCCCTGGCCAACAAAGCATAACGCAAGTCGGGGGCCGGTAACGGCCCCCTTTTTTTATCCCAATGCCGGGTTTCGATCCTCTACAACTCTACAGCCTCCTCTTGGATGCATACGGTCCTCAAGGCTGGTGGCCGCTTTATAGTCGGCGAGGTGAAGGCGGCTTCGACGAAAGGGGCTATCGCACGGGAGCTGAACCCGATACGCTCTCGCGCAACGAGTCGTTCGAGATTATCCTCGGCGCGATCCTGACCCAGAATACCAACTGGCAAAATGTCGAGCGGGCCCTGAAGCGGCTTTTCGACGCCGGTATCGACTCTCCCGAGGCGCTGATCGCTACGAATGAGGAGCGGCTGGCCGAGTTGATTCGACCCAGCGGTTATTTCCGTCAGAAGAGCGCTCGGCTTCTCGATCTCATCCCGCGTATCTTTCCCGACGGCAGACTAAATGAATTCTCCCGGGAGGAGCTCTTGGCCCTGAAGGGGATCGGTCCCGAAACGGCGGACTCGATTCTTTTGTATGTGTGCGGACGCAGCTACTTTATCGCCGACTTATACACCCGGCGTCTTAAAATGAGACTTGCGGGAGCGGAGAAAATAGGCAAATATGAAGAGGTGCGTAGCGCTTTCGAATCCCAGCTTCCCAATAAGCCCTCCCTGTACCGTGAATTTCATGCCCTTATTATCCGGCACGGGAAGGCGCACTGCGCCGCCCGTCCTTGCTGTGAGGGATGCCCAGCGCTGGTCCTCTGTGAATACCCCAATCGTCATGATGCATAAAAGGTCTCGTCGACGGTATCTCTCGCTTCCCCTGTTCCTGCTGATTATGCTTCTCCCTGCGGCGTTACAGGCAGAAGAGCTTTCTCAGTTAACTCACATCTTTCGACTCCCCACCGGCGGTAGCATCGTGGGACCCGTCTTGGCCGATAGAGATGATGCCCTGGTCGTTGCTTCGGAGGATCGCTATCTCTACCGCATAGAGAGCGGGGGAACAATTATGAGCCGGGGCGATATGCCGGGCCTTCCCGCAGGGTGGATGAGCCTGGGCGAGGACGATACCTGCTATGTGTCCCTTACCAACGGGAGGTTTGCAGCCCTCAACCCCTCCGGCGGCCTTCTCTGGCAGGAGCGTTTTCGAGATCCCCCGGCGGCGGATCCCGTTATCGGTGCAGCCGGGGATATCTTCCTCCAAACCGCCGCCGGAAGGCTTGTCTGCATGGATCACCGCGGTAGGATTCAGTGGGAGGAGGAGCTTGACGGGGGCTACGGCGGTCAAGCCCTCATAACGGGGGAGGGACTCCTGGTGGTGCCCGACGGACGGGGATTTCTCCAGGCCTGGCTGCCGTGGGGTCGGCTCCTGTGGCGATTTCGCTTAGCCGGCGAGCTGAAGGTTGCCTGCGCCGGGAGTTCCGGAGTATATACAGCCAGCGACGAGGGAACCCTGGCCTCGGTTTCCGGGTCCGGAGAACTGAGTTGGAGTGTTCGCCTGAAGTCCCCCTTGATTGCACTGGTCGAGGAGGGGAATCGCGTATACGGACTGAGTGAGGAGGGCGAACTCTTCTCCTTCGATGCTGCCGACGGGGGCCGGGAGCTCCTGGCGGCGGGATTGGGATATGCCCATACCCTTTTCCTGACCGAAGAGGGGCTTATCGTCGCCGGCGGTTCGAACCGAGGCGCGCTGGTTGCCCGGGAGGGCGGTGAAGTGCTTACCTTCGCCTTTCAAGGGGAGATCGGAGAGCCTGTCATCAGCGCCGAAGGGGTGCTGGCCGGAGGCGGGCCAGATTGGAACCTCTATGCCTTGGGGAGAGTAAAGGCCGTGCAGGAGTTCTGGAGCTACCCCGGGGGCGATATGGGAAATCGCCGCAACCGCGGCTTTATCGACGGCAGATTGGAACCCTACTGGTTGACCGATCCGGATTATCTTTTACTTCGTGCGCTGCTGGACCGGGAGAATAGAGACGGGAGGGTTCTGGCTCTGGATATTATTGCCGAACGCTTGAACGGCGAGCGCTATCCTCCATTCTACAGTGATTATCTGCAGCGCATCGCTACAGAATCCCATGAGGCGCCGGTGATGCTCGGCACCAGGGTGGTAAACGACTATCCTGAGGTGAGGTTCGAAGCTGTGAAGCTTCTGGCTCGGGAAGCGCGGCTCTCCTCCAGGCCGGCACTGATTGCGGCGGTCACGGATGAGTGGGACCGGGATATCGTGCTCAAAGCCGTTGAGGGGCTCGGTCGAATCGGGAGTGATCGAGACGGTCGCTCCACCAGGGCCATTGCTTCGTTGATCAATGAGGAAACCATAGAACGGGATCCTCTGCTCTGTCGTCGCGTGATGGAGGCCCTGGGGGAGATTCAAAGTTACCAGGGCGGAGCCCGAGACCGGGCGCTCTATGAAGCGGCCATAGCTGTCTACCGCAGTTCCCAGGATAGCGAGGCCCGGCGGCGGGCGTTGGAGATCCTGCGCTTCAAGGAGTAGCCGCCGTCCGAAAATGGGCTGTACAAAGCTCCTGCTTGGCGTATACTAAATGTACGGAGGTAAGTATGAAACGTCTTTTTCCGCTGATTACGTGCTTTCTCGTGGTTGCCGTCTCCTTTTCCGGTCTCTACTTGTTCGGCCAGGATCTAGCCGAGGAGGAACTGCGGAGCGTCCGTCTAGGAACCGTGGAGTTCGTGAACTACGAAGGCCCCTACGAGAGGATCGATACCCTTGATCAGATTCTGGGCATCGGCCGCACCCTTGCCTCCCGCAGCATATCTGGAAAGTACCGGATTAGGCGGCTCTTCGACCCCGAAGCGGAATTACTCAGCGCGGATATCCTCTCCCTGGAGGCGGAGTCTCAAGTAGACCATATCGATAACCTGCGGCGTATCATGGCTTCCTATTTAACAGAGGCCTACGGGTATAATTTTGAGGACGCCTCCATTCTTGCGGAATTTGCCTCCTACTATAACGCGGTACACCGGGGCGAAATGAACTATTTCCAGACCAATTATCAGCCCATGGTCCCGGCGGCCCTCGATCCCGGAAAGGCCGGATTAGCCACCGTCTATAGCGAGTGGCCCGGTAATACCCAGATTGTACTCCCCATAAGCGCCGCTATCCTCAGCGGCGAGGGCGCCATCGATACGGATGCCCTCACCGATGATCAGGTGATCGAGGAATTGCGCCAGGAAGAGGACAAGGGCATCCCTGAGCGGAAGGAGATGACCGAGCTCAAGGAGGAGGAGATCGAAGAACAGGAGCGGGCCATCGACGAAGCCAAGGAGGAGCTGGCTGAAGAGGAGCAGCGTCTCGAACAGGCGGAAGATGAGCTTGCCGAGCAGGAACAGGAGATCGCCGCCGCAGAGCGGGAGACCGCCGCCATGGAACCCGGTGAGGAACGGGAAGCCCGGGAGGAGGAGCTTCGTCAAGAACGGGAAGAACTCCAAGAAGAGCAGCAGCAGGTGCAGGAGGAACGGGAAGAGGCCGATCAGCGTCGGGAGGAGATAGCCCGAGCGGAAGAGCAGGTCCAGGAACGGGTGGAGGAGATCCGAGAGGAACGGGAGGATATCGCCCGGGATGAGCGGGATCTTATCACTGCGCGGGAAGAGGAGCCGGCAGTGCTGATTCCATTCCTCTATCGGGAGGCCGGGGCCAGGATGGGACGCCTTGTGCGCTCTAATTCCAGGAACGGCACTATCGTCGAACGTTCGGGGATCAATACTATCCGCTCATCCGATCTGGTGATCCTCGGGGATTCCTACCTGGTAATCGCCGGGGAGGCATCGGGAAATCGGGCGGTTAGGCTGGTAAGCATCGACCCGGAGAGCCTCGAGATGCGCACCCAGGGCGATACAGATGTCTATGAAGAGAGTTTTCTGCTGGTCGACGGACGACGCATCTATGCGACCATTCTGCAGGGGGGTGAATACCGCCTGGGTCGTTTCGGGACTGATCTGAAGCTTCAGGCCGCCTCTACGCTCACGGTTGTCCCTAATACCTGGATTACCCTGCGAGAGGGCGCTATATACGCCCAGGGCGAGGATAACGGTCTTCTGGTGCTGGACCCGAATAGTCTCGAAAACAGAGCTGAATAGTAACAATTTTCTTGTAAGGAGTGCTGAGTGTCGGTTTTTCAAGGACGCAGTTTAACGGTGGTAGAGGATTTCTCGATCGATGAGCAGGTCTACCTCTATGAGCAGACCAGAGAGCTGAAAGAGGCCCTGCGCAAGGGGGGGGATATTTCACGCTTTAAGATCGGCGATGTCGATCTGGGAATCTACCTGATATTTCTCGAGAACAGTACCAGAACCAGGGAGTCCTTCGCCAATGCGGCTAAATTCCACGGCGCGAAGGTAAACCTCTTCAATACCGCCACTTCATCGTTCAATAAGAACGAGAGCATTACCGACACGATCAAGATGCTCTTCGGCTACTCAGAGCGCTCACTCTTCATTATCCGGTCCAAGCAGGAGGGGCTCTGCCGATGGTTGCATGACGCCCTGGGAACCTATGCCGACCGAATCGGCATGCCCCGGCCCGGTTTCATCAATGCCGGCGACGGTAAGCACGAACACCCGACCCAGGAGTTTCTGGATGAGTTCAGTTTCCTGGAACAGCGCAACTGGAACCGGGATAAGCTCCGGATTGCGTTGGTGGGCGATCTCTTCCACGGAAGGACGGTACACTCCAAGGTAAACGGCCTCAAGATCTTCAATGAGGTGGAGGTCGATCTGGTCGCGCCCGAGGAGCTTGCCATGCCCGCCTACTATACCGATCGGATGCGGGAGAACGGCTTCAAGGTCAATATCTTCGAGTCGATAGAGAGCTATATTGACTCGGGCGGGACTGCGCCGATCTGGTACTTCACCCGTCCTCAATTAGAGCGCATGGGCGACGAGATCCTGGAGAAGGCCGACAGTCTGCGGGATGCGATTACCTTCAAGCAGGAGTTTATCGAGCGCATCAGTCCGGAAACCCGCTTTTATCATCCCTTGCCGCGGCACCGGGAGCATCCGACTATTCCGGCCTTCTTGGATAATACCCCCTTCAATGCCTGGGACGAGCAGTCGGTAAACGGCTATTTTACCCGCATTATCGAGATCGCCCTCTTGAGCGGGGGCTTGGGGACGGGATTCGAAGGCGCTCCGAGAAAAGAGACGGAAGATTCCGAAGATTTCGTTGAAGAGGTGCCGGTGGCTTCGACGGAGAGCAAACCGGAATACAAAGTCGGTATCAAACCGGTAGAGCGGGGAACCGTTATCGATCATATCGGCCGGGGCAGGGACTTGAAACTGATCTGGGACCATATCGACAAGATCCGTCAAATCATGGGCTTCAATATCCGTTCCTCCCACGGGGTCTACCATTCATCCAGCGATGAGATCTTCAAGGGAATTATCTCCTTGCCGGATGTGGTTTCCCTGAACGAGAGCCAGTTGAAGATGCTCTCGGCCATCGCTCCAGGCTGCACCCTGAATATAATCGAGAACAGTCGGGTCAAGAAGAAGTACCGCCTGCACATGCCTCCCAAGGTCTACGGCTTCAAGGAGATCTCCTGCAAGAATGAGAACTGCATCTCCCGGCCCGAGCTCTTCGAGCATGTGCAGCCCGAGTTTATTCGTTCCGCGGGAAACCGCTTCACCTGTCGCTATTGCGAGCATAGCCACTCTTTTCACGATATCTGGGATGTATAAGCCGGTTGCCCAAGACGGCGCCGGGGCTGGATTAGCCGCGCCGGAAGAGCTTCTTGAAGAAATTCACTATCCCGCTCCAGAGTCGGCGGAAGAAGCCCGGGTTCTTGAGGCGTGAGAGACGGGAGTAACCGTCGGCCAACTCATCCGGGCTCAAGGGGCGGCGATGGAGATTCTCGTCGATCTCCATCTCCAGTCTGGCTTCGTCGCTCAGGTTCTCCATGACCCTCGCCTCGATCGTCTGCCAGCCGAGGCGCTTGGCCGCCTCTAACCGCCGGTGTCCGGCAACCAGCTCCATCCGGTTGGTTACCACAATCGGGTTCATCAAGCCGTGGCGGCGCAGGCTCTCTGAGAGTTGAGTAAGATTCCCGAGGTTTACCCGGATTCTTCGTTTAACAATAACATCGTCGATATTTACTTGCATTCCTCGCTCCTAATCCAGCAGAGGATTGACGCCGGTCTCCTGGGCTCCCTGATCGAGGAGAGGGTTCTGATCCAGCGGTTCATCGGCGAAGGGATCGCTAAGTTCGGGGAAGTCGATATCTTCCAGGGAGAAGTCCTCGATAAGGATGCTGTCCTGGATATGCTTCATCAGCACCTCGTCGCGCTCCTCCTCGAACTGGTGGATATCGCAGGCCGACCGAGGTTCGGTGCCGGCGATAAAGATCTCCTCGATGATTCCCTCATCACAATATTGAGTCGGGAGTAGCCCTGATTCCGCACAAACCCGGACTGTTACCAGCCCGGAATCGGGTCGGACAAACTCCTTAGGTTCCAGCCCCTGATGGATCTCCTTCATATACTTGGCCCAGATAGGTCCCGCGGCGGTCGCTCCGGTAAGATAGCGCCCCAAGCTGTTACCCGGCATATCGAAACCGAACCAGACGGCGGTGGTCATATAGGGGGAGAATCCGACCGTCCAGGCGTCGCCCCAGTTCTGGGTCGTCCCGGTTTTGCCGGCCATGGGCATATCGTCGAAGCCGCCAACATTACGTCGACGGTTGGCGAGGGTGCCGAATTCGACCGTACTCTGGAGCAGATTGACCATTACATAGGCGGCCTGAGGGGAGAGGATGCGGGTATCCTTCCCCTTGCGTTGACTCAAGAGCTCTTTCTCGTGCTCCAGCACGGTATTTCCCTGCCGGTCTTCGATGTATGTGATAGCGATAGGCTCGACCTCGCGACCTGAGTTGGGGAAGGTAGCGAAGGCCCGGACCATGTTGATCGGGGCGACCGAAACGATGCCCAATCCCAATGGATAGCGACGGGGAAAGATATCCTCGTTGTTGCGATACTCGCTCAGTCCCAGAAGCCGGCTGGCCCGCTCGATAGCGGCGTCGAAACCGACCCCGTCCAAGACCTGAATCGAGGGAACGTTCATCGAGGTCGCCAGCGCGTAGCGCAGCAGCACCGATCCCTGCCAATCCCCAAGGTAGTTCTGAGGCTCGTAGGGGGTCCCGTCGGCATTCCAGAAGATTATCGGGCCGTCGTAGAGACGAGTTGCCGGGGTGAACTCGCCGGAAGAGATGGCCGCCGAGTAGTAGAGTGGCTTGAATGAGGACCCGGGTTGTACCTGGGACTGAACCGCCCGGTTGAGCTTCTTGGTTTCGAAATCCGAACCGCCCACCATGCTCAGGATATGCCCGGTATCGTTCTCCAAGGTAATGAGCGCCCCTTCGATGATGGTCCGCTCGTTCTGGTCCCTCAAGAATCCGTAGGTCTCTTTACTGAGGCGCTGAAGTTCGCTGGAACCAACGGTCATCGCCAGGAGGTCCACTAGGGGATTAATCTTCGAAAGATACTCCTCCTTGGCCTCCCGCTTCTGCTGTGCGCCGGCGACCTTGACGTTCTCCAGATTGAAGGCCAGGGCCATCATGTCCAGAAGGGGGATGTATCGCTGGTTAACTACGTCGAATCGGTCGGTGGAGGTGGCCTGATAGCGCTGATTGACCGAGCGCAATCCCTCCTGCATGATCCGGTCGGCGCTGCGCTGATAGTCGAGATCCAGGGTCGTATGGACAATGTAGCCGTCTTTATAGATATCCACCGAGCCGAAGAGGAGATCCTCCAGCTGCTGGCGTACAAATTCACTGAAATAGGGGGCCTGGCTCTCGTTGGCATAGTAGGCGCTGGTCGTATTCGACCGGGTATAATCCCAATTATTCCAGAAGGCTTCGAAGGAGAGATCCGCGTCCTCCTTGGCTACATAGCCGAGGTTGATCATCTCGTCCAACACATACCTCTGGCGGTCTTTGGCCAGGTCGGGATGCAGGATCGGGGAATAGCGGGAAGGCGCCGAAAAGAGGGGCACCAGGATGGCCGCCTCGGCGATGCTCACGTCCCGGGCCGAGTGGCCGAAGTAGAGCTGGGAGGCCGCCTCCACTCCGTAGGTACCGTGTCCCAGAATCTCCTGATTGAGGTAAAGCTCGAGGATCTCGTTCTTGGTCAGCGCCCGCTCAAGAAGGATCGCATACCAGAGCTCCCGGAGCTTACGCCCTATGGTCTTCTGGGAGCGGTCGGCGAAGAGTCGTCCGGCCACCTGTTGGGTGATCGTGCTGCCCCCACCGGAGAAGTTCCCCATAACCATGTCTACCGCGGCTTTGGTCGTCCGCAGGACGTCGAAACCGCCGTGTTCATAGAAATTCCGGTCCTCCCGGGTTAAAACGGCGTAGATCAGATGTTTGGGAAGCTCGTCCAGATGGACGATATCCCGTTTCTCTTCGCCGAAGAACTCAGTAATCAGCTTGCCGTTGCGGTCGAGAACCTGGGTGGGAAGGGCGGGTTTATAGTCCCGCAGTTCCCGAACAATATCTATATTCTTCATCGCGGCCAGGGCGAGCCCGAGGGAGCTCCCGATTCCCACCGCGATGATGAGGGTTATGCCTATGATAATCTCTAGGATTATTCGTTGCCGACGGGAAAATGCCATAGCGCTACAGTAGGTAGGCAGTAGGCTTTTGTCAAGCTAGTATAAAAAAGGCCGATTCCGAAGAATCGGCCAAGTTGGTAGGTTGTCGAACAATATAGTAAACTGGGAGGGGAACTATATGTATCCGACACCTTATTTATCGTCTGTTTCGCGGGAAAAATTAGTTCTCTTTGACGAAAACATCTAAAAAGAGCGTAATGGTGTAGCTTTTTCCCCCGCTGACCTCGAATTCGCGGGTCATAGAGTAGTCTCCCAGCTTGAAGACAACCGTATGTACCCCCTCGTTCACCTTCAATGATGTACCATTAACCCTCTCCCCGTCAAGAAAAATAAGCGTACCCTCCGGCGCCTCGAAATTGACCCGGGGCTCGCGTTTCTGGAGGGTTAACCTGACTTCGCTCCGCGCACCTTTGGTTACGGTGACGCTACGAGTGAGGGGCAGGAAGGCGGTCGATTCGATGGTGATTTCATGGATTCCGCTCTCGAGCAGGTAGCCGGATTCTCGATACTCCCTGCGGCTGCCGTCGATCACAATCGAATAGGGATCGTCGCTAGGCGCCTGGATGGCGAGCTCGAGCACGCCCTCGTCGGCCAGGTAAGGATAGGCTTTGAGTCGGAACTCGGCCTCATAGATAGAAGAGGGAATCCCCTTCATTACCGGTTGAATGCTCAAAAGCAGGGGGAAATCCGCCGGCGAAAGGACCTGATCGACGGTGAGAGTCTCCGGCGTCGAGGGAAGATCGGCGGAGGAGCGAAGGGGTATTTGAATATACATCTTGCGCCCCGAGGGGACCAGATAGTAGTCGAGGGATGTGGCGAAATAGCGCCGAACCATGTCCGCCTCCGGGGCGGGATCGACTCGACGGTAGAGATAGACTGCAAAGCTGTTACGCAGGCGGGCAAGTTCCCGGGGAATGCTTATCTCGAGCTCGACTCCGGTGACAAAGTCGGCTCCCGTGCTCAATTCCAACGCCACCAGCTCTTCCAGATGGAAGGGGGCCGAGTCGGAGGAAGCGGCGCTGATCTCCTCGATCGCTACTACTCGCCCGCGGATCGCATCGGCGGCGACTCCGTACGGAAGAGAAGCGATGAGTAGCGTAAGGATGAGGAGCGAGCGGATCGTCGATTTCATCGCGTATCCTTATCTGATGAAGTCCGACGGATCGCGGGTAACGCCGTTCCTGCGGACCTCGAAATGGAGATGAGGTCCCGTTGTCTGGCCGGTAACGCCCACCTCTCCTATAATCATACCGAATAGAACATCCTGATTCAACGATACAAGGATATTTTTTAGATGTCCGTAGAGGGTTTGATAGCCGTTTGTATGCTCTATAAGGATGAAATTGCCGTAAACATCGTCATTCCCGGTAAAAACGACCCTCCCGGCCCGGGCGGCCAGCACCTCGGCCCCCATTGGGGCCGCCAGGTCGATTCCCCGGTGAAAGCTTCTATGGCCGGTAAAAGGATCGATTCTCGAGCCGTATGGAGAGCTTACCCGGGCGGAACGCAGCGGAAATCCCAGGAAAACCCCTAGGAAGAAGGCCCTCTCCACCGGATGAAAGCGTTCTCCCGGGTAGAAGGCGAACTCATTCCCGTCGCCGTAGGGGACGGAGGAGAGGGCGTTCCGGCGAGGTATGGAGATGGAGAAGCGGTCCATATCGTTGCGCGGTTCAAGGGGGACGAAGAGCCCCGGAAGATTCGGCACGAGAAGTTCGGTACCGGCAACGATTTCTTGATTGCGGACAAAGCCGTTCAGGCTCGCCAGGGTATCATAGGGGAGGGAGCAGCGGGCGGCCAGGGCCAACAGATCGGTCTCTTCCGGTATCCGGTAACGAAAGAAGAGCAGCGCCGGAGGCGTATCTCCCCGGGCCTCGGCCTGATAATAGGCGGCGATATCTTCTCCCAGCTGGACGAAGAGGGGGTCCCGGAAGCTCAATTGCTCGATTTCCGGATAGGCGGGTAGGCTGAAGAGGGGGAACGAACAGAACAGGGCAAACAGACCGGCCCGGAAAGGAGTGCGCATCAGCGGCGTATCGCAATTCCGATCAGCACGAGGGCCAGCACGGTCGCCGCAAGCCCCGGAAGGAGTGCTCCGCGGAGGAGGGAACCCAGTCCCAGATAGAGCAGCATCAGTATCGCCGCCAGCCCAAGCAGTCCGAGGGTCCGCTTGAGTATGCGTCGGCCACCGCGCTTTCGGTACCGACGCTCCAGATGAAAGAGCCGCAGGAGCAGTAGCGCCAGAAGCAATCCCGCAAGGAGGATCGTATAGAGCCTGGTCTGTTCCAGGGCCAGATAGGTAAGGGGCAGGGCTATGAGGGCTGAGACCGCGGCCAGGCCGGCGGCGGCAAGGAGTAGACGTCCCAAGCCGATAAACAGGCGGCGATAGCCAAGGGCGATGGATCGCAGATAGCCGGATAGATCGTTCATCGTCGGGACTCCTCCAGGACGGAAATCGTCTCGCCGTATGAGGCCGCTTCGGCATCCTTGCCTAAAAGGAGCGCCAGTTCACGTAAGCGGTAGTAGGAGTCGATAGTGGGCCTAAGCTTGTTCAGTATTATGTACTTATCCACGGCAGTTCGGAAATGGTTGTAGGCGGCCTCAAAATCACCCCGTTTCTCCGCAACCAAGCCCAGGGCGTAGTAGTCGTCGGCAATCCCGAGCTTGTTCTCGATCTGCTTATCGATCTTTAGAGCCCTCTCCAGGTTCGTTTCGGCCCGATCGAAGAACTCCTGCTTCGAATAGACTGAAGCCAGGACGTAGTAGTTCGAAGCCTCCTCCTCCAGGCGGTTCAAATCGCGGTTCAGGTCGAGGCTCAAGAGCAGGTAGGACTCCGCCTGATCATACTCCTCGAGGATTTTATAGAGGGCCCCGGTGCTGTGGTAGATGTCGGCCACGATATCCGTGGGTGAATCCTTCTCGGAGTCGATAATATCCCGGGCTTTTTGAAAGCTAACCAGGGCCGCATCGCTCCGGCCGAGGTTCAAGGCCAGTTTTCCCTCATTATTGAGGGTTCGCAGTTCCAGATCCCGTCGGCCCAGCTCTAAGGAGAGCTCCATGGCGGCGGCAAAGGAGGCGGCGGCCTTATCGTATTGGGCCGTAAGCAGGAAGGCTTCGCCGATCGCGTTCCGGGAGAGCACGATGCCCTCCTGATTATCGATGGCGATGTTATCCTCTAAGGCCAGATTGTAGAATTTCAGGGCCTGATCGTATTGGGCCCGGTCGAGATAGCGGTTGCCGAACTCGGTGTACTCCGCGGCCCGGTTTCGGGTCTCGCTGGTTATCTCCGTCTCTTCCGGCGCGGAAGAACAAGCGCTCAGAGCCGCGACGGCTATACAAACCGCGAGCAGCAGGACGGATCGATGCCTTGCTAGTCGCATTAGAAATCCTTATCCCGATAGGATTGATAGGTGGCGGGCTGATCCTTGGTCTCGGTAATGCCCCCTCGCAGCAGGGGATTGTTTTTGAGTCCCTCGAGCACATCCTTCCCCTGACCGAGGGCTTCCCGGCCGTCTTCTATCAGGCCGGAGATCTGCGGGGTGGTGTCGTTCACGTAGATCGAGAACTCCTCCAACTGGGCGATAGTATCGTCGATTCCGGCCAGGATCGATTCGATCTCCCGATAGAGGGCGGCCTTATCGTTCAGGAGCATGGCGATAGAACTGTCCGGCGCCACCACATCGCTCAAGAACCCTTGAGGATCGGCCAATTCACCCGAGAGGGCTTCGATATTCGCCATGGTACCGTTCAGTTGACGGGTCAGTTCTCCCATGGAGTCGTCGAGTTGAGCGGTTATACTCTCGACATTGACGATCGTTCCGCCGACGGGACCGCTGTTTCTGCCTTCCAGGGTCTCGGTAACGCTTACCAGAAGCTCATCCAGGGAGATTACCGCGGTATTGGCGTTGTCCAAGATCGTCGAGACATCGTCCAAGAGCAGACTCACCGCATCGCTCTCGTTTATCTCCACCAATCCGTCGGTGACAAGCTTCTTTCCTTCGGCAAAGTCGGTGGAGGGAATGTATGAACCGTCGGGGAGCGGCGGGGTGGCGTAGCGCCCGGGATAGAGGAGGAGTCCTCCGCCGAGTCCCAATGGATTGCTGGAAAGCTGCAGAATGGAGTTCTCCCGCACCTTCTCGTGGTAGTTCTCGAATATGGAGAAGCGTATCTCTACCCGGTTATTGTCTAAAAGGAGAATCTTATTGACCGTACCGATTTGAAAACCCTTCAGTTTGATCGACATGCCGAGTTTTAGACCTTCGGCGGAATCGAAGATGCTGTAGAAATCGGGATCGTTCTTAAACCAGCGCTGGTTTACCCCCATCAGGATCATTACCAGGGCCACGAAGAGGATGGCTATCAGCACAAATATGCCGGTTATCTGCTCGGCGTAGCGAATCTTAAACTTCATCTCTCGCTTCCTAATCTCATTCTAGTCGGCCCCCCGGAGTGTGTCAATTCGCCTTCCTTCAAAGAAGAAATGGATTCTCATCCTCGTCCGGACTCAATAGCTGTAACAGATCGTCTCCCAGAATAGAATCGGCATCTACCACCGATCCGATAATCTCCTTCACCTTCTCATCCTCGCCCGTAAGGACATCCCGGAAGGGTCCGTGAGCCAGAATCTGCCCCCGGTCGAGAACAATCAGGTTATCCGCCGAGGAAGAGATCAATTCCCGGTCGTGGGAACAGATAAGCAGGGTCTTTCCCTTACTCTTGAGATCGGTAACGATGCGCCGGATCCTCGCCGCCACGGCTGAATCGACGTTGTCCGTGGGACTATCCATATAGATCAGTTCCGGATCGGTCATCAGCGCCCGGATGAAACCGATCATCTTCCGTTCCCCTCCCGAGAGCTGGGCCGGCCTGAGCTGCGGATTATCCTGAAAACCGATGCGGGCAATCGACTCCCGCACCCGTGCGGCGATCTCCTCCCGGCTCAGATCGGGAAAATGGTACTGGAGCGGCAGATTCAGATTATCGACAATCGAGCGGTTGGCCCACAAGGCGCCGTCCTGGAACACGAAGCCGTTCTGACGCCGGAAGACGCGATTGTCCTCCTCGCTCATATGGAAGAAATCCTCACCTCGATAAAAGACCCGGCCGCCGTCGGTGGGAATAATGCCTGCGGCGATCTTCAGCAGGGTGCTTTTACCTGAGCCCGAGGGACCGAGGATAACGGTTACGCTTCCTTCCTCGAAGGAGGCGGAGATCCCTTTGATGATCTCTACTCCCCCGCGAACAATCCGTACCTCTTGCAGATCCAATATCGTCGCCACTGCACAGCCCCTAGAGATAGTAGATCATCGTGATGATCGCATCGGCGACGATACAGAGGATAAAGCCCTGGCCGACGGCCTTGATCACCTTCTGGGGGATTTCGGTGGAGGCCTGCTGAACGGCGAATCCGTTGTAGGTAGCCACGGTACTGATAATCGCCCCGAAGACGATGCTCTTGATGAAGGAGGAGGTGATGTCCGCCAGGCGTATCTGGCTCAGGAGATTGCCGAAATACTCCATGAACTGGATAGGTCTGATCAGCTGGGTAAGAAAGTAGGAGCCCACCAATCCGAAGATATTGAAGTAGATGTTTAAAAGCAGCATGGAGATGACCACTCCGAGAAACCGGGGAACCACCAGATAAGAGATCGGATTGATGCCCACCGAAACATAGGCCTCTATCTCATGGGAAATAACCATGTTGCCCAGCTCGGTTGCGATGGCCGTTCCCGACCTGGCGGTAATGATAAATGCGGTCAAGAGGGGACCCAGCTCACGGGTGATAACCGTTATCAGGATTGCATAGATCAGCTGTCCCTGACCAAACTGGGGGAGTAGATTGACGCCCTGAACGATGATTACCGCACCCAGGGCCATGGCGATCAGGCCAGTTATGGCTAGGGCCTCGAAACCGGTGAAGAGGATCTGCATCACCAGGACCTTGAATCCGACCTGCTTCCGCCGGATAAACAGAAGGGCCTCTTTGGTTACCAGGTAGAAGAATCCCGCCCCGTAGGCGAAGCTCGTCATTTTTTCTATCAGCCAGCGGCCCAGCATGCGTACCATAACTGCCTTCCATCTTAGGTTAAACTGGTCTGCCCCGCAAGCTGCTTATCCCATATTATGGAGATACTCCTTCAATTTCGGTATCAGCGAGAGCTCTTCAGGAATTGCGGAGCCCCAGGAGGTTTTACCGAAGTAGCGTTGCTCTTCCGGGGCGCCGTGGAAATCGGAGCCTCCCGAAGCGAGGAGTCCGACTTCACCCGCGGCCTGTTCCAAGCGCCGATACCACTGACGGTTGACGGTTGGATGGATAACCTCGATCCCGTCGATTCCCAGCTCCCGCCATTGGGGAAGCAGCTCGAGGAGCTTGCCGTTGGCTATCCGCAAGGAGAGGGGATGAGCGACGACCGTTATGCCTCCGGCGGCATGAATCGCCGCGATACATCGTTCGAGGGGAGGATTGAAGCGGGGAAGATAGTAGGGGCGTCCCTCGGAGAGAAAGCGGGCGAAGGCCTCTCTGCGGCTCTTAACGAGGCCCTGATCGATAAGATAGTCGGCAATATGGGGGCGTCCGGGAGAGGGAGTCTCCAGACTATTTAGCCAATCCTGATAATCGACCGGCAGATTATCGGCCTTCATCAATGAGAATATTTCTCGGTTCCGTTCTCCCCGACCGTCACGGATCTCGTCACAGAGGGTGTTGAGAAGATCGTTGTGTATATCCACGCAGTAGCCGAGGAGGTGGAGTTCACCGGGATTGAAGGAGGCCGAGAGTTCAATTCCCGGCACGGCGGCGACTCCCTGCTCCGCACCGGCGCGGACGAATTCCCCAACACCCTCGAAGCTGTCGTGATCCGTCAGGGCGAGCATCGAATCCTCAGCATTAGCCGCCTTTCGAATGAGCTCAGTCGGGGTAAAGAGACCGTCGGAAGCGGTCGAGTGCAGATGCAGATCGATCATGGGGATATACTAGACCGAAAGAGAGGGGATCTCAAGTACGGGAGAAGGGAAAAAACCTTCCATTCTGCTCTCTTTTTTCCGATAGTTAAAGGAGAGGCGGAGATTGACGTAAGCTCCGAAAGATCGATACAATTCTACCTCAAGTAAGGTGGTGAATACCAGCGATGCCGAAGTCAATGAGTTACAAAGCCAACTCCGTGGTTTATTTCCGGGGTGACGCAAGCGAGAAGATCTACATCCTGAAGACGGGGCGGGTTAATCTCCGTTATAACGACATCGAGACCGGCCAGGAGATCAACGAGTTGATCAAGACCGGTGAGTTCTTCGGCGTAAAGTCATCCCTTGGCAAATACCCCCGGGAAGAGACGGCTATGGTACTTTCCGACTCGGAGATGATCGTTTTTTCGATACCCGAGTTCGAACAGGTCGTCCTGAAAAATACCCGCATCATCATGAAGATGCTTAAGGTATTTTCGAACCAGCTGCGCCGGATCCACAAGCAGGTTCAGAATTTGATCTCCACCAGCGACGCCGACACCGATCCCGAGGAGGGACTCTTTCAGATCGGCGAATATTATCTGAAGAACAAACGATACCGGCAGGCCCTCTACACCTTTCAGCGTTATCTCCTCTATTACCCCCACGGTAAGTATGCCGAGGAGGCGACCTCGAACATCTCCTTAGCCGAACAGTACAGCCATAAAAGTCCTCCGCAAAACCGGCCGAGCCAGAACGAGGTGCGTCCTGCAGCCCGGGGTGCGGAACTCTCACCCAGCGCTAAGGAGTACTACAATGCGGTCAGCCTCTTCAGCCAGCAGCGTTTCGACGAGGCCCTGAAACAGTTCAAAGCGATCCTGAATCAGGCCGACGACGAGGAGTACATCGCCAAGGCCTATTTCGAGATCGGCCGCTGCTATTACGGGCTCAACAAGTTCGACGATACGGTATCCCACTTTACCGGGATGATTCAGCGTTATCCGAAGCACCCCGATCTGGCGGATGCCCTCTTTTACGTTGCCAGCGCCTATGAGAAGAACGGTTCGAACGCCAAGGCGAAAGGGCTCTACACCAAGATCTTAACCATCGCTCCCGAAGAAAATCCGGTTCACCGGAAAGCAAAGAAAGCGCTCAAAGCGCTGGAAGGAAGGGCTTAAGATGGCTCTCGATATGTCGATGTTCAACCGCTTTGCCGTCACCTTTGAAAAGGACGACATCATCTTCTGCGAGCATGAACCGGGGGATACCTTCTATCTGATTCAAACCGGCCGGGTACAGATCGTCAAGATCATGGAAGACCTGGAGAAGAATCTCGACATTCTTCATCCCGGTGAGATCTTCGGCGAGATGGCTATTTTGGAGGACTCTCCCCGGTCGGCGACAGCCATAGCCCTCGATCAGTGCAAGCTCCTGGAGTTCAACCAGGAGAACTTCGAGGTGTTGATGCAGGGGAATCCCCAGATCGCCCTCAAGCTCCTGAAGCTCTTTACCAAACGGGTCTACGACCAGAAACGGCGCTTCATGATCCTGACCCTTGAAGATGAACAGGCCCGGGTCGCCGACGTTTTCCTGATGCTGGCCGAGACTCAGCCGCGCCAGGATGAGGAGTCGGACGAACGGGTCTTTATGACCAGCGTGGACGATATCGCTCACTGGGCCGGCATGAGCCCCGACAAGGTACGGCAGATTCTGAACCATTTCGTCGCACAACGGCGGATGGAGGTCTATAACGACCGGATCGTAGTGCAGAACATCAACGATTTTCAGCGTTTCGTAAATACCAGGCGAAAAAAACAGCAAAACGAGTAAAAAAAGCCACTCCTCTACACCAAAACTCCTGCTTTTTCGTCTTCTTATAGCGTAGGGACGATAAGGAAGGAGAACGGTAATGAGCCCCAGGCTCGCAGAACAGTTTCGACTCAACCGCAACAAGATGCTCCGCTTTGTCGAACGGCGTATAGACGACGCCGAAGAGGCCGAGGATCTCCTACAGGATCTCTACGAAAAGGCCGCGGAGAGTCTCTCCCTGCTTACGCCCATCGAGAATCTCAGCGGCTGGCTCTGGAGATCCCTTAAGAACCGAATCGTCGACTACTACCGGACGCGGGCTAGTGAAAGGCGGATGAGCGCTACACACGATGATGTGTCCGATCTCTCCTGGGAGGATCTCGTTCCGGATCCCCAGGGAAGTGCGGAAAAACAGTATCTGCGGAACGAGCTCATCGACGCCCTCTACGAGAGCTTGGACGAGTTGCCGGACGAACAGAGGGAAGTCTTTCTGCTGCAGGCAGTGGAAGGACGAACCTTTCAGGAGATTGCCGAGCTGACCGGAACCTCTATCAATACCTTGACGGCCCGGAAACGCTATGCGGTCAAATTCTTACGCCGCCGCCTGGCGGAATTATACGAGCTCATAGAAGAGCTATAGGAGGAGATATGCACATTCACAATCATCGTAATTTTAATCCCATCAAGTTCATTCCCTGGATAATCCTAGGCATAATCGGCGCCGCCGCCCTGGCCCTGGTCTTCGGCTTCGTCGTAATGGCCCTTTGGAACTGGCTTATGCCGGAAATCTTCGGCTTATCCCATATCGGTTATTGGCAGGCGTGGGGGCTGGTACTCCTGGCCCATATTCTCTTTAAAGGGCACATCGGGCACCACCATGACCGGCACAGTGATCGGTTATCCAACAGGGATGAGTGGAAAGAGAAGTTCCGTGAACGCTTTAGCCATCCGACCTCCCATTGGGAGAACAGAGATGATGATGCCCCAACGGACAAAAGCAAAGGAGACGACGATGCTGAATAGGCTCAATCTGCGGCTGATGAACTGGCAGGCCAAGGCTCGCTGGAAACGTATAAAACCGGCAATTCCCCTTTCTGCGGAGGCGGTAATTGCCGACATAGGGCCCGGCGGCGGCTTCTATACCGCGGCCTTTGCCAATGCCGCCGCTAAAGGGGAGATCTATGCCGTGGATGTGGAGAGTAGAAACCTTGGGTTTATCCGCAGGCATGCAGAGCGATTGGGCTTTGCTGAAAGACTGGTTTTGGTTCTGGGGGAGGAGGAGGACTGCCTCTTGCCGGAGGATCGTTTTGATCTGATTTTTTGCAGCAATGCCTATCACCACATGCAGAGTCCGGTCGTCTACTTCAGGAGTGTGGCCAGGGCGCTCAAGCCGGCGGGAAAAGCTGTAGTGATCGATTACGACGGTACATCCGGCTGGATGCCGAAACACGGCCACAGCACGTCGCCGGAAAAGATTAGGGAGGATCTGAAGCTGGCCGGTCTTAAGCTCTCGGCGCAGCATGATCAGTTGCCGGGACAGTCGTTTCAGGTTTTTTCCAGGCAGTAGCCTCGATTCCGAAGATCGGTGTTAAAGCTCCTTTTGGGCCGCGGCTTTTTCTAATAGAACTATCAGAACGACGCCCCCGGCGGCCAGGAGCAGGGCGATAAGTACCTCGGAATTGAGGGCGGCCGGCAGATGCCACTGATACCCTTCTACGATCCGTTCCCCGCCGCTTTTGAGGATTAGCTCCCCGGCGGCGTCGGTTTTATAGAGTTCGCTCTTCCAGGGCCAAAGAACCGCTAAGGAACCGAGGATAAACCCGGTTAAAAGGCTGATCGTCTGATCCCTGTAGCTCGCGATAATCCAGGAGAGGAGGTACGAGAATCCCAGGAGTCCGAGCCCCGCGCCGGCTATAACCGGGAGGAGCACCGCAAGGTTTAGCTGATTGACCGCATCTATCATCACCAACTGGTAGTTCCCCATCAACACCAGCACAAAGGAGCCGGAGAGCCCGGGGAGCACCATGCTGCACGCGGCCACGGCGCCGCAGATGAGGAGGTAAAGCGGATTGGCGTTCTCCGCCGCCGGACTCAAGAGGGAGATGCTGACGGCCGTCGCGGCGCCGATAAGAAAGGCGAATCCCGTGGAGAACGAGAATCGCTCCACGGTCTTCCCAACGAAATAGACCGAGGCTAAGATCAATCCGAAGAAGAAGGACCAGAGATAGACCGGATAGTTGATAAAGAGGAAGTCGAAGAGCCGGGCTATGGTGAGGATACTCAGGGCTACGCCAACCATCAGGGCGATGAGAAAGAGCAGGTCCAGATGGCGCGCTAATTCGCGAAAACGGCCCTGAAACAGGAGCTTCAGCGCTTCCAGATTGAATGATTTAATCGCGTTAATCAGTCGTTCGAAGATCCCCGTTAAGAGGGCGATCGTCCCCCCTGAAACTCCGGGGATCACGTTGGCCGCTCCCATGGCGACGCCTTTGAAGAAAATCGATAACAGGGCTCTCATGCTGAGTTCTACCTCTCTTCGGGAGAGTTCCTATGGCAAGTTGGCTCTCCACAAGAGCCTGTTTAATACATGCGGGCGCTCCTGTCCAGTCGGAGAGGGCTACTCTTTTTCAGCCAACTCTTTAAAGTCGCTCAAATATTTTTGTGACTGCTGTCGGAAGGCCTTCGGCATCAGCAGACCGAAGATGCGCATAAAACCGCTGAACTTGAAGAGGTTCTCGTTTATGACCCGGGTTCGTCCTGCATCAAGGGGTTCGAATCTGGTGGTAACTAGATTATAGACCCCCTTGGCGTCGTACTGCACGCTGTATTTGCGGGGCAGATCGGATACGAGTACGGTCTCGACCATCTCCATCTCTTTCTCTCCGCTTTTAAAGCGCCAGCGGGCGGTTGAGCCCTCGCTATAAGGTTCGCCGCTGAGCTGATCGATCCCGGCGAAGCCCTGCATCCATTCTCCCAAGCGGTCTCGGTCGATAAATAACTTGGCCAGATCCTCGGGCTTTCGATCTATCTCTATCTGCACGTCGTACTTCATACTGATTAAGGTACTGAGATATGCCGCCGGAGGGGAAGGGGCGCAGATAAAAAATGGCCGCCCGGATTCCTTCCAAGCGGCCCTTACACGAGCCAGAAGTGAGATTTGAACTCACGACCTACGCTTTACGAGAGCGTTGCTCTACCCCTGAGCTATTCTGGCGTGGGTGCCTTTATACAACGAATTGCCGGGAAGAATCAAGTTCCAAACTCTTCTCACAAGGGGCTAAAACGGCTAAGGATGCCGCCGATTTGATTCGATAATGAGATCAGGGAGGTATCCATGATACGCGGATTATATACGGGTGCGAGCGGTATGATCGCCCGGATGCACGACATGGACGCAATTTCGAATAACCTGGCCAACGTCGATTTGACCGGCTATAAGCGGGATACGACGGTGCATAAGGCCTTTCCCGAGCTGCTGCTGCGGCGTATGAACGACGACGGCGTGTTCAAGATACCCCCCGGATCGGTCGATCAGGCGCCGGTTATCGGCACCGTCGGAACCGGGGTGGAGTATAACGAGAGTTTTACCGTCTTTAGCCAGGGAGCCATGAAGCAGACCGAGAATCCTTTCGATCTGGCCCTGGAGGGGAAGGGATTCTTCAGTATCGATACCCCCAACGGCGAGCGCTACACCCGAAACGGCAGTTTTCACATCAGTCCCGAAGGGCTTTTAGTCACCAAGCAGGGACTGCCGGTTCTGGGCGAGAACGGACCGATCGAGCTCAAGAAGAACAATTTTATCGTCGATCAGCAGGGCCGGGTCTGGCAGAATTCGACCTTCGCCGACGATCCGGAGCGTTTAGTGAGCCTCGAAGAGAACCAGTGGGAGAATATAGAGCTCGTGGATCAGCTCAAATTGGTCGATTTCCCCCGAGACCGCTACCTGAAGAAGCAAGGAGACAGCCTCTGGCTGAACGACCGGTTTTCCGGCGATCCCCGACGGGTGGGCGTCGAGGACGGACTGCAGGTCCGTCAGGGCTTTATCGAGGGTTCCAACGTCAATCCGGTTCAGGAGATGGTTCGGATGATCGAGGTCAACCGGGCCTACGAGGCGAATCAGAAGGTGATTCAAGCCCACGATCAGATGACAGACAAGCTAATCAATCAGGCAGTACGGGTTTAGGAGGTAAACCGTTATGATGCGATCCCTGTGGACAGCCGCTTCGGGAATGACCGGGCAGCAGTATAATATCGATACCATCGCCAATAACCTTTCCAATGTGAACACCACCGGTTTCAAGAAGAACCGGATCGATTTCGAGGATCTGCTCTACCAGACCTCCAGGATCGCCGGAACCCCGGCTACCGAGCTAACCACCGTCCCCGTGGGGGTTCAGGTCGGCCACGGTACCCGGGTTGCGGCCACCCAGAAGCTCCACACGCAAGGCGCGCTGCAGGCGACGGACAATGTGTCGGACATCGCCATACAGGGCGAGGGCTTCTTCCGGGTGCTCTTGATCGACGGCACCTACGGATACACCAGGGACGGCTCATTCAAGATCGATTCCGAGGGGCAGTTCGTCAACTCCAACGGCTATCGCTTGATGCCGGAGGTGACTCTCCCCGAAGGCTTCGTACGGGAGAGCGTCTCAATCTCCCAGGATGGCCGGGTAACCACCAAGGTGGCTGGCTCGGACGACAACATTGAGGTGGGACAGCTCGAGCTCTACCGCTTCGTCAATCCCGCGGGGCTACAGGCGGTAGGCGAAAACCTTTACAAGGTCAGCAACGCCTCGGGTGATGCGATCGGCAGTCGCCCCGGTTTCGACGGAATGGGAAAGACCATCCATAAGTTCCTGGAGATGTCCAATGTCTCGGTGGTCAAGGAGATGGTCAACATGATTGTCGCCCAGCGCGCCTACGAGCTCAACTCCAAAGCGATACAGACCTCCGACTCGATGCTCGGCATCGCTAACGGACTCAAGCGCTAAGAGGGAATTAGGATAGAGTGATGGGGAAGGGAATCGTTAACCGGGGAGTTCTCGTACTGCTGATTATCTGCTCGCCGGTTCTCTCTTCACTCTATGGAAACAGCCTCTACCTGAAGCGGATTGTCGAACCGGCCGAGGCAGGACTGAGCCTGGGAGATCTCTTCCACGGCGAGGCCGGCCGGTCTTCGACTTTGAAGCGCCCCCTACCGCCGCTGTGGCTGGAGGGGGATTCTATTCTGTTTATATCCGCCCGGGGCGTAGAGGAGCTGCTGGCTGAGGCCGCTTACGCGGCCTCGGTAGTGGGTCGGGGGGTCTGGATTCTGCCGTCGACGGTTATAGCGGATGAAGAGGGGCTGGAAGCAATCCTCGAGGGGATATCAAGCGCCAATGACCTTCTCTCCCGGGGCTTCCTGCTGGGAATGCAGGATTTCCAGGCACTGCAAGGGAGCGACGCTCCCTATCGCTTCCTGCGAGCGCCCGACGGAATCGCCCTTCTCCAGCAATCAAGCGGCAGAAAACTCGCCACGTTGACCCCGCTCTCCAAAGAACGGCAAGTGAACGTCATGGAAGCCGCGCAAATTTCGGCCGGTACGCGGCTGAATGTCCTCATCAGCAGCCGGGGAATGGTTATTCGAGCGGAGGGAATCGCCAATAGAAGCGCGAAGGTGGGCGATCGAATACCCGTGACCCTCACCTCGACTAGGCGGCGGGTAGAGGCGACCATTATCGAATTGGATTTGGCGGAGGTACGCCTGTGACACAGCGACCGATATTACATAGTGTGCTTATCGTTCTCTCGTTCTGTTTCGGTACTTTTATTCTTACGGCCCAAGAAGCAGCGTCGGAAGAGGGGGTCAAGCTACGGGAGATCTCCAGTATAGAAGGATTTCGCGAGAATCAGCTTACCGGTTTGGGGATCGTTACCGGCCTGGCCGGACGGGGTGATTCGCAATCCTCATCATTGATGCGTCGGCTCGTGGCCAATATGGTAAGCAATCTCGCTTCTCCGGTAAGCGAGCGGGATATTCGCTCCAAAAACAGCGCCGTCGTTCTGGTAACCGCCGACCTGCCGGCCTATGTGCAGCCGGGCGAACGGATTAGCGTCCAAGTATCTAGCATAGGCGACGCAAAATCATTGAGCGGCGGGGTGCTGCTGCAGACCCCGTTGAAAGGAGCCGACGGAGAACTCTACGCGGTGGCGCAAGGTCTGATTCCATCCATCAACGGCTCGGGAAACGATACGGTGGCTACCGTTCCGGGGGCGGCCATCATGGAGCAGCCGGTAAACTCCCAGGTGGCGGATCAGGGGATTGTCACCATCCTGTTGGAGGAGCCAGATTTCTCTACCTCCGCGGCGGTGATGGAGGCGATCCGGTCGGGTACCGATTTTGAGATCACCTATGCCGATGCGGCGCGGATCAGTCTGACCATTCCGGAGGAGTTTACCGGACGCAGCGTCGAGATGATCGCTCAATTAGAGGAGATAACCGTCCCGCCGGTCTTTACCGACCGGGTGGTAATAAATCCACGTACCGGCGTCGTCGTGATGGGTAAGGATGTGCGCATCGGGAAGGTCGCCGTCTCCTACAAGGATCTGAAGATTAGCGTTACGGATTCAATCGGATTCTCCGATAAAGAGAGTGAGAGCTTCCTGATCGACGAACGGCCCAGTGTGGAGGAGTTTGTCGATCTTTTACGGGAGATTGGGATCGATACCGAGGGATTGATCGAGATCCTGCAGGCGATCGACCACGCCGGTGCGCTCTACGGACGACTTGAGGTGATGTGATGGATATTAATGCCCTGCAGATGCTGAATGCCTATAAACCGACCACGACCCCTTCGGTCAACAAGAGCGACGATGCGGCGCTCAAGGAAGCCTGCAGAGATTTTGAGGCGATCTTCCTGCAACAGATGCTGAAGAGTATGCGCCAAACGGTACCTCAGAACGGTCTCTTGGACGGCGGCATGGCCGAAGAGATTTTTGAAGACATGCTTTATGAAAACTATGCCGAGAAAATGGCCGATTCCGCTGATTTGGGCCTGGCGGATATGCTCTACCGCCAAATTTCACAGAATCATACACTGAAATCCTAAAAAGTATACTTTTGTATAACTTTTTTGTTTCTTTTGAGAGAAACTAAGCCAAGCTCCTTGTAAATATATATAACACATACAATTACAAATTACTAATTAATTTAGAGCCTATTGGCACGCTCCTTGCATATCTATATCTAAGGAGTGTGCTATGAAGGCTAAGAAGGCTATGCAGAGTGAGGACTCGTTAAAGGCCTACTTTCAGCAGATCAAATCGACACCTCTGTTGAGTTTTGAGGAAGAACTTGATCTTTCCCGGAGAATAATGAAAGGCGACGAATTAGCCCGGGAGAAACTGATAAAAGCAAATCTGCGGCTCGTCGTCAAAATCGCCAAGGCCTACGCCGCTCCGGACGTCAGTTTTCTCGATATTGTTCAAGAAGGGAATCTCGGCCTGATCAAGGCCGCCGGCAAGTATGACTACCGCAAGAATGTTCGCTTCAGCACCTACGCCGCCTGGTGGATAAAGCAGTCCATCGTGAGAGCCCTGTCGAATAAACGACGCTCTATCCGGCTTCCCCACAGGAAGGAGGAGGCCCTGAAGAAGATCCAGAAGGCCTATTACTCCCTTACCCAGGCGCTGCAGCAGAAACCGACAATCGAACAGGTATCGAAGGAGGTGGGCATGCAGGCGGAAGAGGTCAGCGCCCTCTTGAACGCCTCAACCTCAGTCGCCTCCTTAGATAGCGACGAAAATTTTGAGTCGGGCACCTTATTGGATATGTGCGAAGACTACACCTACGATCCGGACAACGAGTTGATCAAGAAGAGTATGCACGAAGACACCATGCGTTTTCTGGAGCATTTGATGGAGAAGGAACGTCAGATTCTGCTCTATCGCTTCGCCTTCTACGGGGGCAAGAAATATACCCTCAAGTCAATCGGCGAGAAGATGGGGATCTCCCCCGAAACCGTGCGCCAGATTGAGATGCGAGCTATCAAAAAGCTTCGCGAGCATGCCCACGAGCTGCAGGAATATGTTTACCAGTAGCTGAGTAGGAAGTGCATCTTTATTGACCTCGCCCATCTTTATCCTTACCATTGCAGTGGATGAGTACGACACGCCAGAGGGCCCGCAGTTCTAAACGGGCCCTCGTAGGATCATATATACTTCTCGCAGCCAGTATCGTCGTCTTGACCCTGACGCTCTTGATAATCAGGACCTGGTCTACCCGGAGCGATGCACCTCAAAGCAGCGTGGCGGAATCCCCCGCGCCATACGAGGAGCCCGCCGGTACCGCTGCACCGGAAAACGAAACGGTGAGCAGTACGGTCGCTAAAAAGAGGGCCGCCACGGTTAAGCCCGCGCCCCGGGTGGCGATTGTCATCGACGATGTGGGTAACAGTCTGGACGAGCTACAACCCTATCTCAACCTTCCCATGCCCATAACCTTTGCCGTCATGCCTCAGCGGAAGTATTCTCGGGAATCGGTGGAACAAATTCAGGCGGCCGGACAGTTTTATATAATGCATCAGCCTATGCAGCCTGTGGGGGATCAGGACCCGGGGGCGGGGGCCATCCTGGTGGGTATGGACCGTGACCAGGTACGGGAGACCCTGGCCCGGAACCTCGCCTCCTTAGGGGGGGCACCGGGAATTAATAATCATATGGGATCAAAAGTCACGGCTGACCAGGAGACAATGGAGTATGTCCTGGGCTACTTGAAGGAAGAGGGGATGTTCTTTCTCGATTCCCTAACCATCGGCAACAGTGTGGGAGCGGAGGTGGCCGAAGCGCTGCAACTGCCCTACACAGTGAGGAACAGCATGTTTTTAGACAACAACAGAGAGCGTGACTATGTGGAGCGGGCCCTGCGATCGGGCTTCGAGATTGCGTCAAACAGCGGCCGGGCGGTGATGATCGGTCATGTCTGGGACGAGACCCTGGCGGATCTTCTGCTTGAGCTCTACCCGGAGTTCGATGAGGCCGGATTCAGCTTCGACGATATCGGCAACATGATCTACCTGGGACAACAGGGCGCCGAATGATCGTCCTGGGGATCGAGAGTTCCTGTGACGAGTGCAGTATCGCCCTGGTCGAGGACGGCCGAAGGATAATCTCCAGCATCGTAGCGACCCAGATAGATATTCACCGTCCCTATATGGGGGTGGTGCCGGAGATCGCATCGCGGACGCATACCGAGTGGATCCGGGATACCTTCGACCGGGCGCTAAAAGAGGCCGGCCTCGGAATAGCCGATATCGATGCGGTGGCGGTCACCAACCGTCCGGGGCTGGTCGGTTCCCTCCTTGTCGGGCTCTCATTTGCCAAAGGCTTGGCCCTGGCCGGAGATCTCCCGCTGGTCGGGGTCAATCATGTGCAGGCCCATCTCTATGCCCCGCAGCTTGACCGGGAGATCGAGTATCCTTTTCTGGGGCTCCTGGTTTCAGGCGGACATACCATCATATGCCGGGTCGACGGAGTGGACGAGATCAGCGTGATGGGGACAACCATCGACGACGCCTGCGGCGAGGCCTTCGACAAGGTGGCGAAATACTACAACCTGGGCTATCCAGGAGGGGTTGCGATCGACCGACTTTCCGGACAGGGGAATCCGAAGGCCTTTACCTTCCCCGGGCCGAATCTCCATAAAGGGGAGCATCGCTACGATGTCTCCTATTCGGGACTGAAGAATGCGGTGATAAATCAGTTGGATCAGTTTTGGGACGGCGTATCGGAGAAGTCGAATGAAAACATCGCCGCCTCATTCCAGAAAAGGGCGGTGGATATCCTCGTCAAGCGACTGCTCTTGGCCGCGGAGGATACCGGATTAACGCGGATCGTCGCCGGAGGCGGGGTAGCGGCTAACAGCTACCTGCGGTCCTCACTGTCGGCGGTCGACTCCTTAGAGGTGATCTTCCCCCCCTTAGAGCTCTGCACCGACAACGGCGCTATGATAGCCGGCCTCGGTTACCATATGCTGAAGCGCAACGGCGCCGATCCCCTGACCCTAGGCGCCTCGGCCCGGGTCGAAGGATTTCGAAAAACCTATCCCTAAAATCAGTTTCGCAGCGAGCCTTCAAGATTCTCGATATCCTCGTCGTGGAGTTCCGGAGCTCCCCCGTCTAAACGGAGCAGCAGATCGTCCGCCAGGCGATCGAGAGCCTTGGAAAAATCCGACGCCGGATTAAGGCTGATTAGCGGCGTGCGCCGAATCAGCGCGGTTTGCGCCTCCTCCGCGAAGGGCAGAAAGGCCAGGTACTCCATCTCCACGCCGATATTCTTACGACTGATATCACGCAATTTGCGCCCGATGCCGAGATCCAGATCGGATCGCCCCATATTGACCACTACCCGTGGAATAAGCTGCTTGAGATTCGAGCGCAGCAGCGCGCCTGAGTCGGGATCGGCCGCATAGAGGGAATCGAGAAGGTCGTAGAAGGAGACCTCCTCGCCCTCGATCTTCTTCCCGACGAAATCAACCACCATGGCCCGCTCCGCCGATTTTGCGGGGAAACTTCGGTACATAAGGCGGAAAACCGCCGTTTTCAGGAATGAGTAGGCGTTGAGGATCGCCGTCGGTTCTCCGGTGGTTACCATCAAACTCGACCAGGAGGAGAGGAAGAAGTCTATCGTGTTATAGCTGCTCCCGGCTCCGAGATCGAGCAGAACAATATCGGCTACGGTCTTCTGCAGATCTTTGAGGATGCGCTGCTTCATGAAAAAGGGGAGGTTTGCGGTGCCCGGATAGAGGGAATCCCCGGGAATCAGGAAAAGCTTCGGATAGTCCGTCGGGGTAATACAGGCTTCCAGGCTATCGGCCTGTTTATAGATATAGCCCCCGATGCCGGTGTGCTTATTTCTCACGCCGATAAAGGAGTGGAGATTCGATCCGCCCAGATCGAGATCGACCAAAACGACGGTTTTACCTTTTTGTGCGAGCCTGAGCCCCAGGTTGGCCGTAACCAGGCTTTTTCCTACGCCACCCTTGCCGCTGGCAACCGGGATGATTTTAACCATGTCCTAACCATAGGAGAGATGCAGGACCATTGCAAGCAGCTTTTTCACGATATTAGCCCCGACTCTTCTTGCGGGCTTACCGCATTCATGATACGAATTTAATTAATCCTAAGGATAGGGAGTAAGAGAGACATGGAAAAAGAAGAAATCAGGAAATTAGCCGAAGAGTATATCGCTGCGGAGACACACCCCTTCTTTCGGGAGGAGATGCAGACCCTCTTAAAGAACGAGGAGTACGACGAACTCTCCGACCGCTTCTATACCCAGTTGAGCTTCGGAACCGGAGGCTTGCGGGGGGTGATCGGCGGCGGCTATAACCGTATGAATCCGCTGATGGTACGCCGGGCGACCCAGGGGCTGGCCTACTATATCAAGGAGAACGCAGGCAGCGACTCCCCGTCGATGGCTGTCGCCTACGATTCACGCAACTTCAGCCGGGATTTCGCCGAGGTTACCGCCCTGACTATGTGCGCCAACGGCATCAAGACCTATCTCTTCAGTTCCCTCCGGCCGACGCCGGAGCTCTCCTTTGCGGTGCGAAAACTGGGCTGCACCTCCGGCGTGGTGGTGACCGCCTCCCATAATCCGAAGGAGTATAACGGCTACAAGGTCTACTGGGACGACGGGGGACAGATTATTGCACCCCACGACACGGGGATCATCGAGGAGGTTCGAGCCGTTGAAGGGGATATCCCCTCCATCGAGCGGGCTGAAGCCCTTGAGAAGGGACTTTTGATCGAGATAGACAAAGAGATTGACGATGCCTTCGTGGATCTGATTAAATCCTACAGCCTGCGGCCGAAGCTCCTGAAGGAACGGGGCTCCGAACTGAAGGTGGTTTATACCCCGCTCCACGGCACCGGAACGATGATGGTCGAGCGCATTCTCTCGGAAGCCGGCGTGAATGTAATCACTGTTCCCGAACAGCGCGAACCGGACGGCAACTTCCCCACCGTGGAGTATCCCAATCCCGAGGAGGCCTCGGCTCTGAAGATGGCCCTGGATCTGGCGCAGAGGGAGCAGGCCGACCTGGTCATGGGGACCGATCCGGATTCGGACCGTCTCGGCATCGCCGTACCGGATGCCTCCGGTGAGTTCGTACTCTTGAACGGTAACCAGCTTGGTTCGCTTTTAGCGGACTACATCCTGCTTTCGAAACGGGAAATGGGTACCATGCCGTCCGAACCGCGGATCGTGAAGACTATCGTCACCACCGAGCTTCAGCGGATGATCGGCGAGAGCTACGGCGCCAAGACCTATGACGTGCTGACCGGATTCAAGTATATCGCCGACCTGATGAAGAAGTTCGAGTTTACCGAGGAGGATTATGTCTTCGGCGGGGAAGAGAGCTACGGCTTCCTGATCGAGACTGAGGTGCGGGATAAGGATGCGGTCTCCGCCGCCTTCCTGACCGCTGAATTGGCCCTCTACAACCGCTCCTTAGGCCGGTCCGTCCTCGATCACCTCAACGATATCTACAGCCGTTTCGGTCTGTTCCGGGAGATCCTGGTCTCCGCCTACTTCAAGGGACAGAGCGGTTTGGAGACGATGAAGGCTCTAATGGAGAAACTTCGCAGCAATCCGCCCCGGTCGATCGGCGGCATTGCCGTCAAGGCGCTCAAGGATTACCAGTCAGGTACCACCACCGATCTTGCAAGCGGTGGACGGGAGGAGGACATTGATCTTCCGTCGTCGAATGTGCTGCAGTTTCTGCTGGAGGGAGACGGTCTCGTGACAGCCCGTCCGTCCGGCACCGAGCCGAAGATTAAATTCTATGCATCCTGCCGTTCCGAAGCCGGTATCGCCCTCGATGAGGCGGAGAAGGCCGTGGACCAGAAACTGGCGGGAATCAAAAAGGATATTGAATCCTGGATTCCCGGCTAATCGCGGCGTAGCCTCCGCGCCCGCAGGGCCTCGGACATCTGGTTCCGGATCTGGGCCTCGTCCATCAAGCCCCGATCCAAGAGGTCCTGGGTGTCGCGGAGGTAGCGCTCCTCCATATCATAGAGTTCATCCCCCAGGGTGCCCCGCCAGATATAATCGGCCAGTTCGTTCGGTTCATCTGCGTAGGAGAGGAGCTTCCGGCTCATTTCCATACTGAGATACCAGCGGATATCGCTCAGTTCCAGTCCGTACTCGTCGGTGAGATCTTCAATCTTGATACTCATAGCGTGGCAGTATGACCGATGAAGCGCCGGAACACAAGTCGGATTCAGGAGAGACTGAAGAGACGATTGTACCGCTTGCGCTGAGAGGAGTCGGTGAAATTGGTCAGACTGTAGGCGAAATCCTCGAAGAAGGCGCGGTTGAAACGGCCTGCATCGGTCTCCTCTTTAATGAGTTCCAGGGCTTTGATCGGCAGCATCGAGGAACGGTAGGGGCGTTCATCGTTGGTAATCGCCTCGTAACAGTCGATAATGCCTAGGACCTCGCCGATCTCCGAGAACTGAGTGGTACCCAAGGGGTAACCGCTGCCGTCGAGCCGTTCATGGTGCTCTAGGGCGCCCAGGCGGGCGGATTCCATAACCGGGCCGTAGTCGGCCAGAATCTCCGCGCCGATATCCGGGTGTCGACGCATAACCGCAAACTCATCTTCGCTCAAGGAACGGGACGAAGTCAGGATACCGCCGGGAATTTCGGTTTTCCCCACATCGTGAAGTAGGGCGCTCAAGCCTAGCTGGACGGTATCCGCTTTGCTGCGTCCCGTATAGAAGCAGAAGCCCACGGTGAGGGCCATTACATTGATAGAGTGGATGGTAGTGCTGTAGTCGGTATGGGAGATCCGGGCCAGATTCTTGATGACTTCCGGTTGACGGGAGTAGCCCTCGACGATGGATTCCATTGTTTCCGGAACTACCTTAAGGCTTCCCGAGCGGGGTTCGGCCAAGGTCTCGTCCACAATGCTGATCAGCTCCTCTTTGACCTTATGGGACCCCGCCTTCATAATGTTGTTGGTTAGATGCAGGCTGAAGCCGTGTTGGGCCTCCCGCAGGGCTTTCAGTTTATCCTCGGGCTTAACATAGAGTTCGCCCAAGAAGGGTTTCTCTTCTAAGCTCTTATCGGTGAATTTCATCCCCGCCGGTTTATAGAGTACAATCCTTCCGTAGGGATTCTTGAAGTAGAGTTCGATCTCATCGTAATACTTGAGATTGGATCGTCGTACCGGCACCCAATTCCCTTTTTTCAATGGTAACATATTGTTTGTCCTCGTCCACGCTTGCCCTAATGAGTATACGACAGGAGCCGGAGAAAAGCAAAAAGACAACGCCTGTTTCTTGGTTAATCTACTTTTACGTAGGCCAGATCAAGCCTCTGGGGAGGATTATTCCCATCGAAGAGCTGCTTTATGACCACCTCGACGCTTTGGCCGCGGCTACGTACGATTTCTCCGATTCCGATAAGCTCCTCGGGAGAGTTATTCCGCTTTCTGACCAGACGTACAGTGCCGCTCTCCCGACTCTTCGCCTCGCCGAGAAGCTCAATCAGCAGGGAATTCTCCAGGATCAGGGAAACCGTGCCCAAGAGGGTGTAGTTTCGGGTGTCGTAGTAGGCGCTAAGCTGCTGTGCGAGGGCTTCCGCTCCGGCGCGCATAATATCTTCCAGTTCTTGGTCGTTGCGGGCAAAGCGGCGAACAAGCTCATCGACCCCTGATTTGGTGAAATACTCGAGTCCTTCGAGACCCGAAAAATAGGCCATAATTCTGGCATAGCGCCGACGTTCCTCCTCTCTGAAGGCGTCGATATCCGCCTCCTGAGTCAGCGGTCTGGTGCTTGATGCGGCGGCGCTGGCTACCTGATTCACCAGCTGTACCCGGGCGTTCTCGGGATAGAAGGCTTCGAGCAGGGTATCGAGGCTATAGGCGGCGGTGATCCAGCCGCTTCGCTCGAGCTGTCCGGTTATCTCTTCCACAGGAAGAGGTCGCTTATCCTCGGCTAAAAGAATTTGCGTTGCCGGCAGCTCTTCCAGCTCTTCCTCGGAGAATACTGTTGTGGTGTCCAGAATAAGCCTCAGCTCCTGTTGTTGGGAGCGCAGGTTATCCTGAGCGGCCTCCAGGCGGTCGAGTTTGGCGCTTCGAAACATAAGGTAATCCTGCACCAGCTTGTTCTCGGTTTCCTGTTCGAATTCTTCCAGGCGGATATTGATCTCGCTTTCGTCCAATCCGCTGTCCCGTAGGCGCAGGCGCTCTTCCTCGACTCGGAAAACCAGCTCGTTCTCGATTTGAGTCGATTTCCGGGATAGAGAAACGGCGAATTCATTCAGCAGCATGCTGCGTTGATCTTCCAGTTCCTCGATTTGACGCAAAAAGCGGCTGATCTGCGCGTCCTTCGCGCTCAAGAGGGTCTCATTCCGTCGGCGGATCTCCTCTAAGATATTCTCCGCCGCTGAAGAGAAGCTCGCGAGTTCCTGGCGCATTAGCAGTTCGCGCTGGCTGAAAAGTCGCTGTAAGAGGAGACCGCCGCCCACCAGTATTAGGAGTGAAATGATAAAGGCGATCAGAGGAATACGGGTATCCCGCCAACCGGTCCGAGCGCTAAGCTCATGCCGGTCTACATCGATGCGATTGAGTTCGATCTCCCGGTCAAAGGCATCCCGCAGCCGCTTCTCGATCTCTTCCTGGTCGGGACGGCTCTCGCGGTAATAATCGGCAATAATTTCGCTCTCTGTGCGAAGCAGACCCTTCTTACTCTCTGTATGCTCAATGTCGGCGCTCATTCTGCTTTTATTTTAAGCGCTCGTGTACTATAGTCAATGATAGCCCAAGGGGATGAGACAAAAACGATGAAAATTCGATCAAAAATACTTCTAACCGTGTTACCGGTTAATCTGCTTTTTCTCCTCTTTCTCGGTTTCGGTTCCTATCTGCTTGCCTCCAGCGGGATTTCGCGGCTGGTTATGCGCAATCTCTCCTTTAAGGCCGATCAACTAATCAATTATAGCGATTCCCAGTGGCAGCTGATCAAGCGCTTCGGGTATGAGTCGGAGGAGAGCTTTCAGCGGGCGGCGACGCTGTCCGTATTCAGTTATGCCGAATCCCTCCTGCGCAGTCCGAGCGAAGTAATCGCCCTTATCCCGGAATCCGGAGCCTATATTGCCACCCGAATACCGGGGATAAGCCGCATAGAGGTGGCCGATGATGAACTCCTCAGCCTCTCCCCCGGGAGCGAGATTCAATACTTCTCCTGGCGAGGAGATGAACAGGTCGGTTTCGTGCGGCGCTATACGCCGGCGGGTTGGAATATACTCATATTCGATAGTCGGGATGCCCTCTTTTCCGAGGTCGATCAGATCACCAGCCGTATGTGGATTATCCTGGCGGCGGCGACGCTCCTCTCCAGTCTTCTGCTCTCCTGGATAAGCGCGCGACTTATGCTTCCCCTGCGGCAGGTCAGTCGGGGAATTCTGCAGATAATAGAGACCAACCGCTTTGACCGGCGGGTTGAGGTTATCTCCGGCGATGAGATCGGAGATCTGGCAAAGCGCTTCAATGTAATGAGCGCTGCCTTGGATCACTCGTTCGGACGGGTGGGCGATATCGCCGTCAACGAGGCCGCGGCCAGGATAGAGGTAAGTCGTCGTGAGTTGGAGATCCTGCAGATCCTCGGGCGAACGGCGGAGTACAAGGATCAGGAAACGGGTACTCATATTCACCGGGTGGGGATGGTATCGCGGATGCTGGCGGAAGCCCTCGGTGAGGATGAGGCGTCGCAACAACTAATCTATTTTGCCGCGCCCCTGCACGATATCGGAAAAATCGGCATACCCGACGAACTTCTGCTTAAACAGGGAAAGCTGACTCCCCAAGAGTGGCGCGAAATGCAATCCCACACGCAGATCGGCCATGCGATCTTAAAGGATTCCGAGAGTCCCTATCTGGCGCAAGGGGCGATTATCGCACTCAATCATCATGAGCACTGGGACGGCAGCGGCTATCCCAACGGCAAGCGAGGTGACGAGATCCCCCTCTATGCGCGGATTCTGGCGGTGGCCGATGTCTTCGATGCCCTGATATCCCAACGGCCCTATAAACATGCCTGGAGCCCGGAGCAGGCCCGACGGCTAATTCTGCAGAGCAAGGGATCCCATTTCCAACCGGAGATAGCCGATGCTTTCGAAGGGTTGTTCCAACGGATATGCCGCATGTTTCAGCTGGATTCAGCAGCCAGGTCGGATATCAAGGATGCCTTGAACTGATCGATGATCTCCGGCGCGTAGGTTTCATCGGCGAAAACCATCTTCTCGAGAACCATTAATGCCTCCGCGGATCTTTCGGTGGCGATTAATACATCCGCCAGATTCTTACAGGCTCGATCGTAGACCGTCGGATCAGGATAGCGCGTGATGATCTGGTTTAGAAAGTGTTCGCTGTTTTCGAGGTCGCCCCGCTGCAGCGCGATCCGGCTTAACGAATAGAGGGCGCGGGGAACATACCGGGACTTGGGCGTCTCATCAATCAAGGCCTGCAGTTCCTGTTCGGCCGTCTGATACGCCTCGGCGGTGATCAGCCGCTGTGCATTCGAGAAGCGTCTATAGGCGCCGTAGCGAGTCCGGTTGAGGGCTATAGTCGGCGGCGTGTAGGAACGGTAGAACCGCTCTTCCTCCCGATGAAGATAGAGATTGAGTCCGAGGAGCGCCGTCAATGCGCCGCCGGCCCCGATCAAATCGGCGGAGATTACCCCATCATCGGCGGGCGGATGGTAGAGGTCGTTCAATACGAGCATCCCGGTTAACAGGGTGAGAACCGGGAGCCCTATATCGCTGAAGTTAAGCAGTTTTGTCCGCGGATAGAGCGGCCGCGGATTTCCGGGGCCGTCAGGCGTCAACTGGAGTTGAATCTGCTTGTAGCCGGTGAAATCAAACTGCTGCACCCTTGTCTCGTCGGGATTGCCCGAACCGGCACGGAAAAGCTCCACGGAATCGGGGGTAAAGTCGTGATCGATTATCTCCGGCACTGCCTCTGATCCGGCCGTCAGATTGAGAGTTAGTTCGTGATACCCGTCGGCGATAAGTCTCAAGCGGTAGGGTTCACCTTCGGCAAGCCGTACAATTGCCGGTGAGGGACTCGTTAACAGCTCTCCGTTGAGATAGATATCCGCACCCATGGGATCGGTCATCACCATCAGGGGGGTGGCTAAAAGCGGCAGGCAACACAGCAGCAAGCAGCAAGCGATAATCACCACCAACCTCCCAGTCGAATCAAGATGTTCAGGCTGTGCCGGGGCTCCGACTCCAAGGTCAACATGTACTCTACTGCCATAGCGGATACTATCAGCGCCTCCGAATCTACCCACAGCTCCAGGGCGGCGGTCAGGGCGGGAGTACGAAACTCCTCTTTTTCACCATTGAAATCGAGCTCACGCATATAGTGCCGGTAGCCGACGAAAGCGACCAGATCCGCCCGGTAGCCCTCGAAGGAGAGTATCGATCGCCGACGTCCCACGGCGAGTCCGGGAATGATGAGATTGGAGTCAGCATAGTAGAGATTACGGCTGTTCACCCGGCCGACAAGCAGTTCCCCCCTTAAACTGACCGGTTCCTCAAGGTAAGGCAAGCTGACATCCTGCCAAAGGTAGACTCCGCCGACCAGGGCGTAGGCGAATGGATCCTCGAACCCGATCGGAGCAGTCAGGACGCCGCCGCCGACTCCTGCTCCCCAGTCCGCGTGGAGCAGCGAAGTTACGCAGAGGCTCAAGAGCAGCACCCACAGAAACCTAATATTCAAGGGCTTCCTCGTTGCCGTAGCTGAGCAGGGTATCCCGGAGGGAGAGTTCCTGCAGGGCGATCCAGTCGGCGGAACGGACGACATTGCTGATACGAATCTCGTCGAAGTAGGCCTCATCTAAAGCACTGCCGGCGGAGCGGGTGTTGCCGATGACCAGGGCATAAGCGGAATCATCTTGCCGAGGTCCGGCGCTGGAAGAGTTCGTGATTTGATTCGGGGCGCCGCCGTTGATCAAGATATCCAGTCCGGAGATATCCGTCGTCTCCTCCCAGGTTATCGCGTAGGAGGTCCAGGAGACCGTCGAGAGGTCCGAACCGGCGCTCACATCCCGGTAAAAGTCGCCCGTCCCATCCATGAAAGCCTGGAAGCGGAGCTCACCGCTGCCGGTGCTTCTCGATCTCAAGAACCATTTATCCTTGTTAATGAAGTGCTGATTGCTGCTGTAGGCGGAGATGTCGATCATCATCATGATAGAGAGGGGGGCGATATTGGCGATTTCATTGGACGGGTTAATGAAGAATCCCCTGGTGGAATCCGCATAGTAGAGCCCACGGCCGATGAAGCCGGCGGCGGATTCCGGCTGTACCAAGGTGTTTCCCATGGGCACATCCCCGACCCGGCCCAAAAGGCCGTTCGGGCTCGAATCGTGGTAGGGAGCCGAGGATTCCGATAGGTGAAACACCGCTACATAGCCGTTTGACCAGACCAGGGAGGGCGTAAGCGGCGGATTCGGCTCTCGATTGCCATAATAGAGATAAAAGGCCGTTTCGTTTGAACCCGCCGCTATTTCCGGCACTTTTACCCAGATATAGGAGTCTCCCGACGGATTCCAGAGTTCCACCTCGTGGGGTAGCTCGGTACGACCGTCGGGGCGCATAAAGCGGATATCGCTATAATCGGCTTTAATCTTGTCGTAGCTTATCTTTCCCGGCGTAAGATGAACCAGAACCGGTACGTCGTGTAAATCCGTACCAATCCCGCTAGCATCCAGTTGAACGGGGCGGCGGTATTGCCAGATGCGGCCCTCTTGTATCAGCCCATACTGATCTTCAATAGTCTCCCACGCCCCTTGCTGTGTACAAGAGATAATTAGTAATGCAACTAGTGCAGGAAGAATAAATTGTACACTTTTACTCGCAGTGCGCATCTCAATCCAGTATTATCAAATCGGTAATGAAGCGCAATAGTGAATTGCTTCCTCTCTACATCGTATCGTCGGGAAATCTTTACTGTTCAGATAATTATTACTACTTTCAAGGAGAAAAGTGGATAGAGAGTGCTAAACGAGGAGGAAGCATGGTAATCGGTGTTCCCCGAGAAGCTGAAAGCTGGGAATCGCGGGTCGCAATGACCCCGGAGAATGTAAAGAAGTTATTAGAGAAAGGGATTGCATCCCTTGTAGTCGAGACAGGGGCCGGCGCGGAAGCCGGGTTTGCCGATTCGGCATATATCGATGCCGGGGCACGGGTCGAGCCGGATCGTCAAAAACTTTTAGCGGAAGCAGATATTATCCTGCGGCTCAACAAACCGGATCCCAAAGAGGTGAATCTTCTCAAGGAGGGAGCGATCCACATCAGCTTCCTCGATCCCTATAACGAACGCAAACTGGTAGAGCAGTTCGCCGAGCGGAAGATTACCGCATTTAGCATGGAGATGATTCCCCGGACGACGAAAGCCCAGAAGATGGACGCCCTCAGTTCTCAGGCCAGCTTGGCCGGGTACGCGGCGGTAATTGAAGCGGCCCGGGAGATTAAGATGGCCTTTCCGATGATGATGACCCCCGCGGGAACCATCTCGCCGGTACGGGTTTTCATTATCGGCGCCGGTGTAGCGGGGCTTCAGGCGATCGCCACGGCCAAGCGACTCGGCGCTCGGGTAGAAGCCTACGATACCCGCCCGGTGGTTGAGGAGCAGGTCACCTCCCTGGGGGCCAAGTTTATAAAATTCGATCTGGGCGAGACGGGCCAGACCAAGGACGGCTATGCCAAGGCTCTGACCGAGGAACAGCTTGCAAAACAGCGGGAAGAGATGAAGCAGCGTTGCATCGCCGCCGATGTTGTCATAACCACCGCAAAGCTCTTCGGGCGGAAGGCACCCGTGCTGATTCCCAAGACAACCATCGACGAGATGCGGCCCGGATCGGTTCTGGTGGACTTGGCGGTCGATACCGGCGGCAACGTCGAAGGCTCAGTGAGCGGCGAGACCGTGGATGTTAAGGGCGTCAAGATCGTCGGGCTGGCGAATTATCCCGGCCAGGTCGCCCGGCATGCCAGTCAGATGTACTCTAACAATCTCCTGAATCTCTTGACTGAGTTCTGGGATGAGGAGGGAAAGGCGCCCGACTTCAGTGGTGAAGATGAGATCATCAGCGGTGCGCTGATTACCCGGAATGGCGCGATCGTCAACGACGCAATCAAGAAAGTCTACGGTTTGGAGGCATAACGTGAATATCTTACTTGTATTTATCCTGGTTCTGGCTACCTTCCTGGGATTCGAATTAATCTCCAAGGTTCCGTCCCAGCTGCATACGCCCCTCATGTCCGGATCAAACGCGATCTCGGGGATCACCATAGTCGGGGCGTTGATAACTCTGGTGGGCTCCTTCAGCGTGGAGGGGAATGTGTTGCGTATCGTGTTGGGTACCATGGCCGTCGCCTTCGCAACTATTAATGTGGTCGGCGGGTATCTGGTGACCGATAGGATGCTGCAGATGTTCGTCAAGAAGAAGGAGCGAAGCTGATGCTGATCCTCTCCGCGAACCTGCAAAACCTGCTCTATATTATCGCGTCTATACTCTTCGTGTTCGGCATCAAGATGCTCGGTCGCCCCGCGAGCGCCAGAAAAGGAAACACGGTTTCCGCCTTGGGTATGCTCTTGGCGATTATCACCGCCCTCTTGAGCGATCAGATTATCCACTGGCAGTGGATCGTGGTCGGAATAGCCGCCGGGGCAATAATCGGGGCTCTGGCAGCCCGGCTGGTCGCTATGACCGCCATGCCGGAGATGGTGGCCCTCTTTAACGGTTTCGGCGGTATTGCGAGCCTCTTAGTCGGCTGGGCAGAGTTCGAGAAGATCGTCTCCGCCGGAGGATTTGCATCGGCCGCACCATTCCAGATCTTTATTATTCTTCTGACCGTACTCATAGGCGGGGTGACCTTCACCGGTTCGGTAATCGCCTGGGGCAAGCTCTCCGGCAAGGTACCGTCCAAGCCGATGATCTATAGCGGTCAGCAGATCGTGAACGGTGCAATTCTGCTGCTGCTTTTAGCTTCGATTCTGGTGTTGACCGCCAGGTTCGACGGTCTGTCCCCGATGTTGGCCGGCGCCGGCCTCAGCTTCTATCATATCTTCCTTTTTGTTGTGCTTCTTTCCTGGATCTTCGGGGTGCTCTTCGTAATTCCCATCGGCGGCGGCGATATGCCGGTGGTTATCTCCCTCTTGAACAGTTACAGCGGTATGGCCGCCTGTGCGGCGGGCTTCGTGATCAACAATAACGTACTGATCGTTTCCGGCGCCCTGGTCGGTTCGTCGGGCATCATCCTGACGACCATCATGTGTAAGGCCATGAACCGCTCACTAACGAATGTGCTCTTCTCCGGCTTCGGCAGCGGAGCAAGCGCCGGCGGAGGCGAAGGATTTCAGGGCGAGGCCAAGCCGGTCAGCGTCGAGGATGCCTACTATATGTTGGAGGCGGCCAAGAATGTGCTCTTTGTTCCCGGCTACGGAATGGCGGTCGCCCAGGCGCAACATGCGGTACAGGAGCTGGCCGCCCAGTTGGAAGAGAACGGAACGGAGGTGAATTTCGCCATCCATCCCGTGGCCGGACGCATGCCCGGGCATATGAATGTGCTCTTAGCCGAGGCGAATGTTCCCTACGAGAAGCTCAAGGAGATGGACGACGTCAATCCACAGATTGAATCGGTGGATGTAGCCGTGGTTATCGGCGCCAACGACGTAGTCAATCCGGCCGCGAGGAGCGTCGAATCCTCACCAATCTACGGCATGCCAGTGATCAACGTCGATATGGCGCGAACCGTAATCGTTATGAAGCGCTCCCTGAATCCGGGATTCGCCGGAATCGATAATCCCCTCTTCTTCAACGACAATACCCGCATGCTCTTCGGCGACGCCAAGGCCTCGGTTCAGGGCCTGGTGGCCGAATTTAAAGGATAAATAGAAAAATTAGAGGCTCAAGGGCCGTCCGGTTCGATCGGGCGGCCTTTTTCGTTAAAACTGATCGAAACGTGCTATAATTGTAGTTGGGGTAGCACTTCAGATTAACTTAATAGCCGTGCTTCGTGATCGTGCATCATCTTTATGCGGAGGTGATCACGATGAGGATCTCAGGTCTCGTCGCTACACTTATTATAACGTCTCTCTTACTCATTTCGCCACATCTGGGTCTGCACGCCCAGAGCGGTGATTTTACCCTCTCGGCCCGTCCGGCGCTTACCGTTCCCCTCGGGCCCGAGCTCGACAACGGCACCGCGTACTATACAACCGGCGGCGGTCTGAGTCTTGACGGTTTGTATACGCCGGCAGCCCTACCGCTATTGAGAGTCGGTCTGGGATTTGACGCATCCCTGATGCCGATTAATGGTTCGGACCAATCGGCCACCTTCATCAGCATCGCTCCCACCGTCGGCTTGGCCTATTCTCCGGGAGCCCGGCTGCTGCTGGGCCTGCGAGGATTCGGCGGACTCTATACCGGAATCATCGAGGCCGGAACCATCCGGGATCCCTATTACGGCGCCGGTGCAAGCGTGGGCTATCAGCTCAATCCCGGGATGAGCATTACCCTGGACGCCGACTACCGGGATTATATGACCAGCGGGGATTCGGCCCTGCAGGGTATCAGTGTCGGCTTGGGAATCCGCTACGCCATCGGCTCATCCTCCTCTAAAGCAGAACTCTATTATGCACCTGAGTTATTGCCCATATTTCCGCTCTTCTATTCCTACTACGAGACCCAACCGGCTGGCCTCTTGAGCATAGAAAACCGCGAGAGTTCGAGCGTGAGTGCAGTAGAGGTATCCTTTTTCGTAAAACAGTTTATGGATCAGCCGAAAAGCTGCGCGACTATCGAGCGGCTTCCTGCGGGGGAGTCCGTGGAGTGTCCGATCTACGCCCTCTTCTCGGAGGAGATCTTCCGGGTAACCGAGGGGACCAAAGTCGCCGGAGAACTGACTATAGAGTATGATTATATCGGTCGGAGAATTACAGAATCCGTGCCGGTAACGGTTACGGTCAATAACCGTAACGCCATGACCTGGGATGATGATCGCAAGGCCGCCGCCTTCGTTACCGCCAAGGATCCCCTTATCCTCAGTTTTGCCAAGAATGTGGCGGCTACCGTAGGAAGCGATACCTCGGCGGCTATAAATGAGAATTTCCGCTTCGCCATGGGAATCTTCGAGGCCCTCTCCCTTTATGGGCTCGGATATGTCCAAGATCCGACCACCCCCTATGCGGAACTCTCCGAAGACAATCAGGCTCTCGACTACCTGCAGTTTCCAAACCAGACCATCGCCTTCAAATCCGGCGATTGCGACGATATCTCTATTCTATATGCCGCTCTCCTCGAGGCGGTAGGGATCGAAACGGCCTTCGTCACAGCTCCGGGACACATCTACCTCGCATTCAGTCTGGGGATGACCCCCGTCGAGGCGGGGAAGGTCTTTCTGGACACCCGGGAGCTGATCTTCCTGGAGGAGGATACCTGGGTGCCCGTGGAGATAACCCTGGTCAGAGAGGGATTCTTGAAGGCCTGGCAGATCGGCGCAAAGGAGTGGCGAGAGACGAAGGATACCGAAGATGCGGGCTTTTTTCCGGTCCGCAGCGCCTGGGAGCTTTATGAGCCGGTCGGCTTCTCCGAAGGCGGCGCCGGAATAATCCTGCCCGATTCGGTGCGCCTCTTGGATGAGTACCGAAAGGAGCTTTCTCTTTTTGTAAATCGCCAGATCGATCCCCGGGTCATCGAGTTAAACGCGCAGATCGCCTCATCGTCAAATCCGGTCTGGGCCCGAAACCGTTTAGGTATTCTCTACGCCCGCTTCGGAAAGCTGGACGATGCGGCCGCCCAGTTCCGTCAAGTCCTCGGGCGAAGCCAGTACGTTCCGGCCATGATCAATCTAGGCAATATTCACCTCATACAGGACGATCCGGAAACAGCCCGCGACTACTACGCCCGAGCAAAAAGTTTGGCCCCCACCAATAAAAACGCCCTTTTGGGTTTGGCCAGGGCAAATTATGACCTGGAACGCTACAGCGAGGCCGACCAGATACTGCGTGAGCTTGAAGCGGCAGATCCCGCCACCGCGGCGGAGTTTGCCTACCTTGGCTCGGGAAGCACCGAAACCGGCAGAGCATCCCAGGCCTTGAATCGCACCATTAACGCCTGGGACGAGGAGGAGTAGATTATGAAGAAACTACTGGCGCTTGTTGCGCTTGCTGCAGTCCTGATGACCACCTGCAGCGAACCGATCGACTTCCTGGCCGAGGTGGAGACCGAGGTCAAGATCGCGAACGATCTGTTTTTGGTGGTGGAGAGTGTAATAAGTCCTGCTGAGAATGCACTGAATGCAAACCCCGGCAGTGAAATCATTGTTCAGTTTGATCGGGATATCAATTTCTCCACCGTATCGGCCTCCACCATCCAGATCACCAGCAAAGCGGATCCGGGCAATCCTCAGCTACTAGACATTTTAAATGCGGAATTTGATTCATCGAGCAAGCGACTGACCCTGGAACCATCGGAGTCGCCGGATTACATAGGTTATTTTCGAAATGACACAAATTATACAATTAGGATTGCAGGGATTAAAGGAGCAGACGGAAGTGAACTTATAGAGGACTACTCATGGTCCTTTCATACCGGTACTGCACCGACTGGAAGTATTTCTATAGCTGATGCCGGTAACACCGGACCGGTTACAGCAGATAGCGGATACACAAATGAGTTAACCCTTGATATCGATGTAGCATCCTCCAATCTCTACGCTACTCAGTACTATGTAACTACCGATGAATCCGAGCTACTCAATCCCGGGGGTATTGTCGGCTGGGAATCAGTAGGTAATTCCTTTTCCGGTATCACCCTGGCAAATACCGCAGATGGCCTTCAGGAAGTCTATGCGATATTCACCGGTATAATAGATACAAGTCCGTCATATTCGAAGGTCGAAACCAAGACTATATACCTCGACCGGACCTCTCCTGCGGTTAATGTTGGAGACGATGTTATTTCAAACGCTTCAAGTTTCTACCGTGCAGCCAGCGTGACAGAGGCACATATAAAGTCCTACCAGTGGGCAAAGACCGCCGGTCCCGCCTCGACCGTCAGTTTCAGTTACCCGACGCTCTATTATACATACGTATACGAGCCCGCCACCGACGGGGAGTATACAATATCACTCACAGTGGCCGACAAAGCCGGGAATCGGACATCTGATTCACTAGTATATACGGTAGACAATTTCGGTCCCACCATTACCGGAGTTTCTTTGGCTTCAGGCGCCACCTATAGCACCTCAACAACAGTAGCACTAAGTTTCAGTATCAGCGACAATTATTCAGATACGACCGACTGTACCTACAATGTATATAATCAAGATACGGGCTGGTATTACGGGACGTCCTCAGGCTATCGACTTGACGTGACTTCAACGCCGATGAATATAACCACAACCTTCTCCAATCAAAACTACCTAAGTCGTTTGGCAACCGTATGGGCCTTCGATGAGGCTGGAAACTTTAGCACTCAGTCGGACAGTATCTATATCGATACAGTGCCTCCTGGAAGCCCTAATGTCTCTGGAACCAGTCCTACAAGCGATACTACTCCCACATGGAGCTGGTCGTCTGGTGGTAACGGCGGCGTGGGATACTATAAATACAAACTTGGCAGCGCTGCATGGAGTGGTGAAACAACCGCCACAAGCTATACCCCCGGGGCCGCTCTCAGTTACGGCAACAATACTCTCTATGTAATTGAGAGGGATGCTAGAGGTAACTGGTCATCCAGCGGATCGAGAACAATATATATCTCCTCACCAGTCATTCCGGCTGATGGAGCAAAGGGAGTCTCGACCAGACCTTTCTTTGATTGGCCTTCGACGCTGCTGGCTACCTATAGTCTTCAGCTGTATAATCCAACGACCCGCGTATGGACGGATGTTGCCACAGGTTTATCCGACAGTGAGTATACCTGGCCTGCTAGGGCCACCGCATTGCCGAATGACACCCTGATTACCTGGCGCTACGGGACAACTACAAAAGGGGGAACAAACTACAGTAGTTCATATTCATTCACTACAATTAAGTAGAGATATTGGACCATATCTACTGCGGAGGAATTGGATGAATAACTCTATTCCTCCGTTGCTCTCTGATCTATCTCTTTTTGAGTATTGGGTATTACCAATTTAATAGTGCATCCCCATGAAATTTCTAGGCTGTGAAGCTATCTGAGAGTATATAGGTATATTGAATTTACGATAAATATGGTTCTTATGCTATATTCAAGTACGCTATCGCTCTTAACCGCGATAGTTCCGAATTGGACCGCTCAATGACGCCTAATAAAAGCCATTATTGAAAGGGTTTATACTTTAAAATTTTTAATCTCTTCTACAGAAACCTATAGATAAATATCTGGAAATATGACCAAAAGAGTAATATATTGTCTTCTGAAGGGTGTTTCTTTTGAAAAGTGCACCGAACCGTGTTCAGGAGGCAAGCATGATCAGACGACTGAACATACTTATTATTGTATGTCTATTCTCTCTAAATCTGACTGGCCAAGAGAATCTATCAATCGCAGGCTTCCCCTCTGTGTTTCTTCCGCTGAACGAAAGCGCGGATATTTACGAGATGGGAATGGGGGGCGGTGCGGAAATCAGCGCTCCACTGTTTGGTTCACGACTCAATTTTCACGGTACCCTTGATTTCCAAGCCGTCAATCTGCAAGCCGGGGCAGGGGAGTTGCAAATAATTGCCGGCGGAGCAGGAATATCATACCCATTATTGAATATTCAGCAGTTCTCTCTCGGTCCGCAGATAAATCTCGGCGGCTACATGGGAATCAGCTCTGAAACAGACTCTACCTACAACCCATATTATTCTGCCGCAATCAGAGGAGATTTGGCAATCAATGATGGTTTTACCATTTCGTTAAAGCCTGAGTATCGGGATATGATCACCCGTCAGGACGGTGCTATAGAGAGTTTTTATTCAGGAGTCAGCGTCTCCCTTCAGCTATCTGTTTCGCCGTCGCGGCTGAGCAGCGGCACGCGGAGACCGCAACTGCAGATTATCGATCCCGAGTACCGACAGATTTTCCCCGTCATCTATAAATATTATGACGAGAATCCAATCGGAAATGTACTCATTCAAAATCGCGAGAAGCGTCGGATTCAAGATGTGCAGGTCTTTTTCTATGTGCCCCGCTATATGGACGGACCACAGATCATTGCCGAGTATGACGAAATATCTTCCGGTGATGAGATTGAGATACCGATTACAGCACTTTTCAATTCATCGGTAATGGATATAACCGAACAAGATACGGTGCAATCGCAAGTCAGTGTCACTTACAGTGTGGGGGATACATCACTCACCGCGGAGCGGAACCGATCGATCAGGATCTACGACCGCAACTCCATCAGCTGGGACGACGACCGTAAAGCGGCTGCATTTGTAACCGCGAAGGATCCGACGATTCTCAAGTTCAGCCGTAATGTCACCTCTGAACTCGGCAGCGCAAGTTATGCCGGGTTGAGCTCGAATCTGGCCAGTGCGATAGCTGTGTTTGAGGCCCTGAAGGAGTACGGGCTGGAATATACGATCGATCCTGATTCCTCTTATGAGCTATTGAGTCAGGATGAGAGCAGCACTGATTACCTGCAGTTTCCGGTACAAACCCTCGATTATCGAACCGGGGATTGCGACGATCTCAGTATACTCTACAGCTCGATGCTGGAAGCTGTAGCCATTGAAACTGCCTTCGTTACTACTCCCGGACATATCTACCTGGCATTCTCGCTCAATATGAGCGAGCAAGAGGCTCTCCGCATGTTTCGAAGCACCGATGATCTGATTTTGCATGAAGGAGAGGCCTGGTTGCCGGTCGAGGTGACCATGGTCAACGACGGATTTGTCGATGCTTGGGAGACTGGAGCCCGGCAGTGGCGCGAAGCGCAAGCGGATGGTGCTGCCGGATTCTTCCCTATCCGTGAGGCATGGTCCGTATATGCTCCGACGGGGTTCTCATCCGGAGAGGTTGAAAGTGTTGTAGAGAGACTCCCAGCGGCGAATAGCTTCGACGATGAGTACCGGGACAGTTTGAATCAGTTCATTCAGATTCAGATCGCTCCCATGGTTGAGCGCCTGGAAGCGGGGATCGCACAGCGCAGCAGCCCGCGATTAATTAACAGGCTTGGAACCTTGTACGCCCGTTATGGTTTGGTAGACGAAGCGGAGCAGTATTTTCGCCAGGCGGCGAATCTCAGCTATCTACCGGCTATGGTCAATATGGGAAACATTCACTACATCAACGAAGATTATAACCGCGCGCTCGCATTCTACCAACAGGCGCATAATATGAATCCTGACAACACCGATGTCTTGCTCTCGTTGGCCAGGACAAATTATGCAATTGAGCAGTACGGGGAGGCACGGGAATACTATCAGGTGGCTCAGCTGTTAGATCCGGTACGCGCCGAAGATTATGCCTATATCAGCGGCGGCAATTCACAAACTGCAAGGGCTTCTGATATATCCGCTCGCAGCAAGCCGATCTGGTCGGATGAGTAGGAGGTAGGCTATGTCACAGAAAAAGATGAAAGGCACAAAAATTATTACTTCACTCGGTTTATTGCTGATCGCATTCGCTATTTCCGGTTGTGAAGACGGTGTTCTGGCGGAGATAGAAGAACAGGTATCCCAGGCGAAACTAGCTGATTATACCTTAACCATAATAGAATCGGAGGTGGGTACAGTAACTCCCACGGGCGCAATAAATCTAAAGGATGGTGATTCAACAGAAATTCAAGCCATTGAACAAGTAGGCTTTCCTTTTGTGCGTTGGGAACAAGTTAGCGGTTCAGGTAATGCCAATTTCTTAGATGCTAATTCCGAATCAACTACAGTAACCTTAACCGACGGGAATGCAACCGTTCAAGCCATATGGGATGACGCGATAGATCCTTCAGGGAGTATAAATATTGAGGACAAAATCAATATTTCCGGAACCGATTATAGAAACGATCGGACCATTGATATCACCCTAACTTACAGCGACAACTCTGGCGGTGTACCGTGGATGAAGCTTTCTGCATCGAGTTTCGGTGAAGGAACGAGCTCCGGCTGGATTCCGGCCGCAGTTAGCGCAAATTATACCTTTCCTTCCGATGGTCCAAAGACAGTGTACGCGCGTTTCAGGGATGAATCCGGAAATGAGTCCCCTCTCTATTCTACTGATATTTATATTGATACCACACCTCCAATTAGAGAGTTGTTTGGTGTTTGGCATGCGTCAAATCCTACTCAAAGCCGCGATTATGTGACTGGCGTAAGTGACTCGGATATTGTTTTAGTATACGAGGCCAGGGACGACGCCAGCGGTGTAGAAAAGGTCTATTTTAGCAATTCCACAGTTCGGCCCGGCACGGCGCAAATACAGTCTTACAGCGAGCCTACCTCTCCTTTCGCCTGGGAATTAACCCCTTACACCTATATTTATGGGGATTATTCTGTGTATGTCTGGTTTGAAGATAAGCTTGGAAACAGATCTCAATACATGGACACTGTGCGCTATGACGACCAGTATGAGGGAAGATTCGGCAATAATAGTGCGGACGCCGTCAGCGGTGCCACGCTGATCATCGATGACAGTGCCGATGAAGATAGCCGTTTAGCCCTGTTTACCGGGAAAGGGACCGCCAAACTGAAGGATGCAGATTATTATAAGTTTGGATTCTGGGATTCATATTATGATGCGGTTATCAAGCTTGATCTGAATACAATCGACCCGGATCCTCGGGTTACCTTCTATGATCATAATCGGAACGTAATTACTCCGGATTCCGTGACAGATCCACCGGACTATTTTGATCTCCAGTATACCTTCTCATTACCTTATGTCAATACAGGTGGCTATCCATATTATATCTATATGCGCGTCGATAGAAACGCATCGGTGCCGTATGACGACGATCTTAGCTATGATATTGGCTGGGAGTTTTACTATAACGGAATGTAGGGCTCGTCGATAATAGAGCTATCCCCAGGGTTAGCGCCCTGGGGATATTCCGTTCAGCTTCAACAGCGTAAAAACCATTCATCAAGAAGTTGGGAAACTTCGAGAGGCTTTTCCAGGGGCGACAAGTGTCCGCAATTGGCGAATACCTCATACTGCGCATTCAGTATAAGCGACTTAATGTGATCATGCCGATCCGCAGGACAGAGCAGATCTTGTGCGCCATAGGCTATTAATGTCGGGCAATTTATCTCCCTAAGGGGGTCGGAATAATCCGGTCTGGTTTCCAGGGCCCGAGCATGATTCCCGAGCTTCTCAACGCCGCATTCCTCGGCCATTTGGTAAATGATTGCACGAAGCCCTTCATCTTCCGTCCGGTCAGGATGCACAAGCTTGGGCAGGAGCCGCTTCAAACTCATTTTTCCCGGACCGATCAGTTTTCCCTCTTGGACCAGCTTCTGCCGTGCCGCGGAGACCTCCGCTCCTTCCGATTTTGCGTTGGTATCGAGAAGGACAAGCCCTTGCACGAGATCCGGTCGTTGTCGGACCATCTCCATTGCAATGATGCCCCCCATGGAGAGACCGCATATGATGCACGGGTCGGGGTGCTTCCGCCACAACACTCGAGCAATATCCTCCATCGTCGTAAGCGGGGGTATGTCGGCGACCGTCCCGGAAATGCCGTCTGAAAGATGATCTAGCTGATATTGAAAAAGAGCATCGGTACAAAGATATCCGGGAATAAAAAGTATCTTCTGCATCTATAGTAAGACCGGTTCCGACGGGAAATCACCGTTTACAAAACAGTAGGTATAGCTTTCTCCCCGGACTCCTTTCAGAGAGTAGGCTGTTCCCTTCGGAACATCATAGGTATCACCGGGGCCAAGCACAATCGGCATAAGCTGCTTGTCTTCAAATTCGATCTGAACATCACCGAAGAGATTAACCAGAACCTGATTCTCTGATCTGCGGTGCATGGGGACTATTCCGCCGGGAATCATTCCATAAGCGTAAATACATGCGCCGTCGATACTCTTAACCTCGAAGTCTGCCGGATTGTCCGGGTGTCCGCTGATGTGAAAATGGGTGAAATCGCCGTTCTGAGAGAAATCGGTAGCCCTGGGCCGTTTTGTTACCCATCGAGAAACGAATTTGAGCATCTCCTCTTCAGTGTAGTCGTCGAAGCTTTGTACTTCTTCGCTGCTCATAAGGGGGAAGAGCTCCTCCTCTGAAGGCTCAGGATCACCGGCCACGGTGTCGGCGAGTTGTTTATTCTTGAGCAGATACATGCCGTGCTTGCGCCCCTCGAGGATCGCGGTCGGATGCCAAACTATTCCGCCGCCGCAGTCGTTTCCTCCCAGGAGGGTGAAGAGGAAGCCGTAGTCGTCGCCCACAACCTCGAAACCACGAAAACAGTTTGTGGGCACAGAGATCATATCTCCTGGACCTAGGATAGTCTCCCTGGCGCCTTCCGGTCCCCAGTAGATACGGAATTGCCCCTTGAAGATTAGAAAGACCTCGGCGGTGAAGTGGCTGTGTAAAGAATTGAGGATACCCGGCGGTTGTCCTGCGGCACCCACATGGAATCCGTCGGTTCCGTGGATATGAATCGGTTGGCGGGGATTCTCCGAAACACCCTTACCGATAATGCAGTAATTCTCCTTCAGATGGCTGCCGGGAGTTCTCGCATCGACGAAGGCCGCCCGGGCGTATTCGAGGTCCGCATAGCGGACTAAATAATCGTTTGTAGAGTAGTCCATGGGATCCTCCAGAGTGACTACGTATTCATATTATCTATTTTACACCCAGATAGCGTAAAAGTAAAATGAAATATGATGGTGATTGTAAGGATAAAGACAAATACGGATGAGCCAACGAACAGGAGTAGGTATGAAGGTGTATTATCGTAAGACATTTAACTTGAGCTGTTTAACGTGTTAAGGAATCAAAGATTATTTAACATATTCAATCGCATCTTTTAAATAAGAAAACTCCGCCATTTGGCGGAGCCTCGTTCTCAGCGCCTTCATTTTGCTCTCGTAATTCCTGTGGAATTACTGCGCAAAACTCGGCTGCGATATCACCTTCGGTGAATCGCTACGCCTGATATCTCGCGGTTTCATGCGCTTCGCTTCGGGAATGTCAGAGCAGGAAGCTCTGCCACTCCACTCACTCTCAGCGCCTGATACCTTACGGTTTCAGTCGCTTCGGTTCGGGAATGTTAGAGCAGGAAGCTCTGCCACTCCACTCACTCTCAGCGCCTGATCGGAATCGAACCGACGTCATCAGCTTGGAAGGCTGAAACCTATCACAATATGAAGATCTCATAATGTCTCATGAAATCTCTAAATAATTATAGCATAGTATTATAGGTGCGCAAGAAGAATCTTAATATCGCACAATGTTTCACCAAATTCAGATCGAATTGCCTACATAAATGCATCATGACATCTCCTCGCACGTGCGTACTGTTTAAATTACTGCTACTACAGACCTGTCCCTACTGTACCTCTGTTCACTAACGAATAGGAGAGCATCAACCGGAAGTATGCTGATCCATCCAGACACGAGAGCATGCGGCACCTCCTATTTATGTTGAACCCTTGAATTACGATTGTCATGCATAGGTGTCTCAATAGACTAATCGTGAACGAGCTAATCTCCTAAGTAGGTCTGGATACACTTAGTCAAGTTCAGCGTACCACCATAAATTACATCTTTAAGGAGGCAACTTCATTTTATCAGATGGTTCCTGGGGACGCTTGCGTGGTTAAAGCTGCACAGATTCAGTTCTCATCGGGAGTCTTGATGAAAATCATCCAGTGAATCCCTTTTTTATAGTGCTGGAAAACTCCTCGCGCGCGCGTAATGCTTAAAGTACTCCTACTACGGTCAAGGAGTGGGGTGCCCCTTCAACCGTTCTCTGTTGGGTCACAGTGGTCGGGTGCGGTCCACTGATCCTTTTGGAGTGATGAACTAGCCCTCCTGACATCGATGTGGCCGGTCCCAGATCGTCCGGGAGTTTTTCCTATTGCGCTTGGGAATCCTTCTCATATAAACTGCAGCCAAGTGTAATATGCGTGTTGAAGCAGCTGTCCAATTCAGATCAGAACAGAGGCCTATACCACTATTACGAAAACAGCTATAGGAGAAATGTATGAAAACAGTTCGTATCGTCCTGACCATCCTGATGGTCGCCCTGCTCGCCAGTTGTGCTACGATTCTTAGTGGTTCAAAGGATGATGTTACCTTCGACAGTGAACCCCGCGGCGCACAAATCATTGTGGATGGCAATGTGATGGGCGTGACGCCACTCACCGTGAGTCTCAAGCGGAATAAGTACAAGCAGGTCGAAGTCCACCTGGATGGCTATCGCGTCCAGACCCGGCCCCTCTCGACCAGCTATGATCCGGTTGCGCTGATCAATATCTTTTGGGATTGGAGTACGACCGACCTTATTACGGGAAATGCCTTTGAATATGATCCGAACTCCTACTATTTCCGGCTCGATAAGGAATAAGTATCTCTTCCTGATCATTGGCATTCTTGCGAGCAGTAGTCTCGGCTGGGCGGATGGAGAGTCCGCCCAGGTTCTCTCGAACCCTGTGCCCGCGGAAAGCTCTCCGCAGGTGCTGGAATCACGCATACGAAGCTATGTTCTGCTCTATTACTCGGAGATCCGGAATGAGGCCCATCTTGGAACAGGACCCTATCTTCAGAGCCTCTTCCGTGAGCTTGCGCTCTACACCCAGGACCCGCCTCTCCTCGAACCAGTAAGGACGCACCTTGCCCAATGTGAAACGCCGAATGACATGTACCGTGTGGTGCTCGAATGGTTCCCCGAAATAGAGGAGTAGCCTTTTCGCTTGTAGGTGAATGGCGGCGATTGCTCAGTGGGGTCGTACTCTCTGTGTTCGGTGTTCTCCCACTGAGCGCTGAGGCAATCACTGGCATCGACACCCAGCAGATACAGGAACTGGCAGCCGCTCCTGAGTGGCACGCACTCTTGCATATCGATGCATCAGGAACGAGTGCCATTGATGACCCCTCCTTTTTCCTCGCTGAGAATCCTGGTGACCCGGAGAAGGAGATAGTTGCGCTCCTCCAGCAGTATTCACAGGCTACGGTAGAGCGCTTTCCCGCACGATACCTTTTCCTTGCAGAGCAGCTGGATCTCGAGATTCCGTTTACCGAATCAGATCGACTCGCCACTTTTCAGCGCACCCTGAATCCCGCATCCATCAGCGTGCTCTTTGCTTCCGCCTATCTGGGTTCACCCATGTCCTACTTTGGGCATACCTTAATCAAATTCAATAAAGCAGAGAATCCCTTCTTTTCCCAGGTGTTTGGCTTCGCCGCGGAGTTGCCCGACACGATTTCGACACCCAGCCTCATAGTCAACGGGTTGACGGGGAATCTTCCCGGACGCTATAGCTTTGGTCCGTTCTTTCTGGTGGCTGACCGCTATTTGCGAACGGAACAGCGCTATCTCATTGAGTATGAACTCAATCTGACTGCGTATCAGCGTCGCTTACTCGCGTATCACGCCTGGGAGCTGATGCACACCTCCTTCTCCTACCATTTCCTGACCCAGAATTGTACCTCAGAACTGATGCCCCTTCTCTCGGTGGTGCTTGCTTCTACCTCCTTTCAGGAACGGGTGTTCGGTCTTGTTACTCCGTATGACCTGATCGCGGCGATCGAACAGATCGATGGCGTTTCTGACCCGACCTACCACTATCCCTCGGTGGATCGCATCCAGTATGTGCATGCGCATCTGAGTCCTGCGGAGCGGCGTGCCTATCATGAGGTTCTCCGTGGCAGTTCGAAGACTACGCTCCTGGATGAGATTGATGATTCCGATATCAGGGAGACGGTAGCCTATCTGTTGAGCTCTGGCACGGATCTGCGGTTTCGGCGGTTTGGGATTAAGGATGGGGAATATCGAGCGATTGATCACCTGGTTTATCCACAGCCGACCGTTGCAGGGATTCCGCCCTACACACCGATTACCCGGCCGATGAAGATCTCGAGCGGTGTGCTCCATGCTGCTGCCAGCACACGACAGACCATCGGCTTCCGGCCCTTCTACTTTAATCGACGCGAGGACCGCCCGAATCGCCTGGCTGACGCGACCTTGGAGTTTCTCTCTGGTACCGTAAGTACTGATTATACCGATCTCACCCTCGAAGAGCTGACTTTTCTGAGGATTGAATCCTTCCCCCGCTGTTATTCCTATTTTCCAATGCCCTCCTGGCGACTGGCAACAGGATTCGAGAAGCGGACGGCCGCTAAGGACCTGAACTATACGGGTGAGTTTGGGGCCGGAATCAGCTTGGGCGGGAGCGTATTCTCCCTCTATGGTCTACCAAATATCGTCTATCTCGTCGATCGGACCAGTATCGGTATTGAAGCGCTTTTCGGTACTGGACTCTGGTTGAAGCAGTTACATCTTGGCTATGACGCAAAATTGCCGCTCTGGTTTACGCACGAGCCGACGGAAGAGAGCCACGAGCTGTATGCCCATCTCAATCTCACGGATCGGCTGAGTGTGAGTGGAAGTTTCTCAATCTTGGATTGCGTCTCCGCCGTAGCAATCGGTGTGCGATTATGAGAGGATTGTACGATATCCCCTTTTTATAGTGTCCAGAAACTCCTCACGCGCGCGTACTCGTTGTAATACTCCTGGGTGTCTGGGGCTTGTGCACACTGATGAGACCTCGGAAACCGATATTTTTCCCCCTATAATCCCGTATGGCTGAATTGAACGGGATCAGCCCGCCAGAAATCTCCGCTCGGAGGGGTAAGGACGTACGTGCAGACGATCTTTTCACGATTCATGGGGAAGATCACTATTGAACCATAAAGATCGCTCCAGAGGCTTCTATTTGCCTCTCAGGATCGAATACCTGTTACATAATCAGAGAATTATTAACACGACTGGTTGTATGTGTTAAGAAAAGCCAGAATAGTTAACATGTTGCTGGTGTCGTGGTAAGAAATGCGGTATTCTTTACCATGAGCAGAGGACGAAGGGGGAGACGCGATGTACAGGTTGGGTGAGATGCCGCTGCCGGAAGTGCTGGAAACACCTGCAGTGCTCCGAAAGACAATTGCCGCCAATCGATCACTGGCAGAACTGAAGGGACTCACCCGTACCATCCCCCGGCCGGGAATCCTGATCAATAACCTGGCGATGCAGGAAGCCCGGGATTCCTCAGAGATTGAGAATATCATAACTACTCAGGATGATCTCTATACTGATGCGGGGGGCGAACGGCTTCCCGGTTCACTTGCCGCCAAGGAGGTGCATCGCTACGTCAGTGCCCTTCGCATTGGCTACGATCTGATTCGGCAGCAGGGACTCTTAACGGCAAATCATATCATCACTGTGTTTCAAGCCATCACTGGACGGGATGAAGGCTTTCGCGTCCAGCCGGGAACGGCCTTAGTGAACGATGCAACCCAGGCCGTCGTCTATGAGCCTCCCCAGGAGGCGAGTGAGATCATCCGCCTGATGGGCATCTGTGAAGAGCTTATTAATAATGATGCCTCCCTCCCGGTCGATCCGCTGATTAAAATGGCGGTGATTCACCATCTCTTCGAGAGCATTCACCCCTTTAGTGATGGAAACGGACGAACCGGCCGCATCATCAATGTCCTCTACCTGGTCGTAAAAGGGTACTTGGATATCCCGGTTCTCTACCTGAGCCGCTACATTGTGCGTACTAAGGTCCAGTACTACCATCTCTTGCAGGCGGTACGGGATGAGAATCGGTGGATCGACTGGATTCTCTATATGCTGGAAGGTGTCGATCAGACCGCCCAACAGACGATTCGACTGGTGCAGTCAATCAGCAGTGCCATGCAGGACTATAAACAACGGATCAGAGAGACCGGTATCTATAGTCAGGAGCTTCTAAATAATCTCTTTTATCACCCCTATACGAAAATCGAGTATGTGACTCGCAGTATTGATGTCTCCCGACAAACGGCGTCGAAGTATCTGGATCGTCTGGTGGAGGCGGAACTCCTTGAGAAGCGGAAGATCGGGCGCCATAACTACTATATCAATCAAGCGCTAATGCGGATTCTGGGAGAGTAAAGGATCGGCCATCCTTTCACCGTCTTCTTTGACGACTGGTGAGAATGGTGATAATGTAGAGCCTGATCGAGGAATGTGGATGCAAAAAGCCGAGCTGTCTGAACGCGATATCTGTACCAAGTATATAACCCCTGCGGTTGCTGCGGCCGGCTGGGATATCAACACTCAGATCCGGGAGGAGTTCTCCTTAACCAAGGGGCGAATTATTGTCCGAGGGAAGCTCCACTCCCGGGGGAAGAGCAAACGGGCCGATTATGTGCTCTTCTACAAGCCGGGGATCCCTTTGGCGGTTATCGAGGCCAAGGATAATACCCACAGTGTCGGCGCCGGGATGCAGCAGGCCTTAGGTTATGCTCAGATGCTGGATGTGCCCTTCGTTTTCAGCAGTAACGGCGACGGTTTCCTCTTTCATAATCAGCTGATCGGAAGCGGTCCGGTTGAGCGCGAGCTCTCCCTGGCCGAGTTTCCGTCGCCCCAGGAGCTCTGGGATCAATGGACGCGACAGAAGGGGCTGGAAGCCTCGGCTGAGGCGATCGTAACCGAGGACTATTACAGCGACGGGGGGAACAAGACCCCGCGTTACTATCAGCTGCAGGCGATCAACACCACTATTGAGGCGATTGCCACCGGGCGGCAACGGATTCTGCTGGTCATGGCCACGGGAACCGGGAAGACCTTTACGGCATTTCAGATTATCTGGCGCCTCTGGAGATCCCGCGCGAAGAAGCGGATACTCTTTCTGGCGGACCGAAATATCCTGGTTGATCAGACGATGACCAACGATTTCAAGCCTTTCGGCTCGGCCATGACAAAGATCCAGAAGCGCCAGGCCAATAAATCCTACGAGATCTACCTCTCCCTCTACCAGGCGGTTACCGGCAGTGAAGAGGAGCGGAATATCTACAAGCAGTTCTCGCCCGGCTTCTTTGATCTGATCGTGGTCGATGAGTGTCACCGGGGGAGCGCCGCGGCGGATTCGGCCTGGCGTCAGATCCTGGAGTATTTCTCTACCGCCACTCAGATCGGTTTGACGGCCACCCCGAAGGAGACGACGCATGTTTCGAATAGCGACTACTTCGGCGAGCCGCTCTATACCTACTCACTGAAGCAGGGGATCGAGGACGGCTTCCTCGCCCCCTACAAGGTGGTGCGGATCGATATCGATAAGGATTTGGAGGGGTGGCGACCCGAACAGGGGCGGAAGGACAAGTACGGGAATCTGATAGAGGACCGGATCTACAATCAGCGGGATTTTGACAAGACCCTGATTCTGGAGAGACGCACCGAGATGGTGGCCCAAAAGATCTCCCGCTTTTTAAAAGAGACCGACCGCTACAGTAAGACCATCGTTTTCTGTGAGAATATCGATCATGCCGAACGGATGCGACAGGCCCTGGTGAACGCCAACGGGGATCTGGCCGCCGAAAACAGCCGCTACGTGATGCGGATTACCGGGGATAATGAGGAGGGGAAGGCGGAGCTCGATAACTTCATCTTCCCGGAATCCCGCTATCCGGTGATCGCCACCACCTCGAAGCTGATGTCCACCGGCGTCGATGCCCAGACCTGCAGGCTGATCGTCCTCGATCAGCGTATCCAGTCGATGACGGAGTTTAAGCAGATCATCGGCCGAGGGACCCGAATCAACGAGGATTACGACAAGTACTACTTCACGATTATGGATTTCAAGAAGGCGACCGAGCTCTTCGCCGATCCCGCCTTCGACGGCGATCCGGTGGTAGTCTATAATCCCGGGGACGGGGAGAGTCCGGTGCCCCCGGAGGAGCGAGAGGAGCAGGAAGAGGATGGAGCCGCACCGGAGGGACATGATCCGATCGACGAGGCGGAGTATCCGGAGGGCGACCCCGGCGATGAGAGCCGGATCAGGAAATACTATGTCCAGGATGTCCCGGTACGAGTGGTCGCCGAACGGGTCCAGTACTACGGCCCCGATGGCAAGCTGATCACCGAATCCTTGAAGGAGTACAGCAAGCGGCAAATCAATCGGGAGTTTGCGAGCCTCGACTCCTTCCTGAATGCCTGGTCCGGAGCGGAGCGGAAGAAGGCGATCATCGACGAGCTGGCCGAGCGGGGAATCTTCTTCGAGGCCTTGGCCGATGAGGTGGGGCGGGAGATCGATCCTTTCGATATGGTCTGTCATATTGCCTGGGACATGCCGCCGTTGACGCGACGCGAGCGGGCGGAGCAGGTCAAGAAGCGCAACTATTTTCAGAAATATGGGGACGAGGCCCGGCGGGTCCTAGAGGAGCTTTTACAGAAGTATGCTGATGAAGGTATTGATCAGATTGAGGAGCCTCAGGTGCTGACCATCAATCCCTTTACCGAGTATGGTACGCCCTACGAGATCGCCCAGTTCTTCGGCGGGCCGGAAGGGTATAGAAAGGCCGTCCAGGAGCTGGAGGCTCAACTCTATAGTGAAAGCCCGCAGGCATCATAGGTAGCGAGGAGAGCAGCAGTGTCTATTAACACCCTGGTGAAATCGATCCAGGATATTATGCGTAAGGATGTGGGTGTCGACGGGGATGCCCAGCGGATCAGCCAGATGTCCTGGCTCCTGTTTTTGAAGATCTTCGATGATCGGGAGAAGGAGTGGAGCTTCACGGTCTCCAATTACACCTCCCCCCTGGAAAAGCGCCATCGCTGGTCGAGCTGGGCGGCGAACCCAGAAGGGATGACCGGGGATGTGTTGATCGGATTCATCAATAACGATCTCTTTCCGGCCCTGAAGAAGCTTGCCACCAAGGCGGGGGTAAGCGAGCACGGAAAGGTGGTGGGAAGCGTCTTTGAGGACGCCTATAACTACATGAAATCCGGGACTTTACTGCGCCAGGTAGTGAACACGATCCAGCACGACGTGGACTTCAACTCATCCCAGGACCGGCACCTCTTTAACGATATCTATGAGAAGATCCTGGCCGATCTTCAGTCGGCCGGCAACGCCGGCGAGTACTATACTCCCCGGGCGGTGACGCAGTTCATGGTGGATATCATCAATCCCCAGTTGGGCGAGAAGATCCTGGACCCGGCCTGCGGGACCGGCGGATTTCTCTCCAATACCATCGATCACCTGAAATCCCAGATCAAGACCGCCGAGGATGCTGCTAAACTCCAGCACACGCTCTTGGGGGTAGAGAAGAAGCCCCTGCCGCACATGCTGGCTCTGACAAACATGATGCTCCACGGTATCGATGTTCCCTCCAATATTCGGCACGACAATACCTTAAGTCGGCCGCTAAAGGATTACTCCCCCAAGGAGCGGGTGGATGTGGTGATTACCAATCCCCCCTTCGGCGGAATGGAGGAGGACGGAATCGAGAACAACTTCCCGAAGAAGTATCGTACCCGCGAGACCGCCGACCTCTTTCTGGCCTTGATCATGCATCTCTTAAAGAAGGATACCGGTCGGGCGGCGGTGGTGCTCCCCGATGGCTTCCTCTTCGGTGAAGGGGTAAAGACCACCATTAAGCGGGAGCTTATCGAAGAGTTCAACTTGCACACCATCGTCCGGCTCCCCAAAGGAGTCTTTAGCCCCTATACAAGTATCAATACCAATCTCCTCTTCTTTGAGAAGAACGGACCGACGAAGGAGGTCTGGTTTTATGAGCACCCCTATCCCGATGGGTATAAATCCTACTCTCGTTCCAAGCCGTTAACCATCGGCGAGTTCGATGCGGAGAAGGCCTGGTGGAAGAAGCCGGTCGAGAACGAACGAGCCTGGAAGGTGAGTGCGGAAGAGATTACCGAACGGAACTACAACCTGGACTTCAAGAATCCCCACCAGGAAGAGGTGAACCATGGCGATCCGGAAGAGCTCTATGCTGAGTATGAAGCGATTACCAAAGAGCTTGAGGCAGTGCGGGATGAGTTAAAAGCGGAATTGATAGCGGCGCTTTCCGGTAAGAGAGCGAGTCGTTAATGGAGCAGTTGGAAGCCTACTTCGACCATTTCCTGGGGATCCCGGACGGCATTAAGAAGCTGCGGGAGCTGATTCTTACCTTAGCCATGCAGGGGAAGCTGGTGGAGCAGGACCCGAATGATCAGCCGGCCAGTGAACTCTTGAAGGAGATTGAAGCGGAGAAGAAGCTGCTGATGGCTGAGGGGAAGATCAAAAAGCCGAAACCGCTGCCTGAGATTAAGCCGGAAGAGGTGCCGTATGAGCTTCCTGCGGGGTGGGAGTGGGTGCGGTTGGGAAATGTTGGAACTACAAATATTGGTCTTACGTACAAGCCAACACAGGTCTCAAATCACGGTACACCGGTTCTGCGGTCGAATAATATTCAAAACGGACAGATAGTATTTAGGAACCTTGTGAGAGTAAATGCTGAAATAAGGCAAAATACTTATGCCCATCCCGGGGATATACTCATTTGTGCAAGAAACGGCAGCAGGAGGCTGGTTGGTAAAGCAGCTATTATACCGATATCTGAAGAAGTTATGGCATTTGGTGCTTTTATGGCAATTTATCGAAGTAGAATCAATCCTTTTGTACTGCGATTTATTCACTCTCCAATATTCCGTCGAGTGATTGATGAAGTAAATACAACAACTATAAACCAGATAACGCAAGCAAATCTTAATAAAGCTCTTTTCCCTCTCCCCCCTCTCAACGAACAACACCGCATCGTCCAAAAAATAGATTCCCTAATGGCCCTCTGTGATCAGCTCGAAGCCAGACGCAAGGAACGGGATGCCAAACGACTCTCGATGCATTCCTCCGCGGTTCATCATCTGCAGCACAGTAGCGACGAGAACGAGTTTGCTGCCTCATGGAGTTTCATTACCGACCGTTTTGATTCACTCTACTCCGTGAAAGAGAATGTGGAGGAGCTGAAGAAGGCGATTCTATCCTTGGCTATGCAGGGGAAGCTGGTTGAGCAGGACCCGAATGATCAGCCGGCCAGTGAGCTCTTGAAGGAGATTGAAGCGGAGAAGAAGCGACTGGTGGCTGCGGGGAAGATCAAGAAGCCGAAGCCGCTACCGGAGATTAAGCCCGAGGAGGTGCCATATGAGCTGCCCAAGGGGTGGGAGTGGGTGAGGTTGGGAGAATATGGTTATTGGAAGTCAGGAAGCACACCGAGCCGTGGTAATTCTAAATTTTATAACGGCAATATCCCTTGGGTGAAATCAGGAGAAGTCAAGCAAGGTAGAATTAGTACTGCGGAGGAAACAATTAGTGATTTAGCATTAACTAAATGCTCTCTTGATCTTAATCCTGTTGGTTCTGTTTTAATTGCTATGTATGGAGCGAACATTGGTGATGTTGGAATTCTGGAGATCGAGGCTACAACGAACCAAGCCGTATGTGCATGTCAGACTTATGCAGAGGTAGATAATGCTTTTTTACTGAGATTACTCAGCTCGCTAAAAGCAAGTTTCATAGTTCAGGGGGCTGGCGCGGCACAGCCCAATATATCCAAAGTTAAAATTAGAAATACCATTGTTCCTCTCCCCCCCCTCAACGAACAACACCGCATCGTCCAGAAAATCGATGCCCTAATGGCCCTCTGCGATTCATTGCTCACTAGGATTGATGGTAAGAATGAGAAATCCGAACAGTTGGTGAATGCTGTGCTTGCAAGGGTGTAAAGTCATACTATGCTGGGTATCGTTTTGAATCTTACCTATATCGATTGGACTTCTATAGCATCTATGGCCACTTTGGGGACCTTGCTCTTCCTTTTGTTGAACTTAAAAGAAGCTCGGAAATTGAGAAAAAGTTCATATCGACCGCTCCTATATGTACCAGACACCAGTTACTTCATCTACAAAGATTCCTACGGTGTTCCAAACCTGTGGATACGAAAGCCCGACGATGAAAGTAGTGGCCTGCCACCAATTGTCTATATTGATTTACTGAATGTAGGATTAGCTGCGGCTGTGCAGATAGAGATCGAGTGGTGCTTTGATCGGGAGCGGCTCGAAAGCGACTGTATCCGTTTGATTGATGAGAATGAAACAAGAATTGAATACGCCTATACTTCTGCCGGATTACAGTTTTTTTATACAAATGATGTCCCTTATAAATATGGATTTAATCTCTTAGATAAGAATATGAAGCAAACACTTTCGGTAATGCCGAAAGAGAGCAGACAGAGAACAAAAATTCCTCAGGCTTTAGTTAATTATGTCTCATACTTTTACTCAGAACAGCGAAGGATGACGAACGTTAAGAGACGAGTTTTAGAGTTTGAACTGCCAATACTGTTGAACCTCAGCTACGACGACATTGAACACCAGAAGATAACGAGCGAATTTAAGGTTACTATGGAGTTGACCCAATATGATCCAGATACAAACGAGGAGCGATTGACTGGTATTGCTGCGTTTCGTTTTCATCGGAAAGCAGGTCGGTAAGTAACTAATTGTAGTATTATTGATAGGAGCTTTAAATGTCGAACAAAGATCCCTGGGATGAATTTCTCGAACAATGGCCCGTTTCTCGCGTACAATCAATGACCCTGCCGGAGTACTCTACCGCTGGTGATAAGACCACCTTCACCTACTGGCTTGAATTCGGCCTAACAACCTATGGCGGAATCGGGGGTGGTTCGTCGTTTAAGTTCGGAATCTACTCCCGGGTAAGTAGCGAACACAAGGATTCAAACAACAAGCGTTCCTATAATGATCAGTATGGCTGGTACACGAAGGATGGAGAAACACCAGAGGCTGCGTTCCAGACAATAAAAAAGCGTATTGTCTCTGTGGTGGAGCATGCCCAGCACGGTGAGCTTGAAGCCATAGACGCCATTGACTTGGGACCGACAGTAAAATGGAAGATTGCCTTCCATTATCAAGATCGAAGCAATCCAGTGATTTGTGCAATTTTCCTCCATCCGGCCCTTGCGGGTCTTTGCGGTGAGAAACCGGATGCGAAAAAGATTAGCTCCTACTACCGAAAACTCGCTACTCGTCGACGCGAAAATGAGCCCATCGTGGAATTCTCACGGCGCCTTTGGGCAGAATGGCAACGGGGTAAGGATGGCAATGAAGTGGTTGAGAGTCGCGATGAACTACCGCTCAATACCATTTTCTACGGACCTCCGGGAACTGGCAAAACCTATACGACAATAAACAGAGCCTTAGAGATTATCTGTAGAACCGATCCATCTGTTGCAGATGAGATTGCACCGATCTTGAACGATCCGAAAGCAGATCGTTCTTTACTTGAGCATACCTTTTACCGGCTAATCGATGCACAGCGTATCGCATTTCTCACCTTCCATCCTTCCTTCTCGTACGAAGATTTTCTGCAGGGTATTCGGCCTGTTTTGAATGATTCAACCAACAGCATCGGCTATGAGATGAAGGATGGTGTCTTCAAAAAGATCGCCGACGCCGCCCGGTCTGAATACGGAGAAAGAAAAAAAGGATCATCTCTCTCAGGCCAGGAAAGAATCTTCAAGATGTCCCTTGGGAATAGTCAGATCAAGGAAGACCAGGAGATCTATGACTACTGCATCGCAGAAGGATGCATCGCCCATGGATTTGCTGAAGGCTTAGATTTTACTCCTTATCTGGAATCAACTGCAGGTAGAAATGGGCAAAAGCAGATTAAGGAACTGATAAAGAAGGGAGAGATCCGGGATGATTCGCCAGATTTTAGCGCCAAGGTCTGTTGGCGCTTCATTCATGACCTACAAGAAAATGATCTGGTAGTAATCTCCCAAGGAAACTTGAAGGTTCGTGCTCTGGGTAGGGTGAGCGGCCCCTATGAATATAGGGGAGACACGGATATTCGCTATACACACTTTAGGCCAGTCGAGTGGCTACTTACTGATGTCAGCATCCCCGTGGAACAGATCCAGGAACGTATTTTCTCCCAACAAACCCTCTATATGCTGAAGCCTGAGAAACTTCATTGGGATAATATCAAGGCACTGGTTGAGCTTCCTCAAGAACCGACTGAGCGACGAAACTATGTACTCATTATTGACGAAATAAACCGAGGGAACATACCGCGCATCTTCGGTGAGTTAATAACCTTGCTTGAACCGGATAAGCGTCTTCGCCCAGATGATGAGGGGAAACTGCGCGGCCTGACGGTGAGCCTTCCTGGATCTGCTGAGGGTGAGCGGACCTTCGGGGTGCCGGAGAATTTGTATGTCATTGGAACAATGAATACTGCTGATAAAAGTATTACTACCTTAGATGTAGCCTTACGACGTCGTTTTGTCTTCAAACAAATGTATCCTGATTACTCCTTGATTGATGATGATGGTTTGCGTGAGTTCTTGGAGAACATGAATAGGAAAATTTGTGCTCTTAAAGATAAAGATCATCAAATTGGCCACTCTTATTTTATAGGTCGGGAACTTTCAGATTTGGGGATGATTCTCAATGGGCAGGTGCTCCCCCTTCTTGATGAATACTTTTTTGGGGATACTACCAAGGTTAAAGAGATCTTTCGGGACCTTACGATTCCGGAGGGGAGAATCGAGCTTAACAGTTTGGGTGTGCTCCGCTACAAGCAACATGATGAATAGCACAATTGTTCTGTATGAACATCAAACCTACCCTTTGACCTGGGATGAAGCTTACGCCCTCGAGGAATCGTGCCGTGCGATCTGGAATCAACGGAAAACATCGGTTCTCTATTTGGGGGCAGCCGCTGAGTATTCCGATGTTGATTCGCCAGCCCAGTCGCTCATTCAGTTTTCGTATTCTCACGATGGTAGAGTAACCATCAAGCCGGGTGGGTATATCGGCATTATTTCGGCAGGAATGGTCCAGTACATTATTCTACCGAAAATCTTCCAGGATGTGGATACAGACCAGATCGCCTGCTACCTGGATCGGATGTTTGGGTATGCAGCACAGATTAAGGCTGCCGTGAGTATGGCAGTGGCAAGTGGAGCGGAGGCATGTAGTGCCATTTTCGCTGAGATACTCATTAATACCTTTGCGAATCGTGTGTGTGCGCTACTCTCGCACCGGCAATACAACGCATACCAGGAAGTGGACGAGAATATAAGTACGGTACGCGGGAGGATAGATTTTTCTGAACATGTGAAGCGGAATCTTACCGCAGGGCGGCATGACCGTATTGCGTGTACCTTCGAGCTTTATCAGGAGGACAACCTTCTAAACCAGATTATAAAATATGTATGCCGGCTTCTGATTGCCCGAACTCGCTTATACGAAAATCGGCGCATTCTTTCTGCGGCACTCGAGCAGCTTGAAGATGTCTCAGATAGACATGTGGATTATCGATCCTGCTTGCGGATTAAGCTTAATGCCTACCAACAGGAATATGTTCCGATCCTTGATTACTGCAAGATGTTTCTATCCTATCGCATGGCAGATGTGGCGTCAGGGGAATACGGGATTGACCATGTGGTGATCAAGACTGCTGCACTGTATGAAGACTTTGTTGCCGGCTACCTAAGGGAGCACGCTAGTAATATCTGGCGCGTCGAAACGAAAAAAACCGGATACATCGCCACCGAAGGCGGGAATCCTCTCTTTCAGTTTGAAAACGACCTTCTCCTGGTTCACCAGGAAATTGACTGCACAATCATTGTAGATGCTAAATATAAATCAGTAGAACTTGAGGACCGAAGCAACAAATTCGGTGTTTCACAGGGAGATCTCTACCAAATGATTAGCTATGCGGTCTGTCGCGGAGCACGTACGGTTGTACTGGTCTATCCGGGGCGACACGAGTATGCGGATACAGGCCGGGTGCTTCACATTAATGATAGCCGGAGCCGGCTCCCCTTAACGGTACATATCTGCACCATTCCGATGGATATCGATGATCAAACAAATGATCACCCCCCTGCATGGCTAGATCGCCTCCTATCAGAGGTCGAATCTATCATGGAGAGGTGATGAGATACTTGGAGGAAGGGTGAGGATTTCTTGATGGCGATGTTTCCCATCGGTACGATACTGAATCTTGCACAAAGTACTTTCAACCTAACAACTAAACAGAAGGATCCGAAGGGACGGTTGCGCAAACGCTTCGATCGGATGGCTAAAGAAGAAGAGATCGACTTCGAGGAGATTGACTCACTCTGGGAGCTGGTAAACCAGGAATCAGAGGAGCGTTTATCAGCTTATACGAATCACTTCCTGAATGATCAGTCCTGGTATCTCTATCGTACCGCCTACACGGTCTTAACAACTCACTTGTCCGTCATCGGGATTCCGGACCGTATTCTTCATTACATCCTCTGGCGCGAGATCGGCAACTGGGTAGTTATACAGCTCTGCCGTTGGATAGCGCATGCGCAGGAGGAAGAACTGCCCATGGCATATCATTCAGATCCTCTCTGGTTCTTTCCCCGCTACCAGCAAGAACAGGCATCTCCTTATGCATATCTCTTCGCCGGGGTGATTTATGGCTTGAACCTTACTGACGAATCGAACCGCATGCTGGTTAATTTATTCGTTCATCCCGAAGACGATGCCATACGGTACGAACAAAAATCTAAAGATCGAGAGCGGGAGATGCAGTCCTGGCTTAGTGGTGCGAGTATCCCGCGTTGGAGTACCCTGGAAGATTGTCGGGATGCCCTACAAGTGAATATGGGAAACATTCCTGATGGGCAATTACGACGTTCTCGAGCACACATACTCCGCGATTTCACAGAGAATGCGGTTGTTCTATGCTTCAGTTGTGATTTTGCGGAAAGAATGATTAAGATCGCTGGTCAGTCCGGGTATTCGATGTGGCTTCATAAAATGGCGGAAAATATTGTGCAGCACTTTTCTGAAGACCCACATGGTGCACTGCAGAATTTCATGATCCCCTCGCCACGGCTGTCTATTAAAGAGATGTTATCAGGCTATATTCAGTATTTGGAGGAACAAGCAGAGATTCTAAGTAATGATGTTGATGAACCTGTTGATTCTGGTACTGTTACTGCGTTACATAACACCTGTGCCACTGCACTGAAGAGTCCCACCCTCACAGAAGAGTTATGGAGTTCGCTCTATTGCGCCCGCTATCAGGAAGGGCCGATTTTTACGGAACTCTTACTCAAGGCCTATAGCCTCGCCTTAGAGCAAGGCGATAAGGTCGCTCTTTATGAGCTCCATCGTCTGGGCTACTACCATGGACTCTTCAAATCAACCAGTGTAGCAGCTCGATCATGGGTTCGTGACCAATTGGAAGAGCGATTTCCTTTTTTCATTCTCACGCAGAATGATATCAAGCGTATTAGAAGATGGGCGCCTCGAAGCGTCAATAGCTTCCGAGAAGTAGGGAACTATAAGCGAACCCCACTTATGATTCATGCCTGGCTGGGAGACCGGATTGAAGTAGAGAAAATCCTACATGCAGGAGCTGATCCGGATCTTCTCTCCGAGGCAAAAAAGCACCGGAATGGCGATAATTCATCGGCCCTCTTACTGGCTATTCAAGGTTACCAGCAGTATGTCTGGCAGGAGGAACATCCTAAGTACGCAGCGTATCGTGCAATTATTTCACTGATTCTTCAGGCGCTGCCAAAAGATGCGAAAAGTTTGGGCGCTTCGACATTAATAAGAAATACGACGCCGCTCTATGCAGCGATTGAATCCTGTGATCTGAACGTGGTCGAGGAGCTTCTCACGAAAGGGGCAGCTCCGAATCAGGCTGCTGGAGGAGATTGCTTTTCTCCCCTCTATGGAACTATGAATCTCTTTGCGTTCTACCGCCGTTTTCGTGAGTGGGATACCGACACCTTCCTGGAATGGCTTTGCTTACCCCATCGGATTGATCCTCATCGTATGCGACTACCACTGCAACCGGGTATTGTGACCAGTAAAAACTTTTATCAACATCGTCGAATGCTTCTTCACGATCCAAATTTCCAGAGAATCTACCGCAAAGCTGTTGTGCACACATTCCGCCATCCGATTACCGCCGAGGCCAATCTTCTCGCCATTATCGATCTCCTGGCAGAGTATGGAGCAGATCCAAATAGCCTCCAGCCGAACGGTTATACGCCCTGTGATTTGGCGCTGGAGATTGGGAATGAGGAACTGATCGGCTTGATTCAGAAGATTGGCGGAACGAAAACTCTAATCTTGTAAAAAAGCACCCTACTGTCTATGGTTTTCCCCGATTACGGCGGAGGGGAAATCTATTAGCGTAAAATCATGAAAATGATTCAGGTGCCGTGTCTGCAGGACACAAGGGAACGTACACAGTTTGCTCTCTCGTCGCATGCCGAGGAACGCATGCAAGAACATCACCTTTCACCGACAGATGTTGGAACTATCCTCACCCAGGGAGAGTGGTCACGAGCGCGTGGGAATCGCACGCTCTACTACTTCCCGGAGTCTCCCTTTCTTGCCTGGCTGGACCCCAGGCGTACTCGTCTTACCGGATATGTGGTAGTCCTGGCCGCTGATGAAACCATTGTCTCTGTCTATCGGCAGGACTGTCGCTTTCGTAGCGGGGATCTCCGATGAAGGGGGTGTCATCGTTCGATCAAATGGGAACGTTCCATCTGAATATCCATGTGACCAATCGCTGCAATGCACGATGCATCGGATGTTTTGGCTGTTTCCCAGTACATCGTGAGTTAACGATGCGTGAATGGTTCCCGATTATTGATCGTCTTCAGGCGCTTACCCGGCATCTCCCGGAGAGAAAGATCAATATCGCTGGCGGAGAGCCGCTCTGCTATCCCGGCCTTATTCCACTTCTGCGGTACAGTAAACAGGCTGGCTTCATAACCACTATCATCACGAATGGCCTCTCTCTGTCAGATCTTACCATACCTGGTTTCGTGGATTGTGTTGATTATATCGGGATCAGCATTGATTCAGCGCGTGAACGGACGAATCGTCGCTTAGGCCGGGCCAGCAAAAGGCGAACCCCCTCGGGGGATTTTTACCACTCTCTCGCTACGGAACTGCACAAATACGGAATTCCAGTGAAAGTGAATACCGTCGTCTCCCGGTTTACGGTCCAGGAGGATCTTATCCCGCTCATGCAGGATCTACAGCCCCTACGGTGGAAGATTCTCCAGTTTACCGAGAATCGCGCCACTCCAGAGAAGTTCCGAAAGCGCTTATCCATCTCAACCGATGCATTCAAACACTACTGTGATAAAGTGCGTGCTGCTGATCTCCCAGTCGTGTGTGAGGATCGGGAGATGGTTCGCTCCTCCTATCTCCTCGTGGGGCCGGATGGATCTGCCATCGGTTGTCGTGATGACTCCTATCAGGTGCAGCCGATTTCCTGGGAACAGATTTCATCCTTATCGGAACTTGAGCAATTCTTTCCACAATTCAGGCCGGATTCGTTCCGCAAGCGGCAAGGATAGCAGAGATCATGGTCGCTCGTTCCTCTGGTAGGGGAGAGCGACCATCTGTTCCTCAGCTTTGGAGGTAGCGTTTGATGCGCATAGTAAAGATTCGCTCTTCAAGAGCTTTCCCCACCCGAAACAACGGGAGAGCGGCCCAGCCGAACGAGAGGAGCACAGAACCAAGGCAAAACCAAAGGAGTTGATTGATATCTGGCGGTGTCGAAAGATCCGCTACAATATCGCTTGAGGTGAAAGGGGTGATAAACTCGCTGATCGCCACACCCAAAAAGAACCAGGCGCCGCATCCATGTTGCTTGTAGGCAAGCCACCATATTAGCGCGACTGGGCAGCCTAAGCCCGCGATTGGGCCGGCCCAGGTAACCAGATCAAGTGCCCATCGCCGTGAAATACCTCTGAAGAAGATACTGTTCCAGCCAAGATATTCGGGATTGCCCCCCATCAAGAGCACCATTATATAATGGCCCATCTCGTGAAAGAAGGGGGTGAAAAGCCCTACCCAACCCAGGATAGCACCCAGCATAACGCAACCCGACATAAGGATGTAGCGAAGAGCATGTGGATGACCGGTTATCGCCATAATCCAATTGTAGCACAGCCATTCCCCTTTCTCTTTCTAGTCCAGTGTACTTTCTGTACTTTGTGTACGTGATATAGAGTAAGGGGTTCTATAAAGAATAGACAGATACTACGATACCAGAGAGACCAATGAAGGTTCTGCTGGTATCGTAGCATGTACAGTAAGTACACGGAATACACTACGCGTCAGGGCAAGCAGTAACATCCATGTTGTGGCTTACATATGACGCCTTCTTTCACCATATCCCTCAGAAGATTGCCCGTATTTTGCTTTGTTTTCCCGATTGCCTCTTCTATGGAACCCGCCTTCTGGGGCTCTGGATGTTCTCGGAGATAGTTAATGATTTCTTGACGGGCGAGAGTCGGCTGCAACAGGTCAGCGGAGCCACGCAGTGACCAGCGTCCATGGTCTGGATCAAACTCAAGGGCATAGGCTGCCTCCTCAACATCCCGGCCGGTGATTTCCAAGAGTGCACTTCGAGCATTGCGAGCGCGGCGCATCAGAAGAATAGTATCCGCCGCTCCGGTAAGCCCGGTAGATCCCGATACCTGGTCCAAGAAATCACTCGCATCCGCCTTACGAGTATGGGTTACGACCAGTATTGGAATCCCCTCATCATCCGCGACCTTCTTGAGACGTTCAATATCCCCATAGTCAGCATCGTAGAGGGAGGTCGTCGAAGGACGATCGCGTTCGCGGACGCGGGCCAGTGTGTCGATAATCACGAACCGGATATCCGGGTGTTTAAGAAGTACCTGATGGAGCTGTATCCGACTCTTTTCCCCTCGGGGCCACTCGGTACTGAGGAGAAGGTGTGGCGTCTCCTTCGCTTCCATCTGGTCGAGCCGATGACGAAGGCGATAGGGCGGGTCTTCCAGGGCAAGATAGAGCACCGTAATCTGGGGCGCTGGTGCATGATCCAGTGCCATCCCCCCTATTGCACAGCTGTAGGCCAGATTGAGTACCAGAAAACTCTTGCCGAGCTTCGGTGCGCCGGCCAAGACCGTGAGCCCTGCCGGAAGAATACCGGGTATGATCCAGTCGATATGTGGTGGCTCTGCAGTTTGTAAATCAGCCATAGTCCAGATTGTCGGCAGTGCATACTCGTCCTTTTCAGATGAACCGTGAGGCTGTTCCGTTAGTGCGTTTCTGGCCATAACAGCCTCATAAGATCCCGCGCAATACGACGATACTGACGATCAGACAATGAGTAATTGCAGAAATCCTGGTAGAGGCGCGAACCGGGATAGAACGCAGCCAGGTAATCCTTCCAGTCGAAGACCAGACAGATACAGCGTGTACGGGGCAGATAGGGAAGAATCGGCGCTGATCCAGGTAAAAGACAGTCGCCCACTCGGTAGAGCGATAGGTTTTGCTCTACGCATGCTTCTATGGTTCGGTCAATCTTCTGTTTCCATTCCTGGTCTGCAATTGAATTATGCTTCATGGTGTGACCCTCCTGCCTGGTGCTGATCAAGCCAGCGCATCAGTTCGTCTTCGCGGAAGAGCAATCTCCTTCCAAGATGCATATGTGGAAGGGAATGATTCTGTATGTGTCGATACAGGGTTGCACGTGAAATTCGTAAGAACAGAGCTGTTTCCTTAGCAGTGAGTATTCTCATTCTGCTACCTCCAAAGAAATTTGATTTCACGACGTTCTACGTGTCGACACATCGCGTCATGTTTTATCAAGAGTAACGGAGGGAAGCATACGAAAAGTAGTACGAAATATTTTCATCTGAATGGGGAAGCGGAAGGAGTGGTCAGCTAATTTACAGAAATATGTAGTTTATTTCCGTTCGTGTATTTTCTGGAGCCTCTTCCTTCGGAAGTCGGTCGTATTCAATGCGATGATCTCCATGCAGGACATACCGAGCACACAGCTTAGTCAACGGAATGAGGAGTAACCCTTCTCTTTTCAATTCACGTAAAAATGCTTTGACAAAATATGTGGTAGTAGCCTTGGGGAACCAGATTTGCATACCGTCAGCAAAACATTTTTCTTGTTCACTGGCTCGGGAGAAGATGCGTTGCACCTCCTCCAAGCGGAACGGCTGCCATATCCGGGTATCCTCCAGGATCGATTTTGCACTCGTACTTAAAATCTCTCCATACTCCTTGGTAGGTATGGCAAACTCTTCAAACTCAACATCACTCATGTCTACTTGGTCTTGAAGCATGCTTTGGTAATCAAGGAAATCGAGTATACCTTTTAATTGGGTGTAAACAAGAAGTTCGTCGATATTCGTAATAGTTATATCCTCAACGGTTTCTACCCGATCACCACGCTTCTGGAGGACTAAGCGAAATGCTTCATTCTCGATGATGCTGACATCATTATCAGAGAGAGGAAGGATTTGCTTCGCCTTTGCAGTGACCTTTAGGGGGGAAATTTCTGGATGCTCATCAAGCAGTTCTCGATATCGCTGGAAATCTTCTCGAAAGCGGGAAAGCACATAACGCAGGTACTGTTTGGCGGCATGAACCGGTGCCCGTCGTGAGTGCACAAAATGAAAAATGCGTTCGTAATCATAGTCAAAGAGGGGGAGGTGTTCCCGTACTTGATCACTCATTCCTGTTCCTCCCAGAGCCGCTCTTGACTTGCAGCAATATCCTGATAGTGCTCCAGATCAAACTGGGTGTACTGGTCGGTCATTCGTTGGGTCATATGGCCGGTGATCGCCTGAACCTTCGCATCGGAGATATTGTTCCCGCGACAGTAGGTATTGAAGAAATGACGCCAGGAGTGAAAGACGATACCTCGCTCCTTTCGTTCTAATTCGTCGATCCCAATCCGGCCTAAGGCGCGATAGAGGGCGCGGGTGACGGTCCGGCTGGCAATCGGCGTCACCCCGGCATCGAGGGAAAAGAGGAACTGGTTAGTGGTGCCGGCAAGCTGGGTGAGGTACGCACTGACCCGGCTGGGGATCGGGACGATCCGGGTGCGACTCGTCTTGGTCCCCTTGAGCCTGCTGGTCGGGCGATAGGCGTGATTCACCTCAACATGGGTCGTATGGACCTCCTGGGCGGTCAGGGCCAACAGCTCAGATTGACGCATCCCGGTGGCTGCCGCGGTCAGGTTGAGGGTGAAGTGAACCAGATGGCCGTCCCAGATTGTCTCCAGAGCCTCATCATTTAAAAGCCGGCGCACCTCTTGGAGGGTAAGAATCCCGCGCCGGGCATGCTCTTCATGCAAGAGGGGCACCGGCTTCCCCACATCGACGGGGATATCCCCCAGCCGGGCGGCCTCGGAAAGGATCTTCTTGAGGTTCTTTAAGGCGTGATTGATGGTTGCATCCGATTTCTTCCCAACTGCCTTCATCTGCATCAGCCACTCCTCGATCATACGGGTGGTAATCGCCTTGATCTTGACCGATCCGAAGGCGGGGTGTAGATGCTGCACCAGCTCGCTGCGGCGGCTCTGAGCATACTCGGGGGTCAGGGATCGGGGATTGCGTGCCAGTTGGCGGGAGATGTAGGGGCAGGCATCCCAGAGCCACCAGGTCGCGGTATAGTCGGCGAAGGTCGGATTGGGTGAGCGGTCCGGCAGCAATTTCCCGTCGCGAATCAGCTGATTCATGTGGTCCATGAAGCGGGCCTTGGTGGAACAGCCGGTGGAAATGGGACCGGTGCGGTTCCCGTTCGTATCATAGGTCTGGTAATAGAAGACTTTGACGCCTTTTTTGGTGGTGCGCGTGTAGTAGGTGTAGGGTTGCCGGTAGCGTGGCATGGGCTCCTCCTCAAGGGTTCACCGTCCCGCAACGAATGACGAAGTGCCTACATAAATGCATCAACACAAAAAAAGGGAAGCTTTCAGCAAGCTTCCCCTCGATGCAATTCCTTGTGCTACAAATAATTAAGTACAGCGCCTGATCGGAATCGAACCGACGTCATCAGCTTGGAAGGCTGAGGTAATAGCCATTATACGACAGGCGCGTTTAATGTGATAGGAAACATACACAAAGAGCTCTTTTTTGTCAAGAAACCTTAATGTGTAACTAGGCGGATTAGACCAGTTTGATAATTACAATTACCAGAATCACTACAACCAGTGCGGTTACCAGACCCATGCTTTCCTCCTGCTGTCCTTGTAATTAGTAGCCTAACCATACCAGTTAGAGGTGGGGAAATCAAGAAAAATTATCGCTTGATGGCCCTTTCCCGACGGTAACAGCCAATGGTAAAGCTAAGTATCAGGATGATATAGATCAGGGTCCATACAACAACAAGAAGCCATTGAACAAAGGAGAAACGGTCGATGGCGATAATCCGGATCAAGAGCGCCAGATTGACAACCGGTATATGGAACTTCCAGGCGGGTAGAGGGGCGATCTGGCTGTTCTGAGCCAGGTAAACCGCACCCATAGAGAGTATTAGGAGGGGCATCCCGCTTAATTGGGCTTCCCGGACCGACCGGGTAAGCGTTCCGAGTAACAGTTGCAGGGCTGCAAAAAGCGCAGTGGCGAGAATAATGAAAGTAATGAGGGCTACGACCTGTTGAAAATTCAAGCCCAGTTGCATCGGCTCCGGGCCTGCGATAGAAGGAATAAAGCGGTACGAGAGATAGACGCCCAGGAAGTATGCCCCCACGCTGGCCAACGAGGCGAAGAGTAGGGCCAACTCCTTGCCGGCTACGATTGCTCCGCGCGGTGCGGCTGTGGCAAGAAGGGGTTCCAGGCTGCCCCGTTCCCGTTCCCCGGCGCTCAGGTCCGCCGCAATCGGCAGGGGACAGCTGACGGCGAAGATCAGGATCATAAACGGCAGGAGCAGGGCCAGAAAGAGCCTCCCGGCAGCTAATTCCGGGTCGAGTAATGGTTTGAGAATGATAGGAGAGGCCTTTTCTGCGGAATCCTGTTGCAACTGCTTAGGATTCTCGACCAATGAGCTCACCAGTGAAGCGGCGTTTATCGAAGAGGGATTTATATTGTCGAAATATAGAAAGTAATTTCCATTGCTCTCTGTTTCAAGAATAATATCAAAGCCGTCGAATAGGAGCTGCTTATCGAAGTTCTCGACCGGTACTATTTCCAACTGAGGTGAGTTCAGGCTCGGACTCTCAAGCTCTTCGCCGATGGTCGCTACACGAAAATGAGCGTCGGATACTGCTTGAATCGGCTCCTCCTGGCTGAGTACCCAGAACAGCAGCGGAAAGAGGATCAACGGGAGAACGATCGAGAGAATCAGGGTACGCGGATCCCGAAGCAGATCGGTAATCTCTTTATAGAACACGGCACGGATGGTATCGAGAAAACCGGATTGCATCATGAGGCCTGCAACAGCTTAGACATATAGGTTCCCAATCCTCCGGGAAACTCACCCGGCGGCGACAGTGCATTCAATTCGCCCTTGTGAAGCACCACTACCCGGTCGCTTAGGGCAGAGACGGCTTCAATCTGATGGCTGGAAAAAAGTACCGTGCCGCCTTTTTTGGCGTAGGTTTTAATGAATTGAAAGATATTCTCAGCCGCCTTGAGATCCAGGCCGTTAGTCGGCTCGTCCAACAGGAGGAGCTTGGGACGATGGATGATCGCCCGGGCAATCAAGGTCTTTTGTCGCATCCCGGTGGAGAAATCGGCGCTGCGCCGGTTGAGAAAATCACTCATATCGAGGAGAGCGGAGATCTCCTTCAGGCGGGTATCGAACTCCTTTTTTTCTATACCGTTCAGCCGGGCAAAGTAGGCGATGTTCTCTTTTGCGGAGAGTCGCTCGTACAGTCCGCTTTGCAGGCCGAAGAGGATTCCCATGGATCGGCGGATTTCCCGGGCTTCTTGGCGCAGACTGAACCCGCAGATCCTCCCGTTTCCCGCGGTCGGCTCGAGCATGGTGGCAATCATCCGCAGGGCGGTACTCTTCCCGGCGCCGTTCTCGCCGACCAGGCCGATGATCTCTCCCGGATGGGCCTCGAGGCTCAAGTCCCTGACCGCCCATAGGGCGCCGGGGCGATACTGTTTTCCAATGCCGTCGAGTTCAACCGTCGGTTGCTCATCTAACATCGCTCCATCATACCGACGAAGGGTGAGCTTAGCAACTTCACATAACGAATAAGATAGTCTACTCTTTGCCTATGTGCGTCTTATGCGGAACTCCCCTCCCGGAGGGGAAAATCTACCGATCCGACTCATGCAGCAACTGTGGTAAAGCATTGCGGACCTGTCGTAACTGCAAGTTTTATGCACCGGGGAAGCAGTATGACTGCAGCGAGCATATCAGTGAACCGGTGTTCGACAAAGAAAAAGAGAACTACTGCGACTCTTTCTCACCCAATCGTTCAGTCGGTGGTGACCCGGGAAAGAGCAAGGCCGATGATGCCCGAGATGCATTCAACAATCTCTTCGACTGAGGAGCATGCCGGTCTGATAGGCCGTCCCCGGCTGGCGGTTCTGGATTCGGGCGTCGGCGGGCTTCCCTATCTGCATTGGGTGTATCGCGAGTTCCCCGCCGCAAGCTACCTCTACCTGGCGGATACCGCCGCCTTTCCCTACGGTAATAGAGGTGCCGATGAGCTGACCGGACTGGTTCTCTCTCGGATCGACTGTTTACAGGCGGAATTTCAGCCTGATCTCTATCTTATAGCCTGTAATACCGCCTCTGTCGTAGCCTTGGAGTCCCTGCGCAAGCAATTTAACGTTCCCTTTGTGGGCGTGGTTCCCGCGGTAAAGCCGGCGGCTATAAAAAGCCGTAAGCGGCGAATCGGCATTATCGCCACATCGGGAACAGTGGTAAACACCTATACAAATCGACTAATCGCGGAGTTTGCCGCCGACTGCACGGTTGTTCGCTATGCGGGCCAGGACATTGTCGATTTCGTCGAACGCTCCTATGCCCGGTCAGGTCCTGACGATCGACTGAACGCCGTGCGCGAGGCGTGCGCTTACTTTATTGATCAGGATGTAGATAGCCTTGTGCTCGGATGTACCCACTTTCTCCATCTTCGGTCCGAGTTTCAGACGGTATTGGGTCCGGAGATCGAGGTTGTCGACTCGGTGGAGGGAGTCGGACGCCAGGTGTTGCGGAAGCTCCGGGAGCTGCCCGTTGAGGCTTCTGGCAATCCGACCTATCGCATATACACCACCGGATTCGGTGCGGAGGCGTCTTATAGAGATTTTTCCCGTATTTACGGCGCTGAATACCAGGGAGCGCTGCCATGCCCTTAGGTCGCGTCGCTTCCGGAATAAATAATATCTATACCGTTCGCGGGGAGAGCGAGACCGTTCTCTGCCGCATTAAGGGCAAAAAACTCCAGCAGGATTTAGGCCGTTACAACCCGATTGCCGTCGGGGATTGGGTCGACTACGAGGCGGACGCCCATAATCCCGGGTATGGATTGATAACCGGCCGGCAGGAGCGGAAGAACGTTTTCGCCCGGCTCAACCGAAAACGAAGAACCATGCAGACCATCGTCGCCAATATGGATCAGCTGATCTGCATAACCTCCCCCGAGTCTCCGCCCTTCAGGCCGCGCTTTATCGACCGGGTTCTGGTGGCCGCGGCTATCGGCGATCTCCCGGTTCTTTTACTGGTAAATAAGATAGATCAGGGCCTAGATCCGGAGATGGAACGCCGGCTCAACGCTTATGCAGAAATCGGTATTCAGCTGCACTACTGCTCGGCCGAGAACGGCGAGGGGCTGGATGATTTGCGGTCCCTGCTGGTGAATAAAGCCAGCGCTTTTGTCGGACAGTCGGGAGTAGGAAAGTCGACGATCTTGAACCGGCTGGTCCCGGGTGCCGACCTCGCGACCGGTGAAATTACCCGGAAATATAACCGCGGCAGCCACACCACCTGCTTCGCCTTAATGCTCGACGGCGATTTCCCCGGGATCCTGGTGGATACTCCCGGAATCCGGGAGATCGATATTGCGGGCATCGAAGCCCTTGATCTTGACCACTATTTCCCTGAGTTTGTACCCTACTTAGGGGAATGTTCGTTTTCTCCCTGTTACCATGACCATGAACCGCGCTGTGCGGTTCGGCGTGCGGTCGAATCGGATAAAATTCATCCGGACCGCTACGAAAGTTATCTACGCATTCTTGAGCAGTTGCGGCGAAGCGAGGAACTTAGCGGAAGGGGGCGGGGGATATGAGTCGAATTATAGCCGAGGTCCTGCTGGGCCTCTTTCGGTCCTGGGAGTTTCTGTTTGTTACCGGGGCTATTATTGTCTTTCTACCGATTGTCTTCTCCGTTGCTTCCCGGGATTTCAAGAAAGCCAAGCAGGAACGCCCTGCAGTGCGGGAACAGACCCGGTCGCAAACTGATTCCGGAGGCGACGATGAGACATCCTAAAATCAATCAATGGGATAAACAGATGAAGTCCCTCTTCGACGAGGTCGACGATTATCTCGAAGAGCACTACGGGCATCTCTATCCTCTGCATCCTAATCGAGCAAGCCGGGGCAGAACCTCTAATAAGGAGCATGACGGTTTATTTAACGTCGGCGCCGACTTCTCGTCCGGTTACGGTTCCTCGATCGGTCGCGGCTATGTGATCGATGTGGATATGGTCACCCTATCCGAGGTGCCGGACAAGGTCGAGCATGAGATCCAGGAAGAGGTGGTCCAGCTAGTCAGGGAGCGACTGCCGAAATATTTCCCCAACCGGGATCTGTCCGTATCCCGGGATGGGAATGTATTCAAAATTCACGGCGATTTTTCCCTGGGTTCTCTATAGAGGCTATTTGCTTTTTAGGTCAGAATGCATAGACTGTAAGGTAAGGAAGGAGTAAGAGATGAAAGAACGAATCTCAAAGTTCCTGAGAATCTTAAAGATCGAGCTTGAAGATTTAGAAGAGGACATATCCACCCTGGCCGAACTGACGGAAGAACGCCGTCAGCAGCATGCGATCACCGAGTATGTCAGTATGGAAAACATCAGTCTCCTACGCCAAGAGTTTTCCGGCATTAAAGCGGTGGTTGAGCGTTTGGACAGTATGCAGCTGGACAGCAGTCAATCCTTCCAGGATTTTGTGGATTCCCTGAAGCGGCAGATTAAAGAGGTGATAATCTCTTCTGCCTACCCCGATGCGGTGAATATCTTCATAGAGCGCAAGATACAGAAGGTTGCCGATTATTTTGAACACAATGTTGTTCAATAGACTAATAAATGATTGATCGATAAATATTGATTAAAAAGTAGTCCTCCACTACTATGTGGACAGACCAATACTGCCGGAGAGAGGAAAGAATGGACGTTCAACTGAATGAACTAATTGAGAAAATAAAGACCGAAGGAGTCTCCTCCGCCAAGGAAGAGGCCGCAACTATTCTGGATGAGGCTCGCAATAAGAAAGCCGAGATTATCAAAGAAGCTGAAGCCGAAGCCGAGAAGATACGATCCAATGCCAAGGCCGACGCGGCGCGGATGGAGCAGAGTGGTAAGGCCGCTCTCCAACAGGCATCCCGGGATCTGATCCTTCAGGTGCGACGTTCGATCGAGGCCATCGGCGAGAGAGTCCTTCAAGCCAAGAGCTCCGAAGCCTTAAGCGGCGAAGCCTTAGCGGCTGTAATCAAGACAGCCGTGGAAAAATGGGACGGCGGCGAAGGTGAGCTGACGGTATTGGTCTCCGAAAAAGACGCTGAGAAACTCGGTAAAGGGCTTGAAGCGGAGCTCTCTAAGCTCTTCAAGGCCGGCGTTGAGCTGAAACCCTTCTCCGGTATCAGTGCCGGATTCCGGATCGGCAGCAAGGAGAGCGGAAGCTACTTCGACTTCTCCGCCAAGGAGATCGCCGATATGCTGGCCCAGCTGGTCAATCCTCAGGTAGCGGCACTCGTCGAGGAAGCGGCGAAAGAGTCGTAAGGAGCGGCGTGTGTATTATTACCTTGTCGCAACCCTGCCGTTTCTGGATTTTGCCGCCACCCAGGAAGTAGATATTGACGGTTTTACGGCCTTTGCCCTCAGCATGCTGCCCGAGAAGGAGGGCGCCCTGCTGCTTGAAGCCGCCGAAGGCGGCGATTCTTCTCATCCCTTTATTCGAGAAGCCGCCGTATTTGAGGCTGAATTTGCCGCCGAGTTGGCCCGGAACCGGGCGCTTAAGCTCGGCCGGGACCCGGGGCAGTACCCGGAAGCCTCCCGGGCCTGGGTGAGCGAACGCGCCCGACAGCTGGCCGGTATCGAGGATCCATACGAGGCCGAGATGGGCACCATGCGGCTGCGCTGGGAGTTTCTGGAAGAGCTCGAGTCGGGACACTATTTCGATCTGGAGCGACTCATCGTCCACCTGTTGAAGCTCCAACTCCTAGACAGAAAACTTAAACTTACCGAAGAGCGGGGAACTGCCCGCTACGCCGAAACATATGCACATATTACCCAAGCCCTGAAGGACGCCGACGTCGGCGTTTAGGGAAGCGGAGAGCGGAGTAGAATGAAATGACGAAAGGAACGGTTGTAGGTATAAACGGAAACATGGTCACCGTCGCCGTAGACGGGACCGTGTCAATGAACGAAGTTGGATACATCATCGTCGGCGATCAACGGCTTAAAGCCGAGGTTATTCGTGTCAATGCGAATAACGTCGAGGTACAGGTCTTTGAAGTTACCCGGGGAATCTCCATCGGCGATAAAGTCGATTTTAGCGGAGAGCTCCTCGCGGTTGAACTCGGTCCCGGACTACTGGGCCAGATCTACGACGGATTGCAGAATCCGCTTCCCCAACTGGCCGAGCAGTGCGGCTTCTTTCTTCAAAGGGGAGTCTATCTAAACGCTCTTCCCCGGGAAGATAAGTGGGAGTTTACCCCCAGCGTCAAAGTGGGAGATACCCTTCTCCGAGGCGAGACGGTCGGTACGGTTCCCGAGGGAATCTTCAAACATAGGATTATGGTCCCCTTCGGCTTTCTCGGCAGCTATACGGTTGACTGGGTAGCCGATGCGGGCAGCTATACGGTGGAAGATAAGATCGCCACCATTAAGGACGGCGACGGCAAGAGCTTCGATTTAACGATGAAGTTTGAGTGGCCCGTTAAGCGGGCGGTCACCGCCTACGACGAGCGGCTGAAACCCTCGGAACCGATGGTCACCAAGGTACGGATCATCGACACCTTCTTACCCGTAGCCCGGGGCGGTACCTACTGTATCCCCGGACCCTTCGGCGCCGGTAAAACGGTGCTGCAGCAGGTAACCAGTAGGAACGCCGAGGTCGACGTAGTTATCATCGCCGCCTGCGGCGAGCGGGCCGGTGAGGTTGTAGAAACCCTCAAGGAGTTCCCTGAACTCCTCGACCCGCGGACCGGCAAGACTCTTATGGAGCGGACGATTATTATCGCTAACACCAGTTCTATGCCGGTAGCAGCTCGGGAAGCCTCGGTATATACCGCGGTAACCCTGGCCGAGTACTACCGTCAGATGGGGCTGCATGTCCTGCTCTTAGCGGATTCCACCTCACGTTGGGCTCAGGCCATGCGCGAGATGTCCGGCCGCCTGGAAGAGATCCCCGGCGAAGAGGCCTTCCCGGCCTATCTTGAATCGACGATCGCCTCCTTCTACGAGCGGGCCGGTATTGTGCGGCTCAAGGACGGAAGCGTCGGCTCGGTAACCATCGGCGGTACGGTCAGTCCCGCGGGCGGTAACTTCGAGGAACCGGTAACTCAGGCGACTCTGAAGGTTGTGGGGGCTTTCCACGGACTCTCCCGGGAACGCTCCGATGCCCGGAAATACCCCGCCATCCACCCGCTCGATTCCTGGTCGAAATATGAGGGATCGGTTGATTTCGCCCGTACCGAGTATGCCCGGGAGCTCCTCTTCAGGGGGGATGAGATCGGACAGATGATGAAGGTCGTCGGTGAAGAGGGAACCAGCCTCGATGACTATGTACGCTATCTGAAGAGTGATTTCCTCGATGCGGTCTATCTCCAGCAGAACTCCTTCGACCCGGTCGATTTTGCCGTAACCGTAGAGCGGCAGAATCACACCTTCGACATCATCTTTGATATCCTCGGCGCCGAGATGGACTTCTCCAGTAAAGAGGAGGCCCGGAGCTACTTTAACAGCCTTCGCCAGCTCTTCCTGGACTACAACGGTACCCAGTGGCAGTCCGACGAGTTCAAGGAGCTCGAAAAGAAGGTTCTCGCTTCCATTAAGGAGCGCAAGACCGGAACCGAACCCAAAGCCGCGCGGATCCTGCAGGCTGTATAGGACAAGGGAGAAAAAGAGACAATGCGCAAGGTGTACAGCAAAATCGAATCAATATCCGGAAACGTTATTACCGTTTCCGCAAGTGATGTTAAATACGGCGACTTAGCGGTGATCTCCTCCGACCATGGCGAGTCCCTGGCCGAGGTTATCCGGATGCGGGGAGAGAAGGTCTCCCTGCAGGTCTTCTCCGGCGGCCGGGGTATCTCAACCGGCGATGAGGTTCGCTTCCTGGGGCACTCCATGAAGGTCTCCTTCTCGGACAACCTCTTGGGCCGGATCTTCGACGGTTCCGGCAGGCCGCGGGACAACGGACCGAGTCTGGAAGAGAACATGATCGAGATCGGCGGTCCGTCGGTCAATCCCGCCAAGCGGATTATTCCCCGCAACATGGTCCGGACCGGTATCCCGATGATCGACGTCTTCAACTCCCTGGTGGAGTCTCAGAAGCTGCCGATCTTCTCGGTATCGGGCGAGCCCTACAACCAGCTTCTGGCCCGTATCGCCCTTCAGGCGGAGGTCGATATAATCATCCTGGGAGGAATCGGGCTGAAGTTCGACGACTACCTCTACTTCAAGGAGACCCTGGAAGAGGGCGGGGCGATGAGTCGTACGATCTTCTTCGTCCATACCGCCGCCGATCCGATCGTCGAAGCTCAGCTGGTCCCCGACGTGAGCTTGGCCGTGGCGGAGGGATTCGCCCTGAAGGGTAAGAAGGTTCTTACCCTGCTGACCGACATGACCAACTATGCGGATGCTATGAAGGAGATCGCCATTACCATGGAGCAGGTCCCCTCGAACCGCGGTTATCCCGGCGATCTCTACTCTCAGCTTGCCTCCCGCTACGAAAAGGCGGTCGACTTCGAAGGCGCCGGATCGATCACGATTCTTGGGGTTACTACCATGCCCGGCGACGACGTCACCCACCCGGTACCGGATAACACCGGATACATCACCGAGGGGCAGTACTACCTGAGGAATGGGCGAATCGAGCCCTTCGGTTCCCTTTCGCGGCTGAAGCAGCAGGTCAACAAGGATACCCGCGATGACCATCGGGCCCTGATGGACGGAATGATCAAGCTCTATGCGGCTTATAAGGAGTCCCTGGAGAAGAAATCGATGGGATTCAGGATGTCCGACTGGGATACCAAACTCTTGAAATATGGAGATCTCTTCGAACAGAAGATGATGGACCTGACGGTCAACATACCTCTGGAGCAGGCTCTGGATCTGGGATGGGAAATCCTGGCCGAGTGTTTCACCCCCGAAGAGACGGGCTTGCGTTCATCCCTGATTGACGAGTTCTGGCCCGGGGAGAAATAGATGGCTGCCGTCAAACTGACGAAGAACGAGTTAAAGAAGCAGAAGGACGCCTTAAAGCGATTCCAACGCTATCTGCCGACCCTGCAGCTGAAAAAACAGCAGCTGCAGCTGGTTATCCGACAGGTAGAGGCCCACGAGCAGGAGCTGCGCCGCAAGCAGCAGAAGCTGCGGGACTCTATGCAGAGTTGGATTGCCGTCTTCGGCGACGAGATCGATCTGGGAGAATATGTCGAAATCGACAAGATTCTGACCGAGCTCAGCAACATCGCCGGTGTCGATGTGCCCGTCTTTAAGGAGCTGACCTTCAAGAGTATCCCCTGGGATCTGGAGGCGACGCCGCTCTGGACCGACGCCGGGATCAAGGCCTTGAAGGAGCTTATCGCCTTCGATGCCGAGGTCGCGGTACTGCAGCGGCAGCGGGAACTCCTGGAGCGGGAGCTTCGAACGACATCTCAGCGGGTAAACCTCTTCGAGAAGGTGAAGATTCCCGAGTCCAAGAACAATATCCGCAAGATTCAGATCTACCTTGGAGACCAGCAGACCGCCGCCGTAGTACGGGGAAAGATGGCCAAGGCCAAGGTGGTCGAAGTAGGATGATGTTGAGAATAAGGATGAACGCAGCATGATAGTAGCAATGAAAAAGGTCTACCTGATTCTGCTCGACGCCTACCGGGAGGAATCCCTGAAGGCGCTCAAGGATCTGGGGGTCGTTCATTTAGAGGACTGCAGCGGCTCGAGCCCTGAACTCGACGCTTTGAAAGAGCGTCGGGAGCGTCTCTTGCAGGCGCGGATCGTGCTAAACGATATCGACGCCAAAGAGCAGCAGCCGGCGGAAGAACCGGTAAACCTGATCAATGAGATCAATGACCTGATCGGTCGTAAGAAAGATACGGAAGAGAGAATCCTCCACTTGGAGAAGGAACAGGATTCCTTTTCAGGATGGGGCGAGTTCGATCCCGCGGATATCCGTTTCCTGCACGATGCGGATATAGATTTCCGCTTGGCGATTATCCCCAAGAAAGCCTCCGAAATCTTCCGTCGGAAGCCCGAGGCCTTCTGTGTGGACGATTCGGGCCCCATGCACCGCTATGCCTTGGTAAACGACACGGAGGACCTGCCGGAGGAGGCCCAGGCCTTTCCGCTTCCTCAGAAGAGTCTTAGCGAGATCGCCGCAGATTTGGCCGAGTCCCGGACTGTTATGGCGGAGATTAACGAGCGACTCAAGACCCTGGCCGTCTATCGGGAGAGCCTGGAGGAGTACGCCGCCGAGCTCGAGGATCAGATCCGCTTCGAGGATGTGCGGGCGGGAATCGGCCGCGAAGAGGAGCTCAGTTATCTGCAGGGCTTTGTACCGGAGAAGCGCGCTCTTGAATTGAAGCAGAGCGCCGCCGACCACGGTTGGGGGATTATGCTCCGGGATCCGACGGAAGAGGAGTATGTTCCTACCCTGGTCGAGCGCAAAGGCCCGGTCAAGATGGCCAAACCCATCTTCGATCTGATGGGTACCCTGCCGGGCTACCGGGAATTCGATATCTCCCTGGTTTTTCTGGCGGCATTCACGATATTCGTGGCTATGATCGTCGGCGATGCCGGGTACGGAATGATTTTTCTCATCTTGAGCTTCTGGGGCTTAGCCAAGGTGCCTCAATCCGGAAAGATTGTAATGCAGTTGATGATACTACTATCGTCGGCAATAGTGATCTGGGGAACTATTACCGGCACCTGGTTCGGTTCCGAGGCGATCGCCTCATGGGCGCCGTTAAATAACCTGATAATTCCGCAGATCGCCTCCTTCGCCCAAGAGGGAATCGATTCGGTTATGATGGTGCAGTTGCTCTGTTTCGTAATCGGGATTGTACAGCTGAGCATCGCTCGAATCGAGATGTTCTTTCGTACTCTGCCGAAGCTGAAGGCCTTCGAGCACTTGGGCTGGCTGAGCCTCCTCTGGGGACTCTTCTTTCTCGCGCTGAATATCGTGTTAGGGATAACCTCTTACCGCGGAGTGGAATTCGGTCCCCTGGTGATCCCCTTCGCGGCGACAGGATTCGCCCTGATCGTGCTCTTTTCCAATCAGCAAGGACGCTTTATCCGGGATATGCTGGCGGGCTTGAATCCGATCAACCTGCTGTTGAACTTTCTCGACGGTGTAAGCGCCTTCTCGAATATCATCAGCTACATTCGCTTGTTTGCCGTCGGTCTCTCTAGCGTGGCAGTGGCCGCAAGCTTTAATGCCATGGCTAGCTCTATCGGCTTCGATGGGCCTCAGGCTATCGGCGCGGTGCTGATGTTGATCATCGGGCACGGCCTAAATATCATCCTGGCGCTGATGTCGATTATCGTGCACGGAATCCGGCTGAACATGCTGGAGTACTCCGGTCAGCTAGGGCTGGAATGGTCCGGCTATGCCTTTGAGCCGTTTGCAAGGCGGGCGGCTTAGATTACTTATGTGAACGTTCTCCTGGTTTAAGGAGAATCAGATACGAAACGAAAATAATTTGTAAGGAGCATCCTATGAATTTTGGTTTGCTTGGTTTTTCCGCTGCAATCGCATTCGCGGCCATGGGGTCGGCCATCGGTGCCGGTTCCGCCGGTATGGCGGCCGTGGGCGCCTGGAAGAAGTGTTTTGCCCAGAATCGTCCCGCACCCTTCCTGTTGGTAGCCTTCGTCGGTGCGCCGCTGACACAGATCATCTATGGAATGATTCTGATGAACTCCCTGATGGCTGTGCAGAATCCCACTCCCGCTCATCTGGGAATCGGTCTTTTCGGCGGTATCGCTATGGGCTTTTCGGCCGCTTTCCAGGGACGAGCCGGTGCAGCTGCATCCGATGCGCTCGCAGAAACCGGAAAGGGATTTGTAAACTACATGATGGTACTCGGTCTGGTCGAGACTGTCGCCCTCTTCGTGATGGTTTTCCTCTTAGGCACCATCTAAGTTCGCTTTCCAAAAAGACCAAGAAACTCCTTCGGACTCGTCTAACAGGCTGCGGTTCGAAGGAGTTTTTGATTTTATCCCCTGCTTGGCACAGCCCTTCAAAGTGCCGATAATAGAACTGATATGAGTAGAGATGCCTCCCGTCCTGTTACGCGTGAAGTACATGCCGGCTCCGTTTCCATAGGCGGAAAGGCCCCTGTTTCGATTCAAACTATGTGGAAACGGGCGCTCCCTGACGATGATGAACTCCTGCTGGAGAAGCTCAAGGCCTTCGCGACACTCGGCTGCGAGATAATACGATTCGCTGTACCGGATGAGAAGAATGCCCGGCGACTGGTTACGATCGCGGCCCGTTCTCCGCTGCCGGTGGTTGCGGATATCCATTTTGATCATACCCTGGCGTTAATCGTTCTCGACGGCGTCCAAAAGGTACGCATCAATCCCGGTAACATCGGGGCTCGCTGGAAGGTGCAGGAGGTGCTGTCAAAAGCCTCCGATAAGGGAATTCCTATACGCGTCGGTATCAACGGCGGATCATTGCCGAAGGACTTACGGGCCATGGATCAAGCCGAAGGGATGCTCAAAGCCGCCGAACGGGAAATCGAGCACCTGGAACGGGAGAATTTTCAGAAGGTTGTTTTTTCTCTAAAATCCTCTTCCACCCAGACGACGATGGAAGTGAATCGTCGTTTCGCAGCGACCTACGATTATCCCCTCCATCTCGGAGTAACCGAAGCCGGCCCGCAAATCGCCGGCATCGTCAAGAATACCCGAGCCATATGCTCGCTGCTCGAGGAGGGGATCGGTTCCACGGTTAGGGTTTCCCTTTCCGCTCCTGAGGAGGAGGAGATCATCGCCGCCCGGGAGATACTTAAGGAAGCCGGCTGCCGCCCGGGAGGCGTGAATATCGTCTCCTGTCCCCGATGCGGCCGATCCGAGTTTCCCGTACATGAGATCGTGGCTGAGCTGCAGCAGGAACTATACGCTATCAGCGCATCCTTAACCGTGGCCGTGATGGGCTGCGTCGTTAACGGTCCCGAGGAAGCCAGGCATGCCGATTTCGGCATAACCGGGGCGGGGAATGAAGCCATCATCTTCAAGCACGGCGAGCTTCTGCGAAAAATTCCCATGGCGGAAGCGAAAGATGCATTAAGGGAAGAATTGAGCCGGGAACTGAAAGGGGTGGGGAAATGAGACCAAATTGGAATGGCAGATTAGTACTCATCCTTACAGTTATTCTACTCGGACAACTCCTTTACGCCCAAGAGGCCCAGGAGAGTGTGCCAAGTTGGTTGCTGCTCGAGCGGGGTAAGATTCTCTATGAAGAGCAGGAGTTTGGCGAAGCCCTGCGACTTTTTCGGCAGATCCTTGAGAAGGATCCCATCAATCCTGAACCCCATTACTGGATCGGGAGGATATTCGAGGAAGAAGGTGAACTTGATTTAGCCGAAAAGCAGTATCGGCTCGCCCTCGATTATCGTCGTGAGCTGTATGTCTTAGAAGAGGAATATACTATTCGCGAACGCTTGGCCAGGCTCTATAAGATACGCGGAGACTACGCCCTTTTCGAGGAGGCTCTCCTAGAGATAATCAATCTCGATGTAGAGTTTAATTCACCAGCTGGCATCGCCCAGCAGACAGCGCTATCCCGTCTAATTGCCAATCAGGGACTGGATAAGGTCGTAGAGCTCTATCGGATCGACAAATCGCCAAGTTTTATCGCCCACGCGGAGCTGGGACTCTTCTATTATCGTACCGGACGTTACCGGGATGCCGTACTTCATCTTCTCTACGGCGGTTTGACGGTCATAACCCGCAGTATCGAGTACCAGCGGATCGAAGAGCCATTCTACGAGTTCCAGGGTGTCGCAGATTTACTCTCTATTGCTCAAGAAGATAAAGAAAACCGCTCTTATCTGCGAGAAACTCATTTAGAAGCACTGCTCTACTATCTCGGCGCATCCCTCTATGCGGCCGGGGAGCCACAGGTTTCCCAAGAGATCATGCAGCTGGTTAGAACCGCCTTTGCCGACACCCCCTGGAGTACCCGGGCGCTGGCTCAGCTGGCAGATCCTTTTATTGAACCGGTAATTACCGCTGAAGAGTTTTTCTACTTTTTTTAGGTTAGTGTGCCTTTTCCTGTGTATTAGCTGAAGCAAACTCACGGCTACGCCTCTATTTAGGATATAAACCATCCACTCGATGAGGAGTATGCTTATGAAGATCCCCCCATTTTGTCCCAATCCCGACTGTGATTTCCATCAAGATGTACCGAAATCCAGTGTGTGGTATGTACGCTACGGCCATTACACCACCAAGGTGGATGGACAGGTCCAACGCTATCGCTGTAAACAGTGTGGTTGCCACTTCTCATCCCAGACCTTCAGCCTTGATTATGGGGTCAATCGCCATATTTCCTACCGTCAACTGTTCGAGCTCTTGATCACCTCCTCGGGTATTCGCGATATGGGGCGGATTCTCAAAGCATCTCCCCATTGCATCACCAATCGTCTCTCCCGCCTGGCCCGTCAGTGCCTGGCTGTCCATGCCGACCTCTTAGGAGAACTCTCGCTTGATGAAGCCCTGGTGGCCGACGGTTTCGAGAGCTTCGCCGTCTCTCAGTATTTCCCGAACAATATTCAGCTCTTGGCGGGGAAGCTTTCCCAATACTGGATCTACTCTGATTATGCTCATCTGCGACGCAAAGGAAGAATGACGCCCTACAAAAAACACCGTAACCAGTTGCTGCAATCCAAGTTTACTCACGGTAGGGTAACGGTTTATGAATCATTTGAGGAGCTAGTGCGCCTCAGCTTGATTCTGAAAGAACGCTCAGATAGGGAAGTGATCGATCTCTACACCGACAGGCATCAGAGCTATCTCAATGTGATGAGGAATATGAATGCAGGAGTTCGGCGCAAAGTGCATCATATTTGCTGCAGTTCAACAGCTCCCCGGACAACCAGTAATATGCTCTTCAGCGTGAATTATCTTGACCGGGAAATCCGCAAGGACCTTGCCGAACATACCCGGGAGACGGTGCAGTTCGGTCGAAATGTCTCAAATCAAATGGAGCGTTTGGCGATCTACCGCACTTATCATAACTATTGTAAGCCCTTCAGAATTAGCGGCGGAGAGAAAGAGCGGTATTGCCATGCGGAGATGGCGGGGATCTCACGCAGTTCTATTCAGCGAGAGTTGAAGACGCTCTTCACCCAGCGCCGGTTCTTGAGCAGAATCAAAGGGATAATGATCCGTGATCTTGATGTGTGGCTGAGAGGTGTAACTACTCCCTTGAAACGCTATGCGGAGGATCTTCCGGCCTATGCCTGGGCCTGAGATTTCAACATGATAGGGAACACTACTTTTAGGTTGCCAATCTTCAGGTTTTTCGGTACCGTTTCTACCTTGAGGTGACATGAAAAAGCTGATAATTAAAGGTGCGCGTGAGCATAACCTGAAAAACGTCGATCTCGAGCTCCCCCGGGACTCACTGATCGTTATATCCGGATTAAGCGGCTCCGGGAAGTCCTCACTGGCCTTCGATACCATCTTCGCCGAAGGACAACGCCGCTATGTAGAATCACTTTCCGCTTATGCCCGTCAGTTTTTAGGACGGATGGACAAGCCGGATGTCGACTATATCGAAGGTCTATCGCCGGCTATCTCCATCGAGCAGAAGACCACCCATCGAAATCCCCGTTCAACCGTGGGAACGGTAACCGAGATCTACGATTATCTGCGGCTTCTCTATGCGCGGATCGGCATACCCCACTGCCCCAACTGTGGTCAGGAGATCAGGGAGCAGTCGGTGGATCAGATTCTGGATACGATTCTCGAGTACCCCACGGGAAGCAAGGTTATGATCCTGGCGCCGGTGGTACGGGGTAAGAAAGGCGAACATCGAAAGATTATCGAGGATGCGGCCAAGGCGGGATTCGTCAGAATGCGGGTGAACGGAGAAGTCCGCTCCCTGGATGAGGATATCTCCCTTAACAAGAAGCAGAAGCACAGCTTGGAGATTGTGGTCGACCGGCTGAAGATTACCCCGGATGTGCGCAAGCGCTTGGCCGAATCGGTCGAGACCGCAATGGAGGTGGCCGACGGTCGCGTGATTGCCCTCCGGAAGGAAGAGGCGGGCGACACGGAGGAGTTTTTTAGTCAGAAGAACTCCTGCCCGGACTGCAATATCAGTATTCCCGAGCTGCAGCCCCGGCTCTTCAGCTTCAACAATCCCTATGGAGCCTGCGACTCGTGCGCGGGTCTCGGTGTTACCATGGAGTTCGATCCTGATCTGGTCGTTCCCGATCGCAGCCTCTCCTTCAATGAAGGGGCCTTCAAGACCCACAATCCCGACGCCGCCTGGCACCGGAGCTGGTTCGAGTCCCTGGCGGATCATTTTGGTTTTGATCTGGACACGCCATTCGAGGAGCTGCCAGAGGATATTCAGCATATCATTCTCCACGGTACCGACGAGGTGATAGATTTTACCTACGTCAACCGCAAACAGACCGGCCGCTACGAGTACTCATCCTCCTTTAAAGGTATCCTGGCCGATCTGAAGCGCCGCTATATGGAAACCGGGTCCGACGGTATCAAGGACTGGTTAGAGGCTTTCATGCGTCAGCAGCCCTGCCGCGCCTGTGAGGGAAGACGCTTAAAACCGGAAGCCCTGGCGGTTACGGTGGGCGGCGAGAATATATTCGATCTTACCAGCCGTTCGGTGCTCAAGCTGCTCGAGTTTTTTGAGGAGATCTCCTTTAGCGAGACAGAACAGCATATCTCGGTTCAGATCCTCAAGGAGATTCGAGATCGTCTGAAGTTCATGACCAGCGTCGGCCTCGAATATCTCACCCTGGAGAGGCGGGCGGCTACCTTGTCGGGCGGAGAGGCCCAGCGCATACGCCTGGCAACCCAGATCGGTTCCCAGTTGGTTGGGGTCCTCTACATTCTGGATGAGCCGACCATCGGACTCCACCAAAGGGACAACGAACGCTTGATCAACACCCTCTGTCAGTTGCGGGATATCGGCAACACCCTGGTCGTAGTCGAGCACGACGAGATGACCCTGCGAACCGCCGACTATATCGTCGATCTGGGGCCCGGAGCGGGCGTACACGGAGGACATGTAACGGCGAAGGGCAACCTCGACCAGGTCTTGAAAGCCAAGAAGAGCCTGACTGCGCAGTATCTGCGGGGAGATCTGAGTATACCTGTTCCCGATGTGCGGCGTCCTGGTAACGGGAATGAGATTGTCATTCGAGGCGCGAAGGAGCATAACCTAAAAGATATCGACGTCGGTTTTCCGCTGGGTACCTTTACGGTGATAACCGGGGTTTCGGGCTCGGGGAAATCTACCTTGATGGGTGATCTTCTCTATCCCATTCTTCACAACCAGACCAATCCTTCGCATATTCAAGCCGGCGAGTATCAGTCTGTTGCAGGAGTGGAAGAGATCGACAAGGTGATCAATATCGATCAAAGTCCGATCGGCCGGTCCCCCCGGTCAAACCCGGCCACCTATGTAGGCCTGTTTACTCCTATTCGCGAACTCTTCGCCTCCCTGCCGGAGAGCCGTGCCCGGGGCTATAAGCCGGGACGTTTCTCCTTCAATGTAAAGGGCGGGCGCTGTGAAAACTGTCAGGGCGACGGGACGATAAAAATCGAGATGCACTTCCTGCCGGACGTATACATCACCTGCGATGTCTGCAAGGGAAAGCGTTTCAACCGGGAAACTTTAGATGTGCGCTATAAGGGTAAGAATATCCACGATGTTCTCGATATGTCGATCGAGGAGGCCCTGGAGTTTTTCGATAAAATACCGGCGGTAAAGCGCCGTCTGGCGACCCTCCAGGCGGTCGGTCTCGATTACGTCAAGCTGGGGCAGTCGGCGTTGACCCTCTCCGGCGGTGAGGCTCAGCGGGTTAAGCTCTCCCTGGAGCTCTCGAAGCGCAGCACCGGGAAGACCTTCTACATTCTCGACGAACCGACTACGGGTCTCCATTTTGCGGATGTGAAAAAACTCCTCGAGGTATTGCAGATGCTGGTGGAGAAGGGGAATACCGTCGTTCTGATAGAACACAACCTGGATGTGATCAAGCAGGCCGACCACGTGATCGATCTGGGGCCCGAGGGAGGGGTGAACGGCGGCAGAATTGTTGCTCAGGGGCCGCCGGAAGCGGTGGCGAAATCGAAAAAATCATATACCGGACGCTTCTTGCGCGAGGTATTGAATTAAGCGGTGCCCACTGGACGAGCATCACCACTGGCGATTATTCTCACTCTTCTCCTTCTCGGTTCGCTACACGCTCTCCTTTACTCGCAAGAGAGCGACATCCTCGATCGGGATATCTATCTTCAGCTTACAGTCAGGGATATCGCCACTGCCGATCTCTATCAACTGATAGACTGGTGTCGAATTCTCGATCTGGATCACCGGGGCGGGGTCGATACGCTACGTTCCCGCCTTTATGCTTACTACGGCCATGATCCCTCCCTGGAAGCGGCGGATACGGGGCCGCCGGACGAAACCCAACGCATTACTATTCGCTCCGCCGATACAACCCGCTATTTCACCCTGGAAGCCAGAGAAGAGGGATATGTGGAGATCTCCGGCGGGGTAGAGCTGGAACTCTACTCTCCGGCAGAGGGGTCTACACACTCGATTCGGGCCGACAGGTTGCTCTATAACCAGAGTACCGGGGATATCAGCGCCAGCGGTAATGTGCGTTATGCATTGGGCGAGGGAGATACCCAGGAGGAGACCTTCTTCGGCGAGAGTCTAACGGTGAATCTGGGGAGTTGGGAGAGCCGTTTCCTAAAAGGCTATACCCTGCAGGACCGGACCATCAACGAACAGGAGATCACCTTCACCTTTTTCGGGGAGACGATCGCTCGCTCCCCCCAGGAGATTCTCTCCTTAGAGGAGGGGAGCATCACCTCGAGTCAAATGGAGGATCCGAGCTATCGCATCGAGGCCGATCAGATCTGGGTTTTCGAGCCGGGCGAGTGGCTGCTGAACGGAGCGACCTTCTATCTGGGGCGCGTGCCGGTCCTCTACTTCCCCTTCTTCTTTCAGTTGCGGGACAAGATGTTGATCAATCCCTCCTTCGGATTCGATCAACGGGACGGAGCCTATTTGCAGACGACGACCTATCTCTACGGGGCCCAACCCAAGAGCGACGAGGAATCCCTCTCCTTTCTGCAGCTGGCCGAAGATGAGGATGCCGGTCGGGTAACTGAGATCCGCGGACTCTATCGGCGAACCAAAGAGAATCCCACCACCGAAGAGATAGCCGCCGCCCGGCGAGCAGAGGAGCGGGGAGAGTACGTGAGGGTGCTCTTCGATTATTATAGTCGTTTAGGCCTCCTCGGTGCGGTCGATCTTTCGCTTCAACGAGAGGGGCTCCTGGAGTCGGCGGAGCTCTTCGCCGGAGCGGGCCGTACCCGGCTCGTCTCCGAGTTTTCACCCTTTACCTTCTCCTGGCAGGACCCGGATTTAACTGATCCGATATCGCTCTGGGAGGGGAGCTGGTTCGGCGCTGTCTATCTGCCCCTGCGTTTCCAGTTCGATTCCGCCCTGTCAGGCTCCGCCGGGGGATTCTCCTACGACCTGACGCTACCCTATGAGTCGGATCCCAGGCTCTCCCTCCTCTATGATGAGCGTAGAGAATCAATCGACTGGGGAACCCTCCTGGCCATTAGCGATCCCCTGGAGGAGACGAGCAGCAGCTCCTTGCCTTCGGGTTTCACCTGGCGGCTGAAGACTGCTTATAATGCAAATGTAGGCACTCTCTCTCCTTGGATCAATCAGCTGAGAGTAACGGAGCTCAGTACCCAATTAGACTGGCGTTACGGGACGATTTCGGGAAGCCCAGCGGAGATAGAGGAGCTTCTTCCCAACTGGGATGCGGTTCCATCATATCTGCAGGATGAGTATGCCTCCCGCTATTTTCCCTATCCGGAAAGCACCGTGCTTCCCAAACTCAATCTCACCATCGGCGGTCAACTCTATCCCTTTCCCGAAAGCGACGCTGTTCAAGCCGATCCGGCCGGGGATACGGGGGAAGAACTTATCCCCCCGTGGGAGGGCGGCACGCCGTCAGAAAGTGGACCGAAGAGTGAGGAGATCCTTTCTCCGGAAAATCCCGACTCCTTCGCCATACCCCTGGACGGCGATTTGGGGCAGGGAAGCAGCTTGAGTTATCTGTTAACTCCGCGCCTCACCCATGGGATCAACTATGATATCTACGGATGGGATGATGGAGAAAACGCCTTGTACACCTCCCCGAAAGCGGTGGATTTCGATACGGCCTATACGGTTACCACTATCGGGGGGGATGCAAAATTGAACTACGCCGGAGATTACTTTAATAATCTCTGGTCCCTCGAGGATTCTGTCGGCTATAGTCTGCAGGAGAAGAGCCGGACCAGGACTATCGATTCCTCGATTCCCAATTACGATGTCCTCGAGGAGAGTGACAAACAGAGTAGCTATCAGCGTCTCAGCCATTCCCTGGTGCTGACAAATCGTCCCTTTATCCATTCTGCGATTCCGGTGGACCAGACCTTTGAATATAGGCTACAGCATTTTCTCTATACCAAGGAGTACGAGGCTCAGGCCAAGGAGTTTCAGACGGAGCTCTTTCCCTGGGAGCGGGATTCCATACAGCAACAGCAGATCAGCTCCGTCACCGCCTACGACCTCGGTCCAGTGGGGAATACTAGTACCGTCAAGGGCACCCTTCCGCCCCTGCTGGGAGAGATCGACCTCTCCCATACCAGTGAGCTGGGCCCCTTGCGTTTTATCGGAACCGGCGGCTTCGAGGAGATCGACGACGGGGATTGGGAGCCGAAGAGCGCATCCCTCGACGGAAAATGGTCTTTCAACGACTACTCGTTCCTGCGACAGAAAATCGAACTTGATGAAAACGAGGATCGAAGAAACTTCCGACTCCGGGAAGGGGAGAGTGAAGCCGCCGCAGCCGCCGGGGATAACCGCTACGGTATCAGCAGCCGTATCGACTACTGGATAGATGAGGAAGATGATAGCGATAGGGCTGCACTTATTCTTCCCGAGAGCTGGGAAACGAAGGCCTGGCTGGACGAGTTCTGGACCTCATATACCATGGAGTATATCTTTCCGGTCTCTTTACAAACCGGTACGGGCTGGGTTCAAGAGAGCGAGCGGGAGTTTATCCCCAGCACCTACTCCTTTGGCTACCAGCGGGAATTCGAGCCGGAACCCCGCTGGAAGAACCGGATCAACCTCCGGTATGGTATCGATACCGGCTACACCCAGGATTTGAACCGCTTCTCGGACACCACCTTCTTCTTCAAGACCGCATTGAATTTTAGGGTGCATCAGTTCCTGGATCTCCAATTCTCATCATATACCGAGAATACCTCCGCCTTTCGTTATTTCCCCTGGCTTATCGAAGGCACGGAGATCAGCGGCGTCAACCCGGTGGAGGATCTCATCCGGTCGATTAACATCTTCGATGTCGATGATCGCCGCCGGTCGAATTTCAATCTGCGTTCGATCGACCTCAAGGCGGTTCATCACCTCGACCAGTGGGACCTTACCGTGGAGTACACCGGCGAGCCGGTGCAGGAGACAGAGGATGGGTTCCCGGTCTACCGCTGGCAGTCGAATTTCTCCATCTACGTGCAGTGGAATCCCATCCCCGAACTCGAAAGACGGGTCGATTTCGAGGACGGCGAACTCTTTCTCTAGGCCCTCAGGTACCGCTTGACGCGGATAGAAGGGGGCCAGTACACTACCTCCTGTAACAGTGAAAGACGACGTAGCCATAGTATTAGAAGACAGCACGACCCTGCATGAGCTTTGCGGCGTCAATGACCGGAACCTACGGCATATCGAGGGAGTATTCGGTTCCCGGGTTCATACGCGGGGAAACCAGATCACCCTTGATTCTGCCGATACCGCCGAACAACGGCTCTTCCGCGAGCTAATCGACGAGCTCCAGACCCATCTCAAGAACGGTCACTACCCGGACCGGGACCTGATTCAGGGAATTTACCGCTCTCTACAGGAAGGGGACGACTCCGGGCTCTCCTTGATCCGGGAAAGCTCGATTACCGTCCCGGGAAGCAACTTCAAGGTCTTCCCCCGGGGTTATAATCAGGCCTCCTATATCGACAGTATGCGGGAGAAGGATATTGTCTTCGGCGTGGGCCCGGCGGGAACGGGTAAAACATTCCTTGCCATCGCCTATGCGCTGCAGGAGATCCTCTCCAAACGGATGCGGAAACTGGTTTTGACCCGACCGGTAGTCGAGGCCGGGGAGAGCCTCGGGTATCTGCCCGGAGATCTGGCGCAGAAGATCAATCCCTACTTGCGTCCGCTCTACGATGCCATGGATATCCTGGTTCCCTACGAAACGGTAAATCGCCTCGAGGAGAACAGGATTATCGAGATCGCCCCGCTGGCCTATATGCGGGGACGAAGCCTGGCCAACGCCTTTATTATCCTCGATGAGGCGCAGAATACCACCAAGGAGCAGATGAAGATGTTCCTGACCCGGCTTGGGGAGGGATCGAAGGCCATCATTACCGGCGACATTACACAGATAGATCTGCCTCAGAAGAAGAAATCCGGTCTCGTGGATGCGGTCAATGTCCTGGGCGGGATTGACGATATAGCCTTCCGCTACTTTACCGCCCACGATGTGGTGCGTCATCCGATAGTCAAGAAGATCATACAGGCATATGAGACGCAATAAGAATCCGGGTTTTCTAAACCGCATCCGGGAGTATCTCGGCACCTCCCCGCGCCGACGACGGAAGGTGATCCTGATCGCCGCCAGTTTCCTGCTGCTCTACATCTATCTGGTCGCTACGACCCAGTTCGGCAGTTTCTTTTCCCGTGCCCAGCTATCGGACTACGAGGTAGGCCGGGTTGCCGATAAGGATCTGATCCTGCAGCAGGAACTGGTCTATGTTGATGAAGAGGCTACCGCTCTCAAGATTGCGGCTAAGATGCAGCTGGTCAGACCCATCTTCGAGGTGGAAGAGGAGGTCACCGCCCGCAGCCTCAAGCTGCTCTCCAGTTTCGTGGATGCCGTAGAAGAGGCAGTGGCCGCCAGGCTTCCCGACGATACTGCGGTGTTGCAGGTGGAGAGCGAGTTCCCCGGCCTATTCAGCACCGAAGAGCTTCAGGATATCCTGATGGTTGCCCGTTCGCCCTTCGGATTGGGCTATTGTGAGGATATTCTTAAACGAATCATGCGCTTCGGCCTGGTTCGTTTCCCCGATCAGTGGGAGCCGGAGAACGGCGAGATTATCGATATCTGGCGGCTCAGGAACGGCAGCCGCGAGCATGAGGAGCTGGCGCTGGATCAGCTCTATACGGTTGATAATCTGAACGACCGCGTCCGCGAGGAGTTGGCCGGGCAGGGGATATCCTCAGGCTTTATTCCTATTTATGCATCTATCATCGAGGTCTTTGCGGCGGCGAACACCTTTTATGATGAGGAGCAAACCCTGCGCAACCGGGAACGGGCCAAGCAGGAGGTCGAACCGGTGGTGATCCGTCTTGAGGCGGGCGAAACGATCGTCCGCAGGGGCTTTATCGTTACCGAAGAAGAGATGGAGAAGATCCGGGCCTTAGGGAGTTACTCCTCGACGATCAACACCGTCGGGGTAATCGGCACAGGGATTTTCCTGGCTGTACTCTACCTCCTAGCCTTCTGGCTCTTAGGCCCTCGCTACGCAAAGGCGGAGCTCAAACACGGCCAACTCTACCTGATCCTCGGCATGGCCGTCACCTATCTGATCCTGGCGGTATTGATAGCGAAACTGGTGCAGTTACCCGATTGGCTTCCGGTTTCGCTGCTTTTACCCACCGCCCTGATTGCGATGCTCCTGGCACTGCTGGTTTCACCGCGGACGGCGGTCAGCCTTACCATTGTCCTGACCTTCAGCCTGATATTCGTCAATCGCAGCAATCCCTTCGAGCTGGTTTTCGCTTTTCTGTCGGGGATCTCCGCCTCATTCGTGGTTCTCGGGGCCGATAAACGCCTGGACCTGGTTAAAGCGACCCTCTATCTGGTCCTGCTCCATCTGGGGATCGTAGGGGTTATCGCTTTTCTGGCTCAGCTACAGCTCCTGCCGGTGCTCACCCTGGCCGGGTGGGCGGTGATGAACGGACTCTTCTGTTCAGTCTTGAATCTCGGGCTGCTCCCCTTTTTCGAGCATCTGCTCAATATCCCGACCACCTTCCGCCTGATCGAACTCTCCGACCTGAACACCCCGCTCTTCCGCCGTATGCTAACCCTCGCCCCGGGCACCTATAGCCATAGCGTCAGCGTGGCCAACATGGCCGAATCGGCAGCCCGCGAGATAGGCGCTAATCCGCTTTTAGCGCGGGTGGGGGCCTATTATCACGATATCGGAAAGATCGATCAGTCCCAGTACTTCGTCGAGAATCAGCCCGACAGCGCCAACAAACACGACGATTTGAAACCGAGTCTCTCTGCGGCGGTAATTAAGTCCCACGTCAAGATCGGTATAGAGAAAGCCCGGGAGTTGAAACTTCCGGAGGAGGTGGTCGAGGTCGTCGCCCAGCACCACGGCAGCGGTTTGATCAACTACTTTTATGTGGAGGCCCTCAAAGCGGACGGCAAGACGAAGCCCGAGGATTTCTCCTACAACGGCACACCCCCGGCTTCTCGAGAGGCGGCGGTGGTGATGCTGGCCGACAGCATCGAGGCTTCCAGCAGAACCTTGACCAATCCGACGGTCGCCAAGCTCGAAAAGCATATCTGGAAGCTGATCATGCAGAAATTTGAGACTCGACAACTTGACAATTGCGATCTAACCTTTAAAGATCTTGATAAGATCAAGCAGACCTTTGTGCAGATTCTGGCGGGCCATTTTCATACCAGAATCGAGTATCCCGAACAGCCCGAACGGAAGGGTGAGGATAAGGCGGACCGGTGAACAGTATCGAGATTACCTTAGAGCGGATCGAGCTCCCCGAATGGTTAGGGGAGTATCGTGATTTTATAAACCGCTTGCTCAAACACCTCTCCATCGACAACTGGGAGATCTCTATTTTGCTCTGTGACGGAGAGATGATCCGTACCCTGAATGCCAGTTACCGGAACAAGGATGAGGTAACCGATGTGCTCTCCTTCCCCCAGGGGGAAGGGGAGAATCCAGGAGGCGGAGAGGGGCCGATCCCGGCGGGAGATATCGTGATCGCCATCGATCGCATCGAAGAGCAGGCCGAAGAGTTCGGCGTACCCTTTATGCAGGAGCTCTACCGGATGTCGGTGCACGGCATCCTCCACTTAGCCGGTCATACTCACGCATCGACGGATGAAGACGAGCCGATGCTGAAGCTGCAAGAGAAAATTGTGTCCGAATTAACGGGAGAAAAGGATCATTGAAAAAACTGAGTCTGGTAAAGAAACTCTTCTCTAAACGCAGGCAAGAGGCCGAAGAGACCTATCAATCCCTGAATCTCGAAGAGAAGGATATGATCCGAGGGATAGTAGAGCTTTCGGATACCAATGTAAAAGAGGTTATGGTTCCGCGGATCGATGTGGTCTTCGTCTCGGTCGAGACCGAAACCGAGGAACTCTTAAGCATCCTGACCGACTGCGGGCATTCCCGGGTACCGGTATATGAAGAGACTATCGACAATGTAATCGGCATGCTCTATGCAAAGGATCTCCTGAAGTACATGCTGCGCCACGAGGAGATCAATATTCGCAATATCATCCGCAAGGTCTACTTTGTCCCGGAGAGTAAGAAGCTCGACTCCCTGCTCAAGGAGTTCAAGCGTCGTCGGGTCCATATCGCCGTCGCCGTTGACGAGTACGGCGGGGTTTCGGGAATCGTTTGCATGGAGGATATCATCGAAGAGATCGTGGGCGAGATTCAGGATGAGTTCGACAATGAGGTTGAGGATATCCTCGAGGTCGGCGACGGAGTCTACCTTTGCGATGCCCGGGTGAATCTCGAGGATCTCCAGGAAGAGACCGGGATTGAACTCCCTCTGGATAACTTCGATACCCTGGGGGGATTCGTGTTCGAATTAATGGGAAAGATTCCGGTAAAATTCGAGAAGGTGAGCTACCAAAATCGGGATTTCATTGTGCAGGACATGGACGGCCACAAGATTAAAACGGTAAAAATCGTCAGTCGGGAGACCGCCGGTGTCTAAGGGACGGCTGATCCCGCTCTTCTGTATTCTTGTCTCCCTGCTCTGGTCCCAGGATTCCGCCACTATCGTGAGATATCAGGCCGCCCGGCAACTGCAGCAGGAGGGGCGTTATTTCGCGGCCATCGAGGAGTATACCGACCTGGTACTCGCCTTTCCCGATTACGCCGAGCCTATCTTGGCTTTGGCCGAATCCTATTTCATGATCGGCGAATACGGAGACGCCTTGGATTATGCCCTGCGGGCAAAACGACTTCGTCGCGGCGATACCGCCGTAGAGGTGCTTCACGCTAGGATTCTGGTCGGCTCGGGCGCCTACGACGAGGCGCGGGAACTCTTCAACGATATTCTCTCCCGGGAGCCCAATAACGTCGAGGCGCGACTGGGCTTAGCCGAACTGGACGTCGCCATCGGTCAGGTCGGCGATGCGGTGCGGAATTATACGGAGCTCTTGGAACGAATACCCAACGACCGTCGGGCGCTGCTCGGTCTGTTATTGCTGTCCGACGAGCTGGAGCGCTTCGAAGCCTCTGAGATGTACGTCAGTGCCGCGGTTCGCTATCATGGAAATACCCCGGCGGTGCAGGTAGCGGTGGCGCACCACTACATGCGCATCCGCCGTTTTGAGGACGCCCTCTATCACGCTCGTCTGGCGGTCTCCCTCGACCCGAACTATCATCCCGCCCTCATCGCCGAGGCTAACGCCCGGCTATCGCTGCTCGATTACGACGGCGCGGTTGATACCCTTGCCGCCGCCTTGCGGGTTCTTCCCGATGATCCGGATACCCTCTACGCCCTGGGCACCGCCTATGCGCTGGCCGGCAGAAACGAGGAGGCCTTGCGCAGCTATACAGCGGTATTCCGTCGCCGCCGGGACGATGAACTTACCCGTTTTGCCCTGGAACGACTGGTTAAGGCCGAGACCGCCATGGATCATCCGCTGCGGGTCAGTCTGGGGGACTACCATCTGGACCGGGGGCGTGAGTTCGAGGAGCGTTTCCTGCTGACCAAAGCCTTGCGGGAGTATCGACTGGCTGTCCAGCTAATCCCTTCCAATACGACCTACCGCCGGGAGTACGCCGAGGTTTTCAACACCCTCGGCTATCCGGCCAAGTATCTTAGCGAACTCGAGGTTATCGCCGCCGAAGGCGAGACCGATGTAGAGATCAGCGACGAGCTCGAGATCCAGCGCAGTCTGCAGGAGTCCGGGATCGCACGGAACTGGGGGATCGAGCAGTTTGCTCTCCAGCGAGAGGAGTTCAACCTGGGGATCTATCTGATCAGCGGTTCCTCCCGGATGACCCACTTCGCCGGGGACGGAGTTGCCGCCGATCTCTTCGTTAATCTGCTGCAGGCCGGGGAGCGGGTACGGATTAATACCGGCGGCGTTCGGCGGGTCTCGTCCTATGCTGAGGCCTTTCGCCTCTCCCGGACCTCCGGGGAGGATTACTTCGGTCTGGTGAGCTTCGATGAAACCGAACGAACCTTCAGTATGCGCCTCGATTTTCATCTCTCCGCCAACGGTAAGCGCCTGAGACGTTTCCATACCTTCCGCACCGGGAATGATCGCGTGGTAGAGTCCCTGGCGAAGACAAGTGATGATCTGCGCTCGTCTCTCCCCTTGAAGGGACGACTGATCGACAGAGAGTTCGATCAGGGACTGATCGGTCTCGGTCGCTTCGACGGCATTGAGGCGGAGGATGAGTTTCTGATTATTCGTAAGGGCGAAGCCGGGCTGAAACGGGAAAGTATCGGTTTCGAGTACGACGAGCCGGCGGTAGTCGGTCGATTTGTCGTTGAATCAGCGGACGAACTGGTCGCCGAGGGCCGGATTATCAAGGATGGATTCTTCGATTACGTGAACGAAGGGGATTTGATTATTCACCCCGAGCAAGAGGTTGACCCGCAAAACGGGGGAGAGGAAGCGAAGCGCTCACTCTATCAAGAACTTATTACCATACAATGACTTATTGCTTCAATTGACATATCCCTGAGCTTTATCATATAGTGCACTAAAGGTATACAGATTTCAGGAGGAATAAGATGAAAATTGCTATTAATGGATTCGGACGGATCGGTAGAAATGTCTTTAAGGTTGCCTTCGAGCGCGATAATATCGACATCGTAGCCATCAACGATATCACTGATCCCAAAACCCTCGCTCACCTGCTTAAATACGACTCCACCTTCGGGGTATATGATAAGAGTGTCGAGGCGAAGGAAGACTCCATCGTCGTCGACGGTAAGGAAATCAAGGTATTTGCGGTTCGCGAACCCTCCAAGCTTCCCTGGGGCGATCTTGGTGTAGACGTAGCCATCGAGTCCACCGGCATCTTCCGCGCCGCGGAGAGCCCCAAGGGCGGTTACAAGGATCATATCAAGGCCGGTGCCAAGAAGGTGATTCTGACGGTTCCTGCCAAGGACAAGATCGACAAGACCATCGTATTAGGGGTTAACGAGAACGAGATCAGCGATCAGCACGTTGCCTACTCCAATGCATCCTGTACTACAAACTGTCTCGCCCCGATTGCCAAGGTTCTCAACGACAACTTCGGCATCGAAAAGGGCTTGATGAACACCATCCACGCTTATACCAACGATCAGAGCATCCTCGATGCGCCCCACTCGGATCTCCGCCGGGCACGGTCTGCGGCTCTCTCGATTATCCCCACCACTACCGGTGCGGCAAAGGCCGTCGGTCTGGTAATTCCCGAGCTGAACGGAAAACTCAACGGCATGGCCATGCGGGTACCCACTCCCACCGGTTCGGTCGTCGACTTGACCGTACAGTTGGCGAAGGATCCCAGTGTGGAAGAGGTTAACAAGGCTGTTGCGGAAGCGGCCAAGGGCGCCATGGAAGGCGTACTGCAGTATACCGAGGATCCCATCGTCTCCATGGATGTGAAGGGTAACTCTAATTCTTCCGTATTCGATGCTCTCTCCACCATGAAGCTCGGCGAAGGCTTCTTCAAGGTTGTTTCCTGGTACGATAATGAGTGGGGTTACTCCAACCGTGTAGTCGATCTGGCGGAAAAGATCGTCTAATCGGATTATTAGGGGGAACCAACATGGCCCTGAAAACGGTAAAAGATTTAGATTTAACGAATAAACGCGTCCTGGTACGGGTTGATTTCAATGTCCCCTTGAAAGAGGGGACTATTACCGACGATACCCGTATTCGCGCGGCTCTGCCCACGCTGAACTATATTCTGGAGCAGCCGGGTGCCTCCTTGGTGATTATGACTCACCTGGGTCGTCCGAAGGGCGAGAAGAAGCCCGAATTCAGCCTTAAACCGGTGGCGTCGCGACTCCAGGAACTCCTGGGACGCACCGTCGTGATGGCGGAGGATACCATCGGTGCGGCTGTCGAAGCTCAGGCGGCTAAACTCCAGGCCGGGGAAGTACTCCTTCTGGAGAATGTTCGCTACTATGCGGGCGAGACAAAGAATGATCCTGAATTCGCCGCCTCTCTGGCGAAAATGGGCGATGTCTATGTGAACGATGCCTTCGGCACGGCTCATCGGGCCCATGCATCCACCGAAGGAGTTGCCCATCACCTTGAAGCGGCAGCCGGATTTCTGATCGAGAAAGAGGTGAAATTCTTCGCCCCCCTGCTGGACAACCCGGCGCAGCCCTTCGTCGCCATTATCGGCGGAGCAAAGGTATCCACCAAGATTGCGGTGCTCGAATCGCTGTTGCCGAAGTGCAGCACCCTGGTTATCGGCGGCGGAATGGCCTATACCTTCTTGAAGGCCCAGGGATACGAGATTGGGAAATCTCTCTTAGAAGAGGAGTTCCTCGATACGGCAAAATCCCTGCTCAAAAAGGCTGAATCGGCGGGCGTCAAGGTATTATTGCCCCAAGATCATCTGGTCGCTGAGGAATTCTCCGAAACTGCCCGGGCTGAAGCGGTTGATGCTAAGGATATCCCCGCCGGCAAGATCGGTATGGATATCGGACCTAAAACCCTGGCCGAGATAAAGGGTGAGATCGCCGCGGCCAAGAACGTCGTCTGGAACGGTCCTTTGGGGGTATTCGAATTCGATGCCTTCGCCAAGGGAACCCTCGAGGTTGCGGGCTTTGTAGCTGAGTGTAGCGGAACAACCGTCGTAGGCGGCGGAGATTCTGTAGCCGCGGTAAATAAGTTCAATCTGGCCCATAAAATCGACCATGTATCGACCGGCGGCGGGGCTTCGCTCGAGTTCCTGGAAGGTAAATCCTTACCCGGAATCGTAGCCCTGATGGACTAGTCGATAGCTTGTTACTAGGGTCCCGGCGTCGCCGCCGGGACTATTCAATTAATCGAACGGAAGAAGGAATAGAGATGAGAAGCTATTTTATTGCCGGAAACTGGAAGATGAATAAAACCGTGTCCGAAGCCCTGGAACTGGTGAACGGTCTCAAGGCCGGACTGGACGGGGTAGAGCACCGCGTAATGGTAGCTCCTCCTTTTACGGCTCTTTCCGCAGTTTCTGAGGCTGTGAAGGGCTCACAGATTATAGTCGGCGCCCAGAATATGTCGGATAATGAGTCCGGCGCCCACACCGGCGAGGTTTCGGTGCATATGCTCAAAGACCTCGGGGTCGAGGTGGTGATTCTCGGGCACTCCGAACGGCGCGCCATCTACGGCGAGGACGACGCCTTTATCAACCGCAAGGTTAAGCTGGCGATAAGTCAGGGACTCGAGGTGATTCTCTGTGTCGGCGAAACCCTGGAAGAACGGGAAGCGGGTAAGGCCGAAGCTGTGGTCGAAAAGCAGCTCGAGGGCGGACTTAAGGATGTCGGTCCGGCCGAACTGGCTAAGGTAACCATCGCCTACGAACCGGTATGGGCGATCGGAACCGGTAAGACCGCCACTCCCGCCGATGCCGACGCGATTCATAAATCTATAAGAGAGAAAATTACCGCTCTGTACTCGAAAGATGCGGCGGAAAAAATAATCATTCAATACGGTGGATCAGTTAAGCCCGATAATGCGGCGGAGCTGATGGGAATGGAGAATATCGACGGCGCTCTCGTGGGCGGCGCGGCTCTCAAGACTGAAACATTCCTCCCCATTGTAAAGTTTGATAAGTAGGAGAGACTGTAGATGGGGATTATTTCCATTCTGTTGCTCATTGTATTTGTTATTAGTGCTCTGCTTCTGATTCTGATGGTACTGCTCCAGGATGATCAGGGCGACGGCATCGGGGGCATGTTCGGCGGCGGCAGCTCGACGACCTTTGGTTCCCGATCAGGGAATATCCTGACCCGATTCACCTCGATTTTAGGCGTGGTTTTCATGGTTAGCGCCTTCGCCCTGGCCTGGGTAAACATATCCACCGCCGAAGGGGACGTAGAGGGCGCCGCAAGACGGCTTTCAACGGAAGCGAACGACACCGAATGGTGGAACCAGGACGCCGACTCCCTCTCGAACGATCAGGGCGCTGAATAAGGACTCGACAACCAGGCCGCCTTCTACTGGCGGCCGCGCGAAGGAGGCAACATGCGTGCAGCAGTAATCTATTTCGCAGGTTCTAAGAGGCAAAAGCTGACCGAACTTTCACGCGCCCTCGCAAAGGGGCTCGAGGAGCAGGGGCATCAGGTAGATATTATCGATGGGGAGCGGGATGTAAACACCAAGCTCACGATTTACAACTACATTGCCGTCGGCACCGGAGCCACCACCTTTTTCGGGGGAAAAATCTCCGACGGAATAGCCAAGTTTTTGGCCAACTCCGGCATGGTCTCCGGCAAGCGCAGTTTCGCCTTCCTTGCCAAGGGAGGCCTGCGAACCGGAAAGACCCTCCAGAAGCTAATGAGGGTTATGGAGCACGAGGGGATGTATCTGAAATATTCGGAAATCTTCACTCAACCCGAAGAGGCTCAGATGGTCGGTCGGAAACTTCACGTCGGTTAGGTAGAGTTATGACAATGCGGCGCTGGATCAGTCTACTTCTCTTTTTTCTCCTTCTGGTGCCTCTCTCTGCAGCTCCGGTCGATTCACCGGCAGCCGTGGTCAATCTCATCAGGGCGGAGATAATAACTCAGAAGCAGCTTCAACAACGCTTTGAGGAGACTGAAGAGGTACGAATCCAAGCCAGATTGCCGATCCCCCCTCAAACGGAGGAGCAGGTTCTCGATGCGATGATCGCAGAGATCCTCATCAAGCAGGCCGCCGAACGGGAAGGAATCAACATAACCGCCAATGAGATCGACCAAGCCCTAGAGGGGCAGCGCCGGTCCGCCGAGACGCAACTGAAGCAACAGGGCCAGCTCCAAGCCGCCGAGAGCTTGAGCGAGGCCAATTTTCGGGATCTGATGATCCAACAGACACGGATGAGCTGGGACGAAATCAGGGAATCCATCGAGAAACAGATCATTCAGCAGCGCTACATCGCCGAAACAAAATCGGATTTACTGCAGAATATCTCCGCCCCCGATGAAAGGGCGATTCAGGAGCGCTACCGCAAGATAGCGACTCGTCTGGTCAATCCGGAGATTGTCCGTTTTAACCAGATTTTTATTTCCACGGTCAACAAGAATCAGAGCCAGGTCGATGCGCTGCGGGCCAGAGCGGATGAAGCCTTTCGCAAGCTGCGTCAGGGCGGCGATTTTAGCTCCCTGGTCACCGAATATACCGACGATCAGAACTCCCGCTACTCCGGCGGAGATTTCGGCTACCTCGCTCGGGACGACGCCCGGGCTGAAGCCTATTTCGGGGAAGACTTTTTTAGCAGGCTCTTCGAACTTGAGGTCAATCAGGTCTCGGAGATACTGCGATCAAACATCGGTTTTCATATCGTCAAGGTGCGGGAACACATCGACGCCAAAATCCTCAAGCTTGATGATCAGTTGAGTCCTACGAATCGTATGACCGTCAGGGAGTATATCAGCCGACTGTTAATCAATGAGCGACAGCAGAGGATCCTGCAACAGGCTTATGCCCAGGTTGTGGAGGAACTTCGCAGCGAAGCTTCAGTGGAGATCTTCAATTAGATGGGTTCCAGAAGAAAAGCCCGTGTCTTAGCCTTTCAAGCCCTCTTCTGTTTGGAAGCCAATCCCGGTGCGGAAGATGAGATTCTCGATTTTCCGTGGTTGGACGAGGAGATGCGGTCCCGCTATGAGGAAGATACCCTTGTCTTCTCCCGTATGCTGATTGCCGGTACCTTGGAGCACCGCGACGAAATCGACGCCAAGATCGAATCGCGGCTGGAGCATTGGGATATTCACCGGCTGGGGAAGGTTGATCTCGCGATCCTGCGCATTAGTGTTTATGCGCTCCTTTTTCAGAAAGAGATCCCCGCCACGGTTACAATCGACGAAGCCGTCGATATCGCCAAGGACTACGGCAGCGATGAATCCTACCGCTTTATAAACGGGGTTTTGGACGGGATCCATAAATCCGACCATGAAGAGTAAGCTTCGGATAATCCTTCCACGCTTGATCGTCGTCCTGGCTCTGGCCGTGATTACCTACGCCGTTATCGATTTTACCGGTAAACGGGTACAAACCGGCAACCTCAACGAATACCTTGCCGATATCGATACTCTCCTCTCTGCCGGACGGGAGGCGGAAGCCGCCGATCTCTTGGAAAGCCGACCGGACGGTCGCCTCAGCAGTTTTCAGTATCTCCTGCTGGCCAAGCGCATGTGGCGACTCGGCGATCACGAGCGAAGAAACGAGCTCCTCGAATCTCTTACCCGCACTGCGGTCGAGGTCTATCCCGGCAATCAGGATCTTGCGGTATTGCGATCCTATGTTCTTCTTGCAGCCGAGAGACCGGAGACCGCCTATCGTTTTGCTACGGAAAAGCTCAAAGACGATCGTTATTTGGGCTTAATCGCCCAAGCGGGCCTGGCATCGGGTCTCCCCCTGGAGAACTCGTTCTTCGAACGGGCGGAAGGAGTCGCCTACGGCTATGCAAGTCTCATTTCCCTGGTTGCAGAAGAACCAGAAGCCGAGGCCTATGCATCCGCCGGGGCAGGGTGGCAGATCCATGAGTTTATTGCCGACGCAGCTCTCTTATATGCTCGGGAAGGTAAGGTCGATACAGCCAATGAGCTGATGCGGCGATCGGCCTATCTCCGTTTTCCGGAACTGGAGCTGCAGCTGGCCTACGATGCCCGGGATGCCGCATACGGTTTGGCCGCCATCGAGGCTCTCACTTCGACCGACGATGATTACGGACTCTATCGAGCCGAATTCCTCTATCTTGCCGGACGGGAGGACGCAGCCGAAGAACGGTATCGGGCAATACTCACTAATGATCCTAACGCTTCGATATTGGCCTATCTCAACCTTGCATATCTCGACCCCGACGATGCGCTAGCGGTGCTGGACGATGGGATTGCGGCTTTTCCCGACTCCTTGAGGCTGCTTGAACGTTTGGGAGAACGATTGTATCAGCAGGGCGAGACGACCCGCGCGGCGGAGATATTCAATCGTGTGCTCGCCATCGATCCGGAGCGGGCCGCGGCTCGCATACGTCTCAGCGAAAGCAGACGGGGAAGCGGTTCCATGGGGGATATTTCCCGACTCTGGGACGCCTACCATGACGCCGAAGAGAAGGGACCATTTGCATCGCAGCTGGCCTGGCGCTTGTACGGAGAACGGAATCGGGAAGGACTTGAGTTGCTGGTCGCTTATCAGGCGGCTCAGCTCGACGGAAGGAGTGCTTTGGCGGGGGCCCTGCTTTACATCCTTGAAAGTGAATACGCTCAGGCCGCAGCGCAGTTCGACGCTCTCTACCGACTCGATAACAATTGGCGCTACGCCCATAATCAAGGTTTGCTCCTCCGCTATGCAGGCCTCTATGAGGAATCCGTCGATGCCTTTCAGGCGGCCGAAGGGCAATTGACTCGAGGCGGAGGGGAGGAGAAGTACCAGAGCGAACGCAGTCTCGTTTGGCTGGGACTCGCGGAAACACAGCTCGCCATGGGCGAACGGAAAAACGCCGCTCTTTCCCTCGATTTCGCCTTGGATCTCGATCCTGATAATTTACGCGCAGGTCTCCTTCAGGCTAATATGAATCGTTGAAGATAGCGCGATCAAGTGAGGCATAATGATAAAGCTAAAGAATAGGAGCCAGTTGGAAGGCATACGTAAATCTTGCCGGCTTCTTGCAGATCTATTCGATGAGATCGGCGGGATGATCCGCCCCGGAATCAGCACCGCAGATATTGATGCCAAAGCGGCCGAGTTCATTCGCAAGGGCGGAGGAACCGCCGCCTTTCTGGGGTATATGGGTTACCCCGCCAGTATCTGCGCATCGGTAAACGAGGTCGTCATACACGGTATTCCCAACCATCGGCCCCTGGTCGAAGGAGATATAGTGGGTATCGATATAGGTATAATTCTCGACGGCTACTATAGCGATCGGGCCTATACCTATGCGGTCGGCACTCCCAGTCCGGAAAGGGAAGAGCTGATGCAGGTGACCCAGCGCTGCCTCGATTTAGCAATCGAGAGTGCGGCGAAGGGGAAACGGATCAAGGATATCTCGCGGGCGGTGTTCGAATGCGCCGATTCCGCGGGATTCGGCGTAGTCCGGGACTATTGCGGCCACGGCGTGGGGCTTGATGTTCACGAAGAGCCTCAGGTGCCCAACTACGTCGGGCGCGGTCCCAATCCCCGTTTGAAGCCGGGAATGGTGCTCGCTATCGAGCCGATGATCAACCTCGGCACCCATGAAGTCGAGGTTTTAGAGGATGAATGGACGGTGGTAACCCTCGACCGCCGAGCCTCCGCCCATTACGAGCATACCATTGCGGTGGTGGACGAGGGAATCGAGGTTCTAACAGCGCCCCAGGCTTGAGATTATGGGCAAGCTGATCGACAATAGAAACAAGTGCCCCCTGGGCCGGGAGAAATGCATGACCAGTAAGCGCCGCCGTTGGATGTCCACTTTCCTGCTTTTAAGCATAAGCCTGATATTTACAGCATGTACCGGAATTACCAGTCTCACGGTGCAACAGAGTTACCGGTCTGTAGCCGCTAAAACTCTTCCGGTGGTGGTTCAGGTCAATACCGTGGATATTCTCTCCCAAGAGGTCCCCGAGGTCGACGGCTGGGATTTCTTCTTTCCCGATCCGGATGGAGAGACCCCGTCCGAGGAGCGGCAGTTCAGAACCCAGGGCTTAGGCTCCGGGGTAATCGTCGAGCGGGAAGACCATCTCTATTATGTAATTACCAATAACCATGTGGTGGGCGAGGCCGACGAGGTTAGCGTAACCCTCCACGACGGACGAATTTTCCCCGCCGAATTAATCGGCAAAGACGAGCGGCGCGACTTGGCGCTGCTCAGTTTTTCCGCTCCCGAGAGTGAACTCCCCACGGTACGCTACGGCGACTCAGATACCCTTCGCCAGGGAGATCTGGTCGTAGCTGTGGGCAATCCATTCGGCTATAGCGGTACGGTCACCTCCGGCGTTATCTCCGGGCTGCACCGTTCGGGTCCTACCGACATCAGTGATTTTATTCAGACCGATGCGGCCATAAACCAAGGCAACTCCGGCGGTGCCCTGGTCGATCTCCAGGGACGCCTGGTGGGCATTAATACCTGGATAACGACTCCCACCGGCGGCTCTATCGGGCTCGGTTTCGCCATACCCGTCAATAGCGTTCGGGTTGTAATCCGCCAGCTGATCGATAACGGCGAGGTCGCCTACGGTTGGCTGGGCGTCAGTATTGCCGATGCTCTTCCCGACCTGGTCGCGAGTCTCGGCGAGGAGACCAGCGCCGGTGCGATCGTAACCAATGTATATCTCGACAGCCCCGCCTTCGCCGCGGGAATCCGCCCGGGGGACATCATTCTGCAGATCGGACGTAAAAGCATCAATAATGCGGATAACCTCATTCAGGCGGTGAGCGATCTGCTCGTATCGTCGGAGAACAGCTTTATTATTCTCCGGGACGGTGAAGAGATCGAATTAACCGTGACCATCGCCGAGCGGAATAGCGACGATGCGATTCGTTCCCGGTCGGAACTATTCTGGCCCGGGCTGCGACTCTATCCGTTGACGGATTATATCCTCCAGGATCTCGAGATTTCCGCTGAGAACGGCATTGTCGTTCTTGGTGTAGATAGAGGAACCCCGGCGGAGAACGCCGGATTCGAATCGGGGGATATAATAACCGCCCTGGATGGCGAGCGAATCCTCTCCTTAGACGATTTCTACAGAGGATTGAACAGAGATGATTCGACAGCGTCGGATGTTACCGTGGTACGGGAAGGGGAGGAGCTGAAGCTTACCCTCGGGCCTGCTGTCGTAGATTAATTGCACAAATAGATAGGATGGAATGCAAGATGAATAAAGAGTTTCTGGCGTACAAGACCATGCGGGATAATGCGATTAAGCTGGCCCACAGGATCTATGTGGACGGGTTTGTTCCCGATGTAATCTATGTCTCCTTGAGGGGAGGCGCGTACCTGGGAAATATTATCAGCGAATACTTTAAAGCCGTGCGCCGGCATGACCGCCCCGTCTTCTACGCGGCTGTGGTCGCCCGCTCCTACACCGACCTTCGCCGTCAGGAGAAGGTCATGGTGGACGGCTGGACCTATGATCCCGCATACTTGAGAAACGGCGATAAGATCCTGTTGGTGGACGATATCTTTGATTCCGGAAGGACAATGAACCACCTGGCCGAGATTATCATGGAGAAGGGGATTCCCCGGGAAGACATGAAGATCACCGTCTATGATTACAAGATTCTCGAATATTTACCGGAAGAAGAACGCCTGCCGCTTCAGCCTGACTATTATTGCCGCAAACATCTCGTTAAAAGCCCGGAACAGTCCCGGTGGATTCACTATTCAAGCCATGAACTGATCGGCCTCACCCATCAGGAGCTGGAGGAGCACTACTTCAACGGCGATGAGGAGCTCAAGAAAGCCTTGGAGTGTGCACTGGGATGATCAATCTACGGTCGGGATTACTCGGATTCCTGCTATTTATGACTCTTTTCACCGGCTGGACTGAGGGGGTCCGACCGTCGATTGAACCGGGTGTCTACGATCGTAATCTGATCCTTCGTCTCGACGACGATACCGGTCAGGAACTATTCTACCGGATTTACACAGGGGAGGCTCATAATCCTGGGGCGGCGGCTTCTCCTCCGATACTCTATCGCATACCGCTGCATCTCAGCGCCCTGGTCGGTGAGGAGCGCAGCTATCGTATCGAAACCTTTCGACTCGTCTCCGGCGCCTATGAGGCGACCGACACTTATGTTTTTACCATCGATCGTCGCCCCCCCCACGCACCGCGCATAGATTTGGCGACCGGTGTTTACAGCGGTTCGCAGCGACTCGCTTTTCTTCCCCACGGGGATACTATAATCTACAGCCTCGATAAAGATATCGCCGCCTCATCAGCTGAGTGGCGGGGCGAGGTCCTCGAGCTTAACCCCAGGCCGGGCGCCTATACCCTCTATGCCTATGCCGCCGACGCGGCGGGAAACACCAGCCCCCTAAAAAGCTGGGAGTTTACCGTCAACGGGAGAGGGGCTGTTGAGGAGGGCTTGACGATTCACAGTCCCGTTGCCGGGAGCTTCGCCAATCGGCAGTACCTCTATATTGAGTCCCAGGGCTACGACGAAATCCTCTACACCCTCGACGGGAGCAATCCTCAGGAGGCCGGTCTCCTTTACCGGGAGGGGCTTCTGCTTGAACAGGAGGGGGATCTTGAGCTGGCGGTGATCGGAAAACGGCGGGACGGTACTTTTTCTGGAATTGAGCGCGTAAAATTCGCGGTGAGCCCGGGAGAAACCTACTCCTCCCTGTTGGAATCCGGTTCATACCAGACCAGTCAGCGGCTAAACCTAGGCGATATACCCCTCCGCTATACCTTTGAGGAGCGACGTCCTCGTCAGGGTGATTTAGCCGCTACTTCTCCCATCAACCTCAGCGCGCCGCCCAGAGGTCTGGCCTACTATGCCCTGCGGTTCAGACCCCTCGAAAACAGTAGACTCTCCGACCGGGAGTACCGTTATTTCTATCTCTTCGATACCCGCATTCCCGGAGAGCCGCTGATTTCGATCGCCGGGGATGCCCCCTACAGCGAGCCTCCCCGGGTGGCGATCTCCGCGGCCGGTTATGCCGATATATACTATACCCTCGACGGAACCTCACCTACGGAGAGTTCCCTCCAGTATAACGGACCCTTTCAGCCGGTCTTTCCCGCGGACGAGGGCAGCCTGTTGATCAAAGCGGTAGCCTACGGAGCGAACGGCCGTAGGGGCGAAGAGAGCGGCGCACTGCTCAGTTTCGACACGAATCCTCCGGCGCCGCCCCAGATAGAGGAACGAGAGAGGGAGAACGGCCTGCTCAGTCTCCGCATTACCCCCCCCGCGGGGAGCGATGCGGTATTCGAGGTAAATCTCGAGGGTGAAGAGCCACTGGTCCCCGGTATTGATTCTCCCGTATGGTCCGGCCCGGATATAGATATCCCCTATGGCATGCAGGCCGATATCCGATTCCGTTTTGCCAGCCGCGATACTGCGGGAAATGTTTCCGATCCTGTTGAATATGCCCGTAGAATAGACAAACTTCCGCCGCCGAGACCGGTTATCGGCTATCAGGAAGGAAAAGTATTCGTGGATGCCGCGGAAAGAGTCTTCTACAAGCTGGAACGAATCGACGGCGGAAAGCCTCGGGCCGATGAGTATCAACCCTTCACCGAGGCGATAACTCCTCCGGAAATCCCCGGCGAGATGGCTCGCTTCCGCATCAGCAGCTACGCGGAGGATCAGGAAGGGAATCGGAGCGCTACGGCGGTGAGGGAGATAAGTGTGGATCGTCGTCTCCCGAAGGTACCCTTTATCCCCGGGCTTGAGGATCGGAGAATTTACACCGATCCAGAGAAGATAATTAGTTTTACCCCGACGGATCAGGATTTTAAGCTCGTTTACACCTTAGGACGGGATGGATTAGAACCGCCTGATCCGACCACCGAATCCCCCTCTGCAGCTGATCTCAGGATAGAGGCAGGTGCCGGAGTGGAGGAGACGCTGATCCTGAAACTTCTCCCCATTTTTCCTCAACGGGAACGGATAGGCAAGGTAAAGACCATACGTTTCGGTTTCGACCGTAAATTACCGGCACTGCCTGATCTCGTCGGTCTGCCTGCCTCGGGAATCAGCCCGGACAGTATTGAACTGAGTCTTACAAATACCACGGAAGAGGATAGCTATTTTCTCTTGATCGGCGAGTCTGAGACGGCGGTACAGCCGCTGGATCCCGTCGAGGAGGGGGAACTCTACACTAAGCCTGTAGAGATAAGCACCGAATCTGATACGGAAAAGAGTTTTTTTATACGCCTCGCGGCCCTCGATCCCGCAGGAAATAGAAGTTTGGATGAAAAGCTCTATACCCTCGTTATTGATCGCCGCGCACCCGTCTTACCTGAGTTACTGGGTTTTCCCGATACCGGGGTCTCCGACAAGGATATCAGTCTCCGCTTTGAGACCGATGAAGCCGTAGGGGTCGAATATCGTCTTCTCCGGACAGATAGTCTCGATCCGCCGGAAGCTATCGCATTTAAGCCATACAGCGAGAGTCTCCTAATAAGCTCCCCATCCGATCAAATGAGTACCTATCAACTCGAGTATCGAAGCATCGATGCCGCGGGAAATATCTCTCCAGAGACGGCACGGGTCTTGCTGACTATAGATAAACGTCCTGTTCGTCAGCCAGCTAAACCATCGGTGACCTACCGGGACGACGAAGGATTTGCGAACCTCTCCTGGGATCTCGAGAGCGGCAAGCAACTGTTCTACCGCATAGGACCGGAAAGTGAATACTCTCGCTATCGTAGCCCTATCTCGATAGCCCTGCAGGGTGAGAATCCGCCTCAGCTGGAGTATTACCTTCTCTCGGAGACGGGAATAGCCTCGGCTACGCACACCTTCCAACTAAGCGCCAGTGCCGGCGTGAACGCCGCCAATCTGGTCAGCGGTGCCGAGAATGGGCGTACCTATGCCGAAGAGGTGGTTATTCAACCCGTCCTGCGCAGCACGGGGCTGATTCGGTATGAATTCAGCACCGGAGAGAGGCTTCCAAGGGTGAGTCCATACTCACCGGTGCTGGACGATGAGATCCGATTTGCAATTCCCGAAGGTTCCAGCAAGCGCTTTCGGCTGGTCTTCGGACTTTTTGAGAGCAAAAGCAGTCAATTACCGCGCATGAGTGAGGAGCTGGAGTTTACCATCGACCGGTCTCCGCCCCCGCCGCCGCTCTTGACGGAATTAATTAATCCCGAGGCCGATTCGCCCTATAAACTGATTGAGCTCGACGGCCGCGGGAATGAGACCTTCTACTCCATAGAAACTCCGGGAGGCGAAAGCACGGAGTTCAGCCCTTACAGAACCACCCTGCGCCTGGATACCCGGGAAGAGGCCGGCGTGACCGTGCGTATCTCCGCCTACAATGTCGACCCGGTGGGTAACAGAAGCCGCACGGAGAGCTGGGCGGTCTTACTCGATCAGGATATCGTATATGTCTCTCCCTTGGGCAATGATCTCTATGAGGGTACCCGTTTGCGGCCCTACCGCAGTTTGGAGAAAGCCATAGCTACCGCCCGGCAGCTAGGTAAGGAAACCCTCTACCTGGCCGAAGGACAGTATCCAGTTCAACGGCCGGTCATACTCGATTTTCCTCTCGAGCTGAAAGGCGGACTCGATGCCGAGACCTGGCGTTCATCGGGAGTCTCGGTGATAGACACCGGGCGCTACTTCCCCGAGAGCAGGCCCATTCTCAGCCTAACGGATCGCCACCGCCTCGAGGGGCTCCGCATGGCGGATTCCGCGAGCAAGGTGGAGGTCCCGCTCTTCATTGATAATGCCGATGTCGAATTAGTCGATGTCTCCCAGTTCGCGGGTGCTGAATTTTCACGCTTAATCGAGCAGCGCCGGGGTAGCCTGCGCATTCAAGACAGCGTGATCTCCGCCGAGACAAGCCGCGGGCTTATCTACAGTGAGAACGGGGCTCTTCTTGTCCGGAATTCCGAACTGAACCAAGCCCGATCCAGCGAAGCGATGATTTGGCTACAGGGAGGCTCTTTACGACTGGAGCAGAGCTTCTTATCCCCGGGAGGGGGAGACCGCAGCAGCGCCGTAGAGGTGGTGAACGGTTTCACCGTGCTCCAGGGGTCCGAAATTTCCTCAGGAAGCGGAGGCCGGCAGGCAAAGGCCTTAACTCTGCGCGGCGGACAGTTGCGGGTGGAAGAGAGTCTCTTCCGCGCTGAAAGCGGGGCGCACGCTACGGTTCTGATAGACGCAAACGACGGGGAGCTCACCATTAATGACAGCAGCTTCGAACTCGCCGGCCGAAACGGTTCGGTAGGGATGCTGATACGCGACGGACGTGCAAAGATCAGTCATTCTGCTTTCATCTCCCGCAACCAGCCGGGATACATCTTCCTGCTGCAACAGCAGGGGGGAATAGTCGAGTTCGAGAATACCACCGCCGACCTCAGCGCCCGCAGCGAATCCGTGCTGGCCGATATAGAAGGGGGGCGATTGAGTCTGCTCCATAACAGCTGGCTTCTCACCTCCGCCAGAGCTCGCAGCGCCGGTTTTCAGACCCGAAACGGCGCCCAGCTCTACATTACTAACTCGATTGTAAGCAATCGCGAGGATCCATCAGGCATCGCCCTTAGCGGGGAGGATGCCGATACCTGGAGTATCCGGAATTCGAATCTCGGCGGCTGGAGTCAGATTGCCCGTTATGGGCGGCAGAGTGCGGTAAAGGTCGAGGAGCTTGATCTGCTCGACGGCGATCCCTTCGGCGGCTGGCTGCATGCGAACATTGCGGAGTCGGCATCTGAAAGCTTCGCCGGAGAGCTCTTCCGCCTGCGGGAGGATTCAGCCTGCGTGGACGCCGGGGTTGAATCGGGAGGTGAGCTCCTGGACATTGACGGACAAAAAAGGCCCAACCCCGACCACGGGATTAGGCCCTTTCCGGATATCGGAGCCGACGAGTTCTACGCGGGGCGCTAAAGTAATAGTCCGCTACTCTAGATCCCAAGAACCGCCGCTGTTCTTCCAGATGCCGTTGGTGGCGGTTAAGGCGAAGAAGGTTCCGCTGGGACCGTCTAAAAATCCCATGACTGCCGCGGATTCGAGTTCTTTATTTTCATAATTATTGGTATCAATGGTTGCGCTGGTTTCGCTGGTAAAACCGGTTCCCCCCAGGGGCATCTCCTGGTAGCCTGATTGAGTTCCGAGCAGCACATAGTCGTTAGTTCCGTCGTTAACCTCTCCAAAGTCATTCGGATCGGTTCCGACAGAAGAGTCGAAGACTACCCATGCTAAGCCATCCCATTCATAGACCGCTCCGGTGCCGTTCAAGGCTTCGCTGGAGGTAGCCATAAACAGTGTATCGTCGATGGCGCCGGTATAATGTAGGCTGCGCTTGAAGAGATTATCCGTTACGCCGTTAACTATGCTTGTTAAATTAGTACCGGATCCATCGTCTTGGAAACAGTCGGCAGGGGTGATAACGAAAAGGTTCGCCCCATTATGCTCAACATCCACAATCGGATTAGTAGTTGCATTTGCGGTATCGAAGGGTGCCAGGAATTGAACTTGAGTAAAGGTTCCTGGGATCGGGAAGTCCAGTGGGTCCCCAGCAAATAAACGATAACTGTAGCGCTTGTTTTCTTCATCCTCGGTAGTGACGGTAGCCACGTAGATGGTGCCGTTTTTGTACCAGACCTTGTAGGGGCGTCCTTGAGGTAAGGCGTAATTAGTCCAGTTCGTCCCGTCGTATTCGTAAAAGGCCGCACTGTCCCCTTCCCGATTCTCCAATATGGCGTAAAGATTTGTTGTTCCATCCGTCGCTATCTGCATCGCATAGCGCCAGCCGTCGGGTAGCGCGACCTTGCTCAGATCGCTTCCGGCGGTTATTTGGGCAGTGGTTCCACTATAGAGCTGAAGGGCGCCGAAGTAGTAGTCGCTTCCGATCTGGACCGCACTCTGGCTGGTCAGGAAGTCGGGGAGGTCGTTGTTACTGATCGGTTCCTCGATCTCGATAGAGTAGAAGATTCCCGCTCCGCCGTCGGTGCAGGCGAAGAGGAGAAGAGTCGACAGTATGAGCGCGAGGCTCTTGGATATAGTGCGCATGATAGTCCTCATTGCGTCCCTCCTTAGAAATGGTAGCTGGCCGAGAGGGAGATGTCGAGAAAGTTGCCGAAGCGGCTTTCACCGGCTCTTTCGTTGTCGCTGCCGTACCACATGGGTACCCACCAGTAGGTGGCGTTGAGGCCGAAGCCCCAGGAGGAGCTCATATTCCAGACGACCCCGGCTCCCGGCATCAGGGTCGGACCGTAGTAGGTCTCATCCTCGAGGCGGGAGATACAGAGTCCTCCGTGAATGAAGAGGGGAAACTCGAAGGGGTAGGCATCGAGCAGATAGTAGGTATATTTGGCGGTAATCGGAAACATCGAGAGCAGCCTGTCGGTCGGGGTGTAGGCGAACATCCCCTTAAGGCTGAATCCCAGGGACATCTGGGAGTCGATGAAGGTGGCGTACTCGAGGCTACCGGTGCCTCCCAGGCTCAAGTTGGTGTCGGCCGTAGAGAAATCCCCGGGATTTCGGTACCACATGGGAATGAATAGTCCCGCATTAATATTAAAGATCTGATCACCGAGCTGATAGAGGGTAGGCGCATAATCCTCTTCGGGTTGCGTCTCCTGGGCGCTCAGGGGTAAGAGGCACAAGATAAGTAAAATAAGGCATGGTAAGACTATATTTCTGCCGGTCAATGGGCACCTCGCAAGCAAGTTCATGTTTGAGATTCCAATAGTATCACCGGCCAATCCTTTTTTCAATACGAGCTCTCGATTGAAAAGAGCCGTTATTAATGGTAAACCCTAGCATCAGGAACGAGGAGCCCCTATGGCAGAGAAGATAGACGGAAAGAGGATCGCCGCCAAGGTTCGAGCGGGATTGACGGATCGAATTAAGACTTTAAAGGAAGAGGGAATCACTCCCGGGCTGGCTGTGGTGCTGGTGGGAGATGATCCGGCCAGTGTCTCTTATGTTACCGCAAAGGAGCGGGCCTGCGATGAGTTGGGACTCTACTCGTCGGAGAATCGGCTTCCGGCGGAGACAACGGAAGAGGATCTGCTGGCCCTGGTGGAGAAGTTGAATCGGGATCCCAAGATCCATGGAATTCTGGTCCAGCTTCCCCTGCCGAAGCATATGGACGAGCAGAAGGTTATTATGGCTATCGATCCCGATAAGGATGTGGACGGATTTCATCCGGTAAACGTAGGCAAAATGCTTCTGGGACAGGATGCCTTCCTGCCCTGTACCCCCAACGGTATCCTCAAGATGCTGGAAGAGGAGGGGGTGGAGACCGCCGGAGCGGAAGTAGTCGTTCTCGGGCGCAGCAATATTGTAGGCAAACCGGTAGCAAATCTTCTCTTCCGCAAGGCCCAGCCGGGCAATGCTACGGTCACGATCTGCCACACCCGTACCAAGGACACAGCCGCCCACTGTCGGCGAGCGGACATCATTGTGGTCGCCGCCGGCCGACCGCAGACCCTAACCGGCGATATGGTAAAACCCGGCGCGGTTGTGATCGATGTGGGGGTTAACCGCATTCCCGATGAGACCCGCAAACGGGGATATCGCCTCGAAGGGGACGCTGACTATCAAAGTGTGAGTGAGGTGGCATCGAAGATTACCCCCGTCCCCGGCGGTGTGGGGCCGATGACGATCACCATGCTGCTCTTTAACACGGTGGCCGCCGCGGAGAAGATGCATGGAGCTTAACACAGTCGTTAAGAGTGAGGATCAGGTAAAACTGCGGCATGTACTGATCAGCCTGGCCGATAAACGTGGGCTGGATACGCTGGTGACGGGACTGGTCGCGGTCAATCCGGATATCAAACTCTATAGTACCGGCGGCACCTACGCTAAAATCGCCGAAATTCTGGGTCCGGATAAAACGGCTCACAATCTAATGCGGGTTTCCGATTACACCGGTCAGCCGGAGATGCAGGGCGGCCTGGTAAAGAGTCTCGACTTCAAGATCTATTTGGGACTATTGAGTGAGAGTTTCAACCCCGACCATCAGGATGATCTCGAGCGGACGAAGGCGGTACGCTTCGACGCAACCATCGTAAACCTCTATCCCTTCGAACAGACCGTTGCCGATCCGTCGGTGAGTCCGGAAAAGGCCCGGGCCAACATCGATATCGGCGGGCCGTGTATGCTCAGGGCCTCGGCCAAGAATTACCTTCGTGTAGCGGTGTTGTGCGACCCGGATGACTACCCGGCATTTCTGGAGACGCTGCGGCGCACCAAAGGCGCCACCAGTCTGCAGCAGCGTTTCGAGCTGTCCAGGAAGGCCTTCCGCTATTCCGCCGGCTACGATGCCGCCATTGCTGCCTATCTGGAATCCCTCGATGGGGATATCGCCTATTCGACCTACACGATTGCGGAGCGGGAGGCCTAGGATGCAAGCCGATAGACAACAGTACCGCAGAATGCTGGCCGAGGATTTTCCCCGCCGGCTGGAGCTCTCTTTTACCGATGAACACGGACGGCAGACCCTCTATTACGAGAAGATGGAGTGGGAGATCGCCGGCGAGACGAAAGGGCTGCGCTACGGCGAAAATCCCGACCAACCCGCCGCGCTCTACCGACTGGTCAACGGGAACCTAACTCTGGGAGAGGTGACTACCATCCAGGCCGGTAGGTTCCTGGCCTCCCAAGCGGAGCTGCTCCAGAGCGGTAAACATCCGGGCAAGACCAATATCACCGATGTCGATAACGCCCTCAATATCTTGCGCTACTTTCAGGATCAACCCACGGCGGTTATCGTCAAACACAATAATCCCTGCGGAGCGGCGAAGGGCGCTAGCCTGGCTGAAGCCTATCGAAAAGCCTTAATGGCCGACCGGATCGCCGCCTTCGGCGGGGCGGTCGTCCTGAATCGGCCGGTGGATATAGAAACCGCCGCCGCGATCTGCGAGAGTTATTGCGAGGTCGTGGCCGCCCCGGAGTTTGAAGCCGGGGTGATGGAACTCTTCGCCGCTAAGAAGAACCTGCGCATTATGCGTATCGCCCGCATGGAGAAGCTTCACGAGTATATCGGAGCCCGGGTGCTGGATATAAAATCCCTTATGGACGGGGGCCTGGTAACCCAGTGGTCCTTTGTTCCCAAATCCTTCCGGCCCGAGGAGCTGACTGCCGCGATGAGCAGCTACAAAGGGCAGGAGTACAAGGTCTTGCGGGGACCGACTGCGGCGGAGAAAGAGGACATGATCTTCGGGTGGTACCTCGAAGCGGGGATTACCAGCAATTCGGTTATCTACGTCAAGGACGGCGCCTCCGTCGGAATCGGTACCGGCGAACAGGACCGAGTCGGGGTAGCGGAGATCGCCCGGGACAAGGCCTACCGCAAGCTCGAGGATCGAATCTGCTGGGAGCGCCACCGGACCCCCTTCGCCTTACTTGAGGACGGGACCGAGCGCGAATCGATCCGAGGCGAAGCGGCTGCGCTGCAGGGCGGATTGAAAGGGGCGGTGATGGTCTCCGACGCCTTCTTTCCCTTCCGGGACGGCGCCGAGGTGGGGCTTAAGGAGGGGGTTGCAGGGATCATCCAACCCGGCGGGTCTTTGCGTGATTTTGAAACGATCGAGGCGGTTAATCAGTACGGGGCGACTATGGTCTACACCGGACAGCGCTCCTTTAAGCATTGATGGAAGAGGAATGGAAAAACCGAGTTTCTATTTAGAGTCCTATGGCTGTCAGATGAACGCGGCCGAATCATTTTCCGTCGAACAGGAGCTGAAACAGCGCGGGTGGATGCAGGCGACCGACGAGACAGCGGCCGACCTGGTGATACTCAATACCTGTGCGGTCCGGAAGTCCGCCGAACAGAGGATCCACGGCAGAATAGGCTACTATCAGCATCTGAAGAAGAGCCGGCCCATCTCCCTGGTCGTGATGGGCTGTATGACAGAGCGGCTCAAACAGGAGCTGCGTACTGATTTTCCCACCGTAAATATGCTGGTAGGTACCTTTGGTAAGAAGGATTTCATCGATTTTCTGGCCAGGGGCGAGTCTCTCGAAGGGGAGCACGACTTCTTTGGTCATGATGTGTACGAGTTTCTCTCCGCCCAGATTTCCCCCGGCGGCTACAGCGCCTATGTACCGATTATGCACGGCTGTAATAATTTCTGCAGCTACTGCATCGTCCCCCACGTCCGCGGGCGGGAGATCTCCCGTCCAGTTGCGGATATTCTCTCCGAGATCGAGCGTCTGGACAGTGAAGGGGTGCGAGAGATTACCCTGATCGGACAGAATGTCAACTCCTACGCCGGTGCTGAGAATGGAGGAACCCTGGACTTCCCCGATTTGTTGGGGCGTATCGAGGAGCGACTCGACTCCATCCGCTGGATCCGGTTCATGAGCTCCCATCCCAAGGATCTCAGCCCCAAACTCATTGAGCGGATCAAGAACTCCCAACGGCTCTGTCGTCATATTCATCTGCCGGTGCAGCACGGGTCGACGGCGGTGCTGAAGCGCATGAATCGCCGTTATAGCCGAGAGGCCTATCTATCCCTGGTAAAGGAGATCCGCAATGCTATTCCGGAGGTATCCCTTACGACTGATATACTAATCGGCTTTCCCGGCGAAACTGAAGCTGATTTTGAGGATACCCTCAGACTGATCGAAGAGGTATGCTACGACGACGCCTTTACCTATAAATACAATCCCCGGGAGGGAACAGCGGCGGCTGAATATGATTCCCAGCTCTCCGATGAGGATAAGAGCGCCCGCCTGAGCCAGCTTATTGACTTGCAGCGCAAAATTACCGAGGATAATAAAAGGAAGCGTATCGGGTCGAAGGTTGAGGTCCTGATCGAGGGACCGTCCCGCAAGAATCCCGAAGAGTATTTGGGAAGAACATCCCGGAATGAGATGGTAGTCTTCCCGAAGGCCCGGCATCGCAAGGGGGAATTCGGAGAGTTCCGTTTGACTCACCTTGCCGGTGCTACCTTCAAAGCTGAGGAGGTGTAAATATGCCCTGGAGATTAATCGTCGTCGTAGTGTTGATGGGGATTCTGATTGCATTTATCGGGCTCAATCTTGAGAACCGGGCGGATGTCTCCTTCGGATTCCATACCTTCGAGCAGATTCCGATTTTTATAAGCCTCTTCGTCTCGTTTATTACAGGTGTGGTGGTTATGCTCCCCTTTACCATCGGCAGACGCAGGAACCGCAAAAAAAAGGAAAAGAGTCTTCCTGAAAAGCAGCTTGAAAAGCCGAAGAAAAAACGCGGCTTTAGAAAGTCCAAGAATAAGGGTAAGGATCCCGTATCCGGCGAAACGACCGTCGGCCCCTCAGACCCAACGACATAGGTCGGTAGATTCATGCGCAGCTCCATTCTTCTACTGGTATTCCTGGGGCTTGCACTAGCCGCAGAGCTTCCCGGACAGTCGCTCTCTATGAGTGAATTGGAGCGGATTGCGGCCATCGAATCCCCATCCGTGCGGGAAACAGAGCTGCGCAGCCATCTTCAAGCCCGGGAGACCGTCGATGCTCGCCTTGCGCTGCTCGACGAGGCGGAGAAAATTTCCAAGCTGGAATCTGTAAGCAGACGAATTTCAGTGGAGTTGCTGCTCTTAAGCGGCAGGACAGAGGAAGCCGAGAGGCTTATCGCCGACCAGGATCCTGATGAGAGGGATCTCGCTAAACGCCTCTCCCTTGCCCATGGGAAAACCCTCCTCCAGGATGCTCCCGATGATTCAACACCCATCGACCGACAGAGTTTCCAGCGACTTCGTGATGAGCGTGAATCCTCCCCTGAATATTTCGCCAGCCGCAGGGGGGCGATCGTCGCCGCACCGCTCCTCTTTGCGCCGCTTGAGACCCTCCCCGGTGAGGGATCGAATCAGTCCGACAGTGCGCCCAGCCCGGGCGAGAGTTCTCCAAGCGCCGGGCGGCTAACGATACAAGTCGGGGCCTTCTCTTCGCGGAAGAATGCCGAGGCCCATATCGCGTATCTTGAGGATCGGGGCGTGAGGGCAGTATTGGTTGCCCCCGAGGGCGCCGGCACAATCTATCGCACGGTCGTTTCGGAGATTCCCGCCGAGACTGCCCAGCGGGAGCTTATCCGGCTTAAAGAGAAGGGAATCGAGGGCTTCATTATCTACCCGGAAAACTAATCCTCCGAGGTATCGATCATCTCGATCTGTTCATATTGAACGAAGCTGTTCTCCTCCGGAACGAAGCCCCGAATGCCTACCTTCCCGGGAATCAGGACCAGGGTACGGATAATCTCCTGCTCTCGTTCCTCCTCGAGATAATCCGCCTTGTAGACCTTCCGCTCCTCCACAAGGCCGGCATTGGAGAGAAACTTCAACTCCAGGATAGGATTCTGAATCTGGTAGAGGGCGTATCCCCCCTTCCTCTCTCCTTCCTGATCGCGGAAGGTGAAAAAGGGTTCGTCGAAGATAATAGATTCCCCGGCTTCATTGGTAAAAACCCCGGAAAGCTGAAAGGGTAACTGCCGCTCGTGGCTGTTCTGGGGATAGAAGATTGCCTGCACATCCTGGGAGATGCGCTGATATTCGCCTGACCAGGAATCATTGGCATCGTTGGTCCAGATGAAGAGATTGTCGATATCCCGTACGGTGATGGAGACCTGTTTACGGATAAATCTAATCAGATCGTTTACCCCGATTAGATAGAGTTGATTGTAATTGGTGCGGTTGGAGCTCTGCCAGATATACTCCTCCTGAATATCGCCCGAGTAGAGGGAGAAGTGATTTCCCCGGCGGTCGAAGAAGAGAATATTATGCCGCAGTCGGCCGGACGGATCCTGACTGGTTCTCAACCAGGGACCGTGAAGAAAGGATTCGAACTCCCGTTCTCCCGATCGAAAAAGTCGGTTCAGGCGCTCGTCCTGAATCCGCTCGCCATAGATCTTCTCCTCCAGTACCTCCACATAGGCGTTATCCTGATAGCGCCAGTAGTAGGTGGTCTTTATCTGATCGCTCAGATTCTCCGACTGGGTATCCTGCCGGTTGGTGACGATGGGAAAACTCTTGCCGTTTTTCTGACCGTCGTAGTAGGCCTGTTCCCGCTCGATTTCCACTACCTGGATCGAACCGCGCACCGACAAGGAGGCGATCCGACTGAAGTAGAGTCCGAAACCCTGGGCGTTGATGCTTTTTCGGTAGACCCGCAAAAGCTGCTCTCCCGTCTCGGCGTCGGTACCGCTGCACAGGATCTCCGGCACATGGTCGCCGACCAGATCGACGAAGGCTAAGGAGAAACTTTGGGCGTTGCTGATGGCCACGGCGCTCTCCCAGGCCGGGAAATAGGCGTCCTGGATCGCATCGTAATCGGCTACCAGGAGTCGGATCTCGCCGGAAGCATCATCCTTGCTCCGGTAGGCGATGATCTGTTCCTCGACCTGGTCGATGTCGAGATTCTGATTGGTGATCTGGATAACCGTACTGCCGGGGCTCAAGTCGATCTTGGGACTGAGGTCCTCTTCATCGATAGCATCGGGCGCTAAAGCGCTTGCCATGTTCTCCGCCGCACTTCCGCCGGAGGAGGTGACGATCACCGGTTCATCGCTGATGTTTTCATTGAGTTCGGGCTCGCTACATCCGGCTAGAATAAATCCGGCTGTTAGTAGAACGATTATATATGATGGTTTAATCTGTCGTTTCATAAGCGTAATGAGGATTGTAGCCGAAATGAATCGGAGGCACAATTACTTAAAAGTAGGGATGGAGGTCGGCCAGAATGAGGCGCTTCATCTCCTCCGCCGGATACGGAGCCTTGAATCCGGCCGCCGTCTTATGACCGCCGCCGCCGTATTTCTGGGCGATCTGCGAGACATTGATATTACCCTTGGAACGCAGGGAGCAGCGGAGCAGGCCCTCGGTGTTCTCCTTGAAGAAGACGCTGACCCGGACGGTTTCCGACCGCAGTGGGAAGTTAATGATCGCATCGGCCTCCTCGTAGAGGGCTCCCGCCTCCTCGAGGGTCTCTTTCAGCATGGTCTGCACCGCTACCTGTTGATTGAAATAGAGTTCGAGTCCGGCCAATACGGCGGACTGTAGTTTAAGGGATGAGATCGAATTGCTCTCGTAGATGGCGGAGTAGAGTTGGTAGGGATCCGCACCCCTGCCTACCAGGTCCTCGGCCACTTGAAAGGTAAAGGCCGTGGTTTTCGGATAGGCAAAGCAGCCGGTATCGTAGATCACGCCCGCATAGAGGGCTTTGGCCATGGGTCGTGTGACGGGTATCTCGAGTTCCCGCATGATCTTGTAGAGGATCTCGCAGGTCGACGATGCCTCCACCTCAATAACCCGGCCGGTTTCGATATCGTCCCCGCTCTCGTGGTGATCGATGATAAAATACTCATCCGTAACCGGAAGGATCTTTGTGCCGACGGTTCCGATGTTGTGTATGTCGTTGGTGTCCAGAATAATAAGGGCCGTATCGGCAAAGGATTGATTGAGATCGATCTCATCAATCGTACGTACCGTTCCTTTTTCGAAGAGGAAACCGTACTTATCCGGTACGGGATCGGCATTGATAATCTCAACCCGCTTACCGAGATCCAATAGTCCGTGATAGAGAGCGATTTCGCTGCCCACAGCGTCTCCGTCTGGAGTCTCATGGCAGGTAATGACGAATCGGTCATAAGACTCGATAAGGTGCTTCAGCTGTGGAAATTTCATAGTGTGGAGCTATCAACCTGCCTTTTGAGTGAAGGTTACTGCTCTAAACTTACCGTACCGGTCCCGGAATTTCAAAGTTTTTCCCAATACATTTCCCCGGACTGATCCGCCGAGGAGCACATCCTCGTCGTCCACCTCGATCAGAAGCTCATCGCCTTCACCATGCAGGGTAGCCAGGAGATCCCCGGCCTTGGTGAGCGCCGCATCGAGACCGCTTATCCCTTCGCAGACATAGAGTCGATCATTGGCCTTCAATTCGATAGTCTTTCTCCGTTCCCCATCCTCGAAGTCCACATTCAGGACCAAACGACGGCCGGCGAAGGCCCCCCGGCTGATGAGTAGAATGATCAGGAGGATCAGGAGCAGAACCAGTAAGCCGGCCACTATATAGGGCCAGTAACGGGCGATGAATCCGAGGGGTAGAATCTCAGCCTGAAAGACCGCCGGGGTGAATACCGGTCCTGTAGCGAAATCGATGCGCACCTCGATCTCTTCACCCGCCAGCGACTCCTGGCCGTCGTAGTTCAAGGGTATGGTATAACTCTCGGTGGAGTCCGGCGACACCGAGAGTTCGATATCCCGTCCAACCACCGTCTCTCCTCGGGGAAGATCAAAGTATACCCTATCGATGCGGATGGTCTGGACTTCGGCGTATCCGCTGCTCTCTAAATCGAGCTTTAAGCGGCTGCGGCCGCGGCGGGAAAAATCCCGTGCCTGCGGCTGATTGGCGATAACTACGGTTCCCAGGAGTTCCTTGGTCTCTTCAGCGATCTCCTCCGGGGTCGGTTCTTCGTCGGTTTCGGAGTAGGTCCCGCTCAGGGTGTCGGCGAGTTCCTTGGCGGCATTTCCCGATCCGATACCGAGAATATGTATCTTCCAGCCCTGTTTCTGGATGACCTTGCTGTTCTCCAGAAACTCATGGTTGAAGCTGCCGTCGGGGGAGTAGTACTGGCTCTCCGGCGGAGCTTCCTGTTTGCCGTCGGTAATGAGGAGCATATAGCGGCGCCGTTGCCGGTCGTCATAACGCGTCAGCGTGGCCTGGAGTTGATCGAGGGCGTTGCCTATGTCGGTGTAGTAGCCGTCGGCGGCGATGGCCTTGACGGTTCGGGTCAGCTGCTCCTCCTGGTCCGCAAGGGAACCGACCTCGGTGGCGAAAAGTACCTCCGCTTTTCCGTAGAACTGCAGGAGCAAAAAGAAGTCGCCGTCGATGAGGATGTTGTTGATAATTTCGTCTTTGACGTACTCGGTAACTGAATCTATCTCCTCTACCATAGAGAGGGACTTGTCCAGCACCAGAAAAACATCGATATTTTCCTCTCTATCGTCGGAAAAAAGCGAGAAAGGCGCGAAGAGGAGGGCGAGGATCAGGATTGTGATCAATTTGGAGAAAATAGACAATAAATGATCGTTTTTTGCTGAATTCATCATTCGTCACCGCACCTTTGAAGATTTTTATAAATAGTACCATGCTCGTAATGTTATACAAAGTGTAAAAACTAAAAAAAAAAAAAAACGTGCTTTACATTTTCAGAGGCATGTTGATAATCTTAAAGAGAACTAAGATGTAAGGAGAGTCGCATGGGAAGCATAGATCTACCGAAAAGTCCGATGGTGTTTCACCCGGAAAAACGGAGTGCGGTGGGTTCGAGAAACTCTCTCGCTCAAGAAAGCCGTGATCAACAGGCCGAAGTTGACCGCCTACTCGAGGAAGAAGTCGATAAGGTAATGAACCATGTACAGACGAAACTGCCCAAGGATGTCCTTGAGCGTCTCGATGTTATGGGTGGGTTGAAAGAGAAGGTCTATAACTATTTCAACCAGAATTATCAAAACATGTTTAACCGTTATATCGTCACCACCGAGGACGAAATGGTTAAGAAGGTGCGGAACTTCATCGACCGCGAAGAGATGAAGGTCCTAACCCGCTATACCCCCAAGGAAATCGCCGCGTTGCTTGATGAGGTCGGCGGTTCCGACCGTTTCAACACCGGTGAGATCGAGAAATCCCTGGTGAATATGTATGGTCACCTCCAGGGACACATCCAGCGGGGTGTAAACGATCTGGAGAACCTGACCAACTCGCTCTTGCGGCAGAAGACCGACGTCGGTGCCTTCATCCGCGGCGAGAATGCCTACTCAGTCGTTAAGTGTGCATTCAAGGACAACATCTACAAGCCGAAGGTCGTCTCCGACGTCAAGCTCTCGGTCAATATTCTTGATTCTGAGCTGATCAGTCCGATCTTCCATTATCAGGTTACCGTAGAGTTCCTGATCAAGGACCTGATCTCCAAACATATCATGGACAACATCGATAAGGAGATCGAACAGTTCAAGGATCAGCGCATCGACGAGGGCCTCGATGAGATGAACGACTCCGAGATCATCTTCGAGAAGATGAAAAGGGTCGAGAATCACACCTCCGACGACGCGGAGAACCCAAAATCGAACCGCTACAAGTATTTCGCGAAGACCCTGATGGAACGGATCGAGGGCTTGCGGGCCGAGATCGATCCCGAATCCTTCGATCAGCTCAATATTCGCGAGAATCTGAAAGAGATCATCGACATCGAGAATATCCGGAACCGGGGTTTTAATACGGCGGTTAACTCGATTACCTCCATCCTCGACACCTCGAAGATGGGCTATCAGTATATCGAGAACCTGAAGAACGCCCGGGAGCTGATTATCCGCGAGTACGAGGATACCGATTCGGCCCATCTTCCCGACGAGCGCTATCAGATCCGGATGAAGTTCTACGACAACGCTCAGTTGATCGAAGAGCGAAAGGCCTACGACGTGATGATCAAATCCCTCGAGGTCGAGGTTCAGCACATCTGGGACGTTCTGGACATGGTCTACGAAGACACCAAATTCTGGAAACGGATCAGCGACTTCAAGGATCTGGCGGCGATCTACAAGAACAAGATCCGCAAGAAGATCAAGACCAAGACCGGCGATCCTCTCTATGAAGATATCGAGAAGAGCTGGGACGAGATCTCCTTCGTCGCACCCGCCGAGACGCAGGTCGAGAGGATGAACCGCACCTATCTCTTCGAGAAGGACAAGGTCAAGAACCGGCTGATCCTGATGAAGGACAAACTGCAGGATATGTACGGCTTCCGCTATCCCGTTCAGCGGCGGGTTATGGAAGACCGGCTCCAGTTCCTGGAGAGGGAGTTCAACAAGTTCGACTACATCATCAATCCCTACCATATCCAGCCTGGTCTGCTGCTCGACGTGGACATTACCTCGATCAAGCGCAAAAAGGCGACCCTGGACGGAATGGCCAATGTGCTCAACGAGTTCCTCCACGGGGTCTCCAAAGGCTTCCAGGACGCGGCCTTCGCCGCCTTCTCTCGCCGTCGTTCGACTGTCCGGGAGGACATCGATATGCACTTCTCCTCCATCGAGGAAGAGGCTGCGGCCCAGGAGCAGGGTGGACTGGCATACCTGGATATGCTCAACTCGGAACCGGCCAGCGCTCCCGAGCCGAAGAGCTCGACCAAGGCGCCGGCAAACAAGGGCGTTGTCGACGCTCCAGCAAAAAAGAAGCCCGCTAAGAAACGGGGCAGGCCGCGGAAGAGCAAGTCCAAGGATTCCGGATTAACAACTATTTAAGTGAATCGTCGATACCCCCTCCTGCGAGGGGGTATCTTTTTTTGATGGTGAAAAAGGAAAAAATATGGGAACATTAGAGCACGCCTACGAACGTTTTTATACACGGGACGGTTTTAACGCATCTCTCGGACACTTTCAGGCCGTTGCCAATCTGATTCCAGAAATCCAGGATAAACAGAATCTCGCCGATCTGGTAAACGATCAATCCGGCGATGCTGATATTCAACAGAATCAGTTGGGGCCGATTATCTACGCTCTGCTGGTCGATAAGTACGGCTACAGCTATAAATCCTACAATATGAAAGAGAACATGGAGTCCTTCGATGAGCTTCATGATGCCATAAGCGCCTGGGATGCGGTCGATCTGGTTCTGACCTACCAGCATCCCGAACTCGGTCTACAGATTATCAACCCCAAAAGCAAAGAGCATTGGGAATCCCTCGACATGCTGCGGAAAAATGAGCTGGTAACCATTTATGCCGGCGGACTCGACAAAGGAGTCGACCCCACGGTAGCGGAGAAAGCAGTCGACGCGCTAGTCGATTTCCTGTCCGGCAAGAAGGGTAAATCTCCGGCGATTCTTCTGAAAGGCTCCTTTAAACCGGCAAAGCCGAAAAAGAAGGCCGCCCCCAAGAAGAGCGGCACCCCAACTAAAACGAAGCGAGGTCGTCCGAAGAAGAGCGAAGAGCCTGAAGCTGCGGCACCGCCTAAAGAAGCGCCTGTGAAGAAGGAGACCGGCGGTGGAAAACGGAGAATGACTCCGTTCTATTCGGTACCGGTTACCAATGAGCTCTTTCATAACGGTAACGTCGAGGCGTGGAAGCGCATCATTCAGAGTTACCAGACCAAGCATCCCGGACTCGAGGTCTACATTTTCTACGAAGGGGAGAGGATCCACGATATCCACGCTCTCTTTAAGTGGGGCAAGGTCAAGCACGGGAGCACTATCGTTTTCGCCGTAGCCGGAGAGGAGATCAAGGACGTCGCTAAACTGCAGCGTTATCTGCGCCAAGGCGCGAGTCCCCGGTTTGAAGATTTCCTGCGCTTCCCGGTCAACACGGTTCTGAATTTATTCTGAGCGATAAAGGAAGTAGATATGGCTGCCAATAAAAATATCCATTTTTTTAGTCAAAATATTCGCCCGAAGGATGATGCCGTCTTGGATAAAGCGGGGTTACGCGGCAAGCAAGCCCTTGAATTCGCATCCCTGGACCTTCCGATTCTTCCGGGTTTCATTTTAGACGCCGAAATCGCGGCGCATCTAGAAGAACTTAATTTTAAGAAAGAGACCAACACCTACCTGAAGCGTTTCGGCGATGTGGTCGGGAAGAAGTTCGACGATCCTGGAAATCCCCTGCTGCTCAAGATCGTTATAAGTCCCAACCTGGCGATAGTTCATTATCCGACCCTCCATAACTTCGGCTTAACCGATGCGACGATTCCCGGATTCTGTTCCTTTGTAGGAGAAACCTTCGGCTACCATGAAGTTCTTTTCATGCTGCACGGTATCTTGGAAATTGAGCTGAAGATCGCCGAACTCGAGAATCGTGAGAAAGACAAGACTAAGCTGGAGAAGAGTTTAGCAGAGCTCAAAGATATCTTAGGAAGCGACAGCGGCGCGAAGGTCCTGAAGAAGGCATTCGATACATACCGCAAATTGCTTCCCGACGCATATTTCAGCGACTCCTATTCACAGATGGAGATAGCCCTCAAACGAATCAGTCTGATGTTGAAGCTCGACGATTTGGATGACGAGGATGCGGCAATACTGGTTCAGCCCATGGTTTACGGCAACTACGGGAAAGAGAGCGCCTCGGGAAGCTTCTACACCAGGGATATCGTCAGCGGTGAGGATCAGCTCCAGGGCTGGTACAACCAGAACAAGTTCGACACCATCGATATCGAAGGCAAGGATATAAACAAAATCGGAACCAGCTTCTTGAAGGTTCTGCGGAAGATTGCAAAGACCGTGGAGGATCACTTTAAGGAGATTCGATTTATCCGCTTCACTATCGAGAACAAGAAGGTTTGGCTGATTGAACAGCGCCCGCTGATGACCAAATCGGCCCAGGCGGATATTAAAACCCTGCTCGACCTCAACAAGCGCAAGGTCGTCGACGACGCCTATATCATCCAGAAAATGAAGCCCGGCCAACTCAATGAGATTCTGCATCCGGTGGTCGATATGAAGTCTACCAAGGGGCTGCAGGAGATAACCGGCGGCATTTCCGGTGCACCGGGCGCCGCTATCGGACGGGTCTACTTTACTACCGAGGGCTTGTTGGAGGCCTACAAGGTCGCCCAGCTCGAGGGGACGGATACCCAGTTTATTCTCTGCATGGAGGCTACCTTCGCCGAGGATGTAAAGGCTATCGAGGTTGCCACCGGCGTGCTTTCTTCCGAAGGGGGCTACTCGGCCCATGCTTCGGTTGTAGCCCGACAGTATGGAAAGGTATCCCTGGTAAAGCCGGAGCTAAAATTCGGCACAAAGAAGGCTACCATCGGCAGCGTTACCCTCAAGGAGGGGGATTATATCACCCTCAACGTTCCCCATTACGGTGAACCGCAGATTTACATCGGCAAGGCCGCTCTGATCGAACCTTCGCCCGAGGGCTCCGGTCTGCTCGAGTACGTGGACATCGTCAAGAAGTTCGTCAAGGATTTCCATGTGCGGGTCAACGCGGACAATCCCCACGACGCGGAATTAGCGGTCAACTTCGGCGCCGAGGGTATCGGCCTCTGCCGGACAGAGCATATGTTCTTTAACGAGAAGCGAATCAATGTCTTCCGGGAGTTGATCATCTCCGAGAACAAAGCGGACCGGGACGCGGCCTTAAAAAAACTCAAGCGGATGCAGGTGCAGGATTTTACCGGCATCTTCAAGGCCATGAACGGCAAAGAGGTTACCATTCGTCTCCTCGATGCGCCGCTGCACGAGTTTCTGCCTCACAACGATACGGAGATGGGCTACTTCATGGAGCATCTGAAGGCTCAGAAGAAGTTCCAGAATATCAGTCTTAAAGAAGTAAAGAACCGCTGCGCTGGATTGCGGGAATTCAATCCCATGCTGGGACACCGGGGGTGCCGCATTGCTGTTTCCTATCCGGAGATTTACAAGATGCAGGTCGAAGCCCTCTTCGAGGCCGCCTACGCCCTGCGTTCGGAGAAGGTAAAGGTTCTCCCAGAGATCATGATCCCGCTGATCATGAACGCCGAAGAGTTGAAACTCATCGTCTACGGCAAGAAGATCGAAGGGGACTACTACGAGGGTCTGACGGAAGTGGCCGAGCAGGTGCGGAAGAGCGCCGGCGGACGGGAGATCCCCTACAAAATCGGTACCATGATTGAACTGCCCGCGGCGGCCTTGAGCGCCGGGAAGATAGCTCGCTACGCGGAGTTCTTCTCCTTCGGCACCAACGACCTGACCCAAACTACCCTGGGGCTTTCCCGGGACGACTTCAACTCCTTCATGCCCGATTATACCCAGTTCGATATTCTCAATGGAAACCCTTTTCAGGAGCTGGACGATAATGTGAAGGAATTGATACAGAGCGCCGTACGCCGGGGAGTCATGACCAGGCCAGGTCTCTCCAAGGGCTTATGCGGCGAGCACGGGGCTATCCCGGAGAACATCCGCTTCTGCATGGATGCAGGCTTGGATTATGTCTCCTGCTCGGTCTACTCCGTTCCGATAGCCTTGTTGGCGGTTGCGCAGTTAGAGGTTGAAAGGGCCGAGGCCTAATTAAGTTCTATACTCTTTTAAGTTTATTAAAAAGAAGCTGCCCTTGATGGGCAGCTCTTTTTTTGTAGTGATCAAGAACAGTAGCGGCTTAGGATAGAAAGAGGGGCTCGTTCTTTAAAAAGTTCCGAAACGTTGAATCCCTTCTACCACATACTTCGCCGCCTTTTTAGCGTCCACCTTCGGTACGCCGGCTTCCTTGTTGATGGTTTCGGTAAAGAAGTACTCCATGGTATTCAATACATCTTCGGTATTGAAGATAAGGAGAGCGAAGTTAATTCCCGTGGGCTTCAAGATGGTGAAGGAGCCGTAGGTGACGGCGGGGTCCTTGCTGACCATAACCTTGGTTTGATTCTTAGCGGTAAAGATTTCCAGCTCGCTGAAGCGGTGGGGAACCTGATAGTTCGTTTTGCGCACATAGGGTTCCACATGTTTCTCGGGGTAGTTGGCAGGTTCCACCAGTACATGGAGTTTGCTGCCGTCGGTCTGAAAGGTCAGGCCGTCTTCGGTAAGATAGATGCTCTTCACGCCGTTGTAGGCGACAACTTCATATTTGGAGTAGGCCGAGTTACGGTCGAAGAATGATGAGACGATGTAGCCCCCGTCCCGGGGTAGTTTGTCCTCTGCGTATGCCTGGAATAGATCAAGCGCCTTTGTAGCCATCATGTCCTCCTCTGGTCAGTATAAGTGAGAGAGGAAGAATTTCAAGTCTGTTTTTCCGAAATCTTCAACTCTTCCGCTTTCTTGCTGAACTTATCGGCAAAGGAGGTAAGCCCCTTCTCCCGATAGATCTTTCCGATATTGTAGTAGGCCCGCCAGTCTTTGGGGGCGGTGTTCATGGCCTCCCGAAAGGCGGCCATGGCTCCTTCCACATCCTTCTCCTTGTGGAGCAGAACGCCGTGAATGAGCGAAAGGGAGGCGCTGGGCTTCGTCAGGTACTCCAGGGCGCTCTCAAGGAGCAGGATCGCCTTCTTGCGCCGCCGGCTCTTATCGAGACAGTAGAGGAGTGAACGCAGATATATCTCGCTTTCCGGATCGGCTTTAAGCAGTTCACGGTAGATAACGGCCGCATCCTTGTAGCGTTTTGTTCTCCGGTAACAGATTGCCAAAAGACGCTGCAGGCGCAGATCGTCCCCAACTCGACTCAAGAGATGCTCGGCCTCGACGGCAGCCTCCTCGTATCGCTCGTCTTCGTAATAGAGCTCCACCAGCTGCGACCGGACGGCAATGTCGCTTTCGTCCTGAAGGAGAATATCCCTGTAGAGATCGATGAGCTCGTCTCTGGCGTCGGTAGCCTGGTAACAGGCTATAAGACCGTTCTTTGCCGGAAGGTGGGTCTCGTTGATCTGAAGCGCTTTCTGGTACCATTTCACGGCCAATTCGGGGCGTCCGTTGCGGATATACTGATTCCCTAAAGCTGTCAGAATAAAGGGGTCTGGTCCGCTCTGGCGAACCTCCTCCTGGACCTCGGACAAGAGGGCCTCGGCGGGGTATTCGAGGGCGCATTTACAGAGCACGGTATAGTAGCGGGCGATATCCCCGTAGGCCCGGTTACCCAAGAGTCCCTCCAGGCGTTTGATCATCTCATCGAAGGCGCCGCGCTGCCATGATACCATCGCCAGGCCGATTTGGGCCTCACTGCTGTCTCCTCGGGCCTTAAGCACCTGGGAGAAGTGATTCTCCGCCCGATCGAGATTCCCTGTATTTCTATATGATTCGCCGACCAGCAGATGCATGTCCGCATCACGCTTCTGCTTCAGCGATTGACAGCCGTGGAATACGGCTTTGTGATAATCGCCGTTCTGAAAGTTCTTAACCGCTAAAAAGGGGTCGACATTTTCCCGGCCCAGGGAGAAATTCTCTCCGTCGGGCAGAAAGGAGGAGAGCTCGTTCATCAGCTGCGATGCTTCGGAGCGTTCATTCTCTCCGCCGGCGGCGAATAGAGAATCGGCGAGCTGAAGCTTGATCAGCTGATCCTCATCCTCCAGATCGGAGGCCCGACGGTAGTAGACCGCCGCCTCCCGATGGAGCCCGAGCTCCCGCAGGCTTTTGGCCAGGTAGAGGAAGACAGTAACGGACTCCAGGTCCCTGTCAGCCAGGAATTGCAGGATCTGCCTGGCCATTTCGAAATCGTCGGCATGGAATCGCCGCAGGCCGTGGATCAGGAGGGCGTTCAGATAGCCGATATAGACCCGCTGGTTCTCAGGATCCCGCTCGACCGCTCTACCCAGGTATTCAACGGCGTTCTCGAACTGTTTGGCCTTAAGATAGGCGATCCCTAAGAGGATAGTAGGTTTGGGGCTGCTGCTCTCCACGGTCGCCCGCTCCAGGTGGGGTATCGCCTTGGGATAGATGCCCGCCGCGAGGTAGGCCCGGCCGAGATAGAAGTGGCCTGCCGGAGAGTCGGGCCGTTCGTTCTTGAAGAAGCTCAGGTAGAGGATCGCCTTGCTGTACTCTTTGAGCGCATGAAAACTGCGGCCGAGGTAGAGGTATGCTTCGGGGTACTCGTCGCTCTCGGTTACGATTTTGGTGAGGATCTTAATCGCTTCGGGATAATTCCGATCCTTTCCGGCGCGAACTGCTTTTTTGAGTAGGGCTCCGTAGCTCTCCATACCTCATTGTACTGAAAAAAAGGATTCTGCACACCGGGTACGATCTTGGCAAAGAAAGCTGATTTCTGGCATAGTGGCGTATGGAAGAGAGAAGCATCTTTGACTCCCTGTCGCCCCTAGACCACCGCTATTATCTGGCCAATCGCGCGCTTTTCGACAGCCTTTCGCTGTATCTGAGCGAGGAGGCCAGCATCCGTTACTGTATCAAGGTAGAAATCGAACTGGTAAAAAGCCATGTCCGGCTTAGCCTCGACGGCGATAAAGAGCTGTTGGCTGCGCTGGACTCAGTCGAGAGTAATGTCTCGCCGGACGAGGTCTACGCCGAAGAGGAGAAAACCCAGCACAATATTCGGGCCCTGGTGAATGTTCTTAAACGTAAGGTACCGTCACAAGCGGCCCCCTTCGTTCATCTTGGAACCACATCGGTAGATATCCTCGATACAGCTCAGGCCATGCGTATGCGGGACGCGGTTCGCGAGGTGATTCTACCGAATCTGGTGAACCTTCTTAGCCAGCTGGTGGATCTGACCGAGTCGAATGCCGAGGTGCCCCAGGTCGGTCGCACTCATGGCCAGCATGCGGTACCGATTACCTTCGGCTTCGCCATGGCGGAGTATACCTCCCGACTGGGTAAGTCGATTGAAAGGATCGAGGTGCTCTCGGCGGATCTTCGGGGCAAGATAGCCGGGGCCGTCGGATCATATAACTCCACCGCTCTCTTAACCCCGGATCCGGAGGCCTTCGAAGCCGAAATTCTGACTAACTTAGGTCTGAAGCCCTCGGAGACCTCCACCCAGATGGTTGAACCCGAATATCTCTTACGGCTGCTTCTGGAACTGAATGTCGCCTTCGGTATTCTGGCCAATCTGGCCGATGATCTTCGTCATCTCCAGCGCTCGGAGATAAACGAGATTCGCGAGCTCTTCACTAAATCGCAGGTTGGTTCCTCCACCATGCCCCAGAAGCGGAATCCCTGGAACTCGGAGCATGTAAAGAGCCTCTGGAAGGCCTTCGCCCCCCGGGTAATGACTTTCTTCATGGACCAGATATCGGAGCACCAGCGGGATCTGAGTAATTCCGCCTCAATGCGCTTCATTGCCGACTATCTGGCTGGATTTGCCGCCGCTTCGGCTCGGATGAACAAGGTGATAGCCAGTCTGCACGTGAATGCCGAGGTAATGATGGAGAATATCCGCTCTTCCGGCGATCTCGTGCTGGCCGAGGCGGCCTACATCCTGCTTGCATCCGCCGGAGAGTCGGAAGCCCACGAGATTATTAAACAGCTTACCCTGCGATGCGAGACCGAAAAGATTCTGCTGGTCGATGCAATTCACGAGCGTCCTGAAATAGAGAAACTAATCAATACGGCCCTCCGTAAGGTCAAGCTCCCCGCTGCGGGTGCGTTCTTCTCCCGGCAGGAGGAGTATCGGGGTATAGCCGTCGACAAAGCGCGTCAGATTGCCGAGCGTTATCGCGGCGTGGTTTCAGAAATCAAGGAGAAGCTCTGATGGAATTCAAGGAATCCCTTAGCTACGATGATGTGCTCTTGATACCGGACTACGCCGATTTCTTACCCGGCGAGGTGGATGTACACACCACCCTCTGTCCCGGTATAGAGCTCAATGCGCCTATTCTCTCGGCCGCCATGGATACGGTCACCGAGCAAGAGATGGCTATCGCCGTGGCGCTGCAGGGCGGCGCGGGGGTGATACACCGCAACCTGAGCCCCCAGGAGCAGGCTGCCCAGGTGGCGAAGGTCAAGCGCTATCTCAACTGGGTCATAGAGGATCCCATAACGGTCAAGCCGGACGAGACAGTAGGGGAGGTCAAACGGAGAACCGCAGAACACGGGATTTCCGGTCTGCCGGTGGTCAATCCCGACGGAACTCTGGCGGGTATTATCACCGGGCGGGATCTGCGCTTCTGCAGCGACGACGCCAAACTCGTCTCCGAGGTCATGACTCCAGATCCGGTGGTGGAGAAGGGGATTCCGACGCCGGAGAGCGCCCAGGCGAAGTTTGACGCCCACAAGATCGAAAAGCTCCCGGTGGTGGACGCCGACGGACGGCTAACCGGTCTGGTAACGGTCAAAGACATGGAGAAACACCAGGATTTTCCGAAGGCTGCGGTTGATTCCCGGGGTAGATTGATTGTCGGCGCCGCCGTTTCTCCCAATGACTGGCAGGTCAGAATTCCTCTTCTCGAGGCGGCCAATGTGGACTTTGTCGTCCTCGATACCGCTCATGGCGACAGCAAGAGCGTTATCGAAGCTGTCCGGGGCATGAAGCAGGCCTCCGCGGTGGCGGTAATCGGCGGAAATGTGGCCACCGCCGCAGGTACCAGGAGGCTCATCGACGCCGGCGCCGACGTGGTCAAGGTCGGGGTAGGCCCCGGTTCGATATGCACCACCCGCATCGTAGCCGGTATCGGGGTACCTCAGTTTACGGCGGTTTTAGAATGCGCGGAGGAAGCCGCCAAGTCGGGGATACCTATCATTGCCGACGGGGGCATCAAGTTTTCCGGGGATATAACCAAGGCGATCTGTGCGGGCGCCAGCGCCGTAATGATCGGTAATCTCCTGGCGGGGTTGAAGGAAGCTCCGGGTCGGGAGATTATCTACGACGGCCGGATGTTCAAGGAGTACCGCGGTATGGGAAGCATTACCGCCATCAAAGAGGGATCCGGCGACAGGTATCAGATGAAGTCCGGGGAAGCTCCCGTACCGGAGGGGATAGAGGGGCGAGTCCCCTACAAGGGGGAGCTGAAGAACTTCATTCACCAGATGGTCACCGGACTGCAGAAAGGCATGGGCTATTGCGGCTGTAAGAGCATCGATGAATTGCGCCGATACACGAATTTTGTTAAAATCTCACCCTCCGGGCTCCAGGAGAGTCACGCCCATGACGTGACCATTACCCAGGAGGCTCCGAACTACTCGCGCATTTAGGGGAACATATGAATCTGGTTATTATCGGTGCTCAATGGGGTGATGAAGGCAAGGGGAAGATCGTCGACTTCCTGTCGGGGGATGCGGATATGGTTGTCCGCTTCTCCGGCGGCGCCAATGCGGGCCACACTATCGTAATCGAAGACAAGACCTATAAGTTGCATTTAATCCCCTCCGGGGTAATTTCTGAGGATAAGATCTCTATTCTCGGCAGCGGGATGGTCATCGATCCGGCGGCCCTTTTTGATGAGCTGGCAATGCTCGAGAGTCAGGGAGTCGATTGGAAGGGCCGGGTATTGATCTCCGACCGGGCGCATCTGGTGCTGCCCCGCTATAAAGAGATGGATATGGAGATGGAGAAGGGGCGCCGCATTCCGATCGGTACAACGGGCAGAGGCATCGGCATCGCCTATGCCCAGAAGGCCTACCGCGAGGGGGTGCGGGCCGGCGATCTGTGGGACAGCCGGGTATGGGCCAGCCTCCTGGAAGAGGATCGAGAGTTCCTGACCCCTTTTAAAGAGAAGCTTGAGGGGATGGTAATCAACCTCGCCGCTCACATGGCGAAGCATAAGCAGGCCAAGGTGCTCTTCGAAGGGGCGCAAGGAATTTTGCTCGATCTCGACACCGGAACCTACCCATTTGTCTCATCCGGCTATTCGAACGCCGCCGGCGCAGCCCTGGGCGGCGGCATCGGTCCCCGCAATATAGATACAATCCTCGGAGTATTCAAAGCCTATTCCACCCGGGTGGGCAACGGACCTTTCCCGAGCGAGTTCGCCCCCGAGGAGCACGGCGGTCTGATCGACCTGGTCCGAGAGACCGGCCGGGAGTACGGCGTTACTACCGGCAGACCGCGGCGCTGCGGCTATCTGGATCTGGTGGCGTTGAAATATGCCTGCCGGACCAACTCCTTGGACGGCCTGGTGCTCACTCATCTGGATGTCTACGACAGCCTCGATTCGGTTACCCTCTGCACCGGCTATGAGATCGACGGAGAGGTGGTCGAGGATTTTCCCACCCGGATCGAGGACCTCGAAAAGGCCGTTCCGGTTACGAAGGAGTTCCCCGGCTGGAACACCGACCTCGGCGCAATGAAGGAGTACGATTCCCTTCCGGCCGAAGCCAGAGCCTATATCGAGTTTATCGAAGCGTACACCGAGACCCCGGTCACGATCATCTCCGTCGGCTACGAGCGGAATCAGACCTTCATTCGCAGGAATCCATGGAATCGATCTTAATTTTCGACTTCGGAAGTCAGACTACTCAGCTGATTGCCCGACGGATTCGTGAATCCGGGGTCTATACGGATATTGTTCCCGGCGATACGCCGGCGGATCAGCTCGACATTGAGCAAGTGAAAGGGCTTATTTTTTCGGGAAGCCCCTCATCCGTCTACGATGCTGACGCGCCTCAGGTAGATCCTGCCGTATACGAGCTTGGCCTTCCTATCCTGGGAATCTGCTACGGTTTCCAACGGATGACCCAGGACCTCGGCGGTTCGGTCGCCTCCCTGGATAAGCGTGAATTCGGCCGCTCCCGGGTGGAGTATCGGAAGGAGTCGCCCCTCTTCGAGGGGATTCCCGAGGGATTCGCGTCCTGGATGAGCCACGGCGACAGCATCGAACGACTGGCGCAGGGCTTTGTTCTGAATGCCGAATCGGAGCATCATATCGCCTCGGCGCTGCTTCCGGAGAAGAATTTCTTCGGGATTCAATTTCACCCCGAAGTGAGCCATTGCGAGCACGGCGATATGGTGCTTTCGAACTTCGTCCATCGTATCTGCGGCGCCGAACGAAATTGGAGCATGGAGGCCTACCTGGATCAGGTATCGGCCGAGGTCCGGGAGACTGTGGGGGATCAGAAGGTCCTGCTGCTCATTTCCGGGGGCGTCGATTCAACCGTGGTCGGCGGTCTACTCCTGCAGGCGCTTCCCCATGATCAGGTCTACCTGATGTATATCGACACCGGCTTAATGCGCAAGGATGAGTCGATCGAGGTCGAGCGCATACTCACCTCTCTGGGCGCTCAGCACCTTTCGATTATCCATGCGGAGGATGAGTTCCTCGGCGCGCTGGCGGGGCAGGACGACCCCGAGGAGAAGCGCCGGATCATCGGAGATCTCTTTATTTCGGTTCAGACCCGGGAGGTAGAGAAGCTCTCTATAGGCGACGCTTTCCTGGCCCAGGGAACCCTCTATACCGATATGATTGAATCGGGGAAGGGGGTAGGTACGAAGGCCAAGGTGATAAAGTCCCACCACAATGTCCGTTCCCCCCTGGTCGAGGCCAAACGGGCCGCAGGCCGGGTGATCGAGCCTCTATCACGGCTCTACAAGGATGAGGTCCGGGAATTGGGACGCACCATCGGTATCGGCGATTCCGTTATTAAACGGCATCCCTTTCCCGGTCCAGGTCTGGCGGTGAGGATCCTGGGCGCCGTCGACGAGGAGAAATGCAGAATCCTGCGCGAGGCGGATGCAATCTTTATCGCCCAACTCAAAGCGCGGGGGCTCTACGATGAAATATGGCAGGCATTCTGCGTCCTTCTTCCCGTTCGATCGGTTGGGGTAGCCGGGGATGCGCGAGAATATGGATATGTTCTGGCCTTGCGGGCGATAATCTCCCGGGACGGAATGACGGCCGATGTATATCCCTTCGAATCCAGGGATATTCTGGAGATATCCAGTCTCATAACCAACTCTGTTCGAGAGATCGGCCGGGTTGTGTATGATATATCATCTAAACCTCCGGCGACCATTGAATGGGAATAGCTGCTGTGTGAGCACCGCGCGGGCTAACTGAAGAAGGTTTTACCAGGACGCGAAATTACAGTATAGTGATCAGGTGAGTAGAGCGGGTCGCATCTCTGTTTTTGCCGCCTTTCTGTTTCTGTGTCTCTCGCCTCTTGCGGGAGATGCACCCTTCGATACATGGAGTGAGGGATGGGAGATGGTCGATACCATCGGCCGACGGCTTTCCCCGTCGCTCCTCTTTCTGCCCTACAATTCGGTATCGACCCCCTATTATTACCGCGGTAACCTGGATCTCGGCACCTTCGAAAGTTTGATTTTATCCATATATTCAGCGCGAAGTACCGATATTGAGATCGCCCTCTTCGATGAAGAGGGGCGGATCTTTCGCGCCCAGCGCTCCCTATCGGGGAATAGCATCACACGCCTCCGCCTGACACCGGATGATTTCCGCTCCGATCCGGCGGAAACCTTTATCCAGCGAAGCGGTTCGAGGGTATCATTCGCCGGGATAGTACGGCTCTTCGATACCGGGACGGCGGATGCATTAATACCTCGCAACAACAAATTGATTGTACACAGCGTGAGAGTGGAGCATCCGCCCTTGCCGGTCTATGAAGGACTTCTGCGTATACGCAAGGAGTTTCGTCTCAGCAGTTCCTGGGAGGTTCGGGGAGATATTATTATCGAACCGGGAGCGCGTCTGGTAATAGAGGGAAGCTCCCTGCGACTCCATGGAAGGATACTCTCCTTTGGGGGCGAGATTATTCTCAACCGGGGCGAGATCGTCTTTGTAGCCGAACGACGAGGAATTTCGGGGATTCAGCTGAGCGGAGGATCCAGTCTCTCCGCCACACAATCGAAGCTAGGCTCAGTCTTTCCCTTCCTACTGGAAGCCTCGGGAGGTTCCGAGATGCTTCTCTCGGAGGTGGATTTTATCGGCGATCCAATGATTTCAATCCGCGAGGAGAGCCGTCTCAGGGTAGTCGATTCGCGAAATCTGGGAGATATAAATCATGACCTCAGTTCCACGCTCTTTTTTCAAGGAACCCGGGGATTGAATCTATGGCTTTATGTAGGCGCGAATAGCAGCGGGGACTGGAGCCTGCCTGCACCGGGAAGGGTGGAGAATTGGGATGGGGACGGACTCTTCCCGGTGCAAATAATTGATTGTCGCAATGTGAAATGGAACCTAAGGCTGTTACCCGGGGCAAGCGGATTCCTGCGGGAGGCGAGGCTCGAAGGGGTAGAGCTCGTCGTCGATGCGAAAAGAGAAGCCGCTTTCAGCGGGCTTCAGTATGGGAAAGCGCCGCCGGGGGGGACCCTTCCCCCGGAATTCTACCAGCTCAGGTTCGCTTCGGAGGTAGAGTTCGGCGATTGGAATCTCTCCGTTCTCGAAGGGGCCTCGGTAATTATCAGGAACTCCATTATTACAAGGGCGGTCGTGGAAGGCCGTGAGTCCAATATGAGTATAGTTAATTGTGAAACCCGGAATCGGGGCGGTTCGATCGAGGCCTCTCTGGGCGGACGCTGTCTCATTACCGATTCTCGCTTAAATCTACCCGTGACTGCTCTTCCCGGCGGTGATCTACTGCTCCTCAATAGCAGCAATAGCGGCAAGGTAAGCGTAACGAACGGTGCCAGTCTAAGGATCTTGCAGAGCTATCTCCTGGAACCGCCTGATACGGAACCGGGCGGATTCACCGTCGGAACCGCCCAGGCGCTGCCGGAGGCGCCAAGCTTCGAGGATCGAAGTAGGATTCCTATTCCGGTTATGACCCGGGCCGATATCGGTGGATTCGGCAGTTTCTTTCCAAAGGTCAGCGGATTGGAATTTCTTGAGGATTGGATTATTCCCTATTTCGAGTTGAATCTGTTAAATCGTCTCTTTGTTCGCTTCCCTGAGTTTGAATACGTGCTTGTCCGTCGTCGTTGGCCCCTCTTCTCTAGTCTCTCTTTAGGCCTCGAGGCGCTTTTCGAACGGGAGCTGTTTTTGCTTCAGGAGGACGGTCGAATACTGCCGATTCAGAATACACCGCTCTCCTATGAAACCAGTATCGCCGGAAGAATTCGGCTCATTGGACCTTTGTGGGGTGTGGCGGAGCTTGCGACCGATCCTTCGGCCAGGAGTTATTCCGGACTGAGAAGCTACTCCCGTCTAGAGGCGCTTCGGCGCTTGCCGGAAAGTGATCTGGAGGCCAAGCTTTATACCGGCATCGAGTATGGTACCGATGGGTATTTGCGCGGCTATTATCCAGGGACAGAGGAGGTTGAATCCTCTTTAAGCCCGGTATTTGTCGATTATGGTCTCAGTTTAGAGACGGTATTCGATGATCGTTGGCTATTCTCCGCCCATGGCCGGGTTACGGATCTGACTCAGGATAAGCTTCTGCGGGACGGTTCCAAAACATCCCTCGAGTGGGAGATCATCCTCGCATTGGCATATCGTTTCCAGTAGCTCATTCTCCTCGCAAACGGGAGGATGGATCCAGAACTTCTTCGCTGCGATCGGTCGCCGGAGCGGGGGCTTTGCTGAGAGCGGCAAGTTCCCGGTAGGTATCGGGATTAATAGACAAATCGGCTGCTGCCAGAGAAGCGCTCAGCTGATCCCTATTCCGAGCGCCGATTATCGCGGAGCTAATGGCCGGGTTGGCGGAAACCCAGGCAATAGCCAGGCTTACCGGGTCGACCTCAAGCTTACGAGCATATGCCAAAAAGCCCTCGATAGCCTCCCTGTGTGCATCCTCCGGGTATCGCAGCTGATAACGGGGCATGTCGGCAAAACGGCCTTGCTCAATGGTAGAACGGCCCAGATACTTCCCGGTAAGCATTCCCCCCGCCAAGGGGCTATAGCTCATCACGCCGATTCCCTCCGACTCGGCCAGCGGGAGCAGCTCGCTTTCGGCCTGACGCTTCAGTAGACTGTACATCGGTTGTATTACGTTTATGGGATTCCATCCGTAATGCCAGGCTCTGCCCAAGGCCTTGGCGATTTGCCAGGCGGCCCAGTTGCTTACTCCGATGTAGAGGACTTTTCCCTGACGTACAAGATCTTCCAAAGCTCGCAGAGTCTCTTCCATATTAACCGCGGGATCGAAACAGTGTACGAAATATATATCTATCCAATCAGTACCCAGCCGCTTCAAGCTGCCCTCAACTTCGAGCATGGCCTGCCGCCGCGAGGAGCCGATATTGTTTATCCCATCCCTGCGGCGGAAAGTAAATTTACTGCTAATTATGACCTCATCCCGTTCATCTCGGATCAGTTCTCCTAAAATCTCTTCCGATCGACCGGCATTGTAGTTATTAGCACAGTCGAAGAGATTGATTCCCGCATCCCTGCAGCGGCGATAAATCGCTTGAGATTCGCTTCTATCTGCCGGACCACCGAAGGTCATGGTTCCAAAACAGAGCTTAGATACGGATAGGCCCGTACGACCGAGCAAACGGTATTCCACGGATTCACGTCCTTTTAGCTATAGGTTACTTCTACCTTATCCGGAGGCCGGGAATAAATCAAGGAATTGTTTTTCTCGGACGAGCGACCGATTAAAATGGCAGGAAATCTTTTCCTCTTGCACGCTATCAATTATACTGCACCGGCGCATAAAAAATCATCTTGTAAAAGGATTGGCATGAACCGAGTCATTTCGCGCCTGGGACCGCCCCTACTTACCGTTGTTTTTATACTACTGCTCTTATCCGTACCATCAATGCTCTATAGGACCTCCGAGCATCTCCGGCTCAATCTGTCGGCACCGATTTCTTTGTTGCAACAGTTGATACAGGATGTCGGTCAAGGTCATCTCTTTGAGTATACAGCGGGTAAGACAGAACATAATCTCTTGAAGGTCCTTCCCGAAGCAATTACGATCTCAGGGCTCTTCATTCTTGCATCTGGTGTAATCAGTATCGCCATCTCATTACTCTTATCCCTATTCCTACCGGGGAGAAGTCGTTTAGCTCGGGAGATCACGGGATTTCTATCGATTGTACCCGACTTTATCCTGGTCCTATTCCTCCAGATCGGGGTGGTGCTTGTAGGTCGACTGATCGGGACCTCGGTCGTACGTATTGCCTGGATAAATTCATCGAGACCGGCGCTCATTCTTCCGCTTATATCCTTGAGTATTCTCGGTACTCTCTATCTATCGCGAGTAGGAGAAGAGGAGGTGAAGAGGATAAAATCGGAAGGCTTTATACAGTTTGCCCGATCCAGGGGCATCCCCGAAAAGAAAATTATCAGCCGCCATATTTTGCCGGGAATCCTCGTAGCCTTTAAAATGGATTTGTTGAAAACGCTTTCGATCATTATCGGCAATTTGTTCATTGTCGAGCATCTCTTCAATATTCCGGGCATTACCCGATTTATGTTCCGTTATGTTTTTATCGCCGATCAGGACTATTTTAGCTTTGATACTCCCTTGGTTACCCAGGTAAATGTCGGGCTTATCTCTCTTTTCGCGGTAATCGCCCTGTTTTTGCTTGTTTATTGGATACTGCGTGGATTTCTGCAGCTCTCTTTACGGAGGCTACAGGCATGAATAGAGCTCTCATTCTAGGATCTTCACTGCTCCTTATTTTGCTTTGTCTCGCCGTCATCGGCCCGGGACTCGCTCCGTATGCGGTCGACTATGAGGAGAAGGTTTATTTGGATAGGTCCGGGCAGGAGGACCGCTATATAATTGCGCCGGAACCTCCATCGGCTCGACACCCCTTTGGATCCGATCCATGGGGTTATGATATTCTAACCATCCTTCTCTACGGCGCGCGATATACGATTTTCCTCTGCCTGGGGGCGTCGGCATTGCGTATCCTTGTCGCCTTGGCCTGCGTCTGGTTCTGGTTTCCCAGGGCTCCCCTCAAAATGACACATGCCACAAGAAGCATATCTGCATTACCGGTTTTTCTCTTCGTCTATTTCATTTTCTTCGGTATAAACTATAATCCCCCCCTTTCCGCTCAGATGATGGCCCTGCTTCAGGGGGGAATTATTGCGCTGATCGGGGTCCCCCATGCATTCTCTCATTTTGCCGAATTAACGGCCGCCACCAGGGAGAATGAGTTTGTAGAAGCGGCTGTTATTTCGGGAGCCACCCATACCAGGATCCTCTTCAAGCATATCCTGCCCCAGATATGGGAGAGAATCGTGATTGTCTTTTGCCAGGAGTCTATCGCGATCCTGAACCTGATTGGTCAGCTGGGAATTTTCAATATATTTATCGGAGGGACCCGAACGACGCCGTATCCGCTGATGTTCCACTCCCGATCCCATGAGTGGGCCGGGCTTGTCGGTACCTATCGAGGGAAGATCCTCTCCACAGAGTGGTGGACTCTCGGATTCCCTTTAGCTGGGTTCAGCGTGCTTCTTTTCTCCCTCTATATCTTTACCAGGGGTCTGGAGAGATACTTCTCCCAGCGTTACCGACGAGTCGGATAGTCCTCAGTCTCTCATAAATCGACTTTACAGGTAGGGCTCTATCGTGTACATTATTTACTTACAGGAAGAAAACAATTCCAGGAGTGTAGAATCATCATGGCAAAGATATTAGACGGACAGAAATTTAATACCGGAATGAGCAAATGTACCATTCAGGAGCTTTTTAACCAGTCGAACTGTAATCTCAATTGGCTCAGCGGCGCGGAGATGCATATTCACAACGCTCGATCTCCCGAACTCTGCCACAAGAACGAAGAGACCATGCTGATTAATCTGCGCGGAGCGGTCACAGTTTATGTGGATAACGCCCCGTACAAGCTTGCGCACTACGATATGCTCTACGTGCCGGTAGGCGCCGCTTATGCCGTTGAGCACGAGGGAGAAGAGGAAGCCTGGCTGTTTCTCTACCGTGCGGTGGGAGATGAGGTCTATCCGGTCTACCATGCAGACTACGAGAAGTGTAAAAAGGACGAGGAGAGGATTCGCCATCTCAACCGGAAAGTGGTCTATAAGATGTTCGATGTCTCAGAGGATGCAAACAAATTTATGGTGGGTTATACCTTCTATCAGGACCACACTCGCGCCTGGCCCCCCCACAACCACACCGATCAGGAAGAGGTCTACGCCTTTATCGAGGGGAACGGGGCTATGGAGGTCTACGAGGAGGACGAGCATAAAACCTTCGTCACCTCCGTCGCTGTCGGCGATCACATTACCATACCCCTCATGAACTACCATCCGGTATTCAGTCACGAAGAGCCCCTCTGCTTCGTCTGGTGTATATCCGGCGCTCGTTACTGGGTCGGCGACAAGAATAAGGATTTCATGACCGCCAAGGTCGATAAGCTGACCACCTAAGCGACTCCCGCTCTCTCCTTATAACGAAAAAAACCGCCACCAGGCGGTTGTTTTCGTTGGAGGTGGGGGGAGTCCTCTCCTGTCGGCGGCCTCCTGCCGCCTCCTTCCGAGCCGCCTCGTTCGCTGGCGCTCGGCATCCGTGCCTCGCTATCGGCCCTGATCGGGCCGCGCTCACTACGTTTCGACTCCCGCTCTCCCCTTATAACGAAAAAACCGCCTTACGGCGGTTGTTTTCGTTGGAGGTGGGGGGAGTCGAACCCCCGTCCTACGGGGCATGCCCCGAATCTCTACAGGTTTAGCCTTCTCTTTACTCTCGGTCCGGGTGAGGTGAGCCGGCAGCCCTTCCCGGATCCAAAGCCTGCTTAAATGTCCCTGCTAAGCACAGGCCTCTTAACAGGTAAGCCCTGGTTTATTACAAGCACACCGGGCTTCAAGGCGGCATCCCGGGTACCCGACGAGGCTTAATTAAGCCGCGATTGCGTAGTCTGCTTCGTTATTGTCAGCAGTTAAATGTTTTGGCAGTTTAAGGAGGTAACCGCTCCACCTGCAACTCGTGACTCTGCATCCCGCAGTCGAAACCTTTACACCCCCGGTTATACGGAGATTCCGGTTCAATGCTGAAGATACCTTATTTCCCGGCGATCATCAAGCGCTATCGTCAAAAGCGCTGTCGGATATCCCTGTCCGCCTGGCGCTTCTCGTCACGTTCCTTAATACTCTGTCGTTTGTCATGCATCTTCTTGCCTTGGCAAATCCCCAGCTCTACCTTGACCAGACCGCCTTTGAGATAGAATTTCATCGGTATAAGAGTAAAACCGCGTTCATCGACCTTACGCTTCAGGCGCTTTATCTCATCCTTATGGGCTAAAAGACGGCGCTCTCTTTCCGGTAAGTGATTATTGATATTACCGAACTCATAGGGGGTAATGTGGAAACCAACTAACCAAAGCTCATTGTTCTTTATTCTGCCGTATGCATCAGTGAATGAGAATTTGCCCGATCGGAGGGATTTTACCTCCGTCCCTTTAAGGGCGATTCCGCACTCCAGGGTATCGGTGACGGTGTAGTTATAACGGGCTTTTCGATTGTCTGCCAGAAGTTTTCTGCCTTCCATATAGGTTTGCAAGTCTAAGAGATATCGAGCATGCATATCAAGTAGATGGCAAGCTTGCAGGGTGACAGCATTTCTGGTAGCTTTGAGCAGCTATGTTCCAGCAAAACGGCGGCTTCTCCCGCTATTCAGCCTATCTACGTTCGAAGCAGCAACGCACTCGCATACGCCGACTGCTCTCATTTTTAATAACATTCTTCGTCGTACTCGGGTTATTCAGTTTCATAGGACTAGGATCAGTCTCTTTACGCGGAGAGGCCATGTCTCCCGCATACGGCGACGGGGACAGGATCCTCTACTCTCCTTATCCGTATGGGATCGGGATCGCCGGCAAGCGTTATATCCGCTTTTCGTTGCCCCGACGGGGGGATCCGGTACTGATTCGTCCCTCCTATAACGCCGAAATCGCGTGGTGGCGAAGCGGGGTCGATGCATTTATCCGGCTCCTCAGTTTTCAACAGCTGGAGTTAGGGGATCTTATCGGCAGCGGACAGGGCGATCCATGGTTAGTGCGCAGGGTTGTCGGCCTGCCCGGCGACACGCTCTATATCGATCAAGGCTGGTGTTTTATTCATCCTCCCGGGGAGAGCGGATATATTCGGGAGGATCAATTAAGCGCTAAAGCTTACACTGTCCAACCCGTACAACCTGTTCCGGGGTGGCAGGATCGTTTCCCCGGTCCGGCACATCTTCGTCCCCTGACATTGGGAGAAGATGAGTATTTTGTTCTCTCCGACAACCGCGAATTGGCTGACGACTCCCGTATCTGGGGACCGGTTCCCAGTCGGGCTATCCTCTCGCGGATACTGATCCGATACTGGCCGTTTCCGGGGCGGGAGTAATGAAGAGGATGCAGTAAGAGTGCAGATGAGAGTCGTACGGTGACCCCCTCTCTCTACGTCCATATCCCGATCTGCAACGCCCGCTGTGATTATTGCGCTTTCTATTCCGAAAGCGGCCTCGATCGGACAACGAAGAACTTATTGATTCAGTCCCTCCTTAATCAGCTTCACCACGATGTCGAGCGATACCGGATTGAGGGCTTTCGTACAGTCTATATCGGCGGGGGTACCCCAACGGCTCTGGGGGCCGAACTATTACTGCGCCTAATCGAGGGTATCGAGGAGTATTGCGGCTCAACAGTCGAGGAGTGGACTGTCGAGGCCAATCCGGAATCAATGGAGACTGAGATCCTTGATATGCTCGCACTGACTCCTGTTAATCGAATCAGTCTTGGAGTTCAAAGTACTCATCCCCGAACACGTCGTTTTCTCGGTAGGCGTGGTCCCTTGGAGAGGGTACAAGGCTCACTGGCTCTTCTTAACGAGCGCTGGCCCAGGCGGCTCTCCCTCGATTTTATTCGCGGCCTGCCGACGGATGAGAGTATAGCCCTGAGAGATGAACTCTCGGCTATCGATTTGGAGTCGGTGGACCATCTTTCCCTGTATGATCTGAGTTTGGAGCAAGGAACCCCCTTAGCGCTGAGATTCATGGGGAGAGGTGAAAATACCAAGGGCCTTGAAGCGGATCGACGGGAAGATGATCACACCCTGCTCGAGGCGCATGGCTTTTTCCCCTACGAAGTCAGCAATTTCGCCCGTCCCGGAGCCGCCTCCCTCCATAATCAGGCCTACTGGGAGATCGATCCCTACCTGGGGATCGGTCCCGGGGCGGTCGGCTTCTTACCGGCCAGCCAGCCATCGGAAAACCTCTGGACTCGATTCACCACGATCCCTGATGTAAGAGACTATCTTCGCTCTAACTATCCCGGATATATGGAGCGCGAACAACCAAGCAGGCTTGAATTCTTGATGGAGCACCTGATTATGGGGCTTCGTCAGGTTCGAGGGGTATCGCTGGAGAGGGTCCGAAGCCGTTTCGGCTTACCCTTGGAGGAGATTATCCCTTCCTCCTGTTCGACCTGGCTAAACTCGGGGAGGGCGGTGATCGACGATGGACGCCTTGCCTTGAGGGGCGAGGGCTTTCGTTTCCAGAACAGTCTCCTACTCGAGGCGTGGCAGGAGCTCGATCGACGCAACTCCTTTGCTTGACAGCAATTTTTCCCTTGTGCTACTGTTCTGTGTCATAGAAATTACCCGCGTAAGGAGAATGTATGTCCGGTCACAGTAAATGGGCATCGATTAAACATAAAAAAGGCGCCGCTGATGCAAAGCGGGGCAAGATTTTCACCAAAATCATCAAAGAGATTACCGTTGCCGCTCGCCTCGGCGGAGGAGACGAGGAGGCGAACCCGCGCCTGAGAGCCGCCGTACTCAAGGCGAAGGGCGCCAATATGCCCAAGGACAATATCGCCCGGGCGATTAAAAAGGGAACCGGCGAACTAGAAGGCGTGGACTATACTGAGTTGACCTACGAGGCTTACGGTCCCGGCGGAGTGGCGATCATGATAGAAGCCCTGACGGATAACAAGAACCGCACCGCCGCCGATGTCCGCAGTCTCTTGACGAAAGGTGGGGGCAGCCTGGGTGAGACCGGCTGCGTATCATATCTCTTCAAACGCAAAGGCATAATTGCCTACTCAGACAGCGAATACACCGAAGAAGCGATCTTCGAGCCGGCTCTGGAGGCTGGAGCCGAGGATGTTAGTCACGAGGGAAGCAGCATCGAAGTAACCACCGAGCCGGAAAACTTCGAAGGGGTTCTCTCCGCCATGCAGAGCGCCGGCTTCAATGAAGAAATGGCCGAGGTCTCCCTGGTTCCCGAGGCGACGGTAAGCCTTGATGCGGAGAGTACCGCCAAGGCGCTGCGCCTGATCGATCGGATAGATGATCATGATGATATCCAGTCTGTCTCGACTAACCTCGATATCCCCGACGACTTCGAGATGCCCGAGGAGTAATGATCGTACTCGGTATCGATCCTGGTTTGGCGAATACCGGCTGGGGGGTTATAGAAACCCGGGGCTCGAGTATCCGCCATCGTGATCACGGATCGATAACCACCAAGGCGAAGCAGCAGACCGGTGAACGGCTCTTGACTATTCGCCGGGAAATTCTACGCATCGTACGAGAGTATGAGCCCGAAATTGTCGGTATCGAGAGTATCTACTTTGCCAAGAACCAAAGTTCGGCTATTCCGGTAGCCCGGGCTATGGGGGTTGTTCTGGTAACCTGCGAAGAACTCGGCCTAGAGGTGGAAGAATACTCCCCGCCGGTAATCAAACAGGCGATCACAGGGGTGGGAAATGCCGATAAACTCCAAATGCAGGAGCTGCTGCGCCTGATCTTAGGCCTTAAGGAGCTGCCGAAGCCCGACCATGCCGCCGACGCATTGGCTGCAGCGGTATGTCGTTTCCATTCCCTGGCCATACCGATAAAAAAAGGGTGATGTATGTATAACAGTCTGCGAGGTACGATCACCGAACTCGGTTCCGATCACTGCGCCATTGATGTCGGCGGAGTTGAATATCTGGTCTCCATCTCCACCGCATCCCTTGGAAAACTCTCTCTGAGGGCAGAGGCGAGAATCCTTGTTTATCTCCATCATAAAGAGGATCAGCTCAAACTCTTCGGTTTTGCAGATCAGGAAGAGCGGGATATCTTTATAAAGCTTCTAAAGGTCAGCGGCGTAGGCCCTAGTCTGGCCCTCAAGGTTCTTTCGGGGATACCTGGGAGGGTTCTCAAGGAGGCTATAGAGGCTGGGGATATCGCCCGTTTGAGCGGAGTCCCGGGACTGGGAAAGAAGACCGCCCAAAAGATAGTCTTGGCCCTGCAGGGCACCCTTGTCGCCGGTGATGTGGAGCATAAGGGCCCTGATGCCGAGCTTGCGGCGGCCTTAGTCGAAATGGGCTTCGACCGAAGCGCAGCGATAAAAGCCATCCGGGAGATTAAAGACAAGCATGCCGGCGAGAAGCCCCTGGGCGAAGAGAGTCTGCTCCGGGAAGCGATCGTCGCTTTAAGTAGCGGCGGTGCAAGATAGATAGTATGGGTAGAACGTCGAATAGCATACAACACGGATTCAAGTGGGGCTGTCATGGAAGGTGAAAGCCTCCTCAATCCCAATTTTTCTCCCGATGAGGATGAACGGGAGGTCTCGCTCAGGCCGGATTCCTTAAACGAGTTCCTGGGGCAGCCGTCGCTCAAGGAGAATCTCTCGGTCTTTATCCGCGCCGCCCGCGAGCGGGGGGAAGCGTTGGATCATCTTTTTCTTGCCGGCCCCCCCGGATTAGGGAAAACCACCCTGGCGGGCATCATCGCCGCAGAGATGCAGACCGAATTCAAGGCCACATCCGCGCCGGCCCTGGATAAACCCAAAGACCTGGCCGGAATCCTGACTACCCTGAGCGAAGGTTCGGTATTCTTTATCGATGAGATCCATCGTCTCAAACCGGTGGTGGAAGAGATGCTTTATGTCGCCATGGAGGATTTCGAGATCGATTGGATCATCGGGCAGGGACCCGCGGCCAGAACGATTCGAATCCAGCTCCCGAAATTTACTCTCATCGGCGCCACCACGAAAGCCGGTCAGGTCGCCGGGCCGCTTTATAGCCGCTTCGGCATCTCCTTCAGGATGAATTTTTACGAGAACGGCGATATAGAGCAGATAATTCGACGAACAGCCAATCTTTTAGAGACGGATATAAACGACGATGCGGTAAAAACTCTGGCCTTAAGCGCCCGGGGAACCCCGCGGGTGGCCAATCGGCTGGTGAAGCGCATGCGCGACTTCGCGCAGGTCTTAGGCGAGGGACGGGTAAGCGCCGAGATCGTGCGGGAGGGGCTGGGGCGTCTCGAGATCGACGAATACGGCCTGGAACGGCTCGACCGACTGATTCTCGCTACCATCATAAAGCGCTATAACGGGGGCCCGGTAGGTGCGGAAACCCTGGCGATATCGGTGGGGGAGGCGATAGAGTCACTGGAAGACTTCTACGAGCCCTACCTTATTCAGCGCGGATTCCTGCAGCGCACGCCCCGGGGACGCATGGTTACTGAAAAAGCGTATGAACACCTGAAGATCAATGCCGGAGACACGAGTGCAGACCAAGGATTTCTCTTTTAATCTACCAGAGGAACAGATAGCCCAAGATCCGCCCGAGATTCGCGGTTCTTCCCGGCTGATGGTATTGAACCGAAACGACGGAACAACTCGTGATCTGAGGATGCCCGATTTTCCCGACTGTTTGAGCCCGGGAAGCCTCCTGGTATTCAATAATACCCGAGTGCGGAAGGCGCGAATCTTCGCTCAGACCGAAGCGGGGGGCGGGGTCGAATTTCTCTTGCTGCGGGAGATTCGCCCCAGAGTCTGGGAGGTGATTATCTCCCGCCGGAAGCGTCAGAAGATCGGGCGCCGTTATCTGCTTCCGGAAGGGGTGGAGGCGGTTCTGATCGAGAAACCGGAAAGCTTGGCGCTCATCGAGGTCAACAAAGATATCGATGACGACTATCTCGACCGCTGCGGCGCGATCCCGCTGCCCCCCTATATTCAACGCGAGGCAGAGGAAAGGGACGAGGAGCGCTATCAGACAGTCTATGCCCGGGAAACCGGATCGGTGGCAGCCCCAACGGCGGGACTGCATTTCACTGAAGAGCTCATTTCTCAATTACAAAAGCTACATGAGATAGCCTACGTCACCCTGCATGTGGGAATCGGCACCTTTTCCCCTATTCGCACTGATAACCTTGAAGAACACCGGATGCATCGTGAGGAGTACGAGATTCCCATGGAGACTGCCGCCGCGATAGAACGGGCCAAGACCGAAGGTCGGGATGTTGTCGCCGTGGGGACGACTACGGTTCGTACCTTGGAGTCGGCGGCCACCGAAGCGGGGGTTAAGCCAGGAATGAACTCAACCGAGCTCTTTATACGACCAGGGTATCAGTTCAAGACGGTGGATAGAATCTTTACCAATTTTCATACCCCTGAGTCCTCGTTACTGGTGATGATCTCCGCTTTCGTCGGCAGGGAGAGGATCCTGGCGGTTTATCGCGAGGCGGTGAGGAAGGGGTATCGCTTCTTCTCCTACGGGGATGCGATGTTTATTCAATAGGTGGAGTCGTCCATGGCCTCGAACTCGCGACGTACCCGGGCCAGGTGCTCCAGATCCATGCGGATAATCTCTCCATAGTCGAGATCCTCATTCATGATGCGGTAGCGTTCATCCTCCCAGTCTTCTATCCCCTCGTAATGAAGGTAGGGCTGATTGGAGGCCCTTTCCGCCCACGCCATGGCCTCGGGCCAGTAGTAGAGGGCGGTCCGGTAGAAGTGTTCCGCAATTTCGAGACTCTCCAGGTTCTCCTCTTTCCAGGGAGCATTGAAGAAGAAGGTCTGCTCGCGGTCGAATTTGCGGGCCAGCCCGCGGTACTGCTCAATCAGCTTGAGATTCACGTGCATCCTGAAGAGGGCCCGATATTTTGCCCACGAGGCGGAATCGTTTATCGGTCGTGCGAGGGCATAGAGGGGATTGACGAAATCAGATTTTAGGGCTCGTTCCAGGTACCAGATATTCTCTTCGTAGTTCTCGGGGTACTGATAAAGCTGGGTATGGTAGAGTTTATAATACTGCTCGGCATACTTGACCGGATAGGCCCAACTGGGCCCGACAAGTAGCGAACAGAGAAGAATGCAGAGAGGCAAACGGGAAAACTTCTTCACATTTTTAGTATCGGTTAATAGGGGAGATGACTCCAGATAAGATCGGTAATCTCATCGATACTGGCCCTGCCGTCGATAATAATAGGGTCGAGGGCGGGAAACTTATCGAAACATGCATAGTAGTTATCCCGAATCCGTCGTTGATAGGCAATGTCGTCGAATAGCTCCTCCTTGGATCGGGAGGCTCTGCGACCGGCGCACTCCTCGGGTGAAAGTTCGATAAAGAAGAGCTTTTCCGGGAGCGGAAAGGGATTGAGGGAGAGTACATCCGTCAGAGGAGATCCGAGTGATTGGTAGGCGATACTCGAGAAGAAGTAACGGTCCGATAGAACCAGCTCTCCCCGAGCCGCCCGGGCGAGGATTCCAACCTTCTCTTCGAAGAGGTGGAGCGACCGGTCGGCAGAAAAGAGCCTCATCAGGGTGTCCGGAGGAACGGTGAGATCCCCATGCAGGATAGAACGGATTATACGGCCGATCGGATTGTCGGTCGGTTCGAAGGTGGGCCACAGGATCGGCAATCTATCGGCCGCGCGCTTCTCGAGCGCCCGCAATTGGGTTGTCGTCCCTGATCCGTCTAGGCCTTCGAGTACAAAGAAATTCTCGATTTTCTCCATCTTGGAAACTCCATTCTCGCCCATGGTACTTCTTTCACTCCGGGTATATTGTTACAATAGGATGGTGAGTTCAGTCCATACCCGACGGTCAGGGAGCTGATTCGTGGCTTTGTCGGTTCGTAATATACATCTGCTGCAGGTACTGCTTCTTCTCGGGCTCATCTTACTGACGATAATAATTCTCTGGCCTTTTCAGCGTGCGCTGGATGCGAGTATGGAGGATTTCAAGCTGCAGCTCATCTCTTATCTCGAGGGTCGGATCGGTAGAAGAATAGAGTACGAGAGTATCTCACCGGCGCTGTTCCGCTATCTAGAAATCAGGGAGCTGGCGATTTTCCAGGAAACGTCCCCCGAGGAGAGTCTGGTCCGGATCAAGAAGGTTCGAGTAAGCTATAATATCTTAAAGCTCTTTTCACCGTCCCCCTTGGAGGCTGTAGACGAGATAAGATTCGAAAATAGCCGTTTTCTAATCGATACCGAACGAGATGCCCCCCTTCTGAAGCTTCTACAAGAATTGAGGCCCACACCAAGATCAGTAGCAATTAGCCCCCCGATTGCCGATGATATTCGATTCAGCGGTCGTAACCTCTCGGTGGAGGTACTTGATTCGGGGCGACGCTACCTGGCGGAGGATATCTTTTTTGATTTTGAGCGGGAGAATGAGAGATATGAGGGCAGCATTAGAAGTAGGCTCGCCTTTGACGGACTGGAGAGCGATCCGCTCGGTCTGGGGGAAGGCAGGTTAAGAGCCAGCGGAAGCTCGGCGCTGGATTTCCAGCAGATTGAAGTTACCCTCGAGCTGGATGATCTCGTTACCGATGTGGCTGCAATCCCGCAGGTCGCCCTCTACTTCGAGCTCAATCCGGAGACAGTTCAACTCAGAAAGATTCAGGATCGAGAACCCTTCGATCTCAGCATGGTACATCAACGGAACGGCGGCATTACCTCCTTGAATCTCGTTTCCGAGGAATTTGTCCCCTCTACGGTGATGAGCCTGAACGGCAGATTCGCCGCGTATGAAGATTGGCTGGATTCGGCGCTAAGCGGATCGGGTACCATCGAAGTGAACAGGGAGACGGAGTCTTTCGGCTATACTGGCGATCTAAGACTCACCCTCTCTCCTCAGATACTCGGGATGGAGGTGGCGTCCACGGCTAGGTTCGAGGGCGATACCAGTCGAATCTCGTTCGATTCCCTCTTCGTGGATGCGGAAATCGGCCGGGCCAGCTACCGCGGTGATCTGCAATTTGAGTCTCTCCTGCCGAACGGAGCCTTGAGCCTGCGGGACATAGCTCTGCCCACCGGTGATTTCCTGAATCTCGATCTCTCCTTGAATCGGCGAGGAGATCGGGTCGGCTTCGATGCTAATTCGAGGATTGACGGGATACTTTTTCCCGGGATGACGGGAACGGTGCGTTATGTCGATCGTCGCTGGGAATACGCAGCCTCGATGCCCATACAGAACAGAGGTGCCGAGCTGGGAGTAATCAATCTGGACGGTATTTATACCCGGGATGAGGGATATCTCCAAACCAGCGCTATGATTGAATCCCTGCGCCTCGACACGGTGCAAACCCTGTTAACCGGAAGAGACGCATCGGAATGGTTAATGGACGAGGGACTTTTGGCGGGGGGGAGTCTCTTCTTTTATCGTGACGTTGAGAACTTCTCCTTTCTGGCGCCTGATTTGCGGATCAATGCCGCGGAGGATCCTTCTAAAGAGATCGCCATAGAGTTGAGCGGATCCGACAGCGGGTTCGGCATTGAGTTGAGCGATTTGCGTTACGGAATCTATCGGGCCAGCGGCGGGATTGAGCTTAAACGGGACGGCGGCGGATACGACTTTAGCGTCGATGCCGAGGTTCAGGACATCCCCTATGCATTCCGAGGTCGCTTCGAGAACTCTCAAGTTGTAGCAGAGGGGACCTATATCGAAACCTTCTTCGCAGATTTATCGGGGCCGACAAGCCTTGTGCTTGTCAGCGAGGATTTTCCGCTCCCCTTTCCGCGAGTGTTAACTCGGTTGGATCTCAATCTGCGAGGATATGGGGGTGAAGGTGGACTCTGGACACTCTGGTCGGAGAATAGCCGTATTCGCAATATCCCCGGGCAGGCAGGTGAAAACTCGCTGGAGCTGACCTTTCGGCTAGATAACAGCAGATTAGATCTTTATACGCTGCGTTATGCCGATCAGTTATCCATAGTTGAAGGGAACGGATTCTTTCGATTAGAGAGACTCCCTGAAGGGGCGGGTATTCCATTCGGCGCCGAAGGCTGGATGCAGCTCGACGGAGAGAACAGCGATGAGAGCTACCAGCTCATCGTCTCGTTACGGGAAGACGAGGTGGAGTCGGATTTTCAGTTCCGCGAGGCTCCCCTCAGCCGTTTCGGCAACCTGCCGGTCAGCGGCCTCTCATCGGGTGATCTAACCGTCGAAGGACTCCCGAGAGATCCCGACATCTTTCTGCGCCTGGAACTAGCCGAGGGCGAACTCAACCAGGATCCCTTCGAATTGAGTACTGTTCTGACCCTGGAAGATAAGAATCTGGCCATCAAGGAGTTTTCCGTCGGGTATCTGGGGGCCGAGATTCGGGAGGGAAGCGGGATCTATCGACTCGAGCAGGGTGAGTTGACCTTCGACGCCGGTTTTAGGCTGCCCATGGGGAGCGAGATTACAGAGGGGGACTTAAATCTCGCCGGTCGGACGATTAGCCTTGCAAATAGAGAGGAGTTAGCTCAGGTTCTCGAGAACCCCTTCGACGGCGTAGTGCAGGTAGACAACATTCGCCGCGGCAATGAGATGGAGGAGGGGTGGAATCTCGATTTCGGCTTCGACGGCTCGCTTTTCGCCTTCTATGGCGGGCCGGAGGGCGCCGTCAGCGGTACGGTGAACGACACCCGGGAGTTTTCCCTGGCCGTGACCGAGCCCCTGCCTGCCCAATTCCGTTTGGGGGGACGCATTGTCGGTGGCGAGATAGATGCGTCCTTAGAGAGCCTTTCCGTCGATCTCAATGCGGTACAGAGTATCTTTAACTTCCCATTCTTCGCCATTCAGTCCGGTTCGCTCTTCGGAACGGATCTTGTCGTGCGGGGACCGGTTAACGATCCGGACTTCTTCGGTACCCTCAATCTCAGGGATCTGAAGGCTAGCTCCGCGGTTATTCCGGAGGAGATCGGCCCCTTCTCGACCCTGCTGCGTCTGGAGGAGAAGCAGCTCTCTATAGAGGATGCTTATCTTCCCGTCGGTCTCGGCTCGGTCTCGGCGGATCTGAACTTTATTATGGAGCACTGGGTTCCATCTACCTACGATATCCGGCTGGACATAGATCCGGAACAGGGGATACGGGTTAAAATGGATATAAGCAAGCTGCAGATAGACGGCTATGCCCGGGGGCTCTTCACGATAAGGGGCGACAATTTGGGTACCGAACTCGGCGGCGACTTACGCTTGAGTTCGGCGGTCTTGACCCTTACCAACAGGGAACCCCAGGAGCCGGAGGGCGGGAATCGAGGATTTAGGACGGATCTTACCCTGACCACGGGAAAAAGTGTTGAATTCTTGTGGCCGTCCCTCAATCTGCCGATAATCCGCAGTTTTGCCAGGACCGACCAGGAGATTCGCATCGAGAGCGATAGCTCCGCGGATACCTTTTCAGTAGAAGGCGCGGTGGAGATTCAGGGGGGTATCATCCTCTACTTTCAGCGGAACTTCTACATCAAGGAGGGCAGCATTCGCTTCAGGGAGAATGAGATTCAGTTTGATCCAATTCTCTCCGCCCGCGCAGAGCTGCGGGAGGTCAACGCCGAGGGGGAGGATGTTCAGATCTTCTTAATCGTCGACGAGCGCCCTTTGAGCCAGTTTGCACCCCGCTTTGAGTCGATTCCAAGCTACTCCGACGTAGAGATTGCTGCGCTTTTGGGTACCTCGATCTTCGGTTCGCCCGTGGGAGATACGATCAACCCCTCGGACGCACTCATTCAAACCTCCGATCTCTTGATTGGCCAGTTGGGAGTGGTCAGGTCGTTCGAGCAATCCATGAAAGAGATACTCAATCTCGATCTTTTCAGCGTGCGGACTCAGATTTTTCAGAATATTCTCCTCGACAGGATGATCGTCGAGGAACAGGCTGACGAATTCACCTCCACTAATTCCACCGCCATAGGACGATACCTTGACAACACAACCCTATTTTTGGGAAAGTACTTCGGTGACGACGTCTTTCTCGAAGCCATGCTGCAGGTAGAATCCAACGAGCAGTTTTTTGCCGATTTCGGCGGAGAACAGGTGTACGAGTTAGACACGGAGGTATCGGTCGAATGGCAGACGCCGTTTTTTCTATTCGATTTCTCGGTCTCTCCAGATTTCCGTGATATAGTTTCGAGTGTTACCACCGCCCGGGTAGGACTCTCCTGGGCGTTGTCATTCTAAGGAGTCTTTATGCGTAAGACGCTTCTCATGCTCACCTTGCTACTTACCGGTCTATTCTCGTGGGCACAGGAAGACGAGTGGTGGATTGGAAAACCGATCGAAGATATTCGTTTTAACGGACTGCTGTCGGTCAGCGAATACGACCTAGAAGGGATAACCATGCAATACATCGGAGAGGAGTTTACCGACACCCTCTCCTGGGAGCTGCAGAGTAAGGTTTTCGCCCTGGACTATTTCGAAAGCTATACCATCGAGGCTGTCGAAGGTTCTCAGGGAACTGATACGGTGGTCATCGAGTTCACCGTTACCGAGCGTCCCTTGGTAGATGAGATTGTCCTGAACGGGAACAAGAACCTCAGAAAGTCGGAGATCCTGAATACGGTCCTTCTTAAACGGGACGATATGGTCAACCGCAATAAGGTCCGCTTGGATGCCGAGGCGATCCGCACCTTGTACGTTGAAAAGGGCTATCCGGATGCCGAGGTCTCAGGTCGCTTCGAAAAGAATGCCGAGGGCGGCGCCGTCGTCTATTTCGATATCGACGAAGGGGCCCAGACTAGAATCAAGAATATCTACTTCTCCGGCAACAGCTTCGCCTCGGAAAGCACCCTCAAAGGGAAACTGGAAACGAAGCAGCAGGGCTTATTCTCTTCCGGTATCTTTCAGGAGAGTACCATCGAAGAGGATAAACGCAACATCCTCTCCTACTACTGGGAGCGGGGCTATGTGGATGCGGAGATCGTAGAGGTCACCCAGACGCCGACTCCGGAGCAGGAGGATGAACGGCGCAACTACGTGGATATCACCTTCTATATCGACGAAGGGGAGCAGTATACCTACGGCGGTATCGAGTTCGAGGGCAATACCCTCTTCTCCGATGCGGAGCTGAGCGATCTTGTACGCCAGCAGCCGGGATCTATCCTCAATCGGACCTCATTGGAGGCCGATTTCGGCCGGGTCGCAAACCTCTATTTCGATGACGGCTATATCTTTAACCAGATCGACCGCAGGGAGATCCGTAACGAACAGGATCGGAGTATCTCCTATGTAATCGAGATCGTCGAACGGGGCCGAGCCCATATCGAGAATATCATCATCAAGGGCAACACCAAGACCAAGGATCACGTGATCGAGCGGGAGCTTCCTCTCGAGGTGGGCGATGTCTTCTCCAGGGAGAAGATCGTTCAAGGATTGCAGAACCTCTACAACACCCAGTATTTTTCGGCGGTGAATCCCGAAACACCCCCGGGAAGCGTCGATAACCTGATGGACCTGGTGGTCAATGTCGAAGAGGGCAAGACCATCGACCTCAACTTCGGTATCTCCTTCGCCGGCGGTATCTCCGGCTTCCCCCTGGTCGGTTTTCTCAATCTGGCCGACCGCAACTTCTTAGGCAACGGTCAGGAGATATCCATCGGTACCGAGATCTCCACCGAACGTCAGAGCGTGGACCTCTCCTTTAAGGAAAACTGGCTCTTCGGCAGGCGCTGGTACGGCGGGGTAAATCTCGGGTTCGAGCATCTTTTGATTACCGGGGTCTATCAGGATCTGCTCTTTCCCAATGACGTCGGCGTACCGGATCCTTTCACCGGGGCATGGGTCGATAACGACGGAAATCCGGTATCCAATCCCTCCTCTAGTGATATTGAAGACGGTACGGTCATCACCGATTATCAGTATGCCATCGAGAACGGCGAGACGGTCGATTCCTCATATCTGATGGACTACGACTCATACTCGATCGACCTCGGAGTCAGCACCGGCTATACCTGGAATACCTGGCTGGGCCGCGTTAGCGTCGGCACCGGCATCAACAGCGCCCTCAACTATATCTGGTATGACGACGAGATCTATCGTCCCTACAGCTCGGATGTGAGGGACAACTTCGACCAATGGCTGCCGATCAACAAACTCTGGACCTCTGCCTCTTTCGATACCAGGGACCTAACCTACAATCCGTCGAAAGGGGTCTACCTCAACCAGCGCTTTACCTTCACCGGCGGGTTTATGCCCTCCACGAGGGATTATATACGCTCCAGTTCGACCGGCGACGCCTACTTCACGCTGGTGGACGAGACCTTCGGGCAAAGCTTCCGCGTCAAGACGGTCTTGGGCTTCCATACCAATCTCTCTTTTATCCTGCCTCAATTCGGCGGGGATCTGGCCGCCACCGATGCGGATCTGCTCTATATCGACGGCATGACTGTAGCCCTCGGGTGGCCGCGGGTGTTGGGCGGGCAGAGCCGTTGGGACAGCCGCGTGAATTTGACCATGCCGATCTTCGAACAGTTTCTCTGGTTCGATAACTTCGCCAGCGCGACGGTCATGTATCTGCGGGACGAATCCGATCCGCAGCAAGGCTTGGATGAATTCAATGAAATGCAGTTAGAGGATTTTAAGTTCAGTTTAGGTTCCGGTGTAAAGCTGACCATTCCCGGGATCCCTCTCGGGTTCTATTTTACGAAGCGGTTCAAGATCTTGGACGACGGCGTCGAATGGCAGCCGGGTCCGCTCTTCAAGGATGAGGATGATCCGGATTCTGGTCTCGATTTTGTAATCGCTTTTACGATGACCTTTTAAACGCGAATATAAAGCGTAATGGAGTAACGGAATGAAACGATTCTATAGTCTTATATTTTTATGCCTCTTTATCTTATCCGGTTACGGGAACATCATCTCCCGGGTGGGCGTGGTCGATCTCTCGAAGATCTTCAGCCAGTATTTCAGGGAATCGGTCTCTTTCAGGAAGATCGAAGAGCTTCAACAGACCTATGAAGAGGAACGACAGCGGATTATCAATCAGATCGACCTCTTAAAGGAGGAGAAACTCAGCGCCCAGAGCGACGGCAACGAGAATCTGGTGCTGCGGATCGACAGCCAGATCGATGAGAAAGAGGAGTATCTTAAGGATTATCACAGCGTGATGACCAATAAGATCAACCGTTTACGGGAGAATCTCCAGGCATCTTCATCACTCTCTGCTGAGATTCTTCAGGCTATCGAATATGTGGCCGAGGAGGAGGGCTTTGCGGTTATCTACAAATCCCAGGACCCGAATATTCTCTTCTTCTCGCGGGATGTGGATATTACTGATCTTGTGTTGGAACGGTTGATGCAAACCAGCCGTTAAATCGGCGGATAACTCGAAACGCTTAGCCGGCTTCCCGTTTGAGGAGGCCGTGGATAAGAGAGAAACGACGACGATTCTCTTCCGAAAGGCCCATGAGTTCCTCGTGGGCCTTTAATATTAGGTCGGCGTTCATCTCGGTATCGGAGTCGATGCGCTCGCTATTCTCCGGGAAATGTTTTTCTCCCCGGTTGACGGTAATAAGCTCGGTAAGACCTATCTCACTCAGAAGGCTAATGCACTGTTCGGAGGGGTTGTGGACTATCAGCGAGGTCCCCATGGGGTGGCAAAAGCGACGGTTGAGGGTGACCAGGAGTCCCATAAACGTGGAATCCATATACGAGCAGTCGGTTAGATCTACGATTATCTGTTCCCCTGAGATGTGCTGCCGCACGGCCTCAATCTTGGCTCCTACCTTGTCGCGGAGTTCCCGACAGTAGCGGGCGGTGGCGTGACCGTGAACGGTAATGCACAGGGCGCTCTCTTCATCACCTAGAAAGAGTTCTTCCCTATCCATGGCGGATCTTCAATCCTCCTTGTCCCTTCCTTCTCGGCCAACTATAATCCTATCGAGATGTCAGAGACAACCCCCATGATGCGTCAGTACAAGCAGATCAAGCAGCAGCATAGCGATGCGATTCTCTTTTTCAGACTCGGTGATTTCTATGAGATGTTCGAGAAGGACGCCAAGGAGGTCTCGGCGATACTGAATATCACCCTGACCAAGCGGCACAACATTCCCATGTGCGGCATCCCTTACCATGCGGCCTCCAACTATATCGGTCGTCTGTTGAGGGCCGGGAAGAAGATCGCCATCTGCGAGCAAACCGCCCTGCCGAAGGGAGGGAAAGGGATCGCCGAACGGGAGGTTGTCGAGGTCATTACCCCGGGGACCGTGTTGGAGGAGGATTATCTCGATACCCGTCGCAATAATTACCTGATGGCGCTAGGGCTCTTTTCAGGTGAAGGCGCGATCGCCTACATCGATCTCTCCACCGGGGATTTTCGAACGACTTCGATTGAGCTCGATCGCTTTCTCGACTATATGCGGCTCGAGGTTCAGCGACTTGATCCGAAGGAGCTGTTGATCCAGGAATCCCTCTATGATGAGGATCAGAACCTGCGTCAAATCCTCGAGGGGCGACGCTCGATGGTGCTCAACAGGATCCCGGACTGGCAGTTTGACCGCTCCGACGCCTATGCCCGGCTGTGCCGCCAGTTTGCAACGGCTAATCTCAAGGGCTTCGGTTTAGAGGAGCGGGATCCGGCTTTGCTGCCGGCCGCTGCACTGCTGGAGTATGTTGAACAGACCGCCAAGACGGCTCTGCGCCATATTTCCGGAATCGAACGCTACGGCGACGGCAGCTACATGGGGATCGACGCGGCCACCCAAAGGAATCTTGAACTGGTCCGTAACTTGAACGACGGATCCGAACAGTATACCTTGATAGAGGTTCTCGATCATGCAGTGACTGCTGCCGGAGCGCGAAAGATTCGGTCCTGGCTGCTGCATCCGCTCATAGAACGAACAAGAATAGAGGCACGACTGGATGCGGTGGAGGATCTCTATCATAATCAGCTGCTCTTAGGGAGAATCAGGGAGGAGCTCAAAGGGGTTCTTGATCTCCAGCGCTTGGCCTCCCGTATAGCCTTGGACAAAGCCCATGCCAAGGATCTCTTATCAGTGGCCAACTCTCTCTCTGCGTCAGAACGAGTTCTCGAGTTGATCCGAACCGGCGGGGAGTCGAGCAGGCTCCCTCGTTACACAGATGAGAGCCTTGCCGGCTTGAGGGAGCTGCAGGATCTTTTAACCCGGGCCGTCCACCCGGAACCGTCTATTCTTTTGACCGAGGGACGCTTGATAGCCGAGGGGTATCATTCGGAACTGGACCGGCTACGCAATGCACGGCGGGATCAGAAGTCGATCCTGGATGCGTACATAGACCGCGAACGGGAATTATCCGGCATCGCCAATCTGAAGCTTAAATATAATAAGATCATCGGGTACTTTTTCGAGATCACCAAAACCAATCTCAATCTCGTACCCGATCACTTCATCCGACGCCAGTCGCTGGTCGGAAGTGAACGCTTTACCACCGATGAACTGATCAGTATTGAGACCGAGGTTAATTCGGCCGCCGAACGCGCCCTCGATCTCGAACGGGAGGTATTTCTCGATCTGCGGGAAGGGATAAAGTCCTTCTTGAATAATCTCTACCGTTTTTCCGATTATCTCGCGGAGATCGATGCGTTCGCATCATTCGCCTATGCGGCGACCCTGCATGGGTATGTACGTCCCGCGCTGAGGGATACGCCGGGGATTCGTATCGAAGAGGGGCGTCACCCGGTAGTGGAAAAGTACCTTCCGCCGGGAGAATTCGTCCCCAACACCCTCGCTTTGGGCGATGGGGAGCCCTTGTTCGCGTTGATAACCGGTCCGAACATGGCTGGAAAATCGACCGTCCTCCGTCAGACTGCGCTTATCTCCGTCATGGCCCAGATAGGCGCTTTTGTGCCTGCATCCCAAGTTGAATTGGGTATTCTGGATAAGGTCTTTTGCCGGGTCGGGGCTTCGGACAATCTTGCTCGGGGAGAATCGACCTTTCTGGTGGAGATGAACGAAACCGCTAATATCCTGCGCTATATGACGCCGAGAAGTCTGGTGATCATGGATGAGGTCGGCCGGGGAACGGGGACCAACGACGGCCTCTCGATCGCCTGGGCGGTCTCGGAACACATTCTCGAAAAGGGGGTGATTACCCTCTTCGCTACTCACTATCATGAACTGACCGCCTTGGAGGATCCGGGCGCAACTAATATGCATATGGAGGTCCTCGAGCGGGAAGGGGAAATTATCTTCCTGAAGACCCTGAAGCCAGGCGCCGCCGCCGGTTCCTACGGCATCCATGTGGCCCGATTGGCAGGTGTCCCCGACAGCGTGATTCTGCGGGCGGCTGAGATTCTATCCGGGCTCGATCATGAGGGCGTTAGTATTCCCAAGGCATCTAAATCGGCGGAACAGAGCAGTCTATTCGGTGAAGAAGAGATGGTGCTTCAGGAACTGCGCAATCTTAAACCGGACGCAATCAGCCCCTTAGAAGCCTTGAAGCTCATTTATCGGATCAAGGAACAATTGAAGTAAAGCGTACCATAACCTCCTTATACTCAAGTAAGGGGGGACGATGGGCATGCTAGTAACGCGCCTTTTTTCGGAACCACGCTGTTCGGTCTGTCTGAATGTATCTGACCGGGCGCAGGGGGACGGAAGCATATGTTCCGCCTGTCTGGTGGAGATCGAGACCGCCCGTTGTCGCGAGAATGATCCTGCCGGAGGCGGCATCTACACCTACCATGGCGCCGTACGTACCTTGATGCACCGCTACAAGTTTGAAGGAGCCCTAGAGCTCGCCGATTTTATTGCCGCCGCCTATTCATCTGCTCTGAAGAAGCGCTATTTCAGGCACTACTCCCCGGAGGATACCGTCATTCTCTCGATTCCGTCGGGTAAAACCGCGAAGCGCCGAAACGGTCGCGGTCATATGGAGCGGGTGTTGGGAAGGCTCCGCCGAGAAGGATATACAACCCAAAGCCATGTTTTGGCCAGACGCCCCGGAACACCTCAGAAAGGTCTCTCCCGAGAGGCGCGTCTGCAGAATATGCGGGATCGTCTCTATCTCAAGCGGGAGGTTGCAGGATTGGGTGTCCTCTTGATCGATGATGTCCGAACCACCGGCGCGACCATCGAGGCCGCCAGGGAAATCCTCATTTCTGCAGGCGCCGCGCGGGTTGATTGGCTCTGCTTTGCTATTGACTAGGCCCTCGGCGATTGATATTATAACGGCGACAGTTGAAGTTGACGCGGAGTTAAGAAGAGTCGCCAGCGACTCTTTTTTTTATAGCAGAACATATGGTGCAGACCGGGAAGTTATGAAAGAAGGCAATGGAATCAGTCCCGAGTTGGAATCAACCGTAGCGATTATTGAAGGCATGGGTTTTCAGGTAGTCGAGGCCCAGAGCCGGCAGTTACGGTCCTCAACTCAGGTGGTGTTCTTTATCTACCGTTCCGGAGGGGTAACCCTCGAGGATTGTACGAATGTTTATCGCACGGTAATGCCCCGCCTGGAGGTCGTGCTCGATAGCCGGGATATTAGCCTTGAGGTTTCTTCTCCGGGTATCAGCCGCACAATAAAATACTTTCGTGAATTCTCAATCTTCCAGGGGGCAAAGGTACGGCTCATGGAAGCTGGGGAAAATGATTGGATAGAAGGGATAATTGCATCTGCGGATGAACAGAAAATGGTACTTAGCAGTGAAGCGGGAGAACGGAGTTATACGCGTGAAGAGATCACGAAAGCGAAAATATCAGAAGGGTAGGGGGTAACAATGGCCTCTGGATTAGCGGACGCGATTCGATCGATTGTTCAGGATCGTGGTATTTCCGAAGAACTGGTCAAGAAAACTATTGAGGATTTTCTATTGGCCGCCTATAAGAAGCGGTTTGGACACGTAGATAATGCGGTAATACGCTTTGATGAGGTTGGGGACGAGGTTGCCCTTTTCGCCAAGAAAGAGATCGTAGAAGATGTATACGACGAGTCCACCGAGATTGCCTTGGACGAGGCCCTGGAACTCAACGAAGAGTGTGAGCTGGGTGATGAGCTCTTAATCGAGATCAATCCCCAGGAATTCGACCGAGTTGCAGTTCAGAGCGCCAAGCAGAAGGCGAAACAGACCCTGCGGGATATTCAGAAGGATACCCTCTACTCCGAGTTCCAGGAAAAAGTAGGCGAGATGATTATCGGCTACTATCAGCGTGAGCGGAACGGGAACATCTTTGTCGATTTGGGCAAGGTTGAAGGAATTCTTCCGAAGCGTTACCAGTCCCCCCGGGAAGCCTATCGTCCTAACGACAGGATCAAGGCGCTCATCTATGAGGTTAACAAAACGACCTCCGGTCTGCAGATTGTTCTATCGAGAACCCATACCGACTTCGTGCGCCGTATTTTCGAACTTGAGGTCCCCGAGGTCTATGATAAGACCGTAGAGATCTTCAAGATTGTGAGGGAGCCCGGATACCGAACGAAACTGGCCGTCTATTCGAATCGGGAGGACGTAGATCCCGTCGGCGCTTGCGTCGGAATGAAAGGCGTCAGGATTCAGGCTATTGTACGTGAGCTCGAAGGCGAGAAGATCGATATTCTCAAGTTCGATAATAATCCCAGGGATTTTATCAAAAACGCCCTCTCTCCGGCTGAGGTTGAAACAGTCGTTATCCTGGATGAGCCGAAGCGTCAGGCCCTGGCCGTGGTGGAAGAGAATCAGCTCTCCCTGGCAATCGGAAAACAGGGCTTAAACGTGCGTTTGGCGAATCGTCTGGTCGATTGGAACATCGATGTGAAGACCATGGCTCAGTTCGATGAGATGGATATCGCCGCCGAGAGCAAGAAGGCGATGGATGCCCTCTTCATGGATATTGAAGAGGAAGAGATCACCGCCATCGCCGAGCTCCCCGATATTCCGGAGAAGATCGTTGAGGTTCTCAAAGAGAACGAGATCGAACTGATCGAAGATCTTATCAATCTCACTGAAGAGGATCTCAACAAGATTGAGGCCCTCAGTCAGGAGGACATCGTCACGATCAACTCCATCATTAGTGAGAATGTTGACATTATCGAGGAAGAAGAAGAAAATGGTGAAGAAGAGGAATTTTATGATTCCGAAGAGGATGAATCCTACGAATGTCCGGAATGCGGACATGAAATCACCATTGATATGGCCACTTGCCCGAATTGCGGAGTCGGTTTGAGCTTCGAAGTGGCGGAAGAAGAGGAATAGGAACAAATCCGAGGAACTATGGCTGAAGAACAGGAAAATAAGAAGAAACCCAAAGCGACGCTGATAAAGCACAAGAAGACCGACGAGGTTTCTGCGGAACCCAAACAGGAAAAGAAACGGGTTGTCGTTGTAAAGAAGAAGAAAAAGCCGGTTCCTCGGGTAGTGGCGAAGAAGGATGAATCTTCATCTCCGGAACCGAAAGAAGAAGCGGTAAAGGAACCTACTCCGGCGCCCTCCGCGGAGGCTGAAAAAAGCGCCCCGGCCCCCAAGGCTGAGAAAGCGGACGCTCCTAAGGCGTCCCAGGCAAAGAGCGCTCCCGCCGAAGAGAAGCAGGGAGAGGCTCCCAAGGCTGCTGCTGTGAAAAAGCCGGCCGAGAAGGGTGAAGAGACGGAGATCCGGGCGACCACCAAGGGGCGTACCGGCGGTTATACCCGGATGCGGACCGCATCCACCAGAATGCAGCGCGATAGTCGACCTCAAGCCGGCGGACAGCGCGGTCGTCCCCAAGGGAGAACTCAGGGGGGACCCTCTAATCGTCCCGGTGGAGACCGTAGGCCGGCGGGCGGTAACTTCCGCAGGCCTTCAGGCGGTCCGCCGCCCCGGGGAGGAGCACCTGCCCCCGCACCCGCCGAGGGGAAATCGAAGGGCGGAAAGAAATTCTTCAAGACCAAGAAGAAGGCCGCCTACCAGAAGAGCCGCAAGGATGCAGTAGAAGAACGCGACTTTCAGATCAAGAAACGTCCCGTCAAAAAGGTTAACCCCGTACCGAAGGAGATCGATATCATGGAAGTGATCACCGTCTCCGAATTGGCTCGGAAGATGAATCTTAAGGCCGGCGAGCTCATCTCCAAACTTATGGGAATGGGGATGATGGTAACCATCAACCAGCAGATTGACTCGGAGACCGCCCAGTTGCTGGCCGAAGAGTACGGTTCGAAGGTGAAAATCGTCAGTCTCTACGACGAGACTATAATCGAGAGCGAATCGGATACCGAGGAGGATCTCAGCTACAGGCCGCCTATCGTTACCATCATGGGGCATGTCGACCATGGTAAGACAAAACTCCTCGACAGCATTCGCGCAACCGACGTAGTCGGCGGCGAGTTCGGCGGGATCACCCAGCATATCGGCGCCTACAAGGTCACCCTGGCGGATCAGGAGAGCGAGGTCGTGTTCCTCGATACTCCCGGTCATGAGGCCTTTACCCAGATGCGGGCCCGGGGTGCGCAGGTAACCGACATTGTTGTCCTGGTAGTTGCCGCGAACGACGGCGTAATGCCCCAGACCATCGAGGCGATTAACCATGCTAAGGCGGCGGAAGTGCCGATTATCGTGGCTGTAAATAAGGTCGATTTGCCCGAGGCGAATATCGATCGGGTAAAACAGCAGCTCTCCGATCACGGTTTGATGCCCGAGGCATGGGGCGGATCGACCCTCTTCTGCGAGGTTTCCGCATTGACCGGGGTCGGTATCCCCGAGCTTTTAGAGACTATTAATCTTCAGGCCGAGCTGATGGAGCTGAAGGCGAATCACGATTGCCGGGCTGAAGGCAGGATTATCGAGTCCAAGGTTGATCACGGACGCGGAATAGTCGGTACGGTTATCGTCGAGAGAGGGACCCTCGAGGTAGGCGACGCTTTCGTGGCCGGTGTCTTTCCCGGCAAGGTGCGGGCCATGTTCGACGACAAAGGCAGGAAGCTTACCAAGGCTACTCCGGCTACGCCGGTCGAGGTCCTCGGTTTTACCGGTACCCCCAGTTCAGGCGATCCCTTCCAGGTCACCGAGAACGAGAAGCTCGCCCGGCAGGTCGGAGCGAAACGACAGGAGCTCGAGAAGGCCGGAGAGGCGAAGAACGTCAAGAAGGTCACTCTGGACAATCTCTACGACTCAATCCAGCAGGGAGAGGTCCAGGAGCTCAAGGTTATCATCAAGGGAGACGTCCACGGTTCGGTCGAAGCCCTTCAAATGGCTCTCGAGCGCTTGAGTACCCCCGAAATCAGGCTCAATGTAATCGACGCTTCCGCGGGGGCGGTGACCGAGTCGAATGTAAGCCTTGCCGCCGCGTCGGATGCGATCATCATCGCCTTCCATGTAAGGCCGACGCCGAAAGCACAGACCCTGGCGGAGCAGGAGAAGGTCGAGATTCGTAAATACACCATCATCTACGACGCGGTGGACGACATCCGCGATGCGATGGAGGGTATGCTGGCTCCGGAACTGCGGGAAGAGACCGTCGGTACCGTCGAAGTTCGGGAAACCTTCAAGGTGCCCAAGATCGGGCTTATCGCCGGGTGTTACGTTACCTCCGGTAAGGTTACCAGGGGCGCCACGGTGCATGTCGTTCGGGACGGTATCGAAATTCATACCGGTAAAATCACCTCTCTCAAGCGCTTCAAAGACGACGCTAAAGAGGTCGCCTCCGGTTATGAGTGCGGTATCGGCATCGAAAACTACCTGGATGTACAGGTGGGCGATACCTTCGAGGTTATCGAGATGCGTGAGATCGCGAAGAAGCTTTCGAGCAGCACCAGCGAGTCTTAATGTCGGAATTTCGATTAAAGCGGGTCGCATCGACCATTCAACACGCCGTTAGCGAGATGATCGTTACCGGCGTGATAAAAGATCATCGGGTATCGAGTTTTATTTCCGTAACCGACGTAGAGGTGTCGAAAGACACCGCCTACGCCAAGGTCTATGTGTCGAGCTTCGAAAATCCCCAGTCGGTAGAATCGGCGGTGAAGGCGCTGAACCATGCGGCGGGATTCATACAGGCGAAGCTCGGTAAGAAACTGCGACTGCGGAACACGCCCAAACTGACCTTCATCCAGGACGCATCTATCGAGCGGGGCGTCCGCATGATAAAGAAATTGGACAATCTCGACCACGAATGAAATCACGCTACGGACTCATCCTCATCGATAAAAACGAGGGTTACACCTCGAACGATACTGTTCGTCTGATTGGGCGTAAGTTGGGGGTCAAGAAGGTCGGTCACACCGGCACCCTCGACAAGTTCGCATCTGGATTATTAATTTGTCTGGCCGGCTCCTTTACCCGTCTATCTAATTATCTCGTCAGCCAGAACAAAAGCTACGAAGCCCTGATTGAGTTCGGGAAAGAGACGAGCACCCTCGATCCCGAAGGCGAGGTAACCGCCGAGTCTGCGCCCCCCGGACTGGATGCCCTTGAGAATGTTGTTCCGGATTTTATGGGTGAAATCGATCAGGTTCCGCCCCGCTATTCAGCAGTACACATCGACGGAAAGAGGGCCTATCAGCGTACCCGCAGCGGAGAAGATGTCGACATGCCCTCTCGAAAAGTGCGCATCGATGATCTTGAGCTTCTCGATTATCAGGAGCCCTTTCTGCGGCTTCGATTGTCCTGTTCCAAAGGGACCTATGTCCGCTCCCTCGCCCGCGATCTGGCCCGGGCGGCGGGGAGTGTGGGCTATGTGAAGAGTTTACGCCGTTTAAGCGTCGGTACGGCCCTGGTAGAAGATGCGGCGGATCCCGCGGCAGTAGACGCGGATACCGACCTGATAAACGACAAGGGACGATTAGATCAGCTGTTGGGGATTCAATCGGTCACTATCCCGGGGCCTTACGACGCCGCCTTCTTGGACGGTCGCCAGTTTCCGGCCGAACTGCTGGGAGAGGCGGGCAAGCTTGAGGGACCGGTAATCTGCTTTGACGAGGATGAGCGGCTTCTCGGGGTAGTCGAACGGACGGCAGACAGGATTCGCTACGGAATGGTCAACGGAGCGCTGAGAGATTGACTTTTTGTTAATAATCAGTAGACTGTCATGAGGGAAATTTTCGTTTTCGCACACCGGTTTAGTATTTATCTATAATTTAGAGCAGGTTTCGCTCATAATTGAGAGTGTTTAAGGAGAAGATGATGTTAGCTAAAGAAGCGAAACAGGATGTCATTAAGGAATTCGGCAAGAACGACAAAGACAGCGGTACCACCGAGGTTCAAATAGCGCTGTTAACCCGCCGGATCGAAGAGCTTACCGAGCACTTCAAGACTCACAAGAAAGACCATGCGTCCCGTCGGGGACTGCTGAAACTCGTCGGTCAGCGTCGGAAATTGTTGAAATATCTCCAGCGCAAGGACTTGAACAAGTACCGCGAGCTTCTCGGTCAGCTGAACCTCAGAAAATAAGCAATAAGGAAATTTTGTAATGATCCATTCAGTGTCCATTCCAATAGGGAATGGCGAACTAATCCTCGAAACCGGCAAGATGGCGAAGCAGGCCAACGGTGCGGTATATGCTCGCTATGAGGGCAGCGCCGTTCTGGCTACCGTCTGCTGCAGTTCGAAGCCGGTCGAGGGCCTCGACTATGTACCCCTCCAAGTAGAATACAACGAAAAGTATTATGCCGCCGGTAAGATTCCCGGCGGATTCCTCAAACGCGAGGGACGCCCCAAGGATAAGGAAATCCTGGTCTGCCGTTTGATCGACCGCCCTATGCGGCCGCTTTTTCATAAATCATTCCAGCGGGATATCCAGGTCGTTCCGACCGTTATCTCCGCTGATCAGATCAATCCGCCGGATATCGTAGCCATGGTAGCCGCTTCCGCGGCGGTCGTCATCTCCGACATCCCCTTCGAGGGACCCGTCGGCGCAGTGCGTATCAGCTCGGTGGACGGTGAATTAATCGTCAATCCTACCTTCGATCAGATCGAAAAGAGCGAGCTCGATATCGTGGTTTCCGGTACGAACGACGGAATCACCATGGTCGAGGGCGGCGCAAAAGAGGTATCCGAAGAGCGCATGCTCGAGGCCATCGCCGTGGCTGAAACAGAGATCAAGAAACTCTGTGCCGCTCAGCTCGAACTGCGGGAGAAGGCCGGGAAGGAGAAACTTCCCTTAGTCGAGAACAGCGAAGAGTTCGCCCTCGAGGCCGATATTAAGGCCTACGCCTACGCCAAGCTTGAAGAAGCCTGTTTCGTAAAGGGTAAGTTCGAGCGCTATGCCGCCATTAAGGCTGTAAAGAATGAGACGGCCGAGAAGTTTGCCGAGCAGATCTCCGAAGAGGAAGCTCCCTACTTCGATAAACTCTTCGAAAAGATGGAGTACGACATTGTACGGGCCTCCATTCTCGATAAGGGGGTGAGAACCGACGGACGAGGCACCGAGGATATCCGGCCCATCAGCTGTGAAATACGGATGCTGGAACGCACCCACGGAAGCGCCCTCTTTACCCGGGGCGAGACCCAGGCCTTGGCCGTTACTACCCTGGGGACGATCTCGGATGAGAAGATCGTCGACAATATCGACGGCGATAAGAGTTATGAGAGCTTCATGCTCCACTACAACTTTCCTCCCTTCTCGGTCGGTGAAACCGGTCGGATGGGAACCGGACGTCGGGAGATCGGTCACGGCCATCTGGCTCAGCGGGCCGTAGAAGGCGTGCTTCCCTCGAAGGATGAGTTCCCCTATACCATCCGGGTGGTCTCCGAGATCCTCGAATCCAACGGATCGTCGTCCATGGCTACTGTCTGCGGCAGTTCTCTGTCGTTGCAGAGTGCGGGAGTTCCCATCAAGAAGCCCGTCGCCGGTATCGCTATGGGGCTGATAAGCTCCGACGATAAGACCGTCGTACTCTCGGATATCCTCGGAGAGGAGGATCACCTGGGCGACATGGACTTCAAGGTCGCCGGTACCGAAGAGGGCATTACCGCCTTCCAGATGGATATCAAGATCTCCGGCGTATCCCAGGAGATTATGAGCCGGGCGCTCTCCCAGGCCAAGACCGGCCGGATGCATATCCTCGGTATCATGAACGACACCATCCATTCCCACCAGGGCAATCTCTCCCGCTATGCGCCGAAGATCAGTACCATGCGGGTGGAAGAGGATAAGATCGGATTGATCATCGGCCCCGGCGGAAAGACCATCAAGGGGATCAGCGAACGCTCCGGCGCCAATGTCAATATCGACGACGACGGCAAAATCACCATCTTCGGAAAGGATATGGCCAGCGCCGAGGCAGCGGAGGGTCTGATCAAGGCTCTGGTAGAGGAACCCGAAGTAGGAACTATCTATCAGGGTACGGTTAAGCGGATCATGGATTTCGGCGCATTCGTCGAGATTCTTCCCGGCAAAGAGGGGCTGGTACACATCTCCAAGCTGGCCCGGGAGCGGGTCAACGCCGTATCCGATGTACTCAAGGTCGACCAGGAGATCCCCGTTAAGCTGATCGAAATCGATCGCATGGGGCGGATCAACCTGAGTTATATCGACGCCATCGATCCGGACAATCAGAAGCAGGGCGGTCAGCGCCGGAACTAGGCCTGGCCCACTGCTGGTAGCTATGCATGCGGGTTGTCCCACACCTTGGGCAATCCGCTTTTTTATTTGAGGAAGCATGAAGGTATCTACTGTAGAAGTCGAAGCGATCCTACCCGAGACGGGTACGCCGAACTATGCAACCGAACTCTCCTCGGGAGCGGATCTGCTGGCTGATATTCGGGAAGCTATTCAGGTGCCGTCCCTGGGGCGGGTGCTGGTACCTACCGGTCTCTATCTGGCTATCCCCGGAGGATTCGAAGCCCAGGTGCGACCCCGCTCCGGTTTGGCCTTAAAACGCGGCCTGACGGTACTCAATTCTCCCGGAACCATCGACGCCGATTACCGTGGGGAGATCAAGGTTATCATGGTCAACCTTTCGGCGGAGACCGCGATTATTGAACCGGGCGAGCGTATTGCGCAGATCGTTTTCGCTCCCGTGCATCAGGCCCTTTTCAACGCCGTCCCAAGCCTTACAGATACCAGCCGGGGAGCTGGCGGATTCGGTTCTACCGGAGTTTGACGGCATGAATCCGAGGGGGAGTCGCTTAGTACTCTTTCGGTACATAGCCGGGGAGTTTCTTCTCTCCTTCGGTGTAGCCTTTCTCTTTTTCTTTTTTATCTTTTTTATCAATCAGATTCTTCTGATGGCCGAACAAATTCTCTCCAAGAATGTGGCCCCGGCAGATGTGGCTAAGCTGATTATCTATGCCATACCCAATATAATCTCTTACAGCTTCCCGTTTTCGACCCTCGTAGGCGGTTTGATGGCCGTCGGACGCTTGGGCGGGGATAACGAGATTCTGGCCATGCAGTCGGCGGGCTTACCCCTTAGACGAATCGCCGCGCCAATCTTCGTTATGGGAATCGCCTTGGGGGGCCTGGCCTTCATGTCCAATGATATCCTCCTCCCCCTGGGGACGATGAAATTCAATCAGCTCTATCGGGAGATTCTCTATTCGAATCCCGCCTTGGAGCTGGATTCCTATTCGGTAAAGCGCTATCAGGACAGGAGTATCATAACCGGCCGGGTAGAGCGGGATAGAATCGACGGTATTGTGATCATCGATAGGGATGAGCAGAAGAACAGGCGCAGCATCAGCGCCGCCACCGCGATTCTGGGCCGGAGTGCCGAAGAGGCCGGGATTATAAAGTTGATCCTCGAGAATGTGACCGTGGTGACTGCGGATGCGAAACGGAGCGGCAATTACGAATACAGTCTGGCGGAAAAGATGGAATACAACATCCTGCTTAGGGACATCAGCCTTGCGGTTCACTCCCTCACCCCCCGGGAGAAGAGCGTGGAAGCGATCTTGCAGGAGATCGAGCTGAAGGAAGAGAGCCTACAGGCCCGGAGGATAGAGCAGGAGCTGAATATACGCCTGCTCAAAAACGAACTCCGCTGGGGCTATCTCGACGGTGGCGAGGATCTGCAGGGACAGCTGCAACGGCTTGGCAATGAAGAAAATCGCGTCTTGAGGGATCGATCTCTACAACTGCATCTTCTGGAGTTCCACAAGAAGATCGCCTTGCCCGCCGCCTGTCTGGTTTTCCTTTTTTTCGCTTTTCCCGCCGGGATCCTGAGTCGCAGAAGCGGCCGCTCAATCGGTTTCGGCTTGGGACTCTTCGTTACCATGGTCTATTGGGGGCTGCTCTTCGCCGGGCAGACCCTTGGTATCCGCTCCGATTTTCCTCCTCTGATCGCCGTTTGGGGGGCGAATTTGGTCATTCTTGCAAGCGGAATGGGATTGAGCATTATCCGGAGCCGTAAATGAAACTTCTACGGCGGATGATCCTAATCGATACCCTTCAGGTTTTCCTGGTGGCGCTCATCTTTTTCGTACTGATCCTGCAGATGGTGGATCTCTTCAGCAATCTGTGGCGGTATTTGAACCAGGACGTACCCTTAGGGATGATTTTGCGAATCCAGCTCTACTACCTTCCCAAGTGTATATCCTATGCCGTACCGATAGCGCTTCTTTTTTCCGTCGCCTATACCTTAGGGCAGCTCTATGCGAATAACGAGCTTATCGCCCTCCTTGGTTCAGGGATCTCTCTGCGCTATGCAATCCTCCCGATCTTAGGTTTAGGACTGCTCCTGGGTGTTGGACTCTTTCGATTTGAAGATCGGGTTGTAATACCGACCTTTGCCAATAAGAATGCCCTCATGAACGCCGCCTTAGATGAGCGCGTATCCTTGAGTAACAGTAACGTGACTATCCGGGGGAGCGAATCGGGGATCCTCTACTCCGCCGAATACTATAACGACGGGAATCAGACCCTTTCCAATCTCTCGGTGTTGATTCTGAGCGAAGAGGGTGAGTTCGAGGGCCGGATAGACGCCAAGTGGGCCGAGTATGTGGACGGTAAATGGATCTTCCATGATGCTCGAATATTCCGCAGGGTGGGCGACCAAATTCTCCAGGAGAGGCAGAGCAGTTACCGGGATGAAAGGCTAAATGATGATCCGGCCAGTTTTCAACGACGACAGAAGGATGTGGAGGAGTTGAGTCTGGATGAGGCCAGAATCTATATCAATGAACTGGAACGATCCGGGCAAGATTCAAGGCTGGCCCGCACCGATTACTACAGTCGGATCGCCTTCGTGTTTACGCCGCTGATTGTGGCTTTGATCTCGTCGGCCGTAGGCAGCCGCTTCAAGAAGAATATCCTTTTGATGAGCCTTTTAATGAGTCTCTGTGTCTCGGTTATCTTCTATGTGCTGCAGATGATAACCGGCATTTTCGCCAATATCGGTCTGCTGTCGCCCTTTGCGGGCGCTTTCTTTCCGGTGATCTTTTTTCTCGGCATCGGTATTGCGATGCTGCAATTCGTTCGTACGTGAGGTTTATGTGAGTATTGAGTTTACGATCCTCGAGAAGGATAAGGATACCCTGGCCCGAAACGGTAGAGTAAATCTGTCCCACGGCCCGGTCGAAACCCCGGCCTTTATGCCGGTGGGCACCAATGGTACCGTAAAGGCCTTGAGCCATCGCTCATTAGAGGAGATGGAGGTTCCCCTTATCCTGGGAAACACCTATCACCTCTATCTCCGTCCCGGGACGGATGTTATCTCCCAATACGGCGGTTTGCACGAGTTTTCCAGCTGGAACGGGAATATCCTCACCGATTCCGGGGGCTTTCAGATTTTTTCCCTGGCACCCTTTAGGAAGATCAGGCCCGAGGGGGTCCGCTTCCGCAGCCATATAGACGGAAGCTATCACTCCTTGACCCCGGAGAGGGTAGTGGAAATACAGAATGTTTTGAATAGCGATATCGCCATGGTGCTCGACGTCTGTACCGCTCCGGGGATCGAGTACCGGGAGGCAATCAAGGCGCTTGAAACAACTACCGCCTGGGCGAAACGCAGTCTTAAAGCCTGGAAGAGTGCTGAGCCAGCTTCGGGACGGGCCCTTTTTCCGATACTGCAAGGAAATTTCTACAAGGATCTGCGAACGCGAAGCGCCGAGGAGCTTCTTCCCCTCGATTTTCCGGGTGTAGCGGTGGGCGGTCTGTCCGTGGGCGAGCCTTTTCCCCTCTTTCTGGAGATGCTTAGTCATACGGGGGAACTGCTTCCGGAGGAGAAGCCGCACTATTTGATGGGTATCGGGACCCCGGAGTATATCCTCGCCGCGGTGGAGAACGGCATCGACCTTTTCGACTGTGTCTTTCCTACCAGGATTGCCCGAAACGGCGCCGTTTTCACCCCCCAGGGGGTGATCAACCTCAAGAAGGTCAAACACGAGCAGGATCAGGGCCCCATTGTCGAAGGTTGCGGCTGTTCGGCTTGTACCCGCTACAGTCGAGGATATCTGCGTCATCTCTTCAAGGCCGGCGAGATCCTCGGCCCTATGCTCGCTACAGAGCACAATATACGATTCCTGCTGAACATGATGCGCGAGGTTCGGACTGCAATTCGCGAGTCTAATTTCCGATACTATAAAGAGGCCTTCCTGAATGAGTACGCGGGAAAACACAACCGGTAATAACGCCAAAAGCACCCTCGCGACGCTTATCGTCATGGGATGTACCCTCGTCTCCCGGCTTTTGGGATTTGTCCGGAATGCCCTGATTGCATCCCTCTTCGGCGCCGGCGGAACCGCGAGCGTCCTGCATCTTACCTTTGCCCTACCCAATAATCTGCGCAAACTAATGGCCGAAGGCGCCCTCTCGTCGGCCTTTATCCCGGAGATTTCCCGGTCGCTGGTAGAAGAGCCGGAGGGGGATCGTTCGAAGAAGCTGTCTTCTCTGCTCATCGGTTTTCAATTGACGGTGCTGATTCCGGTCTCGATCTTGTCGGTTATATTCGCCGAACTGCTGATAACCCATGTACTCTCGGAAATACGCGATCCCGAGAGATTGCAGTTAGCGATCGATCTCTTCCGTTGGTTTATCTTTTACATCATTCTCATAAGTGTAAACGCCACGATGATGGCGGTCTTGAACAGCCACGGACGCTTCTTCGTTCCCGCCTTCACTCCGGTCCTCTTTTCGATTGCGGTAATCTCCAGCCTGCTGTTCTTCTATCGACGCCTTGGGGTTTTCGCCATGGTTTTGGGGGTGCTCATGGGAGGTTTGGCGCAGATTCTCTTTCAATTACCGGCCTTCATCAAACAGGGCTACTCCCTCATTCCCTCTTTTCGCTTTCGAAGTCCCGGCTTCCTGCGTATCATGCGCCGTTGGGGGCCGGTGGTGGCCAGTTCTTCGATCTTTTCGATTATACAGATAATCGCTATGCGCTTTGCCTCCGGAATCGATGAGAAGGGGGTGGCGGGACTGCAGAATGCGATTCTCTTCTGGCAGCTGCCGATGGGAATCTTCTCGGCTTCGGTGGTGACCGTGCTCTTCCCGCGCATGAGCCGTCAGGCGGCCCAGCGGGATACCGACGGGTTGGGGGAGACTATTCGCCTCGGGATCGATATGTTGATCGTGCTGCTTCTCCCCTCTATGCTTGTCCTCGGATTCCTCGGAAAGGAGATCATCGCGGTAGCCTACCAGCGGAATCTCTTCACGCCTGAGGATACCCGCTATACCTTTTCAATCCTTGTGGCCTATGCCACGGGTCTCTTCTCGGTAGGCGCCTTTAACTTCATGCAGCGTTACTATTTTGCAATGAATCGCTATAGGAGCGTTACCCTTACGGCGCTTATCGTTGCTCTGGTCGACATTGTACTGAGCCTCTGGTGGAAGGAGACGGCCCTCGGCGTGGCGGGTCTGGCCTATGCCAACACCGCAGCCTTTAGTTTGGGATTTCTCCTCCTCTATCTGCCGACATTGAGGATTACGACCATGGACACGGGAAAGCGGAATCTGATCACCCTCTGCAAGACCGCTGCCGCATTGCTTCCGGGCTTGGCGGTTTTTTGGGGGAAAACGGTCTATTTTTCCAATTGGTGGGAAGAGGGCGCTACCTGGTCGAATCTTATACGTTTGAGCCTTGTGGTCGGGATCTTCGCGTTGATTACCCTCTCCATGTATGTAGTTACCGGCCTAGAGGCGGTCAAGGTGCTTTTGAGATCCAAAGGAAGAGGCTAGTATGAAAGCTTTATGGCCATTTGTATTCATTTTTATACTTCTCGGTCCCATCACGGCCCAGGAGGAAGAGACTCCCCGTAATATCCTGGACGATAGACGCGACGTGCTGCGCTATGGGATCGATAGCGAGGTTGTCTCCCTGCTGCAGACTTTGGGAGAAGAGGAGGAGGATAAACTCAACGACGAAGTCCTCGAGATTTACCGCAGCTCAAAGAATAGCGAACTTCGTACGGAGGCCGCCAAGCTCTTCACAACCTTCAAGTACGAAGGGGCGAAAAACGCCGTCGTCGAGGTTCTCGAGGAGTATCCGGAGGAAGAAAAGCTGCTACTCAGTTCTCTCTCATATCTAACGGCGATCGAGGCCCGGGATCAGATCGATCTAATAGAGAGCTACACGGATAGCGAAAATCCGTCGGTTGCAGCTAAAGCGGTCGGCGCCGTCGGCCAACTGGGCGGTCCGGACGAGGCGGAGCGCTTGCGGGAGATATACGACGAGGATGAACGGCCCGGCACGGTCAGGGCGGAAGCCTTATCGGCCCTGGGTAAGCTCGGCGATGCAAACAGTATCGAATTCCTGACCGAAATTCTAAATGACGAGAGCCTTGAGCGCTCATTTCGTTGGCGGGCCTGTCAGGCCTTGGGAGATATCGGCGATCCGGAATCTCTGCCGGCCATCGAATCGGCCCTGAATGACGACGACACTATCCTGCGGACCTATGCAGTGCGCGCCTTGAGGGAGTTCGACTCGGACGAGGTTTATGAACTCTTTGTCGAATCCCTAAGGGACTCCTTTTGGCGGGTGCGCTTGGCGGCCATCGAGACCCTGGGCGAACGCGGTGAAAGCCGGGCTATCGATATTCTCGAGTATAAGGCGCTTCGCGACCCCGAGGAGAAGATAAAGCTGGCGGCTATCGATGCATTAGGTCGGATAGGCGGCTCTAAAAGCTTCGGAATACTAAAAGAGATAGCCGAATCTGAAAGCTACGGGATGAGTATGCGTGTCGCGGCGCTGAACAGCCTGGGAGAACATAATTTCGCCGGATCCTTCAAGACCTTCGACGCTATCATTGAACAGGAGTGGGATACGCCCGATTCCCGTTTGCTGGTGGAGTTGGTCAAGGTCATGACCAAAGGGGAAAATCCGAAGCTCGCCTCATATTTTGAACGCTTCATAGCTCATAGTAACGTATCAATCGTTCTGATGGGCTTGAAGGGAATCGAGCGCAACCGCTTCGCCTCGCTCAGAGAGAAGGTCGAAGAGTTGAGCGAGGCACGAACCGCCGCTTCAGTTAGAAAAAGCGCCCGGTCCGTTCTCGATTCGCTCTAGTAAGGACCTCAGTCGAAGTTCTGTAGTCCCGGTTCATCGGTAAGATGCAGCACCTGGTTTATCCGCTCCAGGGGCGATATCCACTCTCGGAAGATCATCGTAAAGGTCCCGTGGTCGGTAACCAGTTCAATGGGCCGGTCTATGCAGTTCTCGATATCCCCATGCAGGGCGGGAAAGAACTCCGTCCGCACCGGTCTAAAGCGCAAACCTTTCTCGGTAAAGCTGATCTCGGCGATTCGTTCAGGGACCTTTACCAGGAAGATCAGAAAGAAGGATGATCCTCCGCCTACCGAGCGTGTAGATTTGCCAATCCAGCGGATGTTTCTTCCGCCGTTAAAGGGATTTTGTCCGGATAGACGGAACTCGATGGGACGATTGCCGAGTTGACGAACAGCCTGCAGAGGATGGGAACCGGCGAGCCTGGAGGATGTTATCTGCGACAAGGGAATCTTGCCGCGTCCGCCGGTCATTCCGGCTGTTTCACCGCTCTGCATCAGCGGGACCTTTCCGCTCTTCCTCGTTCCGCCTACAGCTTCAAGAGGAACCTTGTCGCGCCTAGCAGGGCTCGCCGCGCCTTCGAAGGGTACCAGGTCGGTTCCGGTGCCGCGTTCTTGTTCATCAGACCTCATACGAGGCGCCATTAAGCCGCTCTCTTCCTCTTCTTCCCGTCGCGCCTCGAGGCCCACATACGTCCGGGAATCGGCGCTGCTTTCGATATGACGCCGGAGGGGTACGATGGTGTAGAAGATCAGCAGGTAGAGGGCCACGATGACGACAATGGCGATGAGCAGGTACTTCAGCCAGCCGTAACTGGATTCTCTCAGTTCAAACGAGATTTCACCGCTCCGGGGATAGATCCTTAGGTCGTCCCCGAAGATAAGATCGAGCTCAAGCAGGTATTCTCCCGGTTCATATCCTTCCAGGTCGACCTTGGCATTCAGCTTGGCGCTGGAATCGCCGTTTACTCGAAGCTGAACAGGCTCGGTGAGGATATTATTCTCCCGGGTCAGGATCTGATCCAATTCAACCAAGATAGACTCACTGCGGAAGTTGCGTACCGTAAAGGGGATCGTAAAGCGACTGGAAACAGCGCCTAAGTCGGAAGGAAACTCCAGAGAGGGGGCTCCGGTTGCGGTATGGCCGATTTCAGATCCGTTTCCGTCCTCATATTTGATTACATCCACACCCAGGGTCTCCGCCATGGGGGCGAAGAGATTGTTTTCCTCATCTTCATCGCTCGCCAGGGCATCCTCTCCCCGGGGAAACTCGATCAAGCGTACCTTCCAGCCTTCACGCTTAAGGGCGGTCGCAACAGTTACCGCCCGTTCGCGGTTTAGGAGCCGTTCCTCTTCCGTGTCGGCTGGATAGCTGGTGCCCGGAGGAGGGTCGTGAATCCCGTCGGTGAGAATCAGGATGTTCTTGGATGTAGAGAGGGATAGTTCGGATACGTAGTCGTAGAGGTACTCCAGGGCAAAAAGCAGGTCCGTGTATTTGCCCAGGGGATGAAGAAGCATTATCCTGGCCAGGATAGCCTCCATATCGTCATTGCTCTTTATTACCCGGAAGATCTCCCGCTCCGGGATGCTCGCGAAACTGAGTAGGTGAAATCCGTCGCCGTATTCCAGATGCTCGTCTACGATATCCTTCAGCAGGAAGTTAACCGTATCGTCGAAGTAGGGGAACATACTCTCCGAGACATCCAACAACACGATCATATCCATCTCTTCCCCGGCGGCCGTGAAGGCTACCAGGGAGAGGAGTAGGCAAAGAACAATACGTTTTATCATAGAGTCTATAAATCTCCTTTTTCTATACTCTTCACCGTGTAATCGTAATTATTCTCGTTGATGCTGAACTGCAGGCTCTCACCTATCTTCAGGTTCCATAGCTTCATGCCGAAGGGAGACTGATAAGAAATAATATTCTTATTGGGGTCGGATTCCCAGGGGCCGTAGAACTGGAAGGTCTCTACCTTATTGGAGTTGTTGTTCTGCAGCTTAACCTTGGTACCGAAGGAGATCTGCTCCAGATTTATCTGGTTCTTATCGAAGATCTGACAGCGGTCGAGATCCTCTTGCAGTTTGCTGCGGTTTAGATTGAGGAAGTCCTGGCGCTCCTTGGCCGCCTTATACTCGGCGTTCTCCCGCAGGTCGCCCAGGTCGCTCGCCTCGCCGATCTCCTTCGAGTTGGCGGGAATCTCAACGTCGATGATATGGCGCAGCTCCTCCTGCTTACGCTGATAGCTGGCGTGGGTAACGATGAGTCCCTTGATGGTCAGGGGAACAACCTTGGTCTGGGTCTCCTCCTCGCCGAAGAACTTGAAATCGGGGAAGCGCTCGATGATCTTGTGTTTCAACTCGATGGCGATGGAGGGATCGAGATCCTTTACATCCGACACCAAGGTAAAGAGGCGGTGGATCGAATCCTCATCGGCCTGCATCAGATAGTTTTCGAGCCGCTTCTCCTTGAAGAGGAAGTTATGGGCCTGCCGGTTGATCTTGCGGTTGGCGCTAACCTCCCGGCGGTTATTGATCTCTCTCAGGGTTATATCCACCAGGTGGATCATATTGATCAGAATCTTCTCGTATTCGATCCCGTATCCGGCCACCCGTTCGTCAGTCTCGAAATACTTGGCTAGCCAGATGAACGCCTCCCGGTTATCCCGGTACTTATCCATGATATCGGTAAAAAGCCCGCGGACAAGCTCCTCATGGTCGTTGGCGTAGAGCTGCTCGATGATGTAGTTGGAGAGGCTGGTGGGGAAGATCTTGACGTAGTAGTCGGGCCAGGAGTCGAGAGCTCGAAGCTCTTCGAGGAAGCGCTTGGCAATCTCGGAGTCCTCGATCTTGGCGTAGACGGCCATTATATCGTCGATTTCTTCGATCAGATCATTGAAGGTTATTCCCAATCCCGGATTGAGGAAGGGATACTGCGCGACCACCTCCTCGACCAAGAGATAGGAGGCGATAACCTGCTCGTTTACGTTAGCCGAGGCTTTGAGGATATTCGCAAAATAGGCGAACATTTCGGAGAAGTAGTCGGTGTCCGGATTCTCGACGCTCTCCAGATAGTCCCTGAGGGCGGAAACCTTGCCGAAGAAACTCTTAACCGCCTTGAAACGGTTGAAGGCCTTCTCCTCCATGGAGATCGGATTCTCCCGCACCACGAAGACATCGAGTTTATCGGGCAGATTGCCGAAGGAGGGATCCTCCTTGAGCTTTTTGCGAGCCGTGGTGCTCCAGGAGGACCACTCGTTGGCAGTCAGTACGGAGGGTACCAGCTCGGCCTTTATCTGTTTCATATTGGCCGCGTTATCGAAACTCTTGATAATCGTCTTCAAAGCCCAGGAGTGGTCGTTCTTGACCATATCCTTCAGCTCGTCCCGCTTCTTGGTGACCTTCAGAACCCAGATATGGTCACGCTGCAGGGAGGTGAGGGCGTTTACCGCCATCTTGAGGGCCATGGAGTGGCCCCGCTTGCGGGCGAAGTCGATGATGATGTCGTCGCCTTTGATCGATTTGATCCGGCCGATGCCCCAGGAGCGGTGGCAGACGAAGTTGCCTTCATCGAAGGAGATATGCTTCTCGAAGTCGGCGATCGCGTCGTGGACGTTCCGCCAACTCTGGGTCAGGTTCGATACGCGGATATATTCGTCCAATTGACTATGGTCTTTGAACTTCTTCCGGTAGCAGTCGGTGATCTCTTTCCGGGCCCAGACATTCTTGGGATCGTAATCGAGAATTCGCTTCAGGATTTCGATTGATTTATCCCAATCCTCGGCATCCCGGTAATAGACATAGAGGTCTTCCAGGAGCTGGGAGGCCCGCTCGGGGCTGATAGTCTTCTCAATCTTCTTATCAACGTTGAAGAAGAAGTCGGTCTCTTCAGGACAGTATTCGACCAGCTTATCCCAGATATCCTTGATATTGGTGAACATCTTTTTATTGATATAGCGGTGGATAGCCTTCTTGTAGTAGTCGATCGCCCCTTCGGTATCCTTCTCCTCTTCCTTGAACTCCGCCAGCTGACGGACGATGTCGGCTTCTTCGTAATCGACCTTGATCAGTCTTTCCCAGATCTCGATCTTACTCTCGTCCTCGTTCTGGTTTTCGTAGCATTCGGCCAGGGTGCGGAGGGCGAATTTGTTCTCTCCGTACTCGAGGATACGCTTGCAGAGATACTCGACGATGTTCCATTTCCGGTTATCCGTGAAGATGTTGATGATCATCACCAGATTGGTGTCGTCCACAAGCTGCCGGCGTAGGGCCAGTATCCCGGCGATATAGAGACCGATAATACTGTTTTTGGTATGTTTTAGATGATCTTCACAGATCTCCCGAACCTCATCCTCGCTTCCGTCGTCGATCACATCGGCGATAACAGCGTCCAATTCCTGAAAGTTGTGTATACTGTAGCTATTAAGGGTCGCCCGGGTCCATTTCTCTTCGTTTAATAGCTCGCTGACAGCTTTGACGCTCTGAGTAGACATCTTCCTAACTCCATTCTAGTTTGCATATAGTTCGTAAACTTGCTGATCTAATATCCTGATCTTCTCCAAAACCTCGTCAATCTTTGTCTTGGAGTCTTTAATACTTATATAATGATCGATCAGCCAAAAATAGCGATTGATCAAGCGAGGTACGAGTTTTTCCTGTTCATCGGATTCGCCCATACGCTTTTCCAGACTGTAGATGCTCTGGCGCAGTTTTCCCAACTCTAAAGGCCGCAGTTCCCGTTTTACTGAGAAGACTCCGTAGAGAACACCGAAAACCGGAATCCACTCTTTGGCGATCTCTTCGGAATATCCCTTGCTCTCCACTTCGTCGATTAACCGCCGTATCATCAGGGATTCGAGAAACTGCAGATCGATTCCCTGGGGATTAATATAAAAGGCCTCCCTGAAGAAGACCTTGGAGACCTTTACCTCGTTGATGAATGCATAGCAATCAGCTAATTCGGCCAGGTAGCCGGCATTTTCCCCATCACCGGCGGAGGCCAGTTCCAAATGTTCTACCGCATGTTGGTAGTCGCCGCAGCCCTTCAAGGCTAATCCGAGCCTAAACTGAAGCTCCGGATCCTGGGCGTCCGTTTCGCGGGCGAAGCTGCGATAGGCCTCGTACGCGCTGCTGAATACCCACTGTTTCAGAGCGTAGAGGCAGTCTTCCTCCGCCCCGGCTATATGGTCCAGAAAATAGTGAAACGCCTTCCATTCGCGGATGAGAATATCTCCCCGTTCCAGGCCGGTACCAGTGTTATCGAACCTATCGAATCGCTCCTTCCAAAAGTGAACGCATTTGAGCGAGGAGAGCACCTCCTCATCCTCGAAGTCCGCCCGCAGCGCATCTTCAAGATTCGACTCCGCATTCTTGAAATCACCTTTCCGTGCGCAATCATAAGCGGCGGAAAGCAACTCACGTAACTTCCCAGAGCGGTACTTCGTGTTGCTGTCCATCTGTCCGTTCATTATATCATCCTGAATATATTAGTCAATTAGCGGACAAAGAGCCGAAGTGTACTAGAAAAGACAAAACCTTGACAAGATTGCAATTATGCCTAGCCCTGACTTCGCTTGCAATCGTGCCTTAAGGCGATGTATAAACAAGTTCGGGAGAAGATTTGAATGTATGATCCAGATGTTTCCAAGACCCTCGATCAGGTAATCCGCCGCGTACCGGATTTCCCAAAGCCGGGAATTCTCTTCTACGATATTACCAGCATCCTGGCTGATCCGGATTCCTTCAAACTGGTTATCGATACCATGGAACGCCGTTACCGGGAGGAGGCCTTCGATGCGGTAGCCGCCATCGAGGCCCGGGGCTTTGTCTTCGCCTCTCCCTTCGCTATTCGGACCGGCATTCCGTTGATCCTGATTCGTAAAGCGGGGAAGCTTCCCGGAGAGACTATCAGTCAGAAAATCAGTCTCGAATACGGCGAGGATGAACTGCATGTACATACCGCCGATGTTCCTTCCGGGGGGCGGGTGCTCCTGGTCGACGATCTGATTGCTACCGGCGGAACCCTATCCGGTGCGGTGGAGCTGATCCGTAAGGGGGGCGGGCAGGTGAGCGATCTATTCGGCGTCGTCGGTCTGCCGTTCCTGCAATATGCAGCCAAGCTCCCGGACTTGACGGTAACCACCCTGGTCGATTATCAGGGTGAATAGTATTGACAGTTTTTTACGGATATAGTAATTTTTCGTCCAGAAAACGAAGCCCGATGGTGTAACGGTAGCACCGCAGATTCTGGTTCTGTTAGTGAGGGTTCAAATCCTTCTCGGGCTGCTTACATGGTCCCTTCGTCTATCGGCTAGGACAGGAGATTCTCATTCTTCAAAGAGGGGTTCGATTCCCCTAGGGACTAACGGCCGGCTACAATAGCCGGCCTTTTTTAGAAATCTGGGTGTATATTTATACAGTCGGATCCGTATAAGTATCCATTTGTGCCGATCAGGAGGTGGGTGATGCACTGTTTTCTGCTCTTGAGCGACGGAAGTCTCTATCCAGGGATCTCCTTTGGGGCGGACCCGCCTCGTGTCGAGGAACTCGCCGACCGAGGCGAGTTCGATAAAGGCGCCGGGGAGGTGGTCTTTAATACCGGGATGACCGGCTACCATGAGATACTTACCGATCCCTCCTATACCGGACAAATCATAATGATGACCTATCCCCACGGCGGCAACTACGGAACCGACGATGCCTGGTCCGAGAACGGCGCCGAGGACAGGTTGCTTCCCCGTGTAAAAGCCCAGGGCTTTGTGGTCCGGGACTATTACGACGGACCGGTCCCCGCCGGTCGCCTCAGCCTGGCGGAGTTCTTGAAGAAGAGCGGAACTCCCGGGATTACCGAGGTCGACACCAGGGCCTTGACCCTTCATTTGCGGGAGAAGGGGAGCCAGAACGGCCTCATCCTCCGACCCGGCACGGGAGAGAGGCTCAGCGTCGATGAACTTGAGGCGGCCCGGTCCTACCTGGAAAGCTTTCCCTCCATGGAGGGACGCAACTGCCTTCCTGAGGTCGGTCTGCTCGACAGGCGGGAGACTATAAGCGACGGTGACCTGCGGCTGGTGCTCGTCGACTGCGGAACCAAGGGCAATATTGTAAGCGAAATGAAGAAACTCGGGGCGGCCATTGTTCAGGTGCCAGCCTCTATCCGGGCCGACGAAATAAGGCAACTTGAACCGGACGGTGTGCTCTACTCCAACGGTCCTGGCGATCCGGCGACCCTGAAGGGGATTGTGAAAGAGATTCGTCCCCTGATCGGAACCGTCCCCCTGTTCGGGGTCTGTCTGGGACATCAGCTTCTGGCCACGGCCTTGGGCGGTGAAACCCGGAAGATGAAATTCGGCCACCACGGTTGCAATAATCCCGTCCGGGACGAGCTAAGCGGCAAGGTGGCGGTGACGAGCCAAAACCACGGCTTCGAGGTCGACGAGAAATCCCTTACCCCCGATACGAAGGTCTGGTTTCGAAACGCGAACGACGGCAGCGTCGAGGGCATTTTAAACGAAGAGAAGCACATCTATTCCGCCCAATTTCATCCGGAGGCGGCGCCGGGCCCCTTCGACTCTCTCTGGATCTTTCGCCGCTTCTACGACGAGATGAATCGCTTCAAAGCCGACAAGGAGGCCTGAAGATGCCAGCCAGACGCGATATCGAGAGCATTATGATCATCGGCTCGGGACCGATCGTAATCGGCCAGGCCTGCGAGTTCGACTATTCCGGCACTCAAGCGGTTACGGCCTTGAAGGAGGAGGGGTACCGGGTGATTCTCGTCAACCCGAACCCGGCTACAGTAATGACCACCCCCGGCATCGCCGACGCTATCTATACCGAGCCCTTGAAACCCGCCTATGTAGAAAGGATTATCGCCCGGGAACGGCCCGATGCGCTCCTTCCCACCATGGGAGGCCAAACGGGACTCAATCTCTCTCTCGAACTCTATGATCAGGGGATTCTCGACCGCTACAAGGTAGAACTGATCGGCGCCTCGGTCGACGCGATTCGCCTGGCCGAGGATCGAGGACGCTTCAAGGAGCTCGCCGGAAGGATCGGTCTTGATACGCCGATATCGGTTATGACGAAGAGCGTGGCCGGCGCCAGGGAGCTTTACGAGAAGGTCGGGCTTCCGCTGATTATTCGCCCCAGCTACACCCTGGGAGGGATGGGCGGAAGTATCGCCTACGAGCTGAGCGAACTCGACTCCCTGGTCGAACGGGCCTTGGATGAGAGCCCGGTGGGCGAGGCCCTGGTGGAGGAGTCGCTTCTGGGTTGGAAGGAGTTCGAGATGGAGGTGATGCGCGACCGGATGGATAACGGCGTGGTTATTTGCTCCATCGAGAACCTGGACCCGATGGGCATCCACACCGGCGACAGCATTACCGTCGCCCCCATTCAGACCCTCTCGGACCGGGAATACCAGGAGATGCGGACCGCCTCCATCGATACCCTGCGGGCGGTAGGGGTCGACTGCGGCGGCTCGAATGTACAGTTCGCCATTAAGCCGGAGACGGGACGCCTGGTCATTATCGAGATGAATCCCCGGGTCTCCCGTTCCTCCGCTCTGGCGAGTAAGGCGACCGGTTTTCCTATTGCCCGCTGCAGCGCCAAGCTGGCGGTCGGCTATACCCTGGATGAGATAACCAACGAGATAACCGGAAAAACGGTCTCCTGTTTCGAGCCGGCTTTAGATTACGTAGCCGTAAAGGTCCCGCGTTTCGAACTGGAGAAGTTTCCCGCCGGGTACCGACAGCTCGGTACCCAAATGAAATCCGTGGGTGAGTCCCTCGCCCTGGGACGCACCTTCCCGGAGGCCCTCAACAAGGCCCTGCGCTCGGCCGAGCTCGGGGTCGACGGCCTAGAGGAGCTCAAGATTGGCTACGACGGGTTGGATGCGATGCTCGACACCCTCCATCCCCGGAGAATCTTCGCTGCCTACACGGTTTTGAAACGGGAAGGGAGTCGGGCCCTAAAGCGGCTACAGGAGCGGACCAAGTTCGACCCCTGGTTCCTGCATTACATGCTGAAGCAGGTGGAGCTCGAGGACCGGATTGCCGGCGGCGGGCTGGACGATGAGCTTCTGATGAAGGCCAAACGAACCGGTCTCTCGGATGCGAGAATTGCATGTTTGGGTGGAGTCACTCCTGAGTCGATTCGAAGCCGAAGAGAGTCCCAGGGAATAGAAGCGGCCTACCACTTCGTCGATACCTGCGCGGGCGAGTTCTCCGCCGAAACCCCCTACTTCTACTCCACCTACGGCGAGGCCGACGAAGGAGGGCCTATTGAAGGGGAAGGGGTAATCATCCTCGCCTCAGGCCCCAATCGGATCGGTCAGGGACTGGAGTTCGATACCTGCTGCACCTTGGCCTCATTGGCCTACCGCGATGAAGGCGTCAAAACGATTATCATCAACTCCAATCCCGAGACGGTATCCACCGACTTCAATGTCTCCGACCGGCTCTACATCGAACCCCTTACCGGGGAACATGTGAAGGCGGTGATGCGAAAGGAGGGGGTAAATCAGGTGGTCGTGCAGCTCGGCGGACAGACGCCCCTCAATCTGGCCCAAGAGCTCGAAGAGGCGGGAGCGAGCATCGTCGGGACCGGGGTCCAGAGCATCTTCGATGCGGAGGACCGCGGGCTCTTCACTGCCCTCCTGAAGAAGCTCGACCTGCGTCAGCCGGAAAACCGGATGGCGGCTACGGCGGCGGAGGTCGTCTCCTATTCCAAGGAGATCGGTTTCCCGGTACTGCTGCGTCCCTCCTTCGTGCTGGGCGGGCGGAGTATGTTTATCGCCTATAATGAAGAGGAGTTGGAGGAGTTTCTGAAGCAGGATCTCCCCATGTCGGCGGAACGGCCGGTGCTGGTCGATCAATTTTTGGAGGACGCCTTCGAGTATGATCTCGACGCCCTCTCGGACGGCGAGAATGTCTATATCGCCGGCATAATGCAGCATATCGAGGCGGCCGGGGTCCACTCCGGCGACAGCGCCTGCGTCTTTCCGCCCTATAAATCGACTCCCGAAATTCTCTCCCAGATGAAAGAGGCGACTGCGAAGATCGCCCGGGAGATTCAGGTAAAGGGCTTCATCAATATCCAGTTCGCCGTAAAGGATGACCTCCTCTATGTGCTCGAGGTCAATCCCCGGGCCTCGCGGACGGTTCCCTTCCTCTCGAAAGCGAGCGGGGTAAACCTAATCCAGGCCGCGGTTCGCCTGTGGCGGGGAGAGGATCTTTCCGCTCAGGGGCTCTGCAGGAACGGAATCGGCGAAGGTAATTGTATCTCCGGTTGGGCGGTGAAGGAAGCGGTATTCTCCTTCGACCGCTTTACCCATACCGACCCCCTCTTAGGGCCGGAGATGCGTTCCACCGGCGAGGTAATCGGCTCGGGCGAGGAGTTCGGCGAAGCATTTGCCAAGGCCCAGGCTGCGGTCGGAACCCTCCTGCCCACCGGGGGCCGGGTTCTCGTCTCGGTGCATCAGAACGACCGGACGACCGTTCTCCCCATAGTGAAGGAGCTGCAGGAGCTCGGCTTCGAGATAGCCGCCACCCGGGGGACGGCCGATTTTCTCTATCGTCAGGGAATTTTCGCCGAGGTCGTCCTGAAGTTGCATGAAGGTCATCCCAATGTGATCGATCATATCCGAGCCGGTCGCTTCAATCTGATTATCAATACGCCCTTGGGGCGCAAATCCCAACACGGGGATCATGATATCCGGATTCAGGCGGTGCGCCATAAGATTCCATATACCACAACCACCTCCGCCGCCTTGGCCGCCGTGGAGGGAATCAAGTATCTGAGTCGAGGTGAGATTAAGGTGCGTCCTCTCTCCGGAGCGGGATTCTTGAAGGGTTAAGAACTGAGAAACCGGCCGGGAGAGCCCGGCCGGTAGGTTAACAACTTCCTATTCATCCTCGGTACAGTAGGTATTAAAGTAGTACTCGAAACTCTCGACGATCGCCTCCCACGAGGCTTCGACGATGTTTTCCGAGACGCCCACCGTATCCCAGCTGTTGTTCTCGTGATCCGTGGAGGTGATGAAGACCCGCACCTTCGATGCCGCCGCCTCTTCCGGATTGAGAACCCGCACCTTATAGTCGATCAGGCTGATCCGTTCGATAAAAGGAAAGAAGGGCTTCAACGCATCCCGCAGGGCCGCATCCAGGGTCTCCACCGGACCGATACCGACCCCGGCGCCCATCACCTGCTTCCCGTCGATACGCAAGAACAGGCGCCCTACCGTCTTCGAAGGGGTTTCACCGGTTTTGTAGCTCTCCAAATGATAGTTGTCCAGCTCCACCATCGGGGTGTAGCGGCCGAGCTCCTTGCGCACGAGAAGGTCGAAGGAGGCTTCGGCCGCCTCATACTCATAGCCATGGGTCTCCTTCTCCTTCAAGAGCCGGGTTAAGGAGAGTACCTCCTCGGAATTACGGTCGAATTTGCCGTATTTTTCGAGTTTCGGCACCACCGTCGATTTACCGGCCAGTTCGGAGAGGAGGATGCGTCGGGCGTTACCGACCCGGGCGCCGTCGATATGCTCCATCAGTTCCGGAGCCTTGGCGATAACGTCCGCGTGCTGCCCGGCTTTATGGCTAAAGGCGGCGATCCCCACATAGGGCTGACGTTTTTCCGGGATAATGTTCGCTTTTTCCGCCACGAAACGGGAGAGCGAGGTCAGGTGGTCGAGCTTGGGGGCCATATAGACCTCTTTATCGCACTTAAGCACCAGGTTCGGTACCACGACGCAGAGGTTCGCGTTTCCGCAGCGCTCCCCCCAGCCGTTGACCGTGCCCTGAATATGGACGGCGCCCTTCTGAATACCCATCAGGCTGTTGGCGGTGGCTACTCCCGAATCATCGTGGAAATGGACTCCCAACGGCGCCAGGGAGCTCTGGTCGAGGCCGTCGATAAATTCCGATACCTCATGGGGTAGAATCCCGCCGTTGGTATCGCAGAGGATTAAACAATCCGCTCCGGCTTCGGTCCCGGCGGCCAAAACCCGGCGGGCGTAATCGGGATCGTCCCGGTAGCCGTCGAAGAAGTGCTCCAGATCGAAGAAGACCTCCCGGCCGTGACTCTTCAGATACTGGATAGAGTCGTAGATCATATCGAGATTCTCTTCTACGCTGGTCCTCAGAACCTTCTCCACATGTGCCTTCCAGGTCTTACCGACGACGATCACCGTCTCGGTTTCGGCGTTCAAGAGGGCCTGTAGGTGGGCATCTTCGGCCGCCTTCTTTCCTGAGTGGCGGGTAGAGCCGAAGGCCACTACCTTGGCGTGAGAGAACCGCTCCTGTTTGACTTTCTCAAAAAAGGCCTCCTCCTTCTCGTTCGAGAGTGGGAATCCTCCTTCGATGTAGTCGACTCCCATCTCATCCAGGGCATGGGCTATCTGCAGCTTATCCTGCAGGGTGAAGTTGACCTCGATTCCCTGCATCCCATCCCGAAGGGTGGTATCGTAGACGGTTACCTTACTCATGGCTGTGCTCCTTAGTTTTTGTTCCCCGGGACATCGAGACAAGTCCGCTTCTGGCGAACTCCTGTATCGAAAAATCCTCCAACAGGGCGATAAAATCATCTATCTTCTTGCCGGAACCGGTCAGTTCCAGCATTATCGATTCCCGGGCTACATCCATAACCTGGGCGCGAAATATATCGGCGATCTGAAAGATCTCTCCCCGTTCGCCGCTTTTTGCCTTTACCTTAACCAAGGCAAGTTCTCTATCCACCGAAGGGGTCTCGGTCACATCGACCAGGGTTATCACATCGACCAGGCGGTTGAGCTGTTTCTTGATCTGATCGATTATCTGATCATCCCCGCCGCAGACGAGGGTAATCCTGGAGGTGGTGGGATCGACTGCCGGACCGGCCGTAAAGCTCTCCAGATTGTAGCCCCGGCCGGAGAAGAGCCCGGCGATGCGAGAGAGTACTCCCTCGTGGTTTTCGACTAACAGGGTAATGGTATGCTTCATAACGAACCTCCCGGACCGACCATCTCATGCAGAGCCGCCCCCGGGGCGACCATGGGCCAGACGTTCTCCTCCCGGGGGATGATGAAATCGATCAGCACCGGCCTGTCGCGGCACTCCTTCGCCCGGGCAATGGCCTCATGAACCTCAGACATCGTGCGGGCCCGGAGTCCGAGAGCGCCGTAGGCCGAGGCCAGGGTAACAAAATCAGGTACATAGGCCGGACAATGCTCCCCGGGAGAGTCGCAATTGGGCGGACATGAGTGCTTGGAGGCCAGACAGGTCTTGGCGTAGCGGCGCTTGAAGAAGAGCTCCTGCCACTGACGAACCATCCCGAGATAACCGTTGTTCAGGACGGCGACGATTACGGGGAACCCTTCGAGAACGGCCGTGGCCAGCTCCTGTATGTTCATCTGGATCGAACCGTCCCCGGCGATATCGATAACGCGCCGGTCGGGGTTACCCGCCTGGGCGCCGATGGCCGCCGGGAATCCGTAGCCCATGGTTCCCAATCCGCCGGAGCTGAGCCATCTTCGGGGCAGCTTGAAGGGATAAAATTGAGCGGCCCACATCTGATTCTGTCCGACCTCCGTCGCGATAATAGCCTCGGGAAAGGCTTCGCCTAAAGCGGTGATAATCCGCTCGGCGGTCGGCTCCTCGGGCGGGGCTGATTCCCGGGCTTTTGTCTCCCGGTAGCGCTCTCGCAGCGCCGCAAGCCGGGCTATCCAAGTTGTGGGTTCCTCCCGTTTGCCGGCAGCGGCAAGGCGGGTGAGGGCGGCTTTCGCGTCGCATACCACGGCGATGCTGACGGGAACATTCCGCGCAATGGCGGCCGGATCGATATCGATATGAACGATCTCCGCCTGCGGTGCGAAGCGGCTTAAATCTCCCGTGGCCCGGTCGTCGAATCGGACGCCGACGCCGATAAGGAGATCGCACTCCTGAACGGCCATATTGGCCGCATAACTTCCGTGCATCCCGATCATGCCGAAGTTCCGCTCATGATCCGCGGGTACCGCGCCGATGCCCATCAGACTGGTCACCACCGGCGTGCCGCTGACTTGCATCAGATCCGCCAGTTCCGCCTCCGCTTCGGCGATGATTACCCCGCCGCCGACGAATATCAACGGCCTTTCGGCGCGCCGGAGCGCTTCCGCCGCCTGATCCACGGCTGTCGCATCCAGATTTTCGTCCGGCTGGTAGCCGCGGATGGCCACCTCTACGGGAAGCTCCTCTTCTGTGCCTCCGGTCATCACATCCTTCGGGATGTCGATAACCACCGGACCGGGTTTTCCGGAACTGGCGATGAAGAAGGATTCCTTCAAGATCCGGCCCAGCTTATTCGTATCGGTAACCAGGTAGTTGTGCTTGGTCACCGGCCGGGTGATTCCCACCGTATCCGCCTCTTGAAAGGCGTCGTTGCCGATCATCCCCTTCGGGACCTGTCCGCTGATGCAAACCAGGGGCACGCTGTCGAAGTTAGCCGTCGCCAGGCCGGTTACCGTATTGGTGGCGCCGGGACCGGAGGTGACGATACAGACGCCGGTTCGACCGGTAGAACGGGCATAGCCGTCGGCCGCGTGCACCGCCGCTTGCTCATGGCGGGTAAGTACCAACCGTATCGATTCCTCCTCGTAAAGGGCGTCGAACAGCGGAATAACCGCTCCGCCGGGATAGGCGAATACGGTATCAACCTTCTCCTTTTTTAATGACTCCAAGACAATCTGTGATCCTGTCAAACGGCCGCTCCTTTTCGTGCATAAAAAAAGCCGTTCTCCCGGTTGAGGAAGAACGGCCCGTAAGCTCAATGCCCGAATGCTAGGCGTATTCCTCCCGCGGCGTGAAGCCGATAATAATCAGCGCGAGAAGAATAATAATGATGTTACTGTTCATCAGTACCTGCATATATAAGTGAATACCCTAGTACTATAAAAGTGTCAAGTCAAATGATATGAAACTTGACCTGCTGCGGGCAAGCGCCTAGAATGATCGTATGCAGCGGACGTCGTCATTCGATAGCTTGGTTGGAGAGCTCTCCCGGGAGGAACGTCAGTCGATGCTGGCCAAGATCGCTCTTCAGGGCGAACGAGAGCTCGAAGCGATCCATCCTGCAGAGGAAGATCCTCAACCTGTTAATCTCGAACGGGAATACAGCGCTTTCACCCTTTTTCAGCGGCTACTTGTTTTTCTGCGATCCCTCTTTACCCCTTTAAACCGGCTGGAGATTGTGGAAGATCTGGTGATGCGCCGCATCGCCCGGGAGGTGGAGGAGAAGTATCCCGGGATCTACACCTATCAGTCGGGTACGGTCAATCTTCCCTTTCTCGAGGAGATCAAACGACTTACCGCCTCTATGAAGATCATCGGAGTTCCTATCTCTCGTTTGACCCAGGAAAAGCGGGAGGAACTCTTCGGGCTCATTCTTTTCCAGGAGCTTCCGGAACTGGCGGCCCGAATCGAGGATCGCTGTCGGCCCGAACGGATAAATGAAGCATTGCAAGGGGCGGGGGAAAAGGAGCTGGTGCGGGAGATGGTGAACCAGTTGGAAGACCTCTTCGATCAACAGCTGCCGGAGGAACGGGCTCGGCTGCGAGAGGATGCCCGGGCCCTTAATCTCTTACACGAGTTAGTCTACTTCCCCTTCGATACGATTAAGGGACGATTTAACACATCGAAAGAGGAGGGATGTGCCGCATCGGAAATAAAGGATCAGTTGAAGTCCCTAACGGCCCTCTTTCAGAGTATGAATACTCCCTTTTCTACCGGCTTGCTGGAATCCCTCTATCTGGTTACCGGAGCAGATAATCAGGAGAGTAGCCCCAGGGAAATCGTCGACAGCTTGGCGGCCTACATGAAAGAGGCTCAGAACTACCTATCCATGCTTCGCAATTTCTATCGCAGCGTCCCACTCTATAACCTCGCCCGTTTGAGCGCAGGTAAGGTCAACCTCTTTCTAAGGCCCGCGGCTTCGGGGGATCAGTGGCGATCATATTGCACCTCCTTCTATCGCAAGCGCTTCCGCAACGCCGCGCAACGAATGCTTATCGGCCGGGAGTTCGATACCATCATGGAGGAGGCCAAGGAGCTCCTGCAGAGCGGTACGATCCTCAAATTGCCCTATTACCGCCGCGAGGACCACTCCCAGGAGATCATCTTTCGCTATGAATCATCGGTCGCATTCTTGCTGCGTTATCTGGAGCTGCTCTTCTCAATAAAACTGAATCCTCCCTTAAAGCAGGTGCTGATCGACGGGGAATTCTACAAGGAACAGAACTCAGAAGACTACTCCGAGGCCTATAACGGGCTGCAATTACTTGGCGACGGACTCCGGGATCTGAGTGAATTCTTAGGACCCGCTGGAGACGGAGGCCGTAAGCTGGCCGCTATATCCTCGGAGATTGTTCCCGCGGCCAGTCGACAGCGGAAGGCGGCCCAGGTGGCCTCCGAGGCCGATGAGAAGGCTGCCGCCCAGCTCAAGCAGGGCGTGGAACTGTTAGGACTGCTCTCTGCGGTCTTGAAGGGAATTCTTTATGGGGAGAAAGGGGGGCGCTTCGACACTCTTTCAAATCTGGGCTATATCGGCGGACGATCGAATCAGCAACTTCTGGGGGAGCTGAAATCCTGTTATCTCAGTATTGAAGGGGCCGTGAAGGTACTTACTACCTTGATTTCCCTGGAGGACCGCTACCATGCAGCTGGCTGATGAGCACATTCGTCGGCATGACGGCTATATGGAACTCGCCTTCCCGCACCCCGATTCACCTAAAATGTATCTCTCCTTGCGAGAAGCCGGCAGCATGAGCTGGAAACATCCCGAGGGCGCGGCAAACCGGCGTCGGCTCTACTCCAGAATCGGTATCGAAGAGGCGGTACATGCCCAGATTCAGGAACACACCCGCAGCGTACACCGTCCCGATGCCCATACCTCGACGGTTCCGCCCGTTCGGGTGGGCGACGGTCTGATTCAGACAGAGGAGGGGGAGTGGCTCTCGGCCACCGCCGCCGACTGTATGCCGATCTGGATCTGGAATCCTCTAAGCATGCGAACGGCGCTGTTACATTCCGGCTGGAAGGGAACCGGTATTCTCGCTGAGGCCCTAAAGATGTTGCAAACAATCGATGAACAGAATTACCGCTCCGAAGAGATTCGAATACTCCTCGGTCCCTCCATCGGCAGCTGCTGCTATCAGGTCGATCGTGAGCGTTATGAGCTTTTCCGGTCCCTGTGGGGAGAACGGGCGGTTGTCGAAGGGCACAACGGATTCTACCTGTCCCTGCTGGATGCAAACCGCGGTCTCGCCGAACAGGCCGGGATCGTCTACTGTTATACCTACGCACCCTGCACCTACTGCAACCGGGAGTTCGGCTCCTTCCGGCGGGAGGGTGCTGAAAACTTTACCTCCATGCTTGCACTAAGCGGTTATTTCCAATAGATTTTGCAGACAATGCGAGGTACGAGTATGGCGGGAATCGATCAGGTAAAGAGACAATGGAAAGCTGCAATCTTAACGGAACTGCGCCGCCTGGCGGCGGAGAAGGGTATTGATAGCGGCGAGATCCGCGAGGATGATCTTGTGCCGGGCGAGCCGCCCAAGCCCGAGATGGGCGATATCGCGTTTCCCTTGTTTCCCTTCGCCAAGCTGCTTAAGAGCGCCCCTCCGGCAATAGCTGCGGAAATCGGGAAGAGCCTGGAGCAAAAACCGGAATTGGAAGGCGATATCCTGCTCGCCGGCCCTTATCTGAATGTTGCCGTTCCCGTAACCGAGATGGCGTCCGAAATTCTGAAAGCGACTGAAAACCTGCCCGAGAGCTACGGCAAGAGCGATTATCTGGCAGGAACCCCGATTATGATCGAGTTCTCCTGCCCGAACACTAATAAACCCCTCCATCTGGGCCACCTCCGTAATGACGCCCTGGGCGAGAGCGTCGCCAGAATCCTCGACGCCGCCGGCGCTGATGTTCGTAAGGTCAACCTGATCAACGATCGGGGAATCCATATCTGTAAGTCGATGCTTGCCTACCGGGAATTCGGAAACGGCGTTACTCCCGAAGAGGTCGATAAAAAGAGTGATCACTTCGTCGGCGACTACTATGTGAAGTTCAACCAATGGGCCAAAGAGAATAAATCTGCCGATGAGGCCGCCCGGAAGATGCTGATCCAGTGGGAGGAGGGGGAACCCGAGGTAACCAGGCTCTGGGAACAGATGAACCGCTGGGCTATCGATGGTATCGAAGAGACCTACGCTAATACCGGCATCAGTTTCGATCAGATCTATTATGAGTCTCAGACCTACATGCTGGGGAAGGATGAGATCCTTAAAGGGCTGGAGCAGGGGGTATTCTACCGGGAAGAGGACGGTTCGATCTGGATTGATCTGGAGGAGATCGGTCTCGATAAGAAGGTTCTCTTAAGGAGCGACGGCACCTCCCTATATTTAACCCAGGATATCGGTACCGCCATCCAGCGTCAGAAGGACTGGCACTTCAAACGTCTGATTTATGTGGTCGGTAGCGAGCAGCAGTATCACTTTCGGGTACTCTTCTATGTACTCCAAAAGCTCGGTTTCGACTGGGCCCAGAACCTCTACCACCTCTCCTACGGAATGGTAAATCTGCCCGAGGGTAAGATGAAATCCAGGGAGGGTACCGTCGTCGATGCGGACGATCTGATCTCGCAGCTGACGGAGATGGCCGCGGCGGAGATACGCGAGAAGGAACGGGATACGGAGGTCGATTCCGTCGAGGAGACGGCTAAGCGGGTCGCGTTGGCGGCACTGCATTACTATCTGCTGCAGGTCTCCCCCAATAAGGATATGATCTTCAATCCCAAGGAATCCCTCTCTTTCAACGGCAACACCGGCCCCTACCTGCAGTATATGGGCGCCCGGATCTCCTCTATGCGGCGCAAGTTCGAGGAGCGGCGCGCGGAATTTACCTCCTTAAGGGCGGATGCAAGCCTTCTCGAGACGAGTGAAGAACGGGAACTGGTTAAACTTTGTGCAGGCTTCTCGAGCGCGGTGAGTCAGGCGGCGGAGAATTATAACCCCTCGATGCTGGCGGCCTATCTCTACGATGTAGCCAAAACATTCTCCCGCTACTATCACGACACGCCTATTTTGGCGGCGGAAGATAAGAGTCTTGCTGTCAGCCGTTTAGGCCTGGCGAGCGCCGTACTGTGTGTACTGAAGAATGGGATGAAGCTCTTGAATATCCCTTTTGTAGAGAAGATGTAAGCTCATTCTCCTACCAATTAGTATGAAACCCACGGGTGAATCCTACTGATTGGTAGGATGCATAAAAATAGATTGCGCATTTGGGCGAAATATCAATTGAAGTCTTCCCTGAAAATTTAGTATTTTCTAATAACTAACTACCATCAATGCATTTATTTCAGCTACGCAATCGCGTAGAAAAATTGATGCTCTTCTTTGCGTTAAAGAGGTAACCTGGCACAAAAGTTGCATAAATATTCATGCCACTGTCTCCTTGGAGGTTATATGCATTTGAAAAAGCGTCCCGCTTCAGTCGGCCTGTACAGGCCGGAGTTCGAACACGAGAATTGCGGCGTAGGATTCGTCGCTAACATGAAAGGGGTTCGCAGTCATTCGATAATCCGCAATGCGGAAGAGATTATCATCAACATGACCCACCGCGGTGCGGTAGGAAGTGAAGTCAATACCGGCGACGGTGCCGGAATCCTTACTTCGGTACCCTGGGAGTTCCTGGAACGGGTATCTGAACAGGAATTGGGAACCTATCTTCCCGGCCGCGGATCATACGCCGTCGGCCTAGTTTTTCTGCCTACGGAACCGAACTATCGGGCGGTTATAAAGCAACGAGCCGGCGAACTTTGTGCCGAATTGGGGCACCACCTGATCGGCTGGCGGGCTGTTCCGCGGGACAACAGCATGTTAGGTCCCAGCGCTCGGGCGAGCGAACCCTGGATGGAGCAGATCTTCATCTCCCGTCGCAAGGGGTCCGACCAGGAGAGTTTCGACCGGGATCTCTACATGATCCGCAAGAAGCTGGCCAACACATTCCGGGGCAGCGAGTACGATCCGGATCATTTCCTCTATATCTGCAGTCTCTCGACCAAAATTCTGGTCTATAAAGGCATGCTCACCCCTGAGCAGCTTCCCCAGTACTTCCCTGATCTGCGGGACCCTGATTACCGCAGTCATATCGCCATGGTTCACTCCCGGTTCTCCACCAACACCTTTCCCAGTTGGGATCGGGCGCAGCCCTTGCGCTACATGAGTCATAACGGCGAGATCAACACCCTGATGGGCAACGTCAACAAGATGCGTGCCAGGGAGGGAACCCTTGAGAGCGGCTCCTTCGGTCCTGCCCTCAAGGAGACCTTCCCCCTGATCGAGCCCGATCTATCCGATTCGGGCACCTTCGATAATGTCCTGGAGCTTCTCTACCTCGACGGTCGCGCCTTGGAAGAGACGGTGATGATGATGATTCCCGAAGCCTGGGAGAATCATGCCCATATGAGCGACGACAAACGGGCTTTCTATGAATATAACTCCTGCATCATGGAGCCCTGGGACGGACCCGCCTCAATCTCCTTTACCGACGGCAAGGTTATCGGTGCGGTACTCGACCGGAACGGCCTCCGGCCCTCCCGTTACTACGTAACCAAGGACGATCTGGTCGTCATGGCCAGCGAGGTCGGCGTACTCTCCATTCCGCCGGAGAATATCGTTCAAAAGGGCCGCTTGGAACCGGGCAAGATGTTTCTGGTCGATTTCAAGGAGGGTCGCATCGTCGACGACGAAGAGGTCAAGGCCCGCATCGCCGGGGCACGTCCCTATCGCGACTGGATCGAGAAGCAGCGAATCAGCCTTGCCGATCTGCCCGAAGAATCCACCGGCGAGCTCCCCGACGATGAGAGTATCGGCCGGCTTTTCAAGACCTTCGGCTACACCATGGAGCATCTGCAAGGTATCCTGAAGCCGATGGTGGACACCCATAAGGAGCCTCTCGGTTCCATGGGTAACGATACCCCCTTGGCGGTACTCTCCGAACGCTCGCGGCTCATATACGACTATTTCAAGCAGCTCTTCGCCCAGGTAACGAATCCGCCGATCGACTCGATCCGGGAAGAGATAATTATGTCCCTGGAGTCCTATATCGGTCCCGAGGGAAACCTGCTCTCGGTCAAGGAAGAACATGCCCATCGGCTGCATCTACCGATGCCTATCCTTGATAATAGCGAGTTGACCCAACTCAAGAAGATGGATCATCGGGGCTGGCGAACCCGCACCCTGGATGCGACCTTCGAAAAATCGTCCGGCGAGAAAGGGCTGGAAGCCGCGCTGGAGACTATCACCGCCCAGGCGGAAGAGGCCGTCGATCAGGGCTATGCCCTGCTGATCCTCTCCGACCGAGAGGCCTCCTCCGAACGGGTCCCTATACCCATGTTGGCCGCCGCCGGCGCTGTGCATCATCACTTGATCCGCACGGCGAAGCGGGCTCAGATCGGCATCGTCCTCGAATCTGCCGAACCGCGGGAGGTGCATCACTTCTGTCTCCTTGTCGGTTACGGAGCGGATGCGGTCAATCCCTACCTGGCCCTGGATGCCCTCGATTTCCTCTCCCGGCATGATTATCTGGAGCATGAGCAGAGCCACGCCGAATTAGTCGGGCACTACCGCGAAGCCCTGGCCAAGGGCATGCGCAAGGTCTTCGGTAAAATGGGGATCTCCACCCTGAAGAGCTATAAGGGGGCCCAGATTTTCGAAGCGGTCGGACTCTCTTCGGCCGTGGTGGATCGCTGCTTTGCCGGCACCGCTTCCCGAATTGAAGGGGCCGATTTCAGCATCCTGGCCAAGGAGGCGATTCAGCGCCACGACAAGGCCTATCCCTCGGGCAACGAGAATCTCTGGGAGGACCTCCTCAACAACGGCGAATACGCATACCGTAAGGACGGCGAGAAGCATATGTGGGATCCGGAGGCGATTGCCTATCTGCAGATCGCCACTCGCCATAGGCGGCAGGATATGTTCGACCGCTTCTGCGAGCGGCTCGACATGCGCTCGAGCCAGCAAGCAACCCTGCGGGGGATGCTGCGCTTCAAAGAGGGGAGTCCGATCCCCCTGGATGAGGTGGAGCCGGCCGAATCGATTATGCGCCGCTTCGTCACCGGGGCGATGAGTTACGGATCGATCTCCAGGGAGGCCCATGAGACCCTGGCCATAGCCTTGAACCGCATCGGCGGAAAGTCCAACACCGGCGAGGGAGGGGAAGATCCCGAGCGTTTCGTGCCGCTTCCCAACGGCGATTCGCGCCGCTCAGCGATCAAACAGGTCGCCTCCGGCCGATTCGGAGTCACCATCGAGTATCTGGCCAACTCCGACGAGATTCAGATCAAGATGGCCCAGGGAGCGAAACCGGGCGAGGGGGGCGAGCTCCCCGGTCATAAGGTCTTCGATTTTATCGCCAAGACCCGCTACTCGACCCCCGGCGTAGGCCTGATCAGCCCGCCGCCGCATCACGATATCTATTCCATCGAGGATCTGGCGCAGCTGATCTTCGACCTGAAAAACGCCAATGAAAAGGCGCGAATAAGCGTAAAGCTCGTCTCCGAGGTCGGCGTCGGTACCATCGCCGCCGGCGTCGCCAAGGGACATGCGGACCACATCCTGATCTCCGGTCATGACGGCGGTACCGGGGCTTCGCCCTTGACCGGAGTGAAGAACGCCGGTCTTCCTTGGGAGCTCGGACTGGCCGAAACCCATCAGACCCTAGTGATGAACGATCTCCGCAGCCGTGTGGTGGTCCAGACCGACGGCCAGTTGAAAACCGGCCGGGATGTGGTCATTGCAGCCATGCTCGGTGCCGAGGAGTTCGGTTTCTCCACGGCGGCCCTGGTAACCATGGGCTGCATTATGATGCGGAAATGCCACAAGAATACCTGTCCCGTCGGCATAGCGACCCAGGATCCGCGACTCAGGAAGAAGTTTATGGGTCGTCCGGAGGATGTGGTCAGCTACTTCCGCTTCGTAGCGGAAAAAGCTCGGGAGATTATGGCCGGCCTCGGAATTCGTAAGATTGAAGAGCTCGTGGGACGAACCGATCTATTGGAAGCCGATCCGGAGGTGTTGAACTGGAAGGATCAGGGTCTCGACCTCAGTCCGATTCTCGAACCTGCCCGCAAGCCCTATCCGGCTGCGGCGGTCCGCTGTACCCAAGGCCAGGATCACGGCCTGGAAGCGGTCCTGGATCGGCAGATTCTCAAGGACGCCCGGGCGGCTATCGAGGATGGCGAGGACGTGGCGCTCGCCTACAGAATCGTGAATACCGATCGTACGGTCGGCACTATTTTAAGTTCCACCGTAGCCGCGAAAACCGGCAACCAAGGATTGACTCAAGGTAGCCTTACGGTCGATTTTACCGGGAGCGCCGGGCAAAGCTTCGGCGCCTGGCTCTGTCGAAATGTTACCTTTACTCTGACCGGGGATGCAAACGACTATGTGGGCAAGGGTTTGAGCGGCGGTACCTTAGTGATAAAACCGCCGGAGGAGAGTCTCTTCCCCGCCGAGGAGAACGTTATCATCGGCAATGTCGCCTTCTACGGCGCTACCGGCGGCCGGGCCTTCGTCCGCGGAAAGGGGGCCGAACGCTTCTGTGTGCGGAACTCCGGGGCCGAGGTGGTGATCGAAGGGGTCGGCGACCACGGTTGTGAATATATGACCGGAGGAAAGGCGATAATTCTCGGTTCCATCGGCAGAAACTTCGCCGCCGGCATGAGCGGCGGTATCGCCTACGTCTATGATCCGGCGGGAATGCTGACGGAGCTCTACAACGACGAGCTGGTCGATCTCGATCCGATTGAGGATGAGGACCGGAGCTATCTGCAGAGCATGATCGGTGAGCACCTGGAGCGGACCGGATCGAGAAGGGCCAAGGAGATCCTGAAGGATTTCGATCAGGCCATCTCATCTTTCCGCAAAGTAATGCCCAGGGACTACAAGCGGGTTCTTGCGGAGATGGCTGAGAAGAAGCAACTGGAGGCAGTACATGGGTAAGCCCACTGGATTTATGGAATACGCCCGCCAGACGACCGCCTACGCGGATGCTCACAGGCGGCTTGAGAACTATAAGGAATTTCTGATCCCGTTAAGCGAGGGAGAACGGCGCGACCAGGGGGCCCGCTGCATGGACTGCGGGGTCCCCTTCTGCCACTCCTCCTTCGGTTGTCCTATCGGAAACCTGATCCCCGAATGGAATGATCTCGTCTATCGGGGGAAAAATGAAGAGGCTTTCCGGCGCTTGATGCTGACCAACAACTTCCCCGAGTTTACCGGCCGGGTCTGCCCGGCGCCCTGCGAAACCGCCTGTGTGCTGGGGATAAACGAACCGGCGGTGACCATTAAGAACAACGAACTCTTTATTGTCGAGAACGCCTTCGAAAACGGTCTGGTACAAGCCCACCCCCCGGCGAGTCGCACGGGCAAGCGGGTAGCGGTCATCGGATCCGGTCCGGCGGGACTCTCTGCGGCGGACCAGCTGAACCAGGCCGGGCATCTGGTGACCGTCTACGAACGGGCCGACCGACCGGGCGGATTACTTATGTACGGTATCCCCAATATGAAGCTCGACAAAGAGGTCGTCATGCGCCGTATCGACCTGATGGAGCAAGAGGGAATCACCTTTACGACCGGTGTCGAGGTGGGAGTAGATCTCTCTGCGGAGGATCTCAAAAAGGAGTATGATGCGGTCGTGCTGGCTTGCGGATCGACTATTCCCAGGGACTTGCCCGTTCCCGGCCGTGAACTCGAAGGTGTTCATTTCGCCATGGAGTTCTTGGGCGCCAATACCAAGACCCTGCTCGATACCGGCTCCTCCGATACCGCGCCTATCCACGCCGGCGGAAAGCACGTGGTTGTAATCGGCGGCGGCGATACCGGCTGCGACTGTCTTGGAACCAGTCTCCGCCACGGCTGCGAGGGCCTGGTCAACTTCGAACTCCTTCCCGAGCCCCCTAAAGAGAGGACCGATGAGTATCCCTGGCCCACCTACCCTAAGCTTCTGAAGGTCGACTACGGCCACGAGGAGGCTATAGAACGCTTTGGCGAGGATCCCCGGGAGTACGGTATCCTTACCAAGGAGTTTATCGGAACCGACCGGGTAGAGGCGGTGAAGACCATCCGGGTTGCCTGGGAGAAGGACGAGAGCGGTCGGTATCAGATGCGGGAGCTTCCGGGGACGGAGGAGACATTCAAAGCGGATCTGGTGCTGCTGGCCATGGGATTCGTCGGTGCGGAGGAACCGGTAACCAAAGGATTCGGGGTCGAGGTCGGCCAGCGGGGAACTGTGGAGGCGGAGTACGGTCGCTTCGCGACCTCTTCCCCCGGGATTTTCGCCGCCGGGGACATGCGTCGCGGTCAGTCTCTGGTCGTATGGGCTATCAATGAGGGACGGGGGGTCGCCCGTGAGGTGGACCGCTACCTGATGGGTGCAACAACTCTTCCCTGAGGCTTACACCCTTGACCAGGACAATATCCCTATGGTATATAAACGCTTACGAATTTTTCATGAACAAGAGTTGAGGTTGTCGTGATGTACGCACTGGTAGAGATCAAAGGAAAACAGTACAAGGCTGAGAAGGGATCTGTACTTCACGTTGATAAACTCGAGGGTGATACGGGCTCTAACGTAGAGTTCGATACAGTTCTGTTGACCAGTTCCGAAGGAGACGTCACTGTGGGCGCCCCTTATGTGAAAAACGTCAAAGTAACTGCAACCATCGAGGATCACGGGAAGGATGCGAAGGTTGTCGTAACGAAGTATAAGCGGCGTAAGGGTTACCGGCGGAAGCAGGGTCACCGGCAGCAGTACTCCGTAATCCGGGTCAACGAGATCACCGGAGCATAACCGGACGCAGTTGTGATCACGATCGCGGTACGGCTGGAGAACGAGTGTCTCAAGGCGATCCGCATCGACGGTCACGCCCGATCTGAAAACGGCGGCGACGACGGCATATGCGCCGCGGTCAGTCTCCTGGCCCGGTCGACCGCCGCAACCCTGCGGAATTTCGATTTAGTCGAGGTCGCAGGCACTGCTCCCGCTCCGGGAGCATTAGAGTTCAAGGTAAGGTATAGTCAAGGCGCAGCCCTCGAACGTGTGAGAGGGGTAACGGATCTGTTGATGGCGGGACTTCACGGGGTAGAGAATGATCGACCCGATCTCTGTTCCCTGCAGATTGTCGACAATGCGCGTCGCTAAAGCCTAAGGAGTAGAGAAGATGGCACATAAAAAAGGGGGCGGAAGCTCCAAAAACGGACGCGATTCCGAGTCTAAACGCCTTGGAATCAAGCGCTACGGCGGCCAGATCGTAAAGGCCGGAGAGATTATCGTACGACAGCGGGGAACCAAGTTCCATCCCGGCGCTAATGTCGGTCGGGGGAAGGACGACACCCTCTTCGCAAAATCGGCAGGAACGGTACAGTTTTTAGAGCGTCTCGGACGCAAGTACATCGCCGTTCAGTCGGAGGAGTAGCACCCCTCTAGGTGACTGGCTTCGTCGATGAAACCGAAATAGTAGTCTCGTCAGGGAAAGGCGGCAACGGGTGTGTCTCCTTTCGACGGGAGAAGTATGTTCCCAAGGGCGGCCCCGACGGCGGTGACGGCGGTAAGGGCGGCTCGATTATATTCAAAGTCAAAGATAATTTGAAAACCCTCTCACGGCTAAAATCTACCCGGGTATTCCGCGCCGAGAACGGTCGGCCCGGGGAGGGGCGACGCAAACATGGTCGTAACGGCGCCGACCTGGTAATCGACGTTCCGCCCGGTACGATCATTCGCGATCGGGAGTCCCGGGAAGAGCTGAAGGATCTCGGCCACAGCGGCGAATGGATCTTTCTAAACGGCGGAAACGGCGGGAAAGGGAACTGGCATTACCGGACCTCGGTACGACAGACCCCGCGTTACGCCCAGGACGGAGAAGCGGGGGAAGAACGGACACTGATAATCGAGATGAACATCATCGCCGACATCGGTTTCGTCGGCTTCCCGAACGCCGGAAAATCGAGTCTCTTAGCCGCCCTCACCAATGCTCATCCGAAGGTCGCCGACTATCCCTTTACCACCAAGATTCCGAATCTCGGAGTCGCACACCTCGGTTACGGCGACTGTATTTTAGCGGATATTCCCGGCATCATAGAGGGGGCGTCCCACGGAGCCGGCTTGGGCTTCAGATTCTTAAAACACATCTCGCGCACCAAGGGTCTGGCGTTTATTATTGATATTCACGAAGAGGATCCATACCGGGAGTTCAATACACTCCTCGATGAGTTGCGTGAGTTTGATCCGGATCTGGCAAGCCGTCCCAGGATAGTCGTTGCCTCCAAGAGTGATCTTGATCCCGACGGGAAGCGTTTCGAAGAGTTCCGAAGGCACCTATCCGACGAGGAGATTGTGGCGGTATCGAGTTTCTCTCTTCAGGGGCTCGATAGTCTGAAAAAGGGCTTTTCCGGGCTCCTCAACAGGCAGTGACCGGGGATAATCGCGAGCTATGAAAGTCGCACTCCTCGGAGGCAGCTTCAATCCTATTCATCTCGGACATCTTCAACTGGCCGACGAGCTGAAGAGTATCGGTTATTCCCGGGTAGTCTTCGTTCCGTCGAACAGGGTAGCCCATAAGGATACCGCTCACTATGCGGCGGCCGATCATCGCTTGGCAATGGTGCGCCTTTGTGCTCACGCCTACGGGTTTGATTTCTCGGATTGCGAGATCCGACGGGGAGGGGTATCGTACAGTATCGATACGGTTCGCGTCCTGATCGATGAATTGGAGCCTGAGGGACGAATGGGCCTGGTAATCGGCGAGGATCTCCTGCCGGGATTTCATCAGTGGCGGAAGTATCGCAAGCTCCTCGATCTGGTCGATCTGATACTCGCCAAGCGGGGCGATACGCGTGCCGAGCGGGATGATATTCCCTACCGACGGTTGAATAATCCCGATTTCCCGATCTCATCCACGGAGATCCGGGAAAGGATCAGCGATGAGCGCCCTTTTCGATTTCTTGTTCCTCCGGAAGTGGCTGAGTATATACGCCGAGAGGGACTATACCACGATTCAGCGAGGGAGCAGGCATGAAAGGCCGTACAGCATTTGATCCCGGTATTATCCTTCTACTGCTCATAGTGGCCATAGTGGTCAGCACCGGGGTGTTTCTCTATAGCAAGGTTCGAGTAGATCGATTCGAAAGCGCCCTCGAACAGGACGAACCGGTTTCGGTCTTGCTGATAATCGCCGACGGGAATTCCATTCTCTTCTCCGAGCTCTTTCTCTATCATCACGCCAATGGAAAGGGCGCTTTGGCCGATATTCCCGCCAATACCGGTTCGCTCCTCCGGGATGAAGGCAAGATCGGTCCGATCGAGAAACTCTTCGAGCCTGACAATCCCGATGCCTTTATCGAGAAGGTTGCCTCAATTGCCGGTACGGAGATCGATTTCTACCTTACGGTGGATCTGTCCCATCTCGACCGGCTAGTCGATCTCGTGGGAGGAGTGGATACCTTTATCCCTAACCCGGTGGATGCGACCATCGACGGCGATACGGTTTTATTGCCCTCGGGCAGCTTTGTGCTCGACGGTAGTAAAGCGCTCAGTTATCTCCGCCACGGGGATCCCAGTGAGACCGAATCGGAACGTATCTCCCGGGGGCAAAGCTTTATCCGCAGCCTGCTCGATAGCTTCGGGACCACCCATCAACGTCTATCCGTGCCGGAAGTAACCAGGGCCTTCGCCCAAGAGGTGGAAACCGATATCTCCATTAGAGGTCTGGCCGCTCTCTTCGAGGCTATGCAGCGCCTCGACGTGGAGAATATGGTCCAACTCAGACTGCGAGGAACCTCCCGGCGGGTGGATGATCAGACCCTGTTGTTTCCCCACTCGGAGGGAAGACTGTTTAAGGAGACCTTGGTGCAGACGGTCAACTCCCTCAAGAGCGAGAATCAGCTCTCCGAGGAGGATCTTCGTATCGGGGTCGAGATTCTGAACGGCACTGAGATCAACGGCCTGGCCTCTCGAACCTCACAGCTCTACCAGAGCTTCGGCTACGAGGTCGTCCGGGTCGGAAACGCGGAAGAGACCTACGAGAAAACCATTATTATCGATAAACTGGGAAATCAGGCCGCCGCCCGTCGCCTGGCGGATGTTATCCGCTGCAGGAATATTACCCTGCAGACCGCGGCGGTCGATTTTGCCGATCAATTGGATATGAATGCAGACATTGTAATAATATTGGGGAAGGACTTTGATGGACGCTACTGTAAAGAGTAAGTTGGCCCGCGACATGGGTGTATATATTGCTGATCACCAGGGTGAAGAGACTATGGTGATCGAGGTCGCCCAAGTGAGTTCCTGGACCGATTTCTTTGTGATTGCAACGGTGCGCAGCATCGGCCACATGAAGGGCTTAATCAGAAATATTCTCGTTTTTCTTAAGGAAAACGAGATCGAGATTCTCCATCGTCATAAGAAGATGCACGAAGAGGGATGGATGCTGATCGATTGCGGCTTCATGGTGGTCCACCTGATGACCGAAGAGATGCGGGAGTTCTATGAACTGGAGAAATTATGGTATTCCGGGGAACTACTCTATCAATCGTCGAAATCTTCGTAGTCTAGGCCGTCGTCGTAATCGTAGTCGTCCTCGATGAAATCGTCATCGTAGTCGTCGTAGTTGTCGTCTTCGAGTTCGTCATCCATCTCATCGTCAAGATCGTCATCGAGGTCGTCGTCGAAATCGTCTAGATCGTCGTCGAGATCATCATCGTAATCATCGAAATTATCGCTGAAAAAATCGTCCTCGCCGTCTTCATTGTCGGCGTCGTCCATAGACATGGGATAGATGTCGTCGTTCTCGAACTCGTTATTTTCCATCTTGTTCCCTCTCCGCATTCGAATCTGATCTAGATTCTATCGCTAATCTAAGTCAGCGGTTTATGGAATGTCAACTATTTATTTTTTCCAATTGTGACTTTTTTATCCCGACGAAGAGACTGATATTGCCGAAACTTCCGCTTATTGTGTGGGAGAGGGAAGACTCGCAGGATGAGACATCGGAATAGATGTTGTGTCCTGCAATAATCGTTGGGGGAGTAATATTACAGTCGATCTGCTGATCGGCGAGCATCATTGTTGAACGGCCGGAAACCTGATTGACGATCTCGCCGATTGCCTCTTTATGGAACTGACCAAAGCCCTCTTCCTCATCCTCCACCCCCATGTTGGCGAGCATCTTGGAGACGAAATTCTTGGCGCTATCCATGTTCGTCCGCAACATCATGAAACCCTGCAGATCACCAGTAATTCCTACGCTGGCAACGAGTTCTGCCGCGTCCGCTTCGGTGTTGCCGTAATCGATCGATAAATCCTGAAAACCGATCTCCGTTACGATTTCGCGTAAGGCTTCGGTAAAGAAGCGCAGGTAATCACTCATGCAAGCTAGTATGGCGGCTAAAGGCCAAAAAGTCAAATAGCATTGAAAATGCAAGCGACTTAGCTTACTATAGCGGCATGATTCAGAAGAGTTTCAGGCAGCTTCTCGAGCTGGCCATCGGCGAGGACCTCTGTGACCTGGGGGATGTTACCTCCCAGGCCATATTCGGAAGCGAGTGCTCGACGGCCGTCCTGCACAGCAAGGATAGCGGAGTACTCGCCGGTGCGCCCTATTTTACCGAGGTCTTCCGGCGGATCGATCCGGAAACAGAGGTCCGGTTCGCGAAAAGCGAAGGGGAGCACCTTTCGCCGGGAGAGGCTGTAGCTGAAATCAGCGGAAAGACCCTATCGATCCTAAGCGCCGAGCGAATTGCCCTCAACTTTCTCGGCTACCTTTCGGGGATCGCTACGACCGCCCGCCGCTTTGCGGAGCTCCAGAAGGGGCCTACGAAGGTGCTGGATACGCGTAAAACCCTCCCCGGCTACCGGGAGCTGGCTAAATATGCGGTCCAGGTCGGCGGGGCGAGCAATCACCGCATGGGACTCTTCGATATGGTCATGATCAAGGATAACCACATAGACGCCGCCGGTTCCATAGCGAAAGCCGTTACCGCGGTTAAAGAGCGTTGGGGCAGCCGCTTTACCATCGAGGTCGAGTGCCGCAGCATCGACGAGGTCCGCCAGGCGATCGAATCCGGGGCCGATATAATTATGCTCGATAATATGAGCCCCGCCGCATCGGCCGAAGCCTTCGCCCTGAGAAAGGGTGCCGTACGCTTCGAGGCTTCGGGAGATATGTCGCTGGAGAAGATTGCGGACTATATGGAGATCGGACTCGATTACATCTCGGTGGGACGTTTGACCCATTCCGTGCAGGGATTCGATTTCTCCTTGAAGATGGAAGGCGGGACTTAGGTGGAGAGCTTCGATGTTCTCGTTATCGGGGGCGGGATCGCCGGTTCGAGTGCGGCTTTACGCCTGGCTAAATTGGGCTATCAGGTCGCGCTGGTAGCGAAGGGTGATGATCCGCTGGAGAACAACAGCCGTTACGCTCAGGGGGGCATCGTCGCCCGGGGTGATGAGGACAGCGCCGAGCTCCTCAAGCGGGATATCGTCGAAGCCGGGGACGGCATAAACTATATTGCCGCAGTGGAGCAGTTAGCCGAGGAGGGGCCTGCTTTGGTTACCTCCCTCTTGGCCGACGAGCTCGGAGTGCCCTTCGCGCAAAATGCGAAGGGATTCGAATGGACCCGCGAGGCCGCCCATTCGGTCCGTCGCATTCTGCATGTACAGGATTTTACCGGTCGGGCGATTATGGAGGGGATGCTTAAAGCGCTGGCCGCCGAAGAGAGAATTACCCGCTTCGAGAACTTCACCGCTATCGACATCATTACCAGCTCCCATCACAGCACCGACTTTCAAGAGCGTTATAAGCCCAACCAAGCCCTCGGCGCCTACCTGCTGGACAACGAGTCCGGCGAGGTTGCCGCCGTCTTCGGCAGCGCAGTAATCCTCGCAACCGGCGGCGCGGGGGATATATATCAGCATACCTCGAATCCGGCCGGTGCGGTGGGTGGCGGCATCGCCATGGCCTATCGCGCAGGGGTCGAGATTCTCAACGCAGAGTATATTCAGTTTCACCCCACCACGCTTTACCACCGCGATGCCGACCGCTTCCTGATCTCCGAATCGGTTCGCGGAGAAGGGGCGCGCTTGATGACCCGGGACGGCGACTACTTCATGGAGCGCTACGCGCCGCGATTGAAGGATCTCGCCCCCCGGGATGAGGTCGCCCGGGCGATCTACCGTCAGATGGAACGGGAAAAGTCGGGCTTCGTCTACCTGGATGCTACCGGAATCAAGAAGTTCGACCTTGCAGAACGCTTTCCAAGCATATTTGCAGCCTGTTCCGAGGTCGGCATCGACATGCGTAAGGATCCGATCCCCGTCGTCCCCGCCGCCCATTACAGCTGCGGCGGGGTGAAGGTTAATCTCCGGGGGCGCACCTCTCTACCGGGGCTCTATGCAGTGGGGGAGACTGCGTGTACGGGAGTGCACGGCGGCAATCGCTTGGCTTCGGTCTCTCTTTTAGAAGGACTCTATTGCGGAACAGTAGCGGCTGAAGATTTTCACTGCTGCGCCGAAAAGCCGCCGGAGTCGCTCATAAGGAGCATTCCCCCTTGGGTCGCTCCCCAGGGGGAGACCACCTTCGATCCTATCCTGATCCGAAGCGATCTAAATCAAATTCAGCAGACCATGTGGAATTATGTCGGGATTATCCGCACCCGCAAACGGCTCTCCCGGGCGCTCTCCGACCTGAACTATCTCAACCATCGTATCGAGCGCTTCTATCGGAAGGCCGTCCTGCGCCGGGATGTGGTTGAACTGCGGAATGCGATAATCACCTCCCTGGTTATAACCCGTTCGGCTCTCAACAATCCTAAGTCTATCGGGTGCCACTATCTGCATGGATAGAAAGGGTTTGACACATGCAACCATATATGTATAATACTTCCACGCCATGAAAAGGGAGCTTGTCATAGATGCTCCCGCTAAGGTGAACCTTCACCTTGAGATTGGTCCGAAGCGGGGGGACGGCTTTCACAGCCTCAGTTCCCTTTTTCAAAAGGTGTCTCTCTACGACACCCTGGAACTTTGTTCTTTGACAGATACGGACTCCTGCAGAGTTGAAGGCAACTTCAGCTGCAGACCCGAACAGAATCTTATTTTCCGGGCATTCAAACTCTTTAAAGAGGCTACGGGAATCAGAGGCGGTCTCGCCGTAAACGTTCAGAAGCGTATCCCCGAGGGGGCCGGCCTGGGCGGCGGATCTTCGAATGCCGCCGCTACCTTGATTGGACTGAATCGTCTCTACGATACTAAGCTGGAGCCGAGTCGGCTATCCGCTCTAGGCGCACAACTGGGAAGCGATATTCCTTTCTTCTGCGCCGCGGAACTGGCCTATGTCGGCGGCCGGGGCGAGGAGGTCTATCCCGAGGCCAATGCCCGTCGCCTCCCTCTTATTTTGATCCTTCCATCCTTTTCCGTCTCAACTGCCGCTGCGTACGGCTGGTTGGATGAAGAGAAGCGGGAGACTGCCTTTCGTTTGAGTCGAGAGGCTATCGCGGCAAGCTATGCCGGGAGCCTCGAAAATTGGGGTTTCTTCAACTCCTTTACCCCCGTACTGAAGAAGCGGCATCCCGAGATCGGGACCTACCTCGAGTACATGAGAGACAGCGGCGCCTGTTTGGCCGAAGTTTCCGGTTCCGGTTCGGCTCTGTTCGGTGTTTATCCTTCGAAATCTATGGCCGACAAGGCCGCTAAAGGTCTAAAAGAGTTAAAAGACCCAATACAAGTACTTACAATAGAAACACTTGATAGATTCGAAGAACGCATATTACAATAATAACGTACTATTTATGCATCTGCAGCGGAGGAAAGTATGGAAATCACGGATATCAGGATTCGGCGGGTTGAGGCCGAGGGCAAGCTGAGGGCGTACGTCACCGTGACCTTCGATGACTCTTTTGTGGTACACAATGTAAAGATCATTGACGGAAGGAACGGGGCCTTTATCGCTATGCCGAGCCGGAAGACCAAGACGGGCGAATATAAGGATGTCGCCCATCCGATCAACTCCGATTTCCGCGGCAAGCTGCAGGAACGTATCTTAGAAGAGTACAGCGCGCAACTCAGTAACGAGGATGCGTTGAGTACGAACGGGGCGGACGAATCGATTTAGAGCCTTCCGCTTCGTTCCATATTTTTGGGACGTGGCCAAGTGGTAAGGCACCGGATTTTGGTTCCGGCATTCGCAGGTTCGAACCCTGCCGTCCCAGTACCCTATAAGAGGATGCACAGCAACGAGGAGAGCGATCCATGGAACAGAAAACACTGGCCGGTCACGGTCGAGCAAGTACCCGTAAGGGCGATAACAAACGACTGCGGAATGAAGGGTTCATCCCCGCCGTTATCTACGGTCACCACGATCCGGTAACCATCAGCGTCGAGGCCCGGGAATTCGACAAGAAGTTTCACACCGTCAGTGAGAACACCATCATCACCATTACCGTGGACAAGGATAAGAGCTACGACGTGTTGGTGAAGGACTATCAGGAAAACATCATCAAGAGCACCATTGAGCATATCGATTTCTTCGAGATCGAGCGCGGCAAAACCCTGCGCACTAATGTTCCGGTGCATCTGGAGGGTGTTCCCGCCGGCGTTAAAGAGGGCGGAATCGTCGAAAGCGCCATTCATGAGGTTGAGATCGAATGTCTTCCCAAAGATATCCCCGAGTCATTTACCCTCGATATCTCAGGGCTGAATATCGGTGATTCCCTGCATGTTTCCGACATTCCCGTCTCGGACGAGGTAAAGATTCTTACCGCCGAGGATCAGTCACTGGTTGTTATTACCACAGCCAAGGTAGAGGTCGTGGCGGAAGAAGCTGAAGGTGAGGAAGTCGAAGGCGCCGTCGAGGCGGAGGCTGAAGAAGCCGAGGGAGAGGGTGAGGCCGAATAAACCGGCGCCTACACTCTTTATCGGACTCGGTAATCCCGGAAGGGAGTACGCAGAAACCCGGCATAACGCCGGGTTTCTTGTTATGGAGCGGGTGGCGGAGCTCCTAGAGATGCGCTTCAGGAAACCATTTTTAGCTCCGTGGCTCGAGGCCCGTGGCAGGATTGAAACCCGAGAAACTGATCAATCCGAGATAATCCTTATCAAGCCTCTTACCTACATGAACTCCTCGGGCGAGATTATCGAACGTCTCTTCCGCCGACATCATACGGGTCCGGAACAGATGACCGTTGTCTACGACACCCTGGATCTGCCTAACGGACGGCTGCGTATCCGTAAAAAAGGTTCGGCCGGCGGCCAGAAAGGGATGGCCTCGATTATCAATCTTCTCGGCCACGGGGATTTTAACCGCATCGCCGTCGGGATCGGTCATCCCGGCAGTCGGGAGGAAGTCGTTTCCCATGTACTCGCCGTTCCCGAGGGGGAAGAGCTTCATCAATTCCGGCAAGGGATCGAGCAGGCCGCCGAGGCCTTAGTGGAACTCATTCATACTCCTATCGACAGGGTCATGAACCAGTACAATGTCACCCGATCCTAAGGATTCCTCCTCTATTCCCAACCTAGCGTACTCTATCGAACAGTTTGCCAAGCTGCACAGTCTCAGGTTGATGGACGGACTCCTCCTGGCCGTCTCGGGCGGCGGGGATTCCACCGCCCTAATGTTCGCCTGCGCCGAGCTCGATATTCCTCTTCATGCAGTATATATCGATCATCGTTTACGACCTGTCCAGGAGCTGGAGGATGAGTGGTCCCTCCTCTCCGGGAATGCCGCCCGGGCCGGTCTTAGTCTGGACCGGATTACGCTGGAGTCCGGCGAGGTCGATGAATACGCGGCGAGAGAGGGATGCGGAATCGAAGCGGCCGCCCGGGCATTGCGCTACGCTCTTCTCGATTGCGAACGCAGGCATCGAGGCCTGGCCTACATCGCTATGGGGCATACTGCCGACGACGTGGCCGAGACTATGTGTGTTCGTTTCTTCCAGGGATCGGGAGTCTCCGGCTTACATGGGATCCCGGCGGTACGACTGCCCTATATACGTCCGTTGTTAGAGGTCCCGCGCTCAGCGATCCTCTCCTACTTAGCGTCCCGGGAGATTGCATACAGCAATGACAGCAGCAACTCAGGCTCCAATTTCCAGCGCAATCGTATTCGCCACAGGATACTGCCTGTAATCGCAGAAGAATTTCCATCCTATCGTACTAGCCTCATAGAGTCTTCCGCCTATTTCGAGGAGGAGGAGACCCTGCTGAAGGAACTCAGCCGCGAGCGCTTATCCTGGAGTATAGGCGAGGCGTATGCGGAAATCGACGCCCTCCGTTTCTTCTCAGAGCCGGCCAGTTTGCGCATACGATCCCTTCTCGACCTTCTCAAAGAGTATGATCTTCCTGCTTCTCGCATCCCCCGCCGATTCCTGGCCGTTAAGGCAAGTGCGGAGAACAGCAGTTTTTATCACCAGGGGCATGGATTCTCCCTCGAACGGCGGGGAGAGCTGCTTCGCTTCACCCCCTCTGTTGTATTTCGCGGTAAAACACGCTATGTTAGGAAGGTGATCGCCGGCGAGTCAGGTCGAATCGGCCCGGTTGAGTTTAAGTTCGACCTGTCGGCAGGTGAACCCGGCGCTCGGGGGTTCAGACTGAGCCTGCCGCGGGAGTGCTCGGAGGTGATCATCAGGAACCGGCGAATCGGCGATAGAATTGATCTGAACCGGGGAGAGAGAAGCCTGAAGAGTCTCTTTAATGGTCAGAAGATCCCCGAGCAGCTACGAGATCTCATCCCTTTAGTTGTTGTGCAACAGGAGATCACAGCTGTAGCAGCTTCCCTCTACGGTTTCCGCGATATACGCACTCGGCCGGAGGGTGAGTCGATCCCTCCGGGAAGCCTGGTTTTAGAGTTACATTTAGTGGAGTAGGATTTGAATAACGAAAACGAACCCGGAAAGGACAAGGATCCTAAAGGGTTTAACTTCAATTTTGATAATAACCGTTTTGCCCTGATGGCGGTGGCTCTAATTATCCTCTTTTTTGGGCTGATATTTCTCTTCGACAGCGGCGACTCCTCCTTCGAGATGCCCTATTCGACCTTCTTCTCTTATCTGAACGAGGGTCAGATAGAGTCGGTTAAGATCCTCGATTATAACGAGATCGAAGGGACCCTCTCCGGCGGAGATTTCGGCGCTAATCGGAGTTTTAGGACCAAGATCCCCTATCCGGACGAGGAACTGATGCCCTTACTGCGCGAACAAGGGGTTATCGTTCAAGGGGGACGCAAATCCCCGTCGGTTTTCACCATTCTGCTGCAAAGCATCCCCTGGCTGATCGGCTTCTTCCTGATCTGGTTCATGTTCCGCCAGATCAACGGCGGAGGCAATAAGGCCTTCTCCTTCGGCAAGAGCAAGGCGAAACAGTATCTGGAGAAGGACGGCAAAACCTTCAACGATGTAGCCGGCCAGCACGAGGCCAAGTACGAGCTGCAGGAGGTGGTCGACTTCCTGAAGAATCCTCAAAAGTTTACGAAAATCGGGGCCCGGATACCAACCGGTGTCCTCTTAGTCGGAATGCCCGGCACAGGAAAAACCTTGTTGGCCAAGGCCTGCGCCGGAGAGGCGGGAGTCCCGTTTTTTCATATGTCGGGTTCCGATTTTGTCGAGATGTTCGTCGGCGTCGGCGCGAGCCGCGTCAGGGATCTCTTCGAGCAGGGGCGGAAGAACGCCCCTTGTATCCTCTTTATAGATGAGCTCGATGCGGTAGGCCGTACCCGCGGAGCCGGTATGGGCGGCGGACACGATGAGCGGGAGCAGACCCTGAATCAGATGCTGGTGGAGATGGACGGATTCGACACCAAGGACGGCGTTATAATTCTGGCGGCCACCAACCGTCCGGACGTACTCGATCCGGCTCTCCTTCGACCGGGACGCTTCGATCGACAGGTAGTCGTCGATATGCCCGACGTCCAGGAGCGGGAGTCTATTCTCAAGATCCATGCCGCAAAAATTCCCCTCTCGGCGAATGTCGATATAAATCGAATCGCCCGGGCTACACCGGGTTCCTCCGGGGCGGATCTCGCGAATCTGGTCAACGAAGCGGCGCTTTTTGCAGCCCGGGAGAATCTGGCGGAAGTCAATATGAAGAATTTCGAGGAGGCGCGGGATAAGATCCTCCTCGGGGTCGCCCGCAAATCGAGAGTAATATCTCCGGAAGATAAACGCATGACCGCCTATCATGAGGCCGGCCATGCTCTGCTCCATTACTATCTCGAAAACGCCGATCCTCTGCACAAGGTTACGGTTATCCCCCACGGACAAGCCCTCGGCCTGGCGATGAGCCTGCCCGAGAAGGATGCCTATTCCCGGGATCGTAATTGGCTCTTGGATCGAATAAAGATAGCCATGGGCGGATATGTGGCCGAGCGGATCGTTTATGGTCAGTCGACCACCGGCACAAAGAACGATATCGAGCAGGCGACAAAGATAGCCCGGCGAATGGTCTGCGAATGGGGCATGAGCGAAGAACTCGGCTTCGTGACCTACGGTAGCGATGAAGAACCGATTTTTGTCGGGAAAGAGATCGCCCGGCATCAGGATTACTCGGATAAAACAGCGGAAAAGATCGACAATGAGGTTCATGCAATCCTGCACAAGTGCCTCGGCGAGGTTACCGGTCTCCTGACCGATCATCGGCCCCAACTCGATCTCTTAGCAGAGGAGTTGGTGGTCAAGGAGAGTCTTGACGATGCCGAAATCAGAACTCTACTGGGGTTCCCGGATGAAAAAAAGAACAGCGACTTTAGCGGTACGGAAGCGTAGAGATAAGTTTATTCTGTCGCTCCTCTATGTTTGCCTAGGTTTCTATCTGGGCAGTACCCCTCTAACCGCCCAGACCGGGGCCGATCTCGAGCTATCCCGGGCCTATACTCGGATGGCATACGAGAATCCGGCTCTCTCCGTTAATGAGTCTATCTCCCTCCTCCAGGCGGCCTTGGAGTTCAATCCGGGCAACAACGACGCCCGAGCATTGATGATTCGGCTGCAGATACGCCATGATGAGGAAAAGCGTTACACCAGTTATCGTCGCGGCCTGGAAGAGGCCCTTGCGGGCGGGACTTTCGTGCTGATCGATTCCCATACTGTCCGCATGGACTTAGCTTCCCTCTACGAACGGCTCATGGAGTATGACTCCTTATCCATGCTTTTGGATCAAATCCCGACGGGAAGGCGTAACGCGGAATGGTTCCGGCTTCGCAGTGTGGCGTATTACAGATTAGGTGAGGAAGCGGAGGCCCGGGCTATAGCCAGGCGGGGAGGGCGGCTCTTTCCGGAAAACGAGGCTTTCTCTCTTTGGCGGATTAGAATAGATCCCGAGTATCGCGACTTTCTCATGCAAAACCTCAAGAATCCCGCTCAACCTCGGCCGAACGAAACTCGGCTGGCAGCCTTGATCGAATTCTCCGAGAGCGACGAGGAGCGTCTGGAGCTTATCGATCTATTCACCGTCCTCGATTACCAGGCGGCCGAAGGAAGGCTCTGGCGTTACCGGCTAACAGAAGATGTGGAGGAGACCCCTCCCTTCCCGGAACTCCTTAGGAGTTGGCAGTTGGTAGATGGGGCGTATGAATTCTACACCGCAAAGGATGAAATCGAGGCATGGAACTCATTTCTCGCCGAATATGACCGGGAGTTCCCCGGCGATTTCAACCGGGACGGATTTCCCGAGCGTTATTTTCATCTGGTCAACGGCAGTCTGCGGGAGTACCGGGAGGATCTCGACCAGGATGGAGTCTTTGAGCAACGAGTGCTCTTCGCCGCCATGACGAAATCATCCGACAGACCTGATCCGATTGAGCTTAGCATTCGGGATACGGATGGAACCACGTATATTCGCTTCGCCCTTTATCCGCAAGTTTCTGAAATCAAGCTTGACCGCGGCCTTCGCACCACTCGCTACCTTTTTGCTCCCGATGCCTACTCCTTACCCGTGGTGGAGGTACAGATTATGCCGCCTATAGTCAATCTTCCCCGCTTCCTCAGCCTCGACCAGGCCGAGTTGACTCGCCGCAGCTATTCCCGTCAGGTAGAAGAACCGCAACGTACCATCGTCGCCAGCGGCGACAGCAGTAGGGCCGATCTGGCAGGGGAGACGGTGATTGAGGCCTACCGTACAAACGGCCGTGAGATTCTGCTCCGGGATCTTAACGGAGACGGTCGGAGCGAGATCCGCGAAGAGTACCGGAACGGGATTCTCGAACTCTTGTTGCTTGATCAGGATGAGAACGGTATCTTTGAGTATCGATACGACATGCTCAATGAGCGGGAAGAGTGGGATTTTGATCAGGACGGAAGAACAGATTACCAAGCGCCCCGCACACAGGAATAATCAATTATGAATAGACTGACCCGTATTTACACCTTTACTGCTCTTACTCTGCTCTCGTTTGTCATTCTATCCTGCGCCGGGCAACCGGAACCCCGCGAACTTCCGCCCCTGAAGGAGATTAGTGCCGAGGAGTTGGAGAAGCAGATAGACGATGAGCATCCTATTGCGGCCTGGGAGTTGGCGGATGATCTCTTCAGACGAAATATCCTCAATGCCGGTGAACACCGTCGCTATCAGGAGGAGATAAGCCTCCTTCTGGAGCGTCTCTACCAGACTGCGATGGAAGAGAACGCCTTCGAGGATGCACTCCGTTATGCCGATGCGGCCCGGTTGATAGACGAGCCGGTGCTGGATGATACGGAGCTTAAAGAGTTGCGGCTGAAGCAGCTCGAAAGCCTTCTCGACCGGGAAGAGAGAATAGCAGCCTACGCTCATGCCAAGGATCTCTTGCAACAGGGTCTATTGAGTTCAGCCGACCTGGAGTTTCTGATCCTCGACGCCCGGGAGAACGGCTACGCTGTTTACGCCGGACTCCTCGAAGGGGAGAAACCGACACTGCTGAGTAGTCTGCAGGAAGATCTTCCCGGCATCGTCGATTCGACGGTCACTATCTGGGTGAATCGGGGAATACGGGTAGAAAGCGGCATGGGGTTTCCCGACCGGGTTATCGGAAGCGGTTTCTTCATCGACTATCGCGGCTATATTTTGACCAATTACCATGTCATCGAAAGCGAAGTAGATCCCGAGTATGAAGGTTTTTCCCGGCTCTTTATAAGAGAGGGCGGCTCGAGCTCCACCAAGATACCGGCCCGGGTCGTGGGCTGGGATCCCTTGCTGGATATCGCACTTCTAAAAGCAGAGGTCAGTCCCGAGTATATCTTTACCCCGGGCAGGGAAGATCTGCGCCTAGGCGAGCCGATATACGCTATCGGTTCCCCCGGCGGGCTCGAAAAGACGATTACCTCGGGCATAGTTTCGGCGGTCGATAGAAGACTCCTTCAGATCGGCGATGCGATGCAGATCGATGTCCCCATCAATCAGGGCAACAGCGGCGGTCCCTTGCTGAACGAGAACGGTATGCTGGTGGGGGTGGTCTTCGCCGGAATCGAGTTCTTCGAGGGGATTAATTTTGCCGTTCCCTCCTTTTGGCTAACCCGTATTCTTCCGCGTCTTTATGAGGAGGGAGAGATCGAACATGCCTGGCTCGGAGCGGCGCTGAACGAGACCTCCCAGGGCCTGACGGCTCTCTATGCGGTTCCCGGGACACCAGCAGAACGGGGCGGCATCAAGGAGGGGGATCAGCTCTTGCAGGTCAATGGCGAACCGGTCGCGAGTTTACGTCGGGTGCATGCCCTCTTGATAGCTGAGAAACCGGGTCGAATGGTGCGGACTCTCTGGAAGAGAACCGACGGCACGGAGGAGACCGTCTACTTCGAGCTGCAGAAACGCCCTCGAATCCCGATGCTGGAGGCGGCGAGGCGAGATAGCGAAGAGGATCTGATCCTGCCCCTCTTCGGCATGCAGATAGAAGAGACCGGCAGTACCCTCTGGGAGAAGGGCTACATCATTACCAAGGTCTATCCGGGAAGCATCGCCGATGAAACAGGACTCTCGGTGAACGATCCCTTCTTCTGGCGAGGTCTGAAGATCGATGAAGAACAGAAGGTCGCCCTTTTTCAGATTATAATCAAGAAGCGTAAGGCTGGATTCCTGGAGTCCTCCATTCAAATGGGGGCCTATATCGAGGTGGACTACTTTATTTAGCGAAAGCTGCTGCTCCGGTTTTGCGTTTTCCTCATTGAATCACTATACTTATTGGCAGTGACGGAGGAAGGGATGTCCGAGATCCAATTTCAACAGCGATACACCATAGAAAACATCGTAGACGCCCGCCGCAGGGCCTTGGAGCTTATGCAAAAAGCGGGTGATACCCTCTTAATCGACGTTTCGCCCTGTGAAGAGGTCGACACCGCAGGAATACAGCTCTTTGTCGCTCTGGTAAAGGAGGCTGAGGAACGGGGAATCTTTCTTAGCGTCAAGGGACCTATACAGCCTAAGGTCGCCGCCGCCTTTGCCGCGAGCGGGGTTCATTATGCCGATTTTAGTGAGGCCATAGTCGATGGATGATCGCTTTATAGAGACCTTTCGCGAAGAGGCCTACGAGCTCCTCGATCAGATGGAGAACGATCTCCTCTCCCTGGAGGAGGACCCCAAGGATCAAGGGCATATTCAATCGGTATTCCGAGCCGCCCACACCATCAAGGGCTCCGCCGGTATGTTCGGCTTCAAGACCATCTCATCCTTCGCTCATGAGTTCGAGAACGCCCTCGAGAATGTTCGCTCCGGGGAGAGCACGATTACTCGGGATATGATCAGTCTTACCCTGCGAGCCAAGGATCATCTCCGGGCCATGCTCGCCGTCGGCCGGGACGAGCTTCCCGAGGAGTTGAATCAGGTGAGTGCGGCTATCCTGGCGGAGCTCGAGCGGCTGAATAAGCAGGAGGGGACTGGAGCCGCAACCATCGATACGGAAAAATTCTCACCCCCGCCTGAAACGAAGGCGGAGGAGAAGACCTACAGAATCTCCTTTACCCCGCCGGAGGATATCTTCGAGCGCGGAACTAATCCGATATTGCTGCTGCATGAGCTGCAGGAGCTGGGGGACTGTTCGGTTTTTGCCGATATTTCAGCCGTGCCATCCTTAGCGGAGCTTGATCCGGAGAAACTCTATATTTCCTGGGAGGTTCTTCTCACAACCGAACATCCTTTTAGCGAGATTCAGGATGTCTTTATCTTCGTCGAATCGGACTCAAAGCTGATAATCGAAGAGCTTGATCCTCAGGAGTACCTCGATCGCGATGGAGAGGTGAAGCGTCTGGGTGAGATCCTGGTCGACAGGGGGGATCTGGAACCGAAGAAACTGCGGGAACTATTGGAGAAGCAGAAACGCATCGGTGAGAGAATCAGTGAAGCGGGGCTCACCGGCGAGAGGGAGATCGAGTCGGCCGTCCACGCCCAGGAGCATTTTAAGCAGACTGTCGAGAAGGCTCATAAGGATCGCTCCAGCGCTACACTGCGGGTCAGTTCGGAACGTTTGGATCAGTTAATCGATCTGGTGGGTGAGCTGGTTACGGTTCAGGCGCGGATGAACAGCCTGGCAGGCTCGATGGATCACGATGGTTTCGGCGGAATCTCCGAGGAACTGGAACGCTTGATCGACGACCTGCGGGACAATGCGATGAGCCTGCGCATGCTTCCCATCGGATCCACCTTCAGCCAATTCCGGCGCATGGTTAGGGATCTTTCCCAGGAGCTCGGGAAGAGTATCGAGCTGATTACCTCCGGCGAGGAGACGGAGCTGGATAAGACTGTGCTCGACAAACTCCATGATCCTCTGGTGCATATCATCCGCAACGCCATAGATCACGGCATCGAATCTCCGGAAAAACGGCTTGAAGCCGGAAAGGAGGAGACGGGTAAAATCTATCTTGAAGCCCTCCACTCAGGGGCATCGGTGCTGATCGTGATTCGAGACGACGGGGCAGGGATAGACAGCGAACGGGTTCGTCAACGTGCCGTCGAGCGGGGAATTATATCGGCTCAAGACAAACTCAGCCGGGAAGAGATCTTTCAATTGATCTTCGCTCCGGGCTTCTCCACCGCAGAGCAGGTCACCAGCGTCTCGGGACGCGGCGTCGGCCTGGATGTGGTGGCCAAGGATATTCAGGCCCTCTCCGGAACGGCCACCATCGACAGCGAGGAGGGCCGAGGGAGCAGCTTTACCTTGAGTCTGCCCCTCACCTTGGCTATTATCGACGGTCTGCGAATTGCCGTCGGCGAGGAGATTTTCATTGTTCCTCTCTCTGCGGTTGAATCCTGCCTCGAGATCGATCCGTCGGAGATCGACCAGCGGCGGAGAATGATCAACCACCGCGGCTCTCTGCTGCCGTTCATCTCCTTGGCTTCCCACCTGGGAATAGCCGATAACGGTGATTCCCGAAAACAGATGGTGATTGTCGAAACCGCCAAGGGGGCCCTGGGACTTCTGGTGGACGAGGTACTCGGTGACCATCAGACTGTGATCAAGGGCTTAGGAAGACTATTTCGCAAGCAAAAAGCGTTCTCCGGAGCCACCATTATGGGCGACGGCTCTATTTCATTGATTCTCGACGTACACGCCCTGCTGGCGGCCAGCGAAGAGGAGAAGGCGGAGGAGAATGGCAGAGACTGATCTCCTGCGCCGCTTTCCCCTTGCAATGAGGGAGTTCGGCCGGATACGGGATTTCGTTGAACACAATCTCGGCATTCGGCTACCCGATTCTAAGAAGGTTATGGTCGAGTCCCGCCTGCAAAAGCATCTGAGCCGTATGGGAGCCGCCGACTTTAGCGAATACTGTCAGAGGCTCTTCGACCAGCAAGCTCCAAGGGAGGAGCTTCAATACTTCATCGATCTGATCACCACCAATAAGACCGACTTCTTTCGCGAACCGGGTCATTTCGAGTATCTGAAGCGCCAGATTCTACCCGAATATATGCAGGCCGCCAGATCGTCAGGATCATCTCCTTTCAAGGTCTGGTCTGCGGGATGTTCCTCCGGGGAGGAGCCCTACACCTTGATCATGGTTCTCGAGGAGTTTATCCGCGACGGGCATGATTTCGGCTATCAGGTTCTCGCCTCGGATATCTCGGAAAAGGTGCTCACCCAGGCCAGGAGCGGCGTCTACGATCGAGAGCGTATCGCCACCCTTCCTCAAGCCCTGAAGGAGCGCTACTTCCTCAAGGCGAAGAAACCCGGCGATCCCCGGGTGCGGGTTAAACCGGAGTACCGGTCCAAGGTTAATTATTATCGGGTAAACTTCATGGATAGAAGCTATCCGGTGGGATCGGGGCTGAATGCAATATTCTTTCGAAATGTAATGATCTATTTCGAGAAACCCACCCAGCGGGATATAATTCTCAAACTCTACAGCCATCTCAAACCGGGAGGTTACCTCTTCCTCGGCCATTCCGAATCACTGACCGGAATCGATGTGTCCTTGAAGAACGTCTCCGCAACTGTCTACCGGAAGGAGGCTTGACGTGCCCGCGACCGATATTACCAGGGTATTGATAATCGATGATTCGGCGGTAGTGCGACAGACCATAAGCGAGATTCTCGAGGCGGAACGGGATATCCGCGTCATCGGCACCGCGGCCGATCCGATTATCGCCGCCAAGAAACTGGAGAAAGAGATTCCCGATGTCATCATGCTCGATATCGAGATGCCTCGTATGGACGGCCTTACCTTCCTGCGTAAATTGATGCAGCAGCATCCGATTCCGGTGGTAATCTGCTCCAGCAAAGCAGAGGAGGGCTCGCAAAACGTACTCAACGCCCTCGACTACGGGGCGGTGGAGATTATCCGCAAACCCCAGTTGGGGACCAAGCAGTTTCTGCAGGAATCGAGGGTTCGTCTGGTGGATGCGGTTAAAGCCGCCCATCTATCCAAGGTCAAACCTATTGTACAGAAGCAAACGGTACAGAAGAAGCTCAATGCTGATGCGGTGTTGCCGAAGGGGGGCGACCATGTTCGAATCGAGACGACCGAGCGGGTCGTCGCCATCGGGGCCTCCACGGGCGGTACCGAGGCCCTGCGAGCGGTGCTCGAGAACCTGCCGGTCGATGCCCCCGGTATCGTGATTGTCCAGCACATGCCCGAACATTTTACCGCCGCCTTCGCCAAGCGCCTCGATTCCCTCTGCGCCGTCAGTATTAAGGAGGCGGAAAATAACGATACCGTTCTTCGGGGGCGGGTGTTGATCGCTCCCGGCAATCGACATACCCTGCTAAAGCGCAGCGGCGCCCGTTATTATGTGGAGGTCCGGGAAGGTCCGCTGGTTTGCCGTCACCGGCCTTCGGTGGACGTTCTTTTTCGGTCGGTCGCCCGTTATGCGGGAAAGAATGCTATCGGTATTATCATGACCGGCATGGGCGACGACGGAGCCCGGGGTATGCTGGAGATGAAGGAGTCCGGTTCCTACACCATCGCCCAGGATGAAGAGAGCTGTGTGGTCTACGGGATGCCCCACGAGGCGGTTAAGCTTCGGGCGGTGGATACTATTCTACCCCTCGATCGTATCCATGATGAAATTCTTAAGCTGGATAGACTTAAGTGAGGAGCTCTCCAGGCAGATAATAGTAGTGTAAGTGGATAAATGAAGATGGAAAAACCGCGCATATTAGTCGTAGAAGACGAATCGATTGTAGCCATTGATCTGAGTCATACCCTGACCTCCTTAGGGTATACGGTTATCGACGCTGTCGGCACCGGGGAGAAAGCCCTGAAGGTACTTGAGACGCAGCGTCCCGATCTGGTGTTGATGGATATACAGCTCCGGGGCGAGTTGGACGGCATTCAGGTAGCCGAACGAATTCAGACCGGTCTGCGAATCCCGGTTATCTATCTATCCGCCTACTCCGATGCCAAGACCCTAGCCCGGGCCAAACTGACCGAGCCCTACGGCTATATCATGAAATCCTTCGACCACAACGACCTCCATTCCACCATCGAGATGGCCCTCTACCGCCACAAGATGGAGAAGAAGGTGGTGGAGAGCGAGAAACTACTCTCGACGACCTTTGCGGCAATCTCCGACGGAGTTATCACGACTGATCCGGACGGGGCTCTGCGACTGATCAACGCCTCCGCCCGGAAGATGTTGGGCATGGAGGATGCGACGCCCAGCGGAACGGCGGTGGACGACCTTGGGATCGAACTGGAGAACGCCTTCTTCGAGGAGGAGGCTTATCCCTTCTCCCGCCGCCCGGCAAAGGGGGAACCGAGCTTCAACGGACGTTACTTCCTCATCGGACCCGTCGGAAGATTCCCCGTACGATGTACGATATCCCCTATTTTGGGGCAGGATGACGAGATCAGTGGTTACGTCTATATCCTGCGGAATATAGAAGAGGAGTACCGGGTCCAGGAGATGCAGAGCCGCCTCGCTTCCATCGTCGAGACCTCCGAGGATGCGATAATCGGCGCCAGTCCGGACGGTGCAATCATAAGCTGGAACGACGGCGCGAAGGAGATCTTCGGCTACACTGCCGAGGAGGTGGAAGGGAAAAATCTCTCTATTCTGGTTCCCGACTTCTATCCCAACGAGATCCCCGAGCTTCTCGATCGGCTCAAAACCGGCGAACTTATAGAACACTATGAGACATTACGGCGCCGTAAGGGGGGGGAGATTCTGGATATGTCGGTCAAGGTCTCTCCCATTCGCGACAGCCGCGGACATCTGAGCGCCGTTTCCCTCATCGCCCGGGACATGAGCAAGCGCAAGCAGCTGGAGAAGGAAATTCTCGAGATCGAGGACCGCGAGCGCTCCCGGATCGGTCAGGATCTCCACGACAGCCTGGGGCAGCAACTGACCGGCATTCTCTTAAGGCTCAAGGCACACGAAGGCAAGGTCAACAAGCTGCAGAACGAGGCCGTGAGTGAGGATACGCGGGAGATAGAGCTACTGGTTCGCAACGCTATTGAACAGACCCGTGAGATGGCCAAGGGGCTTGTTCCGATAACCCTGCAGACCAACGGACTGGTGGAAGCCCTGCAGGAACTGACCCTCTATGTACAGTCGATGTACGGGGTCGCCACCGAGTTCGAAGCCCCCCAGTCGGAGGTCGAGATTTCGCCTACGGTGGAGTTGCAACTCTATCATATAACCCAGGAAGCCTTGAACAACGCCATTAAACATTCCGGCAGCCCTCTGGTTCGGGTACGCCTGCATATTGAGGAGACGGAGCTTATTGTCGCGGTAAGCGACAGAGGCTCGGGCTTTTCCCACGGGGAGACCAAGGGGTTGGGATTGCGAATCATGCAGTATCGGGCTAACATGATCAGCGGACACCTATCGATACTACATCCGGAAGAGGGTGGAACCTCCGTTGTCTGCAGGGTGCCGATTCCCGCGGAAGGAAATCAGAATTCATGAAGAAGCGGATCGTTATAGTCGATGACCATCCAATAGTTCGCCAAGGCTTTGCCCAGCTTATCAATCAGGAGGAGGACCTTGTCGTGATCGGCGAGGCCGAAGACGCCCCCGGCGCGGTGGAATTAATCGAGGATACTGATCCGGATCTGGCCTTAGTGGACCTCTCCTTGAAGAATTCCAACGGAATCGAGCTTATCAAGGACCTCAAGAAGATCAAGCCGGAGCTCAAGGTTCTGGTTATCTCCCTGCACGACGAATCGGTCTATGCCGAGCGGGCGCTCCGCGCCGGCGCGAAGGGTTTTATAATGAAGGCCGAGGCGACCGAAAGCGTAATGACCGCCATCCGTATGGTCTTGCGCGGTGAGGTCTACCTGAGCGAGAAGATGCGCAATCATCTCCTGAGCAGCATGACCGGCGGGGGGGCCACCCGCGCCTTAAGTCCCACCGAAGTATTGAGCGACCGGGAGTTTGAGGTATTTCAGGCTATAGGACGAGGAGCGAGCACCCGGGAAATAGCCGATTCCCTCTGTTTGAGCGTTAAAACCATCGAGACCTATAAATCCCACCTAAAGCAGAAACTGGCCCTAAAGAACAGCACCGAGCTGATGCAGTACGCCATTGAGTGGCAAATAACCAGCGGCCCCTAGCTTTTTTTACCCAAAGCCTTGAATTTATTCGTTTATCTATTACCCTTAAGTTCAGATTAAGGGAAACTTACGTGATAAATACATTGGAATAGTATGGAAAAAACAGACGCCACTTCAATTCTGATAGTCGAAGACGAATCTATTGTCGCCCTGGACATACAACATCATCTTAAGAGGTTCGGTTACCGGGTGCTCGGACCGGCCGCCTCCGCTGCAGCGGCGTTCAATATCGTCGAAGAGGAGATCCCCGATCTCGTACTGATGGATATCAAGATTCAGGGCGATATGGACGGGGTGGAGACCGCCGGTATTATTCGCGAAGAGTACCACCGGCCGGTAATCATGTTGACCGCCTATGCCGATGAGCAGACCCTGAATCGGGCCAAGCTAAGCGGTCCCTTCGGGTACATCCTGAAGCCCTTTGATGAGCGGGAACTGCGGACCACCATCGAGATGGCCCTCTACCGACACAAAATGGAATTGAAACTCAAGGAGTCCGAGGAACGTTATCGGCGTTTGTTCGAAGAGGATCTGTCCGGCGATTTCATTGCCGACGGCGACGGGATAATTATCGATTGTAACCCCGCCTTCCTGCGGCTCTGCGGTTTCAAGAGCCGGGAGGAGATATTCGGCAGTAGTGTGGAGGAACTCTTCAGCCAGGAACATCAGCGCCGCTACCTCTGGGATCAGATCAAGATTAACGGGATGATCCGACTGCAGGAGTTCGAGATAAACAGCCGCAATAACGGCGTAGCGACGGTGCTCGCCAATATGGTGGGAAACTTCAATGAGCGCCGGGAACTCCAGAGTCTGCACGGTTATCTGATCGATACGACCGAGATGAAGAATCTCGAGCATCAGCTGCGTCAGGCCCAGAAGATGGAGGCCATCGGTCGTATGGCCGGGGGTATCGCTCACGATTTCAACAACCTGTTAACCGTCATTCTCGGCTATATAACCCTGGTAAATGAAAAGTATGCCCAAGAGGAGCCCTTGGAAAACGAGCTGGAAGGTATCCGAACCGCCGCCGGAAAAGCGGCGAAACTGACCCGACAGCTTTTGGCCTTCTCCCGCCAACAGGTTCTCAATCCGGAGGTAGTCAACGTCAACGACCTGATGCAGGATTTAGAAAAGATGATTCGGCGACTGATCGACGAAGATATCGCGATCAACATCTTTCCCGATGCCTCATCCCCCAAGATCTATGTCGATCCCTCCCAGTTGGAGCAGGTGGTGCTGAACCTGGTAGTTAATGCGCGGGACGCGATGGGCAGGGGCGGAAAGCTCACCATCGAGACCAGGAATATCGAGATTGAAGAGGCCCGCACGACGCCCTTGGGACAGATACCTCAAGGGAGCTACTGTGTGATGGAGATCGAAGACAACGGCAAGGGAATCCCAGATGAGAATCTCCCGTTGATCTTCGAGCCCTTCTTTACCACGAAGCCGGCGGAGAAAGGGACCGGCCTGGGACTCTCGACGGTCTACGGTATCGTCAAGCAGAGTAAGGGCTATATCGATGTGGAGAGCGCTCTGGATCAGGGGACCGCATTCAGGCTCTATTTCCCGATTACGGAGAAGAGCGTTCAACATGAACCTATCGAGATCCCGGATCTCGAGCTCTATCTCGGGACGGAACGGATCCTGCTGGTAGAGGACGACAATGCCGTTCGAGCGGTTACCTTGAGAATCCTCAATCGGGCCGGTTACGATGTAATCGAGGCCAGAAACGCCGGCGAGGCGCTGCTGATCTTCGAGGAATCCCACGACTCTATCGATCTGGTACTAACCGATTTCGTGATGCCCCATCTGACCGGTGACCAATTGATCGAGCGACTCCAACAAATTCGCCCTGAGTTTCCGAGCATAATTATGTCCGGCTACATGAAGCGGCTCAACACCGAACTCGCCCATGTAGATGCGGTCCTGGCAAAACCCTTCAGACCGGAGGAGCTGCTGCGTTATGTACGGAGCGTCCTCGATGGAAATGCCCGCCAGGATTGATGCTTTACCTTAGATAGAGTAGAGTAGGCCCGATGCAATACCAACCGCAACTGATACGCAATTTTTGCATAATCGCCCATATCGACCACGGTAAATCGACCCTGGCCGACCGTTTTATCGAGAAGGCAAAGCTGGTTTCCGAACGGGACCAGATGGACCAGATCCTGGATAGCATGGATATCGAGAGAGAACGGGGGATAACCATCAAGTCCCAGGCCGTCTCTCTGCCCTTTCAGTCCAACGACGGCAATATCTATCAGATAAATCTGGTCGACACCCCGGGACACGTCGATTTCTCGTACGAGGTTTCCCGGGCGATCTCCTCTTGCGAAGGCGCTCTGCTGATTATCGATGCCACCCAGGGCGTCGAAGCGCAAACCCTGGCCAACATGTATATGGCCATCGAACACGACCTCGAGATTCTGCCGGTAATCAACAAGATAGATCTCCCCAGTGCCGATATAGAAATGGTCAAACATCAGATAGACCATGACCTCGGACTCGATCCCGATACGGCGATTCCGATCTCCGCTAAAACGGGGCAGGGAGTGGACGAGCTCCTCGAGGCTCTCGTTCAATTCGTACCGCCGCCGAAACCCTTGGTGGATGAGCCCCTGCAGGCCCTTATCTTCGACAGCCATTACGATGCCTACCGGGGTGTGGTCGTGCATATCCGGGTCATCGCCGGGACGATCGGCATAGACCAGGACGTGCGCTTCATGGCCACCGACGGCGAATATACGGTGGAGGAGACGGGGGTATTCCGCATCGGTCTGGAAAAAAGAAAGGAACTGAAGGCCGGCGAGGTAGGCTATATTATCGCCGGGATAAAAGATATCGCCAAGGTACGCGTCGGCGATACGATCACGACCAAGAAAAACGGCTGCCGCGAACCGCTCCCGGGATTCAAAGAGGTTAAACCGGTCGTCTTCTCGTCGATCTATCCGGTCAACTCGGATGATTACGAGGATCTTCATTCGGCTATCGACAAATTAAAGCTGAACGACGCCTCACTCATATACGAAAAGGACTCATCTATCGCCTTGGGATTCGGCTTTCGCTGCGGATTTTTAGGACTCCTTCATCTCGAGGTAGTTCAGGAACGCTTGGAGCGGGAGTTCGACCTGACCATTGTCCTGACATCGCCCTCTGTTCGTTATCGGATCACCCTGAACGACGGGGAGACGATATTTGTCGATAACCCCCTCGAGTTTCCCGATCCGTCCCAGATCCAGCAGGCCCAAGAGCCCTATATTCAGGCGACCCTGATAACCCCGTCGGAATATGTGGGCCCTATTATCACCCTCTGTCTGGAGAAACGCGGCGTACAGGATAGCATGAGTTACCTGGATGAACGCCGGGTGGAGCTGGTATATTCTATGCCCTTGGCTGAGGTCCTCTTCGATTTCTACGATCGTCTGAAATCAATCAGCCGGGGATACGCCTCGTTCGACTATGAACTGACCGATTTCAAGATCACCGATCTGGTCAGACTCGATATTCTATTGAACGGTAATCCGGTAGACGCCCTTTCACAGCTCGTCTTTCGAGATAACGCCACGGCCCGGGCCAGGAAAGTCTGTAAGAAGTTGAGGGAAGAAATTCCCCGTCATCAGTTCAAGATTCCTATCCAGGGGGCAATCGGAAACACGGTGATTGCCCGGGAGACCATTTCCGCCCTGCGGAAGGATGTTACCGCCAAGTGCTACGGAGGAGATATCAGCCGAAAGAGAAAGCTCCTGGAGAAGCAGAAAGAGGGTAAGAAGCGCATGAAGATGGTCGGAAACGTCGAATTACCCCAGACGGCGTTTCTCTCGGTACTGAAGGCCGACGACGACTCGTAACTACCTCGAGCCGGTCCGGATAGTACGGAAGTGGGCCCGGTAGCCCTCGGCAGCGATCAAGAGGCGCTTTATCGATGTGGGGTCGAGGGGATACTCTCTATACTCCTCCGGGAAGTGGGCGTAGAGAAAGTCGTGCTCCTTTAGGAAGGGAAAGGCCTTATGTGGCTGGGTGCCTTCGCTCAGGTAGCGGCGCCCCTCCTCTAATAGTAAGGCCAGGTACTTATCCTCATCTTCAATAAATTTCTGCGCAGCGTCATGATTCAGGCTCTTGGCAGACGACCCGGGTTGAAGATCGGCTCTTATCGTCTCTCGCGGAGGTCCCGGCTCCGCCAGCGGAAGTCCGAGATCGAGCCCCGCTGGATTTAGATCGAAGAGCCCATCCATGACCCTGGAGAGGCGGAAAAAACTCTCCCGGTAGTTCAGCAGTATGAGATCGCTTAATACCTCGCTCTCCTTACCCGCCCGACGCACCAAGGGACGCTGAAAAAAACGGCTCAACTCTCCGGGAGGACAGAGTCGGGTGCATTCTGCGAGTTCCGCCAGATGAAACTGATTCCCCCGGGCATGACTCTTCCCCAATCGGTAGCAGAAGTCTATCCCGCTTAGATAAACCGCTTGAGAGGATAACTTCCGCGCCAGGGCAACCGCGGCGATACCGACCGACCCGTAGGCCTCGAACTCGAATCCCGACAGGGGACCGGCGAAGAGCCGATTCAAAGCATTGAGCTCAGCGAAGCGGCTTGCAAAGGCGTATCGTCTGCGCCAGGGCAGGCGGAATACGGCCGGATAGGAGGTTAAATCGGCTAGTAAATCAATCTCTTGGAGGGGAGAGCGGTAAAAATCGCGGAGATTTATAAATTGAGCCTCTAACACCACAGCCGCATCCGGCACTATACCGCAGGAACTCAATACCGGTAGCGCCGTATCACAGGCCAGCAGGTAGTAGGCCTTCCGCCATCGTTTAATCTCCGGCAGCGCGGCCTCTAAGGATTCTCCAGCCCCGGCGACGAGCACCGGCTTCTCTGTCGCCAGGGAACGGAAACTATCAAGCGGTAGATCTGATCCAAGGTTGGTGAAGAGATTCTTTAACCAACGACGGGCGAGGAAGACCTTGGTGATTCTGTCTTGATAACTCAAGCGGATCCGTGTATCGAGTTCGTCGCGCAGCGCATCATACCCGGCTTTGAATAGCGAATATCCGCCATTTAGTCTGATAAGTTCAATCCGTCTATACGGCCAATATCCGTGCTCAACAAGATGTCGGTAAATCTCTTCGGGGTCTATGGTATCGAGCAAGACAATCCGCTTATCGTCCCTGTAGGGCGCCCTTTCGAAGGCTTCCCGGGAAACTCTAAAGAGCTCGTCTTCTGGCTCTAGGCACAAGAGCAGGGCATCGGCCGGCAATCTCTTTACGAGCTCGTTCAGGCCGTAGCCCAACAGTGGGGAAGGCACGAGGTAAAGGGAATTGGCTTTTAAGGGGACTTCCCCGGCAATTCGTTCGGGTCCCTTGCGGGGATCCTGCCGGGAATAAAGAAAACGCCCCCGAAACTCTAACGATACCCCTCCAGGGGTATCCACAAACCGGGGGCGGTTCATCCTACTCGGCGAGGAAATACTTCGTGAAAACGGCGTCGAAATTATTCTCGAGCTTCTCCGAGCCGAGAATCGCCGCCTGAAGGTCGGCCTGCATATACTGCTGGGCTAAATAGGTGTAATAGAGTCCAACCGTCTCGGTAACCGATTCATCCGGCTCTACAATCTCGTTTAGTCGGAATAGGTATACCTTGTCATCCAGTACCAGAGCATCGGACACCTCGTTTTCTTCGAGCCCGAAGAGGGCGCTTAGAATCGTCTCATTGAAGGCGGCATTGCTCAATGCGCCGGTCTGAGAGGCGTCCTGCACAGGCTTTAGGATCTCGATGTTTCCATAGTTGAGAGGAAAGGAGGCGGTTTCCCCGTAATTCCACGGTGCGGCTTCCGCAGCGGCAAATCCGCCGACGCCCAATTCTTCGCGGAGGGCCTCGGCCTCGCTAATCAGATAATCCTCGATGGTACCCCGTTCGAAGCGGGTCATATATTGGCGTACGGTGGCTATATCCTCGTCGTTGTCCTGAGCGACGGGCCGGGTGGCTTCATTGGCCTTGTAGATGACCCAGCCGAAAGGAGTTTCTATAACCGGAGAGACATCACCTGCGCCGAGGGCAAAGATCGTTTCGGCCTGATCGGCGGAATCGAGCTCGGACGAGAGGGAATAGAAGTACTGCCAGCCGATATAGCCGCCGGCCTCGGAGTAGGCGTCGACAGACTGTGTACGGGCGAGTTCCTCAAAGAGGGTATCGTCGCCGGAGAGCTGCTGCTGCAGGCCTTGAGCCGCCTCTTGGCTGCTGTTTACCGTGATCCGGCTCAGATTGATACTGCGAAAGAGTTCGGCGTTAGAGTCGGCATAGCTCCACACCATATCCTCGGGAAAGGCCCCATAGCCGATAGAGAGATATTCGAAACTCCGCTCGGGAGAGGCCATTTGACGGATAAAATCCTCCGCCGCAGATGGGGTCTTGACCCCGTAGAGGGTGTCGTTCAAATACTGACTGTGGGTTAGCTCTTCCCGGTAAAATTTCCGGATAGAGGCCTTCTCGGCATTGGGGGTCTCCCGGTAACGTTCGGCACTGAAGCTCCCGTTTTCCTGATACCCGCCGTAGTTGGTCAAGGCCTGGTCGATCCGCTCTTCGGGTATTCTAACGCCGCTCTCTTCGGATTCCTTGAGAATCGCGGTATGCACAACAGAACGTTGAAAGGCGCTTCGCCATACCTGATAGGCGATCCATTCCAGGTTGGTATTGTTCCCTGAGTCGTTTACCTGCTCGGCGATGGCGTCCCGTTGCCGGGACAAATAATTCCCGGGGACGTAGGTGATCTCCTCCCCGTCGTATGAACCGAAACTGATCGAGCCTCCGCCGCCCGCGCCTGAAACAAGCGGTCCGCCCACGAAGGTCACCACTATAATGATCAGGATAGCAACACTGAAGACGTACATCCACGGGTTCATGCGACTCTTACCGGCATTTTCCTTGCCGTGCTGCTTCTCTTTTGCGCTTTGTCGCGAATCCCCTTTAGCCATATGATATCCTCATTTCTCTGTTCGTTATGTAACCGGATCACGGTATCATGGCCCCTAGGCTTTGTCAATCAAGGCCGATTTTTGCCGGAGAATCTCCCTTGACAGATCAGGGGGGCTTGGGATATATTCACTCCTTGTTTAGGGGGCGTGGCGAAGATGGTTATCGCGCCGGCCTGTCAAGCCGGAGACCGCGGGTTCAATCCCCGTCGCTCCCGTACCCTCTTAAATTAGGGGAATCGGGCTGTAGCGCAGTGGGAGCGCGCTTGGTTCGGGATCAAGAAGTCGCGGGTTCAAATCCCGCCAGCCCGATCAACGAATCATACTTGAGGAAAGACACCTGAGGGTGTCTTTTTTCATTTAAACCAAGTTCTACATAATTTCTTGCGGCGGTTGAAGTTTTACCCATCCAAAGCCGAAGATTATACTGACGATGAAGAAACGACCCCGGTTTTTGTGGCTAGTTGTTCCAGTCCTCGCCTCGCAGCTTCTGTCGGCAGAGAGCTATCATCTCTTGCAGCCGGGTGAGACCCTCTATCAGCTCTCTCGCCGTTACGCCATAAGCGTAGACGAACTGAAGCAGCTGAACAATATAAGCGATGTAACCGATCTCGCCGTCGGCATGCGTCTCCAAGTCTCCCGCGAAGCCAGAGTAGAGCAAACTGCTTCAGGTACCGGCACATATACCGTCGTGAAGGGGGATACCCTCTACGGGATAGCCCGTAATTATCAAATTTCCGTAGATGATCTCCTGAAACTCAATGGTCTGAGCAGCAGTCATGTTCTGATGGTAGGGGAGAAGATTCGCATTCCCGGAGCGGGTGAAACGAACGGCGCGACTGCAATAGTCGAGCGGGAAATCCAAAATCCGACGCCCTCTCAGGAAGGGGCGGAGAACTACTGGCCCCATCGCGGCGTTCGCAACACATTGAACGGTAAACTCGTCGGTAAAGAGATCTTGGCCAGCAATGGGGATCCTGTAGTCTCGGTAAGTTCGGGCAAGGTTATCTGGGTTGCTCCTTACCACGGGTATGGCAAGATCATCATGATTGAATCCCCGGATAAGCATATCTTTGCCTACGGCGGAAACAGCGATACCCTGGTGAATGTTGGAGATTTTGTTCAGCCCGGTCAAAAATTGGGCCTTATCGGCACGAATGGTCGAGACGACTTGCCGAAGGTATACTTTTTTGTCTATAAAAATGGGAAGCCGGTCGATCCGGATATAGCGCCACGAAAATAGGAGGCCCGGTGCGTTCCCGCATTATAGGTATCTGCGGCGGTTCAGGTTCCGGTAAAACGACTGTCGTTCGCAAGATAGGCGAACTCTTTCCCGATTTTATCTGTATCCCCCAGGATAATTACTACAAATCAGCAGAGAATATCGATAATTCCACCATAACCAGCGTCAACTTCGACCATCCGGACGCCTTCGACAATAAACTCATGATAGAGCATCTGAAGGCTTTGAAGTCCGGTAAACCGATCGAGATGCCCCAATACGATTTCGTCCACCATAAGCGTATGCACGAGCGGACCCGAGTGGAGCCGAAGCGCCTGGTTATCTTTGAGGGGATCATGATCTTCAATGAGAAACAGGTGCGGGATTTGATCGATTTGAAGATCTTTATCGATACTCCCGACGATATTCGCTTTATCCGACGTCTTCAGCGGGATATCCGCGAACGGGGACGAACCGTCGATTCGGTGATTCAACAATACCTGGAGAAGGTTCGTCCGGGACATTCCGGGTTCATCGAACCGACCAAACGTTTTGCGGACATCATTATTCCCGAAGGGGGATTCAACGAGATGGCCCTGGAGGTACTAGTCTCCTTTCTCAGGTCAGAGAGCGTTTAATCCTGTTCGAGGGTCTGATTCTCTACCGGAAGCTCGGCAAGCCGTTCCTTGAGATAGCTGGAGAATGAGATCCGCGGGATAGCCATAGCCGGTTTCGCGTCGACCGTAATCTCCTTTCCCGTTCCGGGATGTTTCACGACCCGCGCCTTTTGAGCCTCTTTGGTCTTGATCGAGAATCGGCCGATCCGGCCTAAGGGTACTTTCTCGCCCAAACACATCCCGGTCTCTACCAGAAAGAGAAAATCGTCGATCAGCTTCTTGGCCTCCGCAGCGGTGGTAGCGTTCTTTTTGGCTACATAACGGATCATGCTCTTCATGGTAAACTGATCGGGAACCCCGTTTGGATCGATGTGAAGACTGCGGTTGAGCTTCATAAATCCGTTGGTCAGGAAGATCGTCGCTTCTCGAACCCGCTTCTCCTGTTCATCCAGAGAAACCGCGGGATCGCAGACGGCAAGCAGATAGACGGCGCTGGTCTTATTTAAGCGTCCCTCCGGAAAGACCGCCGATTCGCCGCGTACAATCTTCTCGGGCAGGGAGGAGATCTCTTCTATGCTGATGTCCGGCACATCGGTACGGATCTTTATACTGGCATACTCGAGGGTTCGCTTCTCGGCACCCGGACTAAGGCTTAACAGGGAACCGGAACTTGTCAAGGCTAACAGACCGTTTCCGTCCGCCGGCCGACACTGGTCTAGGAGTTGCATTCCGACCGCAGCCGTCTGTTCCCGGAAGAGCGTCTCCTTCTCTGTCCAAACCTGAGCCAGACGCTCCAGGCCGTCTTCCTCGAGGTCGGGTACCATTTTCATCAATCCCTGAAGATGATTCTGAATCTCCCGGGGTAGGTCGTTGAATCCCATAAATAAGGCCTCCCTTCGCTTTTATCCTGTCCGCTATACAGAATATAACGCAATCTTTTCTAAAAAGCCCCAATAAATTGGATTAATATGGAAAATAGCGTTAGTTTTTGTTGGTAACGGAGGAAAAAAATGGGTGAATACTTTGATCAATTAGACGAGAAGGTTGCCGAGCACCTCAAGAGTCTTACCGCAGCGGTCGATGCCCCGGCAGAGGAGGCGCTGGAACTGCTCTCCAAGGCATGGGTAGAGAAGGAAGAGATCTTCGCCAAGAAGATCATCGAAGAGAAGATGGAACTGGTAGATTTCTTCGACCCGGAAGAGGAAAAGGGCGGCGCTCTGCTGCTTACCTATTCCGGGTCTATCTTGAGCATCGGGCCAGAAGGGAATGAGGGTAGAAATACCAGCTATGCCAGTATTGGGATTCGCAAGGATGTGCCCGAATTAGCGGAAGCGGAGGACGGAGAGTTAGCCGGCAAGGTAGCGGTAGGCGATAAGGCCGAATTCGTACGGGGGCCGATACAATCGAGTTCGCCGATCTACAAGATCGCTATTTTCAGCGCCGAGATGGATGCCGAGGAGGAGGAAGAGCTCCTGTCTGAGGTTACCCAACTGTTGGCAGAGGATTTTGCCGAGGTCAACCGCACGATTATCAGCGGCTAAAGTTTGCATTAATGCCCGATCTTAACGGTGGAATCGAGACTGAACTGCGGCGTTTTGCCTCTCGCGAAGCGCCGCCGTCGCCGGATGAATTGATAGAGGCCCTAGGGGAGACCAGAAAACTGATGTGCCGAATAGCGGAGGAGGTACGCCCGGCGGCTGAGAACGGCTTGGGCGCGCTGGTTATTCTGCCGAAGAATACACCTACGCTGATTATTCCTGATCTGCATGGGCGCAGAGATTTCCTGCTGGAAGCCCTGCAGATTCCCCTCGTTCAGGGGCGGAGCTTTCTTGAACTTCTGCAGAGCGGTAAGGGGACGGTAGTCTGCGTCGGCGACGCCTTTCACGGGGAAGCCCCGGTAAGAGATCGTTGGGAGCGGGCCTATAAGGAGTACGCTTCGGACTTTAAACGGCATAAGGCTATGGATGCTGAAATGACCGACAACCTGGGCCTGCTCGAGATGGTTCTTCTATTGACGCGCAGCTACCCGGAAAGGTTCTTCTTCCTGAAGGGGAACCATGAAAACATCCGCAATGAACTCGGCGGCGGCAACTATCCTTTTCGCAAGTTTGTCTATGAAGGGGAGATGGTTCTCCACTGGACTGAGCATTTCCTGGGATCCCGTGCTCTGGACGAGATCTACCAGTATGAAAAAAGCCTACCCCTGGTTGCCGAGGGAGACGGGTTTCTCGTCACCCATGCAGAGCCTATACGTCCCATGGGACGGGATGAGGTGATCAACGCCTATTCAAGTGAGGAGCTGGTTTACGGATTGACCTGGACCGGAAACGGCGACGCCGAGGAGGGGAGTGTGGCGGCCCTGCTTGAGGATTTCTTTCCCGGACGCGTAGATACCCTCTGTTTCGGAGGACATCGACCGGTCAAAGGGCTCTATGATCTGCGCAATAACGCACGCTATGTGCAGATCAACCATCCCGTAGCGCATATTGTCGCCGTGATCCGTCGGGGCGAAGGGTTTTCTCCCGACGAAGATATATTTCGAATCGACACGCAACCACGAGCTCGAGGTTTAAGATAGAATGGCTAAGCAACCGGAGAAGATTGATAAGTACGGGGAAGTCTCGCTGATCGCCAGAGGGGGAATGGGGGCCGTTTATAAAGCGATGCATCCGACCCTCAATCGCCCGATCATCCTCAAGAAACTTACCCTCCGGGGTAAGAGCGCCTTCGCAGAGCGTTTCCGCCGGGAGGCCCGGATTCTGATGGATTTCCGGCATGACGATATTGTCACCGTCTTTGATCACTTCAAACAGGGAAGTTCCTACTACATCGTTATGGAATTTGTGGAGGGGAACTCGTTAGAGGGGCTGATCAAGGAGCAACGCTATCTCGATTCGGTAATCGCCGCTTATATCGTGCTCCATGTGGCTAAAGCCTTGGGATATGCCCATCGCCGTGGGGTTGTTCACCGTGATATAAAACCGGCCAATCTCTTAATCTCCCGCACCGGAGCGATCAAACTGGCCGATTTTGGTATCGCCGCATCTGCAGACGATGTGGACAGCGGCCTTACCAGCGAAGGAATGACCCTGGGAACTCCCTCCTACATGGCGCCGGAACAGTTCGAGAACTCCAAGAATGTCGATGCCCGGGCCGATATCTATGCCTTGGGAGTAATGGCTTACGAGATGAGCACCGGGAAAAGGCCCTTCAGCGGCGGATTTTCGCCGGAACTCATCACGGCCAAGCAGAAGGGACGCTACCCGCGTCCGGCCCGAATAGTGCCGGGGATAGCCCGTCCTTTGCGCCGCATTATCAGAAAAACGATGCGGAGTTCCCGTAAGCGGCGAATCGATACGGTCGACCCTATCATCAAGGAGGCCAATCGCATCCTGCGCTCCTACAACCGAGTGGAGGTTCGGGACCGACTTGCCGCGCTTGTTCGCGGGGATAAAGATCTCAAGCCCCTGCAGCCGCGCCGACGCGGAGGGAAGATGCTGGCGGCCTCCCTCTTAGGCGGCGCCGCGGCCATCCTGCTGGGACTTGGAATCTATCTCTCGACGGCTCTGCATCCCCTTTTCCTAACCGATACTCACGGTAAGTTCCGTCTCGAACTGCGTATCCCGGATGTTGCAGTTCAGGAATCACTAAAACCTGAGGGAGTCAAAATTTTCTTGGATGACGGGAAGGAGATACCTCTGCTCCTTGAACCTCTGCTGGTGAGAATCCCGAACTTCGCAGACGATGAGGGTATCCGCTACACCAGTCGGCCCTTCTTTCTGCCCGCCCGGGGCTACCGCTTGAAGATTATCCTCCCCGGGGAGGTTTACTGGCAATCCTTTACCTTGAGTTCATACCGCAAGCAGAAGCTGCAGGAGACGCCCGGGACGCATCTTATTCAACTGCAGGCGCCGGAGAGCCAACCCTTAAGCCTGCGCTGGGATCTGCGGGATGCTCTGACCGGCGCCGCCCTGACGGAAGGAACCGAGCTTCAGGTAGAGACTCCGAATGGACTCGAAACCTATCCCTTCGCGGAGCCCGGACGTAGCCTTGCAACAGGGCGGGTATGGCGTTTTCATATCTCCCACCCCGGGTATGAGCGACAGATCTTCTCGCTCTTTCTCTCTCCCAAGGAGACGCTTCTCAACCTTCGGGCCGAATTGCTGCCCATTCCGGCAACCTTGAGGATAGTTGCGGGGGAAGAGGCCCCATCAGTAACCGTCAACGGCAGCGAAACCGTTGACCTCTATTATCGGAGTAATCCCGATACCAACGACAGCTTCACCATCGCCCCCTTCAATCTAAAGGAGCTCTCAACCATAGAGGGCGGACGGCTAAAACTTGCTCCCGGATCATATCGTATCGAGAGCTCGATCAAGGATGAGCAGGCGAGGGTAGATCTGAATTTGGAAAGCGGTCGGGAGACGACGATTTATATCTCCGCCGCCGACGGCGTACCGATTATCGAACGCAGGTGATACCTACTCAAAGGAGTAAATAGATGACGAATACCCTTCGAAAGATCCTTTTTATGCTGCTCGGACTCACCGCCGGCCTACTGGTATGGGCTGCAGCCGAAGTGCAGCTTTTTACCGATGGGGGCGGTTTCTACTGGCGGCTGGTGCTCCTCGGTGCCAGCATGGGCGCCCTGTTCGGTGGCATTATCGGTACGGGAGAGGGAGTGGCGCTCTCAATCGCCCAGAAGACGCTACGGGGCCTGCTCTTCGGTATCCTCCTCGGGATAGCCGGGGGGATAGTCTCGATTCTCTGCGCCCAAGGCCTGGTACTCTTCTTTATTAACCGTGAAGGGGCCAGTCCGGTGGACATTAGCAGTCGCTATCTTCCTCTCGGGCGATTCATCGGCTGGGTTGTGCTTGGACTGGTCTTAGGTGGAATCGAAGGCTTGCGCTCCGTTTCGCTTCGACGGACCCTCTTCGGACTCGCCGGCGGGGTATTGGGAGGTCTCATCGGCGGCGCAATCTTTGAACTGAGCGGTCGATCGGATCTCTCCAGTTCAATTCAGCGTCTTCTCGGCTTCGGTATACTCGGAATCTGTATCGGTGCCGGTATCAGTCTGACAGAATCCTGGGGGCGCTTTGGTACAATCAAGGTATTAAATGGTCCGTTTAAGGGGAAGGAGTTCATCATTTCCAAGGGACGCAGCTTAATCGGGGCCTCCCCTGCGGCTGAGATAACCCTTCCGGGAGATGCGAAGATCCAGGCGAAACATGGTCGTATCGTCAAGGACCGGGAGGGCCTGCGTCTGGAAAAAATCGGGAAAAGTGGAAGCTTGACGGTTAACGATCGTCCGGAGACATCCTGTCGTCTAAAATTCGAGGATGTTATTCGTCTCGGCGAAACAAGCCTTCGTTTGAATCCCTAAGGAGTTCCACATGAAGCGAATACTAGTCTTTATTATTCTGAGTCTCCTTCTCTCTACACTAATCGGCCAGACTCCCGGAGAGAGCTTGACCATAACCCAAATAGAGAATCGACGGCTGGCCATCGACGGGACGGCGGACATCTTTTTTCTCCTCCGCGACGAGACCGGCGAACCTCGGGATCTTGATTCCACCGAGGAGCTTGCTCTTTTTAGTAGGGCCGGGAACGATGATTTTAAAGAGGCGAAGATCCTCTCACTCCAACGGAATGCCCCCAGGGAGGAGGGAATAAATTTTCTTTTACTCATCGATAATTCGGGTTCCATGCATGATGAACAGATGGGCGATGTCAGCCGCTATGAAACTGCAGCCTACGCCTTGGGACGTTTTCTCGATAGTATCGATAATCCGTTAGACAGGATCGGCGTCAGTGCATTTAATACCTACTATACCGAGTTGAGTCCGGTGGCGCCTCCCGATAACGCCCAAAGGAACTCCATCGAGGCCCTGCCTGCCCCTACGGCGGATGAAGCCTTCACCGAGCTCTACCAGGCCATGCGCCTGGCAGCGGATGAGCTCTCGCACTTCTCCGGCCGAAGGGCGCTTATTATCCTCTCGGACGGGGAAAACTATCCCTATACCCTGCGGCATGATGAACATCCTGAATTCGGAACAGTAGAGGTCGTCCCGGACGACTTGATGACCTTGATGTCCGCATCGGGAGTGAGTGTCTATGCCGTACATATCGGCGATAGGCGGGATCCCTTTCTCGACCGTATTGCCGCAGCATCCGGAGGCAGGGGCTTTGGTGCGCAGAATCGGGAGAACCTCGGGTCCATCTACGAGGAGATTAGAGCGGAGATCCAGCGCGAGTATCGTGTGCGCTTTCGCCACACCTACGCCGCCGGGGGAAGCTCTGAGGTACTGCTTAAGTCCAATGGACTCGAGGCCCTCGGCCGCTATACGGTACCCCATTTCTTCGGACGACCGTCCGACTCGATCAGTATCATATATCTACTCCCCGTCCTCATCGGACTTGGTGTTATCCTACTGCTGCTATTGATCCGCTTCGAACGGCCGGTAAGCCGGGCCGAACTTAATCTCTTGTTGCCGGGCAAACGCTTTTCTGCCGCTACCAGGGTCGCCCTGAGCGATCAGCGAACGGTGATTGGCCGCAGCTCCGAGGCGGACATGACTATCGCCGGTAATCCGGCGCTCAAGGGCTCGCATGCCACCATTGTGGCCGATAAAGCCGGTAACTATACCGTCACTGCCGACACAGAGTTCAAGGTCAACAACCGCCTCACCAAGGAGCAACGTCTAAAGAGCGGAGACGTAATCGACTTCGAAGGCACCACCATCGTTTTCGATAAACCGGTAAAGGAGAAGTGAAAACACGCCGGTACGATAGGTGTTTCGGTAGAAACACCGAAAGTACTCGAGGCTGGACAAAAAAATGCACCTCACGAATGTGAGGTGCAAGCTCCCCCGGACAGACTCGAACCACAAGGAGACCGCAGGTCTCCGTTCAGCCCTCTGAGCAAGCGCATTGAGCGCTTGCGGGAGGGCAGTTCGAGGCTGGGCAAAAAAAAAGACCTCACTGTTGTGAGGTCCTTGCTCCCCCGGACAGACTCGAACTGCCGACCTAGTGGTTAACAGCCACCCGCTCTACCGACTGAGCTACAGGGGAATGCCCTTGCGGACGATGGCAACTATACATGAGTCGCCGGTTTACGTCAATAGAATTCAGTAAGAGTTTTGCCCTTAGATCGTCAGGTTTTTCCGCATTTTATATCCGGTAGGGAAGGGAGGTTCCGCACTCATCGCAGCCTGTTCGGTCCCTGTTTTTTATCAGCGTCCTATACCCAGACCGGCTTATCAGGAGCCTTCCGCATGCGGGGCAGCGAGTGTCGGTGAGGTCGCTTCGCATGTTTCCAAGATAGACAAAAGAGAGCCGCCGGGATGCCTTCTCCGCCAGATCGATGAGTTCTTGCTCCGGCGTAGGCGGCTTCGTTGAACGGTAGCGTGGAAAATAGCGGCTCAAATGCCACGGAATTTCCTCGGATAGGGCGGCAATAAACCCGATCATGGCCTCAAATTCCTCAGGACCGTCGTTTCCGTCAGGGATTATCAGTGTCGTAAGCTCAAGATGAAGGCTCCGATAGGCGATAGCTATGGAGTTGAGGACGGTATCAAGATCCCCCATGAGGGTCGAACGGTAATAATCGCGGGAGAAGCTCTTTAGATCGATATTGGCTGCATCCATGGCCCGATAGAGATCCTTTGCAGGACTCTCGTTGAGCATTCCGTTGCTGACCAGTACATTTTTGAGACCATTGCGCCGGGCGATAGCCGCTGTATCGAGGATGAACTCAATATGAATTAGGGGTTCGGAGTAGGTATAGCTGATACTCCCCGCCCCGGATTCAATAGCCCGTTCAACCGCCTCGGCCGGAGAGAGCGCATTCGTCTGTGAATCTGTTGATTGCGATATTTGATAATTTTGGCAGAAGGGGCAGCGCAGGTTACAGCCCACGAAGCCTAGGGAAAAACTGAGACTCCCGGGGTAAAAGTGGTAGAGAGGTTTTTTCTCGATAGGATCGAGCCCTTGCGCCGAGAGAGCGCCGTAGTAGGGAAGATCAAGCTCTCCGCCCCTATTACCGCGCACACCGCAGAATCCGTCCTTACCCGGTGCAATCCGGCAGGCGTGGGGGCAGAGTTCGCAGATAAGGTATTGTTTATCCCTTCTTGTGTAGGCCATAAGCCTCCGGATCGACTACTCCCGATCGAATGAGGCCTGATGCAGCAGCTCGGAGTCGTGATAGAAGTTCAAGGTATCGTCCACTTCGAAGGGTTGATATCGAAGGCCGAGGCTACCCCGTTTGACCCAAATCTTGGCCATAAAGAGGTTCGATCCGGTATCAGTCACCATGCTCGGCAGATTCTCCGCATGGCGAATATCCTCGATTCTAAATTCGTAGAAGACGGTGTTGGTACTGAACGGTTCGGTTACCAAAAGCACCTTTTCAGAGTCGTAGGGATGTTTCTTCGGAGCCCCCTCGAAAGCAATGCACTCCTTTGTGTAATCCTCCTCACCGGTATACTTGACCAAGTCGTAAAGAGGCGCTGTTGATAGGTATTTGCGGATACTCATACTTCACTCCCTCCTCACATATCAGTATAGACCTTCTGTGAATCTTACGCAAAGGGATTTGGATTATCGATCGAATTGTGAATTAAGAGAGCTGGGAGGCGAGAGCCCGTTCCGCCGCGGCGGCGAAATAGTGTGTAAGGAGTGCCTCATCCTCACTTCCCAAGCCTTCCATAGCAAAGATCATGCTCTTATTGTTCCTCAGTAAACGGCAGGCAAAGGTGAGGATCTTGTCGTCTACCTGGAGGGAACAGTTTTCGAGCAGGGTGTTTTCCGGGATGCCGGCGGTCTTGTCCAAGGCGTCAGGATAGAAGCGGATACTTTCAACAGTAATATCGAGAACGGTGCCGGTTAGAATGGTAAAACTTTCGGGATGGGGGAACATAAAGGCCAGGGTATCGTAGTCGCGGGGAGTATAGCGACGGCTGCGTCGCTGGTCATCCAAGGCGACATAGCGCTGTATAATCTCCTCCAAGGAGCTTTGGACCAGCTGCTCCTCCTGGGGATATGGAACGAGTCCGTTGACTCCGAGGAGTTGCGCCTTAGCCGCCTCATCCTCGGTAAAGAGGTCGCCCGTCAAGAGTACGGCGATACCATTCTCGAGATTATTCAGACTGCGGTAGAAGCGCATAAAAGGCTTCCAGTGGCGGGGAAAATCCTGGGTATAGAAAATGACTATGTCCGGGCGAATCTCTTCAAGATTATCCATTGCTTTGATGGGATTTCGGTAATGGATAACCGATGCGCCCCGGGAGATAAACTGTGCGTTGACAATCTCTTTCAGGCGCTCTTCCCGCGCCACAATAAGTACAATCATTCGGTGCCCAAATTCCTCACATCGTAGGCGGTAATCATCCAGATCCCGTCCCGTCGGTCGAGATAATAGGTAAACTGTTTTACTTCGACGAAGTCGATATTGTCAAACCGTTCCACTACCTCCACCGTACCGTTCAGCGGCGTATAGCGGGTCTCGAGGATCTCGTAACTCTCTGGGATCTGAACGATCTCGTCCCTGGTTTCCCGGGCCATCAGATCTTCCCGATACTCGCCTAACATTCGTATACGCTCCGATTCAGATGAGCGGGTATATCGGTTTCTGGCCTGGGGGTTGGTCAGATAGAGGGATTCCAGGTCGAGGTAGAGAAAAAATTTATTCCATTCCCCTTTTTGCCGGGCTTGGATGAAATATTCCACCACCTCGTCCGGGGGAAGTGGATTCTGTCTGAGTATCTCACCGGTCATTTGATCGATCTCGGCGGAGAGCCCCATAGTGCCCGCCGACGGACGAACGGTAAAGGAGACGGCATTGGAACGCAACTGCATAGCTCCGGAACGCAGGTCGGGATGATAGACCGCTCGAGCGACATAGGCGCCCGCTTCGTCTACCGCCATGAAATCCTTGAGATTGGCTACGAAGGAGTAGCGTTCACCCGGTTCGAGGTCCACATCCCGGTAAAAGACCTGTTGATTCCTTTCTATGGCCGTGATAAATTGCTCTGAGCGCCGGATTGGCTCATTCGTCAGGGTAGACACCTCGAATGAGAGGTTGAACAGCCGATTCTGGGCTGCCTTGAAACGATAGGTTTCGCCGGTATTGTTAGTTATTTCTATCAGCACCCGAATCTCCGTCTCGGGGTAGTAGATGCGTTTATCGTAGAGACGCATACTCAGATCGACTCCTCCGTTATCGAGTCCCAACAGGGGGAGTGAACTACATACCGCGAGCACGCCTAGTATGAAAGCTTTGTTTATCTTCATTGCTATAGCACCACACTATTCATTGTCGGAATATTAGCATGGTAACATTATTCCTGGAAAGCATTCTAAAAAAACTTAAGACATATCGTCCCTATACGGATTTTATGGGCCGTTGCGCCAAGGACGAGTACCCCGTCTCCCTCTACGGGCCCAAGGGATCTTTTCTATCGCTGATCATCGCCGCCCTCCAACGGCAGCGGCAGCGAACGATCCTGGCGGTACTCCCGTCGGAGAAGGAGGTGGAGGCCCTGGTCAAGGATTGTTCGGCCTTCGGCATCGATGCCGTCTCCTTTCCCTGGTGGCAGGCCGCACCCTACAGCGAGCAGCCTAATCATACCAATGTCAGTGCGATGCGCATGTCGGTCTTAGCCAAGTTGATGAACGGCGAGCATCTCATCGTTTGCACCTCGGTTCGAGCCTTAATGGGGGTGCTGCCGCCGCGGGATCACTTGGAAAATAACCTCATCCGCCTGAAACGTCGGGGCAGCTTCGATCCACAGGCCATCGAGGCCCGTCTTGAAGCGTGGGGATACCTGCGGGTTCCCCGGGTTTCCTCGCCGGGGGAATTCGCGCTACGAGGCGAGGTCCTGGATGTAGGGATCCCCGGGGAGACGGAGGCCGTCCGCATAGTATTCGATTTCGACGAAATTGAGGAGATCAAACGCTTCGATCCCATTTCCCAATCTTCCCTGGAGAAGCTGGAGGCGGTAACCCTCTTTCCGGCCTCTGAGTTTATCTGGACCGACGAGGGGATAGAGCGGATCGTCGAGTTTCTCGAGGGTCAGCGTTATCCGGGAAGCGGCGACGGCGAGGTGGCCGAACGGCTGGTAGAGACTCGAAGCACCCGTTTCGAGGAGATCTACTATCCCCTGGCCTTCGATAGGCCCGGCAGTCTCCTGGATTACCTCGACCAAACGGCCCTGACGATCTTTTTCTCGGATAAACGCCTTATCAATGCCGCCGAGGGCATCATCAAGGAGTTCGAAGAGCTCTATCGCCGCAGCGTCAGGGAGAAGAAACACTCCTTTCCGGCTCCCGAGAAGATATTGTCCGGCTATGAAGAGCTCTTCCAGCGCAATAGCCGCCGGATCGTCCTCAAGTCCCTGAAGGAGGATGCAGAAAGCGAGCGCCCGATTGAGATCGTTTGTCAGGATCCCCGCTCATTTTTCGGGAATATAACCTTCCTAAAGGAGGAGTTGGAGCAGTACCGCGCATCGGGCTATGAGGTGGTTATCTTTGCGGAGACGGATATCCAGGCGGAACGGATCGAACAGCTCTTAAAGGAGTACCCTGTAACCGTGCATGCGGCTCCGTTGAGCCAGGGCTTTGTGCTGCCGGATCTGAAGATCCTTGTTATTCAGGAGAATGAGATCTTCGGGCGCCGCAAGCGGGTGGCTGCATCGGTAAAAAAGACTCGCAGCCAAGCCATCGACACCTTCGTAGAGTTATCGCCCGGTGACTATGTCGTCCACGTCAACTACGGGATCGGCCGCTTCAAAGGGATCGAACGGATCAAGGCCGCCGGTACCGAGCGGGATTATATTCAGCTCGAATATGCCGGGGACGAGACAGTATTTATTCCTATTGAACAGGTCAATCTTGTCCAACGCTATATCGGCTCCCAGGGAAAGGCCCCGGCTCTCGACACCATGGGCGGAAAGTCATGGGAGAAGCGCAAAAGCCGCGTCCGGAAGTCCGTAGAGGATCTGGCGGATATGCTGATCGATCTCTACGCCAAGCGACAGAATGCAAAGGGTTACTCATTCGGGAAGGATACCGACTGGCAGATCCAGTTCGAAGCGGCCTTCCCCTACGAGGAGACCCAGGATCAGCTGAGTTGCATCGATGACGTTAAACGGGATATGGAGCTGACCAGGCCCATGGATCGGCTTATTTGCGGCGATGTCGGCTACGGTAAGACCGAGATCGCCATGCGGGCCGCCTTCAAGGCCGTAATGGCCGGCAAACAGGTGGCGGTATTGGCTCCGACCACCATCCTGGCTGAGCAGCACTACGAGAATTTCGTCGATCGCTTCGAACATTTTCCGGTGAGCATCAAAATGGTCTCCCGCTTCGTCTCTAAGAAGGAGCAGAATAGTGCCCTCGACGGCATCTTCTCCGGGGAGGTGGATATCATGATCGGCACCCACCGGATCCTGCAGAAGGATGTGCGCTTCAAGAACCTGGGACTGATCATTGTGGATGAGGAGCAGCGTTTCGGGGTCAAGGATAAGGAACGGCTGAAGCAGATGAAGCATACCGTCGATGCCCTGGCACTTTCGGCCACACCTATTCCACGAACCTTGCATATGAGCCTGCTCAAGATCAGGGATATGTCGCTCCTGAAAACGCCTCCCCACAACCGGCAGTCGGTAGACACCTATATCCGTGAATTCGACGAAGAGCTGGTCGCAGAGGCTATTCGCAAAGAGATTGAACGGGGCGGGCAGGTCTTTTATCTGCACAACCGGGTGGAAACCCTACAGGAGGTACGGCTCTTCCTGGAAAGAATTGTTCCGGAGGCGATGATCGAGAGCGCCCATGGACAGATGAGTTCCCACGAGCTGGAAGAGGTGATGCACCGCTTTGTACACGGGGCGTTTCAGGTGCTCGTGGCTACCACCATAATCGAGAACGGGATCGATATCCCCAACGTCAATACCATTATCATTGACCGGGCCGATGTCTACGGCATATCCCAGCTCTACCAGCTGAGAGGGCGGGTCGGCCGCTCGGAGCGCAAGGCCTATGCCCACCTCCTTTATCCCGCGGATACCGCCTTGAGCGAAATCGCGATGAAGCGGCTCCAGATCCTGTCGGATTACGCCGATTTGGGGGCGGGATTCAAGATAGCCATGAAGGATATGGAGGTCAGAGGGGCCGGGAACCTCCTCGGCAGGCAGCAATCGGGCGAGATCGTCTCGGTCGGATTCGATATGTACCTGAGACTCCTGGACGAGGCCGTCCGCGAGAAGAGCGCCAAGGAGGATGACGGCAGGGAGGAGATCTTCCTGGAGCTCGATTATTCAGGTTATATCCCGGACAGTTATATCAGCGAACCCGTGGAGAAGATGGAGGTTTACAAGAAGATTGCCGCCATCGATTCCGACGAGGAGCTCGAGCGGGTCACCGGTGAGCTCCTCGACCGCTTCGGTCCGATGCCGGAGGAGGCGTCGAGTCTACTCTCCCTGGCAGAGGTACGCATTGTCTGCCGTAAACTGCGGGTCAGCGCCTTACGAGAACGGCGTGGTAAGGTCCAGATCGAGTTCGGCAAGGTATCCCTGATCTCGGTGGATAAGGTGTTGCATCTCATGCAGACCTCCGGCGGCAAGGTCAAACCGGATCCCAAGAACCCCAATATTCTGCTGATGGAGACCGGATCTATCGGCCTGAAGGAAAAATCTGAATTCATTCGAGAAAGACTCTCGGCGCTTCTCTAAAGCCGGTGTACAATAGTGGGTGACTGAGGAAACCGACATGAAAAAACCAGCCATCGATCTTGTCTATAGTGTCGCCGAAATCATCTCCCTTTTTGAGCAGACCCGTTCGATTGAGAGCTTTCTCAAACAGACGGTAACCCTCATTGCGGAGCATATGGTTACCGACCTCTGCTCGATCTATCTGATCGATCAGGAGAGCGGCAACCTGGTGCTGCGGGCCTCTACCGGGCTCAAACCCGAGGCGGTGGGGAAACTAAGCCTCGCGCCGGGAGAGGGCATTACCGGCAAGGCTCTGAAGGAGCTGCGCCCCATAATCGCCCCCAAGGCCGCGGAGTACCCCGGATTCAAGCCGATTCCGAATATCGACGAGGAGCCCTACGAATCCTTTTTAGCGGTACCCATCCTTCATGGTCTGCGTCGGATAGGAGTGATCGTCTGTCAGCACGGCAAGGCTGCCTATTTCAATCAACGCGATTCCCGGGCGCTAACCGCCATCGCAGCACAGCTGGCGGCCATGATCGAGAACGCCATGTTGCTCATGGAGCTCCATCAGGAACAGAAGATCCAGGGGCCCGGGGACAGCAGCCTGCCGGGGGTGCTCAAAGGACATAACGCCACCAAGGGAATCGGACTCGGCGCCAGCTATGCGCTTACTCGCAGCAGTACCGGGGCGTATCTGAAAGTGGAACGGGACGTTCCCTATGCTACGGGTCGGGAATCCTTCCTCAATGCGCTGGAGGAGACGAAGCAACAGATTCAGGAGCTGCAACAGGAGCTCAAGAAGAACTTCCTCGACGTAGGATCCCTCATCTTCCATGCCCATCTCCTCATGCTCACCGATTCAGCCTTCTCCGGAGAGATGCTGACCCTCATCGAGAGCGGAAAAGAGGCGGCTGAAGCGGTTGTAGAGGTGGTTAACCGCTATATCTCGATCTTTTCACAGACCGACTCTATTGCCGTGCGGGAGAAAGCCCAGGATCTGAAGGACTTGGGGCACCGACTGCTGCAGAATCTGCGGGTTGAAAAGGATACCCGCGGGGATTACCAGGACTCTATAATTCTGACGGAAGAGCTCTTTCCGTCTGAGTTGATCAAACTCGCCGCCCAGGGAGCGGCGGGAATTATTGTCCATAAGGCCTGCATCACCTCCCATCTTCAAATTCTGGCCCAATCGATCAAGATCCCGATGATATCCGTGGACGATAAGCGGCTCTTCTCGGTCGAGGACGGTACCAGGCTCATTCTCGACGGCTATCAGGGGAATGTCTTCATCAATCCTGAACAGGAGACCTTGGATGAGTTTATCCGTATCTCCCAAGAACATGCCCGCTTACCCCAAATTCAGCCGGTACGCACCAGCTACACCCTTACCGACGGCAGCGAACTCCGTATTCTAGCCAATATCAGCCTGCTTGGCGATCTAAGACTAGCCAAGGCTTACGGAGCTCAAGGGATTGGTCTCTACCGCAGCGAGTTCCCCTTTATCATTCGCAATGATTTCCCTTCTGAGGAGGAGCAGTATCTTATCTATCGCCGGCTCTTCGAGGAGTTCGACGGATCACCGATCTATATGCGGATTCTGGATATCGGCGGAGACAAGCAGTTGGAGTTTATCGACGAGACGGAGGAACCGAACCCCTTCCTGGGCCTGAGGGCGATCCGCTTTAGCCTGAAGAATAGAGATATTCTCGACACCCAGCTCCGGGCAATGCTGCGGGCCGGCGTCGGCGGGGATCTGCGAATCATGATTCCCTTTCTGACCAGCCTCGATGAGCTTCGCACTATTAAAGCGGCCTTAAAGGAACAGCTGGAGGAGCTTGCCCAGGATGAGATCCCCCATAATCCCCAACCGTCCCTGGGAATCATGGTTGAGCTACCGGCCACCGGCTACATTCTGGAGGAGTTAGCCGGAGAGTGTGATTTTATGAGCATCGGCACCAACGATCTGGTGCAGTATCTCTTGGGGGTCGACCGAACCAACCCGCGGGTGGCCGATCATTACGATCCTTATCATCCTGCAGTGCTGCGCTTTATTGCAAATGTGGCTGATACCTGCGCCCGCCACAACCTCCCGCTCTCTATCTGCGGCGATGTAGCCGCCGAGGAGACGATGTTCCGTTTTGCCGTGGGCGTCGGCATCCGTGATTTCAGTGTAGCACCGCCGGCGGCGTCGTCCCTGGAGAAGTGGATGGAATACTGTTATGACCATGAAGCGCAAAAGGCCTTTGCAGCAGAAATTCTCAAACTAAGTACAGGCGAGGAGATCCGCACAAAGGGGCGGCGCCCCTAAGCATCCCACAGAGGAGAATACGAACGATGAGTCAGCCAGAATCCCGGCGGGAGATCCGTAGCTACGTGCTGCGGGCCACCAGGATGAGTAAGCTTCAACGCAGATCCTATGCGGAACTACTTCCAAAGTATGGGATCCCTTTTCAGGAGAGAGAACTGGATCTCTCATCCCTCTTCCCCGGTACCGAAAAGTCTATTGTGGAGGTCGGTTTCGGCATGGGCGAAGTCACGGTGCAGCTGGCCGAACAGAACCCAAGCACCGCCTATCTCGGCATAGAGGTTCATAAACCGGGGGTGGGCAAGGTTATGAGCGAGATAGATCTCCGCGGCCTGGATAACCTCCGCGTGGTAAACCACGATGCGGTCGAGGTTTTCCGCTCCATGATTCCCGATGCCAGCCTGGACGGGATTCATCTCTTTTTCCCCGATCCTTGGCCCAAGAAAAAGCATCACAAGCGCCGGTTGCTGAAAGCGGACTTCCTCAGGATTATCATCCCCGCTCTCAAGCCGGGCGGTTATCTCTACATCTGCACCGACTGGGAGGAGTATGCCGAGGAGATCTTAGCGGCCTGCACTGCCCAAGAGGGGATCCGCAATGCCTATCAGGGCTTTGCCGAAGCTCAAGCGTGGCGGCCGAGGACGAAATTCGAGGAGAAGGGACTGGCAAAGGAACATCTGATTCGGGAGATACTCTTTCTCAAGGATACTTGATCAAATTCTATATTTATACGATCATTGTGTATCTTTATACAATCGACACGGCAGGAGGCTCTATGGATCGGGATTGGTTAGAAAGGTACGCGCAGCATGCTCAAGCAAATACGAAGATTCCGATAGAGTTTTATGAGAAGTTCAACGTCAAGCGCGGTCTCCGAAATAACGACGGGACGGGAGTCCTGGTCGGCCTGACTGAGATCGGAGATGTGCACGGATACATCATCGACGAGGTCGACAAGGTGCCGGTCGAAGGTCGTTTGCGCTACCGGGGAATTGATCTCTTTGACCTGGTGCGCGGATTTCAGCAGGAGAAGCGTTTCGGTTTCGAGGAGACGGTCTATCTGCTGCTTTTCGGGACCTTGCCCACCGGCCGGGAACTCGAGGCCTTCGGAAAACTGATCGGGGAAGCTCGTCTCTTACCGGAGAACTTCACCGAGGATACGATCCTGACCACCCCTAGTCAGGATATCATGAACAAGATGGCCAGGAGTGTGCTCGTCTCATACAGTTATGATCAGCAGGCCGAGGATTACTCCATCCCCAATATCCTGCGCCAATGCATCTACCTGATCGCCCAGTTGCCGGTTTTTGCAGCCTACGGATATCAAGCGCGAAGGCACTATTTTCATAACGAGAGTCTGTATATCCATAATCCTTCGGCCGAACTCTCTACGGCTGAGAACTTCCTGCAGATGATCCGCCCGGATCAGTCCTACACCCCCCTGGAAGCCGATCTATTGGATTTATCCTTGGTCCTGCATGCCGAACACGGAGGCGGTAATAACTCGGCCTTTACGGTACATGTGGTATCCTCTGCAGAGACCGATACCTATTCGGCCGTTGCTGCGGCTATCGGCTCCCTGAAGGGGGCCAAGCACGGCGGCGCGAATATCCGCGTCATGGGGATGTTCGAGGACATTAAGGCCAACGTGAAGGATTGGTCCAGCGAAGCAGAGGTCGGCGCCTACCTGAGGAAAATTCTTCGCAAAGAGGCCTACGACAAGAGCGGACTGATTTATGGGATCGGCCATGCGGTCTACACCCTCTCTGATCCCCGGGCGAAGCTCTTGAAGGAACGCGCAGAGCTCCTGGCTAAAGAGAAGGGCTTTAACGAGGAGTTCAATCTCTATGCTCTGGTAGAACGGCTGGCGCCCGGGATCTTCCAAGAGGAGAAGGAATCCGACAAGGTGGTCTCTCCGAACGTCGATTTCTACTCCGGTTTCGTCTACAGCATGTTGAACATCCCCTTCGGCCTCTATACGCCGCTCTTTGCTATCTCCAGGATTGCGGGGTGGAGCGCCCACCGGCTGGAGGAGCTCATCAGCGGCGGACGAATCATTCGTCCCGCATACAAGAATATCCTTCAAGCGGACAGCTATGTTCCGCTCTCCGATCGCAAGAATCCCTAATCCACCAGCTGCAGGGGCACGTCGAAGCAGGACTTCGGCGGCCCCTTTTCGCTCTAAGATAGGCCTATCAGTAACTTTTTCTTGACAGCTCGCCAGAGTCGATTTACCATACAGGCAGAATACGTAGTCATTTCTATGTATAAGCTATACATCCATAGAACAGCCGAAAAGCGAAATTCAGACGAAGAAAAAGTGTCGATAGATCAATGTATTAATTGAGAAGCTGGCAGATGATTGCCATTAGTGCATACGTATGCAGCTGCGAAGACTTAAATTTTTGGGAGTAAGACTGTATGTCAACGCTACGAGAACGAAACTTTAAACGACTAAGGGAGAGCATCGCCGGGGAGCAATCGGACGGCCATGCCGTATTCAATTTCTATACCTTTCCCTATTTCCGGGCGGTAACCGGAGTTAATCTAGATGATTACTTCCACAATCCCGAGGTTACCCTGAAGTGCCAAATTGAAGGGCTGGAGCTGGTCGAGGGTATTGGAAACCCCTTGCCCGACATGGGCGCGGTAGCCGAAGCCAGCGGTCTCGGCGGGGTGATCGCCTTCGACGACAACGGCTTTATATCGGCCCATCCGAATCCCAAGATAGCCGAGGCGGAGACCGTCGACGATCTGGATTGGCTTAAACCGGGCGATCCATACGGCGATAACTATATGGGACAGGCTTTGAAGACGCTGCAGTATATGGTCGACCATTGTCCGGAGAACTACCGGGTCAACCCTCATCCAGTCATGGGACCCTACACCGTCGGCTCGACCATTAGGGGCATCAGCGAGTTCGCTATGGATACCCTGATGGAGCCGGATCTGGTCAACAAGATCCTGGACGTGGTCGTGGAGACACAGGTACGCTTCATGAAAGCCCAGGAGAAGATTCTCGGCTCTCTGCACCATATCCTGGTGGCGGACGACCTCTCTGCCTTTATCAGTGAGGAATCCTACCGGGAGTTCGTTCTGCCCCGATACCATCAGATGTTTGAGGATTTCCCGAACACCCAGCGCTGGCTGCATAACGACTCTACCGCTCGGCACGTTGCGCCGGCCATCGCCGATTCCGGGATGGTCGCCTGGCAGTATCTGCCCGAGATTGAGCCCATGGAAGCCTTGGAACTGACCGGAGGCAAGGTTACCCTTTTGGGCGGTCTGAGTCCTCTCGAGCTGGCGAGTTGGACGGAAGAGGAGACCTACGAGAAATGTACCGAGGTTCTAAAATCCTTTCAGGGAAACAATAAGTGTGTTCTTGCCGCCGGAGGTTCGGTCAATCAAGTCCCTATTCCCAACCTGAAGGCTATGTTCCGGGCCGCAGACGATTATAAGATCAACTAACAGCCGTACCAGCTTAGTCTCTCTTCAATAAAAAAGAGGCTGTCTCCATTAGGAGGCAGCCTCTTCACTTATAAAGCTCTTTTTAGGAAAAGCAGGGCAGGGGAGCTAAGCCTGCTCGCTCAGCGCCTTTGCTTCCTGGATGACCATATCCGCAACCCGTCCGGAGATAGGATTGTAGTGGTCGAAATCCATCTCGAATGAACCGGTTCCGGAGGTCATGGATTTGAGATCGATCGCATAGCGAAGCATCTCCGATTGGGGCACCTCGGCGTCAACCTCGTTGATTCCGCCGCCCAGAGCCTCTTGTCCCAGAACACGGCCTCTGCGGGAGGAGAGATCCGAGAGGATATCCCCCAGATACTGCTCGTCCACAAAGACCCGCAGCTTCATCACCGGCTCCAGAAGCACAGTACCGGCCTTCTCCAAAGCGGCCTTCAAGGCACCCTTTGCAGCCAGCTTAAATGCCATCTCGGAGGAGTCTACCGGATGTTCCTTTCCATCGATGATATGGGCTTCGATATCGACGATGGGATAACCGGCCAGGTAGCCCTCTTCCATAGCCTCGGCGATGCCCTTCTCGATGCCCGGCATATAGCCTTTTGAGATCGATCCGCCTTTGATGTCGTTAAAGAATTCCAGATATTTTCCCCGCTCGATGGGGCCTACATCCATCACAACCCGGCCGTACTGACCGTGACCGCCGGACTGCTTCTTGTGGGTATACTCGGCGCCGGCCTTTTTGGTGATAGTCTCCCGGTAAGCGATACGCGGAACCTTGGTCTCTATCTCGATCTTCTGCTTCTCTTTGATTTTATCCAGGATCATGTTGATATGCAGCTCCCCCATTCCGGAGATTACATTCTCGTGGGTCTCCTTATTGAAGGAGATCTGGAAGGTGAGATCCTCTTCCGCCGCCCGGTGGATAGCTGCATTGAGCTTGTCCTCCTCCTTCTTACTCGAGGCGTTTATGGCCAACGAGAATACCGGCTGGGGCAGATGCAAAGCGTCGAATTTGAGAAAGGAGTCAGGTGCGCAGAAACTGCTGTTGGTGTTGAACCCCTCTACCTTGGCTACCACACCCAGATCGCCGGCGAAGAGCTCTTTCACCTCGATGAGTTTCTTCCCCAGGGTCACATAGAGCTTCGAAATACGTTCCTTCTTGCCGGTGTCGCAGTTGAGGACCTCAGAATCCGCCGCCAGTCTACCGCGCATAACCTTGAAGTAGGAGAGCCTGCCGGAGAACTGATCGATGGCAGTCTTGTAGACCATACCGGCCAAGGGACCCTCGGCGTCGATTTCGACAACCTGCTCGTTACCCTCGCTATCCCGTGCCAGTTCGTCGATGTGGTCCGGAGAAGGGCAGATATTACTGATAAAGTTCAGGAGCGATGCGACCCCGGTATTCTGCAGCGCCGAACCGCACAGGGTGGGAACGATCTTGTTATCCCTGAGACCGTCGATCAGACCCTGGCGGATTTCATCGGGGGTAAGGGTTCCCTCGGCGAAATACTTCTCTAAGAGCGCATCCTCGCCTTCGGCGGCGCTTTCGATCAGGGTAAGCCGATACTCCTCAACCATCTCCGCATATTCAGCGGGAATGTCGACCGGTTCATCCTTGGCGGAAGGATCGTGGGCCATATAGGCCTTGTTCTCGATCAGGTTGATAATGCCCTTAAACTCAGTACCGCTTCCCATGGGAATGGTAACCGGGACAAAGGTCATCTTGAACTTATCTTGCAGATCGCTGAAGACATGTTCAAAATCAGCTCTCTCACGGTCCATACGGTTGATAAATACAAAACGAGGCATCTTACGCTGATCCAGACGGCGCCATCGCTTAATCGTCTCGATCTGAACTCCGTCCCGCCCGTCTACGACCATCATGGCGCTTTCGGCGCAGCGGAAGGCCGCTACAACCTCTCCGATAAAGTCGGCGGCTCCGGGAGTGTCCAGTAAATTAACCTTGTGATTGTTCCAGTCACAGTTGGCCACGGCGGTGTGAATCGAAATACCCCGGGCGATCTCTTCTTCAGAGTAATCGCTGACGGTTTTTCCCGACTCTACGCTTTCTGCCCGGTCGATAACCCCCGAGTTGAACAGCAACTGTTCTAACAAGGTGGTTTTACCAGTGCTTCCGTGGCCGACAATTGCAATGTTGCGGATATCAGCAGTGGAAAAACTCATTTGTGCTCCTCGTTCTGTTAGGATTTGATGATGTGAATATTAGGTTAACCGCACATATTCTAGATGTCAATAAAAAAAGCCTCCCCCGGATCCGGCGCCGAGGCGCTGCGGGGAAGGCCTGTAAGACTAAGTTGAGAATCGAGGCGTGGCAGCCGGTTTAATCGCCGCTTTTCTGCTGAAAATGGGAGAATTCCATCGCAAAGGTACCCCGCCCCTGGGTTATGCTCCGGAGGGCGGTGGAATAGCCGAACATCTTGGCCAGGGGAACCTGGGCGCGAACATGCTCGATAGCCGTTCTCGATTCGAGGCTGTTAATGATACCCGAGCGGGTGGTCAAGTGATTGATAACCTCCCCCACAAAATCCTTGGGGCACATCACATCGACGTTCATCACCGGTTCCAGAAGTATCGGCGAAGCGCTGCGGCAGGCATTGTCGAAGCCCATGGCGGCGGCGGCTTCGAAGGCGAGGGGAGTGGCTCGCATCTCATCGTACTTGGCGGCCACCAGGGTAACCCCCACATCATAGCACTGATAACCGAACATGATCCCCGACGAGAAGGCGTTGGTGACCCCCCGTTCGACGGCTTCCACCATCTCCGCCGGAAGCTCGGATTTCTTCAGGGCCGAGGTAAAACTATTTCCCGCTCCCCGTTCGACCGGTTCGACCTTGAGGGTGATAGAGGCGTAGTTCTCCTTACCCGCCAGCACCTTCAGATACTCCTCGGTATGCTCCACGGCGGCGGTGACGGATTCACGATAGGTAACCTGGGGATTGCCGATACGGGCGTCCACCTTGAAATCTGCCGTTATCCGGGTGACCAGTACCTCCAGGTGGAGCTCGCCCATACCGGAAATAATCAGCTGGCCGGTCTCCTTATCCTCCTTGACCTGGAAGGTCGGATCCTCCTTCTGCAGGAGATCGAGTATCTCACGCAGCTTCTTGGCGTCGGAGATGCTCTTCGGCTCGATAGCCACGTCGATTACCGGCATGGGGAAATCCATCTGCTCCAGCACTACCTGATGGCCTTCAGAGCCGAGGGTATCGCCGGTTTGAGAGAATTTACAGCCGATTATAACCGCGATATCGCCGGCGGAAACGGAGTCGATCGCCTCGCTCCGGTTGGAGTGCATCCGGAGCAGCCGATTGACCCGCTCCTTCTTCTTCTTGTTGATGTTGTAGACGGCGCTGCCTTTCTTGATGCTTCCCGAATACATTCGAATGAAGGAGTAGCTCCCGGCCTCTCGGTCGCTTTGGATCTTGAACACCAAACCCAGGGGAGGGCCGTCCGGATCATGATGTACCGGATACTCTTCCTCGCTCTTCACGACCATCCCCGTAGGCGGGGTGACCTCGTGGGGAGCCGGCAGAAAATCGATGATAGCATCGAGCAGGGGCTGAACGCCGATATTCTTAAGGGAGGCGCCGCAGAGGACGGGAATAAAGCTGCGCTTTATCGTCTCCTGCCGCAAGGTGGCTACCAGAAGTTCCCGGGGCACCTCCTTGCCTTCCAGATAGAGCTCGGTAATCTCGTCGCTATAGCCGGAAACGGTATCGATCAACTTCTCCCGCCATTCGGCTGCCTGAGCGGCAAGCTCATCCCGAATCGGGTGAAAATCCATCTCGGCTCCCTTGGAATCGCTGATCCAGTGGATCTCCTGCATATTGATCAGGTCGATGACCCCCTGAAACTCGGATTCTGCCCCGATGGGGAGTTGCAGCGGAACGGTAGTCACCTTGAGCTTCTTCTCCATCTCGGCCAGAACGGCGTAGAAATCGGCGCCTATCCGGTCCATCTTATTGATGTAAGCGATTCGGGGAACATGATAATGATCCGCCTGATGCCAGACCGTTTCCGACTGGGGTTCGACTCCCCCCACCGCACAGAATATGCCGACGGCGCTGTCCAGGACACGCAGCGCCCGTTCTACCTCGGCGGTAAAATCGACATGTCCCGGGGTATCGATGATATTGATGCGAGTATCGTTCCAGTTACAGGTGGTTGCCGCAGAGGTGATGGTAATTCCCCGATCCTGCTCCTGGGGCATCCAATCCATGATGGCCTCACCGTCGTCCACCTCGCCGATGCGGTGGCTTTTCCCGGTATAGTAGAGGATCCGCTCGGTGGTAGTCGTCTTTCCGGCGTCGATGTGGGCTATGATTCCGATGTTTCTCATGTTTTGCATGACTGAATTTCTGTCTCCCGATTATTCCAGAGGCGAGCGTTTTAAGGGATAGTATCATATACCTAAACCTTCAGAAAAGAGGTTGAGATATATTGACATTTTTTAAATGCGTGTGCTATTGTCCTCAAGACTTCAGCGGGCGATTAGCTCAGTTGGGAGAGCGCCTGCCTTACAAGCAGGATGTCGGCGGTTCAAGTCCGTCATCGCCCATTAAAGGCCGATTCACTACAGGTGGATCGGCCTTTTTTTCTTGATCGTTCGTATTCATTCGCGTATGCTAGTGGTGAATGAGGTATGACGTGCTCATCGATAAGCTGTGCGAACTACTAGAACGGCACTCCACTCCCGACGCTGTTTCCCGTTTCTTACAGGTCCTGGAGAAAGAATCCCGTATCAGAAACGCTCGCGTATGCCTTCAGGATGACGGTATCGATAGGCTCTATTGTATATCTTCATCTCTGACCAGAGGGAAGTCCGACGCGCTCACTCGGCATGATCAGTTCACTATCGATATTAGTGAAAAAGAACCGATCTGGGATCAAGGTCTGGGTAAAGTGAACTCCCCCCATGGGGTTGCGCTGAAGGAAGCGGGCGCACTCTTTCGCTCAGTTATACCGCTCTTTATCCGCCCGAGTCGCACCGAGCAGGAAAGGGGATTTCTCGAGATCGCTTCTGTCTCGCCGCTGCATGAGAACGATGGGGACGCCGATGAGCTTTTAAGAGTTTGCCGGGTGCTGAGTCTCGCCCTCCGGTACTGGCTCTCCAGCAGCCGGGAGCGGATGCAATTGCGAGAGGCTGAGCTCTTTCGCGAGGCGGCAATATCCTTGACCTCCTCCCTGAGCAGGGATGAGGTGATCGAACAGATCCTTGTCCGTCTGCAGGAACTGGTTCCCTATAAGACCTGTAGCGTGCAACTCTTAAAGCAGGAGCAGGGGGGGGAATTTCTCGAGATCGTCGGGGGAAACGGTTTTCCCAATCTGCCCGAGATTCTCGGTATCCGCTTTCCGGTGGGGGGAGATAATCCCAACACCCGCGTAATCCGCAGTCGCAAGAGCTACTTTTCCGCCAACATTACCCGGGATTTTAAAGCCTTCATGGAGGGGCCGCATCGTTTCGCCGAGATTGTCTCCTGGATGGGGGTGCCTATGATCTTGGGAAACAAGCTGATCGGGATGCTGACCCTCGATAAGAGCGAAGAGGATTTTTTCACCGAAGCCCATGTGCGCAGCACGGAGGTGTTTGCAGTCCAAGCGGCGGTTGCCCTGGAGAACGCCCGGCACTTCGAGGAGTTGAAAGAGCTCAATGCCAGGCTTGAACATGTCGCAATTACCGATGAGTTGACCGGGCTCTACAACCGGCGCGGGTTTATGACCCTGGGCAGCGAGCAGCTTCACTACTTCAGACGACACAAGATCGACTCCCTGCTAATCTACCTCGATCTTGATAACTTCAAGGAGATAAACGATACCCTCGGTCATGCGGAGGGAGACCGGGCCCTACGCAACTATGCCCAGATCCTGAAAGAGAGTCTGCGTAAATCCGATCTGGTCGGTCGCATGGGGGGTGACGAGTTTGTGATCCTTACCGGGCAGAGCGAGAATCAGAGCAGGGCGGCTATCATCGAACGTATCGAGAAGAGGCTGGCCCGCTTCAACGCCTCCGACAAGGCGCAGTATCTCCTCTCCGCATCCACCGGAGCGTGCCCGGCGATTCAGCCTTCAAACATGAAGTTGGAGGAGATGATCCAAATAGCGGACAAGGAGCTTTATCAGAGTAAGCGCCGGGACGCAAACTGTTAAGAGTACTCTTCCTCTATTAGGTCTGAGAACCAGCTATACATGGCCTTGATGCGGTTGTAGAAAGAATCCTTCTTCGACTTCTCGATACCAAAGAGGGAGGCCGAATCCACGCTTGAGGCGCCGTAGAAGTAGAGGGTATCCCCGTCGGGAATGATCAACATATTCATCCGAAAACGTTCGCTCTTAACCAGGGGGAGAAAATAATACCACATGGTGGTCTCGTTCCGGACCTGCATCATGAATCGGCCTTCCTGATAGGTAAAACCGGTGGTGACATAGTTCTTCCCGAAGGTGAGATCCTCCTGGAAGAGGACCTGCTCCTGAAATCGAGGAATCTGGTCGAAGCTCAAGTCGTTTAAGGGCTTCTTCGATCCCACTTCATCGACTCGATGGGCTTCGGCAAAGAGGGTCCGCATCCGTTCCCGGCTGGCGGAGTAGTACTCTATTCCCTTGAGGGTACTCACCCGGTTCATCAGATTATATAGCTTCAGATCCCGTTCAGGATCCTCGGCCAGTCCCTGGGGAAGATCGATGGTGAAGAGCGCTTCTACTCCTATGGTGGCCTCCTGGTCCTGCAGGTCGGCGATCAGTTCCTCGCTCAAAGGGCCGAACGGCAGATATTCAAGATCCAGATCGCCGTAGAAGTAGCGTACCAGTTCTCCCTCCGCCTGCAGTTCCTCGAGAACAGAGAGGGGGATACCTGAATCAGAATAGGCCGGCGCGGCCAAGCTAACAATAATCAGTCCGCAGAGCATGAATAGTATGCGCTTCATACATGTATCTCCCGTTGGCAGTGGGCCATCTCTAGGAAGTAACGGTGAATTTCGTTATTATCGGTGAGTTCCGGATGAAATGAGGCGGCCAGGAGGTTCCCCTGCCTGACCATGACCGGATCGTCCTCGTAGCGGGCGAGCACCTCGACATCGCTTCCGAGACGCACGATCTTCGGCGCCCTGATAAATACCCCGTGGACGGAGTTTAACATCGGGGTGTCCACAGGGATCTCAGCCTCGAAGCTCTCGATCTGCCTGCCGTAGGCGTTACGGGATACCGTTACATCGAGCAGCCCCAGCCGAAATTGATCATAGCCCTCTATCTCGCGGGCCATCAGTATCAATCCGGCGCAGGTTCCGAAGAGGGGCATCCCGGCGCTAACGCGCGTTTTCAGCGGTTCGGCGACACCGTAGGCAACCAGCAGCTTGCCGATGGTGGTGCTCTCTCCGCCGGGGATAATCAAGCCGTCTATTGCGTCCAGCTCCTCCGGAGTCCGCACCAAGACGACTTCCGCGCCGAGAGTGCGTACGTGTTCTGCATGTTTCTGAAAATCTCCCTGCAGAGCCAGGATCCCGATTCGTATCATGTGCGTATCGCTACGGTCCGTCGCTCCGATTACCAACCCCGGGAAGCGAGCCGCTCTTCAGGGGCAAGTTCGTTGAGGCCGATGCCGACCATCGGTTCGCCCAGGTCGTAGGAAATCTCGGCCAGTTTGACCGGATCCTGATAATAAGTGACCGCCTCGACAATCGCCTTGGCCCGTTTGGCCGGATCCCCGGACTTGAAGATGCCCGAGCCGACAAATACGGCTTCGGCGCCGAGTTGCATCATAAGGGCCGCATCGGCCGGAGTGGCGACGCCGCCGGCGGAGAAGTTGGGTACCGGGAGCTTCCCGGTTTCGGCGATCTCGCAAATCAGATCGTAGGGGGCGCCCAGATTCTTGGCCTCGGTCATCAGCTCCTCCTTCGGGAGGATGGTAAGCCGTCTCACGCCGTCCATCACGGTCCGCATGTGGCGAACCGCTTCAACCACGTCGCCGGTTCCGGCTTCGCCCTTGGTGCGGATCATGGCCGCGCCTTCGCCGATGCGCCGTAAAGCTTCCCCCAGATCGCGGCACCCGCAGACGAAGGGAACCTTGAAGCCGTGCTTCTCTACATGGTACGCCTCGTCCGCAGGGGTAAGGACTTCGCTCTCGTCGATGAAGTCTACGCCCAGGGCCTGCAGAATCTGGGCTTCAACCAGGTGTCCGATACGGCATTTGGCCATAACGGGAATGGATACTGCTTCTTGAATGCCTTTAATCATTTTGGGATCGGACATGCGGGCCACGCCGCCGTCGGCGCGGATATCCGCGGGAACCCGTTCCAGCGCCATTACCGCCGCCGCTCCGGCGTTCTCGGCGATCTTTGCTTGCTCAGGGGTCACTACGTCCATGATGACGCCTCCCTTGAGCATCTCAGCCAGGCCAACCTTGTTTCTCCAAGTTGCCTGCTGTCGGTTTGACCAGTTTTGTTCTGACATAGCTACTCGACCTCGTTCTGTATTGAATCAGCGGCTGCTGTGGATGCGTTATTTTACTAGCTCAAAATAGGTTAGAAGAGGTGAAAAGTCAAGAAGCTGAAGGTTTACGCCTCTTTCCGCAGAGGGCTCATCTTGGTACTATGAGGCTGTGATTAGAGACAATATTGAACGAGTGGAGACGGCCGTCTCCGCCGCCGCCGAAAGGGCAGGCCGGGATCCCTCGGTAATACGGTTGATGGCGGTTTCGAAAACCCAGAGTATTGAAACGATCGACGAGGCGTACGCCGGCGGGATGCGTCTTTTCGGCGAGAACCGGGTGTCCGAGGCCGCAGAGAAGTTCGGCGGCCGCTATCCCGAAGCCGAGCTGCATCTAATTGGCCATATACAGCGCAATAAAGCCAAACAGGCGGTAGAGATCGCCCACACCATCCAATCCGTCGATGCCGTCCGCACCTTAAACGCCCTCGAGAAGTATGCGACCGATTGGGATAAAGAGATCAATATTCTGATCGAGATGAATACCAGCGGCGAGGAGTCCAAACAAGGAGTGCGTAGTGAGGCCGATCTGCGGGAGTTGGTCGAGGCGGTGCTCGAGGCCCCGCATATCCTGCTGGAGGGCTTAATGACCATGGCTCCCTTTACCGACGATCAGGCCCTTATTCGGCGCTCCTTCCGGAGTCTGAAATCCTGGCAGGAGAGACTCTCCCGGGAATACGGGGCCGATTATTTCCGCACCCTCTCCATGGGCATGACCAACGACTACGAGATCGCGGTCGAGGAGGGCTCCACCCTGTTGCGCGTCGGCACCGCCATCTTCGGTTCCCGGAGCTAGGCTCGATGAACTTCTCCGGGAAGGGACTCCTCTTCATGCTCCTGATCCTCTTTATCCTCAACCCGCTTCTTCCGCTCTATAGCCAGGAGACGGCGGAACCGATTCCCTATGATCCGGAGGAGTTCTCTTCGGGACTTCGCACCCTGCGTCGGGCGGAGATTATCTTCTTTGGTTCGGTCCCGATCACCTTTCTTATCTCCGGCTTGGGGTGGGAGCTCGGACAGGCCGCCGCAGGAGACTCCTATGCCTTTTCCGATGAACAGCACGGCTACAATGTATTGATTACCGCCGGAGCTCTCTCTTTCGGGATTGCTCTTATCGACTATCTTCTCGGTCTATAAGGGATGGATCAGCTCTACTGTTTTACTATCCTGAAGCATTACCCGCTGAGCATCAGAGCCGATCGTTTTATCTGCGACGAAGCCGGGATATGTACCCGCAATCAGCTCAAACAGCGTTTGAAGTCCCTTCGGATCGACGATAAGGAGGCCAAACCGGCCCGCAAGGTGGGCCCCGGCTCATCGATAGAGTTGCGTCTCTCCCCGCCGCCGAGGATCGAGGTAGTCCCGGAGGAGATGGAACTCGACGTCATCTTCGAAAATGCGGACGTGCTTGTGCTCAACAAGCCCCAGGGGCTGGTGGTTCACCCCGCGCCGGGCAATTATACCGGCACCCTGGTCCATGGTTTGCTCCATTATCATGACCAGGAGACCGAGCGGGATGATTACCGGCCGGGAATCGTTCATCGTCTCGACAAGGATACCAGCGGGATCCTCATTACCGCCAAAAACGATGCGGCCCACCACGCGCTGGCGGCTCAGTTTCAGGCGAAAACGACCGGGAAACAGTATCTGGCTCTCTGCCGGGGCGAGCTGTCGAGCAGGGAAGGGAGAATAGAGAACCGCCTCGGCCGCTCGATACGCAACCGTCAGCGCTTCACGGAGGTTGCATCAGGCGGCAAGGAGGCCCGCACGCGCTATCGGCTGATAAAGACTTTTTCGGGGGTCTCCTTCGTGAGTCTCTACCCTGAAACTGGTCGGACCCATCAGCTTCGGGTGCACATGAAGGAGCTCGGCCATCCTATTCTGGGGGATCCCCTCTATGGGCGAGGCGATGCCGACGGCTGCAGTCTGATGCTGCACGCCTTCTGCTTAAAGATTATTCTGCCCGGGGAGAGTTCCCCTAGGCTCTTCTTCGCCAGACCGCCGATACGCTTCGCGGAACAGCTTCAAGGGCTTAGAGCAAATAAGGGTTGAAGCGCCGTTCTGCCTCGATCGTACTGGGCGGACCGTGCCCGGGATAAAGCACGCCGCGGTCATGCTTGAGTAGTCGCTCCTGAATAGCGTGAATCAAAAGCGCCTGGGCATAACGGTTGGGGGTCGATCCGATGCTTCCGGCTTTAATCACATCTCCGGTGAAGAAGGCGTTGTCGATTCTATAGACCATGGAATCGCTTGAATGTCCCTGTATTTCGATACATTCGATCTCTAAATCGCCTATCTTCAGGATCTCTCCATCCTGAACCTGTATGGAATCGCGCTGCAAGAGATGGCGGGCGCTGCCGTAGAGATCTGCATCGTAGATCTTCAGCAGGGTGGCGCCGCCTCGGGTATGGCTCTCATGACCATGAGTTATGAGGACGGCCCGGACGTAGTAGCCGTTGTCCTCGATAAGATGCAGCAGCGGAATATCCATCACGCCCGGATCGATAATAACCGCGTCCCCTCCGTCCCGGGGACCAACCAGGTAGCTGTTCGAAAAACCTAGAAAGGAGAAGTGGGTGTAGACCTTCATCCCGGAAACTCTTCGGCGGAGAAATCCGCCTCTTCGTAATTGGAATACTTAAAATTGACGTTCTCCCGGACGGATCCAATGTAGCTGACCTTTTTCAGATTGCAGTCCATAAAGCGGACGTTGTCCAGCCGGGAGAGTACAAAGGTGGAGTAGTAGAGATCGGAGTCGCTGAAGTTGAGGTCCCTGCCATTAATTCCATTGAAATTTGAATGGAGAATATCGGATCCGGAGAAATCACAGTCTTTGAACTGTGCTCCTGAGAATATGCAGTACTTCACGTCGCAGCCGGAGAAACGACAGGATTCGAAGCGGGCGTTCTGGAATCGTGAGGCCAGGGCGACGCTCTCGGCAAAACTGCACTCAGCGAAGAGGGCGTCGTCGAAGACACAGTCTACAAAGCGGTGCTTCTCCATATTCAAGCCGCGCAGATCGACTCCCTCCAAATGAAGATTCTCGTGCAGTTGCTCCTCACGCAGCAGATGTAAGAGGCGCTCTTGGTACTCCTCCGGATCCGGCAGATGCAGAATGCAGTGCTCGGCCCCGGTTAAATGACGACGTTCACACTCTGGTTCGGCACAGATCTGGCCTTTTATATGCATATCCTCAAGCTTAGACCAATCTGCTTCAGGAGACAAGAGAAGGACCTAAATCAGGGACGCCTTGCTTGAACCGGAGAGGGAAATTCTATATGATGCCCACATTCTTTAACGGCAACCCGCCACGCAGGGCTTTAGGAAGGAAGGGAATTATGGGAATCCGCGGGGAAGTCTTTTCATCGAAAACTTCTGTAGGAAAACGCACCTATTTTTTTAATGTGAAAGAGAACCGCCACGGTGATCTCTTTCTCAATATCGTAGAAAGTAAGAAACATGAAGGCACCGGATTCGAACGGCATTCGGTGATCGTATTCGGCGAGGATCTGGAAGATTTCGTCGGCGAGTTCCAAAAAGCAGTGGAGTTCATGCAGCAGCGCCCTCAGGGCCCCGGTCGCGAGAAGGACCGGGATACGAAAAAGCGGGATAAAGACTAATGCGCCCGATCAGGTCAGGGGTGCGACCGTAAAACTCAGACGCTGGATAGGGCTGGGTCCCAGGCGCAGACAGGCCTCGCGGTGAGCTCGCGTCGGGTAGCCTTTATGCCTCTCGTAGCCGTACTCCGGCTCGAACCACGAGTAACGGAGCATCCATTGATCCCTGACCACCTTGGCGACGATCGAAGCCGCCATAACCGCCGGAACTTGCGCATCCGCCTTGATCCGCGCTTCACCTGCGGCGGGAATCGCCGGGAAGTCCCGGCCGTCGACTATGACATAATCTGAGCTCTCCGGCAGGGCCTCGAACGCTCGGGCCATAGCGATGAGGGAGGCTTGTAGGATATTGATCCTATCGATCTCCTCCGGCCAGGACCAGCCGATTCCGATGGGAGTCCGATACTCCTGGAGCAGCCAAAAGAGCTCCTCCCGACGGGGGGCGCTCAGTTTCTTAGAGTCATTGAGTCGGGAAACTGGAAAGTCTTTACCGAGGATAACCGCCGCCGCCGTCACCGGTCCCGCCAAAGGCCCGCGGCCGGCTTCATCGATACCGCATACCCGGTTTTCGCTCATGAATTTCATCGCCTGTGAGGGTAGCCGGTTAATCCTGATGCCGCAAGAGTACTTTGCTTGACGCTCTGTAGCTGGTAGTATTAGATAGAATGCGAGTAAATGGTCTAAATATGGAAAGAGTAGGACAGAAATAGGTGTTCTTAAAAAATATCGAAGTCTTCGGATTCAAGTCATTCGCCGATCGGGTAAAGATCGATTTCTCACCGGGCATATCGGCCCTTATAGGGCCCAACGGCTGCGGCAAGAGCAACGTGGTCGATTCAATCAAATGGGTTTTAGGAGAACAGTCCTCGAAGACCCTCCGGGCCGACCGTATGGAGGACGTGATTTTCAACGGCACCGAACAGCGCAAGGCGCTGAACGTGGCCGAGGTCACCCTTACCCTCAGCAATGATGAGGGTCTCCTCCCGATGGACATGCCGGAAATCGCCATCAAACGACGCCTCTACCGCTCCGGCGAGAGCGAATACTTTGTGAACAATACCCCGGTTAAACTGCGGGAGCTCAGAGAACTCTTCTTCGATACGGGAGTGGGGAAGTCGGCCTACTCCATCATGGAGCAGGGGAAGATTGATCAGATCCTCTCCAACAAGCCCGAGGAGCGGCGCTACATCTTCGAAGAAGCCGCGGGAATCACCAAGTTCAAGATAAAAGGGGCCGAGGCGGAGCGAAAGATTACCCGAACCGAGGAGAATATGCGCCAGGTCGAGGGCATCCTCGGCGAGGTTAAGCGCTCCTATGATTCCTTGAAGAAGCAGGCCGAGAAGACCGATCTCTACCGGGGCTACCGGGAAGAGATATTCGAACTGGAACTCTCGATCCAGCTCCTCAAATTGAAAGACTTTCTGGAAGGGGAGAACGAGAAAGAGAAGGCCTTGGCCGAGAAGAGCTCCCTCAGGGATTCTATCAAGGCGGAGATCGATACTATAAACGAGTCCTTAGAAGAGAACCTCGATCAGGTAAATACCATGGAGTCTGATTTAATCGAGAGTCAGAAGAAACTTTATGGTATCGATCTGGAAAAAGGGAATCTGCAGAATCAGCAGGCTATTATCAGCGAGCGCAAGGGAGAGCTCAAGCGGCATCTCGAATACTGTCTGAACCGCAAAAAGCAGTTGGAAGAGAAGCAGGCTGAGCTGAAAGCCTCTCTGGACCAGAAGCGACAGGGATTGGAGGAGCTCAAGGAACGGCATGCGGGAATCGAGATCAATATCGGCGAGTTTGAGGAGCGGATCAGCCATTCCCAGCAGAAGATTCAGAGCAACGAAGAGCGGGTTGAAAAGCTCAATTCCGGAATTGAAGCCGATGAGGGACGTATTACCGAGCTACAGGATCAACTCCGCTCCCTGACCGACGATATCGTGCGTCAGTTGGACAGCAAACTCGCCGAAAGCGGCTACTCCCATACCGAGCGTATCCGGATCGAGGAATCGGTGCGCGAGCGGATCGATAAGCTGGCGATTCATTTGCGGGGAAAAAGAGACCTGATCGGAGATCTCGACTCCTTGAGCGAGATCGCAGAAAAGGAGCGTCGGGATCTCGTCGCATCCGTCCGGAGCGGATTGGACGAGTCCTTAAACGGGTTGGATGAGTTAAAGAGTGAATTCCAGCACTACACCGCCTCTATTCCGGGCTTTTTGGACGATTTTCTGGCCCCCGAAGGAACGATGACCAAGAAGCGCAAGATCGACGAAGAGGTTGAGAAGACCCGTACCTCGATCAGCGACAAAAAAGAGGAGATAGCCTCCCTCCAGCAGGAGAATCGGACCCTCTTCGTCAAGATTGAGGAGTACCGCGGAACCTTGCAGGATCTGCGGGTCAGCAAGGCACAGGCTGCCGCGCAGATTACCGCCGCAGAGGATGCCCTGGCGCAGACCGGCAAAGAGATCTCCGATATCGCTGTCTCCATTGAGGAAAATCAGAACGACGCCGACGAGACCAATGCCAAGTTGGAATCGACCCAGAAGCGGATCGCCGTACTCCAGGAGCGGCAGGATGAGATTCTCCAGGAGGAGAAGAGCCTCAGAAAGAGCCTCGATCAGCTGGAAAAGAATATCAGCAAGCGTAACAAGGATGCCCTTCAGAAAGAGAAAAATCTGAAGGATAAGATGGCCAAGCTCGCGCAGACCCAATCATCGGTCGAGAAGATCCATGTGGAACTCTCGGCCGTTAAAACCGAGATCCGAAACCTCTTCGAGAACTTCCGGGAGAAGCACTCCCGGGATCTGAATGAGTTCGAGGATCGTATGTACGAGATCCGGGAAGATGCTAAATCCCTGCGTGAGAAGCTTGCGAAGGTGCGGGAACAGCTGCGTCAGCTGGGGCATGTCAATCTGATGGCCCCCGAGGAGTTTGCGGAGGTAAAGGAACGTTACGACTTCCTCGAAGGACAGCTGACTGATCTGCGCAAGGCCCGGGAGGATCTGAATACCATTACCAAGCAGATCCGTCACGAGTCATCCGAGCTCTTCTTGAAGACCTACGAGAAGATCAAGCGAAATTTTCACTCCACCTTCCGCAGGCTCTTCGGCGGCGGACGGGGGGAATTGAAGCTTACCGATCCCGATCATGTACTCACCTCCGGAATCGAGATCTTTGCGCAGCCTCCCGGCAAGCGTCTGGAGAATATTACTCTCCTCTCCGGCGGCGAGCGCAGTCTGACTGCCGTGGCGCTGCTCTTCGCCACCTACATGGTTCGCCCCTCTCCCTTCTGTATCCTGGACGAGATCGATGCCGCCCTGGATGAGAACAATGTGGGACGATTCGTGACCATGCTCATGGAGTTCGCCCACTCATCACAGTTTATTGTTATTACCCATAACAAGAAGACCGTGGCCGGGGCTCAGACGATGCTCGGTATTACCATGGAGGAGTCGGGGGTCTCGAAGATCATCGCTATCCGGGTCGATGATTCCGGCGGCGTTAATCTCGACGATGCGGCCCCCGAAGAGGAGTCTCCGGAACTGGAGCTCGAAGGGGCTCAGGTCGCCGAGACGGAGGGTAGCAGGGAGTGAAGCTCGGAGGGCAAAGAGGTGTAGCGAAACTCTTCTCTTCCCGTTCTTTTCTGATCTACATTCTCACGGTGCTCGCCATCGCCCTCCTATCCGTACTTTTTCTGCTGTTGACGCACCCCGGCGGTCCGGTTCAAGCCCGCTCCGAAGCTCCGCCGACTGTGGATAATCAAGATTTCCCGTACCACCGCATCCTCATCCCTGAGGAGACCCTCGAACTCATCCCCGGCGGTTTCGCCCCTATTCGGGAGCCTCGGGAATACTGGGATCAGGAAACGGTCGACCGTTACTGGATAGATCCCGCGCCTATAGTAGAAGAGCTGCTTCGAGAAGAGAACCGACGCCTGGTGGAGGATATCTTTGAATCCCTCCCCTAGTCGCCTAATCATCCCAGTAGCCTTGCTCCTCCTCTCTACAATTAGCCTTGTCTGCGAAGAGGCGGTCGACCCGCTCCTGCCGCCGGAGCTCGGCTTTATTGAGGACATACAGCTTCCGCCGGGACCGGCCTCCGAGATCGCCGAATATCATCTGAAACCGAAACCTGCAGCTCCGGCGAAAGCGGCGCCGGCGGCTGAAACGCCTGCAGCTGCCGCCCCCGCTCCTGTGTCCTCCGCGCCCAGACCATCCGCGCCCCCGGAACCGGAACCGGAACCGGAGATTGTCGCTGATTTCTCCGGCGAGCCGGATCTGGTTGCTCCCGAAGATGAGCTCTTCAGCCTCTTTTTAGACGGGAGCGGCTGGTTATTTACCCGAACCATCTCCTCCGCCGGGGATGAGGAGGGAATCGATTACCGCGGGCGCAGCCGGGAGTCCGGCGGGATTCGTTTTTCATTCGCCAGCCGGGGGAGGGGACTTTATAGGCTGATATTTATGCAGAGCAGCGCCTCCGGAAATCCGGGGGCGAGCAGCAGCTATCTGGTGGAAGTACTGCCGGAGGATCAATTCCTCGCCCTGGTCAGCGGAACCGATACGCCCCCCGACGACGAAGCGGAGCCCAGCGCAGAAGAGGAAGGGAAGGAGGAAAGAGAAAGGGCTGAGGCAATGCAGGCGGACCTGGAGAGAGCCAAGGAACTCCTCTTCGACGGCCGATACCGGGAGGCGGGGATTGCTTTAGAAGGCGACTTCTCCGCGCTGGAGACCGATTCGGTCGAACTCTGGACCTTGCGCTTCGCCTTATCAAGCCTGACCGATAGCGAAAACATCCCGCCCCGGACCGAAGCTGAGATGACTATCACCCTGATCGACCGACTCTTGAGTCTGGCCGCACTGCTCGGGGGGCAGGCGGAGCTCGATATTCTACATGGAGCCTACCGCTATTTCGAGAGCCACAGCTATGCCGATCGGCTGCTCTTCAGGCTCGCATCCCGCTACGAGAGTGCGGGGCCACTGAGGGATATCGAGGCGGCGGTACGCTTCTACGGCCTGATTCTAAAGGAATTTCCTTTAAGTCCTTTCTGGGATGCGGCGGAACGGCGGAAGATCTATCTTGAACGGCATTTCCTTCTAATACGGTAAGTTGCTCTGCATTCCGATACCCCTATCCCATTGACAGCGCCCCTCCGTTTCGTATATAACTGACCTAAAACTCTCACGGGGTGGGGTTAGACGCGTAGTTCATGTTCGATAAATTGACGAATACATTTTCAGACGTATTTCGGCAGATCTCAGGCAAATCGGCTATCAGCGAGAAGAACATCCAGGATGCGGTTGAGCAGATCAAGCTCGCCCTACTCGAAGCGGATGTGAACCTGAGAGTGGTCCGGCGTTTCGTCAACCACACCATTGAGGAAGCCAAGGGCGAATCTGTCTTGAGGGCGGTAGATCCGGGACAGCAGTTCGTTAAGATCGTCCACGACCGCCTGGTTTCCCTCCTCGGGTCGGAGACGCAGGGTCTGGAGCTGAAAGGGCCTGACACCCTGAGTTCGATTCTCTTCATGGGACTCCAGGGATCCGGTAAGACCACCAGCTGTTCAAAGCTGGCTTTGCGCCTCAAGAAGGAAGGACGCAAACCCTTACTGGTAGCGGCCGACCTGGTACGTCCCGCGGCGGTTAAACAGCTGCAGGTGCTCGGGGAACAGATCGATGTTCCGGTCTTCGCAATAGAGGGCGAAAAGAACCCGACCAAGGTTGCCAAAGAGGCCTTGAAGCATGCCAAGAAGCACAGCTTCAATACCATGATCGTCGATACTTCGGGGCGCATGCATCTCGACGAAGCCCTGATGAAAGAGATCCGGGATGTGCATAAGATCCTCGATCCCTCGGAAGCACTCCTGGTGGCAGATGCTATGACCGGGCAACAGGCGGTGGAGATCGCCAAGGAGTTCAACGAGACGGTCGGCATCTCAGGCGTCATCTTGAGTAAGTTCGACTCCGATACCCGGGGCGGCGCGGCCCTCTCGTTGAAGAGCGTCACCAAGAAGCCGATTAAGTTTATCGGTGTCGGGGAGAAACCAGAGGATTTCGAGCCCTTTCATCCGGAGCGAATGGCCACCCGGATCCTTGGAATGGGCGATGTCGTTTCCCTGGTCGAGAAGGCCCAGGAGACCATCGAGGTGGAGGAAGCCGAAGAGCTGCAGAAGAAGCTTATCTCTTCGACCTTCACCCTGCAGGATTATTTAGAACAGTTTACAAGAATAAAAAAAATGGGTAGTCTGCAGTCTCTTGTCGAAATGATTCCCGGGATGAAGGGGAATATCGACGAAGACGCCATCGATACGAGTGAGATGAAGCGGGAAGAGGCGATCATCCTCTCCATGACGCCGAAGGAGCGGGAGAATCACCGGATTATCAGTCCTTCGCGCCGCAAGCGGATCGCCGCGGGCAGCGGCACCTCGGTATTCGATGTGAACAGGCTCTTGAAGAAGTTTGAAAAGATGCGTCTGATGATGAAGAAAATGACCAAGAACAAGAAACTTCAGGCACAGATGCTCTCGCAGTTTAGCGGAAAAATATAGCTTAAGCGTTCGATTATAGACAGGAGGATCGAGTGAGCGTAAAAATCAGGTTGAAGCGGTTTGGGACGAAGAAGCGTCCCTACTACAGAATTGTCGTAATGGACTCCAGAACGCCCCGGGACGGCCGCGCCATCGAAGAGGTCGGTCTCTACCACCCGATCGAGGTTGAGGAAAAGCAGCTTCGGGTAAAAGAGGATCGCATCAAGGAGTGGATTGCCAAAGGCGCCCGCCCCAGCGACACCGTAAAGCGGCTTCTAAATAAACTCAATCTGTACATGAAGTAGGGCAATCCCAACTTGGGATTGTACAGGAAGGAAGTGTACGTGGAAAAAGATCTCGTTGAATATATCGCGAAATCCTTGGTCGACGACCCCTCCGAGGTAGTGGTTAACGTTATCGAAGGGGAAAAATCGACTATTCTCGAGTTGAGGGTCTCTTCCGACGATATCGGTAAGGTCATCGGCAAGCACGGTCGGATCGCCAAAGCGGTCCGCACCATTCTCAGTGCTGCAGCGACTAAAACCGGCAAGAGGATTGTACTGGAAATTCTGGATTGATGGACCGTATCAGCGTCGCCAGGATCGGAAAGACCCACGGCGTCAAAGGTTTTATCAAGGTCGTAAGCTTCTCGGGAGAGTACGACCATCTATTTGACTTACGAGAGGCCGTGGCCGTCTCGAAGCAGGGGAAGGAAAAGCCCCTCCGCATCGAAGAGATTCGTCCCTTCGGTGGTCAGGTGCTGATCAAGTTCGTCGGATTCGACTCTCCGGAGGATGCCCGCGTCTTAAGCGGATGCGAGCTGCTTGCGGAGAACAGGTTCGCCGCTCCGCTCAAGAGTGATGAGTACTACATCAAGGATCTTATCGGCTGCTCTCTCTATGTAGAGGAGAAGCCGGTTGCGAAGGTTCTGGGCGTAGCCGATACCGGTCATTCTGATCTGTTGGAGGTTAAGACCTCCGAGGGAGCATTTCGCTATGTACCACTAAAAAAAGAGTACATCGGCGAGGTGGACACGGCGGCGGGTCGAATTGAACTAGTGGCGGACTGGATACTGGAATGAAAGTCACCATACTTACGCTTTTCCCGGAGATTTTGGAGGGCTATTTTAGCTCGTCGATCATGGCTAAGGCGGTGGATAAGGGGCTTTTTTCCTATGAAATCGTGAATTTCCGCGATTTCGCCTATGACCGCCACCGAACCTGTGATGATGCCCCCTACGGGGGCGGAGCCGGAATGGTGCTCAAGGCCGAACCCTTGGCGGAAGCCCTGGAGAAAGTCGGCGCGTTAGAGAAGCGAACGATCTATCCGAGTCCTTCAGGCCGGGTCTTCGATCAGGCTGCGGCGGCGGATCTTTCCGCAGAAGAGGAACTGGTCATCGTCTGCGGACGCTACGAAGGACTGGATCAGCGTATCATCGATCTCTATGTGGACGATGAACTCTGTATCGGTGATTATGTGCTCTCCTCCGGGGAGGTTGCGGCGCTCACCATTGTCGATGCGGTCTATCGTTTGTGCGACGGGATAATCAATGCGGAATCCCTGGAGGAGGAGAGCTTCTCCGACGGACTGCTCGAGTATCCCCATTACACCAGACCCGAGGTTTTTCGGGAATTACAGGTTCCGGAGATTCTGCTCTCCGGACACCACGAACATATACGGCAATGGCGGTTGAAGGAGCGCTTACGCAAGACCCTGAAAAACCGTCCGGATCTGTTAGAAACACGCAGCCTCACGAGCGAGGAGCAGAAGTTCATACGGGAACTCAAGGATATTGAGGGAGGAGAGAACCAATGAATACGATTAACGCTATTGAAGCGGAGCAGTTGAAAGAGAGTGCTGAGAATTTCAGCATCGGTGATACCGTCAAGGTTCACTTTAAGATTGTAGAGGGCGCCACCGAGCGGATTCAGATCTTCGAAGGGGTCGTTATTGCCAAGCGGCACAGCGGCATCCGGAAGACCTTTACCGTCCGGAAGATCTCCTACGGAGTGGGCGTAGAACGTATTTTCCCGCTGCACTCTCCGCGGATCGAACGGGTTGAGCTGGTTCGTCGCGGGCGAATCCGCCGGGCTAAGCTCTACTACCTTCGCGATAGGGTCGGAAAGGCCGCCAAGGTCGCCGAACTTATCCGCAGAAAGCAGCCTAAGTCACAGAAGGCTCCGGCCGAGAAGGCCTAATCGCCAGCTGAATGATCCGCCTGAATCCCGAAGCGCTGGCATTGCTGAAAAGCGCTCCCGGATCAGGCTTCGGCCGGAACGGGGTCGCCCGGCTCAGGGTGTTAGACGTCTCCGGCAAGACAGTTACTATCAGCCTCGACGGACTCCGCCTAAAGGCGGTGAGCGACATCCCCTTACACAAAGGGGATGTTTTTATGGTACGACAGCAAGCGGCCGACGGCGGCATGCGGCTGAAAATCCTCTCCCGGGGCATATTCCCCGATAGCGGGACAAATACGGGACTCCAGACCCTGCTTGAAGAGGATCCCGCCCTGGCCAAGGCCTTGATCAACGCCGGCCTGCGCCTGAGTGAGGAACGGATCGATCGCTTTCGTCGCCGGCTGCAGGGAAAATCGGGCCCCGAAAGGGACGAGGCCGCCCGGGAGCTGGCCTTGTGGGAGGAGAAACATTCAGGCTACTGGGGCGTGCCGATCGGGTTCCCCCGAGAGTCGGATCGACAGCAACACGGGGAGGGCGAGAATGGAGAGATCCCTTCTCGATGGACAAATGTCGCCCTGAATCCCGCCGAAATAGCCCGCATTTTGAAACGAAGATCCGCTGAACTCAACAGCTATCAACTCTTCAATCACACGCCCAGCGGTGAAGACTATCACTGGCTGCGACTACCCTTTCGGGTTAAACTGCATCAACAGATCTACCGCGGGGAGCTACGTATCAATTTAGGGCTCTCTGAAGGATCACCGCAGTACGGGGCGCTCAAGCTGGAGGGTGAGTTTAATCCTCAGGATATCTGGAAATTCCACCTGGAGTTTTCCGGCAAGGGAAGGATTGATCTGGTGGAGGCCCCCGAGCATCTATTGGAAAAGGGCGCGGATTTAACCGAAAAAGTACGAAAAGTGGGCTTTAATATTGTCGATACTTTAAATAGAGCATTCGACGGCTATACCTATCAGACGGATTCCGTTGTAAAAGGCTTCGATGCTGAGGTGTGATTCTGGAATGAGGCTATAATGGATACCGCTTTGAGGAAAAAGAAGGCCGTTTCGATACAGTATGATCCTACGTATCCCGCCCCCTTCGTAAGCGCCAGGACAGAGGGAGAACTGGCGACGGCGATGATCAAACTGGCCGAAAGGGAGGGTGTCCCGGTAATGGAACTTCCGGCTTTAAGCGAGGAACTCTTTCTATTGAACCCGGGCGATATGATTCCCGAGTCCAGCTTTCGCATAGTTGCGGAGATTCTCGCATTTATATACAGTGTACAGGACGCCCAATGAAGACTATCAGAGTAGACGATCTAAAAGCGGGAACAAAATTTGATCAACCGGTCTATATCGACGGTGAAAATATCCTCGTCCCTGCGGATATACGCATCAAGGATAAGGATATAGAGCGCCTCCAGAAGTGGGGCATCAACACCGTTCAGACCGCCGGTAACCTGATAGACGAAGAGGCCGAGAAACAGGCCAAAGAGGCGAGTATAGCCGATCTCAAGGAGTCCAGAACCTACAAGGAGCTCCTCCAGATCTATCTGACCATCGTTAAACAGATCAACATTCTCTTCGCGACCCTCAAGCAGGGGAGACGGGTAACAACCAAAGAGATCAACAAGATCGTCGAACTCCTCTACCAGGCGGTCAAGAAGAATCCGGTAGAGATGACCGGTTTTACCATCCGCAGCGACAAGAACAGACACGGTCTGGCGGTTAGCTCGGTCAACGGCGCCATCCTATCCCTGGTGACCGGTATGAATCTCAATCTGGACGAAGCCAAACTCCACAGCCTGGTTCTGGGCGCGCTGCTGCATGATGTAGGCATGCTGCGCATCCCCGATAATATCCTCAACAAGAGCGGCGACCTTCGGGACGACGAGTTGAAGACGATCTATACCCACACCCTCCACTCCTACAACATCATCACCAAGGAGCTGGGCTACCCTGAAGAGATCGGTCTGATCGCCCTGCAGCACCATGAACGCTGGGACGGTAAGGGCTACCCTCATCAGAAGAGCTCCGATCAGATCTATCTTTTAGCGAGGATCGTGTCGGTGGCCGACTCCTTCGAAGCGATGGTTCGGGATAAACCCTACCGGGATTCGATGATCGGTTACAGCGCCATGCGGCAGATTCTCAATGATAATTCCCGCCGTTTCGACGCCGATATCGTCAAGGTTTTCTTGAAGAGCATGGGCATATATCCTCTGGGATCGGTGGTTATCCTCAACGACGGATCAATCGGCACGGTGGTACGCACCCATGCTTCGGTTCCATTACGCCCTGTAGTGCGGATTCTGGTCGACCAGCAGGGCAAGCGCTACGACAACGACGATGGACAGGTAATCGATCTACTGGAGACCAAAACCCTCTTTATCATTCGGGCCATCAACCCACATGAACTCGGTAAATCGGGGGTCGGAAAATGAATACCACCCGCAGGGGTCTGAACGGCGAATCCAGGGCGCTCGCGTATCTTGAAAGCCGGGGCCAACGACTGGTTGCGCGCAACTACCGCAGTCGCCACGGCGAAATCGACCTGATTACCCGGGAACCGGCCCACCTGCACTTCGTGGAGGTCAAAAACTGGCGGATGGGCGAGGAGAACCTCGAATACGCCATTGGAAAGACAAAGCGGAGGCGGATTATCCATACAGCCGAGGATTTCTTGGCCAGGAATCATGCGTTCGCCGCCGATGAAAAACAGTACGATGTGATATATCTTAAGAATGACGGCCAGGTTGTTCGCTACCTACCGCACGCCTTTGAAGGGGGGCACTCATGATTCGGATCGCCAAACCGACAGACCCGAAGAAGATTGCGGAATTAAAACGAAAGATCAACGACAGCAAGTATCTACAGACGGCGATTCAAAGCATCGCCCAAACGATTACTAAAGAGATTCTCCAAATCGACGAACACTAGGGATAGGCATACGTATATGGCAGAAGAGCAGAACGGCAAGGATAAGAACCAGAAGGAACGGAGCGGAAAAAACCGCGGCCGTCGTTCACGAAATGACTCCCGGGGACGCCGCAGAGGCGGGAAGGGCGGTTCCAACCGTCGCTACTACTCGGAGTGTCCCATCTGCGGACAGGGGGTCCGGGACGTTCTGACGGCGATAGCCTGGGGCGAGGAGCGCAAACCCGCTCATTTCGACTGTATCCTCAAGAATATAGGGGAATCCGAGGAACTTTCCCCCAAAGAGAAGCTTGTCTACCTGGGAGGCGGGAGCTTCGGAATCGTTAAATTCAAATCCGGCGGTGGGCCGGGTCCGCGTTTCACGGTGCGCAAGAGAATACAGCTTGAAGAGAAAGAAGAAAAGATAGAGTGGCGACGGCAAGTCAGCCGTAAGATCCGCTAATAAGAAAAGCTTCCGCCCGCGGGTGGAAGCTTTTCTATTTATTGAAGATCGAGTAGCGAACTAATTCTTCTCGCGCAAGAGAGAGATTACCTGGTAGGCTTTCTCCTTAACCGGTCGGATGTAGTTGCCGTTCTGGGCTATCTGAACCACCGCCGAGTAGATCATCTGATTCTCGATGGCGCCGTTCTTTTCAATCAGCTTCTCGATTGCCAGGAGCGATGCGTGGGCGAAGTTGTCGTTGGGAACCAGCTGATCCTGATTCTGCAGGGCGAATGCGATCGACTGGCTAACCTCGCCCTCGTCATCCATCCCGATAACCCCTAATGCGTAGACCGCTTCGGCTAAGACAACCGGGTCGTCATCGGTCTTGAGTACGTTCATCAGGGTCTCTTTCGAGTTCTCTCCGCCTAATTCGCCCAGTAAACGGCATGCTTCCCGTCGCACGGTGGGAAAATAGTTAACCGTACGGTTGTTTTCCTTGACAATGCGACTGATCCCCTCCTCGGAGAGGTAATCAAGCACGAAGTGCGCCCCGGGATCACCGGTAGAGAAGGTCCCGTCCTTGAGCGATTCCTCGATCATGACCAGGGATTGGAGTTTCATGTCGCGATCCTGGATAAAAGCCATCTCCCGCATGATCATTATATCGCCGCTCTGAAGATAAAGTTCCTCGATCGTAGCGGTTCTGTCCCTGGGCACATCATCATTGGCCTGGCTGAAGAGCCCCGGCACCGCAATGAGTGACAAGAGAAGCATTAGACTGATACATTTAGCTTTCATACTATCTCCCTTTATCGACTACTGCCATTTCGCGATCTTCCAATCGCCGTCCTCGTTTGCTAAATAGTATAGGATAGCAGGCGTCTCATTTACAATACTATACGCCAAAAGATGGTTTTCATCTATAAATTCTATCTCTTCCAGATCGGCTTCCTGTCGGCTGCCGACCACGATATAGAGAAAATAATCCTGTAGGGTCCGCAGGCGAAGTTCATAACGATACTTCTTCTTCAATTCATCGGAGATTCCCTTCAAAACCGCCGGATCCGAGTAGTAGGCAACATATTCATCAGTCAGATATTCGCGCCAGGCGCTGAAATCTTCGCTCTGAATAATTGCATTCAGTTCCTCAATCAGAGCTTCAACATCGACGAAGGTCTGTTCATAGATCTCTTGGGTAACTACGAACTCCTCCTCTTCCTCGACCGGTTGAGGCTCTTCCGGCATCGGTTCCGGTTCAGGCGCTGGCTCCTCCACCGGAACCGGTTCGGGCTCCGGAGCGCTTGTACAGCCGCTAAGAGCTATCAGGGTAGAGAGAATCGTGAAGAGTAAAAATGGATATATCCCTCTATATTTCATCGAGTTAAGTGTACTCGTTTGCCCCCATTTTGTCAAAACGAAAAAAAATTGAACTCCTGTCGGGAATTGATTTTTTTAGCGACGCCGTCTACTATGAATCATGCGCAAAGCAGTACTACCGGGATCATTCGATCCGCCGACCAACGGACATCTGAATCTCATCAATCGCGCGGCATCCATTTTCGACGAATTGCATGTGGTTATCGCCTTCAACCGGGGCAAGAATTACCTCTTCGACGAGCACGAACGCCAGGATCTGATGGTAAACCTCTTATCATCCATGCCGAATGTACATGTTCGCCTCTGGGACCGTCTGGTGGTCGATTACGCCCGCCAGGAGGGTATCGATGTGATGATTCGCGGGGTTCGGGCGCTTGCCGATTTTAGCTATGAATTCGAACTGGCGATGACCAACAGGGAACTCAATCCGAAGCTCGAGGTCATTTTCATGCCTACCGATCCTCAGTATTTTGTACTGCGTTCGTCGGCGATCAAGGAGATCGCCATGTTCGGCGGTGACATCAGCACCATGGTTCCGCCGACCGTCGCTCGGGCGCTGACCGAGAGATTAAAGGGTGCTTGACAAGCATTTACATATGGGGTACGTTCTCTCTCACTAAAGAGAATGCGAGGTTCTAAGAAATGGCAGTACCAAAATATAAGACTTCGAAATCACGAAGCCGCCGCAGACGCTCGATCAACAATCGCCTCGTTGCGCCCAATCTGGTAGAGTGCTCTACGTGTGGAAATAAGGTTCTCCCACACCGCGTTTGTCCCAAATGCGGTTTTTACCGGGGCAAGCAGGTCCTGGATCTTGAAGATATGGCTTAAAGGAGTTAAGGCATGGAAGAATTATTCGGAAAGCTGAAGAAGTTGATTGCCGAGAAGCTGGAGATCGAAGAGGATCAGATCAAGATGGAATCCTCTTTTCGTCAGGACCTAGGCGCCGACAGTCTCGACACCTACGAACTCGTCTACGCCATCGAGGAAGAGCTGGGAATCAGCATCCCCGACGAAAAGGCTAACGAGTTTGAAACCGTTGCCGACGCTCTCGAGTACATTAAATCTCAGGTAAAATAAGCTTAGATTACTGTGGGGGCTCTGTTGAAAACTCCTTCGCTGAATACGCCTGGCGTTGATAGCGCGAGGAAGAAGGAGCTCCTGCTCTTCGAGCGTCACGCACGGATAAGGTTCAAGAGGCTCGACCTCTTGAACCTTGCTTTTACCCACCGATCCTACGCCAACGAAAACAGCGCCGAAATAGACAATAACGAGAAACTCGAGTTCCTGGGCGACAGCGTCCTCGGGATCGTCGTCAGCGACTATCTCTTCCGAACCCTCCCGGACAAGGCCGAGGGGGACTTGGCTCGTATCAAGTCCTTCGTAGTCTCCGAAGCAAGCCTGGCCGGAATCGCCCGGGACCTGAAGGTGGACAACTTCATTATGATAGGGAAGGGGGAGGAGTACTCCGGCGGAAGGGCTAAGAAGGCCATTCTCGCCGATTGTATGGAGGCCATAATCGGCGCCTACTACCTCGATTCGGGCTTCAAGAGCGCCCGGAACTTCATTCTCTCATTCTTTGTGGAAGAGATACAGAAGGTCCTCGACAACCGTCACCAGAAGGACTACAAGACTCTACTGCAGGAGTACGCCCAGAAGCAGTTTCACAGCTATCCCCGGTACAAACTGGTTCGTAAATCGGGGCCCGATCACGACCGCACCTTTTGGATCGATGTGGAGCTCAACAACCGGAGCTTCGGCCCTGGAAAAGGCAAGAACAAAAAAGAGGCCGAACAGGAAGCCGCCTCCATGGCCTATAAGCACTTCTGCGAAGCGAATAAAGCCTAGGCTATCTGATTAGTCGGCCTGCACCGATGCGATCTGCCGGTAGATATTTTCCGCCAAAGGCAGGAGTTGCTCACTGCTATTCATGGAGGGATCATCGAGCACCGCCTCCAAGAGCTGTTCCAGCACCACCCCCATCATTCGATTCTTGGGGATCCCCCGTTCTGCCAGATCATTTCCGTTCACCGCTAAATCCTTGATGCTCAGCGCCTCCTCCTGGGCGATGACTTTGCGGATACGCTCTTGGAACTCAAGGAGATTATCCAACTGCGGGATTCGTCGTTGCATAGCATAGGCATCCGCCCGGCGCAACGCGAAGAGCTCATCCACAAACTCCACGCCGACCCGGGCCAGGAAGCGGCGAACCGCCGAATCGCTCCACTCGGGGGTATAGTTGAACATATGCATTCTAATCAGGTGGGAAACCCGGTGTATCTGATTGTTAGAAGCTTTCAGCCTCCTCAGAATCGCGCTACTCATCCGGGCGCCGATCTCTTCATGATGGTAGAAGCTGATGCCCCCCTCTGCATTCTTTTCGACGGCTTCAGCCTTCCCGATATCATGCAGGAGGGCCGCCAGACGCGGGACCGGCTCCCGGGGGGCGCCTTCGCAGGCGTAGAGGCTGTGTTCATAGACATCGAAGGCGTGGCCAGAGGGCTGTTCAACCCCCTTGCAGGCGCTTAACTCGGGCAGCGTAATGGATAGAATACCGATCTCCTCCATCAGCCGAAGGCCGCGAACGCACTCCTCGGCCGTTATCAGCTTGAAGAACTCATCCCGGATTCTTTCTGCCGATACTCGCAGAAGATCCTTCGCGGCCGCGGAGGCGGCTGCGCGGGTCGCTTTTTCCACCTGAAAGTTGAGCTGCGCCGCAAAACGGCAGGCCCGCATAATGCGCAGAGGATCCTCGGTAAAACGTTCCTCAGGCTCTCCGATAGCGACGATCTCACGCCGCCTAATAGCCCCAACGCCGTCGTAGAGGTCGATAAGGGAGGCGCGACCTATATCCCAGGCCAGGGCGTTCATGGTGAAGTCCCGGCGCATAAGGTCCTCTTCAAGGCTTGAAGAGAAGGCTACCGCATCCGGGTGGCGCCCGTCGGAGTAGGTGGATTCGGTGCGAAAGGTGGTGATCTCATACTGTCCGCCCGAGAGGAGCACCGTAACCGTGCCGTGGTCGATACCGGTGGGAATCGTGCGCCGAAAAAGCCTCTGGACCTCCTCAGGCCTCGCATCGGTCGCCAGGTCGTAGTCGCTAGGGGGGATACCCGCCACATGGTTTCGTACCGCGCCGCCGACGATGTAGCACTGAAAGCCTTCTTCTTTGAGAATTCTATGGATATTACGGATGTCTCTATTTATCTGCATCTGTCTCCACGATTAAATAGGGAGGCTAGTTGTCTGTCAAGGCGGAGGATTCAAGCTTCCATAGGGGAGGGGATAAAAAAAACCGCGCCTGTTGGACGCGGTTTTTGACCAGAATGTCTGACGACTCTTACTGGAAGAGCTGCAGTACCGACTGGGTCTTCTGATTAGCCTGGGCCAGCATGGCGGTTCCGCTCTGAACCAGAATCTGGTTGCGAGTAAAATCCACCATCTCCTCTGCCATATCGGTGTCGCGAATCCGCGATTCCGAAGCCTGAAGGTTCTCGGCACCCACAGAAAGGCCCTCGGTGGCGTACTCGAGGCGGTTCTGGTAGGCGCCCAGGTCGGCTCTCTGCTTGGAGACCTTTTTCAGTGCCTCATCGATAACGCCGATTGCGATGTTGGCCTGATCGGGGGTCTCCATGGAGATAAAGGTAGCCGTCTCGGGTACGCCCGACGCTCCCTGTACTCCCAGGCCCTGGGCGGTCATGGTGCCGATGTAGACCCGCTCCCGCTGATCCATGTTGGCGCCGATGTGGAACCACATGGAAGCGGTCACCGCATTCTCTCCGGTGTCCTGGGCGAAACGGCCGGTCAGCATATTCATGCCGTTGAACTGGGCATGCGAGGCGATCCGGTTGATTTCGTCCACCAGCTGAGAGATCTCGACCTGGATCTGCATCCGGTCTTCGGATGAGTAGATACCGTTGGACGACTGTACCGCCAGCTCGCGCATCCGCTGCAGAATATCCTGGGATTCCTGCAGGTAACCTTCGGTGGTCTGGATGAAGGAGATGCCGTCCTGGGCATTCTGCTCTGCCCGCTGTAGACCGCGGATCTGGGAGCGCATCTTCTCGCTGACCGCCAGACCGGAGGCATCGTCGCCGGCGCGGTTGATCCGCATTCCGGACGAGAGGGCTTCCATGTTGCCGTCTACCGCACGGTTCGAGAACTTCAGGGTCCGTTGCGCGAACATTGCGCTCAGGTTGTGGTTGATTATCATAACATCCTCCGTGATGTTGGTTGATAGGGACATCCTTGTCCCTTCATCTTATTTGATCGGCGTTTTACGGCGCGGCTTTACCCTTATTTTTCTAACGGCGCCACTAAATTGAAATAACGGCAACACTCTGCTATGCTCATAGGCAAGTAGGTAGTATGGAAGGTTGTCTTCTTATTGGCGGAAAGGGGCCGGAACGTTCGTTTCTCGGTCCCCGCATCGCAGCTTGTTCACTCATTATCGCCGCTGACTCCGGGCTCAAGCACGCCCGCGAACTGGGAATCGAACCGTCGGAGATCGTCGGCGATTTCGATTCGGTCGATCAAGAGGATTTAGCTCTGTTCCCGAATATCCGTACCCACTGCTTTCAGCGGGACAAGGATGATACGGATACGGAAATCGGCATTAAACTCCTGCGGGAGAGGGGCGCGGAGACGGTGCACATCGTCGGCGGCGGAGGGGGACGGCTAGACCACCTCTATGCCGTTTTATCCCTCTTCCACCGGGAAAACGCACCCGACCACTGGTATACACATCGGGAGCATATTATGCTGCTCCAGGGGCGATGCAGTATCGAGCTTCCGAAGGGCAAGCGGGTCTCCTTCTTCCCGGTGGGGACGCAGATTTGCAGAATGAAGAGTAAGGGGCTGAAGTGGCCGTTGGATCAGCTTGAATGGCGTATCGGCGATTTCGGCATCAGCAATGTTGCTACCCGTACCACGATTGAGATCGAAGTAGAAGAAGGCCGGCTGATTATGATGTACGATCTGGGTCATGAGGACAGAGCATGAGCGAAGTATTCCATGAACTCTCCCAATCCCTTGCGGAGGATGAGCGTCGGGCTCTGCTGAAGCGCATTTCCGAGAGTCTCAACTTCCGCAACGATCTACAGGAAAACATCTACCACAAGGATCCCAACCGGGAGGAGCGCACGAAGCTGATCAAACGGGATCTCTCTCGCTTAAACTGGCTGCAGCGTCTGTTGCTCTGGTTGCGCCAGAGCTTCTCCGGGAAAAGCCGGTCGGCAGCCTTAACCGAATATAAACTGGCCGGTATCCGCCGGGTCATTAACAGGAAGATTCCCGGTTATGCCGGATTCGAGACCCAGGTACTCTATCCCAAGTTTGCCTCCCGGGTATTCGAGCTCTTCAAGGCGGTAATGCCGCTCAGGGAGGCCTTCAAGGAGCTGTGGACCAAACGGGAACTCTTCGAAGCCATCCTCTCCACGCTGATTGAACAGAATCTTGAGGATCCGAAGTATCTGGTCGAGGATCTAATCACTCGAGAGGAGCTGATTCAAATCTATGCGGAGAAGGGGAGCCGCAACGGCGTCCGGGATGCGGTAGTAAAAAGTCTCGAGGAGTATACAGACCGACTCGACGATGCACTCTTCGATGAGCTTCAGAGCTCTATTCTACCGGTCTACTACCTGAAAGAGCTGGTGCTCTTCCCGTTCAACTCCTTCTTTCAACTTTTCCATTTTGTTCCCAATCAGAAATCCGAGGATGCGGAGCCGTTCTTCAAGAACGCATCGGCTAATCTTGCGCTGGAGATGATCGAACGCCTCTACTACGCCGTCTACATCCTGACTAAAATCGACGACAAGACGGAACTGGACGAGAAGGTGATCGGGGATATTTTCCGCAGTGAAGACGGGGAGGATGTAGCCCAGGAGATGATCGCGGCTGTCAAGCGGGTCATCAAGCTCGGTCAGAAGTTCTATAAGGATGTCCCCTTAAGCGACCTGATCCGTTTCTTCCACAAGGATCCCTACTATCAGCTCATCTTCTATATGCCGAGCATGGACCTGAAGGAATTCTACCTCTCGGTTCTCAAGATTCGCCTGATCAGTAATGTGGATGCGGTCTTCCCGTCGATTCGGGACGAGTATATCGACCGGGAGGTCGCCAAGTTTTTTCACGGCAAGAGGTTTATCAACTTTCAGCACTACCGGGTCTATACCAGTATCGACTATAAGCAGATCGGTTTGCCGTTTTTCATCCATACCAGATCGATCAATCTGATCTATAATTATCTGGTTAACTATTACCGCGAGAACCTGCAGGAGATCATAAACATCCTTGAACGGACGGTTATCGACCAAAACAGGATCACCCGGGACAGACTGCTGACCCATGCGGCCAACATCGAAGACGTGGAGGATAAAATAAAGGAGTTCGATCTCTCCCTCTCGACCGATGCGGAGGACGGCAAACTCTTTCACCGCCTGCGATTCTCCCTCGCCGGAGATGCTACTCATCAGAAGATGTTCCGCACCCTGGTGATTCAGAAGGATAGGGAGGTAAAATCCCTACTGGAGCGCTCCCATGAAGCCCTGGGAGGGCTTTCAAAGGTATTTCGAGAGGTGCTTCTCAGCAAATCCGATAATGCCCGCATTCAGCTGCGCAGCCACTATATGATCGACAACAAGCCCCACTCCTTGGAATCCCTGCTGCGTTCCTGGAGCGACCATATCGATGAATTTCTGCGTCTGTTCAATCAGGTATTGCGCATAGAGAAGGGACGCTCCTCGAAATAGGCCTGGAGTCTGTCCCGGGTTTCCCGGGGATCCTCGATCAGTACCCGTTTTCCGCCTATAAGCTCCGGAATTCCGACCTCGTTCGGATAGCGGGGAATCATATGCAGGTGCATGTGAGCGATCGATGCCCCCGCTGCAAGGCCAAGATTGTAGCCGATGTTGTAGGCCCGGGGACGGTAGATGGCGTCCAGCATATCCAGCGCATAGTTGCGCAGTCGCCAGAGCTCCTCCTCCTCTTCCTCGCTTAGCCGGCGCACGTCCTCGATGTGCCGCTTGGGATAGATCAGGAGGTGTCCGGGATTAAAGGGGTAGAGATTGATGGTGCAGGTGTGAAATCGGCTGCGGAAGACGGTCAGATCCTCCACCTCAGGATCCTGTTTCTCGATCCGGCAGAGAACGCAGCCGCCGACTTTCTTGGTTCGAACGTACTCGGCCTTTGAGAAATTCAAAAAATGCTCCATGCGCTTCCTCTGGCCTTACTGATTCTCCGGTAAAGGAATCAGGGAAAGCTCCCCCCCGCTATTGGAGAAGTACTCCATCAGAATAGGATATTCCTCTAGCAGCCTGCCGTACTCCTTCAGGATTTCGATGCGGCTCGACTCTGCGGCCCTGGTAGATGCAGCCTCGGAGATAGTACTCATGGTTACCTCATGGCTGCGGGCGGCGAAGGTGAGGTAATTCTCCTTGGCCGTACGGTAGAGATCGAGATCGGGGAAGCGGTAATCGCCGATTAGGAGCTCTATGGATTCTATCTCAGGAATTTCCTGTTCCAGGGTCTGTTGCAGGCGATCCTGGAAGGAACTACTGGTCAAGCTGAAATCCCCCTGCTCGACAACGGCCCGGCTCCGGTCCGCGAGGATGCGCGTTATCCGCTTGTCCAGAGCGGTATAGATCTCATCCAGCAGGGCTTCGGGATCAATCTCATCCTCAGGTTCGAAGTATTCGGAGAAGAGGTCGGGAAGAGGTTCGGGCCGCAAGCGATAGCTTACCTCGAGGGACACCCGGTAGCTGAACTCTACCGGCCCTTCGCTGTAGGCGGCATAGAGTTCGCCCGAAGGAAGATCCTCTGCCACAGAGAGGCTTACCTCACGTTTCTCCAGGGTAAAGGGAAAGAGCTTGAGATTAGTGGGCAGGAGCCCCTGCCACGCCCAGACGAAATCGCCGGGTTGGAGGATCGGATGCTCCCAACCGTTGGTCTTGCTCAATAGAACCGCGTGTTCTCCCGCATCGATCCACATCGGCAGGTAACCGAAGAGAAAAGCGGCGCCTGCCACTATCATAATGAGTAAAAGACTAAAAACGAACTTCTTCACGTCGCTCTCCTTGAAGCTGCGGAATGAGATCCGTCAGTTGGCTAAGATGGGTAAGAATCAGGTCGGGTTTCGCGCCCTCGACTCGGGGATCCCCGTCGCGGAGGCGCAAGGAACGTTTATCGCCGGCAAACAGCGCCGTATGCAGGCCGGCCGATTGGGCGGCGGCGATATCATTGAGCATGTCATTGCCCACGTAGAGTATTTCATCGGCTTCTATGCCATACGAATCGCGGGCGGCAAGGGTCAGCTCCTCGAAGAGGGTCGGATCGGGTTTGGCTCTGCCCATTGCATAAGACCAGACAAGCAGGCTGGAATCGAAGATCCCCATCCCTCCGGGAAAGAAATGGCTCATCACCAGGGGGGTGTAGAACTGTGCGTTAGAGACGATCCCCAGGGGAAGAACCCCTTTGAGTCCCTGCAAGAGCTCCTTACTCCCCGGCATAGGCCAGACCGGATTCCGGGCCAGCTCAAAGAGGAGCGCCAGGGCCTCGGGGTCCGCGGCGATCTCGTTTTCACTAGATATCCTGCGCCAAATCTCCCGGGAGTCGACCTCCGGATAGGGGATTCCGTCTGACTTCAACCTGGCGTGGATCGAAAGTACCTGCTCTCGGAAGAGCTTCTCGGCCTCTAGTGCAGCGGGTAGCTCGATCCCCAACTCTTCCGCCACCAGACGGCGGAAGCGCAGTTCACCTTCGTCCGGGGCAACCGTCCCGATATCGCCGCTCCCGCTAATCATCAGGGTGCCGTAGATATCGAATGCGATCAGTCGGATACCGGAAAGCGGTTTCAGCCGGGGGCGGGTTTCGGTTGCCTGCGCTTCGAGAGGCGAGGAATAACGACCGATGCGGCGAAGCTGTTCCCTGGCGGGCTGGGTCATGGGTGTATTGTATTCGCTTACCGCAGCCGGATCAAGCTTGATTGGTATTTTCCCCCGCTTATGATACTCTTCCCCTGTGAAGCACACCGCCCGCACCTACTGGATAATCCTCTTTCTTCGGCGTCTCTCCTTCTTCCTTTTCGTCCTTACCATGATCCTGGTGCTGCTCTATCTGACCGGTAACTTTCAGAATTTTCTCGATTCGACCCTCCTCAACCTGCTGGGACTGATCGAAACAACCGCCTTGACCGGCGGGGTGACTACTCTTTTCCTGCTGATCATAACCCTGCTTTTCGGTTTAGCCGGCAGAAGTTTCTCGGTGGGACGCTGGATCCTGCATGCGATTTCACTATTTCTATTGGTATTGCTGCTCTTCAGTGTAAAATTTCTCCTGGTTTGGTTCTAAGATGGATCTCCAGGTAATCCTCAAGACTCGACCCGAGATACAGCGCATCGAGCGGGCGGCACGACCCATCAGACGGCTCTTTCGCTCCCTGCGCCCCATAATCGTTCCCGGCCTAGCGGTACGGCAGCTCCGGGATTACTGTGTCGAGTTTCTTGCCCAGGCGGGGGTTCGCCCGGCGCTCCGCGGCTTCAACGGCTATCCGGAGGATCTCTGTATATCGATAAACAGTGTAGCCGCCCACGGAATCCTCTTCGACGGGGTGCTGGGAGACGGCGACCTGCTGACTATCGATATAACCACCGTCCTCGGCGGATGGCACGCGGACGCTGCCTGGAGCTATCCGGTAGGCAAGACGTCGCCTCAGGTAGCGCGGCTGTTGCGCTGCGCATGGCAGGCGTCGGCCGCCGGGGTGAAAGCCCTTAAGGCCGGCGGCTATCTGTCGGCGGTTGGGGAGGCGGTCGAAGCCTGCGCCGAGCGTCACGGCTGCAGGGTATTGCCGAACTTCGTCGGCCACGGCATCGGCGAGGGGATCCATGAAGATCCAAAGGTGCTCCATACCGCTGTAAACCAGCTTCCTACGCCGGTAGTTCCCGGCATGGTCCTTACGGTCGAACCGATTATTACTTTAGGCGATACGGCGACCAAGGTTCTTCCCGACGGCTGGTCGCAGACGACCTCGGACGGAAAGCTGACCGCCCAGTTCGAGCACACCGTAGCGGTATTCGCCGACGAGGTACGGGTGCTGACCCTTGAAGATCAAGGACTCATTGATCTTGACTTTCCGCCCTTTGTTTACTAATATGCCGGTCACTGAACGCCGACTTAGCTCAGCTGGCCAGAGCACGTGACTTGTAATCTCGGGGTCTTCGGTTCGAATCCGAAAGTCGGCTCTCCAGGCGCTCCACTTACGGAGCGCCTTTTTTTATTTTTCCTTGCAGGGTAACCACTTACGGGATACACTATTCATACAGTGATTTTGCCTGATAAGGCAGAAATGAGCCGTTTTTGGGTACATTGTACCCATCTATTCGGGTGGAGATATTGGATTTTGTGTACACGGCATGTTGGTCTTCGGTTCGAATCCCGAATATGGAGGACACCCTATGCCACGAAAACGCGGAACCGGAAAGCCATATCGCTTTAGAATCCGAAAATTGAAGACTGGCGATTATTATTACGTGATGTTCCGATCACAGCCAGGGAAATGGATCGCCACAGGGTGCCAAACCCGGGATGAGGCTGAGATCTGGGCTGCAAACTACGAGATCACCATCAAACCTGACGTTCAAATGACCCTCAGGGAGTTTACAAACGGATTCTATGACCCAGGATCGCCATGGCTCCGCCGAATGGCAGCAAAGGGTAGGAGCTTCACGGAACGGCATTTGGTTAAAATGCGGGGAAACCTCAAAAACTATATCCTGCCTGAGTTCGGCAATCTGATCCTGCCGGCAATCAAACAGCGGGATATCGATGATTACCTCCTGGATCTAAAATCGATTCGGGAAAATACCAAGCCCTTGAAGGCGGATGCGAAGAACAAGGTGATCATCACCTTCAGGCACATCATGCAGGAAGCAGTCTCTCAAGGCCTGATCGAACGAGACCCCACAGAAGGCATTGTGTGGTTCAAGGACGCCGTTGAGAGTGAAAGAGGTATCTTTACCCCAGAAGAGCTGAAGAAGCTCTTCCCGCCCATCCTCGACGAAATGGTGGTGATTTGGGGAACCTTCGAATGGGCTGCATATTTTATGGTTATGGGCTCATGTGGGCTGCGTCCCCAGGAAGTCGGGGCTCTGACTTGGGGGAAATGGTCGAGGACGCTGCATGGGCTCGCGATCACGCATAAGATCGATCCTGATACGAAACAACGGGTAAAAGGGACGAAGACAGGCTATTCGAAAGCGGTTGCCCTACCAAAACGGGCTGAGGAGCTCCTCTTGCTTCACGAAGCTACGTCTGATCGTACTGATCCGGAGGATTTGATCTTCCATCCCAGGAATGCCTCTGGTGGGATTCAGGCGGATACAGCTAATAAGCATTTTAAAGGTGCCTGTAATAGAGCAGAGATAGAGCGAGGTGATCGTACACCATATAGCCTGAGGCATAGCTTTAATACATATGCACTCCAACTATTGGACAGAAAGGAAGTGCAGGTGCTCATGGGGCACAGAACCCACATGATGACCCAAAGATACGATCACCCTACAGATCATCAGCTTATACAACGAATTCCGTCGGGAATATGGGAAAAGATAAACCTACTCTGGGAAGAGTAGGCATTTGACGAGCGACAATTGATACATTATCATCATTCCAATTGAAAGGGAGTGGAAGCTTAGATGGAAGTACAATCGGTAATCTCTCCATATGAAGAACTTATTGCATATGAGATTCTTATGGCTTCTGGATATAGTACAAAAAAAATCATAAATACTATCTCTAATAATGACACTATCTCTGTAAAAAACATTCTAGACAAGGATCTAAGTAATAAGCTCTTTGACGAGCATGACATCAGAAGAAATATTGAGAAGCATATAGAATCTAAAATTGGAACATTCTCAGTTGTTATTAAGGATCAAATTCAGTATCCGGACACTCTCAAAACAGCAAATCACCCACTTGGGCTTCTCTATTATAGGGGGGATCTATCTCTTCTCAACAGAAGATCAGTTTCAGTCGTCGGCTCTAGAAAGCCTTCAGATGAAGGGTTACGCAGGGCGAAAAAGATTGTAAAAAAGTTGGTTCGTGAAAACTTTAACATTGTCTCTGGCCTAGCTCGAGGTATTGACACTATTTCGCATCAAACTGCAATTGAGGAAAATGGGACTACAATAGGCGTTATTGGGACTCCTATTGATCAGTATTATCCCAAAGAGAACCAATCTTTGCAGGATTATATTGCCGGAAACTTTCTATTACTATCACAAGTACCATTCTATAAATATGCCACTGAACACTTCAAAGCACATAGATATCATTTCCCAGAGCGAAATGTAACCATGTCGGCAATATCTGAAGCTACGGTAATCATTGAGGCATCCGATACAAGCGGCACACTTATTCAAGCCCGTGAGTGCTTGCGACAAAATCGTAAGTTATTTATTTTAAAATCCTGTTTTGATAATCCAAGGATTACATGGCCTCACAAGTACCTTGAGCGGGGAGCAATCAAGGTAGAAGATTTTGATGATGTAATAGAAGCTTTAAATAAGTGATGATAAAAATGTGGGTTAAAATTGATCGTCTCAGACTCTATGATCGCCCTTTTTTAAATGAATCTGATGAATGCTACTTTGCGCGCGAGCGTCTAGTTGGCGGCAGTTTTCGTGATAGTGACGGAAACCAATTAATAACTAACCTACAAATACCACTTAATGAGACTCATAGACTACAGCATAAAACCGCAGCTATTAGACAGTTCGCACAAGAACTAAATTATTTCCCCTTTGAGAAAAACAGTTACATTATGCCGATGCCAAGCTCTAAGACTGAAGACCATCCTGAATACGACAATAGAATAGAGAGGGTTTGTCGACTATTTTGCAAGAATCAGGATTTAGGTGTTAAATTTCTGTGTCCTATTGTTAATACCGTAGATTTTAAAAGTTCGAAAAGTGGTGGAACTAGAAGCGTCCAGGCTTTTAAAGACGCTTACATGTGTGAACTGCTCCCATCTGACTGTATCAATGTTTACATAGTTGATGATGCACTTACAATGGGAACTCACTTTCGAGCAACGGCAGACTTGCTTAGAGAAAGTAAGTCTGATCTTAATATATTTGGACTTTTTTGGGTCATCAATGTACACAAGTTAAGTGAATAGCTTATATATATTCTGCTTGTTTACGGCCTTTCCAGACAATTGTAAAACTACTCTATCAATTTACATAACTCATTGTTTTAGAATAAAAGAATGATCATGAGAGGATAGATACTGGTCTTAGCACATATTAGTATCCGATATTTATAAATCGAAAGTAGCCTGTTTACTCGGCTTATCAATAGTCTCATCTGTCCATAATCCTCGCTTCAATCGTTCTTTTCGAACCTTATCAGTAAACAATGTATTTAGATTATCTCTATGTTTTTCTAGGAAGACCTTTTCAGAGTCAATAATACTGAATCGCTGAACTATTTCTTCGGGTGGACCTATTTCGCAACCTATCCATAGCCGTTGTTTGAGTTCTGACACAATGTATGTTGATCCAGATCCTCCAAAGGGGTCAAACACTGTGTCACCAGGATTACTACTCATTTCAATAATTCTATCTAGTAACTTTATCGAAAGCTCATTTGAACCATTGCGCCTTTTGTACTTTGCATGTCTTACAGGAGGTATATCTGTCCATACATCAGATATATTTACTCCCGCCGGATTCATTTTAGATTTATACCCACCATAATCTTTTAGGTCTCCATAGCATTTTGGGCAAATATCCATAGGTATACGGTCAGGATGAAATGCCCTTGGCTTTTCTCCTTTGCAGAAGTATATCAAAGAATAATGGGAAGGATACAACCTACCCGGTATTGGAAGACTATATTTCATGCTAATCGCAATCCAGTTTCTAAAAGTTAGATGGCGTTCAAGAAAGTTGACTACTTTACTGTTCCATTTTGGAAGATTATAGATAAATAGCGATCCGCCATCTTTTAATAACCTTACACATTCAACAAGCCAATCCTCCATCCACTCTATATACTTATGTTCAGCTATGTTATCGTTCATCTTCGATGGATAAAGCTTATTAAGGTTAAATGGAGGATCAGCAAAGATCAGATCAAATTTTTCATCTTCAAAATGTGACATCAGATCAAGACAATCATTTTGGTAAAGTTTACCATACTTACTAGTATAAACTTCCTTCGGTTCAGAAGTTAGAGCTTTCGCGACATCATCCAATATCTCATTTCTTTTTAATTGTTCTCGCACATGAGAATCAAAGACTTCCCATGCTACTTTCAATGATACCTCCGAAATCTGGAAATATTCTAAAATCTTATGCCTATCCTCACCAACTGGACACTTGTTTGATTGGAAATACCACTTAAGTCTGTCATAGGAAATTTCGATACTTTTGGATAACGATCTTAGAACTTTGCTGTCTGCATTAAACAGAGATTGAATATCAACTGGACTGTTCATTAAGGAAAAATCATAATGTCAAACAAGCATTTTGTCAATCCTGCAGACTATAGTCCGTGGACTGACAGTCTCGCAGATGAAAAAATGTTTAACAAATGACTATTGAAGAATCATTCGGATCTGTAATTCGTAATTTTCGAACCGAACAAGATATATCCCAAGAAAAGCTAGCTCTCGAATGTGGACTTGATAGAACATATATTTCACTTCTTGAACGTGGAATGCGACAACCTACACTAAAGACAATAATTAAGTTGGCGGCAGTTTTAGGTGTCAGTGCCTCAGACATCATAGAAAAATCGGAGACTCTTTTTTCTAATGAAAATAAATAAGACAGAATTTTTAATCCACAATAGTGAACTTCTCGATAAGATTGAAGTAAAAGAAGTTTTTGAACAAATATATCATTCGATCTCAATCATTTCTTGGCCTGAAGACTCTGATTCATTTACCATATACCCAGGTAAACATGCAAATGGAGTTGTGCCAATTAAGAAAGCATGCATGCTGCAATTAAGCGAATATAATTGGGATCTTGAACGACGTATGGAACTTGGATCTAGGTTGAAGCCTGGCAAAGTCGATGCTGTAAAGGAAATAATAGGTACCGGAAATTTTGCTGTCGAGTGGGAAACGGGAAACATTTCATCTAGCCACAGGGCCTTAAATAAAATGTCTTTGGGACTTATGGATGGTGAATTGATAGGTGGTGTATTGATTGTTCCATCTAGACTCCTTTATCCATATCTAACCGATAGGATAGGCAATTTTGCTGAGTTAGAACCTTATTTTCCTTTATGGAGAAGCTTAGATGTAAAACGCGGGCTACTGGGTGTGATAGAGATTGAACATGATTATGAGTCGTTCGATGTTGCTCCCATTAAAAAGGGGACAGATGGACGGGCACTAAGATAAAAACTAATATAAGCCACCAATCAAAAAACTTTTTTTAATGAAAGTAAACTATTGTTGATAGCTGTCTAATGTATGATATGCATCTAAAAAAAGAGGCGCCAAAGCGCCTCTTCCAACAAGGGAACCAATTAACAAAACGAAGCTATCTAACGTGGGCCTCTGCCCCAATAGCTTCTGTGGTCAGATCAGGATCAGTAAAAACTAACCCATTCCTCCCATTTGGATTGAATCCAGCAGTTCAGAATCTCCGATCTCATCCATACTCAGCGAAGGGAAGACACTCCGAGTAATAGCGACTCGATCATCTTCCTTCTGTTTATCCCGTTTCGACTGAACTTTCCCTGAAGCTTTCTTCAAGGTTTGAAGCGAACGCTTGATAAGATCAAGCTCTTTCTCCGAAAACTCAGCTGAAACTGTCATAAACAGGTTTTCAAGCTGCGCAATTGAACTTTGTAGTTCACTTTCCTTTGATTTTGCCATCTCTGGCCCCCTTCATGTTGGTTTCAAATCGGCAACGCCGACTAGTTGCTCATGAAGGCTCTAATAGCATAACGCTACTTATCGTAGAAGTCAATATTCAATGTATACAATATATAACCTGCCACCGTCCAATTGTGTCATTGACAGATAAGTATTGTGCTTTAAAATGTATGAGTCAAAATGGAGATTATAGATGGGTAAGATTATAGATATAATAGAGAATAACAAGTTTTTATACCTAGTATTCTCCTTGTTTATCTTTGCTCTTGTCACTGTGATATTATTGTTTGGTGTCCATGTAACTATCCCGCGGATATTATTAGTCACGATTACCACCATCTTGTTTGCTCTGTACAGTAGGATCATGGGTGTGCTTGTAGGTGCGCTATCAATGGTGATTCTTGCTATATCGTTCAAGAGACTAGGTGCTGATGAATTTGCTTTATCCATGCAACAAATCATGACAGTAGGTATATTCATAAATGCAATCGTCTCTTACACAATTGGTACGCTTAAGATATCCTATTTAAAGAACCGATCAATTTTAAAGATTGTGGAAAATTCAAAAGCACAGTATCAAAAAGTTGTAGACCACATCACTGAAGGAATGCTTGTAATTAACCGTGAAGGGTATATCAGCTTCATGAATAAGTCGATGGCTATCATCCTTGGTAAGAGTGTTAAGGACGTCTACTTCCATATCAGTGTAGTACCGATGAATAACGATGAGCTCAATATTGAAGAACAATTAAAGCCATGTGAGCAAGGAAAAACAGTGAAGATTTCCTTTGACTACATGCATCCAGATAATGAAGTTAGAAGATTAGAATTGATCAGCAACCCATACATTGATGAGCACGGAATTTATGAGGGTAGTTTAGGATTTATCAATGATGTAACTGAAATGCGAGATCTCGAATCCCGATATGAGCATGAAAGAACCAAGAATGAAAAGATTATACAGGAAATGGATCACCGTCTCGGGAATACACTCACTCTTATTCGAGCCTATCTTAATATATATCTTGCAGACCAAAATTTAGATAAAAATCAAAGTTTTGTTAAAGTAGAATTGATCATTCAGGTTATAATGATTCTGTACAGAGAATTTTATACAAATATTGATACACCTATTGTTTCGTTAAAAAGCTTGATCTTACGTACTGCAGATATTTTAAAAGAACGATATCCCGTAGGAACTCTTCAGATAGAGTGCAATCTAAGTGACATTTTCTTGGAGCCAGAAAAGGCCACGCCATTTATTATGCTGGTTACTATATTATCATCGCATATAATAGATCAAGAAATGGATATTTATAGTAATCATGATAAGCTGTTTCTTGGATTGGCTAAAAACGAAACCGGTGCAGAACTTCGCTTCAAGCTTGAAACTGAGCAGGATAGTGAAATGTCAAACATACTAGAATCTTCCTCTGCATTAGAGGAGATATCAACGGCACTTCTACATCAGTTTAACGGCAACCTGAGTCACAATAATAGAAATCAGCTTCTTCTCTCTTATTAGGATGAAGAAAAATAAATACTATCGATTAACTCAGTAACAGATTTATGTTGTTACTGTGTATTCTTGCTCTCCTCAGAATGAAGTGGCACATTGTCCAAGTAATCGGAGATGGGCTCAGCAATCTTTTTTTCTGCGACCTTAGGCGCAGGTTTTTCCCAATTTTTTAAATGCTGAACATAACATTCATAGAAATCAAGAAGCATCTCCTCGATAATGGAAACGAATTTCTTCCGATTCGAGAAGCTCTTACCAAAATCCCTCACATACACAAGCTTTATGGACCGAATTTCTTTCCCTTTAATCTCATCAATGATCCTATCAATATCGCCAATGAGAAACCTATCCGCGTGGCTTGTGTTTTTGATACCGACCTCTATAATCGTCTCTGGGTGAAGCTTCAAATAGAGCTCAGAATCTTTCTTCTCACACAGGTTTAGTTGATTTCTGAACCACCCGATTTTCCCTTTTTCCGTTTTATCCGCGGGCGGAATAAGATCTACACTCATTTCAATTGTTCGTTTCTCTAAAAGTCCACAGACAGTAATATCAGAGACCGCACCCTTTACTCGAAATGACGAAACTAACTCCTTCTTTTCGATCACATGCTTCTTATCAGCTTCTAATCGGACCTTTAAGTCATTTTTCGCTTTGGTAGATCCTAATGTTACAAATACTCCAAGTTTTTTGCTGAGGATAAGTGCCATATCTTTTTCTTCTTGTTGCCAGCTACTCACTGCATCCTCTAAGTCTGAGTCCGATGCTTTTAGTCTAGCGCCGGTATTAATCCGCTCGATTAAATCTTTCCACCCGGCTTTCATTTGGTTGAACCCAGAAACTCCACACTTATCATTCTCTAGATAAGCGACTACCTCTTTCATAATCTCGACCTGGTCTTGATCTTCAATATTAATATCATTCTTAAAGAGCAAGATATGAGCAATAGTAAGAATGTAGGTCCAGGAGAAGTGATAGAGACTAACGTCCTTTGGGGCTTTAATAGGAATGGGGAATTGACTTGAAGTCGATACAAACTGATTGGATATAGTAACCAGACGCGGGATTGAGTACCTCTTTGCAATCTCCAAATATTTCTGTATCTGATCTTCCCTTAATTCATTAGATTCGTTCTTCATTTCGAAGAGGGCTGCATCTTTGATCTTTCCACTTTTCACTACCAATGCAAGTCCGTCAACACGACTATCTTCAAATCCAGGAAGTGAAACTTCTGTATAGAAGAATAATTGTCCGCCTCTGGGCATCTTTATGTCAGAGAAGATCATGTCGCGGAATTCATCAATCATGCGAAGTGCAGAAAGAAAAACTGATGTAAGCGCCATTTCATCACCAGCCTTAAGGACCGGGATTAATCGGGCGGGTCGAACCTGTATCTCTCCACTACTGCGAAACTCGTCAAAATCAACTTTGGACAAACCGATTAAACTCGTTAACTTCTTTGACATTATTCTCTCCTTGGCAGTTATAACAATTGAGATGGATCAAGATAGGAACAGAAAAGAGTTAATAGCTCAATGAAAGCTGTATTATCTGCAATTCTAAAATATGTACCATCAGATAGCCGTATTTGTATTACCACATCCTCGGTGCACAAATCATCCACATAGGCATTCGGAAGCTCTGTTCTATATGATAGACCAGAACCAAATGAAGCATTATCTTTCACATTCTCAAGCACAGCATAACCAGTTTCTTGGGAATCAGGAAGGAATGGGGCAGGATAATCATTATCCAAACGATAGAGCCAACGACCATTTGCAGTGTCTATAGCCAGGAACTCAATCCCACGCCTCAACGCCTTAGAATCCTTTAGTTCTAGGAAAAACCGGCCTTCACCATTTGGAATGGTTAGATAGAAGACGACATCTTGATTAAGCTGCCATTCAAGCGTAACAGTACCTTGGTCTTCATAGATACCATAACCATCACTCCCATGTTTGTATTGGTTCTCCTGCAGTGCAAACGCCTCGGGGTAAGTCTCAACTATCTCTTGTAGCCCTACAAGATCGAAAATAGCAGTGATCGGAGAGTCACGATAGGGAAATGTGCGTACCACCAACTGATTAGTTTGTGTAAGCTTTTTAAGAAAACTATTAGTCGTACCCGAATAGAAGAGAGCAGTGCTGTCCACCGAGGGTAGCCATCTTTGTCGTATTGCTTCCTCTTTATCGAACCGTACAATAATCTCATCATTATCGCCGAGATAATCATCAAAGGAGATGAATACTTCATTCTGGTTCTTATGGCTACGTATAATTAGAAAAGCAGGATCTGCATCATCGATAGATAAGTTGATAGCAGAGATCTTTTTGCTATCATCGATTGGATCGATGTCGATGGTAACATCCCAGTTGCCAAATGTCTCACCACAAAGAATAGATAGGAAACAGACTTTAAGTACTAAAACGATCAGCTTTTTCATGCTCACAATCCACCATTCAACTTTTCGCCAAAAATCTAAAATTCGAACAATTGATAAATTCAGCTTCCGTTTATTATTCTAACGGGAAAATATGCAAAATGCAAAAATCTTTTCATTTTTTTCGCTAATGCAACATAATGCTACGAGTCTGTCACAATCTGATATCTCATGTAGACACCAACACCGTAGATTTCCTTTGTCCGATCGGTAATAAGGGGCTTTCCAATCGCGAATCCATAGACACGGTTCAGATTGAAGCCAGCCTCCACTAACGTCTTCCTTCTGACGACCTCATCAACAAGCACGCGAATATCAGCTTGGCGTATAGGCGGTGAGCCGGAACGGTAGGAGATGGAATGGATTTTGCCTTCAAGACTATAATGAGCGCAGTATTCGTATGGCAAAAAAGATTGTACGCTATTTTCGGTTGATTCGTTATGCTCGGTGAGATGTACTAGTTTCTTTTTTTTCCCCGCTGAACACTTCGATCAGGATCTTATGGGCCTTTGCGATATCCTGTTCATCAAGATTATTGATGAACTGATCAAAAAGTCTGCGGTTAGGACCACCTTGTACGGTGGAGTCGACTCCTGTTACCAGATATTCCACACTGGTATTCAACGCTTGGGCGATAGCGACGGCTTGATCTACCCGCGGCATCGTATTTCGCTGGATCCACCGGCTGAAGACGTCAGGCCGCACATCAATGCTCTGAGCGACCCACTCTTGAGTTGTGTTGGATCGCTTGATCTCAGCTTTGACATTTATCCAGAAGTCCATATCCACAGTATCGGCCATTTATACAAATATATAGGCAAAAGTGCCTAAAAAGACATTGAAAAGTTTGCAATTTTGCCTATACTATAGAGTATGAAATCGGCAAAAGTGCCTAATTGGACCACTTTACGCTATCCACTAGCTGTCTACGTCTCTCCCAGTGAAGAAAAGATAATCAACGACTACTTCAATTCGCACCCGCATCTCAAGAAGGGAGAGACCGTGAAATCCTGGATCCTTAAATCGATCGAGGGTGAGATCGAGAAGGAAGCTTTGAATGAATGAGAGTAGGCAGACTTTTTCCGCTCTCGATCTCACTCGTGTTGAGGAGAAGCTCGATCTCCTCCTCGCAGCGATCCCTCATCGCGAGTACATCACCGTGCAGGACATCGCCCGAATGCACGGTTGGTCGATCTCCTATATCAATCGTCACCCTTGGACAATGCCCAACTACGGCATCTCCGACTATCCAGGCCATGAGCGGCGCTGGCTGAAGGAGACGGCACAGCAGTGGTATCGCGTCCCCCCGGTCAATCGGCAGCGCGATTGGGATCGCACCTCCTTCTCGAAGCGACAGCAATTAACGGCCTGAGAGGGGGGGATATGGAGAGAAGGCAGTTAGAAGAACGCTTCAGATACCACGAACCGAGAGCGATCGACATAGAGCGAGCACTGCTGATTGAAGAACGAGCGAGTGATCTGGCGGCATCCATCAATCGCTTTCTGCCGGAAGGCAATGAGAAGACCTGTGCATTGAATCGGCTCGAGGAGGTGATTTTCTGGAGCAGAAGTGGATTGATGAAATCTTAAGTACTGGGGCGGTATGGTAGTCGATTCCGCATACGTCGACTGAGTCGATGATCGACAGGGGTTCAAGTCCCCTCCGCTCCACTCATTGTTCCAGTAAAAGAGGTCCTGGAACAAGAAACAGCCTTTGACCGCCCATTCTGTGGGCGGTCTCCTTTCAGGACAGAATCTGCGAGGAGGGGGGGAAGAATGGAAATCAGAGAATCAACCTATCAGAGCATAACTGAGAAGCTGCAGGAACTCCGCCAGACTAATCAGGTACTCCTTCGATACGGCACTGAGCACAACAGAGATATTCTTGCCGGCCGGTTTGAATCATCGATCCGGGAGATCCAGGAAGCGCTGAATGAGGTGGAAATCGTTCTATGAAGACCATTTCCTTCAGTGTTCCCGATCACGATCATAACGAAATCTCCCGTCAAGCTCGACTCCGCGGCCTCTATGGACCGTCCGGGGTAGCGAAGTTCGCCACCTATCAAATCGTCACCCCTGCATTCCTTGAGAAGCATTTCATCTCATTCTCCGTTCCTGAGGAAGTCCACCAGGCGATCCTGCAACTTAGCGAACGGAAAGGATTTCAAACCGACTCAGAATGCACGCGATTCGCCCTCTACCAGTTACTTACCCGGTCGGGCCTCAAAGTCTCACGAGCGGTACGGCATTCCTTGGTAGAGGAGAAAAATCGCTGAGGCTGTGACCCTCATACTGGAGCGCCGGGCATCGCTGACTGCCCATTCACGCTGATCGGACGGGGATGGTTCCGATCACCATCGGGGGAGGGAATGAAGAATCCACAGACGTTCTACCGCTTGGAGGCCCTGCAGAAGAGTCTCCTGTCGGTCGTTGATGCGGTTGACGATCTACCACATGACTTTACTGAGGAGATTTATTCGATGTATGGCCGCATCGGCCGGCTGATGGAATCGGGCCGTGATGAGCTGGAGGAGGAGATCCAGCGCCGGATCAGAAGCGGGGAGAATCTTCTGATCCTTCCGTAGTGGTATGGCAAGCAATAACGAGATTTACCGACATATCGATACGATCACCCGGAAGGTTCAACGCATGCTTCTTGCCCCGGGAACGCGGGACACCTCCGTGATCAGGGATATGACGGTACTGAAGCAGATGGTGCATACCGCACAGATCTGTCCGCATGAGGGAGACTGTCGATGGCAGAATCAAGCGGACCAGTAGTTAAGATCGACTATCGTGCCCTCCCTATCCAGGTCCCACCCAAGCTGCATGAGCTCTTCTTCTCGAATGGAAGGGTAGGTCTCGATGCGGAGCATCTCTATCTGCACCTCTACTACACCTTCCTCAAGAATAGCCAAGACTTCCGGATCCGGGCTACGGACAACTATCTTCGCAACGGCTTAAGCTGGGGTGAGGATAAGCTGAAGAGAGCAAAGGCATTCCTGAAGAAGCATGATCTTATCGAGTATCAGCACGCCCGGGATGAAGGAAAATTCAGCGGGACCAGGATCATCCTAAAACCGCTTTTCTATATGGAGCTCCCTCGGATCAGAGAAGAGCGAACGGAGGCAGAAGAACCCACCGGAGGGGTAAAAAGTACACCTGCGGTCACCGGAGGGGTGGTTTACCGCCCTGCGGTTCACCACACGTGTGGTTTCAGAAAACAATTATCTAGAACTAGAATAGAATTATCTAGAACTAGAAAAGAATTCTCTCTTGGGACTGCGTCCCCCGCGCGGCCTGTGGATAACTTTCATCCCTTAACCGACCACGCGCAATGCAAAGCAGCCTACTTTCGCGCGCATCGCGAACACCCTCTCCTCAAGGTAGATCCGTTGTGGGGCGGCCGGGAGGGAAGCCTCCTGCGGGATCTCCTCGCCACCTATTCGGCGGACCTGCTTTGTGAGCTCATCCACCTCTTCTTCTCCGACTCAGTTCGCGAAGTAACGAACTTCGTGCGTGACGGTGGTGTCGGCTATGACTTCAGGATCTTCTACACCCAGGTCGGGAAGCTGGTACTGCATTTCAACCGACATCAGCCGACACCGGTGGTGACCTGTCCGGCATGCGAGCACGAGATCCTCAAACAGGGAACCGGGTGCCCGATCTGTCTTCTCGATTTCAGCAATTTCAATGATCCCGAGTATGTGCGGATCGCCAAGGAGCGGCACGATGCGCGACGAGCATGAGTTTACAGAAGAACGTTTACAGAATGTAACTTCTGTAAACTCTTCCCCGGGATTGGACCAGAGGAAGCTCATCCCCGGGATTACCGAAGAGATCATCCCGTGGTCAGAGGTCTTCGGATATCTGATGAATCCCCTGCGGTTCGCCTCCTACACCGACACCAACCGCCAGCTCATCAACTACCTTCGCGATCGACAGAAGCCGTTTACCCTGCAGTCACTCCTCGAATACATCGACGATGCGGCGGCATCAGGAGATCGCGCACGGACGGTCAATCGCAAGAAATGTGCCGTCAAACGTATCGTTGCCGAACTGATCGCTGACAATCCTGATCGCTGGACCCGCTTAGATCAGTTCTTCATCGATCGGCTTTTCCGGTCTATCAAGGGGCGGCGAATCCAATCCCGCGCGATTCCGGAGGAGAAGTATCTGAATACGGAGGAGATCGATCTCCTCCTCAATCATGCCGATCATCGGCTTCGCCTGATCATCCTCTTCCTGATCACCACCGGCTGCCGGGTCGATGAGCTCATCACCTGTAATCGGTTCAACACCACGATTCATCGCTCGGATGTAGATATCGTTGTGACGGGGAAGGGCGGTAAGGAACGTCACGTCAGGATTTCGCGTCGGCTCCATTCCCGCATCGAGACCGAGTTCCGGGGCGAACAGTATCTCTTCTGCACACGAGATCGCAGCCCGCTTCACCGCCAGTGGATCTGGCGCAAAATCAATGATCTTGGTCTTCAGCATCTAGGCCGAAAGATTGGCCCGCATGCATTCCGCCACTCATTCGCGACGCTCATGATTCAGGCAGGGAAAGATCTGAAGGCGGTTTCCGAATACCTGGGGCACTCCGGCACCGAGGTTACGGCTGACATGTACCTGCACACCGAGCTGGTGCTCGATGAGATCCCGGACTTTGAGCGTCGGATCCGGGTATGGGAGAAACACCCGCATGACTGAAGGTCTTGATTTCTCAGCGATCTGGTTCCTCGCCGCCGCTTTGTGGTGTTTTGACCTGATCGTTCTCATCCCACTTATCGTGCTTGCTGCACGCAAGGAGGAAAACTATGAAGGGAATCATACTGTTCCTGCTGATGATCCTCATCGGCGGGAGTCTGACGGCTACGCCACTCCTCGGCGTTTCAACAGAACTCGAAGCAGGTATTGCCGATGGCCAATTCGGTGGTTACGCCATCGAGGGCAGCAATCAAAAGGTGGTACCGACCGGTGAACGTTTTGAAACCGCCTATCTCAAATGGACCGCAACAATCTGGGCCTGGGAGCGGCTATATATCGCCGGCGATGCCACGATTCAGATGATCCAAACCGGAGAGATATTTCGTGGTACCACGCTCGATCAGGTAGCGCCGAACTATGATCCTCAGTTTACCAATTATGGGATTGAAGTAGGGATTCACCACGGTCCTGTTGAACTCTTCTATCGCCACGATTGCACGCATCCACAAACCACCTATCAGTACGCCTACCGGGTCACCAACCTGTGGGGCGAAGGTGCAGTCAGTCGTCTCGGCATTCGCCTTGAAGGCTCGTTCGGGAGGACACCATGAACACTACCAAGTACTGCACATTCAGTGACTGTATACGGTTTCCCAGTTGTCTGCATGCCTGGACCGAGGAGGATGAGAAGCGAGTAGGGCAGAAGGGGATGGAGGCCAGGGAGTTCCACGAGCTTCCTCCTCCTTGCTATCGCCGCACGACCGAGGCCCCCTCATGAGAGCCATTATGATACCCAACTGCAGCTGCCCCCCGCGGATGGTGCCGGAACTCCGGCGCGAGGTCTGCGAGGAGAGCGGTACGGTCGAAATCAAGACAGAATTTTTCTTCTACTGTGATCGCTGCAAGAAGCGATATCTCGAGAAAACACTTGATGATTATACGGTGATTCAAGACGAGAGGTATCGAGAGAGTCCTCGAGAAGGAATCCGACAGAGATGAGCGCTGAGTTTTGGAAACAGATCACCATCGGCAGGGTCGACTACGATTACTTTGTAAGCACTCATGGTCGAGTGAAGAACCGACAGGGGCACATTCTCAAGCCCTGGAAGCGTGGCCAACGGAAGGGAACTTATTACGCCGTACGCCTCTTCAAACAGGGGAGGAAACAATTAACGATCGATATTCAGCGTCTTGTCGCAATCATGTTTCTACCGAATCCCAAGCTGAAACCGGAAGTACATCATGTGGATGGGGACCCATTCAATAACACCGTAGAGAATCTGGCCTGGACTACGCGCAAGGAGAACGAGGCCTATAAACTTTTTATGAATGCTCATCGTGATTTAGTCGGCGATGAACTCGCGATGTAGTACGTAACCTGGGAGGGGAACGAATGAACCACAAGGACCAGTGGGCGGAACAGATTGAAGATCTGCAGGTAAAAGCATACGAGAAGGGGCTTGAGGATAAATCCGCTGAGTTCATCGATGTCTGCAACGTGCAGCTGAAAATTTTAACGGATCAACACGGAAGCAAAATGGCGCGAAATATCACCACGACGTTACGATCCCGAGCGGAGAAGTACTTCAATCGCCTCCTGACGTTTCCGGCTTATCGCATTCGACAGTTCAAAGAGGAGGCGGAATCGCTGAGTGCAAAGATCGGAACTGGACCGACCAGGGAAATGGATAATGCCAGAGAAGAAGAGTAAATCTCCCCGTCGAAAAGGACGCCGCTACTCGGTGGATGAACACGAAAAGCGGGATGAGATCATTAAAAAAATTGTCGCCATGAAGCGACCCTATCGAGAAATTGCGGAACAATATGGTGTTAGTATTTCCAGCATCAGCCGCTATTTGCAGAATGTGATTCTTGAAAAGGCGGCAACCGTTGATGAAGCACGTCGCGTTCGTGACTCGGAGGCTTTATGGGATGAAGTCCTCTATATGATGGAAAAGGCGAAGAAGATGATCGAAAGCTGCGACGCCTATCTGCAGGATCCGGAGAATCCGGCTCTCTACTATGTCGGGCCGCGAGCCCATGAGATCACGGTTGTCTACGAGGAGATCAATACTGACGACAATGGCAAGATCCATGTGGAGAAGCGCAAAGCTGATCTCCAGGAACTCATGGATATGGTGCGCTCCCATGATCGCGAGCTCAAACTCAATCGAGATTACCTATCGTTTCGCTCTCGCAGCACGGATCCCCGCACGTTGATGCTGAACTCAATCTCTCAGCTGAGAGGCATCATTGAACTGCTGAAAAGGATTCAGGAACGCATCAAAGACAACGCCTACACCATCGTCAATCACCCCGTTTATATCCAATTCGTTCAGGTAGTACAGGATGCACTCAAGGATTATCCCGACGCGCGAGAAGCGCTTGCTCGGCGTATCAACCCTCCTCAGTAATCTCGCCGGCGCTCTGGATCCCATTGTTGATGCACAGTTGTCGACCGGCTTCTACCCCTATGAGTGGCAGAAGCTCTGTCTTCAGCCGGGCCTTACCCGGGTCCAGCTCTTATGTGCGCGACAGTCGGGAAAGACGACAATCGTCTCGGTGAAATCAAAGAACAAACTGAAGTATACCGCTGATGCACTGGTACTAATTATCTCGCCGACAGAACGCCAGTCGATTGAAATGATGAAGAAAGTTGAGAGTGCCTTGAAGGCCGATCCTGGGATGCCGGCTATGAAGATCGATAACCGTTTGGAGAAGGAGTTTGTGAATGGCTCACGGATCATTGCCCTGCCTGGAATCGAGAAGTCGATCCGCGGCTATTCCGATCCGGATATTCTCATCTTCGATGAGGCCTCTCGCATCATGGATGAGGTCTTTGAAGCGGCCATGCCGATGCTGATCGGTTCACTCACCTCAGAGGTGTATGCGATGACCACACCGCATGGGAAGAGAGGCTGGTTTTATGAGGAGTGGATCGCCGGCGAATGGACCCGCATCATGGTGCAGGCGCCGAACCTGCTGGTGGATGATCGTGAGCAGTATCACCACCAGATGCGTGAATATTGTGAGCATCAGGGCGTTAATTATCACATCAGTGAACGACACCTCATTGAGAATCTGAAGAAGGAAACGAGACGGGAATATTACTACCGGCAAGAGTACCTCTGTGAGTTCATGGAACTCCAGAATGCGGTCTTTACCCGGGAGGAATTGGAGGGAGCTGCCGCTACCATTCGTGCACTCCAGCCGGATCTGGATACGATCGATCTGGGTGCACTCGCAGTCTCAGGGAAAAGCTTAGTGCAGTAGGAGGAGCGATGAAACTGATCGGTGTGGATATTGGGAAAGAGGGAGATCCTTCAGCAATGGGAACCCTTGATGTACAGGTGATTGATAAGGAGACGGAAGCGGATCTCACCCGCCGCGGTTGGGATACGATCGAGAAGCGCGGTATGACGATGTACGATCTCATTCATATCGAGAACCTCCCGATCAAGCTGAATTATCCGAATGTGGTGGAGCGCATCAAGAAGCACATGCACATCCCGGCAATCGCCAATGATGAGAGCTACCTGATCATTGAGATCAATGGTCCGGGAGAGCCGATACTCGACTATTGCCTCTTGGAAGGACTCAGTCCTACTGGGATCTTTGTGACAAACGGAAACAGCATCACCGCGCGTGAGTCAAACGGCTATAATGTAGGTAAGCGGCTCATCGTTACTACGTTTCAGACGCTTGTACAGACCGGACGATTTCGCTATTCCAAGGAAATCCCGAAACAGCAACTCGCGCTTTTTCTGCACCAGATGGAAAACTTCGTCATGAAGCAGCACGATAGAACTGGAAATGAATATTGGGAAAATCTGCGTCCGGAGGATCATGATGATATGGTGATGGCTACCGCATCGCCGCTCTGGTATGCAGAGCGGATTCTGATGGCAGGGTATCTGCAACGCCCACAGCGAAGGAGCATCCAGCGAAGTTATAACCCACTTCTCAGAAAGCAGACCTGACAGCGAGAAGAGATCGCAGTATATTACCAATGGTAGGAGTAGAAAAGTGGATGCAAATTTTGAAACAGCTCTTCGAATACTACACGAAGAAGCAGTTAAAGCACGAGCTGACTATCGGGAAATTCTTGGTAACGATAATGTACACACCTGCGCCCCGACCTATGAGTCAGGACGAGTACATGGATTGTTTGAAGCTGTAGAGATTCTGGAAAAGGTAAAGAAAGATCTGCAGATATAGAGGAGAAAAATGGCTCGCCATTCATTAACGAAGGGCGGAATTACTCTCACCGTTGTACTTGGCATCGTCCTAGAACAGTTTATGATTTTCGCGATCTTCCATGAGCTTGGCCATGTAGCCGCTGCACTCCTCACTGGCGTACATATCAATGAGATTAGTCTGACATATATCAATATCGAATCATCAAACGTACTTATCGATGTTTCCGGTCAAATATCCGGCGTCCTCTTCTATAGTTGGTTTGTCTACTTAGCTGCCACCACCCCAAAACTGGATTATCGCAAGCGACAGCGTGTTTTTTTCCTCTTTGTTGGCTATCTTGCTTCGCATGCTCTCACGACTCCTATAACCTATGATTTTCTTGATATGATCAGTATCTATTCTGAGTACCGTTATTCGTCCCCGCGTTCAATTCGAATCATCATTTATGTATTCACTACGGCGATCATCTATATCTATTTCTTGATATTCGTGAATTATGCTCACAACCTAATGAAAAAAGTAGACAAAAAAGAATCGCGCCCTGTACGCTCCCGGGTAACCCAGGAGGCCGTATATGGCGCCAAGGAACACCCTTCAGGACCGCATAGCAGCATTCCAAGCTAGGACCGGGGGCTCCGGATCCGGTGGCCGCACGCAATCTACCGGGAATGCCCTTGGTGAGAACATTCGTCGATTCTTTATCAACAGGAATGCGAAGCAGTCTCAAACCATCCAGTGGGACGAAGAGAAACAGCTCGCTTACATTGAAAAAGATGGTCAGAAACAGTATATCTTCCGCCAAGACGGCCAACCCTATTCCCGTGGAGAAGCACCGACCACCGCCGATCAGTCCTTCCTGGCGACCGAAGCTGAGATCCAGCGTGGCAAAACCGCTGCCGGCTGGGAGATCCCACGCCTCACCACGACCGACGCCCCCTCCGCCGATCCCTATCTCTCTCCTTCACAGAAAAATCCCAACAATCTGATTGACCCTGACGCTGGTGCGCTTCCTGATTCTTTAGCACCCCAGGCAGAGACCGAGACCATGATCCAGCGAGAAGGGGGAAAAGAAAATCCCTTCGGAGAAGAGGTCTTTCAACTCCAGGAGGAGCTCACTAAGAAGGGCTTTCATATCGGCGATGATGGCGTCGACGGCTACTATGGCCCCAACACCGAGGAGGCGGTCCGCCAGTTCCAGAAACAGAACGGTCTGGAGCCCTCCGGCGTCGTTGATTCCAAGACTTGGAAACTCCTTATGAGTAGGCAGAGGTAGCGATGCCCGACGTTCCGGCCCGCCAGAACCAGGAGAAATCACCCGATCTCACGAAACTCAAAGAGAAAATCGATGCGCTACAGAAGCGTCATGGCGACCTGGTCCAGCGGAAGGAAACCTTCACCAGTGAGCGTGAGCTCATTATGAAGTATCTCTTTCCAGCCCGTTCGATCTTCGATGATAACGAAGGGGAACGAGTAGGGGAGCGCGTCGGGATCGAGAAGTTTGATGATACCGGTCCTCGATCTCTGCAGGTATTCGCCGACGGGATATCCGGCTACGGCATGTCTCAATCGATGCCCTGGGTCCGCATGGGGCCTGATGATCAGAAGCTCATGAAGTATGCCCGGGTGCGGAAGTTCTTCCAGGAAATGGAAGAATGGTGTATGTGGGACCTCTCCGTCTCAAACTTTTACGATCAAGCGAATAACGGCGTCAAGGACTGCGGCGCCGTCGGCGATACGGCTATGATCGTCCGGGAATCGAACTCGATGGACCGCTATCACTTTGAGACGATTCACCCGAAAGAATCCTTTTGGGATGAGAACAGCGACGGAATCGTCGATGTCTTTCACCGCGAGTATCCCGAAAGCGCTCGCAATCTCCTTAAGATCTTCGGTCCGTCCCTGGATGAGAAGCTCCGCAATCGATGTACCTTCAAGCCCTATGAACGCTACAAGGTCCTGATGGCGATAGAGCCTCGGGAGGTAAAGGATCGCAAAGAGATCTGGAGCATCGATAACTCCCCCTATCGGGTCAGCTATCTCCTCGAGAACCAGAGCGACAAGAACGGCATACCATTCTTTATCGAGGATGGATCATGGTATCCACCGCATGTGGTCTGGCGCTGGTTCACCAACACAGGCGAATCCTATGGCCGCGGCCCCGGCAGCGATGCCCTGGTCTCTATCATCACCCTCAATCGAGCCTTTGAGGATCTCCTCCTCTTAGGGGATCTCACCGTTAACCGTCCCTATATGTATCCCGCGGAAATGGAGAACGAGCTTGATCAGCTGGAGCCGAAAGGGCGCTTGAAGTACCGCGATCCGAAGCGGCTGGTGCAACTCCTGGACGTTGCCGGCGAGTATCCGATCGGCAAGGATGTGCTCGATGATATGCGCGAGTCCGTGCGGGAGGCCTTCTTCGTCTCGTTCTTCCTGATGTGGCACCAAATAGCAGGACAGAACCGGACCGCAACTGAAGTGATTGAAATGACCGGCGAAAAGTCAGCCATCATGGGCAACCGCATTGGCCGCATGGCGAATGAGTATCTGCAGCAGATCTTCAATCGCCTCCTCACCCTCAAGCGCATGCGCGGCGAGCTTCCCCCGGTACCGCCGGAACTCCAAGATCAGGGCTCTCGCGTGGTCTACACCTGGATCGGCCCGCTCTTCGAGACGCAGAAGAAGTACCATGCAACTCGACCGATCCGCGAGACCTACCAGTATGCCCGCATGTTCGCTGAGATGGATCAGTCCATCGTTCACCGCATGAACCTCCATGAGGCCTTGAAGCAGATCTCCCTCTACAACGGTGATCCCCAGGGAGTGATTCGCTCCGACAAGGAAGTGAATCAGATCATGCAGGCGGTTCAGCGAGCACGGATGGAGGCCCAGCAGCTCCAGATGCTCGGTCAACTCGCGCAGAATGCGAAGGGCCTCAATGAGCAACCAGTAGCTGGTACGGCTCTCGATTCCCTCTACCGGCAAATCTCCGGCCAGGCCGCGAATGGCGAAGGTTTCAATGTTGGTGGGGAGGCAAGCTGATGGGTAAGCGTGAGCATGGAACCATCGACTATGGCAGGCAGCCTCAGCCGAAAGAGAAACCGACCACCAGAGTTGACGACTTCCGGGCTACCTTCTCAACTCCGGCCGGTATCCGCGTCCGGGACTTCCTCCTGAATGAGCTCCATGTCATGAACCCAGAAATCCAGACCGAGGAGGAGCGGATCTTGCGCAACTTCGGTATGCAGTTCCTGATCTGGTCCGGCTCATTCGATCCCGGCGATCCGAAGTCGCTGAAAGGCTTTGCACAGGCCTTATTCAAAGGCAGTTATTCCGAGCTTGTGCCTCGGAATGCACATAAATCACACCCTTCAGAGGAGGAAGAATAAACAATGTTTGTAAATCTACTCGGCATGAACAACCACGCTTTCGATGGAATCGGGAGTGCCCGGGTACTGTTGGCACCGGATACCGGCGACGACGGAGGCGATCCCGGGGCAGATCCCGGCGGAGACCCTCCTGCCGGCGACGAGAATAATCCGGGCCAGGGGGATCCCCCCCAGGGCGGTAGAACGGAGAAGCCGTGGCTCCCGACAGATCTTCGCGAGGACGAGCTCTTTAAGGAAATGAAGGGCGCGGGCGACCTCGGTCGCGCGTACAAGGACACCGTGGAGAAATTGAAGGGCTACGACGGCCGGATATTCGTTCCTGGAGACGATGCTTCCCCCGAGGAGCTGGCACAGTTTCGGACTGCCGTTGGCGTCCCTGAGTCAGCTGACCAGTACGAGCTTGATATTCCTGAACTCCCGGATGGGATGGAATACAACAAGGGCTTAGAGAACTGGTTTAGAGCCGAAGCGCTGAAAAACAACATCCCCACGGATGCCGCAAAGGAACTGTATGCCGCCTTCAATGAGCAGCAGATCCAGGCCTACAACTCCTATGTCGCCGCGGAAGCGGAGAAGAAGGAGCAGACCAAGTCCGAGCTCAAGCAGCTGTGGGGCAGTAACTATGACCGTGAGGTGAACTTTGCCAATCGCGGGATCAGCATTCTAAGCTCTATCCCGGGCGCCGAGGGCCTGACTGATCTCTTAAACGATGAAGGACTCCTCAAGGATATCCGGTTTGTTAAAGCGTTTAATGCGATCAGTCACAAGATCCTGGGGAATGGAATCATGGGTGGGGGAGAACTCCCCGGGCCGTCGCCGTATGGCGATGACGAAGTCATCTATGAGAACACTCCCGGGATGCACTAAGGCGGGAAATATCAGGCTCCACACTACGATTAGGAGTGGAGCATGGCTACCATTACTACCAAAAACGAACTCTCCTATGTAGAGATCGTCAAGCGCGAAGTAGGCGGGCAGACCCTCAAGATCGCCGAGATCGGCGAGAAGCAGAACAAAATCCTGGAGGATATGCCCTTCTACGAAGCTAATGAGCGGACTTCCGAGAAGATCGGCACCCGTTCGAGCTATCCCCACGGCCGGCGGAAGCGCCTCTACCGTGGTGATTCCAAGGGCGCGACCCAGATCAAGCCCGGCGTTGAGACCATCACCAAGATGCAGACCCGATCGGTCATCGACATCGATGCTGTCGATAACGCCGCCAATCCCAAGCAGCAGCGCTGGATTGAGGACAAGGGCTTTATCGAGGGGCTCTACCGCGACCAGGCGGTGGACTTCGCCTACGGATCGATCGCCGCGGAACCCGAGGCCATCAACGGCTTCATCACCCGTTTCGACGATCTTTCCCTCGACAACGTCAAGGACGGCGGCGCCTCTGCCGGCGACGTCTCCTCGATTCTCACCATCGAGTTCGGCCGCGATACCGTGTATGGGATCTATCCCAAGTCGCACCCCAAGAAGGGGATCGATAAGAAGGACATGAGTATCAAGGACGAGTATGACGAGAACGGCGATCCCTTTGAGGCCTACGTCACCAAGTACTCGGCCGCCTATGGACTCGTCGTCAAAGATCCGTCGGCCGTGCAGCGGATCTGTAACGTCCCGCTCGTGGTTGACTACACCCTCACCAACGATATCGGGGTCAATCCCCGCATCCTCATCGATGCACTCGGCGACACCCCCTCGGGCGGCGACGGCTATGTGGTGATCTACGCCCCGCGGAAGATCTACACCCAGATCCAGATCCTGGCCTACGAGAAGAAAAACGGCTTCTACATGCTGCCCGACATCTTCGGCCGCATGGTTTCGACCTTCATGGGGGTTCCTGTGAAGCGTTGGGACTCGCTGGACGTGGAGACGATCCTCACCTAAGCGAGTCGGCTTAGGACCGGCGGCCCCGTAGGGGGCCGTCTACTACCTGAATTGGAGGCAGTGTATGGCATTCCCCATTCACAAAAGCTTTTTTCTCCTGGAGGACGTTGCGATTACCTCCGCCGCGGTGGAGAGCGACGTTCACAATATGCAGCAAGCCGGCGACCTGGATCACTCCAAGGCCCGGCTCAAGGTCTATGTGACCGAGGATTTCACCTCGGGCACAGCGCCGACCCTCACCGCGAAGGTGATGGACTCGGCCGACGGTACTACCTTCGCCGATGCACTGGTCGGTCCGGACGTGGCGCTGGCGGACCTGAAGAAGAACAAGAGAATCTTCAATGTTCCGCTCCCCAACGACCTCCGCCAGTACTGGAAGGTCGTGGTGACTCCCTCTGCGGCAATGACCGCCGGTAAGGTTACTGCGGTCTATGGCGAGGGGCAGGAGTAAGCCATGGCTGAACAGATCATTAAGTATGCGGTCAAGCGTGTGCTCTTTTTTAAGGGTCGGCGCTATGACCCCACCGTCACCCCCTTTGCCTTTTTTCCGGAAGGCGTTGTGGTGGATGAGAAAACCTTCGTTCCCGTCGGACCGGTTGCGGAGAATCCGGCCGGTCCGGCCTACGATGCCGCTGCCGAGAAGAAGATCCGTGATATCGCCGGCGAGCACGGCCTCGATGGATCTGCCTTAAAGCAGATTTATGACGATGCCGCTGCAACCACCAGCAAGGAGAAGCTTGCAGCTCTCGAGACCTATCACCAGCTGGTATCGGGCGAGCCGGATCCGACGGAGCCTGAGGACGCACCCGATCCGGGCGCCCCTGAAGCGCCTACCGTCCCGGCGTCCCGGGCCAAGAAGGCCCCGGCCAAGAAGAAGTAGGCAAGGAGTAGCACATGGTCAGCGAGGTAACGATCGTCAATAAGGCACTCTTTCATTTAGGAGAACCCAGGCTCACCTCAATTTTCCCCCCGGAGAAGAAGAAATCGGCCCGCTTCTACAATGAGAATTACGTCCAGGTGCGAGAAGAGTGCCTCGCTGATTTTCCCTGGTCCTTCGCGTGCGAAAAGGCTACGCCAAACCTCCTTGCATCACCTCCTACAAGTGAATATCTCTACGTCTATCAACTCCCAACCAGCCCAAAAGTATTGAAGATTCGCCGCCTTCTTGATGGGACCGATCTTTCGATCGACCTTAAGCAGCCATACAAGAAGCGCGGCGATCTTCTGCATACCAATGTCACCGGTGGCTTTTATGTTGAGTACACCAAGGACGTGGAAGACGAGAATGAGTTTACCCCGGAATTCATCGAGGCTTTCGCCCTGAAGCTCGCTCTCGTCGGCTGCTTCTATCTCACGAAGGACAGACAGCGCGAGAACACGCTTTATCAGATGTACACCATGAAGCTGATGGATGCTCGCGATCAGGATATTGAGGGAACCCAGCCTCGGCCGATCAGGCCTACGGCCTGGAACAAGGTAGGACGGGTCTGATGGCAAAGACGGAGCTCCTGCAGAATCGCTTCAACTACGGACAGGTTGACGAAAACTTTGAAAACCAGTTCGATGCCGAACCCTTCTTCCAGTCTCTCCGCTTCATCAAGAACTGGATTGTTGATGGCGCTGCTTCACTCATGACTCGACCGGGAACCCGTTTCCTGGAGACGATCGGTGGCGGGGGGACTGCTCTCGATCCAATGCTTGATGCCATCCAGCTCATTCCCCTCGGTGATCTGATGCTGGAGATCAGGGAAGGGCAGATCTATCCCTGGTTTCATACCAATCAGGAGCTCCACCGCGGAAACATCGATAGCCCTCCGCCGGCAACCGAGTATGCAACGACGCCGCTCTCGTATACCTCAACCGATGATGAGCGGCTTTATGTGACGAAGATCGGGAATGCACGGGCAGTCAGAAGTGAGGACACGATCTACGTTGCCGATACTGCCGGGATCCAGGCTTACTCCTGGACCAAGGTCTATACCGCCGGAATCGTGACCACTGGCCTCCTGGCCGTGAGCGGTCCCGCCTTTGGCAGCCGGGCAAAGGACCTCACCATCTACAACCAGCGCCTCTACCTGGTAAGTGGGAATAACCTGAAAGCCTCCGAGGTCGGAAACCTTACCAACTTCACCCCTGGCACCCTTCCCAATGATCCGATCGATGTGAACATCGAGGGCATGATCTATGCCACCGCGCTGATGGCAACTGACCGGATTCTCATCGGGGCCGTCGACGGGGAGCGTCTTATCACCGGGGAAGATGGCGTGGTCACCATTGATAATATCAACCCCCGTAAATACACCAACCACTGGATCCATGACATCAAGCCTGAGCACTCAGGCAACAAAGTCGTCTTTGTCCAGGGCGGCGGCCGGAGCGTGCGGGAGTACTACTACAACGACGTCTCTAAGAACTACGACTCGCCTGATCTCACGATCGGCAATGAGGAGTATTTGACGATCGGGATCACCCAGGTTGTCCTAATTAAGCGCCAGATCGACTATCTCTTCTTCCTCCTGGAGGATGAGACGGTAGCCGTCATGGCCCTGGATGCGCAGCGCAAGATCCGAGCTTGGCACCGCCTGGACTTCGGCGGTGAAGTGAAGGCCCTCGGCTCGATCACCACCGATAGCAACCGGCAGTCGCTCATAGTTGTCGTGGCCCGGTATGAGGGGAAGGATGCCGCTGGGAACGATCAGGTCAGGCTGAATGCCGAGGAACTCACCTTCGATGAACCGGTCCCCTTAGACTCCTATGTAACCAAGAGCGCCGGCGCAGCGCAAGCGATCACCGCGATAGAAACCGGATCCACCACCAAGATTTATGTAGCCGATCCCGCGACCCCGGGAACTGGTACGATGAAGCTCCTAAGTCTCCCGGGGCTGGATGAGTACGAGGGCCGGTACGGCACTATTGCCGGCTACAACGTCTCTGAAGGCTGGATCGAATTGAACATCGATTCAACCGACTGGACTGGAAACCTCACAGCTGATGGCAGTGTGGCACCAGCGATCAACTCAGTGGCTATCGCCGACTTCGCCCACCTGCGGGGTATGAATGTCGATGTGATCGGCGATGGAATCTATATCGGCTCGTATGAGATTGCCTATGACGCCACTGGAATCTCCTTCTCCGACTACCATAGTGAGCTCATGATCGGCTTGAACTTTGAGGCTGAGTTTAGCACGCATAAGCTCATTCCCACCAACCAGATTGGAAAAGCAATGGGCGGTGAAATCAGGCCGTCTACGGTCATTCTCTCACTCAAAGACTCCTTCGGCGGCAGTATCGAATCAGGTGGGGTCGAAAGCGATATCCAGTACGATGTGCCGGTCGATATCCCAACGATCCGAGCGAAGGATTACCGTAAAACCGAAGAGACACGGACCCCCGTTGATGCTGGTTCCGGCAATGATCCAATCATCACCGTCAAACAGTACGAACCCTGGCACATGTATATCCAGGCAATGAGTGTGGAGGTAGACGTGCATGACTAATCCCTATCGCGTTGAAGAATGCACACAGAACGATTTTGAGGAGCTCACCAGAAAAGGAATCCTGAAATGGACTCCACCTCCTTCGATGATTGTGGTGAAGGTTCAAAAGGGAGATGAGCTCATCTTTCTCGCGTACTTCAATCACAGCCATGAAGGACCGACTGAGGTAGGGATTCTCCCCGTTCACCCCTTGCAGGAGCACTGGCGCTCGCTCTTTCATGCCCGGAACTTCCTCAACACCCTCGTCGAACGCGAAGGCTATGACAGTATCCACTGCTTCGTTCCAGACAAGCCCGAGCGATTCCGCCGGACTGCCGAGTTCTTCGGCCTCCGGTTCGAGGGGCGCTCGCCCTCACACTTCGGCGTAATCGATGGACTTCTGATGTGCCGGGACTTACGGCGAAAAAGGCGCTTAAGGAGGCTGCTAAATGGCTGACCCGGTATCCTGGATAGGCATAGGAATCAGTGGTGTTGGACTGCTCCATTCAATGGAGCAGAATCGAAAAGCCCGAAAACAACATCGTGAAGAAGTGAACCGTCAGGCACAAATGGCCGAGAGCTACATCCTGGAAGCAGAAGCGTCCCAAGGAACGGCACTCATGACCCAGGAGGCAACCCTTGATGCCCTGGAAACCTACCAACAAGAAGCCGAGACCCTAAGAGGGTCTCAAAAGGTAGCTTTCGCGGCCAACGGTATCAAACTCAATACTTCTACCTCGGTCCTGGATGTGGAGAACGAGACAATAGCCGAGGCAAACAAGCAGCTGGAGAATCTCGCACGAGAAGGGGAGGCGAGTTTCGATCGCTACTTCTCCCAAGCAGCAGCGAATATCAATCAAGCTAACATTCTCTGGGAGCCTGCCACAAAACGCACCAAGGAGAAGCTCGCCGGCAAGGGAAGACGGGATCCAACGAAAACTGATGTCTATGACTGGCTAAAGGGCGATGCCGACAGCTACTGGAATGTGAATGCTACGGACTACTTTTTGATATAGGCGGGAGATGATGGCGAACGTACCACGCATTCAGAAAAAACCAATCAGCGTGCCGGCACCTGCACCGGCCCGACAGTTTATCGAAGTAGATCCCCCCGACCGGTCCTTCCAGGGACAAGACTTCACGATGGATGTGCTCAACCTGGGCTTCAGCATCCTGAAATTGTGGGAGAATTCCGAGTACAACAAAGGCCTTCGGGAGTGGAACGAGGCCTATCTACAATGGGACCGTGATCGCCAGGCAGTCCTCTACAACGTTGACGAAGAGACCGGAATGTATGAGTACCAGCTCAATGGCCGGCGGTTTGATGAGTTCATGGAGGACTACATCGAAACCCGACGTGAGCAGCGTCCGAACAACATCGCCACTGCGCGTCTCGAAACACAGATCCGAGAACAGGGAATCAACCTGCACCATCAGGCTGAGAAGCTCGCAACTCAGCTCACCCTGGATCGAGCAACCGTGGAGCTCAATGATACGATCCAGTCCGCGATCGATGCCGGTGATTATACGATGCTCGGCACCGTCCTCGATGAGGCGATGCAGGCAGGCGTGATCTCTGATGCTCAGCACAAAACCTTCCGGGATGAGGGCGGTTATCAGATCTACCGCAACGACGCCCGCCAGATGGCTCAATCCTTCGGCTTCGAGGAGGGGATTAAGTATCTCTCCGATACCTCGAACTTCCAGCAGCTGAAGGACAAGGATCGCTCAGCCCTGATCAACGAGCTCCGCCGGGATCTCAATATCCAGCGAGCCGAAGAGAAGCGCCAGCGAGACCAGCGCAACGATCAGCTGAATGATCATGCCTGGTCGCTCCTGGAACAAAACCGGCTCAGCTCGGCGATGATCATGTCGGATGCATTCAATGAGATGTACGACGGGGACCGCTCGGTCTGGTACAACCGGATGATGGCCCTGGAAAAGGCCGGCTCCGAAGGGAGCGGCAATGAGAGTCCGGAGAGTCAGAATCGGCAGCGTGAGATCCTCACCCGGATCAACGATGGTGAAGATCATTATGAGATCGACGAGGATATCACCCAGGCGATCGAGGAGGGGATCTTCACCGCTGATAAAGGCCGCACCCTGATGAATCACAACGATGCAAAGAACGAGGACTATGGCTTCAATGCCGGGAAGGGGATTCTCGATGAAGCCCTGAAGAACGAGGAGCTCACGGCCACTGAGTACACTCGGCTCTTTGAGGAATATAAGCGGGAGTGGGCAGCAGCAAAGCGGACCGGCGAAGGGGAGCTGTCCGCCTCTCGATGGAGTCCTGAAGAGGCAGTGAAAGCGGCACAGAATCTGATCAGGCCAACTCAGGCTCCGCGAATCGCCCTCGGCCTCACTATGAATCCTGGACTCTTTCAACGCGCTGGTTCCTTCCTCAATCCGTTCTCTGATCGCGCCGATGACAAGGCCGCTTGGACGCAGAAGAAAATCGATGAGGGTGCCTTTATTGGCAATGTTGAAGAGAACCTTGATGCCCTCCGCTCTCTCGGCGCATCCCAAGCCCAGCTCTTCAGCGCGGCAAGCGGCGTCGGTGTTGAAACGATCAAGCTCGAGAAGAAGAACGGGAACCCGATCTTTCTCGCGGCCAACGGTCGCTGGTACACAATCAAAATCAATGAGCGAAATGATGAATACATCCTCATGTGGGATGAATCGGCTCAGGAGTGGATACAAACCGAGGAGACACGCACGTGGAGTGGGAAGAGAGTACGCTAAACCCTGATGATGAACAGCACCCTATTCCCGAAGGCCTGGAGGTCATTGATCCCACACAGCCAGCACCGCCGGCCGCGCCAGCAGGGATCGAGACCTATGATGCACCGGTAGCAACGCCGGCAGAGCTCTCCCAGGCGGTGATGAAATACGCCCTATCCGCTGAAGATCTGTGGGCCGAAGAAGCGAAGCTTAAAACCGTAAGCCTTCTTTCACGCATGACCGACTACTCTCCCGAGTACATCATGGAGAACTATGTCACGCTAATGAAAGAATGGACCGGCGGGGAGATCTCGCCCCAGGCCTGGTATACCGCCGTCAAGAACTCCTGGGATACTGGCTGGCTCAATTATGAGCGGGGGAAACTCGGCTATGAGCTCGCCTTCGAAGGCGGTGGCATTGATACCCTCGCTCAGCTTGAAGAGCTCGAACAACGGATGCCGGAAATAGATACCCTCAAGCGAGATCTCCCCGTTGCGGCGCTCAAAGCAGCGGCGGAAATGCTCCCCTTCTGGATCCGTGGGGGAATCGAAGCGGGACAGGGAGCTACGGGACGATCGCATACCAATGAACGAGCTCAGGAACAAGCTCTGGACAGCCTACAAAAAATCGATCCGGAGCTTGCGGCGAAGTATGAGGAAGAGGAGTTTCTCTATATGGCTCCCTCCTTCGGGAGTTTCTACTCCCTTGGAATGGCAGCCTCCGGCGCTGAAGCAATCGGCAAGGTAGAGGCGGGGCTCGCATACCTCGATATGGTCGAGAGCGGGATCAATGAGCGCCATGCCCGACTCGCGGCCGCACCGGTTGGGATTATCAATGGTGCAATTGAGGTCCTGCAAGTCTCGAAACTCCCGGGAATCAAGCAACTTCTCAGTAAAGCAGCCCGAGAAGCAACGACAGAAGTCGTAACCAAAGGGATCTTACACACCGCAGCCCGGGGGCTCATGGAATATGGCAAAACTATTGCCACCGAGACCGCACAGGAGACGCTCCAAGAACTCACCAACATCCTCTTCGAGCGGATCGCCACCAACGCCCACAACCGGGTCGAGAAAGACGAGAAAAAACAGGTGGACCCAGCGACTCTCGATGCGACGCTGGCTCGTCTTTCAGAGACAATAAAACAGTCAGTTTTGGCTTTTTCCGTGATGGGAATGCCCGGAACTGTGGTCCATTCTGCGAAGGATCTCCAAAGAGCGAAGAACACAGGCGACCAGATCTCCCAGGATGTTGAGGCAGGCGTTCGGCCTTCACAGGCAATACTCAAGCACACGACTGAAGACCCTACCGCCGAACCACAGACGAAAAGTGAGAAAATCGCTGAGTTTATCGCCACAGGCGAGGAGGCTGCTGTCGATGAGGTGATCGAACAGCTCGCCGATGAAGAGGAAGCAGCACAGTCAGCTGAGCCTTGGATGCAGACCTCGGAGGAATACACCGCAGCACAGGACGAGATCAGTCGAGAACTCGATGCCGAAATCGAGGCTGCAGCCGAAGAGGAATTGCTCGGCAAGAATGAGGCATCCCTAGAGATTGATGAAGAACTAATCGCTTCTGGAAAGGATGCAGCGGGTCCAGAAAAGACCCGGGCGCGGTTCCAAGAGCAACTAGAGAAGGCCTTTCCTGCCTATACCCCCCAAGAGGTTGCCGGCGCGATCGAGTTTGCCCAGATTCGGGCCGACGCGATGCAGATGCCCCTTAAAGAGTACCTCGACACCTATATGGATCAAGAGATCGTCACCCGAGATCCTGGAACACTTACTATGACCGGGAAGAAAGGCGCCGTTGAGTTTCTCGAAATGGGCCGGGCTATCATTCGCACCGGCGACGCAGCCGACTTCGGCACCTGGGTCCATGAGAACGGCCACATATTCCGTCGGCAACTTACCGATGATCAAGAAGCCGTACTGCGTGAATGGACCGGCTTCGAAGGAGAGTGGGGGACCGAGGCCGCCCGGGACGCTGAAGAGATGTTCTCCAATGGGCTCATTCAGTATGCCCGGGAAGGAGTCTATCCAAATGAACGCGTCAAAACCCTCTTTGATCAATTCATCGATTTCCTGAATCGGGTCTATGCCTTCCTTGATGAGCGAGTGGTACTCAATGACGCCATGCGCCAGGTCTATCACGAGCTCCTGGGCGGCACCACCGGCCCCACGCCAGCACCCACGGTGAAACAAAATGCAATCATCGAGAAGGAGATTCCGCTCTTCCAGTACATCGGCGAGAAGGCGACGCTTTCAGCGATACAGTCGGAAAACCTCTCAGTCGCCAAGAAGATGGAAAAGGATGGAATGGCTCCCGATACGATCCGGCTCGCTACCGGGTGGTTCCGAGGTCCATATGATCAGCTCTGGCGCTATGAGATCATGGAGAACAAGGCCATCCTCCTAAACGACTATGAGGAAATCTCAGAGTCGATCGGTGAACTCAGGACACAGATTCGCTATCCGGAACTGTATGATGCCTATCCTGAACTCGCCTGGATCCCCACTAAACTGGTCATCGATCCGGATGCAGATCAGCTCATGAAAGGCTATACCGCCCTCAATCGACGGATCGGGAAAGGGAACCGCAATCGGTACTACATCAATCTGACCGCCAAGAATCCGGAAATCTTACGCTCCGCCCTGTTCCATGAGATCCAGCACGTGATCCAGGATATCGAAGGCTATGCCCGCGGCGGAAGCGATACTGAGTTCATCAACCGATCTGCATACGAGCAGGACCGCCGTGTGATCGAAACCGAGATCCGGGAGTTCATCGGAAGGCAACCGGAAGATGCACGCCACTATATGCATGAACGACTGCAGATCGGGGCCATGCGCGATGCTATCCTCCTCAGCTACAACGATGAAGAAATCGCCCAGGATCTACGTCTCAAGGAGCAACTCACTAATCTGGATCATGCCCAGCTGACCAGTCAGTCACCCTTCTATAAAGAGCACCCCGGAATGGCGAAGGCCTTCACCCGGTTGGTAATTAAACGGGACCGACTCTTCAACTTGGAACGCCGCCTGACGCCACAGGACCAATATCTCCGGCTCGCTGGTGAATTGGAAGCTAGGGATATCCAGTCCCGCTTCTGGCTATCCGCTGAGGAGCGGAAAGGGATTGCGCCGTTCTCTTCATCCAGCTTCATCCTCCAGGATGAGGTGATCGTCCGCTATGATGATCCTATTGCCGCTCTGATCGCCGATAACCTCGACCAAAGCCTAGAGAGTGAACTCGTTAGGGAAGCCGAAGGGTATGAGACCCTAGATGCATTCCGCGATGCGATCCGTGATCGCGCTCTCTTTCATGGGACCGCCGAACCAATCGAAGGGAAGCTCCGCGCCGGTGGCTATGACGATATGTTTTGGACTGCAACTTCTCCCGATGTTGCACAAAACTACATCCCCGAAAGCGGCTCGATGCAGTTCTACAGCTTCGATCAGTATGCACTCAACGATGTGTTGCCGCCGCATAAAGACTTTCACCCGCTCCTGAAACAAATGGGCTATGATCTCGCGGATTTCAATATCGAATACAATCAGAATGGCCGCGCGATCAGCTATCGCACGGAGGACCGGAACGGGAGGCGACTGCCGGATAGTGCGGGCGCCGAGGCCTTCCTTGAGAGCCTCGGCTACCAGAAAAACCACTATGGTCAGTACCAGGCGAAAACCAATGCCTCAGGCACTATATTCCGCGCCGACTACCAGATGCCCGGAACTCTGTTTATCGCCTTCGGACGCGAGAAGCTCTCTATCCTCGACATATCTACCGGCGAAACCGATCTCATGGACCTCCAGTATCATAAGCTTAATCTCTTCCGGGAAGCCGAGAAGCAGGGCTATGATGGCGTTAAGATCGATGATTTCGCCCACCATGGTGAACTCGGTCACCGCTCAATCGGGATTTTTCAAGGATCGATAGAAAAGCTCCGGATCGTTTCAATCCCCGCGAAAGCCTTTGCCTGGGATGGCTGGGAGGACGTACAACGCGCGTCAACGCCTGAATTTGACCAGTGGATTAAGGATCTCTATGCCGAATCCCATGCCCTCGATACAGAACCGAATATCCTGTACCAGCCGGATGAAGATGCAGTATCTTTGATCACAGATGAAGAACTGAAGGAGATTGGAGTCGCCTATGGCTCGAAAGAAGAATACCGACGATCTCTATCGGAAGCTCTTTCCGGACTGCGACAGCTGGCCACCCGTGAGAAACGACGCCGTACCCTTCCCCATGGAAGAGGACGACTTCGAGAAGGCAGCTCCGAAGTCGCGATCGACGATATCAAGCGCATCAATCTCGTCGGAAAAACGGTCACCGGACCCCGAGAACTAGCTGAACTCTTTTCTCTTTTCCGCAATCCTCGCGTAGAAATCTTTCAGATCCTCTATACCTCAGAAACTGGTGAAATCCTCGGCCATACTGCAATTACCGCAGGGATTCCCTCGTCTGTACAAGCTGCATTAGGACAAACACGAACCGAAGGTCATGAGCGCGTAAGGGAAACGATGAAGAGACTTGGGGCTTCCAAGGTCTATATAGCGCACAATCATCCGTCGGGTGATCCACGAGCTTCAGACGCAGATTTCAGCGTTACCATTGGGTATCGTGAGTCTCTTGGCGACTCCTTCGGCGGTCACATCATTATCGATCACGAGCTCTACAACATTCTCACTGGCACAGACGATTTCGATTTTATTGAACCGTTCATACAGCCAAAGCGCTCCTATCAATCAACCAACGTCCAGAATGAGTTCACGATCTCTTCATCCGATGATGCTGCTTTGCGTGTAAAAGAACTTTTTGAAAAACCAAAGACGACAGTAATGCTGGCACTCAATAACAAACACAAGATTGTCGCCTGGTCCTATATCGAACCTCAGAACGCCGTCTCCTTTCAACCGGCAATGAAAGCCCTCCGAGCTTTTGGAGGATCTAAAGCTATCCTCATCACCAATGATGATGCCGTCTACACAGCAACGAAAGAGTGGCAAGATCGCGTGCAAGAGAAATTCCTGCCCCATGATCCTTACCTGGATATCATAAGAGTCGCCACGAAAACTGGCGCGTACATCACATCAGCGGTTGAAGAAGGGCTGCATATAGGTGGCCGCTGGCAAGATATTAAGCGCTACTATGACAAGGAAGCTGGCCGGCCCGGCTATCGCTATGTGGTCAACAACGAAGCCGATCAGCGCGTTCTCTTTCAGGAGGAGGAAGAATCAGATCATGAACGGCAGGTCCGGGAAGCCGTCGAGCAGGGGCTCCCTGTCCCTGAACGCGTGCTCCAGGAGTATGCTGATCGCGAATGGGCGGCCGCAGAGCTCGAATCTCGCCAAGAGGGACGCGAGCTTCCCTATGGCTTTGAATGGCTCTATGACGAAGCGAAAAACTTCTCCAGTTCCACTGAGTTTACCGACTACCTGCGTGCCGTCATTGACTTTGATAACGTTCAGTCCCTGAAGGAGAAGCTGGAAGATCCGACAGCCTTCCAGCGCTGGGTCGAACGAATCTGGAACCAGGCTAATCAGGAGCTCCTCAACCGGGATGAGGCCAATCGCCGCTTTATCGACGAGATCGAGAACCCTGAGAGTCTCCGCGCCCTTATCGACACCATCACTGTCCCGGACGCCGCCGGCATGTCGGTCTCCCCGATTCTGTGGGGGATCAGCCGGCGGAAGGGCTCCGGCCTTTCCGATCGCCAATATGCTGCCGCGTTCAAGATTGTCTCTCAGAATCCTACCAAGTACCGCACCATCGAGGCAGCGATCCTCCAGGATGAGGATATGATCAGGCAGCTGCAGTATGAGGAGACGATGGAGGGCCTTGATATAACTAAAGCCAGAGAAGAAGCCGAAGCTCAGGCCGCCGAGAATCTCAGAAATGAAGCTCTCAGACTTCTGGAAGGGACCAAGGATGAGGTGATCGAGCGACTAATCTCCGGCGAGCTCAAGCTGCAGGAGGCGATGGATGCCGCCGAACAGGCGGAGAAGGAATCGGCTCAGCTGAAACGGACAATCAAAAAGTACGAGCGAGAGATCGCCACCGACAACCAGCGACTCCGTCGAGCAGAAGAAGTCTGGCGTGAGGAACACGGCAAGAACAAGGCGGCCGAACGCACCATCGCCCGGCTACAGCAGAAGATTGAGAAAACCGAACAGGCCCGAAAGAAGGAAGCCGCCCGGATCCACAACATCTATGCCCGGGAAAAGGCGCGGAAGAGGGCACGGGAAGCCAAGCTCCACATCGCAAAACTCATCATGAACCCTGTCCCCAAAACAGTCGCTTTCGAGTATCGGCAGAAGATCGAGGCGATACAGGATACCATCGATCCACACTTCCGCCGAAAAGGCACCATCGAGCTCCTGATCCGCGAACAGCGCTTTCTGGATGATCATGACGTTCTCTTCGACGATCCACGCACCCGGAATCGAGAGCTCGTGGAGTCCATCGTCTCACCGAAGGTCCGCAATATCATTTTCAAGAAGTCCCTCAACAACTGGACCTATGATGATCTCCTGGAGGTCTGGCATGAGGTGGAGCTTCTCATTATCGAAGGTCGGATGGAGCAGGAGCTCAAGATAAGCGCGGAGTGGGCAGAGGTGAAGGGGTATGCCCGGAGTATGGAGTGGCGGCTCCACCAGGGTAAGCCAGCGATTACTGCCAAAACTATCGGCTCAGACCTGGACCGGAAACAGGATCGCTCGAAGTTTTGGGGTGCCGTGTTTGCCACCCTCCGGCCCAACCGGATCCTCAATATGTTCGACAACACCGATGAGCGCGGACCATTCCACGAATACTTCGGGCAGAAGATCAACGCACTCACCGATGAGGAGCTCCGCAACATCCAGAAGCGGCAAGAGCGGATTAAAGCAAAGATGCAGGAGCTCGGGATTAACCCGCAGACCCTCTCCCGGCGGATCTGGCTCAATAACCAATCCTTCTCCGCCGATGCGGTCATGGATATGTATGCCGGCGTCAAGAACGATCTCAAACGCGCCGCTATCCTTAACGGTAATCATCTCACCATGGGCGATATCACCCTGCTGACATCTCAGCTCAGTGAAAATGAACGCATCCTTGCTGATGAGATCATCAAGGAATACGACGAGAATTATGAGCGGATCCGCCAGGCTTTCATCGATTACGCGAATGAGGATATGGGCCATGAGCTTTTCTACACCCCCATCATTCGGACAGAGCTCGACGGGCTCCAGTTCAAGGATCAAATGGCCCAGGAGCTTCTCGCCCGGCAGCACCTACGAAGCGCCTACGCCGAAAAGGGATTTACCAAGAGTCGCATCCATATCAAGAAAGAGCACCACCCACCAGTCCGCCTCGGCCTCGTCTCAACCTGGATGGGCCAGGTAGCACGGCAGGAGCACTTCGCGGTCACCAGTAAGCATATCCGGCAGATGCAGCGCGTCCTGAAAGAGGTCAACTTCAAAACCGCAATGCGAAACAAATACACGACCCAGGGGCTGAAGTGGCTCCAGGCCTATATCGACGGCTTCGCGGATCCAAATATCTATCGGGATCTCACCCCTGGATCGAAGATTTCCCGGATGCTCCGTAATAACATGGCATTGGCCTATCTCTCCTTTAACATGGTAACCGTTCTGAAACAGGCTCCCTCGATCGCCTATTATCTCGGCTACGCCGGCCCGCAGCACATCATAGGCGCCGCCCTGGAAGGGATGCAGAGCCCCCATAAGCTCAAAGAGTTCGTTGAGTCCCGGGATCCCCAAGTTGCCAATCGTTCCATCGACCGGATCATGGAAGAGATTCAGCAGACCGATAAAACCGGCTATGACCTGATCATCGCCAAGATCGGCAAAATCGGCATGGTCCCGATCGCCATGATGGACAAGACTATGGTCTGCATCGGCTGGAAGGCCTGTTATGACCGCGCCACGGCCAAAGGAATGAGTGAGGAGGAGGCCATCAGATATGCCCAAGATGCGACCCTCAAGACCCAGCCGGCAGCCAGGGCAAAGGATCTTGCCCAGGTCTATCGCTCTAATGAAGGGCTGAACTGGCTATTAATGTTCTCAAACCAGCTGAATCAGCTCTTCAACATTGCCGTCTACGACATCCCCACTGCAGCCCGCAAAGCCTTTTCGAACAAGACTCCCAAAGGAATTAAGACGACACAGAAAGAAATCTTGGCCGGACAAATTGCTGGCTATGTAATCGGCTCACTGGTGATGGGCACCGTCAACCGCCGTGGCCGGCCGCCGGAAAAACCAGACGAGGGAATCCTCGATGTGTGGCATCAGTTCCTATCTTCAGTCCCGATCTTGGGCCGCGACATTATGAACGCCGCAAAAGGCTGGGATACCGGCGTGAAGCCGTTCGAGTTTGTCACCGGTACTGTCGAATCGGTCGTCACCTTCTCCAAACTCCTCAAAGGGGAACGCCTCAAGCAGAAACAAATTGAACGGGCGATCAAGCGTTTCCTGGAGTCTCTCGCCGTCGGCGGCGGAATACCCTATATCAGCCCGAAGCGCTTCATTGAAGGCATACGACATAAAGAATTGAAACGAAAGCCATGGAAGATCCTGCAATACATCTTCCTTGGCGGCGAACCCCGCGGAGATTAACAAGGAGGATCAGCTGTATGGAAACAAATGAAGACTACCAGGATGTGTATACCGCAAATGGAACCCAAGATACTTTTGCCCTTACCTTTTCCTTTGAAACGAATGCCGTCACCGGACTTCCGAAAGGGATTAAGGTTCAGCTGACTGAATCCCTGGGAAACGGGGAATACGCCGATCCCGAAGAGCTCGTCGAAGGAGTAGGGTATACTCTGCAGGTAGGCGCAGTTCAGCTCACCAGTGTTCCGCCGTCGCAGTCAATCGTGATTCCGTATCGCGCTGAATCGCTTGATCAATCGCGGGACTTTCCGGGCTATTCCCAAGAAGTTGAGAATGCCTTCGATAAGATCCACCGGATTCTAATCGATTTCAGCGGAAAACTGAATCGTATCCTCCGCCTTGATCGCGCAGAGGCCGAGCAAGAACTTGTCCTCCCTAGTGCAGCGATCCGGGCTAATCACTATCTGTACTTTGATGAGACGGGCGCACTTTCTGTCCGTGTCGGTCCGGTCCCTAAAACCTATGATCCGGAATATCCATTCCAGACCGGGGAGCTCACGCAGTATAGTGGAATATTCTGGAAATCTCTCATCGACAATAATACCGGGACCACGCCTGGGACTGATGATTCGAAGTGGGAACCTATGCCCTTCGAACTCTCCTACCGCAGCGATAAGGAATATGACATCAATGCATTGGCTATCTATAACGGGGTAATCTATGCATCCAAAGCAAATGCAAACAAGGGGAATCAACCCGATGCTTCGCCAACCTGGTGGAAAACAGCTTCGGCAATGACTGATGCGCAAACACTTAACGGAGCAAGTATCGATACTGATGAGAAACTTATTGCAAAAAGTGACTCACTGCTTGTTTCGCAGAAAGCAGTAAGAGCTTTCTCTGCCTGGGGGAATGCGCAAATAGCACGCGGAATTACTGGCCTGGCGTTTAAAACGTGGAGTCTAAAAAATGCAGGCGCAGTAGACAATACATGGAATGATGCACACTGGATTGGTTATCCGATCAATTATACTGGAAGAATCATAATTGTCGGAAGTAACGTCGGAGTCACAACAAGTGGCCCAATTGCCTATTCCGATGATGATGGTGAGACATGGACGGATGCTTCCGGTATGACCGGCGGGAGCTCCTATATCTATAACTCAATCTGTTACAGCCCATCGCTCGCAATTTATTGTGTTGTCGGAGCAGATGGTGGCATCGGAGAATATATTGCCACCTCTACCGACGGTACCTCATGGACAATCCAAACAGGTCCTGCAAGCACAAACTGGAAATCAGTTTTCTGGTGTCCCGAGCTTAGTATCTTTTGTGCCGTCGCAAGTTCAGGCTTTGGGACTCGGGCTATGACCTCTACAGATGGTATCGTATGGAGTTTACGATCGACTCCTGCTGACATTAACTGGGAGTCAGTATGCTGGAGTCCTGAACTTGGGCTCTTCTGTGCAGTCGCATCGAGCGGGACAGGAAGTAGAGTGATGACCTCTCCAAACGGAGAAACGTGGACACTCCGGTCAACTCCAGCTGATAACAATTGGGAATCGGTGTGTTGGAGTCCTGAATTGGGGCTTTTCTGTGCGGTGGCAACATCAGGAACTAACAATAGAGTTATGACCTCCCCTGATGGAATCACCTGGACACTCCAAACTAGTGCTGAGAATTATTCATGGAAAACTGTACGCTGGCTACCCGAACTCGGGTGCTTATTAGCCATATCAACTAGCTCTAATGCGGGGACCCTAATGGTTTCCTTTAACGGTATTGACTGGGAACTCAGATTTGCCGTGAGTGGAACAAGTTACTGGAAAACATTCACTTTTAATCCCCTTCGAGACATGGTATGTGCGGCAGGTTATGGAGGCTCCAACCGGGGGATGGTAAGCCGATGATCGATCTCTCTTCCTTACAAAAAGTAAAGGACGCCGTTCAGACCCTCTGGCATGTGGTCATGGGGAACGGTTCACCGAGCATCGATAAGCGGATAAACGGGAATACCAACGAAATCCGCAGTGTCGCCCGAGAACTCTCCGAATTCAAACAGAACCGCGCTGAAACTTGTGTCGGGGCGAAAGCAATGGAGAAAGCAATGGCAGATCACATCAATGACCACCACCAACATCAAAATGTGCAGGTAGCAACTATTGGCCTGATTATCAACTCGATCGGCATCGTCACCCTGATCGTCCTGCACTTTCTATAGGAGGGAGCGATGACTTTAGAGGGATTCAAGCGGCGTTATAAGTACCGCGGGCTTGATCAGGACGGAGAGCCGATGTGGGCCGGGATTATTTTTCGAGCCGGCGCTGATTATACGAGTCCATTCGGTATCGATGATACCTTCGGGATCCTTCGCATCCATAATGCGGTCGATCGAGAGGCCGGGACGATCTGGGTCCCGTTTACCTGCGTTACCGCCGATTTCATCGATTCCGAGTATACCCGCAATGCCGGCTTCGGAACAATTCTGCGCCTCTTCCCTGAGGGTGCGGACTTCGAGATTCGGATTATGCACATGGATTACAAGGACATTGATGTGACCGTTCGGGAGCGCATCATGCACGGCCGGCGACTGGAGCAAGGTGAGATCCTGGGAAGAGCTGGGAGTCGGGGGCTCAGTGTCGGCGGAAATCATACCCATGTGGAAACCGTCTCCCTCGGAGATAGTTCGGTGATCTTGGAAGCCCTGGGCAATGAGCTTTTTACCCCTACAGTAATGGGCGCTGATTACACTGAGCAGGAGCTCAGGACCCGGGTACGCGCCCTCAACAACCTGGAACAGTATGACGAACAGCGCTACCAGTCAGAACGGAGACGGCGCCACATCCACCTGCTCAATGACGTGAAATGTATACGCGAAGATTATCTGGAGCATTACACGATCCGGAAAACCTTCTACTCATCCCGGGCGCTCTTCAATATGTGAGGCTTTCAGATGCAACGACTGACCTATGAAGCGACAACCGCTTCCCTTATGAAATCCCGGATCCTCAAGTTTGCCCTCATCGCGATCGGCACCCTGTTACTGATCCAGATTGCTGCGTTCGCTGCCGCCCTCTGGACAATGCGACAGTTGATCGCGATCCAGATCCCGACGGACGCGCCGGCAGAAGTCATCGCTGCAGCTCGAGATAAGATCGCCGGGCTCAAGGACCTGGGAGCGCTCTTTGTCGGAATCTCAGCTACCGGCGGGATCGCCACCATCGCTACGGCCGTTATTGGACGCTACGGCCTCCGCGAGGTGAGCCGGAACATGGCCGAGGCCTCGATCCAGAAACAATTACAGGAGGGAAAATGAATGCGAAAGCCACGCTACTGCTCATTCTTGTGTGTATTGCTCTCATTTCTGCTACTACTGCCGGCGCCTACCTACTCGGACGACGCAGTGCAGAGGGAGCGAGTCGTCAAGACGTTGAGGATCTTAAACGCGCAATTGCTGAAGGAAATCGAGAATTTGCAGAGTTCCAATCTCAGCTTGAAGGATCGATTAGCGAAATCCGAGGAACTGTTATCAACCTACAGGCACTTATGGGAGAAGGCACAAGCACAGGTGAACAGCTTGGAGACGCAATCGGCGGAAGTATCGAGCTTAGTGAGCGAATGGGAGGCCAGATACAACGCATTGATAACCTTGCACGCGCAATTGATCGAGAGCTACGAAAGCTGGATTCCACCCGAGAAAGCCCAAAGGAATAACATTGTAATTGGGCTTCTCAGTATGCTTATTGGTATATTAGTTGGTAGAGTAGTACTATAATTCATACGAAACCAGTTCAGGCTACTTGATTAAGATAAAAATGTTCGATATTGTCACCGAAGATTTGCCGAAAAAGCCAATGTATCCGTGTACATGGCACTTTGCATCGGTTCTAATTCATTGTATCATAAGACTTTGATATAATGTATTCGAATCCGAAAGTCGGCTCTACCGCACTTGAGGGGTGTTGCACACCCGCAAGTCGGATAACATATTTAAGCCGTATCTCGGCTTGACAGGATTTTAACCGTGTGTTATTTTCCTGCCTACCTGGGGAGGTTCCCGAGTGGTCAAAGGGGGCAGACTGTAAATCTGTTGGCTCAGCCTTCGAAGGTTCAAATCCTTCTCTCCCCAAAGGCTCTCTTTTTAGAGAGCCTTTTTTTTATTTTGCAAAGTGTGATGAATTTGCTACACTCATGAAGCGAGGAATACGGGTGAACGAATCATTCTATGCTGAGGGTCTTCGTTTCGAGTGTACAAACTGCTCCCGCTGCTGCCGGCATGAGCCGGGCTACGTTTTTTTAAGCGAACAGGATCTCAATCTCCTTTGCCGAGAGACTGGCCTTGAACGAGCGGCCTTCGTGGAGCGCTACTGCCGGCGCATCGATATCGGCGGATTCCACCGGCTCAGTCTTATCGAAAAGGATAATTACGACTGTATCTTCTGGCGGGATGGGAGGTGCGCGGTTTATGAGGGTAGACCGCTACAATGCCGAACCTATCCATTCTGGATCAGTAATCTCGAAAGCCCGGCGGATTGGGAACTCTTGAAGAGCAGCTGTCCCGGCGCCGGTCGGGGTCGGCTCTATTCAGAGGCCGAGATCGATGAGCTTTTGGCCCTGCGCCGTGCAAATCGGCTTATAGAGGAGCCTCTCCAATGAAGTTACGCTTCTGGGGGGTGCGAGGCTCTATTCCGACACCCCTGAGCAGCGAACAGCTGGAGAGCAGGATCGCCGCGGTTGTTCAGCGCATTGAAGCGCATCATCTTGAATCACAGCAGACCAGGGAGAAATTCCTGCATGATCTGCCCGCCTACCTGATGGGGACCGTCGGAGGAAACACGACCTGCATAGAGATTCGCCTTGACGACGACACGATGATTATCATCGATGCGGGATCCGGGATTCGCGCCCTCGGGGCAAGCCTGAAGAAGCAGGGCGATCATATACGGACCTATCATATCTTCTTCACCCATTTCCATTGGGATCATATCCAAGGGCTCCCGTTCTTTGCGCCCCAGGTCTATGATCCCCGATGCGAGATTCATTTCTACAGTCCCGTCGCCGACCTGAAGCAGATCCTATCCGATCAGATGCGGGAACCCTATTTTCCCATAGGCATGGATGCAATGAGCGCGGCCCTCTTTTTTCATCACTTGCAGGGAAGTTCGATGCGTCTCGGCAAGGCGGAGATAGCCTGGCGAAAGATGAAGCATCCGGGAAGCAGCTACTCCTATAAAATTACAGAAGCGGGGCGATCCCTGATTTTCTCCACCGACACGGAGCTGATTGAAGAGGATTTTCGTCAACAGGCTGACACAACCCGTTTCTATCAGGATGTGGATGTGCTGATCATGGATAGCCAGTACACCCTGGACGAGGCCATAGAAAAGTATGATTGGGGGCACTCCTCTTACAGTTTGGCCGTCGATTTTGCCGTGGCCTGGGGCATCAAAACCCTGTATCTCTTTCACCACGAACCACACTACGATGATAAAAAAGTCTACAGTATTGAGCAGTCGGCCCGCTGGTATCTTAATCACCAGAAGAATGATCAGCTCGATATTCAGTGCGCCAAGGAAGGGCTGGAGATCGTTCTGTGAGCGAGTATCAGCTCGAACTCTCTTCATCGGAACTGATCGGACTCTTTTTAATCCTGGAAGAGACGGCCGTTGAGAAGGATCCCGCCCTGGAAGGACTCCTCGAACGGCTGCGGGAAATACTCTATGAACGGCTTTCCATTGAAGAAATGGAACGACTTCCCGAACTCTACGCCCAAAAGATTGATGTTCTGAATCAAAAAGGATAAATTTAACGGATATAATCGTTCCCGGAGGAATCTATGCGTAAGGGTTTTCTTGCTCTGCTCATTATAATCTCGGCCGTCGTACTTCACGCCGATTTCTCTCCCCCCGAGGGAGAAGAGAGCTTCTATCGTCTCCTTTCGCCCTGGACTCTCGGTGCCGGCCCATCTACGGTCTCCACCGACGCACCCGCCGCTACCCTCTGGAATCCCGCCGCGGCGGCCGCTACTCAGCGTACCACCTTTGATTTGAGCTACGTCGGCATTTACGACACTGAGTATGACGAAGGTCTGGCAGGTCACGTTATAAATCTGGGGAATTCCATCCCCACCAAGGTGGGTGTTTTCACCTGGTCGGGCCATTACCTCAATTCCGACTACGAAGGCGTAGATCTCGGCTCTATGCTGCTGGTAAACGGCGGCTTTGCCAAGGATGTCTTCGAAGACCTCTACGTGGGAGCCGGCCTCAATCTCTACTACGGCCAAAACGAGGGCACCGCCATCGGTGCCACCGCCGATCTGGGATTTATCCATTTTCTGGGTAACTATAGAGCCATTGACAATTTCCGCTGGGGGGTAACCGCCAAGGATATAGGCCTCGGATTCGCCCCAAACGACGACTACAGCGCCTATCCCTCACCGTTCACCCTGCAAACCGGCGCCGCCTTCACCGCCTATCAGCGGGAGGGGCTGGTGCTGGATATAAACGGCGATCTCGGCTTCCCTTCTTTTCAGAATCTGCGTCTCAACGCCGGGCTCACGGCCACGTTCAATAATTTCATCGAAGTCGGCCTCTCCTCGGCCCTCGATTTCAGGGATATCGCCGACGGCGAGTTCGACAGCTATCGCTGGATTCCTTCCCTGGGCGTACAGCTCTCGTTTCAGACCGATTTGAGCCGGGCGGAATTCATTGATCTATCGAGTCGCGGTTGGGAGCAAGGGGATGTACAGCCCCAAATCGGTATTGCCCCTCTGGGAGGCGGTGCCTGGGGCGCCGGTGCCGGTGTTCGCATTCCGCTGGGCATAATCGACACCTCCCCTCCGGATATACGAATCGATCTGGGGGATCAACCCTTCAGCGAAGAGGATCTGGATCAGGCGGACGAGGGTGAAGGGGTCTCCTTGAAGACCATGGGTCCGTATAAGGATTCGAAGGGCCTAAAAACACTCTCTTACGTTCAAGCTGAATCGGGCAAGGGCGCCGAAACGCCTAAGAAGAACGTGGTCTATAAGGTCCCCGGCGCGGTCTATCTCTCCCCTAATAACGACGGAGTTCAGGATGCACTGACCTTCCCCTTGGAACTAAGCGACACCCGCTATATCAAGGGCTACGAATTTGTAGTTCGAAACGAGAACGGGGAGGCGGTGCGAACCATCGGCAACAAGGAGGAGCGCCCCCAGGAGATCACGGCCAAGGTCTTCTTTGAACGCCTCTTCGGGCGTAAAAGCGGCATCCCTATTCCGGAGAGCCTCCGCTGGGACGGTCTGAGCGACGACGGAACCCCCGTAGAGGACGGCGTCTACAGCTTCTCCTTAAGCGCCTGGGATGATAACGGAAACCGCGCCGAAACCGAAAGCTACCCCCTGGTGGTCGATAATCGTCCTCCGGAGATTCAGCTTGAGGAGATCCCGCCCTTGGAAAAGATCTTTTCCCCCAACGGCGACGGAAACAAGGATGTTATCGTTATCGAACAAGAGGGCTCCCTCGAGGAACGTTGGCAGGGAACGATCCTGAATAGCGCCGGTCGCAGCGTCTATTCGGTCAACTTCCGCGATGCAGAGCCGGGAACGATTCAGTGGGACGGCCGGGACTCGGGGGGAACAACCGTCCCCGACGGCAGTTACCGCTATGTAATTACGAGCCGCGACCGGGCGGGCAACGAGGTTGAAGCGGAACTGCAGAACATCATAGTCGATACCCAGCCGACGCCCCTGACGATCAGCATCAATTCAGCATTCTTCTCCCCCAACGGCGACGGGATACAGGATCAGATCCTCTTCGAGCTGGGAATCCCCAATCGAGAGGCGGTTACAGAATGGAACCTGGAGCTTCTCAACTCATCCTCCGTTACCGTCTGGAACGAGGGAGGATCCGATCTGGCTCCGTCGCGAATCATTTTCGACGGCAGATCGAATTCAGGAACTCCCTTGCCTGAGGGAAACTACCGCGGCCGGATTTCCGCCCGCTACCGCAACGGCAATGCGCCGGTGGAACTCTCGCCGGAGTTCATCCTCGACGTAACCCCGCCGGCGGCGGAGATCGCCGCTTCTCCCCTGATATTCTCTCCCAACGGCGACGGCAATCGTGATGTGGTCACCATTATCCAGGACAGCTCCCTCGAAAGGGAGTGGCGGGGCCGCATCGAAAACGACCGCGGAGTCAGCGTGCGCGAGTTCCGTTGGATAGAGCAGCCGGAGGAGGAAATAGAGTGGAACGGAACCTCCTCGGAGGGGGAGATTCTACCCGACGGCGACTACCGCTATCTGCTCAGCGCCACCGATGAGGCGGGCAACAGCACCAGCGTATCCAGCCGTTCCTTCAGGATCTCTACCGGAGAGACGGTGGTAGCCCTCTTTACCGACACCGACGCCTTCTCGCCCAACGGCGACGGCGTCAAGGATAGCATCCTCCTCAAACCCCAGGTGCGGGTGGTCGAGGGGGTTGAGTCCTACGAGATTATAATCATTAACCAGAGCGGCGAGGGAGTGAAGCGCTTCGCCGGGACCGGCGCGTTGAGTCCCGATTATCGCTGGGACGGCATCGGCGACGACGGTCGCAGGCTCGAAGACGGCCTCTATAGCGCAGAGATCCGGGTAGTGGACCGTAACGGTCCCCCCGCCTCCTCGAAATCCTCGCCCTTCCTTCTAGACCGGATTGCGCCCGAAGCGAGTTTGAGCGCCGCCTACCTCCTCTTTTCGCCCAATGAAGACGGCAACAAGGACCGGCTCCCGATAACTCAACAGGGAAGTCCTGAAGATTTATGGGAGGGGGCGATTCTCTCCCCCGACGGCCGGGCGGTACGGACCTTCCGCTGGAAGGGCTCGCCCCAGGGCTTCGATTGGCTCGGCCGGGACGACGCCGGGAATAAGCTTCCCGACGGGGAGTACAGCTACCGCCTCTGGTCCCGGGATAAGGCCGGGAACTACACCGAGATTAGTCTGGAAGGATTAAATCTCGATTCCCGCAACGTCACTGCCTACCTGACGGCGGATCGCCTGAAAATCTCTCCCAACGGAGACGGACGATTCGATACGATTACCTTCTATCCCATCGTCAACCTAGAGGAGGGGGTCTCCGCCTGGGAACTCCAACTGACGGGAGAGAACGGTCGCGTCTACGCTCAATTTGCCGGGGAGGACGAGATCCCAGATGAGATTGTCTGGAACGGGGCCGATCGCAACGGAGAAGTCCAAGACGGTCTCTATCTACCTCTCTTCAGGGTGCAGTACGCCAAGGGCGACCGGCCCAGCGCCGAACTCACCCGCATCAGGGTCGACACGACCACTCCGGCGGTGGATATGCAGGCCTCGCCGCTGCCGTTCTCGCCGGATAACGACGGCTTCGAGGATGAGCTGACCATCCGTCTTGCCGTGGATGATCTCAGCCCCATCAAGGACTGGTCACTGGAGATCTTCGACCGGCAAATGAACACCTTTACCACCTTTAGGGGTGAAGGAGAACCAAGTGATCGGCTCATCTGGGACGGCCGCTCGAACCAGGGCGAGCTGGTTATCTCCGCCGAGGATTATCCCTTCCGCTTCACCATCGCCGACGATCTGGGTAATAGCTCGACTGTGGAAGGCAAGTTTCCGGTGGACGTACTGGTTATCCGGGACGGGGATAAGCTCAAAATCCAGATAGCCTCCATCGTTTTTGAACCCAACAGCGCCCGCTTCTCGGAACGGGATGCGGAGACGGCGGAGAAGAACCGCTTCGTCCTCGACCGCATAGCTGAGATCCTGTCGAAATACCGAACCTACGGCATTACCATCGAGGGACATGCCAATCCGGTCTTCTTCAACGATCCGGCCAGGGCCGGGGTAGAGGAGAGGGAGGAACTCCAACCCCTCTCGGAGGACCGGGCCCAGGCCGTGCGGGATGCATTGGCCGAACGAGGGGTCAACCCCAACCGGCTACGCGTCGTGGGCCGGGGCGGTACGCAAACGATCGCCGATCCGGGAAACCGTGAAGTCAACTGGAAAAACCGACGCGTGGAGTTTATTCTCGAAAAATGAGCAAGCTGGCAACAATAATCGGATCTATTCTGGCCCTGGCGCTTCTCTTGAGCGCCGGGGCGGGAGGCTACATCTTTTACACAATACAAGCCCCGGATACCCATCCGGAGGATACCTTTTTCCGGGTGGAAGCGGGAGACAGCGTCAGGGCCATTGCCGCCCGCCTGGAGGAGGAGAACTTCCTGCGCTCAAGCGAGCTCTTCGTCCTCTATGCCCGGCTGATGCAGACCGACGGGAACCTGCAGACCGGCTTCTACCAGGTGCCGGAACCCCTTTCGCTGCCGGACCTGCACGATCTGCTCCTGCGGGGCGAACAGTATCTGGTTTCGGTTACGATACCGGAAGGATACACCCTGCGTCGCATAGCCCCCCTCTTTGAAGAGGCCGGTATCGTCTCCGGAGAGGAGTTCATCCGCGCGGCTAGCTCGAAGGCCTTAATGGAGGAGCTGGATATCCCGGCCGAGAATGCTCGGGGCTTCCTCTTTCCCGATACCTATCGCTTCGCCCTGGATACCCCGGCGGAGATGGTCGTCCGGCATATGGTATCCACCTTCTTCGCCGAGCTCGAAGCCATCGGCGTAGACCCGACGGCGTTCAGCAGGGCGGAGCTCTATAACAAGGTGATTCTGGCCAGTATTGTCGAGCGGGAGTACCGCAGACCTGAGGAGGCGCCGCTAATCGCCTCGGTATTCTATAACCGCCTCGACATCGGTATGGCCCTCCAATCCTGCGCCACCGTGGTTTACGTGCTCACCGAGGAGCGGGACCGTCCTCATCCCCAGTTCATCACCTACCGGGACCTTGAGGTCTCATCCCCCTTCAATACCTATCAGCATCCAGGGCTTCCGCCGGCGCCGATCTGTAATCCCGGCCGGGTGGCTTTGGACTCGGTCTTCGAGCCTGCCGAATCGGACTATCTCTATTTTCTCGTGGAGGATCCCGAAGCCGGAAAACACACCTTTACCCGAACCTTGTCGGATCATAACGCTGCGAAACGGCTCTATATCAAGTCGAACTGAGTTCTGATGGCGATCCCCCAAACGGTTATTAACGAAATAAACGATAAGACCTCCATAGTCGATATCGTCAGCGATTATACAACCCTAAAATCGAGCGGCGGTCGCTATATGGGACTCTGTCCCTTTCATTCGGAGAAAAGCCCATCCTTCTCGGTAAATGAGGAGAAGAAGCTCTTCTACTGCTTCGGCTGTAAAAAAGGGGGTACCCTTTTCCAGTTCGTGATGGAGATGGAGAATCTCAATTTCGTCGAGACCGTTAAGTACCTGGGGGAAAAGTGCGGTGTAGAGGTCCCCGACGACTACACCCCGGCCGAACGGGATGCGGTCACGGCCCTCTACGAGCTCTATGAGCGGGTCAGCAAGAGCTTCCATTATCTGCTGACCGAATCCAGCAGCGGCGCTCAGGCCCGAAGCTATCTGATTCAACGAGGATTCGATTCCAGCAGTATAGAACGCTTTCAGCTCGGCTATGCCCCGGCCGACGGCCGCTGGCTCTACGGATTCCTGCGCACCAAGGGGTACAGCGACGATTTCTTGAAGGAGTCGGGTCTCTTTTCCCGCAAGGACCACCGTTTTTCCCTTTTTCGTGACCGTCTGATCATCCCTATCCGTTCCAATCAGGGGCGGATCATCGCCTTCGGGGGGAGGCTCCTTCAGGGCGAGGGACCGAAATACCTGAACAGTCCTGAAACGGCAATCTTCAAGAAGAGCCGCACCCTCTACGGGCTCCACGAATCCGCTAAGGCGATCCGTAAGGAGCGAAAAGTCTACCTATGCGAGGGGTATATGGATGTAATGGCCCTTCATCAAGGAGGAATCGCTACGGCTGTGGCCCCCTTGGGAACATCCTTTACCTCCGAACAGGCGACAATGCTGCGCCGCTATGCCGATACCTGCTATATCCTCTTCGACTCTGACGATGCCGGCCGGAACGCCGCCGAGAAGGCGGTGGTACTCTGCACCCGGGAAGGTCTTGAGAGCTATGTCGTCTCTGTTAAAGAGGCCAAGGATCCGGCCGAGATTCTCCAAAAAGAGGGGGCCGAGGCGTTGCAAAGATCCGTAAAATTGTATATAAATAGCTTTGATTATCTTGCGGATAGAGCTGTAAGCAGGCACGATGCAGCCTCTCCGGAAGGCAAACACCGGATCGTCACGGATCTCAACGCCTTCCTGGAAGCTCAGGATTCCGAGGTCAAACGAGATGGCTATCTGCGGCGTTTGTCCGATATGTTGGAGGTCAACGTTACAGCCATTAGCGCCGATCTTTCTCAACCCCCAAGAGATGCTCAAGCAGGCCCTGTGGCGCCGCAAGATCCGGAACGTATAGATTCGGATCTCTTTCTTATGCTTGGCGCTGCAGCGTTTCCTGAGTACTTTACTATAATACGCCAATATCTAAAGGCTGACGACCTTCGGGATCAAAGAGCCCGGGATTTGTACATTCTGCTTGAGGATGCGTTTCGCCGAGACGAGTTAGAGATGAACTTAGTCGTACAAAAGGTCGATAATGAGCATATACGTGCTCTAATCTTCGACAAGGCGCTCTCCGGAGAGCTTGGCCCTGATCCGAAAGAGGTATTGCAGGATGTTTTGCGGCGCGTCAGATACGGTGCGTTAGAACGGCGACAACTATTGATAGCCAGGGAGTTAAAAAAGGCCGAGCGGGATAAGCTTCCCCATCATGAACTAAAAGAGCTCTTGAGCGAGAAGATGTATCTGACCGAGGAACTGCGGAAGTTAAGGGTGAAACAGGAATGACAGAGCTGCTGAATGATCCGGCGGTGAATAAGCTGTTGGAATATGCAAAACAGAAGAAGAAGATTACCTACGAAGAGGTTAACGACTTCCTCCCCGACGAAATCGCGAACTCCGATAAGATCGAGGATGTTTTTAGTCTCCTAGAAAAAAATAACATAGAGATTGAAGAAGACAATCTTGAAATGGAAATGCCTATGCCCGAAGGCGCAGAAGAAGAAGTTGATGAAGTTGAAGATGACGGTGAAGATCTGGAAGGTTTCTCCGACGATGACGAGGTAGCCGTCGCTACCGAGGATTCCACTCCCGAGGAAGACGAGGAAGAGGAAGAGAAGCCCAGTTCCGCCTCCAAGAAGCGAGTTGTCCTGGGAGACAAGGATTCCGCCGTCGACGATCCCATTCGTCTGTACCTGAGGGAGATCGGTAAGGAGAATCTGCTTACTGCCGAGCAGGAGGTGGAACTCTCGAAAAGGATGGAAGAGGGCGAGAACATCATCAAGCATGTGGTCAAGGCCTCGGGCTTGATCATCCCCGAAATCTATCATCTGATCCAGAAAACCTTCTCGAAGGTTGATCCCCGCGAGCTGGATATAACCAAGAAAGAGATCTCCGAACTCCTGGCTGAACGGAGACGGCTCAATCAGTTCTACCGTGAACCGCTGAAGACGCTGGCCCCCGGCATCAAGCAGTACATGGAACAGAAGAACAAACTGGTCTCTCTCGGCGAGGATATTATCGATAATCCCGAGCTGAATAAAAAGCGGGATCTCTTGTTAAAGAAGATTGTTAATCTCGATCTTCACCAGGAGGAAATCCTCCTGCTCTCGGACAAATTTACCAATGCCGAGAAGAAGATTAAGCGCTATCGCAAGGATCAGCAACGGATCGAACGACGCCTGCGGGTTTCGAGTTCTCGGGAACTCCGCACCATGGGCAGGGGCTTGGCGACGCCCGACCAGCGCCGAAAGATCGAAGAGCAGCTCGAACTGAGCGCAGACGAGATCAAGGAGAAAATCCGACAGATCCAGATCAACGAGAAGAAGCTCCGCAACCTGGAGATCGAATTCGAGGAGAATATCGACAGCATCATGGAGCATGCCGAACGGATATCCCGGGGGCAGCACATGATGAAGGGCGCCAAGGACCGGCTGATCCAGGCTAACCTGCGGCTGGTCGTCAGTATCGCCAAGAAATATACCAACCGGGGCCTGCACTTCTTCGATCTGGTGCAAGAAGGCAACATCGGTCTGATTAAGGCGGTCGAGAAGTTCGAATACCGGAAGGGCTATAAGTTTTCCACCTATGCTACCTGGTGGATTCGTCAGGCTATTACCCGCTCGATTTCCGACCAGGCCCGTACTATCCGGGTTCCGGTTCATATGATCGAGCAGATAAACAAGGTTGTGCGGGAATCCCGCCAGCTGATGCAGGTCCTGGGCCGGGAGCCCTCTGATGAAGAGGTCGCCGAACGGCTCGGCTGGTCGGTGGCGCGGGTAAAATCGGTAAAGAACGTCGCCCGGGAGCCGATCTCTCTGGAGACGCCTATCGGCGAAGAAGAAGACTCCCTTCTCGGAGATTTTATCGAGGACAAGGATATCGAGAATCCGGCCAGCCAGACCGCCTTCAAGCTCCTCCAGGAGCAGCTGCAGGATGTACTCTACACCCTGCCGCCCCGGGAACAGGAGGTCTTGAAGATGCGCTTCGGTCTCGAAGACGGCTACTCCCTCACCCTGGAAGAGGTAGGGCTCTATTTCAATGTAACCCGCGAGCGTATCCGCCAGATCGAGGCCAAGGCGCTGAGGCGGTTGCGGCATCCTAAACGAAGCCGGCGACTAAAAGACTATATCGACAATTAATTTCGATCAATACGAGGATTATGGCGTATGATGACAGAGGTTTTTGACAAGCTAAGAACTCTCCAGGATATTCTATCCCAGAAGTACGAAATCGAGCGGGAGATTCACGATATCCCCAAGGCGCTGACGACCAAGACCGAGCTCTTGAACAGGCTGAAGAAGTCCTATGTCGAGAAGAACGCCAAGAAAGAGCGGATAAACGATAAGATCAAGTCCCTCAGAATCAAACTCTCCGATGCCGAGCATCAGCGGGAGCAGTACGAAAAGCAGATGGACCAGATTTCGACCCAGCGGGAATACGAAGCCCTGGACAAAGAAATTCGGGACGCTACCGAGAAGGAGCAGCAGTTTCGGAAGGATATTCTCCGGGAGGAGAAGGATCTGGAAGAGATCAATGCCACCCTCGAGCGGGAAGAGAAGATGATTCAGCTTCAGGAAGAGGAGCTGGAGACCGAACAGGAGAAGATCAAGAACGAGAGCGCCCAGAAGCAGGAGGTGCTCAAGCAGCTCGAAGAGGAAGAGAAGGAGGTTCAGCCCGGCCTGGACGAGGATATACTCTTCAAATTCGAGCGGATTATCCGTTCCAAATCCGGCGTCGGTATCGTACCGGTAAGGGCCTCGGTCTGTACCGGTTGTCATATGCAGCTTCCGGCCCAGTTCGTCAACGAGGTGCACGCCGGAGAACATATTCTTTTTTGTCCCTACTGCAGCCGGATTCTATTCTACAGCGAAACCGAATCGAGCGAGGACGCCTATTTCTTCAATGAAGAGGATGCGGGCAGCCTTGCGGACCTTGTAGATTCCGAGGAGTAGGAGTACACTAATCACGAAGCAGACCAGATAGCCGCCGTACCCAAGGGTGCGGAGGAAAGTCCGGGCTCCGTAGGACAGGATGCCGGGTAACACCCGGGCGATCTTCGGATCGACAGAAAGTGCCGCAGAAAATATACCGCCGGCTTATGAGGGCGTAAGCCCGAACGGTCGGTAAGGGTGAAATGGCGGGGTAAGAGCCCACCGCCCTCTGAGTAATCCGAGGGGCAGGGTAAACCTCATCCGGAGCAAAGCCGCACAGCGGAGGGGTTGTCCGCCTAGAACTCCGCGGGTAGGCTGCATGAGTTCGTCGGCAACGGCGGATTAAGATAGATGGCTATCCACGACAGAATCCGGCTTACCGGTCTGCTTCTTTCTATAGGTGAATGGGGCGAGAATGCAGCTACCGAATGATCGCTATAAGTTTTCCAGTACCCCCCGGGGCTACGGACAGAAACGAAGCCGCGCCGGTTTGATCCTCTCCATACTGATTATCCTGCTCTCGATCGGAGCAGGAGCCTACTCATTAGGGCAGCTTTTCTCCAATCGCGCCGCAAGCGGCGCCAACGAGCAGGAGATCAGTCTGCTATGGGAACAGCGCCGTTACGAGGCAATCAACAAGCGTTGCGAGGAGATCCTCGTCGAGGATCCCCTTAATCAGGAAGCCTTGATCTTTAACGGGTTCTCCTATTTCTACCGGGGTGTATCCAAGTTTACCCTGGAAGATAAGATCCCGCTCTTCAACCAGGCCATCAGGAATCTGCGCACCGCCGACCTGGAAGAGGATTACCCTCTAAAGGGGGCGGTACGCTATATTCTGGCCAAAACCTATTACCACAAAGGCAGATATTTCGCCGATCTAGCTATAGAGTATATGCAGAGTTCCATGTCTCTCGGGTACGAAGGAGAGGACAGCTATGAGTATATCGGCTTGGCCTATTCCGAGCTGGGAGACTATGAACAGAGCGTCAGCTTCTTCGAGAAGGCCCTTGAACAACATGCTTCGGATACCTTATATCTAGTACTGGGACAGACCTATTTCACCATGGAGGAGTTCGCCCAGGCCGAGGAGATTCTGCTGCGCTGTCTCAACGCAACCACCGATATTACGATACAGCAGAAAGCACGCTTCATGCTGGGAAAGATCTATTTTGATCGGGAAGAGTATCTGAAAGCGGAGGACCAGTATGAGAAGATACTGGCCATAAATTCAAATTCCGCCGATGCTCACTACTATATGGGCTCGATATATGCTCAATTGAATGATACTATCAAGGCACGAGCCGAATGGAGAAAGGCGCTGGAGATTGATCCCAGCCATCATGGTTCGCTGCAAAAATTATACAACTAGCCTGGAGGATTCCTGATGGGGATGAAAAATATTGTCGACACCTTTTCGAGCGAGATCGGGATAGATCTCGGAACCTGTAACACCCTTATCTATGTCCGCGGAAAAGGTATCCTCATCAGCGAACCCTCAGTCGTGGCGGTCGAGCGGGGCACAAAAAAGGTTGTCGCCGTCGGCGTCGAGGCCAAGCGCATGCTCTGGAAAACCCCCGGCGACATTATCGCCATTCGCCCCTTGCGGGACGGGGTAATCGCCGACCTGGAAACGACGGAAAAGATGATCCGCTACTTTATTCATAAGGTTCTTCCCCGGCGCTTTTTCGTCAAACCCCGGATGGTTATCGGCGTTCCCTCCTGCATCACCGAAGTTGAACGCCGGGCGGTAGAAGAGGCCGCCTATAAGTCCGGCGCCCGAGAGGTAAAGGTTATCGAGGAGTCCCTGGCCGCCGCTATCGGCGCCAAGATTCCGATCTTCGAACCCGCAGGCCATATGATTTGTGATATCGGCGGCGGAACGACCGAAATATCGGTAATCTCCTTAGGCGGCATGGTCGTCAGTAAGGCCATCCGCATCGGCGGCGACGAGTTCGACGAAGCGATTATCAAGCATGTACGCAATGTTCACAACCTGATCGTCGGCGAACAGACAGCGGAGAACCTGAAAATAAAGATAGGCAATGCAATCGCCGACAAAAAGATCGAAAAGATGGAGATAAAGGGTACCGACGCCATAACAGGTCTTCCCCGACGGCTGGAGATCGATTCGGTCGAGGTGAGGGAAGCGCTTCAGGAACCGACGAACGCCGTAATCGAAGAGATCAAACGGACCCTCGGACAGACGCCGCCCGAACTCGCTGCGGATATCGTCGAGAGGGGCATAGTTATGACCGGCGGCGGATCGCTCCTGAAGGGACTCCCCAAGCTGATCAGCAAAGAGACGGGCGTGCCGGTAATCCTGGCCGAGGATCCGCTCCTCTGCGTGGCCAACGGTGCGGGTATGTATTTTCAGCATACCAAAGATATGGCCAGCAGCCAGACGATTTACAATAATATAAACACCTAAGGCCCCATGAACGAGCACGGTTTTCTCTATCGGCGCCGAAAGGGGCTTACACTCCTCTCGGCGCTCGCTATTAGTCTGGTTCTTCTGGTCGTCGACACAGGCAGCGTCTCCCTCAATCCGGCTCGATGGGGATACGCCCTCTTTTCCACCGTCCAAAAAGGCTACTCCGGCCTGGGGCTCTTCTTCCGGGACACCGTGACCTCAATCGCCGAACTGCGCGAACTCCGGGAGGAGTACGATGCGGTGCGAGAGAAGATGGAGGATTATCAGGTTATCCAACGGGATCTGGTCAACCTCAGAGAGGAGAATGAACGGCTGAGAGCGCTCCTCGGTTTCACCGAGGAGATTGAGTTTATCCATTATCCCGCCCGCATAGTGGCCAAGGAACCGGGAACCTTCTATAACGCCTTTACCATCAATAAAGGCAGCCGCCACGGTATTCGTGCGGATATGCCGGTTATCGCTTACCAGGCGGGATTCCAGGGGGTTGTAGGCAAGGTTATCGAGGCCGGCCCCGCCAGCGCCAGAGTCCTTCCGTTGATTTCCAATAACTGCTTTATTTCCAGCCGGCTCCAATCCTCACGGTATGAGGGGCTGGTGCAGGGCGGGGGAGGTCTCTCGCAACCGGTGGTGATGCGCTATGTAGTCAAAACCGCGAAGGAAGAGATTCAGTTCGGGGATCTTATAGAAACCTCCGGCCTGGATTCGATCTACCCGCCGGGCCTTTTCATCGGCCGGGTTCGTTCCATCGGCTCCCGGGAGTGGGAACCGGATCTTGAGTTGGCCCTGGAACCTATAATCGACTTTTCTCGCCTGGAGTATGTGGTAGTCTTAAATGTTGAGGAACGACTCTCTCCATCAGAGGCGCAAGAATGAGAAACCCGTTCATCCAATCCGCTATCCTGGTCGCACTTATTTTAGCCGAATCGACCCTGCTCCAGGATTTCGGCATTGCCGGCGTACGTCCCGATCTCTATCTCGTGCTCTTCCTCTTTTTTGCCTACGCCCAGGGCAGCCAAGGGGGAGTAGTCATCGGCTTTGCCTGCGGACTGGTACTCGACTTCATCAGCATTGCGCCCCTGGGCATGAACGCATTCTCCTTAAGTCTTCTCGGATTCGGTATGGGATCGTTGCGGGGAAAACTCTTTATCGATCCCGTATTCATGCCCTTTATGCTGGCCTTCGTAGCTGGTTTGGCTAACGCTCTACTGGCCCGTTTCTTGAGCGGGATCTTCGGCGGTCCCGGCGGATCGGTCCTTTTCAGCGGCGGACTCTTTCTGCAGCTGGGGCTGAATGCGCTGATTGCGCCGATTCTCTTCGGGCTTCTAAAAGCCCTGGGAGCCATCCCGCAGTATCTTAGAGAAGAGGAACGATGAGCGGCGGATTCGGAGAAAGGAGCAGCTCCTCCCATAAACTCAGACTCTTCAGCCTGGGAGTGATCTGCCTGACCTCGATACTGATTTATATCCTCTATCTCTTTAACCTGCAGGTCGTGCGGGGAAACGAGTTCCAACGCCGGGCGCGGGAGGTCTCTCTGCGGAGTGCGGTAATTCCCGCCCAAAGAGGCGAGATTTACGACCGCCATTTCGACGTACCCTTAGCCATAAACATCCCCTCCTTTGCCGTTAACATCACCCCGGCCGAGCTTAGCCCGGATCAGCGAGCTATAATCATACCGCGTCTGGCCGGCGTCCTCGGAATAGAGGTAGAGCAGATCGAGGCCAAGCTTCCGCCGGAATACGACCATCTCTACCAGCCGGTAGAGGTCGCATCGGGTGTCGATCTGCGTGATATTAGCAGAATTGCCGAGCATATCGAGGACTTCCCCGGCGTCAGCTGGAATAATAAATCTATTCGCTCTTATACCGTTCCCGGCTCCCTCTCCCATCTCATCGGCTACGTGGGCGATATTACCAGGGAAGAGCTCCAGGTGCTCTACAATCAGGGTTACTCTCAGTCGTCGACCCTTGGAAAGAGCGGAATAGAGAAGATCTATGATCAACTGCTGCGAGGCGAGGACGGGGTGAGCTACTCCACCGTCGACGTTAGAGGACGGCGGATCTCTCAGCCCGGAGTGGAAGAGCGTCCGCCCGTATCGGGAAAAAACCTGGTTCTCAGCGTCGACAGACGTATTCAGAAGCTCTCGGAGGAGGCCTTGGGTAAACGGGTAGGTTCCGTGGTGGTATTGAAACCGGCCACGGGGGAGGTCCTGGCCATGGTCTCCTATCCCTATTTCAACCCCAACATATTCGGCACCGAACGTAATCCGGAAGAGTACCGACGCCTCTCGCTGGATCCCCAGTTTCCCTTCCTGAACCGGGCGGTTCAATCGAGCTATGCCCCGGCTTCGACCTTCAAGGTTATCATGACTGCGGCAGTGTTAGAGGAAGATGCCTTCCCCAGGGATCAGACGATCGATTGCCACGGACTTATTTACCTGGGTAATCGGGTCTTTAATTGTCATAAAAAAACTGGTCACGGCCCCTTGGATCTCCGCCACGGTCTGGCTGAATCTTGCAACGTTTACTTCTGGACGGTCGGCCGCCAGTATTTAGGGGTCGACCGGATCGTAGATTTTGCCACTCAGTTCGGTTTGGGGCAAGCGACCGGCATCGACCTTCCCAGCGAAACCTTGGGCCTAGTTCCTACTCCTCAGCAGAAGGAGGAAACCTATAACGTAAAATGGGTAGGCGGAGATACGATGAATATCTCCATCGGTCAGGGGGACTTATTGGTTACCCCCCTTCAGATGGCGAATATGATGGCCATGGTGGTCAATCGAGGAACAATATATCGTCCGCGACTGTTAAAAGAAACTCGAGATCCCATATCAGGGAACATAGTCGAACGAATCGAGCCTCAGGTGCTGTATCAATCTACGATAAACACCGCCGTATTCGATGAACTCCAGGACTATTTGCGCACGGTTATAACCGACGGAACCGCCAAGGTGGTGCTTACCACAGAAGCTACCCAGGTAGCCGGAAAGACCGGAACCGGCGAGGACGGCTACGTCGATCAGTGGAGTTCTTGGTTTGTGGCCTACGCTCCTTTCGGTGCACCACCGGAAGACGCCGTAGTGGTTGTGGTGAATGTAGAGCCGGTCAACGAGTGGGAGTGGTGGGCGCCCAAAGCAGCCAATATTATCTTTCAGGGCATCTTCGCGGATGAGACCTTCGACGAAGCGGTAGAGAGCCTACGCTGGCAGTGGATGTTCCCCGACGAGGAGGATGATCGATGAAGGTAAAATCATTCCTCGGATTCGATATCTTCATCTTCATGAGCGTGCTCGTCCTCCTGGTAGTGAGCGTCCTCTTCGTCTACTCGTCCGGAGTCTCCTCCTCGGGCATCCTCTATTCCAATGAATATATCAAGCAGATGATATCCATCGGCATCGGGCTGGTTCTCTGCATCCTCTTCAGTTTTGGAAATTACAGCCGGCTGGGAGACTGGTCGTTTTATTTCTATCTCGCGGGATTGGCTGTCCTTATATATACCCTGCTTTTCGGAAAGGTAGTAAACGGCGCGCGCTCCTGGATCTCTATCGGGACCCTCCACTTGGGACAACCCTCGGAGCTCGTCAAAATCATAACCATCCTCTTTTTAGGTAAATTCTTCGATACCCGCAGGAATAGTATCGATTCAATCAGCACCTTGCTTTTGAGTCTGTTGATCGTCGCTCTCCCCATGGGATTGATCCTACTCCAGCCGGATATGGGTACAGCATTAGTCTATGTGCCTATCTATTTTTTTATGGCTTTTATCGCCTCCGTTCCCCTTCAGTATCTGATATTCCTCTTTCTTTCCGGTTCGGGAATGCTCCTGGTAGGAATCCTCCCGTCATGGAACGATACGATTATTCATAGCGAATCGATATTCGCGCGCATCATGACCGATCCGGCTCTTTGGCCCTACTACTTCCTGATATTTACGATTATTCTGATCTTGGCAGTGGCGGGCTTTCTTATCTATAAACGGCGTTACTATTTCTGGATCGCCTATCTCTCTGCGGTGGGAACACTCTCCTTTATCGGTGCGTTTTTCATGCAGAAGGTTCTCAAGGGTTATCAGATAATGCGGCTCATCGTCTTTCTTGATCCGAATATCGATCCCCAGGGCACCGGCTGGAATATCATTCAATCCATTACCGCCGTCGGTTCGGGCGGTTTCGGCGGTAAGGGATTTTTGAACGGGACTCAGAGCCATTACCGCTTCCTACCGCAGCAGAGTACGGATTTTATCTTCTCGATCATCGCCGAAGAGTGGGGATTCCTCGGTAGTTTCCTGGTACTCTGCCTCTACGGAGTAATAATCTTCCGGGGGATCTACATCATCTGGACCGCCAAGGATCGTTACGGAAAAAACATCGGCGCCGGCATCGTGGGGATGATCTTCTTTCATATGCTGGTTAATATCGGCATGACCATGGGCATAATGCCTATTACCGGCATTCCATTACTCTTCATCTCTTACGGCGGTTCGGCTCTGCTGAATGCGCTCATCGCTATCGGTATTCTCTTGAATATCCATCAACGGCGATACCACTTTTAGGATCCTCGAGGCTATAATGCGCAATACCCCTTTAGATACCCTCGGCAATAAACTCCTCTCTGTGGAGAAGCCGGCCCGCTATGTAGGCGGAGAATTCGGTGTGATCCGCAAACCTGCGAATACCCCTTTCAAGATCGCCCTCTCGTTCCCTGATCTTTATGAGATCGGTATGTCGAACTTCTCGATTAAAATCCTCTATACCTTGCTTAACTCCTTAGAGGGTGTCTCCTGTGAGCGGCTTTTTGCCCCGGCGCCGGATTTCGAGGAGCTGTTAAGGAGGGAGAAGTTACCCCTATTCAGTCTCGAAAACAGCCTGCCGGTTCGGGAGTTTGACGTCCTAGCCTTTTCGGTGGGCTATGAATTGAGCGCCACATCCCTCCTGAATATTCTCGATATGGGCGATGTCCCCTTGCATAGACGGGATAGAGGCGAAGGAGATCCGATTGTAATCGCCGGAGGAAGTGCGGTAAGCAATCCGGCGCCGCTATCTGATTTCGTCGATGCGGTCTTTATCGGCGAGGCGGAAGGGGAGTGGATGGAGCTCACCCGGCGTCTGCGCGATATGAAGAATGCAGGAGCGTCCAGAGAGGATCTGCTGGCGACCATCCATGAGAATCCCCATGTCTGGTATCCCGGGCTGAATCGACCGGCGGTCAGATCGATTTGGCATAATTTCGGCTGTCAGGCCTTCAAGATGCGTTTCCCCTTGGCCGGCATGAATATCGTCCAGGACCACGGCGTCATCGAGATTATGCGTGGCTGTCCGAACGGTTGTCGGTTCTGTCATGCCGGTATCTCCTACAGACCCCATCGGGAGAAGGAGATCGACGAGATAGTGGCCGAAGCCGAATATCTCTACCGGACATACGGCTATCGAGAGATAACCCTGTCGAGCCTCTCCACGGGCGATTATTCTCGCCTGGAGGAACTGGTCGATATTCTCACCCGCAGGTTCTCATCCCGTCAGGTCTCATTCTCGCTGCCATCCTTAAGGGTGAACAGTTTTACCCTGCCGCTCTTGAACAAGATTTCCGAGGTTCGCCGGAGCGGACTTACCTTCGCCGTGGAGACGCCCGAACTTGCGGGACAGCGGAGTATCAATAAGGAAGTCCCTGCATCCCGGGTAATCGAGATCCTCAAAGAGGCCAAGCAGCAGGGCTGGCGGAACGCCAAGTTCTACTTTATGCTGGGATTGCCGGAGGATACCCCGGAAACGCCTGCAGCGATTATCGACTACGTGGAAGAGATTCGCAAAGCCACGAAGATCCGCATTCACCTTACGGTAAACAGTTTTATCCCCAAGCCCCACACCCCCTTTCAGCGTTCCTACCAGTTGGGCGAGGATGAAGCCCTGAATAAGATTTATGAAATCAAAAACGGGCTCGATCGCCGGTTTTATAAGTTCGGGTTTCACTCGCCGTTCGCCTCTATCCTCGAGGGACTTATCTCCCGGGGCGACGAACGGGTAGGGGGTATCATCGAGTCCGCCTATCGCTCAGGCGCCAGGTTGGATGCGTGGGAGGAGCACCTCGATCGTGAACTCTGGCGTAAGGTGCTCGCTACCAGCGGCTGGGATCCGGTGGCATTTACCGTACGCCCCAGGGGGGAAGATGAGCCTCTCCCGTGGGATACGGTCGATATGGGCGTCCGGGCGAGTTATCTTATATCCGAGGGGAAGAAGAGCAGCGCGCAGAAGCTGACCGATCCCTGCAGTTCAATCTGTACCCACAACTGCGGAATCTGCGATGATGAGCATGGGGTGCGGACTACTCCGGAAGCGGGGACAAGCCGGTTTGAAGAGGCCGCAAACACAGCTGATTTAGAGTATCGTCGCTTCTTCTTCAGCTTCGAGAAGCTTGGTTCTACCCGCTATTTGAGCCACAAGAATCTTGTCTCCCTCTTTCAACGACTATTTACGCGGCTCTCCATACCCTTGCGATATACCGAAGGATTCAACCCGAAACCGAAACTCGAGTTCGCCCATGCACTCTCCTTGGGGGTTGAATCCTATGATGAAATTGCCATGGTGTTTTTAGATAAAAGCTATAATCCTAACGATTTTCTTGAACGCTGCAATAGTTCGCTCCCGGAGGGAATGCAGTTTACCCGGGCCGATTTTTTAGAGTTTCCAAAGGGTGTCAAATCAGCCATGTCCTACTACTGGGGTTCTGAGTATCTCCTCGAGTTGCCGAAGAATGAGGTTGAGCTCGTCAGGGTCGCCAAGGATATGTTTCAAGAATATATTACGACCGAGGAAGATAACCCCGATACATTAAGCTTGAGGCTTCGCTATCCGGAAGGAGACCCGTCTCTGAAAGGCATCGGACGCCGCTTGCGGGCGAAAGCGGAGGAATATCCGCAGTTGATGAAATTAACTCGACTAAGGAGCCTCTTTAGGGACGCTCCCGACGATGGGGGATATTCTACCGGGATTCCGTTTCCTTGGCCTGATTCCAGTACTGGTCCATCAACTCGAGATTAGCCTGATCCATTGGTTCGCCGGCCTTACTCATCTCCTGTTCCACCCGTGTAAAACGGCGCAGAAATTTCTCGTTGGTACCGTGCAAGGCGGCCATGGGATCAATCTTGAGTTTTCTGGCGAGATTTACAACTGAGAAGAGGAGGTCCCCGATCTCGGCTTCGATCCTTTTACCGTCGTGCTCTCGGAGTTCTTCTTCGATCTCTTCTATCTCCTCGCGGACCTTCTCCAAGGGACCTCGATGGTCCTCCCAGTCGAATCCCGTTTTAGCAGCCCTTTTCTGAATCTTGTATGAGCGCTCCAGCGGGGGTAGGCTAGGCGGAACCGCATGAACACCTTTCTTTTTTTCCCGGCCCTCTACGGTCTCTTTAATCTGGTCCCAGCGGGCTTTAACCGCTTCCGCATCGTGAATCTCTTCATCGCCGAAGACATGGGGATGACGCCGAATGAGTTTGGCGCCTATCTCATTGAAGACATCAGCAGGCGTCGCAGACTCTTCCTCTTCGAGGATCTTGATCATCATCGCCAGGATAAGAAAAACATCGCCAAGCTCTTCCACAACAGCGGGTGTATCCTGATCCTGAATCGCCGTTACCGTCTCGTAGGACTCTTCTAAGAGGAAGTTTTTCATAGAATCCAGGGTCTGTTTGCGATCCCAGGGGCAGCCGTCCGGCGCCCGCAGACGGGAGACTATCTTGTAGAGGTCGTCGTAGGAGCCATGTAATTCCATAATATATAAAACCTTATTAAGTCCACATCTTAGTAGACAGAATATAAATTATCGGAAGTTGTGCCGATATTCTATTAATCATCCTTCTTCTGCTTCTCGCTCAAGCCCGAATAGACCCAGATGCAGATAAAGGCCGTTATGATTGGCGGAAAGATGTTTACCGTACCGTTTACCCGGGTAAGACGCACAATCACATCATCGAAGAGATAGCCGAACACTCCCCCGGAAAAGGAGCCGATCAGGGCAACGATCAACGCTCCCCAGAAGCGGCCGAAGATATCCCGCTTGAGGATAAAGTAGAAGAAGACCGCGATTACAAAACCGAGAATAACGTAGATAAGGGCGATATTAAAATAGAAACTGAACACCGTGGTTGCCTCAATCCAAGAAATTTTGTTTACAGGGTAATATCGAATTGTCCGATATATTCGGCTTCACTGTACACGTTTTGAAAGCTATCGTAAACATCAAAGCCATAGCAGACGGCCCAGACGGCGCAGATCATATTTTCTGAGCCGGTGAAACCTGTAGGAAGGTCGGTATCGTTTCCGGCCTTGTAACTGGTACTGAGCCAAGAAAATGCTTGCGCAGCGGTTCCGTCTTGCCAGATGCCGTCCCGCTGGTAAGTTCTCCTTAAGGGCTGCTCGTCGTAGATTGATCCGTCGTTCCGCGGCGCTTCACCTTTGCCGCCGACCGTGGCAACCGCACTGAAATCAAGCATGGTTACGAAATCGGTCGTTCTGTCTCCCAAAGGAACCTCTATGTATCTAAGCAATGAATACCCGCCGTACACCCCGCGCTCGTTGGCAATATCGTAGTTGCTCAGGTTGAAGGTCGTCAGATAACTCTCGCCTGCATCTGCAATCTCACTCTCCGTTGGTGCGCCCGTGGTAATATATAAACGGTAGAAGATAAGGAAACCCCGAAATACATCCGGATTATTATCCTCCGGATTTCTGAAGAGAAGTCGTGTACTCTCAGTAGGAGTCGTCTCGCTCTCCGGCGGATAGAGAAAGGGCTCCGCCGGAAGTCCGCAGGTTATGAGGGAGAGGCTTGCGAGCAGAACAAAAACGAGTCCCGCCCTACTTCGCCGTCGGCGCCGGTTCAGCCTCTTCCTCGCAATCGACAAGTTCATAAATGAGTACCGGTTTATTCTTACCCTTCACGCGGATGTTGTCGAGCTCCCGTACGGTTACCTGATCCCGGACCAGTCCGTAGGTAAACTCGCTGATAATTATGGTGGTCCCGTACTGCTTGTTGGTTCCCTCGAGCCGGGCGCCCAGGTTGACCGGATCCCCCATAAGGGTGTAGTTCATCCGCCCCTCGGAGCCGACGTTTCCGACGGTCATGATACCGGAGTTAATGCCGATGCCGATATTTATGCGCCGCTCCGGCGGCCACGAGGCGTTTAGCTCATCCAGAGCCCGCATCTGCTTTAGTGCACAGCGACAGGCCAAGAGGGCATGCTCCTCCTGCGGTAATGGGGCGCCCCAGAAGCACATAATTTCATCACCCACATACTTGTCTAGGGTTCCCTTATACTCGAGGATGATATCGGTCATCACCGTAAAATAGACGTTCAGATGGTTCAATAGCTCCTGGGGAGTCATGCTCTCCGACAAGGTGGTAAAGCCCCGTACGTCGGAGAAGAATACGGTCAGCTGCTTGTCTACGCCGCCGAGTTCCGGAGGATTGTCCATCAGGTGATCCACGACGCCCGGAGAGACATACTTGCCGAACATATTCCGAATCCGCCGCTTGTCCCGCTCTTCTGTCATTACCCGATAGGCGACTATGGAGAGGAAGGCCAATACCGCACCGAAGCCTGAGGGACTGTAATCGATTACGAGATTCTGCGATTCGAAGAGAATCGAAACCGTCAAGAAGAGAACGACAAGCCCCACCAAGAGCCCTATCAGCGACCAGAGGGTCGACATCCGGGAACTGAAGAGGGAGATCAGCATAATCACCGCAAAGAGAATCGCATAATTGACCCAGGGGCTGACCGGATAGAGGAAGTTGTTCATCAGGATGGTATTCAGCGCATTGGCATGAATCTCTACCCCGTACATAAGCCCGAAGGGGGTCGGTTTCTCATCATCCGCGATTCCCCGGGCGAAGGCCCCCACCATTACTATCTTATTGCCCAGGGCTTTTGTCCGGGGCCAGGTATCGGGATCGAATGAGGGGGGATTCGCGGCATAGCCGGCGAAGGATCGCACCGGAAAGGTCTTCCGCCCCTGAGGATCGGCAAAGGACCTGGGGCCCATAAAGTTGATCAGCATGTTGCCGTACTCGTCTATCGGAATCAGGATCTCGTTCATGAGCTGGGTTTCCGCGGGACGCACAATCTGACCGGCGTCGTTTATGACCGCATCCTTAACGGTAATCTCGTAGGGAACCCAGGCGGCTTGTTCCAGGTCGTAATACTGGGGATTGGGGATACGAAGATACTCTCCCAGCACAACCTCAACATCCGCGGTTCCACGGTTAAAATAATCCAAGGCCAACGACAGGGTGATGGATGGTTCGAAGATGTCCTGATACTTTCGAATAAGATAGTAGGATTCATCGATGGTGCCGTCGTTGTTGGTATCGATGTTCTTCAAGGGGGCCTTGGCCTCGATTTCCGCTTTGAGCCGTTCGAGTCCCTCGGCGTCGATGTCTCCCGGTATAGTGTGGGAGACATCATCGGTATCCACCCACTCAAGACGTTCAAAGCGGGAACGATCCACCGGTAACGGAAGGCTGATCTCTTGAAGCTTATAGGTATCGAGCAGCCGCGAGGATTTCGCGATCATCTGCTGCCGACGGTAAACCTTATCCGAATCGGTATTGAAGTTTGCATGTCCGTAGCCGTGACTGACTCGACCGAAGGGCTTCAGCGGAGGCTGCAGGCCGTAAAAGGCGGGGATTGCCTCCCAATCGCCGGTGATATTCGTGATACTGCCCCAGCGATCGATTAGGACCTCCTGCCGCTCGAAGAACTCCTCATACTCGTTGGAAGGCGGAGGAAACTCATCCAGTACTGTTTCCAGGAAAACCCTGTCGTTCTTCTCTATCCCATCCAACAGCAGGGCGTCGTCGTAGCCCTTCTCGTCCGGTTCGATAAAAAAGATGTCCAGAAAAACCGACCGTTCCCGATCGTTCTGATCCTCAATGCGGCTGAAGGCGTTCAACAGATCCGCATGGCGGTAGCGGGGAAAAGGCCATTTACCGAACTTGCTCAGGCTATTGAAATCGATGGCGACAATCAGGATATCGGAATTGATCTTTGAATCCCAGACGTCCTGGGAGACCCCTTCCTGGAGATTACTCTTCCGGGAGAAACTCTTGTAGCCGAAGTGGACATCCAGCATCTTCTCCTCGATGTTCTCGAAGATGCTGGTGCCTTCGTTCACCAGAACAATGAGGCCGAACAGAAAGAGTCCAATTATCAAACCGAAGTACTTGGTTTCGAATATCTTGGCGCGTCGCTTACTTTTCTGCACGGCATCACTCCTGATTACGCTGAAGCTCGCCCTTAATCAGCTAAATTTAGTTCAATTATACGGCTTCGAGCCAGCTTTGTCCAACTGCTGGAGGGAAAGCGCTCGCCGAGATTGGTATAGACAGTGACGGCTTCGCTAGGATCACTTCCTTCCAAAGTGCGACCCAACGAGAAGAGAGCCCGAGGCGCCAACGGCGATTCACCATACCCTTCGGCAATGCGACGGTAGAGCCCGCTTGCTTCGACGGTCTCGCCCTGCTCCTCGTTTGCAGCAGCGGCGTTATAGAGCGCCAGCGGGGCCAGGTAGGATTTGGGGAAATCCTCCGCCAGATTTGCGTAGGCGTCGATCGCGTCGGCCCACTGTTCGGAGGAGTAGAAGTAATCTCCCATCAGGAAGAGCGCCCGTTGATATCCATAGGTACCGGCATAATCGGCCTCTATTTCGGCAAAAGCCGCCTCTAACTCCTCGGCCGCCGCGGTATCCTCGTCGCCGGCAGCCTGCCATGCGCTATAGCTCTCCTCGAAGGAGACTAATGCCTCTAGGCTCTTCTCCGCCCGAGAACTGTTTACGGCGCTTACGGCACCGACGATAATAAGGATTGCCACCAGCACCGCCGCCGAAATGATAAGGACCCGGCGATTCTTCTGCAGCCAGGCGGCAAGGGCTCCGCTTAGGCTGGTCTGTTCGTTCTTTTCCATTATAGCTCAGTACTCCTCGTCAGAAAATGTTGTATCAATTTCCAGTTCTTTCACCAATCTGGATAAATAGGTGCGTTGTATCCCGAGTTCCACAGCGGCCTGCTTCTGCACGCCGTTGTTGCGTCTCAGGGTATCGGTAACGAAGTGGCGCTTAAAGAGCTGCACCGCCTCCTTGAGACTTTTCCCCTGGTAAAAGGAGGAGTTATCCCCCCCCTCCTGACCCATCATCAGGTCATCGGGACTCAGGCTCTCGCCCGAAGAGAGAACTACCGCCCGTTCGATTACATTCTGTAGCTCCCGTACGTTGCCGGGCCACTGATAGCGCATTAAGATATCCATGGCCTCCGGCGTGATCGAACGTATCCGTTTCTTCAGATCCCGGGCGTAGCGTTTTAGAAAATGTTCCGCCAAAAGCGGAATATCCTCGGCGCGCTCGCGTAAGGGCGGTACGGTTATGGGAAGTACGTTCAGACGGTAATAGAGATCCTGCCTGAAGCTCCCCTCCTCTATACTCTTTGCCAGGTTGCGGTTGGTAGCGGCGACGATGCGTACATCGCTCGACATGGGCTCTGAGGATCCGACCTTCTCGAATATTCGGTTCTGAATCACCCGCAACAGCTTTGCCTGCACGCTCAAAGGCACCTCTCCGATCTCATCCAAGAAGATGGTGCCGCCGTCGGCCAGCTCAAATCGTCCCCGTCTGTCCTGCCGGGCGTCGGTAAAGGCGCCTTTCACATGACCGAAGAGTTCGCTCTCGATTAGGTTCTCCGGCAGAGCCGCACAGTTGACCCGGATAAAGGGCCCGTCGGCCCGCTTCGAATTACCGTGGATCTGCTCGGCGATGAGCTCCTTGCCGACGCCGCTCTCTCCGCTGATCAGTACGGAGCTTTCGGTAGCCGCCGCCCGCTTGGCAATGGAGAGGCACGAGGTAATAGCAGCGCTTTTGCCGATAAAATCGCTACTCGCCTGTTGATCGATCTGTCCTTTCAGGATGCTGATCTCGTCCACCGCTTTCTGGTAGCTCCGGGCATTGATGATCGCCAGGGCCGCCTGGTTGGCAAATATCTCCAGCCACTGCAGATCTGCCTGGGAGAAGCGCCCACCGTCCTTCTTGTTAATCAACTCGATAACGCCTACGCACTCCTCGTTAATGCGCATAGGAACCGCCAGGATCGATTGGGTGCGGTAGCCGATCTGTTTGCTTATGTCGGCGAAGAAGCGTTCGTCCCGGTCGACATCGTTTACAATCAAGCTCCGGTTATTCTGGGCCACCCAGCCGGCGATTCCCTCCCCCAGATTGAGGGAGAATCGCTGAACATCCGGGCCCTTCGAACCAAGGGCGATCTCGAAGTAGAGTTTGTTGTTCTCCTGATTGAGGAGCAATAAAGAAGACGCCTCACCATTGGTGAGGCGCGTGGCTGATTCTAATATGCGTGTCAGTAGGGCCTTCGGATCCGAATAATCGGAATTGATGAGGGTATTAATCTCAATTAAGGTATCGAACTTACCTGCATCAATCGAATCTTCAAGCATATCATGGACTATTAGGATTCGCTGTCCTTATCCTTTAAAAAATCTCCGAGGGTAAAGGTCGACTCTTCCTCTTCGTCATGAATGTATTTCGCGATCTCTTTACGCTGCTGCTTCTTCTTCAGATCCCGAATAGAGAGGCCCAGCCGCTGGGAACCGGCTTTGATCTCCATCACCGCCGCGGTAACCGAATCTCCATCTTTGAAGACGCTATTGAGGTCCTCAACCGGTTCTTCGCCCGGTCCGAAACAGTGCGCCCGGGGGATAAGCCCCTCGATCTCGCCGGGAACCTTGACGAATACACCGAAGTCGGTGATACCGGTAACGGTGCCTTCGATCTTGCTTCCCATGGGATAGCTGCTCTTCAATGCCTGCCAGGGATCGTCGGAGAGCTGCTTAACGCCGAGACGAATCCGCTTCGCTTCCTTGTCGAGCTCAATGATGACTACATCGACCTCTTCCCCTTCCTTGATCATTGCCGAGGGATGACGAACCTTCTTGGTCCAGCTCAGGTCATCCACATGCAGGAATCCGTCGATTCCCTCTTCGATCTCGAGGAAGGCGCCGGCGTTGGTCAGTTTCTTGACCGTAAGCTTCATCTGCTTGCCGACCGGATACTGCTCCTCGATCGAGTCCCAGGGGTTCGGCAGGACCTGCTTGAGGCCCAGTGAAACCCGCCCCTGATCGAGATCGTAGTCGAGAATTTTTACCTCGACCTCGTCGCCGATGGCAAGGACCTCTTTGGGATGCTTGATGCGCTTCACCCAGGAGAGCTCGGATACGTGCGCCAGTCCCTCGATGCCCTCTTCAATCTCGATGAAGGCGCCGAAATCGGCCAGCTTGGTAACCTTACCCTTGACCACCTCGTCGACCTGGTGCCGTTCCTCGAACACGCTCCAGGGATCCGGCTGAAAATGCTTCAGCGAAAGGTTTATCTTCTTGGATTCGGGATCGATCTTGATTACCTTGACCTTGATCTCCTGATCCTTCTTTACATAATCCTTCGGCCGGGTCGCATGCCCCCAGCTCATATCGTTCAGATGCAGGAGTCCGTCGAAACCGCCCAGATCCACGAAGGCTCCGAAGGAGGTAAAGGACTTGACCCGTCCGGTAACCTCGGCACCCTCTTCTGTACTGGCGAAGAACTCCTCTTTGCGCTGTTCGATATCGCGCTCGAGCCACGATCGGCGGGAGAGCACAATCCGTGCCCGCTTCTCGCGCTGAAAACGCTCGATAAGAAACTTCGATTTTACTCCGACGAAGCTTTCGGGATCTTCCACCCGGCGCACGTCGGTCTGACTCATAGGGTTGAATGCGGTGATACCGTAGCCGAGGTCGACCTCGTATCCGCCCTTAATTGCCTTGGAAAAGGTTCCCTCTACGGGTTCCTTATCTTCGAAGGACTGTTTCAGGGTTTTCCAGAAGGAGGCCATATCTGCGCGGCGTTTGGAAACAACGACCTGACCGCCTTTTCCCTCTTTGCTTACCAGTACGACGGAAACCGTATCGCCGATAGACGGGGTTTCATCGAACTCCTCGGTGGGAATTTTTCCTTCCGACTTATAGCCGACATCTACAAAAACCTGCTCGGGGCCAATCTCAATAACTGTTCCTTCAACAAGCTGGCCCTCTTCCAATCCATCGAGGCTCTTGAGGTATTCTTCCTGGAGTTCTGATTGCTTGATATCTCCGTTGTTAGGCTCTCGATCACTCATGCTACGACTCGGTCTCCTCGATCCTCTGCTGTATCTCTTGAATTTTACGTATTACTTTGTCACAAACTTCTTCTATGGTCAATACCGAGGTGTCCAGATAGAAGGCGTCGTCCGCACGAACCAGACGTCCCCACTCCTTACCTCGGTCGATCTCATCCCGGCGCCGGATATTGTCGGCAATCTCCTGCAGACTCATTTCACTGGTCCCCTGATGAAACCGGCGTTCAGCCCGCACCTCGGGACTCGCGTCGAGATAGACCTTGAGCTCCGCATCCGGGAAGACCACCGTGGTAATGTCCCGTCCTTCGACGACGATGTCCAGGGATGCGGAAACCTTCCTCAACCAGGAGTTGACATACTCCCGCACCCCCCGGAAGGCCGAGACCTGGGCCACATGCCCGTCCACGAGATCGGAATGGAGCTCGTCGGTCCGGTCGTGTCCATCCAAGAGGAAGCATCCCCGGTCGTAGGCCAAAGGCATTTCCCGGGCATAGGCCTCGACCGCCTCTTGATCCTCCAGGTCGACGCCGGCCTCGGCCGCACCGAGGGTCACCGCCCGGTAAAAATTCCCGGAGTTGAGATAATGCAGGCCCGCCTCTTCGGCCGCCCGCTTCGATACGGTACTCTTTCCGACTCCTGCCGGTCCGTCCAGGGCTACGACCATATGGTTCCCTCCGGTTTGTATCCCAGGGATTCGAGATCCCGCTTGTTGAGGATTCGATACTCCCCGGGCGACATCTTCCGCAGACGGATAGCGCCGATGCGGACCCGGTGGAGCCGCTTGACCCGGATCTTGTGATGATGAAAGAGGCGCCGGATTTCCCGGTTTTTCCCTTCGGTCAGCACCATCGAGACGCTCCGTTCCCCGGTAAGATGGTAAGAATCGATGGCGAACCGCTCCCCGTCGATACTCACCCCCCGGACGAAGCTATCCAGGAGCTCCTCGCCTATGGGGCGGGAAAGCTCGACCAGATACTCCTTCTCCACTCCGTTAGCGGGATTCGTTATATAGCTCGAGAAATCTCCGTCGTTGGTCAGGAACATCAATCCCGTGGAGAGATAGTCGAGTCGTCCGACGTGGAAGAGCCTGAACGGAAAGCGTCCCTTCACGATATCGGCCACCGTGGACCGCCCTTCGGGATCGTTGAGGGATGAGACGACGAACTTAGGTTTATATAGGGCGATATAGGCGAAGCGCCGGTCGGGATAGACCCGTTTATGATCGAATTCCACCCGGTCGTCCTGACCGACCTTGATGCCCATCTTGTCGACCACCTTGCCGTTAACCTTCACCCGGCCGTGGAGGATATGCTCCTCACAGGCTCGGCGGGAACCGACGCCGCAGCGGGCCAGAAATACCTGCAAACGCAGCTCTTCGTCGCCCGAGGGCTGGGCTTTTCCGGGGGGGCTCTGCTTTCTTTTCCTATTGACCATCGAGTTCAAACCTGTCCTGATTGAGTTCATCCAGCTTGGGCAGGTCGGCGATGCTTCGCAGGCGAAAAACCTTCAGGAACTCCTTGGTGGTGCCGTACTGTACCGGCTTACCCGGAGCCTCCTTCTTGCCGACCTCTTTGATGAGATTCCGCGTTAGTAAGAGACGCATCATCCCGTCGGCACTCACTCCGCGGATTCCTTCGATCTCTCCCCGGGTAATGGGTTGAGAATAGGCTATGATCGAGAGGGTCTCCATGGCCGCCCGGGATAGTTTGGCGTCGTTCTTCTTTCCGTAACGATCCTTAAGATCCTCCCACAGCTCTTCCTTGGGACTGAGAATATATCCGCCGCCGATCTCACGCAGGCAGAGACCGTGGCCCTGTTCCTCGTAGTGGCCGATCAGATACTCCAGCGCCCCCTCTACCACATCCTTATCTAAGCGGCTGATCTTGGCGATAGACTTTACTTCCATTGGTTCAGATTCCAAGAAGAGAATGGCTTCAATTATTGCCGCCTCACGTTCCAGAGTCATCTCCTCCCTGCTCCTCGAGTTCTTCTTCCGGATAATAATCCTGCGCTTCATCATTATCTGCGTCGGGATGCGCATAGATCCGGATATCTCCGAACATTCTATTTTGATAGATCTTGATTTTTTTGAGCTTGACCATCTCCAGGATTGCCAAGAAGGCGCAGATTATCTCCATGATGGAGTTCTCTTTTACCACCAGATCGGTGAAGAGACAGTATTCCCGGTTTTCCAGATACTCATGTACCAGACTGATCTTCTCATTGATTGATACCTCTTCATAGAGGTCGAGTATTCTCTCGGATGAGATATTCGATATCAGGGAGGAGAAGGTCTTCAAGAGCTCCCACACATCGATCTGATCCCAGAGATCGTCCTTCTCGTCGAAGGGAAGCACCCGCTGCTTCTTTTTGCGTTCGATGACCCACTCGTTTTCGATCTCCTTCTCCATCATCAGTTCGGAGATCTTCTTGTACTTCTGGTACTCGATCAGACGCTCGACCAGCTCCTGGCGCGGATCATCGAGTTCGTCCTCGAAATCTACCTCTACCGGCAGGAGCATGCGGGATTTGATAAAGAGCAGAGTCGCCGCCATCACGTAGAACTCGGTAATATTCTCGAGATTGATCGCTTCGGCGATCTCGATATACTCGATATACTGCTCGGTTATCTGGGCGATGGGAATATCATAAATATTTATCTCTGATTTCTTGATCAGGAAAAGCAGCAGATCCAGGGGACCTTCGAACTGATTCAGTTTGAATCGGTACTGATCCTCGTTCTGTTCCTGTTCAATTTCTGCGGTACTTGCTTCCATGCCCGACGCTTAAGGCCCTCCCCACGACAAGCTCCTACTATAGTCTTTCACCGACATGTAGTAAATACCCTGTGTTTCGAGCCTGGCGAGTTGATCCCCCCAGGCTTCGCCGCTCCGAGGGTCCTCAATGGTTGAATCGAGCTCGAGCAGGGGAATTAAGACGAATTTGCGTTCACCCATGCGCGGATGGGGAACCATAAGGCGCGCCTCATCTATGACCCGGTTGCCGAAGAGCAGAATATCGATATCGATCCTCCTCGGCCCCTTCGGCCTTGAAGGATCCCTGACCCTGCCCAGCTCGTGTTCGAGGGATTGGAGCTTCACTAGAAGCTCCAGGGGCGTTAGATCGGTGGACCCCCTCACGACGGCATTCACGAAACGATCCTGGTCCAGATCGTAGCGCGGTTCCGTGCTGTAGAATCGGGAGCACTCTGTCCCGCTCAGCAGCCCGTCGATGCCCTTTATCGCCTCGCGGAGGGCATCGATGGGCGCGGAGAGGTTGCCGCCGAGGCCTAAATAGACCAACTCCCGTTCCGTCACCTAGAAGAGCTCGGACTTGGGATTCTCCTGCGGTTCGGGAGGGCTCTTCTTCTGGGCCGGTTTCTTCTCTGGCGCATCCGTAGCCGCCGGCTCCTGGGGCTGGAGATTGGGAAAAAGCAACACCCGAAGCTTCTTATCGATCTCGTCGGCGATATCGGGATTGTTCTCTAAAAAGAGTTTTGCGTTTTCCCGTCCCTGGCCTATCCGTTCCTCGCCGAAGGAGTACCAACTGCCGCTCTTATTGATCAGTTCAAACTTCAGGGCCGCATCCAAGAGGCTTCCGGAACCAGAAATTCCCTTCCCGAACATGATCTCCATCTCGACCTTACGGAACGGCGGGGCGACCTTGTTCTTGACTACCTTGACCCGCACACGGTTACCGATGGCGTCCTCGGTACCCTTGGCGATGGTCTCGATCTTGCGTACCTCGATCCTGACGGAAGAGTAGAACTTCAGCGCCTTTCCGCCTGTGGTCGTCTCCGGATTGCCGAACATTACTCCGATCTTCATCCGGATCTGGTTGATAAAGATTAGACTCGAGTGGGACTTGGCGATCGTTCCGGTGAGCTTCCTCAAGGCCTGGCTCATTAGCCGCGCCTGGAGTCCCATATGGGAATCTCCCATGTCGCCCTCGATCTCGGCCTGAGGCGTCAGAGCCGCTACGGAGTCGACGACGATAATATCCACCGCCCCGGAACGGACCAGGGATTCGGCAATCTCTAGGGCCTGTTCTCCGGTATCGGGCTGGGAGACCCAGAGTTCATCGATATTCACTCCCAGATTCTTGGCGTACCCGGGATCCAGCGCGTGTTCCGCATCGATAAAGGCGGCGATACCGCCCATCTTCTGGGCCTCGGCGATGGCGTGCAGGGCCAAGGTGGTCTTTCCGGATGATTCCGGTCCGTAGATCTCTATCACCCGTCCCTTCGGATATCCGCCCACACCAAGGGCCGCATCCAGCAGTATCGAACCCGAAGGAATCGCTTCGATGTTGAGATCCTGCCGGTCCTTCCCCAATTGCATCAGGGAACCCTTGCCGAACTGCTTCTCAATCTGCAGCCGGGCCGCCTCCAGGGCTTTCTGCTTCTCTTCCGTGTTGGTCGGGGCAGGTTTTGTTTCGGGCATCGCTTTTTTTGCCATGACATCCTCCTCTCTCTTCCGCACCTCGCGCGCGTACCCCGGGGCAGCGCTCCTCATACTGGTATTCATACCCTATATAAGGGGAAGAAAGAGCCTTTTGATTTCTGTAATAGTATAGTTTTGTGCTTTCTATGGTCAAGCAGAGAGAATTAGCGAAATTTATAGTCTTAAAACTGCTTCTTTGAATCCAGCAGGATCGTCACCGGTCCGTCGTTGACGGAGGATACCTCCATCATCGCCTGAAACTTTCCGCTTTCCACGGGGAGTCCCAGTTCGGCCAATGAGCTGATTACAGACTCATAGAGGGTCCGCGCCTGATCCGGGTAGGCCGCCTGGCTGTAGGAGGGCCTGCGTCCCTTGCGGGCATCCGCATAGAGGGTGAACTGACTGACCATGAGGATGCTCCCCTCTTCGTCCACAAGGGAGCGGTTCATCCGGCCCTCACGGTCGTTGAATATGCGCAAATAAGCGATCTTCTCCGCCAGGTAGGCGGCATCGCTAACAGAATCCTCGGTCCCCACCCCTAGGTAGACCAGCAGTCCCGGACCGATTGCGCCGACAGTCTCTCCGTCGACGCTGACGTGAGCGCTACGCACCCTTTGTACCACCGCCCGCATCGCTACTCCACCAGCTGATGCAGGGAGACCGCTTCTAAGGAGAGAGCCGATCCGTTTGCACCCGGATGGACCACCCTTCCGAGAACCTCAACCTTGCGGTTCTCCTCCAGATCCACCGGGAAGGCGCAGCGTACGGGTACAATCCCTTCCAAAACGGTTTCATCCTCGTATCCCACCAAGAGATCGAATAGAACGGCGTCGCTCTCCACCGCCACATTCGCCGCCCGGCCGCGCCAGATTACATGGCATGATTCATAGAGCAGCGGATCGGAGACTACCTCGCGATAGGCGAAGTTATCCTTCAAGGTGGCGAAACTCGGTTCCTTGATATAGCCGATCAAGAAGCGGATCTTCTCCTTCAGATCCTCGGGAGCGTTGGAATTGAGCAGTCGGTTGATCTCGCGCCGCGCGAGATTGTCCCGGTACTGATTAAGAAGATCGAGCACCCCTTCGGCGCTGCTTTTCAGCTCCTCCTCGCTCATGGTGTAGCGCCAGTCGCCTTGATTCGCGGCCGTCTCCTCGGAGAAGAGATCGATCTCGGCCAGTCCCGGGCGGGTATAGCCGCTACCCAGTAGAGTCCAGGGACGGGTGAACCAGAGCGCGCCGCCGATGAGCCCGAGAGCCAGAACGGCCAGGGGTACGACGAACCTTCCGGCGCCCCGCTTCCGCTTCGGGTAGCGCAGATAGCGATCGAGTCGTCCCTCCTCGAGTTTCATGGCGATCTCGCTGATTTCCGTACTCTCCCGGATCAGCTTCAAACCGCGCTCCGCCTCCTTCGCATCGTGCTGCCGTTCGAGGATGGTCAACCAGATGCGGATCGCCTCCTCGGTCTCGCCGCGTTTGGCAAGCACCAGAGCGATCCCCAGGTTGGCCGAGGTATCTCCGGGACTCAGCTGTTCAGCCCGGCGCAGATAGGAGAATCCGCCGCCGAAATCGGCGGTGTAGAGACATGAGTAGCCGAGGAGCAGGTAGAAGCGATAACTGTCGCGATACTGAAATACCTGAGGCTCCAGCATCCTGAGAACCTTAGAGTATTTTCCGCGGAAGAAAAGCTTCTCGCTTTCAGAGAGAACTGAATCCATCGATCAGCCCTACTCTCCGTAACCCTGTTTGCGTTCCTGCAGGGCAGCGAGGAGCTGTTGCAGGAGATAGACCTTCTCTTCGGGGATCTCCTCGCCTTGCTCAATAAGCGCATCGATCTCGCTGATCAGTTCACGAACCGCTCTCAGTTCCTCCTCGGGATCGCCAAGCTCCTGATCCTCTTCGCTCAGACCGACAACGAGATTCTCGATCTTCTCATCCCGCACATCCCGCTCCGGCAGAAAACCGCCGGGAGCATAGTTCCCAAGGGCTAAAACGATAATCCGTTCCTCCCCGGGGCCGACGGGCATGGGATCGTAAAAGAGGGCCACCGCAGAATCGTTAATTGAATAGGGTGGCCGGGAGAAGTTGCGGTTGCGATTGACCGCGAAACTCCAGGAACTGTCGTTGAGCCGTTTCCAATTGGCCAACAGGACCGAATCAGGCGTAGTAAGACCGGGTCCGCGCAGCATCAGCATCAGGCCGGTATTGTCGTCCCTGTTCCGCCGGGAGAGGATGTAGTCCGGGGGCGGCGAGTTGAACTGGGTTTCGTTCTCGACGGCGGGAATATACTGGGTCGCAAAATGGGCACCCGACTCCTCGCCGAGATATGTATCGAGCAGATAACGCAAACCCAGATTTAGGGTATCCCGACCGGTATTGCGGATAGTCAGGGTAATGCTGATGCCATTACTCGCATCGGCATCGAGGGATTTCAAAAAGGCGAAGTCCTGGGTAATCTCGAGACGCTTGGAACTCCAGGTGTACCTGGCGCCGGAACCTCTGCGTTCCAGCTGCTGCTCGAATTCGTAACTATCGGTCGGCCGGATAACCTGATTATTCACTACCAGGCTGAAGTAACTGGTGCGGGGATCCTCACCGAAAAGCAGCGGGACTCTTCCGTTCTTGGCAGTTTCCGCCCGATAGAGGGGCAGGAAGGTTCCCTCCCGCTCGTCGAGAATCAGTTCCATCCTGCCGCTCTCTATATCCAGGGCGGGGAGAGAGGTTGTCGCTCCCAGAAGCAGGAGGAGAAGGGGGATCAGAAATCTGCTCGGCTGTACTTTCATCATTGCCCGGGACCATCCTTTTCGATCAAGCCCAGATAAAATTCCTTAAGCTCCAGGGCCTCCGCTTTCATCTCGAGGAGCTCGCGTACCCGTTCGGTATCGGTCGGCGCAATCCGCGGGGCAGGCTGCGTCGCTTGAGCCGGTGCTTGGGTATTCACCTGGGACGCAAGCTGCTGATTTTCCCGCTGCAGGCGGTCGATCAGGGCCTGCTTCTCCTTGAGTTCGGCGTTCAACTCATCGAACTCCGATTGCAGATCCTCGGACATTACGACGGCTATCCGTTTCTGATACTCCGTCAGAGCCTGTTCGTAGGCCTTTTCCCGTTGCAGGAACTCTTCGACTGCGCGAAGATACTCCTCGTGACTGATCTTCAGCAGTTTGACCAGCTCGTTCTCCCGGTGCTTGAATTGAATCAGTTGCAGTCGGTATCGAGCGGCTTCGATCTTGAAACTCTCGGGGTATGAGTCGACGATGTGGGTATAGACGGTTTCCGCTTCATCGAAGTTACCCAGGCTATAGAGGGATTCTCCAATCCAGAAGAACCCGTTGGATACGTAGGGATCCTCAGGATAGCGGTTCACGAATCCGTAGAGAACCTGAATGGCCGCTTCGAACTCTCGCTGTAAATAGAGCAGCCTCCCCTTCTGGTACTCCCCTTCCGGATACAACCTGCTCTCGGGAAACTCGGCCAGAAAATATTCGAGGTTAACCTCGGCTTCTTCGTAATCGCCCATGGCGATGTAGGTCTTGGCGACCCAGAAATAGGCCTGGTCGTAAAAGCTCTCTAAATCCGAGCGGCTGATCAGGGTTCTGAACTCTCGCAGGGCGTCGATATAGCTCCGCTGCTGGTAGAGACGGATTCCTCGTTCCACCTGCTCGGGAACTTGAGCGCTGAGCGTAAGGACTGGCAAGAGAAGAAGTAGCCCGCACAGAGCGAACGTAAGTTCTTTTTTTCGGTTACTGCGCACGAATATACCCCCGCTAGCATTATCGACCTATAGAAAGGGGTCCATTACTGCTATCTTAGCCTGATCCCTTGAGCTCGGCTACCACCTGGGAGGGATTATCAGCCTTGAAGAATGCACTGCCGGCGACCATCACCTCCGCGCCGGCATCCCGGACCTCGCTTACGGTATCGCCGTTCACGCCCCCGTCGATGGAGATGCGGTATCTGTATCCGTGCTTCTGTTTCAATTCCTGAAGCTGCTCGATTTTTTTCAGCGTACCCGGGATAAGCTTCTGCCCGCCGTAACCGGGATTAACGGACATCACCAACACCAGATCGACCTCGCCCAATATCTCCTGCAGCGCGGAGACCGGCGTGGAGGGAACGATCGATACCCCGGGTTTCACGCCAAGATCGCTGATACGCTGGATGAGCCGGTGGAGATGGACCGTAGCCTCAGCATGTACGGTAAGATAATCGGCGCCGGCGGCGGCGAAATCCTCGATATGGTTCTCCGGCCGTTCGATCATCAGGTGAACGTCGAGGGGAAGATCCGTAATCGTATCGATAGCCTGCACCATCTGGGAACCGAAGGTGATCGGCGGCACAAAGCTGCCGTCCATCACATCCAGATGCACCCAGTCTCCGCCGGCGGTTTCAATCAGTTTGATTGCGCCGGCGATATCGCTGAAATCGGAGGCGAGGATGGAAGGGGCTATCAGTCGTTCCACCCTTAGTTCTCCTGCTTGACCGTAAAGCGGATCTTCTCGGTCCCCTCGATCATCACCAGGAGGACTGAGTTCTCCGGTTCGAGATAAGGAACCGAGAGAAGTCCGCCCTGGTGCTTCAGTTCCAGACGGGTCTCTCGTTTTCCCTCCGGAGAGACGGCATCGATCGTAATCGTGGCGGGAATAGCGTAATTGGGAAGGCTCTTCTCCAGGATACCGAAAACGTAGCCCTCTGGGATATCCTCCGGCCTGGTAATTACCAGCTGATGAAGGCTGTCCCGGGGAACATCGCTGTCTGGGCTGGGGTTCTGGGAGACGACGATACCCGGCTCCTCGCCTTCGTCGGCTTCCCGGGCGGAGACGGTAAAGTTGATCTCCTGACGTATCAGGGAGTTGACCGCATCCATATAGGGCATGTCGGTATAGTCGAGAACTACAATGGAACCGGTCTGCGGGCCCCGGCTGACGATTAGCTGCATGTTGGTCTCGGCGCTGATCTCGGTTCCCGGTTCCGGCTTCTGGGAGATGATCGTCCCGGCGGGCAATTCATTGAAGACCCGTTGAATCGGCTCCTGGATGGTCAATAGCGGTCCGTGCACGGAAACAAGACTCTTGAGATGGATCTCCAGATCGTCGATATTCCATCCGACGTAGTTGTCGACCCGTTCGATAATAGAGCCTTTACTGACTCGAAGTACGATCTTCGACTTTGCCTTTACGATAGCCCCGGGATTCGGATCCTGCTCGAGGACCGTCCCCTTGTCGGCCGGCGTAGAGGAGTAGCGCAGTTGGATGTGGGGGTAAAGTTCCTTCTCCTGGAGGGATACCAGGGCATTCTCCAGGTCGTTCCCGATCACATCGGGAACCATGGTCTGTTCCTGTCCGCGCACAGAGACCATGAAGACCGACAATCCGGCAAGCCCCATAAGAATAATTGCGCCCAGAGATAAAAATATTACGGTCTTAAAATAGCGATGTTCGGGGCTGTCCTGTTCGTTTGGCAGTAAGGATTTAAGTCTCGCCAGTATTCCGCTCATCGGTTTCCTCCAAGAGTAGCTCCTTCAATTCCGCGGACGCCGTTCATGAAGGCTTTCCACGGCAGGCGCTTTTTCCCCTGCAACTGCAGGCTGCGGAGAGCGAGAAGACCCGACCCCGTTTGTACCAAAATTCCGTCGCTCTTGTCTACTGCGACCACCTTGCCGGGTGATTCTGATTCGCCGCCATCGTTTATCGGCATGCTCTCCCAGAGGGAGAGCTTCTTTCCCTCCAACCAGGTGAATGCGCCCGGCCAGGGATTGAAGGCCCGCACTCGACGGTCGATCTCGACGGCCGGCAGGTTCCACGCTATCTCCCCGTCATTCTTACGGATCAATCCGAAATAGCTGGCCCCCGACTCATCCTGAAGCGTCGCATCGGCAGTACCTGCTTCGATGCGCCGTACGGTCTCGAGAAGCGCCTCCGCTCCCCGTTCCGCCGCCATCTCAGTCAGTTCGGCGGTGGTCTCTCTCCCCTCCAGGGGATAGCTCCGTTGGGTATAGATATCGCCGGCGTCCATCTCCAGGGAGATCCGCTGTACGCTCAAGCCCCACTCCTCTTCTCCCGCGAGAATTGTCGCCGGAAGCGGCGCGGGCCCCCGGAATTTGGGAAGCAGCGACGGGTGCAGGTTTACCCCGCCCCGGGGAAAGAGCTCTAAGAATTTCGGACCGAAGATCTTGCCGTAGGCGACCACCGCTAAGAGGTCGGCCTCGAAAGGCCGGATATCCTCCCGGGCTGCCTTGCCGAGCCTTTCGGGAGTTACTACCGGTAGACCAAAACTCGAGGCCAGCTCCTTTACCGGTGAAGGAGTCGGCTGCTTACTGCGTCCTTTGGGGGCGTCGGGACTGCTGAGCACCGCGGCAACATAACCGTGTTCATGGAGAAGACGCAGGCTGGGCAGGGCGATCTCCGGTGTTCCGGCGAAGAGTACCCTCATGCGCTCTTGATGCTGTGCTTCTTCTGGTACTCTTTGACCAGCTTCTGACGCTTACGATCACTGAGATGATCGATGAAGAGCACCCCGTTCAGATGATCAAGTTCGTGCTGGATGACCCGGGCCAGAATCCCATCGGCATCGATCCTGAAGGGGCGTCCCTTCTGATTGAAGGCTTGAATCTGCACTTGAGCCGGTCGAACGACATCGGCATAGACCCCGGGGATACTCAAGCAGCCCTCCTCGTAGGGATCGGTCTCCTCCGAGGTAAGGGTAATCTCCGGATTAATAAACACATAGAGCTTATGTCCGTCGGGTTGGCAGAGGAAGAGTCTCTTCGATACCCCAACCTGGGGAGCGGCCAAACCGATCCCCTCGCCGCGCATCGCGTCCGCCATATCTTGTATAAGTTTATCGAGATTCTCGTCGAACTCCGTTACCGGTTCGGCCGTTTGACGCAGGACCTCTTCGCCTAAAGTTACGATATCAATCATATCAAAATAGTACCGAAAAGGGGTTGCCGGGTCAATCAAGCCTCTCTCTTTGCCTAGAGCAGAGAGACCGGATCCGCATCTATTTCGCGGTAGATTCCGGAGGGGCTGGGTATCTGCTCCAGAAAATGGGAGAGCAGCCGGTGGAGGGCCGAGAAATTCCCTCCCCGGAGCATTAAATGGGTCCGGTAATTGCCGGCAATGAGTGCTATGGGGGCCTCGGCCGGACCTAAGAGCTCGATACCCGCCGGTAGATCCCGTTCGATATAGCGGGAGAGTTGGTCGGCGGCCTGTATAACCTTCGCCTTGTCCTTTCCGCGGAACAGGATGCGTACGATGCGGGCGAAAGGCGGAAACTTGAGCATCCGCCGTACCGCGAGCTCAGTGCGGTAGAACTCCTCCTGCTTCCCTTCCGCCGCCAGTCGGATGGCCGGCGCCTCGGGATGGTAGGTCTGTATGACTACCTCGCCGTCGGGATGAAAACGCCCGGCCCGGCCGGCCACCTGGGTCAGCAAGGAGAAGGTACGCTCAGCGGCCCGGAAGTCGGGAAGCATCAGGGTTGTGTCGGCCATGACGATACCGACCAGACGCACGCCGGGAAAATTGAGGCCCTTGGCCACCATCTGGGTCCCCAAGAGCAGATCGATCTCTCGCTTCCGGAACCGGGTAAGGATCTTCTCCAGACTCCCCTTCTTCTGCACCGAATCGGTATCGACCCGGGCGATGCGGGCCTCGGGAAAGAGTCGCGTGATTTCACCCTCGATGCCCTCGGTACCGTAGCCCGAATACCCCACATCCAGGGAACCGCACTCGGGGCAGACCTCCACCGGTCGCTCCTGATAACCGCAGTAGTGGCACAGCATCACATTGCGCTGTTTATGGTAGGTAAGGGATACCGAACAGTGAGAACAGCGCATCTCGTAGCCGCAGCTGCGGCAATGGAAGAAGTAGGAGAATCCCCGACGGTTGAGGAAGAGAATAGCCTGACGCTTATCCTGAAGACAGGCCATCAGAGCCCGCTGCAGCTCGCCGCTCAGTATCCCCTGCTCTCCCCGCATCTCAACAATGCGGATCTCCGGTTCGGCTCCCCCGGCAAGGCGTTGGGTTAGCCGATACTCCCTCAGGCGGCCGTCCTCCATCAGTTGTCGCGCCTCGACCGAGGGGGTGGCGCTCCCCATCACCAGCCTGGCGTCGGTATCGGCAATTCGGTACTGGGCAACCTGCCGGGCATGATAGCGGGGAGAGGAGCCGGATTTATAGGAGCCCTCGTGCTCCTCGTCGATTATAATCAATCCCAGATCCCTAAGCGGCGCAAAGACCGCACTGCGGGCGCCGATAACGAATCGAGCCTCTCCTTTTTTAATCCTGCGCCACTCGGTCAGCTTCTGGGAGGGGGTAATCCGCGAGTGCCAGACCGAGACGGTATCCCCGAAGCGGCGCCGGGCCTCGGCGACGATCTGATGGGTAAGGGATATCTCCGGGACCAGGTAGATAACCCCCTTCCCCGCGGCGAGAAGATCGGCGGCCACCCGGAGATAGACCTCGGTTTTTCCGGAACCGGTTATACCGTAGAGGTAGGATGAGCCGTCCTCTTGTCCGAGAATACCGTCTATCGCCTGCTGCTGCTCGGCAGAGAGGCGGACATCCGTAAGGGGCACATCCTCATCGGGAAGCGAACTCGCGAGGGTGCTCTCCCGCTTCCCGCCGGGAAGCATCAGCGCCAGCGTCTCGCCGGGAGAAGAGAAGTAGCGCTTGGCAATCCACCGGGCCAGACGAATCTCCTCCTCCCCGAAAAGCGGCTCTTCATCGAGCACCCGGGTAATGCTCTTAATAGAAAAATCTCCGTCCGGGGCGGTTTCACTCAAAGCGACCACAAAGCCGACGCTCTTCCGGCCGCGGAAATTAACCTCCGCTCGGCAGCCGATCTCACAGTAGCTCTCTTCATCGACCGCGTAGGTGAAGCTTGTGGCGAGGGGGATATTGAGCAGAACCTCGGCGTAGCGCATTACCGCAGCCTAGCCCAGATCGGCAAGAAGGTTTTTCAAAAGCTGCAGATCCTCCCAGACCGGCCGCCGGAGTTCGGCGTTTCTGAGGACGGCGCTCGGATGATAGGTAACCACCACGGGGATATTTTTAAAGCTATGCAGCGATCCGCGCATCCTGGAGAGGCTGGCCTGCTCGTCGCCGCTGATCTTTCGACCGGCGAAGCGTCCCAGGCACAGAATGCTCTTGGGCTGGAGCAGCTCGATCTGCTTTAACAGATACGGGAGACAGGCCTCCATCTCCTCTGCTTCGGGATCGCGATTATTGGGAGGCCGGCATTTAATCACGTTGCCGATAAAGACCTCGTTCTCCCGGGAGAGCCCGATCGCGGCGAGCCATTTATCAAGGTACTGACCGGCCCGGCCGACAAAGGGGCGCCCGGTCTCGTCCTCGCCGCCTCCGGGACCTTCGCCGATAACCATGACCAGGGGGTTGGCAGCCCCTTCTCCGGGGACGGCATTCTTTCGCAGGGAGCCCAACTGGCAGGCTTTGCAGCGTCTAATCAGATCGCCTAAGGCATCGATACTCGTCACCGAGTCGAGGGGACGCGCCTCAGCTGAGCCGGTGTCTCTCCGGCTGCGTTTCGGAGTCGGAGCCTGATCCCTCCCGCGGCGGTACTCGCCGTGCTGCAGGTCCTCCACGTCGCAGAGAATGTCCCAGATTTCAGATACGGAATTCTTCATCATATTCAACCTTATAAAGAAAAAGTCCCATCGCCGGTGCGGTAACCCCCGCGGCCGACCGTTCCCCGGAAGCCAGAATCCTCGCCAACTCCTCCGGACCGCGTCCCTGCGCTTCCATCTCGAGCAGGGTCCCCACGATGGAGCGAACCATTCGCCACAGAAAGGCGTTGCCGCTTATCTGGAAGAGAATCATCTCGCCCAACGGGAAAAAGAGGGCGCTCTCGATGCGGCGTACCCGCGACTCCGAGGGATCTCCGGCGGCGGTGAAAGTAGAAAAATCGTGGGTCCCCACCAGCATACGGGCCAGGGCGTTGAGCCGCTGGAGATTCGGTCTCCCCTTCAGGGCCAGGGCGTAGCGCGAATCGAAGGGCGTTGCCTTCCTTCCCGGAATTATCTGGTAGCGATAGCTCCGCAGCCGAGCACTAAAACGGGCGTGAAAGCGGGGGCTAACCTCGCCGCTGCGGAGAATTCTAACCCCCAGCGGTAGGGCGCCGTTCAGCGCCGGAGTGTACTTCTGCGGCGGAATAGAGGCCTCCGTATCGAAATGGGCGGTCTGACAACGGGCATGTACCCCCGAATCGGTTCTGCCGGATCCAATCACCCGGATCTCTTCGCCGGTCAAGCTCAGGAGAGCTTCCTCGATGGCCCCCTGCACGCTCGGATCGGTTTTCTGTAGCTGCCAGCCGCAGAACTCCCCCCCGTCATAGCTCAGATCGATCCTAATCCTCGGCATTCGACTCCTCAAACTCCTTGAGGGCCTCGTTTATCTCCTCGTAGAGATCCCGGGAGTGCTGCAGCAGGATCTCCGGCTTATCCTTGGACGCCTTGCCCATACCGAAGATCCGAGCCACAATCCGTTTGGCGAGCACCAGGGACTGACGCCTTTTCTCCTTATCCTCATGGGGGCCATAGCGGAACTCCAGATAGGCGGCCAGAAAGAGCACCCCGTCGTAGCCGTAGTTCTTATCCAGATCCGGCCCCAGGGGACCCGCGTTGCCGATACTCTCGGTCCCGTCGGACTCATACTCAACCGCCAGGGTGTAGAAGAAACGCGCTTTTCGATAGAAGAGCCGAGCGAGATAGTCGAAGTTCTCGTCGGGCCTCTTGCCATGCAGATCATTGCAGAGCCAGGCGGCCCGCAGGGAGGCGATCCCCTGCTTGATAGAGGGCGCTACAGATTTCGGAAAATAGTCGTAGCACATTACCGCAAAATAGTAGGCCGCAACCCCCTCGCGCAGCGTGCGGGGCTCGGTAAATTCGAGTTCGGGAAATATGGGCCGAATAGTGGCTATCCGTTTGTCCATCTCCTGGCGCAGGATCTCGATCTGCTCCTCGGGCGGATTCGGGAAATCGGCCTGAAAGGCGGCGTAAAAGCAGGATGGGCAGACGGTTATCGGGTAGACTAAGGGATTGACCTCCCCGAACTTGCGGTTGACCTCGTAGAGTCTGCGCAGCTCTCCGGTCAGCTCCGCCGCTATCAGCCGTCCGCTGCCGGTCAGCATCTCCTCCCGATGAAAGGAGGCCCCGCAGACGGGGCAGTTCATCGGGTTCTTGGCGTAGAACGAGATCTTTTTCATGCATCGTCCCCTTCAATAACGATCATCGCCACGGCATTATCCCGCTCATGGGTCATGGAGAGATGTATTCTGGTGCCCCCGAACTCTTCCAAAGCCCTTTTAGCCCGGCCGTAAAGCTCGATATCGGGATTGCCGTTATGGTTATTAATGACCCGGATCTCTTTCAGAATCAGGCCGTGAAGCCCGGTGCCCAAGGCCTTCCCGAAGGCCTCTTTCGCGGCGAACCGGGCAGCCAGCGAGAGGGGGGCGGATTTTCCCCGGGAAGCGACGTCGATCAGCTCCTGGGGATGGAAGTAGCGCTTGAGAAGCCGGTCGTCATGCTGCCAATGCTCCATGCGACTGACGTGTACGATATCGATGCCTATGCCGAGAATCACCTGGGTTCCGCCTCCTCGACGCTGATGATAACCTCTTGGGGCTCGTACTGGAGAATCAGAAGATCCCGCGGCGCCTCGGGCTCGACCGGCAAACGGTAGATCCCCGGAGAAGCAACCACGCTGGCGTCAATCAGCAGGGAGAAATCCTGCAGCTCGGTCTCTTCCAGCACCACCTGGCTCCCCTGCACCTTAATCAATCCCTCGGGCAGTTCGGACGAGACCGTATACCCCTCGGGAAGGTCGAGGAGGATCAGATCGATCGCCTCGAAGTTGCGGATCAGTTTCGTCTCCTGTATAATTCCCCGGAACTCGACCCGATCCCCGTCGGGAAAGCGAACCAGCTGATCCGGAGGATCGATCGCAACCTGAAGCTCGATGCTCTGACGAAGATTATTGAGATCGATCGGTTCGGTAACCAGACTGCGTAGATTCTCGATGCTGCTCTTCGGTCCCTCGATACGGATATTCTCGGGGGAGAGATAGAACTGTCCCAATTCAAATCCCCGAGCCGGGTAACCGACGATATCGGGAACCACGTTTACATCCTTGACCAGCTTCTCCTCCAGCTCCAAGCGCAGCTCCACCGGATCGACGCTGATCTCCAGATAATCGACGTTGAGCGCCGTTCCTTGCCGATGATACTCGACCGGCGCCTTAAACACCCCTTCGTTCTGGTGAATCGTAAAATCGGCGAAGACCGTGATGTCCTCCTCCAGGATGTTAAAGACCGCATCCCGATCCCCCCGCACGGTTACCCGTGCATTCCGCGGATAGGTGCTGGCCGGGATCAGTTCCTCGTCGATCCTGACCTCCAGGGGTACGCTGAAGAAGCGCTCCTCGAGGGTCGATATGCGATAGAAGAGGAAGAGCAGTACCGCCAACGCCACCGACAGCACCTTTACCGGCCAGTTATGGGCCGTCCGCTCGATAAGATGCCTAAGATTCAAAGGCGCTCACCTCCTCATCTCCTTCGTGAATATTCAAGAGCCTCCGCAGGGTAGATCGCACCTCGTCGACGCTCAAATCGTAATAGAGATTGGCATCGTAGGCCAGGGATATGGCGCCTGTCTCTTCAGAGACGATTACCACCACCGCATCGGTCTCCTCCGCCAACCCCAGGGCCGCCCGGTGGCGGGTACCGAAGCTGCGACGGATATCCGACTGTTCCGACAGGGGCAGAAAACTGCCGGCGGAGAGCATCTTCCGGCCCTGCAGGATAATCGCCCCGTCGTGGAGCGGCGTATCATGACCGAATATGGTCAGAATCAGGGATGAGGTGATGTCGGCATTGAGTTTCGTCCCGGTCTCGATGATGTTCTTGAGTCCTACCTGACGGCTGAAGACGACCAGCGCTCCCCGTTGACGTCCGGAGAGGACCTCCACTGCATTGAGGACGCTCTCCAGCTGATACGGGGCGCCCCGCCCCTGGAAGCGGAGCCACTCCCCCCGCCCGATGGCGGTAAAGATATTTCTCAACTCCGGCTGGAAGACAATGGCGATGATAATCACCAGCACCGTGGCCAAGCCGTTCAGAATCCAGAGCAGGGTCGAGAGCTCGAGAAAAAAGGCCAGCACATAGATCAGGGCCATCAGAAAAGCGCCCTTCACCAGCTGTATCGCGCGGGTCTGAACCAGAATCTGGTAGATCTGATAGATAATAAAGGAGAGGATGAGAATATCCAGAGCCGGCCGGATTATCTCGCGGAAGATCCAAATCTGATTAAGCCATTCCATTAAGCATCCGCTCCCTGTACGGCGACGACAACTGATGCCGCATCCCGGGTGGCGGCCACATCGTGTACGCGCAGGATATCCGCACCCCCGATTTGGGCCATGATCCCGGCGGCCAGGGAGCCGGGGAGCCGATCCTCCACGTCCCGCCCGGTTATACGGCCGATGAACGACTTGCGGGAATGGCCTATCAGCAGAGGAAAGCCTCTCTCTCGCAAGCGCGGCAGATATTTGAGTATACGCAGATTGTCCCCATGGCGCTTGCCGAAACCGATACCGGGATCGAGGAGAATCCTCGTTCGTTTCACCCCGGCCGCAAGGGCTCTCTCCACTCCCTCTTCAAGTTCGTCGATGATCTCCTGCAAGGTGTCCTCGTATGAGGGGGACTCCTGCATCTCCTTCGGCGTCCCCCGTTTATGCATCAGGATCAGCATGCAGTCGAACTCGGCGGCCACCGGGGCCAGATCGGGATCGTCCGTGAGGGCGGAGATATCGTTTATCACGTCCGCTCCGGCTTCGAGGGCGGCCCTTGCAACGACCGCCTTGCGGGTGTCGACGCTTATGGCGATATGCGATTCCCGACGGATGGCCTGAATGAGAGGGATTACCCGGGCCAGCTCCTCCTCGGCCCCAACGTAGTCGGATCCCGGACGGCTCGATTCTCCGCCGATGTCGAGGATGTCCGCTCCCTCGTCGATCATCCTCCGGGCCCGAAGGAGTCCCTCCTCTGTCGCGGCGGCCCGGGAATCAGGAAAAAACGAGTCGGGCGTGGCGTTGATAATGCCCATAATCAGCGGCGGAGCCGAAAGATCGAGTAGGCGCGGGTGTTCCTGATCCTGCATGCTGAAGCATTATAAGCAAAATGCTCTATATTGACCAGAGGAATTGGCCCATACTACAGTAGCTTCCGGAGGAAGGCATGCAGATAAAGGTCAGGTCCTGGCAGGAATTACGCGACGAAGATCGGCGGGCGATCCTGGAACGTTCTGAACTCAACATAGAAGAGGTTCGCGGCGATGTGGCGGCTATTATCGAGGCTGTTCGCGAACGGGGGGATGACGCCTTAAAGGAGTTCAGCCAGCGCTTCGACGGAGTCGATTTAAGCCGGCATCCCGTCAAAGTGAGCGAGGAGGAGTTCGACGCCGCCCGGGATACAATCAGCGACGAAGTCAAGGACGCCCTCCTCTTCTCCATCGAGAATGTGCGCAAGTATCACGAGGCCCAGGAAGAGCGGGCGCTGCAGATGATCGAGATTCGCCCCGGCGTCTTCGCCGGCGAACGGGCGACCCCGATTGATTCCGCGGCCCTCTACATACCCCGCGGCCGGGGGAGCTTCCCGTCCATGCTCTACATGCTGACCGTACCGGCCTCCATCGCCGGGGTTCCCCGGGTATCGATCTTTACTCCGCCGAATCCCGACGGTTCTATCGATCCGGCCTGTCTCTACGCCGCCGAGCTCTGCGGCTTCGAAGAGATCTACCGTATCGGCGGCGCCCATGCGGTGGCCGCCGCCGCCTTGGGGACCGAGAGCGTTGAACGGGTCGAAAAGATCGTGGGCCCCGGCAGCATGTATGTGGCTGCGGCTAAGCGGCTCCTCTCCCACCTAGTCGATGTCGGCCTGCCGGCCGGGCCATCGGAATCGGCTATTATCGCCGATGCCGGCGCCGATCCCGAAACCCTGGCGGTCGACCTTTTGACCGAGGCCGAACATGGGGCCGACAGCTCGGCCATTCTGATTGTGACCGACAAGCAGCTCGCCGAAAAGGCCGCCGCCGCCCTGGAGGCGGAGATCGCCAAGCTCCCGGAACCGCGCAAAGGCTTCGCCGAGAAGGTCTTCTCCGGTTACGGCGGGGTCCTGGTTGCCCGGGATATTGCCGATGCCGCGGAAATCGTCAACACCTACGCTCCGGAACATTTACAGATCCAGTGCCGGGAGCCCTTCGACGTCCTGCCCCTTATACGCAACGCGGGCGAGATCATCCTGGGAAGTAACACCTCCTTCTCGGCGGCCAACTACACCATCGGCGCCAATGCGGTGCTGCCCACCGGCGGCAGGGCCAAGACCTTCTCCCCCGTTTCGGTCAGGGATTTCATGAAATACTCCTCGGTAATCTACACCACCAAGAGCGGCAGCGCGATGTTGGCCGAACCGGTGGCTACCTTAGCCGAGTACGAGGGTTTTCCGGCCCATCGGAACGCGGCGCTGAGACGAAAGTGACCCCTCCCCTTGCTACAGAATTGGCGGAGGGCTTTCAGTGGATCGAGAGCCATACCAATTTCGAGCGCAGCCAGGCCGACTCCCTGCGTCCCTTTCGCCTGGATCGGATGCGACGGATGGCCGAAATTCTCGGGCAGCCCCAAAACCGATACAAGTCGATTCACGTGGCCGGCTCGAAAGGCAAGGGCTCGGTCTGCGCCATGACCGCCGCCGCCCTGCAGAGTGCCGGGCTTCGCACCGGCCTCTACGGCTCGCCTCATGTCTACAGCTACCGGGAACGCTTCATGCTGAACGGGAGCTACCTGCCCGAGAAGTTCCTGATCGAGAGTATCCTCACGATTAGGAACAGCTTCTCCGGCTTCATCTTCGACGACGGCTCGGAGCCGACGACCTTTGAGCTTCTTACCCTGACCGGCATGCTCGCCTTCAGTCTTGCAGAGTGTCAGTGGGTGGTCTTCGAAACCGGCTTAGGGGGTCGGCTGGATGCGACCAACATCCTCGCCCCGGAGGTCACCGCCATTACCTCCATCGAGCTCGAACATACCCGCATTCTCGGTTCCACCAGAAGCGAGATCGCCGCCGAGAAGGGCGGTATTATCAAGCAAGGCACTCCGCTGGTATTGGGACACCTGGCGGCAGAGGCGGAATCGGTCATCGAAGGGATCGCCGCCGAGCGCAGGGCGCCCCTCTTTCGCGCCGACAGGCTGCCGGTGAGAGAGGAGTCACCCGCAACCTGTTCCTTCAGCCTCTCTCCCTACTTCGAGCTTGAAGTAGACGCAGAGCTCGGAATGCCTGGGCTGCATCAGGCACAGAACGCCCGTAGCGCGGCCCTATGCGCCGCCTTGGCCCTGGCCTCCGAGGAGCGGATCGAGGCGGATCCAATCCGCCGGGGAATCTCAATGGTCAAACTGCCGGGACGCTTTGAAGTACGGAGGATCGGTCAGCGGGAGTGTATCTTCGACGCTGCCCACACCGCCTCTTCGGTCGGGGCCTTCACGACAACCTTTCGTCATCTCTACCCTTCAGGCGGAGTAATGATCCTCGGGGTGGTGGCCGAGAAGGATCTGGCCGGGATCGCCGCCGCGCTTCCGTCCGGAATCAGCCGAGTAGTCGTCACCCGGCCCGGAAGCTTTAAATCCAGCGATCCCCAGGCTTTGCACAAAGAGGTGGAAAGATATTATCCTAAGGCAGAGCTGATAGAGGATCCGGCCCAGGCCTGGCAACGGGCATTAGAAACAGCCGCAGAGAAGGAACCGATCCTGATCCTCGGCTCCTTCTACCTGCCGGCGGCGGTTTCCGCCGGGTTCGCAGGCAGAGACTGACCCTAAAGGGCCTTATTATGTTCAAAAGGAGCGTGGATGTTTTCCAAACGGCTATTATCACTTACCCCCTACACTCCCGGTGAGCAGCCGAGGGACCGCACGTACGTAAAGCTCAATACCAACGAGAATCCCTTCCCTCCGGCCCCAGAGGTTCAAAGGGTATTGAGGGAGTTCTCCGCCGAAGAGCTCAGGCTCTATCCGGACCCTGAAGCCCATGATCTAAGGAAGGCCTTCGCCCTTCGTTACGGACTCAAACAGGAGCAGGTCTTCTGCGGGAACGGCTCGGACGAGGGGCTGGCCCTTATCTTCTATGCCTTCTTCGATCGCGAGTTCGGCCCGGTGCTCTTTCCGGATATCACCTATAGTTTCTATCCGGTCTTCTGCTCCTTTCATGGTCTCGAGTTCGCCACCATCCCCTTGGACGAGGATTTCCTCATTCGCATCGATGATTATATCGATGCGGCCTCGAGCGGGGAGTACAGCGGCATCATCTTCGCCAATCCCAACGCGCCGACCGGAATAGCCCTCTCCCTGAGTGATATTGAGCGATTGTTAAGTCAGGTTCGTTCCGATCGGCTGGTGGTAATCGACGAGGCGTATGTCGATTTCGGGGCTGAATCGGCCGTCGGGCTTATCGATCGCTTTCCCAACCTGATGGTGGCGGGAACCCTCTCGAAGAGCTACGCCTTAGCGGGATTACGACTGGGCTATGCCTTCGGCGACGCCCCGCTGATCGAGGCCTTGCATAGAGCCAAGGACTCCTTCAACTCCTACCCCATCTCCAGGCTCGGACAACGGCTCGGTTGTGCGGCCCTGGACGACGCGGACTACTTCCTCCGACGCCGGGATCAGCTTATCGCAATTCGGGAGAAGTCTGAAAAGGAGCTCCTCCGTCGCGGATTTAAGGTGCTGCCATCCAAAACCAATTTCATCTTTGCCTCTCCCCCGGACGGTCGTGCGGCCGAACTCTTCAGCTATCTCAAGTCGACGGGATTCCTGGTCCGCTATTTCAACAAAGACCGAATTGATGGGTTCTTGCGCATCTCGATCGGCACCGCGGAGGAGATGGAGGGGCTTATCGATGCGATAGATAAGCGCTAAGTCTGGATAAAATATGGACGGTTCCGGGAAGCTAGTGGTAGACTGAAAGGGTATGGATGAACGTATTCAGATCATTCAGGGCGATATTACGCAGCTTGCGGTCGATGGAATCGTCAACGCCGCCAACTCCAGCCTTATGGGCGGAGGAGGCGTCGATGGAGCGATTCACCGGGCGGGGGGTGCGGCGATCCTGGCCGCCTGCCGGGAGATTCGTTCCGACAAATACCCCCACGGTCTGCCGACCGGCCAGGCGGTCATTACCACCGCCGGAAATCTGCCGGCCAAACGAGTAATTCATACCGTGGGGCCTATCTGGCACGGCGGACACAGCAATGAAGAGGAACAGCTGCACGACGCCTATCGGAACAGCCTGGAGCTCGCCGCACAATCACGGCTTCAGAGTCTCGCCTTTCCGGCGATCTCCACCGGGGTATACGGTTTTCCCAAGGAACTAGCCGCCCCGATTGCCTACAGGGCGGCTAGCGATTTCTTAGCCGACCATGACCTGCCTAAAACCGTCTTTTTCGTCTTCTTCTCGCAATCGGATCTAGAACAATTCACTCAAGCGATCAAGTCATAGTCGATGTCCCTTAACTGGCGCGAAATAGATCATATCCTTCAGGAACTCAAGCTCGAGGGGAATTTCATTCAGGATATCATTCAGCCCGACTACTCATCCCTGTTGCTTAGGCTCTATTCCAGGGATATAGGCCGGCGAAATCTCTACATCTCCTTGAAACCGGGAAAAACACGCTTGCACACCATCGAGAAGAGTCTCAAGCGGGAGATCAAGCTTCAGCGCTTCGCCCAGCTGCTTCGATCACGCCTAAAGGGATGCCGCATTGAAGGGGCTTCTCAGATTGCGGGACAGCGATTGGTTGAACTAGTCATCAGGCAGGGAGAATCTTCTCTAATCCTCTGGCTCAGACTCTGGGGAAACGCCGCCAATATACTTCTCTGTCGGGAAGACGGCGAGATAATCGACGCCTTTTATCGACGTCCGGGACGGGACGAGCAGAGCGGAGCCTTCTTTCTTCCCCGGGAGATTGAATACGCCCCGCCGCCTGAACACTTTACCTTACGGCCCTACGATGAAGCCCTCGGATTCAACCGCAGCATCGAGCTCGCCTACGCCGGGAAGGAAGAGGCGGAATTATTCGATCAACGCTACAAGGAGTTGATCCGGGGCTGGAACCGCCTGCTGACCAGCCAGGAGGCGCTCCTCGAGACCTATCGCCGCCGCACCACCTCGGGGAGCGATAGCGGAGCATTGCGCCATTCGGGAGATCTCATCCTCGCCAACCTGCACCGAATCAATAAGGGCGACGCCTGGGTTACCGTTGAGGATTATGAAAACGGATCAGAGCTTAGCATTCAACTCGATCCGCGTCTGAATCCCCAGGAGAACGCCGAGTCCTACTACTCTCGACAACGGAAAGCGGATAAACGCACTGAGCGCGCCGCAGATGAGCTGCAGGAACAGGAGGATCTGGTTGAACAGACCCGCCGTATTCTGGGCCAAATCGAGGACTGCACGGATCTCGATTCGCTGCTACAGATTCCCCGGCCTAAGAAGAGCCTCGCAGACAATGAGCAGCCCGGCGCTCCTCGCGCTTCCCTGCCGGGCTTGCTGTTTCTGCGCGGAGAGTGGCAGATTCTGGTGGGGCGCAACGCCCGGGAGAGCGATACCATCTTGCGCTCCTGGGCCAAAGGCAATGACTACTGGATTCATACCCGCGACTATCCCGGAGGGCATGTCTTCATCAGGGGCCCCAAGGGCAAGAGCATCCCCCTTGAGATACTCCTCGACGGCGGAAACCTGGCCGTCCACTACAGCAAGGGGAAAGCCAACGGCGGCGCCGACTGTTATTACACCCGGGTCAAGTATCTGCGCCGTCCGCGGGATGGAAAAATCGGGACCGTGCTTCCGACCCAGGAGAAGAATCTCGATATTCGCCTCGATCAGCAGCGGGTTGAAGAGCTGCTGCACGGAAGCGCTCACAAGCAAGCGGCGGGTTAAGTGATGAAATTGGGAATAGCGGAAAAGCGAGCGCTTCTGATTCTGGCCCGGGAAAGCATCGCCCGGGAATTAGGGGTCGATGTGCCCTCCCCAAAGCGCCAGGTTGAGCCCGATCCGGCCCTGCTCGATGCCCCCTGCGGCGCCTTCGTAACCCTAAAAATCGGCGAAACCCTCCGGGGCTGCATCGGCAATATGCGCAGCAGCCGACCGCTCAGAAAAACCGTAGCGGAAATGGCCAAATCGAGCGCCCTCCGGGATCCCCGCTTCCCGCCCTTAATTCCTGAGGAGTTGGCTCGCGTCACCATCGAGATCTCTGTGCTCTCTCCCCTATGGCAAGTTAAGGATTTAGAGGAGCTTATTCCCGGGGAGCACGGCCTCTACCTGACCTATCGCGGAAGGAGCGGAGTGCTTTTACCCCAGGTCGCCACCGAACAGGGCTGGACGAAGGAGGAGTTTGTCCGCCACACCTGCCTCAAGGCCGGCTGCCCTGAAGATACCTGGAAACTTCCGGATACCAAGCTCGAACTCTTTACGGCTGAGGTCTTCTCCGAAGAGGACATCTTCCGGTAAACTACCCTTACAGCAGCATCAGGAGCCAGCATGAATCAAACCATTCAGCCCCTCGAGCCGGGGATCATAAAAGTCACCAAGGAAGATAAGGACTATCTCGGTTTCAAACTGAGCCAAAGCATGAAACCGGATCTCGCCGCGGTCAAGCGAGAGAGAACCCAGGAACACGGATATCTGGTAGTAGACGGGAAGGTCACCCATTGGAACGCTACGGGAATGCTCGAATATGAGGGCCGCTATCTGATAGGCCCCTTCCACGCGGGTCGTTCGCTCATGCAGACTCTCGACTCCTCCTCCCCTGCGGAATCCCTGCGGGCGCTCCATCGTTTGACATATGCCCTGCAGACCCTTCATAAACGGAAGATAGAGCTGAATCGGATCGATGCGGCCGCGATATTTCTGCTCCAAGAGGGCGGCCTCCTCTTCCTGCCGAACTCTCAGGTAGAAAGGTTTCGCAACAGCCTGGAACCTGCCTACCGCTTCAAGGAATACGAGACCTTCAACCATCCGGATCTTAAAGGCGAACGCAACCATAGTTTTACCCTGGCTTGCGCGGCCTTTAAGGCGGTCAGCGGCAGACATCCCTTCTTCAATCCGGAGGAGCTGCCGGAATCTGAAGAGCTCCATAAACGCATACGCAAAGGACGCCATATTCCCCTCCATCTCCTCGAGGCGAAGATAGACGAAGGCGTGAGCGAGGAACTTTCCCGCATTCTCTCCGACCAGGAGGATCCTCCCGGCCTAAATCGAATGTTGGTGCTCTTGAAGAGTCTAGAGGCGAACCTGGAACTGGAGACTCCCGGCGAGGAGCTTATTATTGAGCGCCGAACTGCGGCCAATCGGATCGCCAAGAAGATCGAGAGTGCCCGCAAACAGGAAGAATTTTTTCTCCACCACCGTATGCGATTGGTCATTGCCGCTGTAATACTTGCCGTTCTCGGTAGCGTGGCGGGAACAATTATCGGCAACCTGACCGAACCTCCGGTCACCGTCGGGATGTCTCCCCGTGAGGTGGTAAAACTCTTTTACTCGAGCGTAAACAGCTTCGATCATATGAGCATGGAGGATTGCGTCACCGACGGCGCCGGCCAAGAGTATCTGCGGGAGGCGACCAATCTCTTTGTTATCTCCCGCATGAGGCAGGGCTATGAACAGGGTCGCAACCCCTACATAAGCGCCCAGGAGTGGATCGACAACGGACGCGGACCGCTGCCGGAAGGGAAGGATCTCTACGGCATCGGCAACCTAGAGATCTCAGAGGAAGAAGAGCTGATCTTCCGTGCCAGCTACGAGAAATGGATTCCCTTCTCCGACGATTCGCCCGGGACCAGCACCGATCTGCGGTACAGCGGTGAATTACGCCTCGAGCGGCTCTTTCTAAGGGAGGAAAAGGGGGGCTATCGCATTTATCGTATCGAATTGATCGAAAGCCTCCCGGTCGAGACCGGATCGCCGGAGGCTTAGGGAGCTCACTTTTGCCCCCTATGAGTGCATTTCCGCAGCGAAGCCCTCCACGGCACTGAGAATCGCCCGGGTATTCTCGGCGGCCATCCACTCCGCCCCGGGCAGACTTCTGAAGAAGGTAAGCTGCCGTTTTGCATAGCGGCGGCTGTTCTGCTGAATTGCGGCGCGAACGGCATCATCATCGTCCTCGTCCCTCTCCCAGGCGGAAAAAAACTCCCGGTAGCCGATTGCCCTCATCCCGGGATCCCCCGGGAGGTAGCCTCTCTCTTTGAGGGACTCGACCTCCTGCCGCAGCCCCTGGCTGAACATCCGTTCCACCCGGCGGTTGATTCTGTTGTAAAGCTCATCCCGGGGACGCTCCAAACCTATGACCTTCACCGTCAATCCGGTCCGGGGTTCCCGGGGCAACCTGAAATCAGAGAGAGGACGGCCGGAGGTCGCCTCGACCTCCAAGGCCCTTAGAACCCGATAGGTGTCGTTGGGATCAATTCTCGCCGCGGAGGGAGGATCGAGGCGCTCTAAGCGCTTATGAAGCGTAGCCGAGCCGAGACGCTCTAATTCCTCCTCGAGCCGGCGACGGATCTCCGGATCGGAGGGCGGAGCCTTGGGAAGTCCGAGGAGAAAATGTTTAAAGTAGTAGGCGGTCCCGCCGGAAAGCACCGGTATGCGTCCGCGGGAGCTTATATCCCGGGCGGCCGCATCGGCCAAATCCATGAAACTGCCCAGATGAAACTGTTCGCTCGGATCGCAGATATCGATCAGGTGATGGGGAATACGCTTCAACAGCTCAGGCTCCGGTTTTGCGGTACCGATGTCCATACCGCGGTAAACCTGCATAGAATCGGCGCTGATAACCTCGAAACGCGTCGGATCGAGATTCTCCACTAAGGCCGTCTTCCCTACGCCGGTGGGACCAAAAAGAAAAACCACCGACAGAATCGGTGGTTCAAGCTGTTGTCCGGAATCGCTACTCTTCAAGCCGGTATTGCACGGTTCGATTGAGAACCTGCTTGATAGCGGTGGAAACGACCTTTCCGTCGTTCTCCTCGATCTCTTCATCCCGGGTAACGGTGATCTGTACCGCCCGGCGGATCGCCGCACAGGTCAGTTCGTAGACATTGTCGCTGTTGTCAACTAATAAATCCAAGGGGATTATCACTCTACCACGCCTCTTTCATAATCTGTAAGCATTAGTATACAGAGAAAGCTCTTCTGTATCAATCGTTATCCGAGCTCTTATAGGCCCTCAGTATACGTTCCGCCACCGCATGTTGATCCTCAGTAGCGGTATCGATCACCAGATCGGCGAAGCCGTACTTGTCATTGTCGATACCGTAGATCCGCTTGTAGCGTTCATGATCCCGGCGATCCCGGGCCACAGTCTTTTCAAGAATCTCGGCCGGGGTGCCCCCCTCCCGCTTGGCTATACGCTGTGACCTGACCTCCAACGAAGCGTCCAAGAAGACGGTAAGATCGGCTTGGTCTTTGAGCATCCAGATTGCCAATCGGGATCCCAACACACAGTTACCTTCCTTCGCCAGGGCGACCTGCTTCTCATCCAGCTTTAAATCGTAGGCGTCGTCCTTCTCCGCCAGCGCACAAAGCTCCTCGAACGAGATCCCCATCTCTTCGGCCATGGTTCTAAAGGTATAGTTTATGACCCGGTATCCCAGTTTTTCGGCCACCAGACCGGTGACAGTCGTATTGCCGCAACCGCTCTTGCCGGATATGGCAATTATTCCCCGCTTATTCGACATTCCGTAGCTGCTCCCTGATATTCTCGAGGGCGTCCTTCATCTGAACCACGCCGCTGCTGATATTGTACTGTACGCTCTTCGATCCAATGGTATTGATCTCCCGGTGAATCTCCTGGGCCAGAAAATCGAGCTTCTTGCCTGCACCGGCGTTGTCGTCGATGATCTCCCGAAAGGAGTTCAGATGCCCCTTCAAGCGCACCAGCTCCTCGTGGATCGTATATTTCACCATCAACGCGGCAATCTCAGTCAGGATACGGTTCTCTTCGACCTGATCGCCCAGCACCTCATCAAAGCGCTTTCTGACCGTTTCGGTGAAAAAGGCTTCCAGCTCCCCTTCGGTGGCGGAGATCTTCCCCAGGGCCTCCTCGATCGTACCTACCTGATCAAGAATGTCCTTGCGGGTCTCCGCTCCCTCCCTTCGGCGTACGGCGACAAAGGCCTCGGCCGCCTCCTCCATCAAGGGCTCGAGGGCCTGCCAATAGAGCTCCACATCCCGGCTGCGGCTGCTCTTGAGGATGCCTTCCATCCGCAGCAGGTGGCTTAAGTTCAGCTCCTCATCGATACCGGTTTCGGCGATGAGAGACCGCAGAACCTCGGCATACTCCCGGGCAACGTTCTTGTCGAGCCGGATAGTCAGATCCTCCTCCAGTTCACGGAAGCGAAGGTAGACCTCTACCCTGCCGCGGCTTACGCGGCTGCTCATAAACTCCCGGATTTTTGGTTCCAGGGGGCTCAAAAACGGCGGTAGATTAATCTGCAGGTCCAGGTAACGGTTGTTATAGGATTTGATCTCGACGGCGGCATAATACTTTTCGGTCTCCCGCTCACAATAGCCGAAGCCAGTCATGCTTGTCATTGCTCTTTAGCCTTCCTTCGTGAATAGATTTCATGACCTATCGCCCAGTTGTTTCCGGCCCCCATGGTAATAAAGAGATCCCCAGGCTTAAGCAGAGCGTCAATTTTATCAATCGAGTCGGAGGGCTCGTGAATGTACTCTACTCGCTTATGGTATCGAGCCGTCCGCTCATAGAGGGTTCGCCCATCGATGGATCCCCTCTCTTCCCGGGCGGAGGCGTAGATCTTATGCAGGAAAAGTAGGTCGGCTTCCTCGAATGAGGAGGCAAACCCATCCAGCAGGGCCTCGGTACGGCTGTAGGTGTGGGACATAAAATCGACTATCAGCCGTCGCCGAGGATAAAAGCTCCGCAGTCCTTCCAAGGTTGTCTTCAAGGCCGTGGGATGATGGGCGTAATCATCCATAAAGAGGATCCCGTCGACTTCGCCCAGGATCTCGCTTCTGCGTTTGCTGCCGGTAAAGGATTCCACGCCGGCGGCAATCGCTTTATCCGTAACCTTAAGCCCTAACTCATTGGCCATCAGGCGACAGAGCAGGACCGCCGCGGCGGCATCCAGAGCGGTATGCCGTCCTGGTATGCGCAGCTTAAGGGTATCGTCGATTCCTTTAATTGTAAAACAGAGCCGTTCGTTTTCAACCCACGGTTCACTCAAGAGGAAATCGCTCCCTGAGCTGAATCCGTAGGAGATAATATTCAGATCCCTTCGCTCCTCTTTTACCCGGGAGACCAGCTCGAGGGCGCCCGGATCATCGGCACAGTAGAGCAGCGAACCGCCGGAGCTGATCTTGCGGGAATACTCCAGGAAGGCCGAGAGCACATCCTGGTAATCGGCATAATAATCGAGATGATCCGCTTCTATGCTGGTTACAATCAACCAACGGGGAGAAACATGCAGGAAGTGGCGGCGGTATTCGCAGGTCTCCGCAATTAAAGCCTGATCCCCAAGGAAGAGACATGAGCGGTTCCCAAAGTCGCTTACCGCGGAGCCGACGATAACGCCGGTAGGTAAACCGATAGCCTGGGATATACTACCGGCCAAGGCGGTAGTGGTTGTCTTACCGTGGACCCCGGCTATGGCCGCGGTCGGACGAGTGGCGCTTATTGCTCCCAGGGCTTCCGGATAGCTGTAGGTCGGAATCCCCTTTTTACGGGCAGCGACCAGTTCCGGATGGGTTGCGGGATCATAGGCGGCAGAATAAAAGAGATAATCCACCTTGGGGGGGAGATTCTGTTCGGAAAATGGCGCCGACACGGGGATCTCAAGTTCCTCGAGGATCGCGTCCGTGTAAAAGACCTCCTCCACATCCGAACCGGAGACTTCCGCCCCTGCGTGACGGCAGTACTCGGCCAGGGCGGCCATGCCCGTACCCTTTATCCCCACACAATAGACTCGTGTATTCTCATCCAGGACGATCATCGCCGCCCATAATAGTGGAGGAGCGGGATTTTTACAAGTTCGATGCTATGCCGGCCACACACGGCGCAACACAAGCAGAGCCTCCATCATAGTCGGAAACCCGGCCGAAGGTGCCGTGAGCAGAATCGTGTGTTCAATCTCCTCCCGCGAGCAGCCGGCCGCTTTTCCCTTCTCGATATGGGTTTCCAGGGCCAGTTCATAGCGCAGGGATGCAGATACCGCGATCTTGATCAGCCATCTGGACTTAGTGTCCAGCGGCCCGCCTTGCTCGTGGACCTGCTTACCGTACTCTTGGTAGGCCCGGTACAGGTCCGGGTGCGCCTCTTGTAGATAGGCTAGGTTTTCATGCCGTTCCTTTTCCATCAATCCTCCCTCTTGAAGAGAACTCCAAGCACTTCATCTATGCGTGAAAGAGACTCCTTGATAGTGCCTCGCAATGAACTGGAAAGTCCTTTCTCCTCATCGATACTCTTTAACTCCTGCAGCACTGCATCGACTGCATCGATCGCGGCCCCCACATGCAGATCGTTGTTCATCTCGTGGCGGAAGAGCAGTTCGATCTCTTCGACCAGCTGCCTGGCGCGGGGATTCTCCGGAGCATCGCTTTTTTGCTGATCGGTGAGTGCAGCGATCATCTCCTGTAGCCCAAGGATCTTCTCACACCGCGATTCCATCATCTCGTCGGTGACATTCATCTTCTCGCGATAGTAGCCATAGGCAAGCAGAAACCGAACTCGCTGCCCGGTGCATCCGCGATTAATCAGGTCTTCAATATAAAGAACATTACCCTTACTTTTACTCATCTTCTCACCGCCGACAATCAGGTGTTCCCCATGCAGCCAGTAGTGAGCCAATTCCTTGCCGGAAACAGATTCTAGTACTGCCCGGTTGTAATCATGGTGACGCCACAGGTTGTCGATTCCGCCGCAGTGAATATCGAGTTCATAACCTGCCCCCTGAACGATCATAGCCGGATCCTGGACGTTCCACGAAGGACGGCCCTTGCCGATCTTCGTATCCCAATGAATCCATTCGCCGCCGTCATAACCGTGCCAAAGTATAAAATCACCCAGGTTCCATCGCTGTCCGGGATAGGTATCCTTGCTGAAGCGAACCTTCTTCTTCGGCCAGCGGCTCATGTCGAGACCATAGACTGCTCCAAAATCATCATAGGTAAGCGGGTCAAAATAGACATTCCCGTCGTGCCAGTAGGCATGTCCGTTGGCCAGGAGCTGATCTATAATCTCAACCGCCGTCTCGATCGATGTCGAACTACGCTGAATCTCCTTCGGAAAACGAATCGCAAGCTTGTCGATCTCTTGAAAGATTGTATCTTCTACTGATTGAGTTAGCTGGCTGACGTCGACGCCCTCCTCACTGGCAGTAGAGATCGTTTTATCCTCGATGTCAGTAAAGTTAATTACCCGATTAACCGTAAACCCGAGATATTCAAGATACTTTACCAGGATATCCTCGTAGATAAAGGTCCGGTAGTTCCCTATATGAGGACGCCTATAGATACTCGGTCCACAGGTGAAAATATTCACTATTCCGGGTCGCCGACTTCGAAAAAGTTCTTTACGTTTTGTTAAAGTGTTATTAAGGAATAAATTATGCGTACTTTCAAGCTCCATGCCTTCCCCGTAAATCGTACAAAATATATAACCATAATATAGCTTTCAGCGAGAGGAAGTAAACAGCGGCTTAGGTATATCTATGCTTATTTAAGAACGGCACCCAGAGATAGGCGGGAGATTAGGCTTCCCGTCGCAGATCAATCGACGTCCTAGCCTACGGTTCCGTCGGCCGCAACTACTCCCTTGGTAATAATAAAACAGCCGTAGGGTCGCAGTTCGCCCACGGCACTGACCACCGCAAAAGCCTGCTTAGCCCGTTCATAAAAGGCGAATCGTTCTATGCTACCCATCTTCCAATTACGGCTGCCTTCGGCGTCCATTACGCGTTGCATCTCCGTGTGGCATTCAAGGAGTTGATTGGGATCCCCTACGACCTCCATACGGAGGACCGGCTCTTCAACAAAGCTATCCAGAGGTAAAACGGAAAGAATCGCCTCGGCCGCAGTGGTAGTATCGACGCCTTCCAACTCGATTGGTTCTTCCATTACGGTGTACGAGGCTACCGAGGTCGACGGAAAGTTGCGATCCACCAACGCGATCTCGTCTCCGTGACCCATAGCGCGCAGGGCGTATAAAAGATCTGCAGTTAGGATTGGATTGAATTGCTTAAGCATGACTACTCCTCCTGAAACGTATACTCTATTCGAAAACCGTTCCCCCGCAGACATCATCATTGGGGGAACCACCTTTTCCCTAAGCTGTAGCCGCCTTTCGTGGGCGCTTTCGCTTCCTCTGTTTGCCGTAGGCGTCGGAGAAGAAATTCAGGACCATCACCAACAAGAGCGCACTACCCCAGAGAAGGAAGATAAAGAAGCTGTTGATCGCCGGAAATCGATTGATTCCGGTCTGTAACAATTGCACCAGGATAATCGCGAGAACCACCCCGCTTATCCGGCCCTTACCGCCGAAGGGACTCACCCCACCGAGGATAACGATCATGATACTCTGCAGAGTGTATACCGCGCCGTAATCTGCACGGGCGGAGTTGTAGTTCCCGAGCATTACCATACCGGCGATACCGGCAAAGAGTCCCGACAGTAAATAGGTTTTCGTCAGAAGAGTTTTTGTCTTCAGTCCGCTGAACCGCGCCGCAACTGGGTTAGTTCCGAGCATATAGAGCTTTGGACCGTAGGTTGTACGGGCGAGTAGCACCCATACAAATACGACCGCTCCAATGAAGACCAGCGTTTGCACCGGTATAAGATTACCCAAGATCCGATTGTTTATGGTCATGGCATATTCAGAAGAGAAGCGGCTGACCGCCACCCCGTTCGTCATCGCCATGGCGATACCACGGAACAACTCCCCGGCCCCTAAAGTCGCCAGTATCGGAGAGATATTAAAGCGCGTTATCAACACAGAGTTAAAGAAACCCAATGATAAACCGACAAGCGCACCGAGGGCAAAAACCAAAGGAACCGCAAGAGCCGGTAGCTCACCGCTCTCGCCGGTTAGCGCCAAGAGAAGATAGGCCATGAGAATACCGGTAAGATTGGCGATCCCGACTAACGAGAGATCTATTCCGCCGGTAATCATACAGAGCATAATGCCGAGCGACATAAGTCCGTACTCAGGAAACTGTGCGGCCATGGTCTGAAAATTGAGAAGCGAATAGAATCGATCAAAGCGAGTAACGGCGAGAAAAATAAGCCACAACAGAATTATTGCCACGAGCCGGGTTACATGCGCTTCGGACCTGAAAAAATCCAGGGCGGCGCGTAGTCGTGATCGAACAAAATCTTTCATGCCTCCCCTCCTTTCTCAGCGCTTCGTTTAAAGGAAAACGATCGCTTTTTGCGGTATTGACCGATCGCTTGTCGGGCGCTGATTCCGGTTCCGATGATGATCAATGCTCCCGTGAAAACGCTTCGCCACGAGGTTGGAATCCCTAAGAGAATCATCGAATTAACCACTACTACGATGAGTATCGTGCCGATCATTGCTCCAAACAGCGAACCCTTTCCCCCGTTGATAGAGATTCCCCCTAAAACAATTCCGGCGATGACCCGCAACTCCATTCCCAACATATTCGTTGGATGAAGCTGCTGCATCATGCTTACCCGAATAACGGCGGCCACACTGGCAATGATCCCTACGATTACGTAGATGAGTACTTTCGTTTTGACTACATTGTAGCCCGCCCGCACCGCACTTACCTCTGCGCCGCCGATACTGTAGATCGAGCGTCCGAACATCGTAAAACGCATCATCAGTGAAACAAGAATCAGGATCGCCAGGAATATCAGAAACCCGGCCGGCATACGTGCCGTAAGCCCTGTGACAGGGTTTTTAGCGGTAAAGAGCGCCGTCGTTCCGAATGCTTCCATCCCTTTAGGGATATTAGCCCACTGCACACTGTCCAGGACCCCCTGCATAATCCCTCTAAAAACGTAGGTAGTTCCTAAGGTTACAATCAGCGTAGGCAGCCGGAAGACGCCGACAAAGAGTCCGTTGAAGGCCCCTAAAACGGCGCCGACGATTATCGCCAATACGAAGGCCAGCCAGGCCCCGCCCTCGTATCCTGTGTTTATCAGGAGCACGGTGGAGATATAGACGCTCAATGAGGCGAGCGCCGGAAAAGAGACATCTATGCCGCCCGAGACGAGTACAAGGTATGCGCCGATTGCAAAGAGTCCCGGAACGATCAGGGCCGAAGCCAGGCTCACCAGATTATTGGCGGTGAAGAACTGCCCGGACCGGTACTGTATCAGCAACGCAAGACCAATGAGTACCAGCGTGATATACGGTTCGTTCCTGCGGGACAATCGCTTTAGTTGTTTCGTTAGTCGTGAATTCACAACACCATCTCCCTACATCATGTATGACAGGATCTCTGTCTCATCGGTTTTCTCACTGATCAGATCCGCTACTATTTCACCGGATTTCATCACCAGAATACGCGAGCAGTTTTCCAGGATTTCCGGTAAATCGTCCGAGACAATTATCAGGCTCAGTCCCTTCTCGGCGAGTCCCTGCAAAATACCATGGATATCGTACTTCGAGCCGATATCGACGCCCACCGTGGGACCATTAAGGATGAGGATATCCAAGTCACAGGCAAGCCACTTGGCCAAGACTACCCGCTGCTGGTTCCCCCCGGAGAGAGTCAGACACGCATTATCCGGATCAGGCGTTGCGATCGCCAGCTCCTCTACCCATTTCTTTATCTCCGAGGACCGCTTTTCGTTGTCGAGAAAACTAAACTGCTTCGTCAATTCGTCAATTTCCCCGACGACAACGTTATCGCCGATGCTCTGAGGGAGAAAAAGCCCCTCGGTTAAGCGATCCTCCGGAACGAACCCGATCTTATTCTGAATCGCCGCCTGAGGAGTATCGATCGAAACCGGTTTTCCGTGCAGCATTACCTGGCCGGAATCAATCGGCGCTATGCCGAAGAGGGAGAGCGCCACTTGAGAGCGTCCGGAGTCCAAAAGTCCCGTGATTCCGAGAATCTCCCCCTTATTCAACGAGAACGAGACATCCTTGAAATGCCGCTCACGATTCAAGCTTTTAACCTCGAGCACCGGCTCGTTTGATTGAATCTTGGGTTCGTAGTGCCGCTTTTCGAAGGTTCGTCCAGTCATGTAATAGGAGAACTTCTCCTCCGTTAGCTCTTCGACGACACCGTGGGCGGCGACCTTGCCGCTCCGCAATATGGTGAATTTTTCAGATATATCGAAAACCTCATTCAGCTTATGACTTACAAAGAGAGTTGCAATCCCGCCTTCCTTAAGACTCAAAATTGTATCGAAAAGAGTGCGGACCTCCTTCTTGGTAAGCGCTGTGGTCGGCTCATCCATTATGATCAGCTTTGTATTAAAGATGAGCGCCCGGCTGATGGCGATCATCTGTTTTTGCGCGACCGTAAGGGATTCGACGGTGTCATCCAAATCCACGTCGAAACCGATTCTGCTGATGGCTTCCTCGGCAATCGCTCGCATCCGTTTGCGGTTGACAAAGAAGCGATGCTCCGCCAATTCGCTGTTCACCGCCAGGTTCTCCATGACGCTCAGATTAGGAAAGACCGAAAAGTCTTGATAAATAACCTGAATACCATGATTTATCGACTGCATTGGCGTTAAATGATCGAAAGAGGTCCCTTCAATTTCGATACTACCGGAATCAGGGACGTGCACGCCGCTAATAACCTTGATGAGGGTCGATTTACCGCTACCATTTTCACCGGCGAGAGCGTGTACTTCTCCCGGTTCTATCGAGAATGTTACATCCTGGAGAGCCTGGACGGCGGCGAACGATTTTGATACGTCAGTGGCTTTAAGCAATGGTCCTGCCATGGGCTGTTCCTTCGTCTTCGTGGTCTACACGAATACGTCCTGCCGCTAACACATTGCAGCGACAGGACGTACGATTATTCTGAGATACAGTTCAATAATTAGAACCCGAAGCTGTCGACATTCTCCGCGTTAATGACGATCCACCCCTCGCCTTCAAGGGTCTTCGAACCTGCTTCACGGAAGGTCATGGCATCATAGCCTTCGATCCCGAGATCGACCGGCTCGGCGATAGTCTCCCCGTTAAGAACCTTGACCGCGAGGGATACCATGGCCTTTCCGGCGACGGCAGGATCCCACAGCGTCAGGGACTGAACGATTCCGCTCTCGAGCAGATCTTTATTGGCAGCGGGAAGTCCGGTACCAGAGGTGAATGCTTCACCCACAAGGCCGAGCTCTTCGATCGCCCGGGCAACACCCGGAGCATCGTAGGAGGAGGTTCCCATAATACCTTTCAGTTCAGGATAGGTGTTAAAAAGCTCTTTAGCGGTGTTGTAGGCTACATCACCGTTGTCCTGGGATTGTACCCGGGGCTGCGCCTCGAGGAGCTGCATATTGGGATATGTCGACTTCTGGTGAGCTACCCCTGCATCTGCCCATTCGTTGTGGGCGCCGACCGTAAGGGATGCAACCATCGTGGTATAGAGCCCCTCTTCGCCCATAGCGGAGGCGAGGTTATCCATAATGAAGGCACCGTAACCGGCGTTGGAAAAGGCCTCGATGTTATAGTCTACATTCTCCAGGGCCGCACCCTCGTGGCTAATCACGACAATTCCGGCATCCCGGGCTTGCTTCAGTACCGGCTCAATAGAAACAACGTCGACGGGAACAACGCAAATCGCGTCGACACCCTGAGCGATCAAGTCTTGCACAAGCTGTGCCTGAAGGGTCGCGTCGATTTCGGCAGTTCCCCGCTGGTAGACATTGAGACCAGTTTCTTCAGCATACTCGTCGACACCTACCTCCATCCTCACAAACCAAGGGTTCGATGAGTCCTTCGGAACAACGACGATTTCAGGTCCGTCACCTGACTCTTGACCGCCACCAGCAAAAACAGCCGGTGTAATCAAAACAAATACCGCAACAATAAAAAATAGGAAATTTTTCATCTTCCCTCCTCTTGATTTGGGATTTAATAATCCCGGTCATTTAGAAGCGTAGCTCTACTCTGGCCGTACGTCAATAAAAATTTTACTATTATTTATTAAAATCTTGCTTGACAATTTTAGCTTACTGGTCCGAGGATAGAGGTAGCGACGATTTTGCTGCGGAATGATTGGATCCGCCGCTGGAGGTGCTCTATGGATCGTACTGGCCAACCGACGATTCCCCGGGATGAATATCCACGACGCTGGACTCGCGTCCAGAATATGATGAGAGATCACAATATCGATCTGTTAATTGCCTACTCCAATGACCGAGAGGTGTTTGGTCAGGCCCACGCCCGGTGGCTATCTGATTTTCCGGTCCATCTAGAGCCGATTTGTTTGATCTTTGCTCAAACCGGCCAACCGATTATGGCTACCGGGCCGGAATCAACCGAATTCGCTCTGAACCGAAGCGCCGTCGAGAAAGCCGTCGTTCTCAAAGAGTTTGTCCATCCAGAAGAGGTCTACAGTCTCGACAATCTCCACGATCTCGAAGGCGTGGTTTCAATGGTAACTTCCCTTACGCCTTCGTCCCGGATCGGAATTGCCGGGCGCCACATTATGGATATTGGGACCTGGGAGGCAATCCAGAATTTTCTCGGGACCCGGGAGTGGATCAATCTCGAGGATGAACTTACTCTGCTCCGAATGGTGAAATCCGAAGCAGAACTTGCGGTGATGCACTACGGCTATCACATTGCACAGAAAGCCTTTGAGGCGGCGGTCGATACAATAGCGCCGGGCTTGACAGAGATGGAAGTAGCCGCGGCGGTCAAGTCGGTCATGTTTAACGAGGGTGCCGACGGCTTTGGAATCGAGCCGATGATCGGCGCCGGTGTGAACGCAGCATCCGTCCTCTGCCGATCGAGTCGACAACGTATCGGGCAGAACGATATCGTACGCCTCGCGATCATTACCCGCTACGAAGGCTACTGCGCAACGATAGGTCGACCGGTCTTTGTTGGAAATGTTGATGCGGCTATGAAGGACCGTTTCGACGCAGTCTGTGCCGCCCGGACCGCTTGTATCGAGGCGGCAAAGGCTGGCGTGAAAGGGGCAGATATTGAGGGCGCCGGTCGAGAGACCCTGAAGCTGGCGGGTTTTGATTACACCTACTCGGGAGTCCATAGTATCGGTTGTCAGGAGTTCGAGACGCCGATCTTCGGCCCCGGGGTCGAAGGAACGGTTGAAGAAAACACGATGCTCTCTATCGAAATCCCGTTGTTCCATCAAAGCTGGGGAGGTCTGCACCTCGAAGATGGAATCAGAATTCTAAAGAATGGAGCCGAGTTGATGCACCAGACGCAACTCTTCGTCTGTAAGTAGACTATGGGAACGACGATTAAGGATATCGCGGAACAGGCTGATGTCTCTATGGCCACAGTCTCCCTCGTACTCAACAATAAACCTGGTGTCGGAGAAGAAACGCGAAAGCGGGTTCTTCAACTCGCCCACAAATTGAATTATTCGACGTCGCAACGTTCCTCCGCCGGGGCAACCGACCAGGGGACGATCCGCTTTCTGAAAATCGCTCGGCACGGTCACACAGTCAACCGCGACCATACCGTATTCATTTCCGATTATATCGACGGTATCGTACAGACCGGGAAAGAACTCCAGTACAAAACAGAGGTTACCTCGTTTCGCACTACTCCGATAGAAGAGATTGTTTCGACGATCCAAACCGATTCCGAATTATCCGGAGCGATTGTTTTAGCCACGGAGCTGACCCGTGATGATGTCTTACAGTTTCGATCGGTGTCGATTCCTCTCGTGTTCATTGACACGTTTATAGAATATGTGCCCTTCGATTTTGTTGACATGAATAACATCGACTCGGTCTATAAAGTGGTCGAACATTTCTTGCGCTATGGGCATAAGGAGATCGGTCTCGTGCAGTCGAGCGTACGGACTCGAAATTTTTACCTCCGGGACAAAGCGTTCCTCGAGGCTATGGCCTGTTTTGGAATAGCCGTCGATAAGAGGGGTGTCTTCCAGACCGATTCCACTTTCGACGGCGCCTATCAGGATATGAAGCGCTATCTAAACAATGGTGCTACGCTCCCTACGGCTCTCTTTTGCTCGAATGACGTCATCGCCTTCGGTGTCTTAAAAGCGCTGCGGGAGAAAGGCCTCAGGGTACCTGAGGATATCTCTCTCATCGGTTTCGATGATCTCCCGACCGCCGCCCTGCTCGACCCTCCCCTCACCAGTATTACAGTTTCCAAACGGGAAATCGGATCGACAGCCATGCGACGCCTTCATTCGAGAATCAATAATAGAGCCATCCCTCCTACTAAAATCGTCGTAGGGGGAGAACTAATGGAACGCGAGAGCGTAGCCCGGGTGGGAGAACCAATTATCACTGAGTTTAGGGATCTGGACCCTCTTCTCGGTTTATGAGCCATCTAAGGATATCTATATCTAAATATGGAAGTATATAGGAGGTACGACCATGACAAAATATGCAGTCATTCTCGGGAACTTAGGGAATACCAACGATCGATTTTTGTCGTCCGGCTACAAGGATCAACCGTCTAAAGAGACGATGATTCAGCGAGCGGCCCAAATTGAGGGGGTGTCAGGAATCGAACTGGTAGGATCCTGGGATATTACGTCTGAAAATGCGGACCAGATGGGATCGGAATTGAAGAAGAACGGACTCACCTGTGTATCGATCATCCCCGACCTTTTCAGCCAGAAGCAATGGGGTAACGGTAGCCTCGCCGCTAAGGATCCTTCTATACGAAGCAAAGCAATTGATGCGATCCGGGAAGCTGCTGAAATCGCACGAAAGGTCGAATGTCCAATGCTCAACATTTGGCCGGGTCAAGATGGCTACGATTACTCACTGCAAGCAGATTTCCGAAGCGAGCGGCGTTGGTTTACCGAGGGCATTCGCAAGGTTGCGCAGGAATACCCCGATATCCGCTTCGCCCTTGAATACAAACCCAAAGAACCGCGCACCCATTCTTACTTAGCTCGGGCGGCTGATACCCTTCTGGTTGCTGAGGATACGGGCCTTGAAAACGTTGGCGTCTGCATCGATGTCGGTCACGCGCTCTTTGCCTATGAGAACGTAGCGGAATCTATCGTAATACTCCAGGAACGAGGTGGAAAACTCTTCCACATGCACTTTAACGACAACTATCGTTACTGGGACGACGACATGATCGTAGGTAGTGTGCATTTAGTTGAGTATATCGAGATGCTCTTTTGGCTGCGTGAAACCGGATATGATGGCTGGTACTCGATGGATCAGTATCCCTATCGGGAAGACGGGGCCGGCGCGATCAATGCAAGCGTTCAATTCTTACGCAGCTTAGAAAAAATGATGGATGATGCAACCATGAAAGAAATCCGCGGCTTAATCCAGCGCGGCGACGCAATCGAAGCTTCACACTGGTTGAGAAAGAAAATTCTTCCTCAGCCATAGATCAAGAGTATTACACTCCTGATGGAACTCACCTACTTTTTACTTGGGGCCTGTCAGGAGGGTAATTTTTCTACAATCAGCCGACAATTCGGTACTTGCCTTCTGCTATATCTTTTTTGCCCTACGTGCTGTCTATTCTACTTTCAGAACCAGTAGCACAAACCATGACAATAGCCATGTCTGCTCCAAGTGCGGGTTATATGGGTTTTATTGCTACTGAGCACTATCAATACCTTTTAAATCTCTATTGACGGTTGATATCTCCTATGCATTTCACCTTTATGCATCCTTGCGATGCGCGATATCGATTATATAAATAATGATTTCACTTTCTTGAACGGTATAGAAGAATCGGTAGTCGCCTATTCGATAGCGATAGAACACACTGTACTCGCCTTTTAATCTCTTGATGTTCGGACCAAAATGTGGATTGCGTTTAATTAGCGGATAAACATATTCTGTGATCTTTTTGTACAGCTTTTTGAACGGTGGCTTCTCAATCTTCTTTTGGAAGCCTTCCGTTTCAGCAATTCTGTAATCAGCCGACAACTCGGTATTTCCCTTCTTCTATATCTTTTTTTCCTTGATCCAGAGCTGTTAAGATTTCCTTGTTTTCCAAAATCTCATTCATCTCATTATCTGAAACAAAGCTTTCTTCAGTTAGAAAAGCGATTGTTGCATATTCAATAAAATTGGAGATGGAGCGTCTTTCACCTTCAGCCGCAGTTTTAAATAGCTTTTATGTATCATCATCAATGCGGATTATTATTGTTTTAGCCATCTCAGCACCTCAATTTCAATTTCATTCTTTCTTATTCTATTCGTCAACAACAAATCACATTTGAAGTATTTATGGATTTTATCTAATATGTCCACTTTTGAGTTCTAAAAAATGTTCTTTCCAACACATCGTTTACACTTTTCTAAGCACATCGTTTACACATCTACTTCATGAGTATACACCATACTATCATGGATTTTCATCTCCTTCATATCTACATATCCTAGAAGGAATTCATGGTAGTACATCCGATAGATTCCGTTGCCTAGCTCTTCCAAGCCAACATGTTTTCCTGCTAAGGCGGTTGAAACAAACAACCAGGTGTTTATATCCACGCGAATTGCACCATTTCTCGTGATGTATTTCACTTTGTAATCGTTCGGATATTCCCAGGAGATTATCTTTTCTGGGTACTCCCTACTCGACTTCTGATGTACTGCGCTCGGTGTTCGCATGTCCAACGCTTCATGTGGTCTCAGCTCATTATACTCCTTCACAAACGTATTCAGCTTCCGCTGTTGTGGCTGTAGCGAATAGCCAGGAGGTTTTGTTGCTTCGGCCTTGAGCTCTCGGTGCATTCGTTCATGCCGACCATTCTGTTCCGGATGAGCAGGGTCAGAATACACCGGTTTTATGCCCAGCTCCATAAACCAGGCACCCAGCTTCGACAATCGGCCCAGGGAGCGTACGTGAGCAAATGGAGCTCCATTGTCGGTGTGAATCTGTTCCGGTAAACCATAATTTCTGAATACATCTATAAATACTGCTTTGGCGTTCTTTGCATTCGGAGCATGCATTCCTTTCGCTGTAAATACATATCTACTATAACTGTCAGCTATCGTAAGCGGGTAACAGTATATCCTGTTACCCATTCGGAACTTACCCTTGAAGTCTGCACTCCACACTTCATTTGCTGCTAAAGGATCAAAAATGGGATAGCATGGCTCCGTTCGATGTCTCCTTCTTCGTTCCTGCACCATACCATTGCGCTTGAGTATCGCACTAATGGTGGAGGTTCCAGGTAACTTCATATCGGGAAACTTGTCTTCTAAGAGGACTTCCAACTTCGGCGCTCCCCAGCGTGGATGGCGTTTCCGTAGTTTCAGAATCTCTCGTTCTATACGTTCACTTGTTTTGTTATGAACTCGATGTGGGACTCGAGGGAGTTCATGTAAGCCTGAGAGACCAAGCAGTTCATACCGATGTATAAACTTATAGGCTGTCGGGCGGGATATCTCAAACATCTCAGACAAGGCCGTCACGGTATACTTCCGGCTCTTCCACAGGAGAATAAACTCTTCTTTCTGATCCATTACTGAACTCTCCTTCCACGGCATAGACTCCTCCTGGAGTCATTTTAGTCGTTAAAGAGTGTAAAGGAAGTGCTTAGAGTTCTGTAAACGATGTGCCTGGAATATACC
>JWTM01000533.1 GCA_001749745.1 Candidatus Marispirochaeta associata
GCGCAACTGTAGCGGCTCTGGGAGAGTCGTTCGGACGTGGTGCTATGACAAACCACTGGATCGACATCAAGAATGCCGATTCCATCCTTATCATCGGCAGTAATGCCGCTGAACACCATCCTGTTTCCTTTAAATGGGTATTGAGAGCGAAAGATGCAGGGGCAACAGTAATGCATGTTGATCCTAAATTCTCCCGTACCTCAGCCCGTTCCGATTTCCATGTACCTATCCGCTCGGGCACAGATATCGCGTTCATGGGCGGTATGATCAACTATGTGCTTGAAAACGGCAGGTACTACAAAGACTACGTGGTGGACTACACAAACGCCTCATACATTGTGAGTGAGGGATTTGAATTTAACGACGGCCTGTTCAGCGGTTACGATCCGAAGAGTCGTACCTATGACCAAAGCTCGTGGAAATTCGACCTTGATTCCAAGGGAGTTCCTAAAAAGGATCCTTCTCTTAAACATCCGCGTTGTGTTTTCAATCTGCTGAAAAAACACTTCTCACGATACAACATCGAAAACGTATCTTCAGTGACAGGTGTATCCAAAGACAACCTGCAGAAAGTGTATTCCACCTTCAGCTCCACCGGTACCCCGGATAAAGCCGGTACCATTATGTACGCCCTTGGCTGGACCCAGCACACTGTAGGCGTACAGAACA
>JWTM01000534.1 GCA_001749745.1 Candidatus Marispirochaeta associata
TATCACATATATGCGTACTGACTCTGTACGCATTGCTGATGATGCACGCGATGCAGCCAAAGAACTCATCCTTTCCATGTATGGGGAAGAATACGTTCCTGCCAAGCCGCGCTTTTTTAAAACAAAATCCAGTGCTCAGGACGCTCACGAAGCAATCCGCCCTGTTGACGCTTCCATTACACCGGATTCTGTCAAAAATTTACTGCCGCGTGAACAGCACGCTCTATACAGCCTTATCTGGTCACGCTTTATGGCTTCCCAGATGGCAGCTGCTCAATTCCATGACACTACCGTCACCATTGCCGCCAACCCAAGTGCCGCTACCATCAAGGACGCGGACTCACTTGCAAGCACATGGCGCGTAAAAGGCGAGCGCATGCTCTTCCCGGGCTTCCTTGCAGTTTCTCCGCAAAAAACCAAGGAAGATTCTGTTGAACTGCCAAAGCTGGAAGCCGGTCAGGATATCCGCCTGCTGAAGC
>JWTM01000535.1 GCA_001749745.1 Candidatus Marispirochaeta associata
GCATAGAAGATACCGTGACATAAGTACAAAAATGGAACGGTATGTTTTGCATGACCCATCAGGAAAGATACTTAAAGAGTTTCCATTAGATAGTATCAATGAGCGTTATGGGGATATTCGTGGGGTGGATAGAAAATTGATGCTTTCGTTGTTACGAAGCGGAGTTCCAGAGGAAAACGTCTTTTACAATACTACGATCCAGCATATTCAAAATAATGATCAGAACGTCATTGTGACTTTTTCTGACGGGTCAACTCAGATGTTTGATCTGGTTGTCGGAGCAGATGGCATTCATTCTGAAGTACGTGCTTTGCTTCTTTCCCGAAATGAATTTTCTTATCGTCCAACTGGTTGGGGCGCATGGGGCTTGTGGCGATCTCTGGAAGGATTTGACCGTTCTACGTATCGGGAGGTATGGGCAGACGGTTGGTTT
>JWTM01000536.1 GCA_001749745.1 Candidatus Marispirochaeta associata
CCCGCCCTTTCCTTTCAACATAGTAGCCACACTGCTGTCGTGCTCTGCACCTCTTTAAAAACGAGGCTACAGGAGAGGTTCCTTGCGGCTGCAAGACAAAACCTGTCCGCCGGAGACACTAACAGTTCTAAGGCTTATTCACCGCACTTTTCTTTAAGTGCTTTAGCGATCTCAGCACCCATTTCGTAGCATTTTTTGTATGCATCGTGGGTTGGAACAAATTGGTTTTTAACGCCGTCTACAGGCATTTCAAAGCCCATTTCGGTAAGGCTTTCTGTCAGCGCTTTTACACACTCACCAGACCAACCGAAGGAGCCGAATGCACCACCAATACGGTTCTGCGGACGGAGTCCTTTCATGTAGGTCAGCATCTTGGCAACTTCTGGAAGAATGCCATTGTTGTGTGTAGGAGAACCGAAAATAACAGCACTTGAGCGACCAAGCTCAGT
>JWTM01000537.1 GCA_001749745.1 Candidatus Marispirochaeta associata
AAAAATACAGAATCGAAAAGCATACGCGAGTCCTTTACTAATTTGATGTGAGAAAAGAACTACGCCCATGAAACTTGAGTGTCAAATAAAAAATAGATCAAGTAAATCTACAAACGAATAGTTATGTTTTGCAGTCAAAGTATTTGCAATGCGTTTTATCTGTATATCAACCCCAGTGGAAGGAAGGCCGCGCAGAGAATACAAAATGAAATGGCAAGCTGCATAAAGGGAACCGGAAATGCAGGCGTCCAGGCATCTGGGGAATCGAGTTTGCGTGCTGCTACAGCGACAGTTTGTGTCCATGTTTTTTGTGCACATATTCTGAGAACTGCTTGTGGGATCAGAAGAAAACGTTGCCATGTGGAACGTGGTGGATTTCGAAGTTCGAGTGCTTGCATCACCTGTGCAAAAGTGCGCTGAATAAGCGGGATGAAATGAATCATGAGAGCAAGGCTTAATGCTGGCTCCCAGCTGCGCTTGCCAAGAATAGGGCGCATAAACCATGCAAGCGCTAATCCCAATTGGCGGGC
>JWTM01000538.1 GCA_001749745.1 Candidatus Marispirochaeta associata
TTCCTCGACGCTGTTTCCGGTGGCGTATGGACTGTTAACGTAGGCTACGGTCGTGAAGAAATTGCTAAAGCAGTTTACGAACAGCTGAAAACTCTTTGTTACTTCGCTGGTACTGCCGGCAGCATTCCTGGTGCTCAGTTCGCTGACGCTCTCATTGACAAAATGCCTGGTATGGGCCGTGTGTACTACTCAAACTCCGGTTCCGAAGCTAACGAAAAAGCATACAAAATTGTACGTCAGCTTGCACACCTCAAAGGTGACGGCTCTAAACACAAAATTATTTTCCGTGACCGCGACTACCACGGTACTACCATTGGTGCACTTTCCTCCACTGGTCAGTTCGAGCGTAAAAACCAGTACGGTCCGTTTGCACCTGGCTTTATCGAGCTTGCAAACTGTAACTGTTACCGCTGTCCGTTCGGTAAAGAATACGGCAGCTGTGGCATTGAATGTGCTCACGCTCTTGAGACTCTCATCCAGAATGAAGGTCCTGAAACCGTTGGTGGCGTTGTTCTCGAACCAATCACCGCTGGTGGTGGCG
>JWTM01000539.1 GCA_001749745.1 Candidatus Marispirochaeta associata
TTGAACACATCCTCTCTCGCAACCCTGACAACTTAAAACTATTTAAAGACGACGAAGAACTGTTTGATGTCGAGCGAAATAGACTTGGTGGTGTACTACTTTTAAAAGGATTAGATAACATATCCAGTAATAACGAGACATATGCAAACAAGTTGAAAACATATGCAAATACTCTTTATTGGAATGAGACATTGCGTGAAGATACATACAAATCTAAAATTGATATGCGCAAGCTTAATCAAGATGAGAACCTTGACCTAAAGCCACTTCATACTTTTG
>JWTM01000540.1 GCA_001749745.1 Candidatus Marispirochaeta associata
CATGTGTCGGTGCCACGGTGGTAATGGTTTCAACAAGTTCATGCATCCGGTCACTGTTACCGACCATGCCGAACTGGTTGTTGTCAGCACCTTTTTCTTTAAGCGACCGATTTTCTTCCACCAACCGTGTATGGTCAAGCATACGTTCAATAGTAAGCTTCAGCACATCAAAGTCGAGGGGCTTAATTAAATAGTCATACGCACCCTGTTTCAGAGCAATTACAGCCGTATTAATAGACGAATACGCTGTCATAATCAGAACCGGAATAGACGGGTTATGTTTTGCTATATGCTTATGAGCAGTAATACCGTCC
>JWTM01000541.1 GCA_001749745.1 Candidatus Marispirochaeta associata
TTGATGGTGCTTTGTTAGATCTCCTTTTACTTTATCGCTTAACGTTTCGCGAATATGCGAAATTGGCCACAGGCCAATTTGGGTGAAGCCGTAGGCGCAACCGCATATTCGCTGTTAAGTACAGTACCAAACCTACTACACTTATCTCTTCCAAAAGTACACGGATGTATTTTAGGAAGCTAGTTTAACGTCGCAAATGAGGATTTGGCGCGGCTACACGACAATATCCTCGATTTGTCTTGTTGGACTCCCTACTCCTCGAATGTCTCTTCTGTTACCCATGCAATAACCCTTTCCTCGTAGGTCTTGAAGTAGTCCTTTCGCGGAAGCGGGTCTTTGTTAAGAATGTGCAGGAGCGATGAAACGATCTTGTCTGCCGTGGCGATCTTTCGGACCAACTCTCGGATTTCGTCAATCCGTTGGTCAAGTTCTGCGTCAAGGCGGTCCGTAATGCCCATCGCCACGTCGTGGGCAAGTTCGTTTCTTGCCTTTACCGCTGCCCCGAGAAGCTGAGCAGCATCGTCAGAGAATATGCACAACTCGTTCAACCCATGAACATGCTGACCGAGTGTTTTCTTCCAAAGCTGGTGGATGCCCTTTTGGAATGTGCCGTCATCCAGAACTGATGAGCCGTGCTGCATGACTTGGCTTCGCATATGGAGGAAACCCGCGATGGCTCGACAGTTCATTTCAAGATGCTGTGCAGTGAACAGCGCACGGCCCAGCACGGAGAAGTAGTGAACTAGCCCCATGTCGAGCCGGATCAGTGGATGGAATGCGTCATCAATCATGCTTCATCTCATGAGTCCAACATATTGTTTTAACCAGTTTTCCGTTAGACTATACTACATCAAATGCTTATCCACATACATTTTTTCTTTCTTTTCCCATCGTCGACCCACGGATGGGTCGACACTAAAGCGTCGTTTGGTATTGTACTTAACTACTCTTATCCGCATTATACAAATTCTTCCCAATTATCTGAAGCAACCGCCCGCCAAGCCTCCTTTTCAGGATATGCATCGCTTAAATACGGAAAACATTATCTCCAGGCTACGGGAGCATCTTCTCTACCGGAACTATTCGCCGCGGACCGTCAAATCTTACACCTATTTTGCTCGGAAATACATCGCATTTTCTCTTTCCCGATCAGAACTAAGCCGGGACGAGAAGATTGCGACTTTCGTGAATACCTTCCACTCTCCAGCCACGAAAGCGGCGGCTTCTGCAGCCTTGAAGTATCTCTACGGCCACATCCTCCGCCTTCCATGCTCAGTTCTTACGGTCCGCAAGCGAAAACCGCAACGCCTTCCGGTGGTGTTGAGCCGAGATCAAGTGCGCTCGATCCTGGCGATGATCCGAAATCCCAAGCATAAGTGCATGATCGCCTTGATGTACAGCTCAGGACTCAGGGTTAGCGAGGTGGTGAATCTGCGGGTACGGGATTGCAATCTCGCTAAGTTACGCCTTACGGTTCGTCAGTCGAAAAACCTGAAGGACAGGGTCGTAGTTCTCTCATCCAGGCTGGTTGATTATCTGCAACTTCTAGTGACGAACCGCCCGGGTAGCGAGTACCTCTTTCTCAACCAAAGCGGGAACAAGTACTCGGTCCGCACCCTACAGACGATCTTCAAACGTGCACTTATAGCATCTGAAATCCCCCTCAATGCGACCTGCCACTCCCTGAGACACTCTTTTGCGACCTCTCTTCTGGAGAACGGCGTCGATATCCGCTTGATTCAGGCCCAGCTGGGGCATTCCAGTATCAAGACGACCATGCTCTATACTCAGATTACCCAGGCCATGGACGATTCCTTAAAATCACCTCTTTAGCGCATTACGTATAATCGCCTCCTTCTATGCTGTTTTACGAACTTCGGATAAACTCTACACCTATGACCGGCTACACCTGGCAGGTTGAAAAGACCGAGAATCCCCGTTTTCCCTACCGGATCGCCATCAGAGAGGCGGAGAAGACGGTTCTCGCCCTGCGCGCCCAGGATAAGTGGCCGGGGCAAAAGGGACAGATCTTCTGTCTCCGGGAGACGGGCTCCCCCGACGACGGGGAGAACCTAGAGCTGGTAGAAACGGTACCGATCGCCGTCTTACGCCGCCAGGGAAAACGGGTCGAGATTGTCCTCGACCGGGCCAACCGAAAGCGCTGCGATTTCCTCTTCCTTAGAAAAACAAACAAAACGGGAGAGCCCTACGAGCAGATCTTCTTCCGCACCCAGACGGGTCTTCGCGCCCACCGCAGCAAGGGCTCGCCCCTCCTCTACGGATCTGAAACGGTCGAGGTCGTCATCGACTCCTCGGAGCGCTACCCGTGGCGTTTCCCGTCCGCCGAGATTACCCGCACAAAGCTTCCCGCCGGGGACTACGCTTTGGTCTGGGAAAACCGTTACATCGCCGTGGTCGAACGAAAAACCTTCGATAATCTATTACACGATCTCTATGAGATCAGGATCTGCCACCAGAAGCTGACCGAGCTCTCCAGTTTTCCGAATCCGGCATTGGTCGTCGAAGCGCAATACGGGGATTTCTCCGATCCGAAGCGGATCGGGGACCGGCTCTCCGCCCCGCATCTGAACCGTCTTATCGGCGAAATCTCCGCCCTCCATCCGGGGCTGCAGATCATCTTCGCCGGCAACCGAAAGCTGGCCAATGCCTGGACGACCCGCTTCTTTCAGGCCGTTCGCTCCCGGGTTGCCGATACCGGTCAAAGCAGCGTCGAGGCCGCCGAACGACCGCCGACCTTCCTCGCCACTCCGGTGCGCATCGATTTGGAAATCCGAAAAGCGGTACTGGAGAACTACGGACAACGACAGGAGGGGTGCAGCATGCAGGAGCTGCGGGAGGCCTTCCCGGATGCGGACACCCCCCTTATCCGCCGGGTGGTGCAGCAGCTAAAGCGGGAAGATAAAATCTACTCCACCGGAAAATCCCGGGGAACCCGCTATTTCAGCAAGCTTGAGGCGCCTTGAACAATCGAGAAACACCTAAGTGACCGGCGGTTTCCGCCGCACCCGCACCTTGCGGAGCAGCTTAAAAGCCGAAGGACTGGTTCGCGGATAGAGGCGGAATCCGCCTTTTCGTCTGGGAACAGCGGGGATTGTAGCGCGCCGGATAGCGGCAAATCCGAAGAGGAGGGCTTGCACCACGGTCATGGAGAGGAAGAGCCCGGTCGGCCCGATCCAGCGCATAAACTGACTTCCTAACACAGGCCCGATTACGCTGCCTATTCCATAGTAGATGACGATGGCTCCTGCAACTCGGACCATCTCGTTCGGCTGAAAATGATCATTGGCGAACGCTACCGAAAGAGAGTAGAGAGGCATTCCGAATCCACCGTAGAGAAAGATCAGTACATAGAGCATCGAACCATCCGGACGGAAGACGACAATGAATGCCGCGGCGAGGGCGGAAACGCCGGTGCTCCAGAGCATGGCCAGACGTCGGCTGCTCTTGTCGGAGAGCCAACCCAGCGGCCATTGCAACACCATAGTACCCACTGAAACCAGGAGCATGAGCATACCGATGGCGCCGCTCTCCAGACCTATCTGCTGCCCGTAGAGGGGGGTTAGACTCCATGTGGCTCCCGTCATAATGCCGGCGACGATCACTCCGCTCCCGGCGAGGGGCGTCTTCAAAAAGGTCCGCACCAGGCGCGGCGGCTCCCGCTCGGCGCTCGGCTCCCCGCGGACGCGCATGACCGCCACCGGTATCAGGCAGAGCGAGATAAGTACCGTGGTCGCACAAAATATCTCGAATCCCGCCGGCGGAAAGAGCGCCAACAGGGGTTGCCCGGCTCCCATGGAGACCAAATACACCACGCTATAGGCGCTTAAGAGACGCCCTCGGTTATGGCTCGAACTCGATGAGTTCAGCCAGCTCTCGGAAACGACGAACATCACCGATAGGGAAAGCCCGGTAAGCGCCCGAAACACCATCCAGGCAATGGGGTTTATCACTAAGAGATGCGCGATTGCCGCTGCGGACCCCAAAGAAGCCGAAGCGGCGAAGGAGCGTACATAGCCGACATTGCGAATAAGGATCGGGGCGATTAGCGAACCGAGTATCAAGCCCACATAATTGGCGGCCATGATCAAACCGACGATTGAGTTCGTATAGCCTTCGAGGCCCGCGCGCAGAGAAACGGCGGAGCCCTGCACTCCCATTCCTGCGCCCATCAGGAATACCGAGGTGAGAATTGCAATTATCGTGGTTCGTGAGCTTTCGTGTGCGGTAGACGATGTAACGGCAGCTTGGTCGGCGGTCGTGTCTCCCATCTCTCAAACGGTACCATATGAAAGGCCGTACGACTACAGCCGGCTCAACCCAATCTGCAGCTTACCTTCCGCGCCCCTTTCAGGATATGCCGGGTCCCCCGACCGTTGCGGATCGCGCCTTCGATATGCTCTGTATCGACCGGTGCAACCCCGCCGATATAATCGAGGGGCAGATGCTCGAATAGGGCCGGTGCCATGGGGGTCGTCGGTCCGAGGAGCACCGCCGGGGTATTTGTATGAAGACGGTCAAAGATCTTCTCGGTGGTGCCGTTAATCAGACTGGTGGCGGTCAGGATAAATCCTTTGGCTCTTCCCGACTTTAGTAAGCGGTAAAATGCCTCCTCCGTACCGAGACCGCGGCCGATGTCGTAGATCTCCAGCTCGGCGCCCATGCCGCGGATCTTCTCCACCACCGGACCAAAATAACCGGCCATAGCGATTTTATCCCCCGGACCGGGAGCGAAGGCTGCAAGATACTCCAGCTCATCGTCGGCACAGGCGGCGGCCTGTTCGGCGTTAAGGGCGTTCAGCACGGCAATCGCCACCGAACGGTCGACCAGGTTATCGGAATCAATCAATTCAAGCAGGGGCAGCGCCGGTTTTCCTTCGATCTCTCCCGGGTATTTGAAGACCATGCAGGATTCCAGATCGGTCACGTAGGTGTAGGAGAGTCCCAGTCTTCCGTTATCCAACAGCGCGGCGGTATAACCCAGACCGATAGTCAAACGCTCGATTGAGGCCTTCTCCGCCGCTCCGGCGTAGACCTCGAGGATCTTGCGATAGATCTCCATTATTGATCCCCGTGACGAACCACGGTACGTCCGCTGTGGGTGCCGGCCAGCATGGATTCGATCGCGGCGTCCAAACGGTCCAAACCGATCTCCTCGATATTGCGGAAGAGGTTCTCATATTTCCAGTCCCCCGCCAGGCGCTGCCACATATCCCGCCGCGGCCCGGCGGGATAGTTTTGGGAGGAGACCCCGCAGAGGGCGATTCCGCGCAGAATAAAGGGATAGACCGTAAGGGGCAGATCTCCGCCGGCGGCGTTTCCGCAGCAGCTGACAACCCCGAAGGGTTTGACGGCCTTGATCAGATTCGTCAGGATCGCACCGCCCACGGTATCCACGGCGCCGGCGAAGCGTCCTTTCAGCATGGAACGCTCGCTCTCTTCGCCGAACTCGGCTCGATCCAGCACCTCGGCGGCGCCGAGCTCCTTCAGCATACCCTGCTTATCCTTCTTGCCGCTTATTACCTGCACCTGGTAGCCGAGTTGAGCCAGAATACCGGTCGCCAGGGAGCCGACCCCGCCGGTCGCGCCGCTGACCGCCACCGGCCCGTCCTCAGGCCGGATACGTTCGACCAGGTGGCTAACACAGATAGCGGCGGTTAGTCCGGCGGTTCCCAGGCACATGGCCTCCTTCAAGCTGAGACCTGCCGGAAGGGGCACCGCCCATGCGGCGGGCACCCGAATATACCCGCCGAATCCGCCGGGGGTATTCATCCCCAAATCGTGACTGGTAACGATAACCGAATCCCCGGCTTGGTACTCCGGGACTGAAGATTCGACCACCACTCCGGCGGCATCGATGCCTGGGGTGTGGGGATAGCTCTTGGTCACCCCCTTGTTGCCCCGGGCGGAGAGAGCATCCTTATAATTCAATGAGGAGTAGGCCACCTCGACCAGGAGCTCTCCCGCGGGCAAGTTCTCGACGGAGAGGGTCTGCACATTCCCGGTATAACTGCCGTTCTCTTCCTCGACACGATAGGCTGTATAGTCGGTATGGGTCATAGTAGCACTCCTTAAGAAGTGAGAGCTTTCCACATCAGGATGTCCGGCTGCCCGGGTGCGGAAGCGTCGGGGATAACCCCGACAATACGATACCCGAGTTTACGGTAGAACTCAAAGGGGTGGCGCCCCAGATTGCGGATATGCCTGATTTCGTCGAATAGGTCGGCCGAGGAGAGATCCCGCCCGCCTAAGCTGGTGCTGCCGTCGGGATCATCGCTTCCCAGGAGCACCCCGCCTGCGCCGCGCTCGGCCAGGAGCCGCTCCCCCTCGCGTACCAGGGCGCTCCCGATCCCGCTGCCGGCGGCGGCCGGGTCGACCGCCAGGGGATGCAGCTCCCAGGTGTGGGTGCCGTAGAGCGGGCGAAAACCGATCCAGCCGACGAGGGCGCCTTCGAGCTCGGCCCCGATCAGCAGATACTCGGGGTTCAGACACTCCCGGACCTCTCGCCGGGCGGCCTCGATCGTATCCCAGTCTGTAACGCCGGTGGAAGCGAACGCCGCCGTCAGAACCCGCGCCGCCGCCTCGACCGCCTCAGAATCTCCGGGATGCAGCTTGTTAAGAGAGCAGGACCTCGTCGTTTTCGAACTCCTTCTTGCGGATCTCGTGGAACTTATCCACCAACTTATCCACCGTTAATCCACGCTTCTCCTCGCCTTCGATGTCGAGGATGACCTCTCCGCCGTCCATCATCAGCAGGCGGTTACCATACTGGATGGCGTGGGCCATGTTGTGGGTAATCATCACCGCGGTCAGCTTGTACTCCTCGATAAAGCGCTTGGTCAGCTCCAGCACCTTGGCCGCGTTCCTGGGGTCTAAGGCCGCGGTATGCTCATCCAACAGGATCAGCGCCGGCTTGGAGAGGACCATCATCAGGAGGGTCAGCGCCTGGCGCTGTCCGCCGGAGAGGAGGCTGACGTTGTTCTTGAGCCGGGATTCGAGGCCCATATCGAGGGCGGTCAGCTCCTTTTTGAAGAACTCCCGCATCTTGTTATTGAGGCTGATTCGCAAACCCTTAAAGCCCTTCTTGTAGCAGAGGATCATGTTGTCCTCCAGACTCATGTTGCCCGCGGTACCGAGCAAGGGATTCTGAAAGATCCGGCCGATATACTTGGCCCGCTGAAACTCGGGAACCTTGGTTACCTCCGTATCGTTGACGAAGATCTTCCCCTCGGTCGGGAAGTAGGTACCGGCGATCAGATTGAAGAGACTCGTCTTTCCCGCCCCGTTGGAACCGATCACGGTAATGAAGTCCCCCTCCTTGACCGTCAGATCGATATTACGGATCGCCGTCGTCTCGTTGACGGTGCCTTCGTTGAATACCTTGCTTACCTGCTCGAGCCGAATCATGCCGCCACCTGCCTTTTCCGTTTCCCGGTTTTCACCTTGGTCATAATCAGCGAGGCGATGATCAGGAGTCCGGTGATCAATTTCAGGTCGTTGGGAGTAAGATTGATGTAGTAGCCGTAGTAGCGCCCTAAGTACATGATCCCCTTGAAGACGATGGCGCCGATCACGACCCGGATCAGAAGAGGCGCGATTCTGTTCGACTTGATAAAGAACTCGCCGATCATCACCGAGGCCAGCCCGGAAATGACGATGCCCTGGCCCAGATTGACGTCGGCAAAGCCCTGGTACTGGGCCGCCAGGGCCCCGGCCACGCCGACGAGACCGTTCGACAGTCCGACGCCGATGATCTTCATCATCTCGGGATTCACCCCCTGGCTGATCACCATCTGCTGGTTATTACCCATGGCGCCCAGGGTCAGCCCCATGTCGGTGTGGAAGAAGATATCCAGAAGCAGGATAATCCCGCCCAGCGTCAGCAGCAGGAAGATCAGCACCCCGTACTCCTGAGGAATCCCGAGGCCTTCACTCAACTGCTGTACCGCGGTAAAGGCGGTGGTCACGTTCAAGAGGGGAATATTGGCCCGGTTTCCCAGAACGCGGATATTGATCGAGTAGAGCATGGTCATGGTCAAGATTCCCGCCAAGAGGTTGGGCACCTTGAGCTTGTTATGGATCAGGGCGGTTATAAATCCCGCCGCGATTCCGCCGGCCAGGGCCAGGAGCATCGCCGCCGGAACCGGCAAGCCGCCCGAGATCGAAGCCGCCGCGATGGCCGCGCCGAAGGGGAAGCTCCCGTCGACGGTAAGATCGGGAAAATCCAGAATCCGGAAGGTGATAAACACCCCCAGGGCTAGAATCCCGTAGATAAGTCCTTCGTGTAATATGCCTTCTATCACTCTCTGCCTTCCATATTGATTGCTACGCAAAAAGGGGGTCCGCCCGCAAGCGGCCCCCTCTGAGTTGGTAGTGTATCAGAAATTCCGCGGTCGGGTCGCCTATTTCTTGGTAACCTCGCCGTTCTTCACCACAACCGAGGCCCGGTCTATTACAGCCTGGGGAACGGTGATGCCCACCTGTGCGGCCACATCGAGATTCACCACCAGCTGGTCCAGATCGTTGGGATCGGACATGAACTGGGTCGGAATCGAGGCGGTCGCCTCACCCTTGAGGATCCGGTCGACAAGGCGCCCGGTGGCCCGGCCGTGCTTGTAGTAGTCGAAGCCCAAGGCGGCAAGCACCTCGAAGGATTCGGCGGAACTCGGATCGGCCGACATGACGGGGATATCCTTCTCCAGGGCGGTCTGCACCAGGGAGTTCAGGGCGGAGACGACGGTGTTGTCGGTGCTGACGTAGATTGCGTCGACCCGGCCCAGGATAGCCTGGGTTGCCTGTTTTACCTCGGCGGAGTTGGTTACCGTCGATTCGACGAACTCGATGCCCATATCCTCGCAAACCTCCTTGGCGATATTGGCCAGAACTACGGCGTTGGCCTCTCCCGAGGAGTAGACGTGACCGAGCCGCTTCAGGTCCATCAGACTCGCCAGAAACTCGATCTGCTCCCGGACCGGGGTCATATCGGAGAAGCCGGTGATATTCTCGCCGCCCTGATCCAGGGAGGGGACGAGACCCGCGCCCACCGGATCGGTAACCGCCGAATAGACTACCGGAATATCAGTAATGGTCGAAGCCAGCGCCTGGCTGGTGGGGGTAGCGATACCGACCGCTACATCGACCTTGTCGGATTTGAACTTGATCGCGATCTGCTTGGCGGTGTTGGGATCGCCGTTGGCGTTCTGCAGATCGTAGCTTACATCGCTGTAGCCCAGCTCGGCGAGCTCATCCTGAATTCCCTGCTCGACACCGTCGAGCGCCGGATGGCTGACGATCTTGGAAATGCCGATCGTAATCGATCCGTCGTCGCTTGCAGCGCTCTCTTCCTGTCCGCCTGCGATGAGCACCAGGCTCAACGTGAGCGCCAGTAGAATAGTAATCAGCTTTTTCATCGTTAATCTCCTCTTTATAATCCATCTCGTAACCGAGATGTTACTTTCAATAGAAACACAGACAGCATACCGCCATCGGATCATGTGGTCAAGGGATTTGTCTGGATTTTTCGCTCCCGATTCGCTATTTTGTACGGATGACAAAATCACCAAAAGAGATAGGACTCAACAGAAAAATTCTCAAGCAACTCAGCGGCAAATCCCGGGAACTGGCGGACCTGCTGCTCGAGGATAAGGAGATCCGGGCCATGCAGGAGTACGGCAACACCGTCTCCATCAAGCGCTTAGGCTTCAACGACCACGGTCCGGTCCATATGCGGGTGGTCCTCTTAAACGCGATCACCATTATGAACCTTTTAAAGGATGCCGGAATCAAGACCAATCTCGAGGCGGAGGAGATCGGCAGCTTCGAGGACAGCCTGGCGGCGGTCATGCTCGCCTCCTTCCTGCACGACCTGGGGATGACCATCGGCCGGCAGGACCACGAACTCCACAGCACCTACCTGAGCTATCCCATAATCGACCGACTCCTGGCCGTCTACTACGGCGAAGACCTGATGAAGCGGGTAGCGGTGCGCTCCCTGGCGATCGAGGGCATCATCGGCCATATGGCCCACCACCGCATCCACTCCTTAGAGGCGGGGGTAATCCTGATCGCCGACGGCTGCGACATGGAACGGGGCCGGGCGCGAATCCCCCTCTACCTCAACACGGCGCCCAAAGCCGGAGATATCCACAAGTATTCGGCCAATTCCATCGAGAAGGTAAAGATTGAGGCGGGGGAGGAACTGCCGATCAAGATCACGATCCGCATGTCGGCGGAGGTCGGCTTCTTCCAGGTCGAGGAGGTGTTGTTGACCAAGATCGACAAGAGCCCGGTAAAATCCTACCTGGAACTCTACGCCGGAACCCGGGCCGGGGATATGAAGCGCTACCTGTAGCTTCTTATAGCCTATAGCTCCTCGTCGGGGAGTTCGATGCCGATATGGAGCTCCTCGAGCTGCCGTTCGGATACCTCCCGGGGAGAACCCATCATCGGTTCCTGGGCCCTCTGATTCATCGGAAAGGCGACGATCTCCCGCAGGTTCTCCACATCCGCCAAGAGCATCACGATTCTATCCAGCCCCGGAGCGATGCCGCCGTGGGGCGGAGCGCCGTAGCGGAAGGCGGAGATCATGCCCGAGAACTTGGCGTCCACCTCCTCCTTGGAGTAGCCGCCGATCTCGAAGGCCTTATACATGATCTCCGGCCGGTGGTTCCGGATCGCTCCGGAGGAGAGCTCCTCGCCGTTACAGACCAGGTCGTACTGGTACGCCAGGACCTCCAGGGGATCCTTGTTCTCCAGCGCCTCGAGTCCCCCCTGGGGCATGGAGAAGGGGTTGTGGCTGAACTGGATCTCCCCTGAGTGGGCGTCCCGCTCGTACATCGGGTAGTCGACGATCCAGCAGAAGCGGTAGACCCCTTTGTCGAGCAGATCCATGTCCTTGCCGAGCTTGTTGCGCACATGGCCGGCGATCGAGGCGGCCGAATCGGGCTGGTCGCAGACGAAGAAGACCACATCCCCGTCCTCGACCTCGCAGGCCGACGCGATGGCCTGAATGCTTTCGTCGCTCAAGAATTTGGCGATTGGGCTCTTCACCTCGCCGTCGGCCCAGGTGATGTAGGCCAGGCCTTTGGAGCCGACCGACTGGGCGAACTCGATCAGCTTGTCGAAGAAGGAGCGGGGCTGGCCGGCGATCCCCTTCACCGGCAGGGCCCGTACCGCGGCGCCGGATTTAATCGCCCCGGCGAAGGCCTTGAAATCGGAATCCCGGAAGGCCTCGGTGACATCCCGGATCACAATCGGGTTTCTGAGATCGGGCTTATCCGAGCCGTATTTGAGCATCGCCTCGGCGAAGGGAATCCGTTCGAACGGAGCGCTGCTCACCTCCCAGTCGGAAAACTCGGTAAAGAGCCCGGTCATCAGCTCCTCGATTACCCCGAATACCTCCTCCTGTTCAACGAAGGACATCTCGATGTCGATCTGATAAAACTCCCCGGGACTGCGGTTGGCCCGGGCGTCCTCGTCCCGAAAACATGGGGCGATCTGAAAATAGCGGTCGAAGCCGGCCACCATCAAGAGCTGCTTGTACTGCTGAGGCGCCTGGGGGAGGGCGTAGAACTGCCCCGGATGCAGGCGGGAGGGAACCAAGAAGTCCCGGGCCCCCTCGGGGCTCGAGGCGGTTAGAATCGGCGTCTGGAACTCATTGAAGCCCATGGCCTCCATTCGGCGCCGGACTGAGGAGATGATCTTGTTCCGCTTGAGGATATTGGCATGCATCGTCTCCCGCCGAAGATCCAGGTAGCGGTAGGTGAGCCTGAGCTCCTCGGGCTCCTTGTCCTCGGGAAAGACCTGAAAGGGGAGGGGATCACAGCGGCCGAGAATCTCGTATTTCTCGATCTCCACCTCGACCTCGCCGGTTTCGAGCTTGGAGTTGACCGTCTCAGGATCTCGCTTCTTTACCGTACCCTCCACACGGATACAGTTCTCCTTCTGCAGGTGAGCCACCTCATACTTGAATCCCGATTCGGGGTAGCTCACGAGCTGGGTAATGCCGAAATTATCCCGCAGATCGATAAAGAGTACTCCGCCGTGGTCGCGGTGATTATTGATCCACCCCGAAAGGGTCACGGTCTGACCCACATGGGAACTCTTTAGCTCGTTACAGCGGTGCGTGCGATATGTGCTCATAAAAAATTGTACCCCGTAGTGTGTAGAACGCCTTGATACTATCAAATTTGTAAGGATCGTGACAAGGAATTGCCAATCCTCAAAAAGTAGCGTCTCTTTCTTATAATTCTTATAGCTTTATCCGGTTTAGAGTCCGAATTTAGCGCGGATCAGGCTCTGCACCTGCTTGGGATCGGCCTTACCGCCGGAGGCGCGCATAATCTGCCCCACGAAAAAGCCGATCGGCTTCATGTCGCCGCTTGTAAGCTGCTCTACCGCCTGGGGATTCTCATCGGCAATCTTAGCTATCAGGGCTTCCAGCTCGGCGGAGTTATCCTCCTGCTCGAGTCCCCGCTCGGCGACGATCTCGGCCGGATCCTTGTCCTCGTCCAGCACCGCCTCAAGCACCTCCCGGGCGCCGTTGCGGTTGACGGTATTCTCCTCGACCAGCTTGATCAGCGCCGCGAGTCTTGCGGGGCTCAAGCTGCTTTCGCCCAAGGCGATCTCCCGGCGTTTCAGATGCTTCTGTACGTCCCCGCAGATCCAGGCGGCAGCGGCGGCGGCCTCTACCCCGGCGGCGACCGTCGCTTCGAAGAAGTCGGCCGTGGCCCGTTCCTCGGTTAAGAGATCGGCCTGAACCTCTTTAACGCCCAGCTCCTCCACAAATCGGGTGCGCCGAGCCAGGGGGAGCTCGATCAACGCCTCGTCGACCTTGCCCAGGAAATCAGGGGTGGGCCGAAAGGGGGGCAAATCGGGCTCCGGGAAGTAGCGGTAGTCGTGGGCGCTCTCCTTGGAGCGCATCGCCTCGGTTCGGCCGGCGGCCTCGTCCCAGAGGCGGGTCTCCTGGGTAATCGCCTCCCCCTTATCGAGGAGCTTCTTCTGCCGGCGGATCTCATAACTCAGGGCCTGGCGCAGGAAGCGGGATGAGTTGACGTTCTTCACCTCCGTCTTCGTCCCGAGTCCCTTGCCTTTCAGGTTGATCGACACGTTCCCGTCGCAGCGTAGGGAACCCTCCTCCATGTTACCGTCGCAGACGCCGAGCTGGCGCACCAGGTTGCGGAACTGCTGAATGAAGGCCTCGGCATCCTCGCCGGTTACCAGATCCGGTTCGGTTACGATCTCCAAGAGGGCGGTACCGGCCCGGTTGTAGTCGAGCAGGCTTCCGCCGGAGGCGTGGATCATCTTCCCCGCATCCTCTTCCAGGTGGATATCGTGGATCCGGATTCGTTTGGTCTCCTCTCCCTCGAGCCTGATGTCGAACCAGCCGTTGCGCCCTACGGGGGAGTGGAACTGGGAGATCTGATAGTTCTTGGTCATGTCCGGATAGAAGTAGTTCTTCCGGTCGAAGATCGCCTCGTCGGCAAGCTCGCAGTTGAGAGCCCGGCCGACCAGGTAGGACATGAAGATCGCCTCTTCGTTCAGCGCCGGCAGAACCCCGGGGTAGCCCATGCAGACCGGACAGACATTGCGGTTGGGTTCGTCCCCGAAACGGGCGGGACAGTTACAGAAGACCTTCGATTCGGTCAGCAGGTGGATATGAATCTCGAGGCCGATAAAGGATTGATACGCGCTCATGCAGGGTCCTTGAATCCGGGAGGAGTAAATGAGTGGAGAGGGGCGACGACGCTGGAAAGCTCCTCGGCGGCGGCCAAGAGCCGCTCCTCGGCCATGGCCGGCCCCAAGAGCTGCATCCCCACGGGCAAATCGCCCTCCATACCGGCGGGGACCGATAGACCGGGAATACCGGCCAGGTTGGCGGCGGCGGTGAACTTATCGGCCAGCTTCTGTTGGAAAGGATCCAGCCCCGACTCCCCATGGGGGAAGGCGGCGGTCGGGAACGCGGGCATCAGAAGCAGATCGTTCTCAGAAAAGAGCGATGCGAACTCATTGCGGATCATGGTGCGGATCCGCTGCGCCCGGCCGTAGTACTGATCCTGAAAACCGGAACGGAGAACATAGGTACCCAAGAGCACCCGAAGCTTCACCTCATGACCAAAGCCTTCGCTCCTCGTGGCCTTGACCATCTCTCCATGAGCCTCCGCCTCGCCCCGGTAGCCGTAGCGGATGCCGGTGTAGCGGGCCAGGTTGGCCGAGGCCTCGGCGGTGGCGATGGTGTAGTAGGCGGGGACCACGTACTCGAGGCTCGGCAGTTCCACGGGAACGATCTCCCAGCCCAGCTCCCGGTAGCGATCCAGGGTCTCTTTATATACCCGGGCCACGCCGGGGGATAGTTCGCTCAAATTTTCCAATACGGCGATCCGTTTCCGGCTCGACGGTTCCGCCGGAGCGTAGGCAATGCTGGTCTGATCCTTATCATCGAGACCTTTGACGGTATCGAATACCAGGCGGCAGACCTCGACGTCCCGGGCCAGGATACCGATGCACTCCAGGGAGGAGGCGTAGGCCACCAGGCCGAAACGGGAGACGGCGCCGTAGGTCGGCTTGAGGCCGTAGATGCCGCAGAAGGAGGCCGGCTGCCGGACCGAACCGCCGGTGTCGCTCCCTAAAGCGAAGGGGACCTGCCCCGCGGCGACCGCCGCCGCCGAACCGCCCGAGGAGCCGCCGGGAACATAGTCGGGGTTCCAGGGATTCGAAGTCGGGCCGTGAACCGAGTTGGCGCAGGCGGAGCCCATACCGAATTCATCGAGGTTGCATTTTCCGTAGACCCGCGCACCGGCGTCGTTCAGCCGGGAGACGGCGGTGGCGGAGTAGGGCGAAGTGAAACCCTCCAGGATCTTGGAGCCGCAGCTCAAGCCCATCCCCTCTACGGCGATATTGTCTTTGACGCCGAAGGGAACCCCGGCCAAGGGGCCCGCAGTCTCGCCCGTCAATTGCTGATTGCCGGCAAGCTCGCAGAAGGCATGAATCGACTCCTCCCAGGAATCGACATAAGCGCGGTGGTTTCGGCTGCGGTTTTCGTCGCTGAGAAGTTCCCGCCAGGGAGCGAGGGTGTGGGGTGTGTTCATTACGCCCACCTAAAGCACCTTCGGGATGCGCAGGAATCGCTCCTGCCGGTCGGGGCCGTTCTCGAGAATCTTCTCCGAGAGGTCCTCCTCCCGGGCCTTATCAGGCCGGACGCTATTGCCCTCGGGGCCTATATGAGTGGTCGCATCGATACCGTCGAGATCGACGGCATTCATCATCGTAAAATATTCGAGCATCCGCCCGACTTCGCCTTCGAAGGCGGCTCGCTCTTCCCCCGAAAGGGCCAGATTAGCCAGCTCGGCGGTAATATCCAATTCTCGCTCTTCCATGATTGGCCAAACTCTACCGAAGGAAGCGAAGGCGTGTCAATAGAAGCAGTTAATTCACCATATTACAACGGATTAAGGGGGTCCCGTTCTGGTCAGGCCGATTTGACTTTTAGCGCTCTTTAGTGTATGGTATAGCCTTACCCTGAGACAGGTTTGATGAGACTAACCTTATCGTCACACTGTTCATGTAGTGTGCAACGCTAGATATATCTGCCCGCTATAGGGGCAAGGAGCATTCGTGGTCAAGAGCGGCTTTCCAACTATTCACTTCTACGACCAAGACTTTGTCGATCTCTATGATAGAACCTGGGCCTGGCTCGAGCAATTCTGGGGCAAGGGCACCAAGAAGAACGGCCTGGAAGCGCGGTTTTTCCGCTATCCCGAAGCAGATACCATCAATCAGTTCGACGCCTGCCTGTCGACCTTTTTCCTGGTCTACAGCAATAAAGTCTATCCCGCAGCTCCCTCGCTGGACAATTTCTACCGCAAGCAGGAGGAGTCCGGGGCGATCCGCGGGGAGTACAACGTCTCTACCGGAAAACCCGTTCTCACCGATGAGAATCCGGAAGGGGCCGCACCGCCTCTCTTCGCCTACGCCGAGTACAACCTCTACCACAAAGAGGGCAACAAAAAGCGCTTGAAGGACATCATGCCGGTCCTCGAGCGCTACTTCGACTGGCTGGAGACCACCTTCCGGGACGATACCGGTCTCTACGCGGTCCCCCTTTCCGCGGTCTATATGCCCAATGCCCCCCGGGAGAAGGCCAAGTACTTAGTCGACTTCAACGCCCAGCAGGCGCTGAACGCCCTCTACATGTCGGCTATCGGGGATGTCCTCAACGATAAGGAGATGAGCTTTAAATACAAGCGGGCCTACTTCTCCTTAAAGACCCGCATCAATTCCCTGATGTGGAACGACGAGACCGGAATCTACCACGATATCGACGAGAATCAGGAACGTCTGCCCCAGAAGACGATTGCCGGATTCTGGCCCCTCTTGGGCGAGATCCCCAACGAAGACCGGGCCAACCGCATGATCGACCATCTGAATAATCCCGACACCTTCGGCATCGAGAATCCCTTTCCGACCCTCTCGGCCGACGACCCCGATTTCTCCGAGGAGGGCGAGGGTTGCCGCGGCTCGGTGGTTCCGGCCTTCACCTTCATGATCATCAAGGGATTGGAGAAGTACGCCCGTTACGAGATGGCCCGGGAGTGTTCGATTCGCCACCTCTACTACATGCTCGACACCCTCCACCCGGAAGGGAAGCAAAAGGGCGATATCTACGAGGCCTACGCCCCCCGGCGGGACGGACCGGCCAAGTGGACCGGCAATCCCGACTACCCGCGGAAGCTCTATCTGGCCTATGCCGCTCTCTCGGCGGTTACCCTGATGATCGAGAATATCATCGGCCTCTACATCAGCCTGCCCCGGAAGACCGTGGACTGGATTATCCCCACCCTGGAGATTATGGGCATCGAGGCCCTCTCGCTCAAGCGCAACATGGTCACTATTTTAAGCAACAAATCCGGCCGGGGATGGGAGATCCGCCTCGAATCGGAGAAACTCTACTACTTTACCATCAACATCCTGAGCGAGCGCAAGAAGAAGACCCTCCCGATTCCTTCGGGCAAATGCTCGATGCTGATCGACAAGCTCTAAATCTAACGAGGCGCTACAGTGGGATTATTCGGTAAGTTCATCGGCGGCACCATCGGCTTCATCATGGGCGGACCACTTGGCGCAATCGCCGGGGTGGCCTTCGCCCACGTACTGGAACAATCGAGCGAGGCCGACCGGATCGGCCGCTCCCAGTACTACCGTAACTATCAGCGCCGCATGAACACCACCGAACACGCCCACATGACCTTCTTCGTGGGCGCCTTCTCGCTTCTGGCAAAACTTGCCAAGGCCGACGGCTCGGTCTCCCGGGATGAGGAGGTGGTAATCCGGCGCTTCATGATCGAAGAACTCCGGCTGGATCAGACCTCCCAGTACACCGCCTTGAAGATCTTCGACGCCGCCTTAGAGAGCCGCGAAAACTACACCGACATCGCCGCCCAGTTTTATAAGGAGTTCCGCACTAAACCCCAGATCCTGGAGCTGATGATCGACATCATGTTCCGGGTAGCCCAGGCCGACGGCGGGGTCTCTAAAGCCGAAGGGGGTATGATCCTCCAGGTGGCGCGGATCTTCAACTTCCAACAGTACCAGTACGACCGGATAAAAGAGCGCTACGTCGCCAATACCAACAAGTACTACGCGATCCTCAACTGTAAACCGGAAGACGACGACGAGACGATCAAGAAATCCTACCGCAAGCTGGTCCGGGAGAACCACCCCGACGTGATCGCCTCCAAAGGCTTGCCCGAGGAGTTCCAGCAGGTCGCCGCCGACAAGTTCCGGGAGATCCAGGACGCCTACGAGAGGATCCAGAAGGAGCGGGGGTTTTAGGCAACCCGCGCTCGTTCTTCATTCGTTAAAGGCTCGCCGTCGCACCGCCGTCTACCGGCAGCACCACCCCGCTGATATACTTCGCCGCACTTGAAGCCAGATAGACCGCCGCGTTCCCGATATCCTCAGGGGCGCCGAACTCGTGCATGGCGATGCGATTCAGGATCCGCTGCTTCCGGGCGGGATCTCCGGAGAGGGCCTCTTCCAACATCGGAGAGCCGATCCATCCGGGAGCGATTGCATTGACCCGAATTCCCTTGGGAGCCAGCTCCACCGCTAACTGCCGGGTCATACCGGCCACCGCCGATTTTGCTGCCGTATAGGCCACCACCTTCTCCAGGCCCATGAAATTAGCCATGGAGCTGATGAAGAGGACGATCCCGTCGGAGGATCTCTCCAGATAGGGGAGGGCTTCCCGGGTCAGCAGAAACGCACCCCCTAAATGCACATCCAGGACCGAGAAAAACTCATCCCGCTCGGTATCCTCGAAGGGTTTCTTTAGATGATTCCCGGCGTTATTGACCACTCCGTCGAGGCGGCCGAAGCCTTCGACCGCGGCGGTGATCATATCCGCTGCATCGGCATCTCTGGTCACGTCCCCCGCCCGATATGCGCAGGCTGCACCGAGCTCCTTAGAAGCCTGCTTAAGCGGCTCCTCCCGACGTCCCGTAATTAGCACCGAGGCCCCGGCCCGGACCAATTGACGGGCGATCCCCAGTCCCAGCCCGGTGCCGCCGCCGCTGACGATATAGACCCGTCCATCTATATCAAAATCGGTCATGCCCGGCACCCCGCGTCAAGCGATGGCGTCTCCTGATGTTTATACATAATAAAGTACTCCCGGTGCCCCAGGGCCTCCGGCTTGCTCATGGTTCCGGCGGCGATATCGCAGACCAGGCGTAAAAGCTCTAACGCCGCCTGATCCAAGGTCCGCTCTCCGCGCAGGATCGCGCCGGCGTCGAAGTCCATATCCTCGGAGAGATTGCGGTACGTAGCGCTATTGCCGGTAACCTTCACCACCGGGGCCACGGCGCTCCCGGTGCAGGAGCCCCGACCGGTGGTGTAGAGCAGGATCTGCGCTCCCGTGGAGATCAGATCCATCAGCCCCTCGTTGTCGTTGGGATTGGTATAACCGAACTGCATGAAGTGGGGATCCGGTACGCTGTCCAGGAGCCAGAGCCCCGGCGCGGATGGCGTCTCGGAGACCTTCAAAACCCCTTGAATCGGCTTGGAGCCGCTCTTCGCATAGGAGCCCAGGGACTTCTCCTCGATGGTGGTGAGGCCCCCGGCGAAGTTCCCGGGCGAGATCGAGTACTGTCGCACGTCGAGACAGTACTCTTCCGCCTTCTCGTAGGCCGCGCCGATCGCGTCGGCCGCCGCGGGGCAGGCCGCCCGAGAAACCAGCGCCTCCTTGAGGCCCAGCATCTCCACGATCTCTTCCCAGACCGCGGTGCCGCCGGCGTCGACGAGAGAGTCGAACATCCGGCCCACGCAGGGGTTGGCCGCCAGTCCTGAGGTGGCGTCGCTTCCGCCGCACTCGGCTCCGACAGTAAGATCGGCCAAGCCCATCTCTACCCGGGGCACGCTGTGCTCGATCCGTTTTCGCATCTCTCGGACCCGCGCCTTCCCCTCCTCGATACTGCGCCGGGTACCGCCGGTCTCCTGAATTGAGAACCAGGAGGCCTCCCGACCCGTGCGCTCCGCCGCTTCAGCAATCTTCCGCGGTTGGGTGTACTCGCAGCCCAGCCCGACCGCCAGAACCGCGCCCACATTCGGATGGCGCACCAGCGAAAGGATGAGGTTCACCGCATACTGGTTATCGTAGCAGCCGGGAAAGCCGACCACATGGATATCCTCAGACTCCCCTTCGACAATCTTGTAGGCAACATGCTTGGCGCACTCTACCGTGTAGACGACCAGCACTAGGTTACGGACCCCTTTGCGGCCGTCGGCACGGAGATACCCCGACCAGCGGCGCCGCATCAGCTGCGTCAGATCAGCCATAGCTGACATCCCCGAACTGACCGGTCTTCAGGTCGGCCCCGTCCGAACGCTGATCATAATCGCTCTGCAGGTTCTGAAGATGAACCCACTCGCCGGGGACCACATCCTTGGAAGCGGTACCGATGCGGGTAGCCAGCTTGAATACTCCCGTCCCGCGGGGGATCGGGGAGAGGGCGATCTTGTGGGCGTCGGGAATATCGGTTCCGGCGAGGATTATCCCGGACTGCTCCCCGATAATCTCCACCTCTTCCCCTGCCGCAACCGGCTCCAGCACGGTGGCGACATTGTCGTCTCTATCCATCGCAAAGACCCGTTTCATCACATAATCCCGTAGGTCTCGAAGGCTTCGACCGTGCTCATCCCCTGCTCGATCGCCTTGCGTACCGCGTTCTCGCCCCGAACCTTCTCCAGCGCGGCGCCGATTACCTCTTCAGTCCGCGCCCGCGGAACGGCGACGACCCCGTCGATATCCCCGAAGATCAGATCCCCCGGCTCCACCACGGTCCCGTTGGAAAACTCGATCGGACAGCGGTAGTCGATCACTCGACCGCGCACCCCCTGGTCGAGGGCGTAGCAGCCCCGGGAGAAGACGGGAAAGCCCATGGAGAAAATCCCCTTCGTGTCCCGGGAGTAGCCGGCGACCACCGCCCCGGCGGCGCCCAGTACGCGGGCGCGGGTGCTCATCAGCTCTCCCCACTGGGCGTAGAGACCGCTCCCGCCGGCGCAGAGGTAGATCTCGTCACGCTTGAGGGAGTCGAGAGCGGCGAACATCTTCCCGAAGGCCGCCGTCCGCCCTTCAGAGGCGATCTCGACACCGTAGCAGTCGGCCTCGAGCACCGGCATCGCATACCCCACCAGCACCGTCGCGGGATCCAAGGGCCTGATCTCCGGCGGAAGCAGCTGACGGTAGAGTCCCATTCCGTCCATAACGTCGCCGATTACGGCGGTAAAGAGTTCTTTTCGGATATCATGCAGATTCATTACGCCCCCTCTTCCATCTCCCGAATGCCCCGCACCGCCGCCGCCTGCTCCTCCGGCGTCTCGCAGTAGGTCGCAACGATCAGCTTCAACCCCGGACGTCTGATTCTTTTCACCTCTTCCAGCACCGTCGCCGCATCCCCGACGATGCGCACATGCAGGGTTACCCCGCTCCCCGCAAAGGCCTCGCCCAGGGCGGCCCCCGGGTTGGGGTCCGGGTCGGTCTCGGCCCCCACGGCGCCGTCGGCCATGGAAACCCGGGGAATCGACTGCACCAGCGCGGCCCGGCCGCTCCAGTTCCCGCAGGAGTGGAAGACCGGCGTCTCCGCTCCGGCCGCCGCCGTCAGCGCGGGAATCGCGTACTCCCCGTAGGGATCATTCCCGATCATCATGATGTTGTCGTCCGAGAAGCCGAGGCCGGAGAACTCCCGAGATGAGGCGAAGCCGTGTCCCGGCCGGACCAGGGCGTCGCCGATCAGCGCCGTCTGGGCCTCGATAAACTCCCGCTCGAGCGAAGCGACCAGCCGAAAGAGCTCGGCCAGATCTTCGGGATGGTCGTAGATCTCGAACATGAAGGCCGACGGCTCCAGCAAATAGGAGGAGACGATATTCAGAGGCGACTGGGTGTCGCTGATGCTCAGCGGAACCCGACCACCGGTCGCCTCCAGGAAGTAGTCGATCCGCTCCATTACCTCGCGCCCCGCGGGGCTCTCCGCTACCGGATACTCCAAGGCCTCGATCGCCTCCCGAGCATTGGTAAAGCGGGGGCGTACCGCCGGAGCCTGCCTCTTGTGCCACTCGTAGGGGATACCGAAGGCGCTGGAGACCGTGCCGATCCCGTACCAGGGCTCCAGGAAGTTGGGGATATCCGCCGCGTAGCTGCGGCTCGCCTCCAGGGCGGCCAACTGCCACTCCAGGGACATCTTCCTCTCCCGACAGCCCCAGGAGAAGACCTCGGGGACCCGAAAGCGACGATAGACGGCGACCCCCTCGGGAGCCGCCTCAAAGGCGCCGCAGCCGGCCAGTTTTTCAACCTCATAGTCGACCCAGGCCTCTATATCGAAGCGATCCGCCGCCAGGGGCGCGAGGCTCGTCCCCTGGGAGTCGGCCTTGGTGTAGTCGAACTCCTTGGCCATTAACCGCCCCGCACCGGCATAACGATATCGGGAATGGTCATTACCACCGCCGGAAAGTAGGTGATCATCACAAGCACGATGATCATTACCGCATAAAAGGGGAGCATCGTCTTGGAGAGCTTCTCGATCTTCACCCCCGAGATAGCGCTGCCGATAAAGAGGGTCGAGCCCACCGGGGGGGTAATCAGCCCGATCCCCAGATTCAAAACCATAATAACCCCGAAGTGGACTGGATCAATCCCGATTTGCATAATCACCGGAAGAAGAATCGGCGTGGCGATGATGATAATCGAGGACATATCCATCAGCATCCCCAGAAGGAGCAACATAAAGTTGAGCATCACCAGCACCAGGATCTTGTTGGTGGTAATCGAGAGAATCAGGTTCGCCACCAGGGCGGGGATCTTTAGGAAGGTCAACACCCAGCCGAAGGCGGTGGAGAGGGAGATCAGTATCAGCACAATCGAGAGGGTCTTCGTCGCCCTGCCTAAGATCTTCCAGAACTCGCTCACCGGAATCTCCCGGTAGACAAAGAAGGTGATAATAAAGGCGTAGACCACGGCCACCGCCGCCGACTCGGTTGCGGTGAAGACCCCGCCCACAACCCCGACAACGACGATAACCACGGTGAAGAGCCCCAGGATCGAATCGGCTATCGCCCGCAGTACATTCCCGAAGGCAAGAGGATCACCCTTGGGATACTTCCGTCGAATAGAGACGATCAGACTGTAGATCATCAGTGCGACCCCGAGGAGTATCCCCGGAATCATCCCCGCTAAAAAGAGGCGCCCGATGGAGACGCCGCCTGCGACCATGGCGAAGATAACCATGTTGTGGCTCGGCGGAATCAGGATGCCCTGCACCGAGCTGGCCATGGTGACGTTGGTTGAGAACTCGGCGTCGTAGCCCTGTTTGCGCATCAGCGGAATCAGGATCGAGCCGATCGAGGCCGTGTCCGCCGCGGATGAGCCGGAGATCCCCCCGAAGAACATCGAGGCCAGGATATTAACCATCGCGAGGCCTCCCCGCAACCATCCCACCAGGGCGTTCGAAAGCCGAATCAGTCTGTTCGAGATCCCGCCGGCGCCCATGATCTCCCCGGCGACTATAAAGAAGGGGACCGCCATCAGAGTAAACTTGTTAACCCCGCCGACCATGTTCTGCACCATCTGCTGTAGCGGCAGTCCTAAATATATGATCGCGCCGGTAGTAGAGATTCCGATAGCGAAGGCGATGGGAAAACGGAGTATGATCATCGTCAAAAAAGATCCGACCAGGATCAGGGTTGCTATTGATTGGGTATCCATACTATCAGCTCACTTCCACTGTTTCAGGCCTAGTCGGCCGATCGTCGGCGTCGATGTCCACCGTTTTCTCGACGATTCCCGCCGCCTCGAGGACCTTCTCGAGGGTCATTATAAAGAGGACCACCCCAGCTACTGGAACCGCCAGATATTGCCAACTGGTCGGTATCTGCAGCCCGGTCATCCGGCTTAGGCGCATCATAAGGGTAAACTTCGTCCCGATGATGATCATCAGCAGCGAGAAGGCCATGATGCAGACCGTAGCGATCAGCTTCAGTCGATTAACGGTCTTCTCGGAAAGAACCAGGTCCAAGACAGTCATCTTCATATGAGCCTCCCGTCGAATCGCGAGGCCGGCGCTGATCAAGGCCATATAGGTCATCGCCATTAGTACAACCTCCTCTCCCCAGACCGGATGGCTGTGCAGTACGTAGCGACCGAAAACGACATAGGCGGTGATCACGATCATGATAATAAAGAGGACCTTGCAGAGATTCATGGAGAACTGATAGACAAAGTCGAAGAATCTTTTCAGCATCGTTCTATTCCTTGAAACAGGGCAGAGACCCTGAAATAAGGATCTCTACCCGTTTGAAACTAGTAAATGTCGTCCTGGAAAGGACTATTTGGCCTTGATGGCCGCCATCTCGTCTTCGAGGCCCTCGATGTACTTGGCGACGACGCTCGCGGTAGCATCTTGAACCGCTTGCATGTCCTTAACCTCGATTACCGTAGCCACCTTGCGGATCTCTTCAATGGTCTCTGCGTCGACCTTGGCGGCGTTTTCCTTACAGAAGGCCTGGGCCGCGGCGGACGCTTCGGTAAGAACCTCTTGCTGTACGGGGGAGAGCTTGTCCCATACCGCTTCCGACATCAGTACGATACCGGGGCTGTAGGTGTGGCCGTCGAGGATGTAATAGGGGCTAACCTCGTAAAACTTATTGTTGTAGTAGCCGGCGAAGGGCTGCTCGGCGCCGTCGACCACCCCAGTCTGCAGAGAGGTGTAGAGTTCGCCCCAGTCGATGGGAGTCGGTTCGATACCCAGGGCCTTAACGGTGTCGCTCATCACCTGAGTCTTGGGAACCCTCATCTTGAAACCGTCCAGATCGTCCATTCCGCTGATCTCTTTAGAGGTAAAGAAGTGACGCGCTCCCTCTTCGGTGTAGAAAAGTCCGACCATCCGGGAACCCGCTTCCTGCGGCTCAGAAAGGTAGGAGGTACCGATCTCGCTCTCGAGCACATTCCATAGGTGGGCCCGATCGCGGAAGGTGTAGGGCATGCTGAAGAGACTCAATTTGTTCAGATTATAGTCTCCCAAGGAATTGGTGTTACCCCGGAAAATATCGACCGAGCCGCCGCCGGTCTGGAGAGCCTGCATACTCTCTTTCTCGCTTCCTAGAACCCCAGAGGTATAGACCTCGATGGTCATCGCGCCGCCGCTCAGCTCCTCAACCTTATCGGCAAAGAAGTAGCCCACGTCGGCCATCGGGTGCCCGTCGGGATTCAACTCGGCATAGGTGAGCTTAATCTCGCCGATACCGCCCTCTGCGGCGGTATCTTCACTCTGGCCGTTTCCCCAGGCAGTGAAGGCCAACAGAGCCATCAGTAAAACCGTTACAATTACTTGTCTTCTTTTCATTCAGAACCTCCGTTTGAATGTGAAAAATAAGTTGAGTAATCGTGGCACGGCTTTACTGAGCCTGCGTTTGCAGTTGTGCTCAGTATTTATTCTGCGGGATAATTGAGGTTGTCGATCGTACTCTAATTGTCGGCTATCGTATTATTGGGCCCGGCCGAACGGTAATGAGAAGGGGATATACCGAAGTGTTTGCGAAAGATCGTGCTAAAAGAGCCGGGGGTCTGATACCCTATCTCCATAGCGATCTCCATCACGCTCAACTCGGTATTGACCAGAAGATCCCGGGCTCGGTCGAGCCTGGTCTTGGTGAGATACTCCGAATAGGAGTAGCCGCTGATTTTCTTGAAGATTGATTTCAGGTAGGATTCGCTGATATTGACCGCTCCCGCTACATCCTGAACCGAGATTTGCCGGTGGTAATTCTCATGGATATAATCCATCGCTTTGCGTACGATAGTTCCCGTCCGGCTGGAGTGGGATCGGGCCACGATACCGATAATCTCGGTGGTCCGTTCCGAGAGCCACTGTTTGAGTTGGTCGATGGTGCGTAGGATGTGGGCCTCACTGTAGAGCTGCCTACTCAACTGGAACAGCTCCTCCACATCGCCTCCCCCGGCGATGGCTGCATCAATGATAGACCCCAGCAGCTCATAGAGCCTGATTCGCAGAAGACTGTTTGCATTCTCGTCCCAGCTGACAAGACGGGAGATAAAGACCGCCAGATTGGCCTCGGCCCGCTCCAGATCCCCTATCTTGACTGCCGAGAGGAACGCGTCCCGCTCCTTGAACGGATACTCAGCCTCTACCGGACTCTCCCGGATATCCTGGGTATGGATAACCTGCCCCCCGTCGATGCTCGAGGCGAGCTCCAGGGCGTTCACCGCCTCCTGGTATGAGCGTTTCAGATCGTCCAGGCCGTTGTAGCTCCCCCCTATGCCGATATTGGCAGCGATTTCCCAAGTCTCCTCTAGAAGCCTGCGAATCTCCTCGGCCAGCTCCGTCATCTGCTGTTTCCCCTGCTCCGGCTGCACCGGCAGACAGATCCCGTACATATCGGGCCCAAGGGGCATCATAATGAAGTTCAAGCCCCCGAAGGAGCGCACTACCAGACGGGTGATCCCCCGCTCCAGGGATTCGTCCATTTTAGCCCGGGCGCTCTCCTCCAGATCGCCGGTGTGGAGCCTAAGGACCATCATCGTATTCAAAGATCGAGGAATCCGGAGCAGTTCCAGTAGTTGGGAGACCTGTTGGCGAACGTCGGGATTAATCGAGAAATCCTGAATCAACTCCTGGCGGATATGGGCCACGACCTTATTCATGCGAAACCGCTTCTCCCGGATATCGAGGATGACACCGTAGCCGAGAAAGGAGGCGCTCAGAATAGACCCGACGTAGTAGATCCACCACTGCATCGCTAAAGCGCCGAATATGAAGGTCAATCCGAATACGAGCTTACCTACGTTATATAAGATTACTTTCTGCTGCGACCGCCCCGTATCCTTCATCAAACCCGCTACACGAAATGATTTGACCAGGGAATCACCGCTCAGCATTAAGCCGAGAATGGTATAGACGGCTATCGTTACCTCACGCCCATAGTAGGGCGGAGTGCGGCTCGGAGTCAGATTATCCCAGGCCACTAGATCACCGATTCGAAAGAGCTCCATCGTCCCGGAGGTACCGAGGGTGTTGAAGACCCAGTAGATCACCCCCAATAGAGTGCCGGCTGCAAAGATAATCAGCAGATGGGTCTGCCGATTGCGTTCAGGGCGGGAGAAATCAGCCAGGATAACCATCGGTACCGTCACCGCCGCAAAGAGCAGGGAGCGCACATTGTTGATCAATAGCGGGGCGATATCGGGACCCAGAAAGATCTGTACGGGCCGTCCGAAGAGGTATAGGCTGAAGGTAATCAGGAAAACCTTGAAGTAACGCTGCGGTCCCCGGCGGGAGTCCTCTACGAACTGAAAATAGAGGAAGAAGATGAAGAGAAAGAGTCCCGAGACCAGCGGCGCGACGAGATTTCCCAGGATCTTGATGAACATACCTTCCATGGGCTGCAGTATACCAGATAGAATGCCCTATGCTCACCCTGCGCTTTTACGAGGAGCTGAACGACTTCCTCACTCCCGATAGGCGTAAACAGACCTTCCAGCTCACCTATGAGCTGCCGCGCAGCGTCAAGGACCTGATCGAGTCGCTCGGGGTGCCCCATGTAGAGGTCGACCTGATCCTGATTAACGGCGAATCGGTGGATTTCGAGCATCCGGTCAAAGACGGCGACTTCATCAGCGTCTATCCTGTCTTCGAGGCTCTCGACATCACGACGGCGACTCGCCTGCGGCCTGCTCCCATGCGGGAGAGTCGCTTCATCGCTGATGTGCACCTAAAAACCCTGGTCCGGAAACTGCGGATGCTCGGTTTCGATACCCTCTACGACGCCGCCTGGGACGATCCGGATCTGGTACGCATCGCCGAGGCCCAAAATCGCATCCTCCTGACCCGGGATATCGGACTGCTGAAGCGGGGCGAGCTCTCCCGGGGGCTCTTTATCCGCTCCCAGGATCCGGGAGAGCAGCTGACGGAACTGATCCGGCGGCTCGATCTCAAGAGTCAGATCCGCCCCTTGAGTCGCTGCATCCGCTGCAATGGCCTTCTGACGCCCATTTTAATCCGGAACATACCCGATATAGAGGCCTCTATCCCCCCGGATATTCGAACCTCCCAGACGAGCGTCTCCCGCTGCAGCGACTGCGGGCGCTACTACTGGCGGGGAAGCCACTACGACCGTATGCTGGAGCAGATCCGGAATATTCGTGCTTGAGGGCGGCCCGGCTGCGTGATACCATAGCCTCGCTAGAAGCTTGAACATCCATAAGGAAAAAAACCGATGAATGAGACTGCCGATCACCCCTACATAATGGAGCACTGCGAAGAGGCTGAGCGCCTGAAACGTAAAACCCGCCGGGAGCGGGTCATCGAACAGGCCTGCTGGGGCGGTCTGCAGCCCGGCATGCGCGTACTGGATGTGGGCTGCGGCGGGGGCTATACCACCGCCATTCTGGCCTCAATCGCTGAACACGCCGAGGGGCTCGATCTATCCCAGGAGAGAATCGAGCAGGCGAGGATCGATTATCCTGAGCTGAAATTCCACCAGGTGGACATCTATGGAGATCTCAAGGATCTCGGCCGCTTCGATTTCATCTGGGTTCGTTTTTTTCTTGAGTACCATCGCAGTTCCTCCGCCGGGATCGTGAAAAAACTGAGTGAACTGCTCAACGAGGGCGGGATTCTCTGTGCGGGGGAGCTCGATCACCACAGCATGAACCATTTTCCCGTAGACGAACGCATGGAAGAGGCTCTTGCCGGACTGTCCGCCCATCTCCAGAAGCATGCCGATTGGGATCCCTACGCGGGTCGCAAGCTCTATACCCATCTGTACGATGCAGGACTGACGAAGATCGACGTGCGCTTGGATGCGCATCATCTCCTCTTCGGCCCCATGGGGGACATTCAGGAGGGGGATTGGCTCACCAAACTCCAGGTGGCCGCCTCGGGCTGCGGATACCCTTTTCCCCAGTATGAAGGCGGATTCGATGAGTTTCTTGCGGAAGCCCGAGCCCAGCTTACGAATCCCCGGCGTTTCACTTACACGCCGATTATTCTCTGTCGCGGGATCAAGCCAAGCGGCTAGCGATGTCGGGTTCCTGTTCGATCAATTCATTAGCCTTGAGATAGTGGAAAAACGCCGCGATCACCCGACGATCGAGGTGATCGTCCGCCTCGTTCATCAGTAATTCCAGGGCCTCTTCCGCCGCCAGGGGTTTGCGGTAGTGCCGTTGAGAGGTTATCGCATCGTAGAAGTCGGCCACGGCGATAATCCGCGCTCCCAGAGGGATATCGTTTCCCATCAATCCTTGAGGATACCCCTTTCCGTCCAATCGCTCGTGGTGGGAGGCGGCAATCTCCGGCACCTGGGAATAAATACCGTCGAAGGCGATCTGATCGAGGATCTGTTTCGTCTTGGCCGCATGGGTCTTGATGATTGCAAACTCTTCGGGGGTAAGACTTCCCTGTTTCTTCAGGATCGAATCGGGAACGCCGATCTTCCCATAATCATGCAGCAGGGCGGCGATGCGGATCATCTCCTGAAAATCCTTGCTCATCCCCATCTCCCGGCTGATGCCGACCGAGTATTCGGTCACCTTTTCTGAATGACCGGCGGTCAGATTATCCCGGGCGTCGATGCTCGAGGCCAGGACCTTGATGATCGATTTGAACTGATCCTCCCTCGATTCGATCAGCTTGGCGTTCTTGATGCTCATCCCGATAACCGACGCAATCCCCTTGAGCAGGTTCAGGTCGCTGCTCAAGAGCGGCTGCTTACTCTCCAGGTTATCCACGGCGATGATACCCAGCGCCTCGGTCTCGCAGATGATCGGACAACAGATAAACGAGCGCGAACCGACGATGCGGGCGAAGGAGAGGCTGCGGAAGGAGAGGGAATCCTCGATCTCGTCGATATTATTCACCAGGAAGGATCGGTGCTCCTTGAAGCTGAGGACGAATACCCCCTTGGAATCCTCTTTATCCAGATGAAACTGGGTATTTTGCAGCAGACTGAGATCCTCCGGATTATAACCGAACCCCGCCCGAAACTGGAGCCGGGTCTTGTCCGGATTGGCCAGCATAATGACCCCCCGGTCGTAGTTGAGCAGCTTCTCGAAGATCTTGGCGATATTCTCCAGTACATCGTCGATACGGGTATACTTGCTGATCGCCTCGCCGACCTCGTGGGAAACAGTAGTATTATTGTAGTTTATCTTCGTCTGGAGGGCCAAATCCTCCGTGGACTGGCGCAGCTCCTCCAGGGTGGCCATCAAATGGGTATTCTCCCGGTATTTTGCTATCAAGGTGAAGAGAAGATTGAACGAAAAGAGGCCGAGGGAGAGCAGTACCCAGCTCAGAAGCGGCAGAAGCGGGATGGCCACGAGCGATGCGATAATCCCGAGAGAGGAACTGAGATAGCGCACCTTGCGCAACGGAATGACCTCGGTCTCCTCCCACTCTACCCGGTATCTGCAGCAGGAATCCCCGTGAAACATGCACTCCGGATGCTCGATCCGCGGCAGACGATGGGTGTAGGCGATGGCGATCGATTCGAGAATTCCCATCCGGTTCTCGCACTGGTAGGGCTTCTCGCTTATCCCCGGCAGCGGGCGTACAATGACCTCCACTCCGTTGGAGCTGAGTTTCTTCACCGAGAAGACCGATGAACGGGTAATAAGCGCCGAGGATCGCGGCAGGATAGCATAGGCCTGGTGGGGACTGATAAAGCCCATCAGATAACGCCGTATCAGCGAACCGGTCTCGACCGCAGTGGCGAAGCGTCCGGCCTCCCGGGCGATCGTCAGATTCCCGGTAAACTGGACTACCCGTTCCTGAAATCGATCGATCTGATCCTGGGTAAACCAGTGACCGTCATCGTTGACCTCATAGGATTTCATGTCGGCATATTCGAGGATCCGACCGATGTCGATGTCGGGGTATTTTTTAGACAGAAATTGGAGCCAAACCTGGATATTGCGGCTGTTATAGAGCTTTTCCTGGCTGGTGTCGCGATCCCCCATATCGGCAGCGTCCTTTAAGACTGAACCTTACGCAGCAGGGATTGAATATGATCAAAATAGGAGTCCCCTATCTCGGTGTCCATCACCCATGCGGTATAGCTCTTCTCGTAGTGTACGTTCAGTTTATCGGCAGATTCCAGTGGAAACAGAAGCATGGGCGGTGCGCTTTCCTGATCGATAGCCAAATTTCGCATACACCGCTGGAGCATCTCCTTGGTGACATACTCGGGCTGCAATAAAAAGCAGGTGCATGAGTTCGTCAGTTCGGAAAGGTTAATTCCCGGATCGGAACGATTGACCACCACGACCGCAACCAGGCGTTCGGTATGTCTGAGGGCGATCACCTCAATGGTTCGCTCGATTCCCAACTCTCTATAGGCCCGCTGTACGCCCGCATTGGAGCAGGCCATATCGGCATAGGGCGGCAAATTCATCGCATCCAGCAATAATCCGCCGGAATGCTCCTCGTAGAAGCAGCTAAGCTGGATGTACTCATCCTCGGTAATCGGGCCCATGCTCACCAGACTGCCCACTTCTCGCGCCTCAGGCTCGGAGGAGGGAATCCAGTAGGCCATCTCATCGGCGGAACAGACCTTCGGGTTCTCGACAAAATCGACCAGGCCGCCGAAGACGCGGGCGGGAAAATGGTTCTTGGGACGGTAGAAACACATCAGGAAGTCCAGGTTCATGCTGGCGAAGCGGCAACTGTCGTTTATATAGCTTCCGACCTGATTGAGCACGTGCACTCCCGCATTCTCGGACCCCTGCGAGGAGGAGGCATGATGATGGAGGAGCCAGGTCCGTTCATAGAAGCGTACCATCGAGAGATGGCCGAGGATTCGATCCTCTTTCTGATAGATAAAATGACGGGCGACTTCATTCCGTTCCCGGTAGAGTTTCTCGAAGCTTTCCCGAATCTTCTGCTTATTCTTACGCAACATGGCGTACTTATCCGGGTAGATGAAGCCCGAATCAAAGAAGAAGCCCCACAGTCTCTCTAGGTCGACCGGCTTGCAGAGACTGCTGTTCTCGTTATAGGCCTGATGGATCAGGGAGAGGAGCACCAGATGTTCCTGGGGATCGATATCGATGATGCAGAGCCCGTAGTGGACCTCCCCGCTCTCCTCCTCGGCCCGGCGCTGAATAACCTGGGCCCGGATTCGAACCTGGGTATACTCGGGAAACACCAAGCTAAGATCGTCAATGATCGTTCCCACCGACAAACGCGAACTATTATGCAGATCCCGGAAGGAGAATCCCGAGCCGGAGAGATCGACGACCTTGCGCTCCACTGATCGATTCGAGAAAGGGTGATTAAAACGACAGCGCGGACTGGTCTGAAACTCGCTGCGTTCGCTGCGAAAGCGTCGGGATGGATAGCGTCTGATGGAGTCCTGCAGAATGGAAACCACAAAGCAGCGCTTCCCCTGGGCATTGAAACTCGATTCGACCAGCCCGTTCTCTGAGTAGATCAGGGCGGCGTCCCGCTCGAGCAGGAGCAGCACCTCCCGGGAGGAATCGATCCAGCGGGCATTATCCAGATCATCAGTCTGAATTATGAATTCTGCGTGGGAGAAAAGGGTGAGTTCCCCCTGCAGACGAATCCCGCTCTGCACTATTGCAGCGGAGATATCGACCGCCTTCTCCCGCACTGCGGGACTGTTGGGAACGACGATCGCCGATTTGGGGAGGTTGACCGAGATGCCCGTTTGACCGAGGTGACTCTCTTCAGGATAGATCAGAACCGTCTGATCATGCTCCTCTAGCCGGATATTCTTCAGCGTGTAATGAGCAATCCACTCCTGGGGGGCGTTTTCTCCCAGCCAGCGGAAATCACAGCGTTCGCCGCGACAGATATCCGGCTGAGCCGCAATTCTCCGCACCGAGGGGGACTCATTATGGACAAACTCCATCTCCACCGTGCCGTCGCTGAAGTTGAGATGATTCAATTTGTTAATCACATATTTACGGCGCAGAGTTCTGCCGATTTCACCTTCAGAACCGACAGGTTCTACGGTTCCGCCGGAAAGCTCCCGGAGCGAGAGGAGAGAGAAGCGGTTGTCTTGGTCTCCCATGTAACTTTTTCCCCGTACAATAGATGCCGATAGTATATCAGCAAATTGGCAAAATGTGGGAGAACTTACATTTTTGTGCGGCCTTTCAAGGATCGGGCCAGGGTAAGCCGGTCGGCGTACTCCAGATCGCCGCCTACCGGCAGACCCGAGGCCAGCCGGGAGACGGTGATCCCCCGGTCTTTGATCAGATTGACCAGATAGAGGGCGGTGGTATCCCCCTCTACCGACGGATTCGTGGCGACGATAATCTCGGCTATCGCGCCGCTCTCTATTCGCTTAACGAGGGAGTCGATATTCAGATCCGCCGGCCCGACCCCGTCGATCGGCGAAAGAGCGCCGCCGAGTACATGATAGCGCCCGTCGAACTCCCGGGTCGCCTCGATGGTGGCCACATCCTGGGACTGCTCCACCACACAGATAAGGCCGGGATTACGATTAGGATCGCTGCAATAGTCGCAAGGGTCGGCCTCGGTATAGAGACCGCAGGTGGAACAGCGACGGATTCGCATCTTCAGGGTTTTGATCTGCTCGGCCAGTCCCGCCAGGTACTCGTCGTCGCTCTGGAGGAGGAAATATGCCATTCGGGTGGCGCTCTTCTTGCCGACCCCCGGAAAACGGGAGAGGCTGCGGATCAGCCGGTCGAGAACAGTCATCTAGGTGCCCATAAAACCGGGGGGCAGGTCCATTCCGCCGGTCATACTCGAGACCTCGCTTTGGATCTTCTCACGGACCTTAGCCATGGCGTCGCTCATGGCGGCCAGGACCAGGTCTTCGAGCATCGGGACGTCGGCGGGATTGACCGCAATCGGATCGATCGTCACGTCGGTAACGCTCATCTGCCCGTTGACCGTAACCTTGACCATATCGCCGCCGGCGCTGCCGGTCACGGAGATCTCGGCCAGTTTTGACTGCATCTCCTGCATATTGCTCTGCAGGGACTGGAGGTTTTTCAGCATTTCAAAGGGGTTCATCAGGTTCCTCCCTGAACAATCTCGCCGCGGAATACCTTCTGCACCATGGCTACCTGATCATCGTCATCACCGGTCTCCACTTCAGTCTGCTCCGGTTCGCTCTGAAGCAGCTCGATCTCGAGATTGACCGTCCGGCCGCTGATTTCCGCGAAGAGCTGGGTTAATTCGGCCCCCTCCCGGCGAAGCAGGTTGGCGGAAAAGAGATCGTTAAAGACCAGATAAAGGTATTCGCCCTCGAGGATCCAGCTTTTAGCCTTCTCCAGGGCTGCGGCTAGGGTCAGTTTTTTTTTTCGCATCGCCTCGACCACTTCCGATCGATAGGCGTTCTCTCTCGGCTGCTCCGGTTCGACTTCCGGTTCAGCCGGAGCGTCGCCGTCAGCCGCTGCAGGAACGCCAAATCGCCCCTCCGCCAGATCCTGTTTCAGACCTTCGACCTTGGCCAGGATCTCCTTCGAGTTAAGGTAGCCCGAGAGGGCGCTCAAACGCGAGAGCAGAAGCTCGAGCTCGAAGCGTTGATTGAGGGAGTAGCGCACATTGCGGAAGAGTTCCAAGAGCAGATGCAGCGCATGCTCAAGCTGACTGATTGAGAAGCTCGCTATGGCATTCTTCGAGAAGCGGTCGGCGGTGTAGCCTAGGACCGCCTCGCGGGTCACTCCGGATTTAATAAAGAGCAAGTTACGGAAGAACTCCGCCAAATCGATGATCAACTGCTCCACGGCCACGCCGTTCATCAGAATCTCGTTGCTCTTGGCCAATACCCCTTCGGCGTCGCCGGCGGCCATCCCCTCAGCCAACTCGTTGAGATCGTCCATGCCGACCAGGCCGAGCTTCTCCCGGATCTTCTCCAGGGTAATCTCGCCGGCGGAGAAGGAGACGACCTGATCGAAGAGGGTGTAGGCGTCGCGGAGAGAGCCGGTGGCCTCCTTGGCGATCCAGAAGAGGGCGTCGTCCTCGGCTGTTACGCCGATCTCTGCGGCCGCCCGCTCCAGAAGCCCCTTGATAATCTCCAGCGAGACCAGGCGGAAGTTGAACTGCTGGCACCGGGAGCGGATCGTGGCGGGGACCTTGTGAATCTCGGTGGTGGCGAAGATAAAGACGATATAGGGGGGCGGTTCCTCGATGGTCTTCAAGAGCGCATTGAAGGCGCTGTTGGAGAGCATGTGAACCTCGTCGATAATATAGACCTTGTAACGGGAGCTGTTGGGCGCGAAGAGGACCTCGTCCTTGATCTCCCGCACATCGTTGACCGAGGTGTTGCTCGCCCCGTCGATCTCGATCACGTCCAGGGAGTTGCCCTTGCCGATCTCCAGACAGTTGGAACAGCTGTTACAGGGGCTTACCGCGGGTCCGTTCTGACAGTTCAGTGATTTGGCCAGGATTCTGGCGGCGGAGGTCTTCCCGACCCCCCGGGGACCGGAGAAGAGGTAGGCGTGGGCGATGCGCCCCGATTCGATCGAACTCTTTAGGGTGGAGACGACAAAATCCTGACCGGCCAGATCATCAAAGGACTGTGGCCGTTTTTTCGTCGCCGTTACCTCGAAATTCATCGACTCCCTACCATTAAAAAAGAACCCCCCGGGCTCCAGCCAAGTGAGCTGCGGCTCACCGATCAGACGCTTACCGCTGCTACCTTCCGGTCCTGACGGGGTTGGGCGTTAACCGATAGCACAGTACCTGGCCATCAACGCCTGAGGGGAATACGGAGAGAGAGGGATTCGAACCCTCGGTACCCGGTTAGGGTACATACGCTTTCCAAGCGTACACCTTCGGCCTCTCGGTCATCTCTCCAGACGAAACTTGGATAAATGTGAGAAGTCTCCCTCTCAATCGGAGAGAGAGGGATTCGAACCCTCGGTACCGCAAGCGGTACAACGGCTTTCGAGGCCGCCCGATTCAACCACTCTCGCATCTCTCCAAAAAAATAGCGTACCCAAGAGGACTCGAACCTCTGACCTTTAGGTCCGCAACCTAACGCTCTATCCAACTGAGCTATGGGTACAGGATACGGAGAGGGAGGGATTCGAACCCTCGGTACCCTTACGAGTACAACTCCTTAGCAGGGAGCCCGATTCAACCGCTCTCGCACCTCTCCAGGCGCTACTTTATTCGCTCAGGGCGAATGCCCAAAACTATCGGAGAAGGTGGGATTCCCTTCCGCCGCCGTGCTTCCTGCACGCCGTCTTCAGGCCGCCTCGCTCGCTGGCGTCCGACATCCTGTCGGACTACCGCGCCTAATCGGCGCGCGCTCGCTCGTTTCGAATCCCTCTCTCCTAATCGGAGAAGGTGGGATTCGAACCCACGGAGCCTCTCGGCTCAACGGTTTTCAAGACCGCCTCCTTCGACCACTCGGACACCTCTCCAAGGAATAACCGGAATCACACTATAGAGATACTCGATCTGTTTGTCAATCCGGGAGATCGAATTCGCTCTGAGGGGTGAGCTCAGAAAAATCAGAGACGATGCGGGACGGAAGACCCTGCACTGAATAACGTTTCGGGCCCTCCGCCCCGCCTCGTCTCTGCATACTAAAGGCACCCCTCAGGGCGCATTACGATTATTAATACCTATTGGCTTCTGTAAAGACTGATTCGAATAGACTTCTTCCCAGAGCAGCAATGCTCCCGAAACATTATTGCCAATTGGCTTCCATTCACAATGCAAGGAAAATAGGAGCCTCAGAGAAAACGGGAGCCCCCAGAACGTTATTCAGTGACGGGGGTTTCCGTTTTCTCTGAGATTGCGAGTATTCTTATTTGTTGTTAACGGGAGACAATCTCCAGGATTCGGTCCAAATCATCCAGCGAGAAGTAGGAGATCTCGATCTTGCCCTTCTTGGATGAGCCCCGGACGGCGACCTTGGTACCGAAGAGATCGATCAGGCGCTGTTCGATCTTCGAGAGTTCGGGATCCTGGCGCTTGATGGAGGATTCCTGTTTCTCCGGCGAGGATGCGCGGCTGCCGCGGTTGAGTTCGCCGGCCTGGCCTTCGGCTTCACGCACGCTCAAGCCGTCGTTGAGGATGCGGTTGAAGAGGATCATCTGATCCGCAGGATTGAGAATCGAAAGCAGGGCTCGGGCATGACCGGCGGTCATTTTTCCGGCAATCAGCGCTTCCTGCATTGTCTCGGGCATCTTCAGCAGTCGCAGGCTGTTAGCCACGGTGGAACGGTTCTTCCCCACCTTATGGGCGACATCCTCCTGGCTTAAGTTCGCCTGCTCCATCAGGTGACGATAGCCCTGGGCCTCTTCGATAGGATTGAGATCCTCCCGCTGAATATTCTCGATCAGCGCGATCTCGAGCTTCTCCTCTTCGGTGAAGCTCCTTACCAGGACCGGCACCTCCGCCAAATGCGCCAGCTGAGCGGCCCGGAAACGGCGCTCCCCGGCGATAATGCGGTATCCGGCCTGATACTCCTCGACAATCAGGGGCTGAATGATCCCCTGCTCGCGGATTGAATCGGCTAATTCATTGAGTTTCTCTTCGTCGAAGGCCTTGCGGGGCTGTTCAGGATTCGGTTTGATCCTATCCAGCGGAACCAACAGCTCCTGGGCGCGGAGAGAATCTTCTTCGTTGGAGGCCTGGAGTAGCGCTTCGATGCCTTTTCCCAAGGCCCTTTTAGACACGGGCAATTACCTCTTCCGCCAGCTCTTTATAGCTCATCGCGCCGGAGCATGAGGCGTTGTATTGATTTATCGGCACCCCGTGGGAGGGCGCCTCAGAGAGTCGTATATTGCGGGGAATGATCGTCCTGAACACCTTGTCCTTGAAGTAGGCGGTCACCTCCTGGACGACCTCGTTCGCGAGCTTGGTCCGGGAATCATACATGGTAAAGACGATCCCCCCGATGGCAAGGTGGGGATTCAATCCCTTCTGAACCCGCTGAATCGTCTGCAAGAGCAGGGTTAGACCTTCCAGTGCGAAATATTCACACTGTAGCGGAACCAGCACATAGTCGGCGGCGGTGAGGCCGTTGACGGTTAATACCCCGAGGGAAGGCGGACAATCAATCAGAATAAAATCCCACTCCTCTCGCACACTATTGAGAACGTTTTTCAAGAAGTATTCCCGCTTCTCTTCAGCGATCAGCTCTACATTCGCGCCGGTCAGATCTATGTTGGAAGGTACCACAAAGAGATTCTTAACGGTCGTCTCCTGAATCACCTCGCGGATGGGTACGCCTTTGGTCACCACATCGTAGATACTGGACTCATCCACATGGGCTCCTACACTGGAGGAGAGGTTCCCCTGAGGATCGAAGTCGACCAATAACACCCGCTTTCCCGCTTCAGCGAGATAGGCCCCGAGGTTAGCGGTGGTGGTGGTTTTGCCAACCCCGCCTTTCTGATTTGCGAATACGATTACCTTTCCCATAGTGCGACCCCATTATAGCGGAAAGGGATGGCTGTGTCATTTCTTTCTTCTCTCTTGACCAAAAAAACTCCCTTCTATAGCTTATGAACTATATCTGACACGAGGAGAAATAGATGCGCGAAGAAGTGATTCAGGCCATCCAGGATGTGCGGCCGTCGCTTCAGGCCGACGGAGGAGATATCGAATTCGTCGACGTGAATGAGAGCGGGCTGGTTACCGTAAAATTGACCGGCGCCTGCAACGGATGCCCCATGGCCCAGGTTACCCTGAAGCAGGGTGTCGAACAGTATCTCAAAGAAAAAGTACCCGGCGTTAGCTCCGTCGAATCCGTATAATCAGCTCAATTTTTCCCTTCCTCGGGTGTGGATCCCTGGGAAGGGAAAATAGTTATTCAAAAAATTCAATTATTTCCACCTGAATGCCGTTAATATCTTTGAGAGTGTTGCTTTCTTGAAAATCAAGACATAAGATGGCTAAATGCAGCAGGTGAACCAGAAAGAACGTACCAGAATCGAAAAACTCATTAAGAGCATCCCCAAAGCGGAGATCCATCTGCACCTGGAAGGGGTTGCCAGCGTCGACACCCTTTGGCGCCTGATAAAGCTGCATAAGCTTCAGATCGACGGTGTATCCAGCAGGAAGGATCTGGTGGAGCGCTTTAAGATCAAGAGCCTTGATGAGTTTATCTGGCTCTTCATCAATATTCTGCAGAACGCTTTTCGTAATGCCGAGGATCTCGAGTTCTTAATCGACGATGTAGAGAAATATCTACTGCGCAACAACATTCCCTACGCCGAGATCTTCTTTGCCCCTTCGAAATTCATACAGAACGGACTCGATTTCGCCCAGATGATGAAGATACTGGAGAGTGGCGCGGCCCGGTTAAAACGGGAAGCGGATTTAGAGATCAAGTTCATAATCGATGTCTCCCGCACTAATGGCCTTGCAAACGCCCAGAATAACCTGGACCTGACCTTGGCCCATCGCAATGATTCGATTATCGGGATTGGCCTGGGCGGTGCCGAGAGTCAGGGACCGGCTGAGGAGTTCCAATCGGTATTCGAAAAGGCCCGCAAGGCCGGACTACAGGTCGTAGCCCACGCAGGTGAGGATGTGGATTCCCGTTCTATCTGGAACACCCTCAAGCTCTTGAAGGCCACCAGAATCGGCCACGGCATCAGCGCCATCGAAGACGAAAAGCTGCTGAAGCTCTTGAAAGAGAAGCAGATTCCCCTGGAAATTTGTCCCACCAGCAATGTCTTCACCCAGAAATATGTTAAGCGCCTTGAAGATCACCCCATCCGGCCCTTCTTCGACCGGGGGATCAATGTAACCCTCAATACAGACGATCCTACTCTCTTCAGCATAGAATTGGTGGGTGAGTATTACAATCTCTACGAGCATCTCGATTTCAATCTAGAAGAGCTGTTTCAGATCATGAAGAATACCGTTTATTCAAGCTTCATGGATGATAAGGCCAAGGATCTCTTCTGGAGCAACGCCGCCAAGGTAATCTCCGCCGCAGGCTACGTCGCACCCTGAGCTTCTCAACACCAGTAGAACTCAATCACATTCTAATAGAACCATTAATCTCACCGAATCGAACCCGCACCCGACGTTTCACGTGAAACAAAGACCACCAGCACCTTCGCCACACATTCTCCCATCCCGTCTTTCTTCTTAATCACGTTTTCGATGTTCTTCTCTTCCCTATCCTCCCCATCTTTCCCATCCTGTTCCTATGAAAGTCCCCAGCAGTAACCCGATCACGGTACCTGCGAATAATAAGGTAGATCATTCATGTTTCACGTGAAACAAAGACTAAACACACTTTAACCAAATATCCTCCAAATCCTCCCCATCCTGTTACCATCACATTCTTTCCCATTCCGTGCTCTCCGTGGTTCATCTTTTATTCCTCCTCATCCTGTTCTCTTCCATCCCGTTCAGCCCCTTCCGTGGTCTTTCCCTATCCTCCCCATCTTGCTCCTCTTCTATCCATTTCCCATCCTTCCCATCCTTCCCCATCTTTTCTATCTTGCCTATCCTCCCCATCCTGTTGCCATCACATTCTTTCTCATTCCTCCTCATCCTGTTCTCTTCCATCCCGTTCAGCCCCTTCCGTGGTCTTTCCCTATCCTCCCCATCTTGCTCCTCTTCCATCCATTTCCCATCCTTCCTATCCTCACTATCCTGTTATTCTTCCTTTCCCCATCTTGCGCACTCTTCTCTTCCCATAAAAAAAGGACCCCCCTTCCGGGCAGCCCTTCATTACCTGTTTCACGTGAAACGTTAATTTGTCTCTTCTGGTTCTTCCTCATCCTCTTTCACAATGCGGGCCATGCCGATCACCACATCCGGCGGCGTAATATTCACAATCCTCACCCCAAAGGCCGATTTCCCCATAATTGAGACGTCGTCGGACTTAATCCGCAAGGTATTTCCCTGGGAGGTGATGCAAACCACCTCTTCACCGTCCATAACCGGGGTTACTCCCACAATCTCGCCGGTCTTCTCGGATATCTTATAGGTGATCTGTCCCCGAGTCGCCCGACCGTGGGGGGTAAAGTTGTCGTATTCGATCCGCTTTCCGTACCCATACTCGGAGAGGAGCATCATCCTGGTCCCTTCTTGAACACAAAGAACCCCGGCCAGCTCATCTTCCTTCTGCAGTTTTATCCCCTGTACGCCCCGGGAGGCCCGTCCCATGGCCCGTACCGCCTCCTCGTGGAAGCGGAGCGCCATTCCGTGCTTAGAGACCATCACCAGCTCGTTATCTCCGCTGGTTCGCTGAGCGCTGATTAGACGATCCCCGGCATCCAGGTTAATGGCCCGGATTCCGCGGGTCCTGGCGTTAGAGAAGTCCCCGATCTTCACCTTCTTGACCACCCCTCTGCTGGTTCCCATGAAGATATAGCCCTCTTGCTCGAAATCCTTGATAGAAACTACCGCCGTAATCTCCTCATTAGCTGAAATATGGAGCAAGGCCCGGATATTGGTCCCCCGAGAGTGTCGGGATCCCTCTGGAATCTCATGTACCTTGATCCAGTAGGCCTTCCCTTCGGAGGTAATGAAGAGGATGTAGTCGTGAGTGGAGGCGACGAAGAGGTTCTCTAAGAAGTCCTCATCCCTCAGGTTGGCCGAGGAGGAGCCTTTCCCGCCCCGTCCCTGATTCTTGTAAGCGCTGACCGCTACCCGCTTGATCATCCCGCGGTTGGAGGTGAGTACCACCATATCCTCTTTCTTGATCAGGTCCTCGATGTTTATCTCTTCGACTTCGTCGAGAACGATCTCAGTTCGACGCTCGTCCCCATACTTTTCGGCCTGTTCGAGGGTCTCTTCCTTGACGACCTGCAGAATCTTGTGGGGATGCGCCAAGAGATCCTTGTAATAAGCGATCTTGGCCCGAATCTCGTTCAACTCGTCGATAATCTTCTGGGTCTCCAGGCTGGTCAGCTTCTGGAGGCGCATATCGAGGATGGCCTGGGCCTGTTTCTCCGAGAGCTCGAAGCTCTTCATCAGGTTTTCCCGGGCCATATCGACGTTCCGGGAGGCTTTGATGATTCGAATCACCTCGTCGATGTTGTCCAGGGCGATCTTGAGACCGATCAGGATATGTTCCCGCTCTTCGGCCCGACGCAGATCATAGCGGGTACGGCGGGTTACCACCTCTTCCCGGTGTTCGACGAAGTATTTTATGGTCTCCGTTAGGGTCAGCATTTGGGGCTTACCCTTGACGAGGGCCAGGTTATTGACGTTGAAGTTCTGCTGCAGAGCCGTATGGGTAAAGAGCTGATTCAGGATGATCTTGGGGATCGTCCCGCGCTTGAGCTCGATCACCATTCGCATTCCGTTCCGGTCGGACTCATCCCTGAGGTCGGATATACCGTCGATCTTCTTATCCCGGATCAGATCGGCGATGCGAATCATCAGATTAGCCTTATTGACCGCATAGGGAAGCTCGGTGACGATGATAACGTCCTTACCGCGCTTGGTCTGCTCCAGTGAGAAGCGAGCCCGAACGACGATCTTCCCCTTTCCAGTGCGATAGGCCTTCTTGATGCCCCGCCGGCCGAAGATGATCCCCCCGGTGGGGAAATCCGGTCCCTTAATGTACTGCATCAGCCCGTCGTTGCCGATTTCGGGATTATCGATATAGGCGGCGATCCCGTTACAGACCTCGTTCAGGTTGTGGGGCGGGATATTAGTGGCCATTCCGACCGCGATTCCGCTCGCGCCGTTGGCCAGAAGATAGGGAAAAGCCGCCGGTAGAACCGTGGGCTCCTCCATGGAGTCGTCGTAGTTGGGGGCGTAATCGACGGTCTCCTTCTTGATATCCCGGACCATCTCCTCGGCCACCCGCATCAGTTTGGCCTCGGTGTACCTCATCGCCGCCGGGGGATCCCCGTCCACAGAACCGAAGTTCCCCTGACCGTTGACGATGGGATAGCGCATGGAGAACTCCTGGGCCAGGCGCACCAGGGCGTCGTAGACCGAAGCGTCTCCGTGGGGGTGGAACTTACCGAGCACATCTCCGACGATACGGGCGCACTTCTTGTTGGGCCGATCGGCCCTAAGGCCCATCTCGTTCATGGAGTGGATAATCCGGCGGTGAACCGGCTTCAGTCCGTCCCGTACATCCGGTAAAGCCCGGCTGACGATGACCGACATGGCGTAATTCAGGTAGGACTCTTTTATTTCATCTTCAATCGCGACGGGTATCGTCCGTCCGGTGGTTGGTTCCACTTACACTGTCTCCTTGCGCTCTTAGATATCCAGGTTGGATACCATCAGCGCGTTATCCTCGATAAACTTTCTGCGCGGCTCGACGTGTTCGCCCATCAGGGTAGTGAACATCGTATCCGCCTCGACGGCGTCCTCGAGCTGCACCTGCATAATATTGCGGCTCTCAGGATTCATGGTGGTCTCCCAGAGCTGATCGGGATTCATCTCGCCCAGACCCTTATAGCGCTGCTGATTGGCCTTATCCTCGGCCACATCCAGGGTTTTGAGGATACGGTCCCGGTCGGCGTCGTTATAGGCGTACTCAACCCGCTTGCCGACGCTGATCTTGTAGAGGGGCGGCATGGCGATATAGACGTGGCCCGCCTCGACCATGGGCCGCATATAGCGGAAAAAGAAGGTTAAAAGCAGGGTTCTAATATGTGAGCCGTCCACATCGGCGTCGGCCATGATGATTACCTTGTGGTAGCGGAGCTTCTCAAGATCGAAATCGTTACCCACATTGGCGCCCAAGGAGGCGATAATCGGCTGAAGCTTATCGTTCCCGAGCACCTTGTCGACCCGGGTCTTCTCCACGTTCAGCATCTTGCCCCACAGAGGCAAAATAGCCTGGAAATGTCGGTCCCGACCCTGCTTGGCGCTGCCGCCGGCCGAGTCTCCCTCGACAATATAGATCTCGCACTGGGAGGGGTCCTTCTCGGAGCAATCGGCTAGCTTACCCGGCAGCCCGGTGCTCTCCAGCAGGTTCTTCCGGCGGGTCATGTCCCGAGCCTTCCGTGCGGCGGCCCGCGCCTTAGCGGCGGTCATGATCTTATCCAGGAGCTTCTCGCCGATCTGCGGGTTCTCGTCGAAATACCAGGAGAGATTCTCCGAGACGATCGAATCGACGATCCCCTTTACCTCGGAGTTACCCAATTTGGCCTTGGTCTGTCCTTCGAACTGGGGATTGGGAATCTTAACCGAGACAACGGCGGTCAATCCCTCCCGAGTATCGTCCCCGGAGAAGGTGTCCTCGAACTTCTTCCCCAGCTTGGATTTCTTGAGGAGTTCATTAAAGGTTCGGGTCAGAGCGGACTTGAAGCCCACCAGGTGGGTTCCGCCTTCCCGGGTATTGATGTTGTTGACGAAGCAGAAGATGCTCTCGCTGAAGCCGTCGTTGTATTCGATAGCTACCTCGAGCTCGGTCATATCCTTGGTAACGTGGAAGTAGATCGGTTCCTTCTGAATCACCGTTCTATTCTTATTCAAGAACTCAACAAAGGATTTAACGCCCCCGTCGAACTTGAACTCGTGCACCTTGGGGGAGGTCAGACGATCGTCGGTGATCGTGATTTTGATCCCCTTGTTGAGGAAAGCGAGCTCCCTGAGCCGATTAGAGAGGATATCGAAGCTATAGGAGGTCTGTTCGAAGATCTCGTCGTCGGCCTTGAAGCGAATCGTGGTCCCCTTTAAATCGGTCTGACCAATTGATCTGACAGCCTCATTCGGAACGCCCCGCTTATAGGACTGAGTATAGATCTGCCCTTGGCGATGCACCTCGACGTCGCACCATTCGGAGAGGGCGTTCACGACCGAGACGCCGACGCCGTGAAGACCGCCGGAAACCTTGTAGCTGTTCTTATCGAACTTTCCCCCGGCGTGGAGCTTGGTCAAAACGATCTCGAGGGCGCTCACCTTCTCGACCGGATGCATATCGACAGGAATTCCCCGTCCGTCATCCACGACGCGAATGATATTGCCTTTCTCGATTGTTACGGCAATCTCCGAACAATAGCCCGCCAGGGCTTCGTCGATACTATTGTCGACGATCTCGTAGACGAGGTGATGTAAGCCGTCCGGACCGGTAGAACCGATATACATTCCGGGACGTTTTCGAACCGCATCGAGGCCTTTTAGGACCTGAATTTGTTCTGCGGAATAGGTTTCTTGCATGTTGCTTTCCTAATCGGAATGAGGGATGCCAAAGTATACCTGCGGCGCTGAAAAAAGTAAAGTAAAGCCAATCTTGCATTCAGTATGAGCTTAAGGTACACTATTCGTTACGCGCGAGAGCTGATTTTTTATTCTGGTCAAGCTTGTGAGTAAGCTGTGGATAGATAATTGGTTACAACGCAATAGCTTATATTTAGACAAAATTAGAGATATCTGACAGAGAACTGCTTGTTTTTTGTTAAGATTAATTGGATAAGTTCTTTCATAATATGATTTTATGAATGTCTTTTTCCGGGAACGGTGCCATAGAGCGATTTTAGATATTGTATCTATCTCTATTCCCAGTATGCTAATTATGTGGATAAGTTGTTAATATAATGGGTATGTGCGGAGAAATGAATGAATAGCGACGGTTGGGACTATAGTCTCTTCTGGAAAGAGGCCCAAAACCAGATTCAGCAGGAGATCTCCGAGCAGGAGTACATGATGTGGTTCAAGAACCTGGGCTACGACTCCTCCGGCGAAGCTTCCCTCATCCTGCGGGTTCCCTCGGTTTTCTACCGGGATCAGGTCAAACAACGCTATCACAAACTGATGGAAGAGAAGCTCCTCTCCCTTTCGGGAAGCGCAATCGCCATCGACTACGTGATCAAGGCCGCCCCGGCGGTTAGCAGTGACGAGGAGGATGAAACCCCCGCGATCGTTCAGGCCAGCGCTGGAACCGAAAATCTTGCACCCCGGCAGGATACCCCGCCGCTGGTACAACCCGCCGCACCGGCCCACTCCCACCGGGTAGCCGTTAAAGAGCCGCCCCGGCGCAAGCACCCCAACCTGCGTGGGGACTACACCTTCGAGAACTTCGTCATCGGCGAAAACAACTCCTTCGCCGCCAACGCGGCCATCGCTATCGCCAAGAACCCGGGCACCGCCTACAACCCTTGCCTGATCTACGGCGGGGTCGGTCTCGGCAAGACCCACCTGGTGCAGTCGATCGGGAACACCGCCTTTCAGAACTTCGACTCCTTCAAGGTCTCCTACGTCACCTCAGAGACCTTCACCAACGAGTTTATCCAGGCCATCAAGGACGGCAAGAACGCCCAGTTCAAGAGTCGCTATCGCAACGTCGATCTCCTCCTGATCGACGACATCCAGTTCCTCCAGGGCAAGGATCAGACCCAGGAGGAGCTCTTCCACACCTTCAACGCCCTCTACGACGCCAACAAGCAGATGGTCTTCACCTGCGACCGCCCGGTATCGGAATTGAAGAATCTAACCGCCCGGCTCCAGAGTCGTTTCGAGCGCGGCCTTAACGTCGACCTGCAGCCCCCCAACTTCGAAACCCGCTATGCAATCCTGAAACGCAAGATCGAGGAGAAGGGAGTCGATATCTCCGACGAGGTGATCAATCTCATCTGTAACCGGATCACCACCAACGTGCGGGATCTCGAGGCGGCCCTGACCAAGCTGATCGCCTACGCCGACCTCCTGAACAAGCGTGTTACCTTAGAGATCGCCGAACAGCAGCTGAAGGACGTCTTCAACAACACCCGCACCGGTAATATCTCCATCGACGTGATCCAGCGGGTCGTGGCGGAGCACTACAGCCTCTCCCACAACGATATGCGCGGTAAGAAACGGACCAAGGCGATCGCCTTCCCCCGACAGATCGCCATGTTCATCGTCCGGGAGATGACCGAGTACTCCACCACCGAGGTGGGCCTCGCCTTCGGCGGCCGGGACCACACCACGGTAATGCACGCCTGCCAGCGAGTCGAGAGTCGCATGAAGACCGATTCCAATCTGGAGCCGACCATTCAGGGACTGATTCGCACAATTAAAGAGTATGGAACAAAATCTTAAAATCATGTTATTACTATGGGGATAATGCGGGAGAAACGGACATGCCTGTGGATGGTCTGAATCAATTGTGGAATCACGACGGCACTTTATTAGAAAGCCAAAACCGCTCCCTTACAGGAGTTAGCGTGCTTTTCCACAAACTCACAGCCCCTATTATTACTACTACTGATTTATAAATATATAGATAGAGGAGAGTGGAGAATGAAATTTACCTGTGATAAGGCGAGTATCCTGCGCGAGGTTTCCGTCGCTCAAGACATCATCTCGTCCCGGAACGCGTTATCGATCCTCTCGAATGTCTTAATCGAAGTCGCCGATAATACTCTGACCTTGAAAGCCACCGATTTGAAGGTGGGCTTCGAGACCCAGTTTCCCGTGGATGTGGCTACTCCCGGCAGCACTACCGTCTACTGCGACAAGTTCCTCGGGATCCTGCGCAGCCTTCCCGACGGGGAAATCGAGTTTGAACAGCTTGATACCCGGCTGGTGATCCGGCCGCTCTTCAAGAAGATCGATTTCCAGCTGAAGAGCATTACCTCCGATAAGTACCCCGAGATTCAGGATGTCTCTCCCGACTCCTACTTCTCCCTCCCCCAGACCGATATCATCGAGATGATTACCCAGACCATCTTCGCCGTATCCGACGACGAGACCCGCTACTTCATGAACGGGGTCTACTTCGAGAAGAGCGAGGGATCGATCATCATGGTCGCCACCGACGGCCGGAGACTCTCGTTCATCTCCAAGGAGATCGACGAGACCGTACCCGACTTCCCCGGGGTAATCGTGCCTCCCAAGGTATTGAATCTGGTCAAGAAGCTTGCCTCCGGCGAAGGGGAGATCTCCATCGCGGTGACGGACAAGAATATCTTCATGCAGTTCGATAACCAGAAGATCTCCTCCAACCTGATCGAGGGGCAGTTCCCCAATTACCGGCGGGTTATCCCCGATAGTCAGGACTATACGATCACCATCAATCGGGACGAGCTGGCCGACGCCCTCAAGCGCGTCTCCCTCCTGGTAGAGCAGAAATCCCGGCGGGTCTACATGAGCCTGAACGAGAACAGCCTGGTCCTCAACTCCGAGGAGAGCGAGATCGGCGTGGCCAAAGAGGAGATCGCCTGCGATTACAGTGGTCCCGAGACAACCATCGCCCTCAACTACCTCTATCTGATCGATCCCTTGAAGGTGATCGACCAGGAGGAGATCGCTATCGAGTACACCGAGGCCAACAAGGCCCTCTCGATTCTCTCCATTCCTGCACGGGACTATTTCCATATCGTGATGCCCATGCAGCTTGACTAATGGGCTTTCGTCGCCTCGCGCTCTACGGCTACCGTAACCTGGCCGATGCGGCGATCAAGCTCGACGCCGGCGAGGTCTTCCTCGTCGGCGAGAACGGTCAGGGCAAAACCAATCTCTTAGAAGCGGTCTACTACCTCTGTTTCGGCTCCTCCTTCCGGGCGGTTCCCGACAGTATCGTTCCCATCCACGGCAGCAGGGAATTCTCGGTCAAAGGTGTCTTCGAAGACGCAGAGCAGGAGCTCGAACTGCAGCTGCGTTACCAAAACGGGAAGAAGGAGATCCGTCTCGACGGAAAGCAGATCGCTGATCGGAAGGAGCTCGTCTCCAACATTCCCTGCATCGTCTTTACCCACGGGGATATCGAGTTTGTCGCCGGCAGGCCCGAACGGCGGCGCTGGTTCCTAAATCAGATCATGAGCCTCTTCAATCCCCTCTTCATCGATCTTTTGCGCCGCTACAACCGCCTGGTCAAATCCAAGAATCAGGTCCTCAAGGAGGGACCGGCGGAACTCCTCGATACCTACGACCGCCAGCTGGCCGAGACGGGAATCGAGCTTCAGCAGCGTCGGGCCGAGACCATCGCCGACTTCAACCGCACCTTCACACCCCTCTTCGCCGAGATATCTCGCATTCCCGGGGAGCTGAGCATGGCCTACCGCCCCTCCTGGCGGGATGCTGATAGTGCCGAGGACGCCTTAACACAGATTCGCCGTCATCGCGAGCGGGACAGCTTCCGGGGCATCTGCACCTCCGGTCCTCACCGCGACCGGGTCGGCTTTCTCTTGGACGGTGCGGATTTCGTTAAAACCGCCTCCACCGGGCAGCTCCGCCTCGTCTCGCTGGTGCTGCGGGTGGCCCAGAGCATCTACTTCGGCAATAAGACCGGACGTAAACCGGTGCTGCTCCTCGACGACGTCCTGCTCGAGCTTGACCTGGAGCGGCGGAAGCGCTTCTTGGCCGCCCTCCCGGCCTACGAACAGGCCTTCTTCACCTTCCTTCCCGACGAACCCTACCGGGATTACCGGAAGGACGATACCCTGATTTTACGGGTCGAATCTGGTAGAATTGAGCCTGTATGAAACGCGCGGGCGATCTTATCGGCAAGCTCTTCAGTAATATCTCTTCCGAGGATCTGAAAACCTACGGCGAGCTCTTTTCCACCTGGAAGGAGCTGGCCGGAACCGATATTGCCGCCCACTCCCGGATCCTGGAACTGCAGAAGGGACTCCTCTACGTCGGGGTTGACCATCCCGGTTGGATGCAGATGATCGGCTTCAAGAAGCAGCAGATCCTGAAGAGTCTCAAGAGCCGCTATCCGAGCCTCGAGATCCGGGATCTGCGGCTGATGCTGATCGAAGGAGTTCCTGAAGAGGTGCTGGAAGAGCGTTTCAACGGCGAAGAGGAGCCTCCCCCCGCGGAAGCTCAGGATCCGCCCGATGAGGAACCGGTAACCTCCGCCGATTTCCAGGCCAAACTCCAGAAACTCCGCCGCTCCGTCGAAGAAAAATGGAAGGACGAGAAGAAATAAGTTCTCACAAAGCACACAGAGACCGCACCCCCGAACCTCCCAAAACATTAGTCCGGCCAGTCAATTAAGCGAATACGAAGGAGAAACTGAAGGAATGCCCCCGAAACGTTTCCCAGTGCAGGGGGTGTTCCCTGAGATTCTCTCTCACTGCACCTTCCATTGACTGACCAGGCTAAAATTCGTATACTGCGGCACCCGATTATCCGTTGAATAACAATGCGCTTGAAACGCGCGATAGAGATAGCAAGGAGCATCTGAAATGAAGAGAACTTACCAGCCCAGCCGGGTCAAACGGAACAGAAAATTCGGCTTTCGCGCCCGTATGAAGTCGGTCGGCGGAAGAATGATACTCGCCCGCCGGCGACGCAAGGGCCGCAAGAAGCTCTCCGTCGCTGATGAGAAGAAGCCTTACTAAGAGTGAGCGCCTTAGGCGAAGGGGCGAGATTAAAGCCCTCTTCGCCGACGGAAAGTCCGTATCCGGAGGAGCCGTAAAGCTGGTGATCCGCCCCAACGGCGGAGAAACCAACCGGTTCTTCGTTACCTTACGTAAGAAATTCGGAACAGCAGTAGAACGGAACAGAGCCCGGCGCTTGGTGAAAGAGGTCTACCGCCTTCAGAAGCAGAGCTTGAAGAGCGGGTACGATATCGGCTGTGTGGTTTACCAGAAGGGATTGAAGTATGACGAAACCGAGAAATGTCTCGTTTCGTTGTTCCAGAGGGCGAATCTGTATGAGAATGCGTGACATCATCAACGCTCCTCTCATTGCATTAGTGAAGATCTACCGCTTTGCTATCTCGCCCCTCTTTCCTCCCCGCTGTCGATTCTATCCCACCTGCTCGGCCTATACCCTGGAGGCTCTCAAGAAGCACGGTCCGTTTAAGGGACTGGGTCTTTCGGTCAAGCGCATTTTAAAGTGCCACCCTTTTCATCCGGGCGGGCACGATCCGGTTCCATAATCTACAAACTGCTGATGTTCCGGTCCATGAGGAGTTAAAATGGACAAGAACACCCTCTTAGCGGTGGTATTATCGGTCGTTGTCATCTCCGTCGGTTTTACCGTCCAGAGCGTCTTTTTTCCCCCCGAAATACCAGACGAGAGCACGGTAGTCGCCGCCGAAGCCCAAGAGGATGCGGCCGCACCGGCGGAAAGCCAGGAAGCCGCACCGGAAACGGCGGTTACCGGGGTTCAGCAGGTCACCAATGTCGGCGCTGCAGCGGACGAATCCCTGACCGAAGAGCAGATTACCCTCGAGACCGATATCTTTATCGCCACCTTCTCCAACCGGGGCGGCGTCTTGGAATCGATGAAGCTCAAGGAGCACGAGGAGAACGGCGAGCCTCTGGAGATCGTCTACCAGCGCGATAGCTCTGATGTGGCCTTCAATCTCCACTTCGGCGGTCCCGACCGGGAGCCGGTGGACGACCTCTTCCGGGTAATCCGCTTAAGCGGCTCGAGCCTGCGCTTCGAGCAGGAGTTCACCTACCGGGATTCCTCCGGGAATCAGGTACCCTTTACCCTGCAGAAGACCTACATCTTCCAGCCCGAGGACTATCTCTTCGAGCTCGAGGTGACGATCATCAACAGCGTTAATCAGGCCCCGGCCCTCGATAACGACGGCTTCGCCTACACCCTGACCTACGGACCCCAGGTCGGTCCCGGCTTCGACAGCCTCGACGGCCGCCGGGAGTACCGCCGCTTCTACTCCTACGACGGCAGCAAGCGTTCCACGGTCAAGATACCCAAGGAAGGCTACTCTACCACCAACGAGCGGCTGGTCTGGGCGGCACTGGCAGGCAAATACTTCACCGTTATCGCCGTACCCGATGCGACCCCCTACTCCTTTACCTTCTCCACTCGTCCCATCAATGGACTGGAGGAGACCGGGAAGATGCACTTCTCCCGGCCGGTAATCAAGAGTTCCCGCAACACCGATACCTTCCAGTTCTACTTCGGTCCCAAGACCGCCCGGATTCTGGAGCAGTACAACGATGCCGAGAAGAACGGATTCGGGGTTCGGGACCTCGATCTGGATGAGGTGATCGACCAGGGACGGATCCTCGGCTGGCTCGAGAATATCCTCAAGTTCATTCTGGTAACCTTCTACAAGGTGGTGCCCAATTACGGAGTGGCCATCATCCTGTTGACGATTTTCATCAAGATCATTCTCTTTCCGATTACCCATAAGAGCTACGAATCGACTAGCAAGATGCAGGCGGTCAGTCCCAAGGTCAATGAACTGCGGGAGAAGTACAAGGATAATCCCAACAAGATGAACGCCGAGATGGCCGCCCTCTACAAGAAGGAAGGGGTCAATCCGATGGGCGGCTGTCTGCCGATGCTTCTGCAGATGCCGATCTTCATCGCCCTCTACGGTCTCTTGAATAAGCACTTCGACCTGCGGGGCGCGGTCTTTATCGAGGGCTGGATCAACGACCTCTCGGCTCCGGAGACAATCTTCAGTCTTCCCTTTACGATTCCGATCTTAGGCTGGACGGAGATTCACCTCCTGCCCTTCCTCTTTGTGGGAACCCAGCTGATCTCATCCAAATTCATGAGCGCCGGAGCCGGGGCGAGCAACAGTCAGATGAAGATGATGACCTACATGATGCCGATCATGTTCTTCTTCATCCTCTACGAAATGCCGTCGGGACTGCTCCTCTACTGGACGGTCACCAACGTACTGACCACCGCCCAGCAGTGGTACATCTCACGACACGCGAAATCTAAGCAGAAGGAAGCCACCTAGTCGGAAACCCGGCGGGCGGCGCTCCTTACAGGAGTATAGAAATGATAAAAGAATTCGAGGGTAAAAGTGAGCAGGAGGCTATCGATAAAGCCATAGCCGACCTCAACCTCGACCGGGAGGAGTTCGATGTCGAAATCGTCGAGTCTTCCCGGCGCAGCCTCTTCCGCAAGGGGCCGGTCAAGATCCGGGTCCATATCTCGGAGGAGGATCTGGAGGATGAAGCTCCCTCCGTTCCGGCTGAAGGCCAGGAGGAGGAGCTGATCCAGTTTATGACCGGCTTGATGGAGAAGATGGGTTTTCCCGGCACCGTTTCGGTGAGCGACAGGGAGCCTCGGAAAACGATCCTGAAGATCGATTCGGACCATACCGGGATCCTGATCGGGCGCAAGGGTAAGAATCTGGACGCCATCCAGGTGCTGGTGAACGTCTTCGCCTCGAAGATCGGCTTCCCCAACCGGGTAGTGGTCGATGCGGAGAACTACCGCAGCCGCCGGGAGGAGAACCTGGTGCGCATGGCCCGTAAGTCCGCTGACCAGGTACGGCGCAACCACGATTCCCGGCTCTTAGAACCGATGAATCCCTTCGAGCGGCGCATCATTCACACCACCTTGAACGATATGGACGATATCATCACCAAGAGCGAGGGTGAGGGACTCTTCAAGCAGGTGCGGATCATCTACCGCGGTTAGCAACAAGTCGTTACAGCAATTGTAGATAAGTTGTGGATAAGTGGCGGGCCCATCCGTGCGGCCCGCTTTTCTTGTTATAAAAACCGGGATGTCAAACTTGCAACGCAGTTTTCTTACCGGATCTGTATATTATTACGGCCCTGTGTCGGGCTGGAACCCGCTTTCTAACCGAAATCTCATCGAACAGGCCTTGCACATATCCGCCCTTTTTCTTCTCCCCTTGTGGATAAGGTGTGAAAAAGAGTTCCAAGTCTTGAGAAGAGAACGAAAATGTACGATATTTCAGAAACGCTATCGATAAACAATCAATCACGATACCCTGATTCAGGAGCAACTATGGATTTTTTAATTAAGGATATATCCCTGGCCGACTGGGGCCGGAAAGAGATCGAAATCGCCGAGAAGGAGATGCCCGGGCTGATGTCGATTCGCCGCAAGCACGCCCAGGCGAAACCCCTCAAGGGATTGCGCATCATGGGCTCCCTGCATATGACCGTCCAGACCGCGGTCCTGATCGAGACCCTGGTCGAACTCGGCGCGGATGTGCGCTGGGCGAGCTGCAATATCTTCTCTACCCAGGACCACGCCGCCGCGGCGGTGGTCGTCGGCGACGGCACCCCCGAAAAGCCCGCGGGCGTACCGGTCTTCGCCTGGAAGGGGGAGACCCTGGAGGAGTACTGGGACTGCACCTACAAGGCCTTGAGCTTCCCCGGCGGGAAGGGCCCCAACCAGATCGTCGACGACGGCGGGGACGCGACCCTCTTAGTTCACAAGGGCTATGAGCTTGAGCAGGGGAGCGACTGGGTCGATCAACCCGCCGGCAGCCGGGAAGAGGGGGTCGTCAAGGCGCTTCTGAAGAAGATCAAGGCCGAGAATCCCTCCTACTGGACCGGGGTCGTACCCGAGTTGCGGGGCGTCTCGGAGGAGACCACCACCGGCGTTCACCGCCTCTACCAGATGCGCGATGCGGGCACTCTCCTCTTTCCGGCGATCAACGTCAACGACTCGGTCACCAAGAGCAAGTTCGACAACCTCTACGGGTGCAGGGAGTCCCTGGCGGACGGCATCAAGCGCGCCACCGACGTGATGGTGGCCGGCAAGGTAACGGTCGTCTGCGGCTACGGCGACGTCGGCAAGGGCTGCGCCCAGTCTATGCGGGGTCTCGGCGCCCGGGTCATCGTAACCGAGATCGACCCCATCTGCGCCCTCCAAGCCGCTATGGAAGGTTTTGAGGTAACCACCGTGGAGGATACCCTGGGAGAGGGTGATATCTACGTCACCACCACCGGCAACAAGGATATCATTACTACCGAGCATATGAGCGCCATGAAGGATCAGGCCATCGTCTGCAACATCGGCCACTTCGACAACGAGATCCAGGTGGATAAGCTGAACGAGCTTCCCGGGGTGGAGAAGATCACCATCAAGCCCCAGGTCGATAAGTACCTCTTCCCCGACGGCCATGCGATCTTTATGCTGGCCGAGGGGCGGCTGGTAAACCTGGGCTGCGCCACCGGACACCCGAGCTTCGTGATGTCCAACTCCTTCGCCAACCAGACCCTGGCCCAGCTCGACCTCTTTGAGCACCGAGACGAGTATACCAATGACGTCTACCGCCTGCCGAAGCGGCTGGACGAGGAGGTCGCCCGGCTCCATCTGGAGAAGATTGGGGTCAAACTGACCACCCTGCGGCCCGATCAGGCCGAGTACATCGGGGTCGCCGTGGAGGGGCCCTATAAACCCGAGCACTATCGCTACTAATCAAGGAGCTAGCATGTCAAACACTAGTCGCTATCTTTTTACCTCGGAGAGCGTCTCCGAGGGACATCCCGACAAGCTCGCCGACCAGGTATCCGACGCGGTCCTCGACGCTTGTCTCTCCGGGGATCCGCAATCCCGGGTCGCCTGCGAAACCTTCACCACCACCGGCATGGTCTTGGTCGGCGGCGAGATTACCACCGAGACCTACGTCGATATTCAAGAGATCGCCCGGGGGGTCGCCAAGTCGATCGGCTACGACAAGCCCGAGTACGGCCTCGATTACGAGTCGATGGCGGTCATCAGCACCATTCACAGTCAGAGCCCCGATATCTCTCAGGGCGTCTCCGGTACCGGCCTCTTCGAAGGGGAGCAGGGGGCCGGCGACCAGGGGATGATGTTCGGCTTCGCCTGCTCCGAGACCGAGGAGCTGATGCCGGCCCCGATCTCCTGGGCCCACAAGATCCTGCGTCATGCGGCCGACGTGCGTAAGAACGGCAAGCTCACTTGGCTCAGGCCCGACTCGAAGAGTCAGGTCACCGTCGAATATAAGGGGCATACCCCCAAACGGATCGATACCGTGGTCGTGAGCCATCAGCACGACGAGAACATCGGTTATGAGGAACTTAAAAAAGAGATTATCGCCAAGATCATTAAGCCCGTTCTCGAGCCGACCGGTCTTTTAAGCGACGATACCAAGTACTTTATCAATCCCACCGGCCGCTTCGTGATCGGCGGACCCCACGGCGACGCGGGGCTGACCGGTCGCAAGATCATCGTCGACACCTACGGCGGTATGGGTCGCCACGGGGGCGGCGCCTTCTCCGGGAAGGATCCGAGTAAGGTTGACCGTTCCGCCGCCTACATGGCCCGCTACGTGGCCAAGAACGTGGTTGCCGCCGGTCTCTGCGAGCGCTGCGAGGTGCAGCTCTCCTACGCTATCGGGGTACCCTATCCGGTGAGCGTCATGGTCGACGCCTTCGGTACCGAGAAGGTAGAGGTAGCCAAGATCGAGAAGGCGATCAACGAGGTCTTCGACCTGAAGCCCGCGGGCATCGTCACAACCCTGGATCTCCTGAAGCCGATCTACCAGAAGACCGCCGCCTACGGCCACTTCGGCCGCAGCGAGTTCCCCTGGGAGAAGACCGACAAGGTTCAGGATCTAAAGACCGCCTGCGGCGTCTAGGTCTAAACGCTATCTACAATGAGAGGCCCTCCCGTGCGGGAGGGTCGTTTTTTTAGGCGCCGACGAAATTCCAGGCCCCGGCTTCGAGTTGGGCCTTGACGATGGCGAACTCCTCTTCGGAGAACTGGGCTCCTTTGACGGTGACGATGCGACTTGCAAGCCAGGAGGCGCACAAGCCCGCCTCCCGGGGACCGAAGCCGCGGTTTAGGCCGTAGAGGTAGCCCGCGGCGTACATATCGCCCGCGCCGGTGGAGTCGACCGCCTTGACCCGGTTGACCGGAATCCTGAACTCCCCCTCCGGGGAGCGTACCACCGAGCCGCGACTGCCGTCCTTGATCACCACCGTCCGACAGAGTTCATCGGCCTGATCGATGCAGGCCTCCAGGCTCTCCTCGTCGAAGAGGATTGAGGCCTCCTCCCGGTTGGCGAAGAGAATCGAGGCGTGGTTCAGGATCAGCGTGCGAAATTCCTCACGATTGCGGTTGACCGCGAAGGGATCGGCCGCATCGAAGACGATCTGCGTCCCCGCCTCTTCGGCCGCCTTGATTGCCGCTAACACCGCCTCTTTCTGATCCTCCGTATCCCACATATAGCCGGTAAAGTAGAAGTAATCCGCCTTCCGGACCATGTCGAGGTCGAGGTCGGCCAGGCTGTACTCCCGGTTGGCCCCGAGAAAGGTGTTCATCGTCCGTTCGGTGTCGGGGGTGATCAGGATTATGCTCGAACCGGTGGGCTGGCTTCCCCGACTCAAGGAGGAGGCGGCCGAAAGTCCGGCGAGTTGCTTCACATACTCGTCCCCCTCCTTGTCGCTCCCCACCTTGCCGCCGAAGGCCGCCTGAGCCCCCAGATGAGAGAGGGCGATAATCGTGTTGGGGCAGGAGCCGCCGCAGCGGTACTCCACCGGACGGGAATCGAGGTAGGTAAGGATCCGCTCCCGCTCGTCGGTATCGATCAGGTGCATCGTCCCCTTGGCTAGGCCGAGTTGAGCGATGTCGTCGTCGTTTACCTGCAGCAGGATATCAATTAAGGGGTTTCCGATGCCGTAAATCTTCATGGCTTCTCCGGCGTATCAAGGCTTGGGGTCGCAAACGGGATAAAGTATAGAGAAATGGAGAGGGAAAGGAAAGCGATCGGAACTAATAGGATTATCGTCAGATGAATTATAATTACTTTCTGCTCCCAGGCTATTGATAAAAAGATTCCATGTGTTAGTATTGTTCGTAGATTGAACAACAATCGACCCCGAACATACTCTTCCGTTGCACCGGCAGTCTGTTCCGGCGGCGCCGAGGGCGCGAAAGAGGCAGCTTTCTCTATCTGTTTTCTGCAGGCGTTTTTTGAAAAACGTGGAGCTGTAAACGGAAGAGCTCTATCTACCTACCCATACGACCGTGAACTCCGAAGAAAAAGAACTGGAAATCCTGGAAAACATCTATAAATCCTCAACTCCCATACGCCAGCGCGACCTGGCCGAGGTAGTGGGTCTCTCGTTGGGGATGACCAATTCGATTCTGAAGCGGCTGGTCAACAAGGGTTTCTTGAAGATCAAGAAGGTCAATAACCGCAATATCCGCTATGTGGTCTCCGCGGCGGGGATCGAGGCGATCAGCAAGAAGAGCTATCGCTATTTTAAACGGACAATCAAGAACGTGGTCTTCTATAAAGAGGCGATCGATCAGCTGATTGCCGAGGGGAAGCTGCAGGGATTCGACGGCGTCTATTTGAAGGGTAAGAGCGACCTCGATTTCATCGTCGAGCACAGCTGCCGCAAGCAGGGCGTCGAGTTTGTGCTTAATCCCGGGGAGTTCGGCGGCAAGGCCTATACCCTCTATGCGGAAAACATTCAGCCCGAAAAGGAGCCGTCCGACGGCAGCGCCTATCTGCAGGAGCTCTTGATCGCCGCGCGTTGAGCAGGGAGAGGGGCAACCACGGAAGGCAAGCTCCTAATCCTTCCCATCCTGTGTATTTACCAAATTAAGGAGACCACGTGCCCTTACCGGGAAAGCAGCGGGAGCATCATCCCAGCATCAGTTTTGAGTTTTTTCCTCCCAAGACGGAGAAGGGGTTTACCAAGCTTAAGGAGCGGATCAAGAACGACTTTGTCCCCTTAAAGCCCTCCTATGTGTCGATCACCTATGGGGCCGGCGGCGGAACCCGGGATCTGACCAAGCAGACCCTGCTCGCCATAAAGAAGGAGACGGGACTTCCGGTTGTCTCCCACCTTACCTGCGTCGGGAACGTACGGGACGAGATAAGGACGATCCTCGAGGATTACCGCAGCGCCGGCATCCACAATGTGCTGGCCCTCCGGGGCGATCCGCCCAAGGGCAGTCCGCCGGTGTTGCCGAATCCGGACGGCTTTGCCTATGCCGCCGATCTGGTGAGGTTTATCAAGGAGTATGACTCCTCCTTTAACGTCGGGGTAGCGGGGTTCCCCGAAGGGCATCCGGCCACCCCCAACCGGCTGGTGGAGATGGATCACCTAAAAGAAAAGGTCGACGCGGGGGCGGACTATATCTGCACCCAGCTCTTCTTCGATAACAACGACTTCTTCGACTTTAAAGAGCGCTGCCTTCTTTCAGGCATAACCGTACCGGTAATCGCCGGAATCATGCCGGTGGTTAGCCGAAACAACCTGCAGCGTATGGCTGAGCTGAGCCCGGGAACCCGCTTCCCGGCGGGGCTCCTGAAGAGCGTCTCCCGCGCCCGGAGCGATGAGCAGGTGGAGCAGATCGGCATCCACTGGGCGGCCCAGCAGGTGATGGAACTCTTGGCCGCGGATACGGCGGGCGTCCACTTTTATACTCTCAATCAGTCCCGGGCGACCCGGGAGATCTACCGCTCCCTCGGAATCGACGATTCGGAGCAGTTGTAATAATCGACCTATCATAGCCTGTCCCCAGATAGGATGAGGAGGATATCGATGGCTAAACTGAAAAACGATTTGTTTCTGTTTGAAGCGCTGGAATTGCGCACACAGTATGATCGAAAAATTACACTCCTAAAAAGCGTCCTAGGCACGTCCGAAAACAGCCGGGATATTTTCTCCGTACGATCCGAGATCGACAATAAAGAGTTCGACGACGATTTCGACCTCAAAAAGACCGAAGAGGAGTTGAAAAGCCTGGAAACCAGGCGGGTTAAACTGAATCAGGCCATCCAGGCCGTCAACTTTACCGAGACCCTCCCCTTCAAGGATTCAAGCATTCCCTTAGCGGAGGCGCTAGAGGTTCGCAAAGGCTTGCTGAACGATATAGAAGCCCTCAGTTCCAAAGTGAAGAAATCGGTGTTCAAGGAGATTGTTCACAAAGAGGAGCGGGACATCGTTCATCGCCCCCGGTACAGGTTCGGGGAAACGTACCGCGAATATGGTGAAAAGCTTGAGGATCTGCGCACGCTGAATAGTACGATTCACCGGCTGAATCATTCGGTAACCGTATCCTTTAAGGACGAAGGTCTGTAATTTTTTGCGGAGACAGGGGAACAAGCGCAAAGCTGCCGCGAGGCAGTCTAGCCCGAAGCCCGATAGCGTAACTCGGGAGTGGTCAGATCATGTTTCCACTATAAAGAAGAGTGATGGTAGGCAATGAACCTGCTATATTTACGATTTACTCTGTAGCAACTGACGCCTTACACGCCTACCCTTTACCTCTTACGCGACGGTTCCGCGTCTCCTTTTTTAGTTTCGAATTCATCAATAGAAGGAAATTTCATGGCAGTCAATGTGTGCGTAGTAGGCACCGGATATGTAGGACTTATCGCCGCGGTCGGCCTGGCCGACTTCGGCAACAGCGTAATCGGCGTCGATATAGACGGGAAAAAGGTCGAATCCCTCAACAAAGGGGTACCGACCATCTACGAGCCGGGCTGTGAGGAGTATCTAGGCCGCAATATTGAAGCCGGCCGCTTGAGCTTCTCAACCGATATCGGAAAATCGATCGCCGGGGCCGATGTGGTCTTTATCGCCGTGGGCACCCCGCCTAAGGCCGACGGGAGCGCCGATCTGCAGTATGTAGAGGCGGTAGCAAAATCGGTGGCCGAGAATATGCAGGGCTATACGGTGGTGGTTACCAAGTCGACCGTGCCGGTGGGGACCAACCGCTGGATCGCCTCTAGGATTTCAGCATTCAAGCCGGATGCTATAGAGGGCGAGGATTTCGACGTCGTCTCCAACCCGGAGTTCCTGCGCGAGGGCAAGGCGGTGCAGGACTTCTTCCACCCCGACCGGATCGTGATCGGTACCGGTTCTGATAAAGCGAAGGAGTTGATGGAGGAGCTATACCGGGCCCTCTACCTGATTCAGACCCCCTTCGTCTGGTGCTCCTTAGAGACCGCGGAGCTGATCAAGTACGCCTCCAACGCCTTTCTGGCGGTAAAGATCACCTTTATTAATCAGATGGCCAACCTGGCCGAGGCGGTGGACGGGGATATCCACAAGATCGCCAAGGCGATGGGGATGGACGGCCGCATCAGTCCCAAGTTCCTCCACCCCGGTCCGGGCTACGGCGGAAGCTGCTTTCCCAAGGATACCAAGGCGGTGGTCGAGACCGGTAAAACCTTTGGGGTCGAGATGAGCCTGATCGACGCGGCGGTAAAGGCCAACGAGGCCCAGAAGGATCGCATGGTCGATAAGCTTACGGCCCTCTTCGAGGCGGCCGGTACCCCTGGCTTAGAAGGCAAGACGGTGGCGGTGCTGGGACTCGCCTTCAAGGCCGAGACCGACGATATCCGGGAGACCCCGGCCTTGAATCTTGTGGATAAGCTGTTGAAAGCCGGTGTAAAGGTGCAGGCCCACGATCCGAAAGCGATGGAGAACTTCGCGGAAATCTACGAGGAGCCCCTCTACTGCGCTTCCGAGTTCGACGCGGTCAAGAACGCCGATGCAGTCGTAATCATGACCGAGTGGAACATCTATCGCAATATCGATACCGACAGGCTCAAGAAGCTGATGACCGGCCGAATTATCCTCGATACCCGAAACGTCCTCGACATGGAGCGGGTCAAAGAGGCGGGCTTCCTCTATCAGGGAGTCGGCCGGGCATGATCATCAAGACCGTCTCCTACCCCAGGGCGGCGATGATCGGGAATCCTTCTGACGGCTACTTCGGGAAGACGATCGCCTTTACCTTCGCCGATTTTCAGGCCGACATCACCCTCTACCAGAGTCCGGAAATAGAGATTCTTCCCGGCCGGCGGGATACGACCAAGTTCGGCTCCCTCAAAACCCTGGCCGAGGATGTGGGAAACTTCGGCTACTACGGCGGGGTGCGGCTCTTAAAGGCGGCGATCAAGAAGTTCTACGACTACAGCCTTGAAAATGATATTGAGCTGGACGACAGAAACTTCACGATCCGCTACCACTCCTCGATTCCGCTGCATCTGGGTTTAGCCGGCTCCTCGTCGATTATCACCGCCTGCATGCGCGCCTTGTGCGCCTTCTACGGGGTGACGATCGCCGAGCACGCCCTGGCGAACCTGGTTTTGTCGGTGGAGACCGAGGAGCTCGGGATCGGCGCGGGGCTCCAGGATCGAGTGGCCCAGGCCTACCAGGGGATCGTCTTCATGGATTTCGACAGGGAACTGATTCAGTCCCGGGGCTACGGTACCTACGAGCCGCTCAAGCCCAAGCGCCTTCCGCCCCTCTACATCGCCTATAAGACTGAGCTCTCCGAGGGGAGCGAGATCCTCCATAACGACCTGTGCTACCGCTTCAACCGGGGCGACGCCGACGTGGTCGCCGCTATGGAGCAGTTCGGGGAGTACACCCTGGCCGTGCGGGAGATGTTTCGTACTGAGGAGTACACTAAGTTGGGTGAGGTAATGAACGCCAACTTCGACCTCCGGAAGAGCATCACCATGATCTCGACCGAGAACCAGGAGATGGTCGACGCCGCCCGCTCGGTGGGGGCTTCGGCCAAGTTTACCGGCTCCGGCGGAGCGATCATCGGAACTTTCTCTGATGAGCACACCGACGACGAGCAGTATGCCCGGGTAGAAGCGGCCTTGCACGAGGTCGGGGCGCGAACGATTAAGCCTGAGATTGTCTGGTAGGGATAGCTTGATAGAGCTATTAAATGGTTATAAATTGTAACTATGGCGAGCATAACCATTCGTAATCTTCCGGATTCTATTCTCAGTCGGATTCGAACTATTTCCGAGCTTGAAAAGCGAAGTCTGAACAGCGAACTCCTCCTACTAATCGAGCGAGGCCTCTCAGTGGAGACCGAGCGGGTAAAAGAGAGTTCGATGATATCTAAAGAGAGCCAAATAAAGCTCTGGGAATCACTCTCCGGGGAGTGGGAGGATGAGCGCTCAACCAGTGAGATAATTGACGACATCTACGCCGCGAGAACCATGGGGAGAGATATTAACCTGTGATTCTGCTGGACACCGACGTCTGCATCGAACTCTTGCGGGGCAATCGCAAGGTAATCGAATATCGGGAAAGAGAGTCGGATTCGATCGCCGTCTCGTTTATGACGGTGGCCGAACTCTATTACGGCGCTCGTAAGTCCGGACAAGCTACGAAAAACAGCCGTCTGGTCGATGAGTTTCTGCTTACCGTGAATATCCAGCACTCCACTATCCCCGTTGCCAAGCGCTTCGGCGAGCTCAAGAGCAGGTTGCAGCTCGCTGGCTTGAGTATTGAGGATGCCGACCTTTTCATTGCCGCTACCTCCCTTGAATCTTGTGAGAAGCTGGTTACCGGTAATATTCGCCATTACAGCAGAATCGAGGAACTGCGAATCGAGAATTGGCTGCGTTAGCTTATCTGAACTCTCGTTATCAAGAACGACACTATAAGGATGCCGTACTGATGCGCTTATCCGCAAAGCAAAAAAAGATAATTCATGATACGGTCCGGGCTCAATTTGGAGAGGACGCGCAGGTATTTCTGTTCGGTTCCCGGGTGGACGATACCAAACGCGGGGGAGATATTGATTTATTAGTGAAGACCAGTCTCGAAGCAGAGAGTGCATTCGATGCAAAAATTTCAACCCTAGTACGCATAAAACGTCTGCTGGGAGATCAGCGAATTGACCTGGTAGTGACCTCGACCCAGGAAACCGACGATAGATTGGTAGTTGCGGAAGCCTTTAATCACGGACAGCTCTTATGAGTGAGCTCAAATTATCGCTACCATAGCGGAGGCCCAATATGACATATCGGTTTAGCATTGTAATCGAGCATGATGACAACGGATATTTCGCCTATTCGCCTGAATTACCGGGATGTATATCACAAGGTAAGACCTACGAACAAACGATGCTAAATATTCGTGAGGCGATTGATCTATACCTGGAGACACTTGAGCCGGATGAGAGGGCTGAGCTGTCTAGTAAACAAATTTCTACCAGCAGTGTCGAGGTTTCGATTGCCTGATCGGTCGCTCAAGTCATGTCGGTAGTCCACAATTCATAACTTCTGGAGAGCACCCTTTGGTACGTAAAGCAGTCATTCCCGCCGCGGGCTACGGCACCCGCTTCTTGCCCGCCACCAAGTCCCAGCCCAAAGAGATGCTCCCGGTTGTGGATACCCCGACGATCCAGTATGTGGTCGACGAGGCGGTCCAGTCGGGAATTAAGGATATCTTGATGATCATCGGCCGGGGCAAGCGGGCCATTGAGGAGCACTTTTCCCGGAACTTCGAGCTCGAGGAGCAACTGAAGGCCAAGGGCAAAGAAGAAGAGCTCAAGCTGATTCAGGCGGTGCCCGAGGATGTCAATATACACTTCGTCTGGCAGCACGAGCAGAACGGCCTGGGAGACGCGATCCGCTACGCCCGGGATCATGTGGGCAACGAGCCCTTCGCGGTTCTGCTAGGCGATACGGTGCTCGAGAGTTCCGAAAAGCGGCCGGTCACGAAGCAGCTGATGGACGTCTACGACCGTTATGAGGAGCTGGTGGTGGCCTTAGAGGAGGTACCCGAGGAGCGGGTCTCCAAGTACGGGGTGATCGATGGAAAGGAGATCGCCAACGGCGTCTTCCTGGTGAAGGATATGGTCGAGAAGCCCTCGCTTGAAGAGGCCCCTTCGAATCTGGTCGTCGCCAGCCGCTACATTCTGCCCCCGGAGATCTTCCGCGCCCTGGACAACACGACCCCCGGCAAGGGCGGGGAGATTCAGTTAACCGACGCGATGCGTCTGCTCTTAGCCGACCGGGCCATGTACGGCTACCGCTTCAACGGCGTCCGCCACGACCTGGGGGATCGCCTGGAGTTCCTAAAGACCAGCATTCTCTACGCCCTGAAACGGCCGGATATGAACGGGGAGCTGATGGAATGGTTACGTGAGCTGGTCGTATAACACTTATGGCGCATAGATCAATGATACCCGACCTATTAAGCGCTATATTTAGTAACTACTAACTTAATACGAGAGCAGAATGAGACATATACACTTTTTACATAGATCAGCTATTACGGTTTTTCTAATTGCCCTACTCCAAACGCAGCTCTTTTCTGTCGACCTGTACTCGCTTTTAGAGGGGATCGAAGGGGACCGACGGAGTGCGGTTACCGTGGATATGGATACCCTGACCGGGATGATGATCTATGCCGAAGAGCATGAGCATACGATCTTCGAACTGTTAAATCAGTCCGCCCTCTACTTGAAGGCCCGGGGCTGGCGGGTGATTATCGACGGGGATGACCTTCGCAGCGTCGACGAGCGTTTCGATCTGGGCGGAGAGCGGGTCAATACCCTGCTCCCGGTGGAGAAGATCCGTTTTATCGAGATAGGAAGCGATTTGAACGGCGAAAGCCCGGAGATGGAGGTCTACCTGGCCGAGAAGCACTCCGATTTTCTGGAGCTGGGGGACTTCTTCCTCTCCGAGCATTTCGGCTTCGATGTGTTGGACGCCGAATGGTTTCGGGACGGATTTGGGGTGAAGGTGAAATATATGTTCATGAACTTCCGCCTGGAGAATCTGAACCTCTACGAAGAGAAGAAGATCGCCATCTGGGTCGATAAGGTTCCCCGGCCGAAGCGCTGGCGGATCAAGCCGATTCGGACGCGTTGACGCTCTGCAGAATGAAGAAACAGCTCTATCTCCATATCGGGTACCCGAAGACGGCGACCACCCTGCTGCAGAAGCACTTCTATCCCAAGCTTGAAGGGCTTCGTTATCTCGGCATCAGATATGGGGAGGGGATGCGATTCTCTATTCCCGAACAGGCCGTTCAGGCCCTGGTCTACGCGGACCGGGATCAGGCGGCGACCATCGGCCCCGAGGTGTCGAAGAAGCTTTACGATAGCTTGCGTGAACAACCGGCTCTGCTGTCCCTGGAGAAGATTGTCGGCAGTTTCTTTACCCCCCGGCGTTCTGGAACGGACGGCTGGGTCTGGGCGAACCCTGAGGCTGCGGCGGATGCAATCCGGTCCCTGTTTGTATCGGATCTGTTCGATATTAAGGTGATAATCACCCTGCGGAAGCAGACCGCTGCGCTTCCCTCTAAATATGCCCAATCCTTTACCAGCGCCTACTCGAAGATCCCTGAGTTGGAGACCTTTACCAAGTTTATTGATAGCGTGTGCTCTGATCCTAACAGTCCGGTGCGGAGGGGCTACGATTTCGAGCAGGTGATTCTTCCCTTTGAGCAAGTGCTCGGCCGAGAGAATCTTCTGATTTTGCCTTATGAGGTGTTTGCTGAGAATCCGGAGCGCTTTTGCATGATCTTAACGGATTTCATGGGAATCAAACACAATCCTGACCTGGTTCCCACGAACCGGCGCGAGAATGTCCGCCAAGGGACAGGACCCGGGAAGCAACACAGTCGGGCGACCCTCTGGAGTCAAGCCGGGAATGGAGTTAAGCGGTTTTTTCCGCGATTTAAACTCCCGCGGGGAGGAGTTTTTGATCTGCTCCGCTCGATCCGCTCCCCCTGGCAGGCCGACCCCGGAGTAATCGCCCTGGATGATGAATCCCGAAAGGCGATAGAGTCGGTATACGCCGATTCCAACCGCCGGATTTCATCGCGCTACGGGCTTAACCTGGAGCAGTTCGGCTATTGGTAATCCGCCTGTCCCTTTCTTTGTAAAGAGAAGGAAGGCGGAACTATGCTGCGCGTTAAATACCGGGTAAAACCATTACCCTTCGTCAAATTGATCGACCGGGGCTTTAAGACTCTGGCCAATAATTTAAGCTACTACAGCGTTGCACCGCTTAAGACGGACCGGGAGACGGTCTTTATTTCCGGCTGCGGCCACAGCGGAACGACCCTGCTTACAGGCATCCTGAGCCGTCATCCGGCGGTTTTTACCGTGGCACGGGAGAGTAACAACTTCTCCATCATGCGTAATCTCTACTGTTCCCGGGAAATAGCCCGGGAGTGGTGCTATACCGCAGAGCAGCACAGGAAGAGCCACATAGTCGAGAAGACGCCCAAGCACGTGCATACGGCGGGTCGAATAATGCGGGTGCTGCCGAATGCGCGGCTCGTCTTTCTGGTGCGCAATCCCCTGGACACCTGCGCATCCCTCTATCTGCGCTTCAAGAATCTGGATTGCTCGATCGAGCGCTGGATTACAGACAATAACGCAGTGCTGGCCGCTCAGAAACGTTTTCCGGATTCATGCTTGCTCGTTTCATATGAAGAGCTGACCCGGAATCCGGAAGATGAGCTCCGCCGGCTATGCGAGTTCCTGAATCTTCCCTGGGATTCCTCGATCCTGGAAGAGGGCGAGACGGCCTTCGACGCCGCTCGGCAGGAGCGGGATACCATGCGCCTGCGCCGGGAGCAGATAAAGGGCAGTATCAGGGAGAACTCCGGAACCTGGCGCAAACGGCTGACCGAGGAGCAGGCGGAACGGGTGCGTGGGCGGACGCTGGCGCTGGCCGTAAAGCTCGGGTACGACGATACAATCGACTATTCCAAATAATTCTCCAGCTCCTACACCATTATTTGAACAAGGAACCTCATGAAGGATTTAGGAAAACTATTACTCCTGTTTACGAAAAAAGAGCGCCGCGATCTCGTATTTCTGACGGGCGCCATTCTTATAATGGCCTTTATGGAGGTCGTCGGGGTCGGAGCGATCGGCCCCTTTATGACCGTGGCCGCGGATCCGAGTGTCGTCGAACGCACGCCGGCCCTGCTCTGGCTCTATAATCTGATCGGAATTGAGGAGATGCGCTATTTCATCGCGGTGCTGGGCGTCATCTTTTTTCTCGTAGTGTTGACGACCAACGGTTTCACAACCGTAGTAATGTTCTTTCTCTTCCGATGGTCGAATATGCGTTCCTATACCCTGGGACGGCGCCTGATGTCCCAATACCTCTATCAGCCTTACAGTTATTTTCTCGATCATAATACCAGCGAACTCTCGAAGAACATCCTGGCTGAGGTCCAGCAGATACTGACTCAGGCGATTAGACCCGGTATGGAGCTGATAGCTCGAGGCATGGTTGCGCTTGCCATCCTGCTGTTTCTGTTCCTCTCATCCCCCCTGGTGGCCCTGGTAGTTGCGCTGGTTCTGGGCGGGGCCTACGGTCTGGTCTACGGCCTGATGCGTTCCCGGCTAACGAGGATCGGCACCCTGATTCGAGAGTTCAACCGGGACCGTTTTAAAACCTCCGGGGAGGCCTTCGGGGCGATCAAGGATGTGAAAATCCTGGGCAAAGAGCCGGTCTTCGAGGCTCAGTTTGCCAAATCATCCCGAAAGTTCGCCCGGCAGCAGGCCAATCGTCAGATTATTACCAGTCTGCCACACTACATCATCGAGGCCGTCGCCTTGGGCCTGGTGGTTATTTTTATTGTCGTGCTGCTTGTTTCGGGGGGCAACTTCGCCGAGGTTATTCCGGTCATTTCCATCTACGCCTTCGCCGGGTTTCGGCTTATGCCAGCATTGAGAATAATCTTCAAGCATTCCGGCAAATTGCGTTCTGCCGGACCGATCGTGCGGGCCCTCTACGACGACCTGACCATGAGCGCTGAATCGGTCGACAAATCCCGGTTCGCTGCGCTGGAGCTCTCGGCGCAGAAGGAACGGATGCCTTTTAAAAGCGAAATCTGTATGCGGGGTATTCGTTTCGCCTATCCCTCTTCGCCGGCGCCGGTAGTAGACGGGATCGATTTATCTATCCGTAAAAACAGTACCATCGGCTTTATCGGCCCCACCGGCTGCGGGAAAACTACCCTGATCGACATTATTCTGGGACTGCTGGACGCGGAAGGAAGCATCGAGGTCGACAGTACGCCGATAAACGACTCAAATCTGCGTAAGTGGCAACAGAATTTCGGCTATGTACCCCAACAGATCTTCCTGGCCGACGATACGGTGACCCGCAACATCGCCTTCGGCGTCGACCCGGATACCATCGACTTCGATGCCGTCCGCAAGGCCGCCCGCATCGCCCATTTGGATGAATTTGTAATGCGAGAAATGCCCCAACAGTACGATACCCTGGTGGGCGAAAGGGGCGTGCGCTTGAGCGGCGGGCAGCGGCAGCGGGTCGGCATCGCCCGGGCGCTCTATCATGACCCCGATATCCTGGTTCTCGACGAGGCCACCAGCGCCCTGGACAACCTGACCGAGGCCGCGGTGATGGACGCCATTAATGAGCTGATGGGGGAGAAGACGATCATCATGATCGCCCACCGCATCAGCACGGTGCAGAAGGCGGATATGATCTATCTGCTGGATAAAGGGATCATCGGCGCGTGCGGAAGCTACGATGAGCTGTTGGAGAAGAGCGCAGATTTCCGACGGATGGCGCAGGTGAATGTTTAATCCGACCGATTTGAATTGCGATATTCTTTCGCTATCCGTCCGGGACTCTGTTACAACCGCCGTACTCGAAGCTGGGCAGAGGATCATGGATATCTATTCAACCGATTTTGAGGTTGAGACAAAGGTTGATTCCTCGCCGCTGACCGCGGCGGATCTGGCCTCGAACGCGGTGCTTACGGCGGCTCTGCAACCGTATTACCCGGTTCTGTCCGAGGAGTCGGCGTCGGTTCCGTATAACAGAAGAAAAGGGTGGAGCCGGTTCTGGCTCATCGATCCCCTGGACGGTACCAAGGAGTTCGTCAAGCGTAACGGCGAGTTCACCGTCAACGTCGCGCTGATCGAGGATGGCGTACCCGTAGCCGGCTGGGTATATGCCCCGGTGCCGGATCTGCTCTATTGGGGCATTTCGGGGCAGGGCGCCTGGACGGTGTCGGAGGCGTCGAAAGGTGGTGAATCAACATCCCTGCCTCATTCCAGGAGATCGGATTCGATCCGGATCGTCGCCTCCCGCAGCCATATGAACGAAGAGACTAAAGCCTACATAGCAGGAGTAGAAGAAGAGGCAGGTTCGGTCGAGCTGATAATGGCCGGCAGCTCCCTCAAACTCTGTATGGTTGCCGAGGGGAAGGCGGATATCTATCCCCGCTTCGGTCCCACCATGGAGTGGGATACCGCCGCGGCCGACGCGGTCTGCCGGGCGGCGGGAGCGCAGGTGACTCGGACCGGAGATACACGCCCGCTTGAGTACAATAAGGAAGACCTCTACAATCCCTACTTCATAGTTAAAGGAAAAAATGTTTGAGCAGCTATAGATTGACGCACCTGGAACAGCTTGAATCGGAGGGGATTTACATAATCCGCGAGGCCGCCGCTCAATGCGAGAATCCGGTAATGCTCTTTTCCGGCGGCAAGGACTCCATATGCATGGCCTGGCTGGCGAAAAAGGCCTTTGCCCCGGGCAAGGTTCCCTTTCCGCTGATGCACATCGACACCGGGCACAATTTCGACGAAACAATCGAGTTTCGCGACCGTTTCTGTAGCGAAATCGGCGCCAAGTTGATTGTCCGAACCGTTCAGGCCTCTATTGACGCCGGCCGGGTACAGGAGGAGACGGGACCCTACGCCAGCCGCAACGGTCTGCAGACGGTTACCCTGCTGGACGCGGTAAAGGAGTTCAAGTTCGATGCCGCCATGGGCGGCGCCCGGCGGGACGAGGAGAAGGCCCGGGCCAAGGAGCGCTTTTTCAGCTTCCGTAACGCCTTCGGCCAGTGGGATCCGAAGAATCAGCGTCCGGAACTCTGGAACATCTTCAACGCCCAGAAGAAGCCGGGCGAGCATTTCCGGGTATTCCCCATCTCCAACTGGACCGAGCTCGATGTCTGGCAGTACATCAAGAAAGAACAGGTACCGCTGCCGTCGCTCTACTTCAGCCATAAGCGGGAGGTCTTCTCCCGCGACGGGGTGATCCTGGCTGAATGCCCCTATATCGAACATATCGACGGCGAGGCGCCTGAACTGCGCACGGTTCGCTTTAGAACCATCGGCGACATGACCTGTACCGGCGCGGTGGAATCCCCGGCGGGGAGCATCGACGATATAATCGCCGAGATCGCCGCCACCCGCACCACCGAGCGAGGCGGTCGGGCGGACGACAAGCGCAGCGAAGCGGCCATGGAAGACCGGAAAAAGGCGGGCTACTTCTGATGCAGGAACGGGAGCTTCTTCGATTTACTACCGCCGGCAGCGTCGACGACGGCAAGAGTACCCTGATCGGACGGCTGCTCTACGACAGCAAGCAGATTTTTCAGGATCAAATGGAGGCCCTGGAACGAACTACGAAGCTTCGAGGGGAGGAACGGGTCAACCTTGCCCTTCTGACCGACGGCCTGCGTGCCGAGCGGGAGCAGGGTATTACCATCGACGTCGCCTACCGCTATTTCTCGACTCCGAAGCGTAAGTTCATCATCGCCGATACGCCGGGTCACGAACAGTACACCCGCAATATGGTCACCGGCGCCTCCACCGCTAACCTGGCGATCATCCTGATCGACGCTAGAAACGGGGTTCTGACGCAGTCGAAGCGCCATGGGATCATCGCCTCCCTCCTCGGCATTCCCCATGTGGTGGTGGCGGTCAACAAGATGGATCTTATCGAATGGTCCGAGGAGCGATTCAACGAGATCGTCGCCGAGTACACCGAGTTCAGCCGTAAGCTGAACATCCACGATATTCAGTTCATGCCGGTAAGCGCCCTATTGGGAGACAACATCGTCGAGCCGAGCAGAAACATGGACTGGTACGACGGGCCGACGGTGCTGCATCATCTGGAGAACGTCGTTATAACTGCGGATCGCAATCTGCAGGACTTCCGCTTCCCGGTGCAGTATGTGGTCCGGCCCCACCAGGACTTTCGCGGATTCGCCGGCAGGATCGCCTCCGGGACAATCAGTCCGGGGGAAGAGATCGTCGCGCTCCCGTCGGGGATGCGGTCCAAGGTGAAGGAGGTCCGTCTTAACGGCGATATCAGCCAAGAGGCCTTCGCCGGCCAGTCGGTGGTGGTAACGCTGGAGGACGAGATCGACGTCAGCCGGGGGGAGATGCTGGTACGGACCCATAATGTTCCCAATATGGGAACCGAGTTCGAGGCGACCCTCTGTTGGATGGATTCGACGGCGGATCTGGATCTGACCAGACATTATACGATTCAGATGGGGCCGCGGGTCAGCCACGCCTATGTACGCACCCTCGCCTACAAGCTCGACGTCAACACCCTGCACCGCGGGGAGGCCGGCACGCTGACTCTGAACGAGATCGGACGGATCAGCGTCGAGACGGCCCAGCCATTCTTCTTCGACCCTTATGAACGCAACCGGGAGACCGGGAGCTTCATTCTGATAGATCCGGGCAGCAACCTCACCGTGGCCGCCGGGATGATCAGATTTGATTCAGGCAAGCTGGAGAAGAGGGAAGCAACCCCGGTCTCCTCCAATGTGGTATGGGAGGAGCTTGCGGTCACACGAGAGATGCGGGAGGACCGGCAGGGCTACCGGGCCCGCTGCCTCTGGCTGACCGGCCTTTCCGGAAGCGGCAAGAGCACCATCGCCAAAGAGCTCGAGAAACGCCTCTTTGAGGAGGGCAAGAATGTCTACCTTCTGGACGGCGACAACGTGCGCCACGGCCTGAACGGGGACTTGGGATTCAGCCCCAGAGACAGAGACGAGAATATCCGCCGGGTCGGACACGTCGCCCGGCTCATGTACGACGCCGGTTTCATCGTCATCTGCGCCTTTATCAGTCCGGTACGGGAAGTGAGGGACGCTGTACGGCAGCTCTTTCCCGACGGTGCGTTTACGGAGGTGTACGTAAAGTGCGATATAAAAGAGTGCATACAGCGCGACCCCAAGGGGCTCTACGCGAAAGCCTTGAGCGGGGAGATCAAGGAGTTTACCGGGATCAGCGCACCTTATGAGGAGCCGGAAAACGCCGAACTTATCATTGCGAATCAGGATCGACCGGTAGAAGAATCCGTTGCGGAGATCACCGGATTTGTTAACCAATAAAAGTAAAAAGGATACCGATGAGCGAAAAAACGAGTATTTCAGTCGTCGTTCCCATGTACAACGAGGAAGGAAACATCGCCAAGCTGCATGAAGAGATCGTCGATGTATGCGAGGCGAACAGTTACGAGTATGAAATCATCTTCATCGACGACGGTTCGACAGATCGCACTCCGGAAATATGCAAAGGACTTTCGCCTCTGACCTATATTCGCCTCCGCAGAAACTTTGGGCAGACTGCGGCCATGGACGCCGGCATCAAGCAGGCAGGGAAAGAATATATAGTCACTATGGACGGGGATCGGCAGAATGATCCAGCTGACATTCCGCTGCTTATAGAAGAATTAGAAAAAACTGGTCGAGATGTGATTTCCGGCTGGCGGCGTAAGCGCAAGGACAATTTTTTTAAGCGTTTCATTTCCCGAGGTGCACACCTCTTAAGGAGAATGATGATTCATGACGGTATACATGATTCCGGCTGTTCTTTGAAGGTTTATCGCTGCGAGTGTTTCGATAATGTAAGCCTCTACGGAGAGATGCATCGTTTTATACCTGCTGTGTTGAAAATAAAGGGTTTTACAATCGGAGAGCTTGAGGTTAATCATCGGCCACGAGTTGCAGGTAAAACTAAATATGATTGGCGTCGTTCTATAAAAGGTTTTCTTGATATGCTTTCGGTTTGGTTTTGGAATAAATATGCAGTAAGGCCCCTTCATCTATTAGGAACACTTGGTATAGCATGTATAATATTTGGAATTGTTGTTTCATTTACTGGAATAGGCTTCTACATAGCGGGGATACTGACATTTAGGAATATTCTTCCTATTTTGGCAATATTTTTATTTCTTTCAGGAATTCAGTTATTTGTATTTGGTCTGATGGCGGATATGCTGGCGAAGAGTTATTTTTCGGTGACATCTGATCAGCCATACTCTGTATCGGCTGTTGTAATTGATGGCATAAAACTAGGCAAAGATTAATCGAAAGTCCTACTCTCAACCCCCAAGTATAAATTTTGCTGTTTTGTGAAGCTATTATAAACGGATATTAATACTTTAAATTTCTGCTCGACTATTAAGGGACCTTCTGTTTTTCTCTTCTTGCCATTTTATACGGAGGATTTAGTCAGAGGTTTGTATAAAGAAATGATCATTTATTTAGGCAATAGATTGTAAAGGAGTTTATTTTGAAAGGTATAATTCTTGCCGGTGGAAGTGGTACACGTTTATACCCGGCAACAAAAAGTACATCCAAGCAATTGTTACCTGTTTATGATAAACCGATGATTTACTATCCGCTTTCTACCCTGATGTTGGCTGGAATTCGCGAGGTTTTAATCATTTCAACCCCCAACGATACACCAAATATGGAGAGGTTGCTGGGAGATGGAAATGAATTAGGAATAACAATATCATACGCAATTCAGCCAGAGCCAAAAGGGCTTGCCCAGGCGTTTATTATCGGATCAAACTTTATTGGAAGTGATTCTGTTTGTCTTATCTTGGGCGATAATATATTCTACGGCACCGGGTTTAAACCAATGCTGAATGAAGCCGCATCGTTCAAGGATGGCGCGATCATTTTTGGATATCGAGTGCATGATCCCCACAGATTTGGTGTTGTTGAGTTTGATGAAGCAAAAAATGTCCTATCGTTGGAAGAAAAACCTGTTAAACCAAAATCAAACTGGGCTGTTGTGGGACTCTACTTCTATGATAATTCTGTAGTGGAAAAGACAAACACATTAAGTCCCTCAGCAAGAGGAGAACTTGAGATAACGGATATAAACAAAATGTATCTTGCAGACGGTTCACTGAAGATAAAGCTCATGGGTCGTGGATTTGCCTGGTTGGATACAGGTACACCGGAGAGCCTTCTCGAGGCGGGAATGTATGTAAAAACTATCCAGGAAAGGCAAGGATTCATGATTAGCTCAATAGAAGAAATTGCTTTTAGAATGGGCTTCATTAATTTGGAGAATCTTCGCCGTTTAGGGTATAACCTTAGAAAATCTCGCTACGGCAAATACTTGCTTGAGATATGTGAAGAGATTGAAAGGCAATTGTAGTGATCGGAAGAAAATTTAAATCAATTCTAGTAACTGGTGGTTGTGGATTCATAGGTTCGAACTTAATTCGGTATTTACTGGAAACAAAATATTTCGATGGAGATATTGTGAATCTTGATGCCCTAACCTATGCAGGTAATCCTGAAAACTTGAGTGATGTAGATTTGAAATATAGCGGTTCGAAGTATAGATTTGTTCATGGTGATATAACTGATTCGGAATTGATAAGCAGTGTGATGGAGAAGCACGATATTGACTTGATCATTCATTTAGCTGCTGAAAGTCACGTAGATAGATCGATACACGGGCCTGCGGATTTTATTAGGACAAATATCTTTGGAACATTTGTATTACTTGAAGCTGCTAGGAAATATTGGAAGAATAGAACTGATGTTCTTTTTCATCATGTCTCTACAGATGAAGTGTATGGTTCGCTGAACGAGAGTGGACTATTCACAGAAACGTCTCCTTATAATCCACGTAGCCCATATAGCGCGACTAAAGCAGGAAGTGATCATTTAGTTTCAGCATATTTCCATACTTATCAATTACCGATAACTATTTCAAATTGTTCGAATAACTACGGGCCGTATCAATTTCCGGAAAAGCTTATTCCGTTGATGATCTTGAATATGATAAACAGCAAACCATTACCTGTCTATGGCGACGGTTTGAATATCAGGGATTGGGTTCATGTCGACGACCATAATGAAGGAATCTGGCGCATTGTTACAAATGGTACGATTGGCTCTACATATAATCTTGGCGGAGGTAATGAGCGTACCAATATTGATTTAGTAAAAATATTATGCACTGAATACTCCCAAATAAATCGCCAGGAAAAAGAAGAATTGCTCAGTTTGATTAGATTCATAGAAGATAGACCGGGCCATGACAGGCGATATGCTATCGATAGCACAAAACTAAAAAGCGAATTAGGCTGGAAACATTCTATCGATTTCCAAGAAGGTATTCGCAACACGATTAATTGGTATTTAAGCCATTTAGACTGGGTTGAACAAGTAAAAAGCGGAGAATACCAGAACTGGATTGAAAAAAATTACTCAGGCAGAATGTAGAAGGTGCATGTGGTGGATGACGGAATAAATGCTTCTATAATCGAAATACAGTATAAACAAGAACTATCAAACTTTATGCACCACTTGAAGCAAACAGTTGTGTCTTCAGTATATCCACACAAAACAGAAATGCTTTTTGAGAGTTTAAGAGACTGGTCATTGTTTTATTCGATGGACGAAGTCAAACAATGGTTTCTGGATAAACGTAAAAACTGTAAAATGAGAGTTATAGATATACCGTTAAAGGAAGTTGCACATTGGGTGATAGATAATACAACTGGAAATATTTTCCATGATACTAAAGATTTCTTTATTATACACGGAATACAGGTTAATACGGATAATCGGGAAGTAGGTAAGGGGGGATGGGAACAGCCTATACTCGAACAAGTTGGCTATGATGGCGGTATATTAGGATTAATCAGGAAGAGGTTTAGGGGTGTTCCTCACTATTTATGTGAAGCAAAAAGTGAACCTGGTAATTATGGTAAAGTACAATTAAGTCCAACTCTTCAAGCCACATTTGCAAACCTGCGCCAATCTCATAAGGGTAAAAAGCCAAACTATGCAAGGTTTTTTGAAAATAACAAGGATTCTAAAATCAAAGTATTGTTTGATTCTTGGTTAGCTGAGGACGGCGGGCGTTTGTACTTGAAAAGAAACCGTGGAATATTAATTGAAATTGATGAAAATATAGATATCAGCCTGGAAAGTGATGATTTTATTTGGCTTAGTTTACATCAAATCAAGGAATTACTGATTGAAGATGCTTGGATTAATCCTCATTTGAGGGGAATATTAGCACATGTGTAAACAGATTCGAATAGGAATTATAGGATGTGCAAATATTGCCAAAAAATATCTAATTCCAGCGTTTCAAGCGCTTTCAGATAGCTTCTTTGTGGTTGGCGTTGCCAGCAGGAGTGTCAGCAGGGCAAATGAATTCAAGAAATTATTCAATGTAGCTGTGTTCGACTCATATGACGAATTGATTGCACATAGAGAGATCGATGCTGTATACATCCCATTACCAAACGGATTACATTATCAGTATGTAAAAGAGGCTATAAAGAATGGAAAACATGTTTTAGTCGAAAAATCCATAGCATGTACTTCGTTGGAAGTTATCACTCTTAACAGGATGGCACAAGAAAACAATTTAGTGCTACTTGAAAACTTCCAATTCAGGTTTCATCGACAATTAAAAGAAATACAGCAAATTATAAGTGGTGGCAAAATTGGCGATATCAGAACCATTCGCAGCTCCTTTGGTTTTCCACCTTTTGAGGATAAAAGTAATATTCGTTACCAGAAAAAATTAGGGGGTGGTGCCTTGCTAGATGCAGGCGCATATCCTATAAAGATCTCTACTGTACTAATGGGAAGTAAGGTTGACATCTCTTCTGCCAAGCTATTCATCGACGAGGACTTGGATATCGATTTGTGGGGAGCCGCTACTATAGAAAGTATAGAATCTGTGGTGTGCTCTCAAATTGCCTTTGGTTTTGATAATTATTATCAGTGCAGTTTAGAGGTGTGGGGGGCAACCGGTAAAATATCTGCTCCTCGTGTTTTTACTGCGCCGCCCGGATTCACAGCTAAAATCCTTATAGAAAAACAAGGTGCAATACGAACCATTGAAGTTCCTCCAGATAACCATTTTATAAATATGCTCGAACACTTTCATTCTCTTATCACAACAGAAAAATCAAAGACAGCAGAATATGAGCAAAATGTACTGCAATCGAAATTAATAGAACAAGTAAAGGAAAAAGCGTTTGGATAGGTTTCGAATAAATGTGACTAGACCATCATTACCGTCCCTGCATGATTTCTCAGAAATGCTTCGTGAACCATGGAAAACCGGGACTCTAACTCATAACGGCCCATTGCTACAAAGATTTGAAGATGATTTCTGTAGGCAATTGGGTGTTTCAAATTTAATTGCCGTCACAAATGGAACCATTGCATTGCAAATGGCTATTAGAGCATTGGATTTGAAAGGTGAAATAATTACTACAGGATTCAGCTGGATTGCAACGGTTAGTGCCATAAAATGGGAAGGATGCATTCCTGTCTTTTGCGATATTGATAAAGAAACACTAAATATTGACGTGAACCGGATAAGAGCACTGATCAATAAACATACAGTCGCAATTATGCCTGTTCATGTTTTTGGTAATCCATGTGATATCGAAAGCCTAGATCAGATCTCAAGTGAGTTTAACATTCCGGTGATATATGATGCAGCACATGCGGTGGGAACTGAATACAAGGGAAAAAGTATCCTCGAGCAGGGGGCAATATCAGCAACGAGCTTTCATAGCACTAAAGTCTTGAACACTGCTGAGGGTGGCGGATGCATCACAACTAATGAACAACTATGTAATAAACTGAAGCGAATAAGGTTCTTTGGATATGATGAAGATAAAATCGCCGTTGAGGATGGATTAAATGGAAAGATGACAGAAGTCCATGCAGCCTTGGGAATTTGTAATCTAAAAATGCTCGATGCTGTGTTACACGATCGGAGAGAAAAATATCTAATGTATAAAAGAGGTTTAGAATCACTTCCCGAAATCAGTTTTCAATCAATACTCTTTGGAAAGTCAAACTATTCATATTTCCCTGTTATTGTTAATAGTGAAAAAGATTTGTTATTTATCCAGAGTGCTTTAAATGACAAATCAATTTTTCCTAGAAGATATTTTTATCCCTCACTGAACACTTATAGTAATATTGTTGACTATACCCCATTACCAGTTTCAGAAGATATCTCGACAAGAATTCTTTGTTTACCATTGTATTATGATCTTTCAGTTGAAGATATTGAGATGATCATAGAAATAATATCTCGATGTCTTAAATAAATACATTTTGGCAAAGCTTTTATTATGAAGATTCCAGTGAAAGTATTAGTGTTTCCTTGTGGCTCTGAGGTTGGGCTTGAAGTATTTCAATGTCTTAGTCGCAGTAGGCATGTTGAATTATGGGGGGCAGGAAGTACTAAGGATCATGGCGATTTTTTATATAGCAACTACATTAGTGGTTTACCATATGTAACTGACAAGGATTTTATTGAGTCAATAAGAAAAACGGTCAATCAATACGAAATAGATGTCCTTATTCCAACCATGGAATCAGCTTTAGTAACCTTAAAAGTAAATGAAGCATACTTGAACTGTAAAATCATGAGTTCCCCATTGGATACAGTTCTCATTTGTAATTCTAAACTAGCTACATATGAGCGATTATCAGAATATATGAAAACGCCGGCAATATATAATAAGCTTAATGATGTAAATGAATATCCAGTGTTCTTGAAGCCGGATATTGGTTATGGCTCGCGAAATTCCTGTATTGTTAATAATGACGCTGCCGCCAGAGTATTGCTCAGAGATAACACTAACACAATAATCTGTGAATATTTACCAGGAAATGAATATACGATAGACTGTTTCTCGGATAGAAACGGGTCTCTTCGTTATTACTATGCCCGCAAAAGAAACCGTATTAAGCATGGAATCAGTGTCAATTCGACAACCGCTAAAGAGCATGATTTTGAACAGCTGTCCAAAATAATTAATAAAGTTCTTCGTTTTAGAGGAGCGTGGTTCTTTCAGATGAAAGAAAACTCATCAGGAGATCTGGTACTTCTTGAAGTTGCGTCTCGAATTGGAGGTTCATCAGGTCTCTCTCGTGCACGGGGGGTCAATCTACCTTTATTGAGCCTGTTTGATCTTTTTGATGTGGATGTGTCTATAAGTCCCAACGAGATTGAAGTCGAGTCGGATAGAGCATTAACTACACGCTTTAAACACAACTATGTATTCAACACAGCTTATGTAGATTTTGATGACTGTTTAATCATAAATAACCAAGTTAATGTCGATTTGATAAAATTATTGTTTGTCTTTAGAAATAAAAACAAGAGAATAGTACTTATAACTAAACACCAGGGTAATATAGAGGATGAGTTAACGAAATACAGACTAAATACTTTTTTTGATCAGATTATACATATTAAAAACAATGAAAATAAAAGCGACTATATTAAAGAACGCGAATCCGCTGTTTTCATAGATGATAGTTTTGCTGAAAGAGAATCTGTTCTAAAAACGAAGGGAGTACCCGTTTTCTCACTTGATATGCTGGAGGTTCTATTTGAGTGCTAATCCGAATCTTTTTTTGCATCTCGGTTATCCAAAATGTTTTTCTACTACATTGCAACGAAACTATTTTTCGCAGCATAAAGATATCTATTTCGGCGGTGCAGGTATAAAATCAAATATAGATTATGTCAATTCTGAAATCAATCTTTTATTGGAATCAGGGATACTGTATTTTAATGACTATCTTTACAATAAAGAGATAAAAAGGTTTAAAAAGGCCATAAAAGATTTTTATATCAGTTGTGGAAATGAATCGAAATCTGTCTCAGGTTTATCATCTGAACACTTGATATTTAATTTCTCACCGCAAAGTGTTGATTATCAACAGAAGATTAAGCGTATACATGAACTATTTGGTCCGGAGATCAAGATAATACTTATACTCAGAAACCAAATGAGCCTTATAAAGTCAATATATAAAGAATTTCTTCGAATGGGGTATATATACACATATTCAGAGTTTATTAACTGGATATATAAATTCCAGGATAGGAACTTTTATTATGAGTTGATGTATGGAGAGGTCATTGACTATATATGTAACTATTTTCCAAAAGAAAATTTGTTCATTGATTGGTTTGAAAATTACAAGAATAGTGATTATGTAGATCTTCATAAACTTTTCACGAGAATATCGAGTTTTTTAGGCGTTAGTGATCAGGAATTTGATATTTCTAATCATAATCCTTCCATCTCAGACGGTCAGATATCTTCCCAGATAATAGCGAATAAAGAATATAGACATGACTATGGTCTGACTCATCTTGAAGGACTTGAAGATCATAGACGGCGTATATATTTCAACGAATATCTGCGGCTTGGATACACAGAGGAAGAATTGTTTTCGAATATTATCATCAAACGGAAAGCTCTATCAAGTAGGAAAAATTCTGATGATTGTGATAGTTATTATTTAGGAAATCCTCAAAGAAAACAACTTGAGTTAATGAAACAAGAATTTGAGAAATCGAATATTCTGCTAAAGAGAGGAATTCATGCAAACTAGAAAAATGGGCTTAATATATGCTTTGAATCGACGTGGTGGTTGGAGTCACAGTCATACGCACAAGCCAACCTTGCTTGATCTGAATAACGATAAATTAAGAATATACTTTGGCGTTAGGAACAAAGATAAAAGAACAACAACAACATATATCGATGTACTAAAAGATGACCCAAGAAAGATTATATATGAGCATGATAAGCCATGTTTAGGCTTAGGGAAGTTGGGCACCTTTGATGATGCAGGAGCAAACGTGTCTTGTGCCATTAGGAAGGAAGAAAAGATATTCTTATACTACATTGGGTGGAATACCAGTACCACAGTTCCTTCGAGAAATTCTATAGGTTTAGCCGTAAGCGAGGATGGTGGGGTTACATTCAGCCGATATGCTGACGGACCCATAATGGATCGCACACCTATGGAACCTTATTATACTGTTGCACCTTATGTGCTTCCGGTTAATAACGAGTATTATATGTGGTATACATCGGGAACCCATTGGGAAATAGTTGATGGCCGTCCAGAGATTCATTACCACATAAAATTTGCAAAATCAAAGGATGGAATAAATTGGGATAGACCCAATGTAAGCTGCATACTACCTAATGCTGACGATGAAGTAACAGCCCGACCTTGTGTTGTCTATGAGGACGGAAAATATAAAATGTGGTACTCTTATCGTAGTGTAAAAGACTTTAGAGTCGACGTGTCTCGTAGCTATCGCATTGGATACGCAGAATCTCCTGACGGAATAAACTGGACACGGTTAGATCATCTATTCAAATTAGAACTAAGTGATTCTGGTTGGGACTCTCAAATGACAGCATATCCTGCTTTATACACGCATGACGAAAAAAAATATCTTATTTACAACGGAAATGATTTTGGTAAAGATGGTTTTGGATATGCTCTCATAGAAGAATAGATCACGATTTCAAAGATACTTAGTTATTCCATTCTGGAGAACAATGAATTTACGCAGAAAAACTTTGACTGGACTTGCTTGGAATTTTTTTGAACAGCTTGGTAGCAGAGGCATCACTGGTTTAGTCACAATAGTTCTTGCGAAATTTCTACTTCCAGGAGAATTCGGTATTTTTGGTATGTTAGCTGTTTTTTTACAATTGGCTAATACTATGATGGATTCTGGTTTTCTGCATGCATTAATTCAAAGGAAGAATCCGACACAGCAAGATTATTCAACTGTATTCTATTCAAACCTAATTTTAGGCTCTGTATCATACACGCTACTTTTTTTGTGTGCACCGCTTGTTGCCAATTTTTATAATGAGTTACGACTAACAGAGATATTGCGGGTGGTTGGCATTTCAATAATTATTAATTCGTTCAAGGTAGTACAGGAAGCTATTTTCATTAAACAACTAAATTTTAAAGCGATTGTAATAGCTTCCTTGCCCGGTTCAATTATATCAGGCATAGTCGCTGTGGTTTTAGCAGTGCTTGGATATGGCGTTTGGGCGTTGATTGTTCAGGTACTTATAGCGTCGCTTGTTACTACAGTAGTTCTGTGGTTTCAGAGCGGTTGGATTCCCTCACTTATATTTTCTGTAGATTCATTCCGGAATCTGTTTGGGTATGGTTCTAAATTGTTTGTCTCTGGAATAATTGATACTATGTTCCAGAACGTTTATATAATTGTCTTTGCTAAATTATTCTCTAGTGAAGTAGCAGGATATTATTTTATTGCTCATCGAATACGGCAACTCTTAGTCTTTCAGCTTACAACAGCTGTTCAGACAGTGGCATTCCCAGCATTATCCATTATTCAGGATGATAAAAAAAGATTAAAATCAGGCTTTCGTGAATTACTTCGCATGTTGGTCTATATCATGTTTCCAATTATATTGCTACCTATTGGAATAATTGGACCAGTAGTTAAAGTACTACTAGCTGAAAACTGGTTACCTCTAGTAAAATATGTTCAAATTTTGTTGTTGGCTGGTATGTTGGTGCCGTTACACTCGGTTAATCTTACAGTCTTAAAGGTAATGGGACGATCAGATTTGTTCCTAATTATAGAAATAATTAAGAAGATTTTGATTGTCGCAGTTCTATTAATTAGCACTAAGTTTGGTATTCTCGCTATCATGTATGGACAAATAATCAGTACTATCCTGGCGTATCTTCCAAATAGTTATTTTACAAAGAAATTGATAAACTACTCACAGTCAGAACAACTACATGATCTGTTAGTGCCTTTTTTTTGCGCCGGCGGGATAACATTTGCAATTACTATAATAAACAACAATTACAATGTACTTTCCGTACTTAATATTACAATAATGTTACTTTCAAGTTTTCTTGCATATTTCGGTATCACTTTTTTTGGTTTTTCATTCTATCGAGAGACAATAAAAAAAATTATTGTATCAAGATAATAGTTTGTAATATAAATATAGAGATTGATTATCAATACCGATGGATATAAACATACAACATGGATAACAAACCACTAGTTAGTGTATGCTGCATTACATTTAATCATAAAAAAAGTATTGAAGTAGCTATGAACAGTTTTTTGAATCAGATTACTTCATTTGATATGGAAATACTAATTCATGATGATGCTTCTACCGACGGAACAGCTGCAATTCTGGAATCCTATGAAAAACGCAGTAAACATATCTTACCTCTAATTCAGAAAAACAACAAATTTAGCACAGGTATTCGAGCTATTAATCCATTGTATAATTTCCCCAGAGCTCGTGGAAAGTATATCGCACTTTGTGAGGGCGACGATTACTGGGGAGATGTACATAAGATTCAAAGACAAGTCGCCGAAATGGAAGCGCACCCTGAAGTGTCAATATCATTTCACCCAGCACGAGTGCATGCTTTTCATAGTGATCAAGCTACCGATTACGTTGGTTGGTACGGAATGAAGAAAAAGATAGTGCACTGTAAGGATGTAATATTAGGCGGTGGAGGTTTCATGCCTACATCCACGATGATGCTCAGGCAAGATAGAGCGCAAGAGATAACAAAATTTTTTCAGGTAAACAATCAAGCCCCTGTAGGAGATTTCTTTATACAAATTATTGCTGCAAATCCAAACGGTGCTCTTTATATACCGGATATAACAAGTGACTATTCTATGAATTCAGCCGGAAGCTGGACATCAAGCATGCGAAACCCTAAATTACGATATGAATGGGCAAAAAAAATAATGCCGACGATTGAAACAGTAAAAGAAAAGTTTTCGGACGAAAACCAGCACTATTTAAACAAAATTATGGGGAAGGAGTTAATAAGATTCGGATGGTCGTGTGAGGTATCACTGGAATGGAAAAAAGATCTGATACGCAAATATAGAGTTCGATTGAATCTTTGGCAGAAATTATTGTGGATTTTGATATTTAGAAATAAATATTACAACAAACTTAGAAAGTGTATAAAATCTGTTATGTTAACTATATGGAAAAGAAAATGGCGATAAACTTTCGCGGGATTGTTCTTCCGACTCTTTTCCGCCTTAGGGGATCATACCTCTACAAATATTATAAAGAGTTTAAACTGCGCGAATGGGGAAAATACGAAAAGCTGAAGGAGATACAGAGGAACAATCTATTCTCATTATTGTCGCATGCAGTCAACCATTGTGAACTGTATCATGGGATTTCTGTAGATTCTAAAAGTATAGAGAGTACTCTTAACAATTTCCCAATAATCGGAAAATCGCAGCTTGTAGACCAGCGTGAAAGAATTATAGCAAAAAATTACAATAGCAAAGGGAAATATGAGAACTCATCGGGTGGTTCGACGGGTCGTCCTGTAAGATTTGTTCAAGATAAGTATATGTGGGATAGAAATATGGGGATGAAACTGTTTTATCTCCATATGTGTGGTAAGGAACTTGGGGAAAGAGAACTAAAATTATGGGGTTCTGAACGGGATATTTTCAAGGGTTCAGTAGGGTTCAAAACTAAAATCGAAAATGTATTGTATAATAGAAAACTACTTAATAGTTTCAAAATGTCTGAAGATAAAATAGTTGATTATATAAAGGAAATTGATCGCTGGAAGCCGAAGATATTATGGACTTACGTTGATTCCATACATGAGATCTCACGTTTTATCCTCTATAAAAACCTGTCCGTAAGGTGTCCTGATGTAATTATGACTACAGCAGGTACTCTATTTGATTCGGTACGTAAAGAGATTCAGGAAGCATTTCCTGATTCTTACATTGTAAATCAATATGGATCTCGCGAGGTTGGTGATATTGCGTGTGAATGTCTGGAACATGACGGTTTACATATTCTTGGGCAAAATCAGTACATTGAAGTAGTAAATGAGGAAGGACAGAGTTGCAGGTCAGGTGAAATCGGGGAACTTGTTGTAACATTACTGACGAATTATTCCATGCCCTTAATCAGATATAGAATCGGAGATACCGGAGCATTCAAGCGTGGTTTTTGCAGGTGCGGCCGGGAAACAGATATGCTGGAGCAGGTATCTGGAAGAATAACAGATCATTTCATCAATTCAAAACGCGAGCTTATTCACGGTGAATATTTTACGCACCTTTTTTATCACATGGATTGGATAAAGGCATTTCAGGTGATTCAGAATGATCTTGATATTATTACTGTCAAATATGTGACACGAGGAGAGCAAATCTATGAAGAGGATCTTAAAAACATTAAAGCGAAAATTAAACATGTAATGAATGATGATTGCTCAATCCATTTTGAACGGCATCACAATATACCGCCTAGTGCTTCAGGAAAGTACTTATATACGAAGAGCCTGGTGAGAAGATGAAGAGCAGAATGTCTGAAATAGTAGTAATCTATGAGCCTGGATGTAAATATCCTGAATTTCCATATAGTCCATCAGAATCCTACCAGGAACTAAAGGATCTTGAAATACAGGATTCTCCGAATTTGGTATACGCTAGCGTAAGAAAACTTTTTATCGATCTTAATCTTGACCAGGATAAGATAGGGACTGAAGATTGGAATCCCTTTTCTGAACTTGTTAAACCAGGGCAGAAAGTCGTAATAAAACCAAATTATGTCCGTGCAAAGCATCCTCTTGGAGACAAGGGCACGGAGAGTATGATAACTCACTCCTCAATCATAAGACCCATTATCGACTATCTGTTATTAGCGACTCAAAAAGATGTAAAGATTACAATTGCCGATGTACCGCTCCAATCATCAGATTGGGATTTGATAATACAAAAGAGCAGAATAAAAGATCTTATCGAATTTTATAGAAACAATGGAGTGGAGATTGATCTATTAGATTTACGTCGAGAAATCTCTTATCAGAATAGCGAAGGGGTGATTGTAAGTCGTGATATCAAAGATCGTGATCCTTTAGGATATTCAGCAGTAGATCTAAAGAATAGAAGCAAGTTGATGTCTATAATAGACAATTATAATAGATTCGAAATCACGGACTATGGATCCGGTACAGTCCCTAAGCATCATAATCCAGATAAAAATGAGTATCTTATACCGAACACAATATTGTCAGCTGATTTGTTTGTCTGCGTTCCAAAATTAAAAACTCATCGTAAAGCGGGAATAACCTGTGCTATGAAAAATTTAGTCGGGATTAATGGTGATAAATCCTGGCTGGCACATCACCGGAGAGGTATGGTAGGAAATGGGGGTGATGAGTATAAAAAATTTCACTTACTCACTTGGCTTAAGTGGCATTTTTTCGCATTTCTTAAGAAAAGCCGTCCGGGAATCACTATGGCCACTCTTTTAAAGAAAATATGGAAGTATCTTTTCTGGAAGGGTAAATCTAAAGAGGAGTTTGAACTTGTCGCCAGTCAGAAAACTACAGTGTCCACTACTAATTTTTCAGAAGGGTCGTGGTATGGTAACGATACCATTTGGCGCTGTGTGCACGATTTGAACCATATTATTTATTATGCGAACAAAAATGGGGAACTAAAAAAAAGTAAACAGCGCAAATATATAGCTATTGTAGATGGAGTTATCGGTGGCGAACGGGAAGGACCCATGGAACATACTCCAAAGGAATCCGGTGTTATTCTTGGTGGTTTCAATCCTGTAGCCGTTGACTATGCAGCAGCTCAAATTATGGGATTTGACTGGAAAAAAATTCCTCAGATTAGAGAAGCTGTTTTGGCTGATTCGTTGAATATTATTGATGTGTCAGAAAACGAGTTAAAGGCTGCTTATTCTTCATATGAAAAGATAAATTTAAGATTTATTCCCTCAAAAGGTTGGCTTAACAATATTGAAAAAGAAGAGATTGAAAAATAAGGTTTGTATAGTTTCCTTGAGTGCATACCCACTATTTGATCCATCTGTTGAAACAACATTCGGGGGCGCAGAAGTGCAACTTTATTTAATAGCAAAGAAACTGGCAGATGACTACAGTGTATCTTTTATAGTAGGTAATTATAATCAGAAAAAGGAACAGACAATAGATAATGTCAATATAATAAGATCAATAAGGGTCCAGAAAAATGACAAGATGATAATCAGCTTATTAAAAGCTGTAAAGCTATTCATTGATTTGATGAAACAAAATGCGATGGTCTATATTCAGCGGTCAGCCAGCATGGGAACCGGCTTGATAGCACTTTACTGTAGTATATTTAGAAAGCGGTTTATTTATATGACAGCCCACGAAATAGATTGTAATGGAGAGTATAAGAAGCAAGCTGGAATAATCCATGGTGTTTTCTATGAGTTTGGCTTAAAGAGATCATACAAAGTCATTAGTCAATCTGAAGAGCAACGAAACATGTTGCGCTCGACCTTTAATATTAAAAGTGAAATCATTCATTCAGTATACGAAATACCATTGAATCGAAATAAAGGTCAGCACCGAAAAGGGCCTGTATTATGGATTGGCCGGTGTGAGTACTGGAAAAGACCTGAGATTTTTATTAGTCTTGCGAGTCAAAACTCAGAACATGATTTCCTGATGATAATGCCTCGAGCAAACACATCTAATTACTACGATAAAGTACTAAACGAAAGTTCCCCACTACCTGAGAATTTAAAGATTATCAATTTTGTTCGGTTTAATGAGATTGGCAGCTATTTTGAGAGCTCCAGTGTGTTTGTAAATACCTCTATCAGCGAAGGTTTTCCGAATACTTTTATTCAAAGCGCAATGCATGGTGTTCCCATACTTTCTTTATCGGTTAATCCTGATCAAATCATTGACAGATTCAATCTCGGGCGGATTTGTAATGATGACGAGAAAAAACTACACGCGGAATTAGACAACATCCTGAATAATGAAGAAGAATATAGAGAGATGAGTAACAATTGCTACAGCTATGCAAAAAATAATCATGATATTGATAAAAATATTAAAATTCTGCAGAATGTAATTGCATAATCAGTGTTAATAAGCTATCTAGACGCTAGGCAAATACAAAATGAGATTACTTATCCATTGTTATGAATACCCCCCACTAGGGGGTGGGGCGGCCAACGCAATTTATTACATTCTGAAGCAGTTTGAAGCATACACTGATTTGGAAGTTGACGTGGTGACATCATCAATTGATAAGCAAGGAGTTGATGTGATCACTGATAATATAAGAGTACATTATCTTGATATAGGAAAGAATGGTACGCTACATTTTCAATCCCAAAAAGACTTGTTGAAGTACAGCTGGCAAAGCTATTGGTATACAAAAAAAATACTCCAGAAAAAAAAGTATGATCTATTACATGCATTCTTTGGAATCCCATCAGGGTTTATTTCTATGATGCTGCGGATTCCCTATATTGTATCTTTGCGTGGAAGTGATGTTCCATTTTTTAATGAGCGATTTCGTTTGGCTGATAAGTTGATATTCAAGCGTTTAAACAGATTAATCTGGAATAATGCCCTTCGGGTAATTGCTAATTCTACAGGATTGAGAAGTCTTGCTCATAGTACTCATCCGCAAATACCAATTGACATCATTCCGAATGGTATTGATACATCATATTTTATTCCAAGGACCAGGGTGTGGTCAGGTACGATTAACATTGTTACTACCTGTAGATTGATCAAGCGGAAGGCCGTAGATATTTTAATAATTGCTTTAAGAAATATGGCGAATATCAGACTAACAGTTATTGGTGATGGTCCTGAGAGAATGCGCCTTGAAGAACTCGCCGATCAGTATGCGGTGCCCGCAGTTTTTCTTGGATGTATAGATCATAGCAAAATATACTTATACCTGAGAAGTGCAGACTTGTTTGTTCTACCCTCTACAAACGAGGGAATGAGTAATTCTGTTCTTGAAGCAATGGCATGTGGCCTTGCGATAATTGCTACCGACGTAGGTGGAAGTAGAGAGCTAATTAAATCAAATGGGTTTATCATTCAAGTAAATAATAGCGATCAGTTGCGTGCGGCTATTTCATGTTATTTAAAATCCCCAGCATTGCTAAAGTCGCATGGAAATGAATCACGTCGAATAGCGGAAGAAATGGATTGGAAGAATGTTGCTCTTTCATATTATAATATATATAGAAAATGCATCAGTAAAAATTGTTAGGATATCTTCAATGAAAATTGAGATATAAATAGAATAGAATTTAGGTGTCTTCTTTTTTCTATTTAGATAATTTAGTATTGATATTTCCACGCAAAATAGAAAAAACAGCAACGATAGATGATTTTGACAGAGTATCGAAAACAAAGGCCAGATTATAATGATTATCGCTGCAATAAAAATTGCAGCCAGGCTATGCAATGTTTGCTGCACGTCTGTATCTTTGTGTGGGTAATACCGAACAAAATAAAAAATAATCTTATTATGATTTCTGGATGCTATTATACGAAAATTGAGGTATGGGTTGATTACAAAATGCAGGTCCGAATTGTTAATATTTATTGTGATCTTTATTGTATTGGTCATAAAGTCATTATTAACACCACTTGATAACAGTACGGTACAAAGCCTATTCGACGGTCTTCGTATTGTCGATAAAATCAGTATCACCTTCAGAGGCGCTACTGATGAAGAGCTTTCTATGGTTACAATAAATAGAATCCGACTTAATGGCGATGAAGAACCAATATGGTTGGAGAAGGGAAAAGATGCGACTTATAACGATTCTTTACACTATATTAGAGATATTCGCTTCTTAATCCCTGCTTCTCTGGTCAGGGACGGTGTAGTCCATATTGGAAAGAAAGTGTATAGGTTAGCAGAACACCATGATGATAGCAGTGCGAAAATAGAGAATGAGTTGCTTTACTTCACACTGACCGATACAAACTTCCCGAGCACAACTTCCGCCATGCCAGGATTTTCTTCAATTATTAATTTTAAAGGAGATTTGTTTTTCTTCTCTGCCAACTTACTTTTGGCGCTGCTGTACTATTGTATATTATTTATATTTCGGAAATGGGATATTTATTGGTTTGATTTATTCAGTTTGACAATCGTCGTGCTGTCCATCTTGATGTTTAAAATGTTGATTGCGCACTATAATTTAGTTTCATTATTCATTGTTTTTGTTGATCTTGCAATATTTTTAGGTGCATATTCTATTTGTTTAGTTTCTTGTGGTAATTCACAGAAAAGTACATTGACAACAGAGAAATCATATTTTTGGGTACTATTGATCATTGTTGTTATTTTTCTTTTCCAGAATCAATTCTATTTCTTTCACCGGGAATCAACTCTCGACGAGGGAAAATATTTAATCCGCGGCTACTGGTATGTGAAGGGATTGCTACAACCGTATAGTAGATTTGATGGGAATTCTTATCCGCCCGTATATTTCTTCGTAATAGGTCTTTGGCAAACTCTGATTGAACGGTTTCTACCATTAAATCTACTTACAATCAGACTTCTTCCACTGCTACTGATATTTTTCAATACTGCACTGATCGTCGTTATTATAAAAAAAATCACAAAAAGCTTGTTGTGGACAATTGTTGCACTATTTCTATATACTCTCGCCCCATTTGCTGGAGTGTTATATAACTACTCCCATCCTATTGTCTATGTAAATACTCTATTGCTACTTGCATTTTGCGGTTATTTGTATATGGAGAAACTGCCAGCATGGGGGAATATACTTCTATACTCTTCCCTCTATGTGGTGCTTTTTTTCACTCGGAGAAATATGGTGCTTATTCTTCCCTGGGTTTTCCTTTTCCAGGTTGCATTCTCGAAAACCCGGGTTGTAATTGCTTTGGGAACGGTAATCATGAGTTCGTTGGGGGTAGCTGCTGTATTTCTTCTGTTCCCAATCAAACTTCTTTATAACTATGCCGGATTACCGGTTATTGGAAAGATTCTTTTTAAGCTTGATATTCTAAAAGTTGAAGATATACCCGGAGGGCGAGGTACCACTCGCGGGGTTACCCCAACCTGGGAATATTCAAAAGATCCCTTCTGGATGATCTGGCGTCACAAGCTCTGGTCCTACTCAAACAGGTATTTTCTGATCTTCAGCATGCTGAACACTTTTTCCATATGGCTGGCCAATACTAACAACTCAGTAAAGAAGTACGCCCTCGCATCAGGCACAATCTTTCTGGCTAGTGCTTTGCTGCATGCCGTCGGTTCTCCGTATCCTGCGAATGTATTTTCTTATGTACACTATGCGTTTTCTCTGGGCATTATAGGGGCGACCTTGGGCTTAAAGCTCATGATTGAGCTGTTCGAAACAGAGAAATCACGTCAACGGCTCTTTGCACTGATCCTGATTTCACATGTTCTCTTTTTCTTCTCAAGATCTGTATATCGCTATTATGTCGCCCCTGAAAAGGCACATCACCTGCAGAGTATTGTACGGTTGAGCAATACACTTGAGAAATACTCACTCCAGGATGAGGACATCCTTATTATCGACTCGTACCGCTATATAGCGCAAATGGCGGTACATTATGCCGGGGGCAAGCCGGAGCCTGCAACCTTGAACCTCCCATTCGCACATGCGCAACCGCGAGATCCTGATGTTCCTGTTCCCGAGGAGAAATACAGAGAACGAAACCGGTGGAGCGATGAAATGATGCAGCGCTGGATAGAGGATGAAAAACAACTGGTTGTGCTGTATAATGATGATAAGTATGCTCCCGTATGGAAACCGGTAATCGAGCAACACTTTGGCAACAGGGAACTCTTTTATTTCCCGTATATCGGATGGTATACTATATATTCACGTTGAATAATGGATTGACCCGATTACAACTAGTAATTTCACAATACTTAAGCGAGGAAACATGCTCAACAACAAGACAATCCTGATTACAGGCGGCACAGGTTCGTTCGGCCAGAAGTTCACCCGGCGGATTCTTGACGAATTCAATCCGAAAAAAATCATCATATACTCCCGGGATGAGTATAAGCAGTACATGATGCGCTCGAAGTTTGCCGAGCACGATAAGAAATTGCGCTATTTCATCGGCGATGTACGCGACAAGGACCGATTATACAGGGCATTCAACGGGGTCGATGTTGTGATCCACGCGGCGGCTCTCAAGCACGTGACCGTGGCTGAGTACAATCCGCTGGAGGCGATCAAGACCAACATCAACGGCGCAACCAATATCATCGACGCGGCGATCGATCGAGGAGTCAAGCAGGTCGTTGCCTTGTCGACCGATAAAGCCGTAAATCCGATCAACCTCTATGGCGCCACGAAGCTTGTTTCGGATAAGCTCTTTGTTTCCGGAAATGCCTACGCCGGCGGTACGAAGACCATCTTTAGTGTCGTACGTTACGGCAATGTCACCGGCAGCCGCGGCTCGGTGGTTCCCTTTTTTAAACGGCTGGTTGACGGCGGTGCGGACGAGCTCCCTATCACCGATTTCAAGATGACCCGCTTTTGGATAACCCTAGACCAGGGGGTGGACCTGGTATTCCGGGCTTTGCGAGAGGCGAAGGGAGGCGAGGTCTACGTTTCCAAGATTCCTTCCTATAAGATAACCGACCTTGCCAAGGCTATCGGACCGGATGCGAAGCTGAAAGAGGTCGGTATCCGTGAAGGCGAGAAACTGCACGAGGTGATGATTACCGAAGAGGACTCCCGCTTCACTTACGATTACGGCGACCACTACATTATCTTTCCCCACTTCGATTGGTGGGACGCGGAGAAGCATTTCAAGAAGGGTGGTGCTCAGGTTACGCCGGGCTTCCGCTATGCCTCCGATAACAACCAGGAGTGGCTTTCGGTGGAGGAGATGCGTACCCGGCTCAAGGACATCGATATCGTTTATTAGGGATAGAATGAGTACTTTTATTAATTACGGCCGGCAGAATATCGATAGCGACGATATTCAGAATGTGATTCGGGCGCTTCAATCAGATTTCCTTACCCAGGGACCGCGGGTGGAGGAGTTCGAGCGCGCGATTTGCGACTATACCGGAGCGAAATTCTGCGTGGCGCTCTCCAATGCTACCGCCGGACTGCACCTGGCTGTGGCTGCCCTTGGAATCCCTGAGGGCGCGGAAGGGATAACATCACCGATAACCTTTGTCGCCAGTGCAAACTGTCTGCTCTATAACGGTCTTAAGCCAGTATTTGCCGACGTCGAGCCGGATACGGTGAATATCGCTCCGGTTAAAATCGAAGCGGCCTGCACCGAGAAGACGCGAGTGCTTATTCCGGTACACTTTGCCGGAAGACCTTGTCGCATGGAGGAGATTGCACGGATAGCAAAGGAAAAAAACCTCCATGTAATCGAAGATGCGGCACACGCCATCGGATCCGCGTATCCTGACGGCGGTACAGTCGGGAACTGTCGCTACAGCGATATGACCGTCTTCTCCTTTCATCCGGTTAAGACCATCACCACAGGAGAAGGGGGCGCGGTAACTACTAACAGCGAGGAGCTCTATAAAAAGCTCATCCTGCTGCGCACCCACGGCATTACAAAGGATCCCGACGTTCTGCGGGACAACCCAGGGCCCTGGTACTACGAGATGCAGGATTTGGGATTTAACTATCGCCTCACCGACCTGCAGGCGGCCCTGGGGACCTCGCAAATGAGAAGACTCGACGAGTTCAAGGCGGGACGCAAAGGGATAATCAGACGCTACAACGAGGCATTTGAGGATCTTGACTGGTTTGAAACTCCCCCTGCGGATGATGCCGACAGCTGTTTTCACCTCTATGTGGTGCAGATCGATTTCAATGCGCTCGGCAAGACCCGGGCGGAGGTCATGGGGATTCTGCGGGAACAGGGAATCGGAACACAGGTTCACTATATCCCCGTTCACACCCAACCCTACTATCGAAGGGAACTGGGGTATGCAATCGGTGATTATCCACAGAGTGAGGAATACTACTCCAGAGCCCTCTCATTACCGCTTTATCCGGCCATGACCGAAGATGATACGGTGCGGGTTATTACCGCCGTCAGGAATCTGGCTGAATGAGGTGCGTAGCGATAATCCCGGCCCGCGGGGGAAGCAAGCGAATCCCGGAAAAGAATATCCGCTCTTTTCTCGGAAAGCCGATTATTGCCTACTCGATCAAAGCGGCAGTGGATTCCGGCCTCTTCGACGAAGTGATGGTCTCTACCGACAGCAAACGGATCGCCGCGGTTGCCGCTGAGTATGGCGCCGTCGTTCCTTTTCTTCGCTCCGCCGCGGCCTCCGACGACTACGCACCGCTATCCAATGTCCTGTTGGAAGTGATACAAACCTACCGGGAACAGGGGAAAAACTGGGACTGTGTCGCCTGTCTGCTGTCGACTGCGCCTTTAATTCAACCATCCGACCTGATTACGGCCTATGATCGGATGCAGGCGTCCGGCGCCGATGCGGTTGTTTCCGTCGCCCGGTTCTCCTATCCGATTCAGCGGGCGCTGTGTCTGAAGGACAATCGGCTGACGATGGCGAGTCCGGAACACCTTCTGACCCGTAGTCAGGATCTGGAGCCGATGTTTCACGACGCCGGACAGTTTTATCTGATTAAAACACGATCCTTACTGGAGGAAAAGACGCTTTTCTGCGCTAATACCGCAGCCCATGAGCTTGATGAGGTCAGAGTGCAGGATATTGATACTGAGGCGGACTGGAAGCTGGCGGAATTGAAATACAGGTTTCTAGCCGAACACCAATGAGAGCTGTCTTTTTTACCGCTGCCGATCCCGAAATCGGACTGGGGCATCTGTTCCGCTGCGACGCTCTGGCACAAGCGCTGACGATGTCCGGTGTAACGACGGAGCTTCTGGTGGACAGCGCTTCAGGATCTGATTGGATTGCAAAGAAATACTTAAACACAGCCTGGCGAATTTTCCGCTGGAAGCAGGATTCTGTTTCTTTTTTGGCGCGATTGAATGAGTGCAATATCCCAATATTCGATGCGTATAATATTGACGACTCTATCTGGAATGTAGTCAGAGAGGCAGAACGCCCTATCGTTGTGTTTGATGACTTCGGCGAAAAGCCCGCTCTGCCTGGAGTTTTGATAAACGGTAGCCCTGGAGCTTGGGAGATTGAGTATGTAAATATCGATGATCGTAAACTTTGGATCGGTCCGACTTTTCAAGTTCTACGTAAACCTTTTTGGACAAAACCTAAGCGAGAAAATAGATCAAGAATTAATGAAGTCGGCGTAATCTTGGGCGGGACAGATCATAATTCGCTATTACCTGTTATCTGCAGGACAGCATTAGATAGTATAGAAAAACATACTAGACTTTATTTGATAGGTACAGATGGGAATAAGCATTATATGAATGATAGTAGAATTGTACCTACAGGACAGATTTCTGCAAGTTCTATTAGAAATCTATTCACACGAATTGATTTTTTACTATCATCTGCGGGGCAATCTGTAGCTGAGGCTGTTGCATGCTGGTGTCCTGCTGTAATTATAAAAACTGCAAACAATCAGAAATATAATTATTTGGGTTATGGAAACAATCCATTTCTAATCGGTGGAGATTATACAGAAAAGTGTGGAAGAAGAGAGTTGAAATCGGCCATTAAAATGATTCATTTGGAAAAAACGAGAGAAGAAATATCTTTACGATGCAAAACAATGAAACTTCACATGAATACTACAAAGTTAGCCAATGCAATAAAAGAGCAATTCAAATGGCACTAATTAATAGAATAATCTTTTATGAGACGGCTAAGATTATTCCTTTCCAAATGTTATCAAGATTAGACCAGAAACAAATTTTAGATATGCGAAATGATCCTTCAGTTAGAATGATGATGACAGAATCTGAGGTTATTGCAGATCATAGCCATTTCGCTTTTTGTGATGAGTTGACTCATCGAAGCGATTGTCAATATTTTGCCGTCGTAGATAAGGGAATAATCGGTGTTGTTTACTTTACCGAAATCGATATGGAGAACTATTCTTCTGAAGTTGGACTATATAAGAATCCAGGACTATCGACAAAAAAATTGGGACGATTTCTGATGGAAACAATATATAAAATTTCGAAAGAACTCGGACTAAGGAATCTTCACTTAAAGGTTAAATCCACAAACGTTCCTGCATTCTGCTTATATAAGAAGGAGTCATTTTCTGAAGAATATAGGGATTCCGACTATATCTATATGACAAAAGGATTGTCGTACGATGAATGAAAAGAATGATAGTTTTGAACGAGTTCTAGTTGTAGTTGCTCATCCTGATGATGAGATTCTTTCTTGTGGTGGTACATTAGCTATGCTTCATAGCCGCGGATCAAGTATCAGAGTTATTATTTTGGGAGAAGGAAAGACCTCACGAGATATTGCTCGACAAAGGGATAAAAGAGAACATGAAATCAATGAACTTAGAAACGAAGTGCTTATAGCAAATAGTGTATTAGGAGTATCGGATGTCCAGTTATTTGACTTTCCCGATAATCGATTTGATTCAGTCCCAATGCTAGACATCATTAAGGTAATTGAGAATCATGTTGCAAGTTTTAATCCGACTTGTATGATTACACATTTCGGTGGAGATATGAATGTCGATCATAAAGTTCTCAATACCGCAGTATTAACCGCTACAAGACCGGTACCTTCTTCTTGTGTTAAATTAGTTATGGAAGGAGAAATCTTGTCTTCGACGGGTTGGCACTATCCAAATTCTTTTGCACCAAATATGTATATCGGAATAACAAATAAGCAGTTAGAGGCAAAGATTGATGGGATGCGTTCATATGCAAGTGAGCTACGGGAATACCCTCATCCTAGGTCCTTAGAATCAATAAGAAATCTTGCCCAGCATAGAGGAGCCGAAACTGGTAGAGAGTTTGCGGAGGCATTTAGGCTCTTACGTTGGACTATGTAGTATGAAAAAAATAATAATTGCGACAACTAAAACTTGGAATATAGAAAAAGCAGAACAGCTTAAGAAAAGGCGGAAGGATGAATATAGTATTAAGCTCATGACTAGTAAAGAGGAGCTCACTATCGAAAATATCGCACCTTTTCAACCGGAATGGATCTTCTTTCCACACTGGTCATGGATTATTCCACCGTCAATTTATGAACAGTTTAAATGTGTGATATTTCATACAAGTAGTCTTCCATATGGAAGAGGTGGGGCTCCATTGCAAAATCAGATTATTCGAGGAATCTACAATAGTGAAGTATGTGCCGTTCGTGCCGAGGAAGCGTTGGATGCAGGTCCGGTCTACAAGCGAGAAAGTATTTCCTTGGCGATAGGGAGTGTTGAAGAAATTCTCATATCCATATCGGAAATAGTGTTCAGAATGATACCCGAGATAGTAGATAATGATATTCACCCTGAGGCCCAAGAAGGAGATGTAACACTATTTGAGAGAAGAAAAAGGAAGGAATCAAAGATTCCCACAGATCTTCTTAACATTCGTTCCATCTATGATTTCATTAGGATGCTTGATGGAGAGGGATATCCTCCAGCATATTTTGAGTTAGGAAATTTCAGGATTGAAATGACTAATGCAAGAATGAAAAAAGATAATTCTGTTGAGGGTAGGTTTATAATCACTCGCAATTCAGGAGCAGATGTACGTGAAAGTTATAGCTGAAATATCGGCCAACCACGGCCATGATTTGTCCGTAGCGAAGCGAACTATTGAAGCTGTGAAAGAATCTAATGCGGATGCGGTTAAAATCCAAACATATACACCTGATACGATGACTATTAATTGTAATAGTAAATTATTCACTATAAATCAGGGAACCCTGTGGGACGGCCGCACTCTCTATGACCTTTATAAAGAAGCCTATACCCCGTGGGAGTGGCATGATGAGTTGCGGGATCTCGCTGAGTCTCTGGGCCTGATCTTCTTCTCCACTCCCTTCGATCTATCCGCGGTCGATTTTCTGGAAGATAAGCATGTTCCCTGGTATAAAATCGCATCCTTCGAAATTACCGATATCCCTCTGATCGAGTACACAGCTTCTAAGGGCAAACCCATGATTATCTCCACCGGAATCGCAGATGCCGGCGATATTCAGCTGGCGGTGGATGCCTGCCGGCGGGCGGGGAATGACGATATTACCCTGCTGCAGTGCACCTCGAGCTATCCCGCACCGGTTGAGCGTTCGAACCTTCGGATGATTCCGAACCTCGCTGACACATTCGGTGTAAAATCCGGCCTCTCCGATCACACTATCGGCAGTGCAGCTGCCGTGGCCGCGGTCGCCTTGGGGGCGACGATGATAGAGAAGCATTTTATTCTCGATCGGTCCATCGGGGGGCCGGACGCCTCTTTCTCTATGGAGCCCGAGGAGTTTAAAACAATGGTAGAAGAGATTCGCACGGTGGAGAAAGCACTCGGCGGCATTGACTACTCGCTTACTGAAGCGAAGAAAAACAGCCGCAAGTTTTCCCGCAGTCTCTTCGTTGTGCAGGATATTCCCGCCGGAGGAGTCATCACGGAAGAGAATGTACGTTCAATTCGTCCGGGAGACGGGATGCACCCGAAGTACTTATCCGAGATTCTGGGTAAAAAAGCCGCCGTTGATCTGAAACGCGGTGATCCTTTATCATTCCGGGCGATAGAGTAAGCCACAGGTTCGCTCCTTAGTCTCTACATCTGTTTCCTGGAGTTATGAATGAAGAAATTATTTTACCATGTCTGTGCTCGTATCCTTGGGCCCGGACTGGTTGCACGGATTATCTATTTCCTGGAACTGCGTCATCAAATCTCCGCAAACGTACCCAATGTTCTCGTCCATTCCAGAAGCATTTTCTCCAAGGATATCGCCAGGATGAAGGGAGAGAAGAAGCTCCGATATCTGATTATCTCCAATAGTCTGCTCGCCTCTATTCAATCCGCCTGGCTGCCAAAAAAGGCGCAGGAACAGAGTTTCTACTATGCAAGATTAAAGCCTGAATTAATACCGTGGAAGAAGTGCGAGAAGTTTGCAAGAACTCTTCTTTCGCTAATAATAAAGAGGTGCGATCTTATCGGCGTCTTGAGCGCCAATTTCGATTACTGGCAGGATGCTGCTTTTCGAGTTGTCTGCAGCGAGGCTAATCTATCCTTTATGGTCCTGCGTCGGGAGAATGAGGCGACAGAAAAGGCGCGCGCAATGTCGATAAACCGCTATAAGGATGTGCGTATCGGCACTATTGATCTGGCGATGGTGTTCAGCGAATCGTCAAAACAGCTGCTGGAGTCCATTCAATCGGAAGACATAATATTCAATGATATTGTCGTGACTGGGCCGCCGCGCCTCGACCGAAAGAGTGAGTCGCCTGAGACGTTTTTGCAGGACGGGAAAGACGCGATCGTTCTCTTCTCCTATATTAACGGCCACTATTGCGATAATCCGCTGAACTTCTGGGAGGTTGTAAAGCATCTGTATGCTGTTTCAGAAGAGAGGGGATTATCCTTAATAGTTAAGTGCAAATCGAAAGGCGATATGCAGTCGTTGCGGGCCGATTTTCCCGACTATGGTCTCAATCCGGAACAGGTTGTTTGGTGGGTTTCGGAAACTCCCATTGAGGCTGCGAAACGAGCTCGTGTTGCTGTTTCCTTCAACTCAACCGTTCTCTATCAGCTCCTCTCTCTACCGGTTCCTGTTCTTATTCCCTTTGTGTATGCCAGTGAACAGGAAAAGAGCGATGCCATCCTGCATGACTCTGTAGATAAGGATGAGGCGGGTATATTCCGGGTCGATACCATGCAGGAACTGGATGCCGTGTTAAAAAGTGTTATCGCCAATCACCAGCATTTCGATTATAAACATCCGGTTCGTTTGAGTCTGCGTGAAAAATACCTAAGCTGGGATCCTATCAATCCGTCGGCGAGACGTGTTGAAGAAGCGATTCTTTCTCTGCACGGCAGTAGGTCGAATAAACGGTTCCCATCTAATGAAGCCAGCTGAGTGACTTATAATCAACCTCTTCGATAAAGTACTGCGCTCACACCCTCTTCTTCAAACTGTCCTTCATCTTCTGTTTCACCCCGGACCCGAGGGAATTCCTGGCTACTGAAAGCAGCTCAAGAATGTAGTTCAATTTATAGAGCGGAACTGCGTGGGAATCGTCCTTATAGTTATCTTCCAGATTACCTTTCACATATATGAATATACTCTCCGGTTCGAAGGCTACAGCAGTAAAGAGCGTCTCAAGGTAAGGCGAGTGGTTTCCGTAGGATACCCGCAGGTTGAACTGTTTCTTTAGTTCCGTGATCGATTTCAGATTAATCATTGCCGGATCGTAGTTCAGGGCGGTATGATTCAAGACCGGCTCTACCCCGTGTTCTTTAAGGAAATCGACGGCCGCCTGAATCTCGCTGGAATCGGATAGCCCGGTCGAGAGATAGACGTTCCTGCCGGTCAGCGCGATCTTTTCAAGCAGGTCGAAATTGTGAATGTCCTTGCTCAACACCTTGTAAAACGACGCCCCCAATTGGGAAAAATACTCCACCTTCGCAGAATCCGATAGCGCGATGCCGAGGACTTTGTCCGCGGCAAGAATCTTCCGCGCCGCTTTCTCGTACACGGCGTCGTCGAGGAAATATTTCTCGTTTTTCGTCTGTGTATAATATTCCGCCTCTCTGATCTGCATGGTCACTGCATCCGCCGGCGAAGAGAGGACGGCATCGAGAAGTCTCTTCAGTTCTGCCTCATCTCCCTGATGATTCAATCCTAATTCAGTTATTATCATTCTTCTTACCTTCCAGATACAAGAGGATTTCCTGCAGAACGCCGTCGCCTCCGCTGGTCTGTAAAACGACATCGGCTGAATTTCTGATAATTGGATGGGCGTCCTGCGGACAGAACGATAAACCGCTTTTCTTTATGATTTCAAGGTCGTTGGGCCCGTCGCCGACAAAGACGATGCTATCCCATGAATAGGATAATCCGCTCATCCACTCCTCGAGTTTCGCGACCTTATCCGATATTCCGTGAAAGTAATGCTGTATCCGCAGTTTTTCCATCCGTTTCTGAACGGGCGCTGACGATTCCGCGGTACAGACGACGATCTCCCATCCCAGTTGTCTGAATTTTACGATTGCGGCTCCGTCTCGAGTATTGAACTTCTTCAGGTGCTCGCCTTCAGAGCTGTAATACATGCCCCCGTCGGTCAGGGTCCCGTCGATGTCGATGGCGATTACCTTGAGATTCTTATACTCTCTGCCGCTCTCTGCCCCGGCGCGCAGTTGCTTAAAGGCTTTTTCAGCCTCGCCCCAGTCCTCGGGCTCGTCGATTTCGACACCCGTCTCGTCCTTCATGACGTAGACGCTGATCTTGCCGGCGAGGCGACTCTCGTGTTCCTTCAGGACGGGAGTTTTCGTGAAGTAGAAACTGCCGTTCTCCATAATGTTGTCGTCGAATTCCTGTCGACGCGGTCTGTGGACGGGATCGTAGTTGATGGGGACTCCCGATTTCTTCCAGATGAATCTGTGAAAAGGGACTCCCGTCACCAGGGAATCGGATTCTTCGGCGAGAAACTGTCTGTACGCGGTCTGGAAATCTTCCGGGGTTACGGTCGGAGTGGTAACCTGAATCAGCGAGAGCAGGTCGCACGGATGCTCTTCGACGAACCAGAGCATCAGCGATTCAACCGTCGCTTCGTCGGTTGCCGTATAGTCGGGACGAAAAATGACCCGTGCCTCAGGTAACCATTCCTGAATGGTGTCGCTGTATTTCTGAGAATCGACCGCGATGTAGAGCCCGCCGTTGAAAATACCGCTGTCGAGTGCGGCTTTCGCCGCCCAATAGAATAACGGCTTTTTATGGAACATTTTGATGTTCTTGTCGGGTATCGATTTCGATCCTGAACGCAGCGCGATCAGGCCGTTGAGAATTGCCTGTGACATTGATGGTCCTTCCTTAAAAGCTTGAGCAACTTGTCTGGTTGATCTTCTTGTCGTATCCGAAGGAATGATAGGAGAATTAGCGCAGGAACGCAAGCTAGATTGATGGACCGGCGGACAGGCTGTATATTGTCTAATCCCGGTATAATTACTGTTCGAAGATTTCTACGAGGAGAAGAGCGATGATTGACGCTCTCTATGCCGTATCCCGTATCCCCGAATGGATGGGCGTGGCACAAAAACTGCAGGCCTCATACGGTGTTCGTCCGGTGTACTGGATCTGCTCCAGGGAGTACAAACCGGAGATTGAGGCCGCGTTTCCCGGGGTAATCTACCACGAAACCGTGGATGCCAACCGGGGAATATTCCCCGAGGCTGTCGGCGCCCGCAACCGGCTTAACAAACGGGTGATTCTCGAGTACGCGGAGTTGGAACGGGAGTTCTACGTCATGCTGAACCGGCACGATCTGGACGACTCCTTCTCTTATGAGGAGCGTAAGCGCCTCTATTATGCTCAGCTCAATTACTGGCTCGACCTTATGCTCGAATCGGGCATCGAACTGGTTCTGTTTGCCGAGACGCCGCATGCGATTTCGCATTTCATCCTCTACGGAGTCTGCAGGAAGCTGGGAATTCGGACCGCGATGCTCTCGCTGACCACCATTCCCGGAACCTTGTATGCCAAGCAGGAGTTTTTCGATATTCCGTCGATCGCGGTGGATAAGAAGGATAGCGAAAAGCTTGTGGCGCTGATTCAACAGAATGTCGATACTGTCAGGAACAGCGAAGATAAACCCTGGTACATGCTCAAGCAGCAGAGGATGTTCGTCAGGGCCGGTTATACCATTCGCCTGCAGGCCCTGGCTATGTTTCTGCCTTTTCTGCTCGAGAAGATCGGTCTCAAGCGGCGGCAATCCTTCAAGAACTTCTATAAGCACCGGGGGGTGCCCTTTGAACGGGCCATGCTGACGAGGAGCGAGTTCGCCCTCAAGCGGGTGGACCTGCGCCGGCGGCAGGCAAAATTACGGCTTGCATACCGGAAGCGCAGTCGGGCGCCGGAGCTCGATCGGCGCTATCTCTACTTCCCCCTCCATTTTCAGCCCGAACGCTCCTCCTGTCCGGAGGGCTCGGTGTTCGCCGATCAGCAAGTTTTAATCGGACTGATCGCGGATCGTCTTCCCCCCGATACCTGGCTGTATGTGAAGGAGCACCCGTCGCAGTTCATGATGACCCGGGGAGCCCTCGGGCGACCGCCGCTCTTCTATGAGGATATTTCGCGCCATCCGCGGGTGGTGCTGGTAGACGACAGTTTCTCGTCCCGACAGCTTATCGACCATTCCCTGGCGGTGGTTACCCTCACCGGCACCGCCGGACTGGAAGCGCTGCTGCGGGGCAGGCCGGCCCTGATCTTCGGTTATGCCTGGTATCGGCATTTTCCCGGAGTGTATGCACTCGAGGATGAGACGGGCCTGGACAAAGCCCTGGCCGCGATCGTCGACTCTCCCGCATCGTCGGTGGACGACGTGCTGGAGACGATCGAAAAACAGAAAGCGTACCTCTTTCCCGGTTATGTAACCCGCTGGTCGAGCAACTCTATTACCATGTCTGATAAAGAAAATACCGAGGCCCTCTTTCAGGGATTTTCAGCCCTGTTGAAGCATCTCGGATACAAGGAGATACGAAAACAATGAACACAAACTATAAACCGCCCCAGGTCATTGCCGAAATCGGTTGCAACCACAAAGGCGATATGGAGATTGCCAAGGAACTGATCAAGATGGCCGCCATCTTCTGCAAGGCTCCGGTGGCCAAGTTTCAGAAGCGTACGCCGAAGGAGCTGTTGAGCTCGGATCAGTACAACGCTCCCCACCCCAACCCGATGCACGCCTACGGCGAGACCTACGGCGCCCACCGCGAGTATCTCGAATTGAGCGTCGATCAGCACAAGGAGCTGATGGAGTACTGCGAAGAGTACGAGGTCGTTTACAGCTCCTCGGTCTGGGATATGACTTCGGCCAGGGAGATCGCGTCGCTCAATCCGCAGCTGATCAAGGTCCCCTCGGCTATGAACACCCACACCCCGATGCTCACCTTTCTGTGCGACAGCTACGGAGGCAAGATTCACGTCTCCACCGGAATGTCGACCACCGAAGAGAACGACGCCCTGGTAGAGCTCTTCGTGAAAAAGCAGCGCGCGAAGGATCTGGTGCTCTATTCCTGTACCTCCGGCTACCCGGTGCCTTTCGAGGACGTTAAACTCCTCGACATAGTGGATATGCGGGAGCGCTACGGGTCGACCGTGGGCGATATCGGGTTTTCGGGGCACCATCTCGGCATCGCTGTCGATGTCGCCGCCTATGCTCTCGGCGCAACCTGGATCGAGCGTCACTTCACCCTCGACCGGACCTGGAGGGGAACCGATCACGCCGCTTCCCTCGAGCCTGACGGACTGCGCCGGGTGGTCCGCGATCTGAAGGCCACTTATACAGCCATGGGACGCAAGAGCGGCAAGCTTCTCGACATCGAGATCCCCCAGCGCGAAAAGCTCAAGTGGAGACCCGAATAGGCATGGCTATCGCCTTCATCCCGGTCCGGGGCGGGAGTAAATCCATCCCGCTCAAGAATATCAAACCCTTCTGCGGCCGGCCGCTGATCTACTGGAACCTGGAAGCCCTGCAGCGGGCGGATGCGGTAGCGAGAATTATCGTCGCAACCGACAGCGATGAGATAGAATCCGTCGCAGTCGGGTTCGGTTTTCCGAAGGTAGAGGTCTACCGCCGGAGTCCGGAGAGCGCCACCGATACGGCCACGACCGAGGCGGTGATGATCGAATATCTGGAGACGCATCCCGAGGAAGAGAGCGAGCTCCTCATGCTGGTACAGGCGACCTCGCCCCTGACCCGGACGGAGGATTTTCAGCATGCGCTGCGACTGTTTACTGAAAAACCAGAGGACAATCAGATGTACGACAGTCTCCTCTCCTGTGTCCGCACCAAGCGATTTTTCTGGAATCCCGACGGCACCCCGCTGAATTACGACTATCGCCGCCGGCCCCGGCGTCAGGAGTTCGACGGCCTCCTGATGGAGAACGGCGCCTTTTATATCAATCGCGTCGGGAACATCCTGCGCGACGGAAACCGCCTCTCGGGGCGAATCGCTATCCATGAGATGCCTGAGTTTACCTCCGTCGAGATCGACGAACCCGACGACTGGATAGTGGCCGAAACCGTGATGCGCCGGAATGAACCGGAGAGACTCCCCCCGGGATTCGCGAAGGATGCAGATGATCGGGAGTAGTGAAGAATCGCCTCTGACGGCCTGCGCCCGCTATCTGGTATCCGAAAACAGGAACTCGGATCTGCCGGTCGCGGACCGTCTGAAAATACAGCGCAAAAAGATGTGGGGCCGTATTCTCGGGAGGCTCTACCCGCTGGGCTGGAGAGGCGGATTGCTCTTCATTCTGATCTCGATCGCGAAGCGCGATACTGTGCGGCTCTACCGCAACATGGTGGTCGCCGATCACGCCAGTCGGGTCATTCACGGCGCTCTGCGGCGGATATGGGGCGCTGACTATCAGGATGAGGTAAAGCGGAACAGGGCGTCCCTCACGGAGACCTACCGGCAGCTCTTTCGGTGCCGCGGCGAGCTGAAAGCATCCTACGCCGCGGCTGATGTCTCCCATGTAACCGAGTTCGTCCGCCTGATCCGCCTCTTCCATTTCTACGTCATCTGGAAGGCCTGGTTTCGCAATCATGCTCCTGGAGCCGTACTGATGGCCCGTACCAACGATCAGAACCGCCTCGCCCTCGGGATCGCTGCAGAGGAAGCCGGAATCCCCCTGGCGGCCTTCGATATCGCCCGGGTGGAGCTGAAAAAGCCTCTCCCGTTCGCGGTGGATTCCGCTTTCTGTTGGACCACAAGCCAGGCGGATAATCATGCCACTATAGGTATCCACCCGGTTCGGATGCCGGTGCCCTACCTGAACAATATGAAGCTTCCGGTACCGGAGGCGAACCGAGGACGCTGCGGACTGCTGCTTAACGCGAAATGCAATATCGAGGCCCTTGATGCGTGGTTGTCGGCGCTGGCGGAAATGCAGGGGATCGACGACCTGCTGCTGCGCCCGCATCCCGGCTACGACACGGAGCGGCTGAAATCGCTCTCCCACGGGAGCGTCTGCGACTGGCGTCAGCCCCTTACCGACTACCTGAACGGTCTCGACCTCGCCTTCGCCCTCAACACCCACGCGGTCGTCGACGCCCTGCTCCACGGCGTGCCGGTCGTCTATGTCGGCGGGCTCGATCCCTACGCCTTTGATCTGCACGGCTTCGTCCGCGACGGGATCGCCTGCGCCTATCGCGGGGATATGTCTATTCCCGCCGATGTGAACGCCTTCTACTCATCCGAGGATTTTATCGCCCGCTGGAATACCGCTCAATTCGAGACGGATCCCGAACCCGAACGGCGGGCGCTCCTGGCGTTGGCCGGGGAGGACGATTCGTGAGTCGCCTCAAGCATCCCCTCTATCGCTTCCTCGACTTTCTCAAACGCGATGTTCTCAAGAAGAAGGGGAAACGCCGCTATATCCACCCCCGCCTCGGTGTGGAGGGATTCTTCAGAATCCTCCGGGAGCGCGAAGTAAGTTACGCGGTGCTGCGCTGGTTCGAGACCCTGCCCGCTGTGGAAGCGGGGGAGGATATCGACCTACTCTTCGCCGACGCCGATATTGCCCGCATCGACGATCTCTTTAAGGGATCGAAGGCTTACGGGATTCCCTGCGATCTCTATACGGCGAGCGGGTTGCCCGGCACCTCCTACCGGGGCATCGCCTATTTCCCGGAGCATCTGGCGACGGAGCTCCTGGCCGGGGCGGTGCTGCAGGACGATCTGATCCGGGTTCCCGCCCCGCGCCACCACTACCTCTCCATGATCTACCACGTCCTCTATCACAAGGGCTACGAGTCGGGACTTCCCTCACGACTCTCTGAGCTTCACGGCCGGGAGGCGGTCGATCCGGCCGCTGTGGACCACGACTATCCCGCCGTACTCGCCGCCTGTGCCGAAAAAGCCGGGATGGAGCTGCCGAAACTCTCTCTCGAGGCCCTGGACGATTTCCTCGCCGCCAACGACTGGCAGCCATCTCGGGACGCCCTGGAGAAGCTCGCCGCCCGCAATCCGTGGATCCACGATCGCTTCTTCGCCGACTCTCCCGAGCTCGATCCCTGCTGGAGGGGGTTTTCGGTCTACATTATCCGCGAGAAGGGGATCGAATACCTCGAGCTGATTCGAAAGATGCTCTTCGAGGCCGGCTTCGAAACCTTGACCGACGGGCCGATCGAGGGCGAGGCCTATGAGGTGTCGGCCCGTACCCTGCGGGGGGGCAACTGGAACCGCGGTCCCTGGCCGGAAAGCGGCGGGAATCCCGCCTGGTGCATCGCCGTCAACGACAGTTTTCCGATTGAACCCGACGACAAACTACTGCGCAAGCACAGCGGACTGGCCAACGCGCGGCTGCTGGACACGAAAATCAGAATCCGGGACGCGGTCAACGCCCTGCGGGAGAAGTCTGAACAGTGCAACGTGCTCCACTCGGCCGACAACGCCCACCAGGCCAGGGAGTACCTGGCTACGGCTCTGCCGCATGTCGATCAGGATGAGATCGGCCGGACGCTGGAGGCGAGCCTCGCGCGGGTCACGCTTCCTTTCCCCGTGATCGCCGAAGAGGACGGCCACTCCCGCCGGGCGAAGGTCGTCGAGGTTCTCTACCGGGATTCCCCGGCGGTGGCCAAGGTCTACCGTCCGGGCCGGGAGCGCTACATGGAGCGGGAGATCGCCGCCCGCGAGCTGGGGCAGAATCTTCCGGAGACGGTTCCGGTGCTGGAGCGGGGCGACGGTTGGTTCTTGATGCCCCGCTATCGGGATACCTTGAACAGGCGTCGGCCTCTGCCGCTGAAGCTGGTGATGCGTACTCGGGAGATCCTCATATTTTATCGCGCCGCCGGCTATGAATTGATCGACTTCAAGCCCAAGAACCTGATCCTGGACGAGACGGAAGGCCTGAAAGTCATCGATTTCGAGTTCATGCAGCGCGGCGAGGAGGCTGCCGCCGACCTGAGGGGCAACTACTGTTGGTACCGGGTTCCGGACGATTTCGACGGCGATGTCCCCATCATGCGGCGGAGCTTCAGGAACAACTACTACCGCTTCTGGTTTCCCGCCACGGCCCTGCCCCGCTGGGCGGTCGTCCTGAAGCTGCCCGTCGCGCTGCTCCTGCCGTTGCGTGTTCTCTCGCTGCCAGCGGTATGGCTCTACCACGCCACCCGCTACAGTCGCTGGCGACTTACCGTTGAACGGCGACGCTTCAAGCGCATGATAATCTCCGCCGGAAAGAAGGTACTCGGTTAATATGAACGATACAAAGAAATCCCCCCTCGTCTCCGTTGTCATCCCCACCTACAAACGTCCGGCCGAACTCAAACGGGCGATCGAGAGCGTCCTGATCCAGGATCACGATACACTTGAGATACTCGTTATCGACGACAACCCGCCGGAGAGCGAGTGGCGGGAGAAGACCGTCAAGATGCTCGCCTCACTCGAGGGGCCGATCCGGCATATCCCCACCGAAGGGGGCTTGGGCGGCGCCGGAGCGCGCAATGTTGGTATCGATGCCGCGACAGGCCCCTATCTCGCCTTCCTCGACGACGACGACGAGTGGCTTCCGGACAAACTTCTCCCCCAGTTGGATCTCCTCGCCTCCCTGCCGGAGACCGTCTGCAGCGTCGACACCGGCTTTTGGGAGATCGACGAAGCGAAAGGCACCCGTAAAATCGTACAGCCCGCCCTGCGGGGCGAGATTTTTGACGACCTCTTGGTCAAGCATAAGGGCCGGGCGCCGAAGCTCTCGTCGATGCTCTGCCGCACTTCCGCGCTACGCGAAATCGGCGGCTTCGACGCCTCCCTCCCGGCCCGGCAGGACCTGGACCTCTACCTGCGTCTGGCGCGGAATTACACCTTCGAGTACATCGAAGATCCCTTAATAAACAAGTATATCCACGCCGGGGATCGCATCACCGCCAATGTAAAAAGCAAAATCCGCGCCTTCGATCTCTTCTACGCCAAATACCGACCGGATTTTCTGAGCCGTCCCGGACTGCACCGTATCTTCCTGCGTAAACAGGCCCTTTGGCTCCTCTACGATCGCAGATTCCTGCGCGGCATCAAAACCCTCTTCTTGAGCATCCACCCGCCGCGGAAGGATTGATCCACGGTAGTTTGATCGGCCGGGGCGGGATGAGTACATTTCCGGTATGAAACGAATAGTCGGATTGGGCTTGTTAGCCGTTCTTACCCTGCTGCTTGCCGCCTGCCCCTTCGGCGTCGAGATCGGGATCGAACCCGTCTACGTCTCCGACCCGGTCGTTCATGACAGCGACGACCCCGCGGTCTGGATCGACTCTTCCACTCCTGCAAACAGTCTTATCCTCGGCACCGATAAGAGTTCCGACGGCGCCCTTTTTGTCTATGACGTTCAGGGGAACGAGCTGCCGGCCTCCACCGTGACCGGCCTCGATACCCCGAACAACGTCGACGTCGAGTACGGTCTTGCCGTTAGCGGTGCTCCGACCGATATCGCCGTCGTTACCGAGCGGGATCAATCCCGGCTGCGGATCTACTCCCTCCCGACAATGACCCCCGTCGACGGCGGGGGAGTTCCCGTTTTCGTCGGCGCGTCGAACCGGGAGCCCATGGGGATCGGCCTCTACAAGCGTCCCTCCGACGGCGAGATCTTCGCCGTCGTCAGCCGCTCAGGCGGCCCTTCGGGCTCCTATCTCTGGCAATACCGCCTGCACGACGATAACAGCGACGGCGTGGTTACCGCCGATCACGTCCGCTCCTTCGGCTACTTCAGCGGCAGGGCTCAGGTCGAGAGCGTCGCCGTCGACGACGAGCTGGAGTTTATCTACTACTCCGACGAGCTCGCCGGGGTGCGCAAGTACCATGCCGATCCGGATCATCCCGATGCGGCAGAGGAGCTGGCCCTGATCGGGAGCGACGACCTCTCCCGCGAGTCGGAAGGAGTCTCGATCTACGACCTCGGCGACGGTACCGGTTATCTGATTATCTCCGATCAGAAGGCCAACCGCTTCAATATCTATCCCCGTGAGGGGAGCGGCGGCGACCCTCACGATCATCCTCTTATCAAACGCGTCTATACCACCGCCCGGGACAGCGACGGCAACGAGACGGCCTCGACCGTTCTGCTTTCCGACTTCCCCGGCGGCCTCTTCGTCGCCATGTCGACCGACCGCACCTTCCACTACTACGCCTGGAATCAACTCAGCCAGGCCCCGGGGGCGGAATTGCGTAGTCTGACGGATTGAGTCGACGGATCAAATTATTCGATGAAATGGCGTGAATTTGTCGGATATACTCGATGAATTCGCACTAATACATCGATTATAGAAATTATCGCATCCATCACCTGTGTGAATTGAATACGGCCTAACTCTAATGTGACATACCGGAGTGCCGCGAAATATACTCCAATGCAGCCTGGGTCAGGAACGCAGATCTGGTTTCTCGCTCCATCACGACAAAGGCGTCGATTTTGTAGAGCAGGTTTTCTGGTATTGTAATATTGATTCGTTTTACGTTTTCGGACAATTTTCCCATATCGACATCGCACAGCATCCAGACATAATCCGGATTCTTGTAAGAGTCTTTCAGCGCTTCAATCGCAGAAGGAACAGGGATACTCTCGTCATCCATCAGAAGCCCTTCGATATGGGTGAGAATCGCCTCTTCGGCGTTGGTCACGGCTTCATCGATGGTAGTCCCGGCGGAGAAACAGCCCGGTAAATCCGGTACGGTGACACCGTAATCCGATGCGGGATCCTTCTCTATAAAAATAGGATATCTCATAAATATTCCTTCCAGTTTATTCATCATAATCATAGCCCTATCCAGAGGCAACTCTTTCAACATAAAGGGGTAAACGTATTGGAGATCCTCCCTTGACCATCGAACTCACCGGCCTCCCGGGCTGCGGCAAATCCTACATCTCTCGCGATTTGGCTCTACGACTGCGAAACGCAGGTTTGAAGGTTACCGAACCGGCGCGGCGCATCGGCCATAGTGCGACGCCGACTAGGATCGCCGCCAAGCTCGGAGTAGCGCTCCTCTTTCTGCTGTTCCACCCTCTGCGCGGGATCCGCGTTTTGCAGCTTGTGCTGAGCAGCGGCCAGCGCGGACTAGGCAATCTGGCCGGATCCCTCTTCAACCTGCTCTTCGTTGCGGGACTCATGACGCTTCCGCGTCGAGGGGATATCCTGCTTCTCGATCAGGGCCCGCTGCAGGGGCTGGCCTCGCTCTATTACGGCGCCGATACCCCGACCGCTGTGGATCAGCCCGCGGGGCTGCCCGCCCCGGATCTGATTATCCGGGTTGTCGCCGAGCGGGAGGTGATTCTCGCCCGGCTTGCCTCCCGCCGCAGCGGAGGCGGCAGCAGGGTCGAAGCGGATCCGGAGCGTGAGCTTCCCCTCTTCAAGGATGCCCTGGCGGCGGCGGAACGGAGCGGATTCGCCCGGGGGATCCCGGTTATCGAATCTCCCAATAACGGCGAGGATTCTCTGGAAAATACCCTCCAATCTCTGGTATCCTCGATACTCGAAATCAAAAACAAGGATTGAAGCATGCGTATAGTTATCACCGGCGCCGCTGGTTTTATCGGCTCCAACCTGGCCGAACGGCTGATTGCGGAACATGAAATTATCGGGATCGACAATTTCGATCCCTTCTACGACCGGAGCATTAAAGAGGCTAATCTGAAGGCTCTGCGGTCCGACCCTGCATTCCGCTTGCACGAGGCCGATATCTGCGACGCGGCGGCAATGGAGGAACTGTTTGCCTCAACCAAGCCCGATTACCTGATCCACCTGGCGGCCAAGGCCGGGGTGCGGCCCTCTATCGAGGATCCGGCGGGCTACGCCCGGACCAATATCGACGGTACAATTAGCCTGCTCGAGGCGGCCCGCAAGGCGGGGGTGAAGGATATCCTTTTCGCCTCCTCCTCTTCCGTCTACGGCAACACCAAGGAGGTCCCCTTTTCGGAGGCGGCCTTCGTCGATCATCCCATCTCCCCTTATGCGGCGACCAAGAAAGCCGGGGAGCTGCTTTGCCACACCTACTCCCATCTGCACGGATTGAAGATCGCCTCCCTGCGCTTCTTCACCGTCTACGGGCGCAGGCAGCGGCCGGATCTGGCCATCGCCAAGTTTACCCGCATGATCGACGCCGGTGAGGCCATTCCCTTCTACGGCGACGGAACGACCGAACGGGACTACACCTATATCGACGATATCCTGGACGGAATCGTTGGAGCCATGAACTGGGTGCGAAAGCAGCCGACCGGCACTCACGAGGTCTTCAATCTGGGAGAGGGGCGCACTACCACGCTCACCGACATGGTTCAAACGATTGCCGACGCGTTGGGTAAGGAAGCTAAGATAAAACGCCTCCCGATGCAGCCGGGGGACGTTCTCAGAACCTACGCCGACACCTCCCGGGCGCGAAAAGCCTTCGGCTACAACCCCTCGACCCTGCTGGTCGACGGGGTCCGGGCCTATGTTGAGTACTACCGGGAGAACTGTTCTTAATCTCCGTTCCCGTTCCGCCGTTTGACGTTCTTGTTGGCGTAGTGGATGACCACGAAGAAGAGGGTGACGATGCCCAAGGCGGCGACCAGGAAGACCAAACCGTACTCCTGCTCGTAGGCGGTGGAGGCCACGGCGATGGCGCTCAAGGCGATCTGCAGGCTATAGAGGATGTAGAGTATCCCCCTGGATTGGAACCCGAGGTTGATCAGCTTATGGTGGATGTGGGCTCGGTCGGGAGAGAAGACCGGCCGCTTGTCCCGCAGTCTGCGCCAGATGGCGGCGATGGTGTCGAAGATTGGGATGGCGAGGATTACCCCCGCGTGGGCCAGAGAGATGCTCCCTTCCCCGGCGCCCTGGTCAATTAATGGTAATACGGCGACCATGAAGCCTAAAAACTGGCTCCCCCCGTCGCCCATGAAGAGCTTCGCCGGCGGGAGGTTGACCACTAAAAAGCCCCAGATTGCGCCGGCCATGATAAAGCTGTACATGGCCGCCTGGACGTTATTCCGCATTAAAAAAAGGATTCCGAAGGCGATGGCTGCGATCGAGGTGATCCCCCCGGCCAGGCCGTCGGAGCCGTCGATCATGTTGACCGCGTTGATCACCCCCACGATCCAGAAGAGGGTCAGCGGGAAGCGGAGGATCCCGAAGCGCAGGGTGCCGTCGGCAAAGGGGATGGCCATCTTGCGGAAGGTGAAATCCGCCGTCAGAACCAGTCCGGCGGCGATCAGCTGAATCACGATCTTGTTATGGGCGTGGAGGTTGCGCAGGTCGTCCCAGATCCCGAAGGTGAAGATGATTGCTCCGGCGGCTAAAACAAAGAGGATTCGGAAGCTCCAGCTGACCGAGAGCTCCATGTGGTTAGCCAAGGTTATTGAGAAAACGATTGAGGAGATAATAAAGGCGGCAAAGAAGCCGAGTCCGCCCAAGCGTCCGATGGTTCCGGTATGGATCTTGCGGTGATCCTGATCGTCGAACCACTCCATGCGGTGGCACAGGGCTATAATGAGCGGCATCGAGGCCAGGGATAGGACGAAAGCGGTAATGGGCGCGAATATCAGTTCAGTCATCAGGATTCTCCACTAATATAATCGACCATTTTCAGATACTTGTTAATCACGATCTTCTCGTCGAAGCGGTCGATTATCATCTGCCGGGAGGCCCTGCCCATCTGCTCCAACTCCCGGGAGGAGAGTCGGCGAAGGGTGAGCATCTTCTCGGCCAGATCTTCAGGTTCTCCCGGGCGGCAGAGGTAGCCGTTGATACCGTCGGCTACCGGTTCCCGGGTGCCGATCGAGTCGGCGGCGATCAGCGCCTTGCCCATGCTGGCCGCTTCCAACAGCGACCGGGGAACCCCCTCGCGGTAGCGCGACGGAAGAACCACGCAGTCGGCGGCGGCCAGGTAGTTCCGGATCTCGTCGGTAGGGCCGGGGAGTTCGATGCACCCCTCCGCGACCGCCGCGTCTATCAGCCCCTTGTCGGCGCTGTAGGGGTCGGCCGGATCATAGGGGCCGACCAGGAGGATGCGGGTCTCCGGTTCCTTCCCGCGGACGATCCGGGCGGCTTTTACAAAATCCTCGACCCCCTTCGCGGCTAAGAGGCGTCCGACGAAGAGGAAGGTAAAGGGCCCTTCAGGTCTCGGCTGGGGCTGAAAATAGTCCGGATTGACCCCGGAGCCGGGGAGCAGATCCTGCTGCTCGGTTTTCACCAGTCCTCCGGAGAGGAAGAGCTCCCGGTCGTCCCGATTCTGGAAGAAGACCCGCTCCACAGAAGCGAAGGCGAAGCGGTAGAGTCCGCGGACCACCAGCTGGAGGATGCCTTTCCGTTCGAAGGCGGTCCCTAAACCGGTAACATTATTTATCGCGGGAATTTTTAAGAACCGGGCGGCAATCGATCCGTAGATATTGGGTTTGATGGTGTACTGCAGCAGGATGTCCGGCTTCAGTTCCCGGTAGGCCTTGAGATAGGCGAATAGGGTTCTGATATCCTTGAGGGGATTGATCCCCTTGGCGTCGATATCGATATGCCGAAACCCGACCCCCAGTTCGGTTAAGCGTGTGGTATACTCGTCGCGGGGCGCGAGTACGGTAACGGCATAGCCTTTCTCCTGCAGGGCGCGGATCAGCGGCCGGCGGGCGTTCCAGACATACCAGCACCCGTTGTAGGCGATAACTATATGAGGAGTCTTCACACTATCCATTCTAAACCTTTTTTTCGCGTTAATCCGTTAAAATGGTCGCCCATCTCTCTTCTATTTCCGCTCGTGATCCTCTGCGTTACTCTTTCGTCCTGTTTGACCCAACCTTGGGGTACCCAGATCGACGGTCGGCCGACGCGGAGGGAGCTTCTCGAGCTCTATGCCGAGCGTCAAGCCGCCGGTATAGACGAGTCGAAGCGCATGCTGCGCGAGCTCTTTCCCGATCCGGCGGTGATGCGGAGCCCAAACCCCGAAAGGGCGGCGGCCGCCGAGCAGGGCGAAATCGCAGTAGCCAGCGCCGCCTGGTGGGGTTGGGATAGTCAGAATGCCACACAAATACTGCAGAAGGCAATGGACTCGCCGGTGGATATCTTGGTTGTTCCGGCCATGCCGGGCGACTGGCTGAGTGCGGAAGTCGAGATCGACGGACCGGCAATGATCCTCTTCGAGCCGGGGGCGGCGATCAAGGCCTTGCCCGGCGCCTTTATGGGTAAAAAGGAGTATCTCCTGACCGCCTACCGGCAGCAGGGGCTTACGATCCGCGGCTACGGCGCCCGGTTGGAGATGCGCAAAAAAGAGTACACCCAAGAACCCTATGTCTGGTCCCAGTGGCGCCACGCCCTGGCCATTCTCGAGTCGGAGGATATAAGCGTAGAGGGTTTGCGTATACTGCGCTCCGGCGGCGACGGCATCTATGTCGGCCAGCACCGGGACGGCGTACCCTCCCGGAATATCCTGTTGCGGGATCTGACCCTGTTGGAGAATCACCGCCAGGGAGTCTCGGTCATCGCCGCCGACGGCTTCCGGATGGAGTATGCCTATATCGCCGACACCCGCGGGGTGCCCCCCTCCTCGGCCATCGATTTCGAACCCAATAACGGGGTCTACGGCCTGACCGGCTGCGAGGTCTACGCCTCCCTCTTCGAGGGCAACGCGGGGGCGGCCCTGACCGTCTACCTGCGCAATCTGAGCGATGCGGATCCGCCGGTGAATATCCTCATCGAGAAGACGCTGGTTCTCGGCTCGCCCCTCTCCACCTTCATCGCCGGCGTGGGCAAGGGGGTTCGGGGACGCCTCGAGATTCGGGATTCGGCCATCCGTGGCGTCGGGATCGCCCTCGAGTCGCCGAGCTTTTCCATCGATAAAGCCATAGAGTGAACTATGGAATTAATGACACCATTACGGTAGTATATACATCCATATATAAATCCATGTTTCTACGGAGAATATGCATGCAACAGCGAATACTAGTGGCCCTCCTCCTGCTTCCAATGGCGCTCTTTGCGCTCGATATTACCGATCCGGTAGGGGGCATCTACGACGATGTACAAGTCTGGTACGAGGCCGGGCTGATCGAACAAATACCCTCTCTGCGTCCCTATCCGGCCCAGGTGCTGGTGGACGCCCTCAATCAGGTCCTCTCCGCCCCCTCCCTGCCCGAAACTGATCGGGTCCGGGCGCAGGATTACCTCGACCAACTGACCGGGACCGATATTGATCTGGTCTGGGGGGGCGAGGCGCAGCTCAAGAGTTCCGAAGACGAGGAGTACCTCTGGGGCATCTTCGGGATGGACTACAACACCTGGTTCAACGACTACATCGCCCTGAACGGACGCTGGGTGGCCATGGCCAAGTACGAGGGCGACGGATACTACGCCGGCGGTGAGGCGGGTCCGATCGACAGCTTCGACGACAATGCCGAACTGAGCGTCAAAGGCCGGACCATCGAGCTGCGTCAGATCATGACCAACTCCTTCAGCGTCGGTTCCGAATCCCTCTACTTTCAGGCGGGCATCCACCGCAGCTCCTACGGCCCGGTCTTCGACAACGGCGCCATCCTCGGCGGCTACGCCCACTACGCCCCGACCTTCAACGTGGTCTGGGACGAGGGCGGCACCTTCGGCCTGACCACGAGCTATATGGATCTGACCGCCACCAACTACTACGGCGATACCGACGACCCCTTCAGCGATAAGCGCATGGTGATGCAGACCTACACCTACCGGCCCACATCCTGGGCGGAGTTCGAGTTCCTGCAGAGCATTGTCTACGGCAAGCGCTTCGACCTGACCTACTTCGTCCCCTTCAGCTTTCTCTTCTATAACCAGAACCTGACCGGCTACGAGGATAACGCCCTGATGGGCCTCTCCATGTCCCTGCGGCTGCCGGAGAGCATGGGCCTCAACTCGGTCCTCTATATCGACGACGCCCACTTCAATGACCTGATCCGGGGCGACTTCGAGACCATGTTCAAGGCGGCCTTCAACACCGAGCTGACCTATACCCCCATGCAGGACTACCTGCGCCGGGTATCCCTGGACTACCTGGCCATCACCCCTTACACCTTCTCCCACAAGAGCGACCGTTTTAACGAATACCCCGGAACTGTAGGAGATGGTGGATATGCAACTTGGCTTAGCGAAAATGCAAACTATCTAAACTACACTACATACGGCGACCCCTTAGGGGCGGTGCTGGATCCCAACTCGGACAGGCTGACGGTAAAATACAACGCCCGGCCCCTACCGGAGCTGGACGTCAACCTGATCGGCCGCATGATCCGTCACGGGAATCCGAATGAAGGTTCCGGGATAACCTCAGGTGGAGTTACTGACGGATCAATCTTCGACGACGGCTACGATGATAGTGAAGACCACACCTTCAAGGAGTTCAAGTTCCTGACCCAGGACACCCTGGAGTACACCTTCGTGGGCGGCTTAGACCTGGCCTATACCTTCGACTTCGATCCCAGCCGTCTCTCCCTGCTCCTCGGCTACCGCCTGGAGCACATCCGCAACCAGCGGAACGGATCCGGTGATCCGGTAGACGGCGAGAACGAGACCAACCACTACCTGATGGGCGGCTTCCTCTACTCCTACTCCTTTTAGAGAGAAAAAATTACTGCATTTGAGGCCGCCGGGGACGACTCCGGCGGCTTTTTTAAAGGCTGATCAATGAAACGACCACGCATACCCATTATCATTATTCTCTGCGGGCTCCTACTCTTTCCTCTGGCCGCCCAGAACCGGCAGCGGATCGTCCCTTACGATTCGCCCCAGCTGATTCAGCTCCGCGGCCTCTACCGAGAGCTCGGCCTGGCGCTTCCCTCCCAGACCGCCCCCTTCACCGAGGCGGAGGTGATGCTGATGCTCGATCGGGTGCTCGATGAGGAGCGGGAGCTCTCCCCGGCGGGTCGGCGGGCGGTGGCGGAGATCCGCTCCGGCTTCGAGAAGCGGCCCGAGTACACCGAGTTCGACGGGGACTTCGTCTTCGACACCGATCTGACCTTAGGTGTCGAGGGCTACGCCGGCTTTATCGGCGACGAGGATACCCGGGAGTGGGTGCGGGGCTATAACGAGCGGGTGCCGACCCTGCACGCCCCCTTCGAGTTCTACCTCTATGACTCCTTCTACGCCCTCACCAGCCTGACCGCCCAGCAGGATCCCTTCGCCGTGCTCGACAAGCAGGGGAGCGGCTCCACCATCCCCCTCTCCTTCAATGATCTGGAGAGCAACTACCCCCTGCAGACGGCCCTCTCCTACGGCGGGGAGCACTGGAATATCCGCATGGCCCGAGAGACCCTCGATTGGGGCGGCGGCAAGACCGGGAACCTCCTGATCGGCGCCAACGGCACGGTGCACGACTTTATCGAGGCCACCACCTTCTGGAAGCGCTTCAAGTTCACCTTCCTCTGGCTGGGCCAGGACAATTATGCCTGGCAGTACGACTATACCGATACCAACGGCAACGGGGTTTATGATCCGGGAATCGATACCTTCGGCGGTTACCGTACCATCCTGGTGGGGAACCGTACTTTCTTCTATCCCGAGTATGATCGAATCAATGATGTAGAGGACGGTTACCTGCAGGGGGACTCGAACAGTATCGCCGTCTCAGCCCAGGAGAGCTACCGTCACTTCCTGGCCCACCGCATGGAGTTCCGGCCCCGGCACAACCTGAGTCTGACCCTGACCGAGGCGGTGATGTATCAGGATACCAGCTTCCAGCTGCGCTATCTGAATCCGATGATGATCTTCCATAACTGGTACCAGGGGGGCAACGCCAACTATTTCATGACCCTCGAGGCGGATTACACCCCGATTCCGGGGGTCAGCCTCTACGGTCAGTTCCTGGGGGATCAGATCGCCTTCTACTTCAACCGTCAGGGAGGAACCTACTCGGACGTACCCCCGGGGATGGGCTATCTGGCCGGGATCGACCTCAACCGTCCCTATAAGGAGGGCTACCTCTTCGGCGGGGCGGAGTGGGTCAAGCTCGATCCCTACAACTACATCGACCGTTCCGGTATCAATCTCTGGTTCGAACGGCGGGTCATCAGCAACTATATGGGGGGCCACCACTATCTGGTGATCCAGCCCCTGGGATACGAGAAGGGTCCCGACTCGATGACCTGGTATGCCGAGGCGGGCTACCGGATTCCGGGGCGCTGGGAGCTGAAGGCCTCCGGGGAGTACTCTCTTAAAGGAGAAAACACCATCGTCAGCCTCTGGTCCGACGCCGACGGCGAGGCGGAGAAGCGCACCCCCTCCGGTGATCACCCCATCGGGATGCTGGTCCTCTCCCTGACGGGCGAGATGGACGCCTCGGTGATCGGCCTCGACTGGGACTCCCGCTTCGGCACCGAGCTCTCCCTGATCCGGGTGGAGAACCTGAACCACGATCCCGACGAGGATTTCTGGGATCTTCAGCTCTCGGCCCGCTTTACCTATAGTTTCTAACCCATCGGCCGGATCCTCAGCGGGTCCGGCTTTTTTTGACCACATAAATGACCGATGGTCAACTTATAAAAAAGTTGACAAAGTATATACGCGGATGTATTGTGAAATATGGAAAAAATTATCTGGGATATAGAAAAAAATGAGAAACTTATAATGGAGCGTAATATTTCATTTGAGGAAAATACCATAAGCATTACAAGGGGACATGAAATGAGTAAACGATATGATCTGACAGATGAAGAGAAGAAGATTGAAGGCGAAATAGAGACATTTAAGAGTGTAACTGGTGAGAAGCGAAAAAAGGTAGAATCAATATTAACCTCAGCCAAAAAAAATAAGGCAATAAGCCTTAGAATAGCGAATTACGATTTGGAAAAGCTAAAAGAAAGAGCTGAGAAAGAAGGATTGCCATATCAGACACTGATCACAACTGTGTTGCATAAATACATAACCAATCAGTTATTTGAAAGGGATGAAATTATTAGATCAATACGTTTACTTAAAGAGGAGCAGGCTATTTAAGTAAGGCAGGTTAACTTCATGATGTTTCGACGCAGCATAATCGCACTTCTCTGTTTTACCGTTCTTCTGAGCCTGGACGCCCAGGAGCTCCGTTACGCCTGGCAGAGCGACTTCGGCTGGTCGGCCAATTTCACCGATGAGTACAACCTGAATCTCGATCAAGCTCGGCTCTCACTCAGCACCGACCTGGGCGCGTATCACACGCTGAGCGGCGATCTGCTCCTGGAGGATTCGCCAGCGGAACGCGGGCTCGGCTGGGAGGAGTTTATCCTGGCCACCGATCTGGCCGGGTACTTTGGGTGGGGAGACTCGGCGTTGATGTGGCGCAATGGTTTCTTCGAGCAGAGTGCCGGGGCGGAGTACGCCGATCTCGGAATCGTCGGCTATGCCGACAGCGGCGCCGAGTGGATCGCGCTGGAAGAGGAGTGGAGCACCCAGCTCCAGCTCGACTACCGCAGCATTTGGATTCGCGGCGCTTCGACCTGGAATCTCTGGATCGACGAAACCGACCCGGCGACGGTGAACGCCGATTCCGGCCGCCGGATGCAGCTCTACGCGGGCAGCGTCGACCTGATACCCGGCTTGGCCTTTGAAGCCGGGATGCGGATGGACCCGGATCAGGAAGGGCTTACCTCGGGAATGAGCGCTCGCTACAGTCTGGCGGACCGCCGTAACGAGCTGATTCTGGGGGCCTCTTATGCCTATACGACCCTCTCCCCGACGGCCCAGCTCGCGCTCTACGGACTGGATACGGTCTGGTATAACCATCTCGGCGGGGCGGGGATGGAGTACCGGCGCCACCAAAAGAACGACGCTGAGTGGTATCTCTCCCTCTCAGTGAAGGGACGGGATACCGCCTCCCTGATCGCCGTCGGCGGCGGTATCGGGTATGACCGGGGACTCTGGGGCGCTGAGTTGGCCTTCGCCTACGACAGCACCTTGTCGGCCGGGGAGGGAACCCTGGCCGGGATCGATCTCTCACTTTTTGCACCCATTGAACCGGTCCTCTTCACCATCGGCTTGGTCTACAGCGACGGTTACGGCTGGAGCAACAATGCGGTCGCTCCGCTCTCCTCGGTAGGCGGCCTCTACCTCAATATAGAGGTCGATTTTTGAGGCGGAGCTCTCCCCCTGGAAAATCCGGCCCGGAAAGAGGTATATTCTCACCCGGTGAACCAATTCAAATACCTTCCCCCCGGAGCCTTTATTCATTCGGTCTCGGCGGCGGATATATACTATAACCATAACGTAAGCGATCCGGTGGATCTTCTCTTTCGCGGATCTCTCCATGAAGTGGCCCGGGAGTTCGATACGGTCGAGTTTCCGGGGATCGACGGCTGCGACGCTGTGGCCGGTCTCGACGGCCGGGAGTTTTTGGTCAATTGCATCGACGAGGAGGCTCCCTTTCCGAAGCGCCCCTTCAGTCTTCAGAATATCCTCTACGATCCCCGGCGGCGGGTTTTTCTCGATCCCTACGGGATCTATCCCGACCTCCGCCGTCGCCAGGCGCGACTGATGGACGAGGTCTGCTGCGACCGGGAGGTGGTCCTGGAAGGGGCGGTGCTCTTCGCCCGCTACGCCCTGCCGGAGCTCCCCTTCTACCGGGACCTCCAGATCGACTGGCGGGAGGTCTCTCCCTACGAGCAGCGGCTGCTCTTAACCCGCATCCTGACCGGCAGAGCTCCCCAGCGAGGCCTTAGAATCCTGATGGAGACCGGCTTCGTCCGCCGCTTCTGGCCGGAGCTGGCCGCCATGGGCGGTACCGAGCATGCCAAGGAGCACCATCCGGAGGGGAATGTCTGGGAGCACACCCTGGAGACCTTCCGCTACCGGAAGAGTCCCGATTTGGCCCTCTCTCTGGGGCTCCTGCTCCACGATGCGGGAAAGCCCGAGGCGCGGCGGAACGACGGGAACGCCTTCGACCGGCACGCACAGATCGGCGCCTCCCTGGCCGGCCGCTTCCTCTCTCGGCTCGGATTCGCCGAGGAGATCCGCAGCGAGGCGCAGTTCCTGGTGAGGGAGCATATGCTCCCGGCCTTTATCTCCCGGCTTCCCGCCTACCGTACGGAGAAGACCATGGGCTCCCAGATCTTTCCGAAGCTCCTGGAGCTCTATCGCTGCGACCTCTCCTCCACCTTTCGCGGACCCGACGCCTACTATGAGGCCTGCACCGCCTACCGCTCCTTCTTGAAGCACCGCAAGAATCCCTTCCGGACGCCCGAGGGGAAGAAGATGCTCCGGCTCTACGTGGAATAGGGGATGGCAATGCAATCATCACAAAGGCCGAAGCTGCTGGCGCCGGGGGGCGACTATCTCTCCAGTCTCGCCGCGCTGGATGCGGGAGCCGACGAGGTCTATCTCGGCCTGGGGCAATTCAACGCCCGGCGTCGGGCGACCAACTTCGGCCTGGAGGAGCTGAATAGACTGGCGGTTCGGGCGCGAGTGCAGGGGGCCCACATTTTCGTCACCACCAACGTGCTCCTCACCGAGCCCGAGATCCCGGAGATGTTGGATCTGATCGCCGGCTGTCATGCCGCCGGCGCCTCCGGGGTGATAGTCCAGGATCCGGGACTGCTCTACCTCCTCTCCCGCGAACTGCCGGAGCTCGAGGTTCACGCCTCGACCCAATTGACGGTCCACAACCGGGCCCAGATCGAGTACTTGGCCGGCTTCGGGGTGAAGCGGGTCAACCTGAGCCGGGAGCTGAGCCTGGAGGAGATTCAGGAACTGACCGGGGCGGCGGGAGAGCTCGGAATCGGTACGGAGGTCTTCGTCCACGGCGCCTACTGCGTCTCCTACTCGGGGCAATGCTTTATGTCGAGTTTCATGGGCGGCCAGTCGGGAAACCGGGGACTCTGTTTTCAGCCCTGCCGGCGCTTCTATCGGCCCGACGGATCGGACGAACAACGCTTGAGCCTCAGCCTGAAGGACAACAACGCCTTAGCTCATGTTAAGGAGCTCAGTTCGGCAGGTGTGGCGGCCCTGAAGATCGAGGGGCGCATGAAGGGCCCCCGCTATGTGCATACCCTGGTCTACGCCTACCGGGCGGCTCTGGACGGGAAGCCTTACCAACCGGAATCGGCGGAGAGGGTATTCAACCGCGGCTTCAGCGCGGGCTACCTGGAGGGCAAGGTGACGGGCGATATGTTCGCTGCCCATCCCTTCGACGCCTCTCTCATACCCGCCGGACGAGTAGGCTCCTACCGGGCCGACGAAACCCTGCTGACTCTGGAGCCCGGGGAGCATTCCCCGGCGCCCGGCGACGAGGGCGTGATCTATACGCCGGAGAACCGCTTTATCGCTCTGATCACCATTGAGGAGCTCATCGGAGAGGGACGCTTTCGCATCTCCATCCGGGAGGCCTTAAAGGGGAGGATCGAACCCGGCATGCGCCTCTTTATCCAAACTGGGGAGAAGGAGCAGACGGAACTGATTGTGCGCCTTGAATCGCAGGCGACGCCGAGCATTCCGCTATCGGTCGAGATCGAGGCCGAGGTCGGGAAACCGCTCCGCACCAGTTGGCGGGCGGAGTTCTCCGCCGACGATGCGCCGCAGGCGACGGTCGAGTCGACCATGCCGCTCCAGGAGGCCCGCTCCCGGGGCCTGGACCGGGTGCGGCTCGGCGCCCAGCTGGGGAAGCTCGGCGGCACCCCCTTTACTCTGGAGAGTCTCGAGCTTAGCGGAACCGACCGTGGCTTCCTGCCCCTCTCTGAGCTCAATCTGATTCGACGCATCGCTGTCGAAAGCCTGCAGCGCCGGGGCGGACCCGAGCAGGAGGCCTTCGAGCGGGCAAAAGCGGCCCGGCCGATTGCGGGGAACCCAGCGGACGACGGCGGGAGCCTACCGCGGCTGATCCTGCTCTGCACCGCCTCCGACGCAGAGGCGGTAAAGAGTGCGGCCGGCGGTGAGACGCTGGTCGCGGTCGATCCCGTGCGGGAGGGGCTGCTACGGGGGGGAGAGCTCCCCTTGGCGGACGCCCTCTCTTTTCCGGCTCTCTTGCAGCAGGATCAACTTACAGCTGCGGCCGCCCTGCTGGACCGGACGGCGGCGGAACGGCCGGAGACGCTGGTGATCGCCAATAACTCGGGCGCGGCGCGGCTCGCCGCGGAGCGGGGCTTACGGTGGATTGCCGGAAGCGAGCTCCATGCGGCCAACGCCTGGGCGATCGGGGCGGCCAATGCCTGCAGTGCCTCGGCGGCGGTTGTCTCCCGGGAATTGAGCGCCGCCCAACTGAAGGCGCTGCAGGCGGGGGCGGGATCCCTGGGGACCCTCTTTATCCCGGTCTTCGGGCCGATCCTGTTGATGACCACCCGCCAGTGTTTGTACCGCCGCTCCTTCGGCTGCGAGAAGGGGGTTAGCGAAGCGAGCTGCCGAGATTCTTGCAGTCGCGCCGGCTGGATCGAAGACGCCCGGGGGAACCGCTTTCTTATTACAAAGAGGCCCGGTTACCAGACCGAACTCTTCAATCAGGCCCTCTTGTCGCTGCCCGAGGCGCTGCGGAGCTTTCCCGCGCGCGGCTATCTTCTCGATCTGCGCCTCGAATCCTTCGGTTTCGGCCGGGAGACGGCTCTGGCCGTGCTGGCCGGATTTCTCGCCCTGCTCCGGGGAGAGGTGAAGCCTGCGGAACTCTCCGCCGATCTGCGCCGGCGGCTCCTCGCCGGGGCGACCTTAACCAAGGGGAGCTACAAGCGCGGTTTGAGCTGATAATAGTGTCAGCACCCTTGTGTATATCCATCCTAAGCCGTGCAATAGGCCGGGAGATATTCAAGTCCCTCCTTCAAGGGAGTTGCAATACTTCTCAGCCATACGCACTGTTCCTGGATCAGCTTCCCCCGGATCCGGNTTAAAAAGCGTCGCTGAGTGAAGAAGGTTTTCAGCTCCTTCTGAATAAGGCTGGGGGATATCCCCGCTCTCTCCGCGTGCGTGATACCCTGCTCCTCTCTCCCATTGATCCGAAATGGCTTGAAGCAGTTGTGATGGAGCCGGTAGACCGCCAGTCGCTCCATCTGATTGGCGACATTCCGAGCGAACTGTACCGTCTCTCGGGTGTGTTCCGCCAAGTCTTTGCGAATCTCCCGGTCCAAGTAGTTCACGCTAAAGAGCGGGTTTGTAAGCGTCCGTGCCCTCTTCGAGCTCACGGTATGATGAAGTAGTACCGATCGCTGCGCGTCGGTTAGGTTTGCCATCACCCGACGATACTGTCGATGCTCATCGGTGTGGAGAACAGTCGCAACGGTCGGGGACTTCTCCTTCAAGAAAAACGCTTGGCGAACCAGCTCCTCGAACGATCCGTAAATCGTTACTCTGCCGTAAGTAAACTGCTTTTGGAGGGCGCTGTTTCGTTCCTTTTGGTAGTCTGTCGGCAACGGTGATATTTTTCCGGAAATCAACGGAATAGAATTTCCGCTTTAACTATGACAAAAGGGGCAGATAACCTAACATGTGTGATGACCAAACCCTACATGAAAGGAACCCGCCCCTATGTGTCAGAAGGAAGTTCGCATGCATCAAGCACGCATCTTAGCCGGCGAAGGCTACACCCAAACGGAGATAGCCAACCGCCTTGGCGTCACCGACCGTACTATTCGAAATTACCTTAATCGGCACCGTGAAGCAAGACCTCGCAAAAGACGCATTAGCATTCTATCCGATTTCCATCCCATCATTGACGATGCCTTGGAAGAGAATCCTTACACCAATTTGGTCGTTCTCTATGAGCGGCTCCAGCGATGCGGATATTCTGGCGGTATGACGATCCTCAGAGATTATGCCCGTACCGTCCGAAATAGGATCGTTGCCCGGGCTGTTCGCCGTTTTGAGACTGAACCCGGTCGTCAAGCTCAAGTCGACTGGAAAGAGTGCGATCGCTGGAGAATCGATGGGCGGGAACAGAAGCTCTACGCCTTTGTCATGCTCTTAGGCTATAGCCGGAAACCCTTTGTGTTGTTTACCACTGATATGACGCTCCCGACACTGCTTGCGGCCCATCTGATGGCCTTCGCCTGGTTTGGAGCCGTTCCCCGGGAGATCCTCTACGACAACATGAAGACTGCCTGGAGTTTCTCAAACAACACCTGGAACGTTAATCTCAGCTTGCTGGAGCTGGCTTCAGCATGCGGTTTCACCCCGAAACGGTGCAAGGTCAGACGCCCGCAAACCAAAGGCAAGGTAGAACGATTTATCGGGTATTTAGCAAACAATTTCCTTCCCCGCCAAGAAGTATGCAGCTTAGAATCGGTTGAAGAACTCAACGAAGCTGTATCCCGCTGGTTGAGGGACCTCGATGCGAAGCAGGTCAAAGGAGTGCGGAAAACTCGCCTGGAACGCTTCGTCGAAGAGAAGCCCTATATGAACCAGTGGGTGGCCGCAGCGGCTCCTGACGTGCGCCTGACGAAAGAATTATTGGTATCCCGAGAGGGTACCATCCGCTTCGAAACAAACCGTTATAGCCTCGATGCATCGCTAATAGGCCAGATGGTTAACCTGAAGGTAGATACACTCACCAAACAGGCTGAGGTCTTCCACGGAGAAGTGCTTCAACGAAGCTTCATGTTGAAACCAAAGGGAAGTCATGGATTCGATATTCGCAAGGAAGATCACGCCTCGCTCCTTGCCCGCTGGTTGCGAGAGAACCGAAGCAGCAGCCCAAGCAAACAACCGCAAGATCAGAGCCATAGATATCCGAATTACCGGCATGACTTCGATATGGAAGTTGATATTCGGCACCCCAAGATCTTCGACCAGCTGGCAGGAGTCAGCGCATGAGCGTTTTGACTGAATCCATCGAAGAGCGGATGCAGAATATGGGACTCTCGTTTATGGCGGCGGGCCTTGAGAGCTTTCTTGAATCGCAAGCACATACGGATAATACCCTGGCTCAATCGGTAGCTGATCTGCTCGAACTCGAGTATTTGCCGCGGAAGGAGCGGGCCGCGAAGAGTCGCCTCAAGCTTTCCGGCATGCCTGCGGTGAAGCGCCTTGAAGAGTTTGAGCTCGAGTGGATCAAGGGCGGGATTACCGCACGCCAGATTGCAGAACTCTCAACGCTCACCTTCATCGAACGGAAGGAGAATGTGGTGCTGATGGGGCCCAGCGGGCTGGGGAAGACCCATCTAATGTTGGCTCTGGCTCACAAGGCCTGCATGACTGAGTACACAGTCTGGTACACCAGTTGTATCGATCTCATTGAGAACATGACTCGAGCCCGGGAGCAGGGACGGCTACGGAGGAAGCTTACCTGGCTCAGGAAACCGCACCTGAAGCTCATCGACGAGGTCGGCTATGAGTCGCTTACGAAGGAGCAGGCGAATCTCTTCTTCCAGGTAGTCAATGCACGGTATGAGTACGGATCCATGATCCTCACGACCAACAAGCCCTTCGCCCGCTGGGCGGAGATGCTGGGGGACGAAGCCATCGCGACGGCAACGATCGACCGGCTCCTCCACCACGCTCATGTCTACAGTCTCAAAGGTGATTCATACCGGATGAAAGACCGGTTGAAGATCGGGGTCGTTGACCCTGTTTAATTATCCCCAAAAGCGGAAAACTGAAACCGTCGAAAAGCGGAAGATTTAAACCGTTGTTGACAGTAGTCGGTCATCCTGCCTTTGCGTCTCAGGTGGGCATAGTCGGAGTAGATCCAGTACTGAGATTTCTTTCCGGCTAGGAGCTGGATATTGTTGGGAAAGTATTGGGAGACGGCGAAGCTCTCGAATCCGTCGGCAACCAGGTCCTCATTGAGGATGAGGGTATCAAGCAAGTCGGCATGGATAGCCAGGGATTGCCGGGCGAGGCGAGAGATCCGGTTGGTGATACAATGGGGCGAGGCCTTGAGGATTCGCCCCATTCCTCTGATTCCTGTGGAGCTAGTAAGGAGCTCGAAGATTCTTCTGTAGGAGATTGTCCGCTGGGTCATGTAATCGAGAGAGAAGGTTTGAGAGGAGAAATGAGTACCGCAGCGTTTGCAGCGGTAGCGTTGGATAGGACCGCGGTTGGTCGAATGGTAGTGACCATAGCGAACATACCAAACTGAGCCTGGGGGTACGGTCTGATGGTAATTGCAGCCGTCGTTGGGACAGAAAGGGGGCGTTTTCATGGATAAAACCTCCGTTTGGCAAGGGATCTATCCATATATAGGGGCAGGGAAAGGAGTTTGCTTCAGCTAATACACAGATCTACACACACTAAGCATGCTATAATGGCCCGTTCATGAACCGATTCGCAAAGCCTTTCATCATCATCACTGGTCTGCTCTTTTTACTCTTCTTTGTGCTCTCCCTGCGCTCGATCGTCAGCCTCTCCCGCATAGCCGGAGAAGAGGCCGAGGCGGAGGAGGCGGCCTACCACTTTGCCCTCTTTCTGCCCGATGAGGTGCAGGGCTTCTTTCCTCAGGTAGCCGACGGCGCCCGGGAGGCGGCGGCCGAGTTCGACTGCGCCCTCTCCTTTCACCCCATCGGCGACGGCCGGCTCGATCTGGAGATGGCCCGCTTTACCGGGGTGGACGGGGTGGCCCTCTATCCCAGCATCGACGACGACGAGGCCCGGTATATCCTGGAAGAACTGGGCGCCCAGGGTATTTCGGTCGTGCTGGTGGAGCACGCCCTCACCTCCGAGTCGCCCTGGCCTTTCGTGGGTACCAACGCCTTCGACATCGGCAAGCGCATCGGTGAGCTTCTAAAAACGCCGCCGGGGGAGCGGGTCAACGCCGCGATCGTCTATAGCGAGAAGTCCCCGGGGATCTACTCCGAGAAGGACCTGGTGGGACTGGGGATTACCTCCGCGGCCGGGGAACGGCTGGAGACGCCCCTCTCGATCCGCTTAACTGATCTGAATCCCCTGGATGCGGAGGCCCTGGTCTACGGCATCCTCCGCAACGAACCGGAGATCACCACCATCGTCTTTACCGACAGTCGGGACACCCTGGCCGCCGCCCAGGTCCTGATCGATATGAACCTGGTGGGGACGGTGCGCCTGATCGGCTTCGGCTCGGACGAGGCGATCCTCGAGTATGTGGAGAAGGGGATTCTGGCCGCCACGGTGGTGACCAATCCCACGGGAATCGGCTATGCGGCGGTGGAGATGCTGATGGAGCTTCGGCGCTACGGTAACGCGCCCGCCTATGTCGATACCGGGGTGCGGGTGGTGACCGCCGACGAGGTCGACGAGTTCCGCCGCGGGGAGGATCTGCCGTGAGACGTTCCCTCAAGGTCGAACTCTTCCTCAATATATTCTTGAGTCTGGTGATCATCCTGATCTCCATGTCCTACGTATCGATCAGCTCTATGCGTCTGCAGCGGATCGTCGATACCCAGTTCAAAACCGAGCAGTTCTATCAGAAGCTGCAGCAGGAGATAGAGAGCATCCGTCCGCCCCTGTTGGAATACCTCTCGAGCCGCTCCTCCAAAGCCCTGGCCGCGCTCCTGATCCGGGAACAGACCATGCGTCAGATGATCCCGAATGAGACGGCGATCAGTACCGAAGCCCAGGCCCTGGCCGAGCGGGAGATCTTCTTCATGCTGACCAACTACCTCGATCAGGTCCAGGAGGTAATCGCCCTGAAGCGGGGCCGGGCGATCGGGGAGTATACCCGCACCTACGAGCAGATGGAACGGCTCAACCGGCATATCACCGCCCGCATCGACGAAATCAGCCTGGCGGGTATTCGGCGCCAGCTGGCCGACTACGAATCGGTTATCGGCATCTCCCGGGAGCTGCAGCTGATGAATCTCTTAATGCTGGTCTTCTCCTTCCTCTTCTCCATAGCCCTGATGCTCTTTTCTATCAACCGGGTGACCGACCCGATGCACCGTTTGGCGCAGATGGCCGGCGAACTCTCGGAGGGAAATTTCTCCGTCGAGGATATTCCGGTTCCGGCGGTAAGCGAGGTGAGCGCCGTGGTCGAGGCTTTCAATGCCATGAAGAATGATATCCGCTCCTACATCGCCGAGATTCAACGCCAGAAAAATATTGAACAGGGCTACATGAACGAGCGCCTCAGGAACATGAAGATGGAACAGCTCCTGAAGCGCATGGAGCTCTACACCATGCAGGCCCAGATGAACCCCCACTTCCTCTTCAATACGATCAACACCGGGGTGCAGCTCGCCATCGTCGAGGATGCCGAGAAGACCGCCGAGTTCATGGAACATCTGGCTACCTTCTTCCGGCACAGCATCAGGGAGCGTAAACTGATCGTCCCCCTGCGGCACGAGATCGAGGGGCTGCGCTCCTACTTCTACATTCTGAAGATCCGCTTTCCCCGCTCCCTCTCCTTCTCCCTCGAGGTCGCCGAGGAGATCCTCGACGCCTACACCGTACCGGCTCTGATCCTGCAGCCCCTGGTGGAGAACTCGGTACTCCACGCCTTCAAGGGCGCCCATCGCGAAGGGAGCGTGGCGGTTCGAATCGGCGTCGACGGAGATCTTCTGAAACTTGTGGTCGAGGACGACGGGATCGGGATTCCTCGGGATGTGGCCGATACCCTGCTGAAGCGCTACAGCTGGGACGAGGAGCATACCTCGAAGGTCATGGGCTTGGAGAACGTGATTCAACGCCTCTACTTCTTCTATCCCGAAAATAGTGAGATCATCCGCATCGATTCCGAAGAGGATCGGGGAACGCGCATCACCATCGGCATCAACGTCAAGGAGGAACCGTGTATAAGATTATGATCGTCGACGACGAAGAGCCGGTCCTCAATAGCTACGCCTATATGGTCGAGAAGAGCGAGATGGATTTTCAGGTGGCAGGCCTGGCCCGCTCCGGGTTCGAGGCGATCTCCCTGGCCCATCGGGAGCGGCCCGATCTGGTCTTCATGGATATCGGCATGCCCGGGATCGACGGCCTGGAGACGATCAAGGAGCTCCAGCGGAGCTACCCGGAGATGCTCTTCGTCCTCTCCACCGCCTACGAGCGCTTCGACCTGGCCAAGAAGGCGATCCCCTTAGGAGTTTTCGAGTACCTGGTCAAACCGATCTCCAAGAAACGCTTTCTGGAGACCCTGGAGAAGGCGCACCGTCACCTGGATGAACTCAAGGAGCTGGCGACCAGTCGCTTGGACGGAAAGAAATCCTCCGCCGAGTCCCGAGTCTGGGAGGAGAAGAACTTTCTCCTCTCCATCACCTGGAAGGCCCTGGATGAGCGGGAGTGGACGGAGTACCGGGAGCTCTTCGATCTGCCTTCGGATAAGGCCTCGATTCTGCTGGTGAAGATCGCCGGTGGGAGCGATGAGGAGCGGGAGGAGTGCCGGCGGGATCTGCTCAGGCGCCTGTCGCGGAGGTATCAGAACCTCTCCACCGATTACCTGGGGAAGCTCCTGATCTTTCTTCCCGGGGATCTGGAGCGGGAAGTTATTGAAGGCTATCTGGACGAGCTCTTCGCCGGCTGTCCCGGGGGCCTCAAGGTGAGCTGCGGTTACGGCGGCGTCCACTCCTATAAGGAGTTCTTCCGCTCCTGCTCGGAGGCCTTGGGCGCCTTCCCCGATGAGGATGAGGAGAACGAGAATGAGGAGCACCGGGAGATCAGCGGTCTCCGAAAACGGATCCATCGGGCCGCGGGCTTCGATGAGGCGCTGCGGGATTTCAGCTGCCACAGCGAGCGGGTTTTCAGTGCCTGTACCTTTCAGGTGGCCAAGGCGCGCATGATCGCCCTCTTCACCCTTCTGCTAGAGGATCTGGAACGAAGTCACGGCGGCGACACCCCGCCGCGGAGGCTCTTCGACCCGGCCCGGGAGATCATCGAGATCGAGAGTCGCGAGGAATGGGAGGCCTGGTCCGGTCGGGCGCTGCGCATGATCGTCGAGGCGGAGCACCTCTTTCGGGAGGAGCATCTGCCGGCGGCGCTGAAGCGGGCGATCTTCTATATCCGGGGAAACTACGAGAAGCCTCTGCAGCTGTCCGACGTTGCCGAGGCCTGCGGGGTCTCGGCCGGATACTTGAGCCGGCTCTTCGGGGATCAGCTGGGGCTCTCCTTCATCGACTACCTGACCCAGGTGCGGATGAAGGTGGCCGAAGACCTTCTGGTAGAGAACAAGCTTCCCATCAAGGAGATCGCCTATGCGGTGGGTTATCAGGATCCCAACTACTTCAGCCGCATCTTCAAGAAGCAGAAGGGCATCGCCCCCACTTCATATCTGCAGGAGAAAAGGGATGAGAAAAAGGATGAATAAAAAGGTAGGTCTCTACGCGTCTATTTTGGCGCTCCTGGTTCTTATCGCCGGCTGCGGCGCTTCGACGGAGGAAAAGGAGCGGAAAGAGGGCGCCACCATCGGCTTCTCTATCGCCACCGACACCTTCATCATCGAGCGCTGGAACAAGGATATCAAGATCTTCACCGGCGCCGCCAAGGAGCTGGGCGCCGAGGTGATCCTGCAGTTCTCCGCCGGGGGCACCAAGGCCCAGATCGACCAGATCAGCTATCTTTTAGAGAAGGATATCGACGTACTGGTGGTGCTGGCCCACGACACCTCCCTCCTGGCCGGGGCGATCAAGGAGGTCAACGACCGGCGCATCCCGGTGGTGGCCTACGACCGACTGATTCAGGGGGTGCCCTTAGATGCCTATGTCTCATTCGACAACCAGGAGGTGGGACGGCTCTTCGGGAAGGCTCTCACCTCCGAGGTTCCCCGGGGGAAGTACCTGATCGTCAACGGATCGGTGCGGGACAACAACAGCTACGAGGTCAACACCGGTCTGCATGAAATCCTCGATCCCTATCTGCGTACCGGGGCGATCTCCCTGGTGGAGGAGATCTGGCTCGAGCAGTGGTCGAGCGACGAGGCCTCGGCCCGCATTCAGGAGGTGCTGCAACGCACTACCGACATCGACGCCATCTCCGCCGGGAACGATCAGCTGGCCAACGCGGCTATTCAACTCCTGGCCGAGCGCAGGATGGCCGGCGAGGTGGCGGTGGTGGGGCAGGATGCGGATCTTCTCTCCTGTCAGCGGGTCTTGGAGGGGCTGCAGCTGATGACCGTCTACAAACCCATTGCCAAGCTCGCCACCCGGGCGGCGGAGGTGGCCGTAGCCCTGGCGGACGGCGAAGCACCGCCCCCGGATCGGCTGGTAGAAAACGGCAGCGGTCAGGAGATCCCCTACTATGTAGAGATGCCCGTGGCGGTCTTCGATCACAATATGGAGGAGACGGTCATCCGGGACGGTTTTCATTCCAAGGAGGATGTCTACCGGGGAGCTGGAGAATAATGACCGCAAGATAGTCCAGGACACCCCCCGAAGCGTCCTGGGGAGAGCAAAATAGTGCAGGCGGCTGCAAATATTTCGTGTAGCGCGCCTGGGGAACCCCTCTCATACTGTATACATCCAAATATTTTTAAGGAGCACGTATGAAGAGAATCCTAACCATTACCGCAGTCCTGATCGTTGCCGCGAGCACCCTGTTCGCCGCCGGTCAGACTGAAAAGCTCGATATCGGTCTGGCTATGCCCGAGACCCATGTAGAGCGCTGGCAGCGCGACGGCGCCGCCCTGCTCGAGGACGCCACCTCCGCCGGCTACAACGCCGAGGTAACCTACGGCGATGCCGACCAGAGCAAGCAGAACCAGCAGATCGACGACTTTATCACCAAGGGCGCTCAGCTTCTGATCGTCGGTTCCGTTAACGAGGGCGTCGTCTCCGTTATCTCCGACGCTGCTGAAGAGGGGATCATCACCATCGCCTACGACCGGCTGATCACCGGCTCCGACGACTACGACTACTACATCACCTTCGACAACTTCAAGGTCGGCCAGTTCCAGGGCCGCGCGATCGAAGAGGCCCTCGATCTTGCGAACGCCTCCTCCGCGGATCCCAAGATGGTAACCCTCTTCGCCGGTTCTCCCACCGACAACAACGCCAACTTCTTCTTCGACGGCGCCATGTCCGTGCTGCGCCCCTACGTCGAGTCCGGCGTGGTCGAGCTGGTCGGACCCGCTCCTCTCCGCTCTTCGGACGACGCCTTCACCCGGATCGCCACCGAGAACTGGCGCGCCGACCTGGCCAAGGCCCGCATGGAGAACCTGCTGAACAACGACGCCAAGGGTGTTACCCTCGACGCGGTTCTGGCTCCCAACGACACCTTGGCCCGGGCGATCATCGAAGCCCTCTCTACCGATGCGAAGTACAGCACCGTCGATACCCTTCCGGTCGTAACCGGACAGGACGGCGAGATCGCTTCCATCCAGTTTATCCGCGACGGCAAGCAGTACATGACCGTCTTCAAGGACACCCGCAGCCTGGCCGCCGCCGCTATCAAGCTGGCCGACGCTCTCTTGAAGGGCGAGACTCCCAATATCCAGGGCGCCCGTCTTGATGAGGAGAGCTACGACACCGGTAAGAAGGTGGTTAAGTCCTACCTGCTCGAGCCGGTTCTGGTAACCAAGGATAACTACGAAGAGATTATGATCGACAGCGGATACTACTCCGCCAGCGATCTCGACTAAGAGCATCTGAATCTGCGATTCGGCGGCGCCCGTTTTCGGGAGCCGCCTTTTCGCATATTCCGCCGAAACGACGGAGCAGACGTGTGAGTGAATACATACTCGAAGTAGAGAACGTCACCAAGGATTTCCCCGGGGTCCGCGCCTTGGACGACGTCAGCTTTCAGGTCCGCCAGGGAGAGATTCACTGTCTCTGCGGCGAGAACGGCGCTGGAAAATCGACTCTGATGAAGGTCGTCAGCGGGGTCCATCCCAAGGGCGAATATCAGGGCCGGGTTATGATGCGCGGAGAAGAGATGCACTTTCGGAACGTCAAGGATTCCGAACGCAAGGGGCTGACCATCGTGCATCAGGAGTTGGCCTTGAGTCCCTACCTCTCCATCTACGAGAATATCTTTCTCGGTCATGCCAAGACCAAGATGGGGCTTATCAACTGGAATAAGATGCTTGCCGAGTCGGCGCCGCTATTGAAGCGGGTCGGGTTGAACGAGAAACCCGAAACCATCGTCAGCAGGATGGGAGTCGGCAAGCAGCAGCTGGTAGAGATCGCCCGGGCTCTCTCCAAACAGACCGAGCTTCTGATCCTGGACGAGCCCACCTCCTCCTTGAACGACGACGAGAGCGAGAAGCTCCTGGATCTGATTCTGGAGTTGAAGAAGAGCGGCCTGACCTGCATCATGATCAGCCACAAGCTGGACGAGGTGCTGAAGGTGGCCGATTCGATAACCGTGCTGCGGGACGGCAAATCGATCCGCAGCTACGATGTGGCCAAGGAAGAGGTCACCAAGGCGATGATCATCAAGGACATGGTCGGCCGGGATATGACCCACCTCTATCCGCCGAAGACGCCCAAGATCGGGGAGGTTATCTTCGAGGTCAAGGATTGGAGCGTCTTTCATCCCGAATACCACAGCCTAAAGGTGGTCGACCGGGCCAGCTTCAACCTGCGCAAGGGGGAGATTCTCGCCTTCTGCGGCCCCATGGGGGCCGGTCGAACCGAGCTGATGATGAGTCTCTTCGGCAAATCCTACGGATCCGCCAGCGAGGGGGAGCTCTTTATCCGGGGCGAGAAGCATGAGTTCGAGACTCCCCAGCAGGCTATTGCCGAAGGAATGGGCTATGTCTCCGAGGACAGGAAGGATCTGGGACTGATTCTGATCCAGGACGTGAAGACCAACATCTCCAATTCGAGCCTGAAGAAGCTCTCCCGGATGGGCGTGGTCAACGGCTTCGAGGAGATCAAGGCTGCCGAGCGCTACAAGGAGTCCCTCAACATCAAGACCCCGACCATCCAGCAGTTGGTGCGGAACCTCTCCGGCGGAAATCAGCAGAAGGTGGTTTTGAGCCGCTGTCTCTTGGCCGACCCGGAGATCTTCATCGTCGACGAGCCCACCCGCGGAATCGACGTAGGCGCCAAGTACGAGATCTACACCATCCTGAACGAGCTCGCGGCCCAGGGAAAGAGCATCATCATGGTCTCCTCGGAGCTGCCCGAAGCGATCGGCATGGCCGACCGGATCTATGTAATGAACGAAGGCAAGATCAAAGGCGTTCTTGACCGGGACGATGCGACCCAGGAAAAGATCATGCACATGGCCTTGGAAAATTGATAGCAGGAGTTTATTGATGACGAAAGGACTACAACAGGCCAACCAGGTAACCTTCTGGCAATTGGCCAAGGACAACATCCGAAACTACTCGATGTTTATTATGCTGGGGCTCATTTTCCTGGTCTTCGCCGTACTGACCGGGGGGGTGAACTTTACCTCCAGGAACATCACCAACATCTTCATTCAGAACAGCTACATTCTGATTTTGGCGGTGGGAATGGTGCTGGTTATCATCATCGGCAATATCGACCTCTCGGTCGGTTCCCTCTGCGCCTTTACCGGCGCCATCAGCGCGATGATCTACAACGCCGGCGTCCCGATCCTGCCTACGATTCTGCTCTCCATGGTTGTGGGGGGGATGGTCGGTATCTGGCAGGGTTTCTGGATCGCCTACATGCGCATCCCGGCCTTTATCGTTACCCTGGCGGGAATGCTTCTCTTCCGGGGGCTGACCTACATCATCACCAATGTTACCCCCGTATCCCTCAGGGACGACGGCTTTAAACGGATTACCTCCGGCTCGATTACCGTTGAATCCATGGAGATCGGCGGGCTGCATACCCTGGCGCTGATCGTCGGGGCGGTGCTGATCCTGCTCTTTATCTTCTCCAGCTTCCGGGCCCGCAGGGCCAAGCTGAGCCACGGCTTCAATGTGCTGCCCATGCGCTACTTCATGCTGCGTCTGCTCTTCATCATCGCCCTGATAGCGCTCCTCTCCTACAAGTTCGCCGACTACCGGGGCATTCCGATGATCGCGGTGGTAATGGGGATTGTGGTGGCGATCTTCGTCTTTATTACCAAAAACACTGTAATCGGCCGCTACATCTATGCCGTCGGCGGCAACGCCCGTTCGGCCAAGCTCTCGGGTATCAACTCCGAACAGGTCATCTTCGTGGTCCATGTGATTATGGGCGCCCTCACCGGCCTCTCGGGGCTCGTCTTCACCGGCTATATGAACTCGGCCCTGCCCCAGGCGGGACAGCTCTTCGAGCTGGATGCGATCGCGGCCTGTTTTATCGGCGGCGCCTCGGCCTCGGGCGGTATCGGTACCATCGTGGGGGCCATTACCGGCGGTCTCGTCATGGGCGTGATCAACAACGGTATGTCCCTGATGAACATCGGCGCCGACTGGCAGTACGTCGTCAAGGCGATGGTTCTGCTCTTGGCCGTCTTCTACGACATCTATACCCGGCGGAAATCCGGACTCGGCTAAGCCGCTTCACTTCGCATTCTACGCCCCGCCTCCCCGGCGGGGGTTTTTATTGGTCCACATAATTTGTTCATATCTTTTTATTATGATTCATATAGTAACCAATACGCGCTAGGAGGCGATTATGTTTCGATACGGCGGCGGAGGATTCTGCAACGGCTGGATGTTCGGCAATACACCATACGGAGGTACGATAATGATGGGCATTGGACTTATTCTGCTACTGGTTTTGGGTTTCTTTATCTACAAGTATGCATCGTCCGGGAAGATCGGCTCGGGAGAGTCGGCGCTGGATATTCTGCAGAAACGGTATGTAAACGGCGAGATCAGTAAAGAGGAGTACGAGGAGAAGAAGAAGATTCTTAAAGGATAGATATCGTCTTTGAAGAGGAGCCTAGAGCCCGAAGAGTTCGAGGCGGTACTCCTCCCGCAGCTGCTGAAACATCGGCGGATTGGCGAGGCGGTGTATCTCCCGTCCTGTTTCGATGATCTTCTCCCGCAGTTTCGTCTCCCGTTTCATCAGGGAGGTGGTCTCATGATCGAGAAAGAGGATCTCTAGCAAGAGGAGCAGTGAGATGGTGAGGTGCAGCGCCTTGGCTACGGTCTTTCCGGCGAAGGGCCGCGGCGTAGCGAGGACGCTGGCCTCGAAGGGCAGAAAAAAGCCGCCCTTGCGGATCATGAGGGCATCGATCGGCGGAAAGCTTGAACTCTCCTCCTCGGTGCGCATACGAACACGCAGGACCTCGATCAGTCGATTCAGGATGGATCGGGACGAGGAGATGATGATACTGATCTTCTGAATGATGGCCGCCTCGTTGGGAATCGACCCGCGCCGCGACTGCTTTAGCTGAATGAAACGCTCCCGGGAGAAGGTGGGCATGATTTCCAAGAGCTTCTCGAGGGCGTCCCGGGCGTTCTCGATTCGAGAGAACTCGGCCAGGAAGGCCTGCTCGGTAAAGAGCTTGAAGTTCTTTTTTTCCCGACTCCGTATCGGTTTGATCAAGAGCTCCTGAACCGGGCCGAGCAGAAGTTCGCAGGCCCGTTTCGAGAAGCGGGAGATATTGTCGACGCTGCGGGAATAGTCCCCCTTGCCGAGAGCGGCATCCCACAGGCCGGCCAGCACCGAGAGATCCGGCCCGCCCTGTTGATTTGTGGGCAGATAGTTCGTCTTGCGGCACACCTCGTCGTAATAGCGGGTCAGGGGTTCAATCTCCTGCTCAAGCTCCCATATCCGCCGGCGAATATCTTTGTAGAGTTCCGGGGCGCACTCCCAGTCGCTCCCGCTGATAACCGCCGCATGATCGGGAATGATCAGGTCGCTGAAGGTGAGATAGCGTCTGGCGTAAACCATATTCGCCCCCAGGATGAAATTGGGGAATGAGGGCAGGGAGTACTCCTGTTGCAGGATAAGGGCCAGGTGGTGCTCGATCTTGGGCGCCTTCTCATGCAGATGGGGCATATGGGTATAGGCATCCTTGATTGCGGCATAGACAATATCCGCATGGTCTGGTATGGCCCGGAACGAGAGATAGAGGTACTCCAGCTTTTTTATTTTCTCGATTACATCCCGTTTGCGGAAATCGATATGCGCGAAATTGGTGGAGATCAGTTCCTCGGTCAGGAGATAGAGCAGGTTCAGGCTGTTATAGCTCTGCTTGGTTAAAAACTGCCATCCGTGCTGCAGGATAAGCCGTAATCCGGGCAGCAAGTGGATGGCGCAAGGTTTTTGCACCCGGGAGATCAGAAAATCCTGCAGGTTCGGATTGAACCGGAAGCCGGAGAAGAGGAATCCCCCGCCGAAGATGTGGCTTTGGCGGCCGAACTGTCGAATCTTTGTGTGTTCATGGAGGAGGTAGTCCCACAAACCGGTTTTCCGGATTATCCGTTTTATCTTCTTCCGAGCGCGTCGGATATCGTCGAAGTATGGGGTTTGGACCGTAGATTCGTCGAACTCGGCCTGACCGGGGGAAGCTGTGCGATGAGGGGCCAGATCGCGCCGGCTCAAGTACTCTTGGGACTGTTCCGCTTTGTCCAGGGCCTCTATCTGTCGTATCTTCTCGTCAATCGAAAGAGATTGCTGGAGGATCTCCTCAATCTTGTGGGTCGCCTGGGGATCACGCTTTTTCTGAAGGAGTTCGCCGAGCCTGACCTGATGGCTGCTCTCTACATCGGGTGTTTGATTTATTTCGGACTCGGCATCTTTCATGGTAAATCCTTAGGGGCTAGTATACGGTGAATTATTACGGTCGTCTATAAAGATTCGGCCTATCGGTTTTTATCTGCGTTAAGTATTATAGCTTGGGGGATACGATGAAGAGAGTATTTTTGCTGATTGGAATGGTTCTTTTATTGAGTCCCGGGATATATGCGGGCGGAGAGAAGGAGGCCCCCGCTGCGGAGGAGCCGGAGGAGCAGACCACATCGCTCTGGAGTGAGGAAGAAAAGACCGATCCGAATACTCTGGAGTTCGGCGATCTCTTCGGTGGGCTCCATTTCACCGGCGATCCGGTCGACCTGGATGAGGAGAGTTATAGGCTGAGCGTTACCGGAAAGGTCGATACCCCGCTCTCCCTCACATTGGCCGAGGTGAAGGCCCTCGGTTCCGACGATCGGCAGGTGAAGCTGGTCTGCCCGGGCTTCTTTACCGACGACGGAGTCTGGAACGGGGTTCTGGTCAGGCGCATTCTTGAAGAGGCGGGGATTCAAGCAGACGCGGAGACGGTAATCTTCGCCGTCCCCGACGAGAGTTACCGCACCCGCTTTCCGGTGGACCGTGCTTTGGAGGAGGATTTCCTGATTGCCTGGGGCTTCGAGGGCGAGGTTCTCCACCGGGTACACGGCTTTCCCTTGCGTCTAGTGGCGGGAAATACCGAAGGCAGCAACTGGGTCAAGTGGCTGCAGATTATCCGGGTCGAGTAGACAAGCTTCGCTATCGCCAGAGTTCGCCGAGGCTCTCTCCCGTGGTCGGATCCTGATTCGGGATGGGAACCGCGGCGGACCGATCGACGGCCGCTTCATACTCATCGGGATCTCCCCGCAACAGATCCACATCGGCGCCGGCGAGGTAAGCGCCCACACAGCGAAATCCGTCCCCCTGTCGGATGTTTAGGTGTGCGACCCCCGCCGGTAGCAGCACTGCGTCGCCGGCCCGGACGGTAAGGGTCGGCCCCTCCGGGCCGCCCAGCTGCAGCTCCGCCCAGCCTGAGTAGAAGCCGAGGGTCTCGTGAGCGGTGGAGTGGAAGTGCTGATAGGTAAAGACCCCGTTCCGCCACTGCTGAGGCCAGCCCTTGGCGGCGAAAAGCCGCTCGAAGGCCTCGGGAGTCGCTTCCTGTTCCGAAAAAACCTGCCGATAGAGCAAGACCGGATAATCGCTGTTGGGGAAGGGAAATTGGGCCGGTATAGTTAAGGTTTCTACGGTCATCCTGCCTCCCGGCACATTCGCCGCAGATAATCCTCGGTTTGTTCCGGGGCGGTCCCGCACAACTCTTCAATATGGGTGGTCACGGTCGCGAATTCCCCCGCCTCTGCGGCCCGGTAGAGGCTGTTTAAAATTGAGGCCGGTTCGTCTCCGCAGTAGGCGGCGAATTCCTCTTCGCTCACGCTGCGAAATTCAATTGCCGTTTCTGCCGCCGCCGAGACGGCCGCGGCGAGCTCCGGCATCGACACCGACTCCGGACCTGTCAGGTCGTAGGTCTTCCCGTTGTGCCCCGAACCGAGCAGTACGGTCGCCGTGGCTTTGGCCAGATCATCTCGGGTGACATAGGCGATACGGGCCTCCTTCATCGGGTAAGGAAGGAATCCGAGGCGCTTCAGTCCGGGGATCCAGTCGGCGATCGGATCCAGATAAAGGTTGTTACGCAGGATGGTCCACTCCATGGATGAGAGCTGCAGCTTCGATTCGGCGTAGAGCAGAAAAGGATTGATCAGGAAGCGCGAGTCGATCCGCGTGGACGAGAGGCTCGAGAAGCTGATGCGGCCGACTCCCGCCGCCTCGGCCGCTTCGACGGCGTTGGCATGCTGCTGAATACGCGGTTCCGGGGCTGCGGTGCTCGGGATAAGATGCACGCGATCACATTCCCGAAAGGCGGACTCCAGGGATGCAGGGGCGTCGTAGTCGGCTCGTCTTACGAGGATCCCCTCCTTGGCATAGTCCATCACCTTTTCCGGCGTACGCACGCTCAAGACCAGATCCTGGGGCGGCAGGCCCCGGTTCAATAATTCCGCTACTATTTTTCGGCCCAGGGCGCCGGAAGCGCCGAGGATGTTTATTTTCATTCGCCAAACTCCTAATTCATTTTTCTCAATGCATAAAGTGTAGCATATATCATGTCCCATTTTTCATTCTGGGACGACTCCTGATGCATGCTGCTATAGGATTCAGGTACGGGGGTGCGCCTATGTCTATACATTTATTCCGTACGAATGCTGTGCGTATGCTTACTCTGGTTCTCATTATTATCATCTTGCTTTGCGGGTGCGGTTCCGGCGGTGCCGGTAGCGGCGGGTATTTTGTCTCCTTTACTCTCGATGGGACAGACTATGTCTTGAGCCGGGGGTATATCGACCATGATACTCTCGATGATGGAGCTCAAGGAAGCATAGAATCCGGTTCGGGACGTATTGAGATTGCTGCAGCGGGAGATTTGGTCACCGATACGTTCAACGACGGGCCCGCTCTCTACTTGAGGATAGAGGGAACGGTTCCGGGTGATTATCAATTTGATGCCGCCGATAGCGAGGGTACTTTTTCGTTCAAGTCCGACGATCCAATCTACTATCGGGATGTCAACGGAGAGAATAAGTTTAGTCTTACGCTCTCCTCGGTCGCTTCGGAAGTCGGGGGAGTTATAAGCGGCACCTTTAGCGGAAGTGTATACACCGGTCCCGTAGGATCCGAGGTCGAAAAGATTTTGAGCAACGGCTATTTTTTTGTGGAACGCATCGCCGACGACACTATTTCGGCACCCTTCAATTAGGCTGGCGTCCTGACGCCGGGCGGGCTATACTCAGTATGTGAGATTCCTCGAGCTTTTCGCCGCATTGGGAGCGGTCCAGGGATTGCTGCTACTCTTCTTGATCCTGTTGCGGTTTCGGCATGCCCGGAACTTGCCCCTGGTTCTTCTGGTATTGGTCTTCTCGCTGCGACTAGGCACGATTCCCTCCTGGCGAGCGGAGGTTCTTACTGCCTGGCCGTGGCTCTGGCTTTTAACGACCCCGCTCCCGCTGTTGTTCGGCCCTCTACTCTGGTTGTATACCCGCCGCTTAGCATTTCCCGCCCGTCCTTCCTCTCCGCGAGCGTTTCTCCATTGCATCCCGTATCTTATCGAGCTTGTACTGATAACAATCACGGTCTACGGAATGCCCGCAGAAACCTACCGTGAATTCGTGGCTTCGGTCTTTGCCGGAAATCCTCCTCTCTGGCTTCCGTTGCGCAACGGACTCAAGGTACTGGTAAACATTATCTACGTTGTATTGACCGCCCGGATCACCTTTGACGGGAAGAGTGATTCAATGCCGGAATCACTCCGCGCTTGGTTTAAGGTTCTTGTAATCCTGCCTGCGGCCACGCTATTGTTCTATGCTTTTGTGGCGATCTCTCCCGCGGCAACCGCACGACTCGCATCCGGCGCCCCGGCGCCCTTTATTATCCTATCGGGTCTGATGGCCCTGCTGATTTATGGTATCTCTTTTCTGGTTTTGGCTGCTCCCCAGGGTCTTTCGGAGCATGGCATTGTCTGGATAGCAAAAGGGGAATCCCCGGTAGACGCTGAAGAGAGTGCGAGCTTGGCTTCCGCGGCAGAAGAGAAGCTCATGGCCGGCGCCTATCGAAACCCTGATTTGCACCTGAAAAACTTGGCCGATCAGATCGGCGTACATCCTAATCGTTTATCCGCGGCTATTAATAGACAAAGGGGATGTTCCTTTAATAGATTGATAAATCAGCTTCGGATGGAGGAGTTCCTCCGCTTGGCAGAGAAAAATAATGGACATTCCCTCCTCGATCTGGCCCTGGATGCTGGTTTTCCTTCGAAGAGTACCTTCAATCGGGTCTTCAAGGAAGCTACCGGAATGTCTCCGAGCGCCTATCTCGAAGATGGTTCGACCAGAAAGGAGAACTCATGCAGATCGATTTTACCCAAGGACGCTGGATAAACAGGCCTCGTAAATATCTGGCGGAAAAGAGTAGGGTCGAGATCACCACCGATCCCGGCACCGATTTCTGGCAGCGGAGCTATTACGGTTTCAGGAACGATAACGCCCCGGCCCTGCTGGTGGAATCCGCCGATAACTTCAGTTTCACCGTGCGGGTCGGCTTCGAATATCGTTCTCTCTTCGACCAGTGCGGGCTGATCATCTACCTGGACAGCGAGAACTGGTTCAAGGCCTCCATCGAGTTCGAGAATGAGGAGTTTTCCCGGCTCGGTTCGGTGGTCACCAACCGGGGGTATTCGGATTGGGCCACCACTGATATTCCGCTGCCGCAGATGATCTGGTACCGACTGAATCGGCGGGGGCCGGATTTCTTGATCGAATCCTCTATCGATGGAGAAAGCTTCCAACAAATGAGGGTTTTTCATCTGCAGCTCCTGGGCGAGACGACTGAAGCGATGGGAAAAACCGATCCGCCGCTTCCCACGGAGAAAACGATCTCCTTCGGTCTCTATGCCTGCAGTCCGAGCCAATCCTCCTTTCGCGCCTCGTTCGATCAATTTTTACTCGAACCCTGCCGCTGGAAGGCGCATAGATAAAGAAAAGTTGACAGCGGAAGAAAGCTATGCTTGAATAGCTCCATCCGATACCGGAGGTACTCCTATTATAGCCACGCGAACGAATACCCTCGAGATAATGTTGGTGGTCTTTCTGCTGCTTTTAATAGCGGTTGCACTAATCAGCGACGGCTTGGCGGCCGTCGAAGGCTTCCTGCTTCTGCAGGTTCATCCCGCCCGGCTGATTAACGACTTCTTCCAGATTGCCGGTGTCGGCGCTGCGCTACTCAACGGCGCCGTGGTGGGACTGATGGGACTGGCGCTAATTCGGTTGTCGGGCATTCCTGTTTCCGGTCCGACCTATGCCGCGGTCCTGACCATGACCGGATTCGGCCTCTTTGGAAAGACGCCCCTGAATATCCTGCCGATCCTGACCGGTGTATTTATCGCCGCCAGGTTTATGCGCAAGACCTTTAGCAGCTATCTTATAATCGCCCTCTTCGGTACGGCCTTGGGGCCGCTGATAAGTTTCGCGGCCTGGGAGTTGGGATTGGCCCTTGTTCCGGCCCTGCTCCTCGGCTCCGGCGCCGGGCTGATAATCGGTTTTCTGCTGCCCGCCCTGGCGGTTTCGATGCTGCACCTGCACCAGGGCTATAATCTTTACAATATGGGGCTTACCTGCGGATTTCTGGGGCTCTTCGCTTTCGCCGTATTGAAGGGCTTCGGGGCGGGCTTTCCGGGAATCCTTCACTGGTACGAAGGATCCGCACCCGCCGCGCGCTTTACCGTACCGGCCTTGTCCATAGCTCTGCTGCTGACCGGACTCATCAGGGGCGGACGCGGGGTGTTCAAGGATCTTCTCGGAATTCAAAAGATTCCCGGCCGCTTGCCCTCGGATTTTACCGATATGGCCTCGACTCCCGCGGCCATGATCAACAGCGGTCTGATCGGTCTGGTCGGTAGTCTCTATGTCCTCATCGCCGGCGCAGCCTTCAGCGGCCCTGTTGTGGGCGGTCTGCTGACGATAATGGGCTTCGGCGCTTTCGGCACCCATCTCAGGAATTCCTGGCCGGTCTTGGCCGGCGTCGTTAGTGCAACGCTGCTGACGGGCAACCAATTGCATGCCCCCGGACCAATTCTGGCCGCCATCTTTGGAACGACATTATCCCCTGTGGCGGGACAGTTCGGCATCCTGACCGGATTTATCGCCGGTTTTATTCATTTTTTAATGGTAATGCAGACCGGCGCCTGGAGCGGCGGGATGAATTTATACAACAACGGATTCGCCGGCGGTCTAACGGCGGCGCTGATTGTTTCGATAATTCAGTGGTACAAGAACAATCGCGAAGAATTTCGTCGATGATGATTAATGGAGAATAGACGATGAAACGACAAGATCTGATTCTGCATCTGATCGGTGAGATATCCCGCTACCTTTTGGCTGAAGATCCGATGCGCCTGGTTATATCCCTCCATCAGGAGGAGGATGGTCTCCATTTGGCGATTATGGACGACAATGAGCATAGCGATGAGGAACTCGCGGCCATGGAGCGCGCTTTGAACAGCCGTAAGCGTCCTGAATTGTCCGAGTACTACGGCGCCATGACCGGGCAGGATTTTCTCGGCTCCGCCCGTTTGGATCTGCTCGGCTGGCAGCTCAAACATAGCGATGTAAGCCGCACCGGAAGCGGGGTCAAGGTCGATCTCTGGCTCGGCGGCGACCGCTTCGACAGTCGACAGTTCTCGATTCCGACGGATTAGATTATCCGATTCCGTCCCTGGGATTTGGCGCGGTAGAGATTCTCGTCGGCCCGGCTAATGAGCTGTTCCAGACTGCACTTGTCGACCCGGCATATAGTCGAGTCGACGACTCCGCAACTGAAGGCGTAGGAGATCTCAGTCTCTCCGAACTCAACCGGCTGTCTACGTACAAGATCCAAAATACGCTCCATCAAACCCCTGGCCTGATCCTGACTACTGCCGATAAAGACGATCAGGAACTCCTCGCCTCCGTAGCGGCTGACCAGGTCATAGCTGCGGACATTGGCGGCGAGGACTCGGGCGAGTTCCTTCAAGACCTGGTCCCCGGCCAAGTGGCCATGGGTGTCGTTAACCGCTTTGAAGTAATCGATATCTAAGAGGGCGACGGAGAATATCTCGCCGGTGCGCAGGGTTTTATCGACCATGGAAGAGAGACGTTCGAAGAGGTGCCGCCGATTGATCAGACCGGTTAGCGGATCCTTGATCGAGTATTCCCGTAGCCGTGCTTCAAGTTCACGCTGCTTGGTTATGTCCCGTTGAATGCCGAAATGGCCGGTGAACTTACCGTCCGCATCGTACATGCAGATGTAATCCCCTTCGATAGTCATCGGGGCGCCGTCGAAGCGTTTCTCCTGGGTGTCGATATGCAGGTGCCCCTGGTCGAGAAACTCTCTCCAGATCCGTCTTCCCGCTTCAAGATCATGGGCAAAGAAATCCGAGGGGGTTTTCCCGATAAAATCCTTCTTCTCCGCGCCGTACTGGTCCAGCATCGCTTGATTGATCCGGGTGATATGCTGATGCTCGAAGACATAATCCAGTAAAGCCTCTTTATCTGAAGCTCCCTTCCAGTCGACCGCTTTATCAAGCATCATGAAGAAGAAGCCGTCCAGGGATTGGCGGAAGAAGAGATCGAGTTGCTCCTGCTTCTGTTGAAGCTCTTCCTCGAGCTCTCGCTGACGGGTGATATCCTCCTCCATCGCCACGAAGCCTGCAATGGTTTCGTCCGGATCCTTAATGGGAGATATAACCGCCGAAGCCCAATAGAACTCGCCGTTTTTTTTCTTGTTCTGAAATACCCCGCGCCAGTTTTCGCCCTTTATGAGGGTTTGCCACATCGTCCGGTAGAACTCTTCATCTTGTTGGCCGGATTTAAAAAGCCTGGGATTCTCGCCGGTGACGTCGGCGCGCTCGTAGCCGGTGACGGATAAGAAGCGGGGATTTACGTAGGTAATAGATCCTTCAGGGTCGGTCATGATAATCATGGCCGGATTATGCTCCACCGCCTGGGAGAGTCTGTTGATCAGGGTGTTCTGATCCTGCCGGTCGCTTACATCGACGGCCGTAGCATAGATCAGATTTTCCCGGGCGAAGGCGCGCCACTCGATGGTAACGTAGCTCCCGTCCTTCCGCCGGTAGCGATTGGCAAAATCGATAACCGATCTCCCCTGGATCAGATCCTTCATCGCTTCCAGGGTCGAATCCCGGTCATCCGGGTGGACATAATCTATGAAGAGCTCTTCTTCGAGTTGGTTGATAGCGTACCCCAGCATGTCGGTCCAGGCCTGATTCAGCTTGAGAAAACGTCCTTCCGTGTTGGCCACACAGAGCAGGGACTGATTCATGGAGAAGAAGGGTTCTAAATCGATCGTGTTCATCTTGGGGTCAAGAAAAGAGTTCGACGATCTCGCCGGTCGTCTCTTTCCACATTCCGCTCCGGTACCAGTCGGCCATGGTCTCCAGGAACTCACGGTAGAGCTTGGCGAACTCCCCCGCCGCCTTAGGGTCGGAATCGCGTTTAGCGTAGAGCTCCATGAATCGGGGACGCGCGGCCTTCCAGGCATCCTTCTGGGGTTGGATGGCTTGGGGCGCTTCTACCCAGCGGCCGATTTCGTTGCCGTCGCCGTCCCAGAGGGAGACTACCGGAATATGATCGACCCCCTCTCCTTCGTAGAGTTCTTTCAGATCCGAAATCTCCGATCCCCGGAAAATCCGCAGCTCGATACCGGCCTTGGTGAAAAGATCGTTCAGAATCGGCAGATTAAGGGCGGAATCGCCGCACCAGTCCTCTGTGCTGACCGTGGCGCGCACGGGTTGCGGCCGGTCGGCTGCCCGCTCTTGGACCAGCTTGACGTCCGTCGGATCGGCCCCCGCTTCATCCATCCATTTTTTAACCAGCGAGCGGTAGTTTCTTAGATTCTTGACGTAGTAATCAGCATTGTATCCGCGCTCAAATAGTTCTGTGGTCATCTGGATACCTCCCATCATGGAAGGTACCTTTTTAGTCCACCGGGGGCAAATCCCCCGGTGCTCAGCGAGTTATTTAAGTACGGGATTGTGCATCTTTTCCAGGTAGCTCTTGGTTAGTGCAATTACGGTCCCCGAGAGACCCAGCAATCCAATCAGGTTCGGCAGGGCCATCAGTCCATTGGCAATATCCGAGAAGGTCCATACCAGCTCGAGCTTCAGGATCGCTCCAATGGGAATCATCGCCGCATAGATCCAGCGGTAGGCGCTGACCAATTGTTCCCGTCCGGAGAGGTACATGATGCAGCGGTCGCCGTAGTAGGACCAGCTCACGGTGGTAGAGAAGGCGAAGAAAACAATCGAGACGGCAATCAGGTAGCGTCCTACGCCCGGCAGGGCCAGATTAAAGGCTTCGCTGGTCAATTCCGCACCGGTAAGCCCGCTGGTCCAGGCACCGCTGGTAACGATGGCCAGACCGGTCATGGTACAGATGATAATAGTGTCGATAAAGGGGCCCAGCATGGCGACCATTCCCTCCCGGACCGGTTCATCCGTCTGGGCGGCGGCGTGGGCCATCGGCGCGCTTCCAAGACCGGCTTCATTGGAGAAGACGCCCCGGGCGACTCCATAGCGCAGCGTCAAAAGCACCACCGCCCCTGCGAATCCCCCGGTTGCCGAGGTGGGGGTAAAGGCGTGGCTGAATATTTGTGCGAATGCGGCCGGAATCGCGCTAAAGTTGATGATCAATACGACCAGGGCGGTAGCGATATAGGCAATGGACATGAAGGGCACGATCCGGCTGGCTACCTTGCCGACCCGCTTGATTCCCCCGACGATAACCAACCATACAAGCACCCCCATAACCAGGCCGGTGATCCATTTCGGCAGTCCGAAGGTAGCCGCTACGGGTTCGGCCACGGAGTTTGCCTGGACCATGTTCCCGATACCGAATGAGGCGATCACCGCAAAGATCGCAAAGAGAACTCCCAGCCATTTCTGGCCCAGGCCCCTTTCGAGGTAGAGCATGGGACCGCCGGTTACGACCCCGTTCTCATCTATAGTGCGGTACTTTAGGCCCAAAAGGCAGCTGGCATATTTGGTCGCCATGCCGAAGAAGGCGGTTATCCACATCCAGAAGAGAGCGCCCGGACCGCCGAGGGCGATAGCCGTAGCAACGCCGGCGATATTTCCCGTTCCAATAGTGGCCGATAGGGCCGCCGAAAGGGCCTGAAAATGGCTGATCTCCCCCTCCTTGCCGCCTGATTCGTGATCATAGTCGCCTTTGACGATTTTGACGGCATGACCGAAGGAGCTGATTTGAATAAACTTCAGACGAATACTTAAGTAGATACCGGTGCCGACAAGTAGTACGATCATTACCGGGCCCCATACTACCCCGTCGATCGCACCAAGTAGAGCCTTGAGCGCTTCCATAGATTCCATCCTTGTAGTTGTAATGCGAATGGGCCCTATTCTAATTACAGATATTTAAGAAATCAACCGTAATAATTGAATATTTCTAATGAAAAGCGGCTAAAATTACAATTCTTCTATGATTATGCTGCCGTTTGTCAGTTCTGTAAGGGCTTCACACAGAGATGAGCTTCGGCAACTCTCGACGCTTAGTTCGAGGCGAACGGCGGTATCGAATTCTTCACGCTCTATCCGGGCTGACTCGGCGCCGACGGCTTTCTTGATACCGTCGTAGTAGGTATAGGCCGCAGTGATTCTAAACGAGCTTTCATCCACCAGCTTCTTGCGATCCATAGGATCGATTACAGCCTTGACCGCATCCGTATAGGCTTTGACCAGCCCCCCGGTTCCGAGCTTGGTACCGCCGAAGTAGCGCACGATGGTGACGACGATGTTTGTGAGATTGCTGTACTGCAGGGTTGAGAGGGCCGGTTTACCGGCGGTACCGTGGGGCTCTCCATCGTCGGACATTCCCAGGCGCTGGCTATTCTCTTCCCCGATGATATAGGCCCAGACGACATGCGTCGCCTTCGGATGTTCATCTCGCACAGTCCGGATCCGTTCCTTCGCCTCCTCTTCCGAGGTGACCGGTACCGCTGACGCGAGAAAGAGAGATTTCTTGATTTCCAGCTCGGCAGTTCTTGATTCTATGGGTACGAAGCTCATATGCTGAATTACAGTATGCCCCGGAAAGGGGCTAACTGCAATCGGGAGAGGGTATGGAAGCGGTATTAAAGACCCTATTGGCCTATTTTGTGATAGTTGATCCCGTCGGTACGGCGGTAATCTTCAACTCCCTGACCCAGGGGAAGAGCAACGCCTATTGCCGTACCATGGCTGTGCGAGCTGTACTGTTGTCTACCACGCTCATCTTCATTTTCGGCTTCTTCGGTATGGGGCTGCTCTCCAGCCTGGGGATCGAGATGGAGTCCTTCCGAATCGCCGGGGGCTTGCTGATCTTCTACACCGCCTTCGGCATGATCACCCGGCCGGATAACGCCAAGCAGGGAGTGCGGGAATCGGATCACGAGGATATTTCGGTATTTCCCCTCTCGATCCCGCTGATCGCCGGTCCGGGCAGTCTGACTCTCTCGGTTCTGCTCTTCTCCCAGGCGGCGGAACGGGGAGAGAGCTATCATCCGCTGATCATCGCGGTACTGATTATCTATACCGCCACCTTGATTATCTTTCTGCTCGCCCGTCGCCTGGCCCGTTTAATGGGTTCTACGGTCAACAATATCTTCAAGCGCCTTCTCGGGGTGCTCCTCGCCTCCTTGGCGATTCAGTTCGTCGCCGACGGCGTCAAAGGGCTCTTCGGACTGATGGGAGCCTAAGCGCTCTCGTAGCGAATCCGCTCTTCATCGACACCCAGCTGGCTGAGTTTCCGGAGGGAGGCGTTGATCATCGGTTTCGGTCCGCACATGTAGATGATGTTCTGATTCAGGTCGAGCTTCTCCATTACATCGGTTACGAAGCCCTTCTCGCCGGACCAGCCGTCATCGAAGGCGACCACCTTGATGAACTCGAATTTGGCGTGCTGTTGCTCCAAGGCTTCCAGCTCCCGCCGATAGAGAAGCTCCTCCTCTTTGTTGACCCCGTAGATCAGTTTGACCTCATCGATATGCTCCTGCTCGACCGCATCTAGTATCAGCGGCAGGAAGGGGGGGATGCCGATTCCGCCGCCTACGAAAAGGGCTTTATGCCGCTCCTTGTCGATCACCAGCTCATCGCCTAAGGGACCCTCCAAGACGGTATGCATGCCCTCTTCGAACTGCTCGAAGATGATCTCCGTGCCGAAGCCGCCGGGAACGCGTTTGACTGTTACGCCGATCTCGCCGGAGGCGGCGTTGTAGCGGGAGACCGAGAAGGCTCGGAACATCTCCGGTTCCTCGCTGATGCGCACCAGAATGAATTGTCCCGGCGCGAAGCGCAGATCCGGTGTATCCAGCCGAAAGATCAGCTCTTTTACGTCATCCTTGAGGTCGTTTATGCGGAGCAGGGTTGTTTCCAGGCGGATGCGGTTTCTGCCCGCACTCTTGTCGATCCGGTCGGCGATGAAGCGGGCGGTATTCTCGTTGGAGAGGGTCAGGATTCCGGCCGGGCAGTGCTCGACACAGGTGGAACATTTAAGGCAGTCCAGGCTGGCGAACTGGTTGTTCCCGTTGAACTCCTGATAGGGCGCGAGCTGCATGGGGCAGACCCGGGCGCATTTGCCGCATTTGTGGCACTGGTCGGGATCGGCGAGGGTCACCTTCTCGTCCGTGGAGCGGGTGACCTTGGCTTTCTGACCCAGACTGTAGGAGATTTTCTGCATGAATCCCATGGGACAGAAATTGCACCAGGTACGGGGGCTGATGAAGAGCCCCAATACGCCGCCTAATACTGTAACCATCAAATAGCTGCTCACAAAGGCGAGGCCTATCTTATCCCAGAACATGGCCGTCCCGTAGAGGGAGGCTATCTTGACGAATTTGGAACCGAGCCGGAAGGTGAACCAGGAGAAGAAGAGCAGGGAGACGATTTTCCAGCGAAAGAGATTCGGTATCCTGCCGTTGCGGCTCAAGGGCAAGAGGAGCGAGTCGAAGAGGCTCCCGTGGGCGCAGATGTTGCCGCACCAGTAGCGTCCCTTGAAGAAGGAGGCCAGGATTAGACCGATGATCACCGGCACCACCAGTAGTCCCAGCTTGGGTTCCCACATTCCCCCCAGGGCTACTAAGAGGGTGAAAAAGAAGGCGTATTTGCGGATGATAGTGAAGGTGCGGGTCGCCCGGACATTATAACGCGGGTGCAGTACGGCTGGCTTGATCAAGGTCGTCACTGGAAACTCCGAATATATTAAAAAGTATAAATATATAGAAGTTTATATATAAGATTGATTCCAATGTCAACCAGGGGCAGTTTATACCGCAAAGAGCTCCTGTTGCCGTAGGCCGTCGCTTTCCAGTTCAAGGAGCCGACGCTTGGCGGTCAAGCCGCCGGCGTAGCCGGTCAGCTCCCCGCCGGAGCCGATGATCCGGTGGCAGGGGATGAAGATCGAGAGGGCGTTGGCCCCGTTGGCGGAAGCCACGGCCCGAACCGCCGCGGGCTTACCGATTTTCTCGGCCACATCGCGGTAGCTTGCGGTTTGACCGTAGCCGATCTTCTGAAGCGCTTCCCAGACACGGTTCTGAAATTCACTTCCCACCGGAAGCAGAGGAATATCGAACTCCTTGCGCTCGCCCCGGAAGTACTCCTCCAGCTCCGTTATCGCTTCGGCGATGACCGGCGACTCCTCATCTACGAAATCGGCCTGTAATCCCTCCCGGATGCGCGTATCCACCGCTTCTCGCATGCGCCGGTAGCTCCAGTCGCAAAGACAGAGCTTTTCTCCGTAGGAACCCAGAACAAGTTCTCCTAAGGGGCTCTGATAGGTTCCGGTAATTATATGCGCCATATTCAATCTCCTCAGCTAATAGTATACACCGAAGCGGGCATTAATATGCTGAAAATAGTCGGAAATACATGGCTTCATAGATAGGCTAGCAGTAGTTTTGGAAGGGAGAATCTATATGGAAGAGATAACAATCGGAAGCGGGCGGTATCGCTATCGGGTCAATACGACCTGGGCGCAGCTCCCCCACGAACTGAGTTTCGGAACCACCCATGGCATCACGGAAGATGCGGCCGGGCGAATCTATATCCACCATACCGGATCGCCCAGCATGTTCATCTTCGATGCTAGGGGAGGCTTTATCGATGCCTGGGGAGAGGAGTACGCCGGCGGCGCCCACGGGCTGCATCTGAACCGGGAGGGGACGGAGGAGTTCCTCTATCTCTCGGCCACCAGTCTCGGGTTTGTGGTTAAAACTACCTTAGAGGGTCGGGAGCTCCTGCGGATCGGTACGCCTCCCAGGTCGGATATCTACGATGACGAACACCCCTTTGTTCCTACCGAAACGACCGTCGGGCCCGACGGAACGATCTATATCGCCGACGGTTACGGTCAGCCCTGGATTCATCGCTACACTCAAGCCGGGGAGTACCTGGACAGTTTCGGCGGCCTGGGGAGTGCCCCGGGACAGCTCGATAATCCCCACGGCATCAGCCTCGATACCAGGAGGAGCGAGCCCCGTATACTGGTTGCCGACCGCAAGAACGCGCGGCTCCACTACTTTTCCCTCGAAGGAGAGCCTTTGAATCAGGTCGAGGGTCTTCTCCGCTTTCCCTGTACCGCTATCCAACATGGCAGCGAACTCTATATCCCCGACCTCTTCAGTCGCCTGACTATCCTGGATGCCGAGGATACTCTCGTTACCCATCTGGCCGACTGGCCCGGCTGCTGGGAACGGGAGGAGTGGCCGAATCTGCCTGAATCTGAATGGATTCCCGGCAAGGTGAGCTCTCCCCACGATCTGCACGTGGACGGAGCGGGGAATATTTACTTGGTGGAGTGGTTGAGCGAGGGGACCGGTAAGATAACGAAGTTCGAGAAACTGGAATAACCGCCTACCCGCTTGGTGAGGCGTGCCTTAGGTCGTTTTCTTTAGGCTCTCGATAATCTCGTTTCGTTTTCCGCCTTTCAGGGAACGATCGAAGCGGATCTCCTCCGGACGCATCCCCCCCCGGGCGAGTTCCATAAGCTCCTGATTGGGTATAACCCGATGGGGCGGCCAGTTTAGCTCCCGGGCGTGGCCGTCTCTAAGCTCGAAGAGCTCCTTCAAGCGTTGCTGCTCCTGCTTGTTCAGGTAGCGGTAGCCCTTCATCTTCTTGTGTCGCTGTCCCGGTTTCCGCAGGTAATCCCGATTCTGGACGATGATGTTCTGATGGATAAACTCCTCCATCCGGCCGACCTCATAGACCCGTTTTAGGATCTCGTCTCGCAGCTGGTGCAGATGGAGGACATCCTCCAGGGCGTAATTGATTGCATCCTCGTCAATCGGGCGGCGGAGCCAGTTGTAGCGCTGAAACTTCGATTTATTGGACTTGGTTGCGATGCCGAGCAGCTCCCCGAGGACGCTGGCGTAATCCCTCTTCGGAAGGTCGAGAATGTCCGCGGCGGGGCGTAGATCGAGGACGGACTTGATAGTCATGTCGTAGCCGTTGACGATCAGCGAGATGTCGCTCGAGGCATCCCACATGATCTTCAGGATCTTGTCGTCCTCGAGCAGGCTTTTTACTGCACCGAGATCGGCTTTAAGAGGATCGATAATGAGCGGCTTCTCGCCGTCGTGAATCTGGATCAGGCAGAGCTTCTCGCCGTAGACATGCAGGTTGAACTCCCCTTCGAAATCAAGGGCGATGACCGCCCGGCCGTTCTGCTTGATTCTGTTGGCAAAGGCGCGGATCTCGTCGCCGGAGGATAAATTTTGGTAATTCATTGCTCCCACTATACACCCGCATGGGATGTGCGTGAAGCGCATCCGCTGGTCAGATTTATCGAGGCTTTGTATACTGAACGAAAATTATGAATAGCCAGCGAACCACAACCCTCACGATCCTGCTCATATGTATCCTCATCGGTGCGGCGGCCGCCGCCCTGACCGGCATCCTCTCTTCCGGCGGACCGGGACCCTATGAATACAAATCCATCCGGGGAGAGACCCTTACCATCTACGGCAGCGGTATCTATCGCCACATGACGGCGGACGTGGCGATTCAGGGCATTGCCCAGGACTGGATAACCCTCTTCCTGGCGATCCCGACCGCCCTTATCGGTCTGCTTCTGTTTCGGCGCGGAAGCGCGGCGGGTCATCTGCTGATGAGCGGCAGTCTCGGTTATCTGCTTCTAACCTATCTCTTCTATCTGACCATGGGGATGTATAACGAGCTCTTCCTGCTCTACGCGGCCCTCCTCGGCTGCACGTTCTTCGCCTTTCTGCTCTCTCTCCTCTCCTTCGGCGACCGGGAGCTCGAGATCTTAGCGAAACGGCCCCGTACGACCAAAGCCGTCGGGATCTTCCTGATCATCAACGCCTCGCTGATCGCCCTGCTCTGGCTGGGAACCGTTGTGCCGCCCCTGCTCGACGGGAGTCTCTATCCCGAGGGGCTCGACCACTATACGACCCTGATCGTCCAGGGCTTCGACCTAGGGCTGATGCTTCCCCTCGGCTTCGTAGCCGGGTTCATGTCGGTCCGAGGCCTCCCGTGGGGCCGCCTCTTCGCCGCCGTTTATGTGATCTTTCTGGCCCACCTGATGGTCGCCCTCACCTCGAAGATCCTCTTCATGGCCGCCGCCGGGATCAACGTGATTCCGGTCATCTTCATCATGCCCGCCCTGGCGCTGATCGCCTGGGGCTTTAGTCTTCGCCTTCTCTCGATTACGCGGAGCTAACGGCGCGGAATTTTCCCGGACTGCAACCGGTCGTATGCTTAAAACTACGTTCAAAGTGGCTTACGCTCCCGAATCCAGAGGCGTAGCAGACCTCGGTTATCGGCATATCAGTGGTAATGAGGAGTCTTTTGGCTAAGCCGAGTCGGAGTTCTCTCAGGTAGGTTTGAAAGGAGAGTCCCAGGGCGCGGTGGAAACGCTCGCTATAGTAGTGGGGCGAGAGGTTGGCCTGGGCCGCCGCCTCTTCCAGACTGATCGGATTTCTGAAATTATACTGCAGGAAGAGGAGGCTCCCCATAATCGCGCTATCCTTCAGCTTCCCCCCGTAGATGGAGCTGCGTTGTTCTAAGGGGACGGAACGGCGTAGCAGAGATAGGAGGATTCGTTCCGCGGCGTTGCGCACCATCAGAGCCGCGTGATCCTTCTGCCGGCGGAGCTCCTCCTCGATTAGTTCAAATTCCTGCTGGATCCGGCGAAATTGCTCAGCCGGGAGGAGTGTTTCGTAGCGCCGGGGAGAAGAAAACAGGCTCCGGCTTATCTCATCGCTCAAGAACTCGGCCTTAAAGATGAAATTGAAGAGCTGTATCGCCTTCGAATCCCGGGGAGTAATGGAGTGAAAATCGGCCGGGGTCAGCAGGAAGAGGGCCCCCGGACTCAGCCCCACTGAATCCCCGTTGAGACGATGTTCTCCCCGGCCCTCTACTATGAGGCTCAACTCGAAGAACTCATGCCAATGGAGCTTTAGATCTTGATCGATGGTATCGCGACTGAGTCGGCAATTAGCACTCTCATGAAAGTAGGATGAGTCGTTGAGTCGGTGCGGCTCCCGAAGGCTCATGTGCGTAAAATCGTCAATTATCGGAAGAAATGCAAAGAATTCCGGATAATCCGCGCAGCCGCGGGAGCCCGGCAGAACTACCCTTGAGGTATCAACTTGCCGAAGGGAGGAAACCATGGCGGCACGATTAGATCAGAAAGCAGTCAAGCAGTACTGGGACGAGGGCTATTATCTCTTCAAGGAGCCGGTCTTTTCGCCGGAGAAGCAGGCGAGGCTAAAGCAGATCTTCGAGGAGCATCTGGCCGACAAGGGAACAAAGCTCTCGGACGAGCTCAACACCCCCCATTTTCATGATGAGCGACTCTTGGAGTTTCTACTGGCCGAGGAGGTGCTCGATATCGTCGAACCCTTGATCGGACATAACATCGGACTCTGGGCGAGTCACTTCATCAGCAAGGAGCCCTATACCGGGAGGGCGACCCCGTGGCACGAGGATTCGGCCTACTGGAAGGGACGACTCGACAGTTACGAGAAGATCGTGACCCTCTGGCTCGCGATCGATCCGACGAACAGGGAGAACGGCTGTATGCGGGTTATTCCGGGGACCCACAAGAACGGTTTCTCCGAGTATGAGGCGGTGGATGCAACGGCAAACACCTTCGCCACCCAGATTAAGGATCAGATCGACGAGTCGGCGGCGGTCTACTTCGAGCTGAATCCGGGGGAGTGCTCACTCCACGACTCCCGCATCATCCACGGGGCCAAGGCGAACACCAGTCCCCAGCGGCGATGCGGTTACACCATGCGCTACTTCTCCACCGAGCTGAAGGTGAACCCCGAAGCCAATCCTCCGGGGTTCAAGATCTGGCTCGCCCGGGGTACGGATATCGCCGGAAACGAGTACGTGAATGCCTAGACCCGGCCCAGGGCTCAGTTAGCCGTCTCCAGGAGCCAGCGGCTCAACTCGGTCTCCCGGCCCTTCGCCTCATCGCCGTCGCCGGAGAACCTCCCGAGCGACTTCTCCGCCGCGATGCGGCCGTCGAGCATGAAGACCACCCGCTCGCTCATGGCGGCGACCTTGGGGTCGTGGGTGACGAGCATCACCGTGGTGCCGTCGGCGTGGATGCCGCGGATCAGCTCCATAATCTCAGCCGCCGACTTCGAATCGAGGGCGCCGGTAGGTTCGTCGCCGAAGAGGATCGCCGGGTTATTGATCAATGCCCGGCAGATCCCGACCCGCTGCAGCTGGCCGCCCGAGGCCTGGGTTATCCCGTGCCGGGCCAGGCTTCCGATACCGGTTCGTTCCATAAGCTCCTCCGCCCGGGTGCGTATCTTGCGGCGGCTCATGTTGCCGCGGAGATAGCCTGAGAGGAGAATATTGTCCAGCAGGTTTAGATCCTTCAAGAGGTGGATCTGCTGGAAGACGAAGCCCATCTCGTTCAGTCTCATACCGGCGAGCTCCTTCTCGCTCATCTCCGCCAACTCCCGCCCTAATATGCGGACGCTCCCGGAGCTGAAACGGTCCAGGCCGCAAAGGTTGTAGAGAAGGGTCGATTTCCCCGATCCCGAAGGTCCCATGACGGAGACAAACTCTCCCCGGGCGATCTTGAGGTCGATACCTTTCAGGATCTCGGTGCGCTCTCCATTGTTTCCCGCTTCTTCCCGGCCTCTGCTACCGTTACGGAACGAGCTGTAGGATTTAGTCAGATTCCTTGATTCTAGGATTTCGGTCATTGCTTTACTCCTTATGATTAAGAACTATTCCGCTATATATGCGGCGATGGTTGTCTCTCGCATCCCGGTGATGCTAAAAAAGGTCGCCCCGGCGACGCCGGTCGCCAGAATCGTCGGTATTATGAGATAGGCGAGGAGGGGATCGATAACGAAGCTTATCCGTGAGGCCCCCATAAATCCCCAGATAAAGCTGACCAGACCTTGGCCGGCGGTGTTGGCGAGCAGAGCGCCTGAGCCGATCCCGAGAATCAGGAGCAGCAGGGAGCTGGTCAGGTACTGTCGCTTCAGGGCCGAGAGAGAGAAGCCCAGACTGCGCATGATTGCGATTCTTCTTGCGTCCCGGGCGATCAGCATGCGCAAGAAGAGGGAGGTGATCAGCACAGCGACCAGGGTGCCGACCAGTACCGCCCCTGCTGAAATCCGGTTGAGCCCGGCGATGGTGGATCCGAGGGTCTGGTCCAGATAGGCCTTCAGCTCGGTCACCCGGGCCGGCCTGAAACGCTCGCTGTACTCCGCGACCTTGGCCGCCGGATCGCTCCCGGGAACCAGGTCGAGGCTGAGGCTGTAGCCGACCGCCTGCTCGAGGGCCGGCGGCAGGGGGCTCTTGGCGGTTCGGCCGCCGTTGGTGATATCCTGGTAGATCCCGGTGACGGTCAGCTCCACAGGAATTGTGTCTCGTTTGATGGTTATTGCGTCGCCGACCTCGAGCTCCAGGTCGCGGCTATAGAGAAGGGAGAGGGCGATCTCATTTTTGTCGACCGGGGCTCTGCCGGAGAGGTATTCCAGGGGGAAGATAGTGAAATCCCCCGACTCGATCCGGATCTCGTCGCTTGTCCCGTCGGGCAGGGGCAATTCGAAGACCGAAGCGACATGGGGAGCATAGCGCTCCACCTCCTCATCGGCGGCGATCGCGGAGATGATATCCTCGAAGCGTTCATTCGTCCCCTCGGCGGCCCTGAGGTCGATGCGGATGTCGGCCCGACCGATCCCCATGTAGCGGATAAACTCCGGCGACTTGAGGGTAGTGAGAAAGTGAACCGGGATCAGGGTCACCGCACCGGCGGCGATGAAGATAAAGAGGAGCAGACCGAAGAGCCGGAAACGCTTTACCACATCCCGCAGGCCGAGGAAGATATTGAGTTCCGGCAGACGGCTTGCGACGACGGCAAGCTCCGGTCCCCGAGCCTTGGTCTCGCTGCTACGGGAGGCCCGCAGGGCGTCGACGGCGCTTATGCTTCGAAAACGACGCAGAATGAGGGCTATGGCCAGATAGATTACCAGGAGAAGGAGGAGTACGGCGGCGAGGGGGATAAGGCTTCCCGTCATATCGGTCGCCGGATCCCCGATGTAGCGGGTCACATTGGCGGTGAGAAGCTCTTTTACCGGCAAAGATGCGAGGAGGCCCGCGATCGCGGCCGCGGCGGCTAATCCCAGGTATTTTCCCAGATAGAGGCCGCGAATCGAGCCTGAGGGCATCCCGATCGCCTTCATCACCCCGATCTCCCGGTAATCCTCCTCTATGGCGGCGAGCATCACCAGCCGTAAGGCCAGGAGGGCCACGGTCATCAAGAGCAGGCTCAAGATAATCACCACCGCCGCTACGACCCCGTCGCTCAGGCCGTTCAAGAGCCTGAAGAGGCCGATGTCGACCGCCGGGCCCTGGGCGGGGAGGCCTGAGTCTCTCCAGCTGCGGGAGAACTCATCCAGTCGCTCCGGATCAGTAAGCCGGAACTCGATCAGATACTCGCTCTCCGGAAAATGGGGGATAAGCTCGGCATACTCATCGGGGTGGATCAGGAAACGCTTGGAGTGGACGATGGCCGGATTCATCTGGGCGTCCCGAATTATCGCGGAGACCCGCAAGTTCCGACTGAAGCCGTCCCGCTCCAGGAGGACCGTATCCCCCACGGAGACCCCCCGTTCCTCGGCGTAGTAGACCGGAACGCCGATCTCCCCCGGGTCCGGTTGGGGTAAGCGGTTATCGCCGTCCACCAGGTAGTCGAAGCCCCGGTTTTGGCGAACCAGGCTGAGGTCCATAACGCTCTCCGCTTCCGGACCCGAGCCGCCCGGCAGGGTCAGCGAGGAGCCGTCGAGGCTGATCATCCTGACGATCTGATGCTCCGCCACCAGCGCTTGCCCAGCGACCCAGGTTTCGATCGCCTCTCTCTCCTCGCCGTCGAGCTCGCCGGCGTGCATCTGCACGAAATGGGGCACCCGGGCCGTCTCGAAGAGTCCATCCAAGGCGCTGTTCAGCTCGGCGATCAGGCTCGCCCCGCCGGCGGTCAAGAGGGAAGAGAAAAAGAGGAAGAGGAAGACCGCACCTAAGGTTCCCCGTCGACGGGAGAGTTCGTTTATCATCAATCTCTGCAGTATCATTTTCTGTACGCTCCTTGTAATGCTTGTGTGTGGGGCGCCTTCCGCAGAAGAGCGGCGGTCCCGGCGCTCAGGGTAAGTCCCAGACCGGAGAGGATCAGCATCAGGCCGATGCCCCGTCCCGGTCCGGTTCCGATAAATCTGCCCAGGCTGGCGGCGAGGGCGCCGCCCGGCATCAGCAGGGGTGAGAAGAGGGTGTCCGCCAGGAGTCCCGAGCTGAGGTAGGCCATGATGTAGCCTGCCTGGGTAACGAACCCGACAAGCCCCCAGACCCGACCCTGAATTTCTCCCGGTACCTTTCGTCTAATCTGCACCTCCGCACCGGTGTTGACGAAGGGGAGGCAGAAGAAGAAGAGAAAGAAGCCGCCGCTGATGAGCGGCAGGGAGACGGTCGCCCCCATCAGCGACATAGAGAGGCCGGCCAGAGCGAGACCGGCCAGGGTCGCTGCCGCCGGCCCCCCGGGTAAGCCGACGAGGCCGATCAGGAGGCTACTTAAGAGCATCCCCGAGGCGCTGATCGACTGTACCAATCCCAAGCGGGTTGCGTCGGTCAGGGCCAGCATCATGGGGGTGAAGAGGGTCTGAAGCTGGCCGACGAAGAAGGTCACCGCCGCCAAGAGCAGCACCAGGCTGCGGGTGTTCCGTTCCCGGGCTAAAAAGCGGTAGCCTTCGGCTATATCCGCCGTGAAACCTGTCCGCGGTGAGTCTCCGCAGGGACGCAGCCCGGGCAGAGTCAGGGCCGCGATCACCGCGAATAAAAAGGTGCCGGCGTCGATCAGCAGTACCGCCTGAAGGCCGAAGCTTCCCAAGATCAGCCCGGCGGCCAGGGGCGATACCAGGTGCTGGACCGAGGCGGCGAGTTGCACCAGGCCGCCCGCTTTTCCCCAGGACTCCTCGGGGACCAGATCCGTCAGCGAGGCCTTATAGGCCGGATTTTGCAGGGCGCCGCAGGCCGAGTTGAGGGCGGTAGCCAGATAGACGAGACCCACCGGCAGAACCCCGCCGCGCAGGATGATAAGCAGCGCCACCACCGCGGCGGCCGAACCGGCGTCGCCGAGGATGATCAAGAGCCGTCGGTCGAGCCGATCGGCCAGGACGCCCCCGACCGGACGCAACAGAATGGCCGGCATGAAGAGGCAGAGGATAACCAGGGCGAAGCCGGCTGCGCTCCCGGTCTCCCGGAAGACGTGGATCCCAAGGGCGAATCCGGTCATCCCGGTCCCCAGGCCGGAAACGAGCTGACCGGCCCAGACGGTTAGAAAGCGGGCGAAGGCGCGGTTTCTCATAATCGCGTCCTAAAACTGGTAGAGCCCGGAGAGGCTGATGAACCAGCCGTCGCCCCTGCGCCTGGTGGTATTCTCGTCGAGGCGATCCCGGCCGTCGAAGGCGAAGCCGCCCTGCAGGGTCAGCAGGGTTAGATCCAGCTCGGAAAAGAGGGCGTAGTAGTCAAGGGAATACTCATCTCCTTGCTTGCCGCCCGCCCCGTCGGTGAAGCCGATTAGATCGTGCTTAACTCCGGCGGATACTCCGACCATATCGACCGGCCGGTACTCGAGGGCTGTTTCGAAAACCAGGTCCCGGATATCCCGAAACTGGTCGGCCCGCATATCCCCCTTCAGGCGCACCCGACTTTCGGGCAGCAGGGTAAAGCTGAAGTTGGGGCCGGTAATAAAGTCGAAACCGGCGGCGATCAGGGGCGTCTCCCAGTTGAGGCGGATAAAGGGAACCGGGAGAAGGGGCCAGTCGATGCCGAAGTCGGAGAGGGCGACGCCGCCGCCGAGGGCCAGGGTCAGGCTCTCGCGGGCAAGCACTTCGTAGCCGTAGACGGCGGCCGTCTGGAAGGTGGCGAGCCCTCCGGCGACGGGTCGGTCGGATTCGCTCTTGAACAGTACCAGGAGCTGGTTTCGCTTCCAGCCGCCGTCGTAGAGCAGGTCGATGGTGTGGTAGGCCTCGGCCAATCCGGGCGCGGGGGGGTCACCGAAGGCGGTGCGGCCGTAGAGTCCGACCAGGGTGAACTCCTTACCGGCGACGGCACCTCCGGCCTGCAGGGTATCGTATTCTGAATCTGCGAGGTGTAGTCGCTCCCAACCGGCCATGGGTAGGTAGTGGGTCTCTTGCTCGTTCTCCTCCGCTCCCAGGGCCGGCAGAAGCAGCATGGCTGCGAGTAGGGAGAGGCTTAAGCGGGTGATTCGTTGCATGGTTTCCTCCTGATGAGATTCAATCTCATGCTTCGAAGGATAGGCCGGTCCGGGAGGGAAAGGTATCGAACAAAGGTCGTGATTTAGGGTTTAGAGCCTACGTAATTGATCCTAGCTTCAGGAAGATGCAGCGGAATGACGGCTTACAAGAGAGAAGTGAGCTTATCTGAGGCCTGTCCAAGAATAGTCGGGAGCTCGATCTCTTCCTCCTTGGAGAAGCGGCTTAAGACGTGATTCGAGACCGAACCGTGCCGAGGGCGTCCGATTCCCAGCCGCAGTCGCCAGAAAGCGGCGCTGCTTAGGTGCTGTTTGATCGATTTGAGTCCGTTGTGGCCTCCCAGGCCTCCGCCCTGCCTGGCCTCGATTTTGCCGAAGGGGAGCTCCAGATCGTCGTGGAGGATTAAAATCTCCTCGGGCTCGATGTTGAAGAAGTCCGCGCAGGCGCGTACGGACTCCCCGCTCTTGTTCATCAGGGTCAGGGGTTTGAGGAGGATCAGCTTCCTGGGATCGTGGAGCGTCGCATACTCCCCTTTGAATTTCTTCGACCAGGATTCGACCGGGTGCCGCTGGTCGAGGAGCATCCAGCCGAAGTTGTGCCGGGTTTGGGCGTACTCCCGGCCCGGATTCCCCAGGGCGCAGATGAGACGGATCATCTTAAAGCCCGCCCAATCCGAAAAGGGTCACTGCGGCGGTCATCATCAGGGCGGCCCCGATTCGTCGCAGGATGACTTTCCAACCGTGCTTCTCTTCCAGCAGGTGGAAACCGGCGAATCCCAAGGCCGCGCCGATCAGTACGCTGAACAACCCGCGTCCAGACTGGAGTATCGTCGCGTACATGACGCCGAGGTAACTGACGGCGGCGAAGAAGAAAACCATGGCGCTCATCCAGAAGAGGGCGTAGGGCGCCGCCGAACGGAGCTGGCTGAGTCGTACGGGCCCGGTAAAGGGGATAGATATAAAGGCGAGACCTCCCGCCAGGATATAACAGGCCGCCATCGGCAACATGCCCCGCATCAGCGGCGATAAATGGGCGAAGTGAACAACGACAATACCGATGTAGATATCCGAGATCGCATAGCTGAGGCAGGCGCCGAGAACATAGATCCAGGCGGAGAGAGAAATAGCTCCGCCGCTGAAGTTCAGTATCAGCGCAGCTCCTACCGCCAGCAGAACGGCCAGTATCTGCAGGGTGCTGTAGGATTCGGCCATCAGCAGCGAGGTGATGAGGGCGATGAAGAGCAGTTTGAGTCCCAGCAAGGGCGAGATCCTGGAGGCCGGCGCCCGGGTTAGGGCGGTGTAGAGTAATATTTGCGCCGTTAAATGGAACAGGGTGGTTATTACCGTCGGCAGCAGGTAGTCGGAGAGCGGCGGATAGAGCTCTCGAGGGCCGAGGATAAATATAGCCAGGGAGACGGGTCCCATGAGGAGATACGCTGCGATGAGCAGATCCGCGGGGCGTCCCCCCTTCACCTCGGTGAAGCGTCGGGAAAAGATGTATGATATGCTTATCAGGAGTGCGGCGCCGAGGCCGAAGCTTATGCCTATTATCATCTGCTGGAGTCTATCCGCTGTCGCCCTCAATTGCAAGAAAAGGAGAGGCACTATGCCGAATCGTTGCGACTGGGTTCCCCTGGAAATCCCTGAATATATCGAGTATCACGACCGCGAATGGGGATATCCGCTCCACGACGACCGCAGCTTCTTTGAACTCCTCTGCCTGGAAGGGGCCCAGGCCGGCCTCTCCTGGCTGACGGTGCTCCGCAAGCGCGATGCCTACCGAGAGGCCTTCGACGCTTTCGATCCCGTCAAGGTCGCCCGCTACGACGAGGCGAAGATCGGCGAACTCCTGGGAAATGCGGGGATCATCCGCAACCGGCGCAAGATCGAGTCGGCTATTCGCAACGCCGGAGTGTTTCTCAAGATTCAGGAGCAGTGGGGCAGTTTCGACAGTTTTATCTGGCGCTATACCGAGGGCCGTCCGGTGGTCAATGCGTGGCGAACCCACACCGAGATGCCGGCCACTACTGAACTCTCGGATTTGATCAGTAAGGAGCTGAAGCGGGAGGGGTTCAACTTCGTAGGATCCACCATCGTCTATGCTTTTCTGCAGTCCGCCGGTCTGGTCAACGATCATACCCTCGACTGTTTTCGGCGGGAAGAGTGCCTGAAGGCCCACACCTGAAAGGCTCTTCCTCAGAAGAGTTGTCATTTTTCGCCAAAAATGGGTCAAAATGTAGACTGGTGTGTAAATGTGACACACATTGATACTTGAAATACCTCGTTCTGAGTGGTTAAGTATAGGTTGCGTTCTGTAAATCTATTCAGGGCAATGAATTAAATATTTTGGCACGATCCTTGCTTTATATATCATGTAAGCGTCCCCGGTAGGGGGATCGGATAATTGGCGCCTGCGGGCGCCGGCAAGGAGTATAGGATGAAAGCATTAGTACGACACACCGCCCCTAAGAGCGTAAATCTTTGGAATGATATGGACCGTTTTCTGGACAGCTTCTTCGAGGATCTGCCTGCAGTGGGTGCGGGGGTAGCCGCACCGAAAGTAGATATAGTCGAGGAGGAGGGTCGCTACCTGCTCGAAGCGGAGCTCCCCGGCATGACTCGGGACTCCATTGATGTGAAGGTGGACGACACTCTACTCACGATCTCCTCCACGGATGAGGTGCAGAAGGAGCAGGAGAAGAAGAATTACCTGGTTCGCGAGCGACGGACGAGAAATTTCAGCCGCAGCTTTGTACTTCCCAAGGATGTAGATGCCGGGAAGATCGAGGCCGGCTTCGAGAACGGCGTTCTGCGTCTCAGTCTGGAGAAGCGTCCCGAGGCTAAACCGCGGCAAATTAAGATCGGCTAAAAACAAGAAGCAGTACGGGAGAATGGAAGGGCTGTCTGAGAAGTTTCTCGGACAGCCCTCTTTTTATCTTGATGATTTTGAGATTTAGTTCTATTTTGCTCGCACTGGAGTGATGAATGTCGAAGGTATACGCAAATAAACGCATCGAGCTGATGGCGAAGGGCGATATAGGCCGGGCGCTCTTTACCCTCTCCGCTCCGGCGGTGGTCGGCATGCTGGTCATGTCCCTCTATAATGTGGTGGACACCTTTTTTGTCAGCCTCTTAAACGATACTACTGCAATTGCCGCCACGGGGATCGTCTTCCCCCTCTTCCAGTTGATCGGGGCGATCGGCCTTACCTTCGGCGTCGGTGCGGCGAGCGTCATTAGTCGGCGTTTGGGGGAGGAGGATCATGATGCGGCGGAACGAACAGCTGCGACAGCCCTCTTCTCGGCGCTTATCGTCGGTCTGCTCTTTGCACTCTTCGGCCTGATCTATATGCCCTCGATACTGACGCTCTTCGGCGCTACCGCCTCGATCCTCGACGCCGCCGTTCTCTACGGCCGCTTGATTGTCACCGGTTCGGTCTTTGTAGTGCTCAACATGTGCCTCAACAATCTGCTGCGCTCTGAAGGGGCGTCCCTCCACAGCAGCACCGGACAGATTTTAGGAGCGGTCATGAATATGATCCTCGACCCGATATTTATCTTTGGGCTGGATATGGGGCTTGCCGGCGCGGCGGTGGCTACGGTTATCTCCCAGGGAATCGGCTGTTTTTATCTTGTGAGTTACTACCTGCGCCACAAAGGGGTGCTGCATCCCCTCTCCTTGAAGCATTTCCGGCCGGGACGAGCTACCTATCTGCCCATGATGGCCCTTGGGGTCCCCACCTTTGTGCGCCAGGTTCTGGGAAGCATCTCGCTCAGCTTCGTGAACAATGCGGCGGGCGAGTACGGCGATGCGGCTATTGCCGCAACCAGCATCGTCTTCCGGCTCTTCATGCTGCTCCTGATGAGTTTGATGGGTGTTGCCCAGGGACTCCAACCCCTGGTGGGCTATAACTTCGGCGCCGGGAATATTCCCCGGGTCCGGGAGACCCTGAAAAAGGTTATGGTGACCACTGTCTCCTTCTGTACGGTCGCCGGACTGCTCTTCTTTTTCTTCGCCCCCGGGATAATCGCTATCTTCGCCTCCCAGGATGAGGCGGTGATGAGGATCGGGATTCTGGCGCTGCGCTTGACCGCCGTGGCTCTGGTTCCGACCGGTCTGGTTCTGATGTTCGGCGGGGTTTTTCAAGCCCTCGGCGACGGAACCTCTGCTCTGCTCCTGGCTGCCGGGCAGCAGGGACTTTTCATGATTCCGCTGGTATTGATACTCCCGCGGATCTTCGGAGTAGCGGGGGTTGTCGCGGCTCAACCGGCGGGTTTTCTCCTCGCTTTCGGGGTGGGGCTGCTGCTCTTTCTTAAGTCGCATCGGAAGCTCAATCAGCGGGAAGAGGACGGTTCCTGGAGGAACCTCAGTTCAGAGAAGGCTTGAAACCGGTCTCCGCCACGACCCAGTAGATACCGCCCTTCTTGCGCAGTGCGTTTCGCCAGGACTCCTCCGGCTCCGGGGCGAATACGATTCCCGGTGTAGCCGGGATTACCACCCAGGCCTTGTACTCCAGCTCCTGTTCGAGCTGCCCCGGCGCCCAACCGGCGTAACCGGCATAGAAGCGGATCTCCGGTCGGTGCTCCGGACTCAGACCCGGCCAGGTAGTGTGCAGGAATTCCCGAATGATCTCGAAATCCGGCTCCAGTATCACCCCCTGTAAGGATGAGGAGGCGGCGTCGCTGCGCTTATCGCCGGGGAGACCCGAGTGGAGGGTGAAGAGGTACATCTGCTCGACCGGTCCGCCCACGTAAACCTCGATCTCTCCGGCGGGACTCTCGCCGAACTCGGGAATCACATCCTTAAGCAGGGCTTCGCTCTTGCGGTTGACGACAAAACCGAGGGCCCCGTTGTCGTTGTGTTCGACCATGTAGACCACGGTCTGCATGAAGTTTGGGTCGGTAAGTTCGGTTTCGGAGATCAGAAACCGTCCTTCCAGGGTCTCGTGTCGCTTGTCATCTCTTCCCGAATCGTCACTCATACTGTCTAGTTATTGTAGCTTGGATCCCGGGGAACGGCAAACCCCAGTCCGCAAGAAAGGGGCCATTTTGTTTGCACTGTACCTCTGCCGTTACTATACTTCTACCCAAGGTAGTAAAGATGGAAGAGACATTACACAGCGATGCAGAGGAGTTTCGCCGGCTGGCGATTGAGAATACGATCCTCCAGGACCGCATAGTACAGCTCGAATCACTGTTGAACCATGATCCCAATACCGGATTGCCCATTCGCCGCATATTGGAGCGGCAGCTGGCGGAGCTCTTCCAAGAGGCGCTGACCTCGGGAGAGAAGATCGGCTTCGGGATTCTGCGCCTGGACCGGCATTACGCCCGCATTCGACATACCCGGGACAAGATGAAGGTTTTTCTCTACATGACCGCCCTGCGGGTGCAGGAGATTATCGGTAAGAATCTCTTTCAATCCGACCGGAGCGACGAGTTCCTGATGATCATCCGCAACGTAGAAGACGAGTCCCATCTTGAACGGATCGCCGAGGATATCGAAGGAGCGGTACGCCGACCCCATGATCCCCCGGCAAAGGATGTCACCTTCGGCTGCCACATCGGTCTCGCCCTCTATCCTGAGCATGCACAAACCGTGACCGAGGTCATGATCAATGCGGAAATTGCCCTCGGGGTCTATGAGCAGCGCCGGGAACACCGCTACATCTATACCCCGGAAATGGGGAAGATCTACCACGAGAGTCTCGATATAGAGAACGAACTCTACCAGGCGATTCAGCGCGGTCTGGAAGGCTTTCATATCGTCTATCAGCCGATATTCGACAACGACGGTAAACTGATTCTGTGCGAGGCCCTGATGCGCTGGGATTCGGCCAAGTTCGGTTCCATACCGCCCAGTCGTTTTATCCCCATCGCCGAAGAGAGCGGTCGGATCATCGTGTTAGGGCGCTGGATCATGTACAACGCCTGCCGGACGCTGAAGGAGTGGCACGATCAGACCGGTAAGCGTTTCGGGATGACCGTCAATGTTTCGCCCATCCAGATTCAGTCGCCCGACTTCGTCGAAGGGGTTTTCGAGATGCTCGACTCGCTGGAACTCTCCGGGGAGTATCTCAATATCGAGCTTACCGAAGGAACGGTAATGGAGGATCCCCGGGATACGATCCAGAAACTGAATCAGCTCCGAGAACGGGGAATCAAGATTCTAATCGACGACTTCGGCACCGGCTACTCCTCGCTGACCTATCTCGGTTCACTGCCCCTGGATGTGCTCAAGATCGCCAAGCCCTTCATCGATGACTTCCTGGTGAACGATAGCAACCGTGAGATTATCCACACCATTATTGCGATGTCCCATAACTTCAACTTCACCACCGTTGCCGAAGGGGTCGAACGGCAGGAACAGTTTGAAGGACTCAAACAGGTGGGGTGCAGTCTCTACCAGGGATTTCTCTTCTCCCCTCCCCTGGATGCGGTCGAGTTCGAGGATCATCTGCTGAAATAAAAACCCCGGTCCGAAGACCGGGGTAAAACGAAGGAAGGGAACAATATCTGGTGACTGCCTAGGGCGTCACCTTACAAGGCCGAGGATCATGTCAGTTCCCTGACGGTTCACCTTGAAGATCAGCTCGTCACTCTCCTCAGCATTGAACACACGGTAAAAATCGCGAATAGAATCGATGCGACTCTTATTCATCTCCTTGATAATGTCTCCGGAGCGAAAACCGGCGGCGTAGGCGGGCGAGCCCTGCTCGATAGCTCCGATCATCACATCCCCCATGTTGCGGGGCAGATCCAGCCGGCGGCGAATGTCGTCGGTAATGCCGACTACAGTCATTCCCGGCCACAGGTTGCTGACGTTGGAACGGATCGCATCCTCCGCCTCGCGGGAGGCGATACGGACGCGTACGGTTCGTTCCGCCCCGTCACGGATAAGTCCGAAGCTGTAGGTGCGACCGGGTTCGAGGGCCGCGACCTCCTGCAGCAGTTTGTCGCTGCCGGTTATCTCCTCGCCGTCGATGGAGGTGATCAGGTCTCCGGGGCGAATTCCGCCCCGCATGGCCGGCGAATCCTTGTATACGTTGTAGACGAAGGAACCGTCCTCGCCCTCGAGATCCATATCTTCGATGATGATCTCCGAAGGATCACCCATCGAGATCCCAAGCCAGCCGTACTCGACCTCGCCGGAGCGGATCAGATCCTGGATCGTCTTCTTGGCGTTGTTGATCGGTATCGCGAAGCCGAGCCCGATATTGCCGCCGCTCTGGGAGGCGATCCAGGTGTTGATGCCGATTACCTCGCCTCTGATGTTGACCAGGGCGCCGCCTGAGTTTCCGCGGTTGATTGCGGCATCCGTTTGTATATAATCGGTCAGATTGCCTTCGAGTCCCGGTACCCCGCTGCGCCCAACGGCGCTGATGACGCCGGAGGTAAAGGTCGATTCAAATCCCAGAGGATTACCCACGGCGAAGACCAGATCGCCGACCTGAGTCTCGTCTGAATCGCCCAGGGCCGCTACGGGGATATTCTCTCCGGTCTCGAACTTGATCAGTGCCAGATCCTTGCGGGCGTCGGACCCGACGAGGGTCGCCGAGAAGGAGCGTCCGTCGTAGAGATTAACGGTAATCTCGTCCGCCTCTCCGGCGACGTGATGATTCGTCAGGATATAGACGGTACGTCCCGTCTTCTGCACGATCACGCCCGAACCGAGGCCCTGCTGGCGGTATTCGCGGGTTTCCGGCTCCTCTTCGTTGTTACCGCGTTCATTCGGTCTGCCGAAGAAGAACTCGAACGGCGACTGATTGGAGTTTACCTCTCGTTCAACCACGTCGACCACGTCGAGGGATACGACCACCGGAAGGGATGAGCCCGCAACCCGGCGAAATTCATTTTGAAGACCCTCCAATCCCTGTTGTGAGGAGGATACGCTATAGAGGGCCCGTGAGTAGCTGTCTACCTGACCGAATGCAGTCGTAAGCGCAGCGGTAAGCAGCAGCACGGTGCTTAGTAATAGTTTTACTCGTTTCATCTCGGATTCCTCCCGTTATTCTATCTATGCCTAAGGATAGCCTATCGGGATTACCGAGACCTTTCAGGACTATTACATTTTTGTAATGATTAGCGGTTCAAGGGCTCCAGTTTAATATCGATATCCTGCTCGTGTTCCAGCCCTTCCAGACGTTCCCGCAGCTCGACGGCGTGCACGCCTGCCGGAAGAATCAGGGTTCCCCGCATGATGAACATAGTCGCTCCGGTCCAGGGGGCCGAACTGGTCTCGGTGGAGACCTCTTCGATATTTACTCCGGCCTCCTTCAGAATCGCCGTCACCGAGTGCATGATTCCGGGAGCGTCCAGGGAAACCGCCTCGATCGAGTAGGGGCGCCCCTCGGTGCTGGTCTGCTGGCTTTCGGTGGGCCGAATTTCGATCTGGAGTCCGAGTTCATCACGCAGGGCGGGAATCCGGGCGGTGAGTTTGTCGGCGGCTTCGGGCTCCCCCGAACCGAGGAGGATTACGGCGAACTCTTTTCCGAGAACAGCCATCCGGCTCTCTTCGATGTTGCATGACTCCGAGCTGAGGATCTCCGTCAGTTCATCGACAATTCCCACCCGGTCATGGCCTAGGGCGGTTAATACGAAATAGGATCTCATCTAATCACTCTCCCCGCACAGGTATAATCTTGCTGAAGTGTAGCATATCGATGTAGATATGGGATAATCCTCGTTAACAGAATTATGACATTCTGATTCATCCGGGACAACTGGGTCAGGTTGCGGCTATGATCAAACACAAGGTGAAGGCCCGCAACCTAAAGACCGGTTCCAGCGGTTTTCTCGTCGACCGCAGGGTATATCTCTAGAAGGTGGCGCCGAAGTACATGGCGAAGTGGAGAAAGAAGCCCTCGTAGAAGACCTCGTCGCCGTCGTAGAGCCAGCTCGAGTAGCGGGGGCCGACCTCGATACTGAAGCGAGTCGCCTGGTTGGCGCCGATAAGAGCGTTATAGCCGATTCCGGTATTGAGGTTGACGACTCCGGCATCCACCCCCTCCAGTGTTCCCGAATCGGTACTGGCTCCGGCCGCGGTGAAGTAGCTCATCCCTCCCATGAGATACATGGTGCTTTCAAAATCGGCGAAGTAAAAGCGGCCGTAGAGGCCGGGTTCATAGAGGATGATCATGGCGTCGCCGCTTCCCCATGGTAGGAAGGTAAAGGTTGCTCCCAGGCCGAATTTGTTCAGGAACAGCTCCCCGCTGACACCGGCGAACGCAAAGGAATCGGTAAACATTAGTCCAACTGAGCCAGTCTTTGAATCCTGTGCGGTGAGTGATCCGGCGCATACAAGCACGAGCAGGGCTACGATCAGTATACGTTTCATATCTCTCCTCCCGCGAAAAGATGTATATCTAGAGTATACCTCTATTCTCGGGAAAAAGCCCGCCTTTAGCGACGGGACGGATCTATGCGCCGAGAACCTGCAGCGCCGGCTCCTTGGCCTTGGTCGCAAAGAGGCCCGAAATGAAGTGCTGCAGGTTAAACTGGCTGATGATTGATTCCCGGGCGCTCTCCCGCAACCGGGCGTAGGCGGCCGGATCCTGCTGCAAGAGCCTCAGATACTCCCGGGTCGCTTCGGTCCAGGTTTCCAGCTTCTGATCGGGCATAATACGGCCGGTAATCCCTTCCTCCACAATCTCCTGGGGTCCGCCCATGTTGCTGACGATTACCGGCAGCCCGCAGGACTGCCCCTCGGCGACTACCCGGCCGAAGGTATCGGTCGTACTGGGGAAGAGGAAGAGTTCCGATGCGGAATATATGAGGGGCATGATATCGTGATCCACCCGGCCGACGAAAAAGACCCGCTCCTCTTTTTTGCAATCGTTGATGAGCTGATCCATATCCGGTCCCTCGCCGGCCATTATCAGGTTGAGTTCGGGAAACTCCTGCTTCAGCTCCCGGTAGACTTCGACCACCAACTCTACACTCTTGTCTCGCGAAATACGTCCCGCGTAGAGGAGATTGATGCCCGGCGGGATCGCGTACATATCCTTAAGGACCGTGCGGGCGGCGTTCAAGGGCTTGAAGAGCTCCGTATCGACCCCGCGGCGGAATAGCCCGATTCCGTCGGAGCGATAGCCCCGGTCGCGGAGGATGCTTGCGTACTCCTGAGTGTTGACCAGGGTCCGGTCGCAGGCTGAGTAGAACCACTTCATGTAGTTTTCTACGTAGTGCGTCATGGTGATGTCGTTGATAATCTCCTTCGCCTGGAGGGTTACATCGGTGTGATAGACCGCGGTAGCCGGGATATCCAAGAGCTTGGCCGCGGCGAGACCGGTCAGTCCCAGGGTCATCGGCGTGGATATGTAGATTTCGTCGGGATCGTAGTCGTTTATAAGCTTCAGGGTCTTCAAGAGGCTCGGTACCCGCAGGGTGAGCTTCTCGTAGTGGGGCAGCGGAAAGTTCTTCACCGTGGGGATGTCCATGATGTTCGGCGGCAGGTCGTCCGAGGAACTCCCCTTCTCGAGGGAAGTAGCGATGCGGATATCCTTCTTCATCCCGTGGGCGAGCCAGCCGATCTCCTTGACGGTGATCGCCACGCCGTTCAGCTCGGTCAGGGTGTCGGTGAACCAGAGGATGCGCTTCTCCCGTTTGGGCTGGGGCTTCTCCAGGCGGTCATAGAGGCTCGAGACGAGCTTGCGATTGTTGAACATGTGGGTGAAGGTGCTCAGGAAGGGTACCGAAAGGAAGAGCGCCGGTAGGAGGGAGGAGAAGTTCCGCATCAATTTATCGATATTCCCCTTGCGCAGGTTCTTTTGAACCGAATCGAAAAACTGCTCCAGCAGGGTATCCAGCAGCATGGCCGCCTTTTGGTAGACGATATCGAGACGGACGTCGATCTCATGGAAGTTGACGCCGCGAACCTCCTCGATCAGTTCGACGAAGATGCGCTGGGCGGCGCTCTTCTTCTTTTTGCGCTTCATCCGCTTCAGGGCGAAGGCCTTCTTGAAGTCGAACTCCTGCTCGTTGAAGAGCCCTTCCAGGATGATGGCGATCGGCGCGGGAAGATTGTTACGGTGCTTGTAGCGCAGGAAATCGAAGGCGATCTTGTAGATCATGAAGGTCATGGAGTGGAAATTGTGATGCCGTCCGTGGATCTCCGTCTGTTTATGGCGTACCGCGGAGAGGAACTCCTCCGGGGTACTCCCCTCGGCGCCGGTGTAGGTCTTGCCGATGAAGATTCCCGCATGGTCGTCGGAACCGGCGGTGAAGCCCTTGATCCAGGGGGTGGCGCTCATAGGTTCTATCCCATGCTTCGCCTGCAGACGCTCGGTATCTTCCTGTTTGAGGGACTGTAGGAAGAGGGTCCACTCATTGTTGTTGCGTTCGTTCCGGCCGCCGTTTATCCCCTCGAAGATATCGAAGAGGAGGACCAGCTTCTCCAGATGCTCCTCGGTGACGGCTCCGTTGACGGAATAGGTCGCATGGGCCACCGAGTAGGCGATCTCCTCCTCGCGAATATAGTCCCTGAGCCGGTAGATGTCGCTGCGCAGCTTCTGCACCCGTTCGAACTGCTCCTCGCTAATCCCCATCAGCAGGATATGGATCTTGCAGCCGTCCTCCGGGAAGTAAGCGGTGGATTCGACACTTATAAAGGTATCCTCCGGGTGTCGCTGCCGGAGTTCGACAGCCCCCTGAATACTATTATGGTCGGTAATGGTGACCAGGGTCATTCCGCGCTGTTTAGCGGTAATGTAGATATATTCGGGCTCGGTATAGGATTCGGAGGTACCGAGACGCTGAAGAAACCATTCCGAGGGGTGATCGGAGAATTTTGAATGAACGTGCAGATCCACGCGTGCCATGTGTTGAGCCCTCCCGTATAGCTCTACTAGGCCTCCACCTCTGTAAGGATTCGGTTAATGATCGGTAAATATTCTCTTAAAACAGCACTTTCTACTCTCCTTAATAAAAAACTAACAGAATTGGAGTAATTGTAGATAGATATGACCGAAACGACACAGAACAGCGTACTCACGAGCATTGAAATCCAGCATACCCGGGGCGAATCGATCTCGAAGATCGTCTCGGATACCCACTTTATTCGCCAGGATACCCAGATCGGGGATCTCTCGGTGGCCTTGATCCAGGATGACGGAATCGAAGCCCTAGGTGTGGTCGATGAGAAGGGGCGGGTCGTCGGTCTTCTCGATCGGCTGGAGCTCTACAACCTGCTCGGAAGGCCCTTCGGGCTGGATGTGTTGAAGAAGAAGCCGGTCAGCGAGCTGATGCAAGATGCGATCCGGTTCCACTTCGAACGGAATATCTACTCCGTCTCGGATATCATCGATGAGAATCTGCGCAGCGCCAAGAAGGAGTTCTTCCTGCTGGTAGACGAGAACTCCCGGTTCCGGGGGATCTTCTCCTCGGTCGATATGCTGATGTACCTCTCGGATATCACCAAGAAGGATATAGCCCTGGCCCGCACTCTCCAGAACCGCGTCGTCAAAGAGGAGGAGCTGATCGAAGGCGAAGGCTTCTCCCTGATCAATACCTCCCAGATGGCGAAGGGGGTGGGCGGCGATTTCTACGCCTGCGACCACTATACTAAAGGGAAGATTTTTCTGTCGGTTTGCGACGTCTCCGGGAAAGGCGTGGCCGCATCCCTTTTGACCTCGGCCATGTGGGGCATCTACAGCCTCCGTTCCTACCGGGAATCGGTGCAGGAGTTTATTATTACCCTGAACTCATACCTGTATAGAACCTTCGAGGCGGAACGTTTCGTGACCGCTATATTCTGCGATTTCGATGCAGAAGAAGGCACCCTCGACATCTGCGACCTGGGCCACTCCTATATCTATCTCTATCGAGAAGGAACCCTGCATAAGCTGAAGATTGCGAAAAGCAATCCCCCCTTGGGAATTTTCGATGCGCTAGAACTCTCGATGTTCCGCATGACCCTGCAGAAGGGGGATATGGTGCTGATCGTAACCGACGGCCTGATCGAGCAGACCAACTCCGAAGGCATCGAGTATCCCTTAAGGTCTTTAAAGGATATCCTCGTTTCCACCGAGGGGATGGACCTGCGTACTGTGAAGACCACCCTCTTGGAGGATTTCTACCACTTCCGCGGTACTCAGGCCCAGCATGACGACGTTACCTTCTCGCTCCTGCGTTACGACTTATAAAGGAGTCCGCCGAAGAGGGCCGTTAGCGGCGCTACGAGCACCAGGCCGAAACTTCCCACCAGGGTGTGCAGGATCTCCGAGCTGACGTAGATTAGATTGAAAACGTTTACCAGCGGAGTACCCTGGGCCATAAAGACCATCAGTACGAAGGTGTAGCCCCCGGAGTAGGCTAGTAAGAGCGTAGTCGTCATAGTGCCGACTACCGCCCTGCCGACCCGCATACCGGAGAAGATCAACTCCTTGCGGCTGATTTCGGGATGCTTCTCCTGAACCTCCCGCATCGAAGCGGCGATGTCCATGGCGATATCCATCACCGCCCCGGAGGAGGCGATGAAGATCCCCGCTAAGAAAATAGAGGTGAGGTTGAGATGGGGATAACCAGAATAGAGCAGGGTCTCAGCAAAAGGCTTTACTGCTCCGTGAACCTTGAAGGCGGCACCGAATCCAAGCGAAAGCAGGGCGGTCATCCCGACGCCCGAGATTGCTCCTAAGTAGGCGACCCCCCCCATGCGGGAGATCCCGCCGATCAGGAAGATGATGACCGCAGTCATGGCGGTTACGATTAGTAGCGACAACAGCACCGGCGGTAGGCCCAAGAGGAATCCGGGGATCATCAGCTTCCAGATCGCCGCCGCAGTGAAGATGAATGAGATCACCGCCTTCAACCCGGTCCATCCCGCATAGACAATCAGCAGCCCGATGAAGAGGAAGAGCAACAGAAGCTCCGTTCTAATCCGGTAATGATCCACCACCTGGTTCGAGAGGATCCGGCTGCCGTCGGGAGAGAGATTGAGGGTGACCAGTGCCTTGTCTCCAACTGTGAAGATCTTGTCCAGATCCATCTTGCCCAGGAGCATGTTGTTCCCCTCGATCACCTCTCCCTTGAAGCGCCCGTTTAAAATCCGGAGTGAAACACCCTGGTCTCCCGTTTTGACGATGCCGAACTGCTCGATAGTATCGTTCTCGACGGCAATCACTTCTGCCCGGACGCGAGCCGTCTTTCCCGTCTGAGGGGCTCCGAAATCCACGGGGATCAGGAAGAGCGAGGCGGTGACCAGCGCCAGAACCAGGGTAAGGATCCGGTCTTTGCGTTCCATTTTCTCTTTAATAATCATGATGCTTCCTCTTCATTAATAGGCAAAGCCCCCTCCGCATGAGGGGACTTTGCATTTAGGTTTTCGTTGGGCGTGAAATCGCTTAGCGAGCCGAGGCCGCGGCGGTATTCAGACCCATGATAGCCGAAGTCTTGTGGAAGATATCGGTGTTGTCGTAGTAACCGTTAAAGAGCTCCTGTCCGGCACCCAGGGCGAAGGTCGGTACGGGAACACCGGTGTGGGAGTAGGATGCCCAGGCGATTCCGGCACGGTTGTTTAGGATGTGGGTAATGGTTACCGTCAACGGTTCGTATCCGCCGTAAAGGAGGTAGGTCGTGTCATTGGCGGCGCGTTCTTCCTTCCCTAGCATGCTTTCGGCGAAAGCCTTCCCGAGCAGACCGGCTTCATAATCGCTTAAGTCGGTCAGGCCGAAGTTCTTCTCGATCTCGGGCATAAGCTGAGCCAGAGTACCGTTGGGATTAGCCTCTTTGAAAGGATTCAATACATAGGTGTTGAAGCCTTCGAAGCTCATCTTCTGCTTGGCGATCTGAGAGAACGCCGAATCGTATTTGGTGCCGGCGAAACCGAGGGAGAGACCACCGGTCTCGTGGTCACCGGTTACGATGATAGCCGTCTCGGTGGGGTGCTCGTTATAGAACTTGACCGCCTCCTTGATGGCGTTGTCGAAGGCGATGGTATCGTGAATCGAAGCGGCCGCATCGTTGGCGTGGCAGGCCCAGTCGATCTTGCCGGCCTCGACCATCATGAAGAAGCCCTTCTCATTCTTAAGGAGCTCGATCCCCTTGGCGGTGAACTCGGCCAAACTTATGTCGTCCGAATCCTGGTCGATGGTGTAATCGAGGGCGTTGAAGGCAAAGCCGTGGTTGTAGGCGTAGACCTGCTTATCCGAGGGGCTGAGAGCGTTGAACTCATCCCGATTGGAAGCGATCTCCCAACCCCGCTGCTTCATTACATCATGAGCCGACTCTTGGCCTTCAGGGGTTTTGCTGGTGCGGACCATTCCGCCGGCGAAGTAGTCGAAATCGCTGTTGGCCATCTGCATGTTGATGTCGTAATAGTTCTTGCGGGTCTCATTGTGAGCATAGAAGGTGGCGGGGGTAGCATGGTCCAGATTTACCGAAGAGAGGATCCCGACCTTCATGCCGGCCTCTTTGGCCATTTGGGCCAGGGTCTTGAGCTTAACCGTCTTGGTAGCGTCCATGGCGATAACGCCGGACTCGGTCTTCTGTCCACAGGCGATGGCAGTACCGGCAGCGGCGGAATCGGTGATGAATGCATTGGAGGAGTGAGTGGTGGTCAGGCCTTGGGCGGGAAACTGGCTTAAGGCGAGCTTCTCGACGCCGGGGCTATTGTCCATCTCGGACTTCAGGAAGGCTTCGGTGGCGGTAATCTGGGTCATGGACATGCCGTCGCCGATGAAGAGAAACACATACTTGGCCTGGGCGACTTCGCCTGCGGGGGTCTCCTGAGCGCCTTTGGCCCAGATCAGGGTGGGAACGAGAAGCACGAGCAGCAATAGCGCGAGCTTCTGGAGGATACTCTTTTTCATTCTTTTCTCCTTGGAAAATAGTATGGCTGTATCCTGTTCCCCTTCTATTAGGGCAGCGTTACCTATGCGTTTTATGGTCGTCAGATTTTCATGAGATAATGATTATGATTCTTGATAAAAATGATAGGCTTTCTCGCGGTAATGATGGTAGCAACGGACGTTTGGGGTTTGTTTGAGAAATACGGGATCAAGGCGGGGATCGAAGGGAAGGTGCACCCCTCGATGCTCCACCACACCTTCGCCGGTCTACCCCTCAGAAGTCCGTAAAAGGATGGGGCAGAAGCTCCTTGAAGAGATAGCTCCGATTCTCCCCATCCGTATTGGCCAGCAGTACCGGGGTCTCCGGGCCGCAGAACTCGGCGATAACCTGCAGGCAGAGGGCGCAGGGCGGGGCCGGATTCTCTCCTGCGGTAACCACCGCAATAGCCTCGATCTCCGCCCGGGGATCCTCGCTCTTGGCCTTCAGGATGGCTACCCGTTCGGCGCAGACGGTGGCGCCGAAACTAGCGTTTTCGATATTGCAGCCCGTGACGATCTCGCCGCTCTTCAAGAGCAGGGCGGCGCCGACCTGAAACTTCGAGTAGGGGGTGTAGGCCTTCTCCCGGGCCGCCTGGGCGGCCCGGATCAGTTTTTCAGTTTCCATAGCGTATGCCATTCAGCCGAAGCCCTAGCGCTTGTCCTTCTCGAAGGGTTCTCCTACGGCCTTGGGCGCCTGGGAGGACTTAGAGAAGAGGACCAGAGCGATCAGAGTGGCCACATAGGGAAAGGTCTTCAGCAGGACCTCGGGAATTATCCGCATCTCGGGTATGACCTGGCTGACGTTAGCCATGGTAGTGGCGAAGCCGAAGAAGAGGGTCGCCCCTAAGATTCCCAGCGGTTTCCACTGGCCGAAGATCAGGGATGCCAGCGCCAGGAATCCCAGACCGGCAACCGAACCGTTGAACTGGCCGGAGTAGGTGACGATGATAATCGCCCCGCCCAACGCTGCGAAGGCCCCGGATAATCCGACCCCGATATATCTGGTCACGGATACGTTGATCCCGGCGGCATCCGCTGCGTGAGGATGTTCTCCGCAGGACCTGAGTCTAAGCCCCTGGGGTGTGTAATAGAGCACGTAGTAGGCGATTCCCAGAATGAGCAGCACCACCCAGGTGGTGGCGTAGCTGTTCTGGAACAGCATCGGCCCGAGAACGGGGATTCGGCTCAGCAGGGGAACGTCGAAGCGGATAAGACCCTGGATAATCTGGATGTTGCCGCTGCCGATTATGTTGCGGGCAAAGAAAAGGGTCAGCGCCGCGGCGATGGCGTTGATGGCCGTACCGGATATGATCTGATTGGCCCCCAGGGAGACCGATGCGAAGGCGTGCAGCATGGAGAATGCAACCCCGGCGATTATCGCCATTAGCAGGCCGATCCAGATCGAGGAAGCGCCCATGCTTCCTTCCAGCATCCGGATGGTAAAGGCAGAGGCGAAGGAGCCGATGACCATAAGGCCCTCGAGTCCGATGTTTACGACGCCGGAGCGCTCGCTGAAGAGGCCGCCGAGGGAGGTGATCAGCAGCGGGATGGTATAGGCAATCGCATAGGGGAAAATCTGAATAATAATATCCATTAGGTTCTCCTCCCTCGTTTGAAGTATTTCAAGATCCGTTCAAATAAAACCGAACAAGCTGCGCCGTATATCAAGAATCCGATGATCAGGTCGCCGACCTCAGGCGGTACGCCGGTCATGGATTGCATGAAGCCTTTGCCGTTTTGAAGGATTCCGAAGAAAAAGGCAGAGAACAAGGCGCCCACCGGCGTGCTGGCTCCCAACAAGGCTACCGCGATGCCGTCGAAGCCCTGAATAGGCAGCTTCCCGATCTCCATGTGGTTGGAGTAGCCGGTGTAGTAGGTCATCCCCGCGATTCCCGCCAGAGCCCCGGCGATGGTCATGGAGAGGATGATGTTCCGGTTTACCTTCATGCCGGCGTATTCGGCGGCGTGGCGGTTGAATCCGGCGGCTTTCAGCTGATAGCCGAGCACGGTCTTGTTGATGATGATGGCGATGATCACCACGAATATTACGGCTATGAGAAGACCCAGGTTCAAGAACGACCTGTTGGTGATCTCCCTGAGCCAATCGAGCTGCAGGCTGGAATCCAGCTGGAGTTTGGCGGACTGGGTCTCTTGTCCGGGATCCCGGAGGCCGGTATCGCGAATGGCGTAGTAGGTTACCCAGAGGGCAATGAAGTTCATCATGATAGTGGCGACGACCTCATGCACGTTATACTTTGCCTTGAGCAGCCCCGGAATGAAGCCCCAAAGCGCCCCGCCCAACATGGCGCCCATAAACATGACGGAGAGCATCAGCGGTTTGGGGAGATTGAGGGTCAGCCCCAGGGCGGTGGCGACGAAGCCGCCGAAAAGCATCTGGCCGGCGGCGCCGATGTTGAAGAGGCCGGTGCGAAAGGCGAATGCCACCGATAGACCGGTCAGAATCAGGGTTGTAGAGTTCGCCAGGGTGTTCGAGAAACGCTTCACGTTCATCAACCCGCCGCGAAAGAGGAAGAAGTAGGCGCTAATAGGATTATTTCCGGTAATCAGAATCAGAATCGCGGCGATGGCCATTCCGAACAGGATAGCCATAATGGCGATCTGCAGTTGATGGGGGATTCTCAGTCTGAAAGTCGATAGTCGTTTCAACTCAGGCTCCTTTTTCTATACCGGCCATCATCAGGCCGACTTCGTTTTCATCGGTTTCGCTGGTGACCACCTCGCCGACCTTTTCACCATGGTTGATGACCACGATACGGTCCGAGAGGTCGAGGATCTCATCGAGTTCCAGACTCACCAGAAGCACCGCCCGGCCGCTGTCTCGCTGTTCGACCAGTCGCTTGTGGATGTACTCGATTGAGCCCACATCCAGACCGCGGGTCGGCTGCACGGCAATCAGTACATCCGGATTATGGCTGATCTCTCGGCCGACGATGGCTTTCTGCTGGTTTCCGCCGGAGAGGGATCGGGCCTTGGCTATGGAACCTTCCCCGGAACGTACGTCGAATTCCTTGATCAGCTTCTCGCTGTAGGCGCGGATCTCATCGAACTGAAGAAAGCCGTGCTGACTGTAGGGTTTCTTTTCGTGGATCTCCAGGATCATGTTCTCTTCGATACTGTAATCCAGCACCAGGCCCCGCTTCTGCCTGTCCTCCGGGATATGGGCCAGGCCGGCATCGAAGCGTTGCTTGATGCTCAGGGTGCTGATATCATTGCCCGCCACGAGAATCTCGCCGGATGCGGCATTGCGGAGTCCGGTAAGGGCCTCCACCAGTTCGGTCTGGCCGTTGCCGTCGACACCGGCGATGCCGAGGATTTCGCCTTTGTACAATTCGAAGCCGAAATTCTTGACCGCCTCCTCGCCGCGGTTGCCGATGACAAGAAGATCCTTGACCTGGAGGGCAAGTTCTCCCGGTTTGGCTTCATCCTTCTCCACATGGAAGGATACCTCCCGACCGACCATCATCTCCGCCATCTTGGCTTCCGAGGTCTCCTTGACTTCGACCGTGCCGATAACCTTCCCCCGTCTGATAACGGTACAGCGATCCGCAACCTCCTTGATCTCCTTCAGCTTATGGGTGATCAGGATTATCGATTTCCCTTCGTTGAGGAGATTGCGCATGATCTTCATCAGATCATGGATCTCTTGCGGGGTGAGTACCGCGGTGGGCTCGTCGAAGATCAGCATCTCGGCGTCCCGGTAGAGCATCTTGAGGATTTCGACCCGCTGCTGCATGCCGACCGAGATATCCTCGATCTTGGCATAGGGATCAACATTCAGACCGTAGTGCTCGGAAAGCTCCTTGATCTTCTTCGCTGCGCCCTTCCGGTCTATCACCGCGCCGGTCATGGGTTCCATCCCGAGGATGATATTCTCCGTGACGGTGAAATTGTGAACCAGCTTGAAATGCTGGTGAACCATACCGATGCCCAGATTATTAGCCATGGTAGGATTTCTGATCTCCACTTCTTTGCCGCGCACAAAAATCTTGCCGGCATCGGGTTGGTAGAGGCCGAAGAGTATACTCATCAGGGTGGATTTCCCGGCCCCGTTCTCCCCGAGAAGGGCATGGACCTCTCCCTTCTCGAGGGACAGGTTTATGTCGTCATTGGCTACGATTCCGGGAAACTCTTTGCGGATATTCCGCATCTCGATGATTTTTTCCATAGATCTCCCTTTCTTCTGCCGCTGCTTCCAGAGAGGCAGTTTTCTGCGGTAGACAGGAAGCGTACCGACCGCAGTAGTGAAATACATTTTAAACCGGTAATGCAAAAAAAAACAGGGGCTTTTCGCCCCTGTTTAGCCGATTTAACTCGGTGAAGAATTACGGAATCAGGTCGCCCTGCTCCGAACTGACAACGATATCGCCGGCGACGATAGCGTCGAATACTTCGTCTACCTGAGCCTGTACCTCGGCGTCCAGGTTGGGGTTCTCCTCAGGGATACCGACGCCGTCGTTGGTGGCGTCGAAGGTCAGAACCTGACCTCCGGGGAAGGAGTCGTTCAGGTAGGCTTCGATCATATCGTAGGCAGCCCGGTCGATCTTCTTGACGGCGGAAGTCAGGATGATCGAATTGTCGCCTTCGTAGATACCGTCGGCATACTGATCGACATCGACGCCGATGATCCAAACGTCTTCGCCCGCCAGTGCGCGGCTCTTGGCCTCGTTGATCGCACCGACACCGACGCCGCCGGCGGCGCAGAAGATAGCGTTGACGCCCTTCTCGAACATCTGCGCGGCGATCTGCTGACCGGCGGCGACGTTATCAAAGGAACCCTGATAGATAATGTTCTCTTCGAAGAAGGTTACGTTGGTATCGAGATTTTCATTGGCATACATAACGCCCTGCTGGAAGCCCCAGTTGAACTTCTGTACCGGGGGAATCTCCATGCCTCCGATAAAGCCCACTTCACCTTCCTGCAGCTGCAGCGCGGTTGCGACACCGGCGATGAAGCCCGATTCGTGCTCGGCGAAGAAGATGGAGACCGTGTTGGGTCCTACTTCGCTGTTGTAGTCGCCGGGATGAGGAATGCCGTCGATCAGTACAAAGTTAGCATCTTCATATTCGCTCTGCGCCTGGTAGATGGCGGTCTCGAACTTAAAGCCGGGGGTAACGACGAACTTGTAGCCGGCGTCGTAGAGGTTGCCGATTTCAAGAACGTAATCAGCCTCGGTGGTACCGGTGGGCTTCAGGTACTTGATGTCAAGATCCATATCCTCGGCGGCAGCCTGGATCCCTTCCCAGGTTCCCTGGTTGAAGGACTTGTCATCGATTGTTCCCGCATCGGTAACCATACCGACCTTTAAGGGTTCCGCCTTCTCCTCGGCCGCAGCCGCTGCGGGCTCCTCTTTCTTTGCGCAAGAGGTAACGGTGAGGAGAATGAGGGAGATGACTACTAAGAGAGTTAGAGCCTTTTTCATTTTTTACTCCTTGTAAAAATTACTGTTTGTCAATTGTATGACTAGCCACCAATCAGGTCAATAGAAAAGTTCCCTCTGCCTGAACAGGGAATGCAGCAGCTGGGCCGCGGGAAGCTCAGGAAAGAGGGGCTGCAGCATCTTGATCGCCAGATTCTCATCGTCCCGGCCGATTACCGTCCGCAGGGCTGAGGCGTAACGGGCGGGGGGTAGCTTGAAGAGCCCGGCCCGGTGGATGTTCTCCATCTCATGGGATAGCCGACGGACTACGCTCCTGAGATTGCCTCGAGTAGAGAGCGGTTCGGTTGCCGAAAGCTCCCGATATCCCGCCAGGATCGCTTTCAGCAGTTCGTCGAAGCTGTAGGTTGTGTCCCGGGGGATATCGAGACAGACGGCGGCGCTCTCGATCAGCGGAATTGCGACGAAGCGATGCTTGGCGTACTCCCGGGGTAGAATTTGACGAATCAGCTTCAAGGCCGAAACTTCCGCGTTCGGCAGCTGCTTCTCCCCCTCTTGGGAATGGCGCAGGCCGCGGCAGGCGCTGCGGATCAGGGGCAGCAACTGAGGATTGGCGAGTTTCTCATCGAAGCGGCGGAAGGCCTTATAATCGGGCTTAATAAAGAATCGATTTCCCTCGAGGCGGTCGAAGCTCCGGAGCGTATCCAGGTACCCGAGCCGGATCGACCGCTCTGAGGATTCGGGGGAGAAATCGAGAATTCCGTCGAGTTTCTGGGAATTCTTGATATAGACGCATTGAGTATTCTCAATCTGCGGTTTTCGAACCCGGCCCATACCGGAGAGGTCGACGGCGATTATCCTCCGGTAGCCCCGCTCCTTCATCATATTGAAGGGCAGGTTGTCCGATACGCCGCCGTCGGTCATTCTGGTCTGATCGATTTGGGTGGTTCTAAACAGAGGGTGGGATGCGCTGGCCAGGAGGTAGTCGGCCAATCGGCCGTTTGGAATGTCTTCCAGGAAGAGCCTTAAGGGTTTGAAGCTCGAGAGGTCGTAGGTCACCAGGCCGAAATCGATGCCGCTGGCGCGGATACGCTCCTCATCGAGGTAGGTGCGGATAAGCTGCCGCAGGGGGCCGGTGTCCAGACCCCGCTGTTTGAAGAGGTAGCGACTCAGACGGCGGAGGTTCTTCAAATCCCGGTTGATTTTCCCGTCTTTCAGAAACTCCTCCGGGATGGAGATCACCCGGTCGATATTTATGTTCCGGAAGAGCTCCTCGGCGATCGCGTGGTCGTTCTGGGCCACAAAAGCGGCATTCAGCGCGCCGACCGAGGTCCCCGCCACCGCATGGAAGCTGAAGTTGAGCTCCCTCAGGGCCTTCCAGACCCCCAGTTCGAAGGGGCCGCGAGCGCCGCCGCCGCCGAGGACGAGGCAGACGCTCTCTGTCGGTTTGCTAATGAACATCTACTACTCCAGGATCCCTGAATGCTCTTCCAGAATTCGATCGATGCGATCCAGAAGTCCCTGATCCAGGCTGAGGTCCGCAGCGGCGGCATTGGTCCGGATCTGTTCAACCGTCCGGGCGCCGGCGATGACCGAGGTAATCTCCTCCTTCTGCACCAACCAGGCGATGGAGAGCTCCGCCAGGGATACGCGCAACTCCTCTGCCAGCGGGTTCAGTTCTGCAACCACCCGGAGGTGCTGCTCGAGCCGCTCGCCTTTGAGCTTCTCATTGGCATTGCGCACATCTTTACGGGCGAAATAGTCGGCCGAGCGGATTTTGCCCGAGAGCAGTCCCTGCATCAGCGGGCTGTAGGGCAGGAAGGCCAGCCCCTTGCTTTTGACCAGCGGAAAGATCTCCTTTTCGCTGCGGTACTCCAGCTCGATCCCGTGGTAACCGGAGGGATTGCGTTCCAGCATGTTGTAGAGTCCCTGGTAGCTGACCGGGCGACCGTACTCTTCAGCCTCTATCATGCGGTCGGCCGAGAAGTTGCAGGCTCCGTAGGAGAGGATCTTGCCTGCCGTGCGGATCTCCTCCAGGGCGCCGATCGTATCGCTCAAGGGGTAGTCGTCGTTCGGCCAGTGGATCTGCCACAGATCCACTCGGTCGGTCTGCAGCCGGGTTAGGACCTGATCGATCTCCTGCATGAGGCTCTCTGGGGAGAGATTGTTCTCTACCTTGCGCTTGGAACCGCCGGACCAGACCAGGCCGCATTTGCTGGCGATGAAAGCCTCGTCCCGGCGCCCTTTTAGGGCGCGACCCAGCACCTCTTCGGCGTGGCCGAAGCCGTAGATCGGGGCGGTGTCGAAGAGGGTTATCCCCGCATCCAGGGCGGCGTTGACCGCGCGAACGGCCTCGTCGTCGTCGGTATTGTTCCACTGTCCGGAGATGTTCCAGGTGCCGAAGCCGACGGCGCTCACCTGCCGTTCCATTCGTTCGGGTTGCTTGTATCTCACTGTTTGGCTCCTTTGCATCATGAACTTGTCTCAAGCATGACAAGTCGGCGCCCAGTCAGTCAACAGGCGCTTGCCTTGACAGATACGGCGGGCCGAATATAATGAACCTATCATGCTATACGCGGCAGACTCTTTTTTTAGCTTTTTTTTCTTCTTTTTTGGAGTCAGGGAGTATCCCCGGAAGCCGTGATCAGGGTGTGTTAACGCGAAACTGAGGCGGGTTTCTCCGGGGACGGAGGAACCCGCTTTTTTTGCGACCGTATGTAGAGAGGAGTTCCCATGCAGGAGAGGTTGGAAGAGCTCTATGCCGAGTTCAATACGCGAATCGGCGGAGCGAAGAGCGGCGCCGAGGTGGCGTCCATTAAGGCGGAGTACCTGGGCAAGAAGGGCAAGGTCAGCGATATTCTCAAATCCCTGAAGGATGCAAGCCCGGAAGAGCGGAAGAGCATCGGCGCCAAGTCGAACGTACTCAAGCAGCGCATCCTGGCCGAGGTGGACGCCGCGGCCGCCCGGATCGAACGGGAGGAGATCGACCGCAAACTCGATTCGGAGTGGCAAGATATCTCGCTCCTGGACTCGATCCGCGATCAGGGTCTGGCATCCGCAGGTTATCATCCCTTGACGATGATCGGACGTGAGGTGGAGGACATCTTTATCTCCATGGGCTTCGACATCCTCGACGGTCCCCACATCGAGAGCGACTACTACAACTTCGAGGCCCTCAATATCCCCGGCAACCATCCCGCCCGAGATATGCAGGATACATTCTGGTTCTCCGATATGGAGCACCTCCTGCGGACCCACACCTCGCCGATTCAAGTGCGGGGAATGGAGAAGCATGCGCCGCCCTTCAAATTTGTCGGTCCCGGCGAGGTCTTCCGTAACGAGGCGCTGGACGCATCCCACGAGGCCGCCTTCCGGCAGATCGAGGGCATGATGGTCGGCGAGGGGGTTTCGGTGGCCAATCTGGTCCACTTTCTCAAGACCCTCTTGAGTGAAATCTTCCATAAAGAGGTGAATGTGCGCCTAAGACCGGGCTACTTCCCCTTCGTGGAGCCCGGCTTCGAACTCGACTACGAGTGCCTCCTCTGCGGCGGCAAGGGCTGTTCTGTCTGTAAGCAGGTCGGCTGGGTGGAGGCCCTGGGGTGCGGCATGGTCCACCCGCGGGTACTGGAGTACGGCAAGATCGACCCGGAGAAGTACTCCGGCTTTGCCTTCGGCATGGGCTGGGACCGGCTGGTGATGATGCGCTACGGGATCGACAATATCCGCCACCTGCGATCCGGGGACCTGCGCTTCGTCTCTCAGTTCAAGGCTTATTAGGGCGACGGTAGGAGAAATACGATGAAGATTTCGATGGAATGGATACATGAGTTTGTAGATCTCCCGGAGCTGAGCTCCCACGAGCTGGGAGAGCGTTTCACCCTTTCCACCTGCGAGGTGGAGGAGGTGATCGAGACCGGTCGGGTGCTGACCCAGACCTATGTGGCGGAGATCACCAAGGTGGAGCCCCATCCCGATGCGGACAAGCTGCGCCTGGTCTCCTTCGACGCCGGTACAGCCGGTACGGGCCGGGTCGTCTGCGGCGCCCCCAACTGCGAGATCGGCATGAAGGTTCCCTACGCCCCGATCGGGACCACCCTTCCCTTAGGCTTTACCCTGGAACCGAAGAAGATCCGGGGAATCCTGAGTGAGGGGATGCTCTGCGCCGAGGATGAGCTGGGGCTCTCCGACGCCCACGAAGGGCTGATGGAGCTGGATGCCGCCGCCCAGCCGGGAACGGTGATGGCCGAGTACCTGAAGACCAAGCCCACCACGGTGCTCGATATCGACAATAAGTCGATAACCCACCGGCCCGATCTCTGGGGTCACTACGGAATGGCGAGAGAGTTCGCCGCCGCCTTCGACTCCTCCCTGAAGCGCCCGTTCAACTCGGCATGGGAAAACGAGATGCTCGCGAAGTTCGACGGGAGCGCGTCGCCGGTCTCGGTGACCGTGGAGCCCGACTCCTACTGCCGCGCCTACTACGGCTACACCGTGAAAGGGATCAGCGTCGGCGAGAGCCCGCAGTGGATGCAGAAGAGGCTCCTCGACTGCGGGTTGCGGCCGATCAACAGCATCGTCGATATCTCCAACTATGTGATGCTCGAACTGGGGCAGCCGAACCATATCTTCGATGCTGAGAAGATCGAGGAGGGGCGGATCATCGTCCGCACCGTCGGCCGGGAGGAGGAGTTCGTCACCCTGGATGAGCAGCCGCGGCAGCTTATCCCTGAGGATACGGTTATCTCCGACGGCAAGAAGCCCTTAGTCATCGCCGGCATCATGGGCGGGCTCAACTCCGGCGTTACCAAGGAGACCGACGAGGTCTTCGTCGAGGTGGCTAACTTCATCGACGTGGGAGTGCGCAAGAGCTCGACCCGCATCGGTCTGCGGACCGACTCCTCCCTGCGCTACGAGAAGAGCCTCGACCCGATGCAGCTGAAGCGGGCCGCCTTAAGGGTGCTGGAGCTGATTCTGGAGCTCAACCCCGGGGCGCAGGCGGTAGGTAAGCTCGAATACGACGGCATCGATCTGGAGGCTTATAATCCCCCGGTAATCGACCTGAAGCATAGCAAGATCGAGACCTTGCTGGGTACCGGGCTCTCCCCCGAACGGGTGGCCTCTATTCTTGAATCCCTCGATTTCGAGGTCGAGATCCTCGACGCAGCCTATCGGGTGACGGTGCCCAGTTTCCGGGCTACCAAGGATGTCGAGTGCGACGCCGACCTGGTGGAGGAGATCGGTCGCATGTACGGCTACAACGCGATCCCCGCCCAGGCCCCCTCCTGGGGTATCGAGGCGGTGCGTATGCCTCCCTCCCGTTCGCTGGAACGGTCGATCCAGGACTTCATGGTTCTCCATGCCCAGGCCCACGAGGTGATTACCTATCCCTTGGTCGGTGAGGAGCTCTTGAGCCGGATCGACTGGCCCGAGCGGAACGAGAAGCTGGAGCTGGCCAACGCGCTGACCAAGGATATGAGCCGCATGCGTCCCAGTCTGGTCCCCGGTTTCCTAGAGGCCGCGGCGCTGAACAGCAAGAACTACAACCGCTTTGCCATGTTCGAGCTGGGCCGGGCCTATCTCCCGGATGCGAAGGAGTTCTCCGTGGAGCGCAACACCCTGGTGGCGGCCTTCTACGACCGCCAGGCTTCGCGCTTTATGGACGCGGCCAACGCCGCCGACCGGCTGCTGCGCTACTGTCGGCTGCCGGGCAAGCTGGCCGAGCCCTACCCGGGTAAGGAGAATCCGGCGCTTCCCCGGGGATGGACCGGACTTCACCCCCACGAGAATCTTGATATCGTCGTGAAGGGGCAGGCGATGGGGTCGGTCTCTACCGTGCATCCCCTGACCATGCGGGCCTTCAAGGCCAAGGGCTCCTGTACGCTGATCGTGCTCGATCTCTCTAGTTTCGAAAATGAGATCCGTCGGGATACGACCAGCTACACCCCGCTGCCCCGTTTCCCCCACTCCCTCTTCGACTTTACCGTGCTGGTGAAGCCGGGCATCAAGGCGGAGCAGGCCCTCAAGGCGGCGCGAAAGCTGAAGCTGAAGGAGCTCAAAGAGGTGCGGATCGCCGATGTCTTCGAGATGGCCGACGGTCTTCGGGCGGTAACCCTGCGGGCCCTCTTCTTCGATCCCGACAAGACCCTCTCGGGCGAGTTTCTGGAAGAGGCCCAGGCTAAGATGCTGGCGAGCGTAGAAAAGGCCGGCTATCCCCTCAAGAGGGAATAGCCGTCTCGACCCCGTTCTGCGCCGCCGAGAGATAGGCGGCGTAGACGGTGGCGATAACCGACGAGGCTAAGGGGGTGCCCGACTGGGGGGCGCTCCCGGCGGCCATATCGGCATAAAAAGCGTTCATCTCGTGCTGATAGCCGGTGAACCAGTCCTCGTCGGGGCTCATGAAGTTCCAGCCCCCGCTGGTCTCGATCTTCTCGGTGATATAGATATCCTTAAACTGCTTCGGATCCGGGGTGTAGGCCTGCATGGCGGTGTTGGGGTTGATATTGCACTTCGTGCGATGATTGTCGGCCACCACCTCGAGGAGGTTGTTCACCCCGCCCATCACGATCTCCGAGGCGACGATATCCGCCACGGTGCCGTCGTCGAAGAGGATATGCATCACCCCAAAATCCTCGACATCGGTGTAGCCCTTGCGCAGGAAGCCGAGATCCCGAAAGCGGGAGTCCGCGGTCAGGCTGTGGGTGCGGGCGGTGACGCTGACCGGTCGGATCGCCTTTCCGTCCCGGGCGATGCCCTCGGCCTGCTTCAGGTAGAGGGCGCCGGTGAGGGGATGAACCGATTTCCCCATCAGGCTGCCGCCGCCGGACTGAGCCCAGATCCCGTAACTCTGTGAGTGGGATCCGGAGTGGGACTCCTCGCCGCGGATCCAGAGCACCCGGGCGCCGGACTTCTCGATCACCTCCCGCTCCTTCTGAATCGCCGGGGCGTAGACCCAGTTCTCCGCGTAGAAGACGGTGCCCGATCCGGCCTTCTCGGCCTCGGCGATCCTAGCGCAGCTCGCGGCGGCCTCCTTTAAGGCCGTCGCCTTATCGCACTCCTGGCCGTTGAAATCGGGCGAGCCGTCGCCGAAGTAGCCGGTAAAGGGTTTCTCGATCACCACCTGCTTTCCCGCTTTCAGGGCCTGGACGGCCACCGGCTCGTGGGTGCTCGGCGGAGTGCAGACGTGAATAACGTCGCCGGCGGCGATCGCCTCATCAAGACTTTTAAATGCCCGGATGCCGCGCTCCTCGCAGAAGGCTGTGCGCCGCTTCTCGTTGGGGGACCAGGCGCCGATGATCTCGGGCCGGGCGGTATGGACTCGCAGCAGGGCGTCGTAGTGGAAGCGGGCGGCGAAGCCGGTGCCGATTAAAACTGTCTTCATGGATTACTCCTGTTCCGCTGGGGAAAAAGCTTCGCTACTCCTTTCCGGAACCAGCTTACCCGGCTTAAGATCACGAAGAGGGTCAGCATTACGATTACCAGACTGATGGGCCGGGTGAAGAAGGGTACCAGATCGCCGTCGGTCAAAACCAGCGCCCGGCGCAGATTCTTATCCAGGATATCTCCCAGGATGATCCCCAATACCAGGGGCGCCACCGGATAATCCATCTCCCGCAATAGAAAGCCGATGAGCCCGAAGAAGACCATCACCTGGATCTCGAAGATCCGCGACTGGATCGCGTAGGCGCCGATGGCGCAGAGGACGAAGACGATGGGCATCAGCTTCTGTCGGGGGATCATCAGGACCTTCACCAGGGCTTTTACCAGCGAGAGGCCTAAAATAAACATCGCCACCGTAGCCAAGAGGACCATGGCCACCACCTGAAAGACGAACTGAGGGCTCTCGATCATGATCAGCGGCCCCGGCCGGACGCCGTGGATATACATGGCCGCCAACAGCACCGCCGCCGGGGCTGAACCGGGGATCGCCAAGGAGAGCACCGGGATCATTGCGCCGGCCACGCAGGAGTTGTTGCCGGTCTCGGCGGCGATAAGGCCTTCGACCGACCCTTTGCCGAACTTGTCGGCCTCCTTGGAGGAGCGCTTGGCCACGTCGTAGGAGACCCAGGCGGCGATATCCTCGCCCACCCCGGGTATGGCGCCCACGAAGGTGCCGATCAGCCCCGAACGGAGGATCGTCTTCCAGTATTTGAAGATCTCCTTCGGCCGCGGAATCACCCGGTCGATCTCGGTGTTGATCACCTCCATGGCGGGATTCTTCATGACGGTAATAATCTCGGCGAAGCCGAAAACGCCTACCATGGCGGGAATCAGGTTGATGCCGCCCGAGAGGTTAACCGATCCGTAGGAGAAGCGCACATAGGCGTGGATCCCTTCCATGCCGATCATGGCCACGAAGAGCCCTAAGAAACCGGAGATCCAGCCTTTGAGGGGATCCTTCGGCGCGGTCAGGTTTCCGGAGATCACTATACCGAAGATCGCCAGCCAGAAGAACTCGATGGAGTTGAACTTCAGGGCGAAGGTTCCGATCAGCGGGGTAAAGAAGGCCAGCATGATCATACCGATTACCGACCCGAGAAAGGAGCCGGTGGTGGCGATGCCGATCGCCTTTCCTGCTCGACCTTGACGCGACAGGGGATTGCCGTCCACCGCGGTGGCGGCGTTGGCCGGCGTACCGGGGATATTGAGGAGGATGGCGCTCCTTGAGCCGCCGTAGATGGCGCCGATATACATGCAGACCAGGATCAGTACCGCGTTGTCCGCGGCCATCTTGAAGGTCAGGGTCGTCATCAGGGCCACCCCCATGGTGGCGGTCAACCCCGGGAGCATACCGACGATGATCCCCAGCTGAGTGCTCCAGAGCACATCGAAGAGTATCTTTATATTCATGAATGAGCCGATTGCTTCGGCAAACATTCGCAATCCTTCAAACATCGATCGACTCCTTGCTTAGGGTAGTTTCACCAGGAAGAGGTACTGGAATACGAAGGAGACGGCGAGACCCGCTATCAGGGCGATAGCGCCGTCCACCAGGAGCATGCGGCCGATCTTGCCCGCCTTTTTTGCCTCCCGGTACTCAAAGAGGACGATGAAGGCAAAGATAAAGATCACCGTCGCCAGGAGATAGGGTATGCGTCCCAGAAAAATGAGCGCATAAACCAGAGCCACTACAATTGAAAGCATGGTACGACGGGTGGATTCCTTGCCGAAGAAGGCTGCCGTACCTTTCCTCGTCAGCTCGAGGCGATAACCGCCCCGCACAATGGCGCGGACGAGCAGCACGAGGCTCAAGAAGCCGATGATTACCCCCAAGAAGCCGGGAACGATGCCCGGGACGGTGTAGGGATTGATCCTCAGGTTCTCAAGCAAGGGCATTCGCAGTGATTCGACCACGATGCCGATGCTGAACGCGAGGAGCACGATACCGGTAATGAAATCCGCTTTGGGCATGTCCTTTTCGTTCATCGTTTGTCCTTTCTGTACAAATTTGAAGGGGGAGCCCCGCCTAAGCGATGCTCCCCCCTGATTGGATTAGTTTACGGACGGGGGATGCCGATCTCGTCGGGCGAGATTACCGCCTGTCCGGAATCGTACTTGAGCCACGCGTCGAGCTGAATCATTGGGAAGGCCAGCTCCTGAGCCGCTTCGCCCCACTCGGGGCCGAAGACCAGACCGTTTTCGGAGGCGAACTTCATCAACACTTCCGAACTCTTTACGTGCTCGTCCCAGATCGATCCCAGGGTTTCTACTACATTATCGGGAACGCCCTTGGGAATAAAGAGACCGAAATAGATTGCAGCAGACTTGAACTCGGGAATCCAGTTGGTGATCGGTTCGATCGTCCCGTAGCCGTCTAAATCCAGCGGATTGCCGCTCAGTACCGCCAGGGCTTTGAGCTTGCCGGCGCGCAGCATATCGGCTTCCTCGACGGAGAGCTGGGTTACCACGTCAGTTTCGCCGGCCACGGTAGCGATTACCGCTGGATTACCGCCGTCGTAGGTGACGTGCCGATAATCGATGCCGGTGTACTTTCTGATCTGCTCAATGCCGGTGTGCCCTGAGGAGTTGATTCCCGCGGTGGCGACGCTGATCTCGCCGGGATTAGCCTTGAAGGCCGCCAGGAGCTCGTCGAAGCTGTCGTAGGGCGAATCTGCGGGAACCGCCACTACCTGGGGCATGGCGACATTCAGGAAGAGGTGCCAGTCTTCGATGGTGGTGTCCAGCATTCCCTGGACCTTGTAGTTTCCCAGATCCTTGGCTGCTCCGGCGGTCCAGGTATAACCGTCCCGGGGTGCATCCATGGCGCTCTTGGTTCCCACCGATCCGGCGGCGCCGGGCTGGTTAACGACTACAATCTTCTGTCCCAGGTGTTCTTCCAAAATACCGGCGGTGGTGCGGGCGGAACGGTCGGTCGAACCGCCGGCCCCCCAGGGGACGATCAGGTTGATCGGCTTCTCCGGATTCCACATGCCGTCGTCCATGGCGGTTTCTTCCCTGGCTCCCTCGGCGAAGGCGAAGCCCGCAACGAGAGTAAGGGCAAGCAGTACAAAGAGTGCTTTTTTCATAGAGACCTCCTAAAATGATTCGCGATGCATACGCTAGTTGAATTTGCATGCATCAGTCTATAATGCGTTATCCCCCGACGGGGGAGTGTCGCCGTCGATAGCGCCTAGGGGACGGAAAATCCCGCCGCCAGGCAAAGATCTCGCATCCTTTTTCCATATTCCATGAAGACCGAACGCCGGTACTCGGCGTCGGATTGGATGCTGGGATCGTGAAAGACTACCGCCATATGGGGCTCAATGCTCAAGCCGCGGTCGTAGCCGTCCCGCTTCAGTTCGGCGAGGAGTTCCTCAACCTTTCCGTCCCCTTCTCCGGGGAAGGTGTACTCCTCGGTCTCGCCTCGGAGCCGTCCGTCTTTGATATGCACGTATTCAACCGCATCCTTCACTTGACGGTAGAACTCGAGGGCGTCCTGCTTTATATAGGGTCCCGTTCCGCGGACGTCGTTATTCCAGAAAGGATTCCCCGAATCATAGACCAGGCGGAAGGAGGGAGAAGCTATATTCTCCAGCAGAAAGCGGGTATGTTCGAAACTTTGTCCGCCCCAGGTTTCACAGTTCTCGTGGATGCAGACGATACCGTTCTCCTCTGCGATACGGCTCAATTCTGTCAGCCGCCGGAGGATCTCCTCCTCTATCTCCGGTTGTGTTCCCAGGGGCCCCTCCGGTGCGCGATAGCTCATTATGCGGATATAACGGGTGCCCATGGCCTGCATGCGCGGAATCGCTCGTTTTAGCTCCGCGAGATCCGTCTCAAAGGGGTCGCTCACTCTGCGTCCCCAATTGGCGATGCGGCTGCCGAAGGCGATTACCGACAACCCCGCCCGCTCCAGGGCCTCTTTGATCTCTTCGAAGCGCCGATCGTCGACCTCGGTTATGTTCTCGTTGTCGATGTTGCGGAGATCGATTCGGTTCCAGCCCAGTTCCCGGCAGACATTGATCTGTTCCTCTATTTTCGGGGCTGCTTCATCGGTAAAGCCGGTAATATTCATGAGCACACCCTTTCTGGAGAAAGTAGATAGGATTCCAGGTTGCGTTTGATCTCCCCGTTGCGGTATCCGATGCCCGGCCCCGAGATGGTCGAGCAGTCGATGCTGCCCTTCCGCCGGGAGAAGAGTCCGGGATGGACCGCCCCTTCCGGCAGGGATTCGTCGGGGTAATATTGGGAGGCGTTGCTCTCCAGCCCGATTAGAGTCGGTACATGGGAGGCGAGGGCCGCATGGGCGATCATCGCAAGCCGGGGATTGGTGAGATCCTGAACCATCATCGGCATCCCCAGATGAGCCGCTACTGCTGCCGATAGGATAGAGGCGCTCTGACCCTTGCAGGTTTTCAGGGCCGCTCCGCTCCAGCCGAGTTCTCGGTAGGCCGGAATCGATGCGGGGGAGATGAGTGCTTCATCCAGGAAGAGCGGTTTATAGGCGGTTAGGGGGTGAACATCCCGGGTCAGAATGGATTCGTCCACCGGAAAGGGTTGCTCGATAAAGAGCAGCATCCCGTAGATTCTGGGCTCCTCCCGCATGAGCCGTTTTAGGAGTTCGAGCAGGTAGGCTTGGTCATGGACGGTACAGTTAAAATCTACTGAGAGCCAGATTCCTCCGTTCTCCAAGGCGATGCGGCCGCACTCGACCAGCCGGGAGTAGTCCCACGCCAATTCACGCCCGAGAAGCTTGATCTTGATCAGATAAACGCCGTCCCGCTGCATCCATTCCTCGAGGGAGTCGGGGTATGCATCCCTGTTTCCTTCGTCGGGGACATCCTTCTCCCGCAGATAATCCTCACCGCCTACCAGATGCCAAACCGGGAGGCTTTTTTTCGCCCTGGGGCGCAGATAGTTGTCCGGATACGAGTTCGCCAATCCGGGGAGGTTCATGTCGTAGGGCTTAAGGAGCGAACGAAGATCCTCGCCAATCATATCCCTTCCGTAGCAGGAGTAGGTCGGGCGACCGGCGGCGATCCCGTAGGCATCATGGACGGCCATGTCGAAGGCGGCGATTACCGCAGTTTGCGCCGCAGGGGGTAACTCGGATAGCGACTCGTTACGCACCTTCTGTTCAAGACGGCTGGCGATGGCGAATGGATGACCCTTTAGGGAGCCTGAATTGATGAAATCCGCTATCGACAGGGAAAAGTCGTGCAGTCGCCTGATCCGCGCCGCCACCGAGCTTCCATCCGGCCAGAGCCACTGCACATTGAGCGGAACCTCTCCCCACCCGGTACCGCGCTTACCGTCGCCGGTCTCCCCGACCACGCTTACCCGCAAGCTCTCAATGGAGAGGAGCAGCTCCTTTCCGAAGCGCAAGGGAGTCCTGGTCCTCAGGGGCAGGGTATATACACGAGATTCCTTGATGGTAATTTCGGTGGGACCGGTAGGAGCGGCCATACTGACGACTATACAATGGGACCGATACTTTGTCAAATAAATAAACTAAGTGGCCGTAAAAGGGTTCTAAATATATGCAAACTGTATTAAATCCAGAATACTATGTAAGAAAGTTTGACAAAGTATGGAGCGCGGTGCTATGCTCTTTGAATAGGATTGACGAGTGAAGCGACCAATCGGGAAGCCCCAGCTCCTGAAGGAGCTCAACAGCAACCATGTTTTCGATCTCCTGGTGCAGGAACGTGCTCTCTCCCGAGCCCGGCTGGCGCAACTGACGGGCTTGAGTCGAGCGACAATCTCTCTGTTGGTGGATGAGCTGATCTCTGCGGGACTTGTTTCTGAAGCGGGACAGGGAGACTCCCGGGGCGGCAGGCCGCCGATAATTCTCGAGTTCAATCCTTCCGTCGCCTATGCCCTCGGTGCTCATCTGCGCAGCCGGGCCTGGCGTATCGTGTTGACCGACCTGTCCGGTACACCGGTCGATACCGAGGACGCCGATCTCGATGGATCGACTCCTCAGGATGCGGTACGAGTTCTAAAGAAGGCGGTAGAGCGGCTCAGATCCCGCAATAGCGAAAAGCGCATTCTTCCGGCTATCGGCTTAGGCTGTCCCGGTCTGGTGGACATGGAATCGGGAATTATTCAGAGCGCCGCCGATGTAGGCTGGTATCATGTTCCCATGGCGGAGATGGTGCGGGAAGCGCTGCAGATAGAGGCTTGGGCGGTCAATCGTAGCCGGAGCGGCGCCCTGGCGGAGCAGTGGCATCTCGGAAGTGTACAGGTTCCAGATCTGATCTTTATATCGATCGGTTCCGGTATAGCGGCGGGGATAATCCACAACGGCGAACTGATGCGAGGAGTCAATTCAAGCGCCGGCGAGCTGGGACATACGACGATTGTACCCGACGGCCCCCAGTGTCCCTGCGGGAACCGCGGTTGTCTGCAACAACTGGTCTCCGAGGAGGCGATCGCCATGCGGGCCCGGGAGGCTCTGCGGCATCAGGGCGAAAGCACCCTTTCCGAGCTGGCCGGGGCGCACCTCTCGCGGCTGAGCGGTTTCGATGTGATCGAGGCGGCCGATCAGGGCGATGAGCTGGCGATGAAGATTATCGAGGAGTGTGCCGAGTATCTCACTATCGCTATAGGAAACTTGATTAATCTCTTCAACCCTCAGCGTATTATTATCGGCGGTCCCTTGGGAAACAGCTCCCAGCTTCTTCATACCATTATTGGTGAGAAGATCTCCCGTCGGGCAATGGCCTATCCCCTCTCGGTGGCCAGCATCTCCCATAGTGAAATGGGAGACATGGCCGGTTCCGTGGGCGCCGCCGTCCTGGTCCTCCAGCGAGCCTTACGCTATCTGATCGTCGATGCCGAGGCATAATCGCCTTCGCCTCACCACCTTCCCTGAGAAGTTAGAAATGTGTTAAAAAACGGTTAGGGCTTAAGCGGCCCAAAAAATCTTTCAGACCGGAGTCACCATGAGCGCTCTCCTGCAAACCCTCAACCTCTTCGGAGGACTCGGAATCTTTCTGATCGGCATGAAGTCCATGAGCGACGGAATCCATAAACGTTCGGGGGAGCGGTTGCAAAGCCTCCTGGCGACCCTGACGGGGAATAGAGTCCTGGCCGTATTGACCGGCCTGGCGGCGACGACTATCGTTCAATCCTCGTCGGCCACGACGGTGATCCTCGTCAGTCTGGTCAATGCCGGACTGGTGAATCTGCAGCAGTCGATCGGCGTGATTATGGGCGCCAATATCGGGACGACCCTTACCGCCTGGCTGGTCTCGCTCTTCGGCTTCAAGGTCAAGATTACCAGCTTCGCGCTGCCGGCCATCGCCCTCGCCTTTCCCTTCTATTTCAGCCGCTCCGAGAAGCGGCGCGATGTCGCCGAGGCCGTGATCGGTTTCGGCCTGCTCTTTCTGGGTCTGCACCTGATGAAGGAGTCGGTTCCCGATATTCGCAACAACCCCGAGGTACTGCAGTTCCTGGAAGGCTTTGCTTCGGGCGGCTATCCCTCTATTATCCTCTTTGTCCTGGTAGGGACGATTATCACGGTCGTCCTCCAGTCCTCCTCGGCGGCGATGGCGGTAACTCTGACCATGGCCTACAAGGGGTGGATCGATTTTCCCATAGCCGCGGCGATCGTACTGGGGGAGAATATCGGTACCACCATTACCGCCTTCCTGGCCTCCTTGCCGATGAAGACCGAGGCCAGGCGAGCCGCTCGGGCCCATATGTTCTTCAACCTCCTGGGCGTGCTCTGGATGCTGCTGCTCTTTTTTCCCTTCCTGCGATTGGTGGATGCGATCGTCCCCGGGGCCGCCGCTTCGCCCGAGGCGATTCCGATTCATCTTTCGGCATTTCATACTATTTTCAATGTTTCCAACACCCTGATTCTGATCTGGTTTATCCCGCAGATCGCCCGCTTGGTTGAGGCCTCGGTCAAGAGCGATAAGGAGCCTGAGTTTCAGGGCCCCTACCGCTTTATTCCCGTGCCGAGCAACATCCCCGATGCGGTCGAATCGAATCTGATCAATGTGCATGCCGAGACGGCGCGCATGGCCCGGGAAACTCGAGGCATGATGGAGAGAATCAGGAAAAGCATGGAGCAGCCGGAGGATGTAGAAAAAGCGCGACGCGAACTGGCCCGCAGTGAGGAGCTCTTGGACGAGATGCAGGAGGAGCTGGCGAATTTCCTCACCGAGTGCACTCGGGATTCTATCAGCACCTATCAGGCCCGTACTATTCAGGCGCTGCAGCGGGCAATCCAGGAGCTCGAGAGCATATCCGACAGCGCCTACAGTATCGTCATGCTGCTCCATAAGCTCCAGAGCGATGAGTTGAAGATGCATAAAACCGGCCATGAGGAGTTGTCCGCCTACACCGACAAGGTCCTGGAGTTCCTCGACTATAACGCCGAGATCCTGCAACGATCGATAAATGACTATGCCCTCGATGATGCGTTGCGCTTCGAACAGCGCATCAATACCATGCGGGATGAGTTAAATAAGATCTCCCGGCGCAAGATGGCCAAGAAGAAGCGTTCCGAGCTGAAGGGAGAGCTGATCTTTCGGGACGTGGTACGTCACCTGGAGCATATCGGCGACTACAGCCTTAACATCAGCCAGGCAATGCGTTTAGCCGAGTAGCGATTGACACACCTCCTGTCCCGGAATCAGAATAGGCTTAGCGTTAGTGTATGGAGGATAAATTATGAGTCTTGCGATCGAGGCCCATCAGCTGGAGTGGGAAGAGGGCTGTAATATCATTGTAGGCCAGTCCCACTTTATTAAGACGGTCGAGGATATCAGCGAGATTATGGAGGGCTCGGTACCGGGAATCGAGTTCGGCCTGGCCTTCTGCGAGGCCTCCGGTCCCTGTCTGATCCGTACCGCCGGCAACAATGAGACCCTGGTGACCCAGGCGACGGAGTGTGCCCGGCAGGTCGCCGCGGGACACAGCTTCTTCTTGATCATCAAGAACGCCTTTCCGATCAATGTGCTCAATCAGATAAAGCAGTGCCAGGAGGTGGCCAGGGTCTTCGCCGCCACCGCCAATCCGCTGCAGGTCTTGACCGCCGAATCGGCGCAGGGGCGAGGGATCGTCGGGGTGATCGACGGCTACTCTCCGAAGGGGGTCGAGTCCGACCGGGATAAGGCCGATCGGCACGGGTTGCTGCGAAAGTTCGGCTATAAGTACTGAAAAATAAGAAGCCCCCGCACTCGGCGGGGGCTATACCTGACGATTGAGCAAAATCAGACTAGGGAATCCAGTCCGCAATTACATCCTCGTTCGCATTCATCCAGTCCCGGGCGGCTTCGAGAGTATCCTTGTCGGATTCGTTGATAGCCACCATCAGTGAACCGAGTTCGCCGGTGTTCATCTGCATGTTCTCCAGGAACTGCGCCAGTTCGGGCTTATCCTCGCGCAGATTCTTGCGTCCCTTGATGTGGATGTTACCCACGCCCCAGATCTGATCCTTATCCTGCTCGAGGAAGGCCAGATCCCAGTAGCCGAACATGCTGTGCGGCTTCCAGCCGGTTACGACAATCCACTCTTCCTTGGCGATGGAGTCCTTTAAGGCGGCCATCATGGCGGGTCCGGAGGAGGCCTGCAGCTTGTAGCCGGCTTCGGTCAGACCGTAAGCGGGCATAGCCTTCTCTTCAGTGGTCTTCATGACGCCGGCGCCGGCATCGATCCCGGTAATAGTCTTGTCCAGTTTCTCCTGGGCTTCGGGCTTCAGCAGATCGGAGATGCTGACGATGCCGGCATCTACCATGTACTGGGGGATGACCAGGCCGCTCTCGGTTCCTTCGAAGACGTGGCCAAGATCGATAATGTCATCGCCGTATGTTTCCACATAGTCCTTATGCAGAACGGGAAGCCAGGTCTCCATGAAGGCATCCTTGTCGCCCTGGGCGATCGCGGCATACGAAGGCGCTACGTCGGCGGCGGTAATCTCTACCTCGTATCCCATCTTGTCCTCCAGGATTGCCTGGGCGAGATGCGTGTAGGCGACTCCCTCTTCCCAATTTGCGTAGACCAGGTCCGCGGTCTTTACGGGTTCGCCGTTGCCGTCGGTCGCCTTCGGCGCACAAGCCGTAAGCAGGGACACGATGATCAAGAAAAAGACAATACGTTTCATGAAACTTCTCCTATAGAGTTTATTATTGACGCGTTGTGAGCGGATATGAAAATGGGGTATCGCCATTGCGATACCCCTTACTTTGATTATTAGGCTGGTTGGTTCTTAATTCAACCACTCTTCCCATACATCGGGATTCTCGTTCTTCCACTCCCGGGCGGCCTCGAGGGTGTCCAGGTTGGAGTCGGCGATGTGCACCATCAGAGGACCGATGGTCTCGTTGGTCCAGTAGACATTGTCGAAGAACGCGCTGACCTCGGGAAGTTCTTCCTCAACGCCGGGGCGGCCGAGGATGAAGATGTCGTTGGGTTCGAAAACAACGGGGCCGTCCTGCTCGAGGATAACCAGGTCGTAACGGCCGAACATGGAGTGAGGCTGCCAGCCCATGCCGACGATGTACTCTTCGTTCTTGTAGGCGGCGTCGATGGCGGCCATCATAGCGGGGCTGGAAGAGGGGATCAGCTCGATACCGGCTTCATCCAGAGCGTATCCGGGAATCAGCTCCTCGGCGGTCTTAATCATCATACCGGCGCCGGCGTCGATACCGGTAATCTCGCCGTCCAACTTCTCAACCACTTCGGGCTTAGCAAGGTCTGAGAGCTTGGTAACGCCGTCGTCGGCCATATACTTGGGTACGATAAGACCGGTGATGCCTTTGTCGTAGATCTTGGATACCTTTACGATATCGGTGCCCTCGGTGTAGACGCCGTGCAGGGTGGGGAGCCAGCCCTCCATAAAGAAATCCTGGTCGCCGTCGGCAACGGAGGAGATAGCGGGAGCGACGTCGGCTGCGGTCAGATTGACCTCGTATCCCATCTCGTCTTCCAGAACGGTAGCGAGAAAATGGGTCCAGGCAACGCCTTCTTCCCAGTTAGCATAGACAAGGTTGACGGTCTTGGTCTCGGCGCCCTCCTGCTGACCTTCGGCCATCAAGGAGAGGGGTGCGAGAAGAGCGAACAACAAAAATAAGGGTAGTAGCTTTTTCATCGAATAAGCCTCCACAATAGGATTAAATCGCCCATAACATGGGCTTTATGAAATGATTGATCCAAACGGATAATCATTGTCAGAAAATTCATTAACGCGCCATACTGGCGCGCCGCAACAGCGTATTTAGGAACCGCTATTTTTTCCTCTTAGCGCCCAGATCGCTTAAGGCCTGGGTTACCCGGTCGAGAAAGATGGCAAGGATTACAATGGCGATGCCGCCCTCGAAACCCATGTCGATTCTGAGCTGGGTGATACCTTTCAGGACGACATTACCCAAGCCTCCGGCGCCGATCATCCCGCTGATTACGACCATTGAGAGAGCCAGCATGATGGTCTGGTTGACTCCGGCCATAATCGTCGGCAAGGCCACGGGGAGCTCTGCTTTGTAGAGCATCTGTTTGGTCGTGGCTCCAAAGGCCTTACAGGCCTCTTTTATCTCCTTCGGTACCTGTCGGATTCCCAGGTTGGTAAGTCTTACCACCGGCGGAAGGGAAAAGATCAGGGTGGCGATTACGCCGGGAACCGCGCCCAGCCGGAATAAGAGTACCGCCGGTATCAGGTAGACGAAGGCCGGCAGGGTCTGCATGAAGTCCAGGATCGGCCGAATAACGTTCCAGGTCGAATCAGATTTTGAGGCCCAGATGCCTATGGGAATCCCCATCAAAAGGGCGAAGAATACCGCTGCAATTACCAGAGAGAGGGTATCCATCGTCTCGGACCAGTAGCCCATGTACCATATCAGGCAAAACCCCAGCAGGGTAAAAAGAGCCACGCCGCGGCTGGCGAGTTTCCAGGCCAGCAGGGTGAAGAGCACGATCAGGATGATTGCCGGAGGGGACTGAAACAACCAGTTAACGCCGTCCAGTAATCCTTCAACCAAAAGGGCGATAAAATCAAAGAGCCAGTCGGCCTTTTCGGTGAGCCAGTTGATGACCGCCTCGAAGGCGGCGCCTATATCTAATATATCTCGCCAGTTCATTTACTCTGCTCCTCTTCGGACTGCTGCTGATTGACCTCGCTGAGGCGAGTCGGCGTTGCATCCTCGTCGACGCCTACGTTTACCTCGGCCAGGATCGCTCCCCGGTCGACAACGCCGTGAAAGACATTATCGTCGTCTATGACGGCGATGGGGTATTTAGCGGTCATAGCGGTACCGAGCAGGTCGGAGATAGCCGTATCGGCGGAAGTGGTAAAGACCCGGTCGCTGATGATCGGCGTCAAATCCTTCTCGTTCTTCTTGGCCAACTTGGCCGCGTCGTCGATGGTGACGATCCCCTGGAGTTTACGGTCGCTGTCGGTGACGTAGATTGCGTTCAGATGGTTTTTCTCCATCACGCGGGTTGCCGTTCCGGGGCCATCCTTGGGAATGGTTACTGTGGCGTGGCCGCGCATGATAGCCGAAGCGGTAATGACCTTGGTCCGGTCGACATTCTGCACGAAGGCTTCGACATAGTCGTCCGCCGGGGTGGAGAGGATCTCTTCGGGAGTTCCAATCTGTCGTACCCGGCCCTCGGGGCCGAGGATTACGATCCGGTCGCCCAGTTTCAGGGCTTCGTCCAGGTCGTGGGTGATGAAGATGATCGTCTTGTGCATCTTAGCCTGCAGTTCTAAGAGCTCATCCTGCATCTGGGTCCTGATGAGCGGATCGAGGGCGCTGAAGGCCTCATCCATCAGCAGGATCTCGGGGTCATTGGCTAAGGCTCTCGCCAGACCGACCCGCTGCTGCATTCCGCCGGAGAGCTCAGAGGGCTTGCTGTATTCAAATCCCTTGAGTCCGACCAGGTCGATGGCTTTCATCGCCTTCTCTTTGCGCTCCTCCTTATCCATACCGCCGATTTCGAGACCGAACTCGACGTTCATCAGGACGCTGCGGTGAGGCAGAAGGCCGAAGTGCTGGAAAACCATGGACATTTTGTAGCGGCGAACTTCACGCAGCTCCTCCTTGTCCATCTTCATGATGTCCTGACCGTCTATCAGGATCTCGCCCCTGGTCGGATCTATTAGCCGGTTGAGGCAGCGGATCATCGTCGATTTGCCGCTTCCGGAGAGACCCATTACTACGAAGGTCTCCCGCTTGTCGATATCGAAACTGGCACCGTTGATGGCGATGGTGCACCCGGTGCGTTTTAGAATCTCCCCTTTCGATTTTCCCTGCTCTAACAGCGGGAAAACCCGTTTGGGGTTGGAACCAAAAACCTTATAGAGGTTCCTTACGGAAATTAATGCCATTCCGTCTACTCCTTGATAGTAAGAATTGTTTTTATTGCATGATAAAGACATGTAGAGCTGAATACATATAACTGCTTTGTATACTAATGAATTGCCGATGAAGTGTCAAAGGATATGGGTAAAAAAATGGTTAATTATTGTTAAATAATGATTTATAAACAGTTTATTAGAGTATATGAGGCGTATAGATTGAAATAATCCTTCGTATACAATAGTATTATAGGTAAGGTGAAATAAATTTATGTCGTACAGGTAGTATTATGCGCGTATTATCCTTTGTCCCGGAAATAGAAGCGGAATACCGGGCGGGATGCTTGCCAAAGCCCGAAAAGGGGCTATACTACCTTAACGTACATAAGAAAGAGAGATCATGAAACGAAAGCGAGATATCAGCGAAGAGGTCCTGGTCAATATTCGCCAGATTGTGCGTGCCATCGACCTGCATTCTAAAAAACTGGCTAAAACATACGGTCTTACCGGTCCTCAACTCATCGTTTTACAGGAGATAGCTGATCGGGGAACCCTCTCCACCGGCGATCTCGCCAAGAATATCTCCCTCAGTCATGCCACGGTAACCAGTATTATCGACCGTCTGGTGGCTCGAGGCTTGGTTTCCCGTCTCCGCGGTACGACCGATAAGCGCAAGATGTATATCGAACTCACCGAGGAGGGAGAGCGGCAGATCGCTAATAGACCCTCGATGCTGCAGGAGACCTTTGTAGAGTCCTTCAACCGGCTCAAGGACTGGGAACAGTCCCTGCTGCTCTCTTCGATACAGCGTATCTCGGCTATGATGAAGGCCGACGAGATCGAAACCGACTCCTTCTTAATCAGTCATCCTGTTTCGGCAACCGAAGAGGAGCTGAACGAGTATTACCACAAGGAGTAGTATGGCCGGCGTTCCGGACGAGCTTACCCCCCTCTTCGAACGGACGATTCCGTTTCGCTTTCTTTCCCGAGCTGAGCGCTCCGAGCTGACCGCTTCCATGCAGCGGAGAGTCTATGTCCAGGGCGAGACGGTCCTCCCCCACGGCATCAGCCTCTATCCCGAGTTCTATCTGATCCAACGCGGCAGCGTCGGCCTCTACGATCCCCGGTATCCCGATCTGCGTACCAATATTATTCGCGCCGGGGGCTACTTCGGCGAGCGGGGGGTGCTCTTCAATGAGGCCTATCCTCTGGATCTGATCGCCGAGGAGGAGACGATCTGCTATGCGGTCCCGGCCGAGCCTTTTCTGAAGCTGATTCGATCCTCCCGAGCCTTCGCCGAATCCCTGGGGAGCATCCTGCAGGATAAGCAGGGGATTTTTTCTACCTTCTCCAGCTTCTCGGCCGAGATTATGCGGGCTATCAACCGGGGTTTTCTCGACATCCGAGGCATGTTGCGCCACTATCGCGCCTTGAGGCCGGCGCTGCATCCGCTGTTGCGTTCCCGGGAGATCGATTTAGGAGCGCTGCTCTATGCGGTCCGCCGGCTTCCCTCCAACGTCAGCCGTAATCATACCTATCTGCTCACCGACGATTTGCCCACAGAGTTTTCCGAACCGGACGAGCTCTTTCCATCGGTCGGATCCTCCGCCCGGCGGCGGGATGTATGGGAGATTCTACCCGGGAAGAGCATGGTACTTCTGCGCAGCGGCATGTCAGATATGGTCGATATTATAACCTGTCTTTGCCTCTACGCGGTAGAGGCGGGGAAGATCCGTAGCCGTCTCCACGATCCGGCCTTGATCCGCCGCCTGGAAGCCTGTGTGACCGGATCAGATTCGCATGCGAAAGAGCAGGATAGGGACGAGACGGCGCTCTTGGAGGAGCTCGGTTTTAACCGGGAGGAGAGCGCCGGCCTGCAGTCCATTTGGCCCGGCGAAACCCTCTCGCGCTTGCGGGATATCGTCCGTCACCGGGAGAGCATCAACATCGATTTTCGGCGCCATGTAAACACCTTCCACACCCTCCGGTCTCAGCTCTGGACTCATCGAGTAGCCGATGCCGCGCGGGAGCTCTTCGGCTGCGAGCCGGCCGACCTCGATCCGTCGATTCCGGTGCATGTGATCAGCTCCAATGATCACTCCGTGGTCAACTGTCTCAATCCGGACATCGAGAGGCTCTCCGAAGAGGTTCGCCGCTGGGCCGCGGAGACGGAGCACCCCTATCTGAACGATCATTGGAGTAATCCCCGGGATCTGGTCTACGCCCTTCTGCCGGCCTACCGCAGCGCTCTTCCCGGACTGCAGGAGACCCCGGAACGGGAGTTCGGAATTCTCCGGCTGAGCGATACCGCCTCCACCGGGATTCAAGTTCAGCTTATCAAGATCGACTCCCTCCGCAGGAAGGCCCTTGATCCCGGCATACGGGTCGGAGCGGAACCTCGCGAAGGGCTGATCATCAACATCGACTACGCCTTCGGTGAACAGGCTGAGGATATCATCCGCAACCTGATTCTCCTCTTCGGCCGGAATCTCGCCAGTATCAATATTCTCGGCAAGACCGGCTCCCTGGTGGGCAAACGGGGGGATATCCTGATTCCGGACTCCTTTATCGAGCAGACCTCCGACCGCTTCTACCCTCTGCAACGGGTCGACCGGGACTGTTTGCGCAGGCTCAACACATTGCTCCCCGAAAGCGAGGTTCACTGCGGTCCGGTCCTTACGGTGGCGGGTACGCTGATGCAGAACCGGCGGATGCTCAACTTCTATCGTCACATCTGGGGCTGCATCGGCCTGGAGATGGAGGGGATCTACTATCACCGTCAGATTCTGGAGGCTGCCGAGCTCGGGGTCATTCCCCAGCAGGTACCGGTGCGCTTTAGGTACTACGTTTCCGACCTCCCGCTGGAGCATCGCGATTCCTTGAGCGTCCGTCTGCGTCCCTCCCAGGGGATTCCGCCCCTCTATGCAATCACCCGTGAGATCCTGGGGAGTATTCTCGGAGCCTAGGAACTCGCTTCTGCGATTGATTTTCAGGGCCGGATATGGAATAACTGTATGAAAGGATCGCTGGCTGCACGGAGGCGAGTATGAAAAAAATATTAATCATCGATGAATCCCCCCTTTTCCGCGATTACTTGGGCAAGAAGCTCGCCGAGTTCGAAATCGAGACCGTTCAGGCCTACAACGGATTGGACGGCATGTTGAAGTTGCGGAGCGAGATCCCGGATCTGATCATCATGGACTATTTCCTGACCAGGAAGAGCGCCATCGAGGTTCTGCAGGAGAAACAGCGCAATCCCAACACGGTCAATGTTCCGGTAATCCTGATCGCCTCGAAGCTGGGCAGTAAGCACATCGTCGAACTTGCTCGCTTCGGAGTAAAGAAGGTCTTTACCAAACCCCTGAAGCTGGACGCGCTGCTGAATTCTCTCTCCGATATTTTCGGCATCACCGTTACCATCGATACGACGCCTTCGATGATCGAGGCCCACTTTAACGAGAATATTCTCTTCATCGAGGTCGCCCAGGGGCTCAATACCGAGAAGATCGTCCTCTTGAAGTATAAAATAAAAGAACTCCTCTCCCTTTACGAGGTCCCGGTACCGAGGGTGCTCTTGATGATGGCCGGGATTGAGCTGACCGAGCAGAGCGGCGAGAAGCTGGATCTTCTTTTCAAGACTATTCTGGAAGAGGCCCAGGAGAATCCCAGGCTGATCAAGGTGTTGAGCTCTTCCGCTGAAATTTCCCGCTTCATCGAGCAAAGCAGCGACTACAAGGAGATCGGCATAACCGACAGCCTGGAGAAGGCGATGGATGAGTTGATCGGTCTGAAGCCGGATCTCTATGCCCACGACGAGGTCGCCCGGGAGCGGATTCTCAGCTCAACCGCCCCCAGCGCCGAAGGTGAAGAGAGCATAACCCTGCGCTTCGAGGGGGAGAACACCATAACCAAGGCCATGGGCGCCCTCAAAGGGAGCGCCAACGTGGCCATCGTCGACGACGATATGGTTATCCGTACCCTGATCAAGACGGTTTTCCAGGGGACCGGCTGGTCGATGCAGGAGTTTCCCGACGGTAGGGAGTTTATCGACTCCCTCGACGGCGGCGCCTACGACCTGCTCTTTCTCGATCTGATGATGCCCAATATGAACGGTTTTCAGGTACTCCAGGAGCTTCATCAGCGGAATATCGAGATGCCGGTGATTATCTTCTCCGCCCTCTCAAAAAAGGAAACGGTGCTGAAGGCCCAGGAGTACGGAGTTCGAACCTTCCTCCGGAAGCCCTTGAAGCCGGAAAAATTGCTGCAGAAGGCGGCCGAGGTGCTTGGCGCGACCTTCTAAAGGAGCTTCATCGTGACAGCCTCACTCTATCAGGCCCTCTTTGATCACGCCGGCATCGGGATGGCGCTGTTGAACCGTCATCTGAAGGTAATTGAGGCTAACCGGTTTTTTAGGCAGATAGCCGGGAAGTCGACTCTTCCCGAAGGAATGGAGCTGGCCGATCTGCTGCTTTCGGAGGAGGCCGATCGCTTACGAGCGAGTTTCAGCGACTTCGTGAGCGGTACAAGTGACGCTCAAGACGGCGAGTATCAGTACCGACGGAGGGACGGAGCGACCGGCTGGCTCAGCGTGCGCTGGTCGTTGATTCCCCATCCGACTAAGGAGGGGCGTCTGCCTCTGGCCGTTGTCGCGGATGTCTCGGCGCGCAAGGCCGATGTCCTCCGGCTGGAAAACGAGAGCATCGAGGCGCGCCGCGCGGCTCAGACGAAATCCGATTTTCTGGCCAACATGAGCCACGAGATCCGCACCCCGATACATACCATAACCGGCATGACCGAACTCCTCCTGGATACTCAGCTCGATGCGGAGCAGCTGGAGTATACCAATCAGGTCCAGTATTCGGCGGATGTGCTCCAGGGGCTTATCAACGACATCCTCGACTTCTCCAAGATCGAGGCCGGTCGACTGAAGCTGGAGACGATCGATTTCGATTTGCATGATCTGGTCGAGGATTCAGTCAAACTGGTCTCCATGGAGGCCCACAAGAAGGGGCTCGAGGTGGCGGTTTCCTTCGAACAGGATGTGCCCCATCTCTTAAAGGGGGACCCGGTCCGATTGCGACAGATCATAGTCAATCTCTTCAACAATGCGGTCAAGTTCACCCATCAGGGCGAGATCGTTATCTTCGTCTCTCTCCAACAGGAGGACGAAGAGCGGGCTACGCTGCTCATCCGGGTGCGGGATTCCGGCATCGGGATCCCCAAGGACAAGATGGACCGGCTCTTCAAGGTCTTCTCCCAGGTCGACTCATCCACCACCAGGAAATACGGCGGCACGGGCCTGGGACTCTCGATCTCCCGCAACCTGGCCAAGATGATGGAGGGTGAGATCGGTGTAGAGAGCGTCGAGGGTGAGGGTTCCACCTTCTGGTTCACCTGCAGCCTGACCAAACAGAGCGAGGAGAGTCTCTATCGGAATCTGACCGGGGAGTTCTTCGAGGATACCTACGCCCTGGTCTGCGACGACAACGGCACCTCCCGGGAGATTCTCTCCCGTTACCTGCGGGGCTGGGGGTGCCGGGTCGAGGAGGTCGACGGCGCAGAGGCTGCGCTGAACCTGCTCCACGAACGGGCCGGTGAGAAGAATCCCTTCAGCGTAGCCTTGATCGACCAGATAATGCCCGGCCGGGACGGATGGCAGTTGGCAAGCGAGATCAACAACGATAAAGCCATTAACTCGACCAAGCTGATTCTGATGAGTCCCGCCGGCCGGAGCGGCGAAGAAGCCAAGATGAAGCTCTTGAAATGGTTCGACGGCTACCTGAATAAACCGATCAAGAAAAACGATCTCTTTGAAACCCTTTTCAAGCTGGTTAATGAGGATGTCGACCTGCAGAGCGTCGACGATCTCGAGGTGCTGGAGGAGGCCGAATCTATGCTCGAGGTGGAGAAAGGAAAGATCCTGGTGGCCGAGGATCACGAGGTCAACCAGACGCTGTTCAAGACGATTCTCGAAAACGAGGGCTATACCGTCAGCATCGCCAATAACGGAAAAGAGGCGGTGGATCTGAGCCGGGGGGATGAGTTTGCCCTGATCTTCATGGATGTGCAAATGCCGGAGATGAACGGCTACGAAGCGACCGAGACAATCCGGGCCGACGGCAAGGAGACGCCGATTATTGCGGTAACCGCTTCGGCTATCAAGGGCGAGCAGGAGAAGTGCCTCTCGGTAGGAATGAACGATTTCCTGACCAAACCCTTCAAGAAGAAGGATCTGCTGCCCATGCTCGATAAATGGGCCCTGGGCAGTATGGTCGCCCCCAAGGACCGTGCTCCCGGGACGAGCGAGGGTGCATCCGGCGGCGAGATCGATCCGGAGGTCTTTGCCTTCGATGAGGCGGTGGAGACCTTCATGGGGCAGAGTGAGGTGGTGATCAAGGTTCTCGAAGGCTTCCTGCCCAAGGTCGAGCGCCAGATTACCCAGATGAAGGCCTCCCTTAAGGAGGGAGATTTCGATCAGCTCCGGGCCGACGCCCACTCAATCAAGGGGAGCTCCTGGAACCTGATGGTGAAACGCCTGGGGAACCGGGCGGCCGAGCTGGAGCAGTCGGCGAAAGAGACGAAGAGCGATGCCTCGGCCCTCCACCTGATGAGCGTGGAGGATGCCTTTCAGGAGTTTAAATCCGCCGCCGAGGAGATCCTGCTGCGTCACTCCTCGTAGGAGTCGTAGGAGAAACTCACCCCCTCGAAATCCCGGTAGGCCACCAGGCGCCGAAAGAGCTCCTCCCCCCGCTCCCGGGCCTTCTCCAGGAGCCCGGTTTCGTCGATAACCGGTGCAATATGATCCGCCACATAGGCCGTCAAGCGCTTCCAGTTCTCCGGACTGATCTTCATTCCGGGATAGGGATAGTTCTCTCCGGCGGGATCGAGGATGATCAATTCGGTTACCTTTGGGGGGGGAAGGTGTAATTGGAGCTCCTGCTGCTTGAGGCGAATCTGCTCCGCCAGGGGATACCCTTCGAAATCGAATCCCGCCTTGGCTACGACCGTTACCACGGCGAATCCCGGGTCCCGGGCGTTGAGATCGATCCCCAACTCCCGGCAGAAGCGGAAGAAGGCGAGGAGTTCCCGGTCCTCTTCCGAGATCTCTCCGCTCTGCTCCTCGTAGAAGAGGAAACGCCATTCCCGGTCGATCGTGTAGTAGTCGAAGGGGAAGACGCTCTTGTGGACCAGTTCCACCGTGTTCAGGCGGTAGACGCTGCGTACCTCCCGCAGAATAGACTCCCGGGCGCTCAACTCTTTCGTGCGGATTAGGGCGAAATCCCAGCCGAAGGGATCCAGATAAAGCAGGGCTCCCGCGCCCAGCAATAGAACTAGGATGAGGAGCACCAAGATCAGGATCAGTTTGAGCTGTCTCATGCGGGATCCTCCCGGGGGACGAACTCCACCTCCGTGTAGCCGGCGCCCCGCAGCACCGTTTCGATCAGAACCCGAGCATTCTCTTGGGCCTTGTCGAGGATCCCCCGGTCGATGGCATCCCGCCGGATCGACTCCTTGCTGACCTCGATCTGATCATAGAAATCGGTATGGGTGATCGAACCCCCTCTCTCCAGAATGAAGAATTGTTGAATACTCTCCTCGTCGGCATCTACGCTGAGAATCTCCGCCGTCGGCAACAGGACCCGGATCCGGTCTAATCCGGCCGGTTCGAGGATAAAACCCCGGTCGAGGCGGACCCCCGCCTGAACCCGCATGTCGACCGAAAAGAGGAGCCGTTTATCGCTGGTGCGGATGCCCAGGAAGCTCGTCTCTTCGCCCAGATAGATTACCTCCCGGTAGACATGCTCGTAGCTGGGAAGCTCCAGGATCGAACGGACCTGCCGGGTTATGCTCTCCATCTCCCGGCGGCGCTCCTGTCGGCAGCCGCCTAGAGGAATGAGGAGGGCGATAAGCAGCAGGAGCAGCGGAATTCGTTTCATCCATCCTCCTCGACCATCACGAACTCAACCCGACGGTTCTTCCAGCGGACTCGGCGGTCATCCACCGGCGCCAGGGGGAAGCGGCCGCCGAAGGCCTCGGCCCTGATGCGGCTGCGATCGAAGCCGAGGTCTATCAAGGCCTGCATTACGGTATTCGCCCGCCGTTCGGTCAAGGGTTGCAACACCTTCTCCTCTTCCTCCTCCCGGGGGCCGTCGAGCAGGACATTCAGGGCGTGCCCCTCCAGGATCAAGCGGTGTTCGGGAAACTCCTCGAAGGCGGCGACAACCTTTGTGAGGCTCTCCATATTTCTTTTATGCATCGCTTCGCCGGCGCTGTCCAGTTCGTGCCGATAGGCGCCGAATATGATGTTCGGGATCAGCAGATAGTATTTTCCATCCTTCCAGATTACCACCACCTCGACCCGACGATCCTGCTCGTTTACGCCCCGGTTCCCCAGACCGTCGATCACCGTAACCCGAAAGGTGTAGTCGTCGCCCTCGTCGATCGGTTCATCCGCCTCGTTACGGCCGTTCCACCAGATATGATCCGACGGACGTCCTTCGCCCTCGTAGCTGCGGACGATCTCCCCCTCCTTGTCGAGGATATCCAGTATCCAGTAGTCGAGGCCGGATTCATCCTCGGCGGCGATGGTAATCGGGACGGTGCCGAAGATGCGGGTCGTTCCCCGGTCGAAGGCCCCCTCGGCGACATCCAGGCGGATCCGCGGGGGTTCCGTGTCCAGCAGAAAGGGGCGGGAACTGAACTCCACCGGGGGCCGCTTCTCGTACTCCAGGTGCAGCCGGGCGGTGTAGTTACCGTCCGGGGCGGTTCGATCCTGATTGAACTCCAGGCTGCCGTCCCAGAAGAGGGTATCCGGCAAGGGCGTCTCGCCTGCATAGGTGCGGACCTTGGTTCCGCCCTCGTTAAAGAAGTCGATTTGCCAGCCGGTCAGGACGTTCGCTACCTCGTGCACCAGTCCGACCGGGAGCATATCGTTCAAGCCGTCGTCGTTGGGGGAGAAGCCGGCGGGGATATGCATCTCGATTCCCACCGGTCGGCTGTCGACGATAATCGCATAGGGGGGATCCAGGTCGGCGCCGTTTCCGGCGGGATCCTGATAGCGGCCGCTCAGATAGTAGGTCCCGTCCGGGACCTGTCGTCCGCTCTGATCCGAACCGTCCCAGGTTACGGCGCCCGAGGTCCCGGTGGCTTCGAAGACCTTCAGGGCCTTGCCCTTCCCGTCGACGATCTCTCCCCGCCAGGAGATCGGCTCGTCGGAGCGCATGGTCATATCCTCCTGGTCGTTGTTGAAATCCATGTTCGGCGTGAACTTCTCTTCGTAGCTGATCTCCACCTCGGGGAATGTGGTATCGATCAGACACTCGGCCTCTTGCTCCAGTACGATACCGTTTCGATAGCTGACGGTATAGCGGATATGATAGGCGCCTTCCGGGAGGGGAGCGCCGGTCGCATCGGTGCCCGCGAAGGTGAAGGGGAAGGGTTCCCGCTTGCGGCCGTGGAACTCCAGGCGATAATCGGAATCCACCCCCTCGACGACCCCGGTCCAGCCGGTAATCCTCTCGCGGTAGGTGAAGCGGGGTATGGCCAGTACGGCGTCCTGGTGGCCGTCTCCGTTGGGGGAGAAGTGGCGGTGATTGATGCTTACCTGCAGATCCGGCATGGAGCGGTCGATCTCGATCCCCTCCAGGGTAAACTCCTCCGACCGGTTTCCCGCGGCATCGACCCCGGCTACTCGATAGAAGTAGCGCCCCTCCGGAAGAGGCTCCCCCTTTGCATTTGTTCCGTCCAGGTTGATCTCGCCGGGGACGGTTCCCTCCCAGCGGTATTCCCGGACCACATCCCGATTGCGGTCGAAGAGGTAGCCTGTCCAATCGGCGCGCTCTCCGGTCTGTCGGATCAGCAGGGACTCGCCGATTCCGTCTCCGTTGGGTGAGAAGAGAAGCTCTTCCGGGGTCTCGAAGCTGAGTTTCGGCGGGGGGGTATCGATGCTAAGGCTCTTCCCCTGCAGTGAAGAGAGAAGCTCTCCGTCCGCAGCGACCAGGTAGTAGAGCCGGTAAAGTCCGTCGGGTAATCGCGTACCGCCGGTGTCGGTGCCCGCCCACTGGATCTCCCGTACCAGGCTCTCCCCGGGCTCGGGAGCTCCGGTAAAGCTGCGGCGGTAGAGCTCCTCGTCGGCTTCATTGGCGATGATTATACCGTACTGCAGATTCCGGGGCGGTTCGCCCGCATCGCCCATGGATACCGTAAATCCGATAGCGACGCTTTCGTTGCGGCCGTCTCCGTTCGGGGAGAGCAGTACCGCTTCCGGTTCGAGCGGCGTGATTTCAGGGATGATCCGATTTTGCTCAATCTCTACCGGGACGGGGGCCGCTTCCGCGGGAGCAGCGGATTCGTTCTGTCCGCCCGCATAGAGCAGAGCGCCAAGGGAGAGAGTTATCAGGAGCGGGAATAGGGTTTGCTTTTGTCGTCGATACATTTTTCAGCCTCGCCGTTTTTGTACTTCGACCCGCAAGGGGAGAATCAGTCGAGGAATAGTGTATCAGATTTCTCCGATCCTGTGGATGGAGAGCTTATCTGTAGGGCTGGCTCTCTTAATCTATTGCGAATAAGCGGCGGAGATAGGGGTTGAGAAACTTGCCCTCCGGATCGAGCTCCTCCCGCAGGGAGCAGAACTCATCCCATTTCGGCCAGAGCGGTCGAAGCTCCGCCGCGGCGGCCTTGTAGCGTTTTCCCCAGTGGGGGCGTCCCTCGAATTCGAGAAAGCTCCGCTCCACCAGGTCGAAGGCCCGGTAGGTATCGGCCGTTTCCGGATGTCGGGTAACGCAACCGACGGTCACCGCCGGACGGTCGTAGGCGTAACTGAGCCAGGTACGGTCGGCATTGAGGAAACGGACGTCCATCGGCAGGTGAGCCCAGGCGCGGTTCGCCTTGTCGTTCAACCGCTTCTTGAGGATGGGAAAGAACTCCTGGAAGCGTTCCTGGGCGACCGTCCACTCGGCCAGCTCCAGGGTGGAGTTACGCTTCTTGGTTACCGTCGCATCGTAAAGGCTGCCGTAGCGGTCGATTCGGGCGGAGAAGAAGAGCAGCCGGATAATGCGGTTGGCCCAGGGGGTGAATCCGGGATGCCGGGCGCTGGCCGCGTAGAGCCGGGCGGAAACGTCCCGCCGGTAGCGATAGCGGGCGGGCTCTGTGTGCTTCAAGGGGCGGGGATCCTCATCCGTATAATCCCCGAGAATCACATAGCCGTAGCCGGTATGGGGCAGCCAGAGGATGCGTACGAAATCCCGTTCGGCCAGCCATTCGGGATAGCGGGCGAGCCACTCCTGATCTCGATAGGGTCTCTCCTCCAGCCTCAGCTTGCGTAGCGGGATGCATTGAAAGCTTACCTGGGAGATCGCCCCCAGCAGTCCCAGGGAACAGCGGAAGGCCTCCATCCGCGGATCGGATGCATCCAGCTCGAGGATCTCTCCGTCGGCGGTGATGATGCGCAGGGCGCACACGTAGTGCGACAAGAGTTCCCCGCAGGTCCCGTGAGTCCCGGTGGAGAGCGCCCCGCCGACGGTGACCGTATCGATGTCGGGCAGCGCCGGCAAGGCCCAGCCGAGCTCCTCCGTCTTTTTCAGGAGATCCGCCAGGCTTATCCCGGCCTCTACCCGGATTTGGAGTTTCACCCGATCGATATCGAGAATGGTGTTATAACTTCTGGTGTCGATTAAAGTGCTGGTCCCGGCGGCGATGTCGGAGCTGGACTGACCCTTGCCGAAGAGCCGCAGAGAGTTTGAGCGGCGTATTGTGTCCGCCAGCTGCTCCTCCCGCTCGGCAAGCGACAGTAGCTCGTAGGGGTGGCGGAGATTGCCGTTCCAGCTAATCCAGGTTTGATTTTCGGTATCGATACGCAGGCTCATACGCAGACGGTGGTGAAGCTCCGCTCGATTTCACTCTTCAGCTGAGCGTAATCGGTGGCCAGGGGAAGCTCGGGATACTCGGCGATGATGTTCTCCGGCGGGCAGAAGAGCACTCCCGCATGGGCGCTTTGCAGCATGCTGATATCGTTGTAGGAGTCGCCGGCGGCGACGATCTGCATGTTGAGGGATATCAGGGCCTCCACTGCCTTGCGCTTCCCGTCCTGTTGGCGCAGACAGTAGCCGGAGATGCGTCCGTCTTTCTCGACCTCGAGGGTGTTGCAGAAGAGAGTCGGCCAGCCGAGCTGACGCATCAGCGGAGCGGCGAACTCCTGGAAGGTATCCGATAAGATTATGACCTGATATTCACAACGGAGCTCGTCGAGAAAGGCCTTGGCCCCCTCGAGGGGCTGCATCCCGCCGATCACCTCTTGAATGGCCGGCAGTTTCAGTTGGTGCTGATCGAGAATGCCGAGACGCTTCCGCATCAGCACATCGTAGTCGGGAATGTCCCGGGTGGTAAGCCGCAGCTCTTCGATGCCGGTTTTTTCGGCAACGTTGATCCAGATCTCCGGCACGAGTACTCCTTCCAGGTCGAGACATACGATGCGCATTTGTGCTCCTTATCGTTCGGTGGCGTTACCTCTTCGTTGTACCAATCGCTACTGATTAATTCAAGTCGGAGAGCTTCAGAAGAGATAACCGAGGCTGAGGGTGACGGAGTCGTTCTCGTCGTACTGACCGTAATACCCCTCGTCGCTGCCTTCGAACAACTCTGCTTCGAGGCTCAGAAAGATATCCTCCCTGAAGTGAATCGTGAGTTCCGGTCGAAGCGCCCAGTCCTGCCGCTCGAGGCCGTAGAAGGCGCCGATTTGAGGCAGTATGCGGCTCCGGTTCCATTCGTCCCGGATGCGGAGGATCAGGCGATTGCGATGTACGGGCTCGTTCCGCTGCAGGTCGTCCGGGTCGGCATCGATCTCGTCGGAGTAGAAGAGATAGCGACCGGTCTCCTGCAGGCTGAAAGAGGCCCGAGAGAAGGGGAGGGCATAGTCGAATCCGCCCAGCCAGCGCAGCTCGCTGTTGCGAAGGTCGGGATCGTCCCCTTGAAAATCCTGGGTGGTGAAGTAGCCCAGTTCCGCCAGAAGCTTCGCCGGTCCCGCATAGAGCTTCGCTTCCAGGCCGATCATATTGACCGGATCGTAGCGCAACTCGGATTCGCTTTCATCGATGGTGGGATCCTTGTAAAAACCGAGGTAATAGAGAGCGGCCAGATCAGCGGCGCCGAGGCTGCGGCTATAGCGGACAGCCAACTGGCTGTGCTGCAGATCGTCGGTCTCCTCTTCGTCGACCGGCAGGGAGAGTTCCCCGATTCTGCGGACGACTGTATCTTGCCAGCGGCTGGATTCGCTCCGGCCGTTCGGGATTAACACCGGAATATAGACCAGCTCCAAGCGCCCCTGATTAGCGACGGTCTCCAATAAGAGCATCGGTACGCCCCGGCGGCGATCCTCGTAGCTGGAGAGGGGGGAGCTCCGGCCGTTGGAAACGGTCAGCACGTCTACCACATGCTCTTCCTCCCCGGCGCCCCATGATCGTTTCATCAATCCCGCATAGAGCCGGGTCTGCTCCCGGCCGAGTCTCAGATAAAGCTCTTCCAGGGCTCCTTCCGGGGACTCATCCTGAGCATCCTGGTAGATCTCGCCCCGTGCATACAGCCGGGCGCTGCGGCCGCCGGTTTCGTAGCGGATATCCAGCTCCGGAATGGAATCGATTGCGTCGGACGAGGGGTTATCCGGATCTATCGCGTAGCGGTTGAGCCAGCGAAATTCACCGCTCAATTCACTATTTTCTCCGTAGAGGGTTCCGAGTGTGAGGAAGAGACAGAGCAGTAGAGAAGATCTGGTCATCGGTGAGTCTCCCTGGCCGGCCCTCCCGGTGCCGGTTGTGATTAAATCCTGACTATTTTAGCACCTTGTTCCCCCCCGAAGGAAGGGCGTATGCTCATTCCGTGGAGGAGACCATGAGTCAGAAATATGCGCTGTTTGCCTTTAACGGCGATCCCGTCTGTTTTGTACATGTGATGCTCAACGCCGCCGACCTGCGGGAGAAGGGGCATGAAGTGAAGGTTGTGCTCGAAGGGAGCGCCGTCACCGTCGCCCGGGAGCTGGAGAAACCGGATGCCCCCTTTGCCGGGATCTGGAAGGAGTTCAAGGCGTCGGGACTAATCGATGCAGTCTGCCGCGCCTGTTCGGCCAAGTTGGGGGTTACCGCCGAGGTGGAGGCCCTGGGCCTGCCGCTAACGGGAGAGATGAAGGGGCATCCCCCGATGAGCGCCTATATCGCCGAGGGATTTCAGATTATCACCTTCTAAAAAGACCGGCCCCTCTAAGGGGCCGGCCAGTCTTTAATCTAATCCAGGTTCTTCGCCTTGAGCCGCTCCAGCGCCCAGTGGGTATATTTCCGGACCCGCTTGTCGGGATCCTCCTCCAGATCGTGGAGGATATCGCTGCCTTCGGGGGTGTTCAGGTACTCCAAGGCCTTGGTTACCTCTACCCGGACCTCTTCGTCCGGATCCCGAGCGGCCAATACGATACCGCGGAAGGCGGCGCGGGTTCCGATCCTGGCCAAGAGAACCGCCGCTTCCCGGCGCAGCTTCGGATCCCGGTTGGCCATGCGCCGGATGATACTCTCCACCCAGCCGGTCGCTTCCAGGATTTCGTAGACCAGGGGCAGCAGGGAGGGGATATCCTCTTGCAGCAGATCGACCAGGGCGCTTTCGCCCCGCATTCGCATGCGCTTAAAAGCCTCGCTCATCGATTCTCGCACCTTCGGCTCGGCGTCCTTGAAGACCTCCACCATGCGGGTCAGGCCCCGGGAATCGTGTTTAACGGCCAGGGCGCCGACCACCTCGTCGTGGAGCTCGCCGCTCATGTCCCGCAGCTTTTCGACCAGCACATCGACGCTGCCGGCGGACTCGGAGAATCCGAGACCCGTAATGGCCGCTTTCTTGACCGTCTCCACCTCGTTCTCGTCGAAGAGCAATGCCCGAAGCGCATCCAGGGTGCTCTCGCTGCCGTGGGACCCCAGGGCCCGGGCGACCTCGACGCGAACCCGCTCCACCGGATCCCGCAGCATATCGACGGTACTGTTCAGGGCCCGCTGTTCACTGAAGTCATGCAGGGCCCAGACCGAAGCGATCCGCACCTCGGGATCGGCATCTTTCAGGGATTTACGGATCGGCGCGACAAACTCCTTGATCCCCGTGGCCGGCAGGGCCGCTATCAGCGAGGCGCGGACATGGGCGTCGTCATCCTCCATGATGACCTTAACCCTTTGATTGAAGAGGTCGCCGCTGTACTCGGCCAGGATGGTGGTAAAGGTACGCGCCTCGTCCAGGGGCAGGATGGCCAGATTCTCGAGTACATGCTGCAGGCAGAAGGGCTTCTTCATCTGCGCCAGGAGCTTCAGCGCATCGATTCGAATCTGATGGGGATATGAGCCGCGTTCCGATTTGATTATTCTGATAATCTCGCCCATGTAGAAGTTGTCCGGCATCCTGAGCAGGGTCTCCCGGAGCAGATCCCGTTTCGGTACCGCGGGATCCTTCAGCATCCGCACCAAGAGCGGCGCTAAGAGGTTGTCGCTTCGTTCGGGAATCATCGGCAGGATCCGTTCCAGGAAACTGCTTTCGTAGCGAAGATCCTCGAGCTCCCTCTGCAGGAGCCGGAATGCCTCGCAGGTTCCCTGGAGCTGAATCGCCTTCAGGGTCTCGTCGTAGAGTTCCCGGTAATCGGCGTGGTTCTTCTCCTCCCGGGAGTAGGCGAAGACCGCCTTCGCGAGGGGTGTGATCTGATCCCGGGGACCGGTCTTCTGCAGCAGCCGGGCCGCCATCAGCAGGCTGGCGGGATTCTTGGCCGACGAAACGAGGCGCAGGAAGCCGCTGATGCCCACCTCGCAGGCCTTCTGCAGGAGCCGGAAGTTGCGGTCGAACTGCTGCCGATCACCCAGCTCCGCCTGCAGGAAGAGCCGGTCGAGGGTATCGACCTGATCGAGGAAGATGGTCGCGCTCAAGCGCAGTTCCTTGTTGTTGTGGTCCAGGAAGGCCAGGGCCAGATCCTCATCCTGGGCGAACTCGGGGTGCATCAGGTCGAGAACATGAAAGGCCTCCACATCGTCCAGGTCCTTGAAGGAGAGTACCTTGCGGTCGCTGAAGTCCTGGTTGATGCGATCCTTGGCCGTTTTGCGTACCTCGAATACGGGATCCTGGGTAAAAAGCTTCTTCAGCTCTCCGAAGAGGGCGTCTCCGTCTTCCGAGCGGATCTCCCGGGCGACGGTGCGGCGGACCAGGGCATGGGAATCGTGCAGGCTGTCCCAGACGGCCCGCTGGGATCGCTCATCCTCGTGGTAGAGCAGGATCTTGACTGCAAAGTAGCGGGATGCCCACTCGGGGTCTCCGGTCATCTCCCGAATCTGGGGGATATATTCATCGAAGATCTCCAGCGCCCGGGCGCCGTCGAAATCCTCCCCCTTGCCGGAGAGGGCGATGCGCCGCATGGCCAGGAGGTCTCCGCTCTCCTTCAGCCAGCCGGTAAGATGATGGATCCGTTTCGGCTTCTCTAAAACCGCCAGGAAGACATAGAACAGTCCCCGCTCGGGCAGGAACTTCAATACCCGTTTGATATCCTTTACCCGCCGGCGGGTCTTGAGGAGTTCTATCCAGTCGTCGGCGATCGCCAGATTGACGAGGAGTTCATCCCCGAATTTCGCAGCCGCCGTCTCGATCATGCCGGAGTGGCGCAGAATCGCTTTGCGGCTGTAGCGCTCCAGAATCAGTTCCTTGGCCGCTTCACTGTCGGCGGCCGCTTTTTCCAGGCGCTTCCTAAAAACCGCCCGGGAGACAAGTATCCAAATCAGCGTGCCGAGAATACCGGCCAGCAGGATACCGTCCAGGATATATACCCATACCGGGAGGGACCCCAAAATTTCCACGAGATTCATCACAACTCCTCCTCTCTGCTATGCCGTTGCTAACGTACATCCAGTACGTTGTAGATCTGTATTGGTTTGGCCTTTCCTTTCACCCTTACCGCCGGTCGCTTCTCGACCTTGAACTTTCCGTCGATCAGCTCCATGGTCTCCTCGGTAATGATGATCTCGTTCGCCCCGGCCACCCCTTCCAGTCGGGCGGCCAGGTTGACCGTATCCCCGATGACCGTATAGTCCATGCGCTGGGCGCTGCCTAGGTTGCCGGCTACCAGCGGGCCGGTATGCATACCGATGGCCAGGCGCAGACCTTTAGCGTCTCCGGTGAAGAATTTACGCTTGGTGTCCTGCACCAGATGCTGTATCTCCACGGCGGTCGATACGGCCCTGATTGCATCCTCCTGCTCCGAGGTGAGAGGGACTCCCCAGGCCGCCATCAGGCAGTCGCCGATGAACTTATCGATATAGCCCTTGTTCTTCAGTACAACCTCAACCGCCTCGGAGAAAAAGCCGTTCAGGAGCTCGATGATGTAAGCCGGCTCCTTGCCCTCGGAAAAGGCGGTATAGCCGACGATGTCGGCGAAGAAGAGGGTCGCTCGTTTCTGCGCGCCCCCCGGTTTGACCAGATCGGGAGTCTCCATCAGCTGTTGGACCAGATCGTTCGACATGTAGCGGGCGAACATATCCTTGATGACCCGTCGCTCTTCCTTGGCCACCTTCATCCGGTTTTTCAGCTCCTGTTCCCGGCTCTGATCGGTAAAGAGGAGGGTCATGCCCTCGTTCTTGCCCCGCTTCCCCTGCAAGGGCGAGAGGTTGAGGGAGAAATCCATCTCCCGTTCCGCGCCCTTGTAGATGCCTTCGATGCCGAGGATCTCCTCCATCGACTCCTGGGTTTCGCCGATGGCCTTGAGTACCTTCTTGCCGATTCGCTTAGTAAAGAAATCCTCGGCCCTGCGGCCGATATCTTCCTCGCTGAGTCCCATCCGTTCGGCCGCGGCCCGATTGAAGTAGTGGATCTCTCCCTTTTCGTCGGTGGTAATCAGCAGGTTGGTCATGGAGTTGAAGATACTCTCCTGGTAACGCTCCAGCTCCTCGATGCGCCGCAGGTATTCCTTGGTCTCCTGAAAGAGCCGCGCATTGTGCAGCAATCCCGAGGCCAGCTTGGTGAAGGAGTCGATGAACGCGAAGCGAATCTTGCTGTAGAAGAGTCGGGTGCGGGAGTTGACGAAGAGAATGCCGATTCTTCCTTTGGGAGTTTTTATCGGAATAGCCATCCCGCTCTGGAGATCCGGATGCAGCAGGAGCCCTAGAAAAGGACTCGCCTTGCGCTCCAGCAGCACCACCGCTTCGCCGCAGTCGGCAATGAATGCGGCGATCTCCTCGTCGGCGGAGATCTGTTTGGGAATCTCGTAACGGCCGCGTTTGTAGGCGAGCTTGAGATCGCTGGAACCGAGTTCCGGATCCTGATAGAGATAGAGGGCGGTCAGATCCGAGCGGGTCGTGTCCTGGGCCTGCTCCACCAGTCGGGAGATCAAGGTCCGGAACTGGAACTCCTCGGACATCAGTGTGCTGGTGCGAACCAGTTGAGCCAGGGCTTCCTCTTGAGTTGTTAACATCGGTTCCGTCCCCCCTCGGCGGGTATCTCAAGCATAGTATACTTGAGGGGCTACTCTTTATCCACACTAAAATAGTGAGAGTCCGGCGACTTGACTCGAGGTATGGCTTTAGTACCTTTGAGAGAGACACTACAGACGCATGTGTCGCGGGAGGATCTAATGAGTTACTATATGTCTACCCGGGTAGAAGCCGGATTTGACGAGACAATTGAACGGGTAAGGAAAGCCCTTGAAGCGGAGGGTTTCGGAGTCTTGACCGACATCGACGTCAAGGAAACCATGAAGAAGAAGCTGGAAGAAGATTTCCGCAAGTACCGCATCCTCGGTGCCTGCAATCCGCCCTTCGCCCACAAGGCGCTGCTCAGGGAGGATAAGATCGGTACCATGCTCCCCTGCAACGTGATTGTGCAGGAGACGGAGGGCGGCGACGTGGAGGTGGCGGCGGTTAATCCGGTCAGCTCGATGCAGGCGGTCAACAACCCTGCGCTTCTCAATATCGCCACCGAGATCAGAGACAGACTGAGCCGCGTAATCGAGCGTCTCTGATATGGAGGACCATACCCAACACCACCGCATGATGATCCGGGATTTCAGGCGACGCTTCTACGTGACCCTGGTCCTGACGCTACCGGTTCTGGCGCTCTCCGAGCTTATCCAGGGCTGGCTCGGCATCAGATTCTCTTTTCCCGGATCCGCTTATCTCGTCTTCGCTTTTGCGACGACGATCTTCTTCTACGGCGGCTGGCCCTTCTTAAAGGGCCTCAAGCAGGAGCTGACCGACAAGAATCCGGGGATGATGACCCTGATAGCCTTGGCCATCAGCGTCGCCTACATCTACAGTGCGGCGGTCACCTTCGGCTTGGAGGGGACCCCCTTCTACTGGGAACTGGCGACTCTGATCGCCGTAATGCTGGTCGGTCACTGGGTCGAGATGGCCTCGGTAATCAGCGCCTCCTCCGCCCTGGAGGAGCTGGCCCAGCTGATGCCGGCTGAGGCGCATCGCAAATCCGGGGAATCGACCGAAGAGGTTCCCCTAGAGGAGATTGTCGCCGGCGACGTGCTGGTCATAAAGCCGGGCGAGAAGATCCCTTCCGACGGGCGGGGGGTCGCGGGAGAGAGCTACATCGACGAGTCGATGCTGACCGGTGAATCCAAGCCGGTTCGTAAAGGCGAGGGGGACAAGCTGATCGGCGGTTCGGTCAACGGCGACGGCTCCCTGGAGATCGAGGTCGAAGGCGCCGGAGAGGATTCCTACCTCTCGAAGGTGATCGAGATGGTGCGCGAGGCTCAGGCCGCGAAGTCGAAGACCCAGGCCCTTTCGGATAGGGCCGCCTTCTGGCTGACTATAATCGCCATCAGCGTCGGTATCATGACCCTCACCGCTTGGCTTGTCGCCGGCCGGGATCTGCAGTTCTCCATCGCCCGCATGGCGACGGTGATGGTGATCACCTGTCCCCACGCGCTGGGCTTGGCTATCCCGCTGGTGGTGGCGGTCTCCACCTCGAAGTCGGCCCAGAACGGCCTTCTAATCCGCAACCGCACCGCCTTCGAAAACGCCCGCAAGCTGACTATGGTGGTCTTCGACAAGACCGGAACCCTCACCAAGGGTTCATTCGAGGTGAGCGAGATTGCCCCGCATCATAAGAAGTACGACGAGCGGGCTATACTCGAACTGGCCGCCGCCCTCGAATCCCGCTCCGAACATCCGATCGGGAAGGGGATCGTCGCCCGGGCGGAAGCGGAGGAGATCTCCCTCAAGCAGGTCGAGAACTTCGAGGCGATCAAGGGCAAGGGCGTGCGCGGCACGGTCGGCACGAAGGAGATCATGGTGGTCAGTCCCGGCTATCTCGAGTCCGAAGGCATCGAGATCCCGAAAGAGGCGGCCGCCGCCGGCGGGGTGACCCGGGTCTTCCTGCTCGTGAAGGGGGAGCTGGCCGGTTCCATCGCCCTCTCCGATACCATCCGCCCCGAATCCTATACCGCGGTGAAGAAGCTTAAGGAGCGGGGCATCAAGTGCTGGATGCTGACCGGCGACAACGAAGAGACCGCCGAAGCGGTGGCTAATGAGTTGGGGATGGACGGCTACTACGCTGAAGTTCTGCCGGACCAGAAGCAGGAGAAGATCAGAGAGCTTCAGGAGCAGGGCGAGTACCTGGCCATGACCGGGGACGGGGTCAACGACTCCCCGGCCCTGGCCAAGGCCCAGATCGGGATCGCCGTCGGCTCCGGGACCGACGTGGCCGCGGCGACCGCCGATATTATCCTGGTCAACTCCAACCCCCTCGACATCACGGCCCTGATTCTCTTCGGTCGCACCACCTACCGCAAGATGGTTCAGAACCTGATCTGGGCCACCGGCTACAATGTGGTCGCCATACCCCTGGCGGCGGGAGTGCTCTATCCGATCGGGATCGTTCTGGCCCCCGAGGTGGGGGCTATCCTGATGTCCCTTTCGACGGTGATCGTGGCGATCAACGCCCGCTTGCTGCGGGTTGATCGCGGAGAGGATACTTGACGTTTCTCGTCACATTAGATAGTTTGTCCTCGGTTTTCGGGGCAGGGTGCGCCGCATATCCCGCAGAGCGGGATGAAGGCAATTCCCGACCGGCGGTTATAGTCCGCGAGTTTCTGCCAGACAGAAGCTGAACCGGTGAAATTCCGGTACCGACGGTATAGTCCGGATGGGAGAAAACCGACGGGCTAGGTCTCTGCCTAGCCTCTCCCGTCGACGTATGAAGCCCCCGGTATAGTCCGGGGTTTTTTTATGTCCGACGGCTCTCCCCTTTTATGAGATCGCCCCGTGCCAGGAGGATCTCATGCAAATTGCAATTCAAGTCTCCTATCTGGATCGCTGCCTGGAGCTGGCCGAGCTCGGACGCGGGCGAACCTCGCCCAACCCGATGGTCGGCGCGGTAGTGGTCCGCGACGGCGAGGTGGTCGCCGAGGGCTACCATTCCGCCTACGGGGAGCGTCACGCCGAATACGCCGCCCTCGCGGTCGCGGGATACCGGGCCCGGGGAAGTACCCTCTACTGTAACCTCGAACCCTGCTGCTTCCGATCGCCCGGGAAACATCAGCCCCCCTGCACCGATGCGATTATCGCCGCCGGGGTGGAGAAGGTGGTGATCGGTCAGCGGGATCCCAACCCCAAGGTGGACGGAGGCGGCATTCGGCTGCTGCGGGCGGCTGGGATCGAGGTGGAACTCCTCGACGACGAGACCCATTGGCGCTTCAACAACCGCTTCAACACCCTTCAGGTGCTCAAACGTCCCTTCGTGCAGCTGAAGGCGGCCTTTAGTCTCGACGGCCGGATAGCGGCCGCCGGCGGCGACTCCCGCTGGATCAGCGATGAAGCGGCCCGGTATCGGGCGCACTGCTTTCGGGGCGAGGCGGATGCGGTCGCCGTGGGTATCGGAACCCTTCTCGCCGACGATCCCCTCCTTACCAATCGCTCCGGAATAGGCGGAAGCCCGAGGGCGGTAGTCTTCGACTCCCTCCTCAGGACACCCCTCGATTCCCAGCTCCTGCGCAAGCGGGCCGACGAATTGATTCTTCTCTGTTCCGAGGATGCCGATCCCGACCGACGACGGCGTCTGGAGGCCGAGGGAGCGACGCTGATCGGCCTGAAACTGCGCGACGGCAGGCTCGATCCTGGGGAATCCCTGCAGCGGCTCAAAGAGCAGGGCATCGTCTCGCTGATGGTTGAGGGCGGTTCGGCCCTCTTGAGCTCCTTTCTCCAGAGCGGCGCCTGGGATCGGCTCGACGCTGTCCTGGCGCCGATCCTGCTGGGTCGGGGAGTCGATTTCCTGGGGGAGATCGGAGTCGGTTCCATGGATGAGGCCCTCGGTTTCGAGGAGGTGCGCTGGGAGCAACTTGGCCGACAGCAGCTCTTTCAAGGCTATCGGCGGGGGTGGCTCGAGGAGGTCCGCGGTGTTCACCGGATTGATTGAGGAGATCGGAACTATCAAGAGCGTCCGGGGGGGCGGCGCCTATCGGCGCATCGAGATCGAGGCTCCTGGCCTAGCGCAGGCGACGACCGTCGGCGCCTCCGTGGCTGTGGACGGCGTCTGCCAGACGGTAACCGGCTTCGGATCGGGCAGCTTCCTGATCGATAGCCTGGCGGAAACCCTCGCCAAGACCACCTTCGGGGATTACCGTCCCGGCCGGCGGGTAAACCTGGAACAGGCTATGCGTCTCGGGGACCGCCTGGACGGGCATCTGGTTCAGGGGCACGTCAACGCTAGCGCCCGGATCAGTAGTATCGAACGGCGGGCGGAGAACATATTTCTCAGCCTTGAACTGTCCCCTGCGGTCCTGCGCTACTGCGTGGCGGAGGGGTCGATCGCCGTGGACGGAATCAGTCTTACCGTCGCCGCCGTCGAAAACGGAGGGGTACGACTTAACATTATCCCCGAAACCTGGAAGGCGACGGTCCTGGCCGACCGGCGCGTCGGCGAGCGGGTCAATATCGAGTCCGATATCATCGGCCGCTATCTGGAGCGCCTGGTGGTCGGCGCGCCGTTGCGAAGCGCGTTGGATAGGAGCGTTCTGGAACGCTATGGATTTGCATAAACAAACAGAGGAGCAGGCAATGAACACGAAAGCTATACAAGCCAAGATCGACCGGGTCGCCGGGGCGATCGAAGAGATCCGGGCGGGACGAATGATTCTGGTCCGGGACGACGAAGGCCGGGAGAACGAGGCCGATCTGATCTGCGCCGCCGAGCTGGCGGACCAGGAGAACGTGGGCTTCATGGCCGTCCGGGGGCGGGGACTGATTTGTCAGGCTTTGGAGAAGGAGGCCGCCCGGCGGCTCGATCTCTATCCCCAGGCCCACGTCAACGCCGATGCGATGGGGACCGCCTTTACGGTCAGTGTCGACGCCGCCGAAGGGGTCACTACCGGAATATCCGCCGCCGACCGGGCCCATACCGCCCGGCTGCTGGCCTCTCCCGACTCCCGGCCTGAGGACTTCCGACGCCCGGGACATCTCTTTCCGTTGGTCGCCAAGCCCGGCGGAGTCTATGCCCGCCGCGGACACACCGAGGCGGCGGTCGACATGGCTCGCCTGGCGGGACTCAGGCCCAGCGCCCTGATCTGCGAGGTGATGCTGGACGACGGCAGGATGGCCGCGGGTGAAGCCCTGGAGAACTTGGCCCGGGAGTGGAAGATGCCGTTGATCACCATCGAGGAGCTGATTCTCTACCGCGAAGCCTCGGGAGATATCCGTATGGAGGAGACTCCGGCGGTAACCCTTCCGACCCGCTACGGGGAGTTTCGAAGCCGGGCCTTCCGGAGCGAAGATCCTCAAAGCCGGGAGTTGATCCTCCTGGAACATCCGGGACGCAAACCGGGAGCAGCCCCCTTGGTGAGGTTTCATTCGGAGTGCCTTACCGGCGAGGCTCTCCATAGCCTGCGCTGCGACTGCGGTCCCCAGCTGGAGGCGGCCCTGGAGGCGATCGCCCGTGAGGGGGGCGCCCTGGTCTATCTGAAGCAGGAGGGGCGCGGCATCGGACTCTTCGAGAAGATGAAGGCCTACGCCCTGCAGGATGAGGGCGAGGATACCGTGGAGGCAAACCTGAGTCTGGGACACGAGCCTGATCTGCGACGCTATGGGGCGGCCGCGGCGGTGCTGAAGCGGAATGAGTATACCCGGGTGAGGATGATGACCAATAATCCGCAGAAAATGCAGGCCCTAAAGCTGGCGGGAATCGAGATCAACGAACGGGTCGAACTTTATCGGGGGGAGAGCTCCCATAATCGGAATTATCTGAAAACGAAAATCAGCCGCATGGGACATATCGCCCCGGCTACACAAAACGAGAGGAGTGAGAAAAGCGCATGAGCAGTATGAAGAGATATCGAGAAATTGAGGGCAGGCTGAACAGTGCCGAGGGATCGCAGATAGCGGTTGTGGTGAGTCGGTTCAACTCCTTTATTACCGAGCGCCTGCTGGAGGGAGCTCTCGATTGCCTGGAGCGGCACGGTGTCGAGGGGGAAGGGATTACTCTGGTACGGGTCCCGGGAGCCTGGGAGATCCCGCTGGCGGCGAAGCGCCTGGTCGAATGCGGCAAATACGACGGCGTGATCTGCCTCGGCGCGGTGATCCGCGGTTCGACCGCGCACTTCGAATACGTCTCGGCGGAGGTGAGCAAAGGCATCGCTACCGTGGCAATGGAGAGCGGAACCCCGGTGATCTTCGGCGTCTTGACCACCGATACGATTGAGCAGGCGGTAGAGCGGGCGGGCACGAAAGCCGGCAACAAAGGCTGGGATGCGGCTCAAACCGCGCTGGAAATGGTCGATCTCAAGCGTCAAATCAATTAAGACTCCGCGTCCCCCCTTGACCTTCGGCTCGAAAATCCTGTATAAATCCTCCCAATTATGGGTGTGATGCGAATCTTCTACACGAGATTTCCGGATATTTTGGGCGAGGGTTCCCGGGGGTAGCTTTCCTATCGTTGTTGAAACGATGGGAAAGCTTTTTTTTTGTCCGCGTCCTGAAACCGGTAACGGTAAGGCACGGTTCACTCATAATTGGGCCTGGGATTAAGCACGTATTACAGGAGTTTCTATGTCCGCACCGCTCTATGATGTCGATCAACGTCCGCCTCTCTCGCGCTGGATCCCCTTGAGCTTCCAGCATGTCTTCGCCATGTTTTCCGCTACCGTTTTGGTACCGCTGTTGACCGGTCTCAATCCGGCGGTGGCCCTCTTTACCTCCGGGATCGGAACCCTGATCTATATCGTCATTACCGGCGGTAAGGTTCCCACCTATCTGGGATCCTCCTTTGCCTATATCGCGCCGTTGATTGCGGTCAGCGCCTCCTATGGGGTCGAGTACGCCCTGGGCGCCTCCTTCTGCGTGGGAATCTTTTACCTGCTGGTTTCGCTGATCATTCGCCAGGCCGGAACAGCCTGGCTCGACCGAATGCTGCCCCCGGTGGTGATCGGCAGCGTCATCATGGTGATCGGCCTGAAGTTGGCGCCGGTGGCGATGAACATGGCCATGTATCCCTTCGCCGATCCCAGCCTGGGATACACCGGCGCCTATGTGCTGATCGCCGCTGTCACCCTAGGCATAGCGATCGTCTCCGCCATCGTCCTCAAGGGCTTTTTCACGGTCATTCCGATCTTAATAGGTATCTTCGGGGGCTACCTCTTCACGCTGATCATGGGCAGCTTCCTGCCCGCCTTCGCGCTGATCGACTTCACCGCGGTGCGTGAAGCCTCCTGGTTCGGCGTGGCCAAGTTCGCCGTACCCAAGTTTAGCCTGGTGCCGATCGTCACCTTCCTGCTGGTATCCCTGGCGACCATCGCCGAGCATCTGGGAGACACCATGGTGGTCAGCAAGGTCGTGGGCCGGGACTTCTACAAGGATCCGGGCATTCACCGCACCCTGGCCGGCGACGGAGCCGCCACCGCCGTGGCCGCCCTCTTCGGCGGACCGCCGAACACCACCTACGGAGAAAACATCGGCGCCATGGCCATCAGTCGGGTCTACTCGGTCTGGGTTATCGGCGGCGCGGCGGTAATCGCCCTGCTCCTCTCCTTCATCCAGAAGGTGGGCGCGCTGATTCAGACCATCCCCACTCCGGTAATGGGCGGTATCAGTATGATGCTCTTCGGAATCATCGCCTCCGCCGGTATTCGCACCGTCGTCGAGAGCGGGGTCGACTATACCTGTAAGCGCAACCTTACCATCACCTCGGTCATCCTGGTAATCGGTATCGGCGGCGGGAAGATCTTCTTCCCCGTTACCGAGGGGCTCAACTTCGAGCTGGCCGACGTTGCTCTGGCGACCTTCGTCGGTATCGTGCTCAACCTGATTCTGCCCAAGTCGATGAACATGGCCGAAGAAGAGGCCGAAACGGTCGGCAGCAGGTAAGCCGACTCCTTCACACGTTTTCGGCCCCGCCGGTCTCTCCGGCGGGTCCCCTCTACGCTCCCGGTGTTCGCTCGCCGGGAGTTTTTTGGTATCTTTAGCTCCATGAGCGAAGGCGATCGAGATGCACGCACTGAGGAATTGAAGGAGCAGGTGGCGGAGTTCCCCCACAGCCCCGGGGTCTATATCATGCGGGACGAAGGCTCCAAGGTTATCTATGTGGGTAAGGCGGTGGATCTGCGCAAGCGGGTCGCCTCCTATTTCCTGGCCAACCGGGATATCAAGACCCAGTTCCTGGTGCAGCGGATCGCTTCGATCGAGTTCATCATCACCGCCAATGAGTACGAGGCCCTGGTTCTCGAAAACAATCTGATCAAGCAGTGGAAACCCCGGTACAACGTCAACCTGAAGGACGGGAAGAGCTATCCGGTGATCCGCATCACCGCCGACGAGTATCCCCGGGTATTCAGAACCCGCCGGATCGTCCGGGACGGTTCCGACTACTTCGGCCCCTATCCGGACGCTAAAGCGGTGGACCGTTACCTGGAGTTGATCGAGCGGCTCTTCCCCTTGAGGAAATGCAAAGGGAAGCTGAAGAAGCGCACTGCCCCCTGCCTCTACTACCATATCGGCCGCTGCAAAGCCCCCTGCGTGGGGCTGGTGGACGCCGCGGAGTACGGCGTCGAGGTGGACCGGGTGCGCAAGCTTCTCTCCGGGGCCGCCGAGGAGCTGACCGCCGAGCTAACCGCGGAGATGCAGAGCGCCGCGGAGGCGCTGGAGTTCGAGAAGGCGGCCTCCCTCAGGGACTCGATCGCGGCGATCACCACCGTGGAAGAGGGACAGCAGGTTCAGGACTTCGTCGAGGAGGCCCGGGATTATCTGGCGGTGGCCACCGCCGGACGTTTCGCCGCTTTTGCGGTCTTCCAGATGCGGGGCGGCAAGCTGGTAGGGCGCGAGCTCTTCGGCAACGTCAGTCCCCAGGACGAGGAGGAGCTCCTGCTGCAGTTTATTCTGCAGTACTACGGCCCCGACCGACGCCCGCCGGAGTTTCTCTATCTCTCGAATCCGGTACCCAAGAGGCTCTTGAAGGAGTATTTCAAGTCCCAGGGCTGGACCGGCGTCAAGGTCGAGGTGCCTACGGAGCGGCGCCACGCATCGATCATCGCCATGGCCGCGGAGAACGCCTCCACCGACGCCCTCAAGCGGCAGAAGGCGAGCGCGAACCTGCCGGCCCTGGAAGAGCTGCGGTTGGTTCTCGGTCTGCCCAAGCTTCCCCGGCGCATCGAGGGCTTCGATATCGCCCACTTGGCGGGAAAGCATACGGTCGCATCCCTGGTCTCCTTCTACAACGGCAATCCGGACAAGAAGAACTACCGCTCCTTCAATATCCGCAGCCTCAAGGGGGAGATCGACGATTTCGGCGCCATGCGCGAGGCGATCGCCCGGCGCTATACCCGGATTCTCAACGACGATCTCGAGCGCCCCGATCTGGTGCTGATCGACGGCGGAAAGGGACAGCTCAACGCCGCCCTCGAGATCCTCCGGGGCTTGGGGCTGGATGAGATCTCCGTGGTCGGCCTGGCCAAGAAACACGAGGAGCTCTTCCTGCCCGGCCGTTCCGAACCGGTCAGTCTGCCGGAGACGGCCGAGGCTTTGAAGGTGCTCCAGGCGGTGCGGGACGAGTCCCACCGCTTCGCCACCTCCTTGAGCCGACGGCAGCGGACGGCGGATATCCGCCTCTCCAAGCTGATCGAGATCCCCGGTATCGGCGAACGCCGGGCGAATGCCCTCATCCGGGAGTTCGGCGGCGTCGACGGGATCGCTTCCGCCAGCTACGAGGAGCTTCGGGAGCGGGCGGGATTGCCCGAAGCGGTGGCTGAACGGGTCGCCGAGAGCTTCCGGGCCGCGGCAAAACCGGAAAAATAGGTACTCGGGTGAGAAAAAGCTTTTTGCATTCCCGGAAGAACTGGTTTATAACTGAAGTATGAAAAAAGGCACAGTTTTAGCCGCCGTCCTGGCGATTGTTTTCCCGGCGTCGGCTCTCGACCTGGATCTCCTCTGTTTCAATACCTGGTCGGGCCTCGACCGAGGCGGTTTCATCAACTCCCCCGCCCTCGAGGAGCCGGGCAGCCGTGACTTCCGCCGCGAGCTGCTGCAGCGCGGCATCGAGGAGTTCCAACCCGATCTGATCGGACTCTTGGAGCTGAATCCCCTGCCCAGGGCGCTGGAGCCGCTTCTGTCGATCAACGACTACGGCGCGGTATCCCAGGTCAACCGCAGCGGATTCCGGGTCTCCCGATTCGCCCTCCCCTTGAACCTGAAGCAGGGGCTGGCATTGCTGGCCCATGAGGATTTGGAGCTCTCCCCCGGCGAGGTCCGGCGGCTCTCGGGGGCGATGCCTCTCGAGTGGCTGCAGTTCGGCGAGGCCGGCATCATCCTCGCCTCGACGGTCAAGGTGGGCGAGACCCGGGTGCATCTCTTTCTGACCCAGTGGGAGGAGTCCCTCTACGCCGAAGAGCGCGATTTTACCCGCCTGGTGGCCGAACATGCGGCCGATGAGCTTGAGACCGGCGAGCTGATCAAGCGGATTAAATCCGCCGAGGCCGGAGAGGCAGTGCGAAGCGCCCAGGCCGCGGCCGCCCTGGATTTCATCAACCAGCGGGCAGGGAAGGAGCCGGCGATTCTAATGGGGACCTTGGCCGCGGCGCCCGATTCCGCCCAGCTCGAGCTTCTGAAGGAGGCCGGCTTCCGGGACACCTGGTCCGGCGGAGCAGGAATTACCCGGGATGAGGAGCTCAACCCCAATGCCGGGAAGGATCTCTTCCGGGCCGGGGTGAGTGCCGACCGGGTCGATTATGTACTGATTCGGGGGGAGGGGATTCGCTCCCTGGGAAGCCGGATCGTCTTCAACCAGCCCACTTACGGTACCTTTCCCTCGGACCATTACGGTCTCTTAGTGCGGTTGCGGATCGATTAGGGACTGCGAGGACTAGATAGCTACCGGTTCTTCTTCATGCCCTTTGCGGGCGGCGACGAAATAGATAAACATGCTCAGGATATGCCGCTGGGCTTCGGCGGGCGTGCTGCGCAGAAGGGCGTCGTAGCGGGCCTGAAGGGCCAGGATCTCACCCAGTTGGGGGGCGGAGAAGTTGGCCGCACCCCGCAGGTAGAGTTCGCCGTTCCGCTTTCCCCGTACGCCGGCCTTGGCAAGGGCCTCATCCCGGGAGAAGTTGCTGTCCAGCATCAATCGCAGGCTGTGGAGCCGGCGGAACTGCCAGATCAGGCCGCCCAGGAGCTGTACCGCCTGGCCGCTTCCCGACTCGAGAATCCTGACGCAGATATCGAGACTCCCGGCCAGATCGCCGACGGCGAGTTTGGCGAAGAGGCTGAAGACGTTCTCTTCCTTGCTGTGGTAAATCTGATTCTCCACATCCTCGGCACTGAGACGGCTGCCCTCGCCGTAAAAGAGAACCAGCCGTTCGCAGGCGCCCCGCAGATCGATGGTATTGTTATCCACCAGGTCGAGAAGGAGTTCCGCGGCCTCGTCGTCTATGGTAATGTTCCGGTCCCGGAAGAAGGAGGCGATCCAGCGCTGCTTCTGGTTCTCGAAGAGTTCCCAGAAGATCTTGGTTCCCTCCTTGCCCACCGCCTTCTTTAGGCGCTCATTGACCTGTACCTGGTCGCTGAGCAGCAGCAGGGTAACCCCCGAAGCGGGAGCCTTGACGTAGTCGATCAGTGCGTCGAGCCCCTCCTTCTTCAGGTCCTCGATATTGCTGATTTTTACCAGCTTATCCGAGGAGAAGAGGGAGCCGTTGCGCATGGCCGAGACGATGTCCGCCATGGAGGTATCGTAGGGGTAGTAGCTGGAGGTTTCCAGTTCTCCCCCGGCGCTCTTCTCCAGGGACGCACGCAGGCCGGCGATGAAACGCTCTTTTTCGCCCCCTTCGGGGCCGAGAAGCAGGAATGTGGATCTATTCATAGTTTCTCAGTAGATACTGGAGCTTGCCGAGGATGCGGATGTTCTGGGTGTAGATCGGCGGGTAGACCGGATTTTCAGCCTTGAGTTTGACCCGGTTCGACTCGCGGTAGAAGCGCTTCAGGGTAACCGCTTCGTCGTTGATGCGGGCCACGATGATATCCCCGTTGGCGGCGGCCTCGGTCTTCAAGAATACGGCCGTATCCCCGTCGAGGATCCCCGCGTCCTGCATACTGTCTCCCTTGACCTGCAGCGCGAAGTGTTCTCCCCGCTTCAGCTGGGAGGCGGGAATCTTGACGTTGCCTTCCAGATTCTCCTCCGCAAAGAGCGGAATTCCTGCGGCCACGTTGCCTAATATCGGGATCTCCAGCACCTCTTCCTGGCTGTCCTCTTCGCCGATCAGTTCCAGGGCGCGGCTCTTACTCGAACCGAGGCGGATGAACCCCTTCTTCTCCAGGGCTTTGACGTGGTCGTAGGCGCCTTTGACGGAGATAGAGAAGTTGGCGGCGATCTCCCGCATGGTGGGTGGATAGCGGTGTTCCCCCAGGTAATTGCGAATGAATGAGAGGACTTCGTTCTGGCGATCCGTCAGTTTCTTCATTTCTTTATCTCAATCCCGAATTTCTTAATCTTGCTGTGCAGGTTGCTGGGGTAGATTCCAAGAGTCGTTGCGGTTTGTGAGATGTTGTACCCGCACTCCTGCAGCTTACTGGTCAGAAAGCGCTTCTCAAAGAGCTCCTTCGCATCGTTCAGGCGCAGTCCAAGATAGTCATGAAGGTCGGTTCGAGCCGGCGTTTCCGTTTTGTCTCCTAAATAGTATAACGCAGTCTCGGCGGAAATGCTCTCCTCGTCGCTCATTATTGTAATCCGTTCAATGAAATTTTTCAATTCTCTTATGTTGCCGGGCCAGCTATTTCCCTGAAGGAGCTCCATTGCCTCGCCGGAGAAGGCCGGGATGCTCTCCCGGCGGTTCTGGGGAGCGAATTTCTGCAGGAAGTAGTCGATCAGCCGGGGGAGGTCCTCGATCCGCTCCCTGAGAGGCGGTACCTGGATAGGAACGACGTTTAGACGAAAGAAGAGATCCTCCCGAAAACGGCCGGCTTTGACCTCCTGCTTGATATCCTTATTGGTAGCGGCCAAGAGGCGGACATCCACCGAGATCGGGCTCTCGCCGCCGACTCGCTCGAATACCTGCTCCTGGATTACCCTGAGAACCTTGGCCTGGGCGTTGAGTGACATGTCGGCGATCTCGTCTAGGAAGAGGGTTCCTCCGTCGGCCGCCTCGAATTTTCCCCGTCGGCGGGATACGGCGCTGGTGAAGGCCCCCTTCTCGTGACCGAAGAGCTCACTCTCGATCAGGGTGTCGGGGATGGCGGCGCAGTTGATCTCTACGAAAGGGGCGTTCCGGCGCTCGCTCATGCGGTGGATCTCCCGGGCTACCAGCTCCTTGCCGGTACCGTTCTCCCCCAAAATCAGGACCTTGGCGTCGCTGGAGGCGCTCTGGCGGATCCGCTCCTTCACCTCGCGCATGGCCGGACTTTCGCCAATCATCTCGTCTTCTATGAAGAGGGATTTCTTGAGGGTCTGGTTCTCCTTCCGCAGCTCCTCAATGCTGAGGGCGTTGCGGCAGAGGGTAAGAACCCTTTCGAGGGAGAGGGGTTTCTCCATAAAATCGAAGGCCCCCAGTTTAACCGCCTTGACCGCCATGTCTATGTTGGCATGGCCGCTGATGACGATGGTTTCCAGTCCGGGGTGCTCTTTACGGATCTCCTTCAAGACGTCGATGCCGCCCATGTTGGGAAGCCATACATCCAGGAAGACCAGATCCACAGGATGCTCTTTCAAGAGCGCCAGTCCCTCGATGCCGTCCTCGGCCTGGATAACCTGATAGCCCTCGTCGCTGAGGATGTCGTTGAGGACGCTGCGGATACCGGGTTCGTCGTCGATGATCAGGATAAGGCTCATTCAGCGCTCCATGGGCAGGTCGATGAAAAAGGTGGTCCCCAGGCCGGGCTCCGATTCGAACCATATCTTGCCGTGATGGTCGAAGATGATTCGCTCGACGATAGGCAGTCCCAGTCCGGTGCCGTGGGTCTTGGTGGTGAAATAGGGATTGAAAACCTCTCCCTGGGCGGACTCGTCGATACCGCCGCCGGAATCCTCCACCTGAATTCTACAATAGCCGGTATTCCCCTTTCGGACAAGGTCGGTACGTACCACGACCTTGCCGCGCCCATCCATCGCCTCTACGGCATTCTTGAAGAGGTTGGTGAAGACCCGGCTCATCTGGTCCCGGTCCAGGGGTAGCTCGATTTCAGGATCCACCTGGGAGAGGTCGAACTCAATCTCCGGATACCCGGCCACGTAGTTGGCGATAATCTCCGACATAAGGGCCCGCAGCTTATGGGGCCGCAGCATCGGACTCGGTAGCCGGGCGAAATCCCGGAACTCCTGGAGCAGCAGGTCGAGATTCTCCACCTCCCGCACGATCGAGGTGACCGCCGGTTCGAGCACCTCGCCGATCTCCTCGGGACTTCGTTCATAACGGCGCAGGATGCGTTGGGCGGAGAGTTTGATCGGGGTCAATGGATTTCTGATCTCATGGGCCAGGCGCTGGGCGATCTCCTGCCAGGCGGTTACCTTCTCGGTCTGCAGGGTGGTGCGTCGGCTGTTCTCCAGCTCGGACATCATGCGGTTAAAGGAGGCCACCAGGATGGAGAGCTCGTCGCCGCTGCGCCCCAGGATACGGTAGGCGAAATCCCCCTCCATCGCGCGACGGGTCGCCTCCTCCAGGGCGACGATGGGCCGGATCAGTTCCCCCGAAAGCAGGAAACTGACCAGAATCGAGAGGAGCAGCACCGGTACCGAGAAGAAGCTGTAGAAGAGGATCAGCACCAGCCGGAAGAGGGTGCGGTACTCCTCGATCTGCCGAAAGGTCTGCCGGCTCTTGGTCAGGTTTTCCGCATGGGTGCCGAAGCGGTCGGGGAAACGGCTGCTCAGGACCAGCTGCACCGTTTGGTCGTTCTCGAGCCGGATCTCCTTGATCACCCGCTGAACGGTGACATCCCCCAGGAAGTTTTTGGGCACGATCCCGTTCTCGGCAATCGTCACCGGAGGAGCGGCGAGCTGCAGCAGGGGATCGCCGAAGAAGGAGAGCTGTTGGTCCTCCGCGTCGAAGAGCTGAATCGCCGCCACGGCGCTGTTGGCCTCCCGGATCGTGCTCCAGAGCCGGCGGGGATCCTCTTCCCGGACCAGCTCCACCAGGAGGCTGCTCTCGGACAGGTTCAGCAGGTTGTCGACCCGGCCGGAGTTGTAGGCCAGGGCGATCTCGACGCCGCCGTCCAGGGCCTCCCGGACCTCCGAGGAGAACCAGGAGTTGACCGCCGTGTCGATGAATGAGATCGACAAGACCGCCTGGGGCAGGGAGGAGAGGAGACTGATAAAGGCGAAGAAGAGAATCAGCTTGATCTTGAAACGGGCTCCGGGGCGGTTGGCCCGGCGGTCCTGAATCAGCCGCAGGAGTTGCACGGCGATGGAACCGATCAGGAAGGCGGGCAGAACGATCCCGAAGGGGATGATCACGATATTCCCCAAGGGTTCGCCGGCGGAGATGTCCAACAGGATCTGCCGGGCGAAGAAGAGAATCAGCACGATCAACAGCGCATAGAGCAAGGTAAAGGCTACCAGGGTGGTAACCGTTCCGGCCGGTTGCGCCTCCCGCTTCGATCCGCTACTCATTCTCGCCCCTCTCCTCTGCCGAGGCAAAGCGGATCCAGGCTGTTCGCTGATAGAGATCGCCCAGGAAGGGGGAGAGAATATTCATCGGCGGATGAAGCTCGCTCCAGCGCACCTCCCCGCGAAAGTAGCGCTCCTCCGAGTTGTCGTCGGGTTCGGGGATTCGAAAATCCAGAAATGCGGAGAGGAAGGCATCCTTATGGAGATAGTAGGCCTTGGATTCTTGATTGCGGATAATGTAGAGCTGTTCGATCCCGTCCCAGCGTGCGCTGCGGTTGATTCGCCGCCGCTCGGCATCGCTGTCGAGGCTGTAGCGTCGGGGCGAGGCGGAACGAACCGAAAGAATCAGGTGCACGGTCTCGCCCTCGTCGAGGGCGGTCAGCAACTCCTCCTGGTCGATAAAATCGAAGCGGCAGGCTATAACGGCGCCGCCGTCGGAGCTTTCAAAGCTTTGCAGACTGAGGGATTCGCCCCAGAGACCCGCGCTGAGCAGGGCGGCGCCGACGATTAGCAGGGGCCTACTCTTCTTCAAATCGGTTTTCGAAGAGCCGCGCTATCGCGTCTACGGCTTCCGCCTCGTCATCCCCCTCGGCCACCACCAGGAGCTTGCTGTTGTAGGAGGCTCCCAATGTAATAATGCCCATAATCGACTTGCTGTTGATTCGGTTGTTATCCTTCTCCAGAAAGATCTGTGAGTCGAATTCATTCGCCGTCTGTACGATCATCGCCGCCGGACGGGCGTGTATCCCGGCGCGGTTCTTGATTACTACCTCTTTGGATACCATCTACACTACCTAAAAGATATCTTTTTTCTGAAAATAGACGGCCCGGGCATTCTCGCTCTCGAGCCATTTAAGAATATTCTGGTTAAACTCTCGGGCTGAAAAGTAACCCATTTTTTTGAGTCGTTCATTCATGGCCGCGGTCTCGATGATGATCGGAATGTTCCGGCCCGGTTTGACCGGTACGGTGACCGTCGGGATCTTCACCCCCAGATACTCGGTGGTATTGTCGCCGGTTCCCAGCCGGTCGTAGACCTTGGCGGAGTCCCACTCCTCCAGGTCGATGATCAGCTGCACCTGCTTCTGATCGCGGATCGCACCGACCCCGAAGAGATGGGAGATATTGATGATCCCCAGCCCGCGGATCTCCATGTGGTGTCCGGCGACCGTATTAGCCGACGAGCCGATGATAATATTTCCCGAGACGCATTTCAATTCCACCGAATCGTCGGTGATCAGCCGGTGTCCCCGCTCGATCAGCTCCAGGGCCGTTTCGCTCTTCCCTACGCCTGAATCTCCGGTCAGCAGTACCCCGATGCCGAAGACCTCCACCAGGACCCCGTGGATGATCTTTTTCGGGGCGAAGATGTTCCCCAAGGCCCTGATCAGGCGGGTGGAGAACTCCGAGGTGTGTAAATCCGTCTGCAGAAGCGGACAGCCCGCCTCTTCCGCCAGCCGGATAAACTCATCGTTGGGCCGGAGGGAGTGGGAAAAGATACAACAGGGAATGTCGTAGGTGAACATCTCCGCGATGGTATCGTAATTCCCCTCCTTTTCCAGCTTCTTGAGATATGCATACTCTCCGCGCCCGAAGAGTTGAACCCGCTCGCCGACGAAGTTATCGTAGAAGCCGCTCAATGCCAGCCCGGGCCGGTTGATATCGGCGACGTTGATGCGTCGCTCAAGCCCGGGCCGTCCGCCGATGCAGACGAGATTGAGATCGTTCTGTTCCTTCATTTCCAGATCAAGCAGATCCAGTACGGTAAAAGTATCCATCGGAGGTATGCTTATATCGTGCGCCTAATGGTGCTCGATGATTTTCTCCTTTTCTTTTTTCACTTTAACGATCAGTTTATCGAACAAGAGGTCGATGGCCGGCCATAGCTCATGATTTTCGACCCGGATGTGCGAGGGAGCTCCCCAATGCATGTGGAAATTGGCCTCAACTTTGAACTGGTTCTTCTCCTTGGTAATGGTCAGATGGAGGGTCTCCATCTTGTCCTTCACCGACTCCAGGCGGAGCATCTTCTTTTCGATGTAATCGGTGGTGTTGTCGCTTACATGGTAGTGGACGCCTTTGAGTTCAAAGTGCATGAAATCCCCCTAAAAGGTTGTTTATCGATCGTAGGAGGAGAGGATGTCCAACTCCTTACGGTACTTGGCCACCGTCCTCCTGGCGATCTTGATTCCCCGCTCGGCGAGGATATCGGCGATCTTCTGATCAGAGAGCCGCTTTCCGCCTCCCTGTTCGTCGATGATCTCCTTTATTCGATGTTTTACCCCCTCTTTTGAAAATTGCGACCCCGTCGAACCGGCGCCGGAAATTGAATTGGTAAAGAAATATTTAAGTTCGAATATACCCCATTCGGTTTGAATATACTTAGAATTTGCGATCCGGGAAACCGTGGTTTCGTGGACTTCCACCGCCTGGGCGATATCCTTGAGGGTCAGAGGCTTCAGATACTTCGGTCCCCGGCGGAAAAAATCGCGCTGGAATTCGACCACCGCCCGGGATATCCGCAGCAATGTCTGATTCCGCTGCTGGATCGAGCGGATAAACCACTGGGCGTCCTTGACGTGATCCTTGACGAAATGGCGCAGATCCCGTTGATCCCGGACGTTGTTCTCCCGCAAGAGCTGGGTATAGAACTCGTTGACCCCGAGGACAGGCACCTCTTCGTCGTTCAGCAGGGGCTGATACTCCCCATCCACGAGTACCACCATAACATCGGGTATCACGTAGCGGGATTCGTCGGAAGAGTAGAGTCGGCCGGGAAAGGGATTCAGGGTTTTAACGAACTCCAGAATCTCGTCCACATCCTCCAGATCGATCTTCAGTTTGCGGGCGATCTCCGGATAGCGGCCCTTCTCGAGGAGTTCCAGGTAATGACGGATTACCTCCTCTACCTTGTCCGGCGCCGCCGGGGTAAGCCGGGCCTGGACGATCAGGCTCTCTTTGTAGTCGGCCACGCAGGTTCCGGCCGGTTCGAGGCGCTGGATCAGCGCCGCCGCCTCTTGGAAACGTTCGAGTTGCCTCCCTTTGAGGAAGCCTTCGGGACTCTCCATATGGAAGCCGTTATGATCCAGGTTCTGAATCAGGATCTCTCCCAACTCGAAGAGTTCTTCGTCCACCGGCTGGAGACGCCACTGCCAGAGGAGATGATCATGGAGGGATTCGCTCCGGGAGAGGGCTCCCTCGAGAAATTTCTGCTTCCTCTCGCTCGCCTCGCTGTCGTAGCTCGAACTGCTGTAGCCGGGATCCGAGGAGTTCTCGAAGGCGTCGTAATCCTCGCCGCTCCCCTTATTCTCCTCGATCGAGAGGGCCTGCTTCTCGGAGACGATCTCCAGGGCCGGATTCTGTTCCAGCTCTTCCCGGATCTTCTGGCGCAGATCCTGGATCGGCAGAGCCATCATCTGGATCGACTGGTAGAGCTGAGGACTCATCTTGAGTTTCTGCTGCTGGACTAAAACCGGCTTCTGGTATTGCACCGAATCTCCTCGTTGGGTTGCATTCTGAATTCTAGGGCCGCTTTCGCGCTTTGTCAAATGGTGTTTACGGGGACTACATCCTGAACTCGGTCCCCAAGTAGATCTCCCGGGCGATCTCGCTCTCCAGGAGTTCGTCTTTGGTCCCGCTGACCAGTATCTCGCCCACGTTGATGATATATGAGCGGTCGGTAATCTCCAAGGTATCCCGCACATTGTGGTCGGTAATGAGAATTCCGATTCCCTGGGCGGCCAGGGCGGTAACGATGCGTTTGATCTCATGCACGGCGATAGGGTCGATCCCCGCAAAGGGCTCGTCCAGGAGCAGAAAACGCGGTTCCGCGGCCAGGGAGCGGGCGATCTCGGTCCGGCGTCGCTCGCCTCCGGAGAGGGTGTAGGCCGTCTGTTTGCGGACGTGGGAGATGCCGAGCTCCTCGATCAGGGCTTCCAGCCGTTCGGCCTGCTGGGCGGCGTTCAGGTCCCGCCGGGTCTCGAGAATGGCCCTGATATTATTCTCCACCGTCAATTTGCGAAAAACCGACGCCTCCTGGGGCAGGTAGGAGATTCCCATCCTGGCCCGGCGGAACATGGGCAGGTGGGTAATCTCGTCCTGATCGAGGCGGATCGTTCCGCCGCCGGCCTTGATGAAGCCGACGATCATATAGAATACGGTGGTCTTGCCCGCGCCGTTGGGTCCCAGGAGGCCGACCACCTCGCCCCTCTGCATGGAGAAGCTTACGTCCCGAACGGCGACTTTCTTGCCGAAACGTTTTTGCAGACCTTCGACGCTGAGGGTACTCACTCCGTCTCCTCCCCGTTCTCCTCGGCCTCGGTCTCGACCGTACCGCTCACCTCTCCTTCGAGGCGGATCTCGTCGGTCTCGATGTCGACCAGGATGCGAGCGGCCCGGTAGACATCCCCCTTCCAGTCGACCCTCGGCAGTCCCGAGAGCTCCAAGAGCTTCTGGTCTCGAAAGTAGCGGGCGAACTCGGAGCGGCAGATCATCACCTCGTCCTCGGAGATCTTCATGATGCGTACGCCCATCTGTATCATCGTTACCGCCTCGTCGCCCCCCTGGTCCTCGAAGAAGCCGCCCCGGATCAGGAGGCCGTTTTCCCCGTCCTCCATTTCGGCGTAGCTCTCTATACGGGAGAGCTCCCGTTCCCGATCGACGAAGAGGTCCGCCGAGCGGAGTAGAAAGCCCTCTTCTAAATTGATCAGTTCCACATCGCCCTCGCAGCGCAGATAGCGGAAATCGGGACCGTAGAGCTCGATGCGGTCGGCGCTGATCCTGAGATCCTCGGTTTCGACCAGGGCGTTCCCGATCAATTCGGTTCGCTCCTGATCGGCGGCGAAGCGGGCGGTGGTGCGGTCGGCGGAGAAGGAGATCGATTCATCGGCCTGCAGGAGGCCGCCTGCCGGAGGCATCAGAATCAAGGCCGGGATGAGGAGGAGCAGAAGGCGGCTCAATTTCAGCATATCGCTACTCCGTTCCGATGATATAGACCCCGGAGACGCCGGCGGAGAAGCTGAAGGTGCGGGTGGGGAAGTCGGCTTCGAAACCGGCGCCGCGGATACGGGTGCCGTCTTCCCTAAGGAGCGCCACCTCGCCTGTGGGGCTGCCTCGCAGGCGGCGTTGACTGTCGACCCATTCCAGGAAATCGGCCTCGACGGTCGTTTTGTCGCTCACGGAGCGGAAGCGGATGGATCCCTCCAGGACCGCGTCGTCGGTGCGAGTATCGAAGCTGATCCGGTCGGCTTCGCCTTCGGCGCTGACCGTGCCGTCTTCGGCGTACTCTGCAAAGCGGGCGCCGCTGATCTCCCGGCGGTAGTCGGCGCTGAACTCGGCCAGGACGTCGGCGTCGATTCTAAAGCGTTCCCGGTCCTCTTCCACGCTGACTACGCTCACCGACTCCATGCGCAGCTCCGGGGTCTCCTCGCCCAGGGTCTCAGCCATCTCCTGGTACTCCAGACTGCATCCCGAGGCGAGGCTCAGCAGCAACAGGGCCGGCAGCAGAAATTTCACTTCCCGCCCCGGACCTCGTCGCTGGCGGCGATAAAGCTCGTGAAGAGGGGATGCGCCTCGGTGGGCTTGGATTTGAATTCAGGGTGGAACTGAACGCCGATTCCCCAGGGGTGATCGGGCCATTGGATCGACTCCACCAGCGCATTGTCCGGGGTTACCCCGCAGATTATCAATCCCCGGTCCTCCAGCTTGGTCCGATAGCGGTTGGATACCTCGTAACGGTGGCGGTGGCGTTCGAAAACGGTTTCGGCTCCGTAGATATCCCGGATCAGGGTACCGCTGCGCAGGAGGGTTTCGCTGCGGCCCAGGCGCATGGTGCCCCCGTAATGGGTAACGTCCACCTGCTCCTCTAAGAGGCTGACTACCGAGTTCTTCCCGTCCGGCGAAAACTCCGAAGAGTCGGCGTCCTCGATCTCCAGTACGTTCCGGGAGTACTCGATGACCATCACCTGCAGGCCGAGACAGATGCCGAAGCAGGGGATGGCGTTTTTACGGGCGTACTGGGCTGCCTTGACCATCCCGTTGATGCCGCGCTGACCGAAGCCGCCGGGAATCAGGAGGCCGTGAATATCCTGCAGCAGCTCGGCCGGATTCTCCTTCTTCTCGAGCTCCTCGGCGTCGATCTTGATGATCTCCACCTTGACGTTATTGGCGATACCCCCGTGGTAGAGGGCCTCGTGGACCGATTTATAGGTGTCGTGGAGGTCGATATACTTCCCGACCAGGGCGATGCGCACCGTATTCTCCGCCTCTTTGATGGTGGAGACCACCCGTTCCCAGGCGGCAAGATCGATGGGCTCGGTCTCTATTCCCAGCTTCGCCACCGCGATATCGTCCAGCCCCTCCGCATGGTAGGCCAGGGGGATCTCGTAGATAGTCGAGGCGGCGTCGTGGGCGGAGATAACCGCCTCGTCGTCCACATTGGTGAAGAGGGCGATCTTGGAGCGCATGCTCTCCTCCAGGGGTTGGCCTGAACGACAGAGGAGGATGTCCGGCACGATGCCGATCTCGAGGAGCTGCTTGACCGAGTGCTGGGTCGGTTTGGTCTTCATCTCGCCCCCGGTAACCTCGGGAACCAGGGTCAGGTGGATGAAGATCACGTTCCCCTTGCCCACGTCGTGGCTAAACTGCCGCGCCGCCTCCAGGAAGGGTATGCTCTCGATATCGCCCACTGTACCGCCCACCTCGATCAGGGTAATGTCCGCTTCCTGGGCTTCGCCGATCCGGAAGATCCGCTGTTTGATCTCGTCGGTGATGTGGGGGATGACCTGTACCGTCCGGCCCAGGTAGCGTCCCTCCCGCTCCTTGGTGATTACCGACTGATAGACCTGGCCGGTGGTAATCGAGTTGGCTTGACTCAAGGGTGAGTTGGTGAAACGGGCGTAATTGCCTAGGTCGAGGTCGGTCTCGGCCCCGTCGTCGGTGACGTAGACCTCGCCGTGCTGATAGGGACTCATCGTCCCCGCGTCGACATTGATGTAGGGATCTATCTTGATCATCCGAACGCTCAAGCCTCGACACTCCAGGAGACTTCCCAGAGAGGATGCGGCTATACCTTTACCGAGGCTGGAGCAGACTCCGCCGGTGACGAATATGTATTTCTTCATGTGGATTGATTATCCCGGAATCGGGGGCTCCGGGTCAAGTTAAGTCGGGAAATGAGCGGCCTATACGGCGTGGTCCCGGTAATCCTCCGGCTCGAGAAGCAGGATGTCGTCCCCGTGAAGATAGCGGAAGAGTTCCAGCGAGGTATCTCCCCGGGTTAAGAGCTCCGGATTGACCATAATCGGTGCGCTCATGCGCAAGCAGAGGGCGATCGCATCGCTGGGGCGGACCTCCATGCTGTAGCGTCTCAGCCCGCGGCGATAGTAGATCCGGGCGGTGTAAAGCTCATCCACCTTCTGGCAGATCTCGCAGCGAATCAGCACCAGCTGATGACGATGGAAAAGCTCGGAGATCAGGTCGTGGGTCAGCGGGCGCGGGGGATGTACCCCTTCGATCTCGACGATGATAGCGCTCGCTTCCGAGGGGCCGACGGGAACCGGGAGGATCCCCTTGGGGTGAGCGGTTTCCAGCAGCACAATCGGCAGCTGGGACTCCTGATCGATGGCGATTCCGTGGATCATAGCTTGGGCATAGGCTTTGTTCATACTACCTAGGGAGTATAGCACCTTCTGCTCCTTTTTCCGCTTTTTTCCTGCGCGAAGTTGACACCCCATCGGGGAGTCCATACACTTGAATTGGAATAATATGACGACAACCTTTTTAAGCGATCAGGAGTTCGACCAGTATCGGGATCTGATCTACAATGAGAGCGGCATCCACTTCTCAGCTTCCAACCGTTCGATTCTGGAGAGCAGGCTCAAGGAGCGGCTGCGGAAGACCAAGACCGAGACGCCGGCGCTCTATCTGAAGCGGATCAGAGGCAACGAGGGGGAGATGAAGATCCTGCTCGACTCGGTTACGACCAATCTGACCCGGTTCTTTCGCAATACCGCCCATTTCCAGACCCTCGAATACCATGTAATCCCGGATCTGATCAGGACGAAACAGGCGAATCGGGATACCGCGGTCCGCATCTGGAGCGCCGGCTGCTCTACCGGCGAGGAACCCTACTCGATCGCCATGGTCTGCAAGGAGCTGCTGCCGGCCAATTTTAAGATAGAGATAACCGCCTCGGATCTGAGTCTCAAATCCTTGATGACCGCCAAGGAGGGCTACTACCCCGAGGCGCGCATGAACGGGGTGCCCGAGAAGTACCTCAAGAAGTACTACAAGCCCCAGGACGAGGGCTATAAGGTGATCGACGAGATCAAGGAGTTGATCAAATTCGATTATCACAACCTCAAATTCGACTCCGGGTTGCGGGGATTGGATATCGTTTTTTGCCGCAACGTGATTATCTACTTCGACGAGGTAGCCCAGGAGGCGGTGATTCAGAAGTTCTGGCAAGCTATGAACGATCACAGCTATCTCTTCATCGGCCACTCGGAATCACTCTTCGGCATGAAGACCAGCTTCGAGTTTCTCAAGACCGATTGGGCCTGCATCTACCGCAAGTTCTCATCCCAGGGGAGGGTATAAATGGGCGATCGACTGCCGTTGGGCGTGCTCGTCTGCGACGATTCAGCGCTGATGCGCAACCTGATCTCCCGTATCATCGATGGGGCCGAGGGCCTGGCGGTGGTCGGGAAGGCGATGAACGGGAAGTTCGCCCTCCAGAAGATTCCCCACCTGAAACCGGATCTAATCCTCTTGGATATCGAGATGCCCGAAATGAACGGCATCGAATTCTTGAGGGAACGGCGCAAGCAGGGCATCAAGGTACCGGTGGTGATCCTCTCCTCCCTGGCCCGCCGAGGCGCGAAGGTGACCATGGAGGCCCTGAATCTGGGGGCCTCCGATTTCATCATGAAGCCTTCGGGCTCCATATCCGAGGATATCCATGTTATCGGCGCCCAGATCGTCGAGACGGTGAAAGCCTACGGCGGTCAGTACCGGCACCAGTCGGGAAACGAACCCCTCTTTCCGACGCCGGCCCAACGGGTTGAAGCCCCTCCCCCGCGAGTTGAGCACCGCCCCCCCAGACGGGATGAGCGCATTAGCGATTTCCCCCAGCCGAGGGCGCGTAGCGAGCGAAAGCTTCCCTCCGGGATCGACCTGGTGGTGATCGGCATCTCCACCGGTGGGCCGAATGCGCTGCGCAAGGTTTTCGCCGGGATGGAGAAGAATCTACCGGTACCGGTAGTGGTGGTTCAGCATATGCCGGCCGGATTCACCCAGGAGTTCGCCCGCAGCCTGGACAGAATCTCCGCTCTGGAGGTCAAAGAGGCCGAGGAGGGGGATGTGCTGAAGCCCGGCCGGGTATTGATCTGCCCGGGGAACAAGCATATCGAGGTGGAGAAGCGCGGTTCCGGGGGGCGGATCCTTCTGAGCGAGACCGATCCCGTCAACGGTCATCGTCCTTCGGCGGATGTACTCTTTCGATCGGCGGCAGCCCAGTATGGGAATCGGGTTGCGGCGGTGATTATGACCGGTATGGGTAGGGACGGGGCTCGGGAGATCGGAAATATTCAACGTCTCGGCGGGATAACCCTGGCCCAGGACGCCGATTCCTGTATTGTCTACGGCATGCCCAAGGTCGCCACGGACCACGGTTATATCGACCACGTGGTCAAACTGACCGACATGGCCGACACCATCAGCCGGCTGGCGCGTAATCCCGGGTATGGTGATTAGCGGGCCTCTTTAGGCCCGGCGGACGATTCCGGTTATCCGGGGCAGATTTTTCGCGTTGGTCAGTTTCGAATAGAGCCAGCTCAAGGCGAAACCGCCGGCTAATCCGAGGATGCCTCCCAGAACCCTCAAGCCTTCGCCCGATGCGGGCCAGATACTGCCGGTCAGGAAGAAGAGCAACCCGAACAAGAGCAAGGGGAAGATCATCACCATGAATCCCGCCAGAATCGTCTTTCCCGGGGGCAGGAAAATCTCTACCGTATCGCCGATACTCGCCTCGATCTCGCCCGGAAGCCGAGCCTCGATCTCCCGCTCTTTTATATTGCAGAAGCTGTTGCCCGAGCATGATTTACAGGCCGATGTCGAACAGCCGCATATCACCACGTCGTCGTGGATAGCTTTAATTACCGCTTGCTCCGTCAAGGGGCACCTCCTCGCAGGGAACGCGGACCCGCTCTACGGCGATGGTCTTTCCCTGGTCTGAAATCTCGAATATTACGCCCTGCATCTCGATTCCGTCCCAGGTCTCGCTGGAGCGCTCCGGAATCTGGGTCAGGAACTGTCGGATCTCAACCTTGGAGTTGAGTCCGCCCACCGAATCGGCGCTACCGGTGCGGCCGGTATCGCAGATCATACCGGTCCCCTTGGGCAGGATCGCTTCGTCGGCGGTCAGGGCTTTGTGATGCGTTCCGGCCACGGCCGAGACCTTGCCGTCGGCATGGTGGAACATGGTGTACTTCTCCGCCGTGGTGGCGGCATGGAAATCGAGCAGGATAATCGGCGTCTCCTCCCTGATCCGTTCGACGATAGTCGGCAGAAAGCTGAAGGGGTTGCTCAGGTGGACCCGGCGGAAGCCGGATTGCCCCAACAGGGATATAACGCCGATTTTGTACTCCCCGGCCTGGTAGATGCGCCAGCCTCGACCGGGATTTCCCGGCGGGTAGTTGGCGGGGCGCAGGATATAGGGAGCCTTCTTGATGTGAGAGACCATATCCCGTTTATAGTAGATACACTCCCCGCCGGTGATGACGTCTATTCCCAGTTTATGGAGATAGATGGAGTGGTTCTTGCCGATGCCGAATCCGCCGGTGGTACCTTCGCCGTTGGCCACCACGAAGTCGATCTTTTTTTCCGTCTTGAAATCCGCCAGGAGACTCTTCACGCAGAAGACGCCCGCCTTGCCGACGATTTCTCCCATACAGAAGATGCGTACAGACAAACTGGATCCTTTCTCTGCCGGTATAGCTGATAAAGCAGGGCAGAATCCTACCATACACCACTATTAAGCGGGGGTGAAGGCCCGGGAATCGAATTTTGGTGACACCGAGGAGCAGTAAAATCATTATATTATATATACGGTCGTGCGTTGCAGGCCTGTTCTCCGCATCGGGAGAACAACCGCCGCTTCCATTGTAAGAAGGGCGGAAATTCAACTCCAAATACGAGAGGTGGAGTATGAAAGACAAGATTGTTATCGATCTCGGACAGATTATGGATGATCTGTTCGAAGCCACGCAGAACTTCGGGGACGCCTTCAAAGAGGGGTTCCGCTCCCAGCAGGGACAACCATTCCACGGTTGGGACGAGAAGGTCGACTATTATCCCGCGTACAGCTATCCCCCGGCAAACGTCTTTATGACCTCGGAGAAGAGCCTGGTCTTCGAATTCGCCCTGGCCGGCTTCGACGAGAAGGATATCTTCCTGGAGTTCAAGGGGGACTACATGGTCTTGAACGCCAAGGTCGACGAAGATCGGGAAAATGCCGAAGAGGTGAAATACCTCAAACGGCGGCTCAAGTTCAAGAGCATCGAGGAGCAGAAGTACTACGCTCCGGCGGATAAGTTCGACCGTGAGGCGGTGCAGGCGCTCTTCAAGAACGGCATTCTGCGGGTCACGATTCCTCCCAAGGAAGAACCCGAACCGCAGCAGGGGATCAAGATCGAGATTGTAAAGGAGGATGAGTAGATGATTTTCTGGTTACTGGTAGGTATAGCCATCGGCTACTACTTCAAGCCGCAGCTGGACGGGCTCTTTGATAAGGCCCTGAAGGCTATTCGGGACAACCGGGATAATAATTCCGGCGAATACTGATCTCTAAGGGGCCGTCCTGGGTGACGGCCCTTGCTTTTTCTATCCCTGTTCCTGCGGCTGGAGCTGATGAAACTCGGCCAGCCGCTCCAGCTCCTTCCCGGTGCGGCTCAATGCTGCGAGAAACTTCTCTTCGTTCCTCTCTTTCGCACTCTTCTCCGCTAGCTCCGCCGCCAGGGCAACGAAGCCGGCCGCTACATTGAGGGCGCCCCCCTTGAGGGCGTGTAGCAGCCGGTGCCGTTCATCCCAATCCCTGCTCGCAGTCGCCAGTTCTAAGGCCCGTCGGGATTCGGCGATAAACTGATCCAGCACCTCCGCTCCCTGGCCGGCGAGATCACCCCACTCCTGGGCGAAATGGTGCAGTCTGACGGGAGGTGCTGCGGCGAGCATCTCCTCTACCTCCCGGATCAGCTTCCGCTTGCGAATCGGTTTGGTGAGGGCGCTGTTCATTCCTACCTCGAGACAGCGCTGCAGGTCGGCCGGATACGCTGCGGCGGTGAGGCCGATGATGGGGATCGTTTCGCCGTGGGGCAGCGCCCGCAGCGCCTGGGTGGCCGCATAGCCGTCCATTCCGGGCATCTGCACATCCATGATGATTCCGTCGCAGCCCTGCTCCTGGTAGAGCTCAATCGCCGCGCGCCCGTCGCCGGCGCAGAGAGTTTTGAGACCGATGCTCTCCAGGTGGTGGCGAATGATATCCCGGTTGACCGCGTAATCCTCGACGATCATCACCGTTCCGGTCCGCCGAATCCGGGGAGCGTTCGTTCCGGCGGGCTTCTGCGGCTGCGGACGCCTTTCGTTGTCCTCCGTTCCAAAAGGTACTTCGATCAGGAAGGTCGTCCCCTCTCCCGGTCGGCTGGTGAAGCTGATGCTTCCGCCCATTATTTCGGTCAGTTGTTTTGAGATCGTCGTTCCCAGGCCGGTGCCGCTGTGGGGACGGTCGGTGCCCGCGCTTCCCTGAACGAAGAGTTCGAAGAGCTGAGCCTGAATCTCCTCCGGGATTCCGAGACCCGTATCCTCCACGGTGAAGCGGATCTCTACTCCTTTCTGATTCTGTTCAAGCAGCTGGGCCCCAAGAGCGACCGAGCCCGAGGCGGTAAATTTAACTGCGTTGCCGCCGATATTGATCAGTATCTGTCGCAGCCTCAGCGGGTCGCCGATCAGGTCGGCCGGAATCGTCTCGTCCCACTCGCCTCGAATCTCGATCCCCTTGGCGAGGGCTTGAATCCGCAGGCTCTCCAGAACCTCGTCCAGCAGCGCCCGCAGGTCGAAGCGGCGGGCGGCCAGATTGAAGCGATCCGCTTCGATGCGGGAGATATCCAGCAATTGATTGATCAGATCCAAGAGCTGCTCCGATTCCCGGCCTATCTTACCGGCGAAATCGCCGATTACCCCGCGGGAAGCCTGTTCCTCGATCAGTTCGGCGAAGCCGAGGATGCCGTTGATCGGGGTTCTGAGTTCATGGCTTATGTTGCGCAGAAACTCCGATTTGGCGCGGTTGGCCGAATCAGCCCGGATTACCGCCTCCTGAAGCTCCTTGGTACGGGATTCGACCCGCTGCTCGAGCTCGTCGCCGAGTTCTTCGGCGATATCGAAGGCCCGGGCGAAGCGGTAATTGAGAACCAGGGATTCCAGGAAGAGGAAGACGAGCATCCCTAAGGGCGCTATGTAGGTAGAGTAGTAGAGGAAGTTACTCAAGAGGAAATCATTCAGGACCGTCAGGCTCAGGATGATAAAGCCCCAGAGAAAGTAGCGGGCTCCCGGAACCCTGTCCCGGGCCGCCAGGGCGGCGGTAACGATGAAGTAGAGCAGGATCAGCATGACGATGATCTCGAATCCGGGAAGAATCCGATAGGAGACCTGCTGGGGCAGCAGATACTCCGCGCCGAGATAGATGAAACCCGCCCCGACTCCGAGCAGGGTTATCCAGGGCTTGATGCGCCTGGGAAAGAGCTCTCTCACGAACAGGCAAAAAAGCGGCAGCAGTAGAAAAGCCCAGGTAAAGCTGATATTCAGGTACCATTGGAAGGGGAGCTGTCCGAGGAGCTGGGAGAAGAGGTGCTCCCGCAGCATCGATGTCCGCAGGGCCATGCAGAGGGCGAAGAGCCCGAAGAAGACGGCCGATCGTTCCTTCCGCCGGAAGAGAAAAAAGCCGATATGGTAGAAGCCGATCATCAGAATGCTCCCGATGATAAAGGCGTCGACGAAGATCCCGCCGTCCCTGAGGTTGCGCACCTGGGTTTGCGTTCCGAACTGGTACTGGGTCCATAATCCGCCGCCGGGTTCGAGGTAGTTCGTTACGTGAATCACGAGCTCCGTCGGTCCCGAGGCGGTAAAAAAGCAGGTTCCCGGCCTATAGCGGGCTCGATTCTGCTCCGGATCGGCGTCGGGATCTCCTGCACGATAGAGTTCGCGGCCGTTCAGGAAGAGACGCGCGGCGGAAGCGATCGATCGTAGTCTGATCCCGTAGGCGTGGGGCTTGTCGGGCAGCAGGAGAGTAAGACGATAGGTCGCATTTCCAATACCTCGCTCGGGAGTGGGGGAGTCCTCGAGGGAGTACCAGGCGGAAGGAACCTGTATGGTATCGTGATAGGCCTCCCGAGGAGCATCCGGCGGCAGTAGTTCGTTCCAGCGAATAAGCCATTCGCCGTGAAGCGCTATCGGACCTGTCTCGTCTATATCCAGCCGACGAAGATCGAGAACGCCGCGGGTGGCTGCGGCCGGGGAGGCACAGAGAAGTGTCGCGGAGAATCCGAACGCACAGACGAGTAGCAGCCTCAATAGACGCGGGTGCAGATGCACGATGCTCTTACTCCATAAGATTGTATGGGTTACCTTGAAGAGTATAACCGGGTTTCATCTACGGCGTAAATGCGCCTCTTCCCCTGCCCCTTGAAATTAGGGCATCAGAAGACTTATTATCATTTTTGAACGGTTGGATCTTTTGGGCTTTGGATCCTCAATCAATTTCAATATAGGAGCACGTCGTGATAGCGCAAGGGTTAGTCTTAACTGTTGTCGGAATGGCCGTGGTGTTTGCATTTCTCACACTACTGGTCATCCTAATGAACGTTCTCTCGGCCGTGGTAACCCGGTATTTCCCCGAGCCAGTCGAGGAAGTAAAGGAGAGCAACGGATCGAGGGATGCAGAGATAGCAGCGGTCATCGCCGCAGTAAAAGCTTACACTTCATAAGAAAGGAATAAGAAAGCATGAAAAAGCGCGTAGATTTTATGGTTACTGCCTTCCGGGACGGATTCCAATCCGCCTTCGGAGCCCGTGTATTTACCCCGGATTTTCTCCCCGCCGTCGAAGCTGCGGCTAAAGCTGGGATAACCCACTTTGAGGCCGGCGGCGGCGCCCGCTTCCAGTCTCTCTTCTTTTATTGCAATGAGAACGCCTTCGACATGATGGATTCCTTCCGTCAGGCGGCCGGTCCCAATGCAAACCTGCAGACCCTGGCCAGGGGCGTAAACGTGGTAGGTCTCGATTCCCAGTCCAGCGACATCATCGACCTGCATGCGAAGATGTTCAAGAAGCACGGCATGACCACCATCCGGAACTTCGACGCTCTGAACGACGTCAACAACCTGATCTACTCCGGTCAGTGTATCGTCGACGCCGGTCTGAAGCACGAAGTCTGCGTTACCATGATGGAGCTGCCCCCCGGATGCGAGGGTTCCCACACCCCCGAGTTCTATATGCAGTCCCTCAAAGACATCCTCGATGCCGGGATCCCCTTCGATTCCGTCTGCTTCAAGGACGCTTCCGGTACCTCCGTACCGTCCAAGGTGCACGAGACCATCAAGCAGGCGCGGCAGATGCTCGGCGACGATGTGCGGATCGTTTTCCATACCCACGAGACCGCCGGCGTCAGCGTAGCCCAGAACATGGCGGCCCTCGAGGGCGGCGCCGATCAGATCGACCTCTCCCTGGCTCCCTGTTCAGGCGGAACCTGTCAGGTCGACGTAATCACCATGTGGCACGCCCTGCGGGGAACCGACTTCGACCTCGGCATCGATGTAAACAAGATCGAAGAGGTCGAGCAGGTCTTCAAGGATTGCATGTCCGACTACTTTATTCCGCCCGAGGCCAAGGCCGTCGAGCCGCTGATCCCCTTCAGTCCCATGCCCGGCGGAGCCCTGACCGCCAACACCCAGATGCTGCGGGACAACAACATGGTCGAGAAGTATCCCGAAATCGCCGCCAATATGGGCGAGGTCGTGCGCCGCGGCGGATTCGCGACCTCGGTTACTCCGGTCAGCCAGTTCTACTTCCAGCAGGCCTTCAACAATACCATGATCGGTCCCTGGAAGAAGGTCGCCGAAGGCTACGGCAAGATGGTTCTCGGTTACTTCGGCAAGACCCCTGTTCCTGCGGATCCCGAAATCATCAAGCTCGCTGCCGAACAGCTCGGTCTCGAGCCGACCGAGAAGAAGGTTCTCGAGATCAACGACGCCGATGCCAAGAAGGGAATCGATCCCGCGAAGAAATTGCTCGACGAGGCCGGCCTTGAACATAGCGACGAGAACATCTTCATCGCCGCTACCTGTAAGGAGAAGGGCATCACCTATCTGAAGGGCGAGGCCAAGACCGGTGTACGCAAGATCGACAAGAGCAAGCCCGCAGAAGGCGGCGCTCCCGCGGCCGGCGGATACACCGTCACTCTGGGCGATAAGACCTTCAAGGTCAAACTCGAGGGCGATAAGGCTGTGGTCAACGGTAAGAGCTACACCGTCGACGTCAAAGCCGGCGTCGACGAGGGCGGTTCCGCATCGTCCGGCGGCGGCGACGGCACCAAGGTCGCTGCACCCCTGCCCGGTTTGATCTTCAAGCTGATTAAAGAAGAGGGCGATTCCGTCTCCGAGGGCGAAGTGATCATGATCATGGAGTCCATGAAGATGGAGAACGAGATTCATTCGCCGAGCTCCGGCGTCATCGCTTCCATTCCCGTTAAACAGGGAGATCAGGTAGCCGCGGGCGATACTCTGGTAGTGATCCAGTAAGGAGCCGTAGAGTATGAATTTCGGAAGCGCATTTTATGAATTGTGGATGACCACCGGCCTTTACGGCTTTCTGCAAGCCGGGGGCTGGCAGAATCTGGTCATGATTATAGTCGGATTCGTGCTGCTCTATCTGGCCGTGAGCAAGGGTTTCGAACCTCTGCTTCTGGTTCCGATCGGCTTCGGCGCGATTCTCTCCAACATCCCCTTTGCGGCTATCGCCGCCCATACGATCTCGGTCGTCGGGCCCGACGGACATGTAATGGTGCAGGAGTTCGGCGGATTCGTCGGTCAGTTCTATGACTTCGGTATCGCCTCGGGACTCTTTCCGCTCTTGATCTTCATGGGCGTCGGCGCGATGACCGACTTCGGGCCGCTCTTAGCGGATCCAAAGACCTTCCTGCTCGGCGCCGCCGCGCAGTTCGGTATCTTCGTAGCGGTTATCGGAGCTCTGCTTCTGGGCGCGTATGTTCCGGGGATCGATTTCGACCTCGCCGCCGCGGGTGCGATCGGCATCATCGGCGGAGCGGACGGCCCGACGGCGATCTACGTCGCCTCCCGTTTGAAACCCGAGTTGTTGGGCGCCATAGCGGTGGCGGCCTACTCCTATATGGCGCTGGTGCCGATTATCCAGCCGCCGATTATGCGTGCTCTGACTAGCAAGGAGGAGCGCCAGATCAAGATGGAGCAGCTGCGCCACGTTTCCAAGCTGGAGAAGATCATCTTCCCGCTGGTGGTTCTGGTCACCTGTATATTGTTGCTGCCGTCGGCGACTCCGCTGATCGGCGCGTTGATGTTCGGTAACCTGGCTCGGGAGTGCGGCGTTGTCGCCCGCCTGTCGGACACCATGCAGAATGCGATGATGAACATCGTCACCATCATGCTGGGCCTCGCGGTCGGTTCCAAGATGCAGGCCGAGTCCTTCCTGAACCTGAATACCCTCGGTATCCTGGCTCTGGGGCTGGTCGCCTTCGCGATTGGGACGTCTACCGGTCTCCTGTTGGCCAAGCTGATGAATCTGATAACCAAGAAACCGATCAACCCGTTGATCGGTGCAGCCGGCGTCTCCGCTGTTCCCATGGCCGCTCGGGTGGCCAACAAGGTCGGCAAGGAGGAGAATCCTCAGAACTTCCTCCTGATGCACGCCATGGGTCCCAACGTGGCCGGCGTTATCGGCTCCGCCGTTGCGGCGGGCGTTCTATTGGGGGTTATCCCCAGGATGATCGGCGGCTGATAGCTGCACCGATTTATACGATTATTACCACCGCCGGGCAGAACGCTCGGCGGTTTTTTTCTACTAATTCCTGCGGACGAATAGGTCATATTTGGTAGGCGTGCAAGGCCGGTCGCCGCAGCTGCTGTAGCTGTCCCGGAAAATCACCCACTCGCCCTGCTCGTTCTTGCGGAGTATCGTCAGGAATTTCCCATTGAACTTATTGGCGGGTTCTCCGTTATTGGGCTGGACTGTTTTCATATACACCCCCATAGAGTAGGCGTAGTCGCCGAGAATAACTGTTTCCAGCGGTTCAATGTGCATGCTGGTTGTGGATACGGCATCGGCGCTCTCCCATTTCTGCTGCATTTTTTCAGCCCTGGTGCTCATCAGGAACATATCGCTCTCCTGGGGCATCTTGATCGCCTCCGGATCATGCAGCGCCATCCGTGCGGCGGCGTCGCACTCCTCCCGGGCAGAGCAGTACTCTTCCCATAACGATCCGATGGCGGCGATATCCTCATCCGCTGACTCTTTCACCACCGTCATTTCGCTTTGTCCCTCGGCCCAGGTAAGTGAAACGGCGAGGATCAGCACGAATATCAACCCTGTTCGTTTTTGCATGGCTCTCTCCTTCCTCATTTAATATGTGGCAATGTTAGAGGAGCGGCGTTGCAGAAGCGTTGCAGCAGGAGAGTGCTTTTTTCGTTACTTCTACTATTTGGTGATATACTAGAGGTATTCATTAATCGAGGAGGACCGTATGAGGAAAAGCAGTGTGTGGCTCAGTCTGCTTCTTTTTCTTGTGGGAGCTTCTTCGGAATTGGGTGCTCAGGTTTCTTCTGGTCCTGAAGCTGTTGACCTCGATCTGCGCTATCGATATCCGCTGTCCGTGGGAGCCGAATATCAGAGTTTTTCTCCTCTTGGAGATATCGGAGGTGTATATAAGGTTTTTGATATCTCCGGTACCGCCCGCATGTCGTTGGAGGATAATCCTAGAATACAACCCTTTGTATCCGCAGGGGCATTGCAGTACGATAATCAGGATGTTGCAGAACCGGAACGTTGGGATCACACCCATTTTTATGGGCTCCTCGGCCTGGGTTACAGCCGTCGGTTCTCTCGCAATCTTGAATTCGGTGCAGAAGTCGCTGCGGGGGCTTCTCAGGTTGTGTTCCCTTCCCTGTCGCCGGATGGGGAAGCAGTTGGTCACCAAAGTATACATTTAACATCCGGGGCACGTATTTCTCTTGTCCCTTCCTATAATTTGTCGATAGAAATCCATCCCAATATACGATGGCTCTACAGTCTTGGAGAATTATCAGATTTTGACGGATTTCTTTTAGGTATCGGTTTCGGCGCTAATTTCAGATTTGGGCAGGATCCCGATCTGGCTGCTGCAGCTATACGCAGCCTCAGGGTGGAAGGTAGTCGGATTCCTCCGGTATTCCCGTCAATGCAGAGCTATTATTCCCGCAATCCTATGGCAAGCATCAACCTGGTCAATACTGAAAAGCATGCAATCAATGATATAGAGATCTCATTCTTTCAAGCAGGTTACATGGATTCTCCGACTCTCTGTACCACAATTCCCGTACTTGATCCCGGCGAACGCCGAGAGGTTCCGGTGCTGGCGGCCTTCAATCAGTCAGTATTCCAAACGGAAGGGATTACACCGCTTTCTGGCGAGCTGACGTTAAAGTATGTGTCCCGCGGGGTTCACGTAGAGCAGAAGCAGCCGGTCTCCTACGATCTGTACGATAAGACTGCTACAACCTGGGATGATGATTTCAAGGTTGCCGCATTTATCACTCCAGCCGACAGCGCGCTGAGAAACTATGCCAGTTATGTTCGACAAGCATTCAAGGAGAGTACGATTCCCGCGGTCAACCAGCCGCTCCAGACTGCCATCGGCCTCTATGAAGCCCTGGGAGAAATCGGCTGTCTCTATCAGGCAGATCCTCAGCTGCCCTTTACCAAGGCTCAGGACGATGTATCCATAATTGATTCAGTTAGTCTACCTCGGGATACGCTTAAGCGAGCAACCGGGGATTGTGACGATCTGACGGTACTCTATTGCAGTTTACTGGAAGCGGCCGGTATAGAGTCCGGCTATATTCTGGTCCCGGGCCACATATATGCTGTTTTCAATACCGGTGTCGGAGTAAGGGAGTATGCCGCGGTCAATCCCGACCGGGGGATGACCTTGAGCATCGACGATACTGTTTGGGTCCCTGTTGAGATAACCTTGGTTGGAGAGACTGGTTTTTACGATGCCTGGAGAAAGGGAATCGAGGAATGGGTAGGTCTTAAACAGAATCCCGAACTTCGTGTGCTGGTACGCACGCGGGAAGCACAGTCAGTCTATAGGCCGATAGGTCTACGGGAGATCGATCTTGGCCTACAGTACGGAAATATGGAACGGGTTGTCGCCTCTTTCAATCGAGAACTTGCCCGGCTCGGGAAGGTCTCCGTTGAGGAGCAGCGGATTGCAGCTGCGGAGAGCGGACTTAAAGAGGATTACAATCGTCTCGGCATTGCCTGTGCGCGCTATCAGTTGTTCAATGAGGCGGAACGGGCTTTCCAGACTGCATTGAAAACAGATCCTGCATATATCAGCGCGATGGTAAATCTCGCAACCCTGAATTTCTTAGAAGAGGATTATCGACAAGCATTAACTGGATTTGAGGAGGCGTATACAATTTTAAGGGAGGCCGGAAGAACGGAAGGACGAAATGCAGCTAAGATTTTGATCAATATTTCCAGAGCCCATTACAAGCTTGAGCAATTCGATGAATCGCGCACCTTTTTTACCCGAGCTTCCTCAATCGACCCGGAATTGAGCGGACGGTTTGCATACCTTGAAACGGCATCGGCCGGTATCGGCAGAGCATCCGAGAAATCGGATTCACCTCTATTTATCGGGGAGGATGAGTGAGATGAAAACGAACACTGTTCTGACGCTATTTGCAGTATTCCAGATCTTTATCGTCCTCACAAGCTGTGTAAATCCATTGGATGTAGACACAATTCTCAATGTCACGGATGAAGTAGCCCCGACAATTTCAATTATGTCTCCTGCGGACGGCAGTACATACTCCCAGGTCGTATATATCGAAGGAACTGTCGAGGATTCTGCCGAGAGTCAGGGGGATAACAGGGGTAGTGTCACCTCGGTAAGCTGCGAAATACTATCAACGTCCGTCTCTCCGACAGTGAATCTCGGAACAGACGGACACTTTGATTGCCTCTTCGAAACTGCTTCCCTCTCCGGAAATCTGACAGTCAGGATCACCGCCATGGATTGGAATGGGAATACCGCCGAATCATCGCTTGTTCTTGTCGCCGGGACGAGCGATATTCCTTCTTTCAGTGCTACAGGATCCAGCAGCCGGGTTACAGTTGATTGGGACCCGATCCCTCTGGCAGAGTCGTATACCCTCTATTATACCACCAATAACAGCTACCCAAATGGATGGGAAGGTACAAACGGTAATACCATGGAAGGGGTCAGTTATGGTGATGTGATCACAGGATTATTGAATGGCCATATGCATGTCTTTCGACTCCGGGCGAATCTCCCAGATCCCCTGCCGGACAGCTGGTCGGATTATGTTAAAGCGGTCCCCCTCTCGTCTCATACCCTCGCTCCTACTGTCTCGAAAGGACTATACGATGAGATCCACGTTCAATGGCCTGCTATTCCAGCCGGAATCGAGTGCGAGCTTTGGCGGTCGCATACTGCTCCTGATAGCGGGTTCTACAATCTGACCGGCGCGCTGGACTACACCTCATATACCGATACGAATGTTGTCGCCGGTCAGGACTACTACTATGCGATACAGCCTGTTGAGCATAGTACCGTTTTAAGTGAATCGGTGTGGGGTCGGACATCGACCATGAAGTTCGATGAAATTGTCGGCGAGGGGGATACATACTATGCCCGCGGAGTCGATGCGGTAACAAACCGGGTCTATGTGGCGGATCTCTATGATTTCTACATCTTCGACACTTCTTCTCCCGCCGCTCCTGTACTTATCAGTCAGACAGCTATTGAGGAAGCTCAAGATGTCTTTGTGGAAGGGAATTATGCCTACATCGCCAATGGGTCGTACGGACTTCAGATTCTGGATATCAGCGACGAGAATAACCCCCAGATGCGGGGAAGCTACGATACCTTGAATGCGCAGGAGGTAGTCGTCTCAGGCAATTATGCATTTATTGCCGATCTGAGCTACCTAGTTGTTCTCGATATTTCGAATAAAGATGCACCGACGCTTGCAGCGCAGAGATCGGCCGGTGCCTACGGAGTGGAGGTTGTCGGTTCGACCGTCTACGTGGCGGGGAGCGGGCTGGACACGTTTAGTTTTAGCGCCCCATCCACCCTAACTCCGCTCGACCAGGACCAAACTGTGTCTAGTCGGGGCATTGCCGTCTCCGGCACGCATGCTTTTGTTGCAGCGCGGGACCAGGGGTTGTGGATATACGATGTCTCCAATCCCAGTTCAATCGCGCTTGAGAAAACGGTTGATACGCCTGCGAATGCCGAAGCAGTCGAGATAGTAGACGACACGGCGGTTGTGGCCGATTATTTTTCCGGAATCCAACTCATCGACATCTCTTCCATTGCAGACGCAGAAGTTGTCGAAGCCTTCGATACTCCGGGCAATCAGTGTCAGGACCTAGTGTGTATTGGCGATATTGCCTATCTCGCCGACGGCTGGGGTGGAATACGAGTGCTGAATCATACGGAACGCTTTCTCGATGCAACCATGGATGACGACTATCCATTTGGAGATATTCGTTCAGTAACGATCTACGGCAGCAATGCGTACGTGGCCGGAGGTTCGGCTGGTTTGATTGTTCTGGATGTATCAGATCCTGGAAACATTCTCTATCGCGGGGGATACAATCCAGGTAGCGTTACCCTAGATATAGCGGTGGCCGGTACGCTTGCCGTTCAATCCGCCTATTATGCCGGGGCCAGGGTTCTGGATGTGAGCGACCCGACGGCGCCTTCCTCCCTTGGGTTTATCGGCGGAAGTTATGGTTCCCAGGGAGTGGATCTGATAGGGGATTTGGCATATATATGTGAAGGAACAGCTGGTCTTCACATCTACGATCTAAGCGAGCCAAGTTCACCCGTGGAGCGCAGTACCTACGATACCCCTGATAAGGCTCTCGAAGTAGTAGTTCAGGATTCCATGGCCTATGTGGCTGATAATACAACCGGTCTAGTAATACTCGATGTCGCAGATCCCGATAGCCCGGAGTTGGTCGGCATCTGCAATACCGGTGGTACGGCTAAGGATATTGTTGTTTCAGGTGATTATGTATTTATCGCAGATTACAGTGATGGGGTGAAGATTATTGATGTCTCGACGCCGTCGTCTCCTGAGGTCATCGCTTCATACGATACCATAGGATATGCAAATGGAGTTGAATCTGCGGGAGACTATCTCTTCGTCGGACATGGGGTTGGAGGTGTACTGATTATCGACGTCAGCGATCCCTCGGAGCCACGATTAAAAGGACAGTATGACACGGCTCCTGTTAACGCTGGTCCGGTTGCGGCGCGGGATGATTATGTGTATGCGGTGATGTACAACACCTCGCTTGAATCATTGCAGATCGCACCAACTGATCAGCCCTAGCGCAGCCTGTCCAACAGAAAGGGAAATACCGATTTCGAGTCGAACTGCGCCGGATCGCGGACGATACCGCCGGCCATATCGGCATGGCCGCCGCCGAAGCCGATGCCCGCCAGGAGCTCCTTGACCACCTGGGCGGCGCTCCAGCGGCGGTCCTCGCTGCGCAGGGAGAGGTTTATCCTATTTCCGTTCTTGGCGGCAAGACAAACGAAGTCGACCTCCCGGAGAGATAGAAAGAAATCGCCGATGATCCCTAATAGGTTCTGTTTGCAGCCTTCGGGAAAGTAGCAGTAGGCGATGCCCCGCTCGATCTTGATGCGGTTCAGCGCCTCCCGATAGAAATTCAGATCCTTCTGTTGGATGTTGTTGCGCAGCAGCGCGTTTACGAATCCGGTGTCGCTTACCCGGTAGAGCCGGGAGTAGGCATCCACATCGGCGTCGCAGACCCCCCGGGTCAGTTGGGCGGTGTCGACCAGCATGCCGACCATCAGCGCAGTGGCGACGCTTCCGGGGATTTCCACGCCCATCTCCCGGTAGTACTCGTATATGATCGTCGAAGAGGCGCCGTATTCGGGGCGAATGTCAACGAAGGGGACGTTCTCGGGGCTCTGCACCTTATGATGGTCGATGACTCCAATCTCGTCGCCGATCAGATCGGTAACGTTCTTGTTGCCCTTGCAGCCGTCGACGATCAGGATGGCATCGCTTTCATCCAGATCGTACTCCGAGCTATGGCTGATCGGGATGTCGAGCTCTTCGATCAGCTGTATTAAGGAGTCCCGCTGTATGGTTCCTTCATAGAGGAGCCTGGATTCGATCCCCTTCAGCTTCAAGAGGGTGGCCAATCCATAGGCTGCGGCGATTGAGTCGTGATCGGGGAAATCATGGCTCTGAATATAGATCAGCCTCCGGTCTCCGATTGTTCGAAGGAGTTCTTCAACGACTGCGTACATGGCGTACCTCCCCGACTATTTTCTGCGCTTTATCCGTTTCTGTAAATGCCGGCTTGTCATAATTCTGTGCAACACGTAGGATTGGGCCCATGAAAAGTGAATATCGATATCGGATGAACCATACCGTGATTTACAGCGAAACCGACGCCCGGGGCTTGCTGTCGTTGCCCTCGTTCTTCGCCCTCTTTCAAGAGGCGGCGCTGTTGCATGCGGAGCGGCTCGGCTTCGGTGAAACCTACTGCGAACGGGAAGGCCGTCTCTGGGTTCTCTCCCGTCTGCTGTTGGAGATAGATTCCCTGCCTAGCCATCGGGAAGAGATTCTTTTAGAGACCTGGCCGAAACGGCCGCAGGGACCCTTCGCGAACCGGGATTTTCAGCTGATCGGTTCTGACGGTCAGATCCATGCCCGGGCGACCAGTATGTGGCTTCTGTTGGACAGCTCAACCATGCGGCCGGTGCGACCCCAATCCGTCTTTGCCGATTTCCCCTTCGACGAGCTGGGGGAGGTGATCGCCGGTACGGCGCCGAAGGTCTCCGCGGACGGCGAGGGTCGGGAGAGCGAGCTCAACGTGACCGTCCGGTATTCGGATCTGGATCAAAACAATCACGTCAATAATACCCGCTATGTGCGCTGGTTCCTCGATTGCTACACGCCGGAGGAGATTCTGAACACCCGATCGTTCAAGTTTCTCATCAGCTATCAGCGGGCGGCCGAGTTTAACGATTCCATTCGCCTCCTGCGTCACGATTGGAGCGGTTCATCCACTGTTCGCGGTTATTTCGAGGACGGAAGCGAATCCTTTGCCGCCCGGATCTGGCTCGAGGATTGACAACGCCTGATTTCCGGGGGATACTGTTTAGGTTGACCACTAAAGGATTCAAGGAGGTAGTGTTGATGAGTGTTCTATACCGGGGATTTCTCCGGCACTAGGCCGCTTGGACAATAGCAACTCTTTACTTTATTAGAAAAGTATATTCCAAGCCGCCCGCCTATCCTGTTCTACGGATATCCACACCCGGAGCATCCCGTCTATACCCGTGTTACATCAGTGTGTCTCGCCTCCCGCGAGGGTTGAGGCTTCGCATCTATTGAGTAGACGATTAGTACAGGAACGAGTATGTCCAGACAGAAAACTATAGTATCCCAGAACGAGTCATTCATCTGCATTAATTGCGGCCGGGCGGTCCCACCCGCGACGATCGGTACCCGGCATAGAAATCATTGCCCCCATTGCCTGTGGAGTCGCCATGTCGATATGCGTACCGGCGATCGACGCTCCTCCTGCCGCGGCGGCATGGTTCCGATCGGCATCTGGGTCGCCGGCGACGGCGAGTGGTCCCTGATCCACCGCTGCGAGAAATGCGGCTTCCTGCGGCCGAACCGCATCGGCGCCGAGGATAACGAGGGGGCCTTACTCGCGTTGGCCCTCAAGCCGATCGCCGGGCTTCCCTTCCCGGCGGCGCCGTTGATGGAGGGTATCGCCGCTTTGCATTGTACCGGAGAAGCCCTATGAACCTGATTGATTTCGGGAAAACCGCGGCTGTCGAATCTCTGCGGCAGGAGCTCTGCCCTGAGCTTCTGCTGGGCAGGGTCATTGGAGACGGTACCCATATCTATCGCGTAATCCTCGAACAGGGGGAGCAGCTCTGTGAGGTCTCCGGGGCCTTTCGTCACCGGGCCGTCGAAAAGGACGACTTCCCGGTGGTCGGCGACTGGGTGGGCGTCTCGCCCGCGGGGGGACGCATCGAGATGCTGCTGCCGCGGGGACCCTCGGTCAGCCGTAACAGCGCCGGACGCCGTACAGAACGGCAGATCCTGGCGGCAAACGTGGATCTGGTCTATGTGGTAGCCGGTCTCGACGGGGGACGCAACTTTACCGCCCGGGGCATAGAACGCTACGTGACCGCGGTCTGGGAGAGCGGGGCCGAACCGGTGCTGGTGCTGAACAAGCTCGACGCCTGCGACGACCCCGCATCTTTCCTGGTGGAAGCGGAGGAGGCCGCCCCCGGGGTGCCGATAGTGATGACCAGCGCCCTAACCGGCGACGGTATCGGCGAGCTCGAGGGGCAGCTCGGGCAGGGACGGACGGGAGTTTTGATCGGCCCCTCGGGGGTCGGGAAGTCCTCCCTGATCAACGCCCTGGCCGGTAATACCCTTTTGGCCACCGGTGCCCAACGGGAACAGGACCGCCGCGGCCGGCATACCTCGACATCCCGGAATCTGGTCCGGTTGGAATCGGGCGGCTGCCTGATCGATACCCCGGGCCTGCGGGAGCTGCAGCTCTGGGCGGGGGATGAGGCCTTGGGTCGTGCCTTCGGCGAGATAGAAGCCTTGTCCGAGGAGTGCCGCTTCCGGGACTGTTCCCATCAGGGCGAACCGGGATGCGCCGTACAGGCCGCGGTCTCGGCGGGTGAACTGAGTCTTGAACGCTATGAGAGTTTCCTCGAATTGCAGAAGGAGCTCGCCTATCTCCACCGCCGAACCGATCAGCAGGCTATGCAGGCCGAGGTGAACCGCTGGAAGCAGATTCATAAATCCTTGAAGGACCACCATAAGCGGCGGTCCTGATCGGACTTTTCTTTACTTGACCGCAGGCGGGAAACAACCTATCATACGGGGCGGGATATTTTACCAAAAATCCGCCGGTGCGGGGGCGCCGGCACCTATTCAACCCCAAAAAGAACGGAAGGAGCTTATCATGTTAGAACTGAAGAAAGGTGTAGACATCCTTTCAGCAGTCGGCAACGTCAACACTATCGACGAGGCTAGAAAAGTCTTTGATGAGAAACTTGACGCCGACTCGAAGGCCAAGCTGAACAAGATTAAGAACGAAGAGGCCCTGTTAAAGGTAGCCAATGCGATCCAGATGTGCGAACCCGATCGGATCTTCGTCGATACCGGGAGCGCCGAGGACATTCAGTGGATCCGCGACTACTCCCTGGAGAAGGGCGAAGAGGAGAAACTAGCGAAAAAGGGGCACACCATTCACTTCGATCTCCCCCAGGATCAGGCCCGTTTGGTGAATCAGACCTACTATATCATCAATCCCGAAGAGAAGATGAGCTCGTTGGCCAAGTCTTTGGTCCGCGATGAGGCGCACGAGTATATCAAGACCTATATGAAGGGGATTATGCACGGCAAGACCATGATGGTCGGTTTTTTCAGCCGCGGTCCCGTGGGCGCCCAGGCATCGATTCCCGCAATCGAGATCTCTTCGTCCACCTACGTTCTCCACTCAGCGGAGCTTCTCTATCGTAATTGTTTTGAGAGCTTCGATGCCGAGGTCGAGCGGAAGGGTATCTTCTATACCAACGTCCACTCGGAAGGTCCCAACCGGCCAGAGGATGTGCCCAATGCACGGATCTTCATGGACCGCTCCTGGATGACTACCTTCTCTACCTTCTGTACCTACGCGGGTAACACCCTGCTCTTGAAGAAGGGTAACCACCGCTTTACCGTAGACTACTCTACCTACTACAAGCCTGAGGAAGAGCTTTCCGAGCATATGTTCCTGACCGGTATGACCGGCCCCGGCGGTCGCAAGACCTTCTTCGCCGGCGCAGCGCCCTCCGGATGCGGAAAGACCACGACCGCGATGGTGGGTACCGATTTTATCGGCGACGACCTGGCCCAGCTCTGGATAGCCGCCGACGGAACCCTGCGGGGCGTCAATCCCGAGAAGGGTATCTTCGGCATCGTAGAGGATGTAAACCGCGAGGGCGATCCCTACCTGATGGATTGTCTCCGGGGCGACGGCACCGAAGTTATCTGGTCCAACGTCCTTATCGACGACAAGGGCGTGCCCCACTGGGTCGGCAACGGCGAAGAGTCCCCCAAGAAGGGACGCAACTTCCAGGGAGAATGGTTCGAGGGCAAGACCGACGCCGAGGGCAAGATGGTCCCCATGAGCCATAAGAACTCCCGCTGCACCCTGCTGGCTTCCGCCATCAAGAACCACAACAACGAGGCGTCGGAGGATCCGGCCGGCGTTCCGGTCAAGGTCATTACCTACTCGGGACGAGACGCCGATACCATGCCTCCCGTCTGGGTCGCCCGCACTGCCGACGAAGGCGTTGCGATCGGCGCCTCCATCGTCTCCAAGGCGACCGCCACCGAGGTCGGTGCAACCGGCGTCCGCCGTCAGCCCTGGGCTAACGCACCCTTTATCCCCGGCGCCTTGGCGGATTACATGGACGCCCAGTTCAAGTTTTTCAACTCCGCCAAGTTCACCGGCGAGGGTAAACCGATCATGGCCGGCCTCAACTACTTCCTGACCCACGAGAACCGCGGCGGTTCCGGTTCGGGACTCCTGGGCGAGAAGAAGGACGTAAAGGTCTGGCTCGGCTGGCTCGAGCTCTATGCACACGGTGATGTCGAGGCGATCGAGTCTCCCATCGGCTTCCTTCCCAAGTACGAGGATCTGAAGAAGCTCTTCGACGGAATCGGCAAGGAGTACCCCAAGAGCCTCTACGAGATGCAGTTCGCTCTCTACGTCGACAATATCGTCAAGCGGCTCGACCTGCAGACCGAAGCCTACGGCAAAGAGGAGGGGATTCCCTCTCAGCTCTACACCGTTTACGAGCAGCAGAAGAAGGAGCTCCTGGCTCTGAAGGATAAATTCGGCGCGGTTGTCGCGATCGATAAGCTCTAAACTGTTCCACTGTAAATTAATCAGGCCGGTTCCTTTGGGAGCCGGCCTTTTTTATTAGATTGGACACCGATGCGAATTAAGGTTAAGATCTATAGGATGAATTTGTGCCTTTGTATGGAGTGTAAATATTGGGAACAAAATTAACCCAAAAGGATAAAACAAAACAAGCGCTGAGTCTCTTGATAGAGGAGTACATTCGTTCCGGAGAGGCAATGCTGCCGACTGAGACCGAGCTGATCGAAAGATATGGGGTAGGGCGGAATACGGTGCGCAGTGCAATCGGAGAGCTTGAAGCTGAAGGTTTAGTTCAGCGGATTCAGGGGAAGGGGACCTTTATACAAAAGGGGGAAACGGTGCTCTCCTTTTCAAACTGGACATCTACTGAGAAACCTAGTCATAAATCGATTCAGCGTTACACTGCGTCGTTTGAGAAGGATGTAGCCGGTGTACGGGTGAGGGGGGAGCAGTTTCCTTATTACTTATATGTCGAAAAACTTCTGTCTAGTTTTGCCCGTGGAGTTCCGCCGGATGTGATGCAGTTGGCACCCTATTGGCTTCAGAAGTTCCATAAGCGGGGCTATCTGCTTCCTATGGATGCCCATGTGAGTCAAGGGAATTTGAATCGTCGATACTCTAAGGATGTGGATTCCTGTAAGATCGACAACCGCATCTTTGCCCTGAATTTGAGCCTTGCCCCTTTAGTGCTCTATTACAATCGTGAATTGATGGAGCAGGCGGGGCTCGACGGAGATGCGCCGCCTCGGACTATGTCCGAGCTGCGTGTTATGGCAAAACAGATTAAGGAATCGAGCGGGGGGAGAATCCAGGGGCTCGCTTTGCCCTTGGATCGCATGGAGACCAATTATCTATGGTATTATCCATTTTTTCTGGCGTTCGGCGGCGGTTTTTCAGATAGTCTTGGTAATATTGATCTTCAGTCACCCGAAAATGTTGAGGCTCTTCGTTTTCTCCAGGCCTTGAATTGGGAGGCCGGTCACCCAGCTGCCCGTTCGATATCAGACACTAGAATTCTATTTTCTACCGGACATCTTGCATTCATGATAGATGGCCCGTATGGTCGCGGTTTCTTTCGTACCATTAGCGGAGAAGGTGCGGGATTTGATCGGAAGTATGGGGTAGCACCGATACCCAAGGGGCCTGTAGGGGTTAGCGAGACGATCCTGCTGGCGCATTGTTTAGCGATATCTCGGACCTCCAAGAATCCCGAGCTGGCCTACCAGCTCATTGAGCATTTAACGCAAGATGAAATAAGCGCGGTATACTATTTTGAGGAAACTGGGATGATTCCTGCCGCAAAGGATCTGTTGCATCGCCCTCGCTTCTATAATGATCCCTTCGCGTCGGTTTTTATCGAACAGCTATCCAATGCCCGCACTGGAATAATGTCTCATCCGCTGTTCTCTGATATCCTCCCATTTATGACCTTGGTTGTATCGGAGGCAATTCTGCTGAAGCAGGATGCGGCCGAGCGCCTTAGTTTTCTCCAGGAGATCATCCGACTACAGGCTAGGATGCGCCGCCTCGATTAGTTTTTAATTGACAGCAGGCTTGGATAGTGGTATAAGTAGAATAAACATACCAAAGATAGGTATCTATAGAATGAAAAAAGTACATAGATTTGCAACATTTCCTCGTCTGAGGAGATAAAATTTAAGGAGGTGTGGTATGCAAGCCACCAGAAAATGGATGTTGCTCGGTCTCGTATTGTGTCTTGGGATCTCGCTTTGGGCAGCGGGGGGGCAGGAAGATTCAGCCGACGCAGCTAAAGAGCTTTCGATCTACTGGAATCCTGATCACTACTATGATACGTATAAGGAGATTATCGAGCCCTTCGCCGCGGAGCGAGGGTATGAAGTTAATCTGCAAATCCTGAACTGGAACGATCTTAAGACGAAGTTGAATGCAGATTTTGCTGCAGGAACGGTACCCGATCTAATCGAGGTTCCTTCTCCGTGGATCGCTGAGTTTGCCGCTCTCGGACAACTTGAAGATCTTACTGCCGAGATAGAGGGGTGGAAGGAGTCCGAGGATTGGTTCGAATCGACCTGGGTTGAGGTATCCAATAAGGGCAAGACTTATGGGATGAAACTGCACCACACCGCCTTTGGCTTGTTCTATAATCAAGATCATTTTGCTGCTGCAGGAATAAGCACCCCGCCGAAAACTCTTGATGAATTTGCAGCTGTTATAGCCAAGATTGATCAAGAATTGGGACCCGATATCCGTCCCTTTGGCTTCGACCCTACCGGACAATATCTGGTACCCTTCTTAGCATCTGAAGAGACTCCTCTGCTAATTGACGGTGATCAGGTTGCTATTGATACCCCTGCAGTGAGGGAGACTTTAAAGAAACTCCAGGCGATCGCCCGGTCCGGTCAGGTTGTGGTTCCCGATCCAGGTGGAGAAGAGGCCCGTTCAAGTGTACGGCAGCTCTTCTTCAACGGGACTATGTCGATGATGATCAGCGGTCCGTGGGAGATCGGTAATATCCGGAAAAATTTCCCCGACCTTAATTACAGTGTTGCGATGATTCCCTCCCTGGAAGGAACAAAGGGGCTCACCCTGACAGCAGGTACTGGTTTGGCAATACCTAAAAACTCCAAAGTCGGTAAGGCTGAAGTATTTGAACTTATGAAAATGCTTACCAGTGTTGATACGGAAGTCGCTGCAACTCTAGAGGCTGGAATGTTGATGCCCCGGAAGGGTTGGGCAAATGATCCTCGGGTTCAGGAAGATAGAACTGTACAGCTCTTTGGGCCAATCCTACCGCAGGCGACTCCGTTTGATATCGGGGTACGTAAACTTGGACTGCCCGAGATTACTTGGGGCGGGGCGGTATTCTCTCAGCTCTATCAATCGATGATCTATTCTGATAGGGATATGGATGTTGTTTTAGATGCGTACCTGAAGGAAGCTAACCGCTTAGTCAAGGACGCTCAGTAAAGTAGGATATTGCATATCAATAGGGCGGGGGCCACTGCTCCCGCCCTCTTATTCAGGAGTAGTTCAGATGGCTACGGTTCTTGGTCGTAGGAAGCAGATTCTGTTCGGGTATGCCCTGGTTGCACCCGCCTTTATTCTTATGCTTCTTTTCTTTGTGTACCCCTTTATCCAAGGATTGATATCCAGTCTGCAGGGCGGGTTGGGCATCCGGAGTGAATTTATCGGAATAAAGAATTACTTGGCAACCCTCAGGGATCCTCGCTTCTGGAACTCCCTTAAAGTTAGCTTTATCTTTACTTTCCTATTTATTCTTATTAGCGGTGGAGCTGCTTTAATGTTGGCCATGCTGCTGGTGAAAAAGCCAAAAGGCTATATGCTGTTCCTAACGGTAATCTTCATCCCCTACATATCAACGCCGGTAATTGGGGCTCTGGTGTGGCTTAATATCCTTGGAGAGCCCTATGGAATTATTAACTCGGTCTTGACAAAACTCGGTGCGTCGACTGTACCGTTTTTGAAGGATCCCTATTTAGCTCTCCTTTCACTGATATTTATTCAGGTCTGGTACACATTGGGCTATAACGCAATTCTTTTCATGGCGGGTATTCAGGCGATCCCGATATCATATTTTGAATCTGCGGAGATTGAAGGCTGTAACTTTTTCCAGCGCTTATTCTATATATTGATCCCTCTCATCATTCCTACAATAATTTTTGTGCTGACAGTCTCTACTATGTACGGTTTTATTAATTCCTATGTACTCGCGAAGCTGGTCACTGGCGGAGGGCCGTTTGAAGCCACCAATGTGATGATGGCCTATATATTCGAATTAGGATTCGATCGCTTCAAACTTGGACGTGCGAATGCAGCGACAATGATAACCTTCCTGCTCTTCCTGGGTATCACTTTTGTTCAGTTTAATTATCAGCGAAAATCTTTTTCAGGCTTGCATTGAGAGGCAATATGATGAGTTTGTTGAGTACCCGTAGAATTTTTAGAATAGTCGGTGTCGGCTTGCTTCTTCTGCTGATGTTCGCTATGGCCTTTCCTTTTCTCTATCTGCTTAAACTCTCGATTCAGCCCCAAGCGGATATTTTTGAGGTGCCCATACGATTCTGGCCAACGGGGATAGTGTGGGGGAACTATATTGAGGTTCTCGGACTATTTCCTTTGCTCGCGCAACTATTAAACTCAGTCTATTACGCAGTGACGACATCGGTATTGACTGTGCTTACCGCGGCATTTGCTTCGTATGCTCTGGCGAAATTGAATTTACCGGGAGGCAGGGCTCTCATCCTCTTCTTCATTGCTACAATGCTGCTACCCCCGGAGATTCGGGCTATTCCCATGTATACCATGATGGCGGTTTTTGGTTGGGTTGATACCTGGAACGGCATGATTATTCCCCTGGCTGCCACTGGATTCGCAATCTTTTTTATTTATCAATACATGATTACGCTCCCGGACGAATTATTGGAAGCGGCGAGGATTGATGGTGCCTCGGAATCGAGAATCTTGATTTCGTTAGTGTTGCCGTTGGCAAAAACGGCCATTGCCACCATGGGACTCTATAACTTTCTATTCCGTTGGCGAGGTTTTATCTGGCCGTTGGTGATGACCCGTGGGAATGTTACAACATTGTCGGTAGGACTTTCCGCCTTGAAGACTGGTGAAGAGCTGATGCAGTGGAATCTAATAGGGGCGGCCACCATGTTCCTGTTTATTCCTTCGCTGTTGCTATTTATTCTTTTCAGAAATTTCATCCTACGAGCAGTGGCAATCAATCTTAAATAGTGAGGGTAAGATAATGAGAAGAAAAAATACTCCCAACGTGATTGTTTTCCTGACTGATCAACAACGATTTGATACTACCGGTATTCATGGCAATCCAATGAATATCACTCCCAATTTTGATCGAATGGCGGCGGAGGGAGCAGATATTCATTACTCATTTACCTGTCAGCCTATTTGTTCTCCGGCACGATCGTGTCTACAGACTAGTAGATACGCCACTGAAACAGGTGTATTCAAGAACGGGATCTCGCTTGCTAGGGATGATGAAACATTAGCAAAGGTTTTTTCCCGAGCCGGATACCGGACCGCATACTTTGGAAAGTGGCACCTTGCGGCAGATACCGACGGTCCGGTACAAGAGGAGGATCGAGGTGGCTACCAGGATTGGCTTGCGGCAAACATTCTGGAGTTCAATTCGAATGAGTACAGTACTACCATGTTTGATTCGCAGAATCAGCCTCATGAATTGTATGGGTACAGGGCAGATGCAGTCGCCGATTCAGCGATGGAGTATATCAAATCCCACCGTAACGAACCGTTCTTTCTCTTTCTCTCATTAATCGAACCGCATCACCAGAATGATAGGGATAATTATCCGGCTCCTGAAGGTTATGCCGATCAGTATAATGATCCGTGGCTACCGGCTGATCTGAAGGTTCTTTTAGGGAATCAGCACCAATCTTTGGCTGGATACTATGGGATGGTTAAACGCATAGATGAAGTTCTGGGACGTCTTAGGGATCTACTGAAAAGTACGGAATTAGATAAAGAGACGATACTGCTGTTCACCTCGGATCATGGATGCCACTTTAAAACGCGAAACAGTGAGTATAAGCGTTCGCCCCATGACAGCTCTTTGCGGGTTCCTTCTGCGGTATGCGGACCTGGGTTCTGGGGCCGGGGTAGAATCAATAGGCTGGTCAATATAGTCGATATCGCACCCACGCTGATTGAAGCATGCGGACTCGAGGTTCCCGCTTCCATGCAAGGGGAGTCATTCTATCAGGCAGATGATTGTCGGCTCTATGAACCGGAGATGGGTGACGATATCTTTTTTCAATTGAGTGAGGTTGAGTGCGGCCGCGGAGTACGCACCAGAAGATGGAAGTACGCGGTTGTGAATAGAAACGTTGATCCGTTTGAGGTTGCTGGTGCCGACGAATATCGTGAAGAATACCTCTACGACCTCTATGCCGATCCGCATGAGCTGACGAATATTATCTCGCTTCCTCAGTATGCAGAATTGAGAAGGAAGTTGAAGACGAGACTTCTACAACGGATCCGCGACATTGAGGGACTTGAGCCGCATATTGTCACTATTGAGTCTGACTCTGTTGATGCGGGGAATTCACAAATGTGGGGTGCCGGACAACGTAAGGTGTATCCTGATGAGATTGACTTATAGGTTTTAGAGCTGGCAATCTGAGATAGATCATGCTATACCTAGAGTAGAGAACTACTACGGGAGTAAGACGCATGATCAATCAGGATACCTTCTACGGTTTTAAGGGCCGGGAACTCTTCTACCGCTCGGTAGAGCCGGATAATGCCAAAGCGGTGGTGCTTATTCTTCACGGCTACGGTGAGCACTCCGGGCGCTACGAGCATGTGCTGGACGCCTTCGAGAGTCGCGGCTATGCCGCCTACGCTCCGGATCACCGCGGTCACGGCCGCAGCCAGAAGGTCTTCGGCGATCTGGAGGGGCGCAAGAAGATTCGGGAGGATGTGCGCATCCTGACCCAGATCGCGAAGCAGAACCATCCGGGGATCCCCTGCGTACTTCTGGGACACAGCATGGGCGGCATGCTGGCTCTCTTTCAGCTGCTCGCCTACCAGGCCGACTACGATGTGGCTATTTTAAGCGCGCCGGCAATCCTGCTCCCCGACGGGGTTAGCCCGCTGGTCAAGGCCCTGGCCGGCGGGATCGCGGCGGTGGCTCCCAACCTGCCGATCCAGGAGCTCGATCTCTCCGAAGCCACCCGCAATATGGAGATGCGCGCCAAGGATGATCAGGATCCGCTCCAGTATCGGGGCAAGGCGCGGGCCCGCACCGGCCATGAGACGATCCGCGCCCAGGAGGAGATCCAGGCCGGTCTGGGTACGATCACCCTGCCGCTTCTGGTGATGCACGGAACCGAGGATAAGGTAATCAACCGGGAGGCCAGCGAGATGGTCTACCGCAGCATCAAGAGCCGGGATAAGACCCGGAAAATTTGGGACGGACTCTATCACGAAATCATGAACGAGCCGGAACGGGAGGAGGTCTTTGCGTTCCTCTTTGCCTGGCTCGAGGAAAGGCTGTAGATAAGGAGGAATGATAAAAACTAACCGTGAGCTGGTGGGTTTGATATCTTGTCCGTGAGGATTCTCGGACAGGAGAGGCTACCGTTCGTCATAGAATTTGGCCTGCGAGGCCGTTAAGGAGAATGAGGAGCCGTAGCCGCAGCATTCACTGACCTGCGAGGTCGGATAGGAGACTGGAGAGAACCTACCGTACAGGGACCTGTCCTGAAGACTCAACGATACCAATCGAGAGGAGAGAACAGGGATGAGACTGAGTATCGGTGTGGATCTGCATAAGAGTCAGTTCACGGTGTACTGGAAGCCGGAGAAATCGAGCGAAGGGAAATTCGCCCGTTTTTCGACAACCGAAGCCGGGTACGGGGCCTTCGAACACCAGGTGTTATCTGCGATTAGTCAGGGTATCGATGTCGCCATGGCTGTCGAGACGACGGGAAACGCCCGGTATTTCCGGGCGCGAATGCAGCGGCTCGGAGCGCGGGTGGTGGTCGTGAACTCCTTGAAGTTCAAGGTGATAACCCAGTCGGTGAACAAGACCGACCGGCGGGACGCCTCGACGCTTGCGGAGTTCCTGGAGAAGGATATGTTGCCCGAAGCCGTACTGTGCAGCGAAGAAAGCGAAAAACTGAGGCGACTGTTGAAGGTGCGGAAGCGACTGGTAGAGTCGATTGTAGTCATCAAGAATCAGCTCCACGCGCTGCTGTTGGATGTCGGGATAGAGTCGATTCGAGGACAGTTGCAAAGCAAAAAAGAGCGCCGACGGGTACAAAACGTGCTCGCAGCACATACTCTCGCCGGCGCAGCGGTAGAACCGCTATTTGAAACGATAGATCAGTTAAGCGACCAAGTCAAGAAGATTGAGAAGGTCATCGAAGAGCTGACCAGTGATGATGCGACGGTCAAGCTGTTGAAAACGATCCCCGGAGTAGGGTTCGTGACGGCGGCAACATTGCGAGCCTGGATAGACGATATTGGACGATTCGATCGTCCCCAACAGCTGGCCGCGTATGCGGGAATAGTCCCGTGGGTACAGTCCTCGAACGAGACGGTACGCTACGGCCGGATAACAAAACGGGGACCTTCAGAGTTGAGAACGGCGCTGGTACAGGCGGTGCTGGGTATGGTGAGGTTGAAACGGGTGACAGGGACCTGGCGCATCATGACCAGGTATGACCGGATGAAGCGAGAGAAAGGATCAGGACGGAGCATCATCGCGACCGCTCGGCTTTTGAGTGAGATCATCTGGCATATGCTGACCAAAAGCGAACCGTTTGATCCGCTTCGGATGACTGATTCAGAGATGCGCCGCAAGGCGCGGGAAATGCGTGCGGCAGCATTCAATGCCGCTTAGACAGTGTGAGTCTTACGGCTCACGGTTGACTTTTTATAGGAG
>JWTM01000542.1 GCA_001749745.1 Candidatus Marispirochaeta associata
AGACCGACTCGTTAGCGCTCTGTACAGGAGAGGCAAGGGTCAATGCTGTTTACGATAAGTGCGATATCCGCAACTTTCGCTTTATCCAGCATTACGCGCAGACCTTCCCAGTTTACGTAGGTTGGTACGCGCCACTTAAGGCGTTCAGGGTACATGGTACCGTTGGTACGCATGTAGTAGATAAGTTCGCCGCGTGGTGCTTCGGAGCGAGCCACAGCCTGACCTGCAGGGATATCCGGAAGCGGATCACAGCAGATTGGGCCTTTTGGCATCTGGTCGAGGCACTGTTCGATAAGGCTGATGGATTCGAAAATCTCGCCGAGGCGGACAAGCGCGCGTGAGCGAACGTCGCAGCCTTCACCAAGAACAACATTGAATTTGAGCTTGTCGTACGCAGCGTACGGGGTTTCCTTACGTACATCGTTATCGATGCCGGAACCACGTGCTACAGGACCACCAAGGCCGTACTCAATGGCAGCTTCCGGAGGAAGGATGCCTACGTCTTTGGTACGTGCTTTTACCTGCGGGTGAGTTGCGTACATGTGTTTGAACTCTTCCACTGGCTTTTTAAGCTCTTCAAGTGTTTTGCGAAGGTAGGCTTCAAGTTCATCGTCAAGGTCGTACTTGGCGCCGCCAATGGTGTTGGCGGAAATATCCATTCGGTTACCCCAAATGGACTCTTTGAGATCCTGCATGGTTTCACGAACTTCCATGGCGTGCATGAAGAGTGTGTTGAAACCGATAACGTGCAGGCCGATACCCACGTTAAACATG
>JWTM01000543.1 GCA_001749745.1 Candidatus Marispirochaeta associata
TATGCGGTCATCTTCACATCCACTCGAACTGAGGATGAACAAGGATACAATCTCATGGCAAAAAAAATGGTTTCTCTGGCATCACAGCAACCGGGTTTTCTCGGTATTGAATCTGCCAAAGGAGACGTTGGTATCACTGTTTCTTACTGGAGCGATCTGGAATCCATTAAAAACTGGAAATCAAACATGGAACACCATGACGCACAAAAGAAGGGACGCTCTCAATGGTACTCATCGTTTAAGCTACGTATTGCCAAAGTCGAACGTGACTACGAAATGTAGTATTGCTAAGTAAGTTAACTGTCACAAAAGTACGCTCGTACCGGATGATTTTTATCCCACCATCCTTCACTGATTAAACAGAGAAGGACGGGTTTCCCTTCCCATGAAGCCGTTGAAAATGTAGTATCGATGTAATCAG
>JWTM01000544.1 GCA_001749745.1 Candidatus Marispirochaeta associata
TGCCTCCGACCTCCGGTGATGTATTGCTGGAAGGCAAATCGATATGGCACGCAGACAGCGCCATGAAGCGTTCACTGCCACGGCGTATCCAAATGATTTTTCAGGATCCGGTTTCTTCGCTGAATCCACGCAAAAGCATCGGGAAAAGCATTCAGGAAGCCTTGGATGTTCATCGTGTTGGAAGCAGTGCAGATAGAAAAAAAGTCGTAACTGACTTGCTGGAGCGTGTTGGCATGCGGGCTGAGCACTATGTTCGGTATCCACATGAGTTTTCCGGTGGTCAGCGTCAGCGTATTGCCATTGCCCGTTCATTGGTATTGAATCCAGATTTTATTGTCTGTGATGAAG
>JWTM01000545.1 GCA_001749745.1 Candidatus Marispirochaeta associata
AAAATTACCTTTGGAGAAGGTATTACATTTGACCAGTTAACACTCACGGTTGATGCGCAGGACTGGCTTATTACATTTAAAAATAACCCTGCTGATTCTATTCGCGTTAAGAATGTCATGACACAGTATTACAGCCGAATTGAATCTCTGACATTCTCAGACGACACCACTATCTCAACTTCCAACATCAAGTTTACCCTTAACAACCTCACCGAAGACATTGATATTGTAGACATGTCTGCCTTTGTTATGCCTGTAACTGTCAATGCACTTAGCGGTAATGATGTTATTACAGCAGGAACTGGTGCAACTACTATCTACGCCGGAACAGGTGACGATACCATTTCCTCTGCTGGCGGCCCACTTACTGCTTATGGTGAAGACGGCGACGACAAGATCACTGGCGGCGGCAATGCAGACTACATCTATGGTGGTGCCGGAAATGACACCATTGATGCTAGCTACGGTGATAACTACGTGTCTGGAGGAGCCGGCAACGACACCTTAACTACTAGTTCAGGGAAAGACACTATCGATGGCGGAGCCGGTGCTGACATTATCGACTCTGGGGCAGGAAATGACACTGTCACAGGCGGTGGCGGCAATGACACTATCAGACTAGGTGCCGGCAATAACACCGTTACCGGTGGGCATGGCGATGATACCATCTACGGCGGCATTGATAATGACACCTATATCTTCAACATTGGTGATGGTCATGACACTATCTATGACAATCCCGACGGAAAATCTGGTTCATACAGTGACAAAATTACCTTTGGAGAAGGTATTACATTTGACCAGTTAACACTCACGGTTGATGCGCAGGACTGGCTTATTACATTTAAAAATAACCCTGCTGATTCTATTCGCGTTAAGAATGTCATGACACAGTATTACAGCCGAATTGAATCTCTGACATTCTCAGACGACACCACTATCTCAACTTCCAACATCAAGTTTACCCTTAACAACCTCACCGAAGACATTGATATTGTAGACATGTCTGCCTTTGTTATGCCTGTAACTGTCAATGCACTTAGCGGTAATGATGTTATTACAGCAGGAACTGGTGCAACTACTATCTACGCCGGAACAGGTGACGATACCATTTCCTCTGCTGGCGGCCCACTTACTGCTTATGGTGAAGACGGCGACGACAAGATCACTGGCGGCGGCAATGCAGACTACATCTATGGTGGTGCCGGAAATGACACCATTGATGCTAGCTACGGTGATAACTACGTGTCTGGAGGAGCCGGCAACGACACCTTAACTACTAGTTCAGGGAAAGACAC
>JWTM01000546.1 GCA_001749745.1 Candidatus Marispirochaeta associata
GGTTGGAAGCATTATGGGTACCGACCATTGGAGATGTAATATCCCATTCCTGTCCTTCAAAAGACATATGAAGCTTAAGCCCATCCACACTGGACTCAACAACAGTACCGTACAAGATGCGACATCCCTCAACCTCTACACCACTCAAGGTAAAACCGATACCGTTGGTAAGCTCAGGAAGCAAATGTTTACCGTACTCATCATCAAGGTTCACAACACCAAGCTTTCCGGCGTCAGGAACTGTGGTAAAAAGTTTTTTCTTTGCTTCAAAGTAGGTTTCCATATCACCATGGTAGTCGAGATGATCCTGTGTCACGTTTGTGAGCACACCACCTGCAAAGTGAATACCTGCAGAGCGGTTCTGATCTAAAGCATGGGAGGATACTTCCATGAACGCATTCTCAACGCCTGCTGCTTCCATACGTGAAAGCAGGGAGTGTAACTTCAGGCAGTCCGGTGTTGTCATGTTGGCAACAATTTCCGTGCCCGGCCAGCGGTACGCAACGGTTCCAATCACACCGGTTTTGCGTCCTGCCGCAGAAAAAAGGTATTCCAAAATACTGGTGACGGT
>JWTM01000547.1 GCA_001749745.1 Candidatus Marispirochaeta associata
GTCCCCTTGTGGGGGTGCAGGGGGCAACGCCCGCCTGCCCGTCGGAGACAACAAAAGAGAAAACATTCTCAACAGCCTTCTACGTCTTCTACCCAGATCGCTACGGCATTAGCGGTGCAAGCTGTAAGCCTTCGTTCATATTGATTCCGCACATGAGGTTTGCGTTCGCAAGAGCCTGACCAGATGCACCGCGACAGAGGTTGTCGATGGCACTTACAATAATGAGGCGGTTGGTACGCTTGTCTATAACAAGACCGATGTCGCAGAACATGGTGCCGCGTACATGCTTGGTTTCAGGAAGCTTGCCTGTTGGGAGTACACGAACCCACGGATGCAGGCGATAGGCTTCTTCATAGATTGCATGTACGTCATCCAGCGTCATGTCTTTTGACAGGGTCGTGTAGATTGTGGACAGGATGCCGCGGTTGATCGGCAGTAAATGCGTATTGAAAGAAACCGTGATGTCGTCCTGCGCGATAACGGAAAGTTCCTGTTCAATTTCAGGAGTATGACGGTGTGTAGTCAGGCCGTATGCTTTGAAATTGTCAGAGACTTCGCAGAACAGGGTTCCCACGCTTGCCTTTCTGCCTGCGCCTGTGGAGCCGGACTTGGAGTCTACAACAATACCGCTTTTGAGGATGAAATCTTCGTTAAGCGCCGGATACAGGCCGAGGATTGCGGATGTAGGGTAGCATCCCGGGTTTGCAATAAGCTGTGCCTGCGTGATGGACTCTGCATACAGTTCCGGCAGTCCGTAGACGGCCTGACTGAGCAGCTCGCACTGGGTGTGTTCACACGCGTACCAGTGTTCGTATTCATCTTTGCTTCGCAGACGAAAATCTGCGGACAGGTCAACAACTTTGAGACCTTTTTCCAGCAGAACCGCAGCGATTTCCATAGCGGTACGGTGCGGTACGGCAAGGAAAACAAGGTCGCATGCCTGCGCAAGGTCATCTGCATCCGGTTCGGTGATGGGAAGTTCACCATTGTCCATGCCTTGCATGAACGGGTAAATTTCGGAAAGTTTTTTTCCGGCTTCTGCGCGTGAGGTAACACGCACAAGTTCGAAGTGGTCATGATTCTGCAAAAGGCGCATCAGTTCCATGCCGGTGTATCCGGTAACCCCTACTAAGCCTACTTTTGTCTGTGCCATTTGCATCACACCTTTCGTTGGTGGTTATTTTGTTTTCATTACGTATTTCATACGTAAGTCATAGAGCAGGGTATCGAGCAGCTGCTTCTCGTCTGCTTCAAGGCAGGACTTTGTTTTTTCCTGAAGCATGGAGAGAATGTCGATGGAGTGCTTTGCTGCAAGCAGGTTTTCCACCATCTGTCCGCTTTCAGGGTCAGCTACTTCGCCAAGTTGAACCAGCGCGGAAGAACCGATTGAAAGAATAAATGTCGAGAACGTTACTTCCGGCATGCCGGTATGTTCAGCGTTTTGATCAGCCATGGTGCGCTCCTTTTATGATAAGTCAGAGGCATTCAATGCACTGTGATATGCTTGCAACCCTTTTTCCAGATATCCGGAATTGATGTTGCCGCCACATGCTTTACAGCCTTCAGCTAAAGCATGCAGGCCGGCAGCAAGGTCTGCCCAGTCAACCCAGCCCATGTGCCCGATGCGGATAAGTCGCCCTTTCATGTGTGCCTGACCTCCGGCAAGGATGACTCCGAAATTCTCCTTGGCGTATTCAAGCACTTCGCCTGCATCTACGTTTTCCGGTACCAGTACGCTTGTAAGACCCCATGTGAAGTGATCTTTAGCAAGCAGTTCCAGCCCCATTTCCGTAGCAGCGGTACGTGCCATCATGGTCAAAGCCCATTGCTTTCTAAAAATGGTATCAAATCCTGTTTCTTCAAACATTGCAAGGCTTTCGTTGAGTCCGACGATAAGGCTTACAGGGGTGGTAAACAGGGTCTGATCCTGTGAAATTTTTTGTTTTTCTGCACGCAGATTAAAATAGAAGCAGGAAGGCGTTACGGATTCAGCCTTTTTCCATGCGCGCTCACTGCATGCGATAAGTCCGAGTCCCGGAGGAAGCATAAGGCCTTTCTGGGAGCCGGTAAGCAGGCAGTCAATGCCCCATTCGTCCATTTTGCACGGGGAAATGGAAACAGCAGAAATGCCATCCACCACCAGCAGAACATCGTGGTCTTTTGTTACTCTGGCGATTTCGTCAACAGGGTGGAGCACTCCGGTGGAAGTTTCGGATAGCTGGATGAGCACACCGGTACAATCTGGATGCATGTCCAGCATGTTTGCAACAGCTTCCGCACTAGCGGCTTTGCCCCAGTCGAGGGTAAGCTTTTCAAC
>JWTM01000548.1 GCA_001749745.1 Candidatus Marispirochaeta associata
CATGCGTACAGTGCTTGAGGATGAAGTAGAGGCAAAGGCAACCCTCACGTTCACACAGGTTGATGCTGTGCAGAATTATGTGCGCAAAGTGCTGCGCCCTAAGATGTACGAGATGATACCTGGTACGTTTATTATTGAAGCAATGAGCTCTTCCTACATCTCCCGCAGTGTCATGGAGCATTTTAAAGGCGAGGACGGCTATCTGTACCGCCGTGTTTCCATTAATGCCCGTAATCCCCGTTCAGAAGCAAATACTCTTGAACGCGGCTTTGTTGATTACTTCAGGGCACACCCCACTGAATCTCTCTGGAAAGGATATAAAGACATAGCAGGACAGCGTTATTATGTAATGGCGCGTCCTGTAACCTATGGTGAAAGCTGTATGCGCTGCCACGGTGACATTAATGATGCCCCTGTGGAAGTTGTGCAGCAATATGGCAAGCGCGGGTTTAATAAAGACGTGAATTCCATTGGCGGGGTTGATCTGGTCG
>JWTM01000549.1 GCA_001749745.1 Candidatus Marispirochaeta associata
CTCCTATAAAAAGTCAACCGTGAGCCGTAAGACTCACACTGTCTAAGCGGCATTGAATGCTGCCGCACGCATTTCCCGCGCCTTGCGGCGCATCTCTGAATCAGTCATCCGAAGCGGATCAAACGGTTCGCTTTTGGTCAGCATATGCCAGATGATCTCACTCAAAAGCCGAGCGGTCGCGATGATGCTCCGTCCTGATCCTTTCTCTCGCTTCATCCGGTCATACCTGGTCATGATGCGCCAGGTCCCTGTCACCCGTTTCAACCTCACCATACCCAGCACCGCCTGTACCAGCGCCGTTCTCAACTCTGAAGGTCCCCGTTTTGTTATCCGGCCGTAGCGTACCGTCTCGTTCGAGGACTGTACCCACGGGACTATTCCCGCATACGCGGCCAGCTGTTGGGGACGATCGAATCGTCCAATATCGTCTATCCAGGCTCGCAATGTTGCCGCCGTCACGAACCCTACTCCGGGGATCGTTTTCAACAGCTTGACCGTCGCATCATCACTGGTCAGCTCTTCGATGACCTTCTCAATCTTCTTGACTTGGTCGCTTAACTGATCTATCGTTTCAAATAGCGGTTCTACCGCTGCGCCGGCGAGAGTATGTGCTGCGAGCACGTTTTGTACCCGTCGGCGCTCTTTTTTGCTTTGCAACTGTCCTCGAATCGACTCTATCCCGACATCCAACAGCAGCGCGTGGAGCTGATTCTTGATGACTACAATCGACTCTACCAGTCGCTTCCGCACCTTCAACAGTCGCCTCAGTTTTTCGCTTTCTTCGCTGCACAGTACGGCTTCGGGCAACATATCCTTCTCCAGGAACTCCGCAAGCGTCGAGGCGTCCCGCCGGTCGGTCTTGTTCACCGACTGGGTTATCACCTTGAACTTCAAGGAGTTCACGACCACCACCCGCGCTCCGAGCCGCTGCATTCGCGCCCGGAAATACCGGGCGTTTCCCGTCGTCTCGACAGCCATGGCGACATCGATACCCTGACTAATCGCAGATAACACCTGGTGTTCGAAGGCCCCGTACCCGGCTTCGGTTGTCGAAAAACGGGCGAATTTCCCTTCGCTCGATTTCTCCGGCTTCCAGTACACCGTGAACTGACTCTTATGCAGATCCACACCGATACTCAGTCTCATCCCTGTTCTCTCCTCTCGATTGGTATCGTTGAGTCTTCAGAACAGGTCCCTGTACGGTAGGTTCTCTCCAGTCTCCTATCCGACCTCGCAGGTCAGTGAATGCTGCGGCTACGGCTCCTCATTCTCCTTAACGGCCTCGCAGGCCAAATTCTATGACGAACGGTAGCCTCTCCTGTCCGAGAATCCTCACGGACAAGATATCAAACCCACCAGCTCACGGTTAGTTTTTATCATTCCTCCTTATTGCCGGTCGGGCCGGTGTTGTTGTTCCAGTGCTATCAGCGTTCCGATAAGCAGTTCGCTGCTGTCGCTCTTTATTACCTTTTCCACGTTGCCCACCTCCTTGAAGAGGGAGGCCATCTTCGCCATTAGCCGGAGATGGACGATTTCACTGTCGGTGAAGGGGAGCAGGAAGAGGTAGGTCGCCTCTCCGTTCAGGGAGCCGAAATCGGTCCCCTCCCGGCAGACCCCTGCGATCACCTGGGGTTGGGCCGCTTCGTTCTCCTTCGGATTCCTGGCGTGGGGGAAGGCGACCGGACCGATGGCGGTGGTCATCATCTCCTCCCGGGCCAGCAGGATTTCAAGGTATGAATCGGCATCCGAGATGGCTCCTTTACGAACCAAAGGCTCGATCAGCTGACTCAATACCTCGCGCTTCGATCCGGGGAGGATCTCGAGATTGATAGAGTCCGCCTCGATCAACCGCGAAAGGGGAACCAGGTCCTGCTGATCCTCCATAAGCTTGGCGATGTCGTTGCGCGGCACCACCTGCATGTTGGAGAGAATCCAGTCGTCCACCATCGAGCGGGAGAAGCGCCACTGATTGCCGATCTTGATCGCCGGGATCTCCCCGCGGCTGATCATCCTGATGATGGTCTTCTCCGCTACCTTCAGGTAGTCGGCCAGCTCCGTTAGGGTCATTAAGGGGTCACCGAATCCGGCCATTATATACTCCTTACGAACAGTCTATACCAATATAGTACAATAAAGGACCTTAAAAGACAATAGTAAACTTTAAAAAACTTTATGCCTGTATAAGCAGTATGAAGCCGTCCCGGCTGACCCGGGGCCGGGGATATGATAGAGTCTGAGCCGTGAAGGGAGCCGATTTTTCATTTCTGAGCACCATAGAGATCCACAACGGCGATGCGGCGGCGGTACTGGAGAGCCGGACGCAAAGCGCGGCTCTGATGCTCACCTCGCCCCCCTATCCGATGATCGCCATGTGGGACGAGCTCTTCGGTCGTTCGCCGCAGGATCAGCAAGCGGGCATGGAGGCTTTCGAGGCCATGCACTGCGAGCTCGACCGGATATGGGAAGTAGTGGAGTCGATCCTGATCCCCGGCGGCATCGCCTGCATCAATATCGGCGATGCGCTGCGTACTTGGGGTGATGAGTTCGGGCTCTATCCCAACGCCGCCCGGATTACCATGCGCTTCTGCAGCCTCGGGTTTACCCCGCTGCCGCGGATTATCTGGCGCAAAAGCACCAACGCCCCCAATAAGTTCATGGGCTCCGGCATGCTCCCCGGCGGAGCCTATGTGACCCTGGAACACGAGCATATCCTGATTTTTCGCAAAGGGGGAAAACGGCCCTTCAAGGATGAGGAATCCAAGGCTCTGCGTCGGCGAAGCGCCTATTTCTGGGAGGAGCGCAACCGCTGGTTCTCCGATCTCTGGGACCTGGCCGGCGAACGGCAGCTCTTAAAGCGGGATGCCGCCCGGGAACGGAGCGCCGCCTTTCCCCTGGAGCTCGCTTACCGGCTGATCTCTATGTACTCAGTGCAGGGGGATCTGGTGGTCGATCCCTATCTGGGGACCGGAACCGCCGCCCTGGCCGCCGCGGCGGCGGGACGCTCCTTTCTGGGGAGCGAGCTCGATCCTGAGCTCGCAGCGGCGGCCATGGAACTCGTGATAGGCGGTTCGGCGGAGACTTCGGCTACGATCGCCCGGGAACGGCTCGGCTCCCACCGCAGCTTCATTGAAGAGTACTCGCTTAGGAAGGGGCGGCCGAAGCATGAGAATAGCTTCTACGGATTTCCCGTCATTACCGCCCAGGAGCGGGAGCTGATCTTGCCCCTGGCTGGGGAGATACGGCGACGGGATAATCGAGTTGAGATAGAACAAAAACCGGCGGAAAAGGAATAGATGGGCGAGGGAAAGGCGATGCGTAGACGAGATAAGGAGCTAACCGAGCAGAGTGAGATCCGCTCGGTTCTGGAAGCGTGCCGGATCGGCCAACTCGCTTTAGCTTGACTCCGGAGCGGATCAGCGCCAAGACCAACCGCTGATTCTAGGCAATCATATTGAGGAATTTCTGCGCCCTGGAGCTTTTCGGCGCCTTAAAGAACTCCTCGGGTACACCCTCTTCGACGATATACCCCTTGTCGAGGAAGAGTACCCGGTCGGCCAGCTCCGCGGCGAAGCGCATCTCATGACTGACGATCAGGCTGGTGAGCCCCCGGTGGGTCAGATCCCGGATTACGCTCTGCACCTCGCCTACCAGCTCCGGATCGAGGGCGGAGGTCGGCTCGTCGAAGAGCAGGATCTTCGGATCCATGGCCAAGGTCCTGGCGATGGCCACCCGTTGCTGCTGTCCGCCCGAGAGCCGGGAAGGATACTCGTCCCGCTTATCCGCCAGATCCACCCGGGCCAGAAGCTCCTCTCCCAGGTTTCTCGCCTCCTCCTTGCTCATCTTTTTTACCCACCGGGGCGCCTCGATCACATTCTCCAGGGCCGTCATGTGGGGGAAGAGATTGAAGGACTGGAATACCATCCCGCACTGGCCGCGGAAGGCGGCGGTGCGCTGCTTTAGGGTGCGGTGCGATCCCGCCCCGTCCGCCTCTATAGCCTCCACCCGCAGGATACCGCCGCTGATCGTCTCCAGCCCGCCGATCAGCCGCAGCAGGGTGCTCTTCCCCGATCCCGACGGTCCGATGAGCGCGACCGTCTCTCCCTCGGCGATGCTGAAATCAATTTGGTCCAGTACGGTTAGATCCCCGAACTGCTTCGAAAGCTTTCGTCCCTCTACCGCAGGTAGATCAATACGCTTTTCCAAGGCGGGCCTCCAGTCGTCCCAGGACGTGCGAGAAGAAGCTGCTCATAATCCAGTAGAGCAGGGCGACGCTTAAGTAGAAGGGCATCACCACATAGTATTGAGCGATCATGAGCTGAGCCGAGCGCAGCAGCTCGGTGACGGTGATCACCGAGACCAGACTGGTCTGCTTGAGCATGCCGATGAAGGTGTTCCCCACCGGGGGAATCGCGATGCGGGCCGCCTGGGGCAGGATCACCCGGCGCATGGCCAGCCAGGGACTCATCTGCAGGGAGAGGGCCGCGTCCATCTGCCCCTTGTTGACCGAGAGTATCGATCCCCTGAGGGCCTCCGAGAGGTAGGCGGAGGCGTCCATAGTCAGGGCGATGTAGGCCGCCGGGAGGGGATTGAGGATAATCCCCAGATCCGGCAGACCATAGTAGACGATGAAGACCTTCACCAAGAGGGGCGTGCCCCTCATCATCGATACATAGGTGCGGGCGATCAACTGGAGCCACCGCGCACCGTAGAGCCGGGCCAGGGCGATAAAGAGCCCCAACACCAGCCCGGCGCTCATGGAGACCAGGGTGATGTTGAGGGTATAGTAGGCTCCTTTAAGGAGGAACCAACTATGGCGCAGTACTAAATCCACGCTGATCGCCTACTGGTATTGACCGAACCACTTGTCGAAGATCGCCTGGTAGCTCCCGTCGGCCTTCATATCCGCCAGAGCCGCATCTACCGCCTCGGCCAGGGCGCGGCTCTCCTCATCCTTTCGCAGGGCGATACCGGCGTTGTCCGCCTTAATCGGCTCTCCCACGGCCTTTATCCGGAGGCCCTGCCGCTCGACCAGGGGCGAAATGGCGTAGATATTGTTGATCGTAGCGTCGATCCGCCCCTGATCGAGATCCATAAGGGAGGTAATGACGTCGTTGTAGGTCAGAATCTCGAAGTCGCCGATCTCCGGTCGCAGCTTGGTGCGCAGATAGGCCTCGTCGTTGGTTCCCAGGCCGACGCCTACCTTGGTGCCCGCCAAATCCTCTTTGACGCTGATCGAGTCGTTCGATTCCTGGACGATGATCTTGACCTCATTGGTGATATAGGGCTCGGTGAAGAACATCCGTTCCGCCCGTTCGGGGGTGATCGTCATCTGGCTGACAACGAGGTCGAAGCGGCCCCGCAACAGCCCCTCGATCATCCCGGACCATTCGGTGGGAACAAACTCCGCCTCGAGATCCAGCCGCGAGGCGACCTCCCGGGCGATGTCGGCGTCGAATCCGTCCATCTCCTCATTTTCGTTCAAGAAATTATAGGGCGGATAGGTCCCCATGGTTCCTACGATCAGGCTTCCCCGTTCTTTGACCTGATTCAGGAGTAGCTCGTCGGCTGCCCCCGACGCGGTATCCTCAGCGCCGCCGCCGGCAAACACGGGCAGGGCCAGAAAGAGAATGAGACCTAGAATTATGGTGATTCGTGATAGGTGCATATATTCCTCCGTCGCTCGATTTGAGCGTTCAGAGGAATAGTAATAAAGTTGATCAAAATAGTAAAGTATAGCCTATGCGATAAACGCGCCGCTCGGCCGCTTACTTTCTCCGCCCCTTCTTGAGGTGATTCGGCGTCATCCGGTCCCGGGCGACGGTGAAGGCGTAGCGCATGATCCGCTCGGTAGAGACGTCGGGACCGTATTTACGCTGCATGATCAGGACGATCGCCTTGAGAGCATCCTCGCTCAAGGAGAGGTAGATAAATCGATCCCGCTCCTCGGGGGTCATGTCCTCCCACTCTACCATGGAGCTACCACTGAAGCGCCTCTTCCGGGGCCGAGCGCAGATCGGGGATGATCCAGTCCGCCCCGTCGAGCTCCTCGGCGGAGAAGCTGGTCGTCAGGGCCAGGCAGCGGCAACCGGCGGCCTTGGCCGCCTTCACCCCGGCTACCGCATCCTCTACCACCAGACATCGAGCGGGATCGGCGCCGATCTTCTGCGCCGCCAGCAGGTAGATATCGGGATCGGGTTTGCGCCGCTCCACATCGAGGCCGTTGACCAGGGTGTCGAAGGCGCCGTGGGCCAGACCGATCCCCTCCAGATTGGCCATCATCTTGATGTAGTCGGTGCTGGTGGCCAGGGCGGTCTTGAGGCCGATCTCCCGACAATGTCGGACAAAGTCGACGCTGCCCGGGAGCGGTTCCAACCGGCCTTTAACCAGTTCGCAGTAGATGGCGTAGGTGCGGGCCTTGTCTGTCTCGATCTCGATCGGAATGCCGTACTGCTCAGCTACCCCGCCTAAGAAGCGGTTCTCGCCGAATCCGCGATAGGGGTAGAAGTCCTCATTTTTAACCTGGTAACCTTTTTCCGCAAACATCAGCCTGCCCGCTTCGGCGATGAACTCCTCCGAATCGACCAGAACCCCGTCCATGTCGAACAGTACCGCTTCAATCTGTTGCGCCACACGAGCCTCCTATATCTCGATGCCCATGGTGCTGCGTACCAGGACGCCGACGCCGAAGGAGATCGCCGCTACTCCGAGGCTTAAAGCCGACATCTCCAGGAAGCGGGACCAGAAATCGAGATCCTTGGCCACCGCTACATAGTAGTTGAAGAAAAAGATGATAAGGATTGCAATACCTAAGGTCACCGCCAGGCAGATCAGATAGTTGGCGAAGAGGAGGTAGGGCAAGATCAAGAGCGCTACGGTAAGAATGTAAGCGATCCCGGTGTAGACGGCGGACTTGACCGCCTTTTCGCTCTCCCCCTCGGTGCGGTTGGAGAGATACTCCGAGGCGGCCATGGAGAAGGAGGCGGCGATTCCGGTGATCAGGCCGGCCATGGCGATCAACCTGGTGTTCTGCAGCGCGAAGGAGAGGCCGGCCAAGGCGCCGGTCAGTTCGACCAATGCGTCGTTCAGTCCCAGTACGATGGAACCGACGTAATCGAGACGTTCCTCTTTAAGCATATTCAAGAGCTGATCCTCATGCTCGTCCTCGTCGGCGATAATCGATTCTACCTCCGGGAAGTCTCCGCTCAAGCGATCGTAGATATCCTGAGCCCCCTCTTCTCCCTGTTCCATCAGCTTCAGGGCGAAGGTTGGACCCAAGAGCCGGGCGATAACTACGAAGAAAAGTACCTTGAGCCGTTTCGGTTTGGCCTGATTGCCGGTGTGTGTAGCGATAAAGTCGTGGTGGGACTTCTCGTCCTTGCCGATGGCTTCGAGAATGGCTGCATTGGGACTCTTGGAGAGTATCTTTGCCAGCCGGGTGTAGATATGGTACTCAGTGATTTCGTTACGCTGCATCTCGATGAGGCCGCGTCGGGTTGTTTCGTTCATGGGGTGATCCTACTCTATTTGAGTTCGGTTCTCAAGCAGCCGCTTCCGCCGCCGCTGCTCCATATGCGGAGCAGAGTAGGTCTGATCAGAGTTCGTCGCGACTGCGTTGTTCGATGTCGATGCAGAGGAGGAATTCCCGGCCTTCGGGATCGGCAAAGCCCTGGGAGGCGGTGATGCAGAGATTACCCGTAGCCTTGGAGATATAGGGATCGCTGATATAGCAGGTGTGGAGTTCTTCCCGCCGGATAAAGTAGGACTTCAGGGAGTGATCCGTTCCGGCCGGCGCCGGCGCGAAAAGACGATGTTGCTTCTTCCGGAAACCCTTCTGGGTGACCGTGGGGGTTAGTTGCCGCCCTTCGGTATCGAGCACGTAGGCGCAGCGGGCGTAGCGGGTCGAGCGCAAGGAGCTGGCGAGGGTTTTGACATACTCCCCCTGATTCTTACGGCTCAAGCGGCTGCAGAGCCGTTTAACCAGATCCCGGTGGCTCTCGGCCAGCCGGAATTGGCGCTCCTTGCGCTCCATGGATTCGGCGCCGAATTTCTGTGCCAGGGCGACGATCTCATCATCGGTCAGACTCTTACATTCGGCGCTCTCCAAGGGCCGGGCAAAGAAGAAACCCTGGAGCATGTCGGCTCCCAGTTCCAGACAGGTGAGCGCTTCCCGCTCCGTCTCGATCCCCTCCGCCACCGTCAGCGCCCCGATGCGGTGGGCCAGTAGAATCAGCGCCTTACAAACCTCCTGCTTGTGGTACCCGCTTCCGATTCCGCTGATGAGGGATCGGTCGATCTTAATAATGTCCGGCTTTAAAAGCGAGATCCGTTCCAGGTTGGAGTGGCCTGCGCCGACGTCGTCCAGGGCGATCAAGAAACCCTTGGAGCGATAGTAGTGGACGAAGAAGATCAGCGCATCGATGGTCTTAATCCGGGATTCGACGATCTCCAGTACGATCTGTTCGGGAGCCAGGCCGGTTCGGTTCAGCTCCCGGTCGAGGTGTGCGTACTCCTCGACTCCGGCGGTAATCGTCTCGGCCGATACATTCAGGAAGAGGAGGGTGTCCGCCGGCGTTTCGAGCTTCGAGAAGCCGTCGATCGCCTTCTGTCGACACTGACGGTCGAGTTCGACGCTATGCCCCTCTTCCATTGCTCGTCGAAAGAGCTCCCCCGGTCCGATCTCCTCGGGTGAAATCCCGGCGAAGCCTCTGGCCAGGCCCTCGAATCCGATAATACGGCGCTCCCGCACCAGGTAGATGGGGTGGAAGCGGGGGCGCAGACTGATGCTCGTCAGCAATCCCTCGTTAACGGAGAAAGTTATGCTCATAAATAATTGACCTGCAAATAACGTGCCGATTTTAGTTTTTTTTCTCTCTAAGATATAACTTATTATTGTGTAGTAGATTATGTTCTATGATAACCTCAGGCTCACGGATTGGGGCTCTCTGTAATGCTACCATTAGGTAGGTAATTTTTCCCTCAGGTTCCCATAAGTAGGAAAAGCTTGGTAGATGTCCAAGTTTCCAAAAGCGTGCTACACTTTCTGCAACGGACGGCTATGAAAAATACGACGATTAAAGAACAGGTAGAACTGATCCGCGAGGTATTCAGTTATGTACACCGTTTTGCGGGGGCCACCTTCGTCTTCAAACTGGAATACGAGGTAACCGAACATCCACTCTTCTCGGTGCTGGTAAAGGATCTGGCGCTGCTGCACGGTATGGGAATCCGGACGGTAATCATCCCCGGCGCCTCGGGCCGGATCGACGAGGTGCTGGAACGTTACGGAATCGAGAGCGAGACGGTGGATGGAATTCGCGTCTCATCACCGGAGGCAATCCCCTTCATCAAGATGGCCGCCTTCGACGTATCCAACCGTATAATGACCCTGCTGGCGGCCAACGGCGCCAACGCCGTGGTAGGTAACTGGATCCGGGCCCGGAGTATGGGGGTCCGCAAGGGGGTCGATTACGGTTCCACCGGGATCGTCGAGCGGATCGATACGGAGCTGATCAACAAGATTCTAGATGAGGGACTTATCCCGATCCTGCCCTGTATCGGCTGGAATGCCCTGGGGTCCCCCTACAATATCTCTTCCGATGAGTTGGCCCGGGTCACCTCGGCACAGCTGGGGGCGGAGAAACTCTTTCTGCTCTTAAACCTGGGACGCCTCGGGAGTGAGGATTTTATTCTCCCCTCGAACATAAGTGCGACCCATGACGGGCGTCTCTCCCGGCTGGATATCTCCACCGCCGAGGAACTCCTGGAGAAGAACCGGGAGTCGAAGGATCGTCGTCTCGCCTATCTAGGGCTGGCTGCAGAGACATGCCGGGCGGGGGTTCCCCGGGTGCATATCGTCGACGGCCGTGTCGAAGGGGTAGTGCTGAAGGAGATCTTCTCGAATCTCGGCGTGGGAACCATGGTGCACGGAAACGATTATGATTCTATCCGCTCTATGCAGACCGGGGATATCACCGATGTGCTGCGGATCATGGAGCCCTTCGTGGAGCAGGAGATTTTAATCCGACGCAGTTCCAAGGATCTGGAAGAGTGCTTGGGGGACTACGTGGTCTACGAGATGGACGACTCGATCCACGGCTGCGGCGCACTGCATCCATACCCGGACGGTTCGGCGGAGATCGCGGGTATTGCGGTCGATTCCCGGTACGACCGACTCGGAATCGGCTATAAGATCGTCTCCTACCTGGTCGATGTGGCGGCCAAGAAAGAGTTTTCCCGGGTGTTCGTCTTTACTACCCAGACCTCGGACTGGTTTCAACGCCTCGGATTCGTCGAAGCGGATCTCGATTCCCTGCCTCACCAGAAACGGGAGAACTACGATCGCAGTCGAAACTCGAGAATTTACCAAAAAATAATAGAAGAACCATAAACTCTGTTTGCTATCCGATGGTGAAAACCGTTACGCTTATTATTTGAAGAACTGTATTTAACGAGGTGAGCTATGAGTATCCGGCAGAAACTTTTAATCAAAATCTACGGGGTTAATCTGCTCTTGCCCCTGCTTTTAGGCGGCACCGTTCGGGAGTTGTTGATGGCCTTCTTCAATCCCTATAAAGAGATGAGTTTTGCCGGACGTCTTCAGCTCGGTCTCTACAGACCGATGACCTACATCTTAGTGTTCTTCTTCGGCATCATCGCCTGCGTCGTCATTACCCGCATGCTGAAACCGCTGCTCCGGTTTCTGCAGGACGGCGTCCGTACCGATGAGGCCCGCCGGGCGGCCCTGCGGGTCAACTGGTTCTTGATCAGTATCCACGGGGTGCTGTGGCTCATCGGCGTTACCTTGATGTATGCCGTGGTCTTTAACTGGGACTCTCCGGGGGGCTATCCCTTCGCTATCGCCCTGGTGACCTCGGTTTCGATGGGCTTTCTTACCGGCATCTGGGCCGTCCTGACGGTGAACAACTATCTTCTGCCGGCCAAGGAGTCCCTAGGGATGACCGAGGTCTACCCGGGTGAATTCGACCGCTTCCTGGCGTGGAAGGATTTCCTGATCATGATCACCGTCGCCTTCTGCCTGGGCTCGTTTCTCTTCGTAGTGGGCAACTTCTACCGCCTGATTCCCGAGCTTCCCGCCGGGTATCCCGGAATGGGAGTCAGCACGCTGTTGATGGCCCTGCTCTTCGCTCTCTTCGCCTTCTATCTACTCTATCTCTCGCGTCGGGAGAACCGCTTCCAACTGCGGTCGATTCTGAACAGGTTGCAGGAGCTGGGAGCCGCCGAAGGGGATCTGAGCCAGATGATTCCTCTGGTCAATTTTGACGAGGTGGGAGAGATCTCGGCCGCCACCAACGCCTTTATCCGTAAGTTGGAAGGAATTGTGGCGGAGATCCAGCGGCATGCCCATGAGCTTTCAGGGTCCGGTGACGAGTTGAAGGTCGTTACCGTCGAGAGCTCCCGGGCGGTACGGGAGGTAAGCCGACTGGTAGAGGAGCTCAAAGAGAACACCAAAAACTTCGCTACCGCCATGGAGGAGTCGACCTCGTCGGTGGCTCATATCTCCTCCAATATCAAGGGGCTCGATACCTCGATTCAGGAACAGGCCGCGGGGGTGGAGGAATCCTCCGCCTCGATCAAGCAGATGATCGGCACCATCGATGAGATTACCCGCAGTTTCGAAGCCCTAGAGGATCAGTTCAAAGCCCTGGTAGCCAGCGCCGGCGGAGGGCGAAAGACCGTCGAGGCGGCGGTCGCTCAGGTTGCCCAGGTTGTGGACCAGGCCAAACGGCTAGAGGAGGCCAATGCGCTTATCTCCGGTATAGCCGCCCAGACAAACCTCTTGGCCATGAACGCCGCTATCGAGGCCGCCCATGCCGGCGACCACGGCCGGGGTTTTGCGGTAGTCGCATCGGAGATACGCAACCTGGCGGAGAATGCGTCGGGCCAGTCGAAGTCGATCAAGACGGAGCTGAAGCAGACCGTGGAGACGATTCAAAAGGTAGCCGAAACCGTGGGCGAAACCGAGTCCTCCTTTGCCCAGGTGCAGGAGCTGGTTGAGAATCTCCACGATCTGGAGAACCGGGTCTTGACCGCTATGGAGGAACAGCGCACCGGCGGCGACGAGATCGTCAAGACCCTGGAGGAGATCAATGCCATCACCTCCTCCGTGCGCGACTCCGCCGGTGAGATTGCCGGGGATGCGGAGTTTGTGAACGAACGGATGAACAGCATGCGTAGCACCAGTGTTGAGCTGCAGGAGCTTCTGACCCGGGTCGGCCGGAGCAGCGGTCACATGACCGAGACCTTTGCCGGCATGGATACGATCAGCGCCGAAAATGTGCAGCGGATAGCCGGTATTTCCGGCGAGGTCGGCCGCTTCAAGCTGAGCGACCGGATGAAAAAGGGGCTGGCGGCTGTATGAGATCTAGGGTAGTCGTTATTGGAGCCGGCCCGATCGGGATCGAGGTCGCCGCGGGATTGAAGCGGGCGGGGATCGATTTCCTCCACTTCGATGCAGGTCCCGTGGCCGCGACCATCTACGCCTGGCCGCGGCACGCCCGCTTCTTCAGCTCCCCCGAGCGGGTGGCGGTAGCGGGTATCCCCTTCTGGTCGAAGGATCAGGAGCAGCCGAGTCGGGAGGATTATCTCGCTTATCTCCGGGGGGTGGTTGAGACCGTCGGTCTGAAGATCCACACCTATCATCGGGTGACCGGGATCAGCGGATCGGCCGGGGACTTCCGGCTACGGGTTGAAAACAGAAGCGGAGAGTTCGAGGTCCGGACCGAAGCGGCGGTACTGGCGGTGGGGGATATGACCCGGGTTAATCGTCTCGGTATTCCCGGGGAGGATCTGCCCCAGGTGAGTCATATCCTGGAGGACCCGCATCTCTACTTCGGAAACAGGCTCTTGGTGGTGGGCGGTAAGAACTCGGCCCTCGAGGCGGCGCTGCGCTGTTTTCGAAGCGGCGCCCGAGTCTCTATCAGTTACCGGCGGGACGGCTTCGACCGGGAACGGGTCAATTCCCGGCTCCATCTGGAACTCTCGATTCTGACCCGCAAGGGGACGATCCCCTTCTATCCCGAAACGGTCCCGGTGGAGATCAATAACGACGGCGTCCGGCTGCGTCGGGCCGATGGCGGAGAGATCTTCTTAGAGACCGATTTCGTGCTGTTGGCCACCGGGTACCACGCCGATCTCTCCCTCTTCAGGGCGGCCGGGATTGAGCTGGATGATGAAGGGGTTCCCCTCTTCGATCCTGCGACCATGGAGACGAATTGTCCCGGGATCTACCTGGCGGGAACCGCGGTCTCCGGCGCCCGGCAGCGCTACAAGGACTTCGTCGGCACCAGCCACCATCATGCCGCAGGCATCGTTCGGGCTCTCTCCGGACTGGAAGTACCGACCGGTACGATTCCGTCCCGGCGCTACGACTTCAATTCAGACGACATCAAGGCCGACTGAGCTGTATCCGGCCGATCAACAGGATCGGGAACACCGGCACAACTTTTCCACGCTCCGTCTTGCGTTTCAGAAATCATCCACTACGATTATAGGTAGTAAGGGGTAGTGAGATGAGCCTGAACGAGAATATGGAAATACTGATCGTCGATGATTCCAGCTTTATGCGCAAGATCTTCAAGAACAACCTGGTACAGCTGGGCTTCGTAAACCTAGACGAGGCCGCCGACGGCGACGAAGCGCTGGCTAAACTCCAGGAGAGCGAGTACCGGCTGATTATCTGCGACTGGAACATGCCCAAGCGCACCGGTCTCGAGGTTTTGCAGTGGATGCGGATGGATTCGGAGTTCGAGCAGGTCCCCTTCATTATGGCCACCGCCCAGGGGGACAAGCAACGGGTCGCCGAGGCGCTCGAGGCCGGCGCCAACGCCCACATCACCAAGCCCTTCGATGCCGAACAACTGAAAGAGAAGATCGAAATCGCCTTCGGTCTGCGTCAGGATGTGCATGCCCGAACGCGGAACATCGAGGTCGTCGACGGGAAGCTACGAATCAAGATGGCCCATATCCAGATAACTGATCATCTGCTTTTAGGGGTCGTCAAGGAGTGGATCGATCAGGGGCGTTTCGCTCCGCAGCATTTCGAGCTGGAGACCTTCAGCATGCCCGGCTGGAACCCGGTGCAGGAGGCCCTTGAGAAGGGCGAGGTGGACGGCGCCTTCGTGCTGGCCCCCATCGCGATGGATCTCTATGCCCACGAGGTACCCTTGAAGCTGGTCTCCCTGGCCCACAAGAACGGGAGCATCTTCGTCCGATCCAAGCACCGGAAGCTCGAGGAAGACGGCTCGGTGGAGGATATCTTCTTCGAGCACAGCGTACAGATTCCCCACAAGATGTCTATTCACCACCTGTTGGCTCACCGGATGCTGCGGGAAGAGTACGGCTTGAGTCCGGGAGTCCCGGGCATGGGCGAGGAGGTAAACGTCACCTTCGAGGTAGTGCCTCCGGTGCAGATGCCCCAGGCCCTGGCTCAAGACGAGAATGTAGCCGGCTTCATAGTGGCCGAACCGATCGGTTCCAAGGCGATCGCCTCAGGCGTGGCGGAACTGCAGTGCCTCTCCTCGGAGCTCTGGCGGGACCATCCCTGCTGCGTGGTCGTTTTCCAGGAGGATGTGATCGGGCGCTACCCCGATGCGGTCCGGGAGTTTACCCTGCTCCTGGCCAAGGCGGGGCGCTGGGTGGAAGAGAACAAACGGGAGGCGGCGGAGTTAGCGGTACGTTTTCTCGATCCCGCCGGCGCCTTGGGACTGAAGACCGAAATTCTGGAGAAGGTCCTCTCCATGCCCGGGGGGATAAGCATGAACGATCTCTATCCGGTGGTGAAGGATCTGGACGAGATGCAGCGCTACATGCACTACGAGATGAAGATCGGGAAGCTTATCGATGTAGAACACTTCGTGGATCTCGATTTTGCCGATGAGGTGCGCCGGCTTCTCCCTTAGGCGCCGAAGCGCCGAATAAAAAGATTGATAATGGTGGCCGCCACCACAATCAGGAAGAAGAAGCGAATAAAACGGGTCCCCCTGGTGATTACCATATGGGTCCCCAGCCATGCCCCCATAAGCTGAGCCCCGCCCATCAAGAGGCCCAGGCCGAAGATCACCTTGCCCCCGATCAGGAAAACCGAGAGGGAGACTATGTTGCTGGTGAAGTTCATCACCTTGGTGGTCGCCGTGGCCCGCTTGAGATTGTATCCCGCCACGGCCGCCAGGGCGATCGTCCAGAATGAGCCGGTCCCGGGGCCGAAAAAGCCGTCGTAGAATCCCAGCAGCAGCCCGAAGAGCAGGAAGAAGAGCTTCGGATCGAGCCGCGACTCCACATCGATCTCACCCAGGCGAGGACTGAACAGGGTGTAGAGGAAGACCGCCAAGAGCAGAAAGGGGATGATCAGATTCAGAAATGCAGCGGATATGAGCTGTATGGCCACGGTGCCGAGGATGGCGCCGATCAGCGTGAAGAGAATCCCTTCGATCAGCGTGCGGAAGGAGACGAGTCCGCCGCGACGGTACCGGAGGGAGGCGGTAAGGCTCCCGAAGGAGGCCTGCAGCTTGTTGGTTCCCAGGGCCAGGTGGGGCGGGAGTCCGACCGAGAGAAAGAGGGGGACCGTGATGATCCCGCCGCCTCCGGCGATAGAGTCGACGAAGCCCGCCAGGGCGCCCCCGGCGAAGAGCAGGATGAGCTCGCCGTATCCGAGATCGAAGAAAAACTGTTCCATGGCGCTTACTATATCCGATCTCTTCCTCAAGGGTGAGTCTACGCTTGTTTGCTATACGGACGTATAGTATAATGAGACTCATGGAACTGGCTCAGAAACTGACGCTCCTGGGGGAGTCGGCCAAGTACGACGTCTCCTGCGCCTCCTCGGGGAGCAGCCGCAGCGGAGGGGCTCTGGGGCGCGCCCTGCCGTCGGGGGTGTGTCACACCTGGAGTTCCGACGGACGCTGCGTATCCCTCTTGAAGGTTCTCTACTCCAATATCTGCATCTATGATTGCGCCTACTGTATTAACCGCAGCAGTAACGACATCCGGCGGACCAGCTTTACCGTCGATGAGCTGGTAGATCTGGTGATCAGTTTCTACCGCCGGAATTATATCGAAGGATTGTTCCTAAGCTCCGGGGTCTTCGCCTCGCCGGACATCACCATGGAGCAGCTGATCCGGGTCGCCAGGAGCCTGCGGGAGGAGCGGGGCTTCGCCGGCTACATCCACCTGAAGGCCATCCCCGGCGCATCCCCGGCATATCTTAAGCTCGCCGGACTCTATGCCGATCGCTTGAGCGTCAATCTGGAGCTTCCCAGTGAGAGGAGTCTCCGTCGGCTGGCGCCCCAGAAGGCGAAGGAGAGCATCATCCGGCCCATGCGGGATATCGCCGAATCGATCGCCGAGACCGCAAACGATCGCAAACGGGGGTTGCGTTCGGCCCCCCGCTACTCCCCGGCCGGCCAGAGCACTCAACTGATCATCGGCGCCTCTCCCGAGCCCGATCGCCGGATCCTCACTCTCAGCGGCGATATCTACCGCCGCTACGGGCTGAAGCGGGTCTACTACTCAGGCTATTCACCGGTCAATCGGGACGATCGCCTTCCGGCGGAACCGGGGGATGTGCTGCGCCGGGAGCACCGGCTCTATCAGGCCGACTGGCTGCTCCGGTTTTACCATTTTTCGGTAGAGGAGATCCTCGATTCGGGGAAGGAGAATCTCGATCGCGAGGCCGACCCGAAGCTGGCCTGGGCGCTTCGCCATCCGGAGTTCTTTCCGGTGGAGATCAACCGGGCCGATTATGAGAGCCTTTTGCGAGTCCCGGGTATCGGCTACCGTTCCGCCGCCAGAATCGTCGCGGCCCGGCGGGCGGGCAGCCTCGGCTACGAGGATCTCTCCCGGATCGGGGTGGTGCTCAAACGGGCCCGCCACTTCCTTACCTGCCGCGGGAAACGGGAGGGCGAGGTTGTCTGTGAGCCGGATCGGCTCAGGCGGATCTTGGCTCCCCGGAGTGTTGAGGAGCTGCAGTTGAGGCTCGCCTTATGAAGCGCCTTCGTTACGACGGGAGCTACACCGGATTCTGCGCCGCCCTGGCCGAGGCCTTCCGAGAGGAGGGGACGGTGGAAATCCTCGCATCCCGGGCGGAGAATCTGCTCTTCACCGGGAGCGATGAATCGATCCACACCATCGATGATGCCGAACAGGCCCGGGGCTTTAGAGACCGACTACGGCAGGAGCTGGGCGGCAGGGCGGCGAGTGCGCTGCGCCATGCCTTCTGCGCCGAGGAGGAGGGCCGGGAAGGGATTCTCCTGGAGGCGCTGGGGATCTGGTTTCAGTACGGCAGGCGGGTCGTTGAGGCCCGGCAGTACCCGGCGGTGGCCGCTCTGCAGCGTATGGCCGGCAGGACCGGGCGGGAGAAGCACCGCTACCTTGGCATTCTCCGCTTCGAAGAGACCGACGGTGGATTGTTCGGTCGAATACGGCCCGACTGCGATCAGGTCGAACTCTTGGCGCCCCATTTTCGGCGCCGCTACCCGGCCGATAGATGGACGATCTACGATGAGCGCCGGAAGAAAGGGGTCTCGGCATCTCCCGGCGGGACTGCTCGGCTCTTTACCGGTCCCCCGATGAGGGGCACCGTTGCAGATGGAGAGTACGCCGCGCTCTGGAAGGAGTATGTGGAAGCCGTCGCCGTCAAGGAGCGGACCAACAGCCGTCAGCAGAATAGCTATCTCCCCAAGAAGTATCGGCCTCTTCTGCCGGAATTCGATTAGTCCGGATCAGCCCTTCTCTATCTCGAATTCTACCTTGGCCGGTAGCGCGAGGCCGGCAGCGCATTCGACCGCTTTGATGATCCCCGAGGGGACCGGACAGGCGGCGTGTCTGAAGTTCTGATCCCCGGCCTGACTCTGCTCCATGGCCCGGTAGACCGGCGACTCCGAGAAGCGGGCGAAGCAGACCTCAAAGGCATCCACTTCAGTCAGTTCCTTTTCGAAGAGTTGAATATTCGGGCAGCTGGATTGAATCGAGAGGGAGACGGTTTGACCGTCCTTCGAATCGGCGCTCACCTTGGTCGGAAGACCGCAGATTCCGGGATTGATATGCACCGTTGTCATGGTTCGACTATAATACGAAACAGGCGACCATGCAATGTGACCTGGTGACCAGCGTCGCGAAGCTCACCGCTCTTCGAGGCGATGAAACTCCTCCCGTAAATCCTGAAGGAGATTGAATACGCTCTCCTTGCTGTGCAGGGAGAAGCGGTTTATCACCTCGGCGGACATATGATCCAGCAGCGCCCGGCCGCGGTCCCAGTCGTCCAGGAAGTTGGCCAGATAGACGGTCTGAATTAGCTCCTTGTGCCGCTCTGCACAGGCGTCGGGGGTATGATGGAAACGAATTGTTTCGGTAATAGCTTCCGGGTACTCCCATCGTTCGGCCATCTGGGCGCCTACCTCGGCATGATGCGTTCCCAGGGCGAAGCGCTCGAACTCCTCCCGCGGAATGCTCTTCTCGACGCTGAATTCCTTCAGCTTGTCGAAGAGTTCGGGACTGATGAAATCGACTAACACCCGGCCCAGATCGTGGAGCAGGCTGGATGAGTAGACCTCCTCGTAGATCTTCTTCAGGCTGAAACGGCGCGCGATGGCGGCGGAGTAGACGGCCACCCTATAGGAGTGGTCCCAGAGCTCCTTCATTTCGCCGTAGCGCTCGACCAGCATCTTGACCGTCCCGTAGGCGGTGATCAGGTCGCGGATCCCCTTGAGGCCCATCAGCGAAATCGCTTCGCCGATCGATTTGACCGAGCGGTTGACCCCGAAGGCGGCGGAGTTGACCATCCGCAAGAGTTCGGCGGTTAAACCGGGATCGGTGCTGATCTCCTTCTCGATGCGGCCGAAGTCGACCTCCGGGTCGGCTATCATCCTCTGGAGGGTGATTATATGCTCGGGGAACTGGGGAACCCGGGGGAGTTCATCCTGGATGCGTTCGGTAAGATCCTCCAGCTGGCGCATGAAGAGGTCGTTCCGGGGGAGCTTGATGACGGCCATGGTATGGCCCTCAACGCCGCGGATCGAGAAAGCCTCGGCATCCAGGCCGATCTTCTTCAGCATCAAGACCAGCATTACCAGCCCCAGTCCGGCCCCCTCGGTGGAGTCGAGCACCGTCTGAAAGGCCTCTTCCACCGACTCGAAGGAGGCCGACCGGGTAATCCGCTCCCGGATACGCGCCTCCTCGTCCGGGGAGATCAGCACATTGTTGACGATGGAGATGGTGAAATGGGTCTCGTCCACGTCGAAATTGGTGCGTACGAAGAGTTTCTCCTGCTTCAAGAGCTCCTCGTACTTCTCAATTTTCGTATAGACCTCGGCCTTGAAGCCCTCCATTCCCTCTTCGTACTGTTTCGAGTCGTAGATATCCAGACCCAGGGATGAGAAATAGACCCGCTTCAGGTTGGCCTTCTTGGCGTTCTCGATCAGCTCGCGAACTCCGTAGAAGATCTGAAAATGGTACTCTTCGAGTTGAATCTTCTTCAGGTAGAGTTCGAGGATCTTCCCGATGCCTTCGATAGATGAGGAGGGAACCTTATAGGCGGTTAAACCCACCGGTTGATAACGTTCAATGGAGGCGATTACTTTTCCGATATCAAGAGCCACTCTTCCCACCAGGTATAGATGTTTTTATTGATATCTATCATATAAGATTTTCCGGCAAAAGCAAATGGATGGATTTTCGATGTAAAATAGGCTAGGATACGCGTTGGAGAGACCGCCCATGGATCTGTACGAGCTTAAATTCTTCCTCAGCGTGGCCGAGACCCAGCATTTCGGCCGGGCCAGTCGACAGTGCCATATCAGCCCTTCGGCATTAAGCCGGGCCATTCAACGACTGGAAGATGAGGTGGGAGAGGAACTCTTCCTGCGCGACCGGCGGGGCGTAAGCCTTACCGAGGCGGGCCGGAGCTTTCGGGAGTACGCCAGGAGCGCCCTCGACGGCTGGGAAGAGTTCAAGAGCGGTCTCGCCGGTGCGGAGTTGAAGGGGGAAATCCGCCTCTTCTGTTCGGTAACCGCCTGTTATACGGTCTTGCCGGCGCTGCTCTCCCGCTTTCGGGAGGAGTATCCCGGGGTGCACCTCAAACTTCAGACGGGAGTGGCGGCCGATGCGGTGCGGACCGTCTCGGACGGGGATGCGGACCTGGCGGTGATCGCCCGGCCGGATAGCCTCGCCGCGGGATTGCGCTTTCACGAGCTGACCCGAACCCCGTTGGTCTTCGTCGCTCCCCAGGGGGAGTGGGCCTACGCCGATGCCCTTGCACAGAAGCCGGTTCCCTGGCCCGAGATTCCGATGATTCTGCCCGACCGGGGATTGATGCGCACCCGGGTGTTGCGCTGGTTTCGGGAGCAGCATATCACGCCCCGGGTCTATGCCGAGGTGGCCGGCAACGAGGCTATCCTGGCCCTGGTCTCTCTCCGCTGCGGCGTAGGGATCGTCCCCCGGCTGGTAATCGACCAGAGCCCGGTGGCTTCCTCGGTTCGAGCGCTGGAGGTAGAACCGCCTTTGGAAGCCTACTCGGTGGGGATCTGCGCCCGGAACGGAAACCTGAAGTCTCCCGCCGTCGGCGCCCTCTGGGAGCTGGCCATGGAGACGGAGGAAGAGAGAGGAGATTGACGATGAGTATCCGCATCATTGCTACCGGAGGCACCTTCGACAAGGAGTACAACGAGCTTAACGGCGAGCTCTTCTTTAAGGATACCCATCTTCCGGATATGCTCGCCCTGGGACGATCGACTCTCGATCTGACGGTCGAGACCTTGATGATGGTGGACAGCCTCAACATGGGCGATATAGACCGGCAGAAGATTGTCGAGCGTTGCGGGACGGTAGAAGAGCGGTCGCTGGTGATTACCCACGGCACCGACACCATGGTCGAAACCGGCCGCTATCTGGCTGAGCGAAGGGAGGATCTTGCCGGCAAGACCGTGGTCTTAACCGGGGCGATGGTTCCCTACACCTTCGGCTCCTCGGACGGACTCTTCAATCTGGGGAGCGCTCTGGCTTTCGCCCAGGCGATGCCGGAAGGGGTCTATGTAGCGATGAACGGCCGGATCTTCGACTGGGACAATGTACGCAAGAACCGGTCGGTGGGCAGGTTCGAGGAGATCTAACCAGGCGGATATGGCCGGGAGCTACCAGCCCCCGGAGGCTCCTCCTCCGCCGAATCCTCCGCCCCCGCCGGAGAACCCCCCTCCGCCGAAGCCGCCGCCTGAGAAGCCGCCCCGGGAGTATCCGCCCCTTCTGCGACCGGTGGAGCTTCCGAGAATGGCGCCCCACAGAAGGGCGCTGCCGACGGATCCGCCCCTCCTGCGACCCCGAATGATCATGCTGAGGAAAATGATTACGGCGAAGGCGAAGAAGTTAGAGGCCGCGCCGCCTTCGCTTCTCGACTGCTTCCGTTCGGCCTCCGCCAGGGCCCGCTGAGATATATCCGCCTCGTCGGTAACAATGCCGCCGATGGTCTGCACGGCAGTCAGAATCCCCCCGTCGAAATCCCCGGCGCGGAACCGGGGCTGAATAATCTCTCTGATAATAAACCCGCTCTTGATGTCGGTAAGTCTTCCTTCTAGGCCGTAGCCTACCTCGAGACGGATCTTCTTCTCCTCCACCGCGACCAGCAGCAGCACCCCGTCGTCCCGGTCGGCGTTGCCCAGCTGCCACTGATCGGTCACGCGTATCGAAAAAGCCTCCAGGGACTCCCCTTCGAGGCTCGGCAGGGTTAACACCGCGATCTGCGGTCCGGCCTGGGTTTCCACCGCTTCAAGGTAGGCGGAGATCTGCTCTTCAGTGCCGGACGAGATTATTCCCGCCTGATCGTTTACCCGTCCCGCGAGAGGCGGTACCTCCAGGGAGAGCAGCGGCAGAGTGAACAGCAGGAGTAAAGCGGATATAAGAATGAGTATTCTGTTTGTTTTGATATTCACGATCCCCTCTCCAGTTCCTCCGGCGCATTCTTTAGTTCGTTGTTGTCGTTCTGCCGCCGTTCGATTTTCTCCGCGAGGATATCTCCGCACTCATGGACCGCATCGACCATTGCCTCGGTTAGCTCTCCGGCGGAGATTTTGCTGATCATCTTGGTAACGATACTATTCCAGATCTCCGGATCAACCTTCTCGTTGATTCCCCGGTCGGCAATAAGTTCGACCCGGCGTTCCAGCAGGGAGACGAAGATGAGGATACCCGTGTGATCCAGGGTGTCGTGAACTCCGGCTTCTATAAAGTGCCGCCGGGCCCGGGCCTGGGCCGTTGCGGCCATGACCCTTTTGGAAACGATCAGCCTGTCCACGGCCGGTATCTGGGCCAGGAAAAAGGCGAGGGCGCCGGTGAAGAGAGCGAACCAGCTGTAGATAAAGGGCAGCAGGCCGGGATTGAAGTTCCAGATCAGGGAGGCAAAAAAGCCTTTAATGGCGTTGTCTAAAAGAGCTGCCAGGGTAAAGGTGATGAAACCGGCGATAACCCCGAAGGCCAGTTCCTGAAACCCATAGTTGTCGCTCTCGGCGATTACGGCGGTGGCGATCTCTCCTCCGCTCTTCTCTTCAGCCTCGGCAACAGCCGCGGCGATACGCTCGCTCTCCTCTTTCGATAGTAATGGTTTCATTCCGCCTCCTAAAAGGATACCTGCGGTGCGCTGTCGGCTCCTTCGGCGGCGGAAAAGTAGGCTTTCTGCCGGAAGCCCGTCATATTGGCGATAATTACCCGGGGGAACTGCCGAATGTAGGTATTGTAATTGCGCGCCGCTTCGTTAAAACGCTGACGTTCCACGGCAATACGGTTTTCGGTACCTTCCAGCTGATCCTGGAGGGCCAGGAAGTTCTGGTTGGACTTGAGGTCCGGATAGTTTTCGGTAATCATCAAGAGGCGCTGTAGGGCGGATCCGAGTCCGGCCTGGGCCTCTTGAAACCGAGCAAAGGCTTCCGGATCCTCCAGCAGGGACTCGTCCATCTGCATAACCCCGCCGGCTCTGCTCCTGGCCTCGGTGACGGCGGTCAGGGTCTCCTGCTCCTGCTTGGCAAAACCCTTTACCGTCTCCACCAGATTGGGAATCAGATCGTAGCGTCGCTGGTACTGATTCTCTACCTGGGCCCAGGCGGCCTTGACGGATTCATCCATGCTTACCATTGAGTTGTAGGTACTCCGGAAGCTGCTATAGATAATAAAAAGGAGAATGAAAATAACCCCCAGGACTATAAGTCCGGTACGTAATCCCTTGTTCATTGGACCTCCAAGCTTTGTGCTGCGGATACTATCAGTTAATAATAGCTTTAAGATAGAGAAAATGGTCCTAGGCATCAAGGCGAGAGTTTGATCTTTCAATCCCAAGCAACATGTTTTATTCTATAAAAGATAGTACGGAGGTTCCTGTATGAGATTCCTGCTCTTAGCCCTGGTTTTTCTGGCGTCCGCCGCCTTCTTCGAGCTGGTAGCCTGGTTCATGCATAAATATGTGATGCACGGCATCGGCTGGTTCCTGCACGAGGATCACCATAAACCGCGACATAAGATCCAAAAAAACGACGCCTACGCCCTCTTCTTTGCGCTGATATCCTTTCTTTTGATCTATAACGGTCTGCGCCTCGGGATTGACGTGATGGCCGCGGCCGGTTTCGGCGTGGCCCTCTACGGGGCGGGCTATGTCGCGTTCCATGATATCATGTTCCACCGCCGTATCAAACGGCTGCGCTACAAGCCCAAGAACCGCTACATGAAGCGCATCATCAACGCCCACCGGGTTCACCACTCCAATGTGACCCGCCTCGGGGCGGTCTCCTTCAGTTTTCTCTATGCGCCGAAGAAGTACTCCGCCGATAAGGACACCCGCACCGGCGAGTACACATAAAAAAAGCCGGTTCCCTGCCTAAGCGGGCGACCGGCCGTATATATAATGCCGGAATTAACCGGCGTTTCCTATGTTGGTGTAGGCAATTCGCTTCATAGAGCACCTCCGGCCAACGTGGATATCCACATTATCGACGAATAGTAAAATAAATTCAATCCTATTGTTCGATAACCCTGTTCTTCAGTACCCCGATGCCTTCCACCTCGATCTCTACAAGATCCCCCTGCTTGATCGGGCCGACGCCGGAGGGGGTTCCGGTGGCGATGATGTCCCCCGCCTCGAGGCGCATGTTGCGGCTGATGAAGCTGATAATCCGCGAGAGGGGGAAGATCATCTGCGCGGTGCTCGCCTCCTGTACGACCGTGCCGTTGAGTCTGGCCCGAACCATCAGCTTCTGGGGATCGGCGATCTTCTCCCGGGGAACTACCACCGGACCGATCGGGCCGAAGGTGTCCAGGGATTTCCCTCGAAACCAGCCCGAGTCGTCGGTTTTCTGAATATTCCTGGCGGAGACGTCGTTGAAGCAGGTGAAGCCGAAGACATGTTCCATGGCGCGCTCCTCGGGGATATCCTTGCCCGGCGTGCCGATAATCATAGCCAATTCCGCCTCGTAATCGACCCGGAGGTTCTCGAACCTATACTCCTTCAGCATCCTGGGGATAACGATCTCCTCCTCGGGGCCGATCAGAACGTTCGGCGTCTTGGCGAAGATTACCGGCTCTTGGGGAACGTCGAGATCCCGCTCATCGAAGGCGCGGCTCTCCTTTACATGGTCGAGATAGTTGAGTCCCACGGCGATGATCTTACTGGGGGCGATGGTATAGCGGTCGTCGCTGCCGGCTATAGGTAGGTGAATGCTCATTATTCCTCCCGGACGATTCATATATGGGCACCTCTAAAAATTTAGAGGTGCCCGAAATAAAAATCTAACATTTAAGGCTCATCATGGGCCAGTATGTCGTCTCCTATCTATATGATCGATACCACCAGCCCCTTCTTTGTGAAGAGGTTTAAGAGTACCATCAACTGGTCCAAAGCGCCCTTCGCGCGGCTCGAGAAGAAGGGGCGACCGCGAAAGCGTACCTTCAAGGAGATTCAGGCCCGATTCAAGCGCTACATCAAGCGAGTGAAATCCTACGGCTTCAACGCCGTCTCCCTGGACGAACTCTGCTACCTGGTGGAGTTTACGGTCTATCCCGACAAAGTAGCCCGGAACATTCTGCGTTACCGCAGATTTCTGGGGCGCTTGATCGATACCGCCGTCGAGGCGGAGCTGGCGGTCTACCTGACCACCGACGTGATCTTCTCTAATCCGATTCTGGGGCGGGAGTTCGGCCAGGACTTCCCCTCCCAGTGCGCCCTCCTATCCCAGGCTGTGGAGCAGGTACTCCACGACTTCCCGGAGCTGGCGGGGATAATCTTTCGCATCGGCGAATCCGACGGGGTCGATGTGGAGGGCTTCTTCCGGTCGAAGCTCCTGATCCGAACGCCGGAACAGGCCAATCGCCTGATCCGAGCGCTCTTGCCCCTCTTCGAGGCAAGCGGTAAGCAGCTGATCTTCCGAACCTGGAGCGCCGGGGCCTACGAGATCGGGGATTTGATGTGGAATCCCCGTACCCTGCGCAGAACCCTGAAGGGGATCGATTCCCCCAATTTTATTCTCTCCATGAAGTACGGCGAGGCCGACTTCTTCCGTTACCTCGAGCTCTGCCGACATTTCGAACGTAGTCGGGTCCGTTTTCTGGTGGAGCTTCAAACCCGCCGGGAGTACGAGGGCTTCGGCGCCTATCCCTCCTTCGTGGGATGGGAGTATATCTCCTACCGGCGACGCCTGAAGGAGCTCCCGAATATGGCGGGCATTCATGTCTGGTGTCAGACCGGCGGCTGGTCGCGATTCAGGAACTTCACCTTCATGAAGGGCTCCTCCCTCTGGAACGAGCTCAATACCTGGATCACCATCCGAATCTTCCGCTACGACGAGAGCGTCGCCCAAGGCCTCAAGAAGTTCCACCGTCGTTTCTTGCGTCGCGGGCGTACATTAAAGCGAACAAAGAGGGTGGAGGAGGTCAAGCGGCTCTCCCGCTTCTTGCGCCTCTCCGACAGGCTGGTGCGCCAGGTACTCTACCTGCCGGACTTCGCCTCCCGGCGGCGCTATTTCTTTCGCATGCGGGTTCCGCCGCTGCTGCACGCCTTCTGGGACTCCATGACCATTACCCCCCTCTTTCGGGGCCTGTTCCGGGAGGCCGGCTGTCGGGGTCCAGAAGTAAGCTTTGCCGATATGAGAGCGTCTCTCTCCGAGATGCGATCCATCGCGGAGGAATTGAAGCTCCCCTACGATGCGGAGTTTCATGCCGAGCTATTCACTATCTTCTATCGGGCCCAAGAAGCCCTCTGTAAGGATGATCCACAAGAGGCGGAGGCGGCTCTCAAGGAGCTGATTCCTCCTTTTAATGGTAAGTACGGGGATCTCTACCGTTTTCAGCTCCGCAATCTCAACCGCCCGGTCGCGACCGCGCTGGCCGGGATTGCCGCCCGCCTTCTGCTGCGCCCTCGTCGACCCTACCGAGCGCTGGATAGGCTACTCTTCCACCCGGCGTTGCGCTTTATTGTGCTGGGACTGGTAAAAATTGCCAAGCGTGGCATGCCCGAGTTCGTCGATACCCAGGCCATGAGTATCGAGGAGCTTCTGCGTTGAGTTTCAGATTATCAGATTGAGTTCGGTGTTGACGATCTTGATCGAATCCTTCGGTTGGATCTTGTAGTACTTCTCAGCTTCCAGGCGCTTGCCGTTGAGGAAGGTGCCGTTGGCGCTTCCCAGATCCTGGATGTAGAAGGTGGATTTGATCTTCTGCACCAGGGCGTGGTGGCGGGAGACGAGTTTATTCTCGATGACGAGATCGTTGTCCGAGCCCCGGCCGATCGCGATCTTGGCCACCAGGGGGATCTTCTTCCCCTGGAAGAGGAGGCAGCACTGTTCCTGCCGTTTGATTGCTTCCAGCCGTTTGCCGATCGGCGAGCTTGAATAAATCGTCTCGTCCATACTGCTATTGTACCACACTCCGGCCCTTAGGCAGGCGCCCTCTTAGGCTTTCCCGGCGGCCGCGTCGTGGGCGTCGATATCCTCGGCGTCCCAGGGGTATACAACCCAGAGATCGTCGATCTCTTCCCCGAAAAAGATGCGCTGCACCTCGCTCGGATACGAGCCGCGCTTCTCCTTCAGTTTGTTGTGGATAACCGCCACGGCTATCTCCTCCGGTTCATGACTCAGCAGTTCCCGCAGACAGTACTCCAGGGTTACCCGGGAGTCGTCGATCTCGTCTACCAACAGGATCTTCTTGCCCGTCAGTTTCTTCTCCACCTCGTCGATCCACTGGATCTTCCGGGGAGTCTCGGCGGGCTTGTTGTCCGGACCGTAAAGGCGTAGTCCCACGGTGAGGATCGGTAGGTCGAGGTAGGTCTTCAGAATCCGGGCGGGGATAAATCCGCCGGTGCCGATGGCGACGATCAGATCCGGCGTGTAGCCCGAGGCCTTGATGTCCCGGGCGAGACCCGCCACGCGGTGATGGATGTCCTGATAGGTGTAGAAGAGTTTTTCTGTGGTGCTCATGGTTGCCTCTGAGCATAGTCCGGAGAGGGCGGTTTAGACAAGGGTAATATCGAGGAGCTACTCTCAGCCGCGATAGCTCTTGAGGGCGGCTAGTATCTCCCGGGGCCGGTCGGTGAAGATGCCCCGCACGCCGAGTTCGATAAGCCGCTTCGCCTCCTCGGCTTCGTTTACCGTCCAGACCTGAATCGGCACGCCCGCCTTGGCCCAGTCGGCCGCCAGCTCCCGGGTGACAACCTGTAACCGGCCGTGATATTCGGGTACCTGAAAGACCTTGCCCCGGATCAAGGCCGCCTGCACTGGGGCGGCGAACCCCAAGCCGATTTTTCGGCCTATCAGCGCCGAGCGCACCTCTCGAGGGCTCATGGAGGTGATACAGGCCGGGGCGATGCGCCGGAAGCGCGTAATAACTCGATGATGGAAGCTCCCGGTGATGGTGCGTTCCCAGGCGCGGTGGCGGGAGAGGGCCGCGGCGTAGGCCTCGGCTATCCTCAGATCCTCGCTCTTTAAATCGATATTAAAGACGCCGGCGGGAAACTCCTCGAAGAGCTCATCGATGGTCATTATATAGAGTCCCATCCCGCGGAAGGAAAAGCCTTGCTCGGGGCGGAACTGAAAGCCCGCATCCAGGCTGCGCAATTCAGCCAGTGTGCTGTCGCGAATTACGAGGTCCTGCTCGGCGTTGCGGCCGGTTCGCTCGTCGTGCCAGAGTACGAGTTCGCCGTCGGCGGTCAGGTGCAGGTCGGTCTCGACCATGTCGCAGCCCAACTCGAAGGCGCTGCGGAAGGCGGGCAGGGTGTTCTCCGGATAATCGATTGAGTTCCCCCGGTGGGCGAAGACCCCTGCCGGTAAACTCAGAATCTCGGATGCGCGGGATATCATACCTCGATGGTACGCCAATGCGCGGCGGAGCTCAAGTCGTTTAGGCTTCTGTTTATGAGCTTTCTGCTTGACGCCCTCCCCCTTTGGATTTAGGCTGACTCCGGAGTAGGTCTATGCAGAGCGGGAATATCGAGATTCGCACTATCCGGGGAGCAGCCGACGAAGCCCTCTATCAAGAGCTGGCCGGCTATTGCTTCAAGCTGCCCCGGCACCAGACTGAACGCATTTTTCCTCTTCCCGAAGCGCAGAGCCGTGCGCTGGGAGCCTTTTACGACGGGCGCTTAGCGGCGGGAATAGTCCTCAGAAGGTTTCTAGTCTCCCTCTTCGGGGAGCAGTTTCCCATGGCCGGCATCGGCTGGGTTGCCGCCGCTCCGGAGTACCGCAACCTGGGACTCATTCGGGAGTTGATGAACCGGGGACTGGCCGAGGCCCGGGAGGAGGGGGGCGTGTTGAGCGCCCTCTACCCGTTCAGCCACCGCTTCTACGCCGCCTACGGCTATGCCTCTCTGGGGATGCGCCTTCAATATCGCATTCGTCCGGAGGAGATCGACGCCCATAAACCGGAGGGCCGCTTCGAGCGCTGTGAGCTTTCGGAGCGATCCTCTCATCCCGATGAGCTTGATGAACTGATTCAGGTCTGGAGCGCCGACTGGGATCTGGCGGTCCTCGATCTTCCTTCCCGGGAGGTCCTCTCCGCCCAGCTCGCCGCCGATGAGGAGGAGCTCTTTCTCTATCGTAACTCCGCCGGCCGGGCAGACGGATTCGTACGCTATCGGATCGAAAACGATCGGGAAGGGAAGACCCTCTTGGCGGTTTCGCGCCTCTGTTGGCGGAACAGCGAGGGCTTCAGGGCGCTCTTCGAGTTCCTGCGGATTCATCGCGGCCAGTGTGAGGAGCTCATTCTTATCGCAACGCCCTCGCTGCCGCTGCCGCGGCTGGGTCGGGAACCGCGCTTTAAGGCGGAGGTCCGGCAGGACTGGATGGTCCGGCCCTTGAGAATTGCGCCGCTTCTCGCCGCCAGGGCGGCGGCCGACGTATTCTCAGATAAGGCCGAGATCTCCGTGGAGGATCCCCTTTTCCCGACGGAGAGCGGCAGATATCTGATTGAGGAAAACCGGGTATCCCGCGAACCCCTTCCTTCCGGGGCGGCTGATCCGGTCCTGGAGCTGCCCCGTTTCGGCGCCCTGCTCTTCGGCGCCATTACCCGCCGGGAGGCGGTTCTGGCCTGGGGCAATTCTCCGGCCCTCGATGCCTGCGGGGAGTTCTTTTCCGGCCACAGGCCACTCTGGCTCAACGAGTATTTTTAGGGAACGCCCGTGAATAGGCGCCGAATGCTGATCGAAGGCATCAGCGGGATTGCAATTCTTCTCCTATCCCTGCTGTTTCAGCTGCTGGCGTTAGTGCAGTTCTGGCTCGAACGGGAATCGCTGCTAATGGAGAGTCGCTGGGAGCTGCAGTTTTATCTGCTGATCCTGCTCTCGATTATCTTTTCCCTGCTATTACCCCTGCAGAGGCGGGATTCCCGCGGCTTCGCGGTACTGATCTTCCTGAAGCTGACGGTGCTGATATTGATCGGTGTCCCCTTGGGAAGCTACATCGGAGTAGAGCTCTCTATGCTGATCTCCTTGACCCTGGAGCTGATCTACTTCCTCACGCCCCCGGCCAGTTACATCCTCGCCTTTTTAATTATTCTGGTGGATGCAATTCTCCAGCTCCCGTTCCTGGTCTGGGAGGGGAGCGTCCCCGCGGCCTCGCTCCATGACCGTATCAGCCTATTGGCTTATGCCGCTGTGGTGCTGGTCCTGACCGGCGGATTTAGGGAGCTGGCCCTTCGTCTCGCCGCCGCCCGGGGCCGGATAGCCGAGCTGGACCGGGCGATCTTTCAGCTCTCCAACGCCAACGTCGGCTTTCAGAGTTACGCCGACCGGGAGGTCGCCCGTTCCCGGGAGGGGGAACGCAACCGGATTACCCGGGAGATTCACGACTCTATCGGTTACTGTTTGACGAACGTCACCATGCTGATGGAAGCGGGAATCAAGCTCTGCCCCGCCGATCAACGCGAGCTAGAGGAGATTATGACCGATGCCCGGGAAGAGGCGAAGGAGGGACTGGCCGAAACGCGACGTTCCCTGCGCATCCTAAGGGAGCGGGGCGAACAGCGCCTGCAGGGGATTCCGTCGATCCTGCGCTTGACCCGGGCCTTCGAACGGGCCACCGGCGTCGAGGTTGTCGTCGAATCGGGACAGGCACCGATGCGCTTTCCGGATATGCTCGATCTGCCACTCTACCGTTTCGTGCAGGAGGGATTGACGAACGCCCTGAAGCACGGCAAAGCTAAGCGGGTCCATGTTCAGTTTCAGCAGAGCGGGGAGGGCTTGAGCGTGCATATTCGCGACAACGGCGTAGGAGCGACGGAGATCAAGAAGGGAATCGGCTTTCTGGGCATGGAGGAGCGCATTGAGCGGGTCGGCGGACGGGGAGAGATGGTTCGTTCCGACGACGGATTTACCGTAAGCGCCTGGATTCCTCTGGCGGTCGAAGGCGGTCGAGAGGAATGAGCGCGATTCGCGTCGTTCTGGCGGACGATCAGGTACTCTTTCTGCGCAGTCTGAAGCTCGTACTGGAGAACTCCGCCGAGGAGATCAGCGTGGTCGGTACCGCCATGAACGGTCGGGAGGCGGTTCAGCTGGTGGACGAGCTCCTCCCCGACGTGGTGCTAATGGATGTGCGCATGCCCGAGATGGACGGGGTCGAAGCCAACCGGGAGATTCACGCCGCCCATCCGGAGGTGGCGGTGATGATGCTGACTACCTTCGACGACGACAGCTATGTGCAGAACGCCCTCCACGACGGGGCGGTCGGCTATCTGTTGAAGGATATGGATCCTGAGAAGCTCGTCTCCTCTATTCGGGCGCTGCGGGAGGGGGCGGTTCAGCTTTCGCCGTCGATTATGCACAAGCTGATGGACCAGTTCTATCCTTCCGAGGGGAGGGATTCCGCGAGACTCTCGGGTCTCAACCAGCGGGAACGGGAGATCTTGAAGCTCATCGCCCAGGGCTTGGACAATCGGGAGATTGCCGAAGAGATCCACGTAGCCGAACAGACGGTAAAAAACTATGTATCCTCGATCTACCATAAGATCGGCGCCCGGGACCGCATTCATGCCATGCGGATCGCCCTCAACGAAGAGCTGTAAACGGTACTAGTACCGCCGTACCGAAAGAAAGTACCGAATTGAGTACCCCGGTAAATTGCGCACTCCCGCGAGCCGGAGTAGGGTAGGTTATGATTCCTGTAAGGAATCGGCATCTATTCTAAAAGGAGATGAGTATGAGAAGATTATCGCTCATTACCGCAGCTCTACTACTGATTTTAGTACCTGTATCTCTCTTGGCCAACGGACAGGATGAGGCCGCCGCCGACGGAGCGGTCAAACTGCGCATGTTCCATTATCTGGATCTGGCCGACGCCACTACCTCGGCAAACTGGGATATCCTCTTGAACACCTGGAATTCCTCCCATCCCGAGATCGAACTCGAGATCGAGTACCTGGTAAACGAGCCCTACCACAACAAGCTGCAAGCCATGTCGGTCGCCGGTCAGCTGCCGGATATCATGTTTCTCTGGCCCGGTAAGCGCACCGGACAGGTCACCGGCTCCGGTCAGATCAAGGATCTCTCCCCCTGGTTGGAGGGTAAAGAGGATATGTTCTCCCCCGCCGCACTGACTCCCCAGGGACCGAACGGCGAGATCTGGGAGCTCCCCGAGCAGGTAACCGCCACCCATGTCATGTTTGTCAACGATCGCCTCTTGGATGAACTGGGATTGGATTTCCCCGAGACCATGGATGAGCTCCTCGCCCAGGGCGACGCTATCCGCGACGCGGGACTGATTCCGATCGCCATGGATAACAAAGACGGCTGGCAGATGCAGTCCTGCATGCTCTCCGCTCTGGTCGCCCGGACCGGCGGTCCCGCCTGGTTCGACAAGGCCATCGTCGGCGACGCCTCCTTCGAAGACCCCGAGTTCGTTGAGGCCCTCGAGGTAATCAAGACCCTGAACGACAACGATATGTTCTCCCCCGGTATCAACCAGGCCGAGTACGGCCGGGCACTGACCGATTTCGTAACCGAAAAGGCCGTCTACTTTATCGACGGCGGCTGGCGGGCCAATAACCTGGTCGGCGAGCTTACCGCGGAGCAGAAGGAGTATGTCTCCCTGCGGGTATTCCCCGAGATCTCCGGCGCCGACGGTCTTGCAGCCTCTACTGCAATCGTAGCCGGTACCGGCCACGGGATGAACGCCAAACTCGAGGGCGCCGAAGCCGACGCCGCCTGGGAATGGATCTGGTTCTACTCCGGTCCGGTCGGTTCGGCAATCCGTCAGGGCTTCGGGGCGCTTCCCGCATACAAACTTCCGGTTCCCGGCAACGCCGATCCGATGATCAAGCATCTGGCGGAGTTCGTAAACACAACCCCCGGCGGCTATGTCATCGACGCCAAGATGGACGCCGAAGGCATGGGTGTTCTTCATCCTGCACTGCAGAAGATGATGTTCGGCGAACTCAGTCCCGCCGAGGTCGCCGCCGAGTATGAGAGCTGGGTCGCGGCCAACGACGCCGGCCGTAAATAATCGATTCTAATTCGCCCGGTCTCCATTCAGGAGGCCGGGTACCCTCTCCAAGGAGCAGTTCATGACCGACAGCCGCATGAAAAAGGTGAGCTACGCGCTCCTGACCGGTCCGGCACTCTTCATCTATGCTTCGGTAATCATCTTTCCGATCATCTACAGCTTCGTCTTGAGTTTCACCCAGTGGTCGGGATTCGGCATGCCCGTTTTCGTCGGACTCGATCAGTATATTCGCATGTTCAAGGATGCGGTCTTCCTCTTCGACTTGCGCAATAATCTGCTGGTCGTCGCTGTCTCTGTCTTCGGTCAGATTCCACTGGGCTTCGTGCTGGCCTACATTCTCTACCGGAAGCTCGTCAAAGGGGCGGGATTCTTTCAACCCATGATCTTCCTGCCCATAACAATCTCGGCTATCGTGGTCGCCATCCTCTGGAATCAGATCTTCTCCCCGGCGGGAATCTACACCGCCCTCATGCGGCAGATCAAAGGGGACCCCCGCTATGTGCTGCAGATCTTCGAGAACCGACAGCTGGCGATGGTCCCGATTCTTTTCGTAATTCTCTGGATGTACACCGGTATCTATATGGTTATCTTCCTGGCGAACCTGCAGAAGATCTCTCCCTCGGTAATCGAAGCCGCGATCATCGACGGCGCTACGGAGGGGCAGATTTTAGCCCGGGTTATCTTTCCCGCCATGGTCAATATCATCTTCACCTGTGTGGTTTTTGCGGTCTCCGGATCCTTAAAGAGTTTCGATCTGATCTACGCCATGACCGGCGGAGGACCGGCCCACTACACCGAGGTAATCGCTATCTACATGTACACTAATACCTTCAAGTACTACAGCTACGGCTTCGGCAGCGCCGTGTCGATGGTGATCGTCGCCCTCAGTCTGGGGCTGATCTCGCTCATGAACTCCATCTTCAGCCGTCTCGAACGGCGCTACGCATAAGGAGGGGATGAGAGATGCCTTCACAATCCATGATCGATAGAAGCAATCTCGGCTGGCGCCTCGCGGCCTATATCGTGATGGGAGCCTTCACTTTTCTGACGGTAGCGCCCCTGGTTTGGCTCTTCTACAGCTCCCTGAAGCCGAATATGGAGATTGTCCGCAATGTCGTCGCCTTGCCTCAGAACCCGACCTTCCAGAATTTCGTCACCGCCTGGACCAGAGGTCGCTTGGGGCTCTACATGCTCAACAGCGTAATCTATGCCGGGGTCGGTACCGTAGTCACCTCTATGCTGGCCCTCTCTTCGGGCTACGGCTTCGCGAAGTTCAAGTTCAAGATCTCGGGACTCTTCTACTTCTTCTACATTATCGGGCTTTTGATCACCGTCCATTCGGTCCTGGTACCCCTCTATGTGTTGGAGACCAAGCTGCACATCGACGATACCCGCTTCGGCGTTCTGCTTCCCTACGTCGCCTTCGGCATGCCCTTTGCGATCTATCTGGCCACCTCCTATATCAAAGGTATTCCGGACGCGCTGGAGGAGTCGGCGGTAATCGACGGGGCCGGGTATATGCAGATTTTCTGGCATATCATCGCCCCGGTGGCCCGGCCGGTGACCACCACGATCCTGATCTTTACCTTCCTCTCCAACTGGAATGAGTTTGTCTTCGTCTTTACCCTGACCAGTAAGGCGGTCTTGAGGAGTCTCCCGGTGGGGGTCAACGCCTTTGCCGGCGGCATGGCCCGGGATTACGGTCTCATGCTGGCGGCCCTGGTAATCGCCACGGTACCGATGCTGGTCTTCTACGCCTTCTTCCGGGATCAGATCGAGAAGGGCTTCTCCGCCGGTTCGGTTAAGGAGTAGCTTCCGTAGCTTCTGCTTGTGGGGCCCCAGGGCCCCATGCTATACTGCCCGGCGCGCATGAAAAAGAGTTACTCCGTATCTTCAGACATCCTGAATGCCGCCGGCGAGGTATCCACCACCGTAAAACGGCTGCTCCAGCAGCTCGGGTTCCCTCCATCCGCCATAAAACGCTTCTCTATCGCCCTCTACGAGGGAGAGATGAATATGGCTATCCATGCCGGCGGGGGATCGGCGGAGATTGAAATCGAATCCGACTCTGTTTCCGCGGCCCTTATCGATCAAGGGCCGGGAATCGTCGATCTCGATCTGGCCATGCAGGAGGGCTACTCCACCGCGGCCGACTATATCCGGGAGCTCGGTTTCGGCGCCGGGATGGGGCTGCCGAACATGAAGCGCGCCTCCGACGAGTTCGAGGTCGAGAGCGCAGCCGGCGAAGGCACCCGGGTCTACTTCAAGGTCCTCGCCGACGGAGGTAAGTAGTGCCCCGTCATGCGGTAATGCTGGTCGAAGAGCGTTGTAAGGGGTGTACCCGCTGCGTCACCCGCTGCCCTACCGAGGCGATCCGGGTCCGGGACGGGAAGGCCTGGATCATGACCGAGCGCTGTATCGACTGCGGGGAGTGCATTCGCGTCTGTCCCCATCATGCCAAGAGCGTGCGTTCGGACAGCCTGGAAGAGGCTCTCGCCCTTCCTAAACCGGTCGCCCTGGTACCTCCCAGTTTCTACGGGCAATACAAAACCAAAACCGAAATCGAGGCCCTGCTTGGCGCTCTTAAATCGATCGGTTTCTCCGATTACGAAGAGGTCGCCTTAGCGGCCGAGCTGGTAACCGAAGCGACCGCACGGCTCCTCGAGGGGAGTGATCTCCCGCGGCCGGTGATCTCCTCCTCCTGTCCGGCGGTCGTACGCCTGATGGAGGTCCGCTTTCCGGCCCTTCTGCCCCACCTGGTACCGCTTCCTTCGCCCATGGAGGTCGCCGCTCGTTTAGTTAAGCGGCGCTATGGCGAGGAGGCATCGCCGGTATTCCTGACCCCCTGTCCGGCCAAGATCTCCGACGCCCGGCATCCACTCTTCGCTGTCGAGAGCAGCGTGACCGCTGCCGTACCCGTACGGGAGGTTTTCGCCCAGGTAATGCGCTTAGCCGGGGATACCCTGTGTAAGAGCCGGGCGGCCAAGAACGGTATTCTGTGGGGCCGTTCCGGCGGCGAGAGCCGCTCGGTGGCCCCCGGCGAGGGGATTGCGGTGGACGGCATCCGCAATGTCTCCCTGCTTTTGGAGAAGATCGATGCCGGGAATACCGAGGGGATCAGTTTTATCGAGGTGATGGCCTGTCCCGGCGGCTGCGTCGGCGGGGCGCTGCAGGTAGAGAATCCCTTTATCGCTCGTTCACGCCTGGCCGCCCGGGGAGAGGCCGCCGCCGATGAGCCGCCGGTGATGATAGGGCAGTACCCCTTAGAGCTCCTCGCCGGAGAGGCCCGTCCGGAGGAGAAGAGGGTGATGGCCCTGGATGCAGATCCTCTTGCGGCCCTGGAAAAGCTTGAACGCCTCGAGGAGTTGAGCCAGAATCTGCCGGGCCTCGACTGCGGTTCCTGCGGCGCGCCCAACTGCCGGGCCCTGGCGGAGGATATCGTCCAGGAGCGGGGCGATGAAAACGACTGCGTCTTTGTGCTGCGGAAGAAGATTAGCCGTTTAACCCAGGAGATGGTCGACCTCGACCGCCAGGGCGGCAACGGGCCCGGTCTTTAAGAGTCCTTAGGAGGCTTCGTTCAGATCCCAATCGTAACGGTAGCGGGCGCCGCCGGAATGCTCCCTCAGCCTGTCTGCGGTCTCCCCTTCGGCATACTCGAGCAGGTGTTCGATTACCCCGTCTAAGCTATCCTCGAAATCCTCTTCGTACCAGTTGTAGATACTCGAGAGGCGCAGCCTGCGTCCGTCGAACTCTACTCCCCGGGGATGGTTGATGTAATCAGAAGCCATCTCGTCCAGGAGCGTATCGTAATTTTCGGCCGTATAGGGTTCGGGGGCCAGATTGGGGCAGGAGTAGGAGGCGCAGTTGACCGCGTAGTGGATGCGGGGATCCTCCCAAAGAGGCCTGAGGATGCGATGCTCTACGTCGTTCAAGGTGAGCGCCGTGCCCTCCACCTCCACGAGCTCCGCATCCCAGGGGCCGGAGGCGAAGAGACCGGGGGAGATATCGATCTCCCGGATGCTCTCCACCGGATAGTGCTCCAGGATCAGCTCGATGGTAGCCGCATTGTAGAGGTTGACCCAGTAGGCGAACTGCTCATCCCGGTTATAGCCGCTTATGGCGACAGCCTGAAGGTCGTCCAGATAGCTCTGCAGCGCCATCCTGTCAGCGGTGCTCACCCCTTGGTAGCGCACCAGGTTCACCCCGGAGGGGTCGTCGGTTACCAGGTAGCGGTCGAGAAAGGCGGCGTAGGCCGAGTGGTCGATGGTGCGGATGTCCCTCGGGTTCGATGAATCCCAGATTGCCCAGTAGTCGGACTTCGGCGCGGCGGTGAGAGACGCGACTCCTGTAGAAACAAGAGCAGCGACCAGGAATAATCTGACAAAATTACTCATTCTATCCCCCTGATGGCTGGAATATACGGCTTGTAAGGGGCGGGAGCAATTAAAGAGCGGGCGGAAGGTCAGTATTCCCGCTCTGGAAACCTTGCGCCTTCGGCTCTGTTGCTATAGATTTCCTATCGTGGCTAGTTACCTCCTTGCTATGATCTTTGGTCTTATCGGTACATCCCTGCTGCATCTCTCCAAGGGGTTGCAGGCCTATGGAATCGAAGCGCTGGTTCCGTCGCGGAGGAAACGCCATCGCCCCCGGAACTTGGTCAAAACCGCCTACACCTTAGGCTTTATTCTCAACAACACCTACGGTGTCTGGATGATCCTCTCCGGTCGTTTCGCGCCGGCCTCCTTTTTTACCTCCATGTACGGAATCGGGCTGATCGTGCTGCTCCTCTACAGTCACCACTATCTTCATGAGCCGCTGCACCGCTATCAGCTGGTCGGCATCGGTTTCCTGATCGTCGGAACCGTGGTACTCGGCGTCACCGGGATCTATGCCGGTCAATTGGATATGGGGCAGATCGATACGACCCGGGCGATCATCATCTCCTCCGGATACTCCGTGCTGAGCCTCCTGCTCCTCATCCTATCGAGACTGCAAAAGCGGCTATCCCTCTTCGGGATAGCCCTGGGCTTCTTTACCGGGGGCATCGCCAGCCTGGAACCGATCTACAAGGGAATCGGTCAGTGTTTGGGCGGGACGCCGGGCTTTCTTCCCTCCAATTATCTGGGCTGGCTTTTCTTCCTGATCAGTTTCGCCTTCGGTTTTTTCGCTTTCATGGCGACCCAGTACGGCTTCGCCAAGGGGGTAAAGGCCTCGGTGCTGGTCCCGATGCACAATTCGATCTTCGTTACCCTGCCGATAGTGATCCAGAGCGCTGCGCTCCCGGGATTCCGCTTTACCCCGCTCATTGCCCTAGGGCTGGCCCTGGTCGGTAGCGGTACGATTATCTCCTCCCATGGTGAGCGGCTCGGGCGTACCTGATGCCTGCGATCGCCGACCGCTTGTAAAAAGCTTGAAAATCGGAAAAAATAGAGAATCCGGCCTGACCAATAGCGTCGGAACTACGAGAGGCGGGATCAACAGGGCGTGAAGAAGGTATATAAAGAGATCATTACCGACATTATCAACTCCGTTCGCGACCAGGATTTTGCACCCGGAGACCGGCTTCCGCCGGAGCGGGACTATGCGGAGAAGTTGGGAGTCTCCCGGGCTTCGGTTCGCGAAGCGCTACGGGTCATGGAGATCGTCGGTCTGATCGAGACTCGCCGGGGCGGAGGTTCATATGTAACCGAGCTGAATATCATCCCCTTCCTCAGCACCCTGGCGCCCCTCTTTGTTGAGCGTAAAGGCTTGGCCTTCGAGCTGCTCGACCTGCGCTTTCTGCTCGAGTTGAAGGCGGCCGAACTCGCCGCCCAGAAGATGACTCCCATAAAAGCCAGCTACCTCATGGAACCGATCCAGCGCATGAAGCGTGCAGTCATCGAGGAGAAACCCGACTTGAGCGCCAAGGCCGACCTGGAGTTCCACGAGCGTATCTTTGAGATCGCCGACCACTATGTGCTGCAGAAGAGCGCCGAGTTCGTCACCACCCTGCTGGAGATATCGATCAAAGGCCGTCGTCACCTGGTCCTGGAGCGGGCGGAGAATCCCGAAGAGCTCTACGCCCAGCATAAGGAGATCTACGACGCAATCATGACCGGGGATGCAGAAGAGGCCTCCCGGCGGATGAAGGTGCACCTGAATCTGGTACTCGAGCTCTACCGCCGGGAGTAGAGACTACTCCCCTCGTTCATTCCCCACAGTAAAGGGCAAGAGATAGAGGAAATGCTCCTTCTCCGCCAGACTGATCAGGGCCGCATGTTCCGACAGCTCTTGGAGCGACCGGGGCAATTTATGCTCCACCCCTGCATTGAGGGTCTCCGCCATGCGCAGCGAAAGGGGCATATCCCGATCGGAATAATCCACCAGCATATACTCTCCGCGCAGATCCGCCTCCTCCACGGCGACGGCTACCGCATCCCGTAAACCGCCTAGTTGGTCGACCAGACCCAGATCCAGCGCCTGACTGCCCGTCCAGACCCTGCCTTGGGCCGCCTCATCTACCTCGTCCCGGCTCATATTCCGCCCCTCGGCCACCACCTCGAGGAAGATCTCGTAGATACGATCGATAGTCGCCTGGATCCGCTCCTGTTCGGTCGCTTCAAGCCGCTTGAAGGGGCTTAGGAAATCGGCGTTATCCTCAGTTTCCACACTGGCGGTCCCCACCTGATACTCCTCGAGTAAACTGCTGAGCTCGGGAAAAGCCGCGTAGACGCCGATGGAACCGGTGATGCTCATGGGGGAGGCGACGATCTTGTCGGCGTAGGCGGCGATATAGTAGCCCCCGGAGGCGGCGGTCCCCCCCATGGAGACGATCACCGGCTTCCCCGCCTCGACGGTTAGTTTGACCTCCCGGGCGATCACGTCCGAGGCGAGCGAAGAGCCTCCGCCGGAATCGATCCGGAGTACCAGGGCTTTTACAAAGGGATTCTCCCGGGCTTCGCGGATCGAGGCGCTGATACTCTCGGAGCCGATGCGGGAGCCGGGCAGACCCTCCCCGGGAAGGATGTCGCCCACGGCGTATATTAATGCGATCTGGGTGTAGTAGGGATCGCTCCAGTCCCGCCGGAAGGGCTGCAGGAACTCGGTGGGACGAATCACCGGGTTGCGGTCGAACTCAGTGAGTTTCTCTTCCAGCTCATCCCGGTAGATGAGGCCGTCCACCAGGCCGGCTGCTAGAGCGTCGTCACTGTCGAGATAGGGGCCGGCGGCGGCAAGCTCTTCGATCGACCCGTTGAGCTTCTCCCCGCGTCCGCCGCTGATCAGTTCCAGACTCTGGCGGTAGACATCTTCGTAGAGGGCGCTCAGCATCTCCCGTTCCTCGGGGGTGATACCCGTTTCGGAGAAGGTGTTGGCGCCGCTCTTGTAGGGGTGGGAGCGGATATTGTGAATGGTGATGCCGAATTTCTCGAAGAGTCCGCCGAAGTAGAGGCGCGTCGAGCCGAGTCCCCGGAGGTCGACGCTCCCCAGGCGCTGCAGGTAGACGGCGTCGCCGGTGGCGGCGGCCAGGATGTAGTTCCACTGATTCACATCCTCGAAATAGTAGATCACCCGTTTCCCGGCGGCCCGGAAGCTGTTGAGGGCCTCGATCAACTCCAGATAGCCAGCCCAGCTGAGGACAAAGTTGTGCCGGTCGATAACGATTCCCTTGACCGATGGGTCCCGTTCGAGCTCCTCCAGCTCCCGGATCACCTCCAGGAGACTCGGTTGGCGGGGGGCGAAGATCGGAAAGGCGAGATTCGGTTCCTCCAGGATAACCGGCCCCGGGGCAAAATCGATGTAGGTGCTGCTCAGGGGCGGAGCCGGCCGGGTGTACTCCCGGGTGCCCAGGTGCAGATAGGCTGCGCCGTTGGTATCCTCGTCGATCAGTGTGCCGGCCCGACCGACGCCCACACTGTAGGAGAAGCCGAGACTAAGCTCCTCCGCTTCCATATCGTAGGCCAGGGAGAATTCAAATCCGGGGATCGCCTCGGACGACCCGTAGAGCTTGGGGCTATCGAAGCCCTCGGACCAGGGAAGGTCCGCACCAAGGGTAAGGATCGTCGGCCTGAGAGCGCTTCCCGCCAGGGGACGCAGCCCGATACCGAGCCGGCCGTTAAGGTCGGAGGTCAGCATATCTTCGAGGGTCGCCCCGAGGGAGAGGTAGTCCGAAGGGCGGGCCAGAAGCCCCAAATCCCCCCGGGAATCGCCGATGCTGCCGTTTTCCCAGCTGCTCTTGAAGCCGAAATAGAAGTTCGGGAAGGCCTCCGCCGCAAAGAGCAGGTTGTGACGGTAGTTCTGATCGTACTTATCGAAATAGTAGCCCAGATTGCTGCTGGCCAGCTGCAGGGAAAAATCGTCCAGGAGCTCTGGCTCAACGCCCTGCTCTTCATCTATCAAATAGGGTTGGATATAGGTAAAGCCCGAGGCGTTGCCGAATGCCATGGCGGCCGGATTGATACGCAGGCTCAAGGCGTCGTCGCTTACCGCGGAGCCGGGGTATTCCAGGGCGGCGGCCGAAATCATTATACAGAGAAGTAAGAGAGCAGGGAGTATTCGTCGCATTCGTGTTCCTCGTTGTGATCGGAATAGTACTTCTATTAGAAACATAGCCCTCCCTTGGTGGCCGGTCAAGATTTCCGGGAAGAGACTAAGATTGTACATTGAGCTAAAAAGTACAATTACGTATACCAATTATTAAATAATTACAAATATGTGGCTTTATGTGCAGGCTAACATTGCTAAGGTGTCACAGGCAAAGGGCTTAGCATACTTGGTACAGCTTTTGCAAGACTAGTATGAGATGGACGCCGGTTCCTCACGGAGTAGCATAATCCTCATCGATTCAACCCTGCGCGACGGGGAGCAGGCACCCGGTGTTGCGTTCTCGTCGCAGGAGAAGCTCGAAATCGCCCTCTTGCTTACCGAGGCGGGCATCGATGAGATTGAGTTGGGGCTCTATGCCGGAGATGATGAATCAAAACGGACGGTTGAGGCGATGCTCGCGAGGGATCTCCCGGTGCTCGGATTCTGTAGGGCCCGGGATGAGGATCTTGCGCTGGCTAAAGCCTGCGGACTAGGGCGGATCCATATCTCATTCCCGGTCTCTGACCGTTTTCTCCTTCTCTTTGGATTGGATCAAGAATGGCTCTACTCGAGCATTGCCCGTTATGGAAGGGAGTTAGCAGAGGAAGGGGTGACTCTCTCCGCTGGATTTCTCGATGCGGGCAGGGCGGGCGGTGAGCGCTTGGATTCCTGTACCTGCCTTGCGGCCGAATCCGGATACCGTCGTGTAAGGGTTGCTGATACTGTCGGGAGGCTGGACCCGTGGCGCACTGCCGATCTCTTTACGGCGCTCCGCGAATACCCGCTAGAAACCGAATTCCATGGGCACAATGATCTCGGTTTGGCCACCGCGAACGCCTTGGCTGCCGTGCGCTCGGGAGCGAATGCCGTGAGCGGTACGATCCTCGGAATAGGTGAACGGGCAGGAAACTCTCCTCTGGAAGAGTTTGCTATAGCTGTTCGGATAACGGGTCCATACACTACACGATTAAAGCCCGAGTATCTCTGGGAACTTTGCCGCACCGTGGCCCGAGTGAGCGGCCGTTCTATTCCCCTCAATAAGCCCGTCGCCGGTGGCGACGTATTCTCCCATGAATCGGGGATTCATACCGCGGGAATCGTCAAGGATTCCGACTGTTTCGAAGCCTACCCGCCCGAAATGGTCGGTCGACCGCCGATGGAGACAGTCTTTGGTACCGCGAGCGGCCGGCACGGAATCTCTGCCGCTCTGCAGAGTGCCGGAATCCCGGTAGGCGAAGCGGATCTAAGGGGTTTTTTAAATTTTGTCAAAGAGATCGCCCGCAATAGAAAAGAATCCTACAACTCAGCTGAACTGGAGAAGCTCTATGCCGAGTATCAGTCCTTCTAAGACCTCTTTTTGCAGGCGCTGTGACGACCAATTCCGGGATACCCTGGAAATCATGGAAAAACTTGGATCCCTGGTCGCGGGGGAAGAGAATATTCCCGCCATCCTCGGCCGGGTCCTGGAGACACTGAGCCGGCAGGAGCGTTTCCTCCGGGGGGGGATTACCATCTTCGATCGTCGTCAGGGGCGGATCTTCACGACCGAATCCTTCGGATTCAGTCCGGAAGAGCGCCAGCGAGGAAACTACCAACTCGGCGAAGGGGTGACCGGGGAGGTCGTCGAATCGGGGGAGGCGATACTGATCGAGCGAATCTATGAGGATGCCCGATTTCTCAATCGAACCGAAGCGCGGGCGGCGGAGGGGGAGGAGGAGACCGCCTTTATTTGTGTTCCCGTGAAGATGGGACACGAGGTAATCGGTACCTTGAGTATCGACCGTCGCACCGATGTGCACGACGAGCTGAATCGGGATCTGCAGTTTCTGCGGATTGTCGCCTCTATTATCAGCCAGGCGGTCGGGGTCTATCGAGCCTATGTGGAGGAGCACCAGGAATTGATTGCCGAGAACCTACGGCTGACTGAGGAACTCCAACGAGAACAGCGTCCGGAGAATCTTATCGGCGATTCGAGCCTTATGCGGGGACTCTATTCCCTTATCCGTCGTATCGCGGCAACCAATGCCACGGTTCTAATTCTGGGGGAGAGCGGGGTCGGTAAAGAGCTCATCTCCCGGGCGATACATGAAGCCAGCGATCGTCGAAAAGCACCCTTTGTGGCTATCAACTGTGCGGCGCTGCCGGAGAGTGTTATCGAGAGCGAGCTCTTCGGTCATGAACGGGGGGCCTTTACCGGAGCCGTCGCGGAGCGCAAGGGTCGATTCGAACTGGCCCACCTGGGAACCATCTTCTTGGATGAGATCGGAGAATTGGGATTGAGTGTACAAGCCAAGCTGCTGCGGGTGCTTCAGTCCCGAGAGTTTGAGCGGGTCGGCGGTGTAGAGACCCGGCGCTGCGATGTGCGTATCCTGGCCGCGACGAATCGTGATCTTGAAGCTGAGGTTCAAGCGGGCCGGTTCCGGGAAGACCTTTTTTACCGCCTCAACATAATCCCCATCGTCGTTCCGCCTTTGAGGGAGAGAAGGAGCGATATACTACCTTTGGTTAACCATTTCATCGAGACCACGAATCGACGCAACGGGTTGAGGATCCGACGTATCTCGACGCCGGCCATCGATATGCTGATGGCCTATCATTGGCCCGGCAATGTGCGGGAGCTGGAGAACTGCATCGAACGGGCCGCCATTCTCTCCGAGGACGGAGTGATCCACGGCTTTCATCTTCCGCCGACCCTGCAGCTCGCCGTTCCTCATTCGTCTCCTCCAGGGAAGGAGCGCCCGACGGACCTGCAGCGAAGGCTGGACGCGGTGGAATACGAACTCTTGGTCGAGGCGCTGAAGGCCACCCGCGGCAACCTGAGCCAGGCGGCCGAAAGCCTGGGTCTGACGAACAGACAGATCGGCATCCGGATGCGAAAATACGGTCTCAATTTTAAGGACTACAGGATTAATCCCGAGGAATGATATGCCGGGGGAGCGTCCGCCTCTCACTGATGATCACTTGTTAAGGACTCTAATATTTTACCTTTATGTATAGAATCACCTCTCTCCCTCTCGCTTTTTACTGATAGGTATAAAGCGAGGCTCCCTCGTCATATAGAAATTCAGCTGCCTGAGATCATAAATCTTTATACAACATAGAATAAAAATATTTTCGCTCATGCTGATCTCCTTGGCATATCCCTTGCATTAGATAGGTATCCGCTAATGGCGGAGGAAACATGAATTGCGGGAGGAATCCTATGAGAAAGATTGCTATCTACGGAAAGGGCGGAATCGGTAAATCGACTACCACCCAGAATACCGTTGCCGGTTTGGCGGAGATGGGAAAGAAGGTGATGGTCGTCGGCTGTGATCCGAAGGCGGACTCTACTCGTCTCCTCTTAGGCGGCCTGGCCCAGAAGACCGTCCTCGATACCCTGCGGGAAGAGGGGGAGGATGTGGAGCTCGAAGATATTCTCAAAGACGGATATAGGGCGACCAGTTGCGTGGAGTCGGGAGGTCCTGAACCGGGTGTCGGCTGCGCCGGCCGGGGCATCATTACCAGTATCAATATGCTCGAGCAGCTCGGTGCCTACGATGACGACAAGGAGCTGGATTACGCCTTCTACGATGTGCTGGGGGATGTTGTCTGCGGCGGATTCGCAATGCCGATTCGGGACGGGAAGGCCCAGGAGATCTACATCGTCGTCTCTGGCGAGATGATGGCCATGTATGCGGCCAACAATATCTGCAAGGGAATTGTGAAATATGCCGACGCCGGCGGCGTGCGCCTCGGCGGTCTGATCTGCAACTCAAGGAAGGTCGATAACGAAGCGGCCATGATTGAGGAGCTCGCCCGTCAGCTGGGGACGCAAATGATTCATTTCGTTCCCCGGGACAACATGGTGCAGCGGGCGGAGATCAACCGTAAGACGGTAATCGATTATGAGCCGACTCACACACAGGCGGACGAGTATCGCGCACTGGCCCAGAAAATCGATGAGAACGAGATGTTCATCGTGCCGAAGCCGCTCGAGATCGAGGAGTTGGAGAAGCTACTGATCGAGTTCGGGATCGCGAATTAAGAGGAGGAGAATGAGATGGCGCAAATTCTAATCAGATCCATAGTGCGACCGGAGAAATCCCAGGAAGTTATCGATGCCCTATTGGAAGCCGGCTATACGGCAGTCACCAAGGTCGGCGTAGCCGGCCGCGGACGCCAACGGGGACTGAAGGTGGGAGAGATCGTCTACGACGAGCTCCCCAAAGAGATGCTCATGACGGTTATTCCCGAGAAGGAACGGGATCTGGTTCTGCGGACGGTAATGGAGAATGCCCGCACCGGGGAGAGCGGAAACTACGGCGACGGCAAGATCTTCGTCTCGCCGGTAGAACAGGTATACACCATTAGCTCCGGTTTCCTGGAAGAGTGAGGTCGCGGCGATGAAAGGGGAGATGAAAGAGGTGATGGCCGTCATCAGAATGAACATGATGAACAAGACCAAGGAGGCCCTGAGTGGTGCCGGGTTCTCCTCCTTTACCGCAACCGGCCGGGTGCTGGGACGCGGGAAGGGGCTGGTGGACTACCGCATTATCCGGGGCGCTGAGGAGGGATTTCCGGAGGCCCTGGCCCAAATGGGGAACGGTCCGCGGATGATCCCCAAGCGGATCCTCACCCTGGTCGTTCCGGAGGAGAAGACCGAGCTGGCGGTAAAGACCATCATCAAGACCAACCAAACGGGCAAGCCCGGAGACGGAAAGATCTTCGTTCTGCCGGTTCAGGATTCCCTCAGGGTGAGGACCGGCGAATCGGGCAGCAAGGTGCTATAAGAGGCGGGCTGGACGCACAGACCCGCCGGAATTCTAAAGGAGCGAACAACTATGTCGGCTCATGAGAAGAGATATGATCATCAGGCCTTTACCGAAGCGGTAATCGCCAAATATCCGCCCAAAGTGGCGCGGAAACGAAAGAAAGCGATGGTGGTAAACGATCCGGCCGCCATCCCGGAGGTTCAGGCTAATGTCAGAACCATTCCCGGAATCATTACCCAGCGCGGCTGTACCTACGCCGGTTGTAAGGGCGTAGTATTAGGGCCCACCCGGGATATCGTCAATATAACCCACGGCCCGATCGGTTGCGGATTCTACTCCTGGCTTACCCGACGTAATCAGACCTCCCCGGAGTCGCCGGAGGATCCGAACTACATGACCTACTGCTTCTCCACGGATATGCAGGATTCCAACATCGTCTTCGGCGGAGAGAAGCTCCTCCGGCAGGCCATTCAGGAGGCCTACGACCTTTTTCATCCCAAAGGGATTGCGATCTTCGCTACTTGTCCTGTAGGGCTGATCGGCGATGATATCCACGCCATCGCTAAGGAGATGAAGGAGAAATTCGGCGACTGCAACGTCTTCGCCTTCTCCTGCGAGGGCTATAAAGGGGTGAGTCAGTCCGCGGGACATCATATTGCCAACAATCAGCTCTTTCGACACCTGGTCGGTAACGACGATACCCCGGCGGAGGGCAATTTCGTCGTCAACCTGCTGGGGGAGTACAACATCGGCGGCGACGCCTTCGTTCTGGAAGAGCTCCTCGAACGCTGCGGCATCACCCTGAATGCAACCTTCTCGGGGAACTCAACCATCAGCCAGTTCGAACGGAGCCATATGGCGGATCTGAACATGATCATGTGTCACCGCTCGATCAACTACGTGGCTGAGATGATGGAAGAGAAGTTCGGGATTCCCTGGATCAAGGTCAACTTCATCGGCGCCGAGTCGACGGCGAAATCCCTGCGGAAGATCGCCGAATACTTCGGGAACGAGGCATTGACCCTGCGCATAGAGGAGGTGATCGCCGAGGAGATGGAGGCGATCGAACCGATCCGCGAAGCGGTCAAGCTCCGTAACCAAGGGAAGACGGCCATGCTCTTTGTCGGCGGTTCCCGGGCCCACCACTATCAGGATCTCTTTCAGGAGATCGGCATGAAAACGGTGGCCGCCGGCTATGAGTTTGCCCACCGGGACGACTATGAGGGGCGCCGGGTGCTTCCCAACATCAAGGTGGACGCCGACTCCCGTAACATCGAGGAGCTGAAGGTGGAGCGGGATCCCGAACGCTATCGGCCGCGCAAGAGCCAAGAGGAGCTGGCCGTGTTGCGCGAGCAGGGCTTCGAATTCAAGGAGTACGAAGGCATGCTGCCCCAGATGGATTCCGACAGCATGATTATCGACGACATCAGCCATTACGAGATGGAGAAGGCTATCGAGTACTACAAGCCTGCAGTCTTTTGTGCAGGTATCAAGGAGAAGTATGCGGTACAGAAGATGGGAGTACCCCTGAAGCAGTTGCACAGCTACGACTACGGCGGTCCCTTCGCCGGTTTTGCCGGGGCGATCAACTTCTTCCGCGAGATCGACCGCATGATTAACAGCCGCGTCTGGTCCCTTGTAGGCGCGCCCTGGGAGCAGGACCCGAGTCTGCGGGCCGCCTACAACATCCACATGGAGGAATAAGAGTATGTTGTTACGTCATACCCCGACCGATATCGCCGAACGGAAGGCATTGACCATTAATCCCGCCAAGACCTGCCAGCCTATCGGGGCTATGTATGCGGCCTTAGGCGTGCACGGATGCCTGCCCCATAGCCACGGCTCGCAGGGCTGCTGCGCCTATCACCGCTCTACCCTGACCAGGCACTACAAGGAGCCGGTGATGGCGGGAACCAGCTCCTTCACCGAGGGAGCCTCGGTATTCGGCGGTCAGGCTAATCTGCTGACAGCCCTCAATACTCTCTTCAGCGTCTACGAACCCGACATCGTTGCGGTCCACTCGACCTGTCTCTCCGAAACTATCGGTGACGATCTGCCCCAGATTATCAGGAAGGCAATCGACGACGGAAAGGTCCCGGAGGAGAAGAAGGTTATCTATGCCAATACCCCCTCCTACGTCGGCTCCCATGTAACCGGCTTCGCCAATATGGTGGCGGGCATCGTACGGGGATTCGCCGTCGACACGGAGGAGAAGCTGAGCCAGATCAACGTGATTCCCGGCTGGGTCGAACCGGGGGATATGCGGGAGATAAAGCGCCTGCTGCGGGAGATGCGGGTACCCTCGGTCCTGTTCCCCGATACCTCGGATGTGCTGGACGCACCGATGACCGGTCGGCACGTGATGTATCCCAAGGGAGGAACTCCACAGGAGGAACTGATCTCCACCGGAGCGAGTTTTACGACCCTGGCCTTGGGGAGATTCGCCTCGGAGACGGGCGCCCAGGAGCTGAAGAAGCAGTGCCGCGTACCCTACGAGGTGCTGGATCTGCCCATTGGTATTCGGGCTACCGATCGCTTTCTCCTGCGGGTATCGGAGCTGACCGGGCATCAGGTGCCCGAAATCATAAGCGATGAGCGCGGCCGGGCGGTGGATATCGTCACCGACATGCAGCAGTACCTCTCCGGGAAGCGGGTAGCCCTCTTCGGCGATCCCGATCAGCTAATCTCCTTGACGGAGTTCCTCTTAGACCTGGATATGAAACCGGTCCATATCGTCAGCGGTACAGCCGGGAAGGCCTTCGGCGAGCGGATTGGTGAGATCCTGGGAGAGGCCGATGCCAATGTGCATAACGGTCAGCGGGCGGATATGTTCATGCTCCAACAGCTGATCAAGAACGAACCGGTCGATTTGATCATCGGCAATACCTACGGAAAGTATATCGCCCGGGATGAGGATATCCCCTTTGTGCGCATGGGATTCCCGATCCTCGATCGAATTGGACACAGCTATTTTCCAACGGTCGGGTATATGGGGACGATGCGTCTAACCGAGAAGATTCTTGCGGTTTTGATGGACCGTCAGGACAGGGATGCTCCGGAAGAGAGCTTCGAACTGGTGATGTAGGTAACGGTCACGGGGGGAATGAGATGAGCACAGAGACAATCCGGGTAGAGAGGGAACGCCAGGTACTCACCGTCGGGAGGGACCGTCATGCCATGCGGTGTGAAAAGCCCTCCACCGCCGGCGCCGTGAGTCAGCGGGCCTGTGTCTTTTGCGGCTCCCGGGTGGTGCTCTACCCCGTGGCCGATGCACTGCATCTGATCCACGGCCCGGTAGGCTGCGCCGCCTACACCTGGGATATCCGCGGATCGATCAGCTCCGGTCCGGAATTACACCGTCTGAGCTTCTGCACCGACCTGCGGGAACGGGATGTGATCTTCGGCGGGACGGAGAAGTTGGCCGCTACCCTGAGGGAGCTGATACCTCGCTACAAACCCGCCGCCGCCTTTGTCTACGCTACCTGCATAGTCGGCATAATCGGCGACGACGTGGATGCGGTCTGTCGGAAGATCGAGCTGGAGTTGGGGATTCCGGTGATACCGGTCCATTCGGAAGGCTTCAAAGGGACCAAGAAGGACGGCTACAAGGCTGCCTGTACCGCATTGGAGCAAATCGTGGGCAGCGACGAATCCAAACCGCGCCCTGCGGGACCGTCGGTGAATATCCTGGGCGAGTTCAATCTGGCCGGCGAGGCTTGGATAATCAAAAGCTACTACGAGCGGATAGGGATCAATATCGTCTCGGTAATGACCGGCGACGGCCGGGTCGGTGATATCGCCCGGGCCCACCAGGCGGATCTCAACCTGGTTCAATGTTCGGGCTCCCTGACGCCCATGGCCGAGGCCATGCAGCAGAAATACGGTATTCCCTACAAACGGGTCAGCTACTTCGGGCTGGAGGATACCGCCGCCGCCCTTTACGAAGCGGCCGATTTCTTTGCGGATGCGGAAATTCTGAATAGGACGGGAGAGCTGGTGCGGGAGGAGGTCGAGAAGGCGGAGATCGAGATCAACACCTTCCGGAACAGGCTGCAAGGACGCAGGGCGGCGATATATGTGGGGGGAGCCTTCAAGGCCTTCTCATTGATCAAGATTCTCCGGCGTCTTGGAATGGAGGTGGTGCTGGCGGGAAGTCAAACCGGCGGCCCCGAGGATTATCGGAGGCTTGAGTCGATGTCCCCTCCCGGGGCGGTCATCGTCGACGATTCGAATCCTCTGGAGCTCAGCCGTTTCGTTCTCGAGAAAGAGGCCGATCTTCTGATCGGCGGCGTGAAGGAGCGTCCTATCGCTTACAAACTCGGCATCGGCTTTTGCGATCATAACCATGAGCGGAAGATCCCTTTAGCGGGATTCGAAGGGGCGGTTAACTTCGCCCGGGAGGTTGCGACCACGGTCAATTCCCCGGTGTGGCGTTATATCAGGGGGAGGCGTTTATGACGGTTAATCCATGTCGGCTCTGTGCACCCTTGGGTGCGGTGACCGCCTTCAAGGGCTTCGCGGGGATGATGCCCATCCTGCACGGTTCCCAGGGCTGCGCGACCTATATCCGCCGCTATCTGATCTCACATTTCAGGGAACCGGTGGACGTGGCTTCCTCCTCCTTTACCGAGGAGACCGCCATCTTCGGTGGCCGGGCTCAGCTGCAGACGGCGCTGGCCAACGTGAACGAGCGCTACCGTCCTCGGGCGGCGGGTATCGCCTCGACCTGCCTCTCCGAAACGATCGGCGAGGATGTCGAACATTTTGTGCGCGATCTCGAAAGCGAGGGAGTTCCGCTGGCGACGGTATCGACCGCCAGCTACCGGGGTTCCCACGCCGAAGGCTATCGGGACGCGGTGGCTTCGGTTCTCGAACGTTTTCTCAGTACCGATTCTAAAGTCGCCGGCACCGAACCGTCGGTGGGGAATCGGGTGTTGCTTCTTCCCGGGATGGTAAGCCCCGCGGACCTGCGTTACCTGCGTGAGGTTTCCGCCGCCTTTGGTCTCGATCCGGTGTTGGCGCCTGATTACAGCGAGACCCTGGACGGCGGCAGCTGGGAGGTCTATCACCCCATGGCGCCGGGGGGCACCGATATCGATGATCTACGGCGCCTAAAATCCGGCACCCCCTGGCTCGGTCTGGGCCCGTCGCCGACAAAGGCTTGGACAGTTGCGGAATCGCGGCTGGGTCGGGGAGCCGGGGGACTCTTGTACCCGATGGGAATAGAAGCGGGCGACGCCTTCTTCGAAGCCTTGAAGCTGGTTGCCGACCGGCCGATTCCGACTGCGATTGAGGCTGAGCGTTCTCGTCTACTCGATAGCTACGCGGATTTTCATAAGTATCTCGGCGGAGTAGGAGTGGGGATCGTGGCCGACGCGGATCTGGCCCAGGGCACGGCGCACTTTCTGCGGGAGCTTGGAATGGATATCTCCTTTGTGGCTGTCCCCGATTCGGCTTCGATATTCGATGGAGGAGATTATCCGGCCTTCGGCGGTGTTGACTACGATCAGGTCGCAGGCTTCGTCGACCAGTACCGTCCCGTCCTGCTGATCGGTTCGAGCAAACTCTATCGGATAAGCCGGGAGCGGGAGCTCCCTTTGGTTCGGATAGGCTTCCCCGTACACGACCGGGTAGGCGGGGCCCGCATACTCCATTTGGGATATCGCGGCAGCCAGCAACTTCTGGACCGGATCTGCAATCTCCTCTTGGAGCAGAAGCAGAGCGCTTCCGCCCTAGCCTACTCGTATCAGTGAGTATCTGTGAAGAATGATTGAGGAGAAGAGAGTGAAGAAGGCACATCCCTGTTTCCAAGAATCGGCTTGCTCAACCGCCGGCCGAGTGCATCTGCCTATAGCGCCGAAGTGTAATACCGCCTGTAACTTCTGTAACCGTCGCTACGACTGTCCCAACGAGTCCCGACCGGGAGTCACGAGCGCCCTGTTATCTCCCCAGCGGGTCGAATCCTATCTGCGGGAGGTCGCCGCCCGGGTTCCCCTGAATGTGGTCGGCATTGCCGGACCGGGAGATCCCTTGGCGAATCCGGAAGAGCTCTTTTCCAGTCTGGAGGCGGTTCGGAGAACCATGCCGGAGGCATCCCTCTGTGTCTCCACCAACGGTCTTGCACTGCCGGAACATGCCGAAGCGCTACTCGCCGCGGGCGTCGATTATCTTACGGTTACCATAAATGCGGTTACGCCGGAGGTCGGCGCCCAGATCTATCGTTGGGTTCGCAGCGGAACAAAGATTCTTCGGGGCAAACTCGGAGCGGCGCTGATGCTGGAGAACCAACTGGCCGGAATCCGCATGATGAAAGCCGGAGGGGCGACGGTTAAGATCAACTCAGTCCTGATCCCGGGAGTCAACGACCACCAGATCGAGGCTATTGCGATGCTCGCCCGGGAGAATGGGGTGGATATGATGAATACCGTGCCCCTGGTGCCGGTGGAGGGAACTCCTTTTGGCGAGATCGATACCCCGGATGCGGAGTTGATCGAACAGAGTCGCCGGAAGGCCGGCCGTCATATCCAACAGATCAGCCATTGTCGTCGCTGCCGGGCGGACGCCGTGGGAACCCTGACCTCCGGACTGGCTCCCGAAGAGGTCGCCGGGATCCTCCGAAAGGTCGCAGCCGGGGAACGACCGCGACGAGTAGCTATCGCCAGTCGGGAGGGGGTGCTGGTAAATCAACATGTAGGAGAGGCGGCGTCCTTTCTTATTTACGGCCTGGAGCATGATGAGCTGAAGCTCCTCGAGCGACGGCAGGCTCCCCCACCGGGATGCGGCGACAGTCGCTGGGAGGAGCTCGGCCAATTGCTCTCTGATTGTCGCTATATAGCGGCCACCGGGATCGGGGATAGACCCCGACAGATGCTCACCGAATCTGGAATCTCGCCGCTGCTCCTCTCGGGAACGGTGAATGAGATTGCGGGAATCCTTCTTCGGAACGAGGATTATTCCCATTTAACCATTCACTCCGCAGGCTGTACCGGCGGCGGACAATTCTGTGCGTAAAGATTAGACAAGGAGTACCACGATGGAGAAACCGAAACGACAAATCTTAGTCTGTGCAAGTTTTAGAGCGGCCGGAGAGGCTCAAGGGGTCTGTCACAAGAAGGGTGCCGTCGGCTTACTACCCTATATTGAGGAGGAGCTGAGAGACCGCGGATTGGACGATACCGTTGTAATTGCCACCAGTTGTCTCAAGGTCTGCGACCGGGGACCGGCCTTGGTAATCCAGCCGGAAAACCTCTGGTACGGTGAGATAGAGACCGAGGAGGATGTGGACGCTATCCTCGATGCGCTCGAGAGCGGTGAGCCTGCGGCTGACTATCTGTTATGTTGAAGCTGGCCATCCGTGCCTTACTCATCGCGATACTCCTCCATCCTGTTCTGTGGGCGGCTGGGATATCCGATGCGGAACCGGTAAGGATCGCGGCCGCGGCAAATCTACGGTCGGTTCTACCCCGGCTGATCGCCGCATATTCCTCGTCAGACCATACAGCCCGCATCGAAGCGGTATACGGCTCGTCCGGAAGACTCTATGCCCAAATCATGGCCAAAGCGCCCTTCGACCTCTACCTGTCCGCCAACGTTAGCTATCCAGAAATGCTTCATAAAGCAGGCATGGGGGAGAGCCCGCCGCTGGAGTACGCCCGGGGACGCGCGGTTTGCGCCTCTCTCGATGAAGGATTCCCCGCAGGGGGTGCTATGGCTGAGCTGGCCCAGTGGCTGAGCGAGAGTGAAGGGATGGTCGCTATCGCCAATCCTGAGCTTGCTCCGTATGGTCGGGCATATCTGGGATATTACACCGCCTTTGCCGACTCTATTCCTCGTGAACTCGATCCAACAGCTCCTTCGAGTGAATCCCGAATTCTCCTTGGAAGTAATGTAGGCCAGGCCAAACAGTTTCTCACTGCCGGTGCTCAGGCTGCATTCTTACCCTTATCGGAACTCTTAGACGACGGGAGAGGATTCCGATGGATCGAGATCGACAGTGAGTACGCCGGAGAAATTCGGCAGGCTGGGATCCTTCTAACCCAACAAAAAGGCCAGCGAAAGGCGCGGGCGGCCGCATTTTGGCGGTTCATTCTCAGCGACCGGGGACAATCCATTCTTCAGGCGGCGGGGTATCGCTAAATGATGAACTCGCCCTTTCTGCTCTCATTTCGCTTGGCGCTGATCTGCGCTCCCTTAACGGTTGCGTTGGCGCTCCCCCTGGCCTGGTTCCTTGCGTACCGGCGCTTTCGAGGCAGGGTATTGATCGACGCGGCCGTCTTCCTGCCCCTGGTCCTGCCGCCGACGGTTCTCGGGTTCTATCTTCTGATGGCCTTTCAGCGTCTCGGCGGAGGGATGAATTTCCGCTTTTCCGGACTGGTTACAGCTGGTGTCCTGGTGGTTTTCCCCTTGGTCCTGCAAAACCTGAAGAGCGGAATGGAGCTTGTTCCCCGGGGCATGATTGAGGCCAGTCTGATGCTGGGAAAAAGCAGAGGCGAGACCTTCCTTCGCATCCTGCTGCCTCAGATTCGCGGGCATCTGGCGACAGCCTTAGCGCTCTCCTTCGCCAAGCTAATCGGCGAGTTTGGGGTCATGATGATGGTCGGGGGTAACATTCCGGGGAGAACCCGGCTTGCATCCCTGGCGCTTTTCGAACGGGTCGAAGCCCTAGATTACCGCGGAGCCCATCTCTATGCACTGGTTCTTGTAGGGGTCAATGTGCTGATTCTGAGCCTGGTGATGCGCCTCAGATCAAGGGACGCTTCCCGGAATGAGGTCGCCATAAGATGGTAAGTGCAGATTGAGGTAAAAGCCTATGTTGAGTGTTGATCTACAAAAACGAGCCACGACCCATGCCGGTAACGCGCTGTTAAGCTTCGCCGCCAGCTTTAACTCTGGCTGCTGTACGGCGATTACGGGTGAGTCCGGTTCGGGTAAGACCACCCTGTTGAGGATGATTGCCGGGCTGCTGCCTCCGGATCAGGGGAGAATCGAGGAGGACGGACGATTCTGGTACGACTCTGAGCGGCGTATAGACCTCTCCCCGGGGAAGCGCAGCATCGGCTACGTCAGTCAGGAGGAGTCGTTATTCACCCATATGACGGTGGAGGAGAATGTGGCCTACGGATGCAGGGATCGGGAGTTTCTGAGGTTTTTATTGCAGATAACCGGTATCGGCGCCTTCCGCCGCTCCCGGCCCGCCCATCTCTCCGGCGGACAGCGACAACGGGTCGCCCTCTGCAGGGCCTTGTCACACAAACCGCGGTTCCTTTTGTTGGATGAACCCTTTTCCGCGCTGGACAGAAACTCTCGCTTGAGTCTGCAGAACCAGGTTGTCCGTTTGCGGCGTCTGCTAGGGTTCTCAATTCTGCTGGTGAGTCACGACGAACAAGAGGTCAATCGTCTGGCGGATGCGGAATACCGGATCGGATCTCGCTGTCCCTACGGTTCACCTTTTTTAGGGCGTGTCCCCGGGGGGGTGTAATGTGCATATCCGCAACGCCCGTCAAACTGATATAGACGCCCTTGTGGAGATGCTCTCCGAGCTGTTCTCGCTGGAACAGGATTTTCAGCCCCACCCGAGACTCCAGGCTACGGCGCTCTCCATGATCCTGGATGATCCATCATACTATTTAATGGTAGCGGCGGATGCGGAAGACCGTCCAATCGGCCTGTTCACTCTACATACCCTGATTTCGACTGCGGAAGGAGGCCGGGTAGGGCTGGTAGAGGATCTTTTCGTGATTCGATCCCAGCGCGGCAGAGGGTTTGGCCGGGCATTATTAGCCGAGGCCGAGCGGATCGTCCGTCGGGAAGGACTCCTGCGGCTGCAGCTCTTAGCGGACCGGGATAACAGTCCCGCTCTTATCTTTTATCAAAAGAATGGTTGGAGCAGGACCTCTCTCGTGGCCTTGCGGAAGCTTCCTTGATCTCTATGAGAGCGGGATGCTTATCGTAAAGGTGCTGCCCGCATCCGGGGCGCTCGCGAGGCTTATCTCCCCGCCGAGCACCTCTTTCACGGTCGTGGCGACGATGTGAAGTCCCAGTCCTGATCCGCCCTGATCCCGCTTGGTAGTGAAATAGGCTTCGAAAACTCGATCTCGAACCTCATCACTCATGCCGATGCCGTCGTCGGCCAGGATAAGGAGCAGCTTCGCGGCTTCTATCCGCGCGCTGATGGTAATCAGTCCCGACTCCCGGTTCTCGAAAGCGTGGGTCAGGCTGTTCATGATCAGGTTGGTTAATACCTGGGAGAGGGCTCCAGGATAGCTTTCGATCTGGATATCTTCCCCGCAGTCGAGCTTGACCTCCACCGGGGAGCGTTTTAAGAGCGGTTTGAGGCTGGAGAGGATGACTCCGATATATTCGGAGAGGTTGAAGCGCCGGCGCTGTTCGCTGCTCTGGTCGACGGCGACCTGTTTGATGTCCGAGATGAAGCCCCTCGCCCGCTCCAGGTTGCGGGCGACGATCTGAGCCGATTCCTCGGCGTTATCGATAAAGCGGTTGAGTTCTTTTTTGGTAAGCTCTCCCGCATCGAAGCTGGAACGCAGGGCTGCGGTTCTACTGGCCAGGTGAGTCCCGGCGGTCAGTGCGACCCCCAGGGGGTTGTTGATCTCGTGGGCGATGCCTCCCATCAGGGATCCCAGTGAGGCCAACCGCTCGGCATCGATCAGCTGTTGACGGGTGTTCTCTAGATCCCGGGTGCGGTCGGCTACCATCTGCTCCAGATCGGTCTGGTAGGCTCGAATTTGAGCCTCCGCCTCTTTCTCTTCGCTGATATCCTCGACAATTCCTTCCATATAGCGTACCAGCCCCGCCTCTTCGCGGATGACCTGCAATAACAAGCGGGCCGGGAATCGACTCCCATCGCGGCGCTTGAACTCGACCTCGAAGCGGCGCATCCCCGATTCCTTCCCTACTGTATCGATGATCTTCTTGCGGATACCAGGGTTTAGATAGAGGTCCGCCGAAATATCCCGTACCTCATCGATCATCTCCTCCGGGCCGGGGTAGCCGAAAAGCTCCGCTAAGGTGCGGTTGACCTCGATAAAGCGGCCGCTGATGGTCGAGCGGAAGATGCCCACCGGAAGTTCCTGAAAAATAGCCTGGTACTTCTCTCCCTTCTCCCGCAGGGCCTCTTGCATCCCCTTGGGGATACTGATGTCGGTAATGGCGATCAAGCTGAGTTGTTTTGGTCCGGTCCCGCTCAGCCTGACCATGTGGAAGAGACAGGGAACGAGAGACCCGTCTTTTCGCTGCAGGACTGCTTCCAGTTCCGCCTCCCCCTTTTCACCCAGAAGGTCTCGGCCCAGGATCGCACCTACCCGTCGGTACTCCTCATCGTTAGGATAGAGCAGCCGGGAATCCTTGCCGCGGTAATCCTGCGGTTCATAACCGATAATGCGGCTCATAGCCGGATTGGCCCAGAGCATGGTACGCCCCTCTACCAGCCCTATGCCGGTGGGAATATGGGAGAGGAGTTCCTCCTTGGGGGGAAGATTGATATTTGATTCGATATCGAAAGAGCGTCGCTCCCGCTTATTCTGCCGTTGCTTGGCGAAGTACCGGCACGTTACTGTTGCAATGAAGGCGCCGAGTGCGGCGGCAAGGGCAGTTTCTATCGAAAAAATATCCATACTCTCAAAAACTATCCCCTATATAGCGCATCTGGTCAAGAAAAATGTTCCGGTTTAGGATCCGTGAATGATACAGTGAGGAAGCGGGGGAGTGAGTAGAGTGAGAAGAAGAGTATCACAACGATTAGGTCCGGAGGAGATTCTCACCCGGCCCATCCTATCGACCCTTCTCCGCTTGGCCCTTCCTACGACGATCGCCTTCGTGTTTCAGACTTTATTCAATTTTGTCGACCGCTTCTTCGTTTCCCGCCTGGGGAATCTCCCTTTGGCGGCGCTCGGAATGGCCTTTACCCTGCAGAGCGTCTTGATAGCGGTCGGGGCCGGGGTTGGGGTGGGGACGAGCTCCATTGTTGCCCGGCGGATCGGCGCCGGTCGGCGGGGCGATGCCCGTCGGCACGCAGAACACTCCTTGATGATCGCGGTCGTTGCTGGGCTCCTCTTCGGTCTGTTAGGCCCCCGGCTTTCGGATCCGTTCTTCGAACTCCTCGGCGCCTCGGCGGAGATGAAGCCCTACGTCCTGGAGTATATCAATACGTTGCTTCGTGCATCCCTAGTGGTATTCCTGCCTATGGTGGGGAGCGGCATCCTCCGGGGGCAGGGGAATACCGTCACCCCTATGCGAATAATGTTTATCGGAACCCTGACCAACATAATCCTCGATCCCCTGCTGATCTTCGGCCCCGGGCCCTTCCCCGCGCTCGGGGTTCGGGGTGCGGCGTTGGCTACCGTTGTCGCCCGGTCGGTGAGTTCAGTACTCTTTCTGCTCAGTCTCGCTTCGGGATCGAATGTTTTACGCCTCAGACTGCGACTATTCACCCCCCGCTTCGACGCCTTAGGGAATATCTTCTCAGTTGGCGCACCGGCTATTATTACCCGCCTCGTCAATACCCTGATTCTTTCGATGATCTTTATCCTGCTGAGGCCGTTCGGGGATCATGTGAAGGCTGCATTTACCATCGGCTTTACCTATCAGCAGGTAGCCTTCATGCCATTAATCGGCCTCGGAACCGCCGTACTCCCCCTGGTGGGGCAGAACTTTGGGGCCGCCTTCTATCCACGGGTAGAGCGGGGTATCTACGCCGCTTTAGGGCTGGGATGGGCGGTGTCCTGCTGTTTCACCCTTATTATTCTGCTCTCTCCAAAGAGTTTCCTCGGACTCTTCACGGATACCCGGGCGGTCCTCGAGGCCGGTTACTTGATGCTGATCTTCACCTCCCTGAGTTTCCCCTTAAACGCCCTGCGGATGATCTCCGCCAACTGCTTTCAGGCTCTCGGACGGGGACTCTCGTCGATGACCGTCAATCTTCTCCTCTTTGCGGCTTTCGCCTTTCCTTTTGCGCTGCTGCTGATTCCCCGGCTGGCGGAAACGGGTGTCTGGGTGGGGATGTTCTTAGGCAATCTTATTGCCGGAAGCGGCGGGGCTCTCTGGGTGGCTCTGACCGGTCGCGGCCTAGCCCGTGCAAATCGGGCGGGAAGGATTTGAGAAGGCCCCTGAGATGGGCTATATTCTGTGGCAAAATCAGCCGATGTAAGCCTTGGAGGCAATGATGAAGAGAAACGTAAGACTACTACTTTCGGGCCTGCTAGCCCTTGCAATAGCGCCCTTGGCCGCATCCCCCTCGTTTACCGCGGCAATCGGCGGAGATTTTTTCAACTACGAGGATAGTTTTCTCGATATCTCCGGCGCCTACATCGTTCCCCTGCAGGATGATCTGGAGCTCAATATCGGAGCCGCTTTTGCATTGGCTACCGAGGAGAAGGATGGCGATATAGAGGCGGTCTTCTATATCCCGATGGATCTGGGGCTCAACTTCCTCTTCCCCGGCCGGGGGAATATCAGCTATCTCCTGGGCGCAGGGGTGACCACGCAGCTCCTCTTTACCGACGAGAACCGTCTCTACGCGGGACCGTCGATCAAAGGGGGTCTTCGGCTACAAACCCACGAATACATGCAGTGGATTGTCGAGGTCCAGCAGGACCTCCTGATAGGTCCGCCGGACTGGATCAATACCTCTACCCGGGTACGGACGGGACTGCAGTTCTCCTTCGAGGCGCCGGTCGACTAAAGCACCTCTTCCAAGACATAGAAGTAACTGTTATCGGTCCCGAAGATAATCCAGTCCCCGGCGATGACCGGGGCGGAGAGGATGTCCCCGTCGGTCTCGTACTCCCAGAGCACTTTGCCGGTTCTCGCCGAGAGGCAGACAAGCAGCGAGGGGTAGGGTTTTTCCAGGGTATCCTCATCCAGAGATCCTCTCAGTCCCACATAAACCCGGTCTCCGGCGACAATCGGCGCCGACGAGGCCGGCTGGAAGAACTCCCGACGCCAGGCCGGTTCGCCGCTTTTTGCCTTAAAAGCCCGAATTACATTATCCCCGGAGGAGTAGATCGCCAGATCCTTCCAGAGGGCGGGCGCCAGATAATCGAGCAGATCCAATGCATCCTCGAAGAGGGCAAATGAGTCTAGATCCGGCCAGAGGGGAAGAATTCCCGGCTCTTCCCGCACCCAGCGTACAGCCCCGGTCCTGGCGTCGAGGCCGTAGTAACTCAAGAGCCAGCCGTCGCTGTAGAGCCGGCTGATGCCGTAGTGGACGATATTGCCCTTCTTGGCCGGGAAGGAGTACCAGGTCGGGGCATCGTCCCGGGTATCGATGAACCAGAGATAGGCCTTCTCCCGGATGTCGTAGGCCCCGAAGCTATGGGGATTGGTCTCCGGACCGGGGGCGAAGTACATGATATGATCCTGGATCTGGAAGCTGTGGGAGAGCCAGACAGGGTTGGGAATCTGATGCAACAGCTCCCCTTCGCCGGAAAAGAAGTAGCTTGCACCGACATCCGAGGTGAAGACGATTCCCTCCTCGTAGCCGATCACCGTCGAATTGACCGGCGTTCCGGTATCGAAGTCCCAGACCTTCTCGCCTGTCTCTCGGTCAACCGCGTAGAGGAAGCCGTCGGATGAACCGAAGTAGACCCGCTCGTCATCGGCGTAGGGGAGGGAGTTGATGGGGCTCAGGGTTTTGAAAACCCAGCGCATATATCCCGATTCCACATCCAGGGCGTAGAAGTTCCCGTCGTTGGAGCCGAAATAGATCGTATCGTCCACCACGATCGGAGGATTGAAGGCCCGCTTGTCCCCCGGGTTCTCTTGAAGCTTTAGCTTCCACTTCACCGCCAAGGGAGGCCGTACCCGCTCATCGGTGTAGCCCTGACTTTGACGACCGCGGAACATCACCCAGTGGGCGCCGCGGCTACAACCGGAGGCGAGGATTAGAAGCACCAGGCCCAGCAGCAGGAGAGGAATTCGAACTCTTCTCATCAACGATACCCCAGGCCTTTTAGGGTGAAAATACGCAATAAGCCGCCCTTCAGCCCCGGACGACGCTTGGTGGCGACCACCCGATCGATCTCGGCGGTCAACTCGCCGGTCAAGCGACTCCGCTCATCACGGCTGATGTTGGACCGGAAGCGGAGTTGATCGTAGATCTCGGCGAAGCGCTCCAGGGCCGGAATCTCAGCGCTGTACTCCCGGGGAGTCTCACTCCGCCGCTTGAGGCGGACGCCTTCGTTAGCCAGGAGCAGCAGCAACAGGCGCTCTGCCGCCAGCAGTCCCTGACGATCTCCCCTGCCGATCCGCATTCGCAGCCAGGCCTCGCGGCCGTAGCGAAAGAGATAGAGGAAGGCGAAGCTGATCAGGAACAACGAGGCCGCCGCCTCGCCGATCAGTCGCCAGGGGACGGAGAACTCAGTGCCGGGAACGGTGCGGTCCTCGATCAACGGAATTACGACGTCCTGGGAGTTGGGATCTCCGCCGGGCAGGGGCGGTATGGCATACTCGGTGGTCTCGAAATCGATCCAGCCGTAGTCGGGCAGGTAGAACTGGGTCCACGAATGACGGTGAGCGGTGGTTACCAGGAAGAGCTCTTCCAGCGGTTCTTCCTGCAGGGAGGGGATGTTCTGCTGCAGGGTCAGGAGCCCTTGCAGATGGGAGAGGGTCTGTAAGCCCGAGGAGGCCAGATAGCCGGTTACGACCCGGGTCGGAATCCCCGCCAAACGGCCCAGGATGGCGGTGGTGTTCGAAAACTCGGTACAGTCCCCCTTCATGCTGTCGAAGAGAAAGTATTCCATCGCCTCTACTGAGACATCCTCTTCGAAACCGATCTCATAGAGGTGTTCGTCGAAGCCCTGAAGGATGGCCAAGGCTTTCTGTCCCAGGCTCATCTCATCATCGATGAGCTCCGTCAGGTAGCCCTCGAAGCGGGCACGGCTGGCGGAATCGAGGGGGATCTCGAGGTACTCCTGCAGCTCTTCACGCTCACGGGAACTGAAATCTCTGATCTGCAACCAGTCGTAGGGATCCGTGACGGAGATCGCCGCGATATGGGGATAAGAGTAGGTGAAGGGAAAGACCGAGGAGTCGAAGACCGTCGGTTCGGCGCTCAAGGGAAGATAGGCCATTACCCGGTCGGGGATAGTTGAGAGGACGAATATATCAGTGTCGAGCCGGGCGCGGTCATTGGGGAGAATAGGATTGCGCCAGGTCTCGAGGAGGCGGCGAGAGATGATCTCGTTCAAGGGATTCTGTCGCTCCATACCGAAACCGCGGACCGAGTCGAAATCCTCGAAATAGCCGTCGGCCAAGTAGGTCGGGTCCTGCGGGGACGATACGACCAGGACCGCATATTGTCGGCCCCCCTGACCTTCTCCCTCGCCCTCTTCTTGTCCCTCTCCCCACTGGTCGGCGGGCAGCCCATAGAGCCCGGGTTGTCCGTTTTGACCCCGCTCTTCCGCCAGACGCGATCGCCCTTGAAGATTCCCGCCGGGAAAGCCTTCGGCTTCCTCGTCCAGCGGCCGATACTCCGGCTCCGGCGGCTCGAAGAGTTGATTGAAGACTACCGAATGCTCGACGAAGTCCGGCGGTACCAGAAGCACCGCCGCCAGGAGCAGCGGTACGACCACCGCCGCTAAAAGCAGATACTCCTTGACGCTCCCCCGCTCCTCATTCGGTCGGCGGAGGGCGAACATGACCGTCAACAAATGGGAGAGCACCGCCGCTATGCCGAGGAAGAGCAGGAGTTGCGATATCCCCGGTCCGCTTGCGGGGAAGGAGGCTCCCCGGGTGAAGTTGATGAGCCGTACATAAATCGAACCGAGGTAGAGGAGTTCCGGCACTGCAGCCGCCCGCCAGCGGAAACGGAAGAGAGCGTAGGTCGCGCCCCAGCTCCAGATGCCGGCGGCCAGATAGATTAATGTACCCCGGCCGAGGCCGGAGAGAAAGATGGTCAGGATGAGCTGCACGCCCGCGAAAACCAGCAGGGCCTCTCTGCCGCTCCGCTTCGGGGGAGAGAAGAAGAATGCCGACGCGGCCTGCAACGGGATCAGCAGAAAATAGAGGCCTAATCCGAAGAGGTCGTAGTCTATTATCACTCCGGTATGGAAATAGGGAATCGCCATGGCGGCGAGATATAGAAAGAGGCGTAGAAGGAACGCAATGGTCATGCTTACCTCCGGATAAGTTGTGGGTTGAGTACGGCTTCCCGACTGATGCCCGGAAGGCGCCGGCTAAGAGTCTCTTTCTCCCGAACCCTCCCGAAGAGAAGCGCCGGGGCGGGGAAGTCTTCCCCCTGATAAGCGGGGTAGAGAGACCAGTCGACGGCGGACGACAACTTCTCAATCTGCTTCAGCTCCTCACTCTTCCCCAAGCGGCTCAGGTAGAGGAGCAGGTCGAGTTTTGGATAGGCGGTCCGCACCGCATCGATCCCCCTGTCGGCGGCGGTGGCAAAGAGGTAGACCTCGCCTTCCGCCGGTAGATCAGGCAGTTCCGACGGCTGCCGAGTGAACCAGGTATTGCCCAGGTCGGCGGCAAAGAGCTCCAGGTCGTCCTCGCTCTCCAGGAGCCGGGAATCGTTATTGAGATAGACCTGAAAGAGGAAGTCGGGATGCTCCTCCCGTACCTTGAGGATGAAGCTGATGATCCAGGCTTTCTGATACTCCGCCAAACTTAAGAGTCCCGGTGAAAGACGAGTCGCCTCCCCATGGAAACGGGCATAGATGGTAACGGTGGTCGTCTCTTCCTGGGCGATGGGGGATATGCGGGTGAAGAGCTTGTCTCCCCGGCCCGAGGCCTTCCAGTTGATATCCCGGAAACGATCTCCGGGGATGTACTCGCGCATATAGTAGCGTTCGACCTCGCTCTCCTGCATGCGGTTCTTCTCCTCGGCGCCCCGTTCGGCGATACGATACTCGACCGGGCGTCCGATCACCCCCGGCTGCACCGGGATATGGCGAGTCTGGCTCAGCCCGCAACGAGCGCGGCTCAGGCCGAAGATATCCTCCACACAGAGGACAAGCTCCGCATGAAATCGGCCGCAATGGGGGAGTCCCAACATCAGCTCAATTCGTTCGGTGCGGCCGGGGGCAAAGCGTCCGCTGCGACGGTAGCGGCCGAGGTAGGTGTCGCCGGTTCGAAGAGCTCCGCTGACAGTGTAGCGTACGCGGAAGAACGGCAGGAGCTTGATTCCGCGTATCTCGAGAGAGTGGGGGGCCGGTTCCTTGCCAGCGAAGACCAGATGCTTCGTGTTCCAGGCGATATGATCATCGCTGATCCGGCCGGCCTGAAGGCGGGCGAGGATTCCCAACAGGATTAACAGCCCCAGCCCGCTAACCGAGAGGAGGTAGGCGTAGGGATTTGCGGTAGCGAAGCCATTTCCCAGGAGCCAAAAGAGGCCGATGAGAAGCGGCGCTCCCAGGATGCTGAAGGGGAAGAAATAGGCGCTCCGCTCATAAACACGGTGCATGGTCGAAATCACCGGACTCAAGACCTCCGGCGAGGATCAACTGAAACGCTTTGCAGCACTTCCGTCAGTACCGACTCCTTGGGACGCTCCGGATCGTGCAGGGTCAGACGATGGGCGACCGCGGAGACGAAGATCTCTTTGATCGTGTCGAGCCCTACATAATCCAGGCCTCGGATAAGGGAGAGAGAACGGGCGAGCCGAGAGAGTTTGACGCCGGTTCTTGGGGAAGCCGGAATCGATACCTCCGGATGAGTCCGGGTCGCCCGAACCAAGGCGACGATATAATCGATCACATCGTCATGGATGCTGATCCGGTCTACCATCGCCTGCCACTTGAGCAGGGTGGTCGACGGGATTACCGGCTTGAAACTCTTCCAGCCGTCGGTTCTGCCGTGCTGACGGACGATCGCCGCCTCATCATCTTCATTCGGAAAACCGAGGGAGAGCTGGATCATAAAACGGTCGAGCTGTGGAGCGGGGAGCGGAAAGAGGTGCGCCCCTTTGAGGTTCATAGTGGCGATGATGAAAAAGGGCGCCGGCAACGGATAAGTGCGCCCTTCGATCGACACCATCTGCTCCTCCATGGCTTGGAAGAATGAGCCCTGAGTTTTTGGGGTCAAGAGGTTAATCTCGTCGCAGAGCACGAAATGGGCGAAGATAGGGCCCTTATTGAAGACCACATCGTTCGACGGGCCGGCGAGACGGGTGTAGCCGATAATATCCTGGGGTAGAAGATCCACCGTCGACTGGATGCGGGAGAAGGGATCCATGGCGATCTCCTCCTCGGCAATGGTCTCGTCTTCCCAAATTATGGATCCCGCCAAGGCTCTGGCCAAGGAGGTTTTGCCGACGCCGTGAGAGTCGGCCAGGATGACATGTCCCCCGGCTACTTTTGAGGCAAGCAGGTACTCCAGCTTCAGCCGGTCCATATAGATTACCGACTGGATGTTCTCGAACAGGGTATTTATTGCTTCGGGAACGGCCTCTACCGGTTCAACCAGGGCTGCGCTCTCTACTGTATTACTCATATGACCATCCGTTTCCGGGAGTTCCCCGGTTGAATTTGGCTCCTTCCGTTCGTTTGTTGTTTAATAGTACAAAGGCTACTAAGAAAAAGAAAGATTAGTGTGCCTTTTCCTGTGTATTAGCTGAAGCAAACTCAAGGCTACGCCTCTATTTAGGATATAAACCATCCACTCAATGAGGAGTATGCTTATGAAGATCCCCCCATTTTGTCCTAATCATGACTGTGATTTCCATCAAGATGTACCGAAATCCAGTGTGTGGTATGTACGCTACGGCCATTACACCACCAAGGTGGATGGACAGGTCCAACGCTATCGCTGTAAACAGTGTGGTTGCCACTTCTCATCCCAGACCTTCAGCCTTGATTATGGGGTCAATCGCCATATTCCCTACCGTCAACTGTTCGAGCTCTTGATCACCTCCTCGGGTATTCGCGATATGGGGCGGATTCTCAAAGCATCTCCCCATTGCATCACCAATCGTCTCTCCCGCCTGGCCCGTCAGTGCCTGGCTGTCCATGCCGACCTCTTAGGAGAACTCTCGCTCGATGAAGCCCTGGTGGCCGACGGTTTCGAGAGCTTCGCCGTCTCTCAGTATTTCCCGAACAATATTCAGCTCTTGGCGGGGAAGCTTTCCCAATACTGGATCTACTCTGATTATGCTCATCTGCGACGCAAAGGAAGAATGACGCCCTACCAAAAACACCGTAACCAGTTGCTGCAATCCAAGTTTACTCACGGTAGGGTAACGGTTTATGAATCATTTGAGGAGCTAGTGCGCCTCAGCTTGATTCTGAAAGAACGCTCAGATAGGGAAGTGATCGATCTCTACACCGACAGGCATCAGAGCTATCTCAATGTGATGAGGAATATGAATGCAGGAGTTCGGCGCAAAGTGCATCATATTTGCTGCAGTTCAACAGCTCCCCGGATAACCAGTAATATGCTCTTTAGCGTGAATTATCTTGACCGGGAAATCCGCAAGGACCTTGCCGAACATACCCGGGAGACGGTGCAGTTCGGTCGAAATGTCTCAAATCAAATGGAGCGTTTGGCGATCTACCGCACTTATCATAACTATTGTAAGCCCTTCAGAATTGGCGGCGGAGAGAAAGAGCGGTATTGCCATGCGGAGATGGCGGGGCTCACACGCAGCTCTATTCAGCGAGAGTTGAAGACACTCTTCACCCAGCGCCGATTCTTGAGCAGAATCAAAGGGATACTGATCCGTGATCTTGATGTGTGGCTGAGAGGTGTAACTACTCCCTTGAAACGCTATGCGGAGGATCTTCCGGCCTATGCCTGGGCCTGAGATTTCAACATGATAGGGAACACTACTTTTAGGTTGCCATCGAGGATAGCTTTCACTACCCTCTAAATGGAGGATACTGCGTACATGAACAAGCTAGCATCCCAGGCCTCCCGGCTCGCGGATAGAATACGAGGTTCCGTAGCGACAGTGTTTGTCGGGAAAGAGACGGCTGTCCGTACCCTTCTGATAGGATTCTTTGCCGGTCTACATACCCTTATCGAGGATATACCCGGGGTCGGTAAGACGACCCTGGCTCGAAGTCTGGCCAAGAGCTCGGGACTCGACTTCGGTCGAATTCAATTTACCCCTGATCTGCTCCCGGGCGATATTCTCGGTATGACCATCTGGAGTCAGGAGAGTCGGGATTTCCGGTTCAAGGCCGGGGCGATTATGCATCAGTTTATCCTGGCCGACGAGATTAACCGGGCCAGCCCGCGCACGCAGACAGCCCTCTTAGAAGCGATGCAGGAGCGATCGGTTACCGTGGACGGTCATACTCACCAACTGCCGGATCCGTTCTTTGTCCTGGCCACCCAGAATCCGGTCTCATTCTCAGGCACTTTTCATCTTCCCGAAGCTGAAGCCGATCGCTTCGGTCTCTCCTTCTCTCTGGGCTATCCGGAGGACGGGGATGAACAGCAAATTCTAACCCGTTTCCGGGCCGAGGATCCGGAGGAGAGCCTCGCTGCCGTGGCTAACCCGGAGGACATTGTCCGCTTGAGGCGCATCGTGCGCCAGGTGCATGTGGATCCGAAGATCGTCGATTATGTGGTGCGCATCTCCCGCTCGAGCCGCACGAATGAGTATCTTCGCCTCGGGATGAGTCCCCGGGCGGCTCAGCATCTGTTGACCGCAAGTCAGTCGGAAGCTCTTCTTTCGGGACGGGAGTTTGTCATTCCCGAGGATGTTCGTCGAACCGCTCCGCACGTCCTTCGTCATCGACTCTATCTTACCGCCCGGGCCAAGACCGAAAAACTGACGGCCGATGTGTTGATTCAGCGGCTTCTCGAAGCTGTGCCTGCACCCTCGGGAATGAGCGGGGGATAACGGAGTGAGTGGGTGAGGATTGATCTCGGCCGGACGGGGCTGCTCCTGTTCGGGCTTGCGCTGCTCTATATTTCGGGAAGCTATCTCGGTTCTATCTTTCTTTTCGCCTACTACGCGCTCCTTTTCTATACCATCTTCGATCTGTTGCAGGCGCTTCTCGCATTTTTCCGGCTCAAGATTTATCAGGAGTTTTCGACCAATCATCCGGTAAAGGGAGAAGAATTTGATTACGGTTTCATCCTGGCCAACGAGATGATGATCCCTACTCCTCTGGTACGGATCCGCTTTATGGAGCTCCGGCCGGGAGAGGCGCCGCTGTTAGCGCCGATCGAGAAGGTGATCGCTCCGGGGCGCAAGATCGGCGTTAACTCTCGCATCAGCTGCCCCTATCGCGGCGTCTATCGAGTCGGAGCGGAGTATCTGGAAGTAGGCGATCTCCTCGGAATTATGCAGTTAAGACGCAGGCTCCCGGGGCGCACCTTCTACGTCTTGCCCCGGATTCTTCAGCTTGAACGGCTCTTCTTTAGCTCTCACCGGCTCTCCCTCTCTGCCAAGCAGTCGGAGCGGGGCTATGATGAGGATTTCGCCCTCTATCAAGGGGCTCGACCCTACCGAGAGGGACAGTCGGTCCGGCACTTCGACTGGAAACGCTTCCTCTCAAGCGGGATTCCGGTCCTCAAGGAGTACGGCACCACCTCGGAACCGGGCGTGACGATCTTTTTAGATCTCCGACCCGTACCAGAGGGCCGGGTACTCCCGGCGGAGGTCGAGGATGCGGTGATGGAAGCGCTTTTATCGGTCATTGCCTTTTTTCAGCGCTACGAGATCCCGGTCGAACTGAAGGCGGCCGGAACTTCTCCGTGGCACCGTAAGATCGACAGCGAGGAGAGCTTTAAGAAACTCCATTTAGAATCGGCGGAGACTATTTTCGATGGAACCCTGGCGCCTGATCGGCTCTTCGCGGCGGAGAGCGCTGCGCTGCAGGATGAAGGCCGAACAGTACTCTTTATCACTCACCGGGAAGACGGCGGGGTACTCGAGCTGATCGAACGATACAGCGGCGACGGACTAGGCTTGGCGGCGCTGTTGATAAGCTCCGGATTGAGACGGGATCGCCGCGCAGGACTCGAAGCCTATGTGCAAGAGCTGGCTTACCGGGGAGCGATGGTACGAGCGGTGAGTCTGCCTGAGGAGATCGGAGTATGAAGCGTGTTATCGGAGTATATCTGACCGGATTCACTCTTGCGGCAGTCCTGTTGGGGTTTCTCTTACTCCCGCCGGACTTTTCTACCGGATGGACTCTAAACTTGACCCTTTGGCTTTTGGGCCTGCTCTTATGGAGCTCTCTCTGGGGGGTGCTGTTCTTTTTTCAACGCCGAGGACGATTCGATAAGATCAAAGGATGGTCGCGGGTAGCCTATTCCTTGCTCCTCTCCTTGGGGCCGCCGCTTTTTATCTACCGCACCTTTGGCGCCGACGGCCCGGTGGCGCTTTTGATCGGCACCGCCCTGGCGCTGAACCTATTCGCCTATGCCGCCGCCCTGGGATTGGGGTCGCTCTTCTCCGATCTGCTTCGTCGCCTGTTTTATTTGGCGGCGGCGGTATTGATCATTTCTGGACTGATCATCACCCCCCTCTCGGCCTATCTGGCCTGGTTCGATATTCTACGCGGCAGCGGTACCGGGGGGCTGATACCCTTTGTTTTCAGTATGATCTGCGGCTTTTTTAGCGTAGCCTTCGGGACCGCGATTTATAAGCGTTCGGTTTTGCTTCCGACCCTAGGAACGGCGGCGGTTACTCTACTTTTGATGGCGGTTATCCTGCAGTCGGTCGTGGTCGGGATCGCCGCGCTTTTGGGGGCTGCGGTGGCCCTTAGCCTGCTCTTTCTCGCCTCCTTCTCTTCCGAAAGGAGGGAGCGGTCGGTTGTTTCGCCCGTAACCGGGCTCATCCTGGCCTTCGCTATTGCGGTCCCTGCGGCGCTAATCACCAACGTCGACGGGAGTCTCTTTATCGATCGGCATCTTTCCCCCTGGGTCAAGAATCAAACCAGTACCTTGATGCCGGATTTCCCCTTTCTCTATACCATGCCCGGCTACGGTTTCCGGATGAACGAGAAACGGCTCGGCGGCCGGCCGGCCCTCTCGGAACGGGCAATCTTCAGGGTAAAGGGACGCCCCGGGGAGACCCTCTACCTGCGGACGCGGATATTCGACGCCTATACCGGTCAGGGCTGGGGAATAAGCGAGGGCCTGCTCGAGCAGGTGACGGCCGAGGAGCGCGACTACTTCCGGCGAAGCTCGGCCGACGAGAGACTCGAGGTGGAGGTGCTGATCGATTTTACCAACACCCTGCCCCATACCCTCGATACAAGCCATTTCAGAACCGCCGATTCCTATCCGACCCGTTTCTCCAGCCTCGAGACTGGCTTTGTGCTTGAGGATCCGATCCTGCGGGGGGAGGTATTGCGGATCGAACGGCGCCGCGGCCGAACCGATTCGCCTACTCTGCGTCCCTATCTGGCTGTCCCCAACTCCCTTCCCGATGAGGTGAGAGATTTGGCGCGTCAGCTCGGGAGCGGGCTCCAGGGCGAACCGGAAAAGGTCCTGTCCAATATCGCCACCTACCTGGCGGAGAATGCCTCCTACTCCCTGGATGTGGGTTATGCCGACGCCGAAGTGGACTCCACCTGGGATTTTCTCTTCAACAGCAAGACCGGCTACTGCACTAATTTTGCCACCGCGTATGTGATCCTCGCCAGACTCAACGGCATCCCCGCCCGCTATGCCACCGGCTTTCTGGTTTTCATGCCCTTCGACGACGGCGAAACCTTCGTTACCGGATATGCCTCCCATGCCTGGCCCGAGATCTGGCTGCAGGATCAGGGCTGGAGGGCTCGGGAGGCCACCCCGCCGATGAACCCCGAGTTCATGGAGGAGTACTTCTACTTCGGCGCCTACGGCTCCGAAATGAGCGGTTCAACCAGCCGCCAGTTGGAAGGGATGCTGGGCGACCGCGCGCCGGCGCCGGCGGAAACGGAAGTCCAGAGCGAAGAGGCCCCGCGCATCGCTTTTCTGCTGCCGGCTATAGTCGGTCTGATCCTGGCGCTTGTTCTTCTGCTGGGGAAGAAGCGAATGCTGCGCCTGGTTCCCACCGGTGATCCCCGGCTGCGCGCCGAGCGCCGTCTGCAAAGGATTGTCAGACTGACCCGGGAACCGGGCATCCCCGGCCCGGAAGCGGCCGGCTGGCAACGCTGGAGTCGCGAGACCGCTCGCAGACGAACGGGAGAGGAGGCCGAACTCATTCTGGGCAGCGCCGAGATTGCCCTGCGGGGATTCTTTGGACCAACCCCGCCAGAACGGGAGGATATCATTTTTCTGGATCGGGCGAAGAAGGAACTGCGCCGCAAGCGAGGAGCTTAACTGAGTTTTTTGAGGCGTTTGATGAAGAACATCGTATCCTCTTCAATCAAGCGTTTCAGTTTTTCAAAATCTTCTTTCGATTCCGTATCCGCCCCGGAAAAGACCAAGGTGTTTTGACGCCATCGAAACCAGAGGTAATGTTTCTGGACGATATTTCTGATATTGGCCCCGGCCAGACGGCGTTCAAGGAAACCGTCCAGTTCGATATGGTTCTCCGCCCCGCTTAGGTAATAGAGGTTGTCCCGGGCGATGAAGAGTACCAAGCGCTTGAAGCCTTCGGCAATGGCATCATCGTGACGGAATCCCTCCAGTTTTATCTGGTACGCACCCAGCTTAATATCGTAGCCGATGCTGCGCAGGGTCGCGCGAAACTGAATCAGCTCTTTACGAACCTCGTCGATCACCTTCGGGTCGTTGCGGGTGCTTTCCAAACGACGCCGCCAGTTACGAAGCTGATTCTCATAGCGGGCGAAGGATTTGGTGGAGGAGAGGAAGATGGTCGTATCCGAAAGGAGACGCCAGGCGGATGCGAAGCGTTCGGCCAGGGTGTTGACCACTCTATCTACTTTTCTGCTTGCCATGATTATCCCTCTCTGAACATAGTATACACATGCGTTACCTCATAATGTCGGATATCCATGCAAATTTTTTCGCCATGGAGGCGGTTTTAGCGAATTCAAAGGGGAAATGGGACCAGCTTATCTGCCTGGGCGATACCGTCGGTTACGGACCTCATCCTAATCAGTGTGTGAACCGGTTGGCCGACTTAGGAGCGATCTGCATTCCCGGCAATCATGATTGGGCGGCCCTCGGGCGGCTTCCGCTCGAATACTTCAATCCTCATGCCAGGGAAGCCCTGGAGTGGACCCGTCCGAGACTAAATTCCGATACCCGCGAGTTTCTCTCTAAACTGAAGCCGGTCCTGTATCTCGAGGAGCTCTCCCTCTTCCACGGAGCTTTGACCGGTCCGATAACCGACTATATTCTGAATAGGGACGACGCCGTCGAGAACTTCAGACTGCTCGAGACCTCCATCGGTCTTTTCGGGCACAGTCATCACCGTTTTTGTTTTAGCCAAAGTGCCGACGGACAAGCAGTTATGCATCCCATATCGCCTAAGCAGAAGCTCGATCTTCGCAAGCGGCGCTATTTGCTGAATCCGGGCAGCACGGGGCAACCGCGGGAGGGAGATCCCCGGGCGAGCTACGGGATCTTGAATACTCGGCGGGGCATCTGGCAGTTCAGAAAATGCGCCTATCCCGTCGAAGCGGTACAGAGGGAGATGCGCCGCTACGGTCTGCCTGAGTTCCTGATTCAGCGCTTAGCCGAGGGCCGTTGAGGGGCGTTTAAGATTGTCTAATTTTATCGATTGATCTTTATCGATTTCTCTATCTCCCTTGACTTTTCATGGTAAAATGTTAAAGTTTTCGAATGCTATTTGTAAAAGGTATGGTTCATACCCAAATATCTCTATGTAAAAGAGGAGTACTTTGATGAAGCGAAGTCTTACCCTTCTCACCCTCGCCCTCGTTCTTTTGATGGCAGCCCCGATGGCGTTTGCCGGCGGTGCACAGGAGGAAGCCGCTGCTGCCGACGGAAAAATGGGCGGCACCCTGGTTTTCGCCCGCTCCGGTGATTCCGTCGGACTTGATCCGGCCCGGGAAACCGACGGCGAATCCTTCTACGGCGCTACCGCAGTTTTCGACACCCTGGTTGAGTTCGTCCCCGGCGAAACTCAGATTCGTCCCGCCCTGGCCGAGAGCTGGGAGTTTGCCGATGACAATCTTTCGGTAACCTTCAAGCTGCGCGAAGGCGTTAAGTTCCACGACGGCACCGACTTTACCGCCGATGCGGTCGTCTTCTCCTTCGAGCGTCAGCTCAAAGAAGATCACCCCTACTACGACCTGGGACCCTGGAAATACTGGGGCTACATGGATATGAGTAACATCATCGACGAGATCGTGGCCGTGGACGACTACACCGTTCGCTTCGACCTGCAGAAGCCCGAAGCGCCCTTTCTCTCTAACCTGGCCATGGATTTCGCCGCCATCGTCTCTCCCGATGCGGTCATGGAACTGGGCGAGGATTTCAAGAACAATCCCGTCGGAACCGGCCCCTTTAAGTTTGTCGAGTGGCGTAAGGATGATGCGATCATCTTCGAGCGCAACGAGGAGTACTGGGCGGACGACGTCTACCTGGATCGCCTGATCCTGAAGGTCATTCCCGATGCAACCGCTCGTTGGCTGGCCCTGCAGAAGGGCGAGGTCGACGTAATCGACTTCCCCTCGGTTGAGGATCTGGAAGCGATGAAGGCCGACCCCAACGTAAACGTTATGCAGCAGGAAGGTATGAATGTCGGTTACCTGGCCTTCAATACCACCAAGGAACCCTTCGACGACGTACGCGTCCGAAAGGCTCTGAACTATGCTGTTAACAAGGAAGAGATCATCGAGGCTGTATACGGTTCAGCCGGTACTCCCGCCAAGAATCCTCTGCCCCCGGGGGTTTGGTCTTACAACGACGCAATCGAGGATTATCCCTACGATCCCGAGATGGCTAAGGAACTCCTGGCCGAAGCAGGCTACCCGGATGGGTTCTCCTCCGAGCTGTGGGCCATGCCCGTCGCCCGGCCCTACAACCCCAACGCCCGGAAGATCGCCGAGATCCTGCAGGCCCAGTATGCAGACATCGGCGTAGAGACCGACATCGTCTCCTACGAGTGGGGTACCTACCTCGACAAGACCGACAACCTCGAGCACGACATGGCTATGCTCGGATGGACCGGCGACAATGGCGACCCCGACAACTTCCTGTGGGTTCTGCTCTCCGCTCCCGCGGCCGAGCCTCCCGCCGGTAACATCGCTGGTTGGAAAGATCAGGATTTCACCGCTCTGATCAAGGAAGCCAAAGAGACTATGGATCAGGGACGCCGGACCGAGCTCTACGAAGAGGCGCAGGTTATCTTCAAAGAAGAGGCTCCCTGGCTGACTATTGCTCACTCCGTCGTCTCCGTACCGATGAAGTCCTCCGTTCAGGGCTTCCACATCTATCCCACCGGAAAGCGCGTTTTCCGCGGGGTTTGGATTGAAGACTAAGCTCACCTAGAGCTTAGCTTTCATATCTATCACAGTTTGCATCTAACGCGGGCGTCCTCATAATCTGAGGGCGCCCGTATCCTTTTCTAACGGGAACTGAACTTATATGGGTAAATACATTCTCAAACGCCTGGGATTACTGATTCCGACCCTGCTGGGGGTCATCACCCTGGTCTTTTTTATGATCGCCCTCTCACCCGGCGATCCGGCACGGGTCATGCTCGGTGAGCGAGCGACAGCAGAGCAGTTGACACAGCTGCGGGCCGAAATGGGCCTGGACCGGCCGCTCTATCAGCAATATTTCTCCTACCTCGGGCGGATCGTACAGTTTGATCTCGGCAAGTCGATTACCACCGGCAGACCGGTGGTGGAGGAGGTCCGGGAACTTTTCCCGGCCACCATGGAACTCGCCTTCTTTGCGATGATATTCGCCTCGGTCATGGGGATCTTAATCGGGGTAATATCGGCCACCAGGCGGAATACCGCCATCGACTATGTATCGATGGTTGGAGCCCTCTTCGGGGTTTCCATGCCGGTCTTCTGGCTCGGTCTGGTCTTGATTATGATTTTCTCGGTCTTCTTCGATCTTTTGCCGACCGGCGGACGGATGAATATCCGGCTCTACATGGAGACCTTTACCAATTTCTACATCATTGACTCGATCATCATGCTCTTCAAAACCGGTGATGCCGGCTATCTCGGGTCGGCCATCAAGCACCTGATTCTGCCCTCTATCGCCCTGGGGACTATTCCGCTGGCCATTATCGCCCGGACTACCCGCAGCTCGATGCTGGAGGTATTGAAGCAGGATTATGTGAAGACCGCCCGGGCGGCGGGTATTCCCGAACGGAAGGTAGTCTACCGCTACGCCTTGAAAAACGCCCTGCTGCCGATCATCACCGTTATCGGTATTCAATTCGGTCTGCTCCTCTCCGGAGCCATCCTGACCGAGACCATTTTCGCCTGGCCCGGCATCGGGAAATGGATCTACCACTCTATCTCCGCCCGGGATTATCCGGCCGTTCAGGGGGGGATCATCGTGATCTCCACGGTGTTCGTGCTGATCAACCTGCTGGTGGATATTCTCTACTCGGTAGTCAATCCTAAAGTACGCTTGAAGTAGGTAAGCATCGATGAGTGATACAGTTTCATCCACAGCCAATATACAGGAAGTAAAGGATCCGACTCCCTTTCAGGAAGCGGTTCATAATCTGCGGCAAAACCGCGCCGCCGTTGCGGGGCTGGTGATTATCGCAATCTTCCTTATCGTAGGACTATTTGCGCCGGTGATTGCGCCGCACGATCCCTTCGAACAGACCATATCCGACCGCAAGCTGCCCCCCTTTAGCTCCGGCTATCTTCTGGGTACCGACGACCTCGGCCGGGATATGCTGAGCCGGCTCATCTACGGCGCCCGGATCTCGATGGTTATCGGCGTCGTTTCGGTGGGTATCGCCATGGCCTTCGGCCTCTTGATCGGCGTTACCGCCGGCTACATCGGCGGCGTCTACGACAAGATCGTGATGCGCCTGATCGACATAATGCTCGCCTTTCCCTACATTCTCTTGACGATCGTTATCGTGGCGGTGCTCGGACCCAACCTGTTGAATGCGATGATCGCCATCGGCATCAGTCAGGTTCCGCGCTACGCCCGGCTGGTCCGCGCCTCGGTGCTGGCCGAGAAAGAGAACGACTACGTGACTGCCGAACGCTCACTGGGTGCTTCTCCCGTGTCCCTGATGTTTATCTCGATTCTGCCCAACTGTCTGGCGCCGGTTTCGGTGCAGGCTACCTTAGGGGTAGGCGAGGCGATCTTGAGTTCGGCGGCCCTCTCCTTTCTTGGACTCGGCGCACAGCCGCCGACGCCTGAGTGGGGCCTGATGATCGCGAGCTCGCGGGAGTTTATCACCAACGCCTGGTGGATCGTCACCTTTCCCGGTCTGGCCACCCTCTTGGCGGTGCTGGGATTCAACCTCTTCGGCGATGGTCTCCGGGATATCCTCGACCCGAAACTCCGGGATTAGGGAAGATACACGATGACAACAGAAAAGGAAACTATGACGCAAACAGATGCGATGATTGCCATAAAGAACCTGTCGGTCAATTTCTACGTCCAGCGGGGCGTGGTGAAGGCCGTCCGGGATCTCTCCTTCTCTATCAAGAAGGGGCAGACCCTGGCCCTGGTTGGGGAGTCGGGCTGCGGTAAGTCGGTTACCGCCCACTCGATCAATCAGCTGGTGCCGATGCCTCCCGGGAAGATAGAATCCGGGGAGATCCTCTTTCAAGGGCGGGATCTCTTGACCTTGAGCGAGAAGGAGATGCAGCAGGTCCGGGGCGAGCGAATCTCGATGATCTTTCAGGAGCCCATGACCAGCCTCAATCCGGTCTTTACCGTGGGCAGGCAGATCGCCGATGTTTTTCTGACCCACCACGATATCAGCGAAAAGGAGGCCTGGAAGCGGGCGGTGGATCTCCTCAATCTGGTAAAGATTCCGAGCCCCGAGAAGCGGGCCGAGAGCTACCCCCATCAGCTCTCCGGCGGGATGCGCCAGCGGGCGATGATCGCCATGGCCCTGGCCAGCCCCGAACCGGGGCTGATGATCGCCGACGAACCGACCACCGCCCTGGACGTGACCATTCAGGCGCAGATCCTGGAGCTGATGGTCTCCCTTCAGGAGCGGATAGGCATGTCCCTGCTCCTGATAACCCACGACATGGGAGTTGTGGCCGAGACGGCCGATCATGTGGTCGTGATGTACGCCGGACGAAAGGTGGAGGAGGCCGACGTCTACTCCCTCTTCCGGGAACCGAGCCATCCCTACACCTTGGGCCTTCTCAACTCCCTCCCGTCGAATGAGAAGTACCGCGGGGCCGATCGTCTCGAGGCGATTCCGGGTACGGTGCCCGATCTCCTCTCCCTCGGCGACGGCTGCCCCTTTATGAACCGCTGTAAGTTCGCCACTGATGTGTGCGGGCAAGGATTTCCCGAGGAGAGCCGCATCGACGAGAACCATTCGGCCTGGTGTCACAACCTGGCCGCCGTGAAAGGAGCATCTAAGTGAGTTCTTCCGACATCGTTATGAGCGCTAAGGAGCTCCATACCGTATTCGAAGTCAAGAGCCAGCATCAGGAGAAGGCCCTGCTCAGGGCGGTGAACGACGTTAGTCTCGAGATTCGCGAAGGCGAGATTCTGGGGGTGGTAGGGGAGTCCGGCTGCGGTAAATCAACCCTGGGACGTACTATCCTGCGCCTGGAGGAGAAGCACGCCGGCGATGTGCGCTACCGCGGTACCGATATCTATGCCCTTCATCAGAAGGAGCTCAAGGACTACCGCCGCAAGATGCAGATGATCTTCCAGGATCCATCATCATCCCTCAATCCCCGGAAAAAGGTGATCTCTCTTCTTTCTCAGCCCTACAAGATTCATAAAATCGGGGATAAGGCGGAGATTCAGGAACGGGTCGAGGCGCTGATGAGCGAAGTGGGCTTAAATCCCCGCTATCAGCGACGCTTTCCCCACCAGTTCTCCGGAGGACAGCGGCAGCGGATCGGGATTGCCCGGGCCTTGGCCCTCAATCCGGAGTTTATCGTTTGCGATGAGGCGGTCAGTGCGCTGGATGTCTCAGTCCAGGCCCAGATTCTCAATCTGCTTCTCGATCTGCAGCAGAAGCACAGCCTTACCTATATGTTCATCTCCCATGACCTCTCGGTCGTCGAGTTTATCGCCTCCAGGATTATGGTGATGTATCTGGGCAAGGTGGTGGAACTGGCGGATAAGGCGGAGCTGATGAAGAATCCGCTGCATCCCTATACGAAAGCCCTCTTTTCGGCCTACCCGGTCAATGATCCGGCAAAACGGGGGGAACGCAAGCGGGTCGTGATGGGGGACGTTCCCTCGCCGATCAATCCCCCCTCGGGCTGTCATTTTCATCCCCGCTGTCCTTTCAAGATGGACATCTGTACCCGGGAGTACCCCAAAACAATCGAGGCCGCTCCCGGCCATACGGTCGCCTGTCACCTCTTTAACAAGTAAGTCTGCGAAATATCGGGCCCCGGAGAACGGGGCCCTTTGCTTCTACTTCATGAATTTCCCGACGAAGGGTGATGTCTCGCCTCGGCGCAGGAAGTGACCCGAAGGGCCCTCACCCAAGAATTCCGAGAACCAGGACTCGTGCTCGATCTCTTCGTTCAGGATAGCCAGGGCCAGATCGTAGGTGCGGTGGTCTTTGCCGGCGGTGATGTTGCAGATGTGGGTGTAGCCGCGGACGGCGCAGCGCTCAGCCTCGACCAGCACCTTCAGAATCTCAATTGCGTTATCGGGCTTCGCGGGTAAGGATGCCGGCGGACAGGCGGATATATCGTGAAACTGCTTCATATCTCCCGGTAGTTCACCGCCCAGCTCATAGATACGAGGGACCAGGGCTTCGAAATGGTTGCGGTCTTCGATACGGGCGGTTTCGGCGATCTCCTTCAAGCCTTCGCCCTCCAGGCCGATCAGATTGACCCGTAAAATCGTGTAGTAATAAAAGGTTGTCAGTTCCGCCGATGCATTCTTTACCAACAGTTTGATCAGTTCGTCGAGATTGACTCCCGCTTTCTCGACCATCTCTCGTGCGACTCGTGCCATAGTATGGCCTCCTTGGAAATGAGTATGTTTGTGACAACGTCACAAATAGGAATCGGAACGATTCTTAATTTAAGAGAAAAGCGTTCGATTCTCTATTTAACCTCTGCTGCAGCGTTCGCAAATGCCAAAAAACTCGATTCGGTGTCGCACGGCGGTGAAGGGCGTGGCTGAGTTGACCCGTTCATTGAGGGTCGGATCAATCTCCAGCTCTAAATCGGTAATCGAACCGCACTCTTCGCAGACGAAATGATAATGCGGCCCAATGTTGGCATCGAAACGATCGAATGTGCTGCCGAAATCTATCTTCTTGATATAACCCTGATCAATCAGGATAGTCAGATTCCGGTAGACCGTTCCCATGCTTAAATTGGGGAACTCCTCCTTCAGCTGATTGAAGATCCAGTCGGCGGTTGGATGAATCCCGGTGCTTTGCAGCAGTTCCAGAATTCGGTCGCGCTGCCTGCTCCGATTATAACGCTTATTCTCGCTGATGGCTGTACATCCTTCTGTTAAAATTCGGAACGGTTCTTATTTTATCACGGTCTTTCCTATCTGTCAAACATGAATATACAGACAAAATCATCATTGCTAAATCTAGGGATCGGGAATACCATGGTAATATAAAAAGTGGAGGCCCATATGGAACCGATCAGACCGAGCCGATCCTTCGGTATCTGTCTGGGAGCGGCCAACCTCAACCTTGTAGAGCTTACCGAAAGCGTTCCCGGGAAGATCGAACTAAGTGGACATCAAACCATACCCCATAGCGGTAATCCGATCCGACATCTCAAGCATATACTTACCGAGCAGCATATCGACGGGTCGCTCCTGGGGACTACGGGACGTAAGTATCGTGAACTCCTGAATCTCCCGTCTATCATCGAACCTGAGGCGACCGAGTATGCGTACGCTTGGATAAGCTCCGGGGAGCGGAAACACGATGTGATAGTATCCGCCGGCGCTGAGACATTTATGGCCTATACCCTGGACAGCCGTAGTCGTATTTCAGGTATCATTTCCGGCAATAAGTGCGCCTCCGGTACGGGTGAGTTCTTTCTACAGCAGATCCGTCGCATGAATATATCTCTGCAGGAAGCGTTGGAACTCGCCGGGCGCTCCGCACATCCCCATGAACTCTCCGGACGCTGCAGTGTCTTTTGCAAATCCGACTGTACCCATGCGCTGAATAAGGGCGAATCGATTGCCGACATTGCCGCCGGTTTATCGATCATGATCGGACGGAAAATCGAAGAGCTCCTGATAAAATCCCGGGCGCGAACTGCGCTCCTCGTGGGGGGGACCGCGATCAACCCGGTGGTTGTGAACTATCTGAAGCAGCGTTTTGAGAGGATTGACGTTCCGGATGAGGCTCTCTTCTTTGAGGCCCTCGGGGCAGGACTCTGGGCCTTGAAAAAGAAGATTCACCCAAATAATCATGGAAAATCGAGCTTCAGGCCGGCGCCTTCCTCGTTTCGTTTTCTGCCCGGTTTAAACGACTACCGAAACCGGGTCAGTTTTAAGGAGTGTCCCTATGACAGCTATCGAGAGGGGGACAACTGCCTGCTTGGACTGGATGTGGGTTCGACTACTACCAAAGCAATCCTTATGCGTCGACGGGATAATCAGGTTCTGACCTCTGCCTACCTACGGACGAATGGGAATCCGGTTAACGCCTCCCGGGAGTGTTATGCATCCCTGCTTGCCCAACTCGATGGACGCGATCCAAGGATTTCCGGAATCGGCATCACCGGCAGCGGCCGCTATATCGCCGCCCTGCATGCCGGGACGGAAGGGATTATCAACGAAATAATAGCCCATGCCAAGGCGGCGGCCTTCTATGATCCCGAAGTAGACACAATCTATGAGATAGGAGGGCAGGATGCCAAGTATACCTATCTCAATAACGGCGTCCCTTCCGATTACGCCATGAACGAAGCCTGCTCGGCCGGAACCGGAAGTTTTCTGGAGGAGAGCGCTTTCGAGTCCCTGGGGATCAGGATGGAGGAAATAGCCGGAATCGCCCTGAAGGCGGAATGGGCGCCGAATTTCTCGGACCAGTGCGCCGCGTTCATCTCTTCGGACATCCACACCGCCCTGCAGGAGGGGATCGGTCGGGATGAGGTGATCGCAGGACTGGTCTATTCAATCTGTCAGAATTATTTAAACCGGGTCAAAGGCTCCCGACAGACGGGAAACAAGGTATTCATGCAGGGCGGCGTCTGTTACAACCGGGCGGTCCCGCTGGCGATGGCGGCCTTGATGGATAAGGAGATTATCGTCCCGCCGGAACCGGGGCTGATGGGCGCCTTCGGAGTAGCCCTTGAGTTGTCGGATTTGCTGAGAAGAGGAGTGTTTGAAGAATCAAGCTATACCCTCTCCGATTTGGCGGGGCGCGAGGTCCAATACGGAAGAACATTCGTCTGTGCCGGGAAACCTGAGGATTGTGACCGACGGTGTACGATCAATATGATCCATGTCGCGGGAAAAAAGATCCCCTTCGGCGGTGCCTGCAACAAATACTACAATCTTATGCGCCATGTAAGCTTCGATACCCGTGAATTGAACCATGTTGAACGCCGCATCGAGCTGCTCTTTGAGCACGGCCGATTATCACCGACATCACCCGCGCCGCATGCCCCGAGGCTGGGAATCAACCGCTCCTTTCACACCTACACCCTGTTCCCTTTCTACAGCACCTTTTTCACGGAGCTCGGCTGTGAAGTGATTCTGCCGGAGACCCCGCAAGCCTCCGGTATGGATAAGGGCATGACCAGTTTTTGTCTGGCTGCGAAACTCTCGCTGGGATTTGCCGAAGAGTTGATTGCCCGCGAGCCGGATTATCTCTTCATGCCCCAAATCAAGGAGATGCATGTATCGGATGAGGATGATTACCGCATCGAATATCAGACCACCTGCATGTTTCTGCAGGGAGAGCCGTGGTATATAAAAGCTACTCATCTCCGGCAAGCCGCGTCCGCCCCCAAACTGATAGCGCCGGTGCTGAACCTAATGCACGGCTTTGATGCGGAGGATGAGAAATTCGTCACTATCGCCGAAGAGTTGGGGTTCAGTGCGAAAGCGGGTGAGGAAGCGCATCGGAAGGCGTACAACCGTCAGCTCGAGTTTATTCAAGCGAAGAAGGCGGCGGGTAGAATAATCCTCGCCGACCTTGAGCGCAATCCGGATCGCTTTGCGGTCGTCCTGTTCGGCAGACCATATAACGCTTTTGCGGGAGAAGCGAACAAAGGATTGCCGCATAAGTTTGCGTCCCGCGGGATAGAGATTATCCCCTTCGATTTTCTGCCCTATCAGGATGAGCCCAACTTCCGGGAAACCTACTGGGAGATGGGTCAGAAGATAATAAAGGCGGCCCGAATAGTAGAGCGGCATCCGCAGCTCTATGCCTGCTATCTGACCAATTTTCTCTGTGCGGTCGATTCGATGATGATCACCCATTTTCGGGATCTCATGGGCCGCAAACCCTCGCTTACCATCGAGGTTGATACCCACACCGCCGACGCTGGGGTTAACACCCGGGTCGAGGCCTTTCTCGATATTATCAAGAACTACCGCCGTCGGAGAGTAGAGAGCATCAAGCGGGCTCCTTTCCGGCCGGCCGGCCTGCAGATTCTGGAGACCGGTTCCGTCCGCCTCATCGATTCCGACGGCAGGGAGCGGCGCATCACCGATCCGTCGGTGAAGGTGATGGTTCCCTCTTTAGGGCGCTCCTTCGCCAAGGGGATGGCGGCCGCCTTGCGGGGAATGGGATGGAATGCCCACCCCTTCGACGAATGCGATCAGGAAGCGTTAAGCTTAGGCAAAAGCGTAATGACTAATAAGGAGTGTTTGCCGATTATTAATATCCTGGGCGAGATTCTTAAATACATGAAATATAGACATGATGAAAATGAACTCCTGGTAGTTACCATGGTCGGCGCTGGGGGCTGCTGTCGCGTGGGACAGTACGAGACCTTGATCGACCGGACAATCGCAGAGCGTAAACTCAAAAATGTGGTCCAGCTGGTACTCTCCAACGACGACGGTTTCGCGGGGCTCGGTATCCGGTTCAGGATCAATACCCTGCGGGTATTATACGCAGCCGATATTCTGGATGATATTCGTGCCGCCGCCAAGGTTTTGGCCCGCGACAGAGAGGAGGCGCTGGGTATAATCGACCGGGAAACCGATCTGATCTTTCAGAGCATTGCCGGGACGAACTCAACACCCTTCTTCAAGCAGATAAAAAGAAGCAGCCGAAGAATAGCCCAAATTCCTCGTACTGGCGAGCTCGGGGATACCCCGGTTATCGGCGTAGTAGGCGAGATCTTCGTTCGCCGTGATCACTTCAGCCTGATGGGAATTCCGGACAAGCTGGCTGAGAACGGTTTCATTATGGCGGATGCTCCCGTTACCGAATGGCTACGCTATACGGATTTTTTACGTGAGATCGATATGTACGATGTGCGCCGGAATCTGGCAGGAAGACTCGAATATCTGGCGGCCGATCTGGTTCACGATTGGATCGAGAAGCATACCAAGAAACTGTTTCGCAAAAGCGGTCTCTACCGGGGATCCAAGATCCGGATAAAGGAGTATCTGGCCCATTCGAGCCACTTCTTTCCCCTCGAGTTCACCGGAGAACCGGGACTCTGTTCCGGCTCCGCCCTCTACCATCTCGGCCGTTCCTACGCAGGGGTTATCGCCGTCGGACCCTTCGGCTGTATGAACGCCCGTATGACCGAAGGGGTGGCCACGGCTGAGATGAACGTGGCGGGCAAGATCCGGGCGGAACAAAATGCGGGCATACAAGGCGGAGCGGATCGTCTTGCCGACCAGATTGATACCCTGCCGTTCCTGAACCTCGAGTTTGACGGTACTCCGTTAACGCAGATAGACGAAAGCAGGCTGGAGACCTTTCTGTTTCAAGCGCAACGACTGGCGGAGATCATGCGCCGCCGCAAGATCGACACCGAATCCGGAAAGCCTCTTCACCAGGTCCGAAATACGGCGGCCGAGGAATCGCTCTATGTAGGCAGAAAAGGGTATTAGACCAGCTCCTCTAAAAGCCCGAATTGCCCGATATGGTAGGCGTTGTGGTTGCCGACCAGGATCAACTCCCGCAATATAGTGTAGTCAGGGGCATGTTTGAGGGGCGCGTAGAGATCGACTCTTGGGTCCTGCGCCATCGCGACCAGATCCTTCATATCCGCCGTAAAGAGCCGGTAGGATTCCCTCCAGACGGTTTCATCGCCGGAGCTTTCGACGCTGGGCCAGTAGCCCTCGGGGTAGTCCGGACTCGTGTAGGCCGGATCGCGGATGAACTCAACTATATCATGCTGGCATATCCGCATGTGCTCCAGGATCGTCCACGCATTAATCGGTCCCCCATTGGGAGTGCTTCCTCCCGGGAGTTCCAATCCGATCCGGTCTGCCGGCCAGTTTCCGATTTTGATACGCCAGCCTTCGTAGGCGTTATTGCCCGTTAGGAAGGCGATTATCTCGCGACGGATAAGCTCGTCCGCATCCATGCATGCCTCCTGTTTCCTCCATCAGTATAGCAGCGGCCCACGCAAATAGCATCAGTTTTTGAGTATACTTGAACCCATGTTGATGTATGCCGTTAGCGCAGTAAGCGACGCGCTGCTTTGTTACTCTATCGGGATTTTTGCCGGACCTGTGCGGCAGCGATTCGGTCTCCTACCCGTGGTTTTTATTTTTTTAGGAGTCGCCTTCGATCTCTTGGGGACTTTCCTTATGTCGCTCCTCTCTCCGGGATTCGCGGTCGATCTGCATACCGTTATCGGTATGATCGCCCTGGTGATGATGATCATTCTGGCAGTCTGGTCGTTAGTAGAGTATCGTCGTGGGTTTCGCGAAAAGAGTATCCGGCGTCGTGGGTATGCCCTGATCGCCTGGCTGACATGGGCCGCGGTATTCGTACTCGGTGCGGTCGGTCGTTAAACGAAAAGGGCCGCCCTCATGATGAGGGACGGCCCGGAATACACATGCTGGTTCCCGCTCTACTATTTGGCGGTAATCTGAATCTTACGCGGTTTCTCTGACTCTTTGAGCCCCAGGGTTAGGCTCAGGATACCGTTCTTCAAGGAGGCATCGATCTTGTTGCGATCGATCGTCTCGTCGATGGTGTAAACCTGATAGAAGTCGGCGTCCTTGATCTCTCGCAAGAGATACTCTCCTTCCTTCGGCGGTTTTAGGTCCCGCATGCCGCGGATCTCCAGCTGATCGCCGTCGATATTGATGCTCAGGCCCTCTCTGGTTACCCCCGGCATCTCCAGGCGGAGATTGATTTCCCCCTCTTTGCGTTGTACCACGTCGCAGCAGGCGCGCACCATCGCCCGTTCCGCTTTATTTTTCTCTATGCTCTTGTCTGCCATAATCTCCTCCTTACTGTACCTTGACGCTGATCTGCTTCGGCTTCGCCTCTTCCTTCTTCGGCAAAGAGAGAGTGAGGATACCGTTTTCCAGGGTCGCCTCTACCTTCTTCTCGGCGTCCACCGTCATCGGTAGAGAGAGCGTGCGCTGAAAGGAGCCGGTCCAGGACTCCTGCCGATAGGTCTTCTCATCCTTCTTCTCTTCATCTCGCTTCCTTTCACCCTTTACGGTAAGGACGTTGCCGGTAATCGAGAGCTCCACATCCTTCTGATCGATACCGGGCAGTTCGCACATTACGGTAAAGTGGTCGCTCCCTTCGATCACATCCATCGCCGGCGAGACATGCCGGTCGAATAGTCCCCGAGATTCGAAGCCGCGATCTAAATCGAAGAGCTCGTTGATCTCATTCTGCAGGCGATCGAATTCCCGCCAGGGATTCATGCTGTTTCTGTATCGTACCAATGCCATATGCTCCTCCTAATCTTAGGGTTTCTACTAAATAAAATGCATAAAGTGTGCCAAATCAGCAGATATAGTATATTGGCCTATAAATCATTGTATAACAATGAGATATGAAATATCCGTTGAATCCGGGTAAGGAGCATGAAGAGGCCTTATTGGGAAAATTCTCAACACTGTGCCCCATAGAGGGCCTCACTTGTGGGTCAAAGTGACACAAAAGACTACTTGACCCACAGGGAAAAGAGGGTAAATTTTACCCTATGAGCGCCAACCATTACGATTCTCTCGGCTTGAATCGCAATGCCAGTGCCGAGGAGATAAAGCAGGCCTATCGTAAACGGGCAAAGGATTGTCACCCCGACGCGACGGGGCAGAACCACGATTCAGGAGAGTTCCGGGCGGCCCGGGAGGCCTACGAGACCTTGAGCGATCCCGCCAAACGGCGGGAGTACGATGCGCGCTCCTCGCGGTCGAGAAGACCTGCGTCCAAGCCTAAACCGTTTCGAACTCCCTATCGTGGAGACGAAGCCGAGATTGAGCTTGTGCTTTCTCCGGAAGAGGCCCGGCGGGGCGGTGAGTTCCGCATTCCCCTAGGACCTTCCGGCTGTCCCTTTTGTGCCTTCTTCGGCGGTTATTGTCCGGTGTGCGGGGGCGAGCGGGGGAGGGTATCGGTATCGATTCCGCCCGGGATTGCAGACGGAACCCTCTTCTCTCTCGGCGGGCTAGGAACCGAGGTTCTGGTCGAGGTCCGGATCGACGACCGGCTCTTCTGATCGGCCTATTAGAGCATCTCCTCGATTGCCTTGATGCGTTTATCGAGGCGCTGGGGGCTGACCTTGATCTTGGTTCCCAACTCCTGGGCGAAGAGCTGGACCTTGTACTCCTCCACCGCCCAGCGGTACTCCTTCAAGGCCGTTCGTTTCGCATAGCTGACCCCGCCCTTCTCGTTAATCTGATCCCGGGTCTCCTTGTACCAGGAGAGATAGGGGATCAGCTGGGCCGCCTTCTCCCCGTCTGCGGCGAGGCTAATGGCACCCCGTTCGATTCGAAGCTGTAGGCTCTTAAGAAAGCGCGGCAGTTCCCGCATCTCCTCCGAGCTGTATCGCCGGTAGTAGTCCTCGGGCATCAGGTTCTTGAGCTCTTTGCGCCGGGTGGAGAGGAAGCGTTTCAGTCCCGAGCGGCCCCCCTCCTTCTCCTCTAAGCGGGCCAGCGTCTCCCGTACCTGGAAATAGGCCTCGAGAGCGCGGATTATGGGTCGGTAGAGCTCGGCGCTGGCCGAATAGAGTTCCGGTTTGATGCTTGCTGAAAACCCATCGTACTCCTCTCGGGTACGGATGTTGCGTCGGAAGATACGCCGGGTGATGGTCTCCCAAACCCCGTTGTTGAAGGCATCCAGTCCCCCCAAGGGGATAACCTTGAATTGCTCACTCTTCGGCAGCAGGAATTCGTGGCGGAAGGTTTTCAGGATATCCGCGAAGGAGCGATAGAGGAGGAGTGCTACTCCGTCGGGGTGGACCGCGGCAGCCTCGTCGGAGCTCAAGTAGAGCCTCAAGGCCGCGACGCTTCCCTCGGGGGTCAAGGCGGGAAAGGCGGGAAGGCCGTCTTCGCCTTCGACCCGCTCGGGGATTCCATCGAAATCCCAGCGGCGGACCTCCTCGAACTCATATTTTAGCTTGAGCTTTTCGAAGGAGCCTGTCAGATGTTCCGACGGACCGGTGCTGGTCAAGAGTTCGCTGTCCCGGCCCTCGTTCAGCCGCTTGCCCCGGGCATCCACCACGGTGAAGCGCATCTTCAAATGGGGCGGGAGGGACTCCTCGTCCCAGGTCGATTCGGGGATGGTCAGACCGAACTCCTGTTGAATGAAGCGGCTTAAGGCCGGGGCGAGGCGCTGCTTGGTATCCCGGGGGATTTCGGCGGCCACCCGTTTAGCGGCCTCTCCCACCGGGGCGAGCCGGCGGCGGTACTCCTTGGGTAACCCCTTCATCAGCGCATTGATCTTCTCCTCGAAGAGGCCGGGGACGAGCCAGTCGAAGACCGGGGTGGTCAGATCCCGGCTGATCCGCTCGGGGATGAGCGCGGTAACCCCGTCGTCCGGGCGCTGGGGATCGAAGACATACTCGAGCTTGATCTCATGTCCGTCGATATCCGCATGCGAGGGGAAGCGGGAGAGGATATCCCCGTCCGGATTATAGAGCATCAGGTCCGAACGCTTGAGTTCGATGGCCTTATCTCCTTCGGGCTGCAGCTTTAGGTGCTCCTCGAGGCTCTTGAAATCGTAGACGGTCTCCGGCAGCCGTTCCCGGTAGAAGCGGAAGATCTCCTCCTCCCCGCAGAAGATATCCCGTCGGCGGAGCTGCTCCTCCAGCTTCAGAATCCCCCGCACGGTATCCCCGTTGCGCTTGAGAACCGGCAGTCGGCGGTGGACCCGTCGCTTGTCGTAGGCGCCGGTCATCAGGCCCTCGCGGATAAAGATATTCGAGGCCTCCCCTGGATTGATCGGACCGTAGGCGACCCGGCGGCCGGGATTGATCAGCAGACCATAGAGCCTGACCTGTTCGACGGCGGAGACCTCCATCCGATCCTTAGACCAGGCGGCGCCGTGGTGACTGTAGCTGCAGAGGCCGCTGGCGATTCGTTCGAGCCACTCCGGTTCGATCATCGCGCAGCCCCGGGCGAAGAGACGGCTGGTGCGGACCATCTCCGCCGCCACCATCCACTTCGGCCCCTGCCCGAAAAGTCCGGAACCGGGAAAGATCATCGCCTCCCGGTTCTTGGCGGCGGTGTAGAAATTCTTCTCCTTTTTCTCGGCGATATTCGACAACAGACCGGAGAGAATCGAGATATGGAGCGCCGTGTAATAGGGCGAAGGCTCCCCCTTCTTCTCCACCTTTCTGCTTACCGTGGGATTCTTGATCTGGTAGCCCTGTTCCTTCAAGAGGGCGGTGACCTGCAGATGGATATCCCGCCACTCCTTCATGCGGCGGTAGCTTAAATAGTTCTGTTTGCAGTACTTTCGCATCGTGCCCTGGCTGCGGGTCTGGCGCCAGACGCGGTGATACTCCTCCCAGATATTGATGAGGCTGATGAAATCCGAATCGTTGTCCCGAAACTTCTCATGGGCCGTATCGGCCTTGCCCTCCTCTCCCTGGGGACGGTCCCGGGGATCCTGAATGGTCAGCACCGAGACAAGCACCGCCGCATCCCGCAGGATCCCCTGCTCCTCGGCCTCGATCAGCATGCGGGAGAAGCGGGGATCCAGGGGGAGCCGGGCCATCAGCCGTCCGCGGTTGGTCAGGTTGAGGGCTCCCCGCTTGCCCTTCTCCACGGCTCCCAGCTCTCTCAGCATGCCGATCCCGTCGGCTAAGTGGCGGGTCGAGGGTTTGTCGATAAAGGGGAAGCGGTCTACCTCTCCCAACCGGAGGGATACCATCCTGAGGATGACCTCGGCCAGGTTGTCCCGGAGGATCTCCGGCTTGGTGTACTCGTCCCGGGCGAGATAGTCCTCCTCGGAATAGAGGCGCATACAGACCCCGGGACGCACCCGGCCGGCCCGGCCTTTGCGCTGGTCCGCCGAGGAGCGGGCCACGGGCGAGATCGGGAGCGAGGTGGTGCGCGAGGCGGGGGAGTAGTTGGAAATACGGGCTAATCCCGTGTCGACCACATAGACGATGCCGGGAATGGTAATCGAGGTCTCGGCCACGTTGGTAGCGACCACGATCTTGCGCCCCGGCTGGGAGGCGAAGATCTTCCCCTGTGCAGCCGAGGTCAACCGGGCGAAGAGCGGCAGCACCGTAGTCGACGAGAGCCCCAGTTTCTCGATTCCCTCGCAAGTCTCCCGGATATCGGCCTCGGTGGGCATGAAGACCAGCACGTCTCCCTCGCGACTCGTACGGCAGATCTCCTCCACCGCGGACACCGCCTGCTCGGTGTAGGAGAGTTCGGCCGCGGCGCTGCTCTCCGGCGGTCGATAGAGCACCTCCACCGGATAGGTCCGGCCGGAAACCTCGAAGATCGGCGCATTGCCGAAGGCCTTGGAGAACTTCTCCGTATCGATCGTGGCCGAGGTGATTATCAGCTTCAAGTCCCGACGCCTTTTTAACAGGCCGATCAGGATGCCGAGAATCAGGTCGATGTTGAGGCTCCGCTCGTGGGCCTCGTCGATAATCAGGGTGTCGTAGCGGTTGAGAAAGCGGTCCGACTGGGTCTCGGCTAAGAGGATTCCGTCGGTCATGAACTTAATATAGGCCTCGTCCGAGCCGGACTCCTGAAAGCGGATCTTCGAGGAGACCCATTTTCGATCGCCGTCGCCGAGCTCTTCAGCGACCCGGGAGGCAAGACTGGTGGCGGCCAAGCGTCGCGGTTGGGTGCAGCCGATCTGTCCGTCCACTCCGCGGCCCGCCTCGATACACATCTTCGGTATCTGGGTGGATTTACCCGAGCCGGTCTCACCGGCGAGGACGATAACCTGGTTATCCTTGATTGCATTGACGATCTCATCCTTGCGGGCGGTAATGGGAAGTTCCTCGGGATATTGGGGAACCGGTCGGTTTTCCGCCCTGAGGCGCCGGCGCTCGATCGAGTCGGCGATTTTCAGGGCAGTCTCGGCCAGCCTGTCCGGACTCTCGCCGGAGCGGTCGAGGGCGCGCCGCAGGCGGTGCCGGTCGGCACCCATAGTATCGTTAAGCATCCTCCTCAGTTGAGCGGGAGTGGGGGTATTATCCATAGAGCATCCACTAGAGCAAGGAGAGCCGATTGCTGTCAAGGCCCGTTCTAGCGGGCGTCGACCACCGCTGGCGGTCGACGATTGCGGGGCTCCTCTACCCTCAGGAAGAGAATCAGCGAGAGGATGGAGGCGGCGAGACAGCCCCAGAAGATAAAATCCAATCCGAAAACGTTGGCCAGGAATCCCAAAGGGATTATCAGGAGCGATGCGGCGCCGACGGCCAGACCGACGATCCCGATATAGACCGGTATCTCATGCTCCTGGCCGAACTCGACGGTCATGGCGAAGAGAGAGACGCTGTTGACGCAGAGGGTCAAGGCGCCCATAGCGATGCTGATCAGCGCTACCGGATAGCTCGGCGCCAAGAGGATGGCCATGTTGCCGATTATCAATGCGGCCGCGCCGATGATATGGTTCACCAGATGGCCGTAGCGGTCGGAGATAATCCCCAGGACCGGATTGGCGACGATATAGACCAGGGCGATGATGATGGTGAATACCCCGACCTCGCTCTCATGCAGACCGTAGCGACCGATAAGGCGTACGGCAAAGTAGGAGTAGCTGGTAAAGGCCAGGACGAAGAATATCCGTCCGACGATGTAGCGCCGGAAGGGCGGATTGGCGGCCGGAATCGCCTTCAGGGACCGGAGATAGGTACCGAAACTCTCGGTGGAGAAGATTAATCGCTTTGTCGGCGGTTCCCTGTGGAGAGCGATCGCCGGAAGATAGAGCATCAGTATCCCGAAACCGATCAGCATTAGGACGGGGAAATTTGTCGGGAAGGGAACTGCTCCCAATATCCAGGAGATCAGCCCCCCGCAGGCGAGTCCCACCAGATAGCTTCCCACATTACGCAGAGCGAAGAGCCTGCCCCGCATGGTTAAGGGAACGGTCTTCACCGTCAGGTCGAAGAAGGCGGGAATGTTGACGCCGGCGGCGGCGTGGGCAATAAAGAGCGCCGCCAGTACCGACCAGATAACCAGATCCGGATTACTCCTCCCGCAGCGCATCCCGATCAGGGCGGCGATCAGCCAGGGAATCCGCTGCAGAATACCCAGGATGAGAATATAGTTCTTCTTATAGCGCAGGGTCTGTATATAGCGGGCGACGAAGATAGCCGGGAAGAATACGCCCAAGTTGCGGAGTAACGGAATCAGGGTGATGAGTAGCGGGGTGGCTCCCAGCTTCTCGATGTAGACCGGGAGCACGGACTCGGGGCTTAAGAAGATCATACCGGCGAAGAAAGAGATGCCGTCCAAAGTATTAAGGGCGAAGTTTCGCTTTATATGCTGCGGGTGCTGAGTCATAGATATGCTCATCGAGTTCCCTTACCGATGTCGTAGTCTGTTCTTGAACTTAGGCTACCAGCTAATACCAGCTTGTGTGAATAGCCGCCAGATCTTTTCTGATATCTCCCGGCATGTTACTATTGGAGCATATGAAAAGCTTAACCTTTGGTGAAATCTTGTGGGACATAATTGAGGGAACCGAGCACATCGGCGGCGCCCCCTATAATTTTGCGGCTCATCTGGCCAAGCTCGGGGCGGAATCCTATTTCATCAGTGCGGTGGGGGAGGATGATCTCGGTCGACGAGCGATTGAGTATGTAGGACGACACGGAATCCGGCCCGAGTATCTCAGCCGCGTATCCGACGCTCCCACCGGAACGGTCAGCGTTGAACTCGAGGCCGGTCAGCCGGAGTATACCATTCACGAAGGGGTCGCTTGGGACAAGATTCGCCTGAGCGGGGATCAGCTGGATGCGATCCGTAGCGTATCCTGGGATATCTTTTATGTAGGCACCCTGGCCCAGCGGAGCGAGATGAACCGCGCCCTGGTGGGCGAACTCTTTTCGGCGGTCAATGCGCGACACCGCTTCTACGATATCAATCTACGTCAGCACTATTACAGCCAGGGAATTATCGAGCTCGCCCTCAAGAATGCGACTATCGTAAAATTGAATCATGAAGAGTCGGACCTGATCGGCGAGATGTTTCGCATCAACGGTACCGGTAACGACGAAGAACATGCCGCCCGGATCTCCAAGCTTTTCGATATCGAGACCTTGATTATCACCCGCGGTAAAGAGGGCTCTCTGGTTCTGTACGAGAATGAGTTCCGCCGGATTCCGGTGGTCCCGGTGGAGGTCTCCGATGCGGTCGGCGCCGGGGACAGCTTCTCGGCGGGCTTCATGTTCGCCTTGACCCACGGCAAGAATCCCTTCGAGGCGGCCGAACTCGGCGGCGCTCTCGGTTCCTTCGTCGCCTCCCAGCGCGGTGCGATCCCTGAGTACAGCGACGAGATCAAACAGCGCTTCGCGGCATTAGTCAAAAGGGAGGGATAGGATATGTCTGACGAAACAATGAATGAGGATAAGTCGGTTCGCGATCTGGCGATGGTAACCCATCTGCTCGGCTTCGCCGGGATGGTGCTCCCCTTTGGTAATATAATCGGTCCCTTGGTCATCTGGCTGATGAAACGGGAGGAGTCTGCTTATCTTGATGCCCACGGGAAAGAGGTGCTCAATTTCCAGATATCAATGCTGATCTGGTTTACCATTAGCGGCGTCCTGGCGCTGGTAATCGTCGGCTTCGTGATTATGGCGGTCTTGGCGATTCTGTCGGTGATCTGGACGATCATGGGAGCGATCCGCGCCTCTTCGGGAGAATACTACCGCTACCCGATTACGATCCGCTTTATCAAGTAAGGCGGGCTGGAACCTGAGCGCGGAAACGCACGGTGAAGCGGGTATACTCCCCCTCCCGGCTCTCGACGTTGATACTCCCGCCCAGCTTGTCGCTGATCATATTCTTGACGATGTTGAGCCCCAAACCGATATTGCCGTCGGCGCGACGGGTAGTATAGAAGGGGTCGAAGATGTGCTCCATCGTCTCCCGGCTCATGCCGAGCCCGTTATCCTGATAGTAGAAGAAGATCTCTCCCTGCGACTCCTCGGCGCTGATATCTATAGTTCCTTCGTCGCGATCGACGAAACCGTGGTGCAGGGTATTGGTTACCAGATTGACCAGCAGGTGAACGAAGATACCCGGGTATGAATCGATCTTGATCCTCGGGATCTGCACTGTCACCCGGATATCCTTCTTCTTCAGCTCCGGGTGGAGGGAGAGGAGGGTGTCGTCCACCACCTCCTTTAATTCTATCTCCCGTTTCGCCAAGGTGATCTGATCGGAAGAGACGCTCTTGAAGCTCGAAATAAGTTCTCCCGCCCGTTTGAGATTCCGGATGACCGTCTCGACCGACTCCCGGGATTTACTCATGTAGCGTTCCAGGTCCGATTTGGAGAGCTCCTCGGCCTCGTAAAGCCGGCTTAGATCCGTCAGCAATCGTTCATGATAGGTGGCGGCCGTCATGGCGACCCCGGTGGGGGTGTTGATCTCATGGGCTACACCCGCCACCAACCGGGAAGTCAGGGCCATCTTTTCCGCCTCTATCAGCTGCTCTGATGTGCGGCTGAGTTCGGCTGTTCGTTCCAGTACCCGGTTTTCCAGGGTATCGTTCAGACTATGCAGCTCCGCGGTTCGCCGCTGCAGGGACTCGATGAAGTAGTTGAAACTCTCCGAGATGCGGATCAGCTCCAATGTCTTCCCGGCTTCGAGACGAATAGAGAGATCCCCCTCCCGAGCCCGGTCCATGCCGATGGTCAGTTGCTGGAGCTGCCGCTCGATATCCCGGTTGATCCGGTAAATACTCACGGAAAGCAGCGCCGCAATAGCAAAGGCAAAGAGCATGTTTATCAGTACCAGGAGCAGGGCCGGCCGGGCGATGTTGGATCGGTAAACAGCCGTTCCCACAACCCAGTCGAAGTCGGGAAGATAACGAAGATAGACTATCTTCTCCCGGCGAGCATCTGCGGGGGTATCTCGCCATAGATAGGTCGTATATCCGTCCCGGGTTGTAAACATCTTGGTAATAATATCCTGGTAATCAGCGACACTCACGAGGCCCCGGGCATCGTTGCCGCTTAAGTATGGGTGTGCGATCTGTTCCCCCTCGCGGTTCACCACATAGGAGTAGCTTCCGGTGGCGATCTGCCCGCTTTTGACCAGATCGCGCAGGGCCTCCCGGTCAATCATCTCGACAAACTCACGACGATAGGAGGTCGCCGTCAGAATCCAATCCAGCTCGGGGATATAGGTCATGTAGAGGGCTTTCCGGCGGGGTTCCAGCTCGTCCGTGTTCTGCCACATATACTCCAGATATCCCTGTCGTACCTGGATCTGCTGGTCTACCGGGGCCTTTCCCGTCTGTAGGGTGTCGACTATTTGGGCATCGGGGTGGAAGATTACTCGACCATCCGAATCGATTGCATAGCAATAGCCGTTAATACCTACTTTCAACGAGAGGAGAGTCTCCATTATCTCGTCTGGGTTCGCCCCGTCTTCCTGCAGGAATTCCTGAACCAGGTTCCGTCCGGCCTCCACTTTGGAACGGAGGTAGACCCTTACGCTGTTGTCGAGCTGGATCTCGATGGTTTTATAGAGGGTGTCCGTCGACTCTCTTATATCCTCCTCTATATGCCGGGTTGAAATGCTATAGAATACCAAGGCCGTGGCGCTGGAAACGATAAAGAAGGGGAGTGCCGAGAGGATAATGACCTTCAGGAACTGGAAGCGGATCGAGTATGGATGGGCGTTATGTCTCGACACACCAAGAAGTATAGTGAAGAGACGGGGGAAAGTCTAATCAGCGCCGGTTTCTCCCGCTTCGATCCTGTCCAGGATGTTCTCCGCGAAGGCATCGAGTTCGCCGTGATAGACCAGATCGAAATCGCGATCGTAGGATCCCGGGTCGCGGTTAACCAGGATCGAGGGCAGTTGGGGGGCCAAGGAGAGGGCGAATCCGGCAACCGGCTGCACCGTGAGGGAGGTTCCCATTACCAGAAGAAGGTCCGCTTCGGGCGGCCGGTAGTAGATCTCCATGAACTCCTGCGGCAATGATTCGCCGAAGAAGACCACATCCGGTTTGATTACGCCTTCGCATGAGCAGCGGGGAATCCCTCCGCTTCGAATCGTCTCCTCATAATCAGCCAGGGGGTACCTCTGATTACAGTTCCGGCAATGACCGTGCAGGTAGGAGCCGTGGCATTCGATTACCCGATTTGAGCCGGCTTTCGTATGCAACATGTCGATATTCTGGGTGACGATTAACTCGATCTTGCCCTCCGCTTCGAGATCGGCCAAAAGTCGGTGGCACAGGGTCGGCGCCACATCGGCTTCGAGAAGCTCCCGGGAGAGGAGGAAAAAAGGGGCTGGATTGTGATTGAAATAGTTGAGATCGAAGATAGCCTCGGGATAGGGGAGGTGATACTTCTCCTCGGCGGTAGCGTAGAGCCCGTCGGGGCTGCGAAAATCGGGGATTCCTGAAGAGGTACTGATCCCGGCTCCGGTTACGACCAGGATTCGATTAGAACGGGCTAGTAAATCGGCTATCTCTGCGGTAGAACTCATAGCTTATCGTGACCGGTCGCGGTGTGAATGGTCAAGCGGCCGCGTTTCCTATAGCATAGATAGCATGTTACACCCAAACGCTCTCCAAACTCTTAAGCGTCCTATCCGGCTGGCTTTGATCGGCGGCGGCCCGGGCTCCTTCATCGGCCGGGTGCACCAGACTGCCGCGCGGCTCGATAACCGCTATCAGATTGTCAACGCCGCCCTCTCTTCCAATCCTGATAAAGCGCGCTCCGCCGCCCTGGCGATGGGGATCGATGCGGCTCGGATTGCAGAGGATCCGGAGGCGATGATCCGCGCCGAGGCCGACCATACGGAGGGCGCCGATGCGGTGGCTATAATGACGCCTAACGACAGTCACCACCGCTTGGCTTCCGCCGCACTCCATGCCGGGCTGCATGTAATCTGCGACAAACCGATGACTAATACCCTTGCAGAGGCCCGGGAGCTGACGGAATTGGTGCGACAGAAGTCTCTGGTATTCTGTCTGACCCATAACTACACTGGGTATCCTCTGGTGCGACAGGCTCGCGCCATGGTCCGGGACGGAGCGATCGGCGAACTGCTTCTGGTGCAGGTCGAATATGTACAGGGAGGACGGGCTCCCGGAAACGATCCTGCCCCGGGCGGCTCCGTTCCCTGGCGCTATGATCCGGAGCGTGGAGGCCCCTCGCTGGTGATGGGGGATATCGGCACCCATGCCCACAACCTAGTGCGCTTTGTAACCGGGAAGGAGATCGAATCGGTCTGCGCCGACGCGGGAAGCGTCGTTCCCGGAAGGAATTTTCACGATTTTACCGGGGCACTCCTGCGTTTAAACGGAGGCGCCCGCGGCAGTTTCTGGGTAACCCAGGCTGCAGCCGGAGTAGAGAACGCCCTGCGCTTCAGAATCAGCGGCAGCGAAGGCAGCCTCGAATGGGAGCAGGAGATTCCCCAGCGCCTGATCTACCGCCCCTTCGGCCGACCGGCGGAGATTCGTACTCCAAACGGTCCCGGTACGGTCGCGGAAGCGGCCCGGGCGCTGCGGATTGTGGCCGGGCATCCCGAAGGCTTCATCGAGGGCTTCGCCAACATCTACGCCGATGCCGCCGAGGCGATCGCCGCTGCGATCACCGGGGCGGCAGCCGATCCGCTTGCGTTAGATTTTCCCACTGCAGACGACGGTCTTAAGGGGGTCGAGTTTATCGATGCCGTGTTGCGTTCGAGCGCCTCAGGCGGGTGGGTCGAAATTCCCAATAATGCGGTTTAGCGTTTCGCTCGGCCGCATGGCCGCATTCGCCTTCGTATCGTCCGGCTGAAAGTAGCCCCCGATATCGACCGGCGCCCCTTGGGCCGCAGTGAGTTCCGCGATAATCGTGGTTTCTTCCGCCTCCAGCTCTTGCGCCAGGGCAGCGAAGCTCCGCGCCAGTTGGCCGTCTTCCTTCTGCCGGGCAAGCTTCTGTGCCCAGTAGAGGGCCAAGTAGAAATGACTGCCCCGGTTATCGAGTTCGTTCACCTTGCGAGAGGGGGATTTATTGTTTTCCAGGAAAACCGCGGTCGCTCGATCCAGGGTCTCCGCCAGCAGAGCCGCCCGCCGATTGTCGTAGCGTTGGGCCAAGTGCTCCAATGAAACCGCCAGGGCTAAAAACTCTCCCAGGGAGTCCCAGCGGAGGTGCCCTTCGGCCACGAATTGCTGTACATGCTTGGGCGCAGAACCGCCGGCTCCCGTCTCGAAGAGACCGCCGCCGGCCATGAGCGGCACAATGGAGAGCATCTTCGCGCTGGTACCAAGCTCCAGAATCGGGAATAGATCGGTCAGATAGTCCCGGAGCACATTGCCGGTTACGGAAATGGTATCCCGTCCGGCCTTCATCTCCGTCAGGGAGAAACGCAACGCCTCCCGGGGCGGCAGGATCCGTATATCGAGTCCGTCGGTCTCCAGGTCCTGCAGGTAATGCCGCACCTTGTTGATCAGTTGTGCATCATGAGCCCGTTCCGAGTCGAGCCAGAATACCGCCGGAGCGCCGGTCGCCCGGGCGCGTTCGACGCCGAGTTTCACCCAATCGCGGATGGGCGCATCCTTGACCCGACAGGCCCGGAAGATATCGCCTGCCTCTACCGGCTGTTCAAGTAGTACTGTTCCTTGACCATCGACGATGCGAACAGTGCCGGGGGCCTTCATCATAAAGGTCTTGTCGTGGGATCCGTACTCCTCGGCCTTCTCGGCCATCAAGCCCACGTTCGAGGTGCTTCCCATACTGGCGGGATCGAAGGCGCCGTTTTCCTTGCAGAAGGCGATCGTCTCCTGATATACCCCCGCGTAGCAGCGGTCGGGGATGACCGCCTTCATATCGTGGAGCGCACCGTCGGGCCCCCACATCTTTCCGCCCGCCCGGATCGCCGCCGGCATGGAGGCGTCGATGATCACATCCGAAGGAACATGTAGATTAGTGATGCCCCGGTCGGAGTCCACCATCGCTAAGGGTGCGTTCTCGGCTAAACTCTTCTCGATCGCAGCTTCGATCTTCTGCCGCTCTTCCCCGGGCAGGGTCTCCAGTTTAGCCAGTAGAGCGCTCATCCCTGTATCGGCGCTCACGCCGAGTTGAGCCAGCGTCTCTCCATGTTCTGCAAAAAGCTCGCTGAAGTAGCATTTTACCGCGTGACCGAAGATTATCGGATCGGAGACCTTCATCATGGTTGCTTTCAGATGGACCGAGAAGAGCACCCCCTCTTTCTTGGCGTCGGCTAACTCCTTTTTGAGGAAGCGGTCGAGTTCGGCGGCGCTCATCACCGCCGCATCCACTACCTCACCCCGCTGCAGGCTTAGACCATCCTTAAGAACCTCGGTTTCACCGGAGGAGTAAGTGACCTCTATGCGGGCGTCGGTCGGGGCGGGAATAGTAAGCGACTTCTCGCTGCCGTAAAAGTCGCCCTGCGTCATATGGGCTACGTGGCTCTTGGAATCTGAACTCCAAGCGCCCATCGAATGAGGATGGCGCTTGGCATAGTTTTTTACCGCCTTCGGCGCCCGGCGGTCGGAGTTTCCCATTCTCAACACCGGGTTGACCGCGCTGCCTTTGACCTGGTCGTAACGGGCCTGTATCTCTCGCTCCTTGGCGCTCTGCGGCTCTTCCGGATAATCGGGGAGATTATATCCTTGCTCGATGAGTTCTTTAACCGCACGGTGAATCTGAGGAATAGAGGCGCTGATATTGGGGAGCTTGATTACATTCGCTTCCGGCTGGGTGACCAGTTTCCCAAGTTCCGCCAGGGCATCGGGCCGGCGCTGATCCTCATTTAGGTATTCCGGGAATGCGGCGATAATCCGGCCGGCTAGGGATATATCCTTCAGCTCCACCTCGATCCCGGCGGACTGCACGAACTTCTCGATCAGCGGTAGAAAGGATCGGGTCGCCAGGGCAGGAGCTTCGTCGGTTTTGGTATACACAATGGTCGGATTACTGCTCATCATTACCTCTCTCGTTTTGCATTCGTCTCTATGAGAGTGAAAGATACTAAGAAACCGATAATTGCGCAAATAGGGGCCAATCCGAGTAACAGATTCTCTCTTCCCGGGAACTATATGGGTAGAGTACGCATGGGGGGATTCTATGTTCGCTAAGACTATTGTCAACGCTTCGTTGCTTGCATCTACACTGCTGATTCTTGCCGGCTGTGTGATGAACAAGGTCGATCCTTCTGCTTCTGAGATCCTTCTACGCGAGAGCGGACGAGGATCAGCGGTCTCCATCGAGATCGTGCCCGGCGATGAGTATCTGAGTACCATGCGGGCTGGGCCCTTGATCTTCAATGTATTACCCCAGTTTGTGGTCTGGACCGAAGATTCCGATGGAAGACTACTGGAGACGCTCTATATTACCGGGGCGGATTACGGAAAGATGCGTCATGCCGGCAAGGCGGAGAAGGGCGTTCTCTTCTATCAGGAGAGTTTCCCGGTCTGGTCCTCCCGGGCCGAACAAAGGGGCGAGCGCCTGCCTTCTAAGTATAATCCCTATCCGGATACTCTAACTTCGGCTACTCCGGCGGCGGGAACGGTTCTGCACACCTACCTTGATACCGAAGAGAAAGCGACGAGGATCCTGCTGGAGATCAACAAATCCGGTGATGAGAATGAGGCCTACGGGGAGTCGCAGAACGGCTGGGCGGGGCAACCGTCGCTGATCTATGCGGCGGAGCTGGAGCAAATGGGTGCATCCGGCACCATCCCCTTTGAGCTGATCGGTCACGGCGGTACGATTTTTCAGGAGCCGGCGGTCTATCCGAATCTCGGCGGTTTCGATTCCGCCCTCGAGGAGATAGCGGAGCTGCGGCTGATGATCGTTACGGACTCAAAGTGAAGAATGTCGCCGGGAAGCGAAGCTCATAGTGGGTCCCGGTATCGCTCCGCAGGGATGCGCTTCCTCCCAATTGTTCCACCAAGGAGCGGATTATCGTCATCCCCGTCGAGCTAGCCGTCTCCAGTTGAATCCCGGGATCGACTCCGATACCGTTGTCGGAAACCGCCAGTACGAACTCATCCCCATTCTGGTTAAAATCAAGATATATTGTCCCGTGGTTTCGTCCGCGGAAGGCGTATTTTAGACTGTTGGTGAATATCTCATTATAAATCAATCCCAGGTTGATCGCGGTACCCAATTCAACTCGAAGGGCGGGAAGATTATTTCGAACATTGACCCGACAACTGCGATTGCGGAAGTTGCCGACCAAGAGCCGGGCCAGCTCATCGATATGCTCCTTGAGATCGATAGAAGAGAAACTCTCGGAATGGTAGAGATGTTCATGTACCAGCGCGATGGTACGAATCCTGTCCTTGATATTCTCTAAGTGCGGGATAAGATTCTCATCCTCTATTTTCGCGCTCTCGATGTTCACCAGGCTCGACATAATCTGCATATTATTCTTAACCCGGTGGTGAATCTCCTTGAGGAGTACCTCCTTCTCCCCTAGGGACTTCTCGATGGTCCGCTGCTGATCAATCGAGTTTTTCGCACTTTGCTGCCATACATGCATGGTTATGGCGGATACCGTGGTCAATACCCAGAGGCTGAGGGTGAAACGTATTCGGAAGCCTGTCACAAACTCAAGATTGTGCCCCGGTAGTTCGGCAGTGAAGGCGAACCAGGTGAAGATGCTTAAGAATAGGACGCACACCGAGAGGGCGAGAGGCAGGTCGAGGGTATAAATGGCCAGTAGGAGAAACAGGTAGGTCCAGGGTAGCTTGCTCAGATCATGTTGGATTAAAAGGCTCACCAGGGTGTAGATTCCCAGGTTAAGCACGCAGAGAAAGAGCAGCCGGCGGTTGAGTCTATATCGCTTTGCGGAGGAGAACTTCTGAATCCGGACTGCAAGCAGGCACACAAGCAGAACTGTCATAATTGCGTTCGAGATATATTCGAAGGTATTCCCATGCCAGAGGTCCTGTAGGGTTACGAAAAGAAAAATCGGGGTGAAAACGGGGATTAAGAATGTGAGAACGAGATTCTGCCTATACTCTTTTTCGTTGGTATAGCTATTCCGCACTAATTTCTGCCTCAATTAGTAAGATGGATAGAGTATAGCATGAATGATAAGCGCTACACATCCGTTTATTGGCCGACCGGCCAATGGCTATACCTCTTTCTTTTGGGTGATACTGCAGGTGTTATCAAGGAGGTATCAATGATTGCAGCTATTTATCAGCAAGCGTCTGTTCTAGGTCGGTCCGAACGCAACGGAGCTCGTTTTACGGTTGAGCTGTGGCGCAAACTTGTGGATCATCTTGCGGTCACGTTCAATATGGAATCCAGTATGCGGCGCAGGATCGCGGAGAACAGAACCGCCAAGCTGATTGGTGCTCTGCCGTTCTTAGCGGACTGTGATCACCCCTGGCAGACAGCCGTGACTCATGTGGCCATCTATTACCTGGCCTTACATGAAGGTACCAAGCAGTTCTTTCTGCATACCCCGGAGGACGACGGTGAGATTGAGACGCGATTGCACCCGATTATGCAGTTCTCCGGTGGGGATCCCTCTGTAATCAGCCGGGGCATGGACCTCTTGAAGCTGCAGATGGTTGCCGGGTATCTTCGGGATGTGGAGAAGGATATGGAACGAACCAAATATAATCCGGTAGCCGCCGGGGTGTGGCAGGCCGGCGAGCTGATTGATAGGCTGCGTGCGTGCATTCAGGCTCATTCTCATTCAGAGATGGACGCGATTATGGATGTGGAAGAGGCTATCCGGAGCTACTGGTCGGCATGATGCGTATCCAGAGGCGAATAGGTCTGCTATTCGCCTCTATCGGTTTGGCGGTTACTATCGCCAATCTCATTACCTTCTCCATTCACGACGGTTTTATCGCGGCACTGCTCAACATTAAGGTTAATTCGGTCTTATTCTTTAGCCTTCTTCTTGCGGCCACGGGATTTATCCGCTTTCGTATCAGTCGCTGGATTCAGACCTTAGTCCCTTTTTTAGTGGCTACGATTGCGGTCTTCGATACCTATGACTCCGTCTATGGGCTGGGTATGTTTGCCATAGGAATTATTATCGGCTTGAAGCATGGTCTCTTCATTCGCTACTTCCGGATTAAGGTAGCTGTAGTACTGATCTATATCTTCGCCATCGTAATCGCCGCCGCAGAAATAACGCAACCGGAGAATGTTCTTGCCAAGGGAATCGACGCCGTTCTCTACCTGCTCCTCTTCGGAGCCCTGTTAGGGATCATCTATTCCGATGAGATTAAACGTTACGCCGCCTTCTCCTCCCGGCAGACCGCCTATATTAAACGCCTGAAGAGTGAAATGCAGAGCATGCAGGAAAACCAGCAAGCCCTGGATCTCGATTCCCGGGGAATTACCCCGGCGGAGAAGCGCATTATTCAGGCCTTGGTGGAATACGGCGGAAGTAACGCCGAGCTGTCGGAGCGGTTGGGAATATCTCCGTCCACCGTAAAGGCGCACCTCGCATCGATCTTCGATAAGCTGGGCGTCGAAAACCGCTGGGGAGTAATCGATCTCTGCCGTTATAACCAGTGGGAGCCGTAAACTACTTCACATCCGTTTATTAGCCGATCGGCCAATACTCAATTCTCCCCAGGCATTGTAATCTGACCTTGATTAAAAGTGGATTGAAATAAAGATGTCCGCCGATACGCGATCCTGGCTGCCTCCGGGATCGCGTATTTTTTTTCTCTACTCCTCTCTTAGCGCTAGCCGGATGCTGAAGTAGTAGCCGTTTTCGATCCTCTCCGTTGATTCTCCCTGCATTTGCGAGATGAGGGCCTCGATGATCATGGACCCCAAGCCGGTACCCTGGGGTGTTCCGTCGTAGGTCGAGCCGCCGTTGTCCCGATAGATCAGGGTAAGCTCCTGCTCTTTACGGCTTATGTCGATTGAAATCATCGGGGATGCCTGATCGGTGAAGCCGTATTTGATTGAATTGGAGACCAGCTCATTCAGAAGCATCCCTAACGGGATCAGTTCATCCTCGTTCATCACGAACTCCGCTCCGCTCCGGCGATAGGCTATAGGAGCGGTGCTCTCCCGGGTGATAGCCTCGACAATCCGATCTATGTAACTCCCGCCCGATAGTCCCGCCTCTCCGCCGGTATGGCTCAGCATCTCATGAACCTCCAGCAGAGTGTAGACCCTGTTCCGGATTTTGGCGCTGAGCTCATCGAGACTCAGACTCTGGTTCTCCGCGGTAGAATAGAAATCGATGAAATTCACCAACAGGTTGAAATGGTTTCGAATTCGGTGTCGGGTTTCCCTCAACTTGAGTTCGCTCTCGGCTAACTGCTGAAGCGCTGTCTCTGATCTCGATAAAAGCGCTAAATCCCGTTCCACCAAGCGACCGAATTTCTCGATCAGCTTTCGCTGATCCGGGGTAAAGGTATTCTCCTTTGAATCGAGAACACACAGAGTGCCGAAGATCTCGCCGTCGGGCCAGCTGATCGGAATCCCCAGATAGCTGAGCATGTTGAGGTCGATATCCGGATTGTGATCCCAGTCGGGATCCTTGAGGGCGTTGGGTACTATCAGGGCTTGACGCTTTCCCACCACGGTTTCGCAGTAGATTCCGCTCTGTAGTCGCGCCCGTTCATTCAGTTCGTATGGATTTGCCTGGTTGCTGCTCTTGACGAATACCTCGATCTCGTCTTGATGCAGACGCATGATCAATCCCGCGGGAATATCGAGAATTTGGGCCGCCAGGTCTACGATTTCCTGCCAATGGGTGAGTATCTCCTCGGTGATCGTCGGTTTCTTGGAGGAGCTGATAGGTATGGTCGCCGGATTCTCACGGCCTGCAACCTTTACGGATGCAAGATTGTCCATCTACTAAGACTAATGGAGTTATCACCCATATGCAAATTATTCGAAGAAATTCCTGGCGGGCCTGGGCGTATCCGCAATAGCCTCTGTGCGCGTTGATCGGCACATCCTCCTCTGGTAGAGTAGGCTCCATGAATCGACGCCTGCTTGCTCTTATTTGGCTGTTTCTGGTCTCACTCCCTACTCTTGCTGCCGATTCCTCAGTCGTTATCGAGGAGATCACCTTTACGGGCTTGAAACGCACTCGCGAGACAACCGTACGGGCCATTATTAGCCCGGTGGCCGAGGGCGAACTCTTCTCCGACGAGACGGAAGAGCAAATCATTCAGGAGCTGCGTGAAGCCGGAATATTCAATCCTGAAATCGAGGTAGTGACCCGCATCGAAGCCGGGGCAGCCTTTATCGAGGTCTATGTGGAGGATAAGTGGACCCTCTTTCCGATACCGATTATGAGCTACTCCGGCACCGATTCTTGGATGGCCGGCATTGTCGGGGTGGAGAGCAATTTTCTGGGGATGCAGAAGGTTTTAGGGCTGGGGCTTTTTACCGGAAGCGACCGCAGCTCCTTTACCGGCTTCTATACCGATCCCCGTTTTCTCGGCTCCGAGATAGGTCTACGGATCGGAATCGGCGCCGGTCGGGGCACGGCCGGCGATCTGGACGTGAAGGAGAAGACGGTTCGGGAGTACGAGAACGAAGGGAGCCGTTTCAGCCTCGGTATTATGCGTCCCTTCGGCGACTCGTTGAGCCTCTCCCTCGAGGCCGGGTATGAAACACTCTCGGTAGTAAACCGCGACTCCGCCCTCGCTCCGGCGGATGATACCAAAGCCTTTACGTTATCCGCGGGGGGGGAGTGGAAGAACCTCATCTACGACATCCCTTATACCCGGGGGGTAGAGATCCAGGCCGCGTACGACCGAGCCCTGGGGATCGATGGCACCCGGGATTTCTCTAAAGCCGAGGGGGAAATCGGTTACGGCTTTTATCCCTGGAGCAGTCACCTCCTGCGCCTCGATCTGCAGGCAGGCTGGGGTGATATGCCGGCGGGATCCCAGTTTCGGCTCGGAGGCCGAAGCGGGAGCGCCACTTTACCTATGGGTAAGGTGGCCGCCGAGGAGTACCTCAACAGTTCTGTCGCCTATAATCTGCCGCTGAAACGCTTTGCCGCGGCGACCCTCTCCGGGAAGGGCTTCTTCGAGGCGGGGCTTTTTGCGTCGGACCTCATCGACCCAACTCTCTACTACGGCCCCGGTTTCGGCTTCGAACTCTTTCTGAACAAGATCGCCCTCCCGGCATTGGGCTTCTCCGTCGGCTGGAACCTCGAGACCGGCTTGCCTCAGGTCTCCTTCAGTATGGGAATCGGCGGCTAATAATCCCTTAGCGACGTCTCAAAGGAGCCGACCTCCGCAGACCGGACACCCTTCCCGGGGACGTATCGGCATGTTGTCCAGCTGCAGGGGATTCAGGTCCACCAGGGAGAGGACTCCCGCTTGGGTGCTTCCTACGCCCGCCAGGTACTTGATGGCGATCATGGCCTGCATGCTGCCGATCACCCCGGCGGTGGCGCCGCATACCGGCTCCGGCGGACGGTTCTGCTCCGGCTCGGGAAGCAGGCAGGCGAGACATGCGGTTTCTGTCGGCACCATCAGAAAGAGCTGTCCGTAGTATTCGCTAATGCCGGCATGGAGGAGGGGGATTCTTTCTCGCCAGCAGAAGCGATTGAGTACCAGCCGGGCTTCAAAGTTATCGAGACAGTCGATCACCAGATCGCAAGCGGCAAAGATACCGGCTACATTCCCTTCGTCGACCCTCTCCGAGCGATAGGTGATCACTATATCAGTGTTTAGCTGTTGCAGTCTTTCGGCGGCGGATTCTGCTTTCCCCTTACCGAGCTCGTCCTCGGTGTAGAGGATCTGGCGGTTGAGGTTGGAGAGCTCCAGCTCTTGAAAATCGCATACCGATATAGAGCCGACCCCGGCGGCAGCCAGGTAGAGACTTACCGGCGAACCGAGACCTCCGGCACCGAGGATACCAATCCTGGATTCCTTTAGGCTCTGCTGGGCCGGTTCTCCCCAATCGCTGATCATCAACTGTCGGGAGTAGCGTTCTTTTTCTTCGGGACTTAGACTCTTGTTCACTCCCACAGTATACACTAGTAAAGCGCAGAATTGGTCTTACCAGTCGGTCGGCGACCGAAAAAAGTTTTGCGATTCCCGGGATGGATGCTATAATTTCTATATAAGAGTTAATCCTCCGAGCCCCCTCTCCTAAAGCGAAAGGCCATGGCGGTGGGGCCGATGGGTAAAAGTAGAAATATTTTTACCTCCCGTGTTTGGAAAGGAGAAATAGCCAAATCAGGAGGGAAAAGTGGACAAAATTCTTCGCATCGCTATGGGACCCAAACCTACTCTGACCGAGGAGCCTATCGGTGCCTATGCCGGCCTGGGAGGACGAGCGCTTACATCTAAGCTTGTAGCCGCCGAGGTTCCTGCAGACTGTCATCCCCTAGGGATTGAAAACAAGCTGGTAATTGCGCCGGGGTTGTTGAGCGGCTCGGCGGCGGCCATCTCCGGCCGTATCTCGGTCGGCTGTAAGAGTCCTTTAACGGGTGGAATCAAAGAGGCGAATGCCGGCGGGCAGGCGGCTCAAACCCTGGCCCGTCTCGGATATGCGGCCATCGTTTTGGAGGGTGAACCGGAACCGGGGAAGTTCCATACACTAGTAGTCAAGAAAGAGGGGGCTAAGCTTGTTCCCGCGGATAAGCTGAAAGGGCTCGGCAACTACGATACCGTCGATAAGTTACGCGCCGAGTACGGTGATAAGGTCGCCTATATGAGTATCGGCCAAGCGGGGGAGATGAAGCTTGCCGCCGCCTCCATCGCCTGTACCGATATGGAGCTGCGGCCCACCCGTCACTGCGGCCGGGGCGGCGTCGGCGCCGTTATGGGCGCCAAGGGTTTAAAGGCCATCGTTATCGACGACGAGGGCTGCGAATCCCGGAAGCCGAAGGATCCCGAGGCGTTCCGAGAAGCCAACAAGCGCTTTGTAAAGGGCATACAGAGCCACAGCGTCTCCGGCGAGGGCTTACCGGCCTACGGCACCAATATTCTGGCTAACATCATCAACGAAGCGGGCGGTTACCCGACCAATAACTTCTCCACCGGAAAGTTCAAGAATACCCAGAAGATCTCCGGCGAGACCCAGGCCGAGTTGGAAGAGAAGCGGGGCGGTAACCCGACCCACGGCTGCCACCGGGGTTGCGTGATTAAATGTTCCGGGATCTTCGTCGACAAGGACGGAAACTACGTCTCGAAACAGCCCGAGTACGAGACGGTCTGGGCCCACGGAGCTAACTGCGGTATCGACGATCTGGATACAATCGCCCGGCTCGATAGAATGGACGACGACTTCGGTCTCGACACAATCGAGATGGGGGCGACCATCGCGGTAGCCATGGAGGCCGGTTTGGCCGAGTTCGGGGATAAGCAGGGGGCGCTGGATCTGCTGGCCGAGGTTGGTAAAGGGACTCCGCTGGGACGTATCCTCGGTTCCGGTGCTGCGGTCACCGCCAAGACCTTCGGTATCGAGCACGCGCCGGTAGTCAAGGGACAGGCCATGCCCGCCTATGACCCGCGCCCGATTCAGGGTATCGGCGTGACCTACGCTACCAGCCCCATGGGGGCCGACCATACCGCCGGTTATGCGATTGCCACCAACATTCTCAAGGTGGGGGGCTTTGTGGATCCCCTCAAGCCTCAGGGACAGGCGGAGCTCTCGCGCAATCTGCAGATAGCCACGGCCGCTATCGACTCCACCGGAATGTGTCTCTTCATCGCCTTTCCTATTCTGGACCAACCCGAGACCTTCCAGGCGCTGATCGACCTGCTGAACGCCTTCCTGGGGGCGAGTTTGACCGCCGACGACGTGACTCAGTTGGGTAAGGATATCCTGACCGCTGAGGTAGATTTTAACCGGCGGGCGGGATTCACGAAGGCCCACGATCGTCTGCCCCGCTACTTCTACCGAGAGAAGCTCGAGCCCCACGGCGCGGTCTTCGAGGTGAAAGACGAGGAGCTCGATCAGGTTATGAGCTTTTAGGCGGTGCAACGGATCGGCACCGAGAACGCCGAAGCCTTCGACACCTCTCTTCTGTTACAGCAGGGCGTATGGTTCGACCTGCAAGCGGGAGAGAGCGTGTTCAGCTTCGGATCCAGACTCTTGAATGTCGACCTCCCGGCTTTCAACCGGGAGGTCAGTACTATTATCCTCAACCACCGGGTCGTAGACGACCCTCAGGAGAGCTTCCTTAGCCCCGGAGATACCTTGATCCTCTCCGGGGCGATGCCCGGCCTTGTAGGAGCAATGCTCCGGAGCGACAGTCCCCTCAAGGTTTTGCGGGACAGCATCTCCGGCTCCGGGAAGGATAGCGTGACGGCCGATCACGGGAGGGTCCTGGTAAAGGTCTTCAATACGGTCTTAAAAAACCATAAAGAGGATCTCCTGAAGCGGGGGTTCTATATCGACGGGGATCAGGAATGAGCGCGGCGGAACAGAAGAAAATTCTTCTAAAGGTCTTCGCCACCCTGCGTAAGTTCCGTGCTCCGGAAGGGGAGGAGGTCTTTCCTGAGGACGCGACGGTGGCGGAGATTCTCGCCGGAATCGGCATCCCCCAACAGAAGGCGGCGGTGATCTTCATCAACGGCCGACACGCCGAATTAGAGAGCGTGCCTGCCGACGGCGATACCCTGGCTATCTTTCCCCCTGTGGGCGGAGGATAAAATAAAATCTTGACAGAATCACTAATCGATATAATAATATTGATTAATATCACACTCAGAAATCTATGGAGGGTTTCAATCATGAAAAAGAGTATCTTGTTATCTTTAGTACTGCTCCTGGCCGGCGGAATGCTGGTGGCTCAGGATCTTACAATTGATTATCAATACGACATCACCGGTACCGCCCGGACCAACTACTTCTCCTTCTCCGGCCCTATCCGCTACATGTCCGCGGACAAGGACCACTACGACGGGGGAACCGGCGCTTCGGTTCACGGTTCTACCGCTCTTTTCCAGCCTTATCGGAACGACGTGAAGGGCAATACCGTTATGCCCAGCGGCATGCGCGGCCTCTTCCTCTTCGCCGTAGCGGAACCGGATCAGCCCAAAATCGACAACCTGCAGGTGGAAAAGGCCTCTAACGGGGTTATCACGATTCAGTATGCCCACCGGGGAACCGCTTATAAGATCGTAACCGACCGTAACGGCGTAATCAGCTTTCCGAATGCCGAGCTGTATGAGCGGAAGATCGGCTTTATCCCCCGGGGCGCTCCCCAGGTTATCTCTCGAGATTTCTCTCGTAACGGAGAAGCCGACCGCATCGACTACGATAAGGTCTGGAGCTCAGGCGTGGCCGGCGGTCAGTTGGTACAGCGGGGCAACGATGCTCGCACCGGAAGTATCGAGAAGGTCTCCGCCGACTCTGATGCGATGTTCTACTGGAGCGGCGATCTGAAGGTCACCTTCTCCGGCAACACCCTGCGCATTAACGGCGGCCTGAACGCCGTAGCACGCTAAAAGTACAGCTTACAAGCTTTATTCACCGCCGGTATCCGCCGGCGGTTTTTCTATCCGCTGCTTGACAACCCTTCTTTTGACTCGGTAGTATTAAGCAACTTTTCGTAATAAGTGACGAGGAAAATCCATGCGAGTATCTGTAAGAATCAGGCTATTGGCCGCCACCCACCTCTGACTCCGGGATTCTCAGGTACGGCGTTTCCATCTCTTTAGGCGCACCGTTCACCACTCTCCCTGGGAATTATCGCTTCCATTGATCTGGGGAGATCAGTATGAAAAATAACCTGTTATTGCTCTGGCGCTTTCTCGAGGGTAAGCGTATAAGCTATCTATTGGCCACCTGTGCGGTTATTCTCGCCTCCTGGTTCGAAATCCAGACCCCCCGTATCCTCGGCTTTACTCTGGACACGGTAATCGGAGGTAAAGAAGCAGACTCAGTCGGCTGGCTGATCACCATCTATGAGCATGTCGGCGAGCGGCTCTACCTCTTCGCCCTGCTGCTGGCGGCCGTCTCTCTTCTGGGGGGGCTCTTCCTCTTCGTTAAAGGGCGGCTGACCGCAATCGCCGCGGAGGGAGCGGCTGAGCGGACCCGGCTTAGGCTCTATGCACACATCCATCGGCTGCCCTTTGGGACCCTCAACAGTATCGACACGGGGGATCTGATCCAGCGGGCCACATCGGATGTGGAGACCGCCCGCAGTTTTTTTGCCACCCAGTTCTCCGAGGTCGGCAGGACGATCTTCCTCGTAATGCTGGCGGTAGCCGCAATGCTCGGCATCAGTCCGCGGATGACCCTGGTCTCGTTGAGTCTGGTGCCGGCGATATTCCTCTTCGCCTACATCTACTTTCTACGGATCGAAGAGGTCTTCGAACGGGCCGACGAAGCGGAAGGCCGGCTCTCCCATACGGCCCAGGAACACCTCTCCGGGGTACGAGTCGTCAAGGCCTTCCGTCGGCAGCAGGAGGAGCTTGCCAAGTTCGACCGTCGTAATCGGGAGCATCGGGACGAGTCGGTCAAGGTGATTCGACTCTTGGCCGGTTACTGGAGCTTCTCGGAAACTATGTCCTTGCTGCAGATTGCCATGGTGCTCTTCTTCGGAGTGCGCTGGGCCGCGGCCGGTTCGATTAGCGTGGGAACCTTGGTGGTCTTCTTCTCCTATACCGCCCTGCTCTTGTGGCCGATTCGGCAGCTGGGGAGAATCCTCTCGGAGATGGGAAAGGCCCTGGTGGCGCTGAAACGGATAGAGGCGATCTTTGAAATGCAAGGCGAAATCGAGACTGGATCTCGCCGTACGCCGATAAAGGGGGGCGTCGAGCTTCGCGGCGTCTCCCTCCGCTACGACGATAAGAGTGAGGTGCTTCAGGATATCAATCTGAAGATCCGTCCCGGCGAAACGGTGGCGATCCTGGGGAAGACCGGAAGCGGAAAATCGAGCCTGGTTCAGCTTTTGGGACGACTCTATGAACCGAGCTGCGGAGAGATCCTGCTGGACGGTATCCCCATTCAGGAGTTCGACCTGACCTGGCTCAGGTCGCAAGTCGGGATTATTCTGCAGGAGCCCTTCCTCTATCGTCGCAGTCTTAAAGAGAATGTCATCCTGGCCGAGCCCCATCTACCCGAGCCGCGCCTGGAAGAGGCCGCCCGACAGGCGGCGCTCCACACGGTAGTAAGGGAGTTCGAGAAGGGCTGGGACACGCCGGTAGGCGAGGGCGGCGTTACCCTCTCGGGAGGGCAGAAGCAGCGGGTGGCCATTGCGCGCATGCTGGTGCGAGATCAGCCGCTCCTTATATTCGACGACTCATTGAGTGCGGTCGACGCAAGTACCGACGCCCGAATTCGGCGGGCGCTCAAGCGACGTCACGACTCCCGCACCACGATCCTGATATCCCACCGCATCAGTACGCTGATGGAGGCCGAGCGCATCCTGGTTATGGATCGCGGGCGGATTGTTCAGCAGGGGGATCACGCCACCCTGCTCGGACGGCAAGGGCTTTATCGACGGATTTGGAATCTGCAGAGCAGTCTGGAAGAGCAGATGAGGGAGGCCGGCGATGCCTCAGCCTGACGACAGAGAGTTCGGAAAACGCTTTGATCCCGCCACCTGGCGGGTCCTTCTTCGGTTCACCGCCGAAAACAAGGGACCCCTGGCGGTGATGATCCTGCTCATGCTTCTGGTGGCCGGTCTCGAGGCGCTGCAGCCCTTTATGACCGGCTGGGTGATAGACCATGTGGTGATTCCCGATCGACTGGAGCGGTTGCCGGCCTTTATGGCCCTCTTCCTGGGTATGGCCGCCGCCTTGGGCGGTATGATCTGGTGGTTCATCGATATCGCCGGAAAGATCGAGATGCAGATGGTCTACTCAATCCGCCGGGCCTGTTTCGAGAAGCTGCAGGAGCTCTCGTTCGCCTATTTCGACCGTACCTCCAACGGCTGGATCCTGGCCCGACTTACCTCGGATACCCAGAAGATCGGCTCCATCGTCGCCTGGGGCATCGTGGATATCGCCTGGGGCTTCACGATGATGAGCGCCATGGCGCTCCTAATGCTGATCACGAATCTGAAGCTGGCGCTGGTAACGCTGGCGGTGATCCCGCCGCTCTTGTGGCTGAGCCTCGTATTCCAGCGGCGGATCCTGGGACTGTTCCGCCATGTGCGCAAGACCAATTCTAAGATAACCGCCTCCTTTAACGAGGGCATCATGGGAGCCAGGACCAGTAAAACCCTCGTCCGGGAGGAGGCGAATCTGAAGGAGTTCGGCGGACTCACCGGCAGTATGCGCAGGGTCTCGGTACGGGCGGCCAGCCTCTCATCCCTCTATCTGCCGGCGGTAATCTTTCTCGGAAGCATAGGTACGGCCCTGGCCCTCTGGCGTGGCGGAAGCGGCGTAATAACAGGCGGTATCAGCTACGGCGTCTTGGTCAGTTTTCTTTTCGCCACCGGCCGTTTCTTCGACCCGGTTATGGAGCTCTCCCGGGTCTTTGCCGAGTTTCAGTACGCCCAGGCCTCGGCCGAGCGGGTGGTCTCCCTCTTGAATGAAGAGCCGGAAATCAGGGACCGGCCGGGACTCCAAGCGGCCGAATCGTACGCCAAGATCCGGGGTGAGGTTTCATTCCGGAATGTCTCGTTTCGGTATGTAGAGAATCAACCGGTGCTCGAGGAGTTCAATCTCAGCATCCGGCCGGGCGAGACGGTGGCGCTGGTAGGGGAGACCGGCTCCGGAAAGAGCACCATCGTCAATCTGTTATGCCGCTTCTACGAGCCGACCAGCGGAGAGATACTGATCGACGGGGTCGATTACCGAGAGCGCCCTCAAGGCTGGCTCCACGGGCAGCTTGGTTATGTCCTGCAGACGCCCTATCTCTTCTCGGGGACAATCTACGATAATATTCTCTATGGTCGGCCCGATGCTCGAAGGGATGAGGTAATTGCCGCGGCGCGCACAGTGGCGGCGGATGAGTTCATTCGCGCTATTGAGGGTGGCTATGAGGCCGACGTCGGTCCCGGCGGGAACAAGCTCTCCACCGGTCAGAAGCAGCTCATATCCTTCGCTCGGGCGGTTTTGGCCGATCCGCGTCTTTTTGTTCTGGACGAGGCGACCAGTTCGGTGGATACTGAAACGGAAGCCCTGATACAGAAGGCTCTAACGACGGTTCTTACCGGACGCACCAGTTTCTTGATCGCCCACCGGCTCTCCACGGTCCGGCAGGCCGATATGATTATCTTGCTCGACAAGGGGCGGATCGTAGAATCCGGCACGCATGATGAACTGATGCTTCGGGGCCAAGCCTACGCCGAGCTCTATACCAGTCAGTTTTCCCGGGAGGCTGAGGAGGAGCTCCTGCGAAGTTAGTCCGTCCCTGATGAGGAGTCGTTTATGCGTTGGCCCTTGGTATTTCCCGCCGTTTTGCTGCTATTCGGCGTCTCTTGTACCAGCTCCCCGGAAAGACGCGCCGAGGCCATGGCCCGGGAGATCGGTTCGGCGGCGGTTCTGGCCGTACGGAAGGGCGAGGTACTATTTTCATACGGCGATGTAACGCGAAACCTCCCTTGCCATTCGATCCGGAAGCCCTTCCTCGGCGCCCTCTACGGCATTTATCGTGAGCGGGGAATTATCGACATCGATGCGACCATCGCGGAACTCGGCATTGACGATATTCCTCCGGAATTATCGGAGAACGAGAAGCGGGCCTGCGTCAGGGATCTTCTCGCCGCCCGCTCCGGAATCTATCATCCCGCCGCCGGCGAGGTTCCGGCCATGGAGCGCGCCCGACCCGAGCGAGGAAGCCATCCGGCGGATACCCACTTCTATTACAATAACTGGGACTTCAACGCCCTGGGGACTATCTTCCGGGAGCAGACCGGCGAGGATATCTTCGCGGCCTTCGAGCGGGAGATCGCTGTACCGATCGGGATGCAGGATTTTTCCGCCGCTAACTGTCGCTACGCCTATGAGTATTCAAAATCGGTACACCCCGCCTACTTCTTCAGTATGTCCGCCCGGGATATGGCCCGCTTCGGCGAGCTGTTGGCCGCTTGGGGAGAGTGGGACGGTCGCCAGATTATTCCCCGGGAGTGGATCGAAGTCTCCACTCTTGCCTATTCTGAGAAGGGTATCCATAACGATCCCTACGGGTATCTCTGGTGCATCGTTCCCGCCGAGCAGGGGCTGGGGCGGGGCTTTTACCATACCGGCATGTCCGTGCATCTGCTGACGGTTTTCCCCGATCTCGATCTGGTCCTGGTCCATCGGGTGGATACCGAAGAGCCGTATACGACGACTTTTAGGGAGGTAGTTGAGCTGATGGAACAGGTGATGGAAATTGCATTAAAGGAGACGAGTTGATGATTCCGGAGTATATCATCCGAGTGCTACCCGGCCTCAGACTTTTTGCGGACTAGTCGCCGTCAGGTACGGTATAGTGCCTGCGGCCTTGACCCGCGGCGGTGCAATATTTCTGCTTGCCTCCGGTTTACTCTAATAATAGTAGAGCAACCGGCTGAGGCAGTGGTCACTACCGCGGTCGATAGAGTACCTTATGGTCATGAAGAGATTCCTTGCAATTTTAATCATATATTTCCTTTCTGTTACATCCCTCCTCTCCCTCTCCGAAGAGCGTCGGGTGATCGGCCGCTCCGTCGAAGGGAGACCGATCGAGATGGTGTCCCTCGGTTCGGGTCCGGAGGCCTTGTTGCTGGTCGGCGGAATCCACGGCGGGTATGAATGGAACACGGTACTCTTGATGCAGCAGTTTATTGAGTACTATCGCGATGAACCGGACCGAATTCCGGACGGGATTAGACTTCACTTCGTGGTTAACATGAATCCCGACGGTCTGCATCGGATAATCGGCGACCGGGAGCTTAAGGGCTTCGACTTTTCCGGTGTGGACACGCGCGCGGGCCGCTTCAATGCCAATCTCGTCGATCTCAACCGCAACTGGGACTACGAGTGGGAACCGACCTCCTACTGGGGTACGACCGAGGTAAAAGCCGGATCCGCTCCTTTTAGCGAGCCGGAGACCCGGGCCGTCCGGGATCTGGTAACGGAGCTGCGCCCTCTGGGAGTCCTATTCTTTCACAGCGCCGCCGACGGACTCTATCACGGCGGACGGCGGGACGGTTTCGAGCCGTCCAAGCGACTGGCGGAGGCCTATGCCGAAGGATCGGGCTATAGACTGCCTGAAGCGGATGCCAAAGGACTGGTCACCTATCGCATAACCGGCTCGGCTTCTAACTATCTGTACACCCGGGGCATTCCCGCCATTGTCGTAGAACTCTCCACGCACCACCGCACGGAGTTTGACCGTAACCGCCGCGGGATGCGGACGCTCCTGGATTATCTGCAGGGCTGAACAAGAATTTATTAGCGTTCGTTCGAAAATTATAGTAATTTTAGATTACAGCAAGTCAATTGAAACGAAGCGGTACCGGCGACCGTGAAAGGAGCAAAGAATGCGAAAAATGGAATTGGGTGTAAGCTATCTACTCTTTATCTTGTTGATCGGCACGCTGCCCCTCCTTGCCGGGGGGCAGCCGGAGATGATCAATCCCGCTACCCTCGACGGCGAACTGGTTTATGCCGAGGGAGATGTATCGGTCAATGGAGCCGCCGTGGAGATCGGCGATGCCATTAAGCCGGGCGACCGGATTAAGACCGGAATCGACGGGATCGCCGAGATCGCTTTCGGGCCGCGGAATATCATTCAGTTTCTGGAAGAGACCGACGGAGTAATCAATCCCGCCTGGTCCGGTTTGGCGGTAGAGACCGGTACCGTGGCCGCGGTACTCAACGGACTCGACCGACTCGGATTCGACGAGAATAACCAGTTTCAGGTCCGCACCTCCACCGCAGTTATGGGCGTTCGGGGAACGAGCTTTTTTATTACTAATCCCGAGGAGAACCAGGCCTATTTCTGTACGTGCCACGGCAAGCTGCATATCGAAGGGATCGATGGTTTGGTGGAAGAGGATACCGAGGCGTATCACCATGCCGCGGTCTGGTATATCCGCACGCCCGACGGTATCCAGGCCTTTCCCTCCGGACTGCACTATCATGACGACGATACCCTCAATGATATAGCCGCCAAGGCGAACACCAAGGTTCTGTGGCGGGATTAAACTACTTCCCGAGAATCTTCGTTACCGTGTTGATCTCGATAAAGTCGGAACCGTCGCTCACCCCGGGGGTTCCGGCCAAGACCACAACCATATCCTCCCGGTGAAGATCACCGCTCTCCAGCAGGGTCTCCAGCGAACGGCGCACCATCTCATCGGTGGTGCTGGGCATCTCCATGTAACTGGGATAGACTCCGAAGCTCAAGGCCAGCTCCCGTACCACCCGTCTTGTCCCGGCCTTGGCGTAGATCGGCATATGTCCCCGGTAGGCCGAGACGACCCGCGCCGAACGGCCGGTATCGCAGTCGATGACCATCGAGTTGACCGGCAGCTCCAGCGCTGCGGAAACCGCTGCCTTGGCCAGATAATTGCGCACCTTATGGCGCCCCTTGAAGACCGGCAGATCCGTCAGCTTCGCCTTCTGGGATTCCACCTTCCGGGCGATCTTCGACATGTAGCGCACCGCCTCTACCGGGTACTTTCCATAGGCCGATTCTCCGGAGAGCATAACCGCATCGGTGCCGTCGTAAATGGCGTTGGCCACGTCGCTCACCTCCGCCCGGGTCGGTCGGGGGGCTTCTATCATCGAATGGAGCAGCTGGGTCGCAGTGATAACCGGCTTAGCCCGCTTGGTGCAGGTACGAATAATCTGCTTTTGAATCGTCGGGACTTCCTCGGCGGGGATCTCTATCCCTAAATCACCTCGGGCAATCATTACCCCGGCGCAGTGCTTCAGAATCTGCTTGAGATTCTCCACCCCCTCCCGGTTCTCGAGCTTGGCGATTATCTTGACCTTGGATTTTTTCGCGTCCAGGATCTCTTGAATCTGATTCAGATCTTCCTTTGAGCGGACGAATGAGTGGGCGATAAAATCAATATCATGCTCGATGGCGAAATCGATATACTCCCGGTCCTTATCGGAGAGGGTCGGCAGGTTAAGATGTACCCCGGGAACATTGATGCTCTTTTTGTTGCCGATCTCCCCGCTGTTCTCTACCCGGCAGACCAGCGTCTTAGCGCTCTTGTTTATCACCAGAAGTGAAACCGCGCCGTCGTCGATCAGGATGCGCGCGTCAACGGGTATGTCTTTTACAAAATGGGGATAACTGGCGGTCAACCCTTTCTTCCCGGCCGGAACCTCGCCGAAGAAAACCTCTTCACCTTCAGTTACCTGTAGCTTCTCGTCCATGCAGCAGGTCCGTACCTCGGGTCCCTTGGTATCCAGCATAATGGCGATATCATTCGAAACAGAGCGGACGCTTTCGACCACCTTCAGGCTTTCGGCGGGGCTCTGATGGGCCGTATTGAGACGTACCACATTCATGCCTTCCAGGAAGAGGCTGCGGATAAAATCGGGATCACAACGCCGGTCTGAAATGGTTGCTACAATCTTGGTCTGTTTTTTCTTCACGTCGGGACTCTCCTGGCTTGAAGGCTCAAATTATGGAGGAAGTTACTGGAATGCCCCCCTTAAGTCAATAAGCGGTAATTCCAGGTGACAGTTAGTATCCGACTTTATGTTATAATAAAGTGTCATTTGCGTTGAAATCGGATGAAAAATGAGGATTTCTATGATCGCTCTTTCTAAAAAAACAAGACGGTCGTTGATCGCCGTCTCTTCCGTTCTGCTCTTCTCTTTGACGCTTGCGGCGCTACTTATCCTCCGGCCGAGTACGGCCGAGGAGCAAGCGGAAGAGCAGGGGGTGCGACAAGTCGAGACTGTTTATCTCGAATATAGTCCCGTTGACCTGTTTGTCCAGGGGGAGGGTTTCATCCGTTCCGCCCGCACCTTGTCGGTGCAGGCCATGGTCTCCGGTCGGATCGTCGAGACCTACCGGGGACTCAAGAGCGGTTCCAGGGTAGAGAAGGGGACGCTCCTGGTTCGCATCGACGATGAGAGCGCCCGCAACCGATTGGCTCTGGCACGGGTCGAACTGATCAGTGCGACAGCATCCCTTCTTTCAGCGCTTCGATCTGAGGCGCCCCTCTATGCGCGCTGGTCGGATTTCTTCTCCCGACTCCCGGCCGAGGATGGGCCTCTTCCGAATCTACCCCAGGTCGAATCCGAGCGGGAGAAGCTCCTGGCCGGAACCTACGGAGTACTTTCCGCCTACTACACCGTACGAGAGCAGGAGACCGCCCTCAGCTATTATCGGATAGTCGCTCCCTTTTCCGGGGTGCTCGATGGAGACGGAGCGGATCTCTACGGTACTGTGGCTCCCGGAGAGGTGCTCTTTACCCTAACAGACCCCGCCAATCTGGAAATCTCCCTCTCCTTAAGTGCATCGGAGCTATCCTTGCTCGATCAAAACCGGCGGGATGTCTCTATCCGGCCGGCGGGAATGGCGCAACCGGTACAGAGTGGTGAGCTAATCCGTATGGACGGGGTGATGCGTCGGGAGTCCCAACGGCTCGATCTCCATGTCTCTTTCGTCAATCCCGACGGCAACCCGCGGCTGCTTCCGGGGAATTACGCTCAGGTGGAAATCCCCGGGCGACGCCTGCCTGCGGCGTTCCTCCTCCCCAGGGCGCTTCTCAACGACGACGGCAGCGTCAATACACTCGAAGGCGGTCGTCTCGTACAGCATCCGGTCGAACTCCTGGCGGTTCAGGGGGATTCAGCGGTACTAGGGCCTAGCCTTCCGGAAGGAACGGAGCTGATTCTGACCAGGCTCCAATCGCCGTTTCCCGGAATGGAGCTGGAGCGGGCGGAGTAAGTATGAAGCGGCTCTTGGCTTATTTTATCGACAATCGCCTTGTGACCAACTGGCTGATGATCCTGATCTTCGCCGCCGGGACCTTCGGCTTTCTCAATCTGCAAAAGCGGATCTGGCCGAAAATCGAATTCGATTACATCAGCATCGAGATCCCCTGGGCCGGCGCTTCGGCCAAAGAGATAGAGGAGGGCATTGTGCTTCCTCTGGAGGAGAGGCTCCTCGGTCTCGAGGGGGTAATCAATCTTTCGGCTACCTCCCGGGATAATCACGCCTGGATCGGGTTGGAGACCTCTCCCTGGTATCCGATGGACAAGCTCATCGATAAGGTCCGCTCCTCGGTCGAGACCTTGCCCGACTATCCGAACGAGGCCGACCGGCCGCTCATCTACCGGGAGACGGAATGGAATCGGGTAATGCTCATTTTTCTCTACGGCGCCCGGGAGTTAAGTCTGCTGGAAGATGCGGCGGCGGAGTTTAAGGATGAGCTGATTCGAAGCGGTCAGGTAACGCAGATTCTGACCTGGGGCTTCCCCCGGCGGGAGCTGATTATCGAACCGATGCCTTATGCCGCGGAGCGCTACGGGATTAGTCTGGCGGAAATCGAGGCGGCGGTGCGCAATGCCAGTCTCGATCTGAGCGCCGGGACGGTCTTGACGGAAAACGAGCAGATTCAGATCAGGACCTATGAGAAGCGCAGTTCCATCTCCGAGCTGGAGACGATCGTCGTCCGCAGCACGGAAGGAGGGCTACTGCGCTTAGGAGATCTGTGCAGTATCCGCTACGGGAGAGCGGAAAACAGCGTCTATACCCGGGCTAACGGAGAGCCCGCGGTGGGGCTCAACATAATGTACAGTAACACCGAGGATGTGATCGGCATATCCAAGATCGTAGACGCACAGATTGAGGAATTTCAGCACCGGTATGAAGGCCTTTTGACGATCAAGCCATACATACGCGATGTGGATGAGCTGCATGATCGGCTGAATACTCTGCTTTTCTCCGGTATCGGGGGTCTCCTCTTAGTCATAGTTATTCTGGGAATCTTTCTTAACTCCCGGGTCTCTTTCTGGGTGGCCTTAGGGATTCCCATCTCCTTCATGGGGCTTCTCTTCCTGGAGTGGGTACTGAAGATAACCATCAACGAGATGTCACTCTTCGGGATGATCATGATCATCGGGATCCTCGTGGACGACGGGATCGTGATCGGGGAGAATATCTACGATCACTGGAAGCGTCTGGGGAAGGACCGACGCCGCGCGGCAATCGACGGCACCCTGGAAGTGATGCCCCCGGTCCTGGTATCGATCGCCACCACCATTGTCGCGTTCGCTCCCTATTTCTTTATTTACGGCGAGATGGGGAAGTACACCCGGCAGATCGGTCTTGTAGTAATCGTCAGCCTGCTTTTCAGCCTGGTGGAGGCCCTTATTTTGCTGCCCGCGCATCTCGCCCATTCGAATGCATTAACCGAGGGTGCCCGCCGTAGAAACACCCTGCGCCGACGGCTGGAAGAGGCCCAGGATTTCCTGGTTTCCCGGATCTACGGGCCCTTCCTCGATTTCGCATTGGAAAACAGGGCCTTCATTCTCTCCCTCACCCTCGGGGCGCTCCTTATTTCCGCCGGAGCGGTAGCCGGCAATCACATCAAGGCCGCCTTTTTCCCCGAGATCGAGTCCCCCTATGTCTATGCCGAGATTGAGTTTCCCGCCGGAAGCAGCGCGGAAGTAATAGACGATGTCCGGCGCCTGGTCGAGAGCGAGGCGCTCTCCTTCGGCGGGAAGTGGGCTGAGGAGACCTCAAAGCATCCCAACGCCATCGTCGATTATCTCTCCTGGGGGAACAGCTCGAAGTTGTGGCTCTATTTGATCCTCATCGACAACGCCGAACGGGAGTACACCGTTACCGAGTTTGCCAACGCTTTAGCCGCAGATCTGCCGGAGATTCCCGAAGCAGAGTCGGTCATCATCGGCAAGGACAGCTTCTTCGGCGGGGATCCGATCTCCATCCGCTTCCTCGGTAAGGACGAGGAGCAGCTCGAGCGGGCGGCGGAACTCTTTAAAAGCGAACTCCAGAGCATCGAAGGGGTGAAGGATATCCGCGACGATATGCCCCTGGGGCAGAAGGAGTTTATTCTCCGGCTGAATCGGCGGGGCGAGGCAATGGGGCTCACTACTGCGGAGGCGGTCAGGCAGGTGCGCACCGCCTTCTACGGCAGCGAACTTTACACCCTCCAGCAGGGCGGACGGAGAATCCCCGTAGTTTTGAGGCTGCCCCTCGGCTCACGAAGTTCGATCAGCCGAGTGGAGGAGTTTCTGATTCGCACGCCGGCGGGAGAGTTGATTCCCCTGGCCGAACTGGCCGACTTTGAACTGCGTCGAGGGATGCAACAGATTCGTAGGGAGAACGGCTACCGATCCCGTCGGGTAATGGCCGCCTTTGATTCGCAATCGGCCGATCTGAACAGCGTTCTGAAGCGGATAAATCAGGATATTCTCCCCAGGGTGCTGGCGCAGGTCGACGGAGTGAGCCTCTCCCAAGCGGGGCAGGCGGAGATGGTAAACCGTATGATTCGCTCCATGCTTTTCAGTATGGCCATGGCTTTGCTGATCATGTTCACCCTGCTTCTGCTGCAGATGAAGTCCTGGGCCGAGCCGCTATTGGTTCTGGCCCTTATTCCTTTGGGGTTCCTCGGCGCCGTCTACGGTCATCTGATCATGGGTGAGGAGATCTCCTTTATCTCCTTTCTCGGCAGCGTCGCCTTGGGCGGTATTATCGTCAATGATTCGGTGGTCCTGATCGACTGCTTTAACCGGAAATTGAAGAGCGGCGTTCAAAGGCGGGAGGCTGTGCGACAGGCCGCGCTCCAGCGCTTCAGGCCGATTATTATGACCACCGTTACCACCGCCCTGGGACTGTCGCCGCTTATCTTTCAGCAAAGCGTCGGGGGACAGATGCTGATTCCGATCGGCATCTCGATTGCCTTCGGCCTTCTCTTCGGTACCTTCTTGACCCTGGCGGTGCTCCCCGTTGTGCTCAGTATGGAGTCGAAAAGAGTTTTCTCTAAGGTTGATACGCAGGTTGTGCATCTTTAGCGACTCTGTTATGAACATACTATCATGCAAAATGAAATCAAGCTCACCACAATAGCTGCACTGCATCACGCTCTTCACTGGCTGATAATCGGCCTTATTATTCCGGTATTGGCGATCTTCCAGCTCGACCGGGGGTTGAGCCTCTTTCATGTGGGCTTGAACGCCTCTCTCTACAGTCTGGCCACCTTTCTCCTTGAGGTGCCGACCGGCGGATTGGCCGATGCGATCGGCAGGCGCAAGGTCTATTTTTTCTCCCTGGTTCTCCATGGAGGGGGGGCAATCCTTCTGATATACGCCCGGTCCGCACCGCTTATCTCGGTCTGCTTTCTGCTCATGGGAGCCTCCCGGGCTCTCTCTTCCGGCTGCATGGACGCCTACTTTATCGACGCCTTCAACCGCCTCGAGGTATCGGGCCCCCTGCAGCGCTTCCTGGGCAGAATCGGCATCGTTATCCCTCTGACGCTGGCTGTCGGCGGTCTGCTCGGCGGTCTCATCGCCGGCCTGCCGTTTCAGACAGGACTCCTACTGCCCGATAAGTATGCCCTCCTATTCGCCGTACAGGCTCTCGTCGTGCTGCTCCAGGCGGGATACACCTTCTTCATCGTTCCCGCCGAATCGAGCATTGAAGCTGCGGATGAGGAGTTCCCAAGCGGCATCAGGACTCTAATCCGTACCGCGGCGGGGCTCGCTCTTCAAAAGCGGGTGTTGATCTGGATCTTGGTGGGGGTCGGATTTTGGGGCGTCGCCTTCGCCGGCTTGGAGCAGTTCTGGCAACCCTTTCTAAACGGGATCAGTCACAGGCAGAGCCCGACCCGACTCTTCGGTCTGCTGACCGCCGGCTACTTTCTGATGGGCAGTCTGGGCGCCGTTGCCGCCAACCGCTTCTTCGCCCTCATCGGCGAGAGGTATGCGTTGAGCCTGTTTGTGATCCGTATCGTCTCAGGCCTGCTCTTTGTCATCCTCTCGCTTCAGTCCGGGGTTGTCGGTTTCGCCATCTTCTATTTTCTGATCTTTCTCCTAAACGGCATAGCCGACTCACCCGAACAGGCTCTCTTCAACCGCAATGTTCCCGATACCCTCCGCTCCACCATGCTCTCGGTGCAATCCCTCTTTCTGCAGGTCGGCGGCGGCCTGGCGGCGCTTGCCTGGGGCTGGTTGGCCCAGGTCTACTCGATCGGCTTTATCTGGCGGATGGGCGGTCTGCTCTTTGCCGCATCGGCGATTGTCTATCTTCTGGTCCGCCGTCATGAGGGAGAGAAAGATAGACATCCCGGCTGAATCTTACTATGGTTATTTGCATCAAGCTAAAAGGAGTGCATAAGTGAATCGATTCGACAATAACGGGGTCGACACCTTCGTGGAGGCGATGTGAGGATTGTGCGCATAAGTCTCTTCATTCTCGCCGGGCTGATTGCAGCCCTGCTTTTGTTAATGCTCGTGGGGCTGCTTGTCGCGCGGCTTCGGAGTCCGGATCCGTCTACGCTCGAGATTGGTCTCAATGCGGGAGAGTTCGCCCCCTGTCCCGATTCGCCCAACTGCGTCAGCACCATGGCACCCGATGGCGAACATCGCGTCCCTCCGATCACCTACGCCGGTCCCCGCCGGGATGCACTCGAGGCCGCCCGGGAGGTGTTGGAGGGCATGGCCCGCACCAGGATTGTCGAGACCGATGATGCATACCTTCATGCCGAGAGCCGAAGCGCGCTCTTTCGCTATGTGGACGATGTAGAGATATACCTCCCCGAAGGGGAGGGGCTGCTACACTTCCGGTCCGCATCGCGGGTGGGGTACAGCGATATGGGGGCGAACCGGAAGCGGTACGAAGCCTTTGCCGCGGCCTTTCAGGATGAGCTCGAGGGCTAGGCGATCCAGACCGTCTTGATATTGACGAACTCCCGAATACCGTCCCGCCCCAGTTCGCGGCCGTAGCCCGAGCGCTTGATGCCGCCGAAGGGAATCCGCGGATCCGATTTGACCATACTGTTGATGAAGACGCAGCCCGCTTCCAAGCCTTGAGCGAAGTACTCCTTCTCCGCCTCATCCTCGGTCCAGGCGCTCGCCCCCAGGCCGAAGTCGGTATCGTTGGCCAGTCGCAGGGCCTCCTCGGCATCATCGGCGCGGAAGACCAGGGCCACCGGGGCGAAGAACTCCTCCCGGGCGATCGGAGTCTCCGGGGAGAGTCCGGCGAGAATCGTCGGCGGATAAAAGAACCCCTGTTGCAGCTCTTCGCCGCCTTGAAGGTCGAGTTCGCTCCGATCTCCGCCGCAGACTATCTCGCCGCCGGCCTGCTTCCAGCGGGCGACCTGATCCTCCACCTCCTCAAGGGCCTGTCGGTTGATTAGGGGGCCGATTTTAACGGAGGAGTCGAAGGGGTCGCCGACGCTGAGGGCGTTGAAGCGCTCCCGCATGCCGTCGAGAAACTGGTCGGCAATCGATTTATGCAGGATAAAGCGCTTGGCGGCGATGCAGGATTGGCCGTTATTGAGCATCCGGGCGTTTACCGCCGTTTCCAAGGTCTTCTCCATATCGGCGCTGGGGAGAACGACGAAGGGATCGCTTCCGCCCAGTTCAAGGACGGTCTTTTTCAAGGCCTTGCCGCTGGTCGATCCAAGGCTCATGCCGGCCGGCTCGCTGCCGGTCAGGGTGGCCGCCTTCACCCGGGGGTCCTCGACCACGGCGGCAACCTGGGAGGCGGAGATCAGCAGGGTCTGAAAGCTTCCCGGAGCGAAGCCGGCCTCGCGGAAGATCTCTTCGATCGCTAAGGCGCATTTCGGTACATTGGAAGCGTGTTTTAGTAAGCCGGTGTTGCCCGCCATCAGCGCCGGTGCGGCGAAGCGGAAGACCTGCCAAAAGGGGTAGTTCCAGGGCATCACCGCCAGAACCGGTCCGATCGGCTGATAGCGTATCAGGCTCTTGGAGGCCTCTGTCTCCACCATCTCGTCGGCCAGGAACTCCTCGGCCTTATCGGCGTAGAAACGGCAGCCCCAAGCGGACTTCTCGACCTCCGCGACGGATGCCTGGATCGGCTTACCCATCTCCTCGGTGATCAGCCGGGCCAGCTCCTCCTTCCGTTTGAGGAGAACCTCGGAGGCGGCATGCATCTTTGCAGAACGCTCCTGAAAGGAACTCTTCCGGAATCGTTGGTATTCTTCATCGGCCAGCGCCAGCTTGGCATCGATCTCTTGTGGGGTAAGGGCGGTAAATTCTTCTATGATCCCGCCGGTGGCGGGGTTTACGCTTGCTATTGCCATACAGAGAAGGTAGAAAGCAGATACGCGGGGGTCAAGGAAAAGCGCTATGCATCAAGCAGTTTGCGCAGCTCCCGTAACTGAGTCAGGAGCCTTCCATACTCCTCCGGGGGGAGCAGCCTTCCGTAGCGGTAGGTGAGCAGATAGCTCCCGTTGGCCTCGATCTCCTCCGGATGGTACCGGCAATACTTCGAGAGTTCCGGCGGGATTGTGCCGGATCCACGGACTGTAAAGTGCGGTCCTCCATAGGGGAAGGCGCCGACCGTTGTATAGCGCATATCCTTGTCTATATCTGCAGTCTTGAGGGGTTTCAGGTCGGCTATAACAATACCCTCGTCTGCGCCTTCTCCCTCGAGCACGTACATCGCGATCACCTCCCCCTCAACCCTCCCCGGACGGAGGGCGGCCGCCTTCTCCTTGAACCAGACCGGCATGTAGCGCAACCTGAGCTTCTCCCCCGCATCCTCCACGGCATGACCGCGCCGCGCTTGTCCGCTGACGAAAAAGATGAAAATCAGGATCAGAACGAGGGCGAAGAGGACGGAGAGGGCTATCGTGCTTAACATGCGGAACTCCTGTTGGAATTGAGAAGAGCATGCCTTTTTTCTGTGCATCCGTAAAGGCCCATATTGCCTTGCCGTATTCCACTAGCTACCTTAAGTACATGACCAGCGAAGCCAAGAGTCCGGACGAGTACCTAGCCGAATTACCCGAGGAGCGAAAGGAAGCGGTGGAGAGATTGCGCCGGGTTATTCGTGAGAGCTTGCCGGCGGGATTCGAAGAGACCATGAGCTACGGCATGATCGGCTACGTAGTGCCCTTCGAGATTTATCCCAAGGGCTATCATGTTAATCCGGAACTCCCGCTGCCCTTTATTAATCTCGCCTCTCAGAAGAACTACATCGCCCTCTACCATTCCGGCATCTACTGCGATCCGGAGCTGGAGCAGTGGTTTCGGGAGGAGTACGACCGGCGGAGTTCGCGCAAGCTCGATATGGGAAAAAGCTGCATCCGTTTCAAAAAACCCGATGCAATCCCCTACGATCTAATCGGAGAGCTGGCCGAGAAGATCACGCCTGCGCAGTGGATTGCGCTCTACGAGAAGTCGGTGAAGCGTTAATTCTCCGTGAAACTAGTGGTCTCTCCCCCTGGGGCGTGCTACTATCTTCGGTATGGTAGAGTATAAGGTCCATCCTAACGAAACGAATGCGTTTATCATCGCTATTTTCTTTGCGGTAATCGGGTATCTGGTACTTCTCGCGCTATTCTCGCTGATGCTGATAAGCGAGGCGGGCTTAGCGGTCGGATTCCTGCTCATTTTCTATATTCTGCTGATCGCGGCCTTTCTACTCTTTCAGAAGATCATTCTCGTCGGACATATCCGGGGCAACGGGGTGCGTATAACCCGCGACCAGCTACCCGAGGTCTACGAAGTGTATGAGAGGCTGGTAGAGAAAGCCGAGTTGCGCGAGGAGCCTGGGCTCTATCTGATGGAATCGGGCGGTATCCTGAACGCCTTCGCTACCACCTTCCTCTTCAAGAACTACGTCGTCATCTACGCCGATATCCTCGAGAAGGCCTACGAGGACGGGATCGATACAGTCGAGTTTATTCTGGCCCACGAGCTGTGTCATGTGGTGCGCCGGCATATGCTGAAGAATCTGCTGCTGCTCCCGGCTATCTTCATCCCTTTCCTGCTGCAGGCCTACAGCAGAGGCTGTGAGTATACCTGCGACGCTTTCGGCAAGGCGTTCAGCCCCTCCGGGGCCGAGGACGGGTTGCTGATCCTGGCGGCGGGGAAGAAACTCTATCGCCGGATCAATCGGGAGGAGTATATCCGCAATGCCGCTGCCGATCACAGCTTCGTCAGTTTCATTGCCGAGGTTTTTTCGACCCATCCGCATCTACCGAAACGGTTGCAGGAGATCCGGCGCCTCGATTAAGACGGCGCACTTTATCTCAACTCTCCGGCTCTAAGAAAGACCACTCCCGACTGTAGGCCAGCATCTGTTCGGCATATCCCTGAGGCTTGCCTACTCTTAGGTCGATCAGGTCATCCCCATCCCAAACCGGTTCGAGCACGGGATTGACGAAACCCCGGTAGGAGGCGACGCCCAAGGCCCGGTAGCGTTCCAGTACCTCCGCATGCAGGCTGCGGTCGACCTTTACTCCGTAGGTCTCGACCAGATCCTTAGCGGCTTTATAATCCCCCTCGGCCTTAATGCGTTGAATCTCACCTAAAAGCTTGCCGAAGAGCTCCCGCAGGGCGGTATGATCAGTGATCGTGAAATAGCTCTTATCATCTACCCGGCGCGCTTCGATGACCCCGTCGGGCTCGCCTTGCGCCAGGCACCAGGCGGCTATCAGCTGTTCGGCCCGCATATGGTCCTCTTCCAGATCCGATCCCAACGGGAGCCGGTGGAGTTTCAGCATCATCCCGTCCAGGATGAAGCGGTCGTACTGGGCCCGGCCGGTTTCGAGGTCATCCATCAGGCCGCTTTTAATCAGCTCCTCGTCCAAGAGGAAGTAGAGCCCCACCAGGTCGGCTCGGGCCTCCTCCAGGGTGGAGGCGTAGTTCTTGAGGGATACCCGTGCGGGCGGGACCCCGGGATTGAGGATGCCCGAGCCATGACCGACGACCTCGTGCAGGTCGATTAAAAGCTCCCTGCTCGGGAGATAGTGCTTCCGTGAGCGCTCTCGCTCTACCTCCGTGAGCAGAAACTCTCCGGCCACCACATCCGCTGCCTGTTCCGCCGCCCGGCCGATATTCCCCAGGTTGACCGATTTCGATCCGTGGTGCTCGTGTATCCAGTCGGCGTTGGGTAGGTTAATCCCTCTAGGTATCCAGGGGTGGTCGTCGCCGGCGGCGGCGATTACGTCGATGACCGTACCGGCCACGCTCTTCACCTGCGGATTCTTGTGGTTCTCCTGGTAGGGCATATGGTCCTCGAACCATTGCGCTTTGCGGGCGATGGTCTCGATTCGCCGAGTCCCCTCCTCGTCCCGCAGGGAGACGAGGGATTCAAATGTTCCCTTATAACCCAAGGGGTCGCTGTAGGTTTCGATGAAACCGTTGATCGCGTCCACGGGACTATCGGTCTCCTTGACCCACTCGAGGTTATAGGCGTCGAAGGCGCGGGGATCGCCGCTGGTATAATAATCGATCAGATGCCCGAAGCAGCGGGCCTGCCCCTCGTTATGGGCGGAGGCCCGGGCCTTCTCGAGCCAGAAGACCACCTGCTCCAGGGCGGATGAGTAGCGTCCGCCGATTCGCCAGAACTCCTCACGTATCTCCCCCTCCTCTTTAACGAGCCGTGAGTTGATGCCGAAGCTGGGATCGTCCTGGGCGCCGGTTTTTAAGGATTGATAGAAGCGCTCTACCTCATCCTGGCTGACCCCCCGGTAGAAGTTCACCGCCGAGGAGAGGGCCGAATCCGAAGCCTCATCCTTATTGGTCATCTTGGCATCTAGGTCGGGATCAAAGAGGATGGGTTCCAGGAACAATATAAGCTCGTCCAGGCTTTCGAATCCCTTCAGGGGGAAGTCGGCATTCGGGGAGTCCTGAACCAGGCTTCGCAGATCATCAATCGAGAATCCGGGATCAATCTTCCTGCTGTCCCACCGGTTATGAATACCATTGGAGAACCAGATCTTCTTCAGGTAGACCTCGAAGGATCGGAAGGGATCGCTCGTTCGGTCCCCCTGGTAATGGCGATAGACCTCTTCCAGGAAGCGTCGGATCAAGAGGTTGTGCCGGTAGTTTTGGTCCCAAATAATATCCCGCCCGGCGAGCCCCGCCGCATAGAGGGCGTAGATCAGGCGTTTGGTTTCAAGGCTCAGATCCGCAATTATAGGGGCTTCAAAGTGTAGAATCTCGTATTCCCCGAAGCGGTCGACCTGGTTGGCGGCTCTCTTTTCGTTCATGCACATTCCTCCGTACTCGATTGCCGAATTGTAACATAGGTTACCGACCGGACCCATCCGCATCTGATAGATTACGCGCAGATTGAAGGAGTGAAAGATGCTGCGAGAAGTTATTCAGATAGATGAGGAAAAATGCAACGGATGCGGACTCTGTGTCCCCGACTGTCATGAGGGAGCGCTGCAGGTTATCGACGGAAAGGTTCGACTTATCAGCGATCTCTTCTGCGACGGTCTCGGCGCCTGCGTGGGGGTCTGCCCCCAGGATGCCCTTACCGTCGTCAAGCGCGAGGCCGAGGCCTACGACGAGGCCAAGACCATGCGCGAACGGATTTTGCCCAAGGGGGAGAACACCGTACTGGCCCATATGCGACACCTGAAGGAGCACGGGGCCGATGAATTCTACCGCCAGGGGATCGAGGTCCTGAAGGAGCTCGATCATCCCGCCTTGGCGAAGCTCGAAGAGAGTCGGAGTGAGGCGGCGCAGCCTACCCGGCACGCACATCATCCCGGCGGCTGTCCCGGAAGCCTTGCGCGCAGCTTCAAGAGTCCGGCCCAAGCGGCCCCGGCCTCTACTGGACCGACCCAGAGCGAGTTGGGGCACTGGCCGGTGCAGATGCATCTGCTCAATCCCGCCTCGCCCCATTTCAAGGGTAGCGACTTCGTCCTCGCCGCCGACTGCACCGCCTTCGCGCTGGGAGGATTCCACAGCGAGGTATTGAAGAGCAAGACCCTGGGAATCGCCTGTCCCAAGCTCGACCAGGGGCAGCAGGTCTACCTCGATAAGATCATCGCCCTCATCGATGAGGCTAAGATCAATACCCTTACGGTGGTGATCATGCAGGTACCCTGCTGCGGCGGTTTAAGCGCTCTGGCGAGGAGCGCCGCGGAGCAGGCGGCGCGGAAGGTGCCGGTAAAGCAGGTAATCGTCTCGATTCAGGGAGAAATTCTCGAGGAGAGCTGGCTCTAAGCGGCCGATTGCGGCTCATACCTTTGTACTAGCCGGTATTTTGCGCAAGAATCATACATATATTGGATAGCGGCCGTTCCGTTCCTCCGGTAGCCTGGGATCAGATTCAAACCGGAGGAACGGAATATGGCGATTGATGTGGATACCCTCTATCGGAACTACGGCCCCATGGTTCTGCGCCGCTGCCGCGGGATGCTGAAGGATGAGGATGCGGCCTTGGACGCGATGCAGGAGACCTTCGTGCTGCTGCTCCGCAAGCAGGAGCAGCTGACCGAAGAGGCGCCGTCGAGTATGCTCTATACCTTTGCGACGAATGTCTGTTTGAATCAGTTGCGTCGTCGCAAGCGGGGCCCCGCTCTGCTCGAACCGGAGATCATCGAGGCCCAAGCGGCGCATGACGGGAATCAGGCGCAGGTTGAGGAGCGACATTTTCTCGATCGGATCTTCGCCGCCGAACCGGCCTCAACCCGGGATATAGTCTATCTCCACTATCAGGAGAAGCATACCCTCCAGGAGACCGCTAAAAGAGTGGGCCTCTCGGTATCGGGAGTACGTCGGCGTCTGCGATTTCTGCGCCAAAGAAGTCTGGCGCTGCGGGAATTATAGGCAAGGGGAGCGGCTGAAGGTTTGGATTCGGTCTTGACAAATTTCGTTCAACAGATAAAATAAGCCAACACTTTGAGAAAAAGGAGCACGGATAGTATGCAGATGACATGTATTTGTAACGCAGTAAAGCCTATTGTCAGCGTAATCATCGACGAATCCGTGCGCCCTGGAATGCAATAGTTCCACCCCCAATGGGAATATACGGCCGCGGTTCGTCATCGAATCGCGGCCTTTTTTTATTGGATGAAAAGTGTATGGACGCTTTTCTCGCTGAAGGCCGCATGGGAAACCGTGCGGCCTTTCTGTTTCTGGACCCGGAGGTTCTAAGAATGGAACACAACTTTCTTGATGCTCAGGCAATGAGCAGCGAACGCGGAAAGGATCTTCTTATCCATGGCGAGAGGATGAGAAGGAGTAATCGAATGCGAAAGAGGAGAATCGGCACCCTCGGGCTCTGGCTCGGCACGGCGTTGATCAGCCTCGGAATGAAAATGACCGGAGATCTAGAGTTGGATGTCTGAAAGACGCATTCTACAACCCGGATCAG
>JWTM01000551.1 GCA_001749745.1 Candidatus Marispirochaeta associata
AAGCCCCTGCCGCACCACATCCTGCGTCATTTTTTCTGCTTTACGCACCAGCCGGTAGCCTTTACGAGTTACCGCTTCAATCTCATGCCCTTGTCCACGCAACACACTTACGTGCTTTGATACCGCCGCACGGGAAATTGAAAACAACTGGCTTACATCTTCGCCAGAAGTATATCTATCTGTATTTTTTTGCAGCAGTTCCAAAATTTTTGTCCGAACCGCATCGCCCCGTAACGCCATCGCTACCTCTAATTGTAAACCTTTCAGAAAGGCGTAAAGTTGACAATAGTGCCGCTCTCAGATAATTCAGCCTGAACAACAATCAAATTCTGCACTGTGACCCGTTACCGTCGCAGGCAAAAACAAAATATAACCAGCGTCACACACTGGCAGAGTTTTCTTCTACTAAAATATCTCCGGCGCTGTCTGTTTTTTCGAGAAAGAGTATGACTACCAC
>JWTM01000552.1 GCA_001749745.1 Candidatus Marispirochaeta associata
TGAAGGTACGTACAAAGGTGATTACGGTATTTTGACCGTTGCCGCTGATGGTACTTGGTCATACGAGCTGAACATGTCTAACGCTGAAGTCAAAGCTCTTGGTGATGCCAGCGAGACTTTGAGTGAAAGCTTTACCTACACTGTTAACGACGGCACCGAGAGTGTTTCCTCCGATCTGACCATTAAAGTGCATGGTACCAACGATGCCCCAGAAGTGACGGTTGAGTCTGGTGATATCACTGCAGTTCCGTATAAGACTTCATCTGGTGTTCTTGCAGATAACCCCGTCGTGTCTGGTACGTTGACGGATAACGTCAAGGATGTAGATGCGTCCGATACGCTGACCTTCACTGAAGGTAGATACGAAGGCTCATTCGGTATTTTGACCGTTGCCGCTGATGGTACTTGGTCATACGAACTGAACATGTCTAACGTTGAAGTCAAAGCTCTTGGTGATGCCAGCGAGACTTTGAGTGAAAGCTTTACCTACACTGTTAACGATGGCACCGAGAGTGTTTCTTCCGACCTGACCATTAAAGTGCATGGCACTAATGATGCGCCAGAAGTGACGGTCGAGTCCGGCGCTATAACCGCAGTTCCGTATAAAACTTCATCTGGTGATCTTGCAGATAACCCCGTCGTGTCCGGTACGTTGACGGATAACGTTACAGATGTAGATGCGTCCGATACGCTGACCTTCACTGAAGGTACGTACAAAGGTGATTACGGTATTTTGACCGTCAAAGCTGACGGGACTTGGTCATACAAGCTTGATATGTCCAAGGAAGCGGTTCGAGAGCTTGACGATACCAGTACTCCTTTGAACGAAACTTTCACGTACACCGTGACTGACGGCACCGAGAGTG
>JWTM01000553.1 GCA_001749745.1 Candidatus Marispirochaeta associata
TTAGTGTGCCTTTTCCTGTGTATTAGCTGAAGCAAACTCAAGGCTACGCCTCTATTTAGGATATAAACCATCCACTCAATGAGGAGTATGCTTATGAAGATCCCCCCATTTTGTCCCAATCCCGACTGTGATTTCCATCAAGATGTACCGAAATCCAGTGTGTGGTATGTACGCTACGGCCATTACACCACCAAGGTGGATGGACAGGTCCAACGCTATCGCTGTAAACAGTGTGGTTGCCACTTCTCATCCCAGACCTTCAGCCTTGATTATGGGGTCAATCGCCATATTTCCTACCGTCAACTGTTCGAGCTCTTGATCACCTCCTCGGGTATTCGCGATATGGGGCGGATTCTCAAAGCATCTCCCCATTGCATCACCAATCGTCTCTCCCGCCTGGCCCGTCAGTGCCTGGCTGTCCATGCCGACCTCTTAGGAGAACTCTCGCTTGATGAAGCCCTGGTGGCCGACGGTTTCGAGAGCTTCGCCGTCTCTCAGTATTTCCCGAACAATATTCAGCTCTTGGCGGGGAAGCTTTCCCAATACTGGATCTACTCTGATTATGCTCATCTGCGACGCAAAGGAAGAATGACGCCCTACAAAAAACACCGTAACCAGTTGCTGCAATCCAAGTTTACTCACGGTAGGGTAACGGTTTATGAATCATTTGAGGAGCTAGTGCGCCTCAGCTTGATTCTGAAAGAACGCTCAGATAGGGAAGTGATCGATCTCTACACCGACAGGCATCAGAGCTATCTCAATGTGATGAGGAATATGAATGCAGGAGTTCGGCGCAAAGTGCATCATATTTGCTGCAGTTCAACAGCTCCCCGGATAACCAGTAATATGCTCTTTAGCGTGAATTATCTTGACCGGGAAATCCGCAAGGACCTTGCCGAACATACCCGGGAGACGGTGCAGTTCGGTCGAAATGTCTCAAATCAAATGGAGCGTTTGGCGATCTACCGCACTTATCATAACTATTGTAAGCCCTTCAGAATTGGCGGCGGAGAGAAAGAGCGGTATTGCCATGCGGAGATGGCGGGGCTCACACGCAGCTCTATTCAGCGAGAGTTGAAGACACTCTTCACCCAGCGCCGATTCTTGAGCAGAATCAAAGGGATACTGATCCGTGATCTTGATGTGTGGCTGAGAGGTGTAACTACTCCCTTGAAACGCTATGCGGAGGATCTTCCGGCCTATGCCCTTTTAGGTTGCCATCGAGGATAGCTTTCACTACCCTCTAAATGGAGGATACTGCGTACATGAACAAGCTAGCATCCCAGGCCTCCCGGCTCGCGGATAGAATACGAGGTTCCGTAGCGACAGTGTTTGTCGGGAAAGAGACGGCTGTCCGTACCCTTCTGATAGGATTCTTTGCCGGTCTACATACCCTTATCGAGGATATACCCGGGGTCGGTAAGACGACCCTGGCTCGAAGTCTGGCCAAGAGCTCGGGACTCGACTTCGGTCGAATTCAATTTACCCCTGATCTGCTCCCGGGCGATATTCTCGGTATGACCATCTGGAGTCAGGAGAGTCGGGATTTCCGGTTCAAGGCCGGGGCGATTATGCATCAGTTTATCCTGGCCGACGAGATTAACCGGGCCAGCCCGCGCACGCAGACAGCCCTCTTAGAAGCGATGCAGGAGCGATCGGTTACCGTGGACGGTCATACTCACCAACTGCCGGATCCGTTCTTTGTCCTGGCCACCCAGAATCCGGTCTCATTCTCAGGCACTTTTCATCTTCCCGAAGCTGAAGCCGATCGCTTCGGTCTCTCCTTCTCTCTGGGCTATCCGGAGGACGGGGATGAACAGCAAATTCTAACCCGTTTCCGGGCCGAGGATCCGGAGGAGAGCCTCGCTGCCGTGGCTAACCCGGAGGACATTGTCCGCTTGAGGCGCATCGTGCGCCAGGTGCATGTGGATCCGAAGATCGTCGATTATGTGGTGCGCATCTCCCGCTCGAGCCGCACGAATGAGTATCTTCGCCTCGGGATGAGTCCCCGGGCGGCTCAGCATCTGTTGACCGCAAGTCAGTCGGAAGCTCTTCTTTCGGGACGGGAGTTTGTCATTCCCGAGGATGTTCGTCGAACCGCTCCGCACGTCCTTCGTCATCGACTCTATCTTACCGCCCGGGCCAAGACCGAAAAACTGACGGCCGATGTGTTGATTCAGCGGCTTCTCGAAGCTGTGCCTGCACCCTCGGGAATGAGCGGGGGATAACGGAGTGAGTGGGTGAGGATTGATCTCGGCCGGACGGGGCTGCTCCTGTTCGGGCTTGCGCTGCTCTATATTTCGGGAAGCTATCTCGGTTCTATCTTTCTTTTCGCCTACTACGCGCTCCTTTTCTATACCATCTTCGATCTGTTGCAGGCGCTTCTCGCATTTTTCCGGCTCAAGATTTATCAGGAGTTTTCGACCAATCATCCGGTAAAGGGAGAAGAATTTGATTACGGTTTCATCCTGGCCAACGAGATGATGATCCCTACTCCTCTGGTACGGATCCGCTTTATGGAGCTCCGGCCGGGAGAGGCGCCGCTGTTAGCGCCGATCGAGAAGGTGATCGCTCCGGGGCGCAAGATCGGCGTTAACTCTCGCATCAGCTGCCCCTATCGCGGCGTCTATCGAGTCGGAGCGGAGTATCTGGAAGTAGGCGATCTCCTCGGAATTATGCAGTTAAGACGCAGGCTCCCGGGGCGCACCTTCTACGTCTTGCCCCGGATTCTTCAGCTTGAACGGCTCTTCTTTAGCTCTCACCGGCTCTCCCTCTCTGCCAAGCAGTCGGAGCGGGGCTATGATGAGGATTTCGCCCTCTATCAAGGGGCTCGACCCTACCGAGAGGGACAGTCGGTCCGGCACTTCGACTGGAAACGCTTCCTCTCAAGCGGGATTCCGGTCCTCAAGGAGTACGGCACCACCTCGGAACCGGGCGTGACGATCTTTTTAGATCTCCGACCCGTACCAGAGGGCCGGGTACTCCCGGCGGAGGTCGAGGATGCGGTGATGGAAGCGCTTTTATCGGTCATTGCCTTTTTTCAGCGCTACGAGATCCCGGTCGAACTGAAGGCGGCCGGAACTTCTCCGTGGCACCGTAAGATCGACAGCGAGGAGAGCTTTAAGAAACTCCATTTAGAATCGGCGGAGACTATTTTCGATGGAACCCTGGCGCCTGATCGGCTCTTCGCGGCGGAGAGCGCTGCGCTGCAGGATGAAGGCCGAACAGTACTCTTTATCACTCACCGGGAAGACGGCGGGGTACTCGAGCTGATCGAACGATACAGCGGCGACGGACTAGGCTTGGCGGCGCTGTTGATAAGCTCCGGATTGAGACGGGATCGCCGCGCAGGACTCGAAGCCTATGTGCAAGAGCTGGCTTACCGGGGAGCGATGGTACGAGCGGTGAGTCTGCCTGAGGAGATCGGAGTATGAAGCGTGTTATCGGAGTATATCTGACCGGATTCACTCTTGCGGCAGTCCTGTTGGGGTTTCTCTTACTCCCGCCGGACTTTTCTACCGGATGGACTCTAAACTTGACCCTTTGGCTTTTGGGCCTGCTCTTATGGAGCTCTCTCTGGGGGGTGCTGTTCTTTTTTCAACGCCGAGGACGATTCGATAAGATCAAAGGATGGTCGCGGGTAGCCTATTCCTTGCTCCTCTCCTTGGGGCCGCCGCTTTTTATCTACCGCACCTTTGGCGCCGACGGCCCGGTGGCGCTTTTGATCGGCACCGCCCTGGCGCTGAACCTATTCGCCTATGCCGCCGCCCTGGGATTGGGGTCGCTCTTCTCCGATCTGCTTCGTCGCCTGTTTTATTTGGCGGCGGCGGTATTGATCATTTCTGGACTGATCATCACCCCCCTCTCGGCCTATCTGGCCTGGTTCGATATTCTACGCGGCAGCGGTACCGGGGGGCTGATACCCTTTGTTTTCAGTATGATCTGCGGCTTTTTTAGCGTAGCCTTCGGGACCGCGATTTATAAGCGTTCGGTTTTGCTTCCGACCCTAGGAACGGCGGCGGTTACTCTACTTTTGATGGCGGTTATCCTGCAGTCGGTCGTGGTCGGGATCGCCGCGCTTTTGGGGGCTGCGGTGGCCCTTAGCCTGCTCTTTCTCGCCTCCTTCTCTTCCGAAAGGAGGGAGCGGTCGGTTGTTTCGCCCGTAACCGGGCTCATCCTGGCCTTCGCTATTGCGGTCCCTGCGGCGCTAATCACCAACGTCGACGGGAGTCTCTTTATCGATCGGCATCTTTCCCCCTGGGTCAAGAATCAAACCAGTACCTTGATGCCGGATTTCCCCTTTCTCTATACCATGCCCGGCTACGGTTTCCGGATGAACGAGAAACGGCTCGGCGGCCGGCCGGCCCTCTCGGAACGGGCAATCTTCAGGGTAAAGGGACGCCCCGGGGAGACCCTCTACCTGCGGACGCGGATATTCGACGCCTATACCGGTCAGGGCTGGGGAATAAGCGAGGGCCTGCTCGAGCAGGTGACGGCCGAGGAGCGCGACTACTTCCGGCGAAGCTCGGCCGACGAGAGACTCGAGGTGGAGGTGCTGATCGATTTTACCAACACCCTGCCCCATACCCTCGATACAAGCCATTTCAGAACCGCCGATTCCTATCCGACCCGTTTCTCCAGCCTCGAGACTGGCTTTGTGCTTGAGGATCCGATCCTGCGGGGGGAGGTATTGCGGATCGAACGGCGCCGCGGCCGAACCGATTCGCCTACTCTGCGTCCCTATCTGGCTGTCCCCAACTCCCTTCCCGATGAGGTGAGAGATTTGGCGCGTCAGCTCGGGAGCGGGCTCCAGGGCGAACCGGAAAAGGTCCTGTCCAATATCGCCACCTACCTGGCGGAGAATGCCTCCTACTCCCTGGATGTGGGTTATGCCGACGCCGAAGTGGACTCCACCTGGGATTTTCTCTTCAACAGCAAGACCGGCTACTGCACTAATTTTGCCACCGCGTATGTGATCCTCGCCAGACTCAACGGCATCCCCGCCCGCTATGCCACCGGCTTTCTGGTTTTCATGCCCTTCGACGACGGCGAAACCTTCGTTACCGGATATGCCTCCCATGCCTGGCCCGAGATCTGGCTGCAGGATCAGGGCTGGAGGGCTCGGGAGGCCACCCCGCCGATGAACCCCGAGTTCATGGAGGAGTACTTCTACTTCGGCGCCTACGGCTCCGAAATGAGCGGTTCAACCAGCCGCCAGTTGGAAGGGATGCTGGGCGACCGCGCGCCGGCGCCGGCGGAAACGGAAGTCCAGAGCGAAGAGGCCCCGCGCATCGCTTTTCTGCTGCCGGCTATAGTCGGTCTGATCCTGGCGCTTGTTCTTCTGCTGGGGAAGAAGCGAATGCTGCGCCTGGTTCCCACCGGTGATCCCCGGCTGCGCGCCGAGCGCCGTCTGCAAAGGATTGTCAGACTGACCCGGGAACCGGGCATCCCCGGCCCGGAAGCGGCCGGCTGGCAACGCTGGAGTCGCGAGACCGCTCGCAGACGAACGGGAGAGGAGGCCGAACTCATTCTGGGCAGCGCCGAGATTGCCCTGCGGGGATTCTTTGGACCAACCCCGCCAGAACGGGAGGATATCATTTTTCTGGATCGGGCGAAGAAGGAACTGCGCCGCAAGCGAGGAGCTTAACTGAGTTTTTTGAGGCGTTTGATGAAGAACATCGTATCCTCTTCAATCAAGCGTTTCAGTTTTTCAAAATCTTCTTTCGATTCCGTATCCGCCCCGGAAAAGACCAAGGTGTTTTGACGCCATCGAAACCAGAGGTAATGTTTCTGGACGATATTTCTGATATTGGCCCCGGCCAGACGGCGTTCAAGGAAACCGTCCAGTTCGATATGGTTCTCCGCCCCGCTTAGGTAATAGAGGTTGTCCCGGGCGATGAAGAGTACCAAGCGCTTGAAGCCTTCGGCAATGGCATCATCGTGACGGAATCCCTCCAGTTTTATCTGGTACGCACCCAGCTTAATATCGTAGCCGATGCTGCGCAGGGTCGCGCGAAACTGAATCAGCTCTTTACGAACCTCGTCGATCACCTTCGGGTCGTTGCGGGTGCTTTCCAAACGACGCCGCCAGTTACGAAGCTGATTCTCATAGCGGGCGAAGGATTTGGTGGAGGAGAGGAAGATGGTCGTATCCGAAAGGAGACGCCAGGCGGATGCGAAGCGTTCGGCCAGGGTGTTGACCACTCTATCTACTTTTCTGCTTGCCATGATTATCCCTCTCTGAACATAGTATACACATGCGTTACCTCATAATGTCGGATATCCATGCAAATTTTTTCGCCATGGAGGCGGTTTTAGCGAATTCAAAGGGGAAATGGGACCAGCTTATCTGCCTGGGCGATACCGTCGGTTACGGACCTCATCCTAATCAGTGTGTGAACCGGTTGGCCGACTTAGGAGCGATCTGCATTCCCGGCAATCATGATTGGGCGGCCCTCGGGCGGCTTCCGCTCGAATACTTCAATCCTCATGCCAGGGAAGCCCTGGAGTGGACCCGTCCGAGACTAAATTCCGATACCCGCGAGTTTCTCTCTAAACTGAAGCCGGTCCTGTATCTCGAGGAGCTCTCCCTCTTCCACGGAGCTTTGACCGGTCCGATAACCGACTATATTCTGAATAGGGACGACGCCGTCGAGAACTTCAGACTGCTCGAGACCTCCATCGGTCTTTTCGGGCACAGTCATCACCGTTTTTGTTTTAGCCAAAGTGCCGACGGACAAGCAGTTATGCATCCCATATCGCCTAAGCAGAAGCTCGATCTTCGCAAGCGGCGCTATTTGCTGAATCCGGGCAGCACGGGGCAACCGCGGGAGGGAGATCCCCGGGCGAGCTACGGGATCTTGAATACTCGGCGGGGCATCTGGCAGTTCAGAAAATGCGCCTATCCCGTCGAAGCGGTACAGAGGGAGATGCGCCGCTACGGTCTGCCTGAGTTCCTGATTCAGCGCTTAGCCGAGGGCCGTTGAGGGGCGTTTAAGATTGTCTAATTTTATCGATTGATCTTTATCGATTTCTCTATCTCCCTTGACTTTTCATGGTAAAATGTTAAAGTTTTCGAATGCTATTTGTAAAAGGTATGGTTCATACCCAAATATCTCTATGTAAAAGAGGAGTACTTTGATGAAGCGAAGTCTTACCCTTCTCACCCTCGCCCTCGTTCTTTTGATGGCAGCCCCGATGGCGTTTGCCGGCGGTGCACAGGAGGAAGCCGCTGCTGCCGACGGAAAAATGGGCGGCACCCTGGTTTTCGCCCGCTCCGGTGATTCCGTCGGACTTGATCCGGCCCGGGAAACCGACGGCGAATCCTTCTACGGCGCTACCGCAGTTTTCGACACCCTGGTTGAGTTCGTCCCCGGCGAAACTCAGATTCGTCCCGCCCTGGCCGAGAGCTGGGAGTTTGCCGATGACAATCTTTCGGTAACCTTCAAGCTGCGCGAAGGCGTTAAGTTCCACGACGGCACCGACTTTACCGCCGATGCGGTCGTCTTCTCCTTCGAGCGTCAGCTCAAAGAAGATCACCCCTACTACGACCTGGGACCCTGGAAATACTGGGGCTACATGGATATGAGTAACATCATCGACGAGATCGTGGCCGTGGACGACTACACCGTTCGCTTCGACCTGCAGAAGCCCGAAGCGCCCTTTCTCTCTAACCTGGCCATGGATTTCGCCGCCATCGTCTCTCCCGATGCGGTCATGGAACTGGGCGAGGATTTCAAGAACAATCCCGTCGGAACCGGCCCCTTTAAGTTTGTCGAGTGGCGTAAGGATGATGCGATCATCTTCGAGCGCAACGAGGAGTACTGGGCGGACGACGTCTACCTGGATCGCCTGATCCTGAAGGTCATTCCCGATGCAACCGCTCGTTGGCTGGCCCTGCAGAAGGGCGAGGTCGACGTAATCGACTTCCCCTCGGTTGAGGATCTGGAAGCGATGAAGGCCGACCCCAACGTAAACGTTATGCAGCAGGAAGGTATGAATGTCGGTTACCTGGCCTTCAATACCACCAAGGAACCCTTCGACGACGTACGCGTCCGAAAGGCTCTGAACTATGCTGTTAACAAGGAAGAGATCATCGAGGCTGTATACGGTTCAGCCGGTACTCCCGCCAAGAATCCTCTGCCCCCGGGGGTTTGGTCTTACAACGACGCAATCGAGGATTATCCCTACGATCCCGAGATGGCTAAGGAACTCCTGGCCGAAGCAGGCTACCCGGATGGGTTCTCCTCCGAGCTGTGGGCCATGCCCGTCGCCCGGCCCTACAACCCCAACGCCCGGAAGATCGCCGAGATCCTGCAGGCCCAGTATGCAGACATCGGCGTAGAGACCGACATCGTCTCCTACGAGTGGGGTACCTACCTCGACAAGACCGACAACCTCGAGCACGACATGGCTATGCTCGGATGGACCGGCGACAATGGCGACCCCGACAACTTCCTGTGGGTTCTGCTCTCCGCTCCCGCGGCCGAGCCTCCCGCCGGTAACATCGCTGGTTGGAAAGATCAGGATTTCACCGCTCTGATCAAGGAAGCCAAAGAGACTATGGATCAGGGACGCCGGACCGAGCTCTACGAAGAGGCGCAGGTTATCTTCAAAGAAGAGGCTCCCTGGCTGACTATTGCTCACTCCGTCGTCTCCGTACCGATGAAGTCCTCCGTTCAGGGCTTCCACATCTATCCCACCGGAAAGCGCGTTTTCCGCGGGGTTTGGATTGAAGACTAAGCTCACCTAGAGCTTAGCTTTCATATCTATCACAGTTTGCATCTAACGCGGGCGTCCTCATAATCTGAGGGCGCCCGTATCCTTTTCTAACGGGAACTGAACTTATATGGGTAAATACATTCTCAAACGCCTGGGATTACTGATTCCGACCCTGCTGGGGGTCATCACCCTGGTCTTTTTTATGATCGCCCTCTCACCCGGCGATCCGGCACGGGTCATGCTCGGTGAGCGAGCGACAGCAGAGCAGTTGACACAGCTGCGGGCCGAAATGGGCCTGGACCGGCCGCTCTATCAGCAATATTTCTCCTACCTCGGGCGGATCGTACAGTTTGATCTCGGCAAGTCGATTACCACCGGCAGACCGGTGGTGGAGGAGGTCCGGGAACTTTTCCCGGCCACCATGGAACTCGCCTTCTTTGCGATGATATTCGCCTCGGTCATGGGGATCTTAATCGGGGTAATATCGGCCACCAGGCGGAATACCGCCATCGACTATGTATCGATGGTTGGAGCCCTCTTCGGGGTTTCCATGCCGGTCTTCTGGCTCGGTCTGGTCTTGATTATGATTTTCTCGGTCTTCTTCGATCTTTTGCCGACCGGCGGACGGATGAATATCCGGCTCTACATGGAGACCTTTACCAATTTCTACATCATTGACTCGATCATCATGCTCTTCAAAACCGGTGATGCCGGCTATCTCGGGTCGGCCATCAAGCACCTGATTCTGCCCTCTATCGCCCTGGGGACTATTCCGCTGGCCATTATCGCCCGGACTACCCGCAGCTCGATGCTGGAGGTATTGAAGCAGGATTATGTGAAGACCGCCCGGGCGGCGGGTATTCCCGAACGGAAGGTAGTCTACCGCTACGCCTTGAAAAACGCCCTGCTGCCGATCATCACCGTTATCGGTATTCAATTCGGTCTGCTCCTCTCCGGAGCCATCCTGACCGAGACCATTTTCGCCTGGCCCGGCATCGGGAAATGGATCTACCACTCTATCTCCGCCCGGGATTATCCGGCCGTTCAGGGGGGGATCATCGTGATCTCCACGGTGTTCGTGCTGATCAACCTGCTGGTGGATATTCTCTACTCGGTAGTCAATCCTAAAGTACGCTTGAAGTAGGTAAGCATCGATGAGTGATACAGTTTCATCCACAGCCAATATACAGGAAGTAAAGGATCCGACTCCCTTTCAGGAAGCGGTTCATAATCTGCGGCAAAACCGCGCCGCCGTTGCGGGGCTGGTGATTATCGCAATCTTCCTTATCGTAGGACTATTTGCGCCGGTGATTGCGCCGCACGATCCCTTCGAACAGACCATATCCGACCGCAAGCTGCCCCCCTTTAGCTCCGGCTATCTTCTGGGTACCGACGACCTCGGCCGGGATATGCTGAGCCGGCTCATCTACGGCGCCCGGATCTCGATGGTTATCGGCGTCGTTTCGGTGGGTATCGCCATGGCCTTCGGCCTCTTGATCGGCGTTACCGCCGGCTACATCGGCGGCGTCTACGACAAGATCGTGATGCGCCTGATCGACATAATGCTCGCCTTTCCCTACATTCTCTTGACGATCGTTATCGTGGCGGTGCTCGGACCCAACCTGTTGAATGCGATGATCGCCATCGGCATCAGTCAGGTTCCGCGCTACGCCCGGCTGGTCCGCGCCTCGGTGCTGGCCGAGAAAGAGAACGACTACGTGACTGCCGAACGCTCACTGGGTGCTTCTCCCGTGTCCCTGATGTTTATCTCGATTCTGCCCAACTGTCTGGCGCCGGTTTCGGTGCAGGCTACCTTAGGGGTAGGCGAGGCGATCTTGAGTTCGGCGGCCCTCTCCTTTCTTGGACTCGGCGCACAGCCGCCGACGCCTGAGTGGGGCCTGATGATCGCGAGCTCGCGGGAGTTTATCACCAACGCCTGGTGGATCGTCACCTTTCCCGGTCTGGCCACCCTCTTGGCGGTGCTGGGATTCAACCTCTTCGGCGATGGTCTCCGGGATATCCTCGACCCGAAACTCCGGGATTAGGGAAGATACACGATGACAACAGAAAAGGAAACTATGACGCAAACAGATGCGATGATTGCCATAAAGAACCTGTCGGTCAATTTCTACGTCCAGCGGGGCGTGGTGAAGGCCGTCCGGGATCTCTCCTTCTCTATCAAGAAGGGGCAGACCCTGGCCCTGGTTGGGGAGTCGGGCTGCGGTAAGTCGGTTACCGCCCACTCGATCAATCAGCTGGTGCCGATGCCTCCCGGGAAGATAGAATCCGGGGAGATCCTCTTTCAAGGGCGGGATCTCTTGACCTTGAGCGAGAAGGAGATGCAGCAGGTCCGGGGCGAGCGAATCTCGATGATCTTTCAGGAGCCCATGACCAGCCTCAATCCGGTCTTTACCGTGGGCAGGCAGATCGCCGATGTTTTTCTGACCCACCACGATATCAGCGAAAAGGAGGCCTGGAAGCGGGCGGTGGATCTCCTCAATCTGGTAAAGATTCCGAGCCCCGAGAAGCGGGCCGAGAGCTACCCCCATCAGCTCTCCGGCGGGATGCGCCAGCGGGCGATGATCGCCATGGCCCTGGCCAGCCCCGAACCGGGGCTGATGATCGCCGACGAACCGACCACCGCCCTGGACGTGACCATTCAGGCGCAGATCCTGGAGCTGATGGTCTCCCTTCAGGAGCGGATAGGCATGTCCCTGCTCCTGATAACCCACGACATGGGAGTTGTGGCCGAGACGGCCGATCATGTGGTCGTGATGTACGCCGGACGAAAGGTGGAGGAGGCCGACGTCTACTCCCTCTTCCGGGAACCGAGCCATCCCTACACCTTGGGCCTTCTCAACTCCCTCCCGTCGAATGAGAAGTACCGCGGGGCCGATCGTCTCGAGGCGATTCCGGGTACGGTGCCCGATCTCCTCTCCCTCGGCGACGGCTGCCCCTTTATGAACCGCTGTAAGTTCGCCACTGATGTGTGCGGGCAAGGATTTCCCGAGGAGAGCCGCATCGACGAGAACCATTCGGCCTGGTGTCACAACCTGGCCGCCGTGAAAGGAGCATCTAAGTGAGTTCTTCCGACATCGTTATGAGCGCTAAGGAGCTCCATACCGTATTCGAAGTCAAGAGCCAGCATCAGGAGAAGGCCCTGCTCAGGGCGGTGAACGACGTTAGTCTCGAGATTCGCGAAGGCGAGATTCTGGGGGTGGTAGGGGAGTCCGGCTGCGGTAAATCAACCCTGGGACGTACTATCCTGCGCCTGGAGGAGAAGCACGCCGGCGATGTGCGCTACCGCGGTACCGATATCTATGCCCTTCATCAGAAGGAGCTCAAGGACTACCGCCGCAAGATGCAGATGATCTTCCAGGATCCATCATCATCCCTCAATCCCCGGAAAAAGGTGATCTCTCTTCTTTCTCAGCCCTACAAGATTCATAAAATCGGGGATAAGGCGGAGATTCAGGAACGGGTCGAGGCGCTGATGAGCGAAGTGGGCTTAAATCCCCGCTATCAGCGACGCTTTCCCCACCAGTTCTCCGGAGGACAGCGGCAGCGGATCGGGATTGCCCGGGCCTTGGCCCTCAATCCGGAGTTTATCGTTTGCGATGAGGCGGTCAGTGCGCTGGATGTCTCAGTCCAGGCCCAGATTCTCAATCTGCTTCTCGATCTGCAGCAGAAGCACAGCCTTACCTATATGTTCATCTCCCATGACCTCTCGGTCGTCGAGTTTATCGCCTCCAGGATTATGGTGATGTATCTGGGCAAGGTGGTGGAACTGGCGGATAAGGCGGAGCTGATGAAGAATCCGCTGCATCCCTATACGAAAGCCCTCTTTTCGGCCTACCCGGTCAATGATCCGGCAAAACGGGGGGAACGCAAGCGGGTCGTGATGGGGGACGTTCCCTCGCCGATCAATCCCCCCTCGGGCTGTCATTTTCATCCCCGCTGTCCTTTCAAGATGGACATCTGTACCCGGGAGTACCCCAAAACAATCGAGGCCGCTCCCGGCCATACGGTCGCCTGTCACCTCTTTAACAAGTAAGTCTGCGAAATATCGGGCCCCGGAGAACGGGGCCCTTTGCTTCTACTTCATGAATTTCCCGACGAAGGGTGATGTCTCGCCTCGGCGCAGGAAGTGACCCGAAGGGCCCTCACCCAAGAATTCCGAGAACCAGGACTCGTGCTCGATCTCTTCGTTCAGGATAGCCAGGGCCAGATCGTAGGTGCGGTGGTCTTTGCCGGCGGTGATGTTGCAGATGTGGGTGTAGCCGCGGACGGCGCAGCGCTCAGCCTCGACCAGCACCTTCAGAATCTCAATTGCGTTATCGGGCTTCGCGGGTAAGGATGCCGGCGGACAGGCGGATATATCGTGAAACTGCTTCATATCTCCCGGTAGTTCACCGCCCAGCTCATAGATACGAGGGACCAGGGCTTCGAAATGGTTGCGGTCTTCGATACGGGCGGTTTCGGCGATCTCCTTCAAGCCTTCGCCCTCCAGGCCGATCAGATTGACCCGTAAAATCGTGTAGTAATAAAAGGTTGTCAGTTCCGCCGATGCATTCTTTACCAACAGTTTGATCAGTTCGTCGAGATTGACTCCCGCTTTCTCGACCATCTCTCGTGCGACTCGTGCCATAGTATGGCCTCCTTGGAAATGAGTATGTTTGTGACAACGTCACAAATAGGAATCGGAACGATTCTTAATTTAAGAGAAAAGCGTTCGATTCTCTATTTAACCTCTGCTGCAGCGTTCGCAAATGCCAAAAAACTCGATTCGGTGTCGCACGGCGGTGAAGGGCGTGGCTGAGTTGACCCGTTCATTGAGGGTCGGATCAATCTCCAGCTCTAAATCGGTAATCGAACCGCACTCTTCGCAGACGAAATGATAATGCGGCCCAATGTTGGCATCGAAACGATCGAATGTGCTGCCGAAATCTATCTTCTTGATATAACCCTGATCAATCAGGATAGTCAGATTCCGGTAGACCGTTCCCATGCTTAAATTGGGGAACTCCTCCTTCAGCTGATTGAAGATCCAGTCGGCGGTTGGATGAATCCCGGTGCTTTGCAGCAGTTCCAGAATTCGGTCGCGCTGCCTGCTCCGATTATAACGCTTATTCTCGCTGATGGCTGTACATCCTTCTGTTAAAATTCGGAACGGTTCTTATTTTATCACGGTCTTTCCTATCTGTCAAACATGAATATACAGACAAAATCATCATTGCTAAATCTAGGGATCGGGAATACCATGGTAATATAAAAAGTGGAGGCCCATATGGAACCGATCAGACCGAGCCGATCCTTCGGTATCTGTCTGGGAGCGGCCAACCTCAACCTTGTAGAGCTTACCGAAAGCGTTCCCGGGAAGATCGAACTAAGTGGACATCAAACCATACCCCATAGCGGTAATCCGATCCGACATCTCAAGCATATACTTACCGAGCAGCATATCGACGGGTCGCTCCTGGGGACTACGGGACGTAAGTATCGTGAACTCCTGAATCTCCCGTCTATCATCGAACCTGAGGCGACCGAGTATGCGTACGCTTGGATAAGCTCCGGGGAGCGGAAACACGATGTGATAGTATCCGCCGGCGCTGAGACATTTATGGCCTATACCCTGGACAGCCGTAGTCGTATTTCAGGTATCATTTCCGGCAATAAGTGCGCCTCCGGTACGGGTGAGTTCTTTCTACAGCAGATCCGTCGCATGAATATATCTCTGCAGGAAGCGTTGGAACTCGCCGGGCGCTCCGCACATCCCCATGAACTCTCCGGACGCTGCAGTGTCTTTTGCAAATCCGACTGTACCCATGCGCTGAATAAGGGCGAATCGATTGCCGACATTGCCGCCGGTTTATCGATCATGATCGGACGGAAAATCGAAGAGCTCCTGATAAAATCCCGGGCGCGAACTGCGCTCCTCGTGGGGGGGACCGCGATCAACCCGGTGGTTGTGAACTATCTGAAGCAGCGTTTTGAGAGGATTGACGTTCCGGATGAGGCTCTCTTCTTTGAGGCCCTCGGGGCAGGACTCTGGGCCTTGAAAAAGAAGATTCACCCAAATAATCATGGAAAATCGAGCTTCAGGCCGGCGCCTTCCTCGTTTCGTTTTCTGCCCGGTTTAAACGACTACCGAAACCGGGTCAGTTTTAAGGAGTGTCCCTATGACAGCTATCGAGAGGGGGACAACTGCCTGCTTGGACTGGATGTGGGTTCGACTACTACCAAAGCAATCCTTATGCGTCGACGGGATAATCAGGTTCTGACCTCTGCCTACCTACGGACGAATGGGAATCCGGTTAACGCCTCCCGGGAGTGTTATGCATCCCTGCTTGCCCAACTCGATGGACGCGATCCAAGGATTTCCGGAATCGGCATCACCGGCAGCGGCCGCTATATCGCCGCCCTGCATGCCGGGACGGAAGGGATTATCAACGAAATAATAGCCCATGCCAAGGCGGCGGCCTTCTATGATCCCGAAGTAGACACAATCTATGAGATAGGAGGGCAGGATGCCAAGTATACCTATCTCAATAACGGCGTCCCTTCCGATTACGCCATGAACGAAGCCTGCTCGGCCGGAACCGGAAGTTTTCTGGAGGAGAGCGCTTTCGAGTCCCTGGGGATCAGGATGGAGGAAATAGCCGGAATCGCCCTGAAGGCGGAATGGGCGCCGAATTTCTCGGACCAGTGCGCCGCGTTCATCTCTTCGGACATCCACACCGCCCTGCAGGAGGGGATCGGTCGGGATGAGGTGATCGCAGGACTGGTCTATTCAATCTGTCAGAATTATTTAAACCGGGTCAAAGGCTCCCGACAGACGGGAAACAAGGTATTCATGCAGGGCGGCGTCTGTTACAACCGGGCGGTCCCGCTGGCGATGGCGGCCTTGATGGATAAGGAGATTATCGTCCCGCCGGAACCGGGGCTGATGGGCGCCTTCGGAGTAGCCCTTGAGTTGTCGGATTTGCTGAGAAGAGGAGTGTTTGAAGAATCAAGCTATACCCTCTCCGATTTGGCGGGGCGCGAGGTCCAATACGGAAGAACATTCGTCTGTGCCGGGAAACCTGAGGATTGTGACCGACGGTGTACGATCAATATGATCCATGTCGCGGGAAAAAAGATCCCCTTCGGCGGTGCCTGCAACAAATACTACAATCTTATGCGCCATGTAAGCTTCGATACCCGTGAATTGAACCATGTTGAACGCCGCATCGAGCTGCTCTTTGAGCACGGCCGATTATCACCGACATCACCCGCGCCGCATGCCCCGAGGCTGGGAATCAACCGCTCCTTTCACACCTACACCCTGTTCCCTTTCTACAGCACCTTTTTCACGGAGCTCGGCTGTGAAGTGATTCTGCCGGAGACCCCGCAAGCCTCCGGTATGGATAAGGGCATGACCAGTTTTTGTCTGGCTGCGAAACTCTCGCTGGGATTTGCCGAAGAGTTGATTGCCCGCGAGCCGGATTATCTCTTCATGCCCCAAATCAAGGAGATGCATGTATCGGATGAGGATGATTACCGCATCGAATATCAGACCACCTGCATGTTTCTGCAGGGAGAGCCGTGGTATATAAAAGCTACTCATCTCCGGCAAGCCGCGTCCGCCCCCAAACTGATAGCGCCGGTGCTGAACCTAATGCACGGCTTTGATGCGGAGGATGAGAAATTCGTCACTATCGCCGAAGAGTTGGGGTTCAGTGCGAAAGCGGGTGAGGAAGCGCATCGGAAGGCGTACAACCGTCAGCTCGAGTTTATTCAAGCGAAGAAGGCGGCGGGTAGAATAATCCTCGCCGACCTTGAGCGCAATCCGGATCGCTTTGCGGTCGTCCTGTTCGGCAGACCATATAACGCTTTTGCGGGAGAAGCGAACAAAGGATTGCCGCATAAGTTTGCGTCCCGCGGGATAGAGATTATCCCCTTCGATTTTCTGCCCTATCAGGATGAGCCCAACTTCCGGGAAACCTACTGGGAGATGGGTCAGAAGATAATAAAGGCGGCCCGAATAGTAGAGCGGCATCCGCAGCTCTATGCCTGCTATCTGACCAATTTTCTCTGTGCGGTCGATTCGATGATGATCACCCATTTTCGGGATCTCATGGGCCGCAAACCCTCGCTTACCATCGAGGTTGATACCCACACCGCCGACGCTGGGGTTAACACCCGGGTCGAGGCCTTTCTCGATATTATCAAGAACTACCGCCGTCGGAGAGTAGAGAGCATCAAGCGGGCTCCTTTCCGGCCGGCCGGCCTGCAGATTCTGGAGACCGGTTCCGTCCGCCTCATCGATTCCGACGGCAGGGAGCGGCGCATCACCGATCCGTCGGTGAAGGTGATGGTTCCCTCTTTAGGGCGCTCCTTCGCCAAGGGGATGGCGGCCGCCTTGCGGGGAATGGGATGGAATGCCCACCCCTTCGACGAATGCGATCAGGAAGCGTTAAGCTTAGGCAAAAGCGTAATGACTAATAAGGAGTGTTTGCCGATTATTAATATCCTGGGCGAGATTCTTAAATACATGAAATATAGACATGATGAAAATGAACTCCTGGTAGTTACCATGGTCGGCGCTGGGGGCTGCTGTCGCGTGGGACAGTACGAGACCTTGATCGACCGGACAATCGCAGAGCGTAAACTCAAAAATGTGGTCCAGCTGGTACTCTCCAACGACGACGGTTTCGCGGGGCTCGGTATCCGGTTCAGGATCAATACCCTGCGGGTATTATACGCAGCCGATATTCTGGATGATATTCGTGCCGCCGCCAAGGTTTTGGCCCGCGACAGAGAGGAGGCGCTGGGTATAATCGACCGGGAAACCGATCTGATCTTTCAGAGCATTGCCGGGACGAACTCAACACCCTTCTTCAAGCAGATAAAAAGAAGCAGCCGAAGAATAGCCCAAATTCCTCGTACTGGCGAGCTCGGGGATACCCCGGTTATCGGCGTAGTAGGCGAGATCTTCGTTCGCCGTGATCACTTCAGCCTGATGGGAATTCCGGACAAGCTGGCTGAGAACGGTTTCATTATGGCGGATGCTCCCGTTACCGAATGGCTACGCTATACGGATTTTTTACGTGAGATCGATATGTACGATGTGCGCCGGAATCTGGCAGGAAGACTCGAATATCTGGCGGCCGATCTGGTTCACGATTGGATCGAGAAGCATACCAAGAAACTGTTTCGCAAAAGCGGTCTCTACCGGGGATCCAAGATCCGGATAAAGGAGTATCTGGCCCATTCGAGCCACTTCTTTCCCCTCGAGTTCACCGGAGAACCGGGACTCTGTTCCGGCTCCGCCCTCTACCATCTCGGCCGTTCCTACGCAGGGGTTATCGCCGTCGGACCCTTCGGCTGTATGAACGCCCGTATGACCGAAGGGGTGGCCACGGCTGAGATGAACGTGGCGGGCAAGATCCGGGCGGAACAAAATGCGGGCATACAAGGCGGAGCGGATCGTCTTGCCGACCAGATTGATACCCTGCCGTTCCTGAACCTCGAGTTTGACGGTACTCCGTTAACGCAGATAGACGAAAGCAGGCTGGAGACCTTTCTGTTTCAAGCGCAACGACTGGCGGAGATCATGCGCCGCCGCAAGATCGACACCGAATCCGGAAAGCCTCTTCACCAGGTCCGAAATACGGCGGCCGAGGAATCGCTCTATGTAGGCAGAAAAGGGTATTAGACCAGCTCCTCTAAAAGCCCGAATTGCCCGATATGGTAGGCGTTGTGGTTGCCGACCAGGATCAACTCCCGCAATATAGTGTAGTCAGGGGCATGTTTGAGGGGCGCGTAGAGATCGACTCTTGGGTCCTGCGCCATCGCGACCAGATCCTTCATATCCGCCGTAAAGAGCCGGTAGGATTCCCTCCAGACGGTTTCATCGCCGGAGCTTTCGACGCTGGGCCAGTAGCCCTCGGGGTAGTCCGGACTCGTGTAGGCCGGATCGCGGATGAACTCAACTATATCATGCTGGCATATCCGCATGTGCTCCAGGATCGTCCACGCATTAATCGGTCCCCCATTGGGAGTGCTTCCTCCCGGGAGTTCCAATCCGATCCGGTCTGCCGGCCAGTTTCCGATTTTGATACGCCAGCCTTCGTAGGCGTTATTGCCCGTTAGGAAGGCGATTATCTCGCGACGGATAAGCTCGTCCGCATCCATGCATGCCTCCTGTTTCCTCCATCAGTATAGCAGCGGCCCACGCAAATAGCATCAGTTTTTGAGTATACTTGAACCCATGTTGATGTATGCCGTTAGCGCAGTAAGCGACGCGCTGCTTTGTTACTCTATCGGGATTTTTGCCGGACCTGTGCGGCAGCGATTCGGTCTCCTACCCGTGGTTTTTATTTTTTTAGGAGTCGCCTTCGATCTCTTGGGGACTTTCCTTATGTCGCTCCTCTCTCCGGGATTCGCGGTCGATCTGCATACCGTTATCGGTATGATCGCCCTGGTGATGATGATCATTCTGGCAGTCTGGTCGTTAGTAGAGTATCGTCGTGGGTTTCGCGAAAAGAGTATCCGGCGTCGTGGGTATGCCCTGATCGCCTGGCTGACATGGGCCGCGGTATTCGTACTCGGTGCGGTCGGTCGTTAAACGAAAAGGGCCGCCCTCATGATGAGGGACGGCCCGGAATACACATGCTGGTTCCCGCTCTACTATTTGGCGGTAATCTGAATCTTACGCGGTTTCTCTGACTCTTTGAGCCCCAGGGTTAGGCTCAGGATACCGTTCTTCAAGGAGGCATCGATCTTGTTGCGATCGATCGTCTCGTCGATGGTGTAAACCTGATAGAAGTCGGCGTCCTTGATCTCTCGCAAGAGATACTCTCCTTCCTTCGGCGGTTTTAGGTCCCGCATGCCGCGGATCTCCAGCTGATCGCCGTCGATATTGATGCTCAGGCCCTCTCTGGTTACCCCCGGCATCTCCAGGCGGAGATTGATTTCCCCCTCTTTGCGTTGTACCACGTCGCAGCAGGCGCGCACCATCGCCCGTTCCGCTTTATTTTTCTCTATGCTCTTGTCTGCCATAATCTCCTCCTTACTGTACCTTGACGCTGATCTGCTTCGGCTTCGCCTCTTCCTTCTTCGGCAAAGAGAGAGTGAGGATACCGTTTTCCAGGGTCGCCTCTACCTTCTTCTCGGCGTCCACCGTCATCGGTAGAGAGAGCGTGCGCTGAAAGGAGCCGGTCCAGGACTCCTGCCGATAGGTCTTCTCATCCTTCTTCTCTTCATCTCGCTTCCTTTCACCCTTTACGGTAAGGACGTTGCCGGTAATCGAGAGCTCCACATCCTTCTGATCGATACCGGGCAGTTCGCACATTACGGTAAAGTGGTCGCTCCCTTCGATCACATCCATCGCCGGCGAGACATGCCGGTCGAATAGTCCCCGAGATTCGAAGCCGCGATCTAAATCGAAGAGCTCGTTGATCTCATTCTGCAGGCGATCGAATTCCCGCCAGGGATTCATGCTGTTTCTGTATCGTACCAATGCCATATGCTCCTCCTAATCTTAGGGTTTCTACTAAATAAAATGCATAAAGTGTGCCAAATCAGCAGATATAGTATATTGGCCTATAAATCATTGTATAACAATGAGATATGAAATATCCGTTGAATCCGGGTAAGGAGCATGAAGAGGCCTTATTGGGAAAATTCTCAACACTGTGCCCCATAGAGGGCCTCACTTGTGGGTCAAAGTGACACAAAAGACTACTTGACCCACAGGGAAAAGAGGGTAAATTTTACCCTATGAGCGCCAACCATTACGATTCTCTCGGCTTGAATCGCAATGCCAGTGCCGAGGAGATAAAGCAGGCCTATCGTAAACGGGCAAAGGATTGTCACCCCGACGCGACGGGGCAGAACCACGATTCAGGAGAGTTCCGGGCGGCCCGGGAGGCCTACGAGACCTTGAGCGATCCCGCCAAACGGCGGGAGTACGATGCGCGCTCCTCGCGGTCGAGAAGACCTGCGTCCAAGCCTAAACCGTTTCGAACTCCCTATCGTGGAGACGAAGCCGAGATTGAGCTTGTGCTTTCTCCGGAAGAGGCCCGGCGGGGCGGTGAGTTCCGCATTCCCCTAGGACCTTCCGGCTGTCCCTTTTGTGCCTTCTTCGGCGGTTATTGTCCGGTGTGCGGGGGCGAGCGGGGGAGGGTATCGGTATCGATTCCGCCCGGGATTGCAGACGGAACCCTCTTCTCTCTCGGCGGGCTAGGAACCGAGGTTCTGGTCGAGGTCCGGATCGACGACCGGCTCTTCTGATCGGCCTATTAGAGCATCTCCTCGATTGCCTTGATGCGTTTATCGAGGCGCTGGGGGCTGACCTTGATCTTGGTTCCCAACTCCTGGGCGAAGAGCTGGACCTTGTACTCCTCCACCGCCCAGCGGTACTCCTTCAAGGCCGTTCGTTTCGCATAGCTGACCCCGCCCTTCTCGTTAATCTGATCCCGGGTCTCCTTGTACCAGGAGAGATAGGGGATCAGCTGGGCCGCCTTCTCCCCGTCTGCGGCGAGGCTAATGGCACCCCGTTCGATTCGAAGCTGTAGGCTCTTAAGAAAGCGCGGCAGTTCCCGCATCTCCTCCGAGCTGTATCGCCGGTAGTAGTCCTCGGGCATCAGGTTCTTGAGCTCTTTGCGCCGGGTGGAGAGGAAGCGTTTCAGTCCCGAGCGGCCCCCCTCCTTCTCCTCTAAGCGGGCCAGCGTCTCCCGTACCTGGAAATAGGCCTCGAGAGCGCGGATTATGGGTCGGTAGAGCTCGGCGCTGGCCGAATAGAGTTCCGGTTTGATGCTTGCTGAAAACCCATCGTACTCCTCTCGGGTACGGATGTTGCGTCGGAAGATACGCCGGGTGATGGTCTCCCAAACCCCGTTGTTGAAGGCATCCAGTCCCCCCAAGGGGATAACCTTGAATTGCTCACTCTTCGGCAGCAGGAATTCGTGGCGGAAGGTTTTCAGGATATCCGCGAAGGAGCGATAGAGGAGGAGTGCTACTCCGTCGGGGTGGACCGCGGCAGCCTCGTCGGAGCTCAAGTAGAGCCTCAAGGCCGCGACGCTTCCCTCGGGGGTCAAGGCGGGAAAGGCGGGAAGGCCGTCTTCGCCTTCGACCCGCTCGGGGATTCCATCGAAATCCCAGCGGCGGACCTCCTCGAACTCATATTTTAGCTTGAGCTTTTCGAAGGAGCCTGTCAGATGTTCCGACGGACCGGTGCTGGTCAAGAGTTCGCTGTCCCGGCCCTCGTTCAGCCGCTTGCCCCGGGCATCCACCACGGTGAAGCGCATCTTCAAATGGGGCGGGAGGGACTCCTCGTCCCAGGTCGATTCGGGGATGGTCAGACCGAACTCCTGTTGAATGAAGCGGCTTAAGGCCGGGGCGAGGCGCTGCTTGGTATCCCGGGGGATTTCGGCGGCCACCCGTTTAGCGGCCTCTCCCACCGGGGCGAGCCGGCGGCGGTACTCCTTGGGTAACCCCTTCATCAGCGCATTGATCTTCTCCTCGAAGAGGCCGGGGACGAGCCAGTCGAAGACCGGGGTGGTCAGATCCCGGCTGATCCGCTCGGGGATGAGCGCGGTAACCCCGTCGTCCGGGCGCTGGGGATCGAAGACATACTCGAGCTTGATCTCATGTCCGTCGATATCCGCATGCGAGGGGAAGCGGGAGAGGATATCCCCGTCCGGATTATAGAGCATCAGGTCCGAACGCTTGAGTTCGATGGCCTTATCTCCTTCGGGCTGCAGCTTTAGGTGCTCCTCGAGGCTCTTGAAATCGTAGACGGTCTCCGGCAGCCGTTCCCGGTAGAAGCGGAAGATCTCCTCCTCCCCGCAGAAGATATCCCGTCGGCGGAGCTGCTCCTCCAGCTTCAGAATCCCCCGCACGGTATCCCCGTTGCGCTTGAGAACCGGCAGTCGGCGGTGGACCCGTCGCTTGTCGTAGGCGCCGGTCATCAGGCCCTCGCGGATAAAGATATTCGAGGCCTCCCCTGGATTGATCGGACCGTAGGCGACCCGGCGGCCGGGATTGATCAGCAGACCATAGAGCCTGACCTGTTCGACGGCGGAGACCTCCATCCGATCCTTAGACCAGGCGGCGCCGTGGTGACTGTAGCTGCAGAGGCCGCTGGCGATTCGTTCGAGCCACTCCGGTTCGATCATCGCGCAGCCCCGGGCGAAGAGACGGCTGGTGCGGACCATCTCCGCCGCCACCATCCACTTCGGCCCCTGCCCGAAAAGTCCGGAACCGGGAAAGATCATCGCCTCCCGGTTCTTGGCGGCGGTGTAGAAATTCTTCTCCTTTTTCTCGGCGATATTCGACAACAGACCGGAGAGAATCGAGATATGGAGCGCCGTGTAATAGGGCGAAGGCTCCCCCTTCTTCTCCACCTTTCTGCTTACCGTGGGATTCTTGATCTGGTAGCCCTGTTCCTTCAAGAGGGCGGTGACCTGCAGATGGATATCCCGCCACTCCTTCATGCGGCGGTAGCTTAAATAGTTCTGTTTGCAGTACTTTCGCATCGTGCCCTGGCTGCGGGTCTGGCGCCAGACGCGGTGATACTCCTCCCAGATATTGATGAGGCTGATGAAATCCGAATCGTTGTCCCGAAACTTCTCATGGGCCGTATCGGCCTTGCCCTCCTCTCCCTGGGGACGGTCCCGGGGATCCTGAATGGTCAGCACCGAGACAAGCACCGCCGCATCCCGCAGGATCCCCTGCTCCTCGGCCTCGATCAGCATGCGGGAGAAGCGGGGATCCAGGGGGAGCCGGGCCATCAGCCGTCCGCGGTTGGTCAGGTTGAGGGCTCCCCGCTTGCCCTTCTCCACGGCTCCCAGCTCTCTCAGCATGCCGATCCCGTCGGCTAAGTGGCGGGTCGAGGGTTTGTCGATAAAGGGGAAGCGGTCTACCTCTCCCAACCGGAGGGATACCATCCTGAGGATGACCTCGGCCAGGTTGTCCCGGAGGATCTCCGGCTTGGTGTACTCGTCCCGGGCGAGATAGTCCTCCTCGGAATAGAGGCGCATACAGACCCCGGGACGCACCCGGCCGGCCCGGCCTTTGCGCTGGTCCGCCGAGGAGCGGGCCACGGGCGAGATCGGGAGCGAGGTGGTGCGCGAGGCGGGGGAGTAGTTGGAAATACGGGCTAATCCCGTGTCGACCACATAGACGATGCCGGGAATGGTAATCGAGGTCTCGGCCACGTTGGTAGCGACCACGATCTTGCGCCCCGGCTGGGAGGCGAAGATCTTCCCCTGTGCAGCCGAGGTCAACCGGGCGAAGAGCGGCAGCACCGTAGTCGACGAGAGCCCCAGTTTCTCGATTCCCTCGCAAGTCTCCCGGATATCGGCCTCGGTGGGCATGAAGACCAGCACGTCTCCCTCGCGACTCGTACGGCAGATCTCCTCCACCGCGGACACCGCCTGCTCGGTGTAGGAGAGTTCGGCCGCGGCGCTGCTCTCCGGCGGTCGATAGAGCACCTCCACCGGATAGGTCCGGCCGGAAACCTCGAAGATCGGCGCATTGCCGAAGGCCTTGGAGAACTTCTCCGTATCGATCGTGGCCGAGGTGATTATCAGCTTCAAGTCCCGACGCCTTTTTAACAGGCCGATCAGGATGCCGAGAATCAGGTCGATGTTGAGGCTCCGCTCGTGGGCCTCGTCGATAATCAGGGTGTCGTAGCGGTTGAGAAAGCGGTCCGACTGGGTCTCGGCTAAGAGGATTCCGTCGGTCATGAACTTAATATAGGCCTCGTCCGAGCCGGACTCCTGAAAGCGGATCTTCGAGGAGACCCATTTTCGATCGCCGTCGCCGAGCTCTTCAGCGACCCGGGAGGCAAGACTGGTGGCGGCCAAGCGTCGCGGTTGGGTGCAGCCGATCTGTCCGTCCACTCCGCGGCCCGCCTCGATACACATCTTCGGTATCTGGGTGGATTTACCCGAGCCGGTCTCACCGGCGAGGACGATAACCTGGTTATCCTTGATTGCATTGACGATCTCATCCTTGCGGGCGGTAATGGGAAGTTCCTCGGGATATTGGGGAACCGGTCGGTTTTCCGCCCTGAGGCGCCGGCGCTCGATCGAGTCGGCGATTTTCAGGGCAGTCTCGGCCAGCCTGTCCGGACTCTCGCCGGAGCGGTCGAGGGCGCGCCGCAGGCGGTGCCGGTCGGCACCCATAGTATCGTTAAGCATCCTCCTCAGTTGAGCGGGAGTGGGGGTATTATCCATAGAGCATCCACTAGAGCAAGGAGAGCCGATTGCTGTCAAGGCCCGTTCTAGCGGGCGTCGACCACCGCTGGCGGTCGACGATTGCGGGGCTCCTCTACCCTCAGGAAGAGAATCAGCGAGAGGATGGAGGCGGCGAGACAGCCCCAGAAGATAAAATCCAATCCGAAAACGTTGGCCAGGAATCCCAAAGGGATTATCAGGAGCGATGCGGCGCCGACGGCCAGACCGACGATCCCGATATAGACCGGTATCTCATGCTCCTGGCCGAACTCGACGGTCATGGCGAAGAGAGAGACGCTGTTGACGCAGAGGGTCAAGGCGCCCATAGCGATGCTGATCAGCGCTACCGGATAGCTCGGCGCCAAGAGGATGGCCATGTTGCCGATTATCAATGCGGCCGCGCCGATGATATGGTTCACCAGATGGCCGTAGCGGTCGGAGATAATCCCCAGGACCGGATTGGCGACGATATAGACCAGGGCGATGATGATGGTGAATACCCCGACCTCGCTCTCATGCAGACCGTAGCGACCGATAAGGCGTACGGCAAAGTAGGAGTAGCTGGTAAAGGCCAGGACGAAGAATATCCGTCCGACGATGTAGCGCCGGAAGGGCGGATTGGCGGCCGGAATCGCCTTCAGGGACCGGAGATAGGTACCGAAACTCTCGGTGGAGAAGATTAATCGCTTTGTCGGCGGTTCCCTGTGGAGAGCGATCGCCGGAAGATAGAGCATCAGTATCCCGAAACCGATCAGCATTAGGACGGGGAAATTTGTCGGGAAGGGAACTGCTCCCAATATCCAGGAGATCAGCCCCCCGCAGGCGAGTCCCACCAGATAGCTTCCCACATTACGCAGAGCGAAGAGCCTGCCCCGCATGGTTAAGGGAACGGTCTTCACCGTCAGGTCGAAGAAGGCGGGAATGTTGACGCCGGCGGCGGCGTGGGCAATAAAGAGCGCCGCCAGTACCGACCAGATAACCAGATCCGGATTACTCCTCCCGCAGCGCATCCCGATCAGGGCGGCGATCAGCCAGGGAATCCGCTGCAGAATACCCAGGATGAGAATATAGTTCTTCTTATAGCGCAGGGTCTGTATATAGCGGGCGACGAAGATAGCCGGGAAGAATACGCCCAAGTTGCGGAGTAACGGAATCAGGGTGATGAGTAGCGGGGTGGCTCCCAGCTTCTCGATGTAGACCGGGAGCACGGACTCGGGGCTTAAGAAGATCATACCGGCGAAGAAAGAGATGCCGTCCAAAGTATTAAGGGCGAAGTTTCGCTTTATATGCTGCGGGTGCTGAGTCATAGATATGCTCATCGAGTTCCCTTACCGATGTCGTAGTCTGTTCTTGAACTTAGGCTACCAGCTAATACCAGCTTGTGTGAATAGCCGCCAGATCTTTTCTGATATCTCCCGGCATGTTACTATTGGAGCATATGAAAAGCTTAACCTTTGGTGAAATCTTGTGGGACATAATTGAGGGAACCGAGCACATCGGCGGCGCCCCCTATAATTTTGCGGCTCATCTGGCCAAGCTCGGGGCGGAATCCTATTTCATCAGTGCGGTGGGGGAGGATGATCTCGGTCGACGAGCGATTGAGTATGTAGGACGACACGGAATCCGGCCCGAGTATCTCAGCCGCGTATCCGACGCTCCCACCGGAACGGTCAGCGTTGAACTCGAGGCCGGTCAGCCGGAGTATACCATTCACGAAGGGGTCGCTTGGGACAAGATTCGCCTGAGCGGGGATCAGCTGGATGCGATCCGTAGCGTATCCTGGGATATCTTTTATGTAGGCACCCTGGCCCAGCGGAGCGAGATGAACCGCGCCCTGGTGGGCGAACTCTTTTCGGCGGTCAATGCGCGACACCGCTTCTACGATATCAATCTACGTCAGCACTATTACAGCCAGGGAATTATCGAGCTCGCCCTCAAGAATGCGACTATCGTAAAATTGAATCATGAAGAGTCGGACCTGATCGGCGAGATGTTTCGCATCAACGGTACCGGTAACGACGAAGAACATGCCGCCCGGATCTCCAAGCTTTTCGATATCGAGACCTTGATTATCACCCGCGGTAAAGAGGGCTCTCTGGTTCTGTACGAGAATGAGTTCCGCCGGATTCCGGTGGTCCCGGTGGAGGTCTCCGATGCGGTCGGCGCCGGGGACAGCTTCTCGGCGGGCTTCATGTTCGCCTTGACCCACGGCAAGAATCCCTTCGAGGCGGCCGAACTCGGCGGCGCTCTCGGTTCCTTCGTCGCCTCCCAGCGCGGTGCGATCCCTGAGTACAGCGACGAGATCAAACAGCGCTTCGCGGCATTAGTCAAAAGGGAGGGATAGGATATGTCTGACGAAACAATGAATGAGGATAAGTCGGTTCGCGATCTGGCGATGGTAACCCATCTGCTCGGCTTCGCCGGGATGGTGCTCCCCTTTGGTAATATAATCGGTCCCTTGGTCATCTGGCTGATGAAACGGGAGGAGTCTGCTTATCTTGATGCCCACGGGAAAGAGGTGCTCAATTTCCAGATATCAATGCTGATCTGGTTTACCATTAGCGGCGTCCTGGCGCTGGTAATCGTCGGCTTCGTGATTATGGCGGTCTTGGCGATTCTGTCGGTGATCTGGACGATCATGGGAGCGATCCGCGCCTCTTCGGGAGAATACTACCGCTACCCGATTACGATCCGCTTTATCAAGTAAGGCGGGCTGGAACCTGAGCGCGGAAACGCACGGTGAAGCGGGTATACTCCCCCTCCCGGCTCTCGACGTTGATACTCCCGCCCAGCTTGTCGCTGATCATATTCTTGACGATGTTGAGCCCCAAACCGATATTGCCGTCGGCGCGACGGGTAGTATAGAAGGGGTCGAAGATGTGCTCCATCGTCTCCCGGCTCATGCCGAGCCCGTTATCCTGATAGTAGAAGAAGATCTCTCCCTGCGACTCCTCGGCGCTGATATCTATAGTTCCTTCGTCGCGATCGACGAAACCGTGGTGCAGGGTATTGGTTACCAGATTGACCAGCAGGTGAACGAAGATACCCGGGTATGAATCGATCTTGATCCTCGGGATCTGCACTGTCACCCGGATATCCTTCTTCTTCAGCTCCGGGTGGAGGGAGAGGAGGGTGTCGTCCACCACCTCCTTTAATTCTATCTCCCGTTTCGCCAAGGTGATCTGATCGGAAGAGACGCTCTTGAAGCTCGAAATAAGTTCTCCCGCCCGTTTGAGATTCCGGATGACCGTCTCGACCGACTCCCGGGATTTACTCATGTAGCGTTCCAGGTCCGATTTGGAGAGCTCCTCGGCCTCGTAAAGCCGGCTTAGATCCGTCAGCAATCGTTCATGATAGGTGGCGGCCGTCATGGCGACCCCGGTGGGGGTGTTGATCTCATGGGCTACACCCGCCACCAACCGGGAAGTCAGGGCCATCTTTTCCGCCTCTATCAGCTGCTCTGATGTGCGGCTGAGTTCGGCTGTTCGTTCCAGTACCCGGTTTTCCAGGGTATCGTTCAGACTATGCAGCTCCGCGGTTCGCCGCTGCAGGGACTCGATGAAGTAGTTGAAACTCTCCGAGATGCGGATCAGCTCCAATGTCTTCCCGGCTTCGAGACGAATAGAGAGATCCCCCTCCCGAGCCCGGTCCATGCCGATGGTCAGTTGCTGGAGCTGCCGCTCGATATCCCGGTTGATCCGGTAAATACTCACGGAAAGCAGCGCCGCAATAGCAAAGGCAAAGAGCATGTTTATCAGTACCAGGAGCAGGGCCGGCCGGGCGATGTTGGATCGGTAAACAGCCGTTCCCACAACCCAGTCGAAGTCGGGAAGATAACGAAGATAGACTATCTTCTCCCGGCGAGCATCTGCGGGGGTATCTCGCCATAGATAGGTCGTATATCCGTCCCGGGTTGTAAACATCTTGGTAATAATATCCTGGTAATCAGCGACACTCACGAGGCCCCGGGCATCGTTGCCGCTTAAGTATGGGTGTGCGATCTGTTCCCCCTCGCGGTTCACCACATAGGAGTAGCTTCCGGTGGCGATCTGCCCGCTTTTGACCAGATCGCGCAGGGCCTCCCGGTCAATCATCTCGACAAACTCACGACGATAGGAGGTCGCCGTCAGAATCCAATCCAGCTCGGGGATATAGGTCATGTAGAGGGCTTTCCGGCGGGGTTCCAGCTCGTCCGTGTTCTGCCACATATACTCCAGATATCCCTGTCGTACCTGGATCTGCTGGTCTACCGGGGCCTTTCCCGTCTGTAGGGTGTCGACTATTTGGGCATCGGGGTGGAAGATTACTCGACCATCCGAATCGATTGCATAGCAATAGCCGTTAATACCTACTTTCAACGAGAGGAGAGTCTCCATTATCTCGTCTGGGTTCGCCCCGTCTTCCTGCAGGAATTCCTGAACCAGGTTCCGTCCGGCCTCCACTTTGGAACGGAGGTAGACCCTTACGCTGTTGTCGAGCTGGATCTCGATGGTTTTATAGAGGGTGTCCGTCGACTCTCTTATATCCTCCTCTATATGCCGGGTTGAAATGCTATAGAATACCAAGGCCGTGGCGCTGGAAACGATAAAGAAGGGGAGTGCCGAGAGGATAATGACCTTCAGGAACTGGAAGCGGATCGAGTATGGATGGGCGTTATGTCTCGACACACCAAGAAGTATAGTGAAGAGACGGGGGAAAGTCTAATCAGCGCCGGTTTCTCCCGCTTCGATCCTGTCCAGGATGTTCTCCGCGAAGGCATCGAGTTCGCCGTGATAGACCAGATCGAAATCGCGATCGTAGGATCCCGGGTCGCGGTTAACCAGGATCGAGGGCAGTTGGGGGGCCAAGGAGAGGGCGAATCCGGCAACCGGCTGCACCGTGAGGGAGGTTCCCATTACCAGAAGAAGGTCCGCTTCGGGCGGCCGGTAGTAGATCTCCATGAACTCCTGCGGCAATGATTCGCCGAAGAAGACCACATCCGGTTTGATTACGCCTTCGCATGAGCAGCGGGGAATCCCTCCGCTTCGAATCGTCTCCTCATAATCAGCCAGGGGGTACCTCTGATTACAGTTCCGGCAATGACCGTGCAGGTAGGAGCCGTGGCATTCGATTACCCGATTTGAGCCGGCTTTCGTATGCAACATGTCGATATTCTGGGTGACGATTAACTCGATCTTGCCCTCCGCTTCGAGATCGGCCAAAAGTCGGTGGCACAGGGTCGGCGCCACATCGGCTTCGAGAAGCTCCCGGGAGAGGAGGAAAAAAGGGGCTGGATTGTGATTGAAATAGTTGAGATCGAAGATAGCCTCGGGATAGGGGAGGTGATACTTCTCCTCGGCGGTAGCGTAGAGCCCGTCGGGGCTGCGAAAATCGGGGATTCCTGAAGAGGTACTGATCCCGGCTCCGGTTACGACCAGGATTCGATTAGAACGGGCTAGTAAATCGGCTATCTCTGCGGTAGAACTCATAGCTTATCGTGACCGGTCGCGGTGTGAATGGTCAAGCGGCCGCGTTTCCTATAGCATAGATAGCATGTTACACCCAAACGCTCTCCAAACTCTTAAGCGTCCTATCCGGCTGGCTTTGATCGGCGGCGGCCCGGGCTCCTTCATCGGCCGGGTGCACCAGACTGCCGCGCGGCTCGATAACCGCTATCAGATTGTCAACGCCGCCCTCTCTTCCAATCCTGATAAAGCGCGCTCCGCCGCCCTGGCGATGGGGATCGATGCGGCTCGGATTGCAGAGGATCCGGAGGCGATGATCCGCGCCGAGGCCGACCATACGGAGGGCGCCGATGCGGTGGCTATAATGACGCCTAACGACAGTCACCACCGCTTGGCTTCCGCCGCACTCCATGCCGGGCTGCATGTAATCTGCGACAAACCGATGACTAATACCCTTGCAGAGGCCCGGGAGCTGACGGAATTGGTGCGACAGAAGTCTCTGGTATTCTGTCTGACCCATAACTACACTGGGTATCCTCTGGTGCGACAGGCTCGCGCCATGGTCCGGGACGGAGCGATCGGCGAACTGCTTCTGGTGCAGGTCGAATATGTACAGGGAGGACGGGCTCCCGGAAACGATCCTGCCCCGGGCGGCTCCGTTCCCTGGCGCTATGATCCGGAGCGTGGAGGCCCCTCGCTGGTGATGGGGGATATCGGCACCCATGCCCACAACCTAGTGCGCTTTGTAACCGGGAAGGAGATCGAATCGGTCTGCGCCGACGCGGGAAGCGTCGTTCCCGGAAGGAATTTTCACGATTTTACCGGGGCACTCCTGCGTTTAAACGGAGGCGCCCGCGGCAGTTTCTGGGTAACCCAGGCTGCAGCCGGAGTAGAGAACGCCCTGCGCTTCAGAATCAGCGGCAGCGAAGGCAGCCTCGAATGGGAGCAGGAGATTCCCCAGCGCCTGATCTACCGCCCCTTCGGCCGACCGGCGGAGATTCGTACTCCAAACGGTCCCGGTACGGTCGCGGAAGCGGCCCGGGCGCTGCGGATTGTGGCCGGGCATCCCGAAGGCTTCATCGAGGGCTTCGCCAACATCTACGCCGATGCCGCCGAGGCGATCGCCGCTGCGATCACCGGGGCGGCAGCCGATCCGCTTGCGTTAGATTTTCCCACTGCAGACGACGGTCTTAAGGGGGTCGAGTTTATCGATGCCGTGTTGCGTTCGAGCGCCTCAGGCGGGTGGGTCGAAATTCCCAATAATGCGGTTTAGCGTTTCGCTCGGCCGCATGGCCGCATTCGCCTTCGTATCGTCCGGCTGAAAGTAGCCCCCGATATCGACCGGCGCCCCTTGGGCCGCAGTGAGTTCCGCGATAATCGTGGTTTCTTCCGCCTCCAGCTCTTGCGCCAGGGCAGCGAAGCTCCGCGCCAGTTGGCCGTCTTCCTTCTGCCGGGCAAGCTTCTGTGCCCAGTAGAGGGCCAAGTAGAAATGACTGCCCCGGTTATCGAGTTCGTTCACCTTGCGAGAGGGGGATTTATTGTTTTCCAGGAAAACCGCGGTCGCTCGATCCAGGGTCTCCGCCAGCAGAGCCGCCCGCCGATTGTCGTAGCGTTGGGCCAAGTGCTCCAATGAAACCGCCAGGGCTAAAAACTCTCCCAGGGAGTCCCAGCGGAGGTGCCCTTCGGCCACGAATTGCTGTACATGCTTGGGCGCAGAACCGCCGGCTCCCGTCTCGAAGAGACCGCCGCCGGCCATGAGCGGCACAATGGAGAGCATCTTCGCGCTGGTACCAAGCTCCAGAATCGGGAATAGATCGGTCAGATAGTCCCGGAGCACATTGCCGGTTACGGAAATGGTATCCCGTCCGGCCTTCATCTCCGTCAGGGAGAAACGCAACGCCTCCCGGGGCGGCAGGATCCGTATATCGAGTCCGTCGGTCTCCAGGTCCTGCAGGTAATGCCGCACCTTGTTGATCAGTTGTGCATCATGAGCCCGTTCCGAGTCGAGCCAGAATACCGCCGGAGCGCCGGTCGCCCGGGCGCGTTCGACGCCGAGTTTCACCCAATCGCGGATGGGCGCATCCTTGACCCGACAGGCCCGGAAGATATCGCCTGCCTCTACCGGCTGTTCAAGTAGTACTGTTCCTTGACCATCGACGATGCGAACAGTGCCGGGGGCCTTCATCATAAAGGTCTTGTCGTGGGATCCGTACTCCTCGGCCTTCTCGGCCATCAAGCCCACGTTCGAGGTGCTTCCCATACTGGCGGGATCGAAGGCGCCGTTTTCCTTGCAGAAGGCGATCGTCTCCTGATATACCCCCGCGTAGCAGCGGTCGGGGATGACCGCCTTCATATCGTGGAGCGCACCGTCGGGCCCCCACATCTTTCCGCCCGCCCGGATCGCCGCCGGCATGGAGGCGTCGATGATCACATCCGAAGGAACATGTAGATTAGTGATGCCCCGGTCGGAGTCCACCATCGCTAAGGGTGCGTTCTCGGCTAAACTCTTCTCGATCGCAGCTTCGATCTTCTGCCGCTCTTCCCCGGGCAGGGTCTCCAGTTTAGCCAGTAGAGCGCTCATCCCTGTATCGGCGCTCACGCCGAGTTGAGCCAGCGTCTCTCCATGTTCTGCAAAAAGCTCGCTGAAGTAGCATTTTACCGCGTGACCGAAGATTATCGGATCGGAGACCTTCATCATGGTTGCTTTCAGATGGACCGAGAAGAGCACCCCCTCTTTCTTGGCGTCGGCTAACTCCTTTTTGAGGAAGCGGTCGAGTTCGGCGGCGCTCATCACCGCCGCATCCACTACCTCACCCCGCTGCAGGCTTAGACCATCCTTAAGAACCTCGGTTTCACCGGAGGAGTAAGTGACCTCTATGCGGGCGTCGGTCGGGGCGGGAATAGTAAGCGACTTCTCGCTGCCGTAAAAGTCGCCCTGCGTCATATGGGCTACGTGGCTCTTGGAATCTGAACTCCAAGCGCCCATCGAATGAGGATGGCGCTTGGCATAGTTTTTTACCGCCTTCGGCGCCCGGCGGTCGGAGTTTCCCATTCTCAACACCGGGTTGACCGCGCTGCCTTTGACCTGGTCGTAACGGGCCTGTATCTCTCGCTCCTTGGCGCTCTGCGGCTCTTCCGGATAATCGGGGAGATTATATCCTTGCTCGATGAGTTCTTTAACCGCACGGTGAATCTGAGGAATAGAGGCGCTGATATTGGGGAGCTTGATTACATTCGCTTCCGGCTGGGTGACCAGTTTCCCAAGTTCCGCCAGGGCATCGGGCCGGCGCTGATCCTCATTTAGGTATTCCGGGAATGCGGCGATAATCCGGCCGGCTAGGGATATATCCTTCAGCTCCACCTCGATCCCGGCGGACTGCACGAACTTCTCGATCAGCGGTAGAAAGGATCGGGTCGCCAGGGCAGGAGCTTCGTCGGTTTTGGTATACACAATGGTCGGATTACTGCTCATCATTACCTCTCTCGTTTTGCATTCGTCTCTATGAGAGTGAAAGATACTAAGAAACCGATAATTGCGCAAATAGGGGCCAATCCGAGTAACAGATTCTCTCTTCCCGGGAACTATATGGGTAGAGTACGCATGGGGGGATTCTATGTTCGCTAAGACTATTGTCAACGCTTCGTTGCTTGCATCTACACTGCTGATTCTTGCCGGCTGTGTGATGAACAAGGTCGATCCTTCTGCTTCTGAGATCCTTCTACGCGAGAGCGGACGAGGATCAGCGGTCTCCATCGAGATCGTGCCCGGCGATGAGTATCTGAGTACCATGCGGGCTGGGCCCTTGATCTTCAATGTATTACCCCAGTTTGTGGTCTGGACCGAAGATTCCGATGGAAGACTACTGGAGACGCTCTATATTACCGGGGCGGATTACGGAAAGATGCGTCATGCCGGCAAGGCGGAGAAGGGCGTTCTCTTCTATCAGGAGAGTTTCCCGGTCTGGTCCTCCCGGGCCGAACAAAGGGGCGAGCGCCTGCCTTCTAAGTATAATCCCTATCCGGATACTCTAACTTCGGCTACTCCGGCGGCGGGAACGGTTCTGCACACCTACCTTGATACCGAAGAGAAAGCGACGAGGATCCTGCTGGAGATCAACAAATCCGGTGATGAGAATGAGGCCTACGGGGAGTCGCAGAACGGCTGGGCGGGGCAACCGTCGCTGATCTATGCGGCGGAGCTGGAGCAAATGGGTGCATCCGGCACCATCCCCTTTGAGCTGATCGGTCACGGCGGTACGATTTTTCAGGAGCCGGCGGTCTATCCGAATCTCGGCGGTTTCGATTCCGCCCTCGAGGAGATAGCGGAGCTGCGGCTGATGATCGTTACGGACTCAAAGTGAAGAATGTCGCCGGGAAGCGAAGCTCATAGTGGGTCCCGGTATCGCTCCGCAGGGATGCGCTTCCTCCCAATTGTTCCACCAAGGAGCGGATTATCGTCATCCCCGTCGAGCTAGCCGTCTCCAGTTGAATCCCGGGATCGACTCCGATACCGTTGTCGGAAACCGCCAGTACGAACTCATCCCCATTCTGGTTAAAATCAAGATATATTGTCCCGTGGTTTCGTCCGCGGAAGGCGTATTTTAGACTGTTGGTGAATATCTCATTATAAATCAATCCCAGGTTGATCGCGGTACCCAATTCAACTCGAAGGGCGGGAAGATTATTTCGAACATTGACCCGACAACTGCGATTGCGGAAGTTGCCGACCAAGAGCCGGGCCAGCTCATCGATATGCTCCTTGAGATCGATAGAAGAGAAACTCTCGGAATGGTAGAGATGTTCATGTACCAGCGCGATGGTACGAATCCTGTCCTTGATATTCTCTAAGTGCGGGATAAGATTCTCATCCTCTATTTTCGCGCTCTCGATGTTCACCAGGCTCGACATAATCTGCATATTATTCTTAACCCGGTGGTGAATCTCCTTGAGGAGTACCTCCTTCTCCCCTAGGGACTTCTCGATGGTCCGCTGCTGATCAATCGAGTTTTTCGCACTTTGCTGCCATACATGCATGGTTATGGCGGATACCGTGGTCAATACCCAGAGGCTGAGGGTGAAACGTATTCGGAAGCCTGTCACAAACTCAAGATTGTGCCCCGGTAGTTCGGCAGTGAAGGCGAACCAGGTGAAGATGCTTAAGAATAGGACGCACACCGAGAGGGCGAGAGGCAGGTCGAGGGTATAAATGGCCAGTAGGAGAAACAGGTAGGTCCAGGGTAGCTTGCTCAGATCATGTTGGATTAAAAGGCTCACCAGGGTGTAGATTCCCAGGTTAAGCACGCAGAGAAAGAGCAGCCGGCGGTTGAGTCTATATCGCTTTGCGGAGGAGAACTTCTGAATCCGGACTGCAAGCAGGCACACAAGCAGAACTGTCATAATTGCGTTCGAGATATATTCGAAGGTATTCCCATGCCAGAGGTCCTGTAGGGTTACGAAAAGAAAAATCGGGGTGAAAACGGGGATTAAGAATGTGAGAACGAGATTCTGCCTATACTCTTTTTCGTTGGTATAGCTATTCCGCACTAATTTCTGCCTCAATTAGTAAGATGGATAGAGTATAGCATGAATGATAAGCGCTACACATCCGTTTATTGGCCGACCGGCCAATGGCTATACCTCTTTCTTTTGGGTGATACTGCAGGTGTTATCAAGGAGGTATCAATGATTGCAGCTATTTATCAGCAAGCGTCTGTTCTAGGTCGGTCCGAACGCAACGGAGCTCGTTTTACGGTTGAGCTGTGGCGCAAACTTGTGGATCATCTTGCGGTCACGTTCAATATGGAATCCAGTATGCGGCGCAGGATCGCGGAGAACAGAACCGCCAAGCTGATTGGTGCTCTGCCGTTCTTAGCGGACTGTGATCACCCCTGGCAGACAGCCGTGACTCATGTGGCCATCTATTACCTGGCCTTACATGAAGGTACCAAGCAGTTCTTTCTGCATACCCCGGAGGACGACGGTGAGATTGAGACGCGATTGCACCCGATTATGCAGTTCTCCGGTGGGGATCCCTCTGTAATCAGCCGGGGCATGGACCTCTTGAAGCTGCAGATGGTTGCCGGGTATCTTCGGGATGTGGAGAAGGATATGGAACGAACCAAATATAATCCGGTAGCCGCCGGGGTGTGGCAGGCCGGCGAGCTGATTGATAGGCTGCGTGCGTGCATTCAGGCTCATTCTCATTCAGAGATGGACGCGATTATGGATGTGGAAGAGGCTATCCGGAGCTACTGGTCGGCATGATGCGTATCCAGAGGCGAATAGGTCTGCTATTCGCCTCTATCGGTTTGGCGGTTACTATCGCCAATCTCATTACCTTCTCCATTCACGACGGTTTTATCGCGGCACTGCTCAACATTAAGGTTAATTCGGTCTTATTCTTTAGCCTTCTTCTTGCGGCCACGGGATTTATCCGCTTTCGTATCAGTCGCTGGATTCAGACCTTAGTCCCTTTTTTAGTGGCTACGATTGCGGTCTTCGATACCTATGACTCCGTCTATGGGCTGGGTATGTTTGCCATAGGAATTATTATCGGCTTGAAGCATGGTCTCTTCATTCGCTACTTCCGGATTAAGGTAGCTGTAGTACTGATCTATATCTTCGCCATCGTAATCGCCGCCGCAGAAATAACGCAACCGGAGAATGTTCTTGCCAAGGGAATCGACGCCGTTCTCTACCTGCTCCTCTTCGGAGCCCTGTTAGGGATCATCTATTCCGATGAGATTAAACGTTACGCCGCCTTCTCCTCCCGGCAGACCGCCTATATTAAACGCCTGAAGAGTGAAATGCAGAGCATGCAGGAAAACCAGCAAGCCCTGGATCTCGATTCCCGGGGAATTACCCCGGCGGAGAAGCGCATTATTCAGGCCTTGGTGGAATACGGCGGAAGTAACGCCGAGCTGTCGGAGCGGTTGGGAATATCTCCGTCCACCGTAAAGGCGCACCTCGCATCGATCTTCGATAAGCTGGGCGTCGAAAACCGCTGGGGAGTAATCGATCTCTGCCGTTATAACCAGTGGGAGCCGTAAACTACTTCACATCCGTTTATTAGCCGATCGGCCAATACTCAATTCTCCCCAGGCATTGTAATCTGACCTTGATTAAAAGTGGATTGAAATAAAGATGTCCGCCGATACGCGATCCTGGCTGCCTCCGGGATCGCGTATTTTTTTTCTCTACTCCTCTCTTAGCGCTAGCCGGATGCTGAAGTAGTAGCCGTTTTCGATCCTCTCCGTTGATTCTCCCTGCATTTGCGAGATGAGGGCCTCGATGATCATGGACCCCAAGCCGGTACCCTGGGGTGTTCCGTCGTAGGTCGAGCCGCCGTTGTCCCGATAGATCAGGGTAAGCTCCTGCTCTTTACGGCTTATGTCGATTGAAATCATCGGGGATGCCTGATCGGTGAAGCCGTATTTGATTGAATTGGAGACCAGCTCATTCAGAAGCATCCCTAACGGGATCAGTTCATCCTCGTTCATCACGAACTCCGCTCCGCTCCGGCGATAGGCTATAGGAGCGGTGCTCTCCCGGGTGATAGCCTCGACAATCCGATCTATGTAACTCCCGCCCGATAGTCCCGCCTCTCCGCCGGTATGGCTCAGCATCTCATGAACCTCCAGCAGAGTGTAGACCCTGTTCCGGATTTTGGCGCTGAGCTCATCGAGACTCAGACTCTGGTTCTCCGCGGTAGAATAGAAATCGATGAAATTCACCAACAGGTTGAAATGGTTTCGAATTCGGTGTCGGGTTTCCCTCAACTTGAGTTCGCTCTCGGCTAACTGCTGAAGCGCTGTCTCTGATCTCGATAAAAGCGCTAAATCCCGTTCCACCAAGCGACCGAATTTCTCGATCAGCTTTCGCTGATCCGGGGTAAAGGTATTCTCCTTTGAATCGAGAACACACAGAGTGCCGAAGATCTCGCCGTCGGGCCAGCTGATCGGAATCCCCAGATAGCTGAGCATGTTGAGGTCGATATCCGGATTGTGATCCCAGTCGGGATCCTTGAGGGCGTTGGGTACTATCAGGGCTTGACGCTTTCCCACCACGGTTTCGCAGTAGATTCCGCTCTGTAGTCGCGCCCGTTCATTCAGTTCGTATGGATTTGCCTGGTTGCTGCTCTTGACGAATACCTCGATCTCGTCTTGATGCAGACGCATGATCAATCCCGCGGGAATATCGAGAATTTGGGCCGCCAGGTCTACGATTTCCTGCCAATGGGTGAGTATCTCCTCGGTGATCGTCGGTTTCTTGGAGGAGCTGATAGGTATGGTCGCCGGATTCTCACGGCCTGCAACCTTTACGGATGCAAGATTGTCCATCTACTAAGACTAATGGAGTTATCACCCATATGCAAATTATTCGAAGAAATTCCTGGCGGGCCTGGGCGTATCCGCAATAGCCTCTGTGCGCGTTGATCGGCACATCCTCCTCTGGTAGAGTAGGCTCCATGAATCGACGCCTGCTTGCTCTTATTTGGCTGTTTCTGGTCTCACTCCCTACTCTTGCTGCCGATTCCTCAGTCGTTATCGAGGAGATCACCTTTACGGGCTTGAAACGCACTCGCGAGACAACCGTACGGGCCATTATTAGCCCGGTGGCCGAGGGCGAACTCTTCTCCGACGAGACGGAAGAGCAAATCATTCAGGAGCTGCGTGAAGCCGGAATATTCAATCCTGAAATCGAGGTAGTGACCCGCATCGAAGCCGGGGCAGCCTTTATCGAGGTCTATGTGGAGGATAAGTGGACCCTCTTTCCGATACCGATTATGAGCTACTCCGGCACCGATTCTTGGATGGCCGGCATTGTCGGGGTGGAGAGCAATTTTCTGGGGATGCAGAAGGTTTTAGGGCTGGGGCTTTTTACCGGAAGCGACCGCAGCTCCTTTACCGGCTTCTATACCGATCCCCGTTTTCTCGGCTCCGAGATAGGTCTACGGATCGGAATCGGCGCCGGTCGGGGCACGGCCGGCGATCTGGACGTGAAGGAGAAGACGGTTCGGGAGTACGAGAACGAAGGGAGCCGTTTCAGCCTCGGTATTATGCGTCCCTTCGGCGACTCGTTGAGCCTCTCCCTCGAGGCCGGGTATGAAACACTCTCGGTAGTAAACCGCGACTCCGCCCTCGCTCCGGCGGATGATACCAAAGCCTTTACGTTATCCGCGGGGGGGGAGTGGAAGAACCTCATCTACGACATCCCTTATACCCGGGGGGTAGAGATCCAGGCCGCGTACGACCGAGCCCTGGGGATCGATGGCACCCGGGATTTCTCTAAAGCCGAGGGGGAAATCGGTTACGGCTTTTATCCCTGGAGCAGTCACCTCCTGCGCCTCGATCTGCAGGCAGGCTGGGGTGATATGCCGGCGGGATCCCAGTTTCGGCTCGGAGGCCGAAGCGGGAGCGCCACTTTACCTATGGGTAAGGTGGCCGCCGAGGAGTACCTCAACAGTTCTGTCGCCTATAATCTGCCGCTGAAACGCTTTGCCGCGGCGACCCTCTCCGGGAAGGGCTTCTTCGAGGCGGGGCTTTTTGCGTCGGACCTCATCGACCCAACTCTCTACTACGGCCCCGGTTTCGGCTTCGAACTCTTTCTGAACAAGATCGCCCTCCCGGCATTGGGCTTCTCCGTCGGCTGGAACCTCGAGACCGGCTTGCCTCAGGTCTCCTTCAGTATGGGAATCGGCGGCTAATAATCCCTTAGCGACGTCTCAAAGGAGCCGACCTCCGCAGACCGGACACCCTTCCCGGGGACGTATCGGCATGTTGTCCAGCTGCAGGGTATTCAGGTCCACCAGGGAGAGGACTCCCGCTTGGGTGCTTCCTACGCCCGCCAGGTACTTGATGGCGATCATGGCCTGCATGCTGCCGATCACCCCGGCGGTGGCGCCGCATACCGGCTCCGGCGGACGGTTCTGCTCCGGCTCGGGAAGCAGGCAGGCGAGACATGCGGTTTCTGTCGGCACCATCAGAAAGAGCTGTCCGTAGTATTCGCTAATGCCGGCATGGAGGAGGGGGATTCTTTCTCGCCAGCAGAAGCGATTGAGTACCAGCCGGGCTTCAAAGTTATCGAGACAGTCGATCACCAGATCGCAAGCGGCAAAGATACCGGCTACATTCCCTTCGTCGACCCTCTCCGAGCGATAGGTGATCACTATATCAGTGTTTAGCTGTTGCAGTCTTTCGGCGGCGGATTCTGCTTTCCCCTTACCGAGCTCGTCCTCGGTGTAGAGGATCTGGCGGTTGAGGTTGGAGAGCTCCAGCTCTTGAAAATCGCATACCGATATAGAGCCGACCCCGGCGGCAGCCAGGTAGAGACTTACCGGCGAACCGAGACCTCCGGCACCGAGGATACCAATCCTGGATTCCTTTAGGCTCTGCTGGGCCGGTTCTCCCCAATCGCTGATCATCAACTGTCGGGAGTAGCGTTCTTTTTCTTCGGGACTTAGACTCTTGTTCACTCCCACAGTATACACTAGTAAAGCGCAGAATTGGTCTTACCAGTCGGTCGGCGACCGAAAAAAGTTTTGCGATTCCCGGGATGGATGCTATAATTTCTATATAAGAGTTAATCCTCCGAGCCCCCTCTCCTAAAGCGAAAGGCCATGGCGGTGGGGCCGATGGGTAAAAGTAGAAATATTTTTACCTCCCGTGTTTGGAAAGGAGAAATAGCCAAATCAGGAGGGAAAAGTGGACAAAATTCTTCGCATCGCTATGGGACCCAAACCTACTCTGACCGAGGAGCCTATCGGTGCCTATGCCGGCCTGGGAGGACGAGCGCTTACATCTAAGCTTGTAGCCGCCGAGGTTCCTGCAGACTGTCATCCCCTAGGGATTGAAAACAAGCTGGTAATTGCGCCGGGGTTGTTGAGCGGCTCGGCGGCGGCCATCTCCGGCCGTATCTCGGTCGGCTGTAAGAGTCCTTTAACGGGTGGAATCAAAGAGGCGAATGCCGGCGGGCAGGCGGCTCAAACCCTGGCCCGTCTCGGATATGCGGCCATCGTTTTGGAGGGTGAACCGGAACCGGGGAAGTTCCATACACTAGTAGTCAAGAAAGAGGGGGCTAAGCTTGTTCCCGCGGATAAGCTGAAAGGGCTCGGCAACTACGATACCGTCGATAAGTTACGCGCCGAGTACGGTGATAAGGTCGCCTATATGAGTATCGGCCAAGCGGGGGAGATGAAGCTTGCCGCCGCCTCCATCGCCTGTACCGATATGGAGCTGCGGCCCACCCGTCACTGCGGCCGGGGCGGCGTCGGCGCCGTTATGGGCGCCAAGGGTTTAAAGGCCATCGTTATCGACGACGAGGGCTGCGAATCCCGGAAGCCGAAGGATCCCGAGGCGTTCCGAGAAGCCAACAAGCGCTTTGTAAAGGGCATACAGAGCCACAGCGTCTCCGGCGAGGGCTTACCGGCCTACGGCACCAATATTCTGGCTAACATCATCAACGAAGCGGGCGGTTACCCGACCAATAACTTCTCCACCGGAAAGTTCAAGAATACCCAGAAGATCTCCGGCGAGACCCAGGCCGAGTTGGAAGAGAAGCGGGGCGGTAACCCGACCCACGGCTGCCACCGGGGTTGCGTGATTAAATGTTCCGGGATCTTCGTCGACAAGGACGGAAACTACGTCTCGAAACAGCCCGAGTACGAGACGGTCTGGGCCCACGGAGCTAACTGCGGTATCGACGATCTGGATACAATCGCCCGGCTCGATAGAATGGACGACGACTTCGGTCTCGACACAATCGAGATGGGGGCGACCATCGCGGTAGCCATGGAGGCCGGTTTGGCCGAGTTCGGGGATAAGCAGGGGGCGCTGGATCTGCTGGCCGAGGTTGGTAAAGGGACTCCGCTGGGACGTATCCTCGGTTCCGGTGCTGCGGTCACCGCCAAGACCTTCGGTATCGAGCACGCGCCGGTAGTCAAGGGACAGGCCATGCCCGCCTATGACCCGCGCCCGATTCAGGGTATCGGCGTGACCTACGCTACCAGCCCCATGGGGGCCGACCATACCGCCGGTTATGCGATTGCCACCAACATTCTCAAGGTGGGGGGCTTTGTGGATCCCCTCAAGCCTCAGGGACAGGCGGAGCTCTCGCGCAATCTGCAGATAGCCACGGCCGCTATCGACTCCACCGGAATGTGTCTCTTCATCGCCTTTCCTATTCTGGACCAACCCGAGACCTTCCAGGCGCTGATCGACCTGCTGAACGCCTTCCTGGGGGCGAGTTTGACCGCCGACGACGTGACTCAGTTGGGTAAGGATATCCTGACCGCTGAGGTAGATTTTAACCGGCGGGCGGGATTCACGAAGGCCCACGATCGTCTGCCCCGCTACTTCTACCGAGAGAAGCTCGAGCCCCACGGCGCGGTCTTCGAGGTGAAAGACGAGGAGCTCGATCAGGTTATGAGCTTTTAGGCGGTGCAACGGATCGGCACCGAGAACGCCGAAGCCTTCGACACCTCTCTTCTGTTACAGCAGGGCGTATGGTTCGACCTGCAAGCGGGAGAGAGCGTGTTCAGCTTCGGATCCAGACTCTTGAATGTCGACCTCCCGGCTTTCAACCGGGAGGTCAGTACTATTATCCTCAACCACCGGGTCGTAGACGACCCTCAGGAGAGCTTCCTTAGCCCCGGAGATACCTTGATCCTCTCCGGGGCGATGCCCGGCCTTGTAGGAGCAATGCTCCGGAGCGACAGTCCCCTCAAGGTTTTGCGGGACAGCATCTCCGGCTCCGGGAAGGATAGCGTGACGGCCGATCACGGGAGGGTCCTGGTAAAGGTCTTCAATACGGTCTTAAAAAACCATAAAGAGGATCTCCTGAAGCGGGGGTTCTATATCGACGGGGATCAGGAATGAGCGCGGCGGAACAGAAGAAAATTCTTCTAAAGGTCTTCGCCACCCTGCGTAAGTTCCGTGCTCCGGAAGGGGAGGAGGTCTTTCCTGAGGACGCGACGGTGGCGGAGATTCTCGCCGGAATCGGCATCCCCCAACAGAAGGCGGCGGTGATCTTCATCAACGGCCGACACGCCGAATTAGAGAGCGTGCCTGCCGACGGCGATACCCTGGCTATCTTTCCCCCTGTGGGCGGAGGATAAAATAAAATCTTGACAGAATCACTAATCGATATAATAATATTGATTAATATCACACTCAGAAATCTATGGAGGGTTTCAATCATGAAAAAGAGTATCTTGTTATCTTTAGTACTGCTCCTGGCCGGCGGAATGCTGGTGGCTCAGGATCTTACAATTGATTATCAATACGACATCACCGGTACCGCCCGGACCAACTACTTCTCCTTCTCCGGCCCTATCCGCTACATGTCCGCGGACAAGGACCACTACGACGGGGGAACCGGCGCTTCGGTTCACGGTTCTACCGCTCTTTTCCAGCCTTATCGGAACGACGTGAAGGGCAATACCGTTATGCCCAGCGGCATGCGCGGCCTCTTCCTCTTCGCCGTAGCGGAACCGGATCAGCCCAAAATCGACAACCTGCAGGTGGAAAAGGCCTCTAACGGGGTTATCACGATTCAGTATGCCCACCGGGGAACCGCTTATAAGATCGTAACCGACCGTAACGGCGTAATCAGCTTTCCGAATGCCGAGCTGTATGAGCGGAAGATCGGCTTTATCCCCCGGGGCGCTCCCCAGGTTATCTCTCGAGATTTCTCTCGTAACGGAGAAGCCGACCGCATCGACTACGATAAGGTCTGGAGCTCAGGCGTGGCCGGCGGTCAGTTGGTACAGCGGGGCAACGATGCTCGCACCGGAAGTATCGAGAAGGTCTCCGCCGACTCTGATGCGATGTTCTACTGGAGCGGCGATCTGAAGGTCACCTTCTCCGGCAACACCCTGCGCATTAACGGCGGCCTGAACGCCGTAGCACGCTAAAAGTACAGCTTACAAGCTTTATTCACCGCCGGTATCCGCCGGCGGTTTTTCTATCCGCTGCTTGACAACCCTTCTTTTGACTCGGTAGTATTAAGCAACTTTTCGTAATAAGTGACGAGGAAAATCCATGCGAGTATCTGTAAGAATCAGGCTATTGGCCGCCACCCACCTCTGACTCCGGGATTCTCAGGTACGGCGTTTCCATCTCTTTAGGCGCACCGTTCACCACTCTCCCTGGGAATTATCGCTTCCATTGATCTGGGGAGATCAGTATGAAAAATAACCTGTTATTGCTCTGGCGCTTTCTCGAGGGTAAGCGTATAAGCTATCTATTGGCCACCTGTGCGGTTATTCTCGCCTCCTGGTTCGAAATCCAGACCCCCCGTATCCTCGGCTTTACTCTGGACACGGTAATCGGAGGTAAAGAAGCAGACTCAGTCGGCTGGCTGATCACCATCTATGAGCATGTCGGCGAGCGGCTCTACCTCTTCGCCCTGCTGCTGGCGGCCGTCTCTCTTCTGGGGGGGCTCTTCCTCTTCGTTAAAGGGCGGCTGACCGCAATCGCCGCGGAGGGAGCGGCTGAGCGGACCCGGCTTAGGCTCTATGCACACATCCATCGGCTGCCCTTTGGGACCCTCAACAGTATCGACACGGGGGATCTGATCCAGCGGGCCACATCGGATGTGGAGACCGCCCGCAGTTTTTTTGCCACCCAGTTCTCCGAGGTCGGCAGGACGATCTTCCTCGTAATGCTGGCGGTAGCCGCAATGCTCGGCATCAGTCCGCGGATGACCCTGGTCTCGTTGAGTCTGGTGCCGGCGATATTCCTCTTCGCCTACATCTACTTTCTACGGATCGAAGAGGTCTTCGAACGGGCCGACGAAGCGGAAGGCCGGCTCTCCCATACGGCCCAGGAACACCTCTCCGGGGTACGAGTCGTCAAGGCCTTCCGTCGGCAGCAGGAGGAGCTTGCCAAGTTCGACCGTCGTAATCGGGAGCATCGGGACGAGTCGGTCAAGGTGATTCGACTCTTGGCCGGTTACTGGAGCTTCTCGGAAACTATGTCCTTGCTGCAGATTGCCATGGTGCTCTTCTTCGGAGTGCGCTGGGCCGCGGCCGGTTCGATTAGCGTGGGAACCTTGGTGGTCTTCTTCTCCTATACCGCCCTGCTCTTGTGGCCGATTCGGCAGCTGGGGAGAATCCTCTCGGAGATGGGAAAGGCCCTGGTGGCGCTGAAACGGATAGAGGCGATCTTTGAAATGCAAGGCGAAATCGAGACTGGATCTCGCCGTACGCCGATAAAGGGGGGCGTCGAGCTTCGCGGCGTCTCCCTCCGCTACGACGATAAGAGTGAGGTGCTTCAGGATATCAATCTGAAGATCCGTCCCGGCGAAACGGTGGCGATCCTGGGGAAGACCGGAAGCGGAAAATCGAGCCTGGTTCAGCTTTTGGGACGACTCTATGAACCGAGCTGCGGAGAGATCCTGCTGGACGGTATCCCCATTCAGGAGTTCGACCTGACCTGGCTCAGGTCGCAAGTCGGGATTATTCTGCAGGAGCCCTTCCTCTATCGTCGCAGTCTTAAAGAGAATGTCATCCTGGCCGAGCCCCATCTACCCGAGCCGCGCCTGGAAGAGGCCGCCCGACAGGCGGCGCTCCACACGGTAGTAAGGGAGTTCGAGAAGGGCTGGGACACGCCGGTAGGCGAGGGCGGCGTTACCCTCTCGGGAGGGCAGAAGCAGCGGGTGGCCATTGCGCGCATGCTGGTGCGAGATCAGCCGCTCCTTATATTCGACGACTCATTGAGTGCGGTCGACGCAAGTACCGACGCCCGAATTCGGCGGGCGCTCAAGCGACGTCACGACTCCCGCACCACGATCCTGATATCCCACCGCATCAGTACGCTGATGGAGGCCGAGCGCATCCTGGTTATGGATCGCGGGCGGATTGTTCAGCAGGGGGATCACGCCACCCTGCTCGGACGGCAAGGGCTTTATCGACGGATTTGGAATCTGCAGAGCAGTCTGGAAGAGCAGATGAGGGAGGCCGGCGATGCCTCAGCCTGACGACAGAGAGTTCGGAAAACGCTTTGATCCCGCCACCTGGCGGGTCCTTCTTCGGTTCACCGCCGAAAACAAGGGACCCCTGGCGGTGATGATCCTGCTCATGCTTCTGGTGGCCGGTCTCGAGGCGCTGCAGCCCTTTATGACCGGCTGGGTGATAGACCATGTGGTGATTCCCGATCGACTGGAGCGGTTGCCGGCCTTTATGGCCCTCTTCCTGGGTATGGCCGCCGCCTTGGGCGGTATGATCTGGTGGTTCATCGATATCGCCGGAAAGATCGAGATGCAGATGGTCTACTCAATCCGCCGGGCCTGTTTCGAGAAGCTGCAGGAGCTCTCGTTCGCCTATTTCGACCGTACCTCCAACGGCTGGATCCTGGCCCGACTTACCTCGGATACCCAGAAGATCGGCTCCATCGTCGCCTGGGGCATCGTGGATATCGCCTGGGGCTTCACGATGATGAGCGCCATGGCGCTCCTAATGCTGATCACGAATCTGAAGCTGGCGCTGGTAACGCTGGCGGTGATCCCGCCGCTCTTGTGGCTGAGCCTCGTATTCCAGCGGCGGATCCTGGGACTGTTCCGCCATGTGCGCAAGACCAATTCTAAGATAACCGCCTCCTTTAACGAGGGCATCATGGGAGCCAGGACCAGTAAAACCCTCGTCCGGGAGGAGGCGAATCTGAAGGAGTTCGGCGGACTCACCGGCAGTATGCGCAGGGTCTCGGTACGGGCGGCCAGCCTCTCATCCCTCTATCTGCCGGCGGTAATCTTTCTCGGAAGCATAGGTACGGCCCTGGCCCTCTGGCGTGGCGGAAGCGGCGTAATAACAGGCGGTATCAGCTACGGCGTCTTGGTCAGTTTTCTTTTCGCCACCGGCCGTTTCTTCGACCCGGTTATGGAGCTCTCCCGGGTCTTTGCCGAGTTTCAGTACGCCCAGGCCTCGGCCGAGCGGGTGGTCTCCCTCTTGAATGAAGAGCCGGAAATCAGGGACCGGCCGGGACTCCAAGCGGCCGAATCGTACGCCAAGATCCGGGGTGAGGTTTCATTCCGGAATGTCTCGTTTCGGTATGTAGAGAATCAACCGGTGCTCGAGGAGTTCAATCTCAGCATCCGGCCGGGCGAGACGGTGGCGCTGGTAGGGGAGACCGGCTCCGGAAAGAGCACCATCGTCAATCTGTTATGCCGCTTCTACGAGCCGACCAGCGGAGAGATACTGATCGACGGGGTCGATTACCGAGAGCGCCCTCAAGGCTGGCTCCACGGGCAGCTTGGTTATGTCCTGCAGACGCCCTATCTCTTCTCGGGGACAATCTACGATAATATTCTCTATGGTCGGCCCGATGCTCGAAGGGATGAGGTAATTGCCGCGGCGCGCACAGTGGCGGCGGATGAGTTCATTCGCGCTATTGAGGGTGGCTATGAGGCCGACGTCGGTCCCGGCGGGAACAAGCTCTCCACCGGTCAGAAGCAGCTCATATCCTTCGCTCGGGCGGTTTTGGCCGATCCGCGTCTTTTTGTTCTGGACGAGGCGACCAGTTCGGTGGATACTGAAACGGAAGCCCTGATACAGAAGGCTCTAACGACGGTTCTTACCGGACGCACCAGTTTCTTGATCGCCCACCGGCTCTCCACGGTCCGGCAGGCCGATATGATTATCTTGCTCGACAAGGGGCGGATCGTAGAATCCGGCACGCATGATGAACTGATGCTTCGGGGCCAAGCCTACGCCGAGCTCTATACCAGTCAGTTTTCCCGGGAGGCTGAGGAGGAGCTCCTGCGAAGTTAGTCCGTCCCTGATGAGGAGTCGTTTATGCGTTGGCCCTTGGTATTTCCCGCCGTTTTGCTGCTATTCGGCGTCTCTTGTACCAGCTCCCCGGAAAGACGCGCCGAGGCCATGGCCCGGGAGATCGGTTCGGCGGCGGTTCTGGCCGTACGGAAGGGCGAGGTACTATTTTCATACGGCGATGTAACGCGAAACCTCCCTTGCCATTCGATCCGGAAGCCCTTCCTCGGCGCCCTCTACGGCATTTATCGTGAGCGGGGAATTATCGACATCGATGCGACCATCGCGGAACTCGGCATTGACGATATTCCTCCGGAATTATCGGAGAACGAGAAGCGGGCCTGCGTCAGGGATCTTCTCGCCGCCCGCTCCGGAATCTATCATCCCGCCGCCGGCGAGGTTCCGGCCATGGAGCGCGCCCGACCCGAGCGAGGAAGCCATCCGGCGGATACCCACTTCTATTACAATAACTGGGACTTCAACGCCCTGGGGACTATCTTCCGGGAGCAGACCGGCGAGGATATCTTCGCGGCCTTCGAGCGGGAGATCGCTGTACCGATCGGGATGCAGGATTTTTCCGCCGCTAACTGTCGCTACGCCTATGAGTATTCAAAATCGGTACACCCCGCCTACTTCTTCAGTATGTCCGCCCGGGATATGGCCCGCTTCGGCGAGCTGTTGGCCGCTTGGGGAGAGTGGGACGGTCGCCAGATTATTCCCCGGGAGTGGATCGAAGTCTCCACTCTTGCCTATTCTGAGAAGGGTATCCATAACGATCCCTACGGGTATCTCTGGTGCATCGTTCCCGCCGAGCAGGGGCTGGGGCGGGGCTTTTACCATACCGGCATGTCCGTGCATCTGCTGACGGTTTTCCCCGATCTCGATCTGGTCCTGGTCCATCGGGTGGATACCGAAGAGCCGTATACGACGACTTTTAGGGAGGTAGTTGAGCTGATGGAACAGGTGATGGAAATTGCATTAAAGGAGACGAGTTGATGATTCCGGAGTATATCATCCGAGTGCTACCCGGCCTCAGACTTTTTGCGGACTAGTCGCCGTCAGGTACGGTATAGTGCCTGCGGCCTTGACCCGCGGCGGTGCAATATTTCTGCTTGCCTCCGGTTTACTCTAATAATAGTAGAGCAACCGGCTGAGGCAGTGGTCACTACCGCGGTCGATAGAGTACCTTATGGTCATGAAGAGATTCCTTGCAATTTTAATCATATATTTCCTTTCTGTTACATCCCTCCTCTCCCTCTCCGAAGAGCGTCGGGTGATCGGCCGCTCCGTCGAAGGGAGACCGATCGAGATGGTGTCCCTCGGTTCGGGTCCGGAGGCCTTGTTGCTGGTCGGCGGAATCCACGGCGGGTATGAATGGAACACGGTACTCTTGATGCAGCAGTTTATTGAGTACTATCGCGATGAACCGGACCGAATTCCGGACGGGATTAGACTTCACTTCGTGGTTAACATGAATCCCGACGGTCTGCATCGGATAATCGGCGACCGGGAGCTTAAGGGCTTCGACTTTTCCGGTGTGGACACGCGCGCGGGCCGCTTCAATGCCAATCTCGTCGATCTCAACCGCAACTGGGACTACGAGTGGGAACCGACCTCCTACTGGGGTACGACCGAGGTAAAAGCCGGATCCGCTCCTTTTAGCGAGCCGGAGACCCGGGCCGTCCGGGATCTGGTAACGGAGCTGCGCCCTCTGGGAGTCCTATTCTTTCACAGCGCCGCCGACGGACTCTATCACGGCGGACGGCGGGACGGTTTCGAGCCGTCCAAGCGACTGGCGGAGGCCTATGCCGAAGGATCGGGCTATAGACTGCCTGAAGCGGATGCCAAAGGACTGGTCACCTATCGCATAACCGGCTCGGCTTCTAACTATCTGTACACCCGGGGCATTCCCGCCATTGTCGTAGAACTCTCCACGCACCACCGCACGGAGTTTGACCGTAACCGCCGCGGGATGCGGACGCTCCTGGATTATCTGCAGGGCTGAACAAGAATTTATTAGCGTTCGTTCGAAAATTATAGTAATTTTAGATTACAGCAAGTCAATTGAAACGAAGCGGTACCGGCGACCGTGAAAGGAGCAAAGAATGCGAAAAATGGAATTGGGTGTAAGCTATCTACTCTTTATCTTGTTGATCGGCACGCTGCCCCTCCTTGCCGGGGGGCAGCCGGAGATGATCAATCCCGCTACCCTCGACGGCGAACTGGTTTATGCCGAGGGAGATGTATCGGTCAATGGAGCCGCCGTGGAGATCGGCGATGCCATTAAGCCGGGCGACCGGATTAAGACCGGAATCGACGGGATCGCCGAGATCGCTTTCGGGCCGCGGAATATCATTCAGTTTCTGGAAGAGACCGACGGAGTAATCAATCCCGCCTGGTCCGGTTTGGCGGTAGAGACCGGTACCGTGGCCGCGGTACTCAACGGACTCGACCGACTCGGATTCGACGAGAATAACCAGTTTCAGGTCCGCACCTCCACCGCAGTTATGGGCGTTCGGGGAACGAGCTTTTTTATTACTAATCCCGAGGAGAACCAGGCCTATTTCTGTACGTGCCACGGCAAGCTGCATATCGAAGGGATCGATGGTTTGGTGGAAGAGGATACCGAGGCGTATCACCATGCCGCGGTCTGGTATATCCGCACGCCCGACGGTATCCAGGCCTTTCCCTCCGGACTGCACTATCATGACGACGATACCCTCAATGATATAGCCGCCAAGGCGAACACCAAGGTTCTGTGGCGGGATTAAACTACTTCCCGAGAATCTTCGTTACCGTGTTGATCTCGATAAAGTCGGAACCGTCGCTCACCCCGGGGGTTCCGGCCAAGACCACAACCATATCCTCCCGGTGAAGATCACCGCTCTCCAGCAGGGTCTCCAGCGAACGGCGCACCATCTCATCGGTGGTGCTGGGCATCTCCATGTAACTGGGATAGACTCCGAAGCTCAAGGCCAGCTCCCGTACCACCCGTCTTGTCCCGGCCTTGGCGTAGATCGGCATATGTCCCCGGTAGGCCGAGACGACCCGCGCCGAACGGCCGGTATCGCAGTCGATGACCATCGAGTTGACCGGCAGCTCCAGCGCTGCGGAAACCGCTGCCTTGGCCAGATAATTGCGCACCTTATGGCGCCCCTTGAAGACCGGCAGATCCGTCAGCTTCGCCTTCTGGGATTCCACCTTCCGGGCGATCTTCGACATGTAGCGCACCGCCTCTACCGGGTACTTTCCATAGGCCGATTCTCCGGAGAGCATAACCGCATCGGTGCCGTCGTAAATGGCGTTGGCCACGTCGCTCACCTCCGCCCGGGTCGGTCGGGGGGCTTCTATCATCGAATGGAGCAGCTGGGTCGCAGTGATAACCGGCTTAGCCCGCTTGGTGCAGGTACGAATAATCTGCTTTTGAATCGTCGGGACTTCCTCGGCGGGGATCTCTATCCCTAAATCACCTCGGGCAATCATTACCCCGGCGCAGTGCTTCAGAATCTGCTTGAGATTCTCCACCCCCTCCCGGTTCTCGAGCTTGGCGATTATCTTGACCTTGGATTTTTTCGCGTCCAGGATCTCTTGAATCTGATTCAGATCTTCCTTTGAGCGGACGAATGAGTGGGCGATAAAATCAATATCATGCTCGATGGCGAAATCGATATACTCCCGGTCCTTATCGGAGAGGGTCGGCAGGTTAAGATGTACCCCGGGAACATTGATGCTCTTTTTGTTGCCGATCTCCCCGCTGTTCTCTACCCGGCAGACCAGCGTCTTAGCGCTCTTGTTTATCACCAGAAGTGAAACCGCGCCGTCGTCGATCAGGATGCGCGCGTCAACGGGTATGTCTTTTACAAAATGGGGATAACTGGCGGTCAACCCTTTCTTCCCGGCCGGAACCTCGCCGAAGAAAACCTCTTCACCTTCAGTTACCTGTAGCTTCTCGTCCATGCAGCAGGTCCGTACCTCGGGTCCCTTGGTATCCAGCATAATGGCGATATCATTCGAAACAGAGCGGACGCTTTCGACCACCTTCAGGCTTTCGGCGGGGCTCTGATGGGCCGTATTGAGACGTACCACATTCATGCCTTCCAGGAAGAGGCTGCGGATAAAATCGGGATCACAACGCCGGTCTGAAATGGTTGCTACAATCTTGGTCTGTTTTTTCTTCACGTCGGGACTCTCCTGGCTTGAAGGCTCAAATTATGGAGGAAGTTACTGGAATGCCCCCCTTAAGTCAATAAGCGGTAATTCCAGGTGACAGTTAGTATCCGACTTTATGTTATAATAAAGTGTCATTTGCGTTGAAATCGGATGAAAAATGAGGATTTCTATGATCGCTCTTTCTAAAAAAACAAGACGGTCGTTGATCGCCGTCTCTTCCGTTCTGCTCTTCTCTTTGACGCTTGCGGCGCTACTTATCCTCCGGCCGAGTACGGCCGAGGAGCAAGCGGAAGAGCAGGGGGTGCGACAAGTCGAGACTGTTTATCTCGAATATAGTCCCGTTGACCTGTTTGTCCAGGGGGAGGGTTTCATCCGTTCCGCCCGCACCTTGTCGGTGCAGGCCATGGTCTCCGGTCGGATCGTCGAGACCTACCGGGGACTCAAGAGCGGTTCCAGGGTAGAGAAGGGGACGCTCCTGGTTCGCATCGACGATGAGAGCGCCCGCAACCGATTGGCTCTGGCACGGGTCGAACTGATCAGTGCGACAGCATCCCTTCTTTCAGCGCTTCGATCTGAGGCGCCCCTCTATGCGCGCTGGTCGGATTTCTTCTCCCGACTCCCGGCCGAGGATGGGCCTCTTCCGAATCTACCCCAGGTCGAATCCGAGCGGGAGAAGCTCCTGGCCGGAACCTACGGAGTACTTTCCGCCTACTACACCGTACGAGAGCAGGAGACCGCCCTCAGCTATTATCGGATAGTCGCTCCCTTTTCCGGGGTGCTCGATGGAGACGGAGCGGATCTCTACGGTACTGTGGCTCCCGGAGAGGTGCTCTTTACCCTAACAGACCCCGCCAATCTGGAAATCTCCCTCTCCTTAAGTGCATCGGAGCTATCCTTGCTCGATCAAAACCGGCGGGATGTCTCTATCCGGCCGGCGGGAATGGCGCAACCGGTACAGAGTGGTGAGCTAATCCGTATGGACGGGGTGATGCGTCGGGAGTCCCAACGGCTCGATCTCCATGTCTCTTTCGTCAATCCCGACGGCAACCCGCGGCTGCTTCCGGGGAATTACGCTCAGGTGGAAATCCCCGGGCGACGCCTGCCTGCGGCGTTCCTCCTCCCCAGGGCGCTTCTCAACGACGACGGCAGCGTCAATACACTCGAAGGCGGTCGTCTCGTACAGCATCCGGTCGAACTCCTGGCGGTTCAGGGGGATTCAGCGGTACTAGGGCCTAGCCTTCCGGAAGGAACGGAGCTGATTCTGACCAGGCTCCAATCGCCGTTTCCCGGAATGGAGCTGGAGCGGGCGGAGTAAGTATGAAGCGGCTCTTGGCTTATTTTATCGACAATCGCCTTGTGACCAACTGGCTGATGATCCTGATCTTCGCCGCCGGGACCTTCGGCTTTCTCAATCTGCAAAAGCGGATCTGGCCGAAAATCGAATTCGATTACATCAGCATCGAGATCCCCTGGGCCGGCGCTTCGGCCAAAGAGATAGAGGAGGGCATTGTGCTTCCTCTGGAGGAGAGGCTCCTCGGTCTCGAGGGGGTAATCAATCTTTCGGCTACCTCCCGGGATAATCACGCCTGGATCGGGTTGGAGACCTCTCCCTGGTATCCGATGGACAAGCTCATCGATAAGGTCCGCTCCTCGGTCGAGACCTTGCCCGACTATCCGAACGAGGCCGACCGGCCGCTCATCTACCGGGAGACGGAATGGAATCGGGTAATGCTCATTTTTCTCTACGGCGCCCGGGAGTTAAGTCTGCTGGAAGATGCGGCGGCGGAGTTTAAGGATGAGCTGATTCGAAGCGGTCAGGTAACGCAGATTCTGACCTGGGGCTTCCCCCGGCGGGAGCTGATTATCGAACCGATGCCTTATGCCGCGGAGCGCTACGGGATTAGTCTGGCGGAAATCGAGGCGGCGGTGCGCAATGCCAGTCTCGATCTGAGCGCCGGGACGGTCTTGACGGAAAACGAGCAGATTCAGATCAGGACCTATGAGAAGCGCAGTTCCATCTCCGAGCTGGAGACGATCGTCGTCCGCAGCACGGAAGGAGGGCTACTGCGCTTAGGAGATCTGTGCAGTATCCGCTACGGGAGAGCGGAAAACAGCGTCTATACCCGGGCTAACGGAGAGCCCGCGGTGGGGCTCAACATAATGTACAGTAACACCGAGGATGTGATCGGCATATCCAAGATCGTAGACGCACAGATTGAGGAATTTCAGCACCGGTATGAAGGCCTTTTGACGATCAAGCCATACATACGCGATGTGGATGAGCTGCATGATCGGCTGAATACTCTGCTTTTCTCCGGTATCGGGGGTCTCCTCTTAGTCATAGTTATTCTGGGAATCTTTCTTAACTCCCGGGTCTCTTTCTGGGTGGCCTTAGGGATTCCCATCTCCTTCATGGGGCTTCTCTTCCTGGAGTGGGTACTGAAGATAACCATCAACGAGATGTCACTCTTCGGGATGATCATGATCATCGGGATCCTCGTGGACGACGGGATCGTGATCGGGGAGAATATCTACGATCACTGGAAGCGTCTGGGGAAGGACCGACGCCGCGCGGCAATCGACGGCACCCTGGAAGTGATGCCCCCGGTCCTGGTATCGATCGCCACCACCATTGTCGCGTTCGCTCCCTATTTCTTTATTTACGGCGAGATGGGGAAGTACACCCGGCAGATCGGTCTTGTAGTAATCGTCAGCCTGCTTTTCAGCCTGGTGGAGGCCCTTATTTTGCTGCCCGCGCATCTCGCCCATTCGAATGCATTAACCGAGGGTGCCCGCCGTAGAAACACCCTGCGCCGACGGCTGGAAGAGGCCCAGGATTTCCTGGTTTCCCGGATCTACGGGCCCTTCCTCGATTTCGCATTGGAAAACAGGGCCTTCATTCTCTCCCTCACCCTCGGGGCGCTCCTTATTTCCGCCGGAGCGGTAGCCGGCAATCACATCAAGGCCGCCTTTTTCCCCGAGATCGAGTCCCCCTATGTCTATGCCGAGATTGAGTTTCCCGCCGGAAGCAGCGCGGAAGTAATAGACGATGTCCGGCGCCTGGTCGAGAGCGAGGCGCTCTCCTTCGGCGGGAAGTGGGCTGAGGAGACCTCAAAGCATCCCAACGCCATCGTCGATTATCTCTCCTGGGGGAACAGCTCGAAGTTGTGGCTCTATTTGATCCTCATCGACAACGCCGAACGGGAGTACACCGTTACCGAGTTTGCCAACGCTTTAGCCGCAGATCTGCCGGAGATTCCCGAAGCAGAGTCGGTCATCATCGGCAAGGACAGCTTCTTCGGCGGGGATCCGATCTCCATCCGCTTCCTCGGTAAGGACGAGGAGCAGCTCGAGCGGGCGGCGGAACTCTTTAAAAGCGAACTCCAGAGCATCGAAGGGGTGAAGGATATCCGCGACGATATGCCCCTGGGGCAGAAGGAGTTTATTCTCCGGCTGAATCGGCGGGGCGAGGCAATGGGGCTCACTACTGCGGAGGCGGTCAGGCAGGTGCGCACCGCCTTCTACGGCAGCGAACTTTACACCCTCCAGCAGGGCGGACGGAGAATCCCCGTAGTTTTGAGGCTGCCCCTCGGCTCACGAAGTTCGATCAGCCGAGTGGAGGAGTTTCTGATTCGCACGCCGGCGGGAGAGTTGATTCCCCTGGCCGAACTGGCCGACTTTGAACTGCGTCGAGGGATGCAACAGATTCGTAGGGAGAACGGCTACCGATCCCGTCGGGTAATGGCCGCCTTTGATTCGCAATCGGCCGATCTGAACAGCGTTCTGAAGCGGATAAATCAGGATATTCTCCCCAGGGTGCTGGCGCAGGTCGACGGAGTGAGCCTCTCCCAAGCGGGGCAGGCGGAGATGGTAAACCGTATGATTCGCTCCATGCTTTTCAGTATGGCCATGGCTTTGCTGATCATGTTCACCCTGCTTCTGCTGCAGATGAAGTCCTGGGCCGAGCCGCTATTGGTTCTGGCCCTTATTCCTTTGGGGTTCCTCGGCGCCGTCTACGGTCATCTGATCATGGGTGAGGAGATCTCCTTTATCTCCTTTCTCGGCAGCGTCGCCTTGGGCGGTATTATCGTCAATGATTCGGTGGTCCTGATCGACTGCTTTAACCGGAAATTGAAGAGCGGCGTTCAAAGGCGGGAGGCTGTGCGACAGGCCGCGCTCCAGCGCTTCAGGCCGATTATTATGACCACCGTTACCACCGCCCTGGGACTGTCGCCGCTTATCTTTCAGCAAAGCGTCGGGGGACAGATGCTGATTCCGATCGGCATCTCGATTGCCTTCGGCCTTCTCTTCGGTACCTTCTTGACCCTGGCGGTGCTCCCCGTTGTGCTCAGTATGGAGTCGAAAAGAGTTTTCTCTAAGGTTGATACGCAGGTTGTGCATCTTTAGCGACTCTGTTATGAACATACTATCATGCAAAATGAAATCAAGCTCACCACAATAGCTGCACTGCATCACGCTCTTCACTGGCTGATAATCGGCCTTATTATTCCGGTATTGGCGATCTTCCAGCTCGACCGGGGGTTGAGCCTCTTTCATGTGGGCTTGAACGCCTCTCTCTACAGTCTGGCCACCTTTCTCCTTGAGGTGCCGACCGGCGGATTGGCCGATGCGATCGGCAGGCGCAAGGTCTATTTTTTCTCCCTGGTTCTCCATGGAGGGGGGGCAATCCTTCTGATATACGCCCGGTCCGCACCGCTTATCTCGGTCTGCTTTCTGCTCATGGGAGCCTCCCGGGCTCTCTCTTCCGGCTGCATGGACGCCTACTTTATCGACGCCTTCAACCGCCTCGAGGTATCGGGCCCCCTGCAGCGCTTCCTGGGCAGAATCGGCATCGTTATCCCTCTGACGCTGGCTGTCGGCGGTCTGCTCGGCGGTCTCATCGCCGGCCTGCCGTTTCAGACAGGACTCCTACTGCCCGATAAGTATGCCCTCCTATTCGCCGTACAGGCTCTCGTCGTGCTGCTCCAGGCGGGATACACCTTCTTCATCGTTCCCGCCGAATCGAGCATTGAAGCTGCGGATGAGGAGTTCCCAAGCGGCATCAGGACTCTAATCCGTACCGCGGCGGGGCTCGCTCTTCAAAAGCGGGTGTTGATCTGGATCTTGGTGGGGGTCGGATTTTGGGGCGTCGCCTTCGCCGGCTTGGAGCAGTTCTGGCAACCCTTTCTAAACGGGATCAGTCACAGGCAGAGCCCGACCCGACTCTTCGGTCTGCTGACCGCCGGCTACTTTCTGATGGGCAGTCTGGGCGCCGTTGCCGCCAACCGCTTCTTCGCCCTCATCGGCGAGAGGTATGCGTTGAGCCTGTTTGTGATCCGTATCGTCTCAGGCCTGCTCTTTGTCATCCTCTCGCTTCAGTCCGGGGTTGTCGGTTTCGCCATCTTCTATTTTCTGATCTTTCTCCTAAACGGCATAGCCGACTCACCCGAACAGGCTCTCTTCAACCGCAATGTTCCCGATACCCTCCGCTCCACCATGCTCTCGGTGCAATCCCTCTTTCTGCAGGTCGGCGGCGGCCTGGCGGCGCTTGCCTGGGGCTGGTTGGCCCAGGTCTACTCGATCGGCTTTATCTGGCGGATGGGCGGTCTGCTCTTTGCCGCATCGGCGATTGTCTATCTTCTGGTCCGCCGTCATGAGGGAGAGAAAGATAGACATCCCGGCTGAATCTTACTATGGTTATTTGCATCAAGCTAAAAGGAGTGCATAAGTGAATCGATTCGACAATAACGGGGTCGACACCTTCGTGGAGGCGATGTGAGGATTGTGCGCATAAGTCTCTTCATTCTCGCCGGGCTGATTGCAGCCCTGCTTTTGTTAATGCTCGTGGGGCTGCTTGTCGCGCGGCTTCGGAGTCCGGATCCGTCTACGCTCGAGATTGGTCTCAATGCGGGAGAGTTCGCCCCCTGTCCCGATTCGCCCAACTGCGTCAGCACCATGGCACCCGATGGCGAACATCGCGTCCCTCCGATCACCTACGCCGGTCCCCGCCGGGATGCACTCGAGGCCGCCCGGGAGGTGTTGGAGGGCATGGCCCGCACCAGGATTGTCGAGACCGATGATGCATACCTTCATGCCGAGAGCCGAAGCGCGCTCTTTCGCTATGTGGACGATGTAGAGATATACCTCCCCGAAGGGGAGGGGCTGCTACACTTCCGGTCCGCATCGCGGGTGGGGTACAGCGATATGGGGGCGAACCGGAAGCGGTACGAAGCCTTTGCCGCGGCCTTTCAGGATGAGCTCGAGGGCTAGGCGATCCAGACCGTCTTGATATTGACGAACTCCCGAATACCGTCCCGCCCCAGTTCGCGGCCGTAGCCCGAGCGCTTGATGCCGCCGAAGGGAATCCGCGGATCCGATTTGACCATACTGTTGATGAAGACGCAGCCCGCTTCCAAGCCTTGAGCGAAGTACTCCTTCTCCGCCTCATCCTCGGTCCAGGCGCTCGCCCCCAGGCCGAAGTCGGTATCGTTGGCCAGTCGCAGGGCCTCCTCGGCATCATCGGCGCGGAAGACCAGGGCCACCGGGGCGAAGAACTCCTCCCGGGCGATCGGAGTCTCCGGGGAGAGTCCGGCGAGAATCGTCGGCGGATAAAAGAACCCCTGTTGCAGCTCTTCGCCGCCTTGAAGGTCGAGTTCGCTCCGATCTCCGCCGCAGACTATCTCGCCGCCGGCCTGCTTCCAGCGGGCGACCTGATCCTCCACCTCCTCAAGGGCCTGTCGGTTGATTAGGGGGCCGATTTTAACGGAGGAGTCGAAGGGGTCGCCGACGCTGAGGGCGTTGAAGCGCTCCCGCATGCCGTCGAGAAACTGGTCGGCAATCGATTTATGCAGGATAAAGCGCTTGGCGGCGATGCAGGATTGGCCGTTATTGAGCATCCGGGCGTTTACCGCCGTTTCCAAGGTCTTCTCCATATCGGCGCTGGGGAGAACGACGAAGGGATCGCTTCCGCCCAGTTCAAGGACGGTCTTTTTCAAGGCCTTGCCGCTGGTCGATCCAAGGCTCATGCCGGCCGGCTCGCTGCCGGTCAGGGTGGCCGCCTTCACCCGGGGGTCCTCGACCACGGCGGCAACCTGGGAGGCGGAGATCAGCAGGGTCTGAAAGCTTCCCGGAGCGAAGCCGGCCTCGCGGAAGATCTCTTCGATCGCTAAGGCGCATTTCGGTACATTGGAAGCGTGTTTTAGTAAGCCGGTGTTGCCCGCCATCAGCGCCGGTGCGGCGAAGCGGAAGACCTGCCAAAAGGGGTAGTTCCAGGGCATCACCGCCAGAACCGGTCCGATCGGCTGATAGCGTATCAGGCTCTTGGAGGCCTCTGTCTCCACCATCTCGTCGGCCAGGAACTCCTCGGCCTTATCGGCGTAGAAACGGCAGCCCCAAGCGGACTTCTCGACCTCCGCGACGGATGCCTGGATCGGCTTACCCATCTCCTCGGTGATCAGCCGGGCCAGCTCCTCCTTCCGTTTGAGGAGAACCTCGGAGGCGGCATGCATCTTTGCAGAACGCTCCTGAAAGGAACTCTTCCGGAATCGTTGGTATTCTTCATCGGCCAGCGCCAGCTTGGCATCGATCTCTTGTGGGGTAAGGGCGGTAAATTCTTCTATGATCCCGCCGGTGGCGGGGTTTACGCTTGCTATTGCCATACAGAGAAGGTAGAAAGCAGATACGCGGGGGTCAAGGAAAAGCGCTATGCATCAAGCAGTTTGCGCAGCTCCCGTAACTGAGTCAGGAGCCTTCCATACTCCTCCGGGGGGAGCAGCCTTCCGTAGCGGTAGGTGAGCAGATAGCTCCCGTTGGCCTCGATCTCCTCCGGATGGTACCGGCAATACTTCGAGAGTTCCGGCGGGATTGTGCCGGATCCACGGACTGTAAAGTGCGGTCCTCCATAGGGGAAGGCGCCGACCGTTGTATAGCGCATATCCTTGTCTATATCTGCAGTCTTGAGGGGTTTCAGGTCGGCTATAACAATACCCTCGTCTGCGCCTTCTCCCTCGAGCACGTACATCGCGATCACCTCCCCCTCAACCCTCCCCGGACGGAGGGCGGCCGCCTTCTCCTTGAACCAGACCGGCATGTAGCGCAACCTGAGCTTCTCCCCCGCATCCTCCACGGCATGACCGCGCCGCGCTTGTCCGCTGACGAAAAAGATGAAAATCAGGATCAGAACGAGGGCGAAGAGGACGGAGAGGGCTATCGTGCTTAACATGCGGAACTCCTGTTGGAATTGAGAAGAGCATGCCTTTTTTCTGTGCATCCGTAAAGGCCCATATTGCCTTGCCGTATTCCACTAGCTACCTTAAGTACATGACCAGCGAAGCCAAGAGTCCGGACGAGTACCTAGCCGAATTACCCGAGGAGCGAAAGGAAGCGGTGGAGAGATTGCGCCGGGTTATTCGTGAGAGCTTGCCGGCGGGATTCGAAGAGACCATGAGCTACGGCATGATCGGCTACGTAGTGCCCTTCGAGATTTATCCCAAGGGCTATCATGTTAATCCGGAACTCCCGCTGCCCTTTATTAATCTCGCCTCTCAGAAGAACTACATCGCCCTCTACCATTCCGGCATCTACTGCGATCCGGAGCTGGAGCAGTGGTTTCGGGAGGAGTACGACCGGCGGAGTTCGCGCAAGCTCGATATGGGAAAAAGCTGCATCCGTTTCAAAAAACCCGATGCAATCCCCTACGATCTAATCGGAGAGCTGGCCGAGAAGATCACGCCTGCGCAGTGGATTGCGCTCTACGAGAAGTCGGTGAAGCGTTAATTCTCCGTGAAACTAGTGGTCTCTCCCCCTGGGGCGTGCTACTATCTTCGGTATGGTAGAGTATAAGGTCCATCCTAACGAAACGAATGCGTTTATCATCGCTATTTTCTTTGCGGTAATCGGGTATCTGGTACTTCTCGCGCTATTCTCGCTGATGCTGATAAGCGAGGCGGGCTTAGCGGTCGGATTCCTGCTCATTTTCTATATTCTGCTGATCGCGGCCTTTCTACTCTTTCAGAAGATCATTCTCGTCGGACATATCCGGGGCAACGGGGTGCGTATAACCCGCGACCAGCTACCCGAGGTCTACGAAGTGTATGAGAGGCTGGTAGAGAAAGCCGAGTTGCGCGAGGAGCCTGGGCTCTATCTGATGGAATCGGGCGGTATCCTGAACGCCTTCGCTACCACCTTCCTCTTCAAGAACTACGTCGTCATCTACGCCGATATCCTCGAGAAGGCCTACGAGGACGGGATCGATACAGTCGAGTTTATTCTGGCCCACGAGCTGTGTCATGTGGTGCGCCGGCATATGCTGAAGAATCTGCTGCTGCTCCCGGCTATCTTCATCCCTTTCCTGCTGCAGGCCTACAGCAGAGGCTGTGAGTATACCTGCGACGCTTTCGGCAAGGCGTTCAGCCCCTCCGGGGCCGAGGACGGGTTGCTGATCCTGGCGGCGGGGAAGAAACTCTATCGCCGGATCAATCGGGAGGAGTATATCCGCAATGCCGCTGCCGATCACAGCTTCGTCAGTTTCATTGCCGAGGTTTTTTCGACCCATCCGCATCTACCGAAACGGTTGCAGGAGATCCGGCGCCTCGATTAAGACGGCGCACTTTATCTCAACTCTCCGGCTCTAAGAAAGACCACTCCCGACTGTAGGCCAGCATCTGTTCGGCATATCCCTGAGGCTTGCCTACTCTTAGGTCGATCAGGTCATCCCCATCCCAAACCGGTTCGAGCACGGGATTGACGAAACCCCGGTAGGAGGCGACGCCCAAGGCCCGGTAGCGTTCCAGTACCTCCGCATGCAGGCTGCGGTCGACCTTTACTCCGTAGGTCTCGACCAGATCCTTAGCGGCTTTATAATCCCCCTCGGCCTTAATGCGTTGAATCTCACCTAAAAGCTTGCCGAAGAGCTCCCGCAGGGCGGTATGATCAGTGATCGTGAAATAGCTCTTATCATCTACCCGGCGCGCTTCGATGACCCCGTCGGGCTCGCCTTGCGCCAGGCACCAGGCGGCTATCAGCTGTTCGGCCCGCATATGGTCCTCTTCCAGATCCGATCCCAACGGGAGCCGGTGGAGTTTCAGCATCATCCCGTCCAGGATGAAGCGGTCGTACTGGGCCCGGCCGGTTTCGAGGTCATCCATCAGGCCGCTTTTAATCAGCTCCTCGTCCAAGAGGAAGTAGAGCCCCACCAGGTCGGCTCGGGCCTCCTCCAGGGTGGAGGCGTAGTTCTTGAGGGATACCCGTGCGGGCGGGACCCCGGGATTGAGGATGCCCGAGCCATGACCGACGACCTCGTGCAGGTCGATTAAAAGCTCCCTGCTCGGGAGATAGTGCTTCCGTGAGCGCTCTCGCTCTACCTCCGTGAGCAGAAACTCTCCGGCCACCACATCCGCTGCCTGTTCCGCCGCCCGGCCGATATTCCCCAGGTTGACCGATTTCGATCCGTGGTGCTCGTGTATCCAGTCGGCGTTGGGTAGGTTAATCCCTCTAGGTATCCAGGGGTGGTCGTCGCCGGCGGCGGCGATTACGTCGATGACCGTACCGGCCACGCTCTTCACCTGCGGATTCTTGTGGTTCTCCTGGTAGGGCATATGGTCCTCGAACCATTGCGCTTTGCGGGCGATGGTCTCGATTCGCCGAGTCCCCTCCTCGTCCCGCAGGGAGACGAGGGATTCAAATGTTCCCTTATAACCCAAGGGGTCGCTGTAGGTTTCGATGAAACCGTTGATCGCGTCCACGGGACTATCGGTCTCCTTGACCCACTCGAGGTTATAGGCGTCGAAGGCGCGGGGATCGCCGCTGGTATAATAATCGATCAGATGCCCGAAGCAGCGGGCCTGCCCCTCGTTATGGGCGGAGGCCCGGGCCTTCTCGAGCCAGAAGACCACCTGCTCCAGGGCGGATGAGTAGCGTCCGCCGATTCGCCAGAACTCCTCACGTATCTCCCCCTCCTCTTTAACGAGCCGTGAGTTGATGCCGAAGCTGGGATCGTCCTGGGCGCCGGTTTTTAAGGATTGATAGAAGCGCTCTACCTCATCCTGGCTGACCCCCCGGTAGAAGTTCACCGCCGAGGAGAGGGCCGAATCCGAAGCCTCATCCTTATTGGTCATCTTGGCATCTAGGTCGGGATCAAAGAGGATGGGTTCCAGGAACAATATAAGCTCGTCCAGGCTTTCGAATCCCTTCAGGGGGAAGTCGGCATTCGGGGAGTCCTGAACCAGGCTTCGCAGATCATCAATCGAGAATCCGGGATCAATCTTCCTGCTGTCCCACCGGTTATGAATACCATTGGAGAACCAGATCTTCTTCAGGTAGACCTCGAAGGATCGGAAGGGATCGCTCGTTCGGTCCCCCTGGTAATGGCGATAGACCTCTTCCAGGAAGCGTCGGATCAAGAGGTTGTGCCGGTAGTTTTGGTCCCAAATAATATCCCGCCCGGCGAGCCCCGCCGCATAGAGGGCGTAGATCAGGCGTTTGGTTTCAAGGCTCAGATCCGCAATTATAGGGGCTTCAAAGTGTAGAATCTCGTATTCCCCGAAGCGGTCGACCTGGTTGGCGGCTCTCTTTTCGTTCATGCACATTCCTCCGTACTCGATTGCCGAATTGTAACATAGGTTACCGACCGGACCCATCCGCATCTGATAGATTACGCGCAGATTGAAGGAGTGAAAGATGCTGCGAGAAGTTATTCAGATAGATGAGGAAAAATGCAACGGATGCGGACTCTGTGTCCCCGACTGTCATGAGGGAGCGCTGCAGGTTATCGACGGAAAGGTTCGACTTATCAGCGATCTCTTCTGCGACGGTCTCGGCGCCTGCGTGGGGGTCTGCCCCCAGGATGCCCTTACCGTCGTCAAGCGCGAGGCCGAGGCCTACGACGAGGCCAAGACCATGCGCGAACGGATTTTGCCCAAGGGGGAGAACACCGTACTGGCCCATATGCGACACCTGAAGGAGCACGGGGCCGATGAATTCTACCGCCAGGGGATCGAGGTCCTGAAGGAGCTCGATCATCCCGCCTTGGCGAAGCTCGAAGAGAGTCGGAGTGAGGCGGCGCAGCCTACCCGGCACGCACATCATCCCGGCGGCTGTCCCGGAAGCCTTGCGCGCAGCTTCAAGAGTCCGGCCCAAGCGGCCCCGGCCTCTACTGGACCGACCCAGAGCGAGTTGGGGCACTGGCCGGTGCAGATGCATCTGCTCAATCCCGCCTCGCCCCATTTCAAGGGTAGCGACTTCGTCCTCGCCGCCGACTGCACCGCCTTCGCGCTGGGAGGATTCCACAGCGAGGTATTGAAGAGCAAGACCCTGGGAATCGCCTGTCCCAAGCTCGACCAGGGGCAGCAGGTCTACCTCGATAAGATCATCGCCCTCATCGATGAGGCTAAGATCAATACCCTTACGGTGGTGATCATGCAGGTACCCTGCTGCGGCGGTTTAAGCGCTCTGGCGAGGAGCGCCGCGGAGCAGGCGGCGCGGAAGGTGCCGGTAAAGCAGGTAATCGTCTCGATTCAGGGAGAAATTCTCGAGGAGAGCTGGCTCTAAGCGGCCGATTGCGGCTCATACCTTTGTACTAGCCGGTATTTTGCGCAAGAATCATACATATATTGGATAGCGGCCGTTCCGTTCCTCCGGTAGCCTGGGATCAGATTCAAACCGGAGGAACGGAATATGGCGATTGATGTGGATACCCTCTATCGGAACTACGGCCCCATGGTTCTGCGCCGCTGCCGCGGGATGCTGAAGGATGAGGATGCGGCCTTGGACGCGATGCAGGAGACCTTCGTGCTGCTGCTCCGCAAGCAGGAGCAGCTGACCGAAGAGGCGCCGTCGAGTATGCTCTATACCTTTGCGACGAATGTCTGTTTGAATCAGTTGCGTCGTCGCAAGCGGGGCCCCGCTCTGCTCGAACCGGAGATCATCGAGGCCCAAGCGGCGCATGACGGGAATCAGGCGCAGGTTGAGGAGCGACATTTTCTCGATCGGATCTTCGCCGCCGAACCGGCCTCAACCCGGGATATAGTCTATCTCCACTATCAGGAGAAGCATACCCTCCAGGAGACCGCTAAAAGAGTGGGCCTCTCGGTATCGGGAGTACGTCGGCGTCTGCGATTTCTGCGCCAAAGAAGTCTGGCGCTGCGGGAATTATAGGCAAGGGGAGCGGCTGAAGGTTTGGATTCGGTCTTGACAAATTTCGTTCAACAGATAAAATAAGCCAACACTTTGAGAAAAAGGAGCACGGATAGTATGCAGATGACATGTATTTGTAACGCAGTAAAGCCTATTGTCAGCGTAATCATCGACGAATCCGTGCGCCCTGGAATGCAATAGTTCCACCCCCAATGGGAATATACGGCCGCGGTTCGTCATCGAATCGCGGCCTTTTTTTATTGGATGAAAAGTGTATGGACGCTTTTCTCGCTGAAGGCCGCATGGGAAACCGTGCGGCCTTTCTGTTTCTGGACCCGGAGGTTCTAAGAATGGAACACAACTTTCTTGATGCTCAGGCAATGAGCAGCGAACGCGGAAAGGATCTTCTTATCCATGGCGAGAGGATGAGAAGGAGTAATCGAATGCGAAAGAGGAGAATCGGCACCCTCGGGCTCTGGCTCGGCACGGCGTTGATCAGCCTCGGAATGAAAATGACCGGAGATCTAGAGTTGGATGTCTGAAAGACGCATTCTACAACCCGGATCAGGGGCCGCGATGCGGCCCCGATCCGTTCTTGTTGTTGAGGATGACCGGTCCCTCTCGTTTGGAATAAAATACGCCTTGGAAAAGTCCGGAAGCGCGGTTCATATCGCCGAAACCGTCGAGGAGGCTGTAGATAGCATCGTTAGAGAGCAGATAGATCTGGTTCTGCTGGATGTCGGTCTCCCCGACGGTTCCGGTTTCGATCTCTGCCGCAGAATCCGTGAGGAGGGCGACACCCCGATTATCTTCCTTACCGCCCGGGACGACGAGACCGATGTGGTTCGAGGACTCGACACCGGCGGAGACGATTATGTGGCTAAGCCTTTTCGCGTCGCCGAACTTACCGCCCGCATAGAAGCAGTCCTTCGGCGAAGCGAAAAGGTCGCTAGAGTTTCCGTTAAACAATATGGAGAAATCCGAATCGACTATACGCGCTGCCGGGTCCATAAAAAGGGGCTCCCTGTTCATCTTACCGCCACCGAGTATCGATTGCTCACCCTCTTTAGCGAGAACCCCGGTCAAGTGATATCCCGGGATCGCTTGCTCGAGCTTCTCTGGGACAGCGAGGCCCGCTTTGTCGATTCCAATACCCTCTCCGTCTATATCCGCCGACTCCGGGAGAAGCTGGAGGATAAGCCCAATCGGCCGCAACACCTGCTTACCGTTAGAGGACTCGGCTACCGGTGGCGTTAAGTTTACGTCGAATGGTTCGGACCCCGGAGTTTCGGCGCTCGCTGTTGGCGCTCTTCGCGGTTACGCTCCTTCTGTGGGGCATCGCCGGCTGGATAGGTCTCCAGATGCTATATAGGACGGAGAACGCCTTCGATACCGCCGTCGCCGGGGCGCTGGGTGCCCTGCTGGAAGGAGAGGAGGAGGCTCGCCGGGCGCTGCTTGAGGTGGTTGTGGGGGGGACTGAGGAGGCGGAGATCAGGCGGGGAGAGCGGATCCTGGCGCGCTACGGATATGACGAAGAGCTGCCTCTCCGTCGTAAGCGACTGCTTACGCCTCTTTTCCTCAGTTGGTGCAGAATCTGGCTCCTGAGCGCGCCGCTCTTCATTCTCCTCCCTCTCCTGGTTCTGATCCGAAGGGATCTCTCGCTCTTTCGAGGACTATACGCGGCGACGGAGAGCTTGAGAAGAGGACTCGAAGGAAGCCCCGAACGAATCGAAGTACCGGCCCACGGAGGAGTTTATAGCGAGTTCCTGGGGCGGTTGGATCAACTGATCAGAAAGCTCGACTCCTCCCTGGAAAGGAATATCGAGATTCAGGAAAATCTGCGCGAGAGTATCGCCGATATATCCCATCAGTTGAAGACCCCTCTATCCGCCGTCTCCCTCTATAACGATCTCCTCTCTTCGGAGATTCCTCCCAGAGGAGAGGGTGCCGAATTACTGCGCCGTTCCCGCGGCGCGGTAACCAAGCTCGAGAGCCTGACCCGGGACCTTCTTAAGCTAACCCGACTGGAGGCGGGAAGCATCACCTTTAAGCGTGAAGCGGTCGATTTAAGATCACTAGTAGAGGAGGCTTGGACCGAGCTTCTGCCTCTGTCGCAGGAACGTTCCTTCTCCGTCGAGGAGGAGCGCGGGACGGCCATCGTATCCGGCGACCGGGCCTGGCTTCGTGAGGCGGTGGGCAATGTCTTGAAGAACGCCGTCCAGCAGACCCGTTCCGACGGCCGGATCCGCGCCTCGATCGGTACCAATCCCCTCTTCCGGCGACTGGTGATCGCCGACGACGGGGGCGGGATTCCCAGCGAGGATCTGCCGCGGATCTTCGACCGTTTCTTCTCCCGGTCCCAGTCGCCGGATATGGAGCGAACCGGCATCGGACTCTCCCTGGCGCGGGAGATCGTTCGCGGAAACGGCGGAGAGCTTCGCGCCGGGAACGGGAGTGAGGGTGCGGAGTTCAACTTCTCATTCTATGTATAAGTTCCCGAGGGGAGATGACGGGACTGTAAGCTTACTCTTCATCCCGTCGTAAGGTAGAAGAGGTAGCTTGGCGGGTAGTATGAAGAAGCGGGAGGAGCGATGCAGGCGCTCAATTTAGTGGATGTGGTTAAAGAGTATCGGCAGGGAGCGGAGAAGATCTACGCCCTCGATAGGCTCAATCTCGCAATAGAGGAGGGGACCTTTACGGCGGTTATCGGCGCGAGCGGCTCCGGAAAGAGCACCCTGCTCCATGTGGCGGGAGGAATGGACCGGCCCGATGGCGGTCGGGTTCTCCTGGATGGGAGGGATCTTGCTTCCCTGGGACGGGATGAGCTGGCGGTTGTCAGACGCAGGAGGATCGGTTTTGTTTTTCAGTTCTATAATCTGATTCCCCTATTGAGCGCTGAAGAGAACATCCTTTTACCATTGCTGCTCGACGACGCCGAACCCGATCGGGCGCTCCTGGAGGAGCTCCTCGGGCTTCTCGGACTTAAGACGCGACGCAACCACCTCCCCTCCCAGCTCTCGGGCGGTCAGCAGCAACGCGTCGCCGTTGCTCGCGCCCTGATCACCCGGCCGGCGATTATTCTCGCCGACGAGCCGACGGGGAATCTGGACAGTGAGAGCGGCCGAGAGGTGATTGAGCTTCTGATTCACGGAGTGCGCGTCCTTGGTCAGACTCTGATGCTGGTGACCCACGACCGGGATCTCGCCGCGGATGCCGATAGAATCATCCGTCTGGCCGACGGGAAGATCGCCGCCGATACGGAGGCTAGAGTATGAGCGCGGTCCCTCTCCTCTCGCGCCGATATCTCTGCGGAGGGGGAGTACGCTCCCTCCTGACCTGTATCGCCGTCTTGCTCGCCTCGGCGCTGGTTTTCGGAAGCGGCGTTATTCTCGAGAGCGTCCGGGCCCACATGGTAAAGAGCGCCGAAGAGACTCACGGGAGTTATCATCTCGCCTATCCCGGGCTTGAGCCGTCCGAAGCGGCTCTGCTGGGCGCTCAGGTGGAGGTCGAGAGCTGGGGGTATAGCTACCGAGAGGAGTTCGTGCTTCCCGAGGCGGAGCTTACCCTGGATCTTACCCGTCTGGGCGGATCTGCCGCCGAGCTTCTCGGGCTCGAGGGCCGGATTACCGAGGGAGAGTTTCCCTCCCGCCGGGAGGAGCTCCTGATCGGGGAACGGACAAGCCCTCTCCTCGGTCGCTCAGGGGCTCGAGTAGACGAATACCGGATCGCCGGGATTATTACCGAGCCCCTCTATCGCTCCTTCCTGCCGGCCCAGCCCGCCTGGGGGCGGGCCGATTCCCTAACCGACCTCGCCGGCAAAGAGGGACAGGAGCTTATCCTTTATCTGCGTTTAATCTCTCCGGCGGATATTCCTCGATTCACCTCAACCATCGCCGAACGCAGCGGTCTTGCGCTGCCGCCTGTCGTCCGTAACGAGCCCCTTCTGAATCTCTACGGCTACGGATCGAATGCGGATCTCTCCGCGGCGATGCGTCGCTTTACCCTGCTGATCGCGGCGGTAATCCTCATCGCCGCGGCAACGGTGGTCTACAACTCATTCTCCGTCTCCTTGGTCGAGCGGATCAGGGAGTTCGGTATGCTCCAGGCGGTCGGCGCCTCCCCGGGCCAGATTCGAACCCTGGTGATCCGAGAGGCGTTCCTGATCGGAGTAGTCGCTATTCCCGCCGGCATTGCGGCGGGTTTCCTCGGCATTCGCCTGCTCTTTTATGCGGCGGATAGGATCAGCGATAACGTGATCTTTGAGAATCTCCAGGTTCGTGTTTCGCTTCCGATGATTATCCTATCCGCGGCAACCGTAGCCGGGGCGCTCTTCCTTTCGGCGCTTCTCCCCGCCCTGAGGGCCGGCGGACTCTCTCCCATGGACGGGGTGCGAACGGGGCGGAGTACCCCTCTCAACGAGAGAGAGCTGCACACCTTATCCCGCTTCCCTCTTCGATCTGGTCGCGGACGATGGCTGGCTCCTTTTCTGGCTATCCGGGGAATTCGTCGGCACGGTCTGCGTTCGGCGGGAACCCTGATCTCCCTGGCGGTGCCGGTTATCCTCTTCGTCGCCTTCGGCGGGATGCTGAGGCTGAGTAGGGAGGCGAACCTAGTCCAGGAGACGAGACTCCCCGGGCTTGTCTACACACGGGCGGGGGGCGTACCGAGAGAGCTGTCGGATCTTCTGTGGCGCCATCCCGATTGCGCCGCCCTCTATCCCGTGTGTCGGGTCGACGCGCGCTTTACTCTATCCGCGACTGCGCTTTCTCCGGCCTATCGGGCCTACGCTGAGGAGTCGCATGGCCGGGTAGCGGAAAACGGAACGGTTGTTATTCCCGAGGGTCGGATCCTCTCCTACGGAGACGAGTTCTTCCGGGAGTCTAAACTTGAGAATGGAGTCTGGTTGGTAGCCGAGTCTGAGTTCATCGACCGGAAGGGGGTGAAGCGCTATTTGAATCCGACTCTCCTCGAACCGGGGGACGAGATCCTGGTCGGGAGTAAGACGAGGCCGCTTACGATTACCGGGCTTTTGAGCTCTCCCCCTTTTCAGGATTACAATCCCTCCCCCGGGGGAATCGATCTGGTAGTGAGCGAGGAGATATACCGTAGCCTAAGCGGCGATGAGGGGAGACCGGAAACCCTGATGATTTTGCCCCTTCCCGGGGGCCGAGAGCGCATTATCGAACTCCTCGAGCGGGTTCGTGTCGTCGAGGGAGGAGAGCTCATCGATGCGCAAGAGGTCGTCGACGGGATGCATAAGGATTATCTTGCACTAGCGCTCTTCTTTTACGGGTTTATCGGTATGATCCTGATCATCGGCGGGCTCAACATCGTCTCGAGCGTACATGCAAATCTGCTTCTGCGCCGCAGGGAGTTCGGGCTGCTCGCCGCGGCCGGGATGGAACCTGCCCGTGTCCGGACCCTAATCCTGTGGGAGGTGTTGCTGCTCGCCGGCGGCGCAGTGCTCGCGGGTTCGGCTGCGGGCTGCGCCCTCTGGAGCGGACTGTGGTATATTCTCGGTACGGTCCGGGGCAGCGAGTTTTTCCTCCCCTTGACGCAACTGATGATCGCCCTGACCGCCGTTCCCGCCCTGGTGCTCTTAGCCGTGCACGGCGAGGCGAACAGGGTTTCCCGGCGGTCGGTTGCCGATCAGTTGCGCGGATAAGGGTGCCTACAAGCGGAAGCTGAACATCAGTCCGGTTCCGGTTGGCAGGACGGCGGCCGGGCCGGACTCCCCCGGCGCTCGCTCTTCGTGCAACTGAGGCACCAGCCACCCGACGGCCGAACCGAGGAGGGCCCCCGCAGTTACGTCGGTAATAAAGTGCTCCCCCGAGGCTATCCGCAGAGCTCCTGTGCCCGCCGCAAGTCCGTAGGCGGCAATACTCACCGGCACGCGCCAGCTCTGATCGGGAAATTCCGCCTTCAAGGTGGCTGAAAGAAAGCTTGCGCCCAGGAAAGCGTAGGCTGTATGTCCCGAGGGAAAGCTGTTGTCGTAGTCGTCGTCTTCCGCAGGCTCGAATCCGGCTTCGTAGGTGTAAGGACGCCAGCGGGAGATCCCCGCCTTGGTTAGATCCTTGATTCCGCCGGTGAGCAAAAAGGCCTCGGCGTACATAACCGCATAGGTTACGAGCCGTTCGGACGCGGTTTCTCCGGCCAGGACGGCGATCCCCGGCAGGGTTAGGGCGGTACAGCTGAGTACGGTTCCCAGATTGTCGAGGCCTGACGAGTAGGGATAGATCATCATCCGGTCCAGCGGGTTTATGCTTGCTTCCGAAGGCTGCTCTCCGGAGGTGCTTTCCGCCGCCAGGGAGCCGCCGAAAGCCGCCATGGCCGCTCCGGCAAGGGGTAGGTCGACGGTGTAGGAGAGGCGGTAGGGAGACTGCGGCGACAGGGGGATCGAAAGAATAGTTAGGATCATTATTAATGAGAGATTGCGATTCATCATCTGCTCCATTCGTTTAGGGTAGAGGTCAGTCTGGCGGACGGAGCTTGCGACGGGGTGAAGGGATCCCTTACAGTTTTGTAAGCTTCCAACTTGGATTTTGAGGCCGATTCTGTTAGAGTAACGACAAGAACCGCGAAAGAGGATTTCCAGTCTCGAGTATGAGTATCCCCCGTAGCTTAGCCCTAGGGCAGCGTCAGATAATCGCCTGGCTCAGAGCATTTCGTTTTATCAGTCTTATCATCGCCGTCGTCTCCTGCGGGACCGGCATAGCATTCGCCTGGGTCGACGGCGGTTTCCAGCTCCGGTATGCGCTGTTGGTGATGATCGGAGGAGTTCTGCTTCAGAGCGGCGTAAATCTGGTCAACGACTACTTTGAGTATCGATCCGGGAACATCGAGGACAAATTTCCCGATCTCGAGCTCCATGGAGAGGTGCGCGATCGGTTAGAGACAATCATCTACATCACCGGCCTCGTCTGCTTCGCGGCGGCGGTGCCGATCGGTCTCTATTTCGTCTCTTTTCGGGGCTTGCCGATGCTGATTCTGGGGGTGGTCGGTATCTGCGGCGGCTACTTCTACACCTGCGAGCCATTTAACTACAAGCGCCGGGGGCTGGCGGTGATCTTCGTCTTTTTTCTGATGGGCCTCTTTATGATCTCCGGCTCGCATTACGCCCTGAGCGGTCTCTTTCGCTGGGACTCTGTATTGATCGGACTCCCGATCAGCGCCCTGGTCAGTCATCTGCTCCTCTGTAACGAGCTCCGCGATTGGGAGTACGACACCGACCGAGGACACCGCACGCTGACGGTGCGCATCGGCTATCGCGGAGGCGTGGCGCTTTACGCAGGTCTCCTCATCTTCGCCTATCTTTTCCCCCTTTTCCTCTGGCGGATCGGAGAGCTAGCCTTCCCGCTATCTCTCTTTGCAGCCGCCCCGCTCTTAATCCGTCCCGCCCGAACCCTCGGACGATCCCGAACAGTCCGCAGGAGTTCTATTCCCTGGATGATGCTGCACCACGGCGTCTATGGAATTCTCTATATTATTCTTATTCTCAATGCAAAAGGAATCGTACTGTGAACAAGCCACTTAGCCTAACTCTTCTGTTCTCCTCTATTCTCATAACCCTCTTAAGCCTCGGCTCCTGCAGCCGGGAATCGGAAAACCTCTCCTTGAAAATCGGCATGATGCCCGCGGTCAACTCTCTGCCGCTGATCATCGCCGAACATCAAGGCTATTTCGAAGAGGAGGAGCTGGAGGTCGAACTGATAATGTTCAAGAGCCAGACCTACCGGGAGTCCGCCCTGCAGACCAACGAGATCGACGGATCGATCAGCGATCTGATCAACGCCCTCAATGCCGCGGATAACGGCTTCGAACTGAAGGTGACCAGCTATACGGACGGACTCTTCTCGCTTATGGCCGCCCCCGGCTCGGATCTGACGGGTCCTCAAGTCTGGAATGGGCGGGAGTCGGTGAAGACGGGCCTTTTAGAGACGAGTATCGTCAACTACGTCAGCGAGCGCTCTCTCCAAGCGGTGGGCGCCGACATTACCAAGATTGATCTGATCAGTACCCTGCACCTGCCCAATCGCCTCGAAATGCTTTTAGCGGGCGAGCTGGAAGCCGCTTCCCTGCCCGAACCGGTGGCTACCGTCGCCCGGATGCAGGGGGCGGTGGATATCGTGAGTACCGAGGTGATGGAGTCCACCCCGGGGGTGCTGGTCTTTACCCCTAAGGCGGTTTCCGAGAAACCGGAAGCCCTGAAGCGCTTCTATCGGGCCTACAACCTGGCGGTCGAGGATCTCAATGCCGGGGCTGAAGAGTTTACCGAGGTCATTATCGAGAAGGGCGGCTTCCCGCCGGTAGTGGCCGGTAGGCTCAATCTGCCGGTCTACTCTCCCGCCCGGGTAAACAGCGAGGCCGAGTTTGCCGACGTAGCCTCCTGGATGGAGGCCAAGGGGCTGGTGGAAGAGGCGGCCGCCTACGACGAGCTGGTCGTCTCCGATTTTATCCCCCGGAATTAATCATGGGACGCGGCGATGCGGTCATGCTGGAGATTCAGGGCCTCTCGGCCGGCTACGCCGGGGAGGATGTGCTCGTCGATCTGGATCTTCGCATTCGTTCGGGCGAGCGCATCGCCGTCCTCGGTCCCTCGGGGATCGGTAAAACCACCCTGCTGCGCTGCATCAAGGGGCTGCACCCCTTTCGGGGGCGGATCACCCTGGGCGGTAGCGATATCCGCCGGGAGGATCCGGCGGTCGCCCTGGTCTATCAGGATCTGCGGCTATTGCCCTGGATGACGGCGGCGGAGAATATCGAGCTGCCCCTGAAGATCGCCGGGACGCCTCCGAAAGAGCGACGTCGCCTGCGGACGGAGCAGCTCGCCCAGGTGGGACTGCCAGGCTACGGCGACCGCTATCCCCGCGAGCTATCCGGGGGCGAGCAGCAGCGGGTCGCCCTGGCTCGGACCATGATTACACGCCCGGAGCTCCTCTTGCTGGACGAACCCTTCAGCTCCCTGGATGCGATGAAGCGGGAGGCCCTGCAGGAGCTGCTCATCAAGCGAACCCTTCGGGAGGGGCTCTCCTTCCTGCTGGTTACCCACTCCATCGCCGAGGCCGTTTTTCTGGCCGAGCGGATTATTTTTATTCATCCCGGGAAGGTGCCCCGGGAGTTCAGTACCGCTTCGCGCGCAGTTCCGTCCTCCCGAGAGGAAAGGAGCTTCGTCGAAGACGAGCTCAAGGTGCGAGTCGCCCTGGAGGAGTATTATGGGACTTAACCTGCGCGGCGCAGTCGCCATTCTCGGAGTCTGGACGCTCCTCTCGCTTTTTCTGGAGCGCATTCTCCCTGCTCCCTGGATTGTGGCCCGTCTTCTGTGGGAACTGCGCTTCGAGCTCGGTCTGCATGCCGGTGCGAGCCTGGCCCGGAGCCTCGCGGCGGTGGTCATCGCCGGTATAACGGCCGTACCCTTAGGGGTTCTGGCCGCCCGTTCTCCGACGGCGAGGCGCTGGCTCGACTCAGCGGCTTACATTCTCTACCCGGTGCCGAAGATCGCCCTGCTCCCGGTGCTGCTGCTGCTCTTCGGAATGGGCAACGGGAGTAAGGTAGCGGTAGTGGTGTTGGTGCTCTTCTTTCAGATCTTCATCGCCGTCAGGGATGCCGTCGCCGAAATCGGCGAGGGCTACTTCGAGGTGCTCGACGGCTTCGGGGCCCTGGGGCGGCATAGAATCCGCTATGTGATTATCCCGGCGATGCTCCCTGCCCTCTTTACCGCTCTGCGGATAAGCTTCGCTACCAGCCTTTCGGTGCTCTTCTTCGCCGAGACCTTCTTTACCCGTTACGGGCTGGGCTACTTCATTATGGACAGCTGGATGCGGATCGACTACCCCGAGATGTTCGCCGGGATCGTCGTCTTGAGTCTGGTGGGGATGCTGCTCTTTAGGCTATTCGATCTGCTGCAGAAGCGTATCGTCCCGTGGAATAGCTGAAGACCGGGCGGGTACAAATAGTATTGTATACTCTTAAGTATGTTTAAGAGATCCTTAGGTTCGCTTCTATTTCTTTTTCTTTGTGGCCCCGCCTTACTGGCGCAGGAAGCGGGGGATCCCGCGCTTCCGTCGGGCAGGAATATGATTGAACTCCGGGCGATCGATGCAGAGGTCCTGCCTGCATGGGAGATTATCCTGCCGACCGGCAATATCGAACTGCGCGGTGAGGATCAATTCAGCGGATTTTTCCTGGGCTTCACCTCTCGCTACAACTTCATCGACAATACTATCGGCGCGGGCGTCTCATTTTCTTATCCCTTCCTGATTTTCAATCCGGGTATCCGTTTCTTTCAGGATGTAGACCTCGAGAGTACTGTGGATGTGAGTCCCGGAGGGACGATCGTCGAGTTGAACACTGCGGATAGTTATATCAGCCGTCGTCGCGGATTTACTGCGTCGATACCGATTCTCCCGACGGATTGGTTATCATTCGGACCGGCCTTCACGCTGACCGATACCTTTGAGGGAGATATCGAGACCTCACAGATCCTCGACGAGGCCGTTTACCTGCAACCGGCGCTTCTCTTCGCGATAGATACCCTAAGGGTCGCTGATCTGGCGGAAAGGATATACACCGGATTAGAGATAGATCTGTCGACCCAGTGGCGCTTCAGGAACAGCTTCGAAAATGCAGTCGAGTGGGATATCCTCTCAAGCGTCTCGCTCGAACGGGGCTGGATGAACGATCTCTACATGAGTACCCGCTTGGAAACGGGTCTGCCGGTCAAGATATGGGAGAGGGATACGGTTGGTTATTATAGCTTTGGCGGTTCGCGCAGTCTCCACGGCTATCCGCCCTCCAGTATCCCCGCTTTACGCTATGCCATGTTGAATGTCGAGTTGAAATCACCGGCGGTACTGCAAGCTGGCGTGTATGAAGCATCCGGGAGGAGGGGATTACGATTTCAGCGGCTGCGGGGAATTATCCTTACAGACCTGCTTGCATCCCAAGGCGAATATAGTATCCATAGCGGGGTCGAATGGCATGCCAGCTTCGGCACCGGGTTTAGTATGCTGATGAGCGGTAAGGGTAAGCGTTACTTCAGAACCCGGGCTTATGTGGCCGTTCCTATAGCTGAGAACCCCGTGCCGGTCTTCTTTCTGGAAACGAGTCTATTCTCTATCCGGCAAGGCTTGTAGCCGTTATCGAAAGGGCGAGCTTCTATACGCCTGCTCTCGAGAAGGAGTTACCCACTTGCCCCAGAAGTACCGGATCGACCTCGAGTTGCGATGTGCTCTGCATCCGGTCTAGTTCCAAGGATTGGAGCCCGCGGACCGATTGAACGATCAGCTCCACCGCACCCTCGGTCCGGATCTTGGCGGTATTCAGCGTGAGGTCGAAATCGTGCGATTCTTCCCTGCGGACCTTGAAGCAGCTCTCGACAAAGTTTTTACGAATCCTATCGTTGTTCCTTAACTCTTCCGCAGCCCGATCCGGGGCGTTGCTGCCCTCTTGCTCCATAACCCGTTTTAGACGCACCCCAAAAGGCGCCCATAGCTGGACGTTCAATACGTCGGAGTATCCCTGGAAAAGCGTATAACTTCCCCGTCCGACGATTACCGCTTTGCCATACTTCGCGATAGCCTTGAGTACCTGCTCCAGGAATTGCATGGTATCGCGCTGTATTTGGTCGTATCGGTGCCAGAAACCGGGAGTCGAGTCGTAGATGTCGGAGAACTCAATAAGTCCGTATTCCTTGAAGATGCTTTCTATAAGTTGCTTATTTACGAAGGTGTACCCCAACTCCTCCGCGGTTCGGCGACCGATCTCGTTCCCGCCGCTTCCGCGGAGGCGTGAAATCGTTACAATCGCCATATCTTTACCCTCCCTAGTTAATATCCTCATAACGGAAGAGGAAATCAACAGTTGCAGGAGGGATCAGATTTTTCGCAGGAGTAGTTCCTTGGTAAGCTCGGTGAGGCTTTCGCGCTCTGGTCTATCCATAAGGCCGGTCGCCTCTTTCAGGGCATGGTTGGTGTAGTGTTCTGCCAGAAAGCGGGCCCGGTCGATGCCGCCGGAACGGCGGGTCAACTCTACCGCCCGGGCGACGGTTCCGTCGGAGTAGGGGGGCGATATCAGGAGCTCCCGCAGTTCGTCGCCGTAGTCTGAATCGAGGGCGTAGATGAGCGGAGCGGTGAAGATCCCGGCCGCGAGATCCCGGCCTACCGGTTTTCCGGTCTCCGCCGAGTCCCCCTCGAAATCGAGCAGGTCGTCCACGATCTGAAAGGCCATTCCCAGGTCATAACCGATGCGGCGGAAGCGCCGTACATCATCGGTTTCACAGCCGCCCTGGTCGGCGCCGAGGCTCAACGAGGCGATGATTAAAGCCGCGGTCTTGGCGCTGATGCGGCGCTTATAGGCGCGCATCCCGATATCGAGTTTGTACCGGTCGCTATTCTGGTTTATCTCGCCTTCACAGATCCGTTCTACCGCCTGGGCTACACCGAGACCTTTACGCTGGTCGATGATAGGATCCATCAGGCTGAAACAGCGGGCGAACAGGTAATCCCCGATCAGTACTGCCGCCTTGATCCCGGTTCCGACGAAGAGGGAGGCATGCCCACGCCGGGTAGGCGCATCGTCGAGAATGTCGTCGTGGATCAGGGTGGCGGTATGCAAGAACTCGATTGCCGCTGCGAGCTGATAGAGCTTATCCCGGTTTTTGCCGCCGTAGTTACCGGCCAGCATAACCAGGGTGGGACGGAGCATCTTGCCGCCGGCATCGATCATGGCGCCGATATTCTGCCGCATGAAGGCCGGAGCATCCTCTACGGCCTGGTGCATGACCTTTCGGACACGGGCGAGATCACTGTTTATCTCTGTAGAAGAAGCGAGCGTCGGGCGGAACCCCGCCGACGCTCGTGAATCTTCGCGTACGCTGATAGCCACTGAATTAACGGCGATCCTTCTTCTTGATGATCGGTTCGCCTCCGTAGAGGTGAGTCCGCTTGACGATGCCCAGTGAGCGCCACCACTTGCCGAGCCAGGGCGAGGTGTAGTGGTCGAGGCCAAAGCTTCTACCGGCACCGCCCAGCATTAAGAAGGCGGCGAAGATGAACCAGAGCTGGCCCCAGCTGAACATACCGGAGAAGGTGAAGACGAAACAGAGGATGATCGATACACCTGCGGCCGGGAAGGTAAAGAGTCCCCCGATGAGCGCCAGTCCGATTAGGATCTCTACCACGACTACTGAACTCTGGAAGAGCTGATAGGGGAGGTGGGATGCCATAGAATCCATGAAGAGCTCACGGAACCAGGTCACGAACCCGGAATCGTAAGGGATGATCGACTGGGAGGTGTCCCAGATCTTGCCGAAGGCCTCGCCCGCGGCTTCTGCTCCGTCGGCGACCCATTCGCTGGCGGCGGATGCCGCGTCTGCGGCACCATCGGCTACAGCTGCGGCTCCATCGGAAGCCCACTCGCTGGCTGCGCTGGCGGCGTCTGTCGCTGCGTCCGCTCCTTCTTCAACCCATTCGCTGGCGGCGGAGGCGGCATCGGTCGCGGCTTCCGCGCCTTCGCCTTCCCACGCGCTGGCGGCGCTTCCGCCGTCGGCTACGCCGGCCTGGGTTACCCCGGGAGAGAACATCCAGGCGGATTTGGTGCCGGAGGCAAAGTTGAGCCAGCCTTCACCGATCTTGTTAACGCCCTCGACAACCCACATCAGGCCGAGCCATACCCGCAAGGGCACAGCCCAGAAGGCCTGCATTCGGCGGGAGACATGATCGTGGACCAAGGTACGTCCGTCCTCCATGTGGAGGAACTCATGTTTGAAATAGCCCCAGCAGGCGTTGACGCCGGCAAGGCCGAAAAGGTAGTGGAAGTTGACCAGGTGTTTCATGGCCATGGCGAAGAAACCGGAGAGCTTGATTCCGCCGGCGTTGGAGACCGCATAGCGGCCGCCGATGGAGACCATGAATCCGTGGAAATTGGATTTGAAGGTCTCCATCTTCTTGCCTTCGATCTTAGCGGCGATGTTATCGGCCGCGCAATCCCCGGTCTGCAGAGCGGTTTCGACGATCTGGGGCAGGACCTTGCCCTCCTCGACAAACCACATGTTGTCGCCCACGGCGAAGATCTCTTCCCGATCGGGAGTCTGCATGAACTCGTTGACCAGTATTCTGCCCCGCTTACCGACGATGTAGGTCTCGTCCTCTTCGAAGCGGCAGCCGCACATACCGTGGATTCCCTCGGAGGAGGCGTAAGAGCATTCGCCCCGGGCGGTGTGGCCCTTCTCAAGGTCGATGCGGCTGGTGAACTCGGAGCCGTGGATTCCGCAGGTCCAGACGAAGGTCTCCGCGGGAATAGCCGAACCGTCCTCGAGGATTACCAGATTCTCTTCGGCGGCTACGATGGGGGTTTTAAGCATGATCTCGATGCCGTGCTTGCGCATATACTTCTCGGTCTTCTTGCGCAGGGGCTCTTCGATAATCGGCAGGATGCGGTCCATCGCCTCGACGACGACGATTCGCACCTCTTTGGGGTCGATGTGGTAGCGGGCGCAGAGAACGTCCCGACGCTCCATCAGCTCCCCGGCCAGCTCGATACCGGTAAACCCGGCGCCGGCGACGACGAAGGTGAGCATCTGGGCCCGAAGCTTCTCATCCGGCTCCTTGGCGGCCAGGCGATACCGCTCTTCGATGTGCTGGCGGATGCGGATTGCATCCTCTAAGGACCAGAGGGAGAAGGCGTTGCTTTGAATGCCCTGGATGTCGAAGAATTCCGGCGCGCCTCCGGTGCCCAGCACCAGATAGTCGTATTCGTAACTGGATTTCTCGGAGACCAGTTTCTTGTTATCGAAATCGATGTTCTGTATTACATCGGTTACAACCTCGACCTTCGATTCGGCGAAGATCCGATCGTAGGAGACCATGACGGAATCCGGATCCACCCGGGAACCGGCAACCTCATGCAACTCGGTCATCAGGGTGTGATAGGTGTTCTTGTCGATCAGGGTGATCTCTACATCGTCGCGCTTCTTATAGCGCTTGGCCAGACGTTTAGCCGCGGCGATTCCGCCGTATCCGCCGCCTAAAATTACTATGCGTTGCATTCTTAAGGCTCCTTTATAGATTATTATCACGGTAATACATACCAGGAAATTCTGCAATGAGTTTTTTGGGAAATCGTTCTGAAATTATCGATATAATTCTAATCTATTTACTCTATTTTGTCAATAAAAATGCCCTCCGTCTACCCAGACGCAGGGATTGCGTCTACAATAGCCCCATGATTTCCCTCCATGAAGCCCGGGCGCCCTTTCATGTCCTGGCGAAGCCGATCGGACCGCTCTGCAACCTGGCCTGTGAATACTGTTTCTACCTCGAAAAAGAGCAGCTCTTCCCGGAGACCCACGGGAGTGCGTTCCGGATGAACGACGAGACCCTGGAGGAGTTTACCCGGCAGTACCTCGGCTGCCAGCACTCTTCGGCGGGGGAGGTCAACTTTGCCTGGCAGGGGGGTGAACCGACTCTGATGGGGATCGATTTCTTTCGTCGGGCTGTTGAGCTGCAGCAGAGGTATGCAAAACCGGGGCAGCGGGTAACGAATGCCCTGCAGACCAACGGCGTGCTTCTGGACGACGAGTGGGCCGCATTCCTCAAGGAGCATGAGTTTCTGGTCGGAATCAGTATCGACGGATCCCGGGAGCTTCACGACCGCTTCCGGAAGGATCGCGAGGGCCGGGGCAGTTTCGATCGGGTCATGGCCGGCCTGGAGGCCTTAAAGCGCGCCGGGACGGAGTTCAATACCCTGACGGTTGTGCAGAGCGACAACGGAGATCATCCAGAAGAGGTGTACCGCTTCCTGAAGGAGATCGGCTCCCAATACCTGCAGTTTATTCCGATTGTGGAACCCCTCGAGGAGGGAGGCGTCTCCTCCCGGACAGTGCGGCCGAAGCAGTGGGGCCGCTTCCTAAACGGGCTCTTCGATGAGTGGATACGTACAGATATCGGCGAAGTATACGTACAACACTTCGATATGATTCTCGGCCGCTACATGGGGCAGCCGGCATCCCTCTGCGTCCACTCCCCGGTCTGCGGCAGAGCCGTGGCGATTGAACATGACGGCAGCCTCTATTCATGCGACCATTTCGTGACCCCGGAGAACCGGCTCGGATCGATATGGGAGACGAGTCTGACGGAGATGATCGACGGCGCGTTTCAAACCGCATTCGGCAACGCTAAAAGCGACGGTCTTCCCTCGATGTGTCGCCGCTGCGAGTACCTCGGTCTCTGCTACGGCGGCTGCCCTTCGGACCGGTGTAAAAAGACGCCCCGCGGGGAAGCGGGGCTCAACTGGAGCTGTGAAGGCTACCGAATGTTCTACGACCACAGCCGGCCGGTCTTTAGCGCCATGGCCCGGGCGCTTCAACAACGCAGGCCCGCCGCCGAGTACCGGCATTTTCTGCACACAGGCGACGCGAACGCCGTCGTCGGCCGGAACGATCCCTGTCCCTGCGGCAGCGGCAAGAAATATAAACACTGCTGCGGTCGCGGCTAATTCCCTTTAGGCGAAGATCGAGGCGATCAGCTCCTTGTAGCGTTCGGCAATCACATGCCGCTTGATCTCCTGCTTCTGGGAGAGCTCGTCGCCCACCTCGAAGGGTTTCGAGAGGAGCCGGAAGCGATTGACCCGTTCGAAGGATTTGAAGCCGTTCTTGGCGCTGATCCTCTCCTGGATCTCGCCGTTAATAAGCTCTTCCACCTCGGGCAGGCTGATAAGATCCTCCCGATCGATATAGCCGAGGTTGTTCTCGGTGGCGTACTCCTGAATCGCCTCGTAGTCGGGCACTACCAGAGCTGCCAGGAATTTCTGGTCCTGTCCCAACAGCATCGTCTGGGCGATGTAGAGCGACTCCTGCATCTTCTGTTCGATCGGCAGGGGTTCGATGTTCTCTCCGCCCCGAAGCACTATCGTGTCCTTAACCCGACCCATGATGGCCAGCTCGTTATTCCAGGTCAGCATCCCCAGGTCGCCGGTGTTGATCCAGCCGTCGGCGGAGATCATGGCGGCGGTCATCTCCGGTTGCTTGTAGTAACCCTTCATTACCTGGGGCCCCTTGGCGAAGACGATTCCTTTGTGGCCCGGCGCAAGCACGGTACCCTCTTCGTCCCGGATCTCGATAACCGTGCCCGGAAAGACCGGTCCGATTGTTCCCGGCACCGGATGGTGCTGATCGCGCACCCCTAATACCGGTGCGGTCTCGGTCAGACCGTAGCCCTCCAAGAGCAGGATGCCGGAGGCGGAGAAGAAGCGGTCTACCGATTTCGGGAGCGCCCCGCCGCCCGAGATTCCCGCGGTGAAGCGGCCGCCGAGTTTGGCTTTGATCTTGCCGAAGACCAGGGCGTCTCCCAGGAACTTCATCGGAAAGAGCAGCAGGAAGGGCAGGATTGCAACCAGGATATCGAGGATGCGGATCCGCTTCTTGAACTGCGGGAGCAGACCGTAGAGCTGGTCCCGGAAGCCGACCCAGAGCCCGGCCGCTCCGACAAAGAAGTGGAAGAGAAGCTTCTTAGCGCCGCCCTCCTTGTTTACATTGCGGTAGATTCCCGCCTGGACCGCCTCCCAGATCCGAGGAACCGAGGCCATCCAGGTAGGTCTAATCTTCTGCATATCCGCCAGCATTATCTTTCCGACCGGCTTCGAGTAGGCCAGGGCGGAACCCCAACCGGTAGCTACGTACTGCATGATCCGTTCGAAGGAGTGCCAGACCGGTAGAACACAGAGCCAGATATCCGATACACCCGTATCAATCAGCTTGGGAACGTTCTCTACCTGGTGGAGCAGGTTCCCATGGCTGAGCATTACCCCCTTAGGGGTTCCGGTGGTGCCGGAGGTGAAGATCAGGGTGGCGACATCGTCCCGTTCGCCGGCGATGATACTCTCCTCGACCGGAGCCGGGTTCTTGGCGAACTCCTTGCGTCCGGTCTCCAAGACATCGCTGAAGGAATGGACCTTTACGCCCCTCCAGGCCTCCGCCTTCTCTCCCATCTCGAAGAGGATGATATGCTTGAGGTTTCCCAGCTCTTTCTTCTGGGCATGGAGCTTTGCCAGCTGCGCCTCGTTCTCGAGGATTACGGTTTTACAATCGGCGAAACTGAGGATATAGCCGATCTCCTCGGCCGTCGAATCACAGCCCCGGGGGACATCGGCGGCGCCGAGGGCGAGGACGCCCAGATCGCTGATCAGCCACTCCTTGCGGTTCTCGCTGATAAGGCCGACATGGTCGTCTTTGTCCACGCCGAGGGTGCGCAGACCCGCCGCGAAAGCCTTGAACTCCTCGATGAACTGCGGAAAGGGGGTGGGGTGAAATTCTCCGGTTTCGTCCTTGCTGTACTGAGCGACGGCATCGGGGTGATTTTCGGCGATATGGATCATGCGCTGGGGAAGGGTAGCGGGCATAATTCCTCCTGGGTTTTTTATGTTCATCGGCTGTCGGCCGACTGTATTAGGGAATGGTATCATGGGTGGGGGAATAAAAAAAGGGCCGGTTGTCCGGCCCTTTCTGGATGCTTCTCTACCTACTAGAGAATATGCTTCAGGAAGCGCTTGGTTCGCTCCTCGCTGGGATTATTGAAGAGGGTGTCCGGCGGAGCGATTTCGACGATCTGCCCTTCGTCCATGAAGACGACCTTGTCCGCAGCCGCCCGGGCGAAGCCCATCTCGTGACTGACGACCAGCATGGTCATTCCCTCCTGGGCCAGGGCGAGCATAACATCGAGTACCTCTTTGATCATCTCCGGATCGAGGGCGGAGGTAGGCTCGTCAAAGAGCATCACCTTCGGTTCCATGGCCAGCGCCCGGGCGATCGCAACCCGCTGCTGCTGTCCGCCGGAGAGCTGCTCGGGCCAGGCGTTCTCCTTATCCTCCAATCCGACTTTTTTTAGGAGTTTGCGCGCATTCTCCTCGGCCTCCGCCTTGGGAGTCCCTTTGACGTTTCGGGGCCCTAAGGTGATGTTATCGATGACCTTGAGGTGAGGAAAAAGGTTGAAGCTCTGGAAGACCATGCCGACCTCTTCTCGGATAAGCCGGATGTCGGTCTTCGCACCGGTGACGTGGTCCTCGTCGATCCAGATATCCCCTTCGGTGAGCCGTTCGAGCCGATTGACGCTTCTGAGCAGGGTACTCTTCCCGGATCCCGAAGGACCGATGATCAGTACTACCTCCCCCTGTTTGACCTCGAGACTGGCCCCCCGCAGGGCCTGGACCGTGCCGAAGGTCTTGACCGCCTTTTCGATGCGTATTCTAGTTTTCACCGGTCTTCATCCTTTCTTCCATGATGGCGACGATCTTCGAGAGAGCCAGAGTAAATACCAGATAGACCAGCGCGACGATCGCATAGGTTTCCAGGGAGAGGAAGGTCCGGGCTACGTACTCCCGTCCCCGTCTGAGGATATCCCGCAGGGCGATAACCGATACCAGGGATGAGTCCTTCAACATAGCGATAAACTCGTTCCCGATAGCCGGCAGAATGATCTTTATCGTCTGGGGCAAGATAACCAGGCGCATAGCCTTTCCGCGGGAGAGCCCGATGGCCAGGGCGGCCTCCATCTGTCCCTTCGGAATGGACTGAATTCCCGCCCGGAAGATCTCTCCCATGTAGGCGCCGTAACAGATCGAGAGGGCGATGACCGCGGCGATCTCTCCCTCCAGCTTGAACCAACGTCCCAGGGCGAAGTAGATGAAGATCAGCTGTACCAGGAGGGGAATACCCCGGATCAGCTCGATATATACCCCGGTAATGAGGTTGACGAAGCGAATGCGGGAAATCTGCCCCAGTCCAGCGAAGAGTCCGATTACGATGGAACCCAGAATGGCGAAGACGGTCACCGAAAAGGTGACGGGGATGCCCTTGGATACCACGGTAATGATTTGTCCGTGGGGGTCCGGCGAAAAGAGGAAGAGGGCACCTAGGGTAACGATGGCGAGGATAAAGGTGATCCGCCAGGAGTCGAGGATGCGCCCCTCCCCCTTGCGCGGAATGAGGGCCCCGTCGGTTACCTCGATTCGGGGCCCTTTAACAGGCTGTTGGTCTATCGCAGCCATTTATCGATCAGCTCGTCCCGTTTGCCGGATTCGATGACCGCTTTCAGGCCGGCGTTGATCTTCTCCAGGAGCTCGGTGTCGCCCTTCTGTACCGCGATGCCGTAGAACTCTTCGGTAAAGGGTTCGCCGACGATCTTGAGTTCGCCTTTGTAGTTGTCGTTCTGCAGCACGTAATCGGCGGCTACGGGTGAGTCGCAGACGACGCCGTCTACTCCGCCGTTCATCAGGTCTTCCACCGCCAGGCCGATCTCGTCGTAGGTGTTGGTCTCGACGCCGGCTACATCTTCAACCGCGAAGGCCCCGGTGGTTCCGATCTGGACGCCTACGGTCATGCCGGCCATGTCTTCCAGGCTGGATACACCGGTGGTCTCGGATCGGACGATCAGCACCTGACCGGCATTGATGTAGGGATCGGAGAAATCCATGGCCTTCTTCCGGTCCTCGGTGATGGTTACAGAAGAGATAACCCCGTCGTACTGACCGTTGGCCAGGCCGGCGAAGATCCCGTCCCAGGCGGTGTTGCGGATCTCGTACTCGAAGTCCCCTTCCTCGGCGATGGCGGCCATCAGATCGATATCGAAACCGACCACGTCGCCGTTCTCGTCGATGAACTCCATCGGGGCCCAGGCCACGTCCGATGCGAATACATAGACGTCGTCTTCTCCCTGTCCGGCGGCAAATGCCAGGGTCGCTATTACCAAAATTGCAAAAACTAAACCAATTCGTTTGAACATTTCTCGTTCTCCTTGCGGATTAATGATTATTTTGAAAGAATAGAGTATTTCAATTAAGAGAGTCAATAAAAAAACGCCCACCCGGAGGTGAGCGTTTCTCTTTTTTTCGGCTTTCGCCGTTTATTCCGCAGCTTCCGCTTTAAGATCGGGCCGCAGGATCTTGATATCCGCCTCGCTCATAATCTTGTTGATATATGACTGAAACTCGTACTGAGCCTTCTGCATCTCCAGCTGGGGCCGCATCTGCTCTTTTACCTCTTCAAACGAGGGGAGCCAGGCATCCTTATGGTCTTCCACCTTGATCAGATGGTAGCCGAACTGGGTCTCCACCACATCGCTGATCTGGCCCGGTTCCATGGCAAAGGCGACCTCGGAGAAGCTAGGCACCATCTTCTCCGCCGGGAAATAGCCCAGATCCCCGCCCCTGGGGGCTGAGGGGCCCTCGGATTTCTCCTTCGCCAGGGCAGCAAAATCGGCGCCCGCTTCGAGTTCTTCCCGGATCGCTTGAATGCGGACCAATGCGTCCTGCTTCTGGGCCTCCGAGGCGTTCTCGGGAACCTTGATCAGGATGTGCCGGGCCCGAACGCTTTCGGGTTGGGCGATCTTGTCGAGGTTGTTGTTGTAGGTGCTCTTAAGCTCCGCCTCGGTGATCTCCACGTCTTTCATCACATGTTCCTGAACCTTGAAGACCTGCAGGCTCTGGGTTACCTCGCTTCTAAGGCGCTCGTCGTCGTATCCCCGTTCGGCCATGGCCCGATCGAACTCCTCGGGGCTCGGGTACTGGCTCTTGAGCTTCTCTATCTCCTGATCGACCCGGTCCGGATCGACCGACAAGCCGAGTCTCTGGTACTCCTCGAGGATAACCCGTTTGTTGATCAGCTGCTGAATAGCGAGCTGCTTGAGCTTATCTTGATCCTCGGGGCTTATCTGCCCGCCGGACTGGGCGCGGTAGGCCTGGGTGATGTTACTCAGGTGCTCATTGTAGCTATCCTCGCTGATAGCTTTGCCGTTGACCGTCGCTACTGCACCGGCGGCAACCGCCAGGCTGCTCCGCTTCTTTTCCGGCTGCGAGCTTTCGGAACTCTGGTCGTTTTCGGCCGGGGCTTCCTGCGCCGCCGGCGCGCTCTCTTGGGCCGCTTCTTTCTGTCCTCCGGCGAAGAGCGCCGCAGGCAGAATCGACAGGCTCAAGATCAGTATCCAGAACAGTGATGTTCTTCGAAAAAATAGCATTCAAACTCCTTATCTGCATAAATCTTACCGTCCACTATAGACCATCACTCCATTTTTGTCAGGGAGGGGGTAGGGGCGGAGAGAATCGGATAAACTTGACGATTATAGTATGAAATAACGAATTTTGAGGGGTAGATTTCATTAGAGGAGGATTCAATGCGACAAACCGTCATGTTTATAGTCAGTCTAGCCTTGATAGGGGGCTTGATCGTCTCCGCCGGGGCCGAAACCACGTGGCTCTCCGGTTACGATGTTTATGGGTCGAATGCAGAGATCGACTACCCGGTCGAGTTGACCGAATCCCAGTGGCGTTCCCGATTGAATGAAGAGCAGTACTACATTTTGCGTCAGAAAGGTACCGAATACGCCTTCTCCGGGGAGTACGACAAGTTTTACGAAAAGGGTACCTACTACTCCGCCGCAACCGGTCAGCCCCTCTTCAGCTCCGAGTCGAAGTACGATTCCGGAACCGGTTGGCCGAGTTTCTACGAGCCTATCGACAAGGATGCGGTGGTACTGATCGAGGATAATTCCCTATTCATGCGCCGGATCGAGGTGGTCGACAGTATGAGCGGCTCTCATTTAGGGCATGTCTTCCCCGACGGTCCCGATCCGACGGGCTTGAGGTTCTGTATGAACTCCGCCGCCATGATCTTCGTTCCCGAGGGGGGCGAGCCGCCGGAGGTGCTGGGGCGCTAGTCTTTGCTGCAATCCCAGATAAATCCGGGAAACAAAGCGCTTTCTACCGCTTCTCCTCGACGGAACTCCCTGATCGGGGCGAAGCGGTCGCCATCGAGCTTCTCGCCATCCCGGATGTACTGGAAAACGGTGCAGGTGTCGGGTTGGATGAGCCAGTACTCCTTTACCCCGTTCCGCTCGTAGAGGTCCCGCTTTACGCTGAAATCCTTGTTGGCGGTCGAGTCGGAAAGTACCTCGGCCACGAAATCAGGAGCGCCGTGAGCGCCGTCCTCCTCCACAATCGAGGGATTGCAGACGACGAGAACGTCGGGCTGAACCACGGTGTTTTTCTCATCATCCCCCTGATTTTCGCTCTTTAGGTAGACGTCGAGAGGGGCGATATAGACCTTGCACGGTTTCCCTTCCAGGAAATTGTAGAGTTTGTTGAACAGATTACCTGTTTTATCTTGATGAGGAACCCGGGGAGCCGGACTCATGTCGTAGGGGACGCCGTCGATCAGCTCCCAGCGTTCGTCGTCGGGCCAGGATTTGTAATCCTCGATTGTGTAGCGCCGCTTCTCTTTCAGGGCGCCGGTTCCGGGGACTTCAGGCATCGCCTACCTCCCGTCATACTGCTCCTACTCTCTCTATGCATAGTTTACTACATTTTCTGGGGCGAGTAAGGTATCGCGGTGCGTTACAGGTCGTGTATAAAAAAACTCCTTGCCAAAGCTCCGCTTAGGCCTTTAACTTCTATATAGAGCAGGGAGGGACTATGAAGAACATCCTTATTGCCCATGACTTCTCCGATCTATCCGGTCCGGTACTGCGTTACGGCGTCGATCTCGCTAAATCCTATAAGGCGAAGCTCCTGGTGCTCCATACCGAGCCGCCTCAGACGGGATTTATCTACTACTCCCCGGGCTATACCTATCACGGGATACTCGGCTTCGGTCTGGACGAGTCGGTCCGGCGGGAGATAGAGGTAGAGCGGCTACACCACGATAAGCACGCCCTGGAGCTGGTAGAGAAGCGCCTCAGCGAAGACGGCCTCGATGTGGAGACCCTGCTGATGTCAGGCGATCCGGCCCAGGCTATCCTGGATACCGCCGAAGAACGAGATGTGGATATGATCATCGTCGGCGCCCACGCCCACGGCGCCTTCTACAAACTCCTCTTCGGCTGCGTCGATTCGGAACTGGTGCGCCGGGCTTCTTGTCCGGTCCTGGTTATTCCCGAGACGGCGGTGGAGCGGGGCGGAGAGTAGCCCCGGTCGAATCCCGATTTGATTTCATCCCCCCTGCTTATTCTTCTCTTAAGAAGCGCTTGCTTGTAAGATGCTTCTCTTTTATCTACAATGCTAACACCGAACAACTGAGACTCACCAACGGGATAGGTAAGGAGCGCTTTTAGCATGAGCGATGCGGAGAACAAGAGTAATTTCATTTGGGACATCATCGATACCGACCTGGCGGAAGGCAAGGCCGCGGAAGGGGTTGTAACCCGTTTCCCGCCGGAGCCGAACGCCTACCTGCACATCGGCCATGCTAAGGCGATCTTCGTCGATTTCGAAACCGCCAAGCGTTACAAGGGCTACTGCAACCTGCGCATGGACGATACCAACCCGCTCAAAGAGGAGCAGGAGTTCATCGACGGCATCCAGGAGGATGTGCGCTGGCTCGGATACCAGTGGCAGAATTTGACCTACGCCTCCGATTTTTTCGGCCGCATGTACGAATTGGCCGAGGAGATGATCGGGAAGGGGATGGCCTATGTGGACGATCTCACTCCCGAGGAGATTCGGGAGTACCGGGGAACTCTAACCGAGCCGGGCAAGGAGAGCCCCTATCGCAATCGGACTCCTGAAGAGAATCTTGATCTCTTTCGGCGTATGCGGGCCGGGGAGTTCGGCGACGGCGAGAAGGTGCTCCGGGCCAAGATCGATATGAGTTCCGGCAACATCAATATGCGCGATCCGGTAATGTACCGTATCCAGCATGCCCACCACTACCGGCAGGGCGACGACTGGTGCATCTACCCCATGTACGACTGGGCCCACGGCCTGGAGGACTCCTTCGAGGGGGTAACCCACTCCCTCTGTACCCTGGAGTTCGAGGATCACCGTCCTCTTTACGACTGGTTTCTGGCGCAGCTGCCGGTGCACAAGCCGCGTCAGATCGAGTTTTCCCGGCTGCAGATCAGCCGCACCCTACTCTCCAAGCGCTTCTATGTGCGCCTGATGAAAGAGGGACTGATCTCGGGCTGGGACGATCCCCGGGTCCCGACGATTCGGGGCCTCCGTCGACGGGGCTATACCCCCGAGGCGATCCGGGCCTTCGTACAGATGATCGGTATCTCCAAGTCCCACAGCGTAATCGACGCCGGGATGCTGGAGTACTGCCTGCGGGAGGATCTGAACCGCCGGGCCCAGCGCCGGATGGCGGTCCTGGATCCGGTGAAGCTGACTATAAGCAACTACCCCGAGGATCAGGTCGAATGGTTCGAGGGCGAGAACAATCCCGAGGATCCCGAGGGAGGAACCCGTAAAATCCCCTTCTGCAGGGATCTCTACATCGAGCAAGCGGATTTTATGATCGATCCCCCGAAGAAGTTCTTCCGCCTAGGCCCGGGACGGGAGATACGGCTCAAGCACGCCTACTACGTAAAGTGTGAGGAGTACCGCACCGACGACGGGGGGAATGTGACCGAGATCCTTTGTACCTACGATCCGGCCAGTCGGGGCGGCTGGAGCGAGGACGGGCGTAAAGTTAAAGGCACCAGCCACTGGGTCAGCGCCCGCCATGCGGTAGACGCCGAGGTTCGCAACTACGGCGATCTCTTCTCGGAGGAGAAGCCTTGGGAGTATCAGGGAGATTTCGCCGAGATTATGAACGAAGATTCCCTGGAGATTGTTCGGGGCGTCAAGATCGAACCGGCAATGGCCGAGGCCGCCCGGGGCGAGACGAACGGCACAATCGACGGTAATTTCCAGTTTCTCAGGCAGGGATACTATACGGTGGACATCGATTCAAGCCCCGAAGCGCCGGTCTTCAACCGCACCGTGGGCTTGAAGGATTCCTGGGCAAAGGCGCAGAAGAAGGGTTAAGCCTCCTCCTCCGGCGCTTCCCGGTTGGCCGAGGAGAGGATTCCCAGCTCCTCTTCGCTAAAGACCCGGGCGGTGTTGAGGATGATGATAAACTCCTCGTTGAGTTTCCCGATCCCCTGGATGAACTCGGTATTGATGCTGGTGCTGAATTTCGGCGCCGGCTCAATGCTCTCCTGTTCGATCTCGATTACCTCGCTTACCGAATCGACGAAAGCGCCGACCATTAACTCTTCGTCGAGATGACCGATCTCCAGGATGATTATACTGGTCTCTTCGGTCTGTTGAGTGTCGGGGAGCTCCAATTTGAGCCTCAAGTCGATAACCGGGACAACGCTGCCCCGCAGATTGATCACGCCCTTCATAAAGGCCGGCATCCGGGGAATTTTGGTTATCTTGGGTACCTCGAGCACCTCCCGAACACCCTTTACATCCACCGCATAGAGTTCGTTCTCCAGATGAAAGGTCAGATATTGGTGGGCTACCGATATATGTGCGCCTGGCATAGTTGAATCCTCCTAAAAGCTAAGTATCGTAGATAGAGGCGGCTAATGCAAACGGATCGGTCAGGAATCTTCGCTAATCATCTATCTGCATCCCTACACGGTCGTCTGCCCCGTCCGGCGGTTGCGCTCGGCAATCAGTCGCAGACCCTCCAGGATCAACCAGGGTTCGACAACGGTAAAGCTTTCTGTGAGCGGGGAGATCACCGTCGCCCGGCCGCCGGTAGCGATGACCGTTGCGTCGCCTCCCATCTCGGCCCGCATCCGGGCGATGATCCCCTCCACCAGGCCGGTATAGCCTAAAATTACCCCGGATCGAATCGACTGGGTCGTATTCTTGCCGATGGCGTGCTCAGGCTTCTGTAGCCAGACCTGGGGCAGCTGGGCGGTGGAGGCCGAAAGGGCCTCGGCGGCCGCCTGGATTCCCGGGGCGATAGCCACCCCGAGGAGTTCCCCCGGTTCTCCCACGGCGGTGAATGTCAGGGCGGTGCCGAAATCGACGACGATACAGTTCCCCTGAACCCGCTCATAGGCGGCCACCGCGTTGCAGACCAGGTCGGTACCCACCTCGCCGGGGTTGTCGGTCCGGATCTTGATGCCGGTTTTGATTCCGGGGCCTACGATCAACGGCTCCCGGCCGGTTAGCGTGCTGCTCACCTCTCGGAGTTTCTCCGTCAGTTGGGGGACAACCGAACTGATCACGGTCGTGTCGATCGCCTCCCGGGGAATTTGCTCCTCCCGGAGTATGTCCCGTAGCAAGACCGCATACTCGTCGGGCATCTTGTTGTGGTCGGTGTGGATACGCCACTGCTTAATCCAGCCCGAACCGCCGTGCAGGCCCATGACGATATTCGAGTTGCCGATGTCGATGGCGAGAAGCATAGGCTACTGGTCGCCCTCTTCCGGCGGAAGGTCGGGAAGCTCTGAGCCGCCTTTGCCGGTATCGATCCGTTTCCAGGCGGCAACCACCGCCAGGGTGATCAATGCCGCCGCTCCCGCCTCGGGCAGACCGTTAGCCACGGCGATACCCCAGATTACCCCCCAGGGTAGGGCGTTGAGAGCGCCCAGGGCGCTCAATACCAGGATAGTGTTGACCAGGCTTCCAACAGCGCCGGCTATGAGCAGAGCGGCTAAGGGGAAACGCTTCAGGGCGTACCAGACCGCCCAGGCGGCGGGACCGATAAGAAGGCGCGGGATTACCGAGACGATCGGGTTGACGAAGAGAGGATCCAGGGGCCCGGTGGGAGCCACCGCGGCTCGGATCAGCCCGAAGAGACCGAAAATCCCGCCGATGATAGTTCCGGCCAGGGGGCCTTGAACCACGGCGCCGATGATTACCGGGATATGCATGGTCGTCAGCGATGCGCCCGATAGCCAGGGGATGAAACCCAGGGGGGTCATGGATAGCACGATAGAGAGGGCGCCCAGCGCCCCGGTGATCACCAGAAAACGGATACGTTCGGTCATAGAATCCTCCTAAAACGGTAGTACAAGGGCGGCAAGGAGCCGGTCGTAGTCGGCGAACCAGCACCAGATGGCAGCTGCATACGCGCCGAAGCTGCAGCAGAGCCAGACAATATCCTTTCCAGACAGGATGAAGCGATGCAGCCGGTCTCCCAGCCGCGTTCCGGCATAGCCCCGCAGGTGCATCGCCTCTCCCAGGGTCTCCGCCTTGCGAAGGGTGCCGATAAAGAGCGGTACCATCACCGGCAGGGAGGCCTTTATGCGCCTGAAGGGGTTCCGGGAGCGGTAGCCCAGGTCTCCCCCGCGGACGGTCTGCGCCTTGGCCAACCGCTCTCCTTCCTCTCGCAGAAAAGGGATGAAGCGGAAGGTGAGGGTGGCGATCAGGCCGGCCTCCGCCACTGGAAAGCCGAACGGCGCCAGGGGGGAGAGCAGGGCCTCGATCCCGTAGCTGATCTCGGCGGTCGGCGTAATAGCGGTGGTGAGACCCAAGAGCATAATGGCGCTCAAAATTCGAATCAGCATCAACGATGCCGGGGCTATGTCCGCAGTACTCAACAGGGGCTCCCCGGGGGCGCGGGGCAGGGTGAGCGCATGAATCAGGATCACCACGATCAGGAAGGGCATCACCGGAACCACCGGCCGCAGAACGGCCCTGGGCCTGAGGGAGGCGAAGGGGGCCGCGGCCAGCAGGAAGAGTAGAATAATCGATAGCCCTGCGATACTGCCGCAGGCGGTAATGATCCCGAGACCGACGAGGAGCGCCCCAAGCTTCGAACCGGGATGCAGTTTTTGCAGGGGTCCGCTCAAGCCGCGAAACTTGAGGAAGTTGAGACTACTCCCGGAGGCGCCGAAATCTCTCATTCATTCCCCCCTAATCGCGGCTGGGGGGATTAGGTCCGCCAGGACCGTAGCCATCGCGGCCGGATCGCTCATCTCCGGGCGATACTGAAGCCGCACTCCCCCGGCGGCCAGAGCGTTTATAAGGCGAAACTCCTCCGGCGGAATGATGCCGCACTCGTTCAGCAGTTCGCTCCGCCGAAATAGGTCGGCCGGCGCTTCGTCCGCCAGCACCTTGCCGGCCGATAAGAGGGCTATCCTGTCGGCTGTGAGGGCGAAGCGCATATCATGGGTGGCGAAGATAACGCTCGTACCGGAGTCCTTCTCCCGGGCGATAGCTTCGAAGAGTACCGCCGATGCAGCATGGTCTAATCCGGCCGAGGGTTCATCCAGCAGCAGGAGCTCCGGTTTCAGCGCGAGGACTGCGGCGATCGCTGCGCTGCGCTTCTCTCCGCCGCTCAACGCATCGGTGCGGCGGTCCTTGAACTCCCCGTAGGGGAGTCCCATCCGGTCCATCGCGGCCCGTACCTGTTCGGCCAGTTCCCGTCCCCGGACTCCGTAGTTGGCGGGCCCAAAGGCGATGTCGTCTCCAAGATAGGTCTTGAAGAGCATATCCTCGGGCCGTTGAAGGGCGATGCCTACCCGTCGTCGTAGGGTGTCGAGCTCCTTCTCGCTCAGTTTGGATTTGCTCAACTCGATGCCGGCCACGTGAAGGCTCCCGGAATGGGGCAGCAGCAGACCGGCGATAAGCTGCAGCAGCGAGGATTTTCCCGATCCGGTGGTGCCGATCAGCGCCAGGGATTCTCCCTCTTCCAGCCGGAGGTTTATCCGATCCAGTGCCGCAGACTCGGTCTCCCTGTAGCGGTAAACTACCTCGCGGGCGTTAACGATACTCATGAGCGAGCTCCCGAAATCAAGCGGGGAAGCGAGTCGATCAGGAGCTTCGGATCCGCAACGGCGTCGATGAATATCTCCCGGGAGGCAAGCTCCCGTCGGAGAAGTTCCAGATAGGGTATCGAGAGAGGATGGGTCTCTGCAGCTATTTGCCCGGGTGCGGCATCGACGGCGAGACGCCCCCGGTCCAGCAGAATCACCCGGTCGCAGCAAAAGGCTTCGTCCGGGAGGTGGGTAATGGTCAGAACCCCGTAGCCATCCTCCGCCAGGGAGCGACAGAGCCGGTAGAACTCTTCCCTCGATGCGGGGTCGAGCATGGCGGCGGCCTCGTCGAATACCAGATAGCTGGGTTGCATGGCGACTATCCCGGCGATGGCCAGGCGCTGCTGCTGCCCCACCGAGAGGGTATCGGGACTTCGTTTCTCCAGTCCCGCTAAGCCGACCCGAGCCAGAGAGGCGGCTACGCGCTTCTGGATCTCCGCCTGCTTCAGGTTGAGATTCTCCGGACCGAAGGCCACATCCTGATCGACCACCGCGGCGATGATCTGATCCCGCGGATCCTGGCGTACGAAACCGATGAGGTTGTTCATAGTACCGGGGCCCTGGTCGGGACAGCTTCCGTCGATGCAGATTCCGCCGGTGTCGGGTTGCAGCAGACCGCAGATCAGTCGGGCGACGGTAGATTTTCCCGAACCGTTGGGACCCATCAGCGCCGTAATCTCTCCCGGTTCCAGGGTAAGCGTGAGATCCCGGACCGCCGGTCGGTCCGCCCCTGGGTAGGTATAGCTCAGTCTTGAGAGTTCAAGCATGGCGGTATCTATACCGTTGGCGCGTTATTGGGCGGGGAGGCTGGCCGTCTCCGTTGTCGATCATTAGAATCCTTCGGGCGTCTCGGTCGGTATGGTCTGATCCAAGCGCCGCACCTCCACAATAGCCTTGCATCCGCCTCAGGTCAAGTCGGTTTTTCTATCCGGGGAAATTAAGTATCTTGTAAAGGATATGAGAAGGCTAACTATCAGGCAGATTCTTTTCTTGGTACTGGCAGCCGCGGTGATGCTCTCGCTTGATTCCTGCACCACCTTATCCGAGCAGTACGGCACATACCGGGCGGCCGATGCTCCCCTGGTCGAGGATTTTCCGTTTATCGAGCTTGCCGAGGTCGGTCATGCCGTTGCGCGTATTCGCTATCGCGGGACGGTCTATAACGTCTTCGCCTGGCGGGCGGATAGCCTTCAAGCGGAGCTGATGCTCTCGCGGGATCCGGAACGGCACAGCCCCTTTACCCGGCTGGAGCGGTCGGTTCGGCGGGTCGAGAGCAGGGGAGCTGAGGTTCTTTTTACCGCCAACGCCGGCATGTATCTGCCCGATCTCACTCCTGCGGGACTCTATATCGAGGAGGGAGAAGAGCTCTACCCCATGAAGATCGAGGCGGACCGGACGAACTTCGGGATGCTCCCCAACGGGGTCTTCGCGATAAGCGAATCCGGGTTCACCATCGCCGAGAGTGAATCCTTTAGTGAAATGCAGGTAACTCGGAGGTATCCCTACGCGACGCAGTCGGGCCCCTTGCTCCTGCAGGAGGGTCGCATGCATCCCCGTTTTAGGGAGGGTTCGGCGAACCGTTATATCCGTTCCGGGGTGGGCGTGACATCCGGGGGAGTGAACCCGGCCGCCTACTACGCCATCTCCGAGACGCCGGTAAACTTCTATGAGTTTGCCGCATTCTTCCGGGAGGTACTCCTCTGCCGGGAGGCGCTCTATCTGGACGGTCATATCTCCCGGGCCTATATACCGGGACTCGGCCGGGATCAGCTTGGGGGGCGCTTCGGTCCGCTGTTGGTGGTAGCCGATCCGGAGGGAGGCCGCCGGATCGACTTCGATGCGAAGATCGAGTTCGTATTCCGCATCGGAGGATAGGGGAAACGAATCGTGAAACGCGGCGTGGGTCTTCTCCGGAGCTCCAGCGTGCCGCCTAATTCTCCTGTTAGCGCCCATATCAAGCGCATACCGAGACCTTCGGAGTGGGCCGGATCGAGTGCATCCGGCAGTGGGGGCCCTGAGTTTTCTACCGTCAAGCGGAGCTCATTCTGCTCTTGCCGGAATTCAACCCGGAGTTTATCATCCTCCATCGATTCCCGGAACGCATATTTACCTGCATTGGTCACCAGCTCATTCACGATCAGACCCAGGGTGGCGGCCTGTTTCGAGTTGAGCTCGATCTCTTCGATGGCAAGATTGAGTTCTACATCATCACAGCCGAAAGCGGTACAGGCGGTTTCAACGATGTTCATCAGGTAGGTCTTCATCTGGATCATCAGATGTTCGTCATTCTCGATAAGAAGGCGATGGATGGAGCGAATTGCCTCGATTTGCAGTCGCAGATCCTCCAGGAGATCCGGATCGCCGAGCTGACTGGTCTTGAGACTGATCAGGGAAGAGACGATGGCCAGGTTGTTGGTGACCCGGTGATTGATTTCCCGAGAGAGGACCCGACGGTGCTGGACCTCATCGTTGAGACGCCGCTCCTCCTGGGCCTCCCTGGTCTTGTCCTGCAGATAGAGGTAGAGATAATCCCCGCCGGCGGAATCGACGGTAACCGATATCTCCAGCTGGGAGCGGTCCTCCAGGGTGTAACGTTCTACAAAGCTGAACTCTCGCTCCTGGGGATGGACCTCTTTGAGGCGGGGCCACTCCTCGGCTAAGCAGCCGCAGGGGATCCCGCAGCGCTCCAGAAGTGCCCGGGCGAGACTGTTGATTCGATTGATGGTGAGTCCTTCCCGGTTCAGTACGACCGTACCGAAGGGAATGGCCTCAATAGGTATGCCGGCTTCACTCTTCATTCTCACCTTCCGTTTATTACATGCAGCCCGTCCGACTTTCAGTATAAGTCGTATTGTGATTATTTCAACAAAAAATTGATAGAATTGGAGTTAATAGATTAAATGAAACGGTTTGCAACAGTTGCTGGGGTTAAACACACCCTTGACCAGTTGCGCCGGGCGAAGTACAAGGAGAGCATGCCCGCACCAAGCATTGCAGATCGAATAGTCTACGAAGATAACCATCTCATCGCCGTCAATAAACTCCCCGGAGAGCTCGCCCAGGGCGACAAGAGCGGCGATCCTCCCCTCGGCGATCTTGTCAAGGAGTTTATCCGACAGAGGGACAATAAACCGGGGGAGGTCTTTCTCGGTATTCCCCATCGCCTCGACCGGCCGACCAGCGGCGTGCTGCTCATGGCCAAGACGAGTAAGGCCCTGGCCAGGATGAATACCCTCTTCCGGGACGGCGCGGTGGAGAAACGCTATTGGGCAGTTATTGATCGTCTGCCGGAGGAGACGGAAGGGGAGATGCATGACTGGTTAAGGAAGGACCAGAAGAAGAATAAGTCCTTCGTGGTAAAGCCCGACTCCCCGGGAGCGAAGGAGGCGCGACTCCGTTACCGGCTCTTGAGTTCCGGCGACCGTTATCATCTCTTGGAGATCACCATCGAGACCGGTCGTCACCATCAGATTCGCACGCAGTTGGCCGCCCGGGGAATCCATGTCAAGGGAGATCTTAAATACGGCGCCCGCCGTTCCAATCCCGACGGAGGCATATCCTTGCATGCCCGGATGCTGGCATTCGAGCATCCCGTGGGTACCGAACGGGGCAGGGTCGTCTGCGTCGCTCCGCCGCCGGAGGAGAATATCTGGCGCGCCTTATGCAGCGATCTCTCTTTAGATGAGGAAGACGGGAGGGCATAAAAAAACCCCCGCAGATGCGGAGGTAAGGAACGGGAGCGACGGGGATTGAACCCGCGGTCTCCGGCTTGACAGGCCGGCGCGATAACCATCTTCGCCACGCCCCCGTTTAGGGTCTGCAGAAATTAGCCGAAATCCTCATTTTTGTCAAGCCTAGATAGCCTGCTTGCGGTCGGGAAAAGACGGATTCTCCAGCAGGATTTGAAGCTCTGCCAGGGGCAGCGGTTTGGCGAAGAGATAGCCCTGAATAAGGGTACAATCGTGCTTGTGGAGGAAGGTCAGTTGTTCCTCGGTCTCCACTCCTTCGGCCACAATCTTCAGACCTAAACTCTTTCCCAGACTGATAATAGAGGTTGTGATAGCCGCTGCACCGCGGGAGACCTCCAAATCGTGGATAAAACTCCCGTCGATCTTCAAGGTCGAGGCCTGGAGACGGTTCAGATAGCTCAAGGATGAGTAGCCGGTACCGAAGTCGTCGATTGCGAAGCCGACGCCGTGGCTGCGGAGCCGTTCCATCTTGCCTACTGCATCGGCGATATTCTCCATGGCCGTGCTTTCGGTAATCTCCAACTGCAGGAGTTTCGCCGGGAACTGCGACTCATTGAGAGCCGATAGAATCGATTCGACGAATTCCTGCTCCTGGAATTGCACCGCCGAGATATTGACGCTCAAAGCGAGTTCTCTACCGGTCGACCGATTGAGCGCGCCGATCTCCTTCAAGGCTTTCCGTAACAGCCAGGAATCGATCCCGCTGATCAGGCCGCTGCCTTCGGCTACGGGGATAAACTCCCCCGGAGAAATCCACCCCATCTCGGGATCATGCCAGCGGATCAGGGCTTCCAGGCCGACAAAATCCTCTTTCTGTGTATCGTACTGCCCCTGGTAGTGCACCTGAAGATGACCCTTCACAACGGCGCTGCGCAGACGCTCCTCTAAGAGCCTGCGCCGCTGACTTCTGTCTTCCAGGGTCTGATTGAAGAGGGTGTAACGGCCGTCTCCCCGTTGTTTGCTGCGGTACATAGCCATATCGGCGGTACTCATCAAGCGCACCGAGTCTGTCCCGTCGTCGGGGAAGAAGGTGATACCGAAACTGGCCCGGGGATGGAGAATCTTGGCTCCCAGGGATAAAGGTTCCTCTATAGCGCCGATGATCCGTTCGACTACCTCGACCGCATCCCCCTGATCCTCTATCTTGGGCAGCAGAATAGTAAACTCGTCTCCTCCCAGCCTGGCGACGGTATCCACCTCCCGTACCGAGAGTCTCAGCCGGGAGGTGATCGCTTTGAGGTAGGTATCGCCCTGCTGATGACCGAGGGAGTCGTTGATCTCCTTGAAATCGTCTAAGTCCATGAAGATAACCGCCCCGGTCTCCTGGTTGCGCAGGGATCCCGCCAGGGCCATCTCCAAGCGGTCCTTGAAGAGTTCGCGGTTCGGTAGGCCGGTCAGGGCGTCGTGGTAGGCCTGGAATCTTAGCTTCTCTTCATTCTGCTTCTGATCGGAGATGTCGTGGAAGAGCGCGATGTAGCTTTGGGCTTCATTCTCCTCGTTTCGCAGCGCCGTAATAGTCAGCCATTCCGGGTAGGCCTCGCCGTTCTTGCGGCGGTTCCATATCTCTCCACACCAGTTCCCTGTTTCGCCGAGTCTCTCCCACATCTCTTGGTAGAATGAAGGTGGATGATGCTCGGATTTGAGTATCCGCGGTTTCTTCCCGATCGCCTCTTCCTCGGTGTAGCCGGTGATATCCGTGAAGGCCTGGTTGACCGAACGAATGGTTCCGTCCAGATCGGTAATGGTGATACCCTCGATGGTGTTCTGGAAGACTGTTTCCGAGAGTACCTTCAGGGTATCCAGATTTTTCCTGACCTGGCGTCCCTGTTCCAGTTGGGTCATGAAGCGGTTGAAGTGCTGCCCCAGGGAGTCCAGCTCGAGTATGCCGTAATTATTCGCTCTGGTGCTGTAATCGCCGGTCTCTCCCCGATTCAGGCCCTCAATCAGGTGCTCCATCGGGCGGGTTATCGTACGGCTGAGACGCAGCGACAACAGCAGGATGATCAGAATACTCAACAGACTCAATCCGAGCAGGCTGAAGCCCAGCTGCCGTAAGGGGGCATGGACGTCCTTTAGATAGACGGCGGTGGCGACGGTCCAGTCGAAATCCTTAATCCTGCTGTAGTAGAGGAGTTTCTTTTCGAAATACTCCCTCCCCAGGGGGTGCCATTCGTAGGTCAGGTAGCCTTGGGGCGAGCTCTGCATCGCCTCTCGCAGCGCCGCTCCGGCCGATCCCTTCTCCGTGGAGAGGATCTGTCCCTTGCGAATAGGATGGATCAGCATCTCTAATCTGGGGCCGACCACGAAAGAGTACTGTCGTTCGGTGCTGTTTACAGAAAGTACGAAATCCTCGATGGACTCTACGTCTATCAATGCCAGGGATTCGCTTTTGTAGGCTGTGGCGGTTATTATCCAGTCCAATTCGGGGATATAAGCCATGGCCAGGGTTTTCTGGCGTACCTCATTCTCGCCGGGATTCTTCCAGAGGTAATCAATGTAGCCCGTGCGCTTCTCGATCTGTTCCCTGACGAACTGGTATTCGGTAAAGTCCCGACCGATCAGCTCCTCAAAGGGATGCTGTATCAATGTGCCGGCAGAGTCGATAACGTAGAAGTAGCCCTCTCTCCCGATACTCCGGAGACGAAGGTAGTTCAAGGCTTCCTCGCGGGCTTTCTCTTCGCTTAGCCCTTTGTCCGTCGCTTCCCGGTAGATGAGTTGTACATCCTTGGTGGCGCTGGTCGCTTCCAAGCGGAGCAGTTCTTCTATCTCGTTTCTGGCGCCGAAGGCGATTATCTGCTCGATGCTGCGGTTGGTATTCTCCAGGTTCACCCGGATCTCACGGTTGATTGAGCCCCTCAGGATAGCGTAAGGGATAATCCCGAAGACCAGAACGATCCCCAGTGCGGTGAGGCCGTATTGAAAAAAGAGGATTTTATTGAGGTGTATTCTATTCAATAATCTCATAAATATCTAATAGCTCTGGCACTAGTCTACTCTTTGTCTCCGGCATATGCAAGCTAAACGCTCGGATTTCACTTGCCCAACAGCGAGCACCCCGCTAAGCTAAAAACGGAGATGATGCATGGATTTACACGGTATTCTTGAAAAGGTAAAGAGCGTAAGCCGCAAGATCGGCGAGTATCAGAAGGCGGAGTTTCGCTCTCTGCCGGCCGGCGGCGGCGATGAGAAGGCGGAACGGGAGTTCGTCTCCCACATCGATCTGGAAAGTGAAAAACAGTTTCGCGAAGGCCTGGCCGCGATTCTTCCTCAGGCCGGATTCTACGGAGAAGAGACCGCCCGGGAACGGGGCGAAGAGTATACCTGGGTAGTCGATCCCCTGGACGGAACCACCAACTATCTCTCTGGATTGGATCACTGGTCGGTTTCGACGGCGCTCTTGCGACGGGACGAACCGATCCTGTCGGTTGTGCTGAAACCGTCGACGGAGGAGACCTTCTGTGCGATTCGCAACATGGGGGCCTACCATAATAACCAACGTATGCGCAGTGTCCCCGAGCTCGCCCTGCAAAGCGGGCTGATCGGCACCGGCTTTCCCTACCGCTCGCCGGACACCACCGCGCAGTTCTTCTCCTGCGCCGGAGAGGTCCTCACCGCATCCCGGGGTTTGAGAAGGCTCGGAAGCGCCGCCCTGGATCTCTGCTACGTTGCCGCAGGCTTCCTGCAGGGCTTCTTCGAAGTAGATTTAGAGGCCTATGATGTGGCCGCCGCGCTGCTCTTTCTCCACGAAACCGGATGTCCGGTTTCCGATTTTGCCGGAAATGAGTATAGTCTGTTCGAGTCGAGGAGTCTGTGTGCCGGTTTTCCGGGTTTACAGCATGAGTTGCAGCAGATCTGTGCCCGTCACTACGGAGAGAGCCGTTAGAGGCACCCCCCGTGGAAGTAGAGTTCGTAAATCCGGGTTCCGGCGAAGGTGATAAACTCCTCGCCGCGGAACTCGTCAAAGGAACCGGTCCAGGCGCAGTTGTAGCGGAAATCGCCGTCGGTGAATCCGTCCTTACCGCGATAGGGATTCTGCTTGTCGATTTGGGATAGAGCCTTCTTCAAAAACTCCGGGAGTTCTTCCGGGATGGCATCTTCCAACAGAAAGCCGTAGTAATTCATTCCCCATACCTCGAGCTTGTTCTTCCAGACCACCTCCTGGCCCAGGAAACGCTCCGAGCCGAAGTAGGAATCGAGATAGCGGAAGTCGCCTTCGATAAAATGAAGATCCTTCGAGTTTTTACGGGTAGATGAAACGGGGATAACCCCTGCGGCGTACGAGTTTTGCTTTGCCTTCACCAGGAAGGAGAGAAGATCGTCCATACTATGAAGCTCCTTGCTTACAATTATAGCGAACATTGGAAGATTTTCCAGTAAAAATCGCTCATAGACGAAAAGAGTCGGGCAAGCTATACTCCCGGCATATGAGACCCGGGGTTTTTAAGAACGATCTGCTTCTGCTGTTGACGGCATCAATTTGGGGATTCGCGTTTGTCGCCCAGCGGGTGGGAATGCGCTTTATCGAGCCCTTCACCTACAATGGGGTACGTTTTGCGCTGGGTACCCTGAGCCTACTGCCCCTGCTCTATGTCCGGCGTTCCGCAAAGCGCCGCAGCTCAACCTCGATACGCGGCACCGTTGCGGTCGGGATCGCCGCCGGCATCTGTCTCTATGTGGCGGCTTCGCTGCAGCAGATCGGGCTTGTCTACACTACCGCAGGGAAGGCCGGATTCATCACCACCCTCTATGTGGTCTTGGTCCCCCTTTTCGGGTACCTCATCGGCCGGGCCACGGGCATCGCCGGCTGGGTGGGGGCGCTGCTCGCGGTGAGCGGACTCTACCTCTTAAGCGTCCGAGAGGGATTCACCATCTCTCCGGGAGATCTGCTGGTACTGGCGAGCGCCTTCTTCTGGGCGCTGCATGTGCTTATAATCGACCGCTACGGGCGCTTCGTGGAATCGATCTCTCTCTCGGTAATTCAGTTCGCAATCTGCTCACTGCTCTGTATTTTTACCGCTTTTCTGGTGGAGAACCCCAGCCTGGAGGGCATCATGCAGGCCGCGGTCCCTATTCTCTACGGCGGACTTTTCTCCGTGGGGGTCGCCTATACCCTGCAGGTGGTGGCCCAGAAGAATGCCCCCCCGTCCCATGCGGCGATAATCCTGAGCCTGGAGGGAGCCTTCGCCGCCCTGGGCGGCTGGCTCTTGATCGGCGAATCCCTCGATCCCCGTTCAATAGTCGGTTGTGCGTTGATGTTCTCCGGAATGCTTGCATCCCAGTGGGAGGTAATCCGGGGAGGTTTCGCCAAGAATGCAAAGACCCCGGCGGCGGGCCTCGGCTGAGCGCCTATTCCTCGATATAGACCAGGTCGATCAGGCGGACAGGGAGTTCTTCGGCGATGATCTCGTCTATTCTCCCCCGTACGCCTGCGCCGGATACGGCGCTCACCTCTCCGGTAGCCAGTAGAATCTCGACCCCGTCGGCGCTGCGCCGGCGGATACTGAAGCGGCTGCCCCGATCGGGCCGCAGGTTGGCCAGGGATTCTATAACTACGGTCCGACCCTCGATTCCGGCAACGGTACCTAAAAAGCGTTCTCCCGGTCTGGCTGCGGGCGTGCTCTCTGTCCGGCTGTTCAGCTGATCAATCTTCTCCAAGGCCCGCTGATAGAGAGCCTCGTCGGAGAGCTCCCGTTTGAGCGAATCGGCCGCGTCGATCCGGTTGTTGATAAGCAGTCCGCTGTAACGCTCGATTTCGGTCAGGGTTTCCCGGCGTCCCTCAATTTCGCCGGCAGCCCTCGATTCCGCCGCCCTTACCTGGGCCACCTCGTTTACATAGCCCCCGAGTCCGGGAAAGAGTTCACCCACATCCGACTGGTCGAAGAAACGCCGCAGGATGTTTTCGGCCCGGTCGTAATCCGGAGTGCTGCCGCCGAGATTCCGCTCCAATTCGCTCCGGTAGTTCAGGTAGCCCCGGGCCAGCGAGCTGTAGCGGTCGTCTCCTTCGCGGCGGGTTACTACGTCGACCAGCTCGATCACTGCGGCGTCGAGATCCTCTTCGAGCTGTTTGCGCTCGGTAATTGCCGATTCAAGCTTTTGCTGTTGTTCCTGCAGGCGGTTGTCGAGTTCCTCTATCCGTCCGGCGTCTGTTTCCAGTTCAGCCTGCTGCTCGGCCAGGCGCCGGTTGAGTCCTTCGATGCGGGATTCATACTCGGCCCTGGCCGCCTCGATCTCTTCATCGGTGTAGCGGCTGCTCCCGCCGGGAATCTCCGCGGGCGGTACGGCGACTATCGCTCCGGCCTCATCCTCCGCGGCTTCCGCCTGCTCCTGGTACTCCTCGATCAGGCTGCGGCCCTCTTCGATCAGCATCGCCATGGATCGGATCTCCTCATCCTTCAAGGCGATCTCGGTCTCAAGTCCCTCGACCCTGGCAAGGGATCCGCTGAGTTCGGCCTGCAGGGCCGCTGCATTCTCACCCCGCTCCGCTTGGAGTTCCCTGATACGGGCCTCGTACTCCTCCCGGAGCTGATTCAGCGCAGCCTGATTCTCCCGGCTCAGCGCCGTTCGGGTATCTTCCCTCAGGGTCGACTCGAAACGGTTCAGCGCGGTGTTGAGGGTCTCCCCGTCTTTGACGGCTACCGCATCGGCGGCTTGTTTATAGGCGGCCAGAGCCTGGGTCGTATTCCCCTGGTTGAGAAACTCCTCTCCCTGACTGATGTACTGCAGGGAGAGCTGCTTGCCCCGGCGAACCTCTATTTCGTCCAGCCTGTCGACGGCGTTCTGGATCGAGGGGACCGCACTGATGGCGTTCTGGTAGAGTTCCTGGGCATCCTCATCTCTCCCGTCCGCCAACGCGTTTTCGGCCTGCTCCACCAAGCTGCGGGCGTTAAAGAGGCGTTGGGCCGCCTCTACCAATCCGGCGGTGTCGGCACTCTCGGCGCTCAGCTCGACCTCAATCTCATCCTCGAGACTATTGAGGATAAAGCGTTCTACATCACGGCGTTTGGCAATTCGGGGCAGGTTCTCGATTCGGGGATCGTCGAGCAGGCTGCGCAGGGATTCGATCTCGTTCAGAGCTGTCTCGAACTCCTCTGCGGACATGCGCTCGATTATCGACTCATATGAGGCGATGATCTGGTCGTTTAGGAGATCCTCGTTCTCTTGTCGGCGGGCGATCTCGGCCAGCCGGGCTTCCGCCTCGGAAGAGGCCTCTTCCAGGGCCTGGCGCTCCTCCTCGAAGCGGCTGGCGAGCTCCGCCTCCCGTTCCGCCGCCTCCTCGAGGATCGCTTCCCGGTCGCGGTTGGCCTCATTCAGGATCTGCTGAGCCACCTCCCGGGCCTGGAGCAGCTCCTGTTCCTTGGCTTGCAGTTCGGCCTGGCTCTGGATGCGGAACTCCTCTAATCTGGCCTGGAGTTCGTCCTGTTTAGCAATTTCATACTCCCGCAGCCTGGCCTCGAGCTCCTCCGGGGTGATGTCGAGGGCCTGGAGGCGGTTTCGTTCCGCGGCCAGTTGGGCCTGAAGCTCCGCCTGGAGTTCGGCCTCCCGGCGGGCCAGGGCGGAATCGAAGTCCTGGCGCAGATTGGCGCTCTGGTTTTCGATCCGGGCCAGCTCGGCTTGAATCTGGTTGATCTCGGCCTCTTTCTCGGCGATACGGGCCTCGGATTCCCGTTTGAGCTCCTCGATGAGCCGACCTTCGGCGCTGGAGATGGCGTTTACCTCGAGATTCATGCTCTCTTGACGGGCCTCGAAGAAGCGGGCGGAGAAGTAGAAGCCTGCGGCGACCGAGGCTATGGCGAGCAGGTTGATGAGGGTGGGCAGCAGGAAGCCGTTTTTTTGCGGCTTCAGCCGGAAGAGATCCTCCGAGACGGCGATGCGGCTCTTTTGAACCACCTCTTCGATGTCGGCCAGGATTTCCCGTCGGTCCTCGTCCGAGATAGAGTCTTCCTGGGTGAGCAGCTCTTCCTGGGGATCCTCGGGTCCGATGTCGACCGACTCTGAATCGCTCATGGGTAAATTCTCCTAAACTCTTATCGGCAGATACTACCTCTAGTATAACCATTTTTTTGGCGGCCGGTAGCTCAAGTAGCGAAGAGAATCAGCCGATTTTTGTAGCGAAGGTATAGTCTGTGAGAATTCGTGCCAAGATTGTCTTCGTTGTCGTTCCGCTCCTCATTGCCGCCCTGTTGATCAGCGGCACCATAAGCTCGTATTCCGCCCGCAGCGGGATGACCCGCATCGCCATGTCCTCCCTGGGTTTCAAGGCCCAGGAGCTGAACAAGTATATGGAGAGCCAGTGGAACCTGCTGGTAACCAACGAGCTCAACGAGGATGAGGAGTTCTTACGGGTAACGAAATCGGCCATAGAGGCCTATGCGGAGTCGGTGATCCGAACCGAGAGCGAGTTGATTTTCGCCGTTTCCCGAGAGGGAGAGCCGGAGCTAACCATGTCGACCGCAGAGCTCTCCCTGGATGATGCCGACCGTGCCGAACTGCAACGGCTGATCGAGGCCGGCCGGGACGGCTGGATCGAGTTCGACCTCGTCGGAGCCTCCCGGGTAGGGCACGCCTTTCGTTTCATCCCCTTCGACTGGTATGTCTTCGTCTCCGAGGATCAGCGTACCTTCTACAAAGAGGTAACCGAGATCACCGTCAGAAATGCGATCGTTCTGGGGGTCTCGATTCTGGTCTCCCTTATTATGCTTCTGATGTTCACCGGCATTATTACCGGACCCATAACCCGGGTCGTCTCCACTATGAAGGGGATCATCTCCGACAACGACCTCTCGGCCCGGGTAGCGGTGGAGTACAGGGACGAGATAGGCGAACTGGCACACACCTTCAACATCATGGTGGGCGAGTTACAGAAGGCCTACGAACAGATCAAGGGCTTCGCCTTCAAGGCGGTGCTGGCTCAGAAAAACGAACATAAGGTCCGCAATATCTTCCAGAAGTACGTTCCCAAGGATGTGATCGACTCTATCTTCGATAATCCTGATGCGGCCCTGGTGGGCGACAACAAGATTGTGGCCATCCTCTTTTCCGATATTCGCTCCTTTACGACCATCTCCGAGGGATACAATCCCGATGAGCTGGTGGCGGAGTTGAATCGCTATTTCGAGATCATGGTGGACATTATAATGGAGCACGGAGGGATCATCGATAAGTACATCGGCGATGCGATTATGGCCTTCTTCGGCGCTCCGGTAAAGCATAAGAACGACGCCCTGAACGCGGTGGCTGTGGCCCTGAAGATGCAGAAGGCGCTGCGCATCTTCAACCGCGAGCTCGAGGAGCGGGGCAAGCCCAAATTCGTCACCGGGATCGGGGTAAATTACGGCGTGGTCACCGTCGGGAATATCGGTAGCCAGAAGAAGATGGACTATACCATCATCGGCGATAACGTCAATCTCGGCTCCCGGCTCGAGGGGCTCACCAAACCCTATAAACAGGATGTGATCTTCTCAGAAAGCGTCTTCCGTCGGGTCAAGGATACCTACCCCTGTCGTCTGGTCGATAAGGTTCAGGTTAAAGGGAAGACCACCGGAGCCAATATCTACACCGCCTACGAATCCGCCGATCCCCGGCTCGAACAGGCCCTTAAGATCCATCATGCGGCCATGGCCCGCTATTACGCCCTCGATTTCGAGGGGGCCAAGCAGTACTTCGAAGCGGTAATCAAGCTCCTGCCCGGAGACTTTCTGACCGAAATGTACCTGGATCGCTGCGACCGTTACCTCAAGAACCCGCCGCCGCAGAACTGGAACGGCGTCGAGATTTTGACGAGCAAGTAGAAAGTTTTTCCTATGAGTGAATCTTTTGTGCTATAATAGAAAAGATTCATGTATGGAGGAAACTTTTGGATATCATTCCCCGCGACCTCTATCTCAAGAGAATAACACCCTACATCGATAAACCACTGGTGAAGGTAATAAGTGGAACTCGTAGATGCGGAAAAAGCACAATCCTTAAATTGCTCCGCCGCTATCTTCTTGCGAAAGGGGCGGCGCCGGAGCAGATTATCTACATAAATAAGGAATCCCTTCAATTTGAAGAGGTACGATCGTATCGCGACCTCTATACCTATTTCGAGAACGCGGAGGCCTTGCTGCTTAAGAAGCGTAAACGCTACCTGTTTGTTGATGAGGTCCAGGAAATAGAGGGGTGGGAACGCACTATTGCTTCCTTGCTCGCAGAAGGCCGAGCTGATATTTATATTACCGGATCTAACGCAAGACTTCTCTCTTCGGAGTTGGCCACTCTCTTGACCGGCAGATATGTCGAGATAGCTGTATATCCACTTTCATTTGCCGAGTTCGTCTCCTTTCAAAAGAGCATCGCTCCCGACACCGCATCTATTCAGGATCTCTTTCCCCTCTACCTACGCTTTGGGGGCTTTCCCGGTTTGCATTCGCTGGCTCTACACGATCAGGTCGTATTCCCCTATCTCGATTCATTGTTCGATTCCATTCTATTAAAGGATGTGGTTCAACGCTACAATCTGCGAGAACCTGCTCAGTTAGAGAGAATTGTTCGTTTTCTCTTTGATAACTGCGGGAATGTAACGACCGCCAAGCGAATCAGTGATTATTTAAAGAGTCAGCGGAGTCCGCTCTCGGTAACACGGGTTCAGAACTATTTGTCCTATCTGGAGCACGCATTTCTTCTCTATCGAGTGCCCCGCTTCGATCTAAAGGGTTTAAGATTTCTGGAGCTTTACGATAAGTATTATGTCGGTGATATCGGTTTACGGCATGGATTGATAGGCTACCGGGACGGCGATATAGGCGGGCTGTTGGAGAATGTCGTCTACCTCGAGTTGTTGACCCGAGGATATGCAGTTTCCATCGGTAAGCTCGGGGATCGGGAAGTGGATTTCATAGCCCAACGAGAGAAGGAACGGCTCTACATTCAGGTTACCTATCTGTTAGCGGATGAAACAACACGCTTGAGGGAGTTCAGCGTTCTCCAACTCATCGAGGACTCCTACCCCAAACTGGTTTTGTCGATGGATTCAATATATCCTGAGGATACCCAAGGAATTCGCTGGATGAATCTGTTGGATTGGTTGATGGAAGGGTAACGTCTCCGGCCGATGTTTCCATCAATGGTGCTGTATATAATATTTCCCATTGCTGTGAGTCGGCAATAATTATTATTATATCACTAATGAATGCTGAGAGAACCTTCATGTGGTCGCGGTTCATACCGGCCGTCGCCGCTTTAATTATACTGATCCTGCTAACCGCTTGCGGGAGCGCGAAGAGCGTCCCCGCCGCCGACATGCTTCCCGACGATGAGCCGGCGGTCATCCCGCTGGAAGGTCCTATCGTGGTCGCCCTGCAACCCGGACACTGGAAGATCGACGAACTCCCGGCCGAGGCGCGGCGCAGGCCGCGAAGCATCGGGGCCGTACACGCCGGCGTCCGCGAGGTGGATATCAATCTGGCCGTGGTGGATGCACTGGTTCCGCTCTTAGAGGAGGAGGGCTGGCGTGTTTTTGTGGTGCCCGCCACGGTGCCCCCTGGCTTGAGGGCGGATGCCTTTATATCCGTCCATGCCGACTGGGGGGGAACTCCGGCCAGACAGGGCTGGAAGCTCGCTCCCCCCTGGCGACCGAGCAGGGCCGCAAATCGGCTTGCCGATTCGCTGCGGGCCTCATTTGCCGACGAGTCGAACCTGGTCGAGGATGTGGGAGGCGTAACCGTCGGGATGCGCGGCTACTTCGGGTTCAGCTCTCACCGTTATACCCATGCCTCGAGTCCCTATACACCCGCTGTTCTGGTGGAACTCGGCTTCGTTACCAATCAGAGAGAGCGGGAGCTGATGTCCGGCAACCCCGAGTATTACGCCGCGATCATCCATCGCGGTCTCGAACGCCACTTCTATCGCCATGGTCGGGCTCCGGTAGCGGATTTGGTGCCGACCAGCTTCCCCATCCTCTATGCGGGCAGCGACGGCGTCGAGGTTCGCAACCGACCGTCGGAATCGGGGGCGGTTATCGCCACTCTCGAGGCCGGTACTCGGCTGCGCCCGGTGGACGAGGCGGGAGACTGGTACGAGTTCTTTTTACGCAATCCCTGGCGGATCGGTTTTATCCATCGCAGGGATCTCGCTGCGGAGCTGGCGCAAGCCGATGAAGAAGTAGAAAACCGGGAGCTGTCTGAAAGCGGCTCCTGAGGAGGAAATCTATGGCACGAGTAAGCACCTATCTCAATTTCGAACGGGAAACCGAGGCCGCCTTCGCCTTCTATAAATCGGTATTCGGAACCGACTATGAAGGTCCGCTGATGCGCTTCTCCGAGATGCCGCCGGAGGAGGGCGCGCCGCCGCTGCCCGAGGAGGACAAGAACCTGGTGATGCATGTTGCGTTGCCCATAACCGCAGGTTATCTCTTGATGGGGAGCGATATGCCCGAGTCCATGGGGATGAAACTTACCGTGGGTAACAACAGCTCCATCATGCTCGAGCTCGATAGTCGGGAGGAGACCGAAGGCCTCTTCAAGGCCCTTTCTGCCGGGGGGAAGATCGATATGGAGCTGGGCGATATGTTCTGGGGCGACTACTTCGGTTCCTTCACCGATAAGTTCGGTGTTCAGTGGATGGTTTCTTGTCCGAGCGGAAAGTAGTCGATCTTATTTGATCACCTTGCGTATCAGCTTGCTGACCAGGTCCTCAGCTTTTCAGGCAGTGTGATAGAATAGCCTATGAGAATCGCTAGGGGACCGCTTGCTCTTATTCTCTCTACAATCTCTCTGATTGCCCTAAATGCCGGAGGCGTCTCTGAGGAGGTGCATACCTCCTTCAAAGCCGGCGAGGGCTTTGTGGTGGATGGCGAGGTACGCTTTCTGGTGTCCTATCATCTCTACCGCGCACCGGAGGGCTTGCGCCGGTTTCCCGACGGCGGGCAATCGAAGACCCTCTTGCACCGGAGCTATGTCGTGGCCGTTCGCGGCGATAATCCGGTCATGCTGGAAGCATTGCCCGGCGAAGCACTGGCGACCCGGGAGCTTGCTTCAAAGAGCGCTGAGCTCTTTCTCTCTCATGGAGCCCCGGCGGAAGCATTCGACATGAATGTCACTAACCGCCTGCTGCGTGAATACGGACTCGGAGCCGCCGGATTCCCGTCGCCCCTTGAGTACTGTGAAAAAAGGCGCAAGGCCTACCTCGATGATATTGTGAATTTGCGGGGCGACCTTCAGTATCGGAAGGAGATAATCCGGGTTCTCGATATCCAGGGCGATGAGGCTGCAGCCCTGATCGAGAGAATGCAGGCTCGAGAGGAAAAACTTGAAGGAAGTAAGAGGATGGAGTACGCGCTCTACTCGGAGGATACCAGGGCGGAGTTGCGAGAAAATCTATAACTCTGAGCGCACCTGATTATCACATGTACGAGGCGAAATTTTGACGTCTAAAGATCGCTTTCTTACTGCTATCCAAAATAAGGTCCCCGACCAGGTCCCCGTTAGTCCGGATATCTCCAACTACATCCCGGCCCGGATGAGCGGGCTACCCTTCTGGAAGATCTACTTTACCGACGAGCTGCCGCTCTGGCGAGCCTATCTAATGGCTGCCGACTATTTTAAGCTGGACATGTGGATAGGTTCCTGCCTCTCGCTTCCGACTATTCCCCGCGGCCGGGTGGAGATCGAGCACCGGATCGTGGAAGTTGCCGTCGACGGCTCCGCGCTGCGTCGCACTCTCTACCGCACCCCGGACGGCGAGCTCACTGAAGAAGAGGTCTGCTTCGCCGGCGAGCCGCCGACTCGGCGGGAGCGGTTGATCAAGGATCTGGAACGGGACTTGCCGAAGCTACGATGGCTGTTGCGGGAGGAGGAGCGGCTTGATCTCGCGCAGATCGACGAGATCAGCGCCGAATGCGAGGTTCGCAATCAGGCCTTCGGGCTGGGAATAAGCTTTCCCGGATTCCAGAACTGGGAGGGCGCGGTGGAAGGGAGCGTAATGACCCTCACCTACGCCGAAGCGGATACCCCCCACATTCTCGAGGAGTGGATGGAAATACAGCTCGACACAGGTACCAGGTTGGTTGAGCAGTATATAGGGCTAAAGCCTGATTATCTGACCTTGGGTGGGTCGGGGACTCTGACGCTCGCATCGCCGTCGCTGGCTCGGAAGTACGCTCTCCCGGCGATTCAGAAGTGGTCGGCCATGTGCAAGGAGGCCGGCGTGCCGACGATACTTCATAGCTGCGGTAGATCGTGGGAGTTGGTGGAAATGCTGGCCGAAGAGAGTGAAGTCTCCTGCATCAATCCTTTAGAGGTGCCGCCCATGGGGGACACTGACCTGGCAACAGTCAAGCGCGAGTACGGCGATCGAATCGCGCTGATGGGGAATCTACATACCACCGATACGATGCTTCGAGGGAGTGTGGATCAGGTTTACGTCGCCGCAGTGGAGGCAATCCGGGCGGCTGGAGAAGGAGGCGGATTCATCCTCAGTACCGGCGATCAGTGTCCGCGGGATACACCGGACGAGAATATCTTCGCTCTGCACCGGGCTGTGAATGATGCTGGACGGTACAGGTAAGACAAATCAAGCAATGTGGCTGTGAGAAGTTGTTTTGCTTTTAACCTATTGCCGTGCTACCTTTTCACAAAACACTTCCCAAGGAGTAGATGATGGCAAAAAGCAGCGGATTTTCTAAGACTAAGATTCTGGGGATTGTCCTGGCGGTATTTTTCATCGTCACCGGATTGGTCGGGATTATGAACTATAACTCCTCGGTCAATCAGGTTGGCCGGGCAATTGGGAGTCTTTTTGGTCGGAACGGTGGTACAGTAGCCCTGCTGGTTGCGATTGCACAGCTCGTAATCGGCGGAATCATCCTCGCCGACCTATTTATGGCGATTAGCGCCAAGACGATGAACCTCGCTAAATTGATCATTCTCATCCTCTGGGCGGTGTTCATGGTCATTACGCACCTCTTGGGCAACAATTTCCTGCAGCCGGATCTCTTGAGTTGGCTTCAGCCGTTAAGCCTGGACGCGGTTGTGCTGGTTTCTCTCTGGATTATCAAGGATGCAGAGATTTAGAATACGATAGGAACGCAGGTCAGGGCTCTATTCTCTGGTCCTCGCGGACCTGCGTCTTCTGGGTTATGAGCCACGACGGTATCTTTGCCATAAGTTTCTTATCTCTGTATAGAATAGGCCTTTATCTGTTGGCGCGCACGGGGAGCTGTTCCACACTGATCCAAGGATTTGGCGTCACTTTCCTGGTTACAGTTGGGAGATAGAACTTGCTATAGACGTTTCAATTTAGCTTCAAAATCACTCAGAATCCTGGTGGTAATATGTCTTGGATTAGATTTCTGTATATCCCTGGCTATTCTGGAGGCCTCCTTCTTGAGCATTCCTCCGGCCTTCGTGAGATCCAGAATCAGTTCCAATCCCCAGAGAATGGGTACGTCCGCATTCGTACATTGTCGTCTGAGGTTTGTATCGTTTGAGACGCAGATGAAGCTCTGTCGTTTAGCGGTGAGGAAGCAGATATTGTCCTGGAAGGATGTCTGCCCGTCCATCTCTTCCGCTGTGAATACATCTTCGATCTCTGGTTCAATAGGCAGGAGCCCCAGATCTTCCAACTCTTCTATGGAATCGATGGAATCCACTTCTTCGAGGATTGGGGTGGCAACGTAGATCGGACCGATGTGGGAAGAGATTAGCTTAAATAAATCTGGCTCTCCGTTCATGTAGTCAATCAGGACGCAAGCGTCCATGATCATGAATCGGGTCGGATTAGCTTTACTCAAGCAAAATCCTCCCACTCGGCTATCCGTTCCATCATTTGCTCGGAGGATAAGTTGAGGATCTCAGCCGCTCGGGAGATGGAAATCTTCTCCTCTTCTACAGCCTTCCTGACGAGACGACTCAACCGGTCTGCATAGAAATCGAAGGGCTTAAGTCCGAAAGGTTCCGATCCCTCCGGGAAGGGTTCCTCTTTAAATGAAAGCCTCTTGTTGTACTTAACTTCATAGAGCTTCTGAAATTGAAGCCATATCATGTCATCAACGATGCCCTTCTGCTTTAGGCGGTAGAGGACGGTCTTATAGCTTACTTTGAAGATGCTCTTGATCTTCATCACCCGTTCTACAAAGGGCATGCCAGCAGTTTCTTCCCACTCAGAGTCAAAGCCATGTTCGGGCATGAGGAAGTATCCGGCAAAGAGGTCTGCTTCCTTCTCCTGGGCTTTGTCCTCAGAGTGAGCCTTCCCATCGTAGTCCGACAGGTGCATCAGAAGATGGCCGAGTTCGTGTGCAGTACTGAAGATCTGGCGCTCGATGCTGATTCGTTCCCAGGTGTTGATGATAATTGCAGGTCCCTTTTCATCTTTGCCAATGGATAATCCATTAAAGGCGTCTGAGGAGTAGGGAAGGGCCAGGATCTTGATGCCACAACTTTCTAGCAAACCGCAAATATCATGAATGGGCTCATCGGGCTTCAGTCCAATCATACTTCTTGCTTCTTCGGCGTACTGGAGGGGAGCGAGCTTTCCTGAGGAACCGGCAAGTTTGTGTAGTTTATATTCTTCTTTATCCGACAGCAGCGCTTCAAGGAAGGCGAAGTCATTCAGCCATTTGGAGACCTGGGCCAGTATCTGCTCTCGCCTGTTCATCTTGCTTCTTGCTCGAAAGCGAACGGCGGAGAGTTCTCCTATGGGTTTAACAAGATCCTGGAGCCGACAATCCAGAGCTCTACTTATTGCCAGTAGAGTGTTGGTCCTTGGGAGACCCTTCTTCCTTTCAATATTCTTGATTGCAGGGAGAGAGACTCCAGACAGCTCGGAGAGATCTTGCTGGGTAAGCTTCTTCTTGCTTCTGTAACGCTTAATGTTGGATGAGAGGATATCAGTATTCATATCATCACCTCGTAGTTAAAGTATACCTTTAAACAGGAATAATATCAATAGTATATTTAATTTGCGTCGCTACTTCCTTTGAAGTTAGAGGGATGCAATGTACAGTAAAGGATCGATTTACCATCAGTGATGCTCCTCAAGTCCCATCTCTGATGGCCGTGCCTGCGGTCCTCGACCTGTCCCTGTTCAGATAAAAAAAGCGGTCACATCCAGATGGATGCAACCGCTTATTCTATCATGGGCAGGACTCTAAGGCTTCGGGGCTTCACCCCTGCGCCTCCCCGCGTTTCGGCGTGGCCGAAACGCTCGGCCCCTGCGTTTTGCTTCGCAAAGCCTCGGGCTTGGGGATTGCGAGGCAATCCCCTGTGCAAGGTTCTCGTCCTCCTCTCTACAATTAAAAAGCACCAAAGCCCTAACGGACTTCGGTGCTTTTTATAGCAGGGGCAGGACTCTATGCTCCGGTCCTTGCGGACCTGCGCACAACGCGATATCGGCTTCGCCGAATCGCTTGCCCAAGGGTTCGAGTCCTCCACTCTACAACAAAAAAGCACCAAAGCCCTAACGGACTTCGGTGCTTTTTTATAGCAGGGGCAGGACTCGAACCTGCGACCTCCGGGTTATGAGCCCGACGAGCTGCCAACTGCTCTACCCTGCGACGATGTGTGCAATTTATTAACAATACGTTAAAATGTCAATACCCTCAGAGACTCTAATACTGGTCTAAACCGGGGCTATGTGGCAAACTGACACTATGGCAGTCACTCTGGTAACAGGCAATATCGATGCGGGGAAGACGGCCTGGATGCGTAAGCGGGCCGGGCTACCGGGTCGGGTAGCTGTGCTCTCTATTAAACATTTCGATTCGGATAATGTCTTTGCTGGATATGATTTACTGCTATTGCCGGCTGAACAGCGGCTTTCTTTAGCCAGGCTTGCGGTGAGGCAATCGGCAGAGAAATCCGAAAACGGGTGGTTTGGTTTCCGACGCTTCCGGTTCAATCAAACGGCCTTTAACGCCGCATTGCAGATGATCTCGGGCGTAGCGGGAGCAAGTGAGTATCTTGTCGACGAAGTCGGTCCGATGGAGCTCGGCGGCGGAGGATTTGCCCCGGTAGTTGAACTGCTTTTAAAGGAGCGGGTCGACTTGGTGCTGTCGGTCCGGCCGACTCTTCTCTCGGAGATTCCCGCTCATTTTGGTTTTGAACCGGCCGAGATTATCAGGCTCTAAAGATCCGTATAGAGTTTACGCAACTTTTCTAACGCAGCGGGTGTATCGGCGTCTAAGTAGATGCCGGGATCGTCGACCTCCACGGCCAGGGGAGAGAGGGGACGAATGACCTGCATCGCCCGCTCTCCCGGCGTTGCCTGCAGGATGAGCTCGATCGCATCGGGACCGACCAGCACCGGGTGTCCGCGGCGCCCGTGGCAGACTGGGTAGACGGCGGCGGATTCTCTTCCTTGTCCTGCGATGCGGCGATAGGTTTCGGGCTTAACCAGGGGCAAATCGGCGAGCATGATGAAGGCGCTCTCGCGATACCGCGCTTTCAGTCCCTGCTGCAAGGATCCGAGTTGACCCTCGGCATAGCGAGGATTATGTATAAGCTCCACTCTTTCCGCGGGAGTGATGATCTCTGATAGAGAGACCGCCCCTTCGACGACGATTACTCGCGCACAACAGGCGAGGGCGGTTTCGAGCGCCTGCAGGATAAGGGCTCTCCCGCCGAATGGGAGCAGCTGTTTGGGGGTACCCATGCGCGAGGAGGTCCCTGCGGCCAGGAGGATGCAGTCGTGAGGGAGGAGATCATCCGATTGCGCCATGGCTCATTCTACCTTTATCGGCATGAAACGGCAATTGAAGCTGGCTACTTCGATTGACCCGAATGCTCACATTTTCCTAATATAGGAACTCGTCACACCGTTAAGGAGAAGTTATGGGACCCAAGCGATTGAAATATATTCTTGTTTATTCACTGCTCTTTTTTCTCTGTAGCTGGAACATCCTTGCCGAAGGGGTGCAGGAAGAGTCCGAAGCGATGATCCGTATTGAAGACTCCCTGGGGCGATCGGTTGTCTTCACCTCCCCGCCCGAGCGGATCGTTATGGCCGGCCGGGCGGTGATTATGTTGGCCGATGCGCTCTACCTCTTTCCCGGGGTGGAGGAGCGGGTGGTAGCCGTCGGGCAGACCAATCAGGGACGGGGGGATTTCTTCCCGGTTCTCGATCCTGGTGCCCAAGCGAAGGTGAGGCTCGGCCGTAGTGCGGGACCGGAGGAGATTCTGGCCCAGAATCCCGATCTAATCCTGTTAAAATCCTATATGCGCGATTCCATCGGTATGCCGCTGGAGACCGCCGGGGCATCCGTCGTCTACCTGGACCTGGAAACGCCGGAACAGTTCAACCGGGATATACGTATCCTGGGAGAGCTGCTGAAACAGGAGGCCCGGGCCGAGGAGCTGATCGAGCTCTTTGGTGATCGCCAGGCAAGCATCGAAAATTCGGTAGCCGGCCGGGAACGGAAGGAGACCCTGCTCCTCTCTTATTCTGCCAACAGCGAGGGGTATAGCTTTAGCATTCCGCCTCGGGGATGGATTCAGTCGACCCAGGTTGAGTTGGCCGGGGGGGAGCCGGTATGGCTGGGCGGCACTTTAAGTCCCGGTTGGAATCGGGTCGAGTTTGAACAGATTGCCGCGTGGGATCCGGAGGCCATTGTCGTGCTCTCCTATCGTCAGGAGGCGAGCGACGCTATCGAGTTGATCCGCGGCGAGCCCTTATGGCGGGAGCTACGGGCGGTCAAGAAGGGTGAGCTCTACGCCATGCCCGGGGACTTCTACAGCTGGGGGCAGCCGGATCCTCGCTGGATACTCGGGGCCGAATGGATCGCCCACGCCCTCCACCCGGAGGCCTTCGACTCGCCCTTCGAGGAGCGGATCTCCGCCTTTTTTGAGGATTTTTACGCTATCGACCGGGAACGCTTCGAGAGATTAATTGAACCGCGTCTTACGGGAGATCTTTTTTGATCGACTCCCGGCGGCTGCCCTTTCCGGTACTGGGGCTTATCACGCTGCTGTTGATAGGTCTGTCCCTGCTCGCAGGCCGCTACCCCAGTCCGGGTCTGGTTTCACTCGGGGAGATCCGGGCTAACCCGCTGGCCTGGGGGATACTTCTTAACCTGCGGCTGCCGCGGGTGCTGGCGGCCCTGCTCTTAGGGGCGGCCCTGGCTGCTTCGGGGCTTACCTTCCAGATGCTCTTCAGAAACCCCTTAGTCGAGCCGGGATTCCTGGGCGTAAGTCAGGGAGCCGCCTTCGGTTCCGCCGCGGCGATTCTCCTGCTCCCCAAGTTGATTGGTTCGATACAGATCTCGGCGGTGATCTTCGCCTTAGCCGGACTCTTTCTCTCCTACGGCGTCGCCCGCAGGCTCCGTTTCGGCGGTTGGGTAATCCGGATGGTGATCTCCGGTCTCGCAGTCTCCGCCCTCTTCTCGGCCGGGATCGGCGTCCTCAAGTATATGGCCGATCCTCTGAGTCAACTACAGGAGATGACCTTCTGGATGCTGGGAGGATTGAGCGGCGTGACCTGGCGACGGGTGCTGCTGATGTTGCCGCTGGTGCTTCCGAGTCTGCTGATTCTATACCTCTACCGCTGGCGGCTGAATGTCCTCAGCCTGGATGATCTGACCGCCCACTCCCTTGGAAGCAGGCCCGCCGGTGAACGCATGCTGCTCTTAATCGCCGCCTCCGCCGCAACCGCAGGGGTAACCGCCCTGGCGGGAATCGTCTCCTGGGTCGGTCTCTTGGTTCCCCATATCGCCCGTCGACTTTTCGGGGCCGACGGGAGTGGTTCGCTGCCTGCCTCGCTGCTCTTGGGCGCCTCGATGGTGCTCCTCTGCGATACCGTCTCCCGGACCTTCCTGGTCTACGAGATCCCTCTGGGGATTCTGACCTCGTTTTTGGGCGCATCCCTCTTTCTAATGCTTCTCTCATCGGGACAGGTGAGGTTCAGGCGATGAAGGCGGTAGGGATTCAGAACCTGCATTACGCCTATCCCGGACGGGATTCCCTCTTCACCGGTCTCGCGTTAGAGATCGAGGCGGGGCAAATCAGCGTTCTCCTCGGCCCGAACGGTTCGGGGAAGAGTACGCTCCTGGCTTTAATCCTGGGATATCTCTTTCCCGAGGCAGGGGAGATCGAGGTCTTCGAGAAAGCTCTCCCCGCCTATCACCGGACCGAATTGGGGCGAACGGCGGGCTTCGTTAGTCAGGCGGCGACGCTTCCCTTCAACTACCCGGTTCTCGAGTACATCCTGCTGGGACGGACCTCTCGCATCCCCTATTGGGGCGGTCCCTCGAAGGAGGATATCGCCGCGGCGGAGCGGGCGGCCGGAGCGGCCGGAATCGAGGAGCTCTTGCCTCGCAATGTGCAGGAGCTCTCGGCCGGCGAGCTTCAGCTGGTCTCCATCGCCCGGGCGTTGGCCCAGGAGCCGCGTATCCTCCTCATGGACGAACCGACCAGCCATCTTGATCCGGCCCATGCCTTGGATGTGTTCCGGCTGATTAAACGACTCTCATCCCAAGGATTGACCGTGCTCCTTACTACCCATGATCCCCTGCATGCCCGGCAGGTGGCCGATCAGGCGGTGTTGCTCCGAAACGGCAGCGCTCTCTACGCCGGTCCGGCCGTAGAGGGGCTGTCGGCGGAAAACCTGGGGCGTCTGTACGGCGTCGAGTTTCACGAGGCCCGCTTGGGCGAGGCGAGAATCCCTTTTGTCGGTCTCGAGTAGGTTTCGAACCGCCGGATTTCTCGAAGCATTTCGGCTTGGAGGAGCGGGAGTCTCCGCGCTCGTCGGCGCGGGCGGGAAGAGCACCTTCCTGAAGCGATTTGCCGCCGAGCTTCGAAAGGGCGGAGACTCAGGCCTGATCAGCGTCACGACCAAGCTGAAGCTCAGCCAACAGGAGCTGGGGGATAGCTTGATCCAATTGGATTGGGATGATTCGCTGCCGGATTTTGCGGACTACCGTCGGCAGGTACCGCTGCTGATACGACGTCCCCTTCCGGAACGGAATAAACTCGACGGAGTGGCTCCTGAGCTCATCTGCCGGATTCACTCGCAGAATCCGATGCTGCCGATTCTCGTCGAGGCCGACGGAGCGGCCGAAGCTTTACTCAAAGCGCCGGGCGAGCATGAACCGCAGATTCCCGGCTGCGCGAGAACCGTCATAGCCCTAAGCGCCTTCCCGGTACTCGGTCGCAGGTTGGATCAGTCCATGGTCCACCGCTGGGAGGAGTTCATAAAACTCTGCGGCGGGGACGGTGAGGACACAGGGGTGATATTTTCCCCGGAGACCGCTGCCCGGCTTCTGGCCGATCCGGCGGGAAGCTTCAAGGGGGTACCTAGGGCGGCGAAACGAATCTGGTTTATCAATCAGGCGGATACTGAGGAAGAGCGAAGGGAAGCGGTCGCCTTTGTTGATGCGCTTCGAGCGTCGCCCGTATCCTCCTCGAAGCGTCCAGTTTGTGATACGATAGTCGTCGGCTCTCTGGAACGCGATGAGTTTATCTATATAGATCATCCACAGAGTCGGGAACAGTAGATTTAGCCCTCCTGAGGAGCGAGGAATGGATATCTTCAGCGAAGCAGCCAAACTTGAATCTGAAAACAGACCCTTCGCGATTGCTACGATCTTACAAGCCCGGGGCTCGACCCCCCGTAACTCCGGCAGGATGCTTATTCGATCCGACGGATCGAGCGTCGGTACCGTCGGCGGCGGGCCGATGGAGCTCTTTGTGCTCGAACAGGCCCAAGAAGCGATCGCCGCGGGAGAATCCCGTACCGTCAGTCGGGATCTGATCCCCCAGGGGGAGACCGCCGTCGGCATGGACTGCGGCGGTACCATGGAGGTCCATATCGACGTGGTTCGCGGGCAGCAGCGGCTCGTCCTCGTCGGCGGCGGGCATGTGAATCTCGCCCTGGCCGAGGCGGCGGCGCTCCTCGATTTCGACCTGACTGTCGTCGAAGACCGACCCGATTTTGCGACCAGCGCGCGCTTCCCCATGGCGCGACGCATCCACTGCCGACCCGATATCCTCGCCGCCCTCAAGGAGGCGGAGATCGACGAGAAGAGCGCCGTGGTGATCGCTACCAGCGCCGACGACCTGAAGGTGGTCAAGGACTGCCTGCAGAGTCCCGCCTTCTATGTGGGGATGCTAGGGAGCAAGCGCAAGGTTGCCCGGGCCCTAAGCGAGCTGAGAGCCGCCGGAGTCGAAAAAGAGCTGATCGCCAAACTGAAGTCCCCCATCGGGCTCGATATCGGCGCCGAGACGCCGGCGGAGATTGCAGTCAGCATCCTGGGAGAGCTTCTCGCGCTCCTCTCCGGCCGAAGCGGAGGAGGCCTCCAGGGTCTGGTACACGACCTGGTCGTGATCCGCGGTGCCGGTGATCTGGCGACAGGCGTCGCCTGGCGGCTAAGACGCTCCGGTTTCCGGGTGGTCTGTCTCGAGATCGATCCTCCCACGGTTATTCGCCGCTCAGTCTCCTTCGCCTCGGCCCTGATCGACGGCTCTATCGAGGTCGAGGGGATCAAGGCGGTAGGAACAGGAACCGTGGAGGATGTCTATCGGATCCTGGAAGAGGGGCATATCCCGATCCTTGCAGATCCCGAGGCAAAGAGTCTCGAGGTCTTGAAGCCGGCGGTGCTCGTCGATGCGATCCTTGCCAAACGTAACCTCGGCACCCGACCCGATATGGCGCCGGTGACCGTTGCCCTCGGCCCCGGGTTCTCTGCGCCTGAGGATGTTGATGCGGTAGTCGAAACCAATCGGGGTCACTCTCTAGGCCGGGTAATCTTGAGGGGTGCGGCCGAAGCGAATACCGGGGTCCCCGGCAAGGTCGGCGGCGAGAGCGCCAAACGGGTTCTTCGGGCACCTCAGGCGGGGATCTTCGAGTCCCGGGCGGAGATCGGCGATCTGGTTAAGGCCGGGGACCTCCTGGCCATTGTAGGCGAGAAAGAGATTACGAGTCCCTTCGACGGCCTGGTGCGGGGGATGCTTCGCGGAGGAATCGAGGTTAGCGAAGGTTTTAAAGTGGGCGATGTAGATCCCCGAGGCGCAGAGGTCGATTGGCAGACGATCTCCGACAAGGCCCGGGCGGTAGCCGGCGGCGTACTAGAAGCTATTCTCTATCTCCGATCCCGCGCATAAAAGGTCGGAATTATCTGTATTCTCAATAGATTTTCAGTAGTTTTTCCGTCGGAGGAATGCTATGAAACTAAGTGCACGCAACACCTTAAAGGGTACCGTCAAATCCGTGGATATCGGAGCAGTAAATGCCGAGGTCGTCATCGAGGTCGCTCCTGGAGTTGAGCTGACATCGATTATTACCAAGAAGTCTTGTGAAAATCTGGGTCTTGCTGTCGGCAAGGAGGCATACGCAGTGGTCAAGGCCTCCAATGTGATGGTCGGAAGCGACTAGGAGAATACGTTTTATTGATGAGCCGGGAGCGCGCCCGGCTCTTTTTTATGGTATGATCGGCGTCAATGCCGACCGCAAATCTGCGCACCAAGCTGATCTACTCATCCGGGGATCTCTCCGTTGCCGTTCCGCTCTCGATTATCAATTTTTTTCAGCTCTACTTTCTCACCGATGTGGCCGGCCTCCCGCCGGCCTACGCCGGCTGGGCGCTTTTGATCGGGAAGATCTGGGATGCAGTCAACGATCCCTTGATCGGGGTCATGGTCGACAGGATCTCTCACCCCTTCGGTCGGCGGAGACTCTTAATGCTCCTCGGTACCCTGCCCTTAGGTCTGGGATTCTACCTAATGTGGCTCATCCCGCCCTGGAGTCCGCTGCTTTTGATTCTCTACTATGCCGGTACGGTTATCCTCTTCGATACAGGATTTACCTTGGTACACATCGGCTATAATGCCCTGACTCCGAGTCTTACCTCGGATTACGGCGAACGGAGCGGGCTAAACGGCATCCGGATGAGTTTTCAACTAATCGGGAGCATCGGGGCGATCGTGGTACTCACCCTGCTCGCCGGCGGTGCGGCGGACGAGGGCGAACTCTATCGGCGCATGGGTCTGATTCTTGCTCTAGCGGCCGTACTCCCGGTGGCGTTGGTGCTCGGCGTAACCGCCCCCTACAAGGAGACCCAGGCTGCCGGCCTCTCCCCACGGGAGTCTATGGCGGCTACCCTGCGCTGCCGCCCATTCAGGCTCTTTGTCCTCCTCTATCTGTTGGTCTGGACCACCGCATCCATCATGAGCAGTACCTTGGTCTACTTCGCCCGGCACTATCTCAACGTTCCTCATCTGGCGAACTACCTGGTCCTTACCGCCCAATGCTCGGCCATTCTCTTCATTCCCAGCGTGGTGGGGATGAGCAGGCGTCTCGGCAAGCACCGGGCCCTGATAGCAGGGTCACTCTGGTGGCTGATCGCCTTGATCGGCATCTGTCTGCTTCCCAGAGCGGCGGTGCCGGCGGCTTTCGCGCTGGCGGGAGCCTGCGGTCTGGGTATCGCCACCGCATATGTGGTCCCCTGGTCGATGCTGCCGGATATTATCGAGCATGATGCGGTCGCCACCGGGTTCCGGCGGGAGGGCGCCTTCTACTCCTTCGCCGCCTTTTTTCAGAAGCTGGGGACGGCATTGGCGATCTGGTTGATGGGACAAATGCTGCAGTTGAGCGGTTATCGCTCCGGGGCCGATCTGGCGGGGCGCCTGCTCCCGGAGAGTGCGGTGGCGACGATCCGGCTCTTCATGGGTCCCTTGCCGGCGATGCTCTTGCTGGGAGCGATAGTGGCGGCCCTGCGTTACCCCATTACCCGGGAGGTTCACGAGGAGAATCTTCGTCGGCTCAAAGTTATGGAGGCCTCTACCTGATACCCAGGGTCTCTTCTATGGCTGTTTGCGCTTTTCGGGCCGCCGATTTCCGATCCTCTTCGCGAATCTCCTGCTCCAGATAGCGAATATCGATTCTAAACCAGGGCTGCATCATCATTCTCAAGGCATGGATGAAGAAGGGGGTCCAGTCCGCCCAGGCCACCATTACCGAGGCATCCGGCCAGCCCGGCAGGGTTCTAAAGTCGAGGGCGGCACAGCGGAGCGGACGGTCGCTGATTACCGCCGCCTCGATCAGAGCGGGGCGGAAGGGGAGGATTAGCTCCCGGAGGCCGTCGGCGGTGGCCGCTTCGGGAAAGAGCACCACCGTTTCGCCTGCATCCAGGCTGCGGTTGACGGCATCCGTAACCGGCGTGAGCTCCCGCAGGGATCGGCGGTTGATGAAGATATGGCCGAAGGCGGCAACGGTAGCTCCGATTACCGGCCAGCGGCGAACCGCATCGTGCACCACGAAGACGTTACCGAGCTCAGCTCCGTAGATCAGAGAATCGAGCCAGGAGCGGTGGTTCGAGACGACGAAGGAGCCGCCTCTCGGCCGCTCTCCGTGACGGCGGATCCGGCCGCCCAACAGGAAGACGAAGATGCCTCCGGAGAATCGGGTAAGCCTGCGGCGGAAGCGGCGGGCCGCCGGACGACCGCCGGCGAAGGCGCCCTTGGCGGCGAGAACGATTATGCTCAACAGCAGCAGGTAGAGTCCCGCCAGACTCAGACGAACGAGTACCAGCGGGATTCCGATAATCCAGTGGAAGAATGAAAGCTCTACCGGATAGCGTTCCGGATAGGGCGCGCTCAAGGAACGAGTCGCGTACCGGCTTCGCCTTCTATCGCCTCCGCCAGATGGGCGGGATCGGTTATGATGCCGGGTTTGCCGGTCTGTTCGACGAACTCGATCATCGCCCCGATCTTCGGCAGCATGCTCCCTTTGGCGAAGTGACCCTCCTCGATATAGCGGCGGGCCTCCGCCACGGTGAGCTCCTCCAACTCCTTCTGGTCGGGCTTGCCGAAGTTGAGGCAGACCTTTTCAACGGCCGTGGAGATAATGAAGAGATCGGCTTTCAGGCTGCGGGCCATGAGGCTCGCGGCGAGATCCTTGTCGATTACCGCCTCGACGCCGACGTAATGGTCCTTGTCGTCCTTAATAACGGGAATTCCGCCGCCGCCGGCGGCGATGGTAACCGTGCCGGCGTCAACCAGCTGCTGGATAACCTCCATCTCGAGGATCTCCTTGGGCCTGGGGGAGGGGACTACCCGGCGCCAACCGCGGCCTGCATCCTCTACAACCGACCAGCCGTCCTTGCGGGCCCGTTCCTTCGCCTCGGCTTCGTCCATGAAGGAGCCGATCGGCTTGCTGGGCGAAGCGAAGGAGGGATCCTTGCCGTCCACCAGGACCTCGGTTACCACCGTGCTGACGTTCCGAATCTGGTGCAGTCCGCCCAGAACGTTCCGGATCGCGGTCTGGATGTTGTAGCCCAGGGCGCCCTGGGTGTCGGCGACGCAGGAGTCGAGGGGTACCATATGGAGCTGATCCTTGGCGATCTCCGCCCGGCGCAGGATAAAGCCGACCTGCGGTCCGTTGCCGTGAACGATGGCGATCTTATTCTCCGAGACGATAAGCTGCGCCATATTCTTGGCCGTCTGATAGGCGGCCTCATACTGGGCCGGTACGGTTACGTTTTTGGGATCGGTGATCAGCGAGTTGCCTCCCACTGCAATAACGATAGTCTTGCTCATCTTAGCTTCCTTTTCCACGCTTATTCTGCGTTAATATCAATAAAATCGAAGGCTGTTACATCGAACAGCCCCATGTCGGTTAATTTGAGCTCCGGAATGACCGGGAGCGCCAGAAAAGAGAGGGTCATAAAGGGATCGATCTCTCCGTTGATGCCGAGTTCGGTGTGGGCCAGGCGGTTGATCTTGGTGAGTTGAACGTTCACTTCTGTTCCGGAGCGGTTCGACATCAGTCCCGCAATCGGCAACTCCAGGGTTGCGAGGATCTTGCCCCCCTTGCTCAGGGTCATGCCGCCTCCGCAGCGGACCAGCTCCTCGGCGGCATTCAGCATATCCTCGTCGTTATCCCCGATAACGATAAGGTTATGTGAGTCGTGGGCGATGGTCGTGGCCGCCGCGCCGCCCTTCAGTTCATAGCCTTCAACCAACCCCAGCCCGACATTGCCGCTGGCCTTGTGGCGTTCGATTACCGCAAGCTTGCAAATATCGAGTTTCTTCTGGGGTATGAAACAGCCGTCCTGATCGACGAAGACCTTGCGAACCGCCTTTTCGGTTATCAGGCTGTCCGGATGGAGGTGGATAACGTGGGCGAGCTCTCCCTTCAGGGTGAGCTTGAAATCCTCAACAGTGATCTGCCTGGTATTCACGGTATCCCCGACCTTGGAGATGTCCGGCGCTATAACTGAGAACTTCGATTCCAAATTCTCAGCCACCAGCTCGCCCCGTTTATAGACCTCTTCAACCTTAAAGCGGCGCAGGTTATCGACCACCACTAAATCGGCCTCGAATCCAGGGGTAAGGGAACCTTTCCCCTTCAGGCCGTAGGCCTCGGCGCCGTTAATCGTCGCCAATTGAATCGCAGTTACCGGATCCAGGCCGTTTTCGATCGCCAGGCGTACATTGAAGTCGATGTGTCCCTCGGCGAGGATATCCTCCGGTTGTTTGTCGTCGGTACAGAAGGAACAGCGCTTAGCGGTATTCGCATCCACTCCTTTTATGAGAGTCGAGAGATTGCGAGCGGCCGAGCCTTCGCGAATCAGAATGCGCATGCCAAGACGCAGCCGGTCCCGCATCTCATCCAGGGTGGAACACTCATGGTCGGTCATGATGCCCGCCGCCCGGTAAGCGGCGAGACCCCGACCTTCGAGCATCGGACTATGGCCGTCTATCGGTCTGCCCCGTTCGGCAGCCAGATCGATCTTCGCTAGAACGCCCTGGTCGCCGGCGGTAATAGCCTCGTAGTCCATCACCTCGCCTAAACCAATTACCGACTCGTGGTCGATAAGCTCCGAGAGGGCGGCGGCATCCAGCACGGCGCCGGCGTTTTCGAACTGTGTCGCCGGCACGCAGGAGGGGAGCATAAAATAGACGTCCAGCGGAAGATTCCGGGAGGCCTCGATCATGAAGCGGATTCCGTCCAGACCGGAGACATTGGCGATCTCGTGGGGATCGGCCACGATGGTCGTGGTCCCCCGCGGCACAATCAGCTTGGCGAACTGTTCCGGAGAAACGAGAGAGGATTCAATATGTACATGACTGTCGATCAAGCCGGGTACCAGATAGCGGCCGTTCAGATCATGTTCCCGTTCGCCCTCATAGGCGCCGATACCGACGATCAGCCCCTGGTCTATGGCCAGACTGCCGTCGACCACCTCGTGGGTGAAGACATTGACGATCCTGGCGTTGCGCAATACCAGCTCCGCTTTTCTCCGGCCCATGGCCGTTTCTATTAGCCGTTTCCTGTTCATGGATATCCCCCTACCATAGAATAGCGCCCCTTTATCCGCTGCACAAGAAAAATCTATGCGAATTTGCGCGGTTTTACCCCTGTTTTTTCTGCATATGCCTATTTTATTGAACAAATTTTTTGTTGCGTTCGAATGGATTCCGGGGGTACACTAACGGGTATGCTTTATCGGGCATCGCCCGAGAGTATAAAATCAATGTTGAGGGAGAAGAGCATGGAAAAATTCTTTCAGCTGAAAGAAAACAACACGACGGTCAAAACCGAGGTAATCGCCGGTATTACCACCTTTTTGACCATGGCCTACATTCTGGCGGTTAACCCCGGAATCCTGTCGGCCACCGGTATGCCCGCGGAATCGGTATTTACCGCCACCGCCCTGGCATCGCTGATCGCTACCCTGGTTATGGCCCTGGTGGCCAAACTTCCGTTCGCCCTGGCGCCCGGAATGGGGCTGAACGCCTTTTTCGCGTTCGCCGTCGTTCTCGGTATGGGTTACAGCTGGCAGTTCGCCCTGACCGCGGTCTTCCTGGAAGGTATCATCTTTTTGATTCTAACCTTCCTGAATGTCCGGGAAGCGATTATCAACCTGATTCCGATGAATATCAAACGGGCCATCTCGGTCGGTATCGGTCTCTTCATCGCCTTCATCGGCTTGCAGAACGCCGGCATTATCGTCAACAACGATGCAACCTTAGTCGGACTCGGTTCCCTTGCAAGTCCCGCAGCCCTGTTGGCGGTCATCGGTCTGATTATCACCGGCGTTATGATAGCCTACAAGATCAAGGGCGCCCTGCTGTGGGGTATCCTGATCTCCACGGTTCTCGGAATCCCCATGGGCGTAACCAACCTGGAGGGCTTCCGCCTCTTCTCCGCGCCTCCTTCCTTAGCGCCGATCTTCTTCCAGTTTGATTTCAGCATGATCTTTACGCTCGACATGCTGATCGTGCTTTTCACCTTCCTCTTCGTGGATATGTTCGACACCGTCGGAACCCTGATCGGCGTATCGACCAAGGCCGGTATCCTCAAGGCCGACGGTTCTATCCCCCGGGCCAAGCAGGCCCTTTTGGCCGACGCAGTCGGTACTACCGTAGGCGCTTGTCTCGGAACCTCCACCGTTACCACCTATGTCGAGAGTGCCGCAGGCGTCGAGGAGGGCGGACGTACTGGTTTGACCGCTCTCGTCACCGCTATCATGTTCGGTCTGGCCCTCTTTGTAAGCGGACTCTTTCTGCTGGTTCCCGGCGCGGCTACCGCTCCGGCGTTGATCCTGGTCGGTGTCTTCATGATGAGCCCCGTCAAAGAGATCAATTTCTCCGATATTACAGAATCGGTTCCCGCCTTCCTGACCATGGTGATGATGCCTCTGGCATACAGCATCGCCGAAGGTATCGTTTGGGGGCTTACCTCCTTCGTTCTCCTGAAGGTCTTGAGCGGCAAGGCAAAAGAGGTCGGCATTGCGACCTACATTGTTGCTGCAATTTTTGTACTGAAATTCTTTATCGGCTAATTTTACTCAAGCCCTGCTGCGCATTTGCGCAGCGGGGCCCTCTTATTGAAAAAGTTAAGACTTGACAGGGACCATGACTGGTCTTAGTATGATAGCTATAGTCGCAAATAGACAATCCACTTTAAGTATTTTAAAAGGTACTGATTTTTCCTATTCTTTTTTTCAGGGTAAACCCAAAAAGAATAGCCGGGCCTTGTGAAGGGGTTGGCTGTTCTTACCGACCTCTCACCAGGAAGTACTGCATTGTGATTACCGGAGTGAAAAGGAGGTGCGTGGGTGATTATTACAACGGCTTGTTCGAATTCTTCACAGAAATCGATATTCATCTCACCTTTCTTTGATCCATCCCGGCCATGGCTGGCAGAGGATTTTTCGATAGAGACCTGAACGAGATAAATAGAAGGAGTGTTTCATGGGTGACAAGATGCGGCTCTTGCCGTTTGAGGAGTTGTTGGAGCGGGTTTTTGAGGAGTACCGAACCCAGCGATCAATATTCGATCTGCCGGAAGAGAGCTGGTACCGTAAGGCGGATAAGCGCACCCTCGAGGTTTGCGGAGAGGTCTGCGAAACTGTGCTCGGTCCAGCCGCCGGACCCCATACACAGCTGGCTTCGAATGTACTCTCCTCGTATCTGACCGGCAGCCGCTTTATCGAGCTAAAGACGGTGCAGATCCTCGACGCCCTCGAGATCGACAAGCCCTGTATCGACGCCGGCGACGAAGGCTACAACACCGAATGGTCCACCGAGCTGGCCCTGGACGAAGCCTGGGTCGAATATGCCCGAGCCTGGATACTGCTGCACCTGATCGAGAAACTTTTCGATTTCAAGGTCAGCTCCGAAGAACGCTCCTTTATCTTCAATATGAGCGTCGGCTACGACTTAAAAGGGATCAAGACCGATCCGATGCAGCAATATCTGGCTCGGATGAAGGACTCCTCATCCGAGTCGCGCTTCGGCGAGATGATCGAGACCGTGCGCAAGAAGGTTCCCGCCATGCTGGCCGGTACCGGACTCGAGGCCAAAGCGGACGAGCTCATTAATTTCGACGTAAGCCCCCATATCTGCCGCTCGGTCACCCTCTCCACCATGCACGGCTGCCCCCCCGACGAGATCGAGGCGATCTGCAGCTATATGCTGAGCGAGCAGAAGCTCGACACCTATGTCAAACTCAATCCGACCCTGCTCGGCTACGATACTGTCAAAGAGATCCTGTCCGGTCTGGGCTATAGCTATGTGGACCTGAACCGGGAGGGCTTCGAACACGACCTGCAGTATCCCCAGGCTCTGGAGATCCTGACCCGCCTTCGGGCCCTGGCCGACAAAGAGGGGCGGCTCTTCGGCGTCAAACTGACCAATACCCTGGCCTCGGTTAATAATCGAGACGAGCTCCCCGGAGATGAGATGTACCTCTCCGGCCGTGCCCTCTTCCCGCTCTCTATTACCGTGGCAGCCCGGCTCTCGGAGTATTTCGAAGGGGATCTGCCGATCTCCTACTCCGGCGGGATCTCGATCCATAATGTCGAGGCGGTCTTCAAGACCGGCATCCGGCCCATCACCCTGGCTACGGATCTCTTGAAGCCCGGCGGCTATCTGCGTCAGGTACAGATGGCCCAGGCGATCGAAGGAATCGATGAGTGGAACCTGCAGAGCATCGACGTAGAGGCTCTTAAAGCGCTGGCCGAAAGCTCTTACTCCGACAAAACCCTGCACAAGGATTTCCGCGGTACCGACGAGGTTTCGAGCCCCGGCGAGCTGCCGGTGTTCGACTGTTACGAGGCGCCTTGCGTCACCGCCTGCGCGATCAACCAGCACATCCCCGAATACATCCGCCTGGTGGGCGAGGAGCGCTACGGCGAGGCCCTGGAGCTGATCTACGAGCGGAACGCCCTTCCCTCCATGACCGGTCACATCTGTGATCATCAGTGCCAGCTCGCCTGTACCCGCCTCGATTACGAGGGCTGTCTCAATATCCGGGAGGTGAAGAAGCTGGCGGTGCTCCACGGTATGGAGGAGTACAAAGAACGCTGGAAGAAACCGGAGGTCAAGTTCGACCAGAAGGTAGCCGTCATCGGCGCCGGACCCGCCGGGCTCTCGGCGGCCTACTTCCTGGCCCGGGAAGGGTTTCAGGTAACCGTCTTCGAGCGGGAGAAGGACGCCGGCGGGGTTATCCAGTATGTGGTGCCCCATTTCCGGATCAGTCGCGAGGCGATCGCCAGCGACATCGACTTTATCCGCGACCACGGGGTCGAGTTCCGCTTCGGCATAGATCCCAAGATCGATATTCCGGCCATCAAGGCCGAGGGATTCGAGTATGTGGTCATGGGCCTCGGCACCTACCAGACCCGGCGGCTGCCGATCGAGGGGGACAACGAACAGATCTACGCCTCGCTCCCCTTCCTGACTCAGTTCAACCGGGATGCATCCAAGCTCTCCATGGGCAAGCGGGTAGTAGTCATCGGCGCCGGCGACACCGCCATGGACTGCGCCCGGGCGGCGCTCCGCTGTCCCGGGGTGGAGAGCTCTACCGTGGTCTACCGCCGGGCCTTCGAACAGATGCCCGCCAGCCGGGAGGAGTACGAGTACGCCGTGGAGGACGATATCGACTTCCACTGGCTTCGGAATCCCGAGCGTTTCGACGCGGACGGCACCCTTATTCTGCGGGTAATGGAGCTGGGCGAGAAGGACGCCTCCGGCCGGCGCCGTCCGGTTCCCACGGACCGCACCGAGACAATCCAGGCCGACAGCATCGTCTACGCCATCGGCGACGATCCCGATGCGGAGACCCTCAAAGGTCTCGGACTTCATCCCGACAAGAAGAGCCTGGTCGAGACCCGCGAGGGGGGCGAGACCGATATCGAGAACGTCTTTTTGATCGGCGACAGCCGCACCGGCGCCTCTACCATCGTGCAGTGTATCGCCGAAGGCCGGAAAGCGGCCGACGCGATCTGCCGCAAACTGGAACCGGAGTGGGAGCGGGAGGAGGTTATTCCATTCATGGATCCCGCCGAGCGGATGGCCGATGTGCCGGTCGTCAAAGGCAACCTGACCCCCAAACCCGACCCCCGGGCCGATTACGACCTCAAGGAGTTCGGCCGCACCGAGAAGCGGCGCTGCCTCGAGTGCGACTTCGTCTGCAATAAGTGTGTCGACGTCTGTCCCAACCGGGCCAACATTGCGCTGCCGGTACAGGATGAACCGCTCTTTAACGATCCTTTCCAGATAGTCCACATCGACGCCTACTGTAACGAGTGCGGTAACTGCGGCCACTTCTGTCCCTGGGACAAGGGGCGCCCCTACATCGACAAGCCGACCGTCTTTAGTATCGAGGAAGATTTCAAGAACAGCGAGAATCCCGGCTGGCTCATCGACGGCGATAGGGTGACCGTCCGCTACGCGGGCTCGGTACGGAGCCTGAGTCTGGCGGAAGCCGAGAAACTCGCCGCCGGCGATGACGATGAGGCCCGCTTCTTCAAACTCCTGGATATCCTGCGCCGGAACCGGCCCCATCTCTTCGGTCCGGTCGAGCCCGCCGTGGCAGGAGTACCCCGATGATGTTGATTAAAAACGCTACTTTAGTCGAGTTCGAACCGCCCCGGATCCGAGAAGGAGAGGACGTACTGATCGAAGGGGACTCCATTAAATCCGTCGGCAAGAATCTCTCCGCCGACGGAGCGGAGAGGGTGATCGACGCCTCGGGGAAGCTGCTCTTTCCCGGGATCGTCTGCAGCCATAACCACTACTACTCCGGGCTCGCCCGGGGAATCATGGCCGACATACCCCCCACGCCGGATTTCGTATCTATCCTGAAGAATCTCTGGTGGCGCCTCGACCGGGCGGTAGATAAGGAAAATCTTCTCTCCGCCGGGCTGATCTGCTGCCTGGATGCGATTAAGAACGGTACCACCTCCGTGATCGATCACCACGCCTCGCCCAACTTTATCGAGGGTTCCTTGAGCGTGCTGCAGGAGGCCTTCGAGACCGCCGGTCTCCGGGGCGCGAGCTGCTACGAGGTGACCGATCGTCACGGCGAGGCGGACATGGAGGCCGGGGTGGCCGAGAACCTGGCCTTTGCCGAGAAGATCGACACCGAGAAGAAGGCCGGCAGTTGGAAGGGGCTGATGGAGGCCCATATCGGCGGCCACGCCCCCTGTACGATTCCCGATGCGGGGCTCAAGCAGATCGCCGAGACTTGCGAGAAGACGGGCCGCGGCTTCCACGTCCATCTGGCGGAGGATCGCTGGGACGTCTCCCACTCCCATATCACCTACGGCAAGGATCTGATTGCCCGTCTGGATGAGTTCGGGCTGGTGAACGAGAAGAGCATCCTGGTGCACGGGGTCTTCCTGAACGACGACGAGGTGAACCTCATCAACGAGAAGGAAGCCTTCCTGGTTCACAACGGCCGTTCCAACATGAACAACGGCATCGGCTATAACCAACGGCTGCCCCTCTACAAGAATCTCGCCCTCGGGACCGACGGGATCGGTACCGATATGTTCGTCGAGATGAACGGCGCCTATTTCAAGCACAAGGACGAGGGCGGTCCCCTCTGGCCCGGGGATTACCTGAAGGCCCTGGCTGCGGGAAACCGGATCCTCGAACGGAGCTTCGGACGCAAGTTCGGTCGCCTGGAGGAGGGCTACGCCGCCGACCTGGTGATCGCCGACTATAACAGTCCCACGCCGCTTAAGGCAGAGAACTTCGCCGGCCATATGGTCTTCGGGATGAACGCCTCTATCGTAGAGACGGTGATGATCAACGGTCGCCTCGTCTTGGAGAACAGAGAGTTCCCATTCGATGTGAAGCCGATCTACGCCCGGGCCAGGGAAGAGGCGGCCAAACTCTGGGACGCTATGAACAACATCGAACCCTAGAGTTCGAGACAATACAATTATTAAGAGAGAAGAGGATTAAACCTGAAATGAGCAAAGCAACTGAAATTTTAGCAAAGGCCAAAGAGTACCGGGAAGAGACCGCCAAGGTCTTGAGCGAGATGGTAAAGATCAAATCCTACAGTTCTGAAGAAGAGGATGTCTGCCGGAAGATCAAGGAGATGTGCGAGGGCTACGGCTTCGACGAGGTACGTTTCGATGAGCTGGGAAGCGTTATCGCTCGGGTAGGCAACGGTGCTAAGAAGATCGCCTTCGACGCCCATATCGACACCGTCGAGACCGGCGACCTCTCTCAGTGGAAAAAGGACCCCTTCTCTGGGGATATCGAGGACGGCTTGGTTCACGGCCGCGGCACCTCCGACCAGAAGGGCGGGGCGGCCTCGATGATCACCGCCGGGCGGATCCTGAAAGATCTGGCCTATGCCGGGGACTACTCAGTCTACTTCACCTTTACCGTCATGGAAGAAGACTGCGACGGGATGTGCTGGAAGTATCTGATCGAAGAGGAGAACCTGAAGCCCGATTTCGTGGTCTCCACCGAGCCCACCTCCTGCCGCATCTACCGGGGACACCGGGGACGAATGGAGATGGTGGCCCGCATAAAGGGCGTCTCGTCCCACGGTTCGGCTCCCGAGCGGGGCGTCAGCGCCGCCTACAAGGCCTCCCGGGCCGCCCTGGCCATGGAGAAGCTCAACGCCGACCTTAAGCCCGACGAGGGGAACTTCCTCGGCAAGGGAACCATCGTCGTCAGTCAGATCGACGTCCACGGACCCTCACAGTGTGCGGTTCCCGACCAGGCGATGCTCTACCTCGACCGCCGGCTGACCTGGGGCGAGGATAAGGATCTGGCCATCAGTCAGGTCAAGAAGTACATGGCCGAGGCTATCGGCGAGGATGAGTCCGCCATCGAGGTGACCATGCCCAACTACGAGAAGCGGGGCTGGCGCGATTTCGACTATACCCAGGAGCTCTACTTCCCCACCTGGAAGATCGAGGAGGGCCATGAGCTGGTCCAGGCCGGCGCCAAGGCCTACACGGAGCTCTGGAGCGATGCCCCGGTGATCGATAAGTGGACCTTCTCCACCAACCTGGTAGCCACCACCGGCCGGCACAAGATTCCCGCCATCGGTTTTGGTCCGGGGGACGAGAATCAGGCCCATGCCCCCAACGAGATCAACCGGGTCGACGACCTGGAGAAGTGCGCCGCGTTCTACGCGATGCTCCCCTACGTACTGGAAGGAAACGCCTAAGCGATGCTTGATTTTTCCTACCGCTGCAGCCTTTGCGGGCGGGAATATCCTATTACCCCCGACCGGCTCCTCTGCGACGACTGCTCCGCCAAACAGACCCACGATCAGCCTCTGATGGGGGTGCTGGAGGTGAAGATCGAGGGACCTGCTCCCGCCGAATGGGAGCCGATCGATCTTCTGCCGGTGGAACGCAAATGGTTTCCCTCGATTCCGGTGGGGAATACCCCCTTGTGGGAGCCCGAGCGGCTGAGAAAGGAGACCGGTTTTCCTAATCTCTTCCTGAAGGACGACGCGGCCAATCCGACCGGCTCCCTCAAGGACCGGGCGAGCTACCTGGTCGCGGCCTACGCCAGGAGTCAGGGGATCGACCGGATCGTAGTCGCCTCTACCGGGAACGCCGGAAGCTCCATGTCCGGGGTCGGCGCGGCGGCGGGAATCAAGATTAAACTCTTTCTGCCGGCGGCGGCGCCGCCGGCCAAGATGGTGCAGTCCCTGCAGTACGGCGCCGATCTGGTGCGGGTGGACGGCACCTACGACCAGGCTTTCGACGAGTGTATGGCTTATCTGGCCGAGCACGGCGGGCTCTCTCGCAATACCGGGCATAACCCGCTGACCATCGAGGGAAAGAAGACGGTATCCTTAGAGATCTTCCGTCAACTCGGCGGAAAGGTCCCTGATTACGTATTCGTGCCCACCGGGGACGGAGTAATTATCTCCGGCGTCTTTAAAGGCTTCGAGGATCTTATTACCTTAGGATATGCAGACCGTATGCCGACGATTGTCTGTGTTCAGGCCGAGGGCTCGAGCAGTATCAGCCGCGCCTTCGCCGCCGGCAGCTTCGGCGAGCCGGTGCCCTCGAAGACGGTGGCCGACTCGATATCGGTGGATGTCCCCAAGGGGGGGCTCTTCGCCCTCGGACGCTTGCAGCGTCATAAAGGTCGGACGGTGATCGTCAGGGATGAAGAGATCCTCGCCGCCCAGCCTAAGCTGGCCTCCGGATCGGGGCTCTTCGCCGAACCCGCCGCTGCCGCCGCCTACGCCGGTTTTCTGGCCATGCAGGATGAGATCGATCCCGAGGCCACGGCGGTGGTGCTGGTGACCGGTAACGGCCTGAAGGATGTCGATTCCGCCAAAAAGGGGGTAGTAATACCGTGAGCAGTGCTATTTCAAAGACCATTCCCCGCCCGGACGGTAAGGAGAAGGCCGGGGGAGCGGCGGCCTACATCGCCGACTTTCCTCATGCTGAGATGCTGACCGCCCGTTTCTACCGTTCCCGCTTCAGCCGAGGGCGGATCAGGAGCATCAAGCTGCCCGAGCTTCCGGAAGGCTACTATGTGGTGGATCACCGGGACGTACCGGCGGCCAATCATGTGGCCCTGATCAAGACCGACTGGCCCGCCTTTGCGGTGGATGAGATCCGCTACAAGGGGCAGATTATGCTGATTCTGGCCGGGCCCGATCCCAAAGAGGTCGACCGGCTCTTAGATGAGATCGAGGTCGACTACGAGCCCCTCGAACTGGCGGTTACCCTGGATGAGGGGTTGGCCTGCAAGGGCGGCCCCATGCACGGCAAGGATAATATCTACGCCGATCTGCACTTAAAGAAGGGTGATCCCGAAGCGGCTTTCGCCTCGGCCGCCCGGATTATCGAAGGGGAGTACGAGACCGGTTTTCAGGAGCAGCTCTACATGGAGCCCCAGGGCTTGCGCGCTTGGATGGAGGAGGAGAATAAGGTCGTTATTCAAGGCTCCCTTCAGTGCCCCTACTACGTCAAGCACGCCGTGGAAGAGGCGGTGGGAGACGAGTACCGGGTGCGGGTTATTCAGACCACCACCGGCGGCGCCTTCGGCGGTAAGGAGGATTACCCCGAGATTATGGGCGCCCCCTTAGCGGTGGCGGCGATCAAGATCGGCAAACCCTTGCGGATGATCTTCGACCGCACCGAGGATATGGCTTGGACCTCGAAGCGTCATCCCTCCCGGACGAAAGTGCGTACCGCTCACGATGAGTCGGGCCGCATCATCGGGATGGACTACGATATCATCATCGACGGCGGCGCCTACGAGAGTTACAGTCTGATCGTGCTGCAGCGAGCGATATTTCACTCCAGCGGCGGCTATAACTTTCCCAACGTGGCTGTCCACGGCCGGGCGGTAGCCACCACCACCGTCCCCTCCGGTGCCTTCCGGGGCTTCGGCGCTCCTCAGGCGGTCTACGCCATGGAGATGCACATGGGCAAGGTAGCCCGGGAACTGGGGATTGATCCGATCGCCGTTCGGCGGCCCTATCTCCTGAAACAGGGGGATCCGACCGTAACCAACGGCACTATTCGGGAGTCGGTGATAATCAGGGAGCTCTTGGAGAAAGCCGTCCAGGATTCGGACTTCCTTGCTAAGCATGCTCGCTATCAGAAGGAGCCCAACAAGGGCATCGGTATCGCCCTCTTCAATCACGGCGCCGGATTTACCGGGGACGGCGAGCAGAAGATTATCAAGGGGCGGGTCAAACTTCGCAAAGATACGAACGACCGGGTCGAGATTCTGGTGGCCCAGATCGATATGGGCCAGGGCCCCAAGACGACCTTCAGAAAGGTGGTCGGCACGATTCTCGGGATCGACCCCACCGAGATCGGCTACGACAATCCCGACACCGACAAGGTTCCTGATTCAGGACCTACGGTAGCCAGCCGCACCATGATGGTTGTCGGTTACCTGGTCCAGCAGGCGGCCAAGCAGCTCAAGGCCGAGTGGAAATCCGGCGAGGCCCAGGAGGTGGAGACCCACTACACCATGCCTCCGGGGATGAGCTGGGATCAGGAGAAGCTCACCGGCGACGCCTATGCCGCTTACGGCTGGGGGGTCAACGTGGTCGAGGTCGAGGTCGATCCGATCAGCTGGGAGCCGGAGGTAACCGGCGTATGGGGCGTCTACGACGTGGGCGTTCCCATCGACGAACGGGTGGTGAACGGACAGATCCAGGGCGGGATGAGCCAGGCTTTAGGATTCGGATCTCTCGAGAAGCTCGAAGTCGACGGCGAAGGGGTCTTCAAACAGCGCACCATGGCGGACTACATCGTTGCTACTAGCCTCGATTTCCCCCGCACCCACGCTTCGACCATCGACAATCCCTATGAGTACGGCCCTTTCGGCGCCAAAGGGATGGGCGAGATGGTCCACAACGGAGGTCATGCCGCTTACTGTGCAGCAGTGGAACAGGCCGTCGGCCGGGATTGCCACCAGATTCCCCTTACCCCGGAACGCCTCTTGGAGATTATGCGATGAAGATACGTTTTACCGTAAATAACGAAGAACGGACGGTCGAAACCGATCCTATGGACCGCCTGCTGGATGTGCTCCGGGAGGAGCTGAATCTGAAGGGCACCAAAGAGGGGTGCGGCGAAGGCGAATGCGGCGCTTGCAGCGTCTTTTTGAACGGAAAGCTGGTCAACAGCTGCCTCGTGCCTATGGCCCAGGCCGAGGGGGGCGAGGTGCTTACCATCGACTGGCTCAAGGATAGCGAAGCCGGTCAGCTGATTACCGAATCCTTTGCCGAGGCCCACTCGGTGCAGTGCGGTTTCTGCACTCCCGGTATGGTGATGGCCGTCTGGAACCTCCTGAAGGAGAATCCGGAGCCGAATGAGGACCAGATCCGACTGGGCATCTCCGGAAATATCTGCCGCTGCACCGGTTACGACATGATCGTCGACGGGGTGCAGATCGCGGCCAAGAGAGCGCTTGAGCGGGGAGGCCGGGTATGGTAGAGAGCCTGCGGCCGAAGAGTCTCGCCGAGGCTCTGGCCTATCGCGCCGAGACCGGGGCGCTCCCCTTTGCCGGCGGAACCGATCTGATGGTGCGCCACCGGGGTTATACCGGTACGGGGCCGAATATCGGCGGACCGGTGCTCTTCCTGGATGCAGTCGAGGAGCTCCGGAGCGTCGAGATGGGTGAGGAGAGCGTGCGAATCGGCGCCGCGGCCACCTTAACCGAGATCCTCGCCGTGAAGGGTATGCCGGAACTGATTATCAAGGCGGTCGAGCTGATCGCCGCGCCGGGCTTGCGGAACCGGGCTACCATGGCCGGAAATGTCTGTAACGCCTCGCCGGCTGGGGATTCTATTCCGCCCCTCTATGTGCACGAAGCCTCGGTGTTGTTGAAGAGCGCTACCGGAGAACGGCGTCTGCCGATCGATCAGTTTCTGACCGGCCCGGGGAAGACCGCCCTGGGAGACGACGAGATTTTAGCCGGGTTCGAGATCCCCCTTTTACCCGAGCAACCCGAGGGGCTCTGCTACTACCGTAAGGTGGGGACCCGGAAAGCGAACGCCCTGTCGAAGCTCTCGACCGTCGGGTACGCCCGCATCGACGGCGGGATGATTCAGGATTTTCGCTTTGCCGTCGGGGCGGTGGCTCCCACCGTGGTGCGGCTGCCGGAAGCGGAGAAGCTTCTTAGGGGAACCAAGATCGGCGCGATCCAAAGAGAGGCGGTACTGGAAGCCGCCGCCGAACCGATTCGACCGATCGACGACCAGCGATCCACCGCGGCCTATCGAAAGCAGGTTGCGTTAAATGCACTAAACGAGTTTTTAGATCAGATGGAGGAAAAATGATCGATCTAACCAAGAATGAAGCCCAGATAGAGAAAAACGCAAAGCTTTGCGCCAAGCAGGGCATCCTGCTGCCGACCTATGAGGAGATGGCCAATCCGGATACTATCTCCGACGAAATCAAGAATGAGTTGAAGGGTATCGGCCGCGACGAGGTTCATTCCCGCAACCTCTACCGGGTAACCTGGGAGAACGAGCCTAAGGAGCAGGGAGGTACCTACAACGGCGTCAATTTCATGGAGATTCCCAGCGAGTTGACCGGCGTTAAGGCGCGGATTATCGGTTTGGTGGGCAAGTACTTCCCTACCGGAGCCCATAAGGTCGGCGCCTCCTACAGCTGCCTGGCGCCCACCCTGGTTACCGGCCAGTTTGATCCGGAAAAGAATATGGCCGTCTGGCCCTCGACCGGTAACTACTGCCGCGGCGGCGCCTATATCTCCCGCCTATTGGGCTGCAAGTCGGTGGCGATCCTACCGGAAGAGATGTCCCAAGAGCGCTTTAACTGGCTCAAGACCATGGCCGACGAGACCATCGCCACCCCCGGCTGCGAGAGCAACGTCAAGGAGATCTTCGATAAATGTCATGAACTGGATGCCGAGCGGGGGGAGAGTATCTTTATCTTCAACCAGTTCGAACAGTTCGGTAACCACCTCTGGCACCACGAGGTCACCGGCAAGTCGATGGAGAAGGTCTTAAAGCAGGTGATGGGACCCAAGGACCGGCTGGCCGGTACCTGTCTCTCTTCCGGTTCGGCCGGGACCATGGGATCCGGGGAGTACCTGAAGACCCTCTACCCGCATTCCAAGCTGGCGGTTTCAGAGGCGCTTCAGTGTCCGACCCTGCTCTCTAACGGCTTCGGCGGCCACCGGATCGAAGGAATCGGCGATAAGCACGTCCCATGGATCCACAACATGAAGAACACCGATATGGTGGTGGCCATCGACGACGAGCACACCATGCGATTGTTGCGGCTATTTAACGACAAGGCGGGCCGAGACTACCTGAAAGAGCAGGGTATCGATCCCGCTATTGTTGATAAGCTCGATCTTATGGGAATCAGCTGCATCTGTAATGTGCTGACCGCCATCAAGTTCGCTAAATACTACGAGCTGGACGAGAACGACATCGTCATGACTGTCTTCACCGACTCCGAGGCGATGTATACCTCTCGCCTGGCCGAGCTGAATGAGGAGCGGGGCGCCTATACCCGGGACAATGCGATTGCCGACTTCGAGATGCTGCAGCAGATCGGCACCGACGCCCTGCAGGAGCTGACCTACGCCGACCGCAAGCGGGTCCACAACCTGAAGTACTACACCTGGGTCGAGCAGCAGGGAAAGACCTACGACGAGATCAACGCCCAGTGGTACGACCGGGATTACTGGCAGAGCATCTACCGGCTGAAACCTGAACTGGACAAGATGATCAAGGAGTTCAACGAGAAGGTGAAGAGCTATATGTAGCTCAAACCCGGCTCCCAACGAGTTGGGACATAGGCAATACAGGATAGTTAGGATGGGGAGGATGTTCTGTTGCAGTACGAGATCCTTCTCATCCTGCGCTCCTTACTTCGCGGCCTTGGTGAGAAAAAAATTGGGAGGCTGATTATGCTTTTATTAAAGAATTGTTACTGGCTGGTGACCAGCGCGGATGATCCCGGGCAGTCCGGGGCGGATGTGCTGATTGAAGATAATGTGATCATAAAGATCGGCAAGGACCTCTCCCTGCCCAGCGGCGAAGGGACGGTCATAGACGCCTCCCGGCATGTGGTGGTTCCCGGTTTCGTCAACACCCACCACCACTTCTATCAGACCCTGACCCGCAATCTGCCGGCCGTGCAGGACGCCAAGCTCTTTACCTGGCTGGTCTACCTTTACGACGTTTGGAAGTATATCGACGAGGATGCGATCTACTGGTCCACGGCCCTGGCTACCGCCGAGCTTTTGAAGACCGGGTGTACCCTCTCCACCGACCACCACTACCTCTACCCCAACAGTGTTACCGCAGACATTATGGCGACCCAGTTTCGGGCCGCTTCAGATACGGGAATCCGCTTCTCGCCCACCCGGGGATCGATGAGTCGTTCTAAAAAGGACGGCGGGCTCCCTCCCGATTCGGTGGTTCAGACCGAGGACGAGATCCTGGCCGACTCGGAGCGGGTGATTAAGGAGTTTCACGACTCGGGCGATCTGGCCATGCGGAAGATTACCTTGGCACCCTGCAGCCCCTTCTCGGTCTCCGAACAGTCGATGAAGGATACCGCCGCTCTGGCCCGGAAATATGGAGTTCTGATCCACACCCATCTGGCCGAGACCAAGGATGAAAACGCCTTCTGTGAGCGGGAGATGGGCCGACGCCCCTTGAAGGTGATGGAGGATTGCGATTTCGTCGGTCCCGACGTCTGGTACGCCCACGGGATCCACTTTAACGATGATGAGTTGAAGGTGCTCCAGGAGACCGGCTCACAGGTCGCCCACTGCCCGACCTCGAACATGCGTCTCGGTTCCGGAATCTGTCGGGTGAAGGAGATGAAGGAGCTGGGGATCAACGTGGCCCTGGCGGTGGACGGTTCCGCATCTAACGACTCCTCGGACATGTTGGGAGAGATCCGCAACGCCCTGATGCTGCAGCGGGTAACCAAAGGCGCCGATGCGCTGACCGCTCGGGACGCTTTTAGGATGGGAACCGAAAACGGCGCCAAGCTGCTCAACTTCAAGAAGGTCGGTATATTGATGGAAGGATACGCCGCCGATCTGGCCCTCTTCGATGTGCATAAACTGGAATACGCCGGATCCCTCTCGGATCCCTTAGCGGCACTGATTTTCTCCGGCTACAACCACGGCGCTGACTACACCATTGTCAACGGAAAGGTCGCCGTCGAGAAGGGCCGTCTGATCGGACTGGACGAAGAAGAACTGACCCGTAACGCCAACGAGGCGGCGGACAGGATTTACGCCAAGGCGGGGATTAAGTAGGAGAAGTCACAGGATGGGAACAGGATGGGAAGGATGGGAAGGATAAGAGGATAGGAAGGGGAACAGGATGGGAAGGATAGGAAGGATAGGAAGGATGGGAAGGATAAGAGGATGGGAAGGATGGGAACAGGATGGGAAGGATGGGAAGGATGGGAACAGGATGGGAAGGATGGGAAGGATAAGAGGATAGAAAGGATAAGAGGATGGGAAGGATAAGGGGATGGGAAGGATAAGGGTCCAAGGTTTACGGAAAAGTATAGCTGACTGTTTAATCCTGTCAGTCCTGTTCCATTGTGGAAGTAAGGAGGAATGATAAAAACTAACCGTGAGCTGGTGGGTTTGATATCTTGTCCGTGAGGATTCTCGGACAGGAGAGGCTACCGTTCGTCATAGAATTTGGCCTGCGAGGCCGTTAAGGAGAATGAGGAGCCGTAGCCGCAGCATTCACTGACCTGCGAGGTCGGATAGGAGACTGGAGAGAACCTACCGTACAGGGACCTGTCCTGAAGACTCAACGATACCAATCGAGAGGAGAGAACAGGGATGAGACTGAGTATCGGTGTGGATCTGCATAAGAGTCAGTTCACGGTGTACTGGAAGCCGGAGAAATCGAGCGAAGGGAAATTCGCCCGTTTTTCGACAACCGAAGCCGGGTACGGGGCCTTCGAACACCAGGTGTTATCTGCGATTAGTCAGGGTATCGATGTCGCCATGGCTGTCGAGACGACGGGAAACGCCCGGTATTTCCGGGCGCGAATGCAGCGGCTCGGAGCGCG
>JWTM01000554.1 GCA_001749745.1 Candidatus Marispirochaeta associata
TGGTGAATTCGGTGTAGTACGCGTGTTTTCGCAAAAAGAGCGCAACGAATTTAAGCACGGCAAAAGTCTTATAGATGTTCCAGAAAAGGTAAGTGGACTTACGCCTGAAGAAGCTGCTTCGACGGTGCCTGTATTTGATGCCGCAGTTCAGAAGCGGCAGGAGGAAGCTGAGAGTATCAGCTACAATGCAGCACAGCAGGATGCCATAACTTTTGCGCCTGATCCCCTGCTGGTACTAGCAGGGCCGGGTACAGGTAAAACCCGTACATTGATCGGTCGTATTGAACACCTGCTTGGCTCAGGGGTGAGTGCACGTCAGGTTTTGGCGTTGACCTTTACGCGCCGTGCTGCTCAGGAGCTGACAACACGACTTGCTGATTCCATCCAGAACAAAGTTTCTATTCCCCGTGCTGACACATTGCATGGGTTAGCCTTTGAATACTGGCAGAACTCCTATTCTGATGCACCTACGCTGCTTTCTGAAGAAGGATCAAAACGTGTGTTTGCAGAAGCAAATGCAGAGG
>JWTM01000555.1 GCA_001749745.1 Candidatus Marispirochaeta associata
AAACCAGCTGTGGTTGCTTCGTATACGCAATCGTAAACCCGCTTGGTTTCGTCGCTGCAGTTGCCGAAAGCAAAGTTACGGTCAAAGTCGGAGAAGTAGCCGTCATATACCGCACCGGTATCAATAATCAGCACGTCACCGTCTTCAATTTCTCGTGATGTAGGCCCCATGATGATACTTTTGTATCCGTCAGGGCCTGAACCGGAGATGAGGTATTTTACGAACTCCGCTCCGCCGTTGAGCATGTTGATGCGCATCTGCTTGCATATTTCCCGCTCTGTCTGGCCGACTCTGGCGTGAGACGGGATTG
>JWTM01000556.1 GCA_001749745.1 Candidatus Marispirochaeta associata
ATAGAACCAGCCTGAAGACCCGGGATAATGCCGTTAAAGTCCATTGGCTGGAAGTCGTAATCAAGGTTCATACGCTTTGCGATCTCTTTCCACATGTCGATATCAAAACCAACGTATTCACCGTTCTGTTTAAACTCAAAAGGCTTGAAGTTGGTGTCATGTGCTACAACCAGCTTCTGAGCAAACGCAACTGAAGATACAGAAAGTACGAGCAGTGCGGCAAATATAGCGATAAGACGTTTCATGAATGAACCCTCCTAAAAGTGATTACATAACTAATTTGTGAAATACCTACTATTTCGTTTTTCGCGTAACGAAAAATGTCTTCTCAAAACCGAGAGAGTATTAGCAGACGGATGAAAAAAAATCAAACAAGCTGTATTTTTTTCCGTTTTTGTTATTTGTAAAATCAGTTTTACATTTTTTGTTTTTTATTCATTTTTATTTCAGACAGATAGAAAAATTGCCGTAAACACTCACAACACA
>JWTM01000557.1 GCA_001749745.1 Candidatus Marispirochaeta associata
TTGAAGCAGTTGTAGAGCAACTTGATGTTATTGATGATAAAACGTTGAGTACGCGATTATCTGCTTCTTGTGAGAGCGTACCTGATTCTCAGCCTGTTCTTACAGCAGCAGATGGTTCGTATGATCTATGCTTAGTCAGCTTTGCTTTGCATAAAGTGGAGCCGGAAGTGGCAGAGAAGCTGGTGCGTGATTGCTTACGGGTTG
>JWTM01000558.1 GCA_001749745.1 Candidatus Marispirochaeta associata
GCGGCAGTAACTCGAGTAGAATCTGTAACCAGCGGTTCATAGTGATTCCCCTTGGTACTGTGTGCCGGAACGTCTGCCGTAACAAGAAACCAGTGTCTTTACCGGAGACGTGCAAGCACGTTATGTACAATGCTGAGAATTACTATTGCAGATTATTTTTTTTGTTATCAAGTCCTAATTGTTAATTGTGCTTTCAAACAGTTTCGAGAGCGATTCCTTAAGCAATCGCATCTATTCTAAAATGTTAAACAAAATTACATTTTGTATTTTCTTTGAGTGAAGAAAGAAAAATGCAAAAAATACGCTCTAGTAAGGGCGTAAGTGTTCACTCTCTGGAGTTGTTTCTCCGGAGATTTTTTATGTATTCACCTGAATTTTGAGATGGTACGTTTTGTCATACAACAGAAGGCCCTGATATACAGGGCCTTACGTGTATGAAGGAGGAGAGACGGCAGACCGTCAGGTGGAGATGTGGGTCTGCCGCGTTAAGTAAGCGCTGTCTTACTTAATGTATTGGGCAAACTGCAAAACATTTGCGCCTACAGCATGTGCTTTGATGGAAAAAGCAGTGAAGAGAATAGCTGCAGTGAGCAAAGTTGCGAGTTTTGCAGAGCCGGTATTGATTTTGGAGTCGTCAACGTTGAAAAACAGATTCATGGCAGTCCCTTTTGTTCCGCAAAAGAGTGTTACGAAAATTGTTTTTGATTGAGCAAACAAACAATATCAAAAACGCTAACCATGTAAAGCGGTAAAATGCTCTTTTTCGATTTTTTTACGAAATGATGATTTGTCACCTTCATATTGCTATGTAGATGAAGAGTAGGGTTCTTTTGAAATGCCTGCATAGCGTTTGCTTTATTTGTTTTTGTTTATTTTTGCCGTGCGCGTTTTGGTGCTTCAAGAAATAAGTTTGTTGTGTCAAAAAATGAGAGTGCATAACTTTTTTATTAATAAGTATTTAAAAAATAGATAGTTATTTTTGCTTTACGAAAAGTTGTATGGTCACCATAACCGTTTTGCAAAGTATAGGTCAGATTGTTTTCTACAAAATAATG
>JWTM01000559.1 GCA_001749745.1 Candidatus Marispirochaeta associata
TGCGCGCGTTTTGTGACTTTTATGCCCCATTTTTCGTTCAACATCATTTGCTGTAATGTCAACAAGATGCACAAAACGTCTTTCTTGTGACAAGTAAACTTTCACAATTCTGTATTTCAGGAATTTTTTTTAGCACTTAGACTCTCGGGTTGCCGTTCTATACAGTTTCACTATACAACAAGTCCATTACAAGGAGCACATTGCAATGGAAGTGGTTATTGAAAAGTTACCCGACATCCGAGTAGCTGCAGTAAGGGAAACTGGCCCCTACTCTAGAACAGCACCACAGGCGTGGCGTCAGCTCTCCCTGTGGGTAGCTAAAAATGATCTATTATCTCAAAACAGTATCTTTCTGGGTTTACGCCACGACAGTTCTATCACCCCGGAAAAAAATCAACGTTATGATGCCGCTGTAAGTATCTCT
>JWTM01000560.1 GCA_001749745.1 Candidatus Marispirochaeta associata
TTTTCAGCGGGTCAATGTTCAGGATGTATCTGAGCAGACCGGTGAAGAACGCACCTGCACCGAGTGCAATAACAGCAAGGTCAAAGGTAATCCAGAGACCAAAGCCGAAGTAGTCGTCAAGGCCTGTAACGCCAAGTCCTTCCGCGAGCACTCTGAATGCAGCGTAAAGACCCCAAAGAGCTACAGCACCGACAAGTCCCATCCAGATTGAAAACTTTGTCAAAGAGCAACGTGAGGTGCCCTCTGGAAAGAGTTCATGATCTGCAGGAAGAGAGTAGTTCTTTCCCATGACTGTTACCCCTTAACCTTTTCGTCTTCCAGATAGTTATCAAGCTGACGCAGTACCCATTCACGACGGCTTACGTAGTAAACCTGTGTGTCGGCACCGAGACGTTCGAGCAATCTGTGAGCGTATTTGGAGCTGGCAAGCTTCGCTACTTCGTGTTCTTCGTTGTTAAGGTCACCGAAGGTAATTGCACCGTTAGGACAAGCCTCGGTACAGGAAGTAACGTATTCGCCTTCAGGCAGATCCATAGGATCACGGCCTTCAACGATTGCTTTGTCTTTTGCAGCCATCCAGCGGTGGTGACAGAAAGTACATTTTTCTACAACACCGCGAGGACGT
>JWTM01000561.1 GCA_001749745.1 Candidatus Marispirochaeta associata
GACATACCCTACTTTCTACGACGTTGAGCAAACTTTTGAGACGTCCCGAATTGATAATATAGCAAAGGCCGTGGACACGGCCTTTGCCTCTTTTGACAGTAGCACAGTAAAACCTGAAGCCACTGTAGGCATCACTGTCGGCTCACGCGGAATCGATCGTATTGTTCCGTTGCTGCATGCTGTTGTACGAAACTTGAAGTCTATCGGACTGCGTCCTTTCATTATCCCGTCAATGGGATCTCATGGAGGCTCCACGGCTGAAGGTCAAACCGCTATTCTTGCCAAACTAGGCATCACAGAAGAGTCAGCAGGCTGCCCTATCGTATCCTCTGTTGAAACAGTCAGCCTCGGCCTTCTTGATGAAGGCGCTGAAGTGTTTGTAGCAAAAGACGCTCTGGAAGCAGACTACGTCTTTGTGATGAATCGTGTAAAACCGCATACACTGTTCCACGGAGAGGTAGAGTCCGGTCTATGTAAAATGCTTGCCATAGGTCTTGGGAAACCTCGAGGAGCTGATAATCTCCACAACTTCCCCCTTGAGAAGGTCATTAAACCAGCAGCGCTGCGTATTCTTGAACATATCAATTTACTCGCCGGTCTTGCTG
>JWTM01000562.1 GCA_001749745.1 Candidatus Marispirochaeta associata
AATTATTGTACTAATGCAAACAACAGTCAGAAATCGTTTCATAATCTTCCTCCGGCAATGTCAATAAGACTAAATGTTGTATATCCTAAGGCAAGTGTAATGGGTCTTATTACTTGTTGATTTTAGGTTTATATGTCTTATAAATCATATTTTTCTATTTTTTTGTAAAATTAAAAGACTAAAGAAGCGAACTCCACTCCAAATTGCAGTGCATCGTGCCGCTGGTCTGCATTCATTCGCCAATTAATGCGGAATCCTTCATCGACGGTCTCAAAACCGGCATCAATCAACTCTGAAAGCATAAGCTTTGCTGCTTCGCCGCTCCATCCGTAGGAAGTGAACGCACTGGCTTTTTTG
>JWTM01000563.1 GCA_001749745.1 Candidatus Marispirochaeta associata
CTGAACAGTTCCCTTGGACAGTTCGGCTCTGCAACTGTTGAAGGAAACGCGTTGAAAATTACTGCAACAGAGAATCATTCATTCTCCTTTGGAGAAGACACATCAGGGCTGTTCGCAGCTTTGGGAATGAATACATTTTTTGCGGGCACAACTGCCAGTAATATGGAAGTCCATGCTGGGTTACGTGAAAATCCTGCTGCTATTAATGCTGGTGTTGTAAACAATGCAGGTGCCGTTGTGGCAGAAAATGGTGATATTGCTAAGTCCATTGGTGCTCTCAAGGATAAGCCTTTCACGTTTGCGACTCCGGGGGAAGCAACAAAGAAAGAAAGTGCGCGCGACTATTACTCCGCCTTGAGTGTACAGGCAAAAGATGATGCAGCAAAAGCGTTATACAAAACGCAATTTAATGAGGCCCTGCTACTTGACCTTTCTCGTCAGAATGCCACAATACACGGCAGCAATTTAGATGCTGAAATTTCAGAAATGACCCGATTCCAAGGCAGCAGCAAAACTCATTATGTCTGCAGAAGATATGATGCAGGCCATCGCTGGAATGCCTAATTAACAGAAGACCACTGTGAATGGCGGATACCGCATGTCGCAGTTGTTCCTGCGACAGCAGGTTTTTGTCATAAAACTTTAGCAAGAGTAGTGACGCCTATGCTTATACTGACCCGACGTGCGGGGGAGAGCTTGTGCATAGGGGACAACATAAAGGTC
>JWTM01000564.1 GCA_001749745.1 Candidatus Marispirochaeta associata
ATAAATGGCCTGTCCGTCCTGAGTTGTTGCTAAGCCGTCATCATCAATCTTGTAATCCAATGACTCTTGTCCAAGATTCAACGCACTTGCACTAAGCTCTTCAATGTCAATTTCATACATATCCTCATCGACATCGTTACCGGTACCAAAGTGAATTGTCATGGATTTACCAGTCTGGGGAAGGCCGTCTTTATCTATGTAGGTAGCACCTTCATC
>JWTM01000565.1 GCA_001749745.1 Candidatus Marispirochaeta associata
ACGTTTCTTCAGGCTACTGAACTCATCACAGACTTTATTGGACAAAAAGTTGTCATCACCGCTTTAGAACGAAAACATCGACCATCTGCTTTTTTCTTACTGCTATGCAGTGCTTATTGCCAAAAGAAATGATGTAGTTAAATACATCCATTGACGCACTCATTGCGTCACCCTGTTCAACAACCTTTACTCATCATTAAATAAATCAAAAAAGATTTACGCTCTAATTTCATTTTTGTCATCAAACAGTTCTTCTACAAATTATCAAAATAGATGCTACAACATCTTCCTTATAAATACTCACTCAATACAATTGAAACATCTCAAGCTAGAAAGCGGTATAACCTTTATGTAAAGGCAAAACAAAAAAGGCTCTGGAGTTACCAGAGCCTTTTATTCTAAGCCTTGAAGATGTCTTGCAATGCGTTAAGACAAAACAATGTGACAACTTCCAACGTGTTGATGGCGTAACCTTCTTTATTGCCTTTTAGGAATCCTTTGTGATTTTCGAATCAATTTGGAAAGCT
>JWTM01000566.1 GCA_001749745.1 Candidatus Marispirochaeta associata
ATTTTCATTCAATGCACGGAGTGAATGCCTGCATTATCTCTGGCGTTCCCTTGTTGCACGGCCTTGGACACATGGCTTCTATGCATGTAATTTCCGATTCCTCTTTCACTGGACGTCCTGACACTGACCTTGCGGCAAAAGCATGTGCCGCAATAGAGTTTTTGCGCCATCCGGAAAATGACATCGCTTTTATTCATGTTGAGGCACCGGATCATTGCGGACATCTGGGAGACAGCGAAGGGAAAAAAGATGCTATTGAACGGATTGATTCAGAGCTACTCCCCCTCTTAATGGACAAGATGCCGGAGGCAAGCATTGCGGTGACGGCAGACCATCTTACCCCCGCCGCAACAAAATCGCATGCACATGGAGCTGTTCCTTTCGTGCTCTACCATCCCTCACTGCCAGCACAAAACGAAGTGGCACGATTCACAGAAAAAGAATG
>JWTM01000567.1 GCA_001749745.1 Candidatus Marispirochaeta associata
CCATTTGATTGCTTTGTCGATAGGGCGCAGAAATCGTATGGGTTCTATATGTCCTTCTTTAAGAAGCAGTGAGCATAAGGCAGGGCTGAGGGTAAGTGCGTTAACGGACGAAATGAGAACAGAAACGGAAATGGTGACCGCAAATTGCCTGTATAATCCGCCAGTAATCCCCGGCATGAACATGACCGGTACAAATACTGCCAGTAGCACCAACGTGGTTGCAATGACCGGACTGGTCACTTCGGACATGGCTCTTCGTGCTGCTTCACGGGGCGGTAGTTTCGTCTCGGTAATGTGGCGTTCTACGTTTTCAATAACGACAATGGCATCATCGACAACAACCCCGATGGCGAGAACCAGTCCGAACAGCGAGATAGTATTGATTGAATAGCCCAGTGCCTGCATGACCGCAAAGGTGCCGATGAGTGATACCGGAATGGCAACCGTAGGAATAAAGGTAGCACGCACATTTT
>JWTM01000568.1 GCA_001749745.1 Candidatus Marispirochaeta associata
TTTCCGCCGTATGATCCCGCCATTGGGAAACCAGTTTATTATTTCGCTTAAGGATACCTCGCTTCTTACTGTTATCGGTGTTGCAGAGCTTACCCGTTCCGGTCAGGAAATTGTTGCGGTTAACTTCAGATCATTTGAAGTGTACCTGACTGTCGCGATTGTATACCTCTGTATGACCCTTTCCATTGCGAAAGCTCTGCGTTGGTACGAGAAAAAATTGATGGCACGCAGCCACCGCTAGGAGCATATCATGAGCGATTCCTCAAACATGATTGAAATCCGTAACCTGCACAAAAGTTACGGTGACATAGAAGTAATCAAAGGCGTAGATTTAAATGTTAAGCAGGGCGAAGTAGTTGTTATTCTCGGGCCGTCCGGTTCTGGTAA
>JWTM01000569.1 GCA_001749745.1 Candidatus Marispirochaeta associata
CAGCAATTAAGGCATCTGAAGGGACGACAAAGGTGTCATCGTCACCTGTCAGAGCCGGGCTGGCGATGACCGCTGTGAGATCAAGGGATGTTCCATCAGCAAGAACGATTTTTTCAACGCCATGTGATGGATCTACTAGCCCGCCAGAGATACGAATGGAGTCATCATCGTGTCCTTTGATTTTGATAACCAGATCATCTCCATCTGCATTGAATATAAGATCTCCAGCAGTTACTCCTACTCCTATGTTGAGAACGTCCACATCTACGCCATTGCATACACCTTCGTGTATAGTATCGTTGCCGTCTCCGACATTGAATATATATACATCGCTGCCCGATCCGCCAGTGAGGTTGTCGTCGCCTGTACCACCAGTGATAGTGTCGTTACCACCACCCGCATTAATGATGTCATTACCTGAGCCGCCAGCCAGGGTGTCGTTTTTTGAACCTGTGTTAATGGTGTCCTTTCCTGTTCCACCATCAACGACAGCAACAATATCACCGGTAGTGATGTTATCATCGCCTCCCTTGGCGTTAATAACAGCGATAG
>JWTM01000570.1 GCA_001749745.1 Candidatus Marispirochaeta associata
CCGATTGAAGAGCCATATTCAGAAGAAGGCGGCATCGCTATCCTTTACGGTTCCCTTGCTCCACAAGGCGCTGTTGTAAAACAGTCTGCAGTAGCCCCTGAAATGATGGTGCGCACAGCAACCGCACGAGTCTTCAACTCAGAAGAAGATGCTTTTGAAGCCATTATGGCGCAGAAGATCAACAAAAGTGACGCTGTTATCATCCGCTACGAAGGCCCTAAAGGTGGCCCTGGCATGCGCGAAATGCTCTCACCGACAGCAGCAATTGCCGGTATCGGACTCGGTGCAGACGTTGCCCTGATCACAGACGGCCGATTCTCCGGCGGTACCCGTGGTGCAGCAATCGGCCACGTTTCTCCGGAAGCAGCAGACGGCGGCATGATCGCATTCGTAGAAGAAGGCGACAAAATCGAAATCAATATTCCAGAACGTAAACTCAACCTGCTCGTTGATGAAGCAACTATTGAAGAGCGTAAAAAGGGTTGGAAGCCTCTGGAAAAAGAAGTCAC
>JWTM01000571.1 GCA_001749745.1 Candidatus Marispirochaeta associata
TACGAGAGCAAACATCATGATGCTGCATACATATGCAAAATACCAGAAGCGCATAAATGCAGTATGGTGTGCAAGCATAAAGTAACTCACAGGCACCGGACTGAAACGTGAAATATACTCTTCTTTGTGCTTGTAAACACGAATCCATAAATGGGGAATCTGCACCAGATACCACATGACGCAGTTACTTAGAATGAGAGGGTCGTACATGCTGCCGCCTGCTGCAATCCAACCAATAAGCGGAGGCATGGCGCCGGCAACACCACCCACAAACAGGGCGTACGGGGTACGGCGCTTAAGTCCGGTGTACAGGCCGTTAAAAACAGCCACCACCACTAACGCCATAATGAGTGCCTGACTTGAGCCGGTCATAGAATATAAACTGACTGCAAGCCCTATCCACAGAACAGCCGTCAGAGCAGCCATTTTAGAGCTGATGCGACCTTGTGGAAGCGGGCGCATTACCGTGCGGGAAAAGTACCCGTCTGTACGTTTTTCCTGCACCTGATTAAGGGCACAGCATCCGGCACAAAGAAAAAAACTGCCTAACCCGGTTGCAAAAACAGCGCCCGTAATTTCCGGCCGGTATAAAAAA
>JWTM01000572.1 GCA_001749745.1 Candidatus Marispirochaeta associata
AGAGTCCATGCAACGTCTTTAGCAGTAAATTCGTTACCGGAGTGGAACTTTACGCCCTTGCGGAGGTGGAAACGCATGGTTTTGTCATCAATACGTTCCCAGCTGGTTGCCAGACGAGGATCAAAGCCCATGTCCTGGTTCCAACGTACGAGCGGGTCGAAAACTAAGTGAGAGTACTGAAGCATGCCGCCGGAAAGCTGTACATGCGGGTCAAGAGATACAGGGTCAGCATCCACTGCTAAACGCAAAGTCTTAGCAGAAGCAGGAGCTGCAGCAAATGCTAATACAGCAGCAAGAGCAAGCACTGTTAACAAACGTTTCATGAAACCTCCAAAACTAGAAATACTTCTAACAACCTAAAACAATATAGAGACCACAAAATTGTTCAA
>JWTM01000573.1 GCA_001749745.1 Candidatus Marispirochaeta associata
TGTTCTTTCCAACACATCGTTTACACTTTTCTAAGCACATCGTTTACACATCTACTTCATGAGTATACACCATACTATCATGGATTTTCATCTCCTTCATATCTACATATCCTAGAAGGAATTCATGGTAGTACATCCGATAGATTCCGTTGCCTAGCTCTTCCAAGCCAACATGTTTTCCTGCTAAGGCGGTTGAAACAAACAACCAGGTGTTTATATCCACGCGAATTGCACCATTTCTCGTGATGTATTTCACTTTGTAATCGTTCGGATATTCCCAGGAGATTATCTTTTCTGGGTACTCCCTACTCGACTTCTGATGTACTGCGCTCGGTGTTCGCATGTCCAACGCTTCATGTGGTCTCAGCTCATTATACTCCTTCACAAACGTATTCAGCTTCCGCTGTTGTGGCTGTAGCGAATAGCCAGGAGGTTTTGTTGCTTCGGCCTTGAGCTCTCGGTGCATTCGTTCATGCCGACCATTCTGTTCCGGATGAGCAGGGTCAGAATACACCGGTTTTATGCCCAGCTCCATAAACCAGGCACCCAGCTTCGACAATCGGCCCAGGGAGCGTACGTGAGCAAATGGAGCTCCATTGTCGGTGTGAATCTGTTCCGGTAAACCATAATTTCTGAATACATCTATAAATACTGCTTTGGCGTTCTTTGCATTCGGAGCATGCATTCCTTTCGCTGTAAATACATATCTACTATAACTGTCAGCTATCGTAAGCGGGTAACAGTATATCCTGTTACCCATTCGGAACTTACCCTTGAAGTCTGCACTCCACACTTCATTTGCTGCTAAAGGATCAAAAATGGGATAGCATGGCTCCGTTCGATGTCTCCTTCTTCGTTCCTGCACCATACCATTGCGCTTGAGTATCGCACTAATGGTGGAGGTTCCAGGTAACTTCATATCGGGAAACTTGTCTTCTAAGAGGACTTCCAACTTCGGCGCTCCCCAGCGTGGATGGCGTTTCCGTAGTTTCAGAATCTCTCGTTCTATACGTTCACTTGTTTTGTTATGAACTCGATGTGGGACTCGAGGGAGTTCATGTAAGCCTGAGAGACCAAGCAGTTCATACCGATGTATAAACTTATAGGCTGTCGGGCGGGATATCTCAAACATCTCAGACAAGGCCGTCACGGTATACTTCCGGCTCTTCCACAGGAGAATAAACTCTTCTTTCTGATCCATTACTGAACTCTCCTTCCACGGCATAGACTCCTCCTGGAGTCATTTTAGTCGTTAAAGAGTGTAAAGGAAGTGCTTAGAGTTCTGTAAACGATGTGCCTGGAATATACCTTTGTCTATATAACATCCAATTGAGCTGCGTGGCGTTAAGTTGGCATGCGTTTGTGCTGTTACCATCCATCTGTATATCACCAATTTCGCTCACACCATTACGTTAATAGCTACTCTACTCCTGTAACCAGTAGCACAAACCATGACAATAGCCATGTCTGCTCCAATTGCTGGTTATACAGCTATTCTAAATCATCTTCGAGATACTCGAGGGTTTCCCTTGCATTCATGATCGTATTTTTTGACTTTGAAAAATCTTTTATATTCCTGGTTACTAGTACATCAATCCCCTCTTTGAGTGCCAGCTCATCAATCACGGCATCTTCAAAGTCTTTTATTTTCGATACAAGGGCATTTCGTAGAATCTGTTCATGCGCGGTTAAGACAGAGAGCTCATCCAATAACTTGGTGATGATCTCATTTCGCTTCCGTACCGGATATTTCTGTTTTTCTAGGAAATAAGAAAGAGTCGTGATTTCATGGGAACAAATGAATCCTTTCACGTTTTTACGGATACAGTGATCATAGATTGCTACAGCAGCTTCATGATCATCGCGTTTTCCAAGGAAATCTAAGATTATGTTTAGATCAAGTAATACTTTTTTCATGGAATGCCTTTCGTAAATCTTTCTTATCAGGTAGCACAGTCCCTTCAAGGACTCCGTAGAGCGAATGTGCCTCTTTGCTTAGGTTAGCAACATTGATTTCACCTTGCAAACGCGATAGATACTTCTCAAATATCTCTGATATGGATTGTTGCGTTTCCTCTGAATATTGGTGAGCAAACCTGATCAGCTCTTCATCGACGCTCAATGTCAGTTTCTTTGTCATAGGCACCTCTACGTATAATCTAATCACAATCATACGTATGAATCAATATACGTATAATACAATAACAATCATACGTATACATATCATTTTATATCCAACATCTCCACTTTGAAATTTTAGTCTGTATAACATCCAATTGAGCTGCGTGGCGTTAAGTTGGCATGCGTTTGTGCTGCCTCACAACCAAAAGTATATCACCAATTTTACTCGCATCACCTTCATTTCAGCTGTTCAATCCCCTGGGACCAGTAGCACAAACCATGACAATAGCCACGTCTGCTCCAATTGCTGGTTATATTGCATCACAGTAATTAATCCAACATCATCCTTTAGAAAATTTTTTTTAATTAACCATATTCATCCAATATAATCCTGCTTCTTTAATAGACCTCTTTTCTCAATTTCCTTTTTAACTTCTAAATAATTCTGTATAAGGGTTTCCCTTGCTCCCCAGTTATGTATTTCAAAACCATCAGGCAATCTTAAAAATGTTTTATCAGGTTTATCAGAAAATATTATGCTGTTAGTCGCTAATTGAAGTAGCGCTCCTCTCGTCCAATTCCAATCATATTCAAATACCAGTTCAAAAGAAGATAGAAAATTGCTCATTAACCTCAACAATCTAAGGATTTCCTCTGTTTCAATTTTCTCAATCAGTAAATCAATCTCCGTTTTACTCTTTACCTTCTTCATGGAATTATTTTCTGTTCTTAAATATTCTAACGCTTGTCTTACTGTTTTATAGACCGGAACAATTTTTCGTTCTTCTAACCCTTTAAGCCTTTTATATACATCATCGATTCTATTACACACAATCGATGATGAAATACCTTTTGTTATTTTCTCTCGTATAATCTTTAATAATCCTAATTCTACTATCCCATCTTCAGTTAAAGACACAACCTCATTAACATCAATTATTATGGGCCTTTTAGATTTGATGTTAAGTCTCCCATCAATCTCATGCCACACTTCTATTGCAGAAATCTCATCAATAAAACCTTTTAAAATAACAACATCAGCCTTTAACTTACCGGATTTAATTATGTAATTATCGACTAAATAGTTCATATCCGTTTGCAACATTTATATAGAAAAACCTCACTGTTTATGGATCTATACCTTACTTCTACAATGTTCTTTCCAACACATCGTTTACACTTTTCTAAGCACATCGTTTACACATCTACTTCATGAGTATACACCATACTATCATGGATTTTCATCTCCTTCATATCTACATATCCTAGAAGGAATTCATGGTAGTACATCCGATAGATTCCGTTGCCTAGCTCTTCCAAGCCAACATGTTTTCCTGCTAAGGCGGTTGAAACAAACAACCAGGTGTTTATATCCACGCGAATTGCACCATTTCTCGTGATGTATTTCACTTTGTAATCGTTCGGATATTCCCAGGAGATTATCTTTTCTGGGTACTCCCTACTCGACTTCTGATGTACTGCGCTCGGTGTTCGCATGTCCAACGCTTCATGTGGTCTCAGCTCATTATACTCCTTCACAAACGTATTCAGCTTCCGCTGTTGTGGCTGTAGCGAATAGCCAGGAGGTTTTGTTGCTTCGGCCTTGAGCTCTCGGTGCATTCGTTCATGCCGACCATTCTGTTCCGGATGAGCAGGGTCAGAATACACCGGTTTTATGCCCAGCTCCATAAACCAGGCACCCAGCTTCGACAATCGGCCCAGGGAGCGTACGTGAGCAAATGGAGCTCCATTGTCGGTGTGAATCTGTTCCGGTAAACCATAATTTCTGAATACATCTATAAATACTGCTTTGGCGTTCTTTGCATTCGGAGCATGCATTCCTTTCGCTGTAAATACATATCTACTATAACTGTCAGCTATCGTAAGCGGGTAACAGTATATCCTGTTACCCATTCGGAACTTACCCTTGAAGTCTGCACTCCACACTTCATTTGCTGCTAAAGGATCAAAAATGGGATAGCATGGCTCCGTTCGATGTCTCCTTCTTCGTTCCTGCACCATACCATTGCGCTTGAGTATCGCACTAATGGTGGAGGTTCCAGGTAACTTCATATCGGGAAACTTGTCTTCTAAGAGGACTTCCAACTTCGGCGCTCCCCAGCGTGGATGGCGTTTCCGTAGTTTCAGAATCTCTCGTTCTATACGTTCACTTGTTTTGTTATGAACTCGATGTGGGACTCGAGGGAGTTCATGTAAGCCTGAGAGACCAAGCAGTTCATACCGATGTATAAACTTATAGGCTGTCGGGCGGGATATCTCAAACATCTCAGACAAGGCCGTCACGGTATACTTCCGGCTCTTCCACAGGAGAATAAACTCTTCTTTCTGATCCATTACTGAACTCTCCTTCCACGGCATAGACTCCTCCTGGAGTCATTTTAGTCGTTAAAGAGTGTAAAGGAAGTGCTTAGAGTTCTGTAAACGATGTGCCTGGAATATACC
>JWTM01000574.1 GCA_001749745.1 Candidatus Marispirochaeta associata
AATGATTGGAATCAGAACATATTTATTGTCAGAGATTCCTACGAGCACTTCAACGAGCATGTCAGGTACATTATAGAATAAAAGAATCTGACCAAGCGCAGTTGCTGTTGCTACTACGATAAAGATGGATGCTGAAGTAATAGCTGTGTTACGGAAGATATCCCATACTTTCTGCCAGCTCAGGGTACGAAGAACGAGCCCCTCTGCAATGAATGCATATACTACTGCAATAACACCAGCTTCTGTCGGAGTTGTAAGACCACCGTAAATACCGCCGAGTACGATAAGCGGAACCATGAGTGCTACAACTGCTTCACGAAGAGCTGTGATACGTTCCATAAATGTCGCACGCTCACCACCACCATAGCCGTGGCGTTTGGCAATAACGTAGCTGCAAGCCATGAGACAGACACCAACAAAAATACCCGGAACTACACCTGCGATAAAGAGGTCACCTACAGAAACACCAGCTGTTGTGCCGTAAATAATAAGAGGTACACTAGGTGGAATCATAACACCAAGGCAACCTGCAGAAGTGTTAACCG
>JWTM01000575.1 GCA_001749745.1 Candidatus Marispirochaeta associata
ATGTCTACATCATGTTCTACGATTGCAGGTTCAGCAATCGCAACGCCTCGTGGCTGTTCCTTAACGGGAATCATCGGCATGATAATATCTCCTTAGGAATAAATTCCGTAAAAATTAAACCGCAGAGGCCTTTTTGACCATTGTGATGTCAGCTTCTGCAACTTCGAACTTCTGACCCATAGCTTCGATCGGAGCAACGAGCTCTGCTTCAGTAAAGAGCAGTTCGTTATCGAGATCGGTTGGTTCCGGCTTACCTTCGAACGGCTTGATGGAGCCTTCTGGGGTAGTACGGATTGGGAATTTGAAGCGTTTAACATTACCGTTACGGAATTTAACGGTCCACATGATAGAATCAGCGGAACGCATTGGGATACAAGTGCCACCTAAAGGTGCAAAGTCAGCATATGGACGTGCTGTAATTGCGCCCTGAGGACAAATTTTAACACAGG
>JWTM01000576.1 GCA_001749745.1 Candidatus Marispirochaeta associata
TCATACTCGCGCAAGATGATTTGCTGTATGAACTTGGCAACCGAGAAGAAACTGTACGTAGCGATTACTGCCCCAATTGCAAATGTAATCGGCCACACGCTAAACCAGACTGTGCAAAGTGCTGCTACTATGGCAATGCCGCAGATTTGAATCTGGATACGAAGAATCGAGCGGATGTCGGGCAGTCTGAACCCTTTGAAGTACAACTGCTTTTCAATCTTTTCGCTGAAATCTTTTCATTATCTTCTTTTTCCTGATTCCTCATTACCTTCTTTGTGTCAGCGTACACAGCTCTGAAACCGGCGATAACACCAAGAATCAGAAATGTTATGAACATCCAAGGCTTTGTTCCTAACCAATCATCCAGAAAATACCCAGCCACCGCCCCCACTGCGGGGTGAGATACCATGTGCAGACCAATCGTTCCGACTGTTCCCATCGTA
>JWTM01000577.1 GCA_001749745.1 Candidatus Marispirochaeta associata
GCTCCGGTTGCATAACCAGCTAACTTGAAGACGACATAGACTGAAACCTCTTTATGCAAGAGGAGCAGGGATGGCCTTCAAGAAACATGGACTATTCTTCCGGAAGCTTAAGGTGATCCGGAACAATTGCCATTTTGATGAGTAACGGCTTGAGGAATGACCAGCGGATGCCGATTTCGTATTCCTCTTCGAGGTCACGGATTGCG
>JWTM01000578.1 GCA_001749745.1 Candidatus Marispirochaeta associata
CCAAGGCCGATGTAGGTAATCGGGATATTGAATTCCATTGCGATTGCTACAACAATACCGCCTTTTGCAGTGCCGTCGAGTTTGGTGAGAATAATCTCATCGAGCTTGGCAACTTCATTAAACAGCTTAGTCTGCGACATCGCATTCTGACCTGTTGTTGCATCGATGGTGAGAATGGTGCGGTGTGGTGCACCTTCATGCTTTTTACCGAGCACGTTACGGATTTTCTGCAGTTCATCCATGAGGCCGACTTTGGTCTGAAGACGACCTGCGGTGTCAACGAACAAGAGGTCGTACCCTCCTTCAACGGCTCTTTCCACTGCTTCATAGGCTACGGCAGCAGGGTCTGAATTTGCAGACTTGGCGTGGAAATCAACACCGATTCTATCTGCCCATACCTGAAGCTGTTCAATTGCTGCAGCACGGAAGGTATCCCCTGCGGCGATAAGTACCTTTTTACCCTGAAGCTGTGCGCGGTATGCAAGTTTAGCGATAGTGGTTGTTTTACCTACACCGTTAACGCCTACCATCAGCACCACTTCCGGTTTGGTAACTGCTGTAATGCGAGGACCTTTTTTGAAGATTTCTTCCAGTTCTTCGCGCATAAATTCTTTAAATTTCGCGGGATCTTTGGTTCCTGCTTTGCGCACACGCTCACGCAGACGTTCAACGAGCTTCATGGTCGGTTCGAATCCAACATCAGACATGATGAGGATTTCTTCAAACTCTTCCCAGAAGGATTCATCAATCTCGGAGTGTGTTGCGAGCAGTCCGTCAATCTGCTTGGTAATCTGTTCTTTTGTCTTGGAGAGTCCCTCAGACAACTTGAGGAACAGACGGGAACGCTCGTCCTCTTCATCTTCAAGATCAAGAGCAAGCGCTAAACGGTATTGAAGTTCTGACCGGAAATCGCTGACATAGTCATATTCCATGTCATCCAGCCAATCAGCAAACTTGGCAATAAATTCTTCGGCTTCGGCTTTGGGAGCATCAAGTGCGTCAAAGAAGAAACGCAGACGTTCCCATAACGGGTCGCCAACTTCTTCAATGCCATCCAGTACGTGCTCAAGCCATACAGAAAGTTTCGGCT
>JWTM01000579.1 GCA_001749745.1 Candidatus Marispirochaeta associata
GAGCTTAACTGGTTCGAGCAGCTTCCATTGCGCGGTAAAGGCGTTGTGGTTACCCGTGCTCGTGAGCAGGCAAGCGGTATGGCTAGATCCCTTACTAAGCTTGGCGCAAACGTTATCCAGTTCCCGACTATTAAAATCGATCCGCTTGCTGATTACAGCGAAGTACACGCAGCCATCAAAGGTCTTAACGAGTACGAGTGGGTTATCTTCACCTCTGTAAATGGCGTGAAGCACTTCTGGCTTCAGCTTGCAGAGCTTGGTCTGGATACCCGTGCTCTGGGTGCTTGCAAGATTGCTGCTATCGGTCCTGCTACAGCAGATATTCTGCGTGAAAAAGGCATTGAGCCAGATTTCATTCCAGAAAAATACGTTGCAGAAGGCGTTGTAAAAGGGCTTCTTGAGCGTGGCATGGACGGCAGCAAGGTTCTGCTTCCGCGTGCTAAAGTTGCTCGTGAAGTACTTCCAGAAGAACTCCGCAAAGCAGGCGCACAGGTTGATATCCTTCCTGTGTACGAAACCAAGCC
>JWTM01000580.1 GCA_001749745.1 Candidatus Marispirochaeta associata
AGGAATCCTGGGGTCCTCCTTATGTTTCGACCACACAAAGACGTTGACCTACTGATTACGAACAACACTCTCTCTGCCGCTTCCCTCTTAGTCATGAAAGTTTCTACAGGCTATCAAATAGACCTGAACAAATGTGACGTGGTATTCTTGCGCAACACATGTAGAGAAAGGAGCATTTCATGGCTAACCAAGATTATCCCGGCGTATGCATGTCCTGCACTACCAGCGAATGCCAAGTAGTTGCACCCGATATAGAAGCAGTTCGTGAACGCGTTAAACATGACCCGATCACAGGGTATACGCAAAATATCGTAAACAACCTGACAACTGCGATGAGTGACAAGTTTGCTGATGAATACGAAGCGTATCTTGCTTTCGATGTTGTAAAAGCAGCAATTGTTATGGGATTGAAAAACGGCCAGACAATTGATCTGGGCGGACTTGGCAAGTTTAAGGTCGATACTGTAAACGGCAAGCGTACTGTAACATTCCATGCAGCGCCAAGTTTAGAGGCAGCGATCGACGAATAATGTCCATTGCACGAAAAAGGCGGTATCAAAC
>JWTM01000581.1 GCA_001749745.1 Candidatus Marispirochaeta associata
CGACAATCTGATCAACTGCGGACACAGCTTTACCCGTGACGTTCTCGGGTATTACAGGAAGAAAGACGGAACATTTGTTCTGGAAGCAAAGCCGCGGGCTGGTAACGTTCGAAAATTCAGTGAAGAAGCCATCAACGCTATGGCGAACAGAATTATTGAAACCATGCGCAAGGAAAAGGAAAAAGGACGCAGCGTGATGTTTTATAGCGCTGTTATCGGTTCCATTCCGGGCGAAACAGATACTGCAATCAAAGTCGTTAATACCTTTGTTGCCCATCTGCGCAGCAGGCTCGACAGTACGTTTATTATCAATCCTGCTGAACACTTTGAAGAAGGCATGGACGGCGATGATCTTATGTTCATGTGGGAGCAGGTTCAGCGAAGCGGGTTGCTTGACGTCTGGCGTTTTCAGACAGTTGAAGATATAGAAACTAGCTTTACGCTGCTTGATCGCAAGGTTCCTTCTATCTGGTCCGGTAAAGACTCTACGTTTTCCACCGGTTGTACAAAAGAAATGCGCATTGCTCTGGATGTGCAGAAGAAGAATCCTGAACTGCAGATAATCGGGCCTAGTTCTGAAAAATTTTTCCGTAGAGCAGAATATGGTGTCGGCAAGTATTACGATGCCGGTATTACCTCTATGTAGTAAGAATGCTAACAATAAAGTAACAGGCTACCTTGTATAGAGCATGCAGGGTAGCCGTTCTTCGGTATTTTCCGGAAGATAGATGTAAGGAGAGTGTTATGGCTGATTTTGAAGTAGTCATCGGGCTTGAGGTTCATGCTCAGCTCAAGACGGAATCAAAATTATTCTGTTCCTGCTCGACCCGTTT
>JWTM01000582.1 GCA_001749745.1 Candidatus Marispirochaeta associata
TTTGCTGGCAATTGAGCTGCTTTGAAACTGTGAGCCTCGAAAAAGAAGCCAAGAAAAAAGGGTAGCCGCCGTGAGCAGGGATAGCGCGATAGATATCAGGCCGGTGTCATACAGGAAATCTCGCACTGTTTGGCTAATGCCGCTTGTACCAACCTTAACAACCAAAAAACCTTCCATCATGTTCTTGTAGCCGTGCAAAGGCCGCACTGTCAGGCGTGAATCCCCTTTTTTCAACCAGTCATCAGAATTCATTTCTGCGGTTGTTAACTGAACTTCAGGGGTGTCAGGAGATGTTGTATATAAGGTTTTTCCTGTTGTATCCGTGACGAGCACTGTTTCAATGTCGTCGGACATGGATTTGGCTTTATGCAAATGAGACTGCATAGCAGCAAAGCCATTTAATGGGCGGCCAAATCGAAGTCCTCTTTCAATAGTGGCTTCAAGTTGGGTTGTAATACCTTTGTAGCCGGAAAGGG
>JWTM01000583.1 GCA_001749745.1 Candidatus Marispirochaeta associata
AAAAAAAATCTTGGAAAAACATAACATTGTAGTATGTTAAAAGAAACAAAGCAATTAAGGAGTTGTACGGAATGAAACCAAACTTTATAGACTGGCTCTTAACCAGAACAAATGAAAACTCAGCTGTCGGCGATCTTGCACGAGATATGGCCAAAGACACTAATCTACCAAACAAAAATTCCGGCTATCCCCGTTTATATAAGCATTTAACCAGATGTAATGCTTGTAACGGTGCCCTGAATGCACTCTCAACTGCTTGGGATCAATACAAAGCAGAGCACGCTTGATTATTCAAAAAGCCCCCTACCAACGTAGGGGGCTTCATCTTTCCATTTAATTGAATGCTATTCCTTCATCCGTTCTTCCATTCCATCAAAGTGTGCGGCGGCAGCACCTACGAACTTTTCCATACTTTTTAAAATGAAAATAAGTTCTGGGTATCTTTCGCTACAATCTTCGTGCAAGTACCTGAGAGATCGTGCGATCTCGTACAGATTCATTACGTAATCTGTTGGTTCAATCTGCTCTACTGGCTGGTTCATGCTGCGCCCCTTCTGCTGTCCCTGCTATCTACGTAAGTAGTGGGCAGAATGGGTTGGCTTGCAATGTCATCCAGAGCAATACTGTCTTGAAGTAGTGAAATACCTTTACGGATTTGATAGAGCGATACAGCTACGCCGTGTAGCTCGTCCATACTTGGAGAGATTCCGGTAGGAATGTGAATTGATTGTGCCATGAGGCAACTCCTGAGTTATTTTGTGAAGTTGACCTTTTTTCTAAA
>JWTM01000584.1 GCA_001749745.1 Candidatus Marispirochaeta associata
AAGATCATCCGTGAGGCTGCTCCGTTTACTTGCGAAGTCGTTTCCAAAGATGAAGCAAAGAAGCTGTTCGCTGATATGGGCGAAACATACAAGCTCGAGCTTATTGATGCTGTAGATGATGATGTAGTATCCATCTACCGTCATGGCGAATTTGCTGATCTTTGCCGCGGACCGCACCTTCCTACTACCGGATACGTTAAAGCGTTCAAACTCATGTCCGTTGCCGGTGCTTACTGGCGTGGTGATGAAAAGAATCCTATGCTTTCCCGTATCTACGGTACCGCTTTTGCAGACCCTAAGGCTCTGAAAAAGTACCTTAACCACCTTGAAGAAGCAAAAAAACGCGATCACCGTAAACTCGGTGCTGCGCTTGACCTTTTCAGCTTCCAGGA
>JWTM01000585.1 GCA_001749745.1 Candidatus Marispirochaeta associata
ATTTTCTGTCTTGAAATGATGCAGCCAGGCATCCATGTCAGCATCCTGTCCCCAACGGACATCCCGTGCTGACGCAATCACAGGCAGTTCTCTTCCCATTGTCATCCTCCCTCATGCACCGTTCCGGTCTAGCAATTCTCGCGAATAAACCCTCGTGTAAGCAGTTTATTATAGTACGAGTTATCATCAAATTCAGCGTACAGTAAGCCACCCTGCGCCTTGGAGATAGAAACAACATCATCAGTCTGTAACAGGACACCTTCCTGTCCATCCTGCGTGAGGAACA
>JWTM01000586.1 GCA_001749745.1 Candidatus Marispirochaeta associata
TTTGCTGGTGCGGGGAACAGATCGAAAGGCTGTGCTGCGCGCATCATCATTATTTGAAAAAGCTGACGATTGGAAAACAGTGGCAGAAACATTGCCTTCTGAAATTACTGTACGTGAAATGAAGTTGAAGAAGGACAGATTGCCACATCAGTGGGCTTCAGCATTGCAACGCTTAAGGCCGAAACATAGCAGCAATATTAGTACAACTGCTTATGGTTACGAACAGCTTGTGCTGCTTGCCGCTATTCCTGAAAAAATTCTCGGGCCGTCTCAGGCGTACTCGGTTATTGAGCGGATTTTGATTGAGCAAAAATTAAATGGTGCCTTCATTACATGGCTTGAAGAACAAATTGCTTCAGCAAAAATTGAAGTTACGCCGCTGTTGTCCGAAAAG
>JWTM01000587.1 GCA_001749745.1 Candidatus Marispirochaeta associata
AACAGCCGATTAATTTCAGCCATAAGGTGCATATTCAAGACGCAGAAATGGAATGTTCTGCGTGCCATTATTTCCGTGAAGACGGCACATTTGCCGGCCTTCCAACAACTGAAAGCTGTGCTGAATGTCACAGCGACGAACCACTCGGGGAAGATCCGGAAGAAGCACGCTTCATTAAGGAGTACGTGGAGACCGGTAAAGAAGTTAAATGGCATGTTTACCAGAAACAGCCTGATAACGTCTTCTTCAGTCATGCTGCTCACTCACTTGAGTCATGTAACAACTGTCATGACTTCTCTGAAGTTGAGCTCTGCTCCCAGTGTCACATTGATGTGGCCAATATGGACAAGGCCCCGACTTACTATGAAAACAAGCTGACTACGTACAGCAAACAGACAATGAAAATGTGGCAATG
>JWTM01000588.1 GCA_001749745.1 Candidatus Marispirochaeta associata
CTTTCCCACAGGCGAGAAGAGCCGCTGAGCGCCTACCGGCGCGAGGTTTGATCCGAGGCGACAGCCGATGGTCAAACTAATCTATGCAATCAAAAAGTGACCACGTCAGGAAAGAGTAGATTGGTCTTTCTTTTTTGGCTCCTTGCCGTTACCGACAGGTATTCTCCAGCCATAACGCTGGCTTGAAATATACCTGTCCCTGCTGAACCCATATCTATCTCATCCCGTTTCTTTAACTCATACTAAGTCCCAAGCTTTCTCTTCCCACGCTCCCGCGGGGGGACGGGAGATGCTAGCGCAGATCTCCCTTTCCATTCCCTCTGCGCTTTAACGCGTCACCCCATCCGTCCTCTTTCCGTCATTATTCTCGGAATATTCACGGCGGCTCGTAATGAGTCTCACGTATGTTCTCAGGCACGAAAAACAATGCCGAGAATAATGACTTCAATGCGAGGTTGGGTTGGAATGCATTAAGGAGGATCCTTAAGTTGAATGGGCTGTTATCTAC
>JWTM01000589.1 GCA_001749745.1 Candidatus Marispirochaeta associata
GCTTGCTCGATATCTTGGGAGCAACCGGTGAAATTAATGTTCAGGGCGAGCAGGTACAAAAACTGGATGCCTATGCTAACCGTGTACTGATTCACCGTATGGAACGTACAGGTGTACTCTGTGCTATTGCATCTGAAGAAAATGCGGATTTTATCCGTATTCCAGAACAATACAATCATGGTGAATATATTTTAATTTTTGACCCTCTTGATGGTTCATCCAATGTGGATGTGAATGTCAACGTGGGTACTATCTTCTCAATTCTTCGTCGCAAGTCACCAAAAAGCAATGATGTGACCCTGCAGGATATTTTGCAGAGTGGAGTTGAACAGGTTGCAGCAGGCTATTTCCTT
>JWTM01000590.1 GCA_001749745.1 Candidatus Marispirochaeta associata
ATTTTTAAAAACAACCTTTACTGGGTTGGTACTTCTGTTGAAGCAAACCCAATGCCTAACCTTGCTCTCGCCTTTGACGGTATTTACGGCAAAGAGCACACTAAAGATGGTGGCTACGCTGTAGCAGGTAAAGCAGCGTACACGACCGACATGGTTGTTCCTGCTCTTGTAGGTTGGTACGCTTCCGGTAACGACAGCGACGGCGAAGGCATCATGCCATTCGCTGGTGGCGACAACAACCTCAACGCAGCTCCAACTACTCTCGTAGGTTACGGTGCAGCTGCTACCTCTACTGATGCTACCTTCGGCAGCGCTATCGGTAAATGGGGTGTTTCCCTCCAGGCTTCTGAAATCACTTTCATCGAAAACGTAACTCACACTGTTCGCGCTACCTACCTCCGTGGTACCAACGACAGCTCTAAAGACATCGAAAGCTG
>JWTM01000591.1 GCA_001749745.1 Candidatus Marispirochaeta associata
TACACGATGTGCAGTAAATATTAATGGAACAGTAGGTCATGCCTACATTGCCGGAAGGGATAAAAAACACGCAGAACTGGCAGCAGTCTTTGACGGGCTGTTACAACAACCTGCATATAACGATCAGCTGTCCAAATCCGTTATTGAGCCTATGGAAAAAGCTCTTACGCAAAAGCAGCAGACAAAAGCAGAACATGTTGCATCCACCAAGGTAGACTTCTTCACAATGGTTCGCGGGGAGGACTAACATGACTGACCTGCAACTTGTTTCCGGATTTCAAAATCCCGTCAATGACAGCCAGCAATGGTATCGGGTTATCCTTAACGCCATGGCTCGTCCGGGCAACATCTGCCTT
>JWTM01000592.1 GCA_001749745.1 Candidatus Marispirochaeta associata
CCGTTTTGCAGCATCCCAGTATCGGGAATCCGTAAACAGCCAGTCTTTTCCGTCCTTCGTAATCAGCAGATAGCCTGCATACTCATTCTTCTGCCCGTCATGCAGCTCAAAACCGGACAAATAATACCGGTTAGCCTCATGGCTGATAAAAAGTGCATCAATACCTTTTTCATGCATTAGCGCGCGAAGCTTCTCGCGCCTTGTCTGGCATACCTGATTCATACTCTATACGTCTCCTGTCAAAGGATGGTTCTCTATCCGTAACATGTTCTGTGCACAGTGCATCACCATACTCCTGACAATATACTCAGGCAAGGCATCAATCAGGAATAATTCCTGATTGACGACTCATTATCACTGGGCTACCTTCTCTACAGCAAATTTTACCAGCTTAAGGAAACGGAAATGAAACTTACTTCCTGGAATGTGAACGGCTTTCGCGCTGTACGGAAAAAGCCAGAGTGGCAATGGTTCGAAGAAAATGAAGCCGACATTGTCGGTGTGCAGGAAACAAAGGCAATGCCAGAGCAAATTGCCGAAGAGGACAGACATCCCGAAGGTGTTTTCAGCTACTGGCTCGGCTCAACCGTTAAAAAAGGGTACTCCGGCACAGCAGTTTTCTCCAAAATAAAACCGCTCAGCGTAAGCTACGATCTTCCCGACCCCGCATACCAAGGAGAAGGAAGAGTCATTCATCTTGAGTTTGATGCATTCCACTATTTCAACATCTATTTCCCGAACGGGCAGGCAGGCGATGACCGGCTTGAATACAAGCTCGGTTTCTACGACTCCTTTCTGGCGCACGCAGAAGAACTGCGTAAAACAAAGCCAATCGTGGTATGCGGCGACTTCAACACTGCACACAAGCCTGTTGACCTCGCACGCCCGAAGCAAAACGAAAAAACATCCGGTTTCCTGCCAATCGAACGGGAATGGCTCGATAAGTTTGTTGCTGCCGGCTACGTAGACACCTTCCGCCATGTGAATCCCGACACCACCGACAAATACTCGTGGTGGTCATACCGATTCAATGCACGTAAAAACAACAC
>JWTM01000593.1 GCA_001749745.1 Candidatus Marispirochaeta associata
GCTCTTCTTTTACTTCAGCATGTGCTGTAGTGGTAGTAAGCGTTGCCGGTGCACTTGGCAAGTTCTCTTTAACCTGTGCAAAGCGTTCCTCTAAGGTGACAGAGGTATTCTCTGCAACTGTTTTAACCTGCTTCACAGTGTCTTCCGGCAGGATTGAAGTAAGCTGTTTGTCACCATCAAAAACGATAGAGCCTACGAGAATAAGTTTGAACAGGATTGCACAACCAAAAAGTTTGCAAATTTTAGAAAGCTTGAGCTTTGAACCTGAGCGTTGCTGTTTCGTCGAGCTGCAATTGTTCTTTGATCTTTTCTTCATGTGCGTGTCGCTTTGCTTGATTTTCTTTAAGTTTTTCCAGTAGCTTTTTATCCTGAGATTTCTCAGTCAAAACTTGCCGTGCAGAGTGCAGTTCCTTTGCAAGTGTGAGCAGGCGGTGCTCAGCAGTACTGATGTCTTGCCGGACTCCTTGCAGGAAATTGCGGATGATCCATGTTTGAGCAGGGTCAGTTGTTGTACTCATAAGCGTCTGGTTGTGAGTAAGAGACTCTCTTAACCCGTCAACACGTTTCGCCTGGTTTTCGTACTTGTGTTGTACATCAGCCAGTACAAGCTTAGCCTGATCTTCCAGCTG
>JWTM01000594.1 GCA_001749745.1 Candidatus Marispirochaeta associata
CACACGGCACAGACGCTATGGCCACTCACTGTGCCTGATGATTGCAGATATCGATAATTTTAAAAATATCAACGATACATACGGACACCTCGCAGGCGACTTAGTACTGAAAGACCTCAGCCAGATCCTTGCCGATTCTCTGCGTACCTCAGACTATATTGCCCGCTTCGGAGGTGAGGAGTTTGCCGTACTGCTACCTTGCACGTCCGCAAGCCATGCCACCATACTGGCGGAGCGCATCCGGATTCAAATTGAAAATCACGGATTCTGTACCGACAACGGTGTAATAAAAACAACAGCCAGCATCGGTGTGGCATGCATCAACCTCACCACGGTTGAACCGCCGGTTGAAATTATTCGCAGAGCGGACGCCGCACTGTACCAAGCAAAACATGAGGGCAAAAACAAGGTTACAGTCCTGTACCCTGACAATAGCCTGCTGCTTGCCGGAGGCTATGCAACTTGACCTCATGACGATTTGAGCCTATTTACGAAGCCGACAAATCGGGCT
>JWTM01000595.1 GCA_001749745.1 Candidatus Marispirochaeta associata
ACCGCCGGAGCCCGCCGCAACAGCCACAGTATTAAGCGCGGAAAGAACAGATGCAGCTGGAAGATGCTGTGCAGTCTCTGACATCAGCACAAACGCTTCAGAGAGCAACCCGTCACCGGCAAGAATAGCTGTTGCTTCATCGAACGCCTTATGGTTGGACGGCTTTCCCCGACGCAGGTCGTCATCATCCATGGCAGGCAGGTCGTCATGAACCAGCGAGTAGGAATGAATGCACTCAATGGCGGAAGCGAACGGCATAACATGCTCTTTCGATGCACCACACATGGCAGCCACAGCAAGGCAAAGAACAGGACGCAAGCGCTTTCCGCCTGCAAGGAGGCTGTACTCCATAGAAGCCAGCAGACGCTGCGGGATATTTCTATTGTGCAGACAGGTAGAAAGGTAGTTTTCGACAGAACCTGCCTCTGTTTTCAGCATGGATTTAAATTCCTGCACACTC
>JWTM01000596.1 GCA_001749745.1 Candidatus Marispirochaeta associata
AATGCCTGAATGCATATCACCGATTTTAGCGTTCGAGTGGTCTGCCACAAGAAGGCCCGGGTATACTTCAGCTTTTTTCTTTACCGCTTTTTTTCCATGTCCATTTAGGGGAATACGCACTTCGAAAGGAACTGAACCAGTCTCAAATGCTCCTGTGTCCCCATGAGTCAGAATGAAGATATTCTTATTCATAAGACATCCCTATTTGAAGTGGCACTGGTTGCACTGGTCTTTTGTGTAAGGGCCAGCGTCGATTTCTTCGTGGCAACCCATACAAGACTGATGGTACGCGTCCATCAAGTTCGGTACATCTGGATCGTCAGAAACTTTTGAATGGCAGTCGCTACATGGAACCGGTTCTGCGTCGTCCGGAATGTTTCCGTCCTCATCAGCTTCGTCAAGAAGCTCATGATGACAGGTCTCACAGTCCACGCCGTACTCATCCACATGCTTGGTATGGTCAAAAACAACCATACCTGCGCTGTTTTCTAACAGCACACGCATAGGAACGGCCGCAGTTTCTGCGGGACGCAAAAAGCCGTAGCATGCAACGGCAATAAGAATCGCAGTGATGATTGCGATTGGAAAGTATCTCGTTGGCAAGGCACACCTTCCTGATACTGGTGTTAAACCCGACCGTCCGAGTAAGGAGAAAAAGATAGTCTGTTGGCGCCTTTTAACTAGACCATTTTTCCATTTTTGAAAAGGCTCATACGCCCCTGTATTCAGGAAAAATAACGGTATGTTATGACTATCAAAGTTCTTTTGTTTGATTTATCAATCAAATCAATAAGTAACC
>JWTM01000597.1 GCA_001749745.1 Candidatus Marispirochaeta associata
AGCCTTAGCGTCAAGGTACGCCTTTTCTATACCATTTTTCCTTTCTTTCCATTCCATACCGACAATAATGAACTTACCGGCATTATTTTTTTGCCAGTAAAGGCGGCGAATTCCTTGAGAAACAAGATTCGGCGCTCTGTAGTACTGATCGAACCATGTTACCCAGTAATCAGGGCCCTGCAGAACGTTTACATCATCAGTCCATGTAATAATCCATGGTAATCTTTTGAAAAGACGCTGTTTTCTTTGTGCGAAAGCTTCAAACGATTCATCCATACTTTTTGTAAAAGCTTCCGGTGAAAACATTTGTAAAAACTCAGGAGAACGGTTCTGCCAAGCAGCAATCCACTGCTGAGTCTTCTCTTTAAGCACATCCACCTCTGAGCCTGCGCGCAAATAAGGTGCAACCTGTTCTGCCAGAATGACAGGAGTGTTTGTTGTCACCTTCGTATATAAATCGGCAATATCCGGATTATTTAAAGCAATACATCCTTTTGTTTCTCTAGGAACAATAGGAGCACCT
>JWTM01000598.1 GCA_001749745.1 Candidatus Marispirochaeta associata
TAATGCCTCAGTTATCTGTGCGACAGCTTGCTGATTGTAGTTGTTCACCTGCTGAATGCATTTGATGTCGGTATAAATTTTAACTGGAACGCCACGAGATTTTGTATTGGCTATTGCTTCGCAGATCATATCTGCCTGAAGAGCATTGTGCGTGATATATGGCGACACGATGGTCAGTTCTTCGCGAGCTTGCTCGAAGCATTGCTTTAAAACTCGCCGGTGATCATCAAGTGAGCTGAGGTGTTCAATAGCTGCTGACAGATTACGTTCAATTAACTTGAAATCTTTCAGTGCATTTTGTCCGGATTCGAAGCAGAGGTGCTTGGCAAGTATGCCTGAAGGCTTAGATGACTCCGGGTTGAATAGTTCCATGTTCCCGAAAACAATAAACGAGTCTTTGGCGCGTGAAACTGCAACATTGAGCATGTTAAGCTTCCGATCAACAAATGAAAGGGCATTATCGTCCAATCCGTAAACAGGAGAGAGGAGGATAATCTTCTTTTCTGCGCCTTGCATTTTGTGAACAGTGCCTACGACGATAGCTCGTGCGTCAGCCTCTGGCAGTTTGCTCTTGAGCTGTTGCTTTATCTCAGATGACTGAAGCTTAAATGGAGTTACGATGGCAATAATCTCTGCGAGATTTGAAGCACCGTAATGAGT
>JWTM01000599.1 GCA_001749745.1 Candidatus Marispirochaeta associata
CACGCATACCAAAGACGGCGAAACAGACTCATACTCTGCAACGGGAACTATTCAGTGGGAAATTGATTTATGGGGAAGACTGGCGGATCAATACGACGCGGAGCTTTTGGGTGTTTCAGCAAGCAAGCAAGATTATATTGCTGCTCGTAATGCCCTTATTGTCCGTGTAATCCAAGGGTGGGTCACACTCTCTTCTCAAAAACTTGCCGTAGAAATCCAGCAACGCAGAATCAAAGCGTTGAAAGATACAGAAGATATTGCGCTCGACAGATACAATATGGGCATAGGTCAACCACAGGATCTTGCCACAGCAAAGGCCAATACAGAGAGTGCAAAACAGGTACTTATTCAAAAAATGCTTGCTGTAAGCAAAGCCAAAAGAACTCTTGAAATACTTCTTGGAAGATACCCTGCAGGAATCATTAAAGGGCAGGCAACGCTGCCAGTACTGG
>JWTM01000600.1 GCA_001749745.1 Candidatus Marispirochaeta associata
CAACACCGAATGCACGAGCAACACTGAAGTGCCCGAGCTCATGGAAGAAAATAAGTCCGCCTAGAACGAGGATAATTGCTATTGCACTGCTTAGCATATTGCTTGGATACTCCGTGAGTTAATCGTGCCGGTTACAGCGCGCTTGCCCATTCAAGAGAGCGCTTGCGCGTTGCACTATCCAGCGCAATGATGTCTTCAATGGAAGCCGGGGTGACCATGTCGTGTGCTTCCATAGCTTTTTGAATAAGCTCTGGAATTTGCAGGAACTGTATGTTGTCTTTCAAGAAAAGCTCCACAGCAATCTCATTTGCTGCG
>JWTM01000601.1 GCA_001749745.1 Candidatus Marispirochaeta associata
GACCGTATCCGCCAGTGGCAATCAGTGTGGCTGTGGCAAAGTACGCCATAAGTTCACCTGTGCGCAGGCAGCGGACAATAGCGCCGATGCAGTTTTCACCGTCATGAATAAGGGCTTCAGCCTGAGTGCGGTCATGAATATTGACGTTGTAACGCAGACACATGGAATCAAGCGTATTTAGTACAGAACGTCCTGTGCCGTCTGCGGTGTAGCAGGTGCGCCACTTGGCAGTACCGCCGAATGCACGGGCATGGATAAGGCCGTGTTTCTCTTTGCTCTCTGCTGCTTCAAACGGTTTTCCGCCTTTGTAGTAAGTGGCGGGGCCATGTTCGACACGGTTCCACGGCACACCCCAGTGTGCAACTTCGCGCATAACAATAGGTGCGGTATCCGCAAAAATACGAGCAACTTCTTGATCACAGCCCCAGTCAGAGCCTTTT
>JWTM01000602.1 GCA_001749745.1 Candidatus Marispirochaeta associata
CGTTGCAAGCTGCGCCGTTGCAGGAATTGAATCTGTATTAATGTTTCGCGCAAACTGACACTCAGGACATGTAATAAGCATGAACACCCTCTTAAAAACAAATACCTCACGCTGAAACAGCCGCGTGACAAAACCAGAACGTAACTCAGCATGCTCTCAGAGCACGAACAGACTAGATGATTCCCTGAGATTTCAACGTATACACGACAAACGAAACAAGCAATACTACGAGAAAGCCAACCGCAGGAACTACGCGCGCGTAGGATGTGCCATGCGCTGTTTTGAGACCTTTCACGATGATAATTAACTTCAAGATGCCGCCGACCAGTGGCCCGACAACAGGAATGACAGACAGCAAATCAGCAGCAGAGGCATAGCACAGCACCCGCAACGTGACCCCTATCTTTCCTCTTGCCGCTCCGGTCAATTTAAGCGCCGTATGCAGTATAGCTGCTGTAGAATACAAATAGATGACAAGAATAAGCGGGCTGACAAACAAAATTGAAAACAATTCATCA
>JWTM01000603.1 GCA_001749745.1 Candidatus Marispirochaeta associata
TAAAAGGTGTTGCAGGGAATGTTGGTGCAAGTGACATTCAACATATCGCTGCTGACCTTGAATCCAGTATTCAGGCTGAGAAGCCACATTCTGTTCAGCGGAAGCTGGTGAATACACTGGGAAGCCTGCTTGCTGTTACAGTGACTGACATACGACAGCAGCTTATGTTGTCTTCGATAACATATGAGTCGTTGCTGAGTAAAAAAGATATGCAGGGAGCGTTAGCAAAACTGCGTAAATTGTTACACGATGATGATGCAGAAGCTGTTGATGTAATAGAGAATATACAGCATACTGTTGGCGCTGAGCCTGAGGT
>JWTM01000604.1 GCA_001749745.1 Candidatus Marispirochaeta associata
AAAGCCCGCTCGTATGCATGGGCATTCTTTTCTTTTGTCTTTTTTGCACAGCTCGCGCTGGGCTTGGCTGGGGTCAGTACGTTTTTGATGACAGGTGCGTTGCATTTACCGGTTCCTGCATTAATTGTTGCTGGCCCTCTGTTCAGGGGAAGCGGCTTTTTTATGCTAATCCTCTTTTCTATTTCAGTGCTGCTTGTCGGACCAGCTTGGTGCAGTCAT
>JWTM01000605.1 GCA_001749745.1 Candidatus Marispirochaeta associata
CTTTGATAACGAGTCCGCTCTCTGGAATGGTGCCGACACCGCGCCACTGAGCCTCAGCAATATTGAATACAGAGAACATGATTTCGCGTGCTTTAGCGTTACCGGAATCGGAAACAGCGCGCTTGTACTGGTTCACAATAGAAGCTTTGCCGTTCTTGCGCTGCTCGACCATGATGAGCAGGGATTCCAGAATATCTACAGGGTCGAAGCCTGTGATAACGCCCGGAGTGTTGTAGCGCTCTGCAACGAAGTGGTACGGCTCCATACCGAGAATTGTGGATACATGACCGGGAAGAAGGAATGCGTCTACTGCACAGTCTGGGTCTTCCAGCAATACCTTGAGTGCTGGTGGAACCAGCTTATGGAACGAAAGTACTTTGAAATT
>JWTM01000606.1 GCA_001749745.1 Candidatus Marispirochaeta associata
TTCTGCAAGCTTACGGACTTCGTCTGCTACTACAGCAAATCCTTTTCCTGCTTCTCCTGCACGAGCAGCTTCGATTGCTGCGTTCAGGGCCAGCAGGTTAGTCTGATCCGCAATGTCATTAATCACAGCCATGATGCTGCCAATGTTATCAGCTTCTTTTCCCAGTTCACCAAGGCTTTGTTTCATGGTGTGTGTGATTGTTAGGACTTCATTGACTGATGCAATGACATCATCAACAAGTTTCTGACCTTCAGCTGCAAGGATTCGTGTTGCGTCGGTGCTTTGCACGGAGCCTGAGGCGTTACGCGCCACGTCCATAATGGTTGCTGTAAGTTGCTCCATGGAGGTGGCAGTTTCTTCCATGCGCCGGTTTTGAATATCAGTTCCCGTGCTTACGTCTCTTGCCTGTGCTGCAAGGGTGGTGCTGGCTTCCGAAAGAGTTGCTACAACTAATTCCAACTGAGTTGCTGCTTCCATGCTGTCATTTCTGGCAGCGATGGCATTTTGCTTTTCTTGTTCAGCTTGTGTGAGGGCATGCTGTGCCTCAGAAGTTTTTTTGTCTGCAAGTAGGGCTTGTTGATTTGCTTCTGCTATTTTCTTTTTAAGCTCCTCAACCATGCTGCCGGTGGACTTGATGAGTCTGCCAAGTTCGTCTTTCCGAGGGGCAGGACATGCTGCGTCCAGATTGCCA
>JWTM01000607.1 GCA_001749745.1 Candidatus Marispirochaeta associata
AGCCAGCAGGTGCAGACGCTGGGAGCAGGGCTTTCAAAACGCGCCCTCAACGCTCTTCAGCAGTACACCACAGGGCAACGCGCTCAACGAGTAAAAGCGCACGCAGGGTTTGAGCATCAGCAACGCATTGTGGTGGCACAAGACAAGTATGGCGCCACCATGAAGACCTTTCAGCAGAAAATGCAGGCCGCTCCTGAAAACATAGCCGCGCATGATGCAGAGGCACGGCAAATTTTTGATCTGGCTGTTTCCTCCGGTGCGCTGCGTTCCTCACAGAAAGAAGCGTACATGGCAGACTATGCTGGCATGAAGCAGAACGCATGGAAGGCGTTGTATGAACGTGCGCCAGAGCAGGCGTTAAAGCGGTTTGCAGAGTTTGGCATAACCGACAGCACAAAGGCTGTGTACGCGGAGAAGTTCAAAGACACAGAGACGACAAAACAGAGCATAACCCTTGCCAACGAGCTTTCAGGTAACGGCAAGAGCCTGAAGGAGAATCTGGACTACGTGCATACAACGTACGCAGATAATCCGCTTTTGCATGACAAGCTTGTGGCGCGTTTGAAAATGCGCGGTGCAGAGGAAACGGCTTCTGTTGTTGCAGCTAAGAAAGCGCAGAAAGAAGAACTTGTTGCGCAGGTTCGGGCTGTTGAGGTTGACCCTGAAAACAGGGGCGCAGCTTCTGAAGAGCTTGCGTCGATCATCGAAGGCGC
>JWTM01000608.1 GCA_001749745.1 Candidatus Marispirochaeta associata
CGCGGTTTGAAGCACTTGAGCCGGAAAAGCAGCTGCGTATAGATCAGCAATACCTTCGTTGTCGTGAAAGGCGTATGCTTGCGACAAATTCTGATATCACGACTATGAACCATACCCCATATGCGCAGATGATGCAGTACACAACTGAAGGTGCGGGACGAAATCACTCTGAACAAGTTGCTTCAATGTTTTCAACAAAGCAGGACGCTCATATTAAGTCTCAAGTTGAGGTTTTGCAGGAGGTTAAGGCCAAGTTCCAACCGCAAAATGCAGATGAGCAG
>JWTM01000609.1 GCA_001749745.1 Candidatus Marispirochaeta associata
GGGTAAGCGCTCCGGAAGCAGGGTTAACCCAGCTTCGCAAATCGCTTAAAGGCGTAGAAGTTCTGGTTCTGGATGAACTTCACCGTTTTTCTAAAGCGCAACAGGACTTCTTCCTTCCGATTCTTGAATCAGGAGAAATCACCCTTATTGCGACCACTACTGAAAACCCGTCCTTCAGTGTTACACGGCAGCTTTTGTCCAGATTGCACACGCTTAAACTTAAGCCACTGCCCAGCACCTCACTACAAACTCTCGCTCAAAAGGGCGCGGAAGCCTGCGGTGTTGAACTGGACGAAACGGTCTATGAAATGGTTGCTGGCATTGCTCACGGTGATGCTCGAACCATGCTGAACCTTGTAGAATACATTGCACAACTCCCTCCTGAAGCAAGAGAGCCTGATCAGCTCAAAGCTGCCCTGCCTGACGTAATCGCACGGCACGACAAAAACGGCGACAGTCACTATGAGCTGGCCTCTGCCATGATCAAATCCATCCGGGGAAGTGATGTTGATGCTGCGCTCTACT
>JWTM01000610.1 GCA_001749745.1 Candidatus Marispirochaeta associata
TGGAATATCGACAGTCAGGACTGGAACAGAAAGCTCAGCGCTCAAGAAGTAACAGATAGAGTGACAACACTCATGCTGCTGTGGCGCAAAGGCATTATCCTTTTTCATGACATCCACCCCAAAGCACAAAAAGCTCTGCCCACATTGGACGACCTCGTATCCAATGCCGGTTTCTCATGGATTCCGTGCTCCAAGCTGCAATAAGAATGGAAGGCGTTAAGCCTTCACCATGCATTTCACGCCCTGATTCTTTCGAAGAGTCAGGGCGTTTTTTTTAGCATGACTTTTTGTAGTCTGTTTTGCGACAGTTCAAACATGGTTCGAATCACACAATCGAGCTGGCACCTCGTCCCTTCCTG
>JWTM01000611.1 GCA_001749745.1 Candidatus Marispirochaeta associata
ACCCTGGTCTGTGTATCCGGTACTGTCTCCATAGTATTGATCCATGCTTACTTCAAGCCCTCGCCCGGACAAGGTCATCTCTATGTCAGAAAGCATGATCTGCGCAGGTTTCGCACGTTGCCATACATCAATTTTATGATCAGCAATGGCTTTGATCCCCCGTCGTGTCCCCTGCACCGCATTCTTCGCATACCTGCTGATGTACCCCTCAACTGACCCGCTTTTCCAGTCAGTGACCCAAGCATCAAGAAAGTTATGCACATTTGCAG
>JWTM01000612.1 GCA_001749745.1 Candidatus Marispirochaeta associata
ATTCCTTGAAAGTGACAAGTCTCGTCCTTACGCGGGCTGGATTTCCTACAAAGTGCGCAGTGGTGATTCATGGTACCGCATTGGTCGCAGACATGGTGTACCTGTCGCTGTTTTGAAGAAGGTTAATAATCGCAGAAGCAATCTTTTGAGACCGGGACAGCGTCTCATGATTCCGGGAAGCAACTCAACACAGGTCGCATGGCGCAGTCCACGCGCAAAAACTCGTGCTATTGCACAAAAACGCGGGAACTATATTGTTCAGCGTGGTGACACGTTATATGATATTTCACGTGCAACCGGTGTGAGTGTGAAAACCTTGTTATCTGCTAATGGATTGCGATCTGCTAAAAGCCTTCGTGCCGGAACCAAATTGTATATCCCTAACCAGTCTACCAAGACCATTGCCAAGAAAACGGCAGGGAAAAAAGGTAGTAAAATGGTTGCCTATCAGGTTCGAAGAGGCGAGTCAGTCTGGACCATCGCGAAAAAGTTCGGTGTGTCTTATAAAGATATTCTTCGCTGGAACCAGTTAAGCAAGCGTTCAATTCTGCGCCCTGGAGATAGCCTGACTATTTACTCCAATTAATTTGGTTTCCTTTTTCTAAAAAAAATACACGTAACTAAAAAGCCTCCGTACATTTCGGAGGCTTTTTTGCGTTGAATGGATTTTTCATTTAGTATCTATTTAAGTAATGATTTTTCTTAATAGTAATGATATCTTTTAGCGTAGGTAGCTAGAATATTTTTTAGGCACATCAGATTAAATAGCAGGAGAAGCACAATGCACACAGCTTCGCATACAGCCTTTTATAATGAGTTACTTTCTCACATTCCTAAGGAACGTATCTATAAAGACCCGTTGCAGG
>JWTM01000613.1 GCA_001749745.1 Candidatus Marispirochaeta associata
GTTGAATGAGCATATAGTGCACTGGATTATCGGGACATCGCCAGCCACATTCCAAAAGTGTTATTATTGCAAGGAATAACGTTATGGATATCATAATTCCATATCCAATGTGGACTATTTTGTCGTTATAGGTAGGTGTATCTAATGGTGACCATACATTTTCTATGAGTAACAACAGAGCAGTAACAACCAGTGCAATAAAAAATATGAGTGACGACCATGTATATAGATGCATTCCAAAGACAGGAGCACCGTAATTTCCTGTTCCCGGTACTATATGCAGCAATACCTGCCGTACGCTGACTGCTATACCGAACAGAGCAAACATGAGCGTAACTGAGAGATGACGCGGGCGTATACCAAACCGCAAGTTCAGCAGAGGCCCCATTGCCAGACCAATCATTGCATAGCGTTGCAGTATGCAGAGGGGACATGGCAAATCACCAAGTATGAACTGTACAGAAAGGGAGCCGCACATGACGCCTGCAACCATGAGCAGCAACAGTAAATTAATTTTGCGTGCAAGTTCCGGATGCAT
>JWTM01000614.1 GCA_001749745.1 Candidatus Marispirochaeta associata
ATATGTTTTTGCCCAAGATCGAAATCCACGCCAAACCCTTTTGACACACTCTCTGAAAGCGTCGCATCAAGCGCAGCTTTAAATTCTTCGGACGAAGCAACTCTAACAAACTTAACGTCCTGCTCATATACAGCATCTTCAACATGAGGCTTCTGCGTATCTGCCTTGATCGAGAATGTTCCCTGTAGCACTGCTCCGGGATGCATATTTATTTTTCTGCACTGTGCAGCCTTAAAATATGGGGTCGGCCTTAAACATTCATTTGTTTCTAAATCAACAATAGCTGTGCACACGAGTTCTGAATTATTAAAACGAGTCAAATCTGTAACTATGTATTCTTTCATATGAATCTCCTAGTTCTAACAAGAACAAAGAAAAATAT
>JWTM01000615.1 GCA_001749745.1 Candidatus Marispirochaeta associata
CAAAAAAGAATTATATTGCTAATATCATTGCCCTTACATCACGTGGCAATGTTCTCGGTCGCTGTTACTTGGAAGCTTGCTATCAACAACATCAGCGCATGCACTTTTTTTCTTACCAAGAGCACATCATCCAACCTCTATCCTCTCAAAAACACAAAGACTCTTCATCGCAACCGCATCACCTGTCCGCTTTTTACTATTCACATAACCAACGACATTAGTTTAAAACATGCAGCACTAGTAAAGACAGCAAACACATTTGGAGTTCAGACAAAAAAAGAGCTGAACACACATGTTCAGCTCTTCAATCATTATTACCGCTTTTTTCTACACTACGATTATGCGCTTTCGGCGTTATCCCATACAAAAAAAGGAGCCAACTGTGCCGGTCTGCTTTCCAGCCAAAGCGGTGAAAGCGAAAAGCCGCCTTCGACTG
>JWTM01000616.1 GCA_001749745.1 Candidatus Marispirochaeta associata
TTTGGCTGTCGCTTTGCAAAAAGAGCTTGGAGCAGAGTATGAAATTACATATGTGCCAATTGATGCTAACTCACTGAAGGAGCAGTAACTAATTATATCTCGTAGTAAAATCATGAGGTCGATAGGCGCATTGATAGCCTTTGAAAACATGGAGTCTGTGGTCAAAGATTAGAGCAATGCTTGCAAGAAGAACCAGGTAATAAGTATTTAGTTATTGATGAAGCTGAGTGGATACGCGATCACAAGAATAGTTAGCTTGACGGGGAAGCTATC
>JWTM01000617.1 GCA_001749745.1 Candidatus Marispirochaeta associata
TAATTACAACCCTTCTTTATTCTGCGACAGGGTTGCAAAGTGTCTCAAAAAACGTTGCAAAACGACCTGAGTAGACTCATTCAAAAAAACAGGCTACCACACGGGCAGATTATACACATTAACATTTCCGCATGCAGGCGGACAGAACATATATGACAAACACATCCGTGACGAAGACATTAGACTTTGATGACATTCAGCTTGCGAACGAACTTTTTGGCCCACAAAATAAAAATCTCGCAGTCATCGCAAAAGAAAGCGGGGTTGAGCTGGACACCAAAGGAACAGCGCTCCACGCCACTTCACCCGATCCGGATTCACTGCAAACTGTTCTTAATCTCATCACACAACTTTACGGCCTGCTCAAAGCTGGTAATCCTGTATACACAAAAGATATTGTCTACGCTTACGGCATGCTGCAGCGTGAACCAAGCATTAATTTGCAAAAACTGTTT
>JWTM01000618.1 GCA_001749745.1 Candidatus Marispirochaeta associata
TGAACGAAAACGATTTTGCTGAAGAATTAAAAGAATACAATAAGCAAAAAGAAAAAAGTTTTTTCGAAAACTTCACATGCCTACTACCAGATAGCCTCACAGGGGGGTGCGCTGAAACTCTCTCATGTGGATTAGGACATGGAGCTGCATGCACACACCCTGATCGCCCTTATCTTCACTGGACAGGGGATACCATTGAACATAACAATATCGAAACGTTTACTGAAGCTTCTGAAGCACTTCATACCTTTTTTACCGACTTCGCAAAACACAGACCAGACCTATGTGAGAATGACCCTATGGAGTTCTCTGAAATCAAGGCTGCTGTTCGTGAAGTGATAATGACTCCAGCTGATAAATCTGGACGTATTTCTGCAAAGGCTGCAATTTCATCAAGT
>JWTM01000619.1 GCA_001749745.1 Candidatus Marispirochaeta associata
ATGAGACTGTTCTTACATTGAAACTTCCGCCAAAAGGTGACATTCCTGAGGATGTAAAAATATACGACGAACGCGAAACAAAAGTTGAGAGCTTTGAAGGAACCTGTGGTATTCTCGAAGGGCTTGGTTACGACGGTGCTTTCCGGTATGATAAGATGCGTGAAAGAGTGGGTGCTTGATGGCGTAGAAATTTGCCTTGATGAACTTTCATTCGACACAGTTGTGGAGCTGGAGGGAGCGCGGGACGCTATTTTTTCGGTTGCGCAGAAGCTTGCTTTGCCTATGGAAAACTCTTCTACTGCAACCTATCACGAGTTACACAGGGCATATCGTGATCAAAACAACCTTGCCCCTCAGGATAGTTTTTATTTTACTGAAGAAGAA
>JWTM01000621.1 GCA_001749745.1 Candidatus Marispirochaeta associata
TCTAAAGCAACCGGCTTCCCTATTGCTAAAATCGCGGCAAAGCTTGCTGTGGGATATACACTTGATGAAATCCCTAACGATATTACCCGTGAGACAATGGCTTCTTTTGAACCGACCATTGACTACTGCGTAACCAAGCTGCCTCGTTTTACTTTTGAAAAATTCCCTGGCGCTCAGGACGAACTGAACACCGCTATGAAGAGTGTTGGTGAAGCTATGTCCATCGGACGTACCTTCAAAGAATCCTTCCAGAAAGGCATGCGCTCTCTTGAAGTTGGTGTTGCAGGATTCGGCAGCGACTACCGTGGTAAGCTTCCAGAACGTGAAGACATCATGGGTCTGCTGCGCACACCGAACTCCAAGCGTGTATTCGCCCTGCGTCACGCATTCCTCCTTGGCATGACCATTGAGGAACTGCACGAAATTACGCACATTGATCCGTGGTTCCTCCACCAGCT
>JWTM01000622.1 GCA_001749745.1 Candidatus Marispirochaeta associata
ATGTTGATTTGAAGGGGTGCCATTTGCCCGTGCCTATTTAGGCGGTTTGGATCTTGGTTTCCCGGCATGGTCACTACGACCTACCCGAAATGTTTTCTTTATTTTTGGAGGCCTTCCTTTCACGGAAGACATTTTTGTCCCTGTCTGTTTCGTGAAACAGACAGAGGACATTTTGCCAGCGAAACGCTGATGATTGTTACTTTCTTTATTACACTGGCGAATATACCAGTCGACTTACGGTGGCCCGCCATCGTCTATTTCCCACCTACCCGTTCGTAAAAAGAATACGTTCGTTCATTATAAAATTACGTTTTTTGGCTATTACAAAACACAGTGATAGACACTGCTGTAGCTATCGGATTAACCATCCCCAGCTGTGCATGCTGACGCACAGCACGTAATACTAGTAAAATGATACGGTGATATATATCGGGAA
>JWTM01000623.1 GCA_001749745.1 Candidatus Marispirochaeta associata
AATACCTTTTGTTTTCGTTGTTTCCTGTCCTTCTTCACTGTCTTCAATGCGTACCATGCCGGAGCGTAGTGCACGCATCAGCCCTTCCCACGAGCCGCCCTGAGAAAGAATGTCTTCAATGTGCAGTAACAGGAACCCACCGTTTGCCTGATGCAACGAACCGGACTTAATCAAAGAGAAGTCGGTAATGAGCGCGCCCATTTCAGCTTCGCGTTCAATGCAGCCCAGCAAATTGG
>JWTM01000624.1 GCA_001749745.1 Candidatus Marispirochaeta associata
GGGGTGAAGGCGATGTAGATATCCCCTATTTTGAATTCACTGCACGCCACAACATCAATGTAATCCCTGCTGAAGATACCATGGGCAGCGTAATCGCTGTTGCAGCTGCATTACGGAAAAATGAACTTGTGGCCATTATGGGGGATAGAATTTTTCCTCCGACTGCGTATACAGCCAGCGTCGATTTTCTGGGAGATTCAGCATTATTTCCCACTGCTGCTTATAAAATTGCCCAAAGTACCCAAGCCCCTGTGGCTTTACTGTTAACCCGTAAGATCGGTGCATCACAAATGGAACTTTCTGTGGCGCACATTCTTACTGTACCTAAATCGGCGAAAAATAATTTTACACCGTATGCGCAAGAAGTTGCGC
>JWTM01000625.1 GCA_001749745.1 Candidatus Marispirochaeta associata
GACATGGCCATGATGAACGGGTTAACAGAGCGCCCGGCAAGCATATAGTCGCTTGCTCCTCTGGTTTCTTTCCAACCCTTCCAGCCTAAGTAAAAAACAATTGCGAAGTAGAGCAGTGAGGTAATCAGCTTGACGGCCATGTCGTGTTCTCCCGTTAGTTGTCAGTGCCTTCCTGCACTAACGATTCTATGTTTACAGTGTCCGGTGTTCCTGAGTTGTTCCAGTTTTTGATTCCGT
>JWTM01000626.1 GCA_001749745.1 Candidatus Marispirochaeta associata
AATGTACAGCATGACAGCAATCGTTATGGCGTGTGCTCCATACGGTGTTGCAGCTCTTATCGCAAAAGTGGTTGCTCAGTATGGTCTGGATGCGTTGCTGCCGCTCGCCAAAATTATCGGTGCAGTTTACGTTGGCGCGATTCTTCATGTGTTCGTGACATACAGCAGCTATGTGGCTGTTGTTGCTCGATTGAATCCAGTAAAGTTCTTCCGCGGGATTCTTGATGCGATCATGGTGGCGTTTTCAACTACGTCCAGTGCTGGTACACTTCCTGCCACTATTCGCTGTGCTGAGAAAAACCTTGGTGTCTCATCTTCAGTTTCCAGCTTTGTATTACCACTTGGTGCTACTATCAACATGGACGGTACTGCAATTTATCAGGGTGTTTGTGCGCTCTTTATTGCACAGGCCTACAATATCGACCTTACAATGGGTAATATTGTAACTATCATG
>JWTM01000627.1 GCA_001749745.1 Candidatus Marispirochaeta associata
AGAGTCTCGAAGTGGAACCTGTTAATAAGGATGATTCTCATGGAAACTAAAGAGTACGCATTGGTTGTTGACGCTGAGAAATGCAAAGGCTGTAAAAAATGTGAAATCGCATGTGTTGAAGCACACACCAGCCTTACCCGTAAGGAAATCATTAAGAACAAAGCTACTAACTTGAGCCGCATCAAGGTATGCAAAATTGAGAAAGCTAAGGTTCCTGTACAGTGCCGTCAGTGCCACAATGCACCATGTGCACGCGTTTGCCCTACTGCTGCTCTCGTTCGTGAACCTGGTATGGTACGCGTACGCCAGCATCTTTGTGTAGGTTGTAAAATGTGCGTTATGGTTTGTCCGTTCGGCGCAGTAAGCGTTGATCACAACGAGCCTATCATCGGTGATGCAGCACCAAC
>JWTM01000628.1 GCA_001749745.1 Candidatus Marispirochaeta associata
AGGGTATCGTATGGCTGCGGGCATGGCATTGAAGGCTGCATTGGCAAATGCAAAGCCGGAATTGCTTGAGCCGATTATGGATGTAGAGATTTCTGTTCCGGATGAAAATGTCGGGGATGCTATCAGCCTGCTTGGCGCGAAAGGCGCAAAAGTTGAAAACCTTTTTGACCGTGCAGGATTGAAGATGGTGCAAGCGTTGGCTCCAATGTGCAGTCTTTTCGGGTTTTCTACCGATTTGCGCTCTGTAACACAGGGGCGTGCGGGGCTTGTAATTCAATTCTTACGATTTGATACACTGTCGTAAGGGTCAGAAACGAGGAGTTTTTGGTGCGGTTTTGGGTCTCATTTAAGCGGGCGATTAAATACAATTATCTCCGCGTAATGCGGTTGAAAGTTTCAACCCATTCTATTGCGTTGGGTATGGCTGTCGGGGTTTTTTCCGGCTGCTTGCCTATTCTTCCGTTTCAGACAGTGGTGGCTGTTGCACTTGCGTTTGTGGTACGATGCAGCAAAATTGCAGCGGCAGCAGGTACGTGGATATCCAACCCGTTAAACTGGGTTCCATTTTATACTGCCTGTTTTATTATAGGTAACTGGCTTATTCCTATTGATGTTTCGTTCGATCCGCATCATATGGAACTTAAAGATCTGCTTGAGCAGGGTGGTGGTATTGTT
>JWTM01000629.1 GCA_001749745.1 Candidatus Marispirochaeta associata
CGGGGTATTTCTTACACGCTATACAAAAAAAGAATCAAAATCACGAAAGAATAATCCACTTTTTAGCTACCAGCCTGTCATGACAGTGAGAACACCCCACCTATCGCACTTCATCTATTTGGCAACAGGCTCCGGAGTGGTACGTAACGATTCTGAATGATCAACAGCACCGTCCTGCAGTATTGTTTCCTCGTGCTGTGTTGTAGACATATCACCATGCGTAGTGCTCATAT
>JWTM01000080.1 GCA_001749745.1 Candidatus Marispirochaeta associata
TGAGAACCTGTGCGGCGTATTCTCCGCAAACGAATACCTCACCCGTGTAAACTTAGGGCGCGCATACGACTTCCCTAACTACGACACCCCGATTATCAAAGGCCGAAAGGTTACTGTATACGGTGGTGGCAACGTAGCTATGGATGCTGCACGTACTGCGCAGCGTCTTGGCGCTGAAACCGTACACATTGTGTACAGACGTACCGCAGATGCCATGCCTGCACGTCACGAAGAAATCGAGCACGCAGTTGAAGAAGGCGTTATTCTTGAAGTGCTTGCAAACCCGCTTGAGTTCAAAGGTGACGGCAAAGGCAACCTTGCCTCTGTCACACTGCAGAAGATGAAGATGGGCGAGCCGGACGAGTCCGGTCGTTGCCGTCCGCTTCCTATCGAAGGGGAAACCTACGAGCTGGAAACAGACCTTGCTATCATCGCTGTAGGAACCCGTCCTAATCCGGTTCTGCTTGAAAACGAGCCGGATCTGAAATTAAACAAATGGGGCTACATCGAAAC
>JWTM01000262.1 GCA_001749745.1 Candidatus Marispirochaeta associata
TCGGCATCCCCTGTCCATAAGAAGCAATGATCTAAATCCTTTCGCTTGAGCTGCTCGTTTTCTATTTCCCTGTGAGTCAGTATGACAACGGGCAGATCCGGCACAAAGGCGTCAATGCGCTGTTTCAGGTCAACCAGTTCCGGTTCGGCAAGTCCAGACATAAGGATAACCATTTCAGCGGGACGCTGTTCCAGAGCGGCCGGAATCTCTTCAGGTGAAGAAATCCATGTAAGGCGAGGCGGTGAACTGAGGTTAAGACCGCGGTATTCGTTTGCAAGGCGTTCTGAAAGGTTGCAATCTTCTTCCATTACCCATGCATCATATGGTGAGGACACAAGAAGGATGTGCTTTACCTTCTCGCGCATAAGATCAT
>JWTM01000550.1 GCA_001749745.1 Candidatus Marispirochaeta associata
TGTTCTTTCCAACACATCGTTTACACTTTTCTAAGCACATCGTTTACACATCTACTTCATGAGTATACACCATACTATCATGGATTTTCATCTCCTTCATATCTACATATCCTAGAAGGAATTCATGGTAGTACATCCGATAGATTCCGTTGCCTAGCTCTTCCAAGCCAACATGTTTTCCTGCTAAGGCGGTTGAAACAAACAACCAGGTGTTTATATCCACGCGAATTGCACCATTTCTCGTGATGTATTTCACTTTGTAATCGTTCGGATATTCCCAGGAGATTATCTTTTCTGGGTACTCCCTACTCGACTTCTGATGTACTGCGCTCGGTGTTCGCATGTCCAACGCTTCATGTGGTCTCAGCTCATTATACTCCTTCACAAACGTATTCAGCTTCCGCTGTTGTGGCTGTAGCGAATAGCCAGGAGGTTTTGTTGCTTCGGCCTTGAGCTCTCGGTGCATTCGTTCATGCCGACCATTCTGTTCCGGATGAGCAGGGTCAGAATACACCGGTTTTATGCCCAGCTCCATAAACCAGGCACCCAGCTTCGACAATCGGCCCAGGGAGCGTACGTGAGCAAATGGAGCTCCATTGTCGGTGTGAATCTGTTCCGGTAAACCATAATTTCTGAATACATCTATAAATACTGCTTTGGCGTTCTTTGCATTCGGAGCATGCATTCCTTTCGCTGTAAATACATATCTACTATAACTGTCAGCTATCGTAAGCGGGTAACAGTATATCCTGTTACCCATTCGGAACTTACCCTTGAAGTCTGCACTCCACACTTCATTTGCTGCTAAAGGATCAAAAATGGGATAGCATGGCTCCGTTCGATGTCTCCTTCTTCGTTCCTGCACCATACCATTGCGCTTGAGTATCGCACTAATGGTGGAGGTTCCAGGTAACTTCATATCGGGAAACTTGTCTTCTAAGAGGACTTCCAACTTCGGCGCTCCCCAGCGTGGATGGCGTTTCCGTAGTTTCAGAATCTCTCGTTCTATACGTTCACTTGTTTTGTTATGAACTCGATGTGGGACTCGAGGGAGTTCATGTAAGCCTGAGAGACCAAGCAGTTCATACCGATGTATAAACTTATAGGCTGTCGGGCGGGATATCTCAAACATCTCAGACAAGGCCGTCACGGTATACTTCCGGCTCTTCCACAGGAGAATAAACTCTTCTTTCTGATCCATTACTGAACTCTCCTTCCACGGCATAGACTCCTCCTGGAGTCATTTTAGTCGTTAAAGAGTGTAAAGGAAGTGCTTAGAGTTCTGTAAACGATGTGCCTGGAATATACCTTCGTGAACATAACATCCAATTGAGCTGCGTGGCGTTAAGTTGGCATGCGTTTGTGCTGCTACCCAACCAACTGTATATCACCGATTTTTCTCGCATCACCTTCCTCAGATCTACCCTACTCCTGGAACCAGTAGCACAAAACCATGACAATAGCCACGTCTGCTCCAATTGCTGGTTATGTAGTAAAATACTTTAGAACCCTAATTACTTGGGTAGTTAACAAAAGTTAATCCTAACTCAACCTTTATTTTATGTTGTAACAAATTATACTTCGCTTTGATTATATCATCTTCAGCAATTTTTTCTAATAAATAATTCTTTTTTTCGTCACTCATTGCATAACCAAACAGTACAGCTCTATCTTCCTCTTGGCCAGTCATCTGATAAGTTGTAAGAAATCCAATTTCAATCTCAGGTTCTTCATAGTCGATTTCAAGTGCATACTTACCACCGTTCCCATATGTAAACCCAGGAACATTTAAACTGTCCATAGAATCCCATTTGTAAAACAAATCACCCCAAAGATAATAATCAACACAATGAGATATTTCATGGTGAATAGCATAGGATAAATAAATATCACTATGAGAATGTTCTGAGCTTTCAACCTCAAAATATATTCTCCCAGAGAATGGATATGGAGACCCTGCACGAGGTTTACCTTGAACTAACAAATCCTTACCCAACACGATCTCAGCTATTCCTATTCTTTTAAAGAAGTTCTGAGGGTATTTACTAATTTCATGATATAGTATTTTTATAAATCGATTAACATATCTTTTTGTTGGTAACGATTGCTCAAAAGGATCTGTATCCATTCGTGTTTTATTATATATAACATCAATTGCATATTTTTCTTTTAGTGTTGTTTCGTAATATTCAGTACGATTCCCCAAATTAAGAAAACTAGTACAACTCATTAAAGCATTAAGCAAAAGAATTAATATGCTAATTTTCTTTATCACAAAGCCCTCTCATAAAGATTATTATATATCATAAGTTCTTTTATATTCACCTATATTCACTATGCTAAACATAATAATTTTTTATCTACATAACATCCAATTGAGCTGCGTGGCGTTAAGTTGGCATGCGTTTGTGCTGCTACCCAACCAATAGTAGATCATCAATTTCGCTCGCACCGGTTACATTTAAGCTATTCTACTCCTGGAACCAGTTGCACAAACCATGACAATAGCCACGTCTGCTCCAATTGCTGGTTATATAGTATAATCTTCTTCTAAGTATTTTTTATATCCATTCCCTTTGATCTGACTCATTGTTACTCTATAAAGATGATCGATAAACGAGTCAATTTCAATTACAGCTTCATTCGTTATCCATTCTAAGAACGAATGCTTAGATACATTATTTGGTAGCTCATTTGAAATCAATTCAAAGATAAGCGTATAATGCGCAACAAAACAGAAATCATGTCTTTTTTCTGACAATCCAGCACCAAGAAGAAGATCATCATTAGCATCCCCCTCCTTAATCATAGGTTTCAGAAAATCTGATCTCACATGATACATTATTTTATTTCTTATAATATTTGATATTAATAAAAACCTATTCGTCTTATAATCTGTATATCGTAATACATATCCATTTATTTCATCTTTTATTTCTATTGGAATATTGCCGAGTAAAATCTTCTTTGATAGTTCATTTGTGTATTCTTTGATACATTCATTAAATACACTGATAAGATTAAACATTAGCTCAACACTATTTCTAGTCTCTAAATTTTTGCTTTCTTCTTTTATTACAGAAATTTGCATTCTCAGCCAGAATTCAAGTGAATTAATAATTCTTATTTGTTGCATTAGTATTGCATATTCATCCCGACTAAGACTAGATATATACTTTTTATTTAAGAATAAACCTATATGTCTTTTCATATCGATTCCAAAGCTTGCTGTAGCTCTAATATTTCAACTCTAGTATCAACACTTTTTTTACTAATCAGTAAAATTCTATTTGTTTTGTATCTATCGAAATTACGTTTTCGTTTTTTGATGTAATCTAACAATTCTTTATGGTTATGATTATAAATCAAAAATATTCCTACTCTATAATTATACTTTTGTGTAAAAATAAATAAAGTTTCTATATCTTTTAAAACATTATATAGCTTACCTTTTACTTCGACGACAATTGCATTTCTTTCAAATTCACCCGGCACATGGAACACGAAGTCAGGATTCTTTCGGTCATTTTTATCAAAATGAACATGTCCCCGTTTATCAATTTCACCGTTTAGAGTTAATAGATTTCCATCATACATTTTATCCTGAACAGTTCTTATTTGATGATATAGTTCATAACAAAAGGCACGTTCTCTTACTATTCCGAGCGGTTCATATGTTGTTAACATTCTATAATAGCTTGCATCTATATTGTTTAGTCCATTAATAATAATATTTACAATTTCTTCTAAGTACATCTCTATTTAATCCTATACCTCAGTTTTATTTTATGTTCTTTCCAACACATCGTTTACACTTTTCTAAGCACATCGTTTACACATCTACTTCATGAGTATACACCATACTATCATGGATTTTCATCTCCTTCATATCTACATATCCTAGAAGGAATTCATGGTAGTACATCCGATAGATTCCGTTGCCTAGCTCTTCCAAGCCAACATGTTTTCCTGCTAAGGCGGTTGAAACAAACAACCAGGTGTTTATATCCACGCGAATTGCACCATTTCTCGTGATGTATTTCACTTTGTAATCGTTCGGATATTCCCAGGAGATTATCTTTTCTGGGTACTCCCTACTCGACTTCTGATGTACTGCGCTCGGTGTTCGCATGTCCAACGCTTCATGTGGTCTCAGCTCATTATACTCCTTCACAAACGTATTCAGCTTCCGCTGTTGTGGCTGTAGCGAATAGCCAGGAGGTTTTGTTGCTTCGGCCTTGAGCTCTCGGTGCATTCGTTCATGCCGACCATTCTGTTCCGGATGAGCAGGGTCAGAATACACCGGTTTTATGCCCAGCTCCATAAACCAGGCACCCAGCTTCGACAATCGGCCCAGGGAGCGTACGTGAGCAAATGGAGCTCCATTGTCGGTGTGAATCTGTTCCGGTAAACCATAATTTCTGAATACATCTATAAATACTGCTTTGGCGTTCTTTGCATTCGGAGCATGCATTCCTTTCGCTGTAAATACATATCTACTATAACTGTCAGCTATCGTAAGCGGGTAACAGTATATCCTGTTACCCATTCGGAACTTACCCTTGAAGTCTGCACTCCACACTTCATTTGCTGCTAAAGGATCAAAAATGGGATAGCATGGCTCCGTTCGATGTCTCCTTCTTCGTTCCTGCACCATACCATTGCGCTTGAGTATCGCACTAATGGTGGAGGTTCCAGGTAACTTCATATCGGGAAACTTGTCTTCTAAGAGGACTTCCAACTTCGGCGCTCCCCAGCGTGGATGGCGTTTCCGTAGTTTCAGAATCTCTCGTTCTATACGTTCACTTGTTTTGTTATGAACTCGATGTGGGACTCGAGGGAGTTCATGTAAGCCTGAGAGACCAAGCAGTTCATACCGATGTATAAACTTATAGGCTGTCGGGCGGGATATCTCAAACATCTCAGACAAGGCCGTCACGGTATACTTCCGGCTCTTCCACAGGAGAATAAACTCTTCTTTCTGATCCATTACTGAACTCTCCTTCCACGGCATAGACTCCTCCTGGAGTCATTTTAGTCGTTAAAGAGTGTAAAGGAAGTGCTTAGAGTTCTGTAAACGATGTGCCTGGAATATACC
>JWTM01000620.1 GCA_001749745.1 Candidatus Marispirochaeta associata
ACCTCACGTTTGAGATATGGTTTATAGTAGCCTTGATTTATTTATTGATTACAGTGAGTTTGTCCGTTGTTGTACATTTTTTGGAAAATAAATATTCGTATGATCACTAGAAAATGTTTTCTATAAAAGAGGAGAATCGGCGTGGGTAAAAGCTGTTTTAAGATTGTAGTTGCGTTGCTGCTTGTCATTGCATTTTCTCTTCCTGCATCTGCGCAAAACGTGATGGCAGATCTGAGTAAAGAGAGTGTTATTGCAAAGGTTGTTGAGCGTAATAAGCTGCGTGTTGGTTTTTCTACTTTCGTACCGTGGGCTATGAAAGATAAGAACGGCGAATTTGTGGGTTTTGAAATTGATGTAATGAAAGAACTTGCTAAAGACCTTGGTGTTGAAATTGAGTTTGTACCGACAACATGGTCCGGCATTATTCCTGCGCTGCTTGCTGATAAATTTGATGTGATTATCGGTGGAATGTCTGTGACGACACAGCGAAATCT
>JWTM01000509.1 GCA_001749745.1 Candidatus Marispirochaeta associata
GTCATTTCTTCACCCTCCCTTAAAAGGTAAAAGAACATATATGCTTACACAGAGGAAATCATCTTACTTTGCGTCTCAACATAAGAATCTCAATAAAAGCGCCCAGTCCAAACCGGAAAAAAGCACTCAGCGCAAGCATTATTAACGTACATCAAGCCAGTCATACAGGTGTGAATAATCCAACGTTGCAGCGTTATTCACCCTGCTGTACGAAACGTTATGCAGCTCGATGCGAGTAGAAAAGAAAAGCGGCCTTCCCAGTACGGCTACTTAAGTGGATGGAAACCTATGAGCATACGCCTGCATCCGTCCAATCATCCCGCAAATATTGTGCATACTGCTAAGTAGTTCTTAATTGCATACACACACTATTGCGTTTACGTCAATAACCGTAGATTTTTTTGCAGAAAAACCAACAATTGAGTGCTAAAATCACGCAACCCTGCAAAAGATGCTTCGAAAACTGCATTTTCTTTTTTCTCTACACTGCAAATGCTCTTACGTTGCAAGGC